>NZ_CP150337.1:3475000-4125000 GCF_051474135.1 Sorangium sp. So ce385 | reverse complement strand
TCAGCGAGCGCCCGCGCCTTGTCACGGGTGGCCTCGCCGGCGTCCGCCGAGAGCCTCACGACGGCGTGCACGGTGCGGTATCCCTCGGGTCGATCGAGGTCGAGCCAGTGCCGTTCGGTCGCCGCGCGCAGCTCGTCGTCCGTCACGGGGCCGGCGTTCTCCGCCTCGTCTTTCAGTCGGCGGAGCAGGCGACGGGCGAGCACCGCGCTGATGTCGCGCTGCACGTCGGCGTCGCGATCGAGGCCGCGGTCTCGCGCGGCGGCGGCGAGGAGCGCGTCGCGGATCGCCGCGTCCCGGGCCTGCGCCGGCGAGATGTGCTGCGCTGCCGCGATGCGAGCCACCGACTCGACGGAGATGTCGAGCGCGCCCACGCGGGCCGCCACGTCGGCCGGAAGGGGCGGCGCCCCCCGCGCGGACGTCGCCGCAGCAGCCCAGGCCGCGCACGCGCACAGGCACGCGACGGCCGCGATCCCTCGGCGCCCAGGGCTCACGCGCTGCCCCCGCGGGGGCGAAGGATCTCCGTGGACGCCTTGAGCGAGAGCCCGCCGATCACCAGGAGGTAGATGGCCTTGAAATCCTGGCGATCGCCGAGCGCGTGGACCCCGAAGGCGAAGGAGAACGCGGCGGCGACGAGGAGCAGAATCGCGAAGACATCGACTGCGCGGGACACGCGCGTGAGTGTAACGCGATTTGACGTGGAACCGGCGGGGATGCGGGGACGGCGCAGGGCAGCGGCGTTCGGCGAGCGGCGGCCGGGCCGCTGCTCAGCGCAGCATCATCACGACCGCCCCCAGGACGGCGAAGACGATCAAGACCAGCAGCTGCCGGACGGCGCGGTGGGTGAGCCGCCGCGCGCCGGCCGTGTGTCGACGGCCGCGGGCGACCGCGACGCCGGAGGCCGCGGTGATCAGCGCGACGGCGCAGGCCACGGCGACGGCCTGGGCCAGGAGGGCGCGATCCGGGTCCCGGACCCGCCATGCGAGCACGAGGATGGCGAGGCTCACCAGCGCGCCGAACGCGACGATCACGGCGGCGAGCGGGGGCAGGTGGGCCCGAGGCTGCAGGAGGGGGACGTCCGGGTCCGGCTCCGGCTGGCGCCGCACCTCCCAGCGGTCGCGCCAGGAAAGCGCGAAGAGACCCCAGGCGATCCCGCCGATGGCCGCCCGGACCGGGTCGAGGCGGGACGGCTGAAGGGACGGTGAGGCGAGCAGCCACGTCAGCGTGACGAGCGCCAGGAAGGCAGAGATGCCGAGGTGCCGCGCCGCCCGGCGGTGGGATGCGGCGAGCAGCGGCGCGGCGATGCCGCAGAGGAAGGCGAGCGTGGCGGCGATGCTGGCGGACACGGGCGCGCCGCGGCCGAACCCGGCAGGAGCGACCGTGATCATCCAGGCGACGACGGCGGCCAGCAGCGCCTGCGGGGCGCGCCCCTCTCCGAGGCCCAGGCGCGCCGCTCCGGGCTGCGCCGTCCCGGGGCCATCCGCGGCGGACGGTCCATCGCCCATGCGCGCCGGCGTTCCGCCGCGCTCGCCGGGCGCGGACGCGCTCGCCTCCGCCTCGCGCGGAGCGCCGATCGAGATCGCGCCGGGAGCCTCCGTGCTCATGCGCGAGCCGCTAGGCCAGGTTTCTGAGCAGGTGGCCCACGGGCAGCACCTCCGGCGCCGGCGCGCCGGCGCTCGCCTCGCTGCTCGCGCTCCCCTCCTCCCGGGCGACTTCGAGCCCGAGCCGCTTCCAGAGGCCCGTGTCGAAGAGGTGGCTCGGGCGCACGTTGCCGAGGGCGGCGAGCATGTTCTGCCGGGCCCCGGGGTGGCGCTCGTCGAGCTCCGCGAGCAGCCGGCTCACGGCCTTGCGCTGGAGGTTCTCCTGCGACCCGCACAGATCGCAGGGGATGATGGGGAAGCGCTCCTCCGCGGCGAACGCGGCGAGCTCGGCCTCGGCACAGTAGATGAGCGGGCGGATCACGACGTTGTCGCCGTCGTCGGAGATGAGCTTCGGCGGCATGGATTTCAGCTGGCCGGCGAAGATCAGGTTCAAGAGCAGCGTCGTCACGGCGTCGTCGCGGTGATGGCCGAGCGCGATCTTCGAGCACCCGAGCTCGCGCGCGACGCGGTAGAGGATGCCTCGCCGCAGGCGGGAGCACAGCGAGCAGTACGTTTTGTTCTCGGGGATCTTCTCGGTGACGATCGAGTAGGTGTCCTCGGAGATCATCCGGAACTCGTGGCCGCCCGCGGCCATGTAGTCGGACAGGAGGTGCCCGGGATAGCCAGGGTGTCCCTGGTCGATGTTGACCGCGATCACGCTGAACCGGACCGGCGCGCGGCGCGCGAGGTCGACGAGGAGCGCGTGCAGCGCATAGCTGTCCTTGCCCCCCGAGACGGCGCAGAGGATCCGATCGCCGTCGGCGATCATGTCGAAGTCGGTGATGGCGCGGCCCATGGCGCGCGCGAGCTTACGGCGGAGTTGCACGGTTCAGCCGGTGAAGCCTTCGATGAGGCGGAGGAAGGTAAGCACGCCGTGACCCGTCCCGCCCTTGGAGAAGATGCCGTAGGGCTTGCTCGCCATGGACGGGCCGGCGATGTCCACGTGGGCCCAGGGGACGTCCCCCACGAACTCGCGCAGGAACAGGGCCGCGGTGATCGCCCCGCCCCAGCGGTCGGCCGTGTGCTTGATGTCGGCCCAGTCGCTCTTCAGGCCGTCGCGGAGCTCGTCGACCAGCGGGAGCTGCCACATCGACTCGCCCGCCGCCTTCGCGGCGCCCCGCAGGCGATCCGCGAGATCCTCGCGGTTCGAGAAGAAGCCCGACACCGTGGGCCCGAGGGCCACGACGCAGGCGCCCGTGAGGGTCGCGTTGTCGACGATGAGGTCGGGCTTGAGCGCGCGCGCATAGGCGAGGCAGTCGGCGAGGACGAGGCGCCCCTCGGCGTCGGTGTTGATGATCTCCACCGTCTTGCCGTCGAGGGAGCCGAAGATGTCGCCCGGCCGGTAGGCCGCGCCGTCGGGCATGTTCTCGGCCGCGCCGATGATGCCGTGGACCTCGACGCTCGGCTTGGCCGCTGCGACGGCGGCCATCAGCGCGATCACGTTCGCGGCGCCGCCCATGTCGCCCTTCATCTCTTCCATGCCCGGAGCGGGCTTGATGCAGAGGCCGCCGCTGTCGAACGTCAGCCCCTTGCCCACGAAGACCAGCTTCCCCTTCGGCTTGCCGGGAGGCGCGTAGATCATGTGGACCAGCCGGGGCTCCCGCGCGCTCCCCTGCCCCACCGCCATGATGAGCTTCATGCCCCGCTTGATCAGCGCGGCCTTGTCGAACACCGTCACCTTGAGGCCGTGCTGCTTGCCGACCTCGGCGGCGACGCGCGCGAGCGCCTCCGGATAAACCTCGTTCGGCGGCTCGTTGACGAGGTCGCGCGCGACGCAGATCGCCTCGCCGACCTGCTGGCCGAGCGCGACGGCGTCGCGCGCCGCCTTGCCCGGCTTGCCCTCGACGACCACGGTGCCGCGCGCGAGCGCGAACTTGGGCACGCGATCACCCGTGAAGTAGCGGGTGAACCGGTAGGACCCGAGCACGAGGCCCTCGGCGGCAGACCGCTCCGCGCGCTCGACGCCGGGCGGCACCACGACCGCGACGCTCTCGGCGCGCACGCCGTTCGCGAAGCGCGCCCCCTTCGCCGCGAGCAGCCGGACATCGACGTCGGTGGGCTTGCCGGACCCGAGCCCGAGCAGCAGCACGCGGCCAGGCTTCAGCGCGCCGCGCGTCGTGAAATCGACGCTCTGATCCTTCTTCCCCGTGAAGTCGTCACGCTTGACCTGGTGGGCCACGGACTCGCCAAGCGCCTCCACGAGCCTCGCGAGCACGCCCTCACCCGTCGATGCGCCTTCAGGCACGCCGATGACGAGGACGTCGACGGCGAGGCTCAGCGGGTCTGACGAGGCGAGGTTCACTTTGATCGGCATGCGGTCTCCTGAGCCCGGACGGGGGGGTGTATCCAGCGCGGCATCTAATCACGAAGGGCTAACCCCGTCGACGTGGACGATGCCGCAGGCGGTCGGCCCGAGGCGCGGGGAGCGCGCCTCCCGGGCGCGGGAAGCGCGCTTCCGGGCGCGGCGGAGGCGCGGCGCCGCTCGGGCGTCGCGCTCGGCGGCCGGCACCGACAGGCGCCGCGGCGCCTCTGTGGCGGGCCCCGCGGCGCCTCCGCCGGGGCGCCTCGCGCGGCAACGCTTCCTGGGACGGCGGCCCGGGCGTCCCGCGCCGAGCGCCGGATCGAGGGGCGTCAGCGCCCCGATCTATAGATGTGGATGACGTCGGCGAGGAGCTTCACAGCCTCGGCGCGCGGGCGCTGGAACGCGTTGCGCCCCATGATCGAGCCGAAGGAGCCGCCAGCGGCCATCTCGCGCACCTCCTCCAGCACGGCGTCCGTCGCCTTGGACTCGCCGCCCGAGAAGATCACCACGCGCTTGCCGTTGAAGGTCGCCTGCACGACGTGGCGGACCCGCTCGGCGAGCGTCTGGATGGGGATGCCGTATTTTTCGTACATCTTTCTCGCCTCCTCCTGCTCGACGTGAGCCGTCGGCGGCTTGACCTTGATGATGTGCGCGCCGAGCTGAGCCGCGATGGTCGCCGCGTAGGCGCAGACGTCGACGGCCGTCTCGCCCTGCTTCGACAGCCCGGCGCCGCGCGGGTAGCTCCAGACGATGACGACCAGGCCCTTGCGCCTGGCCTCGAGGGCGATCTCGCAGAGGTCCTCGTACATCCGGTTTCTCGCGCCGGACCCGGGGTAGATGGTGTAGCCGACGCCGACGCAGCCGAGGCGGAGCGCGTCGTCCACCGATCCGGTCACCGCGGACAGGGGTTGCTCCACTCTCGCCAGGGTGTCGCTGTTGTTGAGCTTCAAGATCAGCGGCACCTGCCCCACGAACCTGGCCGCGCCCGCCTGCAGCGACCCGAGCGGCGCCGCGTACGCGTTGCACCCAGCGTCGATCGCGAGCTGAAAGTGGTAGTCGGGATCGTAGGCCTCGGGGTTCGGAGCGAACGATCGCACGGGGCCGTGCTCGAAGCCTTGGTCCACGGGCAGGATCACCATCTTGCCGGTGCCCGCGAGCGCGCCGTGGTTGAGCAGCCGGACGAGGTTCGTCAGCGTGCCGGGGTTCTCCGAGGCGTACCAAGAGAGGATCTGCTCTACGCGGGAGGTGAGCGCCATGAATCACTCCGTGGAGGGGTTGCCGCGAGAACGCGCAGCCCACCTGGGCGTGAGCCCGAGCCGTCCTGCTCCGTGGCCCGGGTCGACGCCAGCGAGCGAGGAGGCCCTGGCATCGTCCGAGGACCCGAGACGAACGTATCGAGCCGAACACCCCGGTGGATCGGCGCTTGGAGGATGTTGTACGGAGCCGTCGGATACGCAATTCTCGTCGCCGCGCCGGTCGGCTCTGCGGGAGCCATCAGCAGCAGAGGCCGCGAGCGCGAGCCGTGGCGGGGCGGCGACGTCCTTGCCACCACGCGGAGGGATCATGTCGCTCTCATCGGACCAACGGAATCTGAGCTGGAAGCCGCCCGAGGCGCAGTCGCGCATCGGGATCACGCTCGAGACGTACATCCTCGAGGGAATGCTCGGGTTCCCCGCGGCGACGGGGGCGTTCACCTCCCTGCTGAACCAGTTCGGCCTGGCGGCGAAGCTCGTGACGTCGAAGGTCCGGCGCGCCGGCCTCGCCAACGTCCTCGGGTACACCGGCCAGACGAACGTGCAGGGCGAGATCGTGCAGAAGCTCGACGAGGTCGCCAACGAGACGCTGCTCAGCGTGCTCGGACGGCGCGGGCACTGCGCCGCCGTGGTGAGCGAGGAGCTCGGCGAAATGAGGCTCCTCTCCACGGATCCGCGCGCCAAGTACATCGTCGTCGTGGACCCGCTCGACGGATCGTCGAACATCGACGTGAACATCTCGATCGGCACGATCTTCGGCGTGCTCCGCAAGAGCGACGCCAAGATGGGCGCCGACCCCTCGGATTTCCTGCGCCCCGGCCGCGATCTGGTCGCGGCCGGCTACGTGCTCTACGGGTCGTCGACCCTGCTCGTCATCACCACCGGCCTCGGCGGCGTGCACGGGTTCACCTACGATCCGACCGTCGGCGAGTTTTTCCTTTCCCACGAGAACATCCGGATCCCGGAGCGCGGCTCGACCTACTCGATCAACGAGGGCCACAGCGCGCGGTGGCCCGAGGACGTGCGCCGCTGGAACACGTGGATCAAGGAGGAGAACAAGCACGAGGGGAGGCCCTACGGCGCCCGGTACGTGGGATCGCTGGTGGCGGATGCGCACCGGACGCTGCTCAAGGGCGGCATCTTCGCCTACCCCGCCGATCGAAGCGGCCAGGGCAAGCTGCGGCTGCTCTACGAGGCGAACCCGTTCGCCTTCATCTTCGAGGCCGCCGGCGGCAAGGCGAGCACGGGCTCCGATCGCATCCTCGATCTGGTGCCGAAGTCGCTCCACGAGCGCGTGCCGCTCGTCCTCGGCTCGCCCCGCGACGTCGACGACTTCGAGCAGTTCCAGCGCGGCGAGCGCTGACGCCGGGAGAGGACGCCGCTGCCCCTTCCCGTCACGAGCCGAGCGTCGAGGGGGCGGCCCCGCGGGTCAGACCCCCTGCGCGTCGGCGCCCCAGATCACCTTGTGGAGCTGCACCTGCACGCGGACGCGCAGGCCGTCGTCGAGCACCCACTGGACGAGATCTCTCGGCGCGAGCTTGCCCCAGACGCACGAGGCGAGCAGCGTCACGCCGCGCGCGTCGAGGCGGCGCTCGCGGATGGTGTCCCGCATCCATTCGTAGTCCGCCCGATCGGCGAGCACGAACTTGATCTCGTCGCGCGGCGTGAGATGGTCCAGGTTCGACCAGCGGTTACGGTGGGATTCCCCGGAGCCGGGCGCCTTCAGATCCATGATCTTGTGCACGCGCGGGTCGACCCGCGACACGTCGGCCTCGCCGCTGGTCTCGATGAGGACCGTGCGGCCCGCGTCGCAGAGCTCCTTGAGGAGCGGAAGCGCCCCGGGCTGGAGGAGGGGCTCCCCGCCCGTGAGCTCGACGAGCGGCGTGCCGAGGGCGAGCGCGCGCTCGAGGACGTCGCTGCGGCGGAGGCGCTTGCCGCCGTAGAAGGCCTGCGAGGTGTCGCACCAGGCGCAGCGCAGGTTGCACCCGGTGAGCCGGACGAAGGTGCACGGCAGCCCGGCGAACGTGGATTCGCCCTGCACGCTGGCGTAGATTTCGTGGACGACGAGGGTGTCTTCTTTCAAGGAAGCGACGCCTCCGAGGAGCCCGGGCCGGCCTCGGCGGCTCCGCGCCGCCGGCGACCCGCGATGGGGCCGCAAGCTTTGGCCGCGCCGACCGCGCAACGCAAGCGGCGCGAGGCGCTCAGCCGGTGACGACGCTGACCTCGCCCGCCGCCACCGCGCGGAGGACGCCGTCCCCTCCGCGGATCAGCAGGTGCCCCTCCGGGTCGATCCCCGCCGCGACACCGGCCACGCCGGCGACCTCGACGCGGCGGCCGCGCAGCCAGTCCATCCGGGCGAGATCCTCCGCGAAGGGCGCGAGCCTCCCCGCCTCGAACCTCGCGGCGGCGTCGCCGATCGCCTGGAGCAGCTCCGCCGCGAGGAGCTCGCGCGGGACGTCGTCGAGCCTGAGCATCGCGAGCGACGTGGCCCGGCCCGAGAGCTCCGGCGGGAAGCTCGACGCGTGGACGTTCAGCCCGACGCCGACGATCACGCTGCTCACCGATTCGCCGCGCAGCTGGGCCTCGACCAGGATCCCCGCCAGCTTGCGGCCCCCGGCGAGCACGTCGTTCGGCCACTTGAGCCGCACCTCGGCGGCGGCGCCGTCGCCGCGGCGCGAATGGGGCGCGAGCCGTGCGACCCGTCGATCGACGACCGACGCCACGGCGAGGCCCATGACGAGGGCGATGGGGGCCACGCTGCTCGCCGGCAAGCCGGGGCGCAGCACGACCGACAGGTACAGGTTCTCCCCGGGCGGAGAGTGCCATGCGCGCCCGCCGCGCCCGCGCCCCTGGGTCTGCGCGTCGGCGAGGAACGCCGCTCCATGCGGCGCCCCGGCGGCCGCAGCGCTCCGGGCATCGTCGTTCGTCGACGCCGTCTCCGACGCGACGGCGAGCGGCCTCCCGATCGACGCGCCGAGGCGCGCGAGCTCGCGCTCGATGGCCCCGGCGTCGAGCGGCCTCACAGCGAGAGATCCAGCGCGATGTCGGCCGAGCGCGCCGAGTGCGTCAGCGCCCCGACGCTGATGATGTCGATGCCCGCCGCGGCGAGCTCAGGGATGCGCTCGAGCGTGATCCCGCCGGAGACCTCGAGGAGAGGCCGGCCGTGCTGCGCCGACCGGACGCGCGCGGACGCCGTCTTGACGTCGGCCAGCGTGAAGTTGTCGAGCATGATGATGTCCGCGCCGGCAGAGAGCGCCTCGTCGAGCTCGCGGAGCGAGGCGACCTCGACCTCGATCTTCGTCGTGTGCGGGGCGCGCGCCCGGGCGCGGGCGATGGCGGTGGCGATGCCGCCCGCCGCGACGATGTGGTTGTCCTTGATGAGCACGGCGCTCCCGAGGCTGTCGCGGTGGTTGTGCGCGCCACCGACGCGCACCGCGTAGCGCTCCAGCGCACGCAGGCCGGGCGTCGTCTTGCGGGTGTCGGTGATGCGCACGCCGGACCCCTTCGGGATCGCCGCGGCGTAGCGGCGCGCCTCGGAGGCGACGCCGCTCATCCGCTGCGCGAAGTTGAGCGCGGTGCGCTCCGCGCTGAGGAGCGTGCGCGCGAGGCCGCGCACCGTCCAGAGCACGGCGCCCGTGTCGACCGCGGCACCGTCCGCGATCAGCACCTCGCCCTCGACCTGCGGATCCAGGCGCTGAAAGACGCGGAGAAACACGTCCCCACCGCAAACGACGAGCGGCTTGCGCGCCACCGCCTTCGCGGTCGCGCGCGCGGAGGCCTCGACACAGGCCTCGGTGGTGAGATCGCCTCCCGCGAGATCTTCTTCCAGAGCGCGATCGATCAGGGCATCGAGCAACGGCGCAGCCAGCACAGGCATCTCCTCGAGCGCCGCAACCCCGGCGGCGCCCCCAGGTATACTCGTTCCCGCACGCGCGCAGCAGCGCCGTCGCACCTACCCGAGGTGGGCGACGCAACGCGTTATCAAGAGTCGTGCCAGGGCGTGCGAGCTCGGCGGCGCGGCTGCCCGGGACGGGAGCCCGGTGGCGCGGATGGGGCCCATGGCGCCGAAAAGCGGTGCGGTTCGCGACCTTCGCGACGCGGTGTCGCACAAATGGGGCTGACGTTCGTCTACCAGCCTGTGAGACTCTCCGAGCAACTCCAGCGCCCTCAACGGAGATCGATGCGTCCGCAGGCAGGCCAGGTCATCCACAACAAGTACCGACTCGTGCGCCTCATCGGGGACGGCGGCATGGGGAGCGTCTACGAAGCCCGCCACGAGGTGCTGGGGACGACGGTCGCCCTCAAGTTTCTCCACCCCGAGCTGTCCCGCCGCTCCGGCCTGGTGCAGCGCTTCCTGCAAGAGGCGCGCGTCTCCGCGCAGATCCAGAGCGCGCACGTGGTCCGCGTCGTCGACGTCGACCAGACCGCCGGCGGCCTGGCGTTCATCGTGATGGAGTACCTGGAGGGGAAGACGCTCCAGACCCTGTACGAGGAGCTCTACCGGGCCGGCATCCGGCTCGCCTACGCCGACGCCCTCGAGTACGCGATGCAGATGCTCGAGGGCGTCGAGGCCGCCCATCGCGCGGGCGTGGTCCACCGGGACCTCAAGCCGGACAACGTCATCATCACGAGGACGGCCAAGGGAGAGCCGCTCATCAAGCTGCTCGACTTCGGCATCGCCAAGCTGAAGGTCACGGGGGAGCTCGATCGCGGGCTCACGCGACCGGGCGTGATCATGGGCACCCCCGAGTACATGGCGCCCGAGCAGGCCTACTCGGCGGACTCCGTCGACGCGCGCGCGGACATCTTCTCGCTCGGCGTCATCATCTTCGAGATGCTGGCCGGCCGCCGGCCGGTCGGCGGCGACGAGCCCCAGCAGATCGCGGGCGCCTACCTGTCGGGCCAGATCTCGCGGCTCTCGGACCTGGCGCCGGAGCTCGCGCCGGGCCTCTGCGCGGCCGTCCACCGCGCGATGGCGGCCTCGCCGGCCGATCGGTTCGCGACCACCGCCGAGTTCCGCAGCGCCCTCGAGCCGTTCGCCCGCGCCGCCCGCGCTCCCTCGGCGCTCACCCCCTCGCCGTCCGAGGTCAGCGTGGCGCGGTCGTCGGGGCCCGCCCTGCCCGCAGCTATCGCCGCGCCCGCGATGCTCGCGGCCTCCGCGGCTGCGCCCGCAGCCAACGCGATGGGCGACGGTCGCACGAGCTCCGTCCCCAAGACGATCCCGCCCGAGAACGGCGGCGCACAGCACGCGGCGAGCGGCCCCCCGGGCGCGCTCGGGCCCGCGACACCCCTGGGCGGCTTCGCCTCGGACGCCCGGGGTCCCTCGGCGTCGACGCCGGGGGCGCCAGGGTTCACGCCCAGGCCGGAGCCCTCCTCGGGCCCGTACTTCGCTCAGGGCGGCTATCCCCCGGTCGGGCAGCCGGCGACCGTGAGCGCCGCGCCCTACATGCCCCCGCAAGGGGTGCCCGGGGTGCCGGCGACGAGCTACGAGCCCGGGCCGTTCGATGTGTCGCCTCGCCCGGGCGGGACCGCGGTCGGCAACGCGCCCTTCATGGACCGGAGCTCGGCCGGCGCGTTCAACGGAGCTCCGGCGCCCGGCTACGGTGGCGCCTTCGGGGGCGGCGCGCAGGGGTACATCCCTGGGACGGCGCCGATGGATCCGCTGCCGAGGACCTCGCACGCCGCCTCGGCGCACGGGGCGAAGCAGCCCGCGCGGCGCGGGACCTCGCTGTTCACCATCCTGCTGCTCGCGACGGGGATCACCGGGGCCGTCGTGGGCGGCGTGTACATCGCCAGCGAGCTCGGTCGGAGGGAGCAGGCCGACGTGGCGCCGGCCATGCCGACGTTCCAGCCGACCGCGACGGTGCCCTCGGAGCCGAGCACCCCCGCGACGACGGCGGCCCCCGCCGTGACGCCGCCCCCGGTCGAGCCGCCGCCGGTGGTCGCCAAGCCCCAGCCCCGGCCGACGTCGACCTCGACCTCGAAGCCGCCGGCGACGCCGAGCGCGACGGGGTCGCAGCCGGCGCCGACGACGCGCCCCAGCGGGACGTCGATCCTCCCCAACCTGCCGCCGATCGTCATCCCGTCGACGTTCCCGTTCCCGTTCCCCGCGCCGACCGGCGCGCAGCCGCCAGCCAACCCCCAGCCCACCCCGAACACGACGACCCCGGCACCGACGACGCCGCCCACCACGCCGTCCAGCAAGCCGCCACGGCGCGTGATCATCGTACCGAACAACTGACTCGCCCGGCGCAGGCGGTAGGATGCGATCCCGATGAGCAATCAGAATAGCGGTCCGCCGCCCGGATGGCCTGCGCCCCCGAGCGGCATGTACGGCCCTGGCAAGACCGTGCCCGGCGAGCCTCCGCTCGCAGGGCTCAACTCGCCTCAGGGCGCCTTCCCCGCGCCGCCCGGCGCCGCGCCGCACGATCCGGGGGCCGCAGGCGGAGGCGTGCCGCGGACCCTCGTCGAGGGCGGAGGCAACAGCGCGCCCCCGCCCGGCGCGCCGGCCCCTTACGGATCCCCGGCAGGCGCGTACGGCGCGCCGCCGGCAGGGGCGCCCGGCCCGTACGGCCCCGGCGCAACCGCGACGTACGGCGGCCCTCCAGGACCAGGGGGCGCCTATGGGCAGCCGCCCCCGCCTGCCGCGAGCCCGTACGGCGGCTCGCCGTTCGGAGCTCCGAGCGGGGCCGCCGGCGCGCCGGGGTTTCACGGCGGCGGCGCTCCGGCGCTTCCGGGCAGCGGCGGGCCCTACGCGGCGCCGATCCCCGCCCGGCCTCGCCCGAAGAGCTCCGGCCCGACGCTCGCGCTGGTCGGGATCGGCGCCTTCGTGGTCATCGGAGGCCTCACGACCGCCATCTTCATGATGCGCAGCGGAAGCTCGTCCGACGACGCGACGGCGCAGCCGTCGGTCGACACGCCGCCGGCGCCGGCGTCCGTCGCCAGCGATCCGGCGCCTCCGCCGCCGGCCGCGACCACGACGCCCGAGCCGCCCCCGCCGGAGCCGGTCCCCGTCCCCGCAGCGGCCCCGAAACCGCCGCCGAAAGCACAGCCCAAGCCGGCGAGCCCGACCACCACGCCGACGATCCCGTCGACGACCGCTCAGCCGACGACGCCGACGACCCCCAGCGCGACGACCCCGACGACCACCCCGTCCGCATCGTCGACGGGCCGGAAGAAGATCATCCTGCCCGGCAGGAATTGAGCGGATCGCCGCAGCCCGCCGCGCCGCCGCGGGCGCACTCCGAAGCTTTCGCTCGAGTCCGCTTGACAAGGCGGTCAGGGTGATCAGCTTCCGACCTCATGAGCAAATCCGGGATCGCCGCCGTTCTGTCTTTCCTCATTCCGGGCGTTGGGCAGCTCTACAATGGCGCGTTTCTGCGCTGCCTCTTCTGGCTGATCGTCACCCCCGGCCTGTGGATCGGCACGGGTGGGTGGCTCGGCTGGGTCTGCCACCTGATCTCCGCCTACACCGCGTACCAGTACGCGAAGCGCTCCGGCGGCTGAGCCGCGACCCGCGAGGCGGCGCGCCGGGCCGAGCCGGCGCGCTCGCTCACGTCGCCTTCGCGAAGATCCTCTTCAGCACCTCGCCCGTCGCCGTCGGCTGACGCGAAAGCTCGCGCGGGGTGCCCTCGGCCACGATGCGCCCCCCGCCGGCGCCGCCCTCCGGGCCCAGCTCGACCACGTGATCCGCGCAAGCGATGACCGCCGGGTGGTGCTCGATGATCACCAGCGTGTCGCCGCGCTCGACCAGGCGATCGAGCACGCGGACGAGGCGCGTCACGTCCGCCAGGTGCAGGCCGGTCGTGGGCTCGTCGAGGACGTAGAGCGTCGGCTTGGGCCGCGCGCCGGCCGTCAGCTCCGCCGCGAGCTTGAGCCGCTGGGCCTCGCCGCCCGAGAGCGTGTGCGAGCCCTGGCCGATGTGGAGGTAGCCCACGCCGAGATCGCACATGGTCGAGAGCGGAGCGCGGATCCGCGGGTGCGCCGCGAAGACCTCGACCGCCTCCTCGGCGGTGAGATCGAGGACATCGCCGACAGACAGGCCGAGGTAGCGCACGTCGAGCGTCGCCGGCTCGAAGCGCGCGCCGCCGCACGCCTCGCACGGCGTGGTCACGTCGGGCAAGAACGACATCTCGTGCGCGATGACGCCCTGCCCCTCGCACGCAGGGCACCGCCCGCCCGAGGCCGTGTTGAAGGAGAACCGCGCAGGGCCGTAGCCGCGCACCTGCGCGTCGGGACAAGCGGCGTAGAGCTTGCGGACCTCGTCCCAGACGCCCAGGAACGTCGCCGGGATCGAGCGCGGCGTCCGGCCGATGGGCGACTGGTCGACGGCCACCGCCCGCAGGATGCTCTTCGGCAGCCGCAGCGCCTTGTGCGGGCCCGGCTCGGGCGCCTCGAGCTTCAACGCGCGGCGCGCGGCGGGGTAGAGCACCTTCTGGATCAGCGTGCTCTTCCCGGAGCCGGACACGCCGGCGACCACCGTCATCCGGCCCGCGGGGATCCGGAGCGCGTCGCCCTGGAGGTTGTGCGCGCGAGCGCCGAGGAGCTCGATGTGCTCACCCGCCGACGGGCGCGCCGGGCGCGCGCTGAGCAGGGCGTCCTCGCCGGCGAGCGCGCGCGCGGTCGGCGAGTCGGGGTTCGCGAGCACCTCGCGCGACGGGCCCGCCGCGACGATCCTGCCGCCCTTGCGGCCGCCCGAGGGGCCGAGATCGATCAGGTGGTCCGCGGCGCGGATCGTGTCGGCGTCGTGCTCCACCATGAGCACGGTGCTCCCCATGCCGGCGAGCCGACGCAGGTTGGAGAGCAGCCGATCGGTGTCGCGCGGGTGGAGCCCGATGGTCGGCTCGTCGAGCACGTACAGCGCCCCGGTGAGACCGCTGCCGAGCTGCGCCGCGAGCCGCAGGCGCTGCATCTCGCCGCCCGAGAGGGTCGACGCGCGCCGATCGAGCGTGAGGTAGCCGAGGCCCACCTCGCAGACGAAGTCGAGCCGGCGGCAGAGCTCCTTGTGCGGCGCCTCGGCGATCAGCGCGCGATCGCCCGTGAAGCGCAGGCCCCTCGCCCAGGCGGCGGCCGCCGCCACCGACCGGCCCGACGCCTGGTGGTAGCGCTCGCCGGCGAGCCGGACGGCCCGGGGGATCGGCGCGAGGCGCGAACCGCCGCACGCCTCGCACGGATCGGGCGTCGCGAGCGCGTCGTCGTCGAAGTCCGAGGCGCCGGTCCCCTCGCACGCCTCGCAGCGGCCCTGCTTCGTGTTGAACGAGAACCAGCGGGGATCGAGCTCCGGGACGCCGACGCCGCAGCGCGGGCAGGTGCGCGTGGTGGAGAGCAGCTGCTCGCCGCCGCGGCCGCCGGCGAGCTTCACCGCGCCACGACCGAACGCGAGGGCGCGATCGAAGAGCGCCCGATCGAGGGCGTCCATGCGCCCCTCGTAGATCACGAGGTCGATCGAGTGCTCGCGGCGCTTGTCGAGGCGGGGAGGGCTGTCGGTCGCGCACGGCTCGCCGTCGGCGAGCGCGCGGGTGATGCCGGCGCGGGCGGCCGCGGTGAAGACGTCGAGGTACGTCCCCTTGCGCGCCACGACCGCGGGGGCGAGCAGCGTCCGCGCGCCGCGCGTCGCGAGCAGCGAACGATAGACCTCGTCCGGCGAGCGCGCCTCGATCGGCACGTCGCAGTCCGGGCAGCGCGCCTCGCCGACCTTGGCGTAGAGCAGCCGCAGGTAGTGCGCGATCTCGGTCACGGTCGCGACGGTGGAGTTGGCGCCGGAGCGCGTGGTGCGCTGCTCGAGCGCGATCGACGGGGGTACGCCGGTGACGCGATCGACGTCCGGCCGCGGCAGCGTGGGGAGGAACTGGCGCGCGTAGGGGGTCAAGGTCTCGAGGAAGCGCCGCTGGCCCTCGGCGAAGACCACGTCGAACGCGAGCGTGCTCTTGCCGGAGCCGCTCGGGCCGGTCACGACGACGAGCTCGCCGTGCGGGATCACCGTCGAGACCTCGGCGAGGTTGTGCTCGCGGGCGCCCTCCACCTCGATGCGCCGCAGGTCGAGCGACGGGCGCGCCGCGCCGTTGCCGTTGCCGCCGCGCTTGCCGGATTTCGGGGCGGCGGCGGGCGCCGCGGCCTTGGCGCCGCGGCGCGGCCTCGGCGCCGCGCCGTCGCCCCGCAGCGCGAACCACTCGGCCAGCGCGCCGCCGGTCCGCGTCGCCGTCCTCGCCATCGCCTCGGGCGTCCCCTCCGCGACCACGCGCCCGCCCTCGCTGCCCGCGCCCGGCCCGAGATCGATGACCCAGTCGGCCGCCGCGATGACGTCGAGGTCGTGGTCGACCACGATCACGGAGGCGCCCTCGGCCACGAGCACCGCGAGCGAAGCGTTGAGGTGCTTCACCTCCTCGGGGTGCAGGCCGGCGCTCGGCTCATCGAGGAGGAAGAGCGCGCCCGCGCAGGGCTCGCCGAGCGCGCGCGCGATCTTGAGCCGCTGCGCCTCGCCGCCGGAGAGCGTCGAGAGCGGCTGGCCGAGCGTGAGGTAGCCGAGGCCGAGCTGCTTGAGCGGCGCGAGCGCCCGCCGGACCGCGGGCTCCCGCTCGAAGGCCGCGAACGCCTCGTCGATCGAGAGATCGAGCACGTCGGCGACCGAACGGCCGTCGAGCTTCACCTCGAGCACCTCGTCGCGGAAGCGCTTGCCCTTGCAGGTCGGGCAGGTCAGCGACACGTCGGCCAAGAACTGCATCTCGATCGTCTCGCTCCCCTCGCCGGCGCACGCCTCGCAGCGCCCGAGCGCGACGTTGAACGAGAAGTGGCCGGGCCCGAGATCCCGCGCCGCCGCCTCGGGCCGCTCGGCGAAGAGCGCGCGGATGCGGTTCCACGCGCCGGTGTAGGTCGCGGGGTTGCCCCGCGAGGTGCGCCCGAGCGGCGCCTGATCGACGAGCGTGACGGTGCGGATGTCGGCCGTGCCCTCGATGCGCCGGTACAGGCCCGGCGCATCGACGTCCTTGTAGCCGCGGGCCCTCGCGATGTGCCGGTAGAGCACATCGTTCACCAGCGTGCTCTTGCCCGAGCCGCTCGGCCCCGTGATCGCCACCACGACGCCGAGCGGGACGTCGACGGAGACGTCGCGCAGGTTGTTCTCGCGCGCGCCATGGATCGTGATCTTGCCGCTCGGCGACCTTCGCTCCGCGGGCGCCGCGGGCAGCGGCCTCTGCGCGGCGAGCCCCTCGGGGGGCCCGTCGAAGGTGACGCGCCCGCCCTGCTTGCCCGCGCCGGGGCCGAGCTCGACGACGCGATCGCTCGCCCGGATGACGAGGGGCTCGTGCTCGATGACGAGCACGGCGTTGCCGCGGTCGGCGAGCTCGCGCATGGCCGCGATGAGCGGCGGGATGTCCGTCGGATGCAGCCCGACGGTCGGCTCGTCGAGCACGAAGAGCGCGCCCGTCAGCGACGTGCCGAGCGCCGCGGTGAGCGCGACGCGCTGCGCCTCGCCGCCCGAGAGCGTGCGCGCCTGGCGGGAGAGCGAGAGGTAGCCGAGCCCGACGCGCTCGAGGTAGCCGAGCCGCGCGATGAGCTCGCGGCGCGCCATCTCCCCCTGGCCCGTCTGGGGGCGCTCGGCCTCGAGCCGCGCGCGCGCCTCGCGGAGCTCGAGCTCGTGCCACGCGGCGAGATCCAGGCCGCCGACGCGGTAGAGGAGCGACTCGGGCGAGAGCCGCTTGCCGTGGCACGCGCCGCACACGTCGTAGGTGCGGTAGCGCGCGAGCAGCACGCGGACGTGCATCTTGTAGGTGCGCGTCTCGAGCCAGCGGAACCAGGCCTTCACGCCGGGGTACTTGCCCTGGCTCCACGTGCCCTCGCCCTCGAGCACGAGCGCGCGCTGCGCCTCGGAGAGGTCGCGCCACGGCCGATCGGTGCGGATCCCGTTCCGCTCGCAGAACGCGCGGAGCACCTTCCGCTCCCACGTGGTGGATCGGCCGTTCCAGGGGCGGATCGCGCCGCCCGCGATCGACTTCGACGGGTCCGGGATCACCTTGTCGTAGTCGATGCCGAGGGTGCGGCCGAAGCCGCGGCACGAGGGGCACGCGCCGGTCGGCGACTGGTACGAGAAGAGCCCCGGGCGCGGCGGATCGAAGGCGCGCGCGCACGAGGGGCAGGCGAGCCCGCGCACGAGCCGGAGCCGCGTCGACCCCGCCCCGTTGGCGCCCGGCTCCTCGGCCTTGCGCTGCAGGTGGAGCGACGCGTCGCCTCCACCGCCCTTCCACGCCTCCTCGATCGCGGCGCCGAGGCGCCGCCGCTCCCGCGGGGCGACGCGGACGCGATCGACGATGACCTCGACCTTGTCGGTGCCGCTCATGGCCTCGGAGGGCGCCACGCTGTCGAGGTCGCGCGCCTCGCCGCGGACGAGGAGGCGCCGGTAGCCGGCGGCGAGCAGCGACTCGCGCACGTCGAGGAACCGCTCGGTCCCCGCGACGGCGATCGGGTACGTGACGAGCGCGGTCGCGCCCTCGTGCTGGCTCGCGGCGAGCTCGGCCGCTCGCACCGGGTCGGTCCGCGCGGCCTGCGCCTCGCAGGACGGGCAGACGGGCACCGCCTCCCGCGCGAAGAGCGCGCAGAAGTACGGCTCGAGGTCGGCCATCGTGGCGACGGTCGACCGCGAGCTCTTGACCGGCGCGCGGCGGTCGACGGCGACGCCGGCCGCCACGGGCTCGAGCGCGTCGATCGGCGGCCGCTCGAGCCGCTCGAGGAACTGGCGAGCGTACGGGCTGAAGCTCTCGACGAACCGGCGCTGACCTTCGGAGTAGAGCGTGTCGAGCGCGAGCGAGGACTTCCCGGCGCCGGACACGCCGGCGATGGCCACGAGCTCGCCGGGCCGGAAGTCGAGGTCGATGCCCTGGAGGTTGTGCGTGCGGGCGCCGCGGAGACAGATGGATTGCATAGGAGGCGCGGATGGGTGGGCCCCGCGGGGATGGCGTCCGGGGTGGACAGGCCCGCGTGAAACCGCGAGTGTTTAGCCCCCTTTCCGCCCATCGTCGCGGACGATCGTACGTGACGGCGCGCAGAGCACGGGCCGGGGGGCATTGCGCTGTTCAGCGCGGGATTCTCGCGTTCGTATCGAGGCGCGCGCGGAGGGAGCTCGCGTGCTCCGAGCTGCCCCGCCTGCCCGGCGCGTCCGTCGCGACCAACGGACTCAGCGGCTGACCGCGCTGGACTCAGCAGCTAGCCGCGGCGGACCCCGCGGCTATCCGCCGTTGACGAGGAGGAGCGAGAGGTAGCCGTAGTCGTTGCTGTTCCAGTTCGGGCTCAAGGTTTGGCCGCACATCCCGATGTTGTACGTGCCCGCGCTGAGGCCGGTGATGACGGCGTTGACCCCGAAGGGCACGCGCGTGCTTGCGGGGACCCGGCCTCCCGTCATCCCGAGGCCGACCACCTGCGGCGCCTCGAGCACCGGGCCGGACGGCTCGGAACGAACCCGCTGGTAGCACATGAACAGGCTGAGGCTGTTCGCTGGCTGGGTGCCCGAGCCCAGGTACCGATGCGCGGTCGCGTAGATCGACTGGCTCGCCGACGAGACCTCCACCGAGGCCGTCGGGCCGAAGAAGTCGACGGCCGTTCCCACCGGGAGCGCGATGTGCGGGCCCATGCCGCTGACCATCACCGAGAGCACGACCCCCTGGGGTCCGGTCGGCCCAGTGGGGCCCGTGAAACCGCGGGGCCCCTGAGGCCCGACGGGGCCCTCGGGACCAACCGGGCCCATCGGTCCTTCGGGGCCCGTCGGCCCTGTCGGCCCCTCCGGGCCGATCGGACCTATCGGACCTTGGGGGCCCACCGGGCCGATCGGGCCCTGGGGTCCCATGGGGCCGACCGGGCCCTCCGGCCCGATCGGGCCGACCGCCCCCGCAGGCCCGACCGGGCCTTCCGGGCCTCTGGGGCCGACCGGGCCTTCCGGCCCCGTAGGGCCAGCTGGCCCCGTTGCGCCCGTCGGCCCCGCCGGCCCCGTCGGCCCTTCCGGGCCCGTCGCGCCGGTCGGCCCGGTGGGACCCGGCGGCCCTTGCGGCCCTTCCGGCCCTTCGAGCCCCGCCGGCGAGCCGACCCACTCCCCGTCCTCGTTGATCACCTGGCCGCCGTTCACGACGACCCCGCTCCCGTCGATCACCACCGTGCTGCCGTTCGCGGTGTTCACCGTGACCGAGGTCGGCGTGATGTCGCCGTTCACGTTCCCGGCGAGGAGCGCATACGGCACGCTCGCGACCGTCGCGCGCGGCTTCAGCTCGACGTCGTCGCCGACCGTGATGCCGAGGTACCGCTCGGCGCCGTCGAAGATCGCGCCCTGGAACGGCGTGATCGAGCCGAGGCGCACCGAGAAGAAGCCGTCCTCGAACGTGATCGCGTGGACCTCGCTCCAGATGGGGATCGACGCGTCGCGAGCGTCGTAGAGGGCGAAGACGACGTCGAGCGTCTGGTTGATGGGCGCGTCGCGATCGTCGAAGAGCCGGCCCTGATGGGTGATGGTCGCCGGCACCGCCGCGGCCGCGGTCCCAGCGCCCGCGAGAGCGCCGGCCGCCAGGGCGGAGGCCGTCATGCGCCGCGCGATCGTCGATGTCCTCATCGCCACATCCTCGTCATGGCAAGCTCCCGTTGGCTCCGAGGAGCCCACCCTGCATCCGCACCTTGGCCGAGGCCGACGTGCCCTGGTTCTGCGTCGGCTGGCCGAGCGTGAACACCATCCGGTAGCGGGAGCTCTTCGCGACCTCGCCGGCGGTCACCGTCTCGGTCGCCTCCACGCCCGTGTCCGCGGGCGCGCTCCCGCCCTGCCCCGCGCCGCCGTGCCCGCCACCGCCGACGCCGCCCTCGCCGCCGCTGCCGGAGCTCGCGCCCTGACCGCCGTCGCCCCCGACCCCGGCGCCGCTCGTGGCGTACGGCGCGTCGACCATCGAATCGGCGGCGCAGCTGCAGCTGCACGCGGGGGCCACCGCCGAGATCGTCACCATCGCTCCGAGCCAGGCGGAAAAGCCCCGTCCGCGATTCACTCCGTCCTCCGGCCCGACAGCACGTCGCGCTCGATGCATCCATTGGACGAGCGGCGGCGCTCGGCGTCAAGCGACCGCGCCGCGGCCGCGCGGCACAGAAGCGACGGCGTGGCGCCGCAGGGCGCCGCACGGCACCGCACGACGCCATACAGGGCCGCGCCGCCCCGGCGAGCCGGCACGAGCCGCCGCCCCGGCGCGCCGGCCACGGCGCCGTGCGCGGCGAGGCGGTGGACAGACGGCGGCGCGCGCGCTATGCGGCCGCGTGAGCCGCGCTGGCAAAGAGAAGGAACGCGAGGGGGAGAAGCTCATCGTGCGCAACAAGCGCGCGACGTTCGACTACACCCTCGACGATCGGTTCGAGGCGGGGTTGGTGCTGCTCGGCAGCGAGGTGAAGATGCTCCGCGAGGGCGCCGCCGAGCTGACGGACAGCTGGTGTGCCATCGAGCACGGCGAGGTGTTCCTGAAGGGCGTCAACATCCCCGTGATGCCCGGGGCCGCCTTCGGGCACGAGGCGAAGCGCCCGCGCAAGCTGCTGCTCCACGAGGCCGAGATCGAGGCGATCCGCAAGGGCGTCGAGCGCGAAGGCATGACCGTGATCGCGACCCGCCTCTACTTCAAGAACGGCCGCGTGAAGGCCGAGATCGCCCTCGCGAAGGGGAAGAAGACCGTCGACAAACGCGAGAGCCTGAAGGAGAAGGACGCCGCGCGCGAGGCCCGCGCGGCGATCGAGCGGGCCCGCGGCGGCGACCGCGGGCGCAGCCCCGCGCCCCGCGCGGCGCGCGGCGAGGCTCGCCCCAACCCCCGGAGGCCGGAATGAGCTGGCACCTCACCTGGTCGAGAGGCGGCGAGGCGGAGCTCGTCGAGATCGACGGCGACCGCGTGCGGCTCCGCTCGACCGCATCGTCGGCCCCCGGAGCGCGCGTCGAGGGCGCGCTCCGGTCGACGGGGACGGCGATCCGGCTGAAGGTGGCCCGGTGCCGCCTGCGCGCCCCCCACGAGCCCACCGAGCAGGCGCCGGCCGAACGCATCTACGAGCTCGAAGGCCGGCTCATCGACGCGACGCGTGAGGTCCGCGCCGAGCTCGCGCGGCTCGTCGGCAGCGAGCGTCCGGGCTGATCCGCGCCGCACGAGCGTCCGGGCTGACCCGCGCCGCGCGGCGGCGGAGCTGGCCGCGCTGCACCACGGCGAGCGTCCGGGCCGATCGGGACCCCGCCGCGGCCCGTCCGGCAGCAGGTGTTGCGGTGACTCACGGCGACACTTACGCTGGTGATCTATGAAAATTGCGTCGCGCCCTCGTGTGATTTTGCGGCGCTGCTCGACGTATGATGTGGAGAAGATCCGCAGCATCGTGCGCAGCGGTCTCGAGGAGCTCTCGCTGCGCCCCCGCGGCCGGACGCTCATCAAGCCGAACGTCGTCGCGTCCGGCGCGCACTTCCCGCACGCCTATACGCGGCCCGAGTTCATCGAGGGGGTGATCGGCGCGCTCAGGGATCGCGACGACGGGCGCGTGACCGAGCTCGCCGTCGGCGAGCGGTGCGGCATCACGCTCCCGACCCGCATGACCTACGAGGGCGCCGGCTATTACCCGATGTTCCGGCGGACCGGGGTCAAGCACTACCACTTCGAGGAAGAGCAGCAGGTCGAGATCCGGCTCACGCACGAGGGCCGGCTGCGCGACTACCTGTTCACGCCGGAGCCCGTCGCGAAGGCCGACTTCTTCGTGAACTGCCCCAAGTTCAAGTCGCACCCCTGGACCACCGTGACGTTCTCGATGAAGAACTACATCGGGATCCAGGACGACCGGCACCGGCTCATCGATCACGACCACCGGCTGAACGAGAAGGTCGCCGACCTCCAGTACATCGTGCAGCCGCAGTTCATCGCGATCGACGCCATCACCGCCGGCGAGGGGCGGATGCTCACGCCGACGCCGTTCGACCTCGGCCTCATCATCATGGGGAACAACCAGGTCGCCTTCGATTCGGTCTGCTGCCACATCATCGGCGTCGATCCGAGGAGCGTCGACCACATCCGCCTGGCCTCGGAGCGCGGCTTCGGGCCGATGGACCTCGGCGAGATCGAGATCACCGGCGACGTGACGCTCGAGGAGGCGAAGCAGAAGGCCAAGGGGTTCAAGGTGGGCCTCGTCCGCGTCGAGAAGTACTTCGAGGGCACCAACATCACCGCCTACGCGGGCACGCCGCCCGAGCCCGAGCACACCGACTACTGCTGGGGCGGCTGTCCAGGCGCCATCGAGGAGGCGATCGAGATCCTGCGCGAGTACGACAAGGAGTGCGACGCGAAGATGCCGCGGATGCACGTGGTGTTCGGCGCCTACGAGGGCCCCATCGACGCCAAGCCGGGCGAGAAGGTGGTCTTCATCGGCGACTGCGCGACCTACAAGGGCAAGATCGGCGATCAGCTGATCAGCATCGACAGCCTGTACCGCGAGCGGAGCGCGCGCGACCCCTACACCGCGAAGCACGACGACGTGCTCGCGAAGATGGTGAAGGTGACGACCAAGCTCGCCAAGGCCCGAAACGAGAGCGTCATCCGGCTCGAGGGCTGCCCCGTCAGCGTGGCGGAGCAGGTGCTCACGCTCGTCACGCTCGGCAAGACGAAGAACCCCTACTTCGCCGCCGATCAGGTGCTCGAGTTCAACAAGGCCTACGTCGCCTGGCGCGGGGCCTCGCTCGCGAAGCGCCTCGCCGGCAAGCCCTACCAGGTCCACGGGGCGTGCTCGCGCGGCGAGGCCGCCCCGGAGCTCCCGGCCGAGCCGCCTAGCCCGCCGGCCGCAGAGTGAGGTCGAAGAGGACCTCGAGCTCGTCCCGCACCTTGAAGGCGCCGAGCGGCCCCTTGACCTCGCGCACGCCGAGCGCCGCCAGCGAGAGCTGACAGCCCCCCGTCACCCCGATGCGCCCCTCGCCGAGATCGCGCGAGGACAGGCGCGCCGCCAGCGCGGCGCTCCCCGAGGCGACCCGCACGCGCACGTCGGCGCGATCGCGCGCGGCCCCCGAGGCGCGGACCTCCACGACCTCGGTGCCCCCGAGAACCTCGCCCTGGATGCGGCGCTCGATGTCGCGTCGATCCCCGGCCGAGAGCGCTTCCGGGTCGAGCCGGTCGCCGCGCAGGACCCCCGCGACGCGGAGGTCGGCGACGCGGATCTCGAGCTCGCCCGTCCATGCGTCGCCGTCGAGCCGCGCCCGGCCGCGCAGCGCTGGCGCGGCGATCTCGAGGTCGTGCGCGAGCCGCGCGAGCATCCCGGCGGCGCGGGTGCGGATCGTCAGGCGGGACGCGGCAGGATCGAGGTGCAGCTCGTTCACGGGACGGGGATCCTTGTCACCTGCAGGGGCTCTCAGGAAGGAGGACGCCGCGCTCAGCGGCGCTTGGAGCGGCGCGGTCCGTCAGGGACCAGCACGTACCGGCTCGAGGACGGCTCGGGCTGGCGGAGGAGCTCGGCGCGGAGCAGCGCCTCCGAGAGCCGCGCCTCGATGACCTCGTCCGTGACGCCGGGCTCGAGGGTCACCACCGCGGCCTGGATGTCGCGCGCCAGCGCGTCGAACTCCGCGCTGTCGAAGGCGTAGATGTCGTCGGGGAACAGGAGCGCGAGCGGCTTCCGCTCCACGGCCGTGTTCGTCAGCGCCGCGAGGTCGCTCTCGACGATGAGCATGACGCGGGCCCGCAGGCACATCCCCCTGCAGCGCGCTGCCAGCGCCTCCGCCGAGCCGACGAGCAGGACCGAGCGAGGCGTGTTGACCGCCTTGGTGGCCTCGTCGTCGTCGTGAGTCATTCCTCGAAGAGTACGTGAACGGGCGGATGAAACCATCCCCCTCGCGTGGCCGACAGCCCCGCGCCTCGGGGCGGAGGTCGAGCGGCCGGCCGCGACCGTCGGACCGGCCGCGGCAGCCGGAACGAGCGCCTCCGCCGCCGCGGCGCGCGACGCTACTCCCTGCAGCGCGCCGCCGCGGCGAGCGCGAGGAGGACGGCGCTCAGCGCGAGCAGGCCGGCGCTCGCCGGCTGCCCGAGCCCGAGCGGCGCGGGACCGCCGAGGAGGTTCACGGCGTTGCCCCGCGGCATCAGCGCGCCGACCACCCCGGCCGAGCCTCCGAAGAGGAAATCGGCCGCGAGCGGCGCGAAGCGGCCGAGGCCGCGCCGGTGGAAGGTCGCGCCGAGCGAGAACCAGCCGGCGTAGGCGGCGCCGGCGAGCGCGCCGATCCACCCACTGATGAGCATGTCTCGGACAAACGGCGCAGCGCCGGGCCCCCGGGCGGTCGCGACGACGACGATGGCGAGCAACGCGCCCACCCCGGCGGCGACGAGGGCCGTGGCCAGGGCGATGCCGAGCGCGACATGGTGAGAGGACGCGCCGAAGCGGGCCGCCGGCCAGGCCGCGTCGCGCAGCGCGGTGCGATCCGCGGCGTCGGCGGCGAGGGCGAAGATCGTGAGCGGTGTGACCAGGCGGAACGTGGCGAGCAGCGCCCGGTCGACGGCGCCGGACGACCCGAACGCGACCTCGATCACCGCCGCCGCGACCGCGAGCGCCACGCCGAGGCCGAGCGCCAGCAGCGGACGCCGCGCGCGGAGGCGGCTCAGGGCCATCTCCATGCCGAGCCGGACGCCCACCCGCGCGGGCGTCCCCCGCTCGGAGGCCCCCTCCGCGGGGGGCGCCGGCCGCGCTGCGTCGATCGGGGCGCTCTCACCCACCATGCTGGCGTCCTGTCTCCGCGGCGCGCGGCGCGCCGTCGGCCGCCGGCGCGTCGAACGCCGCCACGGCGACGGGGCCCTGGGGCGGCGCGCCGGGCGGCGGCGCCGCGCCGTCGCCCGCGGGCGCGCCGAACGGCCGGCGCGGGCGAACGGCGGCGAGGTGCAGCGCGGTCGCAGCCCGCACGTCGTGCAGCGACGGCGCCGGGGACGAGATCGCGATCAGCGCGACGTCCTCCTGCGCGGCCGCGTCCACGAGCGCGAGCGCCGCCGCGTCCCGGTCCGCAGCCCGGATCCGCAGCGTCGACGACGCCTCGGCCGGCCCCGGCTCCCACGCGCTCGCGCGCACCGCGGGGGAGCGCGCGAGCGCGGCGGCGAGCGCGCGAGCGCCGGGCGCGCCGGGCGCGCGCTCGTGGACGAGCACATGGAGCTCGAGCTCGGGCCCCGCGGCGCCAGGCGCGGCCGGGCTCGGGGCGCCGGCGAGGTGATCGCCGTCGCCGGGCTCGGTCCGGGCGATGACGCCGCGATCGAGCACGTGGATGCGATCGGCGAGGGCGCGCGCGTCCACCGCCGAGGACGTGATGAGCACGACGCAGGCGCCGCCCGCCGCGAGCGCGCGCAGGCGCTCTCGGACCGGCGCGGGCGACGGCACGGCGACGTCGGCGAACGGCTCGACGAGGCAGAGCAGGAGCGGCTGCGGCACCCCCAGGGCGAGCGCCAGCTCGATCGCCCGGGCCTCGGCGAAGCTGAGCGAGGCCCTGCGGCGGGCGAGGAGCGGCGCGACGCCGAGCGCGTCGAGCAGCGCGGCGGCGCTGCTCGCGGGCCCGCCGCGGGCGCGGAGCGCCACCGCCATGCACGACGCCACCGACGCGCCGTCGGGCAGCTCCGGGGCGATGGAGAGGACGCCGATCCGCGCCCGCGTCGCCGCGCTCCGGTACGGCTCGCGCCCCCCCACGAGGACGCGGCCGGCGAGGGGCGCGGCGCGCCCCGCGAGCACCTCGGCGAGCGCCAGCGTCCCGTCCTCCGGCGCGCCGAGGACGGCGTGCACGCCCGGGCCGAGCGCCGCCGCCGCGCCGAAGAGGCTCCCGCGGGGGCGCCCCGCCTCGCCGGCGCTGTCGCGCGCGCGCACGCCCTCGAGCGCCGCGATGGGCGCGCCCGGGATCATCCGGCGGGGCTCCCGGCCGAGCGGACCGCGAAGGAGAGGAACGCGCCGAGCGCGCCCGGGATCGACCACCGCGCGTCGCCGGCGAGGTCGGCGAGGGCCCAGGGGGCGAGGGTCAGCGAGAGGAACAGGGCGCGCCCGCGCGCGCCGGCGAGGCGGCCGCTCGCCGCGGCGAGCCCGCCGAGCGTCACGCCGGAGACGGCGCCGAACAGGGCGAGCGCGGCGCCGAAGGCGAGGTGCTGGAGCGCGAGCAGCACCGAGCCGGAGAGGAGCGCCGCGAGCGCCGAGAGCGCGGCCAGCGGGAGCGCGACGACGCGCGCGACCTCCAGCATCGCGGCGAGGCTGCGCGCGCCGTGCAGGGAGGCCCGCGAGATCCCCCGCGACGCGGCGAGCGCCTCGATGCCGTCGCGGCGATCGGACGCGGGCCGGTCGTGCGCCGCGGCGAGGGCGATGGGGCCGGCGGCGGCCCACGCGAGCCCGCGCGCCGCGGACCCGAGCAGCCCCTCGAGCGACGTCGTCCCGTCGTCGAGCCGGAGCACGAGCGCCGTGGCGCCGTACCCGAGCGAGATCAGCGCCGCCATGGCGAGGCCGAGCTGCCCGCCGCGCGCGCTGCGCAGCCGCGCGCACCCCAGCGCGACCGCGGCGCGCAGCGCCCTCCGCGCGGCCGCGCGCCGCCGCCCGGGGTCGTCCGGACGCATGCTCGGTGCGTCGCGCGGTTCGGGGTCGTGCGGGCGGGTCATCGAAGGGGCGTGCCGAGGGAGCGTGCAGGCGGACGCGCAGGCAGAGCGGCGGCGCGCTGCTAGCGCTGCCCTTCCAGGCGCGCGGGCGCAAGGCCAATGTGCCACGGGTCGGCGCGCCGCTGGAATGTGATCGCCGCCGCGCGAAAGCGCCACCCCCGGGTGTGACCGAAGCGCCCGCGCGCCGCGTGGACACGCGCCCCCTGCCCCGGCCGTCGCCTAGTCGAACGAGAGCCCGCGACGGCCCTTGTGCCTGCGCTTGCGCTCCTTGTCGGCGACGCCGATCTTCCCCCACTCGTAGGTGATCCGGCGGCGGAAGACGCCCAGCGCGTCGCCGCCGTAGAGCAGGAGCTCGCGCGGGGAGTCGGTCTCCCCGAGCGTGGGCTCCCAGAGGTCCGTCGAGACGAACGCGAGCAGCGCGGGCGTGCTCAGGCGCATCCGCGCGACGAGGAGCCCGCACGTCGCCTTGTCGCCGGGCCGCGCCCGCTTCGCGCGCTTGCCGCGGCCGCGCGCCTCCTTGGCGTCGCCCGGGCGCGCGCAGCCGCCGCCGAGCACGAGCTCCTCGTTGCCCCGGGGGTGCCAGGTCCACATGCGCTCGACCTTGAACGTGGCCTCGGGCGATCCGGCCTGGGCCGCGGCGCGCGCCTCCTCCGGCGCGAGCTCGGCGAGTTGCGCCGCCGCGCGCGGGTCGACGAGCGGCTCCAGCCGGAGCGGGCGATCGCGCGTCACCTCGAGCACCACCTCGAAGCTGTTCACCTCCCCGGCGCAGCAGCGCACGCCGACCTCGGGGCGGCGCGTGTCCGGCTTGACGCCGCGCCCGTGGGCGCAGCGCCCCACGAGCTCCCCCGAGGGCCCGTTGCCCCCGCGCAGCGTCACGAGCCCCGGCTTGCTGGTGTCCCGCTGCCACTGGCTCGACGTCCAGGTCCACACGCCGCCGTGGAGATCGTGCACGCCGAACGCGCTCACGCACCCGGCGTTCACGCCGTTCGGCGTCAGCACCCGGCTCTGCCCGGTCGCGCACACCGAGGCCTTGTACGCGTCGCCGTACTCGTACGTGGTGTTCGCCGGCCCCTTGCAGGCCCGCTCGATCTCGAGCTCCGTGCAGAGGCGCTTGCCCTGCGCCTCGCAGAGCGCGCGCGCCTCGTCCTGCGTGACGTTCGTGGTCGGGATCGCGCCGACCTCGTTGGGGTACGAGAAGACGTCGATGTAGAAGCCGTGCATCACGACCTGCGCGCCCGCCATCTCCTCGTCGGCGATGCGCGGCAGCCGGTCCGGCGGCGTGCCGGCGATGAGCACGCCCTTCGGGATCCACGCCATGCCGGGGCGCGGCTCCGGCTCGGCCTGGCCCACGTCCCAGGGCGGCGCGGCGTCGAGGTCGGCGTCCGTGCGCGGCGAGGCGCCGCCGCGCTCGCAGCCGGCGGCGGCCGCGAGGAGGACGGCGAGCGACGCGGCGGCCGCGAGGGACTTCCCCCTCAGCGCGCGGACGGAGCGCTGCTCGCCGGGGCCCACGGTCTCACTCGGGGTCGCGCTCGCGGAGGTTCAGCTCCTTCATCTTGAGCTGGAGCCCCTTGCGAGAGATCTTGAGGAGCCGCGCGGCGTGCGTGACGTTGCCGTGCGTCTGCTTGAGGGCGCGCTCGATGAGGTCGCGCTCCAGCTTGCTCATCGCCGCCTTGACCTGCTCCTTCAGGCCGTCGGGCGTCGACGGCGCGAGGGCGGTGTCCGCGGCCGCGGGCGGCACCGACGCGCCCGGCGCCGACGTGGCGCCGCTGCGGATCTCCTCCGGCAGATCGTCGAGGCGGATGCGCGCGCCGTCGGCGAAGAGCAGCGCGCGCTCGACGACGTTCTCGAGCTCGCGGATGTTCCCCGGCCACGCGTGCGACGACAGGCGCTCGAGCGCCTCGGGCTCGATGCCCTCGATGCTCTTCTTGAGGCGCGCGTTGAACTTCGCGACGAAGTGGGCGCAGAGGTGGGGGATGTCGCTCCTCCGATCGCGCAGCGCGGGGAGCGCGATCGGGACGACGTTGAGCCGGTAGAAGAGGTCTTCCCGGAACGTGCCCGCCGCGATCTCCCGCTTGAGATCGCGGTTCGTGGCGGCGACGAGCCGGACGTCGACGTGGATGGTCTTGATGCCCCCGACCCGCTCGAACTCGCTCTCCTGCAGGACGCGCAGGAGCTTCACCTGCATCTCGGTCGGGATCTCGCCGATCTCGTCGAGGAAGAGCGTCCCGCCGGAGGCGAGCTCGAAGCGCCCCGGCTTGGAGGCGACCGCGCCCGTGAAGGCGCCGCGCTCGTAGCCGAAGAGCTCCGACTCCATGAGATCCTTCGGGATGGCCGCGCAGTTGACCTTGATGAACGGCCGGTCGCGCCGGCTGGAGTTCTCGTGCAGCGCCCGCGCGACGAGCTCCTTCCCGGTGCCGCTCTCGCCGCTGATGAGCACCGTCGTCGGCGTGTCGGCGACCCGCTCGAGGATCGCGTAGAGCTCCTGGATGGGCGGGCTCTCGCCGATGATGCCGAAGCGGTCCGAGCCGCCGCGGGGAGGCGCCGCGGTGACGTCGCGCGTGGCGTCCGCGCTCGCGAGATCGCGGGTGCGGAGGGCCTTCTTCACGACGACGCGCACCTCGTTCTGATCGAACGGCTTCGTGATGTAGTCGAACGCGCCCGTCTTGAGCGCCTCGACGGCGTTGTCGACGGTCCCGTGCGCCGTGAGGAGCACGACGGGGCGCGAGGGGTCGTCGCGGAGCGCGGCCCGGAGCAGGTCCATGCCGTCGACCTTGGGCATCCGGAGATCGGTGATGACCAGGTCGATGTGGTGCTCCTTGAGGAACGCGAGGCCCTCCTCGCCGTCTTCGGCGGTGTGGACCTCATAGCCATCCCGGCCGAGCTGGGCGCTGAGGACCCGCCGGAGGTTCGCCTCGTCATCGACGACGAGGATCTGCTTCTTTTCGGGGAGCATCACCGGGCGAGACTAGCAGAACCGGCAACCGGGCAAGCGCCGTGACCGATCCCCGGCGCTCGGGGTCGGTCGTCGCCAGTCGTCGTCGGTCATCGTCGGTCGTCGATCTGGCCGCGCGGCGCGGTCGCGCCGGCGGGCGCCGGATCCGGCCCGCCGCCTCGCTCGGCCGCCCGTCCCGCGGTCGACGGGCCGAGCGCATTGCCCCGAAGTCCGCCGTGATGCCTTTTTCTCGCTGCCGGCGAAACGGATCAGTATGCTGCGCCCACTTCTCGTGGAGGGCGGCTCGGATGCGTGTGCTTCGGACTTGGCTGGTCGGTCTCGGCGCGGGGATGTTCCTCGCCGCGGGGTTGGCCGTAGCAGGAGATCCGGCCATCGAGTACCCCGAGTGCAACCGCACCGCGACGCCCGCTGACCTGGAGGGCGCCAAGGGCGCGCACAAGGCCGCCACGCAGTTCTACGAGCGGGCCGACTACGACCGCGCCATCCAGTACTGGAAGGACGCTTACCGGCTCGACTGCGCGGCGCACGCCGTGCTCATCAACATCGCCAACGCGTACGAGAAGAAGGGTGACCGCGCCGAGGCGGTCACCGCGCTGGAGACGTACCTGGCCCGCATGCCGGACGCGACCGACGCGCAGACGATCCAGGACAAGATCCAGAACCTCAAGAACTCCATCCGGCCGGCGCCGACCCCGACCGCCAGCGAGTCGGCGTCCGCGCCCGTGCCGCCTCCGACGCTCCCCACCGCCTCGGCGACCCCGAGCCTCTCCGCGGAGCCGCCCCCGCCGCCGCAGCCTCCGTACGGGTATGCGCCGTGGGTCGCGACCGGCGCCGGCGTGGTCACGCTGCTGGTCGGCGGGATCCTGACCTCGAGCGGCTTCGCGGACATCGGCTCCGCCGAGGACAGCTGTCCGTCGCGCGTCGACTGCGAGCCGGACGTGGCCGATCTGGGCAACCAGGGCCGCACCCACGCGACCGTCGGCGGCGTGCTCCTCGGCCTGGGCGCCGCGGGCGTCGCGGGAGGCCTCATCTGGGAGCTCGGGTTCAACCAGCCCCGTCCGGCCGCCAGCTCGCCTGCGCCCTCCGGCGGGATCCGGCTGACCCCGGTCGCCGGTCCAGGCGCGGCCGGGGTCGGCGTGTCGGGCCGCTTCTGAGCGGGCTTCCCGGCGCGACGCCGGCCTCCGAGCCGGCGCCGGCGCGCCACGAGCGGCGCGATCCGCCGCCCTGGCCTGCGAAGGTGCGCCGCTGCCGGGAGCGCCGGGCCGCCCGCGAGCGAGCGCTCGCGGGCACATCGTCTACTCTTCCACCGTGCGTCTCAGCTCGTCCTCCCGCTTGCTCCTCACACGGTCCTCTCTGAACAGAATCGCGCTTCCGGGCGCGCTGCTCGCCGCGCTGTCGATCGCGGGAGCCGCGGTGCTCGCCCGCGGCGAGGCCCCCGCGCCCGCGCTCGCGCGGATCGGCCACCTCCTCGTGCCCGCGGCCGCCGCGGCGCCCGCCGCGAGCGCCGCCGCCCGGGTCGCGATCCTCGCGACCACGCCGGGGGCCACCCGGACCACGCTCCACATCGCCGCCGTCGGGGGCGCCCAGGCCGGCCCCGCGCTCGCCACGCTCCAGCACCTCGACGACGCGGTCGTCCGCGCCCGCGTCGTGCCGCGGACGCCGATCGTCGTCGCGACCGCCGACACGCGCCCGTCGCGCGATCGCTCGTTCAACGCGACCCTCTTCCGCGTCGAGCCGCACGCCGAGCCGGTCGCGCTCTGCGACGGCGTGGTGCACGCGAGCCGCCCGCTCGTCACCGCCGACGGGCGCGTCTTCGTCTCGCGCGGCGCCGCCGGCCCGGAGCCGCCGATGGACGGCGACCTCGCGCGGCTCCGGGTCGACGCGCTCACGATCGACGAGGTCGACCTCGCCACCGGCGCGACGCGCACCGCGCACCGGCACACGGGCTACCTCGCCTTCCTCGCCGGCGCGTGGAACGGCGAGCTCGTCGTCTACCGCGTCTCCCCGGGGTCGGCCGACCTCGTCCTCGTGAACCCCGACTCCGGCGCGGCGCGGGTGCTCGCCCCGTCGATCCCGCCGTTCGCGCGCGATTTCTCGATCGACGCGACCACGGGCGCGCTCGTGTTCCAGGAGCGGCACGAGGCCGATCCCGGCCTCTGGGTCATCGATCGCCTCGACCTCGCCCGCGGCAAGCGCGCCCGGCTCGAGGTGAGCGCGAACAGCGGCCTCGCCCCGCACGCCTGGCCGGGCGGCGGGCTCGCGTACACGCCCGACCGCGCCGCCGGGCTCCGCGTCGTCGGCGCCCGCGCGGAGGTCCGCGGCCCGCTCGGCGCCGGCGTCGACGCCATCCAGGCCGTCTCGCCGGACGGGGCGTGGGTCGCCGCGCTGCACACGAACCCCTCCGCGTTCGCCGTCCCCTTCGCGATCCACGCGGAGAGCGGCGAGGCCTTCGCGATCCCCGCGCCGTCCGGCGCGCGCATCGCCGTCGCCGGCTTCACCACCGCGAAGGAGGAGCCGTGAGGAGCCGCCTTCTCCTGGTCCCGGCGGCGATCTCCGCGGCCGCGCTCTTGGCGCCGGCCGCCCGCGCGGCGTACTGCCCCTGCTTCACCGCGTCGAGCGCCTACAACGATCGCGGGTGCGCGATCGAGGCCGTGCCCGGGATCAACCCGTCGGTCGCGGAGTGGAACGCCATCTTCGACCTCGTCTCGCGGGGCCCCGCGGCCTGGGGGGACGCCGGCCCGGAGACCATCGATCTCGGCCAGGGCTGCGAGAAGCCCGAGGCGCCGCGGCAGGTCGACGCGACGTTCCCGTGCGAGCTGCTGAAGGCGATCGCCATGCAGGAGTCGGGGTGGCAGCAGTTCTGCGCGCCGGACCGGCCGATGGACCAGGCGGGGGCGAGCTCGCGGACGATCATCTCGTTCGACTGCGGCTACGGCGCCTCGCAGATCACGAGCGGCATGCGCGGCGGCGACAGCCCGGATTTCGACCCGCGCCGCGTGGCCGCGGACCCGACGTACAACGCGGCCACGGGCACGCACATCCTCGCCATGAAGTGGAAGGCCACGCGCTGCGTCGGCGACCGGCAGCCGTCGATCGTCGAGCACTGGTACAGCGCCGTGTGGGCGTATAACGGGCTGTCGTACGTCAACAACCCGAACAACCCGAACTACGACGCGGGGCGCGGCGTCTACGATCCGGCGATCGGCGGCGCCGCTCCGTACCAGGAGCGGGTGTTCGGCCGGATGGAGCACACCGGCGGGCGCTGGGAAAAGACCGAGGTCGCCTACCCGGCCCTCGGCGAGATCGGCGCCGGCGGCGCGCCGGCCGCGCTCTCCGAGCCGCGCTGCGCTTCGCCGACGGACTGCACGCGCACGCGCCCCCTCCACGTCACGCGCTGCGCCGACGACGGCGGCCCGACGGGCGAGGGCGGCGCGGGGGGCGTGGGCGGCAGCGGAGGCGGCGGCAGTACAGGCGGCGGCGACAGCGGTAGTACAGGTGGCGACGGCGGCGCAGGCGGCAGCGGCGGCGCTGGGGGCGTGGGCGGCAGCGGCGGACCGGACGGCAACGCCGGAGGCGCGCCCGTGACCGCAGGCCAGGGAGGATCCGGAGGCCCCCTGGACGACGAGGAGAACGACGACGGAACGACCACGACGGTGGGCCTCTACGGCCGGTGCTCCTGCGACCTGCCCGGGAGCGGCGGCGCCGCCGGCGCGGCGTCCTGGGTGGCGCTCGGCGCGGGCGCGCTCGCCGCGGCGTGGCGGCGGAGGCTTCCGAGGCGCCGTCGCGGGGATTAACCTCGCAGGCCATGCCGCCTTCGCTCGGCTCCGAGCTCATCGCCGCGTGGGCTGCCCGGCGGGGCCTCGCCTTCACCGCGCGCCCCGACGAGGCCTGGTTCCGTCGCTGGGAGCCGTACGACACCATCGCGCCGCCCTCCGCCTATCTCTCCTCGTGCACGTGGACGGCGAACCCCGGGCACGCGGTCATCGCCGAGCCGTGGTACGCGGACGGCGACGCCGAGCCGCTCGAGCGATCGCTGCTCGGCTTCGCGGCGCACCCGGCGCTCCAGCGCCGCGCCGCGATGCGCGTCGGCGAGCATTTCCTGACCCGCGTCGCCTTCATCGAGAGCGCACCGCCGCCCCGGGTCGTCCTCGGCGACGCGCTCTGGGACGCCCACGCGACGACCTTCGCCGCCTCGCCGCGCGAGGCCGCCGCCGCGTTCCACCCGCGCCTGCGCAAGCTCCTCGCTCGCCGCGGCTTCCAGGGTCACCTCGAGCTCCGCCCCGGCGGGCTCGTGGTGCACTGCGCCGGCCTGCGGCCCATCCCGGAGCACTACGACCGGCTGCTCGGCATCGTGCGCGAGCTCGTGAACGCGGCGCTCCCGTGAGCGCGGCGCTCCCGTGAGCGCGGGTCGCGCGGGTGGTCGCCTGGGAGCGCGCGGCCACGCCGCGCAAGTGCGCGTGACCACGCCACAATGTGGCGGCACGACCCCGCCGGCCAGCCCTGTCGACGCGTCCGCCGCGTCGGTCTAGGCTCCCCGATCATGGCCAAGGTCCTGGTCGTCGAGGATGAGCCGGCCATCGCCGAGTCGATCGCCTATTTCCTGCGCCGCGACGGGTTCGCGGCCACGGTCGCCACCACGCTCGCGGCCGCCGAGCGGGAGATCGACAAGGCGGACCTCATCATCCTCGACCTGATGCTCCCCGACGGCAGCGGCTTCGATCTCATCGGCCAGGTGCGGCGGAGCGGGGCGCGCGCCGCGATCATCGTCCTGTCGAGCCGCGACAGCGAGGCCGACCGCGTCGCCGCGCTCGAGACCGGCGCCGACGACTACGTGACCAAGCCGTTCTCGCCGCGGGAGATCGTCGCGCGGGTGCGGGCCGTCCTGCGCCGCGCGGCGCGGCCGCAGGCGCCCGACGCCGCCCCGGCGCCGCTGCCGCTCATGGTCGACGAGGCCACGCGCAGGGCGCACGTCAACGGCCAGAAGGTCGACCTCACCCGCGTCGAGTTCGACCTGCTCGCCTGCATGCTCGCCGCGCCGGGCAGGGTGTTCACGCGCGCGCAGCTCATCGACCGCGTCTGGGGCGACGGGTTCGCGATCACCGACCGGACCATCGACTCGCACGTGAAGGGGCTCCGGAAGAAGGTCGTCGAGGCCGGGGGCGACGCCGACCTCATCGAGACGGTGCGCGGCGTCGGCTACCGCGTCACCGACAAGCCGAGCCCCTCGGAAGGCGGCGGCTAGCCCATGGTGCGCCTCGTCGTCACCGCGGCGGCGGCCGTCTCGATCATCCTGCTCGTCGCGCTGTTCGCCTCCCGCCTCGTCCGCGCCCGGACGGCCGGGATGAGCATCCGGATGCAGATCTTCATCGCGCTCGGCGGCATCGTCGGCGCGTTCGCGTTCGGGCTCGGGCTGCTCGTCATCGATCGCATCGAGGCGCGCGCGACGCTGCTCGCCGAGGGCAGCGCGCGCGACGAGGCGGCCGCGTTCGCCGCCGTCGCCGCGATGGAGATGGAGGTCCGCGGCGTCGACCTCGCCGCCGTGCGCGCGCTCGACGGCGAGGGCCCGACGGCCCAGAACATCGCGCTGCTCGACCCGGAAGGGCGCGTGCTCCGGGCCCGCGGCGCCTCGCCGGGCGAGCCCGGGACGGTCTTCGTGACCGCGCCCATCGAGGTCCGCGGCCGGCGCGTCGGGAGCGTGCAGGTCGTGAAGCCGACCATCGTCGTGCAGCGGATGGTCGCCGACTTCGCCCCGCCGATCCTCGTGATCAGCACGGTGCTCGGCGCCGCGGCCGCGCTCTCGTCCTTCCTGATCGGCCGCGCCATCGCGACGCCGATCGAGGCGCTCACCGAGTTCGCCGTGCGCGTGAGCGAGGGGGAGGTGCGCGCGGCGCCGCCGCCGGCCCAGGGCCGCGAGGTCCAGCGGCTGACGCGCGCCATCGACTCGATGCGGCGCCAGCTCGAGGGCCGCCCCTTCGTCGAGACGTTCGCCGCCGACCTGTCGCACGAGCTCAAGAACCCGGTCGCCGCGATCCGCGCCAGCGCCGAGGTGCTCTCCGAGGGCGCGCTCGACGACCCCGAGGAGGCCGCGCGCTTCGTCGCCCGCATCCGCGAGGCGATCACCCGGATCGAGGCGCTCCTCGGGGAGCTCCTGTCGCTCGCGCGCCTCGAGGCGCGCGGCGTGGAGCACGCCGCGGTCGTCGACCTCGTCGCGATCGCGCAGGCCGCCGCGGCGCGGGCGCGGGAGCGCGGCAGCCGCGTCGAGCTCGACGCGCCGAGCTCGGCGGCCGTGCGCGGCGACGAGCTCTGGCTGTCGCGCGCGCTCGACAACCTGCTCGACAACGCGCGCACGCACGGCGACGCCGCGGCGCCCATCCGCATCGCCGTGTCCCGCCTGGGCGGACAGGTCGCGATCGCGATCCGCAACCGCGGCGAGATCGGGCGGCACGTCGCCGGCCGCCTGTTCCGCCGGTTCGTGACGACCCGCGCCGACCGGGGCGGCACCGGCCTCGGCCTCGCGATCGTCAAGGCGATCGCCGAGGCCCACAGCGGCTCGGCCGAGTGCACCCACCGCGGGCCGCCCGAGGTCGAGTTCAAGCTGTCGCTGCCGGGGGCCTGAGCCGGTCGGGAACCACGAGCTCCCCCGCTCCATTTTCTTTCCCCCCGATTCACCCCCGGGACCATTTTGGTTTCCGGGAGGTTTCTCCGGTTTGACAGCGCACCCGATCGGTGGTGCGAAGGCGCGGCCGGCGGTCGGGCGGAGCGCTCCGCCGGGCGCGCGCTAAGGTCCACGGGCGGCGGCCCTTGAGCTCATCCGCGGCATCCTCCACAGAACCTCCACAATCGCATCACCGTCTGCCCCCCTACCGCGCCCAAGCTCGGCGCAAAGTGGGTCGTCGTCCCCACCAGGAAAACCATGACGTCCAGCAATCTCCCCAAGCACGTCGCGATCATCCTCGATGGCAATGGCCGCTGGGCAGCGGCGCGGGGTCTCCCCCGGATGCAGGGGCACCAGCACGGCGCGCAGGCCGTGCGCCTCTCGGTGCGCGCCTGCCGCGATCGCGGCATCCCGTACCTCACGCTCTACGCGTTCAGCGTCGCGAACTGGTCGCGGCCCAAGGACGAGATCGACGCGCTGATGCGCATCTGCCAGGAGTTCGCCGAGGGGGAGCACGACGAGCTGATCCGGCGCGGCATCGCGGTGCAGATCGTCGGCGACCTCGAGGACATCCCGACCCCGACGCGGCGCGCGATGGAGAAGCTCGTGGAGGACACCTCGGGCGGCACCGAGATGACCCTGGCGCTCGCGCTGAGCTACGGCGGCCGCCGGGACATGGCGAACGCGATGCGCGCGCTCGCGGTCCGCGCGCGCGCAGGCCTCGTCATCCCGGAGGAGATCAACGAGACGTCGCTCCGGAACTTCCTGACGACCAGCGCGATGCCGGATCCGGATCTCATCATCCGCACGGGCGGAGAGAAGCGCCTCAGCGACTTCCTGCTCTTCGAGGCCGCGTACGCGGAGCTGTTCTTCACCGACACGCTCTGGCCCGATTTCACCGAGGCGACCTTCGACGAGGCGCTCGCGACCTACGCCCGGCGCCAGCGGCGCTACGGCCGGACCGGCGAGCAGGTCCGGCGGATGGCCGCGTCGGGCTGAACCGGCGCCGCGCGGCGTGCCGCGCCCGCGCGCGCCCGCGTCGCTCGTGGCGCTCGTGACGCTCGATTCCGGGGCCGCGATGCAGTACGAAAGACGCGCTTGTCGTCCACGCGCCCGTAGCTCAGCTGGATAGAGCAGCGGCCTTCTAAGCCGCGGGTCGCAGGTTCGAATCCTGCCGGGCGTGCCGAACGTCCCCGGTGCGTCGCTTGACGGTCCTGCCCGCAGCGGACCACCATGTTCCTGGCATCATGGAGAAGCGGGTCGTGCTCGTGCTGGGCGGTCTGGTGCTGGGCGCGGCCTGCGCGCTCGCGGCGGGGCGGGTGCGCGCCCAGGGGATCGCGCCGAGCGCCCCCGCGCTGAGGTGGGAGCAGGACTGCGAGCAGGCGCACGGCGTCGAGGAAGCCCGCGCCGTCGCCAAGGCGCGCGGGGAGAGCGGCTGGGAGCTCGTGGCGCTCGACGCCGGCGTGATGTGCTTCAAGCGACCGGCCCCGGCGCCTCCGAAGCCGGCCGACCCCTGGCCGGGCTACTGACCCATCGCCGCGGCGCGCGCCGCGCCCGCCGTTCGAGGCGGACCGGCCCCGGGGGCGCCGCGGCCGCCGCCCTTCTCGGCCCGCGCGCTGCGTGTCAGCGTTCGGCATGATCGATCTGTGCGACCGGCGCTACGCGCTGCCCGCGCGCAAGACCGTGGTGTTCTGCGTCGACGGCTGCGCGCCCGAGTACCTCGACCAGGCGCTCGCGGACGGGCTGATGCCTCGGCTCGCGGCCACGCTCGCCGGAGGCGGCCTGTACATGCGCGGCCGCGGCCAGATCCCGAGCTTCACGAACCCGAACAACGTGTCCATCGTGACCGGCCAGCCGGCGCGCGTGCACGGCATCTCGGGCAACTACTACTTCGACGCCGCCTCGGGGGAGGAGGTGCCGATGAACGACCCGCGGTTCCTGCGCGTCCCGACGCTGTTCGAGAAGATGGAGCAGGCGGGCGTCCGGACCCTCTGCATCACGGCCAAGGACAAGCTCCGCGCGCTGCTCGGCGCCTGCCGCGAGGGGGGGCCGCGCCCGATCTCGCTGTCGGCCGAGAAGGCGCACGAGCAGGCGCTCCCGGAGCACGGGATCGCCTCGATCACCGCCGCGGTCGGCCGCGAGAACCCGTCGATCTACGACTGGGACATCTCGCACTACGCGATGGAGATGGGCCTCGCGCTGCACGAGCGGGTCTCGGCCACGCTGCTCTACGTGTCGCTGACCGACTACGTGCAGCACAAGGAGCCGCCGCGCGGGCCGATGTCGGATCGGTTCTACGCCCGCTTCGACGCGCTCTTCGGCGCGTACCTCGACGCCGGGTTCGTCTGCGGCATCACCGCGGATCACGGCATGAACGACAAGACCGCGCCGGACGGCTCGCCCAACGTGCGCTACCTCGAGGACGCGCTCCGCGAGGCCGGCCTCTCGGGCTTCCGGGTGCTCCTGCCGATCACCGACCCGTACGTGGTGCACCACGGCGCGCTCGGGTCGTACGCCACCGTGTACGCCTCTGCCTCGGCGCAGCCGCGCGCCGCGGAGGTCCTCGCGCGGCTCCCGGGCGTGGAGCTCGTCCTGCCCCGCGACGAGGCCGCGCGGCGCTTCGCGCTGCCGCCGGACCGGATCGGCGACCTCGTGGTCCTCGGCGATCGGAGCACGGTGCTCGGCAAGAGCGCGGCCTACCACGACCTCTCCGCCGTGCAGCGCGGGCTCAGGTCCCACGGCGGCCTGCACGAGGCCGACGTGCCGATCCTCGCGAGCCACCCGCTCCGGCCCGAGGAGCGCGCGAGGCTCCTCGGCGCGGCCGCGGGCGCGGCGAGCGGCCGGCCGTGCGCGCTGTCGAACGCGGACGTCTTCGATCTCGTGCTGAACCGACTCTCGATCGCCGCGGCCTAGCGCCCTCGATCGAGCGCCTGAAGGGGGGACAGGATGGGCTCGACGCTCTCCATCGAACGACCGGGGTTCCATTTTCCGTGCCTGATCGGGGGCAGGCCGGTGAGCCGGGACGAGCGCATCCTCGTGCGCTACCCGTTCACGGGCGAGGTGATCGGCAGCGTGCCGAGGCTCGACGAGCGGGAGGTGACGCGGGCGATCGAGACCGCGTCGTCCGGCCCGCCGCGGCTCTCGCGCCACGAGCGCAGCCAGATCCTCCTTCGCGCCGCGGCGCTCATCGAGGCGCAGGCGGACGCGGTCGCGCGGCTCATCACGTGGGAGAGCGGGCTCTGCCTCAAAGACACGGCGTACGAGGTGCGGCGCGCGCTCGACGTGCTCCGGTTCGCCGCGTACGAGGCGCTCCGCGACGACGGCCAGTGCCTCGCGTTCGACATCTCGGCGAACGGCAAGCCCCGCCGCGGCTACACACTGCGCGAGCCGCTGCGCCTCGTGACGGCGATCACGCCGTTCAACCACCCGCTGAACCAGGTCGCCCACAAGGTCGCGCCGAGCATCGCGAGCGGCAGCGCGATGGTGCTCAAGCCGTCGGAGAAGACGCCGCTCTCCGCCGTCTACCTCGCGGCCGTGCTGCACGAGTCGGGGCTGCCGCCCGGCATGCTCAGCGTCGTGACCGGCGACCCGGCCGAGATCGGGCGGGCGCTCGTGACCCACCCCGCGGTGGAGCTCGTGAGCTTCACCGGCGGGGTCGAGATCGGCAAGCGCATCGCCGGCATGCTCGGCTACCGGCGCGCGGTGCTCGAGCTCGGCGGCAACGATCCGCTCATCGTGCTCGACGACGCGGATCTGGACGAGGCGGTGCGGCTCGCCGTCTACGGCTGCTACAAGAACTCGGGCCAGCGCTGCACGGCGGTGAAGCGGCTCATCGTGAGCGAGCGCGTCGCGGACGAGTTCGCGGCGCGCCTCGCCGCCGCGTCGGCGCAGCTCAAGGTCGGCGATCCGCGCGACCCCGCGACGGACATGGGGACGGTGATCTCCGAGGCCGCGGCGCGGCAGCTCGAGGCGGCCGCGGCGGACACGCTCGCGCGGGGCGCCGAGCTGTTGTTCGGGAACGAGCGCCGCGGGGCGCTGTACGGCCCCGCCGTGATGGATCGCGTGCCGCGCGACGCCCCGTCCGTGCAGCAGGAGACCTTCGGCCCGCACGCGCCGATCCTCCGGGTGAGGGACATCGACGAGGCGATCGCGGTGGCGAACGGGACGAGCTACGGCCTCTCCGCCGGCGTCTGCACGAACGACATGAGGCACGTCCACCGGCTCGTCCGGGAGCTGCGCTGCGGCACGGTCAACGTGCGCGAGGTGCCGGGGTACCGCTCCGAGCTGTCGCCGTTCGGGGGCATCAAGGACAGCGGCACCGGCGTCAAGGAGGGCGTGGTCGAAGCGATGAAGGCGATGAGCAACGTGAAGCTCTACACGATGCCCTGGGAGTGAGCGGCCCAGGGCGCTTCCCCATACCGCCGCGGCGCGCGCCGTTGTAAGCCGATCGGCATGAGCGGAGAGCCCCTGTCGGAGCGAGAGTTCGACGCCGTGGCCGATCGGTCGCTGCGCGCGCTGGATCGGGCGGTCAACGAGATCCCCGACGGCGTGGAGGCCGACCTGCAGAGCGGCATCCTCACCCTGGAGTTCGAGGACGGCGTCAAGTACGTCGTCAACAGCCACCGCGCGGCGCGGCAGATCTGGATGGCCGCCGAGCGGGCGGCGTGGCACTTCGACTACCTGCAGCCCGAAGGCCGCTGGGTGGCGCAGCGGACCGGCGAGGAGCTCTGGAGCACGCTCGAGGCGGTGGTCTCCCGGAAGCTCCGCCGCGACGTGAAGCTCGAGCGCTGAGCCCCGCCGCTCACAGCGCGAAGCGGATGCCGAGCGCGCCGAGCGGACCCGTCACCGAGGCGCCGACCCGCAGATCGAAGGCGACGCGGTCCCACGGCCGGAACGAGAGGCCGAGCTCGGGAAAGAGGAGCCACGGATAGACGACCGGCTTCAGGCCCTGGGGCTTCCCCTTGGGGCGGGTGAACCAGCTCGGCTCGGCGTAGCCGGGGTAGTGATCCGCGTCGTAGTCGAGCTGGTTGCAGTACCGGAAGCTCCCCTCCGGGTTGTTCGGCCCGCGGCACTTCTTGTAGCGGTACGGATCCCCCGGCACGAAGGTGCTCTGGTCGCCGGGGACGGCGTCGCCGGGGTACGCCTGGGTCCGGTAGAGCTCGCCCATGAACATCCAGCCCACGCCGACGCCCGCCCCGACGCGGAAGGCGAACCGCTCGTCGCGATCGAGCGGAATGTTCCAGACCAGGCGGGCGTCCGCCTGGAGCGCCTGGAGATCGCTCTCGATGATCTCGTAGTCGGTGTCGGGGTGCCCGTTCGGCAAGAAGGGCGTCTCCTGCAACCGGAAGCGCGCGTAGGCGACCGAGAAGACGAGATCGAAGCTTCCGAGCCGCGTGGACAGCGAGACGTCGCCGCCGGGGAAGAAGGCGTGCCGCCCGCCCTCTCCGAAGAGCTCGAACATGACTTGGGGGACGAAGAAGCCCCGGAAGCCGGCGCCGAGCCACACGTTCCGCTGCTTGCGCCGGGCCGGCGGCGTGGGCGCGGGCATCTCGTCCGGCGGCGTGGGCTCGGGCATCTCGACCTGCGGCTTCGCCTTCTCGTCGGGCCCGGCCGCGACGCGCGGCTCGTCTTCCGCCGGCTTCTCCGGCGGCGTCTTCGCCACGGGCTTCGTCGGCTTCTTCTCCGGCGGCTTCTTCGCCACCGGCTTCTGCGGCTTCTTCTCCGGCGGCTTCTTCGCCACGGGCTTCTCCGCCGGCTTCGCCGCCACGGGCTTCTCCGCCGGCTTCTTCTCCGGCGGCTTCGCCGCCACGGGCTTCTCCGCCGGCTTCGCCGCGCCGGGCTTCGGCTTGAGGCGCAGCTTGAGCTCGCGCCGCTGCTTCTCCTTCAGCGTGATCTTCTGCGAGAGCTCCTCGTACCCGTCGGCCCTGGCGACGACCGACAGCGGCTTGCCCGGATCGAAGCGCTGCGGCGTCGATGGATCGCCGATCGGCTCGCCGTTGATCTCGACGACGAGCCCCGCGTAGGGCTCCGCCGGCGTGACGACGAGCGTCGGGATGCGCGCGTCGAGCTGCGCCGCCTTCTTCTTGGCCGATGTGATGGCCACGACATCCCGACCGGTGTAGCCGGGCTCCCGCTTCTCGCTCGCGACCGTGTGATAGATCTCGCTCGCCTTCAGCAGCTCGCCCTGCTTCGCATAGCAGTCGGCGAGCGGGACCGCAGAGCTCGGGCGGTGCCGCTGGCCCTCGGCGGACTCGAGGAGCGGGATCGCCCGCTTGCAGAACCCGCCCCGCGCCGCGTTGATGCCCTGGTTCGCCTCCTTGTCGCCCGGCGCGGCGAGCGCCGCGTGGGCGAACAGCACAGCCAGGACGCCGGAGAGAGAAGCGATCGGAAGACGCAAGAGGCGCTCAGTCTACCACCTCATCCACGGCGCGCGCGGGACGGACGCGCCATTTGCGCCCACGGATGTCGCGAACGGCACGGCGGCCCGAGGTAAGGAGCCGCGCGGGCGCCAATGTGGCGGCGCCTCGCGCCGCTCCTTACCTCGGCTCGGGCCGCCTCGACGGAGCGAACGCGGCCTGGACGGCCCGCCGTCCGGGCGATCGCGCGGGCCGCCGGGGAGACACGGGGTTTTCCGGGGATCCCGAGCGCCCCCGGAAGCGCGCCCGGAACGTCGAAGCGCTGCAGACGAAAAGCTCGACGGACTTCTCTTTACACCTTCGACGCTGGCCGAGAGCCCCTGTAAGCTCCCCCGGAATGGCTTCCGGCGCAGGTATCGAAGAACCGCACGGGCTGGGCGAGAGCACCGGCGCAGAGGGATCGGGCGGCGGCGTTTTGTCCGGGCCCGTGCGGCGCACATTGAAGGCAGGCGAGATCCCGAACACGTTGATCGAGTGCGTGCACTCGGTCGAGTGCGCGGGCTGTCCGCTCATCGCGGGCGATTACGCAGAGCAGCTCAGCACGAAGCGCGCGAGGGTCGTGTCCGCGGCCGCGCACTACCCGTCGCTCGAGCTGCTCCAGACGAGCCCGGTCATCCCGGCTGATCCGATCACCGGCTATCGCGGCCGAGCGAAGCTCATCGTCGCCCCCTCCGGCGCGATCGGGCTGTACGGCCGCACAGGGCATCACGAGGTCGTCGACATCCCGGGCTGCCGGGTCCTCGCCCCGGCCCTCGCGGCGGTGACCTCGCGGCTCCGCGAGCTGATCGCGTCCCCGCCGCCGGAGGTCCGGCCGCTGCTCCTGCCGTACGATCCGGCGCGGGGCGGCGTGCTCCGCGCCCTCGACCTGCGCGAGGTCCACCTCGCGCCCGGCACGCCGCTCTACGCGGAGATGGGCGCGACCGAGGACAACCCGGCGTTCGTGCTGATCACGTTCGTCCTCCAGCGCGAGCGCGCGTGCACGCGCGACGAGCTGCGCGAGGCAGGCCGCGCCATCCGCCCGATGCTCCCCCGCGTCATCGGCGTCGCGGCGAACTTCCACGACGCGGAGGCGCCGCAGATCCTCGGCCCCGAGACGATCGTGCTCGACGGCGTCTCGCACGCGGAGGACCGGATCGGGCAGACCTACCACGTCGCCGCGTTCGGCTCGTTCGTGCAGGCGCACCGCTCGCAGGCCGCGCGCGTGCACGCCCTCCTGCTCCGCGAGATCGCGTCGCTCGAGAACGACGGGCCCGTGATCGAGGGCGAGGCCCCGATGGGCCCGGCCTCCCGGCGCAAGGAGCCGCCGCGCATCCTCGACCTCTACGGCGGCTCGGGCGCGATCTCGCTCGCCCTGGCGCAGGGCGGCAACCGCGTCCTCATGGTCGAGTCCTTCGCGCCCGCGGCGGCGAACGCCCGCGCGGCGGCCGAGGCCCAGGGGCTGAGCCAGCGCGTGGAGGTGCGCACCGGCGACGTCGCCGAGATCGTGAGCTCCCTCGTCAACGGCTCGGAGAAGTTCGACGGCATCGTGGTGAACCCGCCGCGCCGCGGCGTCTCCCCGACCGCGCGCGAGGCGATCGCGCGCCTCGGCGCGCCGCTGCTCGTCTACGTCTCGTGCGATCCCGACACGCTCGCGCGCGACCTCGATCACTTCTGCCGCCTCGGGTACTCGTCGACGGAGCTCACGCCGCTCGACATGATCCCGCTCACGGAGGAGATCGAGACGATCGCCGCCCTCCGGAGGACGCCCCCGCCGGCGCCGAAGGTCATCTACGACGACGACGGCGTGCTGGTCGTCGAGAAGGGCCCGCACGAGCCGGTGGCCCCGCAGCCGGAGTACCTCGGCTCGCTGCTCGCCCGCTGCGCCCGCATCCCGGGCAGCACCACGACGCCCGTGGTCGTGCACGCGCTGGATCCGGGCACGAGTGGCCTGGTCATGCTCGCGCGGAACGAGGAGGCGGCCGCGCGCTGGGGCGAGGCGCTCACGAAGACGGGGCGCCTCATCTACCTGGCCGCGGCCAAGGGCGTGACCCCGGGCAAGGGCGCGATCACCCGCGACCTCCGCGAGGGGACGCGCACGTACACCGCGCGCACGCGGTACCGCCGCCTCGCCGTCGCCTCGGGCCACTCGATCCTCCGCGTCATCCCGGACGGCGGGCGCACGCACCAGATCCGGCGGCACCTCGCCGCGATCGGCCACCCGATCCTCGGCGACGAGCGCTACGGCCACGTGCCCACGAACCGCTACTTCGAGGAGAAGCACGGGCTCGACCGCTCGTTCGTGCACCTCGTGCGCATCGAGATCGAGCACCCCCGCACCGGCGTGAAGATGATCATCGAGTCGACGCTCCCCGGCGACCTGCGCTCGGCGCTCGAGCGCTCGACCGGCCCGTCGGTCCTGCGCTTCCTCGAGCAGAAGCACGCCCTCGGCGAGCAGCGGGCGGTCGCCGTGCTGACGACGGCCACCGACGAGCCCGCTCCGAGCAGCAGGATGATCCCGCTGCGCACCGAGGACTCCGAGTCCGCGCCGCCCCCCTCCATCCGCAGCCCCGGGCCCATCTCGATCCGCGTCCCGGATCTCGATGAGTCGCCCCGGACCATCCGGCACCCCATCATCTCGACCGGCGACGAGGACTGAGCGGCCCGCGCCGCCGCTCCCGCGCACGCAGGCGGCCGGCCGCCGCCGTCGCGGTCGGCGGCCGCGGCGCTCCCGCCGCGACCACCTCGCGCGCGGTCGGCGGCCGCGTCGCTCCCCTACCCGCGACGCCGTCCGCCTTACCTGAGCGCCGCAGGTAGAAGACCGGTCCTCGCGGGGCGCGGGTCCGTCCGTGTGCCCGACCCGCCCACCTTGGAGCGATGGGCTGCGAGCGGATCTGGTAGGCTTGCCGGCCGCATGTCCACGTTTCCAGAAGACCGCCCTCGCATCCTCGTCGTGGACGACGAGAAGGTGATCCGCGACATGCTGGCCGACTTCCTCGGCATGGAGGGCTACTACGTCCGCACTGCGGAGGACGGCACCAGCGCGCTGAGCGAGCTCACGAAGGGCCATTACGACCTCGTGATCAGCGACCTCAAGATGCCGCGGATGGGCGGCATCGCGCTGCTGGACGAGATCGGCAAGACGGCGCCGAACGCGCTCACGGTCATCATGACGGGCTTCGGCACCGTCGAGACCGCGATCGACGCGATGAAGCGCGGCGCCTACGACTACGTGCTCAAGCCGTTCAAGCTGGACGAGGTGGTGCACGTGGTCCAGCGCGGCATCGAGAAGCAGCGGATGGCCGCCGAGAACATCCGGCTTCGCGAGGCGGTGTCGCTCTACAAGGTGAGCGAGGCGATCGCCGCGAGCCTCTCGCTCGACCAGGTGCTCGAGACCGTCGCGGACAGCTGCCTGCACGAGGTGCGCGGCGATCTCATCTCGACCTGGCTCGACGACGGCGAGGGGAGCTTCTTCGAGCGGCAGCACCTCCGCGGCCCGTCGCTCCCGCCGGAGGCCGATCTCGGGAGGCTCGATCCGACGCTCGTGCTCGACCATTTCCGCCCGGAGGCGCTGCTCCTCGAGCAGGGCATGAAGGGGCTCAGGTTCTTCGCGGCGGAGCCGTCGCTGCCGCTCCAGTCGCTGGTCGCGGTGCCGCTCCGCATCCAGAAGCGGCTCATGGGCTTCGTCGCCGTCGCGTCGTTCACGCGGACGAAGCGCTTCGACGAGGGGCAGCGCAAGCTGCTCAGCATCATCGGCTCGCGCGCCGCGGCGGCGATCGAGAACGCGCGCCTCTACCAGGACCTCCAGGCGACGTTCCAGCAGACGATCGAGGGGCTCGCCAAGGCCATCGACAAGATGGACCGCTACACCGCGGGCCACTCGGATCGGGTCGCCGTGTACGCGGTGATGCTGGCGCAGCGGCTCGGCCTCGGCCCGCACGAGATCGAGATCGTCCGGCAGAGCGCGCTCATGCACGACATCGGCAAGATCGGGTGCGTGCTCAACCTGAACAAGCCGGGCAAGCTCACGAACGACGAGTACGAGGTGTTCAAGCGGCACCCCGTCTACGGGCGCGACATCCTCGATCCGATCAAGTTCCTGCACCCGCTCATCCCCGGCGTGCACCTGCACCACGAGCGCTGGGACGGGCGCGGCTATCCGCTCCGGATGCGGGGCAACGAGATCCCGATCATCGCGCGCATCATCTCGGTGGCTGACACGTACGACGCGATGACGAGCGACCGCTCGTACCGCCGGGCGCTCCCGCACGAGGTCGCGGTGGCCGAGATCGAGCGGTGCTCGGGCTCGCAGTTCGACCCCGAGGTCGCGGCGAGCTTCACGACGCAGATCGAGGCCTACCGCGACGAGCGGCGCGCGCGCGGCGAGAAGGTCCCGGAGTAGCCCATGCCGACCACCTCGCTCCGCGATCTCCTAGAGCCCCCGCGAGACCAGGGCGCTGAGCTCGGGCCGCCGAAGCCGCGGCGCGCGCGCGCCGTGTGGATCGGCCGGCGCCGGTACGCCCCGATCCACGATCTGCAGAAGCAGCTCGTCGAGGCGCGCGCCGAGGGGCGCATCGGCGACACGATCCTGCTCCTGGAGCACGACCCCGTCATCACGCTCGGCCCGCGGGCGAACCCGGAGAACGTGCTGCTCGACTCCGGCGCGCTGAACGAGCGCGACATCGACCTCGTCGCGACGGGCCGCGGGGGCGACGTCACCTACCACGGCCCCGGCCAGCTCGTGTGCTACCCGCTGCTCGATCTCCGGCCGGACCGGTGCGACGTGCGCAGGTACGTGCGGTCGCTCGCCGAGGTGATGATCCTGCTGGCGCGCGAGCACCACGTCGAGGCCGGCGTGGTCGACGGGATGATCGGCGTCTGGGTCGATCGCGCGGCCCCGGAGCAGTGGGGCGGCTCCGCGTGGGCGGGCGAGCTCGCCAAGCTCGGCGCGATCGGCGTGCGCCTCTCGCGCTGGCTCACCATGCACGGCTTCGCGTTCAACATCGCGGTAGACCTGAAGGCGTTCGAGCTGATCGTGCCCTGCGGCATCCGCGACCACGGCGTGACGTCGCTCCACCAGCTCACCGGGAGGACGCTCACCGTCGCCCAGGTCGCCCTCGCCAGCGCGCCGCAGCTCGCCCGCGGGCTCGAGATCGAGGTCGACCGCGTCGAGGATCTGTCGGCGGTCGCCGATCTCGCCGGGGCGCTGCTCGCCCCCGAGGCCGCGGCCGGCGAGAGCCGCAGCGCTCCGTAGCGCCGCGCGCCGGCGCGACGCGGCCAGCAAAGGCGGCGAGCGGCCGGCGATGCCGCGCAGCGGGCGGCGCGGCAACGCGGCGGGCCACGCAGCCGACGCGTCGGCTGCGTGGCGGATCATGCGGCCGACGCGTCGGGCCGCGCCGCCGAGGCAGTGTCGCTCGGCCGTGCCGTGGGCTAATAGCGGTCCCGTGCGCGCGCAGCCCACGACACCGCCCCGTGAAGGCGACGGCTCCCTCCTGCACCGCGGCGCCGCGGCCCCGCGGCCGCGCTGGCAGCGCGCCCTCGTCCTGGTGCTCGCCACGGCCGCCGTGGCGCTCTTCGTGTTCGTGCTCCTCGCGCCCGTCGCGGTGGTCTTCGCCGGCAGGCGCAGCGCCGCGGCGTGCCTCGCGTCGATCGAGGCGCCGCGCGGCCCCGCGCTCCCCGACTGCCGGCCCGAGATCCGCTGGTTCGCGCTGCCGTCGCGGCTGCCGTGGACCTACGGCGCGGCGAGCGCGCTGGCCGAGGAGCTCGGCGTGCGCGCCGCGGTCGCCGAGTACGTCGACGCCGCCGTCGGCCGGCCGGATGCAGAGGCGCTCGCCAGGGCGACCGAGGCGGTGGCGACGGCCGAGGCCACGGTCGCCGCCGGCTCCAGGCGCATCACGTTCGACGAGCTGGGGCCCTCGTGCGGCGCGCCGAGCCTCGCGCGCGAGGCGGCGCGGCTCGGCGACCGCCGCGCGCTCCTCGCGCAGCCGGATCGCTGGCCCGACTGGCACGTGCGCGTGCAGACCCTCCGCGCGGCGCTCGCCGAGGGCGACCTGCCGCGCGCGCTCGCGATCGCGAACGGCTACGCGGGGATGGACCCCCGCGACGAGGACCTGCGCACGACGGTCGCCGCGATCCTCTGCCTCGGCACGAGCGCGGACGCGAAGCGCGGCGCCGAGCTCCTGACGCTGACCCAGGACGACCGGGCCTCGAAGCGCCACGCGGGCATGGCGCGCAACTGGGGCGAGGTCCGCGCCGTCCTCGTCGCCTGCGCGGCCCGGGCCGGCGTGGAGCCCCCGCCGATGCCGGAGGCCCCCGAGGCCGGCGTGGCCGACGCCGTGGAGGCGCGGCTCGCGCAGCGCGCCCGCCTCGCCGCCGCCCGCGAGGACGCCGCCGAGGCGAAGGGGCGCGCCGCGCGCGCGATCCGGGACCTGCTCGTCTCCGCCGACGCGCTCGATCCGGACGCCCGCGGCGATCTGCTCGCCGTGGCGCTGGCGGAGGACGGCGCGCTCGACGCCGGCGACGCCGCCGCGCTCGCGCGGCCGGACGGCGACGGGACCGAGACCGCCGGCGCGGACGCCGTCATCGGAGGCGCCGGAGCCGGCGCTGCCCCGGCGCGCGCGGCGGCCGGCGCGGCGCTCTCGCGGAGCGCGGGCTCGCTGCGCGCGCTCGACTGGCTGCCGGAGCGCGGGCTCGCGAGGCCCGTGGTCGCCGGCTCGCTGCGCGCGCGCGCAGCGGCGCGCGCCGCCGAGCTGGCCGCCGCCCCCGAGCTCTCGCCGTCCGACGGCGACGCCCTGCGCGCCGCCGCGGGATCCCTCGCGCTGAAGGCCGCGCGCGAGCTCGCCCTCGAGGGCGACGCGCCCCGCGCGATCGACGCCCTGGATCGCCTCGGCGCGCTCGCCCCGGAGCTCGCGCCGGAGGCGGCCCGCGCGCTCGCGCGATCGAGCGCGTGGGCCCTCGCGGGCGATCGCGCGCGCGCGATCGACCTCATCGAGCGCGTCGATCTCGCCGCGGCGCCGCCGGCCCTCCGCGCGGCCGTGCACCTGCAGCGCGCCGAGCTCCTCGCCTCGCTGGGGCGCCGGCACGACGCCGCGGCCGCGGCGGTGCTCGCCGACGAGGAGGCCGCGGCCGCGCGCGCGGCCGGCGCCGGCGACGCGCCGCCGGGGCTCGCGCTGCTCGAGGCGCGCGCGCGGTGGACCCGGCTCGCCCTCGCCCCCTCCGATGGCGGCTCGCCGCTCCGGCAGGGCGGCCCGCCCGCGCTGCTGCCGGCGGACCTCTCGGCCGCGTGGCCCTGGGTCGGCTTCGCGCGCCTCGACGCGCCCTGGGCGCGCGGCGACCAGCCGGCGTTCGCGCGCGCGCTCGCCGCCTGGAGCGCCGCGCGCGACGCGCCGCCGGCCGCGCGCCGCGCGCTCCGCTACGCCGCCCTCCGCCGCCGGGGCGACGCGCCGCCCGCGCTCGTCCCGTACGCCGCGCTCGCGGCGCAGCTGCTCGGCGAGGGCGAAGGGGACGCCGAGGTGTGGCTCGACGCGTTCCTCGCGCTCGACGCCCCCCGCTTCTCGCTCCGACACGTCGCCTTCGCCCGGGCCGAAGCGGCGCGGTGGCGCGGAGACGACGGCAGCGCGGCCGCGTGGCAACGCCGGTACGAGGCCCTGCGCGCCGTGGCCTCCGACCCGGCCCGCGCCGAGATCGCACGCTACCTCGGCCTCTGACGCCCGCGCGCCCGCGCGCGGGGCACATCGCACCGGGACGGACCTCACCGCGCCGGCGTTCCGTGGCATGCCCCGAAAAACCTGGAGAGCACATCATCGTACATCTGGCGGTGGGGGAGCTCGGTTCCTACGCTACAGCCTGGCTCGCGAAGAGCTGCTCGCGGAGAGAGTCGTCATGTGTCCTCATTGCGGAAAGAACGCGCCGGTCATCCACCGCGGGCTCGCGGCGTACTGCACCGCGTGCGGCCGGGAGCGCCTGCCCTTCGCGGGCAAGTCGGTCAGCCTGGCGGGGAAGCCGTCCAGGGTCGGCGGGGCCGTCGCGGGCGTGCTCGGCTGGCTGGTCCTCATCGGGGGCACCGCGCTGGCGCTGCTCCTCGGGCTGGGCGCGGCCGCGCTGTTCCCGGGCTCGATCGCCGGCCTCGCGATCGGCTTGCCGATCGGGTTCCTCGCGCTGACGCTCGGCCTGCTCCTCCTCGTCAGCGGGCGGAAGCTCGCCCGATCCGGGGTGAAGGCCTCCCGCGACGCGCAGGTCCAGGCGATCTTCTCCCTCGCGTCGCACCGCCGCCGCCCGCTCACCGCGCAGGAGGTCGGCGTCGCGCTCGACCTGCCGGCCCCGGAGGCCGACGCCCTGCTCACCGAGCTCGCCAAGGAGCGCCCCGACGAGGTGGGGGTCGAGATCGGCGATCGGGGCGAGATCCTCTACACCTTCCCCGGGGTCTCGGGGGCGGCCGGCGTCCGCTTCCCCCAGCCCTCGCTCCGCATCGATCCGGGCCATGGCGCGGCCGACCCCGCGGCGCGGATCTACGCCGATGAGTTCGAGGAGGAAGACGCTGGCGCGTCCCGCGCCTCCCCCCGCCGCGAGCAGCTCCGCTGAGCATGTCCCGCGGCGCGCGTGCTAGCCTCGCGCCGCGCGCGCCCCTCGAGCGCCCGGCGCGCGCCGCCGTCGCCCTCGCACCCTGGTTCGGCGCGGGGGCGCCCTGGGCTGCTCGCCGCCACCGACCATGAGACGCTCCCCTGCCGCCCCGCTGACCGCCGCCGCCGCGCTCGCGCTCGCCGCGCTCCTCGCCCCCTCGCGGGCCGACGCCTTCGAACGGCAATGGCACGCCGGCGCCAGCATCGGGTACGCGCTCCTCGCCGACGGCGGGACGTACCCGGGGCTCGGCGGCGGCGTGCACGTCGCCTACGGGCTCACGGACGCGTTCAACGCGATCGTCGAGCTCGACACCGCGTCGCACCCGGGGGGCGATCTCATGTTCCTCGGCGCGTCGGCCGGCGCCACCTACGTCATCGATATCCTGCAGTGGGTGCCGTACATCGGCGTCATGACCGGCGCGTACGACAGCGTGCGCCTCGCGCCGTGCGGCTCGTATGGTCGGCCGAGCTGCCACCGAGGGCAGTTCGGGGTCTCGGTCCCGTTCGGCATCGACTACGTCTTCAACCGCCAGTTCGCCGCGGGCTTCGCCGGCAAGTACACGCTGCTCCTCCCCGGCGCGGGCGACGGTCCGGGGAGCTACTTCACGGCGTTCGCCCGCGCGGAGTTCCTCTGGGGCTACTAGGTCGTCGCCCGAGGGGCGCGGCGGGCATGGAGGGCGCCGTGGCGCGCCCCGCGTCTCCCGCGCTGCCGGGCCTCGCCCTCCGCGCCCTCCGGCGCTCGCTCGCGGCCACCGCCCTCGCGGCGGCGCTCGCTCCCGGCTGCACGTGCGGCTCGCCCGCGCCGCCGCCGCCGGCCGCGGACGCCGCCCGCGCCGTGACGCTCTCCGTGTTCGCCCGCGGGCTCGACCAGCCCGTCGCGCTCACCTTCGCGCCCGGCGACGCGCGCGAGCGCCTCTTCGTCGTCGAGAAACCCGGGCGGATCCGCGTCGTTGCGGGCGGCCGCGCGCAGGGCGCGCCGTTCCTCGACGTCTCCGCGCTCGTCTCGACGGGGGAAGAGCAAGGCCTCCTCGGGCTCGCGTTCCACCCGCGCTACGCCGAGAACGGGCGCTTCTTCATCAACTACACGGATCGGCGCGGCGACACCCGCGTCGTCGAGTACCGCGCGGCGCAGGGCGACCCCGAGCGCGCGGATCCGGCGACGGCGCGCGAGCTGCTCCACATCGCGCAGCCGTACTCGAACCACAACGGCGGCCACCTCGCCTTCGGGCCGGACGGCAGGCTCTATGTCGGCACCGGCGACGGCGGCAAGCGCGACGATCCCCACGGCCACGGGCAGAACCGGCGCTCGCTGCTCGGCAAGATGCTGGCGCTCGACGTGAACGGCCACGGGCAGGAGCGGCCCGCGCCGGAGATCGTGCAGATCGGGCTCAGGAACCCGTGGCGCTACAGCTTCGACCGCAAGACCGGCGACCTGTACATCGCCGACGTCGGCCAGGACCGCTACGAGGAGGTCCACGTCGCGCCGGTCGACCGGCTCGCGGGCCACAACTTCGGGTGGAACGTGGTCGAGGGGGACGGGCACTGCCTCCACGACCTCCCCTGCAGCCGCGACGGGCTGACGCCGCCGGTGCTGGAGTACCCCCACAACGACGGCTGCTCGATCACGGGCGGGTTCGTCTACCGGGGCGCGGAGCTGCCGGAGCTCGACGGGCTCTACTTCTACGCGGACTACTGCACCGCGATCCTCCGCAGCTTCCGCTGGAAGGACGGGCGCGCGACGGAGCCGACCGACTGGAAGCCGATCCTCGATCCCGACGGCGCCCTCTCGCGCGTGACGTCCTTCGGGGAGGACGCGCGCGGCGAGCTCTACGTGCTCTCGCAGGACGGCGAGATCTACAGGTTCGCCCGGCGGCCGTGACCCGGGCGCGCGCCGCGTCCCGCCTCGCGCGCGACGACGCGACCGGGCGCGCTCGCCGCGCGGTCCCGCGAGGCTCCGGCGAAAACGCTGCCATTCCCATGACGTGAGGCGCGGGAAGCGTCTACAAATGGCGGGCGCAGTCGCGCGAGGCCTCCGAGCGAGCCATACGGAGCGAGCCATACGGAAGGAGCGGACCGTGGAACAGCTTTGGCAGCGCGTCTCTGAGGGCAGGCACACGGCCTTGCTCGACATCGTCCCCGGCGAGCCTCCGTCCCACCTCGGGCTGCGCATCCTGCGCGTGCGCTGCGACGTGCCGGAGGTGACGCTGGGGCCGCTGCACGAGGTGCGGACCAAGGTCGAGCGGCTCGCCGGCGGGGCGCCCCCGCTGCTCGATCAGGCGCGGAGCCGCGTCGTCTCAGGGCTCCGGCGCCGGCTCCTCGGCGACGTGCACGAGCGGATGGTCGACGTCGAGTTCATCGAGACCGCGAACCGCCTCGCGCAGCAGACCGATCGCAGGTGGGCCATCATCTTCGACGCGGTGGAGCTCGCCGATCACGCCTCGCTCGACGTGCTGCGGCGGGTGATGTCCCGCCCCGAGGCGCTCCGGGTCGCGCTCGTCCTGTCCTTCCGCCTGCACGCGCCCGCCGGCCCCGCCGGCGAGCTGCTCAACGCGGTGCGCGCCGCCCTCGGCGCCGACGCGATCCTCCGGCCGCCGGAGGCGACGACCACGCTGACGAGCGTGAGCGCGCCCCCGCCGCCGGCGCAGATCGCGCTGCGGGAGCTGCCCGGCGAGGTGCTCCGGGTGCTCCGGGCCGGCGCGATCGTCGGCTCGGGGTTCGAGAGCGAGCTCGTCGCCGCGCTCCTCCGCGTGGACGCTGTCGACGTGCTCGAGGCGCTGCAGCGCGCCGCCGACGCGGGCGTTCCGGTCGAGGACCGCGGCGAGGGGCGGTTCCATCTCCCGCCGGCGACCGTCGAGGCGCTCCGCGGGTCGATCCTCCCGTCGCTCGCGCGGCTGTGGCACCGGCGGCTCGCGACGCTCCTCAGCGAGGAGCCGGTCGCGCCGGACGCTCCCGCCGCGCACGAGCCGCGCGCCGCCGTGCACGAGCCGCGCGCCGCCGCGCACGACCCCTCGAAGGGCCTCGCCGCGGCGCCTCCCGCGCCCACCGCAGCGCCGCCGGCGCACGCCGCGGCGCCGCCGACCCAGCACGCGGCCGCCCTGGCGCCGGCCGTCGAGCGGCACCTCGCCAGCGGCGCGGGCCTGAGCGCGCCGCGCGGCGACGAGGCGGCCGCGCGGGCCGCCGGGCTGGCGAGGCCCGGCGCGGCGGCGCCGATCGCGACCACCCCGTCGTCCACGTCGATCCCGGCCGTCGTGACGCCGCGCACGAGCGCCGCGATGCCCCCGCCGACCGCCGCGTCGCCGGGCGCGTCCGCCGCCGCCGCGTTGCAGGCCTACGAGGGCAGCGGCGCGGCGGCCGCCGACGAGCGGGACAACGGCGCCGACGCCGCGCTCCCGGCGGCGCGCGGCGGGGTACCTCGCGCGGCGGAGACGCTGCGGCCGCCGCCGGTCGCGGCCTATGCCGGCGGCCCGTCCATGAGCAGCGCGCGCCGCGCGCCGCCCCGCGTCGGCCAGGACAGGTCCACGCCGATCGCGCCCGCCGGGCCGGGCAACCCGCCGTGGCCTTACGCCGAGCTGTTCCACCGCAACCCGGAGAGCCGCCGCCTCTCCGAGCCGCCCGAATCCGTCCGGTTCGACGCCCCGCCCGACTCGCTGGACGCGCCCATCCCGGGGCCGGTGCGGGTCCCCCGCGATCTCGCGCCCGGCGGCGCCGGCGCCCCGGCGGACGAGCCGAGCCGCTCGCTCCGCGGGGCCGCGCTGCGCGTCCCCGCCGCGCTGTCCGAGCGGTCGTCTCCCGGCGGATCCCGCCCGTCCTTCCGGCCTCCGGCGCCCGACGCCGCCGGCGGAGCGCGCGTCGACCCGGCGCGCGCGGCGGCCGAATCCCTTCGCGGCGCTGCGCCGCTCGGCGTGTCCGTGCACCCGGCCCCGCCCGAGCCCGACCTCGCCGAGGCGCCGAGCGCCGCGCCCGCGCCCGCGCCCGCGCCCCCGGCCAGCGCCGGACGCCGGCCCCACGACGCGCGCGCGGCAGCCCACCTGACCGAGGCCGGCGAGCTCGAGGAGGCGGCGCGGCGTTACCGCGCGGCCGCGGCGGAGGCGGCCGCCATGGGCGCGTATCCCCAGGCGCTGAGCTACGGGCAGAAGGCGCTCGCGCTGCTCGACGGCCTGCCGGCGACCCCCGCGCGCCGGCGGCTCCGCATCGGCGCGCTCGCGGGCATCGCCCGGGTGCAATGGCAGGCGGCCGGCCCGGATCCGGCGTTCACGCTCGTGGGCGCGCTCGAGGTGCTCGACGCCGCGCGGGCGCTCCTCACGCAGGGCGACCCGCCGGAGCTGCACGCCGAGGTCGCCGCGCTCATCGCGAGCGTCTGCTACGACATCGGCGACCTGCGCTCGCTGGAGCGCGCGCTCGAGGAGCTCACGACGGCGAGCCGCCTGCTGCTCGACGCCGGCGACGCGCTCGGCTCGGCCCGGCTGCTCAACGATCAGGCGGCGGTCTACGTGCGCATGGGCGATCCCGTCCGGGCGACGCACCTCCTCACCGAGTCGCGCCGGGTCTTCGAGGAGCGGGCCCGCGTCGATCCGGTGGCGCGCGTCGAGCTGGCCGAGACGGATCACCTCTTCGCGCGGATCCCGCTCCACGTCCCCGCCCGGCCCGGGCGCGAGTCCGACGCCCTGTCGATGGGGATCGATCACGCGCTCGCCGCCGAGCGCACCTACAAGCAGCTCGGGGACACCCGGGAGCTCGCCCGGGTGTGGGAGACGATCGGCCGGCTGGAGCTCCGCAAGGGCCGCCTCGATCGCGCGACGCAGCGCCTGACCGCGGCGATCGAGGCCGAGGAGGCGCTCGGCGATCTCATCGGCCTGGCCCGCTCGACGGCCGCGCTCGCGGAGGTGCTCTCGGCGAAGGGGCTGCACCGGGAGGCGCTCTCGCTCCTGGCCGAGTCCATGGCGATGAACCTGGAGAAGGGCTCGCCGCTCGGGCTCGCGTACAACCGCCGGGCCTTGAACGCGCTCGTCCCGAACATCTCGCTCCAGGGGGAGGAAGCCGGGCTGCTGCGGAAGATCGCGGCGGAGCTCGCGGCGGCGGAAGCGGCCCTCGGCCGCCTGAGGCTCCCGGGCGAGCCCGACTGAGCCGCCCCGATCGCCGCCGCGGCCTCGGGCCTCGCCGGGGCGCCGCCGCTCCGGGGATCCGGGCCGGTCGCACCGCGGCCTTTGACCTTGCCGGGGCGCGGCCGCTCCGGCGAAATGCGCCGCATGTCGTCCCCCTCGACGCGGCGCCCTCGCCACGACGGCGCGCTGCGCTCCTTGGTCGGCTTGTTGGCCCTCTCCGCCGCGTGCGCGCCCGCCCCGACGGCGCCTGCGCCGGCCGCGCCCCGGCCGGCCGCGCCCGCGCCGACTTCGCCGTCGGCCCCCGCCGAGGCGCCGCGGCCTGCGCCCGCGCCGGAGCGGCCGGGGTACGAGGGGCACGGCGCGGCGAGCGTCTCTCCTGAGATCCTGGCGCGTTACGCCCCGCCTCCGCTCCCGGACGACGTGTCGCGCCGGATCCAGGCGCTGCTCGACGTGCGCGCGCCCGGGGGCGGCGTCCTCGGGCCGGACGGCAAGGCGCTCTACTTCACCTGGACGATCACGGGGACGAGGCAGGTCTTCCGGCTCGACGGGCCGCAGCGCTTCCCGCTGCAGCTGACGGGCGGCGAGGATCCGACGGTGGTGGTGGACGTCACGCCGGGCGGCGCGCACCTCGTCCTCTCGCGCGATCGCAAGGGCGAGGAGAACCCCGGGCTCTATCTCCAGGACGCGAAGGGCGGGCCGCTCCTCGTCATCCAGCACAAGCCCGGCGTGCAGACGCAGCTGCAGCTCGTCTCCGACGACGGGCGGTACGTCTATCACCGGGCCAACGACATCAAGAAGGACGCGTATGCCATCTACCGGTATGACATCGCGTCGAAGCAGCGCGAGCTCGTGTTCGATCGCGAGGGCATCTGGCGCGCCGTGGACGCCGCGGCGGGCGGCCGCCTGCTGCTCGCCAAGGACGTCGGCTCCAACATGAGCGAGCTCTACGAGTGGGCGCCGGGCGCCGCGAAGGCCGATCCGGCGGCCGGGACGCTGACCCCTCTCTTCGGGCAGGGCGAGCGCGAGGACTACAGGGCCCTGTACGGCGCGGCGCCCGGCGAGGTCCTCGTCCTCACGCCGCGCCTCGGGGAGCACCGCCGGCTCTACAGCTGGAAGGCGGGGAAGCTCACGCCGATCACGCCGGAGATCCCGTTCGACGTCAGCGCCTTCTCCATCGATCGGGCGCGGAAGCGGGTGCTCTACACGGTGAACGAGCGGGGCTACACGCGGCTCCGCGCGCTCGACGCGAGGTCGTACCGCGAGGTCAAGCTGCCCGCGCTGCCGGCGGCGGATCACGTGGTGCCGGTCGCGACGACGCCGGACGGCCGGTTCACGACGCTGCTCCTGGAGACCTCGAGGGCGCCGGCGGCGAGCTATGTCCTCGACTGGACGACCGGCAAGCTGACGCAGTGGCACACCCCGAGCATGCCCGAGATGCCGCCGGACGCGTTCGCGGCGGTCACGCTGGAGTCCTATCCGGCGCGCGACGGGGCGCAGATCCCGATGTTCGTGCGGCGCCCTGCCCGGTGCGAGCGGCCGTGTCCGGTGGTCGTCCATTTCCATGGCGGCCCGGAGAGCCAGACCAGGGCGGGGTTCAACGCGCGCGCGCAGATCTTCGTGGACGCGGGGTTCGTGTTCGTCGAGCCGAACGTCCGGGGGAGCGACGGATACGGCAAGACGTGGCTGCACGCGGACGACGGCGCGAAGCGGCTCGACGTGATCACGGACATCGAGGACGCCGCGAAGTTCGTCAGGGCGAGCTTCGGTCACGAGGGCCGGCCGCCGAGGGTCGGCGTCTTCGGCGGCAGCTACGGCGGCTATTCCGCGCTGATCGGCATGACGATGTTCGCCGGCGCCTACGACGCGGGCGCGGCCGTCGTCGGCATGAGCAACCTGGTGACGTTCCTCCAGAACACGGCGCCTTACCGGCGCATCCTCCGGATCTCCGAGTACGGTGATCCCGAGAAGGACCGGGAGGCGCTGCTCAAGCTGTCGCCGATCACGTACCTCGATCGGGTGAAGGCGCCCCTGCTGATCATGCAGGGGGTGACCGATCCGCGCGTGCCTGCGGGCGAGTCGGTGCAGATCCAGCAGGCGCTGGAGGCGAAGAAGATCCCGTCGGAGCTCATCCTGTTCGCCGACGAGGGGCACGGGGTGCAGAAGCGGGACAACCAGGTGCTCCAGTACGGGCACCTGGTGCGGTTCTTCCGGACGCACCTCGGGGCGCGGTAGGTCCGTATTCCTGACGGCTCGACATGGGCGCTCCCCGCGCCGCGCGACGGGCGCGCTCGCCTCGGCCCCACCGCGCCGAGGCCTGCGCACCGGACGCGGTCAGGCCCTGGCGAGGACGGGAGGCTTCACGCGGCGCGGGTGGCCGGACGCCGCGCCGGGCTGGCCGGACGCCGCGCCGGGCTGGCCGGACGCTGCGCCGGGCTCGCCGGCTCGCCGGGGGCGCGGCCTGCGCCGGCGAGATCGTCGAAGACCTGCGGCATCAGGGACACCTTGCCGTGGAGCCGGAGCACGCACTCCACGAGGAGCTTCGCCGCACCGTAGACGGTGAGCCACTCGGCGCGCGCGGCCTTCATCTCGGGGGTCACCGTGCGGCGGGCGAGCCGGGCCCTGCGCACGCTCCGGAGGAACGGATCGAGGGCACCCCGGGAGCGCTCCAGCTCGGCCAACCACGCCTCGCGCTCGGGCAGCGGGCGCTTGCGCTGCTCGAGCACCTCCGCCGCGTGCGCCAGCGCCTCGGCGAGCCTCGCGGGGCGGCCGCGGAGCACCGTGGCGAGGCTCTGGCCTTGAAGGATGTCGCGGGCGAGCGCGACCCCACCTGGCCGAGACGCGGCGCGCTCGACGAGGCGGCGCAGCAGGTCGCGGCCCCTCGCGACCGCGCCGGCCTCGCGTCGCCTCGCGGCGATGGACGCCGGGGCCGCCGCCGCCGCCGCGGTCGCCTCCACCATCGCCTTGCGCGAGGCCTCGGTCGCGGCGTCGAGCCGCGTCGCGACGGCGCGCAGGGCCTGCTGGAAGCCCGCATCGACCGGCACGACGAGCTTCCGGATCTGTGACGCGGTGAAGCGGCCGTATGCCTCGATATCGCGCTGGTAGATGTAGGAATCCGACATAGGGGCAGCTCCACGGCGCAACAGGCGAGCCCAGCCAGAGCTCTCTACCTGAGGCGCGCGAGCGGCGGGAGGGGATTTCGTGGGCTTCACCCCTCTATCCCCGTATCTACGACTTTATCCCTCGGGATAGGCCCTCCTCGTGCCCGGCGCTCGTTCCACGCGGCTTACCGCGGCTTCCCCGGGAAAACCCCGCCCGAGTCCGCCTGGCATCCTCCCTGCAATACCCCCCAGCGTCCACGCCAGAGTAGCTCAGCGGTAGAGCGCGAAAACAACTCCGGACGGTGTTCTCCGGCGCGATGAGCGACGGCAGTGAGCTCCGGGGTTACTTCCCTCCTACGGACGCGGTCGCGGGTTCGAATCCCGTCTCTGGCACAAGGGCGCAGCGCGGCAGTGAGCGTCACGGTTCCTTCGTTTTGACACGACAACCCCGTGACCACCCTTCTCCGCGCTGCGCCCGCTCTCTCGACCCCTCGCCGCGCGTGCGTCGAGGAAGGAGGTGTCCCCATGGCGTTCTTTCAGCATCTCAAGCGCAAGGCTCAGCGCGACGGCGTCTCGCACCTGAACTGGATGGGCGGGCGCTCCTACGACATCGCCGATCCGCTGAAGCGCCTCCGCCTCGCGGCCTCCTCGTGCTTCTTCGGCGAGCCCATGTACTACCACCGCGATCCGGCGGACCCGCGCCCGGCGAAGACCGCGAAGAAGGCCCCGGGCCGCGCGCGCCTCTCCGACGCGGACGTGAAGCGCCTTCGCGAGACGCTCGGCGCCGTGGATCCGGCCGAGTGGCGCGCGCTCTCGCCCGCCGCGCTGATCGAGAAGGCCATCGACGAGGCGCTCGCGGCCGATCCGGAGGCGACGCTCGCCGAGGCGGCGCGGCTGCGCGAGGAGGAGCACCTCCGCACGACGCCGCAGGTCATCCTGGTGCGGGCGGCGAACGCCGCCGCGGTGCGCGGGACCGGCCTCGTGCGCCGCTTCGCGCCGCGCATCCTGAAGCGCGCGGACGAGCCGGCGGTCGCCCTCGCGTACCAGCTCTACCGCTTCGGCAAGCCGGTGCCGAACGCGCTGAAGCGCGCGCTGCGCGACGCCCTCCAGCGCTTCGACGATCACGCCCTCGCGAAGTACCGGCTCGAGGGCAAGGGGAGCAAGACCGTGGACGTCATGAACCTCGTGCACCCGAAGAGCCCGAGCGTCGACCGCCTCGCGAAGGGCGCGCTGCGCGCGACCGGCCGCACCTGGGAGGCGATCGTCTCGGCCCGCGGCTCGAACCGGTGCGCGTGGCGCAAGGCGCTGCCGGCCATGGGCCACATGGCCCTCCTGCGCAACCTGCGTAACCTCATCGAGGCGGGCGTGCCGGCCGAGGCGTTCCTGCCGAAGCTCGTGGCGACGGCCGCGGAGGGCAAGCAGCTGCCCTTCCGGTACTACAGCGCCTACCAGGCGGTGAAGGGCTGCGCGCCGGGCGCCGTGCTGGACGCGGTGGAGCAGTGCCTGCACCGCGCGCTCGGCGAGGCGCCGCGCTTCCCCGGCCGGGTGATGGTCCTCTGCGACAACAGCGGATCCGCGCAGGGCACGACCACGAGCAGCCTCGGCACCATGCGCGTCTCCACCATCGCGAACCTCACGGGGGTCGTGGCCGGGGTGCGCGCGGACGACGGGCACCTCGGCGTGTTCGGCGACCGGCTCGAGAGCTTCGCGGTGCGCAAGCAGGAGAGCGTGTTCTCGCAGCTCGACCGCGCGGAGCAGATCGCCCGCACGATCGGGATGGCGACCGAGAACGGCGTGTGGCTGTTCTGGGATCGCGCGATCCGCGAGCGGCAGCGCTGGGATGCGGTGTTCGTGCTGAGCGACATGCAGGCCGGCCACGGCGGCCTCTACGGGTCGCGCCCGAAGGACTACGCGGACTTCGCCTGGAACGGGCACTACATCGACGTGGCCAAGCTCGTCGCGGCGTACCGCGCGCGCGTGCACCGCGACGTGCGCGTGTTCCTGGTGCAGGTCGCCGGCTACCAGGACACCCTGGTGCCCGAGTTCTACGATCGCACGTACATCCTCGGCGGCTGGGGCGAGGGGCTCCTGCGCTTCGCCGCCGCGATGGCGCAGGCGTAGCGGCGCGCGCCGGACGAGGCGCCCCCGCGCGTCGCCGCGGCGACGCGCGGGGGCAGCGCCGTCATGCCGTCACTCCGAGCCCGGCTGCGGCTCCGAGGAGCAGCTCGTCCTCGCGCCGCACATGCCGCTGGCCGGGAGGAAATCGGCGCACGGGTCGACGACCTGCAAGGTCCAGAGACACCCGTCCAGCGAGCTGAATCCATCGATCTGCTGCCAGGTCGTCGCCGCGTCCGCGAAGACCGGCCCCTTGTGGCACGCGTCGTCCAGGGGCGCGTACCCGCGGTAGTAGATGTCGTTGCCGATCTGGAGCTTCGCGACGCCCTCCCCAGGATCGGTGTCCGCGACGATGTTGCCGTAATTCACCACGGTCCCCTGCGACCAGGGCACCGCCGCCGCGTTGCGGAGCCGGACCTTCACCCCACCCCACCGGTCGTGAAAGCTCGCGTCCGCGGCCGAGCTCAGCGACGCGACCTCTTCCTCGGTCAGCGCGTGCGGCTCGGGCAAGGGCGCCCGCGCGTCCCCGACCTTCTCCATCTTGGTGAGATAGGCGAGCTGGCGCTGCCGGGTCTTGCTCTCGACGTACGGCAGGGGATCAGCGCTGCAGTCCTCCCAGCACTGGTGCTCGTCGGCCTCGCACGCCGTCTCGTCGTCGTGACATGCGCGCTCCTCCTCGTCGCACTGGAGATCGCCGCACGCGTCCGCGCCGCAGAAGTCCAGCAGGAAATAGGACGTCTCTCCGACCACGTCGAGGACGTCTCCCGGCATGACGTCGTCGGGGATCTCCCCCCCGGCGGGCTCCTCGCCGAGCTTGGCGCAATACAGCTTCCCGCCGGACCCGGTGGTGGCGTCGTTCCCCCGATCCACCGCGAGGATTCCGGAGTAGGGCGCGGTCTCGGTGAGCCCCGGCGCGGAGAGATAGACGCCGTAGGTACAGCGGCCCGCGCTGCTCTGGGACACAAGGAACTTCGGGCTCATCGCCACGACGCCCCTCAGCTCCACGATCCCCGACGCGACCGTGCCCATGGTGACGTCCTGGATCGTCACCACCTGAGCCGGCGGCGGATCCTCCGTCCCTCCCCCGCCCCCACCGGCGCTCCCCGTGGTGGCTGCCCCCGCCTCGCCCCCGCTGCCGCCGTCTCCCGCGCTCGTCCCTGCCCCGCTGCCGCCGGTGCCGGTCGTCCCGCCGGGCCCCCCTGGCCCCGCCGGCGCGCCGACGCTGTTCCCCTCGGGCTGACACCCGCCGGCGCCCACGAGGAGCGCCACGAGCGCGCCTAGCCCCAGCAGCCCAACATCCCTGCTACGCATGCGAACCTCCACGACGACGAAAACAACGCCGTGCGCCCCTCGCGGAGCGATCGCGACGCCATAACGCAACGCGCTGCGAGCAGCCTCACCGACACTGTCGGCAAGCCGCTCACAGCGAGCGCATTACGACCGTAGCACAGGTTTCGTTACGCCTTTGCGCCGAGCCCGAAGCCGTCGTGCAGCGCGCGGACGGCGAGCTCAGCGTACTTCGTCGAGACCAGGCACGAGATCTTGATCTCGCTCGTGGAGATCGCCTGGATGTTGATCCCCTCGGCCGCGAGCAGCTGGAACATGCGCGCCGCCACGCCGGCGTGCGTGCGCATCCCGAGGCCGACGATGGACACCTTCACGATGTCCTCCTCGTAGCGGATGCCCACCGCGCCCACGCCGCCGGCGATCTTCTCCATCACCTGCTTGGCCCGCGGGAGATCGGCCTTGCCGACCGTGAAGGTCACGTCGGCCTTCACCTCGCCGGCCGCGCCGCGCGCCTCCAGCCCGTAGCTCGGCGCGTTCTGGATGATCATGTCGACGCTGATGTTCTCCTCGGCCAGCGCGCCGAAGATCTGCGCCACGACGCCCGGCTTGTCGTCGACGCCGACGAGCATCACCCGCGCCTCGTTGCGGTCGAGGGCCACGCCCGTCACCGTCACGCTCTCGAGCGACTGCTCCTCGCCGACGACCCACGTGCCCGGCACGTCCGAGAACGACGACCGCACGTGCACCGGGACACCATACTTCATCGCAACCTCCACGCTCCGTATCTGAAGGACCTTCGCGCCCAGCGAGGCGAGCTCCAGCATCTCTTCGTAGCTGATCCGCTCGATCTTCCGCGCCGTCTTGCAGATGTTCGGGTCCGTCGTGTAAACGCCGTCGACGTCCGTGTAGATCTCGCACTCGGCGCCCACCGCCGCCGCGATCGCCACCGCGCTCGTGTCGCTGCCGCCGCGCCCGAGCGTCGTGATGTTGCCCGCGTCGTCCACGCCCTGGAAGCCGGCGACCACCGCGATCTTCCCGCCCGCCAGCGCCTCGTGCAGCCGCTGGGCGTCGATCGCCTTGATCCGCGCCTTCGTATACGCGCTGTCCGTCAGGATCTTCAGCTGGTGGCCGAGGAAGCTCCGCGCCTTGCCGCCCTGCGCCTGGATCGCGATCGCCATCAGCGCCGCCGAGACCTGCTCGCCGGTCGCCGCGAGCGCGTCCATCTCGCGCGCGTCGGGGACGGGCGCGATGTCCGACGCCAGCTTGAGCAGCCGGTTCGTCTCGCCGGCCATCGCGCTCACGATGACCACGACGTCATGGCCGGCCTGCTGTGTGGCGAGCGCCCGGGCGGCCGCCCGCTGGATGCGCTCGATGGACCCGACGGACGTGCCGCCGAACTTCTGGACGATGAGGCTCACGCGAGGTGTGGCCAACTAGTCCAACATGGACGCCCGGGTCAAGAGGAAATTTGACAGGGCCGTGAGGCCAACGAACACGGCACGACCGGGACATGCCGGGAGAGCGCCGCCGTCCCGCCCACCCGCGCCAACCGTGGATACCCCGGACAACCGCGCCCCGCGCGGGCCCGGCCGACGGGAATAAACCCCCGGCTCAGCCGCTTCGGGTCGGCGCTGTTGACACAGATCCCCCCGCCGCTACGATGGCGCCCCCTTCGCCTGGGTAATGGGCGATCCAGGGGGCCCCGACGGCGAGGTCGCCGGTGAGGGGCGGGGGATCGCCAAGGGCGAACCGCGGAGCAGGGCGCTCCGCTTCTCAAGGAACCATCGTAAGGAGGTCATTTTGGCTAGCGATGTGATGATCGAGGCGAGCTCGCTGACCAAGCGCTATGGGTCGCTGCGCGCGCTCGACAAGGTGAGCTTCGAGGTCCATCGCGGCGAGGTCGTCGGCTTCCTCGGACCAAACGGGGCCGGCAAGTCGACGACGATGCGCATCCTCACCTGCTTCATCTCGGCGTCGGCCGGGACGGCGCGGGTCCACGGATACGACGTCTTCGACGAGCCGCTCGATGTCCGGCGCAAGCTCGGGTACCTACCCCAGCGCGCCCCGCTCTATGGCGAGATGAACGTGTGGGAGTACCTGTCGTTCGTCGCGGACATGCGCGGGCTCGACCAGTCGGTCTTCAAGAAGCGGATGAAGGGGATCGTCGAGGTGTGCGGCCTCGCCCAGGTGCTCGGCAAGGACATCGGCACCCTCTCCCACGGCTATCGCCAGCGCGTCGGCCTCGGCCAGGCGCTCGTCCACGACCCGCCGATCCTCATCCTCGACGAGCCGACGAGCGACCTCGACCCGAACGAAAAGGCGGAGGTCATCCGTTACATCAAGGAGATCGGCAAAGAGCGGACGATCCTCCTGTCCACCCACAACCTCTCCGAGGTCGAGGCCGCCTGTGCCCGCGCCATCATCGTCTCCAAGGGGCGCGTCGTCGCCGACGGCCCCCTCGACGACATCCGCGCGAAGAGCGGCAAGGTCCGCTACGTCGTCACCGTCCACGAGAAGAAGGTCTTCGAGGGCGGCGACGGCTACCGGTCGGGCGCGCGCAAGCCGCCGACCGCCCAGGAGGTCCAGGAGGCGCTCGCCGGGTTGCCCGGCGTCACCAGCGTCACCGAGCTGCCGACCGACGACAGCGCCCACAGCTTCCAGCTCCTCGGCGCGCTCGGCGGCGACATCCGGCCCGAGCTCTTCCAGCTCATCGTGCAGAAGGGCTGGCTCCTCCTCGAGATGCGCCGCGACTCGCAGAGCCTCGAGGACGTGTTCAAGGCGCTCACGCGCGGCGACGAGCGCAAGGACCGCGGCCGCCGGCTGATCACCGACGACCTCGACGACGAGGACGAGGCGGGCGCCGCGGACGACGAGGACGAGGACGAGGACGAGGACGAGGACAGCGCCGGCGACGAGGCGAAGAGCGCCGGCGACGAGGACGAAGGCGCGGACGACGAAGCGCCGGCCAAGAAGAAGGGCTGAACGGCATGAGCACCACCCTGACCATCGCGAAGCGGGAGTTCCGCTCCAACTTCGATTCCCCCCTGGCCTATGTCGTGATCTGCTTCGGGCTGATCGCGCTCGGCGTCACTTTCTTCTTCATGAACGGCGGCTTCTGGCAGGCGGACCGCGCCTCGCTCGTGCAGCTGTTCTCGTGGGCGCCGATCGGGCTCTCCTTCCTCATCATCCCCGTCATCACGATGCGGCTCCTCGCCGAGGAGAAGCGGAGCGGCACGCTCGAGATGCTGATCACCCTGCCCGTGCAGGACCACGAGGTCGTCCTCGGCAAGTTCCTCGGGGCGTGGGGGCTCGTCCTCGTGCTGGTCTTCTCGACCATCCTCTACCCGATCCTGATGTTCACGTGGCCCTGGCACCTCGGCGCGCTCGACAGCGGGCCGGTGATCGCGGGCTACATCGGGCTCGTGCTCTACAGCGCGGCGGCGGTCTCGATCGGCCTCCTCATCTCGTCGCTGACCGAGAGCCAGGTGATCGCCTTCTTCATCACCTTCCTGCTGCTCGGGTTCCTGCACGGCGTGGACAACCTCGCCGACTACGCCCCGTCGGTCTTCCGCGACGTCCTCTCCTTCATCAGCTTCGACACCCGCCTCACGCCGTTCGCGCGCGGCATGGTGTCCACCCGAGACATCGTCTTCTTCCTCTCGATCACCGCAGGCTGCCTCATGGCCGCGTTCAGGGCGCTTGAGCGCAGGAAGTGGGCGTAAGGATTACCATGGAACGCAAAGCCAAAGCCGCGACGCAGACAGGCGTCTATCTGGCCATCGTCGCCGCCATCCTCGTGGTGGCCAACGTCATCTCGCACGGCGTTTACAAGCGCTTCGACATGACGAAGACCGAGAGGTTCACCCTCTCGAAGGGCTCGGCCCACCTCGTCCGCGAGGGGCTCAAGCAGGATCTCCAGATTGACGTCTACGTCACCCGGGGTCTCCCGAAGCACGAGGCGTTCATCCAGGACCTCACCGACCTGATGAACGAGTACGAGCAGGCCTCGAACGGCAGGCTCCACTACGCGATCATCGAGCCGAAGACGGACGAGCAGCGCGCCGCCGCCAAGGAGGCGGGCCTGCAGGAGGCCGCGTTCGGCGAGGGGAGCGAGACCGGCCAGGACCAGGCGACGATCACCCGCGGGTTCATGGGCATCGCCTTCAAGTACGGCAGCGAGAAGGAGGCGATCCCGATGCTCTCGCCCGATCAGGGGCAGGGCCTCGAGTTCTGGATCACGAACACCATCCGGGAGATCCGCGACAAGGCGGACGGCATCGACACGAAGATCGGCGTCGTGACCGGCAAGGACGAGATCAAGCTCACCGACCCGAACCTCGTCGCCTCGCAGGGCGGCCGGGGCGGCCCGTCGATGCGGGCGCTGCTCGAGCACCACTTCCCGTTCTACAAGTTCGAGGACGTCGACCTGAAGGGCGGCGACGCCGAGATCAACAAGGAGCTCTCCGGCCTCGTCATCACGCAGCCGGGCAAGGAGTTCACCGAGAAGGAGCTGCGCCGCATCGACCAGTTCCTGATGCTCGGCGACAAGTCGCTCGCCGTGTTCGCCGGCGCGGTGAACCTCAAGGCGTCCGACCCGTCGATGAAGGCGACGCTCAACACCTGGGGCCTCGAGAAGCTGCTCGACGGCTACGGCGTCGAGATGAAGAAGGAGGCGATCCTCGACTGGAGCCGCTCGATGGCCATCCCGGTCCAGTCGCAGTCGGGCCAGCTCATGTGGTTCCGCGCGCCGGGCATCCTCCAGCTCCAGGAGGACAGCCGCTTCGACGAGAACGAGCAGATCCTCGACTCGTCGTTCCCCGGCTTCTTCCGCCTCCCCGAGCTCGCCTTCCCCTTCCCCTCGACCCTCGTGCCGCACCCGGAGAAGCAGCCCGAGGCGACGATGAAGGTCGTCGCGCGCTCCACCCCGAAGACCACGGTCGACACGTCCGAGACCATCGACATGAAGTTCTCGGCCGACTGGAAGCCGAAGGGCGAGTACGCGCAGCGCGCGATCGGCGTGACGATCGAGGGCAAGCTCAAGAGCGCCTTCGGCGGCCAGGAGGGGCTCGGGATCACCGCGCCCGCGGAGAGCGCGACCCCGAGCCGGATCCTCGTGCTCTCGGCGTCGCAGTTCCTCGCGAACCCGTTCGCCCGCTCCGGCAACCCGCCCCCCATGCCGCCGCAGATGGCGATGATGGGCGGGATGGGCGGCGACGAGGACCTCCTGATGCTCTCGCAGCCCTACGCGCAGAAGTACCTGACCGCCACCATCCTGGCGTTCAAGAACACCCTCGACTGGATGGCGGGCGACAGCACGCTGCTCGCGGCGACGGCGAAGATGTTCGGCGAGACCAACCTGACCTACGCGGACATCGAGAAGCCGAAGCAGGAGGCCACGGACGACGAGGCCACGCTGGCCAAGAAGGCCGAGGAGTACCGGGCGGAGCGCAAGACCGTGCAGCAGCGCGTGCAGTGGACGCTCACGCTCCTGCCGGCCGTCCTCTTCGCGGCGTTCGGCATCGTCCGGTGGCGGCGGCGCGAGAGCGCCCGCGAGAACATCACGCTCGACTGAGCCAGAGCCCCAAGGGGTGAAAGAGCCATGAAGACCGAGCACAAAATCTACATCGCCCTCGTCGTCCTCGCGCTCCTCGGCGTCGGCGTGTTCCTCACGCAGAAGCGGCAGAAGGACCAGCTCGCCGCTCACTCGGCGACCGCCGCGACGGCGGACTTGCCGAGCGTCGGGGTCTCGAAGGACGACGTCGAGAAGATCACGAAGATCTCGATCAAGAACGCCGACAAGTCCGACGTGACGCTCGAGAAGAAGGGCGACACGTGGGAGGTCACGAAGCCCGTGAACGCCAAGGCGAACGCGGCGAACGTGCGGAGCCTGCTCGACAACCTGAAGGAGCTCAAGCTGAAGGAGGTGATCGACAGGACGAGCGGCACCTACGGCCAGTACGAGCTCACGGACGAGAAGGCCGTCCACGTGGTCGCGTACAAGGGCGACGAGAAGGCGCTCGACATGTACTTCGGCAAGAGCGGGTCGCGCGGGCAGATGTCGCGCGTCGAAGGCAAGGACGGCGTCTACATCGCGGGCGGCTACTCGAGCTACCTCTACACGCGGGAGCCGAAGAACTGGCGCGAGAACTCGATCCTCAAGTTCGAGGACGAGAACGTGGTCCAGGCCTCGATCGAGAACAAGAACGGCCTGTTCAGCTTCTCGAAGAACGGCGACAAGTGGGCCGGCACGTTCGCGCCCCGCGACAAGAGCGGCAAGATCGGCGCGGCCTCCGCGAAGTGGGAGAAGTTCGACGAGGCGAAGGTGAAGGACCTGCTCCGCGCCTTCAAGGGCCTCGGCGCGGAGGACTTCGGCGACGGCAAGTCGGACGCCGACACCGGGCTCGACGCGCCGACCACGAACGGCGGCATCGTCACGATCAAGCTCAAGGACAACGCGGGCGACCACACCATCAAGGTGGGCAAGACCGCGAAGGGCCAGAGCCGCTACGCCGTCAAGGAAGGCGGCGACGGCACGATCTACGTGCTGTCGTCGTGGTCGGCCGACTGGGCGCTCGCGGACCAGAAGCGGTTCGAGAAGAGCGAGAAGAAGGACGAGAAGCCCGCGGACCCTCATGAAGACGAGGCCGCGGGCCACATGGGCATGCCGGGCATGCCGGGCATGGACGACGGCGAGTAGCCGGCGACATCGCGCGGTCGATCGGGAGGCGCCGGGCAACCGGCGCCTCTTCGTTTTTTGTGCGCCGAAGCGGGCGGCCGCGTGCGACGCGCGAAACCCGGTTCGCACGCCGGGGCCGATGTGACGAATATTCGACGCACTCTGCGCACGGATTTTCGTCACCCGGGACGCCACGATCAGACGAATTCATGAGCTCGCATCGTGGAATCAGGCCCAAACCAGGATTCCATTGTTTTCTGTTTGCCCTGGCCCGGATTTCGCTTATGGCTGCGCTCACTCAGGCCCCGGGTGTCCTTGTCGGACGGACACCTACGTCCGACCGGTCTGAGTCAGCAGAGAGCCATGCGAACGTTCGTCGAAGTTCTCCAGCAAAATTCGGTGCACGCCGACCGAGCGATCACGTTCATGCGCAGCTCCGGAGAGGAGCGGTCGGTCAGCTACGCCGAGCTCTGGCTCGAGGCGCGGCGCAGGGCCCACGCGCTGCGCAAGCTCGGGCTCAAGAAGGGCGACCGCGTCGCCCTGATCCTCGCCGAGGCCGACGAGTTCGTCCTGACCTTCGTGGGCGCGCTCACGGCCGGCATCGTCGCGGTCCCGATGTATCCGCCGCAGTCGCTGGCCAAGCTCGAGGCGTACAGCGAGACGGTGCAGCACATCCTCGCCGCCTCCGGCGCGCGCGTGCTCGTCACGAACGAGCCGCTCAAGGAGATGATCGACGCCCACCTCGCCGCGAGCGGCGAGGGTCCGGCGGCCCTGCGCGTCGTCCTGGAGCGCGAGCTGCGCGACCCCGAGGGGTTCGACGCGTCGGACGCGGCGGAGCCGTGGCGGGTGTCCCTCGACGACCTCGCGTTCCTGCAGTTCACGTCGGGGAGCACCTCGCGGCCCAAGGGCGTGATGGTGACCCACCGCAACCTGACGGTGAACAGCCACGCGATCATGTTCGACGGGCTGCGCTCCACCCCGGAAGATCGCGGGGTCAGCTGGCTGCCGCTCTACCACGACATGGGGCTCATCGGCTTCGTCATCGCGCCGCTCTACGCGCTCGTGCCGGTGTTGTTCCTGCCGACGACGGCGTTCATCCGCCGCCCCTCGCTCTGGCTCGACGCGATCCACAGGTTCCGCGGCACGATCACGTTCGCCCCGAACTTCGCCTTCGCCCTGGCGACGCGCGCCGTCACCGAGGCGCAGGCGGGCCAGTGGGATCTCTCCTGCCTGCGCGCGCTCGGGTGCGGGGCCGAGCCGATCCAGGCCGACGTGCTCCGCGCCTTCCTCGATCGCTTCGGCAAGCAGGGTCTCCGCCCGGAGAGCATCCTGCCGTCGTACGGCATGGCCGAGGCCACGCTGGCGATCACCTTCAGCGACCTCGCGGCCCGGCTCACCACCGACCGGGTGGACGCGAAGGCGATGCAGTCCGGCAAGGCGCGGCCCGCGAACGGCGGCGCGTCGCTGGAGCTCGTCTCCTGCGGCCGTCCCCTCCCCTGCCACGAGCTCATCATCGCGGGGCCCGACGGCGCGCCGCTCGGCGAGCGCGAGGTGGGCGAGATCTGGGTGCGCGGCCCGAGCGTCGCCGCCGGGTACTTCAACGAGCCGGAGGCGACCAAGGCCGCGTTCGGAGGGGGCTGGCTGCGGACGGGCGATCTCGGCTATACCGTCGCCGGCGAGGTGTACCTCTGCGGCCGCTCGAAGGATCTCATCATCCTCGGCGGCAAGAACTATTTCCCCCAGGACATCGAGCGCGTCGCCTCCTCCGTGGAGGGGGTGCGCGAGGGCCACTGCGTCGCGTTCTCGTGCCTCACCGCATCGGGGGCCGAGCGCGCGGTCGTCGTCGCCGAGGTCAAGCGCAGCGTGGCCGGCGTGGCGCAGGCGATCCTCCAGGCGGTGCGCGCCCAGCTCGGCGTCCAGCTGTCCGAGGTCGCGCTCATCAAGCGGGGGACGCTGGCCAAGACGTCGAGCGGCAAGGTGCGGCGCCGCGAGATGAAGCGGCGCTTCGAGGCCGGCGAGCTCGAGGTCGCCTCGGACGTTGACGAGGGCGTCACGCCCTCCCCCCAAGCCGACGCGGTCCGCGCGAGCGGAGCGGCGGCTCGAACCGAAGGGGGCCGCGCGGGCGGCGCCCCGGCACGTGTCGAAGGAGTCATCGATGGGATCCAGTAAGGCCGAGGTCGAGGTCAGCTACGACGTCTCGAACGAGTTCTTCAGGCTGTGGCTCGACGAGCGCATGAACTACACCTGCGCCGTCTACGAGTCCCCCGAGCAGTCGCTCGAGGCCGCGCAGCTGAACAAGCTCCGGATCCTCTCGGACTTCGCCAAGGTGGCGCCCGAGAAGAAGGTCCTCGACATCGGCTGCGGGTGGGGCGCGGCCCTCGAGTACGTGGCCACGGCGCGCGGCGTGAAGCGCGCGGTCGGCGTCACCCTGTCCACCGCGCAGGCCGCGGAGGTGAACGCCCGCAAGATCCCCGGCGTCGAGGTGATCGGCGGCGATTTCCGGACCTTCGCGACGCCCGAGCGGTTCGACAGCCTGATCTCGATCTGCATGATCGACCACCTGTGCTCGCCGGAGGAGGCGCGCCAGGGCAAGGCGATCGACATCTACCGGGCGTACTTCAAGAAGGCCTGGGAGCTCACGAACAAGGGCGCCTGGTTCGGCCTCCAGACGATCCTCCGCAACCGGACGCCGCGGATGACGCCCTGGGGCGGGCTCCCGGCCGGTACGAAGAAGGAGCTGGAGGACATCTACTTCGTCACCAAGGAGATCTTCCCCGGCGGCTTGAACCCGCGGCTCGAGGACATCATCCAGGCGGCGAACCCCTACTGGGAGGTGATGCAGGTGAACACGCGGCGCGAGCACTACCAGCGCACCACCGCGGAGTGGCTCCGCCGGCTCAGGCTGAACGAGAAGACCATCCGGTCGACGTGGGGGGACAAAGTCTTCGACGACTACGATCGTTACCTGTCGACGTGCGTGAACGCGTTCGACAAGCACTACAGCTCCCTCGCTCAATACGAGCTTCGCAGGATCGACTGAACCATGACGGACAAGACCAATCTGCTCGAGATGTTCAAGACGGTTGCCGCCCGCGTGGACAAGCGCGAGTTCCCCAACGTCACCGCGGCGTCGGTGATCACGGAGCTCGGCATCGACTCGCTCTCGATGATGCAGATCGTCGGAGAGATGGAGACCGAGCTCGGGATCATGATTCCGGACGAGGATCTGGTCGAGCTCATCACCGTGGGCGACCTCTGCAAGAAGGTCGGGGAGCGGCTGGAGGCGGGCGCATGAGCCGGCTCGAGGAGAAGATCTTCCGGGAGTACATGACGTTCTTCGAGAAGGCGGAGCGCGAGCGCCGCTGGAACGTCTTCGAGGACATCCCCTGGGACCGCGTGAACCGGGAGGCGAGCGAGGAGCTCGCGCTCTGCGCGGAGACGTTCTGCTCCGTCGAGATGTACCTGCCCGACTACGTGTCGAACGGCATCAACCTCGTGCGCAGCTACTTCGGCCAGGCGTGGTTCCAGGCGAACTGGGCCTACGAGGAGTCGAAGCACTCGCTCACGCTGATGCAGTACCTCCTCAGGTCCGGCAAGCGCACCGAGGAGCAGCTCACCGATCTGCAGCACCAGATCTTCGCGAAGAAGTGGGACCTCCCGTTCCACACGCCGCGGCAGATGACGTTCTACGGCTGCGTGCAGGAGATGGCGACGTTCGTCATCTACGTGAAGCACCGGGAGCGGGCGGCGTCGGAGGGCGACGAGTGCCTGCGGACGATCTACGACTACATCGCCCGCGACGAGATCGCCCACTGCCGCTTCTACCAGAGCGTCATCAAGGTGCTGCTCGAGGAGGACCGGGAGGGCACGCTCGCCGACATGGCGCACGTGTTCGCGAACTTCGAGATGCCGGGCGTCGGGATCGTCCCCGACTACGACTCGCGCATCCTGAAGATGCGCGAGGCGGGCGTCGATCGGAACGTGTTCATCCAGAAGGTCTACATGCCGATCCTCAAGTACCTCGGGGTGGGCCGGCACGAGATGCTCGCGGCCCAGCGCGCCGCGCTCGATCTGCGCCGCGGCGGAGAGCGCCGCCGCGACACGTCGATCGAGGCCCTCGCGATCGCCCCCAACCTGAACGACGCCGCCCCGCAGGCGCTGTCCGCCTGAGCGCGTCGGCCCCTCCCTGAACCCCTTCCCCCTTTCCTGAAGCGAGCACGAGCAGTCCGATGCGAAGGCGCGTCGTCGTGACCGGGATCGGCGCCGTTTGCCCGCTGGGCAACGACGTCGCGACCACCTGGCAGAACCTCCTCGCCGGCCGATCCGGCGTGGACTACATCCGCGATTTCCCCGTCGACAAGCTCCGCAGCGACATCGCCGCCAGCGTGAAGGGGTTCGACGTCGGGAAGTACCTGTCGCCCAAGGAGGCGGACATCTACGGCCGGGTGACCCACCTGAGCCTCGCGGCCGCGGTGGAGGCGCTGCGCGAGGCGGGCATCGCGCCGCTCCAGCGCGCCCCCGCGGCGGGCGACGAGGCGACGGAGGGCGCGGCGCGCGCGACGGGCGCGGCGCCGCCGGGCTCCGCGGCGCCGGGCGACGGAGGCCTCGACCGGACCCGCGTCGGGTGTCTGATGTCGACCGGGATGGGCTCCGTCGAGATCTTCGAGGAGCAGATCGCGAGGAGCGCGGCGCGCGGCCCGCGGGCCGTGTCGCCCTACTTCATCCCGGGCGTCATGCCGAACGGCGCGGCGGCGCTCATCGCCATGCGCTACGGGCTCATGGGGCCGTCGTACAACCTCGCGAGCGCGTGCGCGACGGGCACGCACTCGATCGCGACCTCGGCCCTGCTGATCGAGGCGGGGGAGGCCGACGTGATGGTCGCGGGGGGCGCCGAGGCGGCGACGCGGCTCAACACCGTCGCGGGGTTCGGCAACGCGAAGGCGCTCGCCAAGGCGGTCGACGGCGACCCGACGCGCGCGAGCCGCCCGTTCGACCGGCGGCGCCAGGGCTTCGTGATGGGCGAGGGCGCGGGCGCGCTCGTGCTCGAGGAGGAGCAGCACGCGCTGGCGCGCGGCGCGAGGCCGCTCGCCGTCGTGGCCGGCTTCGGGATGACCACGGACGCCGAGCACCTCACGCGGCCGCACTCGGAGGGGCTCGGGCTCGCGCTCTCGCTGGAGCGCGCGCTCGCCAGGGCGGGCGTCGCGCCGGCGGCGATCGGGTACATCAACCCGCACGCGACCTCGACGCCGCAGGGCGACGCCGCCGAGGTGCTCGCCCTCCGGCGCGTCTTCGGCGAGCGCCTCCCGCGCATCCCGATCTCGGCGACAAAGTCGATGATCGGGCACCTGCTCGGCGGCGCCGGCGCCGTGGAGACGATCGCGGTCGTGTGCTCGCTGCGCGATCAGCTGCTGCACCCGTCGATCAACGTGGATGAGCTCGATCCGGAGTGCTCCCTCGACATCGTGCGCGAGCGCCGCTCGGTCGACCTGCGTCACGCGGTAAAGTGCTCGGCGGGCTTCGGCGGGCACAACTGCGCGCTCGTGCTGGAGCGGGCGTAGCCCGGCGCGGCTGGGTCCGCGGCCGACCGCCGCCGCCCGCCGCCCGGCTGGCGGCCCCCCTCGCCCGGCGCTAGGTGGGCCTCATGGCATCCCCCACGAACCGGCTCGCGAGCGAGTCCTCGCCGTACCTCCTGCAGCACGCGCACAACCCGGTCGCGTGGTACCCGTGGGGCGCCGAGGCGCTCGAGCTCGCGCGGCGCGAGGACAAGCCGATCCTCCTGTCCATCGGCTACGCCGCCTGTCACTGGTGCCACGTGATGGAGCGCGAGTCGTTCGAGGACGCGGCGATCGCCCGGCGCATGAACGAGCTCTTCGTGAACATCAAGGTCGACCGGGAAGAGCGGCCCGACCTCGATCACATCTACCAGCTCGTCGTGCAGCTCATGGGCCGGAGCGGCGGCTGGCCGCTGACCGTGTTCCTCACCCCCGACCAGCGGCCCTTCTTCGCGGGCACGTACTTCCCGCCGAGGGACAAGCACGGCATGCCCGGCTTCCCGAAGGTCCTCGACGCGGTCGCCGACGCCTACAGGAACCGGCGCGACGACGTCGAGCTCCAGGCGAAGGAGATCACCCAGGCGATCGAGCGCGTGCAGCGCGCGCCGGCGAGCGCCGCGGAGCCGGCGAGCGCCGCGGGCGCGGCGAGCGCCGCGGGCGCGGCGAGCGCCGTGGAGCTCGCCTCGTCCGACCTGCTCCGGCGCGCGTCGCGGCAGCTGCTCGCGCGCTTCGACAACCGCCACGGCGGCATCGGCACGCGGCCGAAGTTCCCGAACACGATGTCGCTCGACGTGCTGCTCCGCCGCGGCGTGCTGGAGGGCGATCGCGTCGCGGCGGAGAGCGTCGAGCTCGCGCTGGACCGGATGCGCGACGGCGGCATCTGGGACCACCTGCGCGGCGGCTTCCACCGCTACTCGACGGACGAGCGCTGGCTCGTGCCCCATTTCGAGAAGATGCTCTACGACAACGCGCTCCTCCTGCGCCTGTACGCCGACGGCTTCCGCGCGTTCGAGAAGCCGATCTACGCGGAGACGGCGCGCGAGATCGTGGGCTACCTGTTCGCCGAGATGCGCGACCCGGAGGGCGGGTTCTACGCGTCGCAGGACGCCGACTCCGAGGGGAGCGAGGGCAAGTTCTTCGTGTGGACGCTCGACCAGCTGCGCGCAGCCGTCGGCGACGATCCGCTCGCGTACGACGTGGCCCGCTTGGTCTTCGGCGTCACCGAGGAGGGCAACTTCGAGGACACCGGCGCGACGGTGCTCTCGCAGCACCGCACGCTGGAGCAGGCCGCGGCGATCCTCGACGCGGGCCACGGAGGCGGCTCGGCGGCGCACCTCGACCGGTGCCGCGAGGCGCTCGCGCGCGCCAGGGACAAGATGCTCGCCGCGCGCGAGGCGAGGCCCCGGCCGGCGCGCGACGACAAGGTGCTCGCGAGCTGGAACGGGCTGCTGATCGGGGCGCTCGCCGACGCGGGCCGCGCCCTGGATGAGCCCGCCTGGGTCGAGGCTGCGGCGCGCGCGTTCGCGGCGCTCGAGCAGAAGCTCGTGCGCGGCGGCCGCGTCGGCCGCTATCTCAAGGACGGCGCGCCCGCGGGCGCGAAGGCGGCGGGCGGCGACGGCGCGGCCGACGTGCGGCCGGGCTTCCTCGACGACCAGGCGTACCTCGGGAACGCGGCCCTCGATCTCTACGAGGCCACCTCCGACCCGCGCTACGTCGGCGTCGCGCGCGCGATCGCCGACGCGATGATCGCGCACCACTGGGACGACGCCGCGCGCGGGTTCTTCTTCACGCCGGACGACGGCGACGCGCTCATCGCGCGCACGCAGGACATCTACGACCAGGCCGCGCCGTCGGCCACGTCGATGGCGGCGCTCCTCTGCCTGCGCCTCGCCGAGATCGCCGACGAGCGCTACCTCCCGCCGGCAGAGCGGCAGCTCGAGGCGCTCGCCCCGGCCGCCATCGAGAACCCCTTCGGGCTCGGCCAGACCGTGTGCGTGCTCGACCGCCTCGCGCGCGGCAGCGTGACGGTCGTCGTGGTCGGCGAGGCGAGCTCTCCCGCGGCGGGCGAGCTCGCGCGCGAGGCGTTCAAGGCTTACCTGCCGAACCGGGCGATCGTGCTCGTGGATCCGGCGCGCCCGGAGACCGCCGCGGCGGCGCGGGTCGTCGCCGAGGGCAAGCCGGCGCCCTCGGGCTCGGTGGTCGCCCACGTCTGCCGCGGGCGGACGTGCTCGGCGCCGGTGACGACCCCGGCCGAGCTCAAGGCGCTGCTGGGGTGACGCGGCACGCGCTGAGCTCGCACGGCCCGCGCGCCGGGACGCTCGAGCAGGAGCATCCGGACACCGGGCCGGGCGCGTGGGTCTGCGCGCAGCCGCGCCCGACGCCCTCGGCGCGGGCCTCGGCCTTCGAGCAGACCTCCACGTCCAGCTTCGCGTCGGCGTCGAAGTCGGTGACGAAGGTGCAGCTGCAGCGATAGGGCGCGCCCTGCTCCGGGCCGCACGCGGGCGCGAGGACTGCACACAGCAGAACGCCCGCGCGCGCGGCCCGGATCTCGGATCTAGGGCGTGACCGTGCTGCCGCCACTGTTGCCGCCGCCGGAAGCCTTGTTGCCGCCGGTGTTGCTCTCCCGGATGTGGAACTCGACGCGCCGGTTCTTCTGGCGCCCGGCCTCGGTGTCGTTGGTCTCGATCGGCCGCCGCGGCCCGAAGCCCGCCGCCGTGAGGCGCGCCGGGTCGATGCCGCCGCGCTCGATCAGGTAGGTCCTCACCGAGTGCGCGCGGTCGTTCGAGAGTCGCTCGTTGAGCTGATCGGACCCGCGGTTGTCCGTGTGGCCCTCGATCGCGACGAGCGTGATCTCGGGGTTCACCTTGAGCAGCCGGACGACCTCGTCGAGGATGCCGTAGCTGTTCTGCAGGATCCGCGCGCTGCCGGTCGCGAACTGCACCTGTTTCAGGATCTGGATCTCGCTCGAGCCCGTGATGCGGCGGATGAACTGCGGGCAGCCGTTCTTCGCCGGCTCCGGGCTCGGCTCGCCCGGCTCCTTGGGGCAGGCGTCCTTCGCGTCCGCGATCTTGTCCTCGTCGGCGTCGTCCTCCGGGCAGCCGTCGGCGTCGTTGATCTTGTCGAAGTCCTCGGCCTCGTCCGGGCACTTGTCGCTGACGTCGGGGATGCCGTCGCCGTCGCGATCGGGCAGCGCCGGGCAGCCGTCGCTGGGGTTCGGCGGCTTGTTGTCCTCGGGATCGGTCGGGCAGAGGTCGATGTCGTCCGGGTAGCCGTCCTTGTCCGTGTCCGCGGCGCGCGGCGGGGGCGCCTGGAAGCGCTTGCCGGGCGACATGGGCTCGACGTCCGAGATGCCGAACGCGTAGCCGATGACCCCGGTCACCCGGAAATCCGGCGCGTAGCCGCCGGTGAGCCGCGTTCCGCCGCCGACCCCGAGCCACGCCTTCTTCCGCTGGTCGAGGGCGAGCCGCCCCTCGGCCATCCACTCGAGCGGGGTGTTGTCCCCGTCGAACGTCGTGCCCCGGCCGAGCCCGGTCGATCCGAAGATCTGCGCGCCCAGCCGCAAGGTCCCGTTCCGCAGCGGGACGAAGCCGCCGACGCCCCACCGCCACTCGTGCGACACGTCGAAGTCGTTGAGCGAGGCGTACGGCCGGAAGTGCACCCCGGTGTTCAGCACGAAGAACATGCTCTTGAGGTCGATCTCGCCCGAGAGCCCGATCAGCGCGCTCGTGCTCTTGTCGCCGGCGAACGAGAACCGGTGGCCCGTCGGCACCCACGCCGCCGCGTTGACGCCGAGCTTGAAGAAGCGATCGTCGGATCGGTAGAGGATCGCCCGCGCGTCGAGCCGCAGGTCCATGATCGCGGCGCTCGACGGGCTCGCCGCGTCCTGCGCGCCGGCGGTGGTCGAGTCGTTCGTCTGGTTGCTCGTCTGGAAGGCGATGAACGGCAGCCCCACCTGGACGCTGAAGCGATCGAGGAACTCGACGCCCCCGTTGAGGTACCCGATGAGCTGCGAGGACACCGGCGCGCCGTAGTCCCTGCTGAACCGCTCCGCGGCGCGCTCGTCGTCCAGCATGTTCTCGACCCGGAAGGGATTGAGGCCGAAGCCGAGCCCAAACTGACCGAAGAAGCGCGTGTCCGGCGCCACCTGCGGCCGCCAGAGCGCGATCGAATCCTCGGGAGCGCCGGCCATGTAGAGCCGGTCCAGGTAGAACGTCCTGGTCTGCGCGCTCGCAGGGAGCGCGCTCAGGAACAGGGCTCCCGCCGCAGCGACGCCCAGCGCGCGTCGCCTGACGCCCCGCGCAGTCACGTGCTGCTTCTCCCCCACATGTCCACCGGTGCGCGTCAAATTCCCTCCTGTGACCCCTTGAGAACGGCCGTCGCGGTCGATCGGAGGCTACACGCTAACCCAGGTACCTAGAAAGGTGAGAGAGAACGGCGAACCGAGGCAACGCCGCGTCGTCTGGTGTTGACCTGGGCCGAACGCCGTGCTTTCTTGCGCGCCCGCTTGACGTGCGGCCAGGTTGCCGCCGTTCGCGGTCCAGAACGCCAAGGGACGACCAGCCATGAAGCGCACTTACCAGCCCCACAATACTCGCCGCGCCCGGACCCACGGCTTCCGTGCGCGTATGGCGACCGCCGGCGGTCGCAAGGTCATCAACAACCGCCGCCGCAAGGGCCGCGCCCGGCTCGCGCCCACCATCTACAAGAAGTAACACGAGCGTGATGGCGCCAGCGCGCCCGCGCTCGTCGGCGTCCTCCTCCTCGTCGTTCCCGCGCGGGCGCCGCATCCGCAAGCGGGCCGATTTCGTCCGCATCCAGAACGGCGGTCAGCGCGTCACCACCCGGCACCTGCTGATCCTCGTCGCGGCCCCGAACGACGCGGCCGCGCGCGGCGCGGGATCCGGCCGCGCGCCGCTCGCCCCCGAGCCCGTACCGGGGGCGCCTCGGCTGGGCCTCGTCGCCTCGCGCAAGGTCGGCGGCGCCGTGGTCCGCAACCGAGCGAAGCGCCTGCTCAGGGAGGCGTTCCGGAGATTCCCGGAGCTGTTCCCGGAGCGCGTCGACATCGTGGTGATCCTGCGCACCGGCGCCGGCGCGCTCGGCCTCGACGACGTGCTCGCGGAGCTGCGCAGCGTGGTCCCGGTGCTCCGGCGCCGGGCGCGGGAGGCGCTCGCCGGCGGGCCTCCCGCCGCCGGGCGCGGCGCGCCTCCCGCCGCTGCGCGAGGCGCGCCCCCGGCCGCGGACGAGCGCGGCGCAGAGGATCCGCCGGGCCGATGACGTAGCTTACCTTGCGCCGTGGTGCGCCGGGCCCCAAGCTCCCCGCTCATCCACGGGTCACCGCATGCTGGCGAAGCTCCTCCTCGCGCTGATCCGCGCCTACCAGATGACGCTCTCCAAGGTCATCGTGGCGTTGATGGGTCCGGTCTGCCGGTTCGAGCCCTCGTGCTCGCGCTACGCCGCCGCCTGCATCGTGGGTCACGGAGCGCTTCGGGGGAGCTTGCTTTCGCTCAAGCGACTGTGTAGGTGTCACCCGTTTCATCCGGGCGGGTTCGACCCTCCGCCACCACCTCGTCTTCGCCCTGGCGCGGCGGCTCGGGCGCCGACGCCACGGGACGCTGACCCGCGGGATACGGCACGCTGTTCGTCTACTGGCACGGAGCTCGCCTCGCACGCCTCGCCCCCTCGGCGAGCGGGCTCCAGCGGCCGGGTCACTCTCATGGACTAATCCCGCTCGACCATCGACACGGCCCCGGCGGCACGGCGCCCGACACCCCGCGGGGCGAAGCCCGTCCGGAGCGACCCTGGGCAGCCTCGTGAGGCGTCACGAGACGCCAGCAGCGAAGGGCGCGGCTCGAGATCCTGGGATCGACGAAGGACTTCATGGAACGCAGCAATATCGCCAAATGGCTGTTCCTCGGCCTCGCCATCATCCTGTTCATCCAGTTCGGCAAGCCGCTCCTCTTCGGTGAGAGCGCGGAACAGCTCCAGCCGCTCGACGTCAACGACAGCACGGCCCCCGCGGAGCGCGCCCCCGCGGAGGCGTGCGTCATCGACGGAGATCGGTTCAAGGCCGAGCTCTCCACGCGGGGCGGGTCGGTCCGGCACCTCTGGATGACCGACCCGAAGTACACGACGGGGAACGGCGAACGCAGGCCGATGGACCTGGTCACGACCTCGCTCGAGTCGCGGATGCCCCTCCGGACGGACCTGCGCCTGCCGGGCGGCAACGCGCAGCAGGTGCCGTTCGACGACCTCGACTGGAAGCTCGCGGCGCAGGACGGCAAGAGCTGCACGTTCACCTACAGCGACGACGCGACGAGGCTCACCAAGGTCGTCGCCGCCACCGGACGCCCGTACGAGCTGTCGCTGCAGGTGACGGTCGAGAACCTCGCCCAGGAGCCGCGCAAGCACCGGTTCGCCGTCGAGCAGACCGCGTGGCGAACCCAGAAGGAGACCGAGGGCCACCTCGGCCTGATCTCCGAGTGGATCACCGAGACGGTCGCCGCGACCGACCAGACGACCGAGCGCCAGCACCCCGACGCCTTCGAGCCCGGCGACTTCAAGGACAAGGAGTTCACGGCCGAGCGCTGGCGCCGCACGCCGGGCAACGGGCGCTTCGTCGCGGTCTCGAGCAGCTACTTCAGCAAGATCGCGATCCCGCTCGAGGGGCCCGGGAAGCCGGTGGCCGAGACCCAGATCGAGGAGATCTGGGACACGTCGAAGTTCCAACAGAAGGCCAAGGACCCGAGCCACGGGCACGTCTACCGCGCGCGGCTCGCCTTCCCCGAGCACGAGCTCGCGCCCGGCGGCGCGGTCACCTACAAGGCCCTCTCCTTCACCGGCCCGAAGGAGCGCGACCTGCTCGGCGCCGTCGGCCACGGGACGAGCGAGGTCATCAACCTCGGCTGGTTCTCGCCGATCGCGAAGATCCTCGTCTCGTACCTCTACGTCCTCTACCGCGCCGTGGGCAGCTGGGGCTGGGCGATCGTCCTGCTCACCATCACCGTCCGGCTCCTGCTCTTCCCGCTGAGCATCCAGCAGATCAAGAGCGCCGCGGCGATGCGCAAGCTCAAGCCGGAGATGGATGAGATCAACGCGAGGTACAAGGACGACGCCACCCAGCGCGGCCTCGCGATGCAGGAGCTCTGGCGCAAGAACAAGGTCGCCAACCCCGTCATCGGCTGCTTCCCGATGCTGCTCCAGATGCCGGTGTGGTTCGCCCTCTACACCGCGCTCCAGACCGCGGTGGAGCTCTACCACACGCCGTTCGGCCCCGTGATCCCGGACCTGTCGGCCCCGGGGAAGTACTTCATCATCCCCATCGTCCTGGGCGCCTCGAGCTTCATCCAGCAGAAGCTCATGCCCCCGCAGGGCGACCCTGCGCAGCAGAAGATGATGCTGTACCTCATGCCCGGCATCTTCACCGCGATGATGCTCTTCCTCCCGGCCGGCCTCGGCGTTTACATGTTGACCAACACCTGGCTCGGCATCGGCCAGCAGGTGCTCGTCGAGCGGTACCTGAAGGCGAAGAACGAACGGGCCGGCGGCATCGAGGTGCGAGAGATCGCGAACGCGGAGCCCCAATCCGCGATGAAGAAGACTCAGGGCGACGACAAGTCGGCGCCTGCTCTCGGAAAGGGAAAAGCACGTGTCCGTGGATAGTGAAGCTGCCGAAAGGGGAATCGACGCGGCGGACGTCGATGTCGACGCAGAGGCGCAGGGCGCTGGAGACGCGGCCGAGTTCGAGGAGGACGGTCGCGCCGACATCGCGCTCGACTTCGTCATCGATGTGCTCGCGGCGATGGGCATGGACTGCACCGTCGATCTCCTCGAGAACGAGGAGGAGGATCCGCCCGAGGAGATCCGCCTCGAGATCGAGGGGAAGGACGCCGGTCGCGTGATCGGCAAGAAGGGGCAGACGCTCGCGGCGCTGCAGTTCCTCGCCAACCGCGTGATCAACCGGCCGGGCAAGAAGCGGCGCCACGTGATCATCGACGCCGAGGGCTACCGGCAGCGCCGCGAGGACACGCTCTCCTCCATGGCCCGCCGGCTGGGCAAGCAGGCGGTCGAGGAGGGCAAGATCATCACCTTCGAGCCGATGAACCCGCAGGACCGCCGCGTCGTCCACCTGGCCCTGGCGAAGTTCCCCGGCGTCGTCACGAAGAGCGACGGCGAGGGAGAGGCCCGCCGCGTCCAGATCATCCCCGTCCGCCGCTGAGCCACCGCTGAGCCACACAGAGACCGAGCGCTCGCGAGAGCGCGCACGCGCGCCGCGACCGGCGTTGACACAGGATCGCCCGCATGCATAATGCCGCACCTCTCCGGTACCCCCCGGGGAGGCGCGCGGGCCGCGCTCGCGCCCCATGCTCCCGGAACCGCAACCGGGCAAGCATCTGTGTCACGGCGTGAAGCACCGGGCCGCACGCGGCCCCCGCTCCGCCGGACGCAGTCCACGAACTGCGGCGGCCCTGCCCCCTTGAGCACGGGACCGCGAAGACGGATCCCCGACCCCTTGAAGGATTGACCGACCATGCAGACCTCGAACATCCTCGCGAAGATCGAAGCTCCCCTGTTCCGCGAGGGGATCCCGGATTTCCGCGTCGGCGATACGGTGCGCGTCCACTACCGGATCGTCGAGGGCGAGAAGGAGCGCATCCAGGTGTTCCAGGGCGTGGTGCTGAAGCGCCACCGCGCCGGGGTCCGGAGCACCTTCACCGTGCGCAAGGTGAGCTTCACGGTCGGTGTCGAGCGCATCTTCCTCCTCCACAGCCCCCGCATCGACAAGGTCGAGATCGTCTCGCGCGGCGTGGTCCGCCGCTCGCGGCTCTTCTATCTGCGCAACCTCGCCGGCAAGGCCGCCCGCGTCCGCGACGCGAAGGATTGATCCGCGCCGGCCGGCGTCCCGGCCGCACAGCGCACGTTCCCGCAGAGCAGAAGGCCAGGGGGGCAGCCCGCCCCTGGCCTGGAGCGCGCTGGCGTTCATGGCGCAGCGCCGCAGACGGCGCGCGCCGAACGGCGATGCGAGCAGGCGCGCGCGAGCCGCATTGCCGGTCTCCGGCAAGGATTCCCGCATACTTCTTCTTGATCCTCGGCCGAGCGCCCACGGTATGCTCGCGGCCGCGGCGCCGCGGCGCCGCGAAACCCGAGAAGGATCACCATGCTCTGTCCGCGTTGCGGTGCGCCCGCGACCCCCGCCGATAAATTCTGCGCCGTGTGCGCCTCGCCGCTCGCCCCGTCCGGGCCCGGAGCGTTCGGGGCGCCGCCTCCCCCGCCGCCGCCGCCTCCTCCTCCGCCGTTTCCTGCCCCGGGCTTCGGCTCGCCCCCTGAGCCTCCTCCCAACTTCGGCTCGCCGAGCGGCGGCTTTGGTCCACCGCCGCCGGCGCCCTTCGGGGCACCGCCGGGCTCGCCGCCCGGCTTCCCGCCGCCGCCCGAGGGCGGCGCGTCGGGCTTCGGTCCCCCGCCGCCCTTCGGGTCGCCGCCCGGCGGCTACGGCGCTCCCCAGCCGCCGCCTCCGCTGCCGCTGAAGCCGCCGCCGTTCCCGCCGGAGCCGCCGATCTTCGGTGCCCCGGGCGGCAGCGGCGGCTTCGGCCCGGCCCCGAGCTTCCCGGAGCAGCCGCAGGGCGGCTATCCCGTCCCGCCGGGCCCGCGGCCCGGCTTCGGTCCTCCGCCGCAGCCGCAGGGCGCGCGCTGCGTGCAGGGGCACGCGATCCCGGCAGGCGGCTCGTTCTGCATGGAGGGCGGCCACCCGATCGCCCTCGACGGGATCCAGATGAGCGGCGACGCCTTCAACCAGACGGCGTACGCGCCCAACCAGCCGGGGCCGTCCGCGCCGCCGCCGATGCAGCAGGGCGGCGGTTACGGCGAGCCTCCGCCGGCCCAGCAGAACATGCCGCTGCCGGCGCCGCCGCCTCCGTACATGTCCGCCCCGCCGGCCGTGCGCCCGCCGACGCCGGCGCCGCCGAGGGGCCAGGAGCGGCGCACGCTCGCGGGCTTCCTCGTGAGCTTCCAGGACGACCCGCTCGGCAGGTTCTGGCCGCTCTGGCAAGGCAAGAACTCGATCGGCCGCGCCGAGACCGGGCAGAGGGTCGACATCGAGATCGCCCACGGCACGACCTCGACCCACCACGCGACGATCGAGGTCGACGGCGGCCGGATCGTCCTCGCCGACCTCGGCTCCACCAATGGGACGTTCCACAACGAGGAGGCGATCGGCTTCCAGGGCCGGCGCGAGCTGCGCGATGGCGACAAAGTCCGCTTCGGCGGGTTCAGCGTCATCCTGTTCAGCGTGGCCGCGCGGGCCTGACGGGCCCATCGCACGAGGAGAGGCGTTGCCGAGCCTGGCCCCCTTCCCCCGCGACGTTCGACCGGCACCTGGCGCCCCGGCCAGGCTGCGTGAAAACCAACCGGATAGCCGCCGCCAGCGCGCGACGGCCGCCCCGCTCGCGCGGGGAGCGCTCCTCTGCTCCCTCGCGCTCGCTGGAGATCCCCACGCATGACTCCCTCTCATGACGCGACTCGCCCGATCCACTCCATGAGCGCCTCCGCCCGCCGCGAACGGCGCCGGGGCAAGGCCCGCCGCTGCGCTCCTCTGCTCGCGCTCGCCGCAGCCGTCCTCGCGCTCCTCGGCGGACAGCCCCGCGCCGAGGCCGCGCCCGAGGCGCACCTGCTCCGCATCGACCCGCGCGCGAGCACCGTGGACGGCTCGCCCGTGCTCACGACCGTGCTCGAGGTCGTGCAGAACAAGCGCCTCAGCGACATCACCCGCAACTGCGCCGCGCTCACGGGCGACGCGAACCTCGACTGCGTCGCCGACGCGATCGAGCAGCCGTCGGCGCTCTACTCGTCGTTCGACTTCCCGGACAAGAACGCGATCTTCTCCGTCACGGTCGACGGCACGGACCTGCCGGCGAAGTTCGAGTCGAAGGCGCGGTGGGGAGACAGCGCCGGGCAGCCGGGCGTCGGGACGGCGTGGCTCATCCTGATCGACGCCGCGTCGAGCATGGGCACCCGCTTCGACGAGGCGAAGGCGGTCGCGAGCGCGTTCGTCAACGCGATGCAGCCGAACGACATCGTCGACGTGATCTTCTTCAACGATCGCGGCGTCGTCGAGGACTCGAAGTGGGTCGGCAACAAGCAGGCGGCGGCGCAGGCCATCGCCGGCGTCACGCGCACCTACCCGACGCAGGGCCGCACGCGGCCGCTCTTCACGATCATCAAGAACGCCGCGACCGACGCGTTCAAGGAGCTCGGCAACGCCGGCCAGGGGGTCGCGGTGCCGATGCACCAGGCGATGGTCGTCCTCTCGAACGGCTCGGCCGGCGCCGACCCGAGCTCGACCGCGGCGGCGTCGAACCTGCTCCGGGACTACCTCACGAAGGGGCGGTTCCCCGAGAACAACGACGTCCTGCCGAAGACGCCGGTGCCCGTCATCTCGATCTGGTTCCCGAGCCGGCTCGTCGAGGAGTTCTCGGCGAACGCCCGCGAGTTCATGGAGGGGATGGCGAACACCGAGATCGGCGGCTTCTTCAGCGTGGTGCGCGACGGCCAGCAGCGGCGCGCGGCCAACATCGTCAACGCGATCCGCACCCGCTTCAACAAGATGCACATCGTGAAGTGGCGGGTCTCGTGCGTCGCGCCGAGCATCACGCAGACGTTCAAGCTCGCCTTCATCAACACGGATCCGCCGATCGCGGGCGACGCCACGTTCCAGAACGTCCCCGTCGGCATCGATCCCACCGCGTGGCCGCTCGACATCGACCGTGACGCGACCGATCGCGCGGCGAAGAAGGCGCCGCTCCACCCCGGCGGCACGGTCAAGATCTTCGGCAACTTCTGCTGGGGCGGCAGCGCGCAGCGGGCCGAGCTCTACATGATCCCGAAGAACCAGGCCGCGCCGCAGTCGCTGCAGGGCGGGAGCATCGACGACGCGAAGAAGGCCCAGCGGACGCTGATCGACGGCGGGATGCGCGGCAAGGCGATCTCGGCCGGCGACAGCGTCGTGGAGTTCGAGCTCCCGGACACCGACAAGTTCCTCGTCGGCAAGGGGGACCAGATGACGGCGCGCCTCATCGTCTACGACAACCACGCGCGGCGGACGAGCGCGGTCACGGCCGACAAGATCCTCACGCTGAAGGCGAAGGAGGCGCCGCTGCCGTACCTCTTGATCGCGGGCGTGACCTTCGGCGGCGTCGTCATCGTGCTGCTGCTCGTCTCGATCTTCCGCGGCGGCGGCGGCGGGCGCCGGCGCGGCGGGGCCGCTGCGGCGGCGCCCCCGAGGCCCATCGTGGCGGGCGGCGGGTCGCCTCCGCCGTACGCGCCCGCGCCGCCCCCGCCGGGCGACTTCGGCGGCTACGGCGGCGGTCCGATGATGGCGCCTCCGCCGGGCGGCGCCAGCCGCGCGACGCTCTCGGGGCCGGCGGGCATCTTCACCGTGCACCCCGGCGTCGAGGTGCGCGCGGGGCGCGACGGCGCCTCGTGCATGATCGCGCTGTCGGAGCCGCGCGTGTCCGGCACCCACGCGAGCGTGAAGCTCGAGGCCGGTCAGCTGTTCGTGCGGGACGAGGGCTCCAACAACGGGACCTACGTGAACGGCCAGCGCGTCGCCGCGGGCGTGTGGACGCCCGTGCCCCCCGGCGCGTCGTTGCGGTTCGGCCCGGTCGAGTTCAGCGTCCGTTTGGAGTAGCGTGTCCGGGGCCCGGCCTCACGCCCCAAGCGACGCCCCCCCATGATGCCCCCGACCGAGTCCTCCCCGTACCTCAAGATCGAGTTCGCCCAGGCCAGCGATGCGGGCCGGGATCCGAACAAGCAGGTCAACGAGGACGCATGCGGCTACGCCGAGACCAAGTTCGGTTACCTCTGCGTCCTGTGCGACGGCATGGGCGGGCACTACGGGGGCAGCGAGGCGAGCCGCACCGCCATCAAGACCATCTTCGAGGTGATCGAGCAGACGCCGGCCGCGGTGGATCCGAGGGCTGCGCTCAAGGCCGCGATCGAGGAGGCGGGGCGCCGCGTCTATCAGCTGGGCGGACCGGCGGAAAACCGCGTCCGCCCGGGCTCGACCGTCGTCGCGATGGTCCTCCACGACAGCGGCGTCGACATCGCGCACGTCGGCGACAGCCGCGCGTACGTGATCCGGAGCCAGCAGATCTACCCCCTCACGCGCGACCACTCGATGGTGCAGGGGATGGTCGACGCGGGCATGATCACGGAGGCCCAGGCGATCGGCCACCCCGACGCGAACAAGATCACGCGCGCCCTCGGGATGAAGCCGGAGGTGGAGGTCGAGGTTCGACCCGAGCCGATGGAGCTGTACCCGGGGGACGTGCTGATCCAGGCGAGCGACGGCCTCACCGATCTCGTGCTCGGCGCGGACATCCTCGGGTGCACGCGGCAGGCGCTCGCGTCGGGCTCGGTCGATCACGCCTGCAAGATGCTCGTGCAGCTCGCGAACCATCGCGGCGGTCACGACAACATCACCGTCCAGATGGTCCGTGTGCTCGAGACGGGCAGCCGCTCGCTGACGATCGCGCACGGGCCGCCGGGGGCAGACGGCGCCGGCGACGGCGTCGATCTCACGCGCGCGTCGGGCCCGCAGGAGACCGTCGCGATGACCCGGCCCGGCGGGGCCGCGAGCGCCGAGAAGGGCGCCGCGGATGCGCCGCTCGCCCACGGGCACGGCGCTGCGGCGGCGGTCGCCGCGGCCGCGGGCGCCTCGGCCGCCGGGAGCGCGCCTGCCGGAGGCGCTGTGTCGCCCAGCAACGCGACGACCGTGGTCCCGACGGGCAGCACCGGTGCGCCCGCACCGGCGCCGAGGACCACCGGCGACAGGCCCGCACCGGCGCCGAGGACCACCGGTGACGGGCCGGCCTTGGCCCCCACCGCCACCGACAACGTCGCTCCTGCCCTGGTCCCGACGGCGACCGACGACGTGCACGCGCTGGCCCCCACGGCCACCGACAACGTCCCTGCGCTGGTCTCGACGGTGGCCGACAACGCCGCTGCCACGGCGCCAGCAGCCGCGAGCAGCGCGCCCGCCGTGGCGCCGACGCTCACCACCGGGGCCCCGGCGGTGCGTCCGACGGCCGCCGACAACGTCCCTGCCGTGGCGCAAACGATCACCACCGGCGCTCCGGCGGTGAGCCCGACGGCCACGGACAACGTCCCCGCCGTGGCGCCAGCGGCCGCGAGCAGCGCGCAGGCGCTGCGCCCGACCCTCGACAGCACGCCGACGGTGAGCCCGACGGCGATGGATGCCGGCCTGGCGCGGCCTGCGACGGTGCCGGGGAGCCCTGCGCCCGTGCCTCACGCGATCGCACCGGACGCGCCCGCCGTGCTGTCCCCCCTCCCGCTGAGCGCTCCCGCGGCGCCCGCGCCGCCCCCGATGGCCCACGGCGCGCCACCTCACCCGGGTTCCTTCGGCGCGTCACCTCAGCCTCACCCCGGCGCCGCCTTCGGCCCGCCGCCCCACCCGGGTTCCTTCGGCGCCCCCCCTCACCCGGGCGCCGCCTTCGGCCCTCCTGGCGCCGCCCACGGCCCGCCGCCTCACCCGGGTTCCTTCGGCGCCCCGCCTCACCCGGGCGCCGCCTTCGGCCCTCCTGGCGCCGCCCACGGCCCGCCGCCTCACCCGGGTTCCTTCGGCGCCCCGCCTCACCCAGGCGTCGCCTTCGGCCCGCAGCCTCACCCGGGCGCCCCGCCCCCTCCGGGCGCCGCCTTCGGCCCGCCGCCCCACCCAGGCTCCTTCGGCGCCCCGCCGCACCCGGGCGCTCCGCCCCACCCGGGCGCCGCCTTCGGCCCGCAGCCTCATCCGATCGACCCGGACGCTCCTCCTCCTTCGGTGGCCTTCGCAGGGCACCATGGCGCGGCGCCGGGAGGTCCCCCTGCCGCCGCCGCGCCGCACCTCGCCCCCGGTTCGCCGCACGCGCCTGGCTACGCCGCAACCGCGCCGCGCGCCGTGCCAGCGCCGAGCTTCTCCGGGCCCTCGTCCACGGCCTCGGGGATCCCGAGCACCGTTCGCGCCCCGCGCGGCGTCTACATCGCCGTCATCGCCTCGATCGCGGTCGCGGTCCTCGCGCTGATCGCCCTCCTGCTCTGGAAGCTCACCGCGGATTGAGCCGAGCGGCGCGACGACGCCGCCGCGCCCCGACGCGACCGCCGCAACGTGAACGGACGCGCCGACGAACGCCGGAGCGATGGGGACGCAGAACGCAAATGCAATTGAAGAAGGACGGTATTCCGGATTAGCCTAGCTCTCCGGAGGTTCCTCCATGCCTGGAGATCAAGAGCTCGAGGTCGGACACGACATGGAGGGCGCGCCCGTCGACGTGGAAGACGAGCCCCCGTCGACCCAAACGCTCTCCCTCGAGGAAGCCCGCGCCGGCTTCATGCTCCTCGACCTCTGATGCGCTGAGCCTCCCGGCCGCCACCACGCTCCGCGCTGAAGCCCTGTTCGCCCAGCGACGAAGGCCTCCCGCCGCTCCACACGCCCCACACCGCGCGACGCCGGCCACGCGCTCCTCCTCACGCATCCGGCCGCCAGCAGCGCCGCGGCGAGCGACGGCGCGCCGCAGCGCCTCTTTACCTTGCCCTCCCCAACCGCCTGTGGTGAAACGCGGCCCGCATGATCCCGGGGCTAGGTAAACAAAGCATCACGATCGGCAGCGCCCCCACCTGCGATGTGGTGCTCGTCGCTCCCGGCGTCCTGCCCGAGCACGCGCGCATCGTCCACCAGGGCGGCGGCAAGCTGCTCTTCCTCTGCGGCCAAGGGCCCGCGTCGGCCAACGGGCGGCCCCTCGCGCCGGGCGAGCAGGTCCCGTTCGACTTCCGCACCCAGTTCGTCGTCGCGCAGGCGCAGGTCCCGCTCAACCACCCGGCCATCACGCTGATGATGGCGTCGCCCGGCCAGCTCGCGCCCGCGCCCGGCCAGGTCGTGATCGGGCGAGACCCCACGCGCGCCTCCCTGGTGCTCCAGCACCCGAGCGTCTCGAGCCAGCACGCCACCGTCACGCTCGATCGCATGATGGTCATCGACCACAACTCGACGAGCGGCACTTACGTGGGCGCGCAGCGCATCGCCCCCGGCGCGCCGACGCCGATCGATCCGCAGGGCGCCGTCGCCTTCGGGCCCGTCCCGGTCCAGGTCAGCCTGCTCGTGCAGCTCGCCCAGGCGGCCCGGCAGTCGTCGCTGCCCGCCGCGCCCGGCGCGAGCGCCCTGCCGCCGCAGCCCGCCGCCGTCAGCTACACGCCGCCGCAGGCCGGCTACGCGCCGCCGCCGCAGCCCGCCGCCTCCGGCTACGCGCCGCCGCCCGCGCACGCGGCGTCGTCCGGGCCCGCCGCGGGCGCGCCCGGCAGGAAGAACAAGACGGTCCTCGGCCAGCTCGACTTCTCCGGCGGCGGGCCGAACGTCAAGCAGATCGGCCGCACCCCCGACAACGACATCGTGCTCGCCCACCCCCAGGTGTCGAGCCACCACGCCCTCCTCCACTCGATCAACGGGCAGCTCTACGTCGAGGATCGCGGCAGCGCCAACGGCACCTACGTCCGCGGCAACCGCATCGCGCCCGGCCAGAAGATCGCCGTCCAGAGCGGCGAGAAGATCTACATCGGGCCGATGCCCCTCCAGATCGAGATGGGGGGCGCGGGCGCGGTCGAGGTCGTCCAGGAAGAGTACGCCGCCGACCGGTGGGCAGGGCGCCCGCTCTACGAGATCGAGGCGTGGAGCCTCGCCCTCCAGGTCCCCGACCGGGACAACCCCCAGGAGCAGAAGACGCTCCTCGACAACGTGTCGTTCAAGGCGCTGCCGGGCGACATGATCGCGCTCATGGGGCCGTCGGGCGCCGGCAAGACGACGCTCCTGCTCACCCTGAACGGCTACCTGCCGCCGACGAGCGGCGTCGTCCGCATCAACGGCGAGGACCTCTACAACATCTACGACACGCTCCGCGGCTCCATCGGCTACGTGCCGCAGGACGACCTCGTCCACCCGGAGCTCACCGTCTTCGAGGCCGTCCGCTACAGCGCGAAGTTCCGACTCCCGCCCGACTACAGCGAGGCCGAGATCGACGCGCGCGTCGAGCAGACCATCAAGGACCTCGGCCTGGAGGGCGTCAAGAACCTCCAGATCGGCAAGCCCGAAAACAAGATCCTCTCGGGCGGGCAGCGCAAGCGCGTCAACATCGCGCTCGAGCTCGTCACCGACCCCGTCATCCTCTTCCTCGACGAGCCGACCTCGGGCCTCGCCGCCGACGACACGACCGCGCTGATCAGCCTGCTGCACGACCTCACCAAGGCCACCGGCAAGACGATCATCATGACGATCCACCAGCCGGCGAAGGACGAGTTCGAGAAGTTCAGCCACGCGCTCATCCTCGGCTACGGCGGCATCCCGATGTTCTTCGGGCCGACCCGGCCCGACGCGTACCGCTTCTTCGGCAGCTGGAAGGAGCGGCACGGCCAGCCCAACGACGTCGACAACCCGCGCGACATGTTCGAGATGCTCGCGCTCCGCGAGCGCCCCATCTTCGATCAGCTCCGCGCGCGGAACCCGAACGCGTCGCGCGGCGAGGCGCGGCGGCTCGCGGCCCTCGAGTGGCGCAAGGAGTTCTTCAGCGACGGAAACCCGACGTACCGGCGGATGTACTCCGGCCGGCGGGAGATCGGCACCGGGCAGGGGCAGCGCGGCATCCCGGCCGGCCGCGCCACGACCACGGGGCAGCTCGGCCTGCTCCTGTCGCGCTACTTCAAGGTGAAGAAGCGCGACATCGGCGGCACCCTGATCATGCTCCTCCAGGCCCCGATCATCGGCATCCTGCTCGCGATCGTCTTCGGCGGGCAGGAGAAGGCGATCCCGGCGTGGTGCCTCGGCGCCCTCCAGGAGCTCGGCCGCCGCGCCGGCGGCGCGGACCAGAGCACCGACATCCTCAAGGGGATGGAGGCCACCACCGACCACACCGCGGCGATCTTCTTCCTCGTCGTCGCCGCGGTCTGGTTCGGGACGTCGAACGCGGCGCGCGAGATCGTCAGCGAGCGGGCCATCTACCTCCGCGAGCGCATGGTCAACCTGGGGCTCGTCAACTACGTGCTCTCCAAGTACCTGCTGCTCGCCGGGTTCTGCCTCATCCAGTGCACGATCCTGCTCGCGATCGTGTTCTTCGCCCTCGGCTTCCACGGCGGCATGCAGGCGTTCGCCATGCAGCTCGCCGCGCTGACCGCCACCTCGCTCAGCGCCGTCGCGCTGGGGCTCCTCCTCTCGACGGTGGTCGCCTCGTCCGAGGCGGCCATGGCGCTCACGCCGATCGCGCTCATCCCGCAGGTCGTCCTCGGCGGGCTCATGGTCCCGATGACGACCGTGCCGCACCTCCGGCCGCTCATGTACATCATCCCGGCGCGCTGGGGCTTCGAGGGCGCGATCGCGCCGGAGCGGATCGCCGTCGCGGAGGACCCGGCCTGGGTCATCGATCTGCGCCGCACCGACTCGATCCCGGCGGAGTTCATCGAGGGCGGCAAGTTCAAGTGCTCCATCGCGCAGATGGCCGCCGACAACTACGCGGGCGCGTGGGGCTTCACCACGTACGATCAGACCTGGATGCCCTTCGCGGTCCTCGCCGGGATGACCGTCATCATCCTCGTCACGCTCTGCGCGGTGCTCAAGCGGCGCGACCCGGTGTGACCTCGTGACGACGCAGGAGCCGGCCCCCGCCCGCACCGATGTCGACGGCCCGCGCGCGGGCGCGCGCCCGCGCGGGCCGCGCGCCGGGGCGCTGCTCTGGCTCGCGCTCGCCGCGCTCTCGCCGGCCGCGGCGCGCGCGCAGCAGCAGCAGGAGCAAGGACAGCAGGGCCAGCAGGGCCAAGGCGAGCCGCAGGCGCCCGAGGGCCCGACGAGCGTGCCCCGGGGCGAAGGCGGCGCGATCGTCACGCCGGCCGCCCCCACGGCCGCGCCGGCGGGGCGGGCGACGCCGCCGCGGGCGCTCAACTACACGCCCCCGGCGTACCCGCCCGAGGCCGAGCAGCAGGGGCTCGAAGGGTCGGTGACCCTGCAGCTCGACGTCGATCGCAACGGGCGCGTGAAGCAGGCGGTCGTCGTCGAGAGCGCGGGGCACGGGTTCGACGAGGCGGCGGTCGCCGCGGCCCAGAAGCTCGAGTTCGAGCCCGCCCGCCGCGCCGACGGCACGCCCGCCGCGGCGCGCATCCTGTACCGCTACTCGTTCACCCTGAAGACGGCCGCGCCGCCGCCGGCCGCCGGCGAGCAGGCGAGGCCCGCGGAGAACCTCCGCGGCACCGTGCTCGCCAGCGGCGGCGACGTCCCGCTCGCCGGCGCCACCGTGTCGGTCGCGCGCGTCGCGGGCGCGGGCGCCGCGGTCGACGCTCGCGGCGCCGCGCCGCCGGAGCGCACGACCGACGAGGGCGGCGCCTTCGTCTTCGTCGATCTGCCGCCCGGGCGTTACCAGGTCACCGTCGCCGCGCCCGGCTTCGAGCCGCTCTCGGTCGAGGAGGAGATCGCCGCGGGCGAGCAGATCGAGGTGAAGTACCGCCTCCTGCCCCGCGGCGAGGGCCTCGAGGTCACCGTCCGCGGCGACAGGCCGCCGCGCGAGGTCACGAAGCGCACGCTGGAGCAGCGCGAGATCAACCGCATCCCCGGCACGAACGGCGACGCGCTGCGCTCGCTCCAGAACCTGCCGGGCGTGGCGCGCCCGCCCACCCTCGCCGGCCTGCTGATCGTGCGCGGCTCGGGCCCGCAGGACACGCAGACCTTCGTCGACGGCACGCAGGTGCCGCTCATCTACCACTTCGGCGGCCTCTCCTCGGTCGTGCCGACCGAGATGCTGGAGAAGATCGACTTCTACCCCGGCAACTTCAGCGCCAAGTACGGCCGCGTGCAGGGCGGCATCGTCGACGTCGCCCTGCGCTCGCCGAAGGAGGACGGCGAGCTCCACGGCCTCGCGCAGATGGACCTCATCGACGCGCGCGTCCTGCTCGAGGGGCCCGTGCCGTTCCTCAAGAACACGCGCTTCATGGTGGCGGGCCGGCGGAGCTACATCGGCGAGTCGTTCGGCCCGGTGCTCGAGGCCGCGGGCGCGGGGGTGACGCAGGCGCCCGTCTACTACGACTACCAGGCCCTCCTCGAGACCGAGCCGACGCCCTCGTCGCGCCTCCGCCTCACCTTCTTCGGCTCGGACGACGCCCTCGAGCTGCTCCTCAGCGACCCGGCCCCCAACGAGCCGGCGCTCTCGGGCAACGTCGGGCTGCACACCGCGTTTCAGCGCCTGCAGCTCCGCTACGATCACGAGCTCACCGACCGCGACCGGCTCGACGGCGTGATCGCGATCGCGCGCGACGACGCCGATTTCGGGGTCGGGCCGATCTACTTCCAACTCGATCTCAAGACGCTCTCCGGCCGCCTCGAGTACGCGCGGCGGCTGTCCAAGGGCGCGGTCCTCAACGCGGGGGTCGACGTCTTCGCCGGCCTCTATGCGGTGAACCTCCGCGCCCCCGCGCCGAACCGCCCCGGCGAGCCGCCGAACCAGCCGTTCTCGACGCGCACCCTCCAGGAGGTCTCGCGCGACGGCCGCTTCTTCTACCCCGCGGGCTACGTCGAGCTCGAGTTCGCCCCGAGCCCCCAGGCGAAGATCGTCCCGGGCCTGCGCGTCGACTACCAGGACCTGAACGAGCAGCTCACCGTGAGCCCGCGCGTGAACGGGCGCGTCGACGTGGTCCAGGGGTTCCCGCGGACGACGGTGAAGGGCGGCGTCGGCGTGTTCCACCAGCCGCCGCAGTTCCAGGAGGTGATCCCGCCGCTCGGCAACCCGGGCCTGAAGTCGACCCGGGCGCTGCACTACGCGGCCGGCGTCGAGCAGGAGATCACCCGGCACATCGAGGCGTCGGCCGAGGGGTTCTACAAGCAGCTCGACGCGCTCGTCGTCGGCGTGAACCGCCCCGGATCGATCCAGCTCGATTACCAGAACGCCGGGTCCGGCAGGGTCATCGGGGGCGAGTTCCTGCTCAAGTACAAGCCCGACGATCGCTTCTTCGGCTGGGCCGCGTACACGCTGTCGCGCAGCACGCGGGTGCCCGGGCTCGGCGAGCCGGAGCGGCTCGTCCCGTTCGATCAGACGCACATCCTGACGGTGCTCGGCAGCTACCGCCTCGGCGACGGCTGGGAGTTCGGCGCGCGGTTCCGCCTGGTCTCCGGCAACCTGGTCACGCCCAACGTGTGCAACGTCAACGAGCTGAGCTGCGACGCGTACCGCACCAACGCGCTCTTCTACGCGCCCACCGGGACCTATACGCCGATCCCGTTCTCCGGCCCGAGCAGCGAGCGGCTCCCGCCGTTCCACCAGCTGGACCTGCGCCTCGACAAGTCGTGGAAGTTCAAGCGCTGGCAGCTCTCGGCCTACCTCGACGTGCAGAACGTCTACAACAACGCGAACAGCGAGGCGATTCAGTACAACTACAACTACACCGCCCGTCAGTACGTCACGGGGTTGCCCATCTTGCCGAGCTTCGGGCTGCGAGGAGAGTTCTGAGATGCGATCGACGCGGGCGACGAGCGGCGCGGGCGGCACGTGCGGTACGTGCGGCACGTCAAAAAACGCCGGCGCGGGCCGAGGGCGCAGGTGGCGGCGCGCGGTGCTCGGGACGCTCGCGCTGAGCGCGCTCGCCGCGCCGGCGATCTCCTCCGGGTGCGTCGCGGGCTTCGATCCGCCGAGCCTCGTGAACGGCCTCCGCGTCTTCGCCGTGGTCGCCGACGTCGCCCCGACCGAAGCGCACCCGAAGGCGAGCTCTTCGTACGCCTACCCCGGCGCTCAGGTCACCTTCAAGATCCACTACCAGGACGGCCTCGGCGGCCCCGAGGAGGGGTCGCGGCCGGTCTCGGTCTACTGGTTCGGCGGGTGCGAGAACCCGGTCGGGGACGACTACTACGGCTGCTACCCGCAGCTCGCAGCGCTCGCCCCGAAGATCGCTGCGTGGGCAGAACAGCTTGAGAACGACCCGACGGCCCCGCTGCCCGAGCTCAACGGCGTGCCCATCGGCATCTTCAGCGACACGTACACGATCACCATCAGCGACAAGATCCTCGAGGGGCGCGAGGCGCCCGCCACGGGGGGCCCGCGGTTCGGGAGCGCCTACGTCTTCTTCGTCGCCTGCACCGGGGAGCTCCGCGCGGTGGAGGACCAGGGCACCGGGCGCGCCGGGACCTTCCCCGTGGCCTGCTTCGACGCCGACGGGCGGAGGCTCGGCCCGGACAGCTTCGTGCCCGGCTACACGCAGGTCTACGTCTTCGAGGACAGCCGCGCGAACAAGAACCCAGAGATGCAGGGGCTCACCTTCGATGGCGACGAGATGTCGGAGGATTTCGCCGCGATCCCGACGGTGGATCGCTGCCCGATCGACCGCGATGCGCGGCGCGAGACGGGGTGCAGCGCGGAGGATCCGTTCACCGCCTGCACCACCCACGCGATCGACGCGATCATCCCGCCCGGCGTGGCGGAGAACGACCTCGACGCGAAGCAGAAGGCGCTGAAGGAGATCGTCTGGGTCAACTACTTCGCCGACATGGGCGACCTCGACGGGGGCATCAAGCTCGTGAGCGACGCGGCCGAGGGGTACCTCGGCGACCACGCCGTGACGTGGATCCCGCCGTCCGAGCCGGGCATCGCCACGATCACCGCGGTCCTGCGCGACGCGCGCGGCGGCTCGTCGGTCGTGCAGCGCCTCGTGCGCGTGAAGTGACCGCAGGCCTCGGGGCGTGACGCCGCGCGACGCCGCGGCTGCGCGCGTCACCCGCAGCCGGCCTCGATCTGCGAGAGCTGCTCGATGAGCTGCTCGGGGCCGCGCGCGGCGCACAGCGCGTCGGCGGCGTTGTGGCTGGCGAGCCGGGCGACCTGGGCGAGCAGCTCGAGGTGCGCGCGGCCGCCCTCGCTGCAGACGAGGACGACGAGCAGCCGGAGGGGGGCGCCGCCCGGCGTCGGCACCGCGAGCGGCTCGGCCAGCGTCGCGATCACGGCCGCGGGGCAGGCGCCGGCGACGATCGCGTGCGGGACCGCGACCCCGTTGCCGAGCGCGGTGGACGACTCGCGCTCGCGCCGCAGGATCTCCTGGGCGAGCGCGCTCGCGGCCAGCGCGCCGCCGGGGGGCGCGAGCCGGGACGCCGCGACGTCGATGACGTCCTCGATGTGCGCGCACGAGAGGTGCAGCACGATGCGCTCGGGCGTGAGCAGCCCGCTGAGCCGCCGCGCGGGCGAGACGCCGAACGGCGCGCTCACCGGGAACTCGGCGTCGACGAACGCCTTGATCCGCGCGAGCTGCGGGCCGCTGAGGTTGCGGCGCGCGAGCTCGAGGAAGAGCGCGTTCGCCGCCGGGACGCGCTCGAGGTAGCGCGAGACGAGCGGCTCGACCTGGTGGCCGAGCTCGAGGAGCACCGCCGGGGGCAGCTCGAGCGCGCTCGCGATCGCGGTGAGCCGGTCGGGCGTGGGGATGGCGTCGTGCCCGTGCTCGACGCGGCTCAGGTAGGCGCTGGAGACGCCGATGCGGTGCGCGAGGGCGCGCAGGCTGAGGCCCGCCTCGACGCGGAGGAGCCGCAGCGCCGCCCCGAACTCGGCGAGCGCCCGCGCCCGCGAGGCGCTCTCGGCGTCGGAGACGGCCGGCATGGGGCTCAGGAGCGATCGGGCTCGGCCGCGAGGGCGGTCGAGAGGATCGGCGCGGAGGGCGCCGGGGCCGGGACGCGCGCGGCGGCGGGCTCGTAGCTGCGCACGACGAGCAGCGAGGTCGGGCACCCCTGGATGACGTCCTCGGCGCGGATGCCGAAGCGGCGCTGCGCGAGGCCCCACTCGGCCCCGACGCCGACGAGGACGAGATCGTAGCCGCGCTTCGACTCCTCGAGGGCCGCGTCCGCGGGGGAGTCGTGCTCGACCACCTTGAGCACCACCCTGGCCTTGCGCAGCGCGCCGCCCTCCTCGCCCTCGAACACCTCGTCGACCGCGTCCTGCGCGCCGAGCGCGTCGCTGGACCCGCGCCTCGGCTTGACCACGTGGAGGATGGTGACGTCGGCGCCGACCTGCTGGGCGAGCCTGCGGGCGAGCGCGAGCGCCGCCTTGTCGTGCGCCGTGCCGTGGAACGGCACGAGCAGCTTGCGGACCGCGGTGAGCCCGCGATCGATGAGCACGCCGACGTCGGTGCGGGCGCCGCGCATGACCTCGTAGACGGTGCCGCCGAGCACGGTCTGGCTGAGCAGCGGCTTGTGCCAGCCGACCAGCACGAGGTCGGCCTGCTTCACGTCGGCGACGTTGCAGATGTCGTGGCTCGGCTTGGGCGACACGAAGGAGAGCGGCCGGACCTCGGCGCCGAGCTCCTTGGCCCGCGCGAGCAGCGGCGCGAGCGCGGCCGCGCCCTGCCGCTCGGGCCCCTGGTCGAGGTAGAACGAGCCGCGGTCGGTCGGCGGGATGAGGCGCAGGGCGTAGAGGCGCCTCGCCTCGGGGCCGTGGCCGGCGAGCGCGCTCGCGAGCGTCACCATGCCGGGGCCGGAGCGCTCGTAGGAGACGCACATGAGCACGGTGAACACGTCCGCCGCGGCGGGCAGGGGCGTGCGCTCGGGGACGTCCGCGAGCTCCTTCGCGAGCTCCTCCGGCGGGTAGATCCAGCGCAGGAGCGGGGTGGTCATGAAGGTGGTGACCAGCGCCATGAGCACCATCATCGTGAACAGCGTGGGCGAGATGATGCCGAGATCGAGCCCGAGGTTCAGGACGATGAGCTCCATCAGGCCGCGGGTGTTCATGAGGATGCCGAGCGCGCTGGCCTCCCGCCAGCGCTGCCCGGTGAGGCGGGCGGCCACGGCGCTGCCGCCGAACTTGCCGGCGCAGGCGACCACGATGATGAGGCCGCACATGATCCAGCCGTCGGCCGAGTTGAGCAGGCCGATGTGCGTCCGCAGGCCGCTGTAGGCGAAGAAGAGCGGGAGCAGGAAGACGACCGCGAAGTCCTCGAGCTTCTCGGCCAGGCTGTGCGCGAAGCCGGTGCCCTTCGGCATGATCGCGCCGAGCATGAAGGCCCCGAACAGCGGGTGGATGCCGATCATCTCGGTCGTCCAGCTCGAGACGATGAGCAGGAGGAGCGTGACGGCGACGAGGTCCTGGGAGAGCCCTTCCTTGCTGGAGCCGCGCTCGCCGAGCCGGGCCAGGAAGGGGCGGACCACGAACATCATGCCGGCGATGTAGACGACGGCGAAGACGGTGGTCCAGACGGCGCCCACGAGCCCGGTGGCGCGCGCGATCGAGACGACGAACGCGAGGATGCACCAGGCGGTGACGTCGTCGACGGCGGCGCACGTGATCGTGAGGGCGCCGACCTTCGTGCCCAGCAGGCGCCGCTCGGTGAGGATGCGCGCGAGCACCGGGAAGGCCGTGATGCTCATGGCCACGCCCATGAAGAGCGTGAACGACATGAACGGCACGGAGCTCTGCGAGAGCCGGGGGTACAGGTACAGCGCGAGGAGGCCGCCCAGCGCGAACGGCACGACGATGCTGGTGTGGCTGATGATGACGGAGGCGTGGCCGCGCCCGCGCAGGAGCTTCGGATCGAGCTCCAGCCCGATGAGGAACATGAAGACGATGAGGCCGACCTCGCTCACCAGCTTCAGCAGCGGCAGCGACTCCTGGGCGAACAGCACCGCCGACGCGTCGGGAAAGAGCCAGCCGAACAGCGACGGGCCGAGCAGGATGCCCGCCGTGACCTCGGCGATGACCATCGGCTGCTCCAGCCGACGGGCGACCATGCCCACGAGCCGCGCGCAGGCGATGATCAGGAACGCCTGGATGAGGAAGCGGCTCAGCGGGTTGTGGATCAGGATCTCCATGGGAGCGCTCCCTCCTTGGTAAGTGTTAAGTGATCGCTTATCAGCGAGCCACCTCGACTGTCAATGAAAGGATGCGAGGCGTCAAAGCAGAGTTCGCCGCGACGCACCATGGGCGGCGCGGTCGGTGCAGGTGCGTATGCCGTGAGCGCGCGGGGCTGCCCCGTCACGCCGGGAAAGCTCCGTCCCGTCGGCAGCTGCTGCTGAGCTCGTTGGATTCCGGGCGCGTCCGCGCGCGGCGGCGCCTACCAGTCGGTCGGCATGTAGTCTTTGAGGAACTGGCCGTAGACGTGCTGGCCGCTCAGGAGCCCGGAGAAGATGGGGTCGCAGATGCGGGCGGCGCCGTCGACGATGTCGAGCGGCGGGTGGAAGCCGTGCTCCTCCAGCTTGCGGGCGGCGAGCGCCGCGGGGTCCTCGTCCGTCACCCACCCGGTATCGACGCTGTTCATGAAGATGCCGTCCTTCGCGTAGTCGGGCGCGGAGGTGCGCGTCATCATGTTGAGCGCGGCCTTGGCCATGTTGGTGTGAGGGTGCCTGTCGGTCTTGTAGCGGCGGTAGAACTGCCCCTCCATCGCCGAGACGTTGACGATGTGCCTGTCGAACGTCGGCTGTCGCAGCATGAGCGGCTTCAGCCGGGAGTTCAGCACGAACGGGGCGACCGCGTTCACGAGCTGGACCTCGAGCAGCTCGACGGTCGGGACCTCGGCGAGGGTCAGCCGCCAGCTGTTCATCGTCCGGAGGTCGACCTGCTGGAGGTCCGCGTCGTAACGCCCCCTGGGGAAGAGCACGTCGTCGAGGGGCTCGTCGCCCTGGGCGGGGATCTGGGAGAGCAGCGCCGGCTCGCGGAGGCCGGCGGCGGGGTCGCCGCCGGCGACGAGGGGGAGCTCGCCGCGCGCGCGAAGGCCGTCGTAGGCCTGGAGCAGCGGCCGAGCGGCCTCGGGGAGGGCGTGGACCGGGGCGGTCTCGCCCTCGATGAGGTGCCCGTAGAAGCCCGGCGGGCGCCGCACGGTCTGACAGGCATTGTTGAGGATGAAATCCAGCCGGTCGCGCGTGTGGAGGAGGTGCCGCGTGAAGCGCTCGACGCTCGGCGTGTGGCGGAGGTCGATGCCGTAGATCTCGAGCCGAGAGCCCCAGACGTCGAAGTCGCGCTCGGACGAATAGCGGCGGGCGGCGTCGTGCGGGAAGCGGGTCGTGACGATCACCCGCGCGCCGGCGCGGAGCAGCATGATCGCCGCCTGATAGCCGATCTTGACGCGGGCGCCGGTGACCAGCGCGACGCGGCCGTCGAGCGGCGCGGTCTGGCTGCGCTTGCGGTAGTTGAAGTCGCCGCACGGGCCGCACATCGAATCGTAGAAGAAGTGCACCTTGCGGAACTCGGCCTTGCAGACGTAGCACTTGCGCGGCTTCGCGAGCTCCGGCCCGCCGCGCTCGCCCGGCGGCGCGGGCTCCTCCACGGGGGGCGGCGCGGGCTCCTCCGCGGGGGGCGGCGCCGGCGCGAGCGAGGGCGCCAGCGCGGGGGCCGCGACGGCGGAGGCGGCGGGCGCGGCCAGCGCAGGGGCGTCCGGCGTGCGGAACACGGGCTCGCGGCGGGCGGCGCGGATGCCGACCGCGTCGAGGAGCGCGGTGTCGGCGGACCTCCGAGCGCGCCGATCGCCCTTGCGGAACGCCCTGGCGAGCTCTCGCTGCTCGGCGCGCTCGGGGCGCGAGACGCGGCCGGCGGCGAGGAGGAGCCGGCGGCGATCCTCGACGTCGATCGAGGCGAGCTGCGCGCGGTCGTCGACCAGGGACTCGAGCACCCGCAGGCAGGCGTCGAGATCGGCGGCGGTGAACGGGCGGCCTGCGCCGGCGGCGTCGCTCTCGGAGCTCATCGAAGCGGCGGTGCATAGCACGCAGGCGCGCGGGCGCGAACCGCGGCGCCCGAGCGGCCGCGGGCGGTTCTCGGCGTCGACGGCGCGCGCGCGGCGGATCAGCGCTTGTACGGGCAGGGCTTGCCGCCGTCGCCGGTCTCGACGGGAGCGCCGGTCGCGGCGTCGACGGCGAACGTGGTCGGGAACGGCTGGCCGCCCGGCCCCTTCGAGGCCTCGGCGACCGACAGGGAGAGGCTGTCGCCCGAGCGCTTGAACGCCCCCTGGCGCTGGATGATGCCCGACCAGATGCACGCCGCCTTCGGCGGACAGGGCGAGACGCGATCCTCCGCGGTGAAGCTGCCGCCCTTCGCGAAGGAGAGCACGCGCTCGTACTTGCGGGAGCCGCACGCCGCGGACCTCCACGTGCCGAGCACCGAGTCGTCGCCGGGCCCGGGGCCCGCGGTCGGCGCCGTCGTGGGCTGCGCCTGCGCGGTCGGCTCCTGCGCGGTCGGCGCCGCCGTCGTCGGCGCCTGCGCGGTCGGCTCCTGCGTCGCCGGCGCCTGCGCGGTCGGAGCCGCCGGGGTCGGCCGCTCCGCGGGCGACGAGGCCGGCGACGGCGGCTCGGGCGCCGGCTCCCGCGGGCTGTTGACGGTGCACGCAGCGAGCGACGTGAGCAGCGCGGCGAGGGGGAGGATGGCTCTTCGCGGCATGCCCGCTCATCCCATGACGGCCCAACCCCCGCAAGCCGGCGCGGCGCTGACCAGGCGCGCCGCTCCGATCCCGGCGTGCCCGGCGCGCCGCCCAGATCCCGATCTCGCCTCGCGCTACCCCAGCAGCGCGAGCAGGTCCTCCCGGGTGAGCGCGACCGCCCGGTCCGCCTCGCCCAGCGCGGCGCCCGCGATCGCGCGCTTCCGCTCCTGCAGCGCGAGGATCCCCTCCTCCACCGTGTCCTTCGCGACGAGCCGGTGGACCAGCACCGGGCGGTGCTGCCCGATGCGGTGGGCCCGGTCCGCCGCCTGATCCTCGACCGCCGGGTTCCACCAGGGGTCGAGCAGGAAGACGTGATCCGCCGCGGTCAGGTTCAGGCCGGTGCCGCCCGCCTTGAGCGAGATGAGCATCACCGGCGGGCCGCCCGGCGACTGGAACTCGTTGACCACGCCGGCGCGGTCGCGCGTCGCGCCGTCGAGGCGGCTCCACGGGATCCCCGCCTCGGTGAGGTGCGGCTCGACGAGGTCGAGCAGCGAGGTCCACTGCGAGAAGACGAGCGCCTTGTGGCCGTCCGCCACGCACTCCTCCAGCGCCGCGAGCAGCCGCATCACCTTGGACGAGGGCGCGGCCCGCGCCGCGGGCGCCGCGCCCGCCTCCGCGGGGCCGGGGCCCGACCCCGGGATCAGCGCCGGGTGGCAGGCGGCCTGGCGCAGGCGGAGCAGCGCCTCCAGCGCCGCCATGACGCTCGCCCCCTGCGCGAGCCGCTCCACCACGTCCTTGCGCGTGGTCGCGCGCACCGCCTCGTAGAGCTCGCGCTCGGCCTCCTCGAGCTCGCAGTAGAGCACCATCTCCGAGCGCGGCGGCAGCTCGGGCGCCACCTCGCGCTTCAGCCGCCGCAGCACGAAGGGGCGGATCTTCTGCCGCAGCTCCGCCGCCACGCCGGCCGCGCCCTCGGCGATCGGCCGCCCGTAGCGCTCCTGGAAGGCGCTGCGCCCGCCGAGCAGGCCGCGGTTCGTGAAGTGGAGCAGGCTCCAGAGCTCGTCGAGCCGGTTCTCGACCGGCGTGCCGCTCAGCGCCACGCGCAGCTCGGCGCGCAGCGCGAACGCCGCGCGCGCCGCCTGGCTGTCGGGGTTCTTGATCGCCTGCGCCTCGTCCAGCACCACGATGTCCCACGCCTGCGCCGCGAGCAGCTCGACGTCGTTGCGGAGCACGGCGTAGGTCGTCAGCGTGACGTCGGCCGCGGGATCGAGCGCGCGCCGCGCGCCGTGGTAGATCGCGAACCTGAGGCCGGGGCGGAACCGCCGGATCTCGTCGGCCCAGTTGTGGACGACGCTGCGCGGGCACACGACGAGCGTCCGGCCGCGCACCGCGCAGAGCGTCTGCAGCGTCTTGCCGAGCCCCATGTCGTCGGCGAGCACCGCTCCCAGCCCGGCGTCGCGCAGGAACGACAGCCAGTCGACGCCGCGGCGCTGGTACGGGCGCAGCGTCGCCGTCAGGTCGGCCGGCAGCGGCGCCTCCGGGAGCGACGCGAAGCCGTCGAGCAACGGCATGAGCTTGTCGAAGCCGGACGGGCGCGGGTACTCGATCTCGTCGCACAGGGCCGCCAGCGCCGGGAGCGCCGCGGGCGGCACCTCCTTGTCGTCGCGCCGCGCCGCGAGCAGGTCGGCGACGCGCGCGCCGTACTTTTCGAGCCACGCCGCGGGCAGCGGCGCCCACCCGCCGCCGAGGAGCGGCACGAGCGGCAGGCCGTCCTGCCACGCCCGGATCACGGCCGCGGCGTCCGCGCGCTTCGGCGGCGCGCCCGCGCCCTCGCCCGCCTCGCCCGCCCCGTCCTCGCGGCCGCTCGAGAGCTCGAACTCGACGTCGAAGGCGCGGTCGTCGATGACGAAGCGCGGCACGAGCTCGGCCTTGCCGAAGAGCTCGCCGCGCGCGTCGGCGAAGGCGCGGGCGTCCCACGCCTCGAGGCGCGAGGCGAAGCGGATCGCCTCGGCGCCGTCGAAGTCGACCCGGCGGCCCGGGATGAGGTGCAGCTCATCGCGCAGCCGGATGAGCAGCTCGCGCTCCGCGGCCTCGTCGCGGACGGGCACGGGGCCGGACAGGTGCACGAGCCGGCCGCCCTCGATGCGCGCCTCGGGCGGATCGCCGTACACGAGGCTGGGCACGACCGAGAGCGTGTGATCCTTCTGGCTGAGCTCGAGGAGGATCCGCGGCTTGGACGCGCCGCCCGCGCGCGGCAGGCGCTGGCTCTGGACAGTGACCGGGACGCGCTTGGTCAGCTCGGGCAGGACCTGGGTCACGAGCTTGCCGAGGTCGCCCCGGGAGAAGACCCGCCGGAGCGGCAGCCGCTCGAGCTTGGGGCCCGTGAGGTCCGTCTCCCGCAGCAGGTGCAGCGTGCCGCCGCACCGGACCACGCCCGACGCGATCACCTCGTCGACGCGCGGGTCGCGCTCCACGACGAGCGCGACGCCGTCGTCCTGATCGCGCACCGCCGCGCGGGGGCCGATCGCCTCGCTGGAGACGCGGATGGGCGCGCCGTCGAGCTTCACGTCGGCGACGCCGGCCAGCGCGGCGAAGAGCTCGGGCTGGCGATCCGAGGGGAAGTAGCCGTGCTGCTTGGTGCCCACGAGCCGATCGATCGCGAGGTCCTCGTGCGTCGGGTAGAGCTCGGGCAGCCTCGGTCCGGGCCGCTCGGCCCCCGCCGGGGCCCTGACGCCGCGCCCGGCGAGGCTGGCGAGCGAGATCCGGAGCGGCTCCTCGGCGCCGCTCGCGTGGACGACCATCCGCTCGAGCGCGAGCACGAGGCCCTTGCGCCGGAGCCGGTAGCGCAGCCGCGCCGCCGGGGCCGCCACGGCGGCGGCGCCGCCCGGCGCGGCCGGCTGCCCCTGCGCGGCCGGCTGCCCTTGCGCCGCCGGTTGCCCCTGCGTCGCCGGCTGACCCTGCGCGGCCGGCTGACCCTGCGCCGCCGGCTGACCCTGCGCCGCCGGTTGCGAGAGCGCGATCGCCGCCGCCACGGCGTGGGCGCAGGGGTCGACTTTGCCGCCGCAGTCGCACGTCCACTCGGCGTCCGCGGGGTAGAGGGTGACGGTGGGCGCGACCGGCTGGCCGGCGGCCTTGATGCGGACCACGACGGCGTCGCCGCGGTCCTCCCGGCCGAAGGCGGCGCCCTCGCGGGCGAGCTTCACGCCCTGGGACCAGAGGCCCGGAAGACAGGCTTTTCGGATGGCTTCGAGAAGACCCTGCACAGCGACTCCAGGCGCCGACCACCTGCCCTGACGAGGCGCGCGCTCGCGCGCTCTCCGGGGACCGGCGCCACTTCTTGAGAATGTTCACAGGAAGACGGAGAGGACGGGAAGAGGCTCGGGCGCCTTTTTCCGCCGCCCCGTCTTCCAGGTTCCAGGAGCTCGCCCGGCGAGCGCGGGGCGCTCCTGTAGCAGGATTTCGCGCGGCGCGCGGCTCGACCCGGCGAGCTCTACCGGCGCGTCAGGTGCTCGCGGTAGCGCGTCGTGAGCTCCATCCAGCGCAGCGTGAGGATCGGCTCGCGCTCGAGCCGGTCCTGCCAGCTGCGATCGATCGCCTTCCACAGGTCCCGGTCCGCGATGCCGTGGCGCAGGAGCGCCCGATCGAACGACGAGGCCGCCCCGACCGACGACTCGGCGCAGAGGGCCGCGTACTGCTGCAGGCTGAGCGAGGGCAGCGCGCCTCGCTTGCCGGGAGGGTCCTGCCCGGCGGCCGGGTCGGGCGCCGCGGCGCCCGCCGGCGACGTCGCGGCGCTGCCCGCGCCGGCCTCGCCGGGCGGGCGCCGGAGGGTCACCCCCGATCGCGCGTTGCCGCCGTCGAGCTCCATCAGCTCGGTCTCGGGCGGGGGCTTGATCGAGGGCAGCGGCATGGCCCGCGGCACCTCGACGGGCTCCTCGGCCTCGCCCTCCGCGGGCTGGCCCTTCCCGCTCGACAGGGGGACGATCGCGGACAGCGGCGGCGAGGCCGCGCGCCGCGGGGGCACCGACGACTCTCCCCTCCGGGGGCCCCGCCGCGCGCCGGGGCGCTCGCCGTCGGGCGCCGCGAACGACAGCACAGGACCGGCGTCGGTGATCTCCATCTGCAGGACGATCTCGCCGTCCTTCCCGCGGACGATCAGCCGATCGCCCGCCACGGCCGCCTCCATCTCGTAGCGTCGCCCCGACGAGAGCACGACGGTCGCGGACGGGACCGGCGCGCCGCACGCCGCCCCCCGGCCGCCGATGTCTTCCTGAGGATGGGTCGCCGTCGGATGCAGCGCAGGCTCGGTATCGGGTGGATCCCCACTCATCAGGACGCAGAGCCTAACGCAGCAAGCGCGCGCTCCGCGAGGGCTTTCGGCGGCCGCGCTCGGGCGCGAGACGACCAGAGGGTGCGCGGCTCTCCGCCTGGGAACCGGAAGGTGAGGCGGCCCGCGCGCCGACGACGAACGACGTGGTTGCGCGTGGATGCGCGCGGTTGTGCGAGGTTGCGCGCCGCCGCGGAGAGCTTACGGGAGGTGAGGAGTCTTCATTTCACAAAGTGCGTCGCAGCGCCGGCGCCGGCACTGGCACCGGAACCGCGTCATCCCGCGCGCGGACAAAAACTGCCCACCTTCACAAACGGTTAGAATTCGCCCACTCGATCCGCAATGGGTCCAGCGGCGCCATTCCTCGCGTTGCGCGGCTCGTTTTCGACGGGGTCCTCCGGATTTGTAGTAAGCCGGGGGCTGCGAGCTCTACCTGGAAGGAGGTCTCATGAAGAGGACCGATCTCGCGCTTGGGCTGCTGTTCGCCGCGTGCCTCGGAGGCTGCGAGATGCTCGGCGGTGGGACGTACCATACGTGCGCGGAACACTGCAAAACGGAGCTCGACCCCGACGCGTGCATCGAGGCATGCGGCACGTGCGCAGGCCAGTGTGTCGACCCGGTTCCAGAGGGCTTCGACGGCCCAGCGTTGCTCTGGGTGGGCAGGACGACGGATGAGCCGCAGTGCCCTGACAACGCCCCGAGCACGGTGTACGTGGGGTACGAGACCCCTGACTTCCCCTTCGCGTGCGACCCGTGCCGGTGCAGCGAGCCTGCGTGCGCCCTGCCCGACGGCTTCAGGACGGCCGCCTCGCTGAGGTGCGATGGCGTCGAGCTCACGCGGCACGACGCCCGGAACATCCAGGGCGGCACCTGCGTGGTGCCCAGCGAGGCGATGGCGAGCGATCGCAAGGCGCTCCTGCTCGGCGCGCCCGAGACGATGCCGTGCGAGCCCAGCGTCGAGCCGCCCCCGGTGCCGCGCATCGTCTCGCGGTGGTATCGCTCCGGGAAAGCCTGCTCTGGCGTCCTCCCGGAAGATGCCTGCATGGCTCCGAAGAGGTGCGTTCCAACCGATGATCGGCCGCAGGTGCACGCGTTCGCCCAGTGCATCATGCACCTCGGGGTCGGCGAGGCGACCTGCCCGCCGGACTACCCGGAGGACGTCGTCCTCTACGACGGCATGGTGGACGATCGCCACTGCACGCCTTGCAAGTGCGGCCCCCCCACGGGCGGCGAGTGCTCTCTGATGCTCCTCTCCTTCCAGGACGAGGCGTGCAGCGAGCAGCTCACCACCGGTACGACGTCGGGCACGGACCCGGCATGCCTCACGCCGGAGCCCGGGATGAAGCCCAAGAGCATGAAGGCGGTCTGGCACGTCAACGACCCCGGCCGCTGCGAGCCGAGCGGCGGAGAGCTCCGAGGCGGGATCACCCTCACCGGTGCGACCACGTTTTGCTGCCAGACGCGCCCGGACGAGCGTCCGGGCGAGAACGAGTGACGGCGGCGCGCCCTCGCCGAAGCGGCGGCGCCAGCACCGCCCGGGGCGCGATGCGGGCTCTCCCTGAATCAGGGTCGGGCGCAACCAGACCCGCTGTCGCGGAGACGAAGATCCGCAGTGCAGGGCGCGATCGGTCGACAAAAATCTCTCGATAGGGAGAAATTCAAAAACAAAAACACAATGGGTTGCAGGCGATCGGGCGCGCGCACAAAAGCCTTTACGTGCGCTCCAAAGTCGGTATCTACAGGATCACGACGTGGGAGCGGTGACGTCGAGCTCGCCTCCGCCACGCGGCAGAGGTGCACTGTCCTACGGGCGCCGGAGACGTTTGAGGAGGGGGGCACATGTCGGGGTGTAGCGGCCGGATGAGAGGCAGCGGGGTGCTTCGGGTCGGGGTGTTCCCTCCGCGCGATGCGGCACAGATCCCGCCCTAGCCGGGACGCCGATGTCACGCGCCGGTTGCGCCGTCATGGTCGCTGTCGTCACGGCAACGGCCCCGGTGCACGCGGATACGCCTCGGTCTGAACCGCGACGGGAAACGGATGAGCCGCGACGGGAGACGCAGGAGGGAGACGACATGTTGCGCGGCGAGCTGTCCGCGTCGCCGTTGCTCGCGACGGGCCTCCTGCCCGCGCTCGCCGGGGGGGCCTCGTTCGCCACGACGTTCCGCTGGCCCAGCCTGTCGATCGCCGTCGAGGCGCGCATGCTCACCTCGCTGGCGGACACCTTCGAGGACGGCGTCCTGGTCCACGCGAGCCTGGCGATGCCGACGCTCGACATCTGCGGCCATCGCGGGGTCCTGTCGGTGTGCGCCGTCTTCGACGCCGGCGAGCTGCAGATCACGAGCGATCCCGGCGTCACCATCCAGGCGCGCAAGGCCTGGATCAGCTCGATCGGCCTGCGGGCGGCCGGAGACTGGCGGTTCTCCGATCAGCTGTCGTTGCGCGGGTTCGTCGAGCTGCACACGAACCACAGCCGCCCATCGCTCTGGGTGAACGGCAAAGAGGTATGGCGGGTTCCGCCGCTCTCCGGGGTGGTCGGCCTGGGGCTCGCGCTCCCGGTGGACGCCTTTTAGCGGATCCCCTTGGCCGCTCCTCGACGGAGCGCATTCGTCGTCGAACCCTGGCCTGAACGAGCGGTCACCACGCCGCGATGAGCACCATGTCAGCACCTTCAGCAAGAAACACCGGGGCCGGCGCGGCGACGCCGAGGCGACCGTGGGGCCGGACGCCGGCGTGGCTCGCCGCGGCGGCCGCGGCCCTGCTCACGCCCTGGCGCGCCTCCGCCGCGCCGCCTCGCGCCGCGGTGCAGCTCGAGTACCGGCGCGCGCCGGGGACCGAGCGCTGTCCGGACGAGGGGCTCTTGCGCGAGGAGCTGGCCAGGCAGCTCGGCTACGACCCGGTGGCGCCCGAGGCGGCTTTGCAGGCCAACGCGCTCGTGTTCCGCGGGCCGGGCCGGGAGGTGCACGCCGCGATGGAGCTCCACGACGCCGAGGGCTCCATCACGTGGTCGCGGCACCTGGTCGCCTACAACGACGACTGCAGGGAGCTCGTCATGAACATGGCGCTCTCGCTCCGCGTGGCGCTCGATCCGAGCCTCCACGTGCAGCCCGCGCCCGCCCCGCTCCCCGCGCCCCCGGTCGAGGCCGCGGCCGAGGCGCCGGCGTGGCCCTCGGGGCCCGGGATCAGCGTCGGCCTCGCCGGCGCCGCGGTGTTCGGGATACTGCCGGACACGACCGCCGGGACGGCGCTCCACGTCGCGCTCCGTTATCCGTCCTTCTCGCTCGGCCTGGAAGGCCACGTTCAATGGCCGGCCGCGGTCCAGATCGACAGGAGCGGCCTCGTCACGACCTGGCTGGCGGCGGCGAGCGCGATCCCGTGCTCCCAGATCCGTCGCCTCTTCGCCTGTGCCTTCGTGTCGATCGGGGTCGTCGAGACCTCCGGCTCCAACATCGAGCTCGTCGATACGCCGTCGCTCTGGCTCGCCACGGGGCCGCGCGCCGGCGTCGAGATGCCGTTCTCGGATCGGATCAGCGTGCAGCTCTATGGTGATCTCGTGCTCCGTCTCACGGAGTTCCGCATCGAGGGGCCGTCGGGTGTCCTCTGGGCGCCGCCCGCGTCCGGTGGGCTCGTCGGTTTCCGGGTGGACTTCCACCTGCATCCGCGGCGCGAGGCGCCCGCGCGGCGCGCTCCCGTGGCTCGGGGGGCGTGGGCGCCGCATTGACCAGCTTCACGGCGGCGACGTCGCCGCGCTCCAGGGGGGGAAAAGACATGGGGTCACCGTCACGCAAGAGCACGTCCGTGGAGCCTTCCCACGCCTTCATGGCGGCCATCGCGGGCGAGCACTTCTCGTTCATCGCCCGCTACCTCGCCCGCCTCGGGGTGCGCGCGCAGGACATCGAGGACGTCGCCCAGGAGGTGCTCGCCGGCGCCTACCGCGCGCTGCCGCGGTTCGATGCGAGCCGGGGCAGCGTGCGGTCGTGGCTCATGGGGATCGCGACCCACCAGGCGTCGAACCATTTCCGGCGGGCCCACCGCCGTCGCGAGCGGCTCAAGTCGCTCGACGATCTCGCGGAGCTGCCCGACGCCACCCCCGACTCCGAGCAGCGCGTCATCGCGCGGGACCGGCGCTGCGTGCTCGACCAGCTGCTCGCGGAGCTGCCGATGGAGCGCCGCTGCGTGTTCGTCGCCCACGAGCTGGAGGAGATCGACATGGCCGAGATCGCCCAGCAGCTCTCGATCCCCCTGAGCACCGCGTGGAGCCGGCACCGGCTCGCGTGGGTCGACATCGAGGCGGCGATGCGGCGCTGGCAGGCGCGGCAGCGCGGGCGCGCGCTCGCGTTCATCCCCTTCAGCGCCGGCGCGCTCGTCGAGGAGGCGCGCGCCGATCGCGAGGTCGGGCGCTCGCTGCTCGCGCGGATCGGCCGCGCGCTCTCGCCGCGGCGGCTCGCCGGTGCCTCGGCCTCGCGCGCCGCCGCGCTCCACGCCGTCGCGAGCGCAGCGGCCCCGCTGGCCGCCGTCGCGGCGGCGGTCGCGATCGCCATCGGCGCGCTGCGCGCCGCCTCCCCCCTGGCCGCCGCCGACCCGCGCGCCTCGACCGCGCCGGCCCTGGCCGCCGTCGCGACGCCAGAGGCGCAGGCCCCCACGCCGCAGGCGCAGGCTGCAGCGGCATCCCTGGCCGCCGTCGCGGCGCCGCGGGCTGCGTCGCCGACCCTGACCCCCGTCGCGGCGCCGCGATCGCAGGCTGCAGCGCCGCCGTCGCCCGCGGGCGCAGCGCCGCCGCCGCCCGCAGCTGCCGCGGCGGACGCTCCGCGGGATCGCGGAAGCGCGGTCGCCCCGGGCGCTGCCGCCGGGATCGCGCCAGCGGGCGGCGCGGCGGTCCCCGGCCGGAAGGCCGCGCTCCGTCCGGCCGGCGGCGCAGCCGCGCCCGCCGGCCGGCGTGCCGCCGCGTCGAACGACGAGGAGATCGCCGCCGAGCGCGCCCTCATCGACGGCGCGATCACGGCGCTCTCGAAGGGCCGCTACGCGGAGGCGAACCGCCGTCTCGCCGAGCACCGGCGGCGTTTCCCGGCGGGCCGCCTCACGGCCGAGAGGAACGCGGCGCTCCGCGCGCTCCGCGCCCGCGCGACGGCCCCTCCCCTCCCCGCTGCGCTCCCCGACGTTGGTCGGACGAGCATGAATTGACCCGCCAAGCCACCAAGCACGCCAGGAGGGAAATCTCTGAATCTCCCCGTCCCCTCGGCGATTCCCATCCTCCGCATCACGCCGCCAACCCCTTCTCCGGCACCGCCGCCGCCGAGCGGTGCTCTCCTCCGGCACCGCCGCCGCCGAGCGGTGCTCTCCCGCACAGGAGACGGGCCCAGATCGGCGTTTTCGGCGCACAGGCGTGCTCCAGCACGCCGAGCACCGAAAACGCCGAGGTGGGCCCGTATCCGCAGCGGGAGAGCACCGCTCCCGTCCGTGGCGCTTTGGGGTGGCTCGCGGGGGATCGCGCGCGCACAGAAGATCATTTTTGAGAGGGCATGGCTTTTTTGTGAGATGGGGGATCGGGTCCTCCTAATTAAGGGAGCATGGGACAACCGCACCGCACGCTCGCTCCATCGATGCCGCTGGATAGACAGCGCGCCTTTGTCCGGCTCTTTCGGGGGAAGACCTACGACTCCGTGTGGAACTGGCTGAAGCGGCTCGGGGTCCCACGCCGCGACCGGAGCGACATCCTTCAGGATGTCTTCCTCGCCGGATACCAGAGCTTCCCCACCTACGATCCGCTCCGCGCGCGGCCCGAGCGGTGGCTCAACCGGATCACGGTCCACGTGGCCGCGCACTACCGCGATCGGGCGCACCACCGGCGCGAGGAGCTCTCGTCGGGCCAGGCCCCGCGGCGCGTCGCCGACGAGCGCCCGAACGCCGAGGAGCAGATCGACGCGGAGCAGACGCGCTCGCTCATCCTGTCGCGGCTCGGGTCGCTCCAGACCGAGGAGCAGCGGATCCTCATCGAGCACGACATCGAGGGCCTGCCGATGGCGACGATCGCCGAGCAGCACGGGATCCCGCTGTCGACCGCATACAAGTGGCGCACCCGCGCCATCGCCTCGCTGCGCGCGCTGATCGAGGAGCCCTGCGCCGAGCGCAAGCGAGCGCGGCCACCGCGAACCGCGGGGGGCGACGCCGGGCGGCCCGCGCCGCGACCGGCGGAGGCCGCGGCCGCGCGGGAGCCCGCGCCGCGGCCGGCGGAGCCCGCGCCGCGGCCGGCGGAGGCCGCGGCCGCGCGGGAGCCCGCGCCGCGGACCACGAAGGCCTCACGACGGGCGCCGCCCGCGGCGCGCGCCGCCCGCGCGAGCGCGAAGCGGCCGGCGGCGCCCTGCCGCACGCCCCCGAGCGGCGCCCCGCTCGCCCGCAGATCCGGCGCCGAGCCAGCGCGCGCGCCCGCGGGCGCGTGAGCCGTGGAGACCGCCGGCGCGCCCAGAGGCCCGCGCGAGCCCCCACGCCGTCCCGCGACCGAGCGTTCCGGACGCCTGCGCCTCAACGGCGCGCAAGCACCAGCGAGACAAATCTTCAGGCCAACTGGAATTATTCAAACCTGGCCAAACCTGGCCAAACCTGACCAAACCTGGCCGGTGCCGCCCCGAACCGATCGGAACGGACCGGAAGGCGATCCGGAAGAAAAAATGCCTTCGTTTCACGCGCGGGCAGTCGGGGCATATCGCAGCGCGCTGCGACGCGCTATGCTGGCACCCTCACGATGTACTACTCGACCGACGACCTTCGCATTGCAGGGCTCAGGCCCTTGATCCCCCCCGCGATCCTTATCGAAGAGATCCCCGTCAGCTCCGCCGCCTCCGAGACGGTGGCGTTCACGCGCCGGGCCGCCGAGCGCGTGATCTCGGGCGACGACGACCGGCTCATCGTGGTGGTGGGCCCCTGCTCCATCCACGACCCCAAGGCCGCGCTGGAGTACGCGGCGCAGCTCCGGGAGGCGCGCGACCGGCTGAGCGACGACCTGCTCGTGATCATGCGCGTGTACTTCGAGAAGCCGCGCACCACGGTCGGCTGGAAGGGGCTGATCAACGACCCCGACCTCGACGGGAGCTTCTCGATCAACAAGGGGCTCCGCGTCGCCCGCGGGCTGCTCCGCGACATCGCCGAGCTCGGCCTCGCCAGCGCGACCGAGTTTCTGGACACGATCTCGCCGCAGTTCATCGCCGATTTCATCTCCTGGGGCGCGATCGGCGCGCGCACGACCGAGAGCCAGATCCACCGCGAGCTCGCCTCGGGGCTCTCCTGCCCCGTCGGCTTCAAGAACAGCACCGAGGGCGACGTGCAGATCGCGGTCGACGCCGTGCGGGCCGCCCGCGAGGCGCACCATTTCCTGTCCGTCACCAAGCAGGGCATCTCGGCGATCGTGGCGACGCGCGGCAACTCGGCCTGCCACGTGATCCTGCGCGGCTCGCAGCGCGGGCCCAACTACGCGCCCGAGCACGTCCGCGAGGCGGCCGACCGCCTGACCAAGGCGGGCCTGCCGCGCCGCCTGATGGTCGACTGTAGCCACGGCAACAGCCAGAAGGACCCGGCGCGCCAGCGGATCGTGGCCGAGAGCCTGGCCGACCAGCTGCGCTCCGGCTCGCGCGACATCCTCGGCGTCATGATCGAGAGCCACCTCGTGGGCGGCCGGCAGGACCTCACGCCGGGCAAGCTCCCCATCTACGGCCAGAGCATCACCGACGCCTGCCTCGGCTGGAACGACACGGTGCCGGTCCTCGAGCTCCTCGCCCAGGCGGTGCGCGACCGGCGGGCCAGCAAGGCTGCCTGACCCCGCCGCCCGGCGCGGCGTGACCCCGCCGCCCAGCGCGCCTGCCCCGGCGCGCCAGCCCTCCCACAAATTCCACCGTAGACGCAACCGCGGGCCGCAGCGCCACGCGGCGACGACCGCGCGCCGGCCTTGTCCGTGCATGCTCCGCGCCGCTGCCGCGCCACGGGGCGACGCGCTATGTCCACGGAGCGCCTCGAGAGGAGACCATCATTTTATCGGAGATTCTCATCATCCTGGCGCTCGTGCTCGTGAACGGCGTCTTCGCGGGCGCCGAGATCGCGGTCGTCACGGTCCGCAAGACGCGGCTCGACCAGCTGGTGCAGTCGGGGAGCCGCCGGGCGCGCGCGGTGAAGCGCCTGCGGGGCAATCCGGAGCGCTTCCTCGCCACCGTGCAGATCGGCATCACCATCGTCGGCGCCACCGCGAGCGCCTTCGGCGGGTCGACCCTGGCGCAGGACCTCGCGCCCGTGCTCCGCGCCGTGCCGTGGATCGGGGACGCCGCGGACGAGCTCGCGCTCGCCGCGGTGGTCGCGCTCGTCTCCTTCCTCTCGCTCGTCCTCGGCGAGCTCGTCCCGAAGTCGCTCGCGCTCCGCTCCTCCGAGCGGTACGCGCTGATCGTCGGCCCGCCGCTCCGCGGGCTGGCCTCGCTCGCCCGGCCGCTCGTGTGGCTGCTCACGGCGAGCTCGAACCTGGTGCTGAGGCTCTTCGGCGACCGCACGAACTTCGTCGAGGCGCGCATCTCGCCCGAGGAGATCCAGCAGATCGTCGACGACGCCGCCGAGGCGGGCTCGGTCGACCGGCGCGCCGGCGAGATCGCCTCCCGCGCCCTGGATTTCGCCGGGCTCACCTCGCTCCAGGTGATGCTCCCGCGCGTCCGCGTCGTGGCGCTCCCGCGCGAGGCGACCGCCGCGGAGGTCCAGCGCGCCGTGCTGGAGCACGGTCACACGCGGATGCCGGTCTACGAGGGGTCGAACGACAACGTGATCGGCTACGTCACGACGCCGGAGGTGCTCGCGCTCCTCTGGGGCGACGGGCCGTTCTCGCTGGAGAGCGTCCTGCGCCCGGCCTACTTCGTGGTCGCGTCGATGCCGGCCGTCGAGCTCCTCGCCGAGATGAAGCGGCGGCGGCTCCAGCTCGCCGTCGTCGTGGACGAGCAGGGCGGCATGATCGGCATCATCACGATGGAGGACCTCGTCGAGGAGCTCGTCGGCGAGATCTTCGCCGAGAACGAGGCGCACGCGCCCCCCACCGAGGCGGTCCGGCGCGAGCCGGACGGGTCGGCGCTCGTGCCCGGGGACATGCCGGTCCACGAGCTCAGCCGGCAGCTCGCGATCGAGCTGCCGGACGACGCGCGCTGGTCCACGGTCGCGGGCCTCTGCATGGGGCTCGCCCGGCGCATCCCCGCGCCCGGCGACGTCCTCAGGACGCCGGCAGGCGCGGAGCTCCACATCGTCGACGCGAGCCCCCGGCAGATCCGCACCGTGCGGGTGCGCGTCCCGCCGGAGCCGGCCGAGCGCGAGGACGAGGAGCAGCGCGACGCGGGCTGAGCGCGCGCGGCGCGGGCCGAGCGCGGGCGGCGCGGGCCGAGCGCGCGCGGCGGGGGCCGAGCGCGCGCGGCGCGGGCCGAGCGCGCGCGGCCCGCGCCGCGCGCGCGCGGCGGGGGCCGAGCGCGCGCGGCGGGGGCCGAGCGCGGCGCGGCCCGCGCGCGTCACGCCGCCGGGACGGGCGGCGCGCCGGCGGGCCTCGGCTGGAAGTGGTCGACCACCACGTACCGCCGCGCGAGGAGGCCGAAGACGAGGGCGGCGAGCAGGATGAGCGCCGCGAAGAAGAGGTACTGCATCGCGCCCGTGAACACGTTGAGCGCCGCGACGCCGGCGGTGATCAGGTTGCCGACCGTCACCGTGAGGTTCCAGAAGCTCATGATGGTGCTCTTCATCTCGCGCGGCGCCTGGGAATAGGCGAACTCGAGGCCGGTGGTGGACACCAGCACCTCGGCGAGCGTGATGAGCAGGTAGGGCCCGGCCTGCCAGAGCACGCTGAGGCGGCCGCCCGAGCCCATCGCGAGCTCGATGGCGGCGACCGCGACGAACGAGAGCCCGGCGATCGCCATGCCCGCCGTCATGCGGCCGAGCGCCGTCAGGCGGACCCCGCGCCGCTCGAGGGCGGGGTAGAGGATCATCGTGTTGAAGGGGATGATCAGCATCACCATGAGCGGGTTCAGCGCCATGAGCTGCGACGGGGCGAGCTTGTGGCCGAGCACCTCGAGATCCATGCGGGTCGCCTGGACGATCCAGGTCGACCCCTTCTGGTCGAACAGCGCCCAGAACACCGGGATCGGGGCGAAGATCGTCATCACCCGCAAGACGGCCTTCGCGCCCTCGACGGCGCCCTCCGGGTGCCTCCCGCGCGCCGCGTCGAGGAAGTGCCCGCCCTCGGTGGCGCCACGCGCGCCACGCGCGCCGCGCGCGCCGCGCCCGCCCCGGACGGCATCCCCGAGGACGCGAAGGAAGGAGTGCGGGTTCTTGCCGGTCGGCGGCACGTGCACGTACTTGTCGCGACCCATCCAGAACACGACCGTCGCGATCAGCATGAGCGCGCCGGGGATCCCGAACGCCACCCTCGGCCCGAACCACTCGAGCGTCTTCGGGATCAGGGCCGATGCGAAGAACGATCCGAAGTTGATGATCCAGTAGAAGAGCGCGAACACGTGCTTGACGAGGTGCTTGTTCTCCTCGGAGAACTGGTCGCCGACGTGCGCCGAGACACACGGCTTGATCCCGCCCGAGCCGAGGGCGATGAGCGCGAGCCCGGCGTAGAAGCCGCTCGGGCTGCTCTCGAAGATCGCGAGGCAGGCGTGCCCCGCGCAGTAGAGGAGCGAGAGCCAGAGGATCGTCCGGTACTTCCCGAAGAAGCGATCGGACAGGAAGCCGCCGAGGAGCGGGAAGAAATAGCAGGCGCTCACGAACAGGTGGTAATTGGCCTTGGCCACGTGCTCGTGGATCAGCATGTAGTTGATCAAGAAGAACGTCAGGATGTTCTTCATGCCGTAGAAGCTGAAGCGCTCGCACCCCTCGTTTCCGATGATGTATTTGATCTGCGGGGGAAATCGGTTCGTGCTCGAAGCGGTTTGCGTCATGGCAGGGCCCTCGCGCGCGCCTCCGCCGTCCTAGACCGCCTCCCGCGCCCGGGCAATCCGCGCCTCGCCCTCGCCTCCCCTCCGAGCGCGCCGCGGCGCCCTCCGCCGGCGCCGCCGCTCCTCACCCGCCTCGACCGGGCGCGCGCTCCCCCCTGTTCCCGCGCCAACACTCCGCCTCGAATGCCCGGTGCGAAATGCCCCGCTGCGGCGAGGCGCCGCGGGAGCCGGCCGCCCGCCCGGCCTGCCGCCGCCGTGAAATCCGGTACGCGCATTGCTTTGCAAGCCCCGAGGATCGTCGAGCAGGCATCGAGAGATCTCATGACCCAGCGACCCGGCCGCACCGCCAGGCGCGCGCGGTCGTCGGCTTCTCCCGCGCCGTGACGCGCCGCTCGCGCGCATCCAGCAGGAGCCAGACACCATGAAATGGTCATTCAGGGTCGCCAGGATCGCCGGTATCGACGTCAACGTGCACGCGACCTTCGGGCTCATCGTCGCCCTCGGAGCGCTCCAGTGGAGCGGCCACCACGGCGCCCGGGGGGCGCTGTTCGGCGCCGCGCTGATGCTGGCGCTCTTCGCCTGCGTGGCCCTGCATGAGCTCGGTCACAGCCTGGTGGCCAGGCGCTTCGGGCTCACCGTGCGCGAGATCCTGCTCCTGCCCATCGGCGGCGTCGCGATGTTCGCGGGCCGACCGCAGAAGCCGCTCCACGAGCTGCTCATCGCGCTCGCCGGCCCCGCCGTGAACGTGGTGCTCGCCGCCGTCCTCCTGGTCGTGACCGGCGCGCTCGGCTTGCTCTCGGAGCTCCCCTCGCTCGGGACGGCGTCGAGCCCCTCGCTGCCCACGGCGCTGCTCTGGCTGCTCGGCGCCAACGTGGCGCTCGCCGTCTTCAACATGATCCCGGCGCTGCCCCTCGACGGCGGGCGCGTGCTCCGGGCCGGCCTCTCGATGGCGATCGGCCCCGCGCGCGCGACCTCCGCGGCGGCCGCGATCGGGCAGGTCATCGCGGTGGCCCTGTTCGCCCTCGCCGTGCTGTCGGGCCACCTCGTGCTCGCCTTCATCTCGGTGCTCGTGTTCCTCGGCGCGACGCAGGAGCGGACCACGGAGCGCGCGCGGTCGATCCTCGGCGTCGTCCCCGTGGGCCGCGCCTACAACCGGCGCGCCATCGCGCTGTCGCCCTGCGACCGCGTGAGCGACGCCGCCGAGCACATCCTCACGACCTACCAGACCGACTTCGCGGTCCTGCTCGACGGGCAGCCGATCGGCGCCTTGACGCGGGGCGACGTGGTCCGCGCGCTGGCCGAGGGCGCGGGCGGCGCGTACGTCGCCGGGATCATGCGGCGCGACGTCCCCCGCGTGGACGCCGACCGCTCGCTCGACGACGTGATGCGCCTCATGTCCGAGAAGAGCGCCCCTCTGGTCGCGGTGTACGACGGTGAAAGGTACCTGGGCCTCATCAGCCAAGAGGACATCGCCGAGGCGCTCGCGCTCCTGCAGTTCCTCCCGGCCTCGCGGCTCGGCGGCGCCCCGTCGCCGGCGGCGCCGCGCACGCAATGGACCTGACGCCCTGACGCCCTGACGCCGTGACGCAGGCCCCCCGGCCGCAGCGGCGCCGACGCGGCGCGCGCCGGCGCGATCCGCGCGCGGGATCGGGCTGCAAGCATTGACAGCCCGGAAGGCCATCGGCGTATCCTCCCCGGTAGCTCTTCGTTACGACCCCCGTCGCCGGCATCTCTGCCGAGGGAAGGCTCATGCAAAAGGTCAAATCGCGCTTCAGGCTCGCGCCGACGTACACCCTGCTCTGGCTCGCCGCGGCGGTGCTCGCCTCCGTGGCGTCGTGCTCCGATGGCGGTCCTACCACGAACGTGTGCGTCGCTCCCGAGACGCAATGCGACGGCGTCTGCGTCGACACGAGCACGAGCTCCAGCCACTGCGGCGCGTGCGGCACGACGTGCTCGAGCGGGCAGGTCTGCAGCGCGGGCGCGTGCGTCGCCGTGTGCGAGTCCGGGCAGACGCTGTGCGGCGGCACCTGCGTCGACGTCGACACCAGCGAGGCGCACTGCGGCAGCTGTAACAACGCCTGCGAGGAGGGGCAGACCTGCCAGGGCGGCGACTGTCAGGGCGACTGCGCCGGGGGGCGCACCGAGTGCGGCGACGAGTGCGTCGACACCTCGTCCGACCCGGAGAACTGCGGCGAGTGCGGCGCGGCGTGCGAGGAGGGGCAGGCCTGCGAGGACGGCGCCTGTCAGGACGAAGGGTGCTCGAGCGGGCTCGCCGACTGCGACGGCGCCTGCGTCAACCTCTCCAACAACGAGTCGCACTGCGGCAGCTGCGGGACCGAGTGCACCGACGACCAGACGTGCGTGGCGGGCGCGTGCAGGGACGGCTGCGGCTCCGGGCTCACGGCGTGCGGCGAGGCCTGCGTCGACGTCCAGACCGACGCCGCGAACTGCGGCGGCTGCGGGACCGAGTGCAGCGCCTCGCAGGTCTGCCAGTCCGGCATGTGCGCGTGCACGGTGAGCCCGGGCCAGGACCTCGGCTCCGCCGTGCCGCAGTTCGCGAACAACACGACGGTCGGGCAGCCGAACTCGTACGCCCCCTCGTGCGTGTCCGCGAGCTCGAGCGAGCGCATCTACGCGTTCACCGCGGCGACCGCGGGCGTCTACTCCTTCGATACGAGCCGATCCGCCTACAACGTCGTCCTCGCCCTGCTCGACGCCACGGGCTGCGCCGAGATCGCCTGCAGCGCCGACTCGAGCGCGGCCGTCACGGCCGACCTGGCCACGGGCCAGACGGTCTATATCGTGGTCGACGGCGCGGACGGCGAGGCGGGCACGTTCGAGCTGGCGATCACGCGGGCGAGCGCGCCGAGCTGCCCGGCGGGCTCGTTCACCGGCGCCGTGCCGCAGACGATCACCGGCAGCACGGTCGGCCGGCCCAACAGCGTGCGGCCGACCGTGGCGGATGGCTGCCCCAGCTCCGCCGCCAGCCCCGACGCGGGGTACTCGTTCACGGCGCCGGTCGCCGGCGACTACGTCTTCGACACGTACGGGTCCGCGTTCGACACGGTGGTCCACGTGCACGACGGCACGTGCCGGGGGACGCAGCTCGCGTGCAGCGACGACACGCTGGTCGACGAGCGGTCGGAGGCCACCGTGACGCTCGCCGTGGGCCAGACGGTCGTGGTCGTGGTGGACGGGTCCCGCGACGCGGACGAGGGCGCGTTCAGGCTCACCGTGCGGCGCGCGGTCCCGCCGCCGGTCTGCGACGACGCGGGCGTGTGCGGGGACGGCAGCTCGGGGTGCGTCCGGTGCGCGTTCGACGGCAACTGCCGCGACGAGCTCGCGGCCTGCACCGAGCTCGATACGTGCATCATCTTCATGGACTGCTACCGCACGTGCAACAGAGACGCCGACTGCGAGGACGCCTGCGTCGCCGGCGATCCCGAGAGCGCCGCGCTCTACAATGCGGCCCTCGAGTGCGCCTTCTGCGACGAGTGCGCGGACTCCTGCAGCGGCGACCCCGAGTTCACGTGCCGGTGAGCCGCGGCGCCAAATAGAACGAGCGCGCCGGCCGTGGTAGGAGCGCGTCGATGCGGCGCATCCTCCTCCACGGCCACTTCTGGACGATCGCCCCCTGGCTCAAGCATCAGCTCCGCGCGCCGCCGCTCCCCCCTTCCTCCCCGTTCTCGGTGAACGTCGACGAATCGCCGGCCGGGCCCGTCCGGTTGCTCGGTCGGGTCCGCCACCGCGAGGGCGCGACGTCGATCCTCGTCGCGGTCCACGGCCTCGGCGGCACGCTGGAGAGCCACTACGTGGTCGAGGCCGCCGCGCAGGCCGAGCGCGCCGGGCTCTCGTGCCTGCGCGTCAACCTGCGCGGCGCCGGGGGCGACGGCGCCGATCTCTACCACGCTGGCCTGTTCTCCGATCTGCACGCCGCCATCGCCTCCCCCGAGCTCGACCGGTACGAGCGCGTGCTCATCGTCGGCTACTCGCTCGGCGGGCACATCGCGCTCCGCTACGCCGCGTCCGGCGCGCTCGACCCGCGGGTCCGCGCCGTGGCCGCGGTCTGCCCGCCCCTCGATCTCGAGCAGTCCGTCACGGCGATCGATCGGCCGGAGCGCTGGGTGTACCGCTGGCACGTGCTGTCGGCGCTGAAGGAGATGTACAGCGCCGTGGCGTCCCGCCGCGCCATGCCCCTGCCCGTCCGGGAGGCGCTCGCGATCCGCACGATCCGCGAATGGGACCGGCGCATCATGACGCCGCGGTTCGGTTATCCGAGCCCGGAGGCGTATTACGCGAGCGAGAGCGCCGCCCCGCGCCTCCGCGACCTCGCCGTTCCGTCGCTGATCGTCGCGACGGAGGCCGACCCCATGGTGCCGCTCGACACGGTGCGGCCGGCGCTCGAGGCCTACCCGCGCTCGCCGCTGCTCGACGTCCAGTGGCTCCGGTTCGGCGGGCACGTGGGCTTCCCGCAGACGCTGAGCCTCGGGTTCGGGGGCGCGCCGGGCCTCGAGTCCCAGGTCATCCACTGGCTGCAGGGGCGCTGACGCGCCGGCGCGCGCGCCAGAGGCCGCGCCGCCGCGCGCGGCGACAGCTTTACGCGAGCGGCGCGGCGGGCTTCAGCGCGTAGACGTCGACGTCCACGCCCGGGCTGAAGAGCACGTGCGGGGCCCCCTGGGGGGCGGGCAAGCCGGCCGCGGCCACGACGCTCTCCTCGACGTGGCTCACCTCGGCGCGGTGGAGCGGATAGGGCGCGTGGTGCACCTGCCCGACCTCGAGCGCGCCCCGGCTCGACGCGAACAGCAGGTATCGCTCGACCAGGAAGTGCTCGAACGTCCCCGGCGTCGCGACGCCGCCGTCGATCGCCGCGCCGACGCGGTAGCGCGCCTCGAAGCGCGCGGGCACGGGGCCGGGCCAGCGCCGCTCGCTGCGGTAGTGGACCTCGCCGCCCCGCGGCTCGAGCGCCATCGAGGCGTAGTGATACGGCAGGTGCCAGCCGGCGCGGGCCACGAGGACCGCGAGGGCCTTGGCCGCGTCCAGGCTGAAGAACCACACGCCCGGATCGCGCCCCTCCCGGTGCACGTAGGTGCGGACGTTGAGCTCGTGGAAGTTCGAGATCCCCGGGACGCTCGGCGACCACCACGGCGTGACGTCGCGCATGGTGAAGGCGACGACGCCGACGTAGGCCCTGCCCTCGAACGTGTCGAGCTCGAGCGCGGGCGGCACGACGGCGCGGAGCGCAGAGGCCGGCGTCTCCCAGTGGAGGAAGAGCAGATCTCTCCAGCGCTGGAAGCCCGCCGGGCGGCCCGGCGGGCGGAGCGTGGGGGCGAGTCGGTCCATGGCGCCCGAAGCGTAGGGCAGCGCGGCGGAGAGATCTCCTCTCGCGGCGGGCGACGCCATGGGGATATCCTGCGCCCGGAGAGCGGACGTAGCCGGAAGTAAACGGACGACACGCGGACGACGACGGAGCGGAGGCAGGATGAAGAAGCTCATCAATGCGCCGGGCGATCTGGTCGGCGAGGCGCTCGAGGGCATGGCGCTGGCCCACGGCGAGCTCCTCCGGGTGAACGCCGCGCCGCTCTTCGTCACGCGGGCGGAGGCGAAGGCCAGGGGCAAGGTCGCCCTCCTCTCCGGCGGCGGCAGCGGGCACGAGCCGCTGCACGCGGGGTTCGTCGGGCGCGGCATGCTCGACGCCGCCTGCCCGGGCGCCGTGTTCACGAGCCCGACGCCCGACCAGATCTTCGAGGCGACGCGGGCCGTCGACGGCGGGGCCGGCGTGCTCCACATCATCAAGAACTACACCGGCGACGTCATGAACTTCGAGATGGCCGCCGAGCTCGCCGGCGAGGCGGGGATCGCGGTCGAGGGCGTGATCGTGAACGACGACGTGGCGGTCGAGGACAGCCTCTACACGGCGGGGCGGCGCGGCGTCGGGACGACCGTCCTCGCCGAGAAGATCTGCGGCGGCGCCGCCGAGGCCGGCCTGCCGCTCGGCGAGGTGGCGGCGCTGTGCCGGCGGGTCAACGCGCACGGCCGCAGCATGGGGATCGCGCTCTCCGCCTGCACCGTGCCGCACGCCGGCAAGCCGTCGTTCGAGCTCGGCCCGGGCGAGATGGAGGTCGGCATCGGCATCCACGGCGAGCCCGGCCGGCGTCGAGCCCAACTGGAGCCGGCGGATCGCGTGGCCGAGCTCCTGATGCAGCCGATCCTCGACGACCTGCCGTTCAAGCCGGGCGACGACGTGCTCCTGTTCGTCAACGGCATGGGCGGGACGCCGCTCATCGAGCTCTACGTCGTCTACCGCAGGGCCCACGCGATCGCGCGCGAGCGCGGCCTCAAGGTCGCCCGCAGCCTCGTCGGGTCGTACATCACGTCGCTCGAGATGGCCGGCGTGTCGGCGACCGTCCTCAAGCTCGACGACGAGATGATCCGCTTCTGGGACGCCCCGGTGCACACGCCGGCGCTCCGCTGGGGGGCCTGAGCGATGCACACCCTGAGCGGCGAGCACATCGCGGCGTGGCTCGAGCGCGCGGCCGAGGTCCTGGAGCGCGAGAAGGCGTTCCTGACCGAGCTCGACGCGGCGATCGGCGACAGCGATCACGGGGTCAACATGGCGCGCGGCTTCGCGGCGGTGCGCGACCGGCTCGGCCGCCTCGATCGCGGGGACGTCGGCGCGCTCCTCAGGGACGTGGGGATGACGCTGCTGTCGACCGTCGGCGGGGCGAGCGGGCCGCTGTACGGCACGCTCTTCCGCGACGCGGGCCAGCGGGTGGCCGGCGCCGCGGCGCTCGACCTCGCGGCCCTGGCGGGCTGCCTCGAGGCGGGCCTCGAGGGCGTGCGGCGCCGGGGCAAGGCGTCGCCCGGCGACAAGACGATGGTCGACGCGCTCGTCCCTGCCGTCGACGCGCTCAAGGCCGCGCTGAGCGCGCCGGGGGCCGCGGACGGCGCCGCGCTCCGGGACGCGCTCGGCCGCGCCGCCGACGCGGCGCGGGCCGGGATGGAGGCGACGGTGCCGCTCATCGCCCGCAAGGGCCGTGCGAGCTACCTCGGGGAGCGCAGCGCTGGGCACCAGGACCCCGGCGCCACGTCGTGCTGGCTCTTGCTGCGGAGCCTGGCCGCGACGGCAGGCGCATGAGCGGGGCGGCGGGCCGCGTCGGGCTCGTCCTCGTCTCGCACAGCCGCGCGCTCGCGGAGGCCACCGAGACGCTGGCCCGCCAGATGACCGGCGAGTCGGTCGCCATCGCGTGCGCGGCGGGCGCGGGCGACGGCGGCGCCGAGCTCGGCACCGACGCGACGGCCATCGCCGCGGCGATCGAGCGCGTCTGCGGGCCGGCCGGCGCCGTCGTGCTGATGGACCTCGGCAGCGCGATCCTGAGCGCCGAGACGGCGCTCGAGCTCGTCGATCCGGAGCTCGGCGCGCGCACGCGCCTCACGGGCGGGCCGATCGTGGAAGGCGCGGTCGCCGCCGCCGTGCGGGCGGCGGCGGGCGGCACGCTCGATCAGGTGGCCGCGGAGGCGCGGCAGGCGCTCGAGCCGAAGGCCGCGCAGCTCGGCGAGAGCGAGCGCCCCGCCGCGGCAGCGGCGGACGCGGCGGCGCCTGCGGCGGCCGCGGGCGCGCCGGCGGTGGCGGTCGACGTCGCGATCGCCGAGCCGAGCGGCCTGCACGCCCGCCCGGCCGCGCAGCTCATCGCGCGCGCGGCGACGTTCGACGCGGCGATCACCCTGGAGAACGTGACCGCCGGCCGCGGGCCGGTGGCGACCTCGAGCCTGATCGCGCTCGCCTCGCTCGGGGCGCGCCGCGGCGACGTGCTGCGCCTGCGCGCCGCCGGCCGGCAGGCGGCCGAGGCGGTCGCGGCGCTCGCCGCGCTCGTGCAGCGCGAGGCGCCGGTGGGCGCGGCGGCGGCGCCCGCCACCTCGGGCCTCGCCACCCCGGTCGCGCCGGGCGTCGCGCTCGGGCCGCTCGTGCGGCTCGTGCGCGTGCTCCCGGACATCCCCGAGACCACGGTCGACGACCCCGCGGCCGAGGCCGTGCGGCTGCGGCGGGCGCTCGAGATCGCGGCGCAGGACCTCGGGAACGCGCTGCGCGGCAGCGACATCCTCGAGGCGCACCAGGCGCTGCTCTGCGACCCGGCCCTCGTCGACGAGGCCCTGTCGCGCATCGATCGGGAGCGCTGCAACGCCGCCTGGGCCTTCCGCCTGGCCATCGAGGCCGCGGCGGCGATCTACCGGCAGCTCGAGGACCCGTACCTGCGGGCGCGCGAGGCGGACGTCCACGACGTGGGCGACGCGGTGGTGCGCGCCCTGCTCGGCGGCGCCGCGGCCACGCTGCCCGAAGGGCCGCCGGCCGTCGTCGTGGTCGACGATCTCACGCCGTCGGAGGCCGCGCGGCTCGACGCGGCGCGCGTGCTCGGGGTCATCGACCGGCGCGGCGGCCCGACGTCGCACGCCGCCATCCTGCTGCGCGCCGCCGGCATCCCCGCGGTGGCGGGGGCCGCGGCGCTGGTGCCCGACGCCGGCGGCGCGCGCGCCGGCCTGGACGGCGCGACCGGCGAGGTGTGGCTCGACCCCGATCCCGAGACCGCGGCCGAGATCGAGCGGCGGCGGGCGGCCCTCCGCGCGTCGCGGCGCCCACCGGGCGCCCGCGAGGGCCGCCTGCGCCTCGCCTGCGGGCGCGAGGTCGAGCTGTGGGCGAACGTGGCCGGGCCCGCGGACGCGCGGGCCGCGCGCGAGGCCGGCGCCCTCGGCGTCGGGCTGCTGCGCACCGAGATGCTGTTCCTGGGCCGCGTGGACGAGCCGGGCGAGGCCGAGCAGGCGGAGCTGCTCGCGGAGATCTTCGCGGCGTTCGCGGGCGCGCCGATCGTGGTCCGCACGCTCGACGCGGGCGGCGACAAGGCGCTGCCCTACCTCGAGCTCGACGCCGAGACGAACCCGAGCCTGGGCATCCGCGGCGTCCGCCTCTCCCTGGCGCGGCCGGCGATGCTCGAGGCGCAGCTCCGCGCGATCCTCGTCGCCGGGCGCGGCCACGACGTCCGCGTGCTGATCCCGATGGTCTCGACCGCCGCGGAGGTGGTCGCGGTGCGCGCGGCGCTCGAGCGCGCGCACGAGGCGCTCGCGGCCGCGGGCCTGCCGCACCTCTGGCCGGTGGCGACGGGGATCATGGTCGAGGTGCCGTCGGCGGCGCTGATGGCCGAGCGCCTCGCGCGGCAGGCCGATTTCTTCAGCATCGGCACCAACGATCTGACGCAGCACACGCTGGCGGCCGAGCGCGGTCACCCGCGGCTGCACGCGCTCTCGGATCCGGCGCACCCCGCGGTGCTGCGGCTCGTGCGGGCGGTGGTGGAGGCGGGGCACGCCGCGGGGCGGCCCGTCTCGGTGTGCGGCGAGGCCGCCGGCGATCCCGGCGTCGCGCCGCTCCTGGTCGGCCTCGGGATCACGCGGCTCAGCATGTGCGCCTCCGCGTTCGACGCGGTGGAGGACGCGCTCGCCGGGGCCTCGTTCGCGGAGCTCGCCGCCGTGGCCGAGGAGGCGCTCGCGGTCGACGACGCGGCGGCGGCCCGCGCCGCCCGCGCGGCGGCGCAGCGTCCGGGCTGACGGCCGGCGGGGCGGCGATGGTCACTTCTCCGTGTCAGGTGAAGATTCGGTGCTGTGACGATCGAAGATCTTCAAAATAGACTGTGCCATCACCGGCAGCTCTTGGGGGGGCTGGCGCGTAGTCGTCCACTCTTGCACCAAGGCGATCAACCTTCGGACGATGTCGCAGTCAGCCTGCTGCACGATGAGCGTCGTCGCCACCTCTCTTGACGAAATCGCATCGATGGCATCCCCCATCGCTCGCAGAGCCCCTAACCATTCACTTCTCGGGACCTCGGACGCCGGCGCGCCGACGTCGAGCGATTCCACGATCACAGAGAGACAGTTGAGCCCCTCGGAGAGCGCCTGCGCCACCTGCCGATCACGTGTCATTCGTCCGCCCTACTTGTCAAATGTGTACCGACAAAGCCAGGTTGCAATGGGATTGATGACAGTACAGTTATCTCCATTCGAACATTGGTAGGAGCATGTCCATGTGGGCTTGCCACCCTTGCACCAGTACAACTCGCCGATTCCGCTGCTAGGGCTGTATGGATGCGAGGCTTGATGAACGCAGTAGGCACCGATCGCCTCACACTGCTCTACGCACGCGTGGCTCCCGGGGGACGCGCAAGCACCTGGGCTGCTGCTTCAACCGCTTCGCTGCACTCGGTAGGATCCATCGCGCCTTGCGGCTCCGGCGGGACATCTCCGAAGCCCCCGAGCCCACCCGACGTGGTGGTTCCGGCGCCGACGCCTTCACCACGACCATCCCGGAGGTAGCACTCACCCATGTCGTAGTTGCACGCGGCAACGACGCCACAGATCAGAATTAAACGGCTCTTCATCTCGCCTCCAGCCGCAGCGCTGCATGAAGCCCAACGAAGGTCCCTCTTATCTAGCCCCGCGGCGACGACGTTATAAGGGGTCGCTGCGCGATGCAATGCGCACCTTCGAATCCGTCAAGGGCGGTCGAATGGATTCGCCTTGGCGGTCCGAAAGACCTCTTCTTCAGCCGAAATACCCACCACCCACCGCCGGGTGGTGGCCCCATTTGCCCCGGAGTGATTCACATGAAGGCGGGAAGGCGGGAAGGCAGGAAGATCATTGATCTTTTCTTCCCGCCTTCCCGCCTTCATGTTCAAATCCGGCCACCACCCACCGCCGGCCCCTTGGCATCCGGCAACGCCGCGGCGGCGCAACGCCACGGGCGCGCCGGGCACTCCGCGCCGCGCGGCCCCCCGACGTTCTTCGCTACAGCGCCCCTGCCGGCGGCGCCTCCTCGTGCGTCGAGCGCGCGGTGGCGTCCTCGGCCGGCTGCGGCCCGCGGACGGGGTGGCCGAGCAGGCACGAGCCCTCGCCGGGCAGCTCCGTCGCCGGATCGCACTCGGCGAGTTCCCAGCCGCGCGCCTGCTCGGCGTCCGTCCCGGAGAGGTCGGCGCCCCGGAGGTTCGCGGCGCTCAGATCGGCGCCCTCGAAGGTCGACTCGATCAGGGCGGCGCCCGAGAGGTCCGCCCCCACGAGGCGCGCATTCCGGAAGCTCGCCTGCGTGAGATCCGCGCGGGAGAGGTCGAGCCCCGACAGGTCCAGCCCGTCGAAGCTCCGGTGGCCGCTCCGCGCGAGCAGGCGCACGGCCGCGGCCCGATGCGCGGCGTCGCCCGAGGAGAGCGTGGCGCGCAGCCGGAAGACGGCGAGGCGCGACGGATCCAGGCCGTGGACGAGCGTCGCGGCGAGCGCGGCCAGCACGAGGCGGGCGCCGAGGGCGCGCGCGGCGCCGCGCTCGGCGCCGAAGGGCGGCAGCGCGAAGGTCAGCAGCGCCGCGCCCAGCGCGCCGCCGGCGTGCGCCGCCCACAGGAGCCCGGGCGGCGGGACCTTCACCAGCGCGACCGCGGCCGCCAGGGCGAGGAGCAGCGCGCCTCCGGCGAGCGCGAGGCGGAGCTCGAGCGGCCGCGCGAGCAGGGGCGCGTCCGGCGCCGGGCGTGAGCCGGCGGCCACGGCGGCGCGCCGGGCCGGCGGCGGCTCGGCCGGCTCGCCGGCGCGGCGCGAGGCCCCGGCGGCCGCGCCGGGCCGGCGCGCGTCCGGCGAACCGGTCAGCCGCTGCGATTCGGGCGGCGCCGACATCCGTTGCGAGGACGGTGCCGCGGACAGCCGCTGCGAGTCCGGCGCCGCCCCCAGCCGCTGCGAGTCCGGCGCCGTCCCCAACCGCTGCGATTCGGGCGGCGCCGACATCCGTTGCGAGGACGGTGCCGCGGACAGCCGCTGCGAGTCCGGCGCCGCCCCCAGCCGCCGCGAGTCCGGCGCTGCCCCGAGCCGCTGCGAGTCCGGCGCCGCCCCCAGCCGCCGCGAGTCCGGCGGCGCGGTGCGGCGGCTCCGCTCGGCGCTCGCCGGGGCCGCGTCCGCGCTCACGAGCGCCTCGCGCAACGGCGACGCGAACGAGGCGACGTCGTCGAACGACGCACCCGCGCTCGCGAGCGCCAGGATGGCCTCCTCGTCGAAGCCGGAGCGCGCGCAGGCCGCCGAATCGACGCGCGCGCCCGCGAGCGAGCTCGCCGACGAGAACGAGCGCGGGAGCTTCGCCCCGCGCAGATCCGCGGCCGTGAGCAGCGCCCCGCCGAGCAACGCCCCCGAGAGATCGGCCCAGCGCAGGTCGGCGCCGGTGAGATCGGCGTTCACGAGCGACGCCGTGTCCAGCCGCGCCCCCGCGAGGTTCGCGCCGGGGAGCTTGGCCCCGTCGAGGCGCGAGCCGGCGAGGTTCGCGCCCTGGAGGTCGGCGCAGGGCAGGTGCGCGGCCGCGAGATCCGCGCCGGGGAGCTCGATCGCCGTGCTCTCACCGCCGCGGCGCGCCGAGAGGGCGCCGAACAGCCTGTGCAACGCTGAGGTATCCACGGGCGCGCCGCCTACTCGTCCGGGTCGATGGAGCCGACCGCGCTCGCGAACACCACCTGCCCGTCCCTCATGTAGCCGTCCAGCGCGAACCACGCGTGCGTGCCGTCCGCGTCGAGATCGCCTCGCGCGTAAGCGGCCCACCGCCTGTCCAGCGGCACGTCCTCCGGAAAGTGATTGACCGACACGGGCATGGGCGAGCCGCCGAGTCGATATCGATACTGGTACGACTGAGGGTGGGTGACCTCGAATCCAAGGCACAACCAGCCCGCCGTCGGGCTCCCGGTGTTGTAGTCCACGCCCGGGCGGGGGTCGGGCTGGTATTTGACGCCCTGCACGCGATAAAACGCGTTGGGCACCGTGACCGCATCGCTGCACAGCGGCCGGGACGCGGCGCCGTCCGACCTCGCCTGGAGGCGGTCGGCCGACGCCACGACGGCCCTGGCGATGCCGCCGATCGTCTGCTTGGCCTCCGCCGACGTGGCGAACACCAGATATCTCGACAGCCCATGGGTGGCGAGCGCGGCCAGGATCGCCACGAGCCCGCCCACGAGCATCACTTCGACGAGGGTGAACCCCCGTCGTCCCCGCCCCCGAGATGCCGTATCGACCCCAGCTAGGAAATTCCTTACCACGATACACCTATAACCGGAGCATCGCTCGCTGAACAGGCAGATCCCTGGGAGATAGGCCACAGCAAACGCCGTTTGGTCGGGTGTTGTGGGGAGCGCGGCCTTTCAGGCGGCGCGCCTCCCACGTCAGCCACAGTGAACGACGTTGGGTCGGATATCGCAGCGAGCGCGGCAGTTCCAGCGGCGCGCTCCCAGAGGGTCTACGTGTGGAGAGGAGAGGCGCGGCGGGCGCGCGCTGCGTCGGCGCGCGGGCGAGCCGCTCGGAACGGCCGCGAGCGCCGCGGACGGGACGTCGGCTCAGGCGCGCGGGCCGGCCGTCTTCGGCGGCGGGTCGCCAGCGAGGAAGGCCTCGAGCGCGTCGGCGATGCGCTCGCCCGTCTTGCCGTCCCACCCCTCGGGCACCGTGCCTCGCTTGCCGCGGCCGTCGAGGATGGCGTCGACCTCGCGCGCGATGAGCGCGGCGTCGAGCCCGACGACGGTGTTGGTGCCCTGCGTCACGGTGATCGGCCGCTCGGTGCCCTGGCGCATCGTGAGGCACGGGATCCCGAGCGCGGTCGTCTCCTCCTGGATGCCGCCGGAGTCGGTGGCGACGAGCAGCGCATTGCCCATCACGGTCACGAAATCATCGTACCCGAGCGGCTCCATGATCCGGAGCCCCTTCGTCTCCCGGAGGCGCGACGACAGCCCGAACGACTCGGCGCGCGCGACCGTGCGCGGGTGGACGGGGAACACGGTCGGCAGGCGCTCGGCGATCGCGGTGAGCGCGTCGAGCGTCTCCGCGAGCCGCTCGGCGCTGTCGACGTTGGCGGGGCGGTGGAGCGTCGCGATCGCGTACTTCTTCGGCTGGAGGCCGAAGCGCGAGAGCGCGTCGGTCTGCCGCTTCAGCGCGTAGTGGACGGAGTCGATCATCACGTTGCCGACGAACCGGATCCGCTCCGGGGCGATGCCCTCGGCGAGCAGGTTGGGGTGGGCGTCGTGAGAGGGCGTGAGCAGGAGATCGGAGAGCTGATCGGTGAGGACGCGGTTGATCTCCTCCGGCATGGTCCAGTCGCGCGAGCGGAGGCCGGACTCCACGTGGACGACGGGGATGCCGAGCTTCGACGCCGCGAGCGCGGCGGCGAGGGTGCTCGTGACGTCGCCGACCACGACAACCACCTTGGGCCGGTGCTCGATCAGGTCGGCCTCGGTGCCGACGAGGACCGCGGCCGTCTGCTGGGCGTGCGAGCCGCCGCCCGCCTTGAGCGTGTGATCCGGCGTCGGCAGGCCGAGGTCCCGGAAGAACACGTCGCTCATCGTCGTGTCGAAGTGCTGGCCTGTGTGGAGCAGCCGCATCGGGAGGCCGCGCGCCTTGAGGGCGCGGCAGATGGGGGCGAGCTTCATGAAGTTCGGGCGCGTCGCGGCGACGAGGTAGATCATGTCGACCGAGGAGCATGCCGCGGTATGCGGCGCGGCACCAGCGTTTTGAGGGAGCGGGGAGCGAGCCGGCGCGCGCCGAGATCGCTTCGCGCGCCTTGCAGCCTCGCGCGTCTCCCGCGTCTTGCGCCCTCGCCGCCGCGCCGATAGCCTGCCCGTGCCGAGCCCGTCGCCGACAAGGCAGCGCCATGAGCATGCCAGATGATCTCCCGCTTCAGACAGGCGACGTCCTCAAGGGGAAGTACCGTGTCGTGCGGGTGATCGGGGCGGGCGGCATGGGCGCCGTCCTCGAGGCGCACCACCTCGTCCTCAACCAGCGTGTCGCGATCAAGCTCGTGCTGCCCGACGCGGCGAAGCGCGACGGGAGCGTGCAGCGCTTCCTACGGGAGGCGCGCGCGGCGAGCAGCCTGCGGAGCGAGCACGTGGCCCGGGTGCTCGACGTCGACACGCTCGACGGGGGCCTGCCCTACCTCGTGATGGATCTCCTGGAGGGCGCCGATCTCTCGGCCCGGCTCCGCGCGGAGGGGCGGCTGCCCATCGAGGAGGCGTGCGAGATCGGCGTGCAGGTCTGCGAGGCGCTGTCCGAGGCGCACGCGCGCGGGATCGTGCACCGGGACATCAAGCCGGGGAACCTCTTCGTCACGCGGCGCGCCGATGGCAGCCCGCTCGTCAAGGTGCTCGACTTCGGCATCGCCAAGCACCTCGGGCCGGCGGAGGCGATGGGCGCGGAGAGCCTGACGAGCCAGAACGCCCTCGTGGGCTCGCCGCTCTACATGTCGCCCGAGCAGATGCGCTCGTCCCGCGGCGTGGACACGCGCAGCGATCTCTGGTCGCTCGGCGTGGCGCTGTACCAGGCGCTCTCCGGCAAGCTGCCGTTCGAGGCCGAGACGTTCGGGGAGCTGATCCTCTGCGTGATGCAGGAGCGCCCCGCGCCGCTGTCGTCCCTGCGCGGGGAGCTGCCCGAGGCGCTGAGCCGGGCGGTGATGCGGTGCCTGGAGCGCAGCCCGGACGACCGGTGGCAGGACGTCGCGGCGCTCGCGGCCGCGCTCGCGCCGTTCGCCCCGGCGCGGTGCCGGCCGCTTGTCGACCGCGCCCAGGCGACGCTCGCCGCGAGCGAGCGCGGCTCGCGCCCGGCGCTGCCGGACGGGCCACCGCCGGCGGCCGACCTCGCCCCCGCCGCGGGCGCGCCGTTCGGGTCGGCCGCGACGCTGCCGGCGGCGTCCGCCCCGCCGGTGTCCTCCACCCTGCCGGCGGGCCCCTTCGTCTGCGCTGCGGCCACGCCGCCGGCCGACTCCAGCCAGCGGCGCTCGGCCGCGGCGGGCGCGCGCGCGGCGGGCGCGCGAGCGGCGGACCCCGGTCAGCCCGCCGAGCAGCCTGACGAGACCGAGCGCGCGGCCGAGCCCGGGATGAAGGGCGCGTCCGCGCCGACCATGACGCAGACCGCCGAGCCGTGGTCGGACAGCCGGCGGCCGCCGGAAGGGCGAGCGCACCCGCGCTGGGTGCAGCGGGCCGGCGCCGCCTCCGCGATCGCGGGGGTCGCCGTGGCGGCGCTGCTCTGGGCACGACAGCAGCCGGCCGCGGAGACCGCGGACACGGCCGCGGCCGAGCCCTCGCCGCCTCCAGCGCAGGCTGCGCCCGAGCCGCTCGAGGCGCGCTCCGGGCCCGAGCCGGTTCGCGCGCAGCCTGCGCCCGAGCCGCTCCCGCCGCTGGACGACACCACGACGGCGTCGCCCGCCCCAGCGCTCGCGGCGTCGATCGCGCCCGCTCCAGCCGCCCTCACGGCCGCGCCGGGCCCCGCTGCCGCCGCGCCGGCCCGCAGCGCCCCGGTCCGCGCTGGCGCTTCCCCTGCCGAGGCGCGCCCCGCCGCGCCGCGCCCCGCCGCCTCCGCATCCACTGCCGCCGCGCCGCGCCCCGCCGCCTCCGCACCCACCGCCGCCTCTGCGGCCGGCGCGCCGGCGGGCGACGGCGTCCCCAACTACGGTGGCCGCAAATGAGCCGGCGCCGCGCGGCGAGGCGGGGCTCCGCCGCGCTCGCGCTCGCCGCCGCGCTCGCGGCCGACCCCCGGCCGTCGCGCGCGCAGGCGGGCGGCGACGCAGCGGCTGCGGAGGTCCTCTTCGAGCAGGCGATCGCGCTGATGAGGCAGGGCGACTACGAGCAGGCGTGCCCGCGGCTCGCCGAGAGCCAGCGGCTCGACGCCGGCGTGGGCACGCTCCTGTACCTCGCCGCCTGTTACGAGCGGCTCGGCAGGACCGCGAGCGCGTGGGCCACCTACCGCGAGGCGGCCGACGCAGCCCGCCGCCAGGGCCAGGCCGATCGCGAGCAGCAGGCCCGCGAGGGCGCCGCGGCGCTCGAGGCGCGGCTCGCGCGGCTGCTCGTCGAGGTCCCCGCGGGCAGCGCCGCGCCGGGGCTGTCCGTGCGGCGCAACGGCCAGGAGCTCGCCCCGGTGCTCTGGGGGACCGCGATGCCGGTCGATCCGGGCGCCTACACGGTGGAGGCGAGCGCGCCGGGCAGGCTCCCGTGGTCGACGACGGCAGCGGTCGACCCGGCCGGCGGGACCGTGACCGTCACCGTGCCGCCCCTCGCAGCCGCACCGCCGCCGCCGGGCGCGCGGCCCGCCGCGCCCGCGGGCGCTGCCGCAGCGCGGGCAGCGCCGCCCGCGCGCCCCGCGCCCCGCGAGGCGGCCGGCATGCCCGCGCAGCGGCTCGCCGCGCTCATCGCGGCCGGTGCCGGCGTGGTCGGCATCGGCGTGTCGGTCGGCCTGGGATTCGGGGCACGCGCGCGCTTCGAGGAGGCGGCGCCGTACTGCGACGGCGACACCTGCGACGACGAAGGGGTCGAGCTCCGCGGCGACGCCGTCGACCTGGCGCAGGCCGGCACCGTCGTCTTCCTCGTGGGCGCGGCCGCGGTGGCAGCGGGCGGGATCCTCTGGTTCACCACCCCATCCCCGGCGGCGAGCGCCGTGGGCCGCCCGGCGGTTCACGTCGGCCTGGGCCCGACCGGCCTCTCGCTCGGAGGGCGGTTCTGATGCGCCCTGCCGGCCCGGTGCGCGTGCTCGCGATGGCCGCGGCCCTCCTCGGCGCTGCGGGGTGCGACGTGGTCTTCGGCATCCGGCCCGGACAACCTCGGCCCTCCAGCGACGGCGACGGCGGCACCGGCGGTCAAGGCGGCACCGGCGGCCAGGGCGAGCTCGAGGTCGAGGGCCCCATCGCGTCGGACACCACCTGGACGCCCAGCCGTCCTCCCCGGCTGCGCGCGCCGGTCGTGGTGGAGGCCGGCGCGACGCTCACCATCGAGCCGGGCACGACCGTCGTCGCCGACGCGGGCAGCCTCCTCGCCGTCAAGCCCGGCGCGCGGATCGTGGCGAACGGCACCCTCGAGGCGCCGATCGTGCTCACGAGCTCGAGCTCGCCGCGGAGCCCCGGCGACTGGGGCGGCCTCGTGCTCTGCGGCAAGGCCCGCATCAACGCGCCGGAGGGCAAGGCGATGTCCGACTCGTCGCCCCGCTCCCTCGGCCTGCTCTGCGGAGGAGAGGACGACGACGACGACAGCGGCCAGCTGAGCTACCTGCGCATCGAGTTCGCCGGCGAGGACGTCCGCGAGGGCGAGCCCAGCGCCGGGCTCGAGCTCATCGGGGTCGGGCGCCGCACGTCCATTCATCACGTCCAGATGGTCAACGTCATGGACGACGGCGTCTACGTGCTCGGCGGCGCCGCGGAGATGAAGCACATCCTCGTGGTCGGCGGGAACGACGACAGCTTCGACTGGGACAGCGGCTGGCGCGGCAAGGGGCAGTTCCTCGCCGGGCTCAGGACGGCAGTCGACTTTCACGGCAGCGGGATCGAGGCGGACGACAGGGACGAAGAGCCGGAGCTCGATCCGGCGCTCGCGTCGAGCCCCACGCTGTACAACGTCACCCTCCTCGGCAACCCCGACGCCAGCTCCGATGGAGCCGGCGTCAAGCTCGAGAGCGGAACGCGCGGACAGCTGCACAACGTGCTCGTGGCCGATTTCAGCAACGTGGGCATCAGGGTCGTCGATCGGGAGACCGCCGAGAACATCGGGTCGGGCGCGCTCGACATGACCCATTCGATCCTGGCCAACGAGACCGATTTTGCCGACGTGAGCGCCGATCCCGAGGAGTACGACTACGACGAGGAGGCGTGGATCATGTCCGCGGAGCCCGACCGGTCGAACCAGCGGGTGCCCTCGTCGGAGCTCGGCATCCGGTCGCGCTGGTGGCTCGCCCTCGACCTCTCGCTCGATCCGGGCTCGCCGGGGCTGCAGGGCGCCGCGCAGCCGCCGAAGGACGACCCGTTCTTCGACGCCACCGCGCTCTTCATCGGCGCCTGCGGCGAGACCTGTCCGGACTTCGAGGGCTGGACCGCGTTCCCCATCGAGTGAGCGAGCGGCCCCCCGGGCCCTCGCGCGCGCAGCCGTGATGACCGCGCCGCGACGCGCGCGGCGCAGCGGCGCCGGCCGCACGTCGTGCAGCCGGCGCCTCCGGCGCTAGGCGCCGCGGTTCGCCACGGCGCCGTGGCTCGCCACCGCGCTCGCCACGCCGCCCACCTCGGACGCGGGCGTCTTCCGCTCGCCCTCCGCCGCCGACAGCCGCGCCCTTCGGGTGCGCCACCACCGCTCCGCGGTCATCACGGGCAGGATCGACATCGCCACCAGCGTCGACTTGACCCACGCGTCGAGCGAGAGCGGCGCCGAGCCGAACAGCGTGTGCATGAACGGCGCGTAGACGAAGCAGAGCTGGAGCGCGAGGAGCGCGCCGACCCCCACGTAGATCCAGGGGTTCGTGAAGAGCCCGATCTTCAGCATCGAGTCGCGCAGCGACCGGCAGTTGAGCACGTAGAAGATCTGGAACAGCACCACCGTCGTGACCGCCGCCGTCTGCGCCTCGCGGTAGGCGACGTCCGAGACGACCCCGCCGCGCACCTCAGTCGAGTACTCGTAGAAGAACAGCCCGATCGCGCCCGCCGTCATGAGCACCGCGACGATCGCCGTGCGCACGAGGACGAAGCGGCTCAGGATCGGCTCGCTCGGATCGCGGGGCGGGCGGCTCATGACGTCCTTCTCCATCGCCTCGAACGCGAGCGGCAGGGACAGCGCCACCGTGGCCACCAGGTTGACCCAGAGGATCTGGACGGCCGTGATCGGCATGAGCGGCGCGCCCCCGAGGATCGGGAACGTCATCACCGCCACGAGCAGGATCAGCGCCTCGCCCAGGTTCGTCGGCAGCACGAACGCGAGCGCCTTGACCAGGTTGTCGTAGACGCGGCGCCCCTCCTCGACCGCCGCCCGGATGCTCGCGAAGTTGTCGTCCGTCAGCACGACGTCGGCGGACTCCTTCGACACCGCCGTCCCCGTGATCCCCATCGCCACGCCGATGTTCGCCTGCTTCAGCGCCGGCGCGTCGTTCACGCCGTCGCCCGTCATGGCGACGACCTTCCCCTGGGCCTGCAGCGCCCTCACCAGGCGGAGCTTGTGCTCCGGCGCCACGCGCGCGAACACGTTCGTCGACGCCGCCGCCGCGCGCAGCTCGTCGTCCGACAGCCGCGCGAGCTCCGTGCCGTTCATCGCCCGCCCGCCCTCGCCCACGAGCCCGAGCTGCTGGCCGATCGCCCGCGCGGTCGCCAGGTGATCGCCCGTGATCATCTTCACCGTGATCCCGGCCTCATGGCACGCCTTGATCGCGTCGATCGCCTCCGGGCGCGGCGGGTCGATCATCCCCTCGAGGCCGAGGAGCGCGAACCCCTCCGCGAGGTGCGCCTCGTCGAGCGACCCCGCGCCGCGCTCCGCGGGCTTCGACGCGACCGCGAGCACCCGCATTCCCTGCGCCGCCATCCGCTCGACCTGCGCCATCGCCTGGGCCCGCTCCGCCTCGCCGATCGCGGCGCAGCCGAGCACCGCCTCGGGCGCCCCCTTCATGAAGATCACCCGCTCTCCGCCGGGCGCCTCGTGGAGCGTCGCCATGAGCTGCCGCTCGGACGAGAAGGGCACGGCGTCGATGCGGGGGTACTCCCGCCGCGTCCCGTCGACGTCCACGCCGAGCTTCTGCGCCGCGACTACGAGCGCGCCCTCGGTCGGATCGCCCTCGATGCCGCACGCCTCGCCGTCGCGCGTCATGCGCGCGTCGTTGCAGAGCAGCCCCGCGCGGAGCAGCGCGCGCGCCGCCTCGGGCACCTCGCCGGCCGGCGCGCCGCCGCGGCGGAGCTCGCCGGCCGGGGCGTAGCCGACGCCGGTCACCTCGAGCGCCCCGTCGGCGCCCTCGCCGGACGATCCGGCGGAGGGCGTCCACAGGGCGCGGACCGTCATCTCGTTGCGGGTCAGCGTCCCGGTCTTGTCGGAGCAGATGACGCCCGTGCTGCCCAGCGTCTCGACCGCGGGCAGCTTCCGGATCACCGCCCGGCGCCGGGCCATCCGCTGCACGCCGATGGCGAGCGAGATGGTGATGATCGCGGGCAGCCCCTCCGGGATCGCGGCGACCGCCAGCGAGATGCCGGCGAGCATCGCGTCGACCGGCGGGTAGCCCCGGAGCAGCGCGACCCCGACGATGAGCAGCGCGACCGCCACGATCGCGATCGTCAGCACGCGGCCCACCTTGGCCATCGAGCGCGTGAGCGGCGTCTCGATCTCGGTCGCCTCGTGCAGCATCGACGAGATGCGCCCGAGCTCGGTCGCGGCGCCGGTGGAGATGACGACCGCGGTGCCCGTGCCGCTCGTCACGAGCGTCCCGCCGAAGGCGAGGTTCTTGCGGTCGCCGACGCCGGCGTCCTCGGGGACGACCGCGACGTGCTTGTCGGAAGGGACCGACTCGCCGGTGAGCGCCGACTCGTCCACGTGGAGGTTCTTCACCGAGAGCAGCCGCGCGTCGGCGGGGACCTTGTCGCCGGCCTCGAGCACCACCACGTCGCCGGGGACCACGTTCGCCGCGGGGATCACGCTCCGCTGGCCGCCGCGCACGACCGTGGCCGTCTGCGGCACCATGTCGACGAGCGCCTCGATCGCCTTGCCCGCGCGGAGCTCCTGCACGAAGCCGATCGCCGTGTTGAGCACCACGACGGCCAGCACCACCGCGCCGTCGATCGCCTCGCCCATCGCCATCGCGAGGGCCGCCGACGCGAGCAGCACGTAGATGAGCGGGTCGTTGATCTGACGGAAGAGCAGCTTGAGCGCGCTGTCGCCCTTGGCGCGCTGGATCACGTTGGGCCCGACCTCCTCGAGCCGCCGGGCGGCCTCGCCGTCTGCGAGGCCCGCCTCGGCGCTCTCGATCTTGGAGAGCGCATCGCCGGCAGACAGGTTGTGCCAGGCGATCGCGGCCGATGGGGGGAGGACGCGTTGGGACATGGAGTCATCTCCTGCGGTGTGCAGCCGCGCTGTGCGCGCTGCGCTCACCGGCTATGGCAGCCTCATGTCACGTGGTGCGCACGTGACAGCGGCGTTGTCGGCACTTCCCATGCCAGCGCCGCGCCGGGCTGTTCAGCATCCCGGCCAGCGTCAACACGGCGTCGAGCAGGACCTTTTCACCCCGGTGGGGAATTTTGCCCCGCTCCAAAAGCCGCGTTTTTCCGCGTCCGCTCCGGGTCGGAGTCTTCGTTCCCGGGGCTAGCCGCGCGCGTAGGCGAAGGTTCCGTCGATGTTGAGCAGCCCCGTGGCCTGGACGAGCTCGGCCACGGTCACCCCGAAGCGCTGGACGAGCCGGTCGGCGACCTCGCGGCGGAGGATGTCCTTGCGGAAGACGCGCAGCGGGCGCGGGGCGAAGTACCCCTCGAGCTCCGCGAACGTCAGGCGCTGGTACTCGACGGTGCCGCGGCCGGGGCGCCGCGAGACGAGGTCATAGAAGAAGAAGATGCCGCCCGGCCGGAGCAGGCGGAGCGCCTTGTCCATGAGCCCGCGCTTGAGCTCCGCGTTCGTGACCGACGACAGGACGGCGAACATCATCACCATGTCGAACGGGCCGCCGACGTCGGCCTGCAGGAAGTCGCCCGCGACGAAGCGGATGCCGGCGAAGCGCGAGCGCGCGAGCTCGGCCCGCTGCGCGATGAGGTCGATGCCGGTGAGGCGCGACGGATCCGCGCCGAGCTCGACCAGCCACGCCAGGTTGGAGCCCGACCCGCAGCCCACGTCGAGCACCGACATCTCGCGCAGGGCCTCGGGCGTGCGCACGCCGCACTCGACGAGCGCCTCGCGCACGCGGCGCTGCCGCTGCCGCGCGACGAGGTACGGGTGGGCGTTGAGCAGGCTCGCCCACGGGTTCGCGGGCAGGAAGCGCTCGGTGTAGTGCCTGCTGATCGCCTCGAGATCCCGCTCGAAACCGCTGTCCTCGGCCATCGGCCCGCCTCCCTCTCCTGCCCGCGCGGCGCCGGCCTGCGCCGTCATGGCTGCCCCACCGCCCACCCCGGCAGGCGCTGGACCCCCCAGCGCACCGCCTTGAGCAGCCCGAGCGCCACCGTCTGCTCCACCGTGAGCGGGCGCTGCGGCTTCCGCCGCGCGAGGTAGTCGTCGAGGTAGCGCAGGAACTCGGGATCCGGCTCCAGGCCGCCGACCTCGCGCCGGATGCGCCGGTACTTGCGCGTCTTCCAGATGAAGTTCTCCCAGCTGTCGAAGTAGTCGTGCCGCATCAGGAGATCCGGCACGTAGACGACCCGCATGTCGGGGAACGCCTTGGCGATGCGGTAGACCAGGTAGACCCCCTCGGCGCCGTAGAACTGATCCGGAAAGCCCCCGGTCTCGAGGTAGACGCCGCGCCGGATCGCCATGTGCCCCTCGGTCGCGAGGACGTCGTCGATCATGTCGTCGCCGCGGTCGTAGTGCCCCGCGAGCGTGCAGAAGTAGGGGTGCTCCTTGGGGATGATCCGTCCGCGCATCGCGGCGATGCGCGCGTCCTGGAACACGCGGCAGACGACCTCGACGAACGTCGGCGCGATCAGGCCGTCGTCGTCGATGAAGGCGACGTACTCGCCCCGCGCCCAGGCGATGGCCGCGTTGCGCGCGGCGTTCAGCGGGATGCCGTCGGTCAGGCGGAGCTCGACGTCGACGAGCGGCGCGGAGCGCGGCCTGAGGTGCTCGATGCCGCCGCTGTCGGCGAGCAGGATCTCGAAGGGCACGTCGAGCGCCGCCGTCTGGCCGCGCGCGTGCTGGAGGCACTCGATGAGGTAGTCCTTCGCCTTGTACGAGATGATGATCAGCGTGAGCTTCGGCGACGGGACCTCGCGCCGCACGATCAGCTCCTTCACCTCGGGCGCGTACTTCGCGCGCCACGCCTCCTGGAGGGCGCGCTCGCCCTCGGGGAGCCCCGCTCGATCCTTGGGAAGATGGTCAGGCATCGCGGCTCGCATGCCACGGCGGCCGCCGCGCAGGCAAGGACGTCGAGCGGGCGCCGCTCGAGAAAGGTCGGCGCGCGCCGCGCGCGGCGTCAACGCAACGCGAGAGAGGACGGCGCCGCGCCGCGCGCGGCGTCAGCCCGCGCCGCGCGCCGCGACCTCCTCGAAGAGGCGCGCGAGCGCGCCCGCCGCTGCGCGCGCGCTCAGCCCGGCGAGCGCCGCGCCGTCGGGCTCGACGAGCGGCCGCCCGGCCGCGCGCGCGTCGACGGCGTCCTCGATGCGGCGCTCGATCGCCGCGGCGTCGCCGGCCGCGTGCGTCCAGCCGAGGCGCGTCGCCTCGAGGATGCGCGCGACCTCGGGGGACGGCGAGACCGCGAGCACCGGCGCGCGCGCGAGGAGGTAATCGTAGAGCTTGCCGGGCAGCAGGTACGGCTCGTCGCCGAAGCCGGTGAGCAGCGCGAGGTCGGCGCCCGCGACGAGGCCGAGCCCCTCGGCGTACGGCAGGACCGCGCGGTGCTCGAAGAGCCGCGACACGCCGAGCTCCTCGGCCAGGCGGAGATCGCTCCCCGCGACGCGCCCCAGGTTGAGCAGCCGGATCGCGCCCGGGCCGAGCGACCGCCGGCGCGCGACGGCCGCGAGCGCGCGGACGAACGGCGCGAGCGTGCGCTCGCTGTAGCAGTTGCCGAAGTGCACGAGCGTCACCGCCCCGTCGCGCCGCGGCGCGACCGCCGCGTCCGGATCGAAGCCCGTGCGGATCGACGCGACGCGGCGCGCGATGCCCCGCGCGGCGTACGCGTCGCGGGTCATCTCGGACGTCACCGTGAGCGCCGCGGCGGCGCCCACCGCGGCGCGCTCGACGAGCGCCACCGCGGCGCGGACCCACGTGGGCCGCGTCGCCATCACCGGACCGAACGACCACGGATCGCGGAAGTCGACGACGACCGGCCGGCCGACGGCCCTGCCGGCGAGCAGGCCCGCGAGCACCGTCTCCCAGGGCGCCCCGCTCGCGAAGATCACCTCGGCAGAGGCCTCGCGGGCGAGGCGCGCGATGCGGGCCGCGAGGGCCGGAATGCGGCCCGCGTCCGGGCCGATCACCCGGACGTAGCGGAGCTCGGCGGCGACGCGCGCGAGCCCCCTCCGGCGCGCGACCGGCAGCGGCGCCTCGGTCGGCGCCTCCACGGTGCCGTCGGAGCCGAGCGCGCGGCGCGGCATGCGCGCGAGCTCGGCGTCCGTGAGGTAGTCGCGGCGCACGTCGCACGCGGGCAGGTCGGCGTCCGCGAACGACGGATCCAGCCGCTCGCCGGGAGGCGGCCTCGCCGTGAGCACCGTCGCCGCCCAGCCGTGCTCCGGCAGAAATTTCGCGAAGCGGTACGCGCGCTTACCGCCGACGCTGAACCGCGGGGGAAAGTAGTAGCTCACGAGGAGCGCGCGCCTCATCGCCGCGCCTATATCACGGCCGCGCGGGGCCCCGCGCGCCCGCCGCGGGAGGCCGCTCCGCCCGCGCATGTGCTACCGAGCCGCCATGCGGGACGAGCAGCCCACCCCGGTCGAGCCGAGCGCGCCCCCGCGGGCGCCGGAGGCCTCGGGGGCCGCGCGGGCCGCGCGGGTGGCCGACGGCGCGCCGCCCCCCGCCGAGGCGCAGGGCGCGTCGCTCGCCGACCGGATCGGGATGATCGTCGGCGGGCAGTTCGTGAACACGCTCATCGTCCTCGTGCAGGGCATCGTCGTGGTGCGGCTGCTCGGCAAGTCCGAGTACGGCGCGCTCGCGTTCGCGACGATGCTGTTCATGACGGGGCGCGATCTCGCGCTGCTCTACCTGCCGGAGTCGTTCCTCTATTTCGCGCCCAAGGTGACCCGCCCCGAGCTCAGGGGGCTGGTGCGGCAGAGCCTGCTGCTCCTGCTCGGCCTCGGGGGCCTCTCCGCGCTCGCCTTCGCGGCCTTCGCCCTCGTCCCCGGCGTCTTCCTCGACGTCCGCGAGGGCGCGACGCCGCTCCTCCTGCTCATCGGCCTGATGAGCGTGATCGCCTACCCCGCGAGCGTCTTCGGCCCGCTCTTCATCGCCACGAACAACCACCGCAAGTCGGCGGGCGTCGCGCTGATCGTCACGCTCTCGACCGCGGCGGGCGCGATCGTCCCCGCCGCGCTCGGGTGCTCGGTGGCGTGGATCCTGGCCGCCCAGTGCGCGGCCCAGGCGCTCCGGCTCGGGCTCTCGTACCGGCTCTACGCGCGGCTGTTCCGGGACGTCGCGACGGCGCCCTTCCCCGGCGGCGTCCGGGCGCAGCTCGCCTACGCGCTCCCGCTCTCGGTGACCCGCTTCGCCGGCCTCTTCAACCAGAAGCTCGACAAGTTCGTCATCGGCCTCTTCTTCAGCGCGGGGCTCTACGCCGAGTTCGCCGTCGGCTCGCAGGAGCTCCCGCTCGTCGGCGTCCTCGCCTACTCCGTCGCCTCCACGATGCTCCCGGACCTCGTCGCCCGCGTCGAGGGCGGGCCGACGCCCGCCGAGGGCGCGCGGGCCGCGATCGCGCTGTGGCACTCGGGGATCCGCAAGACGACGCTGATCATGCTCCCGGTCGCGGCGTTCCTCCTCCTGTTCGCCGAGCCGCTCATGCGCACCGTCTACGGCGACGCGTACGCCGGCGCCGCGGTCCCGTTCCGCATCTACTCCGCGCTCCTGCCGCTGCGCGTGACGGCGTACGCCATCGTGCTGATGGCGTTCGGGAAGACGTCGATGATCCTGCGGATCCAGGTGCTGTCCATGGCGTTCAACACCGCGGCGAACCTGGTTCTCCTCCCCACGCTCGGCATGATCGGCGCGCCGCTCTCGGCCGTCCTGACCCAGGCGCTCGGGATCGTCGCCATGGTCGCGACCATCGCGCGCCTCTCCGGGGTCGGCCTGCGCGGCGTCTTCCCGTGGCGCCACTACGGGCGCGTCGCGGCCACCGCGCTCGTCGCCGCGGCGCCGCTCACCGCGTTCCTGGTGACGGGCGCGGTCGACGAGCGCCCCGCGCTCTGCCTCGCGCTCGGCGCCCCCCTCTACGCGGGGCTCTACCTCGTGGCCGCGTGGGTCACCGGCGTGCTCGCCCCCGAGGACCGCGCGTTCGTCGCGCGCTGGCTCCGCCTCGAGCCGCTGCGCAGCCGCCATGGCTGACGCGCCCGCGAGCTCGGCGCCCTCCCCGCGCGGAGGGCTTGAGGTCGGTGACCGCCGTCACCATCCATCCTCCGACAGGGCGAACATGGTGAACATGACCGGCGCCGCCTCAACCAGCCTCTGCCACATCTCCTCAAAGCGATCGGCGCGCGCGCGACGACCACCGCTGCAGGCCTCGAAGACGAGGCTCGGCCGATCGACCTGGCCGCTCGAACCACGGTTCCCCACGTTCGCTGTCTCGGGCGGCAAACAGCGGGTCCGGACGTGGGATCCGCGCAGGCAGCCAGGAGTTGCGGGCAGCCTGGAAAGGCTGGCAGTCGTCCGATGCCCGCTCTCGTGGCTCCCGGCTTCGTGTGGATTTCCCGCCGATCGGTGTTCTAGGCTTACTCGCCGGCCTCATCGGCGCTTTGTGCGATGGAGACGACCATGAGCGAAGACCAGGAAGCCGGATTCGTCCTCCGGGTCATCTCGGGCCCCCTGGCCGGACAGACCGCGCACATCCCTGGCGACCGTCCGCTGCTCGTCGGCCGCGCGCCCGAATCGGATCTCTCCATCTCGAGCGACGGCGAGCTCTCTGCCCTGCATTTCTCGGTCGAGCAGATCGACGGCAGCTACCTGCTCCGCGACCTGGGGAGCCGCAACGGCACGCAGGTCAACCGCGAGCGCGCGCGCGAGGTGTCGCTCCGGGACGGCGACGAGATCCGCGCGGGGGCGACCCTGTTCGCGGTGGTGCGCCACGAGCCGAGCCGCCGCTATGCGCCGACCGAGCCGGCCCCGCCCTCGCGGCGGGCGCGGACCGAGCCCGTCCCGTCCTCGCGGCGCGCGCGGACCGAGCCCGTCCCGTCCTCGCGGCGCGCGCGGACCGAGCCGGCCCCGCCCTCGCGGCGGGCGCGGAGGACCGGGATCCCCGCGACGGGCTCGCCGTTCACCGCGTCGGTGCGGGCTCGGCTGCGGCAGGAGCGCTCGCCGCTCTTCGCGGTGGTGGACGCCGCGCGCGATCCGCGCATCCGGCTGCTCCTCGGGGAGGCGGGCGAGCAGACCGCCTCGCTCTACACCGGCTTCCAGGGCGAGATCCTCGCGGACGTCGGCCCCACGCTCGTGCACCTCCCGCCGGGGTCGACCCTGCTCGACGCGCTCGTCGACTGCGGCTGGGGCGACGGCTGGGGCGTCTTCTTGACGAGCAACCGTCCGTTCGGCGACGTGCGGAAGCACCTCCGCCGGTTCCTCCTGGTCGAGAGCGGCACGGGCAAGCAGCAGTACTTCCGGTTCTACGACCCGCGCGTGCTCCGCGGCTTCTTGCCCACGTGCGGTCCGCGCAAGCTCGAGGCGCTGTTCGAGGAGATCGAGGCCTTCGCGATGGAGGCCGAGGATCCGGGCAAGCTGCTGCGCTTCACCGCGCAGGGCGGCAAGGCGATCCGCGAGGAGTCGGCGCTCGATCCGGAGAGCTGAGGGCGGCGGGGCGCCGGGCGTTCAGCGCGGCGCGCCCCCGTCCTGAGCGGGCAGATCCCAGGCGATCACGCGCAGGAGCTCCGCCACGCTGAACGCTTGAGCGAAGCAGCCGCCGGGGTGGTGCGGCGCCTCGCCGGACGCGACCTCGGGCACGTGGCCGAGCGCGATCTCGTTCGCGACCGCCGACGTCACCAGCCTGTGGAGCAGCGGGAGGACGTGCTCCCCGAGCGTGGAGAAGTGCCGGGCGGCGCGCGCGTAGAACCCGAGCAGAAACGGCCAGACCGTGCCCTGGTGATACGCGGCGTCCCGCGCCTCGGGGCCCCCCTGGTACCGGGCCACGTAGGCCGGATCGGCGGGCGAGAGCGTCCGCACGCCGGCGGGGGTCACGAGCTCCAGGCGGGCCCGCTCGAGCAGCGCCGACGCCTGCTCCGGCGTGAAGCAGGCGGGATCCACGGCCACGGCGATCACCGCGTTGGGGCGGATCGACGCGTCGCGGAACGCGCCCTCCCCCTCCGCGTCCTCCGAGATGACGTCGTACGGGTAGCTGGTCTCCTCGCACCAGAAGCGGGCGGCGAAGCCCCGGCGCGCCGCGCTCGCGGCCGCCTCCGCGCGCGCCGCGAGGCGATCGTCGCCGGCGGCCCGCGCGAGGCGCGCGAGCGTCTCCGAGCCCTTCGCCCACAGCGCCGTGAGCTCGACCGGGCAGCCCGCGCGCGGGGTGACCGCGCGGCCCGCGACGCGCGCGTCCATCCACGTGAGCCCGTCGATCGCGCCCTCGCCGCGGCGGCCCGCGGCGAAGAGGCCGTCGGCCGTGACGTGGATGCCGTTGCGGGTCCCGCGCAGGGCGGCCTCGAAGGCGTCGCGGAGCGCGCCGAGCAGCTCGCCCGTGACGAACGGGTGCGCGTCGCCGATCGCGTCGGCGAGCAGGCGGGCCGCCTCGAACAGCCAGAGGGTGGCGTCGGCCGCGTGGAAATCCGGGGGCTCGCCCGCGTCGGGGAGCCGGTTCGGCACGAGGCCGTCCTGCATGGAGTCGATGATGGCGCGGAGGACGCGGATCGCCCCCTCGGTCTTGCGCGGCACCAGGTAGAGGCCGGGCAGGGAGATGAGGGCGTCGCGGCCCCACACCTCGAACCACGGGTAGCCCGCGATGACGCCGGGGCGCGCGGCCGCGTCGGCGCGGAACGCCTCGGCCGCGATGCAGAGCCGCCGCTCCAGGAGCGGCCGCCGGGGCCCCGGGTCCTCGGCGCGGATCGCCGCGCTCGCCGCGGCGAGCAGGTTCTCCGGCTCGTCCTCGGGCAGCGCGCCCACCGCCACGAGCAGGTGCACGGGCTCGGGGCCGATCACCGTCTCGAAGTGGCCCGGCGTCCAGAGGTCCTCGAGGAAGTCGAGGCCGCGATCCTGCTCGCCGAGGTACTCGAAGCGGCGCCACCAGTCCTGCGAGCCGACGAACGTGCCCTGGTAGCGGAAGCAGATCCGCGGCAGCGCGCGGTTCGGCTGCACCCGGACCTCGCCGATCGAGGGGCTGTGTCGCCCCGAGCCGGCCTCGCCGCGCGCGGCGCCGGCGCGCAGCTCGACCTTCTGGGAGATGCCGCCGTTCTCGCGGAGCAGCTGGTGCATGTGGCGCGCGGCGAGGAGCGGGCGGAGCGTCAGCATCACCGGATCCGCCCCGCTCCAGGCGTAGCGCAGGACGGCGGCGTTCTCGCCGCGCACGAGGCCGAGCGTCACCTCGAGCTCGCCGCCCGGGAGGGCGTACGCCCAGCGCGGGAGCGGATCCTGATCGAAGCGCTCGAGATAGAACGAGCCGTTCTCCGGGTCGATGCCGGGGAACTGGTGCTTGGCGAGGTCCCACCGCGGCCACGCCGCCCGGCGCTCGGTCGGGGCGCCCTGCTGCCGGATCGGGCGGACGCTGGCGTCGACGTGCGAGAGCATCACGTGCCGGCGCCGCGGCGGGTCGAGCGCCGCGACGAGCAGCCCGTGGTAGCGGCGCGTGTGCATACCGGCGATCGTCGAGCTCGCGTAGGCGCCTGCCCCGTTCGTGTGCAGCCACTCCTTGCGCGCGATCGAGAGCTGGCCGCGCACCTCGACGTGGGGCCAGGGCGACGCGTGCTCCAGCGCGGCGCCCTGGGCGCGCGACGCCGCGGGCGCGGACGAGAAGGTTTCGTGAGGCGGAGCGTACCTCCGGGATCCGTCAGAGCTCATCGACCGCCGGTGGCCTTCCTGAGCGAGTCCTCGGCCGCGGCGCGCATCACCTCGACCGGCGCCGGGAGGCCGGTCCAGAGCGTGAAGGACTGCGCCGCCTGGCCGACGAGCATGCCGAGCCCGTCGGACGCGCGGAGCCCTCGCTCGCGCGCCATGCGGAGGAACGGCGTCACCGGCGGGTTGTAGACGACGTCGTAGAGGCAGGCGCTCGGCGAGAGCGAGTCCCACGGGATGATGCGGGTGACCTCCTCGCCCGGCGGGCCCCCGAGCATGCCGGCGCTCGTGGCCTGGATGATCAGGTCGGCGGCGACGGCGAACTCGCTCCAGTTGAGCCGCAGCGCCACCGAGGACTTGCTGCTGATCGACCGCTCGGTCGGGATCGGCCAGGGCGCCGTGAGCGCGCCGAGCTCGGACGCGCGCTGCCCCGCGGGCGACTCCAGCATCTCCTCGGTGCTCGTCCACGACCGGGTCGTCACGCTGATGAGGTGGTAGCCGAGCATCTTGCAGGCGGCGATCGCCGCGAACGCCGCGCCGCCCGCCCCGATGATCAGCGCGCGCTGGCGCGGGCTCGGGGGCGCGCCGCCCCGCCCCGCCGGATCGTCGCCCTTGGGCGGGGCGGATCGCAGGAGCAGGTCGAGCTCGTCGCGGAGCGCGATCACGTCGGTGTTGTGCGCGGTCACGCGCCGCGGCTCGGCCGCGCAGAGGACGTTCGCGACGCCGACGTCGGCCGCGCTCGAGTCCACGTCGTCGACCATCGACATGATCGCGCGCTTGTGCGGGATGGTGACGTTCGCGCCCGCGATGAGGCCGCTCCGGATGTCGCTGACGAAGCGCGCGAGCTCCGCGCCGGTCGGCACGTCGAACGCGCTGTAGATGTGGGGCAGCTGGTGGGCCCGAAACGCGGCCGAGTGCATGGCCGGCGAGACCGAGTGGCCCACCGGGTGCCCGACCAGACCGAACATTCGCCGCTCAGGGTTCGACATGACGCCTCTCCTCCGGGCCGGCCTCCGCTCCGCCCTGCCCCGCCGAGACCTGGCCCGAGGCGCCCGCGCGACCGAAGGCCGGGGCGCGCTCGTCGGCCGCGAAGCCGAGCCCGAGCTGCTCGCACGCGGGCGCGCCGGGCTGCGCCCTGCGCCTCGGCGCGCGGCCGGCCGCCGGGGCGCGCGGCCCGCCGCTCTGGCGCGCGGGCGGGGCGGGCGCCGCCGCCTCGGCTGGCGCGGGCGCCGCCGCCTCGGCCGGCGCGGGCGCCGCGGGCGCCGGCGGCGCGCCGCGCTCGACGAGCGGCTCGTCCGGCCCCGCGGTGGCCACGACCCGCGCGAGCAGCGCGCCGTGGTGCACGCGCACCGTGATGGGATCCCCCGGCGCGACCTCGCGGTGATCGCGGACCGCGCGGCCCGACGGGTCGGTCGCGATGGCGTAGCCGCGCGCGAGCACGCGGAGCGGCGACATCGCCTCGAGCCGGGCGACGTCGCTCGCGAAGCCCTCCCGGAGCAGGGCGACGTGGCGGCGCGCGGCGGCGGTGAGGCGCACCGACAGCGGCCTGAGCGCGCCGCGCGCGCCGGCGAGCACCGCGCGCGGGTGGCGCGCGGCGAGCCTGCGCTCGAGGCGCTGGAGCCCGGCGCGGTCCTCCACGACGATCCGCTCCATCCGGCGCCGGAGCCTCGCGACGGCGTCGTCGATCCGCTGCTGCGGCTCGGCCAGGATCTGCGCGGGCGAGCCGAGCCGGGCGCGCTGCCGGTCGAGGTCGGCCCGCGCGGCCCGGAGCCGGTGGGCGATCGCGCGGCGCATGCGGGCCTCGAGGTGCTCCAGCGCCGCGCGGCGCGCGGCCGCGTCCGCGACGAGCATCTCCGCCGCCTGCGACGGGGTCGCGGCGCGCGCGTCGGCGGCGAGGTCGGTCAGCGCGACGTCGATCTCGTGCCCGACCGCGCTCACGATCGGCACGCGCGCGGCCGCCACCTTCCGGACGACGATCTCCTCGTTGAACGCGCTGAGGTCGTCGGCGGAGCCGCCCCCGCGCCCCACGATGATCACCTCGATGCCCGGGAACTCCTCGAGCAGCGCGATCGCGCGGACGATCCGCTGCCCCGCGCCGGCGCCCTGCACCGGCGTGCGCGCGAGGATCAGCCGGGCGGCGCCGCGGCGGAACGCGACGGTCACGATGTCGTGGATCGCCGCCCCGTCGCCGCTCGTGACGACGCCGATGATCTGCGGATCGACCGGCAGCTTGCGCTTGCGCTCCGGCGCGAAGAGCCCCTCGGCGGCGAGCTTCTCCTTGAGGCGGAAGAGCGCCTCGAGGAGCGCGCCGCGGCCGGCGAGGCGCGCGTCGTCCGCGCAGAACTGGAGCCGGCCGCGCGGCACGTAGACCGTGGCGCGGCCCGTGAGCACGACGCGGGCGCCGTCGGCGAGCAGCTTGCGCGCGCGCGGGGCGGCCGTCCGGTACATCACGCAGTCGATCGCCGCCTCCTCGTTCTCGTCCTTGAGCGTGAAGTAGGCGTGACCGCTGCCCACGACGCGCAGGCCCGAGATCTCGCCCTCGACGCGCACGTCGGCCGTCGAGCCCTCGAGGATCCGCTTCAGCCGGCGATCCAGCTCCGCGACCGAGACCACCTCCGGCTCGGCGCCCCGCTGCCGGCGCGAGGTCGGCGGGCTCGTGAGCTCGCGAGGCTCGGCGGCGGGAGGGGCCGCAAACGAGAGCTCGGGCGGGATATCGCGGCGCTGCACAGGGCAGACCTACCCTTTTGCTCGGCCTGGGGAAAGACTCTCGCGGGCCTGATCCCACGTCGGGCCGCAACGAAGAACGCGCGGCTCCAGGTGGAGCACCCCACCGCCGAATGGACGACCGACATCTGGATCGCGGCGTCATCGCGCGCATACGGCCGGCTGCTGCCGAGCACGCCGTCGCGGGCATCCGGACGAGCCTCTCTTTTGACGGGATCTCCTCTCGCGCCCTGAGTTCCAGGCCGCTCACCGGCGACGCGGGCTCCGCCGACGAGCCCGCGCGGAGCGCTGCGGCGACCGCGGCGGAGCGCCGCGGCGACCACCGCGGTACCGTGAGGACGAGGCCTCGCTCGTCGCCGCGCTCGCCGTCGGGGCTGCAGGCCGAGCCGCCGCCTGCTCGCCCAGCGGCCCTCGATCCGGCTTCACCGCGACGCTCGCGGCGGGTCGCCCATCACGTTCAGGCGAAGCCCGCGCGGGAGCCCTGCGATGCGCCCCGGCCGTCAGGCGGCGCCGGGGCCCTGCGACCGGAGCGCAGCCTGCGGCGCCTTCCCCGCGCCGCCCCGAGGCGGTGCGTCCGACCAACGCGCCGCGTAGCGCGCAGGCGGCGCGCCCGGCCAACGTGCCGCCTGCGCGGCGCGCCCGGCCAACGTGCCGCCTGCGCGGCGCACCCAACCGACGCGCCGCCTACGCGGCGCGTCGCCCCAAAGTCTCTCTCGCTCCGGCCGCGCTCGATGCTATTCTACGCCGAACTTTCGGCTGGGGTGGAGGTGCGATGGGACGCGAGGCGAAGGGCCAGAAGGACCCTCTTGGGTCCGTCGCCACGCTCCCACCGATCGAGGCCCGCGCGCAAGAGCCTGCGCCTGCGACAGGCTGGCCGGCCGCTCAGCTCGCCGGCCAGCCAGCGAGCGATGAGGCCGTGACGCCTCCCCCCGAGACGCGGTGGTTCGACGCCACCGCTCCCGAGCTCTCGCCGGCGCGGGGCGCAGGCGCGCGACGGCTCTGGTCGATCCCGCTCCTCGTGGCCGCGCTCGTGCTGGTCGCGACCGCGCGCAGCGTGACGGTCCGCGCGCTCTTGCCGGTCGCGCTCGTCGCGGCGGCGGGGGCGCTGCTCGCGCGGGGGCGGCGGCACCTCCTCCCGGCCCCGCAGGCGAGCCGGCGCGGGCTGAGCCTCGACGGCGACCGGCTGCTCCTCCGCGGCAAGGGCGGCGCCGGGGAGCACGTGCTGCTCACGACCCGCGACCGGTTCGGCGTGACGCTCCTCGCGACGCCGCGCCGCGATCGCATCGTCGCCCTGCTCACCTCCAGCGCCGGGATGTCCTCCGTCGGGGCCAGCTTCGACGGCCCCGCGCGCCGCGCCTTCGCCGCGCTGCTCGACCGCGCGTCCGTCGTGGGCTCCGACGAGGTCGGGCTCGAGGCGATCGGCCCGGACGGCGAGCCGATCTCGCTCGGCCCCGCGGTGCTCGCCGCGCTGATCGAGGAGCTCACGGAGCGCTCGCCCGGGTGCCTCGATCGCTTCCTCCTGACCGACGCGCGGGGCGCGACGCTCAGCCTCGACAGCCGCGAGCTCCGCGCCGGCGGCCGCGTCTTCGATCTCACCGCGCCGCTCGAGTGGCGCGCGTTCGTCTTCCAGGAGGCGCTCGGCCAGGCGGTCGCGGTGTACCAGGGGACGTGGGTGCGCCAGGGCACGAGCGAGATCTTCCTCGTCTGCTTGCTCCCTGCGATGACGCCGGCGCTCGACGGGCTGGGCGCGTCGCCCGGCCCGCTCGATCGCGGCGCGCTCCGCGATCTCCGGCTCATGCAGGGCGCTCCGGAGAGCCCGCCGCCCGCCGAGCAGCGCGTCGCCATCGATCGCCTGCTGATGGTCCCGATCCGCTCCGCGCTGGACAAAGCGCCCCGGCCCGCCGCGCAGACGTACCGCGCGCGCGCATGAGAGCGGCGCCAGGCGCGCCCTGACGGCGCGTACGGCGCGATGGAGACGGCGAGCGTGCCGCGTCCCGACGTCGCCCTGCGAGCGCGCCAGAGCGTCGGCCTTCGCTTGACGCGCGCGTGCGGGCACGGGTAAACCGCGCACGGTACCCAGGCGTTCAAGTCACCACGTCCCCTACGAGATCCGGAGGCGATCCATGGCCGTCGATATCCAGAGACTGTTCAACGAAGAGCTCCCTGCTGCCCTGGCGAAGCATTCCGACGCGGCCAAGCAGATCGGCGGGAAGTACCAGATCAACGTGACCGGCGAGGGCGGCGGCGAGTGGCTGATCGACCTGTCCGACACCGGGCCGAAGCTCGACTCGGGCAACCCGGGCGGCGCGGACGTCACGATCTCGCTCACCAGCGAGGACTTCCAGAAGCTGTACGAGAACCCGCAGGCCAACTCGATGCAGCTCTACTTCGCGGGCAAGCTGAAGGTCGCGGGCAACCAGATGCTCGCGATGAAGCTCCCGAAGCTCTTCCAGCTCAGCGCCGGCTGATCCCGGCGCCGGAGGCGCCCCGACTCCCCGGCGCCGGCGACGAGCCTCTCCCGGATCGCAGCCCCTGCGATCACCTCGCTGACCTCTCGGAGCCCGCTTCACGCCGCGCGCGGACGCGACCGGCGTCCCTTCTCTTCCCCCTCGATCCTCGACCCCTCTCGCGCCACGACAGGGAGGCCTCCATGCGCCCGCTCACCGATACGCGCATCCTCGATCTCTCGAGGCTCCTGCCGGGCCCCTTCGCGACCCTGGTCCTGGCGGATCTCGGCGCGACGGTGGACAAGATCGAGGACGTCGCCGGCGGCGACCTCCTGCGCGAGCTCCCCCCGCAGATCGCCGGTGAATCCGCGGCGTTCCAGCTCTTGAACCGCGGCAAGCGAAGCGCCCTGCTCGATCTGAAGAAGCCCGAGGGGCGCGACGCCTTCCGCCGGCTCGCCGCGACGTACGACGTGCTCTTCGATCAGTTCCGCCCGGGCGTGCTCGAGCGGCTCGGGCTCGGCCACGCGGCGCTCCGCGCGGACAACCCGCGGCTCATCGTCTGCGCGCTGACCGGCTACGGCCAGACGGGCAGCCTGTCGGCGCGCGCGGGGCACGATCTGAACTACGTCGCGCGGGCGGGCGTCCTCGGGGCCCAGGGGCCCGCCGAGGGCCCGCCGCAGGTGCCGGGCTTCCAGGTCGCCGACGTGAGCGGCGGGATGTGGTGCGCGATCGCCATCCTCGCGGCGCTGCGCGAGCGGGATCGGACCGGGCAGGGCGCGGTGCTGGACATCGCCATGACCGACGGCGTGCTCGGCTTCGCCCTCCCCACGCTCGCCGCGGCGCTCGCGGGCGGCGGCACGGCGCTCCGCGGGCCGGACGCCGCGGAGGGCGCGCGCGCAGCGGGCGACGAGCCGCTCACCGGGGGGCTCGCGCCGTACAACACCTACCTCTCGAAGGACGGTCACGCGATGGCGCTCGCCGCGCTGGAGCCGAAGTTCTGGCGCGCGTTCTGCGAGGGCGCAGGGATCGAGCCCGATCCGAGCGCGCTCGTCCCCGGACCGCACCAGGCCGGGCTCAAGCGCGCGCTCGCCGCGGTCTTCCGGCAGAGGACCCGCGCGGAGTGGGAGGCGCTCGCCGCCGAGCGCGACTGCTGCCTCGAGCCGGTGCTCGATCCGCGGAGCGCCCCGTCCGATCCGCACCTCGGGTCGCGCGGTCTCCTGTTCGAGATCGCCTCGCCGCGCGGCCCTGTCCCCCAGCTCAGGACGCCGGTCACGCCGGCGGGCGCCGCGTTCGCGCCGGCGCCTCGCGCCGGGGAGCACACGCGCGCCGTGCTGCGCGACGCGGGCTTCTCGGACGGGGAGATCGACGCGCTGGTCCGCGCCGGCGCGGCGCGCGAGGCGGGGTGAGGATCGCGCCCGCCCCTCGCGTCAGATCTTCTTCAGCTCGTCCACGAACTCCCAGTCGGCGATGAGGTGCTTCTTCAGCAGCAGCGACAGGAGCGCGGCGAACATCGCCTCCCAGCGCACGTTGTTGCCGAGGATCTCGCTCGCGTCGGCGCCGTGCGAGACGGCGCGGAGCGCGGAGACGAGATCGCGCGCGGTGAGGCCCGGATCGTCCGCGGCGGGCGGCGGCGGCGGCTCGGACTGTGCAGCCGCCCGCGCCGGGGCCGGCTGCCGCTGCTGGGCCTGGGCCTTGGTCCCCCGCGCGGGGAGCGTGATCGTCGTCCCGTCGAGGAGCGTGAGCGACACCATCCGCCGGCGACCGCGGCCTTGCGGCGCGGGGATGTTGCGCACCTCGCGCTCGCTCGGGGGCTCGTCGCCGTAGTCCGAGGCGCTCTCCGCGGCGGGGCGCGCGGCGGTCTCCGGGGCGCTGCGCGCGGCGGTCTCCGCGGCGGCCCGCGCGGCGCTGGCGCGCCCGAGCACGGCGCCGAGGAGCGCGGCGGCCGGCGTGCTCGACGTGGGCGGCGCCTCCGTGCTCGGCGCGGCCTCGCTGGCGGGCGGCGTGAGCGGCCCCGGCGCCGAGCTCGGGCGCAGCGTCTTCCGGCGCTCCGACGGCGCGGCCTGCGCCGGCTGCGCGGCTTGCGCGGCCTGCGCCGGCTGCGCGGATTGCGCGGATTGCGCGGCCTGCGCCGCCGCGAGCAGCTCGGGCGACGGCGCGACCTTCAGCGTCGGACGCGAGCGCTGCTCGTCCGGACGGCCACGGATCTGCCGCTCCTCCGGCCGCCCGCGCGCCTCCCGCTCCGCCGGCCGCGCCGCGGCGCGAGGCGGCTCCCAGGCGAGCTCGTCGTCGATGACGCCCATGTCGCTGGCGTCGACCTCGGACGTCTCGATCGCCGGCACCGCGTCGTCGACCAGCCGGGCCCCGGAGCGGAGCGCGGGCCTCGTCAGCAGCAAGGGCTCCGGCGTCGACGAGACGTCCTCCGAGTGCCTGGCGGTCTCCGGCGCGCCGAGCTCGGAGGACGGCGGCGGATCGACCGGGCGCGCCCGCGACTGCGGCTCGTTCGCCTGGGCCCGCTGCGCGGGCGCCGGCGGCGGCGCGGAGCGAGCGCGCGCCCCGTAATAGACCCGGATCGCGTTCCGGATGTCGCTCGGCGGAGCGATCATCGCGCGCACGGGCAAGCCCGAGAACGCCATGCACTCCTTCATGCCGTCCTCGTTCGTCGGATCGTCCATCGCGACGTAGAGCGTCTCGCCCTGGTTGCGGACGTGGCGCACGTAGATCGGGACGAGGCAGTAACGCTCGGCCACGTCGTGCGGGACGAGGTTGAGCAGCTGCCGCGAGAACTCGATGTGCAGCAGCGACACCCAGGGAACAGCGAGCTGGTGCGATAGGATCTGCGTCAGCTGGGTTTCGTTGATGAGACCTTGCTCGACGAGGAGCGTCCCCAACCGCCGGCCGTCCGTGCGCTGCAGCTCCAGGGTCCTCTCGAGGGCGTCCTGGGTGATCATCCGCGCGTCGACCAGGAGCTGACCGAGACGTAGGCGAGGCGTAACCATCGCGCCCGAGGTTACCCCAAGTGGGATCCAGGACCTAACAGACGGCAGGACGAGCCCCCCCGCCCCCCTCCGGCCGAGGCCCCGGGGGCCCGGGGAGACCTCGACTCCAATCGCTATCCCGAACGTGGTAAGGTCCCGCGCGTGTCCACAGTGGTCTGCCCGCAATGCGCGAATCCGTGCGAGCAGGCGCACAAATTCTGCCCGGTGTGCGGTTTCCCCATCTCGGAGTTCAACCGGACCTCCGACGACCCGCTGATCGGGACGACGCTCCCGGGCAACTACGTGATCCTGGAGCTCGTCGGCGTGGGCGGCATGGGCCGCGTGTACAGGGCCGAGCAGAAGGCCCTGGGGCGCACCGTGGCCGTCAAGATCATCCACCCCCACCTGCTCGGGGACGAGAGCGCGTCGGTCCGGTTCATCACCGAGGCGCGCGCCGCGAGCCGCCTCAACCACCCGAACTCGGTCGGGGTCATCGACTTCGGCAAGAACGGCGGGCAGCTCTACCTCGTCATGGAGTTCCTGCGCGGGCGCGACCTCGCCCGCGTCGTCTACGAGGACGGCCCGCTCCCCTTCCGCCGCATCGTCGACATCCTCTGCCAGGTGCTCGCGGCGCTCGCCGAGGCGCACCACCTCGGCATCATCCACCGCGATCTCAAGCCCGAGAACATCGTGCTCGAGCCGATGCGCTCGGGCGGCGACTTCGTGAAGGTCGTCGACTTCGGCCTCGCGAAGATGAAGGCGGAGGTCGCGACGACGAACATCACGAGCCCCGGCATCGTCTGCGGGACCCCGGACTACATGGCCCCCGAGCAGGGGCGCGGCGATCCGATCGACGCGCGGAGCGACCTCTACGCGTGCGGCGTCATCCTGTTCCAGCTGCTCACCGGCCGGCTCCCGTTCGAGGCCGAGTCGCCGACGCAGGTCGTGCTGATGCACCTCTCCCTGCCGCCGCCCGACCCCGCCCTGGTCGCGCCGGAGCGCGAGATCCCCGAGCCGCTCGTCGAGGTCACCCTGCGGGCGCTCGAGAAGGACGCGGCGCGGCGCTACCAGACCGCCGACGAGTTCTCCGCCGCGCTGCGCGCGGCGGTCGGGACGTTCGACACGCCCTCCGGCCGCTTCTCGTTCGCCGAGGCGACCGTCATCTGCGCCTCGTGCCGCGCCATCGTGCCGCGCGGCCAGAAGTTCTGCGGCGAGTGCGGCGCCAGGATCGCGCAGGCGCAAGCGCCCGCTCCGGCGCCGCGCGCCGCGCCGGGCGCGGCGCCCCAGGCCGCGCGGCGCGATCGCGCGACCTCGGCCCCCCCGCTCCCGCTGCCGTTCGCGGCGCGCGAGGAGGATCTCGCGTGGCTCGACGCCTGCCTCGCCGAGGTCGAGGGCTCGGTCGTCGCCGCGCGCATCGTCGGCGAGCACGGCGTCGGCAAGACCCGGCTCCTCCGCGAGTTCCTCGACGTCGCCGCGAGCCGGGGCGACATCGTCATCCAGACCGGCCCGGACCCGTGGGGCGCCGAGGTCGGCTACTACGCGCTCCGCTGGGCGATCGCCGGGCTCGCCGAGCTCCCGCACGACGGCGGCAACGCGTCGAACTGGAACGGCGCGACGCCGGAGGCGCGGCGCGGGCTGCTCGAGATCTTCGGCAAGGGCGACCGCGCGGCCGACGTGCGCAGGAACGCCTGGAACAAGCCGGCCGCGGGCGGCCTGTCGCCCGACGATCGGCGCTTCATCGCCGCGGAGGCGCTGCGCTGGGCGCTCTCGCGCGCGCAGCAGTCCGCCTTCCCGCACCGGGTCCTGCTCGCGATCGACGACCTGCACGCCGTCGACGGCGCGAGCCGGAACGCGTTCGCCGACGTGATCGCGGAGCCGCCGCTCGCGGCGCTGCTCATCGTCGCGAGCCACACGCCCGGCTTCGAGCCGGGGTGGGGCGGGGCCGTGCGCGCGCTCGGCGGCCTGCCGAAGGACATCGCGCTCTCGCTCCTCCGGAGCAGCGTGAGCCTCGATCACCGCGCCGCCCGCAAGACGCCGCAGAGCACGGGCGGGGCGCGGCTGTCGCCGCGGCGCGATCCCTCGGACGGCGCCACCGCCGATCACGTCGCGCTGGGCCTGCCGCCGAGCGCGGCGACCCCGGCCGGCCTCGGCGGCGACGCCGCGACGGTGCCGCCGCTCTACATCGACCAGCTGGTCCGCTACACCCTCGAGGGCGGCAGCGATCCGCCCGCGCGCATGGCCGACCTGGTCGCCGCGCGCATCGAGCGGCTGCCGCAGGACGCGCGCCGCACGCTGCAGGCGCTCGCGGTCATCGGGGACGCGGCGGACCGGGGCACGCTGCAGCGCCTCTTGCCGGACATCCGCGCCTTCGACGAGCTGCTCAACAAGCTCGCGGCGGCGGGCATGATCGAGGAGCACTCGAGCGGCATCCGCACCGCGCACCCGCTGCTCCGCGACGTGACGCTCGCGACGATCCCGGCCGGCGTCCGGCGCGACCTGCACGCCAAGGCGACGTTCGACAGCGCGGGCGATCCGCTCGCGCTGCCGCTCGAGGTGCAGGCGATCCACGCCTACCACGCGCAGAACGCGTTCGTCGCGCTGATGCTGCTCGAGCAGGCGGCGGATCGGTCGGCCGCGCGCGGGGACACGGCCGGCAGCGTGCTCGCGCTGCGCCGCGGTCTCGACCTCGCGCGGCGCGAGATCTTCCGGGGCGAGCTCGACGATCCGGTGCGCGCCGTCCTCATCTTCAGCCGCAAGCTGGGCGAGGCGCTCGCGCGCGCCGGCGATCTCACCGACGCCGACGGCGTGCTGCGCGAGGCGCTCGACCTCGCCGGCCCCGGCGGCCCCGACCGCGCGCTCGTCCTGGGCGCGCTCGCGCACGTGGCGCACCAGCGCGAGCGCACCGGCGAGGCGTCGATGTACCTCCGCGAGGCGATGGACCTCGCCCGGCAGAGCGCCGACAGCGACGTGGTGCAGTCGCTCGACAAGATGCGGCGCGAGTGGATGGCGCGCTGAGCGAGAGACGGTGAGCGGCGAGGAGCGAACGCAAGGGCCCCGAACTCCGGCGAACGCAGCGGCGCCTGCGGCGCGCGCGCCGTTCATCGCGCGGTGGGACCTCGACAAGACCTACCTCAGGACGGATTTCGACACGCTGCGCGATCTCGTGCGGACCGCGATCGAGCGGCCCGACCAGAAGCGCACCGTGCCGGGCGCCGGGTCGCTCCTGCGCGAGCTCGGCCGCGCGGGCGTCGAGACGCACATCCTCTCGGGCAGCCCGGAGCAGCTCCGCTCGCGCATCGAGCAGAAGCTGCGGCTCGACGGCGCGCGGTGGGCGTCGCTCACGCTGAAGCCCAACCTGCAGAACATCCTGCGGCTGCGCTTCCGCGCGCTGCGCGGCCAGCTCGGCTACAAGCTGCCCGCGCTGCTCCAGCGGCGCTGCGAGCTCCCGAGCCAGCGCGACCCGAGCGGCGCGCTGATCCGCGAGGTGCTCCTCGGCGACGACGCCGAGGCCGACGCGTTCGTCTACTCGCTGTACGCCGACGTCTGCGAGGGGCGGGTCACCCCGCTGGAGCTCGGCGAGGTGATGCGGCTCGGCCACGCCTACGACGACACCATCCTCGACGCGATCCGGTTCGCCAGCTACGTCGAGAAGGGCCCCGTCGTCGAGCGCATCCTGATCCACCTCGATCGGCAGTCATCTCCCTCGGATTTCCGGATCTTCGGCGACCGGGTCGTCCCCTTCTACAACTACCTGCAGGCGGCCTTCGTGCTCCACGAGGACGGCCGGATCGCCGCGCACGCCGTGCTCCGGGTCGCGCAGGACCTGGTCGTCGCGCACAACTTCGACAGCGTCGCGCTCGCGCGGAGCTACGTCGACCTGTCCCGCCGCGGGCACGTCTCGGGCAAGGGCATCGCGTCGCTCGAGGCCGCCTACGGCGAGCTCGCGCAGCGCAGGGCCGCGGGCGCGAGCGACCTCGGCGCGATGATCGCGGAGCTCACGCGGCTCTGCACCGACCTGCGCCCCGCCGTGAGCCGGCCGCACGCGGCCATCGACTACCGCGCGCTCGCCGCCGGCCACAACCGCCGCTCGAAGCGCGGCCGCTGACCGCTCGCTCACACCCAGGCGTTGTTGAGGATCTCACCGACGCCGCCGGCGCCCGGGACGATGTACTGGATCGCGTTCAGGCCGCGCTCCTCGTCCCAGTGCGTGCCCGGCTCGGTCTTGAGGACGCGCGTCGGCGAGAGGCCGCGATCGAGCCGGAGCGCGTAGATGATGGCGTCCGGGTGGGCCTCGGTGACGCGGCGGATGTACTCGGGCGTCACGATGAGGTGCATGGCGATGCACTTGGCCGGCCGCCCCTCGAGCGCGGTCTTGTAGTACGTCATGGCGCTGACCATCGACGAGCCGGTGGCGCCCATCGGATCGGGGAAGAGCACGTGGCGCCCCCCGACGTCGCGCCCGATCTTGGCGTCGTGCCAGGTGGCGCCGATCACCTCGCCGTGCTCGTTCGTCTGCCGGCTCATGAACAGGTGATCCTGCCGCACCAGCGCCGGGTCGAGGACCTCGTTCATGAGCTCGTAGACGACCTGGGAGGGCATCGTTCCGGCGCGGGCGATGCCCACGGTGACGACCTTCGTCGCGCGGGACAGCGCGGTGCCGCGATAGACGGCCTCCGGGTGGGACGAGATCATCCGGGTCGGGACGTCGACGCGGGTGCGCTCCAGCTCGGCGGCGAGGACGGCGCGCGCCAGGGTCTGGTAGAGGAAGCCGACGAGGCGCCCCACGTCGGGCTGAACGGTCTCCGGGGAGCAGGCGCGGGCCAGCAGAGTCCACGCGAGCGGATCGTCGAGGAGGTGCACGCCCGGACCGTATCGGTGCGCAATTTCGGGGGGCCGGAATCGGCTCTCAGCGTACGCAACGTCGACCATCGTTTTTCTGTTACACTACCTGGCCCGGCGCGGGGTATTCCTCCGGGTGCGCGCCGGTGCTCTCCCCGGGAGCGAAGCGGTTTTCGAAGCGATGAGGGCGCCCGCCCAGCGGGCTGTCCGGTGGACTTGCAAAGGAAGGGATGTTCGGTGGATAGCGACCTTGCCGAGTCGGTTACGGCGCTCAAGGATGCCTTTGCCCGAAGAGGCATCCCCGCGAGGTTCGGAAAGGCGGCTCCAGCGGTGGTGGAAGAGCTGCGCAGGACGCTGCGGGTGCCCGCCAGGTACCGCGCTTTCCTGCAGGAAGCCGACCCGCTCGACGTCGAGACGGTCACGCCGGTCGAGCGCGTACGCCTCATCCCCTCCGAGAAGCTCGCGGCCGAGCAGCAAGCGAACGGCGGCGACAGCTCCCTCCCAGGCTGGCGCAAGAGCTGGATCCTCATCGCGCGCAGCGCCCTCCTGGGAGACCCTTACTTCCTCGACATCTCGAAGCTCGACGCCGAGGGAGACTGTCCCGTGTTCACCTGCATGACCGGGACCGACTCGCTCAAGCCGGAGCTCTGCGCGTCGAGCTTCCAGCAGTTCCTTCGCATCCTCGCGACCTCGATGGAGGTCGCGTCCGGCTTCGGCGAGAGCGGCCTCGACGACGACGACGAGGCCATCTTCCGCGAGGCGCTGGCGCCGAAGATCAAGACGATCGACTCCGCGGCCCTCCGCGCGGGTCACTGGACGTGACGCAGCGCCCGCGGCGCGCCGCGCGCGGCCGCCGTGGGTCGAGCTGACCGTGCCATGGCCAGGTGCCCGGTTTGCAACGCAGAGGCCCCGGGCTCTGCGCGGTTCTGTGTGGCGTGCGGCGCGCCGATCGCCGCGAAGGACGCCGCCTTCGCCCCTTCGGCGCCTCCGCCCGGCCCGCGGGCGACCGTCCCCGGGAAGCCGCTGCTGGAGGCGCTGCTGCCCGAGGACCCGTCGCGCCGGGTCAGCGCGCCGGCCTTCGGGGCCGGCGGCGCGAACGGGCCCGCGGCGGCGCCGCACGTCATCCCGGCGCCGCTGGCGGGCTCGCTCCCGCGGCGCTCGCCGGGGGGTCACCTGCCGGCGGGGACGCTCGTCGATCAGAAGTACGTGGTCGAGCGGGTGCTCGGCGAGGGCGGCATGGGGGTCGTCTACCTCGCCCGGGACGTCCACACCGGCCTGCACGTCGTCCTGAAGGCGGTGCGGCAGGAGCTCGGGCATCGGCCCGACGTGCGCGCGCGGACGCTCGCCGAGGGCCGCGCGCTGGCGCAGATCGATCACCCGAACGTCGTCCACCTGAAGGCGGTGGTGGCGGAGCGGGACGATCTCTGGCTCGTCATGCAGTACATCGACGGCGAGAGCCTCGAGCAGGCGCTCGCCAGGTACGCCGACGAGCGCCGGCCGATGCCGCTGCCCGAGGCGCTCTCGATCTTCCGGCAGATCGCCTCCGGCATCGCCGCCGCGCACCGCGAGGGGGTGATCCACCGCGATCTCAAGCCGGCCAACGTGCTCCTCCGCGGCAAGGACGGCGTCGCGAAGGTCACCGACTTCGGCATCGCGAAGGCCGAGGCGGACGCGCTCGCGGGGCGCGGGATGACCAAGGGCATCATCGGCTCGCTCTATTACATGTCGCCGGAGCAGGTCCTCGGGCGCCGCGATCTCGACAAGCGGGTGGACATCTACGCGCTCGGCGTCGTGCTCTACGAGATGCTGGTCGGGCGGGTGCCGTTCGACGCCGAGAGCGACATCGAGATCATGCGGCAGCACGCGGAGGCGCCGCTCCCCAGGGTCAGCGCCGTGCGCCACGACGTCCCTCCGGAGCTCGACGCGCTCCTCCAGAAGGCGTGCGCGAAGGACAGGGCGGATCGCTTCGCCAGCTGCGAGGAGCTGCTCGCGGCGCTCGACGCGATCGCCCGCCCTCCGGCGCCCGCGACCTCGGCGCCGCTCGGCGCGTCGAGCCGCCCGCCGCCGCCCGCCGCCACGACGGTCGACGAGGTCCGCGACGCGGCGCGCTCGCCGGGCGGCGCGGCGCTGGCGAGCCGGCCGGCACCGCGCCGTCCGGCGAGCGCGCGCGGCTCGTGGCTCGCGATCGGCGCCGGGGCGCTCGTGATGTTCGGCGGGGCTGCGGCGCTGCTCGCGCTGGGTGTGCTCGACAGGCCGCGCGACGTCCGCCGGAGGGGCGCCTCGGCGCCATCGCGCCCGGCGGCCAGCGCGAGCAGCGCCGCAGCCCCGGACGCGAGCGTGGAGCCGACGCACACGTCGCCGCTCGCTGGCCTGACGGGCCTGTGGGTCGGCAACGGGCGCGAGCTCGAGGCGGTGCTGGCCGGCGAGACGCTCGAGTTCCGGGTGCGCCGCCCGGAGCAGTTCGCCCCGCAGGACTACGAGGAGGGCGAGGCCCGCTTCTCGCTGCGCGAGATCCCCGGCGAGAGCGGCGTGTTCGCCGTGGAGGACCGGCTCCGCTTCATCGCGCCCGAGTCGCGCCAGTTCGACCCGGCCCGCTCGCGCGGCACCTGCCAGGACGTCCGCAGCGACGTGGAGGGCCGCCCCCTGCGCGCGAGCTTCGACGGCGCGCGCCTGAGCGTCGAGTTCGCGAAGATCGAGCCGACCACGAGCAACTTCGTGATCGAGCGCAACAAGGTCGTGAGCTGCCGCGGCCTCAGCGCCCTCCCCGCCACGCTCGTCGTGAGCACGCTGTCGAGGATGTGAGCCCCGCTCAGAGCCCGCCGACGGCCGGTACTGGCTGCGGCTTCCCGGCGTGGATGACCGCGCACCGGACGGTGGTGGACGACGTCGGCGCGCTCGACCGCCCGCCCCCGAGGACGAGCGTGTCGAAGACGTTGCGCGCCGCCGCGTCGACCTCCGCCGCGCCCCGCGGCGGAACCGGGTTCCCGCTCGCGTCGAACACCGTCACGGCCTGCACGACGCCGCGGGCGATCTCGCTGTCCGGGAAGGACATCATCACCGTGATGCGGACGTAGGCCGACGCCCCCTCGACGATCCCGAAGCTGTGCGGCTTCTTCGCGAACGATCCGCAGAAGCCGCTCGTGCCCATGCCGCCGTTCGGGCCGTAGTTCGCCGACGCCCACTGCCCGACGTTGACCGTGAGCCCGCTGTCGCCGGAGCCCTGCGCGTACTGGACGCACTGGGCGAGTGCGGGATCCCAGATCGCGCCCGTCGGGCACTGCCCCACCTTGGCGCAGGCCTGGCCGGTCCAGACCTCGTCGCGCGCGCAGGTCTGCGAGAGCGGGACGCACGCGGCGGTCGGTCCGTCGACGATGAGCTGCTGGCCGGGCGGGCATCCGAGCTTCTGCCCGGCGCCGATGGCGACCCCGGCGTTGGTCGCCACCTGCTCGCGCGAAACGCAGAGGCCCGTGCTCTGGTCGATCTCGTCGCCCGGCCGGCAGCGGTCGGGGGCGCACCCGCCGGCCTCGTAGTGGCGCCCCACGCCGCAGAAGGCGTTCGCCGCTTGCGGCGTGAGGCACTGGCCCGCGATCGAGAGGTAGCCTTTGAGGCAGCGGCAGCGGTTCTGCTTGGTGTCGAAGCCGGCCCCGTCGCTGCACGACGAGATCGAGCAGCGGCAGCTGCTGCCCTGGCAGATCTTGAGGAAGCAGGAGTTCTCCGGGCACCCGACGAGGACCAGAGGCGCGAGCGCGAGCAGCGCGATCGAGAGCGCGGCGGGGGCGAGGCCGAACGAGCCGGACCGCATGGGGCGACCCTACTCGATCCGCTCGGGCCGGCAAACTCGCGGAGCGACGCGCGCCCCGCGCGCAGCGCCGGCGCGCCGTGCCGCGGGCACAGCGCGCGGCCGCGCGCGCACGGCCCGCCGTGCGCGGCCGACATACCGGCGGCCGGGGTGGTGTGGTACGGGGTGTCGCCGCCCGCGCGGAGATCCCGCCGCGCCGGTCCACCATCAAGCCATGCTGCCCATCTACATCGAAGGTTCGCCTGAGTTCGAGTCCACCCTGTCTGCCCTGCGCACCCGCGGCACGGGCGATCTCGCGAACGTCACGCCGGCGGTGACCGAGATCATCGACAACGTGCGCCGCGGGGGTACGTCCGCCGTCCTCGGCTACATCGAGAAGTTCGAGCGGAGGACGTCGAAGGCGCTCGTCCGCCACGCGGGCCCCGAGGCGGAGGGCGGCTTCGGCGGGGCCGAGGCGCTCGCGCGGCTCCCGCAGGAGGTCCGCGCCTCGCTCGAGACCGCGGCCGCGAGGATCGCGCGCTACCACGAGCGGCAGCGCGACGCGGGCGACCTCGGGCCCGCCGAGGCGGCGGCGAGCGGGCCCCCGCTGCAGGCCGGCTTCAGCTACGAGGACGAGGGCGTCCTCCTCGGCATGCGCGTGCGCCCCCTGCGCCGGGTCGGCGTCTACGCGCCAGGCGGCAAGGCCCGCTACCCGTCGAGCGTGCTGATGTCCGCCATCCCCGCCCGCGTCGCCGGCGTGCGCGACATCGTCCTCGCGAGCCCGTCGGCTGACGACGTCACGCTCGCCGCGGCGCACCTCTCCGGCGTGACGACCCTGCTCGACGCGGGTGGAGCGCAGGCGATCGCGGCCATGGCCTACGGGCTCCCCGAGCTCGCGCCGGTCGACAAGATCGTGGGGCCCGGCAACGCCTACGTCGCCTGCGCGAAGAAGCTCGTCTTCGGCGACGTGTCGATCGACGGCATCACCGGGCCGAGCGAGATCCTGGTGCTCGCCGACGACGCCGCGGATCCGCGGCTCGTCGCGGCCGATCTGCTCTCGCAGGCCGAGCACGACGAGGCGTCCTACGCGCTCCTCGCGACGACCTCGGCCAAGCTGGCGGAGGCGGTCGCGCGCGAGCTCGACGCCGCGCTCCCCGAGCTCACGCGGCGCGCCATCGTGCAGGCGTCGCTCTCGACGCACGCCGCCGCGCTGGTCGTCGGCTCGCGCGCTCGCCTCGCCGAGATCGCCGATCAGCTCGCGGTCGAGCACGTCGGGTTCCACGTCGCCGACGCCGAGGGGCTGTTCTCGGAGATCGGCACGCTCGGCGCCGCGCTCCTCGGCAGCCTCACCCCGGTGGCCGCGGGCGACTACCTCGCGGGGCCGTCGCACGTGCTCCCGACGGGGGGCTCGGCCCGCTTCGGGGCGCCGCTCGGCGTCTACGACTTCGTGACGCGCGCGAGCCTCATCCGGTACTCGGGCGCGGCGCTGCGGGCGCAGGGCCCGATCATCGAGAAGCTGGCGCTGGCGGAGGGCCTGCAGGCGCACGCCCGCGCCGTGTCGCTCCGCCTCTCGAGCACGGCGGCCGATCCGGCAGCGAAGCGCGGCGCGTCGCAGTCCTGACGCCCCGCGCCGCCGCCCCGCGCGCCGCGCCCTCGAGGGCGCGGCGCCGGGACGCGGCGCGACGCGCTTCGAGCGCGCGCCCCGGCCTGCGCCTGTCCGCGCGCCCGTTTCCCGCGGCGGCGGGCGAGCGCGCTCGCCCGCCGTCAGCCCGGGTAGGGCGCGCGCACGCCGAGCGCTCGAGCCGCGTCACGCGGCCTCACGGCGCCTCGCGTGTGGGCCCGGCTCACTCGACGCGGAGGTAGCCCGCGTTGATCATCTTCAGCACGGACTGCGCGGTCTCCAGATCCGTCGCGGGGCTCTTGTTGAGGACCATCGCGAGGTGCCCGTGGTTGTAGACGACCTGGAGGACGTCCAGATCGACGGGCGAGAGATCGCGGAGCTGCGGCTTGAGCGGCTGGGGGATGACCAGGCGCGCCGACAGGTCCGGGAGCTGGTGGCGGATGTTGTTCAGCTCGTCGATCTGCCGGAGCCCCTCCATGAGGAGCTCCTGCACCGTCGCGCTGATCTCGCCGGTCATGACCCGCTCCTCGGCCGGCTCCAGGTCGAACGTCCCGCCGGCCCACGTGAGGATCCGGTAGACGCTCTTGAGCGGCGGGACGTCGGTCAGATCGTTGATCGTCGCAAAGGTCACGATGCCCTTGCGCAGGTAGATCTTGCCGACGTCGTCGTCGGAACGGACGACGAGGACTCCGCTCTTCTTCGATGTGCCGAAGAGCTGAAGCAGATCGGGGAGCGGGATCTCGTCGATCGACCCGGACATCGACCGGGTCTGACCGCTCCTGAGCGAGGGCTCGTCCATCCGGCGGCGCGCCGGGGGCGCGCTCGGATCGGTGGAGACGACCTTGAGGATGCTGGTGCCGATGAGCACCCGGTCACCCTCCTTCAGGGTCGTCTTCTTGATCTTCTCGCCGTTGACGAACGTGCCGTTCGTCGAGCCGAGATCCTCGATCACGATCTGCTGTTCGGTACAGGCAATCCGGGCGTGGCGCCGGGAGACCATGTCCTCGACGAGGACCATGTCGAGGTCGCTGGAGCGACCCACGACGATCTCCTGCTGCTCCCCGAGGGGAAATTCGCCGCCTTGGTACTTCCCGGAGATGAAGCGCAACGCCAGTTGCCGCGTTGCCGACACCTTGGGAGCGTGGTTATCCATCGCAGGGAGTAAAAACCTTCGAGCGCTACGCGAGCGCCAGCAGGGGGCAAAGTCTAGTTTCACCGAGCAAAGGTGGTCAAGAGATCCGGGCGGTTCTTTCAAATGAGTTGGCTCGTTCGTCCTGACGCAGCGCGCCGCGCCCCGCCCTCGCCCCCTCGCTCCCGTCCCCGACCCCCTCGCCTAGCCCTTCCCTGACGCCGCCCTCCGGGCGGCGCAAGTGCGTCCAATCCGCGGGGAAAACGCCGATCGGCGCCGAACGGGCGGCCGGCTCCGGGCCTATCCGGGCGGGGGGCCGGGCCGCCTCAGCGAGGCAGACCGCCGCCGCTCGGCGCATTGCCCTTGCTTTCGGGCCCGGCATGTTGAACGGCCTCGGCGTGAGCTCCGAAGCGACGCAACGCACCCTCGCCGCAGGCGATCCGCTGGGCACGCACCGCGTGCTCGATCCACCGGGGGCCCTGCCGCAGCCCGCAGAGCGGCTGGACGCTGACGCTTCGCGCAGCTTCGAGACCGAGATCGTCGTCGACGTGCAGACGCTGAACATCGACGCCGCGAGCTTCCGCCAGATGGAGGAGGCCTCCTTCGGCAGCCCGGACGGCGTGGCGCGGCTCGTCCTCGAGACGGTCGCGCGCCGGGGCAAGCAGCACAACCCGGTCACCGGCTCGGGCGGCATGCTGCTCGGCGTCGTGCGCCGGGTCGGCTCGCTGGCGGAGCACCGCGGCGTCGCCGTCGGCGATCGCATCGCGACGCTCGCCTCGCTGTCGCTGACGCCGCTCTCGCTCCGCCGGATCGTCGCCGTGCGCCCCGCGTCCGCGCAGCTCGACGTCGAGGGCACCGCGATCGTCTTCGCGTCGGCGCCGCTCGCGCGGATGCCGACCGACATGCCCGAGCGGCTCGCCCTCGCGCTGCTCGACGTCGCGGGCGCGGCGCCCCAGGTGGCGCGCCTCGCCGGCCCGGGCGACAGCGTGGCGGTGCTCGGCGCGGGCGGGAAGTCGGGCCTGCTCTGCGCGGCCGAGGCGCGGCGGCGCGTCGGCCCCGGCGGGCGCGTGATCGGGGTCGAGGCGTCGGCCGAGTTCGCCGCCGACCTGCGCGCCCTCGGGCTCTGCGACCACGTCGCGGTCGCCGACGCGCGCGATCCCATCGCGGTGCGCGACGCGGTGCTGCCGCTCACGGGCGGCGCGGGCGCCGACCTCACGCTCTCGTGCGTGAACGTCCCCGGGGTGGAGCTCAGCGCGATCGTCGCCACCCGCGACCGCGGCAAGGCGTACTTCTTCGCGATGAGCACGAGCTTCACCGCCGCCGCCCTCGGGGCCGAGGGGATCGGCAAGGACGTGGACCTCTACATCGGCAACGGCTACGCGCACGGCCACGCCGACCACACGCTCGCGCTCGTGCGCGAGCGCCCCGCGCTCGCGGCGCTCCTGGCGTCGCGCTACGGCTGAGCGCGCGCCGCGCGGCGCTCGCTGCGCCGCGCGGCGCAGCCGGGAGGTCGCGGAGGCTTCAGCCGGGCCGATCCTGAGGCGCCGGCTCGGCCGCCGGGAGCGCCGGCGACGCCGCCGGCGCGGGCGCCCCCGCGCCAAGCTTGTCGACGGCGGCCGGGAGGATCACGGCGAAGGTGCTCCCCTTCCCCTCGTACGAGCGGACCTCGATGCGGCCGCCGGCGCTCTGCGCGATGCGCTGGCTGATCGACAGCCCGAGCCCCGTCCCCTTGTCCTTCGTGGTGAAGAACGGCAGGAAGATGTTCGCGAGCACCTTCTGCGAGATCCCCGGGCCGTTGTCGGTGACGTTGAGCTCGACGAACGGCTCGTCCGAGCCGGAGCCCGGCCGCGTGCCGCGGCCGAAGCGGACGCGCGTGGAGATCACCACCTTGCCCCGGCCCTTCATGGCCTGGACCGCGTTGCGGAACAGGTTCATCAGCACCTGCCGCAGCTGCTCGGGATCGATGGCGACGCGGGGGAGATCGGGGTCGAGCGTGACCTCGACCTCGAGCTGGTCGTTCCTGCGCTCGATCGAGAGCACTTGCAGCGTGCGGCGCACGATCGCGTTCACGTCGGTCGGGACGACCGAGCCCTGCGCCGGCCGCGCGAGATCGAGCACCGAGCCCACGACGCGGTCGAGCCGATCGACCTCCTCGAGGATGATCCCGATGAACTCGCGCGACGCCGGATCGATCTGCGCCTCCGGCACGGGATCGGCGAGCAGCTGCGCCGCCCCCTTGATCGCGCCGAGCGGGTTCCGGATCTCGTGCGCGAGCCCGGCCGCCATCTGGCCGAGGAGCGCGAGCCGGTCGCGCTCCTTCATCTGCGCGTAGAGGCGCGAGTTCTCCAGGACGACGCCGATCTGCGCGGCGAGCGTCTCGAGCAGGGTGAGCTCCTCGGGCGAGAACGCGTCGCGCACGCGCGTGTCCGCCACGACGAGCAGCCCGATCGGCTCGCCCTGCTCGTCCCGCGCGCACAGCACCACGCCCGAGCAGAGGCTGCCGAGCACCTCGGCCGCCGCGAGCACCGCGTCCTCGGGGACCTGCGGCCGCACCTCCGTCCGCCGCGCGAAGTTGCCGTCGTCGTCCGCGTCGCTGCGGCTCCGGCGCGCCCGCCGCTCGCGCGCCTCGCGCTCGAGCTCCTCCATCGCGAGCGGCCCGCGATCGAGGCGATCGAGCAGCGCCCGCGCCGTCGCCACCTCGATCCGCTCGGGGACGCGCGGCCCGAGCGACGCGAGCCGATCGAAGCCGGTCCCGTCCTGATCGCGCAGGTAGAGCGCCGCCGCGGTGACCCGGCGCGACTGCTCGAGCGCGCTCATCACGATCGCGCCCATCTCGTCCACCTCGAGCGTGTGCACGAGGCGCCGCCGGGCGTCCGCGAGCGAGCGATCGAGATCGAACCGCTCCCGCAAGAAGAGGCGCTGGAGCTGCTCCTCGACGCGCTCCCGCAGCGGATCGAAGAGCACCAGGATCACGATCGCGGCGAGCACCGCGTTCAGGTACATCGTGTTGAAGCCGCCGATGAACGTGAGCAGGAGATAGAAGATCAGCGCGATCAGGAACGCGACCGCCGTGGCGACGAGCAGGCGCGCGAGCATCTCGTAGGCGTCGAGGAGGCGCTCGTGCCGCAGGGCCTGGGCGAGCACGAACAGGAACACGATCGAGAGCGCCGCGCCGACGGGCGGCGGCTCCGCGCCGAGGAACCAGGCGAAGTCGGCGACGCTGGCGAGCGCGGCGAGCGCGCCGATCACCACGAGGAACCGCACGCGCCGCTGCGTCGCGCGCGAGGAGCTCTGCTTGCCGCGCTGGCCGAGCGTGAACAGCCCCGCGGTGAGCAGCGCGAAGACGTAGAGGAAGATGCAGCCGCGCGTGAGCCAGTCGAGCCACGAGCCCGGCTCGCGGCTCACCAGCACGAGGACGAACAGCGGGATGGCGAGCACCCCCGCGAACCGGAGCAGGCGCGAGCGGCGATCCCCGTCGTGGGGGATCATCGCCTCGAAGAGGTGCAGCGCGAACTGCGGGAGCAGCACGGCGAGGATCGCCGTGAAGCGCTCCCAGATGGAGGCCTGGAAGAAGCCGAAGAGCGACTGGGAGAGGTACCAGAGCCCGACGTCGGCGGCGAAGGCGGCGAAGAAGAGGTGCACGCGCCGGACGCGGCCCCGCAGCAGCGTCGAGGCCGCGATGGCGAGGGCCAGGGCCCCGCAGACCAGGGTCGTCCGTGTGCGGAGATCGATCCCGAGCGGCGCCACGCGCGAAGGCTACCGCAGCGAGCCGCGCGGCAGCCCCAAAACGAGCCGGGGCGCTAGTGGGTAAGCGCGCTGGGGCGCCGGGCGCGGCCGCACAGGCCCGGCGGTGGCCTGCGGCTCAGCGCGTCCCGTCGCCGTCGCTGCCCTGAGGGTGCCAGGGGAGCGGCTCCGGCATCTGCTTGTCCCCCGATCGCACGTACGTCCGCGTCCTCGCTCCCTCGTCGCCGCCGGCCGGAGGCGAGGCATCGCGCAGCCGGAGCCGCGGCAGCTCCGCGCGGTCGGCGGCGGAGGCGGCGACGTCGCGCTCGACGTCCTCGCCGCCTGTCTCCGAGACGAGCGCCTCGTCGGAGCTCGTCGGCTCGAGCTCGCTCCACGCGTCGTCTGCTTGCTCGTCGCGCTCCCCGGGCGCGAACGCGCACCCCGCGAGCAGCGCAGAGGCCGACAGCGCAAGCGCGAGGCCCCCGGACAGCCAACCCCTCCTGCAAGGTCGCATCACTTCAATCCTCCGACGTCCCGCCAAAGCCATACTGTTTCACAAGCTGCGAAAGACGTGGTCTCTTCATACCCAAGAGCACCGCGGCGCGCGTGATATTCCCGCGACTTTCGTCGAGCGCCCGGGCGATGCACTCGCGCTCGATCTCGCGCTTCATGTCGCTCAGGCTGACCCCTCCTCGGACATGCGCGTACGCGAGCTCCAGGGGCGTGCGATCCACGGACGCCGATGGGGCCACGGGCGCCGACGGGGGGTGAGACTCAGGCTCCGCCCGCTCGGGCGCGGAGGAGCGAGGGCCGCTCGACGGCTCGACGGCAGGGATAGCAGGCAGCATGCCAGCCCTCGGTGTCATCGGAGCGCTCGCCGGTTCCAGGGCCTCGAGGTCCCGCAGCCCCTCGACGTTCGCCGTGAAGTCCTCGAGCTCGATCACCTCGCCGTCCGCGAAGATCGCCGCGGCGCGCAACGCGTTCTCGAGCTCGCGCACGTTGCCCGGCCAGGCGTGCCGCGAGAGGGCCGAGATGGCCCTGCCGGAGAGGCGCTTCGGCGCCGTGCCGCGCTCGGCGGCGATCCTCTCCAGGATCGCGGCGGCGATCACCGGCACGTCGCGCGGCCGCTGCCGGAGCGCGGGGACCTCCAGGACGACCTGCCGGAGGCGATAGTAGAGATCTTCCCGGAACTCGCCGCGCGCGACCATCGCGCGCAGATCGCGGTGGGTGGCGCAGAGGATCCGGACGTTGGCGCGCAGCGGGGTGACACCCCCGACCCGCTCGAAGGTCCTGTCCTGCAGGACGCGGAGCAGCGCGACCTGCGTGCGCGGCGAGATGTCGCCGATCTCGTCGAGGAAGAGCGTCCCGCCCTCGGCGAGCTCGAACCGCCCGCGACGGCGCGCCGCCGCCCCGGTGAACGCCCCCTTCTCGTGCCCGAACAGCTCCGAGAGCAGCAGCGTCTCGACCAGGGCGGCGCAGTTCACCTTGATCAGCGGCCCGCCCCGCCCGCTCGCGTCGTGGATCGCCTCGGCGACCAGCTCCTTCCCCGTGCCGCTCTCACCGTGGATCAGCACGGTCGCGTCGCTCGCGCCGACCTTCTCGACCTGGTGGAGGAGGCTGAGCAGCGCCGGCGCCGCCCCCACCAGCCGCTTGATCGCGGGCACCACGGTGGACGGCCGGTGCGCGCGCGCGGCGATCCGCGCGCACCCGGAGCACGCGCTCGATCCGCACAGCTCGCAGCCCCTCGGCTCCGCCTCGGCGGCGACGCGCGCCGACGCCTCGAGCCGGCCGAGCTCCGCGAAGAGCCGGCGCGCGAGGAACCTGCGCGCGATGTCGGGGGGCAGCGACGCGGTGATGCGATCGCGGAGGTGGATCGCCGCCTCGAGGTGCGACCGCGTGGCCGCGGCGTCGTCGTCGGGCGCGCGCGGCGGCCGATCCCCGGACGCCGAGGCGTGGTGGAGCAGCACGTGCGCCTCCAGGGCGCGCTCGCGGCCGTGGTCCTTCCGCGAGAGCGCGAGCGCCTCGGCGGCGAGCTGCCCGAACGGCTCGCCGGCGGCGCGCGCGCGGAGCGCCTCGAGGAGCGCGACCTCGGCGAGGTGCCGATCGGACCTCGCCTCGGCGCGCGCCGCCTTGATCATCTGCGCGGCGAGCAGGAGGTCGCCGTCGTCGAGCGCGATGCGCGCGGCCACGGCGTAGCACTCGCCGAGCTTCGGGCCGGCGCCGTACGCGAAGGCGGCGCGGAGCTCGTCCCCGGCCTCCTGGGTGCGGCCGCGCTCGAGGTGGATCTGCGCCGCGACGTAGGCGACGTGCGTGATCCACACGCCGGGGATGCCCGGGCCGGCGACCTTGCGCGCGAACGCGAGCGCCTGCTCGGCCTCCTCGAGGAGCCCGAGCTGGAGGCGGAGCTCCGCGAGATTCGCGATGAGGTTCACGAGCGCGACCTTGTCGCCGATCTTGCGGAAGATGCCGATCGCGCGCTCGAAGAGGCGCAAGGCCTCCGGGTACTCGTGCTTCAGGTGGGCGATGACCGCGAGGTTCGTGAGCGCGTAGCCGGTCGCCGCGCGCTCGCCGCGCCGCTCGCCGTCGTCGAGCACCGCCGAGAGCATCGCGCGCGCCTCGTCGAGCCGGCCGCTGGAGAGCAGCGCGATGGCGCGGTTCAACCGGGCGCGCAGCTCGCTCACGTGCTCGCCGGCGCGCGCCGCCTCCCACGCGTCGGCCGCGAAATGCCGCTCCGCCTCGGACCAGGCCTGCTGCGTGAGGAGCAGCTTGCCGAGGATGTTGCGCGCCTGGAGGCGCGTCGCGATCTCGCCCGCGCCGGCGAGCCCCTCCTCCGCGTGCGCCTTGGCCGCCGCGAGGTCGCCCGTCTTGCAGCAGAGCTCCGCCACCTCCACGGCGCCGCGCGCCCGCTCCGCGGGCGTGGCCGCGGCGGCCGCCGCGCGCGAGAGCACCATCGCGGCGGTCGTCAGGTCGCCGCGCGCGCTCGTCGCGCGGCCGTGCACGAGCAGCGCCGCGAACGACTCGCCCTCCCGCAGGGCCGCCGAGGAGAAGTCGAGCGCGAACTCGACGTCGCCGAGCCGGAGCGCGACCTCCGCGGCCCGGAGCAGCCGCTCGCCGGGCGGCGAGCCGGAGAGCGCGCGCATCGATCGCGCCCAGCGCTGCCAGAAATCGGCGCGCGCCGACGGCTCGCCGACCGACGAGATGGCGAGCGTCGCCGCGGCCTCGGCGCGGTCGGCCCGGCCCAGCGAGGCGAAGAGCTCGCTCGCGCGCGAGAGGCTCCACGGGTCGGACGGCTGCTCCTCGAGCGCCTCCGCGACCGCGAGCACGTCCTCCGGGCCTTCGCCCGCCGGATCGGCGGCCGCGCGCCGCGCCGTCACCCAGCCGCGATCGTCGGCCTCGATCAGCCCGAGGCGCGCGAGCTCCTCGCCGGCGAGGGGGCACGCGGCGGCCCCGGGCCCCGGCTCCGCGCGCCGAGGCGCGAGCCGGCCGAGCTGCGCGGACGGCCAGGGCCGCTGGCTCAGCGCGAGCCGATCGAGCAGCCGCCTGGCCTCGAGGCTCGGCTGCTGCGGCAGGGGGCGCGGCTCGGCCGGCGCGGCCAGCACGGCGGAGCACCAGCCCTCGAGCGCGTCCAGCCGGTCGAGCTTCGCGACGACCCGGCGCTCCGCCTCCGCCGCGAACGCCTCCCAGAACCGGTGCAGGTCGTCGGGCGACGCGACGCCGTCGATCGTGATCGCGCTCGTCCACGGCCGCCTCGCCGCGTCGCTGCACACGATGACCAGCGCGGAGCTCGACCCTTCCGCGATGAGGCGGGAGACCTCCTCGAGCACGAGGCTCCCCCAGCTCGTGGGCTCCCCCTCGGTGACGAGGAGGATCGCGCCCTCCGCGGCGGCGCAGATGCCCTGCGCGACCGCGACCGGATCCGCGGAGGCGACGCCGCAGCGCAGCGCGAGATCGCGCCAGGGATCCCGACCCGCGGCGTGCGCGGCCGAGATCAGCGAGCGCCCCACGCCTCGAGCGCGACGCGCGAGGTGGGAGCAAACCGCATCCAGGATCGGCCGCTGTCCATGGACGTGGAGCACCCCACGCGACGCGGCTTCACGGACGCGCTCATCGAGCGCCCGGAAACCCCCGGCATCGCTCGTGGTGGCAGAAGGAACGCAGGCTGCGGCGACAGATCCCAAGGCAATGGAAGCGTACCTCTCGGCTGGAGCACGCATCAACGGATCCTGCCGTCGAGCATCGATAAGTATCTATCGCACCAGTAGAAAATTTCAGTGCGACTACCTGGTTCCGTCCAGGACCTGCTGGATCGCGTCGAACGCGTCCGGAGGGGCTTCGCCCAGGGCGCGGGCCAGCGGGAGCTGCGTGGCCGCGGCGGCGACGTAGAACGGAACGAGGTGCGGCGCGAGCCGGCGGAGCGTCTCGAGGTGCCGCGCGACGCCGGGCGCGTCGCCGCGCCGGACCGGCCCCGTGAGGGCCTCGGGTACGCCGAGCACCTCGACGTTGTCCGCCACCGTGCGCAGCAGCGGGCCGAGCATCTCGGCGGCGGTCTTTCGCTCGATGCCGGCGCGCTCGAGCAGGTCGACCCCGGCGGCGGCGAGCGCCGCGGCGCCGTTGGCCACGAGGCCGGCGGCGGCGTGGTAAGCGACGCGGTCGAGGCCGGAGAACGTGCGCGGCGTCATCCCGAGGCGCACGCCGAGCGCGCGCGCGGCGCGCACGGCGGCGGGATCGCCGTCGATGTGGAGGTGGCCGCGCTCGAGGAACGGCACGAACGCGGGCGAGGCGAACGAGATCATCGGGTGCATCTGCGCGACCGAGACGCGGCGGCCCCGCACCGCGGCGAGCGCCTCCGGGCCGAGCGCGCCGGCGCAGTGCACCACCGCGACGTCCCGGTGGCCGACGAGCCGCAGGGCGCGCATCGCCTCGGCGGCGGGCGCGATGGCCCCATCGCGCACGGCCAGGATCACGAGGTCCGCCTCGATGCGCTCCGTCGGCAGCCCGTCCCGCGCGGGCCGCAGCGTGACCGACAGCCCCGCGTCGCGGCTCGCGCGCGCGAGCCCGCGGCCCACCTTGCCGGCGCCGTAGATGAACACCTCCGGGAGGGCGCTGTCGTCCCGGTGCATCGGCGACGGGCGCGTGCTGTCCATCTCGTTCATGCGCCGCTCCCGTATAGGCCGTGCGCGAGCGCGTAGTCGAGCACGGCGCGCGGCACGCGCTGGCGGACGGCCTCCAGATCGCCCGCGGCGAACGCCCGGCGGATCTCGCTGCTCGAGATCTGCGGGAGGAGCACGTCCGCGGGGCGCAGGAGCGGGCGCGGGTCCGCCGCCGCGTCGAGGCGCTCCGCGGCGGTCGCGGCGAAGCCGGAGCGGCCGAGGACGATCGGCGGGGCGAGCTGCTCGATGCGATCGAAGCGGTGCCAGCGCGGCAGATCCGGGAGCACGTCGGCGCCGACGAGCAGGCGCATCGCCCAGCCGGGGTGCGCGGCGGCGAGGTGCTCGAGCGTGCGCAGCGTGAGGCTCTCGCCGCCGAGATCGCGCTCGACCGCCGAGACCGACACGCCCGGGAGCCAGCCGAGCGCGAGCTGGCACATGGCCAGGCGATGCTCGAAGGGCGCGAGCTCCTTGGAGAAGGGGTGGCGGTAGACGGGGACGACGAGCACCTCGTCGATCGGCGCGACGGAGATCGCGTAGGTGGCCGCGAGCACGTGCGCCACGTGGGGCGGGTTGAAGCTGCCGCCGAAGATCGCGACGCGGCGCGCTTCTGACGCTGACCCGCGCGCGCGCCCGCCCGTCGCGCCCGCGGCGCCCTCAGCCGTGCGAGCCACCTTGAACCCTCAGCTTGGGGCCGGCCGCGGGCGGGCCGACGATCTCGCGCGCGGTCACCGCGCCGCTCGCGTTGATCACCTCGATCCGCACCCCGCCCTGCCCGTCGTCGAGGAGCGCCCGGCCGCCCTCGGAGCCGATCGGCCCGGGAGAGAAGAACGTCCGCGGGCCGACCTTCTTGATGAGCGGCTCGGAGCTCTTGCCGAAGACGAGGAGCGACGCCGCGACGATGTCCTCCTCGTCGAGCGCCGCCTTGTCGAACACGAACAGCGCGACGCGCCCGTCCAGGATCTCGATGGTGCGCTGGCCCGGCGGGAGGCTCATCAGCACCTTGAGGCGCAGCCGCGCCCGCTCGGACGCCACGAACGCGTCGAGCTGCTCCGGCGTCGCGGCGGCGCAGCGCGCGGCCCGGTCGAACAGGGCGCCCTCGGCGGGGTTCGCGCCGACCAGGCTCTGCGCCCAGCCCTCGACGACCCGGTCGAGCGCGTCGTCCTCGGCGACGTAGATGACCCGCTCGGCGTGGCCTTCGTCGAGCAGGTGCTGGGCGCCGCGAGCGAGCGCGGGCAGATCACCCTGTGCAGGGCCGAGGACGCCGAGGCGCATCGGCCACAGCATAGATCAGCGCGCGAAGCGGGGGGCACCTTCTCCGCGCCGCGCGCGCGCGCCGGCGACGCCGCGCGTTTTCCGTGCTGCTTCCCTGCCGGTTCCCTGCCGCTTGCTTGCCGCTTTCCCTGCCGCTTGCTTGCCGTTTCCCTGCCGCGTCGCTCCCGCGTTTTCCCTGGCCCGCGGCGCGCGCGCCCGGCGCGCGTCTGCTAGCGTCCGCCCATGTTTCGGCGAGGTCGCGCGCTCCGGGATCCGGTCACCATCACCCTCGACGGAGCGGACGTCCCGGCGGAGCGGGGAGAGCCCCTGGCCGTGGCGCTGCTCGCCTCCGGGCGCGTGACGCTCGCGCGGAGCCCGAAGCTGCACCGCCCGCGCGCGCCGACCTGCCTGCGCGGCGGCTGCGACGGCTGCCTGGCGCGGGTCGACGGGGTGCCCAACGTGATGACCTGCCTGCGGCCGGCCGCCGGCGGCGAGCGCATCGAGGTGCAGAACGTGGTCGGCTCGCGGGAGGCGGATCTGCTGCGGGTGACCGACTGGTTCTTCCCGCAGGGGATCGACCACCACCACCTGATGGCCGGCGTCCCCGGGCTGTCCGGGGTCATGCAGTCGATCGCGCGCAAGCTGGCGGGGCTCGGCCGGCTGCCGAGCGCGCCGCTCCCGCCGGAGCCCGCCGCGCGGCTCGCGCTGGACGCGGCGGTGATCGGCGCCGGGCCCGCCGGCGTCTCGGCGGCGTCGGCGCTCGCGGCGCGCGGCCTGCGCGTCGCGCTGATCGACGACGGCCTCGCCCCCGCCGGGTCGCTCGCCGGGGCGCCGCGCCGGGCGGCGGAGCTCCTCGCGCGGCACCCGCTCGACGGGGTGCGCGTGCTCTGCCGGCACGTGGCGGCCGGCGTCTACCTCGGCGAGCTCCTGGTCGCCGGCGACGCGGGCGCGACCGTGATCGAGGCGCCCGCGCTGGTCTTCGCCACCGGGGCGCACGACGGCGTCGCGGCGTTCCCGAACAACGATCTGCCCGGGGTCTTCTCGGCGCGCGCGCTCTGCCGGCTGCTCGCCTGCGGCGTCGAGCCGACCGGCCCCGTCGCGATCGCGGGCGAGGGCTTCTGGGCCGACGAGCTCGCGAGCGCCCTCGGCGACCGGCTCGCGGCGCGGATCCCGCTCGCCGCGCTCGCCGCGGTGAACGGGATCTCGCAGGTGAAGAGCGTGACCGTGCGCGGCGCGCCCTCCGCCCAAGGCAGCCCGACGAGCGATCTCAAGGTGGTGGCGCTCGCCGTCGAGGCGCCGGCCGCGCCCTCGTTCGAGGTCGCCGCGCAGGCGGGCGCGCGCGTCGAGGTCGACCCGCGCGCGGGGTACGCCGTGCGGGTCGACGCGCGCGGCCGGGCCGGCGACGGCGTGTGGGCGATCGGCGAGTGCACCGGCGCCGCGCTCGATCTCGACGGCGTCGAGCGGGCGGCGGCGCTCCTCGCCGACGATGTGCTCGCGGCGCGCGGCGCGGCCGCGTGAGCCCGGGATGACCGGCGCGCCGCGAGCGCCGCGGCCCAGCGCGCCGCGATCGTCGCGGCGCGGCCGCGCGGCGGGTCAGCCGTCGATGATCAGATCGAAGAGGCCGATCCCGCCCGCGATGAACACGACGTCGAACACGCCCATGAGCGCCACGTAGTCGGTGAGCTCGCCGAGCGTCGCGCCGCCGAAGAGCTCCCGCGTCCCCGCGACCGCGGCGAGCAGGGTGGGCGCGAGCAGCGGGAAGAGGACGCTCGCGAGCACGAGATCGCGGGCGCGCGTGCGCACGGTCATGGCCCCGAAGAGGGTGCCGCTCGCGGCGATGCCCGGCGTCGCCGCGAGGCAGAAGAGCGCGAGCCCCGCGCCCGTCTTCGCGAGATCCACCGCGAAGAGGAGCGCCGCGGCAGGGATGATGATCGCCTCGACCGCGATCACGAAGACGCAGAGCCCGAGCGCCTTGCCGGCGAACAGGGCGCTCCGCGCGATCGGCAGGACGAGCAGGCCCGAGAGCGCGCCGTCCTCGCGCTCCCGCTGCCACGTGCGGCTCAGCGCGAGCACCGACGCGAACGCCACGCTCACCCAGATCACGCCGGGCGCGACCCGCTCGGCCGCGTCCTGCCCGGCGTAGAACGCGAGCGACGCGATCACGGCGACGAGCACCGCAAAGAACCCGCTCGTCGTGACGATCTCGCCGGTGGCGAGCTCGATCGCGAGATCCTTCCGCGCGACGAGCATCGACTGGCGCACCCACCCGGGCCGGCGCCTCGACAGGGACGCCGGGCCCGCGGGCGCCGTGGTCTCGGAGAGCACGGCGCCGCTCAGAGGCTCAGGTACGTCTGGTCCTTGAGCCCCCGCTCGTAGTCGGCGAGCAGCCGCATGCCCTCGGTCGGCTTGAGCAGGTCCTGCTTGATCGCGCCGTCCACCTGGGCCTTCACCTTCCCGACGAGATCGCGGTTGTCGTACTGGGTCAGCGCCAGGACCTCGTGGATCTTGTTCCCGGCGATCGTCTCCTCGATGTAGTACCCGCTCTCCTCGTCGTCATCGAGGAAGACGTGCACCTCGTTGACCCGGCCGAAGAGGTTGTGGATGTCGCCCATGATGTCCTGGTACGCGCCGGTCAGGAAGATGCCGACGTAGTACGGCTGGTCGCCCACGATCGGGTGCAGCGGGAGCGTGTCCTTCACGTCGTTGAGATCGATGAACTTGCTCACCTTGCCGTCGGAGTCGCAGGTGATGTCGACGAGCGTGCTGTCCGCCGCGGGGCGCTCGTTCAGCCGGTGGATCGGCACGATCGGGAAGAGCGCGCCGAGCGCCCAGTGATCGAGCAGCGACTGGAACACCGAGAAGTTGCAGATGTACTGGTCGGCGAGCTGCTTGCGGAGCTCGCCGAGATCGTCCGGCACCTCCTCGGGGTCGAGCTCCGACGCGATCTTCTCCATCGCCTCGGCGATCTCCCAGAAGAGGATCTCGACCCGGGCCTTCACGTCGAGGTTGAGCAGGCCGAGCTCGAACATCTTCTGCGCCTCCTCCTTGATCTGGAGCAGGTCGTGCCACGACTCGCCGAGGTTCGGCCCGGAGAGGTTGTCCTTGATGTAGAGGAGGTTCTGGATGAGCTTGTGCTCCTCGGTCTGGATGTCGATCGGCGACATCGGCGTCTTCTCGATCGAGCCGAACGCCTGGACGACCAGCACCGAGTGGTGCGCGACGATCGCGCGGCCGGACTCCGAGACGATGTTCGGGTGAGGCACCCGCTCCTCGTCGCAGATGTCCGCGATGTTGTGCACGATGTCGCGCGCGTACTCCTCGACCGAGTAGTTCATCGAGGAGTGGAAGGTCGAGCGCGAGCCGTCGTAGTCGATGGCGAGGCCGCCGCCGACGTCGATGTACTCGATGCGCTGCCCCATCTTGCGGAGCTTCGCGTAGTAGCGCGTCGCCTCGCGCACGGCGCGCTTGATGATCAGGATGTCCGGCACCTGCGAGCCGATGTGGAAATGGAGGAGCTTGAACGAGGCGCTCATCCCCGCCTCGTCCATGATCCGGATCGCCGCGAGGATCTCGGCGGTGGAGAGCCCGAACTTCGCGTTCTCGCCGCCGGACGTCTTCCACTTGCCCGCGCCCTCGGTGAGCAGCCGCACCCGGAGGCCGATCATCGGCTCGACGTTCATGTCCTTGGCGACGCGGGTGATCATCCGCACCTCGGAGAGCTTCTCCGCGATGAGGATCACCTTCTTGCCGAGCTTGCGCCCGATCAGCGCCGTCCGGATGAAGTTCTCGTCCTTGTAGCCGTTGCAGACGATGAGCGACTCGGGGTCGTGGTGGACCGACAGGCCCGCGAAGACCTCGGGCTTGGAGCCGACCTCGACGCCGTAATGGTAGGTCTTGCCCGCGTCGAGGATCTCCTCCACGACCTCCCGGAGCTGGTTCACCTTGATCGGGAACACGCCGCGGTACGTCCCGCGGAACTTGCTCTCGGCGATCGCCTTGTTGAACGCCTCGTTGAGCGACCGCACGCGGTGGTGGAGCAGGTCCTGGAAGCGGATCAGGAGCGGCGTGCGGAGCCCCTGCTCGAGCGCCGCGTCCACGACGTCGCGGATCGCGATCTTGCTGCCGCGCTCCTGGAGCGGGGCGACGGTGAGGTTGCCGTCCGGGCTCACGTCGAAATAGCCGCGACCCCAGCGGTCGATCATGTAGAGCGACTTGGCGTCTTCCGTGGTCCAGTCGCCGGTCTCGGTCTCGTGCGCGCTGCTCACAGTCGTTCTCCTTGGCGGGGCTCGCGGCGGGCGACACCCACCTTTCTGGGAGGGCCCACGGGGGGCTTCAGGCTCATCAGGGGGACGTCAGATCGTCGGTCCGACGCTGGACGGCTGGACGCCGCGCGCTGGCGACGCGGCTCAATTACGATAGGAACGCCGGACCTTCAAGGGCGGGCAGCCCGGTCCGGTCCGGCATGGACGGCGCGCTCGACGAGCGGGCAGCTCAGGCCTGAGCTTTCGGGGTCGCCGGGGCGGCCTTCGCCCGCTTCGAGGCCGACTGGTAGAGGTCGTAGAGGCGCGGCACCGGGTACGCCTCGAGGCGCTTCCTGTAGCCCTGGTCCTTCGACCGGTTCAGGACCGCCAGCGTCTCGTCGATGAGCTTCGCGCGCGTCCCGAACTTCTCCTTCACCGTGCTGAACGTCGCGTGCAGGCGGAGGAGCTTGGCGTTCGACACGTGCTCCAGCCCCTTGGAACCGCCCCGATCCGTGCTGACGCGCCCGAGCCAGAGGTCCTCGGTCGCGAGCCCCTTCAGGGCCTCGACGAGCTTCGCCTTGTCGCCGAAGCGCTCCTTCACGATCGCAAGCGGATTTTTGCTGGCCATTGCTGAGACTCCCACGGGCAGGCGGGGCCTGCGCCGGAAATGCGCGAGATGACTCGCGCGGCATTGAAGAGGGAGCGCGATCTAGCAGAGCGGCCGGGGTCACCGCAAGGGCGCGCCGCGGAGGACCGCGGCGGCGGCGGAGGGCGCGGCGGCGGCGGAGCCCGCGCGTCGGCGCTGTGCTGGGCCGCGGATCATGGTACAGGGCGCGCCGATGCTCAACCTGGGGAGCTGGCTCGTGGCGCACGTCGACCGGCTCCGGCCGCTCCGGCCGCCCCCGGACGCGACCGCTCGCCTCGCCGAGCCCTCGTCGGCGCTGGCGAGCACCCTGCTGAAGGCGCTGTTCCCGGTCGCCGCGTTCATCGCGCTCGCGCCCGTCCTGTGGCTCTTCTTCCGGCGCACCTGGCGGGAGCTCGACGTCGAGGCCCACGAGCACCAGCGGCGCACCCTCGCCGCCGGGGGCTACGACCGCCGCCCCGCGGTCCTGTTCACGATCACCGCGGTCGTGCTCATGCTGCAGCAGTACTACGGCGGCCGGGCGGTCTACGACGAGCACATCCGGCCGTGGCTGCGCGAGCTCGAGCTCGCCCAGACGCTCTCGCCGGCCGGGGTGATCGTGCCGATCTCGCTCCGCCGCTACGACGAGCTCTACAGCTACGTGTGGTGGTCGTTCACCCGCGTCTTCGGCTACGTGGCCATCCCCATGGTCGGGTGGAAGCTCTGCTTCCCCAGGGACAGCCTGCTCGACATGGGGCTGCGCGTCCGGGGGCTCGCGCAGCACGCGTGGATCTACCTGCTCTGCCTCGCCGTCGTGGTCCCGGCGGTGTTCATCGTCGCGAGCGCGCCCGACTTCGGGACCTACTACCCCTTCTACAAGCAGTCCTCCCGCTCCTGGTTCGACCTCATCGCCTGGGAGGCGATGTACTTCGCCCAGTTCTTCGCGCTGGAGATCTTCTTCCGCGGCTTCTGGCTCGCCGGCCTGCGCCACACCCTGGGCTCCGGCGCGATCTTCGCGATGGTCGTCCCCTACTGCATGATCCATTTCGGCAAGCCGTACCTGGAGGCGGCCGGCGCGGTGGTCGCCGGGATCGCGCTCGGCTCGCTGGCGATGCGCACGAAGAGCATCTACTCGGGCTTCCTGGTCCACGTCACGATCGCGCTGCTCATGGACCTCGTCGCGCTGTCGAACCGCGGCGCGCTGCCGCGATCGTTCTGGGGGACGTGACGCCGGCGCCGCCGGCCCTCGCGCGGCGGCTCAGCCGAGCGTCCGGGTCAGCTTGCGCATGATCTCGGCGCGGCTCCGGTCCCGGATCTCGCGCCGGTACAGTGCCTCCAGCCCGACGGCGGCCGCGCGCGCCGCGTCGCGGTGCTCGCCTTCCCAGGGGAGCACCGCGAGCCGCCGCCAGAGGATCTTCTCCAGGAGCCGGGGCCTGCGCCTGGCCAGCGCGCCGCTCGCGAGCTCGATGACCCGGGCGGAGGCGGGGTCGGCCCGCATCGCGCGCACGAAGAAGCCCACGGCGGCGGTGACGCGGCGGCCGCCGCGCATCGCCTGCACGCCCGCGTCGCACAGCGCCTCGGCCCGCTCGCGCGGGGTCGCGGCGCGCCGCGCGCGCTCCCGCGCGGCCTGGACCTCGGCGCTCAGCGCGTCCCGGCGCCGCCGGGCAGGGCGCATCTTGATGACGAGGAACAGGATGAAGAGGGCCGCAACCCCCGCGAGCACGTGTCGCCAGCCGATCTCCATGGCGCCCGCCTTAGTACAGCGCCCGGGACGTGCTCACCAGAGCGAGCTTCCGCGCGCGCGCCCCGCGCGGTGGACGGCCTCGCGCGGCCGTCCTCGGAATCCCGCCGCCCGCCGCGGCGTTCGTCACGACGTTCCGCGACGTTCCGCGACGTTCCGCGACGATCCTTTCCGCCGCCACGGTGCGGTTTGCGCGAGCAGGCGATCCCAACCTATGCTGAGCCGAGAAATGCCCGTCCAGTCGACCTCCGGCTCCTCCGTCCGCGTGCCCCTGCGGGCCCTCGTCGCCGCGCTCGGGCTGGCCGCCCTCGCGCTGCACCCGGGCAGCGCGCTCGCCGATATCTTCACGTACACCGACGCGGATGGAACGGTGCACTTCTCGAACCGCGCCGCCGGCGACGCGCGGTTCAAGGTGTACATCAAGGGCGACGGGCGCCGCCCCGGGACCCGCCCCGGCGTGGCCCCGGTCGCCCCGAGCGACAAGTCCCTCGAGCGCTTCAGCCGCTACGACACGTGGATCCGCCAGGCGGCGACGCTCTACCAGATCCCCGAGGAGCTCGTCCGCGCCGTCATCAAGTGCGAGAGCGACTACGATCCGCGCGCGGTCTCGCCCGTCGGCGCGCAGGGGCTGATGCAGCTGATGCCCGAGACCGCCCTCCGCATGCAGGTGCGCGACCCGTTCGACGCGCGGGAGAACATCTTCGGAGGAACGCGGTACCTGCGCATCCTGGCCAACCTCTTCAACGGAGATCTCGATCTCACCATCGCCGGGTACAACGCCGGCGAAGGGGCGGTGATGCGGCACGGCGGCATCCCGCCCTACGAGGAGACCCAGGCTTACGTGACGCGCGTGCGGACCTACTACGCGCGCTACCGCACCACCCGGGACACCACGGTGGCCTCCATCGAGCCCTGATCGGCTCGCCCGCCGCACCACCCCTCCGCTCGCCAGCCGGAGACGCGCTCGACCGCGCGGCGTAGCGCACACCGCCCCCGACCGGGGTACCGCGATGCTACGATCCCAGGAACGGCTGCCGCAGCCGCCCCCCGGGCAGGCCCCGGGAAGCGCAGGTGCGGGCAGGCGGCCATCCATCACGCTCTCTTTGCTCCGTACGGGCAAGGGTCCACCACATGACGACCACCTCGAGCCTCATCGAACTCACCAAGCGAAGCCCCGACATCGCGCCCCTCAAGCCGCCGGTAGATCCGGCGTCGCTCCAGCACACGAGGCTGCTCGAGGTGCCCGACTTCCGGAGGATCCCGGCGTACGCCGAGGTGACCGACGAGCAGTTCATGGATCACCGGTGGCAGGCGAAAAAGTCGATCACCCGCCCGGACAAGCTGCTCGACACGCTGCGCGGGATGGTGTCGGACGACTTCATCCGGGACGCGACCGAGGGCTTCGCGCACGCGCCCATGAGCGTGCGCGTCTCGCCGTACATGCTCTCGCTGATCGACTGGAACGATCCGTACGGCGATCCGCTCCGGACGCAGTTCATCCCGCTGGCCTCGCGCTTCCTGCCGGATCACCCGAAGCTCGGGCTCGACTCGCTGCACGAGCGCGCCGACGCGCCCGTCCCGGGGCTGACGCACCGGTACGCCGACAAGGCGCTGTTCCTCCCGCTCGACACCTGCCCCGTGTACTGCCGCTTCTGCACGCGCAGCTACGCGGTGGGCATCGACACGGAGGAGGTCGAGAAGACCCACTTCAAGGTCGACGAGGAGCGGTGGAAGCGCGCGTACGCGTACATCGCGTCGCGCCCGGAGCTGGAGGACATCGTCGTCTCCGGCGGCGACGCGTACAACCTGCGGCCGGAGCAGATCAGCGCGATCGGCGAGACGCTCCTCGGGCTGCCGAACATCCAGCGCATCCGCCTCGCCACCAAGGGCCCGGCCGTGATGCCGCAGAAGATCCTCACCGACGACGAGTGGATCGACGCGGTGACGCGCACGGTGGAGCTCGGACGGAGGCTGCACAAGGAGGTCGTGATCCACACGCACTTCAACCACCCGAACGAGATCACCGGCATCACCCGCGACGCGATGAACAAGCTGTTCGAGCGCGGGATCACGGTGAGGAACCAGTCGGTGCTGCAGCGCGGGGTGAACGACACGCCCGAGACGATGAAGCTGCTCGTGAAGCGCCTGGGGCACCTGCACGTGCACCCCTACTACGTCTACATCCACGATCTCGTCCGCGGCGTGGAGGACCTCCGGACCACGCTCGCGACCGGGCTCATGATCGAGAAGCACGTGCGCGGCTCGACCGCCGGGTTCAACACGCCGACGTTCGTCGTCGACGCGCCCGGCGGCGGCGGCAAGCGCGACGCGCACTCGTTCGAGCACTACGACCGCACGACCGGGATCTCGGTGTTCGAGGCGCCGAGCGTCAAGCCGGGGCAGCGGTACACGTACTTCGATCCGATCGATCAGCTCCCGCCCGAGGGGCGCGCCCGCTGGGCGGACCCGGCGGAGCACCAGAAGATGATCGACGAGGCGCTCCGCGCGACGCGGTGAGGCGGCCCGCGCGCCGGCGGTGGGGGGCCGCGCGCGGCCAGGGGTGGAGGAGCCGCGCGCGGCGAGCGCCCGCGCGCGAGCTCACGGCGGCAGGCGCGCGCTCGCGCGTGAGCTCGCGGCGGCAGGCGCGCCCGCGAGGCCCTACTGGCCGTCGGCTTGCCCCGAGCCCTCGGCCCGTCCGGAGCCCTCGACCGGCGGCGGCTCGGCGTAGCGTGCGAGCGCGCCGGCGAGCTCGCGCTTCACGCGGTCCACGAGGTCGGGCGGCTCGACCACGCGGGCGGTCTCGCCGAAGCCGAGCACCCACGTCGCGAGCTCGGTCATGTCGCCGATGTGCATCGTGAGCCGCACGCCGCCGCCGGGCAGCTGCGTGATCTCCTGGGAGGGGTGCACCTTGCGCGTCCGCACGAACTCGGTCACGCGCTCGTCGAAGTCGATCACGACGCGCCGGGGCTCGCCGCCGCGCCAGATGCCGAACTGGCCCTGGAAGTAGTCGTCGATGGAGAAATCAGGGGGCAGCTCGAAGCGCTCGGTGACCGCGCACTCCGTGTCGCGCATGCGATCGAGCAGGAACGTGCGCACCTCGCCGCGGCTCACGTGGAGGCCCACGCAGTAGATCGCGTCCTTGTAGAGGACGAGCGCGTACGGATGGATGAGCACCCGCTCCTCGCGCCCGTCCCGCGAGCGGCGGTAACGACATCGGAGCGGGCGCAGATCGGCGACGGACTGGAACAGGTCGTCGAGCTCCTCGGTCCGCGCGGCGTAGTCCTTCGGGGCGAACGGGAGGTAGAGGAACCGCTCCTCCAGCCGCGCGTCGGCGACGCCAGCGTTCGGGCCGCGCCCTGGCCTGCGCGCGACGCCGAGCAGCCGCTGCGCGGCGAGGTCGATCTCCTCGAAGAGCGTCGAGCCGCGCATCGGCTCGAAGAGACGGCGGGCGGCGAGCAGGGCGTACGCCTGCGTCCGCCGCACCTCGACGCGCCGGGGCGCCTCGCTCGGCGAGAGGCGCCAGAGGCGAGGGCCGCCAGGGCGCGTGGCGACCGACACGAGATCGAGCTCGCGCTTGACCTCGACGAGGTAGCGCCGGAGCGAGCGCGGCGTGACGTTGAGCTCGCGCGCGAGGTCGTAGATCGTCAGGCCGGCAGGGTGCTTCTGCAGCAGGCTGCGCAGCGAGTCGAGCCGCCGGTGCTGCGTGAACGGGCCGCGCGGCCGGCCGCGCCGCGGGCCGCCCTTGGCGTCGTCCTCCTCGTCCTCGTCCTCGTCCTCGTCGTCCTCCGGCGCAGGAGGCCTCTTCGAGGCGGCCGCCGGAGGGGGCGCGTCCGTCCGCGCCGGGGCCGCCGGAGGGCGCACGCTCGGCGGAGGGCGCACGCTCGGCGGAGGGCGCACGCTCGGCGGAGGGCGCACGCTCGGCGGAGGGCGCACGCTCGGCGGAGGCGGGGCCGCCGTGCTCGGCCTGACCTCGGGCGCGGCGTCCCCCGTGAGCCGCGGCGTCACGCCCGCGCGCGGCTTCGAGGGCGGCAGCGCGCTGCTGGAGAACGGGTCGGCGGCCTGTCCGACGCGCCCGCGGGGCGCGCCCGCGGCCCCGCTCGAGCCGGCGGCCCCCCGCGCGCGAGCGGGCGAGGTGGCCGGCGCAGGGGCACCCCCAGGGCCTGTGCGAGCAGCGCGCGCCATCAGCTCAGCGCTCTATCGCATCACCCCTCCCCATCCAAGATGTTTGTCCCGCGCTCCGCCAGCCGGACGGCGACCGCGGCGCGGGCGCACGAGGACACACGCGTCGCGCGTCGGCTCCGGCTGCGCTCTGGCTGCGGGCGGCGCGGGCACACGAGGACACGCGCATCGCCCGCCGCACGTCGGCTGCGGCTGCGGCTGCGCTCTGGCTGCGGGCGGCGCGGGCACACGAGGACACGCGCGTCGCCCGCCGCACGTCGGCTGCGGTCTGGCTGCGGGCGGCGCGGGCACACGAGGACACGCGCATCGCCCGCCGCACGCCGGGCTCCGGCCGCGGCGCCGGGGGGGGCGCGCGCGGGCACCGCGCACCCGTAAATCTGTTAGTTATCCTAACTTATCTACACGTGAGCCGCAGAGACGCAGCGGCGCGCCGGGCGCACGGGGGCGCCCCCGCCAGGCGCCGCGAGCGGCTCACCAGGGACGATCGCGCATCGTCTTCTTGTACTGCTCCTTGTAGAGGTCGTGGCACTGCTTGCAGCTCGCCTTCGCCCCGTCGATGTCGCCGGCCTTCGCCTTGGCGGCGCCGGCCTTGGAGATCGCCCCCCAGCTGCCCATGCCCGGCGGCGGCTTGCCGGCCACGTACTGGAGCGCCGCCGCGATCTTCTCGCCGTCGCCGCTCGAGGTCGCCGAGGCCATCGTGCTCTTCATCCAGGCCTGCATCGGACAGAGCTTCTGGCCCTTCGCACCGCACTCGAACTTCTTCTCGCCCGCCTGGGCAGCGCCGGTCGCCGCCGGCGCAGCCGCCGCCGCCGCCGCGGTCGCCTTCGCGGCCGCCGCAGCCGTCTCCGCCTTCGCGTCGGCCGCGGCCGTCTCCGCCGGCGCGACCGCCGCCGCAGCCGTCTCCGCCGGCGCAGCCGCTGCAGCCGCCGAAGGCTCGGCGGTGGCCGCGGCCGGCGTCGCGGCCGGCGCGGCCGTCGTCGCCACCGGGGCCGCGCTCTCGGTCGGCTTGCCCTCAGCCACCGCCCCCGGGGTCGTCGCGTCGCTCCCCTTGCTGTCGCAGCCGAGCGTGGCGAAGGACAGGCTCGCGAGCAACAGCGCGAGCGGGGTCATCGTTCTCCTCATGCAGTCTCCTTGGTGATGAACAGAAGCGCTCCTTCGAGCGCGACCGAGGGATGCGTGCCGCGGTCCCCGGCTCGACGCGCAGTGTAAACGGGTCGCCGTCCGTCCGCTGCGTTCGCGCGCCCCCTGGACGCCGCCTGCGCCCCCTGGACGCCGCTGCCCGAGGGCCCGACGCGAGGTGCCGCCTCCAGAGGCGACATCCGACGACATGGCCCTCTCCGCCACCTCTCCGCCACCTCTCCGCCAGCAGGCCGCGCTCGGCCCCTCAGTCGCGCGTACCCGGCGTCGCGGCAAAGGCCGACCACCGGAAGTTGTCGAGGAGCGCGACGGAGTCGTTCCAAGGATCATTGGTGTCCCAAATCACAAATCGCAGCTCCATGACCTCTCCGGGGACGACGTTGCCGTTCATGACCAGCCAGCCGGTCCCGCCACCGGCGCGCTCGCTCGTGCCGCACCAGCCAGGCTCGCCCTCGCTCTGCGCAGGCGGCCTCGTGATGTCGAACCCCGTCCCGAGGAGCTGACCGATGCCCGTGCAGGTGGTCGTCGAGCCGGCCTTGGCGCCGCCGCCGCACCCGGTCGGCCCGTTGACGCACTGGGTGAAGAGCCCGGTATCGCCGAATGCGAGGTTCACGCCCAGCGGGTAGACCGAGCCGCCGGCGGGCGGGGGATCGTAGAACGCGAGGTTCTTGTCGTCGGGGTTCGCCGCCTCGCCCGGGAAGGGCTCGAACGTGGAATCGAGCAGCGCGAGGAAGAAGTCGTTGAACCGGCTGCACACCCACTCCGGGTATTCGGACGAGAGGAAGAACGTCGAGACGCTGAACGAGCTCGCGTTCGTCGGCACGCGCACGCGCAGCCGCAGCATCACGGGATCGTGGGCCGTCGTGCCGCCCAGCGGCTCCGGACAGCCGGGCGCGTTCGGGAGGCGCTCGCCGTTCGCCTCGAGCCAGTCCGCGGGCATGCCGCTCGACGTGCCCATGTCCTGGCCGCCCTGGAACGGGGCGAAGCTCGGCCGCGTGTTGTTCGGCGACGCCTGGGCCGCGGCCACGCCCGTCGAGAGCACCGCGATCCGCGCGCCCCGCAGCGGCAGGATGCCGGAGCCGAAGCCCCGGCGGATCGACCGCTGGGCCGCCACGGGCGCGCCGGTGCCGTCGGCGAGGCGGAAGCTCGCCGAGATGACGCCCCACGTGCGCCGCGACGCCGTCGTGGTGGCGCAGAGATCCATCGCCTTCGCGTAGTCGAGCGCGGTCGCCGAGTCGCTCGCGAGCCCCTCGTCGCAAGGCGAGGCGTTGTCGACCGCGCCGTCGCAGTCGTCGTCGATCCCGTTGTCCGCCACCTCGAAGGCGCCAGGGTTCATGAGGGACGGGGGGCCGCACGCGTCCAGCGAGGAGTCGCAGCAATCGCCCTCGCAGATCGTCCACCCGTCGCCGTCCTCATCGGGCGGGTTGTCGACCGTGCCGTCGCAGTCGTTGTCGATGCCGTCGGCGCACGCGTCGAGCTCCGGCAGCACCTGGTCGAGGCACGGCCCCCAGCCGAGTCCGCTCGGCCTGCACGTGGAGACCCCGGGGGCGCAGGGACCGGCGCCCTCAGTGCCCGGCGCCCCCTGGTAACACGCCCTCGCCTCGCCCGGCGTGCACGAGCAGGGCCCGCGCGCCCCCTCGTCGTGCTCGCACCCGTCCGCCGGGTCCTCGTTGCAATCGAGGAAGCCGCTGTCGCAGGCGCTGAGCACGCAGCCGCCCGCGACGCAGGCGCTCTCGCCGTGCGCCAGATCCGGACACGCCCGACCGCACAGGCCGCAGCTCAGCGCGTCGGTCTGGAGATCCCGGCAGAGCCCGTCGCAGCACGAGGCGCCGCCGTCGCACGGGCGCGCCGGCGAGCAGCCCTGAGCGCACTCGCCCTCTCCGGTGCACAGCGTGCCAGGAGGGCAATCGCCGTCCGTGACACAGGCAACACAGGTGTGCTCGGCGGGATCGCAGTGGAGCGGAGCAGGGCAGTCGGACTGGGATTCACATCCGGCCACGCAGCGCTTCGCCTCGGGATCGCACACCTGGCCGGCCGGACACGCGTCCGGGCCGGGGAGACACGCGACGCAGCTGCCCGTCGCCCGGTCGCAGAGCGGAGCGCCCGGATCCGCGGAGCAGTCGGTCGGGCAATCGGCCCCGCCCTCCCCTCCGCCGCCCAGGGGAACGCCGGGAGATCCGGCGCCGGCGGCGCAGGACGGCGCCGCCGCGGACGCGAGCGCGAGCCCCGCCAGGGCGACGAGCCCTCCGGTCCAGGCCAGCGGGCGGCGACGGACAGCGCGGGTTCTTGTCGGCATCGGCGAGCTGCTCCCCTCCGCGGAGGCGGCGCCCCGAGGCGCGCCCGACCGCAAGGATCGCAGGATACCCCGCCGGCGCCGCGGACGATGGCGGATCCGCGGAGATCGGCTGCGCCTCTCGACGGGCGGTGATGCGCGCGGCGCGCTCGGCCGAGCTGGCCGGAGGTGCGACCGAGACGGCGATCAGCGCGTGCGCTCGTACAGCGTGAAGGCGCCCTCGCGCTCGATCCGGCGAAACGAGGTGTGCGCCGCGGTGAACACAGGCCTCTCCGGCCGCTCGTTGCGGAGGATCACGTAGTCGTACGCGACGCCGTGGACATCCGGCTTGAACCACTCACCGCGGTTCGACGGCGGCGCGGGGAGCCGGCGCTTCAGCTTGAAGGGGAAACCCACGTTGTGCCAGCCATCCGCGCTGAAGCCCCCGCGCATGATCTGCACCCACGAGGAGAAATGGTTCGTGCCCTCGATGATCAAGGCCTCGTCGGTGCGCGGGGGCAGCGACACGAAGAGGACCTCGGCGCCCGGCGGGATCCGCGCCACCATGCGGGCAAACGGCTCGAGCCGCTCGTCGAAGCTCGCATATTTCTCCGAGAGGTGGAGCGGCAGCACGAGCGCGGCCGCCGCGGCAGGGGCCATCAGCAGGCGAGAGCGGCCCCGGAGCGGCGCCGGGATGGCCAGGAATCCGAAAAAGCAGATGAGCGGCGAGAAGCGCCCGCTCACGAACCACCAGTCGAACGGGCGAGCGAGGTGCAGCGGCACGAGGAAATAACAGGCCACCATCGCGGCGCAGAGGACGAGGGAGCGCTGGTGGTGCAGCCGGCCGAGAGGCGAGCTGGAAGGCGGCTCTGCGTCGCGTGCGGGGAGGAGCAGGCCGAAGCGCCGGGCCAAGCTCCAGAGCGAGAGCAGCGACGCCACCGCGAGCAGCACCCAGAAGAGCTGGGTGTCGAGTTCGCCCGACACCGAGTTGAGCGTGTATTCGGGGAACGAGCGGAGCATCTCGTGCCAGGGCACCCAGGCGCCCTGGAAGCGCGGGCCGCTCCGCAGGTCGACCATGGGGCTCTTGAAGGCGACGAGCTGCCAGGCGATGAGCGCGACGGCGGGCGCGAAGAGCGGCAGCGCGCCGGCGATGCGAGACCACCGGGGCAGATAGCAGAGCATCAGCGCGGCGACGCAGACGTAATAGGCAAAGAGGATGAGCGGATGGCTGAGGCCGCAACCGACGCTGAGCAGCGCGACGGCGGCGGCGCGCCCGGGGCTCGGCCGCTCGAGATAGGCATCGAGCGCGACGACGCCGGCGAGCAGCAGCGCGATGCCGACGAGGAACGGCAGGAAGCCGCACGCCCACGAGAGGCTGAACGCCAGCGGGAAGGTGAGCAGCGAGAGCCAGGGGCTGCGCCGCGTCCGGTGCGCCCAGCCGAGCGCCGCGGCGGGGATCCCGAGCACGTACGCGGAGAGCACGATCCGGTTCGCGTCCTCGAGGTCGACGGCGTAGCCGAGGAGGTGCGTCAGGATGTGATAGGCGCCGTACGGGGCCGGACGGAGGCTGAGCTCGTAGAAGTCCCGGTAGCGAGTCCACGGCTCATCGAAGTGGTGCCAGATATGAACGGCCGCGAGGTGGTTCGGCAGATCGAGCAGCGGCAGGAACCGCACGCGCCATATCGGCACGATGGCCGCGACGGCGAGGAGCGCGAAGGTCGCGACGAAGCCGCGATCGCTCGCCCAGCCAGGCCGCCGCCGCGACGCGGGGGGCTCCGCCGCGACGTCGCGCCGGGGCGGCGCCGCGGCGGGCGGGAGGGCGCTGTCGGGCGGGCTCGAACCGGGCATTTCCATGAGAAAGGTGGCCCGCCCCTTCCCTCCGCGCGCGGCGCGAGGTGCGGGGAGGCCCGAGGAGGGCTGCGAGCCTTAGCACGGGACGCGGCGCCGATTGCAGCGCCGCGTGTCTTCCTCTAGTTTCCCGGCCACCTCGCAGGCAGACACGGCACGCGATGACACCCACCGGCCATCCGGAGCGGCACGGGGCGCTCCACGCAGCCCTCCAGGAGACCTGACGCCATGAGGCATCTTGCTTGCGTCGCAGGCGGCGCCGCCGTCCTGCTCGCCCTCTCCTCGCCGCGCGCGCAGGAGCCCGCGGCCGAGGCGCCGGCGGCCGAAGCGCCCGCCGCCCCGGCGCCGGCCGAGGCGCAGGCGCCGAGCGGCGAGCCGGCCGGTGAGCCGGAGCGCGCCGCGCCGCCCGCCGCCCGCCCGAGCGCGCCGGTGGGCCAGCGGCCGCGGCGGGAGGCGCCGGCGCAGGGCTCGCCAACGCCCGCGCGCGGCGACCTCCTTTCGCCGGGCTTCCGGGAGCGGATGCGCGTCGCGCTCGGGCCGCTGGAGGTCGCGCCGATCGCGCTGCTCGCGCTGCAGGCCGCGCCCTACGTGGGCGACGACGCGCTGAACCAGGCCGGGGACAGCGCCGAGCAGCCCGGCTTCCGGCTGCGCCGCGCCCGCGTCGGGCTGCGCGGCGACGTCGCGGGGCTGGTCCGGTTCGCCGTCTCGACGGAGCTCGCCGGGGGCGACGAGGGGACGGCGCGCATTCACGAGGCGTGGGCCGGCGTCACGGCGGAGCGCGCGCTCGAGGTCTACGCGGGCGCGCGGACCGTGCCCTTCTCGCGCTCGGCGATGCTCGGTGCCGGCGACGGGGCGCTCACCGAACGGCCGCTCGCGGTCCGCGCGATGGCGCCGTTCACGCAGGTCGGGATCCAGGCGGAGGGGCACTTCCAGGACCGCGCCTTCAGCTACCACGCGGGCGTCTACAACGCCTTCCAGCGCGCCGATCAGTTCTACGCAGGCCACGCCGAGAGCCTCGCCCCCCTCGGCAACCGCTTCGAGGGGATCGCCTTCGCCGGCAGGGTCGCCACCGAGCCGCGAGGCCCGCTCGGCCGCACCCTCCAGGACGTCGCCCACTCGCCCTTCCGCATCGGGGTCGGCGCCGACGGCTTCTTCAGCAACGGCGGCGCGCGCACGCTCTACGGCGCGAGCGCCGACGTCCTGCTGCACGCCGCGGGGGTGCACGCGCTCGGCGAGGTGCTCTGGACGGGGGCGAGCCCCACATCGGTGCCCACCCAACCGATCTCGCAGGTCACGTCGGTGTCGTCGCTCGCGCTCGTCTTCGAGGCGGGCTACATGTTCGTCGCCCGGAAGCTCGGCGTCTCGGGCCGGGTCGAGTGGATCGACCCCAACATCGATGTCGACGACGAGGGCGACAACCTCGCGCTCACGGGCGGCGTGAGCTACCACGCGTACGACGATCTGCTGAAAGCGCAGCTCGATTACACGCATCGTGAAGAGCTCGGCGGGCTCTCGCTGGCGAACGACGCCGTCATCCTGCAACTCCAGCTCTCGCTGTAGGAGAGATCGCTGTGCGGCGAACACACCGCTGGTTCACGAGGGTCGCGCTCCTCCCGCTCGCCGCCGCCGCGCTCGCCGCCCCCGCGCTGCCGAGCTGCGGCGGCGACCGGCTGCTCCGCGCCAAGCGGATCGAGCACCGGGCCGAGCTCGTCGGCGGCCCGGTGGCGATGGCGGACGTCGGCGACTTCCTGCTCGAAAACGACCAGATCCGCGTGGCCATCCTGGGCGGGCGGGACTCGCCCGGGCCGGGGATCTTCGGCGGCGCCATCGTCGACGTCGATCGGCGCCGCGGCCGGATCGGCGAGGAGGGCGGACAGGGGCGCGACCGGTTCGCGGAGATGTTCTCGCTCGCCAACCTGATCGTGCCCGACCCCACGGCGACCGACGTCTCGGTGCTCGCCGACGGCTCGGACGGCGCCGAGGCCGGGATCCGCGTCGAGGGAGACGGGGAGTTCCTGTTCGAGGCGATAGGCCTGCTCCGGGCGCAGGAGGACCTGCTCGGCCTCTTCTTCCCCAACGTCCGCTCCAGGATCCGCTTCCGGACAGACTACCTCCTTCACCCGGGCGATCGGTTCGTGACGGTGCGCACGGTGCTCCTGCTCGACGACAAGCCGCCGCCCGGCTGCGAGGCCCCGAGGAGCTGCGAGCCGTGCCCGGACGGGTACCAGCAGGACCCGGGCGGCTGCCTGACCTGCGCGTGCAGCGACGTCCTGCCGCTCGACAACGCCACGGCCCCCGTCTCGGTGCTCGGCGGCGTCCTCGGGGATCCGGCGGACCAGGCGCAGGAGGAGGCGGCGCGCCGCGCCGGCATCGTCGCCGGAGACTTCGTGTTCTTCGGCAACCAGAACGACGTCTTCGCGCCGGGCGCCGGCTTCGACGAGGACACGGCGGTCCAGGACGCCTGGAACGCCGGGCGGAACTCGTTCTCGGAGCCGCTCACGTTCGATTTCGTGGCCGCGGCGGGCGGGGACGTCAGCTACGGCTACTTCACGAGGGCGCAGGAGGGCGCGGCGCCGTCCGTGGTCAACGTGCCCCTCTTCGCGAGCGCGGCGACGGCGTTCGTGTCCGCCAGCCGATCGTGCCTGTACAGCGAGGGGGACGACGCGGCGTGCGACGCGCACCGCGCGTTCAGCTACGAGCGCTACCTGGCCGTGGGCGACGGCGACATCGCGAGCGTGACCGACGTGATGCACCGGCTCCGCGGGACCGAGACGGGCACGGTCCACGGCCACGTGCTCTGGGAGAGCACGCTGGAGGCCGCGCCGAACGCGCGGGTGTTCGTCTTCTCCGATCCGGATCCGTCGCGGCCCTTCGGCTCGCTCGACGAGCTCGTGGCGGCGAACCGGGAAGCGCGCGGCGACGTGGGTCTCATCAACGAGATCGACGCGGACGTCGGCCTCGATCCGTCCGAGGACGGCGATTTCCGCGGCGCCCTGCCGCCCGGCAGCTACGTGCTCGTCGCGCGGAACGCGGCGGGGACGGCGACGTCGGCGCCCGTCCGGGTGCGCCTCGGGGCCGGAGAGCAGGTCGCGGTGTCGCCGCGCCTGCCCACGCCGGCGACGGTGCGCTACCGCGTCGCGGACGAGGCCGGCCAGCGGATACCGGCCAAGCTCGCCTTCATCTCGCTCGACGACGCGGGGCGGCGGCTCCCGGGCGACGGCCGGCGCAGGGTCTACCTCGGCGACGGCCGGCTCGGGAACGGCAACCGCGCCATCGAGGTCACGGCCACGGGCGAAGGAGAGGTCGAGATCGAGCCGGGGCGATACCAGATCACGGTGTCTCGAGGCATCGAGTACGGGATCTACGTGGAGCGCGACGTGACGCTCGCGCCGGGGCGCGCGCTCCAGCTCGACGCCACGCTCGTGCGCGAGGTCGACACGAGCGGGTGGATGTCGGCCGACATGCACCTCCACTCCAGGCCGAGCTTCGACAGCGGCATGCAGCTGCCGCGGCGGGTCGCCACGGTGGCGGCCGAGGGCGTGGAGCTCGCGGTGTCGACCGACCACGACGTCGAGACGGACTACCAGCCGACCGCGCGCGCGCTCGGGCTCGCGCCCCACCTCGCCACCGCGATCGGGGCGGAGATCACGACGCTGGAGCAGGGGCATTTCATCGGCTTCCCGCTCGAGTACGACGAGCTCGACGTCCCGACCCACGGCGCGCACGACTGGACGTGCGAGCCCGGCGGGACGATCCTCGACGCCATCCGCGCCTCGGGCGACGGCACCGTGGAGCCGCTCACGATCGTCGCCCACCCGCGCGACGGCTTCTTCGGCTACATCGAGCAGCTCGGCGTCGACACCTACACGATGGACCGGACGCCGACGTTCCTCGAGGAGAACAACCCGGTGTTCCGGACGGCGAGCTGCGCGTTCGACGCGATGGAGCTCATCAACGGCAAGCGGTTCGATCTGGTGCGCACGCCGAGCGTGGCCGAGGTCGTCGACTGGAATCGCTGCCTCGCGCGGCTGAACGCCGCCCAGGGTGCCGACGAGATCGAGGCGGCGTGCCCCGAGGTGGCGGGCTGGCTGCGCGCGCCCTGCGCGGCCCCCGGCGGGTCGGCGCCGGCGGCGGGCGGCGCCGGCTCGCCCTCGGGCGCCGCGGTCGCGGTGGCCGTCGCCGACTGCAAGCGCCGCGCGCGCACCGAGCTCGCGTGGGCGCTCACGAAGCGGATCCTCGCGCGAACGCCGGACGAGCAGGAGAAGAACTGGGGCTTCCCCGGCGCGAGCGCCGACAGCCAGGAGCTGTGCGGGCCCGCTGCGCTCGGCGACGCGCCGGTCGCCGCGGAGGCGCGCGACGAGCCCTGCACGTTCCGGGCGGGCCAGGTGGACGACTACTTCCGCTACCTCGAGCGGGGGTTCTTGCCGGCGCAGATCGCCAGCAGCGACAGCCACGACGGCTCGAAGGAGCCGGGCTTCCCACGGACCTATTTCCGCAGCGCGACCGACTCCCCGGCGGCGCTCGAGACGCCGGCCGCGGTCGAGAGCCTGCGGGGCGCGCACGCCTTCACGACGTACGGCCCCTTCATCCGGGCGACGATCGGCGGCAGGACCTACGGCGAGGTGGCGGGGGCGCGCGCCGGGGAGCCGCTCGAGCTCCTCTTCGATGTCCAGACGGCGAGCTGGTTCGGCGTCGATCGGGTGGAGATCTACCTGAACGGCAGGATGATCCGCCTGCTGGAGCCGGAGATGCCGCCGAGCGCGCTCGTGGACGTGCGCGGCAAGGTCACCTTCACGGTGCCGGAGCGCGACTCCTGGGTGGTGATCATCGCCATGGGCCTCGAGGACAGGAACCTCATGAGCCCTGTCTCCCTCGACGTCCCCTTCGGGGAGATCCAGCTCTCGCGGCTGGCGAGCGACGGGTTCGGCCGGATCCCCGCGATCAGCGCCCTGTTCGCGCCCACGCCGACGGTGCCCGACTGGTCGCCGGTCCCGCCTTATGCGGTGACCAACCCGATCTACATCGATGTCGACGGCGACGGCCGCTACGACGCTCCGCTGCCGAGGCCCGATTTCTGCTCTCGCCCGTGCGATCCGGCGGTCCTCGATCCGGAGCAGTGCCCGGCGGAGCAGGATTGCCTGCTCGAAGAGCAGGTCTGCGGCTTCCCGATCCCCGGCAAGTGCGATCATCGCCGCCCGGCGCTCGGGCATCACGACGACTGAACGGCGCGGCGGACATCGCCGGCCGCGCGAGCGCGGCCGGCGCGCGAGCGCGGACGCCCCGCGAGCGCGGCCGTCACGCTCGCGCAGCCGCCCCGCGAGCGCGGCCGTCCCGCGAGCGCAGCCGTTCCGCGAGCGCAGCCGTTCCGCGAGCGCAGCCGTTCCGCGAGCGCGGCCATCCCGCGAGCGCGGCCATCCCGCGAGCGCGGCCATCCCGCGAGCGCGGCCATCCCGCGAGCGCGGCCATCCCGCGAGCGCAGCCGTCACGCTCGCGCAGCCGCCCCGCGAGCGCAGCCGTCACGCTCGCGCGGCCGGCGAGGCCCGTCGGATCGCGGCGAGGGCGCCGGCGCGCACGCGGCGAGGCACGCGCGCGCCGGCGTCGGCGGATCTCGGCGTCGATCCGGCCGGCCGCTCCGGGTGGGAGCTTACCGGCCCTCGATCGACTGCGACTTGATGTGGAACTCGACGCGCCGGTTGCGCTGCCGGCCTTCCGGCGTGTCGTTGGCCACGAGCGGCCGGCGGGAGCCGTAGCCCACGGAGGTGAGCCGCTCCGACTGGATGCCCTTGTTGATCAGGTAGACCCTGACCGCGATGGCCCGGTTGTGCGCGAGCCGGTCGTTGTAGTCGATGGTGCCCTGGTTGTCGGTGTGCCCTTCGATGCTGAGCAGCTTGATCTCCGGGTTCGCCTTGAGCAGCCGCACGACCTCGTCGAGGATCGGATAGCTCTGCGGGAGGATCCTGGAGCTGTCGAACTCGAACTCGACCTGCTTCATGATCTCGATCTCGGCGGAGCCGGTGATCCTGCGGATGTAGTACGGGCAGCCGTTCTTCTCGGGCTCGTCGACGACGACCTGCCCCGGCTCCTTCGGGCACTTGTCCACGGCGTCGGGGATGCCGTCCTGGTCCGCGTCCTCCTCGGGGCAGCCGTCGCGGTCGTCGATGCCGTCCTTGTCCTCGGGATCGTCGGGGCACTTGTCGACCACGTCCGGGATGCCGTCGCCGTCGCGATCGGGCATGTCCGGGCAGCCGTCGGCCGGCTTCGGCTGCTTGCCGTCCTCGGGGTCCTCCGGGCAGAGGTCGATGACGTCGGGGTAGCCGTCGCCGTCGGTGTCCTTCTCCTGCTCGATGACGTAGTTGAAGCCGGGCGACCGGGTGCCCGAGTCGGCGATGCTGAACGAGTAGCCGACGACGGCGACCCCGCGGAAATCCGGGGCGTAGCCGCCGCTCATCCGGGTGCCCACGCCGGCGCCGGCGTAGAGCGCCTTGTCCTTGGTGAGGGCCATCCGGCCGTTCAGCTGCCACTCGATGGGGGAGGCGTCGAGCTCGCCGAGCGTCTCCTCGCGGAGGCCGAACGAGCCGAAGACCTCGGCCCCCACGCGGATCGTGTCGTCGCGCAGCGGGACGTAGCCGCCGACGCCGTACGTGAGCTCGCTGCCGACGCGGAGCTCGTGGAGCCGCACGGGCGGCCGGATCGCGACGCCGGTGTTGAGGGTGACGAAGAAGTCCTTGAAGTCGTACTCGGCGCCGAGGCCGAACGCGCTGCTCACGGTCCGGTCGCCGCCGAAGGAGTAGACGTTGCCGACGGGCACGAAGACCGCGGCCGTGAGCCCCAGGCGGAAGCGGCGCTCGTCGAGCTCGAGCGCGACGAGGCGCGCGTCGAGCCGGAGGTCCATCGGGGTGGCGGTCTTCAGGTTGACGCACTGGTCCAGGCCGAGGGTCCGGTCGGGGTGGCAGGTCTGGTTGCCGTCCTGGAACACGACGATCGGGAACGAGGCCTGGAGGGCGCCGCGGCCGAGGATCTCGACGCCGGCGCTCAGGTAGGTGATGAGCTGCGAGGTGACGGGCCCGTCGCCTTCGAGCTGCTCCTCGACGGCGAGATCGTCAACGTAGTTGTCGTTGCGGAGCGGGTGGACCGAGACGCCGAGCCCGAGCTGCCCGAAGAGGCGCGTCTTTTCCCCCATGTGGGGGCGCCAGACCCCGATCCCGTCGTCGGGGGCGCCGGCCATCCTGAGGCGATCGAGGTAGAAGGTCCGGTCCTGCGCGCGCGCTGCGGAGGGCGCAAGCGCGACGAGGGCCGGTGCGGCCAGGGCTGCTGCGGTCAGCGCGCAGCGAAGGCGCGACGGGCGTCGCGGCTTACCGCCCGGCAGGGTTCTTCGATCCATCACGGTGAGCTGTCCTCCAAGCAACGCTCGAAAAACGAGGTTGACGCGGGCGTTCCGCCGCATGCGGGCCGGCGTCCGGGCGGGAGATTACTCGGCCCGGGGGAGGATGTCTCCTGGGTCGAACCAGGAGGTGCGAGGAGCCCGGGGGGCCGGGGCGGCTGTGTCCGGGGCGCGCGCGGGCGGGTGGGACGGGCTGGGGCTCCGACGCTGGCGGAGCGCATCGAGGCGCTCCTGGCCTGCATGGAGGAAGCCGGCGGTCGGCCGAGGAAACGTCTCGACGAGCGCGACGAGGCACCGACAGCGCTTCGCTTTCGGCGAAGCGTGCGCGTTGACGTCGACAAGGTCGCCGCACTGAGGCAGCGATCACTTCGGCACCTTCATCACCGTACCGGCGTCCCGATCCACCCAGTAGACGTAGGTATCGTCGACCGCGATCGTCGCTGGATACTGCTGCTCTCTCGCGAGGAGGGTCGGGACGCCACCGTCAACCTCAACCTTCATCACCTTACCGCCATCACGGCTCGTCCAGTACACATAAGAGCCATCGACAGCGACATTGCGCACATTTTCAACATCTTCCCCGCTCACGATGGAGACCGGAGCGCCACCATCTATCGGCGCCCTCATCAGCGCCCCCTTACCGCCGACGACGTTCGTCCAGTAAACATTCACACCATCAACAGCGATCGCCGACGGCGATCCTTGACCTTCGGCAACAACAGTTGACATACCACCTCCAACTGGCACCTTCATCACCGTACCGCCGTCACTATTCGTCCAGTAAACATGGAGATCGTCGACAGCGATACCGTATGGACGAGACTGCTCCTCCGCGAGCGCGACCGGGTCTCCGCCATCAATCGGCACCTTCATCACCGAACCTTGAGGGTATGGATTCGTCCAGTAAACATGACTGCCGACGACAGCGATACCAGTTGGGATGCCCGTATCAACGAGAGTGGTCACGGCGCCGCCACCGAACCGCACCTTCATCACCTTTCCCTGGTCGGAGCTCGTCCAGTAGACATTCCCGGAGTCCACAGCGACATTCAACGGATAGCGTTGCCCTTCGACGAGAACGCTGGGAGCGCCTCCACGAATTGGCACCTTCATCAGCGCCCCGGTGCTCGTGTTAAACTCACCTTGGTTCGCCCAGTAAATGCTGTTGGAATCGACCGCCATGCCGACAGGACTTGCTTGGCCCGTCGCCAGAGCGATGGGCTGGCAGAGCGACTTCACGCACGGCTGGCCTAAGCAGTCACGCCCACAGGAGCCGCAATTTTGTGGGTCGTAACTTGTGTTCGTGCATGCCCCGGAGCAGCTCGTTTGTCCGCTGGGACATTCTGGAGCCTCTATCCCGCCGGCGCTCGCGGTGCCTCCGCCGGCGTTCGCAGCGTCTCCGCCGCCACTCCCGCCGGCGCTCGTGCCTCCGCCGGCGGTCGCCTTTTCATCCGTGAACTCGTCGAGACCGAGCGCAAGGGCGCACCCGCCAGCGATGAGCCCGACGCTTGCAAGGCAAAGCAAAGCGCGTAGTTGCGTGTAACCCGTCGCCATCATCCCTCCCGAATCATAAGCCCACTCGCGCTACCAGCGCGCGGCTCCAACAAAGCAGCACCGCATAGGTGTAGGATTATCGCTTACCGGGCGCCTGTAGAGTTGAGGCCGTCCGCAGTTACCCGGCCTTTCAACGCATGGCGGAGGAGAGCCACCCTGCCGTACGGCACGTGCGCCCCGCCCTGGAAGCGCTCCCGCGGGCCGACCGCGGCCGCGCAGCATTGGCGGCGGATGCTGGAGTCGCGGTACAGGCGAGCCGTCACCCCACCGAAGCTCGATCCGCCGCCGACCGGCAGAGCTGCCACGCCGAGCTTCTACGTGGAGCCGTGACTCACGGCCCTCGTCCGGTCAGGGTGCAGCACATTGGCGGGCGGGATCCACGGCTGCGCCGGCTAGTTGGCCGTGGGAGGTATCTCGACATCATTGATCGGCAGGAATCCAGCACCGGCAGGATACGCGTAGGATACACGGTAGTTCTGCTGGATCGCTCCCCAACCCCAGACCGTGACACCGAACGGGAGATCGCTCCTCATCTCATGTCGTCCGTTCGCGCAATCGCCCACCGACTCGAAATTCCCAGTGGTAAGGTCGACGATCGTGTACTCGTAATTACCATCACCGATGGGCTTCCACCCGCCGAGCTTGCCTGCACAATCCAGCTCCACGTCAGCAAACTCGTTGTTCAGCTTCGAGCGGGTGCGAACGACCACAAGGCTCGTCTCGGGGTATGTCGGATCCGTGAAGAACACGTAATAATCGAGATACTGAGACGGAGGGATCACATTGACCCAGTCCGGATCTCCGATGGTGCTGTACTGGTTGCCACCCGTCATGTACTGGCCGACATAGAACGGATGGCTGCCATCTTGACTCTTGACGACGAAAGGCCCCTCGGCCTCGAACTCGTACACCTTGCCCTGCTCGATGCTCTCCGGGGCGCCATCGGGCTTGGACGGCTCCCAGGTGAGCGACGTGCCGTCGACCATGCCCACGATGCGCCAGGGCGGTGATTCGTTGCTTCCCTCGACTCGGTCACGGTAGCGGACCGCCGCGTACTCGCTGCCGGTAGCCCGCACAGGCGCTATCTGCTGCTGACCCGAGTCGCAGTCACCAACACCGCTCGGCACGAGCATGCAGGCATGGGCGCCAAAAACACCGACGGGTTTGGTCGACTGTATCGGGCTTCCAGTCAGCTCCGCCGGCTGCGTGATCTGCAGGAACTCGCCCGCATTCAGCGTGTACGTCTTAGCCATGCCGCTCGTCGCAGGCTCCACACCTGTCCCGCCGACGATGTCGACCCCCGGCCGGATCGTGACTTCGGTCTCGTTTTGATGGGCAACGACGGCCAGCGACGGATACGACCCAGGGTAATCGTCTGGCGACGCCGATTCCGATTCCGAGTAGCCGTTGATGGCTATGTAGTTTGTGTCCCATGCGCTGGTCGGCAAGAGCAAGGTAGCTGACGTGAACGCGGCCTTCCCACCACCATAGGGAAGCATCTGGTAGGCCACGACAGGATAATCGGTCGTGATGTGGAAAGCGGTTCCGCGACCGGTGCCCGAGACGCCGGTCTCCAGATCGAGCGCGCCGACGGCAGGGCAGTCCTCGACGCTCGCCCCAGCAGATTTCCTTGAGAGGAACAGGATCGCGACCTGTCCAACAGGGAGCCCGGCGTTTGCATCATACTCCGCGTAATCCACTCTGCTCGTGGTCGGGTTCCACGTCGGAATGTAGGCGAAGTTCTCGACCGGGAGCTCCTCCCCGCCGCGCTCCACGTTGATCTTGACAGGCAAGTCCCACGTGTTCGCGACCATAGCAGCGAAGCACGCGCCCTTGGTGGTCGGCATCAGCGCCGTCTTCAGCGCCCAGTAATCGCACCCGTACGAGCTCTTCGACTTCTCCGCCGCCTCGCACGGGTTCGGCTCGCACTTCGCGTTGACGCACCCGAACTCGGGCCCGCACTCCTCGATCGTCACGCCGTTGCAGCTGATGACCTTCTTCAGATCATTGGAACACGTGTACTCGCACTGCCCCCCCTGACCGAAGGTCCCCGTGCTCCCCCCTTCACCGCCCTGGCCGCCAACGCCGCCGGTGCCCGCCCCGCCGGGACCAGAGCCGCTGCCGGTGAGCTCTCCGCGGTACGAGTCAGAGCACCCGGCGAACGAGCCCGTCACACCGGCTGTCGCTGCAAAAAAACCCACAATCGCGTGTCGACGGTATCTAGCTATGTTCGCCATCTCCACAGGGCTCCTTCCCCCACAAGCATCCTGAAAAACTTCGCGACTGCGAGCCTAACACGGTTCGCCCGCCCTGGGGAGGCCCGCGAAAGCGCTGGCGATTTTTCAGCGGCCTCATGAGAGAGGGCTCTAGCTTTCAGGAATGCAATGCGCGCCTGACCTCGCACCATCGCCTTCTAGCGCCAGGACGGACAGAGAGGCCCTGTTCCGCTCACCGACCTCCCGCCTCTCGCCTCTCTCGCCTCTCCGTGGGTAGGACGAGGTGGTCCGGCCAATTCGACTCCCGCGACTTCCGCGTACCTCGCCCCTGCTGCCGCTCAATGATCGTCATCGCTGTCCGACGCGGCCCCCGCCCGGCCGCTGCCAAAGACGCGGAAGAGCACGTACAGCGAGGGGAACAGCAGCACGAATCCGACGCCGAGGACCCAGACAAGCAATCGTAACGTCCTCGGGTTCGCCGCCGCCCCCGCGAGCGTCACGTCCGGCACCACCAAGTAAGGGTACTGCGAGGCAGCCCAGCCCAGCAGGATGAGCGTGACCTGCGCCGCCGCCGCGAAGCGCGCCAGACGGAAGCGACGCGTCCACAGCCCGAAGAACGCCGCCGTGGCCGCAATGCCCGTCGCGACGTGGAGCGGCCACGTGATCGGATGGTCCGTCAGCCCCTCTCGGATGAGCGGGGCGCCCTCGAACGAGGCCCCAAAGGACGCGAGCGCGAGCGCCGCGACCACGCAACCCGAGACGAGCGCGCGGAGACGGAAATCGTCGACGAGCGCCGGCTCCGTCGCCTCGTTGGTCAGGTAGACCGCCGCGAGGAACCCGAAGAGCGAGAGCGCGAACAGCCCGACCATGAACGGAAACAGCGAGAGCCACGGCGCGAAGAAGCCGCTCGTCACCACCCCCGACGCCACCCGGATCCGCCCCGACGCCACCGCGCCGACGATCATGCCGAGCAGCACCGGCGCGATCACGCTCGCCAGCGAGAAGAGCAGCCCCCAGCGCTTCTGCCGGTGATCGCGCCGCGAGTCGTAGCTGCGGAAGCTGAACGCCGAGCCGCGGAACACGACGCCGACGAGGAACAGCGTGAGGGGGACGTGCAGCGCGACCGAAATGGCCGCGAACGCCGGAGGAAACGCGGTGAAGAGCAGCACCACGACAAGGATGAGCCATACGTGGTTGGCCTCCCAGATCGGGCCCATGACCCGCTCGATGAGCGCGCGCTGCTCCTGCTTGCGCGGGCCGGAGGCGAGCAGATCCCAGACGCCGCCGCCGAAATCCGCCCCGCCGAGCAGCGCGTACAGCACGAGCGCCGCCACCATCACCCCGCCGAGGAACCACTCAACGACCATCGGCTGCGCCTCCCCCGAGCGCGCGCAGCCGGCCGCCGCCCGCCGCCGCCACCGCGCGCGGCTCGCCGCCGCCCGCCTCCCCGCCCCCGCGCGGCTCGCCGCCGCCCGCCTCCCCGCCCCCGCGCGGCTCGCCGTCGCCCGTCACGGCCAGCGGCGCCGCGCGGAGCTGGCGGACGAGCAGGTAGGTCACCACGACGCCGAGGAAGACGTAGAGCGCCGTGAACGTCCAGAAGGGCGCCTCGAGGTGCGGGAACGGCGTCACCGCGTCGCGCGTGCGCATCGCGCCCCGCACGATCCACGGCTGGCGGCCGAACTCCGTCACCAGCCAGCCGGCCTCCATCGCCACGATGCCGAGCGGGCTCGCAAGCACCGCCGCCCAGAGGAACGGGCGCTGATCCGGGATCCCCCGGCGGCGCCACGCGAGCGCCGCCGCGACCAGCGCGAGCAGCGCCATCGCGGAGCCCGCGCCCACCATCACCTGGAACGACAGGTGCGTCGCCGTCACCGGCGGCCACTCGTCGCGCGGGACCGCGTCGAGCCCCGGCACCACCGCGTCGGGATCGGCGTGCAGGAGCATCGACAGGCCCCCCGGGATCTCGAGCGCGTAGTCGACCTCGCCCCGCTCCACGTCGGGAAGGCCGCCGACGAGCAGCGGCGCGCGGGCCGAGGTCTCGAAGTGCGCCTCCATCGCCGCGAGCTTGGCGGGCTGCCCCTCGCCGACCTCGACCGCCGCGAAATGGCCGACGAACGGCTGCGCCAGCGCCGTCACCCCGGCGATCGCGAGCGTCACCGCGAACGCCTTGCGGAACAGCGGGCTCTTCGGGTGCCGCAGGAGAACGAGCGCGTGGATCCCGGTCATCACGAACGCCGTCGCCTGATAGCACGCGAGGATGCCGTGCAGCGTCTCGTGCTTCCACGGCGGGCTGAACATCGCCGCCACCGGGTCGATGTCGGCCGGGCGGCCCCCCACCATCGTGAACCCGGCAGGGTCGTTCATGCACGCGTTCACCAGGATCACGAAGAACGCCGAGAGCGCGCCGCTCAGCGCCACCAGCGCGCCCGCCAGCAGGTGCAGCTTCGGCGGGAGCTTGCCCCGGCCGTACAGGTAGATGCCGAGGAAGATCGCCTCCGTGAAGAAGGCGAACCCCTCCAGCGAGAACGGGAGCCCGATCACCTCGCCGAACGTCCCCATGAAGCTCGGCCACAGGAGCCCGAGCTCGAACGAGAGCACCGTCCCCGAGACCGCGCCCACCGCGAACAGGATCGCCGTCCCCTTCGCCATGCGCTTCGAGAACTCGAGGTAGTCGGGATCGCCCGTCCGGTGCCAGAGCGCGTCCGCGATGACCATGATCAGGGGCAGCGCCACCCCCGCGGCCGCGAAGATCATGTGAAATGCCAGCGAGAGGCCCATCTGGGCCCTTGCGTAGAGGAGGCTGTCCATGAGGCCCCGTACGGCTCCCTTCTCCGGTGCGACCGGCGCCGCGTCCGCTCTCCCGCGGCGGCGGCCCGCGCGCTCCCGGCGACCATAGGGATGCGCGCGCCGGGGACAAATAGGGTCGAACGCGGCTAAGCTCCAGGGCGATGCACACCCTTGTCGAGCTCGTCGCGAGGAAGCGCGACGGCGGGCGGCTGTCCGAGGACGAGATCGCGCGGCTCGTCCGCGCCCACGGCGACGGCGAGCTCGCCGACTACCAGATGAGCGCGCTGCTCATGGCCGTCTTCTTCCGCGGCATGGATGACGCGGAGACCGTCGCGCTCACCCGCGCGATGCTCCACTCGGGCGACGTCCTCGACCTGTCCGACGTGCCCGGACGGAAGGTCGACAAGCACTCCACCGGCGGCGTCGGCGACAAGGTCTCGATCTGCCTCGCCCCCCTCGTCGCCGCCTGCGGCGTCCCCGTGCCGATGGTGTCCGGCCGCGGCCTCGGCCACACGGGCGGCACGCTCGACAAGCTCGAGGCCATCCCGGGGTTCGACGTGGGGCTCGACGCCGCGACCTTCGCGCGCGTCGTCCGCGAGGTCGGGACCTGCATGATCGGGCAGACCGCGCGGATCGCGCCGGCGGACAAGCGCATGTACGCGCTGCGCGACGTGACCGCCACGGTCGAGTCGATCCCGCTCATCGTCGCGAGCATCCTCTCGAAGAAGCTCGCGGAGGGCATCGACGCGCTCGTGCTCGACGTCAAGGTCGGGCGGGGCGCGTTCATGAAGACCCTGGGCGACGCCCGCGCGCTCGGGACCGCGCTCGTGCGCGTCGGGACCGCGGCCGGGAAGCGCGTCTCCGCGCTGCTCACCGACATGAGCGCCCCGCTCGGGCGCGCCGTCGGCAACGCCATCGAGACCCGCGAGGCGATCGAGGTGCTGCACGGCCGCGGGCCGGGCGACCTCGTCGCGTGCACGCTCGCCCTCGGGGAGGAGATGCTGATCGCCGGCGGCGCCGCGGCGAGCGCGGCCGAGGCGCGGCCGAAGCTCGAGGCCGCCATCTCGAGCGGCGCCGCGGCCGAGGTCCTCGCGCGGATGATCGCGGCGCAGAAGGGCGATCCGGCCGTGGTGAACGACCCCGGCCGGCTGCCCGGCGCCCCGGTCGTCGTCGACGTCGCGGCCGAGGGCGAGGGGTACGTCGTCGCCGTCGATCCGCTGGAGATCGGGCTCTCCGCGGTCGCGCTCGGCGCCGGGCGGACGCGCGCCGACCAGCGCGTGGACCCCGCCGTGGGCATCGAGCTCGCCGCCGTGCGCGGCGATCGCGTGGACCGCGGGGCGCCCCTCGCCCGCATCCACGCCCGCCGGGCCGACGACGCCCGCGCCGCGGCCGATCGCGTCCGCGCCGCGTTCCAGCTCGGCCCGGCGCCCGCCGAGGCGCCCGCGCTCGTGCTCGAGCGCATCCAAGCGTAGGCCGCTCGCGGCCGCCGCGCCGCCCCACTAAGCTCCCGGCATGCGGACCCCGCGGCGCGACCTCACCACGCTCGGCTACCGGCGGATCATCCAGCTCCTCGTCTACCTGGTCATCGTCCCCGGCGTGCTCCTGTCGGGCGTCGGCTTCCTCCTCCTCGTGCTCGGCGAGGCCCAGTACAACCTCATCATGGGGATCCTGGTCCTCACGTTCTGCGGGACGCTCGCGACCGGGGTCATCCTCGTGTGGGTCTTCCTCCGGCGCGAGCGCAACCTGTCCGAGCTCCAGGCCGATTTCGTGTCCAAGGTCTCGCACGAGCTGCGCACGCCGCTCACGTCGATCCGGATGTTCACCGAGACGCTCAAGCTCCGGCGCGGCGACACGCACAGCGAGGATCGCTGCATCGACGCCCTCACCAAGGAGAGCGCCCGGCTCCAGCAGCTCATCGACCGGCTGCTCGACTGGGGGCGGATGGAGAGCGGCCGGCGCGTCTACGAGCTCTCGGAGCAGGACCTCGGGGTGGTCATCCACGAGGCGATCCACGCCTTCGAGCCGACCCGCGAGAAGCGCAGCGTCGAGCTCGACGTCTCCGTCGACGCGAACCTCCCGCCCGTGCTCTGCGATCGCAGCGCGCTCGTCGACGCCATCGTGAACCTGCTCTCGAACGCCTACAAGTACGGCGGTCAGCCGAGGAAGATCAGCGTCTCCGCCCATGGCAGCCACCGGTCCGCGCTGATCACCGTCCGCGACAACGGCAAGGGCATCGCCCGCAAGGAGCACAAGCGGATCTTCGAGAAGTTCTACCGGGTCGACGACCTCCTGGCCCGGCAGCAGGAAGGCTCCGGGCTCGGGCTGTCGATCGTCAAGCACGTCATCCGGGCGCACGGAGGCCGGATCCTCGTCGACAGCGAGCCTGGGAAGGGCAGCACCTTCACGCTCGTGCTCCCGCTCCGGGGCTCGACGAGGGCGAACGCCGCGGCGCGGCGGTCGGCGGGCGCCAAGGCGCCCCCCGAGACGGCGGATCACGGCGTCAGGGCGGACGCGTCGCCGTAAGCGCGGCCGCCTCCGGTCCGGACATGAACATGCTAGAGGACGTGCTCAGCATGACCCGGAACCCTCAAGCACCGGCCCGGACCGTCCTGCTCGTCGAGGACGATCCCAGCATCGCTATGGGTCTCGAGATGAACCTGACCGCCGAGGGCTACCGCGTCGAGGTGGCCGAGGACGGCGAGCGCGGGCTCGCGCTCGCCCGCGCGGGCGGGATCGACCTCATCATCATCGACGTGATGCTCCCGCGCCTGAACGGCTTCGAGCTCCTGCGCATCCTCCGGAACGAGCGGCGCACCCTGCCCGTGATCATGCTGTCCGCGCGCGGCGCCGAGATGGACAAGGTGATGGGCCTCGAGCTCGGCGCCGAGGACTACATCACGAAGCCGTTCAGCCTGGCCGAGCTGCTCGCCCGCGTGAAGGCGGTGCTCCGGCGCGACGCGATCGCGCGCGCGGACGGGGCGCAGCTGCGCGCCGGCGACATCGTGATCAACGCGGCGACGCGGGAGGTCCGCCGCGGCGAGGCGCTGATCGAGCTCACGGCGACCGAGTTCGACGTGCTGCTCTGCCTCGCCGAGGCCGGCGGCCGCGTGCTGTCCAGGGAGCAGATCCAGGCCAAGGTGTGGGGCCCGACGCACCACGGCACCCCGCGCACCATCGACAACTTCATCCTCCAGCTCCGCAACAAGCTGGAGGAGAACGCGACCGCGCCGCGCCACATCCTGACCGTGCGCGGCGTCGGCTACCGCTTCGTCCCCTGATCGCGGGCCTCGCCCGCCGCTCGGCGGGCCTCGCCCGCCGCATCGCGCCGACGAGGGCGCGCGCGGCCGGCGCGCGCCCTTCCGGGCAGAGCGCCCTTCCGGGCAGAGCGCCCGTCAGGGCGCCTGACAGAACTTGTTGATGTTGTCGACCAGCGGGTCTTCCTGCTTGATCGCCTTCTCGATCGCAGCCTGGGCGGTGTTGCTCTTCTCGGCGTCGTTCGCGTCCGCCGCGGTCGCGAGATCGCGCGCCGCCTTGGCGACGTCCTTCGCCATGGCCTGGTACTCGCCCGAGAACTTCTGCAGCTCCGGGGTGGTCAGCTTCACCTGCGCCGCGTCGGCCGCCACCTTGTCCATCGCATCGGCCATCGCCTTCAGCTCGCTCGACCCGCCCTGATCGGCGCCGGTCTTGGTGCCCTTCTCGATGCTCTGGACGCCCTTGTTGATGACCTCGATGAGCGCGTTGCACTCCGAGACCTTGTTCTGGCCGCAGCCGCCAGCGCCGGCGACGAGCCCGAGCGCGGCGACGAGCGCCGCGAGGGTGACCTGGGTGCGCATTCTGCTGTGTCTCCTCATGTGGTGAGCGAGGCCGGTCCGCCCATCCCTAAACGCCACGGCATGAACCCACATTTTGCGGGTATGTTTCAACATGGAATCGGCGTCCCGCGGCCCCGGGGGCCGCGCAGGTCATGCTCGAACCCGCCAGTTGCCCTGGAAAGTTCGGCCGATGTCGTCGGCTGTGGGATCCGTGATGATGAGCTCCGGCCGGCCGCCTTGCGCGAACACGATCGTGTTCTGCCGGAAGACGCGGCCGAAGGCGATCGCCTCGTCGCGGTCCATGCCGTGGACGAGCCAGGCCGGCTCGCGCCAGATGCCCTCCGGCTCCGCCTCGGATCCGACGCACGGCTCGACCCGGTAGCACCCGAGGATCAAGAGATCGCGGAGGACGTGGTGGCGCTGATCGTTGACCCGGCGGGGGATGAGCATCGAGCGCGGGTTGTAGGCGGTGAGCACGGCGAACTTGCGGGTCAGGAGCTCGGGGAGCCCGGCCTGATCCTGGACGATCTCGCCGTCGAGCGAGACGCGCAGCGTCCCCGCCGCCGTGGGGAACTCGTAGATGGTCGAGAAGTACGACCGGAGGAGCGTCTGATCCATCGTGAAGCGGTGGGTGTGAGGGGGCCGCGGCGCTCGGCGCACCGGGTGCGTCGCCTTGCAGAGGGGCCCATGGCGTGAGCGCCCGGGCCGCCGGGCGCGACGGCGGAGGGTTACCAGAGACGCGCGGCTCTGGCTACTCGCCGGCGTCTCGCGCCGCCGGCGGCGCGCCGGAGCCGGCGCGCGCTTCCCCTGCCCCGCCCGGTGCGCTAAGCGTTCCGCGCGATCGTCCGGCCCGCCCGCGCGCGCCGCGCCGGCCGCCCTGACCCCCTGCGCCCCGATGTCCCGATGATCGAGGTCGAGCACCTCTCCAAGTCCTACGGCGCCCACCTGGCGGTGAGCGACCTCTCTTTCCGGGTGAGCCAGGGCGAGATCGTCGGGTTCCTCGGGCCGAACGGGGCGGGCAAGAGCACGACCCTCCGCATCCTCGCGGGGTTCCTCGGCGCGACCTCCGGCCGGGTGCGGGTCGCCGGCCACGACATCGCCGAGGAGCCGATGCGCGCGCGGGCGTCGCTCGGGTACATGCCCGAGACGTCGCCGCTCTACCCGGAGATGCGCGTCTCGGAGTACCTCGCGTTCCGCGCCGAGCTGAAGCTCGTGCCGCGGCGCGCGCGCCGCGAGGCGGTCGCGCGCGCCCTCCGCGACGCGCGCGTCGAGGACGTCGCGAGCGTCATGATCGGCCACCTCTCGAAGGGCTACCGCCAGCGCGTCGGCCTCGCGGACGCGCTCGTCGGCGATCCGCCGCTGCTCATCCTGGACGAGCCGACGGCGGGCCTCGATCCGAACCAGATCCGCGAGGTGCGCGCGCTCGTCCGGAGGCTCGGCCGCGACCGCACGGTGCTCCTCTCGACGCACATCCTCTCCGAGGTCGAGGCGACGTGCACGCGCGCGATCGTGATCGCCCGCGGCAGGCTCGTCGCGGAGGGCTCGATCGAGGAGATCCGCGCGATGCGCCGCGCGTCCGGCGTGCGCGTCGCGGTGCGCGGCGCGGCGGACGCGGCGCTCGCGGCGGCGCGCGGCGCGGCGGGGGTGCGCTCGGCCGAGGCGGAGGCGGCCGGCGACGCGGCGCGGCTCACGGTCGAGTTCGACGCCGGCGCCGACCCGGGCGAGGCGACCGAGCGCCTCGTGAGCGCGCTCGTCGGCGCGGGCCTCGGCGTGCGCGAGCTCGTGCCCCAGGCCCCATCCCTGGAGCAGGTCTTCTCCGAGCTGACCGCCGCCGACGACGCGCAGGGCGGCGCCGGCGAGCCGGGCGCGGCCGCGGCGGGCGACGCCGGCGCGCCCGCTGGACGAGCGGCCCGGAAAAAGGCGAGCGCGGCGCGGCGCGGCGCGGTGAAGGAGCGGCGGTGAGGGGCTTCTGGCCGATCTTCAAGCGGGAGCTCTTCTCGCTCTTCGTGACGCCGCTCGCGTGGGTGCTGATCACCACGTTCCTGCTCGTGCAGGGCGTGCACTTCTTCCTGATCGCGACCCAGTTCGCGGGCGAGGCGGAGCTGTCCGCCGACACGGGGCCCGTGCAGGTCTTCTTCGGCCAGACGATCCTGATCTACCTGCCGCTGCTCTTCGTGTGCCCGCTGCTCACGATGCGCCTCTTCGCGGAGGAGCGCCGGAGCGGCACGATCGAGGCGCTCCTCACGGCGCCGGTGGGCTCCGCGGGCGTCGTGCTGGCGAAGTACGGCGCGGCGCTCGTGACGTACGTCGCGATGTGGGCGCCGACGCTGCTCTACGTGGTGCTCATCGCCAGGACGGGCGAGCTCGACTGGCGGGTCGTGGGGTCGAGCTACCTCGCCGTGGTGGCGGTCGGCGCCGGCTACCTCGCGATCGGGACGATGACGAGCGCGCTCACGAAGAGCCAGCTCATGGCCGCGGTGCTCAGCACGATGGCGGTGATGGGCCTGTTCATCCTCGGCATCGGGGAGTTCATCTTCCCGGACGGCCCGGCGCACGACCTCTGCTCCTACGTCTCGGTCTGGACGCAGATGAACGATTTCTCCCGCGGGATCGTCGACCTGCGCCGGCTCGTGTTCGACGCGACGGTGGTCGCGCTGCCGCTGTTCGTGACCGTGCGCGCGGTGGACGCGTGGAGGTGGGGCTGATGGGCGACGAGCGGCCCGATCCTGTTCCTCCGCCTTCGCGGGTCCCTCCGTCGACGCAGGTCGGGACCCCGCCTTCGCGGGTCCCTCCGTCGACGCAGGTCGGGACCCCGCCTTCGCGGGTCCCTTCGTCGACGCAGGTCGGGACTCCGCCTTCGCGGGTCCCTCCCGGCACCTCGCTCGGCGAGAAGCTCTCGACGAGCGTCGGGATCATCGCGGCGATGGTGCTCGCGGTGCTCGTCAACCTGCTCGTCGCCCGCCACTACAAGCGCTGGGACTGGACGCAGGGCGGCCTGTACACGCTGAGCGACGCGACCGTCTCGACGCTGCGCGCGCTCGAGGAGCCGATCCGCGTCTACGTCCTGCTCTCCGAGGCCGACCCCCTGACCCTCTCGGTGCGGCACCTGCTCGACGCGTACCGGGCCGAGACGACGCGGCTCGAGGTCGCGGTGACCGACCCCGACCGGCGCCCGGCGGAGTTCCTCGCCGTGCAGCAGCGCTACGGGGTCGTCGCGGGCAAGACCGAGGACGGGCGGATCGTCACCGACGCGGCGATCATCGTCGCGCGCGGGGACCGGCCCCATTTCCTCACCGCGAGCGACCTCGTCGAGGTCGAGGACGAGGACGACCTGCGGGCCCGCCCGCGGCTCGAGCAGGCGCTGACCGGCGCGATCCGGAGCGTCCTCCGCAGCGAGCGTCCGAAGGTCTGCTTCGCGAGCGGCCACGGCGAGAAGTCGATCGAGGTCGGCGGCGCCGGCGGGCTCGCGGCGCTCAAGGACCGGCTCAACAAGAACAACTACGAGGTCGTGGAGCTCGGCGGCGGCCGCGGCGGCCACGACCACGGCGACGACGAGGAGCCCGGCGCCGCGCAGGAGGCGCCGGCGCCCGAGGCCGATCTCGGCCGCTGCCGCGTGCTCGTCCTCGCCGAGCCGACCCAGCCGGTGCCCCCCGGCGACGTCGCCCGCTACCGCGCGTTCATCGAGAAGGGCGGCAGCGCGCTGCTCGCGATCGGCCCGGTGCCGGACGAGGGCGATCAGCGGTACGTCGACCTCGGGCTCGCGGGCCTGCTCGCCGTCGCGGGCGTCGAGCTCCGGTCCGACTTCGTGTTCGAGCTCGACCCGAAGCTCCGCTCGACGCAGGGCTTCGGCGAGACCTTCTCGCCCGTCGTGAGGCCGCACCCGATCACCGAGGGGCTCGTCAAGGCGGCCGATCAGGGGCTCGGCCCGGTGCTCACGGTGGCCAGCTCGCTCGCGCCCGCGGCGAGCGGGCCCGTGGCCCCGGCGCCGCTGCTCGTCACGAGCGACAAGGCCTTCGGCATGGTCGACTTCTTCGGCTGGGCCCGGGACCCGTCCGAGCCGAAGCCGCGCGACGGCGATCACCCGGGGCCGCTCACGGTCGCCTACGCCGCGGAGCTGCCGAAGCCCGCGGGCTCGAGCGCCGCGCACGGGCCGCGCGTCGTGGTGGTCAGCTCGCCCAGCGCGCTCTACGCCGCGAACTGGCAGAGCCCCGAGCTCCGCGGCACGGCCGTGTTCGTCGAGAGCGCGCTCTCCTGGCTCGCCGCGAGCCCGCCCATGCTCGACATCCCCGACAAGCCCGCGGTCACCGCGGGCCTCCGGCTCAGCGAGGACGCGCTCGCCGGCGTCTTCCGCTACGTCGTCGTCTACATGCCGCTCGCCGCGGCCCTCCTGGGCCTCGCCGTGCACCTCTCGCGGCGCAGCTCCGAGCGCCGCCCCGGCGGCCCCGACGACAGGCGCGGCCCCGGGTCCCCGGCCGGGCGCGGCGCGCCGGGCGGGACCGAGCGCGAAGGGGCGCCGTGATGCGGCGCCTCCGCCGGCACGCGACGACGCTGATCCTCGTCGCGCTCGCCGCCGCGGCGGCCGTCGCGCTCTTCGTGCTCGACCGGGGGGCGGTGTCCACCGACGAGGCCGAGCGCCGCAGGAAGCACCTGTTCGAGGCGTGGCGCCCCGACGAGATCACCGAGCTCACCGTGACGGTGGCGCCGCCCGGCGCGCCGCCCGCCGCGCAGCAGACCGCGCGGCTCACCCGCGGCGACGTCGACGACGCCGGCCAGCGCCCGTGGAGCGTCGAGATCGACGGCCAGCGCTACCCCGCCGACGAGCCCACGGTCGATCAGCTCCTCGGCACGCTCGAGTTCGCGACGGCGGAGCGCCGCGTCTCCGCGGAGGCGAGCGATCGCGCCGCCCTCGGCCTCGCGGCGCCCCGGCTCACGATCGCGCTCGCGATGGGCCCGCGCCGCGAGCGCCTGCTGCTCGGCGGCGGCGCCCCGACGCCGCCCGGCGCGGTCTACGCCGAGGTCGCCGGCCGCGGCGTCTTCGTCATCACGAAGCAGCTCGCCGCCGCCCTCGACGTGCCGCCGGATCGCTTCCGCACCCGGAGCTTCGTCCCCTACCTCCCGTCGGAGCTCTCGGGGCTCACGCTCGAGGGCGCGGGCGGCGCGCGGCGGTTCTCGCGGGCCCCGTGGGGCGGCGGCCGCGGCGCCGGCTTCCACTTCGCCGAGGGCTCGCCCGAGGGCAGCGGCGTCCGGGTCAGCGCGCCGGCGCTCGACCTCGTGCTCTCGGCGCTCGGCCGCATGCAGGCCGAGGCGTTCCTCTCCGTCGAGGAGGCCGAGCGGGCCGCGGCCTCCGGCGGCCCCCGGGTCACGCTGACGCTCCTGCCGAGCGATCCCTCGGCGAAGCCGGGCGTGATCGACGTCGGCGGCGCCTGCCCCGACAGGCCCGACCACGTCGTCGCGGTGCGGCGCGAGCCCACGCGCGCGGCCGCCTGCGTGCCCGCGAGCGTGCTCGAGCCGCTCACCGAGGAGGCGTCGCGCTTCGTGGACCTCGCCCTCGTCGCCGCGCCGCTCGACGAGGTCGCCGAGGTGAAGCTCTCGGTCGGCGAGCCCGGCGCGCGCTCGCTGGAGCTCGCGCGCGCCGGCAGCGAGTGGCACCTGCGCGCCCCGGAGGACCGCCCCGTCCCGACCGAGACGGGCCGCGCCCTCGTGCAGGCGATCCTCGACGCGCGCGCGGCGCGCCTCCTCCCCGCGGCGAGCGACCCGAAGGCGCTCGGCCTGGATCCGCCGCGGGCCACCCTCCGGGTCGTGTCGACGCCCGCGGCGGCCGGCGAGGGCGAGCCGCGGGAGCGGATCGAGACGCTCGAGATCGGCGCCGAGCAGGCCGGCGTGGTGCGCGTCCGGCGGCTCGAGGACGGCGCGATCGCCGAGCTCCCGGCCGCGGCCGCCGGCGCGCTCCTCCCCTCGGAGGTGTCGCTGCGCTCGATGGACGTGTTCGATTTCGCGCCGGATCAGGTCAGCGCGCTGCGGATCGAGCGCCCCGGCCTGGTCCAGCGGCTCCGCCGGACGGGCGAGGGCGCGTGGCAGCTCGTCGAGCCCACCGGCGCGGGCCTAGCGGCCGACGGCGAGCTCGCGGACGAGCTCGCCGCGCAGCTCGCCGGCCTCAAGGCCGAGCGCTGGGTCGCCGCGGACGCCGCCCAGGGCTACGGGCTCGCCGCGCCCCGGCTCGTCGTCGAGGCCGAGCTCACCGCCGCGGAGGGCGACGGCGCGTCCGGCGCGACGTCGCGCACCGCGCGGGTGGAGCTCGGCGCGCACGCCGGGGCGGGCTCGTTCGCGCGCGCTGGCGGCGGCGCCGCCGTGTTCGTCGCGCCGCCGTCGCTCGAGGCCGCGGCCGCGCGCCTGCTGCTCCGCCGCGACGTCTTCCTCGTCGCGCCCGAGGACGTCGCGCGGGTGACGCTGAGCCCGCGGGAGGGGAAGCCGGTCGTGCTCGAGGGCTCTCCGCACGGCTTCACCGTCGCGGGGGCGGCCGACCCGGCGAGCGCCGCCGCGACGGCCGCGCGCGTCCGGGACGCGCTCGCCGATCTGCGCGCCGAGGGCGCCGTGGCCCTGGGCTCGCCGGAGCGGCACCACGGCCTGAGCCCGCCGCGGCTCCGCGTCGCCATCGAGCTGGCCCGGCCGCAGCCCGCGCCGGCGGGCGCAGGCGGCGCGGGCGCGCCGCGCTCGTCCGAGGGGTCGTTCACGATCGCGATCGGCGCGGGCGACGCTTTCCGCGGCACGAACGTCTTCTATGCCCGTCGCGACGGCGTGGGCGCGGTCTACGCCATCGCGCAGTCCCGGGTAAGGCCGCTGCTCGAGGCGGCGGGCGTCGCGGGCGCGGACTGAGCGGCCCTGCTCGGCGGAGCGGACTGTTTCGTACTATTTCGTTCTGGCGACCCAGCTGTGCTAGGCGACGTGGTGGACATGGCGAAGGCGGACATGGCGAAGCGGCAGCGCCCGCTGACGGTCGACATTCCCCGTCCCGGCGACGAGCAGCCCGTCTGGTCGCGGGTCGGGGTGATCGCGCTCGTGGGGTTCGTCGTGGGCGTCGCCTGGCCCAGGCTCGCGGGGGTCCGCATCGGCCCGAGCGTCCCCGGCGATCTCAAGCCGACCGCCGAGACCGCAGCCGCGGCCGCGGCGCCCCCTCCCGCGGCGGCCGCGCCGGGGACCGCGGAGCCCGAGGCCAAGCCGCCGGAGCCCGCGAAGAACCAGCAGCAGGTCGTGGTCGGCCCTGGCCGGATCACGCGCTGCTCCGACAAGAAGAACAAGAAGATCGAGGACTGCGGAGAGCTCCAGTTCGACCCGATCGCGCTGCCCCGGCTGAAGGAGCTCGCCCAGTGTCCGGCGGCGCTCGGCGCCGACGGCAAGCTCCCGATCGGCTTCGAGCTGAACTTCGAGAAGAAAGAGGTCCAGGTCGTCAAGGGGAAGAAGACGAGCCTGCCCGCCTCGACGGTCAGCGGCATCCTCCAGTGCGCCGCGCGCGAGTTCTCGAACGTCTCGCTCGAGGAGGTCCCGCACAAGCACCGCCGCTACTCCCTCGTGTACACCGCCACGTTCCACCCGCCCGGCGCGGCCGCGGAGGCCGCGAAGGCGGAGGGCGGCGGCGAGGAGCAGGAGCAGGCGGCCGGCACGACCACGAGCGAGACCGCCGTGAGCGGCCTGGCGACGGTGAGCTGGGATACCGCGCTCGTCCGCGGGGCGCCCAAGGAGGGCGATGTGGTCATGCGCCTCGTGCGCGGGACGCGGGTCAAGCTCATTGGCCGGCAGAACGACTGGTACAAGGTCGAGCACCGGGGCAAGACCGGCTGGATGTACCGCGGCGCCATCGGCCTGTAGCCGCGCGCCGCGGGCGCTCCTCCGTGCGGGCGGCGTCGTCAGTCACGGATTCCGGACCTGCGGCCGGGCGAGCGCGCGTCGGTTCGCGTAGAATGGCCGCGTCCGATGACGCGCAAGCTGTCGCTCCCGCTGATTTCTCTGGGCCGACCCGAGCGCGCCGCGTCCGCCGCCGCGAAGCCAACGGTCGACGCGGTGCGCGAGCGCCTCGGCGGGCGCGCGTCGAGCGAGCCGGGCGTGGGCGAGCTGGTCCTGCTGACCACCGCCGCGGGCAAGGCGCTGCCGGGGGTGGTCCTCTTCCGGCGCGGCGCCGTGGTCGATGTGTGGATCGACGCTCCCGAGGCAACGATTTCCGCTCGGGACACATCTCAAGGCGCTCTTCCTGGGCGTTCCGCGCCCCATCGGGGCCTGGTTCGCCGGGCCCGTCCTTCGGACCTCGCGCCGTCGCGCGCCCCTTCCCCGGAGTCGCTCGTCGCCGTCGCTGCGGACGCGCGCGTCTTTGCCGCCCTGAGCGAGGGTCAGCGCATCCGGTTCCAGGACGGCGGCGATCTGGCCGAAGGCATGCTGGTCGAGAAATGCCGCTTCGGCGGGCTGGTACAGCGCGACGATGGGGTCATCGTCGGCGTCGGTTTCCGCCGTCTCTGGCCGGCGCAGGCCGAAGGCGCCCCGCGGAACTGACATGCTCTTGCGGGCGCGCCGGCTCCCCGTCGCGCCCGCGCGCAGCCACGTCCGGCTTGTACCTCCTCCGCGAACGCGATAAGAGGGGCGGCGTCATCGTAGCTCGCGCGCCGCGCGGCCAGGTTGGAGGAAACTGCCCTTGAAGCTCGCCCTCTCGTTCACGGTCGCCCTCGCGCTCGCCATGCTCGCGGGCTGTGGGACCTCTCCCTCGGGTCTGTGCGAAGACAAGTGCGATTGCACCGGATCGTGCAGCGAGAGAGACGAGGTGGAGTGTATCGACGCCCTCGAGGACGCCGAGCGGACCTCCGAGTACGAAGGCTGCGAGGACCAGTTCGACGAGGCGATCTCCTGCATCGACGACGAGTTCGTGTGCGACGGACGTGACGTCGATATCTCCGGATGCGCCCGGCCGCTGGAGAACCTCGGTGCGTGCGCCGGACCGCTCGTATCCCTCGCGGTTTACGCTCAGTTCGAGTGATCGGGCGCGGGCGCCGCGCGCGCCATACGCGGCCCGCGTAGCCCTTTCAGCCCACCACGACACGTCCCCCTCGCCGGAGGTGGACCGTCCTGCCGGGCGCGCCCCTTGCCGGGTGCGCCCGGCGCGTCGCTCGGCATCCGTTGATGCGCCCTCGCGTCGACTGCGACGCTGGCTGTAGAGCCCAGCGGGCAAGAGGTCTGCTGTGGAGGCCCTCTCGAGGGAGGATCGCCGGAGCGCCTGGCCGCGCGCCGGGGACGCGAGAGGGGCTATTCGCCGAGGTGGGTGCGGACCTTCATGAGCAGCGTATCGCTGTCAAAAGGCTTGATGAGGTAGTCGGTGCATCCGTTGGCGAAGCCGATCTTGATGCTCGTCTGATCGCTCCTCGTCGTCATCATGATGATCGGCACGGTCTTCGTCGCGTCGAACGCGCGGAGCCACCTGCAGGCCTGGAAGCCGTCCATCGCGGGCATCACGACGTCCATCAGGATGAGGTCGGGGCGCTCCGCCACGGCCTTCGCGATGGCCTCCTTGCCGTTGCGCGCGATGACGATGTCGTAGTCGTCCTCGCCGAGCGTCAGCTGCTGTGACAGCAGCGAAGTCAGCGAGTCGTCGACGACGAGGATCTTCTTCTTTCGAGCGGTCGCGCTGGGTTCACTACTTGGCGCGGACGGCCGGCTCCGCGGCGCCGAGTCGGAAGCGGAGGCCGTTTCCGGAGAGCTCTTTCGCGAGGAGTCGACACGACGATCGGCCATGAGGGAGCCTCCATGAGGAGGCGCCGTTCCCTAGGGCGCCTCCGGAGTGTTCAGGTTGCAACGAGTGGTCCCCCCGTCACCTTACCAGGATCGCTACCGCACAGGAACCAAGTTCCACTGTCACCTGATGTGGCCAAACCCGCGAAAGCACTCCTGAACCGTCCGCCGCGCCTCGCGCGGCGGATACGCGGCGCGCCAGCCGTTGAGACCGCCTGGCTCTCTGGACGAAAGGCCGAGTCGCTCAGGTGTCCACGACAACATCAACGCCGGGAAGCGCGGAGGCGCACGCAGGGGTGCGTGGAGGGGGCAGCGAGCGCTTGCTCGCCGAGACAAGAAAGAAAGGGTAGTGCCCAGGGACGGAATCGAACCGCCCACACGAGGATTTTCAATCCTCTGCTCTACCAACTGAGCTACCTGGGCTTGCTGCGGGCCCCGCGCTTACGCCGGGGCGTCGGTCACGGGCGGGCTACGTTACGTGGATGTGGGCGTATGTCAAGGAATTCTTTGGGCCGCCCCTCCCCCTTCCTGCGCGCGTCTCGTCGGAGGCCGAGGGAGCGCCGGCAGCTGGCGGCGGCCGGGGCGGCGCGCTCACCCCTCGGCGTCTTCCGCCGCCGAGCGTGGCGCGAGCTCATGCGCGGGCGCGGAGCGATCGACGAGCCGGAGGGCGGCCGCGAGCCAGGAGGCGCGCAGGTACGCGGCGGCCGCGAGCGCCGCGAGCTGCGCGGCGAACGCGGCGGCGACGCGCGGGCCGGTGCCGGCGCCGGCGAGGTGCACGCCCCACGCCCCGCCGGCGAGCGCCGCGGCGGCGAGCGCGCCCCGGGAAGCGCAGGCCCAGGCGGCCGCGAGCGGCGCGGCGCGCAGCGCGTCGAGGCCCCGGGCGACGGCGGTGTAGAACCCCCGCTGCTCGGCGACGAGGGCGGCCCGCGCGAGGTCGTGGAGCAGGCCGATCGCCGCGACGTGCGCCAGGGCGACCGCGGTGACGGCCGCCGCCGCGAGGTCGCGGCTGCGCGGCACGGAGAGGAGCGCGGCGCAGAGCTTCGTCCCGGGGAGCAGGACGAGCGCGGCGGCCGTGACCTGCGCCGCGAGCGCGACCCCCCAGAGCAGCGCGAGCGGCCCGAGGGCGCGCGCGGCGCGGCCGCCCACGGCCTGCGCGGAGAGCGGCCCCGCCTGGCTCAGCGCGGCCAGGAGCACCGCGAGCGGGACCAGCCCGAGCGCGGCGGCGAGCAGGGCGCCCGCGCCGAGCTGCGCGGCGAGGGCCCCGAGGGCGCGCGCCCCGAGGCGCACGAGCTCGCCGAGCATGAGCCCGCCGGGATCGAACAGGATCGCGTCGCCGCGCGGGTGGTCGCCGACCACCTGGGCCGCGAAGACGGACAGCGGCGCGGCGACGACCAGCGAGGCGAGCGCCCTGTAGCCGAAGTAGAGCCCGACCGCGCCGAGCCGCTCGTGCGCGGCGGGGCGCCGCGCGGCGGGCCGGGCGCGCGGCGGCTCGGCGCCTGCGGCCGCCGCCCCGCCCGGAACCGTCGCGCCCTCCTCCGCCGGCTCGCTCATGGCCCGAGGAGCGTGAGCGCGAGCCCCACGGCGAAGCTCGCGCGCGCGAGCACGCTGGGCGCGAGGAGGTCCGGGTCCACCCGGAGCGCGTTGTTCGCGAGGTCCTCGTCGAGCAGCACCCGGCGATCGGGGTCGATCACCACGGCGACGAGCGGCGAGGCGCCGGCGTAGGGGACCCTGGCGGTGCTCTCGTGCGCCTGCCAGAGGACGCGCTGCACGACGCCGTCCGCGCCGTGCAGGGCGACGTCGACGGGGAGCGCGAGCGGGCCGCGGCGCCGCACCACGGCGTGGCCGCGGTAGGCGGCGCGCTCGTGGCCGCCCTCGCCCGGGGCGGGCTCCGCGGCGTCGGCGGGCCACGAGTGGAACGTCGCGACCGCGTAGTCGACCCACGCGCGCTCGAAGAGCCCGGCGCGGAGCGCCTCGGCCGCCGGGTCGCCGACCTCCCGCCGCACGGCGTCGAGCAGCGCCTCGGGGCCGGGGTGACGGAAGCGGTTCTCGCGCGCGTAGCGGCCGACGGCCCGTCGGACGAGGTCCTCGCCGTAGACGCCGGCGAGGGTCGCGAGGAGGATCGCGGGCCGCCCGTACACGAGCCCGGCGTAGTCCGCGCCGTCGACGAAGCTCGTCGCCGGCTGCGCGACGGCGCCGCTCTGGCCCGACGCGAGCGCGTCGGCGCGGTACTGCGTCCGGAGGTCGATCTCGAGCCCCGGCAGGCGCGCCGCCGAGCTGTCGCCGTAGCGCGCGCGGAGCGCGTCGACCTCGGCGTAGGTGGTGAGGCCCTCGTCGAGGAACGGGTAACGGTGCTCGTTCGTGGCGACGAGGCCGTAGAACCACTGGTGCGCGAGCTCGTGGATCGTGACCGCCTCGACGAAGCGCACGCCCGCCGTGGGCCAGAGCCAGCTGCCGCCGGTCGTGATGAGCGTCGGGTACTCCATCCCGCCGGCCTCCTCGGCGCCCTCCGGCGGGTGCACGATCGTGAGCGTGCCGTACGGGTAGCGGCCGTAGGCCGCGCCGAGGTGCGCGAGGCCGAACCGGGCCAGGTCGATCTCGAGCGCCGCCTCGCGCTCGCTCCCCTCGGGGAAGAGGCACCGGATGGCGACGCCCTCGTCGGTCGTCGCGCGCAGCTCGCGGAAGCGGTCCCACGCGGCGAAGGCGAAGTCGTGCACGTCCTCCTGCACGAACCTCCGGATCGCGCGGCCGTCCCGCCGCTGCTCCTCGACGAGCCGGCCGGTGGCGCCGACCGTGAACCCGTCCGGGACGTCGACGGTCACGTCGTAGGCGCCGAAGTCGGCGTAGAACTCCGAGAGCCGGTGGAAGGCGAAGTGCGCCCAGGTCCCGTCGGGCTCGAGGCGCGCGATCTTCGGGAACCACTGCCCCACCATGTGAAAGCTCCCGTGGTGGCCCGTCCTGAGCGCGAGCGACGGCAGGCGCGCGTCCCAGGCGACATCGATCGTGATCGCATCGCCCGGAGCGACGGGCCGCGGCAGCGCCACGCGGATGTCGGTCTCGTCGTCGGGATCGCCGGGCGTCGTGGGGTTCCCCTGGGGCCAGACGTCCGCGCCGTCCATCTCGCGGACCGCGAACCGCGTCACCTGGATATGCCCGTAATCGCTGACGATTTCGTTGCCTCGAAAGCCCCCGATCTCCGACCTCAGGAACACGGTGCGCTGGTTCTTGAAGCCGTTCAGGTAGAGGTGGACGAACAGCTCGCGCCGCGGCTCGCGCGACGCGTTCCGCCAGACCAGCGTGCCCTCGCCGCGCATCGTGTGCTGCGCCGGATCGAGGGTCGCGCGCAGCGTGTAGCTCGCGATCGGATCGGCGCCCGGCGCGAGCTCGGCGTCGGCAGGAGGCGCCGACGGCGGCGGCGTCGCGCGGACGGCGTCCGCGGCGCCTGCGCCGGCGGTCGGCGGCTGCGCCGGAGCGCCGAGCGCGATCGCCGCGAGGAGGGACACGCCCGTGCGGCCGGCGAGCAGCGCGAGGAGGAGACCGACGGCGGCCTGGAGAGCCGTGCGCACCGGTGCACCCTAGCGAGCCAGCGTCATCGCGGAAAGGCGCGTCGGCGGGCGAGGCGGCCCGCTCGGCGCCGTTCGAGGCGAGGCGGGGACCTCAGGCGACGCCGGCGCCTACACGCCGCAGACGATCCCCTCCTGCACGAGCTCGTACAGGAGCCGCAAGGCCTCGAGCGTCTGCATGCCCGACACGTCGAGGATCTCGTCGATCGAGCTGTACCCGTCGATGCACGACAGCAAGAAGCCCGCGCGGTGATCGAGGTTCAGCGAGCGGAGCTGGTCCGGCGGCACCGCGAGGCGGAGCACGCGCGAGCCGTCGCCGAGGCGCGACTGGTACATCTGGCGCAGCATCTCGACGCAGCTGTCGGCGTACTGCCGCGCCATCCAGTCCTTCGGGTTCTCCTCGAGCAGCCCCTCCGCGAGGACGAGCGCCCCGCCGAAGTCGCCCTGATCGAAGCGGTGCTGCATCTGCTCCCGCGGCCCCGCGGCGCTCATCTGGGGCTCGGTCGCCCGGGAGTGAACCCCCTTGTCCACCCGCGCGACCCCCGCCGGCGCGCGATCCGTCTCGGTCCGGCGCGGCGGGCGCGCCCCGCCCTGCGCGTCGCCGGAGACCCGGTACGAGGTGGAGCCGGCGAGCGCGCCCGTCCCGCCGCGGAAGGCGGGCTCGTCGTCCTCCACGACCAGGCCGTAGCGGAGCGTGCCCGGCGGCGGCGTGACCGGCTGCTCGTCCGCGGCGGGGCTCGGCTCCTCGAAGCCGAGATCGAGCCGGAAATCGATGCCCAGCGGGCCGCCGTCGTCCGCGCCGTACCCGCGGCCCCGCGCGCTCGGGGGGAGGTGGACATCGCGCGCGTCGACCGGAGGGCCGCCGAAGACGTCGATCTCGCCGAAGCTGTGCGGGTACGGCTGGCTCGGCTCGCGCAGGAGATCGTCGTCGAGGTCCGGCCCGAGCTCGTGGTCGCCCTCGAGCGACCCGAAGCCCATCCGGCCGCCGGGCCGCGACGGGACCCCGGGCTCGTCGCACTCCAGCCCGAGCCGCCCGGCCTCCAGGCTGGGCGGGCCGTGCCTGCCCGAGAAGCTGCTGCCGGGCGGCGGCTCCCAGGGGATCGTCCGGCGCGGCGGCACCGGCGGGTACTCCTCCGGCGGGGGCTCGGGCGGGCGCGGCCGCTGGGCGGTGATCTCGGAGCTCGAATGAGAGCGGCGGGTCATCATCTTTGCCACGTACTCGCTGACGGGGATCGGCGGCGGGAGGGTGATCTTGCCCTCGGAGTCCGGCGGCAGGGGCGAGCCGGAGGGCGGGGTCGCCCCCAGGCGGGACGAGCCCGGCTCCCCGCGCGCGAGCGCGGCGAGCGCGAGGATCTCCTCCGAGGCGACCGGCTGGGTGTCCTCGAGCTCGTCCACCTCATCGTGCCCCCAGGAGGAGTCCAGGGTCTTGGAGTCAGGCGGCACCGACCGCATCGTCATCCCTCATCGCGGCCACCGTTCACCCCTGTGGCCTGGCTACGACACCCTTGAACATCCGGTGGGTGCGCGAGAGCGCCTCCATCTGCTCCTTGACCGCGGCCGCGTCGCGCCGGCCGATGGCCTGGCGCGAGCGCTCGACGATCCCGCGCGCCTTGCCGATGGCGTCGCGGCCGAAGTCGCTGGACGCCACGATCTGCTCGACCTGCGGGAACATCCGCTCGATCTCGGCGATGAGCTTCTCGGCCTCCTGCCGGACGCCCTCGAACTGGTCGCTCGCGCGGCGATCGACGAGGTACTCCTTCGCGGCCTCCATCATCTCGCCGACCTCCTCCTTCGTGAGGCCGCTCGATGCGGTGACCTGGATCGACTGCTGCTGGCCGGTCTCGAGATCCTTCGCGCTGACGGAGACGATGCCGTCGCTGTTGATCTCGAACGTCACCTCGATCTCGACCTGGCCCTTCGGGGCGCGGCGCAGGCCCGTGAGGATGAACTCGCCGAGCAGCTCGTTGTCCGTCGCCTTCTGGTGCTCGCCCTGCATGACCAGGATCTTCACCGCGGTCTGGTTGTCGCGGCTCGTCGTGAAGATCTTCGACCGGCTCGTGGGGACGGTCGTGTTCTGCGGGATGAGCTCCTCGAAGTTCGACCCGAAGGTCATGATGCCGAGCGCGTGCGGCGTGACGTCGAGCAGGATCATCTGCTTCGTCTCGTCCACGAGGGCGGCGCCCTGCACCGCCGCGCCGAGCGCGACCACCTCGTCGGGGTGCACCCCCTTGCACGGCTCGCGCTCGAAGAAGTCGCGCACGGCCTCCTGCACCCGCGGCATGCGCGTCATGCCGCCGACGAGCACGACGTCCTCGATCTCGTCGCGATCGAGCCGCGCGTCCTCGAGCGTCTGGCTGCAGATCTCGATGCACCGCTCGACGAGGTCCTCGCACAGGTCCTGGAGCGTGGCCCGCGAGAGCGTGCGCTGGAGGTGGAGCGCCTCGTTCCGCGCGCTCGAGATGATGAACGGCAGGTTGATCTCGGTCTCGAGCACGCTGGACAGCTCGCACTTCGCCTTCTCGGCGGCGTCCTTGAGCCGCTGGAGCGCCATCCTGTCCTGCCGCAGATCGACGTCGTGCTGCTCCTTGAAGCCCTGCACCAGCCAGTCGATGACCCGCGCGTCGAAATCCTCGCCGCCGAGAAACGTGTCGCCCGCGGTGGCGATGACCTTGAAGACCCCGCCGGCGCCGATCTCGAGCACGGAGATGTCGAAGGTGCCGCCGCCGAGGTCGAAGACGGCGATCGTCTTCTCGACGTTCTTGCCGAACCCGTACGCGAGCGCCGCCGCCGTCGGCTCGTTGACGATGCGGATGACGTCGAGCCCCGCGATTTGACCCGCGTCCTTCGTCGCCTGCCGCTGGTTGTCGTTGAAGTAGGCGGGGACGGTGATGACCGCCTTCGAGACCGGCTCGTTGAGGTAGTCCTCGGCGAACAGCTTCATCTCCTGGAGGACCATCGCGCTGATCTCGGGGACCGAGTACGTCTTGTCGCGCAGCTGGATGCGGACGTCGCCGTGCGGGCCCTCGACGATCTTGTACGAGGCTGTCAGGATCGCGTTCTTCACCTGCGGGGACGACCACTTCCGGCCGATCAGCCGCTTCGCGGCGTAGACCGTGTTCTCGGCGTTGGTGATCGCCTGCCGCTTCGCGATGTGCCCGCAGAGCCGCTTGCCGGCCTCGGTGATCGCGACCATGGACGGCGTCGTCTTGTATCCACCGCGATTCGGGATGACGGTCGGGACGCCCTCCTCGACGATGGCAACGCACGAGTTCGTGGTGCCAAGGTCAATGCCGATGACACGCTCCATCGATGCCGCTGCTCCTCTTGTGATCTTCGGCTTGTGATCTTCGGCCCGAACGGCCGCCGAGGTCACGATGCTAGACCGTTTCGCGGAGCCGAGCGGGCCAATCGTGCGCGGCCCGCTCCGGAAGGCGCCGCCGGCCCGACCCCGCCCGGCTGCGCCCGGCGGCGCTAGACTTGCTTCCCGTACCTCTTGGCCTGGTCGCGCGCCTGGGCGATGAGGCCGCGCAGCCTGGCGTCGTTCCCCGCGAGCTCGGCAGCGCGGTCGAACTCGCCGTTCGCGCTCTTCGCGAGCCCCGCGGCCGCGTACGAGAGCGCGAGCGTCAGCCGGTATTCCACCGAGGAGGGCACGAGCTCCACCGCCCGCCGCGCGAACTCCACCGCCCGCCGCGTATTCTCCCCGGCTTGGAGCGTCGCATAGGCGACCCGCTCGTGCGCGCCCGCGTCGTCGGGGCGACCGTTGCACACCTTCGCATAGCTCAGCGCCGCCTCGACCCAGCGCCCGTTCTGTGCCTCGTACTGGGCCTGCTTGAGGTAACCGTCCGCCAGCGCCACCGCGGCGAGGCGCTGCACGTCGGCCGACGCCTTCTGGAGCGCGTCGTCCTCTGGCGCGAGCGACGCGGCGATCCGGTACGCGTTGGCCGCGCTCGCGTAGTCGTTCCGCTCGAGCGCGGCCCGGGCCGCCTCGGAGTACCGCGCGATCTGGTTGCGGACGGCCTCGTTCCGGGCGGAATCGTAGCGCGCCTTGAGCGCATCGACCGCCCGCATCGACTCGGGCGAGCGGACGCCGCCCGGGGGCCTCGACACCGCCCCCGCGGCGGGCGCCGTGGCCACCGCCGCGGCGGGCGCCGTGATCGTCGCCGCAGACGCCGCGGCCGGCGCGCCCGCTGGACCGCGCCGCAGGCCTCCGGTGAGCTTGCGCGCGAACATCTCGCGCCGATCCTTCGCGCTGGCGGCGGGCGCGACGGGCGTGGTCGCCGCCGCGCTCCGCGCCGGCGCGCCCCCGGGGTCCGGCGCGATCACCGCCGCGCTCCGCGCCGGCCCGCCCGCGCGGTCCGGCGAGCTCGCCTCGGGGGACGGCTGCGCCGGCGCCGCTGCCCGGACGAACGCCGCGGCGGGGGCCTGCTCCGCGGGGGTCCGCTCGGAGGAGTAACGCCCGGGCGATCCGACCAGGTCGCGCGGATCGGCGAACGCGGCGCGCACCGAGGCGTCGACGGCGGTGGTGATCGTGGCGATGTCACGGGGCGTCTGCTCGATCAGCGCCGCCATCGCCCGGTTCTTGTGCGTCTGCTCGAGGTACGCGTCGTACTCGGCGCGCCGCTGCTTCGACGTCAGCGTGTCGTGCGCCAGCGTGATGCGCGTGAAGATCGCCTCGATCTTCTGCTTGTACGAGCCGAGCTGCTTGCGGAAGTAGGTGTCCGGATGGAACTCCGGCGCGAGCTGGTAATAAGCGCTCTTGATCTGCTTCTTGTCCGCCTGATCCGCGACGCCGAGCAGCGCGTAGTGGCTGAGATCCTCGAGCCGATAGTAGAGGTCGAGGATCCGCCGCTTCCGCTCCGGGGCGAGCTCGACCGGCTCGTCGAGCTCGGCAGGATCGTAGAGCGGCGGGGAGTCCGCCTGCTGGAGCGCGTCGCGGCCGAGCGGGAACGGCTCGCCGCCGGACGCCATCGGCCGCTCCGTGTCCGCCCCGCGCCGCGCACCGTCGGCCGCGCCCCGCTGCGGAGGCGGGCCTGACTCGCCGTCGAGGAGGATCGCGCCGAAATCGCGCAGGCGGCGGAGCGCATCGACGGTGTCGCCGTGCGACATGCCCGTGATCAGGGACAGATCCCGATCGGTCAGGACGCCGTCGATCCGCGACAGGAGGAACGCGTCCGCGGGTTTCAGCGGGAGCGATTTGACATCGTACCCGGGTTTCGGCCTTGGTACACGGAGCGTCATCGCGTCGGGCAGCGGCCCCCTCCGGTCGAGTCTAACGAGGAACGCTCGCCCGTCGCAATTGGAGACCACGGCGGTCGCGCGCTTCAGCGCGGGTTTTCCTGGGCGCCCTTCAGGGCCTCGGTGATAACGTGATCCTGGATCGAGATCGCCCGCTCCAGCAGGCCGACCGCCCGCGCGCGGGCCTGCGCCGCCGCCTCGCGCTCCCCCTTCTCGTCGAGCGCCTTCGCGCGGCGCTCCTCGACCACGCCGGCGACCTCGTAGAGGTGGCCCTCGTAATGAGACGGCGCCGGCGCCAGCTTGAGGCCCGCGTCGACGTCGCGCGCCGCGGCGTCGAAGTCGCCGGCCTCGCTCCGGAGCTCCGCCAGCCGGGCGTAGGTGTCCGCGGTCACCTCGGCGACCTCCGGCGGCGCGCCGGGCGGCCTCGGCGCGGCGATGATCCCCTCGAGGGCGCGGATCGCAGCGGCGCGATCGCCCGCGTCGAGCGACACGTCGGCGGCGTGGTGCGCCGCGCGCGCCCTGGAGAGGAAGGCGAGGAGCGTGGGATCGACGATCTGCGCCGGGGCGCACGCGCACGCCGGATCGCCCGGGGCCGCGCCGGCGCGCGCCCGCTCGTCCTCTCGGGCGCACCCGAGGTGCGCCGCCGTGAGGAGCCCTAGGCAGGCGGCGGCGAGGCGCGCGCTCCGCATCAGCGCACCCCCCACGCCGCATAGCGGTTCTGGCGCAGATCCGACGCGCGCGCGGCGGCGATGCGATCGATCCGCTCGGTCTGGCCGCCCTCCCTCGGGAACGGCGCGGCCGGATCGAAGAGCGCTGCGGTCGATCGCGCCTCGATGAGCGGGAGCCGAGGCGCGGCCGCCCCGGCCGGCGCGGCCGCCGCCCCGGGCGCGCGCGCGACCGAGGCGCGCTCTTCGCGGAGCTGGCCGAAGATCAGCGCCGCGGCGGCGGCCGCCGCGGCGAGGGTCGAGAGCGCCGCCATCGTGACCGGCGCGATGCGCCGGGCGCGAGGCGCGGGCGCGGCGCGGAGGGCCCCCTCGACGAGCGCGCGGTTCCGGAGCTCCGCGAGGGGCGCCGGGCGCCACGCGGCCCGGAGCGCGACGGCGAGCTCCGCGAGCTCGTCGCGCGCGCCGGGCGAGGCGAGCTCGCCGGAGCTGCCGCCCGGCCCGGACCCGGCGCCGCCGGCGGCGCGGGGCTCGAGCGCCTCGCGCAGGCGCTCCGCAGCGCGAAGCTCGGCCTTGGTCGGCGGCGCGCCCTCGTCGCCGAGCGCGCGCGCGAGCAGCGCCTCATGGTCCGCCCGGTCGAGCCCGACGGGCCGGGCCGCGGCCCGGAGGGCCTCCGCGAGCGGGACCTCGCCGCGATCGAGCGCCTCCGCGAGCTCGCGCGCGGCGCGCAGCTCGTCCTCGGACGCGGGCGCGAGCGGCTCCGCCTCGAGCGCGCGCGGCGCCGCCTCGGGCGCGACGAGCGCGAGCCGACGGCCGCGATCCGGGCCGCCGCGGCGCTCCACGGGCCCGTCTCCGGTCGGCGGGGGGCGCGGATCCGAGGGCAGCCGCGGCTTCATCGCGCCCCTTCCTTAAGCTCCGCGCGCGGCGCGGCAACCCCCGCGGCCAGCGCCTTCTTCAGCGCGGTCATGGCGCGGTGCAGGACGACGTCGAACGTCGCCACGCTGACGCCGAGCGCGAGGGCCACCTCGTCGCGGGGCCGCTCCTCGAGCACCCGGAGCCGGATCGCCTCGGCGTAGCGCGGGTTGAGGCGCCCGAGCGCGTCCTCGACCCGCGCCCGCGCGTCGGCGAGGTCGCGCTTCTCGCAGAGCTCGACCTCGCCGCGGGCGGTGAGGTCGGTCTCGGCGGCGTCGATCTCGCGCTGCAGATCCTCCGGCTCGAAGAGCGCCTCGCGGCGGCGCGCGCGGAGCATGTCGAGCGCGATGCGCAGCGCGATCACGCGGAGCCACGGGTAGATGCCGCAGCTCTGCCACTGGAACTGGGAGAACCGCTCGACCACGCGCGCGTACGTCTCGGCCAGAGCGTCCTGCGCGGCCGCGTCGGACCCGAGGCGGGGCAGCAGCACCGCGCGGTAGAGCGAGGGACCGTACTTGCGGAGCAGCTGGCCGAGCGCGGCGCGATCGCCCTCGGCCGCGCGCTCGCACTGCAGGCGCTCCGCCTCGAGATCGGGCCTCGCTGCTGCCGCCGCGGTCACGACGGCGACGATACCCGGACGTGGAGCGGTCCGCACCGGTGTCCACCTTGCGCCCGCGGCGGGACGGCGCGCCCCCCGCCCGAGGAGGAGCGCGGGCGCGCCGCCGGGCCGGCGCCCCGCGCCGCCGCGCGGGCGCCACGCGGCGGCGGGGGCCGGGCGCGGGAGGGGTGCCGCATTCACACCTCGACAACGGCCCAAAGCCGTGGACCTTACGGCCCGAAGACTCCACATTGTGCCGGCCTCGGCGCGGAGCGCCCCACCGTGCCGGCCTCGGCGCGGAGCGTCCGCCGTGAAAGGAGCCCTCGTGACCCTCGATACAACGTTCAGGTCTCGCGCACGCGTCCGGGTCGGGCGGCGGGTCGGGACCGGCCTGTGACGGCGGGGCCGTCCGGCGAGCGGCGGCGCTCGCTGAACTGCGCGCGCTGCGGCGCCCTCAACGCGAGCGACTTCAGCCGCTGCATCCGCTGCGGCGCGCCGCTGCTCGCGCCCGCCGTCCACGCCCCGCCGGCGCGGGGGCTCCTCGACGGGCGGAGCCTGCTGGCGACCAAGATCCTCGGCGCGCTCACGTCGTTCGTGTTCGTCGGGCAGCTCGTCGCCGCGCATTCCCGCGATCTCGGCCTGCTCTCGGCGTGGGACGCGTCGAACTACCTCCGCTTCGGCGCGCTCCTCCTCGTGCCCGGCGACCCGTTCGAGCCGTTCCGCCTGCTCTCCGCGGTGTTCGTCCACATGGGCGTCCTCCACTTCGGCATGAACATGATGACGCTCGTCATGCTCGCCCGCGCCGCCGAGCCCGCCGTCGGCTCGGCGCGTTTCGCGATCGCCTACGTCGTCACGGGCCTGGTCGGCTTCGCCGCAAGCGCCGCGTGGAACCTCTTCGTCCAGCCCGAGGTCGTGTGCACCGCGGGCGCGAGCGGCGCGGTGTTCGGCGTGATGGGCCTCCTGCTCGGCTGGCTGCTCCGCCGCCGCGACCCGCGCTGGAAGGACCTCGCGCTCCAGGCCGTGTTCTACATCGTCCTCTTCGGCTTCGTCGTGAACGCGTCGAACACGGGCATCCGCATCAACAACGCGGCGCACATCGGGGGCCTGGTCAGCGGCGCGCTGCTCGGGCTGAGCTACGCGGGCCCGGCGCGGCGGAGGCTCGAGGGCGTGATGAACGCCGGCGCGCTCGCCGGCGTGCTCGCCTGCCTCGCCGCGCTCGGGCTCGCCCAGCGCTCGCCGCTCTGGCGTGCCGCGGCGTCGATCGACGGGCTCTCGCGGCTCGAGGCGCCAGGGCGCGAGGAGCGCGACGCGCCCGGGGCGCCGCCGCGCGGAGCGCTCCGGGCCCCGCGGCCGCGGCCGGCGGGGTCGCCCGCGCCGGGCGCCCCCGACGAGGCGTGACGCTGATTGCCGCGCCCTGCCCGAACGTCTAAGCGCCATCGTCGCATTCACGTGGGGGCGGGCGCGACCGTCCGTTCCCTCTCAGGAGACGTCATGGTCCGAACCTCATCGCGCATCGCCTCGTGCGTGCTCGCCGCGTCCCTCCTCTGCGGCTGCCACGTCACCATCCAGAGCGGCAGCAAGCCGGCAGAGACGTCGCCGCCGCCCCCCCCTCCCCCCGCCAAGACGGCCTCCCGGTCGCGCAAGCCGGCCAAGCCCGATCCGGAGCCGGCGCGCCGCAAGACCGCGAAGTGGCGCCTGCCCACGCAAGGCGCCCCGCGCATCACCGCCCCGATCGCGTTCGGCAACGGCGAGGGCGGCGCCTTCCGGGGGCTCGCGTACGTGATCCCCGAGAAGAGCCAGAAGCTCCCGAGCTTCGACGGGCTCGTGCCGTTCGCGGTGCTGTACACCGACAAGTTCGAGGTGAAGTCGCAGGACTTCTCCGGCGGCTTCCCGGGCGCGCTCGCGCAGAACGAGTGGTTCGCGATCCGCTTCGAGGGCGAGTTCAAGGTGCCCGAGGAGGGCGCGTACCAGCTCCGGCTCACCTCGGACGACGGCGCGATCCTCTACATCGACGACAAGCGCGTGCTCGCCAACGACGGGGTCCACAGCGCAAAGACCGCGGACGGCGAGGCGCGGCTCACCGAGGGGACGCACCGGCTGCGGCTCGACTACTTCCAGGCGCAGCGGGGCCAGGTCGCGCTCATGCTGCAGATCGGCCAGAAGGACAAGCTCGAGCCGCTCGTCGGGGTCCGATGACGCGGGGCCGCGCCGGCCGGCCTGCCGGGGCCCGGCCTGGGCCGCCCTGATGCGGGCCCGCGCGCGCCCCGGCGCCCCCGATCCCCTTTTCGTGTATCGTCGCCGCCGCCCATGGCGTCGGTGAACCCACTGTCGCGCGAGCTCGTCTTCAAGATCGTCTATTACGGGCCCGGCCTGGGCGGCAAGACGACCACCCTGGAGTACCTGCACGCCACGGCGAAGCCCGAGTACCGCGGGAAGCTCGTCTCGCTCGCGACGCCGGTCGACCGGACGCTCTACTTCGACTTCCTGCCGGTCCGGCTCCCCCAGCTGCGCGGGATGAACGTGCGGCTCCAGCTCTTCACGGTGCCCGGGCAGGTCTACTTCAACGCGACCCGGAAGCTGGTGCTCACGGGCGCCGACGGCATCGTGTTCGTCAGCGACTCGCAGGCCGTCCGCGCCGACGCGAACGTGGAGAGCCTCGAGAACCTGCGCGAGAACCTGGCCGAGCAGGGGCGGGAGCTGCAGCATGTCCCGCTCGTCTTCCAGCACAACAAGCGCGATCTGCCGGACCTCCTCCCCCTGGAGGAGCTCGACGCGATGTTGAACCCGTTCCGCGCCGTCTCGCTGGCCACCTCGGCGAAGACGGGGCTCGGGCTCTACGAGGGGCTCGAGGAGATCAGCGCCACGGTGCTGCGCGCCTTCGAGAGCCGCCTGCCCGACGCGATGGGGAGCGGGCTCGGCGGGTTCGACGCGATCGAGGGCGGGCTCGTCACCGCCCTGCGCGACGCGTCGCCGCCGCCGTCGGCGCCGCTCGACGCGGTGATCTCGCGGCTCGCGCCGCCCAGCCGGCCGTGGTCGACGATGCCCCCGAACTCGACGATCGGCGACCCGAGCGAGGGCGAGGGCGCGGCCGCCCCGCCGAGCGCCGGCGCCGCGCCGCGCAGCGCCGGCGTCAGGGATCCGGTGAGCCGCGGGATCCCGTCGTCGCTGCGGCTCGCCGCCCGGAGGCTCGCCGCGTCGGCGGAGGCCCCGGCGACGGCCCGCGCGGACGGCCCGTCCGCGGCGACGAGGCACCTCGCCCAGCCGGGCCTCTCGTTCGTCGCGCTGTGGCCGACCGCCGAGCGCGAGGCGGTCGCGGAGATCGAGGCGGCGATCGCCGCCGAGCGGTACGCCGTGGCGCTCCAGCGCTGCGGCGCGCTCGTCGCCGGGATCCTCGACAAGGCGGCGGAGCTCGCGGGCGCGACCGACGCGCCGCGCGACCCGGCGGCGGTGCCGGCGCTGCTCGGCCTGGACGGGCGCCGCTACCTCGGCTTCCGCGCCGCGGTGCGGAGGGCGCAGACCGGCGGCGAGGTCACCGAGCGCGACGCGCTCAAGGCGTTCGCGTTCGTGATCGAGGCGCGGCTCGCAGAGAGCGCGATCTGACGCGGCGGCGGGCGGGCGGCCCCGCCGCCGTCACAGCCGATCGAGCGAGGCGACGCCGGAGTAGCGGCGCATCGACACGCTCATGAGGAGCGCGATCGCGACCATCACCGTGGTCACGCTCGAGCCGCCGTACGAGAACAGGGGCAGCGTGACGCCGACGACCGGCAGCACGCCCGACGTCATGCCCAGGTTGATCACCGCGTGCCAGAAGATGATCGCCGCGCAGCCGACGCCGAGCACCGCGCCGAACCGATCCTTCGCCATCGACGCGATGCGGATCCCCCACACGACCAGGAACGCGTAGAGGCACACGAGCACCACGCACCCGACGAACCCCCACTCCTCGGCGAAGACCGGGAACGGGAAGTCGGTGAACTGATCCGGCAGGAAGAGGAACTGGTTCTGGGTGCCCCGGAGGTACCCGTTGCCGAACAGCCCGCCGTTGCCGATCGCGACCCGCGAGTGGTGGGCGTGCCAGCCGCGGTGCAGGAGGTCCTCCTCGGGGTGGAGGAACACGAGGACGCGCGCGCGCTGGTAGTCGAGCAGCACGTACTCCCAGATGATCGGCACCGCCACGAGGATGGACACGACGAACAGCGCGGCGCTCCTCCACCGCACGCGCGTGACCGCCGCGATCGTCAGGAAGACGAACACGAGGATGAGCGCCGTCCCGAGATCGGGCTGCTTCAGCACGAGCAGCGCCGGGACGGCGGTCAGCGCCGCCGGGATCGCCAGATCGCGCAGGGTGCGGCCCTCGTTGCGCGGGTCGTCGTGCAGGAACTTCGCCAGCGCGATGACCAGGAACACCTTCATGAACTCGCTGGGCTGGAAGCGGAACGCGCCGAACTCGATCCACCGCGCGGAGCCGCGCACGTCGCGCGCGAGCACGAAGACGAGCGCCAGCGAGAAGACGCCGAACGTGTAGAGCACGTAGCCGAGGCGCTCCAGGTGCCGGTAGTCGATCGCGATCAGGACGCCGCCGATGATGCCGCCCATGAACAGCCAGTAGACCTGGCTGATGTAGAGCTCCGCGCGCGCCCCGGAGTAGACGCTCGTGGCGCTGTAGAGGTTGACGACGCCGAGCACCGCGATGGAGACCGCGGCGATGAAGAGCGGCCAGTCGAAGTGGTCGCGATCGCGAGAGGAGAGCGAGTCGCCCCGGATCATGGCGTGCGCCCCGACGCGGCGGGCGCGCGGCCCGCGCTGCTCTTGCCCGCGCGCGGCCCCTCGTTCGGGCCGCCGCGCCGCTCCTTCGCGAGCTCCTGGTAGGCGCGGACGACCTCGAAGGCGACCGGCGCCGCGTGCTTGCCGCCCGTGCCGCCGTGCTCGACCAGCACGACCACGGCCACCTCGGGCGCGCGCGCCGGCGCGTAGCCGGCGAACCAGGCGTGCTCGCGGTTGAAATACCAGACCCGCTCGGCCTCGACGCCGCGCGTGAGCCGGTGCGAGACCTGCGCGGTCCCGGTCTTGCCCGCCATCTCGACGCCGGCGACGCGCGCCTTGAAGGCCGTGCCGCCCTCCTCGTTCACGCCGGCGACCATCGCCCGGTGCACGAGGGTGAGGTTCTCCGGCCGGATGTCGATCTGGCGGCGCACGCGCGGCGTGAACTCCTGCACGACCGTGCCGGCGCTCGTCTCGACGGCCCGCACGATCTGCGGCTGGTAGAGCGTGCCGCCGTTCGCGAGCGCCGCGTACGCGAGCGCGAGCTGGAGCACGGTGACCGTCGTCGCGCCCTGGCCGATCGCCGCGTTCAGGCCGAACCCGAGGCGGAACTGGCCCTTGTTCCGGAGCGTCATCCACGCCCGGGTCGGCATCCTGCCGCCCGCCTCGGCGTTGATGCCGAGCCCCGTCCGCGCGCCGAGCCCGTAGCGCTGGCCCATCTCGGCGATGACGTCCATGCCGACGCCGTACTCCGCCGCGAGCTTGTAGAAGTAGACGTTGCACGACTCGGCGATCGCCTTCTGCATCGCGACCGGCCCGTGCACGTGCGTGCACCGGAAGGTGCGCTTGCCGAACGTCAGCGCGCCCCGGCACCGCGTGGACTGCCGGGGATCGATGAGCCCCTTCTCGAGCGCCGCCAGCGCGGTGAACGGCTTGAAGGTGGAGCCGGGCGGGTACGCGCCGGACAGCGTCTTGTCGAGGGCGGGCTTCAGCGGATCCGAGTAGAGCCGCCGGAAGGCGTCGCGGATGACCTGCTTGCCCGAGCCGCCCGAGAGCGCGTTCGGGTTGTAGCCGGGCTTCGAGTAGAGCCCGAGGATCCTCCCGGTGCGCACGTCGACGACCGCGACGCCGCCGGCGAGCTCCCCGCGCATCGCCTTGTCGATCGCCTTCTGGATGTCGGCGTCGAGCGTCAGCCGGAGGTCGCGCCCGGGGATCGGGTCGACCCGCCGCGGCTCCTCGATGATCCCGTCGCCGCCCGTCCGTCGCCGCCCCTTGGCGTCGACGAGCACCTTCTCCCAGCCGCGCGTGCCGCGGAGGTAGCTCTCCCAGGCGCGCTCGATCCCGGTGACGCCGATGCGATCGCCCTCGATGTAGCCGACGCTCCGGAGCGACGCGAGCCGCTCGGCGTCCACCTCGGCCATGTAGCCGAGCACGTGCGAGCCGACCTCCTCGTAGGGGTAGTAGCGCACCGGGACCGGCACCACGTCGACGCCCGGCAGCTCGGCGTCGTGCGTGGCCAGGGTCGCCACGGCGTCGCGCGAGATGTCCTCCTTCAGCAGGATCTGCTGGTTCTTGCGCGGGCCGTCGTCGGCGCGGATCGAGGTGATGAGCGCCTCGAGCCGCGCCCGCTCCTCGATGCCGACGCCGAGGTACTCGACGAGCTTCGGCCAGGTCGTCTCCATGTCGAGGCGCCGCGGGACGACGTACACGTTGTACGAGGGCCGGCTCGCCGCGAGCACCTTGCCGTTCTTGTCGCGGATGATGCCGCGCGTGGTCGCGAGCGTCACCCGCCGCACGATGTTCTCGCGGGCGATCGCCTTGTTCTCGTCGGCCTCGAGGATCTGGAGGTAGAAGAGGCGCCCGACGAGCACCATGAAGCCGACGACCATGCCGAGCGCGATCCACCGGAAGCGCCGGCGGAACTCGCTCACGTCGGAGCGCTGGACGAGGAGGCTCACCGCGGGCTCTCCCCCGGCCGCGGGACGTTGATCGTCGCCTGGTGCACGCGCTCGGCCAGCCGGAAGACGAACGGCGCGAAGAGCGCGGTCGAGACCGCGTGCGGCGCGACGAGCAAGGCGAGCGCGCGGGGCCGCGCCGCGTCGCCCCCGAAGATGGCGGTGAGGATCACGATGAGCACCCCCTCGACGAGCCCGAAGACGAAGGCCAGCGCGATCTTCGTGAGCAGCGTCTGCGCGGCGAGCCGCACGCCGGCCGCCCGCGACACGACGAAGGTCGCCACGGTGATGAAGGTGAACAGGCCGACCGGCGCGCCCGTGAAGAGATCGAGCAGGTAGCCGAGCAGGAACGCGAGCGCCGCGCCGCGCGCGATCGAGTACTCGTGCACCCCCATGAACACGACGAGCGGCAGGAGCAGGCTCGGCGTGGAGCCCGGGATGTTCAGCTTGCCGATGAGCCGGAAGAGGTTCGACTGAAGGATCAGCAGGGCGGCCCCCATCGCCAGGAACGCGGAGTTTCTCATCGCGTCACCTCCGCTGCGCCTGCGGCGGCGCCTCCTCCGGAGGCGTCGTCGTCACGATGAGCACCTCCTCCAGCCGGGAGAAATCGACGGCCGGGGCGACGTAGACCTGCTGGTAGATGCCGAAATCGCGGCGGATCACCTGCGTGACGGTCCCGACCGGGATCCCCTTCGGGAAGCGCCGGCCGACGCCGCTCGTCACGAGGAGGTCGCCGACCTCGATCTCGTCGGTGCGCTGCACGTACTCCACGCTGCAGGAGTACTTGCTCTCGTCGCCCGTGCCGCGGACGAAGCCGCGCGCGCCGGTGCGCTCGACGACCACGTCGACGCCGCTGCCCCCGTCGACGACGAGCCGCACGTCGACGGTGTCGCCGGCGCTCTTCAGCGTCGTGCCGACCACGCCGTCCGCGGACAGGACCGGCAGGTTGGAGCCGATGTCCCGCGCCTCGCGATCGAGCGTGACCCGCACCACGCGGAAGAAATCGTTGGTGCTCTTGCCGACGACCTGGGCGCTCACCACGTCGGTGCGGAGGCTCTGGCGCAGATCGAGCAGCCGGCGCAGGCGCCGGTTCTCCTCCTCGAGCGCCTCGAGCTTCCGCACCCGCTCGCGGAGGCGGGCGATCTGCGAGGCCTGCCTGGCGTTGTCCTCCTTGACGTCGACCAGGTAGATGTAGTCGCCCCAGAGGTTCGAGATGCCGCGCGCCAGGGTCGCGGCCGCGTACTGGATCGGCGCCGCGATGCTGATGATGATCCGGTCGGCGCCCGTGTTCTGCTTGGGGTCGCGCATGCTGGCGCGCAGGAACCAGAACGGCACCGCGAGCGCCAGCAGCACGATCACGAAGTCGCGGTAGCGTTTCAGGTTCACCGTGGCTCCCGAACCCAGGTAGTACGGGGCGCCCCGCGAGGCCACCCCTGTCGTCGCCGCGCGCCGCCTCGGGGCGCGCGCCGCAAGAGAGCCCCGCCGGCAAGCTCACGGGCGGGGCGTGAAACCGACCTTCAGCTGATCGTGACCTCTTTCAAGAGCTCGAGGTGATCCAGCGCCTTGCCGCTGCCGAGCACCACGGCGCTGATCGGGTCGTCGCACACCATCACGGGCAGCCCTGTCTCCTCGCGGAGGAGCACGTCGAGGTTCTTGAGGAGCGAGCCGCCGCCGGTGAGCACGATGCCCTTGTCGACGATGTCGGCCGCGAGCTCCGGCGGCGTGCGCTCCAGCGCGATGAGCACGGCGTCCACGATCGCGTTCGTCGGCTCGCTCAGCGAGTCGCGGATCTCGTCGGAGTTGACGACGACCGTCTTGGGGATGCCCGCGACCATGTCGCGCCCCTTGACCTCCATCGTGAGCTGCTGCTCGAGCGGGTACGCGTTGCCGATCGTGATCTTGATGCGCTCCGCGGTCTGCTCGCCGATGGCCATGTTGTACTTGCGCTTCATGTAGGCCATGATCGACTCGTCCATCTTGTCGCCGCCGACGCGCACGCTCTGCGAGTAGACGATGCCGGCGAGGGAGATGACGGCGACCTCGGTCGTGCCGCCGCCGATGTCGACGACCATGTTGCCGCTCGGCTCGGTGATCGGCAGGCCGGCGCCGATCGCGGCCGCCATCGGCTCCTCGATCAGGAAGACCTCGCGCGCGCCGGCGCCCTCGGCGCTCTCCTTCACCGCGCGCTTCTCGACCTCGGTGATGCCGAACGGGACGCAGATGATGATGCGCGGCTTGACCAGCGTGCGGCGGTTGTGCGCGCGCGCGATGAAGTACCGGAGCATCGCCTCGGTGATCTCGAAGTCGGCGATGACGCCGTCGCGCAGCGGCCTCACCGCCTGGATGTTGCCGGGGGTGCGCCCGAGCATCTCCTTCGCCTCGCGGCCGACGGCGAGCACCTTCTTGCCGCCGCGAGCATCGCGCTGGACGGCGACCACCGAGGGCTCGCAGGACACGATGCCCTTGCCCTTCACGTAGATGAGGGTGGTGGCGGTGCCGAGATCGATCGCGAGATCGTTCGAGAACAGGCCGTAGAGCCAGTCGAAGATCATCGCTTCGCCCTAACAATGAACAAGGTTAAGCCGAGCACCGCGAGGGCGCAGAGCCTGACCCGAGGCCCGCAGACGCGGGCCCCGGCGGCAACGGCCAGCTGCGCAGCGTGCAGCCTGGCCTAGCCCTTCGAGATCTTGCCTTCTTTGTGCTCGGTGTGCTTGCGCTCGGTCGGGCAGAACTTCTTGATGACGAACTTGTCCGTCATCGTCCGCTTGTTCTTCGTCGTGTGGTAGTTCGCGCGGCCGCAGTTGCCGCACGTCAGCTTGATGATGTCGCGCATCGGAGGTCTCCGAAGACAGGGCCGACCTGATTCACAGGCGGCCCTGGTTGAACCTAGGCACGGGCAGCACGGGGGCGCTGACACCGCAACCGGCAGGGTACCAGCGGTGCGTGAGCGGGGTCAGCGACGCCCGACCGCCCGTCTGGAGGGCGCCTACCCTACGGGAAACGGTGCAGTTGTCAACCGGGAGAGCTCATTCGTCGTCCCAGTCGTCCCCACCGCGGCCGCGATCCCAGTTCTTGTTGTTGGCGCGACGGCCGCCACCGCCGCCGCCGCCGCCGCCGCCGCCGCCGGGAGGACCGTCGCCGTCGTGACCGCCGCGCCGCCGGCGATCGTCGAACGTCTTGCGCGCGGGCGGCGGAGGCCCACCGCCGAAGCCACCGCCGCCGCCGCCGCCGCCGCCGCCGAAGCCGCCGCCCCCGCCGCCGAAGCCGCCACCACCGCCGCCGAAGCCGCCACCGCCGCCGCCGAAGCCGCCGGGGCGATCCTCACGCGCGGGCCGCTCCCCCTTCGGGTGAGCGAGGTTGACGACGAGCCGCCGGCCGCGGACGTCCACGCCGCGCAGCGCATCGATCGCAGCGCGCGCCGCCTCGGCGCTGGCCATCGTGACGAAGCCGAACCCGCGCTTGCGACCGTCGGGATCCATGGGCAGGTGGACCCGCACCACCGGCCCCGCGCCCGTCGAGCCGATCAGCCCCTCGACCTCCTCGACGCTCGCGTCATAGGGGAGATTGCCGACGTAGAGGGTCCGATCAGGCGCCGCGGCCGGCCCGCCGCCCGCACCGCCGCCGGCGCCGGGGCCGCCACCACCACCGCCTGGACCGCCGCCGGGGCCGCCCATGGGGCGCCCCTCGCGGCGCGGCGGCTCGGCCTGGAAGGGGCGGACCGAGATGGACTTGCCGCCCTGAAAGGAGCCGTCGAGCGACTCGCGCGCGGCGTTGGCTTCGCCGGTCGTCGAGAGCGTGACGAAGCCGAACCCGCGCGGACGACCCGTCGCGCGATCTTTCGGAAGACTGACCTCGACGACGTTGCCGCCGGTGGCCTCGAAGAGCTGCCGCAAAACGTCTTCGGTGATGGAGTCGGGCAAGCCCGCCACGAACAACTTACGCGAATCTTCAGCCATTGTAGAAAAACCTGGGGTTGGCCCCTGCGTTCCCTCTTATTTGGTCCACTCGCTCCGTGATCGATGTCGATGATGCGGAGCCTTTCGCGAGCGCGCCTCGATCGACCCCCCCTTTCGGCGGAAGGGGCAACCGAGCTCAATCGAGCGAAGGTCGGCGGGCCGACCCTCTGGTGCAAACTCCACCCCACGATATCTAGCGCCCCAGGCGCGTCAAGGGACCCGCCACGGGCGAGCGAGCCAAAAGAAGCCCGTACGGAGCCGTCCTGACCCCCCGACGCGAAAGGCGCAGCTCCGGCGGACCTGGAAGGCCGCGCCGCCCGCGCTCTGTCCGTGGCAGGCGGCGCCGGCCGCGGCAGGCGCCGCCGGCCGCGGCAGGCGCCGCCGGCCGCGGCAGGCGCCGCCGGCCGCGGCAGGCGCCGCCGGACCGGCGTCAGGGAGCGCAGCGCCCGGGAGGCCGCCGGGTCCGGCGCCGGCCGGATCGCGAGGGCGTCGCGCGGCGCGGATCTGTCCGACACGACCCGAAGGCGGTGCGCAGGCCCCCGGAAATCCCGGGGATCCACGCGGGCGCCGCGCGGGCCCGACCGGAGGATTACCGGCCCGCCCGAGCGCGGGAGGGCCGGGGCTCCTCGGCTTCATCGCCCTCGTCGTCGTCTTCGTCGTCGTCGGACGCATCGTCGTCCGCGACGCGCGGGGCGCCGTCGAGCGGGCCCGCCCCGGCGCTCGACGGCTCGCCGCGCGCGGCCATGCGCAGGAAATAAATACCCAGCGCGAGCAGACCGAAGCAGGCCCACTGCGCGGGCGTGAGGCCGCCGTAGCGCGGATCGCCGCCGACGAGCGTCCCCTCCCGCTCGCGCAGGAAGTCGAGCCCGAACCGCACCGGCGCATACGCGGTGCACATGACCCCGGTGTAGAACCCGAGCGGGCGATGAGGGTTCCGGCGCCAGAGCACCGCGAACGCGATCGCGAGCGGGATCGTGAGCACGCACTCGTAGAGGCCGAGATCGAACCGGCCGACGACACCGTTCCCGAGCGGGTACTTGACCGCGAACCACGCGTCGGAGAGGCGGCCCGGATGATCGTGGACCGACGCGCAGCCGGCGCGCCCGAAGACCCACGCGAGCGGAAACGCGCTGTTGACCACCTCGCAATAGGGCAGGATCCTCTCGCGGCGGTAGAAGCGCCACGAGGCGGCGCCGATCAGCGCGCCGGTGAAGCCGCCGAAGCTCGACAGGCCGTCCCAGAGCGCGAAGAGGTAGAGCGGATCGCGGGCGACGCGCTGCGGGTGGTAGAAGATCGCGTCGAAGACGTGCCCGCCGATGAAGCCGGCCGCCACGACCCAGAAGATGAACTCGCTCATCTTCTTCTCGTCCAGCTTCCGCTCGCGCGCGTGCCGCGTGGCGACCAGGGCGCCGATGTAGACGCCGAGCGCCACCAGCGTGCCGAACGGCTTGATCGAGGGCGGCTTCGCCGGATCGATGAGCTGGCCCACGAGCGGGATGTGCTCCAGGAACGAGAGCGGGATCTCGGGGAGCTCGATGTAAGGGATCAGGGGGCCGGACACGCCGCTCCCCTAGCGCAGCGGCGATGCGAAAGCCATCCAACGTCAACGACGTCACGGTGACGCCGGGCGACGTCGCGCGCGCCCGCGGGCCCCTGATGGCCGAGGACCGATGGACGGCGGCCGGCGGCGCGCGCCGCTCCGCGCCGCGGGCGGACAGGAGGCGCGCCGCGGGCGGACAGGAGGCGCGGTGCAGGGGGGCAGGAGGCGCGGCGCGGGCGGGCAGGAGGCCCGAGGGCCGCCCGCGCCCGGACGGCCGCGGCGTCGCGGGGAGGCCCCGCGACGTCCGCGCCGGCGTCACCAAGAGGTCGCCATTCGCCGGCGAGAGGCGTAGATCTGCCGCATGAGCCGCTCCCCCGTGCGCGTCGCCACGCTGACGCTCAGTGACACCCGCACCCTCGAGGACGACGAGGGCGGACATCTCCTCGGCGAGCTCCTCAAGAGCGCCGGCTTCACCGTGACGTCGCACGCCGTCCTGCGCGAGGAGCCCGAGCTCCTGCGCGCGGCGATCGAGCAGATCGCGGGCGCGGGCTCCGCCGACGCGATCGTCACGACGGGCGGGACCGGGATCGCGCCGCGCGACAGGACCGTCGAGGCGCTCGCGCCGCTCTTCGAGAAGACGCTCGACGGCTTCGGCGAGGCGTTCCGGCGGCTGAGCTGGGACGCCATCGGGCCGAACGCGATCCTCTCGCGCGCCGCCGCCGGCGTCGTGCGCGGGCTCGTGGTGATCGCGCTGCCCGGCAGCCCGAAGGCGGTGGAGCTCGCCGTCACGCAGCTCATCGGCCCCGTGCTCGCGCACGCGGTCGCGCTCGCGTCCGGCAAGGGCGGCCACCACCACCGGCACGGGCAACCGGCGAAGGACGGCGCGCGCGACGAGGAGCAGCGCGGATGATCCCCTTCGAAGAAGCGCTCGCGCGGCTGCTCTCGGCCGCGGTCCCGGTCGGCCCGGAGCGGGTGTCGCTCGACGACGCGGCCGGGCGCGTGCTCGCCGAGGACATCACGGCGGCCGACGCGATGCCCGCCTTCGATTACAGCTCGATGGACGGCTACGCGGTCGCCTCGGCCGAGCTCGCGGGCAGCGGGCCCTGGACGCTCCCCGTGCGCGGCGAGAGCGCGGCCGGCCGCCCGCTGCCGACGCTCACGCCGGGCGCCGCGTGCCGGATCTTCACCGGCGCGCGGCTGCCGCCCGGCTCCGACGCGATCGTGCCGCAGGAGGACGCGGCGCGGAGCGGCGACGAGATCACCCTGCGAGAGGCGCCGCGCACCGGCGCCTGGGTGCGGCGCCGCGGCGCGGACCTCGCGGAGGGCGCCGTCGCGCTGCGGAGGGGCGCGCGCCTCACGCCGGGGAAGGTGGCGCTCGCGGCGGCGCTCGATCGCCCGAGCGTCCTCGTCGCGCGCCGGCCGGTGGTCACGGTGCTGTGCTCCGGCGACGAGCTGCGCGGGCCCGGCTCGCCCGGCCCCGCCGGCACCGTCGCGGAGTCGAACAGCTACTTCATCGCCGCGACCGCGCGCGCCGCGGGCGCCGCGGTCCGCGTCGCGCCGTTCGTCCCCGACGACGCGGCCCGCGCCGCCGAGGCCGTGTCGACGGCGCTGCGCGGCTCGGATCTCGTGGTGACCGTCGGGGGCGTGAGCGTCGGCGACCACGACGTGGTCCGCCCCGCCCTCGAGGCCGCGGGCGTGACGCTCGACTTCTGGCGCGTCGCCATCAAGCCGGGCAAGCCGCTCGCCGTGGGGCGCGCCGAGCTCTCGCGCGGCGGCGCCGTGCACGTGATCGGGCTGCCGGGCAACCCGGCCTCCGCCTCGCTCACGTTCGTCCTCTTCGGCGTGCCGCTCCTGCGCGCGCTGCAGGGAGACGCCGCGCCGCTGCCGCCCCGCGTGATCGTCCGCGCGGCCGGCGCGCTGCGGCGCCAGACCGGGCGCGCCGAGTTCCTCCGCGCGCGCCTCGAGCTCTCGAGCGGCGAGCTCGTCGCGCGCATCGCCTCGAACCAGGCTTCGGGCGCGGTCACGAGCTTCGCCGAGGCCGAGGCGCTCGTCCTCGTGTCGGCCGATCGGGAGCGCATCGACGAGGGCGATCGCCTCGAGGCCATCCGCCTCGCCGAGATCTGACCGCGCGCCCTCGTGCGAACGCGCCTTCGCATGGCGCGCGCGGGGTGCCGAGCCTTGCGAGCGGCGGCCGGCTTTGCCGCGCGATCCGCGCTTTCGTCCTCGCGCGCCCGCGCGCCGGGCGCGCCTTGACCCCGCGCGCCGGGCGCGCCTTGACCCCACGCTCCCGCGCGCCGGGCGCGCCTTGACCCTCGCGCGGGGGCGCCGGAAGATGGCCGAAACATGCTCATCCTCGGGATCAACGCCTACCACGGCGACGCGTCGGCCGCGCTGCTCGTCGACGGACAGCTCGTCGCCGCGGCGGAGGAGGAGCGGTTCAGCAGGATCAAGCACTGCGCCGGCTTCCCGCGGCTCGCGGTCGAGTACTGCCTCGGCGCGGCCGGCGCGCGGGTCGAGGACATCGATCACATCGCGATCGGGCGCGACACGCGGGCGCACCTCGGCGACAAGCTCCTCTACGCGCTGACGCGCCGCTCGCCGGCGGGGCTGCTCAAGGGCGCGCTCGGCGCGAGCGCCCCGAAGGTGCACCTCGGCGCCGCGCTCGGCGTCGACCCGAAGCGCATCCGCGCCGAGTCGCACAACGTCGAGCACCACCGCGCGCACCTCGCCTCCGCGTTCTTCCCCTCGGGCTTCGACGAGGCGGCGGTCGTCTCGATCGACGGCTTCGGCGACTTCGTGAGCACGATGTGGGCGCGCGGCCGCGGCAACAAGCTGGAGATCCTCCGGCGCGTCGCCTTCCCTCACTCGCTCGGGCTGTTCTACTCGGCCATGACGCAGTACCTCGGCTTCCCCAAGTTCGGCGACGAGTACAAGGTCATGGGGCTGTCGGCCTACGGCCAGCCGGAGCTGCTCGACAAGCTCCGCCAGGTGGTGCGCGTCAAGGACGGGGCCTTCGAGCTCGGGCTCGAGCACTTCCAGCACCACACGAAGGGCATCTCCATGACGTGGGAGGGCGAGCCCCGCTACGGCACCATCCACTCCGAGCGCCTCGTCGAGCTGCTCGGCCCCGCGCGCAGCCCGAAGAGCCGGATGGAGGACCGCTTCAAGGCGATCGCCGCCTCGACGCAGGCGGCGTTCGAGGAGGTCTACTTCGAGCTGCTCGCGACCGCGAAGCACCTCACCGGCGCGCCGCGCCTCGCCCTCGCGGGCGGCTGCGCGTACAACAGCGTGGCCGCCGGGAAGATCCGGCCGAAGGGGCTGTTCGAGGACGTCTTCGTCCAGCCCGCGGCCGGCGACGCGGGCACGGCGCTCGGGGCGGCGCTCTACGTCCACCACCACAAGCTCGGCAACCCGCGCGCCTTCCACCAGACCCACAGCTACTTCGGCCCGGCGTTCTCGCAGGAGGCGATCGACGAGCTGCTCCGGAAGGAGCAGGTCGCGTTCGAGGCGCTCCCCGACGAGGACCTGATCCCGCGCGTCGCCAGGGCGATCAGCGAGGGCAAGGTGGTCGGCTGGTTCCAGGGGCGGATGGAGTACGGCCCCCGCGCGCTCGGCAACCGCAGCATCCTCTGCGACCCGCGGCGGCCGGACGTGAAGGACATCATGAACGAGCAGATCAAGCGCCGCGAGATGTTCCGCCCGTTCGCGCCGGCGCTCCCGCTCGAGCGCGTGGGCGACTACTTCGAGCAGACCTCGCCGGACCCGTTCATGGTCATGGTCTACAAGGTCAAGCCGGAGCGCCGCGACGAGATCCCCGCCGTGACCCACGTCGACGGCACGGGCCGCCTCCAGACGGTCACCGCCAAGGACAACCCGCGCTACCACGCGCTCCTCCTCGAGTTCGGCCGGCTGACCGGCACCCCGGTGCTCCTGAACACCTCCTTCAACGCGAGCGAGCCGGTCGTTTGCACCCCAAAGGAGGCGCTCGACTGCTTCCTCCGGACGAAGATGGACGTGCTCGTCCTCGAGCAGGCCTACGTCGAGCGCGCGCAGACCCCCTAGCCGGGGCCGCACAGCCCGGCGGCCCGCCAAAAGCGCGCGGGAAGCGGCCAGGAAATCTCAGGCGAAAGTTCCTGGTTGACGTGGAGCGAGGGGACGGCAAATGGGCGTCCCCGGCATGTGGAAGAACGGGACGGCGGGCGCGATGCCCACCTCGACGGTATGCCGGAGCAGGCGGCTCCAGCGACCGGAGGTGCTTGGACGCTCAGCCTCGATCATGATGCCGGCCCGCCGCGCAACGCGCGCGCGGACCTGGTACCCCACGGGCCTACGGCGCAGCACGCGCTCGCGGCCCCTCCTGCGTAAGGGCCCGCGCCGCGGCGGCCCAGGCGGTCAAAGAGGATGGATGCGAATCGGATGAAGCTCGTACTCGAAGACGGCACGACCATGACGGGCCGGTGCTTCGGCGCCCCGCGCGCGGTAAGCGGCGAGGTCGTCTTCAACACCGGCATGACGGGGTACGTCGAGACGCTCACGGATCCCTCGTATAAGGGCCAGATCCTGACGCTCACGTACCCGCTCGTGGGCAGCTACGGCGTGCCCGCGCCGCGGCAGGCAGGCAGCGTCGACGGGCCCTACGAGGCCGACCGCATCCAGGTGCAGGGGCTCGTCGTTCAGAACTACATCGAGCGCTACAGCCACCACGCCGCGGTCCGCTCGCTCGGCGCCTGGCTCGCGAGCGAGGGCATCCCGGCGATCACCGGGATCGACACGCGCACGCTGACGCGGCGGCTCCGGGAGGTCGGCACCATGAAGGGCTGGCTGTTCCCGGCCGAGATGGACCTGGACCGGGTGAAGCGCTCGGCCGAGGCCGTGGAGATGCGCGAGGAGGTGTTCCGCCTCGTGTCGCCCCGCGAGCCGATCACGTACGAGGGCGGCCCCCTGAAGGTGCTCCTCATCGACGCGGGCGCGAAGGACAACATCGTCCGCTCGCTCCTCCGGCGCGGGGTCACCGTCATCCGCGCGCCCTACCACGCGCCCATCGCCGAGCTCGCCGAGACCGCCGACGGCGTCCTGATCGGCAACGGCCCCGGCGACCCGAAGGACCTCGGCCAGCTCGTCGCCGCGGTGCGCGGCCTGCTCGGCACGTACACGAAGCCGATCTTCGGCATCTGCCTCGGCAACCAGATCCTCGCGCTCGCCGCCGGCGGCGACACCTACAAGCTGCCGTACGGCCACCGCGGCGTGAACCAGCCGGTGCAGGACCTCCTGAGCCGCCGCTGCTACGTCACGAGCCAGAACCACGGCTACGCGGTGAAGCACGAGTCGCTCCCCGCCGAGTGGGAGCCCTGGTTCGTCAACATCAACGACGGCACGAACGAGGGCATCCGCTCGCGGCTGCGCCCGTTCTTCAGCGTCCAGTTCCACCCCGAGGCGACGCCCGGGCCCGAGGACGCCGGCTACCTCTTCGACGACTTCCTGCGCCTCTGCGGCGCGATGAAGGGGTCCGCCGATTCGCGAGTCAAATCCGCAGGGACCGCCAGCGCGGATCCCCGCCCCACCTCCACCGCAGGAAGGAGCTGAGCCATGTACGGCGCCTATCTCCCCAAGAAACCCCGGCGCGTGCTCGTGCTCGGCTCCGGCGCGCTCCAGATCGGTCAGGCCGGCGAGTTCGACTACTCGGGGTCGCAGGCGATCAAGGCCCTCAAGGAAGAGGGGATCGCCACCGTCCTCGTGAACCCCAACATCGCCACCATCCAGACGAGCGAGGGGCTCGCCGACCGCATCCACCTCTGCGCGGTCACCCCGGAGTTCGTCGAGCGGATCATCGTCAAGGAGGAGGTCGACGCGATCGCCCTCTCCTTCGGCGGGCAGACCGCGCTCAACTGTGGGCTCGAGCTCCACGACGCCGGGATCCTCGACAAGTACGGCGTGCGGGTGCTCGGCACGCCGATCAAGGCCATCCGCGACACCGAGGATCGGCGGCTCTTCATCGATCGCCTCGACGAGATCGGCGTGAAGACGGCCCGGAGCCGCGCCTGCCGCACGCCGGCCGAGGCCATGGCCGCGGCGCGCGAGATCGGGTTCCCCGTGATGCTCCGCGGCGGCTACGCGCTCGGCGGCAAGGGCAGCGGCATCGTCGAGAGCGAGCGCGATCTCGACGACGCCGTGCGGCGCGGCTTCGCCGGCGGCGTGCCCCAGGTGCTCGTCGAGGAGTGCCTCCGCGGCTGGAAGGAGATCGAGTACGAGGTCGTCCGCGACGGTCGCGACAACTGCATCACCGTCTGCAACATGGAGAACCTCGATCCGATGGGGATCCATACCGGGGAGTCGATCGTCGTCGCCCCGTCGCAGACGCTGAACGACGAGGAGTACCAGCTCCTCCGCTCGGTCGCGCTGAAGACGATCCGCCACCTCGGCATCGTGGGCGAGTGCAACATCCAGTACGCGCTCGACCCGAACAAGGTCGATTACCGGGTCATCGAGGTGAACGCGCGCCTCTCCCGGTCGAGCGCGCTCGCCAGCAAGGCGACGGGCTACCCGCTCGCGTACGTCGCGGCGAAGATCGCCGTCGGCTACACGATGCCGGAGATCGCCAACGCGATCACCCGCAGGACGACCGCGTTCTTCGAGCCGGCGCTCGACTACCTCGTCTGCAAGGTCCCGCGCTGGGACCTCGGCAAGTTCCGCGGCGCCTCGATGCGGATCGGCAGCGAGATGAAGAGCGTCGGCGAGGTCATGGCCATCGGCAGGACGTTCCCCGAGGTCATCCAGAAGGCGCTCCGGATGCTCGACATCGGGGTGAAGGGGCTCGACCCCGACGCGTTCACCTTCAAGGACCTGCCCGACGAGCTGAAGAACGCGACGCCGCTCCGGATCTTCGCCGTCGCCCGCGCGCTGCAGGAGGGGATGTCGGTCGACGAGATCCACGATCTCACCAAGATCGACCGGTGGTTCCTGCACCAGATCGAGCCGATCGTGCGGATGCACCGGGACCTCAAGGCGCTCCGGGTGCCCGTCCCGGCGCAGGCCGACAAGCCCGCGGCGGCGCAGGAGCCCGCGCTCGACGAGGCGACGCTCCGGGAGGCCAAGCAGCTCGGCTTCAGCGACCGGATGATCGGCACGCTGACCGGCGCGCCGCGGGGCTCGATCCGGGAGGCCAGGAAGCGGCACGGGATCGTGCCGCACCTCGCGCAGATCGACACGCTCGCGGCCGAGTTCCCCGCCGAGACGAACTACCTCTATTCGAGCTACCACGCGTCGGCCACGGACGTCGCGCCGTCCTGGCGGAAGAAGATCATGGTGCTCGGGTCCGGCGCCTACCGCATCGGATCGAGCGTCGAGTTCGACTGGTGCTGCGTCAACGCGATCCGCGCGGCCTCGGAGCTCGGCTACGAGACCATGATGCTGAACTACAACCCGGAGACGGTCAGCACCGACTACGACACGTGCGACAAGCTGGTCTTCGACGAGATCAGCTTCGAGACGGTGCTCGACATCTACGAGCGGGAGCAGCCGTACGGCATCGTGGTCAGCATGGGCGGGCAGGTCCCGAACAACCTGGCGCTCCGGCTGCACCAGGCCGGGGCGCGCATCCTCGGCACGAGCGCGGGGAGCATCGACACGGCCGAGGACCGGAAGAAGTTCAGCGATCTGCTCGACCGGCTGGAGATCGATCAGCCGCGCTGGGCGCACGTCGTCGACGCGGCCGAGGCGGGCGAGATCGTGAACAAGCTCGGCGGCTTCCCGGTCCTCGTGCGCCCGAGCTACGTGCTGAGCGGCGCGGCCATGAGCGTGGCGCACGAGCCCAACGAGCTCGATCGCATCCTCGCCCGGGCCAAGGCGGTGTCCCCGGCCTACCCCGTGGTCGTCTCGAAGTTCGAGACCCACGCCCGCGAGGTGGAGATCGACGCGGTCGCCGACCGGGGGGAGATCATCCTCTGGGCGATCAGCGAGCACGTCGAGAACGCCGGCGTCCACAGCGGCGACGCGACGCTCGTCTTGCCCCCGCAGTCGCTCTCCATCGCGACGATCCGCAGGATCAAGCAGATCGCCCAGCAGGTGGCGCGGTCGCTCTCGATCACCGGGCCGTTCAACATGCAGTTCCTGGCCAAGCACAACACGGTGAAGGTCATCGAGTGCAACCTGCGCGCGTCGCGGAGCTTCCCGTTCGTGTCCAAGGTGACGGGGAACAACTTCGTCCGGGAGGCGATGCGCCGGATGCTCGGCGTGTCGCAGCCGGTCGAGAACCGCGGGCTCGATCTCGATTACGTCGGCGTGAAGGCGCCGATGTTCTCGTTCTCGCGCCTCGTGGGGGCCGACCCGATGCTCGGCGTGGAGATGGCGAGCACCGGCGAGGTCGGCTGCTTCGGGGATGACGTGCACGAGGCGCTGCTGCACGCGCTGCTCGCGACCGGGTTCCGGTTCCCGAAGAAGGGCGTCCTCCTGTCGCTCGGGCCGCTCGAGGACAAGTACTGGTTCGCGGACGAGGCGCGCATCATCGCCGAGCACCTGAAGCTGCCCATCTACGCGACCCCGGGCACGGCCGAGGCGCTCCGGGCGCTCGGGCTCGAGTGCACGAGCCTCGCGAAGCAGCCGGACGAGGGGGAGACGGCGATGAGCGCGATCGAGCAGGGGAAGGTGGATCTCGTGATCAACATCCCCCGCGAGTACGACCAGCTCGGGCGTCCGGACGGGTACCTGATCCGGCGGCGGGCGGTCGACGCGAACATCCCGCTCATCACCGATCTCCAGCTCGCGCGGGCGGTCATCGAGGCGATGCGCGCGAAGCGGATCGGGGATCTGCGGACGCTCGCCTACGACGAGTACATCGCGCGGAGCCCGGTGGCGCTGCGCTGACGTGCAGGCCCGCGCGCCCTCGGAGGGGGGCGCGCGGGCGCCCCGCCGAGCTCGCCTGGGCCATCGGGACCATCACTCCTTCCAGAGCTACGCGAGCCAGAGCTACGCGAGACGGTCGTGTCGAGCGAGCGTATCGCTCGTGCGCACTCGAGCGCGAGGGGTCGCCCTCAGTCGTTCGTGACGATGAACCAGCCGTTCACCAGGCTGCCGGCGGTCGTCGAGCTCGCTCCCTGGATCGCGCTGCCCCCCTCATTGCGGAGGCACATGCCGACATTCCAGTTGCCCTCTGTCAACGAGGTCGTGCCAGAGACAGAGTAGGTGGTGCGCGTCGGCGTGAAATAGTGGTTCGCAAAGGCGCCTCCGAAGAAATTGACGAGCTCGCCCCCGACGCCCGCGTCGTCGACCGGCTGGTAACAGAGGCCGACCACGGCGAGGAGCGGAGCGCTCGACGGCGCTAGACCGAGGACCGCAGAGGCCGATCCCGTCACGCGCTTTCTCCCGGTGATGCTCACCGACCCCGGAGGACCGACGAAGACGTAATCGGGGCTGTAGCCAGAAAAAGAGGGGGCGATGTTGCCCGCAATCGCGATCGTCGCGAGCACCCCTGACGGGCCGACCGGCCCCTGGGGCCCCTCGGGACCGGGGGACCCAGGAGGCCCCTGAGGACCCTCTGGACCCCTCTCGCCAGGCAGCCCCTGAGGCCCTTGAGCCCCCTCGGGCCCAGGAGGCCCCTGAGGACCCTCAGGACCCCTCTCGCCAGGCAGCCCCTGAGGCCCCTCGGGCCCAGGAGGACCCTGCGGCCCCTCGACCCCGGTCGGGTTGCCGACCCAGTTGCCGTTCTCGTCGATGACGACCTTGTCGCCGATCTTCACCAGCTTCGGCGTGATCTCACCAACTGCGTTGTTCGCGACCATCGCGTACGGAATGCTCCCGATCGCCGCGCGAGGCTCCATCTCCGGATCGTTCGCGACCGTGATTCCAAGGTAACGGACCGAGCCGTCGAAGACCTTCGCGGCCTGCTCTTCCGTGAAGTCGAGCACCGTGGAGAAGTATCCGTCGTCGAACGAGATCGAGATCGTCTCGCTCCAGAGCGGCGCCTCGCCGTCCTCGGCCGCCTCGGCGGCGTACACCGCGAACGTCACCTGGAGCGCGTCGGTGACCGGCTCTCCGTTCGCCGTGAAGAGCCGACCCTGGTGCGTGATCTGCGTCGGCACAGCGGCAGACGCGCCGCGCACGAGGCCGACCGAGGCGGCGAGGAGGACACAAATCGCGAGGACACGCCGTCCCATCCCGTTCATGGCAAGCTCCCATTCGCCCCGACCAGCCCGCCCTGCATGCGGTAGCTCGGCGAGGTCGTCTTTCCCTGATTCTGCGTCGGCTGACCGAGCGTGAAGACCATGCGGTAGCTCGGGCTGCTCACGACCTCGCCCGCGCTGACCACATCGCTCGCAGCGACGCCCCGGTCCGCAACCTCAGCCTTGCCCCCCTCCCCGCCCCCGCCATTCGACGCCACCGAAGGGCCAGCCCCCGCACCGCCAGCACCCCCGGCCCCACCGCCGCCCGACCCGGGCCCGGTCACCGTCAGCTCTTCACCGCCGCAGCTACAACCAGGAGACGCGGCGAGTAAAGCAATAAACAGGCCAAGCCAGGTGCCAAGCCAGGTAAAAAATCGCGGTCGCGCCATCAACGTGTTCCCCTCTGCTTCTGGGGCTTACGATCTGGGACAACAAGGTACGCGCGGCGCAACCAAGGTTCAATCGAATCCCGAACCCTTGTGAAGCGTCGCCGCTTTACGTCGCGGTCGACGGGAAGCGCAACGAGCACGACAGCGCGCCGGCACGCTCACGTCGCAAGAAGATGTCCACGAGAGGTGCGTTACGAGAAACATCCGCTCTCCGGTGGAATGCTCTCGCTGCCTCTCTCCGCGCTTGGTCCTGCCTGGTGCTGAGCACGCTGGTCGCCGTCGCGCTCGCCGAGGCGGTCGACGCGCGCATCGACCCGCGCCGGACTCGAAGGCTCGCCGGCGCCCTGCTCATCGTCATGGGCGGCATTTACCGGTTCGGCGCGATCCGCCCGGCCGCGCGATAGCCCGCGCCGCCCGGCGATCCCGCGCCGCTACAGCGCGCGACCGGGCGGGCCCGCGCCGCCGTTCCCGTCGGCCGCGTCGGGCGGCGAGGACGGCGCCCCGCCGGCGGCGGCGCGCAGCTCCTCGGAGACCGCCGCGGGGTTGAACGTCACGAACCACCGGAGCGACCACCAGAGCAGGTTGAACCAGGCCGGCACGGGCAGCCGGCGCGTCACGCCGACCTCGGCGATCCCGGCCGCCGCGAAGAAGACCGGCAAGAGCGTGCCGAGATCCGCGCGGTAATCCATCGCCTCGCGCACGTCCGCGTTGATCCCGGCGACGGCGTGCGCGACGGCGCGCGCGACGCGCGTCGGGCCGGGGTGGCCCTCGGGCCGCGGGGCGGCGATCAGGCGGCCGTCGTCGTCGCGCGCCTCGCCGACCAGCTCGGCGAGCCGGGCGCGCAGCCGCTCCGCGTCGAGGCCGCCCTCGAGGCGCTCGACGATCACGGAGCCCGTGACCGGTCGGACCTTCACGACCTCGCAGCCGGGATCGGCCGCGAGCTGCTCCGCGACCCGCTCGCACGCGCGGCGATGGCCGGTCAGCGCCGGGGCGCGCAGGCGGACGCGCCGCTCCAGCACGTGGGCGACGAGCACCGGCGGCAGCCTCATGACGACGGCTCCCCGTGGAGCTCGGAGGCGCCGTTGCTCCGGCGCTCAGCGCGCGCGCCCCGCTCCGCGCCCCCGGCCTTGTGCCGCACGCGCTCCGCGATCTCGGCCCAGAGATCCTCGGCGTGCTCCCGCTGGCGCTCGACCAACGCGAGGCCCAGCCGGCCCAGGTGGAGCCCGAGCGCCGCGATCTCGACGACCACCGGCCGGAGGTGCTGCTTCTTGCCCATCAGGAGGACGGCGCTGCCGACCCCGAGGGCGAACGATGGTGGATGAAACCTCATGATGCCGTATCCCCCTTCCGCGAACCGGCGGCGCGCGCGCCGCGCGCACCGCCGTCGATGCGCTCGACGGAGTCGACCTGGCGGACGATCGCGATCTCGCGGCCACCGCCCGCGGCGCGCCCCGGAGACCCGCGGACCAGCGAGGGCAGCGCGCCCGCGAGCACCGCGAGCGCGAGCTCGCCGGCGCCGAGGCGCGGCGCCCCGAGCAGGCGGCCGAGGGAGCGCGAGCCTAGCGCGAGCGCCTGGAGCGCGGAGGTCGCGGCGAGCGCGCGCGCGACGTGCGGGTTGTCCCGGCGCGCGAGCGGCCCCGGCGCGCCCTCCGCGGCGCCGGCGCGGCAGGCGAGGATGTGGAGCAGCTGCGCGGTCACGAGCGCGGTGAACGCCCTCGATCCCGCGGTCGCGCGGCCGCCGAGCGCGTACGCCGCGAGCGAGGCCCCGGACATCGTGGCCGCGTCGAGCCCCAGCGCGCGGAGGTCGCGGCCGCCGAGCAGCGGCGCGGCCGGGTCGCGCGGGGGGCGCCGCATGACGCCGGGCTCGGCCGGCTCCAGCGCGAGCGCGAGCGCGGGCGCGATGTCGGTGAGCAGGTTGATCCAGAGGAGCTGCAGCGGCGTGAGCGGCGAGGCGCCGGCCAGGGCGCCGGCCAGCATCGCGAGCACCTCGCTCGCGTTCGTGGCGACGAAGTACGCGATGGCGCGGCGGACGTTGTCGTGCAGCCGCCGGCCCTCGCGGACCGCCTCGGCGAGGCTCGGCAGGTCGTCCTCGGCGAGGACCACGTCGGCCACCGCCCGCGCGATGTCCGTGCCGCGCTTGCCCATGGCCACGCCGACGTCCGCGGCCTTGAGCGCGGGGCCGTCGTTCACGCCGTCGCCCGTCATGGCGACGATCGCGCCGCGCTGCTGGAGCGCCCGCACGATGTCGAGCTTGGCCTCGGGCGTGACCCGGCTGTGCACGGCGTCGGCGGGGATGCCGAGCTCGGCGCCGATCGCGCGCGCGGTCCGCTCCTGATCGCCCGTGAGCATCAGGGTGCGGATGCCCGCGCCGGAGAGGGTCGCGAGCGCCTCGCGCGCGCCCTCGCGCGCCGGGTCGCGGAGCCCGACGAGGCCGGCGAGCTCGAGCGGGGCGTCGTCGTCCGGTCGGCCGTCCCGCCGCCAGGCGAGGGCGAGCACGCGCAGGCCGCGCGAGGCCATCGCGTCGTTCTGGCGGAGCACCTCGTCGCGGGCCGCGCCGCGCGGGGCGCCGCAGCGCGCGACCACCTGCTCGGGCGCGCCCTTCACGAGCTCGATGTGCCCGAGCTCCGGGTGGTCGTGGACCGTCACCATGAACGCGCGCTCGGCCGAGCGGCGCTCCTCGCTCACGCGCCGCGCCGCGAGGCGCCGCGCCGACACGGGGTAGCCGGCCGCGAGCGCGAACTCGACGAGCGCGCGCTCCGTGCCGCTGCCCTGGACGACCTTGCCCACGTCGCTCAGCTCGACGTCGGCGTTGAGCGCGGCGATGCGCGCGAGCGCGTGCACGCGCGGGGCGCTCGCGGCGACCTCCCGCCCGTCCTCGCCGACGAGCGCGATCGCGCGCGGCGGCCCCGCGCCGTCGCGATCGCCGCCGCGATCGCCGCGCGCGGCGCGGGCGACCCGCAGGACGCCCTCGCCGGGGAGGAAGATCTCCGCGACCCGCATGCGGTTCTCGGTGAGCGTGCCGGTCTTGTCGGCGCAGACGACGCTCACCGCGCCGAGCGTCTCGGCCGCGGCGAGGCGGCGGATGACGATGCCGCGGCCGCGCAGGCGGCGGCTCGCCAGCGCGAGCGCGGTGGTGCCCACGGCAGGGAACCCCTCGGGGATGGCGGCGACGCCGAGGGCGACGGCGCTCCGCGCGAGCTCGCGGAGCGGCCGCCGCCGCGCGAGGCCGACGGCCACCACCGCCGACGAGCTCGCGAGCGCGAAGGCCGCGAGGCGCCGGCCGATCCAGGCGAGCTCCCGCTCGATCGGCGGGGTGCGCTCGCCCTCGCGGGAGAGCGCGCGCTGGATGTCCCCGAGCGCGGTCCGCCCGCCCGTCGCGACGACCACCGCCGCGCCCTCGCCCGAGGCGACGGTGGTGCCCGCGTACACCATGCCGCGGCGCTCGGCGAGCGGCGCGCCGGCGTCGACCTTCGCGGCGCCCTTCTCGGCGGGCTCGCTCTCGCCGGTCAGCGTGCTCTCGTCGACGGCGAGGTCGCGCGCCGCGATGACGCGCGCGTCCGCCGCGACCGGCTCGCCCGCGCGGAGCGCGAGCACGTCGCCCGGCACGAGCTCCGACGCGGCGAGCCGCTGCTCGCGCCCGTCGCGCACGGCGCGCGCCCCCCCGACCCGGAGCGCGCCCCAGGCGTGCAGGAGCTCCTCGGCGCGCGACTCGGTGTACGTGCCGATCGCCGCGTTCGCGCCGACGACGAGGAGGACGGCGCCCGCGTCGACCAGATCGCCGAGCGCGAGCGACAGGCCCGCCGCGCCGAGGAGCAGCGCGGTGGGCACGGTGAAGAGCTGCTCGGCGAGGATCTCGAGCGACGAGCGGGTCGCGACGCCCGCGAGCTCGTTGGGGCCGACCTCGCGGAGGCGGCGCAGCGCCTCGGCGGCGCCGAGCCCGGCGGCCGGGTCGACGCCGAGCGCGCGGGCGACCTCGCTCGCGTCCTCCGCGTGGGCCCGGTCGACGGCGGCGGCGCGCCCGTGCAGATCGCCCCGCGCGTCCGGCGCGCGCTCGCCCCGCGCGGCCCACGCCGCCCCGCCGCCGCGCTCGCGCTCGGCGGCGCCCTCGCGGCGCAGGCGGCGGCGCGCGCCGCGGACGAGCGCGCCCACGCCCTCGGCCAGGGCCAGCGCGGCGCGCCGCGCGGACGGCGGCGGCGGGGCGCCGGGGACGGCGTGGGCGGCGAGCACGACGGCGGCCAGAGGGGCCGCGTCCTCCCGCACGCGCACGAGCACCCGCCCGGTCCTCGCGCTCGCCCGCGCGGACGCGACGCCGGGGACCGCGGCGAGGTCGCGCTCGATGCGCGCGGCGCGCGCACCGTCGCCGAAGAGGCCGGCCACCTCCGCGCGCAGCCGCGCGATCCCGGCGCGCCCGTGCAGATCGCGCCCAGGCGAGCGGCGTAGCCGCCGCGCGCTGCCGCCGCCGCGGCTCCTCCCCGCGCCGGCGAGACCGATCCAGCCCGCCCCCGAACGCCCCATGATCCTCCGCGCTGGGCTCTGGGCCTCTTCAAAGGTCGAGCCAGCGCCGGTGTGCGGGCGGGCCACACCGCTCGGCCGGGCGAGGCGCCGCCGAGGTGGTCGGCTTGTTGCGGTCAGGTCACGGGGTTAGCGTGCGGCCAAGGAGGGCCCTATGACTGCACGCTTGCTTGAGGACAAGATCATCGCCATCACGGGCGCGAGCTCGGGGATCGGACAAGCGTCCGCGTTCGTGTTCGCGGGTCACGGAGCGCGGCTCGTCCTCGCCGACATCGACGAGGACCACGGCGAGGCGACGGCGCGGAGGCTCCAGGAGCGCGGCGGCGACGCCGTCTTCGTCCGGGCCGACGTGACGCGGGCGAGCGACGCCGAGGCGATCGTGGCGCGCGCGGTCGAGCGCTACGGCCGCCTCGACGGGGCCTTCAACAACGCGGGCATCGACGGGACCATCGCGGCCACGGCCGACTGCACCGAGGAGAACTGGGACCGCACCCTCGCCGTGAACCTCAAGGGCGCGTTCCTCTGCATGAAATACGAGCTCGCCCAGATGCTGAAGCAGGGCGGCGGCGCCATCGTGAACAACGCGTCGGTCGCGGGCCTGGCCGGCGTCGGGTCGCTCCCGGCGTACGTGGCCTCGAAGCACGGCCTGGTCGGGCTGACCAAGAGCACGGCGCTCGAGTACGCGAAGCGCGGCATCCGCGTGAACTCGGTGTGCCCGGGGCCCATCCGGACGCCGATGTACGACAGCGCGATCAAGAGCAACCTGATCGACGAGAAGGCCCTGCTCGCCCTGGAGCCGATGGATCGCCTGGGGACGCCCGAGGAGGTGGCCGAGGCGGCCGCGTTCCTCCTCTCCGACCGCGCGACGTACATCAACGGGCACGCGATGGCCGTGGACGGCGGGTGGACCGCCTGGTGATCGATCGCCGAGGCGGCCCGCTCCCGCCTCCGCTCACCCCCGCGCCGCGATCGAGGCGAGGACGGCCTGCAGCGCGCTCGGCTCGATCGGCTTGACGAGGTGCATGGCGAAGCCGGCCTCTCGGGCCCGGCGTCGATCTTCCTCCCGGCCGTAGCCGGTCAACGCGATCATGAGCGAGGGGGAGGTGCCCGGGCTCCGCGTCAGGGCGCGCGCCACGCCGTACCCATCCATCCCGCCGGGGAGGCCGATGTCGCACAGGACGACCTCCGGCAGGAACGCGCGGGCCGCATCGACGCCCGCGGGCCCGGACAGGGCCACCTCGACCCGGTGGCCCTCCATGGCGAGCAGCGCTTGCAGGGTCTCCGCGGCGTCGACGTTGTCCTCGATGATCAGGATGCGCAGCGATCGCGCCGCGAGGTCCGAGCCCGGCGCGGCGCTCTCGGCCATCGGCGCGACCTCGCGCGCCAGCGGCAGGCGGAGGATCACCTCCGTCCCGCGGCCGATGCCCGCGCTCTCGGCCGAGGCCGCGCCGCCGTGCAGCTCGACGAGCCCCTTGACCAGCGCGAGGCCGAGGCCGAGCCCGCCCTGGCTGCGGTCCAGGCTGCAGTCGGCCTGGCTGAACGGCTCGAACGCGCGCGCCAGCATCGCCGCATCCATGCCGATGCCCGTGTCGCGGACGCGGATCGCGGCCGAGCTCTCCGGCGCCGCCGACAGGGCGACCGTCACCCGTCCGCCGGCCTCGGTGAACTTGCTCGCGTTGTGCAGCACATTGCCGATGGCCTGCGACAGGCGGGTCGGGTCGCCGTGGACCCACAGCGGCGCGGCCGGGATCTCCAGCGCGAGCCCGAGGCCCCTCGCCTCCAGCGTGCTGCGGTAGTCCTCGGCGGTCTGCCGGAGCAGCTGTGCGAGGTCGCAGCGCTGCTTGCGCAGCTCGATCCGGCCGCGCGCCACGCGCGAGACGTCGAGGAGATCGTCCACCAGCCGGGCCATGTGCGAGACCTGCCGCTCGAGCACGCCGCACGCCCACGCCGTCGACGGCTGCTGGGGCCCGGACCGCCGCAGGATCTCGGCGGCGTTGCGCAGGGGCCCGAGCGGGTTGCGCAGCTCGTGGGCGAGCATCGCCAGGAACTCGTTCTTGCGCTGGTCCGCTTCCCTCAGCGTGGCCTCGGCGCACTTCCGATCGTGGATGTCCGTGCAGGTGCCATACCACTTCACGACCTCGCCCGACGGCCCGCGCACCGGCACCGCGCGGCCCAGGTACCAGCGGTGCTCGCGGGCAGCGAGGACCCAGAAGCGGTATTCGATGTCGAACGGCTCGCCGGACAGGACCGAGCGGCGCCAGCTGTCCATGCACCTCGGGCGATCGTCCGGGTGCACGAAGGAGACCCAGCTGTCGCCGGTCACCTCGTCCTCGCTCAGGCCGCAGATCTCGTACCACCTGCGGTTGTAGTAATCGACGCTGCCGTCCGGACGCGCCGTCCAGGCGATCTGCGGCATGGCGTCGGCGAGCGTCCGGAACTTCGCCTCGCTCTTCCGGACCCTGTCGTCGACCTGCTTCCTCTCGGTGATGTCGTGGGCGATGCTGATGACGAGCCGCCTGCCCGCCGCGTCCTTGCCCAGCGGCGCCCCGCGGAAGAGCCACGTGCGCTGCTCGCCGTGCGCCGTGGTGACCGCGGCCTCGATCTCGCCGGCGGAGGCGCCCTCCAGCGCGTACAGGGCCTTGATCCCGGAATAGATGGCGTCCTTCTGGGCCGGATGCGCCCGGTCGAGCCAGTCGACGACGGTGGGGATCTCCTGGCTGGCGTAGCCGGTGATGTCGGTCCACGCGGGGTTGACGCTGACGACCTGGCCGTCGTCGGCATGAATCATGACCGGGAACGGGACCGCCATCACGGCGCGACGGAACCGCTCCTCGCTCTCCTGGAGCAGGAGCTCGGCCTGCTTGCGCTCGGTGATGTCGATGACCGAGCCGACGTAGCCGAGGAACTCGCCGTCCGGGCCGAGCCGCGGCGAGCCCGACGCGATGCACCAGCGGTACTCGCCGTCGCGCCGGAGCAGGCGGTAATCCACCCGGAAGGGCTCGCGCCGCGCCTCCGCCCGCCGGAAGACCTCGAACGTGGCCGGGCGATCCTCGGGGTGGATCGCGTCGAGCCAGCCGAAGCCGAGGTAGGTCGACGCGTCCTGGCCCGAGAACTCGGTCCACCACCGGTTGCCGTACGTGGCGCGGCCGTCGGAGCCCGTCATCCAGATCATCACGGGCGACTGATCGGCCATGTTGCGGAAGCGCTCCTCGCTCTCCCGGAGGGCCAGCTCCGAGAGCTTCCGGGGGGTGATGTCCCCGACCACGCCCACGAGCCGGCGCGGGCGCGCATCGCGATCCCGCTGCACCAGCGCGCGGCTGTGCACCCAGCGCACCTGCCCGTCGGGATGGAGGATGCGGAACTCGGCGGAGCAGTCCGCCTCGCCGCGCAGCGCGCTGTCGAAGCGCGCCCAGACCTCGTCCCGGTCGTCGGGGTGCAGGAGCCGCGCGAAATCGTCGAGGGTGCCGCCGAACTGCGCCGCGTCGATGCCCGCGCACTCACACGCCTTTTCCGACCAGAAGAGGCCCCCGCTCGGCACATCCAGCTCCCAGACGCCGAGCTGGCCGCCCTCGAGGGCCAGCCGCAGTCGCTCCTCGCTCTCGCGCAGGCGCTCCTCGCCGGCCTGATGCAGGAGGGTCGACCCGGGATGCTGCTCGGCCTCGCTCTGCCCGCGCGGCGCGCCCTCTCCTCGCGCCCGCTCGTCGATGTCGGCCGCCGTGCCGAGCCAGCGGCCCGCCCGGCCGCCCGCATCCTCGAGGACGGGCTCGGCCCGGCCGCGGAACCAGCGGTAGGCGCCGTCATGCCGCCGCACGCGGAACTCCAGCTCGAGGGCCGCGCCCCGCTCGACGGCCGCCCGCCACGCCGCGTTGCAGCGCACCGCATCCTCCGGATGGATGACGGCCGCCAGGCCCAGGCGCGTCACCTGGTCCGCAGCCGAGCCGGTGTACTCGCGAAAGCGGCCGTTGACGTAATCGCACGAGCCGTCGCTGCCGGCGACCCAGACCAGCTGCGGGAGGCTCTCGGCGAGCAGACGGAAGTGCGGATCCATCCCGCGCGGCTCGGCCCCCCGCGGCTCAGCCCTCCGCGGCTCAGCCCTGCGCCCCTGCTTCGTGGAGATCACACTCATTCGATTCGCGTCGAGCGATTCCGCCCGGCGTGGCGAGCGAAACGCCGTGGACGCTTTGTCTGCGCTCAGCTCGTTCCGCAAGGGCCTGAGACGCACCGCTGATGCGGAGTTCCCGGCATGCCACCAACCGAACGACCTGTCGGTCGCGAGCGAGCCCTAGGACACCGAACGGGTCGAAACCCCGAGACATTAAACCACAGAGGCACAGAGGGCACAGAGGGCACAGAAATATAAATTTCTATTTCTTCTCTCCCCTCTGTGCCCTCTGTGTCTCTGTGGTTCGAATCTCTTCATTCTCGGGCGTTTCAAGCGGATCGGTGCTCTAGCCGCGTCCGAACCGCTCCACGAACTGCCGGTGCGCGGCGAGCTCGGGCGCGTCTCCGCTCCAGAGCTCCTTCTCGCGGTAGCCGGTCGCCACCGACAGCACCTCGATCCGCCGCCCCTCGGCCCTGAACCGCACCCGCCACGAGGTCACCGCGAGCCGCATCGCGTCCCCGTCGGCGCGGATCCTCCGGTAAGGGTGCGGCTGCGGGCCGAGCGCGAGCGCGCGGTCCACCCGCTCCCGCAGCGCGACCCCGTGCGTCGCGTCGAGCCAGGCGGCCTGCTCGGCCGCCCGCTCGCTCCAGACCACCTCGAAGCCCGGCTCCGGATCCGCCGGCGCCTCGCCCGGCGCGAGCGGCGCGACCCAGCCGGTGCGCGCGTGCGGGTAGGCGTCGGCGTAGGGCACGTACGGCTTCAGATCGAGCACCGGGGTGCCGTCGATCATGTCCACGCCGCTCACGCGCAAGGTGAGGCCGTCCACCCCGAGGAGCTTGACCACGCTGAGGCCGATCGGGTTCGGGCGGTGCGGCGAGCGCGTCGACAGCACGCCGCGCCGCTTGCCGGCGCTCCGCGGCGGCAGGACCTTCGGGCGCCAGCCCTCGTTGAGGTGGAACCAGAAGACCACCCAGAGGTAGTCCCACCCCTCGATGTCGCAGAGCGCGTGCTCCAGGCCGCGGCCAGGCACGAGCTCGATCGTGCCCTCCGCCTCGCCCGCGGCGTGCGGCTGCCGCGGCGCGCTCACGCGGTCGGGGAACGGGGTGCGCACCACGCCGATGGGCGTGAACGTGACGGGCTTCAGCATCGCGCCCGAATCTAGGACGACAAACGCGTCGAAACCGCTCGAAAGAGCAGGACCTGGAACCGCCACGGCGCCAAAGACGCCAGGATCGTGTCCTCTTCTTGGCGTCCTTGGCGTCCTTGGCGTCCTTGGCGGTTCATCTCTCGGTCGATCGACGCGATCGACGTCCCAGGGGTCACCGGAGCGGGACCTCGACGATCAGGACCGCCGGGCCCTCGAACGCCGCCCGGCCGCGCTCGATCGGCGCCCGCTGCGCCGCGCCGCCGAACCGCGGCTCCTCGCTGAACGCGAGCACCCGCGCCTCCGGGCGGCCGAGGTCCAGGGCGAGCGCGCCGCGGAGCGCGACGAGCGCGACCACGGCGGTCTCGCCGCCGCGGCGCTCGATCCGGACCGCGTCCGGGGAGGGCGCCTCGACCGAGAACGCGTCGCGCGCGCGGCTCCGCAGCGCGGGGTGCGACGCGCGCAGGCCGAGGAGCTCGCGGTACCAGGCGAGCACGCCGGCGTGCTCCGGCCGCTGCCGCTCGGTCCAGTCGAGCTTCGAGCGCTGGAACGTCCGCGGATCCTGCGGATCCGGCACCTCCGCGCCGCCGAACGACGTGAAGTACTGGAACTCGCGCCGGCGGCCCTCGGTGACGAGCCGGCCGAGCTCTTCGTTGTGATCGGTGAAGTACTGGAACGGCGTCCGCGCGTTCCACTCCTGACCCATGAACAGGAGCGGCGTGTACGGCGTGAGCAGCAGCAGCGCCGACATCGTCCGGAAGGCCGCCGGGCTCACCTTGTCGCCGAGCCGGTCGCCGACCGCGCGGTTGCCGATCTGATCGTGGTTCTGGATGCAGTGCACGAACCGCGGCGGCGGCACCGGCGCGGCGGGCGTCCCGCGCGGCTTGCCCGAGTGCTTCGAGACCTGCCCCTCGTAGAGCCACCCCTTGCGGATCGTCGCGGCGATGTCCTCGGCCGTGCCCCGGTGATCCTCGAAGTAGCCGTCGCGATCCCCGGCGAAGAGCACGCGGAGCTCGTGGTGGAAGTCGTCGGCCCACACGCCGTCGAGGCCGTACCCGCCCTGCTCGACGGGCGTCACGAGGCGCGTGTCGTTCATGCTGTCCTCGGCGATCACCACGACGCGCCGCCCCTCGCCGGCCGCGCGGGCGCGCTCGGCGATCTCCCGGAGGATGTGGGGCTCGGTGTCGTCCAGGATCGCGTGCGTCGCGTCGAGGCGGAGGCCGTCGATGTGGAAGTCGCGGATCCACATCTCGGCGTTCGCGATGGCGAGCGCGCGCACCTGCTCCGCGCCCTCGCCGTCGTAGTTCACCGCGTCGCCCCAGGGCGTCTTGTGGCGATCGGTGAAGTAGCGCTTCGTGTAGGCGCGGAGGTAGTTCCCGTCGGGGCCGAAGTGGTTGTAGACGCAGTCGAGGATCACCCCGAGGCCCGCGGCGTGGGCCGCGTCGACCAGGCGGCGGAGGCCCTCCGGGCCGCCGTAGGCCGCGGCCGGGGCGAAGAGATCGACCCCGTCGTACCCCCACCCGCGTTCGCCCGGGAAGCTCGCGACCGGCATGAGCTCGAGGGCGGTGATCCCGAGCTCCCGCAGGTCGGCGAGCCGCCCGATGAGCGCGTCGAACGTGCCCTCCGGCGTCGCCGTGCCGACGTGCACCTCGTAGAGGACGAGATCCTCGAGCGCGACGCCCTTCCACCCCGCGTCGGTCCACGCGAACGAGGGGTCGTCGACCGCCGACGGGCCGTGCACGCCGAACGGCTGCGCGCGGGCGTAGGGGTCCGGGAACGGCCCCTCCCCGTCGATGCGCACCTTGTAGAGCGCGCCCGCCCCGAGGCCCGGCGCCGTCGCCTCGAAGTAGCCGCCGCCGGTGGGGGTCGCGGGCAGCGCGCCCGTGATCTCCTCGCCGTCCTTGCCGTAGGTGACGATCTCGATCCGATCGTGGTCGGGCGCCCAGACCCGGAAGCGGACCGCGCCGCCCTCGAGCCATGCGCCCATCGTGCGAATCGCCTTCATGTCACTGACCTCGCTGGGTCGCCCGCACGAGCAGGGCGACGGGAAAATCGGAGAGCACGCGGTCGAGCGGGAGCACCGCGCCGTCCTTGGGCTCGGACGTCGCGACGGCATCGCGCGGCAAGGAAGCGGAAGGCGACGCCTCGATCTCGGCGCCGGTGAAGAGATCCGTGTAGAGGCCGGGCTCCACGTCGACGAAGGTCCCCGCCCACACCTTCCCCGTCGGCGGGGCAGAGGCGCCGCCGAGCAGCCGCGCGCTGAACCGGGGCGCGATCACGACCGCCGAGCGCCCGTCCTTCGGGTCGCGGCGCGCGAAGGCGACGACGTGCGTCTCGCGCTCGCCGATCACGGCGCGCGGGGCGTAGGCCCCGTCGGCCCCGAAGAGCGCCGGGTGCCGCCGGCGCAGCTCGAGCGCCACGTGCGTGACGAAGAGCTTGATGCGGCCGTCGCGCGCCTCGGCGCAGAGCTCGCGCGCGAGCGTGAGGTCGCCGCCGTTCCACCGCGCGCGGATCTCCGCGAGCGCCTTCTCGCGCGACGCGTAGTCGACCGCGCGGCGGTTGTCGGGGTCGACAAGGCTGAAGTCCCACACCTCGTTGCCCTGGTAGATGTCCGGCACGCCCGGCGACGTGAGCTTCAGGAGCGCCTGCGAGAGCGAGCCCCACATGCCGTGGTAGGCGACCACGCGCGCGAGCGGCAGGAGCGCGCCCACGACGTCCGCGGACGCGATCGCCTTGCGCACGAACGCCTCGACGGCGGCGTCGTACTCGGGCTGCGCGTCGATCCAGGACGTGTTGACCTTCGCCTCCTTCGTGGCCTTGCGCATGTAGTCCACGAGGCGATCCGTGTAGGCCGAGAGCGCGTCGCCCTCGGGCGCCCGCGGGCCGGTGGAGGCGCCGAGGAGCGGCTCGATCGGCAGGCTCCCGAGGAGCGTCTGGTAGAAGAGGTACTCCTCGTTGCTGTCCGGCGCGAGGCGACCCTCGATCTCGGCCTTGAGCGGCGCGGCGGCGGCGGCGGCGCGCTGGAGCGCCTCCTCCCAGGCGGACGGGATCTCCGAGAGCACGCTGATGCGCGCGCGCACGTCCTCGCTCCGCTTCGTGTCGTGCGTCGACGTCGCGAGCATCGAGTACGGCCACGTCTTCTGCCGCTGCACGTTGGCGCGGTGGAACGCGAGCACGCTCGCGCCGTAGCGCTCGGGCTCGCCGCCGACCTCGTTGAGCGACACGAGCCGGTTGTAGATGTAGAACGACGTGTCCTCGAGCCCCTTGGCCATCACCGGGCCGGTGAGCTGCTGGAACTTCATCACGAACTCGCAGAAGGGGCGCCGGTCGCCGTCGCGCGACAGGTCCGGGTCGAGCATCAGGACCGAGCGCAGGAACGTGAAGATCGTCGCCTCCATCGTCGGGTTGCGCCGGCGCGCGAGGGCGATCGCGCGGCCGATCGCGACCCGGTCGTGGTCCGAGATCGTCGGCGTCCGCTCGTTGACGTACGTGCGGTAGACCGGGAAGCACGCGATCACCTCGCGCAGGGCGTCGTTGAGCGAGCCCAGGGTGAAGTCGCGGAAGCGGCGGTCGCGCTCGGTGAGCCGGTTCAACGCGTGCGTGAGCACGTTGAGCTCGCTCGCCAGCGCCGTCCGCAGGATCACCTTCTTCTTCTCGTAGACGAGCGTCTCGAACTCCAGCCGATCGCCGATGAACCGCTCGTAGATCGCGGTCATCGACGCCTCGCTCGAGGAGTCGACGAAGAGCTCGCCCACCGCCGCCGTGAAGTCGTAGCCGCTCGTCCCGTGGATGGGCCACGCCTCGGGCAGCGTCTCGCCGCGGGCGAGGATCTTCTCGACGACGACGTACATCGGCCGCTCGATCGACGAGCCTTGCGCGCCGTGCGCCGCCCCGGCGCCCACGCGCTCCTCGAGGGCCGCGCGGAGCGCCGGCTCCAGCTTGGCGAAGCGGGCGGCGGCCGGCGGCCTCCGGCGCGCGTCGTCGAGGCTCCGCGGCTCCGGCTCGCCCGCGGCGTCGGCGAGGAAGCGGCGCCGGCAGCGCTCGACCAGGTAGCCCCGCTGCAGGTCCTCGAAGTAGCCGATCGGGTCCCAGAGGCCGTCGGGGTGATCGATGCGCAGGCCGGTGACCTGGCCGCGCTCGCAGAGCTCGAAGACGAGCCGGTGCGCCTCGGTGAAGACCGGCCGGTGCTCCATCCTGATCGCCGCGAGCTCGTTGATGTCGAAGAACCGGCGGTAGTTGATCTCCTCGGCGGCGGTGCGCCAGAAGCTCAGCCGGTAGGCCTGCTCCTCGAGCAGCGCCTCGAGCGGGTCGAAGCTCCGCGGATCGTCCGCCTTGCCGTTGATGCGCTCGACGCCCTCCGCCACCGCCGCCGCGACGTCGGGCGCGTCCGCGACGAGCGTCGCGAGCCGCCGCTTGAGGACCTCCTTCTCGCGCCGCCGCTCGATCACCTTGGCCCGCTGGGTCTCCGTCCGCGGCGGCAGGTTGCGGAGCCCGGTCAGGATGCTCTGGAGCTCGAGGAGCGCGTCGTGCTCCTCGCCGAGCGCCGCGGCCAGGCTGGGCACGAGCGGCCCGATGACCATCCCGTACGTCCGCGGGTTCACCGGGAAGACGTGATCGAAGTACCGGAGGACGAACGCGCCGTTCTCGAACTCGATCTTGAGCTCGCCGCGCTCGAGCACGCGCCCGTAGTGGTCGCCGAGCACGGGGAGCAATACCTTCTGCTTGAGCTCCGTCTTGAGCGGCGCCCAGTCGATGTCGAAGAACGGCGCGTAGAGCGAGCTCGGGCCGTTCTCGAGGACGTCGTTCCACCAGGCGTTGTCGGAGGTGCCGACGCCCATGTGGTTGGGCACGAAGTCGAGCAGGAGCCCCATGCCGTGCGCCGCGAGCTCGCCCGTGAGCCGGTCGAGGTCGTCGCGGCCGCCGATCGCGGGGTTCAGCGCGTTGTGATCGACGAGGTCGTAGCCGTGCAGGCTCTCCGGGCGCGCCTTGAAGAAGGGCGACGAGTAGAGATCGCTGACGCCGAGCGCGTCGAGGTAGGCGACCACGCGCCGGGCCTGCTCGAAGGTGAAGTCCTTGTTGAGCTGCACGCGGTACGTGGCGCGCGGCAGCCGCGGCGCCACGCCGTCGCACGCCGCCTCGACGAGCCGCGCCGCCTCCCGCGCGGCGCCGTCTGCCTGGCTGCTCATCTTCTGATCGTCCGACGCTTCCGTCATTCGTCGTGTGCCTCCGGCGCAGAATCTACTTCGAACAAGGCCTCGTGCAGGGTGGATCTGTCAGGATCGCCGCGCGCTCCGGCGGCTCCGGATTGGCCGATGAAGGGATTACCTGAGGCAACTAGGGAATGGCAGCAGAGGCGCGCCCGTCGCCGCCCGGACCCGCGCTGAGCCCAAGGCACCATTCCCTGGCGCGCCGTCGCGGCGCGCGTGCGGCGGGGCCGGCGGCGCGGCCGTCCTCGAGCTCGATTCGCGTCCGCTCCTCTCCGTCATGACAGGTCTTCATTCCGGTGCGCCGGCGCGGAGCGCTCCAGCCGATGTGTGGCTTTTCGTCTCAGTGACGTTTTGCCCCGATGGACGCCCTCACTGGCCCCGCAGCGCCGCGCCGAGAGGCCCTCGAAGGCGCGCGAGCATGGCGCGCCCCGCGCGAGCGCGCCATGCTCGCGCGAATGGAACAACGGCGTGGCGCGCCGAGCTGGCAAGAGATCCGGCACATGGCGCGCGAGCGGTTCGGCGTGAAGACCTTCCGGCCGGGCCAGCGTGAGCTCATCGAGGCGGTGCTCGCCGGGCGAGACGCCCTCGGGCTCCTGCCGACGGGGGCGGGCAAATCGCTCTGCTATCAGCTGCCAGCGCTCCTCCTGCCGCGCCCGGCCGTGATCGTCTCGCCGCTCATCTCGCTGATGCAGGATCAGCAGGAGAAGCTGGCGCAGGCGGACATCCCTGCTGCAAAGCTCAACTCCACGCTGACCACGGCCGAGGAGCGGGAGGCCGCCCAGGGGATCCAGAGCGGCGATCTCCCGCTCGTCTACGTGACGCCGGAGCGGCTCGAGAACCCGGAGTACATCGACCTGCTCCGGCGCTCGGGCGTGTCGCTCTTCGTGGTCGACGAGGCGCACTGCGTCTCGCAGTGGGGCCACGACTTCCGGCCTGCGTACCTCGGGCTCCGCGACGCGATCGCCGCGCTCGGGCGCCCGCCGGTGCTGGCCCTCACGGCGACGGCGACGCCCGAGGTGGCGAGCGACATCGTGGAGCAGCTCGGCATGCGGGCCGCGACGGTCGTGAACACCGGCATCGACCGCCCGCAACTGTCGCTGGAGGTGATCCGCACGCCGAACGAGGAGAAGAAGCGCGAGCGGCTCCTGCGCCTCCTCGAGGAGGAGCGCGGCGTCGGGATCGCGTACACGGCGACGGTCCGGACCGCGAACGATCTCCACCGGTGGCTCGCGGATCAAGGGATCTCGGTGGGCCGCTACCACGGGCAGATGCGCCCGAGGGAGCGGGAGGAGGCCCAGCAGCGGTTCATGGGCGACGAGTACCGCCTCATCGTCGCCACGAAGGCGTTCGGCCTCGGCATCGACAAGCCCGATATCCGCTACGTCGTCCACTACCACTTCCCCGACTCGCTGGAGAGCTATTATCAGGAGGCCGGGCGCGCCGGGCGCGACGGCAGCCCGGCCCGCGGCGTCCTGCTGTACCGCGTGGAGGACCGGCGCATTCAGGCGTTCTTCCTCGGGGGCAAGTACCCGCGCCCCGACGAGAGCTACCGAGTCTACGAGACCCTCGGCCGCCTCGAGGCGCAGCGGGCCGAGGGCAAGCGGCGGGCGGGGGTGCCGGTGAAGGCGCTGGCGGAGGTCGCGGACCTGCCCGAGCGCAAGGTGAAGGTCGTGGTGGCGCTGCTCGAGGCCGCCGGCATCGTGGACAGGAGCCGCGGCGTGCGCCGGCTGCGCGACTTCGCCGACGAGGCGGAGCTCGACGCGTTCCTCAAGGCCTATGAAGAGCGGCGCGCGGGCGACCGCGAGCGGCTCGAGGCGGTGATGCGCTACGCCGAGAGCCCGTCGTGCCGGATGGCGGCCCTGAAGGCCTATTTCGAGGAGCCCGGCGAGGCCGCGGCCGGCGAGGGCGCGCCCGACTGCGGCCGCTGCGACAACTGCCGGCACACGGCCGACTCGAACCGCGCCGTCGTCGACCGCCTGACGGCCTCCGCCACGCCCTGAGCCCTCGGCCGCCGCGGCGCCGCGGAGGCCCTCGCGGCGCCGCGCGCGGGGCCTCGCCTCCGCTCTCCCCTTCTCTCCCCTCTCCCCTCCTCTCCCCTCTCCCCTCCTCCCAGATGCGATGACGCGCCGCTCGGCGCCCCGGCGCCGGCGCCCGCGACCTCCGTGTCGAGAAGTTTCCTGTAGCGGTGTCCGGCCGCGCCCCCTCGCCCGGTGAGAGGCCGAGGGCGCTAGGCGAGCTGCGATATGTTTGCAATGGCCCCGCCCGTGCGGGCGGCGCCAGACAAGCAGCGTTCGTCCTACAGAATCAGGAGATGCATTGATGACCAGCTCTTGGAGATTCGTCGCGCACTCAGACGCGCGGCGCAGGGCCCTTCAGTACGCGAAGCAGGCCGCGTCCGCAGACTGCTCGGTCCTCATCGTCGGGCCGACCGGAGCGGGGAAGGACATCCTCGCGCGCGACATCCACCAGCACAGCAGGCGCTCGAAGCACCGGCTCATCACGGTCAACTGCGCGGCGCTGACGCAGACGCTCTTCGAGAGCGAGCTGTTCGGCCACGTGCGCGGCGCCTACACGGGGGCGACGGCCTCGAAGCGCGGCGTCGTGGAGCTCGCCTCCGGGGGCAGCCTGTTCCTCGACGAGATCGGCGAGCTGCCGACGGAGGCGCAGGCGAAGCTCCTCCGCTTCCTCGCGGACGGCTCGTTCTGGCCCGTGGGCGGCTGCGAGGAGAAGAGCGTGGACGTCCGCATCCTCGCGGCCACGAACCGCGACCTCGCCGCCGGCCTCGACACGACGTTCCGGTCCGACCTCTTCTTCCGGCTCAGCGTGTTCACGATCGTCGTGCCGCCGCCGAGCAGGGACGATCTGCGCGGCCTCACGCGGGTGCTCGCCCTGGAGATGAGCGAGCGCTACCGCGCGGCCGCCTCCGCGCGCGAGGTGAGCGCCCTGGGCGAGCTCGCGAGCAGCGGTGTTTACAGGGGCAATGTCCGCGAGCTCCGCAACGCCGTCGAGCGGTACTTCCTCGTGCGAGACCCGGAGCGGACCGTCGAGGAGAACTGGCGGGCCGCGTGCGCGCTCGACCTCCTGGCCCAGCAGGGCGAGCTCGCGGACGACGCCGCCGCGGCCCCGCAGATTCAACCGCAAGAGATCGAGAAGCTCGACGATCTCCTGTTCTTGAAGTGCGCGAGGGAGACGAGGAGCGCGCGCGAGCTGTCGCGGAGGATGAACCGCTCGTTACCGTACGTTTACAGCCGCCTGGCAAAGCTCGGCATCAAGCCGAAGGACCTCCAGAGCGCCGACAGCCTCGAGCGCACCTCGGAGAAGATCCGCGCCTCGCTCGCCCCCTATCGCTCCACGTTTCTCCGGCTTCTTAAAGAGTTCTAACAAAACGATCGCGCTCGCCCGATGCCGCCCGCCGAAACGTCCGCACGGCTCGCTGGTACAGCCTTTGCCGTAGGGACGAAAACAGGGACGAAATCGACGAACAGGACGGCGAACGTCCCAACCGAAGGATGGAGGAGCGCATGCTGACTCTGGGCCTCGCCGGAGGCTTGGATCCCGTCTACGACTGCCGTTACGACGCGCCGCAGTACTTCACGTACGACGCGGCGGCCGTGCTGGTCGAGGACGGGCAGGTGGTGGCCGCGATCGAGGAAGAGCGGCTGAACCGCGTCCGCCGGACGAACAAGTTCCCGTTCGACGCGCTGCGGGCCTGCCTGCGGCAGCGGGGCGTCGCCCTGAAGGACGTGGACCGGATCGCGTATTACTCGAGCGAGGAGACGGCCAATTTCCTCGTCGGGCGCCTGCGCGCGGCGTTCCCCGAGCTCGCCGGCGTCCCCGACGCGCGCGGCCTGCTCCAGGCGGCCATCCAGCGAGAGATGAAGTGCGCGATCGATCCGGAGCGGATCGTCTTCGTGCCGCACCGGCTGACGCACGCGGTGAGCGCGGCGGCGATGTCGGGCTTCGACCAGTCGCTCGTCTACGTCATCGACAACGAGGGCGGGGTCTTCACCGGGACATCGGCCCGCGGCGCCCGGTCGTGCCTCACGGAGCTCGCGGCCTTCCCGCCGCAGAAGTCGCTCGGCGAGCTGTGCCACCGCGCGATCCGAGCGCTCGGGTACAGCCCGTTCGAGGAGGCCGAGGCGATGGAGCTCGCCCCGCACGGCGACCCGGCCGTGCACCGCGCCGCGATGCGCGAGGTGTACACGCTCCTTCCGGACGGCGACTACGACCTCGCGTTCCAGCACCTCGCCGCCGTGGTCTCGAAGGCGCCGGGCAGGCTGCGCGGCGAGCCGGTCGAGCAGGCGCACAAGGACGTGATCGCCGCGCTCGAAGAGGCGCTCTCCGAGATCGTGCTCCACGTGCTGCGCCACCACCGGACCGCGAGCGGCGTCCGGCGGCTGTGCCTGGCCGGAGGGGGCGCGCAGATCTGCGCCGTCAACTCCCGCGTCCTCGCGAGCGGCCTGTTCGACGAGGTGTTCGTCCAGCCCGCCGCGCACGACGCCGGCTGCGCCCTCGGGGCCGCGCTCTACGCGGCCGACGCGCCGCCGCGCCGCGCCGCGCTCGATCACGTGGCCTGGGGGACGGACCTCGGCACCGCCGACGCGGTGCTCCCCGCGCTGCGCCGCTGGGGCGCCTTCGTGACGGCGGAGCGCAGCGCCGCGCCGGCCCGCGAGGCCGCCGCGCTCATCGACGGCGGCGCCGCCGTCGGGTGGGCGAACGGCCGCTCCGAGATGGGGCTCGTGGCGCTCGGGCGCCGGGTGATCGTCGCGGACCCGCGGGACGAGCGGCGGCGGGCGGCGCTGAACGAGATGAAGCGGCGCGCGCCGCACCGGCCGATCTCGGTCGCGATGCTCGCCGAGGACGCGGCCGAGTGCCTGATGCTGCCGTGCCCGGCGGAGCAGCTCTGCTGGAAGAGCTTCGCCCTCCGCGTCCGGCGCGAGCGCACGGCGGCGCTCGCCGCGGCGCTGCACGAAGGCGGCACGGTCCGCGCGCGGGTGGTCCTCGAGGAGGCGGATCCCCGGCTGTTCGCGCTGCTCGGCGCGTTCAAGGAGCGCTCCGGGGTCGGCGCGCTGCTGGTGACGTCGCTCGACGACGGCGCGGAGCCGCCGGCCGAGACCGTCGACGATGTCGTCGCGCTGCTCCTCACGAGCGGCCTCGAAGCCGCCTTCGTGGACGACGTGCTCGTCCGCAAGAAGAGCGCGTCGGTCGAGGACAGGCTCGGCATGGCCGTGTCGCTCCCGCGCTCGACCCAGGTGGTCCGCACGCGCGGGTGGCACGACGGCGCGCGCCCGGGCGACGCGTGGGAGCTGCGGACGAGCTACGACCGCGGGCTCCGCCGCAAGATCTCGCGAGCTGCGTACGACGTGCTGGCGAAGACCGACGGGAGCCGGCCCGTCGCGGCGCTGCACGGCGGCGCGGGGGCCGAGGTCGCGGGCGAGCTCTGGGCCCTCTGGACGGAGCGGCTCATCCGGCTCGCGCCGGCCGAGCGCGCGTGAGGCGCGCGTGGCGCGCATGAGGCGCGCGTGAGGCGCGCGTGGCGCGCGTGAGCGCGCGCGAGGGCCGACTGGGATCGCGGGTTGGGACACGACGGATGCAAGGAGAAGAGCGGTGAGCTCGAATGACAGGATCATGGGCGCCGGGCGCCGGGCGCGCCCGCGGATCGACCTCGAGCGGCAAACGGAGCTCGCGGAGGACGCGCTGAAGAAGGCGCTCGTCGACCGGGATCTCCCGGCGTTCTACCGGGTGTTCCGGTCGACGGATCTGCCGTTTCTGGGGCTCGTCTACGAGGGGGACGCGGCGGGCCTGTTCCGCGCGTGCGCGCACGTGCTGCACCGGCTCGGGGGCGTCTCCCCGGCGGTCGCGCTCGCGGTGGAGAACCACTTTTACGTGAGCTCCGCGATAGCCACCTTCCCCATCGGCGACGACGAGCGGCTCGAGGCGCGGCGGCGCGCGCTGCTCGCCGAGATCGTCGAGGAGCGCCGGCTCGTCGCCAACACGAACTCGCGGGTGCACGGCGACCGCGTGGGCGCGGTGGGGACGCGGGCCCGGAAGGTCGCCGGCGGATACGTGGTGAGCGGCGCCGCGTCGTACACGTCGCTCGCGACCGAGGGGGATCTCCTCATCTTCACGACCGCGCTCGAGGAGGGCTTCCCCGCGGTCCTGATGACGCGGCCGCGCGGCAATGCGGCGGTGGAGATCGGCCCTTACCTGTTCCCGGACGCGATGATCGACTCCGATACGCGCCGGATCGTCTTTCACGACCTCTTCGTGCCCGAGGAAGATTTCCTGCTCGGCGGCCAGGCGCCGGAGGTGATTCAGCTCCTCCTGTTCGAGATGGTCTGGCACCAGGCGCTGATTCCGGCGCTCTACCTCGGCGCCGCGGCCCGGGCGATCGAGGAGTCGCGCCGGTTCCTCCGGACGGTCCGCGCCCGGGAGGGCGCGCCGCTCGCCGAGCTGGACGGCATGGTCGTCGACGTCGGGCGCCTCGTGATCCGCTACCGCGCCGCGTGCGCGGCGGTCCGCGAGGCGGGCGAGGCGATGGGCGCGATCCGCGGCGGGCGGGACCGCGCCGAGCGGCTCCCGCGGCTCTACGAGCTCGCCGGGGCGGCGAAGTACGTCGGGACGAGGTGCGCCGAGGAGATCGTCGCGGCGGCGCGCGGGATCGTCGGCGCGCGCGCGTACGCCGGGGACAGCGTCCTCGAGCGGCTGAGCAAGGAGGTCGTCTTCGGCCCGCTCGGACCGGAGGTGAACGCCGTCATCGAGCGCGCCCACGGGCGGCGCGCGCTCGGAGAGGGCGAGTTCGACGGCGCGGCGTCGTCGCCGTGGCTCGAGGGCGCGATGAGCGCGAGCGGCAAGGAGGAAACATGCTGACGCTGGGGCTCTCTGGCGGGCTGAGCTTCGCCCACGAGGAGATGTACGACATCCCGCAGAGCTTCACGCACGACGGCGCGGCCGTGCTCGTGGAGGGCGGAGAGATCGTCGCGGGGATCGAGGAGGAGCGGCTCAACCGCATCAAGCACTCCAACAAGTTCCCGATGGAGGCGATCCGCTTCTGCCTCGCCCGGCGCGGCGTCGACATCGACCGGGTGGACCGGATCGCGTTCTACGCGAGCGAGGAGTACTGCAACGCGCTCCTCGCGCGGGTGCGCGTCCTGACCGGCGGCGCGCTGCCGCGCATCGACGCGCGCACGCTGCTCGCGGCGAAGCTCGGCCAGGGCTTCGGGCGCCCGATCGACCGGGACAAGATCGTCTTCGTCCCGCACCACCAGGCGCACGCGGCGAGCACGTACCTCCTGTCGGGCTTCGACGACAGCCTCATCGTGGCGATCGACGGATCGGGAGACTTCCTGTCCGGGCTCGTGGCCGTGGGCTCGGGCGACCGGATCGACGTCCTGTCGACGATGCCGGAGTCGAAGTCGCTCGGGAACTTCTATGTCGCGGTCATCAACCTCCTCGGCTACGGCGTGTTCGACGAGTACAAGGTGATGGGGCTCGCGCCGTACGGCGATCCCGCGCGGTACCGCGCGCAGATGAGCGCGCTCTACACGCTCTTGCCGGGCGGCGATTACGAGGTGTACCGCGACCGCGTGGGGGCGCTCGCGCAGGTGATCGAGGTGCGCCGCAAGGGAGGCCCCTTCACGCAGCAGCACCGCGACGTCGCGGCGTCGCTCCAGGAGGCGCTGGAGGCGATCGCGCTGCACGTGCTCCGCCACCAGCGCGAGGCGACGGGCAAGACGCGGCTCTGCCTGGCCGGCGGCGTCGCGCACAACTGCACGATGAACGGGAAGATCCTCTATTCGGGCCTGTTCGAGCGCGTCTTCGTGCAGCCGGCGGCGCACGACGCGGGTTGCGCGCTCGGGGCCGCGCTGCACACGAACCTCGCCGCGGGGGCCCTCACGTCGCGGCGGCGGCTCGAGCACGTGTTCTGGGGCAGCGACGTGGGCGGAGAGGCGGAGATCGGCCGCGAGCTCGCCGGCTGGTCCCGCTTCGTCCGGAGCGAGCGCGCCTCGGATCTGCCGGGGCGCGTCGCCGACGTGATCGCCGGCGGGGCCGCCGTGGGCTGGGCGCAGGGCGGGTCCGAGTTCGGGCCCCGGGCGCTCGGACACCGCAGCATCCTGGCCGACCCGAGGCCGGCCGCGAACAAGGACCTCGTGAACGCGATGGTCAAGAAGCGCGAGGCCTACCGCCCGTTCGCGCCCGCCGTGCTCGCGGAGGACGCGCGCGAGTTCTTCGAGCTCCCGCCCGGAGAGGGCGAGTTCCCCTTCATGATCTTCGTGCTCAAGGTCCGGGAGGACAAGCGGAGCGTCCTCGGGGCGACGACGCACGTGGACGGCACGGCCCGCGTCCAGACGGTGTCGCAGCGGTCGAACCCGCGGTTCTATGGACTCCTCAAGGCGTTCAAGGACCGGACCGGCGTGCCGGTGCTGCTCAACACCTCGTTCAACAACAACGTGGAGCCGATCGTCGACTCCGCGCACGACGTGGTGACGAGCTTCTTGACGACCGGGCTCCATTACCTCGCGATCGGCGACTACTTCGTCGAGAAACTGCCGTGGACGTGGGAGGACCTCGCGACGCTCGCGCTCGAGATCCCGAGGCACGTCCGCGTGGACCAGATCCACAGGTTCGTCGCGATGGATCGCGCGGCCTCGGTCTTCGAGCTGCGGAACACGTACGACGCCGGCGCGCGGGTGAGCGTGTCGCCCGACGTGGGCGAGGCGCTGATGCGCGCGGACGGCGCGCGCTCGATCGGCGAGCTGCTCGCGGAGGCCGGCGCCGGCGAGCCCGCGCGCATGCAGAAGGCGGTCCTGGAGATCGAGGGGCTCTGGTCGCAGCGGCTCGTGTCGCTGCGCCCGCGAGGGGCGTAGTTCGTGGGTGCCTGTCCAGCGCCCTGAGGGTGGTAAAGCCTGCATGCTTCATCAAGAACAACTCCCGGCGCGGGCGGCCACGCTCGTCAGCATGCTCCGCGAGACGCCGGTCGTGCGGCTCGACCACGAGCGCCTCGAGCTCTTCGTCAAGCTCGAGTACTGCAACGCGGTCGGGAGCATCAAGGACCGCCCCGCGCTCTGGATCCTGAAGTCGGCGATCGATCGCGGCGAGATCGACCCGCGGACGACGGTGGTGGAGTCGTCGTCCGGCAACTTCGCCATCGCGCTCGCCGCGTACGCGCAGCTCCTCGGGCTCGACTACATCCCCGTGATCGACCCCCACATCTCCGCGGTGAACGAGCACGTGCTCCGCTCGCTCTGCGCGCGGGTCGTGAAGGTCGAGGAGCGGGACGACACGGGGGGATTCCTCAAGACGAGGCTCGCCCGCGTGCAGTCGCTCTGCGCCTCGCTCCCGAGGGCCTACTGGCCCAACCAGTACAAGAACCCCGACGGGATGATGGCCCATTTCCACACGACGGGCCGGGAGGTCTGCGAGGCGTTCACGGAGCTCGATTTCGTGTTCGTCGCCGTGAGCTCGGCGGGGACGGTCGCCGGGCTGTCGCGGCGCCTGAAGGAGCACTTCCGCGGGGTGAAGATCGTCGCGGTGGACGCCGAGGGGTCGGTGATCTTCGGCGGCCCGCCGCGGCCGCGCCGCATCCCGGGGATCGGCGCGGGGGTCGTGCCCGACCTCCTGCGAGAGGCGCTGATCGACGACGTCGTGATCGTCCCAGAGGCGGAGTCGATCGCCGCGTGCCGGACGATCCTCGACCGCCACCGGCTGCTCGTCGGCGGCTCGACGGGGACGGTCTACGCGGCGATCCAGCGCTATTTCGGCCGGGCGACCGGCCTCACGAGGCCGAGGGTCCTGTTCCTCTGCGCGGACCGCGGCGTGCCTTATCTCGACACCGTCTACAACCCTGCTTGGGCGTCGCGATACGCCGAGGGATGATCGATGCGCTTTGGTGTGGTCTCTGGCAATGTCATCCGTCGCCTCATCGAGGAGAGCCCCGAGGAGTGCGTCGAGGCGGTCGAGGGCGCGTACCTCGCCGGCCACCGCGGTGAGGTGGTCTGTCCGAACAGCTATTTCCTTCGCTTCCCCGACCGGCCGGACGCGCGGATCATCGCGCTCCCGGCCCACCTCGGCGGCGGAGAGCCCGTGTCGGGCATCAAGTGGATCGCCAGCTATCCGGCGAACATCCGGCAGGGCATCCCCCGGGCGTCGGCGGTGATCGTCCTGAACCGCGCGGACAACGGGTATCCGTTCGCGTGCCTCGAGGGCTCGATCATCTCGGCGGCGCGCACCGCGGCGTCGGCGGTCTCGGCGGCGGCGGCGCTGTCCGGGGGGCGGCGCGCGCGCGCGCTCGGCATCGTCGGGACGGGGCTCATCGCCCGGTACGTGGTCTCGTTCCTGTCGCGCCTCGGCTGGGAGATCCCCGAGGTGCTCCTGTTCGACACGAACCCCGCCGAGCCCGAGCGGTTCCGCGCGGCCGCGTTCGACGCGGGAGATCGCCGCGAGATCCGCGTCGCGAAGGACCTGGAGACCGTGGTGCGGCGGAGCGATCTCCTCGTCTTCACGACCTCGGCGGCGACGCCGCACGTCCACGACGCGGGCTGGTTCTCCCACAACCCGGTCGTGCTGCACCTGTCGCTGCGCGACCTGTCGCCGAGCATCGTCCTCTCCTCGTTCAACGTGGTCGACAGCGTCGAGCACGTGCTGAGCGCCGGCACCTCGCTCCACCTGGCAGAGCAGGAGTCCGGCCGGCGCGACTTCGTCACGGGGACGATCGCCGAGGTGCTCCTCGGGCGGTGCGCGGCGCCGCGGACGAGGCCGATCGTGTTCTCGCCGTTCGGGATGGGGATCCTCGATCTCGCGGTGGCGCGGTGGGCTTACGCGCGCGCCGAGGCCGCGGGCGACGTGACGTGGATCGACGACTTCTTCGACATGACGCGCTGACGCCGGGCGGGCTTCGCAGAGGGCGAGAGAGCGCGGGAGCTTTTCGATGAGCGGTGTTTTGGTGGGTGATCTGGATCGCTGCGCGACCCTGGTGGATCTCCTTCGGCTGCGCGCCGAGGCCCAGGGCGATGCCCTGGTGTTCCGGTTCCTGACGACCGGAGACGTGGACGGCGGCGCCGAGGCGTGGACGTACCGCGATCTCCACGTCCGCGCGATGGGCATCGCGGCGTCGCTGCAGGCGGCCGGCGGCGCCGGAGAGCGCGCGCTGCTCCTCTACGCGCCGGGGCTCGACTTCATCGCGGCGTTCATGGGCTGCGTCTACGCCGGCGTCATCGCGGTCCCCACGTACCCGCCGAACCCCGCGCAGATGGATCGCACCCTGCCGCGGCTCCGCGCGATCGCCCGCGACGCGGGCGCGAGGTTCGTCCTCTCGACCGCGATGATCGCCTCCATGGCGGAGGCCCTCGGGCAGCAGGCGCCGGAGCTCGGAGCGCTCCTTTGGATCGCCACCGACGCGATCGAGCCCGGCGCGGCCTCGGCGTGGCGGCCGCCGGCGATCTCCGGGGAGACGCTCGCGTTCCTCCAGTACACGTCCGGCTCCACCGGGCACCCGAAGGGCGTGATGGTGAGCCACGCGAACGTGATGGCCAACGAGCGCGCCATCCTCGCCGGCTTCGAGCACGACGCGGGCTCGTCGGGCGTCGGGTGGCTGCCGCTCTTCCACGACATGGGGCTGATCGGCAAGGTGCTGCAGCCGATCTTCGTCGGCTTCCCGTGCACGCTGATGTCGCCGCTCGCGTTCCTGGAGCGGCCGATGCGGTGGCTCAAGGCGATCTCACGCTTCCGCGCCACGACGAGCGGCGGGCCGAACTTCGCCTACGACCTCTGCGCCCGCAAGGCGACGCCCGAGGACCTGGCGGCGCTCGACCTCCGCTCCTGGACCGTGGCGTTCAACGGCGCGGAGCCGGTCCGCGCCGAGACCCTGGACCGGTTCGCGGCCACGTTCGCCCCGTGCGGCTTCCGCCGGGAGGCGTTCTACCCGTGCTACGGGCTCGCCGAGGCGACGCTGTTCGTCTCCGGGGGCCTCCGCGCCGCGCCGCCCGCGTGCGTGAGCGTCGACGCCGGCGCGCTCGCGCGCGGGGTCTCGCTCGAGGTGGACCCGGCGTCGGCGGGCGCGGGGGCGCGGCGGCTCGTGTCGTCGGGGGCGCCCCGGGCGCGCGTGGCCATCGTGTCGCCGGAGGGCGGCGAGCGCCTCGCGGACGGGCAGATCGGCGAGATCTGGGTCGCCGGCCCGAGCGTCGCCGGCGGGTACTGGGGCCGCGCCGAGGAGACGGCGCGCACGTTCGGCGCGCGCCTCGCGGGCGACGACGCGACGCCGTACCTGCGCACCGGGGATCTCGGCTTCCTCTCGGGAGGAGAGCTGTTCGTCACCGGGCGCATCAAGGACCTCATCGTCATCCGCGGGCGGAACCTGTACCCCGACGACATCGAGCGCACGGTGGAGGCCGCGCACCCGCGCGTTCGCCCCGGCTGCTGCGCGGCGTTCTCGATCGAGGTCGGCGGGGAGGAGCGGCTCGGGATCGCGGCCGAGATCGACGCGCGGGGCGGGGGCGAGCCGCCGCCGGACGCGGTGGAGGCGGTGCGGTCCGCGGTCGCCAGGGAGCACGACGTGCAGCCGCACGCGGTGCTGCTGCTCCGGCCGCGCACGATCCCGAAGACGTCGAGCGGCAAGATCCAGCGGCACGCGTGCGCCCAGGGGTTCCGGGACGGGACGCTCGAGGCGCTGGTCGCGTCGCTGTCCCCGGCGGCGCCGGCCGGCGCGGCGGCGGAGCCGGCGCGGGCGGCGGCGGATCCGGTGCGGATGCTGCGGCTCGCGCTGCGCGCGGTGCCCGCCGCGGGGCGGGCGGCCCTGCTCGTCGAGGCGGCGCGCGAGGAGCTCGCCCGGCTCGCGCGGGTGGACGCCGGGAGCATCGCCCCGACCTCGAAGCTCATGGCGCTCGGGCTCGATTCGCTGGCGAGCATCGAGCTGCAGGCGCGCTTCGAGGAGCTGCTCGGCGTCCCGGTGCCGGCGCAGCTGCTCTGGCAGGCGGCCACGGTCGAGGAGCTCGCGGCGGCGCTCGCGGGGGCGCTCGAGGCGCCGGCGCGGGCGGAGGCGCCCGCCGCGCCGCCCGCGGCGGCGGGGGAGCCGGTCGAGCTCTCGTCCCACCAGCTCCGCCTCTGGTTCTTCTGCAAATTCGCGCCGGAGAGCCCGCTCTATCACGTGGTGTTCGGCGCGCGGATCGTCGGCGCGCTCGACGAGACGAAGCTCGAGGAGAGCCTCGCGGCCGTGGTCCGCCGGCACCCGGCGCTGCGCACGGTGTTCCGCGAGATCGCCGGGGAGCCGCGGCAGATCGTGCTCCCGGAGGTGGCGGTGCCCCTCGCCCGCGCGCGCGTCGAGGCGGCGGGGCCCGAGGAGCGCGAGGAGCGCCTGCGCGCGCTGGCCGCCGAGTGGGGGCAGCGGCCGTTCGCGCTCGCGGAGGGGCCGCTGCTGCGGGTGTGCCTGGTCTCGCTCGGCGAGCGCCACCACGTCCTCCTCTTCGCGCAGCACCACCTCGTGACCGACGGCCGATCGATCGAGGTGCTCGTGCGCGACCTCGCGGCGGAGTACACCCCGCGCGCGGCCGGCCGCGCCGGAGCGGCGCTGGGGCCGGCCCCCGGGTACGAGGGCTACGCGCGCGCGCAGCGGGCCGCGGTCGCGCGCATGGACGCGGAGCGGGCCTACTGGAAGGCGAGGCTCGAGGGGCTGCCGCGGCTCGACCTCGGCGCCGAGCGACGGCGCCCGGCGGCGTCGCCCTTCGCCGGTGGGACGGTCCGGTTCTCGCTGCCCGCGCCGCACGTCGAGGCGGCGCTCGCCGCCGCGCGGGCGGAGAACGCGACGCTCTTCGTCGCCCTCGCCGCCGTCTACGCGGCGCTGCTCCACCGCACGACCGGGCAGGAGGACCTCGGGATCGGCGTCGTCGTCGCCAACCGGAGCCGCCCCGAGCACCAGGAGATCGTCGGCTTCTTCGCGAACACGGTCGTCTTGCGCGTCGATCTCTCCGGCAGGCCGACGTACCGCGAGCTCGTCCGCCGCGTGCGCCGGACCATGGCCGAGGCGATGGACCACGCCGAGTTGCCGTTCGACGAGGTCGCGCGCGCCGCCGGCGCCGGGCGCCCGGGCGATCGGGACGCGCTGGTCCAGGCGAGCTTCGTGCTGGAGAGCGTCTCGGAGCCGCCCGCGGGCGCCGAGGGGGCGCTGTGGCGGCCCGTGCTCTGGTCCCCGGACGGGGCCGTGGAGGGCACCGCGAAGTTCGACCTGGGGCTCAGCGTGGCCCGCTTCGATAGCGAGCGCGGCGAGCTCGCGGCCGCGCTCGAGTTCCGCGAGGACCGCTTCGCGCGCGACGAGGTCGAGCGCATGGCCGGCCACCTCGAGGTGCTCCTCCGCTCGGCCGCCGAGGATCCGGACCGGCCGATCGACGAGCTCGCGCTGCTCCCGCCGGACGAGGAGCGGTACCTGATCGCGGGCTGCAACGACACCGCGGCGCCGGTCCCGGAAGGCGTGTGCTTCCACGACCTCTTCCGGCAGCAGGCCGCCCGCACGCCCGACCGGATCGCCGCCGCCTGCGGCGACCTCCGGCTCTCCTACGCGGAGCTCGACCGCCTCTCCGATCAGGTGGCGCGCGCGCTCGCGGCGCGCGGCGTCGGCCCGGATCGCCTGGTCGCCCTGCTGACGCGGCGCGACCTCGATTTCCTGGTGCTCGCGCTCGGGGCGTTCAAGGCGGCGGGCGCGTACGTGCCGCTCGACCCGGCGCACCCGGCGCGGCGCAACGCCGACATCCTCACGCGCGCGGGCGGCCCTCCCCTCCTCGTGGGCGACGCGATCCCGGGCGCGCTGCGGGACGAGATCGTCGCCGCGTGCGCCGCCGCGCCGGAGGCGCTCTCGGCGGGCGAGCTGCTCGCCGAGGGCGCGGCCGGCGCCGCGCCTGCTCGCGCGCGGCCGGAGCACCTCGCCTACGTCATCTTCACGTCGGGATCGACCGGCGCGCCCAAGGGCGCGATGGTCGAGCACCGGGGGATGCTGAACCACCTCTTCGCGAAGGTGCGCTCCCTCGGGCTCGGGCCGTCGGACGTCGTCGCGCAGACCGCGCCGGTCAGCTTCGACATCTCGGTGTGGCAGCTGCTCTGCGCCCTGCTCGCGGGCGGGACGTGCCGGCTCGTGCCGGACGAGATCGCGACCGACCCGGCGCGCCTCCTCGAGGCCGTGGGCGACCTCGGCATCACCGTCCTGGAGATCGTCCCGTCGCTCCTGCGCGGGGCGCTCGACGAGCTCGAGTCGCGCCCGAGCTTCCGGCCGCGCCTCGACGGCCTGCGGTGGCTCGTCCTCACCGGCGAGGCGCTCCCGCCCGATCTCGCGCGGCGCTGGCTCGCGCTCTACCCGCAGATCCCGCTGATGAACGCCTACGGCCCGACGGAGTGCTCGGACGACGTGGCCCAGCACGTCCTCGTCGAGCCCCCGCCCGAGGACGCGGCGTACGTGCCCATCGGCCTCCCGATCCAGAACACGCAGCTCTACGTGCTCGATCGACGGCGGCGGCCCGTGCCGCTCGGCGTCGCCGGCGAGCTGTACGTCGGCGGCGACGGCGTCGGCCGGGGCTACCTCCACGACCCCGAGCGCACCGCGGCGGCGTTCCTGCCGGATCCGTTCGCGCCCGGCGCGGGCGCGCGCCTGTACCGGACCGGCGACCTGGTGCGCCGCCTGCCGGGCGGCGAGCTCGTGTTCCTCGGCCGGATCGACCACCAGATCAAGCTCCGCGGCTTCCGCATCGAGCTCGGCGAGATCGAGGCGGCGATCGCGCGGTGCGCGGGCATCCGCGATGTCGTCGTGGTCGCCCGCGAGGACGCGCCGGGGGATCCGCGGCTCGTCGCGTACGTGGTCCCCGAGGCCCCGTCCTTCGATCCCGGCGCCCTCAAGGAGCAGCTCTCGTCGCGCCTGCCGGCGTACATGATCCCGGCGGCGATCGTCCCGCTCGACGCGCTCCCGCTGAGCGCGAACGGCAAGGTCGACCGCAAGGCGCTCCCCGCGCCCGCGTGGGGCGCCGCGGGGGAGCTCGCGGCGCGGACGGCGCCGCGCACCGGCCTCGAGCAGGCGATCGCCGAGGTGTGGCGCGCCGTCCTCGGGGTCGATCGCGTCGGCGCGCACGACGACTTCTTCGCGATCGGCGGGCACTCGCTCTCGGCCACCCGCGCGGCGGCCCGCCTGCGCGACGTGCTCGGCGTCGACGTCGCCGTCCGGTCGATCTTCGAGGCGCCGACCGTCGCCCGGCTCGCCGCGCTCGTCGAGCGGCAGGCCCGGGGGGACGCGCGCCCTGCGCCCCGGCCGCTGTCGCCGGCGCCGCGCGAGGGCGAGGTGGCGCTCTCGTTCGCGCAGCAGCGGCTCTGGTTCCTCGATCAGCTCGAGCCGGAGAGCGCCACGTACAACGTGCCCGCGGCGCTCCGCCTGCGCGGCGCGCTCGACCCGCAGGCGCTCGCCCGCGCGATCGCGGAGGTGGTCCGGCGGCACGAGGTCCTCCGCGCCACGCTGCACGCCGTCGACGGCCGCCCGGTCCAGCGCTTCCACGGCGCGCCGGAGGCGTGGCCCCTCCCCCTCGTCGACCTCTCGGGGCTCCCCGCCTCCGAGCGGGAGGCGTCCGCGCGGCGCCGCGCGTCGGAGGAGGCCGCGAGGCCGTTCGATCTCTCGCAGGGGCCGCTCCTGCGCGCGGCGCTGTTCCGGCTCGCGCCCGACGACCACCTGCTGCTCGTCACGCTCCACCACATCGCCTCGGACGGGTGGTCGCTCGGCGTGCTCGCGGGCGAGCTCACCGCGGCCTACGAGGCGCTCGCGCGCAAGGAGGAGCCGCGGCTCCGCCCGCTGCCGATCCAGTACGCCGACTACGCCGCATGGCAGCGGCAAGAGCTCACCCAGGACCTGCTCCAGGCCGAGCGGGAGGTCTGGCGCCGCCGGCTCGACGGCGCCCCGCCGCTGGAGCTGCCCACCGACCGCCCCCGCCCCGCGGCGCGCTCGTCGCGCGGGCGCACGCACCGGTTCGAGCTGCCGCGCGACCTCACCGCCGCGCTCCGGCGCCGGAGCCAGGAGCTCGGGGCCACGCTGTTCATGACGCTGCTCGCCGGCTTCGAGGCGCTGCTCCACCGCTACAGCGGCCAGGAGGACTTCTGCGTCGGCACGCCGGTGGCGGGCCGCGGGCGGACCGAGATCGAGCCGCTGATCGGGCTGTTCGTCAACACGCTCGTCCTGCGCGCGCGGCTCGACGGCGACCCGAGCTTCGAGGAGCTCGTCGGCCGCGTGAAGGCGGACGCGCTCGAGGCGTACGCCCACCAGGATCTCCCCTTCGAGATCGTCGTCGACGCGCTCGCCGTCGAGCGGGATCTCCGCCGGAACCCGCTGTTCCAGGTGATGTTCGCGCTCCAGAACGTCCCCCCGCCCGCGCTCTCGCTGCCGGGCGTCGAGGTGTCGCCGGTCGAGCTCGACGTCGAGCAGGCGCGGTTCGACCTGACGCTCTTCCTCACCGAGACCGGCGACGTCATCGAGGGCGCCCTCGAGTTCGATCTCGACCTCTTCGACCCCGCGACCGTCGCGCGGCTCGCGGGGCACTACGAGACGATCCTGCGCGCCGCCGCCGCGGCGCCGTCGGCCCGCGTGGGCGAGCTCCCGCTCCTCACGCCGGCCGAGCGGAACGAGGTGCTGGTCTCGTGGAACGCCACGAGCGCGCCGCCGCCGCCCGCCGCGTGCCTGCACGAGCTCTTCGACGCGCAGGCCGAGCGGTCGCCCGACGCCGTGGCCGTGGTGTCCGACGGCGGCGAGCTCACGTACGGCGAGCTCCGCCGCCGCGCCGACGCGCTCGCGCGGCGCCTGCGCGCGCTCGGCGTGCGGCCCGAGGTGCGCGTGGGCCTGTGCGTGCGGCGGACGCTCGACCTGGTCGTGGCCCTCTGGGCCATCTTCAAGGCCGGCGGCGTCCACGTGCCGCTCGACCCGGGGTACCCGCGCCAGCGGCTCGCGGTCATCCTGGAGGACGCGGCGGCGCACCTGCTCGTGACCGAGCGCGCGCTCTCGGGGCTCGTGCCGGCGGGGTCGTCCGAAGTCCTGCTGCTCGACGAGATCGCCGCCGGCGCGGCGGACGAGGCCGACGCCCCGCTCGCCACCCTCGAGCCGGGGCGGCCGGATCAGGCGGCCTACCTCATCTATACCTCCGGCTCGACGGGCCGGCCCAAGGCCGTCGTGATCGAGCACCGCCAGGCCGTCGCGCTCGCGTGGTGGGCGCGGCGGGCGTTCTCGGACGAGGAGCTCGCCGGCGTGCTCGCGTCCACGTCCACGTGCTTCGACCTCTCGGTCTTCGAGCTCGTCGTGCCGCTCTGCTGGGGCGGCAAGGTCGTCCTCGCCGACAACGCGCTCGCGCTGCCCGCGCTCCGGCGCGCCGGCGAGGTCACGCTCCTCAACACCGTGCCGTCCGCCGCGGCGGCGCTGCTCGCGGCCTCCGGCATCCCCGCCTCCGTGCGGACCGTGTGCCTCGCCGGCGAGCCGCTCCGCGCCTCGCTCGCGCGCGACGTGCTCGCGCTGCCGCACGTCGGCCGGCTCCTCAACCTCTACGGCCCCAGCGAGACCACGACGTACTCGACCGGCGCGACCGTCACCGCCGACGCGCGCCCCACGATCGGCCGGCCGATCGATCACACCCAGGTCTACGTGCTCGACGCCCGCAGGCAGCCGGTGCCCGTCGGCGTGGCCGGCGAGATCTACATCGCCGGCGCGGGCGTCGCGCGCGGCTACCTCGGGCGCGACGAGCTCACGGCCGAGCGGTTCGTCCCCTGCCCGCTCGACGAGGCCCGCGGCGCGCGCATGTACCGCACCGGCGACCGCGCGCGCTGGCTCGCGAGCGGCGAGCTCGAGTACCTCGGCCGTCTCGATCACCAGGTGAAGATCCGCGGCTTCCGCATCGAGCCGGCGGAGACCGAGGCCGCGCTCGCCGCGCACCCGGACGTCCGCGAGGCGCTCGTGCTCGCGCGCGACGACGGCCCCGCCGGCCGCTGGCTCGTCGCCTACGTCCTCGCCCGGCGGCCGCTCGACGCCGAGGCGCTGCGCGCGTTCGTCGCCGAGCGGCTCCCGGAGCCCTTCGTCCCGTCCGCCTTCGTCGAGCTCGACGCCTGGCCGCTCAACCCGAACGGCAAGGTCGACCGCAAGGCGCTCCCGGCGCCCAGCCGGCCCGCCGCCGCGGCCCTCCCGGAGCGCGCGCCGGCGACGCCGACCGAGCAGGCCCTCGCCGGCGTGTGGGGCGAGGTCCTCGGCCGAGACGGCCTCGGGACGGCCGACGACTTCTTCGCGCTCGGCGGCCACTCGCTCCTCGCCGTGCAGGTCGTCGCGCGCGCGCGGCGCCTGTTCGGCGTCGACCTCCCGCTGCGCGCCGCCTTCGACGCGCCGACGATCGCCGCCCTCGCCGAGCGCATCGATCGGGCGAAGCGGGACGGGCGCCGCGCCGCGCCCCGGCCGCTCCGCCCGGCGCACCGCGGCGCCGACGCGCCGCTCTCCCCCGCCCAGCAGCGCCTCTGGTTCGTCGAGGCGCTCCAGCCGGGCACCGCGGTCTACAACATGCCGATCGGCGTCCTGCTCCGCGGCCCCCTCGATCGCGCCGCGCTCGCGCGGAGCCTCGAGCAGATCGTCGCGCGCCACGAGGTGCTGCGCACCCGGTTCGAGGTGCGCGACGGCCAGCCGATCCAGGTCGTGCTCCCCGAGGCCCGCATCGAGCTGCGCCACGTCGATCTGTCCCGCGTCCCGCCGCAGGACCGGGCGCGGGCCGCGCAGCGCGCGGCGGAGGAGGAGGCGCGCCGGCCGTTCGACCTCGCCTCGGGCCCGCCCATCCGCGCGGCGCTGCTCCGCCTCGCCGACGAGGAGCACGCGCTCCTCGTCACCGCGCACCACGTCGCCTGCGACGGCGGCTCGATCCCCGTCCTGTTCCGCGAGCTGTCCGCCTGCTACGAGGCCGCGCGCGCGGGCCGCGCGCCGGACCTGCCGCCCCTCCCGGTGCAGGTCGCCGACGTCGCGATCTGGCAGCGCGCCCAGGCCGACGCGTGGCGCGGCCAGCTCGAGTACTGGAAGCGCGCGCTGGCCGACCTCGAGCCGCTGGAGCTCCCCACCGACCGGCCGCGCGGCAGCGCCCTCTCCCACCGCGGCGACACCGTCCCCGTGCGCCTGCCCGCGCCGCTCGTCGAGGCGCTCCGCGCCCTCGGCCGGCGCGAGGGGGCGACGATGTTCATGGTGCTCCTCGCCGGCTACGTCGCCCTCCTGCACCGATACACGGGCCGCGCCGGCGTGGCCGTCGGCTCGCCGGCCGGCGGCCGCACGCAGGTCGAGATGGAGCCGCTCATCGGCTTCTTCGTGAACATGCTCGTCCTGCGCGTGCGCGTCGACGACGACCCCACGTTCGCCGAGCTCGTGCGGCGGGTCCGGCAGGTGACGCTCGAGGCCCAGGAGCACCAGGACGTCCCGTTCGAGCAGGTGGTGGACGCCCTGCAGGTGAAGCGCGACCTCGGCCGCACGCCGCTCTTCCAGGCCGCCTTCGCGTTCCAGGGCGCGCCGGAGCGGCCGCGCGCGCTCGGAGGGCTCGAGGCCTCCCCGTTCGAGGTCGACACCGCGACCGCGAAGTTCGACCTCCTGCTCGCGCTGGAGGAGGGCGAAGCGGACATCTCCGGCGGCATCGAGTTCAGCGCCGAGCTGTTCGACAGGTCCACGATCGAGCGCTGGCGAGGCCACCTCGAGACCCTGCTCGCGGCGAGCGCCGCGCGGCCCGAGCTGCGCGTCGGCGACCTGCCGCTGCTCGGGCGCGAGGAGCGCGATCTCGTCGTGCGGACGTTCAGCGACGGCGGCGCGGCGCAGCCCGCCCCCCAGGCCGCGTGCGCGCACCGCCTGTTCGAGGCGCAGGCCAGCGCGGCCCCCGAGCGGACCGCGCTCCTCTTCGAGGGCGCGGCGGTGAGCTACGGCGAGCTGAACCGCCGGGCCAACCAGCTCGCGCACCACCTCCGCGCCCGCGGCGTCCGGCGCGGCGCGCTGGTCGGCGTGTGCATGCCGCGCTCGCCCAACATGATCGTGGCGCTCCTGGCGGTGCTCAAGGCCGGCGGCGCGTACGTGCCGCTCGACCCGACCTACCCGCGCGATCGGCTCGCCTTCATGATCGAGGACGCGCGCCCCGCGCTGCTCATCGCCCAGCCGGAGCTCCTCGAGGCGCTGCCCGCGGCGCTGCCGCCGGTCGTGCGGCTCGGCGAGAGCGAGCCCGCCTTCCCGCACGAGCGTGCCGACGATCCGGACGCCGGCGCGCTCCCCGAGGACCTCGCCTACGTCATCTACACCTCCGGCTCGACGGGGCGCCCCAAGGGCGTGCTCATCGAGCACCGCTCGCTCTCCGCCTTCGCCGAGTCGCAGCGCAAGCAGCTCGGCGTCGAGCCGGGGACGCGCGTCCTCCAGTTCACCCGGCTCAGCTTCGACGTCTCCGTGATGGAGATCTTCGTCCCGCTCTCCGCCGGCGGCGTCGTCTGCCTCGCGCGCGCCGAGGCGCTCATGCCCGGGCCCGGGCTCATCGATCTCCTGCGGCAGGAGCGCATCCAGATCGCGATGCTCACGCCCTCGGCGCTCATGGCGGTCGGCTTCGACACGCTCCCCGACCTGCGCGTGCTCTGCGTGGCGGGCGAGGTGTGCCCGGTGGAGCTGCCGCGGCGGTGGGCGCGGGGCCGGCGGTTCCTCAACGGCTACGGCCCCACCGAGGCCACGGTGCTCGCGACGTCGGCCGAGTACACCGCCGACGTCGCGCGGCCCACCATCGGCCGCCCGCTGCCGAACACGCAGGTCTACGTGCTCGACGGCCGCGGCCAGCCGGCGCCCGTCGGCATCCCCGGCGAGCTCCACATCGGCGGCGTCGGCCTCGCGCGCGGCTACCTGAACCGCGACGACCTGACCGCCGCCCGCTTCGTGCGCTCGGCGTTCCCCGAGGCCGAGGGCGCGCGGCTCTACCGCACGGGCGACCTCGTGCGGTGGCTGCCGAACGGCGAGATCGACTTCCTCGGCCGGCTCGACGAGCAGGTCAAGATCCGCGGCTTCCGCATCGAGCTCGGCGAGATCGAGGCCGTGCTCGCGTCCCACCCGGACGTCGCCGAGGCGGCGGTGGTCACCCGGGAGCACGCGCCCGGCGACGTGCGGCTCGCGGGCTTCTTCATCCCGCGCGGCGGGCGCGCCGACGCCGACGCGCTGCGCCGGCACCTCGCCGCGCGGCTGCCCGACTACATGGTCCCGCCGGCGCTCGTGCCGATCGAGCGGTGGCCGCAGACGCCGAGCGGCAAGATCGATCGCCGCGCGCTCGCCGCCTCCGCGCCCGCCGCGCTCGCGGCGCTCGCGGAGGGCGCGCGCGTCCCGCCGCGGACCCGGCTCGAGCTCGAGCTCTGCGCGCTCTTCGAGGAGCTCCTCGGCGCGCCCGGCGTCGGCGTGACCGACGACTTCTTCTCGCTCGGCGGCCACTCGCTGCTCGCCGTGCGGCTCATGACCGAGATCCGCGGCCGCTTCGGCCGCGATCTGCCGCTCACCAGCCTCTTCCGCGCGCCGACGGTCGAGGGCCTCGCGGCGCTCCTGCGCGACGGGGGCGGCGCGCCACAGGGCCGCGCCTCGGTCGTGGTCCCGCTCCACACGCGGGGCGCGCGCCCGCCGCTCTTCTTCGTGCACCCCGTGGGCGGCAACGTCCTCTGCTACGCCGACCTCGCGGCCGCGCTCGGGGACGACCGCCCCTTCTACGGCGTCCAGGCGTACGGGCTGGAGACCCCCCCGCGGCCGCTCGGCAGCGTCGGCGAGATGGCCGAGGCGTACTGCGAGGAGCTCCGCCGCGTCCAGCCCGAGGGCCCGTACCTCCTCGGCGGCTGGTCGATGGGCGGCGTCGTGGCCTTCGAGATGGCCCGCGTCCTCGAGCGCGGCGGGCGCCGCGTGGCCGCCGTCGTCCTCCTCGACGCGTACCTGCCGCCGTTCGACGAGCCCGGCGACGAGCTCCCGCCGATCGCGCATTTTGCCGCGGATCTCGCGGGGATCTCGGGCGCGTCGGCCGCCGCCGCGCTCGCCGAGCTGGGCGACGGCGCGCCCCACGCCGCGTGGCTGCTCGAGCGCGCGCAGGAGCTCGGCGCCCTGCCCCGCGGCACCACGCTCGCCGAGCTGGAAGCCCTGATCGACGTCTTCTCGCGGAACACGGCGCTGCTCGCGCGCTACGCCCCCGGCGGGGTGTCGGCCCGGGTGGAGCTCTTCCGCGCCGAGGCCTCGCCGCGCCGCGACCCGCGGCCCGCCTGGGCCAGGTGGGCCCCCGGCCTGAGGAGCCACGTCGCGGCCGGCGATCACTACACGCTGCTCCGCAAGCCGCACGTCGGCGCGCTCGCCGAGCGCATCCGGGCGGCGCTGCTCGAGGCCGACGCCGGCGCGGAGCGCGACGGCGCCGGAGCCGCCCGGCCGCCCGGGTGATCGGCGCTCGCGCCGCCGCGCTTCACCGCCCTGCCGCGCGCGTCGCGGGCAAGGGCCTTTAACCGACTCGTCTCGAATCCATCAACCGAATCCAGAGGACCAACATGCCCAACATCGCCGTGCTCACCAACGACCTTCAGTACGAGTTCATCGACAAGATGCCTGGAGGTCGCGAGCTCCTCACCCGGGTGGCGCCGCAATTCAACATGTTCCTCGGCGCCATCCGCGCCCTGGGGCACGTCGTCGTCCACCTCCAGCTCATCAACGATCCCAACGATCCGCAGATCCAGCGTCGCTTCCGAGGCAAGGAGATCCCCGCGATCAAGGGGACGCCGAACGCCGAGCTGATCAAGGACTTCGTCCATCCGTCCGACCTCGTGATGGTCAAGGGCCGCGACAGCGGCTTCTACGAGACCCCCCTCGACGACAAGCTCAAGGAGCTCGGCGTCAAGACGGTGCTCGTCACGGGCATCCAGACCCAGATCTGCGTGCAGACCACGGCGGCGGACGCGTTCTTCCGCGGGTACAAGGTCTGGGTCCCGGAGGATTGCGTGTTCTCGCTCAAGGAGGAGGACAAGAAGCGCTCCCTCGAGTGGATGGCGTCGTACTGCGCCGCGATCGCGCCCGGCGCGGAGATCATCAAGCGCCTGCGCCAGAACGACGACCTGCCGAGCCGGGAAGAGCTGCTCGGCTGACGGCGCGCGACGGGGCCGAGGGGCGGGCGGCCTCGTCGCTTTTCCGCGCTCTTGCGCGCTTTTACGCGCGTTTACACCCCCTCACCGCACACCTGCGGAATCAACGCTGGAGCCTCACATGACGAAAGAACACGCGAGAGAGAACGAAGAGGTCGTCCTCGACCACGGGACCGGCGCCCGCCTGAGCCGGGAGCTCGTCGAGCGGATCGCCGCCACGCTCGGCGACACGTACATCGGCGCGATGGAGGACAGCGCGATCCTCGACGTGCCCGCGGGCCGGATCGCCATGACCACGGACTCGTTCGTGGTCACGCCGCTGTTCTTCGGCAACGGCGATATCGGGAAGGTCGCCGTCTGCGGCACGGTCAACGATCTCGCCGTCAGCGGCGCGAGGCCGCTTTACCTGACCCTGGGCCTCATCATCGAGACCGGCTTCCCGATCGCCTCGCTCCTCCGCGCCCTCGAGTCGGCGCGCGACGCGGCGAGGGAGGCCGGCGTGAAGATCGTCGCCGGCGACACGAAGGTCGTCGGCAAGGGCGAGGCCGACCGGCTCTTCATGAACACGACCGGCGTCGGCGTCTTCGAGCGCCCGCCGCTCGTGAGCCGCGCCGTGCGCCCCGGCAACAAGATCATCGTGAGCGGGCAGCTCGGCAACCACTCGATCCACCTGCTCTCGGTGCGCGAGGGCCTCGGCTTCGAGAAGCGGGTGCAGAGCGACTGCGCGCCGCTCAACGGCCTCATCGACGCCGTCCTCCGGGGCGTGCCCCAGGGCGCCGTCACGGCGATCCGCGACGTGACCCGCGGCGGCCTGTGCGCCGTCATGCACGAGTTCGCCCGCGCCTCGGGCGCGGAGCTCTCGTTCGCGCGCGCGGCGCTGCCCGTGCTGCCGGAGGCCGTCATGGCCGCGGACATGCTCGGCATCAACCTCATCCACCTCGCCAACGAGGGGTGCCTCTGCCTCTTCGTGGAGGCGGACAAGGCGGGCGACGTGCTCGGGATCCTCCGCGCGCACCCGTACGGCCGCAACGCCGCGGTCATCGGAGAGGTCAAGAGCGCCCCGGCGCCGGCCGTCTCCATGATCGAGCCCGATGGCACCCAAACCCTGCTCGAGGAGCTCTATGGAGCCGAACTCCCGCGACTCTGCTGAGCCGCAGCCGCCGCTCGTGACCCGCCGCTTCCGGGTCTCGGGCATCGTCCAGGGCGTCGGCTTCCGGCCGTTCGTGCACCGGCTCGCGCGCGCCGTCGGCGCGCGCGGCTGGGTCCTCAACGACTCTCAGGGCGTGCTGCTCGAGCTGCAGGCCGGCGACGCCGAGATCCAGGCGTTCCTGCGCGCCCTCGTCGACTCGCCGCCGCCGCTCGCCCGGATCACGGCCGTCCGCGAGGAGGCGCTGGCCGAGCCCGCCCCGCGGTACGACGACTTCCACATCAAGGGCAGCGTCGATCTGCGCTACACGGACACGCTCATCCCGCCCGACTCGGACGTCTGCGCCGACTGCCTGCGGGAGCTGCGCGACCCCGCGGACCGACGGTATCGCTACCCGTTCATCAACTGCACCCATTGCGGGCCGCGCTACTCGATCATCTGCGACATGCCGTACGACCGGTCGCAGACCACGATGCGCAGCTTCCCGATGTGCCCCGCCTGCGCGCGGGAGTACGAGGACATCGAGGATCGGCGCTACCACGCCCAGCCGAACGCGTGCCCCGCGTGCGGCCCCCGCCTCACGCTCACCGATCGGCTCGGCGCCCCGATCGCGGCGGAGGATCCGGTCCGCTTCACGATCGACCGCCTGCGCGAGGGCGCGCTCTTCGCGGTCAAGAGCCTCGGCGGGTTCCACCTCGTCGCGGACGCGCGCAACGAGGCGGCGGTGCGGGAGCTGCGGCGGCGCAAGCGCCGCGACGCAAAGCCGTTCGCGATCATGGTGGCCGACGGCGAGGCGGCGAGCCGCTATGTCGCGCTCAGCCCGCCCGAGCGGGCGCTGCTCGAGAGCCGGCAGCGCCCGATCGTGCTCCTGCGCCGGCGGCCCGGCTCCCTCCCCGACGCGGTCGCCCCCAGGAACCCGAGCTTCGGCGTCATGCTCCCCTCGACGCCGCTGCACTACCTCCTGCTCGAGGATCCGGCGCTCGACGTCCTCGTCATGACGAGCGGCAACCTCTCCGGACACCCGATCGCGTTCGACAACGACACGGCGCTCGCACAGCTGCGCGACATCGCGGACTACTTCGTCCTGCACGACCGCGACATCCGCACCCGCGTCGACGACTCGGTCGTCCGGCTCACCGAGGCGGAGGGCCTCGACGGCCCGCTCCTCTCCTTCATCCGGCGCTCGCGCGGCTACGCCCCGTACCCGATCCACCTGTCCCAGGGCGTCGGCGCCGTCGTCGCCCTCGGCGGCGAGCTCAAGACCACCGTCGCCGTCGGCAAGGACAACCAGGTCTTCATCAGCCAGCACATCGGCGATCTGAAGAACGACTCGACGTTCGGCGCCCACGTCGACTGCTCGTCGCACGTCCAGCGCCTCCTGTCCGTGCAGGCGGACACGGTCGCCTGCGACATGCACCCGGCGTTCCGCTCCACCCGCGCGGCGAAGGACCGGAGCGGCATGCAGGTCGCGTCGGTGCAGCACCACCACGCCCACATGGCGGCGTGCATGGCGGAGAACGGGCTGAACGAGCGGGTGATCGGCGTCATCTTCGACGGCTCGGGCTACGGCCTCGACAACACGATCTGGGGCGGCGAGTTCCTGGTCGGTGACTACCGCGATTTCGTGCGCGCCGGGCACCTCCGGCCGATGTACCTCCTCGGCGGCGACAAGGCGGTCAAGGAGCCCATCCGCGTCGCCATCTCGCTGCTCGTCGAGACGTTCGGGGACGAGCTCGGCGGGGTCCGCGTCCCGGCGCTCGCGGACCTCCCGGAGGAGCGCCGCGACGTCTTCGTGAAGATGGCGCAGCGGCGGCTGAACGCGACGGCGACGACGAGCATGGGCCGGCTGTTCGACGGCGTCTCGTCGCTGCTCCGCGTCTGCCACGAGGTCGAGTACGAGGCGCAGGCCGCCATCGAGCTGGAGGCGCTGCTCGAGCGGGACTTCGGGACCGCGCCCCCGCTCGACTACGGGATCGAGGAGCGGGACGGCCGGCTCGTCGTCGACTACCGGCCGCTCGTGCGCGATCTTTTGCGCGCGACCGAGGAGCATGGCGCCACGCCGGCACACCTCAGCCGCCGGTTCCACTCGACGGTGGTGGATGTGATCGCTACCGTGTGCTTGCGCCTGGCCGAGCGGTACGACGTGCGCCGCGTGGTCATGAGCGGCGGGGTCTTCATGAACGAGTTCGTCGTGATCAACGCGCTCCGGCGCCTCTCGCGGGAGGGGCTCTCGCCGCACTGCCACCGGCTGGTCCCGCCGAACGACGGCGGCATCTCGCTCGGCCAGATCCTCGTCGCGGCCGCCCGCGCGCGCGACGCCGCGCCGGCGCGTGGAGAGCGCCCCGCCACCCCCGATCGTCCATGAAGCTCGTCTCCTTCATCGCCGGCTACTCCCGGCGGATCCTCGTCCTCGCGGTCATCGCGGGGGTGCTCTGCGGCGCCTGCAACACGGCGCTGCTCGTGCTGATCAACCACGCGCTCCAGGGCGAGCGCGGCGCGGTGATGTGGGGCTTCGTCGCCGTCTGCCTCTTGCTCCCGTTCGCCCGGTACCACTCGGAGATCCTGCTCACGCGCCTCAGCCAGGGGGCGCTCTTCGATCTCCGGGTGAAGATCTGCCGCAAGATCCTCGGCGCCCCGCTCCGCCAGCTCGAGGAGATCGGCCCGCCGCGGATGCTCACGGTGCTCACGGACGACGTCCCGGTGATCACCGCGGCGCTGCAGCACATCCCGATCATCTGCATCAACCTGGTCATCGTCGTCGGCGGCCTCCTCTACCTGGGGTGGCTGTCGCCGCTGATGCTGGCCTCGGTGGTCGCGCTCATCGTCCTCGGCGTCGTCGGGTACCAGCTCCCGATGAGCCGGGCGACGCGCCACTTCCGCCGCGCGCGCGAGGCGACCGACGAGCTGATGAAGACGTTCCGCGCGCTCACGCGCGGCGTGAAGGAGCTGAAGCTCCACGCGCGGCGCCGCGAGGCGTTCCTCGCGACGTCGCTCGACGAGGAGGCGGGGGCGGTCCAGGCGAGCAACCTGCGCGGCATGGTCGCGCTCACCGCCGCGAACGGGTGGGGCCAGGGGATGGTGTTCGCCATCGTCGGCGTGACGCTCTTCGTCCTGCCGCTCTTCCAGGTGGCGAGCGCCGAGACGCTCATCGGCTATGCGATCATCCTCCTCTACCTGATGACGCCGATGCAGGTCCTCATCGGCTCGCTCCCCGCGCTGAGCCGCGCGGGCATCGCCGTGCAGAAGGTCGAGGACCTCGGCGCGGGCCTCGCGGTCGACGCGGGCGAGGCCGAGGCGCCGGCCCCGCTCCCCGAGAAGTGGAAGCGGCTGGAGCTCGCCGGGGTCACCCACGCTTACCGGTCCGAGGGCAAGGACGACAGCTTCACGCTGGGCCCCATCCACCTCACCGTGCGGCGCGGCGAGCTGATCTTCCTCGTCGGCGGCAACGGCAGCGGCAAGACGACCCTGGCGAAGCTGATCACCGGCCTGTACACGCCCGAGGCGGGCGAGATCCGGCTCGACGGCGAGGCGATCACGGACGAGAACCGGCAGGCCTACCGGCAGCTCTTCTCGGTCGTGTTCTTCGACTTCTACCTGTTCGAGCGCCTGATCGGGCTCGACTCTCCGGAGCTCACCCGGCGCGCGCGGGGGTATCTCTCTCGCCTGCAGCTCGATCACAAGGTGTCTGTCGACGGGGGCGCGCTCTCCACGACGTCGCTGTCGCAGGGGCAGAGAAAGCGCCTCGCGCTGCTCACGGCGTACCTGGAGGACCGGCCGATCTACCTGTTCGACGAGTGGGCGGCGGACCAGGATCCCGTGTTCAAGGACGTCTTTTACCGCCAGATCCTCGCGGAGCTCCGGTCGAGCGGCAAGACGATCATCGTCATCAGCCACGATGAGAAGTATTTCGGACTGGCGGATCGCGTGATCAAGATGGACTTCGGTCAGCTCGTGGGCGAGGCGCCGGCGGCGCGTTCGGACGAGACGCGCGCCAGCGCATGAGATAGAACCCGCCGCGTTCGTCGCGGGGCGGCGAGCCGACGGGAGGTGTCATGGAACCGCTGGTCCTGTATCTTGGTACGAAGACGTACTCGACATGGTCGCTCCGCGCCTGGCTCGCGCTGAAGCACACGGGCGCGCCGTTCTCGGAGGAGGTCATCGCGCTGTATCAGCCGGGCTCGCGCGAGGCGCTCCTCCGGCGCTCGCCGTCGGGGCGCGTCCCGGCGCTGCGGCACGGCGATCTCGTCCTCTGGGACTCCCTCGCCATCTGCGAGTACGTCGCCGAGCTCTTCCCCGAGGCGCGGCTCTGGCCGGCCGATCGCGCGGCGCGCGCGCTCGCCCGGTCGGTGTCGAGCGAGATGCACTCCGGGTTCGCGGCGCTGCGCAATGCCATGTCCATGGACCTGCGCCGGGAGATCGCCCCGATCGCGCACGACGCGGCGGCGGACGCCGACATCAGCCGCGTCACATCGATCTGGAACGAGTGCCGGGGGGCGCACCGCGACAAGGGAGAGTACCTGTTCGGGCATTTCACGATCGCCGACGCCATGTTCGCCCCGGTGGTCACGCGGTTCCGCACGTACGCGGTCCCGCTCACGGGCGCCGCGGCGGAGTACGCCGAGACGATGTGGCGGCACCCGGGGCTCGAAGCGTGGGTGGCCGCGGCGCAGGCGGAGTCGCTGACGGGGTGATGTCTCGTCGGCCGACGCGTCGACAGCGTTACTTGCGCAGCTCTTCGATGGCCGCTGCGAGCTCTGCGGGGGGCAGAGCGTCGGCGGCGCGCCAGGGCGGCATGCGGAGCGGCGAGGTCGCGGGCTCCTGCAAGCGGAGGATGGCCGCGTCCTTCGTCTCCCGCGACAGGCCGTCCAGGTTCTTCACGTTGAACCTGGCGCGGCTCAGCGCCGGGTCCACGCGACCGTCGTGGCAGCGCGAGCAGAGCTGCGTGAGCACGGCGCGCCCGCTCGCCCCCGGCGGCGGCACCAGGCCCAGCTTCACCTTCGCGTCCGCGGAGAAGAGGTCGCGCGAATCCAGAAGAGATTGTCGCGGGGCCGCGCCCGTCACCACGTCGAGGTAGGACCGGGTCCGCTCCGCGCGGAGCGCGGGATCCGTCACGTCCACGAGCGGGTAAGGCACCGAGATCGAATCCCCCGCCAGCGACACGGCGAACTGCTTCTCCCAGGTCGGGCTCGACGGGCCGACCTTGATCTCGGCCTCGATGCGCGGGTCGAACGCGTTCGGCTGCGCCGACTGGCCCTCGGCGACGAGCAGCGCCTCGAGGTGCGCGCCGCTGCCCTCGTCGATGGCATTCTGGATCGTCGCGATGGGGATGCCGCCGTACTGCGCGTCGTGCGCGTGGGCTTCCGCGAACTGCGCCGTGAGCACCCGATCGGACTCCGTGCGCTGCACGAAGCGCTGCGGAAACCAGTGCATCCAGGGGAACTCCAGCTCTTGCATGCGCAAGATCTTCCTCGTGCCGTGCCCGTCGGGCTGGTGGCACGAGCGGCAGTCGAACGACGTATTCTCGATGTCCTCCTCGCCGTAAACGCTGAACGCGGTCCAGCCGTGCTCTATCTCCTCGGTGAGCAAGCTCGCCAGATCGCAGCCGCCGTCGTAGTCGCACTGCCGCTCGAACGTGAACAGGTAGAAGTTGTAATCGCCGGTCGAGAGATCGCGGCTCACGATCTCGACGAAGGGCTCGCCGCGGACGAAGCCGAGCGCGGTCATCTCGGCCGGCTTCTCGCGCATCTCGGACACGCGCGGAAAGACGATGATGCGCGGATTGACGGCCGAGACGGCCCTCTTCACGAGCGAGGTGGAGTTGCCGGTGAGCGCGAAGGCGCGATGTTCGTCGAGCTTCGCGACCCTGAGCAAGCTGGCGAAGTCGGTGATGCTCGGTCGCGGCGTGGCGCACACCGCCTGGAAGAAGCTGTCGCCGCGCGGCGTGGCGCAGAACGCGCGGTACTGCGCCTCGCGCGTGGGCAACGACCACAGCTCCGGGTCGGGAGCGCTCACGGGCGGCAGCGTGTCCCAGTCGATCGTCGCCTGGTCCGTGGCGAGCTCCTCGCCGATCTCGCCGACGACACACCCCGCCATCAGCAGCGAGGCCAGGCACAGGCTCGAAAAGTGCTTCACGACGTCCTCCTGCGGCGGGCGCCGAACGTCATCCAACCGGCCACGAGCGCGAAGGCCAGGAGCGGCGCGCGGCGAGCGGGAGGGCCGCTCGCCGCGCTGCAGCCCAGGCCCAAGAAGCCTCCTCCGGCCTCGCGCGGCGCCTCGCTCGGCGCCTCGCCCTCGCTCGGCCCCGGTTCGACGGTGCCGTCCAGCTGCTGCACGTAGGCGATGAGCTGCCCGAGCTCGGCTTCGCTGAGCCCGCTGATGAAGGCGTGGCGATCTTCCGGGTTGGCCGTGACGAGGACGTCCCGCAGCGTCGGCGCGGAGCCGTCGTGCAAGTACGGCGCCGTCTCCCACACGCCGTTCAGCGTCGGCGTGTCGATGCCGAGCAGCGGCTCGCCGGCGCGCATCCCGGAGGACGGCTTCACGGTGCCCACGTCGTGCAGCTTGCCGCGCGCGCTGTCGGTCCCGTCGGGCCCCGTGTGGCAGAAATCGCAGCCCAGGCGCTTGAAGAGGGCGCGACCCGCGACGCCGTCTTCCGTGAGCGAGCCGTCGGGGTTGCGGAAGGGGCTCGGCCGGTACGCGTCGAGCGAGCCGAGGAACGCCGCCAGCGCGTCGAGCTCGGGGCTCAGGCCGGCCTTCTTGTCACCGCGCGGCGTGCCGACGGTCCCCACGGCGAGCTGCTCGGCGGTCAGGAACCCCTTCCCGCCGAACAGGTGGCGGATGTTGTCGTCCGAGTCCTGGATCTCGTCGAAGCTTCCGCTCCAGTTGACGTTGCCGTGGCCCGTGCCGCGCCGCCCGAGCAGCGAGACGGTGTTGCGGAGCCCCTCCCCCGCGCTGCCGAAGTCCCAGACGCGCCCGTCCTCCGCGCCGTCGAAGTGGCACGACGCGCAGCTGATGTAGCCCTGGTCGCTCATGCGGATATCGGCCGAGTTGAAGAACAGCTGCTTGCCGCGCAAGACCTGCGGGTCGAGCTTCTCCACGGCGACCGTCGGGATCTCGACAAGCTTCTTGGTGATGAGGTCGTGCGAGCTGACGATATCGGCGACGTCGTAGACCGTCACCGTGCGGCTGAGCGACGCGTGCACGAACAGCTTGTTGGTTTCGGTCAGCGCCAGGCCGCGCGGCGCGAAGCCCGTCTCCTTCAACGCGGTCACGAACTCGCCCGTGTAGGCGTCGCGGACCTCCACCAGGGCCGAGCCGGCGACGCTGATGAACGCATAGTCGCCGAGCGGCGTGAACACGACCTGGTTCGGCAGGTTGCGATCGTCCAGATCGATGCGCCGCGCGACGTCCTCGACGCCCTCCGCGAGGTTCAGCAGCGCCACGAGCGGGCGCACCGTGTTGTCGTCGGTGAGGTCGAGCCCATCGCGGAATGGACCACGAAAGATGTTGTCCTTCTTGCCCGGCACCCACGCGAACGCGCCGTCGGGCGAGAGCCCCACCGAGAACAGGTAGTTCGGCAGGCCGCGCCCTTGTTGATCCGTGTCCTCCGTCGTGGTGTCCGCGGCGAGCGCGAAGCGCGTGCTCACCTGGAAGGTCGCCGCGTCGATGCGCGCCACCTCCCCGTGGCTGTCCTCGGAGAGGAAGCGCGTGACGTAGACCTGCGAGCCGTCGTGCGACACCGAGACGCCCCGCGGCGTACCGCCGAGCGCGAGCTCGGCCACGACGGCGCCGCTCGCCACGTCCAGCTTCAGCACCTTGCCGACCGCCATCAGCGTCACGTACGCGGCGTCCCCGGTCGGGCTGATCGCGAGGCCCATCGGCTGTGACGCGTACGGCAGCGCGATCTCGCGCTCCACCGAGAGCGACGCGGCGTCGACGATGGAGACCGAGTGCGCGTCGCGGTGCAGCACCCACAGCTTGCCTTGCGCGGTGAGCGCGAGCCCGACCGGGCCGCGCGCCACCGGCACCTCCGCGACCTTGGTCAGCGCGCTCGCGTCGAGCACGCTCACGCTGTCGTTCTCGTAATTGGCCGTGTAGACCTTCGCGTTCGGCGGGTCGTACACGAGGTCCGTCGAGCCCGCCGCGCTGCCCGTGACGAGCGGCCGATGCACCGTGTGCACGAACGAGACGCTGGTGAACCCGACATCGTCTTTGACCGTCGCCAGCACCGGGTAGTGGCCGGGAGCGGCGTAGGTGTGCACCTGCTGCACGTCGTCGACCGTGAACTCGGTGCGTGTCTCGTCTCCCATGTCCCAGCGCACCTGCACGGGGCCGACCGCGTCGACGATCGTCAGGTCGAACGTGACGGCCTCGCCGGCGACCGAGGACGCGCGGTCGGCGATGCTGGCCGTGATGGCCAGCGCCTCGGCCGGCCAGGCCGCGACCGAGCAGATGCCTCCGAGCAGGCCGAGGAGCTTCGGGAGCGAGCGCATGACTCAGGGACCGGTCGTGAACGTCGACTTGAACTCGGCCGCGATGCCGTTGCCGACGAGATCTTTCATACCGTCCTTCGGCAGGACGATCTCGTAGGTCGTGTTCGGCATCAGGTCCTCGTCGGGATCGAAGTTGACGATGCCCATGTACAGGCCGAACTTGCCCTTCACCTGCTGCCCGCCGACCGGCCTCACGATGAAGCTGCCGTGGTGGACCGTCGCGAGCTCGACGTTGTCGGTGAGGCTGAGGCCGATGCGCGACTTCCTGGACAGCCCCGTCGCCCCGTTCTTCGGCAGCACCGTGTCGACCGCCGGGGGCGTGGTGTCCGGCTCGGTGGAGTGCGCGGCGATGACCATGCCGCGGTAGGGTAGCTCGTCGTCGGCCAGCACCAGCAGGCTGCCGACCGGGATCGAGAACTGGTCGTCGCCGTTCGTGAACTCGAGCCGGCCCCAGACGCGGCTCATGATCGACATCTTGTGGATGTCGCGCACGTCGATCTTGGAGACGCCCGCGTCCGGCCGCAGGTGACCGAGGAACAGAGTGCCATCGGAGAAGCTCATGTACTCGGACCCGGCGGGGTAGCCCTTGGCCCTGAACGCCGAGTCGGGCAGCGTGGCGATGGGGGAGTTGGCCGAGCCGATGTCGGTGGGGTCGGTCAGCACGTCCCACACGCGCAGCGGCGACTGCACGTAGACGTACTTGCCGTACAGGCCGCAGATGTAGCTCTTGCTCGGGGTGATGAAGTCGAGCGCGACCGGGTTCATCGGATCGCTGATGTCCATCGTCGCGATGCCGCCGTTGTCCTTGGGCGTCGTGATGACCAGCGTATTGCCCACGGCCCACAGCGGACCGGCGCTCACGCCGCCGAACTGCGAGATCGGGATCTTCTTGACGAACTTCACGTCCTCGGGATCCGCGGCGTCCAGGATGTGCAGGCCGGTGTTGGTGCCGCCGACGTAGATGACGCTGCCCTGCCAGTACATGCCCCAGACGGCGTCGGTGAAGTCTCCGTAGTTGATGCCGTCGAGCTTGACGAGCCTCACGTGACGAGGCGCGCGGGCGTCGGTGACGTCCCAGATGTCGACGCCGGTGCCCGAGGTGGTGACCTGGTAGAACTTGTCGCCATAGCGGCCCAGCGAGGTCTGGTGCGACTCCGCCTCGCCGACGCCCTTGGGCCCGCCCCTGGGATCGAAGCCAGGGCTCTGGATGCGCGAGAGCATCTTCGGATTGGCCGGATCGACGATGTCGTAGAAGACGATCTCGGCGTTGCCGGCGCCTTGAACGTAGCCGTTGACGACGATCGGCTGGTTCTGGTGGTGGCCCGCCTCGAGCGTCGGCGACACCAGGCCATCTCGCCACTTGTCGCGCGGCAGGTTGATCTTGTTCGCCGGCATCGGCGTGTTCGGGATCGTGCCCTCCGGCGCGGTGATCATGTCCGGCTCGACGCCGCCCGGGCCGGCGCCGCTGCCGGCCGTGGCGTCTCCGCCCGAGCCGCTCGTGGCGCCGGCGCTCGTGGAGCTGCTGCTCATCGAGCTGCTGCTCGTGGCTCCCACCGTGGCCATCGGCGCCCCGCCGCCAGTGCCCGTCACCACGGAGGTTGTATCGGCGGAGCTGCCGCCGTCTCCTTCCGGCGTCGGGCCGAGGTCGGCGCCGCCGGAGCACGCCGCGAGCAGGGCGGCGAACGAAGGAAAGCCGCGCCAACGCATCCGAATCGTCTTCGTACGCATCCCTATCCTCTTGAGTAGGCGTAAGTAATGAGTAATGATGGATGGCCAGCCCGCGGAAACCCGGAGCCGACGGTATCCACCGCTGTCGCAGCGGACACGCCGGGCGCGTGGACACGCGAGGCGATCCGTTGACGAGCATTGTGAACGCTAACATTTCACATGTCAACAACGATCGATATCCGCCATATTTGAGCACGTTTTCCGTGTTAACGTTAACAAAACGACGCAAAGCGGCATGCCCGCATGTCGCGGAGAGCTGGCCCGCGTCGCGAACACGCGCGTAGGCCGAGCCGCGACGCCGGTGGCGCCACGCGGCCCGCGCTCGTCCCTGGCTCCTGGGGCGAGCATGAGAAAATTTAACCAATATTGATATTTCACCCCGGCTCCCGGGGCGACATCAGAAAATTGGAGTGATATTGAGATCTCGGGGCTGCGCTCGGGGCTCTCCCCCGGTGCATCCACGTCCACCGCGGCGAGGGCGAGCGTTGGCAGGCGCTCTCTTGGGTTGCCGCAGGCGGCGCTGCGCCCGGTCGTCGAAGCCCACCCCGGCGGCCGGATCACCGGCCGCGCGGGGCGCGGGGGCGTCGTGGCCAGTCGGCTACGTCCGCGCCTTCACGCGCTTGACCTTCTTCTTCTCCTTGCGCTCCAGGAGCCGCAGCACCGCCACGGACCTGTCGACGAGCAGGTAGCGCTCGCCCCCTGCCCTCGCCGGCACCGTGCGCGCCGGCTCCGCGGCGGTGCGGGTGTCGATGAGCACCTCCCACCGCTCGCCGAACTCGATCGCGGGCAGCACGAACTCCAGCGGCGAGTGGTTCGCGTTGATGAGCACGAGCAGCGTGTCGCCCGTGATCGGCTCGCCGCGCGGGCCGCACGACCAGATGGCGTCGCCGCCGAGCAGGTAGCCGATCGCCCGCGCGTTCGGGTGGGTCCAGTCCTCCGGCGTCATCTCGCCGCCGTCGGGGCGGAACCACACGATGTCCTTGAGCCCGCTCCCATGCACGTAGCCGCCCGAGAAGAACATCCGCCGGCGCAGCACCGGCTGGCTGCGCCGGAGGGCGATGAGCCGGCAGGTGAACTCGAACAGCTGCCGCCGCCGCTCGTCGAGATCCCAGTCGTGCCACGAGATCTCGTTGTCCTGGCAGTAGGCGTTGTTGTTGCCGAGCTGCGTCTTGCCGATCTCGTCGCCGGCGTTGATCATCGGCACCCCCTGCGAGAGGAGCAGCGTCGCGAGGAGGTTGCGCTTCTGGCGCTCGCGCAGCTCGACGACCGCCGGGTCGTTCGAGGGGCCCTCGACCCCGTGGTTGTAGCTGTGGTTGTTGTTCGTGCCGTCCCGGTTGCCCTCGCCGTTCGCCTCGTTGTGCTTCTCGTTGTACGAGACGAGATCGTTCAGCGTGAAGCCGTCGTGCGCCGTCACGAAGTTGACGCTCGCGTACGGCCGGCGCCCGCTCGACGCGTACAGGTCGCTCGACCCGGTGAGCCGGTAGCCGAGGTCGGCCGCGAGCAGATCCCCCTTCCAGAAGCGGCGGACCGAGTCGCGGTAGCGATCGTTCCACTCCGTCCAGAGGACGGGGAAGTTGGCGACCTGATACCCGCCCTCGCCCACGTCCCACGGCTCGGCGATGAGCTTGACCCGCGAGAGGACCGGGTCCTGGTGGATGATGTCGAAGAACGAGCTCAGGCGGTCGAAGTCGTGGTGGCCGCGGGCCAGGGCCGACGCGAGGTCGAAGCGGAAGCCGTCGACGTGCATCTCGGTCACCCAGTACCGCAGGCTGTCCATCACCAGCTTCAGCGTCTGGTAATGGCGCGTGTTCACCGTGTTCCCGCAGCCCGTGAAGTCCATGTAGTAGCGCGGGTTGTGCGGCACGAGCCGGTAATAGGCCCAGTTGTCGATCCCCTTCAGGGAGAGCGTCGGGCCGAGGTGGTTGCCCTCGGCGGTGTGGTTGTAGACGACGTCGAGGATCACCTCGATGCCGGCGGCGTGGAGCGCCTTCACCATCGCCTTGAACTCGGTCACCTGCTGGCCGAGCCGCCCGCTCGACGCGTAGCGGCCCGCGGGCGCGAAGTACGAGAGCGTGTTGTAGCCCCAGTAGTTGATGTGCCCGCGCTCCCAGATCTCGCGCTCGCTCGCCATCTCGTGCACGGGGAGCAGCTCGAGCGCGGTGACGCCGAGCTTCTTGAAGTGGGCGATCGCCGCCTCGGAGGCGAGCCCCGCGTAGCTGCCGCGCAGGTGCGCGGGGACGCCGGGGTGCCGCTGGGTGAACCCCTTGACGTGCACCTCGTAGATGATCGTGTCCTGCCAGCGGGTCGCCGGCGGCCGGTCGCCGTCCCACGCGAAGCGGTGGTCGACGACCACGGACTTCGGCGCGCCCCACGCGCTGTCGCGGTGGCAGATCTCGAGGTCGTCGAGCGCCGTCGGCGGCGGCGGCGGCGTCGACGCGCCCTGCTTCACGCGCGGCTCGGCGGCGCGGCGCTCGCCCGCCTTGCCCGCGCGGCCGCCCTCGCCCTTCTCGGCCGCCGCGCCGTCGCGCCCCGCCTCCTTGGGCCGGCCCGCGCCGCCGCCGTCGCCGCGCTCGGAGGGCCCGCCGCGGTCGTAGGCGAAGAGCGGCGCCTTCCAGTTCGGCTCGCTGGAGAGCGCGTACGCGTACGGATCGACGAGGAGCTTCGCCGGGTTGAAGCGGTGCCCGGAGCGCGGATCGTACGGCCCGTGCACCCGGTAGCCGTAGAGCTGGCCGGGCTTGAGCCCCGGCACGTACCCGTGGAAGACGTGCGCCGTTCGCTCCGGGAGCTCGATGCGCTCGCGCTCCACGACGTCGTCGACGGCCTCGAAGAGGCAGAGCTCGACCTTCGTGGCGGACTGAGAGAACAGCGTGAAGTTGACCCCCTCGCCGTCATAGACGGCGCCGAGGGGGGTCGGCGTGCCGGGCCATATGCGTCTGGTCATCGGAAAAACCTGTGGAGCCGCCCTATTCGCGAAATCGGCGCCGCTGTCGAGACACAAGCGCGGCCGGCGCGATTTTTCGCCCTCGAGGGCCCGGATCGCCCCCGGGATCGGGCGCCGCCCGCCGCCGGGATCAGGCGCCGCCTCCGCGCCTGCCCGGTCCCGCGCCGACGCGCGCAGGCAGGGCGATGACGCGGCGGCGCCGGGGCGGCCCGACGAGCAGATGGGGCATCGCCAAGCGCGCGAGCCGGGATAGACTCCGCCCCGAACGCCTGGAGCCAAGCGAAAAACGCCCATGTCTTCCCCCTCTGCCGAAAACCAGTCCCAGGGCTCGTCCCAGAGCTCGCCTCCTCCGTCCGGCGCGCGCCGTCGCATCTCCGGCGTGACGGTGCCGCTCTTCTCGCTCCGCAGCGAACGCTCGTGGGGCATCGGCGAGATCGGTGATCTCCCCGAGTTCGCCGCGTGGATGCGCGGCGCGGGGCTCCGCCTCGTGCAGCTCCTGCCGCTCGGCGAGGTGTCGGGCGGCGAGACGTCGCCGTACATGGCGCTCTCCGCGTTCGGCATCGACCCGACGTACATCTCGCTCTCGGCCGTGCCCGAGCTCCCGCCGGAGCTCTACGGCGAGGCGCTCGGCGACGACATGGCGGCGCTCGATCGCGCGAAGCAGAGCGCGCGCGTCGACTACGATCTCGTGCGCCGCGTGAAGGGGCGGGCGCTGCGCTTCGCCTTCGACCGGTTCGAGCGGGAGCACCACGCGAAGCAGACGCCGCGCGCGGCCGAGCTGGCCGAGTTCGTGAAGCGGCAGTCGGACTGGCTGCCCGACTACGCGCAGTTCCGCGCGTTCAAGGACGGCTTCGGCGGCGTCGCGTGGTGGGACTGGCCCGAGGAGATCCGCGAGCGGAGGCCGGAGGCGCTCGAGAGGCTGCGGCAGGAGCGCGCGCGGGACATCCTTTACTACGAGTACGTCCAGTGGCTCGCGCACGCGCAGTGGGAGGCGGCGCGCGCGGATCTCCGGGAGAAGGGGGTCGAGATCATGGGCGACCTCCCGTTCATGGTGTCGCGCGACAGCGCCGACGTGTGGGCGCACCAGGGCGAGTTCCGGCACGACATGTCGGTCGGCGCCCCGCCCGATCAGTTCGACACGGAGGGGCAGAACTGGGGGCTCCCGCCGTACTACTGGGCCCGGATGCGGGAGAACGGCTTCGCGTGGCTGAGGCGGCGCTGCCGCTACACGGGGCTGCTCTGCGACCGGTTCCGGATCGATCACCTGGTCGGCTTCTACCGGACGTACATCTTCCCGGAGCGCAAGAGCCAGGGGCAGGGGGGCGAGCGGCCCAGGGCGACGTTCGACCCTGCGGAGGAGCCGGAGCAGCGCGAGCACGGCGAGCGCGTGGTGCGGGCGATGATCGAGGGGGCGGCGGAGACCGGGGCGAAGCTCGTGGCCGAGGATCTCGGCGCGGTGCCGCCGTGGGTGCGGGCGTCGCTGACGGCGCTCGGGGTGCCGGGGTACAAGGTGCTGATCTGGGAGAAGGACGACGTGGTGTTCCGCAATCCGGCGGAATACCCGCCGCTGTCGGTCGCGTGCTTCGGGACGCACGACACCGACTCGGTGGTGGCGTGGTGGGAGTCGCGGGACGACCGGGAGCGCGCGGGGGTGCTCGATCTGCCGCAGCTCGCGCCGCGGCGGCAGGAGTTCGGGCGGGAGTTCACGAAGGAGACGCACCGGGCGCTGCTCGACCTGATCCACGGGTCGAAGAGCGAGCTCGTGCTGCTGCTCGTGCAGGACGTGCTCGCGACGCGGGATCGGGTCAACACGCCGGGGACCGTGGGGCCGGAGAACTGGTCGCTGCGGCTGCCGGCGCCGCCGGCGGAGATGGACCGGGATCCCGAGGTGCGGGGGGCGCTCGATCGGGTGCGGGAGAGCATCGAGGCCAGCGGGCGCGGCTAGGACTCGCCAGGGCGGGTGAGCTGAAACGCCCGGCCCGAGGGGGGGTGAGCTCGTGCGGGTGCGGGGTGGGGGCCCCGCCGAACTCGCCTGAGCCCTGGGCCAGCCGGCTTCGCCGGCTAACCCAGGGCTCAGGCTCAAACATCGGCCCATCCCCCACCCCGCACCCGCACGAGCTCACCCCCCTCGGGCCTGCCGATGTGCAGAGGGGCGGCGAACAGCGGGCCCCTCGAGAGCACGGACGCTCGGCCGTCGCGCGGAGCGATCGCGGACTTGCTTGACAGGCAACCGTTTGGTTGCATATTGACAGGCAACCGATCGGTTGCATGATGGAGCCGGTGAGCGGCTCGATGGACAAGGTCTTCAAGGCGCTCGCGGATCGGAGCCGCAGGAAGCTGCTCGATCGGCTGCACGCCGAGAACGGGCAGACGCTGGGACAGCTCTGCGAAGGGCTGGACATGACACGCCAGGCGGTGAGCAAGCACCTGGCCGTGCTCGAGGACGCGAACCTCGTCGCCGTCGTCTGGCAGGGGCGGGAGAAGCTCCACTACCTGAACCCGGCGCCGATCGGCGAGATCTACGAGCGATGGATCGGCAAATACGAGCGCCAGCGCGTGCGGGCGCTCGACGCGCTCAAGCGCGCGCTGGAGGGAGAGAGCAACGATGAGTAAGCCCGAGTTCGTCTACGTCACGTACATCGCCTCGACCCTGGACAAGGTGTGGGAGGCGCTGACCACCGGAGAGTTCACCCGGCAATACTGGGGCGGCAGGACCATCCAGTCCGAGTGGAAGCCCGGGTCCGCCGTGAGACACATCAAGGAAGACGGCTCGTTCGACTGGGAAGGCGAGGTCCTCAAGGCCGAGCCGCCGAAGCTCCTCGCCTACACCTTCGGCAACGTGCTCGGAGAACGCCCGTCGCGCGTCACCTTCGAGCTCGCCCAGTTCGGCGCGCACGTGAAGCTCACCCTCACCCACGACCAGTTCGCGGAGAACAGCAAGGTGCTCCCCGCCATCAGCAACGGCTGGCCCGCGATCCTGTCGAGCATGAAGAGCCTCCTCGAGACCGGGAAGGCCCTCTACCCCGAGTGGCGGTGACCCCGCCGGCAGGTGGCCGCACTGCAAATCCATCGACCCGCTGGAAACGCCGGTCCGCCCCGCGCGCCGGCGGTTGGGGAGCCCACGCGACCTGACTCGCTGCGTCGTGGTGGCATGATTCACGAGGTCGTGAAGTACATGCCGGCGAAACATTCCGGAAAACTGCCTCCTCTTACCTTCGCCGTCGAGGAGGCCACCAGTGAACGAAATCAACGCCTCGGACACCACCTGGCTCCTGGTCTCGTCGGCAATGGTCCTGCTGATGACGCCAGCGCTGGCCCTGTTTTACGGGGGCATGGTCCGAACCAAGAACACGCTCAGCACATTCATGCACAGTTTCTTCGCCATGGGCATCGTGACCCTGGCGTGGGTGACCATCGGGTACTCGATGGCGTTCGCCGAATCCAAGGGCGGGTTGATTGGCGGCCTCGATTACGCGTTCCTGAACGGCGTCGGCACCGAGCCGCGCGCCGGGACGACCGTGCCTCACCTCCTCTTCATGGCGTTCCAGATGATGTTCGCCATCATCACGCCGGCGCTGATCTCGGGCGCCTATGCCGAGCGCATCAAGTTCTCGTCGTATGTGGTGTTCACGCTGCTCTGGTCGCTCGCGGTCTACAGCCCCATCTGCCACTGGGTCTGGAACCCGGGCGGCTGGCTCCTCGCGCGCGGCGCGCTCGACTTCGCCGGCGGCACCGTCGTGCACCTCGCCTCGGGCGCGAGCGCGCTCGTGATGGCGATCGTGATCGGCAAGCGCAAGGGGTACCCGACGCGCAAGATCGTGCCGCACAACCTCACCATGACGCTGCTCGGCGCGGGCCTGCTGTGGTTCGGCTGGTTCGGCTTCAACGGCGGCTCCTCGCTCGCCGCGAACGGCCTCGCGACCGTCGCGTTCGTGAACACGCACATCGCGGCCGCCATCGGCGCGCTCGCCTGGGCGCTCATCGAGGCCGTGCGCTTCGGCAAGCCGTCGCTCCTCGGCGTGGCGTCGGGCCTCGTGGCGGGCCTCGTCGCCATCACGCCGGCCGCGGGCTTCGTCGGGCCGATGGCGTCCGTCGCGATCGGGCTCGCGGCGGGCGCGGTGTGCTACGGCGCGGTGATGCTGAAGGGCAAGCTGGGCTATGACGACAGCCTCGACGCGTTCGGCATCCACGGCGTGGGCGGCCTGCTCGGCGCCCTGCTCACCGGCGTGTTCGCCTCCAAGGTGTGGAACTCGGCCGGCCAGGACGGCCTCATCAAGGGCAACTCGGCGCTGCTCACCGAGCAGGTGATCGCCGCCGCGGTCGCGGCCGGCTACGCGGCGCTGGTCACCTTCGTGCTCGTGAAGGGCATCAACGCGGTGATGGGCTTCCGGGTCGACACCGAGACGGAAGACGAGGGCCTCGACGGCGTCCTCCACGGCGAGGAGGCCTACGCGCTCGGCGAGGGCAGCGCGCACGCGGTCGAGTCGATCCCCCCGACCTCCTCCGCGCCCGCTCCGTCGCCGGTCCTGGCGCGCGAAGGCGCCTGATCCAGCGCAGCGGAAGCGCGCCCGCGAGGGCCGCCTGGCGAGCGCCGGGCGGCCTTCGCCGCTTTGTCCCCCCCTCGCTCCGGAGCGCCGAGGCCGTCGTTTGAGCTCGAGAGATTGAACCACAGAGGCACAGAGGGCACAGAGGAAGAGAGAAGAGAAAGCTCAGAATCTCTTCTTCATCCCTCTGTGCCCTCTGTGCCTCTGTGGTTCAAATTCTCTCGCTGGCACGAGCGCCGCGCTGCGCGAGCGCCTCACCTGCACGCGAACAGCGGCTCGCCGGTCTCCTCGCAGCCCCGCTCGCACGAGATCTTGGCGCACCCGCAGCGGCGCAGCGCCCCGCGGTCGCCGGCGTGCCGATCGCAGCCGTCGCTGAGGCTGCCGCACTCGGCCTCGCAGCGCTCGACCTGAGCAGGCGACGGCGCGCAGTCGACGACATCCGTCCGTCCAGCGGCCTCAGCGCCGCTGCACACCTCGACGGACGCGACCTGCTCGAGCAGCGGGATGCGTCCTCCCGTCATGCACTGCGCGTGCGGCTCACAGACGTGGTCCCGCAGCACCGCCGTCACGCGAACGCGCTGACCGGTCAGCGAACGCCAGTCGGGACCGAGCCAGCGCTCGGCGTCCTCCCGCGACATGATCCTCCCGCCGATGAGGGGCTGCGCGCCCTTCGTCAGCTCCAGCGTCCCGACCCAGCGCTCGCGCGGTGACGCATCGCCAGATCGCTCCTTCTCCACCGGCGGAGACGTCGGCGGCGTCCCAGCGGGCGCGGAGCCCGCCGGCGGCGCCGTCGAGGCGACCGACGCCGCGCGCGCCGTCGAGGCGACCCGCGCCCCCCTCGCCGGCGCGGCGGGCGCGCTCTCCGCGCAGCCGATCGCCCCGGCGCCGCACGCGCCGGCCAGCGCTCCGCAAAGCCACAGCCACGCCCCCGCCGCGACAGGATCGCGCCGCGCGGCGCCCACCGGGATGGAAGAGAGCACGCGCCGTTCTACCACGCGCCGGCCGCCCGGCGCGCCGCCTCAGCTCGCGGCGCGCAGCCACTGCCGCGACAGCTCGAGCACGCGCGCGTTCTCGGGGATCTCCCCGAGGAAGCTCCGTCGGTGCGCCGCGGGCAGCCGCTCCGCCCGCGCGCGCAGCCGCTCGCCCACGCCGGCGATCACCGCGCACGCGGCCTCCCGCTCGCCCGCCGCGTGGAGCGCCTCCGCGTACACGAGGCGGGCGAACGTGCCCTTGTAGCCGGGCGCGCCCCAGCGATCGTGCGCCGACACCACCTCCGTCGCCGTGGCCAGCGCGCCCTCGACGCGGCCCGCGGCGAGCTGGATCGAGGCGAGCAGCGCCCGCGCGCCCGCCTGCTCCAGCGGCAGGAACGCGAGCAGATCGATCGCGGTCAGCGCCTCGCGCTCCGCCGCCTCGAGGTCGCCCTCGCGGCGGAGCAGGCTCGCGAGCGCCCAGCGCGCGAACCCCTGCTGCAGCGGGTTGCGCCGCTCCAGCCCCATCCCGAGCATCGCCCCCGTCTCGGCCCGCGCCCCGTCGAGCGCGCCGCGATCGATCAGCATCTCGATGCGCAGGAACGTCCGCAGCCACGACACCGGGCCGAGCTCCTCGCCCGCGGACATCGTCTCGAACAGCTCGCGCTCCGCCCGGTGGAGATCGCCGAGCAGCCGCGCGTTCATCCCGATCGCCACCTGCGACACGATCGACCCGCGCCAGTAGCCCGCCTGCACGAAGCTCGCGCGCGCCGCCTCGGCCTGGCACAGCCCCGCCCACAGATCCCCGTCCCGCCACGCCTCGTGGAACGCCTGCGCGATCTGCAGCCACCCGCGCACCACCGGCTCGCGATCGGCGACCGGCTCCGCCACCGCGCGCACCCGCCGCGTCAGCGCCTCGGCGAGCCGGAACTCGCCCATCTGGGCCGCGTAGTAGCTCCCCACCGCGAGCGCGAACGCCGCCACCCCCGTCGCCTCCGGCGCGAGCTCCACCGCCTGCAGCGCCCGCACCGTCGCCGTGAACTCGTCCATCCGCCCGAGGTGGATGTCGGCGGTGATCTTCGCGGGCACCGTCCGCACCCACGGCATGCTCCCGGGCGTCAGGAAGCGCTGCGCCTGCTCGAGGTAGAGCAGCGCGTAGTCCCACTCGCTGCGCCACGCGTGCACCTCCGAGAGCACCCCGAGGAGGCTCAGCTGCACCGCATCCGGCACGCCGCACTCGAGCCCGCGCCGGGCGCGCGCGATCGCCGCGTCCGCGTCGCTCCCCCGCAGCGCCTGCTCGGCCGCGCGCAGGTAGAAGCTCCCCGCGCGCAGGAGGTCGAGCCCCCGCTCGTAGTGCTCGGCGAGCATCGTCGGATCGCTGGCGCCGTTCTGCTCCAGGAACGCCGCGGCGAGCCGGTGCCCGAGGACGCGATCGGTGTCCGTGAGCATCTCGTAGGCCCCCTCCCGCAGAAGCGCGTGCCGGAACATGAACTCCTCGTCCTCGGGGAACCGGCTCTCCTTGCGGCGGACGAGCACCTCCCCGTCGCAGAGCTCCGAGAGCACGTCGTGCGGCGCGGCCCACGGCTCCGCGCTCCCGAGCAGCGCCTCGACCCCGCCCCGCCAGAAGACGTCGCCGAAGACGCTCGCCGCGCGCAGCACCTTGCGCGCCTCGCCGTCGAGCGCGGCGAGCCGCGCCTGGACCATCGCCAGCACCGTCTCCGGCAGCACGTCGCCCTTGCCCTCGGCCACGGCCCGGATCAGCTCCTCCAGGTAGAACGCGTGGCCGTCCGCGTGCGCCACGAGGCGCGCCACCGTCGCCGCGTCCAGCTCCTCGCCGAGCGCGTGGCGCACCAGGCGCTCGCACGCCTTCTTCGGCAGCTTCGCGAGGTGGATCACGCTGAGCGCGCGCCCGCTCCAGAGCGACGGGAACAGCTCGTGGACCTCGGGGCGCGCCAGCCCGAGCACCATGAACGGCTGCTCGCCGAGCGCGCCGAGCACCGCGTCGACGAAGCGCACGGTCGGCAGATCGCCCCAGTGCAGGTCCTCGAGCACGAGCAGGACGGGGCGCGCCGACGTCTCGGCGGCGAGGAAGTCCTCCCACGCGCGGCGCATCTGCTTGCTCATGGTCTCCGCGTCGTCGCGGGCCGCGCGCAGGAGCGCGCTCTCGGCACCCGGGAACGGGACGCCGGCGATCTCCCCGAGGAACACGGCGACGCGCTCGCGGTCGGGGCCGGGGACGTGCCGCGCGACCCGCGCGGCGATCTTCTGCTGGCGGGCGGCGGCCGCCTCGCCGCCGTGGATGCCGCACGCGCCGCGGATCGCCTGCCCGAGCAGGCCGAACGCCGAGCCCACGCGCAGCGCGTCGCCGCACCCGGTCCAGATCTCGACCGGGCCGCCCTCGGCGCGGAGCGCGCGCGTGAACTCGTGGGCGATCCGGGACTTGCCGACGCCGGGGGGCGCCGTCACGAGCACGGCGCGGGCGACCGGCATCTCGACGCACTCGGCGAAGATCGTCTGCAGCGTGAGCAGCTCGCGATCCCGGCCGACGCACGCGCTCGCCTTGCCGAGCAGCGTCTGCGCGCCGCCCGCGAGGTCGCGCTCGCCGTGGAGCTCCCGCCGCTCGCCCTCGCCGGACACCTCGAACCGCGCGCCGAGGAGCCGGGCCGTCACGTCGTCGATCGCGATCGGCGGCGCGCGTGTGTCGGGCTGCCGCTGGACCGCCCGCCGCGCCTCGCAGGCGCCGAGCAGCCGCGCGGCCCGATCGATCGCCTCCCCCATCGGCAGCTGCCGCGCCATGTGCGCCCGGCCCGTGGAGAGCGCCATCGGCCGGGTCGGGGCCAGCTTCCGCAGCGCCAGCGCGCAGCGCGCCGCGTGCGCCGCCTGATCGGTCGCGTCCCGGCTCGCGACGATGGCGATCACCGCCGAGCCGTCGGCGAGCGCCTCCATGTGCCCGCCGTGCGCCTGCACGACCTGCCGCAGCTGCGCGTCCACGGTCACCTGGAGCGTCTGGTCGAGCGGCGCGGTGTCGGCCTCGACCTGCGCGGGCTCCTTCCCCACGAGCAGCACGGACAAGAGCCGCAGCTCGCTCGAGGTGAGCGCCTCGGGGCGCTCCGACGCGGCCACGCGCGGGGGCCCGCAGCCGGCGGACCACAGGGTGTTCAGGATCACGGCGACGGTCGCGCCGTCGCTGAGGCGCTCGTCCGGCTCCTTCGCGAGCATCAGGTGGATCACCGCGTCGAGCTGCGGGGGGACCTCGGGGCGGAGCGAGCGGACCGCGGGGACCTCGCCGAACAGGATCTTCGCGAGGATCGCGGGGATGTTCTCGCCGACGAACACCGGGCTGCCCGTGAGGCACTCGAAGAGCACGCAGCCGAGGGCGAACACGTCGGCGCGCGGCGTGAGCGCGTTGTACCCGACGCGCGCCTGCTCCGGGGCCATGTAGGCCGGCGTCCCGAGGGCGACCCCCGTCAGGGTCATCGGCGTCGCGTCGAGCCGCCGCGCGATCCCGAAGTCGAGGATCTTCACCTGGTCTATCTGCCCGTCGACGAGGAACAGGTTGCTCGGCTTGAGATCGCGGTGGACGACGTCGTGGGCGTGCGCGGCCGCGAGCGCCTCGCCGGCCTTCACCCCGAGCGTCAGCGTCTCTTCGATGCTGAGCCGGCCGCGCAGGAGGCGCCGCGCGAGATCCTCGCCTTCGAGCCACTCCATGGCGAGATAGGACTTGCCGGACGAGGCCCTCCCGTGGGCCACGTGCCGCACGATACCCGGGTGCGAGAGCTCCGACAGGAGCCTTGCCTCCCGCTCGAACCGCGCCTCGTGCGCGCCCTCGCCGAGCACCACCTTGAGGGCGACCGTCTCGCCGGTCGCCCGATCGCGGGCCCGGAACACCTCCCCCATGCCGCCGGAGCCAGCGAGCGTGAGGAGCTCGAACCGCTGCCCGACGACGTCGCCGACGCGCATGAAAGAAGTATTGCCCGGCCGCCGATGCGATGTCCAGCGCGCGAGAAGGAGAGTCGGTCCCGCGTACGATTCCTCGCGCGGCTCGCGGCTCGCGGCTGGCGGCTCGCGGCTCTGCTTGCGATCCTCGTACGATTTCTCGCTCTACGTCTCTCGTGCTCGACAATCACGCTGGCAGCCGACATGCACGTTCATGACGTGCTTATGTCCAGGCGTGTCCACGCCGAGCGAGCGTGGGAGTCCACAGCGCTGCGCGCGCGCTCAGCGCGGGCCGTGGAAGGTCACTCCGATCCTCGGCGACGGCGCGGATCGGGCTGCGCGGCGCGCGGCGGCGCCTCGGCGTTACGTCTCGTGCGGAGCGCGCGGAGCCCCTCCGGCGCGAGGTCCTCGAGCGCGGACGACAGCGACTGATGTGTGGACAGATCGCCGAGATCGATATCGAGGGCGACCAGGCTCATCGCGATCTCCGGGCGCACGCCGACCAGGATGACACGGGCGCCGAGCAGGGCAGCCGCGCGGTGGATCTGCTCCAGCGCGTGGGCGCCCGGGGCCTCGAGGCGCGGGACGCCGGTGATGTCGAGCAGCACGCAGCGCGCCCGGTGCTGGTTCACGCCCTCGACCACGCGCTCGAGCACCTCCCGGGCGCGGCCGGTGTCGAGCTCGCCGATGAGCGGGACGAGCAGCACGCCGCGCAGGAGCGGGATGAGCGGGCAGCCGAGCTCGCGCACGGCCGCCGAGAGCGCGCGCTCGCGCAGATAGGCCTCCTCCAGGCTCGCGTGCTGCTCCGAGAGCGACTGCATCAGCGCGTCGCGCTCGAGGGCCGCGCTGAGGAGCGCGCCCCAGATCGCGACGGTGCCCTCGTCGCCGGCGCTCTCGATCGAGCCCGGGCCCACGATCGCGAGCACCCCCCAGTCGCGGTGGAGCGTGCGAATCGGCTGGAGGGTCACCATGAAGGGGCCGCCGGCGGTCGAGGGCGGCAGCAGCTCGGCGGGCGGGAAGGCCTCTCGCGCGTAGACGTCGCCGAGGGCGGGAGTCGGGGTGCCATCGCGGCTGTACGCGCCGGTGACGACGAGTCGCTCGCGGGTCATCGGGTCTTCCCAGAGCCCGAGGCACCCCCAGACGGCGGTGGTCGAGTCGAGCCAGGAGAGCGAGCGGGACTCTTCCTGGGTGCCGCCGAGCAGCGCGAGGCTCACCTCGTGATCGGACCGCACGACCACGCCGAGCTCCTCGACGAACTGCCGCTCGGCCTCGATCCGGGCCAGGGTGAGCGAGAGGCGCAGTCGCTCCAGGAACTCCTCGACGCGCGCCTCGGCCGACTCCGCAGCTTCGGCGGTCCACCCCGCGCGCGGGCGGCGGTGCCGGCCGAGGAGGCGGGCGATCCCCATCAGGCTCTCCACGTCGGGCGTGAGGCGGACGGCCTGCTGGCAGGCCTCGTCGATCGCGTCCGACGGAGGGGGGCTCGCGCCCTCGAGCGCCGCGAGGTGCCCCTCGATCACCGTGGCGACGCCGGGCCACACGGCGGCGGGGGGCGTATCGGACGGGAGCGGATGGCCGATGAGCAGCTCGACCATCTGCCGGGCGAGGACGCCGCCGGCGACCTCGCCGGGCGCGCCGCCCCGCCGGTGGAGGAAGCCCTGGAGCATGTTGCACCCGCAGGTCCGCCGCGGGACGAACGAGGTCGGCGCGAGCACGGGCCCGGGCGGGACGGCCTCGCCGGCGAGCTGCGCCAGCACGAGATCGCACGCGATCTTCCCGAGGCCGTCGAACCGCTGGCGCACGGTGGTCAGGGGCGGGGTGGACCACTGGGCCTCGGTGATGTCGTCGAAGCCGACGATCGCGAGATCGTCGGGGATGCGGCACCCCGCGGCCTGGAGGACGGACATCATGCCGAGCGCGTTCTTGTCCGTGGCGACGACCGCGGCGGTGAACTCGCCCCGGCGCGCGAGCATGGCCTCTGCGGCCTTGGCGCCGCCGGATTGCCAGTTGTTCTCGGCCTCGAAGACGAGCCCGGGGTCGAAGGGGATGCCGCTCTCGGCGAGCGTCTCCTTGTAGCTCTCGAAGCGCTCGCGGATGTCGTCCTGGTCCATGAAGCCGACGTAGGCGATGCGCCGGTGCCCGTGCTCGACGAGGTGGCGCACCGCGGCGCGCATGCCCTTGCGGTTGTCCGGCATCACGGTCGGGCAGCCCGCCTCGGGGGCGCTGGTGCTGATCGTGACGAGCGGGACGCGCGCCGCCGCGAGCCGCTCGATGCCGTCGGTGGCGAGCACGACGATCCACCCATCCACCTGGTCCCGGGCGAGCGAGGGAGCCTGGACGAAGTCGGGGGTGCCGCAGATCACCAGGACGCGGTGGCCGCGCTGCTGCGCCGCCTGGTGGACGCCTTTGAGGATGGCGCTGAAGTAGAAGCCGTCGAGGAAGGGCGTGAGGACGCCGATGGTGGTCGGGCGGGAGGGCATGGGGGGTGCGCGCGCGCTCCGGGCGTCCGCATCGTCGCGGTCCGGGCGTCGGCATCGTCGGTGCTCATCCTACCGGACATCGCACCACCGGAGGAACGCCCCGGCGGCGAGATCGCCGCGCGCGATGAGCGCGAATCGTGCAGCCCGCCGCGGCGCGAAGCGCGCCGACCCGCGCGGAACGCCGGGGCATTCGCCGCCTCGCCAGCGTCGGCGCGCGGCCCGCGAGCCTTCCCCACCCGGGTCGCCTCGTGTACACGCGATGGAAGCGAACCAGCATCGGCGCCCGTAAATCCCGTGTGACTTGTGATCCACCCGCGTGTACACAGGCCCCCTACAATTTGGCGACTGAGCTAACATTCTCTCCGCATGACGCGCCGCACCATACGAAGTCGCCCCCTCCCCCGCCGCGAGCCCGGTCCGCCGGCGCGAAGGGGGCGGCGGTGAGCGATCCGGCCGTACGTACGCTGATGTCGGTCCTCGGCGCCTGCGTCGCGCTCGCCCCGGCCGGGGCGCGGGCGGAGGAGTGCGACCGCGGGGCCGCCGACGTGTCGTGGGTGCGCCTCGCGGGCGCGGAGGCGCAGTGCCCCAGCGCGGCCCAGTTCCGCGCCGAGATCTCGCGGCGGCTCGGGCGCGATCTCGTCACCACGGGCAAGGTCGCCTCGATCGAGGCCGTGGTGCAGGGGCAGCCCGGCGCCTGGTCGACCACGATCCGCACCCAGCTGTGCGACGGCGCCCCGCCGACCGTCCGCGAGTTCTCCGACCACGGCCAGAGCTGCGACGGGATCGTGGCCGCCGCGGCGGTGCACATCATGCTCACCACCGATCCCGAGGCCGCCCTCTCCGCCCCGGCCGAGGCCCCCCCGCCGCCGGCCGCCGAGCCAGCGCCGCCCCCTCCGCCGCCGCCGGCCGCCGTGCGGCCGCCGAGCCCGCCGGCGGCCGTGCGGTCGCCGGAGCCGCCGTTCCCCTGGCCGGCCGAGACCCGGGCCGCGCCGCCGCCGGCCGAAGATCCCGCGCCCGCCGGGCTCTCGGTCGCCTGGCGCGGGTTCGCCTCGGTGGGCCTCGTCCCCTCGCCCGGCGCCGGCGTCGCCCTCTCGGGCGAGTGGGCGGTCCTGCCGCGGTGGACCCTCGAGACGGGGGCGCTCTGGCTCCCGGAGCAGCACGCGACCCAGCGGACGTTCGCCTTCGGCCTCACCGCGGGCTGGCTCGGCGGCTGCCTGGAGGCGGTCCGGAGCCGATCGCTCGCCTTCGGGCTCTGCGGCCGCGTGGTGGCGGGTGCCATCTACGCGGTCGTCTACGGGGACGAGCAGATCACCCCGACGATCCTGCCCACCGACGTCGGCTCGCGGGCCTGGCTCAGCCTCGGGGCCGGCACCCGGCTCGGCGTCCGCATCGTCGGGCCGCTCCGGCTCGAGACCGGGATCGATCTCTTCGTTCCAATGACACGGTACAGCTTCCAGCTGCAGGACGGGCAGCCGGCGGGCTTCGAGCAGCCGGCCATCGGCGGCGCGGCGTTCGCGGGGGTCGGGGTCACCTTTTGATGAAGGATCCCCCGGCTGGCGGCATCCACCAGACCGTGGAGCAAGCTTTACGAGCAGAGGTCCTGGGCGACGCCAAGCAGTCGCCGCGGAGCCTCGTCGCCCTACACGCCGAGCACGGCGGATTCGTCTGGGCCACCCTGCAGCGGTTCGGCATCCAGCATCCGGACCTGGAAGATGCCTTCCAGGACGTCTTCATCGTCGTCCAGCGGCGGCTCCCGTCCTTCGACTGGGCCTGCCCCATCACGACGTGGCTCTTCGCCATCTGCCGCCGCGTCGCCGCGTCGCACCGCCGCCGCGCCCACACGCGGCGGGAGCGCCTCGGCGAGGTGGTGGACGACGTGCCGGACTCCGCGCGCGGCCCCGAAGAGATCACCTCCCAACATCAGGCGAGATTGAAGCTCGATGGCATCCTCGAGGCCATGGATCTCGACCGAAGAGCCGTGTTCGTCATGTTCGAGATCGAAGAGATGCCCTGCAACGAGATCGCGAGCCTGGTCGGCGTCCCCGTCGGCACCGTATACTCGCGCCTCCACGCGGCACGGAAAGAGTTCGCGACGCTGTTGAAGAAGAGCGAGGCCGAGCGCGCGCGCAGGGGGCTCCAATGAGCGATCCGAAGCGATGGAAGCTGGAAGGTGGCGGCGCCCCGCTGGGAGCGCGTGAGCTCCTCCTCGCCGCCTCGCGCCCGCGCCCGATGACCTCCGCCGAGCTCGCGCGCACCGCGGCCCGGGTGGCGCCGCTCGCGACGAGCGCGGGCGCCGGGGCGACGGTGCCGATGTGGATCAAGGGGATCTTCCTCGCGGTGGGCCTCGGCGCCGGCGGGGCCGGGCTCTACGCCGCCCTCGACGACGGCCGGAGCGCCGCCGCGCCGGTCGCGCCGCTCACGGACCTGCCGCTGGAGCAGCTGTTCTCGAGCGCGCGGGGCGGCCTGCCCGCCGCCGCGCCGCCCGCGCCCGAGCCGGCGCCCGCGCCGGCGGCGGAGCCGGCGCCCGAGCCGGCGCCCGCGCCCGTCGCCCGCCGGGAGGCGCCGCGGAACACCCGGCCGGCCGCGCCGGCGCCCGACGCGATCGCCGCGGAGGACAACGACGACCTGGTCCGGGAGTCCAACCTCGTCGACAAGTCGCGGGCCGCGCTCGCGCAGGACCCGGCGGCCGCCCTCGCCGCGCTGGCCCAGCACGAGGCCGATTTCCCCAAGGGACGGCTCGCGGAGGAGCGGGAGTTCATCGCGATCCGCGCGCTGATGCGCCTTGGGCGCGCCGACGAGGCGCGGGCGCGCGCGGCCGTGTTCATGGCGCGCTACCCGTCGAGCTCCTTCGCCGAGCCGGTGCGCCGGATCGTCAGCGCGGCGCCGTGACCCCCTGACGGGCCGAGGGCCGTGAGGCCGCGGCGCCGTGACGGGCTGAAGAGCGGACGCGCCCCTCACGATTTCGTGAAGGGCCAGCGAGCTCGGCAGCATTCACGGGGCATGCGGCGATCGTCGACGAGGTTGGGCCGGCACGCCGGGCCCGGCGCCCGGGCTGGCCCCCCGGCGGAGGCCGTCGTCCTCCCGGCGGCCTCCGCGCGCCCGCCCGCCGCATACACGCGCGGCGCCGCCGTCATCGGTCGGGGAGCTGAGCCCCGCCGCCGACGGCCATGGCGGCGAGATCCGTACACCGCCCCATGAACATGAGCGTTCGCTGGACAGGCATCTTCCTGGACAAGGCGCTCTTCCCTATCGACGACCGCGGCTCGGGCCGCGAGGGTCGCGCGCAACCGCGCCTTCACGCACGAGCTCCCTACGACGCTCGAGCACATGAACGGCGAATCCCTCGTCCACGCCAGCAACGATGTTCTCCGGGTGTCCATCGCCGGCCGACAGGAGCCGCGCGCGGCGCCTGGCATGTCACGAACAAGACATCGGATAAGGCTTGCTCGGGACGTAAATACCACTATTGTTCAGCCCGCGTTCACGGGCTGCCGCTCCGGGAGATGACGGCGTCTCATCGCCTCATCGCAGAGCCGTAGGCCCGACGCTATCCATGCGCGTCGTGTCCCGCTCGGGCGCGCGCTCGATTCGTGTCTTCGCAGGCCGACGCGCGATCGCCCGCGGTCGTCGGGCTCCGTCCGCACGTTCATCCATCACCCGGGAGCGCGCGCACTGCAGCGCGGGCTCCGTCGTTCGTCGTCGTCGTTCTCAGGAGGTTTCATGTTCTCTAAGCCGTCGAGTTCGAGCAGTCCGGTGCGCTCTCCTGTTGGTTCTGCCCCCGCCGGAGCGCTCCGGCGGGCGCGGCGCGCCGCGCTGATCTCGCTCGCGATGCTGCCCGTTTCCTGCGCGGATCTCTCGCCGACGGACGGCGGTCCGGCCGATCTCGCGGAGGGCGACACCGCGTCCGCCGCACAGGAGCTCTCCCTGGCGTTCCCGATCGAGGGGCGCAAGTCGCTCGTCGTCACGAACGCCGATATCCTCAGCGCGTTCACGCTGAAGGACGTGCTCCAGCAGCTCATCGATCAGGCGGGCGTCAGCCTGACGCCCCTCCAGCTGTTCCAGCAGCTCATGGACACGAACCGGAAGGCCGCGGACGGGCTCGGGCTCGGCCCGAACTGCGATGACGTGGTGATCCCCGGCTCGGACGGGTCGATCAACGGCTGGCCGATCGACTGCCCCCGCGCCGTGGGCTTCGAGGCCGAACGGGATCCCTTCGCCGACGAGACCGCCGACAACGCGTACGTCGCCACGACGCTGTCGAACCGCTTCGACCTCGCCCCGCCGGACGGCGCCAACTGCGGTGAGTACCGCGTGGTCTTCGCGAGGCGCTCGGGCATGACCCCGGGGGCGTTCCAGCTGCGCAACTTCATCATCTTCGAGGCCCGGCTGCCCAACCCGACGCCGAGCCTGGGCCGGGAAGGCTGCCGCCCGATCGTCGATTTCTGGTACGGCCTGTCGGACCCGTTGGAGACCCTCGCGGACCGGCGGGACGCGCTGCACGACTTCTACTTCGAGGGGCTGCCCGGGTTCGAGCCCGTCATCCACATCGATCATTACGGTCAGAACACAGGGCCGTTCGGCGGCCAGATCCGGACCAACGAGTTCCTCTTCGCCCCCGAGGTCGTCGGGGATCCGCCCGTGCCCTTCACGACGTGGAACCTGCGGGAGTTCAGGCTCCTGCACAGCGGCTCCGGGACGAGCGCCACGCTGGTCGCGACCCCGTCGTTCGTGAAGGACACCCCGGCCGCGCCGCTCTTCGATCCCGCGTCGACCGACGCGCGCGCCGTCACCTTCCGGAACACGTCGTTCCCGAGCCTGGTGGAGCGGCTCGCCGCGGCGGACGACATCAACCGCTTCGCGTTCGAGCCGGGCTACCCGACGACCATGAACGCCGGGGAGAGCCAGATGATCGGGCTCCAGAACAACTACTTCGCCCCGTTCGGCAGCGGGCCCTCGGCGCTCAGGACCAGCATCCAGAACAAGCTCACCGCCATGGGCAGCACGCTCACGCCGGACCAGATCGTCGGGCGCGCGTTCTCGCTGTCGTGCAGCGGGTGCCATGAGCCCATCGGCGACGCCACGGGCTCGCCCACCGTCGAGCTCGATCTCGGTACGACGGATACGCTGGCCAAGAGCGCCCCGTTCGTCCAGACGACCGAGCAGCTCGAGAGCGACCCCATCGAGGGCGGGCAGCGCTTCGTCATCTCGGAGGCGCTCACCGAGGTGTTCATCCCGTTCCGGGAGAACGTGATGGCGGACTTCCTCCTCAACAACCCGATCCTCGGGTTCGAGAAGCCGGGCGCGTGGACGTCGACGCAGGCCCAGCTGTCGCTCCACACGGGCCGCGCGGTGGAGGGCATCTCCTCGCTCCAGGTCCTGACGCCGGGCACGTTCCACGCGGTCGTCAGCCCGAATTTCAGCACCGCGGGGCTCACGATCGGCAACAAGATCACGGTCGACCTCTTCGTGTCCCCCGCGCAGCCGAACCCGAGCTGGGTCGGAAACGTCGAGGTGCTGATCTCGATCCCGTCGGCCGGCATCAACAACCAGTGGGCCGGGAACGTGCCGCTCACGCCGATCACGCGAGGGTCGTTCCAGAGGATCCAGTTCGCCGCGCTGTCGACGGCGACCAAGAACGCGCTGAGCGCGACGCCGCGGCCCACCGACGTGAAGCTGCAGTTCAACTTCAACGTGACCAGCAACTCGGGGCCGTACTACCTGGATAACGTCCGGTTCGAGAACTAGCGCGGGCGGGCGCTCGCGAAGGCGAGCGCGCGCTCAGGAAGAGGCGCCGGTGCTCTCCCCCCCCGGCCGGCGTCCTCTTCCTTTTTCTTTTGTGGCCCAACCCTCGACCCTCGCCACGCTCGCCCGCGTCCGGCCACGGCGCGGGGCGCTCGCTCACCCAAGAAGCTTCGCGCAGGATTTCGCTTCCCGGTGAACAGGGCGCGGAAGATCCGTGCTGCCTGCCGATCGGATGAAGGACAGCCGCCGTCTCACCATCCAGGGATCAGGTGGCATGAGCGACGACCGGAACGGCATGGCAGGAGAGGGCAGATGCGGCGCCAAGGCACAATGGGGGGCCGTGCAGGCGCATGTAGGCGCCAGGGAACGCCATGACAGCCGCCGTTTCCGCAGGCTCACGCTCCGGAGGGCCGCAGCAGCAATCCGTCGGGCACGATCCGTCAAGACGGATAACATATCCGCTATAGTGGACAAAGGCCGTTGGCTTTGTTATGACGCGCTCATGTCAGGCATTGCCATCATCACTGGAAGCGTTTCCGCCCGTTCGAAGACCGCCGCGCTGGCGGCCCGGATCGCGGCGCGGCTCGGGCGCGAGGGGTTTCGCGTCACCACCGTCAACGTCCGCGATCTCCCCGCCGAGGACGTCCTCTTCGGCCGCGTCGATTCGCCCGCCGTCGCGGACGCGGTGCGGATCGTCGCGGAGGCGTCCGGGGTCGTCATCGCGACGCCCATCTACAAGGCCTCGTACACGGGCGCGCTCAAGGCGTTCCTCGACCTCCTGCCGCAGTTCGGGCTCGCGGGGAAGGCCGTGCTGCCGCTCGCGACGGGGGGGACGCTCGCGCACGTGCTCGCCATCGATTACGGGCTGCGCCCGGTCCTCCAGTCGCTCGGCGCTCGGCACGTGCTCGCCGGGCTCTTCCTCCTCGACAAGGCGCTCCGGCTCGGCGAGGACGGCGCGCTCGAGATCGATGACGAGCTCGGAAGCAAGCTGGAAGAGGTCGTGAGGCCCTTCATCGACAGCGTGCTCCGCGAAGGCCTCCCGCTCCCGGCGCGCGACGTGGCCGCCTGAGGTCCGGCCGGGGAGGAGGGCGGCGCAGGCCGCCCTCCGGTTCGATCGCTCGATCCCACGGAAGCGAAAGACACCTGCCAACAGTTCCCGGTGCTTCGAGGTAAACCATGCGCTTGCTCACCCTCCCCACCCCGGAATCGACCACGGCCCCGACCGAGCGCGCCACGGCGCTCGCCTTCGAGGACCGCCGATCGCACCAGCTGCTCCAGCGCGTGAAGCAGGCGGCCGCGGGCGACGCGGCCGTGCTCCTCGCCGGCGAGACCGGGACGGGAAAGGAGATCCTCGCGCGCTACGTGCACGAGCTCGGCGCGCGCCGCAGCCGGCCCTTCGTCGCCGTGAGCTGCGCGGCGCTGTCGCCCGCGCTCGCGGAGAGCGCGATTTTCGGCGTCGAGCGCGTCGAGCGCGTCGAGCAAGGGAGCGGCGCGAGGGGCCCCGCCCCGAAGCGCAGCCTGGTCGAGGCCGCCGAGGGCGGCACGCTCTACCTCGACGAGATCGGGTATCTGCCGGTCGGCGCGCAGGACAGGCTGCTGCGCTTGCTGCAGGAGCGCGAGGTCGTCCGGCTCGGCGCGCGGCAGCCGGCGCCCGCCGACGTGCGCGTCATCGCCGCCACGAGCGTCCCGCTCGAGGACATGGTCGCCGTCGACAGGTTCCGTGAGGACCTGCTCTCCCGGCTCTCCGGCGCGGCGATCGCGGTGCCGGCCCTGCGCGAGCGGCCGGGCGACATCCTCCCGCTCGCCCGGCATTTCCTCGCCGTGTACGGGCGCCGCCTCGGCCCCGCGCCGTGCGTGCTCGCGTCGTCGGCGATGGATCGCCTGCTCGCGCACCCGTGGCCGGGCAACATCCGCGAGCTGGAGCACGTCATTCAACAGGCGCTCCTCGTCTGCCGCGCCGGCCGCGTGACAGGCAGCGATCTGCGGCTCGCGAGCCTCCCCCCGAAGGCGCCCCCGCCCGCGCTCCCCGGCGCGTCGAGCGGCGTCGACGCGTGGATGGCCACGCTCGAGAGCGCCATCACCGCCCTGTTCGAGGGCGACTTTCCCAACGTGCACGAGCGCGTCGAGGAGCTCGTGATCCGCGCCGCCTACCGCCGCTGCGAGCGCAACCTGGGGCACACCGCGAACCGGCTCGGCGTCAGCCGCGATCTCGTGCGCGCGCGCCTCTTGCAATCCGGCGAGCTCGCGGCGCCCCCCACGTCGGAGTCCCCAGCTTCGCTGTCGAGGGCCGGGGAGGCGCGCGCGGCGGTGCGAGAGCTCCTCGCCCCCGAGCCCTGACCGCGCGCCGCGCGCCGCGCGGAGCCGCCCGGCGGCGCGCGCGACGCGGCGCTCCGGCCGGCTCAGCTCTGCGACCGCTGGGGGAGGATGTCGTTGGCGATCACCTCGCCGAACGGCCCCGTGAGGTTGGTGCGGACGTCAGGCCCCTTCCGCGCGAGGGAGAGCCGCGGGAAGAGCAGCTCGGCGACGCGATAGGCCTCCTCGAGGTGCGGATAGCCCGACAGGATGAACGTGTCGATCCCGAGCTCGGCGTACTCCCGCATGCGGAGCGCGACCGTCTCCGGGTCGCCCACGAGCGCGGTGCCGGCGCCGCCGCGGACGAGCCCGACCCCGGCCCAGAGGTTCGGGCTGATCTCGAGCGCCTCGCGACGCCCGTTGTGCAGCGCCGCCATGCGCCGCTGGCCCTCGGAGTCGAAGCGCGCGAACGCCTGCTGCGCCGCGGCGATGGCGCGGTCGTCGAGGTGCCGGATGAGGTCGTTCGCCGCGGCCCACGCGGCCTCGGCCGTCTCGCGCACGATGACGTGCAGGCGGATCCCGAAGCGCACCTCGCGCCCCTCCGCGGCCGCGCGGCGGCGCACGTCCGCGATCTTCTCGGCCACGGCGGCCGGGGGCTCGCCCCACGTCAGGTAGACGTCGTGGTGGCGCGCGGCCAGCGCGTGCCCCGCGGGCGACGATCCGCCGATGTAGAGCGGCGGGTGCGGCGCCTGGATCGGCGGATACAGGAGCTTCGCCCCCTTGACGCGCAGGTGCTTGCCCTCGAAGTCGACCGTCTCGCCGGCCATAACGCGGCGCCAGATGGTGAGGAACTCGTCGGTCACGGCATACCGCTCGTCGTGGCCGAGGAAGACGCCGTCGCCCTCGGCCTCCGCGGGATCGCCGCCGGTCACCACGTTGAGGATCAGGCGGCCGTCGGAGAGCCGGTCGACCGTGGCCGCCATACGGGCAGCCCACGTGGGCGAGACGATGCCCGGCCGCAGCGCGACAAGGAACCGCAGCCGCTGCGTGAGCGGGATCATCGCCGACGCGACCGCCCAGGCATCCTCGCAAGACCTCCCCGTGGGGAGCAGCACGCCGTAATAGCCGAGGTCGTCGGCGGCCTGCGCGATCTGGCGAAGGTAGGCGAGAGAGACGGGGCGCGCCCCCTCGGCGGTGCCGAGATAGCGGCCATCGCCGTGCGTCGGGAGAAACCAGAAGATGTTCATGAAATCGTGGGCTCCTCGCCCGTGGATCATCGGGCCTGCGGCCCGGAGGCACGTTTCGCGCCGCAGCCGCGAGGTGAGGGGCTTCCGCGCGAGCGCCGGCCGCCGTCCGGGGGCGCCTGCGCGCACCGCGGCGCCGCCGCTGCTGCCGGAGCAGCAGCTGCTGCTGGAGCAGCAGCGCACGCGCAGCGACTGCTGCTGGAGCAGCAATGCCGGACAGGCTTCATGGCGCAACGACCGAGTCCGCGCGGGCGGCTCGATGGCACGGCGCATGCCTATTTATAAGGCAATTTCCGACTTTAGCCAGTGATGTGCCCATGGCGCGCGACGTCGCGACATCGCATGTCCACCGAGGCCGAGGCATGCAGGGCGAAGTGGCTCACGCAAGCAATGGACAGTCGCCTCCGGCGCCGGGCAGCGCGCTCGATGTCGCCGACGACCTCGCGCGCGCCTTCGCCGCGACGGCCGTCGAGCGGGACAAGCGGGGCGGGACGCCCAAGGAGGAGCGCGATCGGCTGCGGCGGAGCGGGCTCCTGTCGCTCTCGGTGCCGGCGTCCCTGGGCGGCTGGGGGGCGCCCTGGACCGTCGTGCTCGAGGCGGTCCGGCGCGTCGCCCGCGCCGACAGCGCCGTCGCCCACGTGTTCGGCTTTCATCACCTGATGCTCGCGACGCTGCGGCTCTTCGGGAGCGCGGACCAGGCGAGCCGGCTCCAGGCCGCGACCGTCGCGGAGCGCTGGTTCTGGGGAAACGCGCTGAACCCGCTCGACACGCGCGCGCGCCTCGTGCGCCGCGGCGACGGCCTCGCCGTGCGCGGCGCGAAGAGCTTCTGCTCCGGGGCGAGCGACTCGGACATGCTCATCGTATCGGCGCTCGACGACGCGACATCCAAGCTCGTGGTCGCCGCCATTCCCACCCGTCGGCCGGGGATCCGGGTGCTCGACGACTGGGACAACATGGGACAGCGGCAGACCGACAGCGGCACCGTCGAGCTCGACGACGTCGAGGTGCGGGCGGACGAGCTGCTCACCACGCCGGGGCCGCTCGGCTCGCCGTTCGCCTCGCTGCGCCCCTGCCTCGCCCAGCTCGTGCTGGTGAACGTGTACCTCGGCCTCGCCGAGGGGGCCTTCGAGGAGGCGCGGCGGTACACGCGCACGCGGCGGCGCCCCTGGATCGCCGCCAAGGGGACGCCCGCGACCGAGGACCCGTACGTCCTCCTGCGGTACGGCGACCTGTGGCTCGCCCTCGAGGGCGCGCGGCTGCTCGCCGATCGCGCCGGGGCGGCGTTCCAGGCGGCGTGGGAGCAGGGAGATCGGTTGAGCCCCGAGCAGCGCGGCGGGTGCGCGATCGCCGTCGCCGCGGCGAAGGTGGCGACCTCGCGCGCGGGGCTCGAGATCACGAACGACATGTTCGAGGTGATGGGGGCGAGCGCGACGGCCGCCAGCGCCGGGATGGATCGGTTCTGGCGGAACCTGCGCACGCACACGCTGCACGACCCGGTCGATTACAAATCGCGCGAGCTCGGGGCCTATGCGCTGAACGGCGCGATCCCGGAGCCGAGCTTCTACTCGTAAGGGAGCGCGACACGACCGGTCCGGGCAGCGACCCCTCCGGGATGGCGACGTCGAGGCGCGGCGCGCACGGCGGGGCGGGCGCCGTGACGGGAGCTCGCCGGACCGGATCTTGGCAAGAGCGATCGGCGCGCGTGCGCCGTCATGAGGAGAGAGACATGGCGAGACGAGATGATGCAGGGGTCCGCGAGCGCGTGGGGGCAATTGTCGCCGCCGTGATCGCGCCGAACGCCGAGCGGATCGATCGCGAGGGGGTGTTCCCGCGCGAGAACCTCGACGCGCTCGCGCGCGAGGGGTGGAATGGGGTGCTCCTGCCCGAGGAGCTCGGCGGCCTCGGGCTGGGCCACACGGCGTTCGCCATCGCGGCCGAGGAGATCGGGCGCGCCTGCGCGTCGACCGCGCTCGTCTACGTCATGCACATCGGCGCGGTGCAGACGATCGCGCTCTTCGGCAACGACGATCAGAAGGAGCGGTGGCTCAGGCCTGCCCGGCGAGGGCTCGTCGGCACCTACTCGACGAGCGAGAAGGCGTCGGGCGGCCACTGGTGGTTCAACTTCAGCGAGGCGGCGCGCGACGGGGACGATTACCTGATCTCCGCCGAGAAGTCGTTCACGACCAGCGCGGGGAAGGCCGACTATTACGTCCTCCAGACGCGCACGCCGGGCGCGAAGGGGCCGACCGACATCACCTTCTTCATCGTCGACGGGAAGCAGCCCGGCATCGAGGCGGGCCGCTGGGACGCCCTCGGGGTGCACGGCAACCACAGCGGGCCGATCCGCTACACGAACGTGCCCGTGCCGCGCCGCGATCGGCTCGGCGCGGAGGGTCAGGGCAAGGACATCATCTATCACGGCGTCTCGCCGGTGTACCTCATCGGGCTCGGCGCCGCGTGGCACGGCGTCGCCCGCGGCGCGCTCGCGACCGTGACCCAGTACGCGCTCGGCACGGTGCACCGCGACTTCGATCGCCGGCTCGCCGATTACCAGGTCCTCCGCCAGCAGCTCGGGGAGGCGAAGGTCCTCGTCGAGAGCCTCCGCCCCTGGCAGGCGGCGCTCGCCGAGCAGCTCGACGAGCTCCAGGCGGCGGGCAGGCCGCAGGGCGAGCTGCTCATGCCGCTCACGGAGTTCAAGGTCCACGCCGCCGAGGTGGCCAACAAGGTGGCGCGCCTCGCGCTCGACGTGAGCGGCGGCTACGGCTACCGCCGCGGGCCGCTCGAGCGCGCCTTCCGCGACGCGCGCGCCGCGATCGGCATGGGGCCGTCCAACAACATCGCGCGCGAGTGGATCGGCAAATCCCTCGTCGGCTTGCCGCTCGAGCTCTTCGAGGCCGGCGGAGAGTGAGCCCCCGCGGGCACGCTTGGAGGAATACAATCATGAGTGATCACGGAAATAATGCGCTGACCGCGCTGACCTCGACGACGCCCTCGCGCGGCCCCGTGAAGTTCGCGTACTGGGTGCCGAACGTCAGCGGCGGGCTCGTGGTGAGCAAGATCGAGCAGCGGACGCACTGGGGCTTCGACTATAACCGCAAGCTCGCCCGGCTCGCCGAGAGCAGCGGCTTCGAGTACGCGCTCAGCCAGGTCCGGTACATGGCGAGCTACGGCGCCGAATACCAGCACGAGTCGACGTCGTTCAGCCTGGCGCTCTTGCTCGCGACCGAGCGGCTCAAGGTGATCGCGGCGGTCCACCCGGGGCTGTGGCACCCCGGGGTGCTCGCGAAGCTCGGCGCGACCGCCGACGACCTGTCGGGCGGGCGGTTCGCCGTCAACGTCGTCAGCGGCTGGTTCAAGGGGGAGTTCACCGCCCTCGGCGAGCCGTGGCTCGAGCACGACGAGCGATACCGGCGCTCGGAGGAGTTCATCCGGGCGCTCCGCGGCATCTGGACCGAGGACCACTTCTCGCTGCGGGGCGACTTCTACCGGATCAACGATTTCACGTTGAAGCCGAAGCCGGTGCAGAAGCCGCACCCCGAGATCTTCCAGGGGGGGAACTCGAAGGCGGCGCGGCAGATGGCCGCCCGCGTGTCCGACTGGTACTTCATGAACGGCAACTCCATCGAGGGCGTCCGCGCGCAGGTGAGCGAGATCCAGGAGCTCGCCGCGCGGGCGGGGCGCCGCGTGAAGTTCGGCCTGAACGCCTTCATCATCGCCCGCGACACGGAGGAGGAGGCGCGGCAGGTCCTGCGCGAGATCATCGCGCACGCGGACGTCGAGGCGGTGAACGGCTTCGGCGACGCCGTGCGGCAAGCCGGCCGCGCGTCGCCCGAGCGCGAGGGCATGTGGGCCAACTCCAATTTCGAGGATCTCGTGCAGTACAACGACGGCTTCCGCACGGGCCTCATCGGCACCCCCGAGCAGATCGCGCGGCGGATCGTGGCCTATCAGGCGGCCGGGGTCGATCTGGTGCTGGGCGGGTTCCTGCACTACCTCGAGGACGTGGAGCAGTTCGGGAAGAAGGTCCTGCCGATCGTCCGCGAGCTCGAGGCCGACGAGGCGCGCAAGGCGGCCTGAGGGCGGCCGGCGCCGGCGCCTTCCGGCGAGCTCGGTCCGGGCGGCGCGGGCGCCCCGCGGGTGGTCGACCCGGGATCAGCCCTCCTCGTCGCCCGGACGGCGCACCATGCACCCGTACATGAACGGCGGATAATCGGCGTCCTCTCCGCGATTGCGCCAGGCGCCGACGGGGGTGATACCCTCGCTCGTCAGCCGCCACGGGCCGAGCAGCGGTCGGATGGCCTCCGGGGCGCGCATGTGGAACCGGAGCCCCGGCGCCTCGAGCAGCTCGACGATCCGCGGGTACCGGCGGCACATCTCGCTGTCGAAATCGAGCGCCATCAAGCTGCCGACCGGCGCCAGGTCGTAGAGCGACGCGAACGTCGCCGCCAGCTTGTCGTCGGCGATGAAGGCGGCGACCCCGACGAACACGATCCCGAGCCGCCGGATCGGCCCGAGCACCCGCTCGACCGGCGCCCGATCCAGCGTGGTCAGGTCCGAAGCGTCGCAGTAGGCATACCCGACGTTCGGCTGGCCGGCCAGGATCCGCTGCCCCATCGCGATGTTGATGGGATCCACGTCGGTGTAGAGCACCCGCGCGTCCGGCACCGCCTCGTGGACGTTCCCGGAGGTCGGCAGCCCGGCGCCGAAGACGAGGAGCTGATCGATCCCCTCCGCGCGGATCGCCCTCGCGGCGCGCCCGATGTACGCGCGCAGGACGCGGAAGATGCCGCGGAAATCGCCGTAAGCGGCCTCGTATTCCTTCGCCGCCTCGACGTCGACCGGCAGGTAGTGAATGCCGCCGAGCCAGTAATCGATCATACGCGCCGCGTTCGCGTGAGCGAACCGTCCCACGGATGCTGAACCGCTCATCATCTGCTCTCTCCGCGCCGCGCGCCGGTCGGCCCCGGCGGGGCACCTCATCGGCGCGCGACCAAAAGGACGCCATCGTTGCCGATCGCGCTCGGCTTCCTCGCGAAATGGACCCTCAGCTCGCCTGCGAGCCGCATCTTCATGAGCTCCGCCGCCGGGTGCCGGTCGTACCAGAACCGCTGAAGGACCTCCGCGGCGCTCGCTATCCTCTCCTCGAGATCGGCCTCCTCGCAGCGGAGCTCGACGTTCACCCTCGTCATCTCGATGCTCCTGAAGCCGCGGCCGAAGAGCACCTCCGCGGCCGTCGCGAGCAGGGATCCCTGATGGTCGGCCGCGTCGCCCGCCACGGCGCAGCAGTTCCTGTTCAGCAGGCCGATCATCTCGTTGTCGGGGGCCCCTTGCACGATCAAGATCCGCGCCCCGCGCCTGTCGCACACCCGGATCATCTCCTCCACGGCCGTCACGACGTCATCGACGTAGTGAAGCACCCAGGTCGACACGACCCCATCGAACGTGTCGTCCTCGATCGGCAGGCGCTCGGCCCTGCCGCGCAGCACGCAGATCCTGTGGCCCGCGCGCGCCTCCTCGATCGCGGAGGCGCTCGCCGCGTCGGGCTCGACGGTCGTGCACCCGCCGAGCGCCTCCGCGATGCGCCGCACGACCACCCCGGTTCCCCCGCCGATATCCAGGATCCTCGTGCAGCCCTCCAGCCGGTCGAGGAGGGGCGGGATGTCGTTGCGGACGAACCGGCGCGACGCGAGGGCCCAGGCGTGGTGGGTCAGCCGATGCGGCCGGCGGAGGCGCGCGGGCATCGCCTCCGGCGCACCGCAGAGAGGATAGCGGCTGACGTCGAACCCGATCATGGCCTCTCCTGCCGGCGTCAGGACGCGCGGCCTCGCGCTCGGATCTCGTAGATGACGTGCGCGTGCGGCCCGTCGTCGTCGCGGCGCACGATCCGGGACGTGTACCCGAGCCGCGCCGCGATCGCGCCCGGATCGTTCTCTGCTCCCGCCATCCGCGAGAAGGGCATGAGAATGACGGAGTCGCGCGCGACGAAGCCCCGCGCCTGGATCAAGAACCTCTCGATGATGGCGCGGCCGCCGTCACGCCTCATGCCGAACACGCCTCGCGGGGTCGTGCTCGGATAGAAGGGCTGATTGAACACGATGAGATCGAACGTCGTGGAAGGATCGAGCGACGCGAACAGATCGCTCTCCACCGCGCGGACCCGGAGCGGCGGGTTCCTCGCCACGTTCGCCATCGTGCACGCGATCGCCGGTGGATGCTTGTCCACCGCCCAGACCTCTCCGGCTCCGTTCTTGCTCAACACCAGGGCGAGGTACCCCGAGCCGCAGCCCATATCGAGGGCGCGACGAGGCGTATACCGCCCGAGGACGGCCGCGAGCCGACGCGGCGAGTAGCCCAGATCGGGAGGAAAGACGTCTTCCGCGACGCAGATCCGAAGTCCGTCGACGTCGATCGCGTACGGCTGCCGGCGGCGGATCGCGCGGAGCTCGGCGTCGCGTCGAGTGTGCTCGCTCGACAACATGCCTCATCCATATAAGTACGAGTCGCGCCGCAACAAGAGTGGAGGCGCGACTTCGTGCCTGCGCGAGTGCGATTGTAGATGGCGGGACGCGCCGTCGTGTCCTGGTCGGTCCCTCAGGACAGACGGCGAGTCCTCCTGCTCTGCTCCAGCGCGTAAGCGATCCCGCTCTGCAAGGTCCCCTTGGTCACGATCGCCCCGAAATCGATGTCCAGCGCGACAAGCGTCTGCGCCACGTCGCCGCGGACGCCCGTGATCACCGCCTGCGCGCCGAGCAGCCGGAGGGCGTTCGCCGTGCGGATGAGCGAGGCAGCGACGCTGGTGTCGATCGATTTGACGCCGGTGATGTCGATGATCACGACCTGCGTGCTGTTCGCGTCGACCCCTTGCAGCGCCGTGTGCAGCACCTGCTGGGCGCGCGCCGCGTCCATCGTCCCGATGAGCGGCATGACCATGATGCGATCGGTGATCGGGATGAGCGGCGTGGACAGCTCGGCCAGCCTGTCGTTCTGGACCCGGATGATCTCCTCCTGGAGCGACGCCCGGGTCTGCTCGGAGCGCGCGCGCTCCGCGAGCTCGAGCTCCAGCCGCTCGCCGGCCACGCGCAGCTCCTCGGTGCGGTGCTGCACGTGCGCGTAGAGCAGCGCGTTCTCCACGGCGATGGCCGCCTGCGACAGGAGCAGCCCGAGGAGCTCGATCCGCGCCGCCGTGAAGGCGTTGCTGATGGCGTTGTTCTCCAGGTAAAGCACGCCCGTGAGCCGGCCCCGGTGGATCATCGACATGCAGAGGACCGACCGCGGGCGGCTCGCGGCGATGTACGGGTCGGCCGCGAAGCGCGCGTCCTCGGTCGCGTCGCCCAGGACGACCGGCTCCCGGGTCCGGGCGACATACTGCACGACCGAGACGGCGATCTCGGCGCTCTCCTCGACGGGCGTCGTCATGCCCGTGCGGACCGCGTCGGGATCGACGGTCGCGAGCGCCTCGACCACGAGCCGCTCGCCGCGATCGAGGACGAGCGCGCCCCGCTGCGCCCCCGCGTTCTCCACGGCGATCCGCATCAGCTGCTCGAGCACGTTGTCGAGCTCGACCTCGCCGGCGATCACCTGCGCCGCGCGGATCATCGCCGTCACGTCGAGCACCCCTTTGCGCCCGGTGCTCGCGGTCGAGGAGCTCGACACCGTGAACGACACCGGCGAGTCCGCGCGGCCCGAGCCGACCGCGGGTTGGAGGGCGAGCGCTGGATACCTGTCCACGAGGGCCTGCGCCTTGGCCGTGGCCCCCCAGCGGACATACCCGTAACACGCGCTCGCCAGGTAGAACCGCGCCGTCGTGCGCCTGCCCTTCGCGAGGTGGAGCTTCGCGCAAAGCTCGCTCGCGAGCGCCTCGTCCCGGACGAACCCGCTCTCTCGCGCGGCCTCGATCGCCTCTTCGTAGCGCGCCATCGCCCCGAGCTCGTCGCCGGACGCGCGGGAGCGCTCGGCGGCGACGAGGAGGTGCTTGTGCCGGTAGTTCTCCGGGCAGCTCTCCGCCCAGCGCGCGAGCCGCGCGTGGTGCTCCTCGAGCATCGACGCGCCTCGCGCCGGCCACTCCGGGGCGGCTTCGCCGAGGGCGAGCAGCGTCAAGCAGATGTAGAACGACAGCTCGGTGGTGGAGAAATACCCCATGCTGCTCGCGAGCGCGCGCTCGGCCGCGAGCGCCTCCGAGAGCGCGGCGGCGTAGTCCTCGTCGAGGAACAGGAGCTCCAGCTTGACCACGTGGTACCAGAAGGCCGTGAACATCGCGCTCGGCGCGCCGAGCGTCGCCGCGAGCTCGGCCTCGTCGAGCTCGTCGTCGCTGAGCGAGGCCCCGCCGTCGGTGCGGCCCTCGAGGCAGGCGACCATCTGCCGCGCGATGGAGAGGAAGGCCGTCGACAGGGCGTTCTTCGTCCGCGCCATCAGGCCCAGGAAGCGGTCGATCTCCTTCCTGACCGACGCGAGCTCATCGCCGAGGCCGAGGCGGGCCATGACGATCGCGTTGCACGTGTACGAGAGGTAGGCGAAGTCCGCGGACACCATCCCTGCCTCGAGCGCGCTCCGGAGGTGCTCGACCGTCTCGCGCAGCGGGGAGAAAAAATGCGCGTAGACGCCGAACGTGAAGTGGATCTTGCAGGCCAGCTCGACGTTGTCGAACCTCCCATTGAGCTCGATGCCGAGCCGCCCGAACCTCCGCGCCTCGTCGTACCGATCGCGCAGCACCGCCATGTAGAGGCCGTACAGCACGAAGCCGAACGCGGACACCTCCGAGTGCCCGTGCCGGAGCGAGAGGTTGACCTGCTTCGCCGTGACCAGCGCCGCGAGCCTCGCGTCGGTGAGGTACGCCGGCGAGGAGAGGTTCGTCAGGAGCTTCAGGACGATCAGCGTCTCTCGGTCGCGGAGCGCCGGGCCGAAGGCCAGGTCCTCGATCCGCCGGCCCCCCAGGTTGACAGGCACCTCCGCGAGCTCCGCGTCGAGCGCCGCCTGGTAGTGCTCCGCGGAGCGAGGCAGCTCGATCCCGAACAGCGCGAGGCCCGCGCGCCCGACGCTGATGCAGTCCGCGACCTTGAACAGGGTGAGGTAGAGGACGATCCGCAGGTCGTGGACCTGCGCTCGCTCCAGGGTGGAGCTCGCGCGGGACAGCAGGAGATCGAAGAGCGACTCGGCGCGATCGAAGTGACCGCACATGTACTCGCACTCGGCGAGCGCCACGGAGAGCGCGAACATCAGCTCGCCGTCGCGGGCCCACGCCTCTTCGCCGAGCAGCGACGCCCCGACCGCCAGGTAGTCGGCGGCCGCCTGGTGGGCGTTCGCCGCCTTCGCCCGCCTCCCCGCGGCCAGGTTCAGCCTGGCGAGCTCCGCGCGCTCGCCCGGATCGGAGATCAGGTCGGCGGCGAGGTTCAGCTGGTGGACGACGGCGAACAGGGCGTCGTCGCGCGGGCTCGCGCCGGCGTTCGAGAGGAGCAGCCTGCCGATGCGGAGGTGCGCCGCCTTCCGGCGCTCGTCGTCGAGCAGCGAGTACGCGGCCTGCTGGACGCGATCGTGCAAGAACCGGTAGGACACGTTGAACCTTGTCGAGGGCACGTCGTCCGCCGCGTCGCCGCGCGGAGAGGCGTGGACGAAGCGGTACTCGGTGCCCGTGGGCTGGATGAGCCCGTCCCGCAGGGCCTCCCAGAGATCGCCGGCCGTATCCCGGCGCGATCGATCGCAGATCGCCGAGAGCACCTCCAGCTCGAACTCGTGGCCGAGGCACGCCGCGAGCATCAGGGCGCGCTGGGTGTCCGGCGCGAGCCTCTGGAGCTTGCCCGCCATGAGCGCCACCACGTTGTCCGTCATCTGCATCGCCTGGATCGGGGCGAGATCCCAGGTCCAGGAGCGGGAGCGCGCGTCGAAGCGCAGGAGCTCCTCCTGGCGGAGCGACCTCAGGAACTGGCCCACGAAGAACGGGTTGCCGCGGGTCTTGTCGAAGACGACCTCCGAGAGCGGCGCCGCCTGCTCCGCCGCGCAGTCCAGCGCCTCGGCGACGAGCTGGGCGACGGCGGGCCGCGGGAGCGGCTCGACGGCGATCGTGTGGACGGCGACGCTCGCGCTCCGCAGCGCGTCGACCAGCAGGCGCAGCGGGTGGGCCGCGGCGAGCTCGCCCTCCCGGGTCGTGCCGATGACGCCGATGACCAGCAGATGCGCGGCGCCCGGCCCGGTCATCAGCGCGTGGATGAGCTTGAGCGAGGCCGCGTCCGCCCACTGGAGGTCCTCGAGCGCGAGCACGACCGGGTGCTCCCGCGTCGCGAAGACGCGGAGGAAGTTCTGGAACACCAGGTTGAACCGGTTCTGGGACTCGGTAGGTCCGAGCTCGGCCACGGCCGGCTGGGGGCCGATGACGAGCGCGAGCTCGGGGACGAGGTCGAGGAGCACCTGGCCGTTCGGGCCGAGCGCCTCGAGCAGGCTCGCCTTGCAGAGCTCGAGGGCGCTCGTGCGCTCGGCCAGGAGGCTCCGGACGAGGCTCCGGAGCGCGCTCGCCACCGAGGCATACGGGGTGCTGCGGCCGCTCTGCTCGAACGCGCCCTCGATGAAGTACGCGCGGCGGTGCGCGATCGCCTTGTGGAGCTCCTGCACCAGCGCGGATTTGCCCACGCCCGCCTCGCCCGAGACCAGGAGGAGCTCGACCGCGCCCCGGCTCGCGCGGTCGAACGCCGCGAGGAGCGTGGCCGTCTGCTCTTCTCGACCGTAGAGCTTCTGGACGATCCGGAGCTCGCCGACGCGGTCGGAGCGCCCGAGCGCGAACGGCTGGATCTCGCCGGTCGCCTCCAGCTGGCTCAGGCACTCTTCGAGATCGGCCTTGAGCCCGGCGCCGCTCTGGTAACGCGCCTCGGCGGTCTTGGCGAGGAGCTTCATCACGATATCGGAGACGATCTGGGGGAGCTGCGGGCTCACCTCCGCCGGCGGCGCCGGCCTCCTCGCGATGTGGTGGTGCACGAGCTCCATCGCGTCGTTCGCCTGGAACGGGAGCACGCCGGTGAGCATCTCGTAGAGGGTGACGCCGAGCGAGTAGAGATCGCTGCGGTGATCGACGACGCGGTTCATCCGCCCCGTCTGCTCGGGCGACATGTACGCGAGCGTCCCCTCCAGCGCCTCCGGCGCCAGCGCGGCCTGGCTCTCGCGCGACAGCCGCGTGGCGATGCCGAAGTCGATCAGCTTGACCTGCATCGTCTCGGGGTCGACGAGGATGTTGTGCGGCTTGATGTCCTTGTGAATGACGTGGCGCTGGTGGACCGAGTCGATGATATCGGCCACCGACGCCGCGATCCGCAGCGCCGACGCGAGGCTGAGCCGCTGCGACCGCATCATGTCGCTCAGCGACCGCCCGCCGCTGTCCTCCATGATCAGCGCGAGGCCGTTCCCGTGCTTCCCCACCTCGATCACCACGGGGATGCCCGGGACGCGTAGGTCCCGCATGAGCGCGTGCTCGTGCCGTATCTTGGCGAGCTCTCGCGGATCCGGGTACTCGCTCTTGAGGAGCTTCACCGCGACAGGCAGCCGATCCGCGTTGCGGTGACCACGGTAAAGAACGGACGTGATGCCCTCGTAGATCTTTTCCGTGGCAGTGTAGTCCTGGAGAATCAGCATGTAATGAGCCCCTCTGGGCCATCGTACAGCAGTCGAACGCTTGAGTTCCACCTGCCCTGTTGAACAGGCCTGTGTGAAGAGACGACGGAATGAGGTGTGGAGTCGGGCCGCGTCGCTCCGGCGCACGCGCGATCGCGTTCGCCTGCGACGGCCTGGAGCCGTCCGCTACGAAACTGGCGACGCGCAGCGTGAATCGCCTTACCATGCGCGGCATGTCCAACCAGCAACCCGAGCTCGCCCCGGTCCCGCCCGAAATCAGGGCGGGACGGGCGAGCCGCGCCCTCGACGCGCTCGAGCGGGCGGGCAACAAGCTCCCGGATCCCGCCCTGCTCTTCGTCGTGCTCGCCGCCGCGGTCATGGCCCTGTCCGCGGCGCTCGCGCCGCTCCAGTTCAGCGAGATCGACCCGAGGACGAAGCAGCCGCTCGTCGTCCAGAGCCAGCTCTCGGGCAAGGCCATTACCGAATTTCTGGCGAGCATGGTCCCGACCTTCACGGGGTTCCACCCGCTCGGCGTGGTGCTCGTCGCCCTGCTCGGCGTCGGGGTCGCCGAGCGCTCGGGGTTCATCGACGCCGGCCTGAAGAAGCTCCTCGCGGTGACGCCGAGGGCGCTGCTCACGCCGATGCTGATCCTCGTGGCCATCGTCAGCCACACGGCGGCCGACGCGGGCTATGTGCTCGTCATCCCGCTCGGCGCCGTCATCTTCCAGGCCGCGGGCCGGCACCCGCTCGCGGGCATCTCCGCGGCGTTCGCGGGCGTCTCGGGGGGCTTCAGCGCCAACTTCATCCCTTCCAGCCTCGACCCGCTGCTGCAGGGCCTGACCCAGGCCGGCGCCGGCATCCTCGATCCGAAGCGCACCGTCAACCCGCTCTGCAACTGGTTCTTCTGCAGCGCCTCGTGCTTGCTGATCGTCGGGCTCGGCTGGTTCATCACCGACCGCGTGATCGAGCCGCGCATCGCCCGCACGCCCGTCGACGCCGCGCCGGAGCAGGAGCCTCGCGCGGCGGGCCTCACGCCGCGCGAGGCGCGCGCGCTCTGGGCGGGGCTCGCGGCGATGGCGCTGTGCGTCGCCCTGCTCGTGGCCGCGAGCGCGCCGGCGTCGTCGCCCCTGCGCGCGCCCGGCGGTCAACTGACGATCAGCGCGGCGCCGCTCATGAACGCGATCGTGCCGCTCATCTTCCTGTTCTTCTTGATCCCCGGGATCGTCTACGGCTACACGGCCGGCACGTTCACGAGCCACCGCGACGTGATCGGCGGGATGAGCAAGACGATGGGAACGATGGCCTATTACCTGGTGATGGCCTTCTTCGCCGCGCAGTTCATCTACCTGTTCAACAAGTCGAACCTGGGCGCGCTCGTGGCGCTCAAGGGCGCTGCGGCGCTGCAGGCCATGGCGCTCCCGAGCACCGTGACCATCGGGGGCATCATCGCCCTCACCGCGACGGTGAACCTCTTCATCGGCTCCGCGTCGGCGAAATGGGCGCTGCTCGCGCCGATCTTCGTGCCCATGCTCATGTCGCTCGGCATCTCGCCGGAGCTCACCCAGGCGGCCTACCGCGTCGGCGACTCGACGACCAACATCATCACGCCGCTCATGGTGTATTTCCCCCTGGTGGTGGTTTACTGCCAGAAATACGTCAAAGGCACCGGGATCGGCACGCTCATGGCGCTGATGCTGCCCTACTCCATGACGTTCCTCGTCGCGTGGAGCCTGTTCCTCCTCGCCTACTGGCAGCTCGGGCTCCCCCTCGGGCTCGACGCCCCCTACGTCTACCCCTGAGCGCCAGCGCCCCCGGGCCGCGCGGCCCTCTCCGCCGCGCGCGCGGCGGAGAGGGAGCCGCCGCGCGCACCCACCTCTGCGCCCTCGGTGCGCCTCGGCGCGGCCGACATTTCGACGAACGCGCATCGATTGCGTGCCCGGCGCGACAGATGCGCACGCGATGCGGCCTCAGCCGCAAGAACGACGTGGGCTCGCGTATTTAGCCGACGGCGCGCGGCGTGCAAGCGCGGACGGTATGCAGGGCCGGACGGCAAGGCGAGGAGGGTGTTTGTATGAGCTCAATGCATCGCGGTGCGGCAACGAACGCTGTCGTGGTGTCCCCGACACCCCTCCTGACCGGCGGCGGGTCGGTCGTTCCTAACGCAACCGGGTGTGCGCCCGCCGACAAGGATGACGAGCCGCCACCCTCGGTCGCGCGCGCGCTGACCGCCGCCGCGGAGGCGCAGGGCGCTGAGCGCTCCGAATCCTGGGAGCTGTGCGGCGCGCTGCTCGCCATCGCCACCGGGTGGCTCGCCTGGTCGCTGCCCGCGCCGAACACGCGCGACGTCCTGCTCGTCGCGCTCTGCTTGACGCTCGTCACGCTCGAGTACCGCCGCGCCGGGGCGCGGTTCCGGAAGGCGATCGCCGCGGCCGCGGGGGCCCGCGGGCTGACGGCCGGCGAGGCGGCGCGCGAGGCGTGGCGGCGCGACGCGGCCTTCCGCGCCGCCCGCGCGGCGGGGCAGCCCGCGGCGGACGCTGACGCAGAGCGCCGCTGAGCGGCCGCCCCCGCCGGCTATCCGCAGCGCGGGCGCCAGCCGCCCCCGACGTCGCGCTCGCGGAACTCGGGGCGCAGCTCGCTGCGCGCGTCGGCCGCGAGCAGCTCGCACGGGTCGAAGTAATGCGACGTCCGGGCCTGCGCGGCGATGGGCGGCAGCGCGCCGGAGAACTCCGGGACCTCGGGGCAGCGATGGTGCCAGAGCGCATAGCGGTCCGGGACCTCGCCGAAGCACAGCACCTCCTTGACCCCGCCGTTGCAGTTCGTGCTCACGACGAGCACCGGACCCGGCAGCGGCGCGAAGCGATGGATCCGGAGGACCACGTCGTGGTGGAACTCGCCCTGCGTCCAGTGCGCCAGGAGCTCGAACTCGCCATGTCGATCCCGGACCTCCTGCAGCAGCGAACCGAGATCCATCGCATCGGCGAGGGCTTGAACACACGCGTTCCCCATGGCGCACGCTCCTTGACGGCAGGCTTTGCTTACGTTGTAGCACAGCGCCCGCTCGGCCACCGGGCGTGAGCCGCACGGCCCCCTCGCGAGGCGCGCGCAACGGCGGCGCGACACGATTTCATCGAGCTTCGGAGAGCGATGGCCGCCGACAGGCGGGCAGCGCTCAAAATCGAACATGAAGGCGGGGAGGCGGGAAGAAAAGACCAATGATCTTCCTGCCTTCCCGCCTTCATGGGAGCTCTCTCCGGGCAAATTCGAGCACGGCCATCAGGCCTCGCCGCGGCCCCGGCGAGGATCGGCCGCGCTGACGCCGGCGCCGCACGCCGCTGGCGGACACGCCCTCGTTCCGTGAGATACTCGAGCGCGCATGATACCGGGGGAGCGCTTGGGGGCGCGCTACACGATCGAGCGGCAGGCCGGCAAGGGCGGCCTCGGGACCGTCTACCGCGCGCGCGACGTCGAGAGCGGCGCGCCGGTGGCGATCAAGGTGCTGCGGGAGCCGACCGAGGAGAAGCGCAGCCGGTTCGCCCGCGAGGCGCGCGCGCTCGCCGCCCTGTCGCACCCGAGCATCGTCCGGTACGTCGCCCACGGGACGACGCCGGACGGCGAGCTCTACCTCGTGATGGAATGGCTCGAGGGGGAAGACCTGGGGGCGCGGATCTCCCGGGGCCGGCTGGAGCCGACCGCCGCGCTCAGGCTCCTCCTCCGGGTGGCCGACGGGCTCGCGTTCGCGCACGCGCAGGGCATCGTCCACCGCGACATCAAGCCCCAGAACATCTTCCTCCCGGGCGGCGAGATCGAGCGGGCGACGATCGTCGACTTCGGCCTCGCGCGCCTCGAGGACGCGACGTCGTCGCTGACGCGCACCGGGGCGACGGTGGGGACGCCGTCGTTCATGGCGCCCGAGCAGATCATCGGCGACGGCGAGGTCGACGCCCGCGCGGACCTCTACTCGCTCGGGTGCGTCCTGTTCGCCTGCCTGACCGGCCGGCCGCCCTTCGCCGCGCCGCACCCGCTCGCCCTGCTGGCCAGGGTCGTCTTCGAGGAGGCCCCGCGCCCGAGCGCGCTGGTGGCCGGGCTGCCGCGGGAGCTCGACGCCTTCGCGACGCGGCTGCTCGCCAAGCGGCCGGGCGATCGCCCCGCCGCGCGGGCCGCCGTCGACGAGCTGCGCGCGCTCGCGGAGCTCGTCGCCGAGTCGTCCGCGATCACGCCCGCCTCGGTCGCCGGCCTGACGCGCCGCGAGCGGCGCCTCGTCAGCGTCATCCTCGCGTCCGAGGCGCCCGGCGGCGGCCAGCTTCCCGCGAGCGCCGACTCCTGCGAGCGCACCGCCTCGCTCAGCGACTCCCCGCTGCTCAGCACGCTCTTCAACACCTCGCAGGCGCTCCGGCAGGTCGCCGCCCGGCACGGCGCGCAGCTCGAGCTGCTCCGGGACGGCTCCCTCGCGACCGTCCTCGCCGGCTCGGGCTCGCCGACGGATCTCGCCGTGAACGCCGCGCGCTGCGCCCTCGCCCTCCGCGACCTCCTGCCGCACGCGCGCGTGGCGCTCACGACCGGCTGGGACGAGCTCGAGAAGACGCAGCCGATGGGGCAGGTCATCGACCGCGCGAGCGCGCTGCTCGCGGCGAGCTCGGCCGGCGCGGCCCCCGTCCTCCTCGACCGGATGACCGCGGATCTCCTCGGCGACCGCTTCGACGTGTCCGTCGACGGCGCGGGGCTCGCGCTCGTCGGCGAGCTCGAGCCCGCGGACGAGGCGCGCAAGCTGCTCGGCAAGCCGACGCGGTGCGCCGGGCGCGAGCGCGAGCTGCTCCTCCTCCAGGCGACGTTCGACGAGTGCGTGGCCGAGTCCGAGGCCCGCGCGGTGCTGGTAACGGCCGAGGCCGGGGTGGGCAAGTCGCGCCTGCGCCACGAGCTGGTGCGGCGCCTCGCCGCCCGCGGCGAGCCGTTCGAGCTGTGGATCGCGCGCGGCGACCCGATGCGGGAGGGGGCGCCGTTCGGCATGCTCGGCCAGGTCGTGCGGCGCGCCGCGCGGCTGCTCGACGGCGAGCCGCTCGACGCGCGGCGGCAGAAGCTCGCCGCGCGCGTCGCGGTGACCGTCGCCGAGCCGCTGCGGCGGCAGGTCGCCGAGTTCCTGGGCGAGATGGCGGGCACGCCCTTTCCGGCGGACGACAGCGTGCTGCTCCGGGCGGCGCGGCAGGACGCCAAGCTCATGGGCGATCAGATGCAGGCGGCGTGGGTGGAGCTCGTGCGCGCCGAGTGTCGCGCGCGGCCGCTCCTGCTCGTGCTGGAGGACCTGCACTGGGGCGACCGGCCCACGGTCGAGTACGTCGACGCGGCGCTCCGGCTCCTCGAGGGCGAGCGGCTGATGGTCCTGGCGCTCGCGCGCCCCCAGGTGCGCGAGGCCTTCCCGGCCCTGTGGAGCAAGCGGGCGCTGACGGATCTGCGGCTCACGGCGCTGCCGCGGAGGACGTGCGAGAAGCTCGTCACCGAGGCGCTCGGGGGGCTCGACGCCGAGGCCGTCGCGCGGATCGTCGACCGCTCCGGGGGCAACGCGTTCTTCCTGGAGGAGCTCGTGCGCGCCGCGGCGGAGGGCCACGGCGGCGGCGTCCCGGAGACGGTGCTCGCGATGATGCAGTCGCGCCTGGAGGGGCTCGCGCCGGACGCGCGGCGGGTGCTGCGCGCCGGCAGCGTGTTCGGGGGCGCGTTCTGGCGCGGCGCGGCGCGCGCGCTGCTCGGCCCCGACGCGGGCGAGGCGCTGCTCGACGACTGCCTGGCGGAGCTCGCGCGCAGCGAGCTCATCTCCCGGCTGCACGAGTCGACGCTCCAGGGCGAGGTGGAGTACGCCTTCCGGCACGCGCTCGTGCGCGAGGCGGCCTACGAGATGCTGACCGAGGAGGACCGGCGGCTCGGCCACCGGCTCGCGGGCGCGTGGCTCGAGCGGGCCGGCGAGACCGACGCGATGGTCCTGGCCACGCACTTCGAGCGCGGGGGCGAGCTGGAGCGCGCGATCGGGTGCTACCGGCGGGCGGCCGAGCAGGCGCTCGGGGCGAGCGACTGCCGGGCGGCGCTGGAGCGCGCCGAGCGCGCGATCGCCTGCGGCGCGGCCGGCGAGGCGTTCGGCGAGCTCGAGACCCTCCAGGCGGAGGCGTGCCGGCTGCTGGGCGAGAGCGCGGCGGCCGAGGGGCACGCGCTCGCGGCGATGCCGATGCTGCCGGAGGGGAGCGCCTTCTGGTGCCGCGCGGCGGGCGTGGCGCTCTGGGCCTGCGCCCTCGGGGGGCGCAGGGAGGCGGTCGTCGCGCTCGCCAGGGCGCTGTGCGCGCGGTGGTCGGAGCAGGGGGTGACCGGGCCCGAGCTCGTCGCCATGTCGCTGGCGGCGCAGCTCCTGCTCTACGCGGCGGGCAAGAGCGAGGAGACGGAGGCGCTGACGTCGCGGATCGACGCGTCCTCCGAGCGCTTCCGGGACGACCCGACCGTGACCGCGGCGATCCTGCGGCTGCGCACGCTCCGCGCGATCCTGGCCGGGGACGTCGGCGACGCCCGAGAGCTCTGCGCGGCGTCGGAGCGCTGCTACGAGGCGGCGGGCGACGCGCGCGGCGTCTGCAACGCGCGCAGCAACGCGGGCCACTACTGCAACGAGCTCGGCGCGTACGCCGACGCCGCGCGCCTGCTCCGCGCCGTGCTGGCCGACACCGAGCGGCTCGGCCTGCCGTACATGGCGGCCTATGCGAAGGAGAACCTCGGCCGCACGCTCTTCCAGCTCGGCGAGCTCGACGAGGCGCGCGCGCAGCTCGACGACGCGCTCCGCACGTTCGTGGCGTCCGGCGATCGGCGGATGGAAGGAGGCACCTACGTGTACCTGGCGGAGGTGTCGCTCCGCGCGAGGGACCTCGCCCGCGCGGAGGCGGAGGCGCGCCGCGGGTGCGAGCTGCTCGCCGACTGTCCGCCGCTCATCCCCTGCGCCCTGGGCACGCTCGCGGGGGTGCTGCTCGCCGCGGGGCGCGCGGCCGAGGCGCTCGAGGCCGCGAACCGGGCCGCGGAGCTCGCCGCCCCGATCGTCGCCGCGCAGGGTCACCTCGAGGAGGGCGAGTCGCAGATCTACCTGGTGCGCGCGGAGGCCCTCGCGGCGTGCGGGGCGGGCGAGGAGGCCCGCGCCACCATCTCGATCGCCCGCGCCCGGCTGCTGGAGCGCGCGTCGCGGATCGCGAACCCCGCGTGGCGGGCGAGCTTCCTGGACAACGTACCCGAGAACGCACGCACGCTCGCGCTCGCCCGCGCGTGGCTGGGCGAGCAGGACGGCGCGCCGCCCGGGTAGGCGCCGCGCCACACGCGGAGCTAGGCCACGAACGCCGCCGCGTGCTCCCTCGCCCATTGCGCGAACGTGCGGGCCGGCCGCCCGGTCACGCGCTCGACGGTCGGGTCGACCGTATAGCCAATTTTCGGTGTATTTCCGTAGATTTCCACGAAGAACTCGATGGCCTCGGGCGGGAACCCCGCCGCCGCCCACCGCTCGCGCGCCTGCTGCTCCGTCAGCTCGACGAGCCGGATCTCGCGCCCGATGGCGGCGGCGAGCGTCTCGATCACCTGGCGCAGGCTGAGCACCTCGGGCCCGGTGATGGTGTACGTCTTGCGCGCGTGGCCCTCCTGGGTCAGCGCCGCGACCGCGACCGCAGCGATGTCGGCCTCGTGGACCACCGCGCTGAGCCGGTCGCAGAACGGCTCGCGCACCACCCCCTCGCCGCGGATCGACGCCGCCCATTCGAGGTGATTGGCCATGAACTCCACCGGCTGCAGGAACGTCCAGTCGATGCCGCCCGCGGCGACCGCCGCGTCGAGCGGGGCGGGCGAGCCGCCGAGCAGCACCGTGATCCGCCGCACCCCGGCCTGCCTGGCGAGCGCGACGATCGGCTCCCCGGTCTGCAGCGGCGCGTAATCGTCGCCGCCGAAGTTGATGAGGTGGAGCGCCTCGACGCCCGAAAGGGCCGCCGCGAACGTCTCGGACGCGGCCAGATCGCCGGCCACGGCCTCGACGCCGGCGGGGAGCTTCGCCCTGCCCGGATTGCGGCTCAAGGCGCGGACGTGGTGACCGCCCTCGGCGAGCTGCTTCACGATCTCGCGGCCGACGGTTCCGGTCGCGCCTGTGACGAGGATTCTCATATTTTTCCTGTACCTCTGGAAATGCCACCGGGGTTCCGGCGGCTTGTCGATGTCATGCGCGTCGTGCGCGTCGCGCGCGGGGTCTCGAAGCCGGGATCCCGTGCCCGGAGCGGGCGAACGGCGTCCGGCTCGCCGCGGGCGCCTTGCCACCGGCGCGCACCCGAGAGCCTGCGCCACCCCTCCTGACAGCCCGTGGCAGCAGCGCGCGCGGGGTGATCGCGCGCCGCGCCCGCGCCGGCGTCACGCCGGGGCGCTGCCCTCGCGCTCCCAGGCCTCGCGCCACTCCTTCGTCAGCGTCCGGCGCGGCTTGCCGTAGGGCTGCGCGGTGAGCGCGACGCGCTCGATGCGATCGGCGCGGAAATGCCGGAACGACGCGCGCAGGCAGCACCACGCGGCGACGATCTGCTTGCCGTCGTGGTACGCGATCTGCACCGGCCAGATGTCGCGCTCGGTGGTGCTCCCGGACTCGCTCTGGTAGCGCATCGCGAGCGCGCGCTCCTTGCGCATCGCCTGGCGCACGAGGCCGAGCACGGGCGGCGGCGCGGCGCCGGGCCCGTGGAGGACGACGGGCCAGAGCCCCGTGTCGTCGATGCGGCCGCGGAGGTCGTCCGGCGAGGCGGCCGCGATCTTGGCCACCGCGTTCTCCGCGGCGCCCGCGAGGCCCTCGTCGGCCTGCGCGCCGACCCAGCGCGCGCCGAGGACGAGCGCCTCGAGCTCCTCCGCGGTGAACATCAGCGGCGGCAGGAAGAACCCGGGCCGCAGCACGTAGCCGACGCCCGCCTCGCCGTCGACCGGCGCGCCGAGCCGGATCAGCGTCTGTACGTCGCGGTAAATCGTGCGCACCGAGACGCCCTGCTCCTCCGCGAGCTGCGCCGCGGTGACCGGACGCCGGTGGCGCCGGAGCGCGTCCATGAGCGCGAAGAGGCGCTCGGTCCTGTCCATCGCCGCCGACGATCGCAGGGCGCGCCGCCCGTGTCGAGCGACGGCGCGCCGCTCCCGCCTCCGGGCGCGCCTGGAGGACCGCGACGCCCCGGCGACCTCCCCCGTGGCGAGGTTCGAAGTCGTGCCGCGTCGCCCGGGCTCGTTCGTGGTTGAAGGAGACAGGGAACCACAGACGCACAGAGGACATCGAGGAGAGAGCGCGCCGTCCTCTCACACCTTTTTATCTTTCCTTGTTGCGCCTTTGCGCCTTCACGCTTTTGCGTTGAACTCTCCCCCACGAGATCGAAGTTTTCAGCCCAGCAAAACACATCAAGCGATCCAGCAAACCATCGATGCCCGCCGCGCGGGCCGCGACGCGCCGGCGAGCCCGCAGGGATTTGCCTACCATGCACCACAAATTCAGCGGCTCCGCCGATCTTCACAGCGACATGGTCCCGTGATCGCGAGCGCTCGACACGCGATGTCCTCACCGCGGACTCCCGCGCTTGCGTCCGAGAGACGCGCCGCGTATCTTCGTCGGTTCGAGAGCCCTCCGCGGCGGTGAAGGCGCGCGGGCCAGCCGAGATCACGCCGTGCAATCGCCCTGGCCCCTCCCGATCGTCGCGCTGACGCCGGCCTCCTGCGGGGCCCTGCTGTGGCGCATGCAGGGCGCAGAGCGGCTCACCGTCATCGTCAAGGCCACGTTCGCCCTCGTCCACGACCGGCACGCGGAGCTCGCCGCCCCGGCGCCGCTGATCCGCTCCGACCAGCTGCGAGAGGGGCGCGGCAGCCTGGAGGAGGCGTGTGAGACGGCGCCCTACCTGCCGGGCGCCGGGGTCCTCGTGCGCGGACACGCGGCCGCGCCCGCGGGGACGACCGCGACGGCGCTCTCGGTGCGGGTCGCGCTCTTCCGCGACGATCGCTGGGTCCTCAACAAGGAGCTCCACGTCTACGGCGAGTTCACGCGGCATGCGCCGAGCCCGCGCCCCTTCAGCCTCGTGCCGCTCGTGTACGAGCGCGCCTACGGCGGCCCGCACCTCGACGCGAACCCCGTGGGCGTGCCCCCAGGGGCTGCGCTGCCGAGCATCTTCGATCCGGTCGACCCGACGCGGCCCGCGGGCTTCGGGCCGATCGCGGGGCACTGGGCGCCGCGGAGAGCGCTCCTCTCGCGCGGCGAGGCGCCCGATCCCCTGGCGCCGGACCTCGATGCCAGCTTCGACTTTCGCTACTTCCACGCCGCCCCCGCGGACCAGCAGATCGAGCGCCTCCGCGGCGACGAGTGGATCTTCCTCCAGGGGCTGCACCCGCACGCGCCGTGGCTCCGGTCCAGGCTGCCGTCGGCGCGCGCGCTCGCGCGGCTGCATCGGACCGGGCCGGCGGGCGACGACCCGGGGCAGCCGGTCGAGCTCGTCGCCGACACGCTGACGATCGACGCGGATCGCCTGCTCTGCTCGCTGATCTGGCGGGGGAACGTCGCCCTCCTGCCGGGCGACCAGCCGGCCCGGATGCGGGTGGTCGCAGGCGTCGAGATGCCCGGGCGGCCCCTCGCCTGGCCTTCGGCCGCGGCGGCGGATCCCGCCTCGTCGCGCCCGTGGCCCCCGGCGGCCGGGCCGGCGTGTCCGGCGCCCGCCCTCGCCGGGGACGGGAGGGGGGCCGAGCGGCGGCCAGCGCCCGACGGCGAGGGCAGGCCCGCGGCCGGCGCGCGCGGCCCGGCGACGGGCGTCGATCTGCGGCTCGCGCCCGTCGCGATCATGGATCCGGGGGGCGCGCTCGCCCCCCGGGGGGCGGAGCTGCCGGCGGGGCACTGGAGCGCCGTCACGCAGCAGGTGACGCGGCTGCATGCGCCGCTGCCACCGCTGCCGTTCTCGCAGCGGCAGGAGCCGCACTGGAGCGCCGTCACGCAGCAGGTGGCGCCGCTGCAGCCGCCGCCTCCCCTGCCCTTCGCGCCCGCGCCCGAGCCGCACTGGAGCGCCGTCACGCAGCAGGTGGCGCCGCTGCAGCCGCCGCCTCCCTTGCCCTTCGCGCCCGCGCCCGAGCCGCCGCCGCGCCCCGAGCCTGCCCCGGGCTCCGTGCCGTTCGCGATGCCCTTCGCCGCTTCGGGGGCCCACGCCGCGCCGCCCGCGCTGCCGCCGCCGGTGCAGCCGCCGCTGGACGGGCTCGACGAGACGCACCCCGTGATCGACCCGCCGCCTGCGCAGGCGCAGCCGGCGCCCCCGCCGGGCGGCGGGGCGGGCGCCGTCGCCGAACTGCCGCCTTCGCAGACCCAACCGCCGCCCGACGAGGCGGGCGCCGTCGCCAGGCCGCCGCCCTCGCAGACACAACCGCCGCCCGACGAGGCAGGCGCCGTCGCCGGGCCGCCGCCCTCGCAGACACAACCGCCGCCCGACGAGGCAGGCGCTGTCGCCGGGCCGCCGCCCTCGCAGACCCAACCGCCGCCCGACGAGGCGGGCGCCGTCGCCGGACCGCCGCCCTCGCAAGCGCCGCCGTGGCCCGCTCCGGTCCACGAAACCGGCCCCGCAGCGGGCGAGACGCGCTCTCCGGACGCCGCGGCGCCCGCGGCCGAGATGCCCGCGCCCGCCAGCGCCACCGCGCCGGTCGACGCGGCACCCGCCGACGTCGCGCCCCCCGACGCCCCCGCGGACGCCTCTCCCTCGGCCCCCGCGCCTTCGGACGCCTCCCCCGCCGAGCCGCCCTCGCCCGAGCCGCCCTCGCCCGAGCCGCCCTCGCCCGAGCCGCCCTCGCCCGAGCCGGAAGCGCGCGGCCTGCGCGCGGCGGTGCTCGCCCGCCTCAAGAGCGGCCAGCCGCTCTACGACCTCGAGCTCGCGGGCGCCGAGCTCGAGGGCATCGACTGGAGCGGCGCCTCCCTCGAGCGCGTCAACCTCGCCGGCGCGACGCTCGCCCGGTGCAACTTCACCTCCGCGCGCCTCGCCAGGGCGAACCTGAGCGGCGCCGACCTCACCGACGCGCGCCTCACCGCCGCCGACCTCACCCGCGCCGATCTCTCCCGCGCCACGCTCGACCGCGCGCAGCTCTCCTCGGCGAGCCTCAGGAGCGCAGACCTCACCTCGACGAGAGGCGCGCACGCGCGCTTCGACGGCGCGTCGCTGGACGGCGCCGACCTGCGGCAGGCGCGCCTCACCGACGCGATCTTCGACGGCGCCAGCCTCGCCGACGTCAACGCGAGCAAGGCGGACCTCTCCCGATCGAGCTTCGCGAACGCGAGCCTCGCCGGCGCCATCCTCCGCGCGGCGAAGCTCAAGGAGGCGAGCCTCCCCCGCGCCAACGTCGATGGCGCCGATCTGCGCGAAGCGGACCTCGCGGGCGCCAACCTCTATGGAGTCAAGCTCGCAAACACGAAGTCGAGCGGCGCGATCCTGCGGTCCATCGTCGAGATACCGCCGGAGGGAGACGACATTAACGTTTCTTCACAAGGTTGACGCGCGGACTCCTTTACGTCTAGCTCCATAGAACGCGCTCCCTCGGGAACGAAGGCGGAGCATTCACCTCCTCGCACCCTGGAAGAGACACGACCATGAGCGACCTCATCACGTTCTCCTCGAGCATCCTGCAAGGCCCGACGCGCGTCGTCGGCTTTCGCGGCGTGGAGGCGATCTCGCGCCCGTATCGGTTCGAGATCTTCCTGTCGATCCCGAGCGAGGGCGAGGACGACACGGACTTCGCCGAGATGGTCGGGGCCAAGGCCCGGCTCTCGATCGACCGCCAGGACGATAAGAATCCGCCTTACGTGTTCACCGGCGTGCTCGCCGGCGTCGACCTCGTGCACGAGTTCGGCGGCCGCGCCCTCCTGCGGGCGGTGCTCGTGCCGCGGCTCTGGGGGCTCACCCTCTCGAAGCACAGCCGCATCTTCACGAAGAAGACCGTGCCCGAGGTGATCAAGCTGGTGCTCGAGGAGAACGGCATCACGGGGAGCGACGTCGAGCTCAACCTCGGCAGCTACGAGACCGAGGAGCACATCTGCCAGTACCGCGAGAGCGACTTCGACTTCATCTCGCGCTGGATGGAGCGGGAAGGCATTTTTTACTACTTCGAGCACACCGAGGACGGCGAGAAGCTCGTCCTCTGCGACGACAAGAGCTACCCCGCAGGGCCGCTCAGCGCGCCGGTCCGCTACCACCCGCAGACCGGCGAGGACCGGAGCGCCTCGGCCTCGTTCCGCACCTTCTCCTGCCAGCACGGGGCGCTGCCGTCGCGGGTGAAGCTCAAGGACTACGACTACGTCCGGCCGCAGTTCCCGCTCTCGGGCGCGGCGCCGGTGTCCCAGTACGGCACCGGCGAGATCAGCCTCTATGGCGAGCGCTTCTTCAGCGCCGACGCCGGCAAGCGGCTCGCCCAGCTGCGCGCGGAGGAATACCTCGCCCGCGAGGCGGTCTATCAGGCCACCGGCTCGCGGCTCCACCTGCGCTCCGGGTACACGTTCGAGCTCGAGGACCACCCGCGCGCGCGGTTCAACACGAAGTACCTCGCGGTCGAGCTGCGCCACCACGGCAACCAATCCGCGGGGCACAGCGACTTCGAGGAGCTCGTCGGGCTCACGCACGAGGAGGTCTATTTCGTCGAGGTCGCGGCCATCCCGGCGTCGACGCAGTTCCGGGCGGAGTCGCGGGCGCCGTGGCCGCGCATCTACGGTTACGAGAACGGCACGGTCGACGGCTCCGCGGCGAGCGAGTACGCGCAGATCGACGAGCACGGGCGCTACCTCGTCAAGTTCAAGTTCGACGAGGCGAGCCCGCGCGACGGCAGCGGCTCCACGTACGTGCGCATGATGCAGCCGCACGGCGGCGGCGTCGAAGGGTTCCACTTCCCGCTGCGCCGGGGGACCGAGGTCGTGCTGAGCTTCCTCGGCGGCGACCCGGATCGGCCGGTGATCTCCGGCGTGGTGCCCAACGTGCTCACGCCGAGCCCGGTCACGAGCGGCAACCACACGAAGAACGTCATCCAGACCGGCGGCCGGAACCGCCTCGAGCTGGAGGACCAGGCCGGGGCGCAGCGCATCACGCTCTCGACGCCGTACTCGAACACGTACCTGCGCATGGGCGCCCCCAACGACAGCCACGAGCTCATCGCCAAGACCGACGCCAACAGCGTGTGGGACTCCGGGAGCAACTTCGACGTGAACGTCGGCAAGCAGGGCGGCGGCAACTGGTCGGTCAACGTCCGCGACCACGTCACGATGGACATCGAGGCCGGCAACTACATGGCCAAGGCGAACGCGGGGGGCATGGAGTTCTACGCGGCGCAGAAGGTGACCTGGGAGAGCGCCGGCGAGGGCAAGGCCATCCTGGGAGACAAGACCGATCTGATCAAGGGCAACCACACCGTCCTGCGCATGGGCGAGTTCCTGGTCTGGACCGGCGGAACGGTGACCGCGGCGACGTACGGCGACAGCACGACCTACACGGTCGGCAACGTGAAGACGGTGAACTACTCCAACACCGAGGAGACCAAGCAGGGCAATTTCAAGAGCGTCGTCCACGGGAACACGAACGACGAGAAGCACGGCAATTTCAAGACGACCACGAAGGGCTCCGTCGTCTCGCAGACCGTCGGTTCGACGGTCGACACCAAGTTCGGCATGTTCATCTCGGTCGCGGCCGGCTTCGTCTTCGACGTGAAGGCCACCGCGAACATCAACATGTCCCTCGGCGGGGCGTTCGAGCTGAAGGCGGCGTGGAACATGGAGACGACGCTCGGCTTCAAGCTGACGGTGAACGCGGCGGGCTCGAACGAGAACACCCTCGGGACCAAGGTATCGACGAACGCGGGCGTGACGCTCGACATGAAGTACGGCACCACGGTGACGGCCAAGGCGGGCGCAGAGCTCGTGATGGAGAACGCGCGGCTCATCAAGCGGAACGTCACCATCGAGTCCCTGCCCACATCCATCCGTTCGCGGGCGCTGTCGCTGCAAAAATCCGGATTCACTGTTATCTGACGGGCGCGGTGACGGGCGCCGAGGCGGAGCAGGGAGCGACACGAGACATGATGAGCAAGCGATCCGGCGCCGGGGACGGCCCGTCGGTGGGAGCGATGCCCGACCTGACAGGGGCGCGGGAGGCGCTGCGCGGCGCCGACGTGGAGCTGGAAGCGACGCTCCAGCGGGCCCTGTCCGAGGGGCCGGCCGATCCCCGCGCGGCGCTCGCGGACGCCGTCCGGGCGCTGCGGCAGGCCGCGAACCCTGCGCAGAACGGGCCCTCGGGCCTGGGCGGCGGCGCGCCCGCAGCCGGCGCCGGCGGCGCCCTCCTGCGCGAGATCGCCGCAGGCGCGGCGCTCGCGGCGGCGCACCGGGCGACCGAGGAGCCGGCAGATCCAGAGAGCGTGGCCAGGGGGCGCCGCGCGCAGGCGGCCCTCTCCGCCGCGCCCGCCTTGACGGAGCGGCTCGTCCCCGCGGAGGTGCTGGAGGCGCGCGCGCCGCGGGCCGAGCCGTCCCTGCGCGCCGCGGTGGAGCGGGCCGCCGCTGCTGGCGAGTCGCTCGCCCGCCGGGATCTCCAGGGCGCCGACCTGCGCGGCCTGGTCCTGGCGGGGGTCGACCTGAGCGAGGCTTCGCTCGAGGGCGCGGACCTGTCCGGCTGTGATCTCTCCGGGGCGAACCTCGCCGGGGCCGATCTCACCCGCGCCCGGCTGGAGGGCGCCCGGCTCCCGAACGCCAGCCTGCGTGGAGCGCGGCTCGCGGAGGCCCAGGCCAGCGGCGCGGTGCTGAGCGGCGCCGATCTCCGGGGCGCGGTGCTCCAGAGGGCGTGGCTCGAGGGGGCGCGCCTGTCCGGCGCCGATCTGCGCGGCGCCGATCTCTTCGGCGCGATCGCGCGGGGCGCCGACCTCGACGGCGCCCGCGCGGACGCTTTGCTCTTCTCGCACGTCGACCTCACCGGGGCGCGCTTGCCGCGCGCGAACCTCGAAGGAGCGGTCTTCTTCCGGTGCGAGGCGGCAGGGGCGGACTTCGCCGAGTCGCTGCTCGAGGGCGCCACGCTCACCGGCGTCCGCGCCGAGCGCGCCAGCTTCCGCAAGGCCCGGGCGCGCGCGCTCCGGGTGGATCCGGCGACCACGCTTCGCGGCGCCGACCTCTCCGAGGCGGCGCTCGATGGGGCGCGCCTCCGCGGGATCGACCTGGAAGGCGCGCGCCTCGACGGGGCCTCGGCGGACGGCGCCGACCTGCGGGGATCGCGCCTGCGCGACGCGAGCCTCACCGGCCTCGCCGGCCACGCGAGCCTGGACGGAGGCCGACCGTGACGCGCGTCGTGCGGCCCATTCGCCTCTCGCTCAACCAGCGCGTCGTCACGATCCGGCGCGCGAACCACCTCAGCGTGGGCCTGATCATGTACTTCCCCCTCGAGGCGCCGGAGGTGGCCTTGCCCGAGGTCGGGATGTGGCAGCAGGTCGCCAGGGCGCTGGGCAAGGACGCGATCCTCGACGAGGGGTTGCCCAAGCCGCGGGGCGAGGTCCTCGTCTTCGGCCGGGCGTACGCCCCCGGCGGGCGGCCGCAGCCGGCGTTCTCGGCGCGGCTCCAGGTGGGTCGCGACGAAGCCCCCCTCGTCGACAAGAGCCTCTATGTCATCGGCAAGCGGCGCTGGCAGCGCGGCGGCCCGACCGAGCCCGAGCCCATCACCGAGATGGACCTCGCCTGGGAGAACGCCTTCGGCGGGCCCGACTACCCGCCCAACCCGAAGGGCATGGGGCTCGCTCCCGTCGACGAAGACGGGGCCCGGGTGCACCTGCTCCCGCGCCTCGAGCACCCGCAGCACCTCGTGACGTCGCCCGGCGATCGGCCGCCGCCCGCGTGCTTCGGGGCGCTCGACCCGACGCTCGCCGGGCGCATGGCCAAGATGGGGACCTACGGATCGAAATGGGTCGAGCAGGACTTCCCCGGCTTCGCTCGGGACCTCGATCCCGAGTACTTCCAGGTGGCCCCCGAAGATCAGCGGCTGCCCGGCTATTTCGAGGGGGGAGAGCCCCTCGTGCTGGAGAACATGCACCCCACGAAGGCGCGCCTTCAGGCCAGGGTGCCCAGCGTCCGCGCGCGCTGCTTCATCCAGCGTGAAGGGGACGCCGCGGCGCGCGGGGATGCGCCCCTGGAGGAGGTCGCGACGCGCCTGGAGACCGTGATCCTCCTCCCCAACGTGGAGCGGGGCGTCGCGATCTTCCGCGGCGTGATCGACGTCGCCGAAGACGACGCGGCGGACCTGGCCGTGCTCCTCATCGCCCTCGATCGCGCCGACGCCCCGAGGCCGGTCGAGCACTACCGCGAGGTGCTCGCGCGGCGGCTCGACAAGGAGAGGGGCCATGTCCACTCCCTGCGCGACAAGGATCTGCTGCCGCAGGCCGATCCGGGCGCGCCGGCCGTCTCCTTCCCGGACGACCGCCTGAGCGACATGGACGAGCTGCTCGCGCGGCGCGGGCACATGGAGCGGCGATCGCGCGCGCGCGCGCAGCGCGAGCTCGATCGAGCGCGCGCGGCGGCGGTGCTGCTCGGCCAGGAGCCGGACGAGGCGCTGCCGGCGGAGCTGCCAGCCGCCCCGGAGCCGCCCGGGCTCGACGAGATGGCCGAGTTCGTGGAGCGCATGGAGGCCGAGGCGGGCGCGCTCGCGAACGCGGCGGAGGCGGAGAGGCTCTCGGCCGAGGAGCAGGCGCGGAGGGCGTGCGCCGACCAGGGCATCGACTTCGACGCGATGGTCGAGAAGGGCCGGCGCGAAGGGGGCGGCCCGCCGACGTTCCGCGCAGCGGAGGAGATCGCGCGCCTCCGCGAGCTCGCGGAGGCGGGCCGCGTGGGGGGCGTTCCGATGGAGGACCTCGAGGCGAAGCTCGCGGATCCGGCCTTCCTCGACGGCCTGCACCGCACCGAGGCGGCGCTGCTCACGTCGTACCGCGCCTCCGCCCACCTGCTCGCGCCCGCCGCGCCGCGGGGCGAGGCGGCCCAGTCCGCCCTGCGCGCGGACGTCGAGCGCGCCCTCGCCGAGGGCGCGTCGCTGGCGCGGCGCGATCTGACCGGCGCCGATCTGCGGGGCCTGCGCCTCGCGGGCGCGGACCTCCGCGAGGCGCTGCTCGAGGGCGCCGATCTCACGGCGTGCGATCTCGCGGGGGCCGAGCTGTCGGGCGCGGTGCTCGCGCGCGCGCGGCTCGAGCGCGCGGCGCTGACCGGCGCCCGGCTCGTCGAGGCGAACCTCGGCGAGGCCGAGCTGGCCGGCGCGATCTTCGAGGGCGCCAGGCTGTCCAGGGCCAACCTCCACAAGGCCCGGCTCGCGGGGGCGCTCTTGTCGAACGCCGACCTCGAGGGCGCCGATCTCTACGAGACGGTCCTCTCGGGCGCGGATCTCCGCGGCGCGCACGCGGACGACGTGCTCTTTTTCCGGGTCGATCTCTCGGAGGCGCGCTTCGCGGGCGCGAAGCTCCGGAAGGCGACCTTCTTCCAGTGCACGGGCCGGACGATCGATTTCAGCGACGCGCTGCTCGAGCAGGCGACCTTCGTGCAGATGCGCGTGGAAGGCGCGTCTTTCCGGCGGGCCCGCGCGGCGAACCTGCGGGTCGTGCCCGCCTCCGCGCTGCCGGGCGCCGACTTCTCGGAGGCCGAGCTCGCCGCGGCGCACCTGCGCGGCGCCGACCTCGCGGGCGCCAGCTTCGAGGGGGCCGCGGCCGACGAGGCGGATTTCAGCGAGGCGAACCTGCGCGGCGCGCGCCTCGCGTCGCTCCGCGGCAAGGGAGCGCGGTTCATCCGGGCCGATCTGACCGACGCGGACCTCTCGAGCGCCAACCTCATGGACGCCATGCTGCAGAAGGCCAAGCTCGCCGGGGCGAACCTCACCCGGACGAACCTCTTCGCCGCGAACCTCCTCCAGGCCAAGGGGGACGAGCGGACGACCTTCGCCGACGCCCACATCAAGCGCGTGCTCTTCACGAGGCAGGACGGATGAACCGCGACGAATTGACCGAGAGGGTCGAGGCAGGCGAGCCGATCATCGAGGAGAGCCTCGCCGGGCTCGACCTCTCCGGGCTCGACCTGTCGGGGGTCCTCTTCGAGAAGGTCTCGTTCCGGGGCGCGACGCTCGCGGAGGCCAACCTGGAGGAGTCGGTGCTCAGCGCGTGCGACCTCGCCGGCGTCGACCTCGCCGGCGCCAGGGCGCGCCACAGCGCATGGACCCAGTGCGCGCTGCTCGGCGCCTCGTTTTCCCGCGCCGATCTCCAGTCCGCCGACTTCGTGGAGTGCGACGCGTCGGGCGCCTCGTTCGACGGCGCCGGGCTGACGCTCGGGAACATGGTGAAGGGGCGCGCCGACCGGGCGAGCTTCCGCGCGGCGAACCTCGACCGCTTCGCGTTCGTGGACACCGAGGTGGCAGGGATCGTGCTCGAGGAGGCGAGGCTCCATCAGGCGTGCCTGCTCAACGCCGACCTGTCCACGGCGCGGCTGCGCGGCGCCTCGATGCACATGACGGTGCTCGCCGGGGCGCGCCTGCGCGGGCAGGACCTCTCGGGCATGAACCTGACGCTGGCGCAGCTCACGGACGCCGATCTCGCCGGGTGCGACCTGCGGAGCGCCACGCTGATCCAGGCGAATTTCAAGGGCGCAGATCTCACGGCGGCGAAGCTCGACGGCGCGAGCGCCGAACGGGCCATCTTCTTCGGCGCGCGGCTCGCGGGCGCGTCGGCCGCGGCGCTCCGGGCGCGCCAGGCCATCTTCATGGAGGCCGATCTCGAGGCGGCGAACCTCGGCGACGCCGACCTCTACCAGGCCATCTTTCAGCGGGCGAAGTGCCCGCTGGCGAGCCTCCGCGGCGCGGATCTCACCTACGCAGACTTCTCGCACGCGAGCGTCGAGAAGGCCGATTTTTCGCACGCGAAGCTCTTTCGCGCTCGCTTCCACCAGGCGCGGGACGCGGGCGCGGTCTTCACGAGCCGAGCCGCGGCGCTCGGCGACGACCAGGAGCTCCTGGAGGCCGAGCGCTGGACGCCGTGAGGGGATCCTCCTTTATCGACAGCGGGAGACAGACGATGCGAGACAATCTGGCGAGACAACGGATGGAGACCCTCGCGACTCAGGAGGTCGGCGCGGTCATCGGGGCGATGGGCCGGACCTTCCAGGTGCGCGTCGGGTCGGGCGACTACGCGGCGAAGCGCGCGGTGAGCTGCCTCGTCGAGCCGGAGCTCGGCGATCGCGTCCTCGTCGCGCTGCACGACGGGGGGTGCCACGTGCTCGCCGTGCTCGACCGCGAGCGCGAGGCGCCGACGCGCCTCGTGGCCGAGGGGGATCTGCAGGTGAGCACCCCGGGCGGGCGGTTCACGATCACCGCGGAGGAGGGCGTGAGGATCGTCACGCCGGCCGAGGCGGCCGTGGCCGCGGGCAAGGTGCGGGTCGCCGCCGACGAGGGCTCGCTCGCCCTCGGGGCGCTGACCTACGTCGGCGAGCAGCTCGTCGCGCAGGTGAGCCGGGTGAAGACGGTCGCGCGGTCGGTCGAGTCGGTCGCGGACCGCTGGGTGCAGCGCCTCGACCGGGCGTACCGCTTCATCGCCGAGTCGGAGCAGGTGCGGACGCAGTACTATGAGGTCAAGGCCAAGGCGGCGGTGAACATCAAGGCGGAGGCGACGCTCGTCTCCAGCGGCGAGCTCACCAAGATTGACGGTGGGCAGATCCACCTCGGCTGACAGGAGGCACCGATGTTCGCGAATTCGCAGATGGGAGGCATGGCCCTCGGGGGGCCGGACGTGTGCCTGACGCCTCCGGCGCACCTGCCGGTGCCCTACCCCAACCTGTCGGCGCAGCCGATGGGGGTACCGGCGGTCTACAACGTGCTGCTCACGTGCGCGCCGGCGCACAACATGATGACGCAGGTGCCGCTGACGAACGGCGACAACGCCGGCCTGGAGATGGGCCTGGTCTCGCACACGGTGATGGGCCCCTCGCGGCACGTCACCGCGGCGTTCACGGTGCTCATCGGCGGCGCGCCCGCGACGCGGATGACGAGCATCACGACGCAGAACTCCGTCAACGCGGTCGGGGTCAGCCTCGTCCCGAGCCAGGTCAAGGTGCTGCTCCTCGCCCCGTAGCCCGCCCATGAAAGAGCACAACCGGCTCCGCATCGAGCGCCTCACGGCCCGCTACGCGCGGCGCATCGAGGAGGCGCGCGCGCCCGCGGAAGCCGATTTCCTCCGCGAATTCGATGACTTGCGCGAGCGCGTGCTCCGCCCTGCGATGGAGGAGTTCGCCGCCGAGCTGAGGAGGGCGGGCCACGCGCCGCGCATCGTGATCGACGAGGGGCACGACACGCCGAGCATCGAGCTCGCCCTCGGCCTGCGCGAGGCCAAGGCGAGCCGCAACGTGGTCGGCTTCTGCGTCATCCGCTGGGCCGGCTACCCGCTCCAGATCCTCGCCTACCTCGAGGTCAACCCCACGCCGTTCGATCTGGAGCGGTTCGCCCGCGCCGCGGACGTCGGTCCGGACCGCGTCGAGCAGCTCCTCGTCGAGGCGATCGAGCAGATCATGGTGTGCAACGCGCCCTGAGCGGGGCCGGAGCAGCGGAGTCAGCAGGAACGGAGTCCGCCGGAGGCGGCGGCGGGCAGAGCTCGGCGCGGAAGCGGAGGCGCGGAGTCAAGGGCCGGCCGTTCAGCGACAGGGGTGGGTTTCGGGGCTATGCTCCGCGGATGAGTACCCAAGAGCTCAGCGCGGCGAACTTCGAGCAGACGGTCGAGTCGAACGACATCGTCCTCATCGACTGGTGGGCGCCCTGGTGCGGCCCCTGCCGGGTCTTCGCTCCCGTCTTCGAGAAGGCCTCCGAGAAGCACACGGACATCGTGTTCGGGAAGATCAACACCGACGAGCAGCAGGAGCTGGCCCAGGCGTTCGGCATCCGCTCGATCCCGACGCTGTTCATCTTCCGCGAGAAGGTCCTCCTGTTCGCGGAGGCGGGCTCCTTGCCCGCGTCGGCGCTCGATCAGGTGATCGAGAAGGTGCGCTCGCTCGACATGGACGAGGTGCGCGCGAAGATCGCCGAGGAGGAGGCGAAGGGCGCCGCCGACGGAGGCCAGGCCGCCGAGGGGGCTTGAGGCACAGACGGGCGCGAGGGAGCGGCGGGCGCACCGGGGGGAGCGCCGGTGTCCTCCTACCGGGATTGGCGCGCTGACGCCGCGAGGAACGCGGCGAGCCGCGACGCGGCGTTCTCCCGGAGGTTCATGAAGAAGAGCTGGAACTCGATCGCGTGGTAGTTCTCCTCGCCGAGCACGCGGTCGAGGATGCGGCTCGGCAGGTCCCGGGGCGTGGCGCCGACGTCGTGCACGATGAGCGTGCCGTCCACGCACTGGGCGTCGCCCGCGAGCCCCGCGCGCGGCGCCCTGTCGTCGCTCTCGAGGAACACCGCGCCCGGGTTCAGGTCCGCGGGCGCGCGGGCTCCGTCCGTTCGCCAGGACAGCGGGTTGGTGCAGAGCCGCTCCCGTGGGTCCGGTCGGTGCATCTCGAAATCGGTCGGCACGTACGCTGCCCCGCGCGCGTTCCACGCGACGGCACAGTGGACGTCGTCGGCCGCCCGGCATGGTGGAACGTCGGGCGCGCGCTCGCGCAGCCCGTCGACGGTGACGGCGCCGCCGATGAGGTAGGCCGCCACGAGCTGCTCCCGGAGCGCGGTGCCGGAGATGGCCTCGCGCAGCAGCCGCTCGGCCATGACGGTCCCCTGGCTGTGGGCGGCGAGGAGGAACGGGCGGCCGGCGCCGCGCCTCGCGTTGAAGGCGTCGAACGCGCGCCGGACGTCGCCGTAGGCCACGTCGATCGCGCGATCCCCGTCGGCGGAGGAGCGCGTGAACGCCATGCCGTTCGCCTGCCGGTACCGGGGCGCGTACACCGCGCAGCAGCCGTTGAACGCCGTCGCCTGGATCCCTGTCGCGCCCCGATCGGTGGCGTCGTTGACCGCGGCGTCGCTCGTGTCGGCGTTCCAGGAGCGGCCCACGTAGGAGGTCGAGTGGACGTAGAAGACGTCGGCGGCGGCGCGGCGCTGGTCGACCGCCGGCGCGGAGGGAGGCGCCGCGTCGCCGGCGTCGTCGCGCTCCGGGAGCGCGCTCCAGCTCCGCGGATCCGCGTAGTCGGGCGCGGGCGGCAGCGCCGCCGCGTCGAAGGGAGCCCCCGGCGTCAGCGCGCGTCGGGCCACCGCGCCGACGTTCAGCGCCGCGATCGCCCCGCAGGCGACGATGCCCAGCGCGACCCGGAGCGCGATCTTCACCGATCTCTTCATGGGGATACCTCGCCTCGGGGCCTCTGGACTACGTGGTGGTCTTGGCGCCGCGGTAGTCGGTGGCCCCGGGGATGGCGGGCAGCCAGGGCACGCGGTGCACGGTCCAGAGCTGGAACGACGGCGGCGGCAGGTCGCCCGGCCGGTCCAGCGTGCCGAGGAAGATGTCGAGCTCCCGGGCCCCGTCGCGGCGCCAGAAGAGCGACGAGCCGCAGATCGCGCAGAACTGGCGGATGGCGAAGCTGGACGACCGGTACGTCGCGGGGGCGCCGGAGAGCAGCTCGAACTGCTCGTCGGGATAGGTGGCGAACGACGGCATCGGCGCGCCGGTCTGGCGCCGGCACTGGCTGCAGTAGCAAACGTTGACGCTCGCCGGGGCGCCGCGGGCGCGGTAGCGGATCGCGCCGCACAGACAGCCGCCGGTGTGGTGAGCCTCGGTCATGGACGTCGCCTCCTTGCTCCTGGAACTCGCGCTCGCCAGCCTGGCCCCGGCCGGCGCGCCGCGCAACCGGCGCGCGGACGCGGCGCGGCGGCGCGTCACGCCGCGGCCCGGAGCGGCCGGCAGAGCGCAACACCGAGGGCGCAGCCGACGGCGTACAGCGCGAAGTCGGCGGGATCGAACCCGCCGTTCGCGCCGAGCAGGAGCCGCCCCGGGGTGGTGCTGCGCGCGGCCCACAGCCAGGGCAGCTCGCTCAGCTGGAGCAGCTCGATCGCGCACGTCGCGGCGAAGACCGCGAGCGCAAGCCGGTGGGTGCGGGCGGAGATCCACACGAGCTGCGCCGCGGCGATCCATACGACCTCATAGAGCACGGCGCCGGCGCTGTTGCGCAGCCAGACCGGACCGCCGTGGAACCGCGCGGCCAGGCCGACGGGAACGACGGCGACGATGAGGAGGGCCAGCGCGAGGCGCTTGCGGGCGGCTTCCGGCATGCACCGAGCCTAACCGCAGCCTCTCCGCCAGTGCAGCTTCCGGCAACCGGTCAGGACCCCGAGCTCGCCGTGCGCGCTGCAGGAGAGTCGCCGGCCGTCCGATTGGAATTGACAAGCAAAATGTGAACGCTCACAATGCCTTCCTCAAGGGCATCCATGCTTTGCCACGGTCGTGGCAGGAGGATGCCTCACCGACGCAGAAGCTCGCCCGATGTCCGGCGCAGCGCGAGCCATGGGCCGAGTTCCTTACCTCACTGGCCGGTTCGACCGGCTCGGATCTGCACCGTTTGCAGCAGGAGCGACGATGAAGCTTGCGAGGTTTGCCGCCGCCGCGGTGGCCATGGCCCTGGCCGCGGGCACGAGCGCCTGCGACTCCAGCGAGAAGACGGCCGACAAGGGTGCGTCCGGCGCCAAGGCGGGCGTCCTCGTCGGCGTCAGCATGCCGACCAAATCGTCGGAGCGGTGGATCTCCGACGGCAACCACGTCAAGGCGGCGCTGGAGAAGCTGGGGTATCAGGTCCACCTGCAGTACGCGGAGAACGACATCCCGACTCAGGTCAACCAGATCGAGACCCAGATCACCAAGGACGCCAAGCTGCTCATCGTCGCCTCCATCGACGGCACGGCGATCACCACGCAGCTGCAGCAGGCGGCGGACAAGAAGATCCCGGTCATCGCGTACGACCGGCTCATCCGCAACTCGCCGAACGTCGACTACTACGCCACCTTCGACAACTACAAGGTGGGCGTGCAGCAGGCCACTTCGCTCCTCGTGGGCCTCGGGTTGAAGAAGGAGGACGGCTCCGACGGCGCCGCCCAGGGTCCGTTCAACATCGAGCTGTTCGCCGGCTCGCCCGACGACAACAACGCGACCTTCTTCTTCAACGGCGCCATGGACACGCTCAAGCCCTACATCGACAAGGGCACGCTCGTCGTCAAGAGCGGTCAGAAGGACTTCAAGACCGTGGCCATCCTCCGGTGGGACCCGGCGACCGCGCAGAAGCGCATGGAGGATCTGCTCACCGCGACGTACACCGGCGGCGCGAAGGTCGACGGCGTGCTGTCGCCCTACGACGGGCTGTCCATCGGCATCCTGTCGGCGCTGAAGAGCAACGGCTACGGCGCCGGCGGGCAGAAGTACCCGATCGTCACCGGGCAGGACGCCGAGAAGGCGTCGGTCAAGTCGATCATCGCCGGCGAGCAGTTCGCCACCATCTTCAAGGACACTCGGCACCTGGCAGAGGTCACCGTGAAGATGGCCGACGCCGTGCTCAAGGCCGGCAAGCCCGAGGTGAACAACACCAAGGACTACGACAACGGCAAGAAGGTGGTGCCGTCGTACCTGCTCGAGCCGGTCATCGTGTACAAGAGCAACTACAAGAAGGTGCTGGTCGACAGCGGTTACTACAAGGAGGACGAGCTCAAGTAGCCGCGCCGCAGCGCCGGCCGCGCGGGGCCGGCCGGCGGGCATCGCGCCGCGCGACGCCGGCCGCCGCGCCGCCTGGGACCGCAGCCGGGCCGGCGCCGCCCGGCTCGCGCGTGCGACCCCCTCAAGGAGGCAGACCGGGATGGCCGACGACGCGATCCTCGAGATGCACGGAATCACCAAGACGTTCCCGGGCGTCAAGGCGTTGAAAGACGTCAGCCTGTCGGTGCGCCGCGGCGAGATCCACGCGATCTGCGGCGAGAACGGCGCCGGCAAGTCCACCCTGATGAAGGTGCTCTCGGGCGTCTACCCGCACGGCTCGTACGCGGGTGAGATCTACTTCGGCGGCGAGCTCTGCAAGTTCTCCAGCGTGCGGGACAGCGAGAAGCGCGGCATCGTGATCATTCACCAGGAGTTCGCGCTGAGCCCCCACCTGTCCATCGCCGAGAACATCTTCCTCGGCAACGAGCGGGTCCACCGCGGGCTGATCGACTGGAACCGCACCAACGCGGAGGCCGAAGCCCTCCTCGCCCGGGTCGGGCTGCGGGAGAACCCGGTGACCCCCGTGATGGACATCGGCGTGGGCAAGCAGCAGCTGGTCGAGATCGCCAAGGCGCTGTCGAAGCGAGTCCGGCTGCTCATCCTGGACGAGCCGACCGCCGCCCTCAACGACGACGACTCCGCGCATCTGCTCGACCTGATCCGGGGGCTGCGCGACGACGGCATCACCAGCGTGATCATCTCCCACAAGCTGAACGAGATCGAGGCCATCGCCGATTCGACGACGATCCTGCGCGACGGGCGGACGATCGAGACGCTGGACATGAAGAGCGGTCGGGTGACCGAGGACCGGATCATCGCCGGCATGGTCGGCCGGGACCTGGAGCACCGCTTCCCGCCGCACGAGCCCAAGATCGGCCCCGAGGTGCTGCGGATCGAGGACTGGACCGTGCACGACCCGCTCCGGCGCGGGCGGGTGGTCGTGTCGGGCGCGAACCTCACGCTGCGCGCCGGTGAGATCGTCGGGCTGGCCGGCCTGATGGGCGCGGGCCGCACCGAGCTGGCGATGAGCGTGTTCGGGGGCAGCTACGGCGTCCGCGCCGGCGGGCGGATGTTCAAGGACGGCCGCGAGATCCGCCTGCGATCGGTGAGCGACGCGATCGACCAGGGCATCGCGTACGCGACCGAAGACCGGAAGGCCTATGGCCTGAACCTGATCGAGGACATCAAGCGCAACGTCTCGGCCGCCGCCCTGCGGAAGCTCGCCGAGCTGGGCTGGGTCGACGACAACGAGGAGTACCGCGTCGCCGACGAGTACCGGAGGCGGCTGAACATCAAGGCCCCCAGCGTGCTCACGGTCACAGGCACGCTGAGCGGCGGCAACCAGCAGAAGGTCGTCCTGGCCAAGTGGATGTTCGCGGACCCCGACGTGCTGATCCTGGACGAGCCCACCCGCGGCATCGACGTCGGCGCCAAATACGAGATCTACACGTTCATCAACGCGCTCGCCGACCAGGGCAAGGCGATCCTGGTCATCTCGTCGGAGCTGCCCGAGCTGCTCGGCATCTGCGACCGGATCTACGCCATGTCGGCCGGACGGATCACCGGTCAGCTCGACCGCGCCGACGCCACACCGGAACGGCTGATGCAATACATGACCAAGGCAAAGGAGTAGCGGCGAGATGGCCAGCCTCGCGCCCACCGGCAGCACGGCGCCCACCAGCAAAGCCCTGCCCGCCGACATGCAGTCACCTCCCGAGCGGCCGCTGAACCACCGGTTCTCGATCAACCTGCGGCAGAGCGGCATCTACGTCGCTTTCGCGCTGATCGTCGCGCTGTTCACGGGCCTTACCGGCGGTCAGCTGCTGGCGCCCCAGAACATCTCGAACATCATGGTCCAGAACTCGTACATCCTGATTCTGGCCATCGGGATGATCTTGATCATCATCGCCGGCCACGTCGACCTGTCGGCCGGCTCGGTCGTGGCGGCGACGGGCGCGGTCGCGGCCGTGCTGATGGTCGAGAACCACGTGCCCTGGCCGCTGGCGGCCGGCATCACCGTCGTCGTGGGCGCCCTGATCGGCGCCTGGCAGGGCTTCTGGGTCGCCTACTTCCGCATCCCGGCGTTCATCGTGACGCTCGCCGGAATGCTCCTGTTCCGCGCCGTGACCCTCACGATCCTGGGCAACCAGGGCATCGGCCCGTTCCCGGACGAGGTGCGGACGCTGGCCAACGGCTTCACCGAGGGGTACCTGGGCAACGTTCGCCTCGGGGCGCTCGGCGGGGCCGACGTGGTCACGCTGCTCGTCGGGGCGGCCGGCGTGGCCGGCATCGTGGCCACCCAGTGGCGCGCCCGGGCCGCGCGGCTCGGCTACAAGCAGCAGGTGGACGCGCTGCCGGTGTTCGTCGCGAAGCTCGCCGCCGCGTCGGCCGTGGTGATGTTCATCCTCGTGCAGCTGGCCCGGTTCAAGAACCTGCCCTGGGTGCTGATCCTGCTGACGGCCCTCGCGCTGGGCTACACGCTGCTGACCAACCGGACGGTCTTCGGCCGCCACATCTACGCGGTGGGCGGCAACGTGCACGCCGCGATGCTGTCCGGGATCAAGGTCAGTTGGGTCACCTTCTGGATCTTCGTGAACATGGGCGTGCTCGCCGCGGTCGCGGGGATCATCTTCGCCGGCCGGCTGAACCAGGCGGGCCCGACCGCGGGGATCAACTTCGAGTTGGACGCGATCGCCGCGGCCTTCATCGGCGGCGCCGCCGTGCAGGGCGGCGTCGGCAAGGTGGCCGGCGCGATCACCGGCGGTCTGATCATGGGGGTGATCAACAACGGCATGTCGCTGATCGGCTCCCCGTCCGAGCGGGTGATGCTCGTCAAGGGCCTGGTGCTGCTCGCCGCGGTGGCCTTCGACGTGTGGTCGAAGCGACGCGCCGGGGCGACCCGCTGACCGCCCGCGCCCCGCTCCATCAACCCCAGTACGACACGGCACGTCGCGCCCGCCGAGGCGATATGGCACCTCACGCGCCGCCGCGCGCGGGGCGGAGCGCGAGCGGTGCGGTGCCGGCGAGCAGCCCCGCCGCGAGGGCGACCACGCCGCCGAAGCCGACGCAGGCGCAGCCGAGGGCGCCCGTCAGCGCGGCGACGCCGCACGCCGAGGCCCAGGAGGCCCCGAGCCGGTCCGACCGGCGGAGCGCGCGCGAGAGCAGCACGCCGGCGGCGACCCCGCCCGCCATGCAGGCCGGGACGCAGATGGAGACGCACCCCTCCGGCGTGCAGAGGTGACCGTAGACGCGCGCGGCGTGCGCCGCCGCGAAGGGCACGAGCCCCGCCGCGACGCCCGGGAGCACGCCCCGCCCGAGCTCCCGCCCCCGCCACGAGAGCAGCGCCGCGGCGACGTAGAGCGCCGCGCCGATGATCGCGGTGGTGAGCGGGCGGTCGCTCATCAGCGCGGCGACGAGCGCCACGGCGAGCGTCGGGGTCGCCGCCCACGCCGCCTGTCGCGCCCTCCCGCGCTCGTAGGCTCGATAGGCCCTCTCCTTCAGGCCGGCGAGCGCCTCAGGTTCCATAGATCCTCCTCCACGCCTCCCGGAGGCGGGCAAATGCGCGCTCGCGGCGCTTGCGGAACGCCGCGCCCGACACCGATGGATCGCGATCCCCCTCCAGCAGCGTCGCCCTCAGCGTCTCGCGATCCGCCTCGCCCAGCGCGCCGAGCACCTCGCGCGCCGCGTCGTCCAGATCCCGGGCGATCGCCGCGTCTTCCGGCGTGGGCGTGTCGGCCGCGAGCGACGGGAGGTGCTCGTCCGGCGCCTCCCGCGATCGGGTCCGCCGCCGCCGCGCCGTGCGGCACTCCCACGCCGCGATGGCGAGCGCCCAGGTGAGCGCGTCCGCCTCGGGATCGAACGAGCTGGCGCGGTCGAACACCTTGAGGAGCGCCTGCTGCGCCGCGTCCTCCGCGTCCGCGTCGCCCCCGAGCATGCGGCGGCAGAACGCGCTGATCGCCGGCCAGAGGGCGGCATAGACGGGGTCGAACGCCGCGCGATCGCCGTCGGCGAGGCGCCTCATCGAGGCGTTGAGCAGCGATCGCGCGCGCGGTTCCAAGGGGCTGGGGCCTCAGCCGCAGGGGCAGTCCGGGCACGGGCAATCCGCGCACGGACAGCCGCCGGCGAGCTGCGTTCCAGCATAGGCCATCGCCGGGATGCCGAGGACGGCCGCGAACAGGGTCACCTTGAGCCAACGACGCATGGGAGGTCTCCTTGTCTTCTCCGGCCGGCGGTCCTCACCGGCCTTCCTCGGCTCTAGGCGCGAGCGGGGCCGAGCGTGACACCCGCGCGATCGAAAATCGCGGCGACCGGACACGACCGAAAATCGTGGCGACCGGACACGACCGGGCCGACGCGCGCGCCGGCCGCCGCGGCCGTGCCCGATCTGGCGTGCGAGCGGCCGCGGATCTGCTCCCTGCCGGGGCATCGCCGGCCACCGCCTCCGCACTTGGCAGATCATTCCGCCGAGCAGGCTCGGCGTGCTAGGGTGGCGCGCCTATGTCCGGCCGCTCGTGGTTCGCCGCCGTCGGCGTGCTCTGCCTCGCTTGCACGCCGTCGCGGCACGACGCCGGCTCGGGCGCCGACCCGGCCGGGCCCGCGGGCGTCGCGGTCGCAGAGCCCTCCAGCGAGCGCCCGGCAGCCGATCCCGGCGCCGCCGGGCCGATCGTCACCCCCGAGCCGCCGAAGGCTCCGGCCGCCGCGGCCTCGCTCGCCGCGGCCGAGGCGGCGCCGGAGGTCCCCTCCCGCGTGTACGCGAAGACCCGCGAGGTGTGGATCCGGTCTGCGCCGAGGCCGAAGGCCCAGTGGATCGGCTATCTCTCGATCGGCGGCTCGGTCCGCCTGAAGAGCCCCGAGCCCGTCCGGGCCGCCGGCGATTGCCCGGCGTTCTACGCCGTGGAGCCCCGCGGGTACGTCTGCGTCGACGGCGAGCGCGCCACCCTCGACGCGGCCGATCCCATGCTGAAGACGCTGAGCGCGCACGCCCCGCTCGTCGATCAGCCCCTGCCGTACCGCTACGGCGAGTCGCTCGGCCTCAAGCGCCTCTTGAACGTCGAGGGCGTCGACGCGCCGGCGTGGCCCGAGGGGATGCACGACCTGCGGCACATGCAGGTCCGCCCGCGCTCGTCGGTCGCATGGACGAAGGAGGTCGAGGCCGGCGGGGCGACGTGGCTCTGGGCCTCGGATCTGACGTTCGTGCCGAAGGACAAGGTGAAGCCGTATGAGCCCGCCACCTTCCAGGGGGTCCACCTCGGCGCCGACGAGCGGCTCCCGATCGCTTTCTTTCGCCGCAAGCCGCGCCCCAAGTACCGCCTCACCGAGGAGAACCAGCTCGCGAAGACGGACGCCGTGTGGGAGCGCCTCGACCGGGTCGGGCTGACGGGCAAATCGCGGCGGGTCGGCGAGCTGACGTACCTCGAGACCCGCGACGACGGGCACTGGGTGCTCGAGCGAGACGCGGTGGTGATCAAACCGCGGAAGTCGAAGAACCCGTGGGGGCGCCGCATCCAGCTCGGCGGCGCGGCGCCCGCGGCGCCGGCCGAGGGGCCGAGGAACACGTGGATCGAGATCGCGGCGCTCGAAGGCTGGCTCATCGCCTACGAGGACGACCGGCCCGTCTTCGCGACGCTCATCTCGGCCGGGCGCAACGGGGCGGAGGAGCCGGAGAGGGCCGAGCCGTTCGTGCCGCCCTCCACAACCCCGCTCGGTCAGTACCGCATCAACCGCAAGTGGGTGACGAAGACGCTCATCACCCCTCACGTCGACGAGGACGACTGGATCGAGGCGGAGGTGCCGTGGAGCCAGCACTTCTTCAGCAAATACCTCCTCCACGCGGCGTACTGGCACAACAACTGGGGCGACGGGCAGAGCGGCGGTTGCGTGAACCTCTCGCCGGTCGACGCCAAATGGCTGTTCCACTGGACCGAGCCCCCCGTGCCGGAGGGGTGGTATGCGGTCCAGGTCACGCGCAAGGACCCGTCGACGCGCCTCGTGATCCACCGCTGATCGCCGCGGCCGAGCGCGAGGCGCGCGCGCGCCGCGCGCGCGAAGGCGGCTATTTCACCGGGACACAGCCGGCGGCGCCCGCGTCGCCCGCCGCGGCCATGCGCCGCATGCAGAGCTTGAGGCCGGCGCGGAGGTTGCCGACGGTCGTGACGCCGGACAGGTCGAGCCCGAGCGCGATCATCGTCTGGGCCACGTTCGACCGGATCCCGGTGACGATCCCCTCCGCGCCCAGCAGCCGGATCGCCTTGATCATCTCGATGATGTACCCGGCCGTCCGCGTGTCGACCGCGTCGACGCCCGTGAGGTCGAGGATCGCGTAGCGAGCGTCCTTGTTCACGATCGCCGTGAGCAGGTTGTCCATCACCTCGGCGATCCGCAGGCTGTCCACCACGCCCACCATGGGCAGGGTCAGCACCTTGTCCCAGACCTCGATGATCGGCGTCGACAGATCGCGGATGACCCTCTGCTGCTTCTCGATCAGCTCGAGCTTGTTCCGGAGCTCCTGCTCTCGCTGCCTCGCCGGGGTGGCGTCCATGGTGATGCTGACGGCGCCGGGCTCCCCGCCGTGGCGCACGGGGACGTACCATGTCTCCCAGGTGAGGCCGTGCGCCTCGGTGACCGTGTGCGACCGTTTCCCCTCGATCGCCTGCCGTATGGCCTCCACCCCCTCCGGCGCCCCCGCATAGAGCTCGTAGACGCTCTTGCCGAGGTGCTCCCCCGGCCGCACGCCGGAGGTCTCCAGCCCTCTGCCGTCGTGGAACCTGAAGATCCCCTCGCGATCGTACCTGCACACGGCGACCGGGAGATTCTCGAGCACGGCCCGGAGGAGCAGCTCCGCCTCTCCGATCTCCGCCTCGGGCTCGTTCTGGATCTCCGCACCCGCCGCGGCCGACGCCTCGTCCCCCGCCATGAGAGCTTTTTACCCCGCGCGCGCGCTGGCCGTCGAGCGTTTGTCGACGGTGGACGGCAAGTTTCGTGAACCCATCGGGGGAAACATCGCACCGTTTGCTGAGCCCGCTTGGTCCTCGCAGACGCGATGTCCCGATGAAGCTATCGAGGCCCGCAGTCGCCGTGCCGCCACGCCGCGCCGCGCCGCGAGGCCGGGCGCGGCGCGGCGCGGCGCGGTGCGGGTTGACATGGTGTCCGAAACACACAAAGCTTCGTGTCCAGGTCACACGGAGGTCCGGATGTCCGTCGCATACGAGCACCCACGGCCGGCATTGACGGTGGATTGCGTCGTGTTCGGCCTCGACGAGGAGGATCTGAAGGTCCTCCTCATCCGGCGGGAGCTCGAGCCGTTCCGCGGCCGGTGGGCGCTCCCGGGCGGCTTCGTGCGCGTCGACGAGTCGCTGGACGACGCCGCGCGGCGGGAGCTCGCCGAGGAGACGGGGCTCTCGGGGGTGTACCTGGAGCAGCTCTACACCTTCGGCGCGCTCGGGCGCGACCCGCGCGAGCGCGTCGTGTCGGTGGCGTACTACGCGCTCGTGAAGCTCGGGGACCACCGGGTCAAGGCGGCGACCGACGCCCGCGAGGCCGCGTGGTTCTCGGTGGACGACACGCCGGCGCTCGCCTTCGATCACGAGGAGATCTTCTCGACCGCGCTGGAGCGGCTGAAGGGCAAGGTGCGGTATCGGCCGATCGGGTTCGAGCTCCTGCCGCCGAAGTTCACGCTGTCGCAGCTCCAGCGGCTCTACGAGAAGATCCTCGAGCGCCCGCTCGACAAGCGCAATTTCCGCAAGAAGGCCCTCGGCACCGGGCTGCTCGTGGAGCTCGACGAGGTCGAGCAGGACGTCGCCCACCGCGCCGCGCGGCTCTACCGGTTCGACCGGCGGAAGTACGAGCGGCTCGAGAAGGACGGGTTCAGCTTCGAGATCTAAGGCCCGTCCCTAGCGAAGCGCACAGCCCCGCGTGCGACGTTGCATACGCGCCGGCGCGCGGCGCGCAAGCGCTCCGGGCGGCTGTCTGCATGCACGGATTCGGGGTGCTTGTAGGGCGTGGGGATGGCGAGGCTCAACGCCCCCAATGGGTCGCTTCAAACGTTGAGCCCCGCTCGGGCGTCGCGGCCATCACCGACCGGGGTCGGGATCGTTCTACTCCGAATGAATAGAGCTCACATCGTGCAGCCCGCCGGAGAACAACGACATGTGCCCACCTTCGCAAGGGTCGAAGATGCCCTCGATCGTCACAAGACGGCGATTACACCCGGCCCCCGGCGCTCCGGCGGCGTCCCACCACAACGCCTTCATGGGCGGTACGAGGGCACGCACGTCACAACGCGGCGCACGCTTGCCGTCGAGGGCTGGCTTCTTTGTGCTCACATCGCTGATATAGAGCCCGTGATCTTCAAACTCGTTCATCAAGAAGGCGCGAAGCCGCACACGTCGCCCAGCAAACCTCTCGGGATCGGCAAGCACCTGGTCGAGGTCTGTGGCGACGGCGGTCGGATCCGGCGTTCCGAAGGAGCACCCTGGGCTCGGCGACCTGGACGCGGCACGATTTGGGTCCGCTCCACAACCAGCGACCGCAATGGCGAGCAACACCGGGATCGGAGTCACATGACGAGACATCACGGCACTCCGTAGCGAGAGCTTGGAGGGGAGTACCACGGCTTCTGGTCGCCCCTGTATATGCCGATACGTCCGTGAGGCGTCGCCAAGAACGACGTGTAGTCGCGATACCCAAAACTCGATGAGCCTAGCGCGTCGGCCGTCATCAGGTCCCTAGGCGAAAACTGCTCGTCGGTCGGTGCGTGGTAGCAGGCATGGGTGTGGTAGTCTCCGACGACCTCATCTCCGGGCTGTAGGTGCTTCGCAGTTTTCGTCGGGTTTGAGGTGCTCGATCCTCCAATTGCGGCAGGAGTGTAGGAGTAGCCTCCACCCGCCATTCTATAGATGAGCCCGGCAAACTCGCGATCGATAGCGATCGACTGGAAGTTGTAGTCCTCGAACGCGTGCAGCGCAGCATCCAGAGGGGACTCGTAACGATCGCCGGGATCCATCCCATTTGGATCGATCCGATTCACCGGATCACCGCCGACATACGCATACAGGTTCGTATCCCCACCCCCGAACCCGATCGGATCCTTGTTCAACCACCTTCCCACCTCCGAATCGTAGTCCCGGGCCCCGAAGCGCACAAGCTTCGTCTCCGGATCGTACAGCCCGCCGGCGAAGCCGAAGGGCGTGAAGCCCGGGTTCGTGTCGAGCAGCACGCGGCCGAACTCGTCGAAGTCCATGCGCTGTGCCACAGCGCCGGTCGCGGAGTTCACCACGAGCCGGGGGCTGCCGACGTGATCCGTGAGGATGCGGTACGTCGCGCCGCCCTTGATCATCAGGTCCGGCACGTGCTGCCCTCGCCCGTAGACGAAGCGCGCCACCACGTTCCCCGCGCCGTCGAGCTCCGCCGCCGGCTGGAGCGCGCTCCGGTACAGGAAGCCCTGGACCTTGACCCCGTTCCGCTGCTTCCAGATGCGATGGCCCTCGCCGTCCACCAGATAGTCGATCGACGTGGCGTCCGGCAGCCCGACGTGCCGCAGGGCGCCGTAGGCGTCGTACGTGAAGGTCGTCGTCTCGCCCGTGGCCGTGTCGGTCACGCTCGTCCGGTCGCCCGCCGGGCTGGTCGCGTAGGTCTTGGTCCCGTACGTCAGGAGCCGGTCCTGATCGTCGTAGGTGCCACCCTCCGTCCCTGCCGACGACGTGCGCCCGAGGCGGTTCCCGTTCGCATCGTAGTCGTAGTGCGCCACGAGCGCGCCGTCTCGAACCACGTCGGTCAGCCGGCCGGCGAGGTCGTACTCATAGTCGTACGAGTGCGTCTCTCCCAGGATGGTCTCCGTCCGCTGATCGATGCGCCCCAGCGCGTCCGGGGTGACGCTCACCTCGTACACCGTCGACCCGCTCGCCTGCGCGACGTACGTTTGCACGCCGCCGTAGGCGTCGGGGGTGACGGTATCGCTGACGACGCCGATGCTGCTCCCCGCGTACTGCCCGCTCTGCGGGTGCCGGCTCAGCGTGAGGCCGCCGGCCTGGTTGACGACGCCGTCGACGTCGTAGCCGAAGGACGTCGCTGCTCCGCCGTTGACCGTCTCGCTGACGATGCGGAAGTCGTTGTTGTAGATCCACTGCACCGATCCCACGCCGGCCCCGGACCCGGTGACCGTCCACGTCCGGCTGGTCGGGAGCGCGCCGTCGTAACCGACCTCGAGCGAGATCCCGGAGGGGCCGATGACGTGCTGGAGATTGCCCGTCGTGGGGTGATAAACATACTGGATGGTGCCCATCCCCAGCGGCAAGGTCACGAGCCCGCGCCGACCGGTGACCGGATCCGGCGTGTACACCGTGGCGGGCTCGCCCGGCCGGGTCGAGCTGGTGAGCAGGCGATCCCGATCATAAGACCACGACGTCGTCCGGGCGATGCCTCCAACCTCCGGCGCCAGGTACTCGTCCAGCAGGCCGGTCGGCGTGGAATCGAACGAGTGCTCCGGCCGATCCGGCGGCGTCACGGTGTGAAGGAGCCCGCCGGCGTGGTAGCCCATCCCGAAGATCTCATCGTCTGGCCTCGTCACCTGCGTGACCCGGCCGACCGGATCGTGCACCAGGGATGTGGTGTGGTTCAGCGGCTGGGTCATCGTGGTGAGCCAGCCGTTGTCGTCGTAGGCGTACGTCCACGTCCTGGAGCCCTGAGCGAGCGTGTGGAGCCGGCCGTCAGGATGATACGTCACCTCGACGGGAAGGATGCCCGGGATCGCGATCTCAGCCACCCGCCCCTGCGCGTTCAGGGTCGCCGTGACCTGCCGCCCGCTCGGCGTCGTGGAGACGATGGTGCTCGAGGCCTTGTTGAACACGCTCGTGAACGTCTTGTTGTTGACGGTCACGGTGTCGGTGAGCGAGGTGATGTCGAGATCGTTGGGCGGGAGCACCGATCGCGCTCGGGTGATCTGCATCTGCTTCCCGAGCGGCGTGGTGTAGGTCTCCTTGCTGAGGGCGGGCGACTGCAGGCCGAAGCGCGGATCGCCCGTCAGCTCCATGGAGGCCACCATGCCGTCCGGCGTCGTGACCGACCCCGCTCCGCTCGGGTCGATCTGCACGACGGTCGAGAGGCCGTTCCATCCGGTGTGCGTGCGCTGCTCGCCGCCGGCGGCGAGCTTCTCGATCGCGTGCGTGCGCGTCCGGCCCTCCGCCGTGGTGAGCGTGACCGAGTAGCCCGAGCTGGTGTCCGTCCGGCTGAGCGTCTGGAAGCCGTCCGCCGGATCATCGTCCCGGATGAGGCGCCCCTCGTCGTACTCGAACTCGTGCAGGCCGAGCGGCTCGAGCATCGACATGAGGAGGCCCGTGCCCGGGTAGTACTCCAGCGTAGTCGTCTCGTTCGCGGGGTTCGTCAGCGTCCACAGGTAGCCCTCGGCGTTCATCGCGAGCGACGTGGTCTGCGAGGTGGGCGCGACGATCGCCGTCGCGACGCCGTTCGCGTCGCGCTGGATCGTCGTCACCCGGCCGTCCACGTCGGTGACCGTCGTGAGTCGGCCTTCGGGGTCGTAGCCGAACTGGTAGCGCGTGACCCCGAGCAGCGCGTCCTTCGTGACGAGGTGACGCCCCCGCTCGTTGAACACGTAGTATTCCGTGCCGTCCTCGCTCGGCACCGTGATGTTGCCGGGCGCCACGCCCGGGAGGGGCGCCTTCAAGCGGACGATGAGCGCATCGGCCGCCGCGTTCCCGTCGGCGATGAGGATCTCGCCGCCAGGCGTGACGGTGAGGCCCCACGGCCGGATGAACCAGGCCTTGGTCGCCGGCCCGTCGAGCCCGCAATGCTGGGACGTGCACAGCGTCGGATAGACTGCGCGGTTGCCCGCGATCGTGGTGATGATGCCGTCCGGCGAGATGCGGCGCAAGGTGGGGTAGTCGGAGTCCCCGAGCCTCCGGGTGATGAAGTAGATGCTGCCGTCGGGCCCGAGCGCGAGCGTATGCGGCGATCCGAGGAGCGCTGACGTCGCCGGGCCCCCGTCGCCCGTCTGCGCTGCGCCGTTGCCGGTGGTGCCCCCGACCGTGGTGAGGACTCCGTTGAGATCGACGCGCCGGATGAAGTTGCCAGCAGAGCCGATCGCACCGGCGGATTCGGCGAGGTAGAAGCCGCCGTCTGGCGCCGCGGCGACGGCGGTGATCCAGGTGAAGCGAGCTTCCGTGGCCCGGACGCCATCGACGGAGTTGCCTGTCTCTCCCGTGCCCGCCACCGTGCTGATAATCCCGTCCGGGGTCACCATTCGGACAACTTGGCTCATGGCCATGTACAGGCTGCCGTCCGGCGCGACCGAGATGGCGTTGACGCTGTTCCCGAGGGGGACGGAGGTCGCTGGCACGTTCTCGGGCAACGTGGGGACCCAGCTGCAGCTGCCGTTCCCGGCGACGCTCCGGATCATGCCGTCCGGGGCGATGCGCCGGATGCGGCAGCCGTCTTTGAAGTAGATGCTTCCGTCAGCCCCGATCGTCATGAGCTCCAGGCTCCCCAGGAGCGCGGTCGTGGCGGGCCGATCGTCTCCGTTGTATCCGGCCTGGTTATAGACACCGGCGATGGTGCTGATGAGCCCGTCGGGGCCGATCTTCCGGACGCGATGCGTCCCCGTGTCGGGGAAATAGACACTGCCATCGGACCCGACAGCGACGCCTCTCGGCAGGCCGATGTACGCGACCGCGGCGTTGATGCCGTCGGCAGCGGCCGCGCTGCTCGAGGGGATCTCGCCCGCCACCCGGCGAAGGGTGATCGGCAAGTCGCGACCGGTGCGCCGCTCGCCGTCGCCTCGATAGAGGATCGAGGTGACGGGATCGTACGCATGGTGCTCGCTGAGGCTCAGCCCGCCGAGCGCGTCGGCGTCGTTGTGCCAGGCGCCCAGGATGCTCTCCCACGTCCGGTGCAGCGTGACGTCCTGCCGCGCCCTGTTTCCCGTGATCCGGTCGCCGCCGAGGCGGCCGAACGACCCTCCTCCCGACCCCGAGCCCCCGACCATGGCGTTGCTCATGGGCTTCTTGTACTCCCCCTCGTAGGTGTAGCCGATATCCACCACGACCGGCTGCTTCCCCGCGACGTCGCGGCCGAGAGCGTCCTTGCCGTCCCACTCGAAGACATACTCCTGGTTGGGCGCGCAGGGGCACGACTGGGCGTACCCGAAGCTGCGCCCGGCGACGGTCACGCCGACGCCGATCCGCAGGAGCTTCGAGTGGACGGTCGCCTTGGTCAGCGGGATCGGGAGGCGGTACAGGTCCCTTCGCCCCAGCGTCCGGTCGCTCTGGTAATGCAGGCTGAAGGGCGTGCCGCTCACGGGCAGCCGCTCGCCGAGGACCTGGCTCTCGCACTCGATGATCGAGCCGGCCGCCTTGCAGACGTTGTCCGGAAGACCGGTCGCCACGCCGGCGCCGTCGGGCGGCGCGACCGCGTCCTCCGGCGGCCCGAACGGCCAGTTGCAGTCCCACGGGGTGAAGTGCGTGACCTGGGATCGCCAGAGGCTCGTCCCCGCCGTGTACAGCGCGCCGAGCTGCTCGAGCTCCTCGGCGGTGATGCCCAGCTCGTCGAGCGCGCTCGCGTCGTCCGCCACGTCGTCGCCGTCGACATCGAGCGACGCCACGCCGCCGCTCACGTCGAGGATCCGGAGGACGATCCCGTCCTCCGACGGCACCCATATCCCTTGCTGCGCGTCGTAGTACCCGATCGGGACGGGCGTCCCGACAGGGAAGTTCAGGAAGTTCTCGACGTAGAACGGGACGGGCTGCGTGAACTCGACGTTCGTCGCGCCCGCGGCGACGGCCTCGTCGAGCCCGAGCTCCACCGCATACGTGTACGCGCTGGCGGCTGGCAGCGTACCCGGCATGGCCTCGGGGCCGTTCGGGCCGACCGTGTACTCGGTGGCGCGCACGTGCACCTCGGCCGGCAACGCCACGGTCGTCGTGGCGCCCGGCGGGCCGTTCGGGTCTGGCACGGTCATGGTCCCCGAGGTGCCGGGGGGGAAGAGCAACGTCGCCTGGCGCGTGCCGCTCTCGTCGGTTTGCACGCTCCCCCGCGCCACCTGGATCTCCGTCGCGCTGCCCAGCTCGACGGGCGTCACCACCGGATCGCGCTCGATCAGCACGACGTCGGGCGCATCGGACCAGCGTTGCCAGGAGGTGGCCACTTGCCGCTGGGACGGCAGATATCCGGTCTTCTCATAGCTGATCGTGATCGGCTTGCCGCCGCGCACGACCAGCTCGAACGCCCCGTCGGCGCGCGTGAGCACCCGACCGAAGCTCTCGGCGTCCTCCACGTCGTGCCCCAGCACGCTCACCTCTACGCCCGAGATCGGGACACCCGCCCTCGTCGCGACCTTGCCCTTGACGACCGCGACCGTGCCCGGATCGAACGTCGCGGTCACGCCCGTCTGCGGCGCGCTCGGCCCCTGGTAGATGCACCCCACGGCGTCGATGAGCCGGGTGGCCACGGTCGGATCCAGCGCCGGACAGGCCACGTGCGTCACCGCGCCGGTGGCCGGGTCACACGTGTCGATCGTGCTCGGGTCGCTGTCGTCTGTCGAGATGGGGGTATGCACGATGCCCAGCACCGGATCGCACGTATCGGTCGTGCACGCGTCGCCGTCGTCGATCGTGCCGGTGCAGGTCGCCCCGGTCGTGTAACAGACCTCGAGGCTCGGCCGCCGGCTGACCGTCGGCTCCTCGCTGCTCGGGAAGCTCGTGGTGAGGACCGGCGCCTCCTCCAGGAGCACGCCGTGGTTCGGGACGGTGCCCGCGAGCCACGCCGCGGTGAGCGAGGTCAGATCCGCCGAGCGGATCCCGACGCCGGGCAGCGACTGGAACGACGCCGCGATCGCCGGGTCGAAGTCGCTCCCGTTGCCGAGGCTCTGCCAGGTCACCGTCGACTCGGTCCACGGCGAGAGGATCCGGTGGATGTTGATGGTGCTCGAGCTCGTGGTGTCCCGGAAGATCTGCTCGAGCCGCAGCGTCGCGGAGACGACGTTCGCCCCGGCCGGCACCGGCGAGAGATCGAAGCGGAGGACGGCGTGCCGCACGCCGAACCCCGCCAAGGTGCCCGTGCGGAGGAGCACGGTCGAGTCGCTCCAGGTCGGGAAGGTCTCCCAGATGGTCGCGTCCTCCACCGCGCCGGCCGTCCCGCGCTGGATGGTCACGCAGGTCGGGTCCTCCAGCGCGAGCTTCGCGGTGCCGTGCAGCTCCTCGTTCGGCGAGCCCGATCCGCAGCCGGCGCCGAACGCGACGGCGCCCAAGAGGACGCCGTTCGCGAGGAGGGGGTACCTTCGCCGGTACCGGTTCCGCGGCCCGAAGATCTCGAGCGCTTGAAGGGATGCTCGTCGATGTCGTCTCGCGAGCAATCCAGCCGCATTTCCGAACGTCATTGCACCTCCGCAGTCCGGAGCGCGTGGTCACAGCAAGGCGACATGCGCGCGCCGGCTTCGCTCGCGCGCGCCGTCGCCTCCGTCAATCACGCCTAGCCGCATTGACGCGCGAAGGGCACACGAGCGCCCTGAGAACATCCGGCGCGGCGACCAGGCAACCCCCGTTCCAGCCAGCGACCCTTCCCTCGCTCGGCATCGGCGACGCTCGATCGTCCTTCGTGCCGAGGACGCGCTCAGCAGACGACCGTTACCACGATAGAAGTTCACGAGCGCGCGTGCCAGCGTGCCAGCGTATCCGCGTACCAGCGTGCCAGCGTGCCAGCGTGCCAGCGCGGGACGGGGCGACGGTCGCGCACCCTTCCATGCCCTGAAACCCACGGGACCGCGAGGGCGAGCAGGCTGGCGCGCCCGGGGGTTGACATAGTGTCCAAACGACACCATGCTTCGTGTATCAGTCACACGAAGGGCCGAGCTCCCGGCCGGCGCTCGCGGAGCCGCGGGCGACACGTCGGCGCTCGCCTTCGATCGCGAGCGGGTCTCCGCGGCCGCGCGCCCGGAAGCGTCGCTCGCGCTCGGGCTCTCAGCGCGCCCTCGCCGGGCGCAGAAGGGATGTTCATGTCTCGCGAGGCCGCTTTCTTTGCTGACCTGGGGGCGGGACCACGCCTCGAGATCGCCGGCGGCACCGTGACGGGGACGGACCACCTCGCGGTGGGGCGGCCCAACCAGGACGCCTATGCCTTCCGGGCCGAGGGCGGCTGCCTTGCGGCGGTGGTCTGCGACGGCTGCGGCAGCGGCGCGCGCAGCGAGGTCGGCGCGGCGCTCGGGGCGCGGCTCGTGACCGAGCAGGTCCTCGGCGCGCTCCGGCGGGGCGCAGATCTCGAGTCGCCGGAGACGTGGGAAGAGGTCCGGCGCGGGGCGCTCGCACCGCTCAGGACGATGGCAGCCGGCATGGGCGGGAGCCTCGCCGAGGTCGTGTCGACCTACTTCCTCTTCACCGTGGTCGGCCTCGCCGTCTCCGGGGACAGGGCGTGCGCGTTCTCCCTCGGCGACGGCCTGATCGCCCTCGGCGACGAGCTCCTGCGGCTCGGCCCTTTCCCGCGGAACGAGCCCCCGTACCTCGCGTACGGCCTGCTCGAGCGCCCTCCGGGCGGCGAGGCGCCGCGCTTCACCGTGCACCGCGCCTTCCCGTCGAGCGCCCTCCGGACTGCCCTGCTCGGCACCGACGGCGCGATCGATCTGCTGGAGTCGTCGTCCCGGCGGATCCCGGGCGGCGGCGGCGCGGTCGGCCCGCTCTCCAGGTTCTGGGAGGACGACCGCATGTTCGCCAACCCGGACGCGGTGAGGCGGCGGCTCGCGCTCATCAACCGCGCGGTGACGCGGCCCGTGTGGAAGGAAGAGCGGATGGAGCGCGAGGGCGGGCTGCTGCGCGACGACACGACGCTCGTCGTCGTGCGGAGGGCGCAGAGCGCGCGCGATTGACCCGCGGCCCTGCGCGAGTTCGCGCGAGTCGCGGGGTGGACAACGAGGCTCTTGGTACGCCCGGAGGAGGCGAAGGTGGACGTTTATCTCGGTGCAAAGCGGGTTCGGCTCGACCCTCGGGCCTCGATCGGCAAGGGCGGAGAGGCCGACGTGTTCGACCTCGGCGACGGCCGCGCGCTCAAGGTCTGGAAGACGCCCGATCACCCGGATTACGCCGGACAGGACGCCGAGCAGCGCGCCGCGCAGGACCGCATCGAGCGCCACCAGGACAAGCTGCGCGCCTTCCCCGTCGCGCTGCCCGCCCAGGTGATCGCGCCCGTCGCGCTCGCGACCGACAAATCGAAGAAGCGCATCGTGGGCTACGCCATGCGCCTCGTGCGCGGCGCCGAGCCGCTCCTGCGGTACGGCGAGCCGTCGATGCGCCACGGCGGGCTCTCGTCGGCCGCCGTCTCCGAGGTGCTCGCGGGGCTCCACCGCACCGTGGAGGCGATCCACGGCCGGGGCGTGGTGATCGGCGACTTCAACGATCTCAACGTCCTCGTCGCCGGCGGCGAGGCGTTCGTCATCGACGCCGACAGCTTCCAGTTCGGCCCGTTCCTCTGCCAGGTGTTCACCGAGCGCTTCGTCGATCCGCTGCTCTGCGACCCTTCCCTGCCCCGACCGGCGCTGGGGAGGCCGTATTCGCCGGACTCCGACTGGTACGCGTTCGCCGTGATGGTCATGCAGAGCCTGCTCTGCGTGGGGCCTTATGGCGGCGTCTACCGGCCGCGGTCCGCGGCGGCGCGCGTGCCCGAGTGCGCGAGGCCGCTCCGCCGCATCACCGTGTTCGACCGCGAGGTGCGGTATCCGAAGCCGGCGATCCCGTACCGCGTGCTGCCCGACGATCTCCTCGACGCGCTGTACCGCGTCTTCGTCGAGGATCAGCGCGGCGTCTTCCCGCGCCGGCTGCTCGACGACCTCGCGTGGACGCGGTGCGCGTCGTGCGGCGTCGAGCACGCGCGCCCTGCCTGCCCGACCTGCGCGGGCGCGGCGCCGGCGGCCGTCAAGGCGTCGACGGTGGTCCACGGCGAGGTGCTCGCGACGCGGCTCCTCTGCACGCGCGGGGTGATCCTCGCCGCCTCCGTCGGGCCGGGCGGGCTCGCTTATCTCGTGCACGAGGGCGGGCGATTCCTGCGGGAGGACGGGTCGGTCGTCCTGTCCGGCGCGCCCCACCCCGCGATGCGGTTCGCGGTGCAAGGGCGGGCGACGCTGATCGGCCGCGGCGGCGAGCTCGTGGTGCTCTCGCCGGGGGCGGCGCCCGAGCGGATCCCGGTGGATTGCCTGGGGACGAGCCCCGCCTTCGGCGTGAGCGAGCGCGCCCGCTACTGGACCTGCGGCGGCAAGCTCCTGCGCAGCGGCAGGCCGGGCGCCGCCGCGCTGTCGGGCGAGGCGGGCGCCGTCCCGATGGGCGATGTCCTCGCCGGGCAAACGGTGTTCTGGGTCGGTCCTCGCTTCGGGCTCGGCTTCTACCGCGCCGGGAACGTCTCGATCGCGTTCGTCTTCGACGCCGAGCGGCCGGGGCTCAAGGACACGGTCAAGCTGCCTTTCCCCGGCGGCAAGCTCACCTCGGCCACGTGCGTGTTCGACGGGGCCGCGCCGCGGGCCGGCCGCGGGCGCGCGTGGCTCTTCCTCGCGGCCGAGCAGGCAGGCCGGACCGTGCACCGGTGCATCGTCGTGGGCGAGGACGGCGCGGTCGAGGCGGTCGCCGACGGCGAGGCGGGCGACGGCTCGTGGCTCGGGGCGCTCACGGGCAAGTGCGCGGCGTCCGGGTTCCTGCTCTCGGCGACCGACGGCGGCGTCGTCCGCGTCGAGGTCCGAGGGGGAGCGCTCATCGAGACGCGGCAGTTCCCCGGCACCGAGCCGTTCGTCACCCAGGCTTCCCGGCTGCTCGTCGGGCCAGAGGGCCTGTTCGTCGTCGACGCGCAGGCGATCACTTTGCTTCGTATTGCGTGAATCCAACGCTGACCTGATCGGCCCGCCTCCGCGGGCCGCACGAGAGGAGAGATAGACCATGACAACCACAGAGCTCCCGCTGCCCGCCTTCTACGATCCGAGGAACGCCGAGCGGTGGGGTTACCACCCCGACGAGACGGCGCTCCACGGCGCCGCCGCCGCGTGGCGGAAGGCGCACGGCGTCAAGCCGTCGGCCGCGGACGCGCGGAACGTGCACCTCTTGCTCATCGACGTGCAGAAGGACTTCTGCTTCCCGCAGGGGTCGCTCTACGTCGCCGGCAGGAGCGGCACGGGCGCGGTCGACGACAGCCGCCGCATCGCCGAGTTCATCTACAAGAACCTCGCGTCCATCACGAACATCACGGTCACGATGGACACCCATTTCGCGTACCAGATCTTCTTCCCGTCCTTCTGGGTGGATCGCGAGGACCGGCCGCTCTCGGCGCACCGCGAGATCACGACGGCGCAGATCGACGCGGGGGAGGTGCGGCCGAACCCGGCCGTGGCGAGGTGGCTCTGCGGCGGGAGCTATCCGTGGCTGATGAAGCAGGTCCGGTACTACTGCGAGGAGCTCGAGAAGGCGGGCAAATACAAGCTGTACTTGTGGCCGCCGCACTGCATCCTCGGCAGCGACGGCCACGCGCTCGCGGGCGTCGTGCACGAGGCGCGGATGTTCCACGCGTTCGCGCGCGGGGTGCAGTCGTGGGTGGAGGTCAAGGGCGGCAACCCGCTCACCGAGAACTACTCGGTGATGCAGCCCGAGGTCTTGACGCGCCACGACGGCCAGCCGCTGGCGCAGCGGAGCACGCTCTTCCTGAAGACGCTGCTCCACGCGGACGCGGTGCTCATCGCCGGCCAGGCGGCGAGCCACTGCGTGCGCAGCTCGATCGAGGACATCCTGACCGAGATCGCGCTCACCGATCGCGCGCTCGCGAAGAAGATCTACGTGATGACGGACTGCATGTCGCCGGTCACGGTGCCCGACGGCAAGGGGGGGTTCGTCGCCGACTTCACGGCCGAGGCGGACAAGGCGCTGAGCCGGTTCGCCGCCGCCGGGATGAACCTCGTGAAGAGCACCGACCCGATCGCGCGCTGGCTCGCCTAGCGCGGCGCTGGCCGCCCGGAGAAGCGAAGAAGAGAGGAGAGGCGATGAACATGAGCAAAGACGACGGTAAGACGATGAATGGCGGTGGCTCGCTCGACATCGAGCAGCTGTTCGAGGCCGCGCGGGACGAGGGCGCGCTCTCGCCCGAGGCGATGCAGGCGCTGCACATCACCGACCTGGGCGCGCAGATCCAGGCGGGCTTCGGCGTGCAGGTGGACGACGTCGCGTCGTCGGAGGTGGTGCTGGTCACCGTGATGCCCGACGACTCGGGATCCATCAAGTTCGCCGGCAACGCGCGGGCGGTGCGGGACGGGCACAACCTGGTGGTGAGCGCCCTCGCCGACTCCAAGCAGCGCGACTCCATCCTGGCGCACAACCGCTACCTGAACGGGACCGTGCTGTATCCGTATTGCCCGATCGCCCAGGCGGTGAAGATGGATACGAAGAACTACGACCCCCAGCTCGGCACGCCGCTCTACGACCAGACGGTGGTGCTCCTGGGGACGGTGATCGCGAAGGCGCAGGAGTTCGCGCTGAGCGGCGTCCCGGCGCGCACGGTCACGCTGATCATCTCGGACGGCGCCGACGCGGGATCGACGTGGGCCAAGGCCAAGGACGTGTGCGCGCTCGTCCGCGACATGCGCCGCGCCGAGTCCCACATCGTGGCGGCGATCGGCATCGACGACAAGAACACCGACTTCCGTGCCGTCTTCCGCGACATGGGGATCGAGGATCGCTGGATCCTGACGCCGAAGAGCGACGCGGCCGACATCCGCAAGGCGTTCGCGCTGTTCTCGCAGTCGGCGGTGCGCGCCAGTCAGGGCGGCGCGTCGTTCTCGAAGACGGCCGCCGGCGGCTTCGGCGCGTGAGCCGCGTCAGGCCGCGGCCGCCCAGGGAAGGACGCCGTAACGGCGGCGCAGCTCCTCGACGTCCACGTCCATGACCGACCAGAAATCCCAGTCGTCCATCAGGTCGATGTTCATCTTCGTACCTCGAACGAACGAGCGCACGAGATCGTCGGCGAGCCCCGGCGTCGCCAGCATCCCCTGCTGCGACGGCGCGAGCACCGTGAGCTGGATGCCTTGCTGGAGCTGGACCAGCAGGAACACGAGGATGCCGAACGGGTTCTCGCGGCGATACCCCGCCTGGAAGGCGATCGTCAGCGCCTCGCTGCGGAGGTCGGTGCCGTAGCCGGCGAGGAGGTGGCTGAGATCGTGGGTGAGCACGCCCTCGGGCACGCCGCGCTTCTCGCCCGGAAAGGAGAAGCCGTTCTCTCGATAGAAGGTGAAGAGCGCCTTGCCGAGGGTGCCCTCCGGGTACCCCTCGAGGGAGCGGTAGCGCGCGGCCACGGGCTCGTTCTCCAGGAGGCCGGCGAAGCTCGCGAGGTTCTTGGCGAGCCCGTAGACGCCGCCCTCGTCGAGCATGCGCCGCACGCTCTTGCCGAGCAGCGCGTTGCGGCTGATGTCGATGCGCAGGAGGAGCAGCCGCCTCTCGTACAGGCGCTGGAGCTGGCGGACCGCGGGCGGCCGCGCCCCGAGCGCCGCGGCGAAGCGCTCGACCTCGAGCAGCTCGCGCTCGTCGATGCGCTCGCCGCACAGGGTCATCGCGCAGAGGCCGCTCACGAGCTGCTCGCGGAGCGCGGGCTCGCGGACGGCGGCCGCGAGCTCCTCGGGCGCGATCGGGGCGAGCGCGTCGATGTCGTGCGCCGTGTGGAGGAGGTGCCGCTGCACCGCGGCGATCGCGTCCCGCCGCGGCCCGTCGAGGGGACCGGCCGAGGTGAGGACGCCCTTGATGGCACGCAGACCCGCGTGCGCCTGCTCTTGGCTCGGGATGAGGTAGGTCATGCCGGAGAGGATGAGGACGGGGGCGCGTCCCGTCCTTGACCGGCGGCGCCAATGTGTTGACCGGGCGCGCCGCCAGGACGGCGCGCAGGCAGCGGCGCCTGGAGGGTCTCTCTCCACCCCGCTGTCCCGTTGTTCTGTCCCGGGAGCATGCGCCCGCCGCGCAGCTTTGCGTCGTGGACGGGTCGTGGTCAACTCTGCCCAGGGAGAGTCCCCATGAAGGCAGGAAGGCGGGAAGATCCTTCATGTTTTCTTCCCGCCTTCATGGTCAAACTTGACCACGACCCGTGGACGCGCGGTAGCCAGATTGCGACTCACCGCGCGCGGGGCGGCCGTGGTACGGTGGGCGTCGCTCCTCCGCCGCTGCTGGGCCGCGCTCGTGCCTCGCAGATCGCGGAGCGCGGATCGACGGAGGGCCTCGATCGCGCAAACGGGTGGCGACGTGCGCCTACGCCGCGACAGCCGGCAATCAACAGGAGAGACGAGGGGGGGTGGCCATGAGATTTCAGGTCGCTTGTACGAACCGTGATAATCCCGAGATCGATCGCGAGCTTGGACGCGCAGAGACGGTGAGCGCCGACCGCGCGGACAGCAGCGATGTGCCGTTCGCGGTCCCTCGACGACCCCGGGTCATCACGGCGACCCGGGGCAGCGCCGGAGAACAGGCGATGCTGGACGGTCAGGAGGCCCCGAGCGCTCGCGGGATCGTCGAGCACCTGCTCAAGAGCAAGCCGGGGGAGTACGACAGCCGGGCCGCGCAGCTCCTCGCCACCGCGTCGGCGTGGGCGTACTCGGATATCGACACCTTCACCAGGATCATGGGCCGCCGGGGCCTCCAGGGGGCGACGTGCGTCGAGGTCTCGCTCACCAACGAGGAGCTCTTCGTCGACACAAGCGCATACCTCGTCCAGAGCCCGTGCAAACAGCTGGCGATCCTCTGCTTCCGAGGGACGAGGCTGAGGAACGTGATCACCTGGCTGACGGACGCGGCCGTGAAGCCGGAGCCGTTCCACGCGGCGGGAACGGTGCATGGCGGCTTCTACCGCGCCGCCCGGGCCGTGTGGTCGCCCCTCCTGGTGATGCTGAGGGGCGCCCTCCACGGGCGCCGCGTCGACGACGAGCTCTCGCGGGAGATCGAGAGGACCGCCGTCCGCTCGGTGACGCTCGACGGGCTCGTGCGCAGCGTCGACGAGGCGCGGCTCGACAAGGTCCTCGAGGAGGTGCGCGCGGTCAAGAAGCTCATCGTGCAGGACGCCAAGGAGCGGCTGCTGGACAAGGTCGCTCCGGAGAGCGCTGGCAGAGGACGGCCGGAGGACGCCCCCGCGACGCCCGGGTGTGACGAGAGCACCTCGTCCGCGCCGTCGGCGGCCCTGGCGCCCCACGCGGCTGCTGGACACCTGCGCGCGCGCGAGGCCGGGCCGAAGCGCGCAGAGAAGCCCGAGCTGAAGGCGCTCTACATCACCGGCCACAGCCTGGGCGGCGCGCTGGCGGTCCTCGCCGCGTCGCAGCTCTTCATGGCCAACGAGGCTCCGGAAGACGCGGTGGAGGACCTCCAGGCGCTGCAGGGGTGCCTGCGCGGCGTCTACACCTTCGGGCAGCCGATGGTCGGCAACAAGGTGTTCGCCGACAAGCTCGGCCGATGCTTCGGAGACAGGCTGTTCCGTCATGTCTACGGGGTGGACGTGGTGCCGTCGCTCCCGCCGATCTCGGCGGGGGCGTTCTCGCATTTCGGCCAGGAGCTGCGCGCCAACGGGGCCGGCTGGGGCGAGCACGCCGGGAAGGTGAACCAGACCTGGTCCGCCACCCTGGGCCTCGCGCTCGGGGTTGCGGCCTTCGTCATCGAGCAGCTGCCGTTCCTCCACTGGATCAAGCTGCGCTTCTCGCTGGCCGACCACTCGCCGCTCACCTACCTGCGCGTTTCCCAGCGGAGGGACTCGGTGACCGAGTTCGACTGACCGAGCGCGCCGTCAGGCGGAGCGGCGGTACGCGGCGGGGCTGTGCCCGGTCCAGCGGCGGAAGGCGCGCGAGAAGGCGCTCACCTCGGAGAAGCCCAGCAGGAACGCCACCTCGGAGATGGTGCGGCCCCGCTCGCGCATGTGGGCGATCGCGAGCTTGCGGCGCGCCTCGTCGAGGACGCTCTTGTAGCTCTCGCCCTCGTCGCCGAGCCTCCGCTGCAGCGTCCGCGCGCTCATGCCGAGGGCGCGCGCGGCGGCGGCGACGTCGGGGACGCCGCGCCCGAGCGCCTCGAGGAGGTGGCGCTCGAGGGCGCCCCGCACGCCCGGCTCGGCCGGCAAGCGGGCGAGCAGCTCGTCGGCGTGCCGGCGGAGGACCGCGCCGAGCGCCGGGTCCGACCGCAGCGTGGGGGCGTCGAGGAACGCGGCGTCGAAGAGGATCGCGTTCTCGTCCGCGCCGAAGGCGAGCGGCGCGGCGAGGAGGCGGTCGTACTCGCCGCGCTCCGCCGGGGCGGGATGGGCGAGCGTGATCCGGTGCGGCGTGAAGGACAGGCCGGTGAGGGCGCGGGCGCGCAGGACCCACAGGCCCACGATGAAGCTCGAGAGCTGCGGCGGCGCGACGGCGGACGAGAAGCGCTGCGCGACGCGGGCGCGCGCGCCGTCCACGGTGAGCCGCACGTCCAAGGCGTCGTGGATCAGGCGCTGGTAGCGCAGCATGCAGCCGATCGCCTCGCGCACGGTGGCGCACTGGTCGGTGACGAAATCGACGACGTCGAAGAGCTGGCCGACGAGCAGCTCGGCCGCGTGCAGGCCGAACGCCGGGTCGCGCGCCAGCTCGGGGACGCGGGTCCACGCGCGGACGACCGTGTCGTGGGGGACGCGGGCGGTGGGATCCTCGAGCAGGGCGGGGTCGACGCCGGCGACCGCGAGGGCCTCGCGCGGGTCGACGCCGGCGCGCGACGCGGTGAGGACGCAGAGTCGGATGGCCTTGATGCAGCCGGTGGGGCCCATGGCGCTCGCTCCCTGTCGTATCCGATCTTGCGCCCGCCATCACGACGGCGCGCCGTCGCGCCGGGGCGAGGCCGGCGCGCGGAAGCTCTCCCCCGCTATTTGCTTTTCCGGGTCTCCCCCTCCACTCGCTTTTTCCGGGTCTCCCCCTCCCCTTGCTGTCCGCGGCGACGCCTGGTAGCCGTGCCCCTCCTGCGGCCTCCGCGCGCCCGTCGCCTCGCGGCGGCGCCGGCGCGCGCGGGGCTCCGAGGTGGTTTCCGATGGCGGTCATGCGGTGGAGAGCGTTGGAGCGGCGCGTGATTCAGCACTCGCCGTGGCGGAGGATCGAGGACGTCACCTTCGAGCTCCCGGACGGGCAGATCCGCACGTTCTCGCTCAAGAAGGAGGGGCGGGTCGTCTGCGTCCTCGCCATCTCCCGCGAGGGGCGGGTGATCCTGGCGCGCCAGTACAGGCCTGGCCCCGATCGGATCCTCGACGAGCTCCCCGGCGGCGGCGTCGAGCCGGGCGAGACCCCGGAGGACGCGGCCGCGCGCGAGCTGCTCGAGGAGACCGGGTATGTCGCCGGACGGCTCCTGCCGCTCGGACGCCCGCTGGAGTGCGCCTACTCGACCATCGAGCGCCACGCGTTCCTGGCCGTGGACTGCGTGCGCGGGGGGGCGCAGGCGCTCGACGAGACCGAGTTCATCGACGTGATCGAGAAGCCGATCGAGGATTTCGTCGCGCAGCTCAGGGAGGGCGCCTGCACGGATCCGGAGGTCGGGTGGATGGGGCTTTACGAGCTGGGCTGTCTGAGGGCGAACGCCTGATCCGCGCCCGCCTCCCGCGTCGCGGGCCCTGCCGGGCGCCGGCTGGGCTATGCTGGAGCGCATGCGCAGCAGGCACGACCACGTCCTCCTGGCTCCCGGCGCAGACGCCTCCGGTCGCACGCTGAAGGCGCCCTCGTCCAGGGCGCGCCCGCGCGTCGACGACCGGCTGGCCCCGCCCGAGACGCGGGTGGAGTACCTCGACGGCGCCGAGCTCTTCGCCGCCCCGGCCGACGCGCCGCATGCGACGCAGCATTTCGATCTGACCTACGTCCTCGGCGCCCACGTCGCCCCCGGCTACCGGGGCGCCGTCGACATGCTCACCCGGGTCGACGAGGGCAGCGATTACGCGCCCGACGCCAGCGTCTTCGCGCAGAAGCCCGACCGGGGGGGCCACCGGCGGCTGGAGGAGCTGGCCTTCGAGGTCAGCGACAAGCAGGCCCTCGCCGTTCCGACCAGCAAGGCGCGCCGGCTGATCGATCGAGGCGTGCGGCGGGTGTTCTGCATCCTGGTGAAGCAGCATCGGGTGCTCGAATGGTCGCGCGAGACCGATGGCTGGCGGACGCTCCCGAAGGATGCGGTCATCGAGGACCCGTGCCTCGTGCGCCCGCTGCCGCTCCAGGCGTTGCTCGACGCCGCGTCCTCGGACGACGCCGTGGCCCGCGCGCTGCTCCAGAAGCGCGTGCCCGCGCTCGAGGCGGCGCTCGCAGAGGGCGAGGCGCGCGGCGAGGCGCGCGGCGAAGCGCGCGGCGTGGCGCTCGGCGAGGCGCGCGGCGTGGCGCTCGGCGAGGCGCGCGGCGTGGCGCTCGGCGAGGCGCGCGGAGAAGCGCGCGGAGAAGCGCGCGGCGCGCTGCTCGGCGAGCTCCGGATGGCGCAGGAGGCCATCACCACGGTGCTGCAGGCGCGCGGGGTCGCCGTGCCGGCCAAGGTGGCGCGCACGATCGCCGGCTGCGACGACCCGAGCAAGCTGCGTCGATGGCTCAAGCGCGCGGCCACCGCGGCGACGGCGGCCGAGGTCGTCGCAGGCTCCCGGCGCAAGCGCTGACGCTCGTCAGTCGGCGCCCCCGCCGCGACGCACGAGCTTCTTCTCGCTCGTGCGACGCTTGTCGTCGAGCCGCCTCGCCCTCGACGCCCGCGTCGGCCGGGTCGGCCTCCGCGGCGCCGGCACCTCGAGCGCGCGCAGGATCAGCGCGCGCAGCTTCTCGCGCGCGTCGTCCAGGTTGCGCTGCTGATCGCGCGTCAACTGGCTCACGATGAGCAGCCGCCCTTCGGCGTCGAGGCGGCCGCGCGCCAGCGCCCGCAGCCGCGCCTTGGCGCCCTCGTCGAGCTCCGGCCACGCGGTGAAGTCGAAGCGCAGCTCGACCTTGGAGGCGACCTTGTTGACGTTCTGGCCGCCGGGCCCCGACGCGCGCACGGCGCTCCAGCTGAGGAGCGCGGCCGGGGCGGTCAGCGCATCGTTGACGACGAGGGGGTGGGACACGGCGGCTCGCTCCTCCCTGCGGCAGGCGCGAGCGCCGCGCGGGGCACCTGACGCGTAGCACGCGCGGGCCCGCGGCGAGAGGGCAGCGCAGGCTGTCGGCGGCGAGAGCGTCGCTGCCCGCCGCGAGAGCGTCGGCTCCCCGCGGGTGTCGGCTCGCCGCCGCGAGAGCGCCGGCTCCCCGCGGAGCGTCGGCCGCCCACGGGCGTCGGCTCCCGCTGGAGCGTCAGCTCCCCGCGGCCCCGCCGCCGGGATCCCCCGACCGGGGCGGGACCTCGACCAGCCGCGCCTCGTCGCGCTTGCTCAGCTTCGCGCCTTGCCGCGAAGCCCCGTAGACGTTCGCCCCGTCGAGCTCCGCGTCGCGCAGGTCCGCCCCATCGAGCCGGGCGAAGGAGAGGTCCGCCCCGCGCATCCGGCTGGCGCGCAGGTTCGCGCCCGAGAGATCGGCGCGCACGAGGCGGCAGCCGCCGAGATCGGCGCGGTGGGCGATCACCCGACCGAGCGACGCGCCGTCGAAGCGCGCCTCCGCGAGCCGCGCCTGCCGCAGATCCGCGCCGGTCAGGCGAGCGCCCTCGAGATCGGCGCCGTTCCCCTGCGCGCGCTGCAGGTTGGCGCCCGTCAGGTCAGCGCCCGCGAAGACCGACGACGCGCAGCTCGTGCGCGACAGGTCGGCGCCGGTCAGGTCGGCGCCGGCGAAGCGCGAACCGTCGAGCTTTGCGCCCTGCCAGACCGATCCGGGCGCGGCCGCATCCTGGAACGAGCACCCCGTGAGCTCCGCGCTCGGCGCGCGCGCGTTCCCCAGCCTGGCCCGGTCGAACGCGGCGCCGGCGCCGCGCGCGTCGTCGAGGCGGGCTTCCAGGAGCGACGCGCCCGTGAACCGCGCTGCCCCGAGCGAGGCGCCGGAGAGGTCGGGGGCGAGCAGGTCCGCGCCCTCGAACGAGGCGCTGTCCCAGACGCCGCGCGCGAAGCTCGCCCGCGCGCCGGTCACGGCCGCGAGGCTCGCCCCTGCGCCGCGGGCCGAGGCGAGGATCGCCTCGTGCAGCGTGGCGCCGTCGAGCCGCGCGCCCTCCAGCACGGCGCGCGACAGGTCAGCGCGGGTCAGATCCGCGCCCGAGAGGTCTGCCCCGCCGAGATCCGCGCCCGCGAGCTTCGCGTCGGCGAGGCGCGCCCCGGCGAGCTTGCTCCCGCGCAGGCTTGCGCCCTGGAGATCGAGCGCGGACAGCGAGGCGCCGCTGAGGTCGAGCCCGCTCAGGTCCGCGTGCGCGAGCTCGATCCCTCCGAGCAGCTCGCCGGCCCGCAGCCGCGCGATCACCTCGGCCCGCAGGCGTTCGTCCGCGGGGTCCACGGCAGCGGCGCCCGCGGCCGGGGTCGCGCCGGCGGCGCCCGCGGGGTCCGGGGGCGCCACGACGCCAGCCGCCGGCGGATCGGCGGCTCGAGGCACGACCGCCGGTGGCGCCACCACCGCCGGTGGCGCCACCACCGCCGGTGGCGCCACCACCGCCGCCGGCGCCACCACCGCCGCCGGCGCCACCACCGCCGACGGCGCCACCACCGCCGACGGAGCGCCCTCTCCGGCCCGCGTGCTCCCGGCCGACCCAGCTGCCGATGGCCGCAGCGGCGCAGGCGCGTCCTCGGTCTCCGGCACGAGCTCCTGCGCGTCCGGCGGATCGAGGTCGATGAGCACGGTCGCGCTCTCGTCCATCGGCCGGAGCAGCGCGGCGGCCCTGGGCTGCAGCGCGGGCTCCGGGGGAGCCCACGGCGCTCCCGGGATGGGCGCGGCCGGCTGCGCGGGCGACCCGGGCGGCGCCAGCGCGAACGGCGCGAGCGGCGCCTGCAGCTGCATCGCCAGCTCCGCCGGGTCCTGCATCCGCGTCTCCTCGTCCACGAGGGTGGCGCCCGACCACCGCGACGGCCGCGACTCCCGCGCGGCGCTCGCGGCCTGCGCCTGGGCTGCCGCGCTCGCCGGCGAGAACGGCAGCACCGGCGCGCTCGACCTCGACGCGCCGCCGACGGGGAGCGTCGTGCCGAGATCGCCCGGCGCGCTCGACCTCGACGCGCCGCCGACGGGGAGCGTCATGCCGAGATCTTCCGGCGCGCTCGGTCGGCCGTGCGGCGAAGGCGCGGCCTGCTCCAGGCTGGGCCACGAGAGCGGATGGCCCGGCATCTCGAGGCCGGCGCACACCCGGATCGACGCCCGCTCCTCGGCGCGCTCCAGCGCGAAGCTGCCGCGCCACACGATGGAGCAGATCTGGCGATCCACATCGATGACGAGCGTGTCGGCGGCCAGCTCGATGGGCTGCCCCTGCCCGCCCCCGCCCGGCGGATAGCGGCGCGCCAGCGCCCGTGCCGCGGGGAGCTGCGTCTGCACCCGCGGCAGCTCGGGGTGCAGCCCGTCGAGCACGAGCCACTCGTCCCCGTACAGGAACGGCAGCTGCTGATCGGGCGGCGCCGCGTGAAAGTAACGCCAGTCGAAGCCCGCCGTCGGCCCGGCCTGCTGCGGCTCGCCCCCCCGCGGCTCCGCGCCGCCGAGCAGCCGCTGCCGCGCGGGCCACCGCGGCGAGATCGGCCCCATCCCGGCCGGCCGCGTGGGCTGAAGCGGGTCGAGCAGGTTCGGCAGCGCCGGCGCGGCGCTGGAGGCGGCGCCGACCCCCACGGGGTTGTCGGGCACCCCGGGCCCGCCGAAGGCGCGCTCGTAGACGAGCGGCATCCGCTGGAACGGCTGCGATCTCCACGGCGGGACGGGGGCGCGATCCCCGACGATCTTGATCCGCTTGTCGAGCAGACGCGCCTCCCCGCGGTAGATCGCCAGCCGGGCGATCATCGTCGCGGCCGGCTGCCCGCCCGGCGCGTATGCGTGGCCGGTCAGCACCACCCCCACGCTCGGCAGGTACGGCGCGACCTCGCTCGCCGCCTCGAGCGAGCCCGAGGGCCCGTGACGGTCCTCGCGCACGATCGGATGCGGCGCGATGGGCCAGGCGAGGCGATCGTGCGCGAGGGCCAGCGTGGCCTTCACGATGACCGTGACCCGATGCGCGTTCCCGGCCTGCCACAGCACCGAGCCGCACGAGACGGCGTTCAGCGCGACGACTTGGACAGGCCACGGCGAGGTCACGTGCGGCGGATCGGGCCCGGCGAGGCAGACGCGAGGGCGAGCGTCCACTCTAAGCCCGCCGCCCCTCGGACCACAAGCGCGAGGCGTGGCGGGCTGCCTCGGTCCGCGCCCGATCGAGGCACGAAGCGACAGCGCGCGGCGCCGCTTTCCTGCGGAGCGCTTGGGGCGGGCGCGGGCCAGCCCACACCCCGGCCCCGGCCGCGCCGATCGCCTCCCGTTTCCGCGTTCCGCCTCGCGCTCAGCCCGCGGCCATCGCGGGCGCGGCGGCGTCGTCGCGCCGGACGCGGCGGTGGATGAGCTCCTCCAGCCAGCGCTCGAACGCCTTGCCCTCGCGCTCGTCGGGGTCGTCGCGGATCACCTCCACGCCCTTCTCGGCGCGGCCGCCGCTGCGCTCGATGACGGTCTCGACGAGCGAGGTCCACGTGTACGTCTGGACCGCCCCGCCCAGCGTCTCCATGACCAGGAGGTCGGCGAGCGTCGAGGCGCGGTTCCACGTCTGCACCTCGAAGCGGACCGCCCCGTCGTCGCCGGGCGCTGGCTCGGCCAGGAAGCGCACGGCGCCGGCCAGCGGGTGGCCCTCGAGGGTGGCGAGGGTGATCGCGCGGGGCGAGACCTCCTCGACGCGCACCTGGACGTGCCCGCGCAGCGGCAGGGCCATCGTGAGCGTCGCGCCCGGCGCGATGCGCGTCGGGCTCTCGGGCTCCGCGCCGACGACGACCGTCTTGCGCGGGGTCAGCTCCGGGAACTCGTCGCGCACGAGCGCGATGAGCCCCTCGGCGTCGAGGCGCGCGCCGCGGATCACGGCGCGGTAGATCTTGCGGTGCATCGGGCCGAGCCCCTCGGACGGGAGCCGCTCCGGGAGCGAATCGCCGAGCTTGGCCAGGCTCTCGTCGAGGGGCGTCGCCTTCACGCCGAGCACGTCGAGGGCGTTCTCGCGGCCCTCGGGGATGACGTTCCCCTCGGTCACCATCGTGATCTGGTCGGCGTTGACCGGCGTCTCGATGCCGAACTTCGCCGCGAGCTTCGCCCCGGTCGACTCGATCCACGCCGGCAGCGGGATCCGGGTCGGGTGCCGGTCGGTCATGGCCTCGAAGCGGTCGAGCACCTGGTTCATCGAGGTCAGCTCCTGGCCCGCCAGGTCGAGCTCGCGCCCCGCCAGATCGGCGCGCTCGGCGGCGATGGCGAGCGCCTCGCCGCAGTCCTCGCACCAGATCGGCTGGAACGGATCGTCGCCCTTGCCGACGAGCGGCACGACCGGCAGCGTGCGCATCATCTTGAGCAGGAGCGAGATCTGCTCGTCGCCCGGCCCGAAGACGTTGCCGGGGCGGAGGATGATCCACTCGCGCGAGAAGGTGCGGGCGATCTCCTCGCCGGCCTTCTTCGAGCGATGGTAACCCGACTCGCCGCGATCGGCGCCGAGCGACGAGACGTAGACGAAGCGCTGGACGCGCGCTCGCTCGGCCTCGGCGACGATGTTGCGTGTGCCCTCGACGTTCACGCGCTCGAACGTGACCTCCGGCGGCCGCTCGGCGACGGTCGCCGCCAGGTGAATCACCGCGTCGCACCCCTCGGCGGCGCCGCGGATCGACGCGGCGTCGCCGATGTCGCCGTCGAACGCCTCGACGTCGCCCTCGAACGGCTTGCGATCGTCGCTCGCGTGGCGCGACAGGAGCCGGACGCCGTGCCCTCTCCGCAGGAGCCGCCGCACCACCTCCGGGCCCACCACCCCTGTGCCGCCGGTCACCAGAACCTTCATCATCCGTTCTCCTTTGCACCCATCGGATGGGCGAGGACAGGCGAAGGCCGTGCCAGCCCCAGCTCACGGCGTGCCCGGGACTTGCTTGCAGGCGCGGCATGAGCCCGCGCACCACCGGCGCGCAGCGCCCCGCCACCGCCTCGCCGCGCGCCGGAGGCGCCTCGCAGGGGTCGCTCGTCACACCCGACGGCCGCTACCTGATCGTGCGCGGGCGCCTGTGGCGTCGGGCCAACCCCGCGCTGCCGGAGGACGCGCGGAGGCGCCTCGTCTCCGAGCTCATGGCGGCGCGGCGCGAGGTGGGACGCGCGCTGCGCGCGGGCGACGCGGGGGCGCTGCGCGCGGCCCGCCGTCGCGTGAACGAGGCGAAGATCGCGCTGGGCGAGCGGGGGCCGCCGTGGTGGAGCGACGGCGCGCCCGACGAGAACCGCCGCCTCGTCGCGTCCACGAGCTACGCGCGCTGGTACGACGCGCTTTGCGGGGAGGAAGGGCTTGCGCGGTAGCGTCGCCCGCGCAGGGCGAGCCCGAGCCTACCCCTATCCGGCGAGGACCTCGTCGAGCGAGCGGGCGCTCATCGCCCGCAGCAGCCAGCGCTGCAGCGTCGCGGGGTCCTGACAAGCCAGCAGGCGCGCGCGCGCCTCGTCCGGGCACGGGATGCCGCGCATGGCGAGCGCGGCCAGGAGGGCCTCTCGCAGGCCCGCCATGGCCGCCTCGGCTTGCGCCTGCACCTGCTGGGCCTGCGCCTGCGCCTGCTCCGCCTGCACCTGCGCCTGCTCCGCCTGCGCCTGCGCCTGCTCGGCCCTCGACTCCAGGCTCGCCATCATCCCCTTCAAGCGGCCGATCAGATCCGCGGAGCCGAACAGCTCGGCCATGCCGTAGAAAAACTGCAGCCGGTCGCCGACGACCGCCAGATCGAGGCCCAGCACCGCCGAAGCGTAACGCCCCATCTGCGGCACGATGCGCTGGTAGCGCTCGGCATCCGGCGCGGGCAGCCGATAGCCGTGGACCTGCTGCCGGAGCCGGTCGTACACGAAGTACTCCGGGATCCCCAGGCGCGCGTAGCGCTCGACATTGGCGACGAGATCCTTCTTCCGATCGCCCTGGTGCAGCACCTCCAGCACCAGGCTCAGCCCCCTACCCTCGTCGGCCACCACCCACGCCATCCGCGGGTCATCCTCGGGCTGCGGAACGTCCACCACGGCGAGGATGTCCGGCGCGAACACCTCTTCGCCCGGGTACAGGACCGCCAACTCCTCGGCGAGGTAGATGGCGCGCCCCGTCGTCCCGAAGTGCAACGTGAGCATGTCGATCGCCCGCCCCTTGGCCTTGTGGTGGGGCCGACCTTCGGCCATGGCGCTCTTCGGGTCCGACAGGGCGTCGAGGATCTTCACCAGCAGGCGCTCGCGCTCAGCCGGCGTCATCGCGCGCCATTCGGCCTCCGTCGGAGCGATCGGCGGGGGGGCGGGCGGCCCCGGCGTTCCGGAGGCGGGTAGGACCATGCCGAGGACCTTAGCACCGTCCTCGCCGAGGTAGCGGCGGCAGAAAGGACAGCGCATGTCGGATTCCCCTGCACGACGCGCAGGCAGCGGACGTAAGCGGGCTTCGCGCCGCCGACGCCGGGGTCGCTCACGTGCGCCCGTCAGCCCGGGCGGTTCGACGGTGAGCGGCCCGACCTGGCCAGCGCCCGGGACGCAGCCGAATCGCGGCGAGGGACGGCGCGCGTTCGTGTATAGATACCTGATGACCGCCCGGTCTCGGCGGATCGGGCCGTGGACCAGGGAGGACAGGGCAGATGAAGATAGCGACCTCGGCGTCGACCGCAGCGACGGCGGGCGCGGCGTTCGACGAGGCCATGTCCGCGCTCCGCGCGCGCCTCGGCGCAACACCCGACCACATCTTCCTGAGCTACACGGAGCGTCATGACGTGGACGAGCTCGCGCGCGCCACCGCGGCGCTCCCGGCGTCGGTCCGCGTCCACGGATCGAGCTCATGCCTGTCCGTCATGACCTCTGCCGGAGTCCACGGCATGTCCGGTCCCGGCCTCGCCCTGCTCGGGGTCGCCGACGCGCAAGGTGCTTATGGAGTCGCGGCCGAGCCGATCGGCGGGGCGCCGCGCGAAGCCGGCGCGCGCGCCGCGCGCCGCGCCATCGAGGACGCCGGGCGGGCCGGCGAGCTCCCGGCCCTGTTCTGGCTCACCGCGCAGACCGGCGCGGAGGAGGACATCCTGCTCGGCATCGCGGACGTGGTCGGCGCCAACGTGCCTGTGTTCGGCGGCTCCTCTGCGGCAGACTCCCTCGACGGGCAGCAATCGCAGCTGGAGCGCGGGCGCGCCTTCCGGGGCTCGGCGCTGCTGTCCGCCCTCTACCCGTCGGGGGAGATCTCGTATGCATTCAGCAGCGGCTACGTCCCCACCGAGCACCGCTGCCGCGTGACCCGCGCCGCGGGCAGGCGCCTGCCCGAAATCGACGGGCTCCCGGCCGCCGAGGTCTACAACCGATGGACCGGCGGCCTGATCTCCGCGCAGCTGGGCGGCGGCTCCATCCTGGAGCAGACCGCGCTGCACCCGCTCGGGCGGCCCTCGGGCTGGATCGGCAAGGTCCCCCAGTTCCTGCTCATCCATCCGAGCACCGTGGAGGCGGACAACTCCATGACGTTCAGCGCGAACATCCACGAGGGAGACGAGCTCGTGCTCATGAGCGGATCGCGGGAGAGCCTGATCGGCCGGGTCCGCTCCGTGGTCGACGCCGCGCTCGCGTCTGCGCCGCGCCCGTTCCGCGCGCAGGGCGCGCTCGTGATCTTCTGCGCCGGGTGCATGCTCGCCGTGCGCGACGAGCTCGACCGCGTGGTCCAGGGGGTGATCGCGTCGCTCGGGGAGACCCCCTTCCTCGGCAGGTTCACCTTCGGTGAACAAGGGTGCTTCACGCGGGGCAGGAACCAGCACGCCAACCTCTCCATCGCCGTCCTCCTGCTCGGGCAGTGAGATGTGATGGAGGACGAGGCTGCCCGAGAGACCATCGCCGAGCTGCAACGCGCGCGCGAGGAGGAGCGGGCGCTCCGCCTGGAGGCCGAGGGGCTGGCGGAGGCGCTCCTGCTCTTCACCGAGCCGGGGACCTTCGCGGAGACGCTGGCGCGCATCGTCGAGGCGACCGCGCGGACCGTCGGGGCCGCCGCCGGGCTCGTGATCGCCTTCGCCGAAGGCGCTGACGGCCACGTCGTCGCCTCCACCGATCCGCGCCTGTCAGCCACCGTGTGGCGGCGCGGGCCCGCGTTCGATCGCGCCCTCGCGGGCCGGCCGGTGGCCAGCTTCGACCTCGCCCAGCTCGCCGAGTGGCAGCGCCAGCCGGCGTCCGTCCTGGAGCGGTGCGGCTCCGCGCTCCACGCGCCCCTTCAGGCCGGCCCGGAGCGGGCGCTGCTCGTGCTCACCCATCCCGCGCGCGCCTTCTTCGACGCGCGCCATGTCAGCCTCGTCCGTCGCCTCCTGCCCGCGGCCTCGCAGGCGCTCGCGCGCGCCGCCGCCGAGGAGGAGCTCGCCCGGGCGCGCGAGCTCGCCCACGAGCGGGAGATCCAGGAGAAGCTCACGCTCATCGAGCACCAGCGCGCCGCGATGCGCGCCCTGTCCGTGCCCATCCTCGAGGTGTGGAGCCAGATCCTCTGCGTCCCCGTGATCGGCTCCATGGACGAGGAGCGCTGCGGGCACCTGATGGAGAGGCTCCTCGCCGCCGTGAACGCGACCAGGGCGCGCGCGGTGGTCATCGACGTCACCGGGCTCGACCGGATGGAGGCGAACGCGCTCACGCTCTTCGTGCGCGTGGCGGCGGCGGTGAGGCTCCTCGGCAGCGCCTGCGTGCTCGCCGGCATCGGCCCGGAGGTCGCCCGGGAGCTCGCGCGGGAGGGCGTCGCGTGGGGCGACGTCACGACGTACCGCCGCCTGCGCGACGCGCTGCGGGCGCTGCTCTCCGCTCGCGGGCGTCGATAGCGGGTCGTGGCCAAATTTGAACATGAAGACGGGAAGGCGGGAAGGAAACCTTCATGATCTTCCCGCCTTCCCGCCTTCATGTGGACTCTCCCTGGGCAACGTTGACCACGACCGCCGGGCCGACGCGCGCGCGCCGCTCAGGACGCCTTGCGGCGCGCCGAATCCCAGCCACGCCGGACGGCGCTCTTGGCCTCGTCCCACGTGCGCCCGCTCTTGAGGTCGTTCCACTCCTCCCGGAGCTTGCTCTCGACCCGATCGTCCCAGTCGCGGTGCTCGGTGTACTGGCCCGCCGCGCCCCAGCCGTAGCGCAGCCCCGGCTCGACGTCGTCCCAGTCGCTGTTGGGCACGTGCCGCGGCGGGATCGGCTGCTTGCCGAGCGCCTGCTTCACCGTGTCGTCCACGTCCTGGTTGAGCTCCTGCCCCTTGTTGTTCGTGAAGTCCGCCTTGGTCTGCTCCCAGTCGCGGCGCAGCGCTTCCTTCACGCGCTCCCAGCCGGACGTCTTGTGCTCATCCCACCACCTCGGATTGATCGCCTGCGTCATGGATACCTCCCATCGGTTGCGCGGAAAGGGGCCAGCACGGAGGCCGAGCCCGGCGCGTGAGGGGGGCCGTTACACGAACGATGCCGACGCGAGCGCACGCAGAAATAATTCTGTAAATGCAAATGGTTACAGCAGCGCCCGGGCCGCCGCCGCGCCGTCGCCCCGCAACTGGAGGGGGCGCCCCCGCGGCAGGCAGCCACGGATGAGACAAGCTGCCTCAGCGCATCCCCGGTGGGCTCCACGCGTCCCCGCGTCGGGGGGACGCGCCGGGGTCATCCGGCTGGGCACGCGCCCTCGCCCCACGCCGGCAGCGCGCAGCGGAGCGTCGCCCCCTCGCCGGGGACGCGCTCGGCCCACAGCCGGCCGCCGTGCGCCTCGACGATCGACCGGCTGATCGCCAGGCCCACGCCGAGCCCCCGGGCCTTCGTCGTGAAGAACGGCTCGAAGATCCGCTCGAGGTCCTCGGCCGGGACGCCCTCGCCGGAGTCCGTCACCGAGAGCTCGACGCGGCCTTCGCCGCCCGCATGCGTCCGGACCACCACGCGGCGCGCCTCGGGCGGGCGGCAGGAGACCGCATCGAGCGCGTTGACCAGCAGGTTGCTGAGCACCTGCTGCAGCCCGGCGGCGTCGCCCCAGACGCGCGGCAGGCCCGGCGCGAGCTCGCTCCGCACGGTCGCGCCCGCGCGGAGCGCGGCGCCCGCCAGCAGCCGGCGCACTTCGCGGACGAGCTCGTTCAGGTCCAGCGCGGCCGCGCCGAGCTCGCCCTCGCCGAGCCTCGCGCGCATCCGCTGGATCACCTCCGCGGCCCGGCGGTCGTCCGCCGCGATGTCGTCGAGCGCGGCGCGCACCTCGACGATGTCCGGCGGGGTCCGCGCGAGCAGCCGCTGCGCCGCCTGCGCGTTGCTCAGGATCGCGGCGAGCGGCTGGTTCAGCTCGTGCGCGATCGACGCCGCGAGCGCGCGCATCGCCGACACCCGGCTCCGGGCCGCGAGCTCCTCCCGGGCCGCCTGCGCCTCGCCCTCGGCGGCCCGGCTCAGCGCCATCGTGCGCTCGAGGCGCTGGATCTCCGCGCGGAGCGCCTCCGTCCGCCGCGCCACCTCGAGCTCCACCGAGGCCCGGGCGCGCGCGAGCTCCTCGTGCATGTCCGACAGCGCCCTCGCCGCCGCGCGCGCGGCGAGCTGCGCCCGCACGCGCGCCACGAGCTCCTCGCGGACGAACGGCCTGGCCACGCCGTCGACCGCGCCGAGCTCGATCCCCCGCGCCCGGCCCGCCGCGTCGCCGAGCGCGGTCATGAAGAGGACCGGGATCTCGTGCGTCGCCGGATCCTCCTTGAGGCGGCGGCAGAGCTCGAACCCGGAGAGGCCCGGCACCGCGGCGTCGAGCAGGACCAGATCGGGCTCCTCGCAGCGGATCTGCTGGAGCGCCGCCTCCCCATCGCCGACCTCCGCGACGTCGAACGGCTGGCCCGAGAGGGCCGCCGCGACCAGCCCGCGGCTCTCGACGTCGCCGTCCACGATCAGGACGAGCGGCGGTCGGGCTCGCGCCAGCCGGGAGCCCGACGCCAGCGGGTCGGCGCGCGCGTCGAGCGCGTCGCCGCCCTGGACCCCCTCGGCGACCTGAGCGCGGGATCGAGGTGCTGCCATGACAGACAGTCTGTGCCACGCTTCCCCCGCCGTCGACCATGGGACCTTGGTCTCAGGGCGCGCCCTCGCCCTCGCGCCACTCCGGCAGCGTGCAGCGGAACGTCGCCCCCTGGCCGGGGCCGCACTCGGCCCACAGCCGGCCACCGTGCGCCTCGACGATCGAGCGGCTGATGGCGAGGCCGACGCCGAGCCCCTGGACCTTCGACGTGAAGAACGGCTCGAAGATCCGCTCGAGGTCCGCCGGGGGGACCCCCGCACCGGAGTCTGCCACCGAGAGCTCGACGCCGCCGCCGTCGGCCGCGCGGGCCCGCACCACCAGGAGGCGCGCCTCGGGCGGACGGCGGGAGACCGCGTCGAGCGCGTTGACGAGGAGGTTGAGGAGCACCTGCTGGAGCTGGATGCCGTCGCCCCGGACGCGCGGCAGGCCCGGCGCGAGCTCGATCCGCACGGTCGCGCCCGCGAGGAGCGCCGCGCTGGCCAGGAGCCGGGCCACCTCGCGGACGAGCTCGCGGAGGTCCAGCGCGACCGCGCTGAGCTCGCCCTTGCGGAGCATCGCGCGCATCCGCTCGATGACCTTCCCGGCGCGGCGGCCGTCCGCCGCGATGTCGTCGAGCGCGGCGCGCGCCTCGGCGATGTCCGGCGGGGCCTGCCCCAGGAGCCGCTGCGCCGCCTGCGCGTTGCTCAGGATGGCGGCGAGCGGCTGGTTCAGCTCGTGCGCGATCGAGGCCGCGAGCTCGCTCATCGCCGACACCCGGTTGAGGTGGGCGAGCTCCTCCTGGGCCTTCCGCACCTTGAGCTCGGCGGCCCGGTTCAGCTCGAGCTCGCGCTCCAGGCGCTGGTTGGCCGCGCGCAGCTCCTCCGTCCGCCGCGCCACGTCGAGCTCCAGCGACGCCCGGGCGGCCGCGAGCTCCTCGTTCTTCTCGGACAGCGCCCTCGCGGCGGCGTGGATCGCGAGCTGCGTCCGCACGCGGGCCACGAGCTCCTCGCGGACGAACGGCTTGCTCACGTAATCGACCGCGCCGAGCTCGAGCCCGCGCACCCGGCTCGCCGTGTCGGAGAGCACGGTCATGAACAGGACGGGGACGGCGCGCGTCGCCGGATCTTCCTTGAGCCGGCGGCAGACCTCGAAGCCGGAGAGGCCAGGCATCACGGCGTCGAGCAGGACGAGATCGGGCGCCTCGCGCCGGATCTGCCGCAGCGCCATCTCCCCGTCGATGGCCACGGCGAGGGTGATCGGCTGGCCCGCGAGGGCCTCGGAGAGCAGCTTGAGGCTGCTGGGGTCGTCATCCACCAGCAAGACGAGCGCGCGGCGGTCCGACGCCATGGGGAGAGCAGATGCCAGCGCGCCGTCGGGTGCGTCAAGCGCTTCGCTGCTCGGCCCGCCTGCCCGCGGTTGACGCCCTCGGTGGGTTCGGCGTGAATGCGGCGCTGCCATGGACGTGACCGGGCCCACGGTGTTCGTTGTGGACGACGACCCCTCGGTGCTGCGCGCCCTCGAGCGGCTGCTGCGCTCGGCGGGGTATGCGGTGGAGGGGTACGCGTCGCCCGAAGCGTTCCTGGAGCGCGCCCCCTCGGAGCGGCCGGGCTGCGTGGTCGTCGATCTGCGCATGCCCGGCCTGGGCGGGCTCGAGCTGCAGGACGAGCTCGCGCGCCGGGGGTGCCCGCTGCCGGTCGTGTTCCTGACCGGCCACGGCGACGTGTCGAGCTCGGTGCGGGCGATGAAGGCGGGCGCGGTCGACTTCCTCGCGAAGCCCTGCGACGACACCGACCTGCTCGCGGCGGTGGAGCGCGCCATCGCGCGCGACGCCGAGGCGCGCGCCGCCCGGGGCGCGCAGCAGGCGCTGCGGACGCGCTTCGAGGCGCTGACCCCGCGCGAGCGCGAGGTGTGCCTGCGGGTCGCGCAGGGGCTCCTGAACAAGCAGATCGCCGATGAGCTCGGCGCGGCGGAGAAGACGATCAAGGTGCACCGCGGCCGGGTGATGGAGAAGCTCGGCGTGGAAACGGTGGCGGAGCTCGTGCGGCTCGTGGATCGGCTCCAGGGGCCGTGATCGGCGAGCGGACAGGCTCGATCGGTTCGCGGGCTGCGGCGACTTCACACGGGCCGCCGAGGGGCGCGCATCCAGCGAGACTCGACCTTGCTGTCGACCACGACCTCGCCGCCCACGTTCACGGCCGGGAGCCCCGTCCCCACCGCGACCCGCGCCTCAGCTGCTGGCCACGAATCGCACCCGCTCCGTCCCCTCGATCATCTGCAGCGCGAACTGCGCCGCCGTGAAGGGCAGCTCCGCCCGCACCGGCGCGAGCGCCGCCTTCATCCGCTCCGCCAGCCCCGCGATGTCGACCACCTGCCTGTCCGCGTGGCGCCACGGGACCACGACGGCCTCCGGCTGGCTGACCCCCGACGGGTCCCGCAGGTTCTTCGTGAACTCCTGCCCTCCGGCCTCCTGCGCGTCGAGCCCGTAGTGCATCGCCTCCGGCGCCTGGAACACGTCCAGCGTCTTCACCTCCCCCGCGAAGAGCACGAGGAGCGCGTCCGAGGCGAGCCGGTCGAACCGCAGCGGCGTCAGCGCGTCGGTCGCCGGCGGGATGACGCTCGGGTCCGGCAGCCGCTCCGGGTAGCCCTCCACGACCAGGGCCGGCCAGCCCGAGACCACGCTCGACCGCATCAGGAACCCGCTCACCCGCTGCGGCCCCTCCGAGCGGCTCGCCCGCACCGTGCGCGCGTGCTCGAGATCCGCGTTCGTCACGCGGCCCACGCTGCGCGCCCCGTCGAGCAGGCACTCCACCCAGGCCGGGTCCACGCAGAAGAACCGCAGCCCCTCGACGGGCAGCAGGCGCTCGTCCGGCACCAGGTAGCTGAACGGGAGCCCCACCAGGTGCTCCAGGTCGGCGAGCCACTCGGCCACGGCCTCCGGCATCTCCACCGGCTCCGACCGCGTTTGCCGCAGCGGCAGCCGCCGCGCCGCCCGCTGCCGCATCGCGTGCCGCTGCTGCGCGCTCTCGCGCGTCCAGCGCAGCAGCTCCAGCGCCACGCGCGTGTTCGCCAGCGTCCGCAGCCGCCCGAGCTCCCACGCGGCCGCGTACGAGACGTCGAACATGCCCGTGTCCGGGTCGTAGCGCACGAGCTCGTCCGCGCACTCCGCCGGCAGTTTGACCTCCTCCGCGCCGATCCCGGGCGCGAACGGCCCGCGGTAGAACGACACGCTCTTGCTCCCCCGGCGCATCCGGTGCGGCAGCGGCAAGTAGCCCTGCTCGAGGTACGGCGCCGCCGGGCTCGCCGGCGGCAGCGCCTCCGGCAAAGGCGCCCGCAGCTCGGCCGGCGCCCGGTCGAGCCCCTTGAGCAGCTCGCTGAAGCTCTGCTCCGGGTCCACGCTGTCGAACGTCCAGCTCGCGAGGCTCACCAGCCGGATCCACTCGTCGGGCCCGGCGCCCTGAGCATGGAAGACCCCGTTCGGGTAGCACTTCTCCAGCGAGACGAGGTGCACGGTGCTCGTGCCGTTCGGCTCGGGCAGGCGATTGCAGACGACCGTCGCGTCGAGGTCCCCCTCGGGCACCTCGTTGCCGTCCTTGCGCTGGTGGGCGTGCGCGAGCAGCGCGAGCTCCGCCGCGGTCGGCAGGAGGTGCTGCAGCGTCTTCCACTGCACGTCGATCACCGTGACCTCGTCCGACGCCTGCTGCCCCTCCTCCAGCGCCACCCCCTTGGGGAAACGCGCCGTCGTCGCGGATGTCTCGATGAGCTCGCCCAGCGTGAGGGTCTGCACCCGCGGCTTCTCCACGCCCTCGTCGACGAAGTCCGACGCGCGGAACAGGAGCAGCGCCATCCAGGAGCGGTTCTCGTCCACGAGGCCCGGCAGGCGCTCCCAGGGGAGCGTGCTGCGGCTCAGCGTGATGTGCGGGAGCACGTTCGCGTGCTCCCCCACGCTGCCGGGCGGAGGGAACATCGCCACGATGTCCTCCGGCCCGAGCGGGCCGAAGCGCTCCCCGAGGACCGCGAAGATGAGCCGCCGCTTCGGGAAGTCGTGGCTCGGGATCTTCCCGGCGGCCTCGAGGATCTGCTGGATCTCGACCTTGTACGTCCCGCTCTCCAGCGCCGGCTGGTGGAACTCCAGGAACTCGATCGTCCCGTCCTCGCTCGGCGTCCGGAGCGACCCGCGGACGCGCAGCCCCGACCCTCGCAACGCGCGCAAATTGACAGACGGCATGGCTCTCCCTCGTGCATCCGTGGTGGGCGCCGCCTACGCGGCGGCGCTCGTGTCCTTCACCTGCGGGGCGAACACGAAGGTGTCCGCGACGCCCGCGTCCAGCGCCACGTCCGCGGCCGGGTCGAAGCCCAGCGCGGCGAGCAGCACGTCCCTGCCTGCGTGACCCGCGATCGAGCCCTGGATCGCCGCGCGGCGCGCGGCGTCGTCCCCCGCGGCCGCGCGGAACGCGGGCAGCGCCGCGAAGGCGTGGGCGCCGAGGGCGTCGCCCGGCTCGAACAGCAGGAGCCTCACGGCCACGTCGTCGGTGTCCCCGCCCTTCGGCGGCTGCGCGGGCTCGATGCGCAGGCCGCTCAGCGCGCCCTCCACGAACGGGGTCCCGTTGACGTCGGGGAAGCGCAGCCGGTCGCCGTTCATCCGCGGCTCCCCCCACACCGCGGCGGGCGCCCTCCGCTGCAGGGCGGTGAGCGTGAACTTGTCGCGCTCCACGCCCACCCCGTCGCGCCAGATGGAGACGTGGAGCTCGCTCCGGAGGTTGCCCGCCGTCACGCCCATGGGCGCCACGCCGAACGCGGCGTTGCCCCTCGCCGGCGAGCTCACCCCCGGGTGGTAGGCCTCCTTGATCGGGATCACCGAGTCGATCGTGAGCGCGACGTCCTTCGGGTTGACCACCCACAGCGCATCGCCCGTGACCGTCTTGACCTGCCGCATCAGGCCCTCGGCCACCGCGATGCTGCAGACCTCCTCGTCCGCGGGCAGGAGCGACGCGCGGAACTCGGGCCATTCGATGGGCACCGGCCCGAACGCGTCCCGGTTGCCGAACCTGACGGTCACCGAGAACAGGAAGACCTTGAGCTTGGCGTAGCCGCCGAGGTCCGGGCCCCACACGTGCAGCTCGGCGCCCAGGCTGGCCGAGAGGGGTCCCAGCCCGAACTTGAAGTGCTGGCGCAGGTGCACGTCGTAGCAGTACGGCTTCCAGCAGATGAGGAAGTCGGCGCCCATGCGGAAGGACGCCCAGGCGGGGCCGGCCTCGAAATCGGCCGCGAAGCTGCCGCCCGCCATCACCGCGTGGGCGCACAGCGCCATGTAGGCCTCGCCCCGGAGCGACAGCGTGCTCCCGAGCCTCAGGTCGAAGCCGACGCGCGGCACCGTGGGGTAGTGCTTCGGGACCTTGAACGACGGGTGGTAGCCGCCGATCGTGAACACGAAGTCGCCGGCCCTCTCGCCCGCGAACCAGGTGGCGAAGGCGAACCCGCCCGTCAGCCGGCACGACGGCGACAGCAGGTACGACGCGTCCGTGAGCTGCCCCTGCACGAGGAGGGTCCCCTCGAACGGGGCGAAGCGCGCCTGCAGCGCCGTCTCCATCACGACGAGGGGCTCCGGGACGCCGAACGGCACCTCCAGCCGCGTGAGGCCGAGCAGGCCGAGCTCGAAGCGGTCGCCGAGCTCCGCCGTCAGCAGCGCGAACCCCTCGAGCATCTTGAACGAGGTGAACTTGACCCCGATCGCCAGGAAGCCCGCGTCCGGCGCGATCTTGATGTACCGGGAGAGCTCGCGGAGCTGGCCCGCGGCGACCACGCCGGGGTCGTCCGTGTCGTCGTCGCCGGAGCCGTCCATCGCCTGGGCCACCAGCGGGAAGCGCGCGACGTCCTCCAGGCGGGGGTCCTCGAGCGAGCGCCCGTAGCCGAAGCCGGCCGAGAGGCCGGTCACGAAGAAGAACGGCGGACCGCCGAGCGGGTACTTGAGGGTCGCGTACAGGAACAGCGACGGCCGCTCCTCGACGTAGGCGTAGGCCCCGATCGCCGCGAGGCCGATGGACGCGGGCGGCTTGCCGCCGCTCGCCTTGAGGCGGAGCTCCAGCGCGGCCATGCCGGCGTACTCTTCGTACCCGTCGCGCTCGCTGCGCAGGAACGCGCCGCCGACCCGCAGCGCGTCGTTCTCGTAGGCGAGGCCGAAGCCGTCGAGACGGAGCTCCGGGTCGCCCCCGGGCAGCGGGAGGCGCACCGAGACCCCGTTCAGCAGCAGGCGGAGGGGGCCCACCGAGAGGACGACCTCCGGGACGAGCTCCGCGGCCCCGTCGCTGTACGTCAGGCCGAGCCGCGCGAAGTGCACCGGGCCGACGGCGCGCTGCACGTCGATCCAGGCGCCGTTCTGGCCGACGGTGACGAGGGCGTCGTCCGGCGCGCTCCGCGGCGCGCGCCCGGCCGACCGCCCCGCCGCCGCGAGGAACGGGTTCCACGAGCCGGAGCGCGGCCGGAGCGGCGTGTACCACGTCTGCCGGATGTCCCCGAACGCGGCGTACCCGACGAGGTGCGCCCCGCGCGTGAGGTCCTGCGCGCTGGAGCTCGACGGCCGGATGAGGAACGGAGACTCCAGGTCCTCCAGCACCCCGTTCAGCGCCTTGAGCTCCTTGTGCGTCCAGTCGTGCGTCGTCGCGAGCAGCTCGAGCGTGAAGTCGGCCTGCGCCTTCCCGTCCTCGAAGTACAGGCCCACGAGCGGCAGCTGCCCGAGGTTCACGCCGGCGTGGAAGCCCACGCCCACGAGGATCCTGCTCCCCAGGCCGCTGCCGACGCGCCCCGTGACGACCGCGACGACGTTGCCCCCGAGGGGGATCTCGAGCTCCTCCGGGATCAGCGCGGCGAGGCCCGGCGCGACGCCGCCGAACAGGGCGTGCAGGGGGATGGCCGGCTCGCCGGTGACGTTGAGCTGGGCGACGTACATGTCGCCCATCTTGCTGGTGAACTGCCCCTCGAACACGAGCCGGACATCGTCGGAGACCGGGACATCGATCTTGCCCCCGTACTCGGCGGGGCGCTTCCCTCCGATGGGGTCCGGCTTGATCACGATGTTCATCCCGAGGATCAGGTGCTGGGCCTCGCCCTCGTTGTCCTCGGAGACCTTGATGCCGACCGCGAAGGCGATCTCGTACTGGTTCTTCTGCTGGTTGGCGTAGAACTCCGCGCTCTGGAGCGGGAGCTGCTCGTCGAGGGTGCCCAGGAAGCCGGGGAAGAAGTCCACCTGGAACTGGACGTGCAGCGCCTCGCGCAGCGTCCGGATGCTGGCGAGTTCGTCTTCGCCGATCACGATGTCAAGGGCCATGGCATGCCTCCTGGGTCCGCTGGCTGAGGGTCAGTATTTGATGATGTAGTTGACAACCGTGTACGGCTGCATGTTGTTGTGGGGCTGCCCTCCGCCGGCGGAAGCGATGGAGATGTTTGCTCTGCCGGAGTGTGTGGTTTGTTGTTGGCCATGCCCCGTATCGGCATTCGGAAAGAAACCGCTGCCGTCGTTGTCCTCGCCGGAAACGGTATTGATTTGATGGGTATGCCCGGAATCAGTCGCCGTATGGCTGTGAGCCGGCATCTCTTCCGTGGTCAGGACATGCGTGAACTCTCCCCCCATCATTCCCAGAGAATATTCACCATGAACACCGATCGGCACCCGGGCTGCCAGGGAGGGGAGTCGAAAGCTATCGCTCGGGGGGGGAGAAGATCCCTTGTACGTGTCGCCGATGGCTGCGTACAGTTCCGGGTAGTCGCTCTTCTTTTTCTCCTCCCCTCTGCAAAGCAGCCAACCTTCAGGCGCCGCGGCACCAGCGTAGGCGACGATGGTGCCCACCGGGACCAGGAAGCCGGTCTTGTCCTTGGCCCTCCCCTCGGGGGTGAGGCGCAGCGCATCGACGCGCTGGCTCCCTTTCTGGGTGCGCAGGACGAGCCCGATGTCGCGCGTCGAGCCCTCGTCGCATGCCTGGAGATAGGCCAGGTTGCTCGTGGCGCGCTCGCGCAGCTGGACGTCCCCGGGGAGCTCGACCCTGGCCTGGGATCCGGTGCGGGCGTCGGCCCACAAGACCGGCTCGTTGCTGACGCCGCTGGTGCCGTGGAGGGTCAGCTTGCCGGGCGCCGTCGTGCCGACGCCGAGGCGCAGCTTGCCATTGCTGAGCAGCTCCATCAGAGGCTCCTCCGCCTCCTGCTTGAAGAACTGCGCGACCTGGTCTTCGCCATTCTTATCCGTATCGGACCGGAACCTGAGCGGACCCGTGTTCTGGAGCTGGCCGCTGTCGAGCAGCAGGTCTCCGTTGCGCACGTAGAGCCTGGCGTCCGGCGCGTTCCCCCCGACCCCGATGCGGTCGCGCTCGTCACCCCGGCCGAAGACGAGCGGCGCCTTCTCGATCGGGCAGAGGATCTCCCCGTCCCAGTAGCCGGGCACGGCGCTGTAGCGGAGCTCGAGGTCCGCCGTCCCGCTCGGGTGCAGCGTCGCGAGGTTGCTCAGCGTCAGCGTGAGCGACTCCTGCGGCGCGAGCTCCACGGCGCTCCCGGGGGTGAGCACCCACTCCAGCAGATCGCCGTCGGCGCTCTCCGTGGGACCCGAGGCCGTCCAGCCGGCGAGCGCGACCGAAACCCCGTTCACCTGGTCCTTGGTGCCGAGCGCCCACGGCTGCGCCGCCGGGGTCCCCACGGGCAGCGCCACCACGAGGCGGGATGTCCGCTCCGGCTGGTTGGCGTCGTAGACGAAGCGGAGCTTCTGCTGGCTCCTCGGCGAGGCGCTGTTCACGAGGCGCAGGGTCAACGTGTTCGTCTGGTTGTCCACGTTGAGGACCCGGCTCGGCCCGTCGAAGCGTACCCGCAGCGGGATATCCGGCCTCCCCCGCCGGTCGCGCACCCCGAGGCGCAGCGTGTCTTCCAGGAGGTAGTCCCCGCCCTGCCCGGGACCGCGCAGGTTGAGGGGGAACACATTGGCAGCGTCGAAGCGCTCCACGACGGAGATCTTCGGCCAGGAGAGGTCCAGGACCACCTCGGCGCCGGCGTCGGGCGTCGCGGACACGCCCTGGAGCAGCACCACCAGCCCGTCTCCCCGCGCGATCGTGACGTCAGGGCTGCACCAGGCCAGGTACAGGTCCGTCGTGCCGTCCTTGCGGTCGATGCGCAGGACGTCCCAGTCCGCCCCCACCACGCGCGTCTCCCGCGAGGCCAGCGCGCCCGCCGGGAAACACAGCCGGAAATGGTGCGCGCCCGCCCCCTCGCCCGCGGACGGCCGCTGGCGCAGGAGGATCGTCTCGTCGGTCAGGATGTTGAGGATATCGAGCTGGAGCGCCTGGCCGGAGCCGAGCTTCTCGATGAGCAGCACGTTCTCCAGGCGCTCGCCGCGGGCGTTGAACAGCTCGTAGCTGACCTTGAACCCGAACGGCATCTTCTTTTCAGTCTGTGACGTCATCGTCGTTCCCTCTTCCTTGGGTTGCCGGCCGGGGTCAGGTCTTGATGATGTGGTGGAGGATCTGGTTCGTCGGCGTCTGGGCGCTCGCGCTCAGGTCGGGGACACGGAACTTGCCCTCCGCGGCGTCGCCATAGGTGGTGCCGAGGAGGTCAGACAGCTCCTGGTGGTCCTTGCTGTCATGCTCGGCCCCGTCGCACATCAGCCATCCCTCGGGGGCGGGAGGCGCGGTGCCGGCGTAGGCGACGACGGTGCCCACCGGGACCACGAAGCCGGAAGCGTCCTTGAACCGGCCGCGCAGGAGGCGCAACGTCCCGTCGCCGAGCAGCTCCATCAGGGGAACCGCTTCGTTCTGCTTGAGGAAGCGGGCCACGGCCTGGCCGTCCGCCAGGCCGGAGCGGAACGTGAGCGAGTGCGCGCTCTGGAACTCCGCCCATACCGAGCCCAAGCGCAACCTTCCGAGGAAAGACAGCGACATCAGGAGCTCATCCTCTTTGTTGAAGAACTGCGCGACGGGGTTGTCGTCGAGGGTCTTGTGAAAGGACCGGAACTTCAACGGCTGGGCATGCTGGATCTCACCGGTATCGATCAGCATGTCACCCCTGTGCAGGTGGAGCACAGCGGACGGCTCGGCATGTGCGATCCCGACGTTGTCGTGGGTGCCGCTCCGACCGAAGCGGAGCGGCGACTTCTCGATCGGGCAGAGGATCTCCCCGTCCGAGTAGCCGGGAATGGCGCTGTAGCGGAGATCGAGGTACGCCGTCCCGCTCGGGTGCGTCGTCGCCATGTCGCTCAGCGTCAGCGTGAGGGACTCCCGCGGCGCGATCGTCACGTCCTTCGTGGGGGTGAGCTCCCACTCGAGCAGGTCGCCGTCAGCGTTCAGCGTGGGCCCGGAGACCGTCCAGTCGGCGAGCGTGATCTTCGTACGTTCTAGCAAAGACTCGGAACCAAGCGCCCATGGCTGCGCCTCGGCGGTCCCCACGGGCAGCGCCACGACCAGGCGGGAGCTCTTCGCGGGATCGGGGTCGTGGTGGAAGCGGAGGATCTCCTGGCTTTGCGGCGAAGCGCTGTTGACGAGACGAAGGGTCAGCGTGGTGTTCGGGGTCGTGGGGTAGTTGATCACCTGATTGGACCCTTCGAAGCACGCCCGAAGCGGGATGTCCGGCCTCCCCCTCCGGTCGCGCACGCCGAGGGCGAGTTGCTGGGCCAGGGCGCAGTCCGAGCCCGCGCTGCCCTCGGGCGGGACGAGGTGGAAGACGTTGGGATCATCGGGGCCCTCCGGCACGGCGAGCGCCGGCCAGGAGAGGTCCACGACCACCTCGGCGGCGGCCTCGGGGCTCGCGTACACGCCCTGGACCAGCAGCATCAGCCGGTCTCCCGGCGCGATCCGGACGTCCGGGCTGCGCCAGGCCACGTACACGTCCGTCGAGCCGTCCTCGCGGTCGACGCGCCGGATGTCCCAGTCCGCCCCCACCACGCGCGTCTCCCGCGCGGCCAGCGCGCCCGCCGCGAAGCGCAGCCGGAAGTGGTGCGCGCCCAGCACCTCGCCCGCGGATGGCCGCTGGCACAGGACGATCGCCTCGTCGGTCAGGAGGTTGGCGATGTCGAGCCGGAGCGTGTGGCCGGCGCCCGGGTTCTCGAGGAGCAGCGTGTTCCGTAGCCGCTCGCCGCGCGCGTTGAACAGCTCGTAGCTGACCTCGAACCCGAACGGCATCTTCTTATTGGTCTCTTCCGTCATGATGTCTTCCCTCTCCACCAAAGGCCGCGCGGCCCCTCGCTCGCTCGCCACGAACCGCACCCGCCAGAGCCCCTCTTCGGGTTCGCCAGGTGGGGTCGATGCTCGATGATGACGTCGAGATCGCCCTAGCCGCCCGATCCCTCGGTGCGCCGCAGCATCAGCCAGCCCTCGCGGAGCTCCTGCGGCGCGGCGAACGCGGCGCGGGCGTTCGGCGGCGCGAGCGCGCTCGTCTCGGCCCAGTCGCCGCCGGCCTCCTGCGTCACCCACGACCACACGTGCCCCGGCTGCCGCGGCACCTCCAGCCGGAGCGCCCCCTGGTCCGTGAGCAGCGGCGCCGTCAGGAAGCTGACCTCCATCGCGTCGAGCGCCTCGCGGTAGTGCGCCGGCGCCAGGCGGAGCTGCGAGCTCGGCAGCACGCCCGTGGTCGCGTGCACCTGGCCCCCCGGGTCGAGCAGCATCGTCACGCGCTGCTCCGGCCCGTCGGGCGTGCGCTCGATGTGCAGCGATCCGTCAGCGTAGGTATGGATCTTGTCGTGCCCGATCGCGCGGAGCTGCGGCGAGTAGAACACCCCCTCCGCGTACGACCCGTCGTCCTGCTCCAGGAAGTAGCCCACGAGGCCGTCGTCGAGCTGCGCGAACTCGCCGAGCCGCACGGGGATCTTCACCTGCTCCAGCCCGCGGGTCGTGGTCGTGCCCTCGCCCGTCACGTCGGCCACCGCGCTCGGATCGAAGGCCGGCGGCCCCTGGAGCTCCAGCGCGAACGCGGCTCGCACCACCGCCACGGGCCGCGCCACGAGCAGCGCCCGGCCCGGGTTCGCGGCGTTCGCCTCGGGATCGATGGTGTCGAGCGCCGTCCGCTGCGCCGAGAGGAAGAGGCGCAGGAAGTCCGGGCCCTGAGCGCGCACGTGCTTGACGACCCGATCGAGGTGAGCGTTCGGGAGCTGGAAGTCGCCGCGCGCGTCCATCCGCACCCGGCCGCCGCTCTCCGGCGCGGTGCGCCACGTGTTGCCGCGGTCGAGCGCGCCGAGCGCGCGGCCCTCCTTGTCGTAGACCGCGAGCGCGCCGTCGAGGGTGTTCACCAGCAGGAACCCACACACCGGGTTGGTGTCCGGGTGCTCGCTCGTGCGCTGGCGCGCGCCCTCCAGCGGCTCCGCCGGCAGCCACTCGAAGCGCAGGCGCGCCGGCTGCGAGAGCCGGGGCGTGAGCAGGACGTGGTAGAGGAGCCCCTCGGACGGCGTCTGGTCGGTCGTGGTGATGACCTTCGCGTCGCCGGACGACTCGAGGTCGACCACGTCCTTCGCCTGCCCGAACGTGTCCACCAGCGTGAGGCCGGTGATCGACATCGCCCCGGCGCGCAGCGGGTTGAAGCGATCGAACGCGAGCGGCCGGCGCTGGATGCTGCGGCCCATCGCGTCGCGCGCCGTGTCCGTGTAGAAGAGATCCTCCGAGTCGTCGCGGGCCGTGGGCAAGGCGATCCCGAGCTGCATCGTCGGCTCGCGGAGGAGCAGCACCTTGTTGAAGTTGCCGAGCGACTGGGCCAGGCACGGCGCCCGCTCCAGCTCCTCGTAGGCCCACAGCGCGGTGAACACGGGGTCCTCGATCCCCGGCGCCGGCGTCGTCTGCCCGAGGTACCAGGCCTTGATCTCGGCGAAGTGCTGCTCGAGGTAGCCCTTGCCTCGCTCGTCGTCGGGGACGTCGTGCTCCTCGTAGTAGACCTGCAAGACGCCGTGATCGAGGTAGTGGACGAGGCGCTCGCGCACCTCCAGGCCCGCCGACGGCGTCAGCAGGCTGACGCCCGTGTAGCTGCTGACCATCGACGAGAAGCTGTCCTCCTGCCCCGGCAGGAGGGCGTGATCCACCGCCTGCGTGTCGAGCTTGTAGTGCGCGCGCACGAGCTCGGGGTCGTAGTCGCCGTTCTCGTCGCGGCCGCAGGAGGCGACGTGGAAGGACCAGTGCATCAGGAACGGGTTCCACGGCGGCTCCGCCCAGACGTTCCCCTCGTCCTCGCCGAGCCCTGCGAGGTAGGCCTGCAAGGCGGCGACGGTGGCGTCCGGCAGCGCCGCCAGGTCGAGCGCCGCGTCCACGCGGTCGCACGGGAGCAGATCGTCGTCTGCGCCGCCCTTCCAGATCGCGCCCGCCGCCGCCTCGCCCGTGATGAGCAGGACCGGATCGGCCGGCTCGTAATAAGGCGCCGCCGGCAGCGTGCGCACGGCGAACGGCGCGGCCGCCCCCGCCTCGGTCGCGTTGTACGCCAGCACGGCCGATTGCAGCGCCTCGAGCGCCGCCGCGAGCCGCCTCGCGATCGACGACGAAGGCGGCGGGATCTCCAGCAGGAGCCCCTCGGCGTCCGCGCGCACGGGATAGACGACGCCGCGGTCGTGGATCTCCCACGCCTCGTCCCGCTGCAGCACCACGACCGTGTGATCGGCGGACAGCTTGAACGCTTCGTCGATGCAGTTGGGGAACTCGACGGGCCAGACCCAGTAATCGTCGCCCGACTCGTCCAGATCGAAGGGGGCGCCCGCGTTGAGGCTCGCCACGTAGTCGGCGTAGTAGCTGCTCAGGCGGGAGACGATCCGGTGGACCACGGGCTCGACGCGGGCGCGGAAGCCGCCGGTCGCCTCGTCCTGCTCGAGCGCCAGCTGCCCCAGGGAGGTGCGCCGGCGCCGCACGGGCACGACGTAGCCCTCGAAGAAGTTGACGCCCACGACCTCCCTCGCGTTCACGAGGGCGTGCCAGCGGACGTACATCCGCTGGCGCAGGTGCTCGAGCTCGTCGAGCGCGCGCTGGTGCTCGTCCTGGAGCGTGTTCAGCGCCTCGAGCAGGCCCGCCCATTCGGGCGGCTGCGCCCGCGCCGCGCGCGCCGGCGCCCGGCGCAGCCGCGCGAACAGGTCCCCCGCGCCCTCGGTCTCCGGCTGGACCGCCCACCGGACGCCGGCCGCGTGCGAGGCGAACCCCCGCTCGTGGCGCGCCTCGTAGAGGATCGCGTCGAGGTCGAGCCGGTGCCCCTCCAGCCGGTCCGCGAGCTGCAGCGCCTCGAGCTGGTCCTCGATGAGGCGGCGCTTCGCGAGGGACTCCTCGTTGCTCTCGGGCGCGTGCAGGTAGGCCAGGTAGGCGGCCAGCGCCTCCGTCTCGGTCTGCCCCACGGCGAGCGCGGGCGGGGGCAGGTCGCGGACGACATCCCGCGCGGCCCGCGCGCCCGGCGCGAACGTGAGCCGCGCGTGGAAGAGCGTCGCCTGCGGCAGCGCCTCGCCCGGCTCGGCCGCCGCGAGCGTCCACTCGAGCTTCTCCTCGAGCAGCGCCTTCAGCTTCGCCGGCGTGTCGGCCGCGGCGAGCAGCGGGGCCAGGCAGTCGCGCGGCGGGTCGCCGTACCAGCCGATGACGTCGTAACGCAGCCCCGCTGGCGGCGTGCGCGTCGGGAAGTCCTCGTCCCGGAACCCGAACACGGTGCGGCAGTTCGGGTAGAACGACGCGAACGTCGCCCGCACCGGATCGAGGACCGCGACCTCCGTCTCGGGCCCGACGGCCGTGAGCGCCGCGAGGTAGTCGTTCTCCGGTTTCGCGTGCTCGGTGCGCCACTCCGCGAGCGGCAGGGCGCGCCCGAGGAAGCGATAGCGATACCCCTCTCCCGGCGCCGGATCGGGCACGGCCATCACGTTGACCGGCGCCTCCCCCTCGCTCTCGATCTCGTCGCCCCAGCCCTCCGGGTAGAGGTAATCGCTCTCCACCACCCATTGCCGCTCCGGCTGCCCCCCGCCGCTGCGCAGGATCAGCCACCGGTTCGGCACGTGCGGGAACCGCGTCCCCTGCGCCTCGTGTTCCCCCCGGGCCAGGGCGTCCGGCAGGAGCCAGTGCAGGTGGATGCCGGGCAGGAGCGGCAGATCCCGCGAGAACGGCGGCGCGAGGATGTGCTCGCTCAGGTTGGGGTTGTCGTCGTAGTCGACCCCTCCGGCCCTGAACGGCAGCCGGCGGTAGTCCGCCATGGCCCGGACCACACGCCTTCGGTCCTTGGCGGCGTCGTCGTCGCCGTCGTCCAGGCACATGGCCTGTAGCCGGAGAGGAACCCGGAGAAAGCGCTGCGCGTTGCTCGTTGCCGTCATGTCTGCCCCGCTCCGCGATCCGTCGATCAGGGTTGTTGGTGAAGCGTCGTCTGGTGGGCCCCGCCCTCGCCCCGAACGCAGGGCGGCGACCGGCGAGGCGCGCTGTCCGCGCATCGCCGAGGCGCGTCGTACGTAGCCGCGAGCGCCGGGCCGCTTCTATGGGACCTTGGTCCCATGGCGGCCGGCGCGGACGCGCGATAGCGAGGGCGCCGGGCCCTCCCAGCCGATCCACGCGCCGGACGAGCGACATGACGCGTGGAGCGCACGGCCACGAGGAGAAACGGTGTCAGCTTTCGCCCGGCGCCGGCGCGCAAGCGCAGCGACCCCGACCAGACCGTTTCCGGTGCCGGAGCCAAGCTCAGTCGGCGCGAAGCTCTCGGCCGCGCTGCCCTTGACCCACCGGACACGGTCTGGGAAAGGCTGCCGCGCTGGTAATGCTCAACTTTGAGCCTCAGTGCTCAACTTTGCCTGATCGGCATGGCGACTGACGATCTCGCCGCGTAGGGTCGGCCCAAGGAAGTGCAGCCCGCGAGCGCGCCAACGCTCCGGGCTGCGTGGCCGAACCCCGCGACAACGAGGTCCGACGATGCAGTTGTACCTGATCCCACCCGACGGTGGGCAAGGCGGACGTGTACCTACACGCCGCGGTCCCCGTTCCACGTCCTTGACCGAGGTGGAGGCGATGCGCCTCCGCGCCGCCCTGCGCAACCTGCGCGGGCTCTTCGGCAGCTGGGCATGCCTCGCTGCCGCCATGGCCGTCCCCAAGCGACCATCACAAACTTCGTGTACGGCTCGCACCCGAACACGACGCATGGCCTCGCCGCGAAGGCGGCGCGCGCCGCCGGCGTGCCCGTGGATCGCCTCCTGGGGGCTCCCACGGCGGCCGACCGCTGCCCGACGTGCGGGAGGAGCGCATGAAGCGCCCGCGGAAGGGGGCGAAGAGCCCGCCTGCCGCGCGACATTGCCGGAAGCGACCGAGCATCGAGGCGCTCCTCGCAGAGCGCGGCGTCATCGTCGCCGTGCTCATCTCCAGCGGCGTGCCGCAGCGCGACCGTGCCGACGTGGAGCAAGAGATCCTGCTCGGCGCGTGGCGCTCGGTGAAGCGCGGCATGTACCGGCCGGCGCCCGCGCAGGACGCCCGCAAGGCGCTCCGCGCGTGGCTGTACGGCATCGCGTGGCGCAAGACGGGGCACTACCTGCACAGCGCGTGGGTGCGGCGAGCGGTGCTTCACGCGCAGCCTCTCGGCAGGCTCCGCGAGCCCGTTGGCATCGACCTACACGCCCAGATCGAGGCGCGCGAGGTGTTGGCGGCGCTGGCCGACCTGCCCGACTGGCAGCGGGAGGCGCTGCTCTCTGTGGACGAGCCGGAGAGCCTCGTTGCGTACGCCCGGCGGCGCGGCATGAAGCCGGGCACGGCTGCGTCAAGGCTCAGGATCGCCCGCGAGACGCTGGCCCTGCGGCTGAGGAGGCGCCGATGAGCCGCTACGTCCCGCTGATGTTCCGCGACCCGACGCGCCGCGTGACGCTCACGCTCCCCGCCCGACCGGTCACGCGCTGCGTCTCGCCCGACGACGTCGAGCGCTACCTGAGCGCGCGCGGCTACCGCGCGTTCCACGTCTCCATACCCGTCCGGCCATGGCGCGTCGCCGTGCTGTGGTTCCCGCCCATCGGGCCGGACGGGCACAACCGGCCGAGCTACCACGACCGCTACGTGGAGGGACCGCAGGTCAGCGCCCATCGCCTGGAGGACGCCGTCGAGGCCATCGCCCGCATCGAGGGCCGCGCGCCGGGCGAGGTCCTGCGCGAGATCGCCGTCATGGCGCAGATGGCCGAGGACGGCGGGTAGCCCAGCCAGTTCACAGCGGCGAGCCGGCTCCGTATCGCCCGCGCCATGCTGGCCATGCGGATCCAGAGGTGGCGCCGATGAGCACCCGTCCCATGACGGGCCCCAATGTATGCGTCATCGACGGACGCTCGCGGCGCCGCTGCGTCGCGACGTCAGCACACCTTTCCGAGTTCCGTCGCACTCGTCGTAAGTTCCCGCTCTGCCTCGGGAGAGAGCACAAGTTCCGTTACCAGCATAACTGAGCCGGGGTCCGAGATCACTCGCTCGCCAACAATCATCTCTTTCGAGGTTGAGCCGTGCTGGGACCTGCTGCTTCCAGGCTTTCTGTTCTTGTTCATGGCACACACCTCCGCCTCATCGTTCATTATTACGCTTTTCGATGTAGGATGTCAACCCTGAACAAGCAGCGGTTGCGATAGTTTCGATTCTCTTGTTGAAGAACTTTCTCTTGCTTGAGTCCAAGTACACGACCGCGATGACCTTGCTTGCTCCGCCTCGTTTGCCTCCCTTTATCGGAATCGCTAGCCATTCGCGCCTAGTCATCGAGAGAGTTTCAGCCTCCTCTCTCTTGAAATGCCACTTGTGCGTCATCTCCTCGATGAACTTGTCTCCGTCGGTATTGACCAACTCACCCTTGGTTGGCCTTCCGGTTATAGCGGCACGCCCGATCACTCCAGCGCGAAGAGACACCTTGCGTCCCGGTTCTCCGCCGTCTCCTCCGACGTAGTGAACGCACTGCACCAACTCGTCTCCAACAACGTTGTAGACAGTTATCCGCAGAGTCTGTCGCTCCGCCTCGCTGTCACCAATCTTTCCTACGTTCTTGAGTACGCTGTACATCACGTGAAGACACGCAGTTAGGTCCTTTGGGCTTTCGTGGTCCGCCTGCTTTTTGTCTTTGTGTCTGGCGCCGTTTAGACAGATTATGGTAGTGATAAACACCGCCAGGGCGCTGACGGCGGCGCCGATAAATGTGTTCGTTGGCGGTGTTTCACCAGGCCAATTCATCGCCATGGTAGCGATGGATCCAGCAAGGGCGACAGCGGCTGGAGCACCGACTCGCGTGACCTCGGTCGCTGTCCACGGCGTGCGAGAGAGCCCTGGAAAGGTTGTGCGTTCTTGCGCCACGGGTTTGTGGCGAATGTACAGAATCCTGTCGTGCGCCTCAACGGCCTCGAACGATGGCTAGAACAGGCTCATCTGCTCCCAGCAGCCCGGCTTCGGCGGCGGCTCTGACGGCGGAGCCTCCGGCTTGCTCGCCGCAGGCGGCGTAGGCGCCACCGGCGCAGCCGGCGCGCTCCCGACCAGCCGCAGGAACCCACGCCCGTTCGGCAGGGCCCTTGCGGGCGCCGCAGGCGATCCGGCGGGCTGCTCGGGCAGCTTCAGCGCCTTCGGCGTCGGCGGCTCCGTGGGCGTCTCGGCGAGCGCCACCGCGACGAGCTCCTCGATGCTCCAGACGTGGTCGGTCAGCCCGGCCTCCATCGCCGGAGTGACGCGCAGCGCCTCGTGCGGGCGGCAGAAGTTGTAGAACGCCATGTGCAGCGCGACGGCCGCCTTGTGGTGCGGCAGGCGCTTGCTGAACCCGTTGCAGAGCCGGGTGAACCGGCGGATGTGCATGCGGATCGTGAGGTTCTGCCGCTCGACGTGGCTCGTGCTCGCCCGCTTCACGTCGGGCACGCCGAAGACGGGCGTGCGGGTGATGAACGGGTCGCGCGGGGGCTCGTACCGGTGATCGTCGTCCCGGCGAGCCTTCCGGCTGTAGTTCTTGACGACCTGGGCGTAGTCGACCGAGCCCGGGAACGATGCTCCCACGGCCGCGACGTAGGACACCCAGCCGTCGCTGTAGAGCTGGGGGACGGTCACCAGCCGAGCCCGGAGGTCCCGGATGAAGGCGCTGGTGTTCGCCTCGTCGCGCTTGCCGACCCGGTAGGCGATGACGAGCTTCGACGCGCTCGCCATGCCGACGAACACGTACGCCTCGCCGACCTCCGGCGAGTCGCCCGGCACGACGCGCGCCTGCTTCTTCTGCACGTAGCTCCAGATCTCGTCGACCTGGACCGTGCGGCAGTCGACGTCGCGCACGAGCCGGTTGTGGAGCCGCTCGCAGCCTTCGCCGACCCGGAGCAGCAGCGACAGGATCGCCGGCTGGCTCACGCTGGTGAGCCTCGACGTGGGCCGGATGCCCGCTCCCTCGACAAGATGCGCCACGACCTCGACGCGCTTCGCCATCGGCAGCACGTGTGCCATGCAGGGCCTTGCCTCTCCCCAGATATGGCCTCATGCTGCGCCTTGCGACGTGCGCTGGACGGGCCACCGTCCGGTGTTCCGCAGCCCTGTCTCCGGGGACCAGCCGGGGGCAGGGCGCTTTGCTAAGTACCCTGTAAGATAGCAACGAAACGCCTATGTTCCCCGGCGTTTCTGAGCAGATAGGACACGGGTTGTCCTAGCCAACGTGCGCGTTTACAGCCTGTTTGACGGCTCTTTCGCGTCGTTGGTCGCTAGCGCCAGCGGGCGGCGCCGCGCCCGTGGTAGCCTCGCGCAACAGGGAGGCACCCATGAAGATCGAGCTCGAAGGCTTCGACGAGATCCCGCCGGCAGAGATCATCTGTGAGAATTGCGGGCACCAGATGACGGTCCCGTTCAATCAGATCAGGCCAGGCGGCCGCTTCACGTGCCAGGCGTGTGGAGCGGTCTACGAGGGGAAGGAGCCGTCAGACGACCTGTCGTAGCCGGCGCGTGCCGGTACTGGATTTTGACGCCGCTCGCGCGCATGGAGCGCTGCTTCTCTGGGGAGGCGGCGAGGTAGCGCCGCTCCCAATCGGGGTCTAGCCACACATACGTGTAGAAGTCGGGCGGGCGCGCACCCTCATCGCCGGGCGCAGTTGCGTCATTCTCGATGCACCGCATCATCGGATTCCTCGGGGTTGTGATCGCCGACTGGGCGAGACTCGCGTGGCGGCGGTCACGGTGGCAGACGGGGCGTGAGGCGAGCGTATCGGGGCGCCTTACGTCTTGTCGTCCCACCCAGTCACAACGCCGTTGTCGAGTGTGACCCTGAGCGCGTACCGGTTGATGCCCGTCTGGCCGTACTTGTAGACGTGCTTCGTTTTGGTCTTGAGGACCTTCTCGTCGATGTCCTCCGGCGAACCCTTCGAATGCGTCAGCATTTCCGCGGTCATGCCGACCCACAGCTCGCCACGGTGGATGCGTGCGGCCAAGTCAGGGCCAAAGCGTCCACAGAGCTGGTTCCACCGCTGCTGCTCCCTGGCAGCTTGTTCCGCAGCGTGACGCGCCGCTTCGGCGGCCGCCGCCTCTTGCTCTGCGCGGCGTCTCGCTTCGGCAGCCCGCAGTTCGACGCGCCGCTTCACCCACCCGTAGATGAACGCGAAAACGAAGATGGCGGGGACGCCGAGGATCTCGTACGGGAAGTCCATCGGCAGTGGACGATATCGTCCGGCGCCCCGGCGAGCAATCTGGAGCCCGTGCCATCTACGGGCGCCGCATCGCTAGCCGAAGATGCGGCTAGCATCGCGATGCCGATCGACCCAGCGGTGCACCTTGCTCACATTGGCCGACCGAAGGTGGACAGGTGGGATATAGACAGCGAGCGGGCGCTACGTGTGGCTCATGCACCGGATCGACCGTCAAGGCGGACCGGGGCCCATTGCTCAAAATTGAGCACTACCGCCGCGCTGCCCTCGACCCACCGGACACGGTCTGCGCAGGGCTGCCGCGCTGCCTTCCCGCCACCGGAAACGGTCCGGGAAAGGCTGCCGCGCTGCCCTCGACCCACCGGACACGGTCTGCGCAGGGCTGCCGCGCTGCCTTCCCGCCACCGGAAACGGTCCGGGAAAGGCTGCCGCGCTGCCTTCCCGCCACCGAAAACGGTCCGAGCAGGGCTGCCGCGCTGCCCTCGACCCACCGGACACGGTCCGGGAAAGGCTGCCGCGCTGCCCTGGACCCACCGGACACGGTCTGAACAGGTTCGCTGAGCTCGTCCTCCGGGACCGGAACCGCTCCTGGCAGGGCTGCCGCGCTGCCCACGCGCAAGCTCACGAGCTCGGGCGGCCTGTCGTCAGGATCTTGCCAGGCGCGTTGACGCATGGAGACGCGTCGTTATGCCTGGCCGGAACGTCCGGCGCGCGCCGGGCGCTCATAACAACGTCCATCGCGGGGGGTAGAGGGCGTGTCCATTCCTGTCCTCCACGGCTCGGCGATGGAGACAAGCGAGAGGTGATCCCCTCATGGCGAAATCTTCTTCGGTCAAGAAAAAGCCCGCTCCCAAGAAGCCCTCGGCCCCGCCCCAGGCGGCGGCGGCCTTCGACAAGGCGCTTCCCGAGATCGAGGCCCTGCGCCCGGACCGGCTCATCCCCCTGAACCTCGACGTGCCCCGCGTGGTCTCCCAGGTGCTCGGCGTGCTGCCCGGTCTCCGCGCGCTGCGCCCCGCCGTCGCGGAGCACCTGCCGACATTCGATATCACGCTGCTCGACCGGCTCGAGACCTACGCGCTCGCCGCGTGGTACGCGCACCTCCTGTGGCTCGCCACCGGAGATGCCGAGAGCGCGGTGAAGCCGCTGCTCGCCGAGGCGGCGCCGCTGCGCGAGAACCTGCTCGGCGACGCCGAGGCGCTCGCCCGACGCGGCCTGCTCGACGCAGAGGCGGTCGCGGACATCCGCGCGGGGCAAGGGCACATCGACACGGCGAACGACCTCGTGGCGCTCTCGGCGCTCTTCAGCGCGAGCTGGTCCGAGATCGCCGGCAGGACGGCGGCGACCGAGGAGGAGGTGAAGCGCGCCGGGGAGGTCGGGCCGCAGCTGCTCGCGGCCCTCGGAATCAGGGAGCACGGCAAGGGACCCGGGCCGACCGAGGCCGCGGACAAGCGGGCGCGCGCCTTCTCGCTGCTCGTCCACGCCTACGACCAGGTCCGCCGCGCCGTCGCCTACCTGCGCTGGGACGAGGAGGACGCCGACGTGATCGCCCCGTCGCTCTACAAGGGGCGCACGGGCCGCGCGACGCCGTCGACCGACACCGACACCGCGACAGCGCCGCCGGACGAGGCGCCGGCTGGGCCGGCGGCGCCGCCCGGCCCGCCAGCGCCCGTCACGCCGGCCGGCACGGCCGCGCCGCTGGCCCCCGGCGGCGTGCCGTCCGGCACGGCGACCCCGCCGGCTCCCGGCGCCGCGCCCAACGGCGCGCCGGCCGTGGGCTAACCCCTCCCCAGACCGCGTCCGACGCCGGAGCCAAGCTCAGCTCGCCCGCCCGGGCCGCCTCCGGTTCCCGGAGGGCCGCTCGACCGGTCCATGACGATCGCCCAGCTGCGACCAAGGGCGCCCCCGGCCCCTGCGCCGGCGGTGCGTTTCCACAAACGGACCGGGAAAGCTCCCCGCAATTCTAGATATGAGCAGATCCCGCGACGACATCTGGAACTCCATTCACGCTGCCGCGACGGAGGTTCTCCCCCGGTTGCTGCGACTCCTGGGGGTCGCCGAGGCCGACGTCGATGACCTGCAGCAGGAGGTCCTGCTCGCGGCGTACAAGAGCCTCGACCGTTTCCACCCCGACTGGACCCCGACGCATCGCGAGACCCCCTCCGCCGCCGGCCCGCCACGCATGCAGGGCCAGCGCCAGCGGCGCAGCCCTGAAGCCCGATGGGTGATCGGGATCGCGTTGAACAAGGTCAGCCATCACCTGGACCGCGCCCACCGCCGCCGCGAGGTGCCGGCCGGCTTGCACCTGGTGTCGCAGCGCCAAGCGGTCGACCCCGCGCCGAGCGGCGAGGAGCACCTCGCGAACCGAGAGCGGCTGGAGCTCGCGACCGAGGTGCTCGACACGCTCGATCCCGAACGGCGGGTCCTCCTCGTCATGTACGAGGCCTACGAGGTGCCGCTCGTCGACATCGCCCGCGAGCTCGGCCTCAAATACAACACCGCCAGCAACCGGCTTCGCCTCGCCCGCGACGACTACCGCGCCGCCGTGGAGCGGCTGCGCCCGGAGCAGCGCCAGGCGCTGCGCGCCTTCTGGCTCCCGTTTCCTCTGGCGTCGGGCTTCCTGGCGCAGGAGCACGACGCGGAGGCGCCGGCATCGCCAGCCCAGGCGCCGCCGTCCCCCGCGCTGCCCGCGTCGCGACCGCCGGCATCCACACCCCGTGCGCCAGCACCGCCGCTGGCTGCGCCCTCGATCCTGCGACGCAGCTCGGTGCGGATCGCCCGAGCTCTCGGGTGGGCGGCGGCGGGCGCGGTCGCGACGGCGGCCGCGCAGCTCGCCCTGACGCCGCCGCCGCCGCGCTGGGCTCACCGCTTCGGGGCGGCGCTGCGCGAGCTGCCCGCGCGCGGCGCCTCCCTCGCAGCGACCGCGCCGCAGCCGGCGCCGGAGCCGCTGGCCGTCGCTCCGGCAACCGAGGCGCTGCACCGGCCCTGCCGTCCCGCTCCGCGGGCGTTGCCGCCGGCCGGCGGGCGGGAGGACGCGTTCGTGGAGGAACGCCGGCTGCTGGACGCAGCGCAGGAGCGCCTCTCCGCCGGCGACCCCGCCGGGACGCTCCGGCAGCTCGACGCGCACGAGGAGCGCTTTCCCCTCGGCCGGCTGACGTCCATCCGCGAGCGGCTCCGCACGCTCGTCCGGACACGCTTCGCCGCCCCACCGGAGCAGGGCGCGCCTGAAAGGGAGCCGTCGCGATGAGCAGGCCCAGGGCTCGACCGGAGCTCGGCAGGCGGCCTCTCCGCTGCGCCGCCGGAGCGCTCCGGGGCGCGCGACGCCCGGCACGCGCCGCCGCCCTGGCCGTCATGGTCCTGCTCTGCGCCGCGGAGGCGCGCGCCGCGCCGGAGCCGCCTGCGGTGCGGATCGAGGTCCAGCGAGGGCCCGGCGCCGAGGGCTGCCCCGACGAGACGTTCCTGGGTGCGGAGGTCGCGCGCAGGCTCGGGGCCGACCCGTTCGAGGACGACGCGCCGCGCGCGCTCACGATCCACATCGCGCGGGAGGGACCCGAGCTCACGGCCTCGCTGGCGCTGCGCGACCGCGAGGGGAAAACCCAGTGGGCCTACGGGTTCAGCACCCGGAGCGGCTGCGAGGAGCTGCTGTCCGGCGTGGCCCTCGCGATCGCGGCACAGCTCCTCGGCGCGCCGGAGCAGGCGGCTCCGTCGCCCGAGCTGTCGCCGCCGTCCGGGTCCTCGCCGCCGTCGGGGTCCTCGCCGCCGTCCGGGTCCTCGCCGCCGCCCGCGTCCTCGCCGCCGCCCACGCCCTCGGCGCCGTCACCGCAAGCCCGGCGCGTCGCGCCGGATCCGCCACGGCCGACCGAGCCGGGCGGGGCGCCGCCGCGGCCAGAGCCACCGGCGGCTGCGCCGGAGCGGCTGCGCCTGGAAGCCGGGCTCGGAGCGAGCCTGAGCCTCGGGATCACGCCGGGAGCTGCGACCGGAATGACGCTGTCCTTCGGCGTTCGCCGGTCCGACTGGTCGATCGCCGTGGAAGGGCGAGGGCTCGTTTCCCTGGACAGGGTGGTGGCAGGCACACCCCTGGGCACCACGGCTATCACGGCGGCCACGCTGGCTTGCTACCGCGGCGGCCCGCTGTTCGGATGCGGGCTCGCCACCCTCGGCGCCGTCCGATTCACCCCTCGGGACCCATGGACCATGAGCCCGCGCAGCGACGCCCTCTTCGGCTTCGGGGCGCGCCTCGGTGCCGAGTGGCCCCTCTCCCGCAGGTGGTCCGCGCAGGTTTACGCCGAGTCAGCCTGGATCGTGAACGAGGCGGCGCTCAAGCGCGCAGCCCACGACAGGGCGACGCCAGCGCCGCTCCGCTGGACGTCATCGCCGCTCGGCGCGGCCTTCGGGTTGAGCGTCACGGCCACCTACTGAAGGGACCTGAGAAATGAGTCTGCCACGAGCATCTGGAGAGAATCTTTAAAGGGTCCCGGGAATGACAAACACAGCTGATAACTGGAGCGGACCTGCCTATTGTGGAGATGCAGAGACACCTCATAAGCTGCTCGACATGCGCATCCGCTCCGCTTCGTTGATGGGCCTCCTCTTGCTCCTGGGCTGCGGCGAAACTCCGACCATCTACGGTCCCTGTCAGCCGAGCGAGTACGGCTACCCGGGCTGCCCCTGGCCCGAGGCGGGCCCAGGAGATGCCGGAGACGCAGGCGACACCGGGGGTGGCGGTGCCGGCGGTGCCGGCGGCGGCGGTGCCGGCGGCGGCGAGGAGCAGGCCTGCGCCGGCGATTGCATCCCGCCGGCGCCGCTCGGCTGGTTCGGCCCGGTGCTGCTCTGGTTCGGCCCGCCGGACCAGGCGCCGGGCTGCCCCGCCGCCGCGCCGAACGTCGGCTACGAGGGCTTCGCCGACCTGGCGCCGGAGCCGCTCGCCTGCGCGGCTTGCCGGTGCGACCCGCCGGACGCGGCGACGGCGTCGTGCCAGCTCCCGCTCCGCTGGTCCGCTCACACGGCGACGACGTGCGCCGGCGAGGCCTCCGGCGCCGTCGTGACCTCCTTCGCGGCGCCCGAGGCCTGGAACGGCGCCTGCACCGCCGTGAACGCGATCCCCGCCGGTCAGGACTGCGGCGGGCAGCCGTGCGTGCAGGCGCTCTCGGTCGACGCGCCGGCCGTGCTGGTGACCGGCGCGTGCACGCCCAGGGTCGACGAGCCGCCGCCGCCGGCCCGCCTCGATCCTTGGCGAACGCGCGCGCTCGCCTGCCTGCCCGGCGCTTACACCGAGTGCCCGGGCGACCGGAGCACCTGCATGCCCTCGCCGGAGCAGCCCGGGGTCCCGCCGCCCGGCGGCTTCCTGACCTGCGTGTTCCACGAGGGCGACGTGACGTGCGAGGAGCCCTACCTCGATCGCCACGTCTTCTACGGCGGCGCCGACGACACCCGCGGCTGCTCCGCGTGCGGCTGCGGGGCGCCCGAGGGCGCGTCGTGCACGATCATGGCCTCGGTCTACAGCGACGGCGCGTGCGCGGACCAGGTCGCATCCAGCCTCGTCAGCTCGATGGCGTCGTTCTGCGTCGTCACGCCGCCCGGGGTCGCCCTCGGCAGCAAGTCGGCCGAGCTCGTGGCCGTCGACCCCGGCGGCTGCGCCCCGAGCGGCGGCGAGCCGGTCGGCGAGATGCTGCCGGCCGAGCCGTCGACGTTCTGCTGCCAGGCATAGGGCTGCACGGCCGCCGCCGCGTCCGCGCGGTCAGCCGCCGCGCCGGCGCAGCTCGGCCTCGAGCTCGGCGATGCGCCGCTCCGCCGACGCGCGGGCGGCCTGCTCGGCCTCCGCGCGCCGGCGCTCGGCCTCCTCGGGGGTGAGGACGAGCTCCGCACCGTCGTGGGTGCGGGCGAGCCGAAGCGCCGCCGGCTGGCCCGCGGCCGGGACGACGACCCAGTGCAGATCGAGCACCGTGCACGGGCTGCGCTCCCCCTCGACGACCCGCTCGACCAGATCGCCGTCGATGCGATCCCAGACCCGCAGCCGCTCCCCGGGCGCGGCCTCGGGGTCGAACGCGACGAGCTCCAGCACGCCGAGCTCGTGGTACTTGCCGAGCTTCTCCGCCCAGATCTGCGGATCCGCGTCGTGCTCGCTCACGATCTCGACCGCGAGCTCGGGGGCCCCGCGCTCCCACATCTTCCAGGAGCCGAACGGCGTGTCCGGGGTGCCGAGCCGGACGAACGCGTCCGGCGCAAGGCACCGGCTCGGGTCGGACGCGGACCAGTAGACGAACTGGCTGGATCCGATCGCTGCTCGATCCGAGAAGGCCTTGAGCACGAGATAGAGCAGCGTCCTGATCTCGAGGTGGCGCTTGGTCTCCGGCACGAGCGCCTCTTCCGGGAAGTGGAGTGGGGACGGCGCGCGAACGTGACGGAGACGACGCGCGTGCGCGGCGGGTTGCATGGGGGGAGTATAGCCTCCCCCGGTCATACCATGCGGAGCCGCCATCGCCGGGACGGCTCGAACGGTCACGCCCAGATGCGCCCGCCTCGAAAGGGGGGCTCCCCGGACGCGTCGCGCTCCCGGAACAGGTGCTTACCAGGTCCGCCGCGCCGCCGCCTACCTGCGCTGGACGCCGATCGCCACTGACGATGTTCTCGGGCTCCAGATCGCGGTGCGTGGTCCCCGGCGCGTCACAGGACTCCGCTCGTACCGGCACGGTCGCCTGAAGCCGTGACATGCCACGCCCTCGAACCGTGACATGTCACGCCCTCGAACCGTGACATGTCACGCCCTCGAACCGTGACATGCCACACCCGATACCCTGCTGGCCTTCCCGCAAACCGAGGACGTCGCTACACTGCCTCTCACCATGAGACAGCTTCTCGGTGCATCTTCAATCCTTCTCTTCTCGATCCTCGCGGCCTGCGGCGAGTCCGGCGAGCCCCCCGCTGACCCGGGCGAGAGCGGCTCCGGCGGCGACAGCCTCGGTGGCGGAATCGACCCCGATGGCGGCTTCGATCTCACCCCCTGCCGCGACCTCCCGTCGGCCGCCATGACCGTCGACTTCTCGGGCGACGGCGAGCGCCTGCTCGTCGGCGATACGCTCGGTACGAGCGCGATCGACACGCGGACGTGGGCCGTCGAGCGCACCGCGGCGGATCACCGCGGCACGGTCTACGGCGCCGCTCTCTCGTCGGACGGCCGCGTGGCCGCGAGCTTCGGAGAGGACGAGGTCGTGCGAATCTGGGACGCCCCGTCCGGCAAGCGCCTCGCCGAGAGCCCGACGATCGCCGGCATCACCGCGTTCGCCCGCTCCGAGGAGGGCGGCGTCATCCTGGTCGGGTTCGGCGACGGCACCGTCAAGGCGCTCGACCCCGCCTCCTGGGAGGAGCGCTGGTCGGTCGACGTCGGCGAAGGCCCTGTCGCGCCCCTGATCGCGTCGCCGCGCGGCAGCCTCTTCGCTCTCGGCAAGGACCGCGGCACCCAGCTCCGCGACGCCAGGGACGGGACGCTCGTCGGGGAGACGACCTTCGGCGACCGCGTGGGCGCCTTCTCCCCCGACGGGACGCGCTTCGCTTGGGCCGAGGACGACGACGTGATCGTCTTCGAGGCCAAGGAGGGTATCCCGGAGCGCGCGGAGGTGCGGGCGCGCGACGTCGTGCAGGCCCTCGCGCTGGGCCCTGACACCGGCGCCGTCTACGTCGCCCACCCGAGCCACATCGAGCGGCTCGCCCTCGAGGGCGGCGCGGTCGAGATGGAGTATCCCGCCGGGTTCTCGCCGCGCCAGCTCGCCGTGTCCCCCGACGGCTCGCGCCTCGCGGTCGCGGCGCAGAGCCTCCACATCTACGACACCGGCTCGGGCGAGGTCATCTACGAGCGGTTCGCCAACGGCTTCGTCTGGAGCCACGACCTGGACAGGACACGACCCTACGTCGCGTTCGCGGGCGTGGGGCAGCCCGCCGAGGTGTGGGACTACGAGACGGGCGTCCGCTTGCGCGTCTTTCCGAGGCCGCCTGGCAACCAGCACCTCGTCGCCTTCCACCCTTCCGGCGAGCTGCTCATCAACCATGACGGCGTCGGTCGCTACTACGACCTCGAGAAGGGCGATCCGACGCGGACCGTCACCTATGAGACGGACGAAGACCTGCCCACGACCTCGTCCTCGGACCCCGAGTGGTCGGGAGACCTCAGGATGTCCCCCGACGGCACGCTGATGCTCGGCACCCATGACGCCAACACGAGGGGGATCTTCCGGGTATTCGACGCCGCGACCGGCGCGCGCGTCGCCACCTTCCCCGGCTTCGAGGGCAATCAAACAGCCTGGGTCTGGTCTCCGGATCAAAGGCTCATCGCGGTCGCTGGGTTTGCCGCGAGCGACGACTCCACCATTCCCACGACGTACACGGGCATCGCCGTCCGCATCCACGACGCGGCGACGCGCGAGGTGCTCCACGAGCTCGTCGGCCACGAGCACCCGGTGCGGACGCTCGCCTTCTTCCCCGACAATCAACGCATCGCCACCGCCGACGAGCAGGGCAGCATCCGCTTCTGGGACCTCGAGACCGGCGAGCTGATCGAGGAGTTCCTCGAGCGGAGCCGCGGCGGCGCGGGCGACATCGACATCCACGACGGCGAGATCGCCCTCTCGCCCGACGGCCGCTACCTGGCGAGCGCGGCGGCGAACTGGGGCCTCACACCCGGCCACACGGGCACGATCACGATCTTCGACATCGAGAAGCATGAGCCTGTTCGTCGCCTGTACTCCTTCGCCGAGGCGAACATGGGGAACGTGAGCTTCTCCCCCGACGCGCGTCACGTCATCGTGGGCGGGGTCCCCGGCGTGCGCGTGTATTGCCTCGGTGACTCCCCCGCGTCTCCCTCTCCTGCTCCCCCGCCGCGCTGAGACGGCGTAGCCGACGATGGCCCCTCGTCGTCGAGGGCTCCGTAGGAAGCCGGGGAGCGCCGCCGAAGTCGCCGTCGCGGCCCCGCTCGCCTACGCCGTGTCGCGCTCCCGGAACAGGCGCCTACCAGGTCCGCCGCGCCGCCGCCTGCTGCGCGCGGCCCCCCCACGCGCCGCCGTGGCGACCCGCTCAGTAGGGCGTCGCGCAGACGTTGTAGCCGCACCCGTGGACGAGAAAGGCGCCGGCGACGGCGTTCCGCACCCCCCCGAAGGTCGCGACCGCCGCCCCCGTCTCGATGTCGTAGAAGACGCCGTCGCCGCGCGAGTAGAAGACCGTCGCCGAGACCGGCTGAATCCCGTAGTAGTCCTCGGTGCTGTACTCGATGCGGACGGGGAGCCTCGGCAGCGACGGCGTGCCGACGACGTTGCCCAGCTCGTCGTAGATCGTCGATGCCTTGTAGTTCCAGCGAGCCGTGTTGCGATCCTGGACGTAGGTCTGGACGAGCACGCGGGTATCGTCGATCCAGCCGACCGCGCAGCCGGGCACCGCGTTGACGAGCGCGCTGCCCTCGTAGATCTGCGTGAACCCGCAGCCATCCTCGGCGAGATCATCGGTCACGACGAAGTGGCGGCCGTCGGGGGAGACGAACGGCGTCGGCGCACGCCTGGTGTCCTGGAAAACCACCGATTCGCCCGACCAGTCGCTCACGATGCGCTCGTGCATGGTGGTGCTCGAGTAGTAGGTGCGACCGAGCACGGCGCCGTCGAGGGACATCGAGAAGTCCCTCACCCACACGTCGCGCGACAGCGAGGCGCGCTCCTCGCCGTCCGGCAGGGAGAAGAGCCGGAGAGAGTAGTCCACGACGCTCGACCGGGCGCCATAGGCACGCGCCGCGAGCAGGCTGCCGTCCGCCGAGAGCATCACCTTTTCGGTGAGGAACGGGATGGCCGCCCAGGGCCCGGCGTCGAGCGCGGCCGTGTCGTAGATGAAGATCTTCCCCGAACCCGTCGCGACGGCCGCATGCCCCGATCGAGCGCCTCCGAGGGCGGTGACCCTGCCGCAGCCGAGCAGCCCCGGATCCTCCGGATCGGCGAGGATGCCCTTCAGCGAGATCACGCCGGACGCGCTCGAGGCCACCCAGCGCAGGTCCTGGTCGATGTGGATGCTGGTGTTGTCGATCATCGGCATGTCGTGCTCGCTCCGGGTCACCTCGGCGCCGCCCAGATCGATGACGTCGAGCTCCGGCCATTCTCCGCGGATCATGCCGAGCGCGCGCTCGTTCGGCACGAGCTTGTACTCGCTCCCGTAGGCGTACTCGGCGGCCGGGCCGGCGCCGCCCCCGACGCGATAGATCGTGAGCGGGTAGCCCGATCTGTCGTCCTCGAAGATCCAGAAGTAGTCGCGCGTCCCCCCGAGATTACGGGTCGACGGCAGGTTGACGATGCTCTCCTGGGTCGCGGCCTTCGAGTACACGCGCACCGTGGTGCCGGTGGTGGTGAGAAACCGCTCTCCATCTTGGAACCAGGCGTGGAACGTGCCCGAGAAGGCGGGGGTGACCGTGGGAGGCGAGCCGTCGGCGGGGAGCACGGTGACGCCCAGATTGGTCGCTGCGATGCGCAGCGCGTCCGGCGCCGCGTAGACGGCGCCATGGTAGCTCGCCGCCACGGACCAGCGCTCGACCCCCGCGGTGCTCCAGAGGGTGATGATGTTGCCAGAATCCCTGCGCGTCCAGACGTAGCTCCCGTCGGTCGCGAGCCCCGCCTCGTCGTACTCCGCGGTGACGGAGGCCAGCAGGGACCCGTCGGCGGCGCTGCGCAGCTCGAAGGCGTGCTGAGGGTCCGTCTGGATCAGCACGATGTCTCCGCGGAGCTCCACGCCCCCCGGCAGCTCGCGCGGCGGGGCTCCTGACATCGGATCATCGAAGAAGGTGCCGCCCGGCGCGTGGCCGTCGGCGATCGCGGCGCGGGCGTCCGTATCCCAGAGGATCCAGCGATCGTAGTCCCAGCCCAGGACGCGGTTTCCGGAGAGGAAGAGCCGGGAGAGGCTTTTGTGGTGACCGAGATCGAGAAAGGCATTCGGAGAGCCGAGCGCCAGGCGGCCAGTGCCGCACGGGCCCAGGGCGGCGCCGGAGCCGCCGGCGCCGCCACCGCCGCCGAGGCCGCCGGCGCCGCCGAGGCCGCCATCACCGCCGGCGCCGCCATCACCGCCGAGGCCGCCACCGCCGCCGGTGCCGCCGGCGCCTCCGAGGCCGCCATCACCGCCGGCGCCGCCATCACCGCCGAGGCCGCCGGTGCCGCCGGTGCCGCCGGTGCCGCCACCACCGCCGAGGCCGCCATCACCGCCGAGGCCGCCATCACCGCCGAGGCCGCCACCGCCGCCGGTGCCGCCGAGGCCGCCACCACCGCCGGTGCCGCCAGCACCGCCAAGGCCGCCACCTCCGCCGATGCCGCCCTCCGCGCCGGTCGCCGTCCCGGGAGCAGCTCCGCCGGAGCCCCCTCCCCCCGCGTCGGAGCAACCGAGGAGAGCGACGAGAGATGCCGCGACAAGGTCGAGTCGTTTCATGTGCATGGTCTCATGGATGCCGCCGGTGCCATCCCCGTTCATCGCCGAGCCAGCGCGCGGCACGCGACGCGCGCGCGACGCGGGTTGCATGGGGGAGTAGACCCATCGTGGAAGGATGTCGACCGCGCCGCGGCGCGGGCAGAGGCGAGGTCGCTCACCACGGCCCCAAGCACGTGCGGGGAGCAGCCATCGCCGACGCAGCTCTAACGGTAAGGCCCAGATGCGCCCGCGCCGGAAGGGAGATCCCCTGACCCCTGCGCGCCGCGACGGCCTCCCTAGGACCAAGGTCCCATGGCGAGGCCCGGCGCTCGATTCTACAAACGGCCCGCCCGCGACAAACAGCCGGCCCCGCGACGGTGCGCGGAGGCATCGATTCACTTGCCCTGGAGAGGAAGCCATGACGACCAGCGTGACAGTCCCCGAGGACGACACATTCTACCATCCGCCACCGTCGCTGCTCGAGGGCGAGCACGGCGAGGTGATCTGGTCCCGCCCGCTCTCGGGCGAGGCGGCGATCGCGTCGGCGCGGCTCAACCAGCTCGTGCTCTACCGTTCGAGAGATGTCCACGGCAAGCCGATCGCGGTCTCCGGCATCGTCGCGCTGCCCCGCAAGCCCGCCCCGGAGGGCGGCTATCCGATCGTGAGCTGGGCGCACGGGACGGTGGGCTGCGCGGACTCGTGCGCGCCGTCGCGCGACACGATCACGTCGCCGGCGCACCCCTGGAACGAGTACCCGCACGGGCTCCTCAGCGCGTTCCTGGACAGGGGCTGGGCCGTGGCGATGACCGACTACGAGGGGCTCGGCACGGACGGGCTGCACCCGTACCTGCTCGGCGAGTCCCAGGCGCACGGCATCCTCGACATCGCGCTCGCCGCGCGCCGGCTCTTCCCCGCGGAGCTCTCGAGGAAGCTGGCGATCGTGGGCCACTCGCAGGGCGGCCAGGCGGCGCTGTTCGGCGCGCACCACGCCCCGATCTGGACGCCCGATCTCGACCTGCGCGGGGTCGCGGCGATGGCCCCTGCCTCGGGGGTCCACCTCCTCGTCGCCGCCGGCACCACCCTGGACTACGCGCAGCCGGGCTTCGCCTTCACCGCGCTGTTCCTGGCGGGCGCCATCGCCGGCAACCCGAACATCGACCCGGAGGAGCTCCTCACGGTGAAGGCCTACAGCGTGTGGCACCACATCCACGAGCGGGCGCGCGTCGAGCTGGCCAAGGACGACTCCTGGGGCGGGCTCAAGGGGAACGAGCAGCTGCGCCCGGAGCCGAACCCCAGCAAGAAGGCGTTCTTCGACCAGCTCGAGCTCATGAACCCCGCCCTCCGCATCCTCGCCCCGATCCGGATCTCCCAGGGCGCGAAGGATCAACGCATCCGGGCGGACTTCACGAGGACGCTCCACCACCAGCTCGCCGCGCTGAACGGCCCCGTCAACGTGACCTACAAGGAGTACGAAGAGGTCTCGGCGACGCACGATCCGGTCGAGCTCGGCTTCCACTTCGGCCTGATGGACACGGACCTCCCCAGCCTGACGAGGTGGCTGGAGGAGCGGTTCGCCGACGCCGCGCCGGAGGCGCCGACGGCCAGCCCCCGGTAGCGGCCTGGACGGCCCGCGGGCGGCCGCGCCGAGCACGAGCCGGCCCGGCGTCGAGGCGCCTCGGGGCTGTCAGGCGGAGCGGCAGCGCGCCACGGCCGAGGAGCCGCGGGCGGCGCGGGCAGGGGCGCTCATGCCGGCCGCGGAGGCTCCGGGGCCAGCGGGTGGCGCGCTTCCCGCTCTTGCCGCCCGCGCGCGTCTTCACCTACCCTCTCGCGCATGGCCAACCCCACCGCGCTCCTCGAGACCTCCCTGGGCAACATCAAGATCGAGCTGTACGTCGACAAGATGCCCGTCACCGCCGGAAACTTCCTCAAGCTCGCGAAGAGCGGGTTTTACGACGGGCTGCACTTCCACCGCGTCATCGACGGCTTCATGCTCCAGTTCGGCTGCCCGCACAGCCGCGATCCGAAGAGCCGGCTGGCGGGCACGGGCGACGGGCCCGACGGCTGCATCAAGGACGAGCACCCGGCCGGCGCCAAGCTCTCGAACGAGCCCGGCACGCTCTCCATGGCCAACACGGGCGCCCCCAACAGCGGATCGTGCCAGTTCTTCATCAACACGGTCCACAACGCCTACCTCGACTGGTTCACGCCCGGCCCCTCGAAGCACCCCGTGTTCGGCCGCGTGATCGAGGGCATGGACGTCGTGCACAAGATCGAGAAGTCGCCCACCGACGGGAGCGATCGGCCCGTGACCCCGATCCGCATGAACCGCGTCGTCGTGCAGGACTCCTGATCCGCGCGGCCGCAGCCGCGGCGCGCGCCTCCCGCCCCATCCCCCCCATCCCCGAGGCTCGGCGCCGGCTCCGCGCTCTCGCAGCGCCTCGTGGGCCAGCCCTTCCCGACACCCCACATCGTCTGCCTGCGACGCGCCTATGGGACCAAGGTCCCATGGCGCGATCCCAGCTCCCGGGACTAGATCCAGCGGGCCGCGCGACGGTGCGCGGAGGCATCGATTCCCATGCAGGGATCGCGCCCTTGAGCGCGCTGCCGCCCGGGACGTGCGCTCCGCCGGGCCGCGGCGCGCGCGGGCCATCTCCCCAGCTTTCACGGGAGCGCGCCTCGACGCGCCAGACGAGCAACCATCGAATTCCAAGGAGGCGAGTCCATGACGAGCAACAGCACGCCGATCATCAACACGGTAGAGGGCCCGGTCCAGGGCGTCGTCGAGAGCGAGATCCTCGTGTTCAAGGGCATCCCGTACGCCAGGCCGCCCGTGGGCGACCTGCGCTGGAAGGCGCCCCAGCCGGTCGAGCGCTGGGAGGAGACCCGCAAGGCCGACGCCTTCGGCATGGCCTGCCTCCAGCCCACCTATCCCTCGATGGATGGCGCGGGCAGCGTGGGGCCGCAGAGCGAGGATTGCCTTTACCTCAACGTCTGGACGAGCGGCGTGGACCCCGGCGCGCTCAAGCCCGTCATGGTGTGGATCCACGGCGGCGCCTTCAAGATCGGCGTCGGCAGCGACAAGATCTACGGCGGGGGTCGGCTGGCCAGGCAGGGCGCGGTGGTGGTGACCTTCAACTACCGCGTGGGCCTCCTCGGGTTCTTCGCCCATCCGGGCCTGGACCGGGAGCTCGGGCCGGTCAACTTCGGCCTGCTCGATCAGATCGCCGTGCTGGAATGGGTGCAGCGCAACATCGCGGCGTTCGGCGGCGACCCTGGCAATGTCACGATCTTCGGTCAGTCGGCGGGGGCCGAGAGCGTCCTCGCCCTGTTCGCCTCCCCGCTCTCGAGGGACAGGAGCCCGGCCCTGTTCCACAAGGGCATCGCGCAGAGCCCCTACGCGATCCCGGAGCAGACCCGGGTGAAGGCGTCGGAGCTCGGCGTGAAGGTCGCCTCCGGGCTGTTCGGGCTCAATGGCGCGCAGGCCACGGCCGAGGAGCTGCGGGCGGTGCCGGCCGAGAAGTTCAGCGAGAAGTTCATGCCGACCCCGGAGAACCCGCGCGGGCAGGTGCCGTTCCTGGGGCCGAGCCCGGTGCGCGGCGACACGGTCCTGCCGACGGGGCTCAGGGCCACCTTCGAGGCCGGCGAGCAGGCGAAGAAGCCGCTCATCGTCGGCACCAACAGCGACGAGGCGAGCGTCCTCGACGCGTTCGGCATGAATCCGGCGGAAATCATGCAGATGATCATCGACGCGGGAGGCGAGGACGCCGAAAACGCGCTGGAACAGCTCAAGGGTCTTTACCGCAGCGACCCCGAGGTGACCGAGGAGGACCTCAAGGACCCGAGCCGCTTCGCCGGCCTGGTGCTGCGCGACATGCTGTTCACCGCGCAGGCCCGGTGGCTCGCGGACAAGCACTCGAAGGCGGCCGAGACGCGGTGGTACTACTTCAGCTACGTGCCCGAGGGGGACCGCCAAGACCAGCCCCACGGCGTCCCGCACGGCGGCGAGATGATGTTCCCGTTCGGGGGCATCAAGCCCAGGTTCACCGCGGCGGATCGGACGATGTCCGAGAAGGTCAGCAAGTACTGGTTCTCCTTCGCGAGCAAGGGTACGCCGGAGGGCGACGTGGCGTGGCCCAAGCACGAGACGGGGGGGTTGCTCATGCGGGACAAGACCCTGAAGCTCGGCGAGACGATCGAGGTCGCGTACGACTTCAGGAAGGTGCGCCTCGACGCGCTCATCGCGCAGTACCCGAAGCTCGAGGCGGCGCTCGCGGCGGGCGCCGGCTCGGGCGGCGGGCAGCGGTAGGGGGCTCGCCAGCCCTCGCTGACTCGCTCCCGCGCTGCGCTCGGCGCCGGTCCAGCATGACGTCCACGAGATCGGGATGAAGGACGTCGCGGACCTCGAACCGCCAAGAACGCCAAGAAGACATCCTATCTTGGCGTCCTTGGCGCCTTGGCGGTTGATTTCTCGCTCGCCCTTCAGCCGCCGGCGGAGGCGAGGCTCTTGGGCTCGAGGCCGCCCTTCTTGACGATGAAGGCGGCGATCTCCTCGACGCCCTTGTTCTCCTTGAGGTTCGTGAAGAGGAACGGCCTCTCGCCCCGCATCTTGCGGGCGTCGCGGTCCATCACCTCGAGGCTGGCGCCGACCATGGGCGCGAGATCGATCTTGTTGATGATGAGCAGGTCCGACCGGGTGATCCCGGGGCCGCCCTTGCGCGGGATCTTGTCGCCGGCCGACACGTCGATGACATAGAGGGTCAGATCGGCGAGCTCCGGCGAGAAGGTCGCCGCCAGGTTGTCCCCGCCGGACTCGACGAACACGAGGTCGAGCGGGGCGAGGCGCTGCGCGATCTCGCGGACGGCCGCCAGGTTGATCGAGGCGTCCTCGCGGATCGCGGTGTGGGGGCAGCCGCCGGTCTCGACGCCGACGATGCGCTCGGGGCTGAGCGCGCCCGAGCGGGTCAGGAACTCGGCGTCTTCCTTCGTGTAGATGTCGTTGGTGACCACGGCGACGCGCCACTCGTCGCGCATGCGCTTGCAGAGGCGATCGACGAGCGCCGTCTTGCCGGAGCCGACCGGCCCTCCGATACCGACGCGGAGGGGACCGTGAGTGCTTGCTGTCATGATCGAAACAACCTCGTGTGTTGGGTTTCGTGGTGCATCGACGAGAGATCGACCCCCGGCGTCGCGGCGCCGATGCGGTCGAGCGGCGTGTCGCGGGCGCGCCGGGCGGCGGCGACGATGACCGGCTGGAGCGCCGCCACGACGCGCTGGCCGTCCGTCTGGCCGAGCGGGACCAGGCGGATGCCCGCCGAGACAAGGCTGGAGCCGAAGGCGTGCAGGTACGCCGTCAGCGCCGGATCGAGCGGGACGCCGTGCGCGGCCGCGGCGAGCCCGACCGCGACCGGGAACGGCGCCTCGCCGGCGTGGCGCGCCGCGAAGGCGTCGAGGCGCGGGTGCGGCCAGGCGGCGCGCGTGATGGCGAGGAACGCGGCCCCCTGCTGCGCGCTCTCCAGCGCGAGCTCGCGGGTGCCCCGGAGCGCCGCCCCGAGCTCGGCCACCTCGTCGAGCTCCCGGTCGTGCTCCGCGCGGTAGGCCGCCGCGAGGAGGGCCGCGTCGACCCGGCCAGAGCCCTCGCCGAGGATCGCCGCGACCCAGGCCCGGAGCTGCTCGGCCGTGCTCAAGAGGCCCGCCTCGACCGCCCACTCCAGGCCGTGGCTGTAGCTGAAGCCGCCGACCGGGTAGGCCGGCGACATCCAGCTCATCAGGCGATAGAGCGCGTCATCGCCCACGGAGGTCACCCGTGTCCGCGTCCGTGATCGTGCGGATGCCCGTGTCCATGCTCGTGAGCGTGCCCGTGATCATGGTCGTGCGAATGCTCGTGAGCATGGGAGTGCCCATGATCGTGAGCATGGGAGTGCCCATGATCGTGAGCGTGGGCATGGTCATGCTCGTGCGTGTGCTCATGCTCGTGAGCATGAGCGTGCCCGTGCCCATGGGAATGCCCATGCTCGTGAGCATGCGGGTGCCCATGCCCGTGCGGCGCCTTCTGGTCGTACGCGCCGCGCTCCGGCGTGAACGGCGCGCGGAGCGGCGTCGCCTCGGCGCCGAGCCCCCGGACCATGTCGACGATCACGTGATCGTACCGGATGAGGATCCGCGCGCCGTCGAAGGCGGCCGGGATATGACGGTTGCCGATGTGCCAGGCGATGCGCGGCAGGTCCGCGGCCTCGCGGCACGTGACCGCGACGAGCTCCTCGTCCGCCGCGCGGACCAGGAGCCAGCCGCCGTCCTCGAGGCGAAGGCCGTCCCCGTCGCCGAGCACGGTCGCCTCCGGCAGGTCGAGCAGGAACTCCCACCCCGCGTCGGTCGCGAGCCGGATCCGCCGGCGGTGGCGGTCGTCGTAGTCGAGCGTCACGCGCGCCTCGGCGGCGGTCTCTGGGGTGCTCCCGCGGGGGATGACGTGGATGGCGCGTCGCATGTCAGAACAGGAAGTAGCGCTGGGCCATGGGGAGCACCTCCGCCGGCTCGCAGGTGAGCAGCTCGCCGTCGGCCTTCACCGTGTAGCGCTCCGGGTCGACCTCGATGCGCGGCGTGGCGCTGTTGTGGATCATGCTCGCCTTCGAGATCCCGGACCGGGTGTTCTCCACCGCGACGAGCGGGCGCGACAGCCCCGCGGCCGCCCCGACCCCGCGCGCGAGCGACGCCTGGCTGACGAACAGGACCGAGCTCTCGATCGCGCTCCGGCCATAGGCCGCGTACATCGGCCGGTAGTGCACGGGCTGCGGCGTCGGGATCGCGGCGTTGGGCTCGCCCATGAGCGCCATGGAGATCGAGCCGCCCTTGAGCACCATGTCCGGCTTGACCCCGAAGAACGCCGGCGACCAGATCACGAGATCGGCGAGCTTGCCGACCTCGACCGAGCCGATGTGCCGGCTGACCCCCTGGGCGATGGCCGGGTTGATGGTGTATTTCGCGACATACCGCTTGGCGCGGAAGTTGTCGTTGTCCTGCGTCTCCTCCGGCAGCTTGCCGCGCTGGCGCTTCATCTTGTCGGCGGTCTGCCAGGTCCGCAGCACGACCTCGCCGATGCGCCCCATCGCCTGGCTGTCGCTCGACATGATCGAGATGGCGCCGAGGTCGTGCAGGATGTCCTCGGCGGCGATCGTCTCCTTCCGGATGCGGCTCTCGGCGAACTTCACGTCCTCCGGGATGTCCTTCTTGAGGTGATGACAGACCATGAGCATGTCGAGGTGCTCGGCCACCGTGTTCTTGGTGAACGGCCGGGTCGGGTTCGTGGACGCCGGCAGCACGTTGGGCACCCCGGCCAGCGTGATGACGTCGGGCGCGTGGCCGCCCCCGGCCCCCTCGGTGTGGAACGAGTGGATCGTCCGGCCCTTGAAGGCCCGGATCGTGTCCTGGATGAAGCCGCTCTCGTTCAGCGTGTCGGAGTGGAGCGCCACCTGGACGTCGTACGCGTCGGCCACGGAGAGGCAGTTGTCGACGGCCGAGGGCGTGGTGCCCCAGTCTTCATGGAGCTTCAGCCCGCAGGCGCCAGCCTCGATCTGCTCGATGAGGCCGGCGGGCCGGCTCGTGTTCCCCTTGCCGAACAGGCCGATGTTGACCGGCAGCGCCTCGGCGGCCTGGAGCATGCGCCGGAGGTGGAAGCGGCCGGGCGTGCACGTCGTCGCGGTCGTGCCCGCCGCCGGCCCGGTGCCCCCGCCCATCAGCGTGGTCAGGCCCGAGCAGAGCGCCTCCTCGACGAGCTGCGGGCAGATGAAGTGGACGTGCGTGTCGATGCCGCCGGCGGTGACGATCTTCCCGGCGCCCGCGATCACCTCGGTGCCGGGGCCGATGACGATGGTGACGCCGTCCTGCACATCGGGGTTGCCGGCCTTGCCGATGGCGGCGATCCGGCCGTCCTTGAGGCCGATGTCCGCCTTGACGATGCCCCAGTGGTCGAGGATGACGGCGTTCACGATCACCGTGTCGACGGCGCCCTCGGCCTGCGTCCGCTGGGACTGGCCCATGCCGTCGCGGATGACCTTGCCGCCGCCGAACGTGACCTCCTCTCCGTATCCGTGGAGAGCCGTGAGGTCTCGCTCGACCTCGATGAAGAGCTCGGTGTCGGCGAGCCTCACCTTGTCGCCGACGGTCGGGCCGTACAGGCTCGCGTAGTTGAAGGGAGTGATCGTGGAAGCCATCGCCCGGGTCTCCTAGAGTGAACCGTTGATCTTCCCCTGAAACCCCACGGCGGCACGGTCGCCGCCGTAGGCCACCAGGGGCACGTCCTCGTACGTCTGGCCCGGCTCGAAGCGCCTCGCCGTGCCGGCCGGGATGTCGAGCCGCATGCCGCGGGCCCTGTCGCGGTCGAACTCGAGCGCCCCGTTGACCTCGAAGAAGTGGTAATGGCTGCCCACCTGGATCGGACGATCCCCGGTGTTCTTGACGGTGACCGTCGCGCTCGGCCTGCCTTCGTTGAGCACGATCAGGTCTTTTCTTCTGCTGATGATCTCTCCGGGGATCATGGGACCTCCTCCTCGCCTCTACGGCTTGTCGTGCTCGTCCTGGGGGGCCGACATGACCCCGAGCCGCGGGCCGATCGGGTTGTGGACCGTGACGAGCTTCGTGCCGTCGGGAAACGTCGCCTCGACCTGGACGTCGTGGATCATCTCGGCGACGCCCTCCATCACGTCTTCGAGGAAGACCACCCGCGCGCCCCTGCGCATCAGATCCTCCACGGAATGGCCGTCGCGGGCGCCCTCCATCACGAAGTCGGAGATGAGCGCGATCGCCTCCGGGTAATTGAGCTTGACGCCGCGCTCCAGCCGCCGGCGCGCGACCATCGCCGCCATGGAGATGAGCAGTTTGTCCTTCTCTCGCGGGGTGAGATTCATCGACTCCTCCTCAGATCGACCAGAAACGCGGCATGCGCGCCGGGTGCCCCGAGCGCGCCGCCCTGAGCCACGAGACCAGATCGGCGAGATCGCGCCGCACGTGCGCCGGCTCCGCGCCGAGCGCCCGGGCCACGAGCGCCCCGCCGACGAGCGTGACGCCCGCGCGGGACGACCCCCGCGAGAGCCGCGCGCGCGCCTCGTCGACCCACGCCGCCGCGTCGTCGGCGACGAGCAGCAGGAGCCCCGCCGCCGTAGCGCCGCCGAAGCCCGCGGGATTCGCGATCTGCGCGGCGACGTCGCCCGAGAGGTCGAGCGCGTCCGCCCACGTGAGCCGCCCTCCGCGCCGGACGCGCCACACGTCGTGCAGCGCGCCGGCCGTGAAGCGCTCGCCCCGCGCCAGCCGGCCGAAGACGACGAGATCCAGCGCCAGGAGGCTCCCGCCGGGCGCGACGTCGAGCTCGACGCGCCGCTCGAGACGGGCGCTGTCGAACAGGATCGTCTCCTGGGGCAGCCACTCGAGCTCGGCGCCTTCCTCCACGCGGAGCGCGAGCGACAGCCGGCTCGGGGCGCCGAGCGAGGGATAGATCTTCTCGGCGGCCTGGCTCGTCACGGTGGCCGTGGCGCCGCGGGATGCCTCGATGGAGACCCGGAGGACATCGCCGCCGGCCGTCCCGCCGGAGGTCGTGATGAACACCCCGAGCAGCGGCTCGTCCGGCTCTTGCCGCGGGAAGAGCATGCGGCACGGGGAGCGGTGCGCGACGTGCACCGGCCTCGTGCGATCGTGCCGCTCGAAGCGGACCTCGAGAAACCCGTTGTCCCGCTGCAGCCCCAGGCGGCGCTCGGGGTAGTCCGTCGGATCAGCCAATGAGAGCCCCTGTCGATCGTGCAAAGTGCCCCGCCTCGCCGCTCGCCGATCCGGCCTCGGGCTTGTACTCCAGCCGATGCAGCGCTGTCCATAGGACTTTGGTCCGATGCAGGTCGCCTCTCTCGGCGAGCGGGCCAGCCGTGCGCATGCGGGGCTCGCGCTCGCGACGACGTGCGACGCGCAGCCGGTGCTCTGGCGTCAGGAGGTCGAGGATCGAGCCGGATGTCCGTCGTGTAGCGGCCCGGTCACGGTCCTGTCATCTCCGGCTCCGCGATGGAGAAGAATTTGAGCCACAGAGGCACAGAGGGCACAGAAGAGAGAGAGAAATAGCCTTTCTCTCTCTTCCGTCTGTGCCTCTGTGGCTCATTCTCTCATTCTCTCGTGAAACCAGGGATGAGCTCGGGCGACACCTCGAGGGGCCCGATCCGTCGCCGCGATCTCGTCTAGAGTGCGGCCGGCATGCTCGGCCAATCCTCCTTCCCCTGCGGGCGCCTGCGCGTCGCCCTCGCGCTCGGCCTCGGCGTGGCCCTCGCGCCCGCGCCCGCCGCGGCCGACCTCCGGGCGCGCGGCGTGCCGGCGATGCGCGTCTTCGACGTGGAGGACGGCATCCCCCAGATCACCATCAACGCGATCGCCTTCGAGCCCGGCGGCCGGCTGTGGATCGGCACCCAGAACGGCGCCGCTTCCTACGACGGGCGCCGCTTCACGCCCCTCCCCCTGCCGACCGGCGGGGGGTCGAGCTGGGTGCAGGGGATCGCGGTGGGGCAGGACGGCGCGGTCTGGTTCGGGATGATGACCGGCCAGGTCATCCGCTACGCCGCGGGGCGCTTCACGCGCTTCGGGGCCGCCGAGGGGCTCACCGCCGAAAAGCCGATCCGGACGCTCCTCGAGGCGCCCACGGAAGGAGGGCGCGCGGTCTGGGTCGGGACGATCGACGGCCTCTACCGGCTCGACGGCGAGCGGTGGACGCGGGTCGACCTGGGGCCCGGGTTCGAGCACCCGGACGTCCGCTCGCTCCACGCGGCCACGAGCCCCGGCGGGGCGCAGGGGCTCTGGGCTGGCACCGGCGACGGCATCTTCCGCTGCGACGCCCGGGGCTGCGCCCGCTTCGCGAGCACCGCCGACGGGTTGCCCAGCAACGTGGTCATGAGCCTCCTCGAGACCTCCGGGGAGGCGGGGAGCCGCGTGCTCTGGGCGGGCACGAGGGGCGGCGTCGCCCGGCTCGCGGATGGGCGGTGGGAGAGCTTCACCCCCGCGAGCGTGCCCGAGCTCTCGCAGCCCGTGCGGGCGCTCGCCGAGACCGTGAGCGGCACGGGCGCGCGGACGCTCTGGGCCGGCACGTACGGCGGCGGCCTCGCGCGGCTCCAGGGCGGCACGTGGACGGCTCTGACCAAGGCGAGCTCGACGCTGCCGGACGACCACGTGATGGCGCTCGCGGCGGCCGGCGCGGCGCACGGCGGCCGCACGCTCTGGATCGGCACGAACGCCGGCGGCCTCGCGCGCCTGCGGCACGACGGGTGGGTGGGGTTCACGCAGCGGAACGCGGGCCTGTCCGGCAGCATCACCGCCATCGCCGAGGTGCGCGCGCCGGGCGCAGAGGGGGGCCCGCCCGAGCTCTGGGTGGCCATGAACGACGCCGTGGTGCGCTCCTCCGGGCATGGCTTCGCGCCGCTCGACGCGCCCGAGCTCGCCGGCAAGCTCGGCGACCTCCTGACCTTCCTCCTTCCGTCGGCGCGCGAGCCCGGGGTGGTCTGGCTCGGCAGCGACACCACCGGGCTCCACCGCTGGGCCGGCGGGCAGCTCACCACGTACACGGCGCAGAGCTCCCCGCTCCCTCACGACGGCATCCGGTGGCTGTCGGAGTCGCTGGACGGGCGCGCGCTCTGGGTCGGCACGGTCGGCGGGGCCGCGCGCCTCGAGGCGGACGGCGCGTGGCAGGTGTTCACGAGGGCGCAGGTGCCGCTCGCGGACGATCACGTGACCGGCGTCCTCGAGACCGTCGGCCCGGGCGGGAAGGTCTCCACCTGGTTCGGCACCATGAAGGGGCTGTCGCGCCTGCGGGACGGGCGATGGCAGAGCTACACGGCCGCGGACGCGCCGCTCGCCTCGAACGCGGTCGCCGCGCTCGCCGAGATCCGGGGCGCGCGCGGCGCGCGGGCGCTCTGGATCGGCACCCAGGGCGGGATCTCGCGCTACGACCTCGACGCGGAGGCGTGGCTCGAGCCGCTGAACGAGCGGAGCCGGCCGGCGCTGCCGGACGGCATCGTCTACGGCGTGCGCGCGGACGCGCAGGGCCGGATTTACGCCTTCACCGACCGCGGCGTCACCCGCTTCACCCCGCGCGCGCCGACGCCCGACGACCCCGCCGAGCTCGCCGCGTACACCTTCACCGCCGACGATGGGCTGCCGAGCGACGAGTGCAACCAGAACGGCTCGTTCATCGACGGCCAGGGCCGCGTCTGGGCGGGCACGACCGGCGGGGTGGCGGTGCTCGATCCGGCCGAGGAGGTCCCGGACGTCGCGCCGAAGCCGCTCGCGCTCGACGCGCGCGCGCAACGTCCGCGCGGCGCGCTCGCCCTCTCGCCGGGCGCGTCGCTCGCCTGGGACGAGAACACCGTCGCGTTCGAGTACGCGCTCCTGAGCCTCTTCCACGAGCGCAGCACGCGCTACCGCGCCCAGCTCGTCGGCTTTGACGTGGCGCCGAGCGCGTGGGGCGCGGACGCGAGCGCGCGCTACACGAACCTCGCGCCCGGCGCGTACACCTTCCAGGTCTGGGGCCGCGATCACGCCGGCAACGTGGCCGGCCCCGCGACCGTCGCCTTCCGCGTCCAGCCCGCGCCGTGGCGCACCGCCTGGGCGTACCTCGGCTATGCGGCGGCCCTGTCCGCGCTCGCCTACGCCGGCGTGCGCCTGCGGCTCCGGGCGCTCCGGAGGCGCACGCGCGAGCTCGAGCTCCTTGTCGAGCAGCGCACGGCCGAGCTCAAGGCCGCCAAGGACGCCGCGGACGCTGCGAACCAGGCGAAGACCACCTTCCTCGCGAGCATCAGCCACGAGCTGCGCACCCCGCTCAACGGCATCCTCGGGTACGCGCAGCTCCTCCAGCGCTCCGGGCGCCTTGTCGCCGAGGATCGGCGGAGCGTCGACGTGGTGCGCCGGTCGGGCGAGCACCTGCTGACGCTGATCGACGACGTCCTCGATCTCGCCCGCATCGAGGCCGGCCGGATGGATCTCGCGCCGGCGGACGTCCACCTGCCGTCGCTCGCGCGGACGGTCGCGGAGCTGTGCAAGGTGCGGGCGGCGCAGAAGGGGCTCGCGTTCGAGCTCGAGGTCGCGGAGGGCACGCCGGCGTGGGTCCGGGTCGACGAGAAGCGGCTCACGCAGGTGCTCCTCAACCTGCTCGGCAACGCCATCAAATTCACGCGCGCGGGGCGGGTGACCTTCCGGGTCGCGCCGCGCGACGGGCACGCGCGCGGCGGCGTCGTGCTCCGCGTCGAGGACACCGGCCCCGGCATCGCGCCGGCGGATCGCGCGCGCATCTTCGAGCCGTTCGAGCAGGCCGGCGAGCGGCGCGCGCAGGGCGAGGGCGCGGGCCTGGGGCTCGCGATCACGCGCCGCATCGTCGACCAGATGGGCGGCCGCGTCGACGTGGAGAGCGCGCCCGGCGAGGGCAGCGCCTTCACGGTGGCGCTCGATCTCCCCGTCCTCTCCGGCGAATCGGCGGCGGGCGAGCGGCGCGGGGCCGAGGCGATCAGGGGCTACGAGGGAGCGCGCCGGTCGATCCTCGTCGTCGACGACCACGAGGACAACCGCGCCTTCCTACGGGACGCGCTCGCCCCGCTCGGCTTCGAGGTCCTGGAGGCCGCGGGCGGAGGGGCGGCGGTCGCGCTCGCGGCCGGGCGCAGGCCGGACCTCGTGCTGATGGATCTGCGCATGCCCGACCTCGGCGGCGACGAGGCCGCGCGCCGCATCCGCCGGCTCCCCGGGCTGGCGGATGTGCCGATCCTGGCCACGTCGGCCAGCGTCGAGGCGCCCGAGCGCGCGCGCAGCGCGGCCGCCGGCTGCGACGGCTTCCTCCCGAAGCCGATCGAGCTCGGCGCCCTGCTCGCTCTCCTGGAGCGCCGCCTCGCGCTCACCTGGGTCCGCGCGGCGCCCGACGGCGCGCGCGGCGTGGACGGTGGTCGTGGCGGCGGCGCGCCGCCTCGTGAGCTTTTGGTACCGCCGCCGCCGGAGGAGCTCGCGCGGCTCGCCGAGCTCGTCGACCGGGGTCGCATCCCGGATCTCGTGCAGCGCCTCGCCGCGCTCGAAGCGGAGGAGCCGCGGCTCGCGCCCTGGCTCCGGGAGGTGCGCGGGCTGGCCGACGAGTTCCGGATCCACGAGCTCGGCGCGCGGCTGGCTGCGCGCGGCGAGCCGCCGGCGCGCGCTGAGGGCGGCGCCGAGGAGCGCGTGAGGTCCGGGGACGTCTGACGATCCGCAGGTCTTCGCGCTCCGGCGAGGACCTCTCCTTCGCTATCCGGCGAGGCTCTCGTCGAGGGGGTCGTCGCTCCTGGCCCGCGACAGCCGGTGCTCGCGGTCGCGGCTCGGGGTCCGCGCGCGCCGGTTGTCCGGGTGCACCATCCGCCTCAAGGACGGGTCGTACGTGAAGAACGCATCGAAGAGGTTCAAGAACGCGTGCTTCTCCCGGACCAGCCGGGAGCACACCTCAGGGCCGAGATCGGCGGGCGCCCCGCCGCGCAGGATCTGGAGGTTGAGATCGGCGCCCGGGTTGGCCTCGTCGCGGCTGGGCGCGGGCGCGAAGTTCAGGAGCCACGAGGCGCGATCCACCGCGGAAGCGTTGGCGCGGCTCCCGTGCCATACGTAGTTGTGCAGGAACAGCGCGTCGCCGGCCCGCATCGTCACATCGATGGACCGCTCCGGCGCGTCGAACGGATCGACATAGAGGCACGCCCGCGTCTCATCGATGTCGACGAGGGGGATCCAGAGGTGCACGGAGCCCTTGTGGCGCCTGGACGCCTCGGAGAAGCCTTCCTTGCCGCCGTCGACGTCCCGGTGGCGCCGGGTGGCGTACGATGAGCCCGCGCGCACCACCATGACCTGCTCGTACTCGAGGAACACCTCGTCCCCGACGACGCTCCGCAGGAGCGGCCCCAGCTTCTCGGCCAGCGCCTGGAGCAGATAAGGCACCTGGAGCAGCACCTTCTCCAGGTTGATCTTGTCGCGGTAGGCCGCCCTGTCCTCCGCCCACACGTCGGCGATCAGGGGGTGCACGACGGCGCGCAGGGCGCTCACCACGTCCGCGGACAGGACGCCTCGGACCACGGCAAACCCGCGGCGCTCGAAGTGACGCTGGACCTCGGCCGTGTAAAAGGCGTTGTCGACGGCGCGGATCCCCTCCCACACGTCCACGGGCCCTCCCTGGTCGAGCGCGTGGGCGAAGTACCGCTCCGCCCTCTCGGTCCCGTCCGCGCCGCGCACCACGTACCGAAACGGCTCGCCGGGAGCCAGCTGGCCCGCGTCGACGGTGTAGAGATGCGGCAGATCGGGGTGCGGCTCGCAGCCGACCGACGTTCCCCCCTCGGAGCGAGCCAGGAGGCGCTCGCCGTGCTGCAGGTGCATCTCGATGAGCCGCTGGCGCCTTGGATTCATGGCCGTCCTGACGATGGCCTATACACCTCCATCGGCGGGCACATCAACCGACATCACGGCTCCACGCCCGGGCCCCGGGGGCGCGAGAGGCCTCGATGCCCTCCTCTGTCGACTCGGCTCACGGACCAGGAGAGAAACGCTCGGCCATCCACGCCTGCCACGAGGGCTCGGCGCGGGCGGCCGCGGCTTTGGCCTGGTCGCCGTACAGGTAGAGGCGGATCGGCAGGAAGATCTTGCCGGCCATGGGGAGCGCGAAGATGTGCGCGATGCCGGGCGCCGGCTCGTCGAGCCGCAGGAGCAGCTCCGGATGCTCGCTCGGCCCGGCGCGCTCGACCACGCCGGCGAGGGGCGGCGCGCCGGCGGAGGTGCTCACCCGCTGGCCCTCGGCGGCGCCCGCGAGCCCGAGCGAGCCGACCAGCGCGTCCCACGTCGCGGCGAGCGGCGCCGGGCCGGCGCCCATCGCCTGGAAGGCCGCGCTGGGCTCTCCGCGGAAATGGAGGAGATAGAGCCGCAGGATGCGGAAGAAGGCGACCCAGCCCTGCTCGTGCCCCTCGAACTGGTTGTCCCAGTCGTCGGTGCTCGCGAACCAGCTGTGCACCACGCGCACGACGCAGCTCCCGCCGGACCGCGCCTCGACGACCCACTCCGTGGCGACGGCCGGGCTGCCCGGCCCCATGTCCTCCGGGCTCTCCGCGGTGAACCGGCGCGGCGGATCCCAGGCCGTGATCTTCGACACCGAGTCCATGCTGTTGCCCGGGCCGAAGTGAGACACGGCGGCGCCGCCCTCGCGCTCCTCCACCTCGCTCGGCACGAACCACGACGAGATCCCGGGCCCGGTCGCGATGGCTCGCCACACCTCCTCGGGGCTGCCGGGGACCTCGACCTCCGCCTGGACGCTCCGGCGGCCGGACGCGTCTTTTTTCACTGGCATGTTGGCTCCTTTCGAAATGTCGCGATCCGGGAGCCGAGCTCCGCGACCGGCCGGCTCTCGACGAGCGCGATCGCCGCCGTGGCCGCGGCCGGATCTCGGACGACGTCAACGTCAGCCACGAGGTCAGGCTTAGCCTTGACAACTTTTCTTGTCAATGACCTCCGGGCCTTCCTCGGCCCGGCGGCCCCGCTGGCGGCGGGGCCGCGCGCCGCGGGTCACGCGCCGCCGGCCCCGGGGAAGAGCCCGGGCTCGATCTCCCGGTAGATCGCGGCGAGGCGCTGCGCCCAGGCCTCCACGCCGTCGTCGCTCAGCAGCCCGTCCTGGCGGATCTCGAGGAGCACGCACGGCAGGCCGCGGGCCTCGCCGTGCACGGGGATGCCGTAATCGCCCCCCTCGGTCACGCGGTACGGCTCGTTGTCGCCGACGCAGAGCCCGGGCTCGCGGCGCATCGCCTCGAGGAACGGCGCGGCGAGCCGCCGGTCGCGGCCGTAGAGGACGGCGGCGTGCCAGGGCCGGTCCTGGCCGAGCATCGACGGCGTGAAGCTGTGGACGCTGAGGATCGCCGTGCTCTTCGGGCGATCCCGCCGCTCGTCGAGGAGCGCGTCGATGGCGCGGTGGTAGGGCCAGAAGCAGGCGTCCGCGCGCGCCGCGGCCTCGGCGGCGTCGATGGCGTTGCCGGGGATGGGCACGCCGCAGCTGATCTCGGGGATGGAGGTCGGCGAGCCCAGCGGCCGGTTGCAGTCGATGACCAGGCGGGAGTAGCCGGAGAGCACGAGCGCCGCGTCGAGGAGGGCGGACAGGCGCCGCGCGAGGCGCGCCGCGCCGATGTCCCAGCCGGTGTGCTGGCAGAGCGCTTCCTTCTGCGCGCCCAGCGCGGCGAGGCTCCGCGGGACCGCGTTGGAGGCGTGATCGCAGAGCAGGACGGCGCTGGAGCGACCCTGGGGATTCACCACCTCGAACGCAGGCGGCTCGTCGGGCGCGAGGATGCGCAAGGCAGGCGGAGAGGAGCTCATGGCGTCTCGCCCGAGACATAGCAGACCCGAGCGCCGCCGCGCCGCGCGCGATCGGGAGCGAGCGCGCGCTCCGCGAGCGCGCCGCCCGCGATCAGGGCGGCGCCGTCATGCAGGCGCGCAGCGCGGCCTTGGCGCGGTGCAGGAGGACCGCGACGTGGCCGGCCGAGATGCCGAGCGCCCGCGCCACGTCCTCCCCCGGCTGCTCCTCGAGCATGCGCAGGGTCACCACCGCCTTCTGGATCTCGCAGAGCTCCTCGACGCACGCGCGGAGGCGCACGTGCTCCTCCGCGCGCGCGATCGCCTCGTCGGTCGCCGGGACCACCCCGGCGGCCTCCGGGTGCGCGTCGAGGTCCTCGTGCGGCCGGGCGCGGAAGTGCCGGCGGCGCCGGTTGCGCGCGGCGTTCCGCACCATGCCGGCGAGCACGCCGCCCCACGCGCCGGCGTCCTCCGGGAGCTCGCCCCGCTGCGCGAGGGTGAGCAGCGTGCAGAGGCCCTCCTGCACGCAGTCGACCGCATCCTCGGGCGTCACCCCCTCGGCGCGCGCCAGCGCGGCGAGCGCCGCACGCTCGACGCGCACAAGGTGCGACACGCGACCCAGGATGTCGTCCGCGTCCTTGATGGCTTCCATGGTCTACGGAGGTCAGGTCTCGAGCCGCGCCCACATTACACGGGCGCGCGCTGTAATGGATGCCCGCGTCGAGACCTGCCAAGGCATGGAGGCTCGCGCAATGTCCACGAATCCCGTCCACGAGATCAACGAGCTCGACTTCGACGCCGAGGTGCTGGAGGCCGGGGTGCCCGTCCTCGTCGAGTTCACCGCGGAGTGGTGCCCGCCGTGCCGCGCGCTCGCGCCGATCCTGCACAAGGTGGCGGAGGAGGGCGCAGGTCGCCTGAAGGTTGTGGCGGTGAACGGCGACCGGAGCCCGGCGCTCGCCCGCCGCTTCGGCATCCGCGGGCTCCCCACGGTCGTCGCGTTCGCCGGCGGCAAGGAGGTGGCGCGCCACGTGGGGCTGACCACGAAGGAGAAGCTCCTGAAGCTGGTCGAGGGGCGAGCGCTCTCCGCGGGGGCGCGGCGAGACCAGGCGCCCTCGCCGCTCTGAGGGCGTCTCGCCGGCGCTCCCCTGGCCTGCCGGCGGCGCGGCGGCTCGGCCCGATCCTACCGCGGCGACTCGGCCCGATCCTACCGCGGCGACTCGACCCGATCCTACCGCGGCGGCTCGGCCCGATGCTGCCGCGGCGGCTCGGCCCGCGATCCGGCTCGCTCCGGGGACCGCGCGGGCGGCGCGCCCCGCCCGCGTCTACCGCCGTTGCCGGTCGCCCTGTCGATGCGTACCGCGCTGCCCCTCGTTGCCCCGCTGCCCCTCGGCCGCGGGGAAGCTGACCCGGCGCGTCGTCTGCTCGGCTCCGGAGACCTCGAACGGCCCGACCGGCAGCGGCTCGCTGACCGGCTTTTCGTTCTCGTCGACGAGCGTGATCGTCCCGACGTAGTCATCGGCGGCGACCTGGACGCTCGTGTCGAACCGCTCGCACGGGACCACCTGCCTGGTGACGTGGTTGTTCTTCGTATTGATGAGCATCAGCTCGACCGCGCTCGCGCCGTACGCCTTGCACTGAGAGGCGTTGGTCTGGTCCTCGATCGCCCACTGGACGGTGACGAATCCCATCTTTTCAGGCTCTGTCTCTCCCGGCCGTGTCTCTCCAGGCTCCGTCCCGTCGCTCGTGTCGTGCATGCACGCGGCCATCATCGCTGCGCATGCGCATAGCCCTGCCACAGAGTAGATACTTCGCATTCCTCACCTCGCTGTGCTCGGCGCAGATCCCGGCGCCGCGCTCCGCGCCAGCAACGCGGGTGCCACGCGGATCTCGCGGCGCCGCGGCGGGCGCTCGTCCGCCGAGCGCGAGCCGCGGGTGTGCCTGCGCCGCCGCGCGCCGGGCCCACACCATCGGGCCGGCGAGCGCGGGGTTCGGCGGCGCGCACGCGCTGCGCGGTGGCGGGCGCGAGCACGGCAGTCGCCGGGCGAGCGCGCGAGCGGGCGCACAGGACGACCCTTCTGGGCCGGCGCCCGCCGCGCCGATCAGCGGAAGTCGTCGATGTTCATGTTGAATCGCCGGATCCACCGGTGCACCTGCGCGCGATCTCTCCCGAGCTCGCGCGCCACCGCGGCGACGTTGCCCCGCTGCTGCACCAGGAGCTCCCGCAGCACCTTCTCGTCCGGGGAGATCCTCGGCGGCAGCGTCGCCCTCGGCGCGTACGCCCCCTCGCCGGCCGGCATCGCCGCCTCATCCTCCGGGATCGGCGTGGCGCGGGCCTCGTCCGCGGGCGGCGGCTGCGACGCCGAGCTCCGGGCGCCGTAGCCCCGCATCGTGCGCCGGATCTCGTCGCTGAGGTCCTCGACGTCGAGCTCGGCGCCGCGATCCCTCGCGGCCCAGCGCTTGATGATCGCCTCGAGCTCCCGCACGTTGTAGGGAAAATCGTGGTGGAGCAGGCCCGCCATGAACGCCATGCTGGGCCGCGCCACGGGCCGACCGTGGCGCCTCGCGAGCGCGATGCACAGCGAGAAGATGTCCTCCTTGCGCTCGCGCAGGGGCGGCAGGGTGATGCGGAACTCGTTCAGGCGAGCGAACAGGTCGGCGCGGAAGGCGCCCGTCTGCTGGAGCGCGTCGAGGTCGCGGTGGGTGGCGGCGACGATCCGCACGTCGACCTGCTCGGGCTGCGACGCGCCGAGCGGCGTGATCTCCTTCGACTGGATCACCCGGAGGAGCTTCGCCTGGGCTTCGAGCGGCATATCCCCGATCTCGTCGAGCAGGAGCGTGCCCTGGTGGGCCGCGCGGAGGATGCCCACCCGGTCGCGGTCGGCGCCCGAGAAGGCGCCGCGCTGGTGTCCGAAGAGCTCCCCCTCGATGAGCGCGGCGGGGATCGCCGCGCAGTTGACGGCCTGGAGCGGCCCGCGCCTGCCGCTCCAGTCGTGGAGCTGCTCGGCGAAGATCTCCTTTCCGGTCCCGCTCTCGCCGAGGATCAGCACCGACAGCTCGCTGCGCGCGATCTCGCGCAGGCTCCCGGCGAGGCGCTGGCTCTGGTAGCCGCCGACGATCCGGCTCGTCGAGACGCGCGGCCGGGCCCCCGCCGGCGCGTCCGGATCGTCGAAGTAGGCGCCGTCGATGCGGTAGTGCGCGTAGCTCTCGGCGTCGCTCTCGACGAACTTGAAGATGGCGTCGCCGATCCGGATCTCGTCGAGGTGGGCGAGGACGGCCTCGGTGACGAACTCGCCGTTGTGCAGGGTGCCGTTGCGGCCGCCGAGATCGAGGAGCTGCCAGACGCCCCCGCGCCGCTCGATGCGGGCGTGGTGGCGCGACGCGGTGCGCGTCGGAATGTAGATGTCCGCGCTCGGGTCGCGGCCGAGGACCGAGCCTGGCTCGGAGACGCTGTATGCCGGGCGAAACTGCTCGTAATTGGGCGCATAGAGCAGCACGATGCCCGCCCCCGAGCTCACGCGCCCGGCGGTCGGCGCGCCAAGTCGCATCGATGCCGTGGTGCTCAACGTCGTTGTCAATGCGCTTCTGTCGCCGGACATCGTGTGGGCCATGCTACCAAACCTCCTCCGCGCGGCGCATGGGTTTGTTCTGCTCACACCAGCTCTCGTCGCGTCGGTTCCGTGCCTTCCGTGCGATACCGCGGCAGGTCTTCAAAATCGTCTGAGCTCCCTGGAACTGTCGGAGCTACCTGCAACCGTTTAATTCCACTGCAATTTTCTATATCCACTGCAATTGTAAGCGACATCCTGGAAGCCGGTTGCTTGCCACCAAGGTTTCGTGCTTTTTTCCAGTCCGTTTCCGCGCGGTATCGACCGTGGACGGAATTTGGAGAGAGTGGCGTTGTGAGCCTTGGTCGCGTTGCTGACCCTTCCCACCGCATGCTGTTTGCCGCTGCGGGTGCTGCATTGTTCATCCTCACGCTCGGCTTGCTCGACCCGCTGACCCGCGGCGCCGTGTCCTGGCCGGCCCTCATGCCGCCCTTCGGGGCGAGCACCGTCATCGTATTCTTCGCCCCCGAGACGCCCGCGAGCCGGCCGTGGAACATCCTCGTAGGCCACTTCGGCTCGGCGATGATGGCGCTGCTCGCGCTGCATGTGCTGCCCGGCTCGCCGCTTGCGGTTCAGGCGGCATGCGCGGTCGCGGCGGCGTCGCTCTGGATGGTGGCGACCAAGAGTCTTCATCCGCCGGGCGGTGCCACGGCGCTGCTCGGGGTCATCACAGGCGCAACCCCCTTCACCCTGCTGCCGCTGGCGCTCGGGTGCATCGCGCTCGTCTCCATCCGCTGGCTGATCGACCGCGCCGTGGTCCGCATGGCGCCTCGCGAGAGCGCGCTCGCAGGCCTCTCAGAGCCGGTTCCGGCCGTGCCCCAGAGCATGGGCGCGGGCCTCGGGGACCTGGAGTCGACGCTTCCCAGCTGACCTCCCCGATGCGCGCCCGGCGCGCGCAGCGTCGCGGCGGGGACGCCCGGCGTCCTTCTCGGCGTTCACTTTCCTTGATAAAGGCTCGCCCCCCGGGCCATCCAGGGAGGGCCGCGGGCGTCCCTGCCTCGGCCCCTCCGGATGACCCTCCAGCAGATTTTTGAAGAGAACGCGTCCTACGTGTGGCGCGTGCTGCGAAGGCTCGGCGTTCGCGACGCCGACGTCGAGGACGTCTGCCAAGAGGTGTTCCTCGTGGTCCACCGGAAGCTCGACACCTTCGATGGCAGCTCGGCGCTGCGCACGTGGCTCTACGGCATCTGCCTGCGGCTCGCGTCGGAGTACCGGCGGCGGCCGCACCGGCGGCGCGAGGAGGTGGCGGGCACCGTCCCCGAGCAGATCATGGCGGCGCCGCAGGACGAGACGCTCGACCGCCGCCGCGCGCTCGATCGGCTCGACGCGGCGCTCGATCAGCTCGACGACGACAAGCGCGCCGTGTTCGTCCTGTACGAGATCGAGCAGCTGCCGATGGCGGAGATCGCGCAGGCGGCGGGGTGTCCGCTGCAGACGGCGTACTCGCGGCTGCGCGCCGCGCGGGCGCAGATCGAGGCGACGATGCGCCGGCAGGAGCTCGGCGCGGCGCCGGCCGGGGCCGCGCGGATGACCGCGAGGAGCAGCGCATGAGCGACGAGCTTCCCAGGTTGATCGACGCGGACGACAGCCCGGACGCGCTCCGGCTCGGCCTCGAGGCCGCGCGGCGCGACGGGCCGGACGAGGCCCGGCTGGCGCGGCTCGCGGCGCGGCTCCCGCTCGGGGGGCCAGGCCCGTCGGGCGGCTCGGCCGCGCCGGCGGGCGGCCCGGCCGCGCCGGCGGGCGGCTCGGCCGCGCCGGCGGGCCTCGCGCCGGCGGCGGCCGCCGCGCCGCCGACGGCCCTCTCCGGCCTGGCGATCGGCGCGGCCGTGGGCGCCGTGCTCGTCGGGGCCGTGTGGCTCATGCCGTCGCGCTCGCAACGGCCGCCCGAGCCGCCCCGCGCCGCGGCGGTCGCGACCGCGCCGAAAGCGGCGCCCACCGCCGCCCCCGTCGCGGAAGCGCCGGCGGTCCCCGCAGACGCCCCCCCAGCGGCGCCGCCGGCGCGCGAGCCCGGTCCGGAGCCGCCGCGCCCTCCGGCGAGCGCGCCGGCGCCCCCGCGCTCGCCCGCCCCGGCGATCGACGCGAAGGTGGCGGGGGACCCGGCCCAGGCGGCGCTGCCCGACGCCGAGACGGAGACCAGCCTGCTGCAGCGCGCGCAGGACGCGCTCGGCGCGCGCCCTGCCGAGGCGCTCGCGCTCACCGACGTCCATCGCGCGCGCTTCCCGAGCGGCGCGCTCTCCCAGGAGCGCGAGGTGATCGCGATCGGCGCCCTGAAGGCGCTCGGCCGCGGCGGCGAGGCGCGCGCCCGCGCGGATCGCTTCGTCGCGGAGCACCCGAGCTCGGCCTACCGCCGCCGGATCGAGGTCCTCGTGCCGGAGCTGAGGAGCGACCCGCGATGACGGGGACGACGATTCCATAACGAGCGTCGGCAGCGGCGGCGACGGGGGCTACGCGGGCCGCCGATAGCGCCTGTCGCGGAGATCTCCTGTACCTCGGGGTCGGGGCGGCGAGCGCTCAAGGCTGTTCGTAGCCCTTCCTCTCCCGCCCGAGACCGACGGCGATTCACCCCCTCGACCTCCGCAGATCGGTTGTTCTGTCTCCCTCCCCTCGCTCCATGCAAGCCTTCTGGCGCGCATGCGATGGATGGCGCTCATCGCAGCGGCGGCCCTCCCTCTCGTCGCTGAACGGCGCTCTGACTTCAACCATCGCACCGTAAACAAGCAGCGCGAGCGAGCTCAATCGCGATTGGCCCCGGGGACACGAGCGCCGGCGCCGTGGGCGCGGCGCACGACGCGGACGACGCCGCAGCGGGCGCGAGCGCCGAGCTTTGCGGGCACGGAGGCGGCGCCGCGCCGGACCGGCCGGCGGGCCCGCCCGCAGAAGACGCTTGAAATCCGCGAGCAACCTGGACATGTTCGCCGCGGCTGGACGCGAGCGGCGCCCCGCAACGGCTGCGCCGGGCCGGAAAAATCGCGCCTGGGAAGGCATCACCGTTCATGCGCACGCCCGAGAACGCTCGCGAGAGCCGCCGAGAAGCGGCCTTGGGCGTCGTTTACGGCATCGCCGCCTACAGCGCGTGGGGCATCGTCCCCGTCTTCTGGAAGCAGCTCCGCCACGTCGGCGCGGTCGAGATCCTGGCCCACCGCACGGTGTGGAGCCTGATCGCGTTCGCGGCGCTCACGCTGGCCACGGGGCAGCGCCGCGCGCTCGGCGCGGCGCTCCGCGACCGGCGCGTCGTCAAGGCCATGGCGGCGACCGGCGCGCTCGTCTCGGCGAACTGGGTCCTCTTCATCTACGCCGTCTCGGTGGGGCGCGTGCTCGACGCGAGCCTCGGCTACTTCATCAACCCGCTGCTCAGCGTGCTGCTCGGCATGGTCTTCCTGCGCGAGCGGCCGCGCCCGGCGCAGTGGCTCGCGCTCGGCCTCGCCGCCGCGGGCGTCGTGCACCTCGCCGCGCGCGCCGGCTCGGTCCCCTGGATCGCGCTCGCCCTGGCCGGGACGTTCGGTGTCTACGGCCTGCTGCGGAAGGTCGTCGCCGTCAACGCGCTCCCGGGCTCCACCCTGGAGACCCTGTTCGTCGCCCCGCTCGGCGCGGCTTACCTGGCCACCCTCCACGCCCAGGGCGCCGGCGCCATGGGCCGCGTGGATCTCCGCACCGACCTCCTCCTCGCCGCCACCGGCATCATCACCGCGCTGCCGCTCGTCTGGTTCACCAACGCGGCGCGACGCTTGTCGCTCACCACCCTCGGCTTCCTCCAGTACCTCGCGCCCAGCGGTCAGTTCCTGCTGGCCGTGCTGGTCTATGGCGAGCCGTTCACGGCCACCCAGGCCGTGAGCTTCGCCTGCATCTGGACCGGGCTCACCGTGTTCAGCGCCGACGCCGCGCTGCGCGCGCGCCGCGCGTGATCTCGCGGCGCTGACCTGCCGGCCGATCGCGCGCTGATCCTGCCAGGCTCAGGCCAGCTGCGGCCGACCGAGACGCGCGCAGTCCGTACCGCGCGATCGCCGGCGAGTTCGCCCCGGTCGTGCGACTCGTGTTCTCGATCCGGTCCTCCGTGGGACAGCGCATTTTCCTGAGCCGCGCCGGGCGCCCGCGAACGACTCTGCTGGATGTCCTGTCACCCGCAGGCGGCGGGCGCTGCCCGCCTCCGGAGGAGCGATGTCGATGAGCTGGATCCCTTTTCACCCCGCCTTCTCGACCTTCAATCGCGCAGCCGTGACTGCAGGAGCGGCGCTCCTCGGCGTCGGCTGCATCGCCGAGCCGGACCTCGCCGGCGCCGAGGCTGTGAACGACACCGCGGAGAGCTTCGAGGCCTTCGCCGCGACGGTGTACAGCGAACCGGAGAGCGGCCTGTACATCGTCGACGGTGACACGCCCATCGAGGACGAGCTCGAGCTGCGCCGGTTCTTCGACCAGCACGTACGCGACGGGGCGCTCATCGTGCATCAGGTGAGCGGCGTCGACGCGAAATGGAACGACGTTGAGAAGCTGAACATCACCTACTGTGTCAGCACGAGCTTCAACGCCCATTACGACGCCGTGGTCGAGGCCATGACCGACGCAGCGGGCGCCTGGGAGCAGGCGGCGCAGGTCGACTTCGTGCACGTCAGCGCGGAGGACGCGCGCTGCAGGGCCAGCAACAACAACGTCGTGTTCGACGTCCGACCGGTCCGTTCCGGGAAGTACCTCGCCCGCTCGTTCTTTCCGAGCTTCTCGCGCGCCGATCGCAATGTCCTGATCGACGCGTCGTCGTTCGGCACGGCCCCGCCGCTCACGCTGGCGGGCATCCTGCGCCACGAGCTCGGCCACGCGCTGGGCTTCCGCCACGAGCACACGCGACCCGAGTCGGGCACGTGCTTCGAGGACAACAGCTGGCGCGCGCTCACGACGTACGACTCGAGCTCGGTCATGCATTATCCGAACTGCAACGGGACGAACACGTGGGAGCTCGCGCTGACCCAGAAGGACAAGGACGGCGCCGCGCTGCTCTACGGGCCCTGAGCAGGGACCAGCCTGCGCGGCGCGGGGCTAGGCGCCGGCTCCGGCGGAGAGCGCCCGCCGGACGCGATCGGCGATGTCCCGGCTCCGGGCGACGATCGTGACCTGGTTCGCGCTCGTCGGCGCGTAGCGCGTCCCGTCGAGGTGCTCGGCCACGCCGTTCGCTTCGCGGAGGATCAGGGCGCCAGGGGCGTGATCCCAGGGCAGCAGGCGATAGTAGACGCAGAAGTCCTTGTCGCCTCGCGCGACGCGCGTGTACTCGATGCAGGAGCAGCCCGCGTCGCTCGCCTCCTGCAGCCGGCCCCGCGCGCGCGCCTCCACGGTCGCGCGCAGCTCGCTCGGCATGTAGCGCGCATAGATGGTGCCCGCCGGCGCCCCCGCACCGGCCGCCGGCTCGGCGCTGAAGCGCGCGCCGTTCAGGAAGGCGCCCGCCCCCTGCTCCGCGAAGAACGTCTGTCGCCGCGCCGGCAGGTGGATCCAGGCCGCGCGCGCCTCCGAGGCCCTCACCAGCGCCGCCATGATCCCGAAGCGGTCGTTGCCCTCGACGAAGTTGCGCGTCCCGTCGAGCGGATCGACGATCCAGATCCAGCCGTCGCCGCCGAGCGCGTCGAGCGATCGAGGGTCCGCGTGAGCCGCCTCCTCGCCGACCACCGCCGACCCGGGCAGGAGCGCGCGCAGGCCCTCGGTCAGGCGCCGCTCCACCGCGAGATCCACGGTCGTCACGAGGTCGCCGGGGTCGGCGACCGTCGCCTTCGACGTGACGTCGCCCGGAGCGAGGCGCCGCCAGAACGGCAGCATGTGCTCGCACGCGACCTCCTCCAGGAAGGCGCCCACGCGGGCCAGATCGGGGATCGGCATCGCGGCAAGATACTTCCCCTGATATCGTCCGCTCCAGGCAAAGCGGCGCGAGGATCGCCTTGCGACGCCGGCGGCAGCGCTCCCTCTCCCACCCCGCGCGCGCGGGGCGAGCGCGCGGCGAGCGCCCGCCGCCACGACCCGAGGGCAGACGATGAGCTCCGAACCGACCGCACCGATCGCCGACCTCTCGCAGATCCCGGCGCAGATCGCCGGCCCCGCGGCCTGGTACGGCCCCGCGATGGCGCGGGGCGACGGCTGGATCGAGCACCTCACGCCCGCGGAGATCGAGGAGGTCGAGGCCGCCGTCCGCCGCTTCGGCGAGACGGGCGCCGATCCGGCGCAGATCCGCGGCGAGGACTTCCCGCTGCCGACGCTCGCCGCGCGCCTCCGCCGCGTGCTCGCCGAGGTGCTCGACGGCCGCGGCTTCGCCCTGCTCCGCGGGCTGCGCGGCCGCTGGCTCGACCGCGGCGGCCGCGACGACCTGCGCGCGGCCGCGATCGCGTTCCTCGGCATCGGCAGCCACCTCGGGAGCGCGCGCTCGCAGAACGCGCGCGGGCACGTCCTCGGTCACGTGAAGGACCTCGGCCTGTCGAGCCAGGACCCGAGCGTGCGCGTCTACCAGACGCGCGAGCGGCAGACGTTCCACACCGACTCGTGCGACGTCGTGGCGCTGCTCTGCCTCCGGACCGCGCGCGCGGGCGGGCTCTCGGCGCTGGTCAGCTCGGTCACGCTGTACAACGAGATGCGGCGCGCGCGCCCGGACCTCGTGGAGGCGCTGTTCGCGCCGATCGAGACCGACCGCCGCGGCGAGGTGCCCGCGGGCGAGAGGCCGTATTTCCGTATCCCCGTGCTCAACTGGCACGCCGGGCTCCTGTCCGCGATCTACCAGCGACAGTACATCGAGTCGGCGCGCCGCTTTCCCGACGTCCCGCCGCTCACGGCGCGTCAGGTCGAGGCGCTCGACCTGTTCGACGCGCTCGCCGACGACCCTGCGCTCCACATGACCATGGAGCTCCGCCCGGGCGACATCCAGCTCGTGCACAACCACACGCTGCTGCACGATCGCACGGCGTTCGAGGACTGGCCGGAGCCGGATCGCAAGCGGCACCTGCTGCGCCTGTGGCTCGCTCCGCCCGGGGCGCGGCCGCTGCCGCCGGTGTTCCGCGAGCGCTTCGGCTCGCTCACCCCCGGCGACCGCGGGGGCATCGTGGTGCCGGGCGCGCGCCTCCACGCCCCGCTCGATCCGGCGTGAGCGCCGGGGTCACGGGCGCGGGCGCCAGCGAGCCCTCACGGCAGCCTGTCCGGATCCTGCGCGGACCGCCTCGCCTCTCGGCTCGCCGGCGCTCCGCGGGGCAGCTCACCGACGCGTGCGCGCGCTGCTCGCTCAGGGCGCTGCGCTCCGCGAGGCAGCTCACCGACGCGTGCGCGCGCTGCCTGCTCAGGGCGCCTGCGCTCCGCGAGGCAGCTCACCGACGCGTGCGCACGCCGCGCCCACACGGCGCCGGCATGCGCCTCGCAGCCCGCGTCCCCATGGCTCCCTTGCCTCCGGCCCGAGCGGCAGAGGAATGCTCCGGCGGCGATCCCGGGCCCGCGCCGGTCGGCGGGGCGCTCGTCCCGGCCGCTCCGCCCGCCGCCCTGAACGCGCCCGCCGCCCGCCGCGCGCGGTGGAGGGCGCTGCTCCACGCGGCGCTCGCGGCCTTCGGCCTGGCCGCCCTGGCCGCGCTCATCCGCCACGTCGGCGCGGCGGAGATGCTCGCCGCGGTGATCCGGGCCGCGCCGTTCTTGCCTCTCCTGGTCGCGCTGGAGGCGGCGCGCGTCGGCTGCGAGGCGCTCGCGACCGGCGTGCTCTGCGCCCCGCGGCGGGTCCCGGCCGCCGAGCTCCTTCGCATCCACGCGGTCACCTACCCGGTCATGGCGCTGATGCCGGCCGGCCGCGCCGCGGGCGAGGCGGTCAAGGCCGCGCTGCTCTCGCCCCACGTCGGCGCCCCGCGCGCGGCGGCGATCGCCACGGCGAACCAGTCGCTCGCGCTCCTGGGCGCGGCCCCGCTGTCGCTCCTCGCGGCCGCGGCGCTCTTCTGGATCGGCGGCGGCGCCTCCCCGTTCGCCCTCGGCGTGCTCGCGCACGCCGCGCTCCTGGTCGCGAGCGGCCTCGGCGTCGCCTTCGCGGCGCGGCAGCGCGCCGCCTCGGCGTGGATCACCCGGCGGTTCGCCCGCGCCGGACAGCTCACCGAGGCCTTCCAGGAGGCGGTCCGCGAGCGCCCGCCCGTCCCGGCGTGGCCGTTCGCCGCCTGCGTCGCGGGCCGCGCGCTCCAGGCGGCGCAGTACGCGGTGCTCCTCGCCGCCGTCGGCGCCGAGAGCGGCCCTCTCCGCGCGCTCGCCGCCTACGGCGTGGGCGCGGCGGGCACGGCGGCCGGCGACCTCATCCCGGGTCAGATCGGCGCCACCGACGGCGCCTTCACGCTCGCCGCCCCGCTGCTCGGGCTGACCGCGAGCTCCGCCATCGCGGTCTCGCTGCTGGTGCACCTGCTCCAGGCGGCCTTCGCGCTCGGGGGGATCGCCGCCACGCTCGCGTGGCGGCGCAGCCCTCCGGCGCGGTGAGCCGGTACCCCAACCTGGGTCGGTTCCCCAACCTGGGTCGGTCCCCCAAACCTGGGTCGGTTCCCCAACCTGGGTCGGTCCCCCAAACCTGGGTCGGTTCCCCAACCTGGGTCGGTCCCCCAACCTGGGTCGGTCCCCCAACCTGGGTCGGTCCCCCAACCTGGGTCGGCTCCCCACCCCGGCCGCCGGCCGCGCGGGACGGCTCCCTCGCCCAGCCGTCCGCCTCCCTCGCCCCGCCATCCGCCCCCCTCGCCCCTCGGCCGGCCGCCCGGCAGCCCGCCTCCCTCCCGCGCCTCCCGGCGGGGCGACGCTCGCAACCGCGCCAGATCGCTGGCCACCGTCCGGGGGTTCGTCCTAGGGTGTGCACGTCATGACGGAAAAGACCGGCGGCCCTGGACGGGACGTGCTCACCCAGAAGGAGGCCGAGGAGCGCGCCGCGCGCATCGGCAACGCGCGCTACGAGCTCTCCCTCGACCTGTCGCGCGGCGACGACGGCTACCGCGGCGAGGCGATCGCGTACTTCGACGTCCGCGGGAGCGGCGACACCTTCATCGACTTCCGCGGCCGGCGCATCGAGCGGCTCGAGATCAACGGCGTCCCGGTCGAGCCCGAGTGGTCCGACTGCCGCATCCGCCTCCCGGGCAAGCTGCTCGACCCGGAGACGCGCGTGCGCGTCGTCTACGAGAACGACTACGACCACACCGGCGACGGCTTCCACCACTTCCGCGACCCGGAGGACGGCGAGGACTACCTCTACTCGGACCTCGAGCCGTTCAGCGCCCACCGCCTGTTCCCCTGCTTCGACCAGCCGGACATCAAGGCGAGCTACCGGCTCTCCGTCACCGCGCCCGAGGACTGGGAGGTCATCGGCAACGCCCGCATCCGCCGCACCTTCGACGCAGGCCCAGGGCGCTCGACGCGCGTGTTCGAGGAGACGACCCGGTTCAGCACCTACATCTTCGCGCTGATCGCCGGCCCCTACAGCGGCGTCCGCGACGAGCACCGCGGCATCCCGCTCGGGCTCTACTGCCGCAGATCGCTCGCGAAGCACCTCGACCCGGACGAGCTCTTCACGATCACCAAGCAGGGCTTCGACTTCTACCCCGAGTTCTTCGACTACCCGTACCCCTTCACCAAGTACGATCAGGTCTTCGTCCCGGAGTTCAACGCCGGCGCCATGGAGAACGCCGGCGCCGTGACCCACAGCGAGCGGATGATCTTCCGGGACCCGCCGACCGACCACCAGCGCCTCACGCGCGCGGAGGTCTTCCTCCACGAGATGGCCCACATGTGGTTCGGCAACCTCGTGACCATGCGGTGGTGGAACGATCTCTGGCTCAACGAGAGCTTCGCCACGTACATGGCCTTCCTCGCCATGGAGCAGGCGACCCGCTTCCAGCCGGCCGTGTGGAAGGCGTTCAACGTCATGAAGAGCTGGGCCTACCGCCAGGACCAGCTCGTGACGACGCACCCCATCGCCGGCGAGCTCGCGGACACCGAGCACACGTTCCTGAACTTCGACGGCATCACCTACGGCAAGGGCGCGGCCGCGATGAAGCAGCTCGTCGCCGCGATCGGCCTGCCCGCCTTCCGCGACGGGATGCGCCGGTACTTCAAGCGCTACCAGTACGGCAACGCGACGCTGCGCGAGTTCCTGTCCGCGCTCGAGGAGGGCTCCGGCCGCGACCTCGGCGCCTGGTCGCGCGTCTGGCTGGAGCAGGCGTCGCTCAACACGCTGACCGCCGAGTGGGAGCCCGACGGCGACCGCATCGGCCGGCTCCGCGTGCTGCAGACGGCCCCCGAGGACTACCCGACCCTCCGGCCGCACCGCATCGACGTGGCGCTCGCGCGCGAGGAGGACGGCGCGCTCGTCGTCGACGCGGTGCCCGCCGAGATCGACGGCGCGGCCACCGAGGTCGCCGCGGCGCGGGGGCAGCGCGCGCCGCTCTTCGTGTTCCCGAACCACAACGACCTCACGTTCGCGAAGATCGCGCTCGACCCGGGCTCGCTCGCGTTCGTGCGCGAGCACATGGGCCGCGTCGAGGATCCGCTCCTGCGCCAGCTGCTCTGGTCGTCGCTCTGGAGCATGGTGCGCGACCAGAAGCTCGCCTCCCCCGCGTACCTCGCGCTGGTCAGGGACAAGCTGCCCGCCGAGCCGGACCTCTCGCTCGTCGAGCCCGTGCTCTCGAACGCGGTGACGGCCCTCGCGCGCTACGTGCCCGAGCAAATGCGCGAGGTCGAGGCGAGCGCGTTCACCGGCCTCGCCCTCGCGGCGCTCCGGGCGGCCCCCCGCGGCGACGCGCAGATCGTGTGGGCGCGGGCGCTCCTCAACGCGGCCTACGCCGCGCCGGATCTCGCCCTGGCCGCGCGCCTCGTGGACGGCGAGATCGAGGTGGAGGGGCTCGAGATCGACCAGGAGATGCGCTGGACCGTCGCCGTGAAGTGGATCGCGCGCGGCATGGCGGGCGCGGACGCGCGGCTCGCGGCCGAGCGCGAGCGCGACCCGTCCGATCGCGGCCAGCGCGCGGCGCTGCGCGCCGAGACGGCGCGCCCGGATCCGGCGGCGAAGGCCGCGGCGTGGGAGCGCTTCCACGAGGGCGGGTACGGCTCGCTGCACCTGACGAGCGCGGCCATGTCGGGCTTCAACTGGTCGTTCCAGCGCGCGCTGCTCGAGCCGTACGCGCAGGGGTTCTTCGAGCGGGTGCAGCAGGTCTTCGAGACGCGGACGCACGAGCTCGCGTCCGCGTATTTCACCCACCTGTTCCCGTCGTACCGCGTCGACCGGGACCTGCTCGCCGCCGCCGAGGCGCGGCTCGCGGCGCTCCAGCGGGCCCCGGACGGCGCGACGCCGGCGGCGCCGCGGCTGCCGATGCTGGTCCGGATGCTGCGCGAGGCGATCGACGACCTCGCGCGGGCGATCGGCTGCCGGGAGCTCGCGGCGGCGAGCGCGCCCCAGAGCGCCCGCGCGGGGAGCGGCGGCGCCCCGCGCTGAGCGGGCGGCCGGGAGGGCGGCCTCGAGGCGGCGATGATCGTGCAGCTCGGCAAGGCGTCCGTCACGTGGACGCGCGCGGACCTCGAGGCGAAGCTCGCCGGCCACGCGCGCGTGCTCATCGACGTCGGCACGGGCGACGGGCGCTTCGTGTACCGCTCGGCCGGCGCCCACCCGGACACGTACTGCATCGGCGTGGACCCCGCGGGCGAGCGGATGCGCGAGGTGTCGTGGCGCGCCAGCCGCAAGCCCGCCCGCGGCGGCCGGCCGAACGCGCTCTTCGTGGTCGCGTCGGTGCAGGCGCTCCCCGAGGAGCTCGCCGGGCTCGCCCACACCCTGACCCTGAACTTCCCGTGGGCGTCGCTGCTCTCGGCCCTGGTGCTCCCGGAGGCGCCCGTGCTCGAGGCGCTGCGCCGGCTCGTCCGGCCGGGCGGGGAGCTCATCGCGCTGCTCAACCAGAGCGTCTTCGACGACCGGCCCTACGCGGCGCGGCTCGGCCTCCCCGAGCTCTCGGACGCGTGGATCGACGACGCGCTGCGCCCCGCCTACCGCGCCGCGGGGTTCGAGATCCGGGCGAGCGAGATCGTGGACGGCGAGGTCCCGCACCAGACGAGCTGGGGGCAGCACCTCACGCTCGCGTCGGGCCGGAGGACACGGCTGCTCACGGCCGAGGCGATCGGCGGATCGGCCAGCGCTGCACCAGGCTAGGGCCGCGCGTCGGCAGCGCGCCGAGGGCCCGGCGGTCGCTCACGACCGATGGACGTCATCAGCGTTCCGCAGGAGGATCAGCCATCGGGCCCGGCAGGATCCATCCCGCGCCTCACGGGTTCTCCGCCGGAGTCCCCGCTTGTGACGGGAACGAAGCCGAAGAATATTGTCGCCGTCGGTCTCTCCTCCTCGTGATGGGTTTCGTCACCGAGCGCCCACAGCCGCACGGTGAGGCCGAGCTGCGAGCTTTACATCTCCCCTCTTGGCACTACTGAATGTTCCGGATCGGGATCACACTCTGTGCGAGCAGTAGAAAGTGACTGTATGAAGACCCACATGCTCCACGCGTGCGCGCTCATCCTCCTGTTGCTGCTGTCTCCTACGCTCCTGCCCGCCTGCGCTGCGGTGGAGCTCAACCCGGGCGCGGAGCGGGTCATCGTCACCAGGCAGCCGGCCCCGAAGGGCTGCCGGTTCCGGGGGACGGTGATCGGCGAGCAGGGCGGCGCGATCTCCGGACCGTTCACCAGCAACGCGAACCTGCAAGAGGGCGCGGTGAACGACATGAAGAACAAGGCGCACGAGATGGGGAGCAACTACGTCGTCCTGGAGAACACGAGCACCGGGAACACGATCTCCGGAAGCAAGGACAGCATCTCCGGCCAGCAGACCGACGTCACCCACATGGGCAGCGCCTACAGGTGCCCGCCCCGGCTCGTTGGCCTCTGAATGGCCGATCCACGTGCGCGGACCCGGTGAACCGCCAAGTCGTAATGACGGGCACCAGCATTGGCAATGTGGCGCATCACGTCCCAAGCTCCTGGATCATGAGTCATCCGGAGGCGGGTCTCCGGGGGCCCCTTCCGGGCGCTTCTGGTCCTCCCGCGCGGCCGACTCGCTCTCGGCCAGCCGGCCGCTCCCCTGCTCGATCAGCTTCTTCTCGTGCCAGGGCAGCGTGGCGTGCGCGCGGAAGAAGTAGGCGATCGCGATGACGCCGAAGAGCGGCAAGGCCGCGTAGGCGATGGAAGGGGCCGTCACGTCGGGGCCGATCGTGCTGGCTGACGGCCACGACGGGACGTAGCGCGCCTCCACGGGCCCGCCCCCGCGGACCCGGACAACGTCGGCATGGGGCACCTCGTCCGAGAAGGCGACACCGTGAGGGCCCAGCATCGTGACGTGGAAGGTGAGGCGGTCGTCATCGCTCTCCCGCAGCTGCGTCACGCGGGCCTCCACCGTCTCCCCCAGCCAGCGGCGCGCGTGGAAGGGCGCGAACGCGGCGTTGAACGCGAGCGACGCGACGCCGGCGGTGATGGCCCACCGCAGGTGGAACGCTGCCTTGCGCGCGAACTGCTCTCCGAACGGCTCGGACGAGAGGAGCATGCGCCGCCTGCGCGGGCTCACGAGCACGTATCCCTGCGCCCTCTCGCGGTACCCCAGGGGGGGCGCCTCGGGATCCGGCGCGCGCCGGAGCTCGCCGAACGCGAAGGCCTCCTCGCCGGGCACGAGCTCGGCCACACGCACGCGCCGGGTGAGATCGACCCGGATCATGCCGTCCAGCGCGTCGACGAGCATCACGTCCTCGCCCGGCTCCACGCGGACGCGAGCGCCGGAGGCGTGGCGGAGGTAGAAGGGGTGGGCGCGGACCTTGCGGCCGGTCTCGGTCCACTCGTGCCTCCAGCTGCCGGCGCGCTCGAACTCGGCCCCTTTCTGCTCGACCTCGACGCGCACGGCGACGTCGGCGCCCTGCTCCCGCTCGACGGTGCCCAGGACGACGCCCTCGCCGGGCGCGAGCGCGACGTTGGCCCTGAACGAGGCGTCGGCCAGCGCGGTGGCGCGGCGCAGCCGGAGCGACAGCCGGAGCGCGAGGACGGCGATGGCGAGGAGGCCGGCCGTCGCGACGACATCCACCAGGAGCGACGACATCACGGGGTCCAGGTGGTTGTAGCTCACGAGCAGCACGATCCGAGGTCCCGGGGTCCGCCATGAGAGCGTAATCCGCAGCGCCCGTGCGACAACCCCGGAGCCGCCCGGTCGTCAGCCCCGGGGAGCGGAGAGCCGAGCGCGGCTCCGCGAGCCGGACGAGCGGTCGTCGTCGCGCTTGACGTTCCCAGCATCGCAGTCCATCCAGACTCCCGCACGCGAGGGGGCGCGGCGCCGAGCGCCACGCGCGCGGGCGAGATCTCTTTCCATGCTCACGTTCGAGAGCGGGCAGATCATCCGGGGGAAATACCGGCTCGAGCGTGTCCTCGGCACAGGCGGCATGGGCGTCGTCGTCGCCGCCCGGCACCTTCGCCTCGAGGAGCCCGTCGCGATCAAGCTCCTTCACTCGTGGCTGGCCCAGCGCCCCGACGCGATCGAGCGCTTTCTTCGCGAGGCGCGCGCCGCCTCGAGGCTCACGAGCGATCACGTCGTCCGCGTCTTCGACGTGGATCTCCTCGAGTCCGGCGCTCCGTTCATCGTGATGGAGTACCTGGAAGGCATGGATTTGCGCGCGCTCCTGAGCGAACGTGGTCCGCTCCCGATCGGCGAGGCGGTCAGCTACGTACTCGATACGTGCGAGGCGATCAGCGAGGCGCACGCGCTCGGGATCGTCCACCGCGATCTCAAGCCCCAGAACCTCTTCGTGGCGCGCCGGCGCGACGGCTCCGTGCGCCTCAAGGTGCTCGATTTCGGCATCTCCAAGATCGTCCCTACGCCGGGGGCGACCGGCGACGGCTTCATCACCAGCACGGATGTCATGCTCGGCTCGCCGCTGTACATGGCGCCGGAGCAGCTCGGCTCGCCTCGGGCGGTCGACGCGCGCGTCGACATCTGGGCGCTCGGCGTCGTGCTGTATCAGCTGCTCACCGCGAGGATGCCTTTCGAGGGAGGGAGCTTCTTCGAGACCGCCTCGACGATCTTGCACGGGGAGCCGGTCTCGCCGAGGGCGCTCCGCGACGACATCCCGGAAGATCTCGCGGCGACGATCCTCCGCTGCCTCGAGAAGGAGCCGGAGCGGCGGCTCGGCACGGTCGCCGCGCTGGCCACGGCGATCGCGCCCCATGCGGTCCGGTGGAGCGCCGGCCCTGACGCCGGCGCCTCGCCCGGGGTCCCGCCGCGCACGCCGACGGCGCCGGAGCCGAGCGGGACGACGGAGCCGCTCGGCGGGACGGAGGCGGCCCCGACGCTGTCGGAGGCCGGTTCGACCTGCCCGCCGAGCCCCGCGCCGCTCGACGTCACCCGCATCTGCCCGACGGAGCTTCCTCCTCGCGGGCCGCAGGTGGTTCGTCCTCCGGGCCCTGGCGCTGTCGAGGCGGCGCGCTCCCGGGGCCGGCGGTCGAAGGCGCGCGTGCTCCTCGCCGTGCTGGCCGTGGCCGGCGTCCTGCTCACCGCGGCCCTGGTCCGGCGCCGCTCCGCGCGCCCGCCGCCCCTGGAGCCGCCGTCCTCGGAGCCTCCAGCGCACGCCGTTCCCGTCCCTGAGGCGCCCCCGCCCCCCTCGCCGCCGCCCGTGCCCGCGGAGCCGGCCGCGACCGCCGCGCCGGAGGTCGAGCAGGCGAACCCCGCCGAACGCGCGCGCGAGCGCCCCGCCGAACGCGCGCGCGAGCGCCCGCACGAGCGCCCCGCCGAACGCGCGCGCGAGCGCCCCGCCGAGCGCGCCGTCCGAAAGCCCACGCCCGTTGCCCCCGCGCAGGCCGCGCCGGACGGCGTGGGAGCGGCGCCGCCGGACGCGGATCGCCGCCCCGAGGACGACGGAGCGAGCTCGCCAGCGCGCGATCCCTTCGGCGGTAGGCGTCATTGATGCATCCCGCCAGGCCCGGGGGGGCGGATGGTACGGCAAGGACCAGCGATGTTCGCCGCGGGTGCGCTGCTCGCCTTCGCGCAGCCGGCCCTGGCCGGGCCGACCAGCGAGCTGGACGAGGCGGCGGCGCAGGCGCTCTTCGATGAGGCGATGTCGCTCATGGAGGCGGGCCGCTTCTCCGCGGCCTGCCCGAAGCTCAAGGACAGCCTGGCCCTCGACCCGGCGATCGGTACCCGATTCTACTTCGCGACGTGCCTGGAGCGGACCGGGCGCCTGGCGAGCGCGTGGACGAACTACGTGGCGGCCGCGGACGAGGCGAGCACGCTGAATCGCCGGGACCAGGAGCGCGAGGCGCGATGGCGCGCCGAGGCGCTCCGCCCGAGGCTCCCCTGGCTCACGGTCGTCGTCCCGGAAGAGGTCCGTGGCGCCGCGGGGCTCCAGATCCGGCGCGACGGGCGCGCCATGCGCGAGGCGCAGTGGGGCGCGGCCATCCCCGTGGATCCGGGGGTGGTCTCGATCGAGGCGAGCGCTCCGGGCCGGATGCCCTGGCGGATGCGCTGGGTCGCCCGCGAGGGCGAGCGAGCGACCATCGCGGTCCCGCCGCTCGCCGCGAAGTCACGGTCGGCGTCGGCGCCGCCGCCCGCCCGCCCCGGGGTGTCTCCGGCGCGGTGGGCGGGCTACGCGACGGGCGCCGCCGGCGTCGCGGCGCTGGGCGTCGGGGCCGCGTTCGGCGTCCACGCCGCCGTGATGAAGGGCCGGGCGTCCTGCGACGCGCAGGGCCGCTGCGCGACGTCCTCGGACGCGGCGCGCCTCGATCAGGCCATCTCATCCGCGAGGATCTCGACCGCCACCAGCGTGATCGGGGGCGCCCTGCTCGCCGGGGGCGTCGTCCTGGCGCTCACCGCGCCGAGCACGAACGCGGGGCGGCGCGAGGGCGTCTCCTCGCAGCTGACGGTCGGGCTCTCCGGGATCGCCGTGCGCTGGGTGGTGCGATGAGGCCGCGCGGGGGGCTCCTCGTGCTCGCGGCGCTCGCGAGCGCCGGCGCGCTCGCCTGCGATCAGATCCTCGACCTCCCGGAACGGAGCCAGGCGCCGGACGGCGGGGCCGGAAGGGGCGGGCGCGAGCCGGCGAGGGACGGCGGCCGCAGCCCGGTCGACGAGGCCCACTACAGCTTCGAGGTGGACGAACAAGGGTGGGAGTTCTGCGGGGAGATGGCCGCCGGCATCGCCCCGTCGAGCGCGAATGCCTACGCGGGGGAGCGCGCCCTCGCCGTGACCTTGCAGGCCGGCGCCGGCGGGTTGCGGTGCCAGGGCGCGCAGGATCCGGCAAGGATGCAGCTCGTCTTCGTCCGCTCGCCGGACGTCTCCCCGGGGAAAAACGTCACGTTTCACGTCTGGCTCCCTGCCTCGAGCCGCATCGTCTCCGTGCAGCCGTATCTCTTGATGGAGGACGGGCTCTGGGAAGGCGACTATCGGTACATGAGCAACCTCGACGGCGACGCGTGGAACGAGTTCACCGTCCGCTACCGCTCGGGCTCGCCTCCCATCGAGCAGCTGGGGGTCGAGCTCGTGATCGACCCGAGCGCCGCCTGGTCGGGCGTCTGTTACATCGACTCGGTGGGCTGGTGAGCTGAAGCGCCGCCGGAGCTGCGTGCCCGCCAGCGCCGCAGCGGGCAACGCGGCGCTCGGGGCGGGCGCGAATCTGCCGGAGTGTGCGGAGCGCTGTAAGCAAGAGATCCTTCGCGGGGCGCTCCGGATCGCGGTCGAGCAATCCGTTGCTCGACCACGCAAGGGTTGACTCGAAGGTTCGGCCGCCGGGGAAATACGAGGCGCGATATCCGAGGGCCGCTCGAGGAGACGACTGGCACGACGAGTGCTCATCGCGCGAGCACGCCATCGCGGCGCAAACCATCTTCTCGAAAGGAATCCAGTTTTCATGCCTACCATCTCGAGACTTCGTCTCGGCCTTCTCCTCGCTGGACTCTCAGCCTCGAGCCTCCTGCCCGCTTGCAGCGCAGCCCCGGTGGAGGGCGGCGACGAGAGCGACGCCGCCGATTCTCAGGCGATCATCGGCGGCGTCGACGCCAGGAGCGACGCCCTCGACGCCATCGGCAGCCTCGGCGTCGCCGTCGAGGCGGCGAACGAGAAAACCGGCGCCCTCGGCGTGCAATACCGCCCCTTTTGCTCCGGCACCCTGATCGGCAAGTCGACCGTCCTCACCGCGAAACATTGCGTCGACGCCGCGCGCAAGGTGGCCGCGGGGGGCCGCGTGTATTTCGGCGTGGGTTTCGACGGAGCCCACCCCGACCGTACGGTCGATATCGTAGAGCTCGGCCGGGCGCCCGGGCATGATGGGGGCTTCGTAGGGTTCGGTCGGGACGCGGGCGTCGTCCACCTCGACGAGGAGATCACCGACATCGAGCCGGCCGCGATGGCTGATCTCTCGGACGCCGACATCGACACGCGCTTCGCGGCCATCGGTTATGGCGTGCAGGACAACGAATATACATTGGGCACGCGCAAGGCGGGCAGCGTGACCCTGCACGCGCGGGAAGGCAAGGTCTACGAGCTGATGTTCGGCAGCTTCGAGGCATTCAAGCAATGGGCCACGACGGGCGACCGCAGCGGGCTCCTCGCGCGTCCCTTGGCCGAAGCCGAGGAGGAGGGCGACGAAGGCGAGGCGGCGTGCGATATCGATTGCTTGCTCCGCAAGCTCTACGACGAGACGGTCCTGCTCGCCGGGTACGAGGCTCTCGTGGGCGCCGGCGAAGGCGACGCGCAGCCTTGTAAGGGCGACTCGGGCAGCCCGCTCGTGCGTATCGAGGGCGGTAGGCTGCGCATCTACGGCGTGGCTTCCGGCGCGATTTGGACGAACCAGCTCGCCTGCGATCACGGGGCCGTTTACGCGACGCTCGGCCCCGACGTGCTCGCGTTCGCGAAGAAGGCGACCACCTGGTCCGATCCCTGCGGCGACACCAAGATCGACGGCGTTTGCGAGGGTTTTACCGCCAGGCGCTGCACGGCGCTCGACGAGGGGCCGCGCCGGGTGACGAGGACCGACTGCAGTCTGCTCGGCCAGACCTGCGGGCACGACGGGACCGGCGCGGTCGCTTGCGTGGATCCGGGCAACTGAGCGGGCCCCGGCGGCGGGGCGTGCTCAACATTGAACATGAAGGCGGGAAGGCGGGAAGCTAGGCCCGCGCCGCCCCGGCCGGCTCGACGCGCACCGGGACGCCGTTCAGCGCGGCGGTGCCCGAGAGCGCGTCGATCGCGCGGTCGTCCGTGAGATCGTTGACGCTCTCGCCGGCGTGCCGCCGCGCCGTCTCGAGCCGGACGCCGTCGCGGCCGTGGCCCCAGCCGTGCGGGGCGCTGACGACGCCTGGCATCACCTCGTCGGTCAGCTCGACCTCGAGGTCGATGCTCCCGACCCGTGAGCGCACCCGGACCCGCTGCCCGGCCGCGATGCCGCGGCGGGCGGCGTCCTCCGGGTGCATGAGCAGCGTGCACCGGTTCCTCCCCTTCACGAGGCGACGGCTGTTGTGCAGCCACGAGTTGTTGCTCCGGAGCTGGCGCCTCCCGATGAGCTGGAGGTCGTACCCCGCCTCGCCCCGCTGCCCTGGCTCGCCCGCCTCCCCCGCCGCGCCCGCGGCCCGGCCGAGCGCCCCGCGCTCCTCCTGGCCGAGCCCCCCGCGTTCCTCCTGGCCGAGCCCCCCGCGCTCCTCGCGGCCGAGCGCCGCGCGCGCCCGCTCGAGATCGGCGACGAGGACCTCCGGCGCGAGCTCGATGCGCCCGGACCGCGTGAACAGCCGCTGCGGCAGGCACGGCACGAGCGGCCCGAGATCCACGCCGTGCGCCTCGCGCTCGAGCCGGCGCAGCGAGAGGCCGCCCGACAGCGGGCGCACGCCGGCGCCGTAAGGCCCGAAGCGGAGCGCGGCGTCGAGCAGCCGCGTCGGGGGGAGCACCCGCGACAGGAGGCGCGCCGCGCGGCCGGCGAGCGGCGCCGCGGGCCCGGGCGCCGCGAGGCGCGCCCCGAGCTCGACGAGGATCTGCCAGTCGTGGCGCGCGTCGTCCGCCGGGGCGAACAGCGCGGGCGCGTACTTGGCGGTGTTCCGGACCGCGAACGCGTGGAACGCGAGGTCGTAGTGGTCGCGCTCCAGGGGGCCGGTCGGCGGCAGGATCACGTGGGCGTGCCGGGTCGTCTCGTTGATGTAGAAGTCGATGCTGGCCATGAAATCGAGGCCGGACAGCGCTCGATCGAGCGTCCGGCCGTTCGGGGTCGACAGCACCGGGTTGCCCGCCATCGTGAGGAGCGCGCGGATCTGCCCCGGGCCCTCCGTGAGGATCTCCTCGGCGAGCGCGGCGGCGGGGTACTCCCCGGCGAACGCGGGCAGCTGGCGCACGCGGCTGCGGCTCCGGCCGAACTCGCCGCGCTGGCCGAGCAGGTCCTGGATCGCGACAACGTCGACGGCCGGCCGGGCGAACATCGCCCCGCCGGGGCGATCGAGGTTGCCGGTGACCAGGTTGAGCACCGCGATGAGCCACGTGGTGAGCGCGCCGAACTCCTGGAGGCAGGCGCCGATGCGGCCGTAGCAGACGGCCGGGCGCGCCGCGGCGAAGGCGCGCGCGAGCTCGCGGATCTGCGCCGCGGGGATGCCGACCTTCGGGGCGACGCGCTCGGGCGTGAAGTCGCGGACGAGCCGCTCGATGTCGGCGATCCCGTTCATGAATGCGCCGAGCCGCCCCGGCGCGACGAGGCGCTCGGCGAAGAGGGTCGAGAGCAGCCCGAGCATCAGGAAGACGTCGGTCCCGGGGCGGATGAAGTGGTGGCGGTCGGCGATCTCCGCGGTCTCGGTGCGCCGCGGGTCGACGACGACGATCGTGCCGCCGCGCGCGCGGATCGCCTTGAGCCGCCGCGGCATGCCGGGCGCCGACATGAGGCTGCCGTTCGAGACGACCGGGTTGGCCCCGACGATGAGCAGGAACGAGGTGCGATCGACGTCGGGCACGGGGACGAGCAGCTGGTGCCCGAAGAGCAGGGTGGAGACGAGGTGGTGCGGCAGCTGATCGACCGAGTTCGAGGAGAAGCAGCTCCGCGTCCGCAACGCATCGAGGAACGGGGTGAGGTAGAGGAGCGACGCGTAGTTGTGCGTCCTGGGATTGCCCAGGTAGACCGCGACGGCGTCCCTGCCGTGGCGCCGCTGGATGTCGCGGAGCCGCCCGGCGACCTCGTCGAGGGCGTCGTCCCACGAGATGCGCTGGAACCCGGAGGCGGTGCGCCGGACCGGAGCCCGGAGGCGATCCGCGTCCTCGTGGAGGTCCTGGAGCGCGAGCGCCTTCGGGCAGATGTACCCGCGGCTGAACGGGTCGCGCTCGTCGCCGCGGATCGAGGTGATCCGGTCGCCGTCGACCTCGATGTCGATGCCGCACATCGCCTCGCAGATGTTGCAGGTGCGGTGGTGCGTGCGCGCGGTCCCGTGGCTCGGCATGGCGCGCGAGGGTATCAGCGCCCGGCGCGGCCCGCGAGCGCCCGAGCTCGAGCTGCGCGGGGCGCTGCGGCGCGAGGCGGGACGAGGCGGGATGAGGCTCACGTCGGCGCGCGCTCGCGCGACGGCGAGCGCTCGCGGCGTCAACCTCGGGTTGACGCTGTGTACAGGCGCGCGTGACGGCGAAGGGCGCGCCGACGGACGGAGGGGTGCCGCCGCGCGCGCTTGGCGAGAGGCTGGGCGCTGTCGTAGATCTGCGACGCGCGCTGGCGCGGCTGCGTGTGGCCCGCGCGTTGCTCGCGTTGCTGAGGCGTGGAGACGACCATGACCGACCGCTATGCCATCATCGGGAACCCGATCGCCCAGGCCAAGTCGCCGGCGCTGCAGACCGCCTTCGCCAAGCAGTGCGGGCAGGACATGGAGTACGGCGCGATCCTCGGCGCGCTGGACGGCTTCGCCGCCGCCGTGCGCGAGTTCCAGAGGAGCGGCGGCAAGGGCATGAACATCACCATGCCCTTCAAGCTCGAGGCCTTCGCGCTGGCCGACGAGCTGACGCCGCGCGGCCGTGCGGCCGGGGCGATCAACATGTTCACGTTCCGCGCCGACGGCACCATCCTCGGCGACAACACGGACGGCATCGGCATCCTGCGCGACATCACGTACAACCTCGGCCGCGAGCTCATGGGCGCGCGCGTGCTGCTCCTCGGCGCGGGCGGCGCGGTGCGCGGCGCCTTGCTGCCGCTCTTCGAGGAGCAGCCGGCCGAGATCTTCATCGCCAACCGCACCGCCAGCAAGGCGGTGGAGCTCGCCGGCGAGTTCGGCGCGCAGGCGGGCGCCGCCCGTCTCGCCGGCGGCGGCTTCGCGGATATCGTCGGGCGGTTCGACGTGGTCATCAACGGATCTGCCTCGTCGATGACCAACGAGGTGCCGCCGCTGCCCGACGGCGTGTGGGACAAGGACTCGCTGGCGTACGACATGGCGTACAAGAAAGAGCCGACCGCGTTCGTGCGGGCCGCGCGCGCGGCCGGCGTGAGGCAGACCGCCGACGGCCTCGGCATGGTGGTCGAGCAGGGCGCCGAGTGCTTCACCCTGTGGCGCGGCGTGCGGCCTGATACCGCGCCGGTGATCGCCGCGTTGCGCGGGGCCTGAGCGGAGCTCGTCTTCCGGGGGGCGCTCCGCCGCCGCCGTGGGCAACCTGGGTCGGGTTGCCACCGGGTTGCCAGGGTCGGGTGGCCCAACCTCAACCTGGGTCGGGTGGCCCAACCTCAACCTGGGTCGGGTTGCCGGGTCGGGCGGCCCAACCTCAACCTGGGTCGGATTGCCGGGTCGGGTGGCCCAACCTCAACCTGGGTCGGGTCGCCCAACCTCAACCTGGGTCGGCCCAACCTCAACCTGGGTCGGGTGGCCCAACCTCAACCTGGGTCGGGTCGCCCAACCTCAACCTGGGTCGGGTCGCCCAACCTCAACCTGGGTCGGGTCGCCCAACCTCAACCTGGGTCGGGTCGCCCAACCTCAACCTGGGCCGGGTCGCAACCTGGGTCGGGTTGCCGGGTCGGGTGGCCCAACCTCAACCTGGGTCGGGTCGCCCACCCTGGCGCATCATGGCACAGAACGCTCATCGGACGGCCGTGTAAGTGCCGAGACTCACACGATTTCAGCTCGGTACGCCGCATGCATTTCGGCACGCCCGGCCGCGTCCGACGTGGGCGCGCGAGGCCCCGGCGGCCAAGGAGACCCCATGCGCAACCGTTTCCGCTTCGCTTTCCTGGTGGGAAACCTTCTGGCTCTGGCGGCGTGCTCGGGCGGCGCAAGCCCGAGCGACCCGAGCTCGGACGACGGCAGCGACGGCGAGATCCCGGGCGCCGGCGCCGGCGCTGACGTCGGCGCTTCCGGCTCGGCCGCTGCGGGCGGTGTGTCGGATGGGGGCGACTTCTCCGGCGGCTCCAGCGGCGAAGGCGTCGGCGTCGGCGCCGGCGGCGGCACCGGCGTCGGCCCCGGCATCGGCACCGGCGGTGGCGGCGGCGCTGGCGGTGGCGGCGGCGGCGGCGCTGGCGGCACCGGCGGCGGCGGCGTCGAGCCTGGCACGCTCACCGCGGGCGTCTGGGACGACAACCGCAACTTCGACTTCTTCCTCTCGTACCGGAGCTCGCTCTACGCGCAGCAGCTCCCGGGCTTCTTGCCCTTCACCGAGGCCGACCACCAGGCCGCCCACAGCCTCTTCGCGGCGCCTCCGGGACCGAAGGAGACGCTCGACGTCTCGCTCATCATCGACACGACCGGCAGCATGGGCGACGAGATCACGTATCTCCAGACGGAGTTCATCGCCCTCTCGGAATCCATCTTCGCCAAGTACCCGAACGCCGCGCAGCGCTGGTCGCTCGTCGTCTATAAAGACACCGAGGACGACTACGTCGTCCGGTGGTTCGACTTCCGCGACGATCCCGACGAGTTCCAGGCGAAGCTCGCCGCGCAGGCGGCCGGCGGCGGCGGCGATTTCCCGGAGGCGCCCGACATGGCGCTGTCCAAGGCTGCCGACCTCGCCTGGCGCACCGGCGACGACACCGCGCGCCTCGCCTTCTGGGTCGCGGACGCGCCCCACCACGACACCAACGCGGGCGCCATGGCAGAGGGGATACGAGCCCTCCAGGACCTCGGCGTGCATGTCTATCCCGTCGCGTCGAGCGGCGTGGATGAGCTCACCGAGATCACCATGCGCTCATCCGCGCAATTGACGGGCGGCCGATACCTGTTCCTGACGGACGACTCCGGGGTCGGCGGTGCCCACAAGGAGCCGACGATCCCCTGCTACTACGTGACCAAGCTCGATCGCGCGATCCTGCGCGTGGTCGACATCGAGCTCTCCGGCGTCCACCGCGAGCCGGAGCCCTCCGAGATCCTCCGCACGGGCGGCGATCCCGAGGACGGCGCGTGCGAGCTCTCGTCCGGCAGCGAGGTGCTCGCGTACTGAGCCGCAGGCCGCGCGTCGCTCGCACGCATCATCGCGGCGCGCCGGCCGCGGCGCGGCGGCGCGCTACGGCGACGATTCGCCGGCGAGCGGCAGCTCCATGACCACCTCCGGCCCGTCCATGCGGCCGTTGGGGCGGAAGCCCAGGCTGCGGTAGAACCCCTCGGGGCTGCCGGGGCCCGGCACGTAGGACAGCAGCAGCGACGAGAAGCGCCCCAGGCGCCGCACGTGCTCGATCACCTGCAGCATCGCCGCCCGGCCGATGCCGCGCCGCTGGAAGCGCTGGTCGATCATGAAGCGCCACACGCCGATCTCGGGCCTCTCCGGCGGCGGGGAGGCCATCGACTGGTCTTCCAGCATGACGAAGCCCGCGGGCTCGTCGCCACAGTAGATGGCGCGGTACCAGGCTTCCGGCGCGAAATGCGCCTGGGCGAGCGAGACCGCGTTGGTCGCGACGAAGCCTTTCTGGCTCTCGGCCACGGAGAGCTCGAGGATGGCGTCGAGGCTATCGCGGGTGATCTCTCGCAGGGTAACGGGCGGCGTGGCGTCAGGCATGGCGTCTCCCGGAAGAAGCGAGGCGCCGGCTCGGCTCAGCGCTCGTCGCGCGGCAGGGTACCACGGAGCTCACGAAGGGCGGAGCGGCTCCGCGAGCCAGCGAACCAGCGCCTCGGCCTCGAGATCGAGCAGGGCATCCTCGACCTCGCCCGGACCGATCGCGCGGGCTCGCTCGACGATCGAGCGCTCTTCCTCGGCCGTCGGTCGCCGCCCGATCCGCCGCGCGAAGAGGCGGCCGAGCAGCTCGGCGATCGCCTTCTCCTCGCCGCGCTCCTCCCCTCGACGCTCCCCGCGCTCCACGCCTCGCTCCTCTCCTCGACGCTCGGCCTCGAGGATCATCTCCCCGATGATCGGCGTGCGACGGAGCAGCCCCTCTTCCTCGTCCTCGACCATCATGATGAGCTCCTTCAGCAGATGATGCCGCCAGGGATCGATCGTCGCCATCACCAGGAGCGCCGTGTAGAGCTCGGCCCGCTCCTCCGCGGTCTCCGCGCCCGCGTGGATCTCGGCGACGACCTCCCGCAGCGCCGCCGCGGTCGCGTTGCGTGCGAGCGGGGCGAACACCAGCCAGAGCACGCTGCCGCGCGCACGCAGCTCGGAGACCGTGCGCTGATAGACGGCGTCGATGCGGAAGCGCGCGCCGCTGAACGGCCGCCCCGGCCAGGCGATGCGGCGCTCGCCGGCCTTCGGCAAGCGCCGCCTGCGCCCCGAGAGGACCACGGCGACGCTCTCGATCGGCGGCACCGGCTCACCGGGAGCTTCGAGACGGAGCGCTGCGAAGAGGAAGCCGAGGTACTCGAAGATGCGGTCCGGAACGTCGCCGCGGAGCTGAAATCAGGGGCTTCCGGGGTCAGGCACGATGCCGGCCGGGTGGCGGCGCCATGGCGGGTGGCGGCCTCTCGAACGGCGCCGCGAGGAGCCCCCCAGACCCGGCAGATCCTGGAATACCCCGACCGCGCGGCGTCGTTGTTGCGGGCGCCCGATGAACCCGCGAACACCGACGCTCCTTCTGGCCGCCGCCCTCCTCGCCGCGGCCTGCTCACCCCCCTCCAGGCAACCCGCGCCGGACGAGCGGAATGCCGGAGCCGAGGAGACCGCCACGCCGCCGCCGTCTCCCCCTCAAGCGCCGTCCACGACCCCGCCGTCCGCGAAGCTCCGCGCGGTCCAGCGCGCAGGCGGCGCCCTCGTGCGCGCGCCGCAGGGCGACGCGCTCTACCTCGCCGACGAGGACCACGGCGTCATCCGCCGCATCCCGCTGCCCGTGGACGTGAGCACACCGCCCATCGCGATCGCCATGCCAGGGCGCCCCGCGCAGGTCCTCGCGCTCGACGACCGCGTGCTCGTCACGATCCGAGACCCCGGGCTGCTGCTCGTCATGAGGCCGGATCCGGCCGCAGGCCTCGTGGAGATCGCGCGCGTGCCGCTGCCGGCCGACGCCTGGGGGCTGGCCGTCACACCGGACGAGCGCACCGCCATCGTCACCAGCGCCTGGACCGCCAAGGTCTCCGCCGTGGATCTCGCGACCGCCTCGAAATCGTGGTCCATCGACGTCCCGCGCGAGCCCCGCGGCGTCGTGGTTCGCGAGGACGGCGCGGCCGCGTACGTCACGCACCTCACGTCCGCGGCCCTCACCCGGATCGAGCTGCGCTCTCCGCCCAAGGCGCGGTCGATCGCGCTCCCCCCGTCGCCGTACCGCGCCCCTCCGGACGAGCCGCGCGCCGCTTCGCTCGGATACGCGGCCGCGCTCTCCCCGGACGGCCGCCGCCTGTTCGTCGCGCGCCACGCGCTCGGCGCGATCGGCGAGCTCTCGTGGTTCGGCGCCGCCACCGTCGACGCCCTGCAGACGGGCAACGACGAGCCCCTCGCGCCCCGCCGGCGCGACGGCGCCCCGAGCCGGATCGCGCGGGATTTCGAGCTCGACATCGCCGGCGACCCGGAGCTCGAGGCGCCGAAGACCGAGCTCTCCCCGTTCGTCCAGCCGCGCGCCCTCGTGGTCCGCGAGAGCACCCGCACGCTGCTCGTCGCCAGCGAGGGCACCGACGCCCTGGTGGAGCTCGACGCGCTCTCCATCGATCCGGCGCTCCGGCCCCTCGCCACCTACCGGCTCGGCAGCTCGCCGGCGACCGTCGCCGCGGCGCCGGGGTCCCTGGACGCCCTCTCGCGCGACGTCGGCGTCGCGACCCTGTGCGGCGCGCCGAGCGGCGTCGCCCTCTCCGGGGACGAGTCCGTGGCGTGGGTGTACTGCCGCTCGACCGACACGCTCGCCATCGTCCGCCTCGACGAGCACAAGGAGGGCGCGCGCTACGAGCCGGGGCCCGTGCCGTTCATCCGGCTGGCCGAGCCCCCGCTCCTCGAGCAGGCCGCCGTCGGCCGGAGGCTCTTCTACAACGCGACCGACTGGCTCACGAGCGGCGGGCTCGGGTGCGCCGGGTGCCACCCCGACGGGCGCGACGACGGCCACGTGTGGCACGAGGTGAGCGGCGGCGACTTCGCCAATTTCTTCGGATCCGCCGACAACCGGCCGATGGAAGGGCTCGCGGGCGGCGTGGCGCGACAGACACCCATGCTCGCAGGGCGCGTGTCGGCCGTGGGCCCTTATGGCTGGAACGCCCAGAGCGAGAGCCTGGCCGCGCGCATCCTGGAGGGCTTCGGCCTGCATCGATGGGGGATGGGCGCCGCCAAGGACGGCGCGCTCGGGCTGCGCGCGACCTACCTCTCCAGCTTCCTGCGCGAGGGCCTCGCGCCCCCGCCGAGGGAGGACCGACCGCTCACGCCGCAGGAGAAGCACGGATTCGCGCTCTTCACGAGCGAGGCGGCCCAGTGCTCCCGCTGCCATGTGCCCGAGACCGAGTACACCGATCGAATGGGCTACCCGATGCCGCGCTTCGTCGCCCAGCCGGGGTTTTACAGGGAGAAGAAGGACCGGGTGTTCAAGACGCCATCGCTGCGCTTCGTCGCCGGGACGGCGCCCTATTACCACGACGGCTCCGCGAGGACGCTCGAAGAGCTCGTCGAGAACAACGAGGATCGCATGGGCCGCACAAGCCACATGTCGAAGAAGGACAAGGCGGCGCTCGTCGCCTTCTTGAGGACGTTATGAAGAAGCTCCTGTGGATGGGGACAGTCCTGCTCGGCGCGCTCGCGCCGGCGCAAGCCGCGGAGCCGCAGAGCGCCCCGTCCGCCGCGCCGGACGGCGCCGCGGCCGGACCCCGGGCGGAGACGGGGGCAGCCCTCCCGGACGGGGGCGACGGCGCCCCGGACGGGGGAGAGGGCGCGGCGGCGCCCAAGGCGCGCGCGCTGGAAGAGGCGCCGCCCGCGCCCGAGCGGACGCCGCGGCCCGCGATGGCGGAGTGGGACGACGCCGAGCCGGTGCGGCTCGCGAGGGACAAGAGCGGCGCCGCATGCAAGGCGCGGATGCGGCGCGAGTGGCTGCGCATCGACTGCACGGCGCCCTCGCTGGCCGTCGTGAGGACGCTCGGCGCGAGCGCCGGCGAGGAGTGGTTCCGGCTGGACCAGAAGAACGGCGAGGAGCTCGCGAGCGGCGTCTCCGTGGTCTTCCCCGTCCGGCGCGGCGATCGGAGGGTGATCGAGATCCTCACGGGCATGTGGGCGTACCGCGGCCAGCTCGGGATCTCGACCAGCTTCGTGATCTCCGAGCAATGGCTCGACGGCGACGCCGGGCCGCTCGTCAGCGTGCTGTAAGCGCCCGCCCGGCGCGTCGCTGCAGCGCTGGAGGCGCTACGCCGCGCCGGCGCGAGGCGCTTCAGGCAAGGCGCCTTGGGCCACGCACGCGGCCTTTTGGAGCTCCCCAGCGACTCAGCCCCATCCGATCGCCACCGTCGTCACCGTGAGCCCTGAGATCACCTCTTCCCCTGACAGCGCGGCGAGCACCCCTTCGTCGTCCGATGGCACGAACAGCGCCAGCGTCGCCGTCCTTAGCCCCTGCTGCTGCGCGTAGCGCGCCGCCTGCTCGCGCGCCCGCGGCAGCTCGTGCATCGCCCGGAAGCTCTTCACCTCGATGAGCCCGATCTTCCCCTCGCCTTGCACCAGCAGATCCACCTTCCCGTTCCCCGTGGGGAACTCCGGGCTCACCACGCAGCGCCCGCGCAGGGCGTCCTGCAGCCATGCATAGAGGTGGAAGTGCCCCGCCGCCTCGGTCAGGTGGAGATCCTGCCGCCGCGGCTGCCCTTTCCAGGGGTTCTGCCCCTTCGCCGCGAGCCGCCCCAGATAATCGCGGTATCTCTGGAGCAGCGCGGGCATGTCGAGCTCGGCCGCGGAGAACACGTCGGCCAGCGTGTCCAGCGGCTCGAGCGGGAGCACAGGGAGGCGGTTGCCGAAGAGATCGTGCGTCAACGCGTTGTACAGGCGCAGCTGGATGAAGGGCGAGGAGAACCGGCAAACGGTGGTGGGCAGGCCGCCGGCCCCGACGGTCTCCTGGTACGTGATGATCCCGTTCAGGTAGAGGTAATTGCACGCGTCGTCATCGAAGGAGAACGGCACGTCCGCGCGGCCAAACAGCTGCATCACGTGGTCGCGGCAGGGCCCTCGCGCCTTCTTGATGAGGTTCAACACGGTGTTGTTGGGCTCCACCTGGCATGCAAGCATGTAGACCCGCTCCCACTGGGCGAGCCCGATGTCCTCCTTCGGCGCGGGGTTGTACTTCTCGGTGAGGAGCTCGCCGAACCAGCCCACGAGGCCCGGCTGGCCGCGCGTCACATCGAAGACGCGCTCGACCACCGCAGGCTCGATCGCCTGCCCGCTCTCGGCTTGGTACTGAGCGAAGAGATCGAGCACCTCGGCGCGCGTCAGGTTGGGGACGTGGAGCGAGCGCTGGACGTTGAAGGGAGATCCCCGGAGGCTATCGACCCCCAGCGCCGCCGAACGCCGATGAGCGCAAGGCCGTGCAGGGTATAGGCTTCGCGGGCGAGATAGATCTTGCGAAATGCGCTCACCAGACGGTCGAGGATCACGGGAGGAAGAGAATCGAACTCATCCACGAGCAGGATGAGGGGCTTGTCGAACGCGCCCCCCGGCCATGAGAAGAGCTCGAGCCACCCCTCCCAGCTCGCGGGGGCGGCTGGCTTGAACGAGAAGCCTTCGCGGAACATGCCCGGGACCGCCCGGAAGAATGCCTCCTCGGTGTCGCCCTCGCCGAACAACCCCTGCGCGGAGAGGGCACCGACGGCGAAGCGCTCGCCGTACCGAGCGCGGATCTCTTCAATGGCCCTGCGCATCAGCCAGGTCTTGCCCGTCTGGCGTGGCCCCCAAATCGTGAAGAAGAAACCGCCCTTGTCCGGGTTGCCGACGAGCTGCGCCACGCACTGCTCGACCAGCTCGCGCCGTTCAACGGCGAAGTGCTCCGTGGGATCCACGGGCCCGTAGGAGTGGAACCGCCGCATGGGAGGCACCCTACCACGCCCGGGCGCGGTACGACGCCGACCGGGTTGCTGCCCCCCCAGCTCGCTCAGCCCGGACGCGGGCCGCGGAGCGCGCTCGCGCTCGGATCGGCTTGCCCGGGCGCGCGCGGCGTGCCTTGATCGGGCGCGTGACGACGGGGTTCTTCGAGGCGCGTGGGTTGCGTTTCCGGCTCGATCGCCAGGGGGCCGAGGTGAGCGGGGGGCCGGCGCGCCCGGTCCAGGCCAAGATAGCGCCCGACGAGGCAGGCCTCGACGGCGACGAGCCGCTGGCCGAGCTCCTCGGCCGCCGGCTGTCGGCGCTGCTCGGCGCGCCGGTGAGCGACGAGGAGGGGATCTTCGACCTGGCGATCGAGCGCGATGGCGCCGTGATCGCGGCCGTGCAGCTCTCGTGCGGCGAGGACGACGAGGACGTGCTCGAGCTGCTCGGCGAGCGGGCGCCCTCGCTGCCGGTGCGCGCGCTGGTCGAGGCCCTGGCCGAAGCGCTGCGTGGCCCTGGGTGACGCGCGCGGCGCTCGCGCGCGGCGTCCTGCGCGCCGGGCGCCACCTGAGCGCCGGGCGCCAGGAGGCTTCCATCGCCCGGCGGCATGGGCTTAGGTTCAGCGCATGCGCCTCGACAGAAACACCATCCTCATCACCGGCGGCGCCAGCGGCATCGGCCTCGCGCTCGCCCAGCGGTTCGCGCGCGCCGGGAGCACCGTCGTCGTCTGCGGCAGGCGGCAGGAACAGCTCGAAGAGGCCCAGCGGGCGTGCCCCGGGCTCCGCGCGATCCAGTGCGACGTGTCGGTCGAATCCGAGCGCGCGGCGCTGGTCGAGCGGGTCAAGCGCGAGCTCCCCGGCCTCAACGTGCTCATCAACAACGCGGGTGTCCAGAACCGCCCGCCTCCCCTGCGGGAAGCGCAGGACTGGTCGAGGCACCGGTCGGAGATCGCCATCAACCTGGAAGCTCCGATGCACCTCTCCATGCTGCTGATTCCCCACCTGCTACAGCAGGAGTCGCCCGCGATCCTCAACGTGACCTCGGGCCTCGCGTTCGTCCCGATCGCCCTCATGCCGACGTACTGCGCGACCAAGGCGGCCCTGCACTCGTTCACCCTGAGCTTGCGTTACCAGCTCAAGGACACCCCGATCCGCGTCATCGAGATCGTCCCGCCCGCGGTCAACACCGACCTCGGCGGGAAGGGGCTGCACGACACGGGCGTGCCCCTCGACGAGTTCGCGGACCACGCCATCGCCCAGATCGAAAAGGGCGCGCTGGAGTTCGGTTACCAGTTCTCCGAGAAGGGGCGCCTCAGCTCGCGAAAGGAGCTCGACGACCAGCTCGCCGCCCTCAACGAGCGGTTCGCGCAGCGCCGCTGAGGCCGGATCGCCCCGCGGCAGGCCCGGGAGCCGGTCGAGTCGGCCCCCTCCGCGAGCGCCGCGGCGCCGCTACGACGCCCCTGCGCCGTGCGCCGACTCCCGCTCGGTCACCCGGCGGACGGTCTGCGCCGTGTTCTTGTCGTCCTCGCGCTGGGCGATGTCCGACAGGCTGATGATGCCGACCAGCCGGCCGTCCGCGTCGGTGCACAGGACGCGCGACTTGTGGTGCTGCCCCATCAGCTGCTCGGCGCGGTGCACCTCGTCGTCCGGCCGGCACGCGACCACCGCGTGGGTCATGACGTCGCCCGCCTTCGTGCTCAGCGGGCGGCTGTCGGCCAGCACCCGGATGGCGAGATCGCGGTCCGTGAGCGTGCCGAGCACCTTCCCCTCGTCGTCGCACACAGGAAGGAAGCCGACGTTCGCATCGCGCATCTTGCGCGCGGCCGTCTGGATCGTGTCCCAGGTCATGACGCACTGGATCTCCCTCTTCATGAGCTCCTTGCACAGCATGGTTTCCTCCTTCGGCTCCGTTTGCAGCGCTCGGTTGCGTCACCGCGTACACCTGGACCTTAGGGGACCGGCGCCGGCAGGGGATGGAGCAGCGGGATGAATGCGGCGTCGGGCGCCGCTTGACGGGCGCCCGACGCGGGCGGGCGCTCCGGGCAACGCGGCGGCAGCGCCGCGCGCCGCGAGAGGCATACTGGGACGCGAGGCAGCATGTCGGAGAGGATCACGAGGGCGGTCATCCGCCGGGCGCAGCCCACAGACGCAGCGACCATCGCGCGCGTCGAGGTCGACTCCTGGAGGGCGGCTTACCTCGGCCTCGTTCCGGCGGCCGACCTCAACGCCCTCTCCGAGCGGGCGCGCGAGGCGAGCTGGCAGCGGATCCTGTTCCACGGCGCCGCGACCGGCACGCGGGCCTGGGTGCTCTGCGCCGAGGACGCCGCGCTCGGCTTCGCGAGCGCCGGACCGACGCGCGACGACGACGACGATCCCCGCGCGGTGGGCGAGCTCTACACGATCTACCTCCTGCCCGCCGCGTGGGGCCGCGGCCTCGGCGCCGCGCTGCTCGACACCGCGCAGGCCGACCTCGCCCGGCGCCGCCACCGGACCATGACGATCTGGGTCCTCGAGGGGAACACGCGCGCGCGCCGCTTCTACGAGCTCTCCGGCTTCACCCGCGACGGCGCGCGACGGCCCGCGCGCGTCGGCGCGGGCAGCCTGCCGGAGGTCCGCTACCGGCGCGCGCTGTAACGCCCCCTGCCTGCGCGCGCCGCAGCGCCCCGCGCCCGCCCGAGCGCCTGAGCGCAGGCGTCGCTGCCGAGGAGCGGACCCCGGCCGCTCGGGGGCGGCGACCCGCTCAGCGAGCGGGCACGCAGGTCCCGCCGCCGCAGTCGTCGGTGCAGTACCACGTGCCCGTCGCGGCGTCGCAGCCGCACACCGAGGGCGCGCAGCCCTCGTCGACGCAGGTCTGTCCCTCCGGGCAGCCCTGGACGCGGCAGCCGACGGGGTTCGGCTCGCTGCACGCGTCGCTGTCGGGCACGCAGATCCCGCCGCCGCAATCGGCGGTGCAGATCCACACTCCGCGCGCGGCGTCGCATCCGCACGACGAGGGCGTGCAGCCCTCCTCGACGCAGGTCTGCCCAGCGGGGCAGCCGTGGGTCTTGCAGCCGGCGGGGCTCGGGCTGCGACACTCGGTCTCGTCGGGAACGCACGTCCCGCCGCCGCAATCGTCGGTGCAGATCCACGCTCCGGTCGCTGGGTCGCATCCGCACCTCGACGGCGTGCAGCCCTCCTCGACGCAGGTCTGCCCCGCGGGGCAGCCCTGGGTCTTGCAGCCGACGGGGTTCGGGCCGCGACACTCGGTCTCGTCCGGCACGCACGTCCCGCCGCCGCAGTCGTCGGTGCAGGCCCACGATCCGGTCGCTGGGTCGCATTCGCAGCTCGACGGCGTGCACCCCTCGTCGACGCACGTCTGCCCCGCGGGGCAGCCCTGGGTCCTGCAGCCGGCCGGGTTCGGGCCGCGGCACGCGGGCTCGTCCGGCACGCACGTCCCGCCGCCGCAGTCGTCGGTGCAGTACCAGGATCCGGTCGCTGGGTCGCATCCGCAGCTCGACGGCGTGCAGCCCTCGTCGACGCAGGTCTGCCCCGCGGGGCAGCCCTGGGTCCTGCAGCCGGCCGGGTTCGAGCCGCGGCACTCGGCGCCAGCGCCGGTCGACGAGCTCGAGCCGTTGCCAGCGCCGGTCGACGCGCTCGAGCCGTTGCCAGCGCCGCTCGATGCGCTCGAGACGCTGCCAGCGCCGGAGCTGCTGGTGCCGTCGCTGCCGCCGTCGCCTCCTAGGCCGCTGCCGAGAGAAGATATCCCGCACGCAGCGACGAGCAGCGAGAGCACCGAGGAGCAACAGAGTGTGGATACGGTGTTCAAGAGCCTCATCACAAAGCCTCCTGCCGGTTCAATCTCCGGGCTCGCTCCTCCGGATCACGGTTTCTTCGCGCGCGCCGATGCCGGCGGCCGACTCGACGCGATCGGCGTGCGGGCTGCCGGGGTGCGCTTCGAGGAAGCGCCGCGCCGCCGCTCGCGCGCCCGCGCGATCTCCCTTGCTCGCCAGCGCCTCGACGCGGATCGCCGCGGCCTCGTCGGCGAGCTGCGCGTCGGCGAACTCGCGCGCGTGGCGATCCAGCTGCGCGAGGGCGGCCGCCGGGTCGCCGCTCCGCAGCGCGCGCCGCGCGGTGTCGAGCAACGCCAGCTCGGAGGCCAGCGTCGAAGCGTTCCTTTCGGGCGCGCGCGGGCTGGTCGCGGCCGGAGCGGCCTTCGCCGGCGCGGCGCGACCCGGGGCAGCCGGACCCGGGGCGGCTGGCCCGGACAGGGGCGGGCCCTCGTCGGCGCGCTCCTCCGCGGCGCGCTGAGGCTCCGCCTCCGCCGCGCCGGAGGCCGGCGGCGGGGCGAGCGCTGCCGGCGCCTCGGCGGGCGGGTGTTCCGGTGCTGCCGGCGCGGCGGGCGCCTCCTGCGAGCGCCGCGCCGGCGCCGTCACGCCGGTCCATTGCACGACCCCGAGGGTGAGGACGCCCGCGAGCGCGCCGATCCCGAGCGCGCTCAAGATCCCGCCTCCGCTGGCCACGCCCGCCACCTTCAGCGCGGCCCCAGCGGCCGCCCCGCCCGCGGCCGCCCCGCCCGCGGCCGCCCCGCCAGCGGCCGCCCCGCCCGCGGCCGCGCTCCCCGCAGCCGCGCTCCCCGCAGCCGCGCTCCCCGCAGCCGCGCTCCCCGCGGCCCCGCCCGCAGCTGCGCTCCCCGCGGCCACCCCGCTCGCCCCCGCCTCGGCCGCGCTGCCCGCGAGCGTCGCGGCCGTCGCGACGCCGAGCGCGGCGAGCGTACGCCTCGTCAGGCCGCTCGGCGGGCTCTCGTCGAGCGCCGCGCGGAGGAGCGCCGTCTGCAGATCACCCTCCTTCTTGTCCAGGAGGCGCTCGGGATCGGTCATGGCGATTCTCCTCGGTGATGGGCCCGCGCCTCCAGCCGCTTCACGGCGGCCTGGAAGTGCTCGCGCGCGCGACGAAGCCGGGACGCGACCGTGCCCGACGGGAGCTCGAGCAGCGCCGCGATGCCCGCCGTCGTCATCTGCTCCAGCTCGAACAGCACGAAGACGGCGCGCAGGTCGAGCGGCATCGTGTCGAGGATGGCGTCGAGCGTCGCACGGGCGCGCGCGCGATCCATCATCTCCTCGGGGCCGGGCGCGGGGTCGGCCCGCTCGCGGGGCTCGTCCTCCAGGACCTCCCGGCGCCGCTGCTGCGTCCTCCGCGCGCGCGAGGCGATCCGCAGCGCGGTGCTGAACAGGAACGCAGATTCCCGGCCCGCTTCGATGTCCCCGAGCCGCCGGGCCGCCACCAGGAAGACCTGCTGCACCGCGTCCTCCGCGTCCGCGCGCGGCACGCCGAGCCGCACCAGCGAGCGCCAGACGAAGGCCGAGTGCTGCGTCACGAGCGCAGCGAGACGCCCGGCCGCCGCCCGGCTCTCGGGTGGGACGGCGGCGGGGAGCTCCGCCAGGGTCAGCGCTTCACCACGGCTCACGCCTCGTGCAATCTCCGGATCCGGGCGGCCGGATCATCAAAACGACAGGCCGGCGCCAGCGTGCAGCGTCCAGGTGACCGCGGGCACCTCGTGGATGAGCAGCGCGGGGCTCTCGAACACGAACGAGCGCCGCACCAGCGGGAGCTGCGGGCCGCCTTGCAGGTCGGCGCGCACGCGCGCGCCGAGCGAGGCGGTCGCGCGCCCGAGGAGCCCGAGGCTGGCCCAGGGCACCGTGGCCTGCTTCGCCTCGGCGATCGCCTCGCCGGCCAGCCCGGCGCCGCGGAGGAAGCCGCCCTCGGCGCCCACGCAGGGCGCGAGCGCGAGCCAGCGCGCCGGGCGAAAGAGGTCCGCGCAGGCGTCGAGCCGGCCGATCCCGCGGGTGAAGCTGGCGCCGCCCGGCCCGACGTCGACGGCGCCCGTGGCGGCCAGCTCGATCGCGCCGCGAAGCGAGACGCCGACGCCGACATCGGCGCGCAGCTCGATGAAGGGCCCCCCGCCGAGGAGGGCGCCCGGGGTGACGCCGGACGCCGCGCTCGCGTGGAGGCCGAGCGTCCACCGGCGCTCCTCGGGCAGCGGCTGCCGCGGGGCGCCCGAGGACACGCGGGCGGTCGGCGACGGCGGTCGGGCCGGCGCGGGCGCGGCGCGCGCGACCTGCGCCGGTGGGGCCGGGGTGGCGGCGGGCGGTGGCGCGGCGACGCGGGGCGGGGTCGACGATCCCGGCGCTTCGCCGACGGCGGCCTCCGCCGCGCCGGTCGCGCGCGCCGCGCCGGTCGCGCGCGCCGCGCCGGTGGGGTCCGCCGCCCCGCCGGCGGTCGCCGCCCCGCCGGCGATCGCCGCCCCGCCGACGGTCGCCGCCCCGCCGGGAGCCGGATCCTCGGTCGAGCGCGGCTCAGCGGCCGGCGGCTGCGGGTCGAGCGACGCGGTGGGGTCGACCCGGAGGGCCGTGATGAGCGCCAGGGCCGCGACGACCTCCGCGCACGTGGGGCCGCCGACCTCGCGGACGCGCGCCCCCTCCCCCGCGCCGAGGGTGATCCGGCCGCGGGTAGCGCCCGCGCTCCGGGTGATGCGCACGCGCACCTCGAGGGCCGCTTCGTCCGGCGCGGCGGCGCGGGCGCGGCTCGTGCGCGCGGTCAGCTCGCGCAGGAACACCTCGGGGCTGGGACAGCCCTCGTGCGCCTCGTAGGTGATGCGCAGGGGCTGGACCTCCGCCCGCGCGTCCGACCCGGCCAGGGCACCGGCGAGCACGGCGACGGCCACGAGACGGCGCGGGTGGAGCACGGCGCTCCCGGAACATCGCACGGCGGCGCAGCGTACACGAGCCGCCATGCGTGGCTGCGCCGATAACACGCAGCCACGAACGCCGCGCCGCCGCGCGATGACGACAGCCTCCGAAGGCGGCGACGAGGCGGACGAGGATCGCGGCGGGCGCCCCGTCGAGCGGGCCGCGACGGATACCCGCGCTTCGCGCAGGGGGCCGCTGAACAGCTCGCGGGACGCACCTTGCCACATCCCGCCGCTTTTTCTACCGTGGTGTGGGACGGCCCTACCAGCTCCACCAAAGCTTGAATTTGACACCGGCGCGAGGGAGTCGGGCATGGCGCACAACTTTCACGACATCAACGGCTGGCTCATCGTCGGCATCGAGGGTCACAGCGGCTTTCACATCTTCCCGCCCGCGCCGATGTGGTTCTGGAAGCTGACGCTTCTCCACCCGTTCACGCTGGGGGACAGGCAGCACCCGACGGTGCTGTTCAACGGCGTCCCCTCGGTCACGCACCAGCATGAGCCGGTGTTCCTGTGGCCTCACCTCGGGATCATCCCCGATCCGCTCGACGCCCTGACGCCGCTCCACATCCTCTTCGGCTCTCACAAGTGCTGGCTGCCGCGGGGAGCCGTCGAGATCTGCGGCGAGAAGGCGACGTGTTGCGTGATCGGCGGCCCGGTGTCGCTCAACGCGGATTGCTGGGAGTACGGCAAGTGGCCCACGTCGCTCGTGCTGAACCCGGGGACGGTGCAGACGACGCCGACGTTCAGCGATTTCGCGCAGGGGGCGCTGACGCTGGCGATCGATCTCGTCCTGGATCTCGCCTTCGGGGTCGCGGCGAAGGCCGGCGGCGCGCTCCTCGCGAAGCTCGCGGGCGACCTGGTGAGGCCCCTGTTCCGGAAGGGCGATGACCTCCTCGGGGACGGGCTCCGCGCGGCGACCAAGAACGCCGACGAGGCAGGCCAGGAGGCGGCCGAGAAGGGCGCCAAGGACCTCGCCGACCAGGGCGCCTCCGCGCCGCCGCGGAGCAAGTGCACCGAGGCCGGCCATCCGGTGGATGTGACCTCGGGGCGCGTCGTCGACGCCAGGGTGGATCTCTCGCTCCCCGGCGCCATCGAGCTCTCCTGGGAGCGCCATTACTCCTCGGCGCGGGCCCTCGAGCGGACGTCGCTCGGCCGCGGCGGGTGGGCCCACAGCTTCGAGCAGCGCGTCGAGCGCGGCGAGCACCGGATCACGCTCCGCGACCAGGAGGGGCGCGACGTCTACTTCAGGCCGGTGAAGCCGGGCGAGCGCGCCTTCCACCGGGGAGACCGCCTCACCCTGACCGCGCTCCCGGACGGCGCCTTCGCCGTTTACGATCACGAAAGCCGCCTGACCCGGCGCTTCGCGCCGGCCGAGCCCGAGGGGCCGGCGCTCCTGCGATCGATCGAGGACGCCTACGGCAACGCCATCGCGCTGGAGTACAGCGGGGCGAGGCTCCGCCGGGTGATCGACACCGCGGGCCGGGAGGTGCGGGTCAAGCTGACCCACGGCGGCCGCATCGCGCGCCTCGAGGTGTGGGCGGGCGACCGCCTCGAGCAATGGGTCGATTACGGCTATACCGCCATGGGCGAGCTCGCGAGCGCGACCGACGCGCTCGGGTACGCGGACCGCTACGCGTACGACGAGGACCACCGGATGGTGAAGACCACGCTGAAGAACGGCGTGAGCTTCCACTATGCATACGATCCCGAGACCGGCTGGTGCAGGCGGACCTGGGGCGACGGCGGGATCCACGCGGTCGAGATCGTGCCCGATCTCGAGCGTCGCATCACGCGGCTGAGCGGCAATGACGAGCCGCGGATCCTCCACTGGAACGAGGACGGCCTGGTCGTGCGCGAGGAGACGCCGGACGGGATCCTGATCCGGACGTGCGCGTACGACGCGGACCTCTACCTCCTCGCCGAGGCGAACGGGGCGGGCGAGACGAACCGGTACGAGTACGACGCGCGCGGGAACAAGGTCCGGGAGATCGACCGCGCCGGGAACGTGATCGCGTGGGATCACGAGGACGACCTGCCCGTCGCTCGCGTCGAGTCGGAGGGACGGGTGGTGGAGCGTTACGGGTACGACGAGCGCGGCCGCCTGCGCGAGATCGTCTATCCCTCCGGGCTGCGGTACGTGTTGACGTGCGACGAGCGCGGCCGGGTCCGCGCGATCCACGGCGACCAGGGGCTCCTGGCATCGTTCGCGTTCGACGCGCAGCACAACGTCGTCCAGCAGGTCGACGCGCGCGGCGCCAGGACGGAGTACGCCTATGACGCCCTGGGGCGCCCCGTCGCGCGGACCGACGCGCTCGGCCGGCGCAGCTCCGTCGAGTACGACCGGCTCGGGCGCCTGCTCGCCCTCCGCCGCCCGGACGGCACCGTCGAGCGCTGGGCGTACGGCCCGCTCGATCGGCCGATCCGGTCCACCGACGCCATGGGGTATCGCCATGAGATGGAGTACGGCGGCACCGGCGTGCTCACGAAGGTGACCGAGCCGGGCGGGGGCACGTGGAGCTTCGCGTACACGGCGCGAGAGCGGCTGCGGCGGGTCAGGAACCCGCGCGGCGAGAGCTACGAGTTCACCTACGACACGGCGGGGCGGATGGCGACGGAGACGTCCTTCGATGGGCGCGAGCTCGCGTACGCATACTCGCGCGCCGGGCGGCTCGCCCGGATCGACTATCCGGACAGCACCTTCCGCGCGTTCTCGCACGACCCGCTCGGCAACATCGTGCGCGACGACTCGCCGGATGTGACCGCGGTCTTCCACCGCGATCCGAAGGGCAGGCTGCTCGGCGCGGTGAGCGAGCAGGGAGGCCAGCGGGTCGTCACCGTCTTCGAGCGGGACGCGCTGGGGCGGATCGTCGCCGAGACGCAGGGCGCCCGTCGCATCCGGTACGGGTACAACCCGCGCGGCAGGCGGACCGAGCGGATCATGCCGGACGGCGCGACCACGCGGTACGAGTACGACGCGGCGTACAGCCTGACGGGCGTGCAGCACGACGGGTATCGGCTCGACATCCGCCTCGACCGCCTCGGGCGCGAGGTCGCGCGGCACGCCCCGGGACAGGTGACGATCCGGAGCGAGCGCGACGCCCTCGACCGGCTGATCGAGAGGACGGTCAGCGTCGGCCCCCCGGGCGGCGCGCTGTCCTCGGTGCTGGCCCAGCGATCCTGGCGCTACGACGAGAACGGGTACGTCGAGCGGCTGGACGACCGCCGGTGGGGCGCGACCGCGTTCGCGCACGACGCCATGGGGCAGCTCGTCGCCGCGCAGCGGGGCGCCCGGCGCGAGGTCTTCGATTACGACGTCGCTGGCTCCCTGAGGAGGATGCTGGAGCGCTTCGCGCCGGCGCCGCAGGCGGAGCCGGCGGAGCAGGAGCCCTGGCAGATCGCCCCCGGCAACCGCCTGGTCCGCACGGAGCGCGCGACGTACAGCCATGACCGGCGGGGCCGCCGCGTCCTCAAGCGGTCGGCGCAGAGCGGAGCGGACGGGCAGCCCGACGACACGACGGCGTACGTGTGGGACTGCCGCGATCAGCTGCGGGAGGTGAGGCTCCCGTCGGGCGCCCGGGTCGCGTTCACCTACGACGCCTTCGGGCGGCGGATTCGCAAGGAGGTGTTCGACGGCGACACGGACCTGCGCGAGGTCGTCGAGTTCGTCTGGGATGGCGACATGCTCGCGGCCGACATCCACGGCCAGCGCGGGACACGGACCTTCGTCCACGCCCCCGGGACGTTCCTGCCGCTCCTCCAGGCCGAGCACGGGGAGGTGTTCTGTTACGTCACCGACCACGTGGGCACGCCGAGGGAGCTCATCGACGCCGCTGGCCGGGTGGCGTGGTCCGGCGCCTACTCGGCCTGGGGCGAGCTGCGGGAGACGTTCGTGGACGGCGAGCGCGCGGCGCAAGGCCGGACGGTGGAGCCGCCGTTCCGCCTGCTCGGGCAGTACGAGGACGAGGAGTCCGGCCTGCGCTACACGCGGTACCGCTATTTCGATCCGGAGGTGGCGCGGTGGTGCAGCCCCGATCCGCTGGGGATCTACGGCGGCAACGACCTGTACGGGTTCGGCGGAGCGCCCACGTGGTCCGTCGATCCGTTCGGGCTCAGCCACGACATCGATGTGCGGATCACGCTCGCCGACGGCACCGAGATCCCGGAGTTCCGCGTCGGCAACGTCCCTGGGAACCGGCTCCTGGACAGCGAGGTCATGCTCGTCCAGCAGCTCACCGGGCGCACGGATCTCTCGGGCTCCACGATCCGGATCTTCGGCGAGTGGCACTCCTGCGCGAACTGCGTCAACGCGATGGACAACTTCAGGCAGCTGCCCGAGAACCAGGGGATGGTCATCCAGTACACCGGCCTCGGGGCGGGCAGGGGCGGCCAGGGCATGCCGGTAACGCTCTACCTGGGGCCGGATCCTGTGCCTCCCAACATGCTGGGAAGGGACGATTACAACGCCGAGCGCGACCGCAGGCAGCGGGCGGCGAGGCGGCGAGGCGGATGTGGTTGAGCTCGAGGGCCTCGACGCCGTCGACTGGGGAGCCCTCGAGACGCCCTGCGGGCCCGGCGACGTCATCCCGGAGATCCTGCGCGATCTGGCCTCTCCGGACGCCGAGGTGCGCGCGGACGCCTGGCTCGATCTCCTCGATCGGCTCGTGCACCAGGGGACCTTGTGGCCGGCCGCGCTGGAGGTCGTCCCGTTCGTGATCCAGCTGCTCGGGGCCCCCGAGGTCCCGGACCGACACCGGCTGCTGCTGCTCGTGCGGGAGCTCCTCTCGCCGGAGGGCGACCTCGGGACGCCCGCGCGTGACCGCTCTCCGCTCGCCGACGCGGTCGGCGAGGCCGCGCGCGCCGGGGCCCCGCTCTACGTGCGGCACGCGCTCCACGGCGATCCGCAGCTCCGGGCCAGCGCGGCCTGCGTGCTCGCCGCCCTCCCCGGGCCGACCCTCGAGCACCGCGAGGCCGTCGAGCGCGCCGTCGAGGCGGCGGGGGAAGTCGCCCACGGGGCGAGCGCCGTCGTGGCCCTCGGGCTGATCGGCCGGCGGCTCGGGACCACGATCGACGCGCCGCGCTTCGAGGATCTGCTGCGCTCCCGGGATCCGCTGGTGCGCGGGAGCGCCGGCATCGCGCTCGCGCACGTGGCGCCGCAGGGCATGCCGCGCGCGGCGCTCGAGGCGATCGGCGACGCGGCGGCGCTCGGCCCGCTCGACCGGTGGGATTTCCCGTGGGGCGACGGGCACGTCGGCGCGTACGCGGCGCGGGTGCTCGGCCGGCTCGGCGAGGCGCGGCCGGCGGAGGCGCTCGGCGTCCTGCGCGCGGCCGTGGAGCGCCGGCTCGCCGCAGGGCAGCGGCTCTTGCCGCGCGTCAGCGGCGAGCGCGTCGAGCCGCCCGCGCCGCACCGCGAGTCGCTGGCCGCCCTGCTCACCGCGCTGTTCGACGTCGCGTTCAAGCACTACGAGGGGCGCGAGCACGACGAGGTGCTGCCCGAGGAGCTCTCGGCGCCGCAGCGCGCGACCCTCGAGCTCCTGGTCGCCGAGGGGACGCTCCAGGCGCTCGCGCGGGAAGCGTCGTCGATGCTGGCCCGGCGGGGGCTATGGCTGCCGCAGGAGGGCGCGCGGTTCCTCGGGCTGTCGCCGCCGGGGCCGCTCGACGCGCGGCTGACGATGCCGCTCGCCGGCTCGACCCGCGACTGGCCGACCTGGAAGTGGCTCCGGGCGCTCCGCCGCGGGCAGGTGGACGAGGCGGCGCTGCTGGAGGCGCTCCACGGCCAGCGCTCTCCGGAGCAGATCTTCCGGCTCTGCCTCGACATCGTCTCGGGCGCCTATGCTCCCCTCGCCTTCCCCACCTTGCTCGCGGACCGGGGTCCCGGCCTGCTGCTGCGGCTCGTCGAGCCGGTGCGCCCCGCGCTGATGGCGCGCCTGCGCGAGCGCGCCGAGCACCTGCTGGAGATCGGGCGCTCCTCCAGCCCGAACGCGCTGGAGTGCCTCCTGGTGATGCTCCCGATGCTGCGCACGCTGCGCGAGCGCGGCGAGGAGGTCGACCCTCGGTACGATCCGCTGATCGCGAGGGCGCTCTCGCCCGTGGTCCTCGATCTCGGCCGGGAGATGCTCGGCCTGCTCCCCCGGGATCGCAGGGAGCCCTTCGTCCTGGAGTTCTCCAGGTCGTACAAGCGCAGCGCATACGTGGATCTCTGCCCCACGCAGGCCGTGGCCCGGCTCTCGGCCGAGGCGATCGGGAGGGGCGACTGGGCGTCGGAGGGCCCGGATCTCCAGGTCGAGCGGCTCGCGTCGCTCGGCGAGGCGGCTGCCCCGGAGATCGCGCGGGTGCTCTCCGAGCCGACGCTGAAGCGGCGCGACGTGCTCGAGCGCGCGCTCGCGCGGATCCGGGGGGGCTAGGCGAAGCGCACGACGATGCTGCTGTAGCCGCCCCGCGGGTCGTGCTCGGAGGTGACCTTGCCCCAGGGATACTCGTACGGCGGCGCGCCGAGCATCGATTCAAGCCACGCGTCGTGGTTCGCCTTGCGCTCGGCCTCCTCCTTCTCGGACCAGTCGTTCCAGAAGGCCTTCGACTCCGCGCCCACCTCGAAGAGCTCGACCGACGCGAGCTTGCCGCTGAAGAAGTGCAGCGTGATCCGGAAGGTGCGGAAGCCGATGCGCTGGCGCGCCGTCCGGTAACCGCTCCTCGGCTGCGCCTGGCTCAAGGCGTTGGCCGTCCGCGCGAGCGGCGACGACAAAAACTGCGCTTCCGAGTACGAGGGGCCGATGCGGAGCCCGGACGCGAGCTCGATCTCGCCTGTCTGCCGATGGATCATCCAATCCTCCGACCGCTCGCGGCAGCATACACCACAGCTCCCGGCCCCGTGTGGCCGGCCGCGCCACCCCGGCGACCGGACTCGGCCGTTCCTCGAGCGCGCGCGACTCCGCCTCTCCTCGGGTGGGTGCTCGCCGGAGACTCGCCCCCTGCCGGATCCCCCGCCGCTCCGCGGGAGATCGCGAGGACCGCCGCGCATTTCGCGCACTGCGACCGTCGCCGCACCTGTCCCCCTGTGTCGACACGACGCCCACGCTGTCGCTGCGACCCGCGACGTGCGCTTTTACCAGGGGCGTAAAGCTGCGCGGGCAACGCGGCTTTTCCCACTTGTGATGAGCGGAGACCCGGTAATATCGGCCACGGTTCGCGCCGCCCCATCCGAGGTCATTCGAGGTCTTCTTGCCGCGCTGCCCATCCTGCCATCGCCGACTTGCAGCCCTCGCCCCCTGCCCAGCGGACGGCGCCCTGGCGCCGCTCCGCGCCGCGCCCGTCGAGCTCGGCGCCGAGACGCCGCCGTCGCTCGCGGGCTTCCTCATCGGCCAGCCGCTCGCCGCGGGCGCGTTCTCGATCGTCTGGGACGCGACCCGGCTGGAGGACGGCGCGCCCGCCGTGCTCAAGGTCAGCAGGGCCCACGCGCTCCTCGCGCGCGAGCGCTTCCGCAGCGAGGCGTGGGCGCTCGAGCAGCTCGGCCCCCCGGTCTCGCCGCGCCTGCTCCAGAACGGCGTGCTCGAGGACGGCCGCGCGTACATCGCCATGGAGCGGCTCGAGGGCGAGACGCTGGCCGCCCGCCTCGAGGGCCTGCCCGCCGCGCTCGACCTGCGCGCCGCGCTCGACGTCGCGCTCGCCCTGCTGAGCTGCCTCCAGGTCGTGCACGAGCGCGGCCTGGTCCACCTGGACCTCGCGCCCGAGAACGTCTTCCTCGAGCCCGGCGGCGGCGTGCGGCTCCTCGACTTCGGCCTCGCGCAGCGCGATCGCGGCGTCGTCTGCCACCCGGCGGACAGCGCGCTCACCACGCTGGGCGCCATGCTCGGCGCGCCCGAGTACGCGTCGCCCGAGCGGCTCCGGGCCGAGCCGATCGACGGGCGCGCGGACCTCTACGCGTTCGGCGCGCTCCTCTTCGAGCTGCTCACGCTGCGCCCGCCGTTCGCCGGCGATCGCGAGGACGTCGCGCAGGGGCACCTCGGCCAGCGCCCCCCGCGGCCGAGCGAGCTCACCGCGGCCGCCGCCCCCGTCCCCCCGGCCGTCGAGGCGCTCGTCCTCGCCTGCCTCGCCAAGGAGCGGGCGCTCCGCCCCCGCGACGCCGCCGGCCTGCGGGCCGCGCTCGCGTCGGCGGGCGCCGCCGGCGCCGCGGAGGTCGCGAGGGACGACGCCGCGAGCTCCGCGGACCGGCACGACACGGTGGTGCTCGCCCTGGAGGCCCGCGGCGCCGAGGCCGAGGTCCGCGCCGCCGTGGCCCGGCACGAGGGGCAGCTCGCGCGGCAGCGCGGCTACCGCTTCGTCGCGATCTTCCCGGGGCCGAAGGAGGCCGCGGCCGAGCGCGCGCTGCTCGCGGGGCGGGAGATCGTCGCGTCGGTCGGCGCGCCGCTCGCGATCCACGTCGCGCCGCTGAAGCTCCGGCGCGAGGCCGACGGGGGCCTGGCCGCCGCCGGGCTCGCCGTGGAGCGGCCCGAGGCGTGGCTCCCCGCGGATCCGTGGCGCGGGATCGCGCTCAGCGCCGAGCTCGTCACCGCCCACCCCGGCTTCGACGTCGCCGCGGCGAGCGAGGACGGCCGCTACTTCTTCGCGCAGGAGGCGCCCCAGTCCCCGGGCGATCGCGACGCCGCGCGCGCCGCGCCGCCGCTGCCGCTCGTCGGGCGCGGCGAACCCCTGAGCGCCCTCGAGGGGAGCCGCGAGCGCGCCCTCGCGGGCCTCGGGCCCGGCCTCTGCGCCCTCGTCGGCGAGCGCGGCCTCGGCAAGTCGCGGCTCGCCGAGGAGCTCGCCGCGAGCAGCCGGCGCGCGCACCCCGGCGCGCTCGTGATCGCGCTGCGCGCCGAGCCGGAGCACCCCGGGCGCGCCGCCGGGGGCCGGCCCGGCCAGGCCGCGGCCGCCCTGCTCGCCGCGGTGCTCGGCGCGGAGGGCGGCGCGCTCGCGGCGCCCCGCGATCCGCGCGCCCTCTGCGTCGAGCGGCTCGGCGAGCCGCTCGGCGGCGACGTGTGGCCCGCCGTGGCCGCCTTCCTCGGCTGGCCCGACGGCGCGCGCCTCGCGGAAGAACCGCCGCCCGCGCGCCGCGGCAGCGTGATCCGCGCGATCGCCGAGGGGCTGCGCCGCCGGGCGGCGGAGCGCCCCGTCGTCGTGATCGTCGACGACGCGCACCTCGCCGACGGCGCCGCGCTCGACGCGCTCGACCTGGCGACGCGGCGCGAGGCGGATCTCCCCCTCTGGGTGCTCCTCGCCGGCGCGCCGGCGCTCGCGGCGCGGCGCCACGCGCTGAGCGCCCGCGACCACGCGCGCGATCGGGTCGCGCTCTCGCCGCTCGACGACGCCGCCGGGCGCCTCCTCTGCGCCGAGCTCCTCCGGCCCGCGGAGCACCCGCCGAGCGCCGCCCTCCGCCGCATCTGCGCGTGGGCCGGCTACAACCCCCGCTGCCTCGTGGAGCTCACCCGGGCGATCAAGCGCGCGGGCCTCGTGCGGCTGCGGGCGCGGTCGAGCAGCTACCAGCTCGCGACCGCCGAGCTCGACAAGCTCCCGCCGTCGGTGGCGTGGCAGTGGTTCGCGGCGCGGCAGCTCGAGGCGCTCCCGCCGGAGCTCGGCGCGTGCGCGAGGCTCTGCGCCGTGCTCGGCTTCGAGCTCTCGGAGGACGTGGCCGCGGGCGTGCAGCGGGCGCGCGAGCTCGAGGGTGAGGGCGACGGCGAGGGCGCCGCGGCCGCTCGCGGCGACGGCATCGACGTCCCGAGCGGCCTGCGCGCGCTCGCCGCGCGGGGGATCCTCGTCCCCCGCGGCGCGCACGACGCCGCGCGCGAGGGCACCCCGTGCGGGGGCGCCCGCTACGCCTTCCGGAGCGCGCTCTTGCAGGAGGCGATCTATGCGCTGCTCACCGAGGAGCAGCGCGCGGGGATGCACCGGCACGCGCTCGCCGTCTGGGAGCGCCTGGCCCAGGCCCAGCCGATGGCGCCGGACCTGCTCGAGCCGATCGCGCGGCACGCCGCGGCCTCCGGCGCGCGCGCCCGCGCGGCGCACGCCTACCTGCTCCTCGGCGACATGCACCGCGACCGGCACAACAACGCCGTGGCGGAGGGCCACTACTCGTCCGCGCTCCTCTGGGCCGACGGCGACGATCAGCGCCAGCGGTACCTCGCGCTCCTCGGCCGCGCGCGCGTGCGCTACCGCGTCCTGCGCACCGGCGAGGCGCTCGACGATCTGCGCTCGGCGGGCGCGCTCGCCCGCACCATGAAGGACCCGCGGATGATCGCGGAGGCGCTGCTCGAGGAGGCGACGGCGCTCGACTGGGCCGGCGCCTGGGAGGAGTCGGCGGCGCGGGTCGAGGAGGTGATCCCGCTGCTCGACGTCCGCGAGGACCACGCCGACGCCGGGCTCGCCGCGCGCTTCGAGGTCGCGGCCGGCCGCTCGTCGTACCGCAAGGGCAACCTGGAGGACGCCCTCGAGCGGCTGACGCTCGGCGTGGAGCGGGTGCGCGAGGCCGACCACGACACGCACGTGATCGGGCTGACGCTGCTCGCGTGCGTGCTCGTGCGGTGCGGCCACCTCGACGAGGCGGAGCAGCGCTTCGACGAGGCCGTGCGCGCCTGCGAGGCGCGGGGCGACCGGGTCCACCTCGGCGCGGCGCTCGTCCGGCGCGCGGAGCTCTGGCCGGCGCTCGACGCGCCGGATCGCGGGATCGCCGACCTCAGGCGCGCGGTCCAGCTCGCCCGTGAGGAGGCCAACGCCTGGGCGGAGCGCGAGGCGACGATCAAGCTCGCGGAGCAGCTCTACCTCTGGGGGCGCGAGGACGAGGCGCTGCCCCTCGTGCGGCAGGTGCGCTCGCTGGACGAGCAGTTCAAGGACCGGCCGGTCTACAGCAGCGCGCTCCTGCTCGCGCGGATCCACGCGATGCGCGACGAGCACGCGGACGCGAGCCGACAGCTCCGGTGGCTCCGGGCGCAGGGCGCGGTCGCGGACCTGCCGCCCTATGCGCAGGCGCTCCTCGGCGTGATGCAGCTCGCCGTGAAGGACCCGAGGAACAGCATGGAGAGCGCGCGCACGCGGGCGGCGTTCCGCGAGGAGGGCGAGCCCTCGGGCGAGCTCGGAAGCGGCCTGAGCGCCGACCAGCGGGTCGAGCTCCTCTACTGGCGCGCGCGGGCCCTGCTCGACGCCGGCCGGCCCGAGGACGTGGCGCTGCTGCTCGCGCGCATCGCGCCGCTGCTCGCCGAGAGCAGGGCCTGGCGCCCGCGCTTCGCGAAGCTCCGCGCGGGGTACGGGCAGCTCGCGGGGTAGCTCGCGGGCTCACCGCGGATCGATGCGGAACACCTCCCCGGTGAGCATCACCACGTACAGCTCGCCGGCGGCGTCCTCGCCGAACGAGGCCGCCGGCAGGCTCGACGCGAGGTCCCCGGTGATCTCCACGTGATCCCGCACGGCGCTGCCGTCCCACCGCAGCGTCCAGAAGCGGTGCGTCCCGTAGTCGCCGTAAACGTACCTCCCCTGGAGGCACGGGATCGCCGAGCCGCGGTAGACGTAGCCGCCCGTGATCGAGCCGCCCTCCCCGCTCGAGTGGCTGTGCTCCACGGCGGGCGCCACGCCGACGCGGGAGCACCCGGTAGAGACGCAGTGGTCGCCCTCCATCGTCGGCCAGCCGTAGTTGCGGCGCCCGGTGCGGGCCGGCTCGATGTTGAGCTCCTCCCAGGCGTTCTGCCCCACGTCGGCGATGTAGAGATCTCCCGTGCGCCGGTCGAAGCTGAAGCGCCACGGATTGCGCAGGCCGTAGTCCCACACGAGCGGGTTCACGCCTGCGCCGGTGAGGTTGCCGGACGGGCCGAGCCCGGTATTCACGTCGATCCGCAGGATCTTGCCGAGGGGCGACGAGAGGTCCTTGGCCGGAGAGGCCGAGTACGGCGTCACGGCCGAATCGCCGACCGACGCGTAGAGATAGCCGTCGGGCCCGAACGCGAGCGTGCCGCCCGCGTGGTTCCAGCCGCCGTGCTTCGCGTCGAGGAGCGTCCGGACAGGCACGCTCCCGGCCGCGGTGTCGGCGACATCGGGGTTCGTGGCGGAGCGGCGGAACTCGGCGATCGTGACGTTGCCCCTGGGCGCCGCGGTGTAGAAGAGCCAGAACCGTCCATTGCTCGCGTAGCTCGGGTGGAACGCCATCCCGAGCAGCCCGCCTTCCGCGGTCGGGCTGGGCGTGCACACGAGCGGGCGCGCGCTCGCCGGGCGCGACGGCGGGCACGAGGTCCCGCCGCGGATGTCGAGGAACGGCGTGGCCAGGAGGACGCCGTTCTTGATGAGGCGGACGACCCCGTCCTTTTCGAGGACGAACATCCTCGAGGTGTCGCCCGGCGGGCTCGTGAGGAAGAGGGGCGTTTCCAGGCCCGACGCGACCTGCGTGAGCTTCAGCCGCGGCACCCCGGCGCACGCGGGGCCGGCGCCGCCGCTCCCGCCGGCGCCGCTGCCGCTGCTCGCGCCGGTGCTCCCGCCCGCGCCGGTGCCGGCGCTCCCGCCGCCCGCGCCGGAGGTCGCGGCGCCGGCGCTCGCGCTGCCGCTGGCCGCGCTGCTGGCGCTCGCGCTGCTGGCGCTCGCGCTGCTGGCGCTCGCGCTGCTTCCGCCGCTCGACGTCCCGGCCGGCGGCCGCACGTCCTCGATCCACGCGCGGACCGCCGCGAGCCCCGCCGCGTCGGCGACCTCCGATCCGATCGGCGGCATCTGCGCCCTGGAGCCGCGGTGCGCCATCCGGCGCACCACCGCGCTCGACTCGGGGTCTCCCGCCGTGATCCGGTGGACCACGCCGGCCTCCCAGAAGCTGGGCCTCACGCCCACGCCCGTCGTGTACGTGTCGGTGCTCTCCACCGTTGTGTCCGCCGCGAGCAGGCGAGTCCGCAGCGTCGCGACGCCGGTGTCGTTGTGGCAATTGCCGCAGTTCGCGTGTAGATAGCCGAGCGCCGCGGCCGCCGTGGCGTCGCCCGGCGGGCGGAACCCTCCCGGCATCGGCACGGTGAGCCACCCGGCGTCGCTCAGCGACCGGATCGTCTCGCCCGGCCCCTGGTGGCTCAATTGCAGCGCGCTGAAGCCGAGGATGCGCTCCGGGAGCTTGCCGTGGCACTCCCAGCAGTCCGCGGTCCGCGGGATATCGTGCTCGGTCCCGCGCGCGTCCTCGACGCCGTCCTCGACCAGGAACGCGTCGCTCCCCGACCGATCCCACGCATAGGCGGCGAACACCCAGTCGTCGATCCCCGGCCCGAACCGGTGGATGAGCCGCGTCTCCACGGCCACGCCCTCGGCGCGGAACTCCTTCCAGAACCGCGTCCCCACCGGCAGCGACCAGTGATCCATGTCGCTCGTGTCGATCGTCGAGCAGCGCGGCAGGTACACGAAGCGCCGCTTGGCCGCCCCGTCCGACCAGAGCTCGTACGCAGGGCGGAACTCGCGCGTGTTCGCCGCGCGCGACCGGGTCGCGATATCGGCGTAGAGCCCCGTCTCGGAGAGCCGCTCGGGCGGCACCGGATCCGGCGGGAGCGCGGCCGGATCCGCGCAGGGATCGCCCGCCGAGCTCGCCCCGCCGGTCGAGCTCGACGTCGCGACGCTCGACGCGGCGGTGCTCGCGGCGCCCGTCGTCGCGCCCGTGCAGGGCGCGCAGTGCGGCCCGCCGCAGTCGATGCCCGCCTCGAGGCCGTTCATCGCGCCGTCCGAGCAGGTCACGTAACAGACGTCGAGCCGGGGGCGCTCCTCCGCGCGGTCGATCTCGCTGCTCCGCAGGTTGGTGGAGCGCGCCGGCGCCTCGTCGAGGAGCACGCCGTGGTTCGGCGCGGTCCCGAGCGCCCACGCCTGGACGAGCGACGACACGTCCGCCGCGCGGGGGCCGACGCCCGCCTCCGCCGCGATCGTCGCGGCGCTCTCCCGCTCGAAGCCGCCGTCGCCGAAGCTCCGCCACGCGACGGTGCGCTCCTCCCACGGGATCATGACGCGATGTACGCTGATCGCGCTGCTATCGACCTTGTACGTCTGATGAAAGACCATCGAGGCAGAGACGACCGTCGCGCCCGTCGGCACGGGAGAGAGGTCGAAGTGCACGACGGACCGCCGGCGGCCGGCGCTCCCGGCCGATCCCGTCGAGAGGTTCGGAGAGGCCGAGTCGCTCCACGCCGGAGCGTTTTGCCACAGTGTCGCATCTCTCACCGTGCCTGACCTTCCACGCTGGATCGAGACGCACACCTTGGCTTCGCTCGAGAGCGCCGCGCGCGCGGCCCCGAGCCCGTGACCGAGCCCGAGAGCCGGCGAATCGCCGAGATCGCCCTCCCCCACGTCGTCGACACCGCCGGTTCCATGCGCGATGTCTCGCTCCTCGCCGGGCCCGGTGCTACAATTGACGGTCGCGACGGCGGCTCCGGCGAGGACGCCGCGCATCATGAGGGAGTGGACGCGCGATCTCGCCGCCCCGCGGCGAGATCGGCAGTCGGATGGCCCGGGCAGCCCGGGCGCGAGGGGTCGTTTCATACAGCAAGAACCTCCTTGTGGGGTTGCCCGACGGGATCTCTCCCGCAGGTGACGGCGGTTGTGCGCGAGGCGCTCGGTGGCCCGACCGGATCCACGGACACACCTCACCATCGGTGGGCGTCGAGTCGGTGGGCGTCGAGATCGAATCAACGAGCGTGCCACTCGGCTCGTCTCGGCCAGGCGCCGTGCAGCGCAGCGCACCGCATCGCACCACGTGGGGTGTGGTGCTCGCCGGCCTGCGAGGCGCATGACACCCCGCGGACGCGGTTGGATTCCGCGCGAGGGCCGCGTACAATTACGGATTGTGTCATCCTCCGAACCAACGCAGAGCGCTTCGCTATTCCTCTGCATCACCTTCTTTCCGAGCGAGCGCCTGGCGACGGCGGTGCTGCGGCTGGTGTCCAGCTTCTGCGGCGCGGTGCTGGACGACGCGAACGTGAGCTCGCGGTTCTACATGGCCGCGCACGAGCTCGCCGAGAACATCACCAAGTATTCCACCGGCCCTCGCGTCAGCCTCGAGCTCGCGCTGGAGGAGGACGAGCGCTCGCACATCATGAAGATCCGCGCGCGCAACGAGGCGTCCCCGGAGCGCCTGCGGGAGGTCGAGAAGCGCCTGCTCGATCTGAAGACCGCCAGCGACCCGCTGAAGCACTACGACGAGCTCATCACGGAGACCGCGATGGTCGAGGGCGTCTCCGGCCTGGGCCTCGCGCGCGTCCGCGCCGAGGGAGGGCTCGACGTCGACTACAAGATCGAGGGCAACGAGCTCACGATCATCGCGCACGCGCCGCTCGAGCGGTGGAGGCCCAATGAGCAGCTTAAGGGTTGAGCCCGTCGTCACCGAGAGCTTCGGCATCGAGCCGGCGCTCGCCGGCGATCGGCTCAGCATCAAGCTCACGGGGACGGGCGACATGGCGGCGGCCGGGCCGCTCGCCAGCTATTGCAGCGAGGTCCAGCACGAGGTGAAGCGCCTCTCGCTGACCACCGTCGAGTTCGACATACGCGCCCTGTACTTCCTGAACTCGAGCTGCCTGAAGGCGTTCATCGCCTTCATCTGCGGCATCTCCGCGCAGGGGCTCGGGTGCGAGATCAAGTTCCTCACGGACGCGAGGCTCGGGTGGCAGCGGCGCAGCCTGGCGGCCCTCCAGCGCATGTCCCCGAGCCTCGTGTCCATCGACGAGGCGTGAGCCGGGGGCGACCGCGCATGGCGACGAGGCGGCCCACGATCGCCCTCCTGACCGACTATCTCTGCGGCGAGTACCAGTCGGAGGCGCGCTTCGGGGTCGAGCGCGCCGCCGAGGTGCACGACGTCAACCTCGTCATCGCCTTCGGGGAGACGCGCGCCCGCCGGGGCTACTCCCTCCTGGACGCCCGGGGCAGCATCTACTCGCTCGTCGGCGCGGCGACCGTCGACGGGGCGGTGATCATGTCGTCGGCGCTCACGAACCCCCTCGGCGCCGACGGCGTGCACGAGTTCTGCCGATCGTACGCGCCCCTGCCCGTATGCAGCGTGGGGGTCGCGCTGGAGGGCATCCCGAGCGTCGTCGTCGACAACGCGCTCGGGGGGGAGGTGGCGGTCGCGCACGTGCTCGACGACCACGCGTGCCGGCGCGTCGCGTACATCAGCGGGCCGCCCAGCAACGCGGAGGCGAAGCTGCGCGCCCGGGCGTACCGGAGGGCCCTCGAGGCGCGCGCGCTCCCCTACGACGAGCGCCTCCTCGTGGTCGGCGATTTCCTGATCGACGGCGGTCGCCGCGCGATGCGCGAGCTCCTCGCGCGCGGGGTCCGCTTCGACGCGGTCATCGCCGGCAACGACAACATGGCCCTCGGCGCGATGGACACGCTGAAGGCGCACGGCATCGGCGTCCCCGGCGACGTCCTCGTGTGCGGGTTCGACGACGTCGCCGTGTCGCGCGTCGCGCGGCCGTCCCTGACGACCGTCCGCCAGCCGATCAAGGAGCTCGGGGCGCTCGCGGTCGAGACGGTCCTGCGCCAGCTCGCCGGCGAGCGGGTGCCGGAGTGCAGCCTCCTTCCGGTCGAGCTCACGCGGCGCGAGTCGTGCGGCTGCGGCTACTACGCCGCGCTCCCGCGCGCGTCCGCCGAGGCGCCCTCGCGCCGCGCGCCGCGCGCCATCGCCGAGCAGCGGGAGGACCTCACGCGCGCGCTCGAGCGGGCGACGACCGCCTCGGCCGCGTCGCTCAGGGACTGGCCCCGCGCGCTGCTCTCGGCGCTCGAGGAGGAGCTCGCCGGGCAGGAGGGCCGCTTCCTGCGGGCGCTCCAGGACATCCTCGACGCGGCGGGGCGCGAGTGCGTCGCCCTCGATCAGTTCCAGGGCGCGATCACGCTGCTCCGCGCGCGCCTCCGCCGGGCGCCCGGCGTCGCCGAGGACGATCTCGAGCGGCTCTGGCACACCGCGCGCGTCCTGATCGGCCACGCCTCCATGCGCGCCGAGGGCGAGAAGCGGCTGCACCTGGAGCTCGCGTCGATCAACCTGAGCTGGACCGGCATGTGCTTCTCGACAAGCCTGAGCATGCCGACGCTCCGCCGCACGTTCGCCGCGGAGCTGCCCAGGCTCGACCTCACGCACGTCGCCATCTCGCTCTACGACGACCCGCAGCGCGCCACCTTGCGGTCGCTCTTCCTGATGGAGAACAGCCGCGAGGTGGAGCCGTCGCCCGCGAGCTTCGCGTCCTCGAGCCTCGCGCCGCCCGGGTTCCTGAGCTCCGACGAGCGATGGAGCGTCATCGCGATGCCGATCTCGTTCGGCGAGGCGGAGCACTTCGGCATCGCGCTCGTCAACAGCGGCGCGAACGAGGTCGTCTACGACGCCCTGCGCCTCCAGATCGGCTCGGCGATGAAGGCGGCCATGATGCACCGCGAGATCGTCAGGCAGGTGGAGATCCGCGAGCGGCTGGAGCAGGAGCGGGTCCGCCAGGAGAGCGTCGTCGCGGAGCGCATCCAGACGACGCTCGTCCCGCCGCGGCTGCGCGTCGAGGGGCTCGAGCTCTGCGCGGCGATGAGGCCGGCCGCCGAGGTCGGCGGCGACTACTACGACGTGATCGCGACGCCGGAGGGCGGGTGGCTCGGCATCGGCGACGTCGCGGGGCACGGGCTCGCGGCGGGCCTCATCATGCTGATGATCCAGAGCATGGTCGCGTGCATGGCGCGCAAGGACCCGACCGCCAGCCCGGGCGAGCTCATCTCCGCGCTCAACCGGGCGATCCACGAGAACATCCGGGATCGGTTGAAGCGCGACGAGCACGCGACCCTGCTCCTGCTCCGTTACGAGCGCAGCGGGCGGGTGACGTTCGCCGGCGCGCACGACGACATCATCGTGTGCCGCGCGGGCACGCGGCGCTGCGAGTGCGTCGCGAGCTCCGGCGTGTGGATCGGCGTCCTGCCGTCGATCGACGAGGTGACCCGGGACGCCGAGCTCCTCCTCGACGACGGCGACCTCCTCGTGCTCTACAGCGACGGGGTGACGGAGGCGCGGAACGCGCAGCAGGAGCAGTTCGGGCTGGAGCGGCTCTGCGCCGCCGTCGAGGCCTCCCAGGACGCGCCCGTCGACATCATCCGCGACCGCCTCCTGAGGGACGTCGAGAGCTGGTGCTCGAGCCAGGACGACGACATCACGCTCCTCGTGGCGCGGCACCGCGCGCCGCCCCGCACCGCCGAGGAGACCGAACGGGTTGAGATCCCGAGAAAATGAACCACGGAGGGCACAGAGGGATGGAGAAGTGATTCTGAGCTCTCTCTTCTCTCTTCGCTCTTCCTCTGTGCCCTCTGTGCCTCTGCGGTTACAATCTCTTCCCTTCCGTGCTCGTGCGCGTTGACTCCGGGGAATCGCGCACGCGCACGCGCACGCGCACGAAGGACGAGCACGGAAGACGAAGGACGAGAGACGAAGGACGAGAGACGAAGGACGAGAGACGAAGGACGAGAGACGAAGGACGAGAGACGAAGGACGGAAGACGTCGGCATGAACTCGGCGCCTCAGGTCGCCGCGCGCGCGGCGGCGCGGCGGCTCCGCCGGGCGAGCGCGTGGCGGACGCCGGCCCGGAGGTCCTTCAGCAGGACGAGCTCCCGGACGTCGACGCCGCTCTGCACGAGCGACCGCGCGATCGCCGGCGAGACGCCGACGAGGACGCACTGCGCGCCGAGCAGGCGCGCGGCGTGGACCGAGGACAAGAGGTGGCCCGTGACCGCGCCGTCGATGACCGGGACGCCGGTGAGGTCGATGATGACGACGTCGGCCCTGTGGCGCTCGACGCCCTGGAGGAGCGTCTCCATGATCCGGCCGCCCCGCTCCTCGTCGATGTGCCCCACGAGCGGGACGACCAGGATGCCGTCGTCGATCGGCAGGACCGGCGTCGACAGGGCAGAGATGGTGTCGAGGAGCCGCTCGCGCGTCTCGAGCAGCTCGGCCTCGGCGCGCAACAGCGCCTGCTCGGCCCGCTTCCTGGCGGTCACGTCGATCCCGATCCCCACCATCCCCACGACGCGCCCGCGTGCGTCGCGGTAGGGGACGTCGTTCTCCATCGTCCAGCCCTCGGAGCCGTCCGCGAGCCTCCAGTGGAGCTCCACGTTCAGCCTGGGCTCCCCGCTCGCCATCACGGCCTCGTCGCTCTCGTGGTACTGCCGCGCCGTCTCCGCGACGAAGATCTCCTCGTCCCGCCGCCCGACGATCCGCTCCACCGAGACGCGGTAGTGATCGGCGTAGGCCTTGTTGACGAGGAGATACCGGTGCTCGCGGTCCTTGAAGAAGATCATCGCCGGGAGGGCGTCGAGCAACGCCGCCTGTTCGGCCGGGTTCAGCGACAGGAGGTCGAGGAGCGCCCCTCGGCCGTCTCGCCCCTCTCGCTCGGCAAAGCCCCCTTCCGCCCGGGCGGCGCCCGAGCGGTGCGTCTCGGGCAGCTGCGGCTCCAGCTCCCCGACCCGCCGGCGGAGCGTGACGACCTCCTCGGAGAGCGGCCCCCCGTCGTCGTTGTCAGGTCGCTTCCCATCGTACGGCGTGTCGGCTGACCAGATGCCTTGCATATGCCCCTTGCGGTGAGGGAGGCGCCCGCGCGAAGCGCCGCCCGGAAGCGCCCGGACGCTCGAGCGGCCTCGCTTCGCCGAGAGCCGCGCCGCCTCGCGCCGCATCCGCGCGCCGGCCACATGCCCGTTCGACGCGCGGTGCCTCCTTGCCGAGCTGAAGGGAAAGGTATCTCGAGGTGTGTTTCTGTATCGTTTCTTTTCTGAAGAATTTCCGCAGCTTGCAACTCTGAATCGACGGCCGCCGCCGGATGTGGTGAAATCCGCCGTATTCCCTTGAGCAGCCCGCCCCGGTGCCGGGCGCCGGGGCGCCGCGGTGGACCGCGGCCGGCGCAGCGAGACGGCGACGGGGCGGCCCAACCATGCAACGAGGTACCCTCATGAGCCGCGCTTCCTTCGCGAAGCCCCGGATGCCGATGACCGGGGAGGAGTTCCTGGCGAGCCTGCGCGACGAGCGCGAGGTCTGGGTCTACGGCGAGCGCGTCAGCGACGTGACCGCGCACCCGGCGTTCCGCAACGTCGCGCGCATCCTGGCCCGGCTCTATGACGCCTTGCACGACCCGGACGCACGGCCGATCCTGACGGCGCCGACGGACACCGGCTCAGGCGGGTATACGCACAAGTTCTTCCGATCGCCGAGGAGCGTGGAAGATCTGCGGGGGGCCCGGGACGCCATCGCTGCATGGGCGCGCATGTCGTATGGATGGCTCGGTCGTAGTCCAGACTACAAGTCGAGCTTTCTCGCCACGCTCGATTCCAACGCCGAGTTCTACGCTCCCTACGAGGCGAACGCGCGGCGCTGGTACCGGGAAGCCCAGGAGCAGGTCCTGTTCTTCAACCATGCCATCGTGAATCCGCCCATCAACCGCGGGCTGCCCCCCCACGAGTCGCGCGACGTCTTCGTGCACGTCGAGAAGGAGACCGATCGCGGGATCGTCGTGAGCGGCGCCAAGGTGGTGGCGACGGGCTCTGCCCTCACCAACTACACGTTCATCAGCCAGTACGCGACGCTGCCCATCCAGGACGAGGGGCTCGCCCTGGCCTTCATCGTGCCGACGGGCGCCCGCGGGGTGAAGCTGCTCTGCCGGCCCTCGTACGCGATGACGGCCGGCGTCATGGGGAGCCCGTTCGATTACCCGCTCTCCAGCCGCTTCGACGAGAACGACGCGATCCTGGTGCTCGAAAACGTCCTCGTGCCCTGGGAGGACGTCCTCATCTACCGCGACATCGAGCGGGCGCAGCAGTTCCTGCCGCGCTCGGGCTTCGCCCCGCGCGCCTTCTTCCATGGATGCGTCCGCCTCTCGGTGAAGCTCGAGTTCATCGCCGGGCTCCTGCTCCGGGGCGTCGAGGTCATGGGCAACAAGGACTTTCGCGGCGTCCAGGCGGAGGTGGGCGAGGTCATCGCGTGGCGCAACGTCTTCTCGGGCCTGGCCGACGCCATGGTCCACGCGCCGACGCCGTGGAAGGACGGCACGGTGCTGCCCAACGCGGAGTACGCCATGACCTACCGGGCCCTCGCGCCCTCGATCTACCCGCGGATCAAGGGGATCCTCGAGAAGGTCCTGGCCAGCTCCCTCGTGTACGTGCCGTCGCACGCGATCGACTTCGAGGTCCCCGAGCTCCGCCGGCACCTCGACCGGATCGCCCGCGGCTCGGACGGCAGCTCCGCGCTGGAGCGCGCCAAGCTGATGAAGCTGACGTGGGACGCCGTGGGCACCGAGTTCGGCGGGCGGCACGAGCTCTACGAGCGGAGCTACGGCGGCAACGAGGAGAACTGCCTGGTGGAGCTGCTGCACACCGCCGCCGCCGCCGGCGCCACGGAGCGCTGTAAGGAGCTCGTGGCCCGGTGCATGGCCGACTACGACGAGAAGGGGTGGACCGCGCCGGACCTGATCGACGCGAAGGACATCAGCCTCATCGGCGGCCGCGCCGGGGCGCGGTGATCACCGGGGCGCGGGGCCCGGCCGCGCGGCCGCCCGCGCCTCCGCGAGGGCGCGGTGCACCGCGGCGACGAACGCCGGCGGGAAGAGCTCGGGGTCGGTGAACCACGACGCCACGCTGGCGACCGCGCTCCGGACGCCCGAGCGCTCGTCCGCGACCGCCCCGGCGAGCAGCCACCCGGTGCCGAGGGCGAGCCGCGTGGGCGGCAGCCCCGCGTCGCGCGCGAACGACCGGGCGATCGCGCGGCAGACGTCGTCGGGCAGGTGCGCGCGCCGGACCTCGCGCAGCAGATCGGCCGCCTCCAGGAGGCGCTCGTAGGACGCGGCGCGCCGGGGGATCGCGCGGCAGAGCGTGCGGTGGAGGACCCGGAGGTGCTGCTCCAGGAGCACGCTCGGCATGCCGCGGTTGGAGAGCAGGCCCGCGAGCCAGCGGATCTGGCGCTCCACGACCGGGCGCGTGTGGGTCGCGAGCGTCACGAGGAACGCGCTGTCGCTCCGGGTGAAGCGCCGCCCCCGCTCGCCGTAGCGAAATCCGTAGTACGGCGACTGGCGGAGGGAGAGCTCGCCCGCGCGCAGCGCCGCGGCGACCTCGCGCGGGTCGTCGGGGACCGGGGTCGAGCCTGCCTCGGGGTTCAGCGGGTGGCCTGGCATCGGAGCGGAGCGCGCGCGGGTCGTCAGCCCGTGACGCGCCCCTCGATGATACCGCCGTCCGCGGTGATGGCGACGACCACCTCCGAGTCGACGAACAGCGACACCACCGGGCCGACCCAGGCGTCGTTCTCCCAGACGCACTCCCACGTCCCCGCCATCGGCGGGATGCCGCCGCGGCGCACCCAGATGCGGCCCGCGCTGCCCGCCCAGGCGCGGCCCTCCGCGTCGATCGTCGCGGCCGACAGGGCGCGGCGCGGCTCGATGTGCTCCGTGAAGACGCTCTGCCCGTACCGCCAGACGACGCTCCCGTCCGCCCCGACCGCGATGCCCACGCCGAGATCGGGCCGCCCGGCGCAGGCGACGAACGCCCGCGCCGGCGGCGCGGGGAGGCGCTCCATGTGCCAGTCGAGCGGCGCGTAGAGCGCGACGAGCCCCTCGCCCGCGGTCGACCGGCCGACGAGCAGCCACCGCTCGTCCTCGACGCGCGCGACCGCGGCGAGGAGCGCGACCCCCTCGGCCGGCATCGGCCGCAGCCAGCGCTTGGCGATGAACGCGTGCAGGAGCGGCCGCGGATCGTTCGGCGTCGTCGAGACGAGGATGCCCATGTCCTCGAGGTCGCCGCTCAGCGCGACGTGGCTCTGCGGCTCGCCCGGCAGCTGGAAGACGCCCGTGACGCCGCCCGTCGTGTACACCGCCAGCGTCGAGCCGTCGCCGCCGAGCAGCCAGCGGCCGGGCCCGATCCGGTGCACGAAGCGCACGCCCTGCGGGCTCGGGAGCCCGCCGGACGACGCCTCGCTCCAGCTCGTCCCGTTCCAGAAGAGCAGCCCGCCCGTCGCCGCCGCGAGGCACCGGCCGTAGCCGTCCCAGGCCACGCTCCGGATGACCGCGTCGAGGCTCGGGTGGTGGAGCACGCTCCACGTCCAGCGCTCGACGATGAACGACGGCCGAGGCGGCGGCGCCTCCCGGCTGAGGCGCGGCGGCGCGCTGATGAGCTCGGCCTCGATCGCGCGATCCGGGCTCGGGCGGTCGACGGCGCGATCCACGGCGGCGGGCGCGGCGGCGGCCTTCGGCTGGCGCGGCGAGAGCAGCGTCTGGCCGAGCTCGCCCTTGAGCTGCGCCGGCGCCTTCACGTGCGTCGCCGGGATGGTCATGGGCGCCATCTCGTCGTGGGCGCGCGTGCGCTGCTCGCCCGCGCTCGCCACGATCCGCTGCTCGAGCGCGGAGACCGGCGAGGCGGGGCGGAGGTACGGCGAGAGCATCGCGGCCACGGCCACGGCCTCCTGGAGGCGCTCCTGCGCCTCGCCGGCGGAGGCCCAGCGGAGCGCGAAGTCGATCGACTTGCACGCCTGGTCGTTGCCGCGCAGCGCGGGGTGGAGCCACCGCGTCTCGAGGATGCTCCGGCGCGTGCGCGCCATGGCCGCCATGAGCGCCTGCGCCTGCGACTCCGCGACGATGTACTGCTCGCCCGTGAGCAGGAAGAAGATGACGGACGCGAGGTTGAAGATGTCGGTCCACGGGCCGATCGTGCTCGGATCGGCGGACAGCATCTCCGGCGGCGCGACCCCGGTGTTGCTGACGACGCCGGCCATGATCGTCTCGCGGATGCCGCGCGGCCGCGCCATGCCGAAGTCGCTGATCTTGAACAGCTCCTCGTCGCCGGAGCCGCAGCACAGGATGCTCTCCGGCGTGAGCTGCCGGTGGACGACGCCCACGTCGTGCACCGCCGACAGCCCGCTCGAGATGCACTCGATCGCGCGCGTCGCGCGCGCCGGATCGAACGCGTGGCCCGTGGCCTGGATGGTCCCCTGCACCCGCTGGCGGAGCGTCACGCCCTGGACGCCGCCGTGCACGTACTCGATCGTGATCCAGGGCAGGTCGAGCGTCTTCGTGCCGCGGCGGACCGCGAAGGTGCCGGTGTCGATGAGGCGGACCACGAAGGGGGTCGGCGGGACCTGCTCATTGAGGCGGCCGAGGGACACCGCCTCCTTCTTCACGATGACGGCCGCCGACGGCCCCATCTGCCTGAACAGCGACGGCCTCAGGATCTTGACGACGACCGGGGTCTCGCCCTCGGGCGCGGTGCGGACCGCGTAGTACGAGACGAACATCGTCCCGGCCCCGGCGCGCGACACGATCCGGTAGCCGATGCTTGGCGAGAGGTCGCTGGGGATCGTGGCCCCCTGCAGTCCTCCGAGGGCCTCTTCATCGCTGGGTATTGTGAGCACGTGAACGACCATAGCGCACCCGGCGCGCCGTGGAACAACTTGAAGAACGGGGGCAATGCGGCCCCCTCGGCCATGGCCCGCGTCGCCCGCGCGTCGCCCGCGCGGCCCGGCGGCGCCCCCTGTAAGGCGGCGCGGGGCTCGCGCGTTGCACGGCCATGAAGAACCAGAGCTCTCTGTCGCGCCGGCTGTGCCTCGCCGGGTTCCTGCTGTCGACCGCGCCCCTGCTCGCCGCGTGCGCGGCGCAGGCGACGCCGCCTCAGGCCGTCCATCCGGAGTCCCACACCATCACGGTCGTCGGCCGCGGCGAGGTCCACACGAAGCCCGACGTCGCCCGCGCCCAGCTGGGCATCGAGGTCCTGGCGCCCAGCGTGAACGAGGCGACGAAGTCGGCCGCCGCGCGCATGAACGAGATCCTCGCGGCGCTCAGGAAGCTCGGCGTCGCGGACAAGGACATCCAGACCAGCAACTACTCCATCCAGCTCATGCGGCAGGCCGACGTGCCGCCCTGGATGCTCCCCCCTCAGCCCCTCGCGGCGCCCGCCGCGGCCGCGCCCGCCGCGCCCGCCGCGCCCGCCGCGTCGCCCGCCGCGCCCGCGGGGCGCGGGCCGAAGCCGGCGCCGGCTCCCGCCCCGAAGCCGCCCGCGCCGCCCGATCTGGCGCCGCCCCAGGCGGCGCCTCCGGCGTACTACTACCAGGTGAGCAACACGGTGACGGTCGTCATCCGCAACCTCGATCAGGTCGGGCCGGTGCTCGACGCCGTCGTCGCCGCGGGCGCGAACAACGTGTGGGGTGTCTCGTTCGGCCTCGACAAGACCGAGCCGCTCGAGGCGCAGGCGAGGGAGAAGGCGATCGCGGACGCGCGGGCTCGCGCCGAAGCGCTCGCCAAGCTGCAGGGCGTCTCGCTCGGCGGCGTCGTCGCGATCAGCGAGATCGTCGACTCCGGCCCGCGCGGCCCGATGTACGCCCCCCGCCTCGCTGCCGGCACGATGTCCGCGGACGCCGCCACCCCCGTCGCGCCCGGCGAGGTTCAGTTCGGCACGCAGGTGAAGGTCATCTACGCCCTGGAGAACGCGCCGGCGAGCCCGCGCAAGTGAACGCCCGGCCCGGGCCGCCGCTCCACGACGGCCATCGAGCGCGCCCGCCCCGTGGGCGGAGCCTCGGCCTCCGCGGCTGAGCGGCCTGCGCTTCGCCCGCCGGCAGGCCGGCGCCGCTGGCAGCCAGGCGCGGCCGGCAGGCCGGCGCGGCCGCGGTCGGATTACAGCTATACCCAACCCGCGCGTCGCCGCAGCGGATAGAGTTCCAGCGTCCCGCTTCGGACCCTACACCGCTCCCCCCTCACCAGCGCCACCAATGACCGCTCCGCCCTGCCCTTCCCTGCTCCGCGCCGCCGTCCTCGCGGCGCGCCCGCGCTTCGCTACCGCGCTCGCGCGCTCGCTCGGGGCAGCGGCGCTCGCCGCGTCGGCGACAGGCTGCCTCGTGATCTCGCCGCCGGAGTACGATCACCCCGAGAGGACGCCGCCCGTGCTCACGGCGGTCTTCCCGCCCCCGCACACGCCCGTGCACATCGACCCGCTGAACATGATCACGAACTTCCACGCGACGGTGCTGTCCGAGGACAACGGCGATCCCGTGGAGGTCGGGCTGTACGTCGATTATGGGCGGCTCTACATTGAGACGCACCCACACCGGGGCGTCTTGGGCCGGGTGTCCGTCGAGCCGGGGACCATCGCCGGCGGACAGCGCCCAGTCACGGCCACGTTAAACCGCTACTTCGAAGGTCTCCCGGACGACAACAAGACGGAGGGAGAGTGTCATACGATCACCATGATGGCGTCGCACGCCTTCGACCGTCGCAAGTGCGATTGCCCGGACGACCCGAACGACATGAGCTGGATCACCTGGCAGCTCATCGACTGCCGCCCGGACGAGCCGTGCCCGACGTCGTGCCCTGCGCTGGACTGCCAGACCACGCCGTGTCGCTTCTGCGATGATCCCGCGCTCAAGACGGACTGCGTCCGCCCGGAGGGCGACGCGGGCCCTTGACGCCGCGCCGGAGGACGGCGCCAGCCCCCGGCGCCGCCGGGCGTGGTACATGGGGGCCGATGACCGCTCCCCCTGACGTCCAGCCCTCCCTCGCGCCGACCGGCGGGGTCGTGCGGCCTGCGCGCCGGCCGCCCGGCTGGGTCGCCCCTGGGCCGCGGCCGGTGACGCCGGAGCGGCCGGAGGTCTGGCCCGGCCCCGGCGAGGACCTCTGCTACCTCTCCGGCGATTTCCGCATCCTCCAGCGGCTCGACGGCCACCGCTGGTCGGCCGACGATTTCGTGACCGCCGCGTTCGCGGCCGAGCAGGTGGCGCACGCGCCCCCGCGCCGCGCCGTGGATCTCGGGTGCGGCATCGGCACGGTGCTCCTGTTCACCGCGTGGCGCTTCCCGGACGCGCGCTGCGCGGGCGTGGAGGCGCAGGAGGTGAGCATGGCGATGGCGCGGCGGTCGGTCGCGTGGAACGGCATCGACGACCGCTGCGAGGTCCGGTGGGGGGACCTGCGCGATCCCGCGGCGCTCGACGGCCTCGGCCCCGCGGACCTCGTGACGGGGACGCCGCCCTACCTGCCGGTCGGCACAGGCATCGAGTCCTATCGGGTCCAGTGCGGGCCGTGCCGCTTCGAGCACCGGGGCGGCGTGGAGGAGTATTGCCTCGCGGCGGCGCGGCTGCTCGCGCCCGGCGCGCCGTTCGTGGCCTGCGCGTCGGCGCTGCAGCGCGGCCGCGTCGAGGCGGCGGCGGCGGCGGCCGGGCTCGCGCTCGAGGCGTGGCGCGACGTCATCCCGAAGGAGGGCAAGGCCGCCCTCTTCTCCGTCTACGCCCTGCGCCGCGCCGGGGCCGCGGCGCCGTGCCGCGACGAGCCGCCCCTCTTGCTGCGCGGCGGGAACGGACGCTTCACCGAGGAGTTCGACGCGCTCCGCCGGACGATGGGAATCCCGGTGGTGAGGACGTGACGACGTGACGGCGGGTCCGCGCACTACGGATCTCGAAGTTCTCCAGCATACGAGTCCGGGATCGGCCCCTTCGGCGTGGACTGCGGAGCACGACCGCGGTAGTCGATGCCGATGAGCCTTCGGATCACGCAGGTGGATGCGTTCACGGCCAAGCCGTACCGCGGCAACCCGGCGGCGGTCTGCGTCCTGCCCGAGGCGCGCCCCGCGGCGTGGATGCAGGCCGTGGCGCGCGAGATGAACCTCTCCGAGACGGCCTTTCTGGTCGCCCGCGGCGACGGCGGCTTCGATCTGCGCTGGTTCACGCCGACGGTGGAGGTCGCGCTCTGCGGCCACGCCACGCTCGCGAGCGCGCACGTGCTCTGGGAGACAGGCCTGCTCGCGCCCGACGAGCAGGCCCGCTTCTTCACGCAGAGCGGCCTGCTCACCGCGTCTCGCCGCGACGGCGGGTGGATCGAGCTGGATTTCCCGGCGAAGCGGGAGGAGAAGGCGGAGCCGCTCCCCGGCCTCGACGAGGCGCTCCGCGTGGAGCCGCTCTACATCGGCAGGAACGCGTCCGACTACCTCGTCCTCCTCGGCTCGGAGGACGAGGTCCGCGCGGCGCAGCCCGACGTTGGCCTCCTCGCGACGCTGCCCGCCCGGGGCGTCATCATCACGAGCCGGAGCTCGTCCCGGGACTTCGATTTCGTCTCGCGGTTCTTCGCCCCCGCCGCGGGCGTCAACGAGGATCCGGTCACCGGCTCCGCGCATTGCTGCCTGACGCCGTTCTGGGCGGCGCGCCTCGGCAAGGCGGAGATGCTGGCCTATCAGGCCTCGGCGCGCGGCGGGGTGGTGCGCGTGCGCCTGCGCGGCGATCGCGTCGACCTCGGAGGCCAGGCCGTCACCGTCCTGGAGGGCGAGCTGCGCGCCGAGCCGAACATCCGGGGCGAGGGCTCCCCCTCGGACAGCCCTCCTCCGCGCTGACCCTCTCGCGCTCGTCAGCTCGGCTGCGACACGAGCGGCAGGGGCACGGTCTGCGCCCGGAACAGCGGCCGTCCGTCGCGGCCGGGGAGCGCGTCTTTCGCCGGCTGGCCCTGCGCCGGCCGCTGCTTCGCCGGGCGCGCCGGCTTGTCTCCGGGCGCTGGCGCCGGCGCGGCGGGCGCCATCTCGACCGGGGCCTCCCATGCGTTTCGGGTCCCGCCCGCCTCGTTGGCCTGGAAGAACACGGCGCGGAGCGCCCTCCCCTCGACGTCCGTCTCGACGGCCATCATCCAGAACCAAGGGCCGTCCGGCTCGGTCTCTTGCCCCATGAACGAGAAGGTCATCTGTCGCGACTCGCCCCGCCGGCTGTGCTCGCTGCGCGCCGCCTCGAGGTGCCTCTGCGAGGGCTTGTCGGCAGGACCGCGGTACACGCGCACCGCGATCCCCTCGATATGGGGCATCAGGTACAGGCCGTCTCGGTGGACGGTCAGCCACGGGTGTTTGCCGCTGTCTGCCAGCTTGCAGAGGGCGTGGCCGAACCGCTCGTGCGCCTTGCAGCCGATCCCCCAGCTGGTATCGCCCTCTTCGCGGTTTGCCTCGCTGAACGCCTTGTTGCGGACATCGACCGCCGTCTGCGCCAGGAGGACGAGCCGGCTCTCGTGCAGGGCGGGGTTCAGCTCCCAGGGGAGGGCGATATCCATCGGAGCTTGCACGCTACGCATGTTCACTGGAAAGTCAATCAGATCTCGCCGCTCGTCGTCGTTAACGCTGCCGCTCTATCGCTGCCGCTCTCCCGCAGGCCCCCGCCCCCGTGCTAGAGCGCGCGGCCCGGAGGTGTTCTGTGGGATCCCCCTCGATCGTCGGCGCTCCCGCCGCAGCTCGTCCGCAGGTCGGCGTGGGCGTCATGCTGGTGCGCGATGGCCGCGTGCTCCTGGCGCAGCGGCGCGGCAGCCACGGCGATGGCAGCTATTCCTGGTGCGGAGGCCACCTCGAGCTCGGCGAGTCCTTCGAGGACTGCGCCATCCGCGAGGTGCGCGAGGAGAGCGGCCTCGTCGTCAAGAAGCTCTCGTTCCTGTGCCTGAGCAACATCATCGCCTACGGCAAGCATTACGTGGACATCCAGCTCCTCGCAGAGGAGTTCGAGGGCGAGCCCGAGGACCGCGAGCCCGACAAGATCGCCGGCTGGGCCTGGTACCCCATCGACGCCCTCCCCGCGCCGCTCTTCCGCCCCGTGGAGCTCGCGATCGCGAGCTATCGCAGCGGCCGCCGCTACAACCCCTGACGTCGCCCGCGCCGCGCCTCACCGCGCGGCGCCGAGCCGCGCCCGCGGCACTATTGACTACAGTTCAATAGCTGCTATGGACACGGACCGGCACCCATGCCCTGAGCGCGCGGCGTCGCGCCCGGCACGGGCTCCAGCGGCGCCGCGACCGGCGCTGCTGGGAGCATTGGCGAGGAAGGAGAGCTCGATGATCACCGAAAAGGCGCCCCTCAAGCCGCGCAAGCCGCCCGTGTCGTTCGAGCAGGGGCTCACCCGCCACTGGCTCGGCGGCCACATGGTGCCGACCCACGTCGCCAACGCCGTCAACCTGCTGTTCCCCGCGGGAGAGCGCTTCTTCATCCGCAGCGTCGCGCGCTACGCCGACCGCGTCGAGGACCCGGCGCTGCGCGCCCAGATGAAGGCGTTCTTCGGGCAGGAAGGGCACCACGCCAAGGCGCACGAGCGGTTCTTCGACCTGCTCCGCGGGCAGGGCTACGAGATCGATCGCTTCCTCCGCGCCTACGAGCGGGTCGCCTACGACGGCATCGAGCGCGTCAGCTCGCCCGAGCTGCGGCTCTCGGTCACCGCGGCCCTCGAGCACTACACAGCGATCATGGCGGAGGACGCGCTCCAGGCCGGCACGCTCGACCTCGCCCACCCGACCGCGAGGGAGCTCCTGCTCTGGCACGCCGCCGAGGAGATCGAGCACAAGACCGTCGCTTTCGACGTGCTGAAGCTCGTCAACCCGAGCTACGCCCTGCGCCTCGTCGGCTTCGCGGTCGCCACGATCACGCTGTCGATGTTCTGGCTCTCCGCCCTGCTCGTGCTGCTCGCCCAGGAGCTCCCCCGCCGCCGCGAGCGCGACGCGCGCGCGGCGGCGACGACAGCGCGCCTCCCGCCCCTCAGGCACAGGTCCGTGCTGAGGGGCGTGTTCCTCCGCGGTATCCGCGAGTACGTGCGCCGCGACTTCCACCCTTCGCAGAACGACAACATCCACCTCGCGCGGGCCTACCTCGCCGGGATCGGGGCCGCTTGAGCGCCGGGCGCACGTCATGAGCGGTCGCGACCAGCGCGCCTATGCCGATCGCTCCGCGCGCCGCGAGCCCATCGCCTTCCGCCCCCGCGCCCCCTTCCGCAGGATCCTTTCCAGCGGCTCCGCTCAGTCCGCATCGGCGAGCGCCGCTGCCGAGGCCGCCCCGCCCGGCGCCGCTCCTCCTGCGAGGGGCCCAGCCATGCTGGCGCGCGCCGCTCCGCGCGAGGGGCCAGCCGCGCTGAGCAGCGTGGCATTCCGACACACTCTCGACATCGTGCTTGACGCCGCGCGGACGCATGCACAGCCATGGCGGCGGACGTGACGCTCCCGCGACACGTCCACAGGCCGTCGCGTGCACGCCGCTTCGCAGCTGCAGCACGTGTCGCTCTTCGTTGATAGGCATGAGCAGGGCACGTATCATGCGCTCCATGGCAGATGCGGCGGGCGGCCCGCCTGGCTTCAGTTCCGGAAGCGAGAACGGCGGCGATCCCCCCGCGCCCCTCGTGCCCGACGTCGCGGATACGCTGCCGGGCGTCGACACCGTCGTGCGCGACCGGTCCCCCGCGCGGATCGAGCCGCCGGTCGAGCACCACAGCGACAGCTCGACGCTGAGCGACGAGGACCTCGCGCTGGCCGCCACCCGCTCGAGCATGCACGAGGGCGGAGGCCACGTTCAGGTGCCTCCCGACGGTACTTTACTGGGAGGGGTCTATCGCATTCTGGGTCGGCTCGGCGAGGGGGCGATGGGCGTCATCCTCCTGGCGCGCGACGAGCAGCTCCAGCGCGACGTCGCCATCAAGCTGCTCCGGCCGGAGCAGCTCGACAACGCGCAGATGCAGGCCCGGCTGCTCGCGGAGGCGCGGGCGATGGCGCGCGTCCACCACCCGAACGTCGTCGAGATCTACGCCTTCGGGGAGTACGTCAACGCGCCGTACTTCGTGATGCAGTACGTGCCCGGGGTCACGCTCGACACCTACGTCCACAGCAAGGGCGGCCGGCTCGGCCTCGACGAGGCGCTGAGCATCCTCGATCAGGCCTGCCTCGGCGTGTCGGCGATCCACGCCTCGGGCATCGCCCACCGCGACGTCAAGCCGAGCAACATCCTCGTCGGCCAGGCCCTCCGCGTCGTGGTCGCCGATCTCGGCCTCGCGAAGCGCATCCCCCGCGGCGACCGGGTCGAGCTCGCCTTCTCCGGCACCCCGGCGTACCTGGCGCCCGAGGTGGCGCTGGGCCGGCAGCTCGACCCTGCGCTGCTGCCGCGGATCGACGTCTACGCGCTCGGGGTGGTCGCCTACTACCTGCTCGCCGGCCGCCTTCCGTTCCAGAGCACGAGCACCGTCGATCTGGTGATGCAGCACGCCTATCAGCCGCCGATCCCGCCGAGCGAGCTCTGCCTGGACCTGCCGGCGTCGTTCGACGCGCCGGTGCTCGCGGCGCTGGCCAAGGAGCCCGACCAGCGCATGGCGAGCGCGGACGCGCTGCGCGAGGCGCTCCTCGACGCCCGCAGCGCCATGCCGACGTACGCCCGCACGACGCGCGTCATGGTGGCCGACGACAGCCCGTCGTTCCGCACCTTCCTCGCCAGCGTCCTCGCGCAGGCGCTGCCCGGCGCCGTCATCGAGACCGCGCCCGACGGCGCGGCCGCGCTCGCCGCCATCGAGGCGAACCCCCCGTCGCTCGGCGTGTTCGATCTGGACATGCCCGGCCTGGACGGCATCGCCCTCACCGCGGCGGTGCGGAAGCTGCCGCGGGGGGACTTCCCGATCATCGTGGCGACCGGGACCGGGGGCGCGGCGGACTGGCAGTGCCTGTCGCGCCTCGGCGCCTCGGCGTTCCTCGTCAAGCCGTTCGACGCGGGGCAGCTCATCACCCTGGCGCGCGCGCTCGTGGGCGTCGCGGACGAGCAGAAGCGCAAGCAATGATGAACAAAACGGGGACCATGCCCACGGCGCCGGGGCTTTCGGCGCGGGCGGCGTGGCGCGTCGCGCGCCGGCGCGAGAGCGCCGGTGTACCGACGGGTCGGCGACGTCGAGGCTCCTGATGAACGACAGCGAGATCAAGGTCCTGGTGGTCGATGACGACGAGGTCGATCACCTCGTCACGCGCAGGCTCCTCCGCGAGGTGTCCCGGACCCGCTACGACGTCACCTGGCTGAGCACCTCGGACGAGGCGATCGAGGCGCTGCTCGCCGGCGGCTACGACGTGTGCCTCCTCGATTACCGGCTCGACGCCCGCACCGGGCTCGACGTCGTGCACGAGGCGAACCACCTCGGCTGCGCGATCCCCATCATCATGCTGACCGGGGTCGGCGACGAGGAGATCGACATGGCCGCGATGAGCGCGGGCGCGGCGGATTACCTCGTGAAGGGGCGGTTCGACGCGCAGATCCTCGAGCGCACGATCCGCTACGCCATCGAGCACAAGCGGAGCCAGCTCAAGCTCAAGCAGTACGCCGACACGCTGGAGGAGAGCAACCGGCAGCTCCTCCAGATGCACGAGGAGCTCGCGGGCAAGAACGCCGAGCTCGTTCGGCTGAACGAGGAGAAGAACCGCTTCGTCGGCATGGCGGCCCACGACCTCCGGAACCCGCTCGGCGTCATCCTGGGCTACAGCGACTTCATGCTGATGACCCACCGCCGCGGGGAGCAATCGTCGCTGCTCCGGGAGGACGGGGTCGAGATCATCCAGATGATCCGGAGCTCGAGCAAGTTCATGCTCTCGCTCATCAACGACCTGCTCGACGTGTCGATGATCGAGCTCGGCAAGCTGAACCTCGACCGGAAGAGCACGGATATCGTCCAGCTCGTCGAGTCGAACGTGGCGCTCAACATGGTGCTGGCCGGGCAGAAGAGCATGAAGCTCGTCGTCGAGAGCGACGAGAGCGTCCCGCGGGTCGACGTGGACGTCCACAAGCTGGAGCAGGTGCTCAACAACCTGATCAGCAACGCGATCCACTACTCCCCGCCGGGCACGACCATCCGCGTCCGGGTCGAGAGCGCCCCCACCGCCGACGGGAGCGCGACCGAGGTGCTCCTGTCGGTCCGGGACGAGGGGCCCGGGATCGCGCCGGAGGACATCGGCAAGCTGTTCCGCCCGTTCGGCCGGGCGAGGACGGTCAGCACCGGCGGCGAGCGCTCGACGGGCCTCGGGCTCGCCATCGCGCAGCGCATCGTCGAGGGGCACGGCGGGCGCATCTGGGTCGAGAGCGTGGTCTCGAAGGGGGCGACGTTCTTCGTGGCCCTGCCCGTGGCGCCGGCGCCCGACGCCGAGGCGGCCGCCTAGAGCGGCGGTCACCCGCTTCGGATACGGGCCCACCTCGACGTTTTCGGTGCTCAGCGCACCGGAGTGCGCTTCCGCGCCGAAAACGCCGAGCTGGACCCGTCTCCTGTGCGGGTGAACGCCGCTCTGTAACGCAGGGCGAAGACCGCTCCAGAGGGGATCAGGGCTCCTGCGGGAGCTCCGCGTAGTCGAGGTAGTCGAAATCGGCGGGGAGGCCGCTGCCGGTGAGGTCGTGGGCGCACAGCGCCGCGAAGGCGCCGGTGAAGCCCAGGCCACGCGAGGTGCGCTCGTCGGACAGGAGCGACGCGTCGAGCGCCGGCCCGAGCGGGTCGAAGCGCTCTCCGTCGATCGAGGACGAGAACTGGAGCGCCTTGCCGGCGAGCTCGAAGCGGAGGTGGACGCGCGGGGCGGCGCAGGCGACCGGGCGCGCGAGCCAGCTGAGCCGCCCGTGCTCGCTGCCGAGGAGCGCGATCGAGCGCCCGGCGCGCTCGTCGTGGCTGAGCAGCGCGTAGAAGAAGCTCTCGTCGTCGTACAGGCACATGAGCCCCGCCATCTGCTGGAACGAGGCGGGCTCGAACTCGAGGCAGGTCTCGACGCGGCAGCGGAGCGACTGGATGCGGCGCCCGACGACGCTCTGCCGGTGCAGTGACTGGGGCGACTCGCGGCCGCGGACGCGCAGGTAGCCGGGGCGCTCGCGCAGCGACACCCAGCTCTCGTCGGGCACGTCGCGCAGCGTCTGGTACGCGACGCCCAGCGCCGCCCGGTCGAAGTGATCGCGCGCCGGGGGCTCCTTGAACGGGTGGTCCGGCAGGCGGGGCGCCGGCACGCGGACGGCGGGCGCGGGCGGGCGGGGCGCGTCGAGCGCGAGCCAGCCGTCGTCGGTCCAGCGCACCCGCTGGATCGCCGTCTCGCGGCCGAGGATGCAGCGGCGCTCGCCCGGGAGCGGCCGCCCGACCAGGTGGGCGAGGTACCACTCGCCCGTGGTGGTCTCGACCAGGCAGCCGTGCCCGGCCTTCTGCAGCTCGATGGCCGGGTCGTGGACGGAGGTGAGGAGCGGGGCGCTCGGGTCGACCTCGTACGGGCCCTCGATGCGGCGGGAGCGCGCCACGACGGCGGCGTGCTCGTAGCTGGTGCCGCCCTCGGCGACGAGGAGGTAGTAGTGGTCCCCGCGCCGGTAGAGGTGCGGCCCCTCGGTGCAGCTGCGGCCGCTGCCGCTGAAGATCCAGCGGCGCTCGCCGACCAGGCGGCGCTGCTCGAGATCGAGCTCCTGCAGCACGATGCCCGGGAACTGGTTGTTGCCGGGGCGGTGGTCCCACACCATGTTGACGAGCCACGCCCGGCCGTCCTCGTCGTGGAACAGCGAGGGGTCGAAGCCGCCGCGGTTCAGCGCGACGGGCTCGGACCACGGCCCCTCGATGCGGCTCGCGGTGACGTAGTAGTTGTGCGCGTCGACGAAGCCGCCCCAGGACTTCACGTCGGTGTAGACGAGGTAGAAGACGCCGCCGGCGTGGGTGAGGCAAGGCGCCCAGACGCCGCCCGAGCGGGGGTTGCCGAGCAGGTCGAGCTGCGAGCGGCGGTCCAGGGCATAGCCGATGGGGTTCCAGTGGCGGAGATCGCGGCTGTGGTGGAGCCGCACGCCGGGGAACCACTCGAAGGTCGAGGTGGCCAGGTAGTAGTCCTCGCCCACCCGGAGGATGGAGGGATCGGGGTGAAAGCCCCGGAGGACGGGGTTCTCGATGAAGGTCGGTTCGCTGGTCATCGCGGGGGCTAGGTCCGAAGGAGGGAAGTTGGGGCGGATCGACGGCCGCGCCGGGGGCGCTGGGGTCGTGCGCGCGGGCATCTTGCAGCGGAGTGGCCCGGCGGCGCAACGGGCTCGGCGGGGCGGCAGGTCACCCCTGGGTGTCGGGAGGCCGTCGCTTCGGCGATGATGAGGAGTTCAACGGGTCGGATGGAGTCCTGGGTCGCTTCCTCGTCACCGGTCGAGGCGACTGCAAGGCTCGCTCGCTATCGCTCGATGTGAGCACGGCGTTCCTCATGTGAGACTCCCGGCGCGCCGCTCTGCCCAAATCCACACGAACATACGCCCCGATGCCGTCGTGCGTCACGGGTGGATCCGCTTTCGCCTCCGTCCCGTCACCGCATTCCGCGTTGAGGATGTCATCCAGAACGTGGATAATCCGTGCAATGCAACTTCACGGCTCATGGTAGCGCGCGGCCGCGGACGCCAGGGGAATCGCAGGCCGCGCCGTGCCGGACGCGCCTCGATCGCCCGCCGGGAAACCGAGATCCCATCGACCTCGGACCGGAACGTCCAGACCGCCGCTCAGCCGTGGAGGACACATCGATGTGCGCAGGCTCCGTACCTCGCGCGAGGTACTAGGGAGGAGTAGGCAGTGGCGAAGAGAGCTCGATTCAGAGGCGTGCTGTCAGCGCAGGCCAGGGTGATGGCCGCGCTCCTCTTGGTGTACGGACAGGGATGCGGGGGCGACGAGAACAAGCCCGATCCGCAGGAGCAGATTCCGCCGGAAGAAGAAGAGAACGAGAACCCGCCGCCCGAGGAGGAGGAGCCCGAAGAGGAAGAGCCCGAAGAGGAAGAGCCCGAAGAGGAGGAGCCCGAAGAGGAGGAGCCCGCGACCCCAGAGGGGCCCACCGAGTTCGTCTCGGCCGACGATCCCTTCACCGAAGGCTACCTCGGCGAGGAAGAGGAAGAAGAGGAGGAGGAGGAAGAGGAAGAAGAGGAGGAGGAAGAGAGCCGCGAGATCGAGGAGGGCGACATCTACCGCGTCCTCGGCGGCGGGCAGCTCCTCAACCTCAACCCCTACCGCGGCCTCCAGGTCATCGACATCCAGGACCCGTCGAACCCGAAGTTCCTCGGCCAGCTCCAGGTCGCCGGCACCCCGGTCGAGATGTACGTCGTCGGCGATCGCGCGGCCGTGCTCCTGAACGACTGGGCCGGCTACCAGCTCAAGGCCGATGGCCTGACCGTGGAGCGGCGGACCGGCGGGACGGTCCTGTTCATCGACATCGCCGACCGCACCGCGCCCAAGATCCTGTCGCAGTACCCGGTCGCGGGCCGCATCATGACGAGCCGCCTCGCGCGCGGCACGAGCAAGACCTCGCTCTACATCGCCTCGAACGGCTCGGAGCTCGAGGAGTTCGCCCCAGGCCAGTTCCACTGGGTCAACAAGACCCTGGTCAGGAGCTTCGATGTCGGCACCGCCGCGCTGACCGAGCGCCCCGGGCTCGAGCTCGACGACGCCGTGACCGCCATCCACGCCGAGGCGGACGTGCTCCTCGTCGCGCGCAACCGCTTCAGCTGGTCGGAGGAGCCCAGCTCGATCTCGGTCATCGACATCTCGAACACCGACGGATCCATGGTGGAGCGCGGCAGCGTCACCGCGAAGAGCTTCGTGCGCTCGCAGTTCCACATGGACTTCCGCGACGACATGCTGCGCGTCTTCTCCGGCCCGCGGTGGGCGAGCGGGGCGCCCAGCTACCTCGAGACGTGGAACGCCGCCGACCGCGACGACATCACGCCGATCGACAGCGAGGACTTCGGCGCCGAGCAGTCGCTCTACGGCGCCATCTTCATGGACGACAGGGCGTTCGCGGTCACCTACCGGCAACAGGATCCGTTCCACGCCTTCTCCATCGATCCGGCCGGGAACGTCACCGAGGAGAGCGAGTTCGTCGTGTCGGGGTGGAACAACTTCTTCCGCCCCGTCCTCGGCGCGACGCGCCTGATCGGCATCGGCGTGAACGACCAGAACGGCCGCCGCCTCGCCGCCAGCCTCTACGACATCACCGACCTGACCAGCGCGGACCCGCTCGTGGCGCGCGCCGAGGTCGACAGCGCCCCCGACGGCTGGAGCTGGTCGGAGGCCGACTGGGATCACCGCGCGTTCACCGTGCTCGACGACGCCGTCGAGGCCGTGGCGCCGACCGGAGAGCCCGAGACCGGCCTCGTGCTGCTCCCGTTCTCCGCGAGCAGGGTCGTGGACAACTACCGGCGCCCGTTCTCGGGGGTGCAGATCTTCACCTTCTCGGACACGACGCTGACCCGCCGCGGCCTGATGGAGCACGGGACCCCCGTGCGCCGCACGTTCCGCGCCGAGGACATCGCCACGGCGAACGTGTCCGACGAGCACCTCTCCCTCTACGCGCAGGGCGATCTCGACGCCCCCACCAAGCTCGGGCAGCTCGAGCTCGCGCCGGACTACCTGAAGGTCTTCGCGTTCGGCAGCCACCGCGTGCGCGTGAAGCTGCCGTACGACACCTACTGGATGCCGTACGAGAACCGGAAGCTGAAGGCGGAGGTCGTCCCGAGCTCCGGCGTCGCGCAGCTCGAGCAGCCGGTGGCCACCTTCGATCTGCCGATCGACGCGCAGCTCTACCAGGTGGGCGATCTGCTCGTGACGCTGACCACCACGTTCGAGAACTGGGTGGGCAAGGTGGCCCATATCCGGGTGATCGACCTGTCCGATCCGACCGCGCCGCGTCAGGCGGGCACGCTCGACACGAGCGATCTCCCCTTGATCGGCACCTACTACGGCGGGGGGAGCGCGTTCCCGACCGTGCACGCCGGGCGCGACGCCCTCGCCTTCCTGCGCGTCATCGGCCACACCGAGGATCTCGGGGTCGGCTGGTCGTGCCGGACGAACGCCGTCCAGAACCCGACCTGCTTCGGGCAGGAGGGCTGCACGTACACCGCCGGCGAGCGGCTGTGCCGCAGGATCGGCAACGACGAGTACTGCAACGGCGGGTTCGCCGAGTGCACGGACCACGCCGGCGCCGACACGACCTGCACGCCCATCGAGGTCGACCGGAACGACATCCCGGGGGTCACCTCGACGTACTGCTACGAATACGTGCCGCGCCGCACCTGGGCTCAGATCGAGATCAGCGTGGTCGACCTGTCCGATCCGGACAGCCCGGCCGTGAGGCCCGCGCTCTCGCTGCCGGACGACAGCGAGACCGTGAACGTCCTCAACGACGACGGGGAGCTCTACTTCAACATCAAGCGCTCGATCGGCGCGCCGGACGATCCGCGCCCGCACACGCAGTACTTCCTCACGCACCTCAACCTGGAAAACCCGACGCAGCCCGCGCTCGATCCGGGGATCAACGTGCCCGGCGAGATCCTCACGATCCAGGGCAAGTCGATCTACGCGCGGGACAGGGTGTGGGGCCAGCAGTTCATCGAGACGGCGCTCGCGCGGCTCGAGCTGCACGAGGGGCTCGCGTACCTCCAGGAGTACCAGCAGTTCCCGAACCGCCGGGTCAACGCGATCTCCATCGACGGCCGCGGGCTGCCGGTGCTGAGCCACAGCCTGATCTGGCAGCCGACCTACGGGATTTACTACGGCTGGGATCCCAACCAGAAGCTGACCACGCTGTCACCCCTCGCCGACGAGGAGGAGCCGCCGCCGCCGGAGGACGAGAACGAGAACGAGAACGAGAACCCGACGGTCCCCGAGTTCGATCACCTCTCCACGGTCCGCCTCGCGTCGTGGGCGTCGCTGCGCCACACCACCGACATGCGCGCGCTGTTCGAGGTGCCCGGCGGCGTGCTGGTCATCTCCCTCGAGCAGCCCGAGGCGCCGAAGGCGCAGGCGTTCTTCCAGACCTGGGGCTGGCCCGAGAAGTTCGTGGCGAGCGGTGAGGAGGTCCTCTTCGCCGCCGGCCGCTTCGGGATTCACCAGCTCGACCGCGAGACCGTCAACCTCGTCCCCTACCTCGGCGAGTAGCCGAGCGCGGATCGAGCGGCGCGCGCTCAGAACCCGATCATCAAGAGGTGCGCGCGCACCTCGGCGCCGAGGCGGAGATCGGCGATCTCGGCGGCGAGCGGATCGCCGCCGTCGCCCGCGCCGAGGCGGGCGATCAGGCGCGCCTCGGCGCCCATCCCGTACCAGCCGTCGAAGAGGTGCGCGCCCGCGCCGACGTGGGCGCCGAGCAGGGCGTCGGGCGTCCTCGCGAGCTTCGTGACCGGCGCCCAGACGTCGAGCCCCGCGCGCGCGAAGCCGTGAGAGCCCGTGAGGCTGCCCTTGCCCGAGACGAACGAGTAGGTCGCCGCGGGGTGAGCGCCCAGGGTCGCGAAGTCGAGGGCGCCGTGGGCCATCCGCAGGATCGAGGGATCGAGCGCGAGCCCCCACCGCCGGCCGAGCCGCACGCGCACGTCCGGACAATAGCCGAGGTGCGCCGGTCTCCCCGGGCCGGTCCACACGCCGACGCACACGCCGAGGACGCCGAGCTCGACGCGGGGGAACGTGACCGGCCTGGGCGCGACCCACCGGGTCACGGGTGAGGGGGTCTGCAGGTAGGGATCGGGCTTCGCGCGCTCCTCGGCGAGGAAGCTCGCCTCGAGCTGCGCGCGCACCCGGGCCTCGGCTTCGAGGCGAAGTCGCGCCTCCCATCGGTAATACGCCTCCCATTCGAGGCGCGCCTGCGCCTCGAGGCGGGCGCGGGCCTCGGCCTCGGCGCGAGCCTGGGCCTCCAGATCCACGGCAGGCGGCTGCACCTGCACCGGGGGCGGCTGCACCCGCACGGGGGGCGGATCGATCCGCACGGTGCCGCCGATGCACCAGGGCGGGACGCAGGGGTTCGACTGGGCCGCGGCCGCCTGCGCCCAGGCGAGGGCGCAGAGCGCGAGCGCGAGCGCGACGAAGCGGACCATCGCGCGGCGGAGGCGGAGGAGAGGGCTGCGCGGGCGCATCAGAACCCCACGCTCGGGCCGAACAGGAGCTCCACGCCGGCGTGCGGCCCTCTCATGGCGGAGATCGCGCCGCCGAGGCCGCCGCGGACGAGCCCGCGCCCTTCCAGGAACCACCCCACGAACCCGCCGCGCCCGATGCGCGCGGCGCGGAACTGGAACCCGAGGCCGGCGTGCCCGCCGAGCATCACCTCCGGCGGCCGCGCGCCGTCGTCGAACGGGAGCGTCACCTCGAGCCCGGAGCGCAGGTAGACGTCGATGCGGTCTCGCCGACCCCAGAGGAAGACCGCCGAGGGCTCGAGCGTCACGGCGCCGACGCGGGGGACCCCGGCGGCGTCGAGCGAGGCGTACGCGGCCGCGATCTCGATCGCGAGCGGCTCGCCCGGGCGCAGGCGCGCGCCCAGGCCGACCCCCTCCTGCGCATACGCGTCCTTGCCGAACGTGGCGAGCATCCGCCCGGCGGCGGACACCTCGAGCAGGGGCAGCCGGATCCGTACGGGGTTGGGCTCTCGCTCCACCCCGCGCTCGATCCAGGCGCGGCGGCGCTCGTCGTGGACCTGCTGCGCCGCGGTCGCGCGCGCCTGCGGCTCGAGGCGCGGGCGCGCTTCGGCTTCGAGCCGAGCGCGCGTCGCGAGCTCGACCTCCGGCGTAAGCGGCGGGGGCCGCGGGGGCGCAGCGGGCGCGGGCGGCGGGCACGTTCCTGGAAAGCAAGGGAGCTGCGCGAGCAGGGCGCGCGGCGCGAGCAGGACCGACACGAGCGCGAGCGAGGCGAGTGGACGGTGGACCAGGGGCACGGGAGCTCGACGCCTCGACCGGGCCAACGTCGGCGGTGGCTCACGCCGGGCCATGGGTTCGGACAGGGACACGCATGTTCGACGAGGCACGCGCGGGGATTCAAGCGCGCGCGGAGGGGGCGAGCATCAACGCGACGATCGCCGGGGGCGCGGGGCGGGGCGAGGGCGCCCTGCCGCGCGAGGGAGGCGGAGGGATCCGGTTTCGCGGAGCGCCGGACAACGCTATGGAGGAGCCCCATGGTCGAGCAAAACACAGCGGAAAACGGGGATGGGCGGCCGGAAAGCGCGGAGCCCGTCGCGGAGCGCGCGCCGGACCAGGAGGCCCGCGAGGCCGCCGGAAGGGCGGCGGAGGGCGGCGGGGAGACGTCTCCCGAGGGCGCGGCGGCATCCGCGACAGCGGTCGCAGCCGCGGCAGCGGTGGCCGCGGAGACGGCGCCTGCCGCCGCTGAGTCCGCCGACGTGAAGCCCGCCGCTGCCGAGTCCGCCGGCACGGCGCCCGCCGCCGCAGCGCCCGCTCGCACGCGTCCGCCGCGGGTCATCGACATGCGCCGGCCGCGCACACCGGCGCCCGCGCAGGAGCCGCCGCCGCGGCGCTCGGCACGCGCGGGGGAACGCGGACCGGACGAGCGTGGGGCCCGCGAGCGCGGGTCGGGTGAGCGCGGCGCGCGCGACGGCGGCGCGGCGGAGCGCGGCGCGCGCGACGGCGGCGCGGCGGAGCGCGGCGCGCCGGACAGGATCAAGGCGCCGCGGGAGGGGGCGCCCCACCGCGGAAGGTCAGGCGCCGACCGCGACGGCGCTGCCCAGACGCGCGCGCCAGCGCCCCGCGCCGCGCCGGACGCGGCCAAGCGAGAGCGCCGCGCGGCCGCCGCAGCGGATCCTGCGCCGAGCGGCGCTGGCAAGGCGGAGCGCGCCGCGGCGAAGCGCGCGGCTGCCGGCGAGGGGCCCGAGGCTCCCCGCAAGGCGGCGCGGCAGCCAGAGCGCGCCGAGACCCGCAAGGCGGCCGCAGCTCCGCCGCCGGCACCGGAAACGGCGGCGCCCTCCGAGCCGCGCCGGGAGGCGGCGTGGGTGCCTCCTCCTCCCAGCCCCGCGTTCCCGAAGAAGAAGAAGCCGGCGATCACCGCCAAGGAGGCGATGAAGGCCAAGGTGCAGGCGCGGGCCGGCAAGAAAGCGGCGAAACCCGCGCCGAGCCGGGCAGCGGAGCGCGCGACGGAGCAGGCCACGGAGACCGCTCGCGAGGAGCCCAGGGCGTCCGCCGCGGCGAAGGCCCGCGACAACGGCGCAGCGAAGAACCGCGACAACGGCGCAGCGAAGGACCGCGACAACGGCTCAGCGAAGAACCGCGACAACGGCTCGGCGAAGAACCGCGACAGCGGCGCGGCGAAGAACCGCGACAGCGGCGCGGCGAAGAACCGCGACAGCGGCGCGGCGAAGAACCGCGACGCCGCGCCCAAGTCGGTACGCCGCGACCAGGCGGCAACGCCGGAAGCGCCGGCCAAGAAGCCCGGGCTGCTCCGGCGGCTGCTCAACCTGTTCCGGCGATCCGGCTAGATCTGCGGGTCAGAAATCCCGCCAGGATTCCGCTGCGGGGGCGAACCGTCGCGATCCGTTACTTTCGGCGGGATTTCGGGGGGGCGTGACGACGGATCGCACCCCCTCGGGTGGCATGGACCCAACCCGGGCCCAACCGCCGAGCCCTGGGCCCGGGGAACTCGCGACGGTCGATCCATCGCCTCGAGCCGCCGTGGTTGCGTCGCTCGCCGGCACCCTGAGCCGTGCCGTCGCCCTCGGCGATGAGGAGGCAGCCCGGGTCGTGCACGAGGCGATCGGTCAGCTGCTCGGCCTGCCGGTGGCACCGGAGGGGTGAGCAAGCTTAAGCCGAACGTCGAGCCCGCCGCTCGCGTCGATTCGCTGCCGGAGCCTTGCCGCTCGCCAGTGCCCGCAGGCTCTACTGGGATCGCCCGCACGCGGCAGTTGCGTGCCGAAGCGCCCTGGAAGCATCCGGAAAGTGATGCCGGCAAGCAGCAGGCCTGTGCCGGGAGGCGAGCGCGGCGGCGTGCGCAGGCGACGACCCTCTCGCCGCGTTGCTGCATGGCGACATGGCGACGCCATGGCGGAACTGCGGACGCCACGGGGAGCTGTGGGAAAACGAGTGGCGAAGCGGCTCCTGCATGCTGGCGCGGAGGCGGCACGCGCACCATGCGCCTCGGCGCCAGAGAGCGCAGATTCAAGCACGAGCCTGACACGCTGCTCATCCATGGTTCCGATGAGAGGCATGACCATCACCTGCTCGGTGATCGGGATCATCGGCGTGGACAGCTCCGCTAGCCGGCTCTGCTGCACCCGGATGATCTCCTCCTGCAACGCTGCGCGCTCGCGTTCTGCGTTCTCGCGCGCCGACATATCGAGCGCGAGCCGGGGGCTCGGCGAGCGCCTCCGCCGCCGCGGCAGCGAGCGTCGCGGCCCGCCGGCCCCCCACTCCGCCATGGCGCCGCCATGGGCGATAGCCCGGCGGGTTGTCGAAATTGGCGGCGAAAACGCGCCCTCACCGCGTGGCGTGCGGCGTGCGGTGTCGGCGCCGTGTGGCCAGCGCGGCTAGCACCACGGGCGTCGTCTACGAGCGCCGTCGTCCCGAGAAGACGACGCTCTACGAGATCGTGCGCGACAACGTGGAGACGCTGTACGGGGCCATCGACGACGGCGCCATCGCCGTCCGGATACCCAAGCACGCGAAGAAGGAGCTCGAAGCCTACCTCGACTGTGGGCTGCTCTGCCGCGGGTTCGCGCGGCTCCAGTGCGAGCGCTGCGAAGAGAGTCGGCTGGTGGCCTTCAGCTGTAAAGGACGCGGTTTCTGCCCGTCGTGTCTGGGCCGACGCATGTGTGCCACGGCGGCGAACCTGATCGAGGACGTCCTGCCCGAGGTGGCGCTCCGGCAGTGGGTGTTGACGTTTCCGTTTCCGTGGCGGCGCAGGCTCGCCCAGGACGGGGCGTTGTTCGGCGTGCTGACCCGCATCTCCGTCGAGAGCGTGGAACGGTTCTACGAAGAGCGCGGTGCGCGCCGAGGCGCGTGCGGCGCGGTCAAGAGCGGCGCGGTGACCGTCGTGCAACGCACGTCCGGCGACATGCGGCTCAATCCGCATCTGCACGTGGTCTTCCTAGACGGGGCTTATCACGAAGACGGTACCGAGCTCGTGTGGAACGAACTCGGTCACCTGCGAACGCGCGAGGTCGGTCAGGTCCTAGAGCACGCCGTCGGGCGGATGCTCCGTTACCTCCGGCGGCACGGGCATCTCGAGATCGAGCACGACGTCGAGGAGGACGACGAGCCCGAGGCAGCGCTCTGTGCCTCCGCCGTCTCAGGACGAGAGCCGCGCCACACGTCGTCGCCCCGCAATGGCTCCGCGGGCTGTCGCCGTCCTCTCCGAGCGCGCTCACGTACGACAAGCCGCTGTGCGCTGCGCTCGATGGCTTCACCTTGCACGCAGCGACGCGCGCCGGTGCGCACCATGCCGCGGCGAGGGAGGCGCTGCTGCGTTACGTGCTGCGACCCCCGATCGCAAAGGAGCGCGTCGAGCCGCAGCAGGACGGCCTGGTGCGGCTCTCGCTCAAGCGCGCCTTCGCTGACGGGACTGTCGCGGTGGACATGGATCCGCTCTCGCTCCTGTGCCGCCTCGCGGCCAGCGTCCCGCCGCCGCGCTTTCACACCGTCAAGTACGCTGGCGTGCTCGTGTTGACGCTCAGGCTGGCTGATAGCTCGTCGAGCAGGCTCCTTGATGGCCATCGCGAGCGTGCGCGGTTGAGGTCAAGGAGGGCGATGGCCATCCTCAGGCGTGCGCCGCTGGCGGCCCCGTGATGGCCATCATCGCTGGACCGCCGGCGCCGGCGAGGAGCTGCTGTGCCGGCGCCGAGGACCCACCCGTCATCGCGGTCAGCGTCAGCTGCCGTCCGTCCCGAGGTCGCCGACGATGTGGGACATCACCTCGCGCTCGACGAGCTTCTTCTTGCGCCGCACCGCCTCGCGCAGCGCGGCGGTGGCCATGCGGTCGATCTCGCGCAGGCTCGATCCGGCCGCCTCGTGCAGCAGGAGGAGCGCGTCGGCGGTGAAGATCTCGCGGTCGGCGCCGGCGCGGCTCATTCGTAGCCGCACGTACTGCCCGGTATCGTCGGGGATCATTGGACCAATCGACAGACGCCGCTCGATCCGCGAGTACAGCGAGCGGTTCTTGCGCAGCTCGAGCCGGTCTTGGAGGTCAGGGAGCCCGACCAGGATCAGCGACAGCAGGGCACGGCTGTCCCATTCGTAATTGAGCAGGATGTGGAGATGATCGAGCGTGTCCTGGTGGAGCAGGTGCGCTTCGTCCAGCAGGAAGACGGGATGGATGCGCTCGCGGCCGAGGGTCTCGACATGCGCGCTGACGGCGTAGAAGACGGCCGCCGCGGTCGCGGCGGGGTTGAGGCCGAGCGCGTGGCAGAGCTGACGATAGAAGTCGCGACGGCCCAGCGTGGCGTTGTGGCAGTAGGTCAACCGGAAGCCTGCCTGCGGCAACCGATGCCGCACGGCCCGCAACACACACGTCTTGCCGGCGCCGGGCTCGCCGACCAGCAGCACCTGGGCGTGCTCGTGCATGGCCTCGCACACCTCCTCGACGAGCTGCTCCTTGGAGGGCGGCAGCCACAGCTCGCCGTCCTGGATCTCCTTGGAGAAGGGGGCGGCGGACAGGGTGAAGAAGCGGACGTACGATTCGCTCACGTTGCACCTCCGGCCTCGCTCTTGTCCTCGCCTCCGTCCGCCCGGCGGCCGAGCGTCCGCGCGGGGTTGAAGTCCACCGGGCGCGTCGGCCTATCTGCCGCAGGGCCACCGCACGGAGGCCGCTTGCACCGCGCGTTGCGCTGCGGGTCGACTGGATGCAGGATGAGGCGCTTGCCCTCGTGCTCGACCCACGGCGGCTCGTCCGGGGCGGTGAAGCACCGGGCGACAGAGACGATCTGGCCAGCGAGGTAGCCCTGGTCGAGCTGCCAGGCGATGCCGTCGACCGAGACGATGTTGTCACCCGAGACACGGCGTCGGGTACGCTCGGTGAGCGCGCTGCGCAACGCCTTCTCGTCGACGGTGCGGTCTCCGGCGGGCCGGGCCGCGTAGACCTGCGCCGGGCTCTTGCCGAGCAGGCCCGCATGCGGCGCCGGGTGGTAGCGCCTGTCGAGGAAGGCGCGGAGCGTCGTGTTGAGGTCGACGAGCGAGGCGACGGCACCGAGGTAGTTGAGGCATCCTTCGCGCAGCGTGCGCCAGAAGCGCTCCATCTTGCCGCGCGCCTCGGGGTCGTAGGGCTTTGCGTGCAGGAGCGTGATGCCGAGCCGCGCGCACGCGGTCTTGAGGATGTCGCCGCGGTAGGTCGAGCCGTTGTCGAGATAGAGCGCGTCGGGCTTGCCGTGACGGCGCAGGGCGTCGACGGTCATGCCGAGCATGTCGAGCTCTTTCTCGGTGGTGTGCGCCTCGAGCGCAACGACGTAGCGAGAGGCATCGTCGAGCAGCCCGTGGATGCGGAGCGGCATCGCTTTGCCGCCGACGGTGCACCCGGTCACGTGACAGACGTCACCGTGCCAGAGCGCGCCGGGGCGCTCGGCTTGCCAGCGCAGCCGCGTCTTCGGCTCGCCTTGGGCGCACGCAGCGCGGCGGCGAAGTCCGTGCGCCGCGTACAGGCGCCGCACGGTGGGCTCGGAGACCTTGCCCGCTTCGAGGCGCCCCTCGTCGACGAGCGTCTTGAGGATCAGCGGCACCGAGGCGTCGGGATGCTCGCGCCGGATGTCGAGCAGCAACGCGCGCAGCTCCTCCGACAGCTGCTGCGCGAAGCCTCGATCGCTGCGTGGCTGCGGACGCAGGCCGTCGAGGCCAGCTGCGCGATAGGCGTACAGCCAGCGCTGGAGCGTGGGCACCGAGTAGGTGCGCGTGCTGTGCGCGCCCGGCGGGCGAAACCGCTGCTCGCTCAACGTGCGCAGCTCGGCGGCGAGCTGGCCGTGGGTGAGCACGCGGTGCATCAGAGGGCCGATGACCGTAGCGCGGTAGATCGCCACGGTCTCGGCGTGGTCGGCGGGGCCGAGAGCCATTCGAACAGGTCCTTTCTGCGCCTTGCTGGCGCGCGGTCCTTGTCCGGGATCAACGGCGTGTTCGGCAGAGATCCTCTCAGGTGGGCTGTACGATTGGGACTCCGAAAGGGCAGAGGCCCTCACGCCGCGTGCGCGGCGCCGAAGAAGGCGCGGTGCTCGAGCGGCAGCGCCCGGGTCGTTGGGGCAGCGCTCGCCGCGAGCGCTGCCGCGGCGCTGGCCGCGCTCTGGCGAAGGGATGCGGGCGGGCCTGGGCTGGGGGCCTCCGCAAAGAGACGTCGCTGCGCGACATCGCGCGCCCACCGGCGCAGCGTCGCCCAGCCGGTGACGGCGCTGTCGCCCAGGATCCTCGCCGGGCCCACGCGCCGCCGGACCTCGGCTGCCGTCGCGAGCGCGACGCCCCAGAGCGCGAGGGCGAAGCCGATCGCGGCGGCGCTGTACGCGCGCCGGCCGAGCACACCGCGAGGAACGACGAGGAGCACGGCGCCGCAGCCGAGGCAGCGGTAGCGACGGGCGGTGACCGAGATCACTTCGGGGGGTCGGTCCGGGCTGGCAGGGCCCCAGATCTGCCGCTCGCGCCTGCCGTGACCTTGGAGCCGGACGGCGCCTCCGAGCGGACAACTCGCGGCGCCGCAGGCGGGGCAGCGAGCAGGGCGCGCTTCGACGACCGAGGGGGGTTGCTGCTGCCAGCGCTTGATGTCGATGGCACTCTGGATAACACTGCGATCGCTTCGATTCCTGGGCACAAGAACCGGAGCACGACGAGGAGGCTGTCCGCCAAGATCAGGTCTCCTCGTCGCCTATTTTGTGGCCGGCACCGCGCCGCTGCTCCGCTCCGCTGGTGGACCTACCCCGTCGTGAGGCGGGCGTGGGAGCAACGATCGGTGGGAATTTTCGAGCGGTGGCGGGAATGGACGCAACCACGCGCCGATAGCTTTTTCGATGAGAATTCGTGGCAGCTATCCGGAAGGCAGGTGCCGCGGCTCCATGGGCGTCGTCCTCCCTCGTTGCGTACGCGGAGCGAGCGCCAACCATGATGGCCATCTTCGCTGCGTAGAGCTCCTCACCATCACGTAGCCTGCTCGATGCGAGGGGCTTGAGCAGCAACGAGACCGGGCGGTAATACGCCGGAGGCGGAGTCCGGCACCGCGAGGGCGCGCACGCCGGGGGCATCGACGACCGGCGCCTCGACGATCGGCGCGGGCTCCATCAGCTCTCGGATGCGGTCGTGGTACTTCTTGCGGCTGCCGTCGGCGAGCACGAGATCCAGCAACGGGCGCAGCCGCAAGGCGTCGGACGCCTGGCGTAAGGCGTCCTGCCAGACATGGATCGGCGCCTGGTCCGTGTCGATGTAGCTGAGATCGAGCCCGGCGCCCTCGAGCAGCACTTCGATGTCCTGCGCGCGGCGGTAGGCTTTGGCGAGCAGGCCCCGCAGCTCGACGGCCTCGGGGTGGGCGTATTTGAAGTCGTCGAGGAAGTGCTTTGCGGCGCCGGGCGGGGTCACGACCAGGCATCGTCGCGCCCGGTTGAGCGAATTTCAAGGAGCTCCGCTCGCGGGACGCAATGCCGCGCCGAGAGACGGGGAGGGGCCAGCGCCAGCGACGGAGTGGTCGCGCCGGGAGGCGCCGGCAGGCGCGTTGACGGCGCGAGGCGGCTTCGATAGCATGGCCCGATCGTGGAGATGGGTGGATGAAGATGCGCTGGCGTTACCGGTTTCCGCGGCGAGCGGAGTCGCGCTGCGCGGCGGCAGCGGTGCTCCTGGGGGGCGCGCTCGTCGCTTGCGGCAACTCGGGCGGAGCCGCGGGAACGGCCGCGGCGCCGCCGGAGCGGATGCGGAGCACGGCGGACGGATACTGGATGGCCCTTGCGCCGGTGCCTGCCGGAGGGCGTGTCATACCCTGGGGCGATGGAAAGCACGCGTGGGTCGAGGGCATCCCTGACGGACCTTGTGTCCTTGATATCGCCCGTAAGATCGATTGCCTCAAGAAGCCCGATGGCGCGAAAGTTCGTGTCTTTCCCACCAAGGATCCGCGAAAAGCCTGGGCCGTGCGGGAGAAGAACTATAACGAAATATCTGTTTGCCTGTTGAATTTCAGCTCCGATGAGCGGCTTCAGGAGCCCGTGTGCATGGAGTTGATGCGGCGACCTTCTGTGCTATTTCCAAGCGTGGATTATGCTGGCGTCGCTGAGGACAGGTCGAGTCTGTGGCTGGGTGATTGGTCGCCCACTCCTCGACGCGAAGACGGCGCTGGTTTCAGTGTCGTCGATAGCTCTGGAGGCGTGGCCCAGATCGATATTCCACCGCCGAGCGACTGGAAGGCCTACTTCGAAGATTTGGCGGGCAAATACGTGTCGATCGATGGCCCCAGTAAAGCATGGGTGAGGACATATCGACGCATTCTGGTTATTGACGAACTGGCGCACCCTCGCGTGAGAGAGTCGGCGCCGATTGACTCGTTCGAAATCGCGGTCGATTCCACTGGGAAGCGGGCCTTCGTCGTCGGTCAAGGGCCAAGTGCGTTCGATGCTTTCTTCGAACGAATATCAAAGATGATGCGGCCCCCTAACAACGTGAACGCCAATCTCTACGTCGTCGACGTGACGAATGAAGCAGGCGAGCTGAAGCCAAGAATTCTTCTCAATGGGGCAAATGTGCGCAAGATCCACCGCGGTGCGGGTGGTGGACGCATATGGGCCTTTGGCGAGGCCCCCGCTGCGCCGCCGTCCACGACATCTGTTTACCTGCTCGATGCGCAGGGAAGCTCGCTGTTTATCAACCCGATCCAGATCGATCTGGCGCAGGCCTTTGCGGATGTATCCTCCGATCGTCTGCTTGTTTATTCGGGTGATGGGCAAATTCGGTTGCTGGACGACCATGGTATTCGCAAGAATGTCGGTGGCCTGAAGACGAGCAACGCGATTCCCTTGCACCATCCATTTGCAGGCGGGGACCGTGTTGAGGATCGGGTTGACGGTGCGCCCAAATTTTTCCAGGCTGATTCAGTGAATTCCTTCTGGTTGGTTGTTCCACGGGAAGCGGCGTATCACGTTGCCGTGGGCATCGATTCGCTGGTTCCACAGCCGGCGAATGAATGCGGGCCAGAGGTCAAGCCGCGCATGTCAGTCCACTCGGACGGACGGGCGCTGTGGTTCTCAGACGGTCGAGCCCTGTACGTCGTACAGGCGACCGAAGCTCGCGGTCTGAGATGCCTGGAAACGAAGGTCCATGACGCGCGGAAGGTGCGCCCGGCCGGTGACGGAATGCACGGTTGGATTGAGACCGAGCGCGGCGTTCTCGCCTACAGCCCTGCGTCGGAGGTGGAAGCTACGATTGAGCTCGACCACGGAATGATTCGCCTGTCGAAGGGCGAATTTCAGGTCGAACAAACTCCCTATATTTTCGATCGGGTGAAGGAACTCAATGTGGATTGGCCAAATTCGGCCAGCCTCGATGCACGTGGGGCGATCGTCAAGGTGTCGATCCATGAGAGCGAGAGCGGCGTGGTGAAAGGAGTCGAGCCCTACGAAGCCCGCAAGGAGGGAAGCAAGTCGGTCCAGCACAACTCAGCATGGCCCCTGCCGACGTCCTCGCTCGCAGAGCCCCTCTACAACGTGGTGATCGATTATGAGGATGGGGCGGGCAGCAAGCTCACGCTGGGCCTCGAGAAGGTCCGCTTCGCATCCCGCCCGCTCGACCGAGCCTCGGTGCGCACCCTCCTCGCCTGTGTCGCAGCACTCCTCCTGTTCTTGCTACCCGTGCTCCTCGAGGCTCGCAGTCGGCTCGCGAGGGGCTGGCTGCCCTTCGGGGCCGTGCTCGCGAGCACGGCCGGCACCGGCGGGGTCGCCCTCATCCCGGCGGCGCAGAAGCTCAACATCAACTTTCCAATCGTCGCCGGCTTCGGCTTCGGGGCGCTGCTCCTCGCGCTCGCCGCCAGTGTCGTCTCGCCCTTCGCCTTCCGCCTCCTTGCGCCGTCGAAGCCATTCCAGTGGCTCGTCCCCGTCGCCGTCAGCGTTCCCAGGATCCGCCGTGGCCTGCTCCGGGACTACGTCACGCGGACGAGGGCAAAGCTGCGCAAGAAGCGCGAGATGGCCCGCGGCGAGACGTACGTCGCGCTCCCCGCCGATATCCTCATGAGCGAAGGCAGCCCGCCTTCCCCGGCTCCAGAGGCGCTCGCGGACGCGATCGCCGCTTTTCTCGGCGATCCCAACCAGGGCGGCAACGTCCTCATCGAGGCCCCTGGAGGCCGGGGCAAGAGCGCGCTGCTGCGGCAGGTGATGGAGCGCATGCTGGCGCGCTTTCACGACGATCCCAGCCGGCCGCTTCCGGTGCTGTGTGAGGCCGGGGGTCCGTCGCTCGCGGACGCGCTCCGGCACGCGCTCGAGGCCCACGCGCTCAGCCCCGAGGTCCTCGAGGCCCAGCTCCTCCGCGGTGATTACGTCATCGTGATAGACGGCCTCGTGGAGTCCCCCTTCGAACCGGAGCACATCACCCGCTTTCTCGATGGCCCCCTGGGCGGGCGGGTGCGCCTGCTCCTCGCTGGAAGACCGCATGACGACTTCCGCAATGCCTTCGAGGGGTCGGCGCGCTGGATGCGCATCGAACCGCAGATGCTCTACGAGGACGAGGAGGACGAGACGAAAGGAACGCTCAAGACCTTCGTCGACGCCTACAAGCCCAGCGAGGACTACGTGCTCCCGGATGCCGTCAAGGAGGCGTGTCGAAGCCATGACGGGGCTTACCTCCCCATCCTGATCCGGCTCGCGATGTATACCAGCACCCATCCCATCACCACCCTCTCGGATCTCTACGGGACATCGATCCAGGAGCTCCTGAAGGCCAGGACCAAAGGAGCGCCAGGGCAGGACACGGCGCTCCTCGAGTGGACACGTTCGTACTGCCTGGCCACGTACTGGCGAGATGGCCTGCGCGCCGTCCGCGGCAGCAGCGAGGAGGAGCGGAAGAACCTGCAGACGCTCAGGGAGGCCGGTTTGCTCGTCCAGGCGGAGGACGCGCGCGATCTGCGCTTCTTCCACGACTCGATGCAAAGCTACCTGACCGCGAGCGCCCTCTTCGAGCAACAAGCGTGGGACTCCCTGCACCGGGCCGCGGCGCACCCGATCTTCGTCCGGAATCCCACGGATCTCCTGCCCGGCCGCGCGTCCGAGCTCTTCGCCATGTGTCTCTTCGTCTTCGGCCCTGTTGAGCGCATCCGGGAGGAGCTCAAACGCCAGCTCGACCGGTGGGCCGACGGGCACGAGGACGACCTCTCCATGTCGAAGACCGAGATCGCGAACACAATGCCAGCGGCGGTGCGCGGCGAGATCCTCGGAAACGCGGCCATCTCGTCAGGCGCCGCGCTCAAGATGGCCGTCCAGCAGTGCGACGGGAACGACCTCCGCGTCCTGGGCGCGCTCTATGCGAGCGTCGCCGTCAAGGTGTGGCCGCTGCGCGCGCAAGGCGCGCGAGCCGTCCCCTGGGACAAGAGGGAGAGCAGTGGACTCATCAGGCTCCTTGCGAACGCGTACCCGACGACCGACGACATCGAGCACCTTGCCAAAGAGGCTTCGATCGATCTGCTCGACTGGCAACGGGCCCTGCAGACAGGGAAGGCCTGGCGGAGCTTGCTCGAGCAAGCCAGCATCCAGCACAAGCTCGACGCGCTGCTCGACCGGATCATGGAAGACCCGGACAACCAGGGCATCCACGACGAGCTGCGCAGGTTGCGCGACGTACTCTGGCCGGCATGATGCCCGTGCGCCCGAGAGGAGCCCGTTCGGAACGGCCCTCCAGGGGCCATCCTTCGTCACCACGTTTGCGACACGAGCGGAGCTGCTTGGCCCGGAGCGCGCGATGAGCTCGGCTGCGGTCCGTCGACGCCTTCAGCGGCCGCATCGGCGGGTAGCCACGTGCGGCCCGGCGGGTCTTCCTCGCCGGTGCGAAACGCGAGCCGGCGAGGAGATCGGGCGGGAGGCGTTTCGCTGACCTGGCTATGAGCCCGCGGGTGGCTCAGGGCGAGGTGGAGATCAAGAGCCGATGATCGCGGGCGCGATCACGTCGACGCGGACTCCCTCGTTGTTCTTCACGGGCGGCGCGCCCGGGAACTTCTGGGGGACGCCGCCGGCGCGGTGAAGGGCGATGAGCTGGCCCTGCCCATTGAAGACGGGCGACCCCGACGAGCCACCCTCTGTGTCGGTGACGTAGTAGACCCGCCGCGCTGCCACCTCCGAGACGTGGTTGCGGACGAAGGCGAGGCGCTTCTCCTTGCCGCGCGGGTGTTGGAGGATGAACGCGCGCTCCGAGGGCATCGGCGTGGCCACCTGCGCCGCGAGGTCAAAGGCGAGGACCCCCTCTGGCGGCGAGCCGTCGATGGCGAACGTGGCCCAGTCGTCGTCTGCGCTGGCCTTGATCGTGGCCACGTCGCCGGCGACCACCAGCGATGCCAGGTTCTGCCGCCTCGAGTCCAGCTCGAAGTTGAAGCTGACCGAGATGCTGGTCGGCTTGAAGCCCTCCGGGTAGACCACGTGATGGTTGGTGAGCATCCGATTCCCGACGAGCAGCGTCCCGGTCCCGACGTACGTATTGCCGTCGGCAGCGAGCACGCGGATGCAGCCGATCGCGGAGCGCCACGTCATCACCCGCTCCACCGCGGCGAGGAGGCCTGGGATGTCGCCGACCGACTCGCTGAGATCCTGGCCATAGAGCAGGGCCTCCGGCTTCGTCAGCAAGGCGACCGCCGGACGATCCTTGCCGCCGACGCTCGGCGCCACGGGCGGCGACTTCGCCGCGAGCAGCTCGCGGAGGAACGCGGTCAGCTCGGCCGAGGGACTCGCCTCGTCGGCGATGTGCGTCATGAGCGAGCGGAGCGCGCCGGCGGCGGCGGCGCGGTCGAGGGTGTCCACCCAGATCTGGTGGATCGAGCGTCCCTCGAAGGCGATCTTGGTGACGTCGGGCTTCTTGGCCGCCTTGATGAGGGTGCGGGCCTCGGATGGCTCGTAGAACGTGTCCACGAGCCGCCGGTGCAGCTCGCGCGCGAGCGGCTCGCTCCACGGATACGGGGGTTCATCCTTCAGTATCATGCTCTCCTCCTCGTGATGTGCCGTCCGTGAATCGATGCTCGAGCATCGATTCGATGGGAAGGGGGGTCAGCAGATGGAGCAGCCCGGCGGTCCATGCGACCTCCGTATCGAGCCGGATAAGCTCGTTGAGGTATGCCCCGAGCCGCCCGGATTTCGCGTTCGCGTCGAGCCACTCCGCGAGCGGCTCCGGCCTGAGGTCGACCGGGCGCTGCGGAGCGCTCGCGAGGTACGCGGCGAGCGGCTGCAGCGCCGGGCTCCAGCCGAGCTTCGGGTGGCGCTCGACGTCGAGCTTCTCCAGGAGGTACGCGCTGGGCCGATCCGCGCGCTCCCGCGGGAGGCCGACGAGCGCGGCGGCGAGCGCGCGGGCGTCTCCGGCGGTGCGCGCGGCGAAGTCGAGCTGGAGCAACCGGTCGCCGTGGGCGCCCGCCCACTTCGCGAGCCGCCTGCACTCGACGTCGGCTCGAACGACCCGCTGCTCGAGCTCGTGCAACGACGCCTCGAGCGGCGTGTCTCGGACGGGCCAGATCACGCGGCGTTGCGGGTGCCCCGGGGCGAGGACCCGGAAGGGGATCAACTTGTCCATGCTCGTCATGTCGTTCGCCGAGCGGCGGAGACAGAGGTCGCGCTCGGCATCCGCATCGACGGCGAGCCGCAGGCGGGTCGCCACGATCGCGGCGGCGTCGGCGGGCGTCAGCGCCGGGGCGAAGTCCGAGATGAGCTGCTCCAGCAGATCGCCGGCGCGGGCGCGCTCTTCACCGGCGCCGCGGACGAGACAGGCCACCTCGACGAGCGTTCGATCCACGTGGCTCCGAGCGTCCGCCGAGGCGGGGACGAGATCGACGAGGGCGCGGGCGCGCGCGACGTCGTCCTGCCGCAACGCCACGCAGGCGTCGAGCAGGTGCTGCCGGGCCGTCGGCGGGCTCGACCAGGCGCTCGTCCAGGCCGGCGGGGGGCCCGGCGTCCCCGTGATCAGAACGCCGGACCGGACGACCTCGGGATCGCACGCCAGCTCCCAGGCGGGCACGAACGCGCTGTGGCCGAAGACCTGGCTCGCGAAGCGCACGCCGACGAGCGCGCCTGTCTCCGGATCGATGAGCGCCCCGCCGGGGTCGGCGCCCAGGGTCGAGCAGTCGTCCCATCCCGCGAGCACCTGGTGGCCGAAGCTCACCTCGTCACTGCGATCGAGGAGCTTCCCCGGCATGAGCCGCTTGACGTCGATCACGTCCCCGAAGATCTCCCGTTGCACATGGGCGAGCTCGAGACCCGCGCCGCCGGGATGCCCGATCGCCACGACATCCGAGCGCGGAGCCGGCTCGAAGGTGGCGAGCGGGACGGGCGCGCGCGATGACCGCGCCCCCAGGTCGTCGAGCGCCTCGATCAGCGCGATGTCCCAGTGGGGATGGACGAGCACGGCGCGTCCGACGCGGTAGCGCTCCTCGACGCCGTCTCCCTCGGCCCGCATGTCGATCTCGACGCGCCGGTCCGGGATCCATCGCACCAGGGTGCCCGTGCCGACCACGAACGGCGCGACCGCGCTGCGCGTCGTGAGCAACAGGCGCGGGCCCACCAGGGTGGCCGTGCCGAGCACCCGGCCGTCGTCGAGGAGCCGCAGCCGGCCGACGCAGCCGATCGCCCCAGCAAGCCGGTCCCGATGGCGCTCGAGGTCCTTCCAGGGCGATCGGAGCGCCTCGAAGCTGCCGTAGCGGATCCGGTACGCCGGACGCTCGTGGCCGAGCACGTACGACTCGAGCCCCTCGAAATTCTCGCTGGTGATCTCCGGCGCGTCGTCGACGAAGCCGAGGAGGAGGCGGCGGCGGGCGTTGCGGCTTGTGCCTCCGCCTTGCGTCGGCTGGTCAGCGAGCGCGGCGCGAGCGTCCGCCAGCCGGCCGCGGGCCAGGAGATCCTCGACCCGTTGCTCGACGCTCTGCCGCGAGAGCCGGCTGTCCAGCCAGGCGCGGGACGCCTCGGGGATCTCTTCGAGGGTGTATCCGCGGAGGAAGGGCTCGACCCCGGTGTGCCAGAGCTTGCCGGCGCTCGCGAGATCGGAGAGCCGGAGGTGGTGATAGATCGCGTCCGCGGCCGCCGCGTTGTCCCCGGCGGCGCGCTCCGCCCAGAACCCGGCCGCGCTGGTGTCGATCGCGCGGACCAGCGCCTCGTCCTCGGCGGCGAGGAGCGGGAGGATGGTGTTGCGGAGGTCGGGCCGCACGGTGAGGACGCTCTCGCCGTCGAGAAGGGTGACCTCGCGGCGCAGCGCCTCGAACAGCCGCGACGCGCCGCCGCTCGGCGCGCCCCCGACCTTCTCGAGGATCCTCTCGAGCAGCTCCGGCACGAGGCGCCGTGGAACCATCGTCCACTGCGCGTAGGGCTTCAACGAAGGGTCATCAAGGCGGCGGAGGATCCGGCGATAGAGGTAGCCGGTGACGAGCTGCCTGGGCAGCTCGGCGAGGAACGCGCGCGCCTCGTCCCGCGATCGGCCCGCGAGGAGATCGCGGGCCAGACGGAGGTTCAGCGGGACGCCGCCGGCCACCGCCGCGGCCTCTGCGACGATCTCGCCGGGGACCTTCTCGTCGGCGAGCCAGCGGGCGGCGACGGCGGGATCCAGCCCGGGCACCTCGTACTCGACCGCCTTCCGGCCCTCGATCTTGAGGAGAGGAGCTGAGGTACGCGAGCCGACGACGACGGCGAGATCGGGGAACCGGCGGGCCAGCGCGTCGAGCGCCGGGTTGAGCCTGGCGTAGCCGTAGGTCACCGATGTCTCGAAGGAGTCCAGCACGACGATCAAGGTGCCCGCGCCGGGCTGCCAGGCCAGGTGCTCGTCAACGACACGCGCGATCGTCTCCTCGTCCGCGGACACGTCAGGGCGATCGAAGTCCAGCCACGCGAAGCGCGCCGGTGGGCAGACCTTCCTCACGAAGAAGGCCAGGAGCGCCGACTTCCCGATCCCGCCCGGCCCGCGGAGCACGAGGGGAGGTCGGTCGCGCTCGAAGAGCCACGCGGTGAGGTGCTCGACCTCGCTCGCGCGCGGCGCGAAGCGAGGCCCGATGATCGCGTCCAGCGCTGCCCGCTGGCGGCGCCGGTGGATCGCCAGCTCCAGCGCCTCCTGCTCGGGCAGGCCCTCCACGACGCCGTCGAACCAGCGCGCCGCCGTGGCGAAGGCAAGGAGGACGTCCAGCGCCAGCGCGTCGAGCGCGAAGGGAGGCCCGCCGAGGATGGCGTCGATCGCCTCCTGCTCCGGGCCGGTCGCCGGAGCGTGCCCGCGCGCGCGGCGCAGATCCTCGAGGCTCGCGCCGCGGAGCGCCTGCCGGCGCTCACGGGCCGGCAGCACCTCGTCGGCGTCGGGGTCCCACCGCACGGCGCGCTCGAGGCTAGCGCTCGTCCGTTCGGGGAGGTCGATGCTCACCGACGTCGTCCGGACGAGACGATGGACGGCCGCGATCTCCTCCCAGAGCGCGGGGGCCTCCTGCTCGATCTCGCGGAGGATCGTCGCGATCGGCGCCAGCGCGCTCGCCTGCTCCGCCGGTCCCTCGTGGAGGCCGACGAGCCGCCACGACTCGTCGAAGAGCGGCGCGCCGAACGAGACGGTGTGGGTGACGGGCGCGTCGTGTCGGGTCCCACCGTCCGTGCCGCCGAAGCTGACACGAGCGTAGAGCTCGTCGTGGAAGACCGCGACGACGTTCCCGGCAGCGGGCGCCAGCGCAAGCTCCGGCAGAACCTCGCCTCGAACCTCGGCGCGGACGAGCGCCGTGCGCGCGCGGCTCGCCCAGGCCACCGACGCGGGGGCGTTACGGATCTCGACCTGCAGGTCGCGCTCTGCCAGGAGGCCCGGGGTCCCCTCGGTCTGCGTGCCCGGCACGTCCATCGTCAAGACGAGGTCCGGCGTGATGTAGACGCCGTTCAGCCACCTCATCCACTCCTTGTCGTTGACGATGACGAGGGGCACCGACGACTGGACCGACGACAGGAGCGAGTGGCCGCGACGGAAGAAGCTCTCCGCGTCCATGAAGACCCGCAGAGAGGGGGCCATGAAGACCCGGAGAGGGGGGGCCAGCATGACACCTACGGGTGAGATGGCGCCGCTCATGCGATCTCCTTTCGGTGCCAGGCGGTGAGCAGCCCGTAGAGCGTCTCGTGGTACGGCACGCTCTTCGTCGCCTTCGCGCGCGCCTCCTGGCAGAGATCGGCGCTTCTGCTCGCCAGAGTGCCCCGATCGAACCGCTTGCCGGCGCGCGTGAGGCAGTAATCGAGGAACGCCTCCACGTGCGTCTCGTCGAGGACCTCGGTCGTGTCGTCCCGGATGAGCGCGCCCTGCACTTTCTCGGGGAGCTGGGGACCCGGGTAGCCGAGGAGCACCAGGCGGAGACGCCTCTGGAAGGCGACGCTGCGCAGCCGGATCGCCAGCACCTCGGCGAGCAGGCGCACCTCGACGCGCCCCGGACCCTTGTCGAGGTCGTCGAACAGCACCCACATCTTGCGGTCGTTGGTCTCGAGCGCGTCCTGGATGTCGGTCCAGAAGTCGAGCAGGAGCGCAGACTCGGTGGTCAGCGGCTCCGCGCCGGGGACCGGCGGCTCGCCGCTCGCGCCCGCGGCCTTCCAGATCTGGCGCATGGCCGATCTCAGCGGCAGGTTCTCGTCCAGGAGCACGCGCCGGTCCCGGTTGCGATCGGCCAGGAGGACCTGGGTCTCGGTCCGGCCGGAGTCGGGCTCCCCGCGGACGACGAGGATCGCCGCCGCCGACTGCCAGTCCTGCAGCTCGGGGAGCAGATCGCGCAGGTTCTTACGCCCCAGGAACGGTCGATCGCCGTCGAGCAGGAAGCGCGTCGCCTGGAGCGAGCCCTTCAGGGTCACGGCCCGCACCGCCTCGATCGACCGCTGCAACGGCTGGTTGATCTCCTGCGCCGCGACGGCCTCGATGAGCTTCTCCAGCCTCTGTTCTCGCGAGGCGTTGTCGAGAATCCGACTCCAGAAGGTGCTCGGCGGCCCGCTCACGTCGAGCGCGGCGAGGTCGAGCCCCGCCTGCTGTGCGAGGTTGCGCGCAGTGCCTGGAACGTCGAAGGTGTCGGCGAGGCGGCCTTCGAGATCGCGCGCCTCCGGAAGGTCGCGCCGGAACTTCGTGTCCTCGAAGATCGGGTTGCCTATAGCCACGTGTGTGCGCCTTCCAGCTTCCCACACCGGCGCGGGCGGTGTCAAAACCTATCCTCAGCCTCGACCGACACGCCGACGATCTTGGGGCGATAGACATCCACGATGAGGTACAGGAAGCAGAACGCGCCGCGCACCGCGCTCTTCAAGGTGGGCGATGTCCCAGCACCATACCTGATTGGGCCTTCTGGCGACCAGCTCGCCGGGATGACGGGGGCTCGCCGGTCGAGCCGGATTGCGGCACGCCAGCAGCCCCTGCGCACGCAGGACGCGGCAGAAGCTCGACTCCGAAGCGAGATGGATGCCGCGATCGGCCAGGTGCAGCACAATTCTGGAGCAGCTCGCTGAGTGCATGTCGAACAGGAGGTTGCGCAGCGTCCCCTGCCGTCGAAGCGACCGTCGACGGGCACGATCCTCGATGTCGTCGACCCAGCCCACGAGATGCGCCGGGCTGGGGCCGGGTCGGGCGTGGATCCCGATGAGTCGCGCGTGGATGCGCCCCGCGTCGTCCTCAGACAGGCCGCGCAGCCCTGCGCGCCTCGGCGACCGCCTTCTCATGCAGGAGGTCGGCGTCTGCCGTGATCTTCGGGGCCTCCTCCCCGCCGGGCGCCTGCACGAACGCCTCGAGCGCCCTCGACACGCCGCCTCGCGCGAGCAGCGCCGGGCCTGCCGGCGCGGCGTGGCGCTCGATGGCCGCCCGTGCGTCGGCGAACGCCTTGATCATCGCGGCGACCCTCCGCTTTGCCTCGGCCTCGTGGATCGCGCCGTCGAGCTGGATGATCTGCCGCAGCGCGCGAAGCTCGTCGAAGAGCGTCTCCATGCCGGCGGCGCCTGGCCGCAGGCGGGGGAGAGCCGCGGCGGCGTCGACCATGCCCGTGCTCACGTCGTCGACGAGGTTCTGCACGGCGGCCCGCAGCGCCCGCTCCTTGTCGAACCAGCCGCGCACACCCGAGTAGTCCGCCCTCCTGCGGAGACGGACGAGGAGCCAGGCGCCGTCGGCGAGCTCCTGTCCGTCGTAAAGAGGGTAGGTGAGCGTGGCGGAGGTGCCGATCGCGAGCCGCCCGGGGTCGAGCAAAGTTCCTCGATGGAACCTGACAGATCCCCTCATTTTATATGGCAAATTCGTCGATTCACGCGCCGCAGGCACGCCGCTCCCACCGATCGTGAATGTAGGATGATTGATCATATGAACCCACCAAGCTCTGGTACTTCGGGCGAGCCGACGACGGACACGTGAGAATTTGCGATCGCTGGCCGGAATAGTATCAGCATGAGGCAATCGGCGGGCGTCGACGCGTGCACGGAAGGCAAGGCGAAGGGGCACTTGACGACGACGCGCTCGGAGGAGCGGTCGCATTCCATGAACTATAACCAGGGATGCTACTGGTACACGGCCATTCCCAACATGCGGGAAGAGCGGCTTGTTCAACTCATGACAGCGTACGGCGAAGTTCTCCGTGAGCACGCCGTGACCCGTGAAATTCTTGGGGTTATATGAGGGGATGCATCAGTTCGCGCCCTCCTCGGCGCCGCGGCGCTCGCCGCTGGCCTTTTCGGCTGCTCCTCCCGCGGAGCTCTCCCAGGTTCCGCCCTTTCCGGGACTTCGCCTCGGCGACCGGGAGGGCGGTCTGCCCGTCGCGGAGAGCGACGGCATCACGTTCGGCCAAGCTCCCTTCTCGCTCGCGGCGCACCAGTGGATTACCGCGGAGCTCGAGTGCTCCAACCGTGCACGCGCGGGCTGCCCGTAGGTGCGCGGTCGTTCTGCGCGCTCATCGCGAAGCCCACCACGCGCCGCGAGAACAGATCGAGCATCGCGGCCAGGTAGAGCCAGCCTTCGCCGGTCGGGATGCTTGTCACGTCGGTAACCCAGGCTTCGTTGGGGGCACGGGTCTCGAATTGCCGAGCGAGCAGATTGGGCGCGATGGGCTGCGCGTGGTGCTGGCACCTCGCGGCCGAGATCGTCGCCGCGCATCGGCGCAGCCGTGGTCGGCATAGTCGGTTTGTCCACGGCGCGGGGGAGGATCATCTCACAAGAGCGCGCCGGGCCAAGGCTTCTCGGACATTTGTTGTGTGGCAAGCACGCATCAGGTAGAAGTGGGAGCATGAACATGCCCATGATCCTGTGCGGCCCCATGGTTCGTCGCGTCGACCGCTCGACGGCGTCGATATTCCTCGTGCTGCGTGAATCGCGCGAGGTGACCCTCCGCGTCCATGCCCCGGATGGCAGCGTCGCGATGTCGGGGACGCGCTGCGCCGTGAAGGTGGGCGATGGGCTTTACGCGGTGACCGTCACGGCCGCGAAGAGGGACGCCCTCGCGTGGGGCGAGACGTACCACTATGATCTCGCCCTCGTCGATCCCAATGATCCCACGAAGACCGAGCGAACGCTCCGTGACGACGATGTCCTCGTGCCGGACTCGCCTTCGACGCACTCTGCGCTGGAGCGCCTCGTCTACGGCGCGGAGACCCTCCCGAGCTTCGCCTTGCCGCCCGACGATCCTGCCAAGCTCCGGATCCTCCACGGCTCGTGCCGCAAGCCGCACGGCCTCGGGCGTGACGCGCTCGCGCAGACAGATCGGAGAGTCGACGAGAGATCGCAGGAGCGGCCGCATCAGCTCTTTCTGACGGGCGATCAAATCTACGCGGACGACGTGCACGAGGAGCTGCTCCCGTCATTGAGCAAGCTCGCGCACGAGTCCCGCGGCGACCGGGTGCACCTCGTCTCCGGAGGCGCCCGCAAGGCCTTCGTGGCCGAGGCCGGGTTGACCAGCGGAGAGGCCGACCGTCACCTGCTCACCTTGGGCGAGTTTTATGCAATGTATCTATTCGTCTTTTCGCGTGTCCTCTGGTCCGGCAGACCTGAGGCGCCCGAGCTCGCTTCCTTCTACGACGATCTACCGCACGTGCGCCGGCTCCTCGCGAACACCGCGACGTACATGATGTTCGACGACCACGAAATCACGGACGATTGGTTCATCTCTCGCGTCTGGACGCAGCGGGTCCTCGCGAACTCCGGCGGGCGCCGCATCCTCCGCAACGGGCTCATCGCTTATGCGATCTTCCAGCACTGGGGCAACGACCCGGCGCAGTTCGCAGAAGGCAAGCCGGGGGGAAAGTTGCTCGGTCTGATCGACGGCTGGACGGGCGGCGACGAGTCGACCGTCCCCGCCATCGAGCAATGCCTGGGCATGCCGGCGTCGGCCGCGGAGCTCGAGCGGGAGAAGACCGGCGCGATCACGTGGTCTTATCGCTGGGAGGGGCCGATGTACGAGGCGATCGTCCTCGATACGCGCACGCGGCGTGGCTTCGACACGCGGGGCGGCATGACCTTGATGGGCTCCCAGCAGATCGGCAAGCTGCTGCAGACGAGCAAGCCGCCGCGGTTCACCCTCGTCGTCTCCCCCGCCCCGGTGCTCGGTTTGACGCGGCTCGACACCATGCAAGGCGTCCTCGCGAAGCTCGGCCTCGCCAACGAGATCGACGATGAATGCTGGGCTCGCTCGTATGGGCACGAGCTGCTGGTCGAGCGGCTCCTCGATCGGTCGCCGGTCGTCGTGCTCTCGGGCGACGTGCATTTTGGCGTGTCGGCCAGCCTCACCGACCGGAACGCGGCGTCACGACGGATCGTCAACTTCACCTCGAGCGCCCTGAAAAACGAGTCCGTGGCCTGGAAGAACAAGCTGCTCGGCAGGGTGGGTGGGGGCAGCCTCGAGGGCATGATCGTGCCGAAAGCGTCCGCGGATGTCGGCGAGCACGACGAACTCGCCGTGGTGGACCTCGTCGCGAAGCGGGCGGAGACGGTCGAGATCGGCGGCGGGCAATTCGAGGAGGCGCTCCTCGTCGGTGACGAGGAGGAGCGCGAGAAGGTCCTCGTCGCAGCACCACCGAGGGCGCTGGAGCCCGCGGTGGATGTGGCCGTGCTCGAAGCGGTCGTCCCGCATCAATACACCGCGGCCACTCCGGGGGCGAACGTGGGCGAGATCCGGCTCGAGCAGGGGAACGGCTGGAGCATCGTGCAGCGGCTCTTCCACGTCGAGGGAGACGAATGGGCCGTGCGGGAGGACAAGGCGAGCTTCCCTCTCCGGAAGAGCACCTGATCGGAAACAAGCGACCAGCGCAGAAGAAAAGAAGAAGGAGGCTGAGCATGAATCTCGCCGATAGATGCCGCGCCTTGTGGGAGCGCGCCAGACATGCGGAAACCAGGACGCCCACGCGGCTCTCCGTGCCTGCCGAGCACGTCGAGTCCAACATTTCGGGCGCCCCGCTCAGGCCCGATCAGGACTATTTCCAGGTTCGGATTAACGAGCTGTTTCTTTCGAATAGCCGTGAATGGCATCGCACTTACGATCCGATGGTCGTCGTGTCGTCGGAGTTCATCTACGGCCAGAGGGTCGAAGCCCTGCCCTTCGTCGTCGGGCCGGCGATGCTGGAGAAGGCCGGAATCACCCAGGTGCCCGAGGGCATGGTGTTCAACGACACGCGCGTGGCCGGGCTGCACCCGTACCGTGGCGGGCGCCTCAACCTCAGCGTGATCCTGTGCCGCGTCGTCCGACAGGATTACGCGCGGAAGCTGCTGAACACCGTGGAGAGCGCGGCTGGCGCGCTCGACTTCTCCGCGGCGCTCGGGGTCTACCTCAAGGTTGGCAAGGTCGTCATGGACGGCGTCGATGCGCTCCTCGATTTTGAGGAGAACAAGCCCCTCGTCGGTGTGCGTCGTGAATTCGATCTAGATGCGCGCGACCCGCTCCAAGGAGGGTATCACGTCCTCATCAACGCCCCCGAGGCAGACATCGAGGCCGAGAATCTATGGGTCATCGATGGCAGGCTGCATTCTGGCGCTACCCGCGAGGAATGTGAGCCGTTCCGGGCCGCTGATTACGTGCTTTACAGCATCGTTAGCGCCTCGGCCCGCACTGATTTAAGCACGCTTCCATTCTACGACCTATGGCAGCGCGTCAAGAACGAGTCCGCGGTGGCCTCTGACGAAGGATGGAAGAGCGCAAAAGCGAACATGGTCAGCCTGTACCAGACGATGCTCGCGTGCCCCGATCTGACGTCCATGCACGCGAACGCCCTTGCCGGACAGTTCGTCGAGGAGATGCGCAAGATTCACGCAAAGGCTGTGGAGCTCGCGACGTTGGAGGCGGCCCATACCGCGAACGACCCTCGAGAGAATGCACGGAACGCATCGCTCGCACTGCTCGACGATTGACATCGGCAGCTCGCGAGAGGAGAGCACGGACATGGGGCGCCCCCGGCTCGGCGACGCCCCGCGGCGTGGCCAAGTGTCGGGGCAGATCTCGCTGACCAGGTGTCCCCGCGGCGTCGCCAAAAGTCGGCGTCAATCGCGGTCACGACACAGGGGCAGGCACATCGAGCGCAAACGCCGACCACTCTCCCAGCGTCGACGGCGACAGCGACACGCCGAAGCGAGCGTACTGCTGCGCCTGCCGGTACAGCGGCATCGCGTCCTCGAACTTCTCGACGATGATGCTCGCGAGCAGCCCCGGCCCCGAGCGTTCTCGATCCATCACCTTCTCGCTGTCCGCCGTCGTTGTAGATGATCGCGGCAACCCGCGGCATTTTGGTGAAGTTCACCGGTGAAATCCGCGCCCGATGCCGGTGAAGAGCACGCCGGGTGCCGGTGAAGTTCACCGGTGAGGTCCGCGCCCGATGCGTACGCGTTCGGTGACCCACATGCTGTTTTGGAGCCTCGGTGCTGCGTAGAAACCGGCGCCGGAGGTGTGGATGGACGAGAGCAGACGCATCTGGCGCGACCGGGTGGCGCGCTGGCACAAGAGCGGGCACTCCGCCCGCGTGTTCGCGGAGCAGGAGGGGGTCAGCGCCGGCACGCTGTACTCCTGGAGCCGCCGGCTGGGCATGAAGCGGAGCGAGTACCGGCAGCGCTCGGATAAGGCGACGCTGCCTGCGTTGCTCCCTGTGGTGGTCGCCGCATCGGGCGCGACGGCGCCCTCGCCGGGCGCGGCGCTGGAGATCGTCCTGCCAGACGGCGCGGTCGTGCGCGTGCCGCCGACGTTCGACGAGGACACGCTGGCGCGCGTCGTTCGTGCGCTCGGGGGCTCGCGATGATCCCGGGCCGCGTCTCGATCTACGTCGCCACCGAGCCGCTGGACCTACGGCGGTCGTTTGATGGCCTCGCCGCCGTCGTGCGCGAGGTGCTGCGACAGGATCCGCTCTCCGGAGCGCTGTTTCTGTTCTTCAACCGGGCAGCCGACCGTTGCAAGGCTCTGTGGTGGGACCGCAGCGGGTACTGCCTGCTTTACAAACGTCTAGAGCGCGGGACCTTCCGAGCCCCGCGTGCGGTCACGCCGGGAGCCACGAGCGTCGTCATCGACGCGGCCGAGCTCGGGAAGATCCTCGAGGGCATCGCGCTTGCGCCGACGAAGCTGCGGCGCGAGGTCCGCCTCGCCGAGGCTGCACCGGCTCCAGCCCCCTGAGCTCACCTGAGCTTCGCGCACTGCCGGGCAGCGCACGCGCTGCATTCCGGCGAGAGCCACTTCTTTTCCTACGACAACCCCCTTCAAAAAGCAAGAAGTCACGAGTACTTAGCGCCTCGTGGGCAAGTCGCTCGAAGAGCAGATTCATGACCTGAAGGACAGGCTGGCGCGCGCCGCGCACGAGCGCGACGAGTACCGCAAGCTCTACGAGCTCGCCAGCATCGAGCTGGAGCGGCTTCGCCGGCACATCTTCGGCCAGAAGGCCGAGCACGTCGACCCCGGGCAGATGCAGCTGGCCTTCGACGCCATCGTGCAGATGCTCGCGGGCGCAGGGGCGCCGACGGGCGCAGCGGCGCCAGCCGACGCGGACGCGCCAAGCTCGCCTGAAGGCGGCGGTGCGGCGCCAGCAGGCGCATCCGGTGGCGGCGGCAAGGGGCGCAGGACTACCCCGCACGGACGGCAGAAGCTGCCCGAGCACCTGCCCATCGAGCGGATCGAGCTTCTCCCGCCCGAGATGCGCGACGAGCGCGCCGCCGCGATGGTCCGCATCGGCGAAGAGGTGTCCGAGACGCTGGAGTGGCGGCCCGCGAGCTTCGTGCGGCTGCAGATCGTGCGGCCCAAGTTTGCCAAACAGGGCGAGCCGGAAGCGGGCGTGGTCATCGCGGAGGTGGCCGACAGTCCCGTCCCCCGGTCGCTCGCCGGACCAGGGCTGCTCGCGCACGTGCTGGTGAGCAAATACGGCGACCACCTGCCGCTGCATCGGCAGGAGAAGATCTTCGAGCGCCAAGGGGTGCACCTGGCGCGCTCGACGCTCTGCGGCTGGGTCAGCTCGTGCGCCGAGGTGCTGGGCCATCTGGTCGCCGCCATGGCGAAAGACGCGCTCTCCGCGCATTGCATCGCCATCGACGCCACCGGGGTGCTCGTGCAGGCGAAGGACAAGTGCCGGCGCGGTCACTTCTGGGTGCTCGTCGCAGACCGCGACCACGTGCTGTTTCGCTTCACGCCGCGTCACAACCAGGATGGTCCCAAGGAGTTTCTCCGCGGGTACAAGGGTTACGTCCAGGCCGACGCATCGAGCGTCTACGAGGAGCTGTTTCGGACCGAGCAGGTCACAGAGGTGGGCTGCTGGGCGCATTGCCGGCGGCGCTTCTTTGAAGCGATGTCGTCGGACCGGGAGCGCGCGATGGCGGCTCTCGGCTTCATTCACCAGCTCTTCGCCATCGACAAGGCCACCAAGGACCTGGCTCCCAGCCGCCGCACCGAGCAGCGCCGCAGCAGCGCCCAGCCCGTGCTCGATGCCTTCCGCGCCTGGCTCGACAAGGAGGAGCTGCTCGTGCTGCCTAGGAGCCCCATCGCCGGAGCCATCGGGTATGCGCGCAACCAGTGGACTGCGCTCACCCGTTTCCTCGAGGACGGGCGGCTTCGCTTGGATAACAACCGCAGCGAGCTCGAGCTCCGCAGGGAGGCCCTCGGTCGGAAGAACTGGATTTTTGTGGGCAGTGACGACGGAGCGGAGTGGAACGCCACCATCGTGTCCTTGATCGCCTCCTGCGCGTTGCACCAGCTCGACCCCTGGGCCTACCTGCGCGACGTGCTGATCCTGCTGCCGGGCTGGCCGCGCGATCGGGTCATCGAGCTCGCTCCCAAGTCCTGGAAGCAGACCCTCGAGAACACCGACGCTCGGCAGCGGCTCGCTGCCAGCCCGTGGACGTGGGCGCCAGCCACGCTGGCCGCGTGAGCGCTGCGGCGCCTGCTCTGCGCTACGGGTGACCTCCGGCGGCGTCGCGCTGGCCGTGGGCGGCGCTCGCCGGCGTTGCCGCGGGGGTGAGGCATCTCCGCCGTCCGCCGCGGTGCGTGGCGTGCAGCCGACCTTTTGCTGCTCAGGCTCCGCAGCAGGGGCGTTCGGTCTGCCGGCGCGCCGCCTCCGCATGCCGACGTCGCCAGCCGCGCGCTCCTCGGCCTCCGCCTCGAGTCCCTTCCGTCTGGTCTCGCCGCTGGTCACGCCGCCCTGCCGTCGCTCTCGCATCGCACGGCAAGCCTATGTCCCCGGTCTGCTCGGCGTCAGGATGGGCTCTACCGAACGCATACCCCGATGCCGGTGAAGTTCACCGGTGAAGAGGCCGCTCAGTGCTTCTTGCTGCGGCGCTGCTTGGTGCGTATGGCGTTCAGCTCCTTGGCTTCCTTGAGCCGGTAGCTCTCGGCCTCGATCTCGATCACCTCGGCGCGGTGCACGAGCCGGTCGACGAGCGTGACGACGCACGCGGCGTGCGGGAAGACCTGGCCCCAGTCAGCGAAGGCCTTGTTCGTGCTGAGCAGGAGCGGCTTCTGCGCGTCGTAGCGACGGGTGACGACCTCGAAGAGCAGGTCGGCGTAGCGGCTATCGTAGGAGAGGTAGCCGACTTCATCGATGCAGAGAAGCGCGGGGACCGTGTAGCGGCGGAGCCTTCGCGCGAGCGCGACCGAGGACTCTTGCGCCGCGAGGTCGGCGAGCATGTCGCTCGCGGTCGAGAAGCGGACCGTGTGGCCGCGGACGACGGCCTGGTGGGCGAGGTTCTTGAGGATCATGGTCTTGCCGACGCCGTTGGGGCCGACGAGCACGGCGTTATGGCCGGTGGTGAGGAAGCCGAGGCTGAAGAGCTCGTCGACGGCCTCGCGGTCAATCTTCTTGGGCCACGACCAGTCGAAGTCGGTCATGGGCTTGAAGGCGGCGACGCGGGAGTTCTTCAGGCGGCGTTCGAGGCTGCGCTTGTGGCGCTCACGCTCCTCGATGGCGAGCACCTCGCGAAGCCAGGGCTTGTCGGCGAGCTGCTCCCAGCAGGCGAGCAGGCCAAAGAGGCCGAGGCTCTTGAGGCGGTCTTTGGTCTCAGTGGGCGTGAGATCGGTCATGGCGTGGGGTCCATCTTCAGGGCGTCGTAGGTAGCGAGCGAATGCGGCGTGACGACGAGAGCGGCGTGCTGGCTGCGGGTGACGGGGATCGAGACGGGAGGCGGCAGGCACCGCTCGGAGCGGCGGCGGTCGAGCACCTGGCGGATGGCACCGACGTGGATGGTGTCGCGCTCGAGCACCTCGACGAGGGCCTCTTCGAGCTCGGCGCCGCCGACGGCATCGAGCAGCTGCAGAAGCCGGGCGATCGTGCTGCCGATGTTGTCGCCGCGCTCGGCGACGATGCGCAGGAAGGCCTGGCTGCTGCGGGCGGCGCGAGCGAGCCGATCGAGGCCGCGGTGCTCGCGGGCGCGGCGCTTCTCCTCGACGAGGCGCTGGAGGTGCTCGGGCTGCTCGATCTGCTGGCCGCGGTCCCACGAGCGGACATGGGTCGCGACGATCACGTTGCCGTCGGCGATGCGCACCTGGTCGAGGTCAGCGAGGACGACGAGCGTGCGGCGTGTCCGGTCATGGGGGACCGAGTAGTCGTTGAGATCGAAGCGCGCGTAGGGGGTCTTTCCGACCTCGACCTCGACGCGCTCGTGGGCGGGAAACGGCGTGTCGGGGTGCCGCAAGAGCACGCCGCGCTCGTCGTCGAAGGCCTGACGCACGGTACGCGCGCGATCCTCGACCCAGGAGCGGTCGAGCGCCGCGGCGCTGGTCCACTCGGTCGCTTGTCGGTTGAGATCGCCCAGGTCGGCGTACGTCCGGGCCTCGAAGAAGGTTTCGCGGATATAGCGGATGGCGCGCTCGACGCGGCCCTTCTCGTTGCCGCGGGCGACGGCGACGGGGCGCGGCTCGAAGCGGTAGTGCGCCGAGAGGTCCAGCAGCGTGGGGTGGAACCGGATCGCGTCGCCGTGGCGCTCGACGACCGCGCTCTTGAGGTTGTCGTAGAGCAGCACGCGCGGGACGCCGCCGAAGTCGGCAAACGCCTCGACGTGCCCACGCACGAAGAAGGGCATCGCCGCGCCCGGGAAGAAGCGCAGGAAGATGCGCCGCGAGTAACTGAGCACCATGACAAAGGCCCAGAGCGGGCGCCGAGCCCGGCCGACAGCCAGCTTGCCGAAGTGCGCCCAGTCGACCCGCGCTTGCTCGCCGGGCAGCGTGCGCAGCCGCTGGAATGCTTCCGCCGGCTTCTTGGGGCGGAGACGGCCGATCACCCGGCGCAGATGATCGGGACCGCCCGGGTAGCCGCGCTCCTTCAGCATAACGAAGAGGCGACTGGAGCGTAGCGAGGGATACTTGCCGAGCTGCTCGACGATGAAGGGCACGAAGGGGTCGACCATGGACGGGCGCGGCGCGACGACCTTCGGATCGACGCCCGCTTGTCCGAGCACGCGCTGCACGGTGGTGTGGTGCAGCCCGAGCTGGCCGGCGATGGTGCCGACGGGCCACTTCTCGCCATGGTAGAGGCGCAGGATCTCCGCCTCCTTCTCCTTGGCGATCACCGCCGCCTCCGGTCACCGCGGAGGCCCTCGTGGGACGCGGGGAGCGCGTCGGTGAAGCGCTGGCCGCGCGCGTCGCTCGCGCAGGGCCCAGGGCGGAAGCCGCGCCCCGCAGAGCGAGCAGCGGCCGACATCTCGGATTCGATTGTCATCGTTGTCCTTTCGGCCGGAGGTGATCTCCGGCGCGAGCTGGGACGTCGACGCGGCCGCGGCTTGCGTCACCCCGTGATGCGTCACTTTCTGCGCGGAGAACTTGTTGCGCTGCCGGTCGCGGTAGCGGGCCTGGCGAGCGGCCTGGAGGCGCCGAGCCCGAGGCCGGGTCCGGTAGGCGGCGCCGGCGCGGCGGAGCGACTCACGACGCCGCAGCGGGCGGCAGTCGAGGCACAGGCGCTGGCCGCGATCGCAGCGACGGCAGAGGCGAAGCTGGACACGGCAGCCGGTGCACTGGGCGAGGCGGTAGGCGGACGAGAGCAAGGGGCTCCATGCCGCCGTTTTCTGGACCTGGAGCCCGGCTTGTGATGAAGGAGGGGGACTCCGGTAGGCGGAGCTCCAGAAGGCCCGAGGGTGGCAGCCCTTGGGCCTTCGACTTTTCGGCGGGCGCTACGTCTACGACGCGCAGGCGAGCGCGGCCCAGATCGGCGCGTGGGCCGGCGGTGAACGGTGAACGCGGGCGATCACGTGGCCGCGGTCTTCACCGATCGGCCGCGGGACGCGATGATCACCGACAGTCGTCACGCCTTGTTACCGAGCAGGCTGTTTGATGGCCGGACGATCCGGCTCCGTGATGGGCATCGTCGACGTGGATCTCCGCTCACCGCGGTCGCAGCGAGGCGAGGCGCCGGGTCACCTCGGCGGGCGCAGAGCGCCAGAGCGCCGGCGCACTCTACGCACGTGGCCGCCTTCCACAAGCACGCTTCAGAACGCGCTCTGCGGAGCGGCTACGCTGATGGAGAACGTCGTCGCGCTCAGCGACTACCCGAGGTGATTCGGGTGTCAGTATAAGAGCTACACCCACGCGACATGCGGCGCAGACAGCTTCAGCACCGCCGTCGTCAGGCTCGGGACTTCGACTCCCTCCTCCCCGCTCCGTCGCTTCGTCGACCTCGCGGCAGAACGGAGCCGGCGCGGCGGCTAGTATCGCGTCGGCCATGCGCTCGGGCTGGTTGATGGCCATCCGATGCCCCGAGTCCCCGGCGGAGGCTTCGTCCACCCATCGCTCGCACGCGGCGGTTGCCGGAGTGCGGCGGATGGCTCGACCGCGGGAGAACTCGTCACAAATAGATGCACGCTCCCGGCGCGCATTAGCGCAACGGCGGAGCCGATCTGCCGCATCGCCACGGTGCAACCAAACGCACCTGCTGCGTCTACTCCTCCCTAGGTCGGCCGTCCAGCAAACGCCACGGTCCATGCCGCGATCTCCTCGCATAGGCTCGCCAGCGCCTTATCGTGCTCGATGTCGAGCAAATTGGCGACGCGTCTGGGCATCTCGCTCTCAATCCACTCGACGGCTCGCTCCAGGGCCTTTTCCCCCAGGCTCTCGACGACCCAGCAGCTGCAGTCGGCCTCCTCCCGGCAAAGCGAAAGTCGAGTGCACTGATCTCGCTTCGCTGCACGACTGACAGTCAACCAGAACTGCTTCCCGCTGACGTTATCCATGGATTGTATCTCGAACAATCGAAGGCCATTTTTTAGATTAGCATGTGTCTGCCAAGGATGCACGTTCGACGGAACCTTCTTCCCCAGCACCTGCAGGCGCTCTGGAACGGATGGTGTGTTTACGTGAGGGCTGAGTGCCTCTTCATACAGAGCAAAGGGGAGGATATTTTCGGCCGTGCGCGTATGTAGTACGACCTTTCGCTGGAATGCTGGTCGCCCTCGATCGTCGACCTTTTTGGCGGTTTCGCCAGGCATCGCACTGGGGTGGTCCCTATCGCTGTCAACGATTGCAATTATAATGCGCCCGGCGTCCGCCAAGTGTGCGAAAGTCTTTCCAGTGGTATCTCCGCCGCCGTTCTCAAGCGCGCATGCGATCTGCACACGCTATCGGCGAAACGCGACGAACGCTCGACCCATCGCCGCATAGAGTCGCGCGTCCGTGTGGTTCTCTCCGAGCAACACTGAACAGCCCGCACGCTCAAAATCCTCGAAGTGATGCATGTGGACCCGTATCACATGGCGACCTTCGCACGTGCTTGCTTTCCCGTTGTACGCGGTGCCGATGCCTATCTCCAAATGCCACAAGATGGCCTTGCGGAGCCCTTCGATCTCTGCCCAGTCTCCCTTGATCTTGCCTATTGCCGCTCTTGCTCGCTCGGACAATCGCGAGGCCGCCGTCGAGAGCTTGCGCAGTGCGTCGATATTAAATGAAAGAACATGCTTGCGGCTATGGTGTGCCGCCAATAGATTCTCGATACACCCAAGCGTGCGTGTTGACGATTCCGTGCTTCCAAGCGCGTCGTCCACGGACGACCGGTCGATGCGGATCAACATAAACTGTTCGTCTGCTACCGGTGCAAAGAAACCAAATGGCCAGTCCCGGAGGGCGCCATCATCATCGTAGCCTGCGAGGCGCACCGTGGTGTATCGTGTCTCATCGTCCTGCTCAAAGAGGACGATCTGTACGTCTGGCGCGGCTATCATGTTGTCATGGATCAGCATACCGAGACCATTGATGATTGCCTCGCTGTGGGTCTCGATCATCAGCCGGATATCGCGCTTTATTTTACGGCTCTCGAGTAGCGCCCCGGCGAGCATTGGAGCCAGCTTGGCTTGGTGGGCCGGATGCAGGTGCAGCTCGGGTTGCTCGATGGTCAAGATTGACGTCGGACGATTGCCAGCGCGAGCCCTCCGGCAGCATGTGGACCATAGGATGGCGGTGAGAGGAAGGACCTGAGAGAAGCCAAAGCCGATGTCTACGAGGTTCATATGACGCCCCGAACCGGGCTCTTTGACGAGGATGCCAGCGTGTATGCCTTCGATTCGGATCTTTGATTCGAACCCGAGATACTCTCGCGTAAATGCGGCAAAGCTGTTGCTCTCTTCCTCGGAAAGTGAACGCAAAAACATGGCCAGGTTATCCCCGCGAGGATCGACTTCGCTCACGGAGAGGTCCTGGACACGATATGAACGCTCCGCAGTCGCCCTGAGCGGGGCGAGATAGGTTACGCGAGACATGAAGTCTGCGACTCGCTGATCGATTGCTTGCAGCAGATACGGCGTCATGGCTGCAATTGCATGGTCTGCCACTGCATGAAAGTTTTGGTTGACAGGTTTAAGAGACGCTACCCGCTCTTTGAAATGGGCGCCGCCGTCGATGGACTTGAACTGCGAGAACATCTCCTCACGCGTGCCGATGCGCAAGGAGCGCCCGAATCCCTTCAATTTCTCATCGGACGTGTTGCCGTGAAAGAAGTATCTTAGCGCTGATGCCAGCTGCGAGACGAGAACTTCCCGTGCTCGCGAGGCATACTGAGGGGTGTCTATGCGCAGTGGTTGAATTACGGGCTGGTATGTTACTCGACCCTGGTCTCCTGCCTGTAACCAAGGTGTAAGATAACATGGGCCGTCGAGGAACAGTTTGTGTCTTCGTGGGGTAACGTTCGATTTGTTGACTTTGAACTCTGTGAGCTGCCCGTCCGGCGTGAAGCTCAGCCAAATCGTGTTACCTGCGAGCCGTAGCTCGTACGAATCGACGTACGCGCCGCGTGGGGGCTCCCCTTCCGCCAGCGTCATACTGGCCTCAAGTGTCGGCTCCGCGATCGTCAGGCGCGCGCTTCTGGGCAGCTTCACGGAGAACTCGAATGTAACGCTGCGTACGTCAGCTCGCTCGTTAATGGATTCCTGAATAGATCCGAAATCGACGTACCTCTGATGGTACCAGAGTATTGGACTCTCCGTCGCGGTCTCGACGCTCTGTCGGAGAAGCGGGAATGCTCGAAGGAATGTACTTTTCCCAGAGCTATTGCGACCGACCAGAACCGTGATCGGCTTGATCGGAACCGCGCCCGTATCACCGAGACAGCGGAGATTCTTTATTCGCAGGGCTTCCAGGCTCATGCGTGCTGCTCCACCGCCCACCCAGATGGTACCGATCTATCCTCGTGCATCATAGGCGGCGAAGGCTACCGAAGGACGCTCGCCGAGGCCAGGATTTTATAGCAGCTACCGCCTTCTTGAACCAGGCGCTGTCGGTGCGGCCGCTTTGGGAGCTGGGCTGATAGATGCCGCGTCGCGAGCGACCACGACATCGCGCAGGAAGATTGACAACGAGACGACCGTCTCGTTGTCAAAGCCCCGGACAGCCTGATTTGGTCGCCGCCGAGTGTGGGTATCGATTGCCCTTCTCGTGCTGACCACGTAAGCTCGCCGGACAAGCAAAGTGCCGCCCGCGGGTGCTGGTAACACCCCGGGCGGCGTGGCCGAACCCCGATAGCGCGAGGTCCGACATGTCCGTTGTATACTTACGCCCCCCGGCGGGCCAAGGAACCGATCCGCCTTCAGGACGGGCGGCTCGCCCGTCCGCTTCCCCCTCCGTAGAAGGCTCCGCCGGCCTGCGGCTCTCCCCCGAGCATCACAGGAGGCGCGGGTGAAGCGCCCGCGGAAGGGGGCTCGTCGCCCGCCTGCCGCACGACATCCAAGGAAGCGCCCGCCGGTGGAGGCGATCTTCGCGGAGCGGTCCCTCATCCGGGCCGTGCTCATCGCCAGCGGCGTGCCCGCGCGCGACCGCGCCGACGTTGAGCAGCAGGTGCTCATCGGCGCCTGGGATTCGGTGAGGCGCGGCCTATACCGCCCGGACCCGCGGGAGGACCCGCGCCGGGCGCTCCGCGGCTGGATTCACGGGATCGCGTGGCGGAAGGTCTCGCACTACTTCGGGTCATCCTGGGTGCGCCGCGCGGTCCTCCATGCGGAGCCGCTGGGCCTGCTCCGGGATCTCGCCGGCCCGAACCTGCACGCGCAGGTCGAGGCGCGCGAGACGCTCGAGGTGCTGACCGAGCTCCCGCTATGGCAACTCGAGGCGCTGCTCGTCGTCGACCAGCCCGAACCGCTCACCGAGCACGCCCGGCGGCACGGCATGAACCCCGCGACCGTCGCGAGCCGGCTGCGCATCGCCCGCAAGACGCTGACGCGGAAGCTCCGGAGGCGCGGATGAGCGACCGAGCCGAGAAGCGACGGCGCCGCAGGAAGCTGCCGAGGCCCATCACCCCCATCATGACGGCCATCAGGCTGACCGAAGCCGACCTGACCACGATCGCGGAGGCAACGCCGGTGCTCGACGGCTTCCCAGGGGTGCGCCCGTGGGACCGCGACCAGCTCTGGGCTGCCGTCCTCGACGCCAGCCTGAACGCCAAGACCAAGCGCGAGCGGGAGCTCTTCATCAAAGCGCGAGCCGTCTTGCAGGTACTCGACGCGATCGATCGATACTACGTCAACCGCGACGAGTAGACGCTCCACGGGCGGCGCACGCCGGGCGAGCGACGCGAATCCGCATGGCCACGCACGCCCGGTGAAGCGGGGCGCGTAGTTCGCCTGTCGCAGCCCCTCCATCGCGAATGAGACTTGCTGCTCGACCACTGCCGCGCCGTGCGCCACGGGACCGCCCTCGCAGCGCCGCCGTAGGTCGGTGGCGATCCCCTTGATCGTGTATATATTGAGATACATAATATACACATGAGCGAGCGGACGAGGGCGATCGGTTACGTGCGGGTCTCGACCGAGCACCAGGCAGAAGGCGGCGTGAGCCTCGCTGCGCAGCGGGCCAAGCTCGAAGCCTACGCGACGGCGATGGATCTGGACCTCGTGGACATCATCGAAGACCCCGGCGTCGGCGCCAGGACGCTCGCTCGCCCCGGCCTGCAACGCGCGCTTGCCACGCTCGACGCTGGCCAGGCTTCCGCGCTGCTCGTGGTGGAGCTCGATCGGCTCACGCGCAGCGTGCGCGACCTCGACACGCTGATCGCCCGCTATTTCGCCGAGCGCTTCTCGCTTCTGTCGGTCGCCGATTCGGTCGACACGCGCTCTGCCGCGGGGCGCCTTGTGCTGAACGTGCTCGCGTCGGTCGCGCAGTGGGAGCGCGAAGCGACCGCCGAGCGCACGCGCGACGCGCTGGCCCAGCTCCGCGCCGATGGCGTGCGGCTCGGCGGGGCGGCGCTCGGGTGGATTCACACCGGGGAGGCCGATGCAAACGGCCGGCGCATCATCGCCCGCGTGCAGGACGAGGCTGCGACGGTGGATCGGATCCTCGCGCTCCGCGCCGAGGGCCTCTCGCTGCGCGAGATCGCCGCGACCCTGACCGATGAGGGATACCGGACGAAGCGGGGCGGTAGCTGGGCGGCTGAAACCGTGCGAAAGGTGCTCGCGAGGTCGAGAGAGTGAGCTTCGCCATCGCGTGCAAGATCTGGGGCAGCGCAGCGGTTCGGCATGCCCTGGCCGAGCCGAACCCCGAACCGGCAACCCGGGAGCTCTGCCAGAAGATCCTGAAGCACGCGGACCCGCCCGGCGCTTTCCGCGCGTGGGCGCTCGCGCAGCCCTGGCCGCGGTTCTGCGCGATCGTGCGCATCGTCGCCGGAGAAGAGCGTCGAGAGGTTGACGAAGCCGTGAAGGAAAGGATCAAGAGCATGGCACGCATGGGCCGCCCCCCGAAGGAAGACCGGAGCACCGTCGCCGGTGTCATGGTCCACGTCCGGCTCACGCCGGGGGAGGTCGAGACCATCGATGCGGAGGTCGAGCGCCAGCGCGCCGTTGCGCCGCCCGGCCTCGCCGACAAGGTGTCGCGATCGTCGGTCATCAAGGGGCTGATCTCGACGCTGCGCCAGCCTGCCGCAGAGCCCGCGCCCGCCGCTTCGCCTTCAAGGTCTCCCGCTCGCGAGAGCAGCGAAACCGACGTCCGCGAGCTCATGACCCGCTGCTTCGAGCGGGGCCTCACCCAAGCCCAGCTCGCGAAGCTCTCCGGCGTGGAGCGTTCTCAGATCAGCCGCTTCCATACGAAGAACGCCACCAAGCCGCCGCTGTCACCCGAGAAGGTGGTAGCCCTCGCCCGCGCGCTGCGCGCCTGGGAAGCGACGCAGTAACCCGCGCGCGTGCTGCGCGCACCTGGAGAACGCGTCCAGACGCTTCGATCTCGCACCGGAACGGCTCAACGCCATCGCGATCACTAGGACGCGCGCCTCACCTTGAAGGACGGCTCGCGGCTTTCAGTCTGTCTGTTCGCTCCCTTCTCCTAGGCTCACGCCCGCGACCGCGCCAAGAGCCTTACGGAGACGGCCCGCGTCGAGGGCGCCACGAAGCCGCGGCCGGGTAGCGCCGGGGAGTGGCCTCGCCAGGCCCGAGCGGGTCGTGCACGGCCAGCCGGTTGCCGGAGGCGGCGCCCTGGTCGCTGGCAGGCGCTCCGACTGACCGACGCCATCCGCTGTGCTCGACCCGGCCCCGAAGAGCCGGATGTGAACAGCACTTGTCCGGTTCTGTGAGAGGCGCCCCCCGGCAACGGGGTGCGCCTGCTCGATCCCGTGGCGCGGCTCTCGGATGAACAATGTCCGAGCGCTTTTGTGTGGCGGCTTGCATTCGGGGGGGGGCGAACGGACGAGCGTGCGCGGGCGAGAGACATCGCAGGGGAGGCCACGAGAATGGAAGAGAGAATGCGGCGCCCGACGAGGGGGCTGGTGGTGGTGGCAGCGGCGCTGGCGCTCGGCGCGGGGGCGTCGTCCGGGTGCTTGTGGGAGCCGAGCGATGACACGCTCGGGCGCTTCTGCGCGGCGCCCGCGAATAGCGATGGAGAGGACTACTGCGTGGGCTCGAACCGGAGCCCGGGCGACGCGTACAGCCACGTGGAGGCGCGCGGAGGTTTGCCGATAGAGATGTGGGCCGAGCTGCCCCGCGACGTGTCGATGATGGATCTCGCCGCGAGCGAGGACCAGCTCAAGGTCTGGCTCCGCAACGTGGACAAGGTCATCTCGTACGTGCGCGACGAGAAGAGGAACGCCGAGTCGTACGGCGCGACGCTGCAAGGCGAGCTCCGCTTTCTGCTCGAGTATGCCGAGGGCCAGCAGCGACAGCTCCTCGATCAAGAGCCGGTCCGTGCGGCCGACCGCTTCAAGGAGGCGATGACCGAGAAGGCGCGCGCCGAGGAGGCCCCGCTCGCCGCCGCGCTCGCGGCGGACAAGCAGTCGATGGCGGCCGCGCGGGCGGTCTTCGCGCGCGCGAGGGACGAGGCTGCGCCGCTGCAGGCCAGGTACGCGAGCACGGCCGCGCGCTTCGCGGCGTACCGCGCGACGGAGGCGGCGGAGACGGCGGCGTACGTGGCGCTCTCGGAGCGGGCGTCGCGCTCGGGGATCGACGGCCTCGACGGCGTGGAGCAGGCGGTGCTGTCGGCGGCGCGCGAGGCGAGCCGGACGCCGGGCGAGCTCACCGCGGAGGTGATGTCGCTCTCGGCGGAGCTCGGGGCGCTCGCGTTCGCGTTCGAGGAGGCGATCGCGCCGCACAAGGAGGTGCTGGCGACGCACGGGGCGGCGGTGCCGGACATGACGTCGGGGGCGCTGCGGTCGCTGAGCGCGATGCTGGGCTACGTGCAGCGGCGGGTCACCCGGAGCGACGCGACGGCGACGGCGCTGCTCGGCGGCGTCGCGCTGCGGCGGCAGGCGCTGCGCGTGCTGGGGGGGGACGATGTGACGCGCGAAGCGATCGCGCGATCTCGGATCGCGCGGGCGTCAGAGGTGTTCCGCGCGGGGGTGAGCGCGCGGGCGGCGGCGCTGTCGGCGGCGCCGCCGTTGAGCGAGAAGCTCGGGCTGCCGCTGCTCGCGGAGCGGTGCGGGGAGCTCTCGGCGCTGGCGCAGATGCGGCCGCTCTGCGACACGTCGCGGGGCTCGTGGCGCGAGGCGGGGTGCGCGGCAGTTCGAGGGTCGATCGAGGCGGCGGAGGTCGAGCTCAGGGCGGGCTTGCCGAAGAAGATCGCGGCGGGGCTCGCGACGTTGCGGGCGAAAGGGATGGCCGCGGCGGCGCTGGACGTGGCGCAGGCGAGGCTGGACGCGGGCGACGTGAAGGGCGCCGCGATGGCTTACGATGCCGCGGTGCGCGGCGCGGAGGGGACATGAGAGGCTCGAAGCAGGTTGCGCTGCGCGGCCGGAGCGCCGCGGCCTTCAAGCGGCTCGCCGCGCTGCACGGGCGGAGCGCCGGGGTGCTGCAGAAGCTCGTCGCGCTGGTCACGGTGCTGGCGGTGCTGGCGCCGTCGTTCGCGTGGGCCGGCACGCCGTACCGCCTGAGCTGGGTCAGCCACCACGACCTCACGTCGTGCGGACGGCCCGAGCTGGAGCATGAGGGCGACACCCTCTTCGACGTGAACGACGTGCCCCTGCCCACCTACGGGGTCCCGGGCGCGCTGCAGACCGAAGGTGACGGCTCGCAGAGCAACAGGCTCGGGGCGGAGTTCGACTCGGTGCTGCTCCACATGGGCAGGAACGACTTCCACTTCAGGGTCCACACCGTGAACGGCGGCGACTGGTGCACCCACGCGCAGGACGTGGTGCACCTCGTCTCGGAACCGCTCGGGCTGAACAAGCCGCTCTTCAACATCCGCCGCGATGGGACGGGCTTCGAGGGCGACACCGACGTCGACCTGCGCCTCGCGGAGGTCAACCCGGTGCTCGCGCGCGACATCGCCATCCTCGAGACCGCGATCACCAGGCTGCTCGAGGGGCTCGTCCGGAACGCGGCCAGGATCGCCGACCTGCGTGCGAGGATGGACCTGCTCCAGCAGCTCGACACCGAGCTGCACGACCTGGTGAGCCGCCCGCTGGACGAGATCTCGCGGACCGACCTCGACGCGATCCTCGACCGGTACAAGGACGTGGTTGACGCGGAGACGCGGGCGGCGATGGAGCAGCTGGTCGACGACCTGAAGCGGAGCGTCAGCGACCTGGAGAGCGAGCTCGGCCGGTTGCTCGACGAATTCGGCGCGCAGGCGGACGAGGTGGCGGACCTCGCGACGCAGGACGCGCGGACCGAGGGGTGGAACCCGGACGACCCGCAGGCGTACGCGCTTGGGGAGAACGAGGTGCCGTGGGTGGAGGTGCCGGACATCGCGGAGGTGGACGGGGCGTTCGACGAGGGGCGGGATCCCTATGCGGCGTACGCAGACGCGGTGCTCGCGGCGCTTGAGGCGGACGTGAGTGACGGCGTGGTGGTGGCGCGGGCGGACTTCGTGGCGAACGTGAGGGCGTGGCGGGAGAACAGCGCAGCGCTCGAGATCGCGCTGCGCGACCGGATGGGGGTCTCGCTCGCGGAGACGAACGTGTTCCTGAAGGCGCAGAACCGGATCACGGCGTTCGTGCGGCGGTACATGGATGCGTCGGACTGGTTCGTGGACACGCCGGTGCCGGCGGATCTGCGGCTGGTGGTGGACACCGTGCTCAAGCCGAGGTTCGACGCGCTGGCGGACCAGATGAAGGACAGCCTGAACCAGTGGACGGGGGACGGGCTCGACCTGGAGCAGACGCAGCTCCACCAGACGATCAGCGCGTTCGCGGGGGCGATGTCGACGGTGGGCGAGGGGGCCGAGGCGTACGCGGGGGTGATGCAGACGCTGGTGCACGCGACGACGCGCATCGGGGTGGGGTTCGTGCCGGTGGTGGGGCCGGCGCTCGACCTGTGCGAGGCGGTCACCGGCAAGGCGTGGTGCCTGCCGGCCGGGCGAGAGTTGAGCGACGAGGAGCGGATCTTCTCGGGGATGGGGTTCGGGCTCGGCGCGGTCGGACCGATGTGGCGCGCGGTCAAGACCAGCAGCGGGCTGCGGCCGGCCGCGATCCGGGTGGCCGGGGAGATCGCCGAGATCGAGGAAGCGTTCGCCCAAATCGTGAAGACGAACCGTGTCAGGGGGTACAAGGGGCTCACCGGGGCAATCACGACGAAGCCGGTGAACATCTTCGAGAAGAAGGCGGCCAAGTTCCTGGTGGACGACGGAAGGGCGCTCATCGGGGTCGGCGACGACGGCGTGCGCGACGTGCTCAAGATTCCGAAGACAGGACGCCCTGGTACCATCGAGGCGAAGGCTCCCGATTTCGTGTCGGTGCGCGGAGGGAGCGAGCTGATTCTCAGTAAGGCAAAAGGTGGGGACAAGGTGATCGTCAAGGAGGTGATCGAGCAATTGACGAACGCGATGGACACGCTGAAGACGAAGTGGGGGCTCGATGGCGACGTTGCCCGCTTGGAGGTCATCATGAAGCAGGGGGCGAAGTTCGATAACGTGAACATCGGCGCGCGGGACGGCTACATGGTCAATCTGCTCACGGGCAAACCCGTCACCGTGGGCAACAAGTCTATCATGATGATCCGGCTATGAGCGATTCAGGCCCCATGTTCTACGCGTGGTGTGAGGAGGTGGACCGGGGCGACGCGCTCGCGGCAGCGCTGTCGACGCTGGTGATCCCGGGAGACCTCATCCGCGTGGCGATGGACAACGACATCTGGCGCAAAACGCACTCCATGGACGAGGTGCTCGCGACGGTCCGCGCCAACTTCTCCGGACGGATCAACGCGGACGTCTCGTCCGGTGTCGTGCTGCGCCACCCCGAGCGCGACGTCTGCTTCGGCATCGCGTGCTACACAGAAGAATGCGAACGCCTCAGTCCTTTCGGCCCTCTGGTCTTGCGCATCAGCGACAAGTCGGACTTTCTCCGTCCTGACCTCAATCTCGTCTTGGGCAGTGGCCCTCGGTCGATCGAGGTCGAAGCTGCGGTGGCGTGGCTCGTGATTGAGGACGACCTCGAGGACCTCTTGCTCCGCTTCTGCGCGCCAGACGCGAGCGGACGGATCCCGACCGGCGCGTGCACGAACGCTTGGGACTGGGTCGCACCGGTCGACATGTGCGCCACCTACAACGCGAATGCCGTGGAGCTCGCGCGCGATCTCGCCCTGTCGTGGGTGCACCTCCACGACAAGGGCAAGATCGAGCGCGCCGCAGGCATGTCGCTCGATGCGCTCCGCGCGCGGGTGGAAGCCGCGCCAGCCGGTGCGCGCGTCGCCATGAAAGGTGGCAGCGAGCACGCGCGTTCGCTCTCCCGCGACACCGTCCTCAAGGCGCTGGCGGCACCGCCCTCGGCGCTGCTCGACGCTCTCGAAGCATCGGCGGTGCCCGACGACGCGTGGCGCGCCGCCGCGCCGCGCGCGAGAGAGATTTTGGAGCTGACAGATCAGATCGAGGAGATCCAAGGCCTCCCCACCTGGCGGGTGGACACGACCACGCGCAAGCATGTCCGCTTCCTCGAAGAGCACGCCCCGTTCCACGTGCGCCGCCTGCCGAGCGGCGGCGTGGTGCTGGCCACGCACCCGTACCGCTCGCTCTGGCCCCTCTGGTCCGACGCGCTCTTCGTGCTCGGGCTGATGTCCTGACGCACGGCGCATGTCCCTTGTCTCTCCTTCGGGCTTCGCAACGGAGCGAGCACGTGCCGGACGGCGCATCCCTCCCTGAGCGCGCGGAGCGCGCGATTAGGGAGGGGCGGACCGCGCGCAGGCGCGGAGCGCCGAGCACGGGCCGGGGGTGGGCATCCGCTCTCTCGGAGCTGTCTGTGGCCGCCGTGCGCGGAATGGGTGGCCGGGTCGGCCGGAATACGCAGTTCCGTGAGAGGCGCCCCCCGGCAACGGGGGGCGCCTACTCGATCGTCTCGACGCGGGCGCGCGGGCCCGCGGTCTACCCGACGGGCCGACCGAGGCGCACGCCTCGGCGTCGGCTCTGGGCGCGGCCGAGGGGGCGCTCAGAACTACCAAATCGAGCCCTTCATTTCCCCCGTTTTCGGCCCCTCTGTGGAGCTCCCCAGAACACCTAACCCCGCGATGCACCAACGGTTTGCGCGCCGAGCCTCCAAGGGTATCTCGCGTCGAATTACCTTTGGCGCAGAATTACCTTTTCGGGCCCCATCCGGCCGCGTCGGTCACCGTTGCGCGCGGACTCGAAACGGATGGAGGTACGGCATGGCACGAGCGGTTCTCGCGCGCCCATCGACACAGCTCGCCCTGCGTCAGGCGGATAGCGTCATGCTCGCCGTCGAGCAGGAGGTTCTGGACACGCCCGTACGCGGACGGTTCAGCCGCAAAGTGATCGACCAGCCCGCGACGGCGACGGCGACCGCGAGGCTCGCGATCCCGCTCGACGGGCTCACGATCACGGCGCCGCCGCCGGAGATGCTCTCACAGAAGAACGTCGAGGTGGTCACCGGCATCCCGGCGCGCGTCTTCCTCGACACGATTCGCGCGCCGGGCTTCCCCTTGCCCGTCACGAAGCTCGGTAAGCTCCGCCTCGTCCAGCGCGAGGCGTTCGTCGCCTACCTCCAGGCGCTCGCCGAGGAACCGGCGGCGGGCCGTGACGCAGCGGCGGACGAGCGCACGCGCGTTGCCGCGGTGCTGGCCTCCGCCGGCCTCGAACCCGTCCCCTGCGCACGCAGCGGCCGGGCGAGTGCTCCTCCCCGAGGCGCGAGCCGTGGTAGGCTGCCGCAGAAGTAGAGCGGGCCCGCCCGACGCGCCAACGCCGGACGAGCCCTTGATCGACCCCCGTTGTCCCCGGAGACCGACCCATGACCGACGTACCCCACCGGCGGGCGCGTGCCAAGCGCTCGCCTTCGCTCCCCACCTCGTCTGTTCCTGCACCGCCATCGACCGACCGGCGCACGCGGCCGAGCCGGTCCAGCGGGCGCCCCTCACCGCCGGAGCAGGGAGCCGCGCCCGGCGCGAGCTCACTGGTAGTGGCGAGTTCTACGGAGCGCCCGAAGCCGCCGAGCGCCCGCGCAGCAGGAGAGAAGCGCGCGAACGGCTCCGGCTCCGTCCGACTGCGCGGGAAGATGTGGACCGCGCGCCTGAGCTTGGGCGAGGCTGGGCGATGCACGTTCAGCTTGCCGACGTGCCGGACCGAGCACGAAGCCAACGCGCGGCTCGAGGTGCTGGCCGAGCTCGCGGGGCGCCTGCTCGCAGCCGGGCAGATCGTGCTCGGCATGCCGCTACTGGAGCAGGCTGCCGCGCGCGACGGCAGCGCGCTCCGTGATGTCCGGCTCGCGCTCGACCAGCTGTGCAGGGGCGAAGCGCGTCCCCGCCCGAGCGAGGAAACAACCTTCGCTGAGTTCGCGGAGTTGGTTGTTTCTGGAAGGCTCGCCGAGCAATACCCACTGCATGTGAAACCGCTCCGACGTCCGGAGCAGTACCGGCACAAGTTGAATCATGTTCTGGATGTGCTCGGCCCCGTTCCTCTCTCTCGTTTGACGCTCGATCACGCGGATCGCGCGATCGCCATGCTGCCGGGGCATCTTGAGGCTTCTTCGCGTCAAGGTATCGCGAAGGTCATTCACCGGATACTCGCGCTCGCGACCTATCCGGCGCGCATCATTGCCAATAATCCGTTGCCACGTGGATGGGTTCCCAAGGCGGACAACAACAAGGCAAAAAGCTCTCTTTACCCCGACGAGGACAGGCGCCTCATGGCTGCGGTGGATATTCCACTGTCTTATCGGATCTATTATGGGTTTCTGATCCGTGAGGGGATGCGTGCAGACGAGGCTGGCAGGCTGGAGCCGTCTGATCTAGATCTCGAGCGAGGCGCCGTAGTTCTTGACGAGAACAAGACCGATGACCCGCGCGCGTGGGCGCTCTCGCCCGATGTCGTGCGGGCGCTGCGCGTCTACTTTGCGATGTGTCCCCCAAAGGAGCGTGTGTTCTCCAGGCCAAGCGGGCTACCCTTACCCGGTCGTGATGGGGCGAAGAGCTTTCGAGATCACCTGCGTTGCGCCGGGATCGCAAGGCCTGAATTGTTCGAGACCACGGAATCTAGGTTAAACATTCGATTGCACGACACTCGCGCGACCTTCATCACCATCAAGCTAGCGAACGGGCGCACCGAGACGTGGATCTCCGATCGGACCGGGCACAGGTCGAGCAACCAGATCCACAACTACAAGCGCGCCGCACGTAAGGTCGCGGAGCTCGGCTTGGGAGACTTCGCGCCCCTTGACGAGGCGATCCCCGAGCTGCGAGGCAAGGGCCGAGCGGTCGGAGGCGCTCGGCTGTCGGAGGGAGCGGAGGCCGGGGCGGCGGGCGAAGGCCGCTTCCTGGGAGCCGCGCCTCCGGGCCAGACGCCGACATCGGCCGACGTACCGGCTGCCTCGGCGGCAGAAGACGAAGCGGCGGCCGACGGGGGCGGGTTGGGCCCGCGTTGGGCCACACCGGCGCTTGATGCCGCGACAGAGCAGCCGGAAGTGATTGAAATGGTTGGCGTTTCTTCCACTCGCCCGGCACCCGCACGGAAATACCGCCAGAGAAACCGATCGATGACGAGCGGTCGCCGAAAACAGTAGCAATTTGCTAGCTTCCGCCTGTTTCGCCGCCGAGGGCGACTCCGGTGTGGCCCGACGGGGCACCCTCCGCCATTGCGCCGCCGGCGGTGAAGGGCCCCGCGGCGTCACCGATCGGGGTCGGCGCCTGGCCCGGCGGCGCAGCGCCGAGGGATTCTCCTTCGCTCGCCGCCCCGTTTCCGGGCGCTTCGATGCGCTGCCGCCTGTTTCGGGATCGTGCCTGCGTCCCCGCGCTCTGCCGGCCCAACGACTGGCGTTAAGCTGCGTGGTCCCGAGCGCAGCGAGGGGCGGCGCCTGGGGCTGACTCGGCCCAGCTCGCGCTCGCCGAGGCGAACCTCGAGGCGCAGTTCCCCGGCGGCGAAGGCATCTTCCTCGGCCAGCTCCTCGGGCAGACGGTGTCGGTGGTGCTCCGGGGGACGTGGGCGAAGAAAACCTCGGTGGAACCTCGGTGGAGGACCAGCGTCATTGGATGCAGCCTGAGCCGACAACGCCGGGGTCCGCCACGGCGCCGGTGACCGCGTCTACATGCATTTGGACGTAGCGTTTATCTTCGCATTCGTCGCCCCAGCCGACGCCGACTACGTATGTGAGCGTCTCGTTGGCAATACCGAACATCGGCTGGCTCCCGGACATCGCGTCGTCCGGCGCGCCGTGCAGGCACCGCGCCGCGAGCAGCCCGACGCGCTTCGCGTCCTCACTGGACATCGTCGTCGTCACCTTGGAGAGGTCGAAGAACGGCCCGACCGTGATCTGCGCGCGCAGGCCCTCGGGCTCGTTGCCACGCTCCATCTCGTACGCTTGCAATGCGCCGTCGAGGTCGCTCTTGTAGTAGACGAGCTGTGTCCCGCGGTAGGATCGGGAGACGTGGATGGTCAGGCGGTCCGGCTGCTGCCGCAGAACGGGCGGCGCGTCAGGCGTCAGCCCGAGCGCGGTGAGCACGCTGGTGATGTCGCTCTCGGCGCGGGAGCCGTCGAGGGGCGTGAAGTGACGCTTGCTCCACCAGCGCAAGAGCAGGAACCGCCCGTTTTCGTCGTTGTAGCGCTCGACGCGCCCCTCGCCCGTGTCCCAGCGCGTGACCGGACGCCCCGTGAAGTCGGTCGCCGCGCGCGGCCCCTGGGTCACGGGGTCACCCGCGGCCTTCGCGAGGGTCCGCGCGAGCGCGTCGGGCGAGCCCGCGAGCATGCCGGCCAGGGGCGCGTTGCGCGAGAGGCGCGCGGCGGCGAGCGCCTGGCAAGTTGTGAGCGCGGACGTCGCCGGCGGAGCGCAGCCGGCGAGGAGCAGGACAAGCAGAAGTGTGGCACCCATGGGATGACAACGACTGGTGGCGACAGCCAACATGATGTCGAAGTCTACCTGTCCCGGGGAGGAAGCGAAAGTCTGACCGGCTGAGCTCAACAGCAACGGCTGCGGCGATCTCATCGGCAACCGGGTAGTCGGGGGCGCCTGCAACTTCCTCTCGGGGCGGCTCAGCGGCACGTCCTCCGGGACGTCCGTCGAGATCTACCAGGACGGGGCGGGCACGAACGGCAACTCCGTCACCCTCTCGCCGTCGCCGCTCAACAACGGGACCTGGCACCACGTCGCTTGCTGCTGGCCGCATGGCCAAGTCCGCCGGCGCCCACGAGCCGGGCGGCCCATGGGCGGATTTGCGCGGGGCGCGGTCCGTTGTCCATCACGCAGACGGCCGCCGTTGCTCCTGGCCTCCCTCGGTCGCTCCGGCCGAGATCCGAGGTGCGGGAGGGCCCGCGCGCGGCGGCGCGCGCGATTTGTCGTGACAGGGCATCGTGCCGGGCGACCATCCCAGGCTCACGAAAGGGGCATGCATGGCAAAGGAAGCAGCTCGCGAGTCGCTCCTCGATCTTCACGTCTTCACCACGGGCCGGCGGGTCTTCGCGCTCCCGCAGGTGCGGCGCGGTCGACGCGAGCGGGGAGATGTCAGGCTGCGGCGCGGTCGACGCGAGCGCGGTATTGTCAGGCTGCGGCGCGGAAACCCGCCACGATACCACGCCCGCTCTTTCCTGACAATCCCCACAAGGTCGGGGTACCGGCCGGCCGGCTCCGCGATCCACCCTACGCCGTCAGTCACTTCCCGGCGTTGCCCGGCCCTCCTGCCGGTGCCCGACCCGGGAGCTGGAGAGCGCCCATGAACCATGAAAGAACGCTTCTGCGCACCGCCTTCCTCCTCCCCGCTTTCGCCGTGAGCGGCCTCGTGCTCCTCGCGGGCGGCTGTTCGCAGCCGGTGGGGACCGACGAGCACCACGGCGCGGACGAGGCCGCGCTGACCGCCGCGCAGTGCAGCTACTTCGACGTCAACGGCGAGACCACCATCTGCCACCACACCGGCTCGGCCAAGCACCCCTACACCATCGTCAGGACCAGCGAGCAGGGCTGCATCAACGCGCACGCCGGCCACGCGCACGACTACATCGCCGTCGGCGATCCGACCTGCCAGGGCGGCGGCTGCCTCCCCGTGAACGCGCCGTGCGACGCCACCCTCCCGTGCTGCGAAGGCCTCTTGTGCCAGAGCGGCACCTGCGTCGACCCCTGCGCCTCGGCCCCCTGCCAGAACGGCGGCGCCTGCGCGGCGACCGAGAGCGGGTACACCTGCACGTGCGCGCCCGGCTTCACGGGAACGAACTGCGAGATCGACATCGACGAATGCGCCGCGAGCCCGTGCGTCAATGGCGACTGCGTCGACGGAACCAACCAGTACGAGTGCCTCTGCTATCCCGGCTGGACGGGGACGAACTGCGAGACCCAGCTCTGCGTCCCCACGACCTGCGCCGCGCAGGGCGCGACCTGCGGCTCGATCGCCGATGGCTGCGGCGGGACGCTCGACTGCGGCTCGTGCGGGTCGGGCTTCACCTGCCAGAGCGGCACCTGCCAGCCCACGGCGCCGACGTGCCCGTGTGAGACGCTGGACGCGTGGCAGGCGTTCGTCGCCAATGAGACGGCGTACGCTGATTGCATCGACTACGAGTCATTCAACTACCCGTTCGTCTATCTGAAAGGTCAAACGCACATCACCTGGAACGGAGGAGACCTTGGGACGGGCATCGCCGCGTCGCCCGCGAATGAGCAGCTCGGAGAGCCGCAACAGTGCGCGGGGGTGTGGGCGGGCTACGGCCCCCAGTCCCTGCCGGTCAACGATGCGGAACTGCAGGTCTGCTTGGACCGCATCAGGGAGATCGCCGCCTCCCGCGGCCTGACGTGCGGCCCGTGAGCTGCCACTAGCGCCGCCCGGCGGCGACGCAGGGGCCGAGATCCTCCGCTGATCTCTCGGCGCGGGCGCGGCGGCCTGCTTCGCCCGACGGAGGGGCGCGGGCTCCGCGCTCGCGATGCGCCCCGCGCTTCAGCGTCTCCAGTGGGCTCTCGCCGAGGTGCACGGGCCCTTCGCGACGGCGGAGCAGGCGCGCGAGCAGGCGCAATCGCTCGTGACGGAGCCCGCCGGCGCCGCGGCCTCTCCCGAAATCCCCGCGGAAGCGACGGATCGCGACGGTTCACCCCCGTGGAAGAGTCCCGCCAGAGAAACCGGTTGGGGACGAGCAGCCGCCGGAAGCGTTAGCAATTTCGATAACTTCCGCCTGTCTCGACGCCGAGGACGGCTCGCCAGTGGTGACGTCGTCGGCTACGTTCGCTGCGCCGATCGCGCCGGCGCGGAGGACGATGGCCCGGTCGAGCATGACCGTTCCTGGAAGCCGCCTGGCCGGGGAGCGGCGGACGCGAACCAGCGCTCAAGCGCGTCCACCAACCCCTCGACGTCTCCCGCGTCGCCGGCCCAGGCAATGCACCCGTCGGGGCGGATCAGCATCGACGGGCCTGCGTCGGCCGGTAAGCAGCGCACCCGCGTGAACCCGGCGGCGAGAGCGGCCGCGTGCCCGTCAGGAGACGCGTCGAGCAATATGCCCTCGCCTTCCGCCATCTCCGCGAACAGCGATGTTCGAGCGTCGGCGCGGCCGACCGGGCGATCGCCGGCGAGGCGTCCGACCAGGTCTCGCTCGGCGCCGAGGTCGTAGCGCGTGGCCAGACCGCTCGTCAGTCCGTCGAGATGGTCATTCACGGCGTCGATCTCCATCAGCTTCGCGAAGATCTGCCGCATTGCGCTCGACTGCGGGTCGGGCCGCGTGAGCGCGACCTGGGCGAGCGTGTTGGCCAGCACGGCCTCGGCCACGGGCCGCCGCTCGGACGTGTAGCTGCCGAGCAGGCTGTCCGGCTTGTCGCCGCGAACGACGGCGGCGAGCTTCCAGCCGAGGTTGGCCGCGTCGACCAGCCCAAGGCTCAGCCCCTGGCCGCCCAAAGGCGAATGGATGTGCGCCGCATCACCCGCGAGCAGGACGCGATCCCGGCGGTACGCGTCGACCAGACGTGCGCTGTCCGTGAAGCGATTCGCCTGCTCCATCGCCGTCACGCGGACATCCGCGCCGCTGATTCGGCGCAGCACGCCTTCGATCTCCTCGCGCGTGACGGGCGCATTGCGATCAGCCGGCGGACCGCTGTAGTCGTGCATCGCAATCCAGCGAGGCCGAGGTCCGTTCATGACGACGCCCTCCGGCGTGCGGGTCGACCCGCGCGGCAGGCGCTCGGGGTGGTCGAGGTCGAGCACGGCCTGGTACATGAATTGGCTCGGCGGCGTACCGGGGAAGGCAAAACCGGCCATCTTGCGGATCGAGCTGCGCCCTCCGTCACATCCGACCAGCCAGGCGCAGCGCGCATGCTCCGGCCCGTCCGGGGAAGCCCAGTGGAGCGCGACGCCATCGTCATGCTGGTCCAAGCCCGTGACCTCGCACCCGCGCCGTACCTCGATGTCGAGCGCGGCCGCCCGCGCGCCCAGGATCGCCTCCACGCCCTGCTGGTTCACCCAGAGCATGCGCCGTTCGGGCTCGCCCACTGCCTCTGATCGGAGAGGGAGAAGGGCGAAATGCCCCCTGGACCTGTGTGCCTGCGCCCGCCTCGCCACGCCCACCGGTCCCATGGCCGCGAAGTGACGATCTTCCGCCTCGGCGAGCGCTGGGCCCATGCTCCGGCGCTGGAGCGCCTCCACGCCGAGCGGTCCGATGGCAGTCCCCTTCAGGGCGACGCTTGGCGCGGTGAGCCGCTCGAGCACCATCACACCGGCGCCGCCCAGCTTGAGCTCGATCGCGAGCAGGAGCCCGACCGGGCCGGCGCCTACAACCACGACATCGACTTGCTTGTCCATCAGCTATGGATCCATCGAGTACTACGCACAAACACCGATCAGCTATCGCGACACAGAAGGCACCGAGAATACGTGAATCTGCCCAACTATCCGTCGATTGGTCAGCCGAAGCCGCCGGACCAGGTCTATCGAGCTCGTCGCCTCTCGTGACCTCCCTCACGGAACGTCTCACGGATCGGCTCTGCGCCGCAAGGCCCAAATGCTGTCCAGCGCCATAGGGTAGATCCGTCCGACGCCGGCGGCAGTCGCCGCCTTCCCGGGGGATCGGGGGCGCCTGGAGGGGCGCGGCGGACGAACAGCCGGAGGTATCGCGCCGCTCAATCGTAGTGGATCAGGCTCGGCCAAGCAGCCGCCAGGGACACGCGGGGTCTCCGGCAGCGGAACACCCAGGACTCGGCCTCATAAGGCATGCACAATCCGCAGCTCAATGGAGCGACCGGCGTGACCTCCTCGAAGAGCGCATCGAGCCGCCCTCGATCACGCGGAGAGACGACGACCAACAGCACATTTCCGCTCACACCGCGCGGCCCCCAAAGCCCATAATTGTTGTGACCGCTGATGGCCCGCGGCAATCCGCGGCTCGGCCCCAGGAGGTCGACGGCGCCGGCCTCGCCGTAGTTGGCCGTGAAGATGCCGGCCTGCGCGCGTTCTTCGGGCTCGAGCGTGGCGTAAGCTCGGGCGACCGCGGCGACCACCGCGTCCCAGCCGTGCATGTCCGCGTACAGCTGCGGGAGCGCTCCCACGTGTTTCTTCTCTTCGGTGGCCGGAGCGACGCCGAGAGCTCTCGCGTACGCCAAATAGCGATGCACCGGCAAGATCGGCAACGCCAGAGGCGCCGTCGCGGCCCCGCCGAGCGCGACCGCGACGATGACCAGCGGCTTCACCCAGCGCCGACGGAGGCCGTCGGCCACGACCGAGCCCGCCGCGAGCAACACCGTGTAGTACGGAGCCAGGTAGCTCGCGCGGCCCTTCCCGCTCAGGGCGAGCAGCGCGAAGATCGCCAGATACGCGATGGACACCGGGCGCAGCCGACCGCGTGAAGCAATCCCGAGATAGCCGAGCCCGGCCAGCCAGATCGGCGCAAACAGCGGGTGCATCATCTCGATTTGCCCGAACAGGAAGCCGGCCCACGACACCTCCGCCATCTTCGACTGGGTGGCCCCTCGCAAGAACGCGGCCGTGGGCCAGCCGTGCTTCATTTGCCAGAGCAGGTACGGCACGCCGCACGCCAGCGCGCCCAGCAGGGTTAGCCAAGGCGCGCGTGTCCGCAGCAGATCTCTGCGCGTCAACAGGAGACCGACGCCCATGCCCGCCATCAACCAGAGCGCGCCGAGCTTGTTCAGCAGCGCGAGCCCGAGCGTCGCCCCGAGCGCCACCCAGGTCTTGGAGTCGCTCTCTTGAAGCACGCGCACGAAGAACCACGCGCTGGCGCCCCAGAGCGCCAGATCCAGCGCGTTCATGGAGTAAAACGAGCTGAGCCCGAGGTACACGGGCGCGAGCGCGGTCGTCAGCATGGCGAGCACCTGCGCCGCGCGCCCGCCCCCCAACGTGCGCGCCGTGCACGCCGCGATCGCGACCGTGAGCGCATGCGCCAGCGCGGGCACCCATCGCAGGGCGACCACCGATTCGCCCAGCGTGCGGCTCACGAGCCACAAGAGCGCAATCGAGAGCGGCGGATGGTCGACGTAGCCGAAGTCGAGCTCCCGAGCGCAGGCCAGATAATAGAGCTCATCGCGAAAGTAGCCATACCCGCGCAAGAATGGCAGGTGCATCAGCGCGGTCGCCGCGGCGCCCATCAACGCCACTCGGTTTACCTGGATGCGGCCCATGAGCCCAGGAGATCCAAACGCGATTCGAAAGTCAATCTCCGCGTAGCGGCCGCCCGGGTTACATCATCGCGCATGGGGCTGCCGGCAGCCCTCGATGGGATGAACGATCGCGAGTACGGCTACGATCGACGCGGCGTGGGGACCGTCGTGACATGAGCTGCCGGCAGCGTCCCTACCGACCCGCCGTCACGCGTCAGCAGCTTCACGCAGAGGGCCGGCGAACGTGAGCAGGAGCGAGATGCGGCCCGTAGCGTCGACCTCCCCAGCATCGAAGAACTCGAGATTCTCGCCATTACTACGTTCGACGACCGAACGGAATCGAAACGTGGTGTTCCCCGAGTCGATGACGCTGAGCATGCGGATTCGCACCAGCAGCGGATCCGCGAGCAGCTTCGCGATTTCTTCGGCGACCGCTGCGCGCCCTCGGATCTCGCGGCTGCGTGAGACGACGCGCCCGTCAGCCGCAAAGCACGCCTCGAGCATCGCTGCCCGCTTCTCTGGGTCCCGCTCGCTCGCCGCGTCGATGTAGGTCTTCACCGCGGCCTCGACCATGCTTCCCATAGCGGGCCAGGAGATCCAAACGCGATCCGAAAGTCAAGTCGCCGCCCGCCCCCGCGCTGGGCGCGCTCGTCACCGCCGCTCGCTCGCACGTCGCCGGAGGCCTCGGGGACGCTTCGGCGCGCGACCGCCGCGCGCGGGCGATCTCGGCGGAGCCCGCGGGCGCTGGCGAGCGGCGAGGCTCCGGAAGCGAGCCGACGTCCTGCGCTCGATGTCCTTCGGGCAAACCAACGCATCCACGATCGATGCGCATCGGGCGCGTGGAGAGCCGGTGAGGGAGGCGAGATAGGGTGGATCGAATCGAAGAGGCCGAGCCCGAGGGGGCCGAACCCGCGGGCATCGAAGGCCCCTACCTCCTGAATCTCCACGAGGAGGCCTGGGACGCGCACCTCGATCGTGCGGCCCGCTGTGGCCGCGCCGCGCTGCCGGGGACGCCTCGACCGGCGCGAGCGTCCCCTCGCCTCCCCCGCCGCGGCGCGCTCAGAGCAGGCGCACCCGGATCGCGTGCGGGTCGGCCCGCTGCACGCCGCCAGCGTCGATGTTGGTGATCGGCGTGATGCGCTTGAGCTTGCCGCGCTTCCCACCGCGGGTGACCTGGACGACGCCGACCCCGGGCGTGCTGCCCACCGACGCGTGCGGATCGCCGCTCAGCGGCGTCGGGCCGCGCAGGGTCACGAAGATGCGGTTGCCCGAGGGCGAGAGATCCATGAGGTCCGGCGCAGGATCGCTCGACAGCGGGCCCTTCAGGTCGACGGTGGCCACGTGCGCGTTCGTGTTGACGTTGAAGACCTCGGCCACGCCCTGGATCCGGTCCAGCACCCAGATGGTGCGGCCGCGCTTCGTCAGCAGCATGCCGTGGGCGTCGCGGTCCGCGGAGCCGTCGGTGAACACCACCTGGGGTGGCGGGGTGTTGACCGGGTTCGTCGGCGCATAACCGGTGAGCGGGAATCGGTACACGTCGAACTGATCGAGGTTCGCCGCCGTTCCCCCGCCGGAGTTGATGAACATCGCGCCGCCGGCCTCGACGCCGCCGCACCCGTTCCCGTGCACGGCGCCCACGTCGTACTCGCCCACGATCTGGATTGGCGTCGCCGCAGGGTCGACGACGAACAGGCCCCCTCCGCGCAGCGTGATGAAGCCGTAGGCGCCCGCCTGGTCGATGATGGGGCAAATGGGCGCGTTGTCGGGCCGGATGCCCGGGAACTGGCAGGGATCGCCGCTCGGCGCGACGCACGTGGCCAGGTTGAGCTTCGCGGCGGCGTCCCACGCGAAGGTGCCCGTCGCGTAATCGGTCGAGATGCGTTCGAGCAGCTTGCCGTTCTGGTTGGCCACCAGGATGTACGAGTCGTCCGGCGCCGGCACCGCGGCGTGCGCCTGCCGCGCCCCGTCCGCGCCCTGCGACGCGCGCAGGCACGCGACCGGCGCGCGGGTCGCGGCGTCGAAGATCACGACGTGGCCGCTCGCCACGAAGGACAGCACCGCGTGGGTGCGCGTGGCGTTGAAGAAGAGCATGTGCGGCCGGACCGGATTGGCGCCGGTCTGGTCGAAGCACAGCGACGCGGTGTCGCCCCCGAGGTCGATGACCTCCGCGACGGCCGGCGTGACCCCGCGGCCGGTCGACAGCGCCTGGCCATCGTAAATGTAGAGCGTGCCGCCGTACGTCAGCCCGCTCGTGTCGGACTGGTCGACGGCCCAGACCTCGAAGGGCTGCTCGTCGCTCGCCGCCTCGAGGGCCGCCTCGGCGTCGGTCTCGGCGGCGGCCTCGGCGGAATCGAGCTCGGTCGAGTCGACGTGCTCGGCGCAGGCGGATAACAGACAAAGGGAAACCGTCGCCCCCAGAAAGGGGCCGAATGAAAGCTTCATGGCTCGCGCTCCCAGCGTTGGTAAAGCCCGATGATGCTCGTCCACCAGCCCGCGGCGGACCGCGGCCAGCATCGAGCATTGGGAGAGGAGCATTACATCGCGGGGGCGTTCGCCGCAAGGCAATTGCCTGGAGCGCGCACCACCGTCACGTCGAGATCGTGCCGTGATCGCCGCCCGGCTCGTGGTGGACGCTGCGCAGCGCGGCGCTGCGCAGCGCCCTCGCCGCCCGGCGCGCGGGCCGCGATGCGGCGGGTCAGCCGTCGGGCCTCGGGCGCGACGGGTCACGGGTCGCGCGCTGTTCGACCCGCCGTCCCCGTGTCCGCCGGCGCGCTCCTCGACGCGGCGGCGAAATGCTCGATCGCCATGCCGGCCGCCATTGCCGCGACAAAGGCGAGGACGGCGCCGGAGCCGGTCGCGAGCGAGACGAGCGCCGGCCCGGGGCAATAGCCGGCCAGCCCCCAGCCGACGCCGAAGATCGCGGCGCCGCCGAGCAGGCGCGCGTCGACCCCGGTGCGGGTCGGCAGGGACAGGCGATCGGCCAGGAGGGGAAAGCGCGGGGCGCCCTCGGAGGCGGCGCGCTGCTGCCGGCGAAGGAGGCGATAGGCGAGGAAGTGCACCGAGATCGCGCCCGCCATCACGAACGCGAGGCTCGGGTCCCAGCGGCCGGCGACGTCGAGGAAGCCGACGACCTTGGACGGCTGGGTCATGCCGGAGACGCCGAGCCCCACGGCGAACAGCGCGCCGGCGAGCAGCGCGAGCGCGATCTGCTTCATCGCCCCGCTCCGAGCCCATGCAGGCTGACGTAAACGGTGACGGCCGCGGTCGCCATGAACGTCATGGTGGCGACGAGAGAGCGGAGCGACAGGCGGCTGAGGCCGCAAACGCCATGGCCGCTCGTGCACCCGTTGCCGAGCCGCGCGCCGAGGCCGACGAGCAGCCCCGCGGCCACCAGGAGGCCGAGCGAGCGGCCGTCGCCCGCCGGCGGAAAGGCCGCGGGATGCGCGGCGGCGAGCGCGATGCCGCCGAGGAGGAGGCCCACGACGAACGCCGCGCGCCAGGCGGTGTCGCCCCGCTCGCGGAAGAGGAGCCCTCCGAAGATGCCGCTGATGCCGGCGACCCTCCCGTTGAACAAGAGGAGGAGCGACGCGCTGAGGCCGATGAGCGCCCCGCCGACGAGCGGGCCTGTCACGGTGAATTCATGCACGATGAGACCTCGTGGGGTGACTCGTGGGGTGAACGGCCGACAGCATAGCAACGCGCGCCGCCCATCCTCCAGGAGAAGCCAGCCGGCGCGCCTGACCGCCCGGACAGGACGAGATCTGGATCGTCGCCGACGAGGCGCGCGCGTTCGTCGAGGTCGAGATCGCGAGTCGACGCGCGATCGGCGGAATACCGGCCGACGGAAGCGAGGCGCGGACGTCCGCCGGCGCCTGCGCGCCGCGCCGTTGTCGGCGCGGACGACGCCGCGCTCGCCGCGCTCGCCGCGCCCGCGCTCGCCGCGCCCGCGCTCCAGCCAGCGCGCAGCGCGGCGGCCCCCGCGCGTCGCGTCGCACACCGCAGGTGGGGCTGGAAGCGGGCGTGTCGCACACGGCGCCCGCGCGGCCGGCGCGGGTGGCGTCGAGGGCGAGGATTCTGCCGGGGCCCCGGGGGTGCTGGTGTATACTCATCGGTCGATGGCCCAAGCAGGCTGGGAAGCGGTGGAACCGGCTCCGTCGCGGAGGATTCCCCGGGTCGGGGACATCATCGGCGGCAAGTACCGCGTGGAGCGGGTGCTCGGGCGCGGCGGCATGGGGCTCGTCGTCTCGGCGCACCATGTCTCGCTCCGCCACCGCGTCGCGCTGAAGTTCCTGCTCCCCGAGGGGCGCGCGACGCCGGGCGCGCTCGAGCGCTTCTTCCGCGAGGCGCAGGCCGCGGCCGCCCTCGCCAGCGAGCACATCGCGCGCGTCATCGATGTGGGGCAGACCGACGAGGAGCTGCCCTACTTCGTGATGGAGCACCTGAATGGCATCGATCTGGAGGCGCTCGTCGAGACGCGGGGCCCGCTGCCGGTCGAGCAGGCGGTGAGCTACGTGATCGAGGCCTGCGACGCCCTCGCCGAGGCGCACGCGCTCGGGATCGTCCACCGCGACCTCAAGCCGGGCAACCTGTTCCTGGCGAGCCGCGCGGACGGCTCGACCCTGATCAAGGTGCTCGATTTCGGCATCTCGAAGGCGTCGGAGGCCGGCGCGCTCGGCCTGAACGCCAAGCTGACCGCCTCCTCCGTGGTGCTCGGCTCTCCCCGCTACATGTCGCCGGAGCACATCCGCAACACCCGGACCGTGGACGCCCGCAGCGACATCTGGGCGCTCGGCATGACGCTCTATCAGCTCCTCACCGGGCGTCTGCCGTTCGAGAACGAGGCCGTCTCGGCGCTGTTCGTCAGCATCGTCACGGACCCGCCCGTGCCGCCGCGCGCGTATCGGCCCGAGATCCCGGTCGAGCTCGAGTACATCCTCCTGATGTGCCTGGAGAAGAACCCAGCGCGCCGCCCGCAGACGGTCGCCGAGCTGGTGTCGCTGCTGGAGCCGCTGGGGTCGGAGCGCGCGCGGCTGACGGCGGCGCGCATCCTGCGCAGGGCCATGGGGAACGAGACCGTGGACGCGCCGCCGGCGCCGGACCGCCCGAGGGTGGTCGATGAGGATGCCCCGACCCTGACCGGGTCGCGCGGCGCTGCGCCGGGGTCGTGGTGCGTCGTGGCCGAGCGGGCGCAGGGGTCGGCGCCGCCCACGCAGCCGTCCGCGGTCGACCCGCCGCGCGCGTCGGCGATCGCGGCGTCCGTGCCGCCCGCGGCGGGCCCGTCGCCCGCGGTGACGATCGCGGCGTCCGTGCCGCCTGCGGCGGGCCCGTCGCCCGCGGCGTCCGTGCCGCCTGCGGCGGGCCCGTCGCCCGCGGCGTCCGTGCCGCCCCCCTACGCCCTCCCCGGCGCCGCGTCGGCCGCGATGGCGACGCACCCCGGCGGGCCGCTGGCGCCGACGGCGGCGGCGTCCGAGCGGCACGAGCGCGATCCCGCAGGGGACGCCCGCGCGCGCCGCGGCCGGCGCGGCGCGGCCTTGCCCGCGGCGGCGGCGCTCGCCGTGCTCCTCGGGGGCGCGGCGGCGCTCGCGTGGCTGGGGCGCGGGGCGGCGCAGGTCGCGGGCGCGCCGCCCGCCGGCGAGGCGGCCTCGCGGGGCGCGCCGGGGCAGGACACGCCGGCGGCGATGCCCGCGGCGGACGAGGCGCCCGAGGCCTCGCCCCTCCCGCCGTCCGCGATCCTCGCGCCCCCTGCGGCGGCCGTGGCCGCCGCGGCGAGCGGCTTCGCTGCGGCCGGCGCCGCGCTCGCCCCGTCGAGCTCGGCGCGGCCCGCGCGCCCGCGCGCCGTGCTCGCGGCGCCGGCGGCGCCGGCGGCCGGCGGCGAGCCGGCGGCGCCCACGGCCGGCGGCGAGCCGGCGGCCGGCGGCGAGCCGGCGGCCGGCGGCGACGCGCCGGCGACGAGGGCGGTGCGCCTGCGCGAGCACCGCTAGCGGCATGCCGAGCGCGCCCTCGAGCACGCGCGCGCGCTCTCGGCGGCGCGCTCGCCGGTCTTATCTCGCGGCGCTGCCCCTCCTCGCGGGCGCGCTGCTCCACGCCCCCGCCGCCCGCGCCGACGGCGAGGGACAGGCCGACGAGGCCGACCTCCACTTCGAGCTCGGCCGCGACAGCTACAAGAAGGGGCAGTACCGCGCGGCCCTCGAGCATTTCCTCGCGTCCAACCGGCTCGTGCCGAACCGGAACGTCGTCTTCAACATCGCGCTCACCTACGAGGAGCTGGGCCGCTTCGCGGACGCGCACCGGTACTACGACGACGCGCTCGAGGGCGAGACCGACCCGGAGATCGTCGCCGAGGCGCAGGCCGCGCTCGAGCGGATCGCGCCGCGCGTCGCCGTGCTGCAGATCGTCACGTCGCCGCCGGGCGCCACGATCTACGTCGATCGCAAGGACCTCGGCGCCCGCGGCACGGCGCCGCGCCGGCTCGCCCTGGCCGAGGGCCGCTACCGGATCCTCGTCGAGCTCGCGGGCTACGAGCCCGTGGCGGTCGAGGACGCCGCGGTGAAGCTCGGGCAGACCAAGGAGGTGCTCATCGTGCTCCGCCGCATCGTGGGCACGGTCCGGGTGGACGTGCGCGGCGCGAGCGAGGCCACGGTCCACGTCGACAGCGAGGGCGCGCCGCCCGCCTGCGCCGCGCCCTGCGACCTCGACCTGCCGCCGGGCCGCCACGTGCTCTATTTCTCGCGCGCCGGCTACCAGGCGGCGCCGCAGCCGCTGACCGTCGCCGCGCACGAGACCGTGCCGATCACGGCGACGCTCAGCCCGCTCACGGGCTCGATCCTCGTGCGCGCCAGCGAGCCCGACGCCCTCGTCGAGATCGACGGCCGGCCGATGGGCTTCACGCCCTCCGTGATCCAGGGCGTCCCCGTGGGCCGGCGCCGGGTGCGCGTCAGCCTGCGCGGCTTCGCGCCCGTCGAGCGGACGATCGAGGTCGCCGCCGGCCAGCAGGCGGCGCTGCGCGACCTCGCGCTGGAGCCGATCCGCGAGGTGTCGTCGGCCTCGCGCGTCCTCGAGCGGGTCGAGGACGCGCCCGCCTCCATCAGCGTCATCGAGCAGCAGGAGCTGCGCGCCTTCGGGTACCCGACCATCGCCGAGGCGCTGCGCGGCACGCGCGGCGTCTACCTCTCGAACGACCACGTTGTCTACTCGGCCGGGATCCGCGGGCTCGGCGAGCCGCTCGACTACGGCAACCGGCTCCTCGTCCTCTCCGACGGGCACTCGACGAACGACAACGTCCTCAACGCCTCGTTCGTGGGCTCGGACGCGCGCGACGACCTCCACGACGTGGACCACATCGAGGTCGTCCGCGGCCCGGGCTCGCTGCTCTACGGCACGGGGGCCCTCTCCGGCATCGTCAACCTCGTGCCGCGCGGCCGCGACGAGCCCACGGGCGCGCACGTGGCGGCCGGCACCTACTACGACGGCGTGGCCCACGCGCGCGCCGGGTTCCACGTCAACGCTGGCCCGGACGCGGGCGTGCGGGCGAGCGTCACCGGCGCCCGCTCCGACGGGTTCGACGTGCCGGTCGCCCTGCGGGACCCCCGGGGCGGCCCGCCCGTGCCGATCGCCGAGCGCGCCGAGACGTTCCGGGCCGGCGGCACCTCCGGGCGCGCCTGGTACGGGCCGTTCACGGCGCAGTGGATGTACCACACGCGCGAGCAGCGCATCCCGACCGGCTACGTGGGCACGCGGCTCAACGACCTGGGGACGACCTACGACGACGCGCACATGATGGCCGAGGTGCGCTACGAGCCGCGGCCCGCGCCCGACCTGCAGTTCATGGCGCGCGGCCACGTGAACCGCTTCGTCTGGCGCGGGGTGTACCGGTTCGACGAGGCGACGATCTTCGAGCAGCAGCACGGCACCTGGCTGGGCGCCGAGCTCCGGGCGGCGTGGACGCCGCTCCCCGGGCTCCGGGTCACCGGGGGCGGCGAGGTGCAGGGGCACCCCGAGGCGACGCTGCGCGGCGTCTTCGCGGACGGGCGCGTCCGCACGAAGCGCGAGCCGTTCGGCTTCGGCGCCGGGTACCTCATCCTCGACGGCTCGCCCGCGCCCTGGGTGCGCTTCTCGGCGGGCGCGCGCCTGGACGTCTACAGCACGTTCGGGCCCATCTTCGTCCCGCGCGCCGCGGTCATCTTCCGGCCCGGGCCCGGGGGCGTGCTGAAGATCATGGGCGGGAGCGCCTTCCGCGCGCCGAGCGTCTCCGAGCAGTACTACGAGGACGGTGAGACGCAGGTGCCCGCCGTCGACCCCACGGCGGGCCTCAAGCTCGAGCCGGAGTCCCTCCATTCCGCCGAGGTCGAGTACACGCAGCGCATCGGCGACGCCTGGATCGCGCTCGGCGCCGTTCACGCGAGCCTGCTGTCGGACCGGATCTCCCTCGAGGAGCACGACGGGCTGCAGCGCTACGCGAACAGCAAGCGAGGCGCGTTCCTCGTGGGGGGCGACGTCGAGCTCCGCCGCGAGTGGCGGCAAGGCTGGATGCTCGCGGCGATGTACGGCTACCAGCGCGCCCAGCAAGGGGGCGGAGGGCGGCTCATCAACGCCCCGGAGCACCTCGCGTCGTTCCGCGGCGTCGTCCCGGTGGTGGCGCGGCTCGCCGCCGCCGCGCTGCGGATCAACCTGGAGGCGCCCCGGCGGATCTCCCGCAGCGCGGGCGGCGAGACCCGGGGCGCCATCGTCGCGGATCTCACGGTGTCCGGCGAGCTCCAGCGCTTTCACACGCGCTACGTGCTCGGCCTCTACAACGCGATGGACACGCGGTACGACTACCCGGCCGCGGAGACCTACCTCTCGTCCACGAGCCGGCAGAACGGCAGGACGTTCCTCGCCGAGATCACGGTCAGCTATCCGTAGCTGGGCCCGTCGGGAACGGCCGCGCGCCACGCATTCGGCCGAGCTGCGATGGCCGGCGGAGGGTCGCGCGCGCGTTGCGCCGTTGTTGCTCAACCCGCGCAGGGGTGGCTCGTCGCGCGAAGCCGAGGAGCGCTGGAGCTCGGCGGTGGCGCGCCGCCGGCCGGCTCGCCGGGGGTGATCGGGCTCGACGCCTCGCAGAAATCGCTGGCAGACGCCGCGCGCGGCCATCCTGGCATGAGCGCTGCAACACGTACGAACCGCGTGAACGTCAACCGACTTGCTTTCATGCCCGGTACATCTCTCTCGCCGAGGACTCCATGAAGATTGATGAACGCAGTCTCCACTCCAGGATCTGGAAGCTCGCTGCAGCGGCAGCCGGCGTACTGTCTCTCGTCGCCTGTGGGACGGAGGAGAGCACAGCCGAGCCAGCGCTCGACGACATTGGCGTGGCCTCCGAGGGGCTGAGCTCCCATTGGGGCTGGGCCCACACCGACCACGCGAACCCCTACACGAACCGCTGCGTGAACGACGCCGCCAGCAGCATCAACGCGCTCTACGACCCGAACTATGTCATGGCCTACCGCAGCGGCAGCGACGCCTGCAGCGCGGTCGCCCCCACGACGGGCGCCGGGCTCATTCACCACCAGGGCATCCAGCGGCTCGCGCGTGACTACAACTATCTCCTGGTGACGACCTCGGTCCAGGGGGGCGCGCGCCCGGGCTTCGAGGTCGTGCGCCTCGGCTCGCTGAGCAACAACCCGTGGCTCTTGGGCCGGAACGCGTCTCCCTCCCGGCTCCCGTCCTGCAGCGACGCGATCGTGCGCTACCAGCCCGACGACTCGGGGATGCCGTACGATCACTCGGGCGGCCTCCAGGTGAGCGGCGATTACGTCATCGTGCCGTTCGAGAAGAGCGACGACCAGGCGACGGCGGGCTTTCGCATCGCCAGGATGTCGAACCCCTCGAACCCCCAGTGGAGCCCGCTGGTCTTGCGAGCGCGCGGCCAGACGGTCAACGCGGGAGCGGCGAGCCTCACGCTGCTCTCCTCAGGCCGCTACCTCGCGCTCGTCTTTGGCCACAACTCGGACGACGTCGAGGTGTTCGTGTCCTCGGAGGCGGCGATGCCCTATTTCGGCAGCTCGAGCTCCACCTGGGTGTCGCAGGCGAGCGCCTCGACGCCCTTCGGCGGCGCGGAATACCAGGGCCTGCAGCTCGTGACCCAGTGCGACGGGCAGCTCTTCGTCGCGGGCACGCACAGGAACAAATGGTATGACGAGGACTGGGTCGACCTGTGGCGTGTGGACCTCGGCACGAGCTTCGTGCCCAGCTTCACCGAGGTGGCCAGCCGACACATGTCCTGCAGCAGCGCGGCCACGGGCAACAAGCGCTACTGCGCCTTCGATGCAGGGGCCGGGACCTATGTGGATCCCGACGGCGAGATCCTGCTTTATGGGGTGGAGCACTACAACGACGCCTACCCGGGCACGACACGCGCGGTCAAGGTGCGCGAGTTTCCGTAGACCCTGCGCCGAGGCCTGCCCTCACGACGCCGAGCAGCCCCGCACGCTTCGTACATCCACGCGACCCTGCGCTGGCTGCTCTGGAACCCGCGGTGTCGTACGGTCAGCTCATCTGCAGGATGCACGCCTTCAGCCCGTCCTCCAGCGTTGCCAGCGTCTGCACGCGGTCGAGGTCCACGCCCATGCCCACCACGGTCTTCGCCACCGGGGGCGCGATGCCGGTGACGATGAGCTTGGCCCCGAGCAGCGCGACGGCTCGGATGATCTTCACGAAGTGGTTTGCCGTCGTGGTATCGACGACATCGATTCCGGTGAGGTCGAGGAGGATGTAGCGCGATCCGCTCTGGACGACGGCCTCGAGGAGGGCCTCGGTGACCTGCGCCGCCCGCGCCGAGTCCATCACGCCGATGAGCGGCAGCGCGAGGACGCCGTCCCACACCTTGATGATCGGCGTGGAGAGCGCGGAGATGGCTGCCCGCTGGCGCTCGATCGTCATGAGCTTGTCCTCGAGCTCGCGCGCGATGGAGTAGTTGGTGGCGGCCAGCGACTGCTTCCACGGGTCTGCCTCGGGGCCCCACGCGTCCGGGGTCCGGATCTCGACCCGACACTCGGGCGCCCCCATCCCGGCGCACGCGTGCTCGATCGCGAGCGCCGGCGCGCCGAGGAAGGACGAGCACCAGCCGCTGGCATAGCCCGTGAGCGAGTGGCACACCGGGCTCGACGACGGCCCGAACGTCCGGACGTGCACGTCGGCCTCGTAGGAGTTACGCCAGCGAGCCATCAGGTGAAACCGGCCGGTCTGCCTGTCGAAATCGATCGTCGACACCTCGACGCTGACGATGCCCTCCCAGTTGTGCATCATGGGCCCGGCCGCCAGCTCGTCGAGCTCCGTATCCCAGGGATATTGAGACGATATTGACTCGTGATCTCCCGCCCCGCACCGGTGACCAAACTGCATGAGCATCGCACGGGCCATCGTCTCGCCGAGCTGCTCGTAAAGCAGCTTACGCAGCGAGGCGAAGGCGTCCTGCCGGAAGAGCAACATCCGGTCATTGCCGAGGAGGATCTTGCCCAACGCAGGCTGAAATTCCAGGACTTTGCTAAGATCGAGCTCGCTGGCCTTCAAGGTTTCCTCCCCGCGCTGGTGACGGGCCATACGCCGCGGTCCACCCAGCGCGATTCGTCCGACGCCGGCCGGTCTCAGCATCGGCCAGAGTCATCGGCAGCTCCAGAGAACATCCTTGTCGAAGGTTCGCATAAAGGGCCTTCGAAGCCAAGCCCCCCTTGGCGCCGGCGCCTCGCCGAGCACCGATGCGGCCATCCGGCGGCGCGCATCACCGCACGAGCGCGCCCGGCAGCTTGGTGCGCCGGGGTGGTCGACAGGGCAGCATCATGGACCTGGCAGCCGAGCGCGGCCAGCATGGCGGGTGACGTCGGCGGGCTCGGGTCGGCGTGGGGCACGTGACACACGGCTCGTCGGGCAGGGCCGCCGTGATCGGCGCTTGATCAGGGACCTGCCGGCGTGGAACGGCTTGCCGGGCCCGGGCGCTCCAGACTAACCGTCGAGGGAGACCTCAAGAAGCGGATCGCCTCCATCGATGTAAAGGCGGCCCCCCTCGCGCAAGGCGCTGCGGATCCGCTGCCTGGCGATACGCCCAGCCTCCGGGTGACGGCCGTCGAGCGCGCCGACCCGAACCGCGAACGCAATGTCATAGGGCCTCTCCCCCTCCTCCAGCTCGAATTCCTCGATCGCCGCATGGCGAAAGCGCAACCGGCCAGAGGCCAGCTCAGCCTCCGACCCCGCCATGGCCTGCGCGATCGCCTTGGCGGAGCGGTCGATCGCCAGAACATGCCCATCGCCGATCCGCCTGGCGACAGCGCGCGCCGCGACGCCGGGGCCACAACCGATCTCCAGGACGCGAAGCCCTGGCCTCAAGGGCAGGGCTTCCACGATCGCTGCAAGTCTGGACGATAGCTCACGGGGCATTCGGGTCGACCTTGCGGGCTGGCCGCGGGCTGAAGGCTTGTGCCGCGAGCGCCGCAGCCGCCGCGAGCTTGTGCTTCGCTTGCCACGGCGGTCCGCTCGATCGGCCCATCGCGTGCAGGAAAGGGCCGGCATCCTCGAGGCCGAGCGCCGCCGCCGCTTCGAGGAACACGCGCTCGCGGTCGTACCAATGCACGGACCAGCCGCGCGCCTCGGCGGCGGCCGCGAGGGCCTCGCGATACATGACGGAATCGGCGACGGTCTGCGCGCGATTGTCGGCGATCCGCTCCTCGGTCGTCGGCGGAAGCGCGGGACACGCGCGGATCGCGATGCTCGCGATCCGCGCGGGCACCGCTGCGGCCAGCGCCTCGAGGCCCTCGCGCGCGCCGCGCACCGCGGACGCGCGCACGCGCTCGACGAGCGCCACGGCGTCGGCGAGCGAAATCGGCCGCGCCCACGGGCTGTCGAGGTAACGGCCAACTGCCCACGACCCTTCGTGGTGATGCGGGTGCGTCGGCAGACCGGGATCGGTGAGGTCGACGCGCCGGCGATCGAGGAGCTCACCGCCGTGCGCGACGGTGACGAGCACCGCCGAGTTGCCGTGCTCGGCGACGCCGACGGTCGCGGCTCGCTGCGTGCGTTCTCTCGCCATGTCTTCCTCCGTCGTGCGCGCGTCCTTCGGGTGGTTCCGTCGCTCACGCCTTGCGGAACGCGCCGGGCGGCGTCCCGTGCTCGCGGTGGAAGGCGCGGTTGAAGGCGGACACCGAGGTGTAGCCCACCGCCTCGGCGATCTCGGTGAGCGATCGATCGGTCTCGCGCACCAACCTCGCGGCCTCGTGCATGCGCGCCTGGGTCAGGTACGCGAGCGGGGAGAGACCCACCTCGGCCACGAAGCGGCGCGCCAGCGTGGGCCGGGAGGTCCCGAGCTTCGCCGCCAGCGTCGCGACGTCCCAGGGCGCGGCGAGGTCCTCGTGAAGGCGCGAGAGCGCAGCGGCGACGAGCGAATCGCGCAGCGCGCCCAGCCAGCCGGCGCCGCCGGCGGGCTGATCGTCGACCCAGGCGCGGAGGAGCTGCACGAAGAGCACGTCGAGGAGCCGCGACACCACAAGGGATTGGCCGAGATCCGCGCGATCGTGCTCGCGCGTCAGGCCGGCGATGGTCTCGGCGAGCTCGGGCCTTCCGCGCGTCTTCTTCGCTGGGATGTGGACCAGCTCGGGCAGCACGCGCAGCGCCGGGTGGCGGGCGCCGGGGACGTCGAACGCGTACACCCCGCAGAGCACCTGCGTCTCCGCGCCCTGGCCGTCGCCGAGGCGCATGCGGTGGTCGACGGTCCCGCGCGCCGCGAGCCACGCCGCGAGCGGTATCCGCCGGCTCCGCGCGTGATCGGCGAGCGCGTGCGCGCTGCCGCGCGGCAGGAGCACCACGTCGCCCGGCCCGAGCGCGACCCGCTGCTCGCCGAGGAAGAGCCAGCACGTGCCGGCCGTGACCAGGTGGAAGAGCGCGTCCGCGGACGCGTCGAAGCAGATCCCCCACGGCGCCCGCGCCGACGAGTGGCAGTAGACCCGGCCGCGCAGGTGCGTCAGCTCCAGCACCCTTCCCAGCACATCGTGCACCGCGCCCTCGTTCATGGAACGCCACGGTAGCACCCTTCTCCCGAACGATCGCGCCGTGAGCGCTTCAGACAAAACATCGAGAGCCGGAGCGATGGCCCGTGGCGGCGACGATCCCCACACTCTCCCGCATCGAGCGGCTCGCGCACCGCAAGGGTGGTGATGCCGTATCGGAGGAGGCGGATCGTGAAACGTGAACCTTTGGAGCAATCGTCGCCCTGGAAGCCCACCTCGCCGTCGTTCATCCTCGGCGCGCTGGGCGGCGCGTTCATGCTGTTCCTCGCGGTGAACGGCTTCGCCCAGCCAATCGCGGCGGCTCAGGGCTTCGGCCTCCCGCTCCTCGACGCCGGAGACGCCGTCTTTCTCCACATCAAGGCGGGCCGCGATCTCGGGATCGGCCTCATGTTCGTGGGTCTGCTCGCGCTGCGGATGCGCACGGCGCTCGGCGTCGTCACCCTCGCCTCCAGCGTGATGCCGCTCGTCGACTTCCTGGTGACGAGCACGAGCGGTCGTTGCAGCATCCCCTACGCGCTGATGGTCCACGGCTCCGCGGCCGTCTACTGCGTGGTCGCCGCCGTGGTCATGCTGTGGACGCCGCGCCGCGTGCTCGCGCCGCGCGCGGCGCTGGAGCGTTGAGCGGCGCGGCGGGCAGCCCAGGCGGAAGTGGTGGGTGAACGCTCCGAAGGGCTCCGGGACGCTTGGTGCTAGTCGCACCCGGGCGGAGCGGACAGCCCGATCAGCGAGAAGAACGTGTCGAACGCGTTGTCCTCGAAGCAGTTGCCGTGCGTGTCCGGCTGGGTGAGCAACGTCAGGTCGCTCGCGACGAAGAAGAAAGGGTTCTCGGCCGGCGATCCCGGGCTCAGGCCGTTGTCCATCGCCGTGTTGCCTACCACGTGGTTGTCGCGGGCGTCCTGGTCCAGCAGGTAAGGAACGGTGACAGACGGATCCGTCTGGCAGTCGCGGCCCGGGGCGCCGCTGACCAGCACACAGTAGTCCGCGATGGCAATGCCCGTGAGATCGTTGCCGAAGACCTGGTTGCCCGAGATCTCCGATTCGTCCACGCCGACATAGAGAATGCCCGACCCGGGATGGACGGACGAGAGGATGCTCCCCGGCCGCGCCGTGTTCGGCCTGTTGTTGTCGTATACGTAGTTGCCGCGAGCGTTGACGCGCTTGGAGCCCGCCCGGACGTCGAAGATGCCCGGCAACAGCAGGACCGAGATCCCCACGGAGTTGTTCCTGGCCACGTTGTAGGTCAGGTCGACATCGTCGCTGTTGGACGTCTCGAAGCCGTTGGTGTTGTTCTCGACCAGGTTGTGCGTGACCAGGACGCTCTCGGAGGTCTCGATCCAGATGCCGCTGTCGTTGGCCCCCGTGGCCTTGCTCAGCGCGATGAGCCCGTTGCGCGATTGCGTGGGAAAGATCCCGTAATTCTTGTTGTTGTCCGAGTGGACGTCCACGATCCGGAAGCCGTCGACGCGCTCCGTGAACAGGCCGTTGTTGGAGAAGTCGCGGATGGTGATGCCGCGGATCTCGACGTCGTACAGGACCGGCTCGCTGTCGGTCATCGCGCTGTCGATGCCGGGCTTGAGCGCGAACGGCGGCGCCATGCTCTCATGGCAGCCCATGCAGTCGTTGCGCTCGCTGGGCACGACGACGATCCCGTTGCGCTGGCTGCCGGCGTTCTCGAGGACGACGCGCTCCGTCGGCCTGTTCAGCCCGATGAGCGAGATGCCGCTCTTGTTGATGATCAGGCCGTTGGTCGCGTCGGCCGTCTCCCGGTACACGCCTGGCAGGATGAGGATCCTGGCCCCGTCGTCCGCCTGGTCGATGGCGTCCTGGATCGACTGGCCTGGGCGGACGACGAGGGTTTGGCGCCCGTGCTGGCCGACCGGGAGCCGCCCCTCCTCCACCGCGCCCCAGCCATGGGCGTTCCAGGAATCACCGTCGTGGTCATCCTCGTGACAGGACTGGCAGCCGGCATTCTCTTCCCATGCGAGCATCGGTGCAGGCTGCGAGGCCGGCCCCGCCAGCAACTCGTCGGAGGCATGGGCCTGCGCAGGTACGGACCCTGCGGCAGCTGCGCCCAAGGCGGCACAAAAGACGACCAGCACGTCGCGATGGCACTTCATGGAGCTCCTTCCTCTGGTGATGGAACGGCGACCTACCACCAGAGATACGCCGGAGCTCGGAGCGGTCTGACAACGAATGAAGACGAGACGGCCGCGCCCGACCCTGCGCTGGCCGAACCGCCCCTCAGTCGATCGCGAAGGTCGACAGGCGGGCGGCTCCACGGAACACGAGGTAGACGTCGCGTCGCCCGTAGGCGCCGTCGAGCTCGGCGTTCGCGGTGGCGTAGGCGTACACGTCGCCCGTGCTCGGCACGACGGCGGTCCCAACCAGCTTGCCGCGGACCGGATCGTCGAGCCGGATCTCGACGAGCGCGTCGCCCGCCTCGGCGCGGGCGAACCCGCCGCTGAAGTGGCTGGCGCCGCTGCCCAGCTCCACATCGGAGAAGCGGAGCCAGTCGCCCGCGCTGGCGCCCACGGCATCGCCCCACTCCATGCTCTCGTCGACCAGCTCGACGCCGGCGTAGTCGTCGAAGTCGATCGCCCGCGTCTCGCGGGCGAGGTCGCGCGCCGGGATGTGCTCGCCGCGCACGCGCACGGTCGTGCGGCGGCGGATGTCCACCGAGGAGGAGCCGACCATCAGCTCGACGCCGGCCTGCTCCAGGACCCAGCGGCCCCGCGTCACGTCCCAGTGGGCGAGGTCGGAGGCGGCGAAATCGAGCTCGACCGTCCGCTTCTCGCCCGGCGCGAGGTGGATCCGACGAAACGCCCGCAGCTGCTTGACCGGCTGCGGATCGCGCGACGACGGCTGGCGGCTGTAGAGCTGAACGACCTCGTCGCCGGCCCGGAGGCTCCTGTTCGTGACGTCGACGCGCACCGAGATCGTGTCGCCGGCCTGGACCGACCGGGCGCTCAGCTGGAGGTTGTCGTACCCGAACGTCGCGTACGACAGCCCGTACCCGAACGGATAGAGCGGATCACCTTCGTAGTAGAGATACGTCCGCCGGGCCTTGATGATGTCGTACTCGAGGATGTCCGGCAGGTCCTCCGCCGAGCGGTACCAGGTCTGGGTCAGCCGCCCGGCAGGGTTGTGGTCGCCGAAGAGGACGTCGGAGATGGCATGGCCCGTCTCCTGGCCCGCGTGGTTGGTCCACAGGATGGCGGGGACGTGGGACTTCTCCCACGGGATGGTCATCGGATAGCTCGTCTCGAGCACGAGGATGGTGCGCGGGTTGGCGGCGAGCACCGCCCGTACCAGGGCGGATTGCCCCTCGGCCAGATCCATCGTCGTGCGGTCGTGATCCTCCCGCCCGTTGATGAACGGCATGCTGCCGACGACGACCACGGCGGCATCGGCGCCCGTCGCCGCGCGCACGGCTTCCTCGACGCCGCTCCGGACCACGTCGACCTCGAAGCGCGCCGCGTCGGCCGCCTCGGTCGCGGTCAGGGCGAGCGCGCCGTCGTCGGCGATGGTCAGGTAGACCTCGGGGCCGGCCCAGTCGAACGCCTTCTCGTATCCGGCGTAGCGGATGACATGCGTGCCGTCGCCCTGCGGCTCGAGGACGAACTGCTGCTGGACGAACCAGTCGTATGGCTGGGCGGCGCGGTTCGCGAAGTTGGCACCGAAGTTGAAACGGTCGACCACCTTGCCGTTGGCCGCGCTCCGCAACGTGACGATGCCCTGCCCCCAGTCGAACACGTCGAACTCCTCGGTGGGCCCCGCGCTGGCGGCGCTGACGCGGAGGATGTCCCCGTCTGCATCCGCGCCGGCGGTCACGTAACGGCCGCTCGCGACGTCGCGCAGCACGATCCGGTCCACGCCCTCGCTGGAGAGGATCGTGGCGCCGCCGAGCCGCTCGCGGATGCCGTCCAGGGGCGTGACCCGGTACGGGAGCGCCCCGGAGTACCAGTCCGTGTAGAGCGTGTCCGAGAGCGGCCCGACGACCGCGATCCGCCGCGTGGCCGACGGGTCGAGCGGCAGGAGGCGACGCTTGTTCTCGAGCAGCACCATGGCCTCGTCGGCGGCCCGGCGGGCCAGCTGGCGGTGCGCCGGGCTGTCGATGACGTCGGGCCCGATATCCGCGAAGGGCCCCCCCTCCGGATCGAAATCGCCGAGCCGGAGGCGGACGGAGAGGACGTGCTCGACGGAGGCGTCGATGTCCTCCTCGGCGAGGAGCCCTTGCGCGAGCGCCGAGCGGAGGGTCTCGAGGGTGGGCGCGCTGTCGTTGTTGTCGACGGTGAAGCTGTCCACGCCGGCCAGGAGCGTCGCCGCGAAGGCCTCCTCCTTCGTGGCGAAGTACCGCTGCGAGCTGGTCAGGTTGGAGGGCGCCCAGGCGTCGGACACGTTGTAGAGCGTCTTCTGCGTCCAGCTCCGCACGACGTCGCCGACATCCGGGTTGACGGTGGCCGGCCTGCCGTTGACCAGGTTGTAGGAGGTCATGACGCCGGTCACGGCGTCGGCGGCGATGGGCATCTTGAAGGCCAGCTCGTCATACTCGTGCTTCACGCGCGGGCGCAGGTTCGACGAGGTGGTGTCACGGCGGATCTCGTTGTTGTTGGCGAGGAAGTGCTTGATGACCGGCGCGGTCTTCAGGTAGAGCGGGTCGTCCCCCTCGAGGCCGCGCCCGTAGGCGGTGGCGATCACACCGGAGAGGAGCGGGTCCTCGGAATAGCCCTCCTCGTTGCGCCCCCACCGCGGGTCGCGCAGGAGGTTGACCACGGGCGCCCATACCTGCAGACCCCAGACGCGAGGGGCGAGCGCGTGATAGCCGCGCACCTCGTCCCCGACAGCCTCGCCGACCTGCCGGATGAGCTCCGGGTTCCAGGTCGTCGCCAGGCCGATCGCCTGGGGGAACACCGTGCCGGTCGCCGTCACGACGGCGCCGCCGTTGTCGCGATCGGTCGACCAGGCCACTCCATGCAGCGCCTCGGTGCCGGCCTTGAAGTCCGGGATGCCGAGCCGCGGAATGGCAGGCTGGAACTGATGCAAGAGCGAGAGCTTCTCGTCGAGCGTGAGCCGGCCGAGGAGGTCGTGGACGCGGACCTCGATCGGCAGACCGGGGTCCTGGAACGGCAGCGTGTCACCCGCGCTCGCGTCCGAGGGGTGAAACGCCAGCGCGATGACGAACGGAACGGAAGCAGCGATTGAGCGAGATCTTTTCATCGGTCGTTTCCTCTGGGGCCGGGTGCCGTGGCTCAGCCCTTCTCTTCCAGCGTGATGACCAGCGCGCCGCCGGCCGCCCTGACCAGCGCTCCCCGCGGGTGCTCCGCGCTCTCCCCGCCTTCGACGGCCACGACGCGGCGGTTGACGAGGAGAACGTTCCAGGCCCCCGGGGCGCCCGCGGCCTCCACCCGCACCACCGGGCCGCGCCGGGACGTGGTGAACGTCGTGACCGCGTCCCCGTCCGCGCCCGGGATCGCCGTGGTGACGCTGGCGCCGTCCGCCGGCTCGTACACGCGCAGCGTCACCCCATTCGCATGGTCGTAGTCGGGACGGTCCTCCACCGCGCCCTCGGGGATCACCGCCCCCGGACGCACGAGCAGCGGCACGCTGTCGAACCCGTGGCGCTCGCGCACCCAGCGGCCGCCCTCGACGCGCTCCCCCGTGAGGTAGTGCGTCCACACGCCGCGCGGCACATAATAGGAGACCTCCCCGTCGGCGGAGAAGACGGGCGCCACGAGCAGGTCGTCGCCCAGCATGTACTGCCGCTCCAGGTGCGTGCAGGCCGGGTCGTCCGGGAACTCGACGACCATCGCGCGCATCATCGGCAAGCCCTCGCCGTACGCCTGCCGCGCGGCCCCGGCCAGGTAGGGCATCAGCCGCATCTTCAGCCGGCTGAAGCGCCGCAGCACCTCCACCGACTCCTCGTCGAACAGCCATGGCACCCGGTAGGAGCGGCTCCCGTGCAGCCGGCTGTGCGACGACAGCAGCCCGAACACGATCCACCGTTTGAACAGCGCCGTGTCGGGGGTGCCCTCGAACCCGCCGATGTCGTGGCTCCAGAAGCCGAAGCCCGACATGCCGAGCGACAGGCCGCCCCGCAGGCTCTCCCCCATCGCCTCGAACGTCGACTCGCAGTCGCCGCCCCAGTGCACCGGGAACTGCTGCCCGCCCGCCGTGGCCGAGCGGGCGAACACGACCGCCTCGCCCTCCCCGCGCCGCGCGCGCAGGAGCTCGAACACCGTCTGGTTGTAGAGGGTAGCGTAGTAGTTGTGCGCGCGTTCCGGGTCGGACCCGTCGTGGTAGACGACGTCGGTGGGGATGCGCTCGCCGAAGTCGGTCTTGAAGCAGTCGACGCCCATGTCGAGCAGCGCGTCGAGCTTTTCGGCGTACCACGCGCGGGCCTCGGGGTTGGTGAAGTCGACGACGGCCAGGCCCGGCTGCCACAGGTCCCATTGCCACACGTCGCCGTTCGGGCGCCGCAGCAGGTAGCCGCGCGCCCTGCCCTCCTCGAACAGCGGCGAGCGCTGCCCGATGTAGGGGTTGATCCAGACGCAGATGCGCAGGCCGCGCGCCTTGAGCCGGCGCAGCATCCCGCGCGGGTCGGGGAAGACGCGCGGGTCCCACTCGAAATCGCACCACCGGAACTCGCGCATCCAGAAGCAGTCGAAGTGGAACACGCTGAGCGGCAGGTCCCGCGCGGCCATCCCGTCGATGAACGAGGTGACGGTCGCCTCGTCATAATCGGTGGTGAACGAGGTGGACAGCCACAGCCCGTACGACCAGGCCGGCACCCGCGCGGGCCGCCCGGTGAGCGCGGTGTACTTGCGCAGGATCTCCCTCGGCGTCGGCCCGTAAATGAGGAAGTAGCGCATCGATTGGCCCTCGACGCTGAACTGCGTCCGCGCCATCGCCTCGGAGGCCACCTCGAACGACACGCGCCCGGGGTGGTCGACGAACACGCCGTAGCCCGCGTTGGTGAGGAAGAACGGCACGTTCTTGTACGCCTGCTCGCTGGACGTGCCGCCGTCGGCGTTCCAGATGTCCACGGCCTGCCCGTTCTTGACCAGCGGCCCGAACCGCTCGCCGAGGCCGTACACGAAGTGGTCCACGCCGAGGTCGAGCTGCTCGCGCACGTAATGGCGGCCGTCGTCGGTGTCGATGATCGCCATCGCCTTCTGCGCGCTGCCGGTGAGGCGGCGGCCCCCGGCCAGGAAGTCCAGCCTCCACCCCTCGCGGCGCCCGACCCGCACCGACAGCGCGCCGGAGGTCAGCGTCGCCGCGTCCTCGTCCACCGTCACCTCCCCGGTCGGGTCGGCGGCCAGCGCGAACGCCGGGCCGCGCGGCCGCTCGCCCGCGAAGTGCGTGATGGTGACGCCGATGACGCCCGGCATCGGGGATGCGCAGGAGACGGTCACCACCGGCCCCTTGAGCAGGTCGCCGCGGTGCCGGATCCGCTGGACGGGCGCGTGCACGACGAACGACGCCGGCCCGGCGTCGACGTCGAGGACCTCCGCCGGGTAAGCCGCGTGCACGCCCTTGCGCATCATCCAGTAACCGTCGCTGAACTTCATTCCTTGATCGCTCCTGCTGTGAGCCCGCGCGACAGCGTGCGCTGGAAGATGAGAAAGAAGACGACGGTCGGCAGCAGGCCGAGCAGCGCGGCGGCGCTGGACATGGTGGCGTCCATCAGCCGCTGCCCCTGCAGCACGCCGAGCGCGACCGAGACCGTCTGGTTGTCGTTGGAGATGAGAAAGATGAGGGGGATCAAAAACTCGTTCCAGGTCCAGATGAAGAAGAAGACGAGCATCACGGTCAGCGTGGGCCACACGACCGGCACGACCACCCGCCACAGGATCTGCCACCGGCTCGCGCCGTCGATCCGCGCCGCGTCCAGGAGCGGCCGGGGGAACGCCGACATCACCGACGACAGCAGGTAGGTGCCGAACGCGCTCTGGATGACGGTGAACACGATGACGACGCTGATCCGGGTGTCGTAGAGCCCGAGCCTGTTGGCCAGGGTGTACAGCGGGTAGACCAGCGACTCCTGCGGCAGCGTGTTGGCCATCAGCAAGAGGACCAGCACCCACGTCCGGAGCTTGATCCGGCCGATGCCCAGCGCGTAGGCGTTCAGCACCGACAAGAGGACCGCGAGCACGGCCACCGAGCCGCTGATGAGCAGGCTGTTGAGCAGGACATGGCCGAAGCCGACGCGCTCCCAGAAGTCCCTGATCCCCTCGAGATGGAACCCCTCCGGCGGGGCGAGCGGGCCATGGGCGGTGTACTCCTCCGGCGTCTTCAGCGCGTTGAAGACCACCACGGCGAACGGGATCAGCATGATCCCGGCCAGCGCGCTCAGCGCCGCCAGCACCGCGTAGGCCGACGGCCCCCGGCGGCGCCGCCGCGGCCGGCGCCGCGCGGGCGCGCTCACCGGGCTTTCGGCCAGCGTCGCGGTCACGGCTCTTCCCCCAGCTCACGGCCCTGCAGCCGCAGGAAGGCGATGGTGAGCGCGAGGATGATCAGCGTCAGCACGGTGGCGATCGCCGAGCCGTAGCCGACGTCGGTCTTCTCGAAGAAATGGACGTAGGAGTAGTAGGACGGCACGTTGGTCGCGCCTCCCGGGCCCCCCCTGGTGAGCACGAAGATGTGCGGGAACGCCTTGAGCGCCGCGATCGTCGTCCACAGCAGCACCACGAAGATCTCGGGCTTGATCTGCGGGATCGTGACGTGCCAGAAGCGCTGCGCCCACGAGGCCCCGTCGATCTCGGCCGCCTCGTACAGCGACGGGTCCACGCGCTGCAGCCCGGACATGAAGATCACGAGGGGGAATCCGATCTGGATCCAGACCATGACCCCCATGACGCTCCACAGCGCGGTGTCGGGATCGCCGAGCCAGTCGTGCGCGAGCGCGCCGAGCCCGATCGCGGCCAGGAGGTCGTTCACCGCGCCGTTCTCGGGGGCGAGCAGCCAGCTCCAGACGATGCCCGCGATGACGATCGGCAGGACCTGCGGCAGGTAGATGCAGGCGCGCAGGACGCTGGCGGCGCGCGGGCCGAAGTGCCGGTCGACCAGGTCGGTCAGGGCGGACGCCAGCACGAGCCCGATCATCGTCGGGAGGATCGCCATCCCGACGATGACCAGCACATTGTGTCGGAACGACGCCCAGAACTCGCCGTCCGTCGCCAGCTCCCGGTAGTTGTCCAGCCCCACCCACGTCGGGGTGCCGACGCCGGTCCACGCGGTGAAGCTGGTCCCGAGGTTCATCAGGAACGGCGCCCCGATGATCCCCGTGAACAGCAGCAGTCCGGGGATCAGGTAGGGCAGGTACGCGAGCCCGTCACGCCCTGTCGCGCCGCGCGCCGTCACCGGGGCAGCCCGCTGTCGTAGCTCTTCTGGATGCCGCCGAGCACCGACTGCGGCGGATCGCCGTTCATGAGCTTCTGGGTATGCGAGACCCACTGGTCGTAGAAGCCCGGGACCGGCCAGTCCGGGTAGTACGCGAGGCCGCTCGACTGGGCGAGGGTGTTGAAGCCGTCGATGAGCTTCTTGGCCCTGGGCTCGGTGATGGCCGCGCTGTCGGCCGCCACCGGGACGCCGCCGGCGTTGCCGAGGGTGTTCTGGATCTTCTTCTTCAGCGTGATGTCGATGAAGTCGTAGGCCAGCTGCTTGTTCTTCGCGCCCGCCGGGACGACCCACAGGTTGCCGCCCGAGCCGAGGGTCAGCTTGGCGCCGGGCCACACGAAGGTATCCCAGTCGAATTTGGCCTCCTTGGCCACGCGCCCGAACCACCACGTCCCGGAGAACATCATCGGGAACTTGCCGCTCATGAACCCCACCCCGGCGTCCTCGGCCTTGGTGCTGACCGACCTCTTGGCGATGTAGCCCTTGGTCACCCAGTCGGCGAACGTGGTCGCCCCGTGCGTCCAGGCCGGGTCGGTGAAGTCGGTCTTGCCGGTGTAGCGCTGGTACGCGTTCACCCAGGGCTGGTCGGCCTTGTCCAGCGCGAGCTGGTAGACGTACTGCTGCGCCATGTACTCGGCGCCGGCGTTGGCCAGCGGGGTGACGCCCTTGGCGACGAACGCGTCGAGCGCCTTGGTGAGCTCGTCGAACGTGGTCGGGACCTCGACGCCGTGTTTCTTGAACAGGTCCTTGTTGTAGTAGACCAGCGTGTACTCGGCGTAGTTGGGCACGCCGTACCACTTGCCGTCGCCCATGATGCCCTTGTCGTCGTACTTGGCGACGACCTGCACGCCCGGGCCGATCAGCTTGTCCCAGCCGCGCTTCGTGGCCTCGGGGGTGAGGTCCTGGAGCAGGCCCTGCTTGGACAGGAGCCCGGCGGTCGCGTTGCCCTTGTTGTACTCCATGACGTCGGGGGCGCTGCCGGAGTTCAGGATCATGGGCGCGGTCTTCTGGATCTGCTCGAAGCCCTTCTCCTCGAGCTTGACCTTCACGCCCGGATGGGTGGCCTCGAACTCCTTGATCGCCTCGCTCCAGGCCACGCCCATGGCGCTGTCGGGAGCCTCGTAGTGCCAGACCCGCAGCTCCTTACCGCCGGGCTCGCCATCGTCGCTGCGACCGCACCCGGCCAGCGTCAGGGCCCCTGCGGCAAGCACGGCGAGCAGCGCTGCGCCCTTGACTCTTCCGATCATAAATTTCCTCCGGAACGAGAAACCGACATCGGCCCTCCTCGTTGAAGCGCTTCGGGTTGCCGGGATGTTTACCCTCATGTTAACGTTCACACAACCGGTTAAGTGAAAGAAATTCGCTGACCACGCGTTCAGCTAGGGCGACGAACGGGTTGCAACCGCTCGAAAGAGCAGCAATTCGAACCGACAAGGCGCCAAGGACGCCAAGATCTCGTTCCCTGCTTGGCGTTCTCGGTGTCCCTGGCGGTTCATTTCTCGGTCGATCGAGGTGATCGGTGTTCCAGGCGGAGCGGTTGCGCCGAAGATGGCATCACGCTGCGCCGTGGAGTGAGGCTCACCCGCGTTATGACGGCTCTCTTGCGTTGGAGCAGATGGATGAACGTACGACTCGTTGCAGGTATTTTCGTGCTGGCGCTATCGGCAGCCGCAGGATGCGGAGACGATGACGGCCAAGGGGGCGCCGGCGGCAATGGCGGCTCCGGCGGCAATGGCGGTGACGGCGGCGCCGACGCCACGAGCACCGGAACTGGCACCGGCGGCACCGGCGGCGAGCCCGCCGGCACCGGCGGCACCGGCGGCGAGCCCGCCGGCACCGGCGGCACCGGCGGCGAGCCTGCCGGCACCGGCGGCACCGGCGGCGAGCCCACCGGCACCGGCGGCACCGGCGGCGAGCCCACCGGCACCGGCGGCACCGGCGGCGAGCCCGCCGGCACCGGCGGCACCGGCGGCGAGGCCGCCGGCACCGGCGGCACCGGCGGCGAGCCCGCCGGCACCGGCGGCAGCGGCGGCGAGCCCACCGGCACCGGCGGCACCGGCGGCGAGCCCACCGGCACCGGCGGCACCGGCGGCGAGCCCACCGGCACCGGCGGCGGCGGCGGGGCGGCGAGCACGCTGTACGAGGCCTGCGCGACGGACGCGGAGTGCACCGGGCAGTCCTGCCTCTCCGAGGAGGATTATGGATACCCGCTCGGGCTCTGCTCGACCCTGTGTGCTCCCGAGGCCGAGCCAACGGCGGGCGGAGCGTGCGACGGCGGGGTCTGTGTCGGTTTCTCCGAGGGCGAGGGCGCGTGTCTGGCGCTCTGCAGCGCGTCCTCAGCGTGCCGCGACGGTTATGCCTGCGAGGACATCGGGGGCGGCATCCAGGCCTGCGTCCCGAGGTGCACCTCGGACGCCCAGTGCCCCTCGCGCGGCGCATGCGACACCCTGACCGGCGTCTGCACGCTCGCCGAGACGGACTGCGCGAACTACGAGGACGACGACGGGGACGAGTCCTACGACTGCGCGGACACCGACTGCGCCGCGACCTGCGCCCCGATCGCCGAGGCCGCCTGCGCGAGCGCGACACCCATCGTCTCGACGACGATCCACGGCGACACGTCGGGAGGCACGAGCGGCCTGGAAGGGACCTGCTTCCTCGGCAACACGGGGCACGGACCGGAAGAGATCCACCTGTTCACCCCGCCCGCCGGGCAGTCCGGCACGCTCGTGATCGAGCTCGAGTCGCCGACCGATCACAGCGTCTACGCCCGCAGCTCGTGCGCGGACATGCGCTCCGAGATCGGCTGCTCCGACGAGAACTCCCCCTACGACGGTCTGCCCGACGAGGAGCGGATCGAGATCGACGTGAGAGTCGGCCAGGCCGTGCCGATCGTCGTCGACGCCTATGAGCCGCGGGAGGCCGGTCCCTACACGCTGAACCTCAGGTTCACGCCGATCCTCTGCGGCGACGGGACCGTCGGCTCGACCGAGGAGTGCGACGACGGCAACACCACGAGCGGCGATGGATGCTCCGCCACGTGCGTCTACGAGCCCGACGTGCTGTGCGAGGACGCCGCCGAGCTCGTCATCGGCGAGAACATGGGCAGCACGACGGCCGGCGCGTCGGTGTTCGAAGGCACCTGCATCGGATGGGACCTGCCGGAGGCGATCCACAGGTTCACGCCGCCGAGCGACGGCACGCTCACGCTGACGCTGTCCGCCGAGGCCGACCTGGGCTTCTACCTGCGCGAGAGCTGCGCCGACTTCGGCTCCGAGCTCGAGTGCGCCGACGATGGACGCCGTGGCGACGACGAGACGCTCGCGATCGATGTCACCCGCGGCGAGCCCCTGTTCGTCATCGTCGACACCTACATGCCGATCGGCGGAGGCCCCTACACGCTCACCGTCGCCTTCACCCCCGCTCCCTGAGCGCCGGCGCGCCGTCCGGCGCGCCGGGGTGCCCTCTCCTCGGGACGGCCGAGGTGCGCTGCCCGCGCGCTCGCCGTCCCGCGCGCGCCCGGGCGGCGCTGGCCTGTCAGGGCTGCAGGACGGGGACGCCGGCGAGCCCGTCGGCCGCGCGCCCGCGCCGCGGGAGCGACGCGCCGTGGGCGTCGACCGACACCGGCGGATCGCCGGTCTCGAGGTCGATCTCGCGCTTCGCCGCGGCGGACCGGGGCGCCCTCGAGTCGAGCAGCGTCACGCGGCGGTACCCGAGCTCGACGAGCTCGCGGGCGGCGACGGCGAGGTCGAGGCCCACCGTGTGCTCGGCGCGCGGGTCGGCCGAGGGCGGGCTGTAGATCACCGCGCCCGCGCCGGCGGCCTCGATGTCCCGCAGGGCGCCGAACAGGTCGGCGTCGCCGAGGAGGTCCGACACGAGCGCCGCGCGGTGGGTGAACACCACGGCGCGGTCTCCGGAGAGCGCGGGCGCGCCGTGCGTCAGCAGGAGCAGCTGCCGGTCGCGACGCAGCTGGTACGTGTGCGCCCGCCACTCGCCGCTCAGGCCCGCGGGCCGGAACGGGGTGGTGCCGACGCGCGCGGCGACGTCCTCGCGCTGCACCCGGTGGCGGATGACGTCCCCGATGGCGACGATCGGCAGCCCGTGACGCGCCCCGAAGCGCGCGAGGTCCCGCCGGCGCGCCATCGTCCCGTCGTCGTTCATGATCTCGCAGATGACGGCCGCCGGGCTCGCGCCGGCGAGCCGCGCCAGGTCGACCGCGCCCTCGGTGTGCCCCTCGCGCTCGAGCACCCCGTCGCGGCGCGCGCGGAGCGGGAAGACGTGCCCCGGCGACACGAGGTCGCGCGGCGACGCGTCCCGGGCGATGGCGGCCGCGACGGTGCGCGCCCGGTCGCGGGCGCTGATGCCGGTCGTGACGCCCTCGCGCGCCTCGATGCTCACCGTGAACGCGGTCGAGCGGCGGGCGCCGGCCCGGGTCGCCATGAGCGGCAGCCCGAGGCGGTCCACCTGCTCCTCCGTGAGCGCCAGGCAGACGAGCCCCCGGCCGTGGGTCGCCATGAAGTTGATGGCCGCCGGCGTCGCGCGCTCCGCCAGGACGACGAGATCGCCCTCGTCTTCGCGCTCCTCGTCGTCGACGAGGATGACCATGCCGCCGGACCGGAGCTGCTCGACGGCAGCCTGCACACGCACCGCTGATGACGAAACTGCCATGGGGCGGCCGGATACGCAGGAGGCGTGCCACCGGCGCGACCGGGCCCCGTCCTGCCTCGCCGGCGGTGGTCGGATCGAAAGCCGAAGGCGCGGCAGCAGGGAGAATAATTCCATGATCTCCCTGCCTTCTCGTGTTCATCCGAGCCCCTGGGGGCCGACGCGGCACGGCCCCGCCAGCCGAGGTGCTGCTGGAGCAGCAACGGATGCGCATCGGGTGCTGCGGCAGCAGCGGCTCGCCCCGGGGGGCCTGCGGGGCGCCGGCGCAGCGGGCGGTGCGGTCACGCGCCCGGAGCGCCGGCCGGCGGCGGCGCCAGCCGATCGATCTCGTGCAGGTCGGCGTCGGTCAGCCGGAAGCCCACGGCGGCGGCGTTCGCGCGCACCTGCTCCGGCGACGTCGCGCCGGCGATCACGGAGGCCACCGCCGGCCGGCTGGCGAGCCACGAGAAGGCCAGCTCCAGCAGGGTGCGGCCCCGGGACGCCGCGTAGGCGCCGAGCGCCGCGGCGACCTGCCGGTTCCGGTCGGTGAGGAAGCGCGCGGTCAGCGGCGCGTCCGGCGCCGAGAGCCGGGCGCCGGCGGGCGCCGCGCCGTCGGCCCCGTACTTCCCGGAGAGCAGCCCGCTCGCCAGCGGGAAGTACGGCAAGAACGCGATCCCGCGGCGCTTGCTCTCCACCAGCACGTCCTGCTCGGGCTCGCGATGGAGCAGGCTGTACTCGTTCTGGACGCTCACGAAGCGCGCGCCCCCCGGGCGGACCGCCTCCTCGGCGCCGCGGATCTGCGCGGCCGAGAAGTTCGAGCTGCCGATCTCGCGCACCTTGCCGGCGCGCACGAGGGCGTCGAGCGCCTCCAGCGTGTCCTCGATCGGCGTTTCGGGGTCGGGGCGGTGCAGCTGGTAGAGGTCGATCCAGTCGGTGCCCAGCCGGCGCAGGCTGTCCTCCACGGCGCGCCGGATGTAGGCCGGCCGCGCGCCGCCCCTGCGCTCGTCGTCGAGCGGGACGCCGAACTTCGTCGCGAGGATCACCGAGCTCCGCCGGCCGCCGAGGGCCCGGCCGAGGAGCTCCTCGCTGCGCGTGCCGCCGTAGATGTCCGCCGTGTCGAAGAAGTTGATGCCCGCGTCGAGCGCCGCATCGACGACCGCCGCCGTCCGCTGCTCGTCGATGCGGCCGCCGAAGTTGTTGCACCCGAGGCCCACGACCGACACCTCGAGCGATCCGATCCGTCGCTTCTCCATCGGGTCGCGGGACTGCACGGCCTGTGCCGCCCGCGGCCGCGGCGGGCGCGGCGGCGGCCCTGGGGCCGGTCGATCGCCGGCGGCCGCTCTGGCCGCGGCGCAACAACAGGCCAGCAGCCCTGCTCGCCGGGCAGCACCAGCGGCGGCCGCGAGGCGGCGAACCGGAGGTGTGGTGTGGGGGATGGGCGGAGCGCGCGTGGTCGGCAGCCCGGCACGGCTTCTGCCTGGGCGCCGGCATGACCACCACCATCCGTCTCACGCTCGATACCCCGGAGCTCGCTCAGGCCTACGAGACCGGCAGCCACCGGCAGTTCAACCACGGCAAGCTCCTCATCGCGGCGCTGGGCGTGCGGCGGGGCCAGCGCGTGCTCGACGTCGGCGCGGGGACGGGCCGCCTGGCCGCGTACGTCGCGGAGATCGTCGGCTCGGAGGGCAGCGTGGTGGCGATCGATCCCCTGCCCCTGCGCGTGGACATCGCCCGGCAGAAGACGCGCGACAACCTCGCGACCGCGGTCGGGCGCGCCGAGGACCTCTCCGCCTTCGCCACGCACAGCTTCGACGTGGTGTACCTGAACAGCGTCCTCCACTGGCTGGACCAGGGCCAGAAGGAGCGCGCGCTCCGCGAGGCGGCGCGCGTGCTCAAGCCGGGCGGCAAGATCGGGTTCAGCACCGGATCGCGGGAGAAGCCGCACCAGCTCGACCCGATCCAGCGCAAGGTGCTGGCGGACCTCGGGAAAGAGGCGCAGGGCACGATCCCGCACAAGCTGACGGTCGACGAGGTCCGGGAGCTGCTCCAGCGCACGGGGTTCATCGTGGACACGGTGGAGATCCGCACGTTCGTCGACCACGCCGCCGATATCGACGAGATCTTGCGGCAGAGCGGGTCGGGCTCGTTCGGCAACCACCTCTCCCACCTGAGCTTCGACGAGAAGCGCGAGGTGCGCGACCGGCTCGCCAAGGAGCTCGAGGCGTGGCGCACGCCGCAGGGGATTCGGCTCGAGCGGAACCTCATTTTCGCGATCGCCCACACGGCGGGCAACTAGCCTGGGACGTCGAACCGGTTGAAACCCCGAGAAAATGAACCACAGAGGACACAGAGGAAGAGAGAGCTCAGAATCTTCTCTTCATCCCTCTGTGCCTCTGTGGTTCCAATCTCTCGGACCTCAGCGAGCAGGCGCCATTGCGAGGACGATCTTGCCACGCGGGCGGGGGCGGGCGCCTTCGAGCATCTCGTGCGCGCGGCGGACCTCGGCGAGCGGCAGCACGCCGCCGATGTCGACCGAGAGCTCGCCCGCGTCGAGCAGGGCGGCGATGCGATCGAGGTGGGCCGCCGTGACGTCGACGAGAAAGAAGCTTGCCCGCACGCCGCGACGGGCGGCCTCCTCCGGATCAGGGGTCGACACCGCCGAGACCAGGGTGCCACGTGGCTTGAGCACGGCGAAGGACCGCGCCTGGGTGTCGCCGCCGACGAGGTCGATGACGACATCGACGTCCTTGGCGGCATCCTCGAAGCGCTCGCTCCGGTAGTCCACGACGACGTCCGCCCCGAGGCTGCGGACGAAGTCGCGATCCCTGGCCGAGGCCGTCGCGATCACACGGGCGCCGGCGCGGCGCGCGAGCTGCACCGCGTACGCGCCGACGCTGCCGGCCGCGCCGTGCACGAGCACGGTCTGTCCGGCGTCGAGCTGGGCCTGATCGAACAGCGCTTGCCACGCCGTGACGGCGATGACCGGCACGGAGGCGGCCTGCACGTCGTCGAACCGGAGCGGTTTGCGCGTCACCCTGCACGCCTGCGCCACGGCATAGCCCGCCTGCGCGCCGGTGAAGCGCCCGTTGGTGACGCCAAAGACCGCTGCGCCCGGCGCGAGGCCGGTCACCTCGGGGCCGACCGCGGCCACGGTACCAGCGAGGTCCGAGCCGAGCGTCAGCGGCAACGGCTGGGGCAGCACGCTCTTGCCGGCACGGATCCAGGCGTCCCACGGCCCGACCCCGGCCGCCGCCACGCGGACCAGCACCTCGCCCGGGCCGGGCAGCGCGACCGGCACCTGTTCGAGGGTGATGACCTCGGGGCCGCCGAACCGGCGGACTCGAGCGGCGTCGGTCGCGCTGGGGAGCATCATCGTGAATATGGTGTGGACCTCGTACGCGTCGAGGGAGCGCGCCGCCGGGAGAGGTCGCGAGGGCAGCCGTGAACGGGCGCCCTCGCGCGCCCGTCACGAACGCGGCCAGCGGTCAGAAGTCACCCTCCTTCACGTAGGGGTAGCTCCACAGCGTCAGCTGCAGCAGGCAGGATTTGACCCACGCCGCGTGCATCCTCTCGACGTCCTCGGCGGAGTGGCCCTTCTTGGCGAGGAACGGCTTCAGGGTGAACGTCACCGGGAAGATGAGCGCGAAGAGGTTGCGAAACGGCACCAGGTCGGTCGACGGCGCCCCGTCCGTCTTGTTCTTTTTGATGCGGTGGTGGCGGAGGCCGATCTCGTGCTGGTAGTCGAGCCACTTCTGGTCGTACTCCGCGCGGGCCGTGTCGAGGATCCACTGGCCGAAGCGCTTGCGGACCCCGCCGAGGTAGTCGCCAAGCGGCTTTCCGTCGGCCTTGCCGGTGAAGGACGCGAGGAGGTGCGGGTTCGCGCCGACGAAGCCGTACCAGACGTCGAGGATCTGCTCGATGTGATCCTTCACGATGTCGTGTGAGAGGCGCAGGTATTTCACGTCCTCTTCCCCGAACAGGGCGCTCTTCTTCATGTCCTCGAAGTCGGCGGGCGAGACCGGGGACTTCGCGACGGCGGCAGTTCCAACCGTGTATCCATGGATGGTCATGATGGTCCACTCCTTTCGCGGGCAATACCCCGCGTTCATCCCGAGCGACGCGCTGGGGAAGTCGAAACGTTCGTCTCTCGTGCGCGTGCTCGTCTTGCCTCTTGCCTCTTCCGTCTCCCCTCTTCCCTCTTCCGTCTCCCGTCTTCCCTCTTTCGTGCACGTCCTTCGTGCGCGTGCGCGTGCGCGTGCGCGATTTTCCGAATGAAGCGCGCACGCGCACGCGCACGCGCACGAGAGACGTGCACGAGAGACGGGAGACGAGAGACGAGAGACGAGAGACGGGAGACGAGAGACGAGAGGCGGGAGACGAGCACGCGCACGCGCACGCGAGCCGGAAACGCCTACATCAAACCCGAGCGAAAACCGCTCTAATCAGGCTGAACGAAGCGCCGCCACGCGTCTTCGCGCTGCTGCTCTTCAGCCAGCTCGTGTTCACCGCAATCGATCCTCAAATGTCGACCCGCCATCGGCGCGTCGACGAAAGCACAGTGGTGGGGCAGCGCCCCTTCATGAGCGTTCGGCCGGAAGTACTTGCAGGTCACGCACATGCGGCTCACCGGGAGTTGCCCGCTGATCTGCAAGGTACGGATGATCTTCACGACCCCAGCCAGGAACGCCTCCTGCTCCGACGCCGAGAGCGCGCCCACCGCGGACACGATGGCGTCGGGCAACGTCGTCACCTTCTCCGCGAGCGCGCGCCCCTGGGGCGTGAGCTCGATCAGGCTCGCTCGCGGGTGGCGCGGGTCCGGGCGCTTGACGACAGCGCCCTTGTCGACGAGCGCTCGGACCGACTCGCTGACGGTCGCCAGGGTGACGCCCAGGCGATGCGATAGCTCGCTCCCGCTGAGCGACCCCTCGAGCGCGAGCGTCGCGAGGATCTGCCCCTGCGTGGGCGACAGGCCCTCGTGGCTCGCCTGCTCCCACGCCTGCAGCTTCATGGCGAGCCCCAGCTTTCGAAGCCCTACCGCGATGCGCCGATCGATCGGCTCCGAGTTCTCCTCGAAGAAGACCGGGAGCGAGCGACCCATGACCCTCATCTAACTTAGGAGTCCTAAGTTGTCAAGCGAGGCCTGCGGTGCTCCGCGCCGGGCTGCCCCCGAGGGAGCGCGCGGCGGGCGCCGCCGGATCCCGGCGTCAGATCGCGGGCACAGCGCGAGGTCGAAGCGCCGCGGTGACGGATCTGGACCCATCGGCATTTCGATTCTGGTGCCTCCCATGGGTCCAGATCGGCGCTATCTCCACCGCACCGCAAGCCGACCGCTGCGCGAAAGGAGAAACCATGAACGAGGATCTTCACTCGGCGGATCTCGACGAGACGCCGAGAGCACCGACGAACATCCGCCGCGCCTTGCCCATCGCGCTGGCGCTGCTCTGCGGCGCTTGCAGCAAGGAGCTGGGCGACGGGCCCTGGGCGGGCGCGGCGGGCGGCCCGACCCACCCGACCGGCTCGACGCGCGCCGGCGCGGCCCTCCAGCTTCCTTCCGCGGAGCCGCTCGTGATGCAGCGGGTTCAACAGCCCTCGCGCTCGCACTAGCGACATCAGACGCGCAGCTCGGATGAACACCACCTTCCAGAAACGCGCCAGCGCAGCCGGGCCCGCCCCGGACCGCCGCCCTTTCATCGCCTGGTGCCTCGCGATCCTCGCCGGCACCGCGGCGCTCTTCTCCCTGATCCATCGGTACGCCGCCGACTACCCCCTCGCCCTCGACATCACGAAGGGCGCGATCGCGTCCTCCGCCGCGCTGGCCCTCCTCTACGAGGCGCGCCGCGGACGACAGGGCCGGCCGATCGCCGAGCGGTGGAAGCAGCGCGCCGCCTTCGCGTTCTCGGCCGTGGCGGTCGTCGCCTACTTCGACGGCTTTCGCTTCGCCTACCCCTCCTTCTACCACCGCTGGGAGCACTATCATTACTACCTCGGGGCCAAGTACTTCCCCGAGATGGCCTACGACGACCTCTACAAGTGCACGGTCATCGCGCAGGACGAGCTCGGGGTCGTCACGTCTACGGACGAGCGCACCGGTCAGCCCATCACGATCGACATGAGCGCGGAGGTGCGCGAGCCGGACAAGAAGATCCGGAACCTCGGCGTGGATAACCTCTTGATCCCCGTGGGCGGGCTCCTGGAACACCCCGAGGCCTGCAAGGCGCGGTTCTCTCCCGAGCGCTGGGAGGCCTTCAAAGCGGACGTGCGGTTCTTCCGGACAGCCTCGGAGAAGGGCTACTGGGAGGACATGGCGAAGGACCACGGCTACAACCCGCCGCCGGTCTGGACGATCATGGGGCGCATCCTGGCCGAGCTTCATCCGGCCACGACAGGCTACCTCCAGCTCCTCGCCAGCTTCGACATCGCCTACCTGCTCGGGGTCTTCGCCGCCCTGTATTGGGCCTTCGGGTGGCGCGTCTGCGCGGTGGCGGTGATCTTCTGGGGGTGCCAGTCGCCGGCGCCGTTCTTCTGGACGGGCGGCGGCTTCCTCCGGAATGACTGGCTCTTCTTCCTCGTCCTCTCGGCCTGCCTGGTGCGCAAGCGGTACTTCAAGCTCGCCGGCGCGAGCATGGTCTACGCGGGCCTGCTCCGCATCTTCCCGGGCATCGCCGTCCTCGGGTGGCTCGCCGTCGCGGGGAGCTACCTCGTCCGGCACAAACGCATGGCTCCGTCCCACGTGCAGGTGCTGATCGGCGGCGTCCTGGCCGCGGCCGTGCTGATCCCCGTGAGCGTCGCGGTCGCTGGCAAGGACTCGTATCGGCAGTTTTACGAGCACACGCTCAAGGTGCACGACCAGACCCCGGTGACGAACCACATGGGCCTGCGGGTCCTCGTGGCCCACAGGTTCGGCGCAGGGGTCGAGTCCGGCAGGATGAAGTACACGAAGGACGTTACGCTCGCCGATCCCTTCGAGGTGTGGAAGCGAATGCGCAGCGAGCGTTATGCAAAACACCGAAGCGTCGCCTACGGCATCATCGCCGCGAGCTTCGCGTTCTTCGTCTATGTGGCTTGGCGGGTACGCTCGCTCTGGGTGGGGCAGTGCCTGGCACAGGTGTTCATCATCCTGCTGTCGCAGATCACCTGCTACTACTATGTGTTCATGATCTTGAGCGCCCCGCTCACCCGATTGAGGCGGCACCTCGAGATTCCTCTCCTCGGTCTGGCGGCGCTCAGCCAAGGCATCTGGAGGTGGACCTCCTGGAACGACGACAGGTACACGGTGCTCACCGTGGCGATGCTCGCGTTCTGCTATTTCCTGCTGTACACGTTCGCGAGGAGGGCGCCGCGCGGGAGGGCGCGCGTGCCGCTTCCCGCGCGCCCGAAGATGTAGTATTCAGAAGCCATGGACATGGCTCATCTCGCATCCGTCCTCTTGCCGGTGTGCACGAGCTTTCGGTACGCGGTCGCGCTCGCTCCCGGGGCGCCGGCGGACTACGAGGTCGCCGCCGAGCTCTGCGTGCCGCAGGACAGCCCGCGGGACACGGTGCTGCTCACCGTGCACGGCACCACGTACTCGAGCGTGTACTGGGATTTCCCGTACCAGCCGGAGCGCTACTCGTTCGTGCGCTACGCCAACGCGGCGGGCTACGCCACGCTGAACTTCGACCGCATCGGCACCGGAGACAGCGACCGACCGCCCTCCCTCCACGTCACACCGACCGCGCAGGCGTACGTCCATCATCAGCTCGCGGAGGCGCTCCGGAGCGGCGAGCTGGGGCACGCATGGAGCCGGGTGGTGCTCGTCGGCCACTCGCTGGGATCGATCATCTCGGTCCAGCAGGCCGCGACGTACCACGACGTGGACGGCCTGGTGGTCACGGGGTTCTTGCACACCTACGGCCCGGGCTTGCCGCAGCTGCTCCTGAACATTCATCCGGCCACGCTCGACCCGAGCTTCGCGGGCTCCGGCCTCGACCTCGGCTATCTGACGACGCGGCCGGGCACCCGCGGTCCGCTCTTTTATCACCTCCCGAACGCGGATCCGGCGGTGATCGCCCTGGACGAAGCGACCAAGGGGCTCGGCACGTCCGGCGAGCTCGCCGAGTTCGCGCTGGTCAACACCGCGCTCACGAGCCTCCAGGTCGACGCGCCGGTGCTCACCGTCGTGGGGCGGCACGACACGGTGTTCTGCGGGATCGCGCCGTGCGGCACCCTGCTCAGCGGAACCACGCTGGAGCCGGCCGCCTACGCGCCGGCCGCGGAGCTCGAGATCGTCGTCGTGCCCAACGCGGGGCACGATCTGAACCTCCAGATCAACGCGCCCACCGCGTACGCGGCGATCCGCGGATGGCTGGACGAGCGCTTCCCGCCGCTCGGGGACTAGAGGTCGCGCCTTCGCTACCGCCACGCCAAGTCTCCGGCCTGAAGTTCGATTTTCCCGGGAGCCAGGCGCGCGTCATCCTCGCGGCAGCTCGCTCGCAATCCAGTCGGTGATCGAGCGGTGCCGCGGACGCCAGCCGAGCTGCTCGACCGCGAACCGCCCCCGCACGCGGCTGTTTGAGCCGAGCGCAAACACCGCCAGCTCTCGACCCCACTCGGCAACGGCCTCCTCGGGTGACCAGGAGCGCGCCGCGCCGAGCCCGAGCCGCGCCGCGATGGCTCGCGCTACGTCGCCGAGCGCCGCCTCGCCGCTCTCGACGTACATGAGCGTGCCCGCCGGGGCCCGCTCCAGGGCCAGCACATACAGCGCGGCCACGTCCGCGATGTGCACGTTGGACCAGCGGTTCTGGCCGCGGCCGATGTAGCGCGCGACGCCCGAGGCCCGCGCCTGTCGCGCGAGCGCCGGCACTTGCACGCTCTCTGCCGCTGCTCCGAGCGCGTTGCCGTAAATCATCGTGTTGCACAGCACCACCGCGCGCACGCCCGGAGCGCCGAGCACGCGACTGTCGAGCGCCACGCGCGCGACCTTGTCCGGCGCGGGCTCGAACGGCGTGTCCTCATGGAAGATGCGATCCGACGGCTCACCCATGGCCTCGTCTGCCACGATGCTGCTGCCGCTCGTGTGCAGCAGCGGCTTGCCGGAGCCCGCGAGGCCCGTGATCAGCGCCTCCACCGCCCCGCGGTGGTCGCTGCTGGCCGCGTTCACGACGGCGTCGGCCGCTCGCGCCTCGGCCTCGAGCAGCTCGCCAGCATCGAGCGAGCCGATCACCGGCTCGATCCCGTGCTCTGCCACCGCTCGGGCCTTGGCCTCGTCCCGAACCAGCCCGCGCACCGCGTGCCCCTGCGCGACCAGCGCCGACGCCACCGCGCCTCCGATAAACCCGTTTGCTCCCGTGATGAAGATTCTCATGTCGAGCCTCCCGTCGCCCGTGCCTCTTCCCGCATCAAGCTAGACGCCGCCGGGGGCTCCGACTATCCCGGACGCGGACCAGCACTTGTGAACAGGGTTCACCAATGCCGCGACTGCTGATGGAACGTTCTGGAGAGCTTGAGGTGTTTCTGCGCGTGGCGCAGACGGGGGCGTTCTCGGCCGCCGCGCGCAGCCTCGATTTGACGCCATCCGCGGTCAGCAAGCTCATCGCCCGGCTTGAGGCGCGGCTCGGCGCGCGCCTGTTCGTGCGCACCACCCGCTCCGTGAAGCTCACCGAGGAGGGCGAGGCCTATCAGCGCGCGGGCCAGCGGATCATTGCCGAGCTGAACGAGGCCGAGCTGGCCGCGGCCTCCGGCGCCGTGCGCGGGCGCCTGCGCGTTACCGCGTCCATTCCCTTCGGCCGCATGTACGTGGCGCCGGCCATCGCCGGCTTCCTCGAGCGGCACCCGGGCGTCAGCGTCGAGCTCAGCTTGACGGACGACATCGTCAACCTGCTCGAGCAGAAGGCAGATGTGGCGGTGCGTATGGGCCCCCTCGCGGAGAACACCCTCGTCGCTCGCAAGTTGGGCCAGAGCCGCCGCGTGGTGTGCGCCGCGCCGCGCTACCTCGATCGCCACGGCACCCCCGCCCACCCGAGCGAGCTGCGGCAGCACGACTGCCTAACATTCACGTTCCGGCGCTCGCGCGTTGGCTGGCCCTTCGTGGTCGGCGGGCGCGAGTTGGAGCAGCGCGTCTCGGGCAAGCTCCAGGTCAACAACGGGGAGACCATGCGGCAGATGGCGCTGGCCGGCGTCGGCATCGCTCGGCTCGGCCTCTTTCACGTGGCCGCAGACCTCGAGGCGGGCGCGCTCGTGCCGCTGCTCGAGCCGTACAACCCGGGCGATCTGGAGCTGATCAGCGCGGTCTACGTCGGCGGTGGTCAGGTGCCGCGGCGCGTACGCGCCTTCATCGACCACATGCTGGAGGTGCTGGCGCGCTCGCCCGGCTTCGCCTGAATCACCCCGCTGGGCGCTGTGGCGCGGCGGCGCCGTCCACGATGCGCCCGCGCGCGGTCACCCCTTCGGCTTGCCGTTCGCGTCCCACTCCGCCCAGAAGCGCTCCAGGCCGAGGTCCTTCAGCGCGCGGTTCAGGAACCGACGATCGGTCCAGGGCTCGACGTCGAAGGTGTTCCGGATCAGGCCGAACTTCTTCGAGTCGGCGACCGCCGACTTGTACCGGGCGATGACGTACTCGTCGAGCAGCGGGCTCGCGTTCTGCTTCATGTCCTCGCCCTGCTGCGCTTCCTTGTAGTTCGCGTAGGGCGTGCCCGACTTCGACCACAGCTGGAAGACCTGATTGCGGTTCTTCTCGTCCGCGACCCACGCCGACGACTTCACCGCCAGCGTGATGATGCGCTGCACGATCTCGGGGTGCTCGTTGATGAAGTCCTCCCGCGCGATGATGCCCGAATTGCTCGGGTAGGTCGGCGAGTCGCCCTTCGTCGTGTAGACGACCTTCGCGATGCCCTGATCGCGCAGCGAAAGAAAGTCCGTGCCGCCGAACGCCGCGTCGATGTCCTTCGTGGCCAGCGCCGCCTTCGACGTGGACGTGTCCATGTTGATGGAGCGAATGTCCTTCTCGCTCAGCCCGTGACCCTCGAGGATCCGGTTCGCGGACAGCTGCGTCGCCGTGCCCTTGGCGAAGGCCACCTTCTTGCCACGCAGATCCTTGACCCCGTTGATCGGCGAGTCGGAGGGCACCACCAGATAGGCGTGGCCGCGCCGGCTGGCGCTGCCCAAAAGCCGCGTCTTGAGGCCGCTCGCCCGACCCACCACCGACGGCAGGTGCCCGTGCGTCCAGATGTCGAGCAGGTTGTTCGCCACCGCCTCGTTCACGGCCGGACCGGCGCCGCGGAAGAAGTTCCACTTCACCTCGATGCCATCCTTCTTGAACTCCTCGACGAGGCTCCCCTGAAGGTGCAAGAGGGAGAAGAAGCTGCCCCCCGTGACGGGGCGATTGCCCACGCCCACGCCCGGCACGCCGACGCGGATCACACTCGGCCCAGCAGCACGGGCCCTGCCTGCGAGGAGCGCTCCGGACACCGCCGCCGCAGCGCCCCCCAAGAACTGACGTCTATCCATGGCGCGCTGATGTGCACCGGACATGCCATTCGCTGAACACCCCTGAAATCAGCGCTCCGGCGCGCCACGCTGCTTCCAGGGGAGCACCCGATCCGCAACGATGCTGGCGGGCGGTCCATCCCGCAGGCCGGCCGGGGAGCCGCGCCTGGCGCGCGCGCCGGCGCCGCGCCCGGCCGCGCGCGCCCCGCTCGCCGCTCTCCGCCGGTCCGGGCGTCGCGGCCTCAGCCGCCGAGCCCCCCCGGCCGCGCGCTCGCGAAAACGGCGACGTTCCGCGGCGTCACCTCGGGATCGAAGACGATCGCCGCCTCGACCTCGTGCCCCTGCTCGCCGAGCGCCATCGCGCGGTCGAGCGAGACCGCGACCTCCGTGAGGCGGGCCAGGAGAGAGCGCGGCAGCGTGAGCCGGCGCATCCGGCCGAACGCCGCGCGCGCCGCGCGCTCGCGCTCGCGGAGCTCGGCCTCGGTCGCCGGCGGGAGGCCCCGCAGCGCGAGCGCCCGCGCCGCGAGCTCGCGCAGCCCGCCGTGCGCGCGCCGCCGGTTGATCCCGCGCATCTCCTCGCCGAGGGCGACGTCGAGCCCGCGGCCGCGGAGCAGCGAGAGCAGCGCGTGCCGCCGCTCGCGCGCCGCGAGCTCCTCGTCCAGGCTGGCCTCGACCCCCGCGCGCCGCGCGGTGAGGTTGGTGAGGCCCAGCGCCTCGCGCCGGAGGACGAGCCCCGCCGCCCGCGCCGCCGCCGACAGCGGGGCGCGCGCCGGCGCGCCGATCTTCTGCAAGCAGCACGAGACGAGCGCGAGGTCGCAGCGCGCCGCCGCCGCCGCGATCACCATGCGATCGCCGAGCTCCCCGCACGCGTGCAGGCCGACCGGCAGGTCGTCCGGCGCGAACGCGAGCGCCTCCTGGAAGGCGTCGAACGCGACGAAGCGGGCCCGGCCGCCGGCGGCCAGCGCCGAGGCCGTCGCGACGCGGTCGGGCTCGCGCTCGAGGCCGATCGCCTCACGGTCGAAGCGCGCGGCGGCGAGGCGGGTGAAGTGCCCGTGCCCCGCGCCCACGTCGACGAGGCGGCGGGCGCGGGCGGCCATCGGCGCCACCGCGCCGAGCAGCGCCTCGAGCTGGAGCCGCTTGCGCGCCGGCACCGCCCGGAGCTCGTCCAGCGACGCCGGCGGGAGCGGCTGGACCGGCCGCCGCGGCAACGTAGCGGCCTCGTCCGCGGCGCGCGCCAGGGCCGCGAGGCTCGCCGGCGCGCCGCCGAGCCCGGCGATGCACGCCGCGAGCCCGTCGCCCTCGCAGCGGGCGAGATCGGCGTCCGTGAGCGAGAGGAGGAAGCCCGTCCAGCCCCGCGCCTCGCACCAGGCCGGCGGCGCGCCCTCGTCGACGCGCGCCTCGACGATGTCGAGCGCCGGCACCAGCACCTCGAGGGCGCGCGCGAGGCGCTGGGCGACGGTGGGCGGCCTGGGCGACGGGGACATGCGCGAACCGGAGCGGGGCGAGCAGTACCGGATCCGCGCGGCGCGAGGAAGGCGCCTGTCGCGGGCGCCGCCGGGCCGGCGGGGGGCTTGCGGCCGGGCACCCCCGCGCCATGAGAGACGCATGGAGAACCAGAACAAGCAGCGCACAGCGGGCACGGATCAGCGGCAACAGCACGTCGATGAGCGCACGCAGCGGCGCGCCGGCGAGGCGCACCACGGCGGCAAGAGCTCGCAGGAGAGCGCGGAGGCGTACCAGGAGGGCGAGAACCCCGGCGGGACGCACCAGGGCGGCGACACCGAGGGCGCCGTGGGCGCGACGCACGGCCACGGCGACTTCGGCGGCAAGGGCGCGACCGGCGGCGACGAGGGCGAGGGCAGGCCGAACCCCTACGAGGACATCGGCGTGAAGAAGGGGCGGGACTGACCCCGCCCGGCCGAGCGCGCGGCCGGAGCCATCCGGCGGGCGCGGTCTCCTGCCCGGCGGCGCATGGTAGCGTGGGGGCGCCATGCGCCTGCTTGCCCTCGCGTCTCTCTGCCTCTGGACGTGCGGTTGCGCTCCAGCCCTCTCCACGTTCCAGCCCGCCCACGTGGCCGACAAGGGCCATGTCCAGGCCGAGCTCGGGCTCGACGTCTCGATTCCGACCGGCACCATCGCCTCGCTCATCGACGCCGGCGTCGTGCTGGCGGACGTCGCGGAGTCCCGCGAGCTGTCCGAGCGCGAGCGGCAGACGCTCTTCGAGGCGGGCGGCGCGCTCACGCTGAACCCGCCCTCGGCGACGCCGCACCTCGGGATCGGCTACACCGCGCTCGACCGCTGGGAGCTCAACCTCCGCTATACCGGCAGCGCGCTTCGCCTGGGCACCCGCTACCAGCTCCTGAAGCGCGACAAGGCCGGCGTCGACTTGACGGTCGGCGCCGGCGTCGGGCGTTACGTATTCGGGTTTCCTGTCGTGAGCGTCCTCGACATCGTCGAGCTCGAGGACTTCACCCGGTGGCAGATCGATCTGCCGATCCAGGTCGGGACGGCGGGCACGTGGTACCGGGTCTGGGGCGGCCCTCGCCTCATGCTCACGACGTTCGACGCCGGCCTCACCGTGAACCTGCCCGCCGTCACCGGATACCCGGGCGAGGTCGACGTCGCCTCGCTCTCCGGCGTCGGGCTCTACGTGGGCGGCCAGGCCGGCGTCGCGTTCGGCTACAAGCACGTGTTCTTGGGCGTCGAGCTCACGCTCGCGGAGATCTTCACGGGCGGCGAGCTCTCCGTGCTCGGGAAGCGGGCGGCCGCGGTGGATCTCGACAGCTTCATCATCTACCCGGCGGTGGGGCTGATGGTCGAGTTCTAGAGCGGATTTCTGCTGAACTGGCGCGCTGTCCTCCAGGAAGCCCGCGCTCCTGGGGAGTGGCCCGCGACGAGCCGGCGCGCGCAAGCGCCGTATCGACCAAAGACAGAACGAGCACGCCCTCGGCGAGCGCGCCGCGCCCGGGGGATGAGCGCCGCTCTGCGCAGCGCACGTCTCCAACGCTCGCGGGACGAGAAATGAGCCCACAACGAACCTGCCGCCGGGCGCAGACGACAACATCAAATCTTCCTTGCGTGAACCGCCATGTACGAGCATCCATTCGCGGGAGGATGTATCAATATGAAGATTCGCGGTCTAAGCAGAAATTACACCCGCGCTTGCGTGCTGTACATGTCCCTCGTCGCAGGGTGCGCCACCGTCGATGAGCCGGAACGTCAGACCGGTGCAGCGCGGACGGCGTTCAGCGCGCATCACCACGGCACGCACGAGCAGCGCAGCGAGCGACTCAACCCCTTCCCCTTCGACAACGGCACGGGCCGCCGCCCATCGGCCCCGCGCAGCAGGCCGGCGCCGCGGCCCCTCGCGGAGCGCAGCGCGCTGCGCGCAGGCGTCACGTCCGCGCCCGCCGCCACGCGCGCGCTCGTGCTTTATGACCAGGCCGGCGATTGGGCGTGGCTCGGTCAGTTCTACGCCGTCGCCGCGGGCAACCTCGCGAGCCACTTCGGCGGCTGGGATCCGATGCCCGTGTCGAGCTACCAGGCAGGCGACATGAACGCGTACTCGGCGGTGATCTACGTGGGGTCGACCTACGACGAGCCGCTCCCCGGCGCGTTCCTCGACGATGTCCTCCTGGAAAAGACGCCCGTCGTATGGCTCAACCACAACATCTGGCAGCTCTCGAGCCGCGTCACCGACTTCTGGACGAGGTACGGCTTCCAGCCGTGGATCTTCGAGACCGCGGCCGTCGGCGAGGTGCTCTACAAGGGGTCGCGCCTCACGCGTTACACGATGAACGGCGCCGGCGTCATGACGTACAGCGGCGAATTCGGCGCGCAGGTGAGCGTCCTCGCGCAGGCGGTTCGCTCGGACGGCGTCACCTTCCCGTGGGCGCTCCGCTCGAAGAACTTGACCTACATCGGCGAGATTCCGTTCAGCTACATCTCCGAGACGGATCGCTACCTCGTCTTCTGCGATCTTCTGTTCGACGTCCTCGCTCCGACCACGCCGGAGCGCCACCGCGCGCTCGTCCGCATCGAGGACGTGGACCCGACCGTCGAGCCCCATCAGCTCATCGCCATCGCGAACTACCTGTCGAGCGAGCGCGTCCCCTTCAGCATCGCCACCATTCCGATGTTCGTCGATGCGCTCGGCGCGTACTCCGGCGGCGTGCCCGAGACGGTGCGGCTGCGCGACGAGAGTGCGGTGGTGAAGGCCCTGAAGCACATGATCACGCGAGGAGGAGAGCTCATCATGCACGGCTACACCCATCAGTACGGGGCGCGCCCGAACCCCTACTCGGGCGTGAGCGCCGACGATTTCGAGTTCTGGCTCAGCCATATCGACGCCGACGATTACGTGATCTACGACGGCCCCGTCCCCGAGGACTCGGCGGCCTGGGCCCTCGGCCGCATCGAGGAGTCGTACGGGGAGCTCAGCGCCGCCGGTCTGCCCATGCCGACCATCTTCGAATACCCGCACTACGCGGGCTCCGCCGTCGACTCGCGGGCCATCGCCCAGCGGTTCTCCACGGCGTACCACCGGGGGCTGTACTTCGGAGGCGCCCTCGGGGGCGGGGCGGACGATCACAGCCGCATGCTCGGCCAGTTCTTCCCCTACGTCGTCCGCGACACCTACGGCTGGCAGGTCATCCCCGAGAACCTGGGCTCTTACGAGCCCGAGCCCTACAACCACCATCCGGCGAGGCTCCCGGCAGACCTCATCGCGGGCGCGCGCGCCAACCTCGTCGTCAGGGACGGCGTGGCCAGCTTCTACTTCCACCCGTTCCTGGAGGTCGACGCGCTCCGGGAGATCGTGCAGGGGATCAAGGCCGCCGGGTACACCTTCGTGCGCCCGCGGGATCTCTGAGTCAGCGAACAGCGCCGCCGCCCCCTCGCTCGCGGCACCACGCCGCATAACCGTCGAAGAGGCGGGCGGCGGCGGCGCCGCGCTCGGGGTTCATGTAATCGAGCACGGAGAAGGCCACGAGCCGCGCCCCGGCGGCTCGCTCGAGCGCGGTGCTCCGGAGGACCGTGGCGAGCTCCGCCGGCACGGCCTCGAACGGCAGGTCGTCGCGCGGCGGCCCGTGGACCTGACGGAACAGCTCGACCGTGGACCACAGCTCGACGCCGCGCGCGCGGGTCACCGGGCGCAGGGCCGCGAGCATGCGGCTCGCCGCCTCGGCGCTCCCGTGGCCGCTGCCGACTCCGTCCTGCAGCATGAGCACGTCGACCGGGCGATCCGAGAGGAGCTCCTCCCACCACCGCGCGTGCTCCTCCGGGCCGAGCGTCCCCGTGAAGAACGGCGATATCGCGACAGGGCGGCCTGGGCTCAACCGCCGGAGCTCGCGCGCCGCGCGGGAGAGGAAGCGCCGGATGCTGCGGGTGCGCTCCGCGGAGGACCAGGTCGCGTCGTCGATCTCCTGCGGCAAGTACCAGCCCGCGCACGCGGGCGCCGCGGCGCACGCCCGCGCGAGGTCCGCGGCCGCGTCCGGCCGATCCAGCGGCGGCGGCAGGGCGCTATCGACGGAGAACCCCTTCGGCCAGCGTGGATCCAGGTAGAGGCCCAGGAGCACGCGCATCCCGAGCGGCTCCGCCGCCCGGAGGAGCGCGCGCACCGGCTCCTTCCCCGGCAATCGGCCGTCGAAGGGGCCAAGCTCGTCGCCGCTGTACTGGAGCACGATGCTCGTGACGCCGAGCGGCTGGAACCGGACGAGCGCGCGCGTCCACTCGGCGACGCCGTAGCCGAGCTCCCGCTCGCTGATCTGGATGAACGTCGACTCGAACCCCCCGGGGCAGGCGCGCTGAGGATGGCGCGCCCACGCCCCGTTGCACGAGGACGTCAGGCTCAGGCAGACGCCTATCGCCGCCGTCCGGGAGAAGATCGTCAGGCTTTTGCTCAGAGCAGATTCCACGGTTGCGCCGCGGGGCTGCTGGCGGTGCGCCCGCGCCGCTTCTCGCGCGGCGCCGCGTCGAGCCCCGACATCGTCTCGAGGAGCTCGGCGATGCGCCACGCGGCCGCCCCATCTCCGTATGGATTGATGCCGCTGGCCATCGCCCGATAGCGCTCGGGCTGCGTCAGGAGCGCCATGGTCTCCTCGTAGATGCGCTCCTCGGCCGTCCCGACCAGGCGCGCCACGCCCGCCTCGATTCCCTCCGGGCGCTCCGTGACGTCCCGCATGACGAGCAGCGGCTTGGCGAACGTCGGCGCCTCTTCCTGCACACCTCCGGAGTCCGTCATCACGAGGTGCGCGCGATCCATGAGGGAGACGAACTGCACGTAAGAAACGGGCTCGAGCAGGGCGATGCGCTCGTGATGCCCGAGCATGTTGCGGACGGGGCCGGCGACGTTGGGGTTCATGTGCACCGGATAGACGATGCAGGCATCCGGCACGTCGCGGGCGACGCGGAGCAGGGCCCGGCAGATGCCCTTGAGCGCGTCCCCGAAGCTCTCCCGCCTGTGCGCCGTCACCAGGATCATCCTCCGCCCGGCGAGCCGCTCCGGCGAGAAACCTGGTATCTCGGGAGGGCTCCGGCGCACGAGCTCTCGCGTGGCGAGCAGCGCGTCCACGACCGTGTTGCCGGTGTTGAACACCCTGTCCGGGTCGAACCCCTCGCGGAGCAAGAGCTGGCGCGCGGGCTCGGTCGGCGCGAAGAGCACGTCCGACAGCTGATCGATCATCCTGCGGTTGATCTCCTCGGGGAACGGCGCGTAGCGCTCTCCCGAGCGGAGCCCCGCCTCGACGTGCGCGACGGGGAGCTTCCCGTAGAAGCCCGCGAGCGCGGCGGCGAACGCCGTCGTCGTGTCCCCCTGGACGACCACCCACGCTGGACGGCGCTCCTGCAAGACATGCCGGAGGCGATCGAGCGCCCGCGTGGTGATGTCGTGCAGCGTCTGCTTCGGGCTCATGATGCCGAGGTCGATGTCGGGCCGCAGGCCGAACGTGCCCAGAGCCTGATCCAGCATCTGCCGGTGCTGACCGGTCGAGATGATCAGCGGCGCGAACGCCCCGCTCCGCGACAGCCGCTGCACGAGCGGCGCGAGCTTGATGGCCTCCGGGCGTGTGCCCACGACGATCGCAACACTTCGCCTATCCATGTTTCCCCCTCTGACAATGTGGCTTTCACCGTCTCCACGCGCGGGGCAGCGGGCCCCGCGCTCCTGGAGCGGCGCTTCGATCGTGATGGCTTCATGGCCGCCGCCTCGAGGCGCGCGGCCGTGAGTCTCCGTCACCGCGCGTCGTCGAGCTGGCCCGGACCGAGCGCCTGCTCCTTGAGGACGAGCGGCTCGCGCTCGGGCTGCCGCTCCCGCAGCGCGTCGGGGCACGGGAAGACGTGGGCCGTCTTGAGCCACCGGAGCGGCTTTCCGGTGATCCGGTGGTTGACGTACTGCACGACGGCGCGGCCCATCGCCGCGACGCTGATCACGTTGCCGACCGCCATCCGCGGGAAGCTGAGCAGCGCGTGCCCCGCGCCGTACAGCCTGAAGACGAGCCAGCCCTTCATCCACGCGCGCCAGACGAGCATGGCCAGGTTGAACCACAGGATCCACTGGAGCGCCGAGCCCTCCGGGCAGATCTGGGCGAAGCTCCACGACGCCGCGGTCGCGAGCGCGACGCTGCTGCGGACCGCCGCGTACGCCGCGAGCGCATAGGCGAGCACGAGCAGGAGGTTCGTCATGAGCGCCTTGCGATCGCGGAACAGGCAATACAGGACCGGGAGCGGCCCTCTCCAGCCGAGCTGCTCCCACGTCTGCAGCGTGATGCCGAGGATCCACCGCGACCGCTGGCGGATCGAGGCGCTGAACCCGTCCGGGAAGAACTCCCGCGTGGCGATGTACTCTTCCCTCCCCGCCGCGGCGGGATCGTCGCCCACGACGGTGCGGCACGCGAAGCACACCTTCTTGCCAGCCAGCCGGAACTTGAGGCCGAGCTCGTAGTCCTCGGTGACGCTCTCCGTGTTGAAAGCCCGCTGCGCGTGGGAGACCGCGATGTCCTCGAAGGCATCCCGGGCGAAGGCGCTGCCCACGCCGGCCGAAGGCACGAGGCCGCCGATCGCCTGGCGGACGAGCATCTCCTTTTGGTGATGCTCCGCGAACTCGTCGATGTACGTGCCCGAGACGAGCGCGCGCAGCGGGATGCCGAGAGAGAAGACCGGCGTCTGCACGAAGTCGTAGCCCGGGATCAAGAGCGAGTAAAGCCTCAGCGACAGCGGGTGGATCAGATCCTCCGCGTCGTGCATGAGGAGGATGTCGAACCGCCGTCCGCGGCGCTGCTCCTCGAGGATGACGCCTTGATAGACCCAGTTGAGGCAATCTGCCTTCGACGTCGGGCCGTCGTGGGGCACCACGACCTTGTGGATGTTCGGCGCCCGCCGCACGACGGCGTCGACCCGCGCCTGGGTCTCGGGATCGTTGCTGTAGGTCCCGCAGAAGATATGATAGCTGTCTCGGTCGTAATCGAGCGTCGACAGGTTGTGGTCGAGCATCTCCTCGATCACCTCCGCCTCGTGCCACGCCGGGACGAGGATGGCGACGCGCTTCTGCTCGACGGACCGGAGCGCCTCGATCGGCACGGCCCGCTGCGCGCGCCGATGCAGGCCGCGCGCCAGGTAATTGACGTCGACGAACAGCTCGTCGAGCTGATTCGCGAGGATGGCGCCGCCGGCCGTGTAGGCCACCGCGCGGATGCCGAGATCGAGCGCCTCGAGGATCACGCTCAGAACTCCACGTAAGTGGCGGCCTGGAGACGGAGATCGACGTACCCGAGCTGGCGCGGCGCCGGATCGCGGCCCTCGAGCCCCAGGTAGGAGCCGGCGTGGAGCCCGAGCGCGAGATCGAGGCGCAGCGGCCGGAGCAGCCGGAGCCGGGGCCCCGCGCCGGCGTCCACGAAGTTGTTGAAGAAATCGCTGTTCGTGTCCGCCGCCACGCGCCCCTCCGCGACCACCTGCCACGCGAGCGGCCCCGTGACGAGGTAGGTCGCCGAGAGCCGCGGCCGCGCGAAGGCGATGACGTTGTCGTCGAACCTGCTCACATAAACCGCTTCGGCGTAGAGCTCTGCGCACGGGACGAAGGTCCACGAGACGCCCTCTCCTCCAGGCGCGCAGCCGCCCGTCTCCGCGCCGAGGAACGCGCCGCCCCTCGCGTCGAAGGCGACGCGCTCGCGACCGTCGTCGAGCAGGTTGAGCGCGGGCCCGGCCTGCACGAAGAGGCCGAGCCGCCGGTCCCAGAGGCGCAGCATGGCGCCGAGTCCGGCGAGGGCGTAGTTGTCGGCGTAAACGAGCGGAACCCCGCCCGCGCCCCTCCCGCGGGAGGCGAGATCGCGGGTGACCTGCGCATACGCATAGAGCCCCAGATCGAGCGAGAAGGACGGGCGGAAGAAGCCGCGGGCCCTCAGCGTCGGGACAAGATCGCCCTGCTGCGCCGCGCCGAGGACGCGGCTCCATCCATAGGTCTCCGCGTAGAGGTCGGCCGAGAGGCGCTGCGGGAGCAAACGCAGCTCTGCCTGGGCCTTCCGCGCGAGCGCCTCGTCCGGTCCGCGGCCGGCCTCCTCGAAGCGGCGGCGCGCCTCCTCGATATCTCCCTGCTGGCTCGCGAGGTATCCGAGCTCGAGCGCCACGAGCTGCGCGTCGGCGCCCGCCGCGCGGGCCGCCTCGAGCGCCGCCGCGGCGCCGCGGGCGTCATGGGCGGCCTTGCGCGCGTAGGCCTCGTCGAGCAGGCGCCGCGCCGACTCCGGGGCTTGCGCCGCACTCCCCTGCTCCGCGCGGGCCGCGCGCGGCGGCGCCGAGAGCAGCGCGCACGCGAGCAGGGCCCGAGCCGTCACCCCCAGAGCGGCCGGCCTCGCGCGGCCTCTTTCGAAGACAGCAAACATCGACGAACAAGTAGCACACACCAAAACGACGCACGATCGAATTCACGGAAGAACTCGAGTCGATACCGGCGTTCGACAGCGACGAACGAACACCGCAGATCGAGCGCGGCGGCCGCATCTCGAGGAGAACAAGGCCCCTCGTCCAAGGCGCACGACCGCGCCGCGACGCCTCCGGCAAGCTGGCTGAGAGCGCGGCCGACGCGGCCGCGCGGAGCGCTCGTCCGAGACCGGATCTTCGTAAACACCGTTTGTAACAAATGTCGCAATACCCCTGCTGGCGCCGCGGACAGGGGTGCGCGCGCGCTCGTCACGGTGGCTATGTGCGATCCCTCGCCGAGCCGGACACCGGACATCGACCGCTCGCCGGAGCGCCGGCGCGTCGGCGACCTCGGCCAGGGCGGCGGCGCCGCGGAGACCCCCGCGGTGCGAGCGAGCCCCGGGGCTCCGGGGGGGACCTGCGGCGGCCCGGCGAGCGCCTCGGCCGCCTTCGGCCGGGGCGTGTGACACGGGCCCCGCGGCGCGCGTTACGACGGCGTATTGCGCATGAAATGCCGACGAAACCAGCGCCGGGAGACAATGCCGGCGTCCCCGCGGCGGCCCTCGCCGCGGGGCGGTCCTCTCCTCACCATGGAGGCCTTCCGCGTGGTGACCTCTGCCGATCTCGCCATCAAGGATCTCGGCCCTTGCCGCTACCCCTCGCCCGTCGCCGAGAAGCTCGGCGAGAAGGCCACGGTGTACGTCGGCGAGGCCGACAAAGTGCTGTTCGACGATCGCTTGTCCGCCGTCGTCTCGGGCGCCTCCGGCCCGCGCCCGCCGGCGTTCGAGCTGGCCGGGCCGCGCAACCGCGCCTTCTGGGAGCCGAGGGAGATGCGCGCCGGCATCGTGACGTGCGGCGGGCTATGCCCCGGCGTGAACAACGTCATCCGCGGGCTCGTGCTCACGATGGCGCACAGCTACGGCGTGCAGGAGATCTTCGGCTTCCGTTACGGCTACGAGGGGCTCGTCGCCCGCTTCGGGCACGCCCCGCTGCGCCTGGACCCGCGCAATGTCGAGGAGATCCACCGCATGGGGGGCACCGTCCTCGGCACCTCCCGCGGCAACCAGGACCCGCACCAGATGGTGGACACGCTCGTGGCCATGGGCATCAACGTGCTCTTCGTCGTCGGCGGAGACGGCACGATCCGCGGCGCGATGTCGATCGTCCGGGCCATCGAGGAGCGCCGGCTGTCGATCGGGGTCATCGGCGTGCCGAAGACCATCGACAACGACATCCACTTCATCGACCGCAGCTTCGGCTTCGAGAGCGCCTTCGCCGCCGCCGTGGACGTCATCCGCAGCGCGCACGTGGAGGCCTCGGGCGCGAAGAACGGCATCGGCCTCGTCAAGGTGATGGGCCGACACTCGGGCTTCATCGCGTGCTCGGCGGCGCTCGCGTCGGCGGACGTGGACGTGGTGCTCATCCCCGAGGTCCGCGCCGAGCTCGACGGCCCTCGCGGCCTGCTCGCGCACCTCGAGCGGCGGCTCGCGCGCCACGGCAACGCCGTGGTCGTGGTGGCCGAGGGCGCGCTGCAAGAGCACTGCGCCTCGAGCGCGGAGCCGATGGCCACCGATCTCAGCGGCAACATCAAGCTGAAGGACATCGGCCTCGTCCTGCGCGATCGCATCAACGCGCATTTCCGGGCGCGCGGCGTCGACGCCACGCTGAAGTACCTCGATCCGAGCTATCATATCCGCAGCGTCCCCGCGTCCCCCTCGGACAGCGTGTTTTGCTGGAACATGGCCAGGAACGCCGTCCACGCCGCCATGGCGGGCAACACGGAGATGCTCATCGGCCGGTGGCACGGCCGCTTCGTGCACGTGCCGATGCCGCTCGCCGTCCGCATGCGCAAGCAGGTCGAGCCGACGGACGATCTGTGGATGGCCGTCGTGGAGGCCACCGGGCAGCCGCTCACGTTCCATTAGACCGGTCTCCGGGTCGAGGCGCCGCCTCTCGTGCGTCGACCACGCGCGGGGCGCCACGCGCTCGTGGCATGATGGCCGGCATGAACATCCCGTCGCTCTCGCGCCCGCTCGTGCTCGTCGTCGGTCTCGCCGCTCTCGCCGGCTGTCACAAGGAGGCCCCGGCGCAGGCCCCGCCGCCGGTCGAGGCCGCGCCCCGCACGCAGGATCCCGCCGCCGGGACCCGCGCCCCGGCGGGCGACGGCAGCAGCGCCGCGCCGGGCGACGGCAGCAGCGCGGAGGCCACCGAGCCCCGGTGCGAGGCAGACGCCGACTGTGTGGTCTCCTGCGCGCGGGTCGGACAGTGCTGCGACCAGCTGTGCCCGCCGTGCGACCAAGCGTACCACCGCGATGCGCTCGCCGCGCTCCAGCAGTGGCGCGCCGCGCGCTGCGCGGCCGAGAGCTGCCCGGTCGCCAAGTGCATGGCGCCGAAGGAGGACTCGGTCGCCCGCTGCAAGGCGGGGCAATGCGTCGTCGAGCGCGTGCCCCACGTCGACCGGTGATCCGCCGCCCGCGCGAACGCCGGTGAACGGCGCGGCCGAGCACGCCTCACGCTGCGTTTTGCCACAGGCCGCACCTGCGCCACACCGATCGAGCTCAGCGCGACTCGACCCGATCGCAGAGCCCATCACCGGCGTCCTTCACGCCGAGATCGCCAGCCCCTGGCCCTGCGCTTGCATTGCGTGGGTCCGAGAACATCGCGATCCCGGCCGCGGACGTCTCCGGCCCACGGCTGGAACGTGGAGAATCGTGGATCGGCTCTCGCCGAGATCGCCGCGGGAGGTCCCTTGGGCATCGAGATCCAGCAAGACCATTTCAAGACCGTCGATTACGGGCTCTTCAAGGCGCGCCTCCAGCAGAACCTCACCGCGCTCGAGATGGTGCTCAGCCGGCCGGGGTTCGGGCTCGGCGACACGACCATCGGCGCGGAGCTCGAGATGTTCCTCGTCGACCGGGAGGCGCGCCCCGTGCCGCTCGGGCCCGAGATCGCGCGCGCGGCGGCGAGCCCGATGATCACGCCGGAGATGGGCGCGTTCGACATCGAGCTCAGCACGCAGGCGGTGCCGCTCGCCGGCCGGCCGCTGTCGGCCCTGCGCGAGCAGATGCGCGCGACCGTGGAGGCGATCCGCGAGCGCGCCGCGGCGCGGGGGGCGCGCGTGGTCCCGGTCAGCATCCTGCCGACCTTCCAGCGGCAGGACTTCAGCCCTGCGACGATCACGAACCTGCCCCGGTACCGCGCGCTCGCCGCGGGGCTCTGCCGGCTGCGCAAGGCGCCGTTCCACATCCGGATCGACGGCGCCGAGCCGCTCGAGCTGATGTCGGACGACCCCGCGATGGAGGCGGCGAACACCGCCTTTCAGGTCCACCTCCGGGCGTCGCCCGACGCGTTCGCGCGGCTGTTCAACGCGGCCATGATGATGACCGCGCCTGTCCTCGCGGCCGCGGGCAACTCTCCCACCTTCCTCGGACACCGGCTGTGGCACGAGACGCGGGTGGCGGTGTTCAAGCAGGCCGGCGACGACCGCCCGCCGGAGACCGACGCGGACTGGAAGAAGCCCGCCCGCATCGGCTTCGGGACCGGCTGGGTGCGCGACGGCGCGGCGGAGCTCTTCATGGAGAGCGTCGCGCTGCACGAGCCCATCCTCCCCGTGTGCAGCGACGAGGACGTCATCGCGTGCGCGCGGGCCGGCGGCGTGCCGCAGCTGCACGAGCTCCGCCTGCACCACGGCACCGTCTGGAAGTGGAATCGGCCGGTGTACGACCCGGCCGGCGGCGGTCACCTGCGCATCGAGCTGCGCGCCATGCCGTCCGGGCCCACGCTCGACGACATGCTCGCGAACGGGTGCTTCCTGCTCGGGGGCATCCTCGCCCTCGCGCCGACCGTCGGAGAGCTCCTGCCGTCGTTCCCCTTCGGGCTCGCCGCACGGAACTTCTACCACGCCGCGCAGCACGGCCTCGACGCCGAGCTGGTCTGGCCGGAGGGGCCGGGCGCCGCGCCGAAGGGCGTCCGCGCGCGCGATCTCCTCCTCTCGCTCCTGCCGCGGGTCGAGGAGGGCCTCGTGAGCGCGGGGGTCGACGGCGCGGAGGCCGGCCGCTACCTGCAGATCTTCGAGGCGCGCGTCGCCAAGGGCGTCACCGGGGCCGTGTGGCAGCTCCGCGCGCTCTCGGCCCTGGAGCCGCGCGCGCCGTCGCGCGAGGAGGCGCTCCGGCGGATGCTCGAGCGGTACATGGCCGAGGTCGACTCCGGCAACCCCGTGCACGCCTGGGCGATCCCGGGCGCCGGCTCGGCGTGAGGTCGCCATGAGCCTTACCACCACGAGCTCGCTCGCAGCGCAGATCGACGCGCGGCTCTCCGCGCCGGGGGCGATGGACGCGGCGCGGTTCGCGTCGTTCCTCGGAGGCCAGCGGAGGCTCGGCCTCACGCACGGCGGCCGCGCGCTGTGCCGCCACCTCCGGCCCTACCTCATCGCGGAGCACGACTACGCCGCGGTCGCGCGCGCCGCCGAGCGGATCGCCGCCGCGCTCGAGCGCGTCGCGCGGCGCGCGCTCGTCGACGCCGCCCTGGCCGAGGAGCTGGGGCTCTCCGCGGACGAGCGCGCCCTCGCGGCCCTCGATCCCGGCGAGGGGCCGTTCCTCACGGTCGGGCGGCTCGACATGCTCGTCACCGAGGGCGGCTTCTCGTTCATCGAATACAACGCCGACTCGCCCGCTGGCATCACCGACCAGCTCCTCATCGAGGAGACGTTGATGGCGCTCCCCCACCTCGCTCCGCTCCGGCGCGGGCGAGGCGTGCGCGCGCCGGCGCCGCACCGGGCGCTCCTCCGCGCCCTGCGCGAGGGGTACGCCGCGTGGGGCGGGCGCGAGGCGAGGCCCACGATCGCCATCGTCGACTGGAAGACCGCCGACACCTCGGCCGAGTTCAAGGTGCTCTCCGACCAGTTCTCGGCCGAGGGGCACCGGACGCTGATCCTCGATCCGGACGAGCTCGAGCTCGACGGAGGCCGCCTCTCGGCCGGCGGGGAGCGGATCGATCTCGTCTACCGGCGCGTCATCACGCAGGAGCTCGTCGGGCGGCGCGGCCTGGATCACCCGCTGATCCGCGCCTACCGCGACCGCGCGGCGTACGTGGCCAACTCGTTCCGGACCAAGCCGCTCAACAAGAAGGCGGCGTTCGCGGTGCTGAGCGCCCCCGAGTTCGCCGCTCTGTTCTCGCCCGAGCAGCGGGCGGCCATCGCGGAGCACATCCCCTGGACGCGCCGGGTGCGGGCGGGCCGGACCTCGTGGCGGGGGCGCGACGTCGACCTCCTCGAGCTCATCGCCGCCGAGCAGGAGAGCTTCGTGCTGAAGCCGAACGACGACTACGGGGGCAAAGGCGTGCTGCTCGGGTGGCAGACGCCCCCGGACGCGTGGAGGGCGGCTGTCCGCGACGCCGAGGCGCAGCGCGCGATCGTGCAGGAGCGCAGCCACGCGCGCACGGCGCGCATGCCGGCGTTCCGCGACGGCGGCGTGGTCGAGGAGGAGGTCTATTTCGACCTTTGCCCCTTCGTGTTCGCCGGCCGCATGGAGGGCGCCATGGTGCGGCTCTCGGCCTCTGCGGTGAGCAACGTCTCCGCGGGCGGCGGGGTCACCGGGCTCTTGATCGTCGACGACGCGCGCCTGAACCGAGAGGATATCCGCCATGTGTGAGCTCCTTGGCATGGTCTCGAACGTGCCGACGGACATCGTGTTCTCGTTCACGGGGCTCGCGCTCCGCGGCGGGCAGACGGGGCCGCACGCGGACGGCTGGGGCGTATCGCTCTATGATGGCCTCTTCGCGCGGACGTTCCTCGAGCCTCACCCCGCGTTCTCGAGCCCGCTCGCGCGGTTCATCCGCGAGAACCCGATCCACACGGCCCTCTCCATCGCGCACGTGCGCAAGATGACGCGCGGCGGGGCGGCCTTGAAGAACACGCACCCTTTCATGCGGGTGCTCCACCGGCGGCACATCGTGTTCGCGCACAACGGCACCCTGCCCAACGTCCGGGATCGGAAGCTCCGCCTCGAGACGCCGATCGGGGACACCGACAGCGAGCATGCCTTCTGCGTCATCCTCGAGGAGCTCCGGGCCGCCTACGGCGCGCAGTACCCGAGCGACGGGCGGGAGCTGGGGAGAACGCTCTACGAGCTGGGGAACGAGCTCGGCAGCGACGGCGTGTTCAACTTCCTGTTCGCGGACGGAGAGCACCTGTTCGCCCGCTGCGGCGACCACCTCTCCTGCATCCTCCGCCACGCCCCGTTCGGCGAGGCCACCCTCGTGGACGCCGATCTCAAGGTGAATTTCAACGACGTCCACGGCCTGGGCCCCGACGCGCGCATGGCCGTGGTGGCCACCGAGCCGCTCACGCGCGACGAGCTCTGGAGCAAGGCGACGCCGGGGACGCTCTGGGTCTTCCGCGCCGGCGAGCTCGTTGCGACCTACCCCGAGGCCGCGGTGCGGGGCTCGATCGCGGAGGTCGCCGAGCCCGGCCCTCCGGGCTGAGGCGCCGTGTCCGCGGCGCGCCGTCAGCCGCGCGGCCGCGCGAACAGATCTCGGAAGAAGTCGCCCAGCGTGTGCTCCTTGTAATCGCGGAACTCGCCGGCATCGAAGTAGACGCCGCCGCACACGCTACAGCTCTCGTACCAGATGTGCGGCTGCTGCGGGTCGACCATGCGCACCATCGGCGTCGTGCAGCGGGGGCACGGCACGCGCCGGATCTGGTTGTTCTTCCGCCCGACCGCGGGGTCGCCCGTGTCGATGTGCTGCGAGCCCTCCATCGCCTTGAGCGACTCCTTCTCACGGCTGTCGAACCAGATTCCGCCGCACGCGGTGCATCGGTCGACATCAACCCCGCCGAAGGTGACGATATCCATCGAGGCGGTGCATTTCGGGCAGTTCACGTCGCGCTCCAGTGCGGCCGGCGCCGCGGTCTGCCGCGATGCTATCAGACGCGCCGGATCGCGTGAAGCGCCCCCGTCACGTGTAGCACGCCGGCGCGAGCCGCAGCGCCTGGACGAGCGCTGGATCGTGGCCGAGGAGGAGCGCGCCGCGGCGCTCTCGCGCGAGCTGCTTGAGGCGGCGGATGCTGGCGAGCGCGGCCTCGTCGTCCACGCTCTCGCCGGGGAGGATCTCCTCGGTGAAGTTCTCGGCGAGGTCGCCCGCGTCGCCGACGAGGACGACCGTGCCGGTGTCCCTCAGCTCGACCACCACGGACTGATGGCCGGGCGTGTGCCCGCGCGTCGACACGACCTCGACGCCCGGCATCGCCTCCCAGTCTCCCTCGACGAGGTCCCAGCGCAGGCCGGGCAGGTCGTAGTCGCGCTCGAACCAGGCGGGCCCGTGATCCGGGCCGAAGGCATGGGCGTGCTCTCGCCGCTGCACGGAGATGCGCGCGCCCTGGAACATCCCGAGGTTCCCGGCGTGGTCCAGGTGCATGTGCGTGAGGATGACGTGGCCCACGTCGGCGGGGCGCACGCCGATCCGGTCGAGCTGACAGGCGAGCTCGTGCTCCGGGAGGATGACGGGCGGGCGAATCCCCTGCTTCGTGTAGTGCTCTTCGCGGAGCGCCGGGTCGTGGACGAGCACGCTGTTCAGCCCCGTATCGACGAGCACGAGCCCCCGCGCCGTCTCGAGCAGATAGGCCGACACCGGCTCGGCGAGGATGAACCGCCCGCCGCGGTCGCGCGTCGAGACCGTCTTCTCGAGGATCTCGTACCCACAGAGCAGGACGTAGAGCCTCACGACCTCGGTGCTCACGGCGCGACCTCCCTTGCGGCGCCGGCTCGCGAGCGGGCCTGTTCAGCCCGGCCGAGCCCCGCGCGCGTCATGCGGCGGGGTGTGCCAGCTTCGAGTACTTCGTGCAAAAGAACATGTACACGCCGTAGGCGCACAGGCCGGCGGCGACGAGCACGAGCAGCATGGGCCCGAAGGGCGACGCGGCCACGGTCGAGAGCGCCTCGCCGACGCCCTTCGACTGCCCCGGATCGTGGGTGATCGCGGCCTTGATCAGCGCCGCGCCGATGATCCCGAAGACGACGCCGCGGGACACGAGCCCGATCCGGGCCATGCGGAAGACCCACGTGCGCTCGGGCGGGCTCATGCCCTGCGTGCTGAGGTCCCGCGCGAAGCGGGATTTCATCGCCTTGCGGATCTGCTGGACGGCGACGGCGATCACCGCGAGTCCCGCGATCCCGACCAGCACGCCCCCGAACGGCTGCTCCATCACCTTGCCGACCCAGGTCCGGGATCCGTCGCCGCCGCCGCCGCGGCCGAGCGCGAGCTGGAAGGCCGTGATCGCGAGACCCGCCGAGATCACGCCGCTCGCGGCCCAGCCCACGCGCTCGGCCTTCCCCTTCGCGTCGTGGCCCACGTGGCCCGGGTCCTTGAGCGCGAGGACCTCGCGCCACAGCGCATACCCGAGGAGCCCGATTCCCACGACGATCAGCAGCGCTTGCCCGAACGGCTGCTCGCCGAGGACCCCGACCGCCTCGTGCCCGCCGGCGGTGCGCCCGCCGCCGCCGAAGGCCGCCTGGAGCGAGAGGGCGCCGATCAGCACATAGACGAGCCCCTTGGCCGCAAACCCGAACCTGGCCAGGGTGCGCACCCAGCCGTTGTTTTCAGGCTGGGTGAACATGTTCTGTCCTACCGGAATTTCCATGGCTTCAGCTCTCCTGGGCGAGCCTGGTGCAGCGGGCATGCCACCGGGCGAGCGGAGCGTTTCCAGCGCTGGCGCGGGGTGCGTCGTGCGGTGTGGGGCGGGCCGCCACGGCTTGGCTCCAGAGTGCCTCACACCTCTTCGCCGAGCGTCGGTAACGTGCTTCGCCGCGCGCCCAGGCGTCGCAGCGGGCGCAGCGGTCGTGGCGGGCCGTGGGAGACGAGGGCGGGTGAGCGCACACGCGATCTCGCGATCGCGGGGATTTTCGGCGGGAAAACGGAGCGCTGGATGGAGGGGAGTCCTCTGGCAGCCTGCAAACGAGCCTGCGACCACCCTGGTCCGCGCTGGATCTGCGGTGGCCCACGCCGCGTGGTAGAGCATTGACACCCCGTCGCTGTTTGGGGTCTTCTCGCGCGCGATCTCTCGCCGCGGGCCGCTCTGGCCCTCCGAGCTGGCCGCGCCGGCTCTCTGTCTCCCCCGCTTCCGCTGTTCGGCCCCTCGATGACCCAGACCTCCCCTGACGTAGCGCCCGAGCCGGCGCCTGACGAGCCGCAGCGCGCTGGAACGCCCACGGCGCTCGCCGTGCCTTCGCCGTGGGGTGCGCGCGCCGCCCACCTCCGCGCGCGCGTCCTGCCGTGGCTCGAGCGCCTCCCGCGCTTCGCCGTCGTGTTCCTGCGCGTGGTCGTCGCGCTGGCCGCGGCGGGCGCGATCGGCACCTACCTCGTGCTCGGGATCATCCACCTTCGTTTTCCGTTCGAGATCGAGTGGATGGAGGGCGGCCTCGTGGACGAGATCCGCCGCGCGCTCGCCGGGCAGAAGCTCTACGTCAAGCCCACGGTCGAGTACGTCCCTTTCCTGTACGCGCCGCTCTACTTCTATGTTGCGGCCGCGTTCTCGAAGGTGCTCGGCGTCGGCTTCTTCTCGGCGCGGCTGGTCTCGTATCTCGCCTCGATAGCGGGGCTCGCGCTCATCGCGCGCATCGTCCACCGCGAGACCGGCGGCAAGCACGCCGCCCTGCTCGCGGCCGGCGTCTACGCGGGCGCGTATCCTCTCTCCGCCGGCTTCTTCGACATCGCGCGGGTCGATTCGCTGTTCGTGCTCCTGCTGCTCGCGGCGCTCTATGTCGCGCGGTTCGGCCGCTCCATGAGCTCTGCCGTGGGCGCCGCGGCGCTCTTCACGCTGGCCCTGCTCACGAAGCAGTCGGCGTCGGTCATCTTCATGCCGGTCGCGGCCTACCTCGTCCTCGCCGAGTGGAGGCGCGGCCTCGTCTTCGCCGCGTCCGGCGCGGCGATGATGGTCGGCAGCGTCGTCGTGCTCGACCGGATCCACGACGGCTGGTTCTGGTGGTTCGTCTTCTGGCTCCCGCGGCAGCACCCCTGGGTGGAGCGGATGTGGGTCGATTTCTGGCTCGAGGATCTGATGCGGCCGCTCTCGGTGAGCTGCCTCCTCGCGCTCTTTTATGTGATGGTCGATCGCCGGGTCTTCTCCTCGGCCGACGCGCGCGCGGCGGCCCCTGGCGACGCTCGTCGGGGTGCGGAGCCGGCCGACGCGCTGCGCGTGGCGGAGGCGGGTGACGCCGAGCTCCGGGGCACGGACGCCGCCGCGCCTTCCCCGCCGGCCCACGGCTCGGCCTTCGCCCTCTCCCTCAGCTTCCGCGACGGCAGGTACTTCTATCTTTTTGCGGCCGCGGGGATGCTCGGCGCTTCCTGGGCGGGGCGGCTCCACGCGGGCGGCTGGCCCAACGTCATCATGCCGGGCTTCGCGATCCTCGCGATCCTCTTCGGCCTGGGGGTCCACGCTGCGATCGTCGCCGCTGCCCAGCTCTCCGAGCCCCGGCGGCACCGCCTCGAGGCGTTCCTCCTCGTGCTCGCGGGCGTCCAGTTCGCCTGTCTTGCCTACGACCCTTCTCGTTTCGCTCCGAAGCCCCTGGATGCCAGGGCGGGAGAGCACCTGCTCGACAAGATCCGCAAGGTCGAGGGTGATGTCTTCATCCCTGCCCATGGCCATCTCGCGACGCTCGCGGGCAAGCGCCCTTACGCCCACGAGATGGCGGTCGCGGACATCCTCGGGATCGACGGCGGCCCCGCGGGCGCCGATCTTCGCGCCGATATCGAGAAGGCGATCCTGCAGAAGCGGTTCGGCGCGATCTTCTCGGACACCGACTTCTACAAGAAGGAGATCCTGCAGGCCTACCGCCAGGAGGGCAAGGTCTTCGAGGACAAGAAGGTGTTCTGGCCCGTGACCGGCTTCCGCGTTCGCCCCGAGCGCATCTACGTGCCCAAGAGCTCCGGCGCGTCGGGCCCGAGCCTTCCCCGGCGGTAGGTCCGCCGCTCCCACGGCACGCCCGATCCTCTCAAGGCGGCGGGCCCGACCCTCTCAAGGCGGCAGGCCCGAGCCTTCCCCGGCGGTAGGTCCGCCCCTCTCACGGCACGCCCGATCCTCTCAAGGCGGCGGGCCCGACCCTCTCAAGGCGGCAGGCCCGCGCATCCCCCGGCGGTAGGTCCGCCGCTCCCACGGCGGGCCGACCCTCTCAAGGCGGTAGGCCCGAGGCGAGGGTGTTCGTCGCGCGGCGCGGGGAGGGCCGATGTCTGAGCCTGAGACCTTTCTCCTCCGGCTCCGCCGGAGGGCAAAGGTCTCAGGCGAGTTCGGCGGGGTCCCCGCGCCGCGCGACGAACACCCTCGCCTCGGGCCGGGCAGCTCGGAACCACCTCCGGTCCGGCCCGCTCGCCCGGGCCATCGCCTCGGGCCGGGCAGCTCAGAACCACCTCCGGTCCGCGACCCGGGATGGAACAAAGCAAAAAAGCCCGCATGGCGTTCGCCATGCGGGCTCTAGAATCTA
>NZ_CP150337.1:0-3470000 GCF_051474135.1 Sorangium sp. So ce385 | reverse complement strand
CTCGCCTTGGGACCCACGTCACTTCGTAGGCACACAACCCAGTTTTCAAGGACCGAGCAGGCAAGGATCGCTCGCCGGGCGAGCTGCTTGCCTATCCACACGAACACCGATCTTCGCCGAGGAGCCCGTTCGCTCCGGCGACCTCCCTTCCGGGACGCGCCGCAGCAATGTTCACCTCGAACGAGGACCCGTCTATCGAGCGGCCCAGAGAGGCACGGGCTTTCGTCCGCCGACTCTCCGCGTCCGCCGATGCGCGGGGGGCCCTATTTAGGACCCCTTCGCGATGCTGTCAACCTTCTCTTTCGATTTCTCTTTCGAGTCGTACGAGAGAGGCTGACTTCGAGAGACCTGTCGCGTTGGTCGCGTTGATCGCACAGCGCGCGCAGGTCGCTCAGGTTGAGCAGTTGGGAAGGCTGCCAGCAGTCGGGGTTTCAGGATCTCCAGAAACCACCAGACGCGGCTTTCCTGCCTTCCGGCTCTGCCGAACCGCGAGAACTCAGTCTAGAGTCTCGCCGCGAAACCGTCAACCTTCTTCGTGAAGATCGACGGGACGGCCAGGCTGCCAGAGCCGCGAGCTGGGCTCCAGCTCGGATGAGCTGGGCTGAGCTGGGTTGGCTGGCCTCGCCGATTCGCGAAGGCCCACCCTATACCCGGGCCGCTACCCTGTCAACGCCGTCGCGCCGCGCCCTCGTTTCAGGGCGGAAAGGGCGCGCGAAAGGGAAACCGAGCGACCTGAAGAGCAGCCGGCTTGTTCTGTTCACCGGCCTCTTCAGGCTCTCAGCACCGCCGCTCGGCAGCGCCGCAGCGCGCCTGTCTCGGCGGCTCCGACCTTGTAACGCTTGACAAGAGCGTGTCAACGGCAGTGGTGTGCCCGGCCGCGGGACGCGCGGCGCAGCGTTCGGCCTGGTCCGTACCGGAGAGCGGGCGGGCGGGCGTGGCTACGCGACGCGGCGCGGCGGCGGGGCCGAGGCGCTGCCTCCGGCCCGCGCGCCGCGCGCTCCCCCGCCCCGCCTACTTCTTCGCCTTCTCGTCGAGGAACGCGGTCACCCAGGCGAACGGCGCGTTCCAGTTGATCGTGATCTCGTTGACGCTCCAGGCCTCGATGTGGTCGACGAAGCACCGCTGCGCGACGCACCCCTTGAGGCCGGCGCTCTGGACGTGGGGGTCCTGCAGCGAGGAGTTCGGGCCGCCGGACACGGCGCCGGGCGGCGCCTTCGGGTACTTGCCGTTCGCCTGGTGGGCCCAGAACCGGTGGTGCGGGTTCTCGAGCGGCTTGTCGCCGTAGCCGGTCACGTACGACTGCCCGAGCGCGTTGCGCCCGAGGAGGTAGTCCATGCCGAGCACCACCCCGTCGAGGTACTTCGGCTGCTTGGTGAAGTCGTGGGCGAGCGCGACCACGAGCATGTTGTTGAGCACGAAGGAGTTCGAGCCCCACTCGTACTTGCCGGCGGGCGTCCGCTGGACGAGCGTCCGGTAGCCCTCCTTCTCGGCGATCGCGAGGTACTGGTCGGCGGCCTTCGCGATGCGGCCGCGGATCTGCTGCTGCCACGCCGCGTCGACGTTGCCGGGCACGATCGCCATCGAGATCTGGCCGAGCGCGTCCGTCACCTTCCAGTTCATCGACGAGGCCACCCCGTCGACCTCCGTCGGGAACCGCGCGTTGAGCGGCGAGGCCTGGAGGTGCTGCTTGTACTCCGGCTTCCCGGTGGTGACGAAGAGCTCGGCCGCGGCCCAGGTGAAGTCGTCCTTGACGTCGGTGTCGTCGTACGGCCCGCCGCCCTTGTCGCCGCCGGGCGGCGCGTAGAGGGCCGGGTTCTGCTTCGCCGCCGCCCACGCGCGCTCGGCGGCCTTGAGGCACCGCGCGGAGAACGCCGCGTCCACCGTCTTCCAGACGCGCGCGCACTGCGCCCCGACGGCCGCGACGTTGAGCGTCGCCGCCGTGCTCGGCTTGTGCAGCGAGCGCGTCATCTTGTCCTCGTGCGGCGCGAGGCCGAGGCCCGTCCACGCGTCGTCGTGCATCTTGTGGTGCACCATGCCGGCGAGCGGCTTGCCTTCCGGCACCTGCATCCCCAGCAGGAACTCGATCTCCCAGCGCGCCTCGTCGAGGAGGTCGGGCACGCCGTTCTTGCCCTCGGGGATGCTCAGCTTGCCGTCGCCGAAATCGGCGCTGGAGCTGCCGAGGTGCTTCGCCCGCTCGTGCCAGTTGAGCAGCGTCCACACCGAGATGCCGCCGTTGACGACGTACTTGCCGTGATCGCCGGCGTCGTACCAGCCGCGGGACGCGTCGAGCGCGTAGTCGCAGCCGCTGCCCTTGAGGCAGCGCGTGCTCTTGTCCTGGAGGTGCCCGGCCGGGCGCGCCAGCTCGGGCTTTCCGGCATAAGGCATCTTGATCTCGATGCCGCTCCGGTTGTGATAGAAATACGCGAGCGCGTCGTACTTGAGCTTCTGGTAGATGTCGGCGCCGATGTCGAACGGGTAGCTCTTCTCCTCGCCGACCTTGAGCACGTAGCCCTGGCCCGGCGCCTTATGGGCGGTGAAATCGACGAGGTGGACGTGATCGCCGGAGGCGGCGTCCTTCCCGAAGACCTTGGTCTGGCCGCGCGCGACCGGCTTGCCCGCGCCGTCGAGCAGCTCCCACGCGAGCGGCGCGGTCGCGGCGTTGCTCACGCTCGCGATCTTGATCGCGCCCGGCAGATACCCGACCTGGTTCACGGCGACCTTCGGCGCCGCCGCGGCCGCGTCGCCCGCGGGCGCGGCGGCCCTGAACTCCGGGTCGTCGAGGCGGATGTCGTCGATGCAGACCTCGAACGGCTCCTTGGCCGAGGCCATCGCGCCGCCGATGTGGAACGCGAGCTCCGCCGTCGCGTCGTCGGCCTTCGCCATCGAGAACTTGCCGGAGAAGGTCTTGGGCTCGGTCCCGAGCTCGACGGTCTCGTACCAGTACTCCTCGTAAGGCGGCCCCGACATGCCGACCTTCGGGCGCGCCTTCGTGGGCGCGGACGCCCAGGCCTTGTACTGGATCGTATAGCTGTGCCCCTTCTGGATCACCATCTCCCGGTGGCGAAACTGGGCGTCCCAGTTGTTCGACCCCTTGTTCGTCACCGTCACGCAATAGGCGCCGTTCTTCACCTCGGCGCTGCCGGCGCCCGGCGCGGTGAACGAGGTGGTCCAGGGCAGGCTCTTGTTGTCGTTGAAATCGGAGGCCTTGAGCAGGTTGGTCTGCGCGGGCCCGGCGCTCGCCGCGGCGCCGGGGGCGGCGCCGGCGGAGGGAGCCTCCGCGGAGGGGCCCTGCGAGGTCGCGCATCCAGCGCTCGCCGCGAGCGCGCCGAGCACGAGCGCGGACACCCGCCCCGCTCGGCGGAGGATCCACGGCTTGAGATGGGAGTCGTTCATAAGTCCTCGGTTCACGGAAGGGGGCAATCCGCGTTAAAAAGCGGCAATTACGTCCATCTTGTCAAGCGCAATCCTCGCCTGCGCGTCGAAATGGCGGGCCGCGCCGCCCTGCGGATCCCCGCCGGCTCCCCCGCGGCTCGACCCAGGCGGAGCTGCGGCGGAGCCGCGCCGGAGGCACACGGAAGCCACGCCGGAGGTCCGGAGCGCTCCGGAGGCCGAGCGGGCGCGCGCTCCATCGCCAGGTGATCCGGCGCCGGTCGATTCGCGCTGGTACCCCCGGCGCGGGCGCACTAGGCTCTGCGGCGCCTCGTCGCGTCCGGATCGCGACCGAGCACCCCAACCCAGGAGACGACATGGCAAAGCACAGCTTCTCAGTCCCCTTCCCCGGCTCCGCTCAGGAGATCGTCGCGAAGGCCAAGGCAGCGATCGAGAAGGCCGGTGGCCAGTTCAGCGGCAACGAGGGCAACGGCACGTTCTCGGTGCCCACGCCGGCGGGGACGGTGAAGGGCTCCTATGCCATCGCCGCGCAGAGCTTCTCGGTCGACATCACCGACAAGCCGTTCATCGTCCCTGGCAGCGCCATCGAGTCCCAGGTGCGCAAGTTCCTCGAAAAGGCCTGACGGCCGCGCGCCTGCCCGCGCGGGCCCGCCTGCGCGCTCAGCCGTCGCCGCGCGAGGCGCGGAGTCGATCGCCGCGCCGCCCTGGCCCATCGGGCCTCCTCCGCGAAGCATCCAGTCTGGAACGCGCCCCCTCGGGGCGCGGGGCGGCCGGCGTCGGCCCCGCGGGCGGGAGCTCGCCTGTCACGCGCCGTCGCCGGCGAGGTGCACCTTGAGCACGCTCTCCTCGGCGGGGACGCCGAGCCGGAGGGGGAAGCCGTAGTGCCCTGTCCCGCGGTGCACGTAGAGCCGGTCCGGGCCGCGGGCCCACAGGCCGTGATCGGGCATGTTCACGAAGAGCCGGAGGGCGGTCCAGGAGCCGCCGAGGCTGACCAGGCCGAGCTGCCCGCCGTGGGTGTGGCCGGAGAGCACGAGATCCCCCTCGCCCTCGCCGAGGAGGCGGAACGCGCCCGGATCGTGGAGCAGGACGAGCCGGAGCGCCCCGGGCGCGCGCGGGTGCCGGGCGCAGACCTCGGCCATGCGCTCCGCGCGATCGCGGTAGTGGAAGTCCATCCCGAGCACCTGGACCGGCCCCGCGGCGGTCTCGACGAGCGCCGCCTCGTCGACGAGCAGGCGCACCCCGGCCCGGGCGAGCGCGGTCGCGACGAGGCGGGGCGACTCGTGATCGTGGTTGCCATGGCACGCGAACACGCGGCCCTCCAGGGCGCGGAGCGGGGACAGCGCCTCGGCGAGGTGCTCCGCGGTGTCCTGCGACTCCATGGTCAGGTAGTCGCCCGTGAGCACGACGAGATCCGGATCGCGCGCGACCGCGCGCTCGCAGATGCCGCGGAGCCGCGCGACGGACATGAACGGGCCGAGGTGAGGGTCGGTGATCTGGACGATGCGCAAGGGTCGGCGCGCGGGGGGCGCGCCCTCGCGCGGGAGCGGGTGGCGCTTCAGCCCGTCGACCCGCGCGCGGTCGACCACGAGCTCGACCTCCTCGCGGCGGGCGGTGAGCGACTGGAGGATGCCGACGCCGGCGAGGGCGAACGGCACCCAGAGGCCGTACGGCGTCGCGCCGAGGGCGCCCGCGATGGCCCACGGGAACGACAGGAAGGTCGCCGCCACGAAGTAGGAGGCCGGGATGCTCACGAGCGCCCGGTAGGCGAGCGGGCGCATCCGCGGGCGCGAGAGCAGGAGGAAGTGCAGGTAGACCGCGCCGTGGAGGTACGCGAACGCCGGCGCGAGCGGGCCGACGTGGCGGAAGAGCGCGCACGCGATCAGCGTGTGGATGCCGAGCAGCACGCCGACGAACCGCGCGTAGAGCCGGCCGCGGCGGCGCCGCGCCGCCACGACGACGAGGAGCCAGGCCAGGAGGGAGGTCACCCAGAAGAGGACGACGGGGGAGAGGGACTTCAATCGACGGCTCCAGGCGACTCGGGCGCGCAGAGCCACCGCGGTCTGCCCTGCCCGGTCGGACGGCCGAGTTTCCCGCGTCCGGCGCGCCCGCGCCAGGCGCCCGGGTCCGGTCGTGCGACGGGCGGGCTTACCCCGTCGGGGCCGGCGGCGTTGCGGCATAGGCCCCCTGCTGGTACGGAGGCCCGATGCGCCGCAGGGAGCGCCGCCACAAGGACCGCGCCCGATGATCCCGTACCCGCGACGCGAATGGATTCACCTGCTGGTGTCCCCGCGCGGCTCCCTCTCGCCGGGCGTCATGCGGCGCGTGCTGGCCTTCGGGGTCATCGCCGCGGCGCTGTGGCTCGCGGACCGGTACGTCCCCCGCGTGGGCCTCTCGATCGGCTTTTACGAGGTCGCGGGCGCGGTGATCGCCCTCATCCTCGCGTTCCGCACGAACACGGCCTACAACCGCTTCTGGGAGGGCCGGACCCTCTGGGGCTCGATCGTGAACGCGAGCCGCAACATCACGCGCATCGTGAACGCGCACGCCGCGGTGGACCCGGCCGAGGCGCGCGAGCTCGCCGTCTGGGTGGTGGTGTTCGTCCACGCCTCGCGGCGCTCGCTGCGCGGGCAGGCCGAGCGCCCGGAGATCGAGCGGCTGCTCTCCGCGGGGCAGGTCGAGGCCATGGCGGCGCACCCCCACCCGCCGCTCTACGCCGCGCAGCAGGTCTCCGAGCGCCTCGCGGCCTTCGCGCGGGCCGGGAGCCTCGAGCGCAACATGGCGGTGTGCGCCGAGGAGGAGCTGAACGTCCTGGTCAACTGTCTCGGGGGCTGCGAGCGCATCCTCAAGACGCCGACGCCGCTCGGCTACGTGCTGCTCCTCCGCCGCGGCGTGGCGCTCTACCTGGCCACGCTGCCCCTCGCCCTCATCGACGCGATCGGGTTCATGACGCCCGTCGTGACGATGATGGTCGCCTACCCCGTCCTGATGATCGAGGCGCTCGGCGAGGAGCTCGACGACCCCTTCGGCCACGAGCCGAACGACCTGCCGCTCACGCGCATCTGCGACACCATCGAGCGCAACCTCCTCGGCTCATCGCCGCTGGTCCTGGTGATGGCGTCGAAGGCCGAGAGCTACGTGGATTGAGCGCCACATCGTGCAAAATTCGCCCCGGCGTGCGCGGGAGCTCTCGAGGGCATGAAATCGACGTCGTCGATGTACGATCGCGTGACGGAGCACCGAGGTGGCCGGCATCCACCAGGCAATCGTGCGCGCGCCTTGACGGGAAGATGCATCATCGCATCTCCGCTGGAGGGATCCTTGTTCCATTCATCACGGACCGTGCTGCTGTCGCTGGCGCTCTTCGCCCTGACCCCGCTCGCCTGCACCGAGCCCCGGTCACCGGCGACGCCGGGGCGCACCGAGACGCAAGGGTCCACCGCAGCGGCGCGGCTCGCGGCGCTCGCCGGCGAGTACTGGGACGGCCGGCTCGCGGCCGAGCCCATCGACGCGACGTTCCTCGGCTTCCGCAGCCACGACGACCGCCTCCCCGACATCACCGAGGCCGGCCTCTCTCGCGAGATCGCGCGCCTCGAGGCGCTGCTCGGGCGGGCGCGCGCGATCGACGCCGCGTCCCTCGCGCTCCCCGATCGCGTCACGCACGGGATGCTGGTCCACGAGATCGAGAGCGACCTCGCGTGGCGCGCGTGTGACCTCTCGGCGTGGACGGCCGACCAGCTCGGGGGCCCCCAGGTCGAGCTCTTCCAGCTCGCGCGGGTCCAGACGGTGCGCACGGTGGAGGAGGGCCGCGCCCTCGTCGCGCGCTGGAGCAAGATCGGCGCGTACGTGGACGCTCGCACCGACCGGCTCCGGCGGGCGCTCGAGCAGGGCAAGGTGGCGCCGCGCGCCACGGTGGAGCGCGTGATCGCCCAGCTCGACGAGCTGCTCGCGAAGCCCTCCGGCGCGTGGGCGCTCATGGGCCCCCGCGACGCCGCGCACCCCGACTGGCCGGAAGCGGAGCAGAAATCGTTCGCGGCGGCGGTGGAGCAGGCCGTCGAGGGCGGCGCCCGCCCGGCCTTCTCGCGCTACCGGGAGGCGCTCGCCCGCGAGATCCTGCCGCGCGCGAGGGACCACGCGCGCGCGGGCCTGTCCCACGTGCCCGGCGACGAGGCGTGCTATGCGCGCCTCATCCGGGCGAGCACCTCGCTCGCGCTCTCGGCCGACCAGGTCCACGCGATCGGCCTCGAGCAGGTCGCGCGCATCCGGGACGAGATGAAGGCGCTCGGCGCGAAGGCGCTCGGCACCTCCGATTTCGCGGAGATCCAGCGCCGCCTCCGCGAGGACAAGGCGCTCGCCTACGCCACGCGCGACGAGGTCGAGGCGGCGGCGTCGGCGGCGGTCGCGCGGGCGAGGGCCGCGCTCCCTGCCTGGATCGGCGTCTTGCCTCGGACCCCGCTCGTCGTGAAGCGCATGGAGGCGTTCGAGGAGAAGCACTCCCCGCCCGCCTTCTACCGCGAGCCCGCGCAGGACGGGAGCCGCCCTGGGACGTACTTCGTCAACACGTATGCCCCCGAGACGCGCCGTCGCTTCGAGTCCGAGGTCGTCGCGTTCCACGAGGCGATCCCTGGCCACCACGTCCAGGTCGCGCTGGCGCAGGAGCTCGGCGAGGTGCCCGCGTTTCGCAAGCACGCGAACGTCATGGCGTTCACGGAGGGCTGGGGGCTCTACAGCGAGCGGCTGGCGAACGAGATGGGGCTCTATTCCAGCGACCTCGATCGGCTCGGGATGCTGAGCGCCGACGCCTGGCGCGCGTGCCGGCTCGTGCTCGACACGGGCATCCACGCGAAGGGCTGGGGCCGCGCGCAGGCCGTGACGTACATGATGGAGAACACGATCCTCAGCGAGGGCGTCGTCGTGAACGAGGTCGATCGCTACATCACCTGGCCCGGGCAGGCGCTCGCCTACAAGGTCGGCCAGCTGGAGATCCAGCGGCTGCGCAAGGACGCCGAGCAGAAGCTCGGGCCCCGGTTCGACATCAAGGGGTTCCACGACGCGCTGCTCGGCGCGGGCGCGGTCACCCTGCCGATCCTCGGCGACCAGATCGCGCGCTGGGTCGCGTCGCGCGCACCCCTCCCCTGAGCCGCTCGCCGCCTCGGGGCGGCGTCCAGCCGTGAGGTGAATAGCGGCTGGTGCGCCCTTCCGACCTGCGCATCGGCCGTTCTCATCGTCATCATCCCAGAGATCCTTCTCGGCGATTCCGTAGCACCCTGTTACGGAAGGATACGAGTCCGGGATGGAGATGAAATGCTCCTCGACGATGCTCTTGCGCGTCGCTCCAGCGGACACGGTCTTCAGCCGCTCGCGATCGAGCTGCATCCGCGGCGCGTCCTCCAGCGCTGCGTGATCGGCGGTTCGCTCCCCGGCTCGACCCCGCAGCAGCGATAGCACTGTTTCACTCCTCGAACGCCGCCGTTCCAGCCCGCTGGCTGGCGCCGCCCACCGTGTCGCCACACACTCTGGGCATCCGACTGCCATTTCCATCTCAACCATAGATATCCATGAAAACGAAATGCTCGTTTCGACGTTGACAGAGTTTCCGCCTGTGCGAATGATACCTCCGCGCCGGCCGACGGAGCGCGGGACGGGCGCTCCGCTGCGGAGCCCGCTGCGCATCTTGCGGCGTGACCGAGATGCACCGACGAACCCCTGCGCCGACCACGCGCTCGGTTTGGAAACACAACCCATCACAACCCATTGGCGGACAAATGAAACACACCCTTCACATGACGCTCATCCGCGCCCTGACCTGCGGCCTCGTCGCCGGAGCGGTCTCGCTGAGCGCACCCGCTGAAGCTCAGGCGGTGGAGTACGAAGTCTACGAAGGAGACGGTTGCCCCGTAGGATACGCACCGTTGACCCCGCTCGACGCCTTCTGGACGTTCGTCGGCGGCTGCGACGATCTCCCCTATTCGGGGGTCTTTCGTATCGCGGACGGGTCTTCGATAGATGGCCCCTGGAACAACTGCCAGCAGCACGCGAACGATACCCGCGAGCTGGAATACACGCTCTGCAAGCCCAACTACGAGCTCTTCGACATCGGCGGGACCACCTTTGCGGTGGTGAGGGGCGGAGAGCAGTGCATCGATGGCTTCGAGCTCGTGGATTTCGCGACCGCCTCCGACTACTCGGAGGAGATATGCCCTCACATCGGGCTGTGGGGGATTGCGAGGATCGCTGGAGGTGGATCCATGGACGGTGCTGGTTACGATTGCAACGTCCGCGCGAGCGACTCTCGCCCGCTCGGTGACGCCATCTGCGTAGAATCCGAGTGAGCACAAGTACCTGACTGGAGGCGTCACCGACCCGACGAACGGCGACACGTACCAGGGCAGTGACGGTCCGGGCTTCAGGTCGCGCTTCCCGCCCGATCCGCGGGTGCAGTGGCAGCTCCAGCTCAGGGTGCGCGACGTCTGCGCCGCGTCGCGCTCTCCGGTGGCGATCTCGCGGTACTTCCGCTCGGCCACGCCCGTGCCAGGGGAAGTACCAGCGATCGCGCGCGTAAGGGAAGCAGCCATGTCGAAGCTCCTCCCGTCCGGATCGCGCAGGCTCCTCGTCGGCGCGGCTTCCGCGGCCGCGCTCCTCGCCGCAGCTCCCTCCGCTCAGGCCCAGATCTGCTGGGGATCGAGCTGCCCCCAGGCGGGCGCGAACGCCGGCGGCAAGGCCGGCGGCGGCGCGCAGGGCACAGGTCGGGGCACGGTCGTCTGGGATCCGTTCTCGGGCCAATGGATCCCGCAGGTCACCGGGCAGGCCCAGGGCAACGCGGGCGGCCAGGCGCAAGGCAACGCCGGCGCCCAAGCCTCGGCTCCAGCTCCCCCCAGACCGCCGCCTCCTCCACCTCAACCCTGGTCGCCGCCGCCGCTGCCGCCGCCCCAGGTCACGCCGCTGCCGCCGCCCGCGCCGCCCCCGCCACCGTATACGTCCCCGTCCGGCGGCGGTTCGGGCTCGGGCTACTCCTTCGAGCCCTATTTCCAGCTCGCCGCGTGCGGTGGCCTTCAGATCGGGATCGCCGACGCGCCCGAGCCGCGCGGCCTCACGTGCCTGGAGCAGCGCCTGCGGCCCATGGCGTTCCTGGGCATCGGGAACGACTTCACCTACAGCTTCGGGAACGACGACTACAGGATTCCGGGGCCGCTCCAGGCCTATCGCCACGAATTCGGCGCGATGCCTCACGTGTCGCTTCACCTCTGGACCGGAGGGTTTTCGCCTTACCTGCGCGCCGGCCCGAACATCCACGTCGCGCGGATGCTGGCCGACGGCTGGGCCGAGACGCGGACGTATCTCGGCGGTCACGGCGGCTTCGGCTTGGAGTTCCTCAAACCGGGCAGCATGACGGGCGCGTTCGAGCTCGTGGTCTTTGGAATGGCGCGCCTCGACGATCAGCCGCGTCCGGACGGCGCAAAGGACCGAGGCGGCCACGGGGTGCAGCTTCGGCTGTCCTTTGGCTACACCTTTTTGCTTTGATGCCCCGAGGCGCGCTGGGCGGCGGCGGCCGCACGCCGTCTGCGACGAGTACGCCCCCGAGTGGTTGCAGCGCCACCCCATCAACCTGCTGCTCACCCATCTGCTGACGAGCGCCACATCCACGCCATCTTCTGCGATCGGGCCTGCCTGCTCCGGCTGCCGCGGTCCGGCGCTGGCGCGCGGATCCGGTGCGCCGTCGAGGCAGGCCTGGCGTGCGGTCTCCGGTCTGCGGTCCGGCCCCGGCGTGCGGTCTCCGGTTATGCTGGGCGACCGATGCGTGTGTGTCGTTCCCTGCCGCTCGTTCTGGTCCTCGCCGCGTCCGGGTGCCGCGACTGCGCGCCGGATCCCTCGGCCGCGCTCCAGCCGGCGCCCGAGGCGCTCGCCTCGGCGCTCGCCGGCGCCGCGGCTCCGGCCGCTGCGTCGAGCGACGCGGCCGTCGCCCCGCTCGCCTCGGGCGGCGCCGCGGCGCTCGCCCCCGCGCCCAGCGGCTCGGCCGCCGCGCTGCCCGGGTCACCTCGCGTCGAGGCGGCGCCGGTGGATCGCGCGGCGTACCTCGGCGCCCTCGGCCGGGGCCGCGCCGCCGCGCGCGAGAGCCGGTACGCCGAGGCGATCGCCGCCTTCGATCGCGCGCTCGCCGCGATGCCGCACGAGCCGCGCGCCCTCGCCGAGCGCGGCCACGCCCGGATGCGCCTCGGCGCGGACCTCGACGCGGCCGCCGCCGACCTGCAGCGCGCCGAGCAGCTCGGGCCCGACGACAAGCTCGCCGCCCAGATCTGGTACAACCTCGGCCTGCTCGACGAGCTGCGCGGCGAGGCCGAGCTGGCCCGCGCCGCCTTTGCCCGGTCGTTCCTCCTGTCGCCCACGGCCGCGGCCAGGGCCAAGGCGGGCCCCGGCGCGCCGTGCGGCGTGCTCGTCGAGCGCCGCGAGGCCCCGTCCACAGACGACTTCCTCGCGCCGAGGCTCGTCGTCGCGCGGGGGTGGCTCGACGCCTACGAGCAGCTCTACCGGGGCAACGACCCGAAGGTGGAGCCGAAGGAGCCCGCGACGGAGGCCGAGGCGCAGCGCTCGCTCTGCGAGCGCCACGGCGCGGATCGCTGCACAGGCCCTTCGCCGTGGCTGCTGACGCGGTACCTGAACAGCATCCAGGGCGAGATCGAGGATCACGTCCTGTCGCGGCCGGACGGCTCGCTGCTCGTTTTCCACGCGGGCATGGTGTTGCGGACGACGGCCCTCACGACGATGAATCAGATCGCGTGTACCCCCGAGGAGCGGCTCGAGGTGCGGTTCGAGCCCGACGTGGTGCACGTGACGGTCGAGGCGGAGCTCCGCGCCTGGAAGAGCGCGGACGAAGCGGCGGCCGACGCGTGCGGCCCCGGGCGGCTCGGGACCGAGGATCTCCTCTACGACGCGAAGACGGGCCGGGAGCTCGTGCGGCTGAGCCGCGCGGGGGGTCGGGACGCGGCCCGGGTGAAGCTCGCCGGGCGCACGGTGGAGGTCGCGGCGGGGACCTGCACGACGGCCGTGCCGCTCGACGTGCCCGCCGCCGGCGCGGGGAGGCCGGCGGAGCCGAGATGAGGGGATGGAAGGAATGGAGTCGCGGCCGGACCGCAGCGACCTGCTGGTCGGCCGGGGGGTGGTCCTGACCAGGCGGCTGCGACCGGCAGGTCGGCCGGGGGGGGTCCTGACCAGGCGGCTGCGACCTGCGGGTCGGCCGGGGGGGTGGTCCTGACCAGGCGGCTGCGACCTGCGGGTCGGCCGGGGGGTGGTCCTGACCAGGCGGCTGCGACCTGACGCGGGCGCTCCCCTGCGCGAGCTCGTCCACCGCGGTGGACCTCGGGGATCACGCGTCCGGTCGCCGGCCGTCGCCGATGTAGAGCGGGTCGTCGTCGGGCCGAAGCTCGATCGGCCGCGGCGACGCGCGATGGCCGTCCCGCTCGTCGGCCGCGTCAGGCCGGCTCGGGACGGCGGCGGTGCCCGCGACGAGCACGGGCTGCCCCACCTCGATGACCGTCTCCCGGTAGCGAACCGCTCCGTGGAAGCCGGCGAAGAACGACGCGCGCTCGCGGCCGTAGCGCTCGCGAAAGGCGTCGACGTGGCCGGCGGCGTCCGGAGGCGGCTCGGCGTCCGCGAGGTCGAAGCGCACATAGCCGCTCGGGCGGACGAGCGCCTGGCCCGTGCCGTCGTCGAGCGCGAAGTCGGGGGCCCACTCGGCGTCGTCGTCGACGATCCAAACGAAACCCATGTTGTTGCGGCCGAAGCCGCCCTTGCGCTCCTGCCGCCAGCGCACGACCCGGAAGGCGACGCACGGGCGCCCGCTGAAGGGCGAGACGAGCGGCTCGCCGACGGGCACCGCTCGGCCCCTCGCGGCGGTAAAGCGGGCTGGCCGCAGCTGCGCGATCGATGCGACGCACGCCCGGCGCAGGCGCCGCCGCTCGGCGCGCTGCAGCGCCCATCGAAGCCCGGCCGCGCCGAGGCCGAGCGTCAGCGCGACCCCCAGCGCGGAGAGGAGCAGGGCTTCCACGAGGGCATGATCGCTCAGGTGGCCTCGCCCGGCCAGGGCCACGCCCGCTGCCGCGCGGCGCGCCGACGGGAGCCGCGCCGGGGTGTGGTCGCCGCCGATGCTCGATCGCCACAGGTGTTGCGCAAGACGCCGTCGCAAGGAGCCCCGAGCTGCGCAGGAAGCGCTTCGGGCGGCGCGCCGGGCCGCCTCAGGTCCTCGCGCGCAGCAGCCGCCCGTGGCCGCGGCGCGTCCCCACCTCGGGCAGCACCTGCCCGTCCTGCACCGCGAGGCGGCCATTGACCAGCACCGCCCGCACGGCGCGATCGTTCCTGCGCACCAGCCGCACGACGCCATCGAAGCCCTCGACCGGCGCCTCCGCCACCCGATCCACCTCGCCGTCGATGCCCTCGGGATCGAGCACCACCACGTCCGCCCGCCCGCCGACCTCCAGCCTGCCCGCGTCGATCCCGAGCCAGTCGCCGATCTCCGCGGTGAGCCGCTGGATCGCGCGCTCCACCGGCATGATCGCCCGGCCCTCACGGGCGGCGTCCTTCACCATCCGGAGCATGCGCAGCGGGAAATTGTAATGCGCCATCTGGCGGAGGTGCGCCCCGGCGTCGGAGAAGCCGATGAGCGCGTCCGGGTGCCGGACGATCTCCTCCAGCGGCCCGGGCCGATCGTTGCCCATCACGGTGTACCAGCGGAGCGCCGGGCCGTGCTGCGCCACGAGGTCGAGGAAGACATCGACGACGTCGCGCCCCTCCTCCTCGGCGACGCGGACAAACGACTTGCCCACGAGGCGCTCGTCCGGACAGCGCAGGATCTCCGACTGGTTGAAGTCGCGATGAAACAGCTTGGGCAGGAGCCTCGACCGCCACTCTGCTCGGAACCTCGCCCGGTACGCGGGGTCGCGGAGCAGCCGGGCGCGGGCCGCCGGGTCGTCGAGGTGCAGCGCCGCCGCGCCGGCGCCGAACTCCTCGAACACGACGAGATCGATGCCGTCGGCCCAGAGATCGAACACCTCGGGCAGCGCCTGGAGCCGGAAGTCGGCGCCGAGCCAGGTGTTCGCGATCCGCGCGGCGAGGCCGACGAGGCGGTAGACAAGCCGGTCCGCGCGCAGGTCGATGAGGGAGATGATCGTCGTCTTGAGCGGGGCGCGCACGAGGCCGGCGCTCTCCAGCAGGAACCGGAGGATGTTCACCTTGGTCGCCGCGTCGGGCACGCCCTGGAAGACGCGCCCGCGCTCGCGCAGCTGGCGGCAGAGCCGGTGGACCTCCGACCAGCGCGCGTAGGTGGACGGCAGCGGGCGGCTGCGGATCGGCCGGCTGCCGCCGATCTTGTCCCATTTGAGCGTCATCACGCTCATGCCGAGGTAGCCTACGTCCAGCGCCTCCCGCAGGATCCCCTCCATCCGCGCGAGCTCGCCCTCCGTCGGCCGCGCGGTCCGGTCGAGCGAGCGCTCGATGCCCATCACGTGCGCTCGCATCGCCGAGTGCCCGAGGAAGGAGCTCACGTTGGGCCCGAGAGGCAGGGTGTCGAGGTGCTCGAAGTACTCGGTGACCGTGCTCCAGGTCTTCCGCTGCTCGAGCATCCGCCGGACCACGTCGTAGGGGATCGCCTCGACACGGCAGAACTGGTCCGCGAGATCCTCCGGCGTGCCGATCGCGAGGCTCAGGCTGCAGCTGCCGAAGACCACGGTGGTGACGCCGTGGCGCAGCGACTCGGAGAGCGACGGGGCCAGCTCGACCTCGGCGTCGTAATGGGTGTGCAGATCGATGAACCCCGGGGTCACCCAGCACCCCGCCGCGTCGAGCACCCGAGTCCCGGGCCCGCGCGGCAGGGGCGCCTCGCTGATGGCGACCACCCGATCGCCGCGGACGCCGAGGTGCCGCGGCGCCGGCGGGGAGCCCGTGCCATCGAAGAACAGGCCATTTTCGATCGTCACGTCGAAGGGCGCGCTCATCCGATCGAGGCTATCACGTGGCGCGCCGGCGCCGCGGCGCGAGGGGCGCGCCGCGCTCCGGTTCGAGCGCGGTGGCCCGGGTCGGGCCGAGTCCGCCTCCGACGCACGGCGGAGCCATTCCACACCTGCGCGATTGATCGACGCGGCGCACCTCCGTATGCTCGCGAGCTCCCGCCATGGCCGCCGATCCTCCTGCTCGACCGGGCGACGCGAATCCTCGGCGCGCCCCGCGGTTGACCGGCGGCCACCCCCTCGGCGCGCCCCGGCGCGTCCACCCCGCAAGGAGCTCTGGATGCGCCTCGGCCTGCGCCTCTCGTTGATGGCAACCCTCACGCTCTCGGCGGGCTGCGGCGCCGGCGAGGGCGCTCCCGGCGCGGGCGGGGGCGGCGCGGCCGCCGCGACGGGGACGGGAGCCTCGGGCGGCGGCGCGGGCGGGATGGAGTGCGAGGCCGTGCCCTGCGCCGCGGAGGCGCCCGGCGCCTGCGCCATGGGCTCGCGGGCGTGCGTCGATGGGCTCCCGACCGGGGAGTGCCTCCCCGCCGAGCCGCTGCCGTTCGGAGAGGCCGTCTGCGACGCGCCCGCGCTCGACCTCGACTGCGACGGCGACACGAGCGCCTGCGGCGAGCTGGCAGGGAGCGTGCTGGTCGACAGCCACGGCACGGAGCAGCTCGTCGTTCAGGACATCCGCCTCGACGGGTATGGCTATGTCCACGTGATCGCCGACTTCGAGGGCGCCATCTCCTTCGAGGGCCAGTCCTACGCGGACGAGTACGGCGCGTTCTATGCGCGGCTGGGCCCGCTCCCGGCCCTGACCGTCGTGGATTTTCGGCCGCTCGTCAGCACGTACAACTCCTTCCTGCACCTGCTCGACGCGAACGAGCAGGGCGAGGCGTTCGTCACCTTCTCCCTCGCCGCCGGCCCCGACGTGATCACGACGTTCGGCGACACGGCCGTGACCGACGCCCCCAACCTGGCGCGGGTGACGCCGGGGCAGCCGCCCGTGTTCGTCGAGTTCGAGTCGCCGTTCGAGGCCACGTCCCTGGCCGCAGGCGACTCGCGCTCGGTGTACGTGGGAGGCACGTACCAGTCCCCGAGCGGCGCCGCGATCTACCGCTACTCGTCGGACCTGAGGATCGCCGCGTCGGCGGTCCCCACCGAAGCGTGCGCGGACTCCTCCGGCTCGTCGTCATTTCGCAAGTTGAGCATGGGCTCGGACGGGCTTTACGCCGTCCTCGATTCAGCAGGTGACACCTGCGTGGGCACAGCCACGTTCGAGAGCGGGCGTCACCTCGTGAAGTACTCGGAAGACCTCGACGCCGTGCTCGCGCGCCGCCCGCTGAACGTGAGCGTCTCCGGGATGTCCGCGCGCCCTGACGGGGCCGGGGTGGTCATCGCCGGCTCCGCCCAGGCTGGCGCGAGGATCGGCGGCCAGACCACGGCGCAGGAAGGAGGGTTCGTCGCCTGGCTCGACGCGGACCTCGGCGACGACGTCACCCTGGTGAGCCTCCCCGACATGACGCCGAGCGCGGTGTCGGTCGCGCGCGACGGGCTCGTCACCGTGGTCGGCACGTGCACCGGGCAGCCCGCCTGGGGCGACTGCTTCGTCAACGCGGCGCTGCTCGTGCGGCTGGACCCGAGAGGCCAGGTGATCTGGTCGAAGGTGCTCGGCAAGAGCGGCGTCTCCGCGTCCGCGCAGGCGGTGGGGACCTCGGAGCGCTTCGTCGTCGCCGGCGGCGACTTCTCCGGATCCCCCTTCGACGCCGTGGGTCTCAGCCCTCCCGCGGACGGCACCCGGGACGGGTTCCTGAGCGTCTTCAAGCGCTGAGCCGGAAGCGCTGAGCCGGTCGCGGAGCCCGCGTAGGAGCGCCGCGCGACGGCGGCTCAGCCCTCGGCGGCCGCCCTCCTCCAAGGCACGACGGCTCGCGCGCCCTCGGTGGTGCCGCGAGCCACCACCAGACATGGAGGCGCGCCCCTCCAGCCCGCGTCCCTCGCGCCGCGCCCCTTCCAGGATCTCGGCTGAACCAGCCTCCCCGCTCGCCCCGCTCCCCTCGTGGGCCCTGGTACGCCTCCTGCCAGTGTCCGCCTTGTCTCCGCACGAAGGAAGCCGCCCGCGAGACTTGCTGCAACGATCAAGGAGAGACGATGCTGCCCACGAACACGATCCCCAAGACCCGCTCCCTCGTCCTGTCGCTCACGATGGCCGCCGGCCTGGCCGTTACGGCGTTCACGTCCCCTGCGGCGGCCGGGCCGCTGCCGACGCTCTCCGGATGGGGCGTGCGCGGCAACGCCAGCTTCATGGGCTCGGTGAGCCAGCAGGTCGACGGCTCGCTCAGAGGGCACTTCACGATCATCATCCACAATCCCGGCGAAGACCCCGTCACCTGCCGCTACCTGCGCTTCCGTCCCCATACCGTGAGCGGCGGGAGCTGGAGCTTCGACGGCCATGGCACGTGCTGGAGCTCGGGCGGCTCGTTCGCTGCGGCGAACCGCTTCGCCTTCTCTGACCTGGGCAGCCCAGGCGCGGGCGTCGACACCGTCGACGTGAACTTCTACGGCCCGGTCGGCGTCTCGATCCCCGGCGGCTTCTTCGACGACGGCGACATCGTCTACACGCCTTGAGGCCAGCCGCGATCCAGCGGGCGTGTCAGGTCCTAGCGTTGTAGGAAGACGAAAGCGCCCTTCTTGTTCGAGATGACGATGTCCGGTCGACCGTCTCCGTTACCGTCCGCGACCGTGAGCTGGGTGCCTACCCCCGAATCGTCGTCGATGAGGACGGGCTGGAAGTCGATGCGTCCCGCCGCTCGCGCCTGCTCGAACCCGTAGAGCCGGGCCGGCGCGTCGAAGTCGGGCATGCCGTCAGGCACATGACCCCAGAAGCGCTCGCCGCTCACGAGGTCCTGGAGCCGGTCACCGTCGATGTCGGCGTGAGCGAGCGCGTGCGGCTCGTGCATGAACACGCTCGACGCGGCGTCGGGCGGGGTCCCCGGAACGACGACGTGCTCCACGAACGCGGCGCCGGCCACGTCGGGAACCTGCTCGAACCAGGAGAGCCCGTAGCCGTGAGCGGCCAGCGTGGTCGCGATGTCCGCGTCCCCGTCACCGTCCACGTCGATCACCTGCATCTGCGCTCCCCCGGCACCGAACGGCTGCTCGACGCGCGTGTACGGCGAGCCGTCGGGCGACCCTGGGCTCCGCGTGAAGTAGCCGCTCGCCTCGACCACGTCGATGGCGCCGTCCCCGTTGACGTCGCCTGCACCGAGGCCGTGCGTGAACGCGCCGTACCCCCGATCCTCGGTGAGCGCCCGGAAGACCCACGGCTCGGTCGGGTCCACGCCGGGCGACGACGTTCCGAGCACGCCCCCCGACATGTGCACGAGCTCGGGCACGCCGTCGCCGGTGATGTCGGCGAACAGGGGCGACTCGTTGTCGATCGGCCACGGCAGCGTGTCGTGACGAGCCCAGAGCGCGTCGCCGTCGCGCGGGTTCTGGTACCAAGCCGCGGGCGCCCCCGGAAAGCCGACGACGAGGACGTCGGTGAACCCGTCGTGGTCGAAGTCGTAGGGGAACTCGAAAAAGCAATCCGAGTAGCCGTGCGGATCGAAGGCTTCCCTCGGCCACACGGGATGGCTCGCGCCATACCCCGGACCCTCGTACCAATCCGGGCCCGCGATGACGTCCGTCACCCCGTCGTGATTGAAGTCCGCAAAGCTCGCGCCCTCGCAGGTGAACTCGCGGTGCAGCGTGATCTTCACGAAGCGCGCGTCGAGGGCGGCCTCACGCGGGAGCGGTGGGGGCGCGGTGACGGTGCCCGCGGGCGGCGCGTCGGTGACCGCGTCGACGGGCGCGCGCGAGGGCTCGGACGCGCAGGCAATCATCAAGGCGAGCGGTGCGCAGCACAATACCCCCATTCCCGAAGCCATCTCCGAGCGCTTAGCACGTCGTGGCCTCCTCAACATCCCGGTCGGACCGACCGAATCGGCGCCGCTCGCCTCAAACGCCCGCCGCGAACGCTCGCACCCGGTCCCGGAACCAGGTGAGCGCCGGGTGCCTGGCCGTCCCGTCGTGCCACACCATGGCGATGGCAAAGCCCGACACCGGGACGGGGGGCGTGAGGATCTGGAGCCGGCCGGCGCGGTCGCGCGCGATGCGCTCGGGGACGAGCGCCGCCATGTCCGAGCGCGCCACGATCTCCGGCACCATGAGGAACGAGGGCACGGACAGGACCACGCGCCGCTCGCGCCCGTGCGCGGCGAGCGCGGCGTCGGTCGCGCCCGCGAAGCCGCCGCCGCGCGGGCTCACCACCACGTGGTCGAGCGCGCAGAGCTGGTCGAGGCTGACGGCGCGCGACACGAGCGGGTGCTTGCGGCGGACGATGACGACATAGCGCTCGTCGAGCACCTTCCTGCTGCGCAGGCGCTCGGGCGCGGTCTCGGGCGTCATGAAGGCGACGTCCACCTCGCCGCGCTCCGCCTGGTCCGCGAGCTGGGCGCCGTCGAGGGCCCGCCACGCGAGCCGCACGCCCGGCGCCTCGCGCCGGAGCTGAAACGCGAGCGGCATCAGCAGCGCGTACTGCACATAATCGGACGCGGCGACCGCCACCGTCAGCGCGGCGGTCCCCGGGTCGAAGCCGGCCCCCGCGGCGACCACGGCGCGCACGCCCTCCAGCGCCTCGTGCAGCGGGGCTTGCAGCTCCAGCGCGCGCCGCGTGGGCGTCATGCCGCGCTGCGCGGGGAGCAGCAGCGGGTCGCCGAGGATCTCGCGCAGCCGCTGGAGCTGGGCGGACAGCGCCGGCTGGCTGAGGTTGAGCCGCCTGGCGGCCCTCGTCACGTTGCGCTCGGCGAGCAGCACGTCGAGCGCGACGAGCAGGTTCAGGTCGAGTCGGCTGCTATCCACCCAGGCGATAGCAGCACAGAAGAAACGCGATTTCAACGATGCCGGGGAGAGGCGTAGTGTTCGAGGCGTCGACCCGCCCGCGCCGCGGAGGCCCGGGGATCCACCGCGCGAGCCGGCGAACACGCCCTCGGAAAGGACATGCCATGAACATCCTCATCGTCTACGCGCATCCCGAGCCGCGCTCGTTGAACGGCGCGCTCCGCGACCGGATGGTCGCGACGCTCACCGCCGCCGGGCACGAGGTGCTCGTCTCCGACCTCTATGCGCAACGCTGGAAGGCGGCGCTCGACGGCGCCGATTTCCCGGCCGAGGCCGGAGGCGCCCGCCTGCGCCTCATCGACGCTTCCCACCGCGCGTTCGCCGAGGGGACGCAGACACCGGACGTGGCCGAGGAGCAGCGGCGCCTCCTCTGGGCGGACGCCGTCATCCTCCAGTTCCCGCTCTGGTGGTTCTCCATGCCGGCGATCCTGAAGGGCTGGGTCGAGCGCGTGTTCGCGCACGGCTTCGCCTACGGCGTCGGCGAGCACTCGGACCGACGCTGGGGCGACCGCTACGGCGAGGGTGTGTTCGCCGGCAAGCGCGCCATGCTCGTGCTCACCGCCGGCGGCTGGGCCGACCACTACGCGGAGCGCGGCATCAACGGGCCGATCGACGACCTCTTGTTCCCGATCCAGCACGGGATCCTCTTCTACCCCGGCTTCTCGGTGCTGGATCCGTTCGTCGTCTACCGCGCCGAGCGGGTGGACGAGGCGCGCTTCCGGACGATCGCGGCCGACCTCGACCGGCGCCTCGCGGGGCTGTTCACCGATCGGCCGATCGCCTACCGGCCGCAGAACCACGGCGACTACGAGATCCCGTCGATGAGGCTGAAGGACGGGCTCGGGGCGGGACAGCAGGGCTTGCGGCTGCACCGGGCCTGAGCCGACCGGGCCCGGCCCCAGCCCGATCCGCTCACCGGATCGCGAGGGGAATCCCGGGCGATCCGGACGCGCCCCGGAGGGGCAGCGGGCTGTAGACGTAGAAGAACTCGTACGGGCTCTTGTGGCCGTGCGGCCGGTCCTCGAGCTCTGAAGCCAAATCCGCGGCCAGCTCCGAGAGCACCATCGCCTCCTGCATGAAGATTCCGCTCTTCACCAGCAGGTGATGGTGCACCGGGAAGACCACCCCCGGCGCGACCGGGGGCTTCGGCGGGGTGACCTCGATGCCGAAGTTGTCCGACCCGACGCAGGCGATCCCCTTCGAGGAGAGCCACTTCGCGACCTCGAGCCCGATCCCCGGCTGGGCCATCCCCACGCCCGGCTGCGTGTAAAACCCCTCGGTGCCGAGCTCCCAGTTCTCCTCCCAGCCCGTGAAGATCAGCACGACATCGCCGACGCCGATGTCGCCCGCATCCATCTTCTGCGCGCGCAGCGTCCTCATCACCATCGACAGCGTGATCTCCTGGCCCCACGCGAGCGTCTCCCCGCCGTTCGCGTAGCGCTTGACGTCGAGGAGCACGCCGCGCGTGACGAGGGGTTTCACGTTCTCGACGCCGAGGTGCGCGAGCCCGTCTTCCGTCATGACCTCGGCGCCCGTGAACTGGTTGTAGAACAGCGCGTCGTCGGGGTCCGTGCTCCCGGGCGGGATGTAGCCGAAGTGCCCCAGCGCGTCGAACTGCGTCCCCATCTGGCCGAACTCCCCGTGCATCACCTCGGAGTTCGTGACCTGCTGCCCTATCCGCGACATCGGCCCGGCGTCCAGGGAGAGCCCCTGGTTGCCGGGGAACGTCGCCATGCCCGGCTCATAGACGTGGCCCAGGCGATAGACCTTGCCCTCCTTGATCAGGCGCTTGCCTTCGAGGACCTTGTCGTCCGTCTGCGTGTTGGAGGCGCCCGCCTCGTCGTCAGGGCCCCACGGCGAGGGGCCAGGGATCGGATCATACCCAGCCAGCGCCAGCGTTGGCACGCCGCGGGCCAGCGCCGCGCCTCCGATCAGGCTGATGGCCACGGTCGCCACGAACGCGCCCCGTAACGGCATCACTCCAGGCTTCATCGACAACCTCCTGGGCTACATCGCACGTTGTACCGACAGCGCCCCGCGCTCCCGTGATGGGCGCGGACGCATGTCCTCCACAGTGTACACCGTCAGGAGCGCTGGAGAACCGCTCTTCGGCGGCGCTCGCGCGCCCCGCCGAAGCCGTGGAGGCCTTGCGCGCACGCGCGACCACCCGGCCTCACGGCGGAAACGCGCTCGGTCAAGAGCGGCGCCGGGCGCGGAGCGCGTAGGCGATGCCGCTCTCCAAGGTGCCTTTGGTCACGATGCCGCTCAGATCCGCGCCCGTCATCGTGAGCGTCTGCGCGATCTGCGGCTTGATCCCGGTGAGCACGACCCGGGTGCCGAGCAGCCCCGCGGCCCGCGCCGCGCCGACGAGCGACTGCGCCACCTGCGCGTCGACGTCCTTCACGCCGGTGATGTCGAGGATCGCGATCCTGGCCTTCCGGGCGGCGATCCCTTCGAGCAGCGTCGTCAGGATCTGCTGGGCGCGCGCGGGGTCGACGGCCCCGACGATCGGCATCGCGACGACGCCGCGCGCCAGGGGCAAGAGCGGCGTGATGAGCTCCTGGATCGTCGCCTGCTGCATCTCGATGAGCCGCCGCTGCATCTCGGCGCGCTCGGCCTCGGCCTGCTTGGTCCGGCTGATGTCCACCGAGACCGTCCCGACCGCGTAGAGCTTCCCCTCGGCGTCGCGGATGGGGAACTTGGTCGACAGGTAGTTGCGCGGACCGTCGGGATAGACGAGCACGTGCTCGGAGGCGCCCGGCTGCCCCGAGACCGCGACCTCGTCATTGGCCTTTCGTATCGAGGCGGACGCCGCCGGCGGGAGGAGGTCGTAGACGGACTTCCCGAGCAGCTCCTCGCGGCTCATCCCGTAATAGGCCTCAATCTCGTGGTTCAAGAGGAGGAGCCGGCCCTCGACGTCCACCGCGACCACCATCGACGGCGTGTATTCGAGGAACGCATGGAGCAGGCTCTCGCTCCGCTCGAGCATCTGCTCCGTGCGCTTGCGCGCGGTGATGTCGTGCGCCGCCCCCAGCATCCGGCGCCCCGGGCCCTCCGGATCGCGGCCGAGCGCGACGCCTCGCTCGAGGAACCAGCGAAAGCCCCCGTCGCGACCGCGCGCGCGGTACTCCACCGTCGCCGGCTCCCCGCTCTCCGACGCGGCCACGCGAGCCCGGTACTCCTCGATGCGGCCGATATCGTCCGGATGGAACATCGACGACAGGCCGTCGCCGCGGAGCGAGCCTGCCGCCGCGCCGATGCCCTCTCCGGCGAGCTCGGCGAGCGCCCGGTTCCAGTAGATGTACCGCCGCTGCTCGAGATCGAGGACGTAAACGAGGCTGGGCAGCGCGTCGAGCAAGCGCCCCGGGAGGCTGCGGTCGGCCTCCTCCAGCTCGGCGTTGCGGGCGCGCAGGCGCTGCACTTCCTTCCGCAACGCATCCAGCTCCGCCTCGAGCGCCACGGTCTTCTGCTGCTCGCTCATCGCGTCCCGGGGGATTTTACCCCAAACTTTCGCTGAGTTGGATCACAATCTTCCTAAACCTCCAGAGTTTCACGAGCAGCCCTGGCGTGCATGGCGCACAGTCTGGGGAAATTCAATCGTTGCGGAGACATCGTCCACATCGTTCAGTTCGTTCACTCCGATGACGTCGATTCCCACCTGCGTGACCTGCCCCGGGCTGGCAGAGCCTCATTTCGGATCGAGGAAGTCGCACGCGGTGAGATTGCGCCCGTGGGTCCAGCGAAAGCTCTCCATCCATCCGTCGAGCACGCCGCGCGCATAGGGGTCGCCGTAGGCCTGGATAAACACGATCGACCCCGTACCGGCGCAGATGGGGACGAGCACGAGCCGGAGCTCCACCCACGTACCGCTGACCCGCCATCTCCGCTCGATGCCCGCGCCGAGCGCCGTCCTCACCGGGCCGCCGCCGAGCGCCTCGACGCGCATGGAGAGCGCGGCGACCTCGCGGGCGAACGACGCCTGCACCTCGCCGAAGGTCTTCTCGTTCTCGACATCGCTGGTGATGCGCGTGGACACCGACATTCCGCCGTGCGCCAGCGTGCCGGGCCGCTCGATCACGAACTCGACATCGCCGCCCAGGCGGCCGAGCATCCCCGGCGGCACGCGGGCGACGACATCGAGCCATTCGTTGCGGTACACGTCGCCGTCGAGGCGGCCCGGCTCCGGCTCGGGGAGGCGGACGCGCGGCGGGATCGGGAGATCGGCGAGCGGCGTGGGGACCGGCTCCGGTCCGGCGAGCGCGAAGAGCTGCGACGCGAGCGCGGCCTCGGCGCGCGCGGGAAAGCCGCGCACGAACGCGACGAGCTTGCCCCGACGATGGACGGCGGTGTTGGCGCCGATCGTGTAGTCGCCGCGCTCTAGGCCGAGGGCGTTCTCCCGCCAGCAGGCCGCGCTCTGGCCGAGCGTGGCCTCGAGCTCCTCCGCGTCCTTCTCGGTGTCCCACGCGCTGATCCACGCCGTCGCCAGGCGCCGATCCGGCCCGACGAACACGCCGAAGCGGTCGCCCGCCCAGCCCGCGGCCGCGCGCTCGGCGACGTCCGCGTCGACGCAGCGCTCGAGGAGGACGCGCGTGCTGAGCTCGCCGAGCGTGTCGGCGGTGGACAGCGCGTACCCCGGCGGCGGGCTCGGATCGGCGAACGGCCGCGGCGGCTCGCCCGCGAGGTATTTCTCGGGGTGCAGCACCTGCTCGGTGCTGCGCGGGAAGCGCGTGTACATCTTGTCGACGAGCGGGAACCCGCCGGCGCGATACACGTCGGTGACCAGCAGCATCCCGTCGCGGTAGGGGAACTCGAGGCGCTTGCGCGTCACGTCGAGCGCCCTGTCGAGCTTGGTGCTGGCCTCCCCGCGCGTGACGCTCGCGAGCGGGACGCGCTTCGTCACCTCCACGATCCGCCGCAGCGTGCGCCCGACCGGCGCGCCGGCCTCGGCGCCGAGCCACGCGCCCATCGCCACCATCGCGTCGCCCTCGATGAGCGCGAGCTGCGCGATGGCCTCGTCCGCGCTCTTCGCCTCGGGCGGGCGCGAAAAGCGCTGCGCCTGGAGCGCGTGCTGCACCTCGTGCGCGAGCACCGCCCGCTGCTCGAGCAGCTCGTCCTCGGACGCGAGGGGCACGTCGGGGATGAAGACCTTGTCGGTCGCGCGGCTGTAGAAGCCGACGACCTGCTCCTCCAGCACCTCGTCGACGGTGGAGAGCCCGCCGCGCTCTCCAGGCTGCGGGAGGAAGTCGAAGCCGAGCAGGAACGCGGCCTCGGAGCTGAGCGCGTCGCCCGGCGAGGGCTCCGCGTCCCGGTTGCCGAGCAGGCGCTCCACGAAGCGCGCGCGGTCGAGCCGCTCGACGACGACCGGCCTCCGCGGGGCGAGCTGCCGCGCGGCGCTCACCGCGCGCACGACGCCCTCGATGGCGCCGTCGTCGAGCGTGAACGTCCTCCGCGGCGCCGACCCCGCGGGCTGCTCGGCGCCGCGCGGGGGGCTCACGGGCGTCGCGCCGTGGCCGCAGCCCGCGCCGAGCGAAAGCGCGAGCGCGAGGAGCACGCGGAGCCGGCGCGGGCGCATCAGAACTCGCCCAGCCAGTAGCGCGGCTCGACCCGCGCCGCCTTGCCGGCCGGCCTTGCGTCGCGCTGCTCGAGCGAGACCGACGTGCCCGACGTCGCCATCAGCACGATGCCGCCGATGAGCCCGACGCCGCCGCCGATGGCCAAGACGAGGCCCGGGGTCGAGACCCCGCCGTCCTCCGAACCGGAGTCGTCGACGGATGAGCTCATGGAGCTCACGAGCATGAAGGTGCCTCCCGTGACCGCGGCGGTGGTGCCCAGGAGGGTCAGCCAGAACCCGGCGGTGCGGCGCCCGTAGCTGCCGGGGTCGACGCGGAGCGTGACGTCGCCCTTCATCTGCGCGAGCGTGAACGGCGCCGGCGGCGGCACGTCCTCCGGCGAGAGCGAGAACCGGCGCCCGTCGCTGCCGTCGATCACCTTGTCGCACGGCGAGGCGCAGACGGGCCGGATCTGCTGGACGGCGAAGCCGTAACCGCCGTAGGCGCCGTACGTCGTGGAGGCCTCCTCGACCACCCGCACGGGCGTCGGGCTGTCGACATGCAGCCGCACCACGCCGGGCGCGCCGAGCGTCGGCTCAGGGGCCGGGACCGGCTGCGGCGGCGGCGCTGCGCCGTAGCCCGGGCCCGCAGCGCCCGGCTGCGCGGCGCTCTTCTCCGCGAACTTTCCGCGCTCCACGTCCGACACCTGGGACCACGGGATGACGCGCACCTCCTTCTCGCCGAGCTCGATGATCTTCACGCTCTCCCCGGGCTCGGACGCGACGACGGTGCCCCGGATCGTGCCGCCGTTCTTGAGCGTGACTTCGTCCTCTCCGTCGGCGGCGCGGGCGCTCGCGCCGAGCAGCAGCGAAACAGCGGTCAACGTGGCGATGATGGGGAACCGATGGCGCATGAAGGCTCCTGTAGCGTAGGTCACGCAAAGGTCGTCGAATCCTCGATCCACCGTCAAGCGCGAAGGCGCGTCACAAACGTGCGCAACGCGCGTATCGCTCGCGGGCGCCGGCGACGAGCGCGCTGACCCCTCCGGGCAGCCCGCGGGCGCGCGACACGGCGCCTTCCCATGCAGGGCACATCGCGCCGCCGGCACGGGAGCCGTCGTCACTCCCTCTCCGAGCTCTCGTGATCGCCATGCATCTCCCCGGAAGCGCCGATATCCAGCTTGCGCCGATGACCAGGCGTGAACGGCGTTGACCCGATCGGCGCGCGCGACATAAAGATGCAGCTCGACGCGAACAGCGCGATGCTACGTTGTTCCATGCCTTGAACGCGGCCGTTCCAAATCGCCGCCTGGCGTCGCTCCGTGTAACGCGGCATGCTCCGGACGTGATTCTTGAGCGGCCGCGGGCGGGTTTCCTACGCCCGCCTCCGGGCCTCTCGATGCGGCGGCCCCTCCTCCGCATTCGGGCCGGTGCGCTCACGGGTCTTCTCGGAGGCGCCGTCGCCGAGCCCGGCATGCCGTCATCACAGGCCCGTCGATCGGCTCGCTGACGAACGCGGGCTCGACATCGACGGCGCTGGCAGCCGCCTGGCGGAGGAGGGCTCCCTCGGCGCAAACGATCGTCTGAATCGATGGATGACGTGGAGGCAGGATGAAGACAAGCGAACTTGGCAATCGACTTTGTATCGTGGTCTGCGCGGGCGCCGCGCTCGGCCTCTCCTCGGCCTGCTCGGTCGCCGATGCGTCGGACGAGCCGCTCGACCCGCTCGAGCCGATCGAGCCGCACTCGTCCGCCATCATCGGCGACGAGGTCGTGCTCTACGAGCACTCGGACTTCTCCGGCGTCTCGCAGGCCTTCGGGATCGGGCGCTACGACGTCGAGGACCTGACGATCATCGGCAATGACCGCGCGAGCTCGATCAGGGTCCCTGCCGGGCTCCGGGCCACGGTCTTCTTCAACGCCAACTTCGAGGAGGGGGCATACGTCTTCACCTCGGACACGAACCTCGCCGCGGGCACGAACGGCGTGTCCGTGAGCGCGGACGAGATCATCTCGAGCATCGTCGTCGCGCACGCCTCGGACCCGCAGCTCGACGTGGTCACCTTCTACGAGAACGCCAACTTCTCGGGCCAATCGTTCGTGTACAGCGTCGGCGGCAACTTCTTCTTCAACGGCCCATGGGACTTTCGGGTCAGCTCCGTCCGCGTCCCCCCCGGCTTCAAGCTGACGCTCTACGACGGGTACTTCTGGACTTCGCCGGAGTCGCGCGTCTTCACGGAAGACGCGAACCTCGCCCCCCACGGCTTCGACAACAAGGCCCGAAGCTTCATCATCGAGCGCCTGTAGGAGCGCGCGCGCGCAGCGCGCCAGCGCGCCTCACCCCGAGCGCGCCGGCGCGCGCGCGGCCGCCTGCAGCCGCGCCCTCGCCGCGGCGGGCGCCGAGCCCAACCCAGGCTGGCCACGCGAGGCGAGCTCGGCGCGCTCCCGCGGTCCTTTGCTCAGCAGGCCCCCTTCGCCTCGAGCCCCAACCTGTGCGGGCCCACCGCCGCCGCCGCCACGCTTAGGATCACGTCCGGAGTGTGCGAAGATGCCCGCGGCGGCGCCAGGTGGCGTCCCGGAAAGGCCGCGTTCGAGGAGTGGAACATTGAGGGAGCCCGATGATCTGTCAGGTCTGTCGATGTTCGTGCGCATCGTCGAGGAGGGCTCGCTCAGCGCAGCCGGCCGGGCGCTCGGCCTGCCGAAGGCGACCATCAGCCGCAACCTCGCGCTGCTCGAGAAGCGGCTCGGCGCGCCGCTGTTGATCCGCTCCACCCGCGCGCTCAGCCTGACGGATACGGGCAGGCGCTTCTTCGACAGGGTCCAGCCCATCGTTCGAGACGCGCAGCAGGCGACCGCCGAGGTCAAGCGCCGCCACGCGGCCCCCTCCGGGCTGCTGCGCGTCACGGCGTCGGTCGCCTATGGCCAGGCGGCGATCGCGCCGCGCGTGTTCGCGTTCATGAGGCGTTATCCGGCGGTCCGCGTCGACCTGCGCCTCGATGATGGGCGCGTCAACCTGGTCAACGACGGCTACGACCTGGCCATCCGCATGGGGGCGATCCAGGACAGCGCGCTGATCAGCCACAAGCTGGCCGACATCTCGATGGTCATCGTCGCCTCGCCGAGCTGGCTGGAGCAGCACGACATGCCCCGGAGGCCCGCCGATCTCGCCCGGCACGCCGTCGTCGTCCCGCGGCCCGACATCATCCAGTGGAAGATCGGCGGGGAGACCGTGCGCGTCCCCTGGCGCATGAGCACCAGCAACATGATCGTCACGCGGGACGCGGCGAGGGCCGGGCTGGGCATCGCCCTCGTCCCCGAGTTCCTCGCGGCGCGTGACCTGGAGCGAGGGTCGCTGGTACGCCTGCTCCCCGACGTCGAGATGCCGGTGATCCAGGCGACCGCCCTGTATACCCGGGCCGCCCGCCAATCGGCGGCGCTGCGCGCCTTGCTGGACGACCTCCTGGCCAGCCGGCCCATCGAGGTCGACGCCGCGCTGTCTTGACCCATTTCGGGACAGCTGCGATGCCGCCTCGTTCCACGCCTCGAACGCGGGCGTTCCAGATCGCCGCCTGGCGTCGCTCCGGGTGGCGAGGCATATTCTGGACGTGATTCTCGAGCGGTCGCAGGCGGATTTCGTACGCCTGCCGCCGGGCCTCCCGCTCCGGTGGTCCCTCCACCGTATTGGGCCCGGTGCGTCGTCGCCGAGCCGGGCGTGCCGTCATCACAGGCCCTGTCGCTCTGCTTGCTGACGAATCGCGAACGAACGCTGGCTTGACCTCGATCGCGCTGGCAGCCGCCCGGCGGAGGCGGACTCCCTCGGCGCGAACGATCGTGTGAACAACAACATCATCATAATAATGATGTAGAGGTAGAATGAAGAAGAGAGATCTTATTCATCAGCTTGGTCTCGCGGTGTGCGCAGGCGCCGCGCTCGGCCTCTCCACGGGCTGCTCGATGGATGGCGCGTCGGACGAGCCGCTCGAGGCGCTCGAGTCGCAGTCGTCCGAGATCGTCGGCGGCGAGGTCGCCGAGGCGAGCCCCTGGGCCGTCCAGGTCTTCGACGTGCGCGGGAGCACGGGCGACTTCTACCAGTGCACCGGCACCCTCGTCGCGCCGCGCTGGGTGCTCACCGCGCAGCACTGCATCGCGGACGAGGGCGAGACGTCGGCGGTGCGCGTCGGCAGCAACACGTACCTCGCGGGCCAGCGCATCGCGGTCGACGCCGTCCAGGTGCCCTCGGCCAGGGCCGACATCGTGCTGCTCCACCTGACCGAGGCCGCCGCTGGACCGTTCGTCCAGCTGGCCGAGGCGACGTCGGTCGCGACCGGCAGGGACGCGACGGCCTACGGCTGGGGGAGCGAGGGCACGCCGCTGGTGATGGCGCCGTCGCTCAAGAAGGCGATCCTCCACATCGACGGCTGGTACTCCGACGAGGAGCTCCTGGGGACGGGCGTGACGGGCTCGGGCTGGAGCGGCGACTCCGGCGGCCCGTGGTTCGTCGACGGGCGTCAGGTCGCCGTGTTCTCGGCCTCGAACGGACAGGACGGCACGAACCTGCACGCGAGGGTCACCGGCGTCGACGTCGCTCGCCACCGCGCGTGGATCGACGCCACGATCGCCGGCGGCCCCACCGTCCACCCCAGCGGCCAGGTGGTGCTCTACGATCTCTCGAACTTCTCCGGCATCTCGCAGGGCTTCGGGCTCGGCCGCCACGACCTCACGGACGCGACGATCATCGGAGACAACCGCGCGAGCGCCATCCGGGTCCCCGCCGGGCTCCGGGTCACGGCCTTCATGCACCCCGACCGCGGGGGCGAGGCGCGCGTCTTCACCTCGGACACGAATCTGGCGGCCGCGGGCTTCGACAACACCATGTCGAGCATCGTCGTCGCGAACGCCTCGGACCCGCAGCCGGACGTGGTCACCTTGTACGAGAACGCCGGGCTCTCGGGCGCCTCGGTCATGTACGGCATCGGCTCCTCCCACTTTGTAAGCACCCCATGGGACCAGAGGGTCAGCTCCGTCCGCGTCCCCTCCGGCTTCAAGCTGACGCTCTACGACGGGCTCTGGCGATACTCGGCCGAGTCGCGCGTCTTCACGACGGACGTGACGAACCTCGCCACCCACAGCTTCAACGACAAGACCCGGAGCTTCCTCATCGAGCGCTTGTAGGAGCGAGCGCGCGGAGCGGCCAGCGCGCCTCACCCCGGGCGCGCGGTCGCGCGCGCGGACGAAGTGAAACACCGTGCTTGGACACCCCACGTCCGCCTCGAGCGGGATGATCCATCCCCGCTGACCGCACCCGCAGCCCGCGGGCCCGTGATACGGCGCCTTCTCCGTGCAGGGCCCGAGGCCGGCGCTCCCTCACCAGCTCCGTTGCCCGCGCGACGCCGACCTCGCGCGCGCCGGCCATCGCCGCGCGTCAGTTTTCGATTGACGTCCGCCATGTGAACGTTCACAAAAGCTGGGCTCGGCTGGGATGACATCAGGGCGCGCTCCACGTGCGGAACGTCTGACAACCACCTAGGCTCGATCGCCAGCCCCGCGAGCGAATGAGGCCATTCGCCCACGGGGTCGACCTACTCGGCGGCTGCCCGGAATGACGGCGTACGCGTGACGGCGATGAAGAGATCACGGATCATGTTCGTGCGCGCCGCTTCTGCGGCGGCAGTTTCGAAGCTGGCGCGGAGTTCCGGAGTCAGACGAACGAGTCATCAAAGAACCGGATCGCCGAGGGCCTCCTGTCCATCAAGTACTGCGCTCGATAACAGCCGAGCTGACCGCGGTATGCAAGGTGGCGAGGATACTGCGGGCTCGGCGGGACCGGCGCGAGCTGCCCGGTAGGGGTGGTGAAGGCTTTATGGACCCCTACCGTAATTTTTCGATACGTGACACGGCCGGATATGGAGGGTGATGTATCCATATGAAGTCCATCAGTGCTTTCACGGGTGTGCGCCTTGCGTCGCTGTCGCTGATGTCATCGATAGCGATAGCAGTTTGTATGCCCATCGCGGCGTGCGGCGACCAGGCGAGCGGTCAAGGCGGCTCTGGGCAAGGTAGCGCCGGTTCAGCCGGCGTGGGCGGCGATCTCGGCGTTACCACCGGGAGCGGCGCGGGGAGCGGAAACGCCTCAGGGAGCGGCGGCGGCGCAGGAGGGATGGGCGGCGGCGCAGGAGGGATGGGCGGCGAGGCAGGAGGCGGCGGCGCAGGAGGGATGAGCGGCGAGGCAGGAGGCGGCGGCGCGGGAGGGATGGGCGGTCCCACCCTGCCGCCGATCGCCGATTACTCGGACGAGGGCCCCTTCGATACAGTCGTGGAGCAGAACGTGGGGCCGAACGGAGCCTATACGGTGTTTAGGCCCGAACCCCTGGGCATGGACGGCTTCTTGCACGCTCCGATCATTTTCGGCCCCGGCATCGGCCAGCAGGTGGCGGTGCACACGACCATGCTGACGAACTTTGCTTCTCACGGTTTCGTGGTCGTCGGGTCCCCCGTCCTCAATGGCGGCCCCGGCGACGAGGGCAATCGCAAGAAGATGGAGGATGGTCTCAACTGGATCCTGGAGCAGAACGACGCGCCAGGCAAATACCAGGGCAAGCTCTACGTCGATCACGCGGTCTCGATGGGCTTCTCGGTCGGCGGCACCTCGGCCGTGCAACTCGGCGGTCACGAGGCGGTGGCCACTGTCGTCTCGATCCACGGCCACAGGGCCTCGGCCGACCTCCACGGCACGATGCTGCAGACGACTGGCACCCAGGATACCGTCGGCATGCCCCTCCAGCAGGCCACCTACGACATGTCCGGAGTGCCGACATTCCTGGCAACGCTGACGGGCGCGCCTCATCAATACATCGAGAGGGACGGCGGCGGCGAAGAGCGGCCCGCGATCGTCGCGTGGATGCGCTACTGGATCTACAACGACATGGGCGCGCGAGACCATTTCTTCGGGGACGATTGCGTGTTGTGCAAGGCGCCTTGGGAGAACCCCCAGCGCAAGAACTGGGAATGACCTCGCGTTGAAGGTGCCGGAGCGCCCGCTCCCCTGCCATCCAAGTCACCCCCTCCCCCGCTCACGCCTGCAGCACCCGCAGCGACCCGCGCACGACTCCATAGCTGCCCTCGACCCGCAGCCCGCGCGCGACCTCCGTGGGCGCCACCTCCCCGGCGAGCAGCCGCCGGTACGCCTCCACCACCCGCCGCGCCCCCTCCGCGTCCTCGCGCACGAGCTCGATCCGGAACCGCCGCACGCCGCCCTTCGCGAGCTTCGGCACGAGGTGCGCCGCGCTCTGGGGCGCCGCGTGAAACACCGTGTTACGACACCCCACGTCCGCCTCGAGCGGGTGATCCATCCCCGCCCGATCCCGCAGCGACAGCGCGTGCTCCTCGCACGGCCTCCCGCAGGTGCGATGGTCCTTCCCCTCCGAGAGCGCGGCCGCGATCACGCAGTGCTCCATGTGGAACAGCGGCATCGGGTGGTGCACCACCACCTCGGCGAACGGCGCGAACGGCGAGTCGAGCAGCGAAACGAGCTGCGCGGCGTCGAGGTCGAACGACGGCGTGAACGCGGCGAGCCCGCGCGAGAGGACCTCGCGCGCGGCCAGCTTGTTCGTGACGTTCAGCGAGAAATCGCCGATCCGCGGCGTCCCCTCGGGGGCGTCGAGCAGCGCGCCGAGGCTGCGGACCAGGATCGCCGCCGGCCCGAGCGAGAGGAGGTACCGATCGATCTTCTCCTCCCCCGGCTTGCGGATCCGCGGCGGCGCGACCGCCACCCAGGCCCCCGCCGCGATGAGCTCGCGCGCCGCGGACCCGAGGCCGACCATCTCCAGGAAATCGAGGTAGACGCCGCTCGCGCCGGCGTCGAGCGCCGCGCGCGCCTGGAGCGCGTTGCGGCACAGCACGAACAGGCCGGGCGGCGGCGGCTCGATCGCCGGGGGGACGGCGCCGGCGAGCAGCCCCTCGTCCGGCGGCGGAGCGCACGCGCGGGCGCGGTGCGACGCCTCGAGGAGCGCCGCGACGAGCGCCCGGCGGGCGCGGTTCAGCGCCGACGGCGGCACGAGCGCCGGCCCGTCGAGCGACAGCGCGACGCCGCGCAGGACGAACGGCGTGTCGCCCAGCCGATCGAGCTGCCGGCGCAGCGTGGCTTCGTCGAGCGGCGACCGATCGGCGCGGCCGAGCGGGGCGTCGACCTCGACGGCGGCCGACGCGCCGCCCTCGGCCGCCGCCGAGAGCCGCGGGCGCTCGCCGAGGCGGCCCTCCAGGCGGACGTCGATCGGCACGCGGCGCGGGGCGCGCTCGAGCGCCTCGCGGACCGCGCGCGCGCCGGCAGGGTCGCTCGTGCGGAAGACCCGGCGCCCGCGCAGCGCCCGCGCGCCGCGCAGCACGTCGTCGGGCAGGCGCCGGTCCGGGCCGAGCCACACCTCGACGTCGACGCCCGCCGGGGCGCGCTCGACCTCGCGGCCGTCGACCCACAGGCCCCAGATGCGGCCGCCGATCTCGCCCTCGCCGGCGAAGCCGCCCTCCACGAGGATCCCCTCGCCGCGCGCGAGCGGCCGGGCGGCGCGCACGACCACGACCTCGTGGCCGCGCCGGCGCGAGGCGCCGCGCGCCTCGCCGACCTCGATGCCGCGGTGATCGCAGGTGCGGCCGTCGACGAGGCGCTGATGGTCGACGCCGCGCAGGAAGCCGGGCCCCGAGCCGCGCGAGAACGCCTGGAGCGCCGCCTCCCGATCGAGCGCGCCGGGGCCGGGCCCCTCGCCGAGCGCGGCGTCGATGGCGGCGCGGTACAGCCGCGCGGTGGCGCCCACGTACTCGGGGCCCTTGAGGCGCCCCTCGATCTTCACCGAGGCGACGCCGAGCGCGACGAGGTCCGGGATGACGTCGGTGGCGTCGAGATCCTCCGGCGAGAGCAGGTAGGCCGCGTCGCCGAGGTCGCGGAGCGCGCCGTCGACGACGAGGCGGTACGGCAGGCGGCAGGCCTGGGCGCAGGCGCCGCGGTTGGCGCTGCGGCCGCCGATGGCCTCGCTCGTCAGGCACTGCCCCGAGTAGGCGATGCAGAGCGCCCCGTGCACGAAGACCTCGAGCTCGACGTCGGTCGCCCGGCGGATGGCGGCGATGTCGTCGAGCGAGAGCTCCCGCGCCAGGATGACCCGCGCGGCGCCGAGCGATCGCGCGAGCTCGACGCCGGCCGCGTCGGTGCAGGTCATCTGCGTGGAGGCGTGGATGGGGAGCCCGGGCGCGAGCGCGCGCACGAGGCGCATCACCCCGAGGTCCTGCACGATGACCGCGTCGACGCCGGCCGCGGCGCACGCCTCGATCGCGCCGCGGACCGCCGGGAGCTCGTCGTCGAACACGAGCGTGTTCAGGGTGACGTAGCCCTTCACGCCGTGGGCGTGGAGGAAGCGCAGGGTCTCCGCGAGCTCGGTCGCGTCGAAGTTCGCGGCGCGGGCGCGGGCGTTGAAGGGCGAGGCCGCGCCGCTGCCCGCGGCGCCCCCCCGGAGGCCGAAGTAGACGGCATCGGCCCCGCCGCGCACGGCGGCTTCGAGGGCGGCGCGATCGCCGGCCGGGGCGAGGACTTCAGGGCGCGCAGGCCGCATCATCCGCGCCGTTCTAGCAAGGGGCGGCGCGGTTGTCCCCCTCTCGCACGAGCGGCCGCCCCGATGAGCCGGCTCGCCGGCGCTCGCGCGACGGCGAAGCGAGCAGGAAAGCGCCTTCTCCGGCGGGCTCGGGCGCGCCGGAGCGCCTTGACCTGCCTTCCCGAGGTGGGGCACGATCGGCCAGGACACCGAACGGGTTGAAACCCCGAGAGAATGAACCACAGAGGCACAGAGGACACAGAGGAAGAGAGAAGAGAGGGCTCAGAATCTTTTCTTCATCCCTCTGTGCCCTCTGTGTCTCTGTGGTTCCAACCTCTTCATTCTCGGGCGTTTCGAGCTGCTCGGCGCTCTCGCAGCCCACCCGGCCGACATGCCATCCGATCCTCGCCGGCCGGCGCGGCGAGGCCCCGGCGGCAGGGTCGGATGCGCGGAGCGACGACAGCCATCAACCACCAGCGCGGAACTCGGGAGCTGAACGTCGGAGAGGCGCTTGCATTTCCCGCCCGCCCATGCGCCAGGGCGGCGCATGCCGCAGAGGGATGCCGATGAACAGAGACGGATTTCGCTTCGGGTACGCGCTCTCGCCGGCCGTGCTCTGGCTGCCAGCCGCGCTCCTCGCGGCGACCTCCGCGTGCGCCGGCGACGTGAGCCCGCCGGCGGCCCTCTGCGATCCTCCCGATTCGGCCTGCGACGGGGTCTGCGTGGCGCTGCGGTCCGACCGCTCGAATTGCGGCGCGTGCGGCGTGGCGTGCTCGGCCGATGAGGCGTGCGTGGCCGGCGCGTGCGAGGCCCGGGGCGGCGGCGGGGGCGAGGGCGGCGGCTCCGCGGGCGGGGGCGGCAGCGGGCCGGAGGCGTGCGGCGGCGACCGCCATCTACAGCGCTGCGACGGGGAATGCGTCGACACGCGCACCGACCCGAGCCATTGCGGCCGATGCGGCTCGGCCTGCGAGCCGGGCCGGGCGTGCGTCGGCGCCCTGTGCCGGCGGACCTGCCTGGAGGGCCTCACCGACTGCGCCGGCGCCTGCGTCGACCTCACCGCGGATCCGCTGCATTGCGGCGAGTGCGATCGCGCCTGCGACCCCGGCCAGCCGTGCGAGGGCGGCGCCTGCGGGTGCAGCGCCGAGCCGTCCCAGGACATCGGCTCCGCGGTCCCCCAGCGGGTGAGCGGCACCACGCTCGCCGCCGACGACAGCCGCTCGCTGAGCTGCGCGGGGTCGGGCGCGGCCGATCAGACGTTCCTGTTCACCGCGCCGCACGCGGGGACCTACCTGTTCGACACCTTCGAGGCCTCGCACGACACCGCGCTCGGGGCGCTGCGGGCGGACACGTGCGCCGAGGTCGCCTGCAACGACGACGCGGGGAGCCGCCAGTCGCAGATCGCCGTCGACCTCGCCGAGGGCGAGCCCATCCTCGTGGTGGTGAGCGGCGCGGAGGGCGACTTCACGCTGCGCGTGACCGAGCCGGGGCCGGTCCAGTGCACGCCGACCGCGCTCAATCCGGTCGTCCCGCAGACGGTGGTGGGCTCGACGGTGGGGCTCGAGGACTCGGTGCTCGCCACCTGCGACTACACCTCGAGCCTGGACGCCACCTACACCTTCACGGCCCCCGAGACGGGCCAGTACGTCTTCAGCGCGCGCGCCGCCGTGTCCGAGCTGCTCGTCGAGATCCTCGACGGCGGCACCTGCACCGGCGATTCGCTCAAATGCCAGTTCGGCTTCGGCGAGTCGATCGCGGTCGCGGAGATCGAGGCTGGGAAGACGGTGCTCGTCGCCGTGGCGAGCCCGGTCACCGCGATGCGCGAGTTCACGCTGGACGTGTTCGAGGCCCCGGCGTGCCCGGGGGTGGATCTCGGCTCGACCGTCCCGCAGACGGTGACCGGGAGCAACGAGGAGCTCTCCAACGTGCTCGCGCCGTGCTTCGCGCCCACGAGCGGCGGAGAGGCGACCTTCGGCTTCACCGCGCCGCACGACGGCGTGTACATGTTCGACGCGACGGGCTCGAGCTTCCCCGCCCTCCTGGAGGTGCGCCGCGACGGGTGCACGGGCGAGGTCGTCACGTGCCTCGACGGCACGTCCAACCCCGCGCGGGCCGCGGTCCCGCTCGCGTCCGGCGACACCGCGGTCATCGTGCTCGACAGCCATGGAGACGCGGGCGACTACGCGCTCGAGATCACCGAGCTCGCGTGTCCCGTCATCGATCTCGGCGCGACGGCGCCGCAGACGGTCACGGGCACGACCGCCGACTTCAGCGATATCCTCGCGCCCGGATGCGGCTACTTCGGAGGCCGCGAGGCGACCTACCTGTTCACCGCCCCGGCCTACGCGCTCTATACCTTCGATACGGAGGGCTCGACGTTCGACACGCTCCTCGACGTGCGGGACGGCTCGTGCGCCGGCCCCTCGCTCAAGTGCAACGACAACGCCGATCCCACGGGGGTCCTCACCCACTCGCGGCTGAGCGTGCTCCTCAACGCCGGTCAGTCGGTGGTCGTGTCCGTGGACAGCTACGAGGCGAGCGGTGAGTACACGCTGAGCGTCACCCAGCAGGAGGCGCCGCCCTGCCCGCTCTTCGATCTCGGCGACTCGGTCCCTCAGACGGTCACGGGCAACAACGAGGGCTATGCCGATGTCCTGACGCCCGAGTGCGGCGGCGGCCCCGGCGGCGAGGCGACGTACGCCTTCACCGCGCCGGCGGACGGGTATTACGACATCGACACCGCCGGCTCCACGATCGAGACGGTCCTGTCCGTGCGCGACGGCGGGTGCAGGGGCGACGAGATGGCCTGCGAGAGCGGCGGGCGGAGCTCGCGCGCCATCGTGCGGCTCGACGCCGGCCAGACGGTCCTGATCAGCGTCGAGGCGAGCGGCGAGGGCGGCGACTACGCGCTCAACGTGAGCCAGTTCGACGGCCCCGGCACGTGCGCGGCGCCCGTCGCGCTGGAGCCCTCCGTCCCCTTGAGCGCGGCCGGGACGACGGAGGGGGGCCACGACGTCGCGGCGGCGAGCTGCGGCGGCTCGGACGCGCCCGACGTGGCCTATTCATTCACCGCGCCCGAGGCGGGGACCTACACGATCGACACCGTCGGCTCCGAGTTCGACACGGTCCTCGCCGTCTTCGACGGGAGCTGCGAGGGCGAGGAGCTCGCCTGCAACGACGACGTGGTGCTCGAAGAGTGGTTCGAGCCGGTGTCGGAGCTCGAGGTGTCGCTCGAAGCAGGGCAGACCGTCGTCATCGTGGTCGACGGGTTCATGGAATACGGGCATTACGAGCTCAACATAGCGCTTTGATCCCCGCAGCGCCGCGCGGCCGGGCGGCGCCGCGGAATCGCATCTCGCGATGCTGCCCCAGCTCTCGGGCGACAATCCCGCTCTGCGCCCCCCCGCGCGGGGCCCGGACGCGAGCGTGGCGCGGGAGGCGCCGAGATCGCCGTTCGCGATCAGAGGGGGGGCGGCCAGCGGGGCACGGCATCGATCCCGCGGATCTTCGACGGAGGCGCCGCCTCCTGGTGCGCCGCGGCGCTCACCTCCCCGCCCGCTCCAGCTCGGCCTCTGCGGCCAGGAACACGGGGGATCGCAGGAGCGCGCCCATCAGCCGCAGCGCCTCGCGGGGGTGAGCCGCGGAGACGTCCACGTCGTCCGGATCCGGCGCGGTCACATCGTACAGCTCGGGGGCGCCCCACTCGAACGGCAAGACGAGCTTGTAGCGCTCATCGAGGATGCCCACGCGCGCGATCTGCTGGTCCGAGACCGCCGTCGCGAGCAACGGCAGCCGGCGCGGGGGGGGCTCGGGATCGAGGAAACCGAGCAGATCCTCGCCGTGGTATCCGTTCATGGGCGGATCGGGGATGAGCAGCCGGGCCATGGTCGGCGCCACGTCGATGAGCGAGACGCGCTCCTCGACGACCATGGGTGGGATGCCGGGGACGCGCAGGACCAGCGGCACCCGCAAGAGCGACTCCCACAGGAAGGTCGAGTGCGGCCAGAACCCGCGGTAACCGAGCGCCTCGCCGTGGTCCGACACGAAGAGCACGAGGGTGCGGTCGGCGAGATCGAGCTCCTCCAGGCCGCGGAGCAGCCGCCCGAGGTGCTCGTCCAGGCTCCGCGCCACCACCCGGTAGCGCCAGTTCCAGCGGCCCTCGGCGGGCACGTGGTAGCGCTCGGCGGCGCCCTCGACGTACGTGCCATCGAGCTCGTGCCAGTTGTGGACATCGAAGTTGAAGAGCCACGCGAAGAACCGCTGCGAGCCGCGCTGGGCGAGCCAGGACAGGGCTTGATCCACCATCGACCCCGCCGTCGGCTGGTCGGCGCCGTAGCCCCAGACCCCCCCGCGGGCGTGGTCGGGCAGGCGATACGTCTCATCGAACGCGAACGTCGGCAGGAGCAGGGAGATGAAGTCGGCCGCCGAGGCGGGGATGAACAGGGTGGTCGGGACCTCCACGCGCTTGGCGAGGTCCAGCAGGCTGCCCGGGCTGCGCGCCAGGCCGTCGTAGCTGCCGCCGAGCAGCCCGGGCAGCGCGCGCAGCGTGTCGGAGCCCGTCGAGTACGCGCGCTCGAATCGGACCGCCCGGCGCGACAGCGCGGCGGCGTTCGGCATCACCTCGTCGTCGTAGGCGACGTCGCTGCGGAGGCTGTCCACGTAATAGACGAGGACGTTGAAGTCGGCCGCGAGCGCGCGTCCCCCCGAGCCGGCCGCGCCCGCGCCCGGCCGATCGCTCCAGCCCGCGTCCCAGCGGGGGTCGCGCGTCGGCTGGTCGACGTCGTACCGCTCGCGCAGCGCCTCCACACGGCTGGCGCGCATCCCGGCGACGTCCTCGCCGCGCAGGATGGCCTGCGCCAGCTCGATGCGGCGCAGCATCCTCCCGACGTAGACGGGGTCTCGGCCCGTGTGCGCCAGCATCTCCTGATGCCAGCCTCGCAGCCTGGGCGACGACGCGAGGAAGAGCACCCACACCGCGGCGGCCACGGCGGCCGCCCGGATCGCGGCCCGCGCCCGCGCGCGCCGCGCGGCGAGCGTCAGCCCGGCGAAGCAGGCGCACCCGAGCAGCGCCGCCCCGCAAAGCTCGAGGGCCGTGTGCACGCGCCTGTAGATGGCCACGAGCACGGTGAGGTCCACGATCACGAGCGCGCCCCCGAGGACCCCGAGCGCGGCCGCCGTCGCCGCCGCCACCGCGCAGCCGCCCGCGCGCCCGACGTCCGCCGCGCGCAGGGCGCGGCTGTGGACGAGCGCGACCGTGGACGCGGCCAGGCCGACGGCGGTCAGCGCGAGGTAGGGGCCGAGGGTGCCCAGCGCGCCGGCATGCGCGAGGCGCCCGGAGAACACCCAGAAGGCGGTGCTCGAGAGCGCCGCGACCGCGATCGACCCGTAGGCCGCCGCCCGCGCGACCTCGGCGGCCTGCGGCGCCCGCCGCTCGAGCGGCGTCGCGAGCAGGCGCACGAGGGTGACGAGCGCCCAGGCGGCCAGCCCCAGGCCCGCGCCGACGGCGACGTAGAGGCCCACGGCGGCCCTGAGGTGCCCAGCCAGCGCGACGCTGGCAATGTCGTGGCGCACGGCGGTATCGGCCGCCACCGCGCCGAGCCCGACCGTGACGCCCGCCGACACGCACCGCGCGAGCTCGTCGCGCGATCGCCTGCGCCCCGCGGGAACCCGGGCGAGCCGCGGAATCCAGCGCAGAGCGGCGTGTAGTGATGTCCGAGGCACGCCGTCGCGAGCGTAGGAAACGGCGCCGGGTTCATCAAGCGGCGTTGCCTCGTGGGGCCGCGCGCGCTCTCGCTGCTCTCCACGGTGCCGCCCGGTCGCCCGGCGGTCGCGCGCGCCGCGCTGTTCGGCGCGCCCCCCTGGCCGCCGCGCGCCGAGGTCAGCGCGCGACCCAGTAAGCCTGCGTCCAGGCGCGGGACCCGTCCGGCGCCGTCAGGCGCGCGCGCACGTACTGCTCGGGGCCGCGGAGCTGATAGCTCGCGCGGTAGGCCGCGCCTGACATCTCGGCCTCGGCCGTCGCCGGCGCGGCCTCGAGCAGCACGCCCCACCGATCGATGAACTCGACCATCACGTCGGGGGGCTCGACCCAGAGCGTGAACGTGTCCGACGCGACGGCGAGGCGCGTGAGCCTCGGCCCCGACGAGGCGTAGAGCCGACCCGCGCCCAGGGCAGCGCAGATCGCCGCCTGCGACGTCTCCTCGGCGAAGACCTCGACCCACCCGGTGCCAGGTCCCACCTGAGGCACCTGCTTGTCCGCGCCGGTGAGCGAGTGCATGTCGTCGACCGCGACCGCGGCGATCGGCTGGCCAGACGAAAGCGCCTGCTCCCACTTCTCTTCCGCGGAGGTGTGGGTGGCGTCGCCGTCGCTCCGCACGTGCGGATGACCGCTGAATATCTCGAGGAGCTGGGCGCCCTCGGCCCCCGAGATGTCTTCGGCCTCGATGGCCCAGTGGAAGTTCGGGTGATTCACGAGCGCCACGCCCCCCTGCGCCAGGATCTCCGACGTCGCCCAGGCGAGCGCGGCCCGCGCGGTGCGGAAGGTCCCGCCGCCGATCCGCCGCTTCGTGCAGAGCGCGTTGACGTGCACCGGCTGCCCGGCGGCGGCCATCGTCACCTCCTCGCCGGGGATGACCAGGAAATCCTGCACCTGCGAGGCAGGAGGGCGCGTCACGTCGAGGTAGTTGTTGTGATCCGTCAGCGCGAGGAACTGGTAGCCGTGATCGCGATACCAGGCGAACACGAGCTGCGCCGGGCTGTCACCGTCGGAACGGGCGGAGTGCGCATGGAGGTTGCCGCGCTGGAAGACGCTGACGTCCAGCTGCTGGACGAAGCGCGGCGGCCGCGAGGGCAACGGCTCCCGCGAGATGTCGAGCGCTCCCGTCGGAGCCACGTCCTGGCTCGTCCCCGCGCGCCCGAGCACCGCCGCGAGCGCGGCCGCGACCGTCGCCACCGCGGCCCATCGCGCGCATCGCCGCACCATGGCGGGCTTCACCACCAAGTCGGCTATCCTCGGCGTCGGGTCGGAGCCGCGCGACATTGGGCATCATTGTAGCACGGGTCGCGCAGCGTGGCCCATGCGGAGGCAGCGACGTATCCATGCCTCGAGTCATGGCTGGCAGGCAGGTCAGTCAGGTCAGTCAGTCAGGCCGCGCGAGCCGCCGCGAAGCGGCGCCGGAGCTCGGCCATCCCTGGCTGGGCTTCCGGTCGGGCGGAGCTAGAACGAAACGAAGTCCTGATCGCCCGTGGCGTGCAGCGCGCGCCCGTTGCTCGATGCGCCGCCGCCCGGGCGGCCCTTCTGCGGCGACCGCCACAGCGCCTTGCCGCCGTGGCGGTCCGGGTGACGCCCCGGCGCCGGCGGCTTGTGGCCCGGTTCGCCGTCGCTCTCCTGCGAGAGGCGGAACGACGCCATCACGTTCTGGAGCTGCTCTGCCTGCGCCGAGAGCTCGGCCGCCGTGCTGGCGAGCTCCTCGGCGATCGCCGCGTTGCGCTGCGTGGCCTGCTCTATCAGCTCCACCGCCCCGCTGATCTGGGCCACGCCGTTCGACTGCTCCTTCGAGGCCACGGCGACGCCCTGCACCAGCTCCGCGGTCTCCCGGATCGACGGGACGAGCTCCGCGATGAGCTGCCCCGAGCGCTCCGCGACCATGATGCTCGACGCGGCGAACGAGCCGATCTCCTTCGCCGCGTCCCGGCTCCGCTCGGCGAGCCGCCGCACCTCCGTGGCGACCACGGCGAAGCCCTTGCCGTGCTCGCCCGCGCGCGCCGCCTCGATCGCGGCGTTCAGGGCGAGCAGGTTCGTCTGATACGCGATCTCCTCGATGATCACGATCCGCTGGGTGATCGCCTTCATCGCCTCGACCGTCTCCCGGACCGCCTGGCCGCTCTGCTCCGCGTCCCTCGTCCTCCGGTGCGCCGTCTCCTCGACCTGCTTGCAGTTGGCGGCGTTCTTCGCGATCGTGCCGCTCAGCTGCTGCAGGCTGGTCATCGTCTCCTCCACGGACGCAGCCTGCTCGCTGGTGCCCTGCGACAGGCTCTGCGCGGTCGCCGAGAGCTGCACCGAGACCGAGGACACCGAGACCGCGCCGCTCCGGACCTCGCCGATGAGGCCCGCCAGGCGCTCCGACATGGCCTTCACGGCGCCGAGCATCTGGCCGAACTCGTCGGAGCTCTTCACCGTGACGTCGCCCGTGAAGTCGCCCCCGGCGATGCGCTGGTGGAGCGACACCGCCTGGTTGAGCGGCAGCAGGACCATCCTGCTGAAGATGACGGCGAGCACGACGGCGACGACGAGCGCGAGCAGACCTCCTATCTGCAGCGTCACGTACATCGTCTGGACGAGCGCGTTCGTCGCCGCCTGCCGCTGGCCGAGGAGGGCGATCTCCTCGTCGTCGATCTCCTTGAGCGTCGCCCGCATCTGGTCCATGAGGCTCTTCCCGCGCCCCTGCCTGACGTCCTCGGCGGCGCGATCCGGCGGCACCTTCGCCTCGTCCGCGCTGCGGCGGTGCTGGATGGTCGGCTCCAGCACGGAGGAGAGCCACTCGTCGTGGTCCTTGTCGATCTTCTCGAGGCGCATCTGCTGGCGCGGGTTGTCCCTGGTGAGCTCCCGGGCGCGGCTCAGGCCCTTGTCGAACCGGTCGCGCCCGCTGCGGTACGGCTCCAGGAAGGCCTCCACCCCGGTGATGACGAAGCCGCGCTCCCCTGTCTCGGTGTCGAGCAGCGACTCCATGATATCGCTCGTCGCGAGCATCACCTCATACGTGTGCTGGTCCCATGAGCGGGCCTCGTCGAGCTCCGCGAACCTCTTGTAGGCAATGCCCGCCAGTACGAGGACGATGACGACCATGGCGGCGAAGCCGAGGTAGAGCTTCCGGCCTACTCCGATGTGCGCAAGCATGATGCATGCTCCGGGCTGGGTGTGTTGCGGCTTCGTTCGAGCCCCGCCGGGGGCTGGAGCCGATAAACGGACGGCGCGACGCATCGCACGCGGTGGTCCGCCCCGTGGAGGCCCTCGGCGTGGCCGAGGAACAGGTATCCTGAAGGCGCGAGGCTGGCGATGAGCTTCGCCACGATCGACGCCTTCGTCGCGGCGTCGAAGTAGATGAGGACGTTCCGGCAGAAGATCAGATCGAACAGACCGAACCGCTTGGGCGCCGCGTCGAGCAGGTTGAAGCGCCGGAAGGTGATGAGCCGGCGCAGCTCCGGCCGGGCCTTCATGAGGCCCGCGCTCGCGCCCGTCCCGCGGAGCATGTACGTGCGCAGGCGCTCCTCCGAGATCTCCGAGGCCCGCTCGATCGGCCACACCGCGCGTTGCGCCTGGTCGAGGGCGCGGACGGACAGGTCGGTCGCGAGGATGCAAATCCCCGGAGCGCCCGTCGACGCGGCGCCCGCCCACGGCGGCGCCTGTGCTGCCACGTCGCGGCAATCCCGGGAGGGCAGGCTGTCGAGCAACGTCATCGCTATCGAGTAGGGCTCTTCCCCGGTCGAGCAGGCCGCGCTCCAGGCGCGCAGCGGGCGGCGGCCGCGCGCGGAGGGCGGTCCGTGGCCCGCGCTCTCATGCCACGCCGGGAGGATCTCGCGCTCGAGCAGCTCGAACTGCTCGCGTTCCCGGAAGAAATGGGTCTCGTTCGTGCAGATGCAGTCGAGCATGTGCACGAGCTCTCCCTCGTCGCCCGCCGCGGTCACGCGGCGGTAGTACTCGCCGAAGCTGCGGAGCCCGAGCGCGCGGAGCCGGGGCCCGAGGCGGCAGATCAGGAGCGGCTTCTTCTGCGGGCCCAGCGCGATGCCCGAGAGGCGCTTGACGAGCTTCTGGAACAGCGCGAACTCCTCGTCGCTGAGCGTGCGCGGGCTCGGCTCGGCGATCGAGATCATGGCCTGTCCCCGTCGCCGGCCGGCGCGCCGTGGCTGCCCGGGAGCGCCGGCGGAGCCCCGGGGGCCGAGGGGCCGAGCGCCGTCGAGGCCAAGAGCTCCGCCGGCGAGAGGATGCGGTCGATGTTGAGCAGCATCACGAGCTTCTGGCCTACCTTCGCCAGCCCGAGCAGCTGATCGGGGCGCGCCTGCGTCCCGAAGGTCGGCGCGGGCTCGATCTCGTCCTCGGAGAGCGTGAGCACGTCGCCCACGCCGTCGATGAGCAGGCCGAGGCGGGCGTCCTCGCCGTCGAGCTCGGTCTCGACGATGAGCACGCAGGTCCACCGGCTCACCCTCGTCGGCGGCAGCCCGAGCTGGACCGCGAGATCGATGACCGGCACGACGCGCCCCCGGAGGTTCATGACGCCGACGACGCACGCCGGCATCATCGGGACCCGCGACGTGCGGCTGTGCTCGACGATCTCCCGCGCCCGGACGATGTTCAACGCGTACTCGTCCCCCGCGATGATGAAGGAGATGTATTGCGACACGGGGCTCGATGCGTCGGAGTTCATGACGCCTCCATGGAGAGAGAGGGGAAACGGGCGCCCTGCGCGCCGGGGCGCCCGATCATCCTGGGGCGCCTCCGGCGGCCGATGGCGCTGCCCTGCGCTCGTCGAGCGCGTCGGCCGGGACCACGTCCCGGAGGACGCCGCCGAGCAGCGCGTCGACGTCGAGGATCATCGCCACGCTGCCGTCGCCGAGGATGGTCGAGCCGGAGATGCCCGGAACGCGGCGGAAGAGCTGGCCGAGCGGCTTGACCACCGTGCGCCCCTCGCCGTCGAGGGCGTCGACCACGAGGCCGGCCTCGGAGCCGCCGTGCGCGACGACGACGACGCGCTCGTCCGGCGGGGGAGAGCCGCCGAGCCCGAAGAGCGCCCGGAGGCGGACGCACGGCAGCGCGCGTCCGCGCCGGACCATGAGCCCCTGGGCGCCGCCGTGCGCGAGCGAGCCGCGCGGCAGATCGCAGCAGGCGAGCACCGCGCGGAGCGGGATCACGTACCGCTCGTCGCCGATCCCCACCGAGAGCCCTTCGATGGTGGCCAGCGTGAGCGGGAGCTGGATCAGCAGCGACGTGCCGTGCCCTTCGCGGCTCTCGATCCGGATCGTGCCCTGGATCGACTCGACGCTGCGCCGGACGACATCCATGCCCATGCCGCGCCCCGCCAGGTGCGACGACTCCGCCGCCGTCGAGAACCCGGGCTCGAACACGAGGCTGAAGAGCTCGTGGTCGGGGAGCGCGTCGGGCGCAGGGAGCCTCCCCTGCGCGCGGACCCGAGCGGCGATGCGCTCGCGGCTCATGCCGGCGCCGTCGTCGGAGATCCGGAGCGCGATGCCGCCCCGCTCGTGCGCGGCGTGCAGGGTGATGGTGCCGCAGGGGTCCTTGCCCGCGGCGCGCCGCGCCTCGGGCGCCTCGATGCCGTGACAGATGGCGTTGCGCAGGAGGTGCGTGAGGGCGTCCCGGAACCGCTCGACCACGGCCGTATCCACCTCGACGTCGCCGTGCAGGACGACGAGGCGCGCCAGCCTGCCGTGCGCGTGGGCGAGATCGCGCACCGTGCGCTCGTAGTGCCGGAACCAGGGGCCGACCGGCACCATGCGCGCGGCGCGCACCGCCTCCTCCAGCTCCCTGCAGAGCCGATCTTGCTCCTCCATCTGGTCGCGCAGCGCGGCGCCGGCCTCCCCGCGCACCGCGCGGAGCATCCGCGCCACCCTGTTCCGGCCGAGGGTGAGCTCTCCGATGAGATCCGCCATGCGATCCAGCTTCTCGACGGCGACGCGGATGCTCTTGAGGGTGGTCGCTCCCTCCGCGTCGTCCTCGGTCGCGCGGCGCGCGACCGTCGCCCACGCGCCCTGCAGCGCCTCTGGCCCTCTGCGCCGCGCCTCCTGGAGGCGCGCGATGACCTCCTGGTGCGAGGTGCTGGGCTCGACCTGCCCCCTCTCGATCTCGGCGACGAGCCGTCGGGCGGCGTCCACCGTCTCGAGCAGCAGCGAGACGACGGGCGTGGTGAGGGGGAGGTCGCCGCGGCAGAGCGCCTCGATGACGTCCTCCGCGGCGTGCCCGAGATCGCTCAGGCCTCCGAGACCTACCGAGCCGGCGCTCCCCTTGAGCGTGTGCGTGGCGCGGAAGACGCGCTGGAGCACGTCGTGGACGTCGGGCCCGGTCTCGAGCTGCAGCAGCGCGCGCTCGATCTCGTCGAGGATCTCGTGCGCCTCTGCCATGAACGTGTGGAGCAGCTCGTCGCGCTCTCTATCGATGCTGCTCACGGGGGCCATGCGGCTCACAGCGCCTGGATGGAGATGGCGCCGTCGTGGGTCCGGAAGACGATCTTGCGCCCCCGGTTGCCGCCCGTATCCAGCTGCGCGATCCGTATCCCCGCCGCGCGCAGGAACCCGAGCCCGGCGTCGACGTTCTGGGCGCCGAGGTGGGTGCCGCGCTCCCGGAACGCGGAGATGAGGCAGGCGCCCCCGACGACGCGCGCTTGCAGCGCCCGGCTGGAGGCCCCGAGCTCCAGGAGCTGCTCGAGCAGACGCTGGCATGCGATATCGGCGAAGCGGACCGACGCCATCGCCGGGCTCGGGCACCCCGGAAGCACGTAATGGTTCATCCCGCCGACGCCGGTGGTGGCGTCCCAGAGGCAGATCGCCACACATGACCCAACGATGGTGGTCACCGAGGTCGGCTCGGCCGAGACGAACAGCTGGCCCGGCATGACGTGGTGCGCCTTGGTCGGCAGCGAGCGCCAGCTGGGCGGCCCGATGGATAGAGACTGTGTCGTGGAGTCAGGCGGCCTGGTCCTGTCCTCTCCGCCGACATCGTCGTGGGGAGGCCCGGCTCGATCCGCGTCGCCGGGAGGCGCGCGGTGCGCGTCCTCGGATGCCCTGGCCGCTGAGTCAGTCGCCAAGGCAGTTCCTGACCTTTTCCAGGAGCTCCATCGTGTCGATGGGTTTCGTCACGAAATCGGAGCAGCCGCACCGGAATCCCTCTTCCATGTGCGCGACATCGCTCCGGCTCGTGACGAGCAGGATCGGCGTGCCGCGCGTCGCCTCGTCCGCGCGCAGCTGCCGGCATGCGTCGAAGCCGTTCACGTGCGGCATGACGACGTCGAGCAGAATGAGATCGGGCCGCTGCTCCACGGCCACGGCGACGCCCTGGCCGCCGTCGTTCGCCGTGATGGTGTCGTAGTGCTCGCGCAGCACCATCTGCTCGATGCGCAGGATGGTCTGAGAATCGTCGACCAGCAGGATCTTCTTCCGAGGCACCGTTGCACCCCCTCGAGCGGATTCAGCGGCCGCGGCCGCGGCCGTGCCCTCACGCAGGGCAAGGAGACTCCCCCTCCTCCACCTGCGTACAGCACCTGCGCACAGGGCGTTCCCCCCCTGGGCAGAAACACCTTACCACGAGGGTTTGTAGAAGCTCCACAGAGAATTTTCAACATGTACACATCTGGTCCCTGTCGGTCGCGCTGATTTGCCGGCGCGCCCGGAGCCTCAATGAGGTTCGAGGCCACGGCTCTGGTGGCACGCAGGCGGGCAGGCGCCGGTGGGCCCGCTGCCGGAGCGCGCGGCCTCGAGTGGAGACGCCATCCCCACAGCGACGGCGATCGCGCGCTGAACAAGCGAACGAGCTCCGCGATAGAGAGTCCATGGAGGTCGAACACAGGCGGAAGGGAGGCAGTAGGGAGGCAGGTAGCAGGGGAGCAAAGGATGTGCGCCGCAGCGCACATCGAGCCTGAAGGAGCGATGCGCGGGTGCGTTCGGATGTCGAGCCGAGGGCAGATCATCGTCCACCGGGTCGACGGCTCCCCGCGTCACCGGGGCGGCGGACACAGGGGAGAGGACGAAGACTCTCTGCGTCCTCTGACTCTGAACCTCGTTGGCGCAGAGGCTGTGTGTTCGACTTCTTGCCCATCACGGAGCCAGGGACGAGCTTGGTGACGGCCCTATTGGGCTCCGACGAAGGCCGTCAAGCGCCCGGGGAGCGCGCGCGAGGAAGACGGAAACAGCTCCGTTCGAGCTCGGCCGACGCGACGGAGCGGCCGCTCGCGACGCGGGTGAGGCAGAACCTGCAGCGGATCGCCGCGCGCTCGCGTACACTCCGGGCGCTCGGCATGGATCGGCCCGCCCACGGGGACAGCAGGGCGCAGCAGGCAGACGTCGCGGGCGCGCTCGCGGATCGCGCCTTCGGTGCGCTCGGCGTCCTCCTCCGCGGCGTCGAGGCGGCGGCCGAGCGCGACGGTCCGGACGCGCTCGAGGGCGCGCTCGCCCGCGGCCCGGAGCACCTCTACGGCGGGCTGCTCACCGCGCTCCTCCGGCTCGCGTTCCTGCTCCACGCCGAGGCGCGCGGGCTCCTGCCGGTCGATGACCCGCGCTACGCGGCGCGCCTCGGCGTGCATTCGCTGTTCCGGGAGCTCGCTGCGGAGCACGCCGCGCGCCCGGCCGCGATGCGGCGGCGCTTCGGCGCGTGGGCGCGGCTCGTCGCGCTGTTCCGCGCCGTCTTTCACGGGCTCGGCCGCCCCGAGCTGACCCTGCCGGCGCGGCGCGGGCAGCTCTTCGACCCCGAGCGCTACCCGTTCCTGGAGCGGGCGGGGACCGGCGCGCCGCCTTTCGACGACGCCGCGGTGCACGCGGTGCTCGAGCGGCTCCTCGTCCTCGACGGGCGGCCGCTGTCGTACCGGGCGCTCGACGTCGAGCAGCTCGGCGGCCTTTACGAGGCGCTCATGGGCTACCGGGTCGAGCGCGCCGCCGGGCCGACGGTGTGCCTCCGGCCCGAGCGGGTCTGGGTGAGCGCGGCCGAGGCGCTCGCGCAGCCGAGGGCGCGGCGGGCGGCGTGGCTCGCCGAGCGGGCGGGGCTCTCGCGGCGCGAGGCGAAGCGGCTCGGCGAAGCGCTCGCCGCCGCCGGGACCGAGGACGAGCTCCTCGGGGCGCTGGGGCCGCTGCGCGCCAGGGACACCGAGGTGCTCGCGGCGGGGCGGCTCTTCCTCCAGCCGGTCGCCGAGCGGCGGCGGACGAGCTCCCATTACACCCCGAGGAGCCTGTCCGCGCCCATCGTCGCCCGGACGCTCGAGCCCCTGCTCCGGCAGCTGGGCGAGGCGCCGCCGTCGGCGCGGCTCCTCGGGCTCGCGATCTGCGACCCGGCGATGGGGTCGGGCGCCTTTCTCCTGGAGGCGTGCCGGTACCTGGCCGACCAGGTGGTGGCCGCCTGGGCCCGCGAGGCGGCGGCCGGCGACGCGGCCGCGGCGGAGCGGCTCGCCCGGGGGCGCGAGGACGCCGTGGGCGAGGCGCGGCGGCTCGTGGCGCGGCGCTGCCTGTACGGCGCCGACAAGAACCCCTTCGCCGTGAGCCTGGCGAGGCTGTCGCTCTGGCTCGTGACGCGCGCGCGGGACGAGCCGTTCACGTTCGTCGATCACGCCCTCCGCCACGGCGACTCGCTGGTCGGGCTCGATCTCGGCCAGCTGCGCGGCTTCCACTGGAAGCCCGCCGCGCCGGAGCCGCCGCTCTGCGACGCGATCGACGCCGCGCTGGAGCGGGCGCTCGAGCTGCGGCGAGCGCTCGCCGCGCCGACGCCGGGAGGGGATGGCGACGCCGCGCGCGCGCGGGAGCGGCTCGCGCGGGAGGCGGACGAGGCGATCGGCCGGGCGCGGCTCCTCGGCGACCTCGTGGTGGGGGCGTTCTTCGCGCACGAGAGGGACCGGGACCGGCGGAGGGAGCGCGACCGGCGGGCGCGGCTCGCGATCGCGTGGCTGCGCGGCGGGGGGCCGCCCCCGGAGGAGCTCCTGGCCATGCAGCGGGCGCTCCGGGAGGGCGCGCCGGGCGGGGCGCCGCCGCTGCCGGCGTTCCACTGGGCGCTGGAGTTCCCGGAGGTGTTCCAGGAGGAGCGCCCGGAGGGGCCGGGCGTCCAGGAGGCGCGCCCGGGCGGGCCGGGCGGCGAGCGCGCGCCGGGGCCGGCGCGGCTCGACGCGTTCGTGGGGAACCCGCCGTTCCTCGGGGGAAAGCGGATCTCGACGGATCACGGGGACGTCTACGCCGCGTGGCTCGAGCAGCTGCACGGCGCCACGAAGAACACCGATCTCGCCGCCCACTTCTTCCGCCGCGCGGCCGCGCTGCTCGGGGGCCGCGGCACGGTGGGGCTCATCGCCACGAACACGATCGCGCAGGGCGACACCCGGCGATCCGGCCTGCAGCCGCTCGTCGAGGCGGGGCGGGCGGTCATCTACCACGCGGTGCGCAGCGTCCCGTGGCCCGGGGACGCGGCCGTCCACGTCGCCGTCGTCCACCTCGCCGTGGGCATGTCGCCGGCCGACGGGGTCCCGCCGCCCCGGCTCGACGGCGTCCCTGTCCGCCACATCAACTCCCACCTTCGCGCGATGCCCGAGCGGCCCGATCCGAGGCCGCTTCAGGCGAGCCGGGATCTCTGCTTCATCGGCTGCTTCCTCCGCGGCGACGGCTTCGTCCTCACCGACGGCGAGGCGCGGTCGCTCTCTCTGGGCGACCCGGCGGCCGGCGAGGTGCTCCGCCCTTTCCTCGGCGGCGAGGAGGTCAACTCGTCGCCTTCGCACAGCCCGCACCGCCACGTCATCGACTTCGGCGAGCGCGGGCTCGAGGACGCGGCCCGGTGGCCGGCGCTCCTGTCGATCGTGCGGAGTCGGGTCAAGCCGGCGCGGGATCGCCTGAAGCTCACCGGGATCGACGCGGGCCACCGGGCGCGATGGTGGCAGTTCGCCAACCCGCGGCCGGAGCTCCGGCGCAGGGTCGCGCCGCTCGCGCGGTGCCTCGTCGCGGCGCGGGTGACGAAGCACCTGTGCTTCGCGTTCCAGCCCGCGGGGCGGACGTTCTCGGACCAGCTGTGCGTGTTCGCCATCGACGACTACGCGCGCTTCGCGGTCCTCCAGTCGCGAGCGCACGAGTCGTGGGCGCGCCTGCTCTCCTCGACGATGGGAGAGGGCCTGCGGTACGCGCCGTCGGACTGCGTGGAGACGTTCCCCTTCCCTCCCCCGGAGCACCTCGCGGCCGGCGGGCCCCTCGAGGCCGCCGGCGAGCGCCTCTACACGGCGCGCGCCCGGCTGATGGTCGAGCTGGGAGAGGGCCTGACCGCGATGTACAACCTCCTCAAGGACCCTGCCTGCGCGCGGCCTGGCGTCGTCGAGCTCCGCCGGCTCCACGAGGAGATGGACCGCGCCGTGCTCGCCGCGTACGGGTTCGGCGACATCGAGGTCCCGCCGTACGCCGCGCCGGTCACGCCCGGCGAGCGGAGCGCGGCGGGCGCCTTCGAAGATCGGGTGATCGACCGGCTCTTCGCGCTGAACGAGGCGCGGGCCGACGAGGAGGAGCGGCGGCGCGGCGAGGCCGAGCGGCGCGGCCCGGGGCCCGGAAAGCGGCCGCGGGCGTCGGGGCAGAAGGCCCCCGATGGCGGGTAGTTACGCGCGGCCGTCGATCGTCACGATCGAGCCGTCCGGCCGGTGGGTGAGCTCCGCGACCTTCACGCTGCGCAGGGGCGTCTTGCCGCCGGAGAGCTCGCAGTCGTGATAGAAGAGCCACCACTTGCCGCCGAAGTTCACGATGGAGTGGTGCGTCGTCCACCCCAGCACGGGGGTGAGCACGACGCCCTGGTAGGTGAAGGGGCCGTACGGACTGTCGCCCGTGGCGTACACGAGGAGGTGCGTGTCGCCGGTGGAGTACGACAGATAGTATTTGCCGTCATGCTTGTGCATCCACGCCGCCTCGAAGAAGCGGCGCGCGTGGTCCGTTTGCAGGAGGGGCTGGCCCTTCTCGTCCAGGATGCGGATCTCGCGCGGCGTCTCGGCGTACTGGAGCATGTCGTCGCCGAGGCGCGCCACGCGCGGGCCGATGGCGGGCTTCGCCTCCGTGGGCTCGGGCGGCACGGTCGGGTCGTACTTCCCGCCCTGCCAGCGTTGCAGCTGCCCGCCCCAGATGCCGCCGAAGTACATGTAGTGCGCGCCGTCGTCGTCCTGGAAGGTGGAGCAGTCGATGCTGTAGCTGCCCCTCATCGGCTCAGGCTCCGGCTTGAACGGCCCCTCCGGCCGCTTGCTGGTGGCCACCCCGATGCGGAAGATGCCGTCCCGGTCCTTCAGCGGAAAATACAGATAGTAAGTGCCGTCCTTGTGCGCCGCGTCGCCGGACCACAGCTGCCGCCCCGCCCAGGGAACGTCCTTGAGATCGAGCGCCACCCCGTGGTCCGTCACCTCGCCGGGGATGCTCGCCATGGAGAGGACGTGGTAGTCCCGCATGTCGAAGTGATCCCCGTTGTCGTTCTCGGGGATGCCGCTGTCGACGTCGTGCGACGGGTAGATGAACACGCGGCCCTCGAAGACGTGGGCGCGCGGGTCCGCGGTGTAGATGTGGGAGACCAGGGGCTTCGGTCGCGACATGCCGCTCCGTGGGGTGGTGAGGGGCTCAGCTCAGCCGCGCCGGTCCTGGGACGGCGCCGCGGCGTGTGCGTCTCGATCGCGTCGAGCAGCGTGGCGCGCCCGGCGAACGCGGGCTTGAGCTGAGTGGGCTCGCCCCTCTACCATCGCATCAGAAATTCCGCCAGGGATCATCGAGCCGGCGCCCGCCCGCGCCCGGCGCCGCCAGGCCTCGCCACAGGTAGGCCCGCGTCTCCTCGGCGAGGCGCGCGGGCGTCGCGATGCCGTCGACCCGCGTCCAGCGCCCCTCGGCCGCGCGGCCGATGAGCGTGATCGGGGTGTGCTGCTCCTTGACGGGCGCGCGCCCGCCGAGCGCGTCGAGCACCCGGCTCACGCGCTCGCGCTTCCCCGTCAGGAACACCCAGCCCGGCCGCCGGCCGAATTTCTCTGCATATCCCTTCAGCCGCTCCGGCGTGTCCGTGGCGGGGTCGAGCGAGATGGAGACGAGCCGCACGTCGCGCTCCAGCGCGTCGCCGAGCTCGGCCTGGAGCCGGCCGAAGATGGCCGTCATCGGCGAGCAGATCGTCGTGCAGGTGGTGAAGACGAAGTTCACCACGAGCACGCGATCCTTCGCGAGATCGCGGAGGCGGACCGGCGCGCCGTCCTGATCGACGAGCTCCTCGTCCGGCACCACGACCCCCGTCGCCGGGGCCGTCCGCACCGCCGCGGCGCCCTGCGCCGGGAGCGACGGACCCCGATCGGCGCCCGCGCCCACCGGATCGCTCCCGCGACCGCACGAGGCGGCGGCGAGCGCGCCGGCGAGGAGCAAGGCGTTCGGCACGGAGAGCGAGAGAGATCGCATATCGGCCTCACTGCGGGCGTCGCCCCGTCGGGGCCCGCGAGGGGGCGCTCGCGCCGAGCGCCCGGGGTGTTCGTGCGCCGTCGCTCGACGAGCGAAGAGCGGCCGCCCCGCGGCGGCGCCCCTCCTCGATGACCGCTCGATGGGCGATCGACGGCTGGTCGGCGGACAACGCACTTTGTCGCGCGATCCCGGGAGGTCAAGAGTCTTCGCCGGCGGGCTCGCGCGCTCGCGTCGGCGAGGCGAGGCCACGACGCCCCGGCCGTCAGAAATCGACGCAGACGGGCTCGTCGATCCGCAGCACGGACTCCTGATCGAAGCGCGCCTTGTACTCCTCGCGGATGGCCTCGATGCTGTCCGAGGCGGCCTGGCCGCCGTCGTGGAGGAGCAGGATCAGCCGGCTGTCCTCGCGGATCAGCTCCTCCGTCGTCGCGAGGTACTGGCCGTCGACGTCGAACTGCGTCAGCCCGTCCCGGAAGCGCGGGGTGACGACCGTATCGACGAACTCCTGCCATTGCTCCTGCGTGACGTCGGGCTCGTCGAACCGATCCATCCCGAAGAAGAGCTCGGTGCGGATCATCGGCGCCCCGCTGTCGCAGGTCGCCTCGGGCGCCGGCGGCGGGCCGTCGTCCGCCGCGGCGCTGCCGCAGCCGACGGTCGCGAGGAGCACGGCGAGGAGGGCGCGCGGGATCGATCGGTCGGGCATGGATGCTTCCTCCGAGGTGAGGGCGTCAGGTCGCACGGCGGCGTGCGACCCGCACGCTATCACGGCCGGCGCGGCGGATTAGGTGAGGTTGTACGCGACCATCGCGATGCCCGCCGCGATGAGGACGATGCCGCCGATCTGCACCGCCGTGAGGGTCTCGCGCAGGTAGTAGACGGAGAAGACCGAGATGATCAGGAAGCCGCCCGAGGACATGATCGGATAGGCGACCGACAGGTTGATGCGCTTCAGCGCCAGGACGTAGAACAGGATGTTCGACGCGAAGAGCACGAGCCCGAGCACGAGGTGGTAGTTCGTCGCGAGCGCGAGCGCCTTGTCGACGAGCGACAGGCCCTCCATCGGCGGGACGCGCCGCGAGGCGAGCTTCATGAGGATGTTCGCGGTCGCGTTGAAGAGGAGGGCGATGATGAGGAAGAGGTAACCTTGAGCCATGTCTCTCGTGCGGCGAGCGCCGGCGGCCCGCCATTCCCGGGAGACCTCTGGCGCAGCGGCCGGCATGGATCAACCGTGAAGCGCGCGAGCCTTCATCGCCCAAGGTTCGGTGAACCTCAGGCGGTTCCTGACGGCGAAATCGACGTGGTCGGTCGCCTGCCTCGGTGCGAGACTGCCGCCCGCCATGAGCTCCGAACGCCTGGAGATGCCGTTCGCGCCGACGATCGCCGCGGTCGGGACGGCGCTGCCGCCCCACTATGCAACGCAGGACGAGACGTGCGCGGGGCTGCGCCGGCTCTGGGCGGGCAAGGGCGACGCGCTCGCGCTCGTCGAGCGGGTGCGGCGGTCGATCGAGGTGCGGGGGCGGCACCTCGCGCTGCCGATCGACGCCTACTACGCGCCCTCGACGTTCGCCGAGCAGAACGGCCGGTGGAGCGCCAGCGCGATGGAGCTCGGCGAGCGCGCCTGTCGCGCCGCGCTCGAACGGGCGGGCCTCGGGCCCGAGGACGTCGATCACATCATGTTCGTCTCGGTCACCGGCATCTCGGCGCCCAGCCTCGATGCCCGGCTCGTCAACCGGCTCGGCTTCCGGCGCGACATCAAGCGCACGCCCGTCTTCGGCCTCGGGTGCGTGGCCGGCGTGGCCGGCGTCGGGCGCGTCACCGACACGCTGCGCGCCTTCCCGGGGCAGACGTCGCTGCTCCTGTCGGTCGAGCTCTGCTCGCTCACGCTGCAGCGCGACGACACCTCGGCGGCGAACGTCATCGCCGCGCAGCTCTTCGCCGACGGCGCCGCCGCCGTCGTGGCGCGCGGCGCGCAGGCCGCCCGCAAGAGCGGCCGGCCCGGCGGCGCGGCGGTGCTCGACGCGCAGGCCGTCTTCTACCCGGAGACCGAGCACATCATGGGGTGGGACGTCGTGGACACCGGCTTCCGGGTCGTCCTCTCCGCCGGCGTCCCGGCGCTCGTGCGCGAGCACGTGCGGCGCGACGTCGACGCGTTCCTCGCGCGGCACCGCCTGTCGCGGGGCGACGTCCGCCACTGGATCGTCCACACCGGCGGGCCGAAGGTGCTCGAGGCGATCACCGAGACGCTCGAGCTGCCCGAGGACGCGCTCGCCCGCTCGTGGCGGTCGCTGCGCGAGATCGGCAACGTCTCCTCCGCCTCGGTGCTGTTCGTGCTGCGCGACGTCCTGGAAGAGGCGGACGCCCGGCCCGGCGACTACGGCGTGATGATGGCCTTCGGCCCCGGCTTCTGCTCGGAGATCGCGCTGCTGCGATGGTGACCTCGGCCCAGCTCTACCTCGCCTTCCTCGGCGCCGTGGCCATCGAGCGGCTCGCCGAGCTCGTCATCTCGCGCCGCAACGCGCGGCGCGCCTTCGCCAAGGGCGGCGTCGAGGTCGGGCAGGCGCACTTCCGGGTGATGGCGCTGATGCACACCGCCTTCCTCGCGGCGTGCGCGCTCGAGGTCGACGCGCTCGACCGGCCGTTCCCCGGGCTCGTCGGGTTCGCGGCGCTCGCCGCCGCGCTGCTCGCGCAGGCGATGCGGTACTGGGTCATCGCCACGCTGGGCGAGCAGTGGAACGTCCGGATCATCGTGGTGCCCGGCGCGGCGCCGGTCTCCGGCGGCCCGTACCGCTACCTGCGCCACCCGAACTACGCCGCCGTGATCGTCGAGATGGTCGCGATCCCGATGATCCACGGCGCGTGGCTGACCGCGCTCGTCTTCAGCGCCCTCAACGCGGCCGTGCTCTCGGTGCGCATCCGCGCCGAGGAGGCGGCGCTCGGGCCGTCGTACGCGGCGGAGATGGGCGGCCTGCCGCGGCTCGTGCCGGGCCGCCGCCCCGCGCCGGAGCGCCCCTCGGCGCCGTGAGCGCGCGGTCCGACATCGCCGACATCGCCGTGGTCGGCGGGGGGCCGGCGGGCCTCGCCGTCGCGATCGGCTGCGCGCAGCGGGGGCACGACGTGCTCGTCCTGGATCAGGCCGCGTGGCCGATCGACAAGGCGTGCGGCGAGGGCGTGATGCCCGAGGGCTGCCGCGCGCTCGAGGCGCTCGGCGTCCTGTCCGAGCTCGATCCGGCCGAGCGGGCGCCGATCGAGGGCATCCGGTACCTGCGGCCGGACGGGCTGCGCGTCGAGGCGCCGCTGCCGGCGCCCGGGGGGCTCGGCGTGCGCCGCACCGCGCTGTCGGCGGCCCTCGCGGCGCGGGCGCGCGCGGCCGGCGCGCGGCTCGCTGCGGGCGAGCCGCTGGTCGCGGTCGAGCGGACGCGCGCCGGCGCGCGGCTGGTCACGCGGCGGCGCGCCGTCGAGGCGCGGTACGTGGTCGGCGCCGACGGGCTCGGCTCGCGCGTGCGCCGCGCGCTCGGGTGGGACGCGCCGCCCGCGGGGCCGCGCCGGCTCGGCCTGCGCCAGCATTTCCGGTGCGCGCCGTGGTCGTCGTTCGTCGAGGTGCACCTCGGCGACGGGGTCGAGGCGTACGTGACGCCGGCGGGCGCGCAGCGCGTCGGCGTCGCGTTCCTGTGGGACGGCGATCGCCTCGAGGGGCGCGCGTCGACCGAGCGCCTCGTGCGCTGCTTCCCGGCGCTGGCCGAGCGGGTCGCGGGCGCGCCGGTCGACTCGACGGCGCGGGGCAGCGGCCCGCTCGAGCGCGCGTCGTCGCGCCTCCACGACGACCGCTTCGTGCTGGTCGGCGACGCCGCGGGCTACATCGACGCCATCACCGGCGAGGGGATCTCGCTCGCGCTCGTGGGCGCGGCCGCGCTGTCGACCGCGCTCGACGCGGCCCTGCGCGGCGGCGGCGCGGCCCCGCTCGCGGCCTATGCCCGCGTGTTCCGGCAGGCCTTCCTGCGCTACGCGGTGGCGACGCGCGCGGTGCTCTTCATCGCGCGGCGCCCGCGCCTCCGGGACGGGCTCCTGTCCGCGCTCGCGCTCGCGCCGGGGCTCTTCCGGCACGCGGTCAGCGCGGTGCTGCGCCCGCGCTGAGCCCGGCCCATGCCTTGTCGGGTCAGGGCCGCTCGGAGAGGCTCCCGCTGCCTCGGTGCACCAGCGCGAGAAACTTCCATTCGAGACGCTTCAGTCGAAGAGCGCGCGTACGAGATCGACGGAGGCGAAGACGCTGCGCACGAGCATGGAATAAGGAGCACGCCGACTGACGAGCGCCTGCACGCGGCGCCGCTGCTCATCGAGGACGGCTGGATCCGCCGTAGGGCTCGCAGACACGCTCACCAGTCGGTAGACTTCCATGCTCACGGAGCTGACGTGCTCGAGGATCGCGAGCCTTAGAGCATTGGCCTTGTGAATCGCGGAGCTGCGGGTGCCGTTGTGGATCCGATCCAGCTCCTCCGCCGTATTCACGGCGGGCACGTCGGTCGGATCGCCGGCCAGGAAGACGATGTCGACGGTTCCGGATTTACTCAGCGAGATTGAGACCGCTCCTTGGATCCGCTGGTGGATACGGGTCTCGACACCTTGACCTGGATCGAGCAGCCCGCCGTCGGGGTATTTCTTGGGCCGGCGCTGGTTGCAGTCGAACGTCGTGCAGGTCGGGAAAAGATTGTCCCACACGCATATCAGATGCGCAAATCGTTGCTCCGCCTTGGGACGGCGGTGATCGACCTCGAAGGTACCGAGAGCGATCGGCGTCTCGCACAGATAGCACTTGCCATAGAATACATGGTGGAGCGTTTCGAGCACGTCGATGCCCGTGTAGCTCTTCCCTTCTGCGAGACTTGCTGGTGCTTCGGCGGGCCGTTCGACGTCGATCAACGCATCTGCTCCGTGGCTGCGGTGCCTGGCGATCCCAGCTGTTCCTTCGCCATCCAGACCTCGACCGCGAGCGCGGGCGAGCGGGCCGAGAGCAGAGCTGCGAGATCGACGAACACGCGCTCCTCTTCCGGTGTTCGAGGCGAGCGGCGGGCGAGCTCCCGCAGGCGAAGCAGCTTTTCCGTCGAGTCGAGATCGATCTCGCTGGAGATGCCAAAATGCTCCGTCATCAACGTACCATAACGAACACCACGAAAATCGTCGCTGAGCGTCTGTTCGCGCTTCTTGAGATCGTAGACCACCGCGTTCGGAATACTGGCAATAACGGCGGGAGAGTGGGTAGCAACCAGGAACTGGAAGCGAGGAAAGAGCTCCGTCAAGAAAGGAAGTATTTGTTCCTGCAGGCTCAGGTGCAGGTGCGTCTCGATCTCGTCGACGATCACGATGCCCTCAGGCTCGAAGGTGAAGTCGTTGCGGCTCTGCTGGGCGGCGTCCACTCGGATCAGCAGCTCGGCCAGCAGGGCCAGAACTGCCGCGTGCCCATCTGCGAGCGTGTTGAAGCCGAAGACGTATCCATCGCTTTTCTGAAAGTGAAAGCTGTACGCACGCCGGTCGAACTCGATGGTAAGACCTTCATCCTCCATCAACTGACGTAGCCGGCGTTCGAAGCTCTCGAACCAGCTGCCGATGCGCGATGCCGTTTCATGATCGCCCTCCTCAGCGGCGTACGCCATGTCGGTGCGCTTGTTGACAAGGAACTGGAGAAACTTGTTCGCCACATGCTGTTCCGGACGCAAATCCGCAGGCTTCCACCGCATCCTCCTTGGACCGGGGACCTCGTGACGTTGCAGGCGGCGCGTAGCTGCGAGATATACGGCTATGACATCGCCACGCTGGAACATCTTGCCGAGCTCGTCGGCGTCGCAACTCCAGGTCAGCTCATTGGGAGCGCTCCCGATCAGCGGGAGCGAGAGCTGCTGCCCCTGAGGAGGGAGCAGACCGGCTGAAACATCGTTCCGAATCGCTTCGAGCACGCCGCTCTTTCCGGAGCCGTTCGGTCCCGTAAGGATGAGATGACGGAACTTGGGCCGTCTTGCGGAAGCAGGTCCGCCCGCGCCGTCCGCGGGGAGCGGCACAGACAAATCGATGTCCAGCTGCCGGACGTTGCGGCACTGCTCGACATGGATGCGCGTGATGTAGGCCATCGGGAGGGAGCCTAGCACCCGGCCGGATCGGGAGAAATCCGTGCCGCACCGGCTGCATGGGAGCCGCTGCCTGGGACCGAGCGGGCAGAGCGGGGCCTACCGATCTTCACGAGGCGGGGCGTCGTGAACGCGCAGCTGGGCGGGCGCGAACAGGCTCGGCTCCAGCGTGCGCCGCATGCTCGGCGCGACGGCGCCGCCCTCGCTGCCACACCGAGCTGGAGCGACCGCACGTCCGGTGCGCGCCCCTGCCCAGCGCGCGCCTTGTGGGACCCGGACCGCTCGGATAGGCTCCCGCCGCTCAGCGCACCGGCGCGAGGAGGATGGATCCGGATGATCCGGCGAAAAGGAGCCTGCCAAGTGCAATTGCCTGCTTTGGGTGTCGCAGCCGTGAGCGCGGAGGGGAGCGCCGGGGCCGCCCCTTCGCTGCCCGTCCGGGCCGGGGGCGTCGGGCGCCGCCTCGTCGCGCTGCTCGCGCCCGCGCTCCTCGTCGGGTGCGGTTACACCGAGTTCGAGATGAAGGCCCAGCTCGATCGATCCGAGCGCCTCCAGCGCGAGCTGCAGATGAGCCAGCAGCGCGTCCGCCAGCTGGAGCAGGACGTCGCGCGCGGGGGCGCCGCGGCGCCGCCGCGGGAGGATCCGCTCTCCGCGGAGGGCATCGATCTCGGCACCGGGCCGGGCGCGGGGGCGCAGCGCGGCGAGGCGGCCGGGGCTCGCCCGCCGTCCGATCGCGAGAGCGGCGTCCTGAGGGCGTTCCTCCCGGTCGCGGCCGGGGACGTCACGGTCGCGCCGCGCGACGGCCGCGTGGCGATCTCGATCCCGACCCGGGTCCTGTTCAAGGGGAACCGCGACGCGCTCTCCCCGGCGGGCGAGAAGATCCTGCGGGACATCGCCGCGATCATCCGCAGCAACGAGCCGCTCAAGGGCCTCGATTACCAGGTCGTCGGCCACACCGCGGGCGGCGCGCCGGGCGTGGCGCCGGGCGTGGCGTGGCGCAACGGCTGGGACGTGACGGTCGCCCAGGCGCGCGCCGTGCTGCTGTTCCTGGCGCAGCCCAAGGAGGCTGGCCTGCCCGTCGCGCGCTTGAGCCTTGCGAGCTTCGCCGACCTGCCGCCTGCCGACGCGGGCGGCGGCGCCCCTGCGCAGCCGCCGGATCCGCGCCTGGAGATCGTGGTGGAGGGGACGGCGCAGATCGCCGAGCGCCCGGCCGGCGAGGCCCGGCCCGCGCCCGCCGGCGAGGCGCCTCGCCCGGCCGGCGACGTACGCCCCGCCGGGGAGGCTCGGCCCGCCGGCGAAGCGCGCCCTGCCGGCGAGGCGCCCCGCCCGGCCGGCTCAGCGCGCCCCGCCGGCGAGGCCCGCCCGGGCGCCGGCGTGAAGGGCGGGGACGACACGTATCCCTGAGATCGAGCCGCGCGGCCGAGAGCGGTTTTAGCTGGGACCGATACATCGTCCTCCGTCTGTCGTCCCCGTCTTCCGTCTCCCGTCTTTCGTCTTCGCTCTTCCGTGCGCGTGCGCGTGCGCGTGCGCGATTCTCCGGAATCAGCGCGCACGCGCACGCGCACGAAGGACGCGCACGAAGACGGGAGACGGGAGACGGGAACGGAGAACGAAAGACGGGGACGGGAACGGAAGACGGTGTCTCAGTCCCAGCCGAGACCCCGCTCCAGGCCATCCGGCCGCGACGAGCCCCTCATCTGCCGGGCAGCGCCTCGACCCTCCTCCTGAGCGCCCCGGCGTCGCCGAGCTCGCCCAGCACCGCGCGCACCGCCTCCGGCGCGGCCGCCACCGCGTCGTGGACCCGCGCCCGCAGCCGCCGCCCGCTCGCGACGAGGTACGCGGCCGCGAGCGCCGCGGCGACCTCGCCGTCGGCGCCGCCGCGCTCGAGGAGCGACCCGGCCAGCGCGCAGAGCGCCTCGATCGCCTTGGCCACCTGCGCGCCGTAGATCGCGTGGGCCGAGTCGACGCCCTGCTCGTGACACGCCGCGAGGCACCGCGCCGTGCTGGTGAGCCGGCCGAGATCGGTCGGCTCTCCGCGCTCCCAGAGCCCGGACGCGAGCTGCTCCTCGAACATGCGCCCGAGGCCTGCGCCCTGGGGCTCGGTCCCTCCGGGAGCAGCGCCCGGCGCCGGCGCAGGGGGCGCGCCCGGCCCGGACCCGTGCTGCTGGCCCGCGGGCCCGCCCCGCGCCACCGCGCCGGCAGGGGCCGCGGCGCGCGGCGGGCCGGCCGCGGCGCTCGGCTGGAAGAGCTGCTTCGCGCGCGACAGCAGGCCGCGGGCGGCCGGCGCCGGGCCGCTCTCTGCAGCCCTCGGCGCCGGCGCCGACATGGCCATGGGCGCGGGCGCCGAGGCCCTGGCCTTCGTGAAGGGACTGGCCTTCATGGAGGGAGGCATCATCATCGGACCGCCCATCGCGGCGAACGCGGCGGCCGGCGCCGCCGGGCCGCGACGGCTCATCCCCCACCCCGCCGGAGCGCTCACCGGCACCGGCCTCGCCTCGGGCTGCCCGTGGGCCCGCCGATCGCCCGTGCGCCGCTCGATCACCACGAACGACGCGTGCTTCGAGGCGACCCGGTGCCGGACCGCGAGGTCCACGATGCGCTTCCGCATCGCCTCCGCGCGCTTGCCCGACAGCCCGCGCTCCGACGCCTCGAGCTCCCGCACGCGCGCGCCCGCCCACAGCGCCTCGAGCCCGGGCCGCGACGCCTCCGCCTCGAGCTCGACCGGCACCGCGAGGTGGAAGCGCTCTCCGCGCAGGCTCCCGCGCAGCTCCACGCGCCCCACCCCCGGTCGCTCGTAGCGGCCGTAGAGCACCCACGGCTCGCCGTCGACGAGCGCCGGGAGCTCGGCCGGCGAGAGCTCGCCGACGTCGACGCCCTCGAAGCGCGCCTCGAGCCCCGTCACCCGGATCGCCGTCGCCCGCGCGAACTGCGCCGTCACCTTCTCGTCGATGCGCTCGCCCGGGTGGATGAACTCCGCGGCCCCCTGCGTCCGGCGCGCGAGATCGTTCACGAGCAGATCGCTCACGTTCGTCCCGATCCCGAACGTGTAGACCCGCACCCCCTCGCCCTGCTCGGCGACCCGGTCGACGATCTCGGCCTCGTTGCCCACCTGGCCGTCGGTCAACAGCACGACCACGCGGTCCCGATCCTTGTCGCCGAGCATGCCCGCGGCCGCGAGCAAGGGCTGCAGCATCTCGGTGCCGCCGGACGCGACGAGGCCCTCGACGAACGCGTCCGCGGCCTCGAGGGTCCGCTGGGTGAACGGGGCGAGCGACGGCTCCAGGGCCCGGAACGTGTTGGAGAAGGCGATCACCCCGAACCGGTCCCCCTCGGCGAGGTGGCGGAGGCACAGGCGGAGCGCGCGCTTGGCCTGGTCGATCGACTCGCCCTGCATCGAGCCCGACACGTCGACCACGAACACGACGTCGCGCCGGGCGGACGACCGCTGCGCGTCGAACAGATCCGGCACGACGGTGAGCGCGAAGGTCCCCTCCTTGCCGGCGGCCCGGTCGCAGACGAGGCCCGCCTGAACGCCCGGCGCGCCCGCGGCGATGAGCACGATGTCCCGATCGAGCGCGGCCTTGTCGCCCCGGAGCGACACGCGCTGCCGACCCCCTTCTTCGCGGCGCACGGCGAGCGCGTGCGAGGGGCTCTCGATCGCGACGTCGCGCCCGAGATCGAAGACGATGTCCACGGCGATGCCGTACTCGACCCGCGCGATCTCGGGGGAGATGCGGTCGGCGTCGGGCACCTGGTCGGTGGGCTCGTGGGCGCCGTGCGCGGTCCGCTCGCCCCCGCCCTTGCCGGGGATGTAGCGGGGCGCGACCAGGGTCGGGATCATGAGCCGCAGCGCCCCCTCGTCGGCCTGGAGCCGCTGCACGAACGCGACCTCGACGACCGTCTCCTCCCCGGGCAGGAGGTTGCCCACGCTGGCCGTGAACACGTTGCGCCGCTCCTCGTCGAGCAGCGCCGCGCCGTGGCCGGTGGCGACGGCCTCGTCGTAGGCCTGGAACGCCTCTTCCCGCTCCTTGACCTCCCCCTCGAGCCGCCGGCCGGCGCACTCCATGGCGAAGCCCGCGATGCTCGCCTCGCTGGGCAGCGGGAAGGTGTAGATCGCCTCGATCGGCCGGCGCTCCTCGTTCCGGTAGCGCTGCCGCACCACGAGCCGCGCCGCGCCGCCGAAGACCTCCCCGGAGAGGGAGACGCCGAGCAGCGGGACCGGGTGCCCCTCGGAGGAGCGTAGACACGAGCTCGGCGTCGCCGCCGGGAGCGAGGGATCGATGGACGGGATCATCGCGAGCCTTTCGGGGCAAGGGTTGCGTAACGAGACTCGATATCGAGGGCGATGCGCCGCGAGCGCTCCGGCGCGTCGCTCCGCACGTGGAGCTCGACGCCGTCGGCGATCTCGACCCGCTCCCAGCGCGCGCCGCGCGGCGCCCCGGCGGCGGGGGTCGACGCCGCGGCCGCCTCGGCCGGACCGGCGCAGCCGCCCGCCTTCGTGGGGGGCGGCGCCCCCGCGGCGATGCGCTCGATCTCGTCGAGGCCGGCGCCCGCGAGGCGCGCCTGGATCTCCTCGAGCGGCAGGTGCGCCTGCTGGAGGACCTTGATGGCGCGCAGCCGGGCGAGGTGCTCGCGCCCGTAGGAGGTGTCCTTCCCGCGGAACTCGGGGGCCGGCAGGAGGCCGCGCTGCACGTAATACCGCACCGTGCGCGGCGCCACGCCCGCCTCGCCCGCGAGCTCGTCGAGCTTGTACGTCATCACGACGAGCATCCTGGCTCGCGACACTTCCACTGTCAAGTAGACACTCACGGCCGCGGCGTGCTTCGCGCCGCCGGTCGCGCCGCCGGTCGCGCTGCCGATGTGGACGCGGGGCGCCGGTTTCCGCCGCAAAGCTGCTCCCGTGGGCGGCCCGGGGAGAACCGGTGAGCCGCGCGTCGTACCCGCCGATGGCGTCGGTCGATGGACAGCGTCGGAAACGTGTGATGTCCTGACAAATTCGGCGCACCTCGGCCTTCACGTGAAGGACCTGGTGCGGTGAGGGCATCAAGCGTCTCGTGGTGGAGAGATGAGGAGGTCCGCGGCTCACATGAAGCTTTCGAAATTCGCGCTCTTTGGGATGATCGCTCTCGCCGGGTGTTCAGCAGGACAGGGAGGAACGGAGGAGGAGGACACGGGGCAGATCGAGCTGAACCTGATCGGCGCGGCGGCGTCGGGCAACGTGTACCGTCTGCGCGACGGGATCGTGATGGTCCAGGGCCCGCAGGACACGATCTTCTTCAACACCGAGGACGACCCGAACCGAGCTCGCCTGAGCGCGGACGTCGCGCCGGGCAGCTATTACACGTTCCTTCAGGAGGGCTGGCGGCTCGAGCGCCTGAACCTGGACAACACGATCGAGCCGGTACAGGCGCAGTTCCTCTCGCCGAACCCCCAGTGGTTCAACGTGTACCCCAACCAGAACACGCTGGTCCCGCTGCGCTTCCGGGTCGGCGGGGACGACGTGGTGCTCGACCGGGGCTCGTTCGACATCGTGATCGAGGTCGAGGAGGCGCCCTCCACGTCGACGCTGTGCACCGAGGACAGCGAGTGCGGTCCGGGCGGGACGTGCTGCCTGGCGGGCTTCGTCGGCACGTGCACGCAGCTCGGGGAGGGCGAGGCGTGCCCGCTGCCCGACCTCACCGTCTCCGCGGACGTGGCGCAGTTCAGCCTGAGCATCGGCCACGAGAGCTTCCCGGCGGACAGCTGCGCGATCGTGGAGGGCTGCGTGGGCGGGGCGGGCGACCGCCGCCTCATGCGCTTCTCGACCGAGACGCCGAACGTCGGCGAGGCGGACATGATCCTCGGCAATCCGACGGACGTCGATGGCTTCGAGTACTCCGCGTGCCACGGCCACTACCATTTCGAGGGGTACGCCCGGTACGAGCTCCTCGACGGGACCGGCGCGGTCGTCGCGACCGGCCACAAGCAGGCGTTCTGCCTGCTCGACAGCTCGCCGGTGGGCATCCCGGGGGCGCCGTCGACGTCGCGCTTCCACTGCGGCTTCCAGGGCATCCAGCGCGGCTGGAGCGACGTCTACAGCTCCGGCCTCGACTGCCAGTGGGTCGACATCACCGGCGTGAGCCCGGGGGACTATTTCCTCCGCATCACGATCAACGCCGATCGCACGCTGCCGGAGAGCGATTACGGCAACAACACGATCGAGGTCCCCGTGACCATCCCGGAGGACGGCCCGACGGGGCCCGGCGATCCGCTCTCGGCCTGCTCCAACCCGGTGGGCGGCGAGTGGCGCGACTGCGGCTGGTCGATCGCGCCCGGCTACGAGGCCGTGGCGTGCGACCCGAACACGGTGATCACCGTGGGCTGCGGCTGCCCTGGCGGCACCTGCGGGGACGATCCGATGCTCCGGGTGTGCGACGGCGCCTCGGCGTGCACCGGCGCGGAGGCGCTGTCCTCGGTGGATGACGCGTGCGGCTACTGCCCGCAGACGCAGTTCGTCTGCCCGGAGAGCGGCGTCTACACGGTGCTCGTCGCGTCGTACAACGCGATGGCCCCGTTTACCTGCGACGTCTCCGCCACCGTCGCGACCCCGTAAGGCGCGGCCTCGCGCCCGGTCCATCTCCTCCTCACGGTCCGCCCGCGCGCGTGCTACGAGAGCGCCGCGCGGGCGGCGGCGCGCTCGCGGGGCGGCGCAGGGCCGTCCCCCCGGGCGCGCCCCGCTTCCGGCCGCAGGAGACGCGATGCGCCCCATTCGAGACAGCGATCTGCCGCCCGTCAAGGAGCTCACCCGGGCGTTCTTCCGGGCGGTGAATCCGCACGTCGAGCCGGCCGAGTTCGAGGAGAAGTGGGAGACGGCGCTGCGCTCGCCGATGCGGTTCATGCGGAGCTTCCCGCAGGCGTGGCACGTGGATCTGCTCGACGTCCCGCGGGCCCGGGTGCCCGGCGGCCGGTGCCTGTGCTTCGGCGACGCGCACCCCGACAATTTCGGGCTCATCACGTTCACGGTGGGCCCGCGCTACGTGTTCAACGATCTCGACGACGCGGGCCCCGGGCTCGCCGCGCTGGACGCGCTGCGGTACTTCACGGTGCTCCGGCTACTGCTCGACGACCGGAAGGCGCTCGCCGAGCTGATGGAGCTTTACGAGGACATGATCCAGGGCAACGAGCCCTTGCGCGAGCTCCCCGAGGCCCTGTACCCCGACGTCGCGGCCAGGGACGCGCGCCAGCTCGCGAAGTGGACCGAGGGCGACGCGTTCCGGTTCGACGAGCCCTCGCTGAGGCTGTCGCGCGCGGAGGCCGGGACGGGCGATCGGCTGCTCGAGGCGCTCGGGCGGTCCGGGCAGCTCTCGGACGTCGAGGTGCTCGCGCTCGCGCACCGGGACCGCGACTCGGGCGGCTCGGGGGGGCTCGAGCGGTACCTGATCCTCGGCCGCGAGCGGGGCGGAGACCGGCGGCTGCGCCTCCTCGAGCTCAAGGAGACGACGCACGCGGCGACGAGCTGGAACAACTTCCTGCACGAGGACGAGGACCGGCTCGAGCGGGCGAAGGCGTCGATATGGCGCGGCCTTGAGGTGCCGTTCTACCAGGAGGTGCAGGTCGGCAGGAGCCAGTACCTGCTCCGGGATCGCCTGGGCCGGGCCTCGGTGGACATCGAGGAGCTGTCGAAGCGCGATCTCCGCGCGGTGCTGGAGGCGCAGGTGAGCATCCTCGCGCGGCAGCACGGGGAGGCGTTCGCGGGGCTCGACCTCGACAAGCTCGACGACTGGCTGAGGGAGAGCCTCGATGTGACCGCGAGGCGGTGGCTCAAGGCGTACGAGCGGGCGCGGAGGCGGTGACGAGACGACAGGCCGCCTCGCATGGCTCTTCGGTGCTTCCTTGTCTCGGGAAAGGTGGACTCTATGCGTCATCTCTTTGTGGTTCCGCTCGTGTGCATGGTCTCCGGCGCGATCGCCTGCGGCGGCGGGGGCGAGCCGCGGCCCGCCCAGCCGGCGCCCGCCGTCGCCGGGCGGCCTTCCCCTGCGGCGCCGCCGGCCGATTCCGCGGCGCCGGCCGATTCCGCGGCGCCGGCCGCGGAGACCGTCATCGAGGTCGGCGCGGACGCGCCGATGAAGACGCCGTCGGGCGCCTCGTACACCGCGCCCAAGGGCTGGAGGGTGACGACCCGGGGCGGCGTCGTGATCCTCGAGGATGCGCAGCGCGAGGTGTCCCTCACGTTCGTGGAGCGCAGGGAGCCCGACGCGGAGGCCGCGATCGCCGCGGCCTGGCGGCAGGTGAAGCCGGATTTCGCCCGCAAGGCGGAGCGCGTCGTTGCGCCGCCCGGGCGGCGCGGCTGGGACAGCATCATGGATGTCGATTACGAGACGACCACGGAGGAGGCGCGCGACGTCTTCGCCAGCGCCCGTCGCAAGGGCGACACCTGGTACGTGGCGCTGTTCGACGGGACGAAGGAGGGGTGGGGTCGGCGCTGGGCGGGCGCCAAGATCGCGTTCTTCAGCTTCAAGGCCGAGGGTGTCGAGGAGGAGTCTTTTGCGGGCAAGAAGGCGCACGTGCTCGACGAGAATCGCCTGCGCGAGCTCGAGGCCTTCATCGAGGAGGGGCGGAAGGCTGCGAGCGTCCCGGGGATGGCGGTGGCCGTGCTCCAGGGGGGCAAGGTCGTCTTCGAGCGAGGTTTCGGCGTCCGGGAGCTCGGGAAGAGGGAGCCCGTCACCCCGCGCACGCTGTTCCGGCTCGCGTCCATGACCAAGCCGCTGACGTCGCTGCTGCTGTCGGTGCTCGTCGACGAGGGGAAGCTCGGCTGGGAGACGCCGGTCACCCGGATCTTGCCGTCGTTCGCCGTGGGCGACGCGGAGCTCACCCGGCGGATGACGATGCAGAACCTGCTCTGCGGGTGCACCGGCGTTCCCTATGACAACCTCGGGACCGACTTCGAGTATGCCGGCGTCACCCCCGAGGCGGCGCTCGCGAGGATGAAGGAGCTCGCGCCGACGACGGGCTTCGGGGAGGCCTATCAGTATTCGAACGCGATGGTCGCCGCCGCAGGATACGTCGCGGCGCACGCCCTTTATCCGAAGCGGCCGCTGGGGCCTGCGTATTACGACGCGATGCGCGCGAAGGTGTTCGACCCGCTCGGGATGAAGGCGACGACGTTCGACGTGGGCGCGGTGAAGCGCGCGGACCACGCCTCGGCGCACGACCGGTCGCCCGCGTACGAGATGGTCGCGACGCCGTTCCCTGCGACGGCCTGGACCGGCCCGCTGGATCCGAGCTGGGGGGCCTGGTCCAATGTCCGGGATCTGTCGAGGTATCTCGCGATGGAGATGGGCAAGGGCAAGACGCTCGAGGGGAAGCGCGTCGTCTCGGAGGCGAACCTCCTGAAGCGCCGGGAGCCGCAGGCGAGATCGGGCGACGTGACGAGCTACGGGCTCGCGTTCGCCCTGGAGACGTACCGGGGGGTCCAGGTGCTCGGCCACCCTGGCGCGGTCTGGGCCTACAGCTCGGACCTGTTCTTTTTGCCCGAGCACGACGTCGGGGTGGTCATGCTCTCGAACGTCGATTCTCCGACCCCGTTCAGCGGCGGCGTCTTGCGCCGTAAGATCTTCGAGCTGCTCTTCGACGGTCGCGACGAGGCGCGGGAGGACCTGGCCTACGCCGCGAAGACCCAGGAAGCGGACTTCCGCCGCGAGATCGGGAAGGTCGACCTCGAGCCCGACCGGGCGTGGCTCGAGCGCCTCGCCGGGACGTACGAGCACCCTTGGTTTGGCAAGGTGAGCCTCCGGGTGGAGGGGAATCGAGGCGTCTTCGATGTTGGAGAGTGGCAGAGCAGCGTCGGTCGGAAAACGGAGGAGGACGGGACGGTCAAGCTCGTGCTCACGAGCCCTCCGTGGATCGGCTGGCCCGAGCTCGTGCCCAGGGAGGTGGACGGGAAGATGACGCTCCACATGAGGGCCTGGCAGCGCAAGGTGGTGTTCGAGCCGGTGAAGGGGAAGTGAGCGCGTCGTTGGGCGTAGATCGTGGCTGATGGCGGCGGCTGATCTTTCCCATCTCCATGGCGCGGCGATGAGCTTTCTCCGGAGATCCACGGCAGCCGCGGCGCTGCTCGCGAGCGCGCTCGCGCCGGGCCTCGCCGCTGCCGCGCCCGACGCCCCGCTGCCCCATGCGAAGCCGCCGGCCGAGCCGACCGCCGACGCGCCGCCGGCCGGGCGCGACGCGCCGCCGGCCGGGCGCGATGCGCCGCCGGCCGGGCGCGACGTGCCGCCGGCGGAGCCGCCGCGCGATGCGCTGCCGACAGAGCCGCCTGGCGCTGCGCCGAAGGACGCGCTGGTGCCGCCGACACCGCTCACGCCGCTCGGCGCCGACTACCCTGCTGGAGCGCGCGGCGACGCGCTGGTCCGCCTCGTCCTCACCGTCAACGCGGACGGGACGGTCCGCTCCGCGGTCGCCGAGGAGGGGCAGGAGCCGTTCGCCTCGGCCGCCGTGGCCGCCGCGACGTCGTTCCGCTTCGCGCCGGCCACCCGGAACGGCGCGCCGGTCGCCGCGAAGATCCGCGTCGAGGTCCGCTTCACCGAGGCCGCGCCGCCCGCGCCGCCCGACGCCTCCGCGCCTGCAGCGGCTCCTTCGCCCACGCCCGGCGGCGACCCGGCCCGGGCGCCCGCGCCGCCGCCCGGCGCGCCGCGGTCGCTCGAGGTCACGGTGCGCGGCGAGCAGCAGGCGCCCGGCGTCTCCAGCTTGAGCCGCGGCGAGGTCAGGATCGTCCCCGGCGCGTTCGGCGACCCCTTCCGCGCGATCGAGATGCTCCCCGGGGTGACCCCGCTCGTCACGGGGCTGCCGTTCTTCTACGTCCGCGGGTCGCCGCCGGGCAACGTCGGTTATTTTCTCGATGGCGTCCGTGTCCCTTACCTCTATCACCTCGGCCTCGGGCCGTCCGTGGTCCATCCTGGCATCGTCGATCGCGTCGACCTTTACCCGGGCGGCTACCCCGCGCGTCACGGTCGGTACGCGGGCGGGATCGTCGCTGGCGAGACGACGCCGCCGCTCCCGTACTGGCACGGTGAGGGCATGCTCCGGCTCGTCGACGTGGGCGGGCTCGTCGAGGGCCCGTTCGCCGACGGACGCGGGGTCGCGCTCGTGGGCGGCCGCTACTCCTACACGGCGCTGCTCCTCTCGCTGGCCGCGCCCGAGGTGGCGCTCGACTACTGGGATTATCAGGCCCGGCTATCGTACCAGGTCGCGCCGCATGGCCGGGTGAGCCTCTTCGCGTTCGGCGCCCACGACTTCCTCGGAGACGAATCCGACGGCGAGACGACGACCCTCTTCGACACGACATTCCACCGGATCGATCTCCGGTACGACCATGCCTATGGCCAGGGCAGCGCGCTGCGCGGCGCGCTGACGCTCGGCCACGACGAGACGGGGATCGAGGGCGGCCAGAAGGCGCTGACGCGGAGCCTCGGCGCGCGCCTCGCGCTCGCTCACCGGCTGCGCGACGAGACCGTGATCCGGGCCGGCATCGACGCCGTGGTCGACGACAACGTGCTCGACCTCGGGACGGACGTCGGCGACTCCCCGGGCGACGTCGCGCCGGACGGTGACGACGATGACGATGTCTCGGTCGGCGATCTCCTGTTGAGCCGCGTCGATTTCACGACGGGTGGTTACATCGAAGCCGACATTGCGATCACCCCGCGCCTGCGCATCACCCCGGGGCTCCGGCTCGATCTCTACCATTCGGACGGCACGGTCGCGCTCGGCGTCGATCCGCGGCTCTCGGCGCGGCTCTCTCTGGGGCGCGGCGTCACGTTCGTGCAGGCGCACGGCCTCGCGTCCCAGCTGCCGAGCTTTGTCGTTCCGATCCCTGGCATCCGCCCGCGCCTCGACGACGGCCTCCAGCGGAGCTTCCAGTCGAGCGCCGGCCTCGAGTTCGCGCTGCCGGAGGACATCAACGCGACGGTCTCGGTGTTCCACAACGCGTTCTTCAACATGACCGACGCGCTCGGCGCCGTCGGCTTCGGGTCGATCGACGAGGCCTTCACGCTCCGCGCGCTCGGCGCCGCGACCGGCGTGGAGCTGTCCGCGCATCGGCGGCTCACGAAGCGCATCGGTGGATTCGCGTCGTACACGCTGTCCCGCTCCACGCGGAGCATCGGACGCAGCCGGCAGGTGACCTCGGTCGATCGGACCCACGTGGCGAACGCCGCGTTGACCTACGATTTCGGCCGCGGCTACAGGGCTGGCGGGCGCTTCGTGTTCTATTCCGGGCTTCCCCAGCGGGTTGGCGGCGTGACGTTCCCGCCGGGCAGCAGCGTCCCCGGGGGGCTCGGGTCGGCCGCCGGCGCGGAGCCCCGGTGGGAGCGGCTGCCGCCGTTCTTCCGCCTCGATGTCCGCCTGGAGAAGCGCTGGTCGATTGGGAAATCGGGCTGGCTGGCGGTGGTGCTCGACGTGCTCAACGCGACGATGTCGAAGGAGAACATGCCGGGGATGTGCGACGCGTTCGAGCGGTGCGAGCCGACCGAGTTCGGGCCGGTCACGGTGCCGAGCCTCGGGCTGGAGGGCGGGTTTTGATGGTGTGAGATGAGGTGAGCCTGGAGGACGCGCCGGACGGCGGGCCTGGCTGCGGGGCGCGATGTGCCGGTGACCACGCCCCCAAGGTCCATGAGGCCGGTCTCTGACACCCGGCTCATCTACAGCCGGCCTTGCCGCCGTGGGCGCATTCGATGATCATTGCATCGCCATGCAGACCATTCTGGGCAAGCTCAACGGCACGTTTCTCGTGAACGTGCTCACCCAGTCGTACCCGGTCTCGAAGTCTATCCGAGCCGCGGTCGCGTACGCCGAGCTGTACGAGCCGCTGATCGATCACCTTCGCCGGCATCCCGAGGTTCGCCTGAAATTCTATGGACGGATGGATGAGACCGGCGCCGTCGCGATCCAGCTCCTAGACTGGTTCCTCAAGAAGGCTTCTCCGAAGGTCGAGTGCTTCCTGGTGAACGGCGCCTATCACCCCAAGGTCATCTGGTGGCACGGGTACGGAGCGTACATCGGCTCGGCCAATCTCACGCGTAACGGGTGGGAGAAGAACATCGAGGCCGGCCTCTTTCTTACAGAGGACGAGTTGGATGACTGCGGGGTCGCCGAGCAGCTCGACAACCTGTTCGAGGAGCTGGACCGGATCTCACTCCGGTTGACTAACGAGCTGTACGCGAAGCTCAATGACATTGAGAAGGAACGCCACCGCATCCGGCTGCACATCGACAGTCTCAAGCGGAAGTACGACGATTTGCTGGGCAAGGAGAAACCATACGCTGGGCAGACGGTCGTGTTCCGGCCCGGCGAGCGCCCGTCGAAAGCACGTCAGGAGTTCGTGGATGAGTGGCGTGAGACGCTTCAGCTCATGCGGACGCTGTGCCGCGACTTCGATGCCATGAAGAAGCGGCCCGTCTGGGTGCCCGCGACGACAAACCCCACGGTCCACTTCGACCAGTTCCTGCACGGCTACTACTACCACATCGTAGTGAAATCATTCGACGAGGGCGACAGCGGCGCGAAGGTCGGGCAGCTCTACGAACGCCACAAGACGTCCCCGGAGCGGGCGCTCGCCACCGCGGCTGACTGGTGGGCCAGCCTCAGCGAGCCTCCCTCGAAGGGCGCCAATGATGAGGCATACTTCATCCGCGAGCGTGCGCCTCGCATGCAACAGCTACTCACGAGAGCCACGCTCGAGAGCATGACCGAGGAGACGTTCGTGGAGGCCATGACCAATGTATACGCCTTCCGCGACAATGCCCGTCATGTCGAGAACTCAATCTACGGACTCCCAGCCGGTCACCATGAATCCGAGGGTGAACGGGTCGAGCGCTTTGCGAAGTGGATCTGGACCAGGCGCTCTGAAGCCGGCAAGAGTGTCGTCGATCTCCTCCAGTTCGTCATCTACGCTAGCGATCCCGCCGACGCCGTGGATCGACTGTGGATCGCGACGAAAGATAAACGGTGGAGGCTTCCGCGCCTTGGCAAGAGCTCTCTCGGCGAGGTTCTCGGTTGGGCCAGACCTAACGACTATCCCCCTCGCAACGACCGTACCAACAAGGCTCTCCGAGCGCTCGGCTACGACGTACGGGTCTTCAAGTAGGTGAGTTCTTCTCTGGATCCGTCGGCACGAGCGGCTTTCATAGGAGCTACGCACGCCGCCGTTCAACAGCCAGCGCGAGCGTCCCGCCCCTCGGCACTGCTCATCTCAAAGGCGCCCGTGACGAGCGGCGCTTCGAAGCCGATCGTATGGCGAAGTTGTGCGGCATACCGGCTGCCCGTCGCGGCGGCTCGCGACGAAGACGATAGGGCAGTGCCCTCGTCAGGCCCACTCGGCAAGGGTGAGCGGGACGATGGCCGAGAACCCTTTCGTCTTCTTGAACGACATCCGATGCACGAAGTTCGTCATGGCATTGGATGGGTCGAGCCTGTCCAAGTTCAGCCGCTCGAACGTGGGGCGGACGAAGTTGACGCCGAGGATCGTCATCGGCCCCTTGTGCCCGGTGCTAACGTCGAGGAGCTCCGTCGAGACATTCACGACGACCCGCTCAACTGGCAGCAGCGCGAAGATCTCACGGGCCACGCGCAATGCACAGCTACATACGTGATCGTGATAGAGCTCCCAGTAGCGCCCAACAGGTATGGTCTTCACGGAGAGCTTGCCTGCCGCGGTCAGCCGCCGCTCCTCGGTGGGAACGATCTCCTGGTCGCGCACGGCACAGGCGACGGCGATTCCACCCGGAAGAACCTCGTCAAGCGATACGACGATCCCGAGATCGCCCAGCTCGTCGAAAGGCGCAAGGTAATCCAGCACTGCCCTGTAGGCTTCGAGTTCGTGCGAGAGGACGCCGTGGGCCACGCGTTTGTACCACTGCCACTGGGCCATGGCCTGCTGGTGCTGCTGTAACGCCATGTGATGCTCGGCCTGGTCTCCCTGGCGCGCCCGTTCGACGTCCTCGGTCAGCGCTTGTCTCCGCTTGACCTCCTGCTTAAACAGCTTCTCTGTGAGCGATGGCTCGTAGGTCTGGAGGGCATGCTGTGCAGCCGCTTCGTGGCGCCCGGTGAACACTGGCGGCGGCGGCGGCGCTGCCGCTGCGATCTGTCGCCAATCCCAAGGATTCCAGCACTCTTTGTGGACGGAGACGATGACCTGGAGGTAGTTCTCAAAGAGCGCCACTTCATAGGCCGCCCGTTGTTGCTCTTGCATCCGCTCGGCTGCCGCCATCTGGGCCATCAGTTCGCGACGACGGCGGAGCGCGTCGCGCTCCGCACGGCGCCTGGCAGCGGCTTCGGCCCTCTCAATACGACGCGCGGTCGCCACGGTGCTTCGAACGAATCCACGCCAGCCCATGATGGGTAGCAGGCTACGACGAACTGGATTCGGCGGTCAACCCGTTCGACGACCTGCGCAGTGGGACCAGCTACGCCGCGTTGGTGTATCCGCGCCAAGGCCTCGCTCTTCCCGAACCGCTGTCGGCGAGCGCGCCCCGACCGCGGTTGTGGGTTGAGCGTCAGGAGGGAGCTCCCAGACGACGAACAGGAACCTCCGGCTGACCCGGCTCAACACCGGAATCAGAGATGCGGTGTCTTCCCCTGCGCCGAGCGCTGGGATCATCAAAACATTTCAGAGGATCCGCGGATCCGCGAGCAACTTCCCGTCTGGTTCGTCCTGGATCCGGTGACGATCCGGACCTGACGGATGGCTCGCATAGAACGCGCCACCGCTCCGGTGGAGGACCACGATTGGAGGTATCCGTGGATCTTTGAGCCGGGCTTCGTAGGCGGCGACGTCGCACAGGACGACGTCATCCTGCGCGCCGTCGGACCACGCGACGCGCAGCGGAACGGTGAGTGGCGTCGTCTCAATAGCACCCCAGAGAAGGGCGCATCCTCCGCCCACTGCGCCGGGATCGCGTGCCGCCCGCGCGATGCGAAGCTACATCTCCAGGACGGGAAGGCCACCGTCGAGGTGCGCGACCACAGGCTTGCGGCGCCGGGTGCTTGGACCGGCGTCGGCGCTGGGACCGGCGTTGGCACCCGCGCCGGCAGGCGGCGGCGCCGAGGCGCAGGCCGCGAGGAGGCGCGAGGAAGAACGACGCGCGCGGCATGGACATCCGGACCCTTTTGGCGATCGCGCGGGATAGGGACATCGCTGGCGCGATCCGCCATTGAGCTCATCGAGCAAAGGGGGTTCGCGCGGGGCCGGGATCTTCGCCGGCTCCTGGAGGAGGAGCTGACCGCGTGACGAGCAGTGCACTGGATCAGATGGTGAAGGTCGCGCGCTACCGCCGGCTGAATTGAAATTCAACCCGGAGCCTGTCGAGAGCCCGCCGGCTGAATTGAAATTCAACCCGAAGCCTGTCGAGAGCCCGCGGCTGAATTGAAATTCAGCCCGGAGCCTGACGAGAGCCCTCCGGCTGAATTTCAATTCAGCCCGGAGCCTGGCGAAACCTCCGGCTGAATTGAAATTCAGCCCGGAGCCCGTCGGAACCCCTCCGGTTGCTTTGCTCGCACGCACACCGAACGCTCAGCTCAGGGGCCGCGGCCTCGCCAGTACCTGGGCCGGCGGCGGAGGTGCATGACCGCAAGCACGAGGATGCGATCGGGCTCGACGGAGTAGAGCAGCCCGTAGGGGAATTGATGGAGAATCAGGCGCCGGACACCCAGCTCGATCTCGGAGCCTTGCTCAGGGGCTTCGGCGATGCGATCGAGGGCTGCGAGTACCTGAGCCTCGAAGCGATCGGCGACGCGCGGATCGCGCGCCTCGTACCAGAGGAACGCGTCACGGGCCTCGCTCTCTGCTTCGTTCGCGAGGACGACGGGACGGCGCGTCATCTCAACCGCGCGAATATGCGGCGCCGCGCCTCCTCCCAGGGGACGGACTGGGAGCGCCCCGCCCGGATTTCGTCGAGGCGCCTCCGAGCCTCCTCGACCCACGCGCGCTCGACCTCTTCCGGCGACTCTTCGCCTACGCTTTCCAGAAGCCGCAGGGCAAGGACGCGCCGTTCGCTCTCGGGAAGCTTCATCGCCTGGTCGAGGAGTTCTTCGGCCGGGAGGCTCATGGCCAGCAGCGTAGCAGATGCGGCGGCGGCGCAGAGCGGAGGGACGTCCGCCCCGAGGGTGCTCCTGGGCACGGCGCTCGTGGGCAGGGCCATCCGGAGAAACCGTCCGGTCCCCTTACAGGGGAACAGCGAGATAACGGCCGTCCGGGATGAGGGCGGCGGCTCGGACGAGACCACCTAACCCCGCGAAATCATTCGCACCCCCGGCAAGAATTGAACTTGCGACCTTCGGTTTAGGAAACCGCTGCTCTATCCACTGAGCTACGGGGGCAGGGGCAACTGCCGCTACGGGGGCGGGACCCTGGCACACCTCGTCGCGTGCATCAAGCCCGATCCCTGGCCGCCTCTTCGTTCAGTCCGCCCTTCCGCTTCCTCTCCGTCTGTTCCGCCGCTCGTCCGCCTTCCTCCCCTCCCCCTGCCGATCCCCCCGCCCCTCGCTCACGCCCACGGCCCTCCCCAGAACGCCGCCCCGATCGCCAGCGCGATCCCACCCCGCGCCAGCCCTGCCCGCAGCGCCCCCGCGGCGCGCTCCCGGCTCCCCCGCACCACCCGGGCGATCTGGGGCGCCCCCCGGTAGGCGTGGGTCGGCCGCACCACCTCGACCCGCACCTCGTCCCCGAGGCCGAGGTCGACCCTCTCCCCCGTCCCCATCCCCTTCGCCCCGCCGCGCGCAGCGCTCCTCGCCGCGCCGTCTTCTCCCTCTCCCATCTCCCCGATCTCCCCCATCCTCGCCCTCACCTCGATCTCCTCCGCCCCCACCCCGCCCTCTCCCGCCTCCTCCGCCCCGATCAGCCTCCGCGGCAGCGGCATCGTCAGCACCTTCGCCAGCGCCACGGCGTCGACCACGAACAGCGCCCCCACCACGGCGAGCCCGACCGCCGCCACGGCGTGCCCCACCTCCGGCACCGCCGGCCTCCCGAAGACCGCCGGCGCCCCCAGCGCCGCCACCGCGATCACCGCCGCCGTCGCCGACCACACGGCGCGCCGATCCGCCTGCGCCACGATCGAGCCTGCGCGCGCCCTCCCGACGCGGTTCGCCGCGAGCAGCACCACCGCGAGCGCCGGAACGAACGGCAGCGAGAACACGGCACCGAACGGCGCGCCGACGAGCATCCCCACCGGCCCCAGCACGAGCCCGACGGTCATGCCGTTGACGACGCCGGCCACCACGATGGCCCACAGCGCGAGCAGGCTCGCCACGATCGGCCCCCGCCGGGTCCACCGCCCCGGTCCGTCCGCCCACCCCGGTCCGTCGGCCCATCCCACGACCGCGCCCGGCGCCGCAGCGCCGGCGCTCCCCACGCCCCCGATCCGGCTCGTCAGGTAATGGCCCAGGAGCCCCGCGACGACCGGCGTCACGCCCGCGAGCAGGTAATGGACCGAGCGGTCCGGGAGATGGAAGCTGTCTGCGGTAAGCCAGCCGCCCACGAGCCCGATCGCCCCGAAGGGGAGCACGAGCGACACAGGAGCATCAGGCGACACGGAATCGGACGTTGAACGCGGCATCTTGAAACCTCCGGCTCGTTCGTTCCCCTTCGACGCGCTTGCCCTCGAGCAGCTTCCAGCAGGCTGGCTCGCCGCCCGACCTTCCATCTTCTCATCCCCGCGCTCGGCGCGCACTGCCTTCGCGGCGCGCCGCCCACGCCGCCCGCCGCGCCACCCGCGCCGCCCGCGCCCGTCGACCCCTCGGCTCCCCGCGCCGACCGCGCGCCGCGTCTCCTCCCTGCGCATCCGCCCCCGCCCGCGTTCCGCACAGGCGCGCCGCCGGCACGCGATCAGCCCGCGTCCAGCCGCGGCACCTGCGGCTCCGGGTAGTGGCTGAGCGCTACCAGGTTCCCCTCGGGATCACGGGCGTACATCGTGTAGGCGCTCTCCCGCTCGACGGCCACGCCCGCCGCGGCCAGCCGGCGGCGCCACGCCTCGCGCTCGGACGGGGCGATCCCCAGCGCGACGCAGTGCCAACCCGGCGCCTCGTCCGAGCGCGTCGGCCCGGCGGCCGCCGCCCGCTCCACGGCCAGGAAGGCGCCGCCCCCGAGCCCGAGCCACACCGACCGCGGCGCTCCGGCCTCGTCCGTCCAGCGCCGCACCACCGGCAGCCCGAGGACGCCCGCATAGAACGCCTCCGCTCGCTCCAGATCGCGCACGACCACGGCCAGGTGATGGACCGACAGCGACGGCAGCGTCTCGCCCATGCAGCCCCTCATCTCAGCGCCTTTCTCGCGGCGCCGCACCGAAAAAACCGCACGAAAACCGCGCGACCCGCGCCCCCGTAGGCCCCAGCGCCCGAGCGAGCTGGCTTGCCCCGGCAAGACACCTCGTCTATGGTCCCGCTCGCGGACGTTCCGCCCGGGGAGTCGCACAGTCCGGTAGTGCACGAGCTTTGGGTGCTCGTTGTCGCGGGTTCAAATCCCGCCTCCCCGACCCTCTCCGACGATCCCGTCCCCTGTCGCGATCCCGACGAGCCCTCTACCAAAGCGCTCGCCTGCTCCGCCGCCCGCTTTCATCGTCCCCGTCGCGCCTGCAGCTTACTTGGCCCCCTCGGGTCTCCCGCGCATAGTCCCGCCGATGTCGACGCGCGGAAGGCTCATGCTCGGCGCATGTCTCTCCTTGTCCGTCTTCGCGGGGTGCGGCGGGCAGCAGGCGGCCGCTCCGGCCGCGGCCCCGGCCAAGCAGGCGGCGAGCGCAGCCCCGGCCAAGCAGGCGGCGCCCGCCGGGCAGCTCGCCCGCGCCGACGTCGACCGGGTGCTGCTGCAAGGCCCGCCCTGGATCCTGCGGCGCGTCCCGGTCGAGGAGGTCATCCGGGCCGGCGCGTTCATCGGCTGGAAGATCCTCGCGCTGCCCGCGGACTGGAGCTCTATCGAGCTCAAGCCCGGCGACGTCGTGACCCAGGTGAACGGCGCGACGCTCGAGCGCCCGGACGACCTGTTCGCGGCCTATCGCGCCCTGGCCAGCGCGAGCGAGCTCAAGATCGCCTACGAGCGCGAGGGCACCGCGCGCGAGCTCGTGATGCCCATCTTCGGGCCTCCTTCTCCGGAGACCGTCAAGGCCCTCGAGAGCGACAGCCCCCCGCGCCGCCCGGCCACGACCCGGCCCCGGGGAACGACGGTGATCGAGGAGGACGACGGCGCCACGCCGCTCGACGACGGCGCGCCCTGAGCGAGCGCCCACCGCCGCGCGCCCGCCCCCGGGCGCTCGGCCGCACGCACTCCCTTCACGCGAACGCCCACCGCCGCGCTCCCTTCACGCGAACGCCCGGCGCCGCGCTCCCCCGCGGAAGCGCCGGGCGCGGCGTCTCACATGTCGAGGGCCAGCCCCAGGACCCACGTCGAGGTGCCGACGTGCATCTGCGGGCTCGAGCCGAGCCCGTCGAGGTTCGCGTACATCCACTCGCCGAAAAAGTAGGTGTGGTTGATGCCCGTCGTCTCATCGAGCTGCGACGACGCGCGGCGATCCATCCAGTTGAGCGCGAGCATCGCGCCGAGCGCGAGGTGCGTGCCCCAGGTGATGCCCTCGCCCCGGACCCCATCGACCTCCGCCGTCCCAGGGCCGGACGACGTGAACCAGAGCCCCATGCCGAGGCCCGCCTTCGCGTAGGGCACGATCGGAATGCCGGTCCTGCGCATCAGCTCATCGCCGCGAAGGACGGCGGACACGTGCATCGGCATGATGGTGAGCGAGGTCTCCTCCGCCTCGGCCCTCGTGTCGCTGCCCGCCTCGAACGCCTTTGCCGACGTCGACGTGTACCCCCAGCCGAGCCCCGGGCCGATCGCGCCGACGTACGGGATCCGGAGCGGCAGCCAGTCGAGCTCCATGCCGAAATAGAACTGCGCGCCGTCGCCGAAGGTCCCCTCGTAGGGGCCCGCGCCGGGGAGCTCCTCGTCGACCTCCGGAGAGTACGGGGCGAAGCGGAGCTCGAACGCGAAGCTCTGCGGCGAGGCATAGCGCTCCTCGCGCAGGATCCTCGCCCGATCGCGCTGCCGCCAGTCGCTCCGGCTCGTCTGCGCGCCGGCCGCGGAGACGACGAGGAGCGCCGCGCTGCCGGCGAGGCACGACGCAGCAAAGTGACGGAGATGACGGTTCATTGGCTCTCCTGCGTGATGGAACGCGCGCGACGGCGACGGCTCCTGCGCCACAGACCGAGCGCCGCGCCAGCCACGACCACGCCGAGCGGCGCCGACACCCACCGGCCGGCCCCGACCGGCCCCCCGACGCTGCAGAACCCCCCGCCGGCCTGCCCGCCGGCTTCCCGGTACTTCTCGAAGAACCCGTCGACCTCGATCGGCGTCGCGCAGGACAGCTCCGACAGCGGGCCGGCGTTGCCCACGAGGTCATAGGCCGCGACGCCGACGACGTACGACGTACCGTTGGCGATCGCCGCGCCGTCATCGAACTTCGCCGCCTCGCCACGGTTGGCCTTCCCCACCTTGCCGCACCGCAACGCGGTCTCCGGGACCTCCCCGGGGACCAGGCGCGACGCCCCGCATCCGGAGCTGCCGTCTCCTGTCGTTCCACCCCCGTTCCCGCCGCCGGCCTCCCCCGCGCCGCCGTCGCCTCCGCCGGCCCCCGCCCCGCCCGCGCCGGGCGAGGACTGCCCCCCTCCGTCGCAGTAGAGATAGTACCCCTCCACGTCCTCGTCCTCGTTCTGCTTGAAGTCGACGAGGAGACGACCATCGCCGGGGTGCGCCTCGACCTCCGTCGGCGGCTTCGGGCCCTGGAGATCCAGCTTGGTGCTCTCCCACTTCGCGTGATCCGGTCCGTCCTCGTCCAGGGACTCGAGCCGCATGAAGTACATGGTGACCGACACCGCGCCGGTGCTGGACCGCGTGCCCTCGCACTCCTCGGCGCCGAGGGCCGCCGCGATCTCCTTGGATGACAGCTCGATCTCCATCGTGTCGTCCAGGGGGGACACGGTCTGGATCCGCCGGCATCGCGTGCCCGTGTCGCGGTTCGAGTACAAGGTGCAGTCCTGCGACTCGCTGACCCAGACCTCGAGCGTCTGACTTGTCGAGAAGTCGCTCAGCGTGACCGTGAAGCGCAGATCGTTGTCCGTCAGGCAGTCCTCGCGGCTGATCCAGAGCGGGTTCTGCGCGTCCTGGCGCCTGTCCCCGGTGCGATCCACGTCGGTGCTGATGGTCACCGTCGCCTCGGCCCGGCGCGCGCCTCCGGCGAGCGCCGCCGCCGCGAGCGCCGCCGCGCACAGCCGGGCGAGGTGCCGCCGCCCTCTAGGCCGGGGCCGCACGAGAGTCCTTGTCGTGTCCATGGGCGGGTCCTTTCAGCACAGCTCGTACCACGCCGCAAATGCCTCGCACAGCCCTCCGCGCAGCAGGGAAACGGCGCCTCTGCCCGAGTCGGAGCCCCGCCCGAAGCCGCGTCCGCCGCGCTCGAAAGCACCGGCGGCCCCCTCGGCCGCCCCCGCCGCAGGGCGCCTCGGTGCCCACGTCGGCGACGCGCGAAATGACGAGCTGGCCACGCTCGCGGTCCGTTCCTGACAAGTTGGCAGCGGCGCCGCGGCGCGCGGGGGCGCGCGGGGGCGCGCGGGGGCGAGCGGGCCGGCGGGCCGGCGCGCCGCGCCCGCTGTCGGACGCGCCGCGTGGCCTGAAACACGCGCTCTTGGAGAGAGCTCGGCTAGCCTGAGGTGGGTGGACCCGACCGACGCCGCTCCCGCGCAGCCGAGCGCGAAGGAGCGCGCGGCCGCTCCGGAGCCGTTGCGCTCCGGGCAGCCGAGCGCGCGCCCGGACGGCGCTCCTGCGCCCGGGTCCGCCCCATCCGTGCGCCCGACCTCGAACCGGCCCAGCCGGCTGCCGCCGAGCGGCGCGCCGCCGAGCACCGACACCGCCGTCCTCGGCGTCACCCTCACCCGCGTCGAGCTGCACCGGACCGCGCTGCTCTTCTGCCTGCTCTTCCTCGCCGCCCTCATCTTCGTGGTCGGCCGCTCGGCGCGCGACGCGCTCTTCCTCACCAGGTTCCCCGTCACCTGGATCGCGCCGATGTGGATCGTGTACGGCGCCGCCTCCGCGGTCGCGGCGCTCGCCTACGACCGCGTCGCCCGCCGCCTGCCGCGCGCCCGCCTGTGCGTCGCCTTCGCCCTGTTCGGCGCGATCACGTTCGCGCTCCTGCGCGTGCTCATCGGCCAGGAGGTGCGCGCCGCGATCCTCGTCTTCTACATCTGGTCCGAGATCATCGCGAACTTCACCGCCGTCCTCGTCTGGGCCGTCGCCCAGGACCTGCACGACGCGCGCAGCGCCAAGCGCCTCTTCGGCCTGATCGGCAGCGGCCGCGTCGTCGGCACCGTCGCCTGCGGCTTCGGGACCGGCCTCGTCGTGACGTGGATCGGCACCGAGAACCTGCTGTTCGTGCTCATCGCCGCCCTGCTCGCCATGGCCTCGCTCACCACGGCGCTCGCGCGGCGGCACCCGCTGGAGCGGCCCCCGTCCGGCGACGAGGAGCGCATCCAGGCCCGCCTCCCCCGCATGGAAGTGTGGCGATCGCGCTACGCCCTCACCATCGCGCTCCTGACGCTCCTCCTCTTCGCCGTGCTCACGGTCGGCGACTACCAGTTCAAGGCGATCGCCCTCACCGCCTACCCCGACCGCGACGATCTCGCCCGGTTCATGGCGTACCTCTACGGCGCCGTCGGCGTGATCGGCCTGCTCGTGCAGCTCGGCGCGACGCCGACGGTCCTCCGCCGCCACGGCGTGCTCGGCGGGCTGCTCGCCATGCCGGCCGCGTTCACCGCCAGCACCGCCGCGCTGGTCGCGATCCCTTCGCTCGCCTTCGCCTCCATCATGAAGCTGAGCGACAACGCGCTCCAGTTCACGATCCACGACGCGACGATGCAGCTGCTCTTCTTCCCGTTCCCGCCGGCGCTGCGGGAGCGGGTGCGGACGCTCGTCTCCGCGATCGCCAAGCCCCTCGGCTACGGCCTCGGCGCGCTGCTCCTGCTCGCCCTCGCGCCCGACGCCGAGACCGGCCCCGCGCTCGTCGAGGAGGCCGCGCGCCTCGGCCTCTACTGCCTCCCGCTCTGCGTCGCCACCATCGCCCTCATCCCGCTCGTGCGGCGCGGCTACTTCGACGCCATGCGCCGGACCTTGATGCGCCGCCAGATCGAGCCGGACAGCGTCGCCTACGGCCCGCAGACGCGCGCGATCCTCAAGGAGGCGCTCTACAGCCGCGCCATGACGCAGGTGCTCTTCGCCGTCGATCAGCTCCGCCAGCTCGACCCCGCCCTCGTGCGCGAAGCGGTGCCCGCGCTCGCGCGCCACGGCTCGGCCAGGGTGCGCGCGCTCGCGGTGCGCCTCGCGGCGGAGCTCGAGCACGAAGAGGGCGCCGAGATCGCGCGCGCGGCGGTCCGCGACCGGAACACCGCGGTCCGCGTCGCCGCGGTCGACGCCCTCGCGGCGCTGCTGCGGGAGGACGCCCACGACGAGCTGCTCGCGCTCGCGCGGGAGAGCGACGCGCCCCGCGCCGCCTCCGCCGGCGCGCCCGGCGACGACGAGCTCCGGGCCGCCGCGATCGCCGCGCTCCTGCGCTACTGCGGCCTCGACGGCATGCTCGACGGCGCGCCGCGGCTGCGCGCGCTGCTCGAGAGCCCCTCCCCCCGCGACCGCGTCGCCGCCGCCCGCATCCTCGGCATGGTCGGCCACGCGTCGCTCCAGCGCGCGCTCGCGCGGCTCATCGGCGACCCCGACCCCGCGGTGCGCCGCGAGGCCGTGCGCTCCTCGTCGAGCGTCGCCGATCCGCGCCTGCTCCCCCTGCTCGCGGACGCCCTCGCCGAGCGCGCCCTCGCGTCGGCCGCGGCCCGGGCCATCGAGGCGCTCGGCGACGCCGCCATCCCGGAGCTCGCGGCGCGCCTCGACGACGACAGCACCCCGCGCGCCGCGCGGCTCGCGATCCCGCGGGTGCTCGCGCGGCTCTCCAGCCACGGCGCCCTCGACGCGCTGCTCGCCCAGATCGACCACCCGAACGAGGCCCTCCGCCAGAAGGTGCTCGCGTCGGCCTCGCGCCTGCGCCTCGCGCTGCGCGCGCCGCCGGCCCCCCTCCGGCGCATCCGCGCCTGCATCGACGACGAGACGGTCGAGCACGTCCGCACGCGCGAGGCGTACATCGCGGTGCGCCCCCGCGTCGCGGGCCCGCTGCTCGATCAGCACCTGCTCCGCCGGCTGCGGAAGGGGATCATCCGCGTGCTCCGGCTGTGCGAGCTCGCCTACCCCCGCGAGGTCGTCGCCCTGGTGCGCACCCACGTCTTCGGCCCCGATCCGGCGCTGCGGGCCAACGCGTTCGAGGTGCTGGAGTCGCTCCTCGACCGGCCGCTGCGCGAGCGGCTCGTCTCCCTCGTCGAGCGCCTGCTCGCGCTCTCGGCCGAGTTCCCCCGCAGGCCGATGCCGCCCGAGGCGAGCGCCGTCGCCTGGATCCGCCGCGAGCTCACGCGCGGCGAGCCCTACAGCGCAGCGCTCGCGCTCGACGCCGTCGCGCGGCGCGCCATCGCCGGCGCGGCCGCGGACGCGCTCGCCGCGACCTGGGATCCCGACCCGCTCGTCCGCGAGGCCGCCGCCATCGCCGTCGCGGTCACGGCGCCGCCCGGCGCCTCCGAGCGCCTCGCCGCGCTGCGGGCCGACGAGGATCCCGCGGTGGCGCGTTACGCGCGATACTGGGCGGTCACCGGCGGCACCGGCATCGAGCCCGAGGACGAGATGTACACCACCATCGAGAAGGTCCTGTTCCTCCAGCGTGTCCCGTTGTTCTCGCGCGTGGCCGGCGACGATCTCGTGGCGCTGGCGCGCGGCTCGCTCGTGGTCTCGCTGGCGCGGGGCGACGTCATCTTCCGCCAGGGCGAGCCGGGCGGCGCGCTCTACTCGATCATCTCGGGCGAGGTGAGCCTCACCCTGGACGGCCGCGAGGTCGCGCGGCTCGGCGCGAACGACGTCTTCGGCGAGATGTCGCTGTTCGACAGCGAGCCGCGGGGCTCGACCGCCGTGGTCACCGAGGACGCGGAGCTGCTCCGGGTCTCCGCGGAGGACTTCCACGAGGCGGTGCGGGAGACGGCCGAGATCGCCGACGCCGTGATCCGGGTGCTGAACCGGCGCCTGCGCGAGGCCGATCGCAAGCTGGCCGACGCGCACGCGCGGCTGTCGCTCCTGCCGAAGCCGCCGCAGCTGCCCTCGCGAGCGCCGCCGCCGCTGCCCTCGCGAGCGCCGCCGCCGTCGGACGAGGACGCGCCGGCGCTCGACGACAGCGACCTCGATTGAGGCATGGGCCGCGATGCGCGACGGCGCGCGCCGCGACGCGCGCGACGCGCGCGACGCGGGCTCGACGGTCGACGGCGCGCGCCGCGACGCGACGCGTGGCCCGGCGGAGCGGCGCCCCGAGCGCCGGGCGAGCTCCGGAACGGAGCTTGCAAAGCGCGGTGAACGCGCGGTGACTGATCCGGCGCGCGAGGACGTCTGAAGAGACCCGAGGACGCCCGAGGCCAGCCCGACCTCTTCCTGGCATCCCCCTCGAGAAGGACCCATCATGCACCCGATGCCTCTCCCCCCGTCCGCTCCCCCGAAGCGCCCTGCGCCTGCGGCGTCGGGCATCACCAGGGCCCGGTTCCGCCGGCTCGCGGGCGCGCTGCCGCTGCTCGCCGCGCTCGTCGCCGCGCCATCCAGCGCCGCCGCCCAGGGCCTGCCGCAGGGCTACACGACCGACGAGCCTTTCGCCGCCGGTGAGACCGCGGCTTCACGGCCCGCCGAGACCCAGCCGGTCCAGGCCGAGGTCGGCGTGAGCGCCGAGATCGCGGTGGACGGGTACGAGGACACCGACCCGAGCGCCCTGATCGAGTTCCAGGAGCCGCTCGCCCCGTACGGCGCCTGGATCGACGACCCGAGCTACGGCCGGGTCTGGGTGCCTTCCGCGGTCGTGGTCGGCCCGGGCTTCGCGCCCTACCAGACCGCGGGCCGCTGGGAGCTGACCGACGACGGCGAGTGGCTGTGGGTCAGCGATTATGAGTGGGGCCACATCCCCTTCCACTACGGCCGCTGGGTCTGGCTCCCCGTCCACGGCTGGGCCTGGATCCCGGGGCGCGCCTACGCCCCGGCGTGGGTGGTCTGGCGCGTCGGCGACGACGGCTACATCGGCTGGGCCCCGATGCCGCCCACCTACTATTGGAGCAGCGGCGTCGCGGTGTCGCTGTGGACGGTGCCCCCGGCGGCGTACGTCTTCTGCCCGACGACCTACGTGTTCCACCACCACGTGCACCGGCACGTCGTCCGGGATCGCGAGGTCGTCCGGCGCATCGCCGCGCATTCGCACCCCTACAGGCCGGCGCGGCCGACCGTGAGCAGGACCGGGCGCGACGACGTCCGCCCGGACGGCAGGCGGGGGGCGGGGCACGCCGGCCCGTCCCACGGCATCCGCCCTGGCAGCTACCGCCCCGCATCGCCCTCGCTCGCCGAGGCCCGTGTCCCCTCGTCGGCTGCGCCGAAGGTGCGCGGCAAGGCGGATCCCCGCGCCCTCGCCTATGCGCGCAAGAGCACGACGCCGAGCGCGCGCCTCGCGCCCCCGTCGTCGCGCCGCTTCTCGGCGCCCCCGGCGCCGGCGGGCGGCCGGCGGGCGGCGCCGTCGCTGCGCACCCCGAGGTCGCACGACGGCGACGCGCCGGCCTCCGTCGCCAGGCCCGGCGTTCCGGGGCGAGGCTTCTCCGGCGCGGGTCCCCTGCCCCGCGCCGGCGAGGGCGCGCCGCACCGCGCCTCGAGGGCGACCGTCGCGCCCCCGTCGCACGCGCCCGCCCCGACGCCGCGCGTCGCCCCCTCGCCGCGCGTCTTCACCGCGCCGCCCGCGCCGCGCGCCGTCACCGCGCCGCCCGCGCCGCGCGGCGACGCCACGCCGTCCGCCCCGCGCGCCCTCCCGCAGCGGTCGGCGCCGGCGCCGGCGCCTCAGCTGAGCGCGCCGGTCGCGAGGCCGCGCGCCCTCCCCAGCGCACCGCCGGCCCCGCGCCCCCGGATCCACCTCCCGTCGGGCCCGGCTCCGGGGAGGGCGGCGCCGGCGCCACCGGCTCGTCCGCGGTCGAGATAGCGATGGTCCACGTCTTGCGACGTCCACGGGCAGGAGCAGATGCGATGACGTTTTCCGCTGACTTCGTGAAGCTTCGTTCACTGGGGCTGTGGTCGTTCCTTCTCGTCGCCGCGCCCCTCGCTTCGTCCGGCTGCATCATCGTCGACGAGGACGGCCATCACGGGGGCCACCAGCACGACGATGGGGACGGCTGGGAGGACGACGACAACAACGAGCCTCCGCCGCCCACGGACGAGCCGATGCTCGTCGCCATCGACACGGACGCCGCCCTGAGCAGCGAGCCGGGCGAGGGGGTCGGCATCTTCGTCGAGTACGCGGCCGGCGGGACGTGGCGGCTCTGGACGACCTGCGACACCAACAGCTCCAAGGTCGTCTGCAGCTTCGACCTCTACGCCTCGGTGGACACGTCGTCCGAGCTGTTCGACATCGTGGGGACCGACCTCGAGAAGACGGACGCGACGCGCCTCGCCGACGACGGCATCGCGTACCTCCACGCCGAGACCGGCTCGGACATCGACGCGATGACGTTCACCACGACCGAGGGCGCCATCGTCCGGCTGGAGGCGTACCTCGACGGCGTCCAGGAGCCTCGCTACGTCTACTGGTTCGGCGACGGCGTCCTGCACGAGGGCGCGCCGACGAACCCGATCGATTTCGAGCCGACCTCGCCCTGAGGGCGCGGGGGCCGACCTCGCGCCTGGAGCGGCTTTCGCTCGGGTTCGATGCGGGCGTCTTCCGTAGTTCGTCTCTCGTCTCCGTGCTCGTCTGCGTGCGCGTGCGCGCTGACTCCGGGGAATCGCGCACGCGCACGCGCACGAAGGACGAGCACGGAAGACGGAAGACGGAAGACAGAAGACGGGGACGAGAGACGACTCAGCGCGCGGCGGGAGGAGCGTGGGCAGCGGGGACGCGGGCCGCTCAGGGCGTCTTCTTCGGCTGGATCGGCTGCCCCTCGACGTCCCACGCCTCCGGCTCGCCGAGGCCGATCGCCTGGAGCTGCGGCAAGATCTCCTGCCGCGGGCCCACGACCACGAGGGTCGCCCCCTTCGGATCCACCGCCCTCGCCAGCTCCGCGAGGCCGGCGAGCGTCGCCTGCTGCCGCGCCTGGCTCGCGGCGCCGTCGAACGTCTCCGGCAGCGAGAGCCGCGCCAGCGTCCCGAGGCGCAGCGCGGTGCGGTTCACCGTCTCGTAGGCGGAGACGAGGTCCGCCCGGTCCTGCGCCTGCACCTTCGCCAGCTCGTCCCGGGTCAGCCCGGAGTCTGCCATCTTGGCAAGCTCCGAGAGCATCTCCCTCAGCGCGGGTCCGGTCGCCTCGGTGACCACGGACGCCCGCGCGACGAAAGCGCCCGGCCGCTTCGTCTCGCTGAACGCCGACGCGGCCCCGTAGGACCAGCCGTGATCCTCGCGCAGGTTCTGGTTCAGGCGCGACGTGAACGAGCCGCCGAGCGCGGTGTTGATCAGCTGCAGCAGCGGCCGCCGCGGATCGCTCGCGGCGACCCCCTCCCGCACGACCGCGATCACCGACTGCGGCGCCCCCGGGCGGTCGACGAGCACGAGGCGCGGCGGCTTCCAGGCCGGCGCCGCGGCGGGCGCGCCCTTGTCGGCCGGCGTGGCGCCGGCCGCTGCGCCCTTGCCGGACCAGGTCCCGAGGTCGCGCGCGATCGCCTGCATCACCTCGTCCCGGGTGATGTCGCCGACCACGGAGATCACCGCGCGATCGGGGCGCCACGCCGCCTTGTAGAACGCCTTGACGGCCGGGAGGCCGATCGACTTGGCGTCCGCGAGCAGGCCCTCGACGGGGTGCCCGTACGGCGTGCCCGGCCCGTAGAGCGCGGCCGTCGAGACCAGCGCCGAGACCCGCGTCGGGTCGTCGCCGCGCTTGCGGAGGTCGTTTTGCCAGAGCTCGCTGACGCGCTTCCACTCCTTCGCCTCGAAGCGCGGGCGCGCGACAACGTCGGCGAGCAGCGAGAACGCCTTGTCGAAGTTCTTCTTCAGCACGGAGAGGGTCGCGACGCTCCCGTCGGTGCGCGCCCCGACCGAGAGCGTCGCGCCGAGATCGTTGATCGCGCTGGACAGCTCCACCGCGCTGCGCTGCCCCGCGCCCTCGTCGAGCATGTCGGCCGTGATGTGGGCGAGGCCCGCGGCGCCCTTCGGATCGTCCGCCGACCCCGACGCGACGGCGACGGACACCGCCACGATCGGCAGCGTGTGGCGCTCGATGAGCCACACCTTGGTGCCGTTCGGCCCGTCGAGCACCACGGGCGCGGGCGGCGTGAACGGCTGCGGCTTGGGCAGCTCCGGCTTGGGCCCGAGCGGGTCCGCGGGCTGGGGGGCCGCGGCCGGGGGCGCCTTTTGCGGCGCCTCCGCCCGGGCCGGGGACTGCGCCGGCGCCTTCGGCTCGCAGCCGACGGCCGCGGCGACCAGCGCGATCAGCGCGACCAGCGCGCCTGCGTTCCTCGCTCTCATTTCGTCACCGCCTTCTTGGTCTCGTCGCTGCCCTTCTTCGCCTCGTCGCTGCCCTTCGGCACGACCCGCAGGATCACCCGCGCGTTCGGGTTTAGCGTGCTCTTCGCGACCGCCTGCAGCGACGCCGCGGTCGCGTCGCGGTAGCGCTTCAGATCCTGCTCCACGAACCCGGGCTGGCCCGTCCATGTCTCGTACCGGTTGAGCATCGAGGCCCGGCCGGCGACCGACTCGAGCGCCGTCACGAAGGCGGTCTCGTACTGGTTCTTGGCCCGGTCGAGCTCCTCGCGGCTCACGCGCTCGTCGCGCACGCGGGCGAGCTCGGCGTCGATGGCGGCCTCGAGCTTCTCGAGCGGCACGCCCGGCCGCGCGATCGCCTCGACGGTGAACGTCGACCCGAGATCGCCGGAGCCCTGTACGGCGCTCACCTCCTGGGCGAGCGCCTTGTCGTAGACGAGGGCCTTGTACAGACGGCTCGCCTTTCCCTGCTCGAGCGCCGTGGCGAGCAGATCGAGCTCGGCGTCGCCCGGCGCGAAGCGCGCGGGGCTGTGCCAGGCCATGACCACCTTGGGGAGGTTCACGTTGTCCTCGATCGTCTGGCGCACGACGCCGCTCAGCTTCACCGGCGGCGGCGCGGTCGCCGCGGGGACCGGCCGCCCCGGGATGCCGCCGAAGTACCGCTCGATGGTGTCGCGCGCCTTCTGCGGATCGAAGTCGCCGGCCACGACCAGGGAGACGTTGTTCGGCACGTACCACCGCCGGAAGAACGCGGTCACGTCGTCGACCGTCGCGGCCTGGAGGTCCTCGTGCGAGCCGATCACCGGGTGATGGTAGGGGTGCCCTTTCGGGTACATCAGCGAGGGCAGGAGGAGCTCGACCTTGCCGTAGGGCTCGTTCTCGCTGGTCTGTCGGCGCTCGTTCCTCACGACGTCGCGCTGCGTGTTGAGCTTCGCGGTGTCCATGCTGTCGGCGAGCGACGCGAACCGGTCGGCCTCGAGCCAGAGCAGGAGCGGCAGCGCGTGGGCCGGCGCGACCTCGTGGTAGGCGGTGCGGTCCTCGCTGGTCCACGCGTTGTTCCAGCCGCCTTCGGCCTCCATCCACGCGTCGAACTGCTTCGTGGGGACGCGGCGGGTGCCCATGAACATGAGGTGCTCGAACAGGTGCGCGAAGCCGGTGCGCCCCGGCTCCTCGAACCGCGAGCCGACCTTGACCATGAGGTTCAGGGCGACCATCGGCAGCGCGTGATCCTCATGGAGGATCACGGTGAGGCCGTTCTTGAGGGCGTACTTGGTGAAGGGGACGTCGAGCTTGGGCGGGGGGGAGGCAGCGGGAGCAGCCGGTGACGCGGCGGCCGCCGCGGGGGAGGCCTTCGGGGCTGCGGCCGGTGCGGCTTTCGGAGCCGCTGCGGGGGCATCCTTCGGCGGCGAGGGCGCGGCCTCGGGCGGCGCTGCGGGGGCGGTCTTCGGCCCGGAGAGGGAGAGCGCCGCGGCCACGGCGGCCAGGATCGGCCCGGAGGAGCGCGGAAGCGGCGGGTGACGCGCGCGGGTCTGCATGGGCCCGAGGGTTGCGCCGGCCGCAGGCGGGACGCAAGCGGCCGGGAGCGCCGAGGGCGAGATGCAGCTGGCGAGGGTGCCGTTGTCAAGTTGTCACGGACGACGGACGCACGGCGGAAGCGGATGGAAAGCGCGGTGCGGGCGCGGGGCAGCCGGGCTCACGATGGCGCAGCGCCGGCCGGGCTCGCGGGCGGCAGCGCCTGCGAGCGCGAGCGCGGCAGACCTCTCGTCTCATTTTCAGATCGTCCGCGCCTCCTGACCGGAATCCACAACGAGAGCACCTCGGGCGGCACAGGGCCGGTCGAGGGTCGAGGTGGAGCGCTGGGGCAGCCGGGCGCAGCGGCCTCTCTCGCTGCGTGCGCCCGGGTGGAGATCGGTGGAATGGGTCAGTACGACATCGCCTTGCGGCACATCGCGCTGCGCTGCGGCGACGAGCTCGCTCAGGGTCTGACGCTCGAATTTGCGGTTGACTCGGTCTCGTGGGTCGAGACGCAGCTGACCGCGCTGGAGCGCAGGATCGACCGGGTCCTCGAGCTCCGCGGCGGCGGTCAGCGGCGCCTGGTGCAGCTGGAGTTCATCGTCGCGCCGGGCAGTGACCTCGCCCTCCGCATGTTCGAGTACGCGGTCCTGCTCGTCCTCTCGCTCCGCGCCGCGGTGGACCCGGGCCGGGGCGACGGCGCCATTCCCCCGGTGGAGAGCGTGGCCGTCCTCCTCAGCGGGCGCGCGGCTCCGTGGCCGCTCGAGGGGCAGTTCCGCACGAACTGGCCCGAGAGCGAGCGCTTCTGCGGACAGAGCTTCCGCATCGAGGCTGTCTACCAGCGCAAGGTGGCCGAGCTGATGGCGCGACCGGGCGTGTTCTGGCTCGTCTTCACGCCCCTCGCCGTCGACGCCACGGAAGGATCGATCCGGCAGGTGATCGAGGAGATCCGCCGCCGCGAGCCTCGCGACGAGCAGCGCGCGGAGCTGTATGCGGTGATGCAGGTGCTAGCGGAGCTGGCCCCCTGGGGGCACACTTGGCACAAGGAGATCAGGATGCGAGTACAGGAGCTGGATCAGCAGTCGATCCTGGCGAGCGAAACCCTGCGGGAGGTGTTCGAGCAGGGTATCGAGAAGGGCATCGAGAAGGGCCGCAGACAGGGTATCGAGGAGATGCTGCGGAGCGTGCTCGCGCGCAGGCTGCGCCGCGAGCTGAGCGCCGCGGAGCAAGCCGCCGTGGCCAACAGGGCGAGCACGCTGGGCGATCTCCAGGCGGCTGCCGCCGTGTTCGAGCTGGACACCGAGGCCCTGCTCGCCTGGTTGCTCGGCCCCGACGCGGAGTAAGCCTGCGCCTCCGCGACCGGCGGCGGCTACTCCCGCGGCACCCAGCGCGACAGGACGACCCCCGGGATCGACGCCGCGAAGGCGATCGCGAAGAACGCCGTGAACCCCACGCTGGCGGCGAGGTAGCCGCTCACGCTGCCGGCGAACGTCGCCGAGACCGACATCAGCGCCGACCCGATCGCGAAGTGCGACGACTTGTACCCGTCCACGCAGCGCCGCATCAGGAACACCACGAGCACCGCCGTGCCGATCCCGGCGGCGAGCTGCTCGAGCGTGACGAGCGCGACGATCCACGGGAGCGCCGGCCGGAGCCACGCGAGCGCCACGTAGAGCAGGATCGCCAGGCTCTGCAGGAGCGCGATGGGGAAGATCGTGCGCGCGAGCCCCCACCGCTTGATGAGCACACCGCCGAGGGTCGAGCCGGCGATCGAGGCGACCGTGCCGACGCCGGCCACGTTGCCGCGCGCCGCCGTGTCGAGGCCGAGGTCCTTCAGCAGCGGCGACGACATCGCGAACATGAGCGCGTCCCCCGCCCGGTAGCAGAGGATGAACGCGAGGCTCGACGCGATCCGGGGCTGGCGCAGGAACACACGGAACGGCTCGACGTACCGCCGCAGCCCGGCGGCTCCCGACGCCGCCGCCCCGGGCGCCGCCGCCGCTCCGGATGCCGTGGCGCCGGGCGCGGGCGCCGCCGCCGGGCGCGGCAACCCCACGGCGTGCGCGCCCGCGAGCAGCGCGAGCGAGGCCGCCGCGACGGCGAACGACGCGCCGAAGGACGCCCAGCCCGCGAACGCGACCAGGAGCGCGCCCGCGAGCAGCGCCAGCCGGTACGCCCCGACCCGCAGCCCCGAGAACGCTGCCTGCGCGTCCTTGTCGAGCGCCTGCAGATAGAAGCCGTCGACTGCGATGTCGTGCGTCGCCGCCGCGACGGCGACCAGCCCGAACAGCGCCGCGACGAGCCCGAGCGCGCCGCTCTCCGCCGTCGCGGCGAGGCCGAGCAGGATCACCGCGAGCGCGATCTCGGCCCCCACGAGCCAGCGCCGCGCGCTGCCGTGGAGGTCGACCAGCGGGCTCCAGAGGAACTTGAGGTTCCACGGGAGCCCGTAGAGCGACACGAGGCCGATGATCTGGAGGCTCGCCCCCGCCGCCGTGAAGAACTCCCCCGCCACCTTGTGCGCGATCGCGTAGGGCAAGCCCTCGGCGAAGTAGGTCGACGAGATCCACAGCCCCCGGCTCGCCGTCCGCTCCGCCGCCGCGCCGGACGTCACCGCCGCGCCGGACGTCACCGCCGCGCCGGACGTCACCGCCGCGCCGGACGTCACCGCCGCGCCGGACGCCGCCGCCGCGCCGGGCGCCCCCGCGGGGGCGCCGCGCCTCGCGGCCTCCGCTCCCTGCTCGGACAGCGCGGCACGCGCCGGGGCAGCGGTCTCGACGGACTTGTGGGATGTGACGGCAGCCTCCACGCCTTCCCCGCACCCTTACACGAAGCGCCCCGGGGCGGAGCAAGTTCCAGGGCGCTCGGGGGCGCAGAGCACCGCGCCGAACCGCGCGCGACCGCGCGGAACCGCGCCGACGCCGACGCGAGGGAAGCAGCGGACCCCATTGCGAGCGACGCTGTGGTATCGGTCCGGCATCTGGTTTAAACGGTGAACTGCATGCGACGGGCTCGCGCTCCCTCGGTGTCCCCCTGCCGTGACGGCCGCGACGCCGATCGTGGCGCCGCGCGTCCGGCCGGCCGCTCGGCCGCCCCGGCGCGCACGGCCCTCGCGCCGACCTGCCCATCTCCGGTACTTCCGAGGGAGCGAGCGTGAACGAGTACACCCGGCGCGAGGAGGTCCGCGCCACCTTCATCGCCTCGGCCATCCTCGTCCTGTGCATCGCCGTGGCGGTCCTCCGCCTCGTGACCGTGGAGGGCAGGCTCGTCCCCGACCCGGCCGCGCGGCGGCAGGCCGAGGAGTCCGAGGCCCGCATCGCCCCCGCGCGCGCGTGCGCCCTCGCCGGCGAGAAGCTCATCGTCGAGATCGACCTGTTCAAGAAGGCCGCGAAGTCCGCGCGCATGCCCGCCCCGGGCGAGGAGCCCCCGGCGCCGCCGCCGGTCACGAAGACGCGCGCGCAGCGCACCACGCCGCCGCCGAAGCCCAAGGAGCCGGACAAGCAGGGCGCCTGGGCCTCCGCCCAGCCGCTCTACAAGCAGGTCAAGACCCTCGCCGGCTGCCGCGAGGCGACCGAGGCGCTCCTCGGGGCGCGCGTGAGCGCGATCCCCGCCTGGGACGCCATCGTCAAGGCGGCCGCGATCACGCCGCCGGGCACCGCCGAGGCCGAGCAGTTCGAGGCGGCGAAGCAGCTGCTCTCGCTCCTCGCCGACATCCCCGCCGACAAGGTCGCGCAGGCCACCAAGGACGCCGAGGCCGCCTACAAGGCGAACGCCGAGCGCGACCGGGAGCGCGCGCTCACCGCGATGGTCCGCGAGCCGCTCCCCCAGGGCGTCTTCTCCCGGCGCGTGGCGGTGAGCGTCGGCGTCGGGCTGACCGTCTGCGCCCTGCTCATCAGCTACCTGGGCGTGCGCGCCGCCTCGATGCGCCGCCTCGCGACGCTGCTGCCGCTCCGCGACGCCGTCCGCAGCGGGCGCCCGGGCATGCAGGCCGCCGAGATCCTGAAGACCGCCGCCGCGCACAACAGCGGCGAGCCCGGCATCGTCATCGGCGCGGCCATCGGCGGGCTCTCCGCCGCGCTCCTCGCACCGAAGGACGCCGACCTCTTCGTCGCGGGCGTCATGGCCGGCCTCCTCATCGGCCTCGGCGGGCAGTGGGCCTTCCGCCTCGCCATCGGGGCGAGCCGCTGGCGCGCCCGCGCCACCGAGCTCGCCGAGGTGGAGAAGCCCGCCATCCCGATCGTGCTCGTCCTGAGCGGCGTGAAGCCCGGCCTCGAGCCGGAGTTCATCCAGTTCCTCCGCTCGCTGCCCCCCGCCGACGCCGCCGCGGCCGTCGAGAAGCTCGCCTCACAGGCCGAGGAGCGCATCCTCGCCGCCGCCGACGCCGGCGCGGCCTTCCCCCAGGGGAAGCCGCCGCCGGGGTGACGCTCGCCCGAGCCGGGCGCCCCGCCCGCCGCCTGCGCCGCCGCCGGACGCCCGCGCGCCGTCGCAGCGGACGGCGCCGCGGCGGCGCCCCTGCACCGAGCGCTCGATCCGCACGCGGTTCCATGGAATGGAGGCCCACCCGACATGAAAACTCCTCTGCAGGCCCGCCGGCCCCCCGGGCGATGGGCGCTCCTCTCGCTGCTCGCCGCCACCTGGTGGCTCGCCGCGCCCCCTGCAGCGGCGCAGGACCCGGCCGCCGCGAACGCCGGCGCGCCCCCGGAGCCTCCGCCGGCCGCGCAGGCCGCCCCGCCGGCTGGCGCGGCCCAGGACGACGGCGCGCCCCAGGACGACGGCGCGCCCCAGGACGACGGCGCGCCCGCGGCGGACGGCGCGCCCGCGGCGGACGGCGCCGGCGCCCCGCCCTCCGGCGGGGGCGGCGCAGCCCCGGAAGCCGGCCAGCGCGCCGATCGCAGCCCGACGCGGCGCGACCGGCCGGGAGCGACCAGCAGCCGCGCGACCCCCTCGAAGAAGCGCCGCGGCGACATCAACCCGTGCATGACGCCCGATCCCGGCTGGGGCGTCTACGACCGGTGGTCCCGCGCGCCCTCGATGGGGCAGATGATCATGCCCCACAAGGGCGGGGTCACGAAGCGCGGCGGCTTCGACGTCCTCATCCACTTCCACGGCCACGAGGCGCTCCGGAAGGAGTTCGTGAAGACGGCCGACGGCGCCGTCCTCGTCGGCATCGACCTCGGCATCGGCTCCGGCGCGTACTCGAGCGCCTTCTCGGCGCCCTACGTCTTCGAGAACCTGCTCGACAGCATCGAGCGCGCGGTGGCGAAGAAGACCGGCAAGAAGAAGGTCTACATCCGGAAGCTCGGCCTGTCGGCCTGGAGCGCCGGCTACGGCGCCATCGAGCAGATCCTGCGCCAGCCCGCCGGCAAGCGGGTCGACGCGCTCGTGCTGCTCGACTCGCTGCACGCCGGGTACGCCGACGAGCAGCAGCACAAGCTCAAGGTCGCGCAGATCGAGCCGTTCATCGCGTTCGCGCGGCGCGCCGCGGCGGGCGAGGCGTTCATGTTCATGAGCCACTCCTCCATCCTGCCGCCCGGCTACGCGTCGACCGCGGAGACGGCGACCTTCATCGTGCAGCAGCTGCGGGGCAAGCCGCGCGGCTCCTCGCGCCGCGACGTGCTCGGCCTCGACATGATCCGGCGCTTCGACCGCGGCGACTTCCACCTCCGCGGGTACACCGGCGACGACAAGCCCGACCACTGCGCCCACCTCGGCCTGATGGCGGACGTCATGCGGGTCCACCTCAAGCCGCGGTGGAAGACGCCGAAAGGCCGGCGCTAGATGGGCGGCATCGGCGTCATCATCAACCCCCGCTCGCGCCAGAACCTGAGCGATCCCCGCGCGGCCGTCCGGCTCGCGCGCGCGCTCGGCGACCACGGCGTCGTCCGCACCGCGCGCACCCGCGAGGACCTCGCCCGGATCGCGGAGGACTTCAGGAAGCTCTCCATCGACGTGCTCGGCATCTCGGGGGGCGACGGCACGAACCACGTCACCATCACCGGCTTCCTCGACGTCTACGAGGACGAGCCGCTGCCGCCGATCGCGTTCCTGCGCGGCGGGACGATGAACACCGTGGCCAACGCGGTCGGCGTCCCCCGCGGGCGCCCCGACGGCCTGCTCGCCGGGCTCATCGCCCGCTACACCGACCGCGGCCGGCACCCGCTGCGCTGGGTCGAGCGCCACGTGATGCACATCGGCGCCCACTACGGCTTCATCTTCGGCACCGGCTGCGTCCACGGGTTCATCGCCGAGTACAACCGCAGCGAGGAGCGGAACGCGATCTGGGCCGCGAAGGTCCTCGCCCGCGCGAGCGCCGCCGTGCTCCTCAAGACCGACACCCAGGTCGCCGCGCGCTGGGAGGGCCGCGTCCACTTCGACGACGGCTCGGGCTTCCCGGACCGCGACTACCTCGCCGTCGCCGCCGGCACCGTCGACCAGATCGGCCTCGGGTTCCGCCCGTTCCACCGCTACGACGAGCGCCCCGAGAGCTTCCACATGCTGGGCATCCACACCTCCGCGCTCGGCTTCGTGCGGAAGCTGCGCGACATCTGGCGGGCGCAGCCGATGGGCGAGGCGCACACCTTCGAGAAGATCGCGCAGCGCGCGGTGCTCGAGGCGCGCTCCGGTGTGGTCCGCTACGTGTGCGATGGGGACGTGCACGAGCACGTCGGCCCGCTCACGGTGCGCATCGGCCCGCGGGTAAAAATCCTCGTGGAGCACAAGACCGGCCACCGCCCTGTCGCCGGTCGGCGCACATCGCACGAGGTGTGCGCTCCCGGCGACGGCGCGCGGCGAGCGCGCTGACCGGGCGCCCCTGCGGCGAGCGCGCGCTCGCCGCGCGCGCAACGGCCGCGCGAGACCATGGCTGTAGGAGACCGGCAAAGTTAGAATACCCTCGCTCCATGTCGCCGCGCTCAACCTCCGCGCCCGCACCCTCGACGGGATCGACGCTGCGGGCTGATGGCGTGAGCCGCCCCTCGTCGTCGTCCGCGGCCTTCCCGCGCGGCAGCGCTCCCGATTCGGGCGACCCGGAGCTGCTCGATCCGGAGTCGCTCGATCCATCGCTCCTGTCGTCGCTCCGGCAGGCCGGCGCGCCGTCGCTCGGCCCGGCGCGGTCGACGCGGCGCATCTACCGCGAAGGCGACGTGATCGGCGGCAAGTACCGGCTGCGCTACGTCCTCGGCGAAGGCGGCATGGGGATGGTGTGGCTGGCCCACAACGACGTGCTGAACATCGACGTCGCGCTCAAGTTCATCCGGCGCGAGGTCACCTCGACCGAGGCGACGCTGCGCCTCCAGCAGGAGGCGCGCGCCGCGGCGCGGATCGATCACCCCTCGATCGTCCGAGTGCTCGACTTCGGGGAGTCCGATCACCGCGACCCGTACATCGTGATGGAGGTCCTCCGCGGCGAGCAGCTGGTCGAGGCGATCGAGCGCCGGAAGCGCTTCTCGCCCGCGGCCGCGCTCCGCATCCTGCTGCCGATCGCGAGCGCCCTCGCCGCGGCGCACGACCGCAGGATCGTCCACCGCGATCTCAAGCCCGAGAACATCTTCCTCGTGAAGAACGATCGCGGCGACGTCATCCCCAAGATCGTCGACTTCGGCATCGCCAAGGTGTGGAGCGAGACCGCGGGCGGCGACGTGACCAAGGCGGGCACGGTGCTCGGCAGCCCCGACTACATGTCGCCCGAGCAGGCCCGCGGCATCACCGACGTCGACGGGCAGACCGACGTCTGGGCGTTCTCGGTGGTGCTCTACGAGACGCTCACGGGGCAGCGGCCGTTCCTCGGCGGCAACTACCACGACCTCGTGGCCGCGATCCTCGTGAAGGATCCGGTGCCGATCACCGACCTCGGCGTCGGCGACGCGGCGCTGTGGAGCATCATCGAGCGCGGGCTCGCGAAGGAGCGCGCCGGGCGGTGGCGGACCATGCGCGACATGGGCGTGGCGCTCGCGCGGTGGGCCACCGAGAACGGGGTCGAGGAGGACGTGACCGGGACGTCGCTCGCCGTGCACTGGCTGAGCGACGGCGGCCAGCGGCGCCTCTCGGAGCGGCCGGCCGCGCGCCCGCCGCGCATCGGGCCGGACGTGGAGACGCTCGCGCGCGAGGAGCGCGAGGAGATCGCGCTGCCGCCCTCGGGCCGGCGGCGCTCCGCCGTCCTCGCGCTGGCGGCGGTCGCGGCCGTCGTCACGATCGGCGTCGCGCTGTTCACCCTGGGAGGCGTGACCGCGCGCGACGGCGGCGCCGACCCGCCCCCGGCCGCGACGTCCGCCGCGCCGCGCGATCTGCCCTCGCCCGCCGCCACCGCCCAGACGGCCGGGCAAGGCGCCGGGAGCCAGGCCGAGCCCGCGCCGGCGCGCTCGGCCGGAGCGCCGGCGGCCGCCGGCGAGCCGCGCCGCGAGCCGACGGACGGCGGCGCCGGTCCCGCGGCGTCGCCCCGGAACACGGGCGCGCGGCGGAGCGCCGCCCCGCGGTCGACCTCGAAGACCCCTTCCGCCGCCCTGCCGGTCCCGGCTCGGCCGAACTTCTGAAGCCGCGATGCCGATGAACGTGAGGCCCGCTCGCGGAGCGCGACATCGCGAGCCCACGCTCGGCGCGCGGTGGCCGCTGCTGCTCGCCCTCGCCGTGCTCACCGGCGCCTGCTCGCTGCTCGCGGACAGCGCCCTCTCCGACAAGCCGTCCGAGGGCGGCGCCGGCGCGCCGGGCAGCACGTCGACCGGCGGCTGCGCGCCGGACTGCCCGGCGGACGCGTGCTGCGGCGGGGCGTGCGTCGACCTGAGGCAGGACCCAGGGCACTGCGGCGCCTGCGGCAACGCCTGCGGCGCCGGCGAGTCGTGCTGCGACGGCGCGTGCACGAGCGTGCTGAACGATCCGTCGAACTGCGGCGCCTGCGGCGCGGCGTGCCCGAACACGCTCTGCGTGGGCGGCCACTGCTCGTCCGAGTGCGTCTTCGGCTTCGACAACTGCGACGGGAACATCGTCACGAACGGCTGCGAGATCGATCTCAAGAGCGATCCCGAGCGCTGCGGCGGCTGCTCCCTCCGCTGCCCCTCGGGCGCGATCTGCGACGCGGGGGAGTGCGCCTGCGCGCCGCCGCTCCTCGACTGCGACGGCCTCTCCGACACCGGGTGCGAGACCGACGGCTCGTCGAACCCCGCGCACTGCGGCGCCTGCGGCGTCACCTGCGGGCCGAACATGGAGTGCCAGGCGGGCATGTGCGGGTGCCAGGCGGGGTACGCCGACTGCAACCAGTCGCCCGACGACGGCTGCGAGGCCTCGCTCGGCACGACCGAGAGCTGCAGGGCCTGCGGCGACGCCTGCTCGGACGGCATGGCCTGCGACCTGGTCGGCGGCTGCGCCTGCACCAACGGGCTCCTCGACTGCGACGGCCTGCCCGGCTGCGAGTCGATCGTCACCGACCCGGCGACCTGCGGCGCCTGCGGCGTGCAGTGCCCGGCGGACACGCCGCGCTGCGACGGCACGTCGTGCGTGGTCACCTGCGCCCCGGGCCTCACCACGTGCGGCCTCTCGTGCGTCGACACGCAGACCAGCCCGCGCCACTGCGGCGCGTGCGACGTCGTCGCGGGGCCTCACCAGCACTGCGAGGCCGGCGCGCTGGCCTGCGACGCGGGCTTCGCCGACTGCGACGCGAGCGTCCCGGGCTGCGAGTCCGACATCGCCAGGGATCCGCAGCACTGCGGCGCGTGCGGCACCGTCTGCAAGCCGGGCGCCGCGTGCGTCGCCGGCGCGTGCGCGTGCGGCGGGTTCACGCCGCACGACTGCGGCGCAGACTGCCGCGCCTGCTGCTCGGACGCGGACTGCTCGGACGGCGACGGCTGCACCACCGACGTGTGCGAGGCCGGCGGCACGGCGTGCCGGAGCACGGGCTGCGCCGCCGGAGAGCAGTGCTGCAGCCTCGTCGCGTGCCGCCAGTGCTGCACCAGCGCCGACTGCAGCGGCGACGAGATCTGCTCCGGCGGGGCCTGCATCCCGCCCTGCGGCTCCGGCCTCGTGGCGTGCGACGGGGCGTGCGTCAGCCTGGGCTCGGTCGAGCACTGCGGCGCGTGCGGCAACGCCTGCCTGAGCGGCCGCGAGTGCCGCGACGGCGAGTGCACGCCCCCGCGGGTCGTCATGACGGCGGCCGGCGCGCCCATGCCGCGGCAGATGGCCGCGGCGGCCTGGATCGGGGACGCGCTCTTCGTGTGGGGCGGCCGCACGGCGAACAGGGACGTGAACGACGGGGCGCTCTACAATCCGGCGCGCGACGCGTGGTCGCCGCTGGGCGTCGAGGGCGCCCCCTCGGCCCGCGTGCTCGCCGGCGCGGCGTGGACCGGCTCCCGGGTGCTCGTGTGGGGCGGCGGCGCGTTCGGGGCCACGGCGGCCCTGGCCACCGGCGGCGCGTACGACCCGGCGGCGCGGACCTGGCGCGCGATGAGCACCACGAACGCCCCCGCGGCGCGGCGGTCGCCGATCGCCGTGTGGACCGGCACGCGCCTCCTGATCTGGGGCGGCGCCGCGGGCGGCGGGCCGGTGGGCGGCGGCGCGCTCTACGACCCGGTCGCCGACGCGTGGTCGCCCGTCTCCAGCGTGGGCGCGGCGCCGGCGCGCGACGGCGTCGCGTGGGCGTGGTCGGGCGCGGAGCTCTACCTGTTCGGCGGGCGCGCCGGCGACGCGACCACGAACGACGGGTACGCCTACAACCCCACGACCGACGCGTGGCGAGCGCTGCCCAGCGCGGGCGCGCCGAGCGCGCGGGCCGACGCGTTCGCGGTCTGGATGGGCAGCCGGCTGCTCGTCTGGGGCGGCGTGGACAGGGACGGCCGCGACCTCGGCGACGGCGCGATCTACGACCCGGCGGCCGGCACGTGGGCCGCCGTCGACGACAAGGACGCCCTCTCGCGGCGCAGCCGCAGCGAGCGGCGCACCGGCTGGACCGCGTGGACCGGCACGCGCGCGCTCATCGCGGGCGGGCGGAGCGATGCGATGCCCAGAAAGGACGGGAAGCTGTACGATCCCGTGGCAGGGTGGGGCGCGAGCGTGGCGGTGGCGAACAAGCAGCACAGCTACGGTGTGGGGGTCTGGACGGGGACCGAGCTCATCCTGTGGTCCGGGTTCGACGGGTTCTCGCTGCTCGCCGACGGGGAGCGGTTCAGGCCGTGACGGCGCGGCGGACGCGGGCCCTCGCGGGCCCCCTCGCGCTCCTCATCGCCGCGGCGGGGCTCCTCGCGGCGCCCGCGCCCGCCGCGGCGCAGAGCGCGGCCGACGTCGCGGTCGCGCGCGAGATCTTCATCGAGGGCTCCGAGTTCGCCAAGCAGGGCCGCTGGGAGGAGGCGCGGGAGCGGTACGAGCGCTCGCTCGCGATCAAGCGCGCGCCGATCACGCTCTACAGCCTCGGGGTGGCGCAGCAGCAGACCGGCCAGCTCGTCGAGGCGCTGGAGAGCTTCCGCGCGTTCCTCGTCGAGCCGTCCGCGCCGGCGACGAAGGAGTACGAGAAGCTCGCGCGCCAGGCGGTGCAGGAGCTCGAGCGCCACGTCGCCGGGCTCGATCTGAGGCTCTCCCCGGACGGCGTCGCGGGCGTGGTGGTGAAGATCGACGGGGTCGAGGTGCCCGCCGCGGCGCTCGATCGGCCTCGGCCGGTCAACCCGGGGAACCACGTGGTGACCGTGAGCGCGCCGGGCTACCGCGAGGCGCGGCGGAGCGTCGTCGCGGCGCCGGGGAGCCGCGTCGTCGTCATGCTGACCCTGGAGCGCGACGCCCCCGCGCCGGGCGCGTCCACCCCGGGCGCCTCCGCCGGGCCGCGGGCGCCTTCGGCGCGGGCGCTGCCGGGCGGCGTGCCGCCCCGCGACGCGCCCGACGCAGCGACGGTCCGCGTGGTGCCGATCGTGCTGCTCGCCGGCGGCCTGACCACCGTCGCGGCGGGCGTGGCGATCGGCCTGCTCGGCGTCGCGAGCGCGTCGGACGCGCCGACGCGGGACGGGGACGCGGCCGACGCCGCGCGGGCCCAGGCGCTCGCGGGCGACATCGTCGCGGGCGCCGGCCTCCTCGCGGCGGGCGCCGGCGTGCTCGTGCTGGTCCTCGACCGCGACCCCGTCGGCGCCCCGCGGAAGCAGGCCCCGCCGCGCGCCGCCGTCGGCCCGCTCCGCCTCACCGTGCGCTTCTGATCGGCCCGCGGGGGCCGGTCGCTACGCCGTCGGCATCTCGCCGCGGTCGAGGCTCACCACCACGAACGCGCCGTAGTTCAGCACCGTGAGCGAGTCCTCGTCGAGGATGAGCACGCGGACGCACTGGGGCGGGGAGGGAGCGAGCAGGTCGGCGTAGGGGTCGAACGGCGCCTCGTCCGTGGGCGGCAGCGCGGCGTGCAGGAACGCGTGGAGCCGCGCCCGATGGCCGAGGATGACGCTGGCGGCCGGCGGCTCCGCGCCGCCGGCCGCGCCGCTGCGGAAGAACAGCCGGCGCGCCGCCGGGGACACGACCAGGATCGCCGCGTCGGTCACCTCGAGCTCGCTGCACGTGCACAGCTGCTCCACGCGATCGCTCACGGCGTCCTCCACCGTCTGGAACAGCCGCAGCCGCCGCCGCTGTCCCTCGGTGATCCCCGGCTCCTCGAGGTAGGCCTCGAGGCTGCACCCGTGCATGTTCCGCCCGCCCTCGTAGCTCATGCCGCCCGTCGTGGCGCAGTCTGCTCGCCCGCCTTTGCCAGCCGGGTCGGACAGCCGCCACGCCTCCCCGCATGGGCGTTCATGCACGGGATTAGCCAACGCCCCCTGCGCGCCGCGCCGCTCCGGGGCGCGGCGCGGTCGCCATGCTCTCCAGGTCCGGCGCAGCGGCGCGCACGCGCGCCCTCGCCCGCGCGGCGGGCGGCGACTCCGCGCCCGCGCGGCGGGCGGCTACTGCGCTGCGGGGGGCGCGATCTTCGCCGTGAGCTCGACCTGAGCGACGCTGCGCTGGGCGCCTTGCTGGCCGCTGGCGCCGGGGGGCACGAGCAGCGCCTGGAGCCGCTGCGAGGTGTCGGCCGTGCCGGGCACGTAGCTCGACGGCGACCAGGTGAGCGTGCCCTTGCCGGAGGAGTCGAGCCGGTCGATGGTCAGCGTGACGTCGCCGTTCGGGCCCGGCAGCTTGAGGTCGGCGCCCTCCGCGTACTGGCGCGTGTCCACGCTGAACGAGACGACATCCCCCTCCACCTTCTCGATCTTGAAGACCCGGTAGCGCAGCACCGGCAGCTGCGCGCCCGACACCACGGCGCGGTCGGTGACCATCCAGTAGGCCCCCGCGCCGACGGGCTTGTCCGGCAGCGGCGGCGTGAGGAGCGCGATCGCCTCCCCGAGGGCGGCGAGCAGCGGCTGGAGCCCGGGGTCGGCGTCCTTGGCCAGCTCGGGCTTCTGGTTGCCGACCACGTTCGCCGGCGAGAGATCGTAGCGCAGGGCGCTCCCCTTCAGCTTCGCCAGCGCGTCGGCGAGCTCCTTCGGCGGGCCGCCGATGGACATGGACGCGAGCGTCGCCGACGTGACCTTCGCGGTCACCTTCGTCGGCGCCGCGGGCGCGGGCGCGCCCTCCTTGGGCGTGTCCGCCGGCTTGTCGGCCTTGATGCTCAGGCCGAGCTCGAGGTTCGGCAATCCCTGCGGCCCGCCCATGCGCAGCCCGAGCGTCATGGCGACCTTCTGCTCGGATTTCGGATCGACCTTCGGGGCGAGCTGGGCGCGCGGCTCGCTGCCGGCGTCGATGACCTCGATCTTGTAGGGCGCGTCCTTCGCGAGCGCGGCGGCCGCCGCCTGCGGCGAGAACACGCCGTTCTCCGGCGGACCGTCCTTCGCGCCGCCCGGCGCCGGCCGGGCCTCGGGGCCGCCCGACGCCGCCGCCGCGAGCTCCGCGCCGAGCTTGCCGCCGACGACCGGGAGCGCCGGGCCGGCGTCGAGCGCGCCCGCGTCGGCGGCGGACTGCGCCTTGCTCTTGTCCCCGTCGCAGCCCGCGAGCCCCGAGAGGGCGACCGCCGCGAGCATCGAAGCCATAACCCCGCGCCACCGAGTGTGCATGACGGCGGGGTGTAGCCAAAACCCGCGCCGCGTTCCAGCGCGCTCTTGCGCCGGCCTGGGGAGCCGCGGATCCCGACGGCGGTCAGGCCCGCCGCGCGGTCAGGCCCGCCGCGCGGCCTTGAGCCCGCCGATGAGCTCCAGGAGCTCGAGGGGCCGGAACGGCTTCGCGTAGTAGGCGGTCGCGCCGAGCGCCTCGGCGCGGGCGCGCGCCTCGCGGTCGTCGAGGGCGCTGATCACGACGATCGGCAGGCTGGCCGTGGCCGGGTCCGCGCGGAGACGCGCGCAGACCTCGAAGCCGTCCATGCTGCCGGGGAGCATCAGATCGAGCAGGAGGACATCGAAGGGCTCGGTCAAGGCGCGCTCCACCGCCTCGGGGCCGGTGCCGACGCCGATGACCTCATGGCCGCTCGCGCCGACCAGCGCCTCGATCATGCGCCGGATCGCGTCCTGATCTTCACAGAGGAGGATACGCATGGTCGCGAGCTCACGGAGCCTCGCACCGGCGCCGTCGCGCGGTCAAGCGGGAACGCGCCAGCCCGGTCCGCTCGCGGCCGGGCCGGTCGCCTCGGTCGCCTCGGGCCGCCGCCCCCCGGCGCCCGCTGCGCGTCCGGCCCCACGCCGCGCGGCCGCCATGCCTTCCGGGATTCCGGGAACGAACGCTAGGCGCGGCGAGGGCGATCCCGGAGGCGCGCTGCGCTCGCCGGCGGGCGCAGCGCGAGCTCGATGCCCACGCGCGCCCCGCCGCCCTCGCGGCGCTCGGCGAACGCGCGACCCCCGTGCGCCTCGGCGATGCGCTTGCACAGCGCGAGGCCCAGGCCGAGCGAGCCACGCTCGGCGCCGCTCTCCCCGCCCTGCGACCGCTCCCGCCGGAAGAACGGCTCGAAGATGCGCGTCTCCTCCCCGTCCGCGAACCCGGGCCCGCGATCCTCGACCTCGAAGACGACGCGGCTCGGACCGCCGGGGCGGACGCGCAGCCGCTCGGCCCCGCCCGCGTGCGCGCGCGCGTTCTCGAGCAGGTTGGCGAGCGCGCGCGCCAGCAGCGTCGCGTCCGCCTCGAACGCCGGCGTCCCCTCGGCGACCTCCAGCAGCGTCGGGTCGAGCCCGGCGCGCTCCAGCGCGCGGATCGCGGCCTCGGCCGGGTCGAGGCGCGTCAGGGTGAGCGCCGCGAAGTCGATGCGCGAGCTCGCCAGGAGATCGCCGACGAGCGCGTCGATCTCCATGACCTCGCGATCGAGGTCGTCGAGCACGGGCGCGCTCGGCCCGCCGTCCCCGCGGGCGATCTCGGTGAGCAGGCGGATCCGGGCGAGCGGCGTGCGGAGCTCGTGCGACACGGCGGCGAGGAGCTCTCGCTGGTCGGCGACCTGGCGCTCGATGCGCGCGGCCATGTCGTTGACCGCCTCGGCGACCACGCCGACCTCGCCGTGGCCGTGGCGGTCGAGCCGGACCCGGCTCGACAGCTTGCCGGCGCCGATCTCGTGGACGACATGGGCCAGATCGACGAGCGGGCGCGCGAGGCGGCGCGAGATGAGGCCCGAGGCCGCCCACAGGACGGCGGCCACGGCGAACAGCGGCAGGGCGAGGCGGAGCGACGCGCCGGACCGGCCGCGCCCGGGGCAGAGGAGCACGGTGCCGAGCGAGCCGCCGTCGCCGGGGACCGGCGCGATCAGGGGCTGCACCCGGCAGGGCTGGCCGTACCGCGCGAGCGGCCGCCCCTTCGCGTCGAGGAGCTCCAGGTCGGTGTTGAACTCCTCCGCGATCACGCGGGCGAGGGCGTCGCGGGCCACGGGGTCGCCCCAGACCCGCTGGAACTGGTAGCCCACGAAGGACTGGGCGCGGGCGTGCTCGTGCCGCCAGCCGGAGTTGCCGACGCGGTCGATGGCGCCGACCGTCGCGATCGCCGCGAACGCGGTGATCAGGATCGTCGCGCCGAACCACATGAAGATCCGGCGGTGCAGCCGGGCGCTGAGGAAGCGGTTGATCGAGACCTTCCGCCCGTTCTCGAACAGCCACGAGCGGCAGCGCATCACGCGCGGTCCTTTGCGAGCACGTAGCCGACGCCGCGCACGGTCTTGATGAGCTTCGGCGACCTCGGGTCGTCGGCGAGCTTCTGCCGCAGGTGCGAGATGTGCACGTCGACGGTCCGCCCGCCGACGTTGACGTCGCCGCGGCCGGCCTCCTCGAGGAGCGCCTCGCGGGCGACGACGCGGCCGGCGCGCCGCGCGAGGGCGACGAGGATGTCGAACTCGATGCCGGTGAGCTCCGTGGGCTTGCCCGCGACGGTGACCACGCGGCCGGGCACGTCGATGGCGATGTCGCCGGCCACGATCCGCTCGCCGGCGGCGTCGGGCGTGGCGCGCCGGAGCACGGCGCGGAGGCGCGCGAGCAGCTCGCGCGGGCTGAACGGCTTGGCGATGTAGTCGTCGGCGCCGATCTCGAGGCCGACCACGCGATCGGCCTCGTCGCCGCGGGCGGTGAGCATGAGGATCGGCATCGAGCTCTTCTGCCGGATGCGGCGCACGACCTCGATGCCGTCCATGCCGGGCATCATCACGTCGAGCAGGACGGCGTCGAAGGTGCCCGCGGCGAGCGCCGCGAGGCCCCGCGCGCCGTCGCACGCGACCGTGACCGTGAAGCCGTTCTGCTCGAGGTAGCTCGCGAGCAGGGCGTGGAGCCTGGAGTCGTCGTCGATGAGCAGGAGCCGCAGCGCCATGGAGGGACCCGAAGGGAAGGGGCGGCAGCGCGCGGCGGCCGCCTCTCTCGTGTATAGCTCAGCGGCCGGAGGCGGTGTCGTCCTCCGGCGCCGCGGGGCGCGAGGGCGCGGCGGTCCGCCACGAGGAGCGCTCGGCCTCCCGCGCGGCGTCCACGCAGAGGGAGGCGACGTGGCGCTGGAAGGCGTCGCGGCGGGCCTCGGCCCGGCAGCGCAGCGCCGAGAAGCCGGAGGCGTAACCGAAGACGGTGCCGAGGACGAGCAGCGTGATCGTGATCTGGCGTCGCATCATGGTCTTCGTCGCCTCCTTCACGCCCACTCGCCGTGCGTCCTGTAGGGATCGGCGCGGTGGCCGCGCCACCCGGCCCTGCCGGACCACAGATCGCGGAACGCGGCCGGCCCGATCTCGATGAGGTCCGCGAGCTGATCGCGCTGGCGGTCCTCGAGCACGGCGTGGACCTTGCCGAGCGCGCCGACCGCGGCCTTGCGCATCGACTCGATGGCGGTGTCGTGCCGCGCGAAGAGCTCACCGAGGCGCGTCTCGTCGAAGCTCGGGCTCCGCATGGCGGCCGCGACGTCCGCGCGCGTGCTGCGGATCTCGCTCCGGTGCGCGTCCGCGGCGGCGCGGAGCTCGTCGACGGCCGCGACGATGGCCTTCTCCTGCGACGGCGTGGTGCCGAGCCGGTCGAAGAGGAACGACAGGAAGAAGCGACGGCGGAAGCCGAATCCGCCGAAGCCGCGCCGGCCGAAGGGGCGCGGCCCCGCGCCCCAGTGCCCGCCGCAATCGTACCGGCCGGCGCGCTTCAGGGTCATGATCAGGCCGATCAGGCAGGCCGTTCCAACGATGAATCCCAACATGATGAGCACCCTCCGTGAGCGTCTCCGCTGTCGATCCGTGCACGGGGTATGTCCGCGCGGCGTCCGGCTCGTCCGGACGCGCGCGGCCCCGGTCGCAGAGACCGAGCCGCACGCGCGCGGCCCCGGGCTGCGAGGCCGGAGCCGCAGACGCGCGGCCCCGAGCCACGACGAAGCTGCGCAGGGCGTGTGAAGGATGTGCAGGCGCGCTCGTGAAGAAAGATGAAGGCGGCCGCGCGCGGCGGGGCGATCTGTGTCGGGCGATACGGTGCGGCGCGCGGCGGTGAGATGGCGCGCTGCGGTGAGGCGGCGCGCTGCGGTGAGGCCGCGCGGCGGTGGGGCGGCGCGCCGCGCGGCGGTGAGGCGTCGCAGCGCGCTGCGGGGCGGCGTCGCGCCCTCGGGCGGCCCTACCTCGCCGGCTCCACCTCGCCGAGGTCGTCCAGGTCGTCCACCTCGACCTTGGCCTTCTCGTCGCTCGAGACCGCCCACGGATTGGTGCGCTCGCTGTCGGGTGCCGCGCCGTCGCCCTCGTCGGCGTCCTCCGCTTCGAGATCGTCGAGCGACTCGACCCCGGCCGGCGAGGCGCTCGGCGCGGGCGGCGTCGACGCGCGCGGCGCGGGAGGCGCGGGCGGCGTCGACGCGCGCGGCGCAGGCGGCGTCGACGCGCGCGGCGCAGGTGGCGCGGGCGGCGTCGACGCGCGCGCCGACGAGACGCCGGGGTCGCTCGGGAGCCTGCTGCGCGGCGGCTCGGCCACCTGCGACGAGACGGACGCCGCGGCGCCGCCGGCCGACGGCGGCCGCGTCACGACCGCGCTCGGCGGCGTGATGCCCCCGGCGGGCCTCGAGCCGGCAGTAGCGCCGGCCGGCGGGCTGCTCACCGAGGGCGGGAGCCCTGCCGGCGGCGAGCTCGCCGCCCCGGAGGAAGCCCCGCCCGGAGCGGCGGCCGCGGTGGGCTTGCCGGGATCCGGCGCGCCGCCGGACGACACCGAGGCAGGCGCCGCCGGCGAAGAGGCGGGCGCGTTGCCGGACGACGCAGGGGCGGACGCCGCGGGCGCCGAACCGGACGCGCCTGCCGGCGACACCGGCGCGGCCGCCGCCGGCTTCGACGCGGGCGCTCCGCCGGGCGAGGCCGGCGCGGACGCCGCCGGGGTCGACGCCGGAGCGCCGGCGGCCGGCGCGGACGGCGCGGGCGCGCCGCCGGGCGGCGCAGCGGCCGGCGCGCCGCTGCGGACCGACGACACCTCGGCCGGCGCCGCCTTCGGCGCGTCCGCCTTCGGCGCGGCGGCGCGCGCCGCGTCGAAGCGCATCGCCTTCTGCGCGAGCTGCACCACGGGGAGGATCTCGCGCGGCGGGATGTTCGCGGCGATCACGTCCGGCCCGGCGATCGCGAGCTCGCCGTCGGCGTGGAACGGCACGCCCGGGCGCTCGCGCTCCTGCTTGAGCCGCGCGTTGTCGATGGCGACGCGGACCTCGAGCGGGATCCGGGTCTGCCACAGCCGGCCGTCGATCGCCGTGCGCACGTCCCATGGCGTGAGGATCGGCGTCCTGCCGATGCCCTCGAACGGGCTCCGGTCCGCGAGCAGCGCCTTGAGCAGCCAGGCGACGATCTCCTGGTGCTGCGGCGTGTCCTGATCCCACGGCATCGACTCGCGGAAGAACTGCCAGTAGCCGCCGGCCGGGCCGTACACGGCGAGATCGCGCGGATCGAACGCGGCCTCGAACGCGCGCGGGGTGATGTCGCCCTCGTCGATGACGGAGTCGATGAGCGCGCCCTGGAAGTCCGGCGTCTTGCGGCGCGCGGCCCGCGGCGACAGGCCCGTGAGGGAGGTCGTGATCTGCTGGCGAACGTCGCTCCGCTCGCGGAACCAGCTCATCCGCTCGACCGCGCCGAACCGCTCGCGCAGCTTGACCGGCGTCCACCACGGCAGATCGAGCTCGCGCAGCCGCGCGATCAGCTCCGCCACGAGCTGCAGCGCAGGCTCGCTCGCGAGGTGCACGCGCGCTTCTCTCCTCAGCGTCTCGTCGTCCTTGCTATCGGGATCCCGGTGCTGCAGCGATCGCTCCGCCATCGTTCCTCCGTGTTCCCCCGGCCGCTCCGCTGAATACCAGAACCGGATCCGCGCCGGCAGCCCGCGCGCGCGGCGGTGGCGCGCGCAAGCCCGGCGGGAACCGAGCCTCGACGCGCGCGCGGCGCGCATCCCGCGGACCGCCAGGATGTCGTTCTGCAACGACGCGCGAACGCGGGGCGGCGGCGCGCCGATCGAGCGCGGCCCGCGGCGCGCCACCGCGGTGCGTCGTGTCGGCGTCGAGGCGAAGCGCCGGGGCCGAGGAGAGAGCGCCGGGCGCCTCGCCGCGCTCGGCCGGCCTCGACGAGCCGCGCGGCGGGCCGCGGCCGACCTGCGAAGGCGCCCCCTCCGCGTGGCCGCGGCCAGCGCCCGGGATCACCCGGCCGCGGTGCGCGCCGCCTTGGATCTCGGCGCCGGGTCGATCCGGGCTTAGGCTCTCGCGGCCATGCAGGAGAACGCGGGAGAGGTGGCGCGCGAGCGCGCCGCGCGAGGGCTCGATCGGCTGGACCGCCCCGGGCGCGGGCTCTCGCCCTGGGCGCGCCGCGTCGCGTGGTCCGCCGCGGAGGCGATGCTCTGCGACGAGGACGAGCGGGGCGAGCTCGCCCCGCCGGGCGCCGAGGTGTGCGAGCGCGCGGTCGCGGCGCTGGACCTCTCGCTCGGGCAGGCCAGCCCCGAGACCCGGCGCGGGTTCACGTTGCTGGCCGCCTGCCTCGAGCTCCTGCCGCCCTTCGTGATCGGCGCCTTCAGCCGGATGAGCCGGCTCCCGCTGGGCCGGCGGCTCGCCTACCTCGAGGCGCTGGAGTCGAGCCGCTCCGGGCTCCTCGCGATGCTGCTCGTCGCCTTCAAGGTGCCGATGTGCATCCCCGCCTTCGAGGAGGGCGCGGAGCTCGCGCTGACGGGCCTCGATCGCGAGAGCACCGCGGCGCGGCGCCGCCTGCCCGCGCTCCGCTCGGCCGCGGGCGCTCCGGGCGCGCCCCGCGCCGACGCCGGCGAGGCTCCGCGCGCGGCGCCCGCCGCCCGGGGCGACGCGTGAGCGGCGCCATCGCGTCGGGCGAGCCGATCGTCCGCGGGCGCGATCTGCCGGCGGGGTTCGACGAGGCGTGCGACGTCGCCGTGGTCGGCTCGGGCGCCGGCGGCGCGGTCGTGGCGGCGCTGCTCGCCGAGGCGGGGCGCCGCGTGATCGTGCTCGAGGAGGGCCCCTACTACCGCCCCGACGACTACCAGCGCTGGAAGCCCAGCGAGTCGCTGCGGCGGCTGTTCCGCGAGGGCGGCATGGTCACGGCGTTCGGCGTGGGCGAGACGCCGATCATCTCCCTCACGCTCGGGCGCGCGGTCGGCGGCTCGTCGGTGGTGACCGGCGGGGTCTGCTTCCGCATCCCGGGCAGCGTCCACGCGCGGTGGGTGCGCGACCTCGGCCTCGACGAGCTCTCGGAGCGGGCGCTCGAGGCGGCGTACGAGAGCGTCGAGGAGCGGCTCCACGTCCGCGAGGTGCCGGAGGCGATGCGCTCCGCGTCGACGGCGCGGTTCGTCGAGGGGGCGCGGCGGCTCGGCATCCCGATGCGCCCGCTCCGCCGCAACACCGGCGACGCGTGCGAGGGGAACGGCCGGTGCAACTTCACCTGCCCCGCCGGGGCGAAGCGCTCGGTCGACGTCGCCTACCTGCCGTCGGCGACGGCGCGCGGCGCGCGCGTCGTCGCCGACGCGCTGGTCGAGCGGATCACCGTGAAGCGCGGGCGCGCCGCCGGCGTCGAGGGGACCCTGCTCGGCGGCGAGCCCGGCGCCCCGCCGCGCCGCTTCCGCGTGCGCGCCAAGGTCGTGGTCGCCGCGTGCGGCACGCTGCACACGCCGCTGCTCCTCCGCACCGCGGGCGCGTTCAAGGCGAGCGGCGCGCTCGGCAACGACGTGACGCTGCACCCCGCGGTGCGCGTGGTCGCGCGGTTCGACGACGCGCTGAACGGCTGGGACGGCGCGCTCCAGAGCGTCTACTCCGACCACTTCGACGCCGAGGGGATCAAGCTCGTCGGCGTCTACTCGGCGGTGAACGTGCTCGCGGCCGGCCTCCCCGGCGTCGGGCCCGCGCTGCGGCGGCGGGTCCGCGCGCTGCCGCGCTGCGCGGTCTTCGGCGCCATGATCCACGACGAGGGCGGCGGCCGCGTGCGCCCCGGCCCCGGCCGCGAGCCGCTCGTCTCGTACGCGATGGCGCCGCGGGATCTCGCGCGGCTGCGCCGCTCGATCACCCTCCTCAGCGAGATGGCGATCGCCGCCGGCGCGCGCGAGGTCTACACCGCGATGATCGGCGCCCCGCCGATCACGTCGATGGACGCCGCGCTCGCGGCCGAGCGCGCGCCCGTCGACGCGCGCCGCATCGAGTGCATGGCGTTCCACCCGCTCGGGAGCGCGCGCGTCGCCAACGATCCGCGGCGCGGGATCGTCGATCAGAGCGGCGAGTGCTTCGAGCTGCCGGGGCTCTTCGTGGCCGACGGCTCCATCCTCCCCACGAGCATCGGCGTGAACTCGCAGGTGCCGATCATGGCGATGGCGACGCGCATCGCGTGGCGGATGGCCGAGCGGTTCCCGCGGCTCGCGGCGGAGGGCCCCGCGTAAGGGCGAGGGGGCGCGGTGCTAGCATGTCGGCCGGTCCGACGGCCGAGGTTTTCAGGAGGCAAGCGATGATCGATCTCCGCTCCGACACGGTGACCCGACCGACCGCGGCCATGCGCGCGGCGATGGCGGCGGCCGAGGTCGGCGACGACGTGTACCGGGAGGACCCCACCGTGCGCAGGCTCGAGGAGCGCGCCGCGGAGCTCACGGGCAAGGAGGCCGCGCTGTTCGTGCCCAGCGGGACGATGGGCAACCAGATCGCGCTGCTCTGCCACACGCAGCGCGGCGACGAGGTGATCGCGGGCGAGGGCGCGCACTGCGCGTTTTACGAGAGCGGCGCCGGGGCCGCGTGGAGCGGCGTGCAGTTCGCCTTCGCAGGGCGCGGCGGCCTGTTCACGGCGGCGGACGTCGAGGACGCGATCAAGCCGCCGCAGTACACCCTGCCGCGCACGCGCGTCGTCGCGATCGAGAACACCCACAACCGCGCCGGCGGGCGCGTCTTCCCGCAGGACGATGTCCTCGCCATCGCGAAGGTCGCGCGCGCGCACGGCCTCGCGCTCCACCTCGACGGCGCGCGCCTCTGGAACGCGGCGGTCGCCTCGGGCCGCACGGTCGCCGAGCTCGCGGCGCCGTTCGACACGGTGAGCGTCTGCTTCTCGAAGGGGCTCGGCGCCCCGGTCGGCTCCGCGCTGTGCGGCGGCGCCGACGCGATCCGCGCCGCGCTGCGCTTCCGGAAGATGCTCGGCGGCGGCATGCGGCAGGCGGGCGTGCTCGCCGCCGCCGCCCTGTACGCGCTCGCGCACCACCAGGGCCGCATCGCCGAGGACCACGAGACCGCGCGCGCCATCGCGCGGGCGATGCGCGACGCCGCGCGCGGCGCCGCCCGGTCGGGCGCGACGTCGCCGCCCGCGACGATCGAGGAGCCCGAGACGAACATCCTCTACGTCGACACGCCCGGGGTCCCGGCCGAGCGGCTCGTCGACGCCGCGCGGCGGCGCGGCGTGCTCGTCGGGGCGACCGGCAAGAGCACCATCCGTGCCGTGACCCACCTCGACGTCGCGCCCGAGCAGGTCGCGCCCGCGGCGAGCGCCCTCGCCGAGGCGCTCGCCGAGGTGCTCTCGGCGCCGCGCGATCGCGGCCACGAGGGCGCGCGCGCATGAGCCGCCGCGCCGCCGCCTCGGCGCTCGCCCTCGCGATCGCCGCGCTGCTCGGCCCCGCGTGCGCGCCGGCGCGCGGCGACGCCTACGTCGCCGCGATGGCCGCCGGCGAGCGCGCCTACCACGCGGGGCGCTACCGCGAGGCGGCCCGCTCGTTCGACGGCGCCGCGTCGCGCGCGCTGCGCGTGAAGGACCGCGATGAGGCGCGCCTCCTGCAAGCGCGCTCCTTCGAGCGCGCCGAGGCCTGGGCCGAGGCGCGCGCGTCGTACGAGCGGCTGCTCGCCGACTCGCCGCGCGGGCCGCGCTCGGCGCGCGCGGAGTTCGAGCTCGCCGATCTCGCGATCGAGCACCGCGACGCCGACGCGGGCTACGCGATGCTCCTCGCGGCGACGCGACGGAACCCGTCGCACGGGCTCGCGCGCAACGCGCTGAAGCGGCTCCTCCGGCGCGAGGAGGAGCGCGCCGGCGTGGGCGGCGCGCTCGCGTGGCTGCGGCAGCACGGCCCGGCGTTCCGCGGGACGGAGCTCGATCAGGACGTCGCCTACCACACGGGGCTGCTCCTCGAGCGGAGCGGCGATCGCGAGGGCGCGCTGCGCACGCTCGTCGCCGCGGCGCGCGCGCACCCGTACCCCGTCGGCAGCCTGACCGACGACGCGCTGTTCCGCGCGGCGGAGCTCGCCGCCGCCCTCGGGCGCCCCGAGGAGGCCATCGGCTACCTGAGGGAGCTGCTCGCGCCGCGCGAGTCCGCCGCGACCGGCAGCTACGACCGCGGGCGGTTCGACGACGCGCAGCTGGAGATCGCGCGGCTCTACCGCGACGCGCTCGGCGATCGCGCGGCCGCGCGCCGCGAGCTGCGCAAGCTCTACACGAACCACCCCGCGTCCATCCTGCGCGACGACGCGCTCTGGGCCGAGGCGAAGCTGTGGCGCGAGGACGGCCGGACCCAGGAGGCGTGCGCGACCGCGGCGCTCATCACCCGGGAGCTCCCCGAGTCGCGCTACGCGCGCTGCGCGCACGCGATCTGCCCGTCGCTCCCGGCGCCGCAGCGCCCGTGCGCGGACTACATCGTGCGCGAGCTCGACGGCGGAAAGGACAGCGAAAAGGACCGCTGACGCGGGGCGCCGCACGGCGCATCGCCGTGGCGGCGGCCGGCCGTGTCGGCGGCCGGTCGTGGCGACGGACCGCCCTCTCGGCGGACCGCCCCGCGGTCAGTCGTCCTCGTCGTCCTCGGGCTCGAGCTCGGCGTCGTCGTCGCCCTCGTCGTCGTCATCGTCGCCGAGGTCGTCGTCCTCAGCCTCGTCGAGGTCGTCGTCGTCCTCGCGCGGCTCGTACTTCAGGTCGATGCCGATGTCGCCGAGCTGCGTCTCGAGGAGCTCGAAGAGCTCGTCTACGTCGTCGCCCCCCCACTCGTCGAGCACGTCGGTCAAGAACTCAAAAAAATCACCGCTGTCCAGACGACGCTCGATCTCTTCGACCTGCTCTTCCGAGAACGCTTCGAGGACGTCCTCGCGCAGCGCCTCGGTGTCGCCTTCCTCAACGGCATCCGCCGCAGAGAGGCGGATCTGCTTTACGGCACGCTTGTCGAGGTGAATCTCCATGAAGGTGGCTTCGTTTAGGCGACCCTCGCAGCTGCCGTCAAGCGGCGTATGGAGTCGAGCTTCACGAGACCGCTCGCCTCCCCCTCCCGTCCCCTCTTTTCCTGACGGCGCGGCGGGGGACCGACAGCCGCCCCCGGGCCCCGCCGCCCGCGCGCGGACGGGCGTTGCCCGCGGCAGATCTCTCGCGTATCTCAAGCAACTCGTGCGTTTACGACCTCCGCCCGGCGCGCTCCCGGCCGCGACCCTCGCGGCGAGCGCGCTGCTGTCCTTGACAGCGCCCGCCGCGCCGCCGGAGGGCAAGGCCGAGGGCGACCTCCGCTCCGCCGCGCCCGACGCTCGCGCCGGCGCCCGGACAGGCGAGGCCGCGCGCGACGGGAGCGACGGCGCGCTCGCCGCGCCCGGAGGCGCCGCGCGCGACGCGCAGGCGAGCGACGCCGCCGCCGCGCGGCCGCTGCCTCCTCCCGTCAAGCCGCGCGTGGAGCTCGCCGCGCGGCCGCCGCCGCTGCACGTCGAGTACGCGCAGTACGGCGTCGCCCTCGTGGCGGAGATCAGCCTCGACCCCGGCGCCGTCTGCCCGAGATCGGGGCCGCTATACTCGTGCATCCTGGGCAGCGGCGGCGGGCTCGCGATCCGCGGCGGCTACCGATCGCCGGGCCCCTGGTACTTCGGCGGCGCGTACCAGTTCACCAAGATGGACTCGAGCAACCTCTACCGGCTCGGCATCTTCCAGCAGCTGCGCGCCGAGATGAGGTACATGCCGGACATCGGCTACCGAGCGGCCCCGTACTTTTCCGCCGGCATCGGCGGCGTCGTCTACGGCAACGAGTGGGGCGTCGAGACGGGCGGCGCGCTCATCTTCGGCGGCGTCGGCGTCGAGCTGGAGGTGTCGCGCCGCGCGGTGCTCGGCGTCAGCTGCGTCTACCGGCCGGTGCTGATCGCGGGCTGGAAGGACACGGCCAACTACGAGCGGGGCACCGGCATCGCGCAGTTCGTGGGCTTCGAGCTCCTGCTCGAGGTGCGGACCGAGCTCGGTCGACGCTGAGCGGCTCCCCCTGCCCGCTCGAGAGAACGCACCGTCCACTTGACTCGACCGTCGCTCCGCGGTCCCCTCGGCAGCGTGATCTGCGATGTGTGCGGTCGCGACAACGCTGCCGATCTGACGTTCTGTCAGGATTGCGGCCGACGGCTCAAGGCGCGCGAGGCGCGCGTCGCCCCGCCGACGCCGCCGAGCGGCCTGCCCCAGGTGTCGCTCCCGGCGCTGCCTTCGCCCGCGCAGGCCGACACGCCGCCCGCGAACGACGCCCGCGGGGCCGCCCGAGCGCCGGGGGCCCGCGGCGCGCCGGGGCGCCTTCGCCCGGAGGCGCCGGTGTTCTCGTTCAGCCCGATCGGCTCGGCGAGGACGGAGCCCGCCATGCCGGCGTCGCACGGCCGCGCGGAGATCGCCGCGCGGTCCGCCCCCGCGCGCGAGGGCGCCGCGACGCCGGCCGTGGGCGCGCTGGACAGCGCCATCCAGATGGCGCCGGCGCTGCAAGGGCCGCGGCCCGCGGACCGGAGCGACGGGGAGGCGCCGTCCTTGGCGCAGGCGACGCCCTCGATCACCGAGGCGCTGCTGGGGCTCTCGTGCGCGAGCTGCGGCGGGGACAACCCGCCGGGCTACCGCTACTGCGTGACGTGCGGCGCGCCGCTCCACCGGAAGGACGGCGCCGCGCCGGCGGGCGCGCCGCAGCCGGCGAGCGTCGCGCCAAGGCGAGCGCGCGGCAGCGGCCCGGACGGCGCGCTGTCCCCCGCCGCGCCGTACGTGGTGCACCCGCCGCCCGAGGAGACCAAGACGACGGCGCGGGGGGTCCAGGATGCCGCGCCCCGGCACGCGCCTGCGCCGGAGGCCGCGCCGCCGCCCGCGCCGCGCGACGAGCGCCCCGGCGTCGCGGACGCGCTGCGGCAGGGCCCCGGCGCCTCGCCGCCGGCCAGGCCGGCGCCGCCTCCGCTGCCGCCCGTCGCCCAGCCGCCCCCGCGGCTGCCCCCTCCCCCGGCCAGCGGGAGCACCCCCGACAAGATCGTCGGCTCGCCGGTGCTCGACATCGCGTCGTCGCAGAAGGCGCCGGCCCGGCCTGTCGAGTGCGCGCGCTGCCACGGCCAGTGCCTCGCGGGCACGCGGTTCTGCAAGTACTGCGGGGCGCCGCTCGAGGGCGAGCGGCCCGTCTCCGAGCGCCCGTCCAGGCCCGCCGCCGACCGCCCGCAGCCCGCGCCCTCGCTCGCCCCGGAGGTCGGGCGCGACCCGCCGCGGCCCCCGCACGACCCGCCGCGGCCCCCGCAGGGCGACGCCGCCGGGCCGCTCTCGACCGAGGCGGGCAGCGTGCCGCCGCCTTCCCAGGTGCCGCTCGCTCCGCTGCGGGCGTCTTATTCGGTCCGCCCGCCGGCGTGGGTCCCGGCCGACACGCGGCCGGCCCGGGCGCCCGACGGCAAGCTCATCGTGATCGTCGAAGACGGGACCGAGGGGAAGAGCTTTCCCCTCACCGGACCGCAGATCGACATCGGCCGCACCGAGGGGGATATCGTCCTCGAGGACGACCTGTACGTCTCGCCGCGGCACGCGCGGATCATTCCGCAGAACGGGTCCTGGGTTCTCCGTGACCTGGGCAGCGTCAACCGCATCTACCTGCGCATCCGGAAGACGCACGCCCTTCGAGATGCCGACTTGCTCCTCCTGGGGCTCGAGGTGTTACAGTTTCAGACCGTGAGCGACGGGGAGCGAGGCCTCGGCCATGCGATCCAGCATGGAACGTTGCTGTTTGGCTCGCCCGCCATCCACCGGCGGGCGCGACTCTGCCAGCGGACGGTGGAGGGCGTGACGCGGGACGTGTACCACCTCTACCGGGACGAGACGGTGATCGGACGGGAAACGGGAGACATCGTGTTCACGGCCGACCCGTTCCTCTCGCGACGTCACGCCGCCATCCGGAGGAACCCGGCCACGGGGGAGTTCACGCTCACCGACCTGGAGTCGTCGAACGGGACGTACGTCGCCATCCGCGAGGACGTCAGCCTCCAGGATCGCGACTTCGTGCGCATCGGGCAGCACCTGTTCCGCGTGGATCTCTCCCGATGAGCGACCCGACCGTCCGCGAAACGCCGACCGAGGCGATGGAAGTCGAGGGGCTCTCGAGCGCGGCGTCGGTGGGGACCGACCCGAGCGGCAACGCGGGCAAGGCCCTTGGTGATTCCCCGCACGGCGCCGCGTCGCTCGAGGCCGGCAAGGCGGGGTCTCTGGAAGCAGGCAAGCCCGTGAACTGGAAGCCGCCCCCGCCGCCCAAGATGCGCCCGGCCGCGAACGCCGCGCGCGAACAGAAGGCTGGCATCGCCGTGAAATCCGTGAAGGCGCCCGGCGCCCCAGGCCCCGACAAGGTCGGGAGGAAGCTCCCTCCGCCGCCGCGGGTGCGGCTCACCGCGGGCGGGCTGCGCGAGGACGACGCGGATGGAAGCGCGACGCGGTCGGACGACGTCGCCGACGCGGCGACCCCCGACGCGCCGCCGGCCGGCGTTCACGCGCACGCCTCCCTCGGGGCCCCGGCGGTCGTCGCGTCGCACGACGGCGCGCTCGACGAGACCCCCGCCGCGGAGGCCGTCGGCGACGGCTCGACCCTGCGCCCCGCCGAGGGCGACGAGCCGGCGGAGGGCGCGCAGCGCCCCGACGACGCGGACGACGGGGCCGCGGCGCCGGCCGAGCCGCGTCGACCCGAGGTCGTGCTGCGGCTGTTCGGCCGGACCGACGTGGGGCAGGTCCGCGAGCACAACGAGGACAACTTCATCGTCGCGGATCTCACCAAGGCGAGCCGCGGCCTCATGGAGATGGACCGCTACCAGGTGGTCGGCGAGCGCGGCGCGCTGCTCGGCGTGTGCGACGGCATGGGCGGCGCCGCGGCCGGCGAGGTCGCGAGCCAGCTCGCGGTCGACATCATCTACCAGCGGATGAGCGCCGGCGGCCCCCCGCAGAACCACGACGAGCTCGCGGCGCGGCTCGTGCAGGCGATCGAGGCCGCGGGCCTCAGGATCTTCAGCGAGGCGAAGCTCGATCGCACCCGGCGCGGGATGGGGACGACGTCGACCATCGCCGCGCTCATGGACGATCACCTGTTCCTCGGCCAGGTCGGCGACAGCCGCGCGTACGTCCTGCGCGGCGATCGGCTCGTGCAGGTGACGCGCGATCAGTCGCTCGTGAACCAGCTCATCGAGGCCGGCCAGCTCACCGAGGAGGAGGCCGAGACCTTCGAGCACAACAACATCATCCTCCAGGCGCTCGGCACGGCGGACTCGGTGCAGGTCGACCTCACCTACGTGGAGCTCAAGCGGGGCGACACGCTGATGCTCTGCTCCGACGGGCTCTCGGGCATGGTGCGGAACGAGGAGATCCGCGAGGTGCTGCGGACCGTCGACGATCCGATCGAGGCCTGCAAGGTGCTGACGGATCGGGCCAACCAGGCGGGCGGCCACGACAACATCACGGTGGTGGTCGCGAAGTTCGACGGCGACGGGCTCGCCGAGGCGGACCTCGTCGACATCGAGGAGCTCCGTTACCAGAAGTACTCGCTGCCCGAGCACCTCCTCGCGCAGAACGCCGCCGCGTCCGAGCCGGCGCGCAAGGTGAAGGAGCTCGACGAGAAGAAGATCTCGCAGCGCCCCCCCTCGCCGAAGTCGTGGCTGAGCGCCGCGGACAGCGACCTGGACGAGGACGGCGACGAGTACGACCCCGTCATCTCGCCCCTGCCGGCGGACGACGCGCTGGAGGAGCGCAAGGCCCGCGCCCCCGTCCAGGGCGACGAGCCGATCATGATCCCGACCGACGGCGCGCCGCAGTGGCTCGTGATCTTGATGATCGTGAGCGCCGTCGCGTGCGTTACCATCGCCGGCTACTACCTGCTCCGTTAGGCCGCGCGCCGCGCACGTGCGCGCGCCACCCACCGCGATGCTGCGCAGCAACGACAAGCGTGGCCGGCAGGCTCCGGCCGCCCCGCAGGAAGGGCCGCCCCCGCGGGGACCGGGCGCGGACGGCCGCGTCGACGTCGAGACCGCGCAGCGCATCGTCAGGGACGCCGTCGTGCATGCGATGCAGCGCGAGGAGAAGGCGGTCGCGCTGGTGCGGGCCAAGGCGGACGAGGCGCGGCGGCGGGTGGCGCGCCACAACCTGCTGCTCGGGCTCGGCGTCGCCGCGGCGCTCGTCGCGGTGGCGGTGGCGGGCGTGGTCGCGTACCGGTCGCGCCGGGCGGCCGACGCGCTGGCGCGCGAGGTCGGCCTCGGCGTCGCGCCCGCGGCGCGGCCGACGGGCGAGATCCCGGAGCAGGTGCTCTCGGGCCGCGCCATCTTCGAGAAGAACCGGCTGGCCCTCTACGTGATGGGCTACAAGGTGGACAACCGCATCGGCGGTTGCTGCTCGGCCTTCGCCGTCGCGCCCGACCTGCTCGCCACGAACGCGCACTGCGTCCGCGACTGCCGCGCGCGCGGCGGCACTCCGATCGTCACGCAGAACGACTCGATGGGGAAGACCCGGTTCCGCATCGTCGCGATGTCGGCCCACCCGGCGTACAAGCCCGGGAAGGCGGGGGCCGGCTCGCCGGACGTCGCCCTGCTGCGCATCGACGGCAGGGCGTCGCACACGGTGAAGCTCGCGAACGACGCCGAGCTGCGGGCGATCGGGCCCGGCGACGACGCCTACGTCCTCGGCTTCCCCGGCCGGCTGATGGATCCGCTGAGCCCCTCGGCGACGTTCCTCGAGGGCCGCATCGGGCGCGTGACCGGCATCGACGACGAGGCGACGACGCCGGACCGCGCCGTCGTCATCCAGCACGACGCGGTCACGCGCGGGGGCAACAGCGGGAGCCCGATCTTCAACCAGTACGGGCACGTGATCGGCATCCACGCCGCGCACATCGACGACGAGGACGACGTGACCATCGACGGGCGCAAGACGACGGTGACGCAGAGCTCGCCGTTCCGGATCGGGATGCGCATCGATCTGCTGAAGGGGGTCCCCGCGCCGTGATGCTGCGCGTCGTGCACACGTTCGGGCGCAACGCCGGGTCCGTGGAGCTCCATGACAAGCGCGTGGTGCGCTTCGGCCGCGCGCCGGACAACGACGTCGTGTTCGACCCGAACCACGATCGCGACGCGAGCAGCCACCACGCCGAGGCGCGCCTCGAGGCGGCGGGCTGGGTGCTGTACGACCTCGACAGCCGCAACGGAACCTACGCGGGCGGGCAGCGGATCAAGCGGCACCCGATCGTCTCGGGCGACGAGGTCACGTTCGGCACGAAGGGCCCTCGGGTGCGGATCGAGGTCGTCGAGCGCCGGCCTCCGGGTCCGCCGCAGGCGCACGCGGCGCCGCCTCCCCCCGCGCCCGCCGCGGTCTACCCGGCGCCCGGCGCGGCCTACCCCGCGCCCACGGGCTACCCTGCGCCCGCGGCGTACCCGGCGGGCGCTGCGTATCCGGCGCCTGCCGCCGCTCACCCGGGGCAGGCCGCCGGCTATCCCGCGCCGGCCGTGTACCCGGCGCCGGGCGCCGGCCACCCCGCGCCGGCCGCCGCTCTCCCGGCGCAAGCCGCGGGATACGCCGCGCCCGCCGGGGCCCACCCCGGGCACGTCGCCGCCGCGCCGCCGGCCGGCGCCCGGCGGGTCGGCGAGCGGACGATCGCCATGATGATCTCCTCGGCCGTCTCGGCCGCCACGGGGCGCGCGAAGCCCCGGGGCACCGTCGAGCTCAACGCCATGCTCCACAAGGAGGTGCACGCCGCGACCGCGGGCCAGCGTCGCACGACCTACATCCTCGCCTCGCTCCTCGTGCTCGCGCTCGCGAGCCTCGCCGCGCTCATCGTCTACAACCGCTCCTCCCACGACGAGATCAGCCAGCTGCGCGCCGAGCTCGCGCGCCTCCCGCCCGAGGACCCGCGGCGCAAGGAGATCGAGCGGCGCCTCGGCACGCTGCACCCCTCGAACGCCAACTTCGGGCGCAACCTCCACGACCGCTTCAGAAAGGGGATCTTCATGCTCGCCTCGGGGCGCGAGGGGTTCTGCACGGCGTTCGCGGTGCGGCCCTCCGTCCTCGCGACGAACGCGCACTGCATCACGGCGGCCAAGCGCCGCGGCGGCGCGATCGTGGCGCTCGAGAACGAGGGCCGGGGCCAGATAAGCTTCGCCGTGACCAGCATGCGGACGCACCCCCAGTACCGCGACAGCGCGGACCAGCTCACCCCGGACATCGGCGTCGTGTCGATCACGGGGCGCGCCGCCGCCGTCCTGGAGCTCGCCACCCGCGAGGAGCTCGCCGCGGCCGGCGCGGGCGACGACGTGTACCTGATCGGCTTCCCCGAGCGCCTCACCGACGCCGCGAACCCCGTCGCCACGTTCCTGGCCGCCAACATCGGCCGGATCACCGGCGCGAACGGGCGGCCCGCGGCCGCGGCCGACGCCTGGCTGATCCAGCACGACGCCCGCAGCACGAGCGGCATGAACGGGAGCCCCATCTTCAACGGCCAGGGCAAGGTCATCGGCATCAACGCCGGCGGCTACCTGGAGGGCAACGACGAGACGATCTCCGGCCAGAAGACGGAGGTGGTCAAGGCCTCCCCCTACAAGTTCGGGATGCGCATCGACCTGCTCGACGCCATCCTGCGCTGACCCCGCGCGAGAGAGATGCTCCGCCACGCGCTCCGACGGCTCCTCTGGACGCTGCCCACCCTCGTCGGCGTCTCGCTGCTGACGTTCTTCGTGCTCTCGTTCGTCCCGGATCCCACGGACGATCCGCTCCTCGCCAGCTCGCTCTCCAGCGCGGAGCTCGCGCGGCTGCGCCGGGAGCGCTTCCTCGACCTCCCGCGCTTCATCAACCTGGAGCCGCGCGACGTGCGCCTGCGCGCCCTCGCGGCCGTGCAGGCGGTCGCGGCCGGCGGCGACGGCGCGGCCACCGCGGCCGACGAGCTGCGGCGGCTCGGCGGCGCCGCGCTGCCGCACATCCTGCCGCTCGACGCGCTCGCGCCCGAGCCGCGCACCCGCGTCGCCCTCGCGCTCGCGCCGGTCGCGGCGCGGATGAGCCTGCCGCGCGCGGACGAGGCCGCGGACCCCGCGCACGCGGTCGCCTTCTGGACGCGCTTCTGGGACGACCGCGGCATCGAGTTCCGGAGCCCGTCGGTCCGGAGCGCCGTGCGCCGCCTGGTCCGCTACGGCTCCGAGTCGCGCGCCGCCGAGCTGCTCGAGCTCGACACGTTCGCCCTGCAGCCGGTGATCGCCGCGCTCCAGCCGCCGCGCGACGCGGCGACGCTCGAGCAGGCGCGCGCCCTCGTCGACGTCGCCGCCCACATCACCGAGATCGACGACCGGATCGCGCCGGGCGAGGACCTCGCGGAGGCGCGCGCGTGCGTCACGCGGTGGAAGTCGTTCTGGAACGTCTACCGCAGCGACTTCGAGGTGTTCTCCGGCCCGGCGCGGCTCGCGGCGACGGTGCTGGAGACGCGGTACGGCAAGTGGGCGCTCGGCGCGGTCACCCACCGCCTCGGCGTCGCGGCGACCGGCGAGCCGGTGCTGGACGAGCTCGAGCGGCGCGCGCCGGTCACGCTCACGCTCGTCTTCGGGGCGATCGCCCTGGCCTACGCCGTGGCCGTCCCGCTCGGCGCGCTGAGCGCGGCCTCGCGCGGGCGGCGGAGCGACTCCGCCGTCGCGGCCGCCGTGCTCACGCTCGCCGTCCTCCCGACCGCCGTCGTGGCCGTGGCCGCCGCGCTCCTCACGGGCGGCGCGGAATCGCTGCTCCTGCCGACGTGCCTCATCGCGCTCTCGCTCATCGCCGCGCCGACGCGCCAGCAGCGCGCGGCGCTCGTCGCCGTGCTCACGCAGGACTTCATCCGGGCCGCGCGGGCGCGCGGCGCCGGCGCCGCGCGCGCCATCGCCGTCCACGGGCTGCGCAACGCCGTGCTCCCGGTCGTGACGCTCGCGATGCTCGAGCCGCCGATGGCGCTCGGCGGCGCCTTCGTCGTGGAGCGCGTCTTCGAGCTCCACGGCCTCGGCGAGCTCACCCTCCTCGCCGTGCAGGCGCGCGACGTGAGCTGGCTCATGGCCATCTCCATCGGCGCCGCGGGCATCGCCGCGCTCGGCGTGATCGTCACCGATCTCGCGTACGTGCTCGTCGACCCGCGGCTCGGCCCGGCGGTGCTGTCGCGGAGGAGCGGGGCGTGACGCACGCGGCGGCGTTCCTCCGCCGGATGGTCGGCAGCAAGCGCGTCGCCGCGGGCACCATCCTGCTCGGCGTGCTCGCGCTGCTCGCCATCTTCGCGGAGCTGCTCGCCGCCCCCGCGCCCATCGCCCGGTTCGGGCCGGACGGCGCCGAGATCCTGCCCGCGGTCACCGACGCCGCGGAGCTCGAGTCGCTCACCGAGGCCGAGCTCCGGGTGCGCTTCGAGGTGGGCGTCGCGATCTGGCCGCCCATCCGTTACGGCCCGGAGCAGCGCACCGACGCCGGCCCGAACGCGTCGCCCTCGCTCGATCACCCGCTCGGCACGGACTTCGAGAGCCGCGATCTCGCCGCGCGGCTGATCTACGGCGCGCGCACCGCGCTCGGGCTGTCGCTCAGCGCGGTGCTCGTGGGCATGTTCCTCGGCGTCGTGCTCGGCGGCCTCGCCGGCACGCTGCGCGGCTTCTGGAACGACGGCCTCGTCCGCCTCGTCGAGACGGTCGACACCTTCCCGGCGATCCTCGTCGTGGCGATCGTGCGCGCCATCGAGCGCGAGCCCTCCGCGCTGTCGCTGGTGCTCGCGGTCGCCTTCGTCCGCTGGGCGGAGATCGCGCGCCTCGTGCGCGCCGAGGTGCTGCGCGCCTCCAGCGAGGAGTACGTGATGGCCGCGCGCGCGCTCGGCAGCACCCGGCTGCGCGTCTTCTACCGCCACATCCTCCCGAACGCGCTCGGCCCCACGATCGTGAGCTCGGTGCTCGGCGTGGCGTCCGTGGTCCTGCTCGAGGCGGCGATCTCCTTCCTCGGGATGGGCGCGCCCACGCGCGTGGCGTCGTGGGGGGAGACGCTGGGCCAGGCGGCGCGGCACCCGAGCGAGATCCGGCTGCTCGTGCTCCCCGGCCTGCTGCTGCTCGCGACGGTCGGCGGCTCGTACCTCATCGCCGACGCGCTGCGCGACGCCGTCGACGCGCGCACCGTGCGCTCGCGGACGCCGCGCTGAGGGCGCGCGCGGCGGAGCGCCCGCGGCCGCCTCCGCAGCGCCCGCCGGCCGCGCGCCCGCGCCCAGGTCGCGCCGGGACTTCGCCGAAATCGGCCTCATCCGCGCGATCTCGGCGGCGGGGGCCTCGCGCCACTCGATCTCGATGGGAAGGCCCGCTATGAATTCGCCCGCCATGGCCGTTCCCGAGATCAGCGAGCAGGAGTTCGAGCGCGAGGTGCTCCGCAGCGAGTTGCCCGTGCTCATCGATTTCACCGCCACCTGGTGCGGGCCGTGCAAAACGGTCGCGCCGGAGGTCGACGCCATCGCGCGCGAGCTCGAGGGCAAGGCCAAGGTGGTCAAGATCGACATCGACAAGTCGAAGCGCATCGCCACGATGCTGCGCATCCAGGCCGTCCCGACGTTCATGGTCTTTCACCGGGGCCGCCCGGCGGCCGCGGAGCAGGGCGTCCTCAACCGCAAGCAGCTCCGCGAGCTCCTCGATCCGTTCCTCCCGCGCGCCGAGGGCGCCATCCGGGCGGCCGAGCTGGCGCAGCTGATCCGCGAGGGTCAGGTGGTCGCCGTCGACACGCGCGAGGGCCCCGCCTACGGGCGCGCGCACATTCCCGGCGCGGTGCACATCCCGCTGGAGGAGATCGAGGGCCGGCTCGCCGAGCTCCACATGCTGGCCGGCGCGCCGGTGCTCTACTGTCGCTCCGGCGACAAGTCGAAGGACGTCGCCGCGAAGCTCGCGGAGGAGGGCGTCCCCGTCGCGTTCCTCGAGGGGGGCTTCCTCGCGTGGGAGGCCGAGGCGCTGCCGATCCAGCGCCCCGACTGAGCGCGCGCGTTCAGCGCTCTGCCCGGTGAGCGCGGGCGCGCGCGAGGCCCCGAGGCGTCGCGTCGCCGCCGGCGGCCTCGACCGGCGGCCGCCGCGTCACCCCTTGGCGGCCGCGAGCGCCGCCGAGACGACCTCGCGCACCGGGACGCCGTGGGTCCTCGCCGCCGCGGCGCAGTCGTCGAACTCCGGCTTGATCTGCGGCGGCCCGAACGGCCCCTCGCTGATCTTCACCCGGATGGCGCCGTACGCGGTCTTCACGGTGGTGATGCGCCGCGGCCGCTCCGTGCGGGCGACCGGGATCTTCCGGAGCCCGATGCTGGTCGTCTCGCGGAGCAGCGCCGTCGCCACCGCGTCGGCCTGGGGGGCGGCGGCGAGCGCCGCGATCGTCAGCGCGGGCCGCCCTTTCTTCATCGTGATCGGCGCCGCCCACGCGTCGAGCGCGCCTGCCGCGAACAGCGCCTCGATCGCGTGCCCCGCCACCTCGCCGGTGAGGTCGTCGACGTTGGCCTCGACGATCACGTGCGACGCGCTGCCGAGGCTCTCCTCCCCGCCCGAGCGCGTCCCCAGGACGACCCGCAGCAGGTTGGGGCGGTCCGGGAGCTCTCGCTGGCCGGCGCCGAAGCCGATCCGGTCGGGCGCGAACGTCGGCCAGCGCTCGAACCGGGTCGCCAGCGCGGCGATGATGGCCGCGCCGGTGGGCGTGACCAGCTCGGCGTCGAGGTCGACGCCGTAGGTCGGGACGCCACGGAGGCACGCGACCGCGGCGGGCGGCGGCAGCGGGAGGATCCCGTGCCGCGCCTTCACGAACCCGCGCCCCATGGGCAGCGGCGATCCGACGACCTCCGCCCCGATGTGCACGATGGCCGCGGCGGCGCCCACGATGTCGACGATCGCGTCGACGGCGCCGACCTCGTGGAAGTGCACGTCTTCCAGGCGGATCCGGTGCACGGCGGCCTCCGCCTCGCCGAGGCGCCGGAAGATCCGGCGCGCCAGCGCGGCGACGGGCGGATCGAGCGGCGCCGCGGCGAGCATGGCGTCGATCGAGCCATAGGTGCGCTCCGGCTGCGGCGCCTCGACGTGCACGTCGAACGAGGTCGCCACGATGCCGCTGCGGTGGGCGTGCCCGCGGTGCAGGTGGAACCCCTCGATGGGCAGCGCCGCGACGGCGCGCTCGATGACGAGGAGCGGCACCCCGAGATCGAGCAGCGCGGCGATGGTCATGTCGCCGGCGATCCCGCTGAAGGCATCGAAGAACAGGATCTTGCCGGCGCCAGCGCCTTCTTCGAGGAGCGGCGCGCGCGGGTGATCGTGCCCGTGCGCAGGGTCGTGATCGTGCGCGTGGCCGTGCGAGCGATCGTGGTCGTGACCGTGCGCGTGGTCGTGGCCGTGCGCGTGGTCGTGCCCGTGGTCATGGTCGTGACCGTGCGCATGCGCATGGTCGTGCCCGTGCGCATGGTCGTGGTCGTGATCGTGACCGTGCCCATGCGCATGGTCGTGATCGTGCCCATGCGCATGGTCGTGATCGTGCCCGTGTCCCATGTCTCGCCTGCTCCGTTCGCCGGGCGTCTGTGCCTCGCGGCGCTCCCGCGGTCGCGCTCGTCGAGCGCTCACTCCTTCGGCAACATGCGGTGCACCACCATCGCCGCGCCGAAGCCGCTGTCGATGTTGACCACGGCGACGCCGGAGGCGCACGACGTGAGCATGCAGAAGAGCGCGGTGAAGCCGCCCAGGGCCGCGCCGTAGCCGACCGCCGTCGGGACCGCGACGACCGGAGCCGCCACGAGCCCGCCGACCACGCTCGGCAGCGCGCCCTCCATGCCCGCGACCACGATCACGGCAGACGCCTTGCGCAGCTCCTCGACGCGATGGAGGAACCGATGCAGCCCGGCGACCCCCACGTCGTACAGCCGCTTCGCCTCGAGCCCCACGGCGCGCAGCGTCTCGATGGCCTCCTCGGCGACCGGGAGGTCGCTCGTGCCCGCGGTCACGACCGCGACCGGACCGGCGGAGCGCTTCGGCGTCGGCGCGACCTCGACGGTGCCGGTCCGCGCCAGGGGGACGTAGCGAAACGCGGGCAAGAGCGACGCCACCGCCGCGCCCTTCGCGGCGTCGACCCGGGTCACGAGCACGTTCTGCCCGGCCCCCGAAATCTCCTGGGCGATCAGGGCGATCTGCTCGGGGGTCTTCCCTTCGCCGAAGATCACCTCGGGCACGCCCTGCCGGAGGGCGCGGTGGTGGTCGACGGTCGCGACGCCCAGATCCCGGAAAGGCAGGCCTCGGAGCGCCTCCAGCGCCTCCTCGACGGCGAGCTCGCCGGTGCGAACGCGCTCAAGCATTTCCCGGACGAGGCGCGGCTCCATGTGCGCAGCCGCTTAGCGCGGCGGCGCCGCCAGAGCAAACGTTCCGCCCCGTCTGCTCGTTCGAGCCAGGCCCGTCGGGCCCAGCCGGGCGCCCGGCCAACCCGTCGGGCGCCTGACCGTGCGCCTCCGGCAGCTCGGCGCGCGCTCCGCTCGCTCGGTTCGCTCGGCGCGCCGTCCTCAGGCGCGCCGTCCCGGCGCGCTCCCCTCGCGCGTCCTTGTGCCGCACCACGCAAACTCTCCAGGCTCTTTGCACAGGAGGGGGCGACAGGACTACGTTCCGCGCCGCGTGCCCGCCTTCGTCGCTCCCCTCGTCGGCTTTGCTCTCGGCGCGCTGCTCGCCTGGTTCAGCGCAGCAGCCCCTCACCGCCCAGGCGCGCTGCGCGCGGCGGAGCCACGGCTCGCGTCCGGCCCGCCCGATCGGCCGCTCGCCCTCGTCTCCCTGTTCGCCGTCCTCGTCTTCGCCCCGGTCTGCGCCTATTTCCTCGTCTTCGCACCCGACTGGAGCTTCGCGTACCTCGTCGACACCCGCCGGATCCCGTCCGCCGTCGACCTCGTGCTGCTCCTCCTCGACGCCGCCTCGGTGACCGCCGGGTTCGTCGCCGCGCAGCGCTTCGCCGCGAGCGCCGGCGGCCGGCCGACCGCGCAGCGCTCGATTCGCGCGCTGGCCGTCTTCGCCGGCGCGCCGCTCGCGATCGCCCTGATCGCCGTCCTCGCTCTGTCCCGGCGCCTCGCGCTCGACGGCACCTACCGGCAGGTCGAGGGCGACTTCGGCGTCCATCCGATCGCCGGCGGTCCGCTCGGCTACGCGCTCCTCTGGATGCACACCATGCTCGCCGCCGGCTTCGCGGTCACCGTGAGCGCCCTCCTCCGGCGCGAGCCGCCGGGCGGCGGACAGAAGGGTGAGCCCCCCGCCGGCCCGCGCCCCCGCGCCATCCCGAGCGCGCCGGCCCCCGCGGTCGAGCCGCCGCGGCCCGCCTCGACGCGCCCGCAGCGCCGGCTCGGCCTCGGCAAGGGTGGCCGCTCGAACCGGCCGGGCTGAGGCGCGCTCGCGAGCGCGGCCCGCTGCGTCACCGCGTCGACGGACCGCCGCCGCGGCGCGGCCCGCTGCGTCACCGCGTCGGCGGACCGCCGCGGCGGCCGGCCCGCCGCGTCACCGCGTTGACGGAGCCACCGCGCTCCACCACCCTGTCGCCTCATGTCCGAACGAGCCCGCATGGATCGTCAGATCGAAGAACTGATGGAGCTGGCCGAGCAGGTGGTGACCCGCGCCAGGAAAGGCGGCGCCGACGTCGCGGAGGCGATCGCCCGCTCCGGCTCCGAGCTCACCACCAAGGTGCGGCTCGGCGAGCCCGAGCTCGTCGAGGAGGCCGTCCACAAGGGCCTCGGCATGCGGATCATCAAGAAGCAGCGCGTCGCGCTGACCTCGACCTCCGACCTCACGCCCCGCGGCCTCGATCGGTTCGTCGCGGACGCGCTGGAGCTCGCCGACATCTCTCAAGAGGACGAGTTCGCCGGCCCCGCGGACCCGGAGCTCATCGCCAAGGGGAACTTCCCCGCGCTCGATCTCTACGATCCCTCGGGCGGCGAGGTCACGGCCGCGCAGGCCATCGACCTCGCGCGCCGCGGCGAGCAGGCCGCGCGCGACGCCGACCCCCGCATCACGAACAGCGAGGGCGCGACGTTCTCGCGGAGCGCGGGCGCCTACGCCCTCGTCCTGTCCGGCGGGTTCCGCGGCGGCGTCGCCGGCTCGTACGCCCAGCTCGTGGTCTCCCCCGTCGCCGACGACAGCGACGACAAGAAGCGCCGCGGCTTCTACTTCACCGCCCGGCGCCACCTCGCGGACCTGGACGCCCCGGACGCCGTGGGCCGAGAGGCAGCCCGCCGGACGCTGCGCAAGCTCGGCGCCCGCAAGGTGCCGACCTGCGAGGCGCCCGTCGTCTTCGACCCGGACGTCGCCCGCTCGATGCTCGGGCTGCTCGGCTCCTGCCTCATGGGCAGCGCGATCTGGCGCAAGTCGAGCTACCTCATCGGCCGCGAGGGGACGCGCGTCGCCAGCGATCTCATCACCGTCGTCGACGACCCGTTGATCCCGCGCGCCCCCGGCTCACGCCCGTTCGACGGCGAGGGTCTCCCGTCCAGGCGCAACGTCGTGGTCGAGCAGGGCATCCTGAAGACCTACCTCTGCGACAGCTACAGCGGCCGGAAGCTCAAGCGCTCCTCGACCGGCAGCGCCTCGCGCGGCGCCGGCGGCGGCGTGGGCCCGTCGACCTCGAACTTCATCCTCCAGCCCACCTCCACGCCGGCGGAAGAGATCGTCCGCTCCACGCCGCGCGGCCTGTACGTCACGGAGATGATGGGCTTCGGCTTCAACGCCGTGACCGGCGATTTCTCCCGCGGCGCCGCCGGCTTCTGGATCGAGAATGGTGAGCTGACCTACCCGGTCAGCGAGGTGACCATCTCGCTGAACCTCGACGAGCTCTTGCAGCGGATCGACGCGGTCGGGAACGACCTCGATCTCCGGACGGCAACGTCATCTCCGACGTTCCGGGTCTCCGCCATGACCATCGCCGGCAGCTGAGCGCGCCGAGCCGCCACCGTTCGAGCGGCCCGCGCGCTCCTCGGCCTCTTCTTCTCCAGCTCATCCAGGAAAGCGCGGGAGCGGACTCGGCAGCTGGGTTGCGAGCGACCTTTCAACCGGCCCCAGGTTGCGCTGCGGAGGGGGGTTCTGTCCGCAGCGGGTCGTGCTTGCAGTGCTGCGCTCGGTGGCGGGCTCTCCTCCGTCGCCCGCGGCCGTCCTCGCCGAGCCTGTCGAGCTGGGCGCAGGACGGCCGCGGCCCTCGCTCAGCGCGAGGACCCGCCCGCGGCCAGGCTCCGCGGCGGCTCTTCCGAGGCTGCGCCGGCGCTCGCCTGGAGGGGCGCGCCCGGCTGCGCAGCCGCTTCAGGCATCAGGAATGCCCTTAGCTGCTGCGCGTCGTTGCGGCCGATCCTCCCCACGAACTGCGGGAGGCTGATCGGCTCGTCCGACAGCGCGACGAACGTCCCCTGCGAGTTCGCCCGGTGGAGCGCCTCGAAGAGGGAGGTGACGTCCACGTCGCCGGACACGGCCCGGACGTCGATGATGTACACGTCCGCGGGGTCCGCCCCCGCGTAGATCAGCGCGTCGTACGGGTGACTCGCGTGCCGGATGGGCACGCCTTCCCCGAGGGCTCGCGCCACGTGGGCCATCGTGTCCTTGGTGCCGATGGCCATCATCGACTTGGAGGTCGCCTTGGCGAGCTCCCGGGGCACCGAATAGCCCCATGCACGGAGGAACTCGGCCACGTCCGCCGCCTTGAAGCGCAAGTGTCTCCCTGGCGTACGGAAATGGGCAATCCTCCCTCGATCCACCCAGTTATGGATTGTCTTCAAGTCGACCTCGCACAGGGCTGCGAGGTCGGATGCGGTCAACAGCTTCTCACGAACACCAGCCATCGCCGAACTCCACGCGAAAGGCACCTGCCGCACAGCTCGCGTTCACAGCGCGGCAGCGTCTCCTCAGGTGGCGGCCCCCCCCACCCGTCTGTCTACTCGATTGAAACCTAGCTCTCACAGACGGGTCCGTCACCCGCTTTGCTCGAATTTTCTCGGCCCCTCGGAGAGATCGCCCTGTACGGAGGCAAACTCCCCATCCTTCAGGGGATCTCCTGGTTCATTATGTTCACGCGCCCGGGCGTCGGCCAGCTGGTCACGAAGGAGCCAGCCGAGCCGTCGGGAGCGCGCGGCCCTACGCGGGCCAAGCTCATCCCTGCTTTCGGCTCGGGCATGGCGGGCGACCTGGACAAGACTGCACCTCCTCCATCCATCAATTTGAGCGGTTCTCCCGAGTTCGACAGCCCATGGTTGCCAAGTTTTGGCACGCGGAGCAGGAGCGCCTCGGGAGGAGCCGGAGGATCGAGCTCATCATCGGAGACAAATCCCTCGTTGACGACCAGCGCGTACACGCCGGGCGCCAGCGAAATGGAGGGCAATTCAGTCTCTCCGCCCACATCGGCCAACACATACCCTGTAAGGTCAGCTGGGACGTCGCCATCATTGTAGAGCTCGACCCATTCCTGCCCCGGCTCCGGCCCGACGGGATTTGCCAGTACCTCGTTGATGATCACGTGGGGCATGGGCTCGCGCGTCATGGCCGAGAACGTCCGCCGCTCCGTGCGGCCGGCGTTGTCGATGGTGGCGATGGCGAGCTCCACGGCGGTGAGGGGCGGCAAGGGTCCGAGGACGAACGGCTCGCCCGGCCGTAGGGCGAGGACCTCGTCCAGCCCCTCGCCCGCGATCGCCCAGAGCAGCGGCGCGTCCGCCGACCGGACGCGGATCCGATCGTCGGCGACCTGGGCGCACCCCGGCCCGAGAGGCACTTCGTCCGGCGCGCACACCGCGGCGACGGCGGAGAGGGGCTCCGACTCCAGCGCAAACGGACGCGGATCGAGGCTCACGGCCGCCGGCTCGCCCTCGAACGCGACGGGCGGCCCCACGAGGCGCAGCTCGTCCGCGTCGCCCGGCGCCGGGGGCGGCTCCCCCTCGAAGCGCAGGCAGCGGGCGCCGATGCCTTCGACGGCGCCGCGGCGCAGCTCGCCCGCCGGCCCGCTCGGCTCGAGGGTCGCCGCGACGATCGTCTCCGGGAGCGGCGCATCGCCGCACCAGACGCCGAGGCCAAGGCTCGCCCCGACGTCGGGCGGCGGCCAGATCCGCGGGAGCACGGGCGGCAAGCCCTCCGCGGCGATTTGGAGGTGGTGCGAGAAGACGGGGCTGCCGCTCGCGACGGCGTAGGTCTCGCCGGGCGCGAGCGGGACGAGCGGCGCCACGGTCAGCGTGAGGTCCCCCGGGGGGGTCCCGTCCAGCCAGGCGATCGACGGGACGACGCGCTCCGAGAGCGCCTTCGACAGCTCGCCCTGCTCGATCTGACGGAGGTGCGCCGCGCCGAGCTTGCCGCGGACGACCAGCGCACGGGCGGGATCGACGCCCTCGAGCGAGGCGCCCGGGAGGCGCACCCGCAGCCGCAGCACCGGCGGCGCGGCGTGCAGGGGCGCTTCGGGCTCGATGTGGAGCTCGGGGCCCGCGTCCGCGGGGTCGGCGAGCTCGGCGTCCGCTTCCTCAGGAGGGGAGCGAGGGGGAGCCGCGAGCTCCGGCGCGCAGGACAGGGCGGAGGCCGCGAGCGGCGCGAGCGCGAGCGGCAGGGCGCGGCGAGCGCGGGGGGTGCACGAGGGGCGAGTCGGCGGGTGCTGGGTCATGACGCGGAGTTCGGCAGGAGCTCGCCGCCGGTTGCTCGACGTCGCTTTTTTTTTCGAGGCCGCTACCCTCGCCTCGCATGGCCCCCGAGGACATCAAGAAGCTCCGGCAGGAGCTTGGGTGCACGGCCCGCGAGCTCGCCGGAGCGCTGGGCATCGAGCAGGAGACGGTGCTCGCCTGGGAGCACGGCGACCTGTTCCCGACCAAGCGCTTCGTCGGAATGATGGAGGAGCTGCGGCGCAGAGGTCCGGAGGCGATCCCCCGCAAGAAGAAGAAGCAGGCGACCGCCTCGCCGCTCCAGCTGCTCTCTGACCCCGAGCTCTGGCGGCTCTTCCGCAAGCTCCTCGCCCACCCCGAGCTGAGGAGCGCAGCGATGAAGCTGGCCGAAACCTACCCGGATCCGACGGACGCCCCACCGCCGTGAACGACGGGCCGAAGGGCGTGAGGGCCAGGAGGAGATGACGATTCACTCGTCGTCGTCGTCGGCGTCGTCCTCGTCGTCCTCGTCATCGTCTTCTTCATCATCGTCTTCTTCGTCCTCGCCCTCTTCGTCTTCGTCCTCGCCCTCGTCGTCCTCGTCCTCTTCGTCCTCGTCCTCTTCGTCGTCCTCGTCTTCGCCCTCTTCGTCCTCGTCCTCGCCCTCTTCGCCTTCGTCCTCGCCCTCGTCGTCCTCGTCCTCTTCGTCCTCGTCCTCTTCGTCCTCGTCCTCTTCGTCCTCGTCCTCTTCGTCCTCGTCCTCTTCGTCCTCGCCCTCTTCGCCTTCGTCCTCGTCCTCTTCGTCGCGCAACGCATCCTCCTCGGCAGGGTTGTCGCGCCGGACGGCGGCCTTCTCGACAGCCCCAGCATCCTCCCCAACGACCGAGCTCCCCTCACGCACGTGGTCTTCCATGGCTTCCATCGCAACATCTCCCTCCCGCGGCGCAGTAGGCGACGCGCCGACGTCTTCCGGTAGATCTTCGGCCGCGGCGGCGACCGTCGTCCGGATTGATCCCTCCGCACCGGCGAAGCTCTCCTGTCCCGCAGTCGCCACCGCCGTCTCCGGCGGCTCTTCGCCGAGCTCGCGCTCGTAGGCGCGTCGCGACTCCTCGGTCAGCTCGGTGAACTCGCGCAGGGTCGGCAGCTCGCCGAGCGCCTTCAGGCCGAAGAACTCGAGGAACTGCGCCGTCGTGCCGTACAGCATCGGGCGCCCGGGCTCGTCCTTCTTGCCCAGGATCCTCACGAGGTCTCGCTCCAGGAGCGACTTGAGCGCCGCGCCGGAATCGACGCCGCGGATCTCGTCGATCTCAGGCCGCGTGATCGGCTGCCGGTAGGCCACGATCGCGAGCGTCTCGGTCTGGGCACGAGACATCTTGACCGGCTTCTGATCGGTCACCTCGCGAACGAATGGCGCGAATGCGGGGCTCGTCCGGAAGACGTACCCTCCGGCGACCTCGTCCAGCCGGAACCCCCGCCCGTCGTACTCCGCGACGAGCTCGGCCAAAAGCTCGCGCACGACGCGGTGCTCCGCGTTCGCCGAACGCGCGAGCTCGCGGGCCGGCACCGGTCGCTCCGCCACGAAGATGAGCGCCTCCAGCACGCCCTTCAGATGCTTGCGCGCGACCGCAGAGAGCCCGGGCACCTGCGCGGGCCCCGAGGTCGCGCTCCGGACGGGAGCATCGGCGCGACGCGCAGGATCGCCGAGCTGGGACCAGGCGCCCGCACGGAAGCGAGCGAGCGGATCCTGCCGCGTCGCCCTGGGGGCGCGCGGCTCTTTCTTCGCGCCGCGCGCTCGCTTCGCTCCGCCGAGCCACGCGTACGCCGCCGCCCTCAGCCGCGCCGGCGTGCCCCGCGTGCTCGCCCGCGCCGACGCGGCCTGCGCCGACGTCTTCGGCGCGCCCTCCGACGTCTTCGGCGCGCGCGGCTCCTTCTTCGCCCCCCTCGGCCGCTTCGCTCCGCCGAGCCACGCGTACGCCGCCGCCCTCAGCCGCGCCGGCGTGCCCTGCGCGTTCGCCTTCGCCGGCGCGCCCTGCCCCGGCGTCCTCGGCGCGCGCGGCTCCTTCTTTGCTCCTCGCGGCCGCTTCGCTCCGCCGAGCCATGCGTGCGCCGCCGCCCTCAACCGCGCCGGCGTGCCCTGCGCGTTCGCCTTCGCCGGTGCGCCCTGCCCCGGCGTCTTTGGCGCGCGCGGCTCCTTCTTTGCTCCTCGCGACCGCTTCGCTCCGCCGAACCACGCATGCGCCGCCGCCCTCAGCTGCGCCGGCGCGCTCTGTCCTGTCGTCTTCGCCACGCGCCGCCGCTTCGCCGCGGCATCAGCCACCGTCACGGCCACTCCCTGCGTCTACCTCATCCACCTCTTCCGCCGGCGCAGCCTCTTCCGGCGGTGTCGCGGCCTCCTCCGAGGCCGGCAGGTCGCTCGGATCCGCGGCCGCATCGCGCTCCGTCTGCTCCGGGGCGGGACCGGCGTCTGGTTCCGCCGCTGGCTCGCCCCCCACAACGTCGTGCGCGCGGCTCGTCTCCTCCGCCGGCTCGGCGCGCTCCGGCCCTGCAGGTTCGCCGCGCGATGGCTCGGCTGGCTCGGTCAGCTCCAGCCACGCCGGCTCGTGGCTCGGCGCCTCCGCAGCGTCCGCAGGCCCAGGCGCCTCCGCCTCGACGCTCATGGCCTGCACGGGCTCGGCAACCTCCGGCCACGCCGGCTCCTCGCTCGGCGCCTCCGCAGCCCGCTCCTCGACGCTCATGGCCTGCACGGGCTCGGCAACCTCCGGCCATGCCGGCTCCTCGCTCGGCGCCTCCGCAAGCTCGGGCGCCTCCGAAGCCTCCGCAAGCTCGGGCGCCTCCGAAGCCTCCGCAAGCTCGGGCGCCTCTGCAAGCTCGGGCGCCTCCGAAGCCTCCGCAAGCTCAGGCGCCTCTGCAAGCTCGGGCGCCTCCGAAGCCTCCGCAAGCTCAGGCGCCTCTGCAAGCTCGGGCGCCTCCGAAGCCTCCGCAAGCTCGGGCGCCTCCGAAGCCTCCGCAAGCTCAGGCGCCTCTGCAAGCTCGGGCGCCTCCGAAGCCTCCGCAAGCTCGGGCGCCTCCACCTCGACGCTCTTGTCCTCCAAGGGTGCGGCCAGATCCGGCCACGCCAACTCTTCGCTCGGTGCCTCCGCAGCCTCCGCAAGCTCAGGCGCCTCCGCAGTCTCCGCCGGCTCAAGCGCCTCCGCAGTCTCCGCCGGCTCAGGCGCCTCCGCCTCGACGCTCCTGTCCTCCACGGGCTCGACCAGCTCCGGCCACGCCGGCTCTTCGCTCGGCGCCTCCGCAGTCTCCGCCGGCTCAGGCTCCTCCGCCTCGACGCTCCTGTCCTCCACGTCCTCCGTGGACTCGAGCGGCTTCGGGCTCGCCGATTCGCCTCTCAGCGTTTCCGCAGCCTCCGGGACCTCCGTTCCCGCCGCCTCGACCAGCTCCGGCTCCGCCGCCTCGACCAGCTCCGGCTCCGCCGCCTCGACCAGCTCCGGCTCCGCCGCCTCGACCAGCTCCGGCTCCGCCGCCTCGACGAGCCCCAACTCCGCCGCCTCGACGAGCTCCGGCTCCGCGAGCTCGCCGCCACCCACGCTCGCGGCCTCCGCTCCCCCACCCTCGCCGGCAGCAGGCGGCGCGCCCGCCTCTTCGCCCCCCGCCGCCTCGACCCGCGCCGCCGCCGGCGCCCCCTCGTCGACCTCGAAATCCGGCGGAGGCGTGCCGTCCGGCACCGAGAGCTGGATGTGGATCGGCGCCAGCGGATCCGTCTGGTGGACCCGGATCAGCCTCAGCTTGCACATCTCGAGCACGGCCAGAAACGTGATGACGACCTCGAAGCGGGGAATGACGCCCCCCTTCGAGACGCTGTCGAGCAGCAGATCCTCGAAGCGCATCGACCGCCGCGCCGAGAGCTTCTCCGTGAGCTCCACGATGCGATCCGTGATGCTGATGCGATCGAAGACGACCTCGTGATCAATCTGGACATTCGTCCGCTTCAGCACCCGCTCGAAGGCGTCCAGCAGGCCGAAGATGGGCATCGACGCGAACGGAGCGGGGCCCTTGGGCACCTCGCTCTCGCTCATGCCGCGCGTGAACACGTCCCGCCCCAGCGTGCCGCGCTCGGCCAGCTCGCCCGCGGCCATCTTGTACTTCTGGTACTCCAGGAGCCGCCGGACGAGCTCGGCACGCGGATCCTCCTCCTCGCCCGGCATCCCGTCGTCGTCCTGCCCCGCAGGGACGCTCGGCAGCAGCATCTTCGACTTGATGTGCGCCAGCGTCGCCGCCATCACGAGGTACTCGCTCGCAAGATCGATCGACAGCGAGCGCATGAGCTTCAGGTACTCGAGGTACTTTTCCGTGACGAAGCCCACGGGGATGTCGAGGATGTCGAGCTCGTGCTGCTGGATGAGGTGCAGCAGCAGGTCGAGCGGACCCTCGAACGTGGGAAGCGTGACGACGTACTCGCCCTCCCGCGGCCCCGCGTCCGCCGCCTCGGCCCGGGAGGCGGCCTCGGCCCGCGAGGCCGCCTCCCGAGCCGAGGCCGCCTCCCGGGCGGGCGAGGCGGCGCGCGAGGTAGCGGCGGCGCCCTGGCCGGCGGCGGGCGCAGGAGCGGCGCCCGCGTTGCCGCGCCCTTTGCCGCCGCGCGCCCTTGCCGCGCCCGCCTTGGAACCGCTCACGCCGCGACCGTAGTCGCAAGGCGCCGGTCGGTCCACGTCCGAGCGTCCCCCGGCGGCGCGACGCGCCGAAACGCCGCTCCCTCCGAGAATTTATCGCGGGAGCGGTGCTAGGATCAGCGCGGTCGATGAAGCCGTCCCCCGCGAAGAGCTGCCCCTCGTGCGGTGAGCGCTACGACGCGGGCGTGCTCTATTGCCCGCGCGACGGCACCCCGCTCGCGAGCTCGCGCAAGAGCGCCTCGTTCGGCGCCGCCGAGCGCGATCCGTACGTCGGCCTCACCCTCGGCGGGCAGATCCAGGTCCGCCACCTCATCGGCATCGGCTCGATGGGCCGCGTCTACCGCGCCTTCCAGGCAGGGATCGAGCGCGACGTGGCCGTGAAGGTCCTCCACCGCGAGCTCAGCAGCAACGCCGAGCTCGTGAGCCGCTTCCACCGCGAGGCCAAGATCGCGAGCCGGCTCGTCCACCCGAACGTCGTCCAGGTGCTCATGACCGGGAGCATCCCCGCCACGGCCGACGCCCGGATCGGCGGCGAGCTCTACCTCGTCATGGAGCACCTCGACGGCATCTCGCTGCTCTCGGCGCTCGCCGCCGCCGGCACGGCGGGCGAGAGCGAGGCGCTCCCGCTCCCGAGGGCGCTCCACATCATCCTCCAGGTGTGCGACGCCGTCGGCGAGGCGCACGCGCAGGGCATCGTCCACCGCGATCTCAAGCCCGAGAACATCATGCTCGTCCGCCGCGGCGAGGACCCGGACTACGTGAAGGTGCTCGACTTCGGCATCGCCCGCCTCGACTGGGCCGACAAGGCGATGACCACCCAGGCCGGGCTCATCTTCGGCACGGCCAAGTACATCTCGCCCGAAGGCGCCGAGGGGCAGCGGGTCGGCCCGCCCGCGGATGTCTACTCGATCGCGACGATGCTCTACCAGTGCCTCGCCGGCCGCGCGCCGTTCGAGGGCGACTCGCCCGTCGCGCTGCTCGTCCAGCACACCCACGCCCCGCCGGCCGACCTGCGCAGCGTCGCGCGCTCGAGCTACGTGCCCGCGCCGATCGCGCAGGTCGTGATGCAGAACCTCGCCAAGAAGCCCTCGGACCGCGCCCCGGACGCGCGCGCCCTCGGCCGCGACCTCGCCCTCGCCGTGCGCGCGAGCGGCCTCGACCCCGACGAGATCGCCGCCCAGCCCGGGCTCCTGCGCGCCAGCGCGGTCATGAAGCTGGCGTCGAAGTCGCGCACCAAGTCGCTCGACCTCTCCCCCGCGCTCGCCGCGAAGATCGGAGGCATCGCCGCGCCCACGCTGGAGAGCGCCCGCGTCAGCGACCTCGATCCGCTCCTCCCGGCGAGCGAGGCGGCGCTCTACGGAGGCCCCGCGTCGCCTCGCCACGAGGACGATCGCTCCTCTGCGAGCGACGAGGAGCGCACCTCGTCGCCCCGAGCGAGCGGCGTCGAGCGGTACTCCTCGAGCGGCGTCGAGCGGTACTCCTCGAGCGGCGGCGACCGCTCCTCGTCGCCCCGAGCGAGCGGCGTCGAGCGCTCCTCCGCGAGCGACGCGGAGCGCTCCTCGTCGCCCCGAGCGAGCGGCGTCGAGCGCTCCTCCTTCAGCAGCGCGGACTTCAGCGGCGCGCCGGACGAGCCCGCGCGGACGGCGGTCGGCCTCGGCATCGACCCCGCGCGCGACTCCGCGCCCGCCCCCTCGACCATGCAGGGCGTCGCGTCCGCGCCGCCGCAGCTCCCCCGCCGCGCGGTGATCGCCCGCGCCACCGCGCTCCTCGCGTGCGCCGGCGCGGTGGGGCTCGTCGCGTTCCTCGGCGGGCGGCACCTCGGCGCCTTCGGGGGAAAGACCGCGCGAGACTCGCTGGAAGGGCACATCGACCGCGCGCGCGACTGCATGGGCAGGCACGCGTGGGACACGCCGCCCGGCGAGAACGTGAAGGACATCATCGCGCAGGCGCTCGCGCGGTGGCCCAGGGACGCGCGGCTGGTCGCGCTCCGGCGCGAGTCCGCCGAGCGCATCGTCGCCGACGCCCTCGGGCGGAAGTACGCCGGCGACAGGTCCGGCGCCATCCGGCTGGCGACGCTCGCGATCGAGCTGCACCCGGAGCTCACCACGGCCCAGCACCTCGTCGCCGAGCTCTCGGCCCCGCCGAAAGACCCCCCCGAAGAGCCGCCGCCGCAGGTCTCCCCGCAGAGCAGCGGGCTCCGGAACGCCGGCCCGGATCGCCGGCCGCCCCCGCGCCGTCCGGCGCCGGACGGCCATCGCGGCTCGACCCCCGGCCAGCCGCCGGCGCCGGGTCCCCGCGGCGCGCCGGCCCCGCCGCCAGCGTCGGGAGGCGCAGCCGCGCCCGCGAAGACCGGCGCCGCCCCGCCGCCGGCCAGCGACGCGCCGGTCCTGCCGCCGTCGCCGCCCCCGCTGCCCACGGAGGGCTCCTCGCCGCTCCCCTCGTCCACCGGTCCGTGGCTATAATTCGACGAAGGTGAATCAAGGCGGCTGGTACCCGACGTCGCGCGCGCCCACCAACGTCCGCGCTGGGGAGGGCGACCGAGCAGCGCCGCCGCGCCGAGACAGCGCCCGATCGAAGCGCCGCGCCGCGGGCGCAGCCGGCGCCGCCGCGCTCGCCTTGCTCCTCTTCGCGGCCCCCGGCCGCGCCGACGAGAGCAGGGCGGCCCGCCGCGCCGCCGCCGCGCGCGAGCGGGATCGCCCCTACACCATGGTCGAGATGAGCGGCGGCGTGATGACGCTCCCCGGCGCCGACGTCTGCCCCGTCCTGGCCCCGGAGGCGTGCGAGCAGGGCGAGACGAGCGTCTCCTTCGGCATCCACAACCTCTACCGCTGGGGCGACATCGGCTTCGGCGCGGGCATCTTCTGGGCGGCGTCGCTGAGCACCGACGCCGCGCACGGGGCCAGCAGCCTCGAGCGCGATCACTCGCGCCGCTACTTCATGCTCGACGGGGTGTTCCGCTACTACGCCCTCCGCACGCCCAAGACGGAGTGGTGGGTCGGCGCGACCGTCGGCGGCGTCGTCGTCAACGACTCGTGGTCGGTCGAGGCCGATCGCAACCCGTACTCGGACACGGCGTACGTCGGTCCCAGGGCGGCGACGATCGGCACCGAAGGGGTCGCCGCGGGGCTCGCGATCGGCGGAGACTGGGCGTTCGCCGAGAACTGGAGCGTCGGGAGCCACCTCCGCTACTCGAGCTGGTTCCTCCCGGAGCAGCGCAAGATCTCGCCGACCGGCGATCGTGCGTCGCTCTCCGAGCGCGTCGACATGTTCAACATCGGCGTGCTCATCGCCTACCGCGTGGCGCTCTGATCTCGCGCGCGGGATGGCCACGGCGCGCGTGCGCGCCGCGCCGTGCGCGGGGTGGAGCCGGCGCACGCGCCCACGGTGTTCGCGCGGCGGGCGGCAGTTGACGCGACATCGCCAGGTCTGTACGCCTCCTCGACCGTTTCCATCCTGCGAGGAGCCCCCGATGCCGCTGAATCTCTCGACGGTCGGCCACACGACCAAGCCCAGCGCCTTCACCTTCAACTGGAAGACCCTCGCCACCTACGCGCTCGGCATCGGCGCCCGGCGCGACGAGCTCGAGTACCTCTACGAGGGCGTGCCCGGCGGCATGAAGGTGTACCCCACGTTCGGCGTCATCCCCTCGCAGGACGCCGTGTTCGCGGCGCTCGAGGCGGCCGGGGCCGAGCTGCCGCTCATCGTCCACGGCGGCCAGACGCTCCGCGTGCACCGGCCGCTCCCGACGAGCGGGACGCTGTTCACGACCGCCACCGTGTCCGGCATCTACGACCTCAAGAAGTTCGCGCAGGTGATCGTCGAGACGAAGACGACCCTCGACGACGAGCCGCTCTTCGACACGGTGTGGTCGATCATCGTGCGCGGCGTCGGCGGCTTCGGCGGGCCGCGCCCGCCGCAGAGCGAGCCTGCGGCCTCGGTGCCGAAGGACCGCGAGCCCGACTGGGTGGTCGAGCAGGCGACCGCGCCCGAGCAGGCGCTCCTGTACCGGCTCTCGGGCGACGAGAACCCGCTCCACGCCGACCCGGAGGTCGCGGCGAAGGCGGCCTTCGCGCAGGGCCCCATCCTGCATGGCCTCTGCACGTACGGCTTCGCGGCGCGCGCGATCATCCAGAAGGCCGCGGGCGGCGACGCGAGCCGGCTGCGGGCCTACGGCGCGCAGTTCCGCAAGCCGGTCTGGCCCGGCGACACCCTCATCACGCGGGGCTACATGCTCGAGGGCGGCAAGGTCGCGCTGGTGACCTCGGTCAAAGAGCGCCCCGATCCCGTGCTCACGAGCGCGTGGGCGGAGATCGGCTGACGGCCGGCGCGGCCGCGTGCTAAGGCCGAGCCCCGGATCAGGGAAGCGATATGAGCAAGACGACCGAGAAGGACAGGGCCAAGGACGACGAGGACCTCGACGAGGACGAGTCGACCGACGAAGGCAACGACGACGGGGAGGAGGAAGAGGCGAAGGCCACCGCGGTCCGCGGCCGCGGCCACGCGCACGACGACGACGACGATGACGCGGACGACGACGGCGCCGATCCGGAAGATCCGTACTGGTGGGCGCCGCACGCGGTGCTCAGCGCGCTCGTGCTGATCGGGCTCCTCGGCTTCTTCGGCATGTTCAACAAGACGCCGCTCGCTCGCCTCGCCGCCCCTGTCGCCCCGGAGCCGGACGATCACGCGCACACGGCCGCCGCCGCGCCTCCCGCGCCCGCCCCGACGCCGCGTCCGGCGCAGTCGGCGCAGCCGCCCCGGGAGATGTTCGGCGCGAAGCACCTGCTCGTCATGTACCAGGGGAGCCGGCGCGCGCCCGCGACGGTCACGCGCACGAAGGAGGAGGCGAAGGCCCGCGCGACCGAGGCCATGACGAAGGCCAAGGCCGACCCGAGCAAGTTCGCGGACATCGTGAAGGAGTACTCGGACGAGCCGGGCGCGGACCGGCGCGGCGGCGACCTCGGCAAGTTCCCGAAGGGCGCGATGGTCCCGGAGTTTCAGGCGGGCCTCGAGAAGATCAAGGTCGGCGAGGTGAGCGACCTCGTCGAGACGCCGTTCGGCTTCCACGTCATCCTCCGCACGCAGTGAGCGCGCGGTGCCCCCGGCCCGCGGCGCCGCAGCGCCGCAGGCCCGGGCGCCGCAGGCCCGGGCGGCCGCAGGCCCGGGCGGCCGCAGGCCCGGGCGCCGCAGCGCCGTGAGCGACCCGTTCGCCCGCGCGCTCAGCGCGCCGGCGCGGTGACGATCTTCTTCAGCCTCGCCGACTTCTCTTCCTTGGTCAGCGTCAGCTTCGCGTGCTCGTCGGCCGTCATGCCGCTACGGAGCACGCGGGCCTCGTCGCCGACCCCGTAGACGGTCTTGTCGGCGCGGGCGAAGATCCACTCGGTGGCGGGGCTCTCGCCCTCCTTGTGCATGAGGCGCACCGAGCCGTCGCCGATGCCCTTCTCCCGGACGGCGCCCGGCAGCTTCGCCAGCGTCGACAGCACGTCCTTGGCCTGATCGACGTCGGCGCGCACGATCGCGGCCACCCGGTAGCGCTTGTCGACCTCCTTGTAGTAGCCGAACGCGCCGGGCCCCGCGCCGTCGACCCCGAGCACGTCCTTGGTCTCGTAGCGGACCCCGAGCGGGATCATGTTGTCCTTGGGGAGCGCCGCCGCCGCCGGCGGCAGCGACGGCTCGCCGGGCAGCTTCGCGCCCATCTCCTTCACGAGCCCCGGCAGGACCTTCTCGCTCGACGACTTGAGCGCCGCCTCGGCCAGCGCCTCGTCGTTGTACGTGATCTCGGCGAGGTACTGCCCGCGCCAGAGGTACGCGTTCCCGACCCCCATCGCGGCCGCGCCGCCGCCGTCGATCTGGCGCGGCGTCGCCTCGTCGGAGGGGTCGCCGTCGCCCACGGTGCGCTTCGTGAACATCCCGTAGGCGCCCTCGGTGGACCCGAACTTCGAGAGGTGCACGTCGACCGTCGCCGAGCCGCCGGCGCCGCTCACGTAGCGCGCCTCGACCACCCGCCGCACCCCGAATCCCTTGTAGATCTCGCACTCCCCGTCGAACATGTCGCAGATGCTGTCGAGCGGCAGGGGCGCCGATTCGCCGAACGTCTTCTCGGCGCCGTTCGGGTCGAGGCAGAACCCGCCCGTCATGCGCGGGAAGAACGGCGCGCTCGCCGCGTCGCTGATCGTCCCGCCGCCCTCCGCGCACGCGGCCGGCTTCGCGGCCGGCGGCGGCGGCGGCGGCGCGCCCATGGGCTCCTCCTTCTTGCTGCAGCCCGCGGACAGCGCGGCCGCGAGCGCGCCCGCGAGCAGCGCACAGCGCCCGGCGCTTCCGCGCCGGGGCCTCTCGCCGCACGCAACAGGCGCGCTGTGGGCAGACGGGACTCTCGATGAACACCTTTCCGGCGGGAATCGCATGGCCCGATCGCCTTGCACCTTTTTTCATAGCGCCGCAATCGTTAGCGCCCGTCCCGGACCGCTTTGAGAGATTCATCATGCAAATCCATGGTTTAGCGCGCACCGCCGAGGGCATGCGGCTTGCCTTTGCCGGCCATCTGGTGCGTCCCTTCCCCTGTTCGCGACCTCCTCTTCGAGATCCCGATCGACCGCGGGCGTCGTCGCCGCGAGAGCGCGCGCGGCGACGACGCAACGGGCGCGGCTTCACCCTGCCGGAGCTGCTCGCGGTGGTCGTCCTCATCGGCATCCTGGCGGCCGCCGCGTCGCCGAGCTTCGTGAACGGCATGCGCGATCGCCGCGTGAACCGCGCCGCGATGGAGATCAGCGGCCTGTACCGGCTCGCGCGCTACCAGGCGCTGGGGCGCGGGGCGGCGGTGCTCGTGCGGTGGACGGCCGCGACGGGGCAGTTCGACGTGCGGCAGGCGCGGGCCCAGGACATCGGCGCCGGCTCGCTCATCTCGACGAGCTGCCGCAGCATCGCCGACTGGACGAGCCCCGCCCTGACCGACCCCGTCACGACGCTGCAAACGGCGGGCGTCGCGCTGGCCGCCGTGGAGCTCCGCGATCCGACCGCCCCCGACGGCGCCGTGCGCGCGAACGCCGACATCTGCTTCACGCCGAGGGGTCGGACGTACGTGCGCTACGCGGCCTCCGGGGACTTCGTGCCGCTGCTCGGCGCGATCCGGGTGAACGTGACCAACACGAGGACCGGCCTCCTGCGCTCGGTCTTCGTCCCGCCGAACGGCGTCGCGAGGCTCGGCCTGTGAGCGCGGCGCGGGTGAGGCGAGCGGGGCGCTCCGGCTACACGCTCATCGAGGTCATGGCGGCGCTCGGCGTGCTCGCCATCGGCGCCACCGGGGTGCTCGCGCTGCAGAAGGCCACGCTCATCAGCAACACGAACGCGCGCAACATCGCGGTCGCCAACAACATCGCCATGACCTGGGCGGAGCGGCTGCGGGTGGACGCGCTCCAGTGGAACGAGCCCCGGCGGGTCCCCGACCTCGACGGCGACACCCAGTGGATCAGGCTCGCGACCACCAGCCCGTTCCCGGTGAAGGTGACGCCCACGCAGGTCGACGCGCTCGGGGCGCCGAGCGCCGACGTGTTCGGGACCGACATCCACCTGGGCGACACGTCGGAGCCCGCGTTCTGCACGCACGTTCGCTTCCGCCAGTTCACCGACCCCGTGTCGGGGACGCGGCTCTGGGAGAGCCTCATCCGCGCCGAGATCCGCGTCATCTGGGAGCGCAACGGGAACCCGATCGACTGCACGGTCGACCCGATCCTCGTGGACCAGCACCCGGACCGGTTCGGCGCGGTCTACCTGACGACCGGCGTCCTCCGGAACACGAGCGAGGACCTACGATGACGACGGACCGCCGCATCTCCCCCGCGCGGGCGCGCGCCTCAGGACAGCGAGGCTTCACGCTGGTGGAGCTGCTCGTGGCGATGGCCGCCGGCCTCGTCGTGTCGCTGGCCGCATTCCTGCTCTCGAAGAACGCGACGCGCTTCTTCCAGAACGAGGCGAGGGCGTCCGCCTCGCACCTCGCGGCGACCGTCGGGCTGAACCGGCTCGCCGCGGACCTGCAGCGCGCCGCGTACCTCTCGACGCCCAACATCCGCGCCGATCCGGAGGTCTGCGAGGTCCCGCCCGCGCCGCTCGGCCTGAATCGCCTCGCGGGCATCTCGATCCGGCGGCAAGGATCGGTGTTCGAGGGCGGGGCGGAGCTCGCCCAGAGCGTCGCCAACGACCTGTATCCGGATTCGATCATCATCGGTGGGAGCTTGAGCAGCAACGAGCTCTTCGAGTTCAGGAGCATCAGCAACGCGACCGGCGCCATGGTCGTCGAGCTCAATCCGAGCAGCGCCGCCGTGCAGCGCACGCTCCAGCGAGCGAACGGCAGCGGACAGGGGCTGTCCCAGATCTTCGCGCCGAACCGCATCCTGCGCGTCATGGTCCGGGGCCAGACCCAGGTTCTCTACGGGGTCATCCAGGGCACCAACGTGCAGGGCGATCCGCCCAACGTCATCGCCATCACCCTCAAGCCGTCTCCCGGCCTGCCGCTCCTCTCGGGGCTCGGTCGGTGCGGCGTGACCCCCGGCGGCGCCACCGGCGACGGCGGATGGGTGAACGTCGTCAACCGCGTCCGCTACAACATCCGGAGCCTCGTCGGCAAAGACACGCCCTACGCCCCCCTCGTGGCGCCCATCTCGCCGGAGCAGAGCGGCGACGACGGCCGCACCGAGCTCGTGCGGGTCGAGCTCGACGATGAGGACAACGAGATCCCGGAGACGCTCGAGGTCATCGCGGAGTACGCCGTCGATCTCAAGTTCGGGATCTCCACCGCGCAGGAGAGCACCGATCCGAGCGTGACCGACCCGTTCATCCAGCGGTTTCCGATCATGTCGACCGACAACGCGGCCGTGTACAACATCGCCGCCTCGAACGACCAGTCGAGCGCCGCCCCGCAGCGCGTGCGGTCGGTCCAGGTCCGACTCTCGACGCGCACCCGGGCGCCCGACCGCGACGTCGGCTACCCCGAGCGCTCCGACGGCCGCAGGCTCAGGTTCCTGATCCCCGACATCGTCTCCGAGGCCACCTATGCCCGGATGCGCACGCTCTACGCCGACATCGCGCTCCCGAACCAGGCCTACGTCAAATGGTGAACGCAAGCATCGCCCGGTCCCGCCGGCGCGCCCACGAGCGGGGCGCCGCCGTGTTCATCGTCGTGCTGGTCATCACGATGCTCACGGCCATCGGCCTGTTCGCGGTCAACGTCGCCACGCTGTCGACCATCGCCACCGGCCATGAGCGCCGGATGACGCAGACGCATTACCTCACCGAGTACGCGATGCAGCTCGTGATCGCCGAGATCGAGCAGAAGGGCGGCCTGGACACCTTCCCCGAGGCGGATCCAGACAGGTGCTCGGTCCGCAGACCCCCGGGAGAGCCCCCCTTCCGATGCTGGTTGTTCTTCCCGCACGCCCTCGACGCGGCGGAAGATCTCGTGGAGCTGCCCGCGCCCGATTCGCCGGGGAGCCTCGGCCGCGCCGACATCGACTGGGCCGCCAAGGTGGAGATCTCCGACAGGATCTACCCCGCGATAGGCAATCGCGCCGGCAGCGACCAGGGCGGCCCGAACGCCGTGAGCGCCGATTACTGCACGGTCACCATCAACGCGCGGCTCATCGCCTGGCCGAACGGCGCGGTCATGGCGGCGACGGGCAGCCAGGAATCCATGTCCGTCGTTGCCGATATCCTCTGCTCGAAGTGACGAACCGGAGCGCACGATGCGAAACCTGACGAAGGTCCTTGTCACGATGGGCTCCGCGGCGACGGTCGGCCTCGTCGCCGCCCGCGCGCGCGCGCAGGCCATGGATGTCGAGCCGCCGCTGCCGAACGTCCTCCTGCTCGTCGACACGTCGGGCTCGATGGAGAAGACGGTGGCGGGCGGGGAGCCGGACTGCAACCCGCTCACGCCCCCCGCCTCCGAGGCCCAGAAGAGCCGCTGGACGAAGCTCGTCGAGTCGCTCACCGGTCCGATCCCGGACTTCTCCTGCTACGCGCAGCCCCGCACGCAGCCCGAGTTCATCGACGAGTTCACCATCGATGGGGAGCCGCCGTACGACGCGAACTACTACCTCTCGTTCCATCGCCTGCTCTCCAACGGCTGCACGCCGACCCCCGGGGCGACCCACGACGACGTGGTCGGGCACAGGTACGACGATGCGGCCATCGGCTGCACGTTCCCCTACGACGCTCCCAACGGCCTGCTCGACGTCTACCAGGACCGGATCCGGTTCTCGCTCATGACGTTCGACACGCTCCCCGACGCGCGCACCGGGCTCGTCAGCGGCGTGCGCAACGCCCAGAGCGGCATGCGCGGGATGTGGAGCTACTTCCTCGAGTTCCAGAGCGGCGCGGGCTACCCGGCGCGGGGCAACCCGCCCGACTGCGCCGTCGCGGACATGGAGGTCGGCGCCAAGAACCCGGCGGCGCCGCTCTGGGAGGGGCCGCTCATCCCCTTCCCGACCTTCGACGCGCCCATCGACGCCGTGCGCGAGAAGAACCTGAAGATCCAGAAGGCGCTCCTCGCGACGCGGCCGTACGGCGCCACGCCGCTCGCCGGGATGCTGTCCGACGCGCGCGACTACATCCTCAACGAGGCCTCCCTCTGGGAGGGCCAGCCGCTCGGGCCGCGCGACGATCCGTACATCAGCGGCGGCTGCCGCAAGACCTCGATCGTGCTCGTCTCCGACGGCGAGCCGAACCTCGATCTGCGCCCGACCTGCGCGCAGGGCCCGGGCCCCGGCCCCGAGGGCACGGGCTGCCCGTACGAGGAGCCGCACGTCATCGCGCACTCGCTCAACACCCACGTGAACCCGAACCGGCGCGTGCGGACCTATGCCGTCGGGTTCGGGCTCACCACCCAGGCGCGGCAGGAGCTCAGCGATCCGACCTTCGACTGCGCGAGGATCTCCAGCACCGATTTCCTGCCCGCCGGGCGCTGCGACAACGCCACCGGCGCGGTCAAGGCGTGCTGCACGCTCTCGCGCATCGCCATCGAGGGCGGGACCGACCGCGGCTACTTCCCCGACGACGCCAACGAGCTGTCCGCGGTCATGTCGCAGATCTTCGCGCGCATCTCCGCGAACTCGACGAGCCGCACCCTCCCCGTCTTCGCGACGGCGTCCTCGACCGTGAACAACGGCAGCGAGGCCGCGGGCGTCGCCTACCAGTTCGGCTCGTCGTTCAGCCCGCCGGCGGACGGCTCGCTCTGGAGCGGCAACCTCGAGCGCAAGCGCTACGTCTGCGAGTCCGTGAACGGCGTGATGACGACGCAGCTGGAGGACATCGACCCCAGCAAGGGCGACGACTTCGCCGCCAACGTGAGCTCCAACGATCTGGCGCGGCCGCGGAGGTTCCTCAGCGTGATCGGCGAGCTCGACGTCGACGAGCAGCGCATCTGGTCGCAGCGGACCATCCGCCCCGCGGCCGCCTCCGAGGACGGGCTCAGCGACTACACGGGCACGGTGACCGGCAGCGGCGTGCCTGAGGCGGCGCAGGGGTTCGCGGACGCGCTCTCCAGCGCGCCGCGCGCGCTCGGCCTCGATCCGAGCCTGGGCAGCGTCCCCGCGCAGTGCTCGGGCGGGCTGCAGGCGACCACCGCCGAGGCCTGCGCCGAGCGCATCATCGAGTGGGAGACCGGCGAGCCGATGCCCGCGAACGTCCCCTCCCGCGACGGCAACGAGCTCGGCAGCATCTACCACTCCACGCCGGTCATCGTGGGGCCGCCGCGCGACTACATCCCCGACGAGTCGTACCGGCTCTTCGCGGAGCAGCCCGCCCAGGCGAACCGGCCGCTCGTGCTCTACACCGCCACGACCGACGGGCAGCTCCACGCCTTCCAGGTGACGGCCGCGACCGCGGCCGACCCGCTCAAGGTGGACCGCGTCGAGAACAACGAGCTCTGGTCCTTCCTGCCGCCCTACGTCCTCCCTCGCCTCCTCGATACGTTCAACCAGCAATCGATCCTGCTCGACGGCGCGCCCGTCGTGAAGAACGTCGTCTTCGAGCGCACGTCGGCGCAGATCAGCGAGGCGACCGCGTCGTGGAGCACGGTGCTGCTCGCCGGCGGCGGCGCGGGCGGCGGCTTCTACTACGCGCTCGACGTGACGAACCCCGCGGCGCCGCGGTTCCTCTGGCAGCTCTCCACCGACGACGAAGACAACCGGCTTTTCGGCGCGTCGACCCCGACGCCGGCGATCGGCATGGTCGAGATGGAGTACAAGGGCGAGGTCCGCGAGATCGCGGTCGCCATCCTGCCCGGCGGCTCCGCCCCGCTCGACACCAGCCAGAGCGCGTGCAACCGGAAGGGCACGACGAACCCGCTCTTCCATCCGACGGGCAGCCTGTCCGTCCGCAGCTCGGTGCGGTGCTGGGGCACCGCGGGCAGCGGCGGCCCCGTCGGGCCGGCGCGCTCGCTCACGATCGTCCGGCTCGACACCGGCGAGGTGCTCCGCACGTTCCGGGGCCTCCCCTCCGAGGCGCCGGCCGGGCTCTCGTCTCGGACCACGGAGGTCGACTTCGACTCGCCGATCACCGGCGTCCCCGTGCCGTTCCCGGCGGGCGTCGGCGAGGTCGCCGAGCGCATCTACGTCGGGGACGCCGACGGGACGCTCTGGCGCGTCAACCTGTCGAGCACGGACCCGGACGAGTGGAGCGTGTCCCTCGCCTGGGACGCGTACTCGTTCGCGAGCGACACCGCGGCGAGCAGCCAGCCGATCCAGACGACGCCGATCGTCAGCACCGACCCGCTCGGCAACACGGTCGTCCTGTTCTCCACGGGCGATCAGGAGTCGTTCACGCCGGGGGTCGAGACGCGGGTCTGGTCGATCATCGAGCGGCCGCACGAGACGAGCGTGCGCATCTCCGAGAACTGGGTCGTGCCCCTCACGAACGGCAAGCGCGTGACCGGGCCCATCGCCCTCTTCAACGGCTGCGCGTACTTCGCGACGTTCACGCCCGTGGCGCCCGGGACCTTCGCGTGCGCGGACGGGTTCGGCTCGGTCTGGGGCGTCAACTACCTGCGCGGCCAGGCGGCGACCCCGGCCGCGTACCCGAGCGGGAGCGGCTGCCTCGTCGACGATCCGATGGCGCCTCCCTTCGAGGATCAGGCGCCGGGGACGGTCGTCTTCGGCGTCGCCGTGATGCAGAAGCCGACGTGCACGGAGACGGAGGAGTACACCGATCCGCACTTCGGCACCCAGACGATCGTCCGGCAGTCGACCCCGCCCGAGTACCAGCTCGTGTTCCACACCGGCGCCGCGGGCCAGGAGGACGCCCAGGGGGGCGAGACGCGGACGAGCACGACGACGCTGCCGACGCCGCGCAAGGTCGTTAAGATCGACTCGTGGGCGACCATCCTCGAATGAAGCGCGGCGGCCTGTCGCGCGCCGCCGCGGCGCTCGCCGCGGCCGTCATCTGCGCGTCCGCCGCGTCCTCCGCGCCCGCCTGCCGCAGCGAGGCGCCTGCGCCAGCGCCGCCGCCGCCGGCGAGCGAGGCCTCGGCGCCGAGGCCGCCCGTCGACCAGGTGCAGCCGGGCGAGCTCGCCGAGGGCGCCGAGCAGGCGTTCGGCCTCCCCATCCCGCGGCGCATGAAGGTGCGCGCGCGCTTCTCCGACGCGGTCTTCGCGGTCGGGGAAATCCCGGCCGAGCGCGTGGCCAATTACGTGCGCACGCGCGTGCTCGCCGGCAACGTCGAGACCGGGCCGGCGAAGACGATCTTCTCGCGCGCGACCGTGAAGGGCGCGCCGCAGCGGGTGCTCCGCGTCGAGGTCGTCTCGCGCGCGCACGTCTCGGAGCTCGTCGTCCGCGACGAGACCCGCCCGCCCCCGGAGCGGGGGCTTTCCGTCGAGGAGCGCTGGCGTCGCAACGGGCTCACGCCGGACGGCAAGGTGCTCGATCCCACCCGCCTCGAGTGAGCGCGCGCCGCCGGCGGCCTCGACGTGGCGCGCCGCGGGACGCCGCCACGCCAGTCGACATCCCCGACCTTTCGAAGTAGATCGCGCCCGTGTCGACCAAGCCGCTCCCCACCGCTCCGCTCCGAAGGACCCCGCTCTACGACGAGCACATCAAGCTCGGCGGCCGCATGGTCCCGTTCGCCGGCTGGGAAATGCCGGTCCAGTACAAAGGCGTGACCGAGGAGCACCGGGCGGTGCGCACCGCCGCCGGGCTCTTCGACGTCTCGCACATGGGCGAGATGATCCTGAGCGGCGAGCACGCCGGACGGGTGGTCGACTACCTCGTCACGAACGACGTCAAGAAGCTGGAGGACGGACACGCGCTCTACACGTGCGCGTGCAACGAGGGCGGCACGATCCTCGACGATCTCATCGTTTACCGGATCGACGCGCGGCAGTGGCTCATCGTCTGCAACGCGTCGAACCGCGACAAGATCGCGGCCCACTTCCGGAGCGCGGCGCAGGGACACTGCAGCTTCGAGGACGCCTCGGACCGCACGGCGATGATGGCGCTCCAGGGGCCGAAGGCGCTCGACATCGTCGCGCTCGCGGGCGGCGACGGCCCGACGCTGCGCGAGCTGCCGTCGTTCCACTTCCGCGACGCGACGCTCGCCAACGTCCGCTGCACCGTGGCCCGCACCGGCTACACCGGCGAGGACGGCATCGAGATCTTCTGCTCCCCGTCCGACGCGCAGCGGCTCTGGCGCGCGCTGGTCGAGCTCGGCGGCCCGCTCGGCATCGAGGCGACGGGCCTCGGCGCGCGCGACACGCTCCGCCTGGAGGCGCGGCTGTCGCTCTACGGCAACGACATCGACGAGACCACGAACCCGATCGAGGCGGGCCTCGGCTGGGTGGTGAAGCTCGACAAGGGCGATTTCGTCGGGCGCGGCGCGCTCCAGCGCGTCAAGGACGAGGGGCCCGCGCGCAAGCTGATCGGCTTCGAGATGGTGGGGCGCGGCATCGCGCGCCACGGTTACCCGCTGCTCGACGAAGGCGGCGCGAAGGTCGGCGTGTGCACGAGCGGCAGCCCCGGGCCGACCGTCGGCAAGAACATCGGGCTCGGCTACCTGCCGGCGTCGATGGCCAAGGTGGGGACCGCGTTCCAGGTCGACTGCCGCGGGCGCTCGGTCGAGGCCGTCGTGGTCAAGACCCCGTTCTACAAGCGGGCCTGACGCGCGGGCGCGCGGGCGCGCGGACCGAACGGCCGCGAGACGAGCAGAGATCCAGGTTGGCAAAGGGAGAAGAAGTCCATGGCGAGCGATGATGTCCGGACGGACCGGCGGTACACGAAGGACCACGAGTGGGCCAAGCAGGAGAACGACCACGTCTTCGTCGGGATCACCGCCTTCGCGGTCGATCAGCTCGGCGACATCACGCTGGTCAACCTCGACGTGAAGCCCGGCGACACGATCGCCGCGGGCAAGGCGTTCGGCACCATCGAGAGCGTCAAGACGCTGAGCGACCTGTTCGCGCCGGTGAGCGGCAAGATCGTGCGCGTGAACGGCGAGCTCGAGAGCCGCCCCGAGCTCGTCAACGATGACTGCTACGGCAAGGCGTGGATGATCGAGGTCGCGCCCTCGGACCAGGGCGAGCTCGGCGCGCTCATGGACCCCGCCGCCTACGCCGAGCTGCTGAAGTCCGCGGCGCACTGAGCGCCGCGCCCCCCGCATCACCCTGCCCGCTGCACAACACCATGCGTTACCTGCCCCACACGCCCGAGGAAATCAGCGAGATGCTGCAGGCCGTCGGCCTGTCGTCGCTCGAGGAGCTCTACAGCGCGATCCCGAAGGAGGCGCGCCTCACGCGCCCGCTCTCGATGGATCCGCCCCTCGACGAGGCCTCGCTCATGCGGCACCTCGAGGAGCTCGCGCAGAAGAACCGCGCCGGGCGCATGCTCTCGTTCCTGGGGGCCGGCGCCTACGAGCACCACTTCCCGCCGGCCGCCGATCAGCTGCTGCTCCGGAGCGAGTTCTACACCGCCTACACGCCGTACCAGCCCGAGGTCTCCCAGGGCACGCTCCAGGTGATCTTCGAGTTCCAGACGATCGTGAGCGAGATCCTCGGGCTGCCGGTCGCCAACGCGTCGATGTACGACGGCGCCAGCGCGCTCGCCGAGGCCGTGCTGATGGCCCGCAGGCTCACGGGGCGCGAGCGCACGGTGCTGTCCGAGGGCGTGCACCCCGACTACGTCGGCACGGTCGAGACGTACGTGCACGGCATCGGCAGCGGCAAGGCGTCGCTCGCCCGCGTCGACGTCGGCCGCGACGGCACGGCGGACGTCGAGGCGCTGACGCGGGCGATCGACGAGACGACCGCGTGCGTGGTGGTCGGCTATCCGAACTTCTTCGGCGTCGTGGGCGACATCCGGAGGGTGGCCGAGGCGTGCCACCAGAAGGGCGCGCTGCTGATCACGGTCACGCTCGACCCGTACGCGCTCGCGCTGCTCGAGTCGCCGGGCGCGCTCGGCGCCGACATCGCCGTGGCGGAGGGCCAGCCGCTCGGGCTGCCGCCGCAGTACGGCGGGCCGAACGTCGGGCTGTTCGCGTGCAGGAACGACCGCAAGTACCTCCAGCAGGTGCCCGGCAGGCTGGTCGGCGAGACGGTCGACAAGCACGGGACCCGGGGGTACGTGCTGACGCTCGCCACGCGCGAGCAGCACATCCGGAGGGAGCGGGCGACGAGCAACATCTGCACGAACAGCGGCCTGTGCGCGACGGCGGTCACGATGCGGATGTGCATGCTCGGCAAGCGCGGCTTCGTCGAGGCGGCGCGGCAGTGCCTCGCGAAGGCGGAGCACCTCAAGCGGGAGATCGCGCGGCTCGACGGGTACGCGCTGCCGCTCGCGGCGCCGACGTTCCACGAGTTCGTCGTGAGGGTCCGCGGCGGCGACGCCGGGAAGCTCACGCGGGCGCTGGCCGAGCAGGGCATCATCGCGGGGCTCGATCTCGGCCGCATCGACGCCCGGCGGCGCGACGAGCTCCTCGTCGCGGTGACCGAGCGGCATAGCCGCGCGGACCTCGATCGGCTCGTGGAGGCGCTCGCGGGCTTCTCGGGCTGACGCCCGGGCGGCGCCCAGGCGGGGGCGAAGGGCGCGCGGGGGCGAAGGGTACGGGGCCGCGGCAGGTCGGCCCCCCGGCGACCTCGTCGCCGCCTGGAGGCCGCGCCGGTCGCGTGCTCCCCGGTGCAAACGCGCCTCGAACCGGGCGATACTTCGCCGCTATGCGCGGGGGAGAGGTGATCGCCGGGCGATTCGAGCTCGAAAAGCTCGGAGGCGCCGGTGGAATGGGGGAGGTCTACCAGGCGCGCGATCGGGCGTCCGGCGGGACCGTCGCCGTCAAGGTGCTCTACCAGCTCGACCCGCGGAACGCCGAGCGCCTGATGCGCGAGGCCGCGCTGCTCGCCGAGCTCGATCACCCGGGCATCTGCCGCTATGTGGCGCACGGGTGGACGGCGGAGGGCGCGCCCTACCTCGCCATGGAGTGGCTCGAGGGAGAGGACCTCGGCGCGCGGCTCTCGCGCCGCGATCTCAGCGTGGACGAGGCGGTCACGCTCGTGACGCGCGCCGCCGAGGCGCTCGCGGTCGTGCACGCGCGGAGGATCGTCCATCGCGATCTCAAGCCCTCCAACCTGTTCCTCGTGGATCGCGACGTCGCGCGGGTGAAGCTGCTCGACTTCGGGATCGCCCGGTTCTCCGAGGTGACGCGGATGACCCAGTCGGGGGTGATCGTGGGGACCCCCGCCTACATCGCCCCCGAGCAAGCCCGGAACAGGACGGCGATCGACGCGCGCGCCGACGTGTTCGCGCTCGGCTGCGTGCTGTTCGAGTGCCTCACCGGCGTGCAGGCGTTCCGGGGCGACAGCTTCATGGCGACGCTGCTGAAGATCGTGCTGGAGGACGTCCCGCGGGCGAGCGAGCTGCGCGCGGAGGTGCCGCCGTACCTCGACGCGCTCTGCGCCCGGATGCTCGCCAAGAACCCGGCGGAGCGCCCGCGCGACGGCGCGGCGGTGGCCGCGGCGCTCGAGGCGGTCGGCCTGGGCGCGACGCTCTCCATGGCGGCGGCGCCGGCGAGCTCGGCGCCGTCGTCGCCGCTGTCGCTGACCCACAGGGAGCGGCGGGTGCAGTGCGTGCTGCTGATGGCCCCCGAGCCGGGCGCGGCCAGCGGCGCGGGGAGGCCGGACGCGGAGACCGAGATCGCCTCGGCCTCGGACGAGGTGACCCGGGAGGTCGCCGGGCTCGGGTGTCAGCTCGACCTCCTTCTGGACAGCTCGATCCTGGTCACGTTCACGGGGACGGGCCTGGCCACGGATCAGGCGGTGCGAGCGGCCCGCTGCGCGCTCTCGCTGCGCAAGCACGCCGGCGACCGGCCGATCGCCCTCGCGACGGGCACCGCCGAGCTCTCGGGGAGGCTGCCCGCCAGCAACCTCATGGACCGGGTGGCGCGGACGCTGGCGCAGCCCGCGCAGGACGCGGGGCAAGCGCGGCCGATCGCGATCGACGAGGTGACGGCGGGGCTGCTCGACGCCCGCTTCGATGTGGTCGAGACCGAGGCGGGCCTGTGGCTCCACGGCGAGCAGGCGCTCGCGAAGGGCGCGCGGACGCTGCTCGGCAGGCCGACCGCGTGCGTCGGGCGCGACTGGGTGATCGCGGCGCTCGAGGCGCTCCGCGCCCAGTGCATCGAGGAGTCGAGGGCGCGCGCGGTGCTCGTGACCGGGCCGGCGGGCATGGGCAAGTCGCGCATCGCCTACGAGATGCTGCTCCGCGCCCGCCAGCGCGAGCCCTCGTTCGCGTTGTGGGTCGGCCGAGGAGACCCGCTGCGCGCGGGCGCCGCGCTCGGCCTGCTCGGTCAGGCGCTGCGGCAGGCGTGCGGCGGCATTCAGGACGGGGAGCCGCTCGAGGCGCGCCGGGACAAGCTCCGCGCCCACGTCGGCAGGTACTTCGGCGGGGCCGACGCGCAGCGCGTGTCGGAGTTCCTCGGAGAGCTCCTGAACACCCCGTTCCCCGACGAGGAGAGCCTCCAGCTGCGCGCCGCGCGCGGCGACGTCCGGCTCCTCGGCGACCAGATGCAGCGGGCCTGGGTGGATTTCCTCGCAGCGTCGTGCGACGAGCGCCCCTTGCTCCTCGTGCTCGAGGACCTGCACTGGAGCGACACGCCGACGGTCCAGTACATCGACGAGGCGCTGCGCCGCGTCCGCGACAAGCCGTGGATGCTGCTCTCGCTGGCGCGCCCGGACGTGCACGAGCAGTTCCCCCGGCTGTGGGCCGAGCGGGGGCTCCAGGAGATCCGCCTCGAGCCGCTGACCTCCAAGGCGAGCGCGCGGCTCGTGCGGCAGGTGCTCGGCGATCGGGTGAGCGACGCGACGCTGGAGCGCATCGTGGCGCAGGCCGAAGGCAACGCGTTTTACCTGGAGGAGCTGATCCGCGCGACCGCCGAAGGCGACATGCGGGACGCGCCGGAGACGGTGCTGGCCATGGTGCGGTCCAGGCTCGAGGGGCTGGACGACGTGGCGCGCCGGCTGCTGCGCGCTGGGAGCGTGTTCGGGGACGTCTTCTGGCGAGGCGCGCTCGACGCGCTGCTGGGCGGCGCGGGCGGCGCGGGCGGCGCGGAGATCGACGGCCACCTCGCTCGCCTGGAGCGGCTCGAGTGGATCGTCACCCGGTCGGCGTCGAGGTTCCAGGGCGAGCGGGAGATCGCGTTCCGGCACGCGCTCGTGCGCGAGGCGGCCTACGGCATGCTGACCGAGGAGGATCGCGCGCTCGGGCATCGGCTGGCGGGGGCGTGGCTCGAGCGCGCCGCCGAGCCGTCGGCGGCGGTCATCGCCGAGCACCTCGATCGGGGCGGCGAGCGCGCGCGCGCCGCGGAGCTCTACCAGCGAGCGGCGGCGCAGGCGTTCGCCGCGAACGACTTCGGCGCGGTGGTCCGGTGGGCCGAGCGCGCGCTCTCGCTCGGGGCGAGCGGCGACGCTCAGGGGGAGCTGCTCTTGCTGCGGGCCGAGGCGCGCAGGTGGCGCGGGGATCTCGCCGAGTTCGGCCGCTGCGCGCAGGTCGCGCTGCGGGTGCTGCCGAAGGGCACCGGGGCCTGGTACGCCGCGCTGTCCGAGGCCGGGCGCGCGGCGAGGCACCTCGGGCAGCCCGAGGATCTCCTCCAGCTCGACGCGGCGCTCGCCGACGCGTGGCCCGAGGGGCAGGCGTCCGCTCCGGCGGTGACGGCGGCGGCGTCGATCGCGCTGGACCTCTTGCTCGCGGGTCTTCACGACCGGGCCGAGGCGCTCCATCGGCGCATCGAGGCGGTCGCCGAGCGCTTCCGCGACGACCCGAGCGTGAGCGGGCCGATCTACCGGCAGCGCGGGATGCGCGAGCTCTTCGCCGGGCACCTCGACGAGAGCTGCGCGATGGCCGCGCAGGCCCTCCGTTGCTACGAGCAGGTCGGCGATCTGCGGCGGGCGTGCATCGAGCGCTGCAACCTCGGGTTCCGGGAGTCGCTGCTCGGCGCCTATGCGGAGGCGATGGTACGGCTGCGCGCCGCGGTCGCGGAGGCCGAGCGGATGGGGCTCGACTACGTGCTCGGCTTCACGCTGCACGATCTGGGTCGTGTCCTCTGGCGCACCGGCGCCCTCGAGGAGGCGCGCGTGGTGCAGGCGAGGTCCGCGGCGCTGTGCGCGGCGCAGGGCAGCCGGCGCGGGGAGGGCTGGTCTCGGACGTACCTCGCGGGGATCCTGCGAGACGCTGGCCGGCTCGACGAGGCGGAGGTCGAGGCCCGCCGCGCGGCGGCGCTGCTGGAGACGGCGCAACAGGCCCAGGTCGCGGCCCGGGCGACGCTGGCGTCCGTGCTGCTCGCCCGCGGCAGGTCGGCCGAGGCGCTCGCGGAGAGCCGCGAGGCCGTGGCGCAGCTCGACGCGGTGGAGAGGGTCGAGGAGGGGGACGCGATGACCCGCCTCGTGTACGCGGAGGCGCTCTTCGCGGCGGGGGATCGCGCCGGGGCGCGCGCGGCGATCGCCGAGGCGCGCGAGCGGCTGCTCGAGGTGGCGATGCGGATCGCGGATGCCGGGATGCGCGAGAGGTTCCTCCGCGATGTGGAGGAGAACGCCAGGACGCTGGAGCTCGCGCGGGCGTGGGTCGACGGCGGTGCGGGTGGGGGGCCGGCCGAGTGAGAGCGGCGGGCGGCGAAGGCGCGGCGTGCTCGACGTCGAGCGAGCTTATCTGCGCCCGCTACGGCGAGCTCGGCCCGTCGTGCCCCTCGGATCGGTCCCACCCCTCGTGCGGCTCGGGAACGCCGAGCGCAGCGAGCACGTCACGCCGACGGCATCCGTACCCCCTACCCTCGATCGGATCGAGTTCGAAGTGACGGTGGCGGGCAGGACGCTCGATGTTGATACAATAAGCACATGAGCCCCACATCGCGTTCTTTCATCCGGTGCCGAACGCGTCAGATGCTGCACGGATGCGTGCGACGCACGCGATCTTGGCGAGGCCACCAGTAGCATTTGCTTTGCTCAATGCATGGCGCCATGAGCACTGCGAGCGAGAGATGAACAAGTCGATCGACGAGATTCTTGCTGAGTTCACCAGTTGGTATGGTCCAGAGGAGGTCTGGATCCTCTCGCTGAGCGACGCCGAGACTGTCGAGCGACTGCGGGCCACCGGGAATTATCCATGCACCGCCTTGGCCGACTACCTCGAATCGTTGTTCGCTCGGGTCCAAGTTGATCCGGCATCGATCAAGCGCGAGCTGGAGGAGTCAGCGGGTTCCGTATCTGGTGGCTTTAGGAGTTGGCTAGATCCCAGTGAGAAAACTGCCGACGGCCTCGATGCATGGGTCGCCTATCACCTGGCCAATGGACGGGCCATCGCTCGGCGCTTGATACTCGATTGGGAGAAGCAGGAAGCCTACCTCTTCAACGTAGCCCGCTCTTCCAACCCCTCCGACCAGGAATGAGCTACCACGGGCTGCGGCTGCGTTAAGCCGTCACCGACGCACGAACGCCGGCCGCGCGGCCGCGGGGGCCCCACACCCGCCCGCACCGCCCCCAGCGACGGACTTCCCGGCGGGGCGCCCGCGCAGGCGGCGCGCCCTCAGCCCTGCCGCATCACGCAAACGCGTTGCGCCGCACGATAGTAGCCTCGCGGTCCGCGCCGACCGAGACGACGTCGACCGGCACGCCGGTCTCCTTCTCCACCAGCTCCACGTAGTTCCGCGCAGCCGCCCGCAGCTCGCCGTACGCCGCGCCGACCGAGCACAGCCGCGCGCCGAGCTGGCCGCCGAGCTCCATCGGAAAAGGGCCCTTGCCCACCCGCGTGCAGTACGCGTTCGCCAAGCCGAGCACCCGGCGGATGCGCGTCGGGCCGACCCCGGCGCCCACGCACACGCCCCCGACGATCGCCGACGACGTGACGAACGGGAACGTGCCGTGATCGATGTCGAGCAGCGTCCCCTGCGCCCCTCCAGCAGCACGCGCTCGCCGCGTACCGGGGTACGAGTTCGCCCGTCCATCGGCGTCCGCGGCGCCGATGCGCGCCGCGCGCCCGATCCTCGACGACCCACTTCCCAGCTCGATCGCTCCCCATCGTGTCCGGAGAGACGCTCGCGCGCCCCTCACCGCGAGGCGACGTCCCGCCCGCGCTGCTGCGCGGGGAACGGGTTCGGCCACACCGGCAGGAGCGCCTGTCGGTACACGGTGAGCCGCAGCAGATCGATCCCCGCGATGGCGCCGAACGCCATCGCGTCGTCGGTCCCGTAGCTCCCCTGGAGCGACAGGCTGATCCCGAGCGGCGCCCCCAGCGTGAGCGCGCCGGCCACGCCGGTGGAGCCCGCCCCCCAGAAGCGCTGGTAGCCGCCCACGTCGAGGGCGAGGCCGAGCTGGCCGGCCTGGAAGCCGCGCGTCGCGACCCGCGCGAGCAGCGCGAGATCGATCCCGCTGTCGAGGAGCGGGGTCGCGCGCACGAGGCCGCCCACGATGACCGGCGCGTCCGGCGTGGTCCCGACGCCGACGTCGAGCGAGAGCGCGCCGTCGAGGACGAGATCGCTGTCCCCCTGCTTCCAGCCGACCGCGCCGGCGCCGACGAAGGTCCACGCGGAGGCGTCCGCGCGCGAGGGCGAGGACCAGGCGAGCGGGGCGAGCAACGCCCCGAGGGCGACGAGGCAGGCGATCGGCGAGCGCACGCGAGCGAGCTACCACGAAGCGCCGAGCGGCGATAGGTCAGGGCGCGCCGCCCCGCCGCTCGACGATCCGCCGCGCCACGAGCGCGGCCACCTCGGGGTCGAAGAGGAGCGTGTTGTGCCCGCGCGCCTCCATCACGCGCACCTCGAAGCCCGGCAGCGCGTGCGCGATGGGCGAGCGGACCAGCGTGTCGGCCCCCGCGACGATCGACAGGTGCGGAACGCTCGACCGCGCCGTCCCGAGGAGGACGCGCCGGAGGAGCGGGCTCGAGGCGTCGAGATCGCGCGCGCCGCCGAAGCCGAGCAGCGCGGCGCGCGGGATGCCGCCGAACGGGCTCGCCATCGAGATGGTCTGCACGATCCGCGGGTCGCCGACCTCCTGCGCGAAGAAGCGGCACACGATGCCGCCCATGCTGTGGCCGACGAGGTGCAAGCGCGCCCCGCCCGGCAGCGCCGCGACGAGGGCCCCGAGGCGCGCCGACAGCTCCTCGACGCCAGGCCCCGGCGCGTACGACATCGTCGCGGTGTGCACCGCCCCCGACGGAGGCTCGGCCCGCGCCGGGATTGGCCGGCCTTTCGCCCGCGACGCGGATGCGTGGCGCTCGATCGCCGTCCGCAACGGCCGGAGGACGCCGGCCGACGCGAAGAGGCCGTGCAGGATGATCACCACGTCGTCGCCGTCGCGCGTCCCGGCAGGGAGCACCGGCGCGAGGGTGTCGTACGGCAGGAGGACCGCCTGCCGCGCGAACGAGGCCACCTCCCTGCCAGCGGTCGCCGCGAAGGCCGACGCACGGAACCACCTCACCACGTGGTGGCTCTTACCATGGATCCGTCGCGCGGCGCCCCCGCGCCCTCCCGACGCGCTGCGTCCCGGCCGATCACGGCCGCAGCAGCCAGACGTGGAAGCTGCGGAACGTCCCGAGGAGCGAGCGGATCCGGATCCGATCGCCCGGCGCGACGTCGCGCAGCGGCACGCGGATCTCGAACCAGCGTCCCGCCGGGCGCTCGGGCACCTCGACGCGCGCCTCGCCGCCTGCGTCGCGCAGGGCCGCGACGCCGAGCGCGATCGGACCGCCCCCGTCGGTGCGCAGCGCGAGCACGGCAGGCCCTCGGGCGATCGCGGCGGCGGCGCCGACCGTGAACGACTGCTCGCGCCCCTCGGGGATGAGCCTGCCAGCGTCGAACCGCGGCGCGCCGTCGCCGCCCGCGCCGTCGCCGCCCGCGCCGTCGCCGCCGCCCGGCAGCACCGCGCCGATGACCCAGCCGCCGCGCGGCGACGGGAAGGCGTAGCCGTGGGCTCGCTCGTCAACGAGATCGGCGATGTCCACCTCGTCGATGACCCCGGCGCGGCGCTCCCCCGGCGGGGCGAGCGCCGACCAGTCCGCCTCGTAGATCACCTTCTCGTCCGCGGCGCAGATGACGTTGTCGTCGATCTTCACCGCGTCGACGCGCCGGCCGAAGACATCCGCGAGGCCGCCCCACCAGGAGGGGTACAGGGCGAAGACGTCCGGCCGCTCGGCGGGGTCGAGCCGCTCGATGAGCTCGACCACGGCGGGCACGCCGTGCACCGAGGCCCGCGCGAACGGCATCCCCCGGTACCCGCCGAGGCCGAGCCCGTCGATGGCGGGGATGCCCGACAGGTACGGGATCGCGCCCGCGTCGCCGAGGAGCACCCGCCGCGGCGCTCCGGTTTGGCGCGCGCGCGCGGCGAGCCGCCGCGCGACCTCGACGTGCTGGCCGGCGATGTTCGCCGAGGCGCGGGCGAAGTGATCGATCTGCCGCGCGAACCCCCCGGACGGCGCGGCGAGCGCCGCGACCGCGAGCGCCGCCGCGACGCCCGCCGCGAGCCGGCCCCGTCGCGCGAGCGCCTCGGCCCCGAGCGCCGCGGCGAGGAGCAGCATCGCGAGCGACGGGGCGGCGTAGCGGAGGTTCTGGTAACGCGCCGTCGCGTTGAGCGCGACGAGCAGCAGCGAGCCGTACGCGCCGAGCAGGAGCGGCACGGCGACGCGCCGCGAGCGGCGATCGAGCGCCGCGACGGCGCCGAGCGCCGGCAGGACGAGGGAGAGCCACGGGCCGCCGAGGGCGCTCTCCAGCGCCTGCACCCGCAGCGCGGCGAGGTTCTTGATCACCTCCACCGCCTTCTCGAGCGGCGTGGGGTACGGGTTCGAGAGGAGGAGCTTGCGCACGGCCCCGGCGGCGCCCCACTCGCCCGTAAGCGCGCGGTTGGCGGCGGCGTGCGCGCCGAGGAGCAGCGCGGTGGGCAGCGACGCGCGCGCGAGCGAGGCGGCCGCGCCGAGCGAGCCCGCGGCGTGGGCGACGGCGACGGCGAGCGGCGCCGCAAGCGCGATCGCCTCGGGCCGCGTCGCGACGAGCAGCGCGGCGAGGAGCCCCGCCCGGAGCTGCTCGGCCGGGCGCCGCGCCGGCGGGGCGAGCTCCGCGCGCCGCACCGCGACGAGCGCCCGGCCCAGCACGGCGCCGAGCAGCGCGACCTCCATGCCGGAGAACCAGCTCCAGTCGAGCAGCGGCACGGCCACGACGAAGAGCGGCGCGACCCACGCGACCCAGCGGGACGAGGCGGCGCCGGCCCCGCCGCGCGGCTCGAGGAGCCGCCGGAGCGAGCGGCACAGGTCGAGCAGCGCGGCGCAGGCGAGGAGCGCGGCGAAGAGGCCGAGCCAGGCGCCGCGGAAGCCGAGCAGGTACCCGGGCGCGAGGGCGAGGGGGTAGATCAGGCTGGTCCCGCCCGACGAGTAGCCGTTGCCGGGGATCCACGAGAACGGGTGGCCCAGGGCCGCGGCGCGGGCGAAGCCGAAGTGGATGTAGACGTCGTCGAGCGGCGCCGGCCAGGCGCCGCCCGTCCTCTCGAGCGCGGGCCCGTAGAACGCCGCGGCCGCGCCGAGGACCGGGATGGCGGCGCTCGCGTGCCACAGGAGCAGCCTGATCCAAGGCGCGCGCCTCACGGCCCGGCCGGTACCACGAAGGGGCCGGGACCGGGCGGCAATTCTGGCTAGACTGCGGGCCATGGTGCTCAGGGCTGTGGTGGATGAATCGGTGGACGCCGCCCACTGGGAGGCGGTCGAGGAGGCGGCCGAGCTCCTTCAGGAGGAGCAGCTCCAGGAGGCGCTCGTCGCGCTGCGCGACGTGATCAAGGCCTCGCCGTCGAACCCGTACGCGTACAACCTGCTCGGGCACGCGCTCTACGAGCTCGGCCAGCTCGAGCCGGCGCGCGACGCCTACCGCGCCGCCGTGCGGCTCGCGCCGAGCTTCCTCGGGGCGCGGGTGGCCCTGTCGCACGCGCTCCGGCGCCTCGGCGACACCGACGGGGCGATCGCGCAGGCGAAGGAGGCGCTCCGCCGGTTCCCGAAGGACGGCGACGCGATGCACGCGATGGGGCTCGCCTACGCGGCGCGCGGCAACCGTGCGCTCGCTCGCAAGCACCTCCAGGGCTTCCTGGACGCGGGCCCGGAGGTCGAGGCCGCGATGGAGGTGCGGCAGATCCTCGAGATGCTCGGCGTCGGGGACGACGACGAGCCGCTCCAGTTCGAGTAGCCTCTGCCGGGGCGCGCGACGCGCCTCGGAGGAACGCGATGGCGACCACCCCGCACTTCGATCTCATCATCATCGGAACGGGGCCGGGCGGCGAAGGCGCCGCCATGACGGCCGCGAAGCACGGCAAATCGGTCGCGGCGATCGAGCGCTACACGCGGGTGGGCGGGGGCTGCACCCACTGGGGGACGATCCCGAGCAAGGCGCTGCGCCGCGCGATCTACCACATGAACCTGGTCAACCAGAGCCCCATCTACAAGCGGATGGATGTGGTCCCGGAGTACCCGTTCGCCGAGCTGCTCGCGACCGCGAACCACGTCATCGACGAGCAGGTCGACCTGCGCGAGAGCTTCTACGATCGGAACCGCGTCCAGCTCATCCCGGGGCAAGCCCGGTTCGTCGATCCGCACACGGTCGAGGTCGAGGGCGACGGGGGCCAGCGCCGGCGCTTCACCGCCGACACCTTCGTCGTCGCGACCGGCTCGCGGCCGTACCGGCCGGACGACATCGACTTCAGCCACCCGCGCATCTTCGACAGCGACACGCTGCTGCGCATGGATCACACCCCCCGCAGCATCACGATCTTCGGGGCGGGCGTCATCGGCTGCGAGTACGCGTCGATGCTGCGCAACATGCAGATCGCCGTGAACCTCGTGAACACGCGCGCCCATCTCCTGGAGTTCCTCGACGACGAGATCACCGACGCGCTCGGGTACCACTTCTGCGACAAGGGGATCCGCGTCCTCAACGGCGAGGAGCACGAGAAGGTCGAGGCCACCAAGGAGGGCGTCGTGCTCTCCCTGAAGAGCGGGAAGAAGCTCCGGAGCGAGGTCTTCCTGTGGGCGAACGGGAGGACGGGCAACACGGCCGATCTCGGGCTGGAGAACCTCGGCATCACGCCGAACAAGCGCGGTCAGCTCGAGGTGAACGAGAGCTTCCAGACGAGCCAGCCGCACATCTACGCGGTCGGCGACGTCGTCGGCTTCCCGGCGCTCGCGAGCGCGAGCTACGACCAGGGCCGGTTCGCGGCCAGCCACATCTGCGGCGACGCCGACGAGAAGCTGGTCCGGGACATCCCCACGGGCATCTACACGACGCCGGAGATCTCGTCGCTCGGCAAGAGCGAGCGCGAGCTCACGGCGGCGAAGGTGCCCTACGAGGTGGGGAAATCGACGTTCAAGACGCTCGCGCGCGCGCAGATCACGGGCCAGCAGGTCGGGATGCTGAAGCTGATCTTCCACCGCGAGACGCTCGCGCTGCTCGGGATCCACTGCTTCGGCGAGAACGCCGCGGAGATCATCCACATCGGGCAGGCGATCATGTCGCAGCCGGCGCCGAACAACACGATCCGGTATTTCGTGAACACGACGTTCAACTACCCCACCATGGCCGAGGCCTACCGGGTGGCGGCGCTCGACGGGCTCGGGCGGGTGTTCTGAGGGGCGCACCCGCGCGCTCGGGTCGGCGGTTGCTAACCGGCGGCGCCGCGGGGATACTCTGGGGAAGAGCACGCTGTCATGGCCGCCGCTGCACCCCTCCTCGCCCCCCCTGCCGAACGCGCCGAAGCGGTCGCGGCAGGCGGCTCGGAAGACCAGCTCTTCGTCGTCCATGACGTCTCGTGGGAGGAGTACGAGGCCCTCCTCGCGGTTCTCGGCGATCGCGCGGGCGTGCGGGTGACGTACTGCGAGGGAGTGCTGGAGCTGATGAGCCCGGGCGGACCGCACGAAGGGCGGAAGAAGATCCTGGCCCGTCTCGTCGAGGCGTACGCGGAGGAGGCGGAGCTGCCCCTCAGCGGGTACGGCAGCATGACCGTCCGCAATCAGCTCGCGGCGCGAGGGGCCGAGCCGGATGAGTGTTACGTGCTCGGGACGGTGGAGGACGGGGACATCCCGGCGCTCGCGATCGAGGTCATCGAGAAGAGCGGGACGATCAACAAACTTTCCGTCTATGCGGGGCTCGGCGTGCCCGAGGTCTGGTTCCTGAAGAAGGGGAAGCTCTCCCTTCACGTCCTCGGCCCGGACGGCTACGCCGAGGCGGAGCGAAGCCGGTTCTTGCCCGGGCTCGATATCACGGCGCTGACGGAGTTCATGGTGCGCCAGGGGGACCAGACGGCCGTGGTGCGCGCGTGGCGAGCGATGCTCCGGGAGCGGCGCAGGCGTTGAGCGCGGGCCGCTGAGCGGCGAAGCGCCCCTCGTCCCTACCCCCCGCCCCGCCCCTCCCCTGCGCCCCGCCCCCGCGCCGCGCACGCCGCGGCGATCGCCTCCGCCCCGGCCTCCCGCGCCGCGATCTCGCAGGCGCGCCACGCCGCGAGCCGCTCCGGCGCCGCCGCGCCGCGGGGCGCCGCCGCGACCCGCGCCTCGACCGAGCGCGCGAAGGCGCAGAGCGCCGCCTCATCCCCGCGCTCCGACAGGAGCACGCCCAGCGTGAGCGCCGCGTGCGCGACCTGCCGCTCCGCGCCCGGGTACATCGCCTCCGCGAGCGCCCCGGCGAGCGCCGGCAGATCGCGGCGCGCCGCGGCCTCGCGCGCCCGCACCTCGGGCGACGCGGCCTCGGCCCCCGCGAGGCCGAGGCGCCGCTCCAGGTAGCCCACGAGCGAGCCGGCGACGCGCTGGAACGAGGCGAGCCCGTCGGTCGGCACCTCCAGCACCCCGCCCCCGGCGCGCGCGCCCGCCGCGTCGAGGTCGAGCACGATCACGAGATCCTCCCGCTCCCCGACGACCAGGAGGTCGCTCTCCCAGTCGAGCGAGCGCTCCTCCGTGAGCCACGCCGTCGCCCGCGCGAGCTCGCCGCGCGGCAGGATCAGCGTGCCGTCCGGGAGCGCGAGGCCGTCCGCCGCCGCGTAGAGCGCCGCGACGTCCGGCGGCTCGGCCAGATCGAGCGGCCACGCGCCCGCGGACGCCGCCGGGGGCCGCGCCTCCACGCCGGGGTGCGCGAGCAGCGCGGCGACGCGCGACGCCAGATCCGAGGCCGCGCTCACGGCGCCGGCACCCGCCCGCGCGGCGCGTCCGCGAGGCCCTGGAGGAAGCCGTGCGCCTGGGCGGCCGCCGCGGGCACGTCGAAGACCACGAAGTGACCGTCGCTCCCCTCGGCGACCGGCCATTGCGCGAGCACCCCCGAGGCGCGGCCGCCGGCGAGGTTCCCGGCGAGCCCCTCGGGCGGCACCTCGACGGGCGCGGGGCCGCCGAAGCCGTACTCGCGGATCCAGCGCTGCGCGGGCGACTGCAGCGGCAAGCCCATCGCCAGCGCGTGCACCTCGATGCCGCGCGGCGGCGCGTACGTGTCGCCGCTGCCGTCCGGGTTGATGCCCTCCGTCATGTAGATGCTCTTCGGCGCGAAGCCGTCGCGGGGCGCGACGAACAGCCGCGCAGCGTAGTGGATCGGATCGACCACGTCGACGATCGACTGCGCGAGCGAGATCGCGGGGTGGAATTCGTTCACCTCCCCCTCCTCGTCGCCCGTGAGCCCGAGGAAGACCGACTTGACGAGCGCCGCGATGCTCGGGGGCGGGTTCGTCTTCTCGAGCAGGGTGATCGACATGACCGCCGACGCCCCGGAGAGCACCCCGCCCCGCGCCGAGTCGTCGGCCGCGAGGTAGAGCGGGCCGTTCAGCCCGCCCTGGGAGTGCCCGAAGAACAGGATCTTCGACGGGTCGAACCGGATCTCCTCCCCCGTGCTGGACACGCCGGCGGGCACGGTCATGCGCGACTCGGTGAAGAGGCGCGCCCGCTGCACCTCGTCGAGCGCCGACTGGCGCGCGTTCGTGCGCGCCGCGGACACGTTCTGCACGTTGTAGAACAGCGGCCCGGCCTGCGCCGCGTCCCGGGGCGCCTCCGGGCGCGCGCCGTGGAAGATCTGGTCGACGCCCATGACCGCGAGGCACCGCTCGGCGAGCGCGGCGCCGGTGTAGCTGCGGACGTAGGAGCGGTAGTCGCCGCCCGTGCCGTGGGCGTAGAGCACGACGGGGTAGCCGGCCTCGGGCATGGGGCAGCGGCTCGCGGCGGGGACCGTGATCGAGAAGCGCAGGTCGAAATAGCCGGCGATCACCGGCTCGCCGGCCTTGCTCGCGAAGCCGCCGCCATCGGCGTGGGTCGCGTACGGGGCGCGGCCGATCTGGTAGCTCGGGGACGGCCCGTACACGCCGGCGTACTCGTCCCACGACGGCGCGCGCTTCACGAGGCGCCAGAGCTCGGGCCGCGCCTCCGGCGGCGGGACGCTCGCGCGCAGGTGATCGCGCAGCGCGAAGAGCTCCGCGGTCGGGTCGGAGGTGGTGAAGACCGCGAGGTGGACGACGCGCTCGCGCTCGACGCCGGCCGCCTCGATCTCGTCGACCGCCGGCGCGAGGGCCGCCCGCGCGGCCTCGACGTCGGCGCTGGCCGGGTCGATCCCGAGCGCCTGCCGCAGCTCGGGGCTCGCCTCGACGCGGCCGCCGCCCTCGCCGCGCAGCGCGTCCGTCACGACGAGCGCGTACCGGGTCCGCGGCCGCAGCGGGAAGCCCATCAGGGGCATGAAGGCGAGGGTGTTCTCCGGCCAGTACACGCCGGCCTCACGCCGGAACTGGACCGAGATCGGGCGCCGCTCTCCGCGCGCCGGCGAGCCCGGATCGACGTCGATGAGCTGCACCGACCCGACGGGGCTCATGGCGAACGCGGGCGTCTCGGGGAGCGAGGAGACGTCGATCGGCCCGGCGAAGCGCAGGTACCCCGCTGCGGCCGGCGAGAAGCCGTCGAGGACCGCGTCCATCTCGCCGACGTACTCGTCGAGGAGCCTGAGCCGCCGCGGGTTGGGGTAACCGTCGAGCCGCACCGCGCCGCCCTCGCGGCGCAGATCGCTCGGCCACGGCGCGTCGAAGAACCGCGCTCCGCGGAGCTCGCCGAGGTGCGCCGGCGAGACCCAGATCGACGAGACGCTCGGGCGCGCGTCGCCGCAGCCGAGCGCTGCGACGAGGGACGATGCCGCGATCGTCGCCGCGGCGGAGGAGGCACGCATGCGGAGATAGTGGCGCACGCGCTCGTCGAGATCGACGGCCGTAGCGCGCGCGAAGCAGCCGGACAAGCGGAGCGCGACGCGCTGATCGGCTCACTTCGCCGCGGACGCGCTCGCCTGCGTCTCGGACGCGATCGCCTGCGTCTCGGACGCGATCGTTGCACAGCGCACGACACGCCCGCGCCGTCCGCGTTTCAGGCGCTCCGCGCAGCCGCGTTCCGGCCGGCGCGTCGGACAACTCGGGCGAGCCGGGCAAGCCGCCCCCTCGTGCGGGCGGAGCAACGATGCGCCCGAAACGGCGCGCCCGACGCGCAGGCCCGACGCGCAGGCCCGACGCGCAGGCCCGACGCGCAGGACAGCGCGCCGCGGCGCGGCAGCGAGCCGCGTCGAGGGTGACTTCGGCCTGTGCTTCATATATATATGATTTAGGTGCTCCACATGTCCCTGGAAGGCAAGATCGCGCTCGTCACGGGTGGGGGTCGCGGCATCGGCCGCGCGATCGCCGAGCGGCTCGCGCGGGACGGCGCGCGCGTCGCCGTCGCGGGCCGCACGCAGGCCGAGATCGACGAGACGGCCGCGGCCGTCGGCGGCGTCGCCGTCCGGCTCGACGTGGGCGATCGCGAGGGCGCGCTCGCCGCGCTCGCCGCGCTCGAGGCCGACGTCGGTCGCGTCGACGTGCTCGTCAACAACGCGGGCGCGGCCGAGAGCGCGCCGTTCGACAGGACCACCGACGCGCTCTGGGACCGCATGCTCGCGGTCAACGTGACCGGCGCCTTCGCGCTGTGCCGCGCCCTGATCCCGAAGATGATCGCGCGCGGGTTCGGGCGCGTCGTCAACGTCGCCTCCACCGCGGGGCTCGCCGGCTGCGCCTACTCGACCGCGTACTGCGCGTCGAAGCACGCCATGGTCGGGATGACCCGCGCCATCGCGCTGGAGATCGCCCGGACCCCGGTCACCATCAACTGCGTCTGCCCCGGGTGGGCGAACACGAGGATGGCGGACGAGGCGATCGCCCGCATCGCCGAGAAGACCGGGCGCGGCGAGGACGCGGCGCGACGGGCGCTCGAGGCGATGTCGCCCCAGGGCCGGATGGTCGAGCCCGAGGAGGTCGCGCTCGTCGTGGCGATGCTCTGCAGCGACGAGGCGCGCAGCATCCACGGCCAGGCGATCCCGGTCGACGGCGGGCAGGTGATGCGGTGAAGGGCGGCCTCGAGATCGTGCAGCCGGCCGGGTGGCCCGCGCCACGCGGGTACGCGAACGGCGTCGTGACGCGCGGCCCGACGCTGCACGTCGCGGGGCAGATCGGGTGGGACGCCGCGTCCGGGCAGATCCCGAGCGACGACCTGGCCGAGCAGTTCGCGCTCGCGCTCGACAACGTGCTCGCCGTCGTCGCGGCCGCCGGCGGCGCGCCGGGCGACGTCGCGCGGATGACCGTCTACGTGACCGACCTCGAGGCGTACCGGCGCTCGCGCGCCGCGATCGGCGCCGCGTGGCGAGCGCGGTTCGGCAAGCACTTCCCGGCGATGGCCCTCGTCGGCGTCGCGGGGCTCGTCGAGCCGCGCGCGCTCGTCGAGATCGAGGCCGTCGCGGGGCTCGTCGAGCCGCGCGCGCGCGGCGGGGCCGCGGCGGCCTCCGCGTCCCGCGGGAACGAGGGCGGCCCGTGAGGCGCGGGGCGCCGGCGAGGCGCCCGCTCGCCGTGGCGCCCCCGCCCGAGAGCGCGCGCGGCGATCAGGCCGCCGTGCGCGCCTGGGTGCGCATCCTCGCGGTCCACAAGCGCGCGCTCGCGGCCATCCGCGAGGACCTGGAGCACGAGATGACCCTCCCGCGCTTCGACCTCCTCGCGAACCTCGTGCGCAGCGACGGGCAGACGCTCGCGTCGCTCTCCCGCAGCATGCTGGTCACGGCGGGCAACCTCACCGGGCTCGTCGACCGCGCGGCGCGCGACGGCATGGTCGAGCGGCGGGCCGACCCGAGCGACCGCCGCGCCTGGCGGGTGCACCTCACCCCCAAGGGGCAGCGCGCGTTCCGCGACGCCGAGCGGCGCCACGCGGCGCGCGTCGCGAAGGTGTTCTCCGGGCTGAGCCCGGCCGAGCTCTCGACCCTGACGCGGCTGCTCGACAAGCTGCGCACCACGCTCCGCGAGCCGGACCTGCCCGTCCCGTCGCGCCCCGGCAGCGCCCGCGCGCACGCCGATCGCAGCGCCCGCAGCCCGCCGCGGCGCACGCGGACCAAGCCCTGACCGCGAGACCTCGTCCCAGCGCAGCGCACCCGAACCCGAGAGGCCCCGATGACCCTCACCCCCCGCTCCTTCCAGCTCGAGATCGCCCGCGGCGTCGCGGAGATCACGCTGAGCCGCCCCGACCGGCTGAACGCCCTCACCTTCGAGATCTACGGCGAGCTCACGGCCACGTTCCGCTCGCTCGAGCGCTCGGCCGCGCGCGCGGTCGTGCTCACCGGCGAGGGGCGCGGCTTCTGCTCGGGCGGCGACGTCGAGGGGATCATCGCCGAGCTGTTCGCGCGGGACGCGCGGGGGCTGCTCGAGTTCACCCGCGTCACCGGCGCGCTCATCCAGAGCATCTGCGAGCTCCGGCGCCCGGTCATCGCCGCGGTGAACGGGGTCGCCGTCGGCGCGGGCGCGGTGATCGCCGCCGCCTGCGACCTGCGCATCGCCGCGGCGAGCGCCCGCTTCGGCTTCATCTTCCCCAAGGTCGGCCTGTCCGGCGCCGACATGGGCGCCTCCTACCTCCTGCCGCGCATCGTCGGCCACGGGCGCGCCGCCGAGCTGCTCTTCTTCGGCGATCTCATCGGCGCCGACGAGGCGCTCCGCATCGGCCTCGTGAACCGCGTCGTCCCCGACGGCGACGCGCTCCCGCTCGCGCGCGCGTGGGCCGAGCGCCTCGCGCACGGGCCGGCGTTCGCGCACGCGATCACCAAGCAGATGCTCGAGAGCGAGCGCACGATGCCCCTCGCCGCCGCGATCGAGGCCGAGGCGCAGGCGCAGGCGCTCTGCATGGCGCACCCCGACTTCCGCGAGGCCTACGAGGCGAACAAGGCGAAGCGCCCGCCGCGCTTCGAGGGCGCCGCCCTGGGCGACGCCGCGGCGGCGCCCGCCGAGGACGACGCGGCCCCCACCCCCCGGGCCACCGGCCCGTCGGCGCCCCGCACATGACGAGGCTCGCGCTCTCCTCGGCCGATCTCCCGGTCTTCTTCGAGGAGCGCCACGCGGCCCTCGCCGCGCGGCTCACCCCCGAGGCGCTCGCCCCGCTCGCGGGCGCGCAGGGCCCCGCCGCGGTGGCGCGCTGCATGGGCGAGCCGCTCGGGCTCTACGCGCACCTCGTCCCGGAGGCGCTCGGCGGCGCGCCCGCGGGAGGCGGCCCCGCCGCGGACCCCGCGGCCGTCGACGTGCGATCGCTCGTGCTCATCCGCGAGGCGCTCGGCCAGGTCTCGCCGCTCGCCGACGCGATCTTCGCGGTGCAGGGGCTCGGCTCGTACCCGATCGTGCTCGCCGGCAGCGACGCGCAGCGCCGCGCGATCCTGCCCGACGTGCTCTCGGGGCGCCGCATCGGCGCCTTCGCCCTGACCGAGCCCGAGGCGGGCAGCGACGTCGCCTCGCTCCGGACCGAGGCCCGGCGCGAGGGCGACGGGTGGGTCCTCGACGGGGAGAAGGTGCTGATCTCGAACGTCCCGCTCGCGCACCACCTGGTCGTCTTCGCGCGCACGGGCGAGGGCGTCGGGCGCGCCGGGATCACGGCGTTCCTCGTCGACAGCGGCGCGCCGGGCGTCGCCGCGGAGCCGCTCCCGATGTCGGTCCCGCACCCGATCGGCCGGCTCCGCTTCGACGGCTGCCGCGTGCCGGACGGCGCGCGCCTCGGGGAGGTGGGCGGCGGCTACAAGCTCGCGATGCAGACGCTCGACGCCTTCCGGATCTCGGTCGGCGCGGCGGCGAACGGCATGGCGGCGCGCGCGCTCCGCGAGGCGATCGCGCACGTCACGCGCCGCAGGCAGTTCGGCGCGCCGCTGTCCGAGCAGCAGATGGTGCGCGCCTACCTCGCCGAGATGGCGACCGAGCTCGACGCGGCGCGCCTGCTCGTGGCCCGCGCCGCCCACAAGCGCGACACCGCCGGCGCGGCGGCGCGCGTCTCGACCGAGGCGGCCATGGCGAAGATGTTCGCCACCGAGGCGGCGCAGCGGATCATCGATCGCGCGGTCCAGCTCCACGGCGGCCTCGGGGTCATCGAGGGGACCGAGGTCGAGCGCCTGTACCGCGAGATCCGGCCGCTGCGCATCTACGAGGGGACGACCGAGATCCAGAAGCTCATCATCGCGAAGGGGATCCTCGATCGCGCCGCCGCGGAGCTCGCGGCGGGCGAGCCCGCCCGCGGCGAGGCGCGGTAGCGATGTGGAAGCCGCCGGAGAGGATCCGCCACGCCCTGCCCCGCGACGAGCCCCCGACCGCGGGCGAGGCGGCGCGCGCGCGCCTCTTCTCGCCGCTCCGGCTCGCCTCGGGCCTCGAGCTCGCGGAGCGCTCGTGGGTGCCGGCGATGGTCCCCTGGCGGGCGACGGAGGACGGGCTCGTCACGCAGGACGTGCTCGACTGGTACGGCCGCTTCGCCGACGGCCAGCCCGGCGCCCTCGTGGTCGAGGCGACCGGCATCCGCGACGTGCCGAGCGGGCCGCTGCTCCGCGCCGGCCACGATCGGTTCATCCCGGGGCTCGCGGAGCTCGTCCGGACGGTGCGCGCGAGGAGCGCGGGCCGCACGCGCGTGTTCCTCCAGCTCATCGATTTTCTCCGCATCCGCAGGCGCCCGACCAGGGAGAGGTTCCTGCGGCAGTTCCTGGAGGTCACCGGCGCGCACCGGCGCGCCCTCGCCGAGGCGCTCGGCGAGGCGCGGCTCGAGGGCGCCCCGGAGCCCGAGGTGCGCGAGCGGCTGCTCGCGCTCGACGACGCGCGGCTCGAGGCTGTGCTCGCGCCGCGCGAGCTCGAGGCGCTGCGCTTCGGCGAGCGGGAGCGCGTGACCGACGTCGCGCTCCCCCACATCCGCGACCTGCCGCGCGCGCTGCCGGGCCTCTTCGCCGCGGCCGCCGCGCGGGCGCGCGAGGCGGGCTTCGACGGGGTGGAGCTCCACTACGCCCACGCCTACACGATGGCCTCGTTCCTCTCCGCGCTGAACACCCGGACGGACGGCTACGGCGGCGACCGCGAGCGCCGCGCGCGCCTCCCGCTCGAGGTCTACGCGGCCGTGCGCGCCGCCGTGTCCTCCCGCTTCACGGTGGGCTGCCGCTTCCTCTGCGACGACGTCATCGCCGGCGGCAACCGGGTCGACGACGCCGCGTCCTTCGCGATCGCCTTCGCGCGCGCCGGCATGGACTTCCTCTCGCTCTCGACCGGCGGCAAGTTCGAGGACGCGAAGCAGCCCAAGGTCGGCGAGGCCGCGTATCCCTACACCGGCCCGAGCGGGTACGAGTGCATGCCGACGGCGCTCTCGGACGCGGCCGGCCCGTTCGGGCGGCAGGTGCCGAAGCAGGCGCGGGTCCGGCGGGCCGTGCGCGAGGCCGGCTTCGACACGCCGGTCGTGGTCGCGGGCGGCATCTGCACGTTCGCGCAGGCCGAGGCGATCCTCGCGGCCGGCGACGCCGACCTCATCGGCGCCGCCCGGCAGACGCTGGCCGATCCCGACTGGTTCCTGAAGCTGCGCCTCGGCCGCGGCGGCGAGGTGCGCCGCTGCATCTACTCCAACTACTGCGAGGCGCTCGATCAGCGGCACCGGCCCGTCACGTGCCAGCTCTGGGATCGCGAGGGGCTCGACGAGCCCGGCGTCGCGACGACGGACGGGGGGAAGCGGCGGCTCACGGCGCCGCGGTGGAGGCGAGAGGAGGCGTGACCATGAGCGCACCGACATTTCCCGAAGAGTTCAACCTCGCCGACTACTACCTCTTCGACCGGCTGCGCGAGGGGCTCGGCGACAAGGTCGCCCTGCTCTTCGGCGATCAGCGGCACACCTACGCCGACGTCGCCGAGCAGGTCCGCCGGCTCCGCGCGCACCTCGCGGTCGAGGACGTCGCGCGCGAGCAGCGGGTGCTCATCGTCCTGCACGACTCGCCCGCGTTCGTCTGGGCCTTCTTCGCGGCGCTCCACCACGGCGCCGTCGTGGCGATGGGCAACCCCGAGGCGCCGGCCGCCGACCTCGCGTACCTCGTCGAGTACACGCGGGCCGCGGCGGTCGTCACGATCCCGCGCGTCGCCGAGGCGATCCAGGGCGCGCTCGCCGCCGCGGACCTCCGGACGCTCGTCCTCGCGCCGGAGGTCCCGACCGGCGGCGACCTCGAGGCCGACCTCGCCCTCTCGCCGGCCCTCGATCGGCTGCGGGGCATCTCGCTCCGCGACGCCCTCGCGCAGGGGCGCGCCGCGCTCGTGCCGCGGAGCGCCCCGGTCGTCCCCCGCCCCACGCGGCGCGACGACGTCGCCATCTGGCTGTTCACGTCCGGCTCGACCGGCAGGAGCAAGGCGGCGATCCACACGCACCGCGATTTCGCCTTCAACACCGAGCGCTACGCCAAGGCGACCGTGGGCTACCGCAGCGACGACGTCACCGTCTCGGTGCCGCGCCTCTTCTTCGGCTACGCCACGGGCACCAACCTGATGTTCCCGTTCGCGGTCGGCGCGACCGCCGGCCTCTTCGTCGAGCGCCCGACGCCCGAGTCGCTCGCCCGGTACATCGAGCTCTACCGCCCCACCGTGGTCACGAACGTCCCGACGATGATGGGCAAGCTGCTCGACCACGACGACGCCCTCGCCGCGCGCGGCGAGCCGCGCCTCGACCTCTCCAGCGTCCGCTTCCACCTCTCCGCGGGCGAGGCGCTGCCGCCCGCGCTCCTCGAGCGCTTCCGCGCGCGGTTCAAGGCCGACGTCTACGACGGCATCGGCTCCGCGGAGATGTTCCACATCTACTGCACGAACCGCCCCGGCGACGTGCGCCCCGGGTCGCTCGGCCGCGTCGTGGAGGGGTACACGCTCAAGATCCTCCCCTCGGACGCGGTCGGCCCGGGCGCGCCGGAGCTCCCGCCGGGGGAGACCGGCGTGATGTGGGTGAAGGGCGACTCGGTCGCGCTCGGCTACTTCCAGGATCGCGACAAGAGCTGGAGCACCTTCCACGGCCACTGGTGCCGCACCGGGGATCTCTTCCGCATGGACGCCGAGGGCTATCTCTGGTTCAGCGGCCGCGCCGACGAGCTGCTCAAGGTGGGCGGCGTCTGGGTCGCGCCGACCGAGGTGGAGGAGTGCCTGACCGAGCACCCCGCCGTCAGCCTCGCCGCGGTGATCGGCGCCGAGGAGGCGGGCCTCGTGAAGCCGAAGGCGTTCATCGTGGTCCGCGACGACGCGCGCGGCCGCGTCGCCGCCGAGGAAGGGCGGGCCGCGCTCGCCGCGGAGCTCAAGGCGTTCGTGAAGGACCGGCTGAGCAAGCACAAGTACCCGCGGTGGGTCGTCTTCGTCGACGACGTCCCCCGGAACGACCGCGGCAAGGTCGATCGCAAGGCGCTCCGGCAGCGCGAGGCCGCCGGCGAGAACCCGGCGGGCCTGTAGGCGTGCAGGCCGCGCCGCGCCTCGCCGACCTCACGACGTCCGAGCTCGCCGCGCTCCTGTCGGGCGGCGCGCCGTGCGTCGCGCTCGTGCCGGTCGGGTCGGTGGAGCCGCACGGCCCGCACCTGCCGCTCGGGACGGACACGCTCATCGGCGAGGCCGCGGCCGAGCGTGCCGGCCGGCGGCTCTGGGAGCGGGGCGTCGCCGCGCTCCTCGCGCCGCCCATCGGCTACGGCGTGACCGACTTCGCGGCGGGCTTCGCGGGCGCGATCTCGATCCCGGCGCCCGCGCTCACCGCCTTCCTCCGCGCGGTCGCGGAGGCCTACCTGTCGGCGGGCCTGGCGCACGTCTGCTTCATCAACAACCACCTCGAGCCGGAGCACGACCGCGCCGTGCGCGCCGCCGTGGGCGACCTGCCTCCGGGCCGCGGCTCGGTGGCCTGCCCGCTCGCGCGCCGCTGGGCGCGGACGCTCTCCGCCGAGTTCCGGAGCGGCGCCTGTCACGCCGGCCGTTACGAGACCTCGCTCGTCCTCGCCGCGGCCCCCGCGCTCGTCCGGAGGGACATCGCCAGGAGCCTGCCCGATCTCGCGGTGAGCCTGTCGGAGGGCATCAAGGCAGGGGTGAAGCGGTTCAGCGATCTGGGTATGGACGCCGCCTACACCGGCGCTCCGCGCGAGGCCTCGGAGGACGAGGGCCGCGCGCTGCTCGATCTCCTCGCGGCGATGATCGTCACCGAGGTCGAAGAGGGCCTCTCCCGGGCTGCCGGCCCCGACTCCGCGCCTGGACAGGGCGGCGTCCCGTAACCCGTAAATCGGCGGCCTGAACAGGTACGTGGTCGTGCAGGCACGCGGGTAGGCAGAGGCAATCAGGCCTGCTCCCGCACCCCCGCTCACACACGGCCAGTCGGTAAAAATCCAGCGGCGCGCGCGCTCCGCCAAGCCCTCACGAGCCAAGCACGCGCCTGTGAGCCGCACCACAAAAACGAGCAAACGGGGGCTCGACAAGCGCGAGCGATTAGCGCAATAATGTCTCCTTTTGTCTCAACACAATTCGTGTTCTCACAAGGTTTCTCATCACAAATCTCGATTCGCGATTGACGTATTCCTTTTAAAGCCGTACAACGGTATCGTTTTCCTCGCGCGCTGATCGAACCCAGAACGATCCGACCGTTGGCCTGACATAGGTGATCATTCACGGCGCGCGGGCAGAGGATGATTTTGGCGGGGGGCGCTCTCTGCGCTCCAGCGCGACGGCGTCACAGTTGGCCTCGCTGGCGGGCTCGCCCGGCGATGCGGATCGGAGAGCATCATGAGGAATCGCACGTTCGTGAGAGGGAATCGGCATCTTCTCCTGGCCTACCTCGCCGCGGCATCCGGCGCGGCGGCCGCCGGGTGCGTCAGCGCGCCGGGCGCGGACGACGAGCTCGTCGACGAAGCGCAGCAGGCGGCGACCGCGTGTGTCGAGATCCAGGGGACCGCCGCCTTCAAGGATGCGTTCCTGCATCAAGGGAATCCCACCACCAACTATGGCTGGGGGCCGGACATGTATGCCGGCATCCACGTGTCAGACGGCGTGCAGAGCGTGCAGAATGCTGTGCTGGAAGCCAACCTCTCGCAGATTCCCGCCGGCGCCACGATCGTCTCGGCGGATCTCACCCTGTCCGTCAAATCATGGACTCCCGATACGGTCCGCGTGCGCCGGATCACGGCGCCCTGGAATCAGTACACGATCACGTGGAGCTCGCATGCTGAGGCCAAGGGAGACGCGGTCGAGGGCTACTTCATGGTCGGGAGCTCCGGCCGGTATACGGTGAGCCTCACGGGGCTCGTGCAGAGCTGGGTGAACGGCAGCGTCCCGAACCACGGCATCATGTTCGAGCAGACCACGAATCGCACCCAGCTCAGAACGAGCGAGATCGATGCGGCACAGCAGCCGGTTCTCCGAGTCTGCTATGACGACGCGACGGGCTCCACCTCCTCGACGAGCAGCACCACCGCGACGTCCAGCGCCACCTCCTCGACGAGCAGCACCACGGCGACGTCCAGCACCACCTCCTCCACGACCAGCACCACCACGGCGACGTCCAGCACCACCTCCTCCACGACCAGCACCACCACGGCGACGTCCAGCACCACCTCCTCCACGACCAGCAGCTCCACGTCGGGCTCCGGGGGCGCAGGCGGCGCGGGCGGTGCCGGCGGCGCGGGTGGTGCCGGCGGCGCGGGTGGTGCCGGCGGCGCGGGTGGTGCCGGCGGCGGAGGCGGGGGCGGCGTGCCCGGCCTGCCGATCAGCTGCAGCAGCAACACGCCGGGCGCCGGCGCGAACTGCGGCCTCGAGGGCAGCGACAACTGCTGCTCGACCCTGCCGGTCCCGGGTGGGGCGTTCAACCGGCTCAACCATCCGAACTACCCCGCGACGGTCAGCGACTTCTACCTCGACAAGTACATGGTCACGGTGGGGCGCTTCCGGCAGTACATCGAGCGGACCGGCGGCCCGACGCAGGCCAACCCGCCGCCCGCCGGCGCGGGCGCCCACCCGAAGATCCCGAACAGCGGCTGGGATCCGGCGTGGAACGAGAAGCTCACGACCAGCTCGGACGCGCTCCGGACGGCGCTCATCTGCGAGCAGTGGGACTGGCCGTCGTGGACCAACACCCCCGGATCCGAGGAGAAGAAGCCGATCGTCTGCGCGACGTGGTACGAGCTCTTCGCGTTCTGCGCGTGGGACGGCGGCCGGCTGCCGACCCAGGCGGAGATCAACTATGTGTCTGCCGGCGGCAACGAGCAGCGCATCTATCCCTGGGGCGGCAAGAGCGTCGAGGACATCGCGCTCGACGACGCCTCGTGGTGCTGCCAGGGCGACGGGAGCGTCGCGGGCGCCTGCAAGACGTCGTATCCCTCGCTCTACCCGTGCAGCGAGAAGGACCTCACCGAGGTCGGCAAATTCCCGCACGGCGCCGGGCGCTGGGGCCACATGGACCTGGCCGGCAATGCGTACAAGGCCACCCGCGACGGCTCGGCCATCTATCAGCTGCTCGTGCCCTGCAACGACTGCTCGCGGCTCGACAACAGCTCCCCCACGCGCTTCATGCACGGCGGCAGCTTCCTGGCCGCCGGGTACAAGCAAACGACGGACTATCAGGTCTCCTACCGGAACGACGATCGCCGCTACTACGTCACCGCGATGTGCGCGCGCGATCTGTGAGCTGACGTCCGCCGGGCGGGGGCCCGCCGCGCCGGTCCCCTCGCCTCTGCCGATATCCCCGCCTCCGCCGGTGTCCCCGCCGCCGGCCGTCCCGGAGCTCCAGGCGAGCGCCTCGGCCGGCGAGGCGCCCGCTCCGAGCCCGCGCATTCGCGAGAATCCCTCGAACTTGGCCCTCCCCCGCGCCTCTTGATACGCGCGCTCCATGCGCGTGCGAGGCTTTCTCCTGCTGCCAGCGATGGCGCTCTCGACGCTCAGCGTGAGCTGCCCGCGCCCTGCCTCCGAGCCGACGGCGGCGTCCCCGGCGCCCGCGCCGGCGTCCGCCGTCACCGCGCCGCTCGCCGGGGCGGCGCCCCGGGTCGCTGCCCCGGAGCCCCCGGCCGCCGCGGAGGCCCCGGAGCCCCCGGCCGGCGCGGGCGTCACGGCGGCGCCGGGCGCTGACGCCGCGGCGCCGAGCGGCGACCCGCTCGCCTTGCCGGCGCTGCCGCCGGAGCTGGTCGACGACGGATCCGACAGGCTGCCCGAGCTGGATCCGCCCCCGGCCACCTCGCCGACGGCGGCCGAGGAGGTCCACGAGCTCGCGAGCATCGCCCGGGAGACCTGGATCTTCGCCGAGCCGCGCTGGACCAGCCGGCGCATCGGGTACCTGCGCGCCGGCGCCGTGGTCGCGCGCCGGCCGGAGCCGTCCGGCAGGGAGTCGTGCGGCGGAGGCTGGTACCGCATCGAGCCGAACGGCTATGTCTGCATCGGCGCCAGCGCGACGCTGAACATCCACGATCTCGCGGTCGAGGCCTCGTCGCGCCGCCCGGTCCGCCGGTTCGCTCTGCCCGCTTTGCCGGCCAGCGGCGAGTCCGCGCCCGCCGCGCCGGAGGCGCGCGACCCCGCGGCCCTCCTCGGCGGGCTGCCCTACACGTACGTGATGTCGCGCTCCCCCACCCCGCCGCTCTACGCGCGCCTGCCGAGCGAGGACGAGCAGCGCAGCGCCGAGCCCGACCTCGGCGCGCACCTGCTCCGCGCCGCGGCCGCCGCGCGCGCGCCGGACTTCGTCGCCCCGCCGCCCCCCGACGCGACCCCTTCGGTCCTGCTCTACGGCCGTCCTGCGCCCGGCCTCGCCGGCGACCGCCGCTCGCCCGACGCGCTCGTCCTCGGCCGCGCCCGCACGCGCTCCGGCTTCGCGCTGCTCTCGACCTTCGATCACGACGAGCGCCGCTTCGGCCTGACCACCGACCTCGCCGTCCTGCCGCTCGATCGCACCCGCGTCATCCGGCCGAGCGCCTTCTCCGGGCTCTCGCTCCCCGAGGGCGTCGCCCTGCCCGTCGCCTTCGCCCGGCGCCGCCACGCCGCGCGCCTCGTCCCGGGCGAGCGCGGCGGCCTCGCCCGCGCGCCGCTCCGCTTCCGCGAGGCGATCCCGCTGTCCGGCGCCTCCCGGCGCGTCGCCGGCGTCGACTACCTCGAGGCCCGGGACGGCTCGCTCGTCCGCGCCGACGACGTCGTGCGCGTCGACCCGCTCCCGAGGACGCCTGCGTGGGCGGTGCGCGGGCGCAAATGGATCGACGTCTCGATCAACCAGCAGAGCCTGGTCGCCTACGAGGGCGCTCGCCCTGTCTACGTGACCCTGGTCTCGACCGGAGCGGACGGCCTCGGCGACCCCGAGACGACGCGCTCGACGATCCAGGGGCTGTTCCGCATCCACACGAAGCACGTCACGGTCACAATGGATGGCGACGAGGAGGAAGAGGATCCGTTCGATTTCCGCGACGTGCCGTTCGTCCAGTACTTCACCGGGGGCTTCGCGTTCCACGCCGCCTACTGGCACGACGATTTCGGCACCGCGCGCAGCCACGGCTGCGTGAACCTCTCGCCGCTCGACGCCGCCTGGCTGTTCGAGTGGACGACCCCCGAGGTGCCGGCCGACTGGCACGGCGCGCTCTCGCTGCGGAAGGGCACGCTCGTCTCCATCCGCCCCTGATCCGGCGGCGCGCGCCGGCGCTCTGCCCTTCCGTCTTCCGCGCGGTCCGAAGGCACGCTACACGCTGGCCTCATGGCCACGCAGGAGCCCGTCTCGCTCGATCAGCTCATGGCGATCGATCCGCTGCTCTCCGACGAGGAGCGCATGGTCCGCGACTCCGTCCGCCGCTTCGTGCGCGAGCGGTACCTCCCGCGCGCCGCGGACCTGTTCGCGCGGGAGGAGTTCGCGACCGACCTGATCCCCGAGATCGCCGCGCTCGGCCTGCTCGGGGGCTCGCTGACCGGCTACGGCTGCGCCGGCATGAACTCGGTCGCTTACGGGCTCGCGCTGCAGGAGCTGGAGTACGGCGACAGCGGCCTGCGCAGCTTCGTCAGCGTCCAGGGCTCGCTGGCGATGTATCCGATCTGGAAGTACGGCTCCGAGGAGCAGAAGCAGCGCTGGCTGCCGAGGATGGCCTCGGCCGAGCTGATCGGCTGCTTCGGCCTGACGGAGCCCGACAGCGGCTCGGATCCGAGCTCGATGAAGACGCGCGCCCGGAAGGACGGGAGCTCGTATGTGCTCACCGGCACGAAGATGTGGATCACGAGCGCGCCGATCGCGGACGTCTGCGTGGTGTGGGCCAAGGTGGATGACGGAGGCCCCGAGTCGATCCGCGGCTTCGTGGTGGAGCGGGGGATGAAGGGGCTGGAGACGCCGCTCATCCACGGCAAGATGAGCCTGCGCGCGAGCCCGACCGGGGAGATCGTCTTGAACGAGGTGCGCGTCCCGGAGGAGAACGTGCTGCCGGGCGTGGTCGGCCTGCGGGGCCCGCTCGGCTGCCTGACGCAGGCGCGCTTCGGGATCGCGTGGGGCGCGCTCGGCGCCGCGCGCGCCTGCTACGAGACGGCCGTGTCCTACGCGCGCGAGCGCGTCCAGTTCGGCCAGCCGATCGCGTCGCGGCAGCTCATCCAGGCGGAGCTCGTGGAGATGGCGACGGAGATCGCGAAGGGGCAGATCATGGCGCTGCACTTCGCGCGGCTGAAGGACGCGGGCGGGATCAGCCCGGTGCAGGTGTCGCTGTGCAAGCGGAACAACGTGGGCTGGGCGCTCAAGATCGCGCGGACGGCGCGGAGCGTGCTCGGCGCGAACGGGATCCTGCTCGATTATCCGGTGGTCCGGCACATGCTCAACCTGGAGAGCGTGTACACGTACGAGGGCACCGACGAGGTGCACTGCCTGATCCTCGGGAACGCGATCACGGGGCACAACGCGTTCTGAGGGGCGTCCGGGCCCTCCGAGAAGATTGAACCGCCAAGGACGCCAAGAGGAGAAAAAGAGAAGGAGAGCCTGAAGAGTTTTTCTCGCATCTTCTTCTCTCCCTTTCGCCTTGGCGGCTACTCCATCTCTCTTTCAAGCTTCGCCGAGCGCCGCGCCGGCGCGTGGATCGCACGCGCGAGGGCGAGGAACGCGTCGAGCGCCGCGGACACGAGCGCGTCGCGCCGGCGGATGAACACGGTCGCCGTACGCCCCTTGTTCGCCGGGAGGGCGTGAATCGAGAGATCGGCGCCGAGCGCGCTGCGCGCGACCACCGCGCGCGGGAGCATCGTGATCCCGATGCCGGCCGCCACGCATCCGAGGATGCCGTCCAGCGTCCCGAACTCGAGCAGGCGCGTCGCCACGAGCCCCTTTCCCGCGAGGAGCGCCTCGAGCCGCTGGCGGTACGAGCACCCCGCCCGGAACACGACGATCCGCGCCCCCCCTTCGCGCGGCACCCACGTGGGCCACGCGGCGGGCGCCACGATGACGAGCTCCTCCTCGATCAGCCGCTCCTCGACGAGCTCCTCGTGGCGAACGGGGCCGACGACGAGCGCCCCCTCCAGCCGGCGCCCGAGCACGTCCGCGGTCAGGCTGGCCGTCGTGCCCGTGCGGAGCGCGATGTCGACCCGCGGATGCGCGCGGTGGTACGCGGAGAGGACGGGCGCGAGGCGCAGCGCCGCCGTCGTCTCCATCGCGCCGATCGCGAGCGTCCCCGCGGGCTCGTCGCCGCGCCGGACCCTCTCCTCCGCCTCGGTGAGCAGCCGCCCGATCTGCAGCGCATACGGCAGGAGCTGCTTCCCCGCGCTCGTCAGCATCACGCCGCGCCGGTGCCGCTCGAAGAGCCGGACGCCGAGCTCCTCCTCGAGGTGACGCACCCGCGCCGTCACGTTGGACTGCACGGTGCGCAGCTCGAGCGCAGCCTTGCCGATGCCGCCCGCGCGGGCGACCGCCTCGAAGACGCGTAGATCGGAGGAGTTCATGGGAGCACCTCGGGCATCACTTTGAACGATGGCTCGCATCAGATCAAATCACTGCACGCGATACATGGAAGACGCTATCCCTGGTTCAGGCAACTCACAGGAGGGTGTTCATGAGCAAACTTGCGAGCCTCCTCGGCATACGTCATCCGATCGTGCAGGCGCCGATGGCGGGCGGGATCACGACCCCCGAGCTCGCCGCCGAAGTGTCGCGCGCCGGCGCGCTCGGCTCCGTCGGCGCGGCGTACATGGCGCCGCAGGCGATCGAGGCGATCTGCGCCGATATCCGGGCGCGGACCTCCGCGCCCTTCGCGGTGAACCTGTTCGCGCCCCAGGCCCCGAAGCCGTCATCGCCCGAGGTTGCCGCCGAGACGGCGCCGGTGCTCGACGCGCTCCGCGCGGAGCTCGGGCTCCCGAGCGAGACGGCGCCGCCACAGGTCCAGGGGCGCTTCGAGGCGCAGCTCGACGCGGTGCTCCGGTGCCGCCCGGCGGTGTTCAGCTTCACCTTCGGCCTGCTCGCGCCGGAGCACCTGCGCGCGCTCCGCGCGGCGTCCATCGTCGTCATCGGGACGGCGACCACGGTCGATGAGGCCGTGCTGCTCGAGGAGGCGGGGGTCGACGCGATCTCGGCGCAGGGGGCGGAGGCGGGGGCGCATCGCGGCACCTTCCACGGCTCGTTCGAGGACGGCCTGGTCGGCACGATGGCGCTGGTGCCGCAGGTGGCGGCGCACGTCCGCGTCCCGGTGCTCGCCGCGGGCGGCATCATGGACGGGCGCGGCATCGCGGCGGCGCGCGCCCTCGGCGCCGCGGGGGCGCAGCTCGGCACCGCGTTCCTCGGCTGTCCCGAGGCGGGGATCTCGCCCGCCTACCGCGCCGCGCTCCGCTCGGACGCGGCGCTGCGCACGGTGGTCACGCGCGCCTTCACGGGGCGGCCGGGGCGCGCGATCCGGAACCGCTTCACCGAGGCGCTCGAGGGCCGGCAAACGCCGCCCTTCCCGGAGCAGCACCGGAGGACGCTCGACCTCCGCGCCGCGGCCGCCAAGCAGGGGCGCGCCGACCTGATGCTGCTGTGGGCGGGCCAGGGGGCGCCGCTCGTGCGTCCGATGCCCGCGCGGGAGCTCGTCGAGACCCTGGTGCGCGAGATGTGGGAGAGCTGGCCGGGCGCGGCCTGTTGACGTGTCGCCGCTCGCAGCGGCCGGGCAGGCCCGCTCTTCGCCCCTACCCCGCCTTCGCCGGCGCCTTCCTGCGCAGCCCCACCAGGAAGATCTCCACGCTGTTCGCCCGCGTCCCCTCGGGCCGGATGCTCCGGACCTCCTCGCACAGGTTCCGCAGCGCGTCGCGGGCCTTCACGAAATCCTCGCTCATGAAGATCTTCCCGACGAAAGCGCCGCCCGGCGCGAGCAGCGCCTCGGCCACGGCCACGGCGCGCATGAACAGCTCGTAGCTCCGCGCCTGGTCGGCGATCTTGCTGCCGCTCGTCGCGGGCGCCATGTCCGACAGCACCACGTCGTACGGCGCGAACTGCGCGAGCGCCTCGTTCGTCAGCGACAGCGCGTCGCCCTGCACCACCGTCGCCTGCGGGCCGAACGCCGCCGTGATCGGCGACAGATCCACCGCGAGCAGCTTCCCCGCCGCGCCGATCCGCTGCGCCGCGTACATCGACCACGAGCCGGGCGCCGCGCCCAGGTCGAGCACGCGCTGGCCAGGGCGGAGCAGCCGCACCCGGCGATCGATCTCCTCGAGCTTGAAGACGCTGCGCGCAGGGTAGCCCTGCGCCTTCGCCGCCTTCGTGAAGGCGTCCGGACGCTTGTACGGGTTCTTGGGCTTCTGCGGCACGGTGCGACCGGAGGGCGCCGCCGGCGGGGCGCGCGCGCTTCGTCAGCGGCGCGCGGTCTCCACCAGCGGCGCGTGGATCAGCCGATCAGCCGCCCTTCTTCTTGGTCGGCTGCTGCGCCGGCGTGGGCAGCCCCTTGCCGCCGCGCTTCTTCACGGCGCCACGGATCGTGACCACCTGGTTCTTCGGACCGGGGACCGGGCCCTCGATGAGGATGAGGTTGTCCTCGGGGAGGAGCTTCGCGATCTTCAGGTTGAGCGCGCTCACCGTCTCGTCGCCGTAGTGGCCGGGCATCTTCAGGCCGGGCAGCGTGCGGCCGGGGGTCATGTTCGTACCGATCGAGCCGCCGTGGCGGAAGTACTCGTGGGTACCGTGCGAGTTCACCGCGCCGGCGAAGCTCCACCGCCGGATGACGCCGCTGAAGCCGCGGCCGCGCGAGCGGCCCTGCGCGTCCACGCGCTGGCCGACCTCGAAGATCTCGTCGACCTTGAGCGCCTGCCCGAGCTCGAACTTCGCCGCGTGCTCGGGGGAGCAGCGCAGCTCGCGCACGACGCGCTTCGGCGTCTGCCCCGACTTCTTGAACGCGCCCGCGAGCGGCTTCGTCGTGTGCTTCTCCGCCCGCTCGCCGAGGCCGAGGATGAGCGCGCTGTAGCCGTCCTTCTCGAGCGTGCGCTTGCCGACGACGACGCAGCCCGCCTGCACGACCGTGCAGCGCAGGACCTCGCCCGTCTCGCTGAAGATCTGCGTCATGCCGATCTTCTTGCCGATGATGCCGGGATGCTGATTCATGATGCGGTTGCCTCTTCGCTCCGTCTGGGGTGGCTCGGACTGCCTCCGCGCGCGCGGCACGCCGCGGGCGCGATCCCCTCGGCACGCCTCGGTCACGAGCCGGTTCGGAGCGAAGAACCGGGGCGGTCGCCCGCCGGGTGCGTTGGGGGGCGCAGAGCTTACTCACGGCAAACCCAAAGGGAAGCGAAAGTTTCCGCTTCAGACGTGAGCCATCTCACTTTTCACGTTTTGAGCCGCCGCGAGCGCGGCAGCCGCCCGCAAGCGCGGGCGCGCCGTCCGTGAGGGTGCCGCCGCAGACGCCGCGCCGCTCGGTGACCGCGGAGCACGGCGAGCGCCGCCGCAGCCGAGGCTGCCCGGACATTGTCCGTCTCCTCTGACATTTCCTGACCCTCCACGGCGTCGCCGCTCCGAGGCGCAGGCCTCAAATTCCGACGTCGGAGGTCATGGATGACAGACATCATCGCTCACGGTGAGCCGCGCGGCGTCGAGCGCCTCATGCATCGCTACTGGTTCCTGCTGAGGCGCGAGGCTCCCGGCGCCGGCGAGGGCGGCGCGGGGGTGGCCGGCACGCAGGTGGTCCGTGACGGCGAGTTCGTCGTGGTGAGCATCGAGGCGACGGCGCTCGGGTGGCCCGAGGGGACGCTGCTCTTCAGGTTCAGGTCGGAGTCGGCGCCCTGCGCCGCGTGCGTCGAGCGCGCGGCCGCGTTCGCGCGCCACCGGACGAACGGCATGCTCGCCGCGAGCGACGTGCGCGAGATGCTCCGCTTCGCCGTGGCCCGCTGCGCCGCCGCGGGCGCCGACCTGGCGCACGCCGCCGCGCCGGCGGCGCGCGTCGACCTGGCGCACGCCGCCGCGCCGGCGGCATGCGACGCCGGCTCCCCCGCCGAGCCGGGCCGCGCCGAGGCGCCCGCCTCGGGGACGCGCCGCGCGGCGCGGGACGCCGGCGGCGCGAGGCGCTACGACGCCGAGCTCTGGCTCATCCTCTGACGGGTCCGCACGGCGCCGCGCCCCGGACGAGGGCGCGGCCGCGTCACGAGCCGACCACGTTGATGGTCGCCTTGACCATCGCCATCCAACACTGAAGCACCATCTTCCCCTCCTTCTCCGGGGTGATGGCCACCTCGACCGGCGTGTTGAGCGGCAGGTCCTTCTCGACCTTGAGATCGGGAATCGCGATCGCCTTCAGACACTCGCTCTTCGTGGTCCGCGTGAAGCGCAGCACCACCGGCTCTCCCTTCTTGAGCTCGATCGTCGACGGGGAGAAGCCGCTGTCGTTGACGGCGATGTCGACGCGCTTCACGCCCGCCGGCGCGGCGAGCTCGACGGCCGCCAGGGCCTTCGTCTCCTCGGCGGGCTTGCTGCAAGCGACGCCGGCGAGCAGCGACGACAGGAGGAGGGCGAGCGCGGCGGCGAAGAGCGGGCAACCCATGGTCCGCGCGTTCTTACCTGGCGCCCAGGGAACGTCAAGCCGCGCCCCCCGGGCGTCCGCCCCGGGCGCGCACGCGGCCGCGGAACGGCGGACGGCGGAATGCAGATCGCGCGCCGCCAGGGCGGCCGTCAGCCGTGGCGGCCCGAGAGGATCTGCAGAATGGACGTGAAGAGGTTGATGAAGTTGAGGTAGAGGTCGAGCGCGCCGCCCACGGGGTCCTGCTCGTCCGAGTGGAGCAGGCGCGACGTGTTGTAGAGGACGTATCCCCCGAACACGAGCACCGACACGCTGGCGATCGCGAGCCCGAGGAGCGTGCTCCCGAGCAGGGCGTTGAGCAGCATGGCGCCGAGGACGACCATGGCGCCCATCACGAGCCCGCTGGCCAGGAACGACAGGTCCTCCTTCGAGAGGAGGACACCGAGCGTGAGGCTGCCGAACGTGAGGACCGTCAGGATGAACGTGTCCCGCACCGGGGCCGACGACAGGGTGCCGCCGAGGCCCGCGGCCACCTGGGCCATGTAGAGCGCAGGCGCCGTGGTGACCCCGAGGATCGCCGCCATCCCGAAGAGCGCGAGGACGTTGACGCCGGGGATCCGGCGCACCGCGCGGGCGCCGAACATCACGCCGAACACGATGAGCATCGAGACGATCGGGTGGCTCGCGAAGAGCTCCACCAGCGGCGGCATCGGGCCCCCCGCGGCCGCATCCTCCGCGTCCGGCGCCCCGATGTAGAGCGCGCACATCGCGCCCAGGGACGACACGACGAGGCTCGCCGTGAAGAGCCCATAGACCTTCTTCAGAAAGTCGATCCGCAGCGCCGCCTTCGCGTTGGCCGGTGCCCCCGCCACGTACGAACCCGCCTGGCGTGAACTCATCTGCTGCGCTCCTCCTTCAAGCCGATCGACGCCGCTGCGCGAGCGTCTAGTCGTGCACCATTCGCCACGGACGTGCAACACCGCTGCGACGAGGCCCACCAACGTCCGGCATCCGCGCGCGATCTACGCCCACACAGCGCCTACACTGCGCCCACAAACATCCGTCATCCGCGAAAAATCACATGCCCACGGCATCGCCCGCGCGCAGTCGTCACGCGCCACGCGCCACGCGCCACGCGCCGGGGCGTCGGCGGCGCGCCGCCGGCCCGAGGCGGCCCATGCCCCCCACGCCCGACGCGCGCCCCGGCCGGTGCGCCTGTCGCGCCGCGAGCCGCAGTCGCGCCGCGAGCCTCCGTGACCGCCGCGTTTCATCCTGCGAAGGCGGCGGTTTCATGCCGCGAGGCCGGCGTGGGCCGCGCGAGCCGGCAGGTTGTCGCGCGCGGCACGCTCGTGTACGGAAGAAAAGCGCCGGATCACGACGGCGTCGCGCCGGGCCAGGAGGACGAGGGGTCATGAACGTTACGACGATCGCCGTCGCGGAGGTCGAGCCAGCGACGGCGCCCTTGCCGGGGTTCGACAGCGAGGCCGCCGTGCAAAGCCTGCTGGTCGCGCCGATCGAGGCGTCCTACCGGCACCGGCTGCCGCTCGTGGGGCGCACCGACCTGCACCCGCTCGTCCAGGCGGCCTATACCGCCTTCACCCAGCGTTATCCCCTCGTGATCTCGCCCGACGTGGTCTGGTTCTGCCTGGCGCGCGGCTTCACGCTCCACCTCGCCGCGAGCGACGAGCAGCGGCGCCGCTTCCTCGCGGAAGACCGCGATTTCGAGCTCGTCGTCGAGCGGCCGGACTTCACCCTCGGCCAGGTGAACCCGTGGCCCGCGTCGTTTCCGGATTTCTCCAGGCAGGTTTCAGCGCGGGTCGGGACGCTGCGGGATCTCGTGACAGCCAACTTTTCCACGACGGGTCCTGTCGAGCGGGTGTCGTCGGAGCTCACGGTGGCGACCCCGCTCGCGCCGCACTTCGACGGGGGGCCGCCGTTCCCGGGCGATCTCGTGTACCCGCAGCGCGGCATCCCGCGCGTGTACCTGCTCGGCACCTCCGACGACTGGCGCTGGGTGCGCCAGCGCGTGGCGATGCTCGGCGCCGTCGGACAGGAGCGCTGGACGCGCGCCCTCCTGCCCGTGCTCGACCAGATCGCCGCCTCGTCGGAGGGGCGCGCCGACAGGTCGTTCTGGCGCGCGTTCTTCCGCTACGAGAACCCGGCGGACGAGCTCACGGGGTGGATCCACGTGCTGTTTCCCTACCTGCGCGCCTGGCCCAACGACTACTTCGCCCCGAACCCCTATATCGAGAGCTGGCACGAGCGGTGGCTGAAGGCGGAGTCCCGCAGCGACGCGCTCGGGGGCCTCGGCAACCCGCAAGGGCCCGGGCTCTCCGAGATACCGCCCGGCCTGACGAGCGCCCAGCTGCGCTTCGTCGACGGGGGCCGCCGGCCGCACCCCATGGAGTTCATCAGCGGCCTGATCGGCGTCACGCAGGACCCGCACTCGCTCGCGCTCATCCCCGAGTTCGTGTGGGCCGTGGTGCACCAAGCAGCCGAGTCGGCCGCAGCGCGCCCGGCCGAGGCCTCCTGAAGCGGCGCGCCCGCGCATGCGCGCATGCCGCGCGCATGCCGACCGACCGTGCGGGGCTCGAGGCGGGAACGCGGCGGGCGGTTCTGCATGGACGGCCGGCTCACCGTGACCTAGGATAGGGAGCCCGCCACGGGGCGACGGCATGCGTCGTTCATCACGCTCGACACGGAGGCTCCAGTGCCCGGAGGCAAGTTCGCGCTACTCGAAGTCCCCGACCTGAACGGCGGGCAGCCGTCGTACCTGCGCCTCGGGGCCGCCGCGCCGCTCGGCGAGAGCGCGGGCGACGACCTCGCGGAGCGGATTCAGACCTTCACCGACGACACGCGCAAGCGCGACGGCTCGCCCGACTTCGTGCCCGAGGGCGAGCGCCAGGCCGAGACGGCGAAGCTGCACACGAAGGGCGGCTGGCGCGATCACTCGGACGGCAACCGGATCTCGACGACCGCTGGCGACAAGGTCGAGGTGATCGGGGGCAATTACCGCCTGCTCATCCTCGGCCGCGGCGAGCACCAGGCCGGCTGGGACATCTCCGGAGGACACCTCACCGAGGTCAGCGAGACCTTCGGCGGCGGCACCACCATCGAGTGGGTGCAGAACTACGGCGGCACGTGGAAGGTCGTCGAGACGACCGTCAAGGGCGAGGTGCGCACCACCTACCACGGCGACGTCTACGACTATTATTACGGCAAGATCAAGCAGAGCCAGACGGGCACCGACACGTTCCCCACGCTGCAGGTCACCGACGACTACATCGACGACACGAACCCGCCCTCCCCGCAGTCGATCCCCACGGAGAACCCGACGATCATCGATGAGACGTGGGCGAAGAGCATCTCGTCCTACACCGGCTCGGAGAAGCTGCCGGTCCCCACGATCACGAACGAGACCTGGGCGGAGGTGATGGTCTCGAAGACGAACGCCAAGTCGATGACCGACGAGACGACCGTCAAGGAAGCGTCGGTGTCCACGATGAAGGCCGAGTCGATCACGTCCTCCACCACGGTCGACGGGACCATGGAGGACACGACCACGGCGAAGACGATCCGGAACAAGACCACCGCGGACAAGATCATCTCGGAGACGCGCGCCGACACCAAGGACGAGATGTACGGAGACGCGGACTCGTACACGCAGGGCAACAGCAAGACCGTGGTCGACGGGATCGAGACGACGATCAACCTCGGCGTCGTGAACGAGGTCGTCCTCGGGGCGATGATCGAGACGACGCTCGGCGGCGAGGTGACGTTCACGGCCGGGGGCTCCCTCGACGTGACCGTCGGCGCCAAGGTGGAGCTCAGCATGACCGCGAGCGTCGACTTCTCGGTCGGCCCCAAGCTCGAGGTGGGGACGGCCGGCGTGGAGCTCCACGCCAGCAAGACCGAGATCGCGCTCACGCACAAGGTCCTCTCGGCGTTCAACCTCTTCTTCTGAGGGCGGCGAGCGCCCCGCTCGACGCGCCCACCGGATACGGAGCTCCCATGGCCGGCGATGGCAAATACGCGATCCTCCACGTCCCCGACTTCAGCGAGGGGATGTCGTCGTACCTGCGCATCGGCGCGACGCCCGAAGACCCTTACACGTGGCGGGACGAGACCGACGGCAACCGGATCACGACGACCCGGGGCGACAAGATCGAGATCATCGGGGGCACCTACTCGATGACGGTCCTCGGTCGAAGGGCGTTCAAGGCCAGCTCGGAGGTGGAGGACGGGCGCATCAAGCAGGGCGGCATCACCTTCCAGGGGCGGAGCGATATCGAGATCGTGAAGGGCCCCCGCGGCCAGCGGCGGATCCGCGAAACGACCGTCAAGGGCGAGGTGCACTCGACCTACCACGGCGACTCGTACGAGTACCATTACGGCGGCAAGCTGGTGAGCCGCACCGGCGACCCGAACACGCCGACGCCGATCGAGGACTACCCGTCGGTGATGACCGAGAACCCCACGATCGTCTCCAGGACGTGGGCGAAGAGCATCTCGTCCTATACCGGCTCGGCGAAGCTGCCGGTGCCTTCGATCCACGAGGAGACCTGGGCGGAGGCGATGGTGTCGAAGACCCACGTCACGACGATGACCGACGAGACGACCGTCGAGGGGCCGTCGAAAGACACCATGAAGGCCGGGTCGATCTCGTCCACCACCACGGTCGAAGAGACCATCTCGGACACCACCAAGGCCGGGACCATCAAGAACAAGACCACCGCCGACAAGATCATCTCGGAGACCCGCGCCGACACCGAGGATGAGATGTACGGAGACGCGGACTCGTACACGCAGGGCAACAGCAAGACCGTGGTCGACGGGATCGAGACCACGATCAACCTCGGCGTGGTGAACGAGGTCGTCCTCGGGGCGATGGTCGAGGCGACGCTCGGCGGGGAGGCGACCCTCTCGGTCGGGGCGACGGTCGACGCGACGGTCGGCCTGGAGGCGTCCGTCAGCGTGACCGCGACCCTCGAGGCCAGCATCGGCCCCTCGCTCTCGATGGGGCCCTCGCGCGAGAAGATCTCCCTGGACCGGAGCAAGGCCGCGCCCGTCCGCACGAACATCGCGGCGGTCCACCTCCTGGTGTGACGCAGGAGCGCGGCGAAACCACGGATGGCGAACAAGAACCTCACCCCGTTCCTCTTCGGCAGCAAGGTCACCTCGCGCCGGCCGCCCCAGCCGGAGATGACCCTGATCGTCCGAGCGAAGTTCACGCTGCGGCCCGGAGCGCCGCTCTCCCTGCCCGAAGGCCACCCGGCGCTCGCGCAGGAGACGCTGCGCGGCGACGTGTTCCGCGACGACGACCACGACATGACCGGCGAGTGCCTGTATCCGAGCGATCTCGCCGACTTCAAGCCGCACGCGGACGTCCTCTTGCTCGGCACCTGCCACACGCCGGGCAAGGCGCGCATGACCGAGTGTCCGGTGCGGTTCGGCGTCGGATCGTGGTCCAAGATCCTGCGCGTGGTCGGCGATCGGGTGTGGATGGATGGCCTGCTCGGGCCGGCCATGAGCGATCCGGTCCCCTTCGACCGGATGCCCCTCGGCGATCGGTACAGCTTCGGCGGGCCCGAACACCCGCTGAACCCGGTGGGCAAAGGCCACGGGACACGCGAGCTCCCCAACGTCGAGAACGCGGACGATCTCCTGCTGTCGCGCTCGGATCGGCCGGCGCCCGCGGGCTTCGGGCCCCTCTCGCCAAACCGGCCCGACCGGCGCGCCAGGGTCGGCAAGCAGTACGGCAAGTCGTACCGCGAGAAGCGGGCGCCGTACTACGCCGAGGACTTCGACTGGACGTACTTCAACGCCGCCCCGCCCGACCAGTGGCTCCCCTACCTGCGCGGGGACGAGGAGCTCCTGTTCCAGAACCTCCACCCGGACGCGGAGGTGTTCCGGTCGCAGCTCCCGGGGCTGCGGATCCGCGTCTTCGTGAAGGACGCGGAGCGCGGGTTCCGCGAGGTGCCGATGCACCTCGACACGCTGCTCGCCGACCTGGACAAGGAGGCCCTGTACCTCACCTGGCGGGGCCTCACCGAGGTGACCGACGACGACCTCTCGCGCACCACCACGCTCGTCGCCTCCGAGCCGCTCGACGGGCCGTCGCAGCCGCCGGAGCACTACCGGGAGATCCTCGAGCGGTTCGAGGCCGATCCGCTCGAGATCGAGCAGCAGATCGCGCCGGAGCTCAAGGAGGAGTGGAAGGCCCTGCAGGCGCTGGCGCGGAAGGGCGACGAGGCGGCGCCGGCGGACGCGTCCGGGCTCGACCCGCTGTCGGCGCTGCTCAAGGCGCGGCTCGGCGACGCCGCCAAGCCGCAGCAGGACAAGATCCGCCGGGCCATGGCGGGGCTCGCGGGCATCGCGGTGCCGGGGGGGAAGGCCCTCGGCGGCCTGATCGCCGAGGCGCTGCGCAACCTGCCGCGGTCGTCGCAGGCCCTCCCGCCGCCGAGCGCGGACGCGCGGCCCGCGGTGACCGACGCGCAGCTCCGGACCGCCTTCCGGCGGGTCGCGCGGGCGGTGGAGGAGGCGAAGTCGCTGGCGGCCGCGCGCGGGGCGCAGGTCCCGGCGCTCGCGGCGTGGGACAAGCTCGCGAGCGACCCGAAGCTCGCGGCGATGGGCCTGTCCGCCGCCCCGCCGCGGCCGCCGGGGCAGCCCGGGCCGGGGAGCGACCTCTCCGGCCAAGACCTGAGCGAGCAGGACCTGAGCGGCGTCGACCTGACCGGCGCGAACCTCAACAGCGCCATCCTCACGGGCGCGAACCTCCGGGGCGCGAAGCTCGCGCGCGCGACGCTGAGGCAGGCGGTGCTGTTCGACGCCGACGTGCGGGACGCCGACTTCACGGGCGCGGACCTGAGCCACGCGACGCTCCAGAGCGCGTGGGCAGAGCGCGCCGTCTTCCGCGGCGCCACGCTGGAGGCCACCTCGTTCGACAGCGCGCGGCTCATGGGCGCGGATCTCTCGGAGAGCCAGGGGGCGCAGATCGTCTTCTCGCGGTCGGACATGACCGGGGCCACCGCGCGGGGGGCGAAGTGGACGATGGCATTCCTGGAGGGCACCGCGCTCGAGCGCGCGGACTTCTCTCAGGCCTCGCTCCTGCGGTGTTTCGTGTCGAAGGTGAGCGCGGCCTCCGCCACGTTCGCGGGCGCGACCCTCCTCGGCACGAGCTTCTCCGGCTCCGATCTGCGAAAGGCCGTGTTCGCGGGCGCGCGCGGCGAGGGCAGCGTGTGGCTGGGCGCGACCGTCACCGGCGCCGACTTCAGCCTCGCCGTGCTGACGAGCGCCCACTTCACCGAGGCCGTGGCCGACGGGGCGAGCTTCTTCGGCGTCAACGCGCGCGGCGCCCGGTTCGACCGGGCGAACCTCACGCGGGCCGATTTCACGCGCGCCAACCTGTTCGACGCGGACCTGCACAAGTCGCTCGTCCCGGAGGCGAAGTTCGTCGATGCGAACCTCTATGATGCAAAATTCTACCAGACCTCCGGCTCCGGCTGTGATTTCCGGGGGGCGAACCTGAAGCGCTCGACGCTGGAGCGGGATCGATGACCCCGGACGAGCTGAAGGCGCAGGTCCAGGCGGGCGAGGCGCTCGAGGGCCGGGCGCTCGGGGACCTGGATCTGCGGGGCGCCGACCTCCGCAAGGCGCGGCTGCGCGGCGCGAAGCTCGGCCGGCTGCAGCTGGACGGCGCGGATCTGTCGGGCGCCGACCTCCGCGGGGCGCAGATCGCCTGGTGCGGGCTCCGCGGCGCGGACCTGTCGGGCGCCGATCTCGAGGGCGCCGCCGTGGCCCAGAGCGATCTCTCGGGCGCGAACCTCTCCGGCGCGAACCTCGCGGGGGCCCACCTGGTCCGCGGCCAGCTGGCCGGCGCCAACCTGAGCGGCGCGCGGATCCAGGGGGCCAACCTGGCCGAGTCGCGGCTCGCGGGGGCGGAGCTCTCGGGGGCGACCCTGTCGAACGCGCGGCTCGACCTCGCCGACCTGTCGGACGCCTCGCTCGACGGCGCGACGCTGGCGCACGCCTCGTTCGCGCGGGCGGACCTCTCGGGCGCCTCGCTGGTGCAGGCGCGGATCGAGGGCTCGTCGTTCGCCGAGGCGAGCCTCCGGCGGGCCGATCTCTCGGGCGCCGAGCTCGACACGGTGGTGTTCCTCAAGGCCGATCTCCGGGAGGCCGTGCTCCCGAAGAAGCTCACGAAGACGGTGTTCGACGGCGCGCGCCTCGGCCGGCTCGACCTCTCCGGCGCGGACCTCGCGGGCGCGGCGCTGGAGGGGATGGACTTCGCCGGGGTGAGCTTCGAGAACGCGAACCTCACGCTGTCGTCGCTCCAGGGCACGAACCTCCGCGGCGCGAGCTTCCGGGGCGCGACGCTCGACCAGACGACGCTCGCGAACTGCGACCTCACCGGCGCGGATTTCCGGGGCGCGACGCTGAAGTCGTGCATGCTGTACGGGGCGCGGCTGCCGGGCGCGGATCTCTCGGGCAAGGACCTCGAGATGGTCGTCTTCACCGAGGCCGACCTCTCCGGCGCGAACCTGTCCGGGTCGCGGCTCGTGCGCTGCGTCCTGGAGCGGGCGGACCTCTCGGGCGCGGACCTCACCCGCGCGCTCGTCTCGCAGACCACGCTGCGGCTCGCCCGCGTGGAGGGCATCCGCTTCGACAAGGCGATCTTCGATTGCGTGGACTTCTCCGGCGTGGACCTGACGCGCACGTCGCTCGCCGGACTGACCATCTCGCGGTGCTTCTTCGCGCTCGGCAACCTCTCGGGGATGGACCTGTCGGGGTGCGACCTGTCGAACTGCGATTTCACCGCGTGCAACCTGGAGCGCACCCGCCTGGAGGGCGCCATCCTGGCCAACGCGAACTTCAAGGACGCGAACCTGCGGCACGCCGTCCTGTCGGGCGCCACGGCGAAGGCCGCCTTCTTCGGCGAGGGCACCCTCGCCGGCGCCGTGTTGACGCAGGCGATGCTCCGCAACGCGATCTTCGTGAAGGCCGATCTCGCGGGGGCGAACCTCGCGGGGTCCGATCTCCGGGAGTCGCTGCTGACCGAGGCCCGCGCGCCCGGGGCGCTGTTCGTGGGCGTCAAGGCGCACTACGCGGATCTCTCGCACGCGGACGTCACCGGCGCCGACTTCACCGGCGCGGACCTGACGTGGGCGAACCTGCACCATATCCGCGACGAGAAGGCGCGTTATCTCGACGCGAACCTCGCCACGGCGAGGCGCACGGACGTGGACCGGCTTGAGGCCGAGGCCTGGATGCCGCCCGAGCGGCGCTCGTAGAGGAGGAGCCATGTCGATGGGAGCCATGAAGGAGAGCGATCGCGCGGCGGCCGTGCGGGTGGACGTGCCGGGGGGCGAGGAGCACGCCGCGCGCGACCGGGGCGCCGACGTGCCCAGGATCGGCCTGGCGCGGGCCGGCGCCGCGGCGGAGGGCGAGGCGGGCCCGGCCGCGGCGCTCCCGCGGGAGTACCTGGGCCCGGCGCGGGTCACCTCGGCGGAGGCGGGCGCGATCGCGGTGGAGCTGCCGGGCGGCCAGCCGGTCGCGGTCCAGATGGCGCTCGCGCTGCCCTACGAGCCCGCGCTGGACGACACGCTGCTCGTCATCGGGCGGGACGACGCCTATTACGCGATCGGCGTGCTCCACGGGCGGGGGCGGTCGGTCCTGTCGCTCCAGGGCGACGTGGCGGTGCACGCGCGGGAGGGCGCGCTCTCGCTGTGCGGCGACAAGGGCGTCGAGATCCGGGGGCCGGAGCTCGAGGTGCAGGCCGGCAAGATCCGGATGGTGGCCGACGCCGTGGTCCAGAAGTTCGCGTCGGTCTACCAGCGGGTGAGCGCGCTCCTGAGCGTCCAGGCCAGCGAGTCGCACACGGTGGTGGAGAAGACCTCGTTCACGAAGGCGAAGAACGCCACGATCCTGACCGAGGAGACGGTCACGGTGAACGGCAAGCAGATCCTCTTGGGCTAGGAGGCCGCGCGATGCTCCCTGCGAACAACAAGGCGGTCGGCCTGAGCGCCGGTTTTCCTGACGTATGCCTGTCGCCGGTGCTCGGTCTGTTCCCCTTCCCCAACTTCAGCCCGAACGGGATGAAGTTCCCGTTCTCGTTCAACGTGTGGATCTCGATGGCGGCCGCCCTGAACCAGGGGTCGTTCAGCCCCATCACGGCGGGCGATCAGGCGGGCACGCTGCACCCGACATTCATGGGGCAAGCGCGGTACACGCTCGGCTATTTCAAGATCCTCATCAACTACCTTCCTGGGACGATGCTGCTGTGCGTGAGGATCGGCAACAACTTCAACTGCATCCTCGGCATCCAGGTGTTGCCGAGCGCGGTGAACGTGTTCTTCGCCTACAACGCGGCGAGCGCAGGCGGCGCCCTGCCCGCCGGCGCCCCGCGCCCGGCGGACGTCGATGCGCTTGTCGCGTCGATCCACCCCTGCGGGGACGCGTCGCGCGTCGTCGATAGCGCCTGGATCGGGCCGGGGATCGGCTATCTGCGCATCCGCCGGCTCTCGCTGGACGTTCCGGCCCGGGTCCACGCGGCGATCGGCGCGCTCGAGGCGGAGGGGCTGGAGACGCTCGTGCTCGATCTGCGCGACAACCCCGGCGGGGAGCTCACGGCGTTCCGCGAGCTCGCGGGCGACTTCCTGGAGCCGGGGAGCGTCGTCGCGCGGGCGATCGACGCGGACGGCGACGAGGTCGTGTACCGGTCGCGCCACCGGGACCCGTGCCGCGCGCCGCTGTGGATCCTGGTGAATCGCGGCACGGCATCGGCGGCGGAGCTCTTCGCCGGCTGCCTGCAGTGGCACGGGCGGGCGATCGTCGCGGGGGAGCGGACGTACGGCAAGGGGACGGCGCTGAAGGTCGCGGTCGATCCGGCGGGGCGCGCGCCGGTGCTCGCGCCGGCGGCGATGATGGTCCTGCCGGGCGGGGAGGCGATCCACGCGGTCGGCGTCCGGCCGGACATCGAGCTGGGGAGCGAGGCGATTGCGCCGGACGGGGTGCCGCCGTCGATTGCCCAGCTCTTCGCCGGAGTCACCTCGAATCCGTGAGCCGTCCGAGGCTCTACCCGTTCAAACCGTAGCTGGCTCCGGCGCAGGTCCGGCCATGAGCGCGAACCCGCCGTTCGCCGATGTCGGTCGTCATGGCCGCTTCGGCGTCCCGCCGGCCAGGCGCCGCTCGAAGATCCGCTGCAGCAGGCAGGAGAACAGGAGGAGGAGCCCGACGACGATCTTGGTCCACCAGGAGCTGAGCGTGCCCTCGAACATGATGAGGGTCTGGATGGTGCCGTAGATGAGCACGCCGAACAGGGTCCCGACGACCGTGCCGAAGCCGCCGGTCAGCAGGGTGCCGCCGATGACGACGGCGGCGATGGCGTCCATCTCCATCCCGCCGGCGTGCAGCGCGTAGCCGGACACCATGTAGAACGTGAAGGCGACGCCCGCCAGCGCCGAGCAGAACCCGCTCAAGGTGTAGATGAGCACCTTGGTCCTCCCCACCGGGAGGCCCATGAGCAGGGCGGATTGCTCGTTGCCGCCGATCGCGTAGACCGTGCGGCCGAAGCGCGTGTAGTGCGCGAGGTAAATCGCCGCGGCGAACAGCGCGAGCGCGATGATCACGTTCCAGGTGATCGACGTGTCGAACAGGAACGGGATGCGGTGCGACGAGACGGCGACGTAGAAGCCGTCGTGGATGGTGATCGAGTCGATGCTGATGAGGTAACAGAGCCCGCGGGTCAGGAACATGCCCGCCAGCGTGACGATGAAGGGCTGGACCTCGAAGTAGTGGATGATCACCCCCATCACGAGGCCGATGCCCGCGCCCATGGCCAGGACGAGCGGGATGACCGCCGCCGGGCTGACGCCGTGCTTCTCGACGAGCGACGCCGAGACCATCGTGGTCAGCGCGATGACCGAGCCGACCGAGAGGTCGATCCCGCCAGAGAGGATGACGAAGGTCATCCCGACGGCCGCGATCGCCAGGAAGGCGTTGTCGATGAAGAAGTTGAGGAACACCTGCAGCGAGAAGAACCCGTCGAACAGGCAAGATCCGGCGCCGAACATGAGCACGAACAGGCCGATGGTGACGGCCAGGGGCAGGTGTCGCGGGCTCAACCGGAGCGACGGCCTGGTCACGGTTGCGGTGTTCCCCGTCACGGCTGCGGTGTCCATCATGGAACGGCCACTCTCCCGGCCCGCTGCCTCCCAAGGAGGCCCCTGACCTTCTGCGATTGCAGGATGCTGACCACGAAGACGACGAGCGCCTTCACCACCAGGTTGACCTCGGGCGGGACGCCGACCGCGTAGATCGTGGTCGTGAGCGTCTGGATGATGAGGGCGCCGACCACGCTCCCCGCCAGCGTGAACTTGCCCCCGGCGAGCGACGTCCCGCCCAGGACCACGGCCAGGATGGCGTCGAGCTCGAAGAGCAGGCCCGCGTTGTTGCCGTCGGCGCTCTTGACGTTCGAGCTCACGATCAGCCCCGCGATGCCGGCGCACAGGCCGCACACCGCATAACAGGCGAAGGTGATCGAGCGCGCGCGGATCCCGGCGAGCCGCGAGGCGACCGGGCTCATGCCGATCGCCTCGATGAACATGCCGAGCGCGGTCCTGCGGGCCAGGAGCCCGAGGACGGCGCCCACACCCGCCACGATGAACAGCGACGCCGGGACGCCCAGCAAGAAGCCGTTCCCGATGGCATGGTACGGGCTGTAGTAGATCGTGATGATCTGGCCGCCCGTGATGAGCTGGGCGATGCCCCGGCCCGTGACGAGCAGGATCAGGGTCGCGATGATCGGCTGCATGCCGACCAGCGACACCAGCGCGCCGTTCCACATGCCGCAGGCCAGCGCCACGCCCAGCGCGCCGGCGAGGACGAGCGGCAGCGGGACCTGGGTCACGTCCGCCATGCCGGTCCCGCCGCTCAGCACGAGCTGGCCGCCGATCAGCGCGGCCGCGACCGCGCCCGAGATGGCGACGACCGCGCCGACGGAGATGTCGATCCCGTGCGTGGCGATCACCAGGGTGAGCCCCATGGCGATGATCATGAGCGGCGACGCGCGGTTCAGGATGTCGATGACGCTGCCGTACAGGTGGCCGTCCTTGACCGTGATCGCGAAGAACTGCGGGTTGTTGACGAGGTTGAACAGGAGGAGCAGGCCGAGCATCGCCAGCGGGAAGGAGATGCTCCTCCCGGCGAGCCGGCGCAGGGAAGCCGCCGCCGCGCTCACGCGTGCCCTCCCGCGATGATCTGGTACACCCCCTGCTCGTCGGTCTCGCCCGCGTCGAGCTCCGCCACCTTGCGCCGGTCGCGCAGGACGACGACCCGGTCCGCGTAGCGCAGCGCCTCGGCCATCTCCGAGGAGACGATCACCACCGCCATGCCCCGATCGCAGAGCTCCATGACCCGACCCATGATCTCACCTTTGGCCGCCACGTCGATGCCGCGGGTCGGCTCGTCGAGGATGAGCATGCGCGGATCGGTCGCCAGCCACCGGGCGAGGAGCGCCTTCTGCTGGTTCCCGCCGCTCAGCTTGCAGATGGGCACCTCCGCGTCGGCCGCCGCGATGCCGAGCCGCTCGATGTAGCCGCGGGCGATGCTGTCCTGTCGAGCCCGGGACAGGTTGCGGAACATGCCGCGCTTCGCCTGGAGGGCGAGGACGATGTTCTCGCGCAGCGAGAGGTCGCCGATGATGCCCTCGGACTTCCGGTCCTCGGGGCAGAACGCGAGCCCGTGCGCGATCGCGTCGAGCGGAGAGCGGATGTGCGCCTCGGCGCCGTCGATCTCGATGGTGCCCTCGTCCGCCTGGTCGACCCCGAACAGGAGCCGCGCCGTCTCCGTCTTCCCGGCGCCCAGGAGCCCCGCGAGCGCGAGCTCCTCCCCCGGCCTCACCTCGATGTCAATGTCATGGACCGAGCCCTTCTTGCCCAGTCCGCGCGCCCGCAAGAGCGGCGCGTCTCCACCCGCCGGCCGCTCCGCCCGGGGGCGCGCGGCCCGGCTCGGACCTTCGTCGCGCACCTCGCGCCCCACCATGGCCGTGATGAGCTGCAGCCGCGTCAGCTCGGCGATCGGGTACTCGCCGACCAGCTGCCCGTTCCTCAGCACCGTGACCCGGTCGGAGATCTCGAACAGCTGATCGAGGAAGTGCGAGATGAACAGGATCGCCATCCCCTGCGCCTTGAGGCGCCGGATGATCGAGAACAGCACCCGGACCTCGTCCTCGGCCAGGCTCGACGTCGGCTCGTCGAGGATGAGGATCTTGGCCCGGGCGGTCAGCGAGCGGGCGATCGCGACGATCTGCTGGACGGCGAGCGAGAACTCGGAGAGCGGCGCGGTGACGTCGATGTGAACGTTGAGATCCGCGAGCGCCGCGGCGGCCCTCCGGTGCATCTCCCCCCACCGGAGGGCGTAAGGGCTCGAGCCCTCCCGGCCGAGGCAGATGTTCTCGGCGACCGACAGGTTGGTGCAGAGGTTCACCTCCTGGAACACCGCGCTGATGCCGAGCTTCTGCGCCTCGAGCGGGCTCGTCGCCCGGATCTCCCGGCCTTCGAGGAGGATGTGCCCGCTGTCCGCGGTGTGGACGCCGGTGAGGACCTTGACCAGGGTCGACTTGCCGGCGCCGTTCTGCCCCATGAGGGCGTGCACCTCCCCCGGCAGCAGGCGGAAGTCGACCGACTGGAGCGCCTGCACTCCGGAGAACCGCTTGGAGATCGCCTTCATCTCGAGCATGGGCACGGCGTCGCTCATCATCGCACTCCTCCTCCCGGCCTCCGCGCCGAGCTCTCCGTCGCGCTCAGTACTTGCGCTTCGGGAACTCCGCGGCGGCAGTCTCCATCGGGAAGACGCCCTCCTCGGTCACGATGCGCTTGGGCAACGTCTTGCCGGCCACGAGGTCGTTCACCGCGCTCATGAGCTGCGGCCCGAGCAGGGGGCTGCACTCGACCGTCACGTTGAGCTTGCCGGCCATCATCGCCTCGAACGCGCCCTTCACCGCGTCGATCGAGATGATCAGGATGTCCTGGCCGGGCTTCAGGCCGGCCTCCTCGATGGCCTGGATCGCGCCGATCGCCATGTCGTCGTTGTGGGCGTAGAGGACGTTGATGTTCTTCCCCTCCGCCTTGAGGAACGCCTCCATGACCTCCTTGCCCTTGGCGCGGGTGAAGTCCCCCGTCTGCGAGCGGAGGATCTTGAAGTTCGGCTTGTCCTTGATGATCTCCTCGAACCCCTTCTTGCGATCGATGGCGGGGGCGGAGCCGACCGTGCCCTGCAGCTCGACGATGTTGACGGTGCCCTGCTGGTCCTTCGTCTTCTCGACCAGCCACTTCGCCGCGCGGCGGCCCTCCTCGACGAAGTCCGACCCCATGAAGGTGACCCAGAGGCTGTCGTCCTTCGTGTCCACGGCGCGATCGGTCAAGATGACCGGGATCTTGGCCGCCTTGGCCTCGCGCAGGACGGGCTCCCAGCCGGTCTCGACCACGGGCGAGAACGCGATGACGTCCACCTTCTGAGCGATGAACGACCGGATGGCCTTGATCTGGTTCTCCTGCTTCTGCTGCGCGTCGGAGAACTTGAGCTCGATCCCCGCGGCCTTGGCGGCCTCCTCGATCGACTTCGTGTTCGCCGTCCGCCACTCGCTCTCAGCGCCGATCTGCGAGAACCCCAGCGTGATCTTCTTCTTCTCCGACTGACAGCCCAGCCCACCCAGAATCATCGACAGTCCAGCCAGGACCATCACCGCCACCGCGGCGACACGGCTCCTCATCATGGCGCAGCTCCTTTCCGCTCCATCCTATCCACATCTCATCCGCGGAACACTCGCTCGTACTGGCCCCGCGGTGTCGGGCCTTACTTCTGGCCGTAATACGCGCCCTTGCCGTGCTTCCGCTCGAAGTGCTTGCGCACGAGCACGTCCGGGAGGCGCGCGGCGCCCGGGTGGATCGTGCGGGTGATGAACGCCATCCGCGCGATCTCCTCGAGCACCGCCGCGTTGTACACCGCCTTGTCGGCGTCCTCTCCCCACGCGAAGGGGGCGTGTCCCGCCACCAGCACCATCGGTGTGTGGAGCGGGTTCCGCTCCGCGAAGCACTCGAGGATCTGCCTGCCGGTCTCGGTCTCGTAGTCGCCCTGCACGGCGTCCGGCCGCATCACCGCGGTGCACGGCACGTCCTCGGCCAGGTGATCGGCGTGGGTCGTCCCGTAGATCGGGATCGGCATGCCCGTCTGCGCCCAGCCGGTCGCGTAGGTCGAGTGGGTGTGGACGATGCCGCCCACCCCGCGGAAGTTCGTGTAGAGGACGATGTGCGTCCGGGTATCCGAGGAAGGTCGGAGTCGCCCCTCGACCACGTTTCCCTCGAGATCGACCACCACCATGTCGTCGATCGACAGCCGGTCGTACGGCACGCCGCTCGGCTTGATGGCCAGGACGCCCCGGTCGCGGTCGAACGCCGAGACGTTGCCGAACGTGTAGATCGCGAGCCCTCGGCGCGGGATCTCCAGGTTCGCCGCCCAGGCGCGCTCTCGCAGCTCTCGGTAGGTCGCGCTCACGTCAGGTCCCTCAGCGCGACAGCCGGTAGGCGAGGTCGTTCCAGCGCAGCTCGTTCTTCAGCGCGTGGATGTCGGTCCCGACCCCGATGCGGATCAGCTCCACGCCGGCGATCGACGCGAAGTCCTCCAGGTGCTCCATCGTCACGGCGCGGCTGTGCGCGCAATGATGAGCGCCCCCCGCGAGGATCCAGGCCTCGCACGCGCGCTTGAAGTCCGGCTTCGGGATCCACACCGCGCGCGCCACGGGCAGGTTCGGCATCTCCTCCTCGGGCGGCACCGCCTCGAGCTCGTTCGCGACCATCCGCATGCGGCCGCCAAGGTCGATCATGGACACGTTCACGGCCGGACCGGTCCCGGAGTCGAAGACCAGCCGGCACGGGTCCGATTTGCCGCCGATGGAGAGCGGGTGGATCTCCAGCGACGGCCGCCCCGCGGCGATCGTCGGGCAGATCTCGAGCATGTGGGCGCCGAGGACCCGCTCCTTCCCGTCGACGAGGTGATAGGTGTAGTCCTCCATGAACGAGACGCCGCCGCGCAGCCCGGTCGCCATGACCTTCAGCGCGCGGACGAGGCCGCACGACTTCCAGTCGCCCTCGGCGCCGAAGCCGTAGCCGTCGGCCATGAGCCGCTGCACCGCGAGGCCGGGGAGCTGCTTGAGCCCGTGCAGATCCTCGAACGTCGTCGTGAACCCGCCGAAGCCGCCCTCCTTCAGGAAGGAGCGCAGCGCCGCCTCCTGCCTCGCCGCGTAGCGCAGATCGTTGCGGCGCGCGCCGCCCTTCCTCAGCGCGGGAGCGACCGAGTACGCCTCGTCGTACTCCGCCACCAGGCGATCGACCTCGGCCTCGTCCACGTCCGCGATCCGCCCGACGAGATCGCCCACGCCGTAGCCGTTCACCGACCACCCCAGCTTGACCTGCGCCTCGACGCGGTCCCCGCCAGTGACGGCCACCTCGCGCATGTTCATGCCGCCGAAGCGGGCGATCTTGAGCCGCCGCGCGTCCACCATCGCGCACGCCGCGCGCGCCCAGACGTCGAGCTTGGCGAGCACGTCGTCGTCCTTCCAGTGCCCGACCACGACCTTCCGCTCGATGCGCAGGCGCGCGCCGATGTACCCGAACTCGCGATCTCCGTGGGCGGACTGGTGCAGGTTCATGAAGTCCATGTCGATGCTCCCCCAGGGGAGCTCGCGCCCGTGCTGCGTGTGCAGGTGAGCGATGGGCTTCTCCAGCCGCGAGAGCCCCGCGATCCACATCTTCGCGGGCGAGAACGTGTGCATCCACGTGATCACGCCGGCGCACCGCGGCGCCGCGTTCGCCTCGCGGCACACGGCGAGGATCGCCTCGGGGCTCTTCAGCGTCGGCTTCCAGACGACCTTGACCGGGAGCTTGCCCGAGGCGTCGAGATACCCGGCGATCTCCCGCGCGTGCTCGGCGACCTGCTTCAGCGTGTCCTCGCCGTAGAGGTCCTGGCTGCCGGTCAAGAACCAAACCTCGAAGCTCTCCCGAAGATCCTGCATCGCGACACCGCTCATTGCGTCAGCTCCTCTTCCACGAACGATCCGAGCTCGACATAATCCCTGTACAGCGCGTCATAGAGCCTGGCGCGCGCGGGATCCGGTCGATAACGGGCCTCGGTCCCGGAGGACATCGCGCGCTGCGCGTCCTCGATCGTGGCGTGCAGGCCCGCCGCCGTCGCGGCGAACATCGCCGCGCCCAGGGCGACCGGCTGCTCGCCGGCGCGGACCTCGACGGTCATGTCGAGCACGTCCGCGAGGACCTGCATGGTCAAGGGGCTCTTGCGCGCGACCCCTCCGATTCCGATGATGCCGTCGATGCGGATCCCCTGCGCGCGGAAGCGCTCGACGATGGCGCGCGAGCCGAAGGCGATCGCCTCGACCAGCGCGCGGTAGATCCGCGGCGCGTCGGTGCCCAGATCGAGGCGGGCGATCGCCCCCTGGAGCCGCTGGTCCGCGTCCGGCGTCCTCCGCCCGTTGAACCAGTCGAGCGCGACGACCGAGCTCCGCGACGGCGGGATCTCCGCGGCGGCCTTGTCCAGCGCGGGGATGATCCGGTCCATGATCGCCTCGGCGAGCGCCGCCCGGCCGGGATCGCCGGCCGCCGGGGCGTCCGGCTGGATCGCGAGGAGCGGCCAGCTGAGCAGCTGCTTGAACCACGCGAAGACGTCGCCGAAGGCGGACTGCCCTGCCTCGTAGCCGATCGCGCCGGGGAGGATCGAGCCGTCCACCTGGCCGCAGATCCCGGCGACGAGGACCTCGGGCGCGTCCGTCTTCGGGGCGACGAGCATGTCGCACGTGCTCGTGCCCATCACCTTGAGCAGGTGGTGAGGCTGGATGTCGCCGCCCACCGCGCCCATGTGCGCGTCGAAGGCGCCGACGCCCACGACGACGTCCCCCGGGATGCCGAGCGTCGCGGCCCACGCGGGCGAGATCGTCCCGAAGGGCGCGTCCGCGGTGAAGGTGCGCGAGCCGAGGGTGGCCCTGAGCGCGGACAGCCGCGGGCTCAGCCGCGCCAGGAAATCGCTCGACGGATACCCGTCGAACTCCGGGTGCCACATCGCCTTGTGGCCCGCGGCGCAGCGGCTCCGCCGGATCCGCCCGAGGTCCTCGGTGCCGGTGAGGACCGCGGGGATCCAGTCGCAGTGCTCGATGAGGGTGACCGCCGCGCGCGCCACCGCCGGGTTGGTCTCGATGACGTGGAGCGCCTTCGCCCAGAACCACTCGGAGGAGTACACGCCCCCCGAGAACTTCGTGTAGTCCGGGCCGCCCCAGGTGCGGGCGAGCTCGTTGATCCGCGCCGCCTCGGCCACGGCGGTGTGGTCCTTCCAGAGGATGAACATCGCGTCCGGATCCTCCTCGAAGCCAGGGAGCAGCGAGAGCGGCCTGCCCTTCGCGTCGGCCAGGACCGGCGTCGAGCCGGTGGTGTCGACCGAGATCCCGCGCACGCGCGCGGCCACGTCGCCGCCCGCCTGCTCCAGGGCCGATCGGATCGACGACTCCATCGCAGAGAGGTAGTCGAGCGGATGCTGGCGAAACCGGTGCTCGCGCGGGTCGCAATAACGACCTTGCGCCCAGCGCGGGTAGGGCGCGACCGCTGCCCCCGCGAGCGCGCCGTCGCGCGCGTCCACGACGACCGAACGGACGGAGTCGGTGCCGAAATCGATCCCGATGACGAAGGTCCCAGTGCTCATGACGACCTGCTCATGGCCAATCCGAAGTGACGATGTTTCAATGTGAACGTTAACATCTTCGATGTCAACAACAATCGCCGTGCCGCTCCTGCGGCTCGGCTCCCGGGCGGGCGAGCTCGTCTGACCGGCGCGTCGAGCGCGGCGCCGCGATCACTTGAACTGAAAATAATCCAGGTTGAGCAGAGGATCAGAACCGCTACCGGTGAAGCGTAGACAGATATCGTGGACTCCCGGCGGAACCGGAGCCGCGCACTCGACATCCGTCCACGCCTGCCAGCCTCCCGTGGGGCCGACCGCGCACACGCCGATGCGCTCGCCCGGCGTGTCGGTGAACCCCTCGCAGCCGCCCAGCAGCACCTCGATCGAGCCGCCGGCGGTCGAGCCCGAGGACACGCGCGCATGGAAGGTCTCGGTGCCGCCGCCGAAGTCGAGCTGCGAGTACCCGATCCAGTCCTGGTTGTTGATCCAGCCCACGGCGACCCCGGCCCGCGCGCCGCCCTCTTGCACGACGTCGACCTCGATGCCGCGCTGAGCGGCCATGGTCTCCGCCTCCATGCGGGCGCGCGCGTTGACGCTCTTCAGCTGAGCCACCCTGCCCTTCGTGGCGGACACCTGGACGATCTTGCCCTGCGCGTCGTACATCAGGTTGTCGACCGTGATGCTGCGCTGGTAGTTCGAGAAGCCGTCGCGCTTCGCGAGCACGCGGTTGTGGAAGAAGATGTACCAGTTGCCCTGGTACTCGACGATCGAGTGGTGGTTGTTGTCGCCGTTGTTGTCGGCCGGGCTCGGCAGGATGGTCCCTGCGTAGGTGAACCCGGTCATCGGGTTGTCGCTCATCATGTAATCGATGTACGCGGCGTGGCCCGTGAAGTCAGTCGAGTACGAGAAGTAGTATTTCCCGTCGCGCTTGTGCATGAACGACGCCTCGAAGAAGGCCGGCGCCTTGATGGTCGTCGCCGACGCGTCCGCGAGGCTGATCATGTCCCGGCCGAGGCGGATGACGCGAGCATTGTCGCCCGTGCCGGTCGGACCTCCGCCGAAATAGAGGTACGCCTGGCCGTCATCGTCGATGAAGCACGTGGGGTCGAAGAGCCAGTCCACGTCCCCGACGCCCGGCGTGCTCTTCGAGATGAGCGGCTTGCCCAGCGCTTCCTTGAACGGGCCTCCCGGCGTGTCGGAGACCGCGACCCCGATCCCGCTCCCCGAGTCCGGGAAGTACAGATAGTATTTTCCGTTAGCCTCGCTGTAGCAGCAGTCCGGGGCGTACAGGTACCTGGCCCACGTGTCCGCCGCGGCCAGCGCGACCCCGTGATCCTGCCAGTTCACGAGGTCGTCCGACGAGAAGACGTGGTAGTCGACCATCGAGTAGCCCGACTGGTCGTCGGGGTCGTGGGACGCATAGATGTACACGCGCCCCTCGAACACGTGCGCCGACGGATCCGCCGTGAAGATGTGGCTCACGATCGGGTTCCGGGCGTACCCGTTCGCCACGCCGGGGGGAGCGCCGCCGGCGCCGGCGCCGCCGCCGCCGGTCGCATCGGCCCCGCCCGTCGTCGCTCCGCCGCCGGTGCCGCCCGTCGTGGAGACGGCGGCGCTGGCCGTCGAGGCGCCGCCGGTGCTGACGGTCGTGCCCTCGGCGGAGCCGCCCTGACCTCCTCCCGTCGAGGTCCCCGGGGTGTCGAGGGGTCCGGCGCAGCTCGGCGCCGAGAGGGCAGCAGCAAACATCAACGAAGAACGAACGAGTCTCCTCATGGTCATCGTGGCTCCTGGTCCCGGCCTCGCTCGCCCCTCCCGCGCGCGGCTGGGCTGCCCCACGGCGACGGCCGAACGGCGTCGGTGCCGGACGGGCCGGCAGCGACGGTCCAGGCACGCATGGCGGCCCGCTCAGGGCAAAGCCGAAGGATGAGACGCCATTGTGAACGTTCACATGGCCGAAGTCAACCTTGATCCCGCCCGCCGCTGCTGAGCCCGGGGCCCGACGGCGGCTGGCGCATCGCTCCTGGAGCGGCGCGTCAAGCCGGCGGGCGGGCGACGCGCCGCGGTCGTGTTCGATGTGGATTCCAATCCGTCCGTTCACGACTAAGCTCCCGCTCCGATGGCTGAGAACTCCCCTCCAGAGCGGCGCGTCAAGCGAGGCGGGCGCCGCGCCGCGGTCATGGTCGACGTGGCCAAGCTCGCCGGCGTCTCGCACCAGACCGTCTCGCGGGTCCTGCACGACAGCCCCCACGTGCACCGCGAGACGCGGGAGCGCGTGCTCGAAGCGATCCGCCAGCTCGACTACCGCCCGAGCTCCGTGGCGCAGGCGCTCGTCACCGGGCGCTCGCGGACGCTGGGCGTGGTCAGCTTCGACACGACGCTCTACGGTCCGGCGTCGACGCTCCTCGGGCTCGAGGAGGCGGCGCACGACGCCGGGTACGGCGTCAGCATCGCCAGCGTCAAGTCCCTTAGCCGCACGTCGGTGGTGGACGCGGTGAAGCGGCTGTGCGACCAGGGCGCCGACGGCGTCGTGGTCATCGCCCCGCAGCGGTCGGCGGTGGACGCGCTCCGCCACATCACCTCCGACGTGCCGGTGGTCGCCGTCGAGGGCGGGCCGGACGACTCGATCCCGGTGGTCGCCGTCGACCAGCACGGCGGCGCGGCGGCCGCGACCCGCCACCTCCTCGACCTGGGCCACAAGACGGTGTGGCACATCGCCGGTCCGCCCGACTGGCTCGAGGCCGACCAGCGCATCGACGGCTGGCGTTCGACGCTCGTCGCCGCCGGCGTCGAGCGGCCCCCTCTCCTGCGCGGCGACTGGAGCGCCCGCTCGGGGTACGAGCTCGGCCCGCAGCTGGTGCGCACGCCGGGCATCACCGGCGTGTTCGTGGCCAACGACCAGATGGCGCTCGGCCTGCTCCGGTATCTGCACGAGGCCGGGCGCGACGTGCCGAAGGACATCAGCATCGTCGGCTTCGACGACATCCCGGAGGCCGCCTACTTCACGCCGCCGCTCACCACCGTGAACCAGGATTTTTCCGCGCTCGGGCGAAGGTGCCTCCACCTCCTGCTCGGTCAGATCGAGAGCGGCCACCGCTCCTATGCGCACGTCGTGGTCGAGACCAAGCTGGTCGTGCGCAAGAGCACGGCCGCGGCCCCCCGGAATCGCTGAGCGCGCACGGGCCTCCGGCGTAGGCCCGCCGGCCCGGTCCTCCACCGGGTCCGGGCGCGGACGCGCCGTCACATTTGTTTTGACATCGGCCATGTGAACGTTCACATTCTCCCCAGGGGTATTCTTTCGCTTTGCCCCGGAGGAGGCCGCTGCGCGTACCGGGCCCTCCATCCTCGGGATCGGGATCGATCCGCGCGCCGACACCGCTCGCACGGTCGTCGCGCAAGCGATCGCTGACGGTGATCGACGTTGTGCCCAGGTCACGCCGGGCGAGGTGCGGTTCGAGGTGCGTGCAGCAGCCCGGAGGCAGGATCGCCCGCCGTGGGCTCCCGTGCGTCGTCACTCCCTTACGTTATCGGAGAGCAAGATGAAGAAGCCGTGGTGGCACGAGCGCCGTACTTCAAGAGAGATCGCCGCTGTGTGCACGCTCGCGTTCGCGGCCGCGTGCACGGGCACGCTGGGTGATGACTCGACGGACGACGATGGGACGTCCCCCCCCGGAAGCGATGGACCGTCGACGGGCTCGGCTCCTCCGCCGTTCCAGCCCGCGGCCGGGATGCTGCGCCGTTTGACGAGAACGCAGTTCCGCAACGCGGTGCGCGACGTGTTCGACGTGGAGGTCGATGTCAACAAGCTCGACTCCGACAGCTGGAACGGGAATTTTGCGGTCATCGGCGCCGCGACCGTCGTGACCTCGGAACGAGGCGTCGAGCAGTACCACACGGCCATCGAGGACGCCGTGAACACGGTGTTCGCGGATTCCGCGAGGCGGGACCGATTCATCGGTTGCGCGCCCAGCGGCGCGCAGGACGACGCTTGCGTGCGCGGTTTCATCGAGACGCAGGGGCGCCGAGCGTGGCGCCGCCCGCTCGAGGCCGCGGAGGTCGACCGGCTCGCGGGGGTCGCGGCGACGGCCGCGACCGAGCTCGGGAGCGCCGTCGAGGGTGCCCGCTGGGCGACGGTGGCCCTCTTCACGTCGCCGAACTTCCTGTATCGCCCGGAGCTCGGAGCGCCGAGCGCCAGCGGGTCGCTCCGCCTGACGGGCTACGAGATGGCGTCCCGGCTCGCGTTCCTGGTGTGGAACAGCCTGCCGGACAAGGAGCTGCTCGACCAGGCCGAGAGCGGCGCCCTCGAGACGGTGGAGGGGGTCCGTGGAGCGGCGACGCGGCTGCTCGACACGCCGGCTGGGCGCGAGGCCGTCGGCGCGTTCGCCGAGGAGTACATGCGGCTCGAGCGGATCGGCACGCAGGCCAAGGACACGGAGCTATTTCCGGAGTACGGCCCCGCGCTGCAAGAGGCGATGGTCCGCGACATGCGAGGCACCTGGGAGGTCCTCGCGTTCGACGATCAGGCGAGCGCGCTCGACCTGTTCTCGACCACGAAGGTCGTCGTCAACACGGAGCTCGCCGAGCTCTACGGCCTCGACACGACCGGCCTCAGCTCGGACAGCTTCAAGGTCCGCTCGTTGCCCGCGGACGGCCCGCGCATCGGGATCCTCGGCAAGGCGGGCTTCCTCTCGCAGTTCGCGAACCAGAAAGAGGGCTCCCCCACCCTGCGCGGCAGGTTCATGAGCGAGGCCCTTCTGTGCAAGACCATCCCGTTGCCCCCCGGCGACGTCGACATCGTCCTCGACGAGCCGACTGCGGATATGCCCCTCACCAAGCGTCAGCGGCTCGAGCGCCACCGGACCGACCCCACCTGCGCCGGCTGCCATGCGTTCATGGACCCCTTGGCCCTGCCGCTCGAGAACTTCGACGCGATCGGCCGCTACCGCACGACCGACCACGGCCTGCCGATCGACCCGAGCGGATCGTTCGACAAGCAGCCGGTCGCCGACGCGCGCGAGCTCGGCGAGGCCATCGGCTCGAACGAGAAGGTCGCGCAATGCCTCGTCCGCAAATACTACACGTACGCGGCGGGGCACGAGGAGCGAGACGTCGACGGCAGCGTCGTCAACGAGCTGAGCGCTTCGTTCGAGGCGTCGGGGTTCCAGCTGCGCGAGCTGGTCCTCGACGTCGTGACGAGCAAGGCCTTTTCGTCCGTCGCCCCCCAACGCTAATCGCAGGGTGCTCCCCATGACGCTTAAAGCTTTGAATCGACGAACCGTACTCCGGGGCATGCTGGCGACGGGCGCCGCCGTCACCATCCCGCTCCCCCTGCTGGAGATCATGCTGAACCAGAGCGGCACGGCGTACGCTCAGCCGAACACCCCGGTGTCGCCGCTCTACGTCACCTGGTTCTTCGGCAACGGCACCCTGCCCGGCCGCTGGAAGCCGGCGCGCACGGGCTCCGGCTCGGCCTGGGAGCTCAGCCCCGAGCTCCAGCCGCTCGCCGACCACAAGTCGCACCTCACCGTGATCAGCGGCCTCGAGAACAAGCTCGTCGTGTCCGGCCTCGAGCACCCCACGGGTTCGGCCGGGGCCACGACCGGCGCGCCGCTCGGCGGCAACGCCGTGCGGGCCGCCTCCATCGACCAGATCGTCGCGGACGTCATCTCGGAGGGGGCGCCGTACCGCTCTCTCGAGGTGGGGTTGACGCCGGCGACGCCGGGAGGCCCTCAGGACTCGCTGCATACGGTCTCGCACCGGGGGCCGAACTCGCGCAACAACCCGGAGTTCGACCCGAAGGCCGTGTTCAACCGGTTGTTCATGGGCACATCGCCCGCGCCCAGCGACCCGCAGGCGGAGCAGGCCGCGAAGCTCGCGCGGGTCCGGAAGAGCGTGCTCGACTCCGTCCTGGAAGACGGCGCGAGCCTGCAGCAGCGGCTCGGCGCGGCCGACAAGCAACGCGTGGAGCAGCACCTCGACGCGATCCGCGCCATCGAGCGGCGCCTCGAGACGACGGCCCCCGGCGACGGCACGCCAGCGGCGTGCAGCAACCCGGCGGCCCCCGCCGTCGGCAAGGACGTGCAGAGCGAGGCGCCCCCGGCGGTGAACACCGCCATGGTCGAGCTCTCGGCGCTCGCCCTCGCCTGCGAGAGGACCCGCGTCCTCTCGTTCATGTTCTCGCTGCCCGCCGCGCACGTCTACTACCGGCACCTCGCGCAGGACATGAACGACGACTTCCACGACACCATCTGTCACGGGGATCCCGGCGACCAATCCAGCCAGCCGCGCGTCGACAAGGGCGTGATTTACACGATGCGCTGCCTCAACGAGTTCTTGACGAAGCTCAAGAATACGCCGCACGGCAGCTCGAACCTGCTCGACAGCTCGCTCGTGTTCGTCACGTCCGACACCGCCTGGGGCAAGACCCACTCGAGGACGGAATGGCCGGTGCTCTTCGCGGGCAAGGCCGGCGGGCGGCTGCGCGGCGACGAGCACCACAACTTCCCCGGCGACAACCTGAGCAAAGCGCTCCTCACGGTCGCCAAGATCATGGGCTCGAAGGCGACCGAGCTCGGCATCGACGCGGGGCGGGTCAACTCACCGCTCCAAGGCATCCAGGTCTGAGCGCGGCGCAGCTCGGAGCGGGCGCTCCGCCCGCGCTCGCCAACCCGTCACCCCGAATCGCACGGTGTTCCCCATGGCGATCAAAGCTTTGAATCGACGAACCGTACTCCGGGGCATGCTGGCGACGGGCGCCGCCGTCACCATCCCGCTCCCGCTGCTGGAGATCATGCTGAACCAGAGCGGCACGGCGTACGCTCAGCCGAACACCCCGGTGTCGCCGCTCTACGTCACCTGGTTCTTCGGGAACGGCACCCTGCCCGGCCGCTGGAAGCCGGCGCGCACGGGCTCCGGCTCGGCCTGGGAGCTCAGCCCGGAGCTCCAGCCGCTCGCCGACCACAAGTCGCACCTCACCGTGATCAGCGGCCTCGAGAACAAGCTCGTCGTGTCCGGCCTCGAGCACCCCACGGGGTCGGCGGGGGCGACGACCGGCGCGCCGCTCGGCGGCAACGCCGTGCGGGCCGCCTCCATCGACCAGATCGTCGCGGACGCCATCTCGGAGGGGGCGCCGTACCGCTCTCTCGAGGTGGGCGTGACGCCGGCGACGCCGAACGGCCCCCAGGACTCGCTGCACACGATCTCGCACCGGGGGCCGAACTCGCGCAACAACCCGGAGTTCGACCCGAAGGCCGTGTTCAACCGGTTGTTCATGGGCACGTCGCCCGCGCCCAGCGACCCGCAAGCGGAGCAGGCCGCGAAGCTCGCGCGGGTCCGGAAGAGCGTGCTCGACTCCGTCCTGGAAGACGGCGCGAGCCTGCAGCAACGGCTCGGGGCGGCCGACAAGCAACGCGTGGAGCAGCACCTCGAGTCGATCCGCGCCATCGAGCGGCGCCTGGTGACGACGGTTCCCGGCGACGGCACGCCGACGGCGTGCAGCAGCCCGGCGGCCCCCGCCGTCGGCAAGGACATGCAGAGCGAAGCCCCCCCGGCGGTGAACACCGCCATGGTCGAGCTCTCGGCGCTCGCCCTCGCCTGCGAGAGGACCCGCGTGCTCTCGTTCATGTTCTCGCTGCCCGCCGCGCACGTCTACTACCGGCACCTCGCGCAGGACATGAACGACGACTTCCACGACACCATCTGTCACGGGGATCCCGGCGACCAATCCAGCCAGCCGCGCGTCGACAAGGGCGTGATTTACACGATGCGCTGCCTCAACGAGTTCTTGACGAAGCTCAAGAATACGCCGCACGGCAGCTCGAACCTGCTCGACAGCTCGCTCGTGTTCGTCACGTCCGACACCGCCTGGGGCAAGACCCACTCGAGGACGGAATGGCCGGTGCTCTTCGCGGGCAAGGCCGGCGGGCGGCTGCGCGGCGACGAGCACCACAACTTCCCCGGCGACAACCTGAGCAAAGCGCTCCTGACGGTCGCCAAGATCATGGGCTCGAAGGCGACCGAGTTCGGCATCGACGCGGGGCGGGTCAACGCACCGCTCCAAGGCATCCAGGTCTGAGCGCGGCGCAGCTCGGAGCGGGCGCTCCGTCCGCGCTCGCCCGTGCGTGACCGCGAGGCCGGGCGCGGCCTGCCAGCGCCGGCGGCGCCGGCTCGGTCGCTCAACGGGCAGCGCGCCGACGCTCCATGGGCCGGAGCGCGTGGGCGATGCCGCTCTGCAAGCTGCTCAGCGTGACGATGCCGGAGAGGTCCGCGCCGAGCTCGATCAGGGCCCTCGCCACCTCCGGGCGGATGCCCGTGAGCACCACGCGCGTGCCGAGCATCTGGGCGGCGCGCGCGATCCGCGTCAGCGCCTCGGCGACGAGCGCGTCGACGGCGCGCACGCCGGTGATGTCCAGGAGCGCAGTATGGGCGCGCTGGCTGCTGATCCCGGCGAGCAGCGTCTCCATGACCTGCCCCACCCGCGCGCGGTCGAGCGTTCCGACGAGCGGCATGGCCAGGACGCCGTCGGCGAGCGGGACGAGCGGCGTCGAGAGCTCCCGGAGGGTCTCCTGCTGCGCGGCGATGATCTGCTCCTGCAGCGCGGCCCGCTCGGCCTCCGAGCGCCTCAGGTCGGTGTCCTCTCTCACGACGCCGCCGACGCCGACCAGCTCGCCGCGCTCGTTGCGAACGGGGAATTTGACCGTGGAGAAGTAGTAATTCTGGCTGCCGTAGTCCAGCACCTCTTCGTACCGCATCGGCCGTCCGCTCGCGAGGACCTCCCGCTCCTTCGCCACGATCGCGTCGGCGACGCCGGGCGGCGTGGCGCCGAACTCATGCTCGTCCTTGCCGAGGAACTCGATGGCGTGCCGCCCGAGCGCGCGCGCGTAATGGCGGTTGACGAACACGTACCGCCCCTCCGCGTCCTTGATGAACATGACGTTCGGCGAGTTGTCCACGAGCTGCAGGAGGAGCTGGTAGCGCTCGTGCACCAGGCGCTCTCTCCGCCGCGGGTCGTCGCCGTCATCCACGATGGCCGCGATCTCTCGGACGCCGCCTCGCTCGTCGCGCAGCACGGCATAGGTCCACCGGCAGGTGATCGCGTCTCCCGCTCTCGTCCTGCCCGCGCTCGTGGTCGTGGCGAAGAAGCTCTCGCCAGCGTCGTGGTCGAACGCCTGCGCCGCCTGGGGCGACACCGGATCCGCGGCCACGAGGTCGGAGAGGCGGCGGCCCACGGCCTCGCCCTCGCGCCAACCGAAGAGCCCCTCGGCGCCGTCGTTCCAGCGCGTCACGGTGCCATCCAGGCGCCAGTTGACCAGCGCCGGCGCCTGCGTGGCGCCCCGCGCGAACGGCGCGCCGAGGTACGCCGCTGCCGCGCTGACCAGCCCTCGCTCGCGCGCGAGCTCACCGCGCAGCGTGGCCAGCTCCTTCTCCAGCTCTTCGACGCGCGCGCGCAGCGCCGCGCTCTCTGCCTCGTGGTCGATATAACCATCGATGCGCACGGACATCCCGCTCGGCATGGGGATCCCGCCGAGCTGGTGAGGCCCGCCCGCCGAGCTCGCTGCTCCCGAGTGGCGATCTCCTCCGGATCTCCCGTGCGCGTCTGCGCGTCCGCTCGGTCCGGACGTGCTCTCGCTCCTGTCGCGGCTCATGCTCGCCCCTTCGCGCGCTGCTCCGAAAGCGCGTTGTCCGTAGTGTAACGGACTTGCAAGTCGAGATCCCACCAAAAATCCGACTTGGCACCGCCGGCGGACAGCGGGCGCGTCGGTCGATTGGCGTTGACACCGATCATGTTAGCGTTCACAATCGGCCAAAGCGGTATCCTTTTGCTTCGCCTCGGTGGGCCTTCGTGCACCCGAGGACTTCGTCGTCCGATCGATTCCGGCGCCGGCTCCGTGCGCCCGGCGGTGCGCGCCGCGAGCGGCGGCTCGGCGTGACCGCAGGTTGCCCGCGGTCGCGCCGCCCCCCGGGATCGCGCGGTTTCTCGCGATTTCGCGCGTGCGCGAGGTCACGAGCTCCGGTCAGGCTCGAAGGACTCGGCGTCGATCGACCGCTGGCCAGACATTGCGGGGGAAGCCGAGGCCGCGCTCGACGACGCAGAAGGAGATGCCGTTTCTGGTCTCTGGTGGTTGCGCCCTTAGCCACGCTGAAAGAGCTGCTCATTCGTCAGAGCCTATTCAGGAGACAATGATGACCTCACCGTCTTTTTCAATCACCGGCCGGCCGCGCTGGAGGCGGGCGCTCGGCGCGGGGCTCTGCGCTGCGGCGCTCCTCCTCGCCGGGTGCACGGGCTCCCTGGGCGACCCGGATCAGGGCGACGGTGCCTCGCCGGGCGGCGCGGCGGCGTCGCAGGTCGCCGAGCGCAGCATGTTCCCGCGGCTCAGCCACGCGCAGTGGGAGAACACGGTGCGCGATCTCCTGCGGCTCGACGACAGGCCCGGTCTCTCGGCGTCCTTCACGACCGATCCGCTCGGAGGCGTGTTCGACAACAACGAGGCCGCGCTCCTCGTGACCCCGGGGCTCTGGAGCGATTACCAGCGCGCCGCCGAGGAGCTCGCGGCGATGGTGACCGCTGACGCGGGCAAGCTCGATCGGATCGCGCCCGCGGACCTGCCGGACGAGCCGGAGGCGCGGGCGCAGGCGTTCGTCGAGCGGTTCGGCGAGCGGGCGTTCCGGCGCCCGCTCACGGCCGGCGAGCGGGACACGTACCTCGCGCTGTTCCACCGGGGCAAGGAGCTCTTCGAGGGCGAAGACCCGTTCGCCGCCGGCGCGCGCGCTGCCCTCGAGGCGTTTCTGCAATCACCCCATTTCGTTTACCGGGTCGAGCTCGGCGCCGGGCCGGCGAAGGGCGGGCTCATCCCGCTGAGCGGGCACGAGATCGCGACGAAGCTCTCGTACCTCTTCTGGAACACGATGCCCTCCGACGAGCTCCTCGCGGCGGCGAAGGCGGGTGAGCTCTCGACCCCCGAGGCCGTCCGCGCCTACGCCGAGCGCATGCTCGACGACCCGCGCGCCCGCGAGGTCATCGGCGCGTTCCACCGGCAGCTCTACGATTACGAGCAGTACCACGACCTCAACAAGGACCAGGCGCTCTACCCCGAGTTCGTCCCCGAGATGGGGGACGACATGCAGCGCGAGGCGGAGCTGTTCGTGGAGCACATTGTCTTCGACGAGGAGGGTGGGCTCACCGACCTGCTCACCTCGCGCACCGCGTTCGTGAACGACCACCTCGCGGCGGTCTACGGCATCGAGGGGGAGTTCTCGGACAAGTTCGAGCAGGTGGAGCTCGCCGGGGCGGAGCGCTCGGGGCTGCTCACGCGCCTCGGCTTCCTCGCGTCGAAGGCGACGGCGCGGCAGCCGGACTCGATCCACCGCGGCGTCTTCGTGAACCTCAGGATCCTCTGCGCCGCGCTGCCGCCGCCGCCCGACGACGCGACGGGGCTGCCGCCGGGCGAGCACGCGACCAACCGCGAGCGCGTCGAGGCGCACACGGGCAAGGGCACGTGCGGTGAGGCGTGCCACGGGACCTGGATCAACCCGGCCGGGTTCGCCTTCGAGCATTACGACGCGATCGGCAAGTACCGCACGACCGACAACGGCGTGCCGGTCGACGCCGCGGACGCCTACCGGTTCGGCGGCGCGCTGAAGAGCTACGCGGACGCGATCGAGTTCAGCCGGATCCTCGCCGAGAGCGACGAGGCCCACGCGTGCTACGCGCGGCGCTGGATCGAGTTCGCGCACGGCCGCAACACGGGCGCGAAGGACCGGCAGTCCATCAAGGAGCTCGGCGAGGCGTCGCGCGGCGGCGCCTCCACCAAGGAGCTCATCCTTCAGGTCGTCTCGTCCGACACCTTCCTCACCCGTGTTCCTGCGGAGGCGCAATGATCACCCGACGACGTGTGCTTCGAGGCCTGTTTGGCGTCACGGTCGCGCTCCCGTTCCTGGAGACGTTCGCGCCCCGGCGCGCCGCGGCCGGCACGGGCGACGTGCCGCCCTTCGCGATCTTCATGCGCCAGGCGAACGGCGTGGCGCAGGCGGCCGGCGACGAGCCCGAGATGTTCTGGCCCAGCGAGACGGGCCCGCTGTCGAAGGCGTCCCTGGAGCGGGACAGCGACCGCGCGGTCAGCGAGCTCAAGGACTACGCGAGCCAGCTCATCCTGGTTCGCGGCGTGGATTTCGCGTTCAAGGCCAACGGGTGCGGCCACTCCGGCGGCGGCAACCAGTGCCTCACGGCCGCGCGCGTGTCGGATCAGCCGTCGGGCAACGAGTCGCTCGCGATGGGCGAGTCGATCGACAACCGCATCGCGACCGAGCTCAACCCGCCCGGCGTCGAGCCGCTGACGCTCTACGCCGGCAGGATGTCCGGCTACATCAACGAGGTGCTCTCGTACCGCGGGCCGAAGCAGCTGCGCGCCGCCGAGCGCAACCCGTCCAACGCGTACAAGAAGCTCTTCGGGCTCGCCGACGTGGGCGCCGAGGCCCAGCAGGCGCTGACCGAGCGCCGCGCCAGCGTCAACGACCTGGTGCGCGGGGAGATGCGGGCGCTCATGGGCCGGAAGGACCTCAGCAAGAGCGATCGCGAGCGGCTTGAGCTCCACTTCGACAGCATCCGCGACCTCGAGGTCGCGCTCGCGTGCAATCTCCCGGCGGAGGCGGTCGCCGCGATGGATGCGATCTCGCCGAACGTCGGCAGATCCGAGAACGTGGAGACCGTCACCCGCATGCAGATGGACATCATCGCGCTCGCGATGGCGTGCGGCGTGACGCGCGCGGCGACGCTCCAGGTGGGCGACGGCAACGACGGGACCGAGTACACGATCCATGGCGTCCGGCAGAAGAGCTACCACAAGATCTCCCACCGCATCGACAGCGACGGCACCTCGGGCCCGCCGATCGAGGGCGCTCAGGAGCTTCACCACCAGATCGACCGGATCCACGGGCGGCTCTTCAAGTACCTGCTCGACAGGCTCTCGTCCTACGAGCTCGGCTCGGGGACGCTCCTCGACCACGGCGTGGCGGTGTGGCTCAACGACAACGCCGACAAGTTCCACGGGTACCGGAGGGTCCCGTACATCCTCGCCGGCGGCGCCGCGGGCTACCTGAAGACCGGCCAGTTCGTCGACGTCAAGGTCACGAACAACAAGCTGCTGAACACGATCGGCGCGGCCGTCGGCTGCAAGAACGCCCAGGGAGGCCCGCTCGACGATTTCGGTGACGAGAGCCTCGAAGGCGGGCTCGTCGACCCGATCATCGCCTGAGGGAGCAGGAGGCCCGCACGCCTCGGAGGCGCCGAGCCCGGGTGCTGGACCCGCCGCTCGCGGCGTCCGGTCACGCGGCGACCAGCTCCGTCTCATTCCGAGGCGGGCTGCGTCCGACCTATCGAACAACGGAGAAGCGCGGATGAATTCGAGAACACGGTTGCCCGAGCTGGCGCTATGCTGGCTCCTCGCCGGCTGCGGAGCGGGCGATTCGGGCGACGCATCGGGTACGGCCGTGTCTGCAGGCACGGGCTCGCCCGGGAGCGCAGGCGCGGGAGGGTCGACGGCAGCTGGCGCAGGCGCCCCCGGCGACGGGGGCTCGGGCGGAGCGACGTCCGGCGGCGGCGATGTCGCCAGCGGCACTGGCGGCGACGGCAGCGGCGGCTCGGGCGGCAGCGGCGGCTCGGGCGGCAGCGGCGGCTCGGGGGGCTCGAGCGGCGGGGTCGTTCCGAGCGAAGGCTGCGGGAAGGTGCCCACGCTCAAGGACAAGAGCACCGTCACGATCCGCAGCGGTGGCAAGGACCGCAAGTACATCCTGTGGCTCCCCGCCGGCTACGACAAGGACCGTCCTTACCGGCTGGTCATCGCCTACCACTGGTACACGGGCAGCGCGGAGCAGGTCGTGGATTGCACCAAAGAAGGGATCCGGTGCTACACGACGCAAAGCCCGTTCTACGGGCTCTGGGACCTTGCCGAGGACAGCACCATCTTCATCGCGCCCGACGGGCTGAACGCTGGCTGGGGCAACGCGAACGGAGAGGACGTCACCTTCACCGAGGACATCCTCGAGCAGGTGGAGGCCGACCTGTGCGTCGACAAGTCGCGGATCTTCGCGAACGGCTTCAGCTATGGCGGCGGGATGACCAAGGCGCTTGGCTGTGCTCGACCTGACCTGCTCCGCGCCATCGCGGTGTACGGGGGCGCCGACTTCCTCGCCGGTTGCGACGGAGGGACGATGCCCCTCGCGTTCTACGGCGCCCACGGCGTGAGCGACGGGACCTGCGCTTACACCTCGGGCGAGCAGATCCGCGACAGGTTCGTCAAGAACAACGGCTGCACGGCGCAGGATCCACCCGAGCCGGCCAGGGGCAGCGGCACGCACACCTGCGTTTCGTACACCGGCTGCTCGAGCGGACACCCCACGCGCTGGTGTGCGTTCGACGGGGATCACACCCCCTCGCCGAAGGACAGAGGCCAGTCGACGACCTGGAACCCTCGCGAGGTCTGGGACTTCTTCACGCAGTTCTGAGCTGAGGCCTCGTCGGGCGGAGCCCAGACCCGGCGACCCGGACGCGAACCTCACCGGCGTGGGGTCGCGGCCCGGGTCGCTTGGCGCGCCGCGGTTGAACCACAGGGGCACAGAGGACACAGAGGAAGAGAGAAGAGGGAGAGATCAGGATCTTTTCTTCATCCCTCTGTGCCCTCTGCGCCCCCGTGGTTCCAATCCCTTCCTTCTCGAGCGTTTCAGGCTGATCGGCGCTCTAGCGCACCGCCTTCAGCAAACCGAGGCGATACGGGAGCTGCGAGTATTCGCCGCCCGACCTCGGATCGCGCCCCTGATACAGGAACTGGAGATTGCAGGTGTCGATCGTCGCGGTCTCGTCGTTGCCGTCGCGGAGCAGCTCGCCATGGCTGACGTCGTCGCTCCAGTCGGCCACGCCCGACGCGTAGGTGACGTTGTTCTGGCCTGCGAACGGCGCGTTCCAGGTATGCGCGAGCGGGGTCCACGCGCCGTCGAGGCGATCCGCGGTGAACGAGCGGTAGAACCTGGCGCCCGTCGGGCCGATGGCCTCGATGAGCGTCAAGTACTTGTCCATGCCCTTGATCTTGTACGTGGAGCTCCCCTCGAACAGATTGTTGCGATTCGAGTCCTGAAGGGCGACCGAGACCGGGCCGAACCCGCTCGGGAAATTGCGCAGGGCCGTCTGGCTGCGGTACATCTTACCGTCGTCGCCGGTGAAGAAGAGATAGCAGTTGGCGCTGTCGCAGATCACCCAGTAATCGATGGGCAGGCTGGGCATGCCAGAGGGCGTGGACGAGAAGAAGTTCTGGGGTCTGCTCCACGTCTCCGGGCGGCTCGGGTCGTCGGTCGTGGAGAACTGCGGCGGCTGCGATTGATAGATGAGGTACCACTTGTTCTGCGGCCTGAAGAAGAAGATCTGCGGCGCGCACCGATAGCCGCTGAACCCAGGCGTGCGATCCATATAGTACTGCGACGCGGAGGCGGCCTGGGGCCAATCGGTGAAGTTCAGGTGAGTCATCTGCCAGTTGCCGGCGGTGTTCGCCGTGGTGGCATAGATGTTGTAGCGCTGGTTATGGAAGACGACCGTCGGGTCCTTGATGGACACGATATTGTGCGTGGAGTCAGACTTCGGGCTCACCAGGATGCCGCTCGACTGCCAGCGGAAGGAGGTGGGCAAGCCGCAGCCCCCGCCGTCGGAGCCCCCCGTCCCTCCGCCCGAGGTCACGGGCGCGAGCCGGAATTGCTGGTTGGTCCCGCCGTTCGACGCCCACTGGATCACGGCGGTGCCGTCCGCGGTGCCGCGGCCGTAGACGTCCAGGGACTTGCCGCTGTGGCGCGCCGTGAGGCGCACGGCGCCGCCGGTGACGTCCGTGAACGACCACTGCTGGTTCTCCCCGGTCCAGCAGGAGTATTGCTGGACGCGGGCGCCGTCGGTGGTCGAGGCGCCCGTGACGTCCATGCAGCGGTCGCTGCCCACGTTGCGGATGCGGTAGTAGCCGCCGCCCGCCGATTCCATGCGGAACTGTTGCCGCGCCGAGCCGTTGCAGGTCGCGATCTGCAGGCCCGCTCCGTCAGCGGTGCTGCCTCCGGCCACCTCGACGCATTTTCCGCTCTGTACGCCGGTGATCGTGTAGGTCGCCGCGGTGTCGATGGTGACGCTCTCGGCCGCGTCGCCGAAGTCGAACTCGGCTTCGTCGAGCTGCTCGGCGGGACCGCACGCGGTTGCGGCGACGACCATCGTGGACAGCAAAGATAGTTGAAGTACGACTCTCATCATCATCTCCTGTGCTCACCGGGAGCTGAAGCGGTAAATAAGACGCATGAGGCGCCCGGGATGGGCCGCGCGGGCTCGGGCTCACGGGCAGGCTCCGTCGAACCTGCGCCGTGAGGACGAGCCTGCGCGGCGATCTCCGGGCGCGCGGCTGTCGGGGACGCGCGCGTCGGCGCGGTCAGCGCCCCAGGTAGCCCATCAGCCAGGACATGGCGGGCCGCATCTGGCCGCCGCTGCTCATGAGCCCCGAGTTGGAGAGCCACGTCTGGCCGCTGATGTAGCCCCACAGCGTGATGCCCTTCACGCTCGGATGGTCGTAGAACATGGGGAACTGGCTCTGCATCACGCTGAGCTGCTGCGCGTCGTTCGCCAGGTTGATGTCGTACTCGGTGATGTAGACCGGCAGGCCGGTGCCGGCGAGCCGGTCGAGGAAGGTCTTCACGGTGCTGGTCGGCATCGAGAACGCGGCGTGGGCCTGCGCTCCGATGCCGTCGATGGGCGCCCCTGCCGCCCGGATCCGATTGACGATGTTGATGGTGTTCTGGTTGTCGCCGCTGTACTCGATGTTGTTGTAGTCGTTGAGCAGCAGCTTGGCGTTCGGACAGTACTGCCGCGCCCACTTGAACGCCTGAACGATCCAGTCGTACCCGCTCGCTCCCGCGCCGCCGAGGGCGTTCATGTACACCGGCGTGGTGTGCGGGGGCGGCTCGTTCACGACGTCGATGATGGCGACGTCCGGGTAGCGCTGGCAGAACGCTCGGATCCACTCCTCCACCTCCGCGCGCTGCTCGCTCTGCGACAGACCGGCGAGCCAGCCCGGCTGCTGGGCACCCCAGATCAGGGTGTGGCCCTTGTACGGAATGTTGTTCAGGCGCGCGTAATCCCGGACCCGGTCCATGCCGGACCAGTTCATGACGTTCCGCTGGCCCTCGACGGAGCCCCACTTGCCCTCGTTCTCCGGGGAGAGCTGGTTCCAGTACCGGGCCAGATCCGATCGCACCTGCCCGCCGGTCGTGATGTTGCCGACGAACTTGCCGCCCCCGCCGCCGGTCCCCGTTCCGCCCGAGGTCACGGGCGCGAGTCGGAATTGCTGGTTGGTCCCGCCGTTCGACGCCCACTGGATCACGGCGGTGCCGTCCGCGGTGCCGCGGCCGTAGACGTCCAGGGACTTGCCGCTGTGGCGCGCCGTGAGGCGCACGGCGCCGCCGGTGACGTCCGTGAACGACCACTGCTGGTTCTCCCCGGTCCAGCAGGCGTATTGCTGGACGCGGGCGCCGTCGGTGGTCGAGGCGCTCGTGACATCCATGCAGCGGTCGCTGCCCACGTTGCGGATGCGGTAGTAGCCGCCGCCCGCCGATTCCATGCGGAACTGTTGCCGCGCCGAGCCGTTGCAGGTCGCGATCTGCAGGCCCGCTCCGTCAGCGGTGCTGCCTCCGGCCACCTCGACGCACTTTCCGCTCTGCACGCCGGTGATCGTGTAGGTCGCCGCGGTGTCGATGGTGACGCTCTCGGCTGCGTCGCCGAAATCGAACTCGGCTTCGTCGAGCTGATCGACGGGACCGCACGCGACGAGCGCGAGGGCGGTCAGCAGGGGCCATCGTTCGAGTCGCATTCTCATAAGGTTCTCCTGTGCTTAAGCGAGTAAGGTTGCAGAGTAAAACCGGATGCTTCGACGCATGGATGCATCGATCTAACGTCACTCCTCGAGGATAACGTCGCTCCTCAAGGCGGTCGGGCGCGAGCGCCGCGGCGCGCGGTCACGGCTGCGCCGCGGCGCGAGGTCACGGCTGCGCCAGCTCGACCGATTGCACGTCGAGCTGGATGAACTGGCCGATGAACGGCTCGGGCGCCGGCGGCACGCCGTCCACGACCAGATGCTTGAAGTTGGCGATCATGGTACGATTCGGATCGTCGCCCAGGAAGGACACGGTGGCTCCGCCGCGGATCGGGATGGTCTTCGTGTGGTCGATGATGAACACGTCGTGCCCCACGGTGGGGTTGTCGTTGAGGTAGTAGACCTCGGGCGGGTCGGACACCGAGAAGCTGTACCTGTTGTACGTCGGGTTGTCGGGCGTGCCGCCCACGCGGAAGTGCATGCCGTCGGGCGTGCCGCCCCGATACGTCTCCGGCTCGACCACGCCCCGGAGCCGGACGGTCACCTGGTAGACCGTGTCGGGCGAGCCGCCGAACGTCCTCTTCTCGTCGACCCGCGTGGACGTCGCGCACTCGTCGCGGTTGCCGGGGTCCTGGTCGCAGGGGATCTCCCAGCGGAAGCCGTCGATGCTGGCGGCCGCCGCGAGCAGGTCTTCGCCGCCGCTGCCGCCGGCTCCCCCATTGCCGCCGGCTCCGCCGCCGCCGCCGTCTCCCCCGCTGCCGCTGGAGCTCGCGGAGCTCGCGCTGCTGGAGGCGCTCGTGCTGGCGCTCGTCGCGGCGCCGCCGCCGGCCCCCCCGACGCCGGTCGAGCTGGCGCTGGAGGTGGCCTGGTCGCCCGAAGGCGGGTCGGCATCGGAGCCGCAGGCGACGAGGAGCATGAATGCAGGGACCACGAGTGGAAAAATTCTCATTTTGCACCAGTCCGGCGAGCGCGCCGGTATTGTAGGTGGGAATGCCAAACGTCGTCTCGTCGACATCGCGCCTCGTTCGAATGGCCACGCCGGGGTCGTGAGCGGCCCGGCGCAGCACCGCGGCTCGCCGCATGACCGTCTCGACGGGTTTCTCAGGCCGTGATCCGCCTGAGGTCGTCGATGCGGGTCATGTCGGTCGATGTGCAGCGCGTCGAGCGGTTGCTCGCGAACCGACACGCGCGCGGGTCGTCGTCGAGACCCCGCGCCCAGCGCTGCTGACCCGCGACTGCGGCGTCCGCGAGCTCACCGTGGCTCGCGCACGCGACAACCGAGCGTGCGGAACCTGCGCCGAGATCGATCGGCTGACGAAGCTCTCGACGCGTATGGCCACCCCTCCGGAGCGAAGCAAGAGATACGAATGGGTTCTCATGTTAACGCTAACAGAGACGATGTCAATCCAGATCGACCACGCTACGTCTTCCTCGAAACTGAAGTGAGATGATTGACCGGGCTCTTCCGGAGCGCCGCGTCACGAAGCGCGGGCGCTGGCTTCATCTATATTCATCCATTTCATCCATGCTGCCGCACTCGACAGTGCGCCTGGATTTCTCCGCAGCTGGGGCTTCATCCATTTCATCATGCTGCCGCACTCGACAGTGCGCCTGGATTTCTCCGCAGCTGGGGCCGCGAACGCACACCTCGTGTGCTCGGGTAGCGGGTAGATCGAGGGCTGGAGGTCCTGCCCGCCCTCGATATCCCGCGGCGCCTCGCGCCCGCTCCGCTCGATGCCGCGGGCCGGAGGAGCCCCGCCAGCCTCGTCCGCCCCCGGGCCGGACGACGACCCGCTGGCCGGTCGATCTGTGTTGACTACGGCCATGTTAGCGTTCACATTGGCCAGGAGAAGTATCCTTCTGCTTCCCCAGGGATGGGTCGTCCGCGCCCGACCCCTCGTCATTCGACCGAGCTCGGCACCGACTCCGTTCGCGCGGTGGTGTCGGACGCGAGCGCTGACGAGCTCATGATGACCTGCCGCCACGCCGTCCGGTGATTCAGGGCCGAGCCGCCTACGACATCGACGAACCCTGACGAAGCTTCAGGAGACCAGCAAGGATCCGAGAATGGCAACGAACACGACGCTCCTCCAACGTAAGGCCCTCACGGCGGCATCGATACTTTGCGGCGTGGCTGCATTCCCGTCCGTCTCCCTGGCGGACAACCCCATCGTTCAGACCATCTATACCCCCGATCCCGCTCCCATGGTCCACGATGACACGGTGTACCTCTACACCGGTCATGACGAGGACAGCGCCACGGACTGGTTCGGGATGAACGAATGGAGGGTGTACTCCTCCAAGGACATGGTGAACTGGACGGACCACGGCTCACCGCTGAAATTCAGCGATTTCAGCTGGGCAAAGGGGGACGCGTGGGCAGGCCAGGCCGTCCACAGGAACGGGAAGTTCTACTACTACGTGCCCGTGACGAGCCGCTCGCTCAACAGGATGACCATCGGCGTGGCCGTGTCGGACAGCCCTACCGGTCCGTTCAAGGACGCCCTGGGAAAGCCGCTCGTCGCGGCCGATTGCGGCGACATCGATCCGACGGTGCTCATCGACGACGACGGCCAGGCCTATCTGTACTGGGGGAACCCGAGCTCGTGTTACGTCAAGCTGAACGAGGACATGATCTCCTACCAGGGAGGCGTCGTTCACGTGCCCATGACGGCGACGAGCTTCGGGCAGCGCACCGGGGAAAATGATGGTCGTCATACGACCAAGTACGAAGAAGGCCCATGGCTCTACAAGCGCGACGGGCTGTACTACCTCGTGTATGCGGCTGGCCCCATCCCCGAATACATCGCCTATTCCACGAGCACCAGCCCCACCGGCCCGTGGACGTACCGCGGGGTCATCATGCCCACGGAGGGCAGCAGCTTCACCAACCACGCGGGCGTCATCGATTTCAAGGGGAACTCCTACTTCTTCTATCACAACGGTGCCCTGCCGGGCGGCGGAGGCTTCCACCGATCGGCGGCCGTGGAGCAATTCACGTTCAACGCCGACGGTACATTCCCGACGATCAGGATGACCAAGGAGGGCCCGCCCGGCGTCGGGAACCTGAATCCGTATGTCATGACGGAGGCTGAGACCATCGCCTGGGAGTCCGGTGTCGAGACCGAGAAATGCAGCGAGGGCGGCGTGAACGTCACCTCGATCGACAACGGGGACTACATCAAGGTGAAGGGCGTCGACTTTGGCACCGGCGCGGTGTCCTTCGACGCGAGGGTGGCCTCGGCGACCGGCGGCGGCAGCATCGAGCTGCGCCTCGACAGCCCGACCGGCACGCTGGTCGGGACCTGCACGGTTCAGGGTACCGGCGGCGCCCAGACCTGGGTGACCACGTCGTGCGCGGTCGACGGCGCGACGGGGATACACGATCTGTTCCTGAAGTTCACCGGCGGAAACGGTCCCCTGTTCAATTTCAACTGGTGGAAATTCACGCCGCTCGACGCCCCGGATCCGGAGCCCACCGGCGTCGGGGGCGGCGGGGGCGCTCCAAGCACGGGTGAAGGAGGAGCCACGGGCACCGGCGGCTCGGGCGAGGGTGGGAGCGTCAGCGGCGCAGCGACCACCAGCACCGGAGCAACGGTGGGCAGCGGCACGGGGGGCGCCGGCGCCGCCCCCGCTGATGGCGGCAGCCACGACGAGGCCGGGTGCGCGTTCCGGGTCAGCTCGGGGTCCAGCTCCCCCGCGGGGGCGCTCGCCGCGTTGATGGCGCTGGGCGCGGTCGCCGCGCGGCGGCGCCGTGCGCAAGGACCTGGGCGCCGCGGGGCCGCGGGTCGACGCTCCGCGAAGACCGCGTGAGCTCGAGCTGCGCGCGAGGTCTCACCTGGGGCCCGCGAGCGCATCGGGTTCACTCCCGGCTCTGCCATTCAGCGTGCGCGTCATGGAGGAATGCAATGAATCGGGTTGAAATGCAGTACCCGCGGCATGGATCGCACGAACGGAGCGATGCGGAGCACCGCAGGCCGCGCCGTTCGACGTGGGCCGCCAGGGCGGCGGCCGTCGCCCTGGTGGCGCTGCTCGGCGGGTGCTCCGATGAGCCGGGCGACACGACGTCGACCGGCTCCGGGACCGGCGGGGGCGCTGCCTCGAGCGTGAGCAGCGGGGATACGACGAGCGGCAGCACGACCAGCGCGAGCGCGAGCACGACGGGCGGCGGCGCGACCAGCGCGAGCGGCGGCGGCGGAGACAACGCGGGCGGCGCCGGGGGCTCGGACGGCGGCGGCGATGCCAGCACGGGCGCCCAGGGCGGAGGCGGCGCGGGGGGCGAAGGCGGCGCGGGCGGCGCGGGCGGCGCGGCCGGGTTCACGCCGTGCCCGACGAACGGAGAGCCTTGCAAGATCCTGCCGCTCGGCGACTCCATCACGGACGGGATCGGGGGGGTGCAAGGCGGCGGCGGCTATCGGATCGAGCTGTTCAAGAAGGCGCGCGCCGCGGGCAAGAACATCACGTTCGTCGGCTCGCTGATGAACGGGCCGGCGATGGTCGACGGCGTCGCGTTTCCGCGGGCCCACGAGGGGCACAGCGGCTGGCGGATCAGCCAGATCGGTGGGCTCGTGCCGACGCCCGCGTTCTCGAGCGGCCCGCACATCGTGCTGCTCATGGTGGGGACCAACGACGTGACCCAGAACGATGACCTCGCCAACGCGCCGCAGCGCCTGGGAGCGCTCCTGGACAAGATCTTCACCGCGGCTCCCGACACGCTCGTGGTCGTGGCGAAGATCATCCCGATCAGCTTCGCCGATCCCAAGGCGGTCGCCTACAACGATGCGTTGGAGGATATCGTCGAGGCCCGGGCGTCCGCAGGGAAGCACGTGGTGCTGGTGGACCAGCACTCCGGGTTTCCGCTGTCGGAGCTCCCGGACATGGTACACCCGAACCAGGCCGGCTACGCGCGCATGGCCAACGTCTGGTACGCGGCGATCGGCGACCTCTTGCCGTGAGGCGACGGCGCGCGATCGCCTCTCTGCGAGGCGATCCCCGCGCGCCGCGCCGCCGGACCGCGCCGGTCCACCGACATCGTAGCTTGCGCGGGCGCAGAGGCCCCGGCGCGCGAATCGGTGCTGCTCCAGGAGGAGCACAGCCTAACGCGTCGCGCTGGGCGCCTCCACGCGCCGCGGACGCCGGAAAACTGCTGTATTGTCGTAAACTTGGCGTCCTCGTCAAACGCCCCGATCGCGACAAATTGGTTTGACTCATGAGCGTGTGTAGTTGAAACTAAGCATGTCCGGAAGTGAGCAGAGCGCTCGGCAGCACCGCGCGCTCGCCCCCGGAGGATCCTCGCCCGACGGCGAGGTGGCACTTCGCTGCGGCGACGACACGGTTTGTCGTTGCGCGGCTTCGCATCCTAGGGTGTGGAGCATGGGGGTTTCGGGATGGGGTCCAGTCGAGGGAGGCTTGCCTTCTGCACCGGTTAAGTCCACCTCGCCCCGTGCCGTAGGCTGGTCTCGATCGATGGGCGAGTGAACGGGCGTTCGCGCCGCGGGATAGATTGGGAGGTTTGTTCATGCATCGACCTCGGATTTGGGATCGGATAAAGCGCGCGGCGCCCCCCGCTTCGGGGGAGGGGCAGGTCGCCCGGGAGCGCTCGCCTCGGAGCGCCGCGTGGCGCCGCGCGGCGTGGCTCGCCGCGTGCGCCTCGGCCCTCGTGGCGGCGGCGTGTACGGGCACCCTCGGGAGCAACTCCGGCGAACAAGAACCAGGCGGCAGCAGCGGGCGACCCGACGACGGGCGCCCGGACGCGGAGGCGCAGTGCGCGCCGCGGCTCGGGCGCCGCGTCGTGCTGCTCACCGATCTTCAGTTCACGAACTCCGTGCGCACCGTGCTCGGGGACACCGCCGTGCGGGCCGATCTGGCGCCCGACGACAAGACCAAGCCGTTCATGAAGAAGGGGCTGGTCGCCGGCACATCGCTGGTGCGCGGGCGGCTCGACAGCGCCGCTTACGCCGCGGAGACCCTCAAGGGGCGCTTCCAGGAGGTGACGGGCTGCGCGCAGGACGGGGATGACGCGTGCGCGCGCGACTTCCTGGCTCGGTTCGCGGCGCAGGCGTTCCGGAGGCCGATCGGCGAGGCCGAGCTCGCGGACCTGATGGAGGTGTTCGCGCTCGGGAAGGAGGAGAGCTACGAGCGCGGCGTGGTGCTCGCCGTCGAGGCCGTCCTCGCGTCGCCCTCCTTCTCCTACCGGACGGAGCTCGGCGAGAAGGACAGCGACGGCGTCGTGCGGCTGACGCCGCACGAGCTCGCCAGCGAGCTCTCGTTCTTCCTCACGGACAGCCAGCCGGACACCGAGCTGATGGCCGCCGCCGACTCCGGGGCCCTCCGCGACCCGAAGGAGATCGCACGGCAGACGGAGCGGCTGCTCGCGCTGCCGGAGACGCGGCGCAGCCTGAGCACGACGCTGCTCGCGGCGTGGGGGCTCAGCAACCTGTTCGGCACGATCAAGGATCCTGGGATGTTCCCCGAATACGGTCCCGGGCTCCAGGCGGCCATGTTCCACGAGACCGAGCTGTTCGTGGACGAGACCCTCTGGGAGCGCGGCGCGGACGTCACCGAGCTGCTCACGTCGCGCGAGACGTTCGTCAACGAGCCGCTCGCCAAGGTGTACGGCGTGGAGCACACGGGCGCGGCGGAGGAGTTCGCGCGGGTCACCCTGCCCGAAACCCAGCGCGCCGGCCTGCTCACGCACGCGAGCGTCCTCGCGACGCTCTCGCGCACGGACAACACGAGCGTGGTCGCGCGGGGGCTGTTCGTCCGCGGCGCGCTGCTCTGCCTGCCGAAGCTCGCGTCGCCGCCGGAGGAGCTCGCGCAGGCGGTGGCGGACCTGCTCAAGGCCGACATGACCGAGCGCGAGCGCGCCGAGGCGCGCGCGATGAACAGCACCTGCGGCGTGTGCCACCGGGGGTTCGACCCGTTCGGCCTGATGCTCGAGAACTACGATCCGCTGGGTCGCTATCGAGACACGCTCGATGGAGAGCCCATCGACTCGAACATCGAGATGAACGGGCTCCTCGGGCTGTACGAGAGCTACCCGAACGCGGTCGAGTTCATCGGCGTGATGGCGCAACGGGAGGAGTTCGCCGCGTGCCTGACGCGGCACCTCGTCACCTACAGCACCGACGATGAAGAGCTCAGGCCGGACGACTGCCAGGTCGAGGGCGTGATCAACGCGCTGCCGGTGGGCGAGCGCACCCTGCCGGCCATCGTGAAGGCCGTCGCGACGTCGCGCGCGCTCGCCGAGCGCACGGAGGAGGAGTGACCATGAACCGCAACCTGCCCTATGTCTCGTCCCGCCGCCGCTTCCTCCAGGGCGTCGGCGCCGCCGCGGGGATGTTCGCGATCCTCCGCGGCCTCGAGCGGACCGCGGAGGGCGCGCCGAGCCCGAAGCGGTTCCTCATCGTCCAGCGGCCCGTGGGCACCGTCTACGAGAACTGGTGGCCGCAAGGCAACGGGACGAGCTTCACGCTCTCCCGCATCCTGAAGCCGTTCGAGCCGGTGAAGGACAAGATGGTGGTGTTCCGCGACCTGAAGCTGCCGTACGAGGGGTCGGTCGGCGGCGGCCACGAGCGCGGGACCGTCCTGATGGCGACCGGCACGCGGACCAAGCAGCTCTACCCCGGCAACGGCGGGGACGACCCGATGGCCGAGGCGGCGAGCGTCGATCAGCTGATCCAGAAGCAGTCGGCCGATCTGCAGGGGACGGCGATCGCGTCGCTCCAGCTCTCGTGCGACAAGCGCGCGGACACGCCGGAGGTGTCGACGCGCCACATGTCGTACTCCGGCCCGCGGGCCCCGATGACGCCGTACTACCAGCCGTTCGACGCCTACCAGCGGGTGTTCGGCACGCTGATGCCCGGCGGGACGACGAACGACAACCTCGAGGCGCTCGCCAGGGCGCGCCGGCAGAAGAAGAGCGTGCTCGACTTCGCGACGCGGGACATCGGCCGGCTCCACGAGCTCGCGCCGAGCGCGCAGCGCGAGCTCCTGGACGCGCACCTGGAGGCGATCCGCGAGGTGGAGAAGGAGTTCGACGCCGACCCGACCAACCCCGCGTTCTGCGGCATGGAGCAGCCGCCGGAGATCGTCAGCGTCAGCGAGTACATCGACCCTTACAACTCGTCGCACGTCGTGAGAGAGCGCGACGACGAGAAGCACGCGCGCATCGGCGCCCTGCACTTCGCCGTGGTCAAGGCGGCCTTCCGGTGCGACCTGACGCGCGTGGTGACCTTCCAGTGGGCCCCGGGGACGAACCACGTGAGCTTCGGCGATCTGTGGCCGCCGGACTCGAAGATCTTCAAGGTCCACCACACGACGAGCCACGATCCCGACACACGGGATACGCTCGAGTTCCTCACGCGCGTGGAGGAGTTCTATGCCAACAAGATGGTGGGGTTCCTGCAGGAGCTCGCGGCCGCAAAGGACGTGAACGGCGGATCGCTGCTCGACAACACCCTCGTTCCTTACATCACCGAGGTCGGGACCCGACATCACAACTGGGACAAGGTGGCCTGGCTGCTCTTCGGCGGCGCGGGCACCAAGCTCCTCGGCGGGCGCGTGTGGGACAACGGCGGCCGCGGCCTCCGGTCGACCAACGACTACTGGATGGCGTGCGCGGGCGCGTTCGGCCTCCCGAACTTCGTCATCGGGGACTCCGACCTCCACACGACGGCGATCTCGGGGCTGTTCGCGTAGGCGCGAGCGTTCGGGGCGAGCTCTCCCCCTCTCCAATCACGCCTCGCGCCGATCACGGGCGCACCGCGAGGTACACCGTGCTCCAGAGCTGCACCGCGTTCGACTCGTCGTGGTGCGCCCGCTCGGCGCCGAACGGGACCAGCCGGTAACGGCCGCCCTCGACGGCCCAGCTCCAGAGCTCCCGGGTGCTCGCCTCCCGCGACGCCTGAATCACCTCCCACAGCGCGCGCCGCGCGCGCTCCAGCGCGCCGCGCGCGGGGGCCGGCAGGTCGCCGCGCGCGAGCTGCCGGTCGAGGCCCGCGGCCAGCATCGCCTGCTGCCACGACCAGGTGACCGTGCCGTGGTAGTGGCCTCGCGTGAACAGCGCCCAGAGCGCCGGGTCCGGCGCGAGCGCGGGGTTCGCGACGAGGACGCCGACCGGCGTCCGCAGGCCCGCCGGGAAGGGGCGGAGCAGGCGTCCGGCGATCTCCTCGAGGGCGCCGGGCGGCGGCTCGGTGAACAGGAGGACGAAGCTGTCGTCGGAGTGCATGATGGGAAGGGGCCTGCCCTCCCGGTCGAGCGCGATCGCCGGAAACGAGAGCGGCCCCGAGAGCGACGCGAGCGCCGGCGCCGCGTCCAGGCCGAGCGACGCCGCATAGGCGGCGACGCGCCGCCTCGCCTCCGCCTCCGGCACCTCCACCCGGAAGAACACGCCGGCGTCCCTCCACGCGCGCGCGAGCCGCTCCGCCCGGCCGGCGCGCTCCCCGTCGGCGCCGAGCAGCGGGCTCGCGAGCAGCCGCGCCGACGCGCGGAGCGCGGCCGGGACGAGGGCGGCGTTCACGTCGTACGGGATGCGGCCGAACGCGAGGCCCTCCTCGCTGTCGCGCCACTCGCCGACCGACTCCCCCTCCTTGAGCGAGACGAGCGCCCTCGGGTCCCCCGTCTCGGCGAACGGGGCGGCGAGGCGGAGCACGAGCGACACGTTCCGCGCGAGCGCCTGCGCATACGTGTCGCCCGCCGGCGTCCGGCGCGCGAGGAACGCCGCCGCGCGCTCCCGGCCCGGCGCGCTGCCGAGGAGGTACTCGGCGCAGAGCGGCGCGAGGAGGAAGTCGTCGTCGACCATCTTGTAGTCGTAGACGGGCTGGCGCAGCGCCCCGGCGCGGCCCGCGGCGAGGCGCAGGAGCGCCGCGTACTCGCCGATCGCCTCCTCGTGCGCGACCTCCCCGGACGGGCTCAGCCGATCGAGGACCGAGCCGATGCCCGCCTCGATCACGGCCGGCTCGAGGGCCGGCAGGAGCATCCTCACCGCGAGCAGCGTGTCGCGGCCAAAGTACGTGAGGAAGCGCCAGGACCCGGCCAGGAGCTTCTCCCGGTACGCGAGGAAGGCGAGCGCCTGCCGGTGGCGCGGGTCGTCGGCGGCGCGCTCGGTGACGAGCTCGTCGAGCGGCACCGGCGTGAGCGGCGGCTCGTCCGAGAGCGCCGTCACCCGGACCCGGAGGCCGCTCGGGCCCGCCGTGAGCTCGATCCGCCCGTCCGGCCCCAGCGCGGCCGTCGTGCCGCCCTCCGGCTCGACGAGCAGCTCGAGGTGGTGCTCGCCGTCCAGCGTGGTGCGCCGCGCGGCGATCGACGCGCCGCCCGCCTCGACGTCGCTGCGCAGCCAGGCCGGGAGCGGCGCGTCGCGGCCCACGTCGCGCACCGTGCGGATGCTCCCGAGGATCAGCCGATGGACGCGCAGCGCCGGGGCCGCGCTCGCGAGCAGCGCCGAGACGCCGCGCATGCCGCCGGGCCGCTCGACGCCCGAGAGGCCCCCCTCCACCGAGAGCTCGACCGGCGCCGGGAGCGCGTCGAACCACACGGCGATTCCCGTGTTGCCCGCCGGAAAAGCGACGATGAGGCGCGGCGACTCGCCCGATGTCGTCAGGACATGAGCGGCGATATGACCGCGACGGAAGAAGTGATTACGATTCCGGCCTTCCTGGATCTCGAAGGCCAGGAGCTCAGGAGCGGGCGCCGCCGGGGGCGCCTCGCCGTGCGGCGCGCCGGAGGCGCAGGAGGCGGCAAGGAGCGTTGACAAGGTGGTTCCCCTCATGAATCGCGCGGTGTTCGTGGGCCGCGTGGGCACCGCGAGACGCTAGCTAGCCAGGACGCGCCTGCCAAGGACTAAGGATCTTCCTGCGGACGCTAGCTTACCCCACCGACGCGTTGGCCGCTTATCACGTGTTTTCATTGAATTATCACGGATTCAGCAGAACGCTCACGACAGCCTCTTCAGGTGACCTCGGCGCGCCCGCATCCGAAAGGGAGGCGACGAGAAAGAAAGGGTTCACACCTTTGTTGCCCTGTGATAACCCATCCGAGACCTCGGTTGTCGATAGTGGGTTCGCAGCAGGCGAGTCGCCTGCCAACCACCGTGAGGAAAGGGGGTTCGAGATGGACGAGAGCATCTCCGGCCAGATTGCGGCCGGCAGCAACGGTTCCGACCACGCGCAGCTCAGCAATCCGCGAGAGGGGCTGATTTATACGTGGGTGGACGGCAGCCTCGGCGTGGCCGACGAGGTCGTGCGCGCGGGGTTCGGCTTCCTCGACGACGTGCGCGTCGAGACGCAGGAGCGGCTCGGCGCCACGATCGACCTGATCGAGGGTATCCAGCGCAGCGTGCTCCGGGTCGCGCGCAAGGCGCTCGTCCGCACGGACGCGATCAGCGCGCGCGCCCTCACGAACGGCCAGCATGGCTGGTATGCGCTGCTCGGCACGCTGCGCCGCACGTCGCAGGGCGCGACGGCGCTCGCGTCGGAGACGGCCGTCTCCATCGTGGGCGAGCGCAAGGCGACGCAGCAGCTCATCATACAGCAGTCGTCGTGAGCTGCGCGCTCACGAACTGCCGCTCGACCAGCCGGCGATAGAGGCCGTCCTCGGCGATGAGCGCCGCGTGCGCGCCGCTCTGCACGATCGTACCCCCATCCATCACCAGCACGCGGTCGGCGCCCATCACCGTCGAGAGGCGGTGAGCGATGATCAGCGTCGTCCGCCCCTTCATCAGCGCGTCGAGCGCGCCCTTCACGAGGTGCTCGCTCTCCGCGTCGAGCGCGCTCGTCGCCTCGTCGAGCACGAGCAGCCGAGGGTCCTTGAGCATCGCGCGCGCGATCGCCACGCGCTGCTTCTGCCCGCCGGACAGCTGCACCCCGCGCTCGCCGACGAGCGTGCGATACCCCGACGGGAACCGCTGGATGAACCCGTGCGCGTTCGCCGCCCGCGCCGCCGCCTCGACCTCCGCGTCCGAGGCGTCCTCCCGCCCATAACGGATGTTGTCGGCCACGCTCGCGGCGAAGAGGAGCGGCTCCTGCGCGACGATCCCGACCTGCCGGCGGAGCCAGGTCGGCGAGAGCTCGCGCAGATCGCGCCCGTCGAGGAGGATGCGGCCCTCGTCGGGGTCGTAGAGCCGCAGCAGAAGCGAGGCGATCGTGGATTTGCCCGCGCCGGACGGCCCGACCAGGGCGATGACCTCGCCGGGGCGAACGGCGATGTCGATGCCCTTGAGCACGGGCACGTCCTTGCGGGTCGGGTAGCTGAACCGCACGCGCTGGAGCTCGAGGCGCCCCTCGACGGCGCTCGGCTGGGCGCCGCCCGCGTCCGCCATGGCCGGCGCGCGGTCGAGGAGGTCGAAGATGCGCTCGGCGGCGCCGGTGGCCTTCATGAAGTCGGCCCAGAGGTCGCTGAGGCCGCCGAGGGCGAAGGCGACGACGATGGTGTAGACAAGGAACGAGGTCAGCCCGCCGAGCGTCATGCGGCCCTCGACGACGAGGTGGCCGCCGTACCAGAGGACGAGCGCGGCGGCGCTGTAGCCGGCGAACGTGACCACGCCCATGAAGCTCGCCGAGGCGCGGATGCGCTTTTTGGCGAGGTCGAACGACTCGGCGACCCGGCCGGAATAGCGCGCCGCCTCGTGCTGCTCGGCGGCGAAGGCCCGGACGGTGCGGATGCCCGAGAGCGCCTCCTCGGCGACCTCGCTGGCGCGCGCGAGCGCGTCCTGCACGCTGCGGGAGAGCCGGCGGACGCGTCGGCCGTAGGCCACCGAGCCGATCGCCACGACGGGGACCACCGCGAGCATCAGGAGGGTGAGCCGCGGGGAGGTGTAGAAGAGGAACGCGACGCCGCCGATCACGGACGCGGCGTAGCGCAGCGCCATCGACACGTTCACGCTGACGGCGCTCTGGAGGACCGTGGTGTCCGAGGCGAGGCGGTTCGTCAGCTCGCCGGTCCTGTGGTCGTCGAAGAACGCCACCTCCTGCCGGAGGAGGTGCTCGAAGAGCTGCGCCCGGAGCCGGGCCACGACGCGCTCGCCGGCGGTCGAGAAGAGGACGTACCGCAGCGCGACGGCGGCGGCCTGCACCACGATGAGGAGCGCGAGCCAGAGCGCGGCGTCGTCGATCGCCTCGACGCCGCTGCCCGGGCCGAGCGCGTCGTCGATGATCTTCCGGATCGCCTGGGGGAGCAGGAGGCTGATGCCGCTGCCGACGCCGAGGAAGAGGGTGCCGAGCGCGAGCTTGCCGAGCTCGGGGCGGGCGAGGCGGAGGAGGCGCCGGAGGTGCGCTGGGCCGGGGCGCCGGCCGTCGTCTGGGCTCTGCATGGCGGGCGCGAGCGTAGCAGGCGGCGCGGCGGCGGCCGCGTCGCGGGCCGGGCCGCGTCGCGGCCGGCGCGCGGTCGTCGGCCTCAGCGCCGGTCGGCCCCGCGCCTCCGCCGCCGCCGGTAGAGCGCCGCGGCCAGCGCGAGCGCCGCGGCGCCGAGGCCGACGACCGCGAGGAGCAGCCCCGTCGCGCCCCAGCGGCGCAGCGGCCCCGGCGCGGCCTGCCCCGGGCCCTCCGCCGGCGGCGCGTCCCCGGCGCTCTTGGGCCGCGCGAGCGGGACGAGCGCGCGCCGCGCGGCCGCCGCCTCGGCGAGCGCGCGGCGGACGCCGGCGGCGTCGAGCGAGGCGCCCGCCGGGATCAGGGCGCGCAGCGCGGCCCTGCCGTCGAAGAACGCGGCGCCGTCGCCGCTCCACGCGGTGGGCGAGGCGTCGAGCGTCTCGTCGAGCGCGGCCGGGATCACGGCCTTCACGATCGCGTCCGCGGCGCCGGGCGACGCCGACCTGGCCAGCGCGATGTAGCCGGCGTCCTGGATGCCGCGGCGCAGGCTCTTCAGGCGCATCGAGGGGAGCACGCCGGCGAAGCCGACGGAGCGGGCGGCGAACCGCCCGCGCTGCGTCCCGGGGTAGAGCAGCATGCCGTCGCCGAGGCAGGCATCGCCGTCGCGGTTGTGGAAGTTCTCGGCGACCGTGAACGGGTCCACGGGCCCCTTCCCGCCGCGGTTGCCGTCGTGCCAGAACGCCGTCTCCCAGAGGAACCAGCGGCCCACCTCGTGGGTCGCCGCGATCCAGCCGTCGGCCATGAGCCCGGTGAGCGGCGCGTCGATCATGAAGGTGCCGGTCCGCGGCAGCGCGCCGTTGTACACCCAGAGCCGCTTGCCGGCCTCGCGCGCGGCCCGCGCCCACACGGAGTCGAAGCGGTTGGCCGGCGTGAGCACGAGGTCGACGTCCTGCTGCAGCGGGTGCACCTCGCCGCACGAGTGCCCCACGAGGATGCGCGACGACAGGCGCGAGCCGCGGACGAGCCGGCGCCACCCGGGCCCGCGGGGGCTCTCGCACTGCTCGTCGACCGCGTAGAGCATCACGTCGTCCACCGCCGGCGGGAGGCTGTCGGCGACGGCCTCGACGCGGCGGAGCGTGTCCTCCTTCGGATCGCCGAAGCCGCCGTACGCGCCGAGCGCCACCGCGGCGGGCGGGACGCCCTGGCCCGGCCCGCGGTAGCCGCGCTCCTTCGTGTAGAGCGAGCCGTCGATGGCCGGCCGCAGCCGCTCGACCTCGGCGGGGCTCCGGACCGAGGCGAAGCCGTCGACGTGGTGCTCGTGGAGCAGCTGCCAGAGCTGCTGCTCGACGGCAGGTCCGTCGCCGATCCGCTCGGCGACGCGGTCGATCTCGTAGAAGGCGATGAAGTCGACCGGGCCGTACGGCAGCGTCGCCGGCGCGACGTCGAGCCTCAGATCGAGCGACGCGAGCTCGCCGTGCGAGGCCGAGCGGACCACCACCTTGCCCTCGTGCAGCCCGGGGGCGGCGCCCTCCGGGACGTGGAGGTCGACCCAGACCGCCCGGGTCTCGCGGGCGCCCACCTCGAGCGGATACGGCGCCCAGGGCGGCGCGAGCTCGATCGGGATGAGCGCGTCGGGGAGGAACCCGAGGTGCCGGTCGTCCGGCGGGCGCGCCGCCGGGCTCCACCCGAGCGACTCCAGGGGTCGCTGGTCGTTGCGCGAGCGCTGCCGGATCTCGACGTAGTGCTCGACGAAGCGGGCGATCGAGATCGCGTCCGCGGGCGCGGCGCCCGGGGCCTGCTGCGCCGCGGCCGGCGCGCCCGCGGCGGCCGCGGGGGCGAGCCCGGAGAGCTCGACCGTGACGCCGCGCACGGGCTCGGCGCCCGCCTCGACGATCACCTGGAAGGCGACGACCTCGGCGCGGAGCGCGCCGAGCCGGATCGGCGCGCCGGGCCGGAAGAGCGCGTTGCCGTCGCCGCGCGAGAGCGGCAGGCCGACGTCCTTGCGCCGGACGCGCGTGCCGTCGTCGGCCACCCAGACGAGCGCGCGCTCCGGCTGCGCCTCGCCGGCGGCGGCGCTCGCGGGCAGCGCGCACGGCGACAGCGCGGAGAGCAACGCGGCGGGAAAGAACGTGAGGGATCGCGGCATGGCGCTCGGCTTTCCAAGGAGGAGCGGCCGACGGGATCGGCGGCAGCGCCATGCTAGGGGCTCCGGGCCGCGGTTGACAGCGCGGCCGGGCTCGGGCCATGTCGCGGCGTGGATCTGACGCGAGCCGCACTCCTCGCCGGCGGCGCCGCCGTCGCCGGCGTCATCAACGCGGTGGCCGGGGGCGGCACGCTCGTGTCGTTCCCCGCGGCGATCGCGGCGGGGCTCGCGCCGCTACCCGCGAACGCGACGAACGCCGTCGCGCTCACGCCCGCGTCGCTCGCGTCGGCGTGGGCGTACCGCCGCGAGCTCGCCCGGGACTACCGGGTCCTCGGCGTCCTCTTCCTGCCGTCGCTGCTCGGCGGCGTCGTGGGCTCGGCGCTGCTGCTCGTGACGCCGCAGCGCGTGTTCGACGCCGCGGTGCCCGGGCTCGTGCTCGTCGCGACGCTGCTCCTGCTCTGGCAGAACCTGCGCCCGGCGAAGCCCTCGGCGCCGGCGAAGCCCTCGGAGAAGGGCGGCGCGGCGGAGGAGTTCGCCCTGCCCTCGCGGCCGTGGCTCGTGTTCCTGCTCCAGTTCCTCGTGAGCGTCTACGGCGGCTACTTCGGCGCGGGCATCGGCATCATGATGCTGGCGCTGCTCTCGTCGTTCGGCGGCAACGTGGACATCCACCGGCTGAACGCGATCAAGACCGTGCTCGCGAGCCTGATCAACGGCGTGGCCGCGCTCGCGTTCCTGTTCGCGGGCGCGGTCGACCCGGTCGCCACGCCGATCATGATGGCGGCGGCGGTGGTCGGCTCGCTCGCCGGCGCCGTGGTGGCCCGGCGCATCGCGCCGAGCAAGGTGCGGTGGTTCGTGGTCGCGCTCGGGCTCGTGCTCACGGCCAAGCTCGGGTGGGACCGGTTCGGCCCGCCGGCCCGGCTCTCCCGCCCGGAGCCCCCTGCTCAGACCGTCGAGCGCGGCGTGACGGCGGCGCGGGCCGGCCTCGCGCCGACGAGCACCGGATAGAGCGCCCCCGCGAGCGCGCCGCCGGCCAGCGGGGCGAGCCAGAAGAGCCAGAGCTGCGACAGCGCCCACCCGCCGACGAACAGGGCAGGACCGGTCGAGCGCGCCGGGTTCACCGAGACGTTCGTGACCGGGATGCCGATCAGGTGAACCAGCGTGAGCGCGAAGCCGATGGCGAGGGGCGCGAACCCGATCGGGGCGCGGAGATCGGTGGCGCCGAGGACCACCACCACGAAGCCGAAGGTGAGGACGATCTCGGCCACGAGGCTCGCGACGAGCGAGAAGCCGCCGGGCGAGTGCGCGCCGTAGCCGTTCGAGGCGAAGCCGTCGCTCACGGCGAACCCGGCGGAGCCGCTGGCGATGACGTAGATGATCCCGGCGGCGACGATGGCGCCGGCGACCTGGGCGAGGATGTACGGCAGGAGGTCTCGCGCCGGGAAGCGCCCGCCGACCATCAACCCGAGCGTGACGGCGGGGTTGAAGTGAGCGCCCGAGATGTGGCCGACCGCGTACGCCATCGTCAGCATGGCGAGCCCGAACGCGAGCGCGACGCCCGCGAAGCCGATCCCGAGCCCGGGATACGCGGCCGACAGCACGGCGCTCCCGCAGCCGCCGAGCACGAGCCAGAACGTCCCGAGAAATTCCGCGGCCGTACGCTTGGACAACGACAGTTCCATTTCCCCCTCTCCTGTGGCCGGCTTTCCTCCGTGCGGCGCGAAGCGCGGCGGCGGCCGCGCCCGGCGGCCGAGCCGCCTCGGCGTCGGGGCAGGCCGCGCGCTCGCCCGGCGCTGCCGCCGAGGCGATGCTCCACCCGCGCTTCGTCGACGTTGGATGAGCCCAGGCGCGCCGCGTTGCTGCCGGACGGCGCGAGGCCCCCGCCGGCGCTTCCGGCGGGGGCCTCGCGCCGCGGGCCATCGCCGCGGCCGGCTCGCTGGCTCGGGCGGGGGCTACAGGCCGACGAGCTGGGGCGGGCAGCTGTACGCGTTGCCCATGTGGGTGACGTCGGTCTGCTCGCCGGAGATGCTGTCCCGGTCGCCGGAGATGGTGGTGCCGGCGTTCGTGTTCTCGAGGACCACGTAGTTGCCGCCGAGGTCGTGGGCCTGGTTCTTCATGTCGTTCACCGCCCCCTTCTGCAGGTTGGCGTTGCTGGTGAACTTCCCGGAGATCGAGCCGCCCTGCTCTCCGACGAGCGTGCCGAGGAACCTGCACCCTTCCGGGGCCGGCTGCTTGGTGACGATGACCTTCTCCGCGCCCGGGTTGAGCTCCACGGCGGCGCAGGCAGGCAGGGTCAGGGAGGAGAGGACGATGAGGGCGAACGCGCGGTAGGTCGTGGTCTTCATGTCAAGTACCTTCTGCCGATGCATACGGCGCGCGGCGGGGCTTCTTCCTCGCGGCGCCGCCGGTCGGGCAGGGTTCCGACGCCGGCTCGCGGGCGGCGGGCTGCCTCTCGGAAGGCGGTGCCTCACCAGTGCTCGATCCTCCGCAGCCGGTACGCCCGCCCGTCCCACAGGGAGAACGGCCGCTCGCCGCTCACCAGGACGTCGAACCCGTGGCGGGCCGCGAGCCGCGCGACGTCGGCCGCGTCGCGCGCGAGGTCGCCCCGGTACGAGTAGCTCAGGATCGCGAGCTCCCCGCCCGGCCGCAGCACCCGGCGCGCCTCCGCGACGTGCCGATCCACGACCGCCTCGCCCGCCGCCACGAGGTACGGGAACGAGTCGACCGCGTACACGAGATCGAAGCGGGACGACGGCGCGTCGCCGAGATCGACGCCCGACGAGACCGCGAGCACCACGTTCGGCAGCCCCGCGCAGCGGCGGCGCGCGGCCTCGATCATCCGCGGCGCGACGTCGAGCCCCCACGCCTCGCGCACCCGCGGCGCGAGCGCCGCCTCGAAGCGGCCGATCCCGCAGCCGATCTGCAGGATCGCGCGGTCCTCCCCGACCGCGCCCCACCGCTCGAGGAGCTCGACCACCTCCCCCGTCGCCCGCTCGAGGAGCGCCGGATCGCCGAGCGAGTACGCCGCGACGCTCGCCTCCTCCGAGCGCGCGCAGAGCTCGTCGAACAGCCGCGCGGCGCGCGCCGGCGCGTCGGGCCCGGCGACGCCCGCGTCGCGGTGCGCGCCCAGCATCTCCGCCACGGTGCCGCACGCGGCGCGCCGCTCGTCCAGGCAGCGGCGCAGCGCCTCGAGCCGCGCGGCCGCCTCCCCCTCCCCCGCCGCGGGCCGCGCGGCCTCGATCGCGCGCGCCGCGTCTGCGAGGTCCCCGGCCGCGCCGAGCAGCCGCACCAGGCCGACCTCCGGCGACGCCTCGCCGGCCATCACGGCCGCCACCGCGCCCTCGAGCGCGCCCTGCCCGGCCTCCCGCCCGGCCTCGCGCGCGCGCCGGTGCCGCAGCCGCCGGCGGTACGTCCAGCCGTCGACCGCGCCCCACTCGTACTTGTACGGCTCGCGGCCGCGGAGGAAGTCCACGGTCCGCGCGCCCTCGGCCGCCGCGTGCTCGATCGCGCTGGCGAGCATCACGAGCCCAGGGCTGTACCACGCGAACTCCGGATCGAAGCCGGTGATGTACGACGCCATGCCGCCCCGCTCGGCCAGCCCGTAGAGCGACGCGATCACCCGCCCGTCGAGCCGCAGGCCGAACAGCCGCAGCGCGCCCCGCGCGCACAGCCCCCGCGCGACCGCGCGGTGGAACGGCCGGAGCGCCTCGTCCAGCACCCCGCCCTCCCCGCGCGAGACCCACCGCGCCCGGTGGTTCGCGAACAGCGCGTCGAGCAGCTCGTCCACGCTCGACGCGTCGGCCACGTCGACGCGCAGCGCACCGGCCTTCGCGAGCCGCTTCCGCGCGCGGCTGACGCGCGCGCGCATCCCCGGCGAGAACAGCTCGTCCGGCCCGGCGCCCTCCGGGATCGTCACCCTCGGACACGCCTCGTGCTTCTCGATCTCGTCCGACCAGCCAGCGGGCGCCTGGGCGGCGAGCAGGGGCGACGACCCGCGCAGGTCGTGGAGATCCGCGACGTCCCAGGCGTCCGCGCGCTCGTCGAGGTACGCGAGCACCGCGTCCGCGACCGCGCGCTCGTACCCGGGCGCGGCCAGCACGTCGTTGTAGTCGGTGATCCCGGCGCCGAGCAGCGCGACGAGGCGCTCGCCGCGGTAGTCGTGGATCGCGAGGGGCGCGAGGCCCACCAGCCCCTGCTCGGACCGGAACGCCAGGGCCAGCACCTCCTCGGGCCCGAGCTCGCGGCACCACGGGAGCAGCCACTCCGGCCGCTGGAACACCGTCGCCGCCGGGCATCGCTCCCACAGCGCGCTCCACGGCTCCCGCAGCGCCTCGAGCTCCTCGCGGCGGTGCAGCACCTCAACGTCGAGTCGTTCGCTCACCTGGCCTCCTGGGGCGGGCGCTCCGCGGAGAGCGCCGTCCGGAGGCGCTCCGCCGGGCTCACGGCCCCTCTCGGCGCCGTATCCTCGCAGAGGCGAGCGGCCGCGCAACCTCCGCAGGGTCGTGCCGCCCGCCAGAACTCCGGCCACGGATGGCCGGACCTCTGCGCCGCCTCGCGGCGGCTTCGCGCGGGCGGCCCCAGCCATGTTTCCTCGGAGCGCTGCCCCGCTCCGCACCCCGGCTCCGCGGACGCGAGGTGAACGCGGCCACGCGCGCAGCGGCGTTCTGCAGCAGGTTCATGAACAAGAGCTGGTACTCCATCGAGTGATGGTTCCCAGATCACGGCCGATTTCAGGGAGGCGTGACGACGAGCTGTTCGCGTGCATCGAAATGGAGAGCGAAGAGCTTGGCCGCCGAAATGACACGACGTGACCGCTCAGCGATGCTTGGTCCTTCAACCCATAGAATTGGATAAATCGGTCCGACTCCGCCTCATCGTCACAACGATCCTGGCGGAACCGTCCCGCGGCGCCGGACCGTCGCGCTCCGTCGGACCCTCTGGGTTGTGGGAGAGCGCTCAAGCCCTTGACCTCAGGGCTGCCTCATCGTCGGGAGCCATGGCCCCAACCCGGGCCCAACTGTCAAGCCCCGGCCTGGGGAGCTCGCGGTGACCGAGCCGTCGCCTCGGCGGCCGTGGTCGCCTCGCTCGCCAGCTCCCTGAGTCGCGCCGTCGCCCTCGGGGGCGAGGTGTCGGCCCGGGTCGTTCGCCAAGCGCTCGGTCGGCTGCTCAGGCAGCCGGCGGCACCGGAGGCCCTCCCCTCTCCAAGGCTCGCAGGGCCGTGCTTGTAGAGCGAGGCACACCCATGTTACGCCTCGATCCGTTGCGGACCGTGCATGACGGACAGGCATGAGGAGGGGCGCTCCGATGACGAAAGGCCAGGATGACCGAGAAGAGCTGCACATTCTGCGCCAACGCGTCGCTGAGCTGGAGCTCGCGGAGAGAGCTTGGCGCGAGCGTGAGCTGTCTTATCTGTCGCTCCTCGACCTGATCCCTCAAAGCATCTTCCGGAGCGACTTGGACGGGCGGTGTGTGTTCGCGAACAGCGCGCTCCTCGCGTCGGTGGGGATGTCCCTGGAGCAGCTCCTCGGAAAGACGCCGTTCGACCTCTACCCGCGCGAGCTGGCCGAGAAGTACCGGCAGGACGACGCTCATGTACTGAAGACCGGCGAGACCTTTGAGACCATCGAGGAGCACAGGGTGCCCACGACCGGAGAGACGATCTACGTCAAGGTGGTCAAGGCGCCGGTGCGCGACCTGCGCGGCGAGATCGTGGGGATCCAGGGTATCTTCTGGGACGTGACGTCCGAGAACATGGCACGGCGGCTCTCGGAGGAGAGAAAAGCGCACGAGGAGGCGGTGCGAGAGCTCAGCACCCCGCTGATCCCGATCGCCGACAAGGTGGTCGTCATGCCGCTCATCGGCACCATCGACAGCAACCGCGCGAGCCAGGTGCTCGAGACGCTCCTCGACGGTGTCGTCGCGAGGCAGGCGTCCGTCGCGATCCTGGACATCACCGGCGTCCGCGACGTCGACTCGGGCGTGGCAGACTCCCTCGTCCGCGCCGCTCGGGCGGTCGGGCTCATCGGCGCGCAGGTCGTGCTGACGGGGATCAAGCCGTCGGTGGCGCAGACCCTCGTGGATCTCGGCGTCGACCTGGGATCGATCGTGACGTCTGGCACGCTCCAGAGCGGCATCCGCTACGCATTGCAGCGGATGCGCCCCGCGTAGGCCCGCCGAGGCCAACGTCGGCAAGGGCGCGCTCCTACGGCTCTCGGAGAGCGCTTCTTCGCGTGTGGGACACTAGCCCGGAGGCGGCGCGGCGAGCACGCGATAGAGGCTGCCGTCCGCGGCCTCGACGGCGAGCTCGACGCCCGGGCACGAGAGCGAGGCGCCCCTCGGCACGATCACCCAGCGCGGCGCCGGCGCGCTCGCGAGGATCGGCGCGAGCGCGCCGCACGAGAGGGGCCCCGCCCCCGCGTAGAGCCCGGAGAGGAGCTTGATGCGGCGGTCCCACTCGAGCACCTCCCGGTCCGCGTACGGGTGCGACTTCCAGTCCGCGAAGAGCGCCGCGGGCGCGTTGAGGCGCAGGTGCTCCCAGGCCGGGGGGCTGACGATCACGTCCGTCGCCGCCCCCCGGCGCTGCGCTTCGCGGGCGAGCGCGACGCCCGGCTCCTCGCGCGGGCGCATGCGGTGCAGCCCCTGGCGCACGGCGACGGCCGTCGCGATCACCCACGCGCCCGCGGCGATGCCCGGCAGGACGCGCCGCGCTGGGCGGCGCATCAGGCGGCCGAGGAGCGCCGTGAACAGCACGGCGGTGGAGAGCGGCACGAGCCAGGTGGAGATCCGCCACGGGAAGGCGAGCCGCAGCGTGTACAGCTGCGGAAACGCGGCGGCCGCGAGCGTGCCGAGCACGCAGACGCCGGCGTACGCGCCGAGCAGCGCCTTGCCGGACCGCCGCGCGATCAGGAGGGCCGCCGCGACGATCAGCGCGCACAGGGCGGCCCCGAGATCGAACCAGAGCTGCGGGCTCGTGTGGTGCGGGATGCGCTCGTCGGCGAGGATCCGCTGCGCGGCGCGGAACGTCGCGGGGTCGGAGGGGGCGAACCGCGTCGCCGTCCAGAGGAGCGGGGGCGCGAGCACGGCCCCGGCGAGCGCGGCCGCGACCGCCTTGCGCCGCCACGGGGCGCCGCGGTCGAGCGCGAGCGCCGCGCCGACGAGGAGCAGCACGGAAGGGATGTACGTCGGGTGCATGACCGCCGCCAGCGCGGCGATCGCCGCGCCGGCGCGCGGGCGCCCGCGGAGCAGCAGGGCGAGGCCGACGAGGAGGAGCACGCCGAAATTCGCCGGCTGGAGGAAGTTGCGGAGCACCTGCTGGTCGGCGACCCCCGCGAAGCCGTATTGAGCGCGAGGGCTGGCGAGCCACGCGACCGCGAGCGCGCAGGCGACGACCCACCGCGGGGCGCGCGGTGCGCCGGCCGGCACGAGCGCCTCGGCCGCGAGGACGATCGCGGCGAGGCACGCGGCGGTGAGGATCGCGTTCAGCGGCGGCAGGACGCCGGGACCGGCGAGCGCGAGCAGCGGGGCCACGAGCCCCGTGAAGAACGGCGTGGGATCCGCCGTGTGCGCGAACCAGTCGGCCGCGAGCTCCGGGTAGGCGCCGGAGCTCCGCGCCGCGTGCACGAGGTACGTGTTCTGGTTGGACACGAACGAGCGCGACATCGACGCGACCGCCCCGAAGACGGCGCACGGCGCGAGCCACGACCACGCGCGCCCCGCGGCGTCGTGGTCCGCGCGGGGCGCGTCCTCCGGATCGCGCGCTGGTTCGGCCGCGGGTCGCGTTGCGTTGGTGGCCGGCTGCACGGCGGCCGCGAACCTACCACGGCCGCGCGCTCAGGTGTGCCCGAGCACCGGGTGTGGCCGGTACGGCTCGGCGAGCGCGCGCAGCTCCTCGGCGTCGAGCTTGAGCTCCACGGCCTTGGCCGCGTCGTTGAGGTGCGACAGCTTCGTCGCCCCGACGATCGGCGCGGTGACGCCGGGCTGCTGGAGCAGCCACGCGAGCGCCACCTGCGCGTTGGGGACGCCGCGCTTCGCGGCGATCTCGGTCACCTTCTCGACGACGGCGAAGTCCGAGTCCTGGAAATAGAGCCGCTGCGCGAACTCGTCCGACTTGGCGCGGGCGGTCTCCCCCTTGCCGTCCTTGCTCCGGTTGCCCACGAGGAACCCGCGCGCGAGGGGGCTCCACGGGATGACCCCGATCCCCTCGGACCTGCAGAGCGGGATCACCTCGCGCTCCTCCTCTCGGTAAACGAGGTTGTAGTGGTTCTGCATCGCCACGAACCGGTGGAGGCCCAGCCTGTCCGACGTGTGGAGCAGCTTCGCGAACTGCCACGCGTACATGGACGAGGCGCCGAGGTAGAGCGCCTTGCCCGCCTTGACGACGTCGCTCAGGGCGTCGAGCGTCTCCTCGACGGGGGTGTGCGGGTCGAAGCGGTGAATCTGGTAGAGATCGACGTAATCGGTGCCGAGCCGGCGCAGGCTGTCGTCGATGGAGTGCTTGATGTGCTTGCGCGAGAGGCCGCGCTGGTTCGGGTCGTCGCCCATGGCGCCGTGGACCTTGGTGGCGATCACCAGCCGATCGCGGGAGGGGCCGAGATCCTTGAGCGCGCGGCCGAGCACCGACTCGCTCTCGCCGAGCGAGTAGACGTCGGCCGTGTCGAAGAAGTTGACGCCGAGATCCAGGGCTCGCTTGATGATCGGGCGGCTCGCCGCCTCGTCGAGCACCCAGTCCCGCCACTTCGGCGAGCCGAAGGTCATGGCGCCGAGACAGATCCGCGAGACCTTGAGGCCGGTTGAACCGAGATTCGTGTACTCCATGGACGAGCTCCTTGCGCTGCGTGCGGCCTGCGCTGGATGGGGATGGATGTCCGGCACGCGAGGCGATGGTGGCCGGTCGTTTGCAAAAAAGGAGAAAGCTCGCAGGAAAGCAGGGGCCGTGCCGGCGTCGCGTCCAGCGGCCGGCGGACCGGCGCGGCGCGAGGCGGGATCGGTTGCTGCCGCGAGAGCAGCGCCTGCTGCTGCGGTGCTGCTGGGGGAGCACCGCGGCCGGCGCTCGTCGACGCGGCCGAGGCGCAGGCCCGCTCCCGCTCCTCGGCGCCGCTCAGGCGCCCGCGCGCGCGACGGCGAAGATCAGGTGACGTCGCAGCCGGATCCCCTCCGGCGCGCGGCGTCGCTCGAGCTCGGCCTCGAGCGCCGCCTTGACCCGCGCGGCGTCCGCCGGAGCGAGGCTGGACAGGAGATTGCCGAACGAGCTGGCCAGGTAGAACTCGATCACATCGTCCGTGGCCGCGAAGTGATCCGTGAAGGTGCGGATCTGGAGCTTCGGATCCTCGAAGCCGGCGCGCAGGAGGGTGCCCCTCAGGTCGTCGGAGGTCACCTTGTAGGTGGTGTTGCCGAGCGTCTCCGCGGTGCCGGTCAGGCCGAGCGACGACAGCGCGCTATCGAGCGCATCTTCGACCTCGTGCGGGCGCTCCTTGGCGGCCGAGGTGATGCCGATGCGCCCTCCCTGCTTGAGCACGCGGCGCGCCTCCCGCAGCGGGCCGAGCTTCTCGGGCAGCCAGTGGAGCACGCTGTTCAGGAACACGACATCGAAGCTCGCGGCGGCGAACTGCGAGAGATCCTCGGCCTGGCCGACGCTGGCGCGGAAGTTCGGCCGGCGCTTCTGGTTCGCCAGCTCGACGCGCAGCGGCAGCGGATCGACGCCGGCCACCTCGCCGGAGGGGCCGACCAGCTCGGCGACATGAGCCCCGAGCCGACCGGTCCCGCACCCGACGTCGAGGACGCGCTCGCCCGGGGAAATCTGGAGATCTTCGATGAGCAGCTTTCCGTGGTTGAACTGCCGATCGCTGACGCGATCGTACGTCTCGGCCAGGACAGCTGAATCGAGCGCAAGGCTGACCATCGTGGCTCCTTGGGAGAGGAGGTAGAAAGGGGCGAAAGGCGGCTCCGAACCGGGAGTTCTCGCCGATCACCGCGTGTCTGCTATCGAGGACAATAGTCCGCCATAGCGGACCGAGCAAGCGCGATTTCGGTCGCTGCGCGCGACGGCGGCGATGCGTCCGAGGCGCGCCGTCCGCGAGGGTGACGCGGGCCCGTCGAAGCCGCACGCGCGTCCGCGGCGGCGCGGGCCGGGGGTTCGCGGTCGCGGGCGAGCGTGATAGGGTGCGTGCCTGCACCTGGACGGACGAGGTTGACTCATGAGCTGGGTAGATCAATATCGCGCATTGGCTCGCTACAACCTGTGGATGAACGACAAGCTCTATGCGCTGGTCGGCAAGCTCGACGACGCGGAGCGCAAGCGCGATCGCGGGGCCTTCTTCAGGTCGATCCACGGCACGTTGAACCACCTCCTGCTCGCCGATCGCAGGTGGATGGGGCGCTTCACCGGCGACGAGGAGCGGTTCGCGGTGCGCGACGCGAGCGGCAGGGCCATCGAGATCACCTCGCTGTCGCAGGAGCTCTACGCAGACTTCGACGATCTCTCCCGCGAGCGCGCCAGGACCGACGCGGACATCCTCGCCTGGGTGCACCAGATCGATGAGCAGGCGCTCTCGGGCGACCTGACCTTCACGCGGGGCGGCACGGTGTTGACCCAGCCGCTCTGGTGGACGGTGGGCCATTTCTTCAACCATCAGACCCATCACCGCGGCCAGGTGACCACCCTGCTCACGCAGATGGGAATCGACCCCGGCGTGACGGATCTGTTCGCGATGCAGGTGGAGGAGAAGCCCGCGCCGTGAGGCGTGCGGCGCCCCGCGCCGAGCGCCGTGGCGGAGCCCCTGGGTAGGCCGGCGAGGCCGCCGCTGGTTCCGTGCGTCAGCCATCCCTGGCGGGATCTCTGACGCACGGAGCTACGTCACCGGGCGGCGCGCCGCCTCGTGTCCTGCCGCGCCTGGCTCGCGGCCTTGGCCTCGGCGAGCGGGTTGCGCGCCTCGGCGGCGCGCAGCCGCTCGAAGCGCTCGACCAGGGCGCGATCGCCGCTCTGCCGCAGCGCCCTCGCCAGCACCACGCTCTTGGCGAGCCGGATGAACCGCAGCCGGTGCGCCGACGTCACGTCCTCCACGTCCTTCCTGCCCACGCCTGGCCCGAACTCGCGGTCGTACGCCGCCCGCAGCCGGTGCTCGCCGCGGAGGCCGAGCGCGTCCGAGAGGCCCTCGAGGGCGGCCCGCTCGGCCGGGCTCGACCACGAGAGGACCCTGGAATAGGGCGTCGCCATGGTCTCGTGATCGGGCTTGTTCACGAAGCGACGGAGGAACACATCGGACGTCGCGACCGGCACGTCGCCGGTCGCCTGGTGGAGGAGGGCGTACGCGAACGCCTCGTTCATCCCCACGAACCGGTTCTGGTCGAAATCGGCGCCGCCGACGCGGTTGCCGAGGCGATCGACGCCCGAGAGGGCGGCGAAGAAATAGCTGCTGAAGTCGGTGTAATCCGCCTCGTTGATCTCGGGCGTGCAGCCCGACGCGGGGCGGTCCCGGGTCGCCGCGAAGAACCCCACGACGTCGCGCTCGACGAGCTCGCCGTCGGGCCGGCCGCCCTCGAAGAGGAGGTTCGCGAAGGCGCCGGAGAAGCACTGGGCCATGACGAGGACGACGGGCGTGTCGTCGGGCAGCTGCTCCATGCGGGCGGCGAGGTCGCGCACGGACAGCCCCCCGCCGCCCCAGAGGTCGAACACGTTGTTGTCGAGATCGCGCCGCGGATCCGGGCTCCCGTGGCCGGCGAAGTACAGGAGCAGCGGGTCGGCCGGGCGCGCGCGGACGAACTTGCGCCAGATCGCGTCGAACCCGCGGCGGGTCGTCGCGCCGTCGATGCGCGGCAGCCTGGGCGCGCGGTAGCGCATGCGGAGGCCGTCGAGGAACTGCACGCTCCGCGTGCCCCGGCTCCCGTCGGCGAAGAGGACGCGGCGCTCCACCGTGGCCGGGAGCAGCGACTGGAAGTACCGGACGTGGCCTTCGATGGCCACCTGGTTCATGGGCGGCCGCGGGCCGCCGCCGACCACGAGGGCGCGCCAGGCCGCGGGCTCGGGCTCGGGCGCGACCGGCGGCGCCGAGGGCGGCTCCGGCGCGGCCGGCGGGGCGGGCGCGGGATGCGGGGCGCGCGCGGCAGGCAGGGCCGGCGCGGGCTGCGGGGCGCGCGCCGACGGCGGGGCGGGCGCGGGATGCGGGGCGCGCGCCGACGGCGCGGGCGCGGGCTGCGGGGCGCGCGCGGCAGGGAGGGCCGGCGCAGGCCGACGCGAGCGCGCGGACGGCAGGGCGGGCGCGGCCCGCGGCGCGCCCGTGGCGGGAGCAGCCGCAGGAGGTCGAGGCTCGCGCGCGGCCGCCGCCGTCGCGGTCGCCGTGGTCACGGCGAGCACAGCAGCCCGGAGGAGCAGATGGTACGCGGCGGTCACGTGCTCGGCCTCGGCAGCGCGGCTCGCGCCGCTCGATGCTAGGTAGCACCCGCCCGGCGCTCGCGCAGCGGGTCGACGCGCTGGCGCGCTGCGGCGTGGGCCTCCCTCGTCCATTCGGCGCGCCGGGCGCCTACTTGGCCAGCTTCATCACGAAGCCGCTCTCATCGGTCCAGTAGATGCTGGTGCCGTCGACCGCCAGGTCGTTCGGCGATACGCCCGAGATCACCACGACCGCCTCGCCGCCGTCGACAGGCACCCTCTTGATCTCGCCGTCGGCCACGTTGACCCAGTACACGTGGGCCCCGTCCACCGCGATGAAGAACGGGGACGCCTGGCCCGCGGCGAGCGCCACCGGCGTGCCACCCGCCTTGGGCACCTTGTTCACCGAGCCCACGCTCGGCCCCTCGCCCGGGGTCGTCCAGTACACGGTGGTCGCGTCGAGCGCGACCTCGTGCGACTCGAAGTATCCGGTCGCGAGGATCACGTCCTCGCCCCCTCCGATCGGCACCTTCCGGATGGTGCTCGCGTCCGCGTTGGTCCAGTAGACGTGGGTGTCGTCGATCTCGAGGCGGCGGGAGCCGCTGCCCACGGCGAGCTCCACCGCCTCCCCTCCCCCGATCGGGACCCGCATCACCGCGCTGTCGTCGCCCACATAGATGCTCGTCGCGTCCAGCGCGAGGCCCATCGGGAGGTTCAGCCCGGTCGCGAGCGGCACGGGCTCGCCGCCTTCGAGCGGCGCCCTGTAGAGGGTGCCGAGCTCGGCGCAGGTCCAGGTTGCGTCCGTCGCGCTCACCTCGATCCCGAACGACGGGCAGCTCTCGGCGATCGTGACCGCCTCGCCGCCGTCGATGGGCGCACTCATGATCTCGTCCGTATCCCGGTGCGTCCAGTAGACGTGGGTCGCGTCCACCGCGATGGCGAGGGGCGTGCCGGCCGCCGTCGCGAGCACGACGGGCTGACACGCGGCGTCGCTGCACAGCCCACCCTGACAGCCATGGCCGCAGGCGCCGCAGTGCAGCCCATCGCTGCTCAGGTCGGCGCACGTTCCGTCGCAGCACGACTCCCCTGCTGCGCAGGCGTCGCCGCACGCGCCGCAATTCGCCGGATCGGAGCCCGTGTCGACGCACACGCCGGAGCAGTCGGTCTCTCCCGGGCAGCTGCCGCCGGACGCCGAGGTGCTCTCCGCGCCGCCCTCGCCGCCGGCCCCGCCGCTCGCCGTTGCGCTGCCGCCGGCCCCACCGCTGCCCGTCGCGCCGGGGGCGTCGATCTCCAGCACGCACCCGAGCGCGAGCACCGCCGCGCTCGACGCGAGCGCGGCGCGCGCGGCCCCCGCAGCCCATCCGCGGTGCCCGCGGCGCAGCGGGCGCGCAAACCTCGATGACGGCGTCTCTTGTGGTTCGTGTGAGTGCGTTTTCATAGAACTCCGCGCATCGCGCAGCCTCCCACCGAGCAGCTAAAACGTTGCCGGCGAGCTGGTCAAGCGCCGTCCCCCCGTACACTCCACACCTGCGCCCGACACTACAGCATTTCGCCGCAGGCGAGGCAGATTGCCTCGTCGCGCCTGCGCCCGGCCACGGCAGAGCTCCCTTCCTTTTCGGCTCGGTCTCGTCACGATAACGCCGGGCTCGCACGCGCGACACGGGCGACGGCAGCGCCCGACGGCGGGACGTGCTCGTACCGCGCCGCGCGTACGCGCCGCTCCAGGCCGCCTACGGATGAGCCCGTCCATCACCCGCGCGGATCTTCTCATGGCCCTCTGGCACGCAGGTTGCCGTCCTCGATCCAATCGACGTACGAGCACAGGAGAGAGACCATGTCGGCCAATTCATCGCAGATGACCATCGATCACGACGAGATCCGCCAGTGGGCCGAATCGCGCGGAGGCCGCCCGGCGACGGTGAAGAGCACCGAGAAGAACGGTGAGCCCGGCATCCTCCGCATCGATTTCCCCGGCTACAGCGGGGAGGGCTCGCTCGAGGAGATCTCGTGGGACGACTTCTTCGCCAAGTTCGAGGAGTCGAACCTCGCCTTCGTGTACCAGGAGAAGACGGCGGACGGGCAGACGAGCAACTTCTCCAAGCTGGTGAGCCGTCCGGAGGACATGGTCCAGAAAGGCAAGTCCACGTCCGGCGCCGCGAAGGGCGGCAGCAAGGCGAAGGCGGGCGGCGCGAAGGGCGGGAGCGGCGGCGGCGAGCTGGACGTCGAGATCGAGGTCCAGATGGATCTCGACAAGGAGCCCGGCGGCGCCGAGCAGCGGCCGCACGCCAAGCAGGCGCGCGGAAAGGGCGGCGGGCAGGCGGGCGAGGGCGCGCAGGAGATCGAGGTGGAGGCCCAGATCGACCTCGACGACGACGAGGAGGAGCGCGGCGGCGCCGAGCAGCGGCCTCGCGGAAAGCAGGCCCGCGGCAAGGGCGCCGAGGACGACCACGCGTCCCACATGACGGTCGATCACGACGAGATCCGCGCCTGGGTCGAGGCGCGCGGCGGCCGCCCGGCGACGGTCACGCGGACCGAGAAGAACGGGGAGCCCGGCGTCCTCCGGATCGACTTCCCGGGGTTCAGCGGGGAGGACACGCTCGAGGAGATCTCGTGGGACGACTTCTTCGCCAAGTTCGAGGAGTCGAACCTCGCCTTCGTGTACCAGGAGGCCAAGGCGAACGGCGAGCCGAGCTACTTCTCGAAGCTGGTGAGCCGCCCGGACGACGTGGGCGGCAAGCAGGCGAAGCAGGGCAAGTCGAGGTCCAAGAAGGCGGCCTGAGCCCGGAGATCGGGTGAGGGAGCTCAGCGCCGGCGCGCCGGCGCGCTCGGCGTGACGTCGGGCGCGATCGGCGCGCCGCGCGCGTTTTTGCGCTGCCACGCGGCGCCGTGCGCGAGCAGCGCGTCCCGGAGCGCCGCGGGCCCGCCCTGGAGGGCGACGCCGCGCCGGTGGACGACGTAGAAGACCTTGCGCGGCAGCTCGGGCAGCGGGCGCGCGACGAGGCCGCGCGGGAGGCGGCAGCAGGCGTTGACCACGGCGATGCCGACGCCGAGCCGGACGAAGTGGAGCATCAGCTCCCAGCCGTTCGCCTCGACCGCCGGCTCCCAGCGGACGCCGGCCGAGAGCAGCGCCTGCGCCAGCGCGGCCCGGTGAGGCCGCCCGGGGCCGGGCACCACGAGCCGCGCCCCCTCGAGATCGCGCAGGTGGGCGCGGCGCTTCCGGGCGAGCGGGTGCGCCTCGGGGACGACCAGGACCTGCTCGACCTCGGTGAGGCGGTCGGCGGCGAGCCCGTCCGGCGCGCCCTCGAGCGGCGCGACGCCGAGGTGCGCCTCGCCCGCCACGACGGCGTCGAGCGTGGCCTCGCGGTCGCGCGTGAGCAGGCGGAGCGGGGCGACGGCGCGCGCGGTGAAGGCGCGGATCCCCTCGCCGAGCAGGTACAGGTACGAGCCCTCACCGGCGCAGAGCACGACCGGCTCCCGGCTCTCTCCGTGGCGAAGGACGTCGAGGAACGAGCGCGTCCGCTCGCCCACCTCGCGCCCGAAGGCGGCGACGCGCTTGCCGTCCGCCGTGAGCTCCAGCCGCTGCCCGCGCCGCTGGTAGAGCGTGACGCCGAGCGCGTCGCCGAGCTTGCCGATCTGGGCGTGGAGCGCCGGCTGCGAGACGTGCAGCGCCCGCGCCGCGCGGGTGAAGTTGAGGTGCTCGGAGAAGACCACGAAGGCGCCGAGCCAGTCGAGGTTGAGCATGCCGGGACGCTATCGCGAAACGCGATAGCGTATCCAGAAATACTTCTTCCGCGCGATAGCGGGGTGTCTATGCTTCTCCTCGTCCGACGTTCGAAAGGATGGAGCTTGACGATGGGCCGCGATCGCTTGACCGACATGAGCAAGAAGCTCTCCTGGCTGCTCCGCCACGGGGCGCCCTCGATGGGCGTCGCCATGGACGAGGCGGGCTGGGTGGCCGTGGACGACGTGCTGCGGGCGCTCGGGATGCCGCGCTCGCTGCTCGACGCGGTGGTGGAGAACAACACGAAGAACCGCCTCGAGATCCGGGGCGACCGGGTGCGCGCCTCGCAGGGGCACTCGCGCGAGGGGATGCCGGTGACGCTCGCCGGCCTGGAGGCGTCCTGGGAGGAGGTGCACGGCGACGCGTCGATCTGGCACGGCACCAGCGTGGACGCGGTCCGGAGCATCGCCCGCGAGGGGATCCGGCCGGCGGCGCGCACGCACGTGCACTGCACCGACGCGCCGGGGAGCGCGGTGGGCAAGCGCTCGAACGTCGACGTGATGCTCGAGATCAGCCCCGCGCGGCTCCGGGCGCGCGGCGTCCGCGTGTTCCGGAGCCAGAACGGCGTGATCCTCGCGCGGGAGGTGCCGGCGTCGTGCCTCGTGGGGCTCTTGCCGATCGCGGCGCGGGCGAAGCGGGAAGCGGACGCGCTTCGGGCGCTGATCGGCGGGGGGTGAGGGCCGCGCTGGCGGGAGAGAGCGGAGGCGGGGCCGCCTGGGCTGGTGGGCGGTCACCCAGCAGAAGCGTGCATCACGCACATTTTTTCTTGACGCGTGACCCCTTCGGAATTATGTGTATATAGCACTCAATAACCGTGTGTGCGCGAGCGGCGTTCAGCAGCCGCACGCCATCTGCGGCGGATCTCCGTAAATGGCACGGCTGGTACCGAGCCGGCCGCGATGATCGCGGCCGCCCCCTCGGGTCGTGCGTTCGCCGGCTGCGATGACGCGGACATGGGGCCGCCGCCCACCTCGCCCAGCGCCCTCGAGGGAGCTCCGGCGATCGCCAGCGCGTCCGAGGACCTCAAGACAGGATTGAGCATGAAGCTGAACAGGATTTTTGTAACCCCTTTCCTTGCGTTCATCTTTGTCTCTGTCGGATTTTCCGGCGTGTTGATGTTCTTCCACTTAGCTGACGGCTTCACAGAGGTGCTGCACGAAGTGATGGGGTTGACTTTCGTGCTCTTTGCTTTTCTCCATGTGACCATCAACTGGAAAAGCATGAAGAGCCACTTCGGAAAGACGAACTTCTTCATTGCAGCTGCCGCCGTGGCCGTGTTGTCCGTCGGGCTCATCATCCTTGAACGAGCTCAGGTTCCGGCAGATTTGATCATCATGGAGAAAGTGGCGAGAGCCCCGATCTCCGACTCATTCAGGGTCCTTGAAATCGATCACATCAAAGCGGCCACGGTGTTGAACAAAAAGGGGATCGGGCTCGAGGGCGCCGACACGATCGAAGACATCTGGTTGAACAACGGCTCTTCTCCCGAAGAAGTCGTAGAGACACTTCTTTACGAAGCCAGGTGAAGAGGTGGACCAGAGATCGACGCTTGCAAATACGGAGGACGAGGAGCCGCTCAGCAGGGCGGCCCGCCAGCTGGGCTCGGGAGGCGTTCAGCCTTACCCCGTCACCCCGAGCGCTAGCGCGCCCCCTGCTGGAGCGCTTCCGCGAGAGGAGGCCCGCCCTTTTCCGCGAGCCACGCGAAGACCGCCGCCGGCTCGCGCAGCGTGACGTCCGAGCCCCAGCCGATCACGCGGAGCGCCCCTTCCACGTCGAGCCCGAGCAGACCGACGCGGAACAGGCGGCCCCGGAGCTCGAGCGCGCACTGCCCAAGGCTCGGCACCCGGAAGCGCTCCGGCGGCGGCTCGAACGCGAGGAGACGCGCGAGCTCGGCGACGTCGGGCCCGCGGAGCTCCACGACGGGCGCTCGGGCGAGCGGCCCGTGCTCACCGAGCTCGCCCGGGTAAACGCGCACCGCGCGCGTCTTCGACCACAGCGCGTCGAGCGCCGCCTGGGAAGGGTCCGGCCCGGTCGTGTCGGGCCAGGGGAGACGCGCGGGGACGTGAGGCAAACGGGGCGCCGGCATGGCTCAACTCCTCACCGGGTCTCGACGTACGCGCCCTTCCGCACGTACACATCTCGCCTCGGGTTCATCGCCCCGTTCACCGGGCTCTGTCCAACCGGCGCCATCATCCCAGGCCCCCAGTTGTTCGGCTTCTTCCAGAACTGATACCATTTCTTGCCCGAGATATCCTCGACGTCGCCGCGGTACGTGGCGGCGGGGTCGTTCGACTTGGCGCCCCAGACGCTCGATTTCGTGACGTTTGCGACGCCCTGCGCCGTGCTGTCGTTGCCGATGCCCCACTTCGGATCCGGCGGCGTCGCGCCGTTGCACGTCGACAGATCGACGCGCGAGCCCGGCCCCCCCTTGAAGCCCGCGCCCTTCAGCACGTCGCCGAGCTGCTGCCCGTTGACCGTGGGCCGGTTGCCGTAAGGGATGAGCCCCAGGAACTTCTTCTTCTCTCCCCACTCGACCCCGCCCGGGTACCCGTGCGTCGACACGATCACGTGGTTCTCGTTCGCCAGCGGGGCGTTCTTCAGCTCGTCGTGGTAAAGCACCGTGGCCCCCGGATACATCTTCTGCAGATTGGCCTTGTGGCTCTCGATCGCCTTGTCGCCGCGCTGGCCGACGAGGATCGTCGTGAGCCCCGAAGGGTCGATGTACAGCGTGACGTTCGGAACGAACGCGAGCTCGTGGAACGCCCCGGCGAGCCCCGCGGGATCGGGCGTGATGTACAGGCCGAGCGCTGGGTCGTAGTAGCGGTGGCGGTTGTAGAAGAGGCCTGTCGGGGCGTCCCAGCGCTGCCCGGCGAAGCGCAGCGTCCCTGGATCGCCCGAGCGGCGGGTCACGTCGCCCAGCGCGCCGAAGTCCACCTCGTCGAAGGCGCCGGCCGCGGACAGGAAGAGCCACGGCGTGCCGGCGGCGTCGGTCACGACCGCGCGGAAGTCGGCCCCTTGCCGCGCCTCGAGGAGCGGCGTGCAGCCGTCGTCGGCGAAGACGCGCCGCACGCGCCCTCCCCCGCTCGCCACCTCCTCGACCGCGGAGTCGCCGTCCCAGCCGAACCAGACGCTCTCGCCGCCCATCGTCATCGCGACGCGGCGGCCGAGCGCGTCGTAGAGGAACTGGATCACGAGGCCGTCGTCGCGCACCGCGGCCGCGAGGCGGTTCAGCGCGTCGTAGCGGTACTCGAAGCTCTTTCCGCGCTCCGCCGAGGCGCGCCGCGCCAGGCGGCCGAGGGCGTCCCAGGTGAGGTGCTCGTCGGCCGTGCGCACGGGGCGCCCCCCGGGGCCGAGCGCCCACGCCTCGCCCCGGGGCATCGGGGTGCCCTGCGGCGAATACGAGAGCTGCTCGTTCGCGCCGAGCCCCTGCACCGATAGCGGGCGGCCCACCTCGTCGAGCACGTAGCGCCGCTGCCCCGCGCGGCTGTCGTCCACCGCCTCGATCGGCCCCGCCTTGGACCATGCGTACGAGCGCGCCGCGATCTCGCCGCCGGTCGACGACACCACGGCCCGATGGACGGGCAGGCCGTACAGGTCGCTCCGCGTGATCACGCGCGGCCCGTCCTCTCCGAACGCGCGCTCCGACTCGACGCCGCGCTCGTCGTAGGCGAGCGTCAGCCGGGCGGCGCGCGCCTCCTCCACGGCGACCTCCCAGGCCGTGGGGGCGCCGTCGCCCGGGCGGCGCTCGGTGGTCACGCGCCAGCCCGAGGAGTAGCTCCGCTCCACGACGCGGCCGGCGTCGTCGTAGCGGTACGACACCGCGAACTGGAAGCCGCCGAGGCGCTGCTCCTCGCGCAGGACCCGGCCCGCGGCGTCGCGCACGAAGACGACCTCCGACGCGGCGCTCCTCGCGTAGAGCAGCCCGCCGCGCTCGTCGTAGCCGTACTCCTCGCGCTCGCCCGTCGAGTGCTCGCGCACGCGCAGCCGGCCCATCGCGTCGCTCGAGAGCCGCACCCAGGAGCCGTCCGCCTTCGTCACCGAGACGATCTCGGCGACCCCGCTGTGCTCGTACTCCGTGCGGACGCCCGAGAACGACGTCTCCGCCCGGATGTTGCCGGACGGGTCGTACTCGAAGACGTGCCGCTCGCCCGCCGGGTTCTCGATCCAGGAGAGGCGCAGCAGCGCGTCGTAGCCGGCGCGGTAGCGGCGCCCGTCGCTGTGCACCGACTCCACCGTGACGTCGCCGACCATCCGGTACCGGATCTCATGCCCGTTCGGCGCCCGCTCGGCGACGAGGTGCCCTGTGGGGCCGTAATCGAAATAGGTGACCTTGCCCCCGGGCTCCCGGATGGCGATCACGTAATCGCGAGAGTCGTAATCGAGCTCGAGCGCGACGCCCTTCGGGGTCTCCGCGCGGACGGGCCGGCCGAGGAGGTCGAACTCGTACCGGAAGCGCGCCACCCCGCCGCCGGCGCTCACCTCGCGGACGTTGCCGTGCGCGTCGTACGCGTAAGCGTCCTCGGTGCCGTCGGCGTGGATCACCTGCGCGAGCAGGCCCCGCGGGTCGTAGCCGTAGACGGTGGAGCGGCCGAGCTCGTCGACCTCCTCGGTCACCCTCGAGCCCTGGTAGCGCACCTGCCGCGTCGCGCCTCCGGGCTCGGTCATGGTCACCGCCCCCGCGTCGTCGTCGAAGCGCACGGCGCGCAGGAGATCGCCGCCCACCGAGACCTCGGTGTGCCTGCCCGACATGTCGACGCGCCGGCGCGCGACGCGCCCCTCGGCGTCGCGGATCGCGAGGAGCCGGCCGGCGCCGTCGTAGCTGTAGTGGGTGATGTACCCCCGCGGATCCTGGTAGGCCGTGACGAGCCCGAAGGCGTTGCCCACGTACAGGTGCCGCTGCCCCAGGCCGTCGATCACGTGCGTCTGAAGCGGCTCGGGGCCCCACGACAGGCGCGTATGGAAGATGCCTTTGGGCCTGGGCGCTCCGGCGGGCGGCGCGTACCCGATCTCGCGCAGCACGTCGCCGCCGCGGAGCTCGCCCCAGCTCTCGACACAGCGGCGCTCGCCGGAGACGTCCGCGTAGATGAAGTGGTAATCGATGCCGTCCGGCGAGGACTCCCGGACGAGGTAGTGATCCTCGTCGTACGCGAAGAGCGTCTCGACGCCGCCTGCGTCGACGGCGCGGACGAGATCGCCGCGGGCGTCGATCTCGAGGACCACGAGCGTCCTCTGGTGGACCTTTCCCTCGTCGTCCGTCACCGAGAGCCGATGCACGACGAGGTTCCCGTCCCGCTCGACCGTGAGGACGCGGCCGGCGCAGTCGACGAGGCGCACGAGCATGCCCTCGCGCCACTCGAGCTCGACCACGTTGCCCGCGTCGTCGCGCAGCTCCGCGAGGCAATAGCGCAGCTCCGCCGGATCGTAGCGGAGCACGCGCACGGCGCCGTCGTCGAGGTCCACCACGAGGTCGCTGCCGAAGCGGCCCACCTTGACGCCGTAAGGCAGCACCAGCACCTGATCGCTCTCGGGCTCGGGGAGGTGCACCTCGCGGAAATCGGGGTCCACGAGCACGAGCCCGTCGCCGTGCCTGCGCGCGTACCAGTGCAGGTTGTGCGACCAGCCCCAGCCCATCCCGCAGCGGGAGCGCACCGCCGAGGTCGCGTACCGGCGTACGAGGCCGACCGAGAACGGCCCCGGGAGCAGGACATCGAGCTTGGGGTTCGTGTACATGGTGCCGGTGACCACGTCGATCGGGTGCGCCGCGGCGGCCTGCCCCTCGGCCTGAGGCGGCGCCGGCGGCTTCGGCGGCGAGGCGCCGCTGCTCGAGCCGCCGCCGCCCCCGCCGCCGTTGCTCCCGCCCTGCGGGCCGCCGCCGCCCGGACCGCCGGCGCCGCCGCCGCCGCCCCCGCCGCCGCCCCCGCCCCCGCCCGCGCCGCTCGCGCTGGCGCCCGCGCCGACGGTGATGCTCTTGTTCATCTGCCCCATGCTGCCGGTGATGCCGGCCATGCCGAGCTCGATGAAGACGTTGGGCGCCCCGAGCCAGGGGAAGCACGGCCCGGCCGTGTTGAGGCTGACGACCTCTTTCAGCGTGCCCGGCTCGTTGCCGTGACAGGCCTTCATGCAGCCGCCCACCGTGAGGATCTTGGCCCCCTCGATCTTGGTGCGCATGCAGGGATCGATGATCCCCTCGGCGACCGTGCCCATCGTGGGATAGGGGATCGGCAAGGGGCTCGGCGCCGCCGGCGTCAGGCACACGCTGACGGCCATGCCGGTCATCTGGTGGCCGGATTTCTCGGTGATCGTGTCCATGCCCAGCGCGGTCACCTTGGCCATGAGCGAACCTCCCACCGCAGGCTACAGCGCTGCTCCGGGGGCGCCAACCCGGAACGCGCGCGGCTTCAGGGCTTGCCGGCGGCGTGGTCGTCGCGCCGTCGTTCGGAGCGCGCCCTATCCCTTGACCGTGACGAGCGGCCAGAGTCGCGCCACGCGCCGCGCGATCCCGGCATCCTCGACGGAGCGGACGACGGGCGCGATCGGCTTGTAGGCATACGGCGCCTCCTCCTTCATCCGCTGGTGGTACTTCGCGAGGATGTCGCGCCGCCGCCGGACGCTCGGCGCATCCGGATCGAGGGGCGTCACGACATGCAGCTTCTCGACGGCGCGCCGGTAGAGGTCCTCGTCGGCGTGCGCGGAGCGGCCGCGCGTGAGGCTGCGGCCCGCGCCGTGGCACGCGCTCGCGAGCAGCTCCGCGTGGCCCGCGCCGGCGAGCACCCAGCTCGCGTCGCCCATCGATCCAGGGATGATCACCGGGTGACCGGTGTACGCGAACACCCCGCCCTGCCCATCCGGTCCCGGGGCGGGCGTCGCGCCCTTGCGGTGCAAGTAGCGCGGCTCGGCGCCGTCGGGCTCCCAGATGAGGTTGTGCGGCGCATCGTACACGAGCGAGCTCGCGATCCGACGGCCGAGGACCTCCTGGAGCGCGCGCACCACCATGAGGCCCAGGAAGAGGCGGTTCGCGAAGGCGAAATTGGCGGCGTTCCGCATCGCATCCAGGTAGACCGAGGCCTCGCGGGCGTGGGGCCCCACCGCCGGCAGCACATAGAAGCCGTGCGCTGGGTGGGGCACCCCCGCCGGGTACAGCGCGCGGGCGCGCTCGTTGAAATAGCCGCCGACCGCGTGTCCGAGCCCGACCGAGCCCGCGTGGGCCATGATCGTGACGGCGTTCTTCGTCAGCCCGAACGCGCGCGCCGTCCCGCCGTCGACGAGCTCGTCCACGGCCTGGATCTCGACGAAGTGGTTGCCTCCGCCGACGGTGCCGATCTGGATGTCGCGCCCGTCCGCGCGGCCCGACGCCTGGATGTACGCGTCGAACGCGAACGTCCCGCGCGCGGGCAACGCGCCGTGGAAGTGCACGCGCTCGAGATCCTCGCGCTGCGCGCGCGGATCGTAGTGGCTCCACAGGCCGGTGCGGGCGTTGTCCGCCGCCGTCTCGTGCAGCCCGGCGAGGCCGTCGCGGAGCATGGCCGCGCGCTGGCGCGGCGACATGGGGATATCGCGCTGTCCCTGGAAGAAGATGGCGCGGAGCCGCCGCTTCAGGGCGCCCACGTGCGGCGCGAGCTCGTCCCGATCGACGTCCGTCGCGAGCAGGCGCATGCCGCAACAGACATCGTTGCCGACGGCCTGCGGCACCACGAACCCGCGCGCATCGACGACCGTGCCCACGGGGATGCCCGCGCCCTTATGAAAATCGGGCGTGAGCACGATGGACCGGATCTCGCCGGCCGCGCCGCCCCAGAACGGGGCGATCCTGCCGGCCTTCTCCCATGCGCGGAGATCGCGCAGCGTGCCTTCCAGCGAGGCGAAACGGAGGAGCTCCTCGATGCCGTCGGCCTCGACGACGACATCTTCCCGCGCCACGAGGGTGATCGGGATCCCGAACGGATTGTCGATGCGGGCCGTCGCGCCATCCACGCGACGCACCACCGCATCGAGATGCAATTTGCCAACCATGCTGCTGTCCAATTCACGAAGACGCACGCGGCCGACGCGATCGCGCGACGGGGCCGCGGCTCACTCTCCCCCGGTGTGGACCCGGCGCGCGCACGAGGGAGGCGCACACCGCAGCAGCGGCGCTCAAGATAGACGCGAAACGCAGATCGTCAAGCGGCGGGCGCGGGTCCGCGCACCAGGGCTGTCCGCTGGAGCGGACACGGTGCGCAGGAGCGGAATCTCGTCCAGCGGACCTGCCGAGGTCCGCGGCGCGCGCTCCCCAGGGATCGCGGGGAAAGCCGGCGCTCCCTCGCGTGCGCCGCCCCTCCGGCGCCTGGCGCGCGGGTTGCTTTGGAGGCCTCGCGCCGCGCCACAAACTGCCCCCGCGAGCGTCGCTCCCGATCCGAGCGCCGCGCGGAGGGCGTCGAGGCAGTGGCACTGATCCGGAGGTCACCGTGAGTGGTCGCATTCGCCATGGGTTGGGGTTGACGCTGGTATCCATCGCAGGGCTCGCCTGCGGCGCCGGAGCGCTCGGGGTTTCGACGTACTCGGGCAGCCGCGCGCCGGACGCGCCCAGGGTTCACGGGACGGACGCGCCCGGCGATCATGCGACGGCGCAGCTCCCCCTCAAGAGGCAGATCCCCAATTCCCCCCGTCCCCCGAAGGTCGAGAAGCTCAAGGTCAATCCGCAGGCGCGCGGCTACCGGGGTGGACACCTCGAGAAGCTCTGGTACTTCTCTGCCGCCGGAAACGAGGTTCCGCCGCAGGCGCTCCCAACGAACGTGGTCGGGTATCTCGACGGGCACGGAGACGTGCCGGTCACGCTGAGGCTCGCGGGCAGCAACGGCTGCGTCAGCTCCGGGAAGGTCCCCATCTACGATGTCGTGGTGCAGACCAGCGACGCCGGTGCGATCAACCCCTGCCTCGGGCAAAACTACGTACCCGGCCCCGAAGACGTCTGCCCGCAGGACCAGACGAGCCAGCTCCATGGACGGGCGATCGCGGTGCCCGGCGCATGGAACGAGACGACCGGCGAGTACTACGAACGCATCGGAGAGGACAAGAAGGTCTTCACCCTGGCGTGCATGTCCGGGATCGCCGCCAAATGCGTGAACTGGGGATATCCGCCCTGGGGGTCCCTCGAGGGGAAATCGCTCTCCGACTACTATGCCGCGTGCATCCACGCGGCGCGGGCCGAATACTCGAGCGGGCTCGCGTATACCTGCGACGGCACCTTCATCGACGTGTACGACCGCCTGGGCGTCCAGCAGCCGAGCACGAGCCAGATGCCGCTCCAGATCGAGGCCGCGTGGGGCAAGGACGGGCCGCTCTGCATCAGCGCCCCACGCTTCCCCGCGTGCGAGGCCGATGCGGCGGTCAAGGCGCTGCCCGAGTGCAACGGGGCGGCGCTCTCCGGGGACAAGCGGGCGAGGTGGCCGGAGGACGTCCTCCTCGTGACGCGCAGCACGCATGACAACGTCACGCCGAGCGGGACTTGCCCGAAGAATCCTTGGCTCTGCGCGCTCTGACCGAGGCGCGCCGTCAGTCGCGCGGCGGGAAATCGGCGCAGACACGCAGCCCCGCGAGGCCGCTCCGCGTCTGCGCCTCCACCGCCGTGCGGTTGCTGCTCCGATTGGAGAGCGCGTCGTAATACCAGGCCCCGCCGCGGACGAGCAGCTCCTCCCGCGGCCCGGCCGATCGCGCCATCTCCCACGCGTTCCCGGCCAGGTCCATCACGCCGAACGGGCTCGCCGACGCCGGACGCGAGCCCACCTCGTCAGGACCGTAGGCGTCGCTCACCCGGCCGTACGTCTCATCGAAGTTCGCGTCGCCCGGCGCCAGCCGGTCGCCGTGCGGATAGAGCCGCTCGTCCGCGCCCCGCGCCGCCCGCTCCCACTCCCGCTCGTCGCACAGGCGCGCCCCGGGCAGGCGCCCCGTCGACCGCTGCCACGCCGTGTACGCGAGCGCGTCCTCCAGCGCGATCGACGTGATCGGGATGCGCAGCCAGTCCTGCTCCGCCCGGGCGCGGCGACCGGGGATGCGGAGCGGCTCCCCTTCGCGGAAGGTGACCGGCGCGCCGTTCAAGACGAGCGTGAGCGCCCACCCGCCCTCCGGGAGCTCGTCGAGCTGCACGCCCCAGGGCTGCGCGCGCTCCCTCGGGGTCCGCTTCGCTCTCTCCGCCGGGGGAAGATCGCGCAAGAACCGGATCCACTCGCCCACGGTCACCTCGGCGCGCCCGATGAGGTACCCGCCCGTCGCGAGCTCGCGCTCGGGCTGCGTCTGCAGCATGCCCCGGCGAAAGCTCTCCGCGTCCGCGCTCCCGAACAGGAACCGCCCCGGCGGGACGTAGACGTACCCCTCCGGCACGGCCGCGGCCGGCGGCAGCTCGAACGCGACCCGCGCCCGCTCCCCGCGGCCGAGCAGGATCGGATAGCGCACGTCGGCCCGCCCCTCGGCCTGGAACGTCAGCAGGTACGAGCCGGGCCCCTCGTCGAGCGCGATCTCCGGCAGCGGGGCCCGGCCGAGCGCCCGGACGGGCCGGAGCGCGCGGCGCCCGTCGGCGTCGGCGTCGTACCGCCCGAGCGTCACCGACGCGCCCGGCGGCGTCACCTCGATCGCGAGCCGCGGCGGCGCGACGAGCCGGCGCTGCCGCGCCCCGCTCTCGTCATAGATCGTGAGCCGCCGCACGAGCTCCTTCCGCCGCTCCCGCTTGGAGAACCACTCGGCGAGCTCGATGCCCTCGAGCAGCACGTCGCCCAGCCCGGCGCGCAGGTCGGCGCGCCTCGGGTCGAGCGAGAGCCCCGCCTCGAGCGCCTGACCGGCTCGCGCGAGCGCTTCCTCCGCCTCCTGCGCCGCCGCGACGGCCTCGGCCCAGGTACGCTCGGCGGCCTCCTCCTCGACCAGCGACGCCGCCGCGCGCTGGCCGAGCGCGGCGTCGAAGCCCGCGAAGGCCCGCCTCCGGAGCGCGTCGGCGTCGGCCTTGCGCCGCCGCCCCTCCCCCTCCGCGGCGCGCGCGGCCGCCTCATGGCCGGCGACCACCCGGTCCAGGTCCCGCTGCGCCTTCCACTCGAGCCCCGCGAGCGCGAGGCCCAGGACGAGCGGCGCCGCGGCGACCCCGAGCGCCCTGGCGAGGCGCGTGCGCCGCAGCCGCCGCCGCGAGGCCGAGAGGAAGGCGCGCTCCCCGGGGCCGAGCGCGTCCTCCGCGACCCGCGCCGCCTCGGCGAGCTGCCGCGCGCTCCAGAGCGCCTCGGACGCGCCGCCGAGCCGCGCCCACTCCGCGGCGGCCACCTCGATCCGCTCGCGTTCCCGCCGGTCCTCCCGGTCGCGGTCGAGCCAGGCGCCGAGCGCGCCCCAGCCGCGCACGAGCGCCTCGTGGGCGACCTCGTACGCGGTGCCGGAGGCGCCCGGCGCTCCGCCCGGCGCTCGATGCGTCCCCTCCCGCACCTCGCGCCCCACCACGAGCCGGCCGCGGATCAGCGCCTCGAGCGCCGCGCGCGCCGCCGCGTCCTCGAGCCCGAGCTCGGCCGCGCTGCGGCGCGCGCGCGTGCCCTCGGCCGTCACCAGCCGGACCAGGATGCGCCGCGCCGCTGCCTGCTCGGCGGGCGCGAGCGCGGCGACCACGGCGTCGGCGTGGCGCGCGAGCGCGCCGGCCACGCCGCCGATGGCCTCGAGGGCCGCCTCGGGGATGCGCTGGGCGACCGGGTCGCGGGCGTCCCACAGCTCCGCCAGCGCGAACTGGAGGAGCGGCAGGCCGCCGGCCGCCGCGGACCCGGCCTCGACCAGCGCGTCGACCGTCGCCTCGGACGCGAAGGTGATCCCGGTGCGCCGCGCCGGGGCGGTGATGGCCGCGCGGATGCCGTCGGGGCCGAGGGGGCGCAGGACATAGAGCGCGCGCCCGAGCTCGTCGCCCAGGGCCGGGAGGGACGAGAGGCGGGTGAAGAAATCGCCGCGCACGGTGGTGAGCACGCGCACGCCCGCGGCGAGCGAGCCGAGGCGGCAGAGGGCCTCGGCGAAGCGCGCGGCCTCGGCGGGCTCGGCCAGGGTGAAGAGCTCCTCGAGCTGGTCGACGAAGAAGAGCGCGCCCCGCGCGCGGGCCATCCGGCGCTGCACCGCGCGCGTGAGCCCCTCGACGTCGCCCTCGATGCGCAGGCCCGACGCCGGGGGGAGCGCGCCCTCGTCGAGCGTGACCGCGTCCAGCGCGGCGGCGAGCGCGGCGAGCGGGCGCCGGCCGGGCACGAGCGAGAACGCCTGGAACGCGCGCCCGTCGCCGAGCGCGCCCTCGACGACGCGGGGCAGCACGCCGGCGCGGCAGAGCGACGATTTCCCGACGCCGCTGTCGCCGGCGATGACGACGAGCGGCTCGGCGCGGAGCCTGTCGAGCACGGCGCGGATGTCGCCCTCGCGGCCGAAGAAGAGCGCGCGGTGCTCGGCCTCGAACGGCCGGAGGCCGCGGTAGGGGTTGCCCTCCGGGATGGGCGCCCGGGGCTCCTCGAGGTCGACGAGCTCGAGGGCCTCGGCGAGCGCCTCGCCGGAGCCGAAGCGGCGCTCCGGCGCGGGCTCGAGGCAGCGGGCGACGGCGGCGGCGAAGCGCGGGTCGACGCCGTGGACCGCGGACTCGAGCGGCGCGGGCGCGGCGTCGATCCAGTCGTCGAGGGGCGCGTCCGGGGAGACGCCCGCGCGGTGCGCGGCGCCCGTGCAGAGCTCGTGGAGCACGGCGCCGAGGGCATAGACGTCGCTCTGGCGGGTCGCGGGCGCGCCGCGGAGGAGCTCGGGGGCCATGTAGAGGGGCGTGCCGAGGAGCGCGTCGGCGCGGGTGAGCGTGCCGGAGGTGCGATCGCACTCGCGGTCGACCGCGCTGGAGGCGGGATCGCCCTCGCAGGCGACCGTGCTCGCGGCGCCGTCGACCTCGCGGAGGATCGCGCTGGAGGCGCGGTGGCTCGGGGGCGGCGGCCTCCCGAGGGCGGCGGCGGGCTCCTCGATCAGCTTGGCCAGGCCGAAGTCGATGAGCTTGAGCTCGCCGGCCTCGCCGAGCATGGCGTTCTGGGGCTTGATGTCGCGGTGGAGGACGCCGTGGCGATGGGCGGCGCCGAGGCCCCGGGCGAGGCCGAGGCCGAGCCGCAGCGCCCGCCTCCAGCACACCGGCTTCTCCAGCTCGGCGAGGCTCTTGCCACGGATGAACTCGGACACGAGGTAGGGCCGGTCGTCGACCTCGCCGACGCGGTGGACGGCGACGACGCTCGGGTGCGACAGCCGCGCGAGCGCGCGGGCCTCGATGAGGAAGCGCTGCCGCGCGACGGCGTCGGGCCGGGGCGCGGCGATGAACTTGATGGCGACCGGGCGGTCGAGGAGGCTGTCGTGGGCGAGGTAGATGCTGCCCATGCCGCCGCGGCCGATGAGCCGCAGCAGCCGGTAGCCGTCGAACGTGGCGGGCGGGCTCCACGCCGCGTCGTCGAGGCTGCGGGCGTCGTTCACGGCGGCTTGGCGCCCGGCCGAGGCTCGTCGGGGCCGCCGCGCCGCCGCGTCAGGCCGAAGGCGCGGACGAGCTTGTAGGCGTGGGAGCGGGCGAGATCGAGCTTCGACGCCGCCTCGCCCACGTTCCAGCCGCTCTCCTCGAGCGCCCCGCGGAGCAGCTCCGCCTGGAAGCGGCGGGTGGCCTCCTGGAAGGTCAGGCCCCGGTAGGGCGCGGTCGTGATGGCCGGGGCCGCGGCGGCGCCCTCGGGCGCGGCGATGTCGCCGGGGAAGAGGTGGCGCCGCTCGACCTGGGGGCCCCCCTGCGCCGCGGCGCGGATGGCGGCCGCCTCGACGGCGTGGGCGAGCTCGCGCGCGTTGCCGCTCCACTCCGCCGCCTCGACGGCGCAGAGCGCGTCGACGCTGAGGTGGACGGCGGGCAGCCCGTGGGTCTTGCAGGCCGCCGCGCAGAAATGCTCGGCCAGGAGGGCGATGTCTTCCCGGCGCTCCGAGAGCGCGGGGAGGCGGATCGGCAGCACCTGGAGCCGGTAGAAGAGATCCTCGCGGAACTCCTTGCGCTGCGCGGCGGCCTTGAGGTCGACGTTGGTCGCGGCGATGACGCGCACGTCGGCGCGGACGGGGCGGTTCGCGCCGAGGGGGTAGTACTCCCTCGACTGCAGGAGCTGCAGCAGCTTCGCCTGCGCCGAGGGCTTGAGCTCGCCGATCTCGTCGAGGAAGAGGGTGCCCTTGTCGGCGGCGGCGACCTTGCCTTCCAGCTTGCGGCTGGCGGTGGAGTGCGCGCCGGGCAGGGCGCCGAACAGCTCGCTCTCGAGGAGCGCCTCGGGGAGCGCGGCGCAGTTGAGCTCGACGAAGGGGCCGCGCGCCCGCGGGCCGCTCTCGTGCAGGACGCGGGCGAGCTGGGTCTTGCCGGTGCCCGACGGGCCCGTGAGCAGGACGGTGACGTCGAGGGGCGCGGCGACGGCGGCCTGCGACAGGACGAGCGCGAGGGCGGCGCTCTTGCCGACGATCGCGTCGGCGCGCAGGGCGCGCCGGAACGGGAGGGTCGGGTCGGCCTCGTCGCGGCGGCGGAAGCGCAGCATGAGGCGGTCGGCGAAGGGGGCGAGGTGGCGGGCGAAGGCCTCGACGCGGCGGCGATCCTCCTCGGTGAAGCGGTCCTTCTCGATGCGGTTCTGGAGATAGACGACGCCGAGCGGCGGAGCGCCGGCGGGGGAGCGCACGTTGATCGGGGCGCAGATCACGGCCTCGATGCGGTTGCGCTCGACGCTCTCGTTGGCGCGGAAGCGCGGGTCGTGGAGGGCGGAGACGGTGATGATGGTGCGGCCTGTGGCGAGGGCCTCGGCGATGACGCCCCGCGAGAAGGCGGCGCGGATCTCGGCGACGTCCTTGTCCTGGCAGCCGTGGGCGACCCAGAAGGGCGGCTCGCCCCGGGCGTCCGGGTCAGACACGATCTCGACATAGCCCCTGCGGGCGCCGGTGATCTGGACGATCAGGGCGAGGGCCTCGGCGAGGAACGGCTCGATTTCTTCGGTCTGCCCGAGCTCGAGGAGCTTGCGATAGAAATCGCGCTCCTGCTCGATGCGAAGGGCGGCGTCCGCAGGAGGAGCGGGTGAGGCGGGGCGGGCTTCGTCATCCCGAGGAGATGGCATACTTCCCCGGTATACCGAAACGCGGTGCGGCGTGAAGATCCGAGGGGGGCCGGCCGAGTCGAGGCGCGATTGCGCTGTGCCTCGGAAGCTGTGTTTCTTCACTGGTACGCGATAACGGACGATCGCCGGCGCCAACCTGGGTCGCCGCCGCCAACCTGGGTCGCCCGCGCGAGTCCGCTGGCGCGGACGCAGTCCGGCGCAGCGGACTCCGTTCGAGCGGACCCGGGCTCATCGCGCAGGGGCCGCCGCTCCCCGTGTTGCTCGGCGCCGCCCATTCCACCCACCTCGCCCGCGCCTCTCGCTGGCGTGGCGCCGGGCTCCTCCTCCTGGCCTGCCGGTTGCAGCCACCCACGGCACCCGAACCCAAGCCGTTCAGGACACCAGCTCGACTCCCTTCGCCAGACACAGCCTTGACGCCCGACGCCCGTGGTCGTGATCTTGAGGGTGAATCCATCGGGGGGTGGCCGCACCTGCAAGACCTCGAGCTCGCGCCTGAGCCGGCCCTCATCGAGGAAAGGAATCCGCCATGCGCATCGTCCAGATGGGCTCAGGTGAGCCCCGCGATCTCGTCCTCTGCTACCTCGTCGGCCCTCACATGGACGCCGCGCTGCGCGACGCCCTCGGCCCCGCGCCATGCGTGGTCGCCTATGCCACCGGCAAGACCGCCGACAACCTCGACGCGGTGACCGCCGCCGTTCGCGACCGGCTGCACCTCCCCACCTTCGGCCGCATCGTCCTCGCCGGCTACTCTCTCGGCTGCAGCGGCGTGCGATCCCGCCTGCTCGAGAGGGCGCAGGCGAACAGCGCCGTCGCCGCCCTGGTGCTCGTCGACGGCACCCACGCGAGCAAGCCGCCGGTCGCCTGGCAGATCGACGTGTGGCGCGACACGTTCGCGCGCGCCCGCCGGGGCGAGCTGCTCGTCGTGGCCACGCACACCCAGCAAAGCTACGTCGAGCAGCTCAGGTCGCCGGAGACGCCCTTCCTCTCCACCGCGACGGTGCTCCGCCAGGCCACGGAGTGGCCCCTCGACGCCGCGGGCCCCGTCGACGCGCCCGCGGTGCGCAACGATGGGCAGCTCTGGATCTACTCGTACGCCAGCAAGGCCATCGACGCCGAGGCGCACATCCTCCAGCAGCGCGAGGTCCTGCCGAGGGTGCTCCGCCAGCACATCCGCCCCTGGCTGGAGGGCGCCGGGGCCGACCCGACGAGACCCGCGGATCCGCCGGTCGGCGCCGACGCCCTCGAGCAGGCCGAGCACGCCTCGGCGAGCGGACAGCCGGGGCCGAGCCCCGTCGTCCGCCAGATCCTGCGCCTCGGCGCGCGGGGCGAGGACGTCGCCGCCTGGCAGCGGGTCATCGGGGCCGAGCCGGACGGGGTCTTCGGCGGCGTGACCGAGCGGCTCACGCGCCAGTGGCAGAAGCGGCACGGCCTCGGGGCGGATGGCATCGTCGGTCCCCTCACCTGGAGCGCCGCCGAGGCGCGGAGCGGCGAGGGCTTGCCCCCACGCGAGGTGCCCAAGCAAGCCACGCCGCTCTCCGAGGCGGAGCTCTCGGCGGTGCTGGAGCACAGCCACGAGCTCGTCTTCCACGAGAACCCGAGCCGCGCGCGCCTCGCCTGCGCGTGGGCGCACGTGGCCATCGAGAACGGACGCGGGCAGAAGGTGTGGAACTACAACCTGGGCAACATCACCGGATTCGGCCAGTGGCCCGGGCAGTACTACGTGATCCGCGTCGCCGAGCGGGTGCAGCGCAATCCCGACGTGTGGAAGCAGGTGGACATGCGCTTCCGCGCCCACGCCGAGGCGCTCGACGGCGCCGCCGACTACTGGCGGCTCATGGGCAAGCACTACCAGCCGGCGCTGGCGCGCTTCGACGCGGGAGACGCCGCGGGCGCCGCCTTCGAGCTCTCGCGGCTGCGCTACTACACCGCGCACGCCGACACGTACGCGCGGAACATGAGCTCGCTGTACCGCTCCTTCCCCGGCTGATCGCGCGGCGCGCCGCCGCCCGCCCGGCGCGCCGGCGCTGGCTCCGGCCGCGCGCCCCTGTGGTACCCTCCCGCCCATGGGTACCGCGAACGCCCTTGTCCCCGAACGTCGCTCTGCCCTGCGCCGCGCCCCCTGCGCGGCCCTCCTGCTCGCCGCCTGCGGCCCCGCGCCCACCCTGGCCGAGCCGCGCGCCCCGGAGCCGCCGCCCCCCGCCGAGACGATCTACATCGTCATCCACGATCCGCCCTCGGCGGCGGGAGCCGCGGTGGCCGCGGACGACTGGGTGCCGGACGAGCCCCGCGGCGACAACCCGTTCGCGCGGACGCGCACCTGGATCGGCGATTACGACTGCCCGCAGGGCACGACCGAGATGACGTTCCGGATCCTTCAGGTCCAGGGCGACCGGATCAAGGCCGTCTTCGACTTCCGTCATGCCGCGTCCGGCGCATCCGGGAAGTACCTCATGCGCGGCCGTTACGACCCCGAGACGCGCACCGCGGCGTTCTCGCCCGGCGCCTGGCTCGAGCGCCCTCCCAACTACGTCACCGTGAGCATGAAGGGCGATCTCGCGCTCGACGGCTCGCTCTTCGCCGGGCGCATCGAGCACCCGGAGTGCGGCGCCTTCCGGCTCCGGCCGGCCGGCTAGCTCCGCCCGCCCGGGTCGTTCACGAGGCGATTGGTCGGCTGCTCGGCTGCCGGTTGCACCGGCGGGGTGAGCAAGCTTGGTTCGAACCGCGACGTGACCGTCGGATCCGACGAACCCGAGGAGCAGCAGCCGGCGACGTGGGGCCGTGACGAGGCGCGACCGTGGCCTGAGCGCCCTTGGTGCTGCGGAGCCGTCGCCGCTGTTCGCTCTACCGCTGTCGCTCCCGCTAGCGCGGCAGGGGGCGCGCATGAACGAGCTGGCCGCTCGCCAGGAACTCGAGCTCCTCCGGCGTCGATTGCCGGCCCAGGGCTTCATTGCGATGCGGATGCCGACCGAACCGCGAGATCACGTCGCGGTGCCCGCGGGCCTGGTTCGCGGAGAACTCGAACCACCAACGAAACTCCGCGGGCACCGTGCTCACGAGCTCCTCGGCGAGCTGGACGGCTCGATCCAGGTTGGAGAGGTCCTCCGAGTGCCCGAGCGGCAAGAAGAAGAAGGTCTTCTGCCAAGGGTCTTCCAGCGCCGCGTGATGACCGATCTCTATCCCTTCGAGCGCCAGGGCGAGCGCTCTCGGGTCCTGCGCGAACGCGCGAGCCGTCCCCCGGTATACGGTGCGAGAGAACTGGTCGAGCACGAGGATGAGCGCCAGCCGGGAGCGCGGCGCGCTCGACCACCCGTCGAGCTCGCCACGCGCAGCGCGCTCCAGCAGCGGCGGAAACCGCTCCAGGATGGCGGCGTCCGCGCCGCCGCGGAACCACCACTCGACCTGGCGGGTGAGCTCCTCCTTGTCACCGCTCATCCGCTCCGGAAACCAGAATCCGAGAACCTCTTCGACTTCTTCTGTCATGAGCATCAGCTTTCCTCGGTGTCAGCTGTCCGCCGGCGGGGGCGCGCTCGGTGACGGCGCGCGCGGGGTCGCCGCCACCTGAGCCGCCCGACGCCGAGCGTGAGACGGATGTCGTGATCGCCGGGAGCAGCTCATCGGCGGCGGCCGCATAGAGCTCGAAGAACTAGTTGTGTCAGCAACATGAGAGGCACCCCCGCATTCGAAGCGATGCGCCGCCCCCACAACGCGTCAGCATCATCAGCCTACCGGATCGGGGCGGCTCGGTCCACCGCATGGATGACTCCCCGATCCTCACGCAGTCGAGCTACTTCCGCTGCCGAACGACGGTTCGCGCTGGGGTGGCGGCTCGACAGGGACCTGTTCGCGACGTCGCGCGCCGTGGCTGTCAGCCGCCTGCCGTCGAGCCGCCGACATCGCGGTGCGCGCGCTCGTTCCGAGCGCGTCCCCGCCGACGGTCCTCGAGATCGGCTGCGGCACCGGCTCGCTCGCCCTGGAGATGTCGCCGTTCGCCGGCCACATCCACGCGATGGACGTCTCGTCCGAGATGATCCGCATCGCCAGCCAGAAGAAGCAGGTCCAAGGCGCGACCAACGTCACCTTTCGCCAGGGCACGCTCGACGGACGTGCTCCGGTTGAGCCCGAGCACTTCGACAGCGCCTGGGCTTACTCCATCCTCCACCTCGTCCCCGATCGGAGGCGCACCCTCAAGACCATCTTCGACCTCCTCAAGCCCGGCGGCTCGTTCATCTCGTCCAACGTCTGCCTCGGCAGCACCTGGGTACCTTACGGCGCGATCATCACGGTGCTGCGCTGGTTCGGGAAGGCGCCGGTCGTCCATGTCTACGATCGCGAGACGATCCTCCGCGAGATGCGCGAGGTAGGGTTCGTCGAGATCGAGGAGAGGGAGGTCGGTGCTGGGGGAATGGTTGCGTTGGTCGTGACGAAGAAGCCGGGGTAGCGCGCAGCTCGCCGCGACCGAAGAGAAGGTGCAGGGCCGCCGCGATCACGCCCTGTTGCTGTTCCTCGCCCGCACAGGGGCGAGGGTTTCGGAGTTCATCGGGATCGACGCGGCAGATCTACGACTGGAGGAGAACAGCCCGCGCAAAGCCATTCCGACCTGTCAAGACTTTCCCGCCAACGACCGGCAGCTGGTATAACGTACAAAAAAGTACGGCCCACTGATCCGCCTACAAAACCAACCGATCCATCGAGTTCACTCGACTGTACAGTATTGTCTACACCACGCTGGCTGGCCGGTCCCGAGCACGCACACGTGACGAGATCAACGCTCTTCGTCTCGCCGGTGATGAGGAGCACGTTAGGCCGCTCCGCCTCGTGGAGCATCTTCAGCGCGGTGCGCAGCGGTCCGCGATCGACGACGACGCTCCGCTTCCAGAGCAGGCGCTCGATCCAGGGATCGCGCGTCGGGTCGGGAAGACGCGCTCCTTCCCCCGTGCGCAGCACGGCGGGCTGGCCGTCAAGCTCCGGGAGAGGCAGAACACCCCTCCCATGAGACCCCTGGCCGCCAACGGGTGCGCCGAGCGTCCAGACTCCAGGGCGGCGTTCGGAGTGTCCTGACGACCTCACGCGCCTGCACACCCAAGAGTCGCACGAGCTGGGCGTGGTCCAAACTGCCCCGGTGCCAAGTCACACCCTCTGGCATATAAAGGTAGCTGGTCGCAGTGCGTCGCCTTTACGGGCGAGCGAGCAAGGTTTGCGATGATCGTCGAGAGAGGCTACCTGCTCCGCGAGAAGATCGAGGAAACCGCCGATTTCACCCTGTACCGCGCATGCCGCGAAGGCGACAGCGTCCCGGTCTTGCTGAAAATCCTGCGCGCGGAAAGATCGACCGGCGCCGAGGTCGCGCGCTTCAAGCACCAGTACGAGCGCGTCGCGCGCCTCGCCTCGCCCCGCGTCGTCGCGCTGCGCGGCGTCGAGGCGCTCGCCGGCTCCTTGATCGTCGTCCTCGAGGACTTCCCGGGCCGCGATCTCGCGCGGATCCTCGCCGCGCGCCCGTCACGCAGGATGCCGGTCGGCGAGGCGCTCGATCTCGCGGCCGCGCTCGCAGAAGGTCTCGCCGCGGTGCACGCGGCCGGGCTCGTCCACCGCGATCTGCGCCCGCAGAACGTGCTCGTCGGCGCGCGCGGCGCGGTCAAGATCAATGGCTTCGGCGTCGACGCCGAGATCACCCGCGCGCACGAACGGCTCTACGCGCCGGCGGTCATCGCCGAGGTGCTGCCCTACGTCTCCCCCGAGCAGACAGGCCGCATGAACCGCGGCGTCGACTACCGGACCGACCTCTACGCGCTCGGCGTCATCCTGTACCAGATGCTCACGGGTCAGCGCCCCTTCGAGGCCCTGGACCCGATGGAGCTCATTCACGCGCACCTCGCCCTCGCGCCCGCGCCGCCGTCCCGCGTCGATCCGACCATCCCCGAGGCCGTTTCCGACGTCGTGCTCAAGCTGCTCGCGAAGAACGCCGAGGAGCGTTACCAGAGCGCCGAGGGCCTGCTCGCCGACCTCGAGCGCTGCCGCGAGGCCCTGCGCGGCACGGGGACGATCGAGCCCTTCGTCGCGGGCCAGCGCGATCGTCAGGACCTCTTCCGGATCCACCAGAAGCTCTACGGCCGCGAGCATGACATCGAGGCGCTCACCGCCGCGTTCGAGCGCGCGCTCGAGGGCAGCCGTGAGATCGTCATCGTCTCCGGCTACTCGGGGATCGGGAAGTCCTCGCTCGTGCACGAGATCTTGAAGCCACTCGCGCGGCAGAAGGGCTATTTCACGAGCGGCAAATACGACCAATACAACCGCGGCGCCCCCTACAGCGCGGTGATCCAGGCGTTCGACGGCCTCGTGAGGCAGATCCTCACCGAGAGCGAGGCTCGCATCCTCCGCTTTCGGAGCGCGCTCCTCGAAGCGCTCGGGCCGAACGCGCAGGTCGTCTGCGACGTCATCCCGTCGCTCTCCCACGTGATCGGCCCGCAGCCGCCCGTCCCGACGCTCGGCCCGATCGAGGCGCAAAACCGCCTGAACCGGTGCTTCTTGCGGTTCGTCTCGGTGTGCGCGCGGCGCACGCACCCGCTCGTCCTGTTCCTCGACGATCTTCAGTGGATCGACCCCGCGAGCCTCGTGCTGCTCCGCGCGCTGCTCGCCGACGACTCGCTCGACGCGCTCCTCTTCTGCGGCGCTTACCGTGACAACGAGGTATCGCCCGCGCACCCGTTCGTCCTGGCGATCGAGGAGCTCAAGCAAGCCGGGCTCGTCGTGCGCAACATCGTCCTCGCCCCGCTCGCGCGCCCGCACCTGATCGAGATGCTCTCGGATAGCCTCAAGCGCAGCGACTGTGGGCCGCTCGCCGATGCGGTGCAGAAGAAGACCGGCGGCAACCCGTTCTTCGTCAAGGAGTTCGTCCGGTCGCTGCACGACCACGGCGTCCTCGCGTACGCAGCCGGATCAGGCTGGCGCTGGGACCTCGCCGCGATCGACGCGCTCCGGTACACGGACAACGTCGCAGACCTCATGGTGCGCACCATCGCGCGCCTGCCGCCGTCGACGGTGAAGGCGCTCAACCTCGCCGCGGCGATCGGCAACCGGTTCGACCTCGACGTGCTCGCCGCGGTGAACGAGTGCTCGCCGGAAGACGCGTACGCCCGCCTCGATCTCGCCGTGAGCGAGGGGCTCGTGATCGCCGGGCGCGACGGCTACCGCTTCGCCCATGACAAGGTCCAGGAGGGCGCCTACGCGATGATCCCGGAGGTGGACCGACCCGCCTTCCACCTCCGGATCGGCCGGCTGCTCGCGGGCAAGCTAGACCTCTCGGAGAGCCAGAGCCTCTTCGACGTCGTCGGCCACCTGAACAGCGCAGGCGACCTCGTGTCGGACCCCGCGGAGCGCCTGCACCTCGCCCGCATGAGCCTCGAGGCCGCATGCCGCGCCGAGGACTCGGCCGCCTTCGGCGCCGCGCTGCGCTACCTGCAGTTCGGCCTCCTACGCCTTCCGGAGGACGCCTGGGCGTCACAGTACCCGCTCCGCCTCGAGTACGCGAAGAGGACCGCCCTGATGCTCTCGCTCTGCGGCCGGCATGACGACGCCCTCGCGATCCTCTCCGACGGCCTGGAGCGGGCCGCGAGCCGGCTCGACCGCACCGAGGTGCTGCGGCTCAAGATGAACGTGCAGGTGCTCAAGAACGACCTGCCAGCCGCGCTCGCGGAGGGGCTCGAGGCCCTGCGCCCGTTCGGGATCGACCTGCCTCCCTTCCCGGACGACGTCATGCTCGACGCCCAGGTGCGGGCGACGATGGATCTCGTCCGGGAAAGGACGACCGAGGCGCTGCCAGGCCTGCCGCCGCTCGCGGACCCGGAGATCCTCGCCATGCAGGACGTGCTCCAGGAGCTCTTTCTCCCCTGCTACTTCCTGGCCACGAACAACCTCGGCATCACGGTCGCACAGATCCTCGAGAACACGCTGCGCCACGGGCTCTCGAAGAACTCGATCTTCGGCTGCATGAACTTCGGGATGCTCCTCTGCGCCCGCGGCGACATCGCGCTCGGCTACCGCTTCGGACGCGCCGCCGTCGACCTCGCGGACCGCTACACGGACAAGAAGTCCGAGGCGATGCTCCGCAATATGTGGGGCGCCTTCGTGCAGCATTGGCGAGAGGGCTACGCCACCTGCAAGTCGTCGCTGGTCGCCGGGATGCACGCCGGGCTCGAAACGGGCCAGTACATCTGGTCGTTCTACAACACGGCCAATGGCATCACGAACAGCCTCCTGCGCGGCCTCCCGCTCTCCGACCTCCTCGCCGAGGCGCAGAGCTACCAGCCGATGCGCAAGCTCGACGAGTTCAATGCCATCACCTGGGCGGTCGGCGCGGTCGGACAGATCGCGCACCAGCTCTCGGTCGAGACCGAGCGCCCCGCCACGCTCAAGGGGGCGTGGGTCGATATCGACGAGGTGATCGAGGAGTCCCGCCGCATCGACAACCAGGCCTCGTTCTTCTTCGCCCACTTCTACATCGTCGTCCTCTGCGTCTTCCAGGGGGCGTTCGAGGAAGCGGCGCGCGCTGCGCTCTTGCCGGACATCGAAATCCCGGCCGTGGCGGCCTGGCATGGCAACCCCGCGTTCCATGGCTACGCAGGCATCGCGTTCACGCAGGCGGCGGACGTCGTCTCCCCGGAGGAGCGCGCGCTCTTCCTCGCCCGCGCCGAGGTCTCCGCCGAAAAACTCTCGCGCTGGGCGGACCTCTGCCCGGAGAACCTGGCGCACCGCCGCGCCCTCCTCCTCGCCGAGCTCGAGCGCGCCCGCGGCGACCCGCGCGCCGCCGGGGACCGCTACGACGAGGCGATCGCACTCGCGCAGCGCGGCGGCTATCTCCACGACGAGGCGCTCGGCAACGAGCTCGCGGGCCTCTGCTTCCGCGCGCTCGGCAAGGAGACCATCGCCGGCGCCTACCTGACCAAGGCACACAGGGCGTACGGCCGCTGGGGCGCGACGGAGGCGATGCGGCGCCTCGAGCAGGCGTACCCCGACCTCGTCCCGGGCGAGAGCCTCCGCGGCGAGAGGGGCCCGCAGGCCGGCTCCGCGCTCGACGTCGGCTCGGTGCTCAAAGCCTCCCAAGCCATCTCGGGCGAGATCGTCCTCGACCGCCTGCTCGACGCGCTCATGCGCATCATGGTCGAGAACGCCGGCGCGCGGCGCGGCGTCCTCCTGCTCCTGCGTGACGGACGGCTCGTCGTCGAGGCCGAGCACCACATCCGGGATGCGTCGGTCCACGTGCTCGGCGCGGCGCCCCTCGAGGGCCGCAAGGACCTGCCGGCCAGCGTCGTCACGTACGTGGCGCGGACGCGCGAGACCGTCCTGCTCGGCGACCTCGCGATCGACGGGCCGTTCGGGCGCGATCCCTGCTTCGCCGGCGGTGCGCCGCGCTCCTCGCTCGCCGCGCCCATCGTCTACAAGGGCCGCCTCGCCGGCGTGATCTATCTCGAAAACGACCTCACCCGCTCTGCCTTCACCCCCGATCGCGTCGAGGTGATCCGGCTCCTTTCGGCCCAGGCGGCCAGCTCCATCGAGAATGCGCGCCTCTATGCGGATCTGCAGCAGGAGAACGCGGAGCGACGGCGCGCCGAGGAGGTGCTCCGCCATTCCTACTCGCTCCTCGAGGCCACGCTCGAATCGACGGCGGACGGCATCCTCGTCGTCGACGACGAGCAGCACGTCGTGCGTCAGAATCACAGGTTCGCGGCGATGTGGCGCATCCCGGACGAGATCCTCTCCACCGGGTCGGACGACACGTTCCGTACGTTCGTCTGCGACCAGGTCCTCGATCCCGAGGCGTTCCTGCAAAGGATCCGCGCTCTCTATGCCTCGCCCGAGGAGTCCGGCTTCGATACCATCCCGTTCGCGGACGGGCGCGTCTTCGAGCGTTATTCGCAGCCCCAGCGCCTCGGCGGGCGCGTGGTCGGGCGGGTCTGGAGCTTCCGCGACATCAGCGCGCGCGTCCGCGCCGAGCAGCAGCGCGATCAGCTCCTCCTGGACGAGCGGCGGGCGCGCACGGCAGCGGAGGAGGCCGTGCACCTGCGGGACGAGTTCCTTTCTATCGCCTCGCACGAGCTCCGCACCCCGCTCACCAGCCTGCAGCTCGCCATTCAATCGCTGGGGCAAAGGCTCGCGCGGGGCATGGACGTCGAGCGCGTGCGATCCGCGGTCGCCCTCTCTGGCCGCCAGGTCAAGCGCCTCACCAACCTCGTCGATATGCTCCTCGACGTCTCCCGGATCCAGGCGGGGAGGCTCGAGCTGTACACAGCGCCCGTCGAGCTGCGCGCGCTCGTGGACGAGGTCGTCGCCCTCCTCGGCCATCAGATCGCGCAGTCAGGCAGCGCGGTCGCCGTGCGCGCGGAGCAGCCGGTCATCGGCCGGTGGGACCCGCACCGCCTGGAGGAGGTCGTGACCAACCTCCTCACCAACGCGATCAAGTTCGGGGAGCGCCAGCCGATCGACATCGCCATCACCCGAGAAGATCGGGTCGCGCGGCTCTCGGTGACGGACCGTGGGATCGGGATCCCGGCCGAAGTGCAGGCGCAGCTCTTCGAGCGATTTCGCCGCGGCGTCTCGTCGAAGCATTTCGGGGGGCTCGGGCTCGGCCTCTACATCACCCGCACCATCGTCGAGGCGCACGGCGGCCGAGTCCGCGTGTCGAGCGAGGTCGGCCGGGGCTCGACCTTCTGCGTCGAGCTGCCGCTCTCGACCGAGCGCGCGGGGGATCTGTCGTCGTAGCGGTTGCCTTGAGCGGCTTCGTGCGTGATAGACCGCGGTAGCGATAGCCGCCGACAGCGAGCGTCTGATCCCGCACACCGTCACGGTCTGGTCGCCGCCGATGTCGGCCGCGTCGTTCACTCCGTCTCGTCGTCGCAGAGATCCTGGCGGGATTCCTGACACGCGTAGCTAGCGCCCGGCGGACAGCCGCCCCGCCGTCGCCGGCGCCGCGGGCGCCGCCCGGTACCCGAGGTAGCGCCCGAACGCGCGCATCGCCTGGTTCCAGTGCTTGGGCTGCTTCACCCACATCTCCTTCACGCCGACGTCCGCCAGCGCGTCTCCCACGTCGATCCACCGCGGATCGCCGGTCAGCGCATAGGCGGCGCCGAACACGGGCACGATCAGCAGGTTGAGGTCGGCGGTCCCGCTGTCGTCGTACGCGTCGGTCTCGCAGCCCCAGAGGTACCGGAGCGCGCGCCGGTCCGAGGTGATCGCGCGCTCCGCGAGCCAGTCCGCCGCGCGCGCCACCACGTCGCGGACCCGCGGGTCGCCGGTGAGCGCGCGGTAATCCATGAGCGCGTCGACGAGCAGCGCGGTCATGAACGGCGAGCCGCCGCGCGGGCCGCGCTCGCACTCGGTCGGGTCGGCGCGGTGGAGGTCGTGCTCGAAGGCGCCCGACGCGCCCTGCCGCTGCCACGCCACCGTGCGATCCGCGAGGCCGCGCAGCACCGCGAGGAGCTCCGGCCGCGGGTCGAGGGCGTAGTAGCTCGACAGCGTCATCATCGCCCAGGCCATGTTGCGCTCGGTCGCGCGCAGCACGTCCTCCTTGCCGCCCGTGAGCGCGGGCAGGTTCAGCCGGAGCGCCTCGCCCATCGCGAGGACCGCTTCCTTCGCCGCCGGGTCGCCGGTGAGCAGGTAGTCATCGAGCATCCCCTGGCCGAGCATGCGCCGGAGGACCTGCCAGGAGAGGGGCGCCGCGGGGGTCCAGTCCTCCTTCTCGCAGACGTGGACCGCGAGCCGCCGGTCGGGCGAGAACCGGAGCTCGTGCTGCCGGTACCAGACGGCCTCGGCGCGCGCGCGCCGGTAGCGGGCGGCGTCGCCGTTCCGGAGGAAGCGCTGGTAGAGCGCGTGCGGGCCGTCGTAGTAAGTGCGGTGCGCGCCCGCGCAGCTGACCCCGTACGCGTCGTAGGCGGGCGTCATGCGGGCGAGCGCGCCCTCGATGCCGCTCTCGAACCCGGGGAAGCGGCGGTCGTCGATGGCGGGGAGCTGCGGCCCGCACACCTGGCTCGCCGCGTACCACGAGGGCGGCAGCACCGCGGCGATCGGGCCGTCCGGGTCCGGCAGGAGCGATTCGTCGAGCGTGGCGCCCTCGATGCCCGGCGCGTCCGCCCGCTGCCCGGCGGAGCCCGCCGGAGCGCGGTCCCGGGGCGCGCCCGCCGGGGGCTCGCCGGGCGGAGCGTCCTTTGCGGGGCGCGGGGGAGCGCCGTGCTCCAGCGTGTAGATCGCGCGCTCGCCCGGCGCGAGCGCGGCGTGGAACGCGATGAGGGCGCTGCGGATCGAGCCGTCCAACGGCCAGACCGCGAGCGGCTTCGCGCGCAGCGGGACCTGGCCGCCGCGCCCGTGGCGCAGGCGGAGGAGGCGGACATCGCGCAGCGCGCCCGGCGGGAACGGCACGCCCGACGACACGACGGCTTCCGGCGGCGGCGTCGCCCCCGGCGGGCCCTTCGCGGGCGGCGGGCCCTTCGCGGGCGCGCTCGTCGCGGCGTCGGCGACGAGCAGCAGCGGGACCGAGCCCGCGCGCGCGGCGGCGACGTGCGCCTCCAGGACGGCCCGCACGCGCGGCTCCACACGGCGCGCCGCGGGCACCCGAGCGGACGGCCGGCCGCAGCTCGTCCAGAGGAGGGGCGCTGCGAGGAGCAGCGCTGCGAGCCGGCGGCGGGCGGCGGGCCTCGCCTTTGCGCGCTGCGCATCCATGTCCGATCCGATGACCGGCGCCCGCCGCGCATCGCGGCGGAGCCGCTCGGCGCAAGGCCGCGATCAGCCCGGCCGTTCGGACACGCGCGCGCTCGCCCGGTCGCGCCCGCCGGCTTCCGGCGCTCGCCGCCACCGTCGCTCGACGTCATGAATGGCGAGAGGAGCGCTGGGCTCCGCACCGTCCCGCCGGCGATTCGTTCCTCCGGCGGTGGAAGGGATTGTCGCCGAGCATCGGCCGCTCAAGGGGACATCGTGGACGGACCTGGCCGGCCCGCCGAGCGAGCTCGGTCGCGAACCGTTCGACGAGACAGGCAAACCGTTCGACGAGGCAGAACGAGAGCTCGCATCGGAAGGTACTCCGGTGCTGCTACGGTGCCATCGCGCCTGGCCAGCTTCCTGCCCCCGCTCGCTCGGGCGATAGGGTAACCTTCAGGCCATCCGCTGGCCCCATGACCCCAGGTCGAGGCCTTGAACGTGAGTACTCCGAACGTGCCGGCAGAGCACCGAGCTCGAGAGGTTCCTCGACGCCGTGGATCCCCAGCACAAAACCCGTCGCATGTCAAATCTTGTAAGAATGTCGGCGTTTGTGCGCAGATGGGGTTTGGCTTTTGAATCGACTGGAGTGAACGACGGTCAGGTCGACGACGGGGCGCCGCGAGGACTCCGCCGCGGAAGTTAGAAAGCCAAAGACCGGATATGGACGAACTCGAACTGCAGCGCAGAATCGGCACGGTGTTGTGCGGAAAGTGGACGATCGAGCGGCTCCTGGGCGCGGGCGGTATGGCCGCCGTCTACGTCGGCGTGCACAAGATCGGGCGGCGAGGGGCCATCAAGATCCTTCACCCCGAGATCGCGCGCGTGCCCGAGCTGCGCGCGCGGTTCTATCAGGAAGCGCAGGCCGTCAATCGCTTCGTGCATCCCGGCGCGGTCGAAATACACGACATCGACACGGCCGCGGACGGCTGCCCGTTCCTCGTCATGGAGCTGCTCGATGGTGAGTCGATCGCCGCGCGCGGAAGGCGCCTGGGTAGGATGGACTTGGCCGAGCTCCTGGGCATGGTCGACGGGCTGCTGGACGTGCTGGACGCGGCCCATGCGCACGGCATCGTCCACCGCGACATCAAGCCAGACAACCTGTTCCGCACGCGCGACGGGCGCCTGAAGGTGCTCGACTTCGGCGTCGCCCGTGTCAGGCAGGCCGCGACCGACTTCGTTCATACGCGCACTGGGACGACGCTCGGCACGGTCGCATACATGCCACCCGAGCAAGTCCGAGGCGACGAGGTCGACGCGCGTGCCGACGTGTTCGCGGTCGGAGCGACGATGTTTCGTCTGATCGCAAAGAGGCGCATTCATGAGGCGGAATCTGACACCGAGCTGGTCGTCAAGATGGCCACGCTGCCTGCGCCGCCGCTCGCGAGCGTCGCTCCGGAGACTCCGCAGGGAGTGTGCGCCATCGTCGATCGAGCGCTCGCGTTCGATCGAAACGAGCGCTACCCGAGCGCGACGGTCATGCAGCAGGACGTACGCGCGGTCTTCGCCGGTCAACCGCCCCCCTTTGCCCTGCGGTTCGGCGCGGCCGGGACCTCCGCCCCCGCGGCAGATTCGCTCAGTACCGCCGCCACGGTGTGGCTGCCACAGGGGCTCGCCCCTTCGTCAGCCGCACCGGTGCGCGTCTCGGGCGCCGGTGATCTGCGTCCCACGCCGCCGCCGGCAGGCGGCATGGGGAGCGCCAACCGCGATGCGGCCACCGCCGACGTCCGGCATGCTGCGAGCGCGCAGGGCGCCCTGGGCGGCGGATCGGCCGTCGCTCCGGCTCCTGCCTCCTCATCGGCGGCCTCGGCGTTCACCCAGGCGACGCAGTGGACGGCGACCACGGTAGGTGGACGGAGACTGCGATGGGCCGTGCTGGCGTTCCCGCTGCTCGCCGCAGGCGTGCTCGCCGCCGTGTACTTTCGTGCGGTGCACGTCGAGTCCGACGCGACGCCGCCAGCCGCGACCGGCGCGCAGAAATCGGCGGCCGCGCCGCCTGCCAAGGTCCCCGCCGCTTCGGCGGCGGATCGCCTTGCGAAGGCTCCGGAGCCCAGCCCCGAGAAGAAGGGCGACACAGGGCTTCGCTCGCCTGGCCGCGGCCCCGAGGAGGGGCCCAGCGCGTCGCAGCGTACCAGCTGTATCGAGGCAAACGATTGCCATCACGTGTGCGAGGAAGCGTGCCAGGTGGATTGTCAAGGCGGGAGCGTCTGCAAGATCGGAGCGCGCCGAGACGCATTGGTCAACTGCGTGGGATCGGGGATCTACAAAGTCTCGTGCGAAGGCGATTGCTCGATCAATTGCATCACGGGCGCCCCGTGCATCGTGTACTGCCCGCCTGGATCCGAATGCGTCATCGGCACGTGTCTCGGGCAGATAGAGACCTGTCCTGGCAACGTTCAGGTGTGCGGAGCCTCATGCCCCGATTGACCGTCGCATCGCGCTCGTGCGCTGCCCTCGTGCCGTCTGCGATGAGGGCGCCACGATGCGCGCGCTCGGCTCGCCACGGCGCGGAGAAGCTGGATGGATATGGACCAGTTCGGCCGTCGTGACCTCGGGTCCGCCTCGCACGGCGGCACGGATGCCCGCCGCGACGATGCGGAGGTGAACGAGCCCGCGACCCAGCTATGGGTGCGCTCGCCGCAGGCCGCCACGCCGGCGATCCCCGCCGAGAGGGCTCGACAGGCCGAACAGGAGCGACCGACCCTGCCGTGGTCGCCGCCGCCCGCGGGCGGCGCCGCAGGGCCATCGCCGGCCGAGCCCCCTGCGCGACCGCCCGTGCCAGGCGCGCTGCCGGCGCGACGGCTCGCGAGGGCCACCGGTCGGATCGCATCGGCGCTACGGGTCTTGGCGAGCGCGCTCGGCCGCGCCGTGGCGGCCCGCCGGGCGCGGGAGCAGGCGCATCAGCGCCCGCGAAAGGTCCAGTGGAAACGGCGATTGCGGCGATGGGCGTGGCGCATCGCCATGGCCGCGTCGACGCTGCTGGGCCTCGGTCTTCTGGCGTTTGCGGTGCTCATCTGGCACTACGGCCAAGACCTGCCGCGGACCTCGGAGCTGAAGAGCTACCATCCGCCAGAGGTCACGCGCATCCTCGCGCGCGACGGGACACCGCTCGCGGAGCTCTTCGTCGAGCGACGCACCGTCGTTCCGATCTCCGTGGTGCCGAGAAGCATGAAGCTGGCCGTCTTGGCCGCGGAGGACGCGAACTTCTACAAGCACGAGGGGCTGAACTACGTCGGCATCCTGCGGGCGCTCCTCGTGAACCTGCGGTCCGGGCAGTCCCGCCAGGGAGGCAGCACGATCACCCAGCAAGTGATCAAGAACGTGCTCCTCACACCGGAGCGCACCTTCGCGCGCAAGATCCGTGAGCTCATCCTCGCTCGCCGCATCGAACAGGAGCTCACGAAGGACGAGATCCTGGAGCTCTACCTGAACCACATCTATTTCGGGCACGGGCGCTACGGTGTCGAGGAAGCCGCGCGGTACTACTTCGGGAAGAGTGTTCGAGACGTGCAGCTCGCCGAAGCGGCCCTGCTCGCAGGTTTGGTCAAGGGGCCCAGCATCTACTCTCCGCGCGTCGACCTCGCCCGCGCCGAGGAGCGGCGCAGCTACGTGCTCCAGCAGCTAGGCGATAAAGGGCTCGCGCCACGCGCCGAGGTCGAGGCCGCCGCTCGCCAGAAGATCGCCTTGGCCCCCCCGCCCGAACACGCCGCCGAGCTGGCGCCCGAGGTCGTCGCCGAGGTCGAGCGCGCGCTGGTCGCCGCGGTGGGCCCCCAGGCCAACCGCGGTGGGTACACCGTGACGACCACGATCGATCCGAAGCTGCAGATCGCCGCGAGAGCGGCGGTGCGCGGCAATCTCGACGCGTACGCCGCGCGCCGCGGGCTCATCGCTCCGCTGAAGCGTGGCAAGGGAGATCCGGCTCCCTTCGAGGGAGCTCCCACGCAGGGCAGCGAGCGCGTCTACCACGGCGTGGTCACGAAGGCCGACGACGCGGCAGGCACGCTCACCGTGCGCGTGGGTACGGCGCAAGGCGTGGTGAAGCTGGAGAGAGCGGCGCGCTACAATCCACGCAACCTGCCCCCGAGCCAGTTCGCCGAGATCGGCAAGGTCGTGCGCGTCACCTTTGCCGGCGGCGACCCGCGCAGCGGACGGCTGGAGCTCGCGCTCGGGCCCCAGAGCGCGCTCGTCGCCCTCGACGTCCGAACGGCCGAGGTGCTCGCGGTCGTCGGCAGCTACGACGCCGTGCGCGGCGCCCTCAATCGGGCGAGGTCGGCGCACCGCCAGCCCGCCTCGACGTTCAAGCCGATCGTGTACAGCTACGGGATCCACACGCGGGCATTCACCGCGGCGTCGATCCTCGAAACCCAGCCGGCCGCTCTCCAGGGGAAATACAGGCCCGACAACTACGACGAGAGCGACGGGCAGGCGCCGCGCCGGCTGCGCGAAGCGCTTGCCCAGAGCGTCAACGTAGCCGCGGTGTGGACGCTCGAGCAGCTCGGGCCCGCCAAGGTCGTCGAGTGGGCGCGATCGCTCGGGATCACCTCGAAGCTCGGCGCGGATCTGTCGCTGGCGCTCGGCGCTTATGAGGTGACGCCGTTCGAGATGGCTGCGGCGTTCAACGTGTTCGCCGCAGGGGGTACGTACCGCGATCCAGCGATCATTCGCAGCATCATCGGCCCGGGCGGCGAGCCGCTGCCGCTGCCCAGCGCAGCGCCAGCGCGCCGGGTGATGGGCGAAGCCGAGGCGTACATCACGACGAGCCTCTTGCGTTCCGTTGTCGAGTCGGGGACAGCCAAGCGCGCGCGATCCATGAGCACGCCGGTCGCGGGCAAGACGGGCACCTCGAACGCCGCGAAGGACGCGTGGTTCGTGGGCTACTCGACCGACATCGCGTGCGCCGTCTGGACGGGCTACGACGACGCCTCCCCGCTCGGCCCCGGCGAGACGGGCGGCGCGACCTCCCTCCCGGCCTTCATCGCGTTCATGCAGGACGCGCACAAGGCGAGACCGCGTACCGACTTCGCCGCGCCGCCGGATGGGCTCGTGCACGTGCCGATCGATGCGGCCACCGGTCGACTCGCGCTGCCGGGCGCCGCCGGCGCGATCGAGGAGGTGTTCCTTGCAGGCACGGAGCCGACGGAGCACGCCGAGCTCCCGTCGATCGGCGAGGCTCCTCGGATCATGTGGCCGTTTTGAGCCTCGGTCAGCTCGGAGGGCCGACTACGCCCCGTCTGTCGTGCACACCGCTCCGGGCTCGCAGTGGACCACGCAGTCGCCCGAGCCGGGGCACCGGACGTCGCAGTCTCCCCTGCAGACCACATCACAGTCGCCCGACCCAGTGCAATCCACGGTCGAGCCATGGCCCACGGTGAGCGCGCAGTTGCCCGATCCGGTGCAGGCGATGTCGCAGTCAGGGCCGCAGTCGAAATCGCAGCTTCCGGAGCCGGCGCACTGGAGATCGCAATCTGCGATGCAGAAGATCGCGCAGTCGCCGGACGAGGGACAAACGCAGTCAGCTCCGTCGCACTCGCACGTTGGTCCGTCGACGGGATCGCCGATCGCGCAGTCGTGCTCGGGCGGGTCATCGCCGCATGCGGCGATTCCGCCCCAGAGGAGAGCGAGGAGCAACAGAGCAACGACGTGGTGGGCACGGATGTGCTGGCGCATGGATCCTCCGATCGGCGTGGATGACTTCAGGGACGGAACCGGCGGCGTCCGCCGAGCTTCGGTGGAGCGGCGAGGTCCTCGCGTCGTGTCGACATCTGGAGTCTTGGTCAACTCGGGGCCACGGGCTGCATCGCGCGATCACTCGCGTTGCTCAAGGCTTGGCTCGGATGTGCTTGCGCGGTTGTCTCCGGATTGACAACGTGCGCGGAGCAGTCTTGCTGGTGAACCCGCGCCGACATTCGTCCAAGCGAGAGGGTTGCCCAGAAGATCGCGAACGCGAGGGTGGTGATCGCGACATAGCCAAGATGCGCGCCGATGCACGCGAAGCCGAACGGGACGAGCACAACCGTGGATCTCATACATCCCTCTTCGGCAAAGCCTGGATCGCCAGGGTGAGCGCGCACGCGAACAGCAGACACGATGTGTACCACGTGGGCACATTCTGCTCGCAGCTCAGCGAGAGCAGCGGGATGACGCCGCTGCGGCTCTTCAAATTGAGGATCGGCTCGAGCACCTCGACGCCGAGCCCGGCGCTCGCGACGGCCGCCCTCAAGGCGAACAGCGCGATCTGCAGCCTGGCTCTGGAGAGGGCAATCTGCATCGACAAGGAACAGTTACACGACTGAACGCCGAGTGCTGCTCCAACCTGTGCGACGGCGGCACCTGCTCGCAGGGCGGCGGCTGCCTGCAGCCGGGCGAGGATTGCTCGGTGGGCGGCGGCGAGTGTTGCAGCGGCGTCTGCGAGGACGCGCCCGTGGCCGGCGAGAGGTGGTGCGGTCAGCCGCTCGGCGGCTGCCATGTGGAGGGAGAGGTGTGCTCCAGCAACGCCGACTGCTGCAGCAACCTGTGCGCGGATGGGGGTGACGGCGTGCTCGTTTGCGTGGCGCAGGGGGCGTGCGATCCCGCCGGCGAGGCGTGCAGCGGCCCATCGCAGTGTTGCTCCAACGCGTGTCGAGATCGTTCCCGGGGCCGCCTTCTGCCAGTCCATCGGCGGTTGCATGCCGATCGGCGAGCTCTGCACGGACGACGCGCAGCGCTGTACCGAGAACTGCCAGACAGAGCCGAACGGCGTGTGGGCAACCGCCGAAATGCCGTCCGCCCGGCGAGATCTGCGACGCGTCGTTCGGGGAGTGCTGTCCCGGCGTGCCGCAGGGCAAGCTGCTCTGCTTTGCGGGCTCCTTCGGCGTGCTCCGCTGCCAGGAGCCGTGCTGCGCGCTCGCGGAGGCCGCCAGCGAGTCCGATGACGACTGCTTCTCGCGGCGCTGCAACGTCGACACGGGCCGGTGCGAGAACGGGTTTGCCTGCAAGGTGTACGCGGATCGAGCCGTCCAGCGGCCAGACCGCGAGCGGCTTCGCGCGCAGCGGAACCTGGGCGCCGCAGCCGTCGCGCAGGCGGAGGAGGCCACGTCGCGCAGCGCGCCCGGCGCGAACGGCACACCCGACGACACGACGGTCGCCGGCGGCGGCGTCGCCGCTGGCGGGCCCTTCGCGGACGCGCTCGTCGCGGCGTCGGCGACGAGCAGCAGCGGGACCGAGCCCGCGCGCGCGGCGGCGACGTGCGCCTCCAGGACGGCCCGCACGCGCGGCTCCACACGGCGCGCCGCGGGCACCCGAGCGGACGGCCGGCCGCAGCTCGCCCAGAGGAGGGGCGCTGCGAGGAGCAGCACCGCGAGCCGGCGGCGGGCGGCGGGCCTCGCCTTTGCGCGCTGCGCATCCATGCCGCATCCGATGACCGGCGCCCGCCGCGCATCGCGGCAGAGCCGCTCGGCGCAGGATGCGATGAGCCCGGCCGTGCCGCGGCGCGCTCACCTGGTCGCGCCCGCCGGCTCCCGGCGCTCGCCGCCCCCGTGGCTCGGCGTGATGGCCTCTTCGATGTACCGTTCCGACCAGCGACCGCGTGCCTCGTGGGCTATCCCGGGCTCCCCACGACGATGGCGTCGCGCAGGACGAGGACGCGCCGGGCTGTCCTCGCTCCCTTTCGAGGATGGCGAGAGGAGCCCTCAGCTCCGCACCGTCCCGCCGGCAATTCCGATGTTCGTCCGGCGGTGGAAGGGATTGTCGCCGAGCATCGGCATCTCAAGTGGACATCCTCATTGCGGGAGGTCGATACTACGGCGGTGCAGCCGGGGGACGTGATCGCTGGAAGGTTCGAGATCGACGGGCGCGCAGGCGCCGGCGGCATGGGAGAGGTCTTCCGGGCGAGAGACCGGAGCTCTGGCAGGGACGTGGCAGTCAAGGTCCTCCTCGAGCGGCGCCTCGACGATGAAGTGCGGTTCACGCGAGAGGCCGCGGTGCTCTCCGAGCTGCGACATCCAGGGATCGTCGAGTATGTGACCAGCGGCGAGACCCCTTCGGGCCAGCGCTACCTCGTGATGGAGTGGCTCGCGGGGGAAGACCTGTCGGTCCGCCTCGCGCGCGGGGCGCTCGGCGTGGACGAGGCGCTGGCGCTCGGGGCGCGCGTCGCCGAGGCGCTCGCGGCGGCGCACGCGCGCGGCGTCGTCCACCGCGATCTCAAGCCAAGCAACATCTTCCTCGTGGAGCGCGACGTGACGCGCGCGAAGGTCCTCGATTTCGGGATCGCGAGGCGCGGCGACGCCAAGACGATCACCCGGGCGGGAGCGCTGCTCGGCACTCCGGGGTACATGGCGCCGGAGCAAGCGCGCAGCGGGCGCGACGTCGACGCGCGCGCGGACGTGTTCGCGCTCGGCTGCGTGCTGTTCGAGTGCCTGACGGGGACGCCGGCATTCCTCGGCGACGACCTCATCGCCATCCTCGCCAAGGTCCTTGCCGAGGAAGCGCCGCGCGTGCGCGAACGCTGCCCCCAGGTGCCGGAGGCGCTCGAGCAGCTCGTGAGCCGGATGCTCGCCAAGGAGCCGGAGGAGCGCCCCGGCGACGCGGCCGCGGTGGCCGAGGAGCTCGAGGCGCTTCGCGGTGCGCAGCGGCGCCCCTCCGTCCACACGCGTCGGTCGAGGAGCACGCAGCCTCCGTCGTTGACCGGCGGAGAGCGGCGGATCCTGTCGGTCGTGCTGCTCGGCAAGCAGCCGCCCGCCGATGACGGCGCGCCGACGCTCTGCGAGGCAGAGCTCTCCAGCGTTCAGGGAGAGCTGCGCCGGACCGCCGCAGACCACGGAGGGCTCCTGGAGGTCCTGGTCGACGGCACGGCCATCGTGACGCTCGCACGGACGACCCAGGTCCCCACCGATCAAGCGGCCCAGGCCGCGCGCTGCGCGCTCGCGCTGCGAGCCGTCTCCCGGGATCGACCGGTCGTGCTGGCGACGGGTCGGTCCGAGGTGACCGGGCGCCTGTGCGCGGGCGACGCCATCGACCGGGCCGCGCGGATGCTGGCGGCGCCCCCCGTGCGCGGCCGGGCTCGGCCCGTCGCCATCGACGAGGTCACGGCCGGGCTGCTCGACGCGCGCTTCGAGGTCGTGGAGACCGACGCCGGGCTCGAGCTACGCGCGGAGCGCGAGCTCGCGGAGGGAGCACGCACGCTGCTCGGCAAGGCCACGGCCTGCGTGGGGCGCGACTGGGAGATCGCGACGCTCGAGGCGCTCCTCCAGGAGTGCTTCGAGGAGCCGCTCGCCCGGGCGGTGCTGATCACGGCGCCGGCCGGGATGGGCAAATCGCGCATTGCCTCCGAGCTCACCGGCCGACTTCGCCAGCGTGGCGATGAGGTCGCGATCTGGACCGGTCGCGTCGACTCGCTGCGAGCAGGATCGTCCTTCGGCCTGCTCGGGCAAGTGCTCCGGAGCGCGCTCTCCCTGCGCGACGGCGAGCCGCTGGAGGCGCGCCGGGACAAGATCCGGGCCCGGGTGGCCGGGAGCACCCCGGCGGCCGATCAGCGGGGTATCGCGGCGTTCCTGGGCGAGATCGTGGATACGCCGTTCGCCGACGAGGAGAGCGTGGCCCTGCGGACGGCGCGTCAGAACGCGCAGCTCATGAGCGACCAGCTGCGGAAGGCCTGGCTGGATTTCCTTCGGGCCGAGGTGGCGCAGCGGCCGGTGCTGCTCGTGCTCGAGGATCTCCACTGGGGCGACCAGCCCACGGTGAGCTTCCTCGACGCAGCGCTGCGCGATCTGCGCGCCATGCCCTGGATGGTGCTCGCGCTGGCCCGGCCCGAGGTGCATGAGGCCTTTCCCCGGCTGTGGGCGGAGCGCCAGACGCAGGAGATCCGGTTGAAGGAGCTGCCGCGCAAGGCGTGCGAGCGGCTGGTGCGGCAGGCGCTCGGCGCGAGCATCGGCCGGGAGATGCTGGAGCGCATCGTGGCGCTCGCCGGCGGGCATGCGTTCTACCTGGAGGAGCTCATCCGGGCGGTGGCGGAGGGCCGTGGTGAGGCGCTGCCCGAGACCGTGCTCGCCATGGTGGAAGCGCGCCTGTCGCGGCTCGACCCCGAGGCGCGGCGGCTGCTGCGCGCGGCCAGCGTATTCGGCGAGGTGTTCTGGGAGGGCGGCGTCTCGTCGCTGCTCGGTGGTGCGGAGCCTCCGCCCTCCGCAGATGCGCATCTCGCGCGCCTTGTCGACCTGGAGGTGCTCGTGGCGCTCCAGGAGAGCCGTTTCCCGGGAGAGCGAGAGTTCGCGTTCCGGCACGCGCTCCTCCGGGAAGGCGCGTATGCGATGCTGACCGAGGCGGACATGGCGCTCGGACATCGGATCGCGGGCGCGTGGCTCGAGCAGCGCGGGGAGACAGATCCCATGCTGCTGGCTGGACACTTCGAGCGCGGCGGGGATCGCGCCCGGGCAGCAGACTTCTACCTTCGCGCCGCGGACCAGGCGCACCGGAGCGGCGACGTGGCCGCCGCGGCCGTCCGCGCTCGCCAGGGGCTCGCCTGTGGAGGCTCCGAGGAGCTGCGGAGCGCGCTGCTCGGCATCCTCTGCGAGGCGCTCGTCTGGTGTCCGCAGACACTGGGCGACGCAGCGGCGTACGCCGAAGAGGTGATGAGGATCTCGCCGCGCGGCTCCTCTTCCTGGTCGCGGGGGGCGATGGCGATGCTGGCCAGCGCGTTCGCGGCGCGACGGATCGATGAGTACATGGCCACGATCCAGCTGCTTCAAGAGACGACCCCCGCCCCCGGCGCCGCGCGTCTTCACGCGCTGGCGATCGTCGCGGCCGTCAGCGGGCTCGACGTCCTCGGGAGAGTTCAAAGGGCGGACGAGGCCATGGAACGGCTCGACGCCGGCATCAACGCCCTCGACCGTCAGGAGCCGCTCGCGTCTCTCGTGTGGACCGTCATGTCCTCGATCAGGAGCGCCTGCATAGCAGGAGAACCGTGGCGAGGGCTCGACGACGCAAATCGCGCCATGGATCTCGCTCGCGCTCAATCGGCCAATCACGAGTCCGACATCGGCATCGCCCACCTGGCGAAAGGAATGTGCCTATGGCACCTCGGCGCGCCGCTCGCCGCCGAGCAGGTCCTCTCGGGGCTGGCGCCGTTCGTCGACACAGGCCTGGCCGTATTCAGCGCGTTTCGTCGCTTCGGCCTGGCGTGGCTGCGCGCCGACCGCGGCGCGCACGACGAGGCCCGCCAGCCTGCCGTGGAGCTCCGCGATTTCGGGTACGAGCACCGCGTCCCCCTCGACGAGGGTCGAGGCCGCTGGGCCCTCGCGGAGGTGAGCCGCCGCGCCGGGGACCTCGAGGGCGCCGAGCGTGAGATCACGGCGGCGCTGCAGCTCCTGGCGGAGGCGTCTCCGATGGACTATCCCGGCGCGCTGGGGACGCTCTCGGCCCTCCGGCGCTCCCAAGGTCGCGCCGCCGAAGCCCTCGCTGCTGCGGAAGAAGCGCTCGCTCGCGTCGAGGACATGGGCGGTGCATGCGGAATGTTCCGTGGCGCCTTCGTGCGCCTCGCCCACGCGGAGGCCCTCCACGCCACGGGGGATCGAGGAGCCGCGCGCGCCGCCATTGCCACGGCTCGAGCGCACCTGCTCGCGATCGTCCACAAGATCGCTGACCCCAGTTACAAGAAGAGCTTCCTCGAGAACGTTCCGGAGAACACCCGCACCGTGGCGCTGGCGCGCGCATGGTTGGGAGAGCCCGCCGAGGCGTTCATGGGTCGATCTTGAGGAGTGCCCGGGATGCCGGACCTCTTCCTCTCCGCTCGGGAATGAGATTCGCTCCGCGGGCGTACGGCAGCCCGCATGCAAGACCACCCTCGATCCTCACGCCGCGGCTTTCTCGGTGGAGCCGCCTCCGTCCTTCTCCTCGGCTGCGCAGGAGCACAGCAGCCGCAACCGGCCGGCGCCCAGACCTCGAGCGGGGCCCCAGCGACCACGCCCCCGGCGGCCGCGAGCGCGCAGGCCGCCGCTTCACCAGCGGCCTCGCCCGGGCCGGGCGCGCAGGCCGCGCCGGCCCTCGCGCGCATCGAGGCGCAGGTCGGCGGCCGCATCGGCGTGGCCGCCCTCGACACGGCGACCGGCGCGCGCGTCGGTCACCGCGCCGCCGAGCGCTTCGCGATGTGCTCCACCTTCAAGGCGCTCCTCGCGGCGTGCGTCCTCGCGCGCGCCGACCAGGGCCAGCTCAAGCTGGATCACCGCGTCACCTACCGTGAGTCCGATCTGCTCGAGCACGCGCCGGTGACGCGCGCCCACCTCGCGCAGGGCAGCCTGACCGTCGAGGAGCTCTGCGCCGCCATCGTCGAGATCAGCGACAACACGGCCGCCAATCTGCTCCTCGCGCAGATCGGCGGCCCCGCCGGCCTCACCGCCTACCTCCGCGGCCTCGGCGACGAGGTGACGCGCCTCGATCGCAACGAGCCGGCCCTCAACGAGAACGTGGCCGGCGATCTCCGCGACACGACGACCCCCGACGCCATGACCGATACGCTTCGAGCCATCCTGGTCGGCGATCGCGCGCTCCAGCGGGCGTCGCGCGAGCGCCTCGCCTCGTGGATGGTCCGGGCGACCACCGGCCTCGCCCGCCTCCGGGCGGGCCTGCCGAAGGACTGGGTCGTCGGCGACAAGACCGGGACCGGCAACGGCATCGCGAACGACGTCGCGGTCGCGTGGCCCCCGTCGCGCGCTCCGATCGTGATCGCGAGCTTCGTCGACGCGCCGTCGGCGAGCGCCGACGCGCGGAACGCCGCGCACGCCGACGTCGCCCGCGTCGTCGCCGAGGCGTTCGGCTGAGCCGGCGCCCCCCTGCGCCGCCGTCGATCCACGGCGGCGATCGTGCGCGCCGGACGTCGTGATAAGCGTCGCCGCACCATGCAGGCGCCCGACACCGACCCCTCCGCGCCCTCGGAGCCGCTCCGCGACAGCGCTCCGCCGTCCCCCCCGATGGCGGCCGCCCCCCTCGCGGACTCCCCCCCGGCCGCGCCCGCCGACCGCGGCGCCGCCCCCGCGCCCGCCGACCGCGGCGCCGCCCCCGCGCCCGCCACCCTCGCCCCCGCCGCCCTCGCGCCCTCCACGCCCCGCCGCTGGGCCGTCGGGCTCCTCAGCGCCCTCCACGCCCCCGTCTTCGCGTGGGCCGCGCTCTCCCTCCCCTTCCGGCCGTGGACGCTCTTCGCCGTGGCCACCGCCGCGCTCGCGCTGCTCCACGCCGCCACCGCCGCGCTCTCGCTCCTCCCCCACCCCCTCGCGCCGCGCGCCTTCCGCGCGACGTCGTTCGCCTCGCTCGGCTACCTCGCCTTCCTGAGCTACGGGCTCCTCTCCTCGGCCGTCTACGTCGCCTCGCTGAACCGCGGCCTCGGCACCGGCATCGCCGCGGCGCTGCTCGCGGTCTGGGCGGTCGTCGCGCTCCTCACGCTGCCGTTCGCCTGCTGGGGCGTCGCCTCGACCGGCGGCCTCCGCCTGCTCCGCCCGGAGCGCCGGCCCACGCCCGCGCTCGCCGCGCTCGCCGCGCTGGCGCTCCTCGCCGCGATCTCGCTGCTCTTCCGCCACCGGGTCGCCAAGGCCGACGTCCTGCCCGTGCCGGGGGGCGCGCCGTCGCGCACCGGGGCGGCGCTGCGCGAGGCGCTCGCGTCCTTCGACGCGCTCCCCGCGCCGCCGGCCAAGGCGCCGTCGCTCATGACCACGGCGCCCGCCACGTGCGCCGCGCCCCCGGAGCCCGGCCGGCCCACCCTCGTCGTCACCCACCTCGCCCGCGCGGAGGACCCCCAGCGCGCCGCCGCCGTCACCCGCTGCCTCCAGCCCGCGCCCGGCGACGACCTCGCGGCGGCGCTGCGCGGCGCGCTCGCCGAGGCGCTGCGCGGCCCCCTCAAGATCGACGTGGTCTCGGCCGTGCAGCCGCTCGCGTCGCCGGGGCCGGGCCTCGTCGGCCTCGCGCTCCGCCCCGGGCTCGACGGCCTCTGCCTCGCGGAGCGGTGCCTCATGCCGTGGCAGCTCATCGCGACCGACGCCTTCAACACGAACGCGCCGCTCGCCGGCGTCCCCGACTTCCGCTTCGGCGTGGACCTCGCCGTCCTGCGCCGCGCCCTCGGCGAGCCCGAGCCGCCCGGCGGCCGCGGCCCCCGAGGCCCCGACGAGGCCGCGCTGCGCCGCGGCCTCGCGCGGATCGAGACGCTGAGCTACGCGGTCGACGCCGAGGGCGCGCTCCACCTCCTCTCCCGGATCGGCGAGCCGTCGGTGCCGCTCACCGAGGCGACCGCCCAGCGGGCGGCGGCCGCGGCCCAGCGCTACATCCTCGGCGCGCAGCGGAAGGACGGCATGTTCCGCTACATCGTCGATCCGTTCACCGGGCGCGCCTCGTTCGACGGGTTCTCGATCGCGCGCCAGGCCGGCACCACCCTCGCCCTGTGCGAGCTCGGCGGCGGCGAGGGCGGCGCGCCGGGGCGGCCGGAGCTCAGGAAGGTGGTGCAGCGCTCGCTCGGGCTGCTCGCGAAGCTGGAGCGCAAGGGCGGCGAGGGCGGCGCCGTCGGCGCGCTCTTCTACCCCGCGGACACCCCCGGGATGGTCGCGAACCTCAACCCCACGGCGCTCAGCCTCGTCGCGTTCCTCTCGTGCCGCGACGTCGTCGGCGATGGGCACGACGCGCTCATCGGGCGGCTCGCCCGCATGGTGCTCGCGACGCAGCGGGACGACGGCGGCTTCGCGCCGCAGCTCGACCTCGCGCGCGTCGCGCCGATCCTGGGCCCGATGCAGCTCTACGAGGGCGGCCAGTCGGTGCTCGCGCTCACGCTGCTCGAGGCGCTCGCCGCCCGCGACCCGCGGCCCGAGCTCCCGCCCGCGGCCGAGGTGCGCGCCGCCGTCGACCGGGCCATGGACTACTACGCGAACCGCTACTGGGACCATTTCGCCAGCGATTTTGTGTACATGGAAGAGAACTGGCACTGCCTCGCGGCGCGCGCGGCGCTCGCCCACCACCGCCGGGACGACTACGAGCGGTTCTGCCTCGACTACGTGGCGTTCAAGTCGCGGCTCGTGCTCGACGAGGACAGCGACGTGGCGCCCGATCTCGTGGGCGGGTATGGGTTCGGCAACGTGCTGCCGCCGCACAACACGTCGACGGCCGGGTTCGGCGAGGCGCTGGCCGGGGCGATGGCGGTGAAGGAGGCGCGCGGCGAGGATCTCGCGCGGGAGCGGGCGCTCATGGAGCGGGTGCTCGGGTTCCTGGTGCGGCAGCAGTGGTCGCCGGCGACGTGCTTCGCCTGCAGCCGCGACGTGATCGTCGAGGGGGGCTTCAGCGAGAGCATGGCGTCTCCCCGGATCCGCATCGACTACGTGCAGCACGCCTGGGCCGCGCTCGGCCACGGGGGCCGGATGCTGGGGCTCGTGCCGGGGCGGACCGCGCCGGCGGCGGGGCCGCTGTGAGCGCGGGCGCCGGCGGTCAGGACGCGGCGGGCGCGGCCGTGGCCGGTGACCCCGCGGCGGGCGCGGCCGTGGGCGGCGGCGCCCGCCCAGGCGGCGGCCCTCGCCTGAGCGAGCGCAAGGGCTACGCGTACGGCGTGACCGCGGGGCTCGTGCTCCTCATGCTCGCCCCGCTGTTCCGCCGGCCTCCGGTCGACAGCTTCCCGCTGTCGACCTACCCGATGTTCTCGTGGGGTCGCCACGACGCGCGCACCACGGTGGAGCGCGCCGTCGGCGTGGACTCCCGGGGCGAGCGGCGGCCGATCCCGCCGCGCCTCGTGGGCAGCGAGGAGGTGCTGCAGGCCAAGGCCACGCTGGCGCAGAGCATCCGCCAGGGCGCCCGCGCGGCGCGCGCCCTGTGCCGCGGCGTCGCGGCGCGCGTCGCGGAGGACGATCGCTACGCGGACGTCGTCGCGGTCGAGATCCGGACCGACACCTTCGACGCCGTGGCGTTCTTCGATGGGCACGAGACACCGATCGACTCGAAGCTCCACGCGACCTGCAAGGTGGGCGCGCGATGAGGCGGCTCCTCGACCGGCTCGACCGCGGCTTCTTCGCCGAGGCGCCCGCCGAGCGGCTCGCGCTCTTGCGGCTCCTCGTCGGCGCCTTCGCCCTCGTGTACCTCTGCGCCCGCGCGGTGCACCTCCAGCGGGTGGGCCACCTGCCGCCGGAGAGCTTCAGGCCGATCGGCGTGGTCTCGCTGCTGTCCGCGCCGCTCCCCCTCTGGGCGGTGCGGGGCCTCATCGGCGCGGCGATCGCGGCGGGCGCGGCCTTCGTGGCCGGCTACCGGTTCCGCGTCGCCGGCCCGCTCTTCAGCGCGCTGCTGCTCTGGGTCCTGACCTACCGGAACTCCTGGGGCATGGTGTTCCACACCGAGAACCTGCTCGTGCTCCACGTCATCGCGCTGAGCCTCGGGGCGTCGGCCGACGCGCTCTCGCTCGACGCGCGGGCCGCCCGGCGCGCGGGCGCCGCCCCGCCCGCGCCGGACGGCCGCTATGGCTGGCCGATCCGGCTGTTCTGCGCGATCACGGTGGCTTCGTACTTCATCGCGGGCGTGACCAAGCTCCGGAACAGCGGCCTCGACTGGGCGTTCAGCGACATCCTCCGCAACTACGTCGCTTACGACAACGTGCGAAAGCTCGCGCTCGGCGACACGCACTCCCCGCTCGGCGGCGCGCTGGTCCGCTACCGGTTCCTGTTCCCGCCGCTCGCGCTCGCGAGCCTGGCGATGGAGCTCGGCGCGCCGCTCGCGCTGTTCAGCCGGCGCATCGCGGTCGTCTTCTGCGGCGCCGCGTGGCTCTTCCACCTCGGCGTGCTGCTGACCATGGCGATCCTGTTCCCCTATCCGCTACTCGGGATCGCGTTCGCGGGGTTCTTCGAGCTGGAGAAGATGCGCGATCTGCGGCGCCCGCGCCGCGCCTCGATGCGCGTCGGCCCCTCGCGCCGCTACGCGCCTTCGCCCGGCGCGTCGTCGGACGGCTCGCACACGACATAGATCTTCTTCCCGCTCGGATGGATCGCGAGCGTCGCGTAGCGCTCGCACGCGAGGCACGCCCGCACGTCGATCGTCTCCTCTCGCCGCGGGCAGCGCACCTGTTGCGGCTCCACGCCGCCCCCCTCGATTTCGAGCCACGCCAGCTTCTCCGGTGCATCCAGACGACGGGTCATCGTGACCTCCTCCCGCGGCCCTCGGCCGATGAGAGGGGTTTTGCAATCGACGATCCGCGCGAGGGCGCGCCGCGGCACGGGCGCGACGAGCCGTCCGGGCCGTCGTCCGAGCGCGCCCCCTGCCGCGGATCCCGCGTCCCTCCGCGCCGCTCCTCCGACCCGCGGGTGCGCAGCCGGCGGGCCGAGCGGCTCGGTCGTCACGCCGCGGCGCACGCCCTGCGCTGGAGGGCGCACGGCGTGCACCGGCGACGAGCGCCGCTCGCCGCGCCTGGGCGCACACGCCGGCGCTCCCGATGGCGTGCCGCTTGCTGCGTCGTACACGCAGCGTTCGGAGGGGGTCACGATGGCAGCAGACTGGCTGATCGAGCTGCTGGCGGCTGCCGGCGGCGTTGGGGGGGTGGTCGTCGCGACGAGACGCCTGCTCGCCCGGCGCCATCACCGCGCCTCGGACGTCACCCTCGTCTGCCCGCGGACCGGCACCCCGGTGCGGTGCCGGATGCTCGCCGACGCGCGCTCGGGGGAGCTCGTCGAGGTCGCGCGGTGCTCGCGGTTACCCGGCGGGCAGCCCGCGTGCGATCAGGACTGCGTGAAGCTCCTCAACCTGGGCATCCGCCTCTCGCCGGTCGATCCCGCGCGCAGCGGCCCCTCGCCGGTCGATCCCGCGCGCAGCGGCGAGCGCGCCGACGCGGGCGACCCCGGCGACCCGCCCCGCCCTCCGGCGCCCTGACGCGCACCGCATGCGCCGACGCGCAATCCGTGCATCTCCCCGCGCGCGGGCAGCCGTCCTCGCCGGGGAGCCGTCATGGGCACATCGCGTGCTCTCGGCCGGGGATCATGGCTTTCCAGACCCAGACGATCACGACCCGCTCCTCTGGCAATCTGCCGATCGCGCTCCTCCTCCTCGGGGGCGGCGCCCTCCTCTGGATCCGCGCGGCCCTGCGCACCCCGAGCGCGCTGGCGCTGCTCCCCGGCGCCGACGGGTGCCTGACCGCCGGGATCGTCGGCGTGCTGCTCGCGCTGCTGCACGGCGTCCCGTACCGGACAGCGCTCGTCTCGATCGCGGCCCCGCTCGTCCTCGTGCAGGTGATCGCCAGCGAGCTCGCGGGGTCGTCCTTCCTCCCCGCGCTCGGGATCGAGCTCACCGCCCTCGGCCTCTTCGGCCTGCCGCTCTCCCGGCTGCCCCGCCGCCACACCGCCGCGTCACGCCCCGTCCGCTCGCTGCGCGAGGCGCACCCGTCGCCCTCCTAAGCCCGCAGAGGACCGGCAGCGCCGCCGGAACGAGCGCTCTCTCGCGACGCGCACGCCGAGGTCGCGCCGACGTCGGCGCGCGACGAGCGACTCGGTTGCAGTCCCGCCTCGCCGGGGCTCGCCCGGCGATCCGCCGGCGGCCCGGGCGGCGCGGGCCCCGCCCGGGCGGGCGGGGCCCCTCGCCGCCGCGGATCAGAACTCGAACTTGTCGAACGAGTTCAGGTCCTTGAACGCCTCGACGAGGCGCGCGGCCAGGCCCTTCTCGCCGAGGTGGAGCCAGCCGCGCGGGTCGATGTACTTCTTGTTGGGCTTGTCCTCGCCCTCGGGGTTGCCGAGCTGCGACTTCAGGTAGGCGCCCTTGTCATCCATGTACTTCTTGATGGGCTGCGTGAAGGCCCACTGCGTGTCCGTGTCGATGTTCATCTTGATGACACCGTAGGACACCGCCTCGCGGATCTCCTCGGGCGACGAGCCGGAGCCGCCGTGGAACACGAAGTCGACAGGCTTCGCGCCCGTCTTGCGCTCCTTCTGGATCGCGTCCTGGGAGTTCTTCAGGATGGGCGGCCGGAGCTGCACGTTGCCCGGCTTGTAGACGCCGTGCGTGTTGCCGAACGACGCGGCGACCGTGAAGTTGCCGATCGGCTTCAGCGCGTCGTAGGCCGCGAGGACCTCGGCCGGCTGGGTGTACAGCTTGGCGTTGTCGATGCCGCTGTTGTCGACGCCGTCCTCCTCGCCGCCCGTGACGCCGAGCTCGATCTCGAGGGTCATCTTGATGGCGGCCATCTGCCGCAGGTACTTCTGGCAGATCTCGAGGTTCTCGTGGAGCGGCTCCTCGGAGAGGTCGAGCATGTGCGAGGAGAACAGGGGCTCTCCGTTCTTCTCGAAGAACTTCTTGCCGTGCTCGAGCATGCCGTCGACCCACGGGAGGAGCTTCTTCGCGGCGTGGTCCGTGTGCAGGACGACCGGCACGCCGTACGCCTCGGCCAGGTTCCGCACGTAGTGGGCGCCCGCGACCGCGCCCGCGATGGCGGCCTTCTCGCCCTTGTTGTCCAGGAACTTGCCGGCGAAGAAGTGGGCGCCGCCGTTCGAGAACTGGATGATGACGGGGCTCTTGGCCTCCCGCGCCGCCTGGAGCGCGGCGACCGTGCTGTGCGAGCCGATCACGTTCACGGCCGGCAGCGCGCACTCGACGCTCTTCATGTACTCGAACAGCTCCTGAAGAGCGGAGCCAGTGATCACACCGGGCTTGAGCTTCATCTTGGACATGGCACCTTGAATCCTTGTTCCTTGCTCGGGTTGCGCTGAGCATGCAACGCGAGGGCGGAAAGCGGAAGGGTGGATCGGATCCCCAGGGCGGGCGCGTCCCGGTACCATCGCCGAAGCCCCGGGAGCAAGCGGATTCTCCCGTGCGGCAGCGCGCGGACGAGGAGCGTTGCGTCACCGCGGCGACGGCGAGGGACGAAGCGGCTTCGAAACCTTCCTGAGATGTCAAGCGCAACCGGCGCTCGTGGCCACCGCCCGATCCCTTGCCGATAAAAATCTTTTCATTTCAACAAGTTACCATCGACTCAGGGGACGGCTCGCGATTGACGCCGCCGGGGAGGTGGGCCATGCCGGACGCACGCCCATGACCATCGAATGCGCAACGATCGCGAAAAGGATTCGCACTCGGGTCGCCTGGCTCGGCCTGGTTGCGTCGCTCGTCCCCCTGGCGGCCGGCTGTGGTGATGACGAGCACAATCAACCCAGCGGCACCGGAGGCGGACAGAGCGCCGGCGGAGGCGGCCAGGGCGGCGATGGTGGCTTTGGCGGCGGTCAGGGAGGCCGCGGCGGCCTTGGCGGCGAGGGTGGCAGTGGCGGCGGCCAGGCGGGCAGCGGCGGCCGGGGCGGCGAAGGCGGCCTCGGTGGCAGCGGTGGTCTCGGCGGCAGCGGCGGCTCGGGCGGCGCAGGCGGCCTCGGCGGCAGCGGTGGCCTCGGCGGCAGCGGCGGCCTCGGTGGCAGCGGCGGTCTCGGTGGCAGCGGCGGCCTCGGTGGCGAGGGCGGCGGCGAGCCGGGCGACGAGCATCGGGTCACGTCTCCCGGCGGCGAGATCGTCGTCACGTTCGACGTTCAGGGCGGAGTCCCCGTCTATTCGGTCGAGCGCGCGGGCAGGGCCATCCTCGCCGACTCCGCGCTCGGCCTCGCCCTCGGCGAGTTCGGGCCGCTCGGCCGCGGCGCGCGCGTCACCGGCGCCGATCGGCGGACCGTGGACTCGACATGGAATCCGGTGTGGGGCGCCGCGTCCGAGGTTCGTGAGCATTACAACGAGCTCACGGTCCACCTGGCGTCGAGCGCGCCGGAGATGCGCCTCGACGTCGTGTTCCGCGTCTTCGACGACGGGCTGGGCCTCCGGTACGTCATCCCCGCGCAGGAGGGCCTCGGCGAGCTCGCCGTCACCTCCGAGGACACCGAGTTTCGCTTCGCCTCGGACGGCACCGCCTGGTGGACGCGCGCGGACTTCGAGGGCGACGAGTCGCTGTACAACCGCGGCGCGCTCAGCGCCGTCGAGAACGCCAATACGCCGTTGACGGTCCAGCTGGCGGAGGACCTCTACGTGGCCTTGCACGAGGCCGATCTCGACGACTACGCCGCCATGACCCTGGAGGCGCTGCCGGGCGCGCCCCACGCGTTCCGGAGCGCGCTCGTGCCGGCGCAGAGCGGCGCGGAGAGCTCCGCCGTCAAGGCGCGGATCACGCTGCCCTTCGAGACGCCGTGGCGCACCCTGACCATCGGCACCGGCGCCGGGCGCCTCCTGGAGTCGCACCTGATCCTCAACCTCAACGATCCGTGCGCCATCTGCGACGGCGACCTGTCGTGGTTGCGGCCAGGCAAGTACATGGGCGTCTGGTGGGAGATCCACAAAGGCCTGTCGACCTGGGAGCCGGGCGAGCACGTCGCCGCCACGACCGAGAACACGCAGCGCTACATGGACTTCGCGGGCGACCACGGCATCCCGTACGTCCTCGCCGAGGGCTGGAACCGGGGCTGGGACGGCAGCTGGACCGACATGGATTACACCGCGTCGAACGACCGCTTCGACCTCGAGGAGGTCGTCGCCTACGGGGCGGCGCGCGGGGTCGGCTTCGTCGCGCACATGGAGACCGGCGCCAACGTCGACGGCTTCGAGGCCCAGCTGGACGAGGCGTTCGGGCTCTACGAGTCGCTCGGCATCCACGCCGTCAAGACAGGATACGTCGGGAGCATCCCGGGCCATCACCACTACAGCCAGCGGATGGTGAACCATTATGCCGAGGTGGCGAGGCGCGCCGCGGACCACAAGATCATGGTCGACGCGCACGAGCCCATCAAGCCGACCGGGGAGGAGCGCACGTATCCCAACTTCATGACCCGCGAGGGGGTGCGCGGCATGGAGTACGAGGCCTGGAGCGACGGCAACCCCGCCTCGCACACGCTGACCGTGCCCTTCACCCGCATGCTCGGGGGCCCGGTCGACTACAACCCTGGCATCTTCGACGTCCTCTGGGCGCCGGAGAAGATCCCCGAGAGCCCCTTCGCCGGGAACCCGCCCGCCCGGGTGCACACGACGCGCGCGCACCAGCTCGCCCTCTACGTCATCCTGCTCAGCGGGCTCCAGATGGTGACCGACGTCCCCGAGCACTACGAGGGGCAGCCCGAGTTCGCCTTCATCGAGCAGGTCCCGGTGACCTGGGACGAGACCCGCGTGCTGAACGCCGCGATCGGCGAGCACACGACCGTCGCGCGCCGGAGCGGGGGCGACTGGTACCTCGGGAGCGGCACGGACAGCACCCCCCGCGCGCTCCGGATCCCGCTCGACTTCCTCGGTGAGGGGACGTTCGTCGCCGAGACGTACACGGACGACGCCGAGGCCGACTACGACGCGCGCCCGGCCCTGGTCGCCCGGAGCCGGTTCCTGGTCAGGCCCGCCGACACGCTGGTCGCGGCCATGGAGGCCGGCGGCGGCCAGGCGGTCCGCCTCCGCCCGGCGACCGCCGAGGACACGGCGAGCCTCGAGGATTACCGGGAGCCGCGCTACGTGGTCGAGGACGTGGCCCTGCCGGCCGTGGCCGTGGAGGGCGACGTCGTCGCGGTGACCGCCGAGGTGACCAACCTGGGCAACCTCGTCGGCGGCGACACGGTCGGCCTCATCGTGGGCGGCGCGCCGGTCGACGCGCGCTTCGTGCGGATCAACGCCGACGCGACGGCGACGGTCGCGTTCGAGATCCGGCTCTCCGGGCGCGGGCCGGTCAGCGTGGCCGTGGGCGACGCCGCGCCCGTGACCGTGACGGTGATCCCGCGGGACGAGGCGCCCCCGGCGCCGGGAGACCTGCGCGTCACGGGCGCGAGCGCCGCCTCGATCGACCTGGCCTGGGGGGCCGTGCCCGGGGCGGTCGCGTACCGCGTCTACCGGCACCTCCCCGGCGGGCTCTACGGCGACACCCCGCACGCCGAGGTGGACGGCGCGCTCACGACGTTCACGGACGCAGGGCTGACCGCCGACCAGACCTACTTCTACATCGTCCGCGCCGTGCACGCGGACGGCAGCGAGTCGCCGGCGTCGAACGAGATCGTGCAGGCGGCGACGCCCCGCCCGGTGGCCGTCACGTTCCGCGTCTGGGCCCCGCCGGAGACGCCCGCTCTGGACACGATCTACGTGCCCGGCAGCATCGGCGCGCTCGGCCCGTGGAACCCGGGGCTGGTACCGATGACGCGCGTGGGCGGCGGGATCTGGGAGACCACGGTCGAGATCCCCGAGGGGACCGAGCTCCAGTACAAGTACGCGCGCGGCACCTGGGATCGCGTGGAGTGGTGGGGGCGCATCACCGGGGTCACGAACCGCGCCGTGTCGATCCCGCTCGGCGGCGGCCCCCAGGTCGTCGACAACACCTCCACGGCGTGGGACGACGGCGCGCTCCCCGACGTCGACAAGGGGGTCCGCTCCTGGCGGGATCCGCTCGTGTCCGGCACGGCGCCCGCGGACGGCGACGTCGTCGCGGCGGCGCCCGCGATCGAGGTCGGCTTCGCGCACGACATCGATCCGCAGGGCGCGGGCGGCTACGAGGGCTCGGTGCAGGTGGCGCGCGACGGCGAGCCGGTCGCGGGCGCGGTGGTCGAGGCCGCGCCGGGCCGCCTGGTCTTCACGCCGGCCGAGCCGCTCGCGCCGGGCGCCTACGAGGTGGTGGTCTCCGACGTGAGGAGCGCGCTCGGCGTGGACGGCGTGCCGATGCAGGCGCCGTACGCCTTCGGCTTCACGGTAGAATAGCCCCCGCGGCGAGCCCGCCCTCGCCGCGCCGCCCCTCCGGAGATCCGCATGCAGGCCGATTCAGCGTCGCCCGAAGAGCTCCTCGCCTCCCTGGGGGAGGCCGCGCAGCACCTGCTGTTCCCCAGCGAGTCCGATCACCCGCTGGAGCCGTTCCGGTCGCGCGGGGACGCGTCGTCGCCGGCCGCGCTGCGCGCGGCCGAGGGCCTCGCCGCCGAGACGCCGGTCGAGGTCACGACCCTCGACGACTTCTTCGCGCCCGTCCTCGATCCGCCCGCCGAGGCCGGCGAGGCGGCGCAGGCCGACGCCGGGCGGTACCAGCAGCTCGCCGATCTCCTCGAGCGCCACCTGGCCGATCTCCGCGTCTACCGCGTGGGGCGCGTGGACATCGACGCCTACGTCGTCGGCCGCCACCCGTCGGGCGCGTGGCTCGGGCTCAAGACCAGGGTCGTCGAGACGTGATCGACGGAGGGCGCGCCGCTCAGCGGCCGCCTTCGGGCCCGTCGTCGGTGCGCGCCTCGAGCGCGCGCTGCACCGCCTCGGGCAGGGCGGTCAGGAGGTCGTAGCCCGCGCGCCGCTCGATCTCGTCCACCGTCGTGCGGTACTGCCCCCAGCCCTGGTCCAGGATCCCCGCCTCGTTCGGCATCACCGCCGCGATGACGCGCGTCGCCGGCCCGATGTCGTCCGGCCCTTGCCCCGGCTCGAGGACCACGGCGACCTTGAAGAACGCGTCCGGCACGGCGACGCCCTTGCCGATGGTGTCCGGGCGCGCGCGCCCGTCGAAGAGGCCGCCGGCGATCACGAACAGCGCCCGCCGCTGCTTCTGCGCGAGCTCCTGGCACGCCTCCTCGAGCCGGAGCCACGGGCCGGCGTTGAGGTCGTGCCGCTGCGGCAGGATGTTCGTGAGGAGGAACGTCGCCTTGTTGTCGTCGGGCGTCCGCGTCCGCTCCTCGGAGCGGACCATGTGGCCGCGATCGAAGCCGGAGCCGGTGTAGTCGTCGTGCTGCACGCGGTACCAGCCGTCCGGCAGCGCCGCGTCGGCGAGGAACTTGCCCCGGTGGCGTGGCGCGTCGCCGAACGACGCCGCGTCGAGCCGCCAGCTGACCCAGTTCGCCACGTTCCTGGAGCGGTTGTAGGAGAGGGCGTACTGGGGCTTGATCATCAGGTGATCGTCGGACGCCGCGGCCTCGGCCCGGGCGGCCTGCGCCCCGGTGCGGGCCGGCACGCCGAGCTCGAGGTGGACGCTCTGCGCCGGCGGGCGCGGCGAGGGCGCGCCCTTCGTCGGAGCGCCCTTCGGCGGCGAGGGGCTGCTGGATCGGCCGGACGACGGCGACGGCCGGGAGGGCCGGTCCTCGCCGCGGCCCAGGCCGAGCTCCTCGAGCCCGCGCTCCAGGCCGCACTTGACCCCCGCCGCGCTGAGCCCGGCGACGGCGAGCGCGACGAGCGCCCGCGAACTCCAGGGCCTCTTGCTTTGCTTCCTCTTCGAACCCACGTCGCCGCCGTGAGCTTATCTACGGGAGAGCCGAGGGGGTCGTCCACCCGGAAACGGCCTCAGCCCCCGCTCCTGCCGCGAGCTGGCCCCTCGCCCCGAAGGCTCCGGACCGCATCGCCTCCTGCGGACACGCTCCGCGCGTGGCGCGTGCGGGTCCACGCCCGGCCCTTCGCCCTGGAGGGACCGGGACTACGGCGTGAGGAATGTCGTGAGCACGTTGTACCTGGGGTTGCCGCCGATGGTACAGCTATTGAAGTGGTTGCTGGGGGTGGTCCCGTCGGTGGGCGGAGGCGCCACGGCACAGATGGAGTCGCACGCGCCGACGATGTTGATCGCGCCGCATTGCTGGACAGCGCTCCCGCCCGCGAGGTGACCGGCCGCGCAGTCCCGCTGCAGCTGCCGCGCGCGGGTGACCCCGGTTGACGAGTAGCAGGCTTGCACATAGGGCGTCGGGCTGAACAGGTTCCCCCAGAACGCGCCCTCTCTCATCGAGTACTGCTGGCGCTCGGTGGGCGTCGAGCTCGTCTTGCTGTGAGGGCCCCGCGAGGAGATCACCACCGAGACGCCGTACCAGTTCGTCCTCGAGGCGAGGCAGGCGGTGACCCACTCCTTCTGATAGTCGTCGGACAGCGCCTGGTATGCCCACCACGGCGCGAACCCGAGATCGCCGCGGTACGTCTCCTGGTGGACGACCCCGCCGCTGTCGGTCCACGAGAACGAGAACGTCTGGTCCGGCGTCAGCGCGCAGCTCACGACGTAGCGAAGGAGAGAACGCGACAGCGTCCCGTTCGTCCCGGTGTCCCGGATGGCCGAGAGCGCGTTCGGGCTCAGCGCGTTCGGGCTCAGCGCGTTCGGACTCAGCGCGTTCGGGCTCAGCGCGTTCGGGCTCAGCGCGTTCGGGCTCAGCGCGTTGGCGAGCATGCCGTTTCCGTTCTCGAGCGCGCTCTCGGCCTCTCCGACGAGCTCGTCCAGCTCGTCGACAGCGAGCCCGTCCCGCGCGTCGACCTCCGCTCCGATGCAGGCAGCAGTGACCAGAGGTAGGGCGAGGAATGGAATGGTTCGCTTGCAGGAAGAGAGTACCATAGCCCTCCTTGGGCGATGAGACCCAGCACCTCATACCGAGTTGCAACGGGGCTCAACCTATCATTTTGCAGCGACTCCGTATGCCTGTTTCATGAGTGCTTCCAACGATTTCCGCAAGGGCGAGCAACCGAGCACACCGACGCATCGCGCAAAGAGGCGAGGTAGCGTGATGTGGCGTGATGAGGCCGCTCTCGCGCGTCGCCGGCGTTGCGCGAGCGCGGCCGTTGCGGCGCTGGGCGCCCTCGCCGCGCTGGGCGCGGCCAAGGCGGCGGCGCAGTCCGCTGAACAGGCGCCCGCCGATGTGGTGATGCCGTCTCCGCGCGGCCCTACGGAGCCGCCCTATCCGCCCGGCGAGGCGGGCGACGCGGCCGTGGTGCTCCGCATCACCGTGCGCGCCGACGGAACGGTCAGCGAGGCCGAGGCGGTGGAGGGCACGGAGCCGTTCGCGAGCGCAGCCGCGCGCGCGGCGCCGTCGTGGCGGTTCGAGCCCGCGCGCCGCGGCGGGCAGCCCATCGGCGCGCGCATCCTGTTCCGCGTGGCGTTCCGCGACCCTCGCCCGGCCGCGCCGGCCGAGCCTCCGCCGGCCGCCGCGGGGCCGCTGTTGCCCCTGGCGAGCCCCGCGCCGCCCCCGCCGCCTCCGCCGCCGCAGGCCATCGACGTCGTGGTCGTGGGCGAGCGCGCGGCGCCGATGACGACCTCGATGACCCGCGAGGAGGTGCGCCAGATGCCGGGCGCGTTCGGCGACCCGTTCCGCGCGGTCGAGGCGATGCCCGGGGTGACGCCCATCGCCTCCGGCGTGCCGTATTTCTTCGTGCGCGGCGCGCCGCCCGGCAACGTCGGCTACTTCGTCGACGGCGTGCGCGTCCCGCTGCTCTACCACGTCGCGCTCGGCCCCAGCGTGATCCACCCGGCGCTCGTCGAGCGGGTCGATCTCTACCCCGGCGGCTTCCCGGCGCGCTTCGGGCGCTACACGGGCGGCGTCATCGCCGGCGAGACGAGGGAGCCGTCGCGCCTGTTCCACGGCGAGGCCAACGTCCGGCTGTTCGACGCCGGCGTCCTCGTCGAGGCGCCCTGGGCAGACGGCCGCGGCACCGCGCTCGTCGGCGGCCGCTACGCCTACCCGGGCGCGCTCCTCTCGCTCTTCTCGCCCGGCGTGGAGCTCGGGTACTGGGACTACCAGGTGCGCGCCACCTACGATTTGTCGCCGTACGATCGGGTCGGGCTCTTCGCCTTCGGGTCGCACGACTACCTCGCCGAGATCGAGGACGACGGGGAGACCGACGTGGTGCTCGCCGGCGACTTCCACCGGCTCGACCTGCGCTACGACCGGTTCTTCCGCCGGGGCGGCCGCCTGCGGCACGCCGTCACGCTCGGCTACGAGCAGAGCTCGAACCAGGACGGGGAGCGGGCCGGGAGCACGCGCCTCCTCGGCGCGCGCGTGGAGCTGTCCGCGCCCGCCTCGGAGCACCTCACCGTGCGCGCCGGCGCCGACGCGCAGCTCGAGCGCTTCGACATCGACATCCGCGAGAACGACGGCGATTTCCCGAGCCGGAACGACCGGGCGCTCGCGCGCCTGTTCACGACCCGGGAGGACCTCGCCGCCGGGCTCTGGGCCGACGTCGTCGTGCGCCCCGTGCCCGGGCTCGAGATCGTGCCGGGCATGCGCGGCGACTTCTTCTCCTCGGGCGGCGAGACCGCGGCGACGGTGGATCCGCGCCTCGCCACGCGGCTGCAGGCCACGCGGAGCGTCGCCCTGCTGAGCGCCTTCGGCGTGACCCACCAGCCGCCGAGCTTCCTCGGCGCCGTGCCGGGCCTCCAGATCGGCGGCCTGCGGGGCGGCGTGCAGACCGGGCTGCTCGCGAGCGCCGGCGTCGAGCTCCGGCTCCCCGAGGGGATCAAGGCGACGACACCGCGTTCCGGAGCGGGTTCTTCGACCTCAGCGACGCCCTCGGCAACCGGCTGCCCGGCACCGACATCGGCCTCGCGCAGCGGGCGGAGCTGCGCGGCACCGGCAGCACCCATGGGCTGGAGATCCACGCGCATCGCAGCCTGTCGAAGCGGGTCGGCGGGTTCGTGTCCTACACGCTCTCGCGCTCGGTCCGCCACGTCGGCCGCGAGACGTTCGACTCGGCCTTCGACCGCCGGCACGTGCTCAACGCGGCCGCCGCGGTCGATCTGGGCCGCGGCTGGAAGCTCGGGGGCCGGGCGGTGTTCTACAGCGGCCTTCCGATGACGCTCGACTACGATCTCTGGGGGAACGACGCCCTGAACGGGCAGCGACCCGAGGACGGTGAGGATCGCCCCGACACCGAGGAAGACATCCGCCGGCGCGAGCGGCTGCGCGCGCAGATCGCTCGGTACGTACGAGGGCTGAACCTGCCAGAGCGGCTGCCGGCGTTCTTCCGGCTGGATCTACGGCTCGAGAAGCGGTGGGTGCTCAGGGAGGGACGAACCATCTCGCTCACGGTCGAGGCGCTCAACGCGACGGCCGGCAAAGAGACGCTGCAATACGAGTGCTCGCTCCTGCGCGGCTGCGAGCCGGAGGAGCTCGGGCCCATCGTCATCCCGAGCCTCGGCGTCGAAGCGAGCTTCTGAGCGGCATCGACCTTGCCCCCTACGCGGCTGCGCGGGAGCGCGGCCACGCGGCTGCGCGGCGCGCTTCCGCGGAGCGCCCGCGTCGAGGTCGAGGCTCCCCGGAATCGCCCGTTCGGGCTGGGTCACCGAAGGGCGAGGCGACGGAGTGCAGTACGGCCGCGAAAATCGCATACCAGCGCATCACCCCGGAATCACGCGGTGACGGCGGCGGCTGGCCACGACGGATGGCGAAAAACCTTGAAGCATAGCAGTAAAATTATCGCCAGTACAGCAACCGAAACGGGGACGTGGGCTCCGACATCTGCAGGGAATGGGCATCCGCGCCGTCCGCGGACGCAAATCATTGCGGCAAAACGCAATGATCGACGCACGACCAACGCAACGATCAACGCAACGACCCGTGCGGCGTCTGCGCCGCGCCACGGTACCGCCGGGTCCAGCGGTTCACACGGACGTCGCCCCCGAGACGAAACTCATTAAGAAATGTGTTTGAGGGCAGCGCGAGCAGGGCTCGTGAGCTATCTTGGTGGATCAGACGTTTTATGGTCCGGTGTTTGCGAGCCTTGCGAGGTGGAGTTGGAGCTGAGAGACCACGGGACATCGCACCGCGAGAGACGTTGCCTCACCTCCCATCACCTTCCGCAACCATGAGGGTCGATCGATGAATTTGTATTCCCGCACACTCAGCACGGTTCTCTTCTCGGCGGCGCTCGCGGCCACCTCTGTCCCCGCGGGCCAGGCCGAGGCGTCGTCGTCGAGCCGGCACACCAAGGTCGAGCGCCTGGTGTTCCCGGTGACCCTCTCCGACGGCAACACGTACGAGGTCGTGGGCTACCTCTACTATCGCGACCACTACAAGTATCGCCCGCTTCAGGTGCTCGTCCACGGGCTCACCTACACGCACGAGTACTGGGACATCCCGTCGATCGGCGGACGCGACTATTCCTATGCCCGGCACATGGCCAAGGAGGGATACGCCGTCCTGGCGCTCGACATGCTCGGGGCCGGGGAGAGCAGCCGGCCGGACGGCGACTTCCTCGACCTGGCCGAGACGGCCGAGAGCGTGCATCAGGTCCTCACCGAGATGCGCACCCGCGGCGGGGTCTTCAAGACGCCCTTCAATCGCATCGCGCTCGTCGGCCACTCGAACGGCGCCATCATCAGCACGTACGTTCAGAGCACGTACAACGACGCGGACGTCCTCGTGAACACCGGCCTCACGTTCACGCCGCACCCGATCCCCGTCTCCCCGGAGGCGATCTCCGCGCTGCTGCAGACGCCCTATATCGCGATCCCGCCGGAGATCCGCTCCGACATCTTCTACGACGCGGCGAACGCGGACCCCGCGCTGATCGCCTTCGACAACGCCAACATCGCCGACACGTACACGCGCGGGCAGTTCCTGAGCCTCCTCGCCGTCTCCGAGGACCCCTCGCTCTCCGGCATCCACGGCGTGACGAGCCCGGTGCTCATCCAGTTCGGGGAGACGGACGAGCTGCAGCCGGCGTCGTACGTGGACTCCGACGCGGCGCTCTACACGAGCGCCGCGCGCGTGACGAAGGCGATCGTCCCCGACACGGGCCACATCCTCAACGGCCACCGCGGCACGCCGATCGGCTGGGAGCAGATCGACTGCTGGATTCACCACAACATGGGCTGGTAGCCCTCGAGGAGAGCCCGGTCGCGGCCGCCGGCGCTGCGCTGCCCAGCGCGGAGCGCGCGCGCCGCGGCGGGCGCGTCGCCGTCCCTTCCCCTGCCCGCGAGCCGCCCCCTCCGCGGCGCGGCGCCCGCGAGGCGCCCCGCCGGCCGCGGCGCCTTGCCGGCTTGGCGGCCGCCGCCGGGGCTCTATGCTGCCCCCCATGCGCGAACAGCTCGCCAAGACGCTCGGGGAGGTCTTCTGGACCGATCTCCGCGCCCACGCGGCCCGCGACGGTGTCATCCTCGTCGCGGCCGACCTCGACCTCCTGGACGTCGGCGAGGCCGTCGCCGCGAACGACGCCGCCAAGGTCCAGGCCTGGATCGCCGCCGGCAAGCTGACCAAGCCCACGGCCGAAGATCTCGCGCGCTGGCCGCTCCAGCTCGATCTGCGGTTCCTGTCGCTCGTGGTCGCGCCGTTCGTGCTGGTGCGACGGCCGGCCTCTCCGCCGCCGTCCTGAGGCGCCCGGGCGACCCCTCTGTGGGGCGACCGCGCGGCCTCGCGACCGGCACGGGTCCTGCTCGGACGCCTCCCCGAGGAGGCCCTCCCGTGGAAAACGAACGTACGTCCAGCAGCCCATCGACCGCAGGCCTTGCGCCTTCGCGCAGCATGCGCGCGAAGTTCCTCCGCGAGGTCGCAGAAGCCGGCCTCGCGGGCGATCCGGGGCCGCGCGCGCGCGTCACCGAGGCCGAGCTCGCCGCGCTCCCCGCGACGGCGCAGCGCTACCTGCGCTTCATGAGGGTCGTCGGCCGGCCGCGCGTGTGGTCGTTCCGCGCGCGGTGGACCGGCGTGTTCCGCGCGCGGCCGGACCAGCCGTGGAAGGCGTGCGAGGCGTGGCAGTACGATACGCGGCTCGGGATCGCGCGCATCTTCCACATGCGGCTGCGCTACGGCCTCATGCCGCTGCTCGTGCGCGACACATACGTGCGCGGCGAGGGCCGGATGCTCGGGCGCATGCTCGACACCATCAGCGTGGTCGACGAGGCCAGCGCCAAGATCGACACCGGCGAGCTCGTCACCTATTTGAACGACGCCATCCTGTTCGCGCCGTCGATGGTGCTCGGCCCCGAGACGACGTGGACGGCGGTCGACGACGGCTCCTTCGACGTGGCGCTCACCGATCACGGGAGGACCGTCACGGCGCGCGTGTTCGTCGACGAGCGCGGCGCCGTCACCGACTTCAGCACGACCGACCGCTACGTGAATGACCCCGACCCTCCAGGGGACATGGTGCAGGCGCGCTGGTCGACGCCCGTCGCGGGGTGGATGATCGTGGATGGCAGGCCGGTGGCGCGCGGGGGGACGGCGCTATGGCACTTCCCCACCAGGGACTTCGCCTATGCCACCTTCACGCTGGCCGACGGAGACATCGAGTTCGACGTCGCGCCCGCGCCTCCGGGCGCGGGGGCCCACGAGCGCGTGAGGGCGTGATAGCTTCGCCTCCATGCGCCGGTTCGAGTTCGTGCAGGGGACGAGCGCCAAGTTCTGGATGGCCGACGTGGACGACACGACGTTCGTCGTCGTCTACGGCCGGCTGGGCACCGCGGGGCAGCGCAAGGAGAAGGCGTTCCCCACCGCGGAGGCCGCGGCGCGCGAGTGCGAGAAGAAGATCGCGGAGAAGCTCCGCGAGGGTTACCAGGAGGTCGCCGCCCCCGCGGGCGGCGCGCCCGCCGGCAGCGCCCCGGCCAGCGGCGACAAGACCGCCCCGCCGCCGGCGAAGCTCGATCTGCCGCCGCGCGTGCGGCCCGGCCAGGCCACCGAGGCGCAGCGGAGGGCCGCCGTCCACGCGCTCTCCGCGCTCGCGGCCGCGCGCGGCCGGCGCAGCTGGGCCCTCGGGCGCGCCGTCCGCCGCGCCCGCCGCGCGCTCGAGCCGCTCGGCGGGGTCGACCCCGCGACCGACGCGGCGCTGTCGGCCGCGCTGGACACGCTCATGGCCCGCGTCGTCGCGCCGAGCGCGGCCGATCGGCTGCCGCTCGTCCGCGCGATCGAGCTGCTCTCGGAGCTCGACGCCGCCGCGTTCGCGCGCGCCGTGCGCGACACCTGGAAGGCGCCGCCCGCGACCTCGCCGGCCGCCGGCGCGCTCGCCGTCCTCGGGCGCCAGCTCGAGGAGCTCGGCGACCCGGAGCTCGGCCTCCGGCTCGGCGCGCTGCTCGTCGACCGGCCACACCACGGCTCGATGAGCGCCGAGGTAGGCTGGGCTCTCCGGTGGAAGGCGCTCTCGCCCTACCTCGCGGCGCACCTCGCCCAGCGCGGGCGATCGCTCGAGGAGTACCTGGCGGGCCTCGACGCGGGCAGCGACCCGCACCTCGCGCGGCGCATCGCCCGGATGCGCGCCGCGTGAGTCGACTCCGCTTGACCTGATCCGCAGGGCTCGCGATTCTCTCAGGCCATCCCGCCGCGGGAGGCGCCTTGGCGAGCTCACCGAACCCGATCGACATCGCGAACGTCAAGCAGCTCGCCGCGAGCGGCTCGCCCGCCCTGGCCGAGATCCTCGAGGCCTACCTCGAGCAGCCGGATCCAGCGCCGGAGGCGCCGCCCCGCGAGGGCGCGCTCACCTTCGCGGCGTTCCTGCAGCTGCTCTCGGTCGCGCAGGGCAGGAGCACCCCCGAGCAGCGGCGCGAGCAGGCGACCGACGCGTGGCGGCGCTTCCTCGCGCAGGTCGACGCCGCGCCGCCGCCGCGGCTCGAGCTCGCCGATCTGCTCGTCCGCATCTACGAGGAGGGCACCGACGCCGGGCGCGGCGCGCTCTGCGACGTCGCGAAGAGCGCGCCGCTCGTCTTCGGCGCGTGGGGCGGGCTCAAGCGCATCTACAAGCTGGCCGAGGCGCGCCTCGACGCGGAGCTCTTCGGCGCGCTCGCCTACCGCTTCGACGCCGAGCTCTCGCGCGGCGGGCGGCGCGAGGTCTCCCGCGGCACCCTGATCTACATGCGCCGCCGCGCGTGGCGCTTCCTGCGCGAGCTCGGCCGGAGCACGCCCGAGCTCTACCCGCAGTTCGCGGTCGAGGTCCTCCGCCACTACACGCCGGACACGTCCTTCCGCGACCTCTGGGTCGCGAACCACATCTGGGCGCACGGCGCGGGCAAGTACGACGGGCGCTCGTTCCACGGCGGCGTCCCGCCGAGCGACATGGTGAAGCACCGCGCCTTCGGCGAGGCGTGGAAGCGCTCGCCCGATCCGCTGATGCTCCTGCTCTCGACCTGCCAGGCCGATCCGCCGGCGCGGTTCGCGATCCAGGGGCTCAAGAAGGACTTCGCCGACGCGCTGCGGAGCGCCGCCACGCCCGCGTGGCTCGCGCGCCTCGCGGCCCGGCCGCTCGCGAGCGCGCACGACTTCCTCATCGAGACGCTGCTCGGCTCGCCGGAGCTCCACCAGAGCAAGCTGCGGAGCCTCGGGCTGCACGACGCCGCGCTCGCGCTGCTCGGCTCGCCGAGCCCCAAGGCGCGCGCGTTCGCGATCGAGTACGCCCGCGCGCACGCGGCGGATCTCGACCCGGAGCGGCTCGCCGCGCTGCTCGCCTCCGAGCACAAGGAGACGCGCGCCTTCGCGGCGTCGGCGCTCCAGGGCAGGACCCCGCGCGCGCTCGGCTTCGCGTTCCTCGGGCGGCTGCTCGAGCACGGCGAGACCGAGGCCTGGGCCGGGAAGGCGCTCGGCGAGAGCTTCGACCGCGCCGAGCTGCCCGAGCCGTTCCTCGTCGACATGATCTACGGCGAGGGCGCGCAGAAGCGGTGGGCCGCCGCTTACTTCAAGGCGAAGTACCGGCCCGGGGAGCTCGGGCCGGCCTTCTGGATCCGCGTGCTCGACGACCCGCGCCACGAGGACGACGATCGCGCGACGGAGATCGCGCTCGACGCGCTCGGCAAGCACCCGGTCGCGGCGATCGGGACGCCGTGGCTGCTCGGCGCGCTCACGCGGAAGCGCATCGGGCGCGCCGTCGCGGCCTGGCTGGAGAAGGCCGACGCCCTGCCCGACCTGACCGCCGAGGGCGTGGAGCGGCTGAAGGGGCTCGTCTTCAGCGCCGAGACGCGCGCGGTCGCGCTCTCGGTGCTCGGCAACCCGAAGATCGTGACCGCGCGGCAGCTCACCCTGCCCTGGCTGCTCGCGCTCGCGCGGCGCGCCGACCCCACGCTGAACGGCTTCGCGCGCCGGTACCTCCTCGCGCACATGAAGCCGCAGGACTTCGACGCGGGGCAGGACGCGAGCGGCCGCGGCGATCGCGAGGCGGGCACCGCGCGGCTGTTCGCGCTCGCCCTCGGCGAGAAGGAGCCCGAGCCGATGCGCGCGTTCGCGCAGACCTACCTGCGGTGCCACCACCCGACGCTCGGGCCCGAGCAGGGCGAGGCCAAGGAGCTCGATCTGAAGCCGGCGCTGAAGCGCTCGGCGTTCACCGCCGAGCGGATCTGGCCCGCGCTCTCCGACAAGCGGGACGACGTCCGGCGCTTCGCCGCGCTGATCACCCGCGCGGAGCTGCGGGCGTGGGGCTACCAGACCCGCGTCTACGAGCTCGCCCACAGCGACGCGAAGGAGGTGCGCAACATCGCCTTCGACGCGCTCCGCAAGGCCGGCGATCCGTCGGCCGATCCGGCGATGACGCTCACGCTCGAGGAGCTCGATCCGGCGCAGGTCTTCGCGCTCACGGAGAGCCTGAAGAAGAGCGCGCGCGAGCTCGGCCTGTCGCTCATCCTGAAGCACTACGCGCGCCTCGGCGGCCCGGAGCGCCTCGGCTGGCTGATGCAGAGCGCCGACCGCGAGGTGCGCCTCTTCGCGGTGCGCATGCTCTGGGAGAAGCACCGGCCGCGCGATCTGCCGCCGGGCTGGCAGCCGCGCCCCGCGCCCGGGAACGCGCGCGGGAAGGAAGAGGCGCCGCGCCCGGCGGCGGGGGAGCCCGAGGACGCGGGCCGGTTCGCCGACGTCGAGGCGCTCCGGACCTTCCTGCGGTACGTGCTCTCCGGCATCCCCGCGGGGCGCTCGCCGGAGCCGGGCGACGACGCGGGCCCGCGGCGGCGCCTGTCCGCGAGCGAGGCCAAGCGGCACGTGATCGAGGTCGTGCGCGATCTCGCGGTCGAGGACGCGGCGTTCGCGGCGCTCGTCGCCCCGGTCATCGCCGAGTTCACCGGGTCGATCGCGAAGGGCGAGTGGCAGGCGTGCCTGGCGGCGCTGATGCGGCTCCGGCGCGCGCACCCGGGGCTCGAGATCGAGGGGCTCGCCGCGCCGGGCGCCGGACAGGAGCGCGCATGAGCCACGCGATCGGCCACTACGAGAAGGTCCGCGCGCTCGCCGCCGGCCCGCGGCTCCTCGCCGTGGGCGGGGTGCGCGCGCCGGCGCCGGGCGGGGCGGGTGGGACGTCGCCCGCGGGATCGCCCGCCGGCGCGAGCCAGGTGACGCTGTTCGATCACGCGGCGAACAAGCCGGTGCGCTCGATCGACGTGCCGGCGCACGTGCTCGGCCTCGCGTTCGCGGGCGACGTGCTCGCCATGGCGTGCTCCGACGGCGCGCTGCGCCTCGTCGCGGGCGGCGCGGCCGAGGCGCAGGCGATTCAGGCGCACCCGGGCGGCGTCACCGCGGTCGCGGCGGCGCCAGGCGGCGCGCGCCTCGCGACCGTCGGCGCCGACGGCGCGCTGCGCGTCTTCCGCGTCGGCGGCGGCGACGGGTCCGCTGCCCCGCCGGCCGGGGCCGCGGCCGAGATCGCGGCGTTCGCGCTCTCGGCGGCGCCGCTCCGCGCCGTCGCCTTCGACCCCGCCGGCGAGCTCGTCGCGGCCGCGGGCGACGACGGCGTCGTCCGCGTGATCACCCTGTCGACCGGCGCCCGCCGCGACATGCCCGGCCACGACGGGCCGGTCGCGGCGCTCGCGTTCACGCCGCGCGACGGGCGGCTCGCGTCGGGCGGCGACGACGGCACCGTGCGGCTCTGGTACCTCGTCGGCGACGTCGAGTGCGAGGTGCGCGGCGCGGACGGGACCGGGCACGCGGGCGGGGTCCGCGCGCTGCTGTGCCTGCCCGCCGCGCCGCCGCAGGACGACGGCAAGGAGGCCGGCGATCGCCTCGTGTCCGCGGGCGCGGACGGCGCGATCCGCGTCCACCGCCTCGAGGACCGGCGCAAGCCGCGCACGCTGGAGACGAGCGCGCTGCCGCTCCACGCGCTCGCGCTCGCGCCCGCCGAGGGCGCCGCCGCGCGCAAGGGGTCGCGCGCGTCCGGCCGCGGTGCGGCGGACGCGAAGGACGGGCTCGGCGCCGTCTTCGCCGCGGGGGACCGGCGCACGGTGTGGCGCTTCCCGATCGACGCGACGGGCGCCCTCGCGGACGGCGCCGCGGAGCTCGCGCACGGCTTCGACGTCCTCGCCCAGGCGCTCTCCGGGGCGCGGCCGGCCCGCGAGGCCGCCGTCAAGACGCTCGCGGCCCTCGACGAGCCCGAGGCGCTCGAGGCCGCGGCGCGCGCGCTCCGGTCGGACCGCGACGCCGAGGTGCGCGCGCTCGCCGCCCGCGAGCTCGGGGCGCGCGGGCGCCGCGGCGCGCGCGCCAAGCTCCGCGAGGCGCTCGACGACGAGCACGCGTCCGTCCGCCTGGCCGCGCTGGAGGCGCTCCGCGCGATCGACCGCGACGCGCCGCTCACCCCGCTCCGCGCGGGGCTCGAGGCGCGCGCGGCGGACGTGCAGCGCCGGGCGCTCGTCGAGCTCGGCAAGCTGCACGGCAGCTCGCCGCTCATCCCGGGGCTCATCGCCGACAAGCTCGCCGCCCGCGACGCGTCGGTCCGGCTCACGGCGCTCGACCAGCTGGAGAAGCTCCACCCGGGCAGCCCGGAGCCGCTCCGCGCCGCGTTCGAGCGCGGCCCGGCCGACCTCCGGGTCGAGGCGCTCATCCGGGCCGCGCTAGAGGGCTGGCTCTCGGCCCCGGCGTTCGCGCCGATCGCGGCGCGCGCGCTCGACGACGAGGACGCCGAGGTGCGCCGCATCGCGTTCGCGGCGAAGGTGATCGAGCGGCGGGCGCTCGCCCACGCGCTCGAGGCGCGCGACGAGGATCTCGGCCGCGCCGCGCTCGACATCGCGCGGCGCGCGGCCGAGGTGCTGCGGCGCGCCCGCGACGGCGGCGAGCCGCCCGCGCCGGACGCGAAGGCCAAGCCGAAGGCGCCCGACGACGCGGACCTGAAGGCCGCGCGCGCCCGGATCCCCGGCGTGGGGAGCCCCGGCGAAGGGCCCGCGGAGCCCGACCTCGAGCCGCTGCTCACCGCGATGGCGTGCCGCACCCCGGACACGGCGGTGCGCGGCGCGCGCGGGCTCGCGCAGCTCGGCGACACGCGCGCCCTCGGCGCGCTGCTGCAGCTCACGCGCGAGCAGGACCCGTCGCTGCGCCGGCAAGCGGTGACCGCGCTCGCCGAGCTCCGGGACACGCGCGCCGAGAAGCGGCTCGTCTGGATGCTCGACGACGCGGACGGCGCGGTGCGCGCCGCGGCGCTCGAGGCGTACGCGCGGCTCGAGCCCTCGGCCCCGCTCGCCGTGGCCGAGGCGTCGCTCCGCTCGTCGCAGGAGGACATCCGCGTCCGCGGGCTCGACCGGCTGGTGGCGCTCGCCGGCGAGGGCAAGGGGCCGAGGCCCCCGGAGGCCGAGGCGCTGCTCGCCGACGCGATCGAGGACGAGTCGCCCAAGGTCCGCCGCGAGGCGTTCCGGACGCTCTGGTCGTGGCACGCCTCGGATCCGCGGACGGCGCTCGACCGCGCCCAGCGCGCGCGCTTCCCCGACCTGCGCCTGCGCGCCGTCGAGGAGCTCAAGGCGCACGGCGAGCAGCCGTGGGCCGCCGAGCGGCTCCAGGCGGCGATCGGCGACCGCGACGACGGCGTGGCCCAGGCCGCGTACGAGGCGGTCGTCAAGCTGCGCGGCAAGGACGCCGCGGAGCCGCACCTCGCCGCGATGGCGTCGATCCACCCGTCGGTCCGCGAGAGCGGCGCCCGCGGGGCCGCGCGCGCGCCGGTGAGCGACGCCGTCCGCAGCGCCCTCGTCCGGCTGCTCGAGGACGACCACGCGGGGCCGCGCACCGCCGCGATCGAGGCGCTCGACAAGCTCCTGCCCGGCGAGGCGGGGCCGCTCCACATCGGCCTCCAGTCGAGCCACCTCGACCTCCGGGTGCGCGCGGCCGAGCTCTGCGCCGCGCGGCGCGACGAGCAGCTGATCAGCCCCATGCGGGCGCTCCTCGCCGACAAAGGCCTCTTCAAAGAGCTCCCGATCCAGATCCTCGGCCCGCTCCGCGCCCGCGCCGCGACCACGCTGGCGACGCTCGGCTCGCCGCGGCTCGTCAAGTACTTCGCCACCGAGCTGCTCAAGGACGACTACCCCGACGTGCGCGAGCAGGCGGCGCGCGGGCTCGCCATGGCCGCCCGCCGCGGCGAGGAGGGCTACCTGCTCGACGCCATGGGCCACGCCGACGTCGCCGTGCGCTCGTGGGCCGCGGACGGGCTGGCGCGGCTCGGCGACGTGCGGGCGCTGCCGGTGCTCACGGGCACGCTGCGCCACGAGCACCCGCCCATCCGCGTCGCGACGATCATGTCGTTCGCGGCGCTCGGGCCCGAGGGCTACGGCGGGATGCTGCAGGGCCTCGAGGACAGCTCGCGCGAGGTCCAGGAGCTCGTCTTCGCGATCGTGCTCGCGCGCGACCTCCGGGCCTTCCGCCGCGGCGATCCGCCGGATCTCCTGACGAGCGCGCTCTCGTCGCAGCGCTCCGACGTGCGCTTCGCCGCGGCGCGCGCGCTGGAGCTGCGCACCGATCTGGAGGCGTACCTCGCCCACCTCATCGAGGTGCTGATGCCCCCGCGCCCCGACGCCGCGGCGCAGCCGGACCGGGATCGCGACGGCGCGGCCGAGGGCGACAAACCCGCCGGCATGAAGGACTGGCCGCCCGAGGTCGCGCGCGGCCGCATCCTCGTCGGGCTCGCCGAGGCGCTCGCCAGCGACAACCCGGAGCAGCGGTACGCCGCCGCGCAGGTGCTCCGCATCCGCCGCAAGCCGGTCGAGTACTTCCGCGAGGCGAAGCGCGTGGCCGCGCTGCGCCCGGCGGGCGCGCCCGTCGCGGCGGACACGACCCCGCGCGCCGCGGAGGAGACCGACACGCGGCCCGCGAAGGGGTGGCTGCGCCGCCTGTTCGCGCAGCTCGCGCAGCCCGGGCAGAAGCAGGGCGACCGGCCGGCCGGCGACGCGGTCCCGGAGGGCGAGCAGCGCCGGCTGCGCTGGCTCGCGTTCGGCGCGTACATGGGCCTGCTCCGGCAGGTCTCGCCGGGCGACGACGAGGCGCACCGGACCCGCCGCGACGCCATCGACCGCATCGTCGACGTCTGCCAGAAGGGCCACGTCAGCAGCACGGCGGCGATCCCGCCGCTCGTCCGGGCGCTCGACGACCCGCACCACCTCGTCCGCAAGGCGGCCTTCGCCGGGCTCAAGGCGCTCTTCCCGGAGGGGGCCGGCGAGCCGCTCGCGCTCGGGCTCGCGTCGGCGTCGGCCGACGTGGCGCGGACCGCGCTCGACGAGATCGCGGCGCGCGGCGACGGCGCCCGGCCCGAGATCGCGCGCGCGCTGAGCTCGCCGCTCGCCGACGTGCGCCGCTACGCCTTCGAGCTGCTCGAGCGGCTCTGCCCCAAGGGCAGCCTCGAGCCGCTGCTCGCCGCGCTCGGCAGCGAGCACGCCGACCTGCGCCTCGGCGTGCTCGAGCGGCTCGCGTCGTCGAGCGATCCGCGCATCGTGCCGGCCCTGTGCCGCGCGATGGAGAGCGACCACGACGATCTCCGCCTGCGCGCGGCGGAGCTCCTCGCCCGCCGCCGCGACGACCGCGCGGTCGACGTGCTCGCGGCGTTCCTGCGCGAGGGCGCGGCGCCGCCGGCGAGCGCGACGCTCGCCCGCGCGCGCGAGGCGCTCGTCGCGCTCGCGAGCGGCGCCGCGGTGCGCGCCCTCGCGGCGCGCATGGACGAGGCCGCCGCGCCGGCGGACCGCGCCGCGCTGGCGCGCGCGCTCGGGAGCGCCCGCAACCCGGAGGCGATCCCCGCCCTCGCGGCGCGCTTCGAGGACGAGGCCCCCGAGGTCCGGGGCGCCGCGTTCAAGGCGTGCCTCGAGATCGTCGACCGCGGGCGCGAGCGCGACAAGCGCGACGCGGCGCGCGCGGTCGCGTTCCTCGCCGCCGCCGCGCGCGCGAAGGACCCGGCGCTCCGCCTCGCCGCGGCGCGCGAGCTCGATCTCGGCGACGACCCCGCGCAGAACGACCTGCTCGTCCCGCTCTTCTCGGACCGCGACCTCCCCACGCGCGTCGCGGCCGTCACCTCGTACGCGAAGCGCGTGAAGGACAAGGGCGCGCCCACCGGCCCGCTCGAGGCGGTGCTGCGCGCCGGCGCGCGCGAGCTCGTGCTGCCGGCCGCCGAGGGCGTGGCCGCGCGGGGCCTCGCGGCGGCGCTGCTGCCGCTCATGCTCGTCGTGCGCGCGGGCGAGCCCGGCGAGCGCGAGCGGGCGCTGCTCGCGCTCGGCACGCTCGGCGACGCCCGCGCGCTGGACGAGCTCGAGGCGGTGGCCGCCGGCGGCACCAAGGAGGCGCCGGTCGAGACGAGCATGCAGGCCGCCGCCACCGAGGCGCTCGGCCGCATCGCCCCGAAGCTCGAGGGCGCCGAGCTCCGCCGGCGCGCCTCGGAGCGCGTCGAGCAGGCGCTCCACGCCGACGCCGTCGACCTCCGCGAGTCGGCGGCGCGGGGCGTGCGCTGGATCGGCGGCGAGCGCGCCCGCGTGCTGCTGGAGGAGCTCGCGCGCGCCGGCGACACGCCCGACCGGCTCCGCCTCGTCGCCGTGAACGAGCTCGGCGAGCTCGGCGACCGCGCGGCCGAGCCCGCCCTCGCGCGCGCGCTCGACGCGCGGAGCGCCGAGGTCCGCAAGGGCGCGCGCAAGGCGCTGGAGAAGCTCTTCCCGGGCGAGCGGACGCGCGTCGAGCTCCTCGCGGTCGCGAGCGAGCACGACGACATCGCCAGCCCGGCGGCGAGCTACCTCGCCGCGGAGGCCGACCCGGCCGAGCTCCTGCCGCGGCTCGCGGCGCTCAAGGACGAGGAGCTCCGGCGGCGCCTCGCCATGGGCCTGCTCCGCCGCGGGTCGCTGCCGGCGGCCGCGCTCCGCGCCATGCTCGAGGACGACCGCGCCCCGGCGCGGCAGGAGGCCGCGCGGCTCATCGCCGCCGGCGCCGTGGACGGCGGTCGAGAGGCCCTCGCCCCGGCGGTCGCCGCGGCGGCGCGGCGCACCGCGGAGCGCTGGTCGGCCGCGCACGGCGACGCGCGCGACGCCGAGGCCGCGGCGTGGCGCGAGCTGCTCTGGGCCGGCGCGCGCGCCGGCGCGACCGCGATGGCGCCCGCGCTCTCGGCGCTCCTCGCGGACGGCGCCGCCCCCGGCGAGGTCCGCCGCGAGGCCGCGCGCGCGCTCGCCGCGCTCGCGACGGCCGCGGGCGGCGCGGCGCCCGCGGGCGCCGCGGACGCCCTCGCGGCGGCCCTCGTGGACATGGACGCCGGCGTGCGCGCCTCCGCGGCGGCCGCGCTCGCCGCGCTCGCGCCGGACGGCGCGGCCGCGCGCGCGGCGGCGGCGCGGCCGTTCGATCCGGTCGCCTTCGGCCCGACGGCGCGCGCCGCCCCGCCCGAGGCGCTCTCGGCGCTCGCGGCGAGCGAGCCGGGCCGGCGCCTCGCGCTGCCGGCGATGCTCGCGCGCGGAGACGCCGCCGCGCTCGCCCCGCTGATCGCGCTCGCCCGGGGCCAGGGCGGCGACGCCGCGGCCCGCCTCGACGCGATCGCCGCGCTCGGCCGCGCCGGCGGCGAGCGCGCGATCGAGGCGCTGGCCGCGCTCGCGTTCGACAAGGCGGCGGCGCCCGACGTCGCCGTCCGCAAGGCCGCGTACCGGGCGTACCGCCGCGCGAAGCGCAGCGCCGCGAACGAGCGCGCGCGGCGGGCTTCGATCACGCGCGCGCCCGCCGAGCCCGGGCCCCCCGACGGAGTCAACGCATGACCGCAGCCCTCGCCCGTCCGATCCACCTCCGGTACGCCGCGCCGAGCGAGCTCGCCGCCGCCCCGCTCCAGTCGAGCGTGCGCCTCTCCCTCGACAGCGCCCGCGGCCCGATCGGCGTGCGCGGCACCCTCCGCGACGCGGCGCTCTTCCGCGACGCGATGGTCACGCTGGCGACGCTCCTGGAGAGCGACCTCCGGTACAAGGGCCGCGATCGCACCGCGTACCTCGCCTACCTGATGAAGCAGGGCAAGAAGGCGACCGCGGCGATCTGGGAGGCGCAGAAGGCGTACCTGGAGGGCGCCCTCGGCGGCGCCGCGGGCCAGGGCGACGGCTCTCCCGGCGCGCGCAAGCCCGCCGGCGCGCTCGATCCGGTGCTCACGGTGCACCCGGACGAGGTCGCGATCGAGGTCTTCTCGCGCGACGAGAGCGCCTATGCCCGGCTCGCCTTCGCGAGCGATCTCTTCGAGGGCCGCGAGGCGGCCCACGGCACCGCCTTCGTCGATCTCTCGCCGCGCATCGTCGAGCAGATCGATCGCCTGCGCGTCTACACGAAGGTCGAGCTCGACGCCGGCGCGTCCCGCGCCCCGGGCGGCGCCGCGCCGTCCATTCCCATCGAGCGCTCGCTCGAGGTCCCGGCCACGTGGCTGCGCGGCTTCCTCCAGGTGCAGTCGGCGGCGACGCTCCCCGCCGTCTCGTGCGAGCTCGCCCCGATCGACCTCTACAACGCCCTCGTCGTGCTCCGCACGCGCAAGGCGAAGAAGCCGCCGCGCGGCCTGCGCTTCGAGCTCGTCCCCGGCAAGCCGCCGCGCCTCATCCTCGAGCCCTGGGAGATCCTCCTCGAGGGCCACGGCCCGCCGTACGAGGGCCCGCCGCGCGTGGTCCGGACCTTCGGCCGGCAGCGGCTGCTCGCGCTCTCGCGCCTCCTGCCGCACGTGCGGGGCGCCCGCGCCGAGCTCCGGGGCCCCGGGCTGCCGGTCTTCTGGGTGCTCGATCTCGGCCGCGCGACGCTGACCGTCGCGCTCACGGGCTGGACCGACGCGAGCTGGGCCAGCGCCGCCTCGTTCGACGCCCTGATGCCCCGCGACGGCGAGCGCGGCGGCGGCGCGCTCGACGCGCTCGCCGGCAGGCAGCTCGCCCTGCTCCGCGAGCGCGGGCCGCTCCCGCTCGCGGCGCTCGCGGCCGGCGCGAGCGCCGAGGACGCCCGCGCGGCGCTCCAGCTCGAGTGCCTGCGCGGCCGCGTGCTCTACGACGTCGCGCGCCGCGTCTACCGCCCGCGCGAGCTCTTCGCCGAGCCGGTCGACGAGCGCGAGATCCGCTACAGCTCGCCCCGCGAGGCCGCGGCCCACCGCCTGCTCGCCGCGCCGGGCGCGGTGCGGCCGACCAAGGTGCACGAGATCGCCGGCGAGGGGACGGAGATCCACGGCGAGGTCGCGGACCGGGAGGCGCACCGCGGCTTCTCGCCCCGGTTCACGGTGGATCTCGAGGGCCGCGTCTCGGACGCGTGGTGCAGCTGCCCCACGTTCCGCCGGAGCGGCCTCCGGGAGGGGCCGTGCGAGCACATGATCGCGCTCCGCGTCGCCTACGCCCGCGAGCGCGCCGCGCGGGACGCCCAGCGAACGACGGCCGAGGGGCGGGCGCTCATCCGCGCCGAGACGCGCACCTACGTGCGCCGCGAGGCCTCGGGCGCGGAGGTGGTCTACCGTGTCTCGCTGGACGACCGTGTCGTGCACCTGTCGTGGGGCACGCGCGGCAAGGATGACCCTCGCCATCAGCGCATTTGGTTTGACACGGACGGCGAAGCGCGCGACGCGTATTTCAAGCGCCTGGATGCGTTAACATCGTCGGGGTTCGTCGACGCCGAGGCGTCGTCGGCGTGACGAAGGGGGAAGGAGGTCTCAGCCAACGTCAGATTGCGTCGTGTTGCCAGGAGAGGTTCTGAACGCACCAGCCTCCGCGCCTCGAGCGCAGGAGCGGCGTCGCGCCGCTCTGGAGGAACCGCCAGTCACTCTCCGCAAGGTAGCCTGTTCTTGGTTCTCTTCGGCTAGACCAGCGCTACGGCGCCGGGAGAGCTGAGACAACCTCGAGACCGCCGTTTCTCCCGGCGCCGTAGCGCTGGTCTAGCCGGAGAACCGGTGAGGCTACCGTGCCCCATGGGTAGAAGGTGATGCGCTCGGGGCCTCTCTTGGCGACATGAACCCGCGACCGGCGAAGGGCGATCCTGCCGCGCGCCGAGCTCGACGCCGGCCGCTGGCCGCTTCCCTCGTGCTTCACAGCCGCGCTTCCACCGAGACATGACCGCGAAGATCGACGCGACCGTCCCCGCCCGAGCCCCCGTCGTTCTCCCCCTCGCGACGCCGCCCGCGCCCGTCGCGGCGGCCCGCGGCGGCGCCGAGGAGCGCCGCCTCGCCCACGAGGAGCGCGTCGCCCGCTGGAAGGCGATCGCCGAGGCGGGCGGGATCGACGCGTGGGTGAGCGCGGAGCTCGTCGCGCGCGGCGCCGTCGCGACCGGCGATCCCAAGGCGATGTCGGACCGGGAGCGCGCCCAGTGGAAGGAGCGCAAGAAGGTCGAGGCCCGGGAGCGCCGCGCGCTGCGCCGCCTCGCCTGGCAGGCGTACCTCGCCACGCACATCAACCACCTCGGCGCCGGCGTGCACTTCCGCGATCGCGGAGGGCCGGACGCCTTCGACGTCCCGGGCCTCGCCGAGCGCGCGCGGTCGCGCGGCCTGCCCGACCTGCCTTCCGCGGGCGAGCTCGCGAGCGCGCTCGGGCTGTCGATCCCGCGGCTCCGCTGGCTCGCGTACCACCGCGAGGTCGACACCGGCACGCATTACCGGCGCTGGCTGATCCCGAAGCGCGACGGCAGCGCGCGGACCATCTCGTCTCCGAAGCGGGAGCTCAAGCGCGCGCAGCGCTGGGCGCTCCGCCATCTGTTCGAGAAGCTCCCGGTCCACGCCGCGGCGCACGGCTTCCTCGCGAGCCGCTCCATCGTCACGAACGCGGCGGCGCACGCCGGCGCCGACACGATCGTCAAGATCGATATCAAGGACTTCTTCCCGACGATCACGTGGCGCCGCGTGCGCGGCCTGCTCCGCAAGGCGGGGGTGGCCGAGGGTCCGGCGACGCTCGTCGCGCTGCTCGCGACGGAGGCGCCGCGCGAGGTCGTGCAGTTCCGGGGGCAGACGCTCCACGTGGCGACCGGCCCGCGCGTGCTCCCGCAGGGCGCGCCCACCTCTCCTGCGATCACGAACGCGATCTGCCTGCGGCTCGATCGGCGCGTGTCCGGGCTCGCGCGCAAGCTGGGGTTCCGCTACACGCGGTATGCGGACGATCTCACCTTCTCTTTCCGCGCGCCCGAGGCGCCCGATGCGCCCGGGCTCGCTGGCGCCGCGCGGCCCCGCGCGCCGGTGGGCGCGCTGCTCCGGGGCGTCCGGGAGATCTTGAGCGCGGAGGGCTTCCGGCTGCACCCGGGCAAGACCGTGGTGATGCGCAAGGGCAGCCGCCAGAAGGTGACGGGCCTCGTCGTCAACGGCGCGGGCGAGGCCGTCCCGGCGGCGCGGGTCCCGCGCGAGCGCGTGCGCGCGCTGCGCGCGGCGATCCGCAACCGCGAGCTGGGGAGGCCCGGCAAGGGGGAGACGCTCGCGCAGCTCAAGGGGCTCGCGGCGTTCGTGTACATGACGGATCCGGTCCGGGGACGCGCGTTCCTCGGGCGCATCGAGGCGCTCGAGCGGAATCCGCCGGCGCCGCCCGATGGGGAATCCGGGCGGTAGCCGGGCCAGGCAGCCAGTTCAGAGCGCCACGCGGGCGCTAGCCAGAGCGGGCAGCGAGAGGGCTACTGTCGCTCCATCCTGAGCAGCGTGACGTCCCCCGCGTCCCTGGCGATCGCTGTCCCCCGCTGCCCCTGCGCCGTCAGCACCCAGTCGAAGACGCTGACGCCGCCGGACGAGTCGACCGTGGTGAAGGTGCCCGTGCCGTCCTGGTCCAGCGTCCATGTACCGGTAAAGGTATCGGTGAAGTACGTACCCTCGAGATTCCCCGATTCCGTGGCGGTGAGCGTCCCATTGCGGTGGAATGTAATGGTCCCATTCGCCACGAAATTGCCCTGCCCGACGATGGTGCCGGAGGCGTCCCAGCCGAAGCGGCCCTGAAAGCCGCCGCCCCTGCGCTCGGACGCCGCAGGCTCCTTCGCGTGAGCGATCCCGGCGCCGCGCTGCTCCACGTCGAGGAAGCACGCGCCTGTCAGCAGACCAACGATCGCCAGCCTTACCAACGACTTTTTCATGTTGCACCTCCACTCTCGGCTTTCGCGGAGCGGGTATGTCGAGATGGTCCGATGAGGGGGCACAGGCCCCCTCGATCCGAGCGCTTGCGTCTCCGCGCCTTCGGCGTGCCCAGAGGGGTCATGACCCGAGGGACGCCGCGAGCATCGAGCACCCAAGTCTCGGTATCTGATCGAGGTTACGGGCCGGCGGGCTCAGCTGTCAACACCGAGGGCACGCTCACGACGAAACCCGCTCGAATGTCGGAGCCCGAACAAATCTGCGCGCCTCTACGCTCCCCGCGGGCGCGCCAAAAGGAGCTCGAAGCGCCGATGGGGGCGCGCCGCGCGACCTCACGGGCTCAGCTCCGGGTCGAGAAGAGGCGGATCGCGTCTTTCGGGGTGCGCATCGTGACCATGCTCGAGAGATCGATGCCCAGCGAGGTCATCGTCTGCGCGACCGCGGGCTGGATCCCCGTGATCGCGGCGCGCGCGCCGAGCAGGCCTATCGCGCGGACGATGCCGACGAGCCGGTCGGCGGTGCGCGTGTCCATCGCCTCGAGCGCCGAGAGATCGATCACCACGCTGCGCACGTGCCGCGTCGCGATGGCGTCGAGCAGGCGCTCGGTGAGCATGGCCGTCCGCTCTTCATCCATGGCGCCGATGAGCGGCACGCCGACGATGCCGTCGGCGACCTCCAGGATGGGCGCGGAGAGCGCGAGGATTTGCCGGTGCTGCGCCTGGATGACGGCGAGCCTCCGATCGAGCTCGGCGGCGAGCGCCGATTTCTCGTCCGCCTCGCGCCGGGCCGCCGCGGCCATTGTCTGCAGCTCGCGCGCCGAGCGCTGGAGCGCCTCCTGGGCGCGCTGGCGCTCGGAGACATCCACGCTGAAGCAGGCGACCTGCACCTCGCCGCTCGTGCGGACGATCGGCTTCTTGACGGTCTCGTACCAGTGCACCTCGCCGTTCGGCCGCGTCTCCTTCTCCTCGATGACCGCGGGCTGCCGCGTGTCGATGACCTGCCGGTCGACGCTGGCGAACCCTGCCGCCTCCTCCGCGCTCGCGGTGAGCTCGTGCTGGGACGCGTGGACGACCTGCTCCGGCGTCATGCCGTAGCAGTCCGCGAGCGCGCGGTTCGCCATGACGTAACGGCTGCGCCGGTCCTTGATGAACATGAGGCTGGGCGCGAGGTCGATGAAGCTCCGCAGGAGCTCCACCTCCTCGGCGAGCTCCTCCTCGCGGCGGCGCGGCGCCGCCCCGTCCTGCGCGCGCGCGTGCACGAAGACGAGCGGCCCTCCCTCGGCCCTCGCGCAGCGCAGGAACGTCCAGCGCTGCGGGCCCGATCCATTCCCCGCCCCCGCGTCGATCTCCATCCGGCGCTGCGCCCCTCCGAGCACCGCGCGCGCCGCCTCCTCGGCCTGCGGCGCGAGGACCGGCGCCGCCCCGAAGGCGTGGCGCCATGCCGCGTTGACCTCTCGCAGCTGCAGGGTCGCGTCGAGCACCGCGAGCGGCTCAGGAAAAGCGTCCAAGTCTGCGCGCATGCGCACCTCCGTGGCGGCCGGTGCGACGCTGCAGACGCACCGTGTCGACAGCGACGACGATGCCTGTACGACGCGCGGTTGTCTACGGCGTCCGCCGGTGTGATGTCGTGATCACAGGCACCGTCCCGGGCGCTTCATCCATTCAATCTAGGAGCTTGTTCGTCCGCTCCGCAACGAGGGTGTCCGGGTCGCTCGCCAGCTGTGAAGCCAGTCTCGGACCTGAAGGCCTAAGGATGGTTGGTCGGCGCACTGCCCTTCAGGGGCAGCCGCGCCGCCGGATCGCCGAGCAGCACGTAGCCGCGCAGATCGTTGCGGAGCATGAATGCGCGGCTGCGGTGGGTGGGCTCGACCGGGGAAGGCCGGTTCCATGCGCGCGCGTCCTCTTCGGCCTGATAGCCCGCGATCAGCTCGTCGTTGGCCTCGCGGTACGAGCGCATCAGGGCGTCGAGCGCCACGCCGGCGCGGCTGCCGCGGGCGGTCGCCTGGAGGCTGCTGAAGATCCGGGAGGCGCGGCTCTGCGCCGCCCGGGCCGGGTCGACGAAGCTGTAGGTCCAGGCGAGATCCAGGTGCCCGATCACCGCGAGCGGCCCGTCGGGGTTGCGGAGCGCGGCCTGCGGCAGCGCGGCGAGGAACGGGCGCTCGCCGTCGCGGGGCAGGCTCGCCAGCACGCGCCGGGCCTGGCCGGCATAGGCGCCCTCGCGCGCGAGGAGGGAGAGCCAGGGGTAGAACGCGCTCTGCTCGGGCGTCCCGGCCCCGAAGCAGGCCAGACAGAACCACAGGCCGCCCGGGAGGAAGGGGGCGCTCTGGAGCCTCTCCGCCGTGAGCAGCGCCTCGGGGCCCCCGCATGCGCCCACGAGCAGCGCGCCCTGGAGCGCGCGCTGCTGTTCGACGGCGGCCCACCCGGCGCTGGGCCGGCCGAGCCCGTGGCTCACGGACAGGAGCACGGAGGGCCTCGCGGTGCTCCCCGCGCGGAGCAGGTCGTCCGCGGTCTCGGCGCTCGGGATCTCGACCACGTTCGCGGCCGGGGAGCGCCGCCGGCCCGGCTTCCGGGCCATTGCGATGCAGGGATCGACGAGCAGGCTGCGCCCCAGCTCGGTCGCGGCGGTGCCGTCCTCCGCGACGTAGAACAGGGCGTCGGGCTGGTCGTGGTCTGTCGGGGTTTCGGCCCAGCGCACGACCTTCTCCGCGTAGGCGGCATAGCCGGCGAGATCCGGCCGGCCGTCTGCGCCTGCGACGTGGAGGCGGCCGACGAAGCTGCCGTTCGCGAGGACGTGCTGGAGGTCGGCGGAGATCTGGTCCAGATCGCCGAGGAGGAGCAGGTACCGCGGCCTCTCTTCCTCGGGGACGCGCTCGCCGCGCAGCACCTCGTTCTTCCACCGGAGCGACTCGGCCGTGCCCATGTCGGGCCTGACGCGGTAGGGCTCGACCTTCGCCCCTTGCTCGGCCTCGCGCAGGCGGAGGAGCGGAGTGATCGCCTCGATCGCCTGGTCGCCCAGGGCGCCCTCGGGCGCGATCACCGACCAGCGCTGGAGCTCGAGATCGTTGGGGTCCGCGTCGGGCATCTCGAGCGAGAACGCGTCCACGGCCCGCGAGGTCTTCTCCGGCTTCGGCGCGCTGCCCGCCGCGATCTCGGGCAGGCCCGCCGCGAGGGTGGGGCGGAGCTCGATGGCGTCCGCGAGCAAGAGCTCGAAGGTGCTGGGGGCGGCAGCGGTCATATGGGCCGCAGGGTGCCAGGGGTGTGATGGAGGGTCAACGCGACGGGTCGGCGGCATGCCGAGGGGGCCGTGTCCATTCATTATTTTTCGATGCCACGCGCGGAGGAGGGGCCAGAGCGGGAGGAGCGCGCGGGCGGCGGTGTCCTCGATGGACAGAATCGGCCCATCGAACGTCGTGTTGCCGAGGCCGTCGGCGGCGACCTTGCCGGTCTGGCTGGCTGGCGGCGCCCCTGTTCCTTCCGATGGCCCCTCGCGGTAGAGTGACGCTATCAGGCATTTGAGCTGTTCACGGCGGGTCAACCTCCGGGTAGAACGGCGTCCGGCCGTAGGAGCGCTCGCAGGACTCGTATCCCTTCCGGGCGGCCTCATCGCTCTCGTCGAGGTAAGTTCGGCGCATTTCAGGGGAGAGGCAATCGGTGGTGGCAGCGCGGAGGCTCTGCTGAAGGGCTTGCGCAGAGATGGCCCACACCCGCGCCGTCTTGTCGACCGACGCGGTGACCACACGCTGCCCGTCGGCGCTGAACTCTGCCGATGTAACCTCGGCCTCGTGGCCCCTGAGCACGACGGGCGTCCTGCTGCCGTCCGCGTTCCACACCCGCGCCGTCTTGTCGAAGGAAGCGGTGACCACACGCCGCCCGTCGGCGCTGAACTCTGCCGAGTTGACCCCGCGCTCGTGTCCCATGAGCACGACGGGCGTCCCGCTGCCGTCCGCGTTCCACACCCGCGCCGTCTTGTCGAAGGAAGCGGTGACCACACGCTGCCCGTCCGCGCTGAACGCTGTCGACCAAACCTCGGCCTCGTGGCCCCTGAGCACGACGGGCGTACCGCTGCCGTCTGCGTTCCACACGCGCGCCGTCTTATCGAAGGAGGCGGTGAGGACACGCCTACCGTCGGCGCTGAACTCTGCCGATACAACCTCGGCCTCGTGGCCCCTGAGCACGACGGGCGTCCCGCTGCCGTTCGCGTTCCACACCCGCGCCGTCTTGTCGCCCGATGCGGTGATCACACGCTGCCCGTCGGCGCTGAACGCCGCCGATAGAACCGCGGCCTCGTGGCCCCTGAGCACGACGGGCGTCCCGCTGCCGTCCGCGTTCCACACCCGCGCCGTTTTATCCAATGACGAGGTAACAACACGCTGTCCATCGGCGCCCAATGCCGCCGACAAGACCGCGGCCTCGTGGCCCCTGAGCACGACGGGCGTACCGCCGCCGTCCGCATTCCACACCCGCGCGGTCTCATCGCCCGCCGTGACCACACGCTTGCCGTCGGCGCTGAACACTGCCGATAGAACCCCGACGTCGTGCCCCCTGAGCACGACGGGCCTCTCGCTGCCATCCGCGCTCCAGACACGCGCCGTTTTATCCAGCGACGCGGTGACCACACGTTGCCCATCGGCGCTGAACACTGCGGACCGAACTTGGTGCTCATGGCCTCTGATCACGACGGGCGCTCCGCTGCCGTCCGCATTCCACACCCGCGCCGTCTTATCGCCCGACGCGGTGACCACCCGCTGCCCGTCGGCGCTGAACACCGCCGATAGAACCCAGCCGTCGTGGCCACTGAGCACGACGGGCGTCCCGCTGCCATCCGCGTTCCACACCCGTGCCGTCATGTCGAACGACGCAGTAACGACACGCTTTCCGTCGGCGCTGAGCACTGCCGATGGAACCCAACCCTCGTGCCCCCTGAGCACGACGGGCGTTCCGCTGCCGTCCGCGTTCCACACCCGCGCCGTCTTATCGCCCGCAGAAACCACATATCTTCCATCCCTGCTAAACGTCGCCCATGAAACCCCGTCCTCATGGCCCCTGAGCACCACGGGCGTCCCGCTGCCATCCGCGTTCCACACCCGCACCGTCTTATCGCCCGACGCGCTGACCACCCGCTGCCCGTCCTCGCTAAACGTCGCCGATGAAACCCCGTCCTCATGGCCCCTGAGCACCACGGGCGTCCCGCTGCCATCCGCGTTCCATACCCGCGCCGTCTTATCGCCCGACGCGGTGACCACCCGTTTTCCATCTCTTCTGAATTCTACCGACCAAACCCCGTCCTCATGACCCCTGAGCACGACGGGCGTCCCGCTGCCGTCCGCGTTCCATACCCGCGCCGTCTTGTCGCCCGACGCGGTGACCACCCGCTGCCCGTCGGCGCTGAACGCCGCCGATAGAACCCGGTCCTCGTGGCCCCTGAGCACGACGGGCGTCCCGCTGCCGTCCGCGTTCCACACCCGCGCCGTCTTGTCGCCCGACGCGGTGACCACCCGCTGCCCGTCGGCGCTGAACACTGCCGATAGGACCTCGCCCTCGTGGCCCCTGAGCACGACGGGTGTCCCGCTGCCGTCCGCGTTCCACACCCGCGCCGTCTTGTCGCCCGACGCGGTGACGATGCGACGGTCATCGGCGCTCAAGCGGGCGGACAAAACCGGACCTCGATGGCCGCGCATGGTCAGCGTTGGAATACCCAGGTCCAGCACGTCACGCGCAACGTCGGTCCACCCCCGCACGTCGCCCGGCTCGCCTACCTCGAGGAGCAGCTTCGCTGCGGACGCCGGCTGTCCTTTCGCCAGGAGCTCACGAACTCCGGCCATCAACGAAGAGACCCGCGCTCGCGCCGCCTGGGCCGCAGCCTCCCGCTGCGCTGCCTTCGCAGTACTCTCTGACTGCCGCGCGACGTCTTCCGCGCGCCGCGCCGCGTCTCGCTGCCGTAACGCCCAAACGACGAGAACCGTCATCACGGCCGCCACCGCAACCGCGACCACCGCAATCGACCCCAGCGTCCGCCGCGCCGCCCGCTCCCGGGCGCTCCTCTGGTTTTCTTCTTCTCTCCGTTTCTTCGCCTCCTCTTCCCGCTCGCGCTCCTGCCGCCGCTGGAACACCCGGCCGGCGAGCCAATCGTGCCCGAGCTCGAAGTATCGACTCCCCTGGTGCTCCTCTGCGTGCAGCACCGCCGCCCGCTCCAGGTGGCCTAGCACCTCGGTCGCAGCTCCTGCCGGCAGTACCCCACGCGCCTCCTGCTCCGTCAGCAACCTCCGGTGTCCCGCGCGGTCGACGAGGTGCTCCTCGAGCAGATGGCGTGCCGCCCCGCTCAGAATCCCGAGCCCCTCCACCGTGGCCTCCAGGTACCGGTGCAGGATCGACTCCGCCTCCACAGCCCCGGCCTCGCGGCCTCGCCCCGCCGCCCGTTCCTCCCACAGCGCCCGGCAAACGATCTGCCCGAACGCGGCCTGCACGTCGGAATCCTCCGAGGCGGGCGATCCGGGCATCCTCACCTCCAGCATCAGCGCACACACTTGCTCCTCGGACCAGTGCTGGCGCGGCCGTCCCTCCTCCGCCGCCCGGCAGACGGATCGAACCATCTCCCCCACCGAGAGCGGCCCCAGCCGGAAACCGTGCTCGAGCAGCTCGCGCCGTCCCCTCGCCCGATCCCGGAACCGCCCCAGGTAATCCTCCCGGAGTGAGAGCGCGATCTGTAGCCCCCAAATGGGCTTCTGCGCCAGCCGATCGACGGCATCGATCACGGCGATCGCCTCGTCCGCATCTCGTCCCGGAAAGAGCAGCTGCTCAAGCTGATCCAAATAGACCAGGATCGGCCGCTCGCTCCGTCGCTCGGCCAGGCTCACCGCGTGCTCGAGCACCTGCCCTGGGCTCATCTGCGGCGGCACCGTTCCGAGCTCTAGATCGTTGAAGAGCGCACGCACCAGCCATGAGAGCGGAGTCGCTCCGGGCGGCCAGCCATCGATGCGCACGACCCGAAAGCCGTGCGCCTCCTCCAGGAGCGGGATCACCCCCGCTTGCATCAACGACGACTTTCCAGCCCCGGAGGGCCCGAACACCGTCGTACACGGACGAGCCATCAGCCGGCGCGCGAGCTTCCTCGTGAGCTCCTCCCGGCCGAAGAAGTACCCACGATCCGCGGCGCGGTACGGCTGCGGGCCCGGAAAGGGGTTGTGCGGCGTGCTCCCCTCGCTCATCGGCTGTTGCTCCCTGTTCGCCCGAGCGCTTCCAGCCAGTCAACGACGTCATCGCCGCTCGCCGCAACGACCCCCATCCCGGCTCTCCCCGGCAAGCTCACGCCCTTTTCCCAGAGCTCCCGCTCGGCGTCATCGGACTCGATCAAGGCAAGGCTCCCTCGCGGCACCGGCCGCCGGCCGAAGAGGCGGTGCAGCAGCATCCGGTGGTGCCAGGTCGTCAGCGACATCCCCGCGATCAAAGCCGGCCGGCTGTTCAGCGTGCTCAGGATCTCGTCGGCCAAGTCGCGCGGCAGCGCGCTCTCGAGGTCGCGGAAGCCGAGCAGGTAGTCGTCCTCGGTGAGCAGCGGCCGGGTGAAGATCTGCTCCGGCGTGTACCCGCGGTAGAGCCGGACCAGCAGGATCTCCCGCTCCAGATCGACCGACGCGGGCGGCGCCTCCAGCGCCTCCCACTCGCCGCCGGACGCGCGCCGCAGCACCAGCGTGCTCTCCTCGTCGGGCTGGATCACGTGGATCGTCCTCTCCGGCTGCTGCTCCGCGAGCGCGATCTCCAGCAGCGGGCTGCGGAGCAGCGTCGCGTGCGCCCCGGGGCCGAGGGCGCGCGCCAGCGCCTTGATGACGGGCGGAGCCTCCGCGCCGGCGCGAAACGCGCGCTGGAACTCGGCGCCCAGCTTGTCGGCCCCGCGGCGGAGCGCGTACCGCTGCGCCAGCGCGCTCATCGGCAGTCCGGCGGGCGGCGGCTCGGACCCCTTCGCGAGCTCGGTCCGGAGCTTGTCGCGAAATCGGTCGAGCGCGGCGCGGTCGGCCCTCCACCGATCGCCGAGCAGCAGCGAGAACGGCCGCGAGACGATCCGCGCGAGGCCGGGGTCGATCGCCCTCGCCGCGTCGCTCACCGCCGGCGCGAGCACCGCTGGCGGAGCCACCTTGCGCCCTTTGAAATCGAACAGCACCCCGTCCGGCCCCCGGAGGACCACGACCGGTGAGAACGCCTCGGCGCTGCCCTCGAACTCGGCGAGGATCGCCCGCCGCGCCTCGCTCACGGCGCGCGCGACGTCCCCCTTGCCGAGGCTCGCGCCGGCGAGCGCGCGGTGGAGCTGCGCCGAGAACGCCCTGGCGACGTCGGCCTGGACCGGCCAGAGGTGCGCGACCACCGCGTCCGCGCCGGCCCGCGCGAGGATCTCCGCGGCAGACGCGAACGCCGCCGGCCGCGCCCCCTCGCACGCCTCGAGCACCACGAGCCGGAGGAAGCTGCGGAAGCCGGCCGCGAGCTGCTGCCCGAGGAGCTCGACCGGCAGCCAGCGCTCGTCGCCGTCCGCGTCCGCGAGCCGCAGGACGGGGACGCCGTCCTGCACCCCTCCGTGGCCGACGAAATGGAGCACGTGCGGGATCGGCTCGCAGCGCAGGCGATCGAAGAGCCAGGGCAGCTGCGCGGCCTGCCCCGCGATCGGCGCCAGCCACTCGACCTCGCCCGCGGCGATCGGGCCGGCGAGCGCCTCCTTGAGCCGCGCGAGCGCGGCGCCGCCGGCAGGCGCGATCGCGAGCACGCGCACCGCGCCGCGCACCTCGCGCGGCTGCCACGGCTCGTTGCTCCTGACGCCGCGCACGGGCAGCAGATCCGGCGACGTCCCCCAATGGCGCATCGCCCCGCCCGGCGCGGCGAGCGCCTCCCAGGGGACCTCTTGCAGCCCGGGATCGCCGATCGCGAGGCGCACGAGGAGCGGCCCGCCCGCGGCCTCGCCGAGGCGCGCCCGGAGGTCGTCGATCCCGTCGCGGAGCACGGCGCCGTGGAGCGCCTGCGCCATCCGCGCGAGGCGCTCCTCCAGCGGCCGCCCGCGCGCGGCCGCCTGGCGAACGTCGCTCGCGAAGCTGCGGAGCTGCGCTGCGCCCAGCTCCGGACCGAGCGCGTGAGGCGCCGTCTGCTCCCCCCGGCTGCCGCGAGCAGAAGCCCGCACCTCGGCTCCGCTGCTCTCGAGCGCGACCTCCATCCACACACCGGATGCCCCGGGCCTCTGCATGCGAGCGAGATTACCTGGTCCGCGCTCCTCTTCGCCTCGGGCGCGCTCCGCGTTTCGCCGAGCAACGTTCCAGCCCGCCCGCACACGCACGGCGTTACGACCCGAGGGGTCCGGGACCCCTGCGAACGCTCTGCATTGCGTTCCGGAGGGGTCCGGACCCCCTCTTGGCACAAGAAACCGCGTTTTCAGTGGGCAAATGGCACAAAAATGGGAGCCGCGGAGCGGTTTTTGGCACAATTTAGCCCTCTCGGACGCTCCGCAGAGCGTTCTCGAGGGGTCCGGACCCCGGTGTGTCGCAATGCATTGCGGTTGTGCCAGTGCCGGACCCCCCTCTCCTGACACAGCGGAACGCCGAAACGGCACAGATCGTCGTCTTCGTCCCCTCGTTTGGCACAGACGGAGGCCGAGAATGCCCCGGTTGCGGCCGCTGCCGCTGGTCCCGCCGGGACAGAAACGAGGCACGGCACGTCATCCGCGGGGCAGCCCATGCCTCTCGAAGGCCATCGCGCTGGAAACGTGCTCGTCGTGCGCCGCCGGCTCCGGAGCCGAGGTGAATCCGTCCAAGGAGATCCTTTGTCGCGCGCATGTCGTGTGCGCGAGCCCTCCCGAGCAAGCATTCGACTGGCCCCTCCGCGAATCTCTGCTGCCGAACCGGCGTATCTCTTCCATGTCCCGCATCTCGGCAGCAAAGCCACGAGCATGCCAGTCGCGCCCGACCCAACATGCGCTGTTCGCTGCGCCTGAAACAGCGCCGTCGGCGCGAGGCCCCTCCGCGCGCCTCGCGGCGATTCCAGCCGTCGCGCTCTCTTCCGTCCTTCTCTCCGGGTGCCCCAACCCGAACACCTACGCGACGCCGAGGACCGTGGCGCCCGACGAGATCGCGACCACGTTCTCCCTCGAGAGTTACGGGTTCATCGCCGAGACCGGACGAACCCGGATCGACCCGGCCACCGGCGAAATGACGACAGCGACGACCAGCGGGTTCGCGCCGGCGCTCCCCTCGTTCCAGCGACGGGGCGGCTTGACCGACAGGATCGACCTCGGGGCCCACATCCACAGCCTCGGCACGGTCGGCCTCGATCTCAAGGTGAACCCGGTCCGCGGCGTCTTCGACCTCGCCGTCGATCCCGGGGCTCAGTTCTCCTTCTTCCAGGGCCCCATCATCTACATGCACGCGCCGGTGATGCTCGGCGTGAACCCCGCGGACTGGCTCTCGATCGTGGTGACCCCCGGCATCAGCTACGGCATCGTGATGGACCCCATCAAGGAAAAGGAGAAGGCCTTGTTGGCCGCAGACGGCCTCCTCCTGCGCGGCAGCCTGGGCCTGCAGCTCCGGTCCGAGCGTGGCGTCGCCTTTCACCCCGAGCTCACGATGCTGAAGAGCCTCGAGGGACCGGAGCTCTCGTTCAACTTCGGTATCGGCGTCAACGATGGCGCGCTGCCGAGCTACGAGGACCTCCGAGCGCCGATGTGACCCGCCCGCCGGAAACGGCACGTCTCTACAGCCCCTCACACCGCGGCTCAGGCTCAGCCCGCGCGAAAAGCGTGGCATGAGCGCGTGTTCCTACCCCCTCGCCGGGGAGCGCCGTACCCGCTTCGGCAAAGCGACGATGGCGCTTCGAGACCGTGTCACCCGGCGCGCGCTCTTGCCGTGCGCGCGGCGCTCGACGTACGACGCCGCGATCGCCCCCCAGGAGCAAGCCCATGTCCAGACCGTCGATTCGAGCGCTCGTCGCGCGCCGCTCTTGTGTCGCCGCCACCTTCTCCGCGGTCGCCCTCGCCGCCACGCCCGGCTCGGCGGCCTCGAGCCGCACGAGCCATGTCGTCGCCGAGATCACGAGCGCCAACGCGGGTCTGCCCTCGGGCGCTCGGGCCGAGAAGTACGCAGAGATGAAGGCTTCTCCGTTCACGTTCTTCCGCGGCTCCAACCACCTCTACTGGAAGGATCTCGGCAGCTCGCCCCAGCTCCTCACGTATGGCGGCGCGAGCTCCACCCGGACGTGGCTCGGCGGCGACATGCACGTCAACAACATGGGCGCGTTCGATGACGACCAGGGCGACGTCGTGTACGCCATCAACGATTTCGACGAGGCGGTCATCGGCGACTACCAGCTCGACGTCTGGCGGCTCGCCACGAGCCTCGCGCTGGTCGCCCGGGAGAACGGCGGCTACAGCCTCGCCGACCAGAGCTCGCTCCTCGACGCGTTCACCGAGGCGTACCTCGACGCGATCGCGAGCTACGCCGGGAACAGCCAGGAGACCACGCGGAAGTTCACGGAGAGCAACACCTATGGCCTGCTCGACGACTTCCTCGACGACGTCGCGGCGTCGAACAGCCGGGTCGAGATGCTCGACGATTTCACGGTCAAGATCGGCGGCGTGCGCGCGCTCGACACGGGGGGCAACCCGGATCTCGCCCCGGTGTCCGCGGCCTTGGACGCCGACGTCCGGGGCCACATGTCGGCCTATCGCGCCACCCTGAGCGGCGGCGGCAGCGGGCTGCCGGCCGCCTACTTCGCGGTGAAGAGCGTGGCCCAGCGGCTGCACAGCGGGATCGGCTCGCTCGGCGTGACGCGGTATTACGTGCTGATCGAGGGGCCGACCGCGGGACAGGACGACGACCGCCTCCTCGACATCAAGGCCCAGGGCGCGCCGAGCGCGTTCGCCGGCATCGCCGCCGCCGCCGTCTCCCAGACCAACGCGGCGAGCGGCGGCAACCAGGCAACCCGGACCGTGCTCGCGTACAAGGCGCTCGGCTACCGGGTCGATGACCTGCTCGGCTGGATGACGCTCTCCGACGGCCAGAGCTACAGCGTGCGCGAGCGCTCGCCCTACAAGGACACCTTCGACACCGCGAGCCTCTCGACGATGACCCGCTTCACCAACCTCGCCCAGCAGTGGGGCGAGATCCTGGCGACGCAGCACGCGCGCGCCGACGACGACTGGGACGCGGCGGTGTTCCCCGGCTCGGTCGACGTGCAGATCGACGCGCTCACCGACGGGGATCACGCGGGCTTCCGCGCCAAAGTGCGCGCGATCGCGCTCGATTACGCCGACCAGGTCGCGCTGGATTACGCGAGCTTCTGCGCCAGCTTCTGACCGCCGCGAGGGGCGCGCGCCGGCGCCCCCGGGCAGCACGCGGGGCTCACCTCGTCCGCTTCAGCGCCGCCTTGAGCACGTGCTCCGCGATCAGGTACCCGAACCCCTCCCCGTCGATCCGCCGGAGCAGCTGGTCGCGCGTGATCTTGAGCGCCGCCGCGGTGGCGTCCAGGTTCCACCCGTGCGCGGCGAGCTGCTCCAGGAGCCGCGCGCGCCGCACCTGCCCGGCCGAGAGCCGGTAGGTCTTCGCGTACTCCAGCGAGCCGTCGTCGCGCACGATCGCCTCGCCGATGTGGTTCTCGAGCGCCGGATCGAGCTCGGTCATGAACCGCTGCAGCGAGAACGGCCCCGCCCGGTACACGCGCTGCGCCGCGATCGTCCGGCCGAGCAGGCCCGCGGCCGTGTCCACGTGCAGCGCGCCGGCCTCCGCCCGCGCCCGGCCGAGCGCCGCCCGCAGATCGTCGAGCGAGCCGATCTGCGCCTCGTCGAAGGTGTGCGTGAAGGCCTGGCTGTCGCCGTTGTGGCGGGCCGCGTAGAGCAGCGTCTGCTCGTAGAAGTCCTCGATCAGCGTGCGGTGCAGCGCGCGGTAGTCGTCGGGGTGCGACACCACGAACACCGACGCGAGCAGCTCGCCGACGAAGAGCAGCAGGCCGCTCTGGCCCTCGTGGATCTCGAAGACGCGCAGCGCGTCCTCGAGGCTCGGGATCGCCCGGCCGGAGAGCGACACCTCGGTGCGCGGATCGAGGCCGCGGGAGATCGCCCGCCGCGAGTACTCGGACCAGGCGATCTCGGGGGCGTTGAAGTGCAAGGCGAGGAAGCCCTCCATCGCGAGGTGCTGCGGCAGGAGGCGCAGGCGGTTCCGCTCGGCCGGGTCCTCGCCGCGCGCCTCGCGCCGCACCATGCGGTGGAGCACGTTGACGCCGCGGCAGATCTTGGCGAGCGGGTTGCGGTCGGCCGGCCCCGCGAGCGCCGCGCCGTAGGACGCGACCGGCGACCCGTCCTCGGTCCACCCGACCACGAGCGCGTGCGGCACGTAGCTCGAGCAGTAGTACGAGCCGTCGCCCACATCGACGAGCGCCATGGGGTCGTCGTACCGGCGGCGGGCGATGCGCAGGTCGTCGCGCGGCGCGGACCGGAGGAGCGGGACCAGGCGCACGCCCGCGAAGACCTGGGCGTGCGTTGCCGTCAGCCCCCGGAGCGAGAGCGACTGGAGCAGGGCCGGCCCCTTCGCCATCAGGGCGCCTCGAGCGCCGCCGCGGGCGCCTCCGCCAGCGCCGCCGCGATGGGCGACTCTTCCACCGGCACCGACGCGCCGGGCGCCCTGGCGTGCCGCGCGAGCAGGGCCTCCGCGCGCCGCGCGAGGTAACGCTCGAGCTCCGCGAGCGGCGCCGTCCCCTCGGCGAACCGGGCGAAGCCGAGGACCGTCGGTAGATCCTCGGCGTCGCGCAGGCCGACCGTCGGGATCGACGGGCCGAGCGCGCGCGGCGCGTACCGCTCGCTGTCGAACACCGGGTTGATGTGGACGATCGACGTGCGCTGCCCCGGATCGAGCCGCGCCCGGAAGCACCGCGCGACCTCGGCGGCGGCGCCGGCCGGGTCGTTCTCGAAGCCGTCCGAGACCACGATCACGACGTCCGGCCGCCACGCGAGCGCGTCGAGCAGCGGCGTCGCGAGATCGGTCTGGCCGCGCGCGCCGACGAGGATCTCGTCCGGCGTGGGCGCGGTCCAGAACGCGCGGTACTCGCTGGCGGCGGCGCGCAGCAGGTAGCTCACGCCGAGCGCGACGGCGAGCGGGCGGCGGCGCTTCTCGCTCGATCCGGACGCCGAGTAGCTCCGATCGAGCACGGCGGCGACGCGGCCGAGCGCGGCGGGGCTCCGGCGGAGCGCGCGGGCGGCGGCGCGCTCGAGCGCGGCGTGGAGCTCGTCGCGGCGGTCGCGCCGCGCCGCCTCGGGCAGGCTGAGCGCGTAGAGGGCGACGCGCGTGAGCGGGGCGCGGCCGAGGTCGACGGCGAGGTCGACGTCCTCGCGCCCGGCGGCGCGCTGCAGCCGCAGGCGCTCGCCCTCGGTCATGCGCGGCGCGGCGCGGCGCAGGAGCTCGTCGCGCGAGACGCCGCGGGCGGCGGCGAGGCCCTCGGCGACGGTCAGCGGCAGGTCGAAGATCGCCTCCTTCGCGTAGCGCGCCTGCCGCGCGCGCTCGAGGAGCGGCGCCTCGAACGGCGCGCGCCGCCCGGCCTCGAACAGGAACGGCCCGATCTCGCCGGGGAGCCGGAGGTGGGCGTGCACGGCGAGCGCGCGGACGTGGGCGCGGTACTTCACGGCGTCGAAGGCCGGGTCGGGCCGGCCGGCGAGGTAGTCGCGGATGACGGCGCGCGCGCGGCGGTTGTTCACGCGCCGCTCCCGGAGCTCGCGGAGCGCCCGGAGCGCGCGCTGCGGCGGGAGCTCCCGGAGCGCGGCCGCGATGAGCAGCCCCTCCTCGCGCCTGTCGGCGGGGGGCGTCTCGGCGCCGGTCGCGAGGAGGTTCACGGCGATGCGCGCCTGGTTGAAGTGGTTGATGCCGGCCGCGAGCGTGCGCGCGTAGAGGCGGCGGTAGTTGCCGAGGATGTACTCGTGGAGGAAGTCGACGGAGACGACCTGGCCGCCGGAGGAGCCGTAGAACTCGGCCTGCCCGCTGCACGCGAAGCAGGCGTTGATGAACATGACGAGGTCCTCGCGCTCGACGCGCTCGGTATGGAAACGTGCGGGGGGCGCGGGCGGCATACGAAAGCCGCCCGGGGAATGGTGGGGCGATCTACCTACGACAGTAACCAGACTGGGCTCGGAAATCGCCCCGGAGTCCCACGGGCGGCGACCGGCAGGATACACCGGGAGGGACGCGCGCAGAAGGCGCGAGCAGGTTTGCTTCAGCGGCGCGCTCCCATCTCAGCAGGGCACACCCTCGATGACGCAGGCGCCCATCGAGGCCGGGATGATCCGCGTGAGCTGGAAGGAGGCGGCCGCCAGGAGCTCTCGAAATTCGGCCTCGGAGCGCTGGCGGCCTCCGGTACAGACCAGCATGTTGACGTCGTTGGCCGTGGCGCCCTGCGCTTCGAGCGACGGCTCGACGCGCCGCGGGTAAACCCCTTCCACGAGCAAGAGCTTCGCGTGCGTCGGCATGGCGCGGCGACACACCTCCAAGATCGCGCGAGCGTCGGCGTCGCTCCAGTCGTGGATCACGTGCTTGAGCATGTAAGCGTCCAGCCCCGCCGGGACGGCCTCGAAGAAGCTCCCCGCCACGAGGTCGATCCGGGACTGCAACGGGCTCGAAGCGAGCGCGCCGCGGGCTCGTTCGATGACGTCGGGGCGCTCGAACAACGCGCCGCGCAGCTTCGGATGCGCGCTCAAGATCGCCGCCAGGAGCGCGCCGTTCCCTCCGCCGATGTCGACGATCGTGTTGAAGCTCGAGAAATCGTAGGCGCTCGCGACCGCCGGCGCGGCGAGCGCGGTCCCGGTCGCCATGGCCTTGTCGAAGTTCTCCGCCGTCTCGGGATCCGCCGAGAAGCGCGTGGTCCAATCGGCGTTCGGGTCATCCTTCTTGAACGCAGGCTGGCCCGTGCGGACGCAGTACTCGAGCTCCCGCCAGCTCTCCTGGATGGGAGGGCCCGCGAACGTGGCGACGAGCGCCTTCATGGAACCCGGCACATCGGAGCGGAGGAGCTGCCCCACGGCCGTGAGCTCGAAGGCTCCCGCATCGTCCTCACGGAACACGTCGGCGCTCACGAGGAGACGCAGCACGCGCCGCAACGCCTGCGGTTGTGTCGACGTGGCGCTCGCCAGATCGTCCACGCTCCGCCGGCCCGCGGCGATCAGGTCCGCGACACCGAGCTTCGCGACCAAGGCGAGCGCGCGCGATCGATAGTGACCGATCGCGAGTTGATAAACGACCAAGGGCGCGGGCAATACGGCTGGTGAGGAGCTCTCGGACACCATCGTGACCTCCTGCGACGGGATGCTCGGTGCGCACAGCCAGTCGGCGCCGGCACCGTGCCGACGACCAGCGAGCGCTCGCCGAGCCGTTCGCGCAACTGATGATAAAGACTTTCATTTGCAACACAAGGGAAGCACGCAGGCATCGGGCGGCGTTTCCGTGCTGGCGCCCTGCCTCACGGCGCGCGTGGGATGCGCTTCCTCGGCGGCGCGCCTGCGCCGTCCCCCGCGCGCCGTCCCGGGCTCACCCCGCACGTCGCGAGCCGACGGTCGCGGCGGCGTGGCGCGCCCGCGCGCCAGGGGACGGGGACGAGGTGACGAGCGTCGAGCGGTTCGACACGCGCGGCGGGAACGTCGCAGGCTCATCATGATCTTGATTTTCATTTGCATCAGTGGTACGTGAAGCCCCGAGCTCATGGAAGACGACCTCGCGATGGACCTCGTCGCGCTCGGGAGCGCCGCGCTCGCTGACGACGCGGCGGCGCTCTCGCCGCGATGGAACGAGCTTCACGCGGCAGGCGACGGCGCGCGCCGCGGCGCCGCGCCGCCGTCATGACCGGGGAGCGCGCGCTTTCGAACCGCGACCCCGCGATGGTTTCGCACCGACAAGGATGAACGACATGATACCCGGCTACACAGAAGAGACGGTGCTCGAGGTCCATCACTGGACGGACAAGCTCTTCACGCTCAAGACCACCCGCTCGCCAGGCTTCCGCTTCGCGAACGGGCAGTTCTGCATGATGGGGCTCGAGGTCGCGGGCAAGCCGCTCGTCCGCGCGTACTCCCTCGCGAGCGCGAACCACGAGGAGACGCTCGAGTTCTTCTCGATCAAGGTGCCGAACGGCCCGTTGACCTCGCGCCTGCAGCACGTCGCCGTCGGCGAGACGATCCTCGTCGGCAAGCGCGCGACGGGCACGCTCACGATCGGTAACTTGCGGCCGGGGCGAACGCTGTGGCTCCTGGCGACCGGGACCGGCCTGGCGCCGTTCCTCAGCGTCATCAAGGACCCCGAGACGTACGATCGCTTCGAGCGCGTGGTCCTCACGCACACGTGCCGCCGCGCGCAGGACCTCGCCTACGCGCGCTACATCGAGCACGATCTCCTGGCGGACGAGCTGCTCGGCGAGATCGTGCGGCCCAAGCTCCTCTACTACCCGTCCGTCACCCGCGAGGCGTTCAGGACCGAGGGCCGGATCACCGCGCTCATCGAGTCCGGCCGGATCTTCGCCGATCTGGCGCTGCCCACGCTCGACCCCGCGCACGACCGGCTGATGCTCTGCGGCAGCTCGGAGATGCTCGCCGATACCGCCGCGCTCTTGGAGTCGCGCGGCTTCGAAGAGGGCAACAGCGGCGAGCCGGGCGACTACCTCGTGGAGAAGGCCTTCGCGGGCGAGAAGCGCGCCCCGCTCGCCGGCGCGTCGCCGGCCGAGAGCGCGAGCTCGTCCAGCGCGGCGTGACGTCGCGCGCGTCGGGCTGCGCCCAGGACCGCGCGTCAGCGTCACGGCTGGCGCGCCGCCGGGCGCGCACCGCTTGCTTCACCGGCGCTGCGCGGCGCAGGCGCGGGCGCCGCGCACCGGTCAGGCGCCGACGCGCGTGCGGCGGAGTCGCCGGCTCGCGTCCACGCCGGTCTACTCCGGCCAGACCTCGATCCAGACGAACAGCACCTGTCCGGCGGCCTGGTTGCCGACCGCCACCGGGTACACGGTGCGCGCCCGGAGCGCCTCGACGAGGTGATCGCGGTGGATGGCGAACCTCCCGATGAAGTCGTCGTTGACGAGGTCGCGGTCGATGAGCTCACCGCTCAGGTGGACGTCCGGCGCGAGCGGCACGCGGCGCCAGGTCGGCGGGCCTTTCCACCCGGGCGTGCAGGTGTCGCGCTGCCCCGAGCGATCGAGCGCGAGCCGGCCGAGCGACCGGCCGCCCGCGAACAGCTCCGCCGAGCCGAACGGCTCCGGCGGCTCGGTGCCCGCCCCCGCCGCCTCCGCGGCGTACCCCGCCACGCTGGCGGCCGCCGCGGCGGGGTGCGCCGTGCGGAGCAGGTCGCCGATGGTGGTCAGCGCCCCCGCCGGGACCGTGCCCATGCCGTCCCACTGGCGCCCATCCGCCTTGGCCGGGCTGATGACCGCGCCGTCGATGGAGACGCGCACATGGGCCGGCAGCGGCTCCTCCGCCGGCTTGCACGCCGCGCAGCCGACGGCGAGCCCACACACCGCGGCCGCTTCGAGGAGAAGACGTGACGCCATGCCTCGGGAGCGTACCCCGGCGGGCGCGGGGCACCAACGCGCAACGACCCGCCCGGCCGGTAGTAAGGGGTGTGACGTGGGAAACACCTGCTTCTGCCACCGGAAGCGGGCTTGGCGATTCGCCCTCGACCTCCTCGAATCGTTTTACTTTTCCTTCGCCATCGGTAGCCTCCGAGGCTGGTGTCCCTCGGCAGCCGCAGGCCTCGCGCGAAGCGCTCGTTCTCATGGCAGGTGTGCATGCCTCGCCCGCGTCCTCGACGGCGGTCGGCTCGAATCGGTTGCGCCAGAGAATCGAGGGTGAGGAGCGCGCGCTCGGGTGCCCTCAGGCGATTACAGGAGAGAAGAACCAGATCATGTCGCACAAAGAGACCGTGTCCATCATCGGCTTGGGTCAAATGGGCGCCGCGCTGGCGCGCGCCTACATCAACGCCGGCCATCGGGTGACCGTATGGAACCGGACCCACGGCAAGGCAGAGCCGTTTCAGGGCCAGGCGAAGGTGGCGGCGACGCCCGAGCAGGCGTGCAGCGAGAGCGACCTGACGATCATCTCGCTGACCAACTACGCAGCGAGCGATCAGGTCCTCCGCGCTCCCCTCGTGGCCGAGGCCGCGAAGGGTCGGACGCTGGTGCAGCTGACCAGCGGCACGCCCAACGATGCCCGCAGCGGGGCGGCATGGACGTCGGAGCTCGGGATCAACTACCTGGACGGGTGCATCATGGCTTACCCCAGCTACATCGGTGGTGAGCAGACGCCGGTGTTCTACTCGGGTCCCAAGGGGCTCTACGACCGCCACGAGCCGACGCTGCGCGTCCTCGGCGGGGCCACCTCCCACGTCGGCGAGCCGATCGGGGCCGCGGCAACGCTCGACTGCGCTCTCCTGGAGAGCTTTTACGGCGCCACGCTGTCGTTCCTGCACGGGGCGGCGATCTGCGCGTCGGAGAAGTTCCCCCTCGACGCGTACTTCGCCGGTTTTCAGGCGATCATGCCGCTCATCTCGGTCACCGCCGACATGAGCAAGAAGATGCTGTCTACCGGCGATTTCAAGGGGACCGACTGCACGCTGGACATCCACGTCGGCGCCCTCGAGCACATCGCGCGTCTCAGCCGGGAGAACGGCGTCGATCGGCGCATCCCGGAGCTCATCCTGAGCTACTTCAAACGGGCATTGCAGCTCGGCCACGGCGCCGATGAGATGGCCGCCGTGTTCAACGCCATCCAGGATCAGGCCCGCGCTGACCAGCGCTGAGGGGACCGCGCAGGCCGCGCGTCGGGCGAGGAGCGGCGCAGCCGGCGCGGCGCGCTCGCTCCCGCGCGACCGCGCGGCTTCGGTCAGCTCGCAGCCTTGTCGGGCGCGATCAGGGTGACCGTCAGCCGGAAGGTCGGCGCCCCGAGCACGAGCCCCAGGAACGTCACCTCTTGCCGATACAGGGCGATCTCGCGGCTCGCGAGGAGCTCGGGCTTCCACTTCGCGACCAGATCGCGCAGCGCCGCGCCGTACGCCTCGTCGTAGTCGAGCTTCGTCGACGATCCGACGCCCATGAGCGGCGCGGGCAGCCCGGTGTTCGTGGGCGCGGGCGCCGCCGCCGACGCCTTCGGCAGCTTGACGGACACCCGGATCGTCTCGCTGGCCGACGCGATCACGATCTCCTCGGGCGGCATCGCGCCGAGATCGAAGCCCTGCTCGTGATGGAAGGGCGAATCCCCCTTCCCCAGCGGGCCCGTCCAGCCCATGAGATTGTACCTCAGACCGCCGACGAACTTCTCGTCCCGCACCAGCACGAACCCGGACGTGAAGTTCTGCGCCTCGCCGCTCACCTTGATGCCGAGCACGCCCACGACCCCGCCAAACCCGGTGGCGCGAAACTCGGCCGTTGCCTCGAGACCATGCGTCGTGACCGGTCCATAAAAGCCCATGATGTACCTCCTCCGAGGGATTGTTGTCGGAAGCGCGCTTCGCGCTGTCCGTCCCTCCCGCCCTCTCATATCAACGATCGTGCCGCGCGCCGTACGAGGGGGCGGGGACCCGGGACAGCGCGCTCGATCCACGCGCGAACGTGGTGAGGGCTGGCCATCGACAGCAATCCTTCGGACTTGGGCGAGGGCCAGCGGCGAAGGAGGCCGGCAAGATCTTGCCGGGGCTTGCCGGGATTGCCGGCAAGATCTCGCCGCAGGTGGAGATCCATGGCCTCCGGCCGTCGGCTCAGAAGCGCTCGCGGACCCATGCCTCGCTCTTCGCCCAGAGCGCCGCTGCTCGCTCGAGATCGAGCGCATACGGACGGACCCCTTCGCTGATGGGATCGATCGGGTCGAGGGTCACCCTCGTGGTGACATGGCAGTTCTCGCAGTAGCGGCCTCCGACCTCGTCCGCCTCGGCCACCACGCCAGCCCAGACCGAGGTCGCCGCGCCTTGGGGGATGGTCTTGGGCGCGAACGGCGGTTTGCCTCGAGCAGCGAGGTCCGCGTTGATCCGCTCGACCAGGGTCGAGAGGGAGTCGCCGGGGAGGTGGCGCCCGAGCTCGGTCTGGATGACGCCCGGATGCACGGCGGTGGCGCGCGTCCCGCGCTCGCGGAGGCGTCGATCGAGCTCCACCGCGAACAGGATGTTCGCGGTCTTGGAGCGCCCGTAGGCGACGAACGGCTCGTAACGCGTGCGCTCGAAATGGGGATCGGCGAGGTCGACGTCCGCGTAGCGATGCCCCGCGGACGAGAGGGACACGACCCTCGAGCCTGCCCGCAGCAAGGAAGCGATCCGGTTGACGAGCACGAAATGGCCGAGGTGGTTCGTGCCGAGTTGCAGCTCGAACCCATCCTCGGTCAGGCCGAACGGACACGCCATCACCCCCGCGTTGGCGATGACGACGTCGAACGGCTCCCCCTGCCTCAGCAGGTCGTCGGCGCAGCGGCGCACGCTGGCCAGCGAGGCGAGGTCCAGCTCCACCAGCTCGAGCCGCCCGGAGCCGGCGCTCGCCGCCCGCACCCCGCGGGTCGCCGCTTCCGCTTTCTCGAGGTCACGCGCTGCGCCCACGACGTGGGCGCCGTGGGCGACCAGCGCGCGCGCCGTCTCGACGCCGAGGCCGGCGGACACGCCGGTGACCAAGGCGCGTTTGCCGCTGAGATCGCGGGCCTCGAGCACTTCGTCCGTGGTCGACGTCGATCCAAACGACGGGGGCATCGTTATCTCCTTGCGCGCGCGCTCTTCCGCGCGCTCAGGACGCCTTGTACTCCGTCGCGACATCCAGGACCCACGTGACGCCGAAGCGATCCTTGAGCATGCCGTACAGGGGGGTCCATCCCGACGGCGCCAGGGGCTGCGCGATGGTCGCGCCGGCGGAGAGCTTCTCCCAGAGCGCGGAGATCTCGGCGGCCGAGTCGCCGCGGACCGAGACGAAGAACGCGTTCTTGCCCTGCTCCCATGGCGTCCGGGAGGGCACGTCGTAAGCCATCACCCGGAAGCCGTTCTTGGCGGCGACCTGGCCCCACATCACCTGATCGGCCTCCGACGGAGCCTGGACGTTGTGAGCGTCCTTGTAGGTGATGACGGTGATGTCACCGCCGAACACGGACTGGTAGAACTCCAGCGCCGCTCGGGCATCGCCACGGAAGTTGAGGTGGTTGGTAACGCTGACGGTCATGATTTTCTCCTATGCAGGTTCAGGGTTTCAAGCGTGTCCCCACGCGCGCGGCCCGTCGGGGCGGCGCGGATTCGTGGGCCGGTGAGGTGGTGTGATCAGGCCGGTGGCCTGTCGAGCCTGGCGGCACGTCGGAGGGCTGATTCCGGACGGCCGGCACGATGACGCCGTCGACCATCGACACGAGGAAGGCCCAGTCGAACGGCTTGCGCTGGACCAGGGTGCGGTAGGCGGCCATCGACGGGATGACCTGGGACAGGGTGGCGATGTCGGCGGACGCCGAGATCTCGCCGCGCGCCACGGCTCGCTGCATCAGCGCGAGATGCGCTTCGGCCCACGGCTCGACGATCGCGCTGTTGGCTGCCTCGGCGAGCGCCTGCTCCTGCGAGAGCAATGAGGCGAGCCCGGTCATGATCTTGAGCTTGCGCTCGCCCTCTTCGATCGACTGCGGCTTGAACAAGCCGAGGAGGTCTCCGCGGAGCGTGCCGGTGTCGGGCAGATGCTCGAGATCGACCTGATTGCGCTTCATGTGCGCGACGGCGTCGATGACCAGCTCCGTCTTCGAGGTCCAACGACGGTAGATGGTCGCCTTCCCGGCCCCCGCCCGCGCGGCCACCAGGTCCATCGTCAAGCCGGCTGCGCCCACCTCGGCGAGGACCTCGAGCGCGGCCTCGAGGATCTTGGCGTCGCGCGAGCGGTCTCGCTTGCGCCCCGGCCTCGCGGGCTCCACCTCGGCGGGCTCGTCCTCGTTCTGGGTCATGCGGTCACCTCACCCTCTGCACATATCGATACCGAACAGTTTCGATACTGTCAAGTTCCGAAACCGTTCGGTGTCGTTTTGTAACCGGCGTGCCGGCGCCTCTGGGTCGCCCGCCGGGCGCGGAGCCGCTGGACGCCGGCGCTGGGCAGCATTTGGGTGTTGCGGCACACAGCCGGTCCGTGAGATTTTCCACGCGGGGACGTCACAGAGGGCGACGATTGAGACAGACTTGGCCCGGCGGCTTCGGTCGACCCATCGACGCATCGTTGGCAGGCTCGGAGGGGCCGCGATGATTGACGCGATGACCATCCTGAGGGCGCAGCGCTCCTGGCGCGACGCGGCCCTTTACGACGCCCAAGCAGCGGCGCGCGACGCGGTGCACGCGCTCGCTGGTTTGGAGAAGGCCGCGGCAGCTCTCATGGTGAATCTCCGGGATCTGGGCTACCCGCCGGTCCCGGGAGTCACCCCGCCCGAACCTGGCCTCGATTCGAGACTGCGGCACCTCGAGGCAACGGTCGGTGGAGCCATTCCGCCGATCCTCGTCGCGTTTTGGCAGCAGGTCGGGGGAATCTCACTCGTGGACCTCGAGTGGTACGCGCACGTCGAATTCTGGAAGGCTCACGGTGTCACCGGGCCGGACGGTTACTGTGATGGCGTCCACGTGGACCCATGTAGCGCTGCGTGGATCGCGTTTGCCGTGCAAGACTTCACCGACCTGCTCGAGGATCCGGGCTCGCCGCTGGTGGATGGTCCGTACCTGCTGCCCCTCGCTCCGGACGGCTACCACAAGGACAACATCAGCGGCGGGATGCCTCATGGCATCGAGATCGGCGGCGGCTGGCTCGCGCCTTGGCGGAACTTCTCCTGGGCCGGCCCGCGACGCCCGGTCTCGGCGCCGCCCGATCCCAGCGACCTGCTGGGATACCTGCGAACGTCTATCCTCGAGTGTGCGGGCTTTCCAGCGCTGCTTGGTGTACCGGCGTTCGAACCGTTTCGTGAACGACTGCTACGAAACGTCGAGCTCTTTTGAACATGGGCAGCTCACCGGTAGTCCCTCGGATCGACGTCCTGGTCGCCGTCCTCGACGGCCTGGCTGTATCGCCACACATCGGGGCGTGAGCCGTCGAGGTCCGTGAAGCCGTACTCGGCCGCCAGCTGCGCGGAGGTCACCGACCGCTGGTTCCATCGCTCACGCCTGGGGTCGGTCGCGAGCGCCACGACCGCGCGCCCCACGTAGCGAGGCGACTCCGAGACCGCGAACCCGGGCGGTGAGGGCGCGGCGCGCCAGTTGTCCTCGGTGACCTTGTAGTTCTCGAGCATCATCTCGGAGCGGAGCCATCCAGGGCTGATCGCCACGGCCGTGGCCCCGTGCGGCGCGAGCTCGTGGCCTTGGGAGAACGCCAGACGGTTCACCGCCGCCTTGGCCAGGTCATAGAACACCGAGATGCGGTACCGCGAGGCGTTGTAGTCGGCGGTGCCGTCGGTCACCTCGACCAGGAGGCCTCCGGGGCGGGCGATCAGGAGCGGGATGAGGTGGTGGGAGGTGATCAGGTGCGTATCGATGGCGAGCCGGAGGATCCGGAGCCCCTTCTGGAGGTCGTGCCGCCAGATGGGCGTGTTCCATTCGGAGGGTCCACCTTTGAGCCGCTCGGCGCCCCAGATGTCGTTGACCAAGATGTCGATGTGGCCGTGCGCATCCCGGATCTGGCCCGCCAGACGCTCGACCTGGGAGGCGTCGAGGTGGTCGACGACCATGGGGATGCCGTGGCCGCCCAGCGAGGTGACGAGCTCGGCGGTCTCCTCGATCGTCTCCGGACGGTCGTAGTCCGATTGCAGGGAGCGGTTGCGGCTGCTGCGGCCGGTACAGATCACCGTGGCGCCGGCCTCTCCCAGGGCGGCCGCGATCCCGCGGCCAGCCCCCCGCGTCGCCCCGGCGACGACCGCGATGCGACCACGCAAAGCGTCAGGATCCAGACACCAGCTCGTCATTTCGCTGCTCCTTCGATGGCTTCGCCGCAGACCGGCCCGCGTCGCTGCCGAGGGCGGCCCCGCGCAGCGAAGCGGCACCGGGAGGACGTGAGGCCATACCGCGCGAGCATATCCGGAGGCCCGCGGCGCACCAAGGCGGTAGCAGCGCGGGCCCGCGCGGCGGGGCGCGCGCCGTGCGCCGCGGGGGGCCGGGCGCGGTGAGCGGCGGTGTCGTGTCGGGCCCGCGCGGCGTCCCGGCTCAGTGCCGGGGTGGACGAGCCGCAGGCGAGCGCCGCCCGTCGACCGGGGTAGGTCCCGCAGATCCCGCAGTTTGTGTAGTGATGACCGAATTCGACTCTCGCCCGAATTGTGCAGTCCACCGACGTGGACGTGCCATCACGCATCGAGGCATAGGCGGGTATGCCTATACCTCGATCCAGCTGGCTCGGGTACGAAGTCGTGGCAGTCAGTTGCATCGTGCGATGCGAGGACGGACGGCGATCTCGGAACAGAGGGGCGAGGGCAGCGCATCCTCGCCGTACCGGACGACTACGATTCGATTCGTGCTCACCGGCTGTTCTTCGCCTGGTGCGCCCCGGACACCGAGACCACCCTCTCGGCTTCAAGCGCGGCTACAAGCCTCTCGAATTGGATCGGCGCTCGCCACGACGATGCATCGCAAAGGCAGACGAAGGCCTTTCGTACCCTGAAACCTCGGCGCGAATTCGGACACTGGAGAAAGAAAAATGCGGTCAATACGTCGCTGCGTCTCTACGAACTTGATCGTCCTCGGTCTCCTGAGCCTCGGCATTTGTGCCTGTGGTGAGGCGAACGACGGTGATACGACCTCGACCAGCGGAGGCACCCCTGACGGGTCTACCAGCGGCGGGGGTACCACGGCGACGGTCGGCACCGGCGGCACGGGCACTGGCGGCATGGGCCCTGGCGGCACCGGAGGCTCAGCAGCCGAGAGCACCTCGAGCAGCGGTGGCGCGACCACCGGGCCGGCCAGCAGCTCGGCCAGCGGCGGAGAAACGGCCAGCACCGGCGGGAGCTCGGACGAGTGCGTCACCGGCCAGACCAGGGGGAATCAGGTCGCGGTCATCGGCGAATCGTTCATCGCCGCGACCCACGGCATCACGCAGCAGATCGAGAAGCAGGCCAAGGCCAACGGCTCCCTCGCCGAGAACGAGCGCTACATCGACAACTCGGTCAGCGGCACGACGCTGGCCAACGATCAAATCCCCAGCCAGTACCGCAAAGCCGCGGAGAACGGCATGATCAAGTACGTGCTGATGGATGGGGGCGGGAACGACTGCTTGTTGAGAGGGGACGGCGACGCAGCCCTCGCGGCCGCGGAGTCGCTGTTCGAGACCATGGCCGGGGACAACGTCGAAAAGGTGGTCTACTTCTTCTATCCGGACCCCATCGGAAACCAGTTCGCGTCGCTCAAGACCTGCCTCGACGCGCTCCGACCGAAGATGAAGGAGCTGTGCGACGGGCTCACGTCGCCGAAGTGTTACTGGCTCGACCTTCGTCCGACCTGGAACGGACACAACGAATATACGCAAGACGGGATCCACCCCACCTCTGCAGGCAGCATCGCCACCGGGGATGCCGTCTGGGAAGTGATGAAGGAGAACTGCGTCGCGCAGTGACGGGAGCGGGCCGCGCAGGCTGACGGATCGCCGATGGCGCGACGTCCTCTGCGTGGCGCGCGGCGCGCGCGCCGCTCACCCCCGGCCCATCCGCGCGATCGCCTCGGCCAGCGCGCCGTCGTCCGCGCCCGCCGCATCGCCCGCGAGCGCCGCCTCGGCCGCCGCGAGCGCCGCGTCGCGGAGGCGGTAGAGCTCCGGCTCGGGGATCCGCTCGCGCGCGGCGAGCACCCCCGGCGGGACGCCGCGCAGCATCTCCAGGACCACCCCGAGGCGGCGCCTCGCCTCGGGCGGGGCCGGCGCCCCGAGGCCGAGCCGCCGCCGCGTCGCCTCCGGCGCGCCGGCGACGCGGCGCGCGGCCGCCTCGGCGACCTGGGCGGCCAGCGCGCGGTACGCGGGCGGCGACGGGAGCGGCGCATCCATCCAAACGAGCAGCCGCACGAACTCGCGCGCGCCGCCCTCGAACGCCCGGCGGCCGTGGAGCATGCGCCGGTTGTCGACCACCAGGAGATCCGCCGGGCCGAGCGCGAGCTCGCTCAGCTCGCGCCGCGACGCCTCGACGAACCGCGCGAGGCGCGCGGCGATCGCGTCCCCCGGCGGCGCGACCGGCGCGTGCGTCAGCGCGAGGGCGCCGTCGCGGAGCGACACCGTGGGACCGAAGACGTCGCCGAAGACGAACGGGATGCGCCGGTAGACCGTGAAGAGCGCGCGGAAGAGCTCGGGGTCGGCGCGCTCGACGGCCGCGAGCAGCGCCCAGCCGTCGAGCAGGAGGCTCTCGCCGCCGCGCTCCGCGGGCCGGACGCAGGCCATGATCTGCACGGCCGGCGGCGCGCCCGCGTAGCTCTGGCTGTCGGTGTGGAGCGGCGCCGCCGCGGAGCTCGCGGCGAACGACCTCCCCCCCGGCACGGCCTTGATCGGCTGCCGCTCGACCAGGCGCGGCCTCGACCCGAGGAGCCGCTCGGCGAAGCTCCACGGCGCCCGCGCGGCCTCCTCGGGGGCCAGCGAGGCGTCGCCGCGGAGGACCGAGAAGCCGCGCGCCGCGAGCTCGTCGAGGAGCCTCGCCGGACCGCGCTCCGCGCCGGGCCAGATCCACCGCGCGCTCACGGGCGCGCTCCGCGGGGGCGCTCGAAGGGCGAAATCATCATCGTTATCCAGCACATGCAGCCCGAGCGTCCGCGCCGTCCGCGCCGCTCACGCATCGAGGAACCGAGCCTCGCGGAAGCCGGCCCGGAGCAGGTCGCGCGGGATCGGCAGGACCCGGAGCAGCGGCGCGCCCTCGGGCACCTCGATCGGCGCGCCGAGCCGGCGCACGTGGAACACCGCGGGGGTCGCGAAGAAGACGTCGGTCGCGACCACGCCGCGCATCACGTCGTAGCCCTCGCCGTGGATGCCGTCGAGCAGGCTCGACCAGCCCGGCGGCGTCCGGATGAAGGCCCACGGCTTCACGAAGAAGTGCGGCTCGCCCGGCGGGTGGGGCGTGAAGTACTTCGTCAGGTACCAGAGCGCCCCGCGGTTCGCGGCGATGAAATCCTCGCCGAAGACCCGGGCGAAGGCGCGCTCCACCGCGGCCGCGCCCTCGGCCAGGCGCGGCGCCTCCGGCGCGACGGCGAGCGTGTGCCCGTCGAACGTCGCGCGGAACGGCACCGCGTTCCTCACCACGAGCGACGCGAGGCGCCGCGCGCCCCCGCGCCATGGGACCGGATCCGGCCCGGCCGCGGTCGTGACCTCGGTCACCTCGGCGATCTCGGGCGCCGCCGGCCCGGCGACCACCAGCCGCACGCGCGCCGGCCCCGCGCTCCCCTCGCCCGCATCGCTCCCCTCGCCCGCATCGCTCGCATCGCCCTCTCGCGCGCTCCCCTCGCCCGCATCGCCCTCTCGCGCGCTCCCCTCGCCCGCGCCCCCTTCTCCCGCACGCCCCTTCCGCGCGCCGGCCTCGCCTCGCACGAGGCGCCGGTACTTGCGGGTCACCTCGCCCTTCTTCACCGCGAAGTACCTCGCGTCGTAGAACTCCGCGTGCGCCCGCCCCACCTCGGGCGCGTCCGCCAGCGCGCAGGCCTCGATCCGCACGTCGGGGCGCACCGGCGCAAGGCAGCCGATCTCGCCCTCGAGCCGCAGGATCCGCGGCGCCTCGTCGCGGACGCGCAGCTCGACCACCAACGGGACGAACGCGCGCTCGTCCGCGAGAACCGCCTCGCTCACCTCGATCAGCACGTTGCGGCGGTTCGCCGCGCCCGCGACCCGCAGCCACACGCCTGGGTCCGGCCGCACCAGGAGCCCGGTCCACAGCCGCAGGCGCGGCCGCCCCAGCCCCGTCCGGCACGTCCAGGCGAGGCCGCCGCGCAGCGCCCGGTGCCACGCCCCGTCCGGCGCCAGGAAGCCCTGCGACACGAGCCGGGGCAGCGCGGCGCGGTGGGCGCGGAGCAGCGCCTCGCGGTGCTCGCCCACAGGCTCGGCCCGGAGCGACCCGAGCCGCCGCTGCACCTCGATCGGCCGCGCCAGCGTGATCTGATGACCGAACGCGTTGCCCTCGAGGAGCGGCACGCACGCCTTCGCCACCCGCAGCGGCACCGCGCCGTCGAGATCGCCGGTGCGCCGGGTCAGCCGGCACAGGCCGAGGGCGTCGAGCACCTCGAAGCAGGCATCACCCGCCGCAGCCACCGCCACCGCCGCAGCCGCCGCCGCCACCGCAGCCGCCGCCGCCGCCGCAGCTCGACGAGCTGCACCCCGAGCCGCCGGAGCCGCCCTCGGTCGAGACCACGCGCGGCGGGGTGATCGCGAAGATCATCGGCCCGAAGAGCGGCGACATCGCGAGCGCCGCCGTGCCGGTCGCGGCCACCGTCAAGCCGACGTCCACCGCCTCCCGGCGGCGGCCGCCCGCGACGTCGGCGCGCAGCGAGACGGTCGAGTCCTCGATCCAGTCGAGGTAGGCCGACTTCAGGGCGCTGTACGCGCTCGTGCTCCTCGCCACGAGCCACGTGGCGAACAGGAGCGCGATCATCTCCACCACCAGGAACGTGTGCGGCCGGTGGAGCTCCTCCGCGCGCAGGACGCGGATCAGCCCCACGCCGAGCAGGACGACGCCCACCGCCCAGACCACCGCCGAGAGGATCGCCACCGTCCCCCGCGGCCGGATCATCCCGGCGGCGGCGAGCTCCTCGCGGAGCCCCGGCTCGAAGTCGGCCGCGACCCGCTCGGCGGCGGCGCGCACCTGCTCCACCGAGAGCGCCGCGCTCGCGTCGCCGCCCGGGCGGAGCGACGTGAGCAAGCCGAAGAACGCCGAGAGCACCCGGTCCCGCGGCGGGGCGCCGCCCACCACGTGGAACGACTCCCCCTTCCCGTCGCCGGCGGGGACGAGCCACCCCGCGGCCATCGCGACCGCGATCAGCGTGGCCGCGACCCCCTTGTTCTCCTCCCGGAGGTACGCGATCGCCCAGTACTCGTCCGGCTGCGGGATCCAGCCCACCGAGAGCCGCTGCCGCGGCGGCGGCGGCGGCGCGTGGAAGCGGTAGGGCGTGCCCGCCGCGGCCGCGGCGACCGCCGGCGCGCCGCCCGGCGGCGCCGCGCGATCGAGCGACGCGCCGAGCGCCTTCCGCGCCAGCGCGGCGAAGAAGAGGCCGGACGACGACAGCACGAAGTAAAACAGCAAGAACTCCGGCCCCGACGCGATGTTGAACGGGAAGAAGTCGAAGATCTCGTGGATCATCGCGACGCCTCCCCGTGCTCGAGCCGATCGACCTCGTCGACGGCGCGGGCGAGCAGCGCCGCCAGCGCCTCGTAGGCCGCGCCCGGCGCCTCGTGGGCCCGCTGCAGCGGGGCGACGTCCACGCCGAGCAGCTTGCCCGCGCCGGCGAGCACCGTGCCGAGATCGTCGTCGCCGTCGATCCCGCGCAGGCCGAGCAGCGCGTGCAGCGGGCCGCGGATCTGCTTCACCTTGCGGAGCACCGCGCCGCGCAGGGCGTCGTCCGAGCCCATGCCGTCCACCACCGCGCGCCGGAGCCGGATCTGCGCCTCGCGGAGCTCCTGCTCGACGCGCAGGCGGCGGTTCTTGCCGTCGATCACCAGCGCCGAGAACGGGTCGCGGCCGGAGAGGAGCACGTGGCACCGGCGGATGTCGTCGTAGAGCAGCGGGAACACGTCCGCGGCCTGCGGGATCTCGGCCGCCGTGAGGATCATCGCCTCGATCCGGGCCGCGTAGCGCGCGAGCCGGAGGGCGTTGGCGATCGCGTCGAGGCTCTCGCGCGACGCCTCCTCGAGCACCACCATCAGGTCCACGTCGCTGTGGCCGTCGCGGTAGCCGCCCCGCGCCGCGCTCCCGTAGACGAGCAGGCACGCGAGCCGGTCGCCGAGCGCCCGCTCCAGGCTCTCCTTGAGCTCGACGAGCCGCGCCTGCACCGGCGCCGGCAAGCGGGAGACCGCGCTCCCCGTGGCGTTCGATCCGTCTTTCATAGGCTATCTTCGCGGCTCGACGATCCGGACCTCGGCGCTCGAGCCCATCCCCTTGATCGCCCAGATTACCCGACCTCCGGGCAGCCGTTCCCGCCGAATGAACGGCAGGCGCCTGGGCCGCACGCTCCCGTCGGCCGCCGGCCCGACGAAGCGGGCGCGGAGGAGCAGGCGATCGACGAGCGCCTCGGCCGCGAGGCGCTCGTCGGCCGCCGCCGCGGCGGCGATCCGGAGCGCGTCGGCGACGGCGGTGAGGCGCGGGGCCCGCGGCGACGCCTCGACGCACCGGGCCCCGAGGCGCGCGGCCGCCTCGCGGTGCGACGCGAGCCGCGGCAAGAGCGGGAGCGCGTCGTCGACCCGCTTGCGCTGCAGGATCGCGCGCGATCGCGCGACCTCGTCGGCCGCATACGGCCGGACGTCGGCCGGCGACGGCGCGCGCGGGGCGGTGAAGAGCTCGGCCACGCGCGCCTGGACCGCGGCGAGCGCCGCGGCGCCGGCGGGCGGATCGCCGGTGGAAACAGGCGGCGGCGCGGGGCGCGGCGGGGGCGGCGCGGGGCGCGGCGGCGCGGACCGGGCGAGCTCGCGGGCGGTCGCGAGCTCGGCGGCGAGGGCGGCGAAGGGCGGGAAGTCGCCGTCGCGCTCGAGGAGGATCGGGACCGGCCCGGTGGCCGCGAGGACCTCGGCGAGGAGGGCGAAGACCGGCGCGGGGACGGGGTGGGCGTGCGTGTCGAAGTAGAAGCCGTGCTCGCGGGCGCCGCCGGCGACGTGGATCATCGCCACGCGCTCGAGCGGGTACGACCGGGCGAGCGCCCCGGGATCGACGCCGGCGTTGACGGCGTTCGCGTAGACGTTGCCGACGTCGAGGAGGAGGTCGCAGCCGGTGCGGGCGACGACCTCGGCGTAGAAGCTCCCCTCGTCGAGGGCGTCGTCGGGGAAGCGCAGCGTGCGCGCGGCGTTCTCGAGCAGGAGCGGGATGTCCGGGAGCGCCCGCCGGGCGGCGGCGACGTTCCGCGCGACGACGCGGGCCGCCTCGAGCGTGTACGGCAGGGCGGTGAGGTGCCCGATCTCGCGCCCGCCGCCGCGCACGAAGGCGACGTGCTCGCTCACGACCGGGGCCGCGAGCTCGCGGCAGAGCGCCCCGAGGCGGCGGGCGCGATCGACGTCGACGCCCTCGGCGCTGCCGAGCGAGAGCTTCACCCCGTGGGGCACCACCGGCCAGATGCGCGCGATGGCCGAGGCCTCGCGCCGCGCGGCCGGGCTCGCGAAGCAGGCCTCGGCCACGACCTCGACGAAGTCCACGGTCGAGGGCGCGGCGAGCAGATCCGCCGCGAGCTCGGGGCGGAATCCTACGCCGACGCCGCCGACGACGCCGACGGCGCCGCCGCCGCTCAGAGGAACTGGCTGCTCCACTTGCGGAACGTCATGATGGTCTTCTCGCCGGCGCACAGGACCGGCTGCGGGCGATAGATCTTGTTCTCCCAGATCGGGATGTCCTCCTCGAGCTGCCGGCACACCTCGGCGGCGAGGGCGTGGCCGAGGCGCTGCGCGCCGTCGTTGCGCAGCCAGAAGGCGAAGCGCACGTCGATGAGCTCCTCGTCGATCGGGGTGACGGCGTTCACGAAGAGGAGCTCGACGATGCCGGTGAAGCGGATCGTCCCGTACCCCATGCCGTGGCCTTCCCAGGTGATCGAGCCGTCGACCACCTGCCCGCCCGGGCCCTTCTGCTTCACCGCCGATCGGGATCGGAGGATGTGGCCGTCGATCTCGAGCTCGGTCCGGGGCGGCGCCGGCATGCTGTGCACCACGACGAAGTGGGCCGGGTCCACGATGTTCTCGAGCGCCTCCTGGACGTGCGTGCGGATCCTCCAGCGCTTGCTCATGCCCGGGACCCACTCCGCCGAGCGCGCCTCGGGCAGCGGCGGGATCTCGAACGCCGGAGGCTCGCCCGAGGGCGCGTGGTGGACCAGGATGGCGCCGTCGAGCTCCCGCACCTCCCAGCAGCGGACCCTCGCCTTCGGGGGGATCGTGTCCGCGTACGGGATGTGCACGCACGCGCCCTCGCCCGAGATCACCCATCCATGGAACGGGCACCGGATCCCGCGCTGCTCGACGCGGCCCCCCACCCCGAGGTGGGCGCCCATGTGCGGGCAGTGGGCGTCGAGGACGCGGGCCTCGCCGTCCTGCGTCCGGAACAGCACCAGGTCCTGCCCGAAACAGCGGAGCGGGAGGGGGCCGCCGGCGGACAGCTCCTCCGCAGAGGCGACCTGAAACCAGCCTTTCGGGAAAGGCGGAAGGGGGATTCGAGCGCTCACGTGGATCTCCTCGGCGCAGCGCCTGTCGTGTTCGCCCGTGCGCTCGTGCGGCGCCGGGGGTGGGGGCCGTGTCGTGCCGGCGGTCGCGGCATGAGCTCACCATCTTACGAGACCCGGGCGCGCCGAGGTACATCCGAGCTCACGCCGGCCTCGCGCGCCCGAGCGGGCGGCCGCGCTCCAGCGGACCGCGCGCTCGGCGGGGGATCCGATCAGGCGGGGTGGAGCGTCATCTTGAGGCCATGGCGCGGCCGGAGGGTGGTCACGGCCTGAGGCGACACCGGGCGACCGGGCACGAGGCGCGTGCGGAGCCGCCGCAGCAGGACGCCGAGGAGGATCTGCGCCTCCATGATCGCGAACAGGTTGCCGATGCACTGCCGCGGTCCGCCGCCGAACGGCATGAACGAGTAGCGCGGTCGGGAGGCCGAGCGCTCGGGCGTGAAGCGCTCGGGGTCGAACCTCTCGGGGTCCTCCCAGAAGGCCGGGTCGCGGTGCATGACGTACTGGCTGACGATGACGGGCGCGCCGGCGCGCACGGGATAGCCGCAGATCTGGTCGTCCTCCTTCGCCACGCGCGGGAGGAACCAGGAGGGCGGATAGAGGCGCATCGCCTCCTGGATCACCATCTTCGTGTAGTCCATCTTGGCCAGGTCGGCGGCCGTGGGCCGCCGGTCGCCGAGGACCTGCTCGATCTCCGCGCGGAGCTTGCGCTCGACCTCGGGGTGCCCGTCGAGCAGGTAGAAGAGCCAGGTCATCGTGATCGCCGTGGTCTCGTTGCCGGCGATGAACATGGTGACGAGCTCGTCCCGGAGCTGTCGGTCGTCCATGCGAGAGCCGGACTCGTCCCGCGCGTGCAGGAGGAGCGAGAGGAGGTCGTCCCGCCCTTCCCCGCTCCGGCGGCGTTCCTTGACGAGGCCGAGGATCGCCTCGTCGATCCTGGCGAGCGCGTCCCTGAACGCGCGCTCGCCAGGGAGCAGGCGGTCGGGCAAGAAGTAGAGGAACATCCTCGCGTTCAGCGCCTGGAACGCGGTGAGGAGCGCGTCGCCGAGGCTGTCGGCCTCCCGGGGGGTGATGCTGGCGCCGAACATGGTCGCGAAGATGACGCGCTGGGTGATCCGCATCATCTCCCTGTCCATGTCGACGACGGCGCCGGTGCGCGCCAGCTGCTCGAGCCGCGGCAGATCGCTCTCGACGACATCGACCATGAGGTCGACCAGGCCCTCGAGCTGCCGCTGCGCGAACAGCGGCTGCATGCGCCGGCGGTTGCGGAGCCAGTCGTCGCCGCTGGCCGAGATGAGGCCGTTGCCAAGGAGCCTCCTGAGGGGCGTCCACATCCCGCCTTCCTTGGTGAAGTTGCGCCAGTTGTCGTTGATGACGTACTGCGCCTGGTCGGGGTGCGTCGCCAGGTAGGCGCGGATGAGGCCGAGATCGAGCTCGATGAGCGCGCCCGGGTGCTGCCGTGCGAGCTGGAGGAAGAGGCTGGGCGCGTCGTGCACCAGCCCCGGGAGCAGCCCTACCACCGGATAGCCGCGGGCGCGCGCTGCTGGCTTGCGAAGAACCGACGGTGACGCAGCCGCGGGCGAAGGATCGAACGTTTCGAGCATGGTCGCGTTCTCCTATCCGCGACGAGGCTACACGAGCTCGGTCGGCTGCCCAACCGTGGCTGGGGCGAACCACGAGGGCCTGCGAGCACCCACCCCGTGCACCTTGGTAAGGCGTCCGGCGCCCTAGCGGCTCGAGCTTCGGCGTCGGCCGGCGATCCCTTGTTGGCCGCCCGCAACGCCCCCGCCGCCATGCCTGGGAGCGGCGCTCCCTGGGAGCGCCGCTCGGGAGGGCCGGGAGAGCTGCTCCGTCACGTCTTCCTGCCCGCGGGCGGGTCGGGCACGGGCGAGAGCGCGATGGTGGGGGAGCTCGAGCGCCGTACGTGGTCATCTCGCCTTCGGCCGAGGGCTTTGAGCCGCGAAATACTCACGAAGCCATTTCATCCTCGAGCTCTCAGCCCAGCCCATGGCGGCCATGGCGCTCGTCATCGCATCGAATTGCGCTTGTCCGACAGGAAGATCGAGGTCGCCGATCCAGTCGATGACGCACTCCATAGCGAGCCCCCACTCCCCATACAGGTGAACCCAACGGTGCGCATCCTGATAGAGCTTCGGGGGGAGCACGTCCTCGAACGACTCAAGAGCGACGGCGCACAACGCACGGACAGCTTCTTTCGTCATCGGCTGAGGTGACATGAGAGAGGTTGTAGCTCATGCGTGCGCCTGGACCAGCGCAGAGCGCGGCCAGGTGGCGCGCGTCCCCTGCCCTGTCGAGCGCTCCGGGTGACCGACGCGATTCCGCCATCCACAGCGGCGTCACAGCCCCGCTCCGTGAGCGCGACGAGACAGAGGCCACGGCCGAACGGATCAGCCTTGACCGCTCCGGACGCGGCCCCTTCGGGAAAAGCCGCCTACCAGCAGGTCGGCTGACCCTGGCAGCAACCGGGCTCCCCGGGCTCGCAGGTCTGTTCATCGCAGTCCGCCATGCAAGCGTCCCGCTCGCCGGCGCACAGCTCGTAGTCATCGCCGGACTGGACGCAGAGCATGAAGAACCTGGCGCACCGCCCCTTGCAGTTGAGCATGGCCTGGCTCGCCTCGCCCACCTCGGCGTCGGGGGACGGCTCGTCGACGACCTCGACCTGACAGCCGATCAGGGTGAAGCTCACCAGCAGCGACGCGAGAAGGACGGACATGGTTCGTTGGATGACACGAGTAAACATTCGATTCTCCTCGATGTAGACCGGACATGTGAAACAGAGATGCCTATGACGTCGGCAGGAGCTCACGGCGAGCGCCCCCTGCGTCGAAGTCGCCCGCGGCTCCCGTCGAGCTCCGTGCTCGCGCCGGGGCCGGCGCAGGCCGCGATCGACGGCCCTTCGCGGCGGCTACTCGCAATGGCAAACAGGCGGAGGCCCCAGGGTGCATACGACCTTCTCACCAGGCAGGCAGAAGGGCACGGGCGGCTTCGCTGCGGCGTCGATCTCGGTGGCGGCCTCGACCGCCGCGCCTTCGCTCGATCCGGGCGTGGCGGGGTCGGCATCACCGATGTGCGCGAGCGGCAGCAGGAACGCGGCGAACAACAGGTGCTTCATGGACAGGCTCCTTCGGGTTGCTGTTCGTCTGGACGACGACGACCCGCTCCGCGCTCGTCGAGCCACGCGCGGCGTGCGTGGATCGGCGGTCGAAGCGGCGTTGTCGGCGAGCGACGAAGCGTACGGCGAAAGAACCAGCAATCGTCATGCCGCGGCGGGCGGGCCGAGCGGCCATCGGCGAGCTCCCGCGTTTGCTCCGAAAACGAGGCTTATCGCTCCCCTGATCCACGGAGATGAGCACGAGGCTGGCGAGCCCCTGTCTCTCCGGAGGAGACACCTGTTCCTCCCGAGGAACAGCGGGGGTGTCAGCGCCGCGCTTGCTTCGCGAGCGCGGTGAGGCGACGGGCCTCGAGGACCGAGGCGACGCCGTAGCCGCCGCCGCCGGCGATGGCGAGCACCCAGAAGATGCCGGGAGCGCCGAGGAAGAGCGCTGCGGTGGAGATCAGGGCGAGCCAGGTGCCGAGCCCGTAATGCAGCAGGTTGCGGCGCACGGCGCCTTCGCTGAGGTAGATCAGGCCGACGACGAAGCCGGAGCCGGTGGGCCAGAGGAGGGTCTGCAGGTCCGGCATGTCGAGGGTGTACGCCAGGCCGGTGATGGCGAGGAACAGCGCGGTGAAGGCGCTGGCCCACGAAGCGCCGAGCAGCTTGCCGGACAGGGCGTCGGCCCCGCTCGCGCCGCGCTGGGCGCGGGCGGCGGCGAGGGTGGCGTAGACGGTGCCGACCGCGAGCCCCGTCCCCAGCAGCGTCGTGGGCACCCAGCCGGGCAAGGCGAGCAGGGGGCTGGCTCCCTTGGAGACTGCGGCGGCGCCGTGGCCGAGCGCGTAGGCAAGTCCGAAGCTGATGTAGGTCGCGCGGTTGTCGACCTCGCCCACGGGGAGTGCGGGGACGGCGTCGGTGGTGGCGGCGAACAGGGTCGGGGTGGCGGCGGACATGTTGGAACCTCCGGGTCGTGGGGCGAGCCGAGAACGGCGAGCCGTTGAAAGAAAACGGGACGCCATCGGCGTCGACTTACATGTGTAAGCTTATGATCGTCACCTAACGATTGTCAACTGACCTCGGCAAGAAAGTCGTCCCGGCGCCTGGAGCGCGTCGGGGCGTGGCGCGACGCGGCTGTCCCGCGCCCCTCGCTGGGCCGAGGCCCGCCCTCTCGGGCCGCAAGACGACGAGGCCACGACCGGGGCCACGGCGCGCGGTCACGGGCCGCCCCTCGCCGCCGTCGAGCAGGTCCGCCGGCAACCGCTCACAAACGTAACAAATCTTACGTTATGTTCCTCTGCAAGGGCTAACGGCGATAAGTTTTTCGGTGTAAGGTAACACCATGAGAGACCGCGGAACGGCGGCGTCGGCCGCACCGAAACCGGCCCGCGACCGCAACCGCCGCGGCGAGGGCGCCCGCCTGCGCGACGACATCGTGGCCGCGGCGGTCGCGCTGCTGGACGAGGCCGGCGACGAACGCGCCATCACGCTGCGATCGGTGGCCCGCCGGGTCGGGATCGCCGCCCCCTCGATCTACCCCCACTTCCCCGATCAGCCGGCCATCATGCTGGCCGTCGTGCAGCAGGCCTTCGCCGAGCTCGAGGGCCAGCTGCGCCGCGCCGTGGAAGAGGCCGGCGACGATCCACGAGCGCGGCTATACGCCGTCTGCAACGCTTATCTGGAGTTCTCCAGGACGCATCCAGAGCGCTATCGCACCATGTTCGGTGGCCTCTGGATGCCCACGCTGGGCGACAGCTCCCTGACGGAGCGGGACCTGACCACGCTCGGCGAGGGAGCCCTGAAGCTCCTCGTCGACGCCCTCGGCGGCTGCGTCGCCGCCGGCTGCTCCGCCAGCGCCGACCCCGCCGCCGACGCGATCGCGCTGTGGCTCGGCCTCCACGGGCTCGCGCACCAGCGCGCCGTGACCCGCATCTTCCCCGGGCCCGCCGACATCGCCGAACGGATGATCTCCGCGCTTGCGCGCCTCAACCCCTGAGCGGGCGGCGCGGCTCAGCAGCCGAGGAAATCGAGCACATCCTGGTTGAACTTCTCGGGGTTCTCGACCCACATGAAGTGGCTGCCACCCTCCTCGGCGCTGAAGATGATGAGCTCTGCGCCGGGGATCTGGTCGGCGACCCACTGCTGGGAGATGGGGCTGAAGATGCTGATCTCGCCCCCGACCACGAGGGTGGGCACGTCGATCCGCGGGATCACGTCCCGCCAGTCCTGCGCGGCCTGGTCCACGAGCAGCTTGGCCGCGTACTCGCGCGGGAGCTTCAGGTTCTCCTCGACGATGGCGGCGAGCCGATCCGCCGGAAAGCCGGGGCTGAAGAGGCTCGCCACGAGGCCCTGGGTCGTGGCGATCCCGTCGGGGCCGCGCAGCGCGGCGGCCGTGTCGTAGAGCGACTGCGGCGTGAACAGCGACCCTGCCTCGACCTTCTCCTCCTCGGACCAGTCGGGCCAGGCCGTCATCGCCGGGCCCACGTCGACCAGGATCAGCCGATCCAGGTACTGCCCGCCGTAGTTGTCCCAGTAGCTATAGAGCACGCCGCACCCCATCGAGTGCCCGAGCGCGGTGACGCGCTTGAGCCTCATCCCGCGGAGGAACTCGTAGAGATCCCTGCTGAAGCGCGCCATGCGATAGCCGTGGTCGACCTTCTCCGACTCGCCGTGGCCGCGCCAATCGAGCACGATGACGTGGTAGTGCTCCGCGAAGGCGAGGATCTGCGTCCGGTACAGCGCCGCCGACTGGGACCACCCCGGCAAGAGGAGCAGCGGCTCGCCTCGGCCCGCCTCCAGGTAGTTGAGCGCGACCCCGTCGCTGGTCGTGAAGGTCCCGGAGCGGATGCGCGGGCGCGGCGCGGCAGACGCCTCTCCGCCGAGCAAGCTCGCGGCGGCCAGCCCCGCGCCCAGGCCCACCGCCTGCTTCAGCACCTGGCGGCGGGTACGGTCCGAGCGGGACGAAGGTGCACCTTGCTTCTTGTCGGTCATGACTCTTGATCTCCACTGCAGGCCGCGCGAGCACGAGGCTGCCCCCGGACACGGCGCCGCCACTGCCAAAAGAAAGCTCTCGACACGACGGCAGGGACGTCGGAAGTGACGACCTTGGCCGGCGCGCCACCGGGCAAGATGCACACGAGTGGGCCGCCGCGGCAAGGAGGGAAATGCTCTTTACCAAAGAAACGTAAACAAATCTCCGACACCGGCGCTCGCGATGGGTCTGGCGGTCTGGCCAGCTGCGCCGGAGGGGCGGCTGGGCTGGCGCAGCGCATCGCATCGCATCGCATCGCGGCGCATCGCGGGATGCGCGGGTCATCGACGCGCGTCAGGCCATGAACCGGACGCAGTAGATCGGCGGGAGATGGGTGGAGATGGCGTGCCACGAGTCGCCCTGATCCTCGGTGATCCAGAGCGAGCCAGTGGTGGACCCGAAGGCGAGGCGATCGCCGCTGTCGTCGATGTCGAGGGCGTGCCGGAACGTGAGGTCGTAGGCGTGGCGCTGCGGGAGCCCGTCGCGGAGCACGTCCCAGGTCTCGCCGCCGTCGCGGGTGCGGGACACGACGACGCTCGCGCCGACGGGCACGCGCGTCTCGTCCTTCTGCGCGGGGACGAGCCACGCGGTGTCGGGGTCGCGCGGGTGGACGGCCACGGCGAAGCCGAACGTCGAGGGGGTCGCGCTCGGGACGTCGTGCCACAGCGCGCCGCCGTTCGTGCTGCGGAAGACGCCGTTGTGGTGCTGGGCCCAGAGGTGGTCCGGCCGCGCGGGACAGGCGACGACGCGGTGCGGATCCTGGATGGCGGGGTCGTCCCGGCGCTCGGGCGGCATGTACGCGGCGTACATGCCGGTGCCGCGCAGCGCCCAGGAGGCGCCGTCGTCCTCGGTCTGCCACACGCCGCCGGACGACACGCCGATCGTGACCCGGCCCGGGCGCGAGGGGTCGACGCAGATCGAGTGGATCCCCGGCAGATCGGCGCCGCCGCCGAACCACTCCTTGCGCTTCGGGTGGTCCCAGAGCGACCGCACGAGCGTCCAGGAGGCGCCGCTGTCGTCGGACCGGAACAGGCCGCCCGGGATGGTGCCGCAGAAGAGCGTCTTGGGCTGGCTCGGGTGCGCCGCCTCGAGCGACCAGACCTGCTGGAGGCGCCAGGGCCACGGCTGCCCGTCCGGCAGCGAGTCGGCCACGCCCTCGGGCTGCTGCGGATAGGCCGGCGTCGGGAGCTCCTCCCAGGTCTCGCCGCGATCGCGCGAGCGGCGCAGCTTCGCGCCGAAGTGGCCGAGCCCGAGCGCGGCGTAGATCGCGCCGTCCCGCGCGTCGGGCAAGACCATCGGGACGGCGTCCCCGAGGAACGACACCTGCGCGATGTCCCACCCGGCGCTGCCCCGTTCGATCCGGAACAGGCCTTTGCGGGTCGCGACGAGCAACGAGTTCATCATGGTCCCTATCCTCCGGAGAGCGCCTGCATGACGTAGAGGCTCGTCCCCTCGCGCACCGGCTCGCTCAGGCCGGCGCGATCCCTGAGCTGCTGGCCATCGACGAAGATCACGACGTGCTTGCGGAGCGCGCCCTGCTCGTCGAGCACGTAGCCGCGCACGCGCGGGTGCAGCGCGAAGTAGCGCTCCAGCGCCTCGCGCACGGTCCCGCCGTCGACCTCGAGCGCGGGACATTCCACGTGTCTTGCCAGGTTCTGCGTGAAGGTGATCTGCGCCATGCCGCGTGCTCGCGCGCGCGGAGCCCGCCGCGCGCCCCTGCTCCGGCCGCATGGTCGATCTGGGCGGAGGACGATGCAAGCCCCACGGCGGGGCCCGGCCGCTCGTGACGGGGATCACCGCGAGGCCGCGCCGCCCGGCAGGACGGCCGGCCCGTTCAGGGCATCACCGACGCCTGCCGTTGCCTCACCCACGCTTCTCCGAACGGGAACTCGAACCTCTCGAGCGACTCGGGCCGCAGGGTGACGCTGCACCCCGCCGCGCTGGGCGGCATGTAGCGGCCAGCCTCGATCACGACCGGATCGACGAAGTGCTCGTGGAGGTGGTCGACGTGCTCCAGGACGCGATTCTCGAGCGACGCGCTCACGCAGATGTAATCGAAGAGCGAGAGATGTTGCATGATCTCCGGCAGGCCGACCCCGCCGGCGTGAGGGCAGACCGGGACGCCGAACTTGGCCGCCATGAGCAGCACGGCGAGCGCCTCGTTGACGCCGCCCAGCCGGGCGCAATCCACCTGGCAGAACCGGATGGCGCCGGTCTGGAACAGCTGCTTGAACATGACCCGGTTGTGGGCGTGCTCTCCCGTCGCCACGCCGATCGGCGCGATCGCCCTGGCGATGGCGGCGTGGCCGAGGATGTCGTCGGGGCTCGTGGGCTCCTCGATCCACCACGGATCGAAGGCGGCGAGGCGCTGCATGCTGGCGATCGCCTGGTCCACATCCCACACCTGATTGGCATCCATCATGAGCTTGCGGTGCGCCCCGATCTCCTCACGGAGGATCTGCGCACGGCGGATGTCGTCGTCGAGGTTCGCGCCGACCTTCATCTTGAAATGGGAAAAGCCGCGCGCGAGCCCCTCGCGGCACAGGCGGCGCAGCTTGGCGTCGGAGTAGCCGAGCCACCCCGCGGACGTCGTGTAGGCGGGGAAGCCGTGCGCTCGCATCTCTTGCTCCCGCGCGCCGCGGGTCGGCGCGTTCCGGCGGAGGATGTCGAGCGCCTCCTCGGGGCCGAGCGCGTCCGTGAGGTAGCGGAAGCTGACGCAGCGGACGAGCTCCTCGGGGGTCATGTCCACGAGCAGCTTCCAGAGCGGCTTGCGCGCCGCCTTCGCCCGCAGATCCCAGGCGGCGTTGACGATCGCCGCCGTCGCCAGGTGGATGACCCCCTTCTCCGGGCCGACCCAGCGGAGCTGGCTGTCGCCGGTGATCTCGTCCCAGAATGCGCCCATGTCGGCCGTCACCTCGTCGAGGCGCCTGCCCACGACGAACGGCCGGAGCGCGCCGATCGCCGCCACGCAGAGCTCGTTGCCACGGCCGATCGTGAAGGTCAGGCCGTGGCCTTCCAGCCCCTCCGGGCCATCGGTCTCGAGCACGACGTACGCCGCCGAGTAGTCCGGCTCGGGGTTCATGGCGTCCGAGCCGGCGAGGGAGCGCGAGGTCGGAAAGCGGATATCGCGGGCGACGACATCGGTGATATGGACGGACATAGGCCCCCTTCGAAGACCGCGCCGGACAGCGCGCGTGGCCCTCGCCGGTTAGATGCCGGCGCGGCGCGAGGGGGGCGGTCACGCGCGGCGCGGGCGCCGGGAGCGCTGCGACGAGCGGTCATGCGCCCAGGGCAGCGCGTCGAGGCGAGCGCCCGTCATTCGCAATTCCAGCCGCCAGCGTGCACGACCAGGCCCGCGGCGCAAGCCCATCGCTCCGCCGTGAGGGCCTTGTTGACGCAGGACGTCGCTTTCTCGTCGAGATCGGGAGCCTCTAGTCCGATCGCGCAACCCATGTCGTCGAACAGGACCCCGATCGTTCCGCCGCAGGGGAAATTGGGGGCGCGGCAATCGCCGCCGATCTCCACCACGCGATCCGCAGCAGCGTCGGCGGAGATGCCCGTAGATTCGCAGAACACCGGGCGCTCCTCGCAGGGCGGGACGCCATCGAGCGGGATCGGCTTGTAATCCCAGTCGGAGACGACGAACCCACCGATGCCCGAGCTCCCGAAGTCGTCCCGGCCTCCCGCGCCGCCCGAGCCTCCGGCGCCGTCCGAGACGTCCCGGCCCCCCGCACCGGCGCCGCCGGCGCCGGCGCCGTCGCCGGCGCGCGACGCCGAGTCGCTGGTGGCACAGCCGAGAGAGCTCACGAGCCCAAGGACAAGGAATCTCTGTTTCCATTGCATGGGCCCAGCATAGCGGCGATCGGCCCGGGTCGCGACGGCGTCAGCCGCCGCCGCCGTAGCTCGCGGGCCACGCCTGCGCCAGGAAGCCGCCGTCGACCGGGATGTCCTGGCCCGTGATGAACGAGGCCTTGTCGCTGAGCAGGAATGCGACGAGCGCGGCCACCTCCTCGGGCGCGCCGACGCGGTTCATGGCGTGCAGCGACGCGGCGAAGGCGGCGCCCGCGGGCGTATCGAGGCGCCATGCCTCGGCGGCCATCTCCGACGTGACGATGCCAGGGCTCACCGAGTTGACGCGAATACCCTTTTGCGCGCACTCGACGGCGGCGCCGCGCGTGAGCGCGACGAGGCCCGCCTTGGAGGCGCCGTACACCGTGATCCCGGGCGCGGCGCCCCATGCGCCCACCGAGGCGCAGTTGACGATCGATCCGCCGCCGCCCGCGAGCATGGCCTTGATCTCGTATTTCATGCACCAGAAGGCGCCGCGGAGGTTCGTCTCCATGAGCGCGTCGTAGTCCTCGTTGCTCATCTCGGCGAGCAGGCCCATCGCGGCGTATCCGGCGTTGTTGAAGGCGCCGTCGAGCCGGCCGTAGGTGGAGCGCGCGGCGTCCACGAGCGCCGCGACGTCGCGCTCGACCCGCATGTCGGCCGTCACCCAGGTGATCTCCCCGCCGCGGCGCCTGATCTCCTCGACCAGCGCGCGCCCCTGCGCCTCGCGCCGCGCGCTCGCGACCACGCTGGCGCCCTCGGCCGCGAGCGCGGCGGCCGCCGCCCTGCCGATGCCCGAGCTCGCGCCCGTGACGATGATGACCTTGCCGTCCAGCATTCCCATAGACACGTCTCCGTTCAAGAGGTGAGGAACAAGTGCCCCCGCTTCACGGCCCCCTGCCCTGCTCGACGCCTCGCGCCTGCGGCGAAACGGCCCTTCCCCGACCCGGGATGTGCGTGCGGAGCGCGGTGAAGCTCACGACCACCAGCGCGACGGCGGCGGCGACGGCGTAGAAGAAGTAGCTCACGGGCGGCTGCGGATCGAGCGCGAAGAACGAGCCGCCGGCCACCGTGCCGAGGAGGCCGCCGGCGCGAGACACCGTCTGCGCGCAGCCCACGCCCGACGCGCGGATATACGTGGGGTAGGAGTGCGCGCCGACGGTGTAGAGGAAGCTCTGCATCCCGTTCATCGCCATCCCCGCGAGCGTGAGCAGCGCGAGCGACCGGCCGTGGAGGGCGCCCCCGCCGTCGAGGAGGGTCGCGCCGATGAGGAGCGTGGCGACGGCGCCGACCGTCGAGAGCGCCGCGCCCACGCGGCGCGAGCCCCACCAGCCGATCATCACGGCCCCGCCCACCGCGCCGAAGAACCCGCCGAAATTGAAGAACTTCGAGCCCTGCAGCGACTCCGCGGTGCTCATGCCCGTGAAGGAGAGCACCGTGGGCAGCAGGTTCACGCAGGAGAACAGCGCGAGCGTGTTCAGCGCAAACGCGGCCCAGAGCAGCAGCGTGGTGGAGCGGTACGCGGGGCCGAGCAGCGCGGCGAGCCAGCTCCTGGGCGGCGGCGGCTCGGCCACCACGAAGCGCTCGTCGCCGGTGAAGCGGCGCTCGCGGAACAGGCGGTTCAGCAGCTCCGCGAGGCGGCCGTGCAGGTGGGGGCGCTGCGCGAGGTACTTGGGCGACTCGGGCAGCAGGAACATCGCCGCCACGAAGAGCGCGAGCGGCAGCGCCGCGCCGATCCAGAACACACCGCGCCAGCCGTACATCGGGATGACCCGCTGAGCGACCCCCGCCCCGAGCATGCCCCCGAGGGGCACGGCCACCATGGCGCACGCCACGGCGATGCTGCGGGCGTGCTTCGGGGTCCATTCGGAGATGATGGCGGCCGCGAGCGGCGTCACCCCGCCGAGCCCGATCCCCGTCACCACGCGCCAGATCGTGAGGCTGGTGAGCGAGCCGGCGTGGGCGCAGAAGAACGACCCGAGGGCCAGGAACGCCATGCAGGCGATGTACGAGCTCCTGCGCCCGACGCGATCGCCGGCCCAGCCGAGCGCCACCGAGCCGACGGCCATGCCCACCATGCTGGCCGTCAGGGCCGGCGTCAGCGCCGCACGCGCGATCCCCCACTCCTTCAGGACCTCGGGCGCCACGAACGCCATCGCCTGCAGGTCGAAGCCGTCGACCAGCATGATGATGACGGTGAGCACGGTTATCGCGAGCGGCAGGCCGATGAACTTCGCCGAATCGATGAGCGAAGTGATCTCGATCTCGTTCTTGTCCATCTGGCCTGCTGCTCGGCGGGACGCGAAGGGCGTTGCACCTCCTACTCGACCTGGCCTGGCGCGTCCATCGCCCGGCGCCGCGCCCGCCGGGAAAGGGGCGTGCGCCCCCGGAGCATCGGTGAGCTCCCGTCGAGCCGAGCTGATCCGTCGCGGCGCTCGCGCCGAGGCGGACCGCCGCGCTCCGCGGCGCACGTGGGCTATCGAGGCGCGCCCTGTCGACCGACGCGCGCGCAGAGGCCCTGCTGTATCTGTGCGAGCCCATAGGACCAAGGGACAGGAGGGCTCCTCGCTGATTGAAAAATTCGATTGAGTTCACCCCAGGTGGAGCGCGAGAGATGGACTCAGGGCAGGAGCCGGAAACGGGTAGCAGGTATCCGTCGAGGTGTGGACGGGCACCTTTGACCGTTGCGCCGTGAGCGGGGCGCGTGTTAGGGGTCGGGGAGGAGGAAATCCGGTTCGTTCGCCCCAGGCGCCTCGGGTTTCCCGCGGAGACAACCTCGATTGCCACGTGAGCGAGCCCGACCCTGGGTGAGAGCTGGCGTTGCCGAGCGATCGCGCCGGGGCGTGCCGGGGGCGCCCTCATCGCGCTTCGGAGGGCGAGCGAGGGCTCGTTCGAGGTCGTGGACGACCGGAATCGGTGGAGCCAAGAGGGTCATGAGACGCAGCGAAGACCGGATTCTCACCACCCACGTCGGCAGCATCGCCCGGCCGACGGCGATGCTCGAGATGGCGAGCCAGCGCATCGGCCCGCCGAAGGACCCGGCGGCCTACGCCGGGCTGCTGCGCCGGTCGGTCGCCGACGTGGTCAGCCGGCAGGCGGCGGCCGGCATCGACATCGTGAACGATGGCGAGTACGGCAAGTCGAGCTGGGCGAACTACGTCCTCGAGCGCGTGTCGGGCTTCGAGCTCCGGCCTGGCGGCAAGAGCCCGCGCGACTGGCTCGGCCGTGACAAGGACCGCTTCAAGGAAGTCGTCGATCTCGAGTTCAAGGACAACCCCGGCACCCTCATGCAGCACGTCTGTACGAGCGCCCTCCGCTACCGTCCGGGCGACGTGCAAAGGGACGTCGACAACCTGAAGGCCGCGCTCGCCGGCGTCGACGTCGCGGAGGGGTTCCTCACGGTGGTCGCGCCAGGGAGCGCCGTGTTCAACGGCCTGAACGAGTTCTACGGGAGCGAGCGCGAGTACATCTTCGCCCTCGCCGAGGCGCTGCGCGAGGAGTACCTGGCCATTCACAAGGCGGGCCTGGTCGTCCAGGTGGACGACGCGGTGCTCGCGAACATGTATGATCACCTCGTGCAGCAGAGCCCGCAGGCGTACCGCACGTGGGCCGAGCTGCGCGTGGAGGCGCTCAACCACGCGCTCCGCGACATTCCGGAGGATCGCGTCCGCTATCACGTGTGCTTCGGCAGCTGGCACCTGCCGCACATGTCCGACGCGCCGCTGGAGGACATCGTGGACCTCATCCTCCGCGTCCGCGCGGGCGCGTACTCGATCGAGGCGGCGAACCCGCGGCACGAGCACGAGTGGCGCGTGTGGCAGAAGGCGAAGCTGCCGCCGGAGAAGATCCTCATTCCCGGCGTGATCACCCATCACATCACGACGGTGGAGCACCCGCAGGTGGTCGCCGATCGCATCGTGCGGTTCGCCAACATCGTGGGCCGCGAGAACGTCATCGCCGGGTCGGACTGCGGGTTCGCCCAGGCCGATCACATCCAGCGCGTCCACCCGACGGTGATGTGGGCGAAGTTCGAGTCGCTCGCGCAGGGCGCGCGGCTCGCCACCGAGGAGCTGTGGGGGCATAAGGCGTGACGCGCTGAACGCGCCGCGCGGCGGAGGGTCGATGAGCGGCCGCGGGTGAGGCCCCCGCCGCCGAGGGGGCGCCGGGTCAGCCGCGGCGTCCCCACGCGTGCGCCGGGGGGATCCGCGCCTCGAACCAGCAGAACGTCTCGTGCACCAGGAACGCGCCGCCTTCGCCATGCTGCTCGGCGAACCGCGCGAGCGCCGCCGGCTCGATCGCCCGCGGGTCGAAGCGGTCGTGCGTCGTCGCCCGCCACCAGGTGAGCAGCGCGTCCAGCGTCGGATACACGTGTGTCCCCTGCTGCTCCTCCAGGCGGATCAGCTGCAGTCCGGCGCCGTGGACGTGGCGCGCGAGCGCCGCGGCGTCCTCGAAGGCGAAGTCCCGGAGGATCGTCTCCCCCGACGGGTCCGCGAGCTGCGAGAGCTCCCCGACGAGCACGGGGAGCGACGAGACGCACTGGACGACGATGCGCCCCGCGGGGTGGAGCAGGCCGCGCAGCCGGCGGAGGACCGCCCGCTTGTCGCGGATCCAGTGGAACACGAAGTTCGAGAAGACGACGTCGACGGGGCGGCCCCGGGCGATCTCGCCGAGGGTCTCGGCCGTGCCCACCCGGAACTCGAGGTTGGGCGCGACCGCGGTCTCCCGGGCGAGCGCGATCCGCGCCTCGTCCGGATCGATCCCGACGACGCGCCCGCCGGGGCCGACGAGATCGGCGAGCTGCTGCGTGAGGCCGCCCGTGCCGCAGCCGAGGTCGAGCACGAGCTCGCCCCGCCTCACGCCGGCGAGCTCGATGAGGTGCTCGCCGCGCCCCTTCTGCCAGAGGCTCCCTCTCCGGTAGGCCTGCGCGGCGTGGGGGACGGGGATGGCAGGCATCGTCGGGTCGTCGTCATCGTCGAGGTTCCGAGGAAGCTCGCAGCTCATGTCGCGACCTCGCGATCGAGGCGCACGGTGACGAGGTAGCCAGAGCCCTGGACCACGTTGGCGGAGTGCGGGACGCCCGGCGGGATCCAGATGCTCGCGCTGTTCGTGACGAGGTGGGCGCTGGAGCCGAGCTCGATGCGGTACTCCAGGCCTGTGGGGTCGGGGAGGATCAGGTTGATCTCCGGGACATCGTGGGTGTGCAGCGCGGTGTAGTCCCGGCGCGCCGGCTCGGCGCGGTCCACGCGATGGACCGCCAGGTGAACCGGGAACCCCGCGGCGAAGAACCGCCGGATGCACTCGACATCCTGATGAAACGCGACCGCGGACAGGGGGCTCGGCACGTTGGCGCAGAGGACCGCCTCGTCGAGCCGCTGCTCAGCAGAAATGGACCTCGCGAGGAGGTTCATGGTGGTCATCGGTATCGGCGCAGACATCATGGTGCTCCGTTCCCCGGGTATGGCGCGGCCATCCCGCGCGCTGGTGCGTTGCGAGCCAGCGCGCGGATCAGCAAGGCACATGCCGCCTGGCGCGCCTTCCGAGGGAGCGCGCCGGCGCGGCGACTCCGGCCGAACCGCGCGCGCCGGCCGAGGGCTCGCCCTCTGCGCGGGGCGAGCCACCGTGACATGTCACGGTTCGAGGCGGGACATGTCACGGTTCGAGGCGTGACATGTCACGGTCCGAGGCGTGACATGTCACGGTCCGAGCTTCGCTGCCGTCGGCGGAACGTCAACAGCGCGAGGCCCATGGCGACGACCGCTGCCGTCGAGCTCATCGGCTTCGCATCGCCGACGACATAGGCGCATCCGCCCGATTCGGATGCGGAATCCGGGCCCGCGCCGGGGTCGTCGCTGCCCGCGACGCCGGTCGGGGTGCTGCCGCCCGTGGTGCCGCCGCCGCCCGTGCCGCTGCCGCCCGTGCCGCTGCCGGCGGGCTGCCCGCCAGAGCCGGCGTTTGCGCCCCCGCCGGTGGTGCTCCCCGCGTCCGGTCCGGCGCCGCCCCCAGAGCTGACAGAGCCGCCCACGCCGCCCGCGCCGCCCATGCCACCGCCGCCGTCGGGCCCTGGACAACCGGGCTCTGGATCGGCGCCGCCGGCCTCGTCGAGGCCGAAGAACGCGAGGATGGCGTCGGCCTCGTAAGGCATGGAGTGCGCCCCGTTTTTTCCGGACCAGGCCTCGAACACCGTGTAGCCACACTCGTTCTTCCAGAACTGGCGCTCATAGGTCGTTCCGTTCGACGTCGTGCTGTCGGTCGAGGTCGGGGCCTCGCTCAACCCCAGGACGTTGGTCCACTCCTTGATCGCCTCGCCCTGGTTCTTGTAGTTGATCGTCGCGTCCGCCGTGCCGTGGAAGATCTGAAGACGCGGGCGGTGTCCCGTGTAGCCAGGATACATCGCGCGGACCTGGTCTCCCCATTGCTCCGCCGTCTTGCTCGTCCTGCCCCCCGCGCAGTTGCCGCTCCACTGGTTGCTCGGGTCGAAGCCGTCGGCCCAGCACCCCGCCGGCACCCCCGCCCTCGCCGCGCCGGCCCTGAAGATGTCCGGGTACACGGCCAGCATGGCTTGGGTCATCATCGCTCCGGAGGAGCCGCCCATCACGTAGACGCGCTTCGGGTCGCCGCCGTACTTCTCGAGCGTGTATTTCACCATCTGAGCGACGGCCTGCGTGTCGCCGCCGCCGTCGTGGGTCAGGGACTTCGTAGAGCCGACGTCCCAACAGTTCCGGCCGGTGGCCTCCGGAAGGACGATGATGAAGCCGTTCTGGTCGGCCCCCGCGCGGATCCCCGAGATGCTGTTGAAGAACCCGCTCACCGGCGTGCTGCACGAGTGGCAGGCCACCACGATGGGTGGATTGTCCGCCAGCCGGTCCGGGACATAAATGTTCATGTTGACGTAGTCCGGTACGCCGCTCGCTCCCCACGTCGTCCGGTCCACCTTCACCACGGACGCCGCGCGCGCCGGCATGGCCGCGAGCAGTCCCAGAGACATCGACGCGACCACGAGGACGCGATCCTGAAATCGACGCATGTCGAGCACCTCTTGCGCTGGCGTCGCCGACGATGGCGCGCGTTCGCCGCGTCGATGCTAGTCGACGGCAGAACTTCGGCGCAAGCCGCGCTTCGAGTTCTTTCAATCCGGCAAAAGTTGAATCAAGCCATTCCGAGGCGCAGAACATTACAGCATTGCAGAAGACCGTGAGCCTGGGGTCTGCGCTGGCGCGCCGACGATCCGGTCAGAGCGCTGGGTGGGCCAAGCGCCCGCCGGGCGATCGTTTCTCAGGGAGAGCAATGGATCTGAGGGGGCAGGCTCTTGAGCAGCGTGCACCCCGGACGTGCGCATTCGATGGCGCAAGCCGCCTCCATCGTGGTGCACACCGTGCCCCCGCAGCGCTTGAGGTCGAAGCATCCGCTCCCCGCGGGACAGATGCCATGTTCACCACAGCGCGCGAGCGCATCACAGCGCGGCGCGGCCGCTTGCTGGACGCCGGCGGCCGGTGCGGCAGGGCTCTCCGCGGGCCGATGCTCGGTGCCCGGCGGCTGTGGATGGGGCTCTTGCGCCGGGGCGCCGGCGTCTTCTGCCGGGGCGCCGGCGTTCGAGGCAAGCGGTGAGCTGCGCGGCTCCTCGCGTCCGGTCCCCGCCCCCCCGACGCGGGTCGCGCCGACGCACGCCGAGCCGGCGACCACGACACCGAGGAGCAGCGGCAAGGCGGCTTGCCAGCGCGGGCCGCGGCGGTGACCTGTTGCGGAGCGTGCGCCGCGGAGCGCCCGTGGCTTCGGTTCATGCATCGGCGTTCGCATCGTGTCGACCCCCAGGGCTACGCGGCCGCCCGCACCTTTCGAGGCCAGCCTACCCGCGTCTCGGCGAGCTCGCCACAGCCTCGTTCACGGCTTCAGGCCGGGCGCCCAAGGGCGTGTTCGGGGGGAATCGCGCGCCCGCCCGGCCTCGCGGGGATCGTCGAGCGGAGCCGCGCTCGCCGGCTTCAGGCCGCGGGGAAGCGGACGCGCAGCGAGCTCGGCCCGCGGTCCTGCAGGTTCGACCCGGCGTAGCTCAACGTCGGTTCCGCGAGCTCCCAGCGCGGCAGCGAAAGCAGAGCGCGCAGCGACTCCTCCACTTCCATCCGGATGAGCGGGGCCCCCGGGCAGTAATGAGCGCCGCTCCCGAAGGTCAGGTGCCGGCTCTGCTGCCGGGTGATATCGAAGCGGTCCGGCTCGGAAAACAGCCCGGGATCGCGGTTCGCTGCGGCGATCATCGCGAAGACGAACTGCCCCTCGGACACCCTGGCGCCCCGGATCTCCGTGTCCCTCTTGCACATGCGGCTGAGGGAGAGCACGGACGGCTCGAAGCGCAGGCTCTCCTCGACCGCGCCGCGGACGAGGCCCGGCGCCTCCCGGAGCTTCGCGAGCTCTGCAGGGTGGTTGAGGAGCGCGAGCACGGTGTTCGCGATCTGGTTCACGGAGGTGACGAAGCCGGCGGCGACCATCTGGAAGCACTGCAGGGCCGCCTCGCCCGCGAGCTCGGTGTCACCGTCCTCCGCGGCGATGAACCTGCTCGCCACGTCCTCGCCCGGCGCCTTCCGGCGCTCCTCGACGAGCCTCGTCATGTAGTCGAGCATGTCGCAGCAGCTCTGCTTCACCGCCCGCTTCTGCTCCTCCGAGCTCACCCCGCCGCCGGCGAGCTTCAACAGATCCGTCGACCATCTCAGGAACTGCGGACGATCGGCGTCGGGTATCACGAACATCTCGGCCAGCGTGTTGAGCGCGACCGCCTCGGAGAACGCCGAGACGACGTCCATCTCGCCGTCGCGCCGCGCCCGCTCGATGGCCCGCTGCACGAGCCCCACGACCCGCGGGCGCATCCACTCGACCGCCGAGGGCGAGAACCCTTTCATGATGAGCTGTCGAAGCTGCGTGTGGCGCGGCGGGTCCTGGAAGAAGGCGAGCCGCGACAGGGAGTCGAACGTCTTCCTCGAGAGCTCGTCCTCCCCGAGCATGCCGAGGCCGCCGAGGAGCGCCGTCGCCCGCCGCGCGGTGAAGCTCGAGTCCCTCACGAGCCCCTCGATATCGGCAGGAGCGGTGATGAGGAAGCACTGTAGCGGCTCGAAGAAGTAGACCGGCGCCTCGGTCCGGAGCCGCTCGAGCGTCGGGAAGGGATCGGCGAAGAAGCGCTCGCTTGTGAGGTCGAATCCAGAGGGAACGGCCATGAGTCCTTCTTTCCTTGTGGCGCCCGTGGCGCGGCATGCGGCGCCCGTGGCGGCGGAGACCCACGGCCAGGCTAGGGTATTCCCTCGTGGCCGTGAAGCGCGCTGCCCGCGCGTCGATCGCCGCGCGACGGCGCCCGAGATGGGCGCGACGCTCCGCAGTGCGCCCTGCGCTCAGCCGGCAGGCGCGGTGTGTGCGACGTTTGCGGCAGGTGTGGCGCACGCGCGCAGGGCGGCTGCGCAGCGTGGCGATGCGGTGGACCGGTGATGCCGCGGGCCCTTCGACGTGTGCGACGCGGCGGCGCGCGGGGATAGTTCCGTGCGTCAGAAATCCCGCCAGGGATCTGCCTCGCTAGGGAAGAGAATTTAACGCAAAGGCGCAAAGACGCAAAACTACAGATCTTTTTTGCGCCTTTGCGCCTTTGCGCCTTTGCGTTGAACTCTCTCTCCGGATCCGTGGCCAGACTCCTGGTGGGTGGAGCTAGCACTCCGGCAGGTGGACCCCGACCTCCAGCGGCACCTCGACCACGTTCACCGCGAGGCCGCCGCGCGCCGTCTCCTTGTACTTCGACTCCATGTCCGCGCCCGTGTCGCGCATCGTCTTGATCACCTTGTCGAGGCTCACGAAATGCGCCCCGTCGCCGTGCAACGCCATGCGCGCGGCGCTGATCGCCTTGATCGCGGCCATCGCGTTGCGCTCGATGCACGGCACCTGGACGAGCCCGCCCACCGGATCGCACGTGAGCCCGAGGTTGTGCTCCATCGCGATCTCGGCCGCGTTCTCCACCTGCGCCGGCGTGCCGCCGAGCCCCTCGGCCAGCGCGCCCGCGGCCATCGAGCACGCGGAGCCCACCTCGCCCTGACACCCCACCTCCGCGCCGCTGATCGACGCGTTCTCCTTGTAAAGAAGGCCGATCGCGCCCGCCGTCAGCAAGAACCGGATCACCCCCTCGTCCGTCGACGTCGGCACGAAGCGCCGGTAATAGTGCAGGACCGCAGGGATGATCCCCGCCGCGCCGTTGGTCGGCGCCGTCACGACGCGGCCCCCGGCGGCGTTCTCCTCGCTCACGGCGAGCGCATAGAGGCTCACCCAGTCCATCGCCGTCAGCGGATCCCGGAGGCCCGCCTCGGGGCTCTCCACGAGCTTGCGGTACAGCGCCGGCGCGCGGCGCGCCACCTTGAGGCCGCCCGGCAACACGCCCTCTGTCCGGAAGCCGCGCCGCACGCACTCCTGCATCACCGCCCAGATCCGCAGGAGGCCCGCCCGGATCTCCGCCTCCGGACGGAAGACCTTCTCGTTCTCCAGCATGACCTGGCTGATGGGCAGGCCCCCGGCCGCGCACGCCGCGAGCAGCTCCGCGGCGCTGTGGAACGGATACGGGAGCGGCGTCGCGTCCTCCTCGATCGGATTCTCCCCCTTCGCCGCGCCCTCGTTCACCACGAAGCCGCCGCCCACCGAATAATACACCCGCACGCGCAGCGGCGCGCCGCCCTGGTCCAGCGCCGTGAAGCGCATGCCGTTCGGATGGAAAGGCAAGCTCCGGTGCAAGAAGGCGAGATGCCCCTTCACCTCGAAGCCGATCTCGTGCCGGGCGAGCAGCGACAGCCGGCCGCTCCGCCGCACGCCCTCGACGATCTCGCCCGCGCGCTCGACGTCCACGCCGTCCGGCGTCTCGCCCATGAGCCCGAGGATCACGGCCTTGTCGCTGCCGTGGCCGCGGCCCGTGGCGCCGAGCGAGCCGAACAGCTCCACCCGCACCGACGCGGTGCGGTCGAGCAGGCCCGACGCGTCGAGATCCACCGCGAACATCCGCGCCGCGCGCATCGGTCCGACCGTGTGCGAGCTGCTCGGCCCGATGCCGATCTTGAAGAGATCGAAAATGGTGACTGCCATGTGCGCTGGTGCGCCGGAGAGCCTCGCAGGGGCGCCGCTCGACGCCCGCCGACACTACGGGATCGCGCCGGCGACCGCCACCGCCGCGCCGGCGCGGCGCGGAGAAGCGCGGCGGCGGACGCGGCAAAATCGCGCGGCGCGCCGGACGCCCGCCGGCGCGGCGCCGGCGTCCCGGTGGTATACTCGGCCCGTCTTCCTGACTTCCCTCACCCTCCGAGATGAGGTCCCCATGCGCCATCTCCCGGCCCTGCTCGTCGCCGCCTCGCTGCTCGCCCCCGCCGCCGCTCGAGGCGACGGCCCGGCCCCCGCGCCCGCGCAGGGCGAAAAGGCCCCCAGGCCGCCGGCGCTGGAGGTGACGATCGACCGGTCGAAGGTGGACCTCAAGGGCCGCCAGATCGAGGTCAAGCTGTCGCGCGCGGCCGCCAAGGTGCGCATCAAGGTCGTCGGCCAGTCGGGCGCCGTCCTCGCCGAGGAGGAGAAGCCGTTCGGCGGGGCCGCGGCCGGCACGCCGCTCGCCGTGACCTGGACGCCCTCGAGCGACGAGACCGTCGCGCGCATCGAGGTGTTCGGTTACGACACCCAGGGCTACTGGGCGGGGGTCGCGATCCTCCCGTGGAACGTGAGCATCCCCCACGAAGAGGTGCAGTTCGAGACCAACTCCGACGTCATCCGGGCGCCCGAGGTGCCCAAGCTGGAAGCGAGCCTCCAGAAGATCTCGGAGGTCGTCGCGAAGACCAGCGAGCTCGGCAAGATCACCCTGTTCATCGTCGGCCACACCGACACCGTGGGCAGCGTGGAGCACAACCTCGCCCTGTCGCGGCGGCGCGCGCGCGCGATCGCCGCCTGGTTCAAGGGCCGCGGCCTGAAGCTCCCGGTCGCGTTCGAGGGGCTCGGCGAGTCGGCGCCGCTCGTGAAGACCGCGGACCAGGTGGACGAGCCGCGCAACCGCCGCGTCGACTACATCCTGTCGGTCGAGCCGCCGCGGCTGCCCTCGGGCGACGCGTCCTGGAAGGCGCTCTGAGGCGAGCAGGCCCCGCATGAAGACCACCGTGCTCGCCGTGGGGACCCGGGGCGACGTCCAGCCCGCCATCGCGCTCGGCAAGGCGCTCGCCGCCCGCGGCCACGACGTCCGCGTCCTCGCCGGCAAGAGCTTCCAGGGCTGGATCGAGGCGCACGGGCTCACGGCGATCCCGGCGAGCGTCGACACCGTCGACATCATGGAGAGCGACCTCGGCAAGGCGTGGGTGGCGCGCGGCACCGATCCCATGGCCCAGCCGCGGATCCTGCAGCAGATCATCGATCGCTACGGCGCGGAGATGTCCGAGGACGCGCTGCGCGCCTGCGAGGGCGCCGAGCTCATCCTGAGCAGCTTCACCTCGGATACGTACGCGGCGTCGATCGCCGAGGCCTCCGGCGCGGTGCAGGTCAGCATGCCGCTCCAGCCCGCGATCCTGGCCACGCGCCACGGCCCGACCGCGATGGTCGCGCCGGTCCCGCGCGGGGACAGCGCGCTCAACCTCCTCGTGGGCAAGCTCCTGATCGAGCCGACGGTGTGGCGCTGGTACGCCGGCGTGACGAACCGCGTGCGGAAGCGGCTCGGCCTGCCGCCGCAGGGCCGGCGCGCGTACCTGGCCGCGCTGCGCCGCATGCTGGTCGTCCACGGCTACAGCGCCCACGTGGTCCCGCGCGCCCCGGACTGGCCGCCCGGCTTCCACACGACGGGCTACTGGTTCCTCGACGAGGGCGGCGCGTACCGGCCGCCCGAGGCCCTCGAGCGGTTCCTCGCGGCGGGCGAGCCGCCCGTCGCCGTCGGCTTCGGCAGCATGACGTCCCACGATCCCGCCGCGACCACCCGGCTCCTCGTCGACGCGGTCGTGCGGAGCGGCCGGCGCGCGGTCCTGCTCGCGGGCTGGGCCGGGCTCGGCGACGCCGCGCTCCCCGACGCGATCCTGCGGATCGACGCCGTGCCGCACGACTGGCTGTACCCGCGCGTCGCCGCGGCGGTGATCCACGGGGGCGCCGGCACCGTGGCGTCGTGCCTGCGCGCCGGGCGGCCCGCGGTGGTCGTCCCGCACCTCGGCGACCAGCTCTACTGGGGCCGGCGCGTCGAGGAGCTCGGCGTCGGCCCGCGCGCCATCCCGCGGCCGCGCCTCACCGCCGAGGCGCTCGCGGCCGCGATCCACGCCGCCGCGACCGACGCCGGCATGCGGCAGCGCGCCGAGGAGCTCGGCCGCAAGATCCGCGGCGAGGACGGCGTGGCGACGGCGATCGGCCACATCGAGCGGCGCCTCGCGGCGCGCGGGTGACGAGCGCGTCGTCCGGGTAAACCGCGCTCAGAGCACGGCCTGCGCGCCCTCACCACATCTCCCCCGGCGACGCGCGAGGCCCGCACGCCGCAGGCGTGAAGAAATCTATTTACAACATCGACTCTCCCGGGGTCTGGCCTCCTGTACTCTCGTCCGATCCACGAGCGGGCGCTCCGGCCGTCGAGCGGCCCGGCGGCGCTCGCGCTCGCATTCGCACTCGCACCCGCACTCGCACCCGCACTCGCACTCCACTTCCGGACGAGGCCACCATGCCATCAGACCTTCTCGCCAGCAGCCCTGCGCGTGCCGCCGCCCGCGCGAGCCGGCCGCCGTCGACGCGCGGCTTCCCGCTCGTGGGCGCGCTCCCGCGCCTGATCAAGGATCGTTTCGATTACCTCCTCTCCGCCCGGAAGGAGCTCGGCGATCTCTATGCGCTCGATCTCGGGGCCACGCGGCTCATCGCGCTGAATCACCCGCGGCACGCCCAGCACGTCCTGCGCGACCACGCGCGCAACTACCGCAAAGGAGGCCCCTTGTGGGAGGGCGTGCGCGACCTCCTCGGCAACGGGCTGCCCACGAGCGAGGGCGACTTCTGGATGCGGCAGCGGCGCATGATCCAGCCGGAGTTCCACCGCGATCGGCTCGCCGCGATGTGCGACCTCATGGTGCAGGCCATCGACGACGGGCTGTCCGGCTTCCACGCGGCCGCCGCCGCGGGGCGCCCGGTCGACGCCGAGCGGGAGCTGCCGCACATCACGATGAAGGTCATCCTCAACACGCTGTTCGGCACCGGGATCACCAAGGAAGAGGCGGCGACCGTCGGCGACGCGCTCCGGTACGCGAACGACTTCCTGCTCCTCGGCGTCGTGCTCCGGTCGCTGCCGAGCTGGGTGCCGTCCCCGGGGCGGCGCCGCTTCGAGCTGGCGGTGAAGAGCATCGACGAGCACGTGTTCCGCTTCATCGCGCAGAGCCGGGCGCAGCCGGGGAGAGGCGGCGATCTGCTCACGATCCTGCTCCACAGCGTCGACGCGGAGACCGGCGAGCAGATGACCAGCCAGCAGCTCCGGGACGAGGCGGTCACGATGTTCCTCGCCGGCTACGAGACGACCGCCGTCGCCCTCGCGTGGGCGCTCCACCTCCTGGTCGAGCACCCCAGCGTCCTGCGGGCGCTCGAGGCCGAGGTCGACGCGGCGCTCGGCGACCGGCGGCCCGGCTTCGCGGACGTCCCCAGGCTCCCGCTCGCGCTCGCGATCTTCCAGGAGGCGCTCCGGCTCTACCCGCCCGCCTACTGGATCCCTCGCACCGCCATCGAGGACGACGAGATCGACGGATTCCACATCCCCGCCGGGACCATGGTGGGCGTGATGAGCTATGTCCTCCACCGGCACCCCGACTGCTGGGAGAGCCCCGAGACCTTCGATCCCGGCCGGTTCGCGCCCGAGCGCGCGCGCGGGCGGCACCCGCTCTCGTTCGTCCCGTTCGGGATCGGACAGCGGCAGTGCGTCGGAAAGGAGTTCGCGCACATGGAGGGTCAGCTCATCCTCGCCCGCATCGTCCAGCAGTACCGGGTGAGCGCGGTGCCGGGGCGGACGACGCGGCTGGCCATCGCGGGCACGCTGCGGACGTCCGGCGGCGTGTGGCTCCGCCTGGAGCCGCGCGCGGGTCGGTAGCAGCGCTTGCCCCCGGGGCGCGGCGGCGCGAGGGAGTCGGCGATGGCAGAGGACAAGGCGTTCGCTCTGTGGCTCGTCCCCGGCGGCGCGCCGGCCGCGCGGCTCCGGGAGCTCATCGCGGCGCTCGCCCGGGAGACCGGCGGGCCGGCGTTCGCGCCGCACCTCACCCTGGTCTCCGGGCTGCGCGGCGACGGCGCCGCGCTGGCCGCGCAGCTCGGCCACCTCGAGGGCGCCCTCCACGCCGTGGAGCTCCACGCGCGCGGCCCCGCCGTCGGCGCGTCCCGCCACCAGTGCGTGTTCCTCGACGTGGCGCTCACCGAGCCGCTCGCGGCGCTGCGCCGCGCCGCGCAGGCCGCGCTCGGCGCCGGCGAGAGCCCGTTTCGCCCGCACGTGAGCCTCGTCTACGGCGACCTGCCGGAAGACCGCCGCCGGTCCCTCGCCGCGGATCCGCGGGTGCTCTCGCTCGGGCGCGACCGAGGGTGGGCCGAGCGGCTCGAGCTGTGGGCCGTGGACGGGCCGACCGAGCGCTGGCGCTGCGTCGAGGGCGTCGCGCTGACGCGCCCGTGAGCGCCTCGCCGGGCGGGCGCCGAGCGTCGAGCCGCCCGCGGCATGCCCGGGTACGCGTGTCCGGGCGCACAGCTCCGGCAGTTCCGCCGCGGCGGCGCGGCTCGCCGGCGCTTTGTGTCCCGCGCGCAGGGCGCGGCGCTCCGGAGTAGGTGCTCCCTCGGATCTCGGCTAGCCTACGGGCCATGGTGGCGGCTCCCGTGGCGATAGGCGATGTGCTGGCGGGCAAATACCGCGTGGAGCAGATCGTTGGCGCAGGCGCGATGGGCACGATCGTCGCCGCGTGGCACCTGGAGCTCGATCAGCGGGTCGCGATGAAGTTCCTGCACTCGCCCGGCACCGAGGGCGGCGACCCGGCGGAGCGGTTCCGGCGCGAGGCACGCGCGCTGGCCAGGATCAAGAGCGAGCACGTGGCGCGCGTCCTCGATGTCGGCTCGATGCAGGGCGGGATGCCCTACATGGTCATGGAGTTCCTGGAGGGGAACAACCTCGCGGAGGAGATCCGCGCGCGAGGTCCGCTCCCCGTGGTGGAGGCCGTCGGGTACGTCCTCGAGGCCATCGAGGCGATGGCCGAGGCGCACGCCGCGGGGATCGTCCACCGCGATCTCAAGCCGGCCAACCTGTTCCTCGCGCGCCGGCCCGACGGCGGGCGGATCATCAAGGTCCTCGATTTCGGGATCTCCAAATCGATGCTCGGCGGCTCGCGCGACGAGCTGGCGCTGACCAAGACAGCGGCGCTCCTCGGCTCGCCGCTCTACATGTCCCCGGAGCAAGTGCGCTGCGCCAAGGACGTGGACGCGCGCACCGACATCTGGGCGCTCGGCGTCATCGTGTACGAGATGCTGATCGGCCGGACGCCCTACAACGGCGACTCGGTGCCGCAGCTCTTCGCGTCGCTGCTCCACGAGACGCCCCCCACGATGGCGCAGCTGCGCGCCGACGTGCCGCGCGAGCTCGACGCGGTGGTGATGCACTGCCTCGCCAAGGACCCCGAGCAGCGGTGGAGGAACGTCGGCGATCTGGCGGCGGCGCTGCTCGCGTTCGGCCCGGCCGGGAGCCACGTGCACGTCGAGCGGGCGCGCCGCGTGCTCGGCCTCCCGGGCGCCCGGCCGCCGGCGTTCAGCCAGCCCGGCATCTCGCTCCCTCCGCCCGGCGCGGCGACCGGCGGGCAGCTCGCCGGAGCGCGCCTGTCCGTGCCGCACGGCGCGCCGTCGCCCGCGGCGTCGGCGGACACGGGGCCCGCGGTGAGCTCGTGGAGCAACACGGGCCAGGTCCCGCGCGCGGGGCGCAAGGGGGCGCTCGTCGGCGCCGCCCTCGCGGTCGGCGCCGCGCTGGCCGCGTTCTCGTTCGGCGCCCTGCTCTTCCTCTTCGTGCGCCCCGGGAGCACCGCCGGCGAACAGCCCCCCGCGCCCGCGGCCACGCAGCTGCCCGGCGCCGCCGCGCAGGATCCCGCGCCCGAGGCCGCGCCGGGCGCCGCGAGCGCCGCCCCGCCCGGCGCGACCGCCGCGCCGGAGCCGCCTACCGCCGCCGGCAGCGCCGCCGCCCCGGAGCCGCCCGCCGCCGGCAGCGCCGCCGCCCCGGAGCCGCCCGCCGCCGCCGGCAGCGCCGCAGCGCCGGCGGCGGCCTCCAGCCCGCCTCCCGCCTCCCGGCCGGCCGCGCCGCCGGCGAGCGCGACGGCCCGCCCCGCCGAGCGCCCGCAGCCCGGCGCGGGCGCGCCGCAGGAGCCGCGCCGGAACACCACGATCAGCGACTTCGGCGGGCGGCGCTGAGCGCGGCGCCCGCGTCAACCGGGCGACGGCCCTCGGACGCCGTCGCGGCCAGCTTGGAGGAGAGTACAGGACGAATGAGACGGCATCAGCGAAGCACCGCACACCCCGTCGCGCTGGGTCTGTGCGCGGCGTTGATCTCCGGGGCGCTCCCCGCGCGGGCGGAGCCGAGCGCCGCCGAGAAGGCGACGGCGGAGGCGCTCTTCGACGCGGCGCTCGATCTGATGAAGCAGGGGCGCAGCGAGGAGGCGTGCCCGAGGCTGGAGCAGAGCCACCGCATCGACCCGGGGATCGGCACGCTGCTCTACCTGGCCGAGTGCTACGAGAACACCGGCCGCACGGCGAGCGCCTGGGCCACGTTCCGCCAGGCCGCGTCGGAGTCGAGGGCCGCGGGCCAGGCCGAGCGCTCCCGCAAGGCGCAGGCGAGGGCCGCCCGGCTGGAGCCGGGCCTGTCCAAGCTGAGCATCGGCGTCGCCCCGGAGAACCTGGCCCTCCAGGGGTTCGCGGTGCGCTCCGCCGGAAAGCCCGTCGAGCCGGCGATCTTCGGCATCGCGATCCCGGTGGATCCGGGCGAGATCGCGATCGAGGCGAGCGCGCCGGGCCATGAGACCTGGAAGACGACGGTGAAGCTCGGGAGCAACAAGGCGTCGGCGACCGTCGACGTGCCGGCGCTCAAGCGGCTCGAGGGGCCGCCGCCCGACCCGGTCAAGCCGGCGCCCACCGAGGCGGAGGTCGCCGCGCCCGCGGTCGGCGCGCCCGCGCCGGCGCCCGCTCCGGCGCCCGCTCCGGCGCCGGCGGCGTCGCGGGGCGACACGATGCGCCTGGTCGGCCTCGTCGTCGGCGGCGCGGGCGTCGTGGGGCTCGGCGTGGGGACGTTCTTCGGCGTGAAGGCCATCTCGAAGAACGGCGACGCCGAGGGCTACTGCAAGGGCGGCAGCACGTGCGAGGATCCGCGCGGCGTGACGCTGACCGAGGAGGCCAGCAGCGCCGCCACCGCCTCGAACATCGCGTTCGGGCTCGGGGCGGCCGCGCTCGCCGGCGGCGCGGTGCTGTACTTCGTGGCGCCGCGGGCGTCGTCGCGGGTCGAGGTGGGGCCGGTGGTGGGCGCGCGCAACGTCGGGCTGCGCGTCGGAGGGACGTTCCAATGAGGCGCCCCCTCATGACCGGGCTCTTGCCGCTCGTCCTGCTCGCCCCGCCGGCGCTCTTCGGCTGGCTCGGCTGCCACGCCATCGCCGGCATCGAGGACCGCACCTACGTTCCGCCGGAGGAGGAGCCGGAGCCTTCTCCTGTGAGCGAGGCGTGCGCGTCGTACTGCGCCGACGTGATGGCGAACTGCACGGGCGAGAACCAGGTGTACTCCACGCTCGACACCTGCCACGGCGTGTGCGCGGCGCTCCCGGCGGGCGATCCGCTGGAGCCGGTGGACAACACGCTCGCCTGCCGCGCGCGCCAGGCGGAGCTGGCGGGGCTCACCGGCGAGCCGGCGGTGCACTGTCCGGCGGCGGGCCCGGGCGGCGACGGGGAGTGCGGGACCGACTGCGAGAGCTACTGCGCGCTGCAGGCGGCGGCGTGCACGCCCGAGCTCCCCACGCAGGAGGAGTGCGTCGCCAAGTGCGCGGGGCTCCGGGACGTCGAGGGGTTCGACGCCATCGAGAACCACGAGGGCGACACGCTGCAATGCCGGCTCGTGCACGTGAGCTCCGCGACGGTGGACCCCGACGAGCACTGCGATCACGCGAGCCTGATGCCGGTGGAGCCGTGCATCGAGCCGGAGGGGACCGAGCCGAGCTGCGAGGACTTCTGCCGGGTGGTCATGACGTCCTGCGAGGACGACCTGGCCGTCTACGACTCCGTCGAGCAGTGCCTCGCCGTCTGCGGGGCGCTCCCGCCGGGCGGGACGGAGGACCGGAGCGAGAACACGGTGGGCTGCCGCCAGTACCACGCCTACAGCGCGCTGCTGGCCCCGGAGACCCACTGCGGGCACGCGGGGCCGGGGGGCGACGGCCATTGCGGGCTCGACAGCGACTCCACGACGACGGGCAACTGCGCGTCGTACTGCACGCTGCTCGAGGCGGCCTGCAAGGAGGCGTTCGACGAGATCTTCGTGGAGCGGGGCGCGTGCGAGCTCGACTGCGGCGAGGTGTCGGGGGCGGGCCAGGACTCCGGCTACGCCGTCGCGAGCGCCGAGGGCGCCACGGTCGCCTGCCGGCTGCTCTACGTGAGCCGCGCGTTCGAGGATCCGACGCTGTGCGCCGCGGCGCTCGGGGACCCGCCCTGCCAGTGACGGGCGGCGGCGCCGCGCCGCCCTGTGGACCTTGACGCCTGCGTGCTCCAGGGGCTCGGCAGCGGCCGAGCTCCTGAATCGAGGCGCACGCTGGCGCGGCTCGTCACATTTCCTTCGTCACGGTGGCTGTGGCGGCACCCTGTGCGGCACCGAGCGAACCTCACAGCTCATGGTCCGCGGGCGCTTGTTCTCTACGCAAGAAGAACAGAACGGTGGCGCCCTCCTGCCGAGTATCCATCTGGAGCTCCATCGTCCCCAGCGATCCGCGGCGCAAGCTGAGCTGGACGAGCTTGTCGCCGGGGATGCGTGGCCATTCGGGGTGGGTCAGCTTCGCGCGACAGATGCTGGAAGAACAGACAACCTCGTCGACGCTGACCTGTGGCCCCAGCTGCTCGGGGATCAACCGTGCGATCACCGGCGCTGTCTCACGACGCCATGCTGGGTCGGCCGGCTCGGTGTTGACGCGATCGCTCAACCCGTCCCAGAATTTGATGCGCGCCTCGCGCAACGAACGCTCCTCTTCCTCGGGATCGAGCTGCTCGTGCGCGCCCGTGCTGTCGAAGCTGTCGCCGTCCTGCTCATCGCGGTCGCGAGGCCGGGCGGAGCCGAGGGGCTCGACCACATCCTCGCCAGCCGAGCCCTGCTGCGAAGGGACGGCTGCCTTCAACGTCGCGGCGCGCAGCCTGCGGACCTCGCGTTCCAGGGCCGCGATTCGCTGGCCGTCCTCCGCGCGCAAGGCGCCCTCGCGCTCGCTCGCCGGGGGCGCCGAAGCGCGCCCCCAGACGTATGCGCCCGCCGACGCTGCGATGCCAGCCAGCAGGATGAGCAGCCAGTGCGGTCGTCGTTCGATCACCGGTCCCCCGCGTGGACGTCCAGAGCTCATGGCCTACGTGGCTCGACTCGGCTCGCTCGGCTCGACTCAGAAGACGCGCACCGTGCTGATACCAGACGATCCACCCCCTGGAAGCAAGCAAGTCACGGAGTACGTGTGCGAAGAGCTCTGCGGCGAGACGGTGATCGAGGTGGTCTTCGTCACGAAGCCGGTGAAGGTTCCGGTCCCTGACGTTATGATTGGAGTATCGCCGACACCATTGCCATCCTGATCGAACACGCCTCCGATACACATCACGTTCGCGTCGTCCGCGGAGTCGGAGTTGAGATCAACCATGCGGATCCGGAAGGTCACCGTCCCTCCGAGCTGATGATCTACCGGGATCGGGCAAGTGACGACCTGCGCGCCGCTCAAGAGGTTTGTCAGGCCGTTGCTCGCTCGAAACACGGTCGTTTCCGAGGACGCGAAGCACGCCCCGGCGCTCGCGGTCGCCCCAGCCGACACGTCACCCGGGCTCGACAGGAGACCCAACGCAGGGAGGACTGCGAATTTCGCGAGCTTCTTCATGGTTCCACATTCCCTTTCCCCAAACAAAAAAAAAAAATCGACCAACGATCGGCTTGCCCGAACGCATGGACTGCGTGCGCCGGCACAATACCACCATGACCATCGCTCCGCATTGTCGGAATCATGCCGAGAGCGAGCAGAGATTCGGACTCCGCCAATGCGTCGCGCCGCGAGCTCGAGGGGCGCCGGCAAGGCCTCGCGCGGGCGACACGGCTCGGTGCCGAATAGCTATTGCGCTCCTTGCAGACGAGAGTCCTCGCGACTTCGGGCTGCGAGCCGCAGGGCTCACGCTCGTCCGGCGCCGCCCGGCGACGCGGGGACGATCCGCAGATCGATCACGGCGGCGCGACGAACGACGCCGGCCCCGCCACCGCCGGCGACCGGTCCTTCCGGTACCGCTCTTCCAGCAGCGCCCGCCGATCCGCCGTCCACCCGTTCTTCGGCGACGCCGCCTGCACCAGCGCCTCCAGCGCGAGCCGCCGCAGCCGCGGATCGTCGCTCCCCCGCAGCGCCTCCTCGAGCAGCGACGGGTGCACGCAGCCGTGCACCGCGGCCATCGCCGCGACCATCGCGTCGTGGTGCAGCAGGTCCCGCCGGCCGAGCTCGACGAGCGCCTGCCCGAGCTCCCGCCATTGCAGCAGACGGGCCGCGAGCCCGAGGTACTGCGGCACGGCCAGCGCATCCGCCTTCAGCACGGCGAGCAGCCCCTCGCCGACCGCCACGTGGTGCCGCGCGGCATACGCGCCGAGCCGCGCCGACAGCACCGGCAGCAGCGCCACGAGGTGCCGGCGCCTCGGCGAGAGCTCCTTCAGCCGCGCCACTACGGCCGCCACCTCCGCCGGCTGCATCCGGGCGAGCACGGCGGCCAGCGCCACCGCCGCCTCCTCGGGCGCGGGCGCGTCCAGGTGCCCGAGCAGCCGCTGGAAGAGCGCGCGCTTCTCGTCCCGGAGCGGCAAGGACGCGGCGCGCCGGAGCAGATCGAGCCGCGCCTCCGGCTCCGCCCGCCCGAGGATCGCGGCGAGCAGCTCCACGACGCGCTGCTCGGCCTCGGTCGAGAGCCGGCCGAGCGGGATGTCCGCGAGCTTCGAGGCCACGATCCAGTCGGGATCCCGGACCGCGCGGCCGAAGACGTCCCACGTCTCCGGCCGGTCGAGGTGATCCCAGAGCGCCCGCAGCAGCGCGATCCGCACGTCGCGGTGGGTCTTCGGGCCGTCCAGCCGGAGCAGCTCCCGGTAGCCGTCGTCGCCGCCGAGCTCGCCGAGCAGGCGCACGACCTCCTTGGCCACCGTCACCTTCGCCGTCGGCACGGCCCTGAGCTCGGCGAGCACCCGATCGCGGGACATCTCGGAGAAGGCCTTCCGGAGCGCGTAGATGGCCCAGCGCGCGCGGTCGTCGCCCAGGCACTCGATCAGGACCGGCACGCCCTGGCCGGCGTCGAGCCACGGCAGCGCCCGGACGGCCATCTCGCGGAGCGGCTGCCGCGGATCCGCCGCGAACGGGACGATCACCGACGCGTCGACGTACGCCAGCCGGGCCAGCGTGGAGACGGCGAACCGCAGCGTGGGGACGTCGCACGTCTCGTCCGCGAGCAGCGCGCGCAGGCCGGCCGCGTACCGCGCCTGCTGCCGCGCCGTCCAGCGGGCGTGGCCCGCGCCGAAGTCGATCACCCAGCGCGTCCGCCCCGTCGCGTACCTGCCGGTCATCGGCCGGCCGTCCAGGAGCGGATCGAGCAGATCCTGGCGCCTCCGGCTCACGTGCCGGGCGACGTCGACGATCAGGGCGAAGCTCGCGTCCTCGCGCAGGAGCGCGGGCACGAGCCGCGCGAACCGCGGCCGATCGTGCGCGCGGAGGAGCGCCAGCGCGCCGGCCGCGACGCCGACGAACGGGAGCTCGCGGGACAGCCGCTCGAGCGCGTCGAGCAGCGGCGCGACCACCTTGAGGCGGATGCCGAGGCTGTGCGCGAGCGAGAGCACCGCCCCGGCCCGCTCGGCGGTGCTCCACGCGCCCGCGAGCTGCGCGAGCGCGGGGGTGAGCCGCTCGGCCTCCGCCCGCGTGAGCCCCTCCCCGAGCCCGGCCGTCGACACCGAGCCGCGCACGGCGAGGATCCGCGCGAGCCAGCGGGCGCCCCACGCGCCGTCGAGGCGGAACAGCTTGACCACGAGCCGCTCGACGGCCGAGGCCGTGGCCTGGGACAGGTCCGCGGCGTCGAGCGCGTCCTGCGCCACGACGCCCACGGCCTCGAGGTGCTCCGGCCCGAAGCGGGCGAGCGGCAGCGCGGCGAGGGCGCCGATCATCGCGCGCCGCACCGGGTCCTGCTCGAACTTGCGGGCACGCACGTTCGCGAGCGCCTCGGCGAGCGCGCCCCGGTCGTGCAGGACGCTCGCGATGAGCAGCGCCTGCGCCTTGGCCCGCTCGTCGCCTTCGGGGTGCCCGAGGAGCGGCGCGAGCACCGCCTTGGCCTCGGCGAACGGCAGGAGGCGCGCGTAGCTCATCCGCCGGTCCGGCTTGGCGACGAGCGCGGGGCAGTCGAAGAGGTGCCGCCGCGCCTCGCGCTCGCGCAGATCGGCGGGCAGGGCGTCGAGCACCTCGGGCGCGATCGAGCCGTCGGCGGCCTGCGCGGCGCACGACCAGCGCTCGAAGGCCCGCTCGCGGAGCGCCCGCTCCTCGGCGGACTCGGCCTTGATGTAGCGGAACAGGAAGGCGCCGAAGCCCCCGCGCCCGCCGAGGAGGAAGGCGCGGAGGACCGCCTTCTGGTCGTCCGCGCAGAGCCGCAGGAACCACCGCACGCCCCGCTTCCCGTCGCTCAGCGCGCCCCAGGCGTTGCGGATGAGGAAATCGAGGCGCTCGGCGCCGAGCGCGGGCGCGCCCTCGTCGAAGCGCACGACCCCGAAGGCGCCGGGCGGACGGGCGGGGCGGCCGCTCTCGTGGCGCGCCTTGAGGAGGTCGAACGTGGCGGCCGGGCGCGATCGGGCGAGCAGGCGGAGCTCGTCGGCGAGGAACGAGGGCTCCTCGCCGCGGTCGAAGAGGGCCCGGACCAGCGGGAGCGCCGCGTCGGGGGCGCGCCGGGCGAGCCGGACGAGGAGCGGCGCGAGGCGGTAGCGGTGGCGGACGTCGAGCGACCCGGAGGGCGCGAGCGCCTCCCCGAACCAGCGCGCCGCGTCCGCGGGGTGCCGGTCGGCGAGCCGCGCGAGGCAGAGCGGGCCGCCCGCCTCGTCGATGGCGCGCCGGTGCGCCGACACGAGCGGCGCGGAGCCGAACGGGAGCAGATCGACGATCGTCGGATCGCGCCCCTGCCGCTGCAGGCGCGCGCCGAGGAAGGCGTCCACGACCGCCTGGCGCTTGCGCCGCGCGAGCTGGGCGACCGTGCGCCGGAGGGTGCGGCGCTCGACGACGGCGCCGAGCGCCGCGAGCGCCTGGGCGTCGTCGCAGTAGCGGGCCACCATGCGGCCCGCGCGCCGCCGGACGAGGCGGGACGGGTCCGACACGGCCGCGAGCACGCGCGCGCCGTCTCCCGAGCCGTACACGGCCATGAGCGCGAGGAGGCGCTCGTAGGCCTGGGCGCTGCCCGAGAGCGCGCCGAGGAGGGCGGCGGCGCCCGCGTCGCCGCCCGCGGCGGCGCGGCCGAGCGCGACGGCGCGGCGGACGCGGTCGTGGTGGGCGAGCGGCTCGACCTCGGCGAGGAAGGAAGCGGTGTCCATGGCGGCGATCCTACCGCCGAAGAGCGCGCTCAGGACAGGGCCGGGCGCTCCGCCGCTCCGGGGCCAGGTGCGCTCATCGCATTCCCTGGCGCCCGGCTCGGGTCAATTCACGACGGGCACGAACTCCTCGCACGCCTCCTCGATCGCCGTGAGGGCGTTCGTGAGGCCGTCCTCGAGGCGCCCTGCGCAGAGATCCCAGAAGAAGCCGCGGCCGTCGGCGGCGAACGTGTCCACGAGCCGCTGCAGGTTGTCGGCCTCTTCGGCGTCCCCATAGGCCCCCTCGCACTCGGTCTTCCCGCCGATGCCGAGGAACACGACGTTCTTCGCGTCGCCCTTCACGGCGACGAGCCGATCGTGGATCGCTTGCGGCTCCTGGCGGGGGACGGGCTGCTCGTCCTCATCGGTGATCACCACCACCACGAGGAGCGCGTTCTCGCGGCTGAACCCCGCGTTCGCCTCCTGGGAGAACGGCGGCTCCAGCGCGGCGGCGACGGCGGACGCGGGCTGTTCGTCGTCGTTGTTGCCGGTGCACTCGACATCGTCCACATAAAGATCTGCGGCGCACTGGAACTCGCTCGTGAGGTCGTTGCTCGAGCTATCCATCCACGCTTGTCCGCTCTGGAACGAACATTCGCCTGCGGCGCCGCGCGTGTGGAAATTTGCAGGAATCGGGCAGGCGTCGATCACGGCCGCGCGGAAGTCTTGGATGCCGCTGATATCGAGCAGCGCCTGCGCGAAGGCCGGGAACACGATCTCGCGCATCGACTGCTTTTCCTCGTCCATGCTCGAGGAGTTGTCGAGCGCGAACACGACATCGACGTGCTCGCACCCCGCGCTGTTCGCGCCGCTGCCCCCCGTCCCGCCGGTCGATCCGCTGACCCCGTTGCCGAAGGAGCCCCCCCCTTGCCCGAAGGGGCCACTCCCCGACCCGAAGATGTCCCCGCCTTGCCCCTGGCTTCCTCCGTTGCCCGCGCCCGGCGAACCGCTTTCCCCGTTGGTGCCCGAGTCCCCGCCGCACGCCACAAGACCCACCATCCCTGCGCAGAGCGCCGCGCACCATGCTCTAAGCTCCATTCTGCACTCCTTCTCCTTCGGGGCGCTATGCCCTACCCGCTCGTGAACGGTCCCGCGACGTCGATCGCCGGAACGTGGATTGTATCACGCGCGTACCGCCGGCTCCAGCGGATCGGCCGAGGGGGGCGACGAGCGTTGCCGTCCCTGCCGAGTCCTCGCGCTGGGCGCGCTGAGGAAGAGGGAGGCCTGATCATCCATGCACCGATGAGCTCGATGCTCCGTAGGCGCAACAGCCGCGTGCCTCGATGGCACGACGTTCGAGAACACCGGTGACACGAGGGCCTGTCGGTCGGGCCGCTCGACAAGCCCCTAAGGCCGCGAAATCGGGCCCGATTGCGGCGATCCAGCCCTCCATGCACCGGCGACGGAGCGGCAGAAAAATTCAGGGCTTCCCTGACAACTCGGTCGGTAGACGCATCCACTGACGCTCTCTGCGAGCCACCCTACAGTGTGTCGGATCGACGAGAGGAACGCTGTCCCCGGGACGAACAGGCCTATCGAGGTTCAGTCATCAACGCGCCCGCGTGCGGGTGGGACGCGCACGAGGATCCGAAGGAAGACGGGCTCAGATTCGAGGATTCGCTTCTTTTGGCCTGACGGCATACCCCATTCTTCAATGGCGGTAGGCCCTCGAGGCGACCCGAGCGACGCCGCGCTACTCCCAGCGCCCCGAGAGGACGGCCCTCATCCGGTCGATCCGGAGCGCGCGCTCCAGGGCGCGCCCCTCGAAGGCGCTGAGCAGGGCGGGCAGCGCCTGACGGGCCAGCGCGAGGAGCGCGCGGCGGCGCACCTCGGGATCGAGCCTGCCCTCGGTCACGATCTGGCTGAAGGCGAGGGCGAGGATCGCCTCGTCGCGCGTGAGCAGGCCGTACTCGTCCTCCTCGCCGAGCGCCTGGACCTCGGCCGCGTCCACGGCGTTCCAGTGGGCGCTCTCCACCTCCCAGCGGGCGAGGAGCGCGTCGAGCAGCTCGATGGGGCTCCCCTTCGGGTGCTCGTCGCGGAAGTCGCGGAACGCGGTGAGCGTCTCGTGCGCCGTCTCGTTGCCGAACGGGGCGGTCTCGTCGGTCAGCGACCAGAAGAACGGGTCGGCGAGGGCAGCGACCGCCCGGGGGTGAGCGTCGTCGGGGGAGAGGTCGGGGAGCTCGGGCGCTTCGGTCATGGAGGAGGGCCTTCCGTCGGGTGAGGCGGGCGCGGCGCCGCTACCTTACCGCGCCGGGGCGCCGCGTCACCTCTCCGGGGCGCCGCGCGAGGCCGCGGCGCCGGGCTCCCTCACTTCCAGCGCCACTTGCCCTTGCCTTTCCCCTTGTGCTTGCCCTTGTGGATGACGATGACCCGGCGGCCGTCGTCGTCGTCGTCGTCGTGCACCACGACGGTGGGCTTCACGTTGACCTTCACGGCCCACGCGGTGGCGACCAGGATGCCGATCACCGGCGCGCTCGGGCCGACCACGATCACCGAGCCCGGACGGTAGCCGCAGAGGACCACATCCGTGTGCCCGCCCTCCTTGAGCACCACCGTGATCTTGGTCGGGTTGACCTTCACGTTCAGCTTGCCCGTGAAGTAAAGGCGATCGGGCCCGGGCGCGAGCACGATGACGTCGGGGCCCGACGCCGTCTGGATGGCCAGCTTGATCTCGCGCTCGCCGATCGGGACCGGCTTGAGGTTGAGATCGAGCACGTAGACGCGCAGATCGCCCGTCTCCTTGTCGGCGACGATCTCCACGATGTCGTCCCCGACCGGCTGGAGCACCCCGCCGTTCGGGCCCTTCATCCCATCGACCTTGGTCGCCTGGTTCTCCTTGGCGCTCTCCTGGAGCTCCCGGGTCCCGCCGCGCGGCACGTGCAGCACCCCCGTGAACGGCTCGCCCTTGACCTTGAACTCGTAGCTCACCTCGGTGAGGTCGTCCTCGAGCGGCGGGATCTTGGCGCGCAGGACGCCGCCCGACTTGGGCTCCGGCACGAGCTCCGCCTTCACCGCGGCGCCGTCCTTGCCAGGCACCTTGACCGTGAGGTTGCCCGACACGCCCTCCTGGATGGGCTTGCCGTCGCTGTCCTTCACGAGCACCGTCACCTGCCCGTCCTGGGCCACGGTCATGACCACGGAGCCGGGCTCGTGCTGCTCCGTCAGCGCCCAGTTGTCCTCGATGCTCTCCGCCGTGATCTGCGGCGACTTGCTGCAGGCGGGCGCGACGAGCGCCGTGGAGACCACCGCGAGCGAGAGGAGCACGGAGCGGAGACAACCTTGGATTCGCATACATCCCTCTTTGGCAAAGCCCGGATCGAGCGCTTCAAATGCGGAGTCCACCGAACGGCGGCCGGGTGAGCCGGCCGCATCGCACCAGAGCGGCCGCGCCCGCGTGGCCGTCCGCCCGCGCCACGGACGCGCCGGCGGCGCCGCGCGGCGCCGCGCGGCCATAGAACTGTCCCGAGGTGCTCATGGTCCGCATGCCGCCTCACACCTGCTTGCGGGTCACGGACCAGATGAAGCCGTCGTACCAGAAGTGCATCAGCGCGACGGTCTGCGTGAGCGACCAGAGCGCGCGGTCCTCCGCCGGCGCGAGCTCGGCCCACACGCCGTAGGCGAGGACGCCCCCGAGGAAGACGGCCACCGCGATCGGCTTGCCGGCGCGGCGCGCGTCGAGGCGCAGCCGCCGGCGGAGGCGGCCGCCCTCCGACCACCAGACGAGCGCGAGGTACTGCACGGCGTGGAACAGGTTCATGATGAAGAACGCCTGTCCCCAGGGGTTGAACCCCCATGTGTAGATGGAGCAGAGCCCCGTGGTCACGAACAGCCACACCTTGGGGAACGACACCCGATAGCCCCGCCGGTACAGGGAGCGGTACGCGAGCGCGTAATAGACCAGGAACGAGGTCCCTGCGGCGATGACGCACCAGCGGATGATGCGGTGGTGCGACTCCATCAGCCCCGGGACGGAGGCGAAGAGCGCGGCGCCCACGTCCTCGAAGGCGTCGAAGCTCTGGAAGTGGAGGATCATCGTCGCGCCCGCCAGGATGGGGCCGACGTAGAGGAGCAGGTTGAGCCAGAGATCCAGCCGGCGGCCGAGCGCCGGCGCGTTCCCCGCGCGGGTGTCGTAGATGCGCCCGAGGCCGAACGTCTGGAGCGCCGAGTGGTAGACGTCCCAGAACACCACGAGGACCGTCACGCAAACGACGGCCCACAGGGACAGCATCATCGCGGCGAAGAGGGCGACCGGCGCCACGAGGAAGCGGAGCCGGTGCTGCCGGAAGATCTCCGCGTTGCCGTGGCTCCGGAGGAGCACCGCGGCGAGGTGGCCGTGGATGAGCGTCCCGATGAAGAGCCCCGCCCACGTGACCTTCTCCCCGTACAGCCGGAACCGCGCGTCGGTGAACGGCGTCCCCGCGATCAAGGCGCCGGCGGCCAGCGCGACGAGCGGCGGGAGCAGGAAGAAAGCCCAGTCGTACCCGGGGCCGACGATATAGGCCGCCCTGCCCGCGGCGGGGGGCGCGGGAGACGCGGGCTCGGCCCGGGCGCTCATGCCGCACGCTCGACCGGGGCGGAACCCGGCTCCGGAGCTGCTGGCGAGAAGCCGATCGTCCACCCCTGCACGGCGAGATAGTCGACGAGGGACAGGAGGAAGAGATTCAGGCCCAGCATCTCCATCGACTCCTCCACGAAGTCGATGAGCGCGTAAACGAGGTTGTTGCTCCCGGCCTGCTCGGTCCAGTACCCGAGCGGAAGCTCCAGGGCGAGGGCGCCGGCGACATAGATGCTGCCCGAGAGCAAGAACCGGTTCCGGGTGCCGCGCGGGAGGTGCGCGAGGAACCCGAGGTACGCGAGCGCGAACGCCGCCACCACGACGGCCGCCGGGATCACCCAGCTGAAATACAGGACCCCGCCCAGATCGAGCCAGGAGCTCGCGGCTTCGTGGATCTCCACGACCTCGTCGAGCGAGATGTACAGGAACGCCGCGGCGAGCCCCCACCAGTGCTTCACGTACCGGCCCCCGCGGCGGGCGCCGGCGGCGATCGCCGCGAGGGTGAGAGCGCACGCGAACAGCAGACACGATGTGTACCACGTGGGCACATTCTGCTCGTAGCTCAGCGAGAGGAGCGGGACGACGCCGCTGCGGCCCTTCAGCTCGAGGATCGGCTTGAGCACCTCGACGGCGAGCCCGGCCCCCGCGACCGCCGCCATCGAGGCGAACAGCGCGGTTCGCAGCCTGGCGCTCGCGAGGGTGATCTGCATCGAACATGCATAGATACGCGAGGACGTCTCACGCCGTCAACGCGCCCAGCCCCCCCGGGCCGCGCCGCGCGGCGCGACGGCGAGCGGCCTCAGGAGAGCGCGCGACGCGGCCTCCGGCGCCGCCGCGGCGGAGGAGCGCGGCGAGGACGAACAGGCACCGTCGGTCGCGTTCGCCCCTGCTGTCGCGCGCTCGGGCTCGCCGCCGGGGCGCGGGCGATCAAGGCGCGCGGTAGGCGACGACCTGGCCTTCGAAGCGGTAATCGCCGCCGCTCGCCCAGAACACGTCCTGACCTTCCGGGGCGACGATGCGCCAGGCGAAGTGCTGGCCGAGCGCGAGCACGACGGTCGAGCCGCCCTCGAGATCGTGCGCGTTGACGCTGCGGTTCCGGCTCGTGTCCGTCGAGAACAGCGTCGAGCCCCGGAGGGCCAGCCCCGCCATCGAGCCCCCCTGATGGATCAGCGTCTTCGCCCCACCGGCGATCGGCGCCTTGAACACGCCGCCGTCGCCGGCGTTGGCCCAGTAGACGAACGCCGCGTCCACCGCGATCCCGGCCGGCTCCGCCTCGTTCTCGGCGATGACCGTCACCTCCCCGCCCGACTTCGCCACCTTGTAGACCTTGTTGGTCGCTTTGCCGCCGGTCCAGTAGATGTGGTCCGCGTCCTGCGCGAGGTGCTCGGGCTTGCCGGCGCCTTCCGCGAGGACGACGGGCTCGCCGCCGTCGAGCGCCATCTTGTAGATGTTGTGTCCATCGCCGTCGCCGAAATAGATCGACGTTTCGTCGCCGATGAGGCTCAGCAGATAACCGACCTCGACCAGCGTCTCCATCTCCAGGGTGGATTTGTTGACGCGCTTGATCCCCGACGGGATGACCGGATCGTTGTCGCCGCCGCTCGCCCAGTACACGTCGGTGTCGTTGACCCACAGCGCCGTGGGGTCGGGATCCGGCGGCGTCATCGCCTCGGCCTCGGTGGTGCCCTTCTTGACGCGATAGATGAAGCCGTCGTTCGAGTCTTCGGGCGCGGTATCCTCGGTGCCGCCGCTCGCGAAATAGAGGTAGGCGTCGTCGGCGGCGATCGCCTTCGGGAAGTAGTGCTGGGTCGCCATCGCCGTCGGCGGGATCATCCCGGCAAAGAAGCTGGAGAAATGCGAGGTCTCGGTGATGACGCCGGCGGAAGAGGGGTCGTGACGATCCATCGGGGTGAAGTCGTCGGAGCCGGTGGGCGCGGTGAAGCCGTAGGCGTCGAGGAAGGTGTTCTCCCCGAGCTCCGCCTCGAGCTCGACGGTGATCGGCAGCGTGAGCGTGATCGGCTTGGTGAACGTCTGCCCCTCAGGGCCGAGGACATACATGGGCCCCACCGCGCCGTCGCGCGTGGCCTCGACGCGCTCGATGGTGAGCGCCGTCGCCGCGCTGACCGCGCCCGGGGGCACCTCGATCGTGAAGCCGTCCTCCGCGGTGAAGACACCGCCCTGGGCGTCGACGGAGAACTGCGGGCTCTCGCCCGGCGTGGCGTCGTCGCCCGCATCCGTCCCCCCGCACGACGCGCTTCCGAGCGCAGCCGCCGCGCACGCCAACACCACGAATGAGGATCTACCCATCGTCCCGCCTCTCCGCGGGCGGTCGTCGCCGGCCCACCCGCACTGGTTGTCCTGGGCGAGCAGTCGCGCCCCGCTTCGCCGGCGGCTCATGAATCGACGCGACGAGATCGGCGCGACGGCGCCGACAGGCCGTGAGGATGCTCGGAGGGCGTGGGGTGGTGTGGTGACCTGGTGAGAGCCTCGCGCGCGGCGCGAGAGGCCGTTACCGGCTGGGGAGCGGCAGGCCGGCGTGCGCCGAGAGGCGGGCCATCGCGAGCTTCGCGGCGACGAGCGCCTCCTCCGGCGTGCGGCCCGTGGCCGAGAGGTGGCCCATCTTGCGGCCCGGCCGGGCGATCCGCTTGCCGTAGAGGTGGAGCCGGACGCCCGGGATCTCCAGCGCGGCCTCGAAGGGCGGCGGCGCGCCGTCGAGCCACGCGTCGCCGAGCAGGTTGACGATCGCGGCGGGGCGGACGACCTCGACCGAGCCGAGCGGCAGATCGCAGACGGCGCGGACCGCCTGCTCGAACTGGCTCGTCGCGCAGGCGACCTCGGAGGCGTGGTAGCTGTTGTGCGGCCGCGGGGCGAGCTCGTTGATGAGGAGGCGGCCGTCCTTGAGGAGGAAGAGCTCGACCACGAGCAGGCCCTCCACCCGCAGGCCGACCGCGAGATCGAGCGCGATCTGCACCGCCTGCCCCGTCACCGAGGCCGAGAGGGGGCCGGGCAGCAGCGACCAGTCGAGGATCTGGTCGCGGTGGTGGTTCAGGGCCGGCGGGTAGACCGCCAGCTTGCCGCTCGGGCTCCGCGCGACGAGCACCGAGAGCTCGGCCTCGAGATCGAGCGCCTGCTCGACCACGCAGCGCTGGCCGCCGAGCGATCCGAAGAGCGCCGCCGCCTCGCGCTCGAGGTCGTCGCCGCCGCCCGGGGACGCGCCCCCCGAGAGCCGCAGCTGCCCCCTGCCGTCGTACCCGCCGACGCACGACTTCACGAAGCACGCCCCGCCCATGGCGCGCGTGGCCGCGAGGAGCTCCGCGCTCGTCGCGACCTCGCGGAAGGGGCCCACCGGGAAGCCGTTGCTCGACAGCCAGCTCTTCTGGACGCCGCGGTCCTGCACCATGCCCAGCACGTCGGCCGACGGGCGCACCGGCGCGAACCGCGCGGCGGCCGCGAGCCCGGCCGTGGCGACCTTCTCGATCTCGAGCGTCACCACGTCGCACTGCGACGCGAGCTCGGCCGCCTGCGCGGCGTCGTCGAACGAGGCGACGATGCAGCGATCGAGCACCGAGCGGGCCGGGCAGTCCGGATCCGGGTCGAGGGCGTGGACCTTGTATCCGAGCGTGCGGGCGGCGAGCGCCGTCATGCGGCCGAGCTGACCGCCGCCGAGGATACCGAGCGTAGAGCCGGGAGCGATGGGCATTTCTGGGACCTGTGAGAACCTGGGTGAGGCTGGGTGAGGCTGGACGAGGCTAGACGATGACCGAGTCGCGGAGCACCGACGCCTCCTGGGCGCTGCGGAACGCGGCGAGGCGCTCGCGGAGCTCGGGGCGCTTGCCCGACAGGATCGCCGCCGCGAACAGGGCGGCGTTGGCGGCGCCGGGCTTGCCGATCGCCATCGTGGCGACCGGGACGCCCTTGGGCATCTGGACGATCGAGAGCAGCGCGTCCATGCCGTTCAGCGCCGTGGCGGGGATGGGCACGCCGATGACCGGGAGCACGGTCTTCGCGGCGACCATCCCGGGCAGGTGGGCGGCGCCGCCCGCGGCGGCGATGATCACCTCGATGCCGCGGTCCGCGGCCGTGCTCGCGTACTCGAACATCCGGTCCGGCGTGCGGTGCGCCGAGACGACGCGCACCTCGTGCGGGATGCCGAGCTGCGTGAGCAGCTCGCTCGTCACGGCGAGGTGCTCGTAGTCGCTCTTGCCCCCCATGATCACGCCGACCCACGGCTTCTCGGTCGAGCTCGCTCCCATCTCCGTCGGGGCCCGGCCCTCGCCGGCCCCTCCCTGCGCCATCGTGCTCATCGTTCCACTCATCACCGACCCATCATCCATCGACCGAGGCGCCGCGCCCCGGTCACCGCGTGAGCTGCTCTAGCAGGCTCAGGCTCTCGCGCTCCTCCTCGCCGATCTCGCCGTCGGACGAGATCATCTCGCGCGCGGCCGCCAGGAAGAGCTGCCGGTGCGCGCGGGGGATCTTCATCGGATCCAGGTCGTCGGCCGCGGGCGGCACCTCGAGCCAGCTGCGCACCTCCTTGGCCTCCTCCTCGTCGAGCTGGAGCCGCAGGATCATCTTGCGCACGAACGCGCGCTCCTGCTCGCGCACCTGGAGGTCGGCCCAGGCGAACGAGCAGATGAACCGCATCAGCTGGAGGCGTTCTTGGCGAGAGAGCTTGTCGAGCATGGGCGGAGACTCTAGCCCGGATCAGCCGGCGCTTTGTGTGGAATCGGCACGCCGCCCGCCGTAAGGGGATTCCCGGACCTCGCCGTTTGCCCTAGCGCCTCGCGCCTCGCGCTCACGCGCCCCGGTCCCTGCCCGCTTCCTCTTCTTCCCGCTTTCTTCCCGCTCCTTCCGCGGTTCCACGCTGCCCGCCCGCGGCGCCTCAGCGGTACGGGCGAGCGACGCGCCGGCCGCGCAGGAGCGCCGACAAGTGCAGCTGCGCGCCGAGCAGATCGCGCAGGGTCGCGGGGTCCTCGAGCGGCGCCGGGACCGTGATCACGATGGCGTGCGGCGCGATCCGCAGCGCGTCCGTGCGGGCCCGCAGGCGCTTCACCGCCTCGCGCGCGCCGGGCGAGGCCGCGCGCAGCTGCTCGGGATCGTCGGGGTCGAGCGCCGCGTCGAGGGGCGGATCGAGCACCAGCGTGACCTCGGAGCGCTCGGGGTAGGGGCCTCGCTCGAAGCAGGTGTCGATGTGGAACGTGGCGCCGTCGAGCTGCGCGTCGCGGATGCGCATGCGGCCGACCTCGAAGCGGCCGTGGACCTCGGCCGCGAACCGCTCCCACGCCGGGCGCATGCCGGCCATCGGCGTGGGCGGCGGGATGCGCGCGGACGCCGCGGTGATCTCGGCCGCCAGCGCGGCGAGGTGGTCCAGGAACGCGCCGAGCCACGGCTGGTCGTGGCCCGGCGTGCGGGACCGGACCGACACGTGCTCGTCGTCGAGCCGGACGTCGTCGAAGGCGAGCAGCGCCCTGCGCAGCGGCCCCGCGACGACGGCGCGGACCTGGCCGGGGTCGCGCCCACGCACGCGGTAGCGGCGGCCGAAGCCCTCGTCGTCCTCGGAGGCGAGCGCGAGCAGGAAGCGCTTCACGCCGACGTCCAGGTCGAGCCCCCACGACGGCCAGCGCAGCTCGCCCACGAGCGCGCCGCTCGACGACGAGCCCGCGTCGATCCACACCGACGCCGCGCAGCCGGAGAGCGCGCCCGAGAGGCGCAGCTCCAGCGGATCGAGCGACAGGCCGTGGCGCGCGCCGACCGCGCCCCAGACCGCGCGCCACCGCCCCGAGCCGATCTGCCGGCGGATCGCGCCGAGGCCGGGCGGCCGGTCGAAGACGCCGAGCACGAGCGGCGTCGTGTGGACGACGCCGTCCGCGCGCGCGAGCTCGACGCGCACCTCGAGCCCCCAGACGAGGGCGACCCACCCGGCGTCGAACGAGGGCGCGACGGAGCGGGGGATCCGGAAACGGAAGGGCAGCTCCCGCCCCTCGTCGCGGCTGTCCGCGCGGCGGAAGGCGGTGAAGCGGTGCGCCTCGGTCGCGCGGTTCGACGCGTCGGGGCCCCCGCTGAGGAGGCGCTCGACGCCGACCAGCGAGATCTCGATGCCGCGCACGCCGCGGCCCTGCACGTTGCCGAGCGCCACCGCCCCCGAGATCTCGTCGCCGGGCGCGAAGACCTGATCGTCGAGCGAGACCTCGATGAAGGGGCTGTCCCCGCGCGCGGTGGTGCCCGCGACCGGCGAGCGGGGCGGGCGCGTGCCCGGGCGCGGCGTGACGAGCACCTCGTACGACTCCTGGACGTCGAGCCACCACGGGATCGCGATGGAGAGCGTGATGCCGTAGCGGATCTCGGCGCGCGTGCCGAGGTACGAGCAGGGCGCGTCGGCCGGGAGCGGGAAGCTCGCGCGGTAGCGCTGCTCGCCCTCGGGGAGCGTCGTCTCCCCCGCGAGGCGGGCGACGAGCGAGAGGAAGTGGGGCGGCACGAGGACGCGCTCCTCGACGCGGGCGATCTGCATGCCCTCCAGGTGGAGCTCGACGGAGTCGACAGGCGTCCTCGCGCGGCTGCGCAGCACGAGCTCGACGAGGACGACGTCGCCCGGGTGGACGGTCCTGGACATCCGGAGCTCGACGTCGGGTCGGCTGCGCATGGCGAACGGCTCAGCGCGGCGGGCGCGGGCTCACTTCACGAGCGGCGCCGGGACGGCGAGGCGGAGCGGCCCTCGGGGAGCGCCGCGCTCGAAGACCTCCCCGCGCCGATCGGCGACCCCGAGGCGCAGGAGGCCGTCGGCGCGCACGAGCGCGAAGGGGGCGCGCGGGACCGGCGCGTCGCGGGGCGAGCCGCCCCGGCCCGCGTCGAACGGGACGACGAAGACCGCGACATCCTCGGCGCCGGCCGGCGGCGCGCCGGGCGAGGCGGCGCTGGCGCAGCGCCCCGCGACCGAGGCGTTCCGGTCCTCGCTGGCGCAGCGGGCGAGCGCGCGGCGATCGGCGTCGGCGCCGCCCTGCGCGAGGTGGTCGGCGGCGGCGAGGCGGACGGCCTCGGCGGGGTCGCGCGCGAGCAGGTCGCGGGCCGCGGCGCCGTCGCAGCGCGCGCGGGCGACGGTGAGGCCGGCGAGGGCGTTGGCGCGCACGTAGGGGCGCGCGTCGGCGAGCGCGCCGCAGAGCGCCGCGGCCGCGCGCGCGGGCTGGCCGGCGCGGCCCGCGGCGCGCCCGATCGCGCCCGCCGCGTTGCCCGCCACGGCGGCGTCGGGGTCCTTGAGGAGCGGCTGGAGCAGCGGCAGCGCGTCCCGGTCCCCCACGGCGCCGAGCGACCAGACCGCGTTGGCGCGGACGCCCGGATCCGGATCGCCCGCGAGCTTGCGGAGCGCGGCGGCGGCGCCCGTGTGCCCCGCGTGCCCGGCGAGCGCCTCGGCGATCTTGCGGCGGTCGTCGATCGGCGCCGCCGAGGCCATCCGCGCGAGCGCGGCGCCCGCGGCCTGCCCGGGCATGCGGCCGAGCCCCTCCAGCAGCGCGTCGCGCGCGGCGTCCGGCGCGCTCGCGACGGCGGCCGCGACGTCGCGGGCGAGGCCCGCGCTGTCGCCGTCCTTCGCGCCCTTGGCGTCGTCCGGGACGCGCGACAGCGCGCCCGAGAGGGCGATGCCGAGCGCGCCGCGGTCCTGCTCGGCGGCGACGGTGAGGCGCTCGAGCAGCGCGCGCGCGCTCCCCGGGCCGGCGACGCGGGAGAGCGCGATCGCCGCGCGGAGGCGCACGTCGGCCGACTCGTCGTCGAGCGCCTCGAGCAGCGCGGCGTCCACGGCGGCGCCGAGCTCGCCGGCGGCGCGCGCCGCGCCGAGCGCCTCGATCACGGCGAGGCGGAGCGGCGCGGAGCGGGCCTTCGCGAGGGGCAGCAGCACCCCCTGGGCGCGCGGCGAGCCGGTGCGGCCGAGGAGCTGGACGAGGGCGAGCTTCTCGTCGGGCGGGGTGGCCGGGTCGACGAGCAGGGCGCGCGCGGGGTCGACCGCGCGCCCGTCGGGCCGCGCGGGATCGAGCAGCGCGGTCGCGGCGCGGATCGCCTCGCGGCGGACCGAGGGATCGGCGTCGCCGAGCAGCTCGAGCACGCTGGGCAGCGCCGCGGGGTCGCCGAGCGCGCCGAGGGCGCGGAGCCCGTGCCGGAGCGGGACGACGCCGCGCTGCATCGCCCGGACGATGGCGGGCAGCCCTTCCCTGGCCTTGAGCTCGCCGAGCACGAGGGCGGCGCCCGCCGCGGTGTTGGGCGACGGCGCGGCCGCGAGCGCGGCGACGAGCGCGGGGACGGCGGTGCCCTTGCGAGCGTTCGCGCCGACGGCGCTCCCCGCGCCGCCGGCGGGCGGAGGCGCAGGAGCGGGCGCCGCCGACGGCGCGGGGGTCGCCGAGGCCGCGGGCGTCGGTGCCCCAGCGGGCGTCGCCGCCGCCGCCGCGGGCGTCGCCGCCGCAGCGGGCGCAGCCGCCGCGGGCGCCGCCGGCGGCCTCCCGGCGGTGACGAGCGCGTCGCGGACCGCGGACCGCGGCGCCGCGGGGTCGTCCTTCGCGAGCGCCGCGAGCAGCACCTTCACCGCCGCGTCGGAGCCGATGCGGCCGAGCGCCCGGAGCGCCGCCTCGCGCACGTCGTTGCTCGAGGTGCCGCTGTCGGTCGGGCGCGCTCCGAGGAACGCGCCCGTGGGCAGCGGCGACGCCGCGACGAGATCGGCGATCGCGGACGTCGCCTCGTCCGAGCGCAGCCGGCCGAGGGCGGTCACGGCCTCGACGCGGACGTCCTGGGATGCGTCCTGGAGCGCGAGGATGAGCGCGCTGACCGCGCGCGCGTCCCCGAGCTCTCCGAGCGCCCGCGCCGTGGCCCGGCGGACCTCCGGGACCGAGTCCTGCACCTTGCCGATGAGCGGCACGACGGCGCGCGCGTCGCCGATCCGGCCGAGCGCGCGCGCGACCTCCGCGCGCACCTCCGGCGCGGTGTCGTCGAGGTGGCCGAGCAGCGGCGAGACGGCGTCCGGGAGCCCCGCCGCGCCCATGGCGGCGGCGGCGGCGAGGCGGACGTGCGGGTCGGGATCGCCGAGCACCCGGCCGAGGGCGACGACGGACCGGTCGGTGGGCGCGGCGCGGATCACGTCGCAGGCCGCGAGCCGCAGGCGCGCGTCGCCCTCGCCGAGCCACTCGATCACGAGGTCTCCGGCGCGCGGCATCCGGAAGCGAACGGCCGCCCCGGCGAGGTGCAGCCGCACCTCGACGTCCGGATCGCTCATGCCCTTCTGGATGAGCGCGATCGCCGTCTCCGGGGCGAGCTCGCCGACGCGGGTCGCGGCGAGGCGCCGCTCCGACACGTCGCCCGACGTGAGCGCGCGCGCGATCTGCTCCGGCACGTTGGGCCAGAGGAACGCGGCGGCGTCCCCGGGCGGCGCGAGCGCGGCGGCCGAGGCGGCGACGACGAGCAGGACCTGCGGGAGCCGGCGCAGCGGCGAGGCGGTACGGCGCACGACCCGAGCGTAGTACAGCGGGCGCGGCCGCGTCATGGCCGTTCCAGGCGGCCCGGGCGTCGCGGGGCCGGGACGCCGGGCGGACGGGACCGCCGGAGCGCCGGAGCGAGGGCGCCGCCGCGCCTCGAGCAGCGCCGGCCTCCGGGCGCTCCCGCAACCGTCCTCGGCGTGCAACAGTCGAGCGAGGTGTCCGACATGATTCCCTTTTCCGTTCTCGACCTGTCTCCGATCGTCCAGGGCGGAGACGCCTCCCAGGCCTTCCGCAACACGCTCGACCTCGCCCGCCACGCCGAGCGGCTCGGCTACCGTCGCTTCTGGCTGGCCGAGCACCACAACATGGGCGGCGTGGCCAGCGCCGCGACCGCGGTCGTGATCGCGCACGTCGCCGGCGGCACCCGGACGATCCGCGTCGGCGCGGGCGGGATCATGTTGCCGAACCACGCGCCGCTGATCATCGCCGAGCAGTTCGGCACGCTGGCGTCGCTCTTTCCCGGGCGCATCGACCTGGGCCTCGGGCGGGCTCCCGGCACCGACCCGGTCACCGCCCGCGCGCTGAGGCGCAACCTCGCCGGCGACGTCGACGGCTTCCCCCAGGACGTCCTGGAGCTGATGGGCTACTTCCGCCCGGCGGAGCCTGGCCAGCTGGTGCAGGCCGTGCCCGGCGCCGGTCTGGACGTGCCGATCTGGATCCTGGGCTCCAGCCTGTTCGGCGCGCAGCTCGCCGCGGCGCTGGGGCTCCCGTACGCCTTCGCCTCGCACTTCGCGCCGGGCCACATGGCGCAGGCGATCGCGGTGTACCGCCGGGAGTTCCGCCCCTCGGCGCAGCTCGCGCAGCCCCACGTCATGCTGGGGATCAACGTGTTCGCCGCCGACACCGACGAGGAGGCCCGCCGGCTGTCGACGTCCCTGCAGCAGGCGTTCGTCAACCTGCGCCGCGGCCGGCCGGGGCCCCTGCCGCCGCCGGTCGACGGCTTCGAGCGCGAGCTGAGCCCGATGGAGCGCGCCGGCCTCGATCAGGCGCTGTCCTGCACGGTCGTGGGCTCGCCCGAGGCCGTGCGGCGGGGGCTCGACGCGTTCATCGCCCGCACCCGCGCCGACGAGCTCATGGTGAGCTCGTCGATCTTCGATCATGCCGCGCGCGTGCGCTCGCTCGAGATCACGGCCGAGGCGCGCGACGAGCTCGCCCGCGCCGGGTGACGCGCCTCGCCGGGGGCGCGCCGGGCTCGGCGCCTCACCCCGGGTCGATCCGGTAGATGCGCCCGTTGTTGAACATCACCACATAGATCTCCCCGGCGGCGTCCTCCCCAAACGAGGACGGGAGCCCGTTCGGGCTCAGCGCGGAGGTGAGCTCGACGCGATCGGTCGCGGCCTTGCCGTCCCACACGAAGGAGAAGAAGCGGCCTGTCACGTAATCGCCATACACGTAACGGCCGCGCAGACACGGGATCTTCGCCCCGCGATACACATAACCGCCGACGATCGAGCCCGCCTCGCTGCGGGGGTGCTCCACCGTGGGCGGGAGCCCGCGCGGCTTGCACGTCGCGCCCGGAGGATAGCAATGGGCGCCCTCCATCGCCTCCCAGCCGTAATCGTTCCTGCCCTGGCCAGGGCGCTCCACGAGGATCTCCTCCCAGCTCTTCTGGCCCACGTCGCCGATGTACAGATCCCCCGTGAGCCGGTCGAAGCTGAACCGCCACGGGTTGCGGAGCCCGTAATCCCAGATCATCGGATCGCCGCTGGTCATGTTGCCCGCCGGCGCCTTGGTCGGCTGATCGACGTCGATGCGGAGGATCTTGCCGAGCTTCGAGGTGAGATCGGCCGCCGGGCTCGGCGATCGCGCGGAGTCGCCGATCGCGGCGTACAGGTAACCGTCCTTGCCGAAGGCGAGCATGCCGCCGACGTGGTTCCAGGCGCCGTGCTTCACGTCGACGAGCGACCGGACCGGCTCGGGATGGGCGGTGTCGGCGCCCTGCGCCCCGCGCTTCCACTCCTCGATCACCACGTTGCCGCGCGGGGCCGACGAATAGTGGAGCCAGAAGCGCCCGTTCTTCGCGTAATCCGGGTGGAAGGCGAGCCCGAGCAGGCCGCCCTCCGCGTTGGGCGCCGGAAAGAACACGCGCGATCGCACGTCGAGGAAGGGCGCCGGCTGGACCGCGCCGTCCTTGACGAGCCGGAGGGTCCCCGCCTTCTCCAGCACCACGAGGCGCGCCGGATCGCCGGGCGGCGCGGCGACGTACGTCGGCTGATCGAGCCCGCTCGCGACGAGCGTGAGCTTCAGCGGCGGGACGCCGCCGCACTTCGCCGGCCGGGCGAGCTCCGCCGCGTTCGCCGGCGGCGGCGCGGGCGCGCCCTGCGCCGCGGGCGCGGCTTGCGCGGCGGCCGCGCCGTCCGCCGCCGCGGGCGCCGGACCCGGGGCCGCCGCGCCTGCCTGCGCCGGCGGCGGGGCCGCGTTCCCTGCCGCGGCCGGACCGGCGGCGACGCCCTCGCGCGGCTCTTCGGGCGGCCCAGCGACCTGCACGCGCCGGTCGCAGGCGGGTACACTGCCCGCGAGCAGGAGGCACCAGGCGGTCCGATGGCACGCTCTCGTCAGCCAGGCAGCGCGCCCCGCGCGCCGGTGGATCGGTCTCTCGGGCAAGCGGACACCTCCGCCTCCACCTTCATCATGAGCGGCCACCTCTGGCAAGCCGTGCTCGCATCGCTGCTGCTGGCGAGCTGCGGCGGCTGCGGCGCGCAGGAGACGCCCCGGGCCGATCGCTTCCCCGCGTCGACCCCGCCCGCGCCTGCCCCGCCCGCGTCGGCCCCGCCCGGGCCGGCGCCGGTCCGCCCGCACGCCGGAGCGGCCGCGCGCGTCGCCGCAGCGGACGAGCGCCCCGCCGAGAGCGCGCCCGCGGCGCCCCGGGAGCCGCCTTGCAAGGACGGCGACACGGATCCTCACGATCTCCGCTGTACCGGCCTGTACAGCGACTTCGGCGCGCGCGCGATCGCGGCGGGCGTCCGCGAGTTCAAGCCGGCCTTCGAGCTGTGGAGCGACGGCGCCGAGAAGACGCGATGGATCTACCTCCCTTCGGGCTCGACCATCGATGTCTCGAGGATGAACGACTGGATCTTCCCCGTCGGCGCCAAGCTGTGGAAGGAGTTCCGGACGCCCGCGTCCGCCGGGGGCCGCCGGCTCGAGACGAGGCTCCTCTGGAAGACCGCGGAGGATCGCTGGACGCGCGCCACCTACGTCTGGTCCGAGGACGGCGAAAGCGCGCCGCAGGTCAAGGCGGGTGTCCCCCACGTGCCCGGCGCGGACGGCTATGCGATCCCGGCGCAGGTCGACTGCATCCGCTGCCATGCGGGCAAGACCGACAACCCGCTCGGCTTCGAGGCCATCCAGCTCGCCGCGCGGGGCGCAAGCGGCCTGACGTACCCCGAGCTGGTCCAGCGCGGCCTGCTCTCGACGAGCGCCGGCGGCGCGCTGCCCAGCGCGGACGCGCTCGAGGTGCCCGGGACCGAGACGGAGCGGCGCGCCCTCGGCCTGCTCCACGCGAACTGCGGCGTCTCGTGCCACCATCCGCTCGGCGTCGCGACGCACTTCGAGCTGCGCCTCGACATCGACGCTGCCGGCCGGGTGGGCGGCGTGCGCGGCACGCGCGCCTACCAGACGGCGATCAACCAGCCAGCGAAGCTGCGCCCGCCCGGCGCGCCGCCGGGAGCGCGCTATTACCGGCTGAGGCCCCGCGATCCGGATCGCAGCACCCTGCTGCGCGCCATGGCCCGGCGCGACGCGCCCGGCGCGCCGCCCGAGCAGATGCCGCCGCTCGCGACCCGCCGCGTCGACGAGGACGCCGTCGCCGCGATCCGCGCCTGGATCGAGGCGATGACCCCCGCCGCCGGCTACCCGCCGGCCGCGCCCTGACCGCCGCACGCTGGAGGCGTCCGTACCGGCCCCGGGTGGCTCCCCGCAGCCGGAAGGCCTATCCTCCGGCCATGCCGCCCGCCGCGCTGAAGAAGGCGCCCGCCACGGTCGCCGACCTCCTCGCCATCCCGGAGCCGGAGCGGTTTCACGAGATCATCGGCGGCGACCTCGTGCGCAAGGCCATGCCGAGCCCACGCCACGGCAGCTCCCAGGCGCGCCTCACCATCCGGCTCGGCGGCCCGTACGATCGTCGCCCAGGCGGGCCGTGGCCCGGCGGGTGGCGCTTCCTGACCGAGACCGAGGTCCAGTTCGAAGGCAGCGAGATCTACCGCCCGGGTATCGCCGGCTGGCGCAGGGAGCGGCTGCCCGAGCTCCCCAGGGAAAGTCCCATTTCGGTGCGACCGGACTGGGTTTGCGAGATCCTCTCGCCCTCCAACGAGCGCAACGACGTCGTGAAGAAGATGCGCACCTACAGGCGCTCGGGCGTACCTCATTACTGGCTGATCGATCCGATCGCCGAGACGCTCATCGTTTACCGCAGGACGGAGGACGGCTATCTCGTGGTCCTGGACGCCCAGGGAGAGGAGCGCGTCCACGCCGAGCCGTTCGAGGCCGTCGCGTTCTCGGTGCACGGCCTGCTCGACGGCGACGACGACTGACGAGCACGGGCAAGCGTCCGACCTGACCGCGCCGGAGCCCCTGCGCGCGCCCTCTCCAGCCGTCTCCGGCCGCCTGACCGCCGCCGTCCGAGGCGCTGCCCCGCAGGGCGCGCCGCAAACCGACGAAGGGAGCGCGCCGGAAACGCCCGCGCGCGCGCGCCGGGCCGTGGTGATCGCGGCCGCCGGGCCTCATGCTCCCGGCGGTCGCAGCGCCGCGCGGCCCCGGCAGGCGCCGGCGCGCCGCGCGCACGGCACCGGCGGACGCCCCGCCTCTGCCCGAGGAGCGCCCGCGACCGGGGGGGAACACGTCACGTGAAGCAGCCGAAAGAGATCAAGAAGGCAGAGGGCAAGCTCGCGGTCCTGCTGCCGGGGCTGGGCGCCGTCGCCACGACGACCATCGCGGGCACCCTGCTCGCGCGGCGCGGGCTCGCCCCGCCGATCGGGTCGCTCACGCAGCTGGGCACGATCCGGCTCGGCCGGCGCACCGACCACCGCGCGCCGAAGATCAAGGATTTCCTGCCGCTCGCGGCGCTCGATCAGCTGGCGTTCGGCGGGTGGGACATCTTCCCCGACAACGCCTACGAGTCGGCGCGGCACGCGGACGTGCTCGAGCGCCGCCACCTCGACGCCGTCCGCGACGAGCTCGAGCGGATCCGGCCGATGCCCGCGGTGTTCTACCCACAGTACGTGCGGCGGCTCCACGGCACCCACGTGAAGAAGGGCGCGAGCAAGGCCGAGATGGTGGAGCAGGTCCGGGAAGATCTCCGCGCCTTCCTGCGCGACAGCGGCGCCGCGCGCGCCGTGGCCGTCTGGTGCGGCTCGACCGAGGTGCACATCCCGCCCGCGGAGGTCCACCAGTCGATGGCGCGCTTCGAGTCGGGGCTCGCCGAGGACCACCCGGCCATCTCGAGCTCCCAGATCTACGCCTGGGCCTGCCTGAAGGAGCGCATCCCGTTCGCGAACGGCGCCCCGAACCTCACCGTCGACTTCCCGGCCGCGTGGGAGCTCGCGCGCAAGCAGGAGGTCCCGATCGCCGGCAAGGACTTCAAGACCGGCCAGACGCTGATGAAGACCGTGATCGCCCCGGGGCTCAAGGCGCGGATGCTCGGCGTCGCGGGGTGGTTCTCGACGAACATCCTCGGCAACCGCGACGGCGAGGTGCTCGACGACCCGGAGTCGTTCCGGTCGAAGGAGGTCTCGAAGCTCGGGGTGCTCGAGCACATCCTGAAGCCCGACGTCCATGGCGAGCTTTACGGCAAGCTCTTTCACAAGGTGCGGATCGAGTACTACCCCCCTCGGGGCGACGCCAAGGAGGGCTGGGACAACATCGATCTCTTCGGCTGGCTCGGCTACCCGATGCAGATGAAGATCAACTTCCTCTGCCGCGACTCGATCCTCGCCGCGCCGATCGTGCTCGACCTCGCGCTGCTCCTGGATCTCGCGCAGCGCGCCGGGCTGAGCGGCACGCAGGAGTGGCTGAGCTTCTACTGGAAGAGCCCGATGACCGCGCCGGCGCTGTACCCGGAGCACGACCTCTTCATCCAGTCGATGAAGCTCAAGAACACGATGCGCTGGCTCATGGGGGAGGACCTCATCACCCACCTGGGCAACGAGTATTACGACTGAGCCTGATCACGCCGCCTGGCGACAGGCCTCGACGAGCGGGGAGCGCGCAGGAGGCCGCGCGCTCCCCCAACCTCCGCGCTGGATCAGTGGCTCCAGCTCGTGCCTTCCGCGATCTTCTGACCGGCCGGGCCGAACGTCGTCTGGAGCACCGACTTGCCCTGGATGCGGACCTTGGTCACCGTCTTCGGGATAGACCAGCTCACGACGTCATCGCAGCTCGGCTGGATGAAGCCGCCGCCCGGGTAGTACACGCCGGTCTTGCTCTTCGTCGCGCCGATCTGCACCCAGCAGCCCTCGACCTCGTCGAAGCCGTAGAGCGTCGCCGTCGTCGTCGTGTGCTCGCAGACGCTCTTCGACTTGCCGGCGTTGACGCTGTACGCCATCGCCGTCTGCGTCGACGCGAACGCGTTCTTCACGTTGGTGACCTCCACGACGTAGTTGCCCTTGCTGCTGTAGTAGGTGTTGTCCGGCGACTCGCGGAGGGTGAAGCTGCCGACGTCGCTCGAGTTCGACTGGGCCGCGGTCTGGTCGGCCGTCGGCGGGGCGACGCACAGCGCCTGCGAGGTCTCTTCGACCTCCTCCAGGCCGGCCAGCTCCGCGTCGAGGTCGGTCGCGTCGGCGACGCAACCCACGAGCGCGAACGAGGACACGAGGGACGAGGCGAGGAGGTTCATTGCACGCTTCATGATTGAGCTCTCTTTCCGTTATTTAATTGAACGACACGTGATCTGACGCGCGGGCGGTCCGCCGCGGGTGCGACGGAGTCGAGTCCATCCGTCGCCCGGGTCGCCCTGCTCGCCGCTTGGACCGCGCCGAGCGTCACGCGACGCCTTTAAACAGGAAGCGTGCCACTCCCCGGTTCCGGCGCTCGGCCGCGCGCACGCCGGCATTTTCGCGCCTTCGCGCGCTCCGCGGCCCGGGCGGTCCGCGCCCGCGCCGGCGCGCTGAGGGCGCGCCCCCTCGGCCTGGAGGCGCCGCCCTCCAGGGGGGAGTCGTCAGGGGGGATCGGAGCGCGCCGGAGCGCAGGCCGGGTTGGGATGGTGGCGCGCGGCGGCGCCGGCGCTCAGGGCGCGAACGACACGTCGAGCGAGTACGGCCCGGCGTCGGCCTGGGACCAGAAGCCGTCGACGACGATGAACAGCGGGACGCCGCCGGTCACCTCGAGCGCGAGCGTCTCGATCGCGGGCGCGTCGCCGACGCCTGGCCCTTCGGCGTCCTCGCACGTGAGCTCGGAGCTCGCCCACAGGCAGCTCGACCTCACGGACAGGGTTTGATCGGTGACGGACGACATCACGAGCGTGAGCGTGCCGTCCGCCGGGGGCGTGAACCGGTACACGTCCTCGCGCGTGTCCGGCATGGAGCAGTCGCCCCGGAGGGCGATCGTGCCGGTCCGCGTGTCGCCGGTGTTCACCCCGACGATGGCCTCCCGCGCGCCCTCGCAGACCGAGGAGCAGTCGTCGGCGCAGGCGGCGAAGGCGTCCGGGTCGTCGCACTGCTCGGGCCGCGTGACGGCGCCGTCGCCGCAGATCGCCTGGGTGAACGTGGAGCGCAGCGTATACGGGCCCTCCTCGCCGCGCGCATGCGCGTCGACGACGATGCTCACCGGCTCGCCGGGGCTCAGGGCGACCTCGATCGCCTCGGCGCCCCCGCCGGCAGCGGGCTCGGCGCACGCGAGCTCGGTGGTGGGGTCCTCGCACGCGCCGCGGGCGTAGAGCCCCTGGCCGGTGTCCGACTCGAGCGCGACCGAGAGCGTGCCGTACTGCTCCTCGGGCGGGACGAACAGGTACACGTCCTCGCGTCCGCCGCCCGTGCAGCCGGCCTTGAACGCGCCCGTGCCGAGCGAGGTGTCGCCCGAGACCTCCGGCGGCAGGCGCGGCGCGGCCGCGCAGGCCTCCGCGACCATCGCGACGCAGGGCTCGCCGCAATCGTCGTCGTCGCAATCGACGGCCGCGTCGCGGTCGTTGTCCTCGCCGTCGGCGCAGCTCGCCTCGTAGATCCGGCAAAGGCCGGTGAGCTGGTTGCACCTGCCGCGCGTCGGGCACTGCGCGTCCTCGGTGCACGCCGGCCGGCAGCTCAGCGTCCCGTCGGAGGCGGGGACGCAGGCATAGCCGGGGCGGCAATCGCTCGAGGTGGTGCACGCCCCGTAGCAGAGGTGCCCGTTGCTGCCGGATTCGATGCAGATGCCGTTGCCGGGGCAGGTGCCGCCGGTGTGCTCGCACGAGCTGATGCAGTAGCCGGAGGGCCATCCGTTGAGGTCCTCCCGGTTGCAGAAGTTCCCCGCGCACATCGCGTCGTCGGTGCAGGCGGCGCCGTCGGGCCGGTCGAGATTTCCGCCGGAGCCGCCCGCGCCAGCGTCACCGCCCGCGCCGTCGGTGCCGCCTGTGCCGCCGATGCCGCCGCCGGAGCCGCCTGTGCCGCCGATGCCGCCGCCGGAGCCGCCTGTGCCGCCGATGCCGCCGCCGGAGCCGCCTGTGCCGCCGGAGCCGCCTGTGCCACCGCCGGAGCCGCCTGTGCCGCCGATGCCGCCGCCGGAGCCGCCCGCGCCCCCGATGCCGCCGCCGGAGCCGCCCGCGCCCCCGATGCCGCCGCCAGAGCCGCCCGCGCCCCCGATGCCGCCGCCGGAGCCACCGGTACCGCCTCCCGAGCCGCCGCTCCCGCCCGAGCCGCCACTGCCGCCCGTGTCGCCACTGCCGCCCGTGCCGCCACTGCCGCCCGTGCCGCCGATCCCGCCCGTGCCGCCATCACCGCCCGTGCCGCCACCGCCGCCCGAGCCGCCGATCCCGCCCGTGCCGCCACCGCCGCCGGAACCGCTCACTCCGCCTTCACCGCCGGAGCCCCCGAGGCCTCCGGCGCCACCGACGCCGCCCGCGCCGCCCCGGCCTCCGCCTCCCGTCGCCCCCTCGCCGCCCTCGCCGCCCCGGCCTCCGCCCCCCGCGCCGCCCTCGCCGCCCGTTCCTGTGCTCGAGCTCGGGGTGCCGTCATCGTCCCCGCACGCCGCGGCGCTGGCCGTCAGCCCCAGCATGAGGAGGCAGGTCGTCCATCGTAGTCTCATTCTGTCGCTCCAGGGAAAAGGGGGACTCGCCCGTCGATGACGCGGCGTCACATGTCACCCGCGCGGCGCCATCTTCGGTGCAACCGCCTTTCGTGGGAAGCCCCCACACGCGCCGGTTCCCGGCTCCCTGATGCTGTCGAGACGCCGTCTCGCTCCCGCCGGAGCGCGCGCCCACCGCTCCTTCGCGGGAGCCCGTCTTTTTGTGTGCTGCGCAGGCATGCGCGCGTCGACGGGTCGACGCGACCTCCTCTTCGCGCTGCCCGCGGCGCGCCGGTGGCCGCGTCGAGCCGGCGGGCGCGCGGGGTCGCCCGCCGGCGGTGGCGTCACTGCCAGCGCAGGTGCACGTCGATGACCGCGCCCGTCCGGGCTGCGGCGCCGTCCGAGAACGTGAACGCGGCGCGCTCGATCTCGCAGTTGCCGCGCCCGTCGCAGCGCCGGTCGCGCCCGTACGAGAGCTCGATCGCGACGAGCCCGCGCGACGCGAGCGGCTCGAGCTCTCCGGCGCTCGAGGCGCGGTTCGCGTCGCGGTCGCTCCACAGCACGAGCCGCGACCACGCCTCGTCCCGCGCCGTGATGCTGCCGTCTCCGTCGGAGTCGAGCTCGCGGAGCGCGGTGAACCCGTTGTCCGCGCGGGCCCCGCTCGCGAGCACCGTCGCCGAGCCGAACAGCTCCGCGCCGCCGTCGATCGCCCCGTTGCCGTCCCGATCGAGCGCGAGCCACGGCGTCGCCGCGGTGGGCCAGTCGGTGGCGATCGTGGCCCCGAGCCCGCTCAGATCGAACGCGCCGTTCATCGCGGTCAGGTACTCGACCGGACGCTGATCGAACGAGAGCACGAGCGGCGTGCTGACGCTGCTCGACTGACACCCGGTCCAGGTCGGCACCCCCTCCACGTCCTCGCACAGCTCGTAGCCGCCCATCCCGTGGTCGGTGCAATTCCGGGACTCGCCGACCGTGCACGCCGCCTCGGCCTCCTCGCCGCCGGGCGTGTTCCCGCCGCTCCCTCCGTTTTCATTCCCGTCCTCGGGGGTCACCTCCTCCGCGCCCTCGAGCGCGCTGTCGTCGCTCCCCTCGCCCTCCGCCGAGATCACCTCTCCGACGCACCCGGCGCCGAACGGCACCGCCGCGAGGAGCAGCGAGAAGGAGAGCGTTCCCATGAAACCCAAGCGAGCCCGTGAAAAGGTCGTGTTCATGGCACAGCTCCCGAGCAAGCCACGCGCCAGCCCCCCTCCGCCCGGCAAACCATTGATCTTGCATGCATCGAGGCAGCGAAGAGCGCCCCTGTCTCGACGCGTTTGCCAGCGTGTGCCGGGCGCGACAAGCACTTGTGCCAGATTGGTCGCGCGTCGATCTGTGCCGCTCGTGCGGGGGCGGGCCCCCGATGCGGGACCCGGCAGCTGCGCCCGGGGCGGATGGAACCCCAGGCGGGACGCGCTCCTCGGGCGCTACCCCCGCGGCGGCGCGTAGAAGTCGACGATCCGGATCGGCTCGGTCAGCCGCACGCGGACGCGCGAGCGGTCCCCGCGGACGTCGCCGCCGATCTGGAAGCTCGTCGCCGGATCCATCTCGATCGTCACCTCGTCCACGAAGTAGTCGAACACCGTCTCCAGGTCGTCGAACTCGCCGTTCCAGATGCTCGAGAAGTTCCGCACGAACGTGATCGGCGAGATCATCGACACGCGCAGCTGCATCCGGTCCTGGCGATCGTCGGCGTACGGGAACATCCGGAAGCCGAAGCCGTAATAGGGGATCGTCGACAGCGCCGCGATCTTCGCCGGACCCTCGTAGATGACGCCGCCCTTCTTGATCGGCGCCCCGAGGATCGTCCCCTTCTCGCCGACGCGGATCGCGTCGTTGCCCTCGTTGATGATGCGGCAGTGCGGCGTGCGCCGCACGAGGTAGCTCGGGATCGTCCGCGTCGTCGCGGCGACGGCGTACGCCACCGGCCCCGGCGCGAGCCGCTTCAGCGGGCCGCGCGCGAGCGCCGATTTCACCGCGTTGTAGTCGCGCAGCATCACCGCGTCGATCCCGAAGCCGCAGAACGGCGACAGGATGTCCTCGGCCTCCACGAGCCGCAGGTTGCGGCTCCCGGCCTCGGCGCGCAGCCGCTGGAGATCCACCGCCAGCCCGGGCTTCGCGCCCGCGCCCCCGGACGCGCCGAGCACCCACGCCAGCGAGTTGCCCGTCCCCAGCCGGAGCAGCCCGAACCGCGGCAGCGGCAGCCCGCGCCGCTTCGCCTCGTTCACCACCGCCGTCACCACCACGGTGAACGTCCCGTCGCCCCCGCCCGTGAGGATCGTGCCGTAACCCCGGTCGACGAGGATCCGCGCGATGCCCTCGCTCTCCTCCACCCGCCGCGACACGAACAGATCCCCCGTGTCAAGGATCTGATCGAGCGTCTCGATCACCTCCGCCGTCACGCTCTTGGCGTTGCCGTTCACCACCACGGCAATCCGGTTGCTCGCCGCGCCCCGCGGCACGTCGCTCGAACGACGCGACGCATCAGCGGCCTGGGAGACGTCAGCGGAGCCGCGACCGGCGGGCGGAGAGGTCATGCACCGCGATCTACCACGACCGCCCCCCGCGCTTGGAGATCGCGCGGGCGCGCGCCGTGGAAGTGGAAGGAACGACGACGACGCCACGAGGCCGACGCGGGCGCCGGCGCCGGCGCGGGGGGCCTCGCTCGACCGGCGCGTCGAGCCCGCCGGGATCGTGCTGTAGGCCAACGTGGCCAAAACAGCGCGCACGCGGCGGTCGCCGCTGTCCGAGAGAGCCCCAAGCGTGCGATGCTCATGGGTTTTGGCTCTCGGGCCGATCTTGGGTCATGCTGACCAACGGGAAAGAGAGGAGCCTCCCCCGAAACATAGTGGACGGGGTGGTCGATTTTTTGGTAAGGCGACGACCTGTCGAGCCAATTGGGCTTGACAGCCGTGCGGGTCTTTCCCCCGCGCGGGCGGCGCGCTTGTGGCGAAGGGCCGCGACGATCTCGTACCCAGCGGGGGACGCAGCGACATGCCGAAGATCACAAAGCAGGGCAGCTCCGAGAAGGCGACGGGCACGAAGAAGAAGGCCTCTTCGAGCGCCAAGGGGGGCGCTGAAGCTCAGCTTGCGAAACCCGTGAATCCGGTAATCAAGGAAGATTCGAAATCGGCGTCAAGCGCCTCGAAGCGTAAGCTCGGCCTCCGCGGCGCTGCGCCCTGGGCTGCCCGGCACGCCGCGAAGCACGCCGCCGAGGCGCGGGCCCGGGCCGCCGAGCCGGCGCCCCCCGGCAGCGCCCGGGCGACCATCCGCGTGCCCACCGGCGCGGAGGAGATCAAGGCGAAGATCGCCGAGCTCCACAACCAGACCCAGAAGATCCGCACGCTCCGCAAGCGGCTCGACAAGGGGTTCTTCGACATCGGGGTGGTGCTCGCCGAGATCCAGCAGCAGGAGCTGTATCAGGCGAAGGGCTACGGCTCGTTCGAGGCGTTCCTCGAGCGCGAGATCGACCTCGGCAAGCAGACGTCGCTGCGCCTCATCAAGGTCGCCCACGTCTTCCAGCGCGAGGTGGCGCTCGACTACGGCATGGACCGGCTCTTCGTGGCGCTCGCCGCCCTCGAGGGCGAGGTCCCCAAGCCGGCCCCGTCCGCGATCCCCTCGGCCCCCGGCTCCAAGCCGCCCCTGCCCCTGAAGCCCCCCATGCGCATCGTCGGCTGAGCCCGCGCCGCTCAGATCCCGGCCCCCCGCGGCGGCAGGGAGCTCGTCGTGGGGCGAGACACGGGCACCGGCTCGGGGGTGAAGCGGGGGAGCCGCACGCGGACCGTCGTCCCCTCGGCCGCGTGCGTGCTCACCTCCACCCGGCCCGCGTGCTGGTCCACGATCTTCCGGACGATCGCGAGCCCGAGGCCGGTGCCCGCCGCCTTCGTGGTGAAGAACGGATCGAAGATCTCGGCGAGGATCGTCGGGTCGATCCCGGGCCCGGTGTCCCCGATCGACAGCCACACCTCGTGCGCGTCCCCCGACGCGCACGCCCGCAAGACCCCGCCGTCGGGCATGACGTCCAGCGCGTTGACGACGAGGTTCAGGACCACCTGCTTGAGCTTCTCCACGTCGCCGAGCGCGAAGCAGTCGTCGGCCAGATCGCGGACGACCTCGACGCGGTGGCTCGCGAGCGCCTCCTCCTCCAGGTCGAGGACGTCGCGCACGACGCGGGCCAGGTCGACCGGCTCGCGGTGCGGGGCGCGCGGGCGGGCGAGCTCGAGGAACTCGCCGAGGAGCCGGCCCAGCCGGCCGATCTCGGCCTCGACGATGCCCACCCGCCGCTTCATGGGCTCGCGGATCGCCTCGTCGGAGAGGCGGTCGATGCCGCGGCTGAGCAGGTGGAGCTCCAGGACCGCGGCGTTCAGGGGGTTCCGGATCTCGTGCGCGAGCCCGAGGGCGAGCGGGGCCATCGCGTTCAGCGCCTCGGCGTCGGCGGCGCGCCGCTCGAGCGCGCGCCGCTCGGTCACGTCGATGCCGATGCCGTAGACGAGGTCGGTCCGGCCGCCGCGCCCGCCGCTGCGGACGCCGGAGAGGTGCCAGCGCACCCGGCGGATCGCCCCCACCGCGTCCCGGACGCCGACCTCGACCTCGGCGGCGGCGGCGTCGCCCTCGACGACGCTCTGGAACGACTGGTTGAACCGGCGCTGCTCGGACTCGTCGACCAGCGTCTCGCAGAACGGCATGCCGAGCGCGGCGTCGCCGCCCACCCCGGTCAGCGCGGACAGGCGCGGGTTGAAGAGGGCCACGCGGCCGTCGGCGTTCAGGCCGAGGATGAGCACGTCCGCCGCGTCGACGATCGCCCGGTACCGCCGCTCGAGCTCCTCCCGCTCCCGCTTCAGCGAGATCTTCTCGATCGCCTGGGCCACCGTGGAGATGAGCTCCTCGGGCCGGAACGACTTGAGGACGAAGGCGAAGGCGCCGGCGCGGAGCGCGGCCATGGCGGTGTCCACGGTCGCGAAGCCGGTCACGAGGACGATCTCGCCGTGGGGGGCCGCGGCCCGGAGCGGGGCGATGAGCTCGAGCCCGCTCGCGTCCGGGAGCTTGACGTCGACCACGGCCACGTCGAAGCCGTCGCGGCGGGCCGCCGCGAGCCCCTGCTTGCCGTTCGGGGCGAGGGCCACCTCCACGTCGAGCTCGCGCGCGCCCTCGAGGACGTCGCGAAGGTTTCCGGCGAGGCTCGTGTTGTCGTCCACGATCAGGATTCGAGCGCGCACCTGGGATCTCCTGGTCGAGCGGTCCGGCGGGCGGCCCGATGCACGGGGCTGCCTTCCGCTGTGGGGTCTTTCCTGAGTTTTATGCTATGAGCCGCCACCATGCGGTTCGTCGATCAGTGCCGTCTGAAGGTCATCGCGGGGGATGGCGGCAATGGAGCGATCGCATTCCGGCGCGAGAAGTACATCCCGTTCGGCGGCCCCGCGGGCGGCGACGGCGGCCGCGGCGGGGACGTCGTCTTCGTGGGCGACGAAGGCCTGTCCACGCTACTCGACTTCACCTACGCGCGCACCCTCGAGGCCGAGCGGGGCGAGCACGGGATGGGGAGCGACTGCCACGGGCGCGCCGGCGCCGACCGGGTCGAGAAGCTCCCGGTGGGGACGCAGATCTTCGACGCGGAGAGCGGCGAGCTGGTCGCCGACGTGACCGAGCACGGCCAGCGGGTCGTGGTCGCCCGCGGGGGCAAGGGGGGCCGCGGCAACCTGCACTTCAAGTCGCCGCACGACCGGGCCCCCCGGCGCGCCGAGCCGGGGGAGCCAGGCGAGGCCCGCGAGCTCCGCCTGGAGCTGAAGGTGCTCGCCGACGTCGGCCTGCTCGGCTTCCCCAACGCGGGCAAGAGCACCTTCGTCGCCGCCGTCTCGGCCGCCCGGCCGAAGATCGGCGACTACCCGTTCACGACGCTGACCCCGACGCTCGGCATGGTCGAGATTGGCGGCGGGGTGCGTTCGGGCGGGTCGAGCTTCGTCATCGCGGACATCCCGGGGCTGATCCCGGGCGCGAGCGAGGGGGTCGGGCTCGGCACCCGGTTCCTGAAGCACGTGGAGCGGACGCGGGCGCTCCTCCACCTCGTGACGCTCGATCCCGGCGACGGCCGCGAGCCGCTCGCCGACTACCGGGCGCTCCGCAAGGAGCTCAAGAAGTTCAGCCCGGAGATCGCGGACCGCCCCGAGGTCGTCGCCCTGACCAAGGCCGACCTGACCGAGGTGCGCGAGGCCTACCCGAAGCTCAAGGCACGGTTCGCGAAGGCGAAGGTGAAGCTCCACCTCGTCAGCGCCGCGACGGGCGAGGGCGTGACCGAGCTCATCCGTGAGCTCGCGGCGATCGTGCGTAAGCGCGAGGAGTGAGCGCGCGCAAGCGCGAGGCGTGAGCGCGCGCAAGCGCGAGGCGTGAGCGCGCGCAAGCGCGAGGCGTGAGCGCGCGCAAGCGCGAGGCGTGAGCGGCCGAGCGCGGGAGCTCGCTCCGCGCAGATCACACGGTGTCCTCACGTGGGTCGACCGTGCACATCGGTCGCCGATCTGGCGAACGCGCGCCGTCTGGACAAGGCGGCGAAGTTGGCGTCCACTTTTCGTTTCGGACTCACGCGTCCTGCCAGGAGAGGAGGCCCGATGCGCTGGTCGATCTTCAGCTTCAGCAAACCGTCTGCCCTTGCGTGGTGTGTGGCCCTCTCGGCGGCGCTCGGCGCGAGCGGGACGGCGCGCGCCGACATCGTGCAACCGAACGGCACCACGATCCCCGCGGTCACCGGACGGTTGAGCGACCTGCTCAACGGGTCAGCGAACAACGACAACATCGACGAGATGATCGACGTCGTGGCCGACGCGGCGGTGGAGCCGCAGGTGTTCTCGCCGCTCTGCGAGTTCAGCGGCAAGTACATCGCCAAGGGGGGCGGCGCCAACTTCGCCGTCGGCTGGTACAACGTCGACGACAGCCGCGCGAGCGACGACCCGCCGAAGTACGTCTCGGTGGACACCGGCGCCAACCTCAACACGGCGGCGCCGGAGAGCGATATCCAGATCCTCTTTCCCTTCTCGACCAGCCTGCCGCCGGCCGCGATGCGCGAGCTGACAGCGGTGTCGATCCGGGAGAGCCCCGCGTACGCCGGCGGGCTGATCGGCTTCGTGCTGATCCCCAACCCGAACGGCACCGGGAACAACAACGCCACGCAATACCATTACACCGAGCACCGGTTCAACGTGGCGTGTACGGCGTGCGAGACGCCGGGCCCGTGGTACTCGGACCTCATCTATCGATCGAACGAGCTGCTCAACACGTTTTACCTGGGCTTCGAGGATCTCGACTTCCAGAACGCGGCCGGCGCCGCGGGCGTCAACGGCAACGATCTCGACTACGAGGACTTCCTGTTCCGCTTCTCCGGCATCACCTGCCCCGAGGCCGGCCAGCCCTGCGAGGTGGACGAGAACGTCGGCGCGTGCCGCCTCGGGATCTCCGACTGCGACGCTCAGGGGCAGGTGATCTGCACTCCCTTCGTCCTGCCCGGCAGCCAGGCCGAGCAGTGCGACGGCGTCGACAACGACTGCGACGACGTCATCGACGAGGAGGCGCCCTGTCCGGAGAGCCAGGTGTGCAACCGCGGCCGCTGCGTGGATCGCTGCGGGTCCGCGGAGTTCCCGTGCGAGCAAGGGTTCGTGTGCCAAGGGGGCCTGTGCGTCGAGCAGGCCTGCGTCGACGTGATGTGCGAGGTGGGCGAGGTGTGCCGCGGGGGCGAGTGCAGCGCGCCGTGCGACGGCGTGGTGTGCCCGCACGACCAGGTGTGCCGCGCCGGGCGCTGCATCGACCCGTGCCAGGACGTCGTGTGCAACTCCGGCCAGGTGTGCGAAGGCGGCGTGTGCGTGCTCCAGTGCAACTGCCGCGGGTGCCCGACGAACGAGCGCTGCGACATGGAGAGCGGCCGGTGCGTGGAGGCCGCGTGCGCCGACGTCTCGTGCGACGAAGGCACGTATTGCCGCGAGGGCGCGTGCGTCGATGTCTGCGACGGGGTCGCGTGCCCCGCGGGCGAGCGGTGCGAGGCGGGCGCGTGCGTCGAGGCGCCGCCGCCGCCGACCACCGCCACCACCTCGATCGGCGCGGGGCTCGACACCGTCGCGTCGTCCGGGGCGGGCGACGCCGCGTCCGGCTCGGGTGGGGCCCCCGCGTCGGGCTCGGGCGGGGCGCCGCCCGCCGGCGCGGGCGGCGGCGATTCCGGGAGCGGCGAGTCGTCGGGCTGCGGGTGCCGCCTCGGCGCCGACACGCCCTCCGCGGGCGGCGTCGCGGCCCTGCTCCTCGCCGCCGGCCTCGCGTTCCGCCGCGGGGTGCGCCGCCGGCCGGCCCGCGGGCAGCGCCGCGCGTCCGGCGGCGGTGAGATGCGCTGAAGCTCGCGAGGGCGCGCGGCGCGCGAGCCGCCCGCGCGCCCTCGCTCCTACGGGCGCTCGACGATGAAGCTCGAGGTCTGGTCGTCGAAGTCGTAGCTGTCGAGGTTCGCGTCCGCCGTGATGACGCGCGACTGGGGCGAATACCTGAAGAACAGGTCGTAGAGCGTCAGCGTGAAGCCGTCGGGGACGCGGACGGAGCTGATCCGCTTGTCCCAGGCGCCGCCGATGAGGTAGCTGCCGCCGACGCCGTAGAGGAGCGAGTCGCCCGAGAAGTCGGCGTGCTCGTAGAGGGCGACAACGTCCTCTTGCGGGTCCGAGGCGCGCGAGACGACGAAGCTCGAGATGACATCGCTGAAGCCCGCGGCCACGAGATCGACGTCCGAGGTGAAGACGCGCGCCTCGCCCTCGAAGTTGTGGTGGAAGAAGACCGTGACCCGGAGCCCGGCGGGGACCTCGATCGCGCTCGCGCGGTCGTTGCCGATGATCGCCATGTCCGGGAGGTTGTGGCGGCCGATCCCGAAGCCCTGCGAGACGCCGGAGAAGTCCGAGAGGTCGTGGAGCACGACCTCGTCGTCGGGGTGGTCGGTGGGGCCGCCGGCGATCGTCGCGTCGATCCACGCGCGGTGGCGCGCGACGTCGACGCCGGCGAGCGAAGCGTGCACGTTGGTGCCGTCCTGGCCGCTCGAGGCCGAGAACACGGCGACCTGACGCCCGTCGACGAACCACGGGCCGCCGGAGTCGCCGCTCCAGCCCGAGCCCGTCACGCCCGTCGCCAGGAGCTCGTCGTCGGAGCGCCGGCCGTCGATGTGGACGATCGCCTTCTTGAGCGACGGCGCCATCACCAGCGGCGTGCCCTCGCTCCCCCAGCCGTAGACCGTCGCGTCCCTCCCGTCCACGGCCGGCCCCGCGGGGGCGAGCTCGACGACCGCGCCGCCGGCGTCCTCGGTCAGGTGAAGCAGCGCGATGTCGACCTCGGCCGAGGGCACCTCGACGGCGTCGACCTCGATGCGCCGGCCCTCGCGGTACGTGTTGCTGCCGATGCGCACCGCCGACGTCTCGCCTTCATCCGCGATGCAGTGCTGCGCGGTGAGCACCCAGCGCGGCGCGACGAGCGTGCCCGTGCACTGGTAGAAGTCGCCCGTGTCCCCGCGCACGTCGAAGACCTGGACGGCCCAGGGGCTCGCCTCGGCGATCTCGCCGCCGATGATCTCGGACGACTGCCACTCGAGCGACTCGAGCGGCTCGTCCGACGCGCCTTCGCCCGAGCAAGCCGTGGAGAGACCAAACGTGACGCCGGCGCAGATTGCGATACCTAACCTATTACCAAGCTCATTTTTGTTCATTTCATCTCCGCATGGTCACGTCCGGAGTATGCGGCGATACCCGGGCAACGCCAGGCGGCGCTCTGGAACGGCGGCGTTCCAGGCGTAGAACATCGACAGCGCTGGATGAGCGGTCTGGCCTGTCGGAGCTCGTGCACATCCACGAGAAAGGTTCGCTCAGCGCGGCCGGCGCGCCGTCGAGTCCAGGTCGAGCCGTGCATGCACGACGAGGATCGCTCTCCCGTGAGCGTGCCAGTGTGGCCGCGGAGCGCAGGCGACCTCTCGGCGCATGAAGGACAGCAGCATCGTCGTCGCCCGGGCCGGGCCGCGGCGTCACATCGAGAGCCGCGCGGCCTCCTGGACCTCCCTGAGGCGCGGGTCGTCCGCGCGGCCGACCACGGCGAACCCGTAGCCGTCTCGGAACCAGTACTTCGTCGCGAGCCCGCCGTCGCGGCGCGTGCCGGTGAGCTCGAACAGGGGCCGGGTCGGGCGGATATAGAAGCTCACGCGCTGACCGCCTCGATCCTCGTACATCAGCAGGACCGCGGCGCCATCGTCCGTGGCGAGCAGCCGGACCCCGAGGAGGTCGAACCCGAACGGCGCCAGATCGGGCAGCGCCACCGGGCGCCCCAGTCGGACGGACAGCCAGGCCTGAAGGTCGATCCCCTCCCCCGCCGTCATCTCCACCGGCCGCTCGCGGTCCGTGGCGAAGGTGCGGTACGCCACGAGCGCGTCCTCCATGGGAGGGGGCAACCCGATGAGGCTCATGGAGCGCGCCTTCCAGCCGCCGAGCCCGCCGAGCCCGAGCGCGACCACGAGCGAGGCACAGAGCATCGCGCGCTGCCGGGAGCGGTGGCGCAGATCGCGCCGGATCGCGAGCGGGTCGAGGCGCGGGTTCGGCGGCAGCAGCGAGGCCCCGGCGAGCTGGGCGCGCAGCTCCTCGGCGTTCCGCCGGTAGGCGGCGACGCGCGCGCGCTCGTCGGGGTGCGACGCCAGGTACGCCTGGACGTCGCGCGCTCGATCACGATCGAGCCGCTCGTCCACGAAGGCGTGAAGCTCGTCCTCGGTCGGGGTGTTGCGGCTCATTTCACTCTCCGGATCCGGGCGGGTGCCGCCTCGCCCTCGGTCAGCGCTCGGTAGGCGTCTCGCGCGCGGGAGAGGCGCGACATCACGGTGCCGATCGGCACGTCGAGAGCCTGGGCCGCCTCCTGGTAGGAGAACCCCTCGACCGAGACCAGCAAAAGGACCGCGCGCTGATCGTCCGAGAGCCTGTCGAACGCGCCGAGCGAGGAGCGCGCGATGACGGTCTCCTCGCCGGGGTGCTCGCCCTCGGCGTGGACGCCGAACGCCTCCAGCAAGCGCCGGACGCGCCCCGCGCGCCTCCGGCTGTCGAGGAACTGGCGGTACATGATCGCGTACAGCCAGGCCTTCAGGCTCCCGTCCGGGCGCTTCGTCCGCCAGCGCGAGAGGGTCCTCTCGAGGCAGCTCTGCACCAGATCGTCGGCGGCGCTCGCGTCGCGCGTCAGCGAGACCGCGAACCTCCGCATGCCCGGCAGCAGGGCGCGCAGCTCTTCGTCGTTCAGATCGCTCATCGCCGCTCCTGCCCGCTCCTCGGCTTCAAGCCCTCCACGGCCGCGAGACGCCGCCCGCGCGGCGGTTATTCCATGGGGGATCTTCTTTGTCGTCCACGGAATAACGCCCCTCGGGGGGCGTCACGGCAGCATCATCCCACGCCGCCGCGATGGCGGAGGAGCTCGTGATGCTCGGATTTCTGCGTTCCCGCGGGGGCCTCCAGGGCCTCTTGCGCGCGAGGGCCGGGGAGATCGCCCGTGCCTCGCTGATCTTCGCGATCGTGGCCGCTTCGGCCGCGGCGTTCGCCTTCGCGGCCGGGGTCCTGGATCCCTCGCGGCTGACCCCGGCGAAGCTCGTCGACGCGCTCGAGGGGCGTGACGGCGTGCACCCGGGCTTTCGCCGCGCGCACGCGAAGGGCGTCTGCTTCACCGGGCGCTTCGAGGCGAGCGGCGCGGGCGCGCGGCTCTCCAGGGCGAGCGTATTCGCGCGCGGCGAGGTCCCCGTGGTCGGGCGCTTCTCGACGGGCGGCGGCATGCCGTACGCGCCGGACGGGCGCGTCGCGCTCCGCAGCATGGCCCTCAGCTTCTCGCTGCCGAACGGCGAGCCATGGCGCACCGCCATGAACCACATCCCCGTCTTCCCGGTCGCGACGCCCGCGGCGTTCCTCGATTTTCAGCGCGCCACCTCGCCCGTCGCGGCCACGGGGAAGCCGGACGCCGCGCGCGTGGACGGCTTCCTCGCCGCGCACCCGGAGACGCGCGCCTTCATGGCCCGGCTGCGCGACGGCGATCTGCCGTCGAGCTTCGCGAACGGCACCTACCACAGCGTGAACGCGTTCCGCTTCACCGGCGGCGCCGGCCCGGCGCGCGACGTCCGCTGGTCGATGGTGCCCGAGGCCCCGCTGGAGGCGCTGGACAAGGCGACGCTCGCCTCGAGGCCGCCGAGCTTCCTCTTCGAGGAGGTCGTCGCGCGCCTCGCGCGGGGCCCGCTGCGCTGGCGGATGCGGGTGACGCTCGCGGCCCCGGGCGATCCCACGGGCGACGCGACCCGCGAGTGGCCCCGCGATCGCGAGCAGGTCGAGGTCGGCGCGCTCGTGGTGGAGCGCGCCGCGACGGAGGAGGCGGGGCCGTGTCGCGACATCACCTTCGATCCGCTGATCCTGCCGGCCGGGATCGAGCCGTCGGACGATCCGCTGCTGAGCGCGCGCTCTTCGACCTACGCGGTCTCGCTCGCGCGCCGCGCCGGCGAGGGGCCGGCGCCGAGCGCGCTGTCCCGCGGCCCCGCCGGGGAGGGCGCGCGCCGATGAGCCCTCCGCGAACGTTTCACCCTCTATCGCGCGCCCTGCACTGGACCATGGCCGCCGCGATCGTCGCCATGCTGTTCATCGGGGTCGGCATGGCCTCGACGGTGAGCGGCGCCCGGACCTTCCTGCTGCCGGCGCACCGGTCGCTGGGCGTCGTGCTCCTCGCGCTCGCGGCGGTCCGCCTGGGGGTGCGCCTCGCGCGCCGCGCGCCGCCGCTGCCGCTGCCGGAGGACATGCCGGCCTGGCAACGGCGCGCGGCGGGCGCATCGCAGATCGTGCTCTATGTCCTGATGTTCACGATTCCGATCGTCGGCTGGGCGATGCTCTCGGCGGGCGGCTATCCGGTGACGCTGCTCGGCGGGCTTCAACTGCCCTCGATCGCGCCGCAGAGCCCCGCGCTTCACGCGGCGTTGCGCCGCGCTCACACCTACCTCGCCCTGCTGCTCTTCGGCGTCTTCCTCCAGCACCTCGCGGCGGCGCTCTTTCACCTCTTGATCCGAAGAGACGACGTGTTCGCGAGCATGGCCCCGCGGTGGGGGCGCCGGCGCAGCGGCTAGCGTGGACCGAGCTTAACCCGCGCTCCGGAGATCTGCCGCTCGCGTCCGGGGGACCGGGCGGCGAGAGGGCCTCCCGAAGCGACGTCTCCGCGGGCCCGAGGCGCTCGCCTCGGGCCTCCGCGTGCGCCGATCACGGATCGCCGGAGGTCGCGCCGAAGAGCTCGACATCGTCGATCACGACGGCGCCCGAGTCGGCCTTGCCGCGGCCGAGGAAGCCGTTCGCGCCGACGCCGTTCATCTCCGGGCTGAAGGCGAGGCCGATGATCGACGCGAGCACGTCGTTCACGTCGTCGCCGGGGTCGAGCCCCTGGTCGATCGCCCAGCCGGGGAGCGCGATGTCGGCGAACTTGAGCTCGATGAGCTGCGGCTCGACGCCGAGCCGCACGTCCCAGCCGTGGCGGACCCCGCTGAGCCCGTTGCTCTGCGCGGGGCTCTCGACGTCGACGCGCAGCCGGCGCGCCGCGTCGGCGCGCGCCCGGAAGCGGACGCCCTCGAGCGCCGTCACGTCGACCGAGCCCTCGGCGAGGGGCACCGTGAAGTACACGTACTGGCCCCAGGCGTACGCCTCGTCGCGGAAGTCGAAGCTCAGGAGCAGGCTCTGCGCCCCGCTGAGCGGCGCGTCCTGCGTGAGGCCCTGCACCGCGCCGGACGCGTTGTTGGTGGCGAGCAGCGTGCCGACGTACAGCTCGACCGCGTCCGCCGCCTCGAAATCGTTGACCCCTGCCGCGGTGAACGAGAACGGCACGAGCGGCGTGTCGCTGGCGAACCGGCGCAGGCGCTCGCGCAGGATCGGCACCTCGCTCTTGAGGCGCGCGACCGCCGGCTCCCACCCGGCGAGGCCGGGCCCGAGCGGATCCTCCTCGACGGCGGCGCGGATCTGCGCCGCGTACGCGTCCACCTGCGCTTCGAGCTTCCCTTCGCCGAACGGCCCGTCGAGCAGCGCCTGGAGCGCGGCCTGGTAGCCCGCGGGGTCCTGGCTCAAGGCGCCGAACAGCGCGTCGCATCCCGGCACGCGCACCCGCTCGGCGCCCATGAACACCGGGACCACGGCGGGGCAGGTCGCCGGCGCCTCGGTCCAGCGGGGCACCTGGCCAAAGTAGGTGCTGGCGCCGAGGGTCTGGTCCATATCCCACGGGATCAGGTGGAATTTGCCCGAGGAGGGCTCGTCGTAAATGTAGAAGTTGTGGTTGTTGGCGCCGCCGGCGGGGTCGACGTAGAAGGTCGTGACCCCGTCCCAGTTCACGATCGCCTCGTCGACGGCCATGTAGCGTTGCAGCTGCTCGACGTCCGCCCACTGCGACAGCGCGGCGAGACGCTCGTCGCCCTCGGCGGACGAGAGCGCGGCGGCGAACGCGACGAAGCGCTCGTGCGTGGCCTCGTCCTCGTTCGTCTCGATGCGCTCCGCGTAGTAGCTGGCGTCGTCCGTGACCGGCCACGCTTCCTTGTAGAGGTCGCCGTCCGGCCCTCCGGGGAAATGGCTCTCCAGGAAGCGGCCGTCCACCTCCTCGACCATCGAGAAGAGCCCCTGGGGCTCGCCGTTCACATAAAGCGTGGCCCAACCGCTCCTCGGGGCCGCGACGCCCATCTCGCGGTACAGGCCATAGGCGATGCGCTCGTGGAGCTTCGTCGGATCCCAGATCATCGAGTGGAAGTTCAGCCGCTCTTGCGCGTAGAAGCGCTGACCGTCGACGTACTCGTCGAACTTCACCTTCATGCTGAGCTTCGGGCAGGTGAGGTTTCCCTCCTCGTCGAAGCACATCTGCAGGGTGCCATAACCGCCCTTGAAGCGCAGGCCGACGACGCCCAGGCGCTTGCCCATGTAGCAAGCCTCGGCCTCCACGTACTCCTCGTCGCGGGCGTTCGCCTTGAGCTCGGCCCAGCGCTCTTCCGGCAGGAGGAAGTCGAAGCGCGAGACCTCGTCGGCCGCATACAGCTCGTCCGCGTCGCGGTCGGCGAGCGTGGGGTCGGGCGGCCCGCACGGCGGCATCGGCGGAGCCTCTCCGCCGGCCCCGCCGTCGCCCGCGCCGCCTCCGCCGCCGTCGCCCGCCCCGCCCGAGCCTCCGCCTCCGGCGTTCGCCCCGCCCGAGCCTCCCGGCCCGGCGCCGCCGGTCCCGCCCTCGTCATCCCCGCATCCCGCGCCCGCGGCGACGGCCGCCAGCACAAGCCATGTCCAACACGTAAGCTTCATGCACGCTCCTTCAGCGGCTTCGAGCGTAATCGTGCACCTCGCGCGCGTCGATCCCTGTTTTTCGCGTCGCGGATCCCCGGGCCTGGCCGTTCGAGAGGCCGTCTCTGTCCGCCCCGAGTCGGGAGCATCTCCGTGCGATCCAGTTGACAAAAAGGCACGGAATGATTCGTCGCGCCCGGGCTTTTTCGGTGCGATGACAGACAGCAAGGGGCGCCTCCTCGGGAGGGTGAGACGTGTGGGGATCGGGCTCGCGGCGACGGCCGCGCTTCTCGCGCTGGTCCGGGCCGGCGCGTCGGCGTGGGGTCAGTCCCGGCTCCGGGATTACCGGGATGCCACCCAGGCCGAATGGGACGCGGAGCGCGCGCGGATCCGCGAGCGCGCGCGGCCTGCCGGCGAGGGCGCCGCGCAGGAGGACTGCGGGGCGAGCTACGCGAGGACGGCGTCGATTCAGCTGGACGTCCATCCCGAGTGGATCAAGCGAGCGCTCGAGGCGGCGCCGGGCGCGCCGCTCTCCCCCGAGCTCGCCGCCGAGGTCGAGCGGCGCCGCCCGGAGATCGACGCGTTCCGGCAGACGGCGCGTTGCTCCCGTTACGAGCTGCCGGAGGGCGGCGCGTGGATCGACTACGGTCCCATCTATCCAGTGTGGCACGCAAACCGCGCTGTCCTGGTCCAGGGGCGCTGGCTCGAGGCCAAGGGGGATACGCGCGGCGCCCTGGACCGCTATCTCACCGTCGCCAAGGTCGGCGCGGACCTGTCCGCGGGCTCGGCCATGGCCGGCCTGATCGGCATTCACGACGCGGAGCGCGCCTACCGCCGCGCCGCGGCCCTCGTCGCCGGCGCGCCCCGGCTCCCCGCGGCGGAGCTCGCCGAGCTGGACCGCGCGCTCGAGGAGCGCGGGCGCCACCTGCCGCGGCTCGTCGACGTGCTCCGGAGAGAGCGCCTGCACCTCCGCCAGATGGCGATGAGCCTGAGCGACGGTGGGCCCCTCCCCGAGGAGGAGCTCCGCCCTCTCGCGTCGTCGACCGGCGCCCGCGCGCTCACCGCGGTCCTCCCGATGGCCGCCGTGTTCGGTCACGCCCTCCCGCCGCTCGACGCGCAGCTGCGCGCCGCGGAGCAGATCGCGCTCGGCGCGCAGCGCGATGCTCCCCAGGTCGCGCGCTTTCAGGAGATCGCCGCCGATTCACTCGCCACCGATGTCACCGGGCTCGGTGCCATGTTGGACGCCGAGCATCTCCAGAGGACCGCGAGGCGGGATTGCGCCTTGCGGGCGTCGTATCTCCTGGCCCGCGCGGCCGTCGAGGCAGAGCGGAGGTATGCGGACGGCGGCTATCCGGAGGCGCTGCGGGCGCTCCCGCAGGACCCTTGTGGGACAGGCCCGCTCGTGTACGAGCGGAGCCCGGGCGGAGATGGGTATACGCTGTCAAGCGTCGGCGAGAACGGCACGGCCGACGCTCCGCCCGCGGCCGGCGGCGCGGCGGGCGGCAGCGACGATATCGTCGTCACGAGGAAGGGCTCGGACGTGCTGTAGCGCGCGACCTCGATCACCCGCGATGCCGCGGGGCGCCCGCGGCCGCGGCGAGGGCCGGCGCCGCGGCCTCGACGGCCAGGCACGCCTCGAACCCCTCGCGGTAGCTCGGGTAGAGCAGCGTCATGCCGAGGGCGCGCTTGATCTTCGCGTTGTCCACCGCGCGATCGTGGCGGAGCGTCTCGTGGAGATCCTCCCGCGGCGCGCCGGCCGGCAGCGACAGGCCGAGCCGCGCGCAGAGCCAGCGGACGACCTCGATCTGCGGCACGGGCGCGTCGTCCGCGACCACGAAGACGTCGCCGGGGGCGGCGCGCTCCAGGGCCGCGAGCGCGAGGCGCGCGAGGTCCTCGACGTGGATGCGCGAGACGACGTTCCTGCCCTGCCGATCGCCCTCGCCGGTCATGCGGAAGTCGCCGCGCAAGAGCCGCTGGTGCAGGCCGCGGCCCGGGCCGTAGATGCCGGCGGCGCGCAGCGCCACGGCGCCGCGCTCGAGGTACACGGCCTCGGCCGCGAGGCGCGCGGCGGCGCGGGGGCCGTCGGCCGACGTGGGCGTCGCCTCGTCGATGCGCCCCGTGGCGTCGCCGTAGACGGCGGTCGACGAGACGTACGCGATCGCGCGAGCGCGGCGGAGCGACGGCGCGATCGAGGCGTCGGTCGCGCCGTCGGGCGGGAAGGCGACGAGCACGTCCGCGCCGTCCCCGACGAGCCGGTCGACGGCCGCGGCGGTGAGCGCCGGCAGGACGCTCACCTCGATGCCGGCCTGGGCGAGCTCTGCGGCGCGCTCGGACGAGCGCGTGGTCGCGACGACGCGGCCGCCGGAGGCCAGCCGCAGGCCGGCGACCACCGCGCCGGTGAAGCCGCAGCCGAGGACGACGAGCGGGGGGGAGGGATCGAGCATGATCTGGGCATCCTTCTCACAGCAAGGGCGAGGAGACCAACAGTGAGAGCGAGGGGCGCTTCCCGCAGCGCGAGGGCGCTGCCGGCCGCCGGGCTCAGGCTGCACCGAGGGGATCGCGACGTAGCGAGGATGTTTTCGTGCCGGTGGGTGGCTGGTCTGCTCACCGCCGCTAGGATGCCCGCCCTACGGCCGGCGGCCGCGTTGCGACCGGGCGTGGTGGGCGAGCGCGCACGGAAGCGCGGGAAGGACAGGGCGATGGGTCACAGGAAACGGACGAAGAAGCTGCTGCTCGTGGTCGCGGCGGCGGGGCTCACCGCGTGTGAGGACGACAGCCACATCAACCCTCCGCCTCCGCCGCTCGTGTGCGACGAGGTCGCCGACGGCTCGGCGCTGTGGGCCAGGGGGACGCTCACCAGGGATCCTCAGCAGCCCGGCGCTCTGTGGATCGAGCTGAACCACGAGGGCGCATGGGTCGACCCCCCGATCGTGACGGCCCTTTCGGGGATGACCATCACCTCCATCGGCACCTCCTTCGATTCGAGGAACATCCATGCCGTCATGGACGACGGAGCCACGACCGCGAGCTTCCAGGTGCGCGGCAAGCTCACGGACCCCGAGACGACGTGCGACGTGGACCGCACGTTCACCTTGACGATCGACGAGAGTGGCCGCGTCGAGGTCACGAGGCGCGACGCGCTGCCGTTCCTTCCGTACCGGCACGCCTCGCTCGACGTGATGCAATGCAACGGCGGCGAAGACGAGCAGTGCGCGCCGGGAGGCGGCGAGCACGTGGCGGGGACGAACGCCGCCGGCAACATCGAGGCGGCGGCCGGCGGGGCGCGTGGTGACGTTGGCCGGCGAGGCCGGGCGTCGACCCGGCCGAGAGGCTGATCGAGCCGGCGAGGGCGGCTCCGCGCCGGCGTCGTGGATCCTCGACGTCACGGGTCGCTGCCCGGCGCCCCGGGGAGACCGCCCTGATAGCTCCTTTCCACGGCCATGGGGGCGTGGAGCCCGCGGAGTGTCGAGGCAAGCGCCGCCTCTGGTAGCCTGGTCGGCGCGGAGCGGACGGTCGGGACGCAGCGCGCTCGCCGCAGCGACGCTCCTCAGCGCATGGCGGTCAACGTCTTCATCTCCTACGCCCCCGCGGATCGGCCGCACCTCGAAGCGCTCGAGAGGCACCTCGCCGCCCTCAAGCGGCAGGGCCTGGTGAGCACGTGGCACCGCGGCCGGATCGGCGCCGGCGCGGCGCGCGACGCGTCGATCGCGGCGGAGCTCTCCGCGGCCGAGGTGGTGGTGCTGCTGGTGAGCGAGGCGTTCCTCGCCTCGGACAGCTGCTACGAGCGGGAGCTCGGCGCCGCGCTGGAGCGGCACCGCCGGGGCGAGGCGCGCGTGGTGCCGATCCTGGTGCGCGCGTGCGACCGGGAGGGCACCGCGCTGGCGGACCTGGAGGCGCTGCCGCGGGACGGCGGGGCGGTGACGAGCTGGGCCAACCCGGACGAGGCCTGGAGGGACGTGGTCCGGGGCATCCGCGCGGCGGTGGAGGAGGCGGCCGCGAGCGCGCGGCCGGAGGCGGCGCCCGAGAGGGCCGCACCGGCGAGCGCGCTCGCCGCGACGCTGCGCGAGGCCGAGGAGGCGATCCGCGCGATCGACAAGCAGATCGCCGCGGCGCAGATGCGGCGGGTGAGGCTGAAGGCCGCCGGCGCGAGCACGGTGGAGGTGGACCAGGAGATCGTCGACCTCCGGCGCAAGCGCCGGGAAGGCGGCCAGCTCCACGTGGGCGAGGAGCTCAGCGAGGGCCGGTACCTGCTGCTCGAGCGGATCGGCCGCGGGGGGTTCGCGACGGTGTGGCGCGCGCTCGACGCGGGGCGGGGCGACCAGCCGGTGGCGATCAAGGTGCTGCACCCGAACCTCGCGGGCGACGAGGGGCGGCGGGAGCGGTTCTTCCGCGGGGCGCGCGCGATGGCGGAGCTCGACCACCCCGGCGTGGTGCGCATCCTGGAGCCGAAGGGCGAGGACGGCGGCTGGCACTACTTCGTGATGGAGCTCGTGCACGGCGAGGACGTGCAGAGCGCGGTCGTCGGGAAGCGGCTGCCGGCAGAGGGCGTGATCCCGATGATCCTGCGCGCCGGGGAGGCGATCTCGTTCGCGCATGGGCGGGGGCTTGTGCACCGGGACGTGAAGCCGGCGAACATCCTGCTCGACGGAGAGGGGCTGCCGCGGATCACGGATTTCGATCTGGTCTGGGCGCGCGACACGACGGGGGGCACGAGGAGCGGGGCGCTGGGGACCTTCCTCTACGCGGCGCCGGAGCTGATGCACCGCCCGCAGGACGCGGACGCGCGCGCGGACGTGTACGGGCTCGGCATGACGGCGGTGTTCTGCCTGCACGGGGGGGAGCTGCCGCCGATCATGATGCGGTATCCGGGGCGGGTGATCGAGAGGCTGCCGTGCAGCGACGCGGTGCGGAAGGTGCTCGAGAGGGCGATCGAGTTCGAAGCGTCGGAGCGGTACCCGGATGTGGCGGCGTTCTGCGAGGCGCTCAGGGGCGCGGCGGGGGGCGGGGGCGGGGGGGCGCCGCTGGAGGGCTCGAGCGGCGCAGGGGTGCTCCAGGGCGAGACAAGGCCACAAGCGCATCAGGGCTCGCGGCGCGCAGCGGACGGGCTCGTGGAGGCATTGGAGCGACATCCGGAAGAACACGGCCCGCTTCGCCAAGCGATTGAACAGGAGGAGATCACGGTCGCGGGAGAGGGAGAAGGGTGGGAGCTCACGGTGCCGCCTGCCTCGCCGGTCGCCGCCAAGACGAAGCCCCTGCCCTCGCTCGGCACGCTGACCCTGCGATTTCACGTGGGCCGCGACAAGCAGGTGCGCATCGACGCGGTGGACGGGGAAGACGTGCGGCAGCTCGGAGAGCTCACCGCCTTCTACGCGCTGCTGCTGCTCGCCCGCGAGCGGCGGAAGGACGCCGTTCGCGGGCGCGTTCCCGAGGACGAGCAGGGCTGGATCCACGCGGTCGACCTCGCGAGACAGCTCCGCGTCGATGAGGCGTACCTGAACGTCCTCCTCCACCGCGCGCGCCGGGCCTTCGCGAGCGCCGGCCTGGGAGCTTGGATCGTGCAGCGGAGGCGGAGGGAGATCCGGATCGCGACCGGACGTGTGGAGGAGCTCAAGGCGTAGCAACTCCGGTTGAAGGACACGGAGTGGAGGAGAGGGACCGCAAGGGCGCGAGGGACGCAAGGAGACAGAGATAGAATCTGTTTCTTCTCCCCCCCTTGCTTCCCCTGTGCCCTCGCGGTTCTCTTCCCATCTGCTGATGTTTCGGGATTCTCACGTATCGGCGCTCTAGCCCCAAGCCTCGGCCATCCTCACCCGCCCGGCTTCCTCGTGTACCGGTGCTTCACCCCCAGCGGGAAGTACTCCGGATCCCCCGCCCCCCGCAGCGTCACCCGCGGCGCGCGCTTCCCCGCCGGCACGTAGTTCCTGAACTCGCTGTTCAGCCGGACCAGGTGCTCCTCGATTGACCGCGCCGCGGCCTCGCGCCGCGCCTCGCTCTCCCCCTCCCCCGGCGCGAGCTCGACCACCACCGAGAGGTACGCGTCCCTGTCCGCGCCCTCGCGGACCTCCAGCACGAACTTCCCGGTCACCCACTCCTTCACGCCGGGCTGCTCGATGCCGACAACCACGTTCTCCGGATAGATGTTCGCCCCGAAGTACGACACCGTGAAATCCGAGCGCCCGAACACGTAGACGAACGGCAGCTCCCGAGCACCGCGCTCGCCGTCGAGCTCCCGCCCTGGATCGAACCCGAAGCCGGCGAGCGCCGCCATCATGTCCGCGTACGAATAGACACCCCCGCTGTCGAGGATCGCATAACGGACCAGCGGGACGCCGTTGTCGCCCGAGAAGAGCAGCATCCCCTCGCGCTGCTCGAAGAACCTCACCGCCGGGTCGTACTGCACGAGCGTGGGGAGCCGGTCCTGCCCGAAGAGGGCGCGCGCGGCGTCCGGCCTCCCCGCGAGGAACCTGCGGATCGCGATGCTGAGCGGCGTCTCGTTGCCCAGCACGCCGGCGTCCGCCGTCCCGTACAGCGACGCCGAGTCGTAGCAGGGCGACGTCGACCCGACGCGCTCGCCGACAAGGCTCCGCCACTCCTCGCTGAACACCTCGCCGGCCATCACGAGCTTGATCCGGAGCGGCGCCCAGTCGACCCCGCGCGCCCGCCCCGTGTCGATCACGTCCTTCAGGAACGGCGGATACCCGAGCAGGACGACCTGATCGAACGCCGGCCCCAGGTCCAGCACGACGCGGAAGATCTCGTCCTTGTTGTTGCCCGGCGTGACGACCGTGATCGGATATCCCTTCGCCGCGAGGTGGCGGCAGCACGCGGTCGTGTACATCCCGCCGACCCACGACCCGAGCGCGAAGCACACGACGGCGAGCGTGCGGCGCGCGTCGGCCCGGAAGCTGTCGTGAAACACCTGCTCGAACCGCCGGGCGACCGGGAGCTCGTCCGCGACCGACCGCGGCCAGAACGTCGGCTTGCCCGTCGAGCCCGACGAGACGGCGACCATATCGCAAGACTCGACGCGCCCGCCCCGGCACAGGTCCGCGATCGGGTGCCGGAGCACGTAATTCTGCTTCGTGATCACCGGGAGCGCCGCGAAGTCCGCGGGGGTCCGGACCGCCGCCGGATCGACGCCGTGCTCGTCGAGGAAGCGCCGGTACGCGGGGACCGTCGCGGCGACCTCGTGGAACAACGCGAGCGCGCCGGCCGCCGGATCGACCTCGCGATGCCGCGACAGCGCCGCGTCGAGCGGCGTGCTCAGGAAGGCGTCGATGGCCGCCAAGACCCGCCTGGGTGCTGCATCCTGCATCGCGAGATCTCCCTCCTTCGGACGTTTCACGGCGAGGCGCGCGGGCGGCGCGAGGCCTCCCGCCGCGCCCGCCCTCCCCGCGGGCCCAGCTTACCTCACGCGCGGCCGGCGCTCCCCGCCCCCGCCTCGCCGGCGAGCGCCGCCGCGAGCGCGATCTCCTCGGCGCGCCGCTCGTAGCCCGGCGGCGGATCGGACGGCGGGTTCGCGAGCAGCGACGTGACCACCGTCTCCACCCACCGCCGCAGCGGCGTGTGCTGGAAGCCGAGCTCCGCCTTCGCCCTCGCGGGATCCAGCGTCGACATCCAGCGATCGCTGAACGGCGACATCGCGACCGGGTCGATGCCGCGCGCCCGGAGCGCGGCCGAGTCGACCGGCGCCAGGCGCGCCGGCGCGCCGAGCAGCTCGGCCACCAGCGCGAGCAGCTCCGAGAGCGTCGGCGTCTCGTCCATGCAGAGGTTGTACGCCTGCCCGAACGTCGACGGCACGAGCAGCAGCTGCACGATCGCCCGCACCACGTCGCCGCTGTACACGTGCCGCACGGCGTGCCCGCCGCCGTCCGGGACGAGCAGCGGGCCGCCGTCGAGCACCCGCGCGATGTAGCGCTCGAGGCGGCGGTGCGGGTCGCGCTCCCCGTTCACCATCGGGATGCGCAGCACGGTCGCAGGGAAGCCGTCGTCCCGGAAGGCGGCCGCGAGCGCCTCCTCGCAGCCGCGCTTGTCCATGCCGTAGGCCCACGCCGCGCGATCCTCCTCGCCCGCGGGCTCCGGGAGCAGCGGGCCGTCGTAGTCGCGCTCGCGCGACGGCCGCGGGCACCCCTCGCGCACGAGGTACACCGAGCCGGTGCTGATCATCACGTAGTGCCCGACGCGCCCGCCGCCGAGCGCCCGCGCCGCCGCGCGGCCGTCCGCGGCCGTGTACGCGGTGAAGTCCACCGCGGCGTCGAACTCGCGGCCCCCGAGCGCCCGCGCCAGGTCGTCGGCCGCGCGGTCGCAGCGGACCCGCGCGACGCGGTCGCCGAACCGATCGGGCGTCGCGCCGCGGTTCAGCAGGGTGACCTGGTGGCCCGCCGCGAGCAGGCGGTAGACGAGGAAATGGCCCATGAACCGGGTGCCGCCGAGCACGAGGACGCGCATGCGCGGCAACCTATCACCGCCGCGCGCAATGCGGACGACGCGGACGACGCGATCGCGGCGCGGGCGGGCGGGCGGGCGACGAGCGGCCTCTCGCGCTCGAGCGGGATCAGGCCGCGCCCCGGGCGTGGTAGAGAGCGGTCCGTGCCGTTCTCCCAACTCCTCGGCCAGGACACCGCGGTCGGCACCCTCGTGCGCGCGCTCGAGACGGGCCGCGTGCACCACGCCTACCGCTTCGAGGGCCCGCCCGGCGTGGGCAAGGAGCTCGCGGCCGTCGCGCTCTCGCAGGCGCTCGTCTGCACCGGGGGCGATCCGCTCGGCTGCGGCCGCTGCGACGCGTGCCGGCGCGCGGCCGCGCGCTCCGAGGGCCGCCCCGCGGCGCCGCTCCACCCCGACGTGCAGATCGTCGCGAAGAACTTCTACCCCGCCGCCGTCATCGGCCGGAGCCGCGACGAGCTGACCGAGATCTCGGTCGACCAGGTCCGCTCCATCGTGCTCGCCCACGCGTCCTACCCGCCGCACGAGGGGCGCGCGCGGGTGTTCATCGTCCGCGACGCCGAGGACCTCAGCGTCGGCGCCGCGAACGCGTTCCTCAAGACGCTCGAGGAGCCGCGACCGGGCACCCACTTCATCCTGCTGACCTCGCGCGGCGATCGCCTGCTCAACACGATCCGATCGCGCACCTTGCCCGTGCGCTTCGCCCCGCTCTCCGAGCCGATCGTCCGCGGCATCCTCCGCGATCACGGCGTGCCCGAGGAGCGGCACGACCTCGCCGTGGAGCTCGCCGCGGGCAGCGCCTCCACGGCGCTCGAGCTCGCGGACGAGGAGCAGACCGCCTCGCGCGACGCGTTCGTGAAGAGCATCCTCACGGCCGCGGCCGCCCGCGACCTCGGGCCCGCCGTCGCCTTCGCCGAGTCGCTGGATCGCGACAAGGGCGCCCTCAAGGACGACCTCCGCGCGCTCAACGCGGCGCTCGCCCGCGAGGCCCGCGCCGCGGTCGCGGCCGATCCGCGCCGCGCCGTCGTCTCGGCCAGGCGCTACGCGGCGGTCTCGCGCGCCGTGGCGCAGCTCGAGCGCAACGCCTCGCCGAGCCTGGCGATGGCCTCGCTGATCGCGGAGCTGCGCGGCGTCATCGGCTGACGGCCGCCGCGATCGCTCGGCAAGGCGACGCAGGCCGCGTCAAGGCAACGCAGGCCGCGTCAGCCCTCGCCGCCGCCGCCGAGCCGCTCGTACCCGCCCTCCTCGACGCGCCGCCCGACCCAGGCGTGGATGCGCCCCTCGCTCGCGAGCACCACGGCCGCGTCGTGCCCGCCGCCCTCGTACAGGGCGATGATCCCCGCGTCGCCCAGCGAGGGCGCGCCCTGCCCCAGGCGCTCCAGCGCCGCCGGCAGCCGCGCGCGCCGCCGCAGGGTCATGCCCGCGATCTCGAGCGTCGCCGGCGGCTCGTCCGGCGAGTCGACCGCCGCGGGCGCGAGCCACAGGATCTCGCGCCGCGGCGCGGGGAAGGCCACCACCGCCCGCTGCGTCGCGCCCTCCGGCGCGAGGAACACCGCGGCGACGATCTCGCCCCGCTCGCGCGCCACGATCGCGCCCGAGAGCCAGCGCTCCTCGCTCCCGGCCAGGACCACGTCGCCGAGCGCGAACGGCAGCTCGTCCCACGGCGCGCCCTCGGGGGACGCCGCGGGCGCGGCGCGCTCGTCCTCGTCGCGGTCCTCCCACAGCGCCTCCCGCTCGCGGCGCGCCGCCATGTAGCCCACCGTGGCGGCCACCGCCGCGGCGGCCGCGGCGAGCAGCGTGAGGCTCATCGCGCACCCGCGCCCGCGCCGCGCGGCGCCGCGGCGGCGAGGGCGTCCTTGAGCGCCCGCGCCCGCGCGCTCACCTCCTCGAGGGCGCGCGACGTCGGCGCGCCTGGCGCCGGCAGCAGCGCGGCGATGATCGACGCGGCGGAGCAGAGCGGGCCCACGTCGCGCGCCCGCTCCAGCGAGATGCCGCCGATCGCCACGACCGGCAGCCCCGGCCGCGCCCGCTCGACCATCGCGCGCAGCGACGCGAGCCCCTCGAGGCCGACCACGGCGTCGGGGCGCTCCTTGCTCGACGTCGAGAAGATCGGACCGATCGCGATGTAATCGAGGTGCTCGCTCGAGTCGCGCAGCGCGGCCTCGATCTGCGCGGGCGTGTGGGTGGAGAGCCCGACGCGCAGCCGGACGCCGGCGCGCTCCGCGAGCCGGTGCACCGCGGGCACCGGGAGATCGTCCTGGCCGACGTGCACGCCGTCGCAGCGCGCGAGCACCGCGAGATCCGCCCGATCGTTCGCGAACAGCGGCACGCCCGCGCGCGCCGCGAGCGGCTGGATCGCGCGGAGGAGCGAGAGCGTGCGCGCGGCCCCGCCGCGCTTGTCGCGCAGCTGGAGGCCCCCGGGGCGGGCGTCGAGGACGGCCTCGGCGAACGCCGCCGGATCGAGCCCGCGGCGCTCGAGCGAATCGGTGTCGACGATGGCGTACAGGCCGCGCATGACCACGCTTCGAGCGGTGGGAGAGCGCCCGGGCGCCCCCGAGGGAGGCCGGGCTTGCCGGCTACGCTAAGGTTGACGCCCCCAGAAAGAAAGCGGAAGCGTTCGCTCCCGAACGGATCCTCCATGCGCACACGTCTCGTCCGGATCGCCTGTCTGTTCACGTCGGCCGCGGTGGCCGCCCTGGGGCTCGCGTCGAGCCCTGCGCTCGCGGAGGAGAAGCCGGGCCCCGCGCAGCAGGCGGAGAAGCCGAGCTCCGCCGCGCCGGCCGACGGCCCGAAGGCCGACGCCGCCGCCCCGCCTGGCGGGGCCAAGGCCGCGGCGCCGAAGACGAGCGCGGCCGCGCCGAGGGCGGGCGCGAAGAAGAAGGCGACCGAGCCCCCGCCCCTGCCGCCGGCGCCGGCGCGCGTCTGGCTGATCGCGCCATCGCCCGAGGGGCCGTGGACGCTGCGGATCGACAACGAAGGGGAGCGCCCGATGCGCGTCCCGGCGGACGTGCGCCTGCTGCGCTTCGAGATCGACACGCTGAACAAGCGCACGAAGAAGACGACCCGCTGCGCCGCCCCCGCGGGGCTCAAGCCGAGCGGCTTTCCCGAGCGGCGCGCGCTCCTGCTCGCGCCCGGGCAGTCGTACGTGGAGCATTTCGATCCGCGCCTGCTCTGCTTCGGCAAGGACGAAGCCGCGCTCGCCGGCGGCGCCGTGGTGAGGGCGTGGTACGGCTGGGGCCCGCCGCCCAAGTGGTCGAGAAAGGCGCCCTCGCCGCCGTTCGCCGCGGAGTCGACCGACGATCCGCCGGCGTTCGCCCCGGCGCCCGGGCTCGCGGCGCCGACCGTCGTGCTGAGCTACGGCCTGCCCCACAAGGAGGCCCCCGCGGACGGCGCGGGCGACGCCGAGCCGCCCTCGGCGGCGGACCCTGAGGCGCAGCCGTCGGCCGACAAGGCGCCGCAGCCCCCGGCCGACAAGGCGCCGCAGCCGCCGGCCGACAAGCCGGTTCAAGTCGCTGCGGGCGCGCCGGGCGAGCCGATCGTGGACGCCAACGCGCCTCGCCTGGAGCTCAAGAGCGAGCCCTGGTCCGACGCGGCGAGCCCTCGCTCGATCGTCGTCCGCGTCAGCGCGAAGAACGCCGGCAAGCGCCCCATGACCGTGGCCATCCGGTCGCGCATGCTCGCGTTCCACGTCGCCGGGCCGAACGGCACGACCGTGTGCGACGCGTCCCCGCCGACGGGGGCGATCCCGCGCGACATGTTCAGGACGCTGAAGCCCGGCGCGTCGGTCGACCTCTCGCTCCTCCTGCGGGAGGTCTGCCCCGACAACACCTTCGCCCGCGAGGGTCTCTACCAGGTCACGGCCACGCTGCACGCGAACGAGCCGGGCACGGGGCTCGGCGTGGACGCGTACACCGCCGTCGTCCACGCCAAGAGCGCGACGCTGCTCCGCGTGAAGAGCGCGCCGGAGCCGTTCTACGCTGCCGCGCCCCGCGCCGTGCCGACGCCGAAGCCCGAGGAGGGGAAGGCGCCGGAGCAGGAGGACGGCGAGTAACCTCGAGGCGGACCGCCGCGCCGGGCGCGGCCGAGCCCCGCGCTACACGGGGATGATCCCCCGCTTCTTCTCCGGCCGCTCCACCCGCTTCTTCCGCGCGAGCTCGAGCCCCCACGCGATCGCCCGGCGCGTGTCCCGGGGATCGATCACGTCGTCGATGAGCCCCCACCCGGCGACCTTCATCACGTCGATGTTCTTCTGGAGCGCCTCGATCATCCCCTGCTTCACCTCGGGCGGCGGCGGCGCGTCCCCGAACATCTTCTTCGCCGCGATCCCGAGCATCCCCTCCGGCCCCATCACGCTGATCTCCGCGGTCGGCCAGCCGACGATGAGGTCCGGCTCGTACGCGCGCCCGCACATCACGTAATAGCCGGCGCCGTACGCCTTGCGCACCACCACCGTGATCTTCGGCACGGTGGCCGCGGCCATGACGTGCAGCATCTTCGCCCCGTGGCGGATGATCCCCTCGTGCTCGACCTTCGAGCCGATCATGAAGCCCGGCACGTCCTGCAGGAACACGAGCGGGACGTTGAACGCGTCGCAGATCTGCATGAAGCGCGCGGCCTTGTCGGAGGCGTCCACGTCGAGGATGCCGCCCATCTGGGTCGGCTGGTTCGCCACGATGCCGACCGGCTGGCCGCCGATGCGCGCGAGGCACGTGATGATCGAGCGCGCCCACCGCGGCTTCAGGTCGAACCGCTCGCCGTGATCCACGATCGCGTCGATCAGCTTCAGCATGTCGTAGGCGCGCCGCGGGCTCTCCGGCAGGAGGTCGAGCAGCGACTCCTCCCGCCGCTCGACGGGATCCGTCACCGGCAGGCGCGGCGGCTCCTCGTCGCAGCTCGACGGGAAGAACGAGAGGTACCGCTTCACCGCGGCGATGCACTCGGCGTCGCTCGCGTACTCCGCGTCGCCCACGCCGCTCTTCGTCGCGTGCACCTTGCTGCCGCCGAGCTCCTGCTCGGAGATGTCCTCGCCCGTCATCGCGCGCACGAGCGGGGGGCCGCCGAGCGCCATCGAGCCGACGTCCTTGACCATCGGCACGAAGTCCGCGAGCCCCGGGATGTACGCGGTGCCCGCGGCGCCCGGCCCCACCATGGCGGCGACCTGCGGCACCACGCCGCTCATGTGCACCTGCTCGCGGAACAGGTGCCCCGAGCCGGCGAACAGCGAGATGCTGTCCGGGTGCATCGAGCCGGGATCGATGCGCGCCCCACCTGAGTCGATGAACCACACCATCGGCCAGCGCCCGCGGAGCGCCATCTGCCGCAGCCGGGTCACCTTCTCCTCGCCCGTCTGCCCGATGCTGCCGCCCTTCACGGTGAAGTCGTACGCCGCCGCGCACACCATCCGCCCGTCGACCTTGCCGAACGCGCACACCACCGCGTCGGCCGGCGGCCGGTCCTTCCCCTCCGGCCCGGCCGCGAGCCCCATCTGCGTGCCGTGCATCCCGACCTCGAAGCACACGCCGTCGTCGAAGAACGCGGCGAGCCGCTCCCGCGCCGTCATCTTCCCGCGGGCGTGCTGCTTCGCCACCCGCTCCTCGCCGCCCATCCGCCGCACCTGCTCCCGGCGGGCCTCGAGGTCCTTCACGAGCTCTCGCATGTTCACGGGCCACCTCATCCTGCGCGCCCCGCTCGCCGCCGCGCGCCGCGCGCCATGTCTACGTGGCGCGCGGCGCGCGGCGGCGAGCGGGGCCGCCTCAACCGAGAGCCAGCGAGCGCCGCGGCCTGCGGCGCTCGCCCGTCCCCCGCAAAGCACCCACGCGCCCCCCGGCGCCTACCTGCCCGACCAGCGGGGCTGCCGCTTCTCCAGGAAGGCCATGAGCCCCTCGCGCGCGTCGTCGGTCGCGAGGCAGCCCGCGAGCCGCTCGCGCAGCAGCGGCAGCGCCGACTCCAGGTCGAGATCGTCCTGCGCCGCGAACGCCTCCAGGCCGAGCCGCACCGCGATCGGGCTCTTCCCCGCGAGCGCCCGGGTCACCTCGTCGACCGCCGCGTCGAGCGCGCCCGGCTCGACCACGCGGTTGAGCAGCCCGCACTGCGCGGCCTCGTCGGCGTCGAGGCGCTGCCCGAGCAGCATCATCTCCAGCAGCCTGCGGCGGCTCACGTGCCGCTGGAGCACGGCCATGATCATCATCGGGAACAGGCCCACGTCGATCTCCGGCGTCCCGAGCTTCGCGCCGCGGGCGGCGATCGCGAAATGCGACGCCGCGACGAGCCCGAGCCCGCCGCCCAGCGCGTGCCCGTTCACCCGCGCCACGATCGGCTTGCTCGAGTTCGCCAGGGCGAGCAGCAGGTCCGCGTAGTCGCCCTTCGGCGCGGGCGCCGGCGCCCCCTCGGCGCCGGTGAGCTGCGCGAAGTCGCCGCCGGCGCAGAACGCGTCGCCCGCGCCGGTCAGGACCACGCAGCGCACCGCCTCGTCGGCCATGCCGGCCTCGAGGGCGTGGAGGAGCTCGTTCACCATCGCCGGCCCGATCGCGTTCTTGCGCCCCGGGTTGTTCAGCGTGAGCCGCAGGACGCCCCCCGCGGAGGCGGCCTGGACGACCGCGGTCGCGCCGCCCGTCACGACGCCGCCCCCGCCGCCGGACCGCCCGCGCCGTCGCCGTGCAGCCCCAGGATCTGCCGGGCTTCCTCGACCGTGGCCGGCCTGCGCCCGACGTCGCGCACCATGCGCACGGCCACCTCGCACAGCTCGCCGTTGCTCCGCGCCATCTCGCCGCTCGGCAGGTAGAAGTGGTCCTCGAGCCCGCACCGCACGTTGCCGCCGAGCACGAGCGCCGCCGCCAGCATCCGCCACTGCCCGTGGCTGATGCCGATCACCTCCCACTCCGAGCCGGGCGGCATGATCTTGGTCTGGAGCTGGAGCGACTCCACGTGCGCCGGGATGCCGCCCAGCACGTTGACGATGAACGAGAACTGCAGCGGCGGCTTCAGCAGGCCCATGTCGATGAGCGGCCACACGCCGTGGGTGTGCCCGGTGTCGAAGCACTCGAGCTCGGGCTTCGTCCCCGCCTCGTTCATGGCGGTGAGGAGCTTGCCGATCTTCGCGTACGTGTTGGGAAACACCATGTCGAAGTCGAAGCTCTTCCGCGCGCGCGAGTACTTCGAGTAGTTCATGGTGCCCATGTTGAGGGCCGCGATCTCCGGCCGGCTCTCGCGGATGGCCGCGCACTGCTCGCTGACGTCCTCGAGGAGGGTGCCCGTCGAGAAGTTCAGGATGACGGGGCAGCGCCGCCGCACCTCTTCCTTGATCCTCGCGAACACGGCCGGGGAGAACGTCGGCGACCCGTCGTCGTTGCGCGCGTGGATGTGCACCGCCGCCGCCCCCGCGTCGTAGGCCCGCTTCGCCTCCTCGGCGATCTCGACCGGCGTGTACGGGATCGCGGGGCACTGCTTGCGGTTCGCGAGCACCCCGGACAGCGCGCAGGTCACCACGCAGACATCGGGGTCTCGCTCGTTCGGCTTCCGCGGTTCCCCGGTGAACGTCGGCTTCTCTCTCATGCCCCCTGCCTCCCTTTCACGCCCTGTCGCCGCCGTCGCCCTTCTTCGGTCCGCTCTGCGCGACCCGGGCGACCACCTGCCTCTGCAGCTTCGTCAGGATCCGGAGCAAGTCGCGCAGATCGGTCGAGCTCAGGCCGAGGAGCGCGCTCCGGAAGATCTCCATCGGCTCCACCTGGATCTCGCGGGCGAGCCGCGCTCCCTTCTCGCTGAGCCGGATGTGCACGACCCGCCGGTCGGCCTTCGAGCGCTCGCGCCGGACGAGCCCTTCCCTCTCCATGCGGTCGACGATCCCCGTCACGGTGCTGTTCTGCGCCCGGATCCGCTCCGACAGCGTGGACAGCGAGAGATCTTGAAACGACTCGAGCAGCTTGAGGATGGTGAGCTGGGGTCCGGTGAGGCCGAACCCGCTCGCCATGCCCTTCGTGAGCCGGCGCGACTCCGTGTAGAGATAGATGATCATCTCCACGATGGCGTCGATCTCCGGCCTCTCTGGCGGCGGCAGGGTCGCGGTCACGATGCTTCGTGTACGAAATATTCGCTCCCGAAGGTCGCGTCAAGCGCGCGGGCTCACGCGCCACGCGCGTACCGAGCGGACGTATCCAGATCACGACCGCGACGGCCGGCCGTCGGGAGAGAGCTCGTGGCGCCGGCCTGCTACCGGCCGCCGCGCCCCCGCGCCCCTCGCCGCCCTTCCGCCCGGATCTCCCGGATGCACCACCGCAGCGCCTCCTGGAGGTCCCGGTGCACCTGGACCGACGAGAGATCGATCCCGAGCGACGACGCCGTCTGCGCCACCTGCGGTTGGACGCCGGCCACCACGCCCTGCGCGCCCAGCAGCTCGATCGTCTGCAGCATGCTGATGAGGTGCTGCGCCGTCGTGGAGTCGACCTCTTCGACCCCCGTCACCTCGACGATCGCATACCGCGATTTCGTCTCGACGATCGTGCGCAGCAGCTTCTCCGTGATCTCGGTGGCCCGGTGCCGATCGATGGTCCCCACGAGCGGCAGCACGAGCACGCTGTTCCAGACCTGGATGATCGGCGTCGACAGCGTCTCGATCGCGGACTCCTGCCGCTCGATCACCGCGCGCAGCGACTCCTGCTGCTCGACCACGGCGCGCAGCGACTCCTCGGCGCGCATGCGCTCCAGCGTGATCGCGAACATCTCCCCGACGACCTGGAGCAGCGCCCGCACGCTCTTGTCCCAAGCCCGGATCGAGCGCACCGCGTCGATCCCCACGACCCCCACGAGCCGGCCCGCGTACGCCGCAGGCATCCGCACGAACGAGGCGATCCCTAGCTCCGTGAACGCTCGCCGCTCGCTCTCTGCCTCATCCGGCAGGTCGGCCACGCGCGGCACGTCGCACACCTCGAGGCGGCACAGCCTGTCGACGAGCCACGGATACACGTCCTTGGAGACGACGGCCCGCTCCGCGAGCAGCGACGGGACCCCTTCGGCGCACCACTCGTGCGTGTTCAGGAACCGCCGCCCGTCCTCCGAGAGCAAGAACAGGCTCGTCCGGTCGGCGCGCAGCGCCTTGCCGAGCTCCGCGAGCGCCCGCTGAAAGCCGCGGTCGATGTCCGCGAGCTTCACATTGATGAAATGGGCCGAGATCGACGCGACCAGCATCTTGGTCTCGATCCGCTGCATCAGCGCCCGCTCGACGCGCTTCTGCTTGCCCACGTTGCGCGCCCAGGCGTAGACGAGCCCCTCGCCGGGCACCGACAGCATCGACCAGGACAGCCACACGTAGAGGCCGCTCCTGCTCCTGCACCGGTTCTCCATCCCGAGCGTGACCGGCCCCTCCCGGAGCCGCGCCAGCTGCTCCCGCGTCGCGGCGAGGTCGTCCTGGTGCACAAGATCGAGCAGGTTCCGCCCGACCAGCTCCTCGGACCCGAGGCCCAGCGTGCTCTCCCAGGCGCCGCTCACGCGGAGGAACGATCCGTCGCTCCGCAGAACGCAGAGCGGATCGGGACAGACAGCGAAGAACCTCGCTACGTCCGCTTCGTTCGCAGGTGCGTCCATCGCCGGTCGCCTTACCGAGCCCCCACCCCACGCTTACGGCTCTTTGACATCCTCGAACGTCGTCCGCGCGGCCACGTGCTCCTCGTTCAGGTTGAGCAGGATCGGCAGGGTCTCGTGCTGCCAGTCGTCGTCGAGGATCCGCCGCACCGTCACCCGCCCGGGCACCAGGTTGTACACGGCGTCCACGATGTCCATGATGACGTAGAAGCCGTTCGAGTTGCAGAACCGCATCTTCACGAAGTCCATCACCGTGGACGTGATCGGATGCTGCGGCAGGACTCGCGCCAGCTCGTCGAGGTAGCTGGACAGGTACCGGTACGGGTTGTCGATCCGGATAGCGCCCTCGAAGGTCAAGACGAGGCGGTTGTCGTCATCGAGCCGGGCGACCGACTGAAAGACGCTCAGCCCGCCATCCGTGATTTCTCCATAGCTGAGAGCCTTCATACGCGACCTTTCGTGGAAAACATACGGAGCCTTTTCAAGGGAAAGTAGCCTGGACGACGAGAATTCCATCGACGTACTGCGTCGAGAGATGGAATTTGTTCTCAGCGGTCAGCCGAATGAGGCCGAGGCCGCCCCTCCGCCGGTCGTTGCGCCGCTCGCGCACCGTCCTGGCGAAGAGCTCCCTCGGGTCCTCCGCGGCGAAGATCTCGTCGAATACCGCCTTGACGGTACGGTACTCTTCCGGCGTAACGCGGTTGGAAACCTTGATGAGTAGCCGGTCGGGATCGATGCTCAGATCGAGTCGTACCTCGCTGTCACGCTCGGTCCCGTGCTGGATCACGTTGGTGACCAGCTCGGTGACGACCACGTTGACCTTCTGGCAGATCCGTCTGGGATAGAACCTCACCAGGAGCGCATCCAGAAAGTTCGCAAGCAGGCCGGCCACGTCGCCCGTGATGTGATCGATCGGAGAGATATATATCGATGCACCGACCGACGTCTGCGAATGATTCTTCTCGGGCTTCATCAGGCGCACCTTCGCAGGATGATCAGTGTGATGTCGTCGGCGTCCGCCACTCGGAACCGCGTGTAGTCCTCGATGCACCGGTCGAGGATGACCTGCACCGGCTCCTCGCTGTGCTTGACGACGATTTCGTTGAGACGTTGCACGGAATATATCTCCCCGCTCGCGTCCTGCGCCTCGAACATCCCGTCTGTGTACAAGGCGAGGACGTCGTCCTCCTCGAACGGCAGCTCGAACTCGTGAAACGGCTTGATGCGCAGACCGATGAAGTTGCTCACCCGATTGAACGAGCGAGGCGTACCCCGACGGACCAGGAGCCCGTACCCTCCGCCCGAGACGTAGCGGAGGAATCGGTCCGTAAACATGACGAAGTTCACCGTCGCGTACCGGCGAACCTCTCGGAGGAACGAGTAAGCGCTCCGGTTCACCCAATCCACGATCGCCCCGGGGCTGTCGAGCCGCTTGGTGGCGTGGGCGAACTGGGCCTTCAAGAACGCCATGATGAGCGCCGACGATACTCCGTGACCCGAGATATCGTAAACACCGATCGCGTGGCGCTCGCCGGGGAGATAGAAGAAGTCGTAATAGTCCCCTCCCACCTGCGCTAGCTGCTTGTGGAAGATGGCCATGTCGAACGCCGAGGCGATGGGCCCGCTCGCCTCCGGCAGCAGGGCGCGCTGGACCTGCCGCGCCACCGCGAGGTCGTCGTCGATGGCCCGGTTGTACCCTTCTAGCTCGTTCTCGATGCTGGTCGCGTGCTCCAGGATCGCCTCGTGCACCAGGGAGAGGTCGTCGAAGTCCAGCTTCAGCTTATCGACGTACTCCAAGAGTGCGCTGCAGCGCTCCATGAAGTCTGTGAAATTCCCCTCGTCGCGCAGGAGAGTGTTCCACGCTTGCCGCTCCTTCACGATCGCCCTGATGGCATCCAGATTACTCTGCTTCTGTATGAAGCCTCTGGAGTGCATCGAGCTGATGTCCTTAGGTGCAGTCATGGCTCGACCTGGACGCGATTCGGGTTGGACGGAAGATCCCATCCGATCTCAATCACAGAGTATCATCTCGAAGTTCTGGTTGAACTTCTTGAGGTTGGGCAGCGACTTCCCCTGCCACGGGATGGACTTCGAGCCGCGGACGATGAGCTGGAGCTCTCCCTTCTTCCGGGTGGCGATCGCGAACTTGTAGAGGACGTTGATCCCCGAGCTGTTCAGGAAGTTCAGCGCCCTGACGTCGAGCGTGATGGTGGGAGGGTTCGTGGCCAGGACCTTGTCGAGCAGCTCCTCGATCGGGGCGTACTCGGTGGTGCCGCCAAGACGAAGGATGCCCTCCAGGTACACCACAACCTCAGAGGGATCGTACCAAACCCGGTAGTTGCCACCTTTGATTTCCATTCTCGACCTTTCGTTCAAAATAGGAATCCTGGCCATCGTCTTGATGCTGAAGCTGTTCACCGAGATCGGATCGAGCTTCCACCCAAGACTGACACCGTAATCATTCATGATGATGAGATAGCCGAGCCCCGACCCGGCGTTCTCTGCGTCCTCGGCGTTCGCCTCCGCCTGCCGACGCAGGAGCTCCCCCGGGTCCTCCTGCGTGAGCTCGAGGAGCTTCTCGCGCAGCGACGGGACGGCCGCGTTCGTGATCTGGTTGCTGACGAGGCACACCAGGTCCTCACGCCCGATGCCGACGGTCACGGTGATATCACCGTGCTGATTGAACTTGACGGCGTTCTCAACCAGCTCGTTCAGAACGTAACCGATGGCGCCTGAGACCTCGTCTCGGCTGATGAGCCTGTCCTCGCCGTCGATCTCCGGGAAGAGCTCCCCGAAGTACTCGGCCATGAAATTCGCCGTCAGGTTACACAGGCTCCATCTCACCGCGAACGAGTCGGGGTACAACGTCAGCGACATGTGCTCGCTGAACGAATCGTCTAAAGAGTAGACGCCGATGATTTCGCTCATGGTAATGCCCAGTCTCCCCCTTGCTCATACCCTCTTAATGACAAGTACCGTAATGTCATCATGGATTTTGTTGTAGCCTACGTGCGCCAAGACGTCCTCGATGATAGCGTCCTTGATCTCCCTCGAGGTCCTTTCGTGATTGCGCGAGATCACCTGACACAGCCGGTCGATGCCGTATTGCTCTTCTGAAGAGTCCTCCGCCTCGGTGATGCCGTCGCTGAACAGCGTCACGACGTCCCCGGGCTCGAGCTTCACCTCGATGCTGCCGATGAAGTCGCTGATATCCAGATCGATGCCGATCGGCAAGCCGAGCCCCATGGTCTCGACGCGATCGAGGCTGCCGTCCTTCCGGACGATGATCAGGTCCTCGTGCTGGCCGGTGAGCTGGAGCTGGCCGTCGCTGTAGTCGAGCAGGGTCAAGGACAGGTTCTTGTCCGAGCGGATGCGCTGGATGTTCTGGTAGATGACCTTGTTGACGATGCTCAGGAACTTCTTCGGATCCCGCTCGTTGCTCGCGAGCAGCGTCCGGACGGCCGTCTGCACCATCAGCATGAGCACGCCGCTCTCCAGCCCGTGGCCGGTGACGTCGCCGATGCCGATCTTCACGAGCCCGTCGCTCCGGAGCACGTCGTAGTAGTCGCCGCCGACCTCGTCGGCCGGGGCCATGTAGCCGGCGATGTCGAGGCCCGGGATCTCCTGGAGCTCGCTCGGCGCGGGGAGCACCATCAGCTGGAGCTGGCGCGCGACGTTCAGCTCGGCGCCGAGGCGGATGTTCTCCTGCGCGAGCTTCGCGTTCAGCTCGCTGATCTCCTCGTTCGCCTTCTCGAGGGCCATCGTCCGCTCGCTGACGAGCTCCTCCAGGTTGGTCGTGTACCGCTCGATGTCGGACGCCATCGCGTTGAAGGTCATCCCGAGCCGCCCGATCTCGTCCTGGCTGTCGATGTTGACCCGCATCGAGTAGTCCTTGTTCATCAGCCGGTGCGCCGCCTCGGAGAGATCGACGAGGTTGGCCGTGATCCTCCGCGCGACCCAGGCGATGCCCACGAGCACGGCGAACAGGCTCAGCACGACGACGATGATCTGCTGGCCCAGGATGTTCCCCGCCGTCGACTGGATGGCGCGCTGGGCCGTGTGCACCGTGGAGAAGAGCTCGGACTCGGGCACCACGAACCCGAGCACCCAGTACTCCATCCCGATGGGCTTCTCACCCCGGTAGAAGTTCATCCCGGGCAGGCGCCGCAGGACGATGACGTACGGCGTGGCCGGCTCGCCCGGCGCCCGCTGGATCGAGACCCGGTGGAACACCGGCTTCTCGCTCGACGGCATCGCGATCTTGGCGACCTCGGGGAACTGGCTCTGGCTGAGGAGGCGCTTGACCTCCTTCACGCCCTCGTTCTGCCCGTCCCGCGTCCCGATCCCGAGGACCTTCTCCCCCTCGCTGTTGATCGCGAGGACGTTCGTGTCGGACATCGACATGAACGCGAAGCCCGAGGTCTTGATGTGCACGTGCCGAATGAGGGCCACCGCCTGATCCAGCGTGATGTCGATCGCGACCGCCCCGGCGCAGTCCGTCCGGTCCTTCGTCCAGAGGGGATTGAAGAACGTGACGATGTTGCCGCCGGTCGCCGCGTCGATGTAGGGCGGATAGCCGGTGACGTCGGTCTTCGGGACGGGCTTGCTGCTGGGGTCCTTGAGCCAGCGCTGCCACCCCTCGTAGATGCCCGGGAAGAAGGAGTCCCAGAAGTTCTTGTCCGTGTGCCCCGGGTAGAGCCGGTCGAACGTCTGCGCCATCTCGAGCCAGGGCGTCAGACGCATGATGGGCCGCTCCTTCGGCCCCACGTAGTAGACCTGGAGCTTCTCGCTCCCGTTCTTGACGATGGCCGGGGCGAACAGGTCGAAGATCGCGTTCTTCTTTACGTCCTTCAGGATCTCCGGCTTGATCGAGCCGTCCTTCTCGAGCATGTAGTGCCACACGCTCATGACGGACTGCTCGCCCGGCTTGTTCTGGGTCCACTTCCCGTTCGGATCGACCTCGAAATCGTCCTTGAAGAAGGACGACTGGTCGGGGAGAGTGCCTATGGCCTCCGCGGCGTCCGGGTTGTCGATCAGCGTCTGGAGCATCGACGCCGTCATCCGGAGCTCGGAGAACGTCTGCTCGAACAGGAGGTCGAGGCGGAGCGCCGTCGTCTCGATGTAGTTCTCGAGGTACTCGTCGTTCGCCCGAGCCAGCCCGCCGTAGACCTCGGCGCTGGCCTCCTGCTCCAGCCGCGTGACGTTGTAGAGGGCGGTGCCCGCGCTCGACGCAAGAGCGATGAGGACGCCGAACGAGGCCACGAGCATGAACTTCGTACGGAAGCGCCCGGAGGACCTCTCGACGATCCACTGAACGATCGAAAACTTCTTGCGCTCCTTAGCTTCCATAGGTCGGCTCGCGGCGCCTCATCGGCCTCTCCAGTTCACTCAAGCTATCGCATCAGCCGTTCTGGCTTGCGCCCGGAGCCGGCGAGTATCGGCCAGTTCGCGTACCCCTTGTCGCTGAGGATGGCAGAGACATGGGCCCTGAGCCCGATGCCAATCTCCTCGAAGATCACCGGATCGGCGTTCGCCGAAGCGGCGACGTCGCCGCAGAACTTGATCCAGCTCTCCACGACCTTCGCGAAGTTGTTCGGGTCGGTGTTCATGTTGTTGATGTCGATCAGATCGCTGCGGATGTCCTCGAGTCCCGCGTTCGCGAGCAGCTCGCGGGTCCTCACGCCGATGTCGAAGTCCATCCCGACCATCCGGCTCAGCTCGAGGTACCGCCGGTACCCCATGCGGATGAGGTCCTGATCCGGATAGCCGGTCACGCACGCGAGCATCTCGTTCGTGATGTAGACGCGGCCGCCGGGCTTGCAGATCCGGCAGAGCTCCTTCATCAGCTGGTCCGGCATGTGGAACACCTGGATGGCCAGCCGGCAGGACACGAAATCGAAGGAGTCGTCGGGGATGAGGAGCGCGGCGGCGTCGCCGTACTGATACTCGATGTTCTCGATCCCGAGGCTCCGCGCGTGCGCCTGGGCGTGCTTCAAGAACGCCCTGGAGTGGTCGACCGCCGTGACGTACTCCGGCTTGTACTCCGCGTTGAGCCGCACCGCGAAGTCCCCGAGCCCGCACCCGATGTCGGCGACCTTCATGCCCGGCCGGAGGCCGTGCCGGTGGAGGAGCTTGCGCTCGTGGTTATAGACGATCTTCTCCTGGGTCCTGAGGACCCTGACGAAATCCTCGTCCTCGATCACGCTCTGGATCGGGTAGAGCGCCTTGTCGTAGACCTCCACCGAGACGTTCGGATAGAGCTCCTCCATCACCTGGAACTTCCGCATCGCCCAGGGGATGACGCTCGAGATGATGAGGCGGATCTTGAGGTTGGGCCGCTCTTCCACGGCCCACCGGACGAACCGGTTGATCTCGAGGAAGGCGACGTTGTTCATGTACTTGAGGCGCTTGAAGTCGAGGGTGAGCTCGCCTGTCGCGTTCTTCGCGGCGGTCTCCAGCGTCCCTCGGATCGCCCGCATCTGGTCGCCCACGAACGGCCGGAGCATGCCGGCGAGGGCCACCTCCTGATCGTCCTGGTCGACCCGCATGTTGAAGGTCACCGATGAGCGCCACGACGGGAGGCTCCCCGATGAGGACGAGGGCGGGACAGCGTTCTCAGGGTAGATTGAAGCACTCATTTTCATCTACCTCAGTAAACGGCAGCTCGATGTTCAAGGTCAGCGAGGTCCCGTTCTTGGGTTCAGTAAGGCTTAGCGTCGAACCGTAAACTACAGCGAGCTCTAGCAGACCTAGAGTCGTAACATCGTTGTCGGGCACGTCGTGCTCGAGCTGCTCTCGGTACCAGGCCATCGGATCTGGCTGGTTGAGCAGCTGGACCGCGTGCTTGTAGAACGCCACGTTCTCGCTGCTGGCGGGCACCTCGGCCGTCACGCTGATGCGACCGTTGTTCCTCTGGAAGGTGATGATGATGTCGCCCGACGGAGCGTGATTGCGATAAATGGCTTCAAGCAGCTCGTTGAAGAAGGTCGAGAGCAGGGTCGCGTAGCGCTCCGGGTCGTCCTCGTTTGCGCTCGCGTACCGCGCGAGGAAGTTCGCCATCTGATGGCAGTGGCTCCAGCGCTTGCTGAAGCCAGTGACCGAGAAGTTGGCTGAGATGATCATGCCGCTCGGCGCCATGACCGGCGGTGGTCGCAGCGTCGGGGCTACATCGGTCGGCTTCGAAACGGACATCAAGGCCTCGGGGTTGGTTTGCGAGAGGAGGCAGGACGCAGAGTACCTGGAGTCTGGGTGCCGCGTCGAGTGCGTCGCGCTCCCGCTCGAGGTCGCCATGGTGGACTCGGACGAGCACAGCGCTGACGAGGACTGCCTTGGAGGTGCCCGGATTGCCACAGGATCGAAACGATAATGTGGTACAGATCACATTTATTCGTTGCTGATATTCCGCGCAGGTGGAGAAAGGTGTTCTTCGCGTGCGCCCGCCGAGGTCCGGACCGCGACGTGCGCTGTTGCTCGGGCGCGACGCCAGGTGGCCGGCCCGCGGCGCGGGCGTTCGCCGGCCGAGTTGTCCACAGATCGGCGCGCGCGCGCCGTGCAGCGACGACGGAGAATTCGCCGCGCCGCGCGTCGCCCGCGGACCCTGGCAGGCGGCGCCTGCGACCGTCGAAGCCCTCGAGAACACCTTCAAGGGAGGTAATCGAAAGCGCGTCGGTCCTGTCAACACTTTCATGCCACGCCCGCCACTGCCGAGATCACTCATGGCGTGTGGTCGCGAGTCGCTACGGAACTGTGCGGAGCTCGGTGGGGCGACCTACCCAGTGCAGGCGGGCGCGGCGCGCGGGGGCGAGTGGCCCTCTCCGGCGGGTGATTTCACAGCGACGTACGCAGCGGGCGCGCGCTCCCGGGCCCGGCGCCCGCGAGCGCGCGGCCGTGGGCCCGCGCGCCGCGTGAGCTCGCTTGGCCCGCCAACTCGCTCTCTCCGCCCACGGCGCCGAGCGCTGGAGGTTGTCGTCGGGCGGGGCGTCGGCGGGGCGTCGCTCCGAGCGACGATTGCGCTTGACACGCGCCCGGGCGGCAGCGCCGGATTCACGGCTGTCACCGCGGCGCGGCGCCGCGCCGCTCGATCGCGTCGAGCTCGTCCATCACGGCCTTCACCCGCGGATCGGCGGGGTCCACCGCGCGCGCCTTCTCGTACGCCGCGCGCGCTTCCTTCAGCTGGCCGGACTGCGCGAGCGCGTTGCCCAGGTTGATCCACGCGCTGCCGAGCTTGTCGTCGAGCCGCAGCGCCTCGCGGTAGAGCGCGGTCGCCTTGGGCAGGTCGCCGCGGAGGTGGTACGCATACCCGAGGTTCGATCGGTACGTGGCGCGCGCCGGGTCGCGGGCCACGGCCGCCTCGAGGTACGGCACGGCGCGCGCCGGATCGTTCGCGGCGAGCAGCGCCGTCCCGAGATCGTTTTGCAGCCGCGCGTCGGCCGGCGAGAGCCTCGCGGCGCGCTCGTAAGCGCGGATCGCGTCGGCCGTCTTCCCCGCCGCGAGCAGCGCCGTCCCGAGGTTCGCCTGCCGCTCGGCGTCGCCGGGGGCGAGCTCGGCGGATCGCGCGAGCTCGCGGACGGCGTCCTGCAGGTGGCCGAGCGCGAGGTGCGCGACGCCGAGGGCGGAGCGGGCCTCGGCGTCGCTCGGGGCGAGCTCCGCGGCCCGCGCGAGCTCGACGAGCGCCGCGTCGGCGCGGCCGAGGACGAGGAGGGCGCGGCCGAGCTCGAGGTGCGCCGGCGCGTGCTCCGGATCGAGCTTCACCGCGCGCTTGAGCTCGGGAATCGCGGCGAGGAGCGTCTTGTCGCCCGGCGCCCCGTTGTACTCGGAGGACACCCCCGCCCTGGCGATCGCCGCGCGCTGGGTCCCCACGATCGCCGCGGGGTCTCTCCTGTCGAGCAGCGCGGCCGCGCGATAGGCCCTCTCCGCGGCGGCGAAATCGCCGCTCGCGTAGGCGGCGTCGCCCTCCTCGAGCTTCCTGTCCGCCGGCGTGCCGGTGCCGCGCGCGACGCGCGGCGGAGGGCTCGCCGGCGCGTCCTCGCTGGTGGACGGCGCGTCGAGCGGGACGCCCGAGCCGGTCGCCCGGGGCTCCGCCGCGCCCGCGGCCGCCCCGCTCGCCGCCGCCCCGCTCGCCGCGGGAGGCGCGGCGGGCGCGGGCGGCATCGCGAGCGGCGCTCGCGGGGCCGATCGCGCGGGCGCGTCCGCCGGCGCGCCCGCGCAGCCGGCGAGCGCGACGAGGACCGCGAGCCCGCGGATCGATCCGCAGGGGCTCACAGCTTGTACGGGGTCATCGCGTGCTCCTTGCCGTCGTACCGGAGCAGCACAGGCTTGTTATCCATCTTCGTCGCCACGCCGACCGGCCGCTTCCAGCAGCGGACGAGCGCCACGAGCGTCTCGCGCGCGTAGTCGGCGCGCAGGTCGAAGCCGCCGTGCACGTGCTCGAGCAGGAGCTCCCCGCGGTTGCCGTAGTTGGCGTCGACGACGCGGATGTAGGGATCGCCGAAGTTCGTGAGCTGGAAGAGGAGCTTCTCCTTCACCTCCTTGAACTCGCGGCTCTCGATCTCGAACCGGTCGTTCCGGCCGGAGAAGCCGAACGTGTACATCTTCTGGTCGATCACGAACTCCGGCGTCAGGAACTCGTCGATGAAGGTCACGTCGTTGTAGAGCGCGCGCACCTGGAAGATCTTCTCGCGGCCGAGGCCGAGCCGCATGTCCCAGGTGCGCTTCGCGTCGAGGTCGGTGCACTCCTCCCACTCGCGGCCGAAGCGGCCCTTGTTCCACCGATCCTCGATGTAGCGATAGAGCTCCACGCCGACCTTGTAGGGGTTGAACCGCCCCGGCGCCGTCGCCATGACACCGGCGTTGTTCTCGGCGTAGTCGATGATCTCCGACGCATCGAGGACCTTCTCGGTCATCATCTTCGAGTGCCAGTACGAGGCCCAGCCCTCGTTCATGATCTTCGTCTGGCGCTGCGGCACGAAGTAGTAGGCCTCCTCGCGGATGATCTCGAGCACGTCGCGCTCCCACCGATCGAGCGGCGCGTGGTCGAGCAGGAATTTGAGCACGTCGCGCTCCGGGCGCTCCGGCACCTTGCGCTCCGGCTTCTTCTGCTCCTGCCGCTTCTTCTTCTGCGCCGCGAGGATCTCCTCCGGGTTGATGAAGGAGTCCATGTACTCCTTGGCCCGGAGCTTGTACGTGTCCATCGGCTCGTCCGTGGGCTCCTCTTCCTCCTTGGGCGCCGGGCGGCCGGTGAACGGGGCCCACGGGTCGATGAGGTTCTCGAGCGAGAGGCAGTGGTCGACGAACGCCTCGACCTTGTTGATGCCGTAGCGCTCGATGTGGCGCGACACGCGGGCGCCGTGGTTCGCCATCTTGTCGATCCACTTGCGGTCCGGGTCGTAGGAGTCGCTCCTGCGCACGGGGTCGAGGATCGGGCCGCGCTGGTCGAGGTCGGTGGACCGGAAGCAGAAGTTGTTCTTGAAGAAGTCGACGTGCCCGAACACGTGCGCCATCACGAGCTTCTGGTCCGTGAGCGAGTTGCCCTCGAGCAGGTAGGCGTACGAGGGGTTGTTGTTGATGACCATCTCGTAGATCTTCGAGAGGCCGTACTCGTAGCTCTTCGAGAGCTGCTCGTACTCCATGCCGAACCGCCAGTGCGGGTAGCGGCTCGGGAAGCCGCCGTACGCGGCGATCTCGTTCATCTGGTCGTACGTCAGCATCTCGAAGACGACAGGGAAGAAGTCGAGCCCGTAGTCCCTGGCGATCTTCTCGATGCGCTCCTTCTCGGTGCGCAGGTACCGGGGGAGCGCGGTGTTCAGCGCGAACTTGCTCATGCCGCCCTATTTCCCCTTCCCGAGGAAGTCCTTGATGCTGCCCACGATGGCGTCCTTGTCCCTGATCTCGCTCACCACGACGCGGTCGTCCTGCGAGAAGTGCTCCTTCAGATCCTTGATGAACTGGCCCGAGCCGTACGGGCTCTCGACCTGCCCGTAGGCGAACATGTTGACCCGCGGCAGGATCTGGGTCTTGAGCACGTCCACGCAGGAGAGGGTGTCGTCCATCGACCAGTTGTCGCCGTCGGAGAAGTGGAACGGATAGATGTTCCACTCGTCCGGCGGGTAGTCGTTGTCGATGATCTGAGAGCAGAGCTTGTAGGCGCTCGAGATCATCGTGCCGCCGGACTCGCGCGTGTGGAAGAACGTGTCCCGGTCGACCTCGCGGGCGATGGCGTCGTGGATGATGAAGCGCGACTCCAGGCCCTTGTACTGGCGCGTGAGCCACGCATCGAGCCAGAACGACTCGATGCGCACGATCTCCTTCTGCTCGTCGCCCATCGAGCCGGAGACGTCCATCATGTAGATGATGACCGCGTTCGCGACGGGCTCGGTGATCGTCTTCCACGAGCGGTACCGCTTGTCGTCCGGGATGGGGACGACGACCGGCGCCGTCGGGCGGAACGTCCCGCTCGAGATCATCCGCTTCAGCGCCTCGCGGTACGTCCGCTTGAAGTGGCGCAGCGACTCCGGGCCGACCCGGCGGATGCCCGAGTAGCGGTCGTGGGCGTTCGAGATCTTGCTCTTGCCCTTGTCCTGGATGTCGGGCAGCTCGAGCTCCTCGCCGAGGATGCCGGCGAGCTCCTCGAGCGTGACGTCGACCTCGAGGATGTGGTCGCCCTCGCCGCTGCCCGCCTGCCCCTGTCCGGGCTGCTTGTCGTCCGAGCCCCCCACGGGATCGCCGGGGTTGCCGTCGCCCTGCCCCACGCCGCCGCGCTGCTTGTCGCCGAAGCGGAAGCGCGGGATGTCGATCTGAGGAATCGGAATCGAGACGAGGTCCTTTCCCTTTCGCCCGATGAGCTCGCCCTGCGAGATGTACTTGCGCAGGTTCTCGCGGATGCGGCCGCGAACGATCTGACGGAAGCGCCCGTGATCCTGGTCGATCTTCAACGACACGCTGGCGAGTGTAGCATCGGAAGCGGCCCCGGGTCCGAACGTTCGGCGGGCCGCCGAGGTCCCCCGCGCGTCGTCGTCCCCTCCCCGACGGCTCCCTGCCGGCGTTCGCGCCCCCCGCCGCGCGGGCCCCCCATCGGCCCCCCATCGGCCCCCCATCGGCCCCCCACCGGTCCCTCCCCGCTCCTCGCGCACGACTCCCCGCCGCTTTCCCCACCGTCACGCCCGCCCGTCGTGAACTGCCCCCGTGATAGCCTCGGGATCGTGCTTTCCCGAGCGCCCATCCTTCTCTTGGTGGTCCTCATGGCGCTGGCCCTCGGCTGCGGCTCCCGCGAGCAGCTCGTCGGCCTGCCCGAGCTCGCGGACGCAGGGGGCGCCCCCGACGCACGGCCGGACGCGCCGGTGTGCCGGGAGGACGGGCTCCCCTGCGAGGGCGCGGCGGACTGCTGCAGCGCCGCGTGCGCGCGCGGGATCTGCGGCGGCGGCAGCTGCGCGCAGGACGGCGCGCCGTGCGCCGCCCCGGGCGACTGCTGCACCGGGCTGTGCACCGAGGGGCTCTGCGGCCAGGGCTGCTCGGTCGACGGGGCGCCGTGCCAGAGCGCGGCGCAGTGCTGTACCGGGGCCTGCACGGGCGGAGCGTGCGGGCAGGGCTGCTTCCCGAGCGGGAGCGCGTGCAGCTTCGCGGGGCAGTGCTGCTCGCTCCGCTGCGAGGAGGGCGCCTGCCGCGCGCCGTGCATCCCGAACGGCGCGCTCTGCGAAGGCGGCGACGCGTGCTGCAGCGGCGTCTGCCGCGGCGGCGCCTGCGGCCTCGCGTGCTCGCCCGACGGCTTCGGCTGCAACACGGGCGCGGACTGCTGTTCCGGGCGCTGCAACGCGGGCGTCTGCGGCGGATGCAGCCCGGACGGGGAGATGTGCGGCTCGGCCGACGCGTGCTGCTCCGGCGTCTGTGACGAGGGCGTCTGCGGGGGCGTGTCCTGCTCGCACGGGCCCTGCGCGATCGGCGCGCCGCTCGCGGCGGAGTGCGGCGGCTGCGTGGCGGAGATCTGCCGGTTCGACTCGTTCTGCTGCGACGCCAGCTGGGACGAGATCTGCGTCGGCGAGGTGACCGGGCTCTGCGGGCTGACCTGCGGCGAGTGCGCCGAAGACGGCGGCCGCTGCGCGTCCGACGCGGCGTGCTGCAGCGGCGCGTGCGAGGACGGCGTCTGCCGGACCCCGTGCACGCCGGAGGGCGGCGGGTGCGCGGCCGACGCCTCGTGCTGCAGCGGGAGCTGCTTCGAGGGCGCCTGCGTCGGCTGCCTGCCGAACGGGGCGAGCTGCGGCTCGGCGGAGAGCTGCTGCAGCGGCGCCTGCGATCCGGCGCTCGGGTGCGTGACCGAGTGCAGGCCCGACGGCCAGCCCTGCGCGGACTCGGGCGAGTGCTGCAACGACAACTGCCAGAACGGCCTCTGCGGCGGGCCCGCGTGCCCGTCGGACGGGTCCGAGTGCGGGAGCTGCGTGGCCGAAGGCTGCTGCGCGCAGCTCAACCAGTGCCTCACCAGCGCCGCGTGCGCCGAGGACGTGGCGTGCTTCTTCGGCTGCCTCGACGAGGGGAACGACTCCGCGGTCTGCGGGTTCGAGTGCATGAACAGCCCGGAGACGTTCCGGCTGCTGCTCTGCGTGGGCAGGAGCTGCGGCGGCGGCACCTGCTTCTGACGCGATGATGCGCGGGGCGATCGTGCGGGGCGCGCTGGGAAGGATGTCCGCGCTGGCGCGGGGCGCGGCGGTCGCCGCGCGGCTCGCGGCGCGCGTCGCCGCCGCGCGGCTCGCGGCGCGCGTCGCCGCCGCGCTGCTCGCGACGTCCCTCATCGCCGCGCCCGTCGCCGAGGCCGCGCCGCGCGATCTCGCGGTGGTCGGCCTGCTCGCCGATCTCGAGAAGATGGTCGAGGTGCAACAGTCGCTCGGCTGGACGATCGACCGGTACGAGATCGACGAGATCATGTCGCCGGCGCTGATGAGCGTGTGCTCGGCGACGGCGGAGACGCGCGCCGCCGCGCTCGCGGCGCTCGACCGCCGGATCGTCGAGCTCGGCGGTCCCGTCGAGGAGGCGTTCCGGCGCCGCGGAGGAGACCTCGACGAGGTCGCGGATCTCCTGTTCGCGACGCGGGTGCGCGCGCTCCTCGCCGAGGCGATGCGCCGCGCGAGCGGCGCCGGCGACGCGCCGGCCGAGTGCCCGTTCTGGCTCCGCCCCTCGCCGGCCTTCCGGGGGCGCGAGACCGACGCTTACCGGACCACGCTCAACGTGGAGGGGGGCGGCATCGCGGTGCTCGAGGGCGCCGGCGGCCGGGTCCTCCCCGGCGCCGGCGGCTCGGCGCGGCTGCTGCTCGGCCGCGGGATCGACGAGCGCTGGACGTTCCTGGCCGGCGGCGAGTTCGGCGGCACGGCGCAGCTCGAGCAGACCGAGACGAAGACCCGCTTCCCCATCAGCTTCGTCGCCGCGCTGCCGATGGTGCTGCGGTACCACGCCCGCACGTGGCACTACGAAGGCGAGCTCGCGTCGCTCGCGTACTTCACCCAGGACGACCTCCGCGTGAGCCCGGGGCTGCGCGCCGGCGCGCTGGTCGGCGTCTCCTCGCTGCGGATGCGGGGCATCATGCCGTGGGCCGGCCTGGGCCTCGCGGTCGAGCACGTGATCGAGACCCACCGGCGCCCCGCGCAGTGGAACCTCAAGGGCGGCGCCCGCGTCGGCTTCGACTGGGATTTCTGAGCGCTTTCGAGCGGATTTGCGGCGCCGATCTGCCGCGGTCCTGACGCGCAATAGGCGCCTCCGCCGGGGTGGGCTACAGCGGATCCTGATTTCGATTCCGGTCCTTCCCGCCGACTTTCCGACCGGGAAAGAGGAAAGGCTGTGGCACCATGAGTCCACGAGCGAGCTCATGTCGAGAGAGCTCGGGGGAGGGCTCTATGCCGAGAGGCGAGACAGCAAAGGATACGTCCAAGCAGAGAAAGCGGGTCGGGAGCGGCGAGCGCGAGCAGGCTTCGCCTGCGACGTCCCAGGGCGAGGCCGGTCGGACGGCGTCGGGCAGGCGGACCAGGGCCGCGGCCGGCGGCGCGAAGGCGGCGAGCCCGACCCGGCGCGCGACCCAGGCCAGGAAGGGGTCGCGCAAGGCGGGCGCAGGCGCCGCCGCGCGGCCGGGCACGACGCGGAGCACCTCGGCGGGGGCGAAGGCCGGGACGAAGCAGCGGGCCGGCAGCGCGGCGAGGAAGACGGCCGCCGGCCAGATGGGCCGGCCGCGGAGCGCCGCCGCCAAGAAGGCGGCCACGACGCGGAAGCGGGCCGCCGCCGGCGGTACGGCGGGGCGCGGCCGGGGCGCGGCCGGGCCGGCGGCGGCCGGCGGGCAGAAGACGGCGCGCAAGGCGGCAGGGGCCAAGCGGGCCGCGCCGCAGCGTGGCGGCGCGGCGAGGCAGACGCCGTCCGCCGGGCGCGGCGGCGCGCGGCGCACGAGGGCGGCGCAGCCGCGCGCGCAGCGGGCCGGCCAGAAGCGCGCGACCGCCGGACGGCGGACCCAGGCCAGCTGAGCCTCGACGACGGGCGCGCCGCTCTCCGCGGAGCGCCCGCCCGCGTTGTTCCCATCCACGGCGATGCCCGCGCGGGGCTGCCCATCCGGCGGCCCTCGCCGGGGGCTACCGACCCGACAGGGCGCCACGCCGAGCGATGCCCGCCCATGGCTCTCTCGGGCAGTGCGGTCCTTTGGCCGAAAGCGCGGCATTGGGGGAACCGCCATGGCGCCAAGGACGCCAAGAAATCTCAACACGTTGGCGTCCTTGGCGCCCTTGGCGGTTCGATCTTCTGCGGCGCCGCCAGCGGCAAGCGTGGGGGTGCCCGCCCAGGTTGCCCATCTCGGCGGGACTGGGCTGCCCCATCCCGCGGTGCCGATCAGGACTGCGACGACGCCGGATCGCCGACCATGAGGACGACCCAGGTGGCGGTCAGGAAGTGGTACGACGTCCCGCCGAGGCCCGGGAGGGTCGCCCCGCCCCGCGCGCGCCTCGCGCAGAGCGGGCAGCCCGCGTCCCCGCGCCGGCCGATGAGGTACCGGCGCGAGGACGGCGGCACGGACGCAGGACAGACCTGAACTTCATCGTCCTCCATCGCTCCGCACATACCCCCCATCTCGCCCTGCGGCGGAAGCGCCTCCGTGCGCCCGGTGCCGTACGGTGCCCCGATCGATCGCGGCGCGCGGCCGCCCTCGCGAGGCCCGCGCTCGATGGTCCGACCTGCAGCCGCTGGCGTAGGGCGATGCTGGACCATCGTAGGAATGCTCCTTCGGGCGAGCCGAACACCAGCGACCCAGGCTCGGGATGTGGCGCCGCACTGCGGCCGAGATTCATCCTAGCAGGATCCCCGGACCATGCATGGATGACATTCCGTAGATGCGTGGTGCTTCCCACCGCGACAGCCTCTTGTCTCTGCTGTCGTTTTCCTTGCCGTCTTTCTCTGCTCCTCTGCTCAATCGATGTCGCTGCGCGGCGCGGGAGCGGAGCGGCGGAGTGGCTCGCAGCGTGAGCCGCTGGCCGCTCGCGCGCAATGCGAGGACCGACGCGACGAGGCGCGCGGGCCTCGCGCGTCGGCAGCGGAGCGCAGCAGGGGGCTCCGGAGGGCCGCTGCGGCGCGCCCCGAGGACATGCCGACGCGCGGCGGCGCGCGGCGGCGCGCGGCGGCGCGCGGCGGCGCGCGGGGGTGACCGATCCCCGCGCACGGCCGAGCATCGTTTGCGGGCAGCTCGGGAGGGATACGACGCTCGTCAGGAGAACGCCGATGTCCGGCGCTCGGCCCCGGCAGAGGGCTCCGGGGCCGCGCAGCGGACGACAGCGGGCGGGCGGGATCGGCAGGAGCGCGTCAGTGGGGGATGGGGACCTGCGGCACCTCGTCGTCGGGCACGATGCACGACGACAGGTCGAACAGCATGAAGAGCAGCGCCTTCTCCTGCGGGGTCAGCTCGTCCGTGGAACACCCCTCCGGGAAGGGCGGGCCCGTGAGGTCTCCCGCGGAGACATGGATGTCTGTGAACACCAGGCGTCCGCACTGTTGATCTTCGTCGACGCCGATGGGCGTGTTGAACGTGAAGTACTGGACCCCTGCCGGCTCCGGCTCGTTGTAATAGATCCACCGGGTCGAGATGCCCTCGGCCACGTCGTTCACCGTGTGCTGCGCCCCGTTGATCACGATCTCGCCGTGCTCGGTCGAGGCGCCGACGTTGACGAGCCAGTCCGCCAGGGCTTGCCCCTTCGGAAGCGTGGTGTCCACGAGCGCCGTGAGGGGGCTCACCGGGTCCTCGTTGAAGTTGTCCCAGACCGCCGTGTCCGGGAACGGATCCGGCCCCCGCTTCAGCCAGTAGTTGTGCCAGTGGGAGGCGAACACGCGCCCGCCGAGCGAGGTGTAATCGAACAACGCCTGGCGCGCCGTCTCCGGCTTGTCCGCGGCGTAGGGATCGCCCTCGCAGGCGAGGATCACCATGTCGTACTGGCGCAGGGTGTCGACGGTCCCCCAGAGGCTCGTGGCCGACGTGAACTCCACGCCTTGATTGAGGCCGTCCGCATACCGCGTCGTCACGGGGTGCCCCGCGTCGCCGCGGCCGGCGAACAGGTGGACCCGCCCCGTCCCGGTCTCCGGCGTGAACTCGCTCTCGTCGATCCCGAGCTTGTGCAGCAGGCACTCGAGCGGATCGGCGCCGCCCGTGGTGAGGGCGATCTTGGGGATGTGCCCCTCCGCCTGGTTGCGCGGCAGCCGGATGGTCCCCGCCTCGGTCGGGGTGTCCTTGCACTTCTCGACCGCCGGGAGCGTGATCTCGCGCCGCCACTTGCCCACCTGGACGACGAGCGGGATGTCCTCGCCGACCGGCACGTCCTCCAGGACGAAGCTCCCTTTCGTATCGGTCAGCGCCGTCACGATGGGCGAGCCCGAGAGCGTCGCGCTGCATTGATCGCAGGTCGCGCCGTCGGTGAGGGGGTCGAGCGGCTCGTTGGGGACGTAGACAATCACGTTATAGAGGGGCAGTTTGCCCGAAGGGTCGTAGACGGTGCCGCTCACCGTGGTCTTCGCCCCGTTCTCGCATTCGACCTGCTGGCACTCGAGGCCCTCGCACGCGCCGTTTCCTCCCAGCCCCAGGCCGCCCCCGCCGACATTCGCCGGGAAGCCGCCGAAGCCGGTGCCGATCCCGCCGCCGTCTCCGCCCGCGCCGCCAGGCCCCGCGCCGCCGGACGCCGGGGGCGCCGTGCCTCCCGTATCGCCGCAGGAGCAGCCGGAGACAACGCCCGGCGCTACAGCGATCGCAGCCATCAAGACTCCCGCCTTGCCCGACCAAGTCAACATTTCGAGCCTCCCGGGCGGTGCGAGCAAAGGTACCCTGCTACCGCCCAGTCTCTATCGTAGGCCAGAGCGTAGAAATCGGGAAGTATGTCCAGCGAAGAGCAGGAATGAAGCGATAGTAGATTAAGGTAAGCCCTGATACCCCTGACTACCTACTCCGCGCAGGACGCGCACACCGCGGCGTCGGACATATCGAACAGCGGATCTCCGCGCCTGCGACATGGTGGGCGACCCGATGCCGCGCAAAATCGACGCGTGCCTCTTTGGAGGGCGCGCGCCGCCAAAGCGGCTGCTCGCGACCGCGCCTCGAGCGACGGCGCCGCCGCGCAGAGGCCGCGCGCGGGCGGCGGTCTCGGTCCAATCGAGATCGGAGCGCCGGTTATTGCGGATCGACCCGCGTCAGCCCGAACCAGAGCACGACGTGCCACCGCTCGTGCCACTTCAGCAGCACCGGCCCGAGCGCGAGCCCGGGCGACGGGGTCCGCAGCTCGTCCTTGAGCGCGCTCACGGGCCAGGGATTGCCGAACGCCTTCTCGCCGTAGGTCAGCGCGAGCGTCGGCGCGCCATCGAGCTCCGAAGGCACGAGCTGCGCCTTGAAGCGGCACACCTTGCTCCCGAGGACCAGGTTCGTGCCGGAGTTGCCCCCGTGGTCGAACTCGTTCCCTTTCCAGGGCATCCAGTCCGCCGCGAGCGCCCTGATGAGCGGGCGCACCGCCAGGTGAACCCCGGCGGTCGGCTGCAGGGAGAGCAGGCGCCCTCGCGGCGCGTCGCCGAGCTCCGCCGGATCCGCCGGCTTCCCCGCCCGGTAGATCTGCCGGAGCGCGTCGGGGTGCGCGCCGATGAGGCTGTCGAGGGAGGACACCTGGGTGATGAGGCGGCGCCCGGCCGCCGCGGCTGCGTTCTGCTCGCTCTGGGTGTTCATCGGGTCGCCTGGCATTCCACCGCGCCCGTCGAGGGTCAACGGCAACCGTCAGCGCATCAGCGCGCCTCGTCGCGGCTCGCCTCGTCGCCGCTCGCCTCGTCGCCGCTCGCCTCGCCGCGGCTCGCCTCGCCGCCGCTCGCCGCGCTCGCCGCCGCGCCCCGCGCGACGATGGCCTCGTACGCGCGGCGGACGCGCTCGGTGATGGCGCCGTAGCGCGCGAGCAGCTCCTTCGCGGCCTCGGCGCCGGTGCGGCCCCGGATGCCCGTGCGCCGCGCGAGGAGCGGGACCCCGGGCGCGTTCTCCTGGAGCAGCTGCGAGGCGTCCGCGTGCACGATGCGGATCCGCTGCTCCAGCTTGCGCAGGAACGCGTGGCCGTCCCGGAAGATCTCGGCGTGCGCGGCCGAGAGGTATCCGGCCGAGGCGAGCGCGTCGATCGCCGCGAGCGTCTCGGAGGTCCGGACGCGCGGATCGGCGCCGTGGCGGATCTGCAGGAGCTGCACCGCGAACTCGATGTCCGCGAGGCCGCCTCGCCCGAGCTTGAAGTCGCGCCGGCCGCGGCGCTCGTGCGAGAGCTCGCGCTCCATGCGCATCCGGAGCCGGTGGATCTCCTCGGCCATCCGATCGAAGTCGTCCGCCTGGAGGTACGCGGCCTCGTGCGCGATCGCGATCGCCTCCGCCCCGAGCTCCGGATCGCCGGCCGACGCGCGCGCCCGGATCAGCGCGAGCCGCTCCCAGATCGCCGCGCGCATGTGCCGCGCCCCGGGCGACGACTCCGGCTCCGCGGGCGCCTGGGCCGCCCCGCCCCCGCGGCGGATGCCGTGGTAGCGGGCGAACGCGTCGAGGGACGTGACGAGCAGCCCCTGGCTGCCCGACGGGCGCAGCCGCGTGTCGAGCTCGTAACCCGGGCCCGCCGCGTGCGACATCGAGATGAGCCGGATGATCTGCCGCGCGCGCCGCGCGTAGTAGGTGCCAGGGTCCGAGCCGGGCCCCTGATCGCCGGACGGCGCGCACGTCGGATCGAACAGGAAGAAGACATCGAGATCCGAGCCGTAGCCGATCTCGCGCCCGCCGAGCTTGCCCATCGCGATCACGGCGAGCCCCCGCACCGGCTCCCCGGGCGGCGTCCCCAGCGCGAAGCGCGTCGCGGCCTCGAGCGACGCGTCGGCCAGGTCCGAGAGCGCGAGCGTCGCCTCGCGCGTGCCGACCTCGCCGCTCAGATCGGCGAGGCCGACCTCGATGGTGACGCGCGCCTTCGCGCGCCGGAGCGCGGCGATGAGCGCCTCCTCCGGATCTTCGTCCGGCGCGGCCTCGCTGAGGCTCTCCTCGATGGTGTGCCTGATCACGCCGGCGCTCGGCGCGCCGCGCGCGAACAGCACGACGTCGACGAGCTCGGGGTACCTGACCATCGCGTCGCCGATGAACGCGCTCGACCCGAGCGCCTCGACCAGCCTGCGGAGCGCGCGCGGATCGTCGCCGAGCATGCGCGCGTAGACGGCGGAGTGCCTGATGCGGGAGAAGCACAGCCGGAGGAAGCGCGCGGCCTGCTCCGGGTCGGCGGCGTCGACGACCGCGGCGAGCAGCGTCTCCGCGAGCGACGACGACGCCTCGCGGCTGCGCGCGCCGAGCAGGCCGTCGGGGTGGCGCGAGAGCTCGAACAGGTCGTCGGCGACGTCGCGGAACCGCGCGGTGAGCGAGGCGCTCGCGCCCGGCTCCGGGGGCGCGCCGGCGGCCGGCGCGGCGAGCTCGGCGGCCTCCGGCTCTCCCCCGGCGCCGCCGAGGACGAGCACGGCGTGCTTCGCCAGCGCGTCGGCGAAGGCGTCGCGATCGCCGCGGTCGAGGGCGGCCATCGCCTCGATCCACCGCGACGGCCGGGTGCTCCCCTTCGGCAGGAGCGACAGGAGCCGGGCCTTGATCCGGCTCCGGCGCTGCTCGGTGTCGGCGAGGAACGCCGCGGCGTCCTCGAAGCGCAGCGTCCGGGCGAGGCGCTCCATCTCCGCCTCGCTGTCGGGGAGCAGGTGCGTCTGCACGCCGGTCGCGGACTGGACGGCGTGCTCCGCGCGCCGGAGCGCGAGGTACCCCTCGACGAGCTCCCGCCCCTCCCGGTCGGTCACGTACCCGAGCGCGCGCAGGCGCCGCAGGCCGTCGAGCATGCCCTGCGCGCGCGCCCGCGGCTCGCGCCCTCCCCAGATGAGCTGCAGGGCTTGCACGAAGAACTCCGCCTCGCGGATCCCGCCGGGGCCGAGCTTCAGGTCGCGCGACGCGTCGTGCGAGAGCTCCGCGCGGGCGCGCTCGACGAGCTCGATCATGTCGACGGCGAGCTGCGGATCGACCTGGCGCCGCCACACGAACGGGCCGAGCACGCCGAGCGCCTCGGCGCCGAAGTCGAGATCGCCGGCGATCTCGCGGGCGCGGAGCAGCGCGGCGCGCTCCCAGAGCCGGCCGAACGACTCGTAGTAGCGCTCGGCGGCGGCCAGCGAGTTGACGAGCGGGCCACTCCGCCCCTCGGGGCGGAGCCGGAGATCCACGCGCCACACGAACCCGTCCTCGGTGACCTCCTCGAGCGTCGCCGTGAGCCGGCGCGCGACGCGGGTCCAGAAGTCGTGCAGGGTGACCGACACGGCGCGGTCGCCGGAGGGGCCCACCTGCCCTTCGTCGGTGTCGTAGAGGTAGATCAGGTCCACGTCGGAGCCCGCGTTGAGCTCCTCGCCGCCGAGCTTCCCCATGCCGAGGACGACGAACTTCGACCGCGCGCCGGTCGCGGTGCGCGGCTCGCCGAACCGCGCGGTCACGGCCGAGACCGCCTCGGCGAGGGCGACCTCGATCGTGGCCTCGGCGAGCGCGGTGAGCTCGCGCGCCGTGACGTCGATGTCCGCGCCCCCCGCCGACGGCGGGAGCAGCTCGCGCAGCGCGATGCGGATCCGCTCCTCGCGCGCCACGCGCCGGAGCTCCCGCCGGACGCGATCGGCGTCGGAGACGTCGCCGACGCGGCCGCGGATCCGCGACAGGTACGTGGCGCGATCGCGGGCCGTCTGGTGCCCCTCCGCCGCGAGCCGCTCCGCGATGTCCGGATTTGCCTCGATGGTCGCGCCGATCGCGGGGTAGGCGGCCGTGAGGAGCGCCGCGATGGCGAAGGCCATCGTCCCCGGCGGCAGGCGGGGCGACAGCCGCGCCGCGCGTTCCTTCACGCGTTGCTCGTCGATCGCGTTCGCGATCTCCAGGAGCCTCGAGACCTGTTGCATGGCGGGAGGCTAGCAAGACCCTGGCGTCGCGAACGCCGGTTCCGCAGCGCCCGACCGCCAGTTTATCGCCCGGAGCCCTCACCTCGCGCCTTGGCGACGTCGCCCTCCGATCCTATGCTCGCCGGGTGCGATTGCTCTGCGTTTCGGATATCCACGGCCACGCCGACGCGCTCGCGGCGGTCCTGGCCACCGCCGAGCGCCGAGGCTACACCCAGCTCCTGGTCGCCGGAGATCTCTGCTTTCCCGGCCCGAAGCCGCTCGAGACGTGGCGCCGGCTGACGCAGGCCAAGGCGGTTTGCGTACAGGGCGTATCGGATCGCGCCCTGGCGACGTTGGACATCGAGAAGGTCAGGCCGCGGAGCGAGCACGAGCGGGCGCGGCTCGATCGCCTGGCCCAGACGCGCACGGAGCTCGGCGAGCTGATCCTGGCCCGGCTGGCGCGCCTCGCCCCGACGTACCGGCTGCCGCTCGAGGACGGCGGCGAGCTCGTCCTGGTCCACGGCTCACCCGCGGATCCGATGGAGCCGATCTCGCACGACATGACGGACGAGGAGGTGCTCTCGCTCCTCGGCGACGACCCGGCGGATGTCGTGATCTGTGGTGGCTCCCACGTCCCGTTCGACCGGATGGTGGGGGGCGTGCGCATCATCAACGTCGGCTCGGTGGGAGAGGCGCCGTGCTCGATGCGGGGCGACGTCGACCGGGTGCGCGTCGGTGGGCGCCCTGCCGGCGAGCTTGTGCGCAGCGGGCCCGTGTCCTACGGGGCAGGGCACGCCGACGCGACGTTCATCGAGCTCCGGGCGGGCGAGCTCTGGGTCGAGCAGCTCGTGGTGCCGCTCGGTAGGGCGGCCTGAGCGCGCCGGAGCGCAGGAGCGACGGGCGCGCCGCGACGGGGAGCGCCCCGAAGCCGCGCGGCACCGCGCAAGGCACGCGCGGAGCTGCGCGCGGCGCTCGTCACGCATCGTACCAGGCGAGGAACAAGGAGAGGAACAACGCGCGCGCCATGCCCTCCCGCTTGAACCTATATCAAGGATTTAGGATCATCCTCGGGGAGCATGGGCAGCTACTCCCCCGACGATGATTTCGAGGCCACGCGGGTGGCCAACGTTGGGGAACTCCAGAAGGAGCTCCCGGCGCGCTCGCCGAAGGATCGCGCCTACCTCATCGTGCTCGCCGGCTCGAACGTCGGCGAGATGTACCGGGTCGAGGGCGCCGAGATCGTGATCGGCAGGGCCTCCGGGGCGACGATCCGGCTGAACGACGACGGCATCTCGCGGCGCCACGCCCGCCTGCTCCAGATGGACAGCCAGGTGCTGATCGAGGATCTCAACAGCTCGAACGGGACGCTGGTGAACGGCGAGCAGGTGACGCGCGTCGCCCTGCATGACGGCGACAAGATCCGCCTGGGCTCGACGACGATCCTCAAGTTCACCTACCACGACCACCTGGACGAGTCGTTTCAGCAGCAGATGTACGACGCCGCGCTGCGCGACGCGCTCACGAAGGCGTTCAACAAGAAGTACTTTCTGGATCGGCTCGAGACCGAGGTCTCGTATGCCCGGCGGCACAGCGCGCACCTGTCGCTGCTCATGTTCGACGTCGATCACTTCAAGAGGATCAACGACACGTTCGGGCACCTCGCCGGCGACTACGTCCTTGCGCGGATCGCCAAGATCGCGAGCAACACGGTGCGGACCGAGGACGTGTTCGCGCGCTACGGCGGCGAGGAGTTCGGCATCCTGTGCCGCGGGGTGGCGCTCGAGAACGCGGGCATCCTCGGCGAGCGGCTGCGCCTGCTCATCGAGGGGTCGGTCTTCGAGCACGAGGGCGTCCGCGTGCCGACGACGATCAGCGTCGGCGTGGCGGCGCACCCGGTCGTCCCGGTGCAGAGCGGGCTCCAGCTCATCGCGGCGGCCGACGAGGCGCTCTACGAGGCGAAGCGGACCGGCCGCAACCGCGTGCTCCTGAAGTTCGGCCCGAAGCCGTAGGCCCGGCGAGGGGCGCGCAGCAGGTCAGCCGGCGCGGCCGCGAGCGCGCGCCGCGGCGGCCACGCGCGAACGCCGCGACGGCCGCGCCTCCGCGCGGCCGCGAGCACGCGCCGCGGCACCGGCGCGCGGCGTCGCCACGCGCCTCAGTCGATCTTGAGGAGCTCCTTGACCTTGGCGATGACCTGCGGCGCCTGGATCGGCTTCGTGATGTACGCGTTCGCGCCGAGCTGCAGCGCGCGCTGGCGATCCTCCTGAGACCCCTCGGTGGTGATGATGATGATCGGGGTGTCCTTGTGGACCGGATCGGTGCGCACCCGCTTCACGAGCTTGAGCCCGTCCATGATGGGCATGTTGATGTCGGTGATGATCACGTCGTACTTGGTCGAGGCGAGCTTGCGGAGACCGTCGACGCCATCATCCGCCTCGGTGACGCGGAGGTTCTTCACGCGCGCAAGCGCGAAGACCAAGAGCTGCCGCATCATGGGCGAGTCTTCAACGATCAGACACGAGTACTCGGCCATGATCAGTCCTCCAGGTCCAGGAATGCCTGGACGCCGGGCACCTTCCGGCCGGCGTCGGTGAAGAGCCGCGCGTTGATGAGGGCGGGGGCGGCCTGGGCCCCGAGGAGCTTGAAGAGCTCGGTGTCCACGTTCACGAACTCCGTCTTTTGCGGGAGCGTGCTGAAGATCGCGATGACACCCACGGTGCGCCCGTTGAAGTCGAGCGGGATCACTGCCGCCGGATCCTCGATGCTCCCCTTGGAGACGTCCTTGGTCTCGTCGAAGAAGATTTCCCCCTTCGAGAATGCCTGGCCGACGACGCCTTCGGTCACCGGCATGCGCGCGATCTCCTCGACGGCGACGCCTTCGCTCGCGATCGAGACGAGCTCCTTACCATCGGGAGACGCCAGGTACACGGAGAAGGCGCCCGCCCCGAGGAACTGCGCCAGGAGCTCCTTCAGGTTGCGGAGGACGTGGCGCACGTTGCGCGCCGCGTGCAGCTGCGAGAGCGCGACGTACAGGTTCGCCAGGTTCGCGAGCTCGCCCTCCGCCTCCGAGTAGCGGCTGTTGAAGCGGTCTGACGCCGCCACCATCCGCACCGACTGCGTCACGAGATCGCGCTTCTCCTGCTCGAGCTCCTCGATCTTGCGGAGCAGGTCGCGGATGGCCGAGTCGCTCGCGAGGTGCGCGCGCAGCTTGCCGTTCTCCGACTCGAGCTCGGTGATCTTGTCACGAAGGCGCTCGTTCTCGCGGAGGAGCTCCTCGGTCAGCTGCGCCCCCTTGCGGAAGAACTGCTGAATGAAGGCATCACGCTCCTTCTTCAGGTCCTCGGGGGGACGATCGCTCGGACGCCCTTTTTTCTCCGTCATTTTATCCCGGGGTTCTCCAGAGCTTCGGACCGTATCATGCGGGGCTGACCGGACGGAAGCGTCGAGCGCGGGCCGCCGGCGACGCCCGGACCCACCCCCGCCCTCGCCCCCCAAGGGGCGGCCGCTGCGGCCGCCATCGATGACGTCGGCTCGGGCGCGCTCGCCCTACCTCGGAGACCGGACCCCCGCCCGCCCGGCCCGCCCACCCCCGCCTCCACGACTACGCCTTCTCCATCTGCTTCAGCAACTTGGTCCACTGGCGCAGCTCCCGGCCGAGCAGCACAGGCGTCTTCCGGAGCGACGCGATGTCGCGCGCCCCGACGAGCAGCATGACCGCCCGGAGCTCCGCCTCGATGTTCTCCAGGTACCGCAGCGCGGCCTCCCGTCCCCCCGAGACGAAGGCCTGGAGCACCGGGCGCGCGATCCCAGCCGCATGCGCGCCGAGCGCGAGCGCCCGCGCGATGTCAAGGCCGCTGGTGATGCCCCCGGTCGCGATGACGGTCTTGAAGCGGGGACGGATGGTGCGGGCGATGAGCACCGAGGCGGCCGTCGGGACGCCCCACTCGCGCAGGGCCTCCCCGAGGGAGCGGGCCGCGCCGCTGGCGCGCTCCGTCTCGACCGCGACCCACGACGTGCCCCCGGCGCCGGAGACGTCGATGTTCCGGACGCCGGCCCGGATCAGGCGGTAGGCGGTCCCCGGGCCGATCCCGCAGCCGGTCTCCTTCGCGACGACCGGCACGCTGAGGCCGTTCGCCAGCCGGCTCATCGCGTCCAGCGCGCCGGCGAAATCGCGATCGCCGCCCGGCTGGACCAGCTCCATCGCGGGGTTCATGTGGATGCAGAGCGCGTCGGCGCCGACCTGCGCCACGAGCTCGGCGACCGCCTCGGTCGACAGCGACCGCGCCTGCACGGCGCCGATGTTCCCGAGGACGAGGGTCGTCGGGGCGCGCTCGCGGACCTCGTACGAGGCGGAGGCGTCGCCGTTGAGCATCGCCCGCTGGCTCCCGAGGCCGAAGCCGTACCCGCGCTCCTCGGCGATCTGCGACAGCTCCCGGTTGATCGCCTGCGCGCGCTCGGTCCCGCCGGTCATGGCCGCGATGAGGAGCGGCGCGCGGAGCCGCTTGCCGAGCAGCAGCACCGAGGTGTCGATCGCGTCGAGGGAGAGCTCTGGCAGCGCGTCGTGGATCAGCTCGACCTGCTCCAGGAGCGTGGTCTTGGCTCGAAACCCGACATCCCCCGTCGCGCAGAGCTCGATGTGATCCGCTTTCCTCTCGGAGATGTCCTTCGCCTCTTCCGTCATGGGAGCACAACTTTACGCGGTCGCTGACCGCCGTCGAAAAGGAAGTGGCATGGACAAAAAATCGACAAAAATCGCGTCTGGAGCTTCGCACCGGCGCAGATTGCGGCCGCCGGCCCCCGCCCTCTTGCAGCGACCGCGCGACCGGCGCCCGGCCGTGGCATAAAGTAGCCGTATGGACCTCCCGGACGAATCGCAAATCCGCTGGATCCTTCGCACATCCTCCACGCTCCTCCAGCACGGCGCTGAGCCGGTGCGCGGGCTGGTGCAGCCGACGGCCGAGTTCTTCCCCGACCCCTACGACGGCTCGCCGAAGACGGTGGCCGCCCTGATGCTGCGGGTGCAAGAGCACGCGGGGCTCCAGGATCTGCCGGTGGATCTGGCGGTGGTCACGCCGGAGGGGCAGGCGAGCACCGTGAGCTGCTCGAGCGGCGCGTGCGGCGGGATGGCGCTCGACACGAAGCTCGAGCGGGTCGCCCGGCGCGACGACGGCGGCTACCGGGTCGCCCTCTCCGCGGGCGAGCTCCGCAACCCGACGGTGCTCACCACGGCGTTCGTGCGCGCCGTGTCGTTCATGTTCCTGAGCGAGGCCGGCGCCTTCGAGGCGCTCGTGCCGCCGGACCGCGATCCTGCCGTGGATCTCGCCGCCGTGCTGCTCGGCTTCGGCGTCCTCGTGACGAACGGCTCGTACCTGTACGCGAAGGGCTGCGGCGGCGTGCAGGTGCACTCGGCGACGAAGATGCCGGTCGACGAGCTCGCGCTCGCGCTCGCCGTCTACTGCCGGCTGCACGAGGTGCCCGACCGGGCCGCCGCGCGGCACCTCGACGTGACGCCGCGCGCCCACTTCGACGAGTCGGCGGTCTGGGCGAGCTCCAACATCGCGCTCGTCCGCATGCTGCGCGCCGCCCCGGACCGGATCGCCGCGGACGACTACGCGATCGGCGAGTCGAGGAGCTGGCTGGCCCGCGCGCTCGGCCTCGGCAAGCGCCGGCCGGCACGGACGGCGGAGGACGATCTGCGCGAGCTCGAGCGAGAGCTCGCGCCCGCCGCCGGCGCGGCGAGGCCGCGATCGTTGGATGAGGGCAAGGCGAAGAAGCTTGCGGAGATCCGTGCTCTCGTGGACGAGAGCCTAGGGAGCTGAATGAGCGTACGACTCTGGGACAAAGGGGGCGCGACCGACGCCCAAATGCTGCGGTACACCTCGCGCGACGACTGGCAGCTCGATCAGCGCCTGCTCGCCTACGACCTGCGGGCCACGATCGCGCACGTCCGCGGGCTCGCGCGGATCGGCGTGCTCACCGAGACGGAGCGCGACGCGCTCGTCCGCGAGCTCGAGGTGCTGACGGCGCAGAACGAGGCCGGCGAGCTGCGGCTCACCGAGGACGACGAGGACGGCCACAGCGCGATCGAGGCGGCGCTGGTGGCCCGCATCGGCGACGCGGGCAAGAAGGTGCACACCGGCCGGAGCCGCAACGACCAGGTGCTCGTCGCGATGCGCCTCTACGAGCGCGACGCCCTGGACGAGCTCGCCGAGCACGCGACGGCCGGCGCCCGCGCGCTGCTCGATCTCGCCCGGCGCGAGGCGGACACGCCGATGCCCGGATACACGCACCTGCAGCGGGCGGTGCCGTCGTCCGTCGGCTACTGGGCCGCCTCGTTCGTCGAGGGGCTCGCCGACGCGGTCGACGTCCTCCGCGCGACGCGGGCGCTCGTCGACCGGTGCCCGCTCGGCGGCGCCGCCGGCTTCGGCGTGAACCTGCCGCTCGATCGCGTCGGCGTCGCGCGCGAGCTCGGGTTCGCCGGCGTGGCCCTGAACCCGCTGGCCTCCCAGACGTCGCGCGGCATCATCGAGGCGCAGATCCTCGCGGCCGCGTGGCAGGTCGTCGCCGTGAGCCGCCGGCTGGCGTGGGATCTCAGCCTGTTCGCGATGAGCGAGCTCGCGTTCATCCGGCTCCCGGAGGCGTTCACCACCGGCTCGTCGATCATGCCGCAGAAGCGCAACCCCGACGTGGTCGAGCTCATGCGCGCGGCGTGCTCGGTCGTGCAGGGGGCGCTCGCCGAGGTGCAGTCGCTCGTGGCGCTCCCGTCCGGCTACCACCGCGATCTGCAGCTCACGAAGGGCCCGACGATGCGCGGCCTCGACGAGGCGCTCGCGACCTCGCGCCTCTTGCCGCGGCTCGTCGAGGGGCTCGCCTTCGATCGCGAGCGCATGGCCCGGGCGATCACGCCCGAGTGCTTCGCGACCGATCGCGCCGTCGAGCTCGCCGTGCAGGGCGTCCCGTTCCGCGAGGCCTACCGGAAGGTCGCGGCCGAGATCGCGGCGCTCCCCGCCGGCGACGCGGCGGCGAGCCTCCGCGCGCGTGTGTCCCTAGGCGCCCCGGGCAACCTCGCGCTCGACGACCTGGCCCGCAGGCTGGAACGGAACGCGCGCTAGAGCGACAAACGGGTTGAATCTGCCTGAAAAGCGCAGAATTTCGAACCGGCAAGACGCCAAGAAGAGAATCCTTTCTTGGCGTCTTGCCGGTTGATCTTTCGCTGGATCAGCGTGATCGGTGTTCTAGCGCCGCGTCCATCACGAGCCCGCGCCCGCGGTGCGCGGGAGACGTTGCAGGGCTGGCCGGCGCTGCCGACGAGCTAGCGCTGCCGGCGGAGCTCGCGGACCGCGCCCGTCTCGGCCACCAGCACGAGCGTCGCCATGTCGAGGAACAGGCCCGTGTCCATGACCCCGGGGATCTTGCGGATGCGCGCGTCGAGCGCCGCCGGGGCGTCGATCGGGCCGAACGCCGTGTCGAGGATCCAGTTGTGGTTGTCGGTCTGGTAGGGATACCCGTCCGCGTTCTTGCGGATCGCCGGTTTGCCCCCGAGCGCCGCCAGGTGCCGCGCGGCGGACGCGCTCGCGAAGGGCACCACCTCGATCGGGACGGGGACGCGTGAGCCGAGCTTCTCGACGAGCTTCTCGGGGGTGACGAGGATGATGAACTGCGCGGCCTCGTAGGCCACCACGCGCTCGCGGAGGAGCGCGCCGCCGAGGCCCTTGATGAGGCCGAGATCGGGCGCCACCTCGTCGGCGCCGTCGACGGCGACGTCGAGGCGCTCGACCTCCTCGAACGGCAAGATCGGGATGTTCTCGCGGCGGGCGAGCGCCGCCGAGCGCTCCGACGTGGCGACGCCCTGGATCTGGAGGCCGCCGCGGACGCGCTCCCCGAGGCGCCGGATGAACGCCTCGGCCGTGCGCCCGGAGCCGAGCCCGAGCAACATCCCGCTGTCGATGCGCGCGAGCGCAGCGACAGCGACACGATCCAGATCGGCAGGGTCCAGCGCCGCGATGTTCATGCGCTGCTCATCGGTCATCGCGGCCGCCAGCGCAACGGGATTTTTCGAGCTCATCGAGCGGCGCGGGGCAAAGCGGCCGGAGCCGGCAGCCCTTGCACTCGGCGCCCGTCCAGATGGCCTCGAACGTCGCCTGCATCTCGTCGAGCAGGAGGTCGTCGTCCGTGAGCACGCCCGCCTCGAAGTTCCGCCGCCCCTCGCCCTTCGCCCCGAGCCCGGCGCCGGTGAGGTTCGCGGAGCCGAGGTACAGGAGCGCTCCGTCGACGGCGATCATCTTCAGGTGGACCCGCGGGCAGCGCCGCATCTCGATCGGCGGCCGGGGCCGGCGGCGGAGCTCGGCGCGGAAGGCGCGCGACGGGACGCCGGCGTGTAGCAGGCGCAGCTCGACCCCGCGGGCGGCGAGCGCGTCGAGCAGGTCGAGGAACGACATGTACCGGCCGCGCGCCCGCGCCCTCGATCCGATGGGCGCCTCGACGCGCAGCTCCTTCACGTTGGCCGTCGCGATCCACACCGAGACGCGCGCGTTCGCGACCGCGCCCATCACGAGCGCGTCGTAGTGGGCCCTGTCGCGGAGGAGCGTCAGCTCGACCCGCCGCTTGAGCTGGGTCCGCGGCGTCGCCTCCGCGTTGCGCGCCCGCGCGCGCGGGCGCGCCGGCCGAGGGCTCACGCCCGTTGACCGGCGCCGGCAGGCGCCTGCTCGATCTCGAGGTGGGCGCTGAGCAGGGCCCGGACGTCGTCCGGCATCGGGACCGAGACCAGCTGCACGAGATCGGTGGTCACCACCGTGTGCCGGAGCTCGGCCGACTGCACGCCGTCGTGAGCGCGGACCATGCGGTACCGGAACGTGGCGCTCCGCCTCCCGAGGTGGACGACCGACGTCTCGATCCGGAGCGTCTCGCCGTAGCGCGCCGGCGCCGCGTAGTCGGCCTCGACCCGCACCGCCGGCAGCCCGATCCGCCGCTCGAGGATGAGCCGGGCGTAGCCTCCCTCGAGCGGCGCGAAGAACCGCTCCATCGCCTCGTGCGCGTAGTTGAGGAAGCGCGCGAAGAAGACGATGCTCGCGGCGTCGACGTCCTCGAACTTGATCGGGCGATCGAGGGAGACCATCGCGGCTAGGAGAGGTCCTCGGCGAGCTTCTCCAGGGTCGCCCTCCCGAGCGGCGCCTTCACCGAGTACCGCGGGTGCGCGACCACGAGCGAGGCGGCCGCCTTCTTGGCCTTGATCGCGGCCTGCGCCTCGGGCGGGAGATCCACCTTGAGGTAGTGCACCGCCGTCGTGCGGTCCTCCAGGACCGCCGCGTCGCGCTTGCCCCGCGCCTTGGCGGCGACGCCGTCGATGTCGAGCGACACGGTGTCCTCGAGCCCGACCAGATCGACGAGCATCTGGTCGCGCAGCGCCCGGTCGGGGATCTCGACGAAGAGCGTCAGGCTGAGCTGCCCCTCCGCCGGGATGAGATCGTTGTACGTCTCGATCTCGTGGAGGATGCCGCTCTCGCTCGTGATGCGCTCGGTGCGGAGCATCTCCTGGATCTGGAACAGCACCGAGTCGCGGTTCTCGAACACTGCGGTCAGGTGGTCTCCGATCCGCACGCGGCGGGGCCGCTTCTCCTCGATGATGCGGTTGCGGAATCGCTCCCGGATCGCCTCGTATTCGCCGATCCCGAGCACCTCGTTGCGATCGATGGGACGCATGACGGCTCCTCTCTTCGACGTCTCGCTTACGTCTCGGTACGTCTCCCTCACGACTTCGGCTCGATGTACGACGTCGGCCCGAGCCCGTACGCGTGGGCGAGCGCCTCGACCGGGTGCAGCACCTTCGCGCCGTTCTCCTTGACCATCCTGAGGCCGGCGAGCGTGCAGTCGCTGACGATGACGTCCGCGCCCGCGACGCCGCGCACCAGCTTCGACGCGTACTTGCGGCCGGTCTCGTAGTGCGCCGCCTTCATCCCCCAGGTGCCGTCCACGGCCGAGCACTGCTCGACGACGCGCACCTCGGTGTCGGGCACGACGCCGAGCACCCTGGCGCCGGGGAAGCCGATCTTCTGGGCGCGCAGGTGACACGCGGCGTGGTACGCGATCGTGCCGAGCCCCCGCTTGAACTCGCGGTTGAGCTTCTTCTCGCGCCCGAGCTGGACGAGGAGCTCCATCATGTCGACCGTCGCGGCCGCGACCTCGCGCGCCTCCGCCGTCTGCAGGTACTCGGGCCACTCCTTCTTCATCGTGTAGCCGCACGTCGGGCCGACCACGACGATCTTCCTGCCCTTGCGGACGTGCGGGAGCAGCAGCGCGACGTTCTGCTTCACCTTCGCGGTGAACGCCTCGAGATCGCCGCCGTCGAGGTTCGGCATCCCGCAGCACGTCAGCGCGTCCGTCGGGGCGTCCTGCGGATCGTCCGGGGACGCGCAGCCGGGCACGTGCACCGCGTAGCCGTTGTGCTCGAGCACGCGGACGGCGGCCTCGGGGACCCCGGGCGTGTTGTACTCGCCGTAGCAGGTCGCGAAGAGCACGACGGAGCCTTGCTTGCCGGCGTCCGCCGCGGCGCTGTGCTCCGCGAACCACGACGAGAACGGCTTGCGCGCCATCTCCGGGAGCGGGAACTCCGACGAGATCCCCGTCACCTTCTCCTGCACCTTGCGCAGCAGGCGGCTCGCCTGTACGAGGTTCGCGAGCGGCGCGGCGGGGCCGGAGCCGAGCGCGCCGATCACCTGCGGCTCGCCGAGGATCCTGTCCACGAGCGGGATGCCCTCCCGCTGGGCGCGCACCGCGCGCTCGCGCGCGAGCACGCGCGGGTAGTCCAGGAGCTCGTAGGCGTGCTCGTCGGCGGTGTACGGGCACTTGATGTAACAGAGCTTGCACTGCCAGCACTCGTCGCCGACGGCCTTGAAGTCGTCGTAGGTGAGGGCCTCGGCGCCCTCGGCGACGCCGGCCTCGATGTCCCTGTCGACGCGGGCGAAGAGCTCGGGGAACGAGCCGCAGTACCCGACGCACATGCGGCACTCGTGACAGATCTGGAACGTCCGCCGCAGCTCGGCCTCGAGGTCGCGGGGATCGAGATATCGCTCGTCGTTCGGCGATGTCGCCGGCGGACGGTCTGGTGCACGCCGAATGACGCTCACGGGTCGGTTCCTCTCAACATCCTTTGGGAGTACGGGGCGAAGGGGCGGCTGGCCGCGCGGCGCGGCGCCGGACGGGCCGCGCTTGCAGCGGCGGCGCGCGCGCCCCGAATCGAGCCGCTGGCGGCTCGGCGCGATCCGGGGCGCTCGCGCTCACGCATCGGTCGAGATCAGAAGTCGAGCGACTGCAGCGCCTTCTGGAAGCGCCCGGCGTGCGACTTCTCGGCCTTGGCGAGCGTCTCGAACCACTCGGCGATGTCGTCGAAGCCCTCCTCGCGGGCCTCCTTCGCGAAGCCCGGGTACATCGTCTCGTACTCGTGGGTCTCGCCGGCGACGGCGGCCTTCAGGTTCTTCTCCGTGCTGCCGATCGGCAGGCCCGTCGCCGGGTCGCCGGCCTGCCGGAGGTAGTCGAGGTGGCCGTGCGCGTGGCCCGTCTCGCCGTCCGCCGTGTCCTTGAAGAGACCCGCGACGTCGGGGCGACCTTCGACGTCGGCGACCTTTGCGAAGTACAGGTAGCGGCGGTTGGCCTGCGACTCCCCGGCGAACGCGTCCTTCAGGTTCTGGTGCGTCTTCGTGCCCGTAAGCTGCTTGGTGGTCATGGTGTTCGCTCTCCTTGGTTGAACGGCTGGGACGATGGATCCCTGATGCCCGCGCAGGTCGGCTCGGCGGCGCGGAGGCTCCGCTAGCCACGTTCGGGGCGCTGCGCCCGTCGAGCCCCTGCGGGGCGGAGTCGACTGTGTTCCTCGCTGCGCCCGACGTCGCGTGCCGCTGCCTGCGCGCCCTCGTCTTCCTGCCCGGCCTTCGCGCAGGCCGCGCAGAGCCCCCGGTAGATCCGCTCCACGGCGCGAACCTCGAAGCCGGGCGCGGCCGCGAGCGGCGCGGGGGCGACCTCGTCCGGGCGCTCGCCCGAGGGCTCGCACGGCACGTCGCGGACGAGCCCGCAGCGATCGCAGACCGCGTGATGGTGCGCCGCCATGTTCGGATCGAAGCGCGAGGCGCCGGGCGACAGCGACAGCGCGACGCACAGCCCCGCCGACGCCAGCGCGTCCAGCGTGTTGTAAACGGTGGCGAAGCTCATCGTCGGCAGCGCCGGCCGGAGCCGCTCGAACAGCTCCTGCGCGGTCGGGTGCGTCGGATCGGCCGCGAGCTCGCGCACGATCGCCAGGCGCTGCGGCGTCAGCTTGAGCCCCGAGGAGCGCACGCAGGCCAGCATCGACGCGACCCGCGCATCCTCCTCGATCCCCTCGCGATCGAAGCCGACTCCGCGCCCCTGGGCGTCGCGGGGCGCAGGCCCCTTGGCGGCAGGTGTTCGCGAGGCGGCCACGGCGAGAGTGATACTTAGAAAGTTTCTCAGTTGCAAGTCCTAACAATCACGGCAGATGAGCCTGGCAAATCCGGGGCGGATCAGGCAGATCTGCCGCGTCCAGGCTGGTCGAGCCTAGACGACGCGCCGCGGCGTCGCGCGCGGTGCGGCCGGGGTTGGCTCTTGCGAGGCCGGAGAGCCTCTGTCATAGTGCGCGCCCCGCGCCGCCGGCCCCCCGCCGGCTTGCATTTTCGCCCGCCAACGGGGCAAGTTTTTTTCCAGCAAAAGAGGACGCTGCAAGACATGCCGACCGACGCCATTCAGTGCAAACCGCTCGAGGTCGCCGTGGGCGACAAGGGCATCGAGCGCGCCATCAAACACCTCAAGAGGAAGATGGCCGCCGAGGGGATCCTCCGCGAGCTGAAGCGGCGCCGGCACTACATGAAGCCGTCCGTGAAGCGGCGGAAGAAGGCCTCCGAGGCCGCTCGCCGCCGCCGGAAGCGGTCCAAGATGGACATGGTCGCCTAGCGCGACGGTCCCTCGCGCGACGGCACCCGCCAAGACGCAGAAGACGCGCGCGGACGCTTGAACCAAGCCTCCGCGGTGTGCTCTGCGTCTTGTCATTTTTGTCTTCGTCCCAGAGCCGCCTCGGCGGCGCGACGCGCCCCCGGGTTGCGCGTGCCGGTGCCACGGCGGCGCCCGCGGCGCCCCCGCTCCAGAGGTCCCGATGCGCGCCGTCGTGCTCACGACGTCCTATCCGATCAGCGACGAGGATCCTTCGGGCCATTTCGTGCGCTCGTCGGCGCAGGCGCTCGCGCGCGGCGGCGCCGAGGTCCACGTGATCGCGGCCGGGGGCTCGGTCCTCGACCCACCCTCACGGGACGGCGATCTCGTCGTCCATCGGGCAGGCGGGGGCGCGCTGTTCGCGTGGCCGGGCGCCGTGGCGCGCGCGCGCGAGGCGCCGCTCCGGCTGCTCTCCGCGGGTCCGTTCGCGGCCGCCGCGCTCCAGCGGCTGCGCCGGCTCGGGCAGGTCGACCGCGCGGTGGCGCACTGGATCGTCCCGTGCGCGTGGCCGCTCCTGCTCGCCCTGCCGCGCGCGCCGCTCGAGGTGCACGCGCACGGCGCCGACGTGCGGCTCCTGCTCGGCGCTCCGCGCGCCGCGCGCGCGGCGGTGATGGGCGCGCTCCTCCGCCGCGACGCGCGCTTCGTCTTCGCCGCGCGCGCGCTGCGCGACGCCCTCGCGGCCGCGCTCGCCCCGGAGCAGGCGCGCGCGCTCGCCTCCGCCTCGCGCGTCGCGCCGCCCGCGATCGATCTGCCGTCCGTCGCCGAGCGCGCGGCGGCGCTCCGGAGCGAGCTCGTCCAGCGCCCGGGCGATCGCCTCGCCGTCGTGGCGTGCCGGCTGATCCCGACGAAGCGGGTCGAGCTCGCGATCGAGGCGGCGCGCGCGGCGGGCGCCGGGCTCCGGCTCGTCATCGTCGGCGACGGCCCGGAGCGCGCCCCGCTCGAGCGCCTCGCGCGTGCGAGCGCCTCGCGTGCCGCGGCGAGCTCGCGCGGCGCAGATGGCGCGGCAGTGCGCTTCACGGGCACGCTCCCGCGGAGCGAGGCGCTCGCGTGGATCGGCGCGGCCGACGTGCTGCTGCACCCGTCATCGCACGAGGCCGCCCCCACGGTGATCCGCGAGGCGCGCGCGCTCGGCGTGCCCGTCATCGCGTGCGACGCGGGCGACGTGGTCGCGTGGGCCAGGGCCGACGACGGGATCCTCGTCGCGGAAGGCACCGCGGAGAGCCTCGTGGCCGCGCTCCGCGCCGTCCCGCCGCGCCGCCCAGAGCGCGCGCCCGCGCGTTCGCGCTGAACGACCGCGTTCGCGCTGAACGACCGCGCGCCCGCGCGTTCGCGCTGAAAGCGGTGCGTTCTCGCTGGGCCGCCCGCGGTGCGCGCCCGGCTCCGGACAGCGCCGGACGCCCCATCCGGAGCGAGTCTTCGATCCGCGATGCGATGTCCTTGCAATTCCCAAGGCTTCGACTACGGTGCGCCTCGCTCCGCACCGAAACGAGGCGGCGGAGTGGCTCGGGGCGTAGCGCAGCCTGGTTAGCGCACTTGACTGGGGGTCAAGGGGTCGGTGGTTCGAATCCACTCGCCCCGACTGGTCCGGCGGAGAAGGTTCTCCGGCGGACCTTTCGGCTTTGTAGGGCTTCAGTTCTCGTCGACGGTGGACGCGCCGGGCAACGGCGGCGTGGCCCCGCCATCGCGTCCCGGTGTCGCTCACGCCACCCGGCGCCCGGGGCTCACCGCGTCATCCGGCGAGCGGGGGCGGTGAGACGGGCGTGACGGGCCGATCCGGCTCGCCGGCGAGCTCGTCCTCGATGGCGATCATCGCGGCCAGCACCGCGTGATCGCTGAAGGGCAAGCCGACGACCTGCACGCCGACGGGTAGCCCCTCGCTCTTCGCGTCGACCTCGGCGGCCCGCTTCTCCAGCCGATCGCGCGGCCGCTCGCGGCGCGCCTCGCCGGCGCGCACGCGGGTCACGGGGACGACGCCGGCCGGGAACTGCGCGAGGTTCCAGAGCATGGCGGCGCTGCCCGTGAGGACGAAGTCGCGCGACGCGGCGTGCGGCAGCGCCGGCGTGGCATACGGCGGGCAGACCAGCAGGTCGAGCGACTCGGCGCGCATCGCCGACGCGATCGCGGCCCTCGCCTCGCGCAGCGCGTGCGTGACGCGCCAGAGCTCGGCGACGGACTTCGGCCCGGTGACCTCGAGGAGGCGCTGCAGCCTCCGCTCGCCCGCGATCCCGGCGACGCGCGCGGCGGCGCGGCGCGCGAACGGCGGGAGCGACGCCATCGCGCGGAGCGAGCGGAGCGAGACGTCGACGTCGGCCGCGTCGCCCTGGAGGAGCGACATCGCCGTCGCGCCGCCGTCCGCCGAGAGCGCGGCGAAGTACGCGTAGACCGCGTCGGGGATGCCGGGCGGCGTGAACGGCACGACCGTGGCGCCCCGCGCGCGCAGCGCCGACGCCGCCTTCACGACGGCGCGGGCGACGGCGGCCGACGAAGGGACGAGCCCGTCGTCGCAGTAGAACCCGACGCGCAGCCGCGCCACCTCGACGCTCGCCGGCTCGGTGAACGGGAACGGCGGCACGCGCACGTCCAGCGCGGCCATGGCCACCGGGTCGAGCTCGGACATGACGAGCGCGAGGTCGCGCGCGCTCCTCGCCATCGGCCCGACCTGCGAGCGGATCGCCTCCTGCCCGAGCAGCGCCGTGTTGCTGCCCAGGTTGGTCCAGCGATCGAGCGTGGGCTTCATGCCGGCGATCCCGCAGCAATGCGCGGGGACGCGGATGCTGCCGCCGATGTCCGTGCCGATGCCGAGCGGCGACATCCCCGCCGCGATGGCGGCGGCCTCGCCGCCGGACGAGCCGCCCGGGCTGTGATCGAGGCTCCACGGGTTCGCCGTCTGGCCGAAGAGCGGGTTGCGCGCCTCGTTGTACAGGAGCAGCTGCGAGACGTTCGTGCGCCCGAGGATCACGGCCCCGGCCCGGCGGAGCAGCGCGGTGACGCCCGCGTCGCCGGCCGCCCGGTGGCCCCTGCGGGCCGCGACGCCGAGCGTCGAGGCCATGCCGGCCATGTCGAGCGACTCCTTCACGGTGATCGGCAGCCCGTGGAGCGGGCCGCGGATCTCCCCGCGACGGCGCTCGTCGTCGAGCCCGCGCGCGGCCGCGAGCGCCTCGTCGTGGAGCACCTGGGTGAAGGCGCGGAGGCGCGGGTCGAGCGCCTCGATGCGCGCGAGGTGCGCCCGCGTGACCTCCTCGGCGCTGACCTCGCGCGCGGCCAGGAGCGAGGACAGCGCGGTCGCGGTGAGGCGGGTCGGATCGGTCGAGGCGCTCACGGTGATTCGACGAGTATCACAGGTCCGCGCGCTCGAAGGGTTGCTAGGCTCCGGTGCCCCGCGCCGTTCGCGGGGGAAGCGCCGGAGCCATGCAGCCGCTGCCGATCGATCCGATCCTCCCCGATCTCTGCGCCGCCCTGCGCGCGCACCCGAGCCTGGTGCTCGAGGCGCCGCCCGGCGCCGGCAAGACGACGCGCGTGCCGCGCGCGCTGCTCGACGCCGGGTTCGCCGAGCGCGGCGAGATCCTGGTGCTCGAGCCGCGGCGGCTGGCCGCGCGCCTCTCCGCGCGGCGCGTCGCCGAAGAGCTCGGCGAGCGCGTGGGCGAGACCGTCGGCTACACCATGCGCTTCGAAGAGGCCGCCGGCCCGGCCACGCGGATCCGCTTCGTGACCGAGGGCGTGCTGACGCGGCGGCTCCTGGTCGATCGCGAGCTCCGGGGCGTCAGCGCCGTGGTGCTCGATGAGTTCCACGAGCGGCACCTCGCGGGCGACGTCGCGCTGGCGCTGCTCCGGCGGCTGCAGCGCGGCGCGCGGCCCGATCTCCGCCTCGTCGTGATGTCCGCGACCCTCGACGCCGGGCCGATCGCGGCGTTCCTGGGCGCGCGCGAGGCGCGGCCCACGTCCGCGGCCGAGGCCGGCGGCGCGCTGGCCGCCGAGGCCCCGCTCTGCGCGACCCTGCGCGCCGAGGGGCGGATGTTCGACGTCGCGATCGAGCACCTGGAGCCCGCCCGCGTGAGCGCGTCGGCCCGCGCCGCGGGCGACCGCCGCGCTCCGGCGCACTGGGGCGACAGGACGCTCGAGAGCCTGGTCGCCTCGTCCGTGCGGCAGCTCCTCGACGAAGGGCTCGACGGCGACGTGCTGGTGTTCCTGCCGGGCTCCGCGGAGATCCGGCGCTCGATGGAGGCGTGCGCGCCCCTCGCGAAGAGCGCCGACCTCTTGCTCCTGCCGCTGCACGGGTCGCTGTCGCCGGCGGAGCAGGACCGCGCGGTGCGCCCCGCGGACCGGCGCAAGGTCATCCTCTCGACCAACGTGGCCGAGACCTCCGTGACCATCGACGGCGTCGTCGCGGTCGTCGACAGCGGCCTCGCGCGCGTGGCCGCGCACGCGCCCTGGTCGGGGCTGCCCACGCTCCGCGTCGCGCCCATCGCCCGCGCCTCCGCGGCGCAGCGCGCGGGGCGCGCCGGACGGACGCGGCCCGGCCGCTGCCTCCGCCTCTACACGCGCGGAGATTTCGCCGCGCGGCCGGAGCACGAGGCGCCCGAGATCCGGAGGCTCGATCTCGCGGAGACCGTGCTCGAGCTCTGCGCCGCGGGCGTCACCGATCTCGAGGGGTTCGGGTGGCTGGAGGCGCCGCCCGCCGCCGGGCTCGCCGCGGCCGAGGCGCTGCTCGTGCGGCTCGGCGCGCTCGACGAGGCGCGGCGCGTGACGCCGATCGGCCGGCGGATGCTGCGCTTCCCGGCGCACCCGCGGCAGGCGCGGATGATCGTCGAGGCGGAGCGGCGCGGCGTCGCCGAGGACGGGTGCACCCTCGCGGCGCTCGCCGCCGAGCGCGACCTCGGCGCGCCCCAGGGCCCGCGGGCGGCGCACGCGCGGCACAGCTCCGATCTGCTCGCCGCGCTCCAGACCTTCGACGAGGCGGACCGCGCGCGGTTCGCGGCGGACCGCCTGCGCTGGCTCGGCGTCGACCCGGCGCGCGCGCTCGCCGTGGAGCGGACGCGCAAGCAGCTCGCGCGGCTCGCGGACCACCGGAGCGCGGCCCCGCCGGAGACCGCGGAGGCGCGCGAGATCGCGCAGCGCATCGCGATCCTCTCCGGCTACCCGGACCGGGTGGGGCGCCTCCGCCGCCCGGCCAACGCGTCGGGGCGGAGCGGGCGCGAGGTCGTGCTGGCCGCCGGCGGGACGGCCGCGCTCTCCGAGTCGAGCGTGATCGACGATGTCGACCTCGTCGTCGCGGTCGACATCGAGGAGCGCAGCGAGGGGCGCTCGGCGCGCACCGTCGTCCGGTCGGCGAGCGCGATCGAGGCCGACTGGCTGCTCGACCTGTTCACGGACGCGATCCGGGACACGACGGAGGCGACGTGGAACGCCGCCGCGGAGCGCGTCGAGGTCGTCCGCCGGCTCTCGTACGACGGCCTCGTGCTCGACGAGTCGCGGCCGGCCGCGAGCGCGGGCGGGCCGCTCGCGGAGGCGGCGGCGCGGGAGCTCGCCGCGCAGGCGAAGGCGAAGGGGTGGCGCGCGTTCGTGAAGGGCGACGCGCTCGACGGCTGGCTCCTCCGGGTCGCGTTCGTGCGCGCGCACTGCCCGGACGCCGGGCTCCCCGACGTGGGCGAGGACGCGGTGCTCGCCGCGCTCGAGGCGCTCTGCGAAGGCCGCAGGAGCTTCGCAGAGCTCCGCGACGCGGACCTCGCGGCCGCCGTGCGCGCCTCGCTGAGCCCCGCGCAGGCGCGAGCGCTCGCCGAGCTCGCCCCCGAGTCGATCGTCCTGCCCGGCGGCCGCCGAGCGCGCCTCGAGTACGCGGCCGACGCGCCGCCGTCGCTCGCGTCCCGGCTGCAGGACTTCTTCGGCATGGCCGAGGGGCCGCGCGTCGCCGGCGGACGGGTGCCCGTCGTGCTGCACCTGTGCGCGCCGAACCAGCGCCCCGTGCAGGTCACGACCGATCTCTCGGGGTTCTGGGCGCGCCACTACCCGGCGATCGCCAAGGAGCTCCGCCGCCGCTACCCGAAGCACGCGTGGCCGGACGACCCCGCGCGCGCGGCGCCGCCGTCGCGCGCGCCGCTCCGTAAGGGATGAGTCAGCGCACGAGCGCCGCGGCCCTCGCCGTCTCGGCGGCCGTGCGGAGGAGCATCCGCACGATCCCCTCGCCGAGGGGCAGCGTGAACCCGACGTCGCTCTCGCGCTGCGCCACCTGCATCGGCGGGATCGAGCCGTAGCCGAAGCCCCACGACGAGAGCAGGCTCGCGATCCTGGCGATCTGCTCGAGGTTGCGGAGCGCGACGGCGCCGTTCGCCGCGCTCTGCGGGTCCGTGTACGTGAGGGCGCCGGCGAAGTTGACGCCGGGCGGCTGGAAGTTGCCGATGACGCGCACGTACTGGAGGCCCGCGAGGAACGGGAGCTGCCCCGCCGCCGACGCGACCGCGGGCTGGCTCGAGAGATCACCGGCCAAGGCGAACGACGCGTTCTTCGTGCCGAGCAGCTCGACCATCCACGAGGGCACGGACCGCTTCAGCGCGCTGAAGCGGAGCCGGTCGAGGGCCCGCCGCATGCCGGTCTCGTTGCCGGTGAGGATCGTGTGCGGCGTGAGCACGACGAAGCCCACGTTGCCGGCCGTGAAGAGATCGTTGTCCGCGTAGCGCGTCTTCACGAGCGGCGCGCCGATGACGGTGACCGACCTCGCGTCGGCGGAGCGGCGGATCGCGTCGACGTCGAAGTTGCCCTGCATCACGGCGCAGAAGTCCGCGCCCTGCATCGCGTAGAGCCCGCCGTAGATCTTCACGATGTCGCGCGACGGGACGAAGTTCGACTCGGGGCCCAGCGGGAGCAGGTTCGTGATCAGCTGGTTCACCTCGCCGCCCAGGCCGGAGGTGAACATCGCCGCCGCGTCGAGGTAGCCGAGCATCACCACGCCGCTCGGCAGGACCGCCAGGGGATCGCGGTCGATCGCGGTCGCGTCGATCTTCTCGCCGCCGACCAGCGCGAGGCTGTCGTCCGCGCCCCCGCAGCCGGCGAGCGCCGGGGCGGCGGGCGCCGCGAGCGCGAGCGCGAGCGCCGCGCGGCGCAGGGCGGCGGCGCCCCGGGATTGCAGCAGCGTCCGCTCCATCGTGTTCGTCATCAAGGTCGCTCGTGCGGCGGGTCGGGGCGCTCCAGGGGGAAGGAGCCGATGATTTTCAGCATCTTGGTCTCGCGCTTCACGCCCTCGAGCGCCGCGACGAGCGCGCGATCGGTCGTGTGTCCGCTGACCTCGACGTAGAAGACGTAGTCCCAGCCCTCGCCGGGGACGGGGCGGGAGTGGACGCGCCGGAGGTTGCAGCTGCGCTCCTTGAAGTGCTGGAGGATGTCGTGGAGCGCGCCGGGCCGATCGTGGACGCTGAAGAGGATCGCCGTGGCGTCGTGGCCCGAGCGCGGCGCCGGGAGCCGCGACAGCACCGCGTAGCGGATCCGGAGCTCGCCCTCGTCGCCGACGTTCTCGCGGGCGACCCGGAGCTCCGGCGCGCCGCTGAAGCCGCGGGGCACGATGGCGGCGCTGCCGTCGTTCTCGGCCGCGAGCTCCCACGCCGCCTGCGGGCAGCGGACGTCGAGCACCAGCGCGCGCGGGTGCTGGAGCTCGAGGTAGTGCACGCAGGCCACGTGGTCCTGCGGCGAGGCGTACACCCGCTCGACGTCGGCGAGGTTGCCGGTCCGGTTCACGAGGTCGAGCGCCTGCACCAGCTGGCGCTCGCCGACCACCTTGAGGTCGGCGCCGCCGATCGCCTGGATCGTCGGGAAGATCGGCCCCTCCTTGAGCGACTCGTAGGGGACCACGGCGAAGTCCGCGCGCGAGCGCGCGACCTCCTCGATGGCGGCGGCGGGGCTGTCCGCGCGGACGAACTCGCCGCCGACCCCGAAGTGATCGTGCGCCGCGGTCCAGCCGAAGTCGCCCTCGGCGCCGAGGTACGCGACGCGGGGCGCGAGCTCGAACGCGCGCGAGGCCGCGTCGATGGCGACGAAGATCGGCCGCACCGCGCGCTGCGGGAACGGCGGCGTCACGGCGCGCTCGAGCGCCTGGATATGGGCGGCGTCTGCCGTGGGGGCGAACCGGGCCGTGCCCGTCCTCAGCTTGGCCAGCTCGTGCGCGATGCGCGCCCGGCGCTCGACGCTTCGTAGGATTTCTTGATCCAGCTCCGTGAGCTGCCGGCGGAGCTCCTCAAGTCGCTTTCTCTCATCCATCCCGGCCACCCTAGCACCGCCCCCGGCGCAGGTGGACTCGCAGCGCTCCGGGCGCAGGGCCGCGACGCCGCACCTCGCACGGCTGGCCACACGTCGCCTTGGATCGCCGGGTCGCGTCAGGCCGCTGCGGAGGCGGACGACGCGCTGGAGTCGCTCTTGCTGCTGCTCGTCGACGAGGAGCTGCTCGATCCGGAGTCGGAGCTCGTCCCCGAGGACCCTGAGGAACTGCCCGAGCCGCTCTCCGACTTCGCGGGCGGCTTGTTCGAGCCCGAGGCGTACAGGTCGGAGTACCAACCACCGCCCTTGAGGATGAAGCCCGTGCCGCGCGAGATCTGCCGCCGGGCCGTCGCGTTGTGGCACGACGGGCACTCCGAGAGCGGCGCCTCCTTGATGGACTGCTCGGCCTCCCATTCATGCGCGCAGGATGTGCAAGCGTACTCGTACGTGGGCATGGCGTTTCTACTCCTCGGAACAACGCGAGGGATATGGCTACGTTAGCCACCTGTCAAGGCGGCTGCCAAAAGCGTCCGTCGCGTTTCTGACGTCGGTCCGTCGCATTTCGGAGCGCCGATCCGCTCGACGCTCCCGCGCGGTCACACCGTAACGCCGCTCACATCACTCGCGTCGTGTCTCGACGTCGGTCCACGCCATCGACGCTCGACGTCCTGGGCAAGACTTGGTCCTCAATGGGCGCGCGAGGAGGCGGGATCCGGCCTTGCCGCGCGGCGCCTGCCCACGTAGACCCGGGGTGGAAGCCAGATGTGACGGTACGTGGCGTGCTGTGACGATACGTTTAAGCCCGCCCGTCCGGTCCCGGGGACGCCATGCGCATTCGGAAGCTCGAGATCAGCGGGTTCAAATCGTTCGTGGATCGGACGGTGGTCCATTTCGACACGGACGTGGTGGGCATCGTCGGTCCGAACGGCTGTGGCAAGTCGAACATCGTCGACGCGATCCGGTGGGCCATCGGCGAGCAGAGCGCGAAGCACCTGCGCGGCAAGTCGATGTCCGACGTCATCTTCAACGGCTCCGAGACCCGCGCCCAGCACGGGATGGCCGAGGTGACGCTCACCTTCGACAACAGCGAGCCGACGGCCGCGTCGCAGCTGCCGCTCGAGTACCGGGACTACGCCGAGATCGCGGTGACGCGCCGGCTCTTCCGCGACGGGACGAGCGAGTACCTCATCAACAAGACCCAGGTCCGGCTCAAGGACGTGACCGATCTCTTCCTCGGCACCGGCGTCGGCACGAAGGCCTACTCCATCGTCGAGCAGGGCAAGATCGGGCTCATCGTCTCGGCGCGCCCTGAGGATCGGCGGATGCTCATCGAGGAGGCCGCCGGCATCACGAAGTACAAGGCCAGGAAGAAGCAGGCCGAGCAGAAGATGGACCAGACGCGGCAGAACCTGCTCCGCGTGGGGGACATCGTCTCCGAGATCCAGCGGAACCTCGCGTCCCTGAAGCGCCAGGCCGCGAAGGCCGAGCGGTACGTGAACTACCGCAAGGAGCTGGAGGACCTCGTGCTCCACGAGGCGTCGCACAAGCTCCTCGAGATCACGGTGCTCACGCAGCGCGAGTCGATCGGCAGGGCCGAGCACGCCGAGCGCGAGCAGGCGTCCCGGACCGCGCTCGCCGCGCGCGAGGCCGAGATCGAGGTCACCCGGCTCGAGGCCCTCGCCTGCGAGGAGCGGGCCGAGCGCGCGCAGAACGAGGCGTTCGCGGCCGACAACCAGGTGCGCACCCACGAGGCGGAGATCGCGCGGGCGCGCGACCGCCTGCGGCACCTGGAAGAGCGGCTCGTCACCGCGGCGAAGGAGCAGGGCGATCTCGAGAAGACGGTCGCGGAGCTCAAGGCCGAAAAGGAGCAGCTCGAGGCGCAGCTCGCCGGCGTCGAGGAAGAGGAGGCGCGCGAGAGCGAGCTCGCGCTCGAGCAGCACGAGCGGCTCGAGGAGCTGCGGCACGGCGAGCGCACCGCCGAGCACGAGGTCGCCGCGCTCCGCCGGCGCGCCGCCGAGGCCACCGCGGCGGTCGCGGCCGCCGAGGCGTCGCTCGCCGGGTTCGACCGGCGCATGGCGGAGATGAGCCAGCGGCGGGCGAAGCTCGAGGACGAGCTCGGGCGGCTGATGTACGAGTCGGAGGAGCTCGAGCGGCGGCGCTCGTCGCTGACGCGGAACGTGGCGGAGCTCGCCGAGGGGAAGCGGCTCTCCGCGGAGGAGCGGACGCGGCTCGACGCCGAGATGAAGGCGCTGCGGGAGCAGGCGGTCTCGAGCGACCGCGCCGTGGAGCACGCGAAGAACGAGCTCGGGCAGCGGCGCAACCGGCTCCGCGCGCTCGAGGAGCTGCACGCCCGGCTGGAGGGCGTCGGCGCGGGGGTGAAGAACCTCCTCAAGACGAAGGACCCGGCGCTGCTCGGGCTCGTGGCCGACCGGATCGAGGCGCCGGCCGAGCTGACCGCGGCGTTCGCGGGGCTGCTCGGCGACAGGCTGCAGTGCGCGGTCGTGAGCGACGTCGAGCGCGGGATCGCGCTGCTCGCGGATCTGTCGAAGAACAACCGCGGGCGGGCCAGCGTGATCGCGGCGCGTCCTCCGTTCGTGGCCGGCGCCGCGCGGCGGCCGCCGCGCGGCGAGGGGGTGCTCGGGCCGCTGGTGGATCGGCTCGTCTTCGCGCCCGAGGACGAGGCGCTGGCGCGCGCGCTCGTGGGGGACGCGGTGGTCGTCGCGAGCGCCGAGGTCGCGGCGCGGCTCGCGGCCGAGGGCGCGGGGTGCACGCTCGTGACGCTCGACGGCACCGTGATCCGCGAGGACGGCGTGGTGAGCGGCGGCTCGGGCGACGCGGTCGCGGCCGGGATGATCGAGCAGAAGCGGGAGATGCGCGCGCTGCACGAGTTCGTCGCGACAAAGTCGGAGGAGGTGACGGCGCTGCTCGACGCGCAGCAGAAGCTCCGGCTGCGGATCTCCGAGGTGGGGACGGCGCTCGAGCGCGCGCGGAGCGAGGCGCACGAGGGGGAGCTCGCGCTGGTGACGGCCGAGAAGGACCTCCGCCGCGCGGAGGAGCAGCTCGCCGCGGCGCAGAAGCGCGAGGGCGTGGTGCGCTCCGAGCTCGAGGACCTCGCCGACAACCTCGACGCCGGCGGGAGCGAGCAGCAGGCGGCGCGCGACAAGCTCGCGGCCGGGCGCGCGGCGCGCGAGGCGGCCGCGGCCGGCCTCGAGCACGCCGAGCAGGTGGCAGCCGAGTGGCGCGAGCGGGTGCTCGGACAGCAGTCGGTCGTGACCGAGCGCAAGGTGAAGCTCGCGCGCGTGCGCGAGCGCGCGACGGCGGCGCGGGGCACGATCGAGCGGCTCACGCGGTCGTGCAGCGAGCTAGAGGGCCGGATCGCCCGGCTCGACCAGGAGCGGACGGAGAGCGCGATCGGCGCCGGCAAGGCCGCGGCGACGATCGTGATCGCGCGCGAGGCGCTGGTCCACGCCGTCGCCAAGGCGCACGCGGCGCAGGCCACGCTGACCGAGGCGCGGCGCGCGCTGGACGAGGCGCGGCAGGCGCACGCGGGGCGCGAGGCCGACCTGCGCGGGCTGCGCCAGGAGCTCGCCGACGTGTCGGAGCAGCTCCGCAAGCACGAGCTCGCGCTGGAGCGGCTGCGCGTCGAGCACAACCACCTCATCGAGGGGGTGCGCGAGCGCTTCCGGGGGCTGGAGCTCGCCCGCGTCGTCGGCGACTACCACAAGCGGCCGCCCGTCGACGCCTCGCACCGCGCGCGCATCCAGGAGCTGACGGAGCTGCTCGACCGCATGGGCCCCGTCAACCTGGACGCCGTGCGCGAGCACGCCGAGGCCGAGGAGCGGTACACGTACTACTCGACCCAGAAGGCCGATCTCGAGAAGGCGCTCGACGACCTCGAGAAGGCTATCGCCCAGATGAACCGCGAGTCGAAGCGGCTCTTCAAGACGACGTACGACGGCATCAACGCGCGCTTCAAGGCGCTGTTCCCCAAGATGTTCCGCGGCGGCCAGGCGGAGCTCCGGCTGACGAACCCCGACGACATGCTGGAGACGGGCATCGAGATCCTGGCGCAGCCGCCGGGCAAGAAGCTCGGGAACATCGAGCTCATGAGCGGCGGCGAGAAGGCGCTCACCGCGGTGTCGCTCATCTTCGCGATCTTCCAGTTCAAGCCGTCGCCCTTCTGCATCCTCGACGAGGTCGACGCGCCGCTCGATGAGGCGAACGTGGCCCGCTACAACGAGGCGATCCGGAGCATGACGAGCCACTCGCAGTTCATCCTCATCACGCACATCAAGCGCACGATGCAGTCGGTCGACGTGCTGTACGGCGTCACGATGCAGGAGCCCGGCGTCTCGAAGCTCGTCAGCGTGCGGATCAACGAGACGGCGAAGCGGCCGGAGCGCGAGGCGGCGCCGGCGGCGGCGGTGGCGTGAGCGCGGGGCCTCACGCGGGCGGGCGGCGCCTGTCGCGCGGCGCCTCGGGGCTCCGGCACCTGCGGTGGGCCCGCGAGGTGCTGGCCACGCTGGAGGCCCACGTCGAGCACAACCCGGCGCTCGCCGATGCCGATCGCGAGGCGCTGCGCGGCGAGGCGCGGGCGCTCGGGGCCGCGGTGCAGGCCCTCAGCGGGGCCGTGAAGCCGTACCGGGACTTCCTCGAGCGGACGCGGGTGCGCTACCGCGGGCGCGTGCGCGTCGCGGAGCACCTGCTCCGGGGATCCGACGCGGGCGGCGCGGACGAGGCGGCGCGCGCCCGCCTCGAGGAGGCGCTGGCGGAGCTCGCCGCGATGGAGGAGGCGCAGCGGCGGCCGCTCAAGGAAGCGCTCTCGGCGGAGATCGATCGGCTGCGCGAGGCGATGGCGCGGATGGACGCGCGCCTCGCGGACCGGCTCTCCGCGGAGCTCGTCGAGAGCCTGTACCCGCCGCTCACGGACGGCGCGTCGAGGGTGGCCGACGACGGGGATCCGGACGACGACGCGACGGCGAGCGCTCGCTAGCGCCGCGCGACGGGCGAGGACGCCGCGCGACGGGCGACGGCGCCTCGCGACGGGCGAACCGATCGCAGGGCGGGCAGCGGGCCAGCGGATCGCCGGACCGACGGCGCGAAAGCGGCCGACGGCGCGGCAGATACCGGGGGGACGGAACGTCCTGCGTGCACGCCGGCATGGAGATGCGGTAAAGGGCCTGCGAAGGACACGGAGAGGACGTCGATGGGCAGCGCTGAGTCGGGCGCCTTCCTGCTCCTCCGCGGGCGCGCCGCGGCGAGCGAGCGATTCGAGGCGCTGATCCGACGCCACGTGCCGGACGTCTGCGTCGTCTCCGATCCCGAGCGCGCGCTCTCGCGGTGCCTGCGCGAGCCGCCGCTGGTGCTCGCGGTCGACGCCAGCGACCCGGCCGGCGCCGCGGCGTTCTGCGGCCGCGTGCGGGCGCAGCCCGGCGGCGACGCGGTGTTCCTCCTCGCGCTCGCCGAGCGCGACGCGGACCTCGACGGGCTCCTCGCGGCGGGCGCGAGCGATTTCCTGCTCGTGGGCGACGAAGGCGCGGGCGCCCGGGCGCGGCTCGCCGTCGCCCGCGAGCGCGCCGCGCGCGACGCCGCCTCGCGCCAGGCGCTCGCGCAGACGCAGGCCCGCCTCGTCCTCGCCGGTCGGATGGCGAGCGTCGGCACGCTCGCCGCCGGGGTCGCCCACGAGATCAACAACCCCCTCGCCTTCGTCATCACGAACGTCGACGCGGCCATCCGGCGCATCGGCGCGATGGAGCGGCGGAACAGCGCGCCGCGCAGCGGCCCGTGGGCTCGCTCCCACGCCGACGGCCGCGGGCCGTCGAGCGAGCTCTCCGAGGTGCTGAGCCTCCTCGAGGACGCCCGCGAGGGCGCGGAGCGGGTGCGGCTCATCGTGCGCGATCTCCACAGCTTCTCGCGCGCCGAAGAGGATCGCCGCGGGTCGGTCGACCCCAGGCGGGTGCTCGACTCGTGCGTCCACATGGCGATGAACGAGATCCGGCACCGCGCCCGCGTCGTCCGGAGCTTCCAGGAGGTGCCGCCGGTCGAGGCGAACGAGCCGCGGCTCGCGCAGGTCTTCCTGAACCTCATCGTGAACGCCGCGCAGGCCATCCCGGAAGGGCTCGCCGAGCAGAACGTGATCGAGCTCTCGACGCGCTGCGACGCCGCGGGGTGGGTCGTCGTCGAGGTGCGCGACACCGGCGCCGGGATCGCGTCCGAGTCGCTCGAGCGGATCTTCGAGCCGTTCTACACGAGCAAGGAAGAGGGCGAAGGGCTCGGCCTCGGGCTCGCGATCTGCCACGCGATCGTCGCGGCGCTGGGGGGTCGGATCGAGGTGGAGAGCCGCCCCGGCCAAGGGAGCACGTTCCGCGTCGTCCTCCCCGCCGCCGCGTCCGCCGAGGCGCGGGCCGCGGCGGCCACCGGCTCCGGCGCGTCGAGCGGGCGGCGCGATGGCGGCGGGCTCGACGGGGCCGCGCCGCAGGCGATGCCGCGACAGCGGGTCCTCATCATCGACGACGAGCCGCTGCTCACGCGCGCCATCGCGGGGACGCTCGAGCCGCGGCACGAGACGACCGCGACCGCGAGCGCGCGCGACGCGCTCACCCGGATCCGCGCCGGGGAGCGCTACGACGCCATCCTGTGCGATCTCATGATGCCCGACATGACGGGGATGGACTTCTACGCGTCGCTCGCCGAGCACGCGCCCGAGCAGCAGCGCCGGGTCGTGTTCCTGACCGGCGGCGCCTTCACGGAGCGCAGCAAGGCGTTCCTGCAGCAGGTCAACGCCCGGCTGCTCCTGAAGCCGTTCGACGCGGCGACGCTGCTCTCGCTGGTCGACGAGGTCGTCGCCGCGCCCTGAGGCGCGCGGCGCTGCTCCTCGCGCGCCGCCGGGGCGCGCGCTTCCGGCGCCCTCAGTGATAGTCGCGCGATTTCAGCGTGATCTCCTCGTCGTTCGGCAGCTCCAGCCGCTCCAGCTCGCGCGCGAGCACGTGGATCACCTCGCCCTGGCGCTCGACCCGCCCGGCGACGAGCAACAGCGCGGCGTGCCGCGCCACCTGGTAGTGCTCCTCGAAGACCTGCTTCTGGACGATGACGTTGACCACGCCGGTCTCGTCCTCGAGCGTCACGAACGTCACGCCGCTCGCCGTCGCGGGCCGCTGGCGGCCGACCACCATCCCGGCGACCCGCACGCTCTCCCCGTTGCGCGCCGCCTTGATCTCCTCGGCGGTCCGCACGCGCCCGGCCCCGCGCCGTCGTTTGAGCGCCGGCCGCAGGTGCCGCATCGGGTGATCGTGCAGCGACAGGCCCACGCGCCCGTAATCCAGCGCGAGCTGCTCCAGCGGCCTGAGCGGGGGTAGCCCGACATCGCTGTCGTCCTCGATCGGCACGCCGTCGAACAACCCCTCCACGCGGGGCGCCCGCGCCCGCCATAGCGCCTCTCTCCGGGCGGGGACCAGCGCGGCGAGCGCGCCCGCTTCGGCGAGCGCTTCCACCTCGTTCTTCTTCAGCTCCGTGCGCCTCACGAGATCCGGGAGGCCCGTGAACGGCGCCTCCTCGCGCGCCGCCACGATCGCCGCCACCGCCGCCTCCCCGAGCCCCTTCACGAGGCGCATGCCGAGCCGCAGCGCCGGGCCCCCCGAGGGCGCCTCGCCGGGCTCGAGGGTCGCGTCCCACGCGCTCTGCACCACGCACACCGGGCGCACCTCGACGCCGTGCCGCTGCGCGTCCTGCACCAGCGCCGACGGGCTGTAGAACCCCATCGGCTGCGCGTTGAGGAGCGCGCAGGTGAACGCCGCCGGGTGGTGGACCTTGAGCCAGGCCGACGCGTACACGAGCAGCGCGAAGCTCGCCGCGTGCGACTCCGGGAAGCCGTACTCGCCGAAGCCCTGGATCTGCTGGTAGAGCATCTCCCCGAATTTCGCCGAGATCCCCCGCTCGGCGAAGCCCTGGATGAGCCGCCCGCGGTGCCGCTCCAGGCGTCCGTGCTTCTTCCAGGCCGCCATGTCGCGGCGCAGCTGATCGGCCTCGCCCGGCGTGTAGCCCGCGCCGACCATCGCGATCTGCATCACCTGCTCCTGGAAGAGCGGCACGCCGAGCGTGCGCTCCAGGATGGGGTCCAGGCACGGGTGCGGGGACACCGGCGGCTCCTGCCCCGTCCGTCTGCGCAGGTAGGGGTGCACCATCCCGCCCTGGATGGGCCCGGGACGCACGATCGCCACCTCGATCACCAGGTCGTAGAACTTGCTCGGCTTCAGCCGCGGGAGCATCGCCATCTGGGCGCGGCTCTCGATCTGGAACACCCCCACCGTGTCGGCCCGGCCGATCGCCTCGTAGACGGCCGGGTCTTCCGGCGGGATCTGCGCGAGCGCCGCGATCGGATCGAACGCGGCGCCTCGGCGCGCGTGGACCGAAGGGCCCGCGGACGCGGCGTCACCAGCCGCGTGGAACGAGGGATCCGCGGACGCGGCGTCACCAGCCGCGTCCCCCGGCCGGCCCGTGAGCTCGGCGTACCGATCTGCGTGGATCAACGCGAGCGCCTTGCGGATCGCCGTCAGCATGCCGAGGGCCAGGACGTCGATCTTGAAGAAGCCGAGATCGTCGAGGTCGTCCTTGTCCCACGGGATCACCGTGCGGCCCTCCATCCGCGCTGGCTCGACCGGGGCCACCTTGTGCAGCGGCTCCGACGAGAGCACGAAGCCGCCGACGTGGATCGAGAGGTGGCGCGGGAAGCCCTCCAGCGCGCTCGCCATCAGGACCGCCTGCCGGACGCGCACGTCGTCCGGATCGAGCCCCGCCTCGCTCACCCGCTGCTCCGTGATGTCCGCCTCGTGGTGGAGCACGAGGCCGCTCAGCCTGTCGACCTGATCCGCCGAGAAGCCGAACGCCTTGCCTACCTCGCGGAGCGCGCTCTTCCCGCGGTAGGCGATCACCTCCGAGACCATCGCCGCCCGATCGCGGCCGTACATCTCGTAGATCGCCTGGATCACCTCCTCCCGGCGCTCGTGCTCGAAATCGACATCGATGTCCGGCGGCTCGTTGCGCTCCTCCGACAGGAAGCGCTCGAAGAGCAGGTTGGACCGGGCCGGGTCCACCGCCGTCACGCCGAGCACGAAGCACACCGCGCTGTTCGCCGCGCTGCCGCGGCCCTGGCAGAGGATCTGGCGAGCGCGGGCGATCTTCACGACCTGCTGCACGCTGAGGAAGTAGGGCGCCACGCCGAGCTTCGCGATCAGGGCGAGCTCCTTCTCGATCTGCGCGCGCACCTGCGGCGGCGTCCCCTCCGGGTAACGGTCGCGGCAGCCCTCCTCGGTCAGGCGCCGCAGCGCCTGATCCGACGTCTCCCCCGGCATGCAGAGGGCGTCGCTCGGGAAGCTGTAGCGGAGCTCGGCCAGCGAGAAGTGGCAGCGGGAGGCGACCTCCACCGTGCGCGCGACCCAGGCCGGATGATCGCGGAACAGCGCCGCCATCTGCGCGCCGGACCGCACGTACGCCTCCGCGTTGGGCGCGATGCGCGTCCCGGCCTGATCGAGCGTGGCCTTGGTCCGGATGCACGTGAGCACGTCGGCGAGCGGCTTGCGCGACGGGTGGTGGTAGAGCGGGCGCGCGGTCGCGACGACGCAGGGGCCGTAGCGCCGCTCCGCCGCGAGGGCCGCCGCGACCCGCTCGCCGTCGCGGCGGTCGAGGTGCTTCCAGGTCGCGACGAGCGCGCGCTCGCCGAACGCGTCGCGCAGCGCGCCGATGAGCGCGCCGGAGACGGCGGCGGGCACGAGCGGATCGAGCGGCACGATCGCGGAGAGTCCCCGCGGCGCCGCCGCGATCGCCTCCGCCGAGATGCTCGCCGTCCCCTTCTCGCAATCGGCGTGCGCGAGCGTGAGCAGCCGGCAGAGGTTCGCGTACCCCTCGCTGTCCTCGACCAGGAGGACCACCGAGGGCTGGACCTCCGGCGCGCGCTCGGCGCGCGGCGCGGCGCGCTCGACGGCCGCGCGCGTCGCGCCGATCGTCAGCTCGGCCCCGACGATCACCCGCTGCTCGACCTTCTTCGCCGCCGTGTGCGCGCGGACGCTGCCGTAGATCCCGTCGCGATCGCAGAGCGCGAGCCCCTCGAGGCCGAGCTCCTTGGCGCGGTGCACGAGCTCCTCGGGGTGCGAGGCGCCCTCGAGGAACGAGAAGCAGGAGCGGCCGCAGAGCTCCGCGAACGGCACCGAGGCGCCGGCGCTCACTCGCACCACCCCTGCAGGAAGGCCTCGCCCGTCGCGCGATCGACATAGATCCACGCCTCGCCGCAGGAGCTCGCGCTCGCGCCGTCGCGGGGAGAGCGCAGCTCGCCGAGGCGCGCCGGGGCGGCCCTGCCGGACGGAGCGCCCGAGACCAGCCAGGCGCGCGCGTAATCGCGCGAGGCGGGCGTGGGCGTCCACCACTCCACCGCGTCGAGCCGCATCACGAAGGAGAGCCGCTCGATCGCGTAGAGGTGCCGGTCGACCGCCACGATCGCCCCGCGCCCCACGCGGCCGAGCGGGATCGGCTGCGCGAGGAGCCGCGCGGGCTCCGGCGCCGGCGCGTCGGCCCCCTCCGCGCGCTCCCCCGCGGCCCCCTGCTCCGCCGCGGCGCGCGCGCGGGCCGCGGCGGACGTGCGCCCCGCGGCCGCCTCGTCCGGGACCGGCACGAGCCGCGACCGCGCCTCGGGGCGGTGCGCGTCGGCGACCTCCAGGACGCCCACCCGCTCCGCGCCGATCTCCGCCGAGAGCTCGGCCAGGAGCGCCGGCAGGCTGTCGGGATCGACCGAGCGGTCGCGCGACAGATCGAGCTGCACCCGGCGGGCGCGCGCGATGCGGGAGGCGATGAGGTGGACCCCCACCGCGGGCGCCGCGAGCTCGATCCGCTCGAGCTTCGCCTTGAGCGGGCGGAGCAGATCGCCCGCGTCCGAGAGGGGCACCGGCATGTCGACGTGGAAGCGCAGCGAGGGGCCGCGCTCCTCGTCCTCCAGGAGCGCGGCGGCGACGTCGTCATCGCGATCGCCGAGGCGGAGCCGCGCGATCGAGCGGTCGTAGGCGATCGCGACGTTGAGCCGCCCGCACGCCTCGCCGCGCGCGGCGAGCCGGGACGCGATGCGCGACGTCATGCCGCGCAGCACGAACAGGAGCGACTCGGCGCTCTCGACCGGATCGTCGAAGAGCACCTCCTCCTCGATCAGCCGGGGCACCTCGTACGGCAGGAGCGGCACGGGATCGCGCCCGGCGAGGAGCTCCATCACCTCGACCGTCCGCGGGCCCAGCCGCGCCGCCACCTGCGCCCGCGGCAGGCGCGCGAGGTCCTCGACGCGGAGCACGCCGAGCCGGACGAGGAAGCTCGCCACCTCGCGCTCGACCGGGAGCGCCTGCACCGGCAGGGGCCCGATCGCCTGCGCCCCCTTGCCCGGCGGCGCGATCGGGGCGTCTGCCCCCGGCGCGCCGTCCGCGTGCGCGCCGAAGCGCGCCAGCGCCTGCGCGAGCCGCGGCCCGTCGGCGATCGCGAGCCGCGCCCGGTGGCCGAGCGCCGCCACGCGCTCGCCGAGATCGCCGAGCAGCGCCTCCTCGCCGCCGACGAGGTGCGACGCCCCGGTGATGTCGAGCCACACCGTGTCGTACGGGCCGTCGCCCCAGGGGCTCCTCGCCACGCTCGCGGCGCGCTCGCCGGGGCGGCTCGCCCGCGGCGCCCCCGCGCGCGCGCCGGCGCGCGCCGGCGCGCCCTGCTCGCCGAGCTGGATCGCCGCCGTCGCCCCGAGCCCGAGCGCCACCTCGGCGACCCGGCCGAGCGCCGCGTCGATCTCGGCGAACGTCACCCGGTGGATCGCGAGGTGCGCGACCAGCGCCGCCGCCTCGACGACCTTCTGCCCCGGCCTGACCCCGTACCGCCGCGCCTCGTCGTCGACGACGTCGATCACGGCCACCGGCGCCGGCGCCTCGCGCTCGGACCGCGCGGCGAGCGCGGCCCGGCGCTCCTCCTCGCCGCCGATGATCACCGCGAGCGGCGCCTTCCCGCTCGGTGAGACCGGCCCACGCTGCTTCACCAGCTCGCACGCGAGCTGCGGGAGCACGATCGCCACAATTCGCCTCGCCGCCATCGCCTCTCCTCCTCACGCCCGCGACAGCGCGGGCCGCGGCTCGCTTCCCGCCGCCCGCTCCGCCTTCTCCCGCGCCCGCTCCCCGAGCACCACCGGCGTCGGCGAGGTCACGCGCCCGCGCCGATCCTTGGCCACGCGCACCATGAGCCGCCCCTCGGCGACCTGCTCGAGCTCCAGCCGCATCGCGACCGGCAACGGCATCGGCCGCGCCGCCTGGCGGTCGGTGAGGAGCAGGATCGTCCCGTCGCTCCCCTCGGTGGCCAGGGCGAGCTTGCGCACCACGTTGACCCACCGCGCGAGGTCCTCCTCGCGGCGCCCCGCCGCGGACGCGCCCCGCTCCCCCTTCCCCGCCCCCTGACCGAAGGCCCCCGGGACCCCGGCCACGTCGATCACGAGCACCGCGAACGCCCGGCTCATCGCCATCCGGACCGCGACCTTGGCGAGCATCTCCGCGGGGGGCCGCGCCACGAGCAGCCGGCTCAGGTCGACCCCCGCGCGCGCGACCGCCGGCGCGAACAGCGAGCCGCTCGGGTCGATCCACGCGCACCACGCCCCCGCCGTCGCGCTCGTCCCGCGCAGCCGCGCCTCCGCCTGCGCCGACGCGCACGCGGAGAGGGCGATGGAGGTGGAACGCCCGAGCCCCCGCGGCGCGGCGAGCTCCACTACCCCCCCGCGCGGCAGACCCCCTTCCGGGAGCGCGTCGTTAATTTCCTGTATACTGAGCGGGAGCGTCTTGGCGCGCGCTTCGAACTCGGGGAGGGTGTGGCGCAGCAGGTCCCGGGCGAGAGGAGCGGCAAGAGCGACGGGCGACATACTGAACATGGTACCAGTACCCTCGCGAAGCTGCCAACTTTGCAGGACGAACAACGTCCTACCCGCGCCCGGCGCGTTCCCCTTTCGCCGTTGCAGGACGGCGGGATGGCTGCCGTCGGTGATCTTTGGGCGGCAGGGATGACAGGACGGCGGGGATGAGGGGAATGCCGTCCCGGGTTCTTCAATAAGTCCTTCCGGCGCCCTGTCGACCTAGGGCGGGTCAGGACGTCGCGGCGCTCCTGTCGCCGGCGCGCGGGCGAGGGCTCCTGCCGCTCCGGCGTCAGTGCGGCGGGGCTGCCGCTCCGGGGGCAGCGGCAGCCCTTGGAACGTCCCCAACGTAACGCGAGCTCGGCCGGATGAGCCGTCCGACGCGCCGTTGCTCGTCGATGTGCGCGTACCAGCCGGCGACCCTGCCCACCGCGAAGGTCGGCGCGAAGAGCGCGCGCGGCAGCCCGAGCGCGTCGAGCAGCACCGCCGTGTAGAACTCGACGTTCGCGCGCAACGGGCGCTCCGGGTGCCGCGCGCGGAGCGCCGCCTCCGCCGCCCGCTCGACCGCGCGCGCCAGCGCGAGCCGGGCGCCCTGCGCCCCGCCCGCCGTCCGACCGAGCCGCTCGATCGCCCGCTCGAGCACCGCCGCCCGCGGATCCCTCACCCGGTAGATCCGGTGCCCCATGCCCATGATCCGCCGCCCCGCCGCGAGCTCCGCCTGGATCCAGCGCTCGGCGCTGCCAGGCGACGGCGCGCCGCCCTCGCCCGCCGCGGCCCCGATGGCGTCGAGCATGTCGAGCACCGGCCCCGGCGCGCCGCCGTGGAGCGGCCCCTTCAGCGCGCCGATCGCCGCGACCACCGCCGAGATCGCGTCCGACCCCGTCGAGGTGACCACGCGCGCGGTGAAGGTGGACGCGTTCATGCCGTGGTCCGAGACCGTCACGAGGTACGTGTCGAGCTCGCGCGCTTCGGCCTCGCTCGCCGCCGCGCCGCGCACCATGCGCAGGTAGTCGGCCGAGAGCCGGAGCGCCGGATCGGGCGCGACCGGCTCCTCGCCCGCGCGGCGCCGCGACCAGGCCGCCGCGAACGTCGCGACCGCCCCGGCGATCGCCGCGGGCGGCGCGTCGCCGCGCAGGTGCGCGACCGCGGCGCGGAGCGCGTCCATGCCGTCGCCCGCGTGGAGCGCGTCCCCGAGCCGGCCGAGCAGCGCGAACGCCCGCGTCCGCCCCTCGGCGATCGCGCCCCGGAGCGACTCCCGCTCCGTCGCCGAGGGCAGCGCGCCGCCCCAGAGCAGCCCGCACGCGTCCTCGAACGTCACCCCGCCGCCGCCGGCGAGCGCCTCGATGTCGTGGCCGGCGAGCGTGAGCCTCCCCCGCTCGCCGTCCACCTCCGAGAGCCGCGTCTCCGCCACCACCACACCCTCCAGGCCGCTCGCGAGCGGCGCCGCCACGTCCTTCATCCGATCACCTCCGCCAGGGACATGTTGGGCATCGCATGAGGTTGATCAACCTTGATTGTACAATCAACCATGCACGCTATCGAAGCGCATCGAGGACGCCGCCGGGGCGCGATCGCCCGGCCCGCGCCCCGGCCCGGGCGCGGCGCGCGGAGGACGCCGCGCGCCGAGGGGTAGGCGTGGGCAAAACGCGCGGCGCGCGGGCCGTACCTCGGCGAAGAATCCCGGCGAGGACCGGGGAATCCGGTGCTAGGAGGGACGCATGCGTCCGGCGATCCGCGGGCCGCGCCTCCTGGATCGGCGGACAGGGTTCGGACCTGACGTTGATGGCCCATCATGGTTGATCTACCTGACTCGGAGCAGCGGCCCTCGGCGTACGTGACCGGCGCCGAGGCGGCGGAGCTCCTCGGCGTGAAGCGGGAGACGCTCTACGCGTACGCGAGCCGCGGCGTGCTCCGGGGCGTGCCCGGCGGCCGAGGGCGCGCGCGGCTGTACCTCCGGGCGGACATCGAGCGGCTCAAGGCGCGGCACGACGCGCGGGCCGGCCACGGGCCGGTCGCGGCCGAGGCGCTCCGGTGGGGCGAGCCGGTGCTCGAGTCGGCGCTCACCGCGATCGGCCCGCGCGGGCCCGTCTACCGGGGCAAGGAGGCGGTCGCGCTGGCGCTCGAGGACGCGCCGTTCGAGGCGGTCGCGGAGCTCTTGTGGACCGGCGAGCTGCCGGCGGGAGGCGCGCCGGCGGCGCGACCCGGCCGGCTGGGCGTCCGCCCGGCGAAGCTCGCGGCGCTCCTCCCGGAGGGCACGCCGCCGCTCGCCGCGCTCGCGCTCGTGGTGCCCGCGCTCGGCGCGCACGACCCGGCCCGTCACGTGGGCGCGCCCTCGGGCGACGGGCGCATCCCCACGAGCGACGCGGAGCGCGCGCGGGCGCGGGCGCTCGTGCGCTCGCTCGCGGCGCTCGTCGGCCTCGGGCGGGACCCGGCCAGGGCGACCGCGGCCCTCGAGGCCGAGGGGGCGGCGCGGCGCCTGCTCGTCGCCCTCGGCGCGAGCCCCTCGAAGAAGGCCGAGCGCGCCGTGAACCGGGCGCTCTCGATCTCGGCCGATCACGAGCTGAACGCCTCGACGTTCGCGGTCCGGGTGGCGGCGTCCACCGGCGCCGATCTCTACGCCTGCGTCAGCGCAGGGCTCGCGGCGCTCTCCGGCCCGAGGCACGGCGGCGCCACCGATCGCGTGGAGGCCCTGGTCGCCGAGGCAGCCCGGCCCGAGCGCGCCGCCGCCGCGGTCCACGAGCGGCTGCGCCGCGGGGAGCCCATCCCCGGCTTCGGGCACAGGCTCTACCCGGAGGGCGACCCCCGCGCTCAGGCGCTGCTCGACACGGCCCGGGCGCTCGCGCCGCAGAGCGCGGCGCTGCGCACGGTGCTCGCGCTCGTCGACGCGCTCCGCGACGCCGGCCACGACCCGCCGTCGCTCGACATGGGCCTCGTCGCGATCACGGCCGCGCTCGGCCTGCCGTCCGGCTCGGCGGCGGCGCTCTTCGCGGTGGGCCGCGCCGCGGGCTGGATCGCCCACGCCTTCGAGCAGCGGGAGGCCGGGTACATGCTGCGGCCCCGCGCCCGGTACACGGGGCCGTGACGGCCGCGCTCTAGAAATCGACCTGCATGCCGAGCTCGACCACGCGGTTCGGCGGCAGGCCGAAGTACGCCGTCGCCGGCCGCGCGTTGCGCGAGATGAACGCGAACAGCCCCTTCCGCCACCGGGACATCTTCGACCGCCCCGTCGTCAGCAGCGTCTCCCGGCCGAGGTAGTAGCTCGTCCGCCCGAGATCGATGTGGAGCCCGTGCCGCTTGCACCCCTCCAGCACCGACGGGGCGTTCGGCGTCTGCATGAAGCCGTAACACGCCGTCACCTGGTAGATGCCCTCGCCCCGCGGGATCACCGTCGTGCGCCGCTCCGCCGGCACCTCCGGCACGTTCAGCACCTGGATCGAGAGGAGCACCACCTGCTCGTGCAGCACCTGGTTGTGCTTCACGTGGTGCAGCAGGATCGGCGGCGTGCCCTCCGGGCTCGACGCCATGAAGACCGCCGTCCCGCGCACCCGGTGCGGCTTCGTGCGCTTCACGTCCTCGAGGAACGTGTCGAGCGGCAAGATCGCCGATTTGATCGCCGCGGCGAGGAGCTTGCGCCCCGTCTTCCAGGTCGTCATCACGGTGAAGATCGCCGCGCCCATCACGATGGGCACCCAGCCGCCGTGGAAGAACTTGGCGCTGTTCGCCGCGAAGAACGCGAGATCGATCACGAGGAAGAGCCCGGCCAGCGGGAGCGACTTCCAGACCGGCCAGCCCCACGTCTTCCGCGTGACCACGTAGTAGACCACCGTGGTGATCCCCATCGTGCCCGTCACGGCGATGCCGTACGCGGCCGCGAGCGCGCTCGAGCTCTTGAAGGTGAGCACCAGCACGATGCACGAGATCAGGAGCCCGCTGTTCACCTCGGGGATGTAGATCTGCCCCGCCTCGTCCTTCGAGGTGTGGATCACCGTGACGCGCGGGAAGTACCCGAGCTGCACGGCCTGCTGCGTCAGCGAGAAGGCCCCGGAGATGAGCGCCTGAGATGCCACGACCGTCGCCGCGGTCGCGATCGCCACCGTGGGGTAGAGCGCCCACGACGGGACCAGCGCGTAGAACGGGTTCGCCGCGGCGGCGGGGTCCTCGAGGAGCTTGGCGCCCTGACCGAAGTAGTTGATGAGCAGCCCCGGCCAGACGATCGTGTACCAGGTGTACTTGATGGGCCCGCGGCCGAAGTGGCCCATGTCGGCGTACAGCGCCTCGCCGCCCGTGATGCAGAGGACGACGGCGCCGAGGATCAGGAAGCCGTGCACCTCGTTCTCGGCGAAGAAGCTCACCGCGTAGGTCGGTGAGACGGCCCGGAGCACGCCGGGGCTGTGGAGGATCTCCTTGGCCCCGAGCAGCGCGAGCGCCATGAACCACACGAGCGTCACCGGCCCGAAGATCGTCCCGACGCCGGCCGTGCCGCGCTTCTGCACGAGGAACACGGCCAACAGCACGGCGCAGGTGATCGGCACGACGGCGGGCTTCAGCGTCGACGTCGCGACCTCGAGGCCCTCGACCGCCGAGAGCACCGAGATCGCCGGCGTGATCACGCCGTCGCCGTAGAGGAGCGAGGCGCCGAAGAGGACGAGGAGCACGAGCAGGCCGCGGCCGTCGCCCTTGCGGTCGCTGCTCGGCACGAGCGCGAGGAGCGCGAGGATGCCGCCCGCCCCCTCGTTGTCGGCCCGCGTGATGAACGTCAGGTACTTGACGGTCACCACCATCATCAGCGACCAGAACATCAGCGAGAGCACGCCGAGCACGTTGTCCGGCGTCGGAGCGACGTGGTGCGGGCTGCTCGGGCTGAAGCACTCCTTCATCGCGTAGAGGGGGCTCGTGCCGATGTCGCCGTAGACGACGCCGAGCGCCGCGAGCATCAGCGGCCACATCTTCTTCGGGCTCGAGCCGTGGGCGCGCTCGGCCGACGCGGACGCCGCGCGGCGCTCTGCGCCCTCGGCCGGTTGTGGGCTTGTCGTCATCGGGGCGAATCCTACTCCATCGCGAACGCTCACCGCGAGGAGGCGCGGCGCGCCACCTCAGCCGAGCGCGCGCGCCGCCGCGGCGAGATCGTCGATGAAGCGGGAGAGCTCGGCTTGCCTGGAAGCCTCGTCCGGCATGCGCAGGATCGACGCAGGGTGCACGGTCGCGAGCGTGCGCGGCGCGAGCGGCGAGGCGACGAGCCGGCCGCGATCGCGCGTGACCCGGAACGAGCTGCCGAGCAGCGCCTGCGCCGCCGTCGCGCCGAGGCACACCACGATCCCCGGCTGCACCGCCGCGATCTCCGCGGCGAGCCACGGGAGGCACGCGCGGATCTCGCGCGCGTCGGGCTTCTTGTGGAGGCGGCGCTTGCCGCGCGGCTCCCACTTGAAGTGCTTGACCACGTTGGTCACGTATGTCCGCCGCCGGTCGATCCCCGCCGCCTCGAGCGCCCGATCGAGCAGCTGCCCCGCCGGGCCCACGAACGGCTTGCCGGCAAGATCCTCCTTGTCGCCCGGCTGCTCGCCGACGAGGAGCACGTCCGAGCGCGCCGCGCCCTCGCCGAACACCGTCTGCGTCCCCCGCTCCCACAGCGGGCAAGCCCGGCAGCCCGCCGCGGCCTCGCGCAGGCGCGGCAAGGAAGGATGGCTGGGGACCAGGGCCGCCGCCGTCGCCTCGCCGGCGTCGGCGTCGCGCCCTGCTGCATTTCGTCTCGCCACGGTCGCCATGGTTTCCCCGAGCAGCATCGCGCGTGCCACCCGCGCGCCGTCGCGACGCGCTCGAACGCAGCGCGTCGCGACGGCGCACGGCCGAGCCGGCTTGACGGCCCCGGGCGGCCTTCCCATAGTGCCCGAGTCCCTCTAGTTGACCCACCGGTCAGAATGCCCCGCCTCGCCGATCGCCGCGCCAGGATCGAGTTGCTCCGCGCCGCCGAGGCGGCGTTCACCGAGCGCGGCCTCGCCGCGGCGAGGGTCGAGGACATCACCGAGCGGGCAGGCGTCTCGAAGGGCGCCTTCTACCTGCACTTCCAGAGCAAGGACGACTGCTTCAAGCAGATCGTCGAGACCTTCATCGCGCGGCTCGCGGGGTGCGTGGAGCTGCCGCCCATCGCCGTCGAGGGCGTCGATCGGGGGTCGGTCGACGCGTACTTCAAGCGGCTCCTCGCCCACGACGTCGAGGTGCTCGAGTTCTGCTGGCAGAACCGGGCGCTGCTCAAGATGATGCTCGCGGGCGGCGGCGGAGCCCCCTACGCCTACCTGATCGACGAGTTCGCCCAGCGCGTCTCGCGCCTCGTGGAGACCCGCGTCCGGTACGCGATCGACATCGGCCTCTACCGGCGCGATCTCGATCCCAGCGTCCTCGCGGCGCTCATCTCCGGCGCCTTCGATCGCCTGGTCCGCAAGCTCATCGACGCGCCGTCCCGGCCAGACATCGCCGCCTGGTGTGGTCAGGTGCTCCAGCTCTTCCTGCACGGCCTGCTCACCCCGGAGGCGCGCGCCTTCGCTGACCTGCCGGTCACGGAAGCGCCGCCGCGCAGCGCGCGTCAGACCGCTGGCGCCGAAGCGCCGCCGCGCAGCGCGCGTCAGACCGCCGGCGCGGCGCCCGCGTCAGCGCCGGGCGGCGAGCGCCGGCGCTCCAAGGCCAAGGCGACCTGAGACGCTCGCCGCCCGGCGCACGAACGTCCAGGGCGGATGAAGCGCGCACCGCCCATGTGGCATCCGCGCTGCCTTCCGGCGGCGAGCCGCCCGACAGCCGCGGCACGGTGCGCCTTGTAGGGCGTCGCCTGAGCGGAGCACGCGGATCCCCGGTGCGCACCGGGCAAATTGTACAGGGAATCCCTGACCCGTGATTCCTCATTGCCCTAGCGGTCGGTCGGGCTGCAGCTGAGCTAGAGCTAACAGTCAACGGGGACTTCGGCCTCGGGACAGTGAGGGGGTGAATCGGGGCGCCGGAGGGGAACCGCTCAGGCGACCCGGAAGAGCGCAGCCTGGGGAGCTGCCTGATCGTTCGACCGCGCCATGGCGACCATCGCGCGCGCTGGACGACAACAGGCGCTCTCCGCGGGGAATGGGGCTGTCGAGGGGGGCTGTATGAGCACACGATCGGGCTGCGAGAGACGGTTGATCCAGGAGCTGCTCCGGCAGACGTGCCGTTCGTTGGAGTGGCGCGCTGACACGGAGAGGTCGATCGCAGACAGGCTCGATGCTGCCCTCGCGGAGCACGCGCTCCACGTGTTCACGCCGGACGTCGACCTGCGCGTCCAGCTGACCAGGGACCTCGCGCTCGCCATCGCGATACGCGTGCTCTCCTTCGGAGAAGACGCCGAGGAGTCCCTGTGCAAAGCCCTCTCCCAGGACAGATCGCTGATGGCGGAGCTCGTGAAGGCAGAGTGGCCCCTCGTGCGCACCGCCTGCAGGACGGCCGAGCGGAGCGCCGGACGGCTGGTGCTGCTGACGACGGTGCCCGAGGCGTGAGGCGGAGAGCAGGGGGCGCGCCCAGAGCCCGCGCTGAGGGCTCACGGCGACGGACCGGCGCGAACCGGGCAACGCTCGGATCTCGCCGGCTCGCGCCGGCGCCGAGGAGCGCCGATCCCTCGAAGCAGCTGCCAAGAAGAGCGATGAACACCGCATGACGGGGTCAGGCCCACGAGGCGATGCAGATGGCGCTCCAGACCACCTACAGCATCTACGTTCGGTTCCGGGGCAGACGGCTCGCGCTCATGAAGCACATCCGCTCGCTCGAGTCGGCGCGCACCTCGCTACAGGCCTTGCGGGCCGAGCGGTTCCACGACGCGGATCAGGTGTTCCTCGTCAACGACGCGACGAAGCAGGTCGTCGACGAGCGAGCGTGGGAGGACGCCCGAGGGCCCGGCGCGGACCGGGAGATCGACGTCAGCACCCACGTCGAGGCCGACGACCAGCGCGGGGATCGCGCGCGCGACGCGGGGGCTCAGGCGGCTCCCGCGCCGCGGGGGGCCAAGGCGCCAGCGCTGCTCGAGGCGCACGAGGCCCCGGCGCCCGCCGAGCGCGAGGCGCGGGCCGAGGACAAGGCGCGGCGCGAGCCGCCGGAGAGGAGGTCGCCCACGGTCGAGGGCGCGGAGCCCCCGCGCGCGCGCCTGCGCCGCGCGATGGCGGCAGCGCAGGCGGCCCGAGCGCGCCACGAGGCCGCGCTGGAAGCCATGAGCAGGCTAGAGCCCGGCGGGAAGATGGATGAGATGACGCTGATGAGGCTCAACGACTCCGCCCGCATCGCGTCCGATCGGTCGGCGCGTGTCCTCGAGCAGCTCGAGCAACTCCTGAAGCGCCTTGAAGGGGCGCGTTGATCGAGGTGAGGTGGCGGTAAGACACCGTGTCGGGCGCTCCGCGAAGGCAAGGACCGGCATATCGACCGATCGATCGCCGCAACATTGGCTTCGCCTGTGCCCCGCGGCTGGGGACGCCCGAGAGAGCGCTTAACCGTTCAAGCAACCATGCCGGAACCGAAGAAGTCACGCCGGACGCAATTCAGGGCACCGGGCCACAGCGACGCCGCGCCCCACGCCGGCAGGGCGGCTGCGCAGCGGCGCGCGCCGGACTCGTCCGAGGACGCCGGCGAGCAGGCCGCCGCGGCGGAGCCGCACCTCGGCAACGAGCAGCGGTTTCCGGTCGTCTGCGTCGTCGCGTCGGCCGGCGGGCGCGGCGCGATCGCGGAGCTGCTCCGGCGGCTGCCGAGCAGGGACACGAGCCTCTCCCTCGTGCTGGTCTACAGCGCAGAGCCAGGGGAGATCCCGGTCTTCGAGCTCGCGGCGCAGAGCAGCCCGCTCCCCACGACCGAGCTTCGATCCGGGGCGAGGCTCATGCCAGGTCACGTCCAGGTCCTGCCCCCGGACACGCGAGCGACGCTGGACGGCGCGCGCGTCGAGCTCGCGCCGCGCGGCGAGTCCGGTCCGGGCCCTGCCGATGCCTTCCTGCGCTCGCTCGCGCGCGAGCTGGGGTCGAGCGCGGCGGGCGTCGTGCTGTCCGGCACCGGGAGCGACGGCGCCCTCGGGCTGAAGGACGTGAAGGCGGAGGGCGGGGTCACCTTCGCGGAGGATCCGCGCACCGCCGAGCGGCCGGCGCTCCCGCGCAACGCCATCGCGGCCGGAGGCGTCGATTTCATCCGCGGCGTCGAGGCGATCGCCGCGGAGCTCGCGAGGATGGGCCGCCCCGGTCACGCGCCCGCCCTGTGGCCCGCGCAGGGCACGGCCCTGGGGGTCGACCCGGAGCTCGGCAAGCTCTTCAGGCTGCTCCACGCCGCGGTGGGCGTCGACTTCAGCCACTACAAGAAGAGCACGCTGAGGCGCCGTATCCAGCGCCGAATGACGCTCCACCGGCTCGCGTCCCTGCAGGAGTACCTCGATCACCTGAGAGCGCACCCGGACGAGATCGAGCACCTCTATCAGGACCTCCTCATCAAGGTGACCACGTTCTTCCGCGATCCGGGCGCCTTCGCCGCGCTGAAGACCCACGTGTTCCCGGTGCTCATGCACAACAGGCCGCAGGACTCCCCGGTTCGCATCTGGGTGCCGGGCTGCTCGACGGGCGAGGAGGTCTACTCTCTCGCGATCTCGCTGCTCGAGTTCCTCGAGGACGACGCGAACGATCACGCCATCCAGATCTTCGGCACCGACCTGAGCGAGGCCGCCATCCAGCAGGCGCGGGCCGGGATCTACGTCGACGGCATCTCGTTCGACGTCTCGCCCGACCGGCTGCGCCGCTTCTTCGTCCGGGTGCACGGCGGCTTCCAGGTCAACAAGTCGGTCCGCGATCTGTGCATCTTCTCGCGCCACAACGCCGCGGCCGATCCGCCCCTCGCGAAGCTCGATCTCGTCAGCTGCCGCAACCTGATGATCTATATGGAGCCGAGCCTGCAGCGCCGGCTGCTGCACACCTTCCACCAGGCCCTCAAGCTCACGGGCTTCTTGCTCCTCGGCTCCTCCGAGAGCGTCAGCGCGATGTCCGACCTGTTCGGGGTGGTGGACAGGACCCACAGGATCTTCTGCAAGCGCGCCGCATCGGAGGCGGCCAGCGCGCACGACCTTGCCGCGCCCGCCCTCCCCGCCCCGCCTGCGCCCGCGCTGGACAAGCTGGACAAGGACGAGCCGCGGAGCACCGAGGGGCTCCTCATGGACGCGCTGCGCAAGGAGGCCGACGCCATCGTGATGGCCCGCTACGCCCCCGCGGGCGTGGTGGTCGACGAGGAGATGCAGATCGTCCAGTTCCGGGGCAAGACAGGGCCCTACCTCGAGCCGACGCCCGGCGACGCCAGCCTGCACCTCTTCAAGATGGCCCGAGAAGGGCTCCTGCTCGGCCTCCGGGCCGCCATCGACACGTCGATGAACTCGGAGGTGATGGCCCGCAAGGAGCAGATCAAGGTCCGGCAGGGAGACAAGCTCCGCTACGTCGACATCGAGGTGTGGCCGCTCAAGGTGCGGCTCCCGCAGGGGCGCTGCTTCCTCGTCGTCTTCTCCGAGTCGGGCGGTGCCAGGCTGGACCGGCCAGGCGACGACCCGGCCCAGAGCGACCCCCAGAAGGGCCTCGAGGTCGCCCAGCTCCGCCGGGAGCTCGTGACCACGAGGGAGCACCTCCAGTCGATCATCGACGAGCTCGAGGCGACGAACGAGGAGCTCCTGTGCGCGAACGAGGAGCTCCTCGCGAGCAACGACGAGCTGCACAGGATGAAGGACGCGCTCGAGTCAACCCACGAAGAGCTCCGGTCCGCGAACCAGGAGCTGACGGCCATCAACGAGGAGCTCCACAGCAGCAACGTCGCGCTCGGGCTCGCCAACGACGAGCTGCGCAACCTCCTCGGCAGCATGAGCACCCCGGTGCTGATGCTCGACGCGGACCTCCGGATCCGCCGCGTCGCCGGCGTGGCCGACAAGCTGCTCGGCCTCGCCGCGAGCGACGTGGGCCGATCGATCCTCGAGGTGAGGCCGAGGAGCGCGGCCGACATCGCGCCGATCGTCGCCGAGGTGCTCGACACGAGGAGCGGCGTCGAGCGGCGCGTCGAGGACCGCGACGGGCGCGAGCTCGCGGGCGCGCGCGACCGCATCTCCGCCGTCTTCGAGGTGCTGCGCCACCCGTTCCTCCTGCTCGACGGCGAGCTCCGGATCCGCGCGGCCACGCGGCGCTACTGCGAGCTGTTCATGGTCTCGCTCGGGGACATCGAGGGGCGGCCCCTCTCGGCCATCGACGCCGGGTGGAACACCCCGCAGCTGGAGCAGCGGCTCCGGGACGTGCTCCGCCGCAGCGCCGCCCTCGTCGACTTCCGCGTCGAGGCCGTGCTCGCGCACGCCGGACGCCGGACGCTGTCGTTCTCCGCCTTCCGGCTCCAGGCCGACGAGGGCGAGCTCCCGGCCCTGCTGCTCGTCGTCGAGGACAGGACGGGGCCCGAGAAGGACGAGCCCCCGCAGGCGGGGCTACGGCCTGCGCGCCGCGCCGGCTCCGACTGACGCGCTCACCGCCCGCGCGCCCGCCAGTCCCCCGAGGCGAGGCGGGGATATCCGAGCACCTGGCCGGCGGGCATCAGGTACGCCTCGCAGCGCGCGCCGCCGTCGAGCTCGATCACCTCGCGCCGGAAGAGGTCGGGGCAGCCCTCGTAGACGTCGAGCGACGCGAGGGTCTCCCGATCCGGCTCGTAGAGCTCCCCGACGACCGCGGCCGAGCCCCCGCGCACGAGCGCCGGGTAGGCGCCGAGGTCGGCGAGCTCGAACGACCGGGCAGTGCGGGCGACCCCGAGGAAAGGCGCGCGCCCGAGCAGCCGGTGCGAGCGCTCGCCCCGCATCAGCGTGCCGTAGACGAACAGGGGCACGGCGCCGTCACCGGCAGTGCTGTTCGACCGCGGCGAGCAGCTGCTCGAGGTTGATCGGCTTCTTGAGGAACTGCGCCGCGCCGAGCGACGACACGAACTCGTCGCGGCCCGTCGCCGAGATGATCACGACCGGGATCGAGGCGAGCTCCGGGTCCTTCTTCTGCTCCGCCCTGAACTGCCAGCCATCCATGATCGGCATCATGAGATCGAGCAGGATGAGACCGGGCTTGGGCTCCGTTCGAAGCGCGCTGAGCGCCTCGCCGCCGTGCGCCGCCGACGTGACGGCGTAGCCCTCCTCTTGCAGGAGCTCGGCGAGGGTCTCTCGAATATCCGGATCATCATCGACAACGAGGATCCTCTTCAAGGGAGTGGCAGGCACGGTGCATCAACCACTATGCGAAAGCCTGACGTCACGGCGAAACAGGGAAAGCCCTGAATCCCTGCTCGGGGTCCGCTTTATCAGGCCTGTTCTGCGAGAAGGGGCGCGCATGAAGGTCTCTCTGCGGCAAGGAGCGCCGCGGGGGCGCCTCGGAACGGAGCCCGCTCGAGCGCCGCGCGCCACCGTGGGGCCGTGGACCCGCGCGGAGTCGACGGCCCTCACGCCGGACAGGTCGGGCAGGAGGGGTTCGGGCGTGCGCATCGTGCTCGATCGTCGGCGGTCGAGCCCGATGTTACAGCAGGGTGACGCTCCGGCGAAGACGCTCTCTGCCCGATCTGCGGCCAGCCAGGGTGAGCATCGCGCGGCTCGGTCGTGCTCCGCCAGGTCATGCGCCGGCGATGGTACCACCGGCGCGCTGGAGCGCAGCCGCGCGACGCCACCCGAGCGGCTGCGCGCGCGTGCGGCGCGGATCGAGCGGGCAGCGTCAACCTGCCTCGCCCGCGGAGCCGAGCACCACCTTCGAGAGGGTGCTCAGCAACACGTCGATGTCCACCGGCTTCGGGATGAGCGCGGCCGCGTGCAGCCGCTCGGCGATCGCCTTCATCTCGTGGGGCCGGCGGGCCGAGAAGATCATGAGGGGAGAGGGCGTGCCGAGCCCCGCGATCTCGGAGACGAACCGGTCCGTCGTCATGCCCGGCATCGTCAGATCGAGGAGGACCGCGTGGAAGCGCCGCTCCGCGAGCGCGTCGAGCGCCGCGCGCGCGGTCGCGGTCAGCTCGACCTCGTACCCCTCCAGCGTCAGGAGCTCCTCCAGCATCGCCGCCGTGTCGATGTCGTCCTCTGCAACCAGGATCACGTGCTTGCCACGCATGGCTCCCCTCGGCTTTCCTCGGAAGCGGGGCCGCTCTGCAGGGCGGCGCGCCCTCCTGTCCCGCGCCGGACGAGCGCGCGGCGCGCGCCCCGACAGGCCGGTCGCCGGCGCGGCACAGGCCCCTCGAGGACGGCGCGGCGCGACGAGCGGCCAGGCGAACGGATTTACGCGCTCCGGAGCGCTCGCCGCAGCGCGCCGCGTCCACGATGACGAAGCGCGCAGCCCGACAGACAGACCGCCGCACTCCGGCGATCCGGCGTAGTCCCTCCCCCTCTTTCGCCCCGGGCACTATGAAAGCCCGGCCGCGCTCGGGATGCAACTCCGGACGGGCCCCGGACGTAAGCCCGGGCGTACCCCGGACGTCGGGCAGAGCGGACCGGGAGTTGGGAGCAAACAGAGAGCGCGAACGGACTCCCCGACGGGGGAGACACCCTGGTAGACTCCCATGGATGCCTGGCGAACGCCGCGTCGCGCTACTCGCGATGGAGCCAACCATGCCGGACGGTGGGGGAGCGCCGTTCAGCCATGGAATCCGTCGTGTCGAAGCCTCTTTGCTCGCCGATCCGGAGCTCGCCGGTGTGCCGATCCATGTGATCGACGCGCAGACGAGGGATGTCGACGCGTCGGTCGCCGAGGTCGAGACCGTGGATGCCGACATCGTCGGCCTCGCCGCGCACGTCTGGTCCTTTCCAACGTTCGTCGAGGTCGCGCGCCACCTCCAGCGCAACCGGCCGGGGCGCACGATCGTCCTCTGCGGTCCCCTCGCGCGCCCCGCGATGTTCGCGCTCGCGCCGTGGCGCGACGCCGCCGCCTGCATCGACGCCCTCGTGCACGGCAACGAGCTCACGTTCCGGAACATCGTCCGCCTGAGCGATCGCTCGCCCGAGGCGCTGCGCACCGTGCCCGGGCTGCACGTCTTCACCGCCGGCGGCTGGGTCTCGACGGGCGAAGCGCCTCACGTGGCGCCCGACGAGCTCCCGTCGCCGATCCGGATGAAGCTGCTCCCGACCGATCGCATCGTGCCGATCGAGATCTGTCGCGGCGGCGTCATGAGCTGCCCGACCTGCGGCGTCTCGACGGGCGACGCCTCCGCCGGCGTCTTCTCGGAGGCCTACCTCGTCGAGGAGCTGAGCGCGCTCCGCGCCGCCGGCGCCCCGGGCGCGCAGATCGTGGACGCGCCGCTCAACCTGAACGCGGAGGCGTTCCGGAACCTCGTGGCCGCGGAGAAGCAGGTCGGCTTCTTCAAGCAAGCGACGCTCTCGGCGTCGATCGATCCCGAGCACGTGCACGACGAGCACCTCGAGTTCCTCCGCGGCGTCGCGCGCGTGTCGCTCGACGCGCGCTTGCCGCCGCTCAACAAGGACACCGGCGACGGCACGCAGCGCCCCTTCCGGGAGTCGAAGTTCGCGAAGGTGATCGAGGAGCTCTCGACCTTCACGGACATCGAGGTGGACATCCTCCTCGGCCTCCCGGGCGACGGACCCATCACGTTCCGCCGCACGCTCGAGCGCGCGCGCGAGCTCCCGTGCAAGGTCCGCATCTTCCACAGCCTGGTCCTCCCGGACGACCTCATGACGCGCGCGCCGGCGTCGTTCGAGCTCCGCTTCGACCCGTTCACGCTGATGATGCGCTCGTGCCTCGGCTGGTCCGAGGACGCGCTCTCGCGCGAGCGCAGCCGCCTCATCGAGATGGCGTACCGCGAGGGCGGGGAGATCACGCCGGACATGTGGTCGTTCCCCGGGCCGCGCGAGATGCGGCGGCCGGCGATGCCGCTCGGCACCGGCGTGGTCCCGCCGGGCGGGGAGATCCGGGTCGAGGGCGCGACGACGCTCGCGCCCGCGGGGCAGGATCTGCAGCGCGTGCTCGAGCTCGGGATCAAGGAGGCGACCTCCGGCGGGTGGACCTTCGTGGAGGCCTCCGCGCGCCCGGGCGAGATCGTCGTCATCATGAAGACGCGCGACGGCGCGCTGGTCGTCGAGATGCGCCCCGCCTCGCCCACGGAGAACGCCTACAAGGTCGTGGACGGCGTCGCGTTCGGCTACCGCTCGCCGCGCGGCGTGAAGATGAGCGACGGCGCGCTCCGCCTGCTCGATCGCGTCCTCCAGCGCCTGCACGCGCCGGCGCGCACCGCGCTCGGCCTGTCGACGCAGGACGGCGGCCCCGGCTCGGCCCGGGTGCGCCGCTTCCGAGCGACGCCCTCCTGACGCCGCGCCGCTGCCGCGCGGCGCCCTCCTGACGCCGCGCCGCTTCCGAGCGGCGCCCCCCTGACGCCGCGCCGCTACCGCGCGCCGCCGCGCCCCGTGCTCTGCAAGGCGGCCGGCGCCCGCGCGGCGTCGGCCCGCGGCGGCATCGATTCCATGCGGCGGGGCCGCGAGAGGAGCTCTCGCCGGAGCTCCTCCAGGCGCGCCGGCGAGAGCTCCTGGTGGTCCACGATGTAAGGGTGGACCTGGCGGCTCTTGCCCCGGATGCTCAGGGCGCCGGTCGGCGTCGCCGGGACGCAGTCGTCGAGGTTCGCGTACGTCGCCTGGCAGATGATGATCTTGGAGCCGAGCTCCTTGTTGAACTGCTCGAGGCGCGACGCCGTGTTCACCGTATCTCCGATGCAGGTGTACTCCATTCGCTGGAGCGACCCGATGTTGCCGGAGATGACGGTGCCGGTCGCGATCCCGACGCCCATCTTGATCTCGCCGCAGCCGAGGAGCTGCCGCTGGTTCATGCGCTCGAGGGCCTGCACCATCTCGATCGCCGCGATGACGGCGCGCTTCGGCGCGTCCTCGACCGAGAGCGGCGCGCCGAACACCGCCATCAGGCCGTCGCCGATGTACTTGTCGAGGGTGCCCCCGTAGCGGAACACGATCTCGACCATCTCGGTGAAGTACTCGTTCAGGAACGAGACCACGGCCTCGGGCTCGACCGACTCGGTGAGCGGCGTGAAGTTGCGGATGTCGGTGAACATCACCGAGACGTGCCGGCGCGTGCCGCCGAGCTTGAGCCGCCCCGGGTCGGACAGGACGAAATCGACGAGGTCCTTCGAGAGGTACCGGCCGAGCTCCTGCTTCTCGCGCTCGAGGCGGAGGCGGGCCATCGACTCGAGCTCGGCGCGGAGGACCAGGTTGCGCGACATCCGCGCGATGATGCCGGCGACGACGCCCGGGAGCGCGATGAACAGGACCTGCTGGCACTGGTCCGCGATGTTGATGGCGTTGTGTCCGTAGACGGACACCGGGCTGATCGGGATCGCGCCGGTGTAGACCGTGATCGCGAGCACGATCGAGTTGAAGAGCACCGACAGCCCCGCCGAGTACAGGCACGCCGCGAGGCTGTAACGGAAGCCCGACATCAGGTTCCAGAGCACGTAGACGGTCGCGAGGTAGCTCGAGAAGTACTCGATCATCCCCGAGTGGTTCCTCGCCGTCGCCAGCGCCGTGAGCGTGAGGAGCGCCAGGTCGACGAAGATGCTCACGTACTTGAGCCAGCCCGCGTAGGCGCCGGGGCGCAGGCGGAAGAACGCGTAGAGCACGAGCGAGAACGCGAGGTAACCGCCGATCTGGATCGCGAAGATCTGGTTCGCGGCCGGCGTGTTGACCGTCCACACGTGCGTGAACGTGTAGGCGGAGAGCAGCGCGAACACGAACCGGATGTGGTTCACGATCTGCTCGCCGCGCATCTCCTGCGCCTGGAGGATCCGCACGATCTCCGGCGACTTCTCGATGTTCATGCGCGCCGCTCCCCTCCGCGCTCGAGCCGGGACCACGCCGCGGCGAGCCCGCGGGCGCAGAGCGCGGTCGTCAGCGCCCTACCCTGGTGGTGCCCCTCGCGCCCGCGCTTCATCGGCGCCCGGTAGAGCGGCTCGGCCGGCCAGGACCCGTCCACGAGCTGGCGCTCGCCGAGGTAGCGCAGCCCCCGCTCCAGGAGCAGCGGGTCCGGCGACGCCGCCATCGCCGCGCCCTCGAGGCACGCGGCCGTGCCGAGCGGCGTCCCGAAGCCGCCGTCGAGCCGCTGCGCTCCGAGCATCCGCGCCAGGATCGCGGCCTCGACCGCGGCGACGTCGGCGGCCCGCGGCGCCTCCCGCGCCCGCTCCCGGTAGAGGCGCGCGAAGCGGAGGAACGCGAGGTCCGTGTACGCGGCGTCGTAGAAGCACGCGCCCTCGATGCCGCCCTCCGCGGCGGCGCCGAGCACGCGCCGCGCGTTGCCGTCGATGAGCCGCGCGAACCGCGCCGCGTCGAACGAGAGCAGGCCCGCGAGCAGGTTCAGCCGGACCGCCGTGCAGTCGTCGCCGGCCCACGCCGCGCCCGGCGTGGTCGGCCCCGCGGGCCCACGGTAAAACCAGGTCGGCACGACGCCATCCTCGCCCACGTTGGCCAGCATGACCTCGATCCACGTCTCGGCGCGATCCCGGGCGGCGCCCGTCTCGGCGACCAGCTGGAGCATGATCGCGAGGTCGTCGGCGTCCGGCGGGAGATCGTGGAACGCGCCGAAGTAGCGGAGCTCTCCGGCCGGGATCTCGTCGAGCAGCGCCGCAACGTCCGCGCGGACGTCGCGCCCGGCGTCCCCGATCTCGAGCAGCGCCTTCAGGATCGTCGCCCGCACGAACCAGTGGCCGACCGGCTGCTCGCGCGACCCGAGCACGCCGAAGCGCTGCACCTCCCAGGACTCCGGCCACGGCGCCGACTCCGCGAGGAACGCGACCGCCGCCTGCAGATCGGCGCCCGCGTCCTCGCGCGGCGCGCGGTCGCCCCACGGCCGCGCGGGCGCCGCGCCGGCGCCGAGCAGATCGCGGAACGCCATCAGCCCCTCGAAGAAGCGGAAGCGCTCGCCGAGCGCGTCGACGAACTCGAGCTGCGCCTCGGCGAGTCCGCGCTCGGTCGAGCGCGCGCGAGGCGCGCCGGCCGCCGCCTCGCGGGCCGACGCGAGCGCGCCGCGCGCGCGCGCGGCGAGCGCGGCCCGGTACGGGCGCGTCGCGAGCAGGGCGTGGATCTCGCGGCGGCGCACGGGGGACGCGCGCTCGCCCGCGAGCGCGCGGAGCAGCGGAGGAGCGAGATCCGCGCCGCCGAGCCAGAGCGCGAAGAGCGGCGTGAGCGTCGGCGCCGCGAGGTCCGGCGCGGCGGGATCGAGCCAGAGGCGCGCGAGCCCGTCGAGGAGCCAGAGCGGCTCGGCCACGGCCTCTCCGAAGCGGCGCGCGGGCGCGAGATCGTCGCCGGCGACGAGCGCGGGCGCCGTCCAGAGGGCGACGACCTCGCGCGAGCCGGCGGCGCCGGCGCGCCCCGCCGCGGCGTCCGGCGCCGCGCCGGCGACGCCCGCGACGACCGGGTTGCGGGGCCACGAGGCCTCCGCGAGCCCGGCCAGATCCACGAGCCAGCGGCCAGCGCGCGCCTCGCCCGCGTGGCGCGCGAGCAGGCGCGCCGCGAGCGCGCCACGCGCGAGCGCGTCCGGAGCGCCCTCGACGCCGCCGGCGGCCACGGCGGCGACCGCCACGGCGGCGTCGGCCGCCGCGGCGGGCGCCGACACGCGGCCGCACAGCCGGAGCGCCCAGCTGGCCCATGGGATGCTGCGCCCCGGCGGCGCGCCCACGCCGCGCTCGATCGCGAGCGCGCCCCAGGCCGCGTCACCGCGCTGGAGCGCGCCCGCGCACGGCAGCGCGGACCAGGAGCGCTCGCACGCCACCTTGTCGTCCGGGTCGAGCCAGGGCCAGACGGCGGTCGCCCCTGAGGCAGGGGACAACGTCACATACCGACCCCGCCGTCACGCGCCGCGGCCGCGATGGCCGCATCGACGGCTTCGGGCGTCGAGGTCGCGGCGTCGCGGATGCGCTGGAGCGTCTCCGGCCCGACCTCGTATCCCTCCGCGTCGATGGTGCGCTCGGGATCGGCAAGGAGCTGCTGGCGGAAGCTCGAATCCACAACGGCACGACCGATGAGCTCTGCCTCTGTTTTCTTCGACGTCACGACTCCTCGCTTTCTCGCTCGGGAGGCTAGGAGACCTGCAAACGGCTAGCAAGTACCAGCAGGCGCGCCGCGCGCGCCCGGGCGCAGCGCCGGCGTGCCGGCTCAGCGCGGCGCGCCGCCGCTCGCGGCGGGCTCGCCCGCGAGCGCGCCGAAGAACGCGCGGAATACGCGCCGCTGGATCTCGGTCATGTACCGCTCGCGCTCCCTGCAGAAGCGCGCGGCCTCCGGCAGCCCGAGCGCCCCGGCGGCGACCTCGGCGCGAGCGAGCTCACAACGCGCCTCCTCCAGGATGGCGTCGAAGCCGCCGCGCGCGAACAGCTGCGCGCGCAGGGCCGCCGCGCCGCGCCCCGCCGGATCGTGGCGCGGCTCGCCCCCGGCGGGGGCGGCGCCGTCCGGCCGAGGCCGCCCCGCGTCCCTCGCCTCTACCTGCGCGCCGAGCCGGGCGAGCACGTACGTCGCGTTCCCGAGCGCGCGATCCTTCTCGGCGTGGAGCAGGTCCACGAACAGCTGGTGCGCCGCGGCGAGCGCCGCGACGAACTCCTCGAGCGCCGCGAGGCGCTCGGCCTGCGACAGCGCGAACAGGGCCGCGGCCGCCGGGAGCACCAGCGGGCGCGAGCGGGCGAGCACCCGCCGGAACGTGGCGGCGTCGCGCGGGCCTGCGCCCCGGTGCAGCCGCCGCTCGAGGAGCATCGCCTCGCCGTACCCGAGCCACACCTCCTCGAAGAGATCCCAGAACGGGCTCCCGCCGGGCAGCGAGCGGGCGAGCAGCGCCTGGTGGCGGGCGAACAGCGCTCCGGACAGGAGCACCGCCGCGCCGGGCTCGCCGACCCCTTCGTCCAGCAGGTCGTCTTCGATGCGGACGTGCAGGTACCCGATCGCCGCGGCCTCGGCGAGATCGACCGCGAGCGGCGGGAGCGCCGGCGATCCGGCGTCCGCCGCGGGCGCCGGGCCGCCCGGCCGCGTCGCGACCCAGAGCGGCAGCTCGAGCACCGGCAGCGCGGCCGGGTGGGAGAAGTAGCCCTCGCCCGGCTCTCCTTCGAAGAGCCGGAGGCGCGCGGCGAGCTCATCGAACAGCGCGCCGAGCTCGCCCCCGAGCCGGCCTCGGAACGACGCGAGTCGCCGCAGCACCTCGGCCTCGAGCCGCGCCCCGACGTCGACGACGTCGACGACGTCGACGACGTCTCCGGCGTCTCCGGCGTCGCCCTGCGCGCCCTCCCCTCCTCGCTCTGCGCGGCTGTCCTCGTTCATCCCACCTCTCGACGGCGCGGCGGCGCCGCGCGGGCGACGCTAGCACGGGCAGGCTCGTCCGAGGGCCGAGCGCAGCCGACTTTGCCAGGAGCGCCGCCCGTGCGACACTCGGCGACTTCACGAGATCGGACACCATGATCGACTCCGAGCGTTTCGCCGAGCGTCACGGGGACATCACGACCGACGCCCGCGCCGACGTCCTCGATTTCCGCGACACCCTTTATCGGCCCACGATGATCGAGGTGCCTCCGGTCATGCCCCCGGAGCGCTTCATGGACTACGGCGTGCCCGTGCTCGACCAGGGCAGGAACAACGGCTGCACCGGCTTCACCGTCGCCACCGTGGCCCACTTCCTGCTGCGCAAGCGCAAGGTCTCCCCGGAGTACGGCCTCGTGAGCCAGAACATGGTGTACACGATGGCGCGCCGCTACGACGAGTACCCGGGCGAGGACGACGCGAGGGGCTCCAGCCTGAGGGGCGCCATGAAGGGCTGGCACAAACACGGTATTTGCTCTTATGAGCAATGGCCGTGGGACCCGAACGATCTCCACGGCACGCTCACGCCGGAGCGCGCCACGGACGCGATGCTCCGGCCGCTCGGCCTGTATCAACGCGTGAACCACAAGGACCTCCCGGCGATGCACAACGCCCTCGCGGAGGTCGGGATCATCGCGGCCTCGGCGCTCATCCCGTTCAATGGCTGGTATTACGGGACCCAGAAGAACGGCATCATCCCGCCGGTCGACAAGACGAACCCGTTCATCGCCCCCTGGGGCGGCCACGCCTTCGCGATCGTGGGGTATGACGCGGAGGGCTTTTGGCTCCAGAACTCCTGGGGGCTCGGCTGGGGCAAGAGCGGCTTCGGGCGGCTCTGCTACGACGACTGGCTCCAGTACGGCTTCGACGCGTGGGTCGGGCGGCTCGGCGTCCCCATCCGCCTGAACCAGCCGCGCTCGCTGCGCCCGCTCGCCTCCACGAGCCGGACGTTCGCGAGCCTGCGGCCGCACCTCATCAGCGTCGACATGCACGGTCAGCTCCAGCAGCGCGGGGCCTACGGCACGTCCTCCGAGGACGTCCGCATCATCATGGAAGAAGACTTCATGAGCGCGACCGAGAGCTGGAGGCGCCGCCGGCTCGTGCTCATCGCGGGCGGCGGGCTGCGCCGGCAGATCGACGCGATCAACCGGATGTCGCGCCTCCGGCCGAAGCTGCTCGGCCACGAGATCTACCCCATCGAGCTGCTCTGGGAGACCGACCACTACCCGCGCCTCCTCGAGATCCTCCACCGCGCCACGGAGGGCCGCCGCCACGACGGCTATGATCCCAGGGCGTTCGGGTTCATGATCGATCGCCGCGACGACGCCCTGGAGCCGCTCGTCCGGCGCATGGGCGGCAAGGCCGAGTGGGATCGCATGAAGCTCGCCGCGGGCGACGCGACCATGGACGCCGATCACGGCGGCGTCCGCGAGATGATCAGCCGCCTCGCGTCGCTGATGGACCAGGATCCGAGGATCGAGCTCCACCTGGTCGCCCACTCCAGCGGCACGTTCCTGCTCGCGCCGCTCGTGCAGCTGGTCACCGCGGAGAAGGGCAAGCGGATCGAGGGCGGCCCGATGCGGGGTCAGCTCGGGCTCGGGCTCCCGATCGAGTCGCTCTCCCTGCTCGCTCCGGCGAGCGCCCTCGACGCGTTCCGCGACACGTACATGCCGCCGATCAAGAGCGGCATGGTCCGGAGGTTCGCCCTGTTCACGCTCACGGACGAGGCGGAGCTCCAGGACCACTGCGAGGTCTACGGCAGGTCGCTGCTCTACCTGGTCTCGAACGCGCTCGAGCGGCGCCCGCGGGTGCCCGGCACGAGCGGCGTCTCGCTGCTCGGCATGGAGGCGGGGCTCCTCGACCCGGAGAACGCCGACGTGCTCGAGCTCCTCACCGAGAACCGGGACGATCGGCCCACCGTGTTTCCGCGGGCGGAGTGGATCAAGGGGCCCAACACGAGGCCGCCTCCCCACGGCTCGGAGGCGCGGCGGCACGAGGACTTCGAGAACGACGCGACCACGTGGAAGTCCGTCATCGCCCGCATCCTCAACCAGCCGTTCGCCGATCACCTGCCGCCGATGTCGGCGCGGGATCCGTGGTGAGCGCGCCGCTCACCCCTCCGGGCGTCGCCGCTCGGCCGAGGTCATCCCGTGGAGGGCCGGGGCGCCGAGCCGCTCGGGCGCGAGCGGCGGCGCGATCGCGCCGCTCAGGAGGATGGCAAACGAGGCCCGGATCTCCTCGCCGAAGTTGATCCGGAAAAGGCCCATATCGGGCCGGCTGCGGATATCGCGGATCACGTCGCTGGGGTCGCAGACCTGGCGCATGCCGATGAGCAGGGCATACATGCGGATGAGGGTCGGGCCGCCCTGCCCTGGCGCGAGCGACGGCAGACACCGCTCGAGCAGCGTCCCGGTGCGCTCGATGTTGGCGAGGAGGGAGAGCTTGAAGCGGAGGGCGGCCTCGTAGCTGACGTTCTGCTCGAGGACGCTGTGAAGGATGGAGAGCAAGCGCGTCATCGCGTCGCGCGCCGCGAGGGTCGTCGACAGGATGGAGGCGATGCTGCCCGCGGCGTCCGCGCCGGGCGCCGCGGGCGCGCCGCGGCGGGCCCGCGGCGGGCGGGGGCGCGCCGGGGCCTCCTCGCCCTGGGGGGCGCCGAGATGCGTCAGGCGGATATCCACCTCATGGAACCACTTCGCGAGCTCTTGATCGACCACCGCGAGGAAGAGCTCCTCTTTGGTGGTGAAATAGAGGTAGAGGGTCCCCTTGGCGAGCCGCGTACGCTCGGCGACCTGCGCCATGGTCACCTCGAGATACGGCGTCTCCTGGAACAGCTGCCAGGCTGCGTCGATGATGATCCTCCGCCGCTCCTCCTTCTGCTCCTCCTTCCGCGCTCTTCGCGTCGAGCTCATCGACTTCTCGGTTTACGATGTCTCCAGAAGCGCCGCAATGCGGACGCCGCGGCAATCGCGTGCGAATTCGATTTCACGATCGCATCGTCAGCGCTCGCGCGCCGCGCGCTCGCTCATCCGGCCATCGCGCTATCGCGGGTAGCCGCGCTCATCACATTTCACCGGACACGGTCACACCGAACCCGTGCAGACCGAGGAACATCGGGGCGACGCCCGAGCGCACCACCCGCTTGACGGTCGTCGAGAGCGCCCGCGCGATGCGCGCCGCGAGCCCGCCCGGGTCCGCGGCCGCGCCGCCCTGCGCGCCGTGCGGCGCGGCGGCGCGCAATGCGCGGGGCGCGGGCAGCGCGAAGAGCCCAGCGCCGTCGTTTCCGGGCCGCGCGAAGCACAGCAGAGGAGCAGACAGCAGGGTCGCCGCCACGACAACCACCATGCCCTTCACCATCGCTGGACCAGCGCTCATCCCGGCACCCACGTGAAACCTAACGCCGTCGACGCGCATGTCGTGAGCGATGGGGCGGTAAAATAACGCTGGCATTGCCGAACACCGGCGCACGACGTGGAGAGTCGCGCCTCGGCCGACATCCCGCCTGGGCGCGGGCCGCGCCAAGTCGGGCTCTCCCTGGATCGCGCGGTCTCAGCCCGCGGTCGCCATGGCCAGGGCCCGGTGGATCACGCGGAGCGCGACGTCGGTGAGGCCATAGGCGGGCAGCTCGGGGATGGGCACGAAGGCCGCCTCGGAGGCGTCGTCTCCGGGAGAGAGGACGCCTCCGGTCGACTCGCACAGGTAGTCGAGGATCACGTAATGGTACGGAGTCGCCACGATCTCCACGACCTCCACGAGGGGGCCGACGCGGATCTCGAGGCCCGTCTCCTCGCGGATCTCGCGGGCGAGGGCGTCCGCGAGCCGCTCTCCCGGCTCCACGCGTCCGCCGGGGAGCGACCACGAGCCCTCGAGCGGCGGGCGGGCGCGCCGGACGAGGAGCACGCGCGGCGCCTCGGGCGCGCCCGGGCGACGCTCGATCACGACGGCGCCGACCGCCACGCGCGGGGGCTCCAGGGCGCGTCCCGGCGCGTCGCTCACGGTGCGGCCGTCTCGGTGCGGCCGGCCTTGCAGCGGGCGTCGCCCGGCGTCGCGACCGCGAGCTCGTAGTCGCCGAGCGCGACGTCGCCGGGGATGATCACGGCCCCGTCGTAGCGACCGCGCTCATCGGTCGACAGCGAGCCGATCGTCAAGCCTTGCGGCGCCGCGTTCCCCGTCAGGATCACGTCGACGCGCACGTGACCGCACGGCGCGCCGTCGCTGCTCACCTGGCCCTGCAGGTGGAGCGGAAACCCGCGGCGGATTTCCCTGTCCAATGCCGTCACGGCCACGTCGGTGCGCGCCGCGGCGCGCTCGGCCGCGTCGCTCGTGGGGGTGGGCGCCGGCGGCGCCGGAGGCGGCGGCGCGCCGGCGCTGGCGGAGCCGGCGCCGCCCGGGCCGGGCGGCCCCTGCTGCATCTGCTCGGCGCGCGTCCGATCGGCGAGGTCCTGGCCCGAGTCGCGTTGCTCCGGCCAGCTGTAGGGGTCCGGCGGCGGCACGTACGGCGGGCGGCTCGGATCGACCTCCTGGTCCATGTTGAGGGCGGCGCCCCCGAGGTCGATGCGGTGCCAGAGCGAGCCGTCGAAGACCTCGACCCAGGCGTGCGCCTCGTTGACGACCATGCGCGCGGGGATCCCGATGTGCAGGGCCGTGACGAGGAACGCGAAGGCGCGGTGGCGGCAGACGCCTTTTCGCGACAGCGCGAGATCGAGGTAGATGTCCCCGTGCCCCTTGGGCGGGTCGTCCGACGGGGCGAACGACCGGAAGTACTCGACCATCTTCTGCACGACCTCGCGCGGCCGCATCGCCGTCGAGATGCCGATCGCCTGGGCGACCTGCTTGAACGCCGCCTCGTGGGAGGGCTCCTGCGGCGGGCGGAACGGCGCGAGCTTGCCCCAGTCGACCTCGGCGAAATCGCTGCCGAAGGTCGCGCGGGCGATCGCGAGCTGCACGACGAGCCGGACGCGCGCGCTCTTCGTGCCGCGCACGAACCAGTTGTCGGCGCCGTCGCGCAGCACGACCACCGGCGTGTCGGGGTTCACGTGCACCCGCACGAGCCGCGTGTCCGGCCCGACCGTCGGGATCCGGACCGGCTCGTTCGGCACGAGGTCGACCGCGATGTCCCCGTAGAACGCCTCGTCGCCTGCCGCGACCTTGCCGCCGACCTCGACCGTCTTCAGGCTCCGATCGCGGACGACGAGCGAGTAGTCCGCCCGCACGGCGTCGTAGGCCTGCAGCCGCTTGAACGGCGCGGTCGCCGGGGAGAACGGGTCGTCGTAGCGCTCGATGTTCGGCCGGCGGGTGTCGCGATCCGGCTCGTAGGAGGCGTCGGGGCCGGCGTCGGAGCCGACGGAGCTGTAGACCTGCTGCTGGTTCGACGGCGGGCGCTGCGGATCGGGCGCCGTGGCCAGGCCGCTCGGCGTCTGGATCGCCGCCGGGAGCCCTCCGTCGAGCGTGGTCGTGGCGAGCGAGACGTCCTCCGCGGGGTCCGGCGCGATGAACTCGTGGAGGAGCGACACCTGCGCGTCCGCGAGCGGCGACACGGCGCAGGCGAGCGCGAACACGAGCAGGCCGCGCGCCCAGCCGCCGAGCCGGCGCCGGGAGGCGGAGACAGCGGGCAGAGCAGCAGGGCGCGGGCGCGCGACCGGAGCGGACATCAGGGGGCTGTTATGAAACCAGAAACCCCGGCGATGTTCCACGCCGGCCGGTCCGTCCGCGCGCCTGCCGCCGGCCGTCACCGTCGGCCGCCGGCCGTCACCGTCGGCCGCCGGCGCCCCGGTCAGCGCCGGTGCTGCGCCGCATCGGCGTGGTGGCGCCGCGGCTGCGGGGCGGAGCGGAGCCGGTCGATCGCCTCGGTGGACTCCCCGCGCGCGGTGAGCTCGGCGGCGAGCACGTCGAGGGCGGGCTGGAAGATGTCGGTCCGCGCGAAGCGGCCGGCGCGGCCGCCGGCCAGCCTCGGCAGGACGGCGACGATGCGGCGCATCCCGTCGGCGTACCGGCGGGAGATGGCCAGCCGGTCGATGAGCGGCTCGAGGAAGTCGGCGACCGCCGCGGCGCGATCGCGGACGCCGTCGCAGGCCTCCTTCATCGGCTCGAGGAGCAGGAGCGTCCAGAGGACCGTGTCGTCGAGCGGCCGGTCCGCGGCGGTGCGCCGGTCGACGTAGTCGAGCACGCGCCAGAGGCGCTGGCCGGGGCCGTCGTCGCCGCGATCGTCGTAGAGCAGCGCCGAGACCTCGGGCAGGAGGACGTCGAGCACCCCCGTCTCCCACGCGAGGTAGATGGTGCGGCGCGCCTGGCCGCCGCGCAGGAGGCGCAGGATCTCCTCGGAGAGGCGCGGGCGGGCCGCGAGCGCGAGCGCGTCGCGGCAGTAGACGACGGCGTCGTAGACGTCCGGGGTGATCGCGAAGCCCAGCCGGCCGGCGAACTTGAGCGCGCGCAGGATGCGGATCGGATCCTCGCGGAAGCGCGTCTCGGGGTCGCCGATCGTGTGGACCACCTGGCGGCGCACGTCCTCCATGCCGCCGACCCAGTCGAGGATCTGCCGCGCCTCCACGTCGTAGAAGAGCGCGTTGATCCGGAAGTCGCGGCGCAGGGCGTCCTCGTGCGCGACGCCGAACGCGTTGTCGCTCCGGATGAGCAGCTCGCTCCCGTCCTCGGAGTCCTCCTTCGGGTTGCGGCGGAAGGTCGCCACCTCGATGACCTTCCCGCCCTGAAAGAGGACGTGCACCAGGCGAAACCGCCGGCCGATGATGCGCGAGTTGCGGAACAGCTCGCGGACCTCCTCCGGCCGGGCGCTCGTGGCGACGTCGAAATCTTTCGGGCGGCGGTCGAGCAGCAAGTCCCGCACACAACCGCCTACCAGGTAAGCCTGGTATCCGTGGCGAACGAGGCGCCGGACGACTTTCTGGACGTCCGGATCGATCCGCGCCTCGTCGAAGACGACCTGGAAGCGGCGCGGGGTGGGGATGTCTTCGTCGACGAGCTCGACGCGGAACGGATCGCCGTCGAGGGCGCCCGTGTCCGTCGGCGCGAGCTCGCCCTCGGGTCCTACGCGCAGCCCGGGGGCGCTTCGGACCTCGTACGTCGGGAGATCGGCGTCTTGATGTGCCGCTGTGCCGTTATCAGGAGATGGGGTCGCGCGACCCATAATCAGCAACCGAGAAAGCACCAGGCAACGCCTGGAGGGAGTGGAGGACGACTGGCGCGCGATTCTGGGTACTCCCTGGAGAACCGACCCGCGCGATGAGGCCCGCGCCCGCGGACCCCCGAACCGTGCCGGCTCGCTCGCCTCGGCCTGATTCGGCCTGGCGAGCGGATCCGGCTGTCGCCCGGAACAAGAGATGCTAACGGCCGTCTAGCAGGGCTTTGCCGTGAGAGCAAAGCCGAGGCGCAGGGGGGGCCGACAGAAGCCTCCGGAGCGAGCCGGCGTCACGGTTTTGTACCCCAGTGCCCGAGCCCGGGGGCCGGCGGCGGGGTCGCGCCCGCCTGGGCGGCGAGCGGCGCCCCGGCGCTGGCCTCCGGCGTCGCGAGCAGCGCCTGCCGCAGCTCCGCCATCGAGGCGAAGCGGCCGCGCGGATCCTTCACGAGCGCCTTGCGCACGACCGCGTCGAGCTCGCGCGACATGAGGAGCCCCGGGTGCAGCCGGTGCGGCGGCGGCGGCGGCTCGCGCGCGTGCTTCTCCGCGATCGCCGGGTACGCCCCCTGGAACGGCACGCGGCCCGCGAGCATCTCGTAGAGCATGATGCCGAGGGAGTAGACGTCGGCGGCGGGCGCCGCCGGAGCGCCCTGCGCCTGCTCGGGCGCCATGTACTCGGGCGTCCCCACGACCCGGGGGGAGAGCGCGCCCTCGCCCTGGCCCGCGATGAACGAGAACCCGAAGTCGAGCAGCTTGACGATCTCGCGCCCGTCGGCGGCGTGCACGAGGAACACGTTCTCCGGCTTCACGTCGCGGTGGATCACCCCGGCCCGGTGCGCGGCCTCGAGGCCCGCGGCGAGGTCGGCGGCGATCCGGACAGCGCGCGCGGGGACGAGGGAGCGCGTGAAGCTCAGCGTGTCGGCGAGGTCGAGGCCGACGAGCAGCTCCATCGCGAAGCACGGCGCATCGCCGGCGCGCTCGAGCGCCTCGACGCGGAGGACGTTGGGGTGACGGACGCGCGACGCGGCGTCCGCCTCTCGCTCGAACCGCGCGACGAGCAGCGGATCGTCGCGGAGCTCTGCCCGGAGGACCTTGAGCGCGACGCGCGACGGCGCGGCCTCGCGGGGCCTGCCGGTGCGATCGGCGAGGTAGACGTGCCCGACCCCGCCGCTGCCGAGCAGCTGCACGACGCGGTACTTGTTGCAGAGGAGCTTGCCCACGAGCGCTTCGGCGGCGACGCGAGCAGGAGGCATGGATCGATCGTAGCGCAGTCGCGCCTGTCGAAGGGCAAACGCGCGCAGCGGCGGCGCAGAAGAGCGCGCGGGCCGACCCGGCGCCGCGCGCGGGCGCAGCGGGACGTTCGCCGCCGCACCGATCCGCGGCCACGGCGCGCTCGCCTGCGCGGAGCCGGGCCGGCGCGGCCGCTCCCGCCGGCCCGGCTGGCTCCGCCGAGGGACGAGGGCGCAGGGCTGACGCGCAAGGTCATCCGGCGCGGCGCGCGAGCCTGGCGGCGCCTGCTGGGACCGTCTCGCGCGGCGGCGACGGGGCGACGAACGCGGCCGCGCGCGGCGCGCGCTCCGGCGGCGCGGCGCGCGGCGAGGTGCCCGCCCGGACGCGGGATCGCGCGGACCGCTTGAGCGGCGGCGAGGAGACGGCCACGCTTAGCGGCGCATGACCGACGATCGTCGAACCACCTCCCCGAGCGCGCTCGACGTGGAGGCCGAGCTCTCGCCCTCGGCGGCGAGCTTCCCAGGGCCGAGCGCCGCCGCCTCGCGTCCGCCCCCGCTTCGCTGGAAGAAGAACCTCGCGCTCTTCTGCCTGACGGTCGTCTCGGTGTTCGTCGCCGGCACCTTCTGGGCTCAGGTCACGCCCAAGGACGACAGCGTGCTCTCCCTCCTGAAGGCGCTGTTGCAAGGTTGGCCGTTCGCGGTGCCGTTCCTGTCGATCCTGCTGGCGCACGAGTTCGGGCACTACTTCGCGGCGCGCGCGCACGGGGTCGAGGCGTCGCTCCCCTACTTCATCCCGCTCCCGCTCATCGGCCCGCTCGGCACGATGGGCGCGGTGATCTCGATGAAGGGCAGGATCAAGTCGCGGAACGCGTTGCTCGACATCGGCGCCTCCGGGCCGCTGGCCGGCCTCGTGGTGGCGCTCCCGGTCCTCTTCGTGGGCCTGATGCACTCGGAGGTGCACGCCACGTCGGGACCCGCGCTGCAGGAAGGGCGGAGCCTGCTCTATCTCCTGCTGAGGCGGCTCGCTGTCGGTCCGATCCCGGAGAACCACGACGTCTTCCTCGGCCCCACGGCGATGGCGGGGTGGGCCGGGCTGCTCATCACGGCGCTCAACCTCTTCCCGGTCGGCCAGCTCGACGGCGGGCACGTCGCCTACGCGCTGTTCGGCAAGCGGCAGGACCGCTACGGCCGCGCCGCGCACTTCCTGATGCTCGCGCTCTTCGTCGGCAACGTCGTCTACTTCACGCGGCACTTCATCGCGGACGGGCTCTCCGACGCGCTGCGCGCCGGCGTCGCGAACGGGATGCCGTGGCTCACGTGGTTCGGCCTGGTCTACCTGATGCTGCGGATGGGCGGGCGGGAGCACCCGCCCACGGAGCCCGGCGAGCTGTCGCCGGGGCGCAAGGCGATCGCGGTGGTGACGTTGCTCCTCTTCGTGCTGCTGCTGATGCCGACCCCGTTCGGCACCTACTGAGCGCGCCGGCGCTCAGGGCTTCGCGGCGCCGAACTTCGCCCGGAGCGCGTCGCAGACGACGGCGGGGGCGTAGTGGCTGACGTCGCCGCCGTGGCTCGCGATCTCGCGCACGAGCGACGCCGAGACGAAGCCGTAGTGCGTGCGCGTCGGCAGGAACACGGTGTCGACGCCGGGGAGCATGTCCGCGTTCGCGTGGGCGATCTGCAGCTCGTACTCGAAGTCGGTCGCCGCGCGCAGCCCGCGGACGATCACCCGCGCGCCGACCCGCTGGCAGTACTGGATGAGCAGCCCCTCGAACGAGTCGATCCGCGCGTTCGTCACCTCGCTCGTGGTCTGGCGCAGGAGCTCCAGCCGCTCCGAGTAGGTGAAGAGCGGGTGCTTCGTCGGATGCCGGCCGACCGCGATGATCACCTGATCGAACAGCTTCGACGCCCGCTGGATCAGGTCGAGGTGACCGAACGTGATCGGATCGAAGCTCCCGGCGTAGACCGCCAGCAGTTCCTTGGACATCGCGCTCACCGGTCCGGCGTCCGCTTGGGAGCGCCCGCGGGCGGGGCCGACTTCGGCGCGGCCGCGGGCGGGGCCGGCGGCGCCTGGGGCGCGGGCGCCTGGGGCGCGGGCGAGCCGATGCCGCCCGCGGGGCCGGCCCCGTCCGCAGGGGCGGCGGGGCCCTGCCCCTCGTTCGGGGGCGCCGGCTCGCCGCCCTGGAGCACCTTGTTCACGGCGGTGTCGTCCTCGATCCACATGAGCCGACCGCCGTCGGCGAAGGTGACGCGGAAGTAGGCGAGCAGCCCCGCGCCGATCACGCCGTCCAGATCGAGCTGGAGCTGCTTTTCGACGGCCTGGAGCGGCGCCCCGTACACGCCGGGGACCTTGGGGATCTCCAGCGCGCCTAGCCGCAGCATCGGCACGACGCCCTGCTTCAGCTTCTGCTCCGGATCCTGCTCGACCCGCTTCAGACCGTCGGCCTCGAAGCCCGCCTTCTTCCAGCCCTCCTTGTCGAGCGCGATCGGGAACGTCATCGACGTGTCGATGAGCATCGGCCCCTGCACCGTCTTGTCGGGCCCGAGGCTGCTGCGCAGCACCATGCCGCCGCCCTTGATGAAGGCCACGTCGACGCGCGTCGCGTCGGGCGGCGCCGGCGGGGAGAAGCTGCGCACGACGAACTGCCGGCCGGCGTAGTCGATGGTCGCGTTGAGGTGCCGGATCAGGTTCACCCCGAGCAGCGCCTTGACCGGCGCGCCGATCTGCTTGGAGATGCCCGAGAGGTCCTGCGTGAGCGCCGGGACGTCGTTGACCTCGAGCCGCCGGCCGAAGCGGAGCGAGACCCAGCTCGGCTCCTTGCGCGTGCTGCTGTCGAGGACCACCTCGCCGGTGCCGGTCGACACCATCGCGAGCGCCGACTCGCCGTCGATCTCGAGCTCGACGACGAAGAAGGGAGCCGCGGGGTTGACGTGGGGCATCTCGATCGCCGCCAGGAGCCCGCCCGAGAGCGTGAACGGCGCGCGCCCCGCCCCGCGCCGCGCCAGCTTGGCGATCGACTTCGCCCAGTCGTCGACCACATCCGGATCGTCGAGCATCGCCTCGAGCTCGTCGGCGGCGGCGTCGAGGTCGCCCTTGTACCAGAGCGCGCGCCCGCGGATCCCGGCGGCCTCGGAGCCGGCGACGCCCTTGAGGAGGCGCAGCGCCTCGGCGTAGTCGAGCCGGGCCAGCGCGATGCGCCCCGCGAGCAGGCGGGCCTCGGTGTCGGCCGGGACGATCGTCAGCGCCTTCGCGACCGCATCGCGCGCGTTGTCGACGTCGGCGGACTGAAACTCCTGTCGAGCGCGGGCGAGCCACTTCTCCGCCGCCGGCGGGCGGGCGGACTCCGGGCCGACCATCGTCGAGCACGACGCGAGGAGGGTCGCGGTCAGCAGGCCGCCGAGGCGAACAGCGAGGGAGCTCCTCGTCGGCGCGTTTCGATTCGAATGGATTCGCACGTGGATCTCAGGCCTTTTGCGGCGCGCCGTCCGGGCCGATTTCTCCCGACGAAATCGGCTCGATCGCCAGGATGCGATCGGCCCGTAGCTCGCGGCGGCTGCGCGACGGGAGCAGATAGCCGAGAACCCGGGGTGGGTCGAGGTCCGTTCGCACCCCCGTCACCCGTACGACGAGCTCCTCCGGCCCGCGGCGCGCCGGCCGGTACCGCACCCGCACCGTGACGGCATGCTCGGCCGCGCGCACGGCCGCGGCGACCAGCTCCGGGCGCGCGTGGCGCTCGCCGATCCGGACGTGCCACAGGTCGCGCGGCGTGCGCGGGGCGAGGACCTCCAGCACCTTGCGGAACACGGCGCGCAGGGCGTGCACGTCGTCCTCGGCGCGGTGGGCGCGCTCGCGGTGCACGCCGAGCTCCCGGCAGAGGGAGGCGAGGCTGTGGCTCGGCAGGGCGAAGGCCCGGCGGGAGAGGACGAGCGTGTCGAGGTAGTACGGCACGCGCCTCGCCTTCCCCGCCCGCGCGAGCTCCGCCTCCAGGAACGCGACGTCCCACGCGGCCGCGTGGGCGACGAGCACCGCGCCCTCCGTCACCTGATCGATGCGATCGCAGAGCTCGGCGAACGTGGGCGCGCCCGCGAGCTCCTGCGGATCGATGCCGTGCACGTGCGCGTTGCCGAACACGCCCGGCTCGGGCCTCACGAGCGACGTGATCGCGTCCTCGCACGTGTCTCCCCGCACCCGCTCGGCGCAGATCTCGATCACGCGGTCGCTCTCGGGGCGCAGGCCCGTCATCTCGAGATCGAGGAACACGAGCGGCGCGCGCTCGATCGGGTCGTCCCACGGCGAGCCGGCGGGGGGCTCCGCGCCGGCCGTTCGCTCTGGCTCCGCTCCTTCGCGCTGCTCCGTCATCCGACCTGCTTCCCCACCCCGGCGGCTCGACCCAGGAGGCGACCGTCCCTCGGCATGGAGGCGTCTTACCGAAACCGGCGCCCGACCGAAAGCGGTCCGCGGCGCGGGGCGACGCCCCCGGCCCGCGATGCTCGGGCGCCGGCCACCTGGCCTCGCGCGGGCCGCGGGCCCTGCCTGAGGACGGCCCCCGCGCCTCCGCGGACCGGGCGCGGTCTCCAGGCGACGGCCCCGGGGTGGGCCCCGCGCGCGGCCCTCCGCGACGGCGGCGTTCCAGCAGAATTTCCGCGCTGCAGCACCGGATGTTCAAGGGGGCTTTCGTTGCTACACTCCTCAGCGTGCCGGACGGGGTAGCTACAGTCCCGGGGGGCTCTCCTCACGAGGAGCTCGATCTCGGCGACGAGTCTTCGGGGTTTCGCCGCGAGCGCAGGACCGAGCCGCTCGATCTTCCCGTCCTCGTGGTGAACCGCTTCTTCCAGCCTGTGCAGATCACGACGGCGCGCCGCGCTTTCCTGCTGCTCTTCGGCGGCGCCGCCCTCGCCATCGACGAGCTCGGCGAGCTCCACGATTTCTCGGCCTGGCGGCGGCTGCCGGTGCGAGACAAGGACGACGGCCTCCCCGTGGTCGGCGGCTCGCTCCGCGTGCCGCGCGTCCTGCACCTCCGCCGCTACGAGCGCATGCGGCGCCCGACGATCCGGCTCACGCGCAAGAACGTGATGCTGCGCGACGCGCACCAGTGCCAGTACTGCGCGCGCCGCCCGCCCGTCCGCGATCTCAACATCGACCACGTGCTCCCGCGGTCGCGCGGCGGCGAGGACTCCTGGGAGAACCTCGTGACCGCCTGCCGCACGTGCAACCTCCGCAAGGGCTGGCGCACGCCGGACGAGGCCAGCATGCGGCTCATCCGCCAGCCGGTGCCGCCGCGCTGGTCGGCGACCATGCAGATCCTGCTCGGCTTGCCGCACTCGTTCGACGAGTGGAGCCCCTTCCTCAAGGCCGGCTGACGGCCCTCGCCCCGGCGCCGCGCCGGCCGACGGAGGAGGGCGCCGACGGCGGGAGCGTTCACGGCATCACGACGACGCGCCCCTGGTCGTCGCAGTAGGCGACCCCTCTCCACCCCTCCTCGGCGCAGAGGAAGAAATCGATGCAGCCGGTCCGGCACGCGGCGTCCGCGCAGGTCTCGGCGGCCTCCGCCGGGCAGTCCGGCAGCTGCAGCGCGGGCGCGCAGCCCTGCGCCTCGCCGGCGTGGTCGAGCGTCACGGCCTCGCACCCGCCGCCCGCGCCTGCGTCTCCGCCGCCTGCGCCCGCGTCCAGCGCGGGCTCACCGGGCCGATCGCACCGCGCGACCTCGGTCCAGGCGCCGTCCAGGCAATCGTAGAGGGCGCGGCAAGCGGCGTCGTCGCAGCTGCCTCCTCGCCCGACCGGGCACCCTCCCTGGGGGATCTCCCCGCACAGCTCTGGCTCGGCGACGGGATCGCAGCCGGCCGGCGCGAGGACCGCGAGGGCGGCGCCTGCGATGAATGACAGCGGAATCTTCAAGGCAGCCGTAAGCAGCCGTAAGCAGCCGCTAAAGAGAGCTCGGACCACGGCGCGCGGGGCGAAAAACACAAGGCGCCTCGCTTCCGCTCATCCGGAGCGATTAGTATGCGCGCCATGCGTCCCTGCGCCACTGCCAGCGCCGTGTTCACCGGAGTCCTCCTCGCCGCGACCCTGTTCGCGGCCTGCTCGAGCGGCACCGCTCCGCCCTCGCCGCCGGACAGCGCGCCGCTCGGCGCATCGCCTCCGCCCGAGTCGCAGCCGCCCGCCGCCGCCGCCGAGCCGGCCGCCGCCGAGCCGGGCGCCGCAGCCCCGGGCGCCGCCGACCCGGGCGCGGCCGCCGCGCCGGCGCAGCCGGACAAACCCGCGGCGCGCAAGAAGGCGCCCGAGACGGTCGAGGACTGCAAGGTGATCGCCTCCGAGATCACGAACGATCCGCCCGACGGCGGGGTCGTGATGAACAACGCGATGACCTCCGCCGACGCGGGCTCGAGCGACCGCTTGCAGCCGCTCGTCGACGCGATCAAGGCGAGGCGCGACGGCTTCCGCTGCTGCTTCGATCTCTACGCCCGCAAGCACCCGGGCGCGCAGGGCAGGATCACGTGGCAGCTCAAGCTGAAGCCCGACGGCACCTTCGAGGAGGCGAGCATCGTGCGCGACAAGAGCGACGTGACCGCGCCGCAGATCGAGTCGTGCATGGCGGAGCTCGCGAAGTCGATCACCTGGGCGCGCTCGCCGAGCGGCAAGGAGACCGTGCTGACCTACCCCTTCGATTTCAAGCGGCGCAACTACTAGCAGCGCGCCGCCGGGGAGGAGCACGTCAGTGTCGAGCGACGCTTCGGGGATCCTGCGCGGCTCGGGCTACCCCGGCCGCAACGCCTACGCCGAGCTGCTCCGCGACACGCGCGGCCTGAGGCGCGAGCAGCAGCAGGCCCGCGAGGCGTGGTTCGCGCGCCTCGCCGCCGACAAGAAGGACGAGACGCTCTTCGAGCTCGAGATCCTCCTCAAGGGCGTCGCCTGCTTCGCGAACCCGCGGAACCACCCCGGCGCGGGCCGGCGCCAGACCATCGTCAGCCACGACTTCCGTGAGCACCTCCAGCACGCGCGCGACGGCATGGCGCGCGTCGTCCAGCTGACGCGCGCCATGCTCGGCGATCGCGATCGCGCCTTCGTCTTCCAGCGCTACCTCGAGACGGTGCTGCCGGAGGACACCGCGCGCACGCGCCTCCTGCACGCGACGATGGCGCAGGAGTCGCCCGAGTCCAGCCTCTTCGTGCTGCGGCACGGGTTCACGAACCTCATCGAGGTCGCGGGCGGGCTGCTCCGGCTGCCGCGGGTCAACTTCAGGCTCTTCTACGCCCACCTCGCGACGGCGATGCGCGAGATCGCGCAGAGCACGTTCTTCAACCCGCTCCACGCGCTCGAGTTTCGCCCGGAGTTCGATCGCATCGCCTCCACGCAGGTGCTCGAGCTGATCCACCGCGTGCCCGGCGAGCAGGCGCACCGACTCGTGGCGCTCACGTTCCTCGCGCTGTTCCGGATGCTCCGGTACCTCCGGCTGCTCGACGCGATCGCGCTCGATCACTCGGATCACCGCGTCGCCGGGCGCGGGTACCTCGTGCTCGCGGTCCTGCGCAGCGACGCCCGCGCGCTCTCGAACTACCTCCGGCGCCGCGCTGGCGCGCTGCTCGCGGACAGCTTCGAGCGCGATCTCCTGCGCGTGCCCGCGAGCGACATCGTCGCGCGCCACGACGAGCTCGCCGCCGAGGGGCACCGCCTGCTCTCCACGAAGGCCGCGCTGACCGGGCTCGCGGCGAACCTGCGGCTCGAGATGCGCCGCGCCTTCGAGCACGATCTTCCGCCCGCCGACGCGCTGGTGAGCGAATCCGAGTACCGCGTCCGCCTCCGCGCCGTCGCGCACGGCCTCCGCCCCGCGCTGCAGAACGCGATCCTGTTCCTCGGCAGGTCGCTCGGCGCGAAGCTCGAGGAGGGCCGCGTCTTCGACGACCAGGCGGCGCGGCGGGCGACGAGCGATCGCCTCCGGCGCGACGTGTGGATGTTCGCCCAGATCGCCCGCGCGTTCGCGAGCAAGGCGCGCAACACCGGGCCGGCGCCCGATCGGTGGACGGGCATCGCGAGCTTCGCGTTCGTCCGCGAGTTCCTCTCGTACTTCCGGGCGATGGGCTACCCGCTGCTCCGGGTGGGCGACTACCCCCGCGTCGACGCGTTCGTCGCGGCGATGACGGCGCTCGAGGAGAGCGACCTGCTCGATCCCCAGCGGCTCGACGCCGCCATCCGCGAGTGCGAGGCGTTCTCCGAGTTCCTGGTGAAGCTCTTCGAGCAGATCTCGAAGCGCGAGGACCTCGTCGGCGTCCCGTTCGATCGCAAGGGCGCGGCGCGCGCCCTCCGGCTCTACCTCGGCGAGCGCGCCTGATCGCTCGGGCGCGCGCCTGACGACCGCCCGGCGAGCGCCCTCGACGCCGCGCCGCCGCGATCTCCCGGCGAGCGCCCCCGGCGCGCCGCGCCGCCGCTCCACCGCCGGGAGCTCGCCCGCCACCTGCGGCGCCGGCAGGCCTCTCCGCCCTCCACGCCGATCGGGATGCACGCGCGCCGCACGCAGCTCCAGCGCCGCGCCGCATGGCGCGGCAGCGAGCTGCGCGTCGCGCCGATGCCGGTCGCCGCGGCCCTGGGCACCGTCGCGGGGACCTCGTCCACCCGCGCGCCCGGCCTGGCTCAGCGCGCCGTCGCTGCGGCGTCCTCACCCCCCGGACGTCTTATAAGACGGATTGTCTCGTCGCGGCCGGCCGGCCCGCTCGCGGCGCCTCGAGCTGTAGAGAAACGCGAGGCGCGCCTTCTGCGCCTTATTCCGACTCGTCGGACGGCCCGGTGCTCGCGGGGGCCGGGGCCGGCGTGCTCTTGCGCGCGCCGCGGGTGCTCGCGCCCTTGGCCGGCGCGCGCTTCCCGGCGGCGCGTCCGCCGCGGGGCGCGGCCGCCTTCTTCGGCGCGGCGGCGCGCTTGCCAGCCGCCTTCGCCTTGCGCTTCGGAGCGGCCTTCTTGGCGGCGGGCTTCTTCGCGGCCGCGCGCTTCGGGGTCTTCTTGGCGGCGGCGCGCTTCGGGGCGGCCTTCTTCGCTGCCTTCCGCGCCGGCTTCTTCGCGACCTTCCCGGCCTTCGCGGCGGCCGGCTTCTTGGCCGACTTCGTCACCTTCTTCGCAGGCTTCTTCGCGGTCTTCTTAGCAGCCATTGGAAATCCTCCTGCATTCGCCCCGGCACGGCGGACATCGCCCAACGTCCTCGCCGCTACAAACTCCTGACCGAGGCAACAGATGTTGCACGACGTATATTGCCACGCATGGTGATGGTCAAGGAAAATCTTGCAGGCCCTAAACTGATGTATCCCGTGTGTTCCAGGCAAACTGGTCCGCAAGCGTTGCGAGGGTAAACGCCAGATCAGGCCGTGGCGAAAACAACCAGACCGCACTGGACACCGGATTTTCGTTGACAACCGCTCGAATGTCTGTCTTGGCCCTCCGCGCTCCTCCCTGGCGATCGCGCGCCCGCGCGGCGCGGCGAACGGCGCCGGAGAGCTCATGGTCGCACGGAGCACCAGCGTTGCGCAGGCTCTAGAGAGCCTTGTGCGGCGCCATTCGCCTCGCTACGGTCGCGCCGCCTGCGCGGCGCCCCGGATGGCCGAGCGCCGCGCGGCTCTAGGAGGAAAGGTATGTTGGTTCGTCGCTCGACGTCGTGGTTGCTCCTGGGCGCAACGCTCCTCGCCGGCTCTGGGCCGCTCGGGTGCGGCTACTCGGAGGAGGAGATGCAGGCGAAGGTCCGCGAGATCGAGGGCCTGAAGACCCAGCTGAGCGCCGAGCAGGCGCAGAACAAGAAAGCCAAGAGCGAGCTCGACGAGGCGGCGGCCCGGATCGAGCAGCTCAAGTCCCAGCTCAAGGCCGCGGGCGTCGACATCTCCAACCTGAACGCGAACCTCGAGCAGCAGGCCCGGGCGCTCGAGGACTTCCGCCGCCGCGCCCAGCAGCTCGAGGACATCAAGAAGCGCTTCGAGGTCCTGCGGGAGAAGCTCCAGGCCCTCACGAAGCTCGGGCTCAACGTGACCGTCCGCAACAACCGGATGGTCATCCAGCTGCCCGGCGACGTCCTCTTCGACTCCGGCCGGGAGACGCTCAAGAAGGAGGGCCAGGACATCCTGCTCAAGGTGGCCGAGGTCATCCGGAACGACGCCGGGCTGTCGTCGCGCTCCTTCCAGGTCGCCGGGCACACGGACAACGCCCCGCTCGCCGGCGGCCGCTTCAAGGACAACTGGGGGCTCAGCGTCATGCGCGCCCGCGAGGTGCTGGCATTCCTGCTCCAGCCCCAGGACAAGGGCGGCGGCGGCCTCAAGCCCGAGAAGTGGAGCGCCTCCGGCTACGGCGACACCGACCCGGTGAAGCCGAACGACACCCCGGAGAACAAGCAGGCCAACCGGCGCTGCGAGCTCGTGGTGCTGCCGAACGTCGAGGAGATGCTCGACCTGAAGACGCTCACCCAGTGAGGTCTCCCGCATGAGCGTCGCGGCCATCGACATCGGGACCAACTCGGTCCTCCTTCTCATCGCCGAGCGCCGCGGGGGTGAGCTCGTGGCGCTCGTCGAGCGCGCGACCATCACCCGGCTCGGCCAGGGGGTCGACGCGGCGCGCGCGCTCGCGCCCGAGGCCGTCGAGCGCACGCTCGCCTGCCTCGCCCGTTACGGCGAGGAGCTCAGGTCCCTGGGGGTGGAGCGCGTGGACGCCGTCGGGACCAGCGCGATGCGCGACGCCGCCGGCGGGGAGGAGTTCATCGCCCGCGCCCGCGAGCTCCTCGGCGTCGCGCCCCGCGTGATCTCCGGGCCGGAGGAGGCGGAGCTCACGTACGCCGGCGCGCTGACGGGGCTCGACCTGCCGGCCGAGGGCCCCAGAGTCGTGTTCGACGTGGGCGGAGGCAGTACGGAGATCATCGTCGGCGGCATCGGTGGCGCGGTGGAGCGGGCGGTGAGCCTCGACGTCGGGAGCGTCCGGCTGACCGAGCGCCACATCCGCGCGGATCCGCCGGCCGCGGAGGAGCTCGAGGCGGTCCGCGCGGACTGCCGGGCCGCCCTGGCGACGGTCCCGTCCGTGCGCCTGCTCGCGGCGCCCACCCTGGTCGGCGTCGCGGGGACGGTGACGACCCTCGCCGCGCTCGTCCGCGGCGTCGCGCCCTACGACGGCGCCCGCGTGCACGGCGCGCGGCTATCCGGGGCGGAGATCGTGGCCACCACCTCCCGCCTCGCCGCCCTGCCGCTCGCCGAGCGCAGGCAGCTGCCCGCCCTGGATCCGGCGCGCGCCGACGTCATCGTGGCGGGCAGCGTGCTCATCGAGGAGATCCTGGCGTGGGCCTCGCGGCTCGCCGGAGCGCCCGTGGATCTCGTCACCTCGGATCGCGGCGTCCGTTGGGGACTGGCCGAGCGGCTCTGCGCCGCCTGAGCCCCCCGGCGCGTCCGAGGTACGGACGGCCACAGCGGTAGGTACCGTTGTGGCTGCCAGATTTTTCGACCCATCCCACCCCGGTCAGGTCCGCCACCTCTCCCGGAGACGCCCGCTCTGCCCTAGACTAGGGGGCGTGAGCCAGCGTGCATCCACCCGGATGCCCCATCGGTGCACACTGTGACCCCGCCGGATCCCGAGAGAAAAACCAGAATGATCTCGCCACGATGGGTCAGCTACGGGGATTTTCGTTGACGTATTTAGGCCGGCTCACTAGAGTGCGCGCGCCTGGCGCAAACTGGCCCTTGTTCGAAAGGGCCGTTCCCCCAACTTCAATCCCTTCCGCCCGGAACCGTCCGCTTCTACCGCCGCTGCTCAAGATTTCACTGTGCACGCCGGAGCACCGACCTCTCGAAGGTCATGGCGGTGGTGCTCGCGCGTCTGCTTCTCGCACAGCGGTCTCGAGAGGCGGCTCACGGCTCTTTTCTAGGAATGCGCGACGGTGTCTGTCGGTTCTGCGGGTCCAGGTTCAACCGCATGTTCAACGGCCGCTTCCCGAAGAGGATTTCGGGAGGCAGACGAAAAAATAAAGAGACGGCGGGGTGGAAGGCAAAGGAGACGATATGCAGGCTCGTTCGGAGATCCAGTTCAAGGTGGGCGACAAAGCCGTCTACCCGGCCCAAGGCGTTGCCGAGGTTGTCAACATCGAGGAGAAGGACATCGCTGGGAATCGCCAGCGATTCTATGTTCTCCGCATCTTGGACACGGATCGCAAGATCATGGTCCCTGTCAGCAACGCGAGCGCGGTCGGCCTTCGCCAGGTCATCTCTGAGCAGGAAATCCGGGAAATCTTCGACATCCTCCGCGAGCGCACCATCGCGTTCGACAATCAGACCTGGAACCGCCGCTACCGCGGTTTCATGGACAAGATCAAGACCGGGTCGATTTACGACGTCGCGGAGGTGCTCCGCGACCTCTACCGCCTGAAGACGGACAAGCAACTCTCGTTCGGTGAGCGCCGCATGCTCGACACCGCCCGGACGCTGATCGTCAAGGAGATCGCGATCGCCCGGGGCCAGACGGAAGAGCAGGTGAAGACCGAGATCGAGGCGATCTTTCTCGCCAACTGAGGCGAACCCTCATGGCTAGCGGCCATGTGGCCGCTGCCGATGGAGGCCGGCACTGCCGGCCTCCGGGCTTTTGTGGGCCGGAAATCCCGCGCCGGGGGCCGGGCAGCGCGCCGCGGCCCGCGCCGGCCCGGTCGAGCGCGCTCAGAGATCGCTGCCCGGCCGCTTCTGGACGGGCGGGAGCGGGGGCAGCGCGAGATCGACGCGCCACCCCGCATCCTCGTAGACGCAAGGGATCTGGGCGCGCTCGCCCGGGAGCAGGCCGGCGACGTCCACCAGGGCGTGGGCGCCGGCGATCTGGGCGACGTACCGCTGCGGCTCGAAGCGCAGGAGGAAGCGGGACGGCGTGATCATCGCCTCGGGCGCGATCGCCTTGCCGGTCGCCGCGCTGTAGCGCTGCGCGCGCGCGGCCAGGTTGTCCCGAGCGCGCCGGGACAGGAGCTCGAAGGCGGCCTTGGCGTCCGCCGGATCGCCGTGGAGCTGCCGCAGACGGACGACGAGCTCCCGGACGGCGCCGTCGGGCGTGCCGTTCGGAGGCCGCCTGCTGCACCCGGCGGAGGCGAGCGCCGCGACCGAGAGCGCGACGGCCACGCCGGCCCGAGCGAGGCGCGCGGCCGCCCCTCCGCCGCCGTGCCGTGCGTGCTGCCGGTGCGCGATCATCGGCCCCGTCCCTTAGAACGATGCCCCGCCGGCGTCCACCGCGCGCGCCCCCGCGCGGGGTGAAGCCGCGCGCTCGCTGCGGCTCGCGGCTTCACCCCGGCGCGGCGCCCGCGAGCGCGCCCACCTGGCGGAGCGCCTCGTAGAGGACGATGGACACCGCGTTGGCCAGGTTGAGGGAACGCACGGGGCCCAGCGTGGGAATGCCGAACACGTCGTCGGGCATGCGGGCGAGGAGATCGGGATCGAGGCCCACGCTCTCCTTGCCGAAGACGAGGGCGTCGCCCGGCCGGAAGTCCGCGTCGAGGTAGCTCCGCTGCGCCACGGCGCTGAACAGGCGCAGCCGCGCGTTCGGGTGCCGGTGGCGGAAGTGGGCGATGTCAAGGTGCTGCTCGAGCGTGACCAGGTGCCAGTAGTCGAGCCCCGCGCGGCGGACGCTCCGCTCGTCGATGCGGAACCCCAGCCTCCCGAGCAGGTGCAAGGGGCTCTGCGTCGCAGCCGCGAGCCGCGCGATGTTGCCTGTGTTCTGCGGGATCTCCGGCTCCACCAGCACGATCCGGAACGGCGGATCGAGCGGCGCCGCGCGGAGCCGGGGGCGACCATCTTTGAGCACGCCCTCTCTTTCCGCGACGCGCCCGCGCGCCGCAAGCCCCGAGCGGAGGGATCGCGCGCGGGCAGGCTCACCCTCACCGCCGCCGCCGCCTCGCCGGGTGCCGGCCCACGCGCCGCGCGCAAAACGCGATCGGAACCGTCCGAGGCGCCTCTGTCCGCTTGACGGCTGTACGAGCGGACACGTAGCCTCCCGCCTCGGAGACACGGAATGCGCGCATCGTGCTGGATCGCATCGGCTATTGCCCTCGCAGGGGTGGCGTCGTCCTCGCTGGCGGCTGCGGACTCCATGGACCCGGCGCTCGCGCGGCTCGTGCGCGACCGGGCTTCGAGCGCCGGTGCCGCCGCGCCCTGCAGCGTCCGAGGGCCGGACGGCGGCGTCTATTACAACCCCGCGTCGGGCTACGAGCGCTGCCTGACCGACGACGCGGCGTTCGCGAAGCTCATCGCGCAGTACGGCTTCGCGGTGGCGCCCTCGGCGATGCACTCGGCGCGGACCACGGGCTACGGCGGGTTCGAGATCGGCATCGAGGCCGACTACACGAAGATTGACAGCGAGGCGGACTACTGGAAGCGCGGCACGCAGGGGCCGCCGGATCCGGCGAGCGGACAGTCCTCGATCGAGAACCGGAGCCCGGACTCGTTCCTGCAGCACTACTCCCTCAAGGTGCGCAAGGGCTTTCCGTTCGGGTTCGAGCTGACCGGCGCGGTCGGGTTCCTCGCCAACACCAGCCTCGTAAGCGGCGGCGCCGACGTGCGCTGGGCGTTGTTCGAGGGGTTCCGCCGAGGGATCCCCGCGATCTTCCCGGAGTTCGCCGTCGGCGGCAGCGTCCGGACGGTCACCGGGAGCGAGGAGTTCCAGCTGACGGTCGCCGGCTTCGACGCGCAGATCTCGAAGCCTCTGCCGATCGGCGGCACTGTGGTCGTCACCCCGTACGCCGGCTACCAGTGGATCCACATCTTCGGCGACTCGGGGCTGATCGATCTCACCCCGAACACCGACGCCGTGAGCTACTGCAACTTCCGCGGGCTGAACTCGCCCGCGAACCCCGTGGCGGGCTCGAACGGCGAGACGCTCCCCCACGACGGCCAGCCGGTGTGCGACGGCGGCTCCCAGGCCGACTTCAACAACACCGTCGTGTTCGACGCCGTGCGCATGACGCGCCACCGGCTCCACTTCGGCGCGCAGCTGCGGTTCCAGATGGTCAAGTTCGGCGCGCACTTCGTCACCGACGTCGTGAGCCCCGAGGACGCAAACCAGGGCTCGAAGCACGAGATCAACGGCGAGAACAAGTTCGCCGGGCTCGGGTCGCAGTGGACCCTGGCGCTCGATCTCGGCGCCGTGTTCTGAAGCGCGCCGCGCCGGGACGCCCGGCGCGGCCGCAGCCCCTCAGCGCTTCGAGCTCAGATCGGGCAGCGCGTAGCCGAGCTCGGCGAGGAGCGCCCGGAACGCGCGATCCTCGTTCCGCGCCACGGTCAGGTGCTCCATGAACTTCTTGAAGTTGCCCTGAGCGGCCGCGTCGGCGGCGCGCTCGCTGTTCTCGAGCACGAGCAGGAGGTGCGGGTGCGCCCTGGAGACGGAGGCAGGGCACTCCATCTTGCGCGCCACCTGCGCGCGCGCCTCGGCGAGCGCGTGCACCACCATGATGAGCTCCTTGTCATGGGTGCGCGGCAGCAGCATGTCGCCTTCCCTGCGCGCCTCCTCGAGGAGCAGGCTCGCCCTGTCCAGGTAGCTCCCGGCCCAGGCCGGCAGCGCGACGAAGAGCGAGCAGAGCGCGAAGGTGAAGGCAAGAAACAGGTGACGGATCATCGGCTGGGTCCTCGGTCGTTCACGGATTGCTCGGGGGAGATCCCGCCGGCTGGCGGGGCCCCTGCGCCCTCGGGCGCGCCTCCCGCGGCCTCGGCGGGCGCTCGTTCATCGGATGCGGCCCTGGGCTCCGGCGCGGCGCACGCCACCAGCGCGGCGCGCGCGGCCGCCTGCTCCGCGAGCTTCTTCGACCGGCCCCGGCCGGTGCCGATGACCTGGCCATCGACCTCCACGGCGACGAGGAACGCGCGGTCGTGGTCCGGCCCCTCCGTGCCCATCAGCCGGTAGCGCGGCGACGCCGCGCCGCGCGCCTGCACGCGCTCCTGCAGCTCGCTCTTCGCGTCGCGCCCGAGCATGCTGCCGCTCGCGAGCTGGGCGAGCGGGCTCGCGACGATTTTCCGGCTCAGCGCGCGCGCGCTCTCGAAGCCGCGGTCGAGGTAGAGGGCCGCGACGAGCGCCTCGGCCGCGTCGGCGAGCACGTTCGTCTGGTCGCGCTCCCCGGCGACCTCCGCGCCGCGCCCGACCCGGAGCGCCGCGCCGAGCTCGATGCCCCGCGCCCACGCCGCGAGCGCGTCCGTGTTGACCAGCGCCGAGCGCATCATCGAGAGCTCCCCCTCGCGCGCCCCCGGAAACCGCTCCATCAAGAGCTCCGTCACGCAGAGCCCGAGCACGGCGTCCCCCAGGAACTCGAGGCGCTGGTTGTCCACGCGCCGGCCGCCCCGCTGCTCGTTCGAGAAGCTCGGGTGCGTCAGCGCCTCCTCGAGGTGCGGCAGCTCCCCCTCCAGCCCCAGATCCAGACGTCGCAGCAGCTCGCTCGGGAGCATCGCCAGCACCTTGCCCACGCGCGGAGTCAGCCCGTGCTCAGGCGGTCGGTCAGCTCGGCCAGCTCCAGGTCGAGCGCCGTCAGACCGCCAGCGTCATGCGTGGACCACGCGACCCGCACCCTGCCCCACGACAGCTCGATGTCGGGGTGATGGTCGCGCCGCTCGGCAAGCAGGGCGACCCGCATCACGAAGCCCACGCTGGCCCCGTAATCCGGGAACGAGTAGCTCCGCTCAAGCCGCTCGCCCGCCTGCACCCAGCCCGGGTGAGCAGCGACGAACCCGGCGATCTCCTCGCCCGAGAGCCGATCACGCTTGCCCATGGGGCGCAACTATGAGCTAAGCCCCGCCTCGGTGGAACCCCGAATGCGGACCTCGCCGCGCGCGCCGTCCGCTGGTCGCCGCGCGCGGCGCTCGACCACCGCGCGCCGTCCGCCGCGCGCTCGGCCGCCGCTCGCCGCGCGCTCGGCCGCTGTGCGCTATACCTCCCGCCGCGATGACCGGGCTTTACGCCTGCCCCTTCTGCCGGGAGATGTTCGAGGCCAACGAGGCGCCCACCTGCCCCGCCTGCGGCCTCCGGCTGGAGGCGCTCTCGAAGCTCCCTCCCTCGTACGAGGCGCTCCACGACGACCCCGACGAGCCGCTCCCGCCGCACTTGGAGCCGCTCCCGTGGACCTACGCCGGGCGAGGCAGGGGGGCCCTGCTCGCGCTCGCGGTCCTCGGCCTCGCGGCGTTCTTCGCGCCGTGGGTCCACGAGACGGCCCCGGAGCTCCGCGACCTCAGCGGCTTCGGGCTCGCGCGCAGGCTCGGGTGGATGTGGGCCCCCGCGGTCGCGTTCTTCGTGATGATCCCGCTCGTGCTGACGCGGCGCTCGATCCACAAGATGCGCGGCGCCCGCGTGGCCGTCGCCTTCCTCGCCGCGGTCGCCCTCACCACCGTCGCGATGCGCCTGCTGTTCACGCCGGCCAGCACGCTGCTCCGTCCGGTCCGCTTCACGTGGGGATACGGGCTCTACGCGACCGGGGCGATCGCGCTCCTCGCGCTGGCGACCGCGGCGTTCTTCGGGGGAAGGATCGACGACCTCCCCACGGGACAGCGGCGACGGGGCGACGAGGTGCTGCACTGAGCGCGTGGCGCATGGCGCGTGGCGCAGGAAACGATGGCCGATCTCCGGCATCGTGGCGCTCTCCGCTCCGAGCGCAGCGCTGATCCCGCGCCGCGAGGGTACCGGTGAGACCGGTGAGGATCGCGCGTCGGGACCCGGGAGGCTCGCGCGCCGGGCGCGCATGCGGAGGCGTGGACGGGAAGCGGACGGGAAGCGGACGGGAAGCGGGCGGGAAGGACGAGGACGACGACGAGCGCGCGCCCGGGGGGCGTCTCGGGTCGACAGGCCAGCTCGTGCGACGTAACCTTGATGGGAGTGGCCTCCGTCCGCTCCTCGAAGGTGCGCAATGGCCAAGAAATCTGCCAGCGTACGCCGTGAGCTCTCGCGGGACGACGAGGTGTTCGACGTCCCCGCGGCGGTGCTCTGCGCGTGCTGCGGCCAGCCCGATTGCGCCGGGTGCGCCGCGGCGACCGACGAGGGCTCGGGGGTCGTCGCGATCATCCCCTGGGAGCGGACGATCGACGGCGTCTGGTCGCGGCTCTGGGCCACCTCCAAGGCGACCACGCTCGGGGCCGAAACGTTCTTCGCGGCGATCCCCGACGGCGCGATCTCGGCGGCCATGCGGTTCGCCCTGCTGGCGGAGACGCTGGCGATCCTCTCGATGATCGTCGCGCTCCTGCCCGTCGCCGCGCTGGCGCTGCCGGGCCTGACGCTGGAGCTCGCCCGGAACCCGGCCGCGCGCGAGAGCGCCCTCCAGTGGCTCGCGTTCGGCGTCCCGGGGCTCACCGTGTGGATGGTGCTCGCGCACACCTTGCACGGCGCCGCGCTCGACCTCGGCGCGCGCCGCCAGGGAGCGCGGCCCGAGCGGCGGCGCGCGATCCGCTTCGGGCTCTACGCGTGCGGCTGGGACCTCATGGCCGGCCCGCTGGGCGCGCTCGTCATGCTCGTCACCGGCGGCGTCAAGGGCGCCGAGCAGCTCCTGTCGGCCTCGCTCCGGGTGCCGGGCAGGGCCTCCACGGCGCTGCTCCTCGGGGTCTACGCGCTCCACCCCGGCGCGGCCGAGCGCGCCCGACGCGCCGGCAGCCACGCCGCGCTCGCGCTCACCATCGCCTCCGGCCTCGCCGCCATCGCGCTCGCCGTCGCCCTCAGCTGACCCTCGCCCTCGATCGATCGCGGCGATGCGATGGCGTAGGCGCCGCGCTCCGCGTCCGGTCGCCGTGCGTCAGCGCATGTCGTTGCGCGGCACGGGCGATGGCGGGGGCGCGCCCGGGCGGCGGCTGCTCGCCAGGGTGCCCGGGCGCTTCAGCGGCTGCAGATCGCCCGTCGAGGTGACGTCGATGAGGTCGACGAGCTCGGGCGCGTAGCCCGACACGTCCTGCGCCCGCAGGCGCTCGAGGAGCTGCTTCACCTGCGCCTCGGCCTTGCCGTGCGCGAGGATCTGACGGATGGACGGCGCCTCCTGCTCCAGCGAGCGGCTCACGGGCCGCCGGCTCTGGCGCCGCCACAGCACGGCGAAGCGATCGCCCTCCGGCACCGGCTCGGGCACGAGCTCCGCGTCCTTCACCCGGGCGGCGGCCTCCAGCAGCCCCGGGGCGACCTTCAGCCCGGGCTCGGACGTGGCGCCGTCAGGCGCCACGAAGCCGAGATCGCCGCCGCGCATGCTGGTCGCCTTGTCGAGCGACCTCTCGCGCGCGAGGTCCTTGAAGCGCTGGGGCGACGGGTCCTTCTTGAGCTCCGCCAGGATCGCCTCGGCCTCCTCGCGCGTCGCGACGAGGATGCGCCAGAGCGCGACCATCGCCGGGGAGCTGAACTTGTCGCGGTGGGCCTCGTAGTAGGCGCGGACCTCCTCGTCCGTCACCGGGGAGCTCGCCGCCGCCTCCGCCTGGAGCCGCTGCAGCAGCGCGGCGCGCAGGACGCTGCGGACGCGATCCTGCACGTCGGCGCGCTCGGTGAGCTTCTGCGCGGCGGCCCCCTGGGCGAGCAGCTGCTCGCGCACGAGGACCTGGCTCACGAAGTTCCTCCGGATCTCGTCCGGGGTGCGCCCGAAGCTCTGGAGCTGGAACGGCGGGATCTGCGCGAGCCTGCGCTCGACCTCCGGCGCCGTGATCACCCGGTCGCCGACGCGCGCCACCACCGCGTCCGCCGCGCCGCCGGCCGGCGTCTGCGCCTCGGCGCGGAGCGACAGGCCGGTCGACGCCGCGCACACGGACGCCACGGCGGCCGCGGCGAGGGAGAGCTTCACCGTTCTCGCGCGCATCGGAGCGGGTTATCCCCGCGCGGGCGGGCAAGGTCAAGCCGCGCCGCGGCGCGCGGCCTCGGCGGACGCGCCCTGCTCTCCGCGCTCGCCGCCCCGCAGCACCCCCGCCTTCCGCAGGGCGTGCGCGTCGAGCCCGACGAACCGGTACACGTCCGCGGAGAAACCATACGCGCGGTGGAGGTGCCGCAGGCCCTCGACGAGCTCGGCCGTCACCTCGACCGGGGGCGGCGGCGGGTACGCTTTGCGGATCGAGGCGAGCGGCTCGCCGAGCTCGAGGAGCTCCTCGACCCGCGACAGGACGTCGATCGGCTTGAGCGCGCGCTTGCCGCGGCGCGCGACGCCCTCGGCCAGCTCGGCGAGCAGGCGCCGACGCCGGCGCTCGGTGCGGCCGTCGCCGGCGCGGCCGCCGCCGCCCAGGAGCAGCTCGTTGAACCGGCGCGCCGCCCGGCGCTTCTCGACCGCATCCGGGCTTCCCCGGCGGTTCTGCGCATCGCCGTCCCGCTTGGCAGGACGGGGCGCTTTGGTGGATCCGGCCCTGGCGGCCGGCGAGCTCTTCGTCTTCACGATCCTCGGCTGGAGCACAGCGGCGCTCGAGGAGCCGGTATTCCCCGGCACATCTTGTTGCTGTCCCCGCAGTATAAACAGCTCATCCCCCGCTTCGAAGAAAGCGGCGAACGCGGGGCGCGCGGCGCCGGCGCGTCAGCGTCCGCCCTCGCACCACGCGAGGGCCGTTCCGACCGCGGCGATCACCCAGGCCGGCCACGTCGCGCGCGCGAAGCCGGCGAGATCCGAGAGCGCGCCGCGCCGCGCCCGCCGCGCGGCCTCGGCGTGGCCGATCCGGCGCAGCTCCTCGCGCTCGATCTGCGCGTGCTCCTCGTCGTCGAGCGGATCGCTGCCGGCCAGGTGGTGCAGGTGGTGGGTCACCTCGTGGTCGATCGTCTCGGCGATCTCCGCGTCCACGTCGAACCCGGGGTCCGCGCGCGCTTCCGACCGAAACGTCCGGTAGAAGATCCGGATCTCCGGAGGGCGGGCGATCCCGAGCTCGTCCGCGGGCGTCCCGGGCGTGTAGCAGCCGAGCAGCGGCTCGCCGCCGTCGTCGCAGGCGGGCACCCCCGCGTCGATGAAGAGGTCGATGTTCCGCACGCCGCGGGCCGCGTAGATGCGCTCGGCCGCCGCGCGGACGCGCGCCTCGAAGGCGTCGAGATCCGGGAAGGCGCCCGCCCTCCCCGCCGGCGCGCCGGGCTGCTCCTCGGGATCGTCCGCGCCCGCTTCGGGGGCGCGGAGCGGCGCGCGCGCGAGCTCGCGCTCGAGGGGCACGTCGAGATCGTTGCGGGCGCCGCAGCCCTGGCAGCGGTGGACCGCGACGAGCCGCGCGGGGTAGCGCGCCTCGTGGTAGAGGTCGACGATCGCCGCCCACGCCTCGTCCGGCGCCGCGGCGAGCGCGTCGGCGATCACGGGCGCGCGCCGCTCGCGCCCGAGCGCCGCGATCCCCATGGCGACGACCAGCGACGGCGTGATCCGGAGCGCGCCCTCGCCGGGCAGGCGGAGCAGCGGCATCGCCTCCTCGACGGTCCGCTCGGCGAACCGCACGCCGCGGCAGACGGCGCGCCCCACGCGCAGCGCCGGGATCGGGTGCAGCGCGCCGAAATCGAACGGGCGATCGAGCTCTGGATCGTCGAGCTCGCCGTCGGTGAACGGCCCGATCTCGAGCAGGCGCGACGGGGCGACCTCGAACGGGGCGCCGCAGTTCTCGCAGGTGTACGCGCCCGGCTCCTCGGGGACGACGCCGGCCGACGCGAGGAGCGCGCGCAAGACATGGGCGTCGGCGAGTCGGAGGCCGAGCGGATCCAGCGGCGCGCCGCGCGCGTCGGCCAGGACGGACGGGCCCGCGAGGACCTGCACGTCGCGCGCGCACCTGCCCACGGAGGAGCGCTCGCCGCCGCCGCCGGGGGCGCCGAAGAGGGTCGCGGCCTCGGCGCGCGCGGCGGCGTCCGACAGGCGCACCACGGTGCCGGAGGGGAGGTGAACCTGAGCGGGCAGCGGGCGTTGCGCGGGGCTCGGCATCGCTCGGCGCCTATAAAGAAACGCGGGCGCGCCTTCCAGCGCGGCGCGGCCTCGGCGCGCGCGTTCCAGCGCGGCGCGGCCTCGTCGGGCGCCTTCTAGCGCGGCGCGGCCTCGTCGGGCGCCTTCCAGCGCGGCGCGGCCTCGTCGGGCGCCTTCCAGCGCGGCGCGGCCTCGTCGGGCGCCTTCCAGCGCGGCGCGGCCTCGTCGGGCGTGGAGCTCCGCCGCGGGCCGTCGTCGTCAGGAGTCCTCGGTCGCCGGCGAGCCGCCGGGGCCGCCCTCGCCGGGCGGAGCAGAGGAGCCCCACGCGTCGCGGTCCCTGCCGGCGCCGGAGGGCTCGCGCGGCGGCCGGCCGCCGTCCATGCCGGCGGCGCTGGCGATCCCGGCGGCGCTGGCGAGCTCGGCTGCCACCGCGGCGGAGAGCGAGCCTCCGCTCAGCGGAGACGTCCCCGCGACGGTGGACACCGGCGACGGCTCCGAGGACATGCGTTCGCGGCGGCGGCCTCGACCCAGCACCGGTGCGCGCTCGCCGTCGCCGGCCGGATCCGGCGCAGCGGCGCCGACGCGATGCACGGTGGGGCGGAGCTGCATGCGCCCGAGCGACAGGCTCGCCGCGCTGGCCGGAGGCACGCTCGACGAGGGCTCCGCGCCCACCGGGATGCCCTTCCCGAAATCGAGGTAACGGGTGATCGCCAGGGCGTAGATGAGCTTGCGCACCGTCGACTCCGGCGCGACCCCGGACCGGAGGAGCGCGGGGAGCGAGGGCGCGGAGCTCTGGACCACGTCGAGCACGGCGAGCTCGCCCTCGCTGAAGCCGAAGCGACCGGGCTCGAGGGCGGGGTGCAGGCGGAGGGGCACCGACTCGATCCGCTCCAGGGTCCGGTGGAGCCGCGTCGAGCGCTCGCCGTGGTCGCGCAGCCCGGCCCAGAGGAGCCCGAGCGGATCGACCTTCGCTGGATCGCCTCCCCAGTCGGCGAGCACGTCGAGGCCGTCGAAGTAGCGGTACTTCGTCTCCGGAGGCAGGTCGAAGAGGCGCACCATGCGCCGCACGAACTGGATCTGCGCGAGCCAGTCGATGGTCGGGGCGTCGAGGAGCCCCGTCAGCAGCAGCACGTCGCCGAGGAGGCCCCTCGTCGCGAGCGCGTCCGACAGGATGTCCGCGGAGATCACCCCCTCCTCGAGCAGGATCTCGCCGAGCCGGGCGTAGCCGTCGCTCGGGCGGATCTTGACGGGGGATCCGCGGACGATCCGCAGGGTGTGCTCGGCGCCGGTGGGCTCCACCAGGATGAGCGCGCCGGTCAGCCGATGGTCGACGGCATAGACGAAGAGGTGAGCGAACGGCGTCCGCTCCAGATCTCCTTCCGCCGTCGCCGGACCGTCGGCAGACATCCTGCGTCAAGCTACCATAGCGCACGGGCGCCGGAGCCCCTTTCTCCATGGCGCGCACGACGGAGGCGCGGCGGGGGTCGGGGCGTCACGGGCCGCGGCGAGAGGGGCGCGGCGCTGCGCGCTCCGGCGCGCGGGGCGGCGCCTGTGGCGCAGCGGCGCCCCCGCGTCGGGTCGTCGCCACGGGTTCTTGTCGCTGCCGACGCGCGCTCGACGCACGCTGCTGCGTGGCGGCGCGCGCCGTCGGGCGTCGCGCGCGCCGTCGGGCGTCGGCCGCGGCGGTTCCGCGCTACGGTGGCAAGCATGCCGCGCGGACATGTGCTGGTGCTCGATGACGAGCGAGCGATCTTGACGACACTGCAGAAGGCCCTGTCGCTCGAGGGCTACACGGTCGACGTCGCCGGCGGCGTCGGCGTGGCCGAGGAGAAGCTGGCGAAGCGGAGCTATGACATCGCGCTCTTCGACGTCTCGCTGCCCGACGGCGACGGCGTCGAGCTGCTCCAGCGGATCCGCGCCGGGGGGTCGGAGATCCCGGTCGTGATGATGAGCGGCCACGCGACGGTCGACGCCGCCGTCCGCGCGACGCGGCTCGGCGCGATCGACTTCCTGGAGAAGCCGCTGTCGACCGATCGGCTGCTGTTGGTGCTCGAGAACACCCTGCGCCTGGTCCGCGCGGAGGCCGAGGCGAAGGCGCTCCGGACGCAGACGGGCCAGGTGGGCGAGCTCATCGGCGAGAGCCGGGCGATGCACGAGCTGCGCGAGCAGATCGCGCGCGCGGCGAGGGCGACCGCGACGGTGTTCGTGACGGGCGAGCGCGGCACCGGCAAGGAGCTCGTCGCGCGCGCGATCCACGCGGCGTCGAAGCGGGCGCGCGGGCCTCTGGAGAAGATGAACTGCGCGGCGGTCCCGAGCGAGCTCATCGAGAGCGAGATGTTCGGGCACGAGGCGGGGGCGTTCACGGGCGCGACGAAGCAGCGGCGGGGGAAGTTCGAGCGCGCGAGCGGCGGGACGTTGTTCCTCGACGAGGTCGGGGACATGCCGCTCGCGATGCAGGCGAAGCTGCTCCGGGTGCTGCAGGAGCGGGAGATCGAGCGCGTGGGCGGGCACGAGACGATCAAGGTCGACGTGCGCGTGGTGGCGGCGACGAACCGCGACATCGAGGCCGCGTGCCGCGAGGGGCAGTTCCGGCCGGACCTCTACGATCGGCTGAACGTGCTGCCGCTGTCGCTGCCGCCGCTCCGGGCGCGGCGCGAGGACGTGCCGCTGCTCGCGCGGCATTTCCTGGCGCTCGCGACGCAGGCGAACGATCGGCCGGGGATGGCGTTCACGGAGGGCGGGATGCGGATGCTCGTCGCCTACAGCTTCCCGGGGAACGTGCGGGAGCTGCGCAACATCATCGAGCGTCTGGTGATCCTGACGCCGGACGAGACGATCGACGAGGGCGACGTGAAGGTCTGCCTGGGCGGGCAGCAGGCCGCGATGAAGGGCGGGATCTTCCGGCCGGGGGTGCCGTTCCGGGTGCTCGCGGAGGAGGCGGAGCGGACCATCCTGGAGGAGGCGCTCGGCCACTACGGAGGGCAGATGGCGGCGACGGCGCGGGGGCTCGGGCTCGAGCGGAGCCACCTCTACAAGAAGTGCAAGGCGCTCGGGTTGCGCGGGGACAAGGGGGAGGCGGAGGACGAGTAGACGGCGACGGAGACGGCGACGGGGCCCTGCCGGCGGGCCGCGCCGAGGGGAGGGTCTGCGCGGCGGCCGCGGGTGGGCGCTCGGCCATCCGCCGAGACGGGGACGCGGGAGCTTGCGCTGAGAACACCGCCCGGCATGTCTCCCTTCGGGCCTTGCCACCTGGGACGTTTCGTCGCGCGCCACACAAGGCGCGCCTGAGACGCGGAGCCCGCTGGGACCTTATGGCACCTCGGTCGGTGCTCGCCGCGCCCACCCGCGGCCGCCGCGCAGACCCTCCCCTCGGCGCGACGGGCGTCGCGAGGACGGGCGTGGCGGCAGCGCGACGCATGGCCTGAGCCGCGGCGGGTGTGGTACGCGGAACCACGATGCTGCGATCGCTGCACCTGGAGGGCGTGGGGCCGGCCGACCGGCTCGACCTGGAGCTCGGCGAGCGGCTCAACGTGCTCACCGGCGACAACGGGCTCGGCAAGAGCTTCGTGCTCGAGGTCGCATGGTGGGCGCTCACCGGAACATGGACGGATCGGCCGGTGCTGCCGCGGCCAGGCAAGGAAGAGGGCGCGCGCATCGCGGGTGAGGCCGAGCCGGGCACCAGGCCTGTTCAGTTCGAGAGCAAGTACGATCGCGTTGCTCAGCAGTGGCGCGACCGGTTTGGTCGCGACATGAGCCGCGGCCTGACAAATACCCCGGCCGGCGTCGCCATGCCTTCGTGGGTACGCGGCATGGTCCCGGTGCTCTACATCCGCACGAACGGCGCGTGCTCCGTCTGGGATCCGTATCGGAATAGCGCATCGATGGGCAGCGCTCCATACCGGCCGCTGTCCGCGCCTTCGCTGGATCCTCAGCCCTATCTCTTCGAGGAAAGGCAGCTCTGGGACGGGCTCGATCACGAGGGCAGGCCCGTCTGCAACGGGCTCGTCCAGGACTGGGTGACGTGGCAGCTCGAGGCGGCGGATGGCGACGAGGCCCACCCGTTCCAGCTCCTCTGCCGTGTGCTGCAGCAGCTCTCCCACCCCGAGGAGACGATGAGGCCCGGCAAGCCGGTGCGGCTCTACCTCGACGACGTGCGCAAGTTCCCGACCATCGAGCTGCCCTACGGCACGATCCCCATCGTCCACGCGTCGGCCGGGATGAAGCGGATCCTCGCGCTCTCCTACCTCATTGCGTGGTCCTGGTCGGAGCACGTGCAGGCGTCACGCCTCATCGGCTGGGAGCCTTCGGATCGCCTTGTCGTGCTGATGGAGGAACCGGAGACGCACCTGCACCCGAAGTGGCAACGGCACATCGTCCCCGCGCTCCTCGGCGCCCTGAGCGGGCTCTCTCCCTCGATGCGCCCGCAGGTGCTGCTGACGACGCACTCGCCCCTCGTGCTCGCGTCGATGGAGCCGCACTTCAAGCCGGCCAGGGACAAGCTGTTCGTGTTCGGGCTCGACGGCGCCGACGTGGCCGTACGTGAGCTCCCCTGGGCCAAGGGCGGTGATGCGATCGGGTGGCTCACCTCCCCGGTGTTCGGTCTGGAGCAGGCGCGCTCGATCGAGGCGGAGCGCGCCATCGAGGCCGCCGAGGCGCTGATGCGCGGCGAGACCGGCGCGCTGCCGGAAGGGCTCAGGAGCGAGGAGGAGATCCATCGAGAGCTCGTGCGCCTCCTGCCGGATCAGGATCGCTTCTGGCCGCGCTGGATCGTGCGCCGGGAGCGGGCGGGCGCATGATCCCGTTCGAGCGTGCGCCCGAGCCCGCGGGCTTCGACCTCAGCGTCCGACAGCCCGGCCAGCGGTGGTTCGCCAGGGGCGACGCCAGGAGCACGCCGGGGTACTGGCGCCGCGCGGCGCGCGACCTTCGAGCCGCCTTCAAGGATCTGTGCGGCTACACGGCGATGTGGCTCTCGACGCCAGGGACGGTCGACCACTTCGTCTCGCGAGATGAAGATCCCAACCTCGCCTACGAGTGGACCAACTTTCGGTACGCCGCGGCATGGATCAACAGCAGCAAGAGCGCTCTCCGCTCCGATCAGGTGCTGGATCCGTTCGAGGTCGGCGACGGCTGGTTCGAGATCATCCTGCCGTCCTGCCAGATGGTGCTGACCGATCGCTGCCCGCCGGAGGTCCGCGATCGCGCGCAGACGATGCTGAAGCGGCTCAAGCTCGGCGACGGTGAGAACGTCGTCTCGTTCCGGCAGGAGTGGTACCGGATGTACTGCGAGGGTGAGCTCAGCCTGGAGGGCCTCGCACGCAAGGCGCCCCTCCTTGCGCGCGCGGTGCGGAAGCAGCGGGAGCAAGCAGCCGCCGAGCTGGCGGCGGGCGACGGCGCCCCGCGCTCCCGGCCCGCTGAAGCCTCGGGCGCATGACTGCTGCTGCGCCGTAGGACCGTTTCCGGTTCCTCGGGGCTCCCAGCTGCCTCCCCCGAACCGTTTCCGGTTCCGCGAGGGCTCCCAGCTACCCCTCCCAGACCGTTTCCGGTTCCCCGAGGGCTCCCCAGCTACCCTTCCCAGACCGTTTCCGGTTCCCCGAGGGCTCCCCAGCTACCCTTCCCAGACCGTTTCCGGTTCCCCGAGGGCTCCCCAGCTACCCTTCCCAGACCGTTTCCGGTTCCCCGAGGGCTCCCCAGCTACCCTTCCCAGACCGTTTCCGGTTCCCCGAGGGCTCCCCAGCTATCTCCCCCAGACCGTTTCCGGTTCCCCGAGGGCTCCCCAGCTATCTCCCCTAAACCGTTTCCGGTTTCCGGCGGGCTCCCCAGCTATCTCCCCCAGACTGTTTCCGGTTCATCGAGGGCTCCCCAGCTATCTCCCCAGACCGTTTCCGGTTCCTCGGCGGCTCCCAGCTGCCTCTCCGGAACCGTATCCGGTCCGCCGAGGGCAGGCCGTGCTCGTTGAGCGTTGAGCGCGTAGCTGGGGGGAGCGTTGTGTTGCTGTGGTCGCCCCGGCGCGTGGCGGCTTGATCTGGCACCACGTGAGCGCCGGAGGGGGTCTCCGCGCGGCAGGGCGCGGGTGGGCGCGGCGAGCACCGACCGAGGTGCCATAAGGTCCCAGCGGGCTCCGCGTCTCAGGCGCGCCTTGTGTGGCGCGCGACGAAACGTCCCAGGTGGCAAGGCCCGAAGGGAGACATGCCGGGCGGTGTTCTCAGCGCAAGCTCTCCCGTCCCCGCCTCGGCGGATGGCCGAGCGCCCACCCGCGCCCTGCCGCGCGGAGACCCCCTCCGGCGCGTGCAGCCCGGATCTCCGCCCTCCCCTCTCCTCCGCCCCTCGCCCCTCCCCTCAATCCGGCATCGCCCGCGGCGCAGGCGGCGACGCCCCCCGCATCGCCTTCTGGTACTCCAGCGCCTGCTTCGCGTAGTCGTCCTGCTTCATCTTCGCGTACGCCTTGGCGAGCTCCCCGTAGATCTCCGCCGCGTCCGCCGCCCTCGCCCCGGCGAGGATCGCGCTGTTCAGCTCGTAGATCGCCGACACGTGCCGCCCCGTGCGCGCCAGCGCCCGCGCGTACAGCCGGTGGATCTCCGGGTTCGCCACGTCGACGTAGATCGCGCTCTCGCCGACCTTGCGCGCCTCCTCCCACGCGCCGCGCTCCACCAGCAGCCGCAAGAGCCGCCGCCAGACCCGGCGATCGTGCTGGTCGAGCAGCGAGAGACGCCGCAGCGCCGCGAGCTCACCCGCCGCGTCCTTCTGCCGCCGCGCGAGATCGTAGAGCCCCTGGAGCGGCTCCGCCTGCGTGGGATCCAACCGCGACGCCGCCTCGAGGTTCGCCTTCATCCTCGCCGCGTCCTTCTTCAGCTCGGCGAGATCCGCCAGCTTCATCCGCACGACGTAGCCGTCGTGGCCGTCGGCCACCATCTTGCTCAACAGCCTCGCCGCCTCGTCGAGCTTCTTCTCGCCGAACGCCGCGCGCACCTTGAGGTAGTTCGCGTCCGGCTGCTTCGGGTCCACCCGCAGCGCCTCGGCGAGCACCGCCTCGGACTCCTGGTGCTGCCCGTCCTTCTCCAGCGCGAGCGCGAGCTCGACGAGCCGCCTCGCGTCCTTCGGAGCGCGCGCCGCCGCCTTGCGCGCGTCGTCGAGCGGCGGCGCCTGGAGATCGGGGACGTACTGCTTCTCGTAGCGCTCGAGGCGCGGCTTCAGCCACGCGCGGAAGCGACGATCCAGCTCCTCGGTCCCGACGCCGAGCGACTCCTTCACGACCTCCTGCGTGCGCTTGCCCGCCGCCCACCGCGGCAACATCGACACGACCTTCGAGAAGCCGAACTCCTCGACCATGAAGACCACGATCTGGCTCGCCGCGAAGTACGCCATCGTCACGTCCGAGATGTCGTCGACGTGCGTGAAGGCCCGGTTGAACCCCGCGACCGCCGGGATCCTCCCGCCCTTCAGCGCGGCGAACAGCGCCGGATCCTCCTCGCGGTGCCACTCCGGCCGCCGCACGATCGTCTCGTACTCGCTGAGCCCCTCGGTGAACCAGCGCGGGACGTGGTTCTTCGAGAGCTGGATCGCGAAGACGTGCCCGAGCTCGTGCCACAGCACGTTGCCCCAGTTGAACTCCGCCGCCGCCGGGCTCAGCGCGGCGAGCGTCTGGCCGAAGCAGACGCCCTGGATGCCCACGTTGGGCAGGCCGCTCGTCCTCACGCTGAAGTTCTCCGTCGACGCGTAGAGCTCGATCGAGACCGGCACCTTCGGCGTGAAGCCGTAACGCTTCACCATCGAGCCCCACGCCTCCTCGAGCATCCGCGGCACGTACCGCTCGAGGATCGCCCGCTCCTCCTTGTGGTAGCGGACGCGGAACGTCTGTCCCTCCACGGTCACGTACTGGGTGGCGATGTCCTTCTCGTAGAGGTTCAGCGTGTTGAAGACCCGGACGTTGAAGCGATCCTTGTCCCACGCCTTCTGGAGCGCCTGCAGACCGCCCTTCTCGTCGCCGGCGCGGATCAGGTTCAGCCCCAAGGTGGCGTACGCCTTCGCGTCGTTCGGATCGACCCGCGTCGCCTCCCCCATCATCTTGACGATGTCGTCGTAGCGGTGCTCCCACTCCGCGAACTCGCCGACGATCTGGAAGAACCGCGAGTACTCCGGGTTCAGGCCGAGCACCTTCGCCTTGAGCGCCTCGAAGCCGGCCGCGTCGTCGGCGAGGAACCGGCCCGCCGCCTTGATCGAGAGCAGCTCCAGATCGCCCGGGTTCACCTGGAGGCCGCGGTCGGCCGCGGCGTCGGCGGCGTCGATGTCCAGGTCGCGGAGCGCGAGCCCGGCGCGCACGAAGTAGGCCTCGGCGAGGTTCGGGTTCACGGCGAGCGCCTGCGCGACCTCGCTGTCGGCGCCGCCGAAGTCGAGCGCGCTGTCGAGCTTGACGCGCGCCATCGCGACGTGGGCCATCGGGTCCTTCGGCGCGAGCTTGAGCGCCTCCTTCACCACCTGACCGGCGTGGCCGGGGTCGTACTTGTCGAGGAACAGCTCGGCCCGCCAGAGCAACGTCTCGACCCGCTGCTTGCCGCCGACCTTCTCGGCCGCGTTGAACGCGTCGTTCGCGTCGCGCGCGCTCCGGAGCAGGTGCGCCGCGCGCCCGACCAGCGACAGGCCCTCCGCGTCGTTCGCGGTGATCTTGTCGTCGTTGTAGTCGTCGATGATCGTCATCAGCGGCGCGCGCGCCTCGCCCCGCTTGCCCGACTGGATGAGGAGCTCGCCGAGCACGAGCCGCGCGCGGCGGGCCTCGTCCTCCCGCTCGACCTCGCGCGCCGCCGCGATCGCCTCGGCCACCTTCCCGCGGCGCGCGAGCGCCTCGGCCCTGAGCGGCGCGGCCGCGATCTTCGCCTCCCTGCCGAGCGCGGCGGCCGCCTTCGCCGTCTTCGCCGCGTCGTCGTAGCGGCCCGTCGCGAGCTCGATCCGCGCCTTCGTGAGCAGCGCGGGGGCGCGCTCCTTCCCGCCCTGGAGCGCGAGGAGGAGCTTCTCGGCGCCGGCGTAATCCCCCTGCGCGACGAGCGCCTCGGCGCGCGCGAGCGAAGGGGGCGGCTCCGCGGACGCGGGCGCCTGGGCCGCGCAGGCGGCGGCGACGAGGAGGGCGGCGAGAGAGCGGCGGATCGAGTGGCTTCGCATGAGACCCCGTGCGCAACCGTGCGCCATCGTTCGCAGTCGTACGTCACCGCACGGGAGCCGTGCGGAGCCGTGCGGAATCAATCGAAGGTTCCCGCTGGGAATGCGGCGCCCGGTCGGGCCGGGCAAAGCCCATCCTAGCCGAGAGGAGGAAGGCCGAGCATGAGCGAGCGGCCGAGGGCGCGCCAGGGTCGGCCGCCGCGCGATCGTGGTATGCGGGGGGCCATGGCGAGCAGGCTCGCAGGGCAGGTCGTTCTGATCACGGGCGCGTCGTCGGGCATCGGCGAGGCGCTCGCCCGGGAGGTCGCCCGGCGCGGCGGCCGCGTCGTCCTCGCGGCGCGACGGACCGAGCGGCTCGAGGCGCTCGCCGGCGAGCTCCGGGCGTCCGGCGGCGAGGCGATCGCCGCCGCGTGCGACGTCACGCGCGACGGCGACGTGGAGCGCGCCGTCGCGCAGGCGATCGAGGCGTTCGGGCGGCTCGACGTGGCCATCGCGAACGCGGGGTTCGGCGTGATGGGCCGCGTCGAGGACCTCTCGCTCGACGACTTCCGCCGGCAGCTCGAGACGAACGTCTTCGGCGCGCTGCGCACCGTGAAGGCCGCGCTGCCGGAGCTCAAGCGCGCGCGCGGCGGCGTCGCGCTCATCGGCAGCGCGAGCGGCTACCTCGCGTTCCCCACGATGGGCGCGTACACCATGAGCAAGTTCGCGGTGCGCGCGCTCGCCGAGACGCTGCGCGCCGAGCTCCACGCCGACGGCGTCGCGGTCACGCACGTCGCCCCGGGGTTCGTGGAGAGCGAGATCCGCCGGATCGACAACGCCGGCAAGCTCCTCGACGGCGCCCGGGAGCCGGTGCCGCGCTGGCTCATCCTGCCGACGCCCACGGCGGCGCGGCAGATCATGGACGCCATCGCCGCGCGCCGCGCCGAGGTGATCATCACCGGCCACGCCAAGCTCGGGGTGTCGCTCGCGAGGCACGCGCCGGCGCTGCTCAACGCCGCCATCGCGCGGCTCCCGCGCAAGGGCCGTCGCGCACGCGGCTGAGCCGGCGGCGGCCCGCCTAGGGAGCGGCGGGCCCGAGCTCGCGGCGGACGAGCGCCTCCAGGGCGTCGATGAAGCGAGGCCGCGTGTTCACGGCCGGCGCCCGCTCGAGCCGGGCGAGGCCCGCCTCCCGGGCGATGACGTGCGCCTCGACGTCGAGATCGTAGAGGGTCTCGACGTGATCCGCGACGAAGCCGATCGGCGCGACCAGCGCCTCGCGCGCGCCGCGCGCGGCGAGCGCCTCGAACGCCGACCGGAGATCCGGGCCGAGCCAGGCGTCGCCGGTCATGCCCTGGCTCTGGAACGCGACGAGCACCGGGTTGCCCCGGGGCGCGACGCGGCGCTCCACCTCGGCGGCCATCGCGCGGAACTGGCGCTCGTACGGATCGCCGGCGTCGATAATCCGCTGCGGCAGGCTGTGGGCCGAGAGGATCACCGCCACGCGCGCCCGGCGCTCCTCGGGGAAGCGCGCGAGCGCCTCGTCGATCACCTCGACGAAGGCGTCGATCAGCGCCGGCTCGAGCCCCCACGCGGGCACGCACCGGACCTCCATGCCGCCTTGCTTCGCGGCCGCGTCGCGGACCACGGCGTGGTAGACGTCGACGGACTGCGGCGCGAGCGGCAGCGAGACGACGCTGCGCACGCCGCTCGCGTGGAGCGACGCGAGCACCTCGCCGGGATACGGATGAAAGAGGCGCCCCGCGATCGCGACCGGGAGGCCGATACGCGCGGCGAGCGCGTCCGCCTGCGCCTGCGTGATGCGCATGAGCGGCGAGCCGCCGATCCTCTCGAAGCGGCGCCGCACCTCCTCGATCAGCTCCGGCGGGGCGGGCCGGCCGCGGCGGATGTTGGCGAGGAACGTCGGCAGATCGTCGAGCCGCTCGACGGTCCCGTGGCAGCTGAGGAGGACGGCGGTGGTCACGGCGCCACTCTACATCGCCGCCGCGCGGGCAGCGCCGGCGTCGACCGCGCGCGGCGGCGCGGCCGGCGCATCGCCGAGGATCACTCCGCGTCCCAGGCGACGACGACGCGATCGTGGCCGATGAGGCCGTTCCTCTTGCGGGCGAGGTGCTGCGCGACGACCCGGTCGCCGGCGGCGTAGACCCGCACCTCCGTGAACGCCAGCCCGTCGTCGGTCTCGATGCCGTCCAGGATCTCCGTCGCGTCCAGCTGGCGCGCCCAGCCCGAGACCGGATCGCGGAAGAGCTCGTCCTTGAGCCGCTCCAGGATCGCCTGCCTCCCGGTGGTGACGTTGGGATGAGCCGGGGGATGCCGTCCGCTCACCTCCTCGATCACCGCGTCGTCGGCGTAGATCCGGGAGAGGGCCTCGATGTCCTTGCCCTTCAGCGCGCGGGTGATCTCCGCGAGCAGCCCGCCGCTCACCCGCTGGGCCGAAGGTCGCGTCCGCTCCGAGCCTTCCATACATGCTTGCATGGGACGCGGCGGCGTGGGCGTCGAGCCCAGGAGGGACGAGTCCGCGATGCCGATGTCGAGCGCTGAGCTCGCACGCCGCGACCTCCGTCCGGGCGAGATCGCGACGGGCGGCGAGTTGCAGCGTCCGGACGGACGTGGTGAATAGAGAGGGTTATGACGCAGCGCCGCACGGTCGTCCTCGCCGATCTCCACCTCGTGCGCCAGACGCCGGGCGACGTGACCGCAGATCTCGCCCGGTTCGTCGCGGCCCATCCGGGGGCCCGCCTCGTGGTCGCGGGCGATCTCTTCGATCTCTCGTCCGAGTCGCCCTGGATGCCGCGGCCGCGCGCGCTGCGCGAGGCGCTCTTCGCGCACCCGACCGCGCGGGCGGCGCTCGCCGAGCACCTCGACCGGGGCGGCGAGCTCTGGCTCGCGGGGGGCAACCACGACGCCGAGGTCGGAGCGCCCGACTTTCCGCAGGCGCTCGGCGAGGCGCTCGAGCTGACCGGCGAGGCCCGGTCGCGGATCCGGACGACGCCCTGGTTCTTCCGCGAGGGGGGGATCCACATCGAGCACGGGCACCTGTACGACCCGGACAACGCCCCTGCGCACCCGCTCGTGGTCGGCGAGCGCAGCCTCGGCGTCCACTTCGTCGAGGAGTTCATCGCGCCGACCGGCGCGCACCGTTATCTGCAGGCGAACGACCAGACGCCGCTCCGGCTGTTCCTCTCGGCGTTCACCTGGTACGGCCCCCGCGCGCCGTACGTCATCTACCGCTACTTCCACGCGGCGATCGGCGCGATGCTGAAGAGCGGTCCGCTCTACCGCGCGCGGGGCGAAGCGGAGGTGGGGGCCGAGGTCGTCGAGCGCTTCGCGCACGAGCTCGGGGTGCCGCGCGCGATGGCCGACGAGCTCCTCGGGCTCGCGGCCACGCCGACGCTCGAGAGCGCGGCGAGCACCTTCACGCGGCTCTACTTCGATCGCGTGATCGCGACGCTGTCGATGGGCGCGGGGGTCGCGGCGCTCGGCCTGGGCGCGCGGGAGACCGGCGCCGCGGCGCTGAGCCTCGGCGCGCTGCTGATGGGCGTGAGCTGGGCGAGCGGCCACAACCGCTACGCCGGCACCGTCGCGGAGCGGCTGGCCGAGAGCGCCGGCCGCGTGGCGAGGACGACCGGCGCGAAGCTGGTGGTCTTCGGCCACACGCACAAGGAAGCGCTCGGCGACGGGTACGCGAACACCGGCAGCTTCTCGTTCCCGCGCACCGCGCCCGGCAGGCCGTACGTGGAGATCGAGGGGCCGCCGGACGCGCCGCGCGCGGTGAGCCGCTTCTGGACAGCGGTCGCGTGAAGCGCTGACGATCTAGCTTCCGCTCGCGTGCGCGGTGAGCGCGCCCTCCACCAGGTCGAGCGCGATCGGGACGTCCTCCTCCGGGATCGGCGTCCCGCCGAGCATCGCGGCGAGCAGGCGCTCCCGCGGCTCGGGGCGCAGCAAGAGCGGGCCGCCGCCGCACGCACGGCACACGAGGCCGCCGCGCGCCGGGTCGGCGTGGGCCGACTGCGTCGCGTCGCACGCGCGCCCGCACCGGACGCACTGCGTGAGCTCGAGACCCCAGCCGAAGGCGGTCAGCAAGCGCAAGCCGGTCTCCGCCAGGAGCGCCTGAGGCGGCGGCGCGGACTCCTCGTCGAGCCGATCGAGGAGCTGGTTCAGCTCGCGCCACGCCGCCGGCTCGGCGGTGTGCGCAGGCGCGATCTCGCGCACCCAGCGCAGCGCCCGCCCCGCGACCTCGAGGCGCCCGAGATCCCCCGCGAGCCGCAGGCGCGGGCGCTCGATCGCGGCCTCGGTGAGCTGGGCCAGCTCGGCGCCGGGGCGGACCTCCAGGGTCACGCGCAAGAGGTGCATCGGCTCGAGCGCCGGGAAGCGCTTCGCCGAGCGGCGCGCGCCGCGCGCGGTGGCAGAGAAGAGCCCGCCCTGCTCGGTGAAGAGCCCGACCAGGAGATCGGCTTCACCGAAGGGGACACGCCGGACCAGGAGCGCCTCGGTGCGGAGCCGCTCCGTCCGCGGGCGAACGGATCGGGGCATGGCAGGAGATGGCAGAGGACGGCGGGTTGAATCGCGAGCCGCGGCGAGCGCGCGGCGAAAATTTGGCCCTCAGGCCGAGAGCGAGGTACGAGCCCCCGCGACGGTGCCCTTCGACAGCTCCGGCGGCATGTCGTGGCCGCGGGGCCGGAGCACGATGCTGAGCGCCAGCGTGAACAAGATGAGCAGCAGCACGAACGCGATCGCGACCCCGAACCGCCGGCTCTGGGTGCGGCGCGCGGGCGCTGCGATAGGCAACGGCGTCACCAGCGCGATCCGGCGGCTCGCCGTGTATCGGGCCAGCACCTCCTCCATCGGGAGCGAGACGGCGCGGGCATACGCCTTCAGGAACCCGCGGACGAACACCTCGCCGGGCAGGTCATCGAAATGATCTGCCTCGATCCGCTCGATGGAGATCACGGGGATGCGCGTGGCGCGGGCGACCTCCTCCACGCTCATGGCTCGGGCCTCACGCGTGCGTCTCAGGTAGCGTCCGATCGACTCCATCCCATTCCACCCATCGTCATTCGGTCGTCACTCTACTCACCCCGAGAACCGTTGCTCAACCCCTTAACGCTCCCCGAGATCCTTCTCGGAGCGAGGCGCGCCGAGGGCCTATTGCAACGTCTGTAACTGTGCAGCGCAGCGCTGCCCCACCGGCGTCGTCGCGTCGATCTCGCGGCACCGCTCGAGATCGGCGCGCGCGTCGTCGACGAGCCCCCTCTTCTCGGCGACGCGGGCGCGCGCGTCGAACGCGTCCTGCAGCCGCCGGCATTCCGGCTGGTCGGTCTCGACCGCCCTGGTGAACGCCTCGCGCGCCAGATCGAGCTCGCCCCGCTTCTCGTAGGCGAGGCCGAGCCGGTACTGCCCCACGCAGAAGAGGGGCTGCGCCGCGACCGCGCGGCGTAGCGCGTCGATCGCCGCGTCGTTGTCGCCCTTGAGCAGGTACGCCCAGCCGAGGTTGCCCCACGACTTCTCCGGCGAGGCGTAGAGGATGTCCTCGGAGAGCGGCTTGAGCACCGCGATCGCCTCGTCGTAACGCCGCTGGTGCACGAGGATGACCCCCAGCGCGTTCTTCGCGTCCCGCATCTCGGGGTTCGCCTCGAGGGCGCGCCGGGCCATCTTCTCGGCGCTGTCGAACCGGCAGTCGCTCGAGTGGGCGTCGCCGGCGCAGAAGCCGAGCAGGATCAGCGCGCCCAGGTAGGCCGCCTCCGCGTTGTCCTCGTCGAGCGCGAGCGCCTTCTCGACGTGCGCGAGCGCCTCGCGCAGGCGACCGTGCTGGAACGCATCGCGCGCGAGGTCGTACTCGGCGAGCGATCGCGTCTCGTCCGCTTGCGCCGCGGGCTGCGCGCCGCCGCACGCCGCGAGCGCGAGCGGCGCAACCGGAGCAACCGACGCGACCGCGAGCAGCGACCGGAGCGACAGGACGACAGCCGCGCCGCGGATGCACCCCGCGCGGGTCGCTGCTGTCATGTGTCGCTGCGATGTCATGTGCGATCTTGATTCCGCTGCTGAGCAATGCCGCAGCGCGGCAGCACGTCAGGGCGAGAGGTGAGCTGCCCTGCGGGGACCCCTGAGTAAACCAGGCCGCTGGTCACGTCAACCCGCGAATCTGCCTCGTAGACGCGGCGCGTCCTCGCGATCGCGATTCCGCTTTCAGCAGATGTCAGGTCAGCCTAGGATGCCGGAGCGGGGGATTCCTGGACCTCACTGTTCGCCGCGGATCTCGTCCTTGACGCCGAGCAGGCTGAACAACCTCCGCAGCGCCTCGACGTCGGGGATCTCGAGGCGCTCGTCGGCGACGCGCAGGTACTGGCCCTCGCGGAGCTGCTGCACCGCGCGCTTCACGGTGTCGACGTCGAGGCCGACGCGGGTCGACAGCTCCATCGGCGAGATCGCGAACGAGGCGCCGCTCGACGAGGCGTTGCTCGCGGCGCGCGACTGCTGCGCGAGCTTGAGCAGGGCGTTCACCACCTTCGACTGCGTGTCGGTGAGCATCATGATCTCGATCTGGTCCTCCGCGTCGCGGAGCCGACCCACGAGCTGCTTGATGATGCGCAGGGCGACGGCCGGGTTGCGCTCGACGAGGTTCTGCAGGGTGCCCTGATCGAGCGCGAGCGCGACGCCGCGGGACAGCGCGATCGCCGTGGACCAGCGCGCCGCCCCGCCGAGGAGCGCGGACTCGCCGAACAGATCGCCGGGCTTCAGGACCATCAGGCTGCGCTCGGCGCCGCGGACCTTCTTGATGAGCCGGATCCTCCCCTCCTCCAGGAGATAGGCCTCGGTGCCGGGCTCGCCCTCGCGGAAGATGACGTCGCCCGCCTCGAACGGGCGGCCGAACCGGGCGCGGAGCCGCTCGGGATCGGGCACCGACTCGGCCGGCTCCGCGCGGGCGGAGAGCTCGTCGGGCGCCTCGGGCGCCGCGGCGGGGGTGGAGCGAGGACGCGCAGGCGCCGCAGCCGCAGCGGGCAGCGGCGCGGGCTCCGCGTCGCTGTCGCTCGAGGCTTCGCGCTCCGCGTCGGGCGCGACGCCGTCCCCTTCAGACGAGCTGGTCATCGGGGCGGAGTGTATCCCAGCTCGGCTGGCTTCGCGTCCGGCGCGCGCACATAGAGCGGCTCGAGGAGCTCCGGGTCGTGCCCGCGGGCCGCGCTCCCGCGATCGCCGCCCGGCGCGGCGGCCCGGAGCCGGCCCGCCGCGAGGCGCGCGATCCACGCGGCGTCGGGGAAATCCAGCGCCTCGCCGCGGACGGCGAGGGGCCGGAGCGCCTCGATCTCGTCGGCGACCGCGCCGACGACGACGATCCGGCGGCCCGCGGCGAGCGCGGCCACCGCGTCGAACGCCGCGTCGCGCGGCAGGTGCCGCGGCGGCATCGAAGGCGGCGCGGCGGGCCGGTCGAAGGCGGCGAGGAAGACCTCCCCCTTCTTGGCGTCGATCAGCGGAACGAGCAGATCGCCGGGGGCCGCCGCGCCTCCGGCGAACGCGGCGGCGGCCATCGCCTCGAGCGACGTGACGCCGGCGATCGGGGTGTCGAGCGCGAGCGCGACGCCCTTGGCCGCCGCGACCGCCACGCGCACGCCGGTGAACGAGCCGGGCCCCACGTCGCAGCCGAGCGCCTCGACCGCCGCGGGCGGCACGCCCGCCGCGGCGAGCACCTCCTCGATGGCGCCGAAGATGCGCTCCGCGTGGCCGTGGAGGTCGGCGTACGCCGTCGCGGCGAGCAGGCGCCCGCCCGCGCCAAGCGCCGCCGCGCGATCGGCGTCGGGGGCGGCGCCGCCCGGAGGCGCGGCCGCCTCGGCGGAACCGTCCAGGTCCGCTGCATCGAAGAGCGCGACGCTGCCGCGCGGGGTCGAGGTCGAGAGGGCGAGGAGCTTCAAGGCGCGCTCGGGAACGTTGCAGACGCGGTGCTGTCTGGCAGAACCACGGGCCACGGGCAACGAGCTTCAGCGAGGTGCTGGGGGCCGCGGCCCTTCGGCCGGGCCCGGGCGCGGAGTGCGAGCGGATGCGCGATCAACGAGCGATGCTGCCGGCGCTCCTCGTCTCGACGCTCGTGCACCTCGGCGCGTGGGGGTCCGCGCGGCTGGCCCCGGAGGCGCCCGTGAGCGCTCCCGCCGCGCCCACGGCGGCGCGCGAGCCCATCGATCTCTGGACCGGGACCACCGCGGCGCTGCCGGGCAGCGGCGGTGCCACGCCCCCGGCCGACGCGCGCACCGGACCGGAGCGCGCCCCGGCGGCGCCCGCTCCGGCCGACGCCGCCCGGCCCGAGGCGCCCGCGGCGCGCCATGACGAGACCGGCGTCGCGCCGGCGCCGCCCGCGACGGCGCCGCGCGTCCAGGCGGCGCCTCGGCCCAGGGCGGCGCCCCGGCCCAGGGCGACGCCGCGGCCCGCGGACGAGCGCCGCGCGCCCGCGGCGGACGAGGCCGCCGGCGACGCGGCGCGCCCCGCCGCGGCGCGGACGAGCGCGGGCGAGGGCGGAGACGGCGACTTCGGGGCGGCCGGCCCGAGCGCGGTGCGCAGCCTCGGGCGCGCATTCACGAGGGCGATCCCGCCGGCGTGCCAGGCGGATCCGATCTGGGCGACGCTGCCGCTGGGGAGCGCCGGGAAGGCGCGCTTCGTGATCGACATCGACGAGGCCGGGCACATCGCGTCGTGGCGCCCGGAGGGGGAGGAGCCGCCCGCGCGGCACCTCGGCAACCTGGCGAAGCGGACGATCGCGCTGCTCGGCCGAGGGACGTTCGCCGTGGCGCGTGGCGCGGTGACGGCCGGGAAACAAACGCTCGAGGTGAGCGCCGTGATCCGCGCCGGCGCCGAGGACGGCGAGACGGGCGCGCCGGCCGACTTGGCGTGGCGCTTCGAGGGCGGTCGCGGCAAGGCGTCGTTCGCCCAGCCCGGGGGCCGCCTGGTCGACGTCGTCGTCCAGGTGGTGCGCACGGAGGCCGCGCGGGGCGCGCCCCCCGGCTGATCGCGTCGCGCGGCCTCGTCCAGGCCAGGCCGCGCGTCGCCCGCCTGCGCGCGGGGCGCGCTCTCCAGCGCGGTCCCGGCGCTGCTTGCGGTCTCCCCTCGAAGCCCTACGTCCGGCGCGTGGAACGGCTCCGCGCTGCCGCATGGGCGTGTGTCGGGTTCCTCGGCGCCGCGCCGCTCGCTGCCTGCGACGACCGGGCGACCGCGCTCTCCCCCCCGGCGCTTCGCGAGGCGGCGAGCGCGCCGTGCTCGATCCCGCGCGAGGAGCTGCCGCCGGCGGCCGGCGGCGCGTGGCCCCTGCCCGCGCTGATCGAGCAGGTGCGGCCCGTCGTGGTGACCGTCGCCACGCTGCGGGCGACCTCGCTGCCGGACGGGCGCGCGACCCCGACATCCCCCTTCGGCCGCAGCGCGCCGCGGGTGGAGCGGGCGATCGGCTCGGGGTTCGTGATCGCCGCGGAGGGGCTCGTGCTGACGAGCGAGCACGTGATCGGCGACGCGTTCGGCATCGAGGTGCAGCTCTCGGACGAGCGCGCCTTCGAGGCGACCGTGGTCGGGCGCGATCCTGCGCTCGACGTGGCGCTGCTGAGGCTGCGCGGGGCGGGGCCGCTGCGCGCCGCGTCCCTCGGATCGAGCGCTCCGATCCGGCCAGGAGACGACGTCCTCGTGATCGGCAACCCGTTCGGGCTCGGGCCGACGGTGACCCGCGGCATCATCAGCGCGACGTCGAGGCCGATGGGCGCGGGGGGCCTCGACGGGTACCTCCAGACCGACGCCGCCATCAACCCTGGCAACAGCGGCGGGCCGCTCTTCAATGCGGCGGGACAGGTGATCGGCATCGCGACGGCGATCCACGAGGGCGGCCGCGGCATCAGCTTCGCCCTGCCGATCGACGAGGTGCTGGAGATCCTCCCCGAGCTGCGGGAGACCGGCCGCGTGGACCGCGGGCGCCTCGGGATCAGCTTCCAGGAGGTGACGTCGCCGCTCGCGCGCGCGCTCCGGCTCCCCGGCCGGATGGGCGCGCTGATCACCGAGGTCGAGCCGGAGAGCCCCGGGTCGCGCCTGGGCTTCAGGCCCGGCGACGTGATCACGTCGGTCGAGGGGCGCCGCGTCGACCACGCGCGCGAGCTCGCGCGCGCGCTCCGGCGATCCAAGCCCGGAGACGAGGTGAAGATCACCTACAAGCGCGGCGGCGCGGACCGGCGCGCCACGGTGAAGCTCGAGCGATCGGCCCTGCGCGATCCGCCGCCGGGCCGGCGCGCGCCGGACGGCCGCGCCCCCACGGACGCCGAGGAGCCGCCGTTCGGCGTGCTGGCGAGCGACGCGCTCGAGGGCGCGCTCGTCGAGTCGATCTCGCCGCAGAGCCCGGCGGCCGGCCACCTCGAGGTGGGCGACGTGGTCCTCGACCTGAACGGCGCGCCGGTGCGCGGCGGCGCCGATCTGACGGCGCGCCTGCTCGCGGCCGGGCGCCAGGATCTGCTGCTCCGGGTGCGGCGCAACGGCGCGACCCGGTACCTCGCCGTCCCGGCGCGCTGACGGGCGCCGCGCCGGCGAGCTCGGTCCGCGCGCGGCGCGGAGGCGGAGGCGGGCTGGCGGGCTACATGCCCGCGATGGAGGCTGCTACGTTACGCCGCATGGGAGCTTCGGCAGGCGCGAGTTGCCCGATTTGCCGCAAGTCGGCGGGGCCCAGGCCCGAGAACGCGGTCTTTCCGTTCTGCTCGCCCCAGTGCAAGCTGGTGGATCTCGGCCGCTGGCTCGACGGCAGCTACCGGGTGCCCGGCCCACCCGTCTCCTCGACGAACGACGACGAGGCCCTGGAGTCGAGGGGACGGACGGATGGGCTCGGCGGCAACCTTCAGGAAGAGGACGAATGATCGCTCGCCGCGCGCTTTGCCTGCTCACCGTTCTCGCGTCAGCCGCCGCGGCGTCCACCGCCGCGGCGCAGCAGGGCCAGCCGGCCCTGGGGGCGTCGCCCGGCGCTGCCGCGCCCGCCGGCGCCGCGCCCGCGCAGACGAACCCGTACGATCCATCGATGCAGGCCGGCGGCCTTGCGCCGCCGCCTCCCATGACGATGCCCGAGCCGGAGCCCGTGTCGCCCGACGACACGGAACGACGCCTCGACGACGCGAAGAAGGAGGACTCGGGCCGCGGGCTCGAGCTCATCTGGCTGAACGTCGAGGGGGGCTACGAGAACGTCGGCCTCCAGACGTTCAACATCGACGAGGAGGAGCTCACGGCCGGGTTCATCTCCAGCTCGGCGAACGGCGGCGTCCTCGGCGCCGGCGCGGGCGTCCGGCTCCTCTACTTCACGCTGGGCGCGCGCGGGCGGGTCGGGTTCTTCGACGACTGGCAGCTCTTCAGCCTCGGCGGCGAGGTCGGCCTGCACCTCCCGCTCGGCCGGCTCGATCCGCACGTCGATCTCGGCTTCGGCTACGCCGGGCTCGGGAGCTTCAAGAGCGCGGTGAGCGGCGCGGCCGACGCCATCGCGATCCGCGGCGTCTACGGGAGGATCTCCGGCGGGCTCGACCTCTACCTCTCGCCGGTCTTCTCGATCGGCGCGAACGCGAGCTGGGAGCTCCTGGCGCTGACCAGGCCCGGGCTCTCCACGGCGCAGATCGACCGGATCAAGGGCGAGGCCGCCGCCACGCCGCAGCAGGCCAAGGCCGATCTGCTCGCGGCCGAGGGCTCCAGCGTGGGCTCGGCGCTCGCCTTGACCGCGGTCGCCGGGCTCCACTTCTAGCCGCCGCGCCGCCGGCCCCACCGCCCTGCCGCTCGCGCCATGAACGCCGCCTCCGTGCTCCTCTGGCTCGCCACCGTCGCCGCGCCGGTCGGGGGGCTCACCGCGCTCCTCCTCGCGTCGCAGCGCCTCTACGGCAGGCGCCGGTTCGTGGTGGCGACCGCGGCGCTCGGCGCGCTCGCGTTCGTGCCGGCGCTGCTGCTCGAGAGCTTCCTCCAGCGCTGGCAAGGCCTCGACAAGAACGCCGGCACGCTCGACGCGGTGACGCTCGTCTACCTGTTCGTCGTCGCGGCGCCGCTGGAGCAGGGGCTCAAGGTCGCGGCGGTCGCGCCGATCGCCCGGCTGCGCACCGTGGAAGAGCCGTTCGACGGGCTCGTCTACGCGGCCGCCGCGGCGCTCGGGTTCGTGTCGGCCCACAACGCCGTGTACCTGTGGGGCCGGCCGCTGTCGTCGATCGACATCGTGCGGGCGCTGCTCGCCGTGCCGGCGCACCTCTCCTTCGCCTCGCTCTGGGGCTACGCGCTGGGCCGCGAGCGCAAGCGGCCGCTGGGCGGGCGCCGCTTCAACGCCGCGTGGCTCGTGGCGATGGTGCTCAACGGCGCCTACGACTACATCGTCTTCGCGTGCCGCCCGGTCGCGCTCTTCCTCGCGGCCCCGGTGCTGCTCGGCATCGGCTTCGTGGTCTTCCTGGCCGCGCGCGATCTGCTCCGCCGGAGCGCATCGCCCCACAGCTCGCAGCGCAAGGAGCGCCGCTTCCTGCCCCACATCGCGCCGCCGTCGCTCGGCACGGTGCGCGAGGCGCTCAGGCGCACGGAGCGGCCGGTGATGCTCACCTGGATCGCCTTCGGCGCGCTCGTCACGGTCGGGGTGATGACCACCACGCTCGCCCTCGCGGTCGCGCTCGGCCACCGCTTCGGCGTCGACTTCGCGGCGGTGGATCGCGGCGACGCCTCGACCGCCGCGGCAGCGCCGCTCCTGCTCCTGGTCGCCGGGGCGATCGCGGCGTTCCCGTTCGCCGGCTACCTGGTCGCCCGGGCGTCGTCGACCGGCAGCCTGCTCGAGCCGGCCGCCTCCGCGGCGCTCGCCATCGTCGGCACGCTGGTGCTGCTCGGCCTCGCGGCGCCCGTCGCCGTGGTGTTCGCGACCGCGCTCGCCCCGATCGCCTTCAGCCTCGCGTGCGCGGGCGCCTGGATCGGCACGACGCGCTGACCGCGCGGCGCGCCCTCGCGACGGGCGCTACGCGGTCGCCGCCTTCGCCGCCGGCTGGTGCTTCGCCACCTCGTCCTGGAACCTGCGGAGCAGCTCCTGCGCCGCGGGCGTGAGGTTCCGCGGCACCTCGACCTGGACGATCACCTGGAGCGAGCCGCGTCCGCGGCCGTCGATCCGCGGCGCGCCCTTGCCCTTGACCGAGATCACCTCGCCGGGCTGGACGCCCGCCGGGACCTCGACCTCGACCGCCGTGTCGTCCGGCAGGTCGATCTTGACCGTGCTGCCGAGCGCCGCGTCGACGAAGGAGATGGGCACGCGCGTGATGAGATCGAGGCCGTCGCGCTCGAAGCGCTCGTCCGCGGCGAGATCGACGTCGACGTAGAGATCGCCCGGCGGCGCGCCCTGGGCGCCCGGCATGCCCTGGCCCGGCACCCGCAGCCGCTGGCCGCCGTCGATGCCGGCCGGGAAGTTGACCACGACCTTCCGCGTCTTCTCGACCGCCCCGAACCCCTTGCAGACGGCGCACGGCGTCTTGATGACCGACCCCTCGCCCGAGCACTCGGGGCAGGTCTGGGTGAACATCACGAAGCCGCGCGAGGTCGAGACCTGACCGGCGCCGCCGCACGTGCCGCACGGCTTGCGCTTGGTCCCCGGCTTCGCGCCCGAGCCGGAGCACTCCTCGCACGCGACCGGCGTCCGCAGGACCACCTCGCGCTTGCAGCCGAGCAGGGCGTCGCGCAGCGAGAGCCGCTGCTGAACCCGGATGTCCTGGCCGCGCGCCGGCCCGCGCCGCCGCCGCTGCCCGCCGCCGAAGCCGCCGAAGAACTCGGAGAAGATGTCCTGGAAGTGCGAGAAGATGTCGCTGTCGGCCGCGCCGCCCATCCCCTCGAGGCCGGCGTGGCCGAACTGGTCGTACCGCCTGCGCTTCTCCTCGTCGGAGAGGACCTGGTACGCCTCGGTGGCCTCTTTGAAGCGAGCCTCCGCCGACGCATCGCCGGGGTTCCGGTCCGGGTGGTACTTCAACGCAGCCTGACGATAGGCCTTGCGAATGTCGTCAGGCGTCGCGTCCCGCGCGAGGCCAAGAACTTCGTAGAAGTCGCGCTTTTCACTCATGAATGGTGGACCGCCGCGTCGATCCTGCCCGACAGGGGGCATAGGCGCCGGCAGACCATAAGTCGTCGCCCGCGCCTGTCAACGCGTAATACAGCGTGAACGCCCAAGGTGACCCGGGCGTCGCGAGGATCTTCCGTGCGGGCCGCGGGGCTGCTACTGGCCGCGCGGGCCGCGGCGCTGCTACTGGCCGCGGCGCTGGAACGCGGGCGTGTCCCAGTCGGAGTCGAGCGGCGGGACGAAGCTCGCGCGGTCGCGCGGGCCGCCGCCGCCCGCCGACTGCACCTGCGGCGCCGGACGACGGGTGGCCGGGTACGCGACCTCCTCGTGACGGTGCGGCTGGCGCTGCGTCATGGGAGGAGCGCTCGGGGCGGAGCGGGCCGACATCGGCCCGGTCGCGGCGGAGAGCGACGCGCCGATGGAGTGCGCGGTCGCGCGGGGCTGCGCGGCGCTCGCGAGCTGCTGGGGGACCTCGGCGACGAGGTGATCGAAGCCGGTGGCGATGACCGTGACCTTGATCATCTCGCCCATGTTCTCGTCGATCGTCGCGCCGAAGATGATGTTCGCGTCCTCGTGCGCCTGCTCCTGCACGAGCGTCGCGGCCTCCTCGATCTCGCGCATCCGCATGTCGGGGCCGCCGACGATGTTGATGAGCACGCCCGTCGCGCCCTCGACGGAGATGTCGTCGAGCAGCGGCGAGCTGACGGCCATCTCGGCGGCGAGGCGAGCGCGGCCCTGCCCCTTCGCGCAGCCGGTGCCCATGAGCGCGCGGCCCATGTTCGACATCACCGTCTTCACGTCCGCGAAGTCGACGTTCACGATCCCGTTCTGCGTGATGAGATCGCTGATGCCCTTGATCGCCTGGTAGAGGACCTCGTCCGCCTTGCGGAACGCCTCGACGAACGAGAGGTCCTCGTCGCCGAGCGTGAGGAGCTTCTGGTTCGGGATCGTGATCAGCGTGTCGACGTGCTCGGCGAGCATCGCGAGGCCGAGCTCGGCGCGGCGCGAGCGCTGCTTGCCCTCGAAGAAGAACGGCTTCGTCACGACGCCGACGGTGAGGCACCCCTCCTCGCGCGCGAGCTGCGCGATGACCGGCGCGGCGCCGGTGCCGGTGCCGCCGCCCATCCCCGCGGTGACGAACACCATGTCCGCGCCCTGGATGCACTCCTTCACCCGGGTCACGTCCTCGAGCGCCGCCTTGCGGCCCTTCTCGGGATCGGCGCCCGCGCCGAGACCGCGCGTGACGCTCGCCCCGATGTGGAGCTTGGTCGGCGCGAGGCTCGCGCCGAGCGCCTGGGCGTCGGTGTTGACGACGATGAACTCCACGCCCTCGAGGCCGAAGTTGATCATCGTGTTGACTGCATTGCCGCCAGAACCGCCACAACCGATGACCTTGATCCGGGCGTCGTACCCGGTGTGCTCGTCGGCAAACTCGATGGAGAAACTCATGAACTCCTCCCGGGGATGTACAGCTAGCCGCTCGGCCCGGCGCCGACCCTCGCGGAGGTCGAGCGGCACGGAACCCTAAGTATGCGAGGACGTCCTCGCTCCGGACGGCGTTCGGCGGGGCGCCTCTTCCCCTTCGAACACCGCTTTTCAGACCCTCTTGACTTTGCGTTCAAGAGGGCTCGCCAGCGCGTTCTCCGGCCCTCTCAAACCCAATTGTCTAACAACTTTCTCTTGCTACGTCATGCCTAGAATGCTGCTCGCAGCCAGTTCCAGAACCTCCCGCTCGACCTCTTTTCAATCTGCATTTCTTCGATGACTTCCCGGCGCGGCTCGCGCTCGCGGAGCTTCTCGCGGCGGGCCTCCGCGCGGCCGGCGTGAGCGGACTCGTGCGTCACCGGCGTGAGCGCGCGCGCCTGCGCGAGAGCGTTGGCGCCGTACTGAACGAGGCCCACCCCGGTCGCGTACTGCGGGCCAGCCACGAGCTGCGTGATGCCTCGCACGCCGACCGGCACGCCGAGGCGCACCGGCATCCCGAGGATCTCCTCGGCGAACTCGGTCATCCCCTCCATCAGGACGCCGCCGCCGGTGACCACCGCGCCGGCCGAGAGCTGCTCCAGCATGCCGGTGTCCTCGATCCGCTTGCGGATGACCGCGAAGATCTCCTCGACGCGCGGCTCGATGATGTCCGACAGGACGCGGCGCGCCGCCTTGCGCGGCAGGTGCCCGCCGACGCCGGGGACCTCGATCTCCTCCTCGTCGCCGACCATGCGGCCGAGGGCGCAGCCGGCGTTGCGCTTCAGGCGCTCTGCCTCGCCCATCGGCGTGCGCAGCCCGGCCGCGATGTCCGCGGTCACGTTGTTTCCGCCCGCCGGGATCACGCTGGCGTGCGCGATGCCGCCGTCCACGTAGAGCAGCAGGTCGGTCGTGCCGCCGCCGATGTCGATGATGGCGACGCCGATCTCCTTCTCGTCCTCGGAGAGCACCGCCTCGGCGCTGGCGAGCGGCTCCAGCACGACGTCGGCCACGGTGAGGCCGCAGCGCTCCGCGCAGCGGACGACGTTCTGGACGCACGAGGTCGCGGCGGTGATGAGGTTCACCTTCACCCCGAGCCGGACGCCGCTCATGCCGACCGGGTCGCGGATGCCGTCCTGGTTGTCGACCGTGAACTCGCGCGGCAGGACGTGCAGGATCTGGCGATCGGCGTCGACCGGGATGGCCCGCGCGCCCTCGAGGACGCGCTCGACGTCGAGCCGGGTGACCTCGCCGCCCGAGACCGCGGCGACGCCGTCGGACTGCTGGCAGCGGATGTGGCTGCCCGCGACGCCGGCGTAGACGGTGCGGATCTCGACGCCCGCCATCGTCTGCGCGGCCTCGATCGCCTCGGCGATCGAGCGCACCGTCCAGTCGATGTTGCTCACCACGCCCTTCCTCAGGCCGCGGCACGGGACGTTGCCCACCCCGAGGATGGTGATCCCATCAGCGTCGATCTCGCCCACGACCGCCGAGACCTTGGTCGTCCCGATGTCGAGGCCGACGACGATCTCAGTAGTCTCCATCCGGCTCTTCATTGCGTGCACCACCTCATGCGGGGACGAGCCCCATGCGCGTGTCAGGCGGGCACGACGCTGCCACGAGCCAAGAGAGCCGGCCAAGTTTTGCTCGGCGATCGCCGGCGCGGAGAGCGGGCGCGACGGCGGTCATCTCATCCTCACCACGACGCGCTCGGGGTGCGCGTCGTTGTCCAGGAAGATCACCGACGCGCTCGCCTTCCGCTGGGCGAGCTCGGTGAGCACCCGCGCCGCCTGGCCGACCTTGTCGCGGTAAGGCGGCTGCCCGAGGTGGAGCGCGATCCCCTCCTTGCCGATGGTGGTGACAACCGACCCGTCCCGCTCGACGTGGAGCTCCTGGATCGGATAGCGGCGGGCGACGCCGGCGCGCTCCATGTCCTCGACGACGTCGAGCAGGCGCCGGACCGCGATGACGACGCCGGCGCGATCGCGCGCCACCTGCTCGCCGGTGATCCCCGTGACGATCGGGAGATCGAACGGGTCGTCCTCGGCGAGCTCCTTGAAGAGCTCTCCGTCGCGCGTCGCGAGGTAGAGATCGCCGCCGATCGCGACGAGGGCCTGCGCCTCCCGCTCGACGACGCTGACGTGGACCGTCGAGGGGAGCTTCCGGGTGACCGTCGCCTTCTCGATCCAGGGATCGGTGGAGATGGAGGCGCCGGCGAGCTCGAGGTCGAGCGTGAAGATGTTCTTGCCGACCTCGATGCCGCCGGAGCTCGCGACCTGCTCGGCGGAGCGGCGCACCGCGCCGTCGACGAGCACCGTGCGCACGGCGAAGCGGGGGCTCGACACGATGTAGCGGCGCGCGCCCCACGCGACCGCGGTCGAGGCGATGAGCACGACGGCGGCGCCCGCGAGCAGCTGGAGCGCGCGGAGGTGGCGCGAGACCGGCCGCGCCGGGCGCGCCTCCGCGGGCGAGCCGCTCGAAGGCGGCGGGCGCGGCGGGCGCACGGAGACGCTCGTCGCGGGCGGGGGCGGCGACTCGTGCGACGACGGGGTCGCCGGCCGCACGCGCTCGTTCTTCGGCGCCGGCGCGGCGGCCACGGGCTCCGGCTTCGGGCCGCGCGCGGGCGCCGCCCGGCCAGGCGGCGCGGGGGGCGCCGTCGACGCGCGACGGCGGTTCGGCGGCGGGGCGCTCGGGCGCTCGGTCATGGGCTGCCCTCCTGCGGCGCCTTCGCCTCGAGGCGCGCCTTGAGCTCCCGCACGCAGGCGTTCACGTCGCCGGCGCCGAGCGCGATGACCACGTCGCCCGGCCGGACGATCTGCTCGAGCGCCTCCGCGAGGTCGGCCTTGTCCGCGACGTAGCGCGCGTCGTGGTGGCCGTGCTCCCGGATCGACTGGACGAGGCGCTCGGCGGTGACGCCGGGGATCGGCGCCTCGCCCGCGGGGTAGATGTCCGTGACGAGCAGCACGTCGGCCTGGTTGAAGGCGCGCGTGAACTCGTCGAAGAGGTCGCGCGTGCGGGTGTGCCGGTGCGGCTGGAAGGCCACGACGACGCGGTGGTCCTCGCCGGGGAACGCGCGCCGAGCCGCGTCGATGGTGGCGCGGATCTCGGCCGGGTGGTGGCCGTAGTCGTCGATCAGCGTGACGCCGCCGATCGAGCCGACGACGGTGAAGCGGCGCGCGACGCCGCCGAACGTGGCGAGCGCCTGCTTGGTGACGTCGAGCGGCACCTCGAGCTCGTCCGCGACCGCGATCGTGGCGAGGCAGTTCAGGACGTTGTGCGCGCCGGGCATCTTCACCGTGAACCCGCCGAGCGGCTCGCCCCGGCGGTACGCGTTGAAGCTCGTCTCCAGGCCGCGGAACTGGATGCCGCGCGCCGAGTAGTCCGACTGCGGCGAGACGCCGTACGTGACGTGGCGGCGCGGGATGCGCGGGAGCAGATCCTGGACGTGCGGGTGGTCGAGGCAGAGCACGGCCAGCCCGTAGAACGGCACGCGCGCGGCGAACTCGACGAAGGCGTCCTTGATGCGCTCGTGCGTGCCGTAGTGATCGAGGTGCTCGGGATCGATGTTGGTGACGACCGCGATCGTCGGGGTGAGCCGCAGGAACGAGCCGTCGCTCTCGTCGGCCTCGGCGACGAGCAGGTCGCCGGCGCCGAGCCGCGCGTTCGTGCCGAGCGCCGCCATCTTGCCGCCGACGACGACGGTGGGATCGAGGCCGGCGGCGCGCAGGACCGTGGCGACGAGGGAGGTCGTGGTGGTCTTGCCGTGCGAGCCCGCGATCGCGACGCCGTACTTCACGCGCATCAGCTCGGCGAGCATCTCCGCGCGGCCGATCGCCGGGATCCCGAGCGCGCGCGCCTCGGTGAGCTCGGGGTTGTCGGGCCGGATGGCGCTCGAGTACACGACGACATCGACGCCGCAGACGTTCTCGGCGCGGTGGCCGATGTCGATCCGGACGCCGAGCGACGTGAGCCGCCGCGTGGTCGAGCTCTCCTTGAGGTCCGAGCCGGAGACCTCGAACTCGAGCGAGCGCAGGATCTCGGCGAGGCCGCTCATCCCGACGCCCCCGATGCCGACGAAGTGAACGTGGCGAACCCGACCGCGGAACATCAGCCTGCCTCCTCCTGACCGAGGGCAGCACCGAGCGGCGCGGCCTCTTCCATCACGGCGCGGCGCTGCGCCTCCCCGCCGCGCGCCGCGCGGCCGAAGGGGGCCGGGAAGCGCAGCGCGCGGTGGCGCGGAGCCCGCGCGAGCTCGAGCAGATCGGCGGCGACGCGCGCCGCGGCGTCCGGCGTGGCGAAGGCCGCCGCGGCGTCCGCCATGCGGGCGCGGAGCGCGGGCGCGGCCGCGAGCCGGGCGATCTCGCCGGCGAGGCGCGCCTCGGTGGCGTCGGCCTGGGCGATCGCCACGGCGGCGGAGGCCCGCTCGAGGGACTGCGCGTTCTTCAGCTGGTGATCGTCGGCCGCGAACGGGTACGGGATCAGGATCGACGGGCGCCCGACGGCGCAGAGCTCGGCCAGCGTCGACGCGCCCGCGCGGGCGATCACGACGTCGGCCGCGGCGAGCGCCTCGGCCACGTCGTCGATGAACGGGACCACGCGCGCGCGCTCCGCGAGGCCGAGCTCGGCGTAGAGCGACCGGACCGCGGCCTCGCGGTCCCTGCCCGTCTGGTGCACGACCTCGAGGTCGACGCCGCGCTCGCGGCCCTGCGCGATCGCGCGCGGGACGACGTCGTTCAGGGCGAGCGCGCCCTGGCTGCCGCCGAGCACGAGCAGGCGGAGCTTGCCCTCGCGCGGCGCGTACGGCGCGCGGGCGAAGGCGCGCCGGAGCGGGACGCCGAAGAGGCGCACGGTGCTCGGGCGCAGCGCGCGCGCCGCCTCCGGAAAGGCGACGTACGCGCGGTCGACGATGGGCGAGAGGAGCCGGTTCGAGAGCCCGAGGACGCTGTTCGGCTCCAGGATCGCGACCGGCACGCCGAGCGAGCGCGCCGCGAGGGAGACCGGGCCGCCGGCGTACCCGCCGAGCGAGAGGACGACCCGGGCGTCGAGCCGCTCGACGAGCCGCCTCGCCTCCGGCAGGACGCGGCCCGCGCGGGCGGCGCCGCGCACGAAGCCGGAGAGCCCGCCCCCGCGGAGCGGCAGGACGTGGAGCAGCTCGAGGGTGTCGCCGCGCTCGCGCATGACGCGCACCTCGATGCCGCGCGCGGTGCCGACGTAGACGACGCGCGCCTCTTCGTCGCGCGCCGCGGCGCGGACCGCGTCGCCGACGGCGACCATCGGGAAGACGTGGCCGCCGGTGCCGCCCCCGGCGATCAGGACGGTCACCATGCGCCGCCCCCCTCCGCCGAGGTGGCGATCACGGCGGACGCGCTCGGCGCGTCCGGGACGGGCGAAGCGCCCGCCGCGCCCCCCTGCGCGGTGGCCACCGGGGTCCGCGCGCGGCTGATGCTGAGCAGGATGCCCGCGGCCGCGGCGTTCACGAGCAGCGACGAGCCGCCGTAGCTGAGGAACGGCAGCGTGAGCCCCTTCGTCGGGAGGATCGCCATCGCGACGGCGAGGTTCGTCATCGCCTGCACGCCGAAGAGCGTCGCGATGCCGAACGCCATGAAGCTGCCGTAGTCGTCGTCGGCCTCGAGGGCGATCTTCACGCCCCGCGAGACGATGACGAGGTACGCCGCGCAGAGGCCGACGATGCCGACGAAGCCGAGCTCCTCGCCGACGATCGCGGACACGAAATCGGTGTGCGCCTCCGGCAGGTAGAGCACCTGCAGCCCCCGCCCGAGCCCGAGGCCGAAGACCCCGCCGGAGCCGAAGCTCATGACCGACTGGAACGGCTGGTACGCCAGGTCGGCGCGGTTGTTGTCCATGTCGATCCACGCGAGGTAGCGCGCGTAGCGGTAGCCGCTGAAGCGCACGAGCGCGGCGGCGGCGAGCGCCATCAGCATGGAGAACGCGGCGATGTACGGGACGCGCGCGCCCGCGACGAACAGCAGCGTGAAGGTCAGGAAGAGCAGCACGACCGCGCTGCCGAAATCGGGCTGCTTGAGGCAGAGGAGCATCAGGAGCCCGACCACGATGAGGTGCGGGAGGAAGCCGACGGAGAACGACTTGATGCGGTCGGCCTTCTTGGAGAGCGAGTAGGCGAGCCAGAGGACGATCCCGAGCTTCGCGACCTCGGCCGGCTGCACGTTGACCGGGCCGAGCGCGAGCCACCGGTACGCGTTGCCCGCCTTGTGGCCGAGCCCCGCCACGCAGGCGACGAGCATCGCGGTCACGGCGATGAGCACCGGGTACGTGAGGACCTTGATCCGGCGGTAATCGATGCGGCTCGTGATCCACATCGTGGCGATCGCGAGGACCGCGTAGACGGCCTGGCGCTTGAGGAAGAACTGCGCGTCCTTGTAGCGGACGGTCGCCTCGACGGCGCTCGCGCTGTAGACCATCACCACGCCGAAGCCGATGAGCGCGGTGACGACCGCCGCGAGCAGGGCGTCGACGGGCCCCGAGGGGCTCGACCCCTTCCAGAAGGCCTCGGCGGCCGCGAGGGCCGCGCCGGGCGCCGGCTTGTCCTGCTCCGAGGGACCGATGTGCCGGTTCTTGGGCGCGCCTTCGCCCGCGCCGAGCTTGCCGCTCCACATCACGACGCCACCTCCCCGGCGGCTCGCTCCAGCGCGCGGACCGCGCGGACGAAGGCGTCGCCGCGGTCCTTGTAGTCGCGGAACATGTCGAAGCTGGAGCACGCGGGGCTGAGCAGCACCGCGTCGCCCGGCCGTGCGAGCGAGCGCGCGGCGCGGACCGCCTCGTCCATCGAGCCCGCCCGCGCGATCGGCAGGGCGCCCTCCGCCGCGGCGGCGATGCGGTCCGCGGCCTCGCCGAGGACGACGAGGGCGCGCCCCCGCTCGCGCAGCGCGGCCACGAGCGGCGCGTAGTCGCCGAGCTTGTCGCGCCCGCCCGCGATCAGCACCGCCTTCGCCTCGCGCAGCCCGGAGAGCGCGGCGACCGAGGCCCCGACGTTGGTCCCCTTCGAGTCGTCGTAGTAGCGGACCCCCTCGACGTCGGCGACGAGCACCGTCCGGTGCGGGAGCCCCTCGAAGCGCGCGAGCGCGTCGGCGATCGCCGCCGGCGGGGCGCCGAGCGCGGCGGCCAGCGCGACGGAGGCGCAGGCGTTCGCGAGGTTGTGCGCGCCCGAGAGGCGGACGCGCTCCAGCGGGTAGCTCGCGCCGGCGACGCGATCGACGATCGCGCCGCCCGAGGCGCTCACGTCGGCGCGGGCGTCGCGCCCGCTGAACGTCACCACGCGGGCGCGACCGCGCGCCGCCTGGCGGGCGACGAGCGCGTCGCCGAAGGGCACGACCGCGACGTCCTCCGGCGTCATCCGCTCGAACGGGTTGCCCTTCGCGTCCGCGTACGCCGCGAAGCTCGGGTAGCGATCGAGGTGATCGTCCGTGATGTTCAGCAGGGCGTGCGCGCGGGCGTGCAGCGTCGGGACGCGCTCCGCCTGGAAGCTCGAGATCTCGAGGACGAGCGCGTCCCACGCCTCCCCGACGGCCTCGGCGAGCGGGGTCCCGAAGTTGCCGCCGACGAAGGTGCGGAGGCCGGCGCTCTCGAGCATCGCGCCCGTGAGCGCCGTCGTCGTGCTCTTGCCGTTGGTCCCGCCGACGAGCACGATCGGCGCCGACACGAAGCGCGACGCGAGCTCGAGCTCGCCGATGACCTCGCGCCCGGAGCGCTCGACGGCGTCGAGCGCGGGGAACGACGGCACGCCCGGCGAGACGACCACGAGGTCGGCGCCGTCGAACAGCGCCGGATCGTGCCCGCCCGGCGCGAGGACGGCGCCCTCCGCCTCGAGGGACGCGGCCGCGGCGGAGAGCCGCTCGCGCGGCGCGCCGTCGTTCGCGATCACGCGCGCGCCGCGCGCAAGGAGGAGGCGCGCGGCCGCGACGCCGCTCCGCCCGAGCCCGACGACGATCACTGTTCGCCCGCGGACGTCCATCATGCCCTCACCGCAGCTTCATCGACGCCAGGGAGACCAGCGCCAGGAGGATGGAGATGATCCAGAAGCGCACGATGATCTTGGGCTCCGCCCACCCCTTCTTCTCGTAGTGGTGGTGGATCGGCGCCATCAAGAAGACGCGCTTGCCGGTGAGCTTGAACGAGAGGACCTGCGTGATGACGCTGACCGTCTCGATGAAGAAGATCCCCCCGAGGATGATCGAGAGGAGCTCGTTCTTGGTGAAGACGGCGAGCATCCCGAGCCCGCCCCCGAGGGCGAGCGACCCGACGTCTCCCATGAAGACCTGCGCGGGGTACGTGTTGTACCAGAGGAAGCCGATCCCCGCGCCGATAACCGAGCCGCAGTACACCGACAGCTCGCCCGCCGACGCGATCGCCGGGATGTCGAGGTAGGCCGCGAGCGAGAAGTTCGCGATGGAGGCGCCGACGATGTACGCGAGGATGAGGTACGTCCCCGCGTTGATGATCACCGGGCCGATCGCGAGCCCGTCGAGGCCGTCGGTGAGGTTCACGGCGTTCGACGTCGCGACCACGACGAAGACGGCGAACGGGACGTAGGCGTAGAGCGGCAGCTCGATGTGGTACTTCGAGAACGCGAGGAACGGGATCGCGAGCCGCGTCCTGATCTCCGCCCAGTCGGGCGGGAGCTTGGACGCGAGCAGGAACGTGTAGGCCACGGCCGCGCCGCCGATGAGCACCTGGCCGATGAGCTTGTAGCGGCCCGGCAGGCCGCCGCTGTTCCGCCGCTTGATCTTGAGGAAGTCGTCCAGGTAGCCGATGACGCCGTAGCCCGCGGTCACCGCCGTCGTCGCGAGGACGAACGGGTTCCGGAGGTCGGCCCACAGCACGGTGGGGAGCAGCAGCGACAGCAGGATGAGCGCGCCGCCCATCGTCGGCGTGCCCGCCTTGATCTTGTGCGTCTCGGGCCCCTCGGCGCGGACCACCTGCCCGATCTGCTTGCGCCGCAGCTCGCGGATGAACCACGGCGCGAGCAGGAACGTCAGCACCATGGCGGTGATCGTCGCCATGATCGTGCGGAACGGGATGTAGCGCAGGACGTTGAGCCAGCTCAGCCAGCTGTAGTGGAACTTGAGCGGGTAGAAGAGCTCGTAGATCATCCCGCACCTCCGCGCGGCTGCCGCTCGGCCCCGGCCCGGGCGCGGCGGGCGGCGAGCGCGCGGCGCGCCTCGTCGCGATCGTCGAACGGCAGCGTGACGCCGCCGATGATCTGGTACGGCTCGTGGCCCTTGCCCGCGATGAGGACCAGGTCCCCGGGCTCGGCGTCCCGCACCGCGCGCTCGATGGCGCGCGCGCGATCGAGCTCCACGACGACGCGCGCGCGGCCGGCGGCGAGGCCCGGCAGGATGGCGTCGGCGATCGCGCGCGGATCCTCGCTCCGCGGGTTGTCGTTGGTCACGATGGCGACGTCGGCGCCGAGGCCTACGGCCTCGCCCATCCGCGGCCGCTTCAGCGGATCGCGGTCGCCGCCGCACCCGAACACGCAGTGGATTCGCCCGCCGCCGAGGGCGCGGACGCTCGCGAGCACGCGGGCGAGCGCGTCCGGCGTGTGGGCGTAGTCGACGAGCACGATCACGTCGTCGACGCCCGGGGTATCGCAGCGCTCCAGGCGGCCGGCGACCTGGATCGGCGACGAGAGCGCCGCCGCGGCGTCGCCGACGTCGAACCCGAGCAGGTACGCCACGGCGAGGGCGGCCAGCAGGTTCGACGCGTTGTGCGCGCCGAGCAGGTGGGACCGGATGGTGACCTCGCCGGCGGGCGTGCGGGCGCGGAGGAAGATGCCGCGCGCCTCGTGGACGAGCTCGACGGGCGCGATCTCCGCCGCGTCCGGGCCGGCGCCCACCTCGGTCGAGTAGCGCGCGAGCGTCGACGCGACCGGGCGCGAGAGCCCGCCCGGGGCGATCCGCTGGACGAGCTCTCGCCCGAAGGGATCGTCGACGTTGATCGCCGCGGCGCCGGGGCCGAGATCCACGAACAGGCGCGCCTTCGCCTCCGCGTACGCCTCCATCGTGCCGTGGTAATCGAGGTGATCCTGGGTGAGGTTCGTGAAGACGGCGGTCCGGAAGCGGACCGCGTCGACGCGCTTCGCGGCGAGCGCGATCGACGAGACCTCCATCACGAGGTGCGTCGCGCCGCGGCCGACCATCGCCGCGGCGACGCGCGCGAGCTCGTCCGCCTCGGGGCTCGTGTGCGAGGCGTGGACGTCGAGATCGCCGAAGCGGTAGCCGAGCGTCCCCACGATCCCGGCCCGGCCGCCGCAGCGATCGATGCAGGCCTGCACGAGGTGGGCCGTCGTCGTCTTGCCGTTCGTGCCGGTGATGCCGACGACGTCGAGCGTGAAGGTCGGGTGCCGGTAGACCGCCGCGGCGGCCAGGGCCAGCGCGAGCGGCACGTCGGGCACCTCGACGCGGGCGGCGCCGAGCGTGTCGGCGGCGCTCCCGCGCGCGAGGATGACCGCCCGCGCGCCGCGCGCGACGGCCTCGGGGATGAAGCGCTCGCCGTGCGCCCGCGCGCCCGCGCGCGCGACGAAGATGTCCCCCGGCTCCACCTTGCGCGAGTCGAGGTGCACGCCGGTCACGAGCAGCTCCGCGGCGTCCGCGGGTGACAGCGCGGCGCCCGGGATCTCGCGCAGCACGTCGCCGAGGCGGAGCGCGAGCTCGACCTCGGCCACGCCGGCCTCGTTGTGGTCGGGCGCCGTCATGTGGGGGGCTCGAAGATCAGCTTCAGCGGCGATCCCTTGGGCAGCACGGTCCCGGCCGGGGGCTCCTGGCGCGTGAGCCTCCCCGTGCCCTCGACGCTCGGATCGAGCCCGAGCGCCGCGGCGCTCCTCACCGCCTCGCGCTGCGGCAGGCCCGTGAGATCGGGCACGCGCAGCTCCCCCGTCTTGAGCGGCGCGGACGGCGTGACCACCCCCGCCGCGATCGGCGCCGCCGCGGCGCGCGCCTCGTTCAGGACCTGGTAGGTGTTCGCCGCGATGTCCTCGCCCGACTGCTCGGCGACCTCCGACAGCTTCATCGGCACGCTCCCGCGCGGGGTAACGCCCAGGTAGCGCAGCGCCATCTCGCCGACCCGCCGGAAGACGGGCGCCGCGACCGAGCCGCCGCCGTACGTGCCGCCCAGCGGCTCATCGAGCACCACGGCGATGGCGAGCCGCGGCCGCTCGGCCGGGACGAACCCGACGAACGACGCCACGTAGTGGGTGTCGGTGTACCTGCCTGTCGCCGGATCGATCTTCTGCGCCGTGCCCGTCTTCCCCGCGACGCGGAAGCCCGGGATGCTCGCCTCCACGCCGGTCCCGTCGCCCTCCGTCACCGCGACGAGCATCTCCGACATCATCCGCGCGATCGACGCGGGCACCGCGTCGCGGCGCACGCGGGGCGACGTCTCGGACAGCGTGACGCCGGTGCCGTCGGTGATCCGCTTGATGAGGATGGGCTCGAGCAGCCGCCCGCGGTTGGCGACCGACGCCATGGCCATGGCGAGCTGGAGCGTCGTCACGCTGATCCCCTGCCCGAACGAGGCCGACGCCGTCTCGACCTGGACCCAGGGGCGGCCGCGCGGCCGCAGCACGCCCACGGACTCGCCCGGCAGCGGCACGCCGGTGAGGTCGCCGAAGCCGAACCGGCGGAGGCCCTCGTAGAGCCGTTGCTCGCCGAGCCCGAGCGCGATCTTCGCCGTGCCGATGTTCGACGACTGGCCGAGGATCTGCGGCAGCGTCAGCCACTTGTGCACGTGCGTGTCGTGGATCACGACGTTGTCGATCGCCATGTTCCCCTCCTCGCAGTAGATGGTCGCGCTCGGGGAGACGCTCTTCGCCGCGAGCGCGCTCGCGATGGCGAACACCTTCATCGTGGAGCCGGGCTCGAAGCGATCGACCACGCAGCGGTTGCGCCGGGATCCCGGATCGCTCTGCGAGTAGTCGTTCGGGTTGAACCCCGGGGCGCTCGCCATCGCGAGGATCTCGCCGTTCTCGGGGTCGACGACCACGATCGCACCGCCGATCGCCTCGTAGGTCTTCATCGCCGCCTCGAGCTCGCGCTCGGCGGTGAACTGGATGCCCTTGTCGATCGTGAGGTGGACGTTGTGCCCGGCGAGCGCCTGCTCGTCCTCGATCCCCTCCGAGAAGATGAGCCGGCCCGATCGATCGCGGAGCCCGCGCACCTCCGCCGCGTTGCCGCGGAGCTCGCGCTCCATGCTGAGCTCGAGCCCCTCCTTGCCCTCGCCGTCGGTGGCGACGAAGCCGAGCAGCGGGCCGGCGAGCTCGCGGTTCGGGTAGAAGCGGCGCCCCTCGCCCTCGATCACGAGCCCGCGCACCGGGTAGCGCTGCGTCCGGTCGCCGAGCGCGCGGACGTTCTCGACCTCCTGCTCGGAGATGCGGCGCTTGAGCCAGGCGAAGCGGCGCCGCCGGCCGAGCTTCTCCGCGACGTCCTCGACCGGCAGCGAGAGCGCCTGCGCGATGCGCTCGGCGTACTGCTGGATCCGCATCGGGATGTACTGCTCGTCGACGCCGCGGAGCATCTCGACCGCGTCCACCGAGACGCTGGGCACCTCCACGCTCTCCGCGAGCGGCGCGCCGTTGCGGTCGTAGATGGTGCCGCGCTTCGGCGTGATGTGGAGCCGCCGCTGGCGCTGCCGCTCGGCGAGGTCGTACCAGGCGTCGCCGTCCTCGACCTCGATCCGGTAGGCGCCGGACACGACGCCGCCCAGGCCGAGCGCCATCAGCCCGCAGAGCAGCCCCATGCGGATGCGGATCCACCGCGCGCGCCGCGGATCGAGGTTCTTCATTCCGGCTGACCCCCGCTCGGCGGCGCGCTGCCGGCCTCGCCGCTCGCCGGATCGCGCTCCGGCGGCGCGGTGTAGCCCCGCACCGGGATGACCCGCTCGGGCGGCGGGGGCGTCATGCCGAGCAGCGAGCGGGCGACCATCTCCACGCGCTGCGGCGTCTCGTAGCTGGCCGCCTCGAGCGACAGCACCCGCTTGACCTCGCGCAGCCGCGCCTGCTCGGCGCGCGCCCGGCCGAGCCGGTAGCCGAGGTCGACCGTGCGCCCGCGCAGGGCGAGGTGCACGACGAACGCCGCCACCGTCGCGGCCACCGCGAGCGTCCAGAGCACGAGGAACGGGCGCTGCTGCGTCACGCGAGCGCCTCCGGGCCGGAGACGCGCCGCGCGGCGCGGAGCTTCGCGCTGCGGGCCCGCGGGTTGCCTTCGATCTCCTCGTCGCCCGCGGTCACCGGCTTCTTGGTGAGCGGCTGCCAGACCTCGGGCTCGCGCAGCGCGCGCTTGACGATGCGGTCCTCGAGCGAGTGGAACGAGATCACCGCGAGCACGCCGCCGGGCGCGACGATCCTGGGCGCCGCCTCGAGCAGCGCCTCGAGCTCGTCGAGCTCTCCGTTCACGGCGATGCGCAGCGCCTGGAACGTGCGCGTCGCCGGATCGACGCCGCCGATGCGCGCCGGCCCGACCGCGCGCACCACGGCGCGCCGGAGGTCGAGCGTCGTCGCGAGCTCGCCGCCCTCGGCCGCCTGCTTGATACAGCGGGCGACCCGCCGGCTGCGGCGCTCTTCGCCGTAGCGGTAGATGACGTCCGCGAGCTCCTCGTCGCTGAGCCGCTCGATGAGCTCGAGCGCCGTCTCGCCGCGGCTCCGGTCCATCCGCATGTCGAGCGGCCCCTCGGCGCGGAAGCTCATGCCGCGGCCCGGGTCGTCGAGCTGCATGGAGCTCACGCCGATGTCGGCCACGAGCCCGTCCACCTGCGGGACGCCGAGGGCGGCGAGGTGCCGCTCGATCTCGGAGAACTCGCCGTGAACGTAGGTCACCCGGTCCCCCATCCGGGCGAGCCGGGCGCGCGCGATGGAGAGGGCGCGCTCGTCGCGATCGATCCCGATGACCCGGGCGCCGGGCGTCTCGAGGATCGCCTCGGTGTGGCCGCCGGCGCCGAGCGTCGCGTCGACGTAGACGCCCTGGCTGACGGGCGCGAGGGCGGCGACCACCTCGCGGCCGAGGACGGAGACGTGCTGCTCGCCGCGCGGCCGCGGTGGCGGAGGGGGCAGGTGCATGGGGACTACATTGACGACGTTCATAGGCGGAACTGCTCCGCGATTGCTGTCTTGAAGCTCTGAAGCTCGACCTCGCTCATCTGCTGGGCGGCCTTCCACCGCTCCTTCGCCCAGAGCTCGATCGTCTGGCCCATCCCCGCCCACAGGACGTCCTTCGTGAGGCTCGCGTGCTCGCGGAGCGACGGCGGGATGAGGATCCGGCCCTGCTTGTCGAGGTCGCACTCGACGGCCGCGGACAGGTAGCGGCGCCGGAACGCGACCACGTTCGAATCGAATTGCGGCAGCGCTGCAATTTTAGCCTCCAGCTCCTCCCAGGCCTTCATCGGGTACGCGTGTAGGCAGGGGTCGAAGAGGGCGGGGGTGATGACCATGCGCAGGTCGTTCGCGGCCGCGAGCACGTCCCGAAAGCGCGAAGGGAGGCTCGTGCGCCCCTTCGCGTCGATCGCGTGCTCGAAGTGACCGCGAAACATCGTGCTCATCGACCCCAGCTCCGGCTGGCCTGTCCTGCCGAGGGCTTGGCGACGCGTTGCCCCAACGAGCGCTCACCGCGTCGTGACATTCTCTGCCACTTCTTCCCACGAAGCTCCGCCACGCTACGGAGGGAGGTGCCGAGTGTCAACAGTTTGGGAGATTTCTGGACCTCAACCGGCACCTATGTAGGGTATTTATCCACAAGGTGTTCTTTCACAAAACCGCGCGTTTTCTCGCGATCTGGTGGCGCATCCAGGTCCGTGGGAGGAAGTGGGGAGCCCCTGGAAGGTGAGCGCGACCGCTTCTGGCGGACGCTGGCAAGGCGGAAAGGAAGCGAGGCGGATCGCCGCCCTGGACGCCCGATTTCGCGGGCCGGCAGGCGGGACCATGGACGGCGACCGGACGGGCTCAGCGAGCCGCCTGCCGGTGGGGAAGCGTTCGGTGGGGGAGCGTGGGCGCGCGCGGTGGGGGAGCGTGGGCGCGCGCGGTGGGGGAGCGTGGGCGCGCGCGGTGGGGGAGAGTGGGGAGCCGCGCCGCCGCGGCGGTCAGCTGTGGGGGGTCACGTGGGTCTGGACCCACTCCACGATGCTCTTCAGGGTGGTCCCGGGGGTGAAGACGCCCTTCACGCCGGCGTCCTGGAGGCGCGCGATGTCCTCGTCCGGGATGATGCCCCCACCGAACACCACGATGTCCTCGGCGCCGTGCTTGCGGAGGGCCTCGATGACGGCGGGGAAGAGGGTGTTGTGCGCTCCGGACATGATCGACAGCCCCACGGCGTCGACGTCCTCCTGCACGGCGGCGGACGCGATCATGTCGGGGGTCTGGTGCAGGCCCGTGTAGACCACCTCGAAGCCCGCGTCGCGGAGTGCCCGGGCGACCACCTTCGCGCCGCGGTCGTGGCCGTCCAGGCCGGGCTTGGCCACGAGGATTCGGACTTTGCGCTCTGCCATGATCGCGTCGATTACCGCCTGCCCGGGCATGCGTAAAGCGCTGCGCCCCGGCGGAGCGGCCTCCCCTCCCCGCGAGCGCTCACTGGGCCGCGAAGACGAACGGAATGGTCACGGGCGTGGAGCCCGAGGAGGGCGGAAACCGCCAGGACTTGATCCGCGAGGCGATGCAGCTCGCCAGACCGGGGTAGTCCTTCTCCGAGCCGCCGGCCGAGACGGACTGGACGGCGCCCGAGGCGCCGATGACCACGGAGGCCGAGACGCGGGCGGTGGTGGACGCGTTGCGGTCGCGCGCGTCGAGGGCGGGCTGCCAGCAGTGGCGCCGGACGCTCGGCCGGTTCGCCTCGACGACGCCGGAGATCTCCCCCTGGGAGAGGGGGGTCAGGCTGGAGCCGGCGCCCTGGCTGCCCGGCCCCGACGTCGGGCCGGGGACCCCGGCGCCGAACCCAGACCGGTCGAGCTGCGCCCCGGTCGCGGAGGCGACCGGCTTCTCCGACGCAGGCCGCTGGCTCGCCACGGCGCCCGGCTTGCCGGGCGAGGCGGGCTCCGGCCTGGCAGGAGGCGCCTCGGCGGGGGGCGGCGCCTCCGGCTCGACGCTGGGCGGCGGCGGCGGGGCGGCCGTGGGGAGATCGACCGGGTTGCTCGGCGGCGCGGTCACGACCTGCACGGTGGTCTGCGGCTTGGGCGACAGCAGGACGTAGGCAGAGACGCCGCCGAACGCCGCCGCCATGGCGATGAAGGCGTAGGCGAGCGGGCTCATGCCCGAGCGCCGCCTCGGCGCGACCGTTTCCACCAGGCTGCCGGGCGTGGCGACGAGGGGCGCGGGCTCCGCGGAGGAGAGCGCGCCGGCCGGCGCCGCCGTCAGGGGCGGCGAGCCGCCCCTGGCCACGCCGCCCGCTGGCGCCGTCGCGGACGGCGAACCGCCCAGGGCCAGGCCGCCCGCGGCGCGAGCGACGTCGGCCGAGGCGGGCGGCGCCAGGTCGGACCTCGGCGCGGACACGGCGGCGGCCGCCGGCCCGGCCGCGAACGGATCGGCCAGCACCTCGACCGGCGCGGCGCCCGCGGCGTGGGGCCGCGCGGCGCCGCTCGAGGCGTCGGGCCACGCGGCCGGCGCGCTCGCGGCGGAGGTCGCCGGCGCGCTCGCGGCCGGCGTCCCCGCCGCGGTGAAGGCGGCGACCGCGCCAGCGACCGCGGGGGACCGCTCGCTCAGGCCGGGGGCCTCCGGCTCGAGCGCCGCCGAGCGCGCGGGCGCGGCCGCAGCGAGCGGGGGGACCCTCGACGACGAGGGCGCCTTCGCCGAGGGAGGGACCTGCGGCTGAACGGCGGCGAAGCCCGTGCTGCTGGTGCGGCGCGCGGGCGCGGACACGCGGGTCGTCTGGGCCTGCGTGACGATCTCGAGCAGCTCCGGGAAGTTCTTGAGGGGCAGCCACTCGTCGAAGCCCTCGCGCCAGACGAGGGAGTCGCCGTCCACCGCGCCGGCGAGCGCCTTCTCGCGGATGACGGCGAGCCGCACCGGGCCGAGCGGGACCCCGCCGACCCCGACGTACCAGTCCTCGCTCGCCGTGGCGCGCACGGCCGGCGCCTTCCCGAGCGGCCGGTCGTTGGACATCGATCGCGTGAACGCGCTGGCGGCCGCTGCGGCCGGCGCAGGCTCCGCCGCCCGCGCGGCGGGCGCGGCCGGACCGGCAGGCGCGGGCTGGGCGGCCCGCGGCGCGGCGGGTGCGGGCTGGGCGGCCCGCGGCGCGGCGGGCGCGGGCTGGGCGGCCCGCGGCACGGCGGGCGCGGGCGTCCCGGGCGTCGGTGCCCCCGGCGCAGGGAGCGGGCCCGACGCCGGCCCGGGCGCAGCGCGCGGCGCCGGAGGTCGAGGCGCGCCCCCCGGGCGCGGGAGGGCCTGCGACGCCGGCCGGGGCGGCGCCGGCGCAGCGCCCTGGCCCCGCGACGACGCCGGCGGCGGCCTCGGCGCGCTCGCGGCGCCGGCGTCGGCCACCGTCGCGCCGAGCCCGGCGGGCGGAGCCTCGTCGCTCGGGGGGGCGAGCTGCGCGTCGTCGGCCGTCGCGCGCGGCGGCTCGACCGGGAGAGCCCGCGCCACGGAGCTCTCGGTGACGCTCGCGCTCACCTGAATGAGGTGCCCGCATCGCCGGCACTGCATCCGCACCATCTTGCCGGCGACCTTCTCGTCGCCGATCTGGTACTTGGCCTTGCAGTTATCGCAGATGAATTTCATCCAGGGACGCGCCTGCCGGTGGAATCGGCGCAGTCTACGACAGCTTGGCCGCGGGCGACATGGGCTAGACGGCTAGAGCAACCCGAGCAGGTGCTCCTTGATGGATTGCCGCGTCGGGTCATCGGGCGCGACGCCCAGCGCGCGCTCCCACGTCTCGATGGCTTTGTTGCGGAACCCGGCCTTCTGGTAGAGCACCGCGAGGTTCTTCAGGGCCGGGAAGTGCTTGCCGTTGATGTGCAGCGCCGTCTCCAGCTCCTGGATGGCGTCGTAGAGCTGCCCCTGCTTGCCGTAGAGCAGGCCGAGGTGGAAGTGCAGCCGGTACGCGAGCGGATCGATGGCCGTGCCCTCGCGCAGGTGCCGCACGGCCTTGTCGAAATCGCCCGCGCGGTACGCCGCGATCCCCGCGGCGAGGAGGCGCTCTGCCTCGGCCGAAATCCGGTCCTGATCGCCGCGGATCGAGCGCGCCTGGAGCGCGTTCTCCACGGCGGCGACGACGTCGGCCACGCGGAAGGGCTTCTCGATGTACGCCTCCACGCCGTAGCTCGACTTCAGGTCCTCCGCGAACCGCCACCCGCGGTAGACGGCCGAGATCATGATGATCGGGATGTGGCCGTAGCGCTGGGTGCCCTTCATGCGGCGGGCGATGTCGAAGCCGTGCACCTCGGGCAGCATGGCGTCGAGGATCATCACGTCGGGCGGATTCTCCTTGACCATGCGCAGCGCGAGGAGCCCGCGGTCGGCCTCCTCGACGCGGTACCCGCGCTCCTCGAAGATGCGGCGGAGCAGCTTCCGGATCTCCGGCTCGTCGTCGACCACGAGGATCGTGGTCTGATCGCCCTGCGGCGCCTTGCCTGCGCCCGGGAGCGACTCGACCACGGACAGATCGCGGTCGGCGGTGCCGAAATCGGTGTCCGTCAGCTCGTCGGCGGCCGCCGCCCTCCGCATGGCGTCGTCGACGACGAGCGGGGGCCCCGCCGAGGAGATGCGGGCCGGCGACGGGGCAGCGGGCGGGCTCGGGTCGTCGGTCAGATCGGCGAACGAGATCTCGGCGTCGTCGCGCGGGCGCTCCGGCGCGGGCTTCGCCGGCGGGGCGGCGCTGGGCGCGGGCGCGGGCGCGGGCGCAGGAGCGGCAGGGGCCTGTGCGACCGTCGACGGCGGCACGGCGGACGCAGGCCGGCGGGGCGGAGGCTGCGCAGGAGCGGGCGCGGGCGCGGGCGGCGCCTCCGGCGCGGAAGACGCGGTCGCGGCGCCGAGCCCGGCCCGCTTCAGCACCTCGGGCGGGCACTTGGCGCCGACGAAGAACGGCTCGCCCTGCTCCTTCATGTCGTAGGCGGCCGCGATGGTCCGCACGAGGGGGCCCGCGAGCGCGATGTACGGGAAGACGCGCTTGCCCGTCACGAACTCGAGCTCGTCGATCACCTTCTTGTCGGCGGGCGCGGCCATGGCCACGAGGATGCGATCCTCGCGGACGAGCACGGGCAGGAGCTTGTGCTTGGCGGCGATCTCGCGCGGCAGGATCGAGAGGTCGCTGAGCTTGATGCAGACCTGGTTGAGGTCGATGCCAGGAACGCCGCTCTGCTCGGAGAGGGCCTTCAGCGCGGCGACCTCGGAGACGGTGCCGCTCTCGATGAGGTTCGTGGCGAGGGGGACCCCCTTCGCGCGCGCCTCGAGGAGCGCTTGTTCGAGCTGGGGCTGGGTGACCGCCCTTTGCTGGAGGAGGATGCGTCCGAGCGGCTTCTTGTTGGCGTCTTGCGTCATTCCGCGGGCCGAGTTCGAAGGCTAATGGACGAGGAAAGCGCGGGCAAGCACGCGGTCCGCGCGCGAGGGCGGCCGTTCGGCGGGTGCGGCTGGCTGGGGCTCGTGCGCCGGCGCCTCGGGCCTACGGGCGGATCGAGCGCGGCCGAGCCGTAGCCCCGCGCGCGCAAGTGCGGGCGCGCGACGCCGTGCCGGAGGCGAGGGCTCACCATCCGCCCATCGTAACTCGGAACCCTCCCGGGCAGCGCGGACGTTGCGCCCTCCGCGCGATCCGCCGCGGCCGCTCCAGGAGCGCCTCCAGAGACCATGGAGACGATGTAGGCGGCCTTCGATCGCGCGGTCGCTCGGCCATGGGGCTGCGCGGCTGCGCGGCTGCTCGGTTGCTCGGTTACTCGGTGGCATCGCGCGCGCCGAGCCACGCGCGGGCGAACGCCGCGTACCGCCCCTCGGCGATGGCCGCGCGCGCCTCGCGCATCAGGCGGCCATACAGGTGGAGGTTGTGCTCGGTCAGGAGGCGCAGCACCAGGATCTCGCCCGCCATGTAGAGATGCCGGAGGTACGCGCGGCTGTAGCCCCCGGCGCAGGTCGGGCACGCGCAGGTCGGGTCGAGCGGCGATCGGTCTTCCTTGTAGCGCGCCTGCTTGATGACGATCTTGCCGTGCTGCGTGAGCGCCTGCCCGTTGCGGGCGTTCCGGGTGGGGAGCACGCAATCGAACATGTCGACCCCGGCGCCGATCGCGTGAACGAGATCGAGCGGCGTCCCCACGCCCATGAGGTAGCGGGGTCGCGACGGATCGAGGTTCGGCGCGATCTGCGCGACGACCTCGTGCATCAGCGGGATCGGCTCGCCCACGGAGAAGCCGCCCAGGGCGAGCCCATCGAACGGCAGGGCCCCGAGCTCGTCCGCGTGCGCCGTGCGCAGGGCGACCGAGGTGCCGCCCTGAACGATGCCGAAGAGCGCCTGGGTGGGGCGCTTGGCGGCGAGGCAGCGCTTCCCCCAGCGCGTCGTCAGGCGGCACGCCTCCTCGACCTCCGCGAGCGGCGCGCCGCCGGGCGGGCACACGTCGAGCTGCATCGCGATGTCGGCCCCGAGCAGCCCCTGCACCTCCATCGCGACCTCGGGCGTGAGCGCCTTGCGGGCGCCGTCGAGGTGCGAGCGGAACACGAAGCCGTCCTCCACGAGGGTGCGCCGCTCGGCGAGCGAGAAGGCCTGGAAGCCGCCGGAGTCCGTGAGCATCGCGTGCGGCCAGCGCGTGAACGCGTGCAGCCCGCCGAGCTGCGCGACGAGCTCGGGCCCGGGGCGGAGCCACAGGTGGTACGTGTTGCCGAGGACGATCCTCGCGCCGGTCGCGGCCACCTCGGCGGGGGTCAACGTCTTCACGCTGCCCTGGGTGCCGACCGGCATGAACGTCGGGGTCGGCACGTCGCCGTGCGGCGTGGAGAGCACGCCCGTGCGGGCATGACCGTCCCGCGCGAGCTCGGAGAAGGCGAAGCCGGGCGTCCGGCTCATGGCGCGCTCGCGCCGCGGATCAGCATGGCGTCTCCATAAGAATAGAAGCGGTAGCGCGCCTCGATCGCCGCGCGGTACGCGAGGAGCGCGCGCTCGCGGCCGGCGAAGGCGAACACCAGCGCGAGCAGCGTCGAGCGCGGCAGGTGAAAGTTCGTCAGCAGGCCGTCGACGACGCGGAACCGGTAGCCGGGCTGGATCAGGAGGCGCGTCTCCCCGGACTGCGCCCGCACGAGGCCCTCGCGCGCCGGGTCGGCCGCGCTCTCCAGCGCGCGCACCACGGTGGTGCCGATCGCGACCACCGGCGCGCCGCGCTCGCGCGCGGCCGCGACCGCGCCGGCGGTCGCCTCGGGGATCGAGTAGACCTCGGCGTGCATCGGGTGCTGGTCGAGGTCGTCGACCGTGACCGGCTGGAACGTGCCGAGGCCGACGTGCAGCGTGACGCTCGCGATCTCGACCCCGTTCGCGCGGAGCCGCTCGACGAGCGCGGGCGAGAGGTGGAGGCCCGCCGTGGGCGCGGCGACCGCGCCCGGGACGCGGGCGAAGATGGTCTGGTACCGCTCGCGATCCGACGCGTCGTCGCCGCGGCCGAGGTAGGGCGGGAGCGGGACGTGCCCGTACGCGTCGATCGCGGCCTCGACGGACAGCCCTGCCGGCGACGAGAGCCGCACCGTGAGCACGCCGTCGTCCGCGCGCTCGAGCACCTCCGCGACCAGCGCCCCGTCGCGCTCGATATCGAGCACCGCGCCCGGCCGGATCGGCTTGGACGCGCGGCCCATCGCTCGCCAGCGCTCGGGGCGCGTCGCGCCCTCGCGCGGGTGGCCGGCGGTCCCCTCCCCGCCGTCGGGCGCCTCGTCCAGCCGGTGCAGCAGGAAGAGCTCGACCTGCCCTCCGGTGCCGCGCTTCTTGCCGAACAGCCGGGCGGGTACGACCTTCGTGTCGTTGACGACGACGAGCGCGCCGCGCTCGATGTGCCGGTCGAGATCGCGGATCGCGGCGTGCTCGACCTCGCCGGGCTCGCGGCGGCGGTCGACCAGGAGGAGCCTGGCGCCGTCGCGCTCCTCGGGGGGGCGCGACGCGATGAGCGCTTCAGGGAGTTCGTAGTCGAGCAGCTCGCAGCGCACGCCGCGCTACTAGCACGACGCGGGCGTGAGCACGTTCGTCTTGGCGCGCAGGAAGCGACAGATCTCGCCCACCTTGTAAGGCTTCGGGACGAACGCCACGGCGCCGCAGTCGGCGCGCTCGACCTGGCGCGCGGAGAGGTGATACGGGCTGGAGAGCACGACCCGCACCCTCGGGAAGGCATGCCGGATGTGACGGGCGAGCTCGAGGCCGTTCAGGTCCGGCATCATCAGGTCGATCATCGCCACGTCGACCGGGGAGGCGCCGAGGATGCGCAGCGCATCCTGGAACGAGGCGGCGAAGACGACCTCGAACCCCTCGACGCTTAGCCCTGCTGAAAGAGCGCGACGCTGGGAATTCTCACCGTCCACGATCAGCATGCGGGCCATTAAGCGTCCTCCTGCGGCGAGCGCCGCCAACCATGACTACGCCTATCAGTTCTTGGCTCACGTTTTTGCAATTGCCGGGCCAAGCTGCCGAATCACCGTGTAGCGGTTGCCGACGCCGAAGTGAAACAGATGCGCACAGTCTACATCAGCTGCCTCATTGCACTAAGGCAAATCCCGACCCTGCACCATTGCAAAGATGCAAGCCAACGTGGTCTAGCTGCCCTGATTTGCTGCCGAGTCAGGTCTGTTGCTCAGCCTGGCCGTACGTGCCGGTCGAACCGCGGGCAGGCACACGCCGGCTGAGCCCGGTGGGCAGAAGGTTGCTCAGCCGGGTGAGCACTGGCCTGCTCAGTCGGGTCTGCGGAGACCTGCTGTACCCCGAGGGAACGTCCTGCCGAGCCTGGTCGTCAGGAACGGCAGAGCGGCCGCGGAGGGGCAGCTCAGCCCGGGGGATACGTGATCGTCAGGCGGGTCATCTTGCGCCAGAGGGTGGTCGCGCTGATCCCGAGCACCTCGGCGGCGCGCTCCCGGCTGCCGTCGCACTCCCGCAGCGCGGCCTCGATCGCCTGGCGCTCGGCGCCGTCGACCACGTCGGCGAGCAGCCGGCTGCCGCCCTCGGGCGCCCGCTTCGGCTGCACCGCGGCGGGCAGCACGTCGTCGACGCTGATGACGCCGCCGCCCGAGAGGGCCACCGCCTGCTCCACCATGTTCTCGAGCTCGCGGATGTTGCCGGGGAAGTCGTACTGCGTCAGCGCCTCGATGACGCCGTCCGCGGCGCGCGCGCGACAGGCCATCTTCCGGTTGTACTTCTCCAGGAAGAACTCCCAGAGGATCGGGATGTCCTCGCGCCGCGCGCGCAGCGGCGGGAGCACGAAGCGCGCGACGTTCAGCCGGTAGTAGAGATCCTGGCGGAACCGCTTCTCCGCCACCGCGGTCAGGAGCTCCTGGTTCGTCGCGGCGATGATGCGCACGTCGACGTGGATGGGCTTGTTCTCGCCGACCCGGCGGATCTCGTTCTCCTGGATCGCGCGGAGCAGCTTCGCCTGGAAGGTGAGCGGGGTCTCGGCGATCTCGTCGAAGAAGAACGTGCCCCCGTCGGCCTCCTCGAACAGCCCCTTCCTCGCCGAGATCGCGCCGGTGAACGAGCCGCGCGCGTGGCCGAACAGCTCGCTCTCGAGGAGCGTCTCGCTGATGGCGGCGCAGTTCACCGGCACGAAGGGGCGATCGGCGCGCTTGCTGTTGGCGTGGATGGCCTTGGCGACCAGCTCCTTGCCGGTGCCGCTCTCGCCGGTGATGAGCACCGTCGCGTCGGTCGGCGCGACCTTCACGATCCGGCCCAGCACCTCGCGGACCGCCTGCGAGCGGCCCACGATGTTCTCGAACCGGTAGCGCTCCTTGAACTCGCTGGCGAGCAGCTGCACCTCGCCGGTGAGCTTCCGGTTCTGGATCGCGCGCTCCACCTTCACGAGGAGCTCCTGCTCCGAGAACGGCTTCTGGATGTAGTCGAACGCGCCGAGCCGCATCGCCTCGACCGCGCTCTCGATGGTGCCGTACGCGGTCATCACGATGACCTCGGTGTTCGCGTTCGACTCCTTCACCGCGCGCAGGACGCCGATGCCGTCGAAGCCGCCCATCCGCAGGTCGGTGAGCACGACGTCGTACGCACCCTTGGCGCCCAGGTCGGCGCCCTGGCTGCCGTCGCCCGCTTCATCGACCTCGTACCCGGCGCCACGCAGCATCATCGCGAGCGTGGTCCGCATGTTCCGCTGGTCATCGACGACAAGAATCTTCGACATGGATTTCCCCCGCCGCGCTCATCCTCCTCGAGGGACGGGCGCGGCGCGACGATCACGGCCGACGCACCGAGCCGGCGCGTAACCGCGCGGGCGCGGTCGTCCGCGGCGCCTTGGACATGCGTCCAGAGTATCGTACGTCAAGCGCGGCCCCCGCCGCCAGAAGGCGCGCGGGGTGCGCCGTCGGTGCGGGGGGCCGAGCCCCACCCTACCCTACTCGCGGATCTGCTGGGACAGGTAGGCGGTCTCGCCAAGCTTCTCGATCAGGCCGATTTGCGTCTCGAGCCAGTCGATGTGGTCCTCCTCGGACTCGAGGATGTTGGCCAGGAGCTCCTCGGAGGTGCGATCCCCCTTGTCGCGGCAGAGGGCGATCGCCGTGTTGAGCCGCTTGACCGCGTGGTACTCGAGCTCGAGGTCGCTCTTGAGCTGCTCCGGCACGGTCTGCCCGATGTGAAGGGTGTCCAGGCGCTGCAGGTTGGGCAGCCCTTCCAGGAAGAGGATGCGATCGATGATCGCGTCCGCGTGCTTCATCTCGTCGATCGACTCGGCGCGGCCGCGCGCGGCGAGCGTGACGAAGCCCCAGTGCGCGCACATCTTCGCGTGCAGGAAGTACTGGTTGATCGCGACGAGCTCCGCCGCGAGCACCTCGTTCAACGCGTCGACGACATCTTTCGCACCCTTCATCGGACCCTCTCGCGCTCGTGCCTCTCGTGCTCGCCCCGCCTGCCACGGCGAGGAGGCGCCGGCGGGAGCGCCAGCGCCCAGGTCAAATGCGCAAGGTCCACGGAAGTGCGCAAGAAATTTCTAAGAAAAGGTCGCCGATCTCCGCCAGAGCCAGGGAGACCCCGGAGCGCAGCGGCGATCCAGAGAATCAGGCTGCGCTGGAGACCGGCGCCATCGTCAGGCGGCGCGGGGCGGAGACGGGCTCGCCTGCGCCGACGAGCTTGGCGATCGTCGGCTGGCAGGAGCCGCACCGCGTGCCGGCCCCCGTGCACTCCATCACCTCGGCCAGGGAGCAGGCCCCCTCGTTCACCGCTTCGCGAATCTCTCGATCACAGACGCCCATGCAGAGGCACACGTACATGCAGAACCCCCGGCTACGTTAAACGGGTAGGTTGATATTGAACATAGCTTTCAATATCGACGCGTCAAGCGCGAATGTTTCGTGGGCGGATCGCCGAGCCGGCTCGTGGCTCGGCCTCTCGAGGTTCGGGCGCCCCCCGGCCCCCGACTGCAGCGCCGGCGGAGCGAGACGTGGGGCCGCCGGACGGGGGGCAGGCCGACGACGGGTGCCGCCGGGCAGCACCTTGGGTGTTCAGGAGGCGAGGCGCGAAGCGATGGGGCGCGGTGAGGACGCGCGGGGACGCGGTGAGGACGCGCGGGGACGCGGTGAGGACGCGCGGGGCGCGGGGGACGCCGCGGGGACGCGGTGGGATCCCCGGGGCCGCCGCGCCGGGGTCACATCGTGAGACCGCCGTCGACGTCGATGCAGCGGCCGTTGAAGTACTCGCACTCGATCACGAAGCGCACGGCCTGCCAGATGTCTTCGGGCACGCCGATGCGGCCGACCGGGATCATGGCGACCAGGGCGTCGCGCGCCTTCTGGTGCATGCCCTGCGTCATCGGCGTCTCGATCATGCCGGGCGCGACCGCGCCCACGCGGATGCCGAACGGCGCGAACTCGATCGCCCAGGTCTTCGTGTTCGCCGCGAGCGCGCTCTTCGCGGCGGTGTAGTTCGACTGGCCGCGGTTGCCGTGGCGCGCGATCGAGCTGATGTTGACGATGACGCCCTTCTGCTCGGTCTCGACCATCTTCGCGACGACCTCGCGGACCATCAGCGTGGCGCCCGTCAGGTTGACGTCGATGACCGCCTGCCACTGCGCCGCGCTCAGCTTGACGACGGCGCCGGTCTGGCGGTCCTTCTTGACCAGGAGGCCGTCCCGCAGGATGCCGGCGTTGTTCACGAGGCCGTTCAGGCCGCCCATGGCCCCATGCGCGAACCGGACGAACGCCTCGACCTCCGCCTCCACCGCCACGTTGAAGGGCCGCGCGTGGATCTTCCCGGGGAGACCCTGGCTCGCCTCGACCAGCGACGCGAGCCCCTCCTCGTTCACGTCGCCCGCGGCGACCTGGCCCCCGAACTCCGCGAGCCGCAGCGCATAGTGGCGACCCAGCCCCTGGGCGGCGCCTGTGACGACAAACTTCGTGTCCTCGAGTCGCATGATCGCATTCCTCCGAGGGATCGCTCCCGGCCACTGTCTCGAAGGCGCGTCTACCACAGCGCCGCCCCCCGGCGGCGGACGACGTCGCGGCGCGCCGCGCTCCCTCCGCGCCGAGCGCGGTAGCCGCTTGCGCCGGGTCGCATCGATGTTATTCAGCGCCCATGAGGTCGATCGCGCTCGCCGCCGCCGTGTGCGCCGGCATCCTGACCCTCGCGCCGGCCTGTGACCGCGCGCCCCCCGTGCCCGAAACCTCCGATCCGACCGGCAAGGATCTGGTCGTCGGCGCCGTGGTCGCGGCCACCGAGAAGAGCGGAGGGATCCGCATCTACAAGATCGTCGAGATCGAAGACCTGCCCGAGCCGTTCGGAAGGGACCTGCACATGATCGCCTACGATCCCAAGGTGCAGACCTTCCAGGAGGCCGCGGAGCTCCGCCGCAAGGGGAAGCTGACCATCGCGAAGGACCACATGATGGTCCGCCTCGTTCACTTCATGCCGCGCGACCACCGCGTGATCAGCAACGAGGCGGTCACCGACGAGGAGCGCGCCCCCTACCTCCGCTCGGTCCAGAGCCGGCAGCGATAACGGCCATCCGTCGAGGGGGAACGAGGCGCGGGCGCGCCCGGGAGGAGCGGCGCGCCCGCGCGTCAGCGCAGCGCGCGGAGCAGCTCGCCCAGCCGCGCGATCGCCTGGCTGTGCAGGCGGCTCGCCCAGCTCTTGCTGATCCCGAGATCCTGCGCGATCTGATCGAAGCGCTCGTCGTCGAAGTAGTGGCGCTCGACCAGGGCGCGCTCGCGCTCGGGGAGCTCGCGCACGGCGTGCCGCACGGTCTGCGCGAGCTCGGCGGCAGAGGCGCGCTCCTCGGGGCTGTCGGCGGCGTCGGGCACCGCAGCGACGTCGCCCTGGTTCGAGAGCAGGCCGAGCGCCATCGCGGCCGCGTGCCCGGCGAGCAGGCTGCCGAGCCGCGCGGCGTAGTCCTCCTGCGTGGCCGGCGCGTCGGCGTCGTCCTCCGCCCCCCGCCCCTCCGCGAACCGCGCCGACGCAGCCAGCGCGCTGGCCCGCGCCGCCGCAGATCGCCAGCGCGTCTCCCGCCGGATGCCGTCGAAGATCGCCCAGCGGATCTTCCGCTTGGCGTACGCCTCGAACGAGGATCGGCCTGGATCGTACGTCCGCACCACCTCGAGCAGCGCCGGGTGCCCGAGCGCGACGAGGTCCTCGACCGGGATGCGGCGGCCCAGGCGGCGCGCGACGCGCTTCGCGACCAGCTGGAGCAGATCGAGCCCCTCGGCGAGCAGCCGGTCTTCCGGAGTGCGCACCGCTAGCCCGCCTTGGCGCGCCCCGCTGCGCCGAGCACCCCGAACGCCCGCTCGCCGCTCTCGTCGACCTCGCGCGGGTGCGCGCGCCGCAGGAGGCGGATCGCCTCCTCGTCGTGCAGCAAGACCTCCGCGAGCTGCTCGCGCATCCACGCGACCTCGTGCGCCGGCAGGCGGCCCACGTAAGGCGCCACGGCGGCGTCGACCTGAGCGGCGATCCAGGGGTCGTCGAGGAGGGAAGCGTCCATGCGAGCGCGCATTATATCCGCATCGCGCGCGCCGTCATCCGGCGCACGCGACGCGGAGCCGTCACTTGGCCGGCGGCGGCGCGTTGAGGCAGGCCTCGAACGCCCTGACGCTCCGCGCGTCGAACGCGCACTTGAGCGACCTCGGATCCACGTGCTTGCCGACGTTCTGCTCGCACGACTGCGCGTACTGCTCCCCGAGGGTGGCCGCGACGGCGTCGATCCTCTTCTCGGTCTCGCCCCGCTGCTCCGGCGTCAGCTTGGCGCTCAGCGCCGCGACCTGCTCCGAGCGCGTGAGCACCGTGAGCTGCTTGCCGAGCTCGACGCAGTCGCCGTGCATGAGCGCGTAGTCGTCGGGCACCGAGTCGTCGCGCCGCGGCGCCGCCGGCGCGGCGGACGGCGTCGCCGGAGCGGGCTCCGCCTCCTGCGCCTCGGCGCCCAGGGCGGCCTCCGGCGCGGGCTCGGCGCCCTTCTCGGGCTCCTCCAGCCGCGCGGGCTCGGGCTGCTCGGCCGGAGGTGGCGGAGCCCCGCCGCACCCGAGCAACGACATCGTCAACGGACCCGTGATCAAGAAAAGAGCTCTCCCCATGCGATGAGGGTTGATCGGTTCGCGCCGTGCGTCCACGGCGCGCCGGACGCGCTCGGCGCTGTTTCGCCTGTTACGCAACTTCATCGGTCGAGCGGTCCCTCGTCTCGTGTTGCCTCGAGGGTGCACGGGCCGCCTTGGCAGACTCCGTGCAGGGCGCACCGTGGCGCGGACCGGGCTTGCCGGCGACGTCGCCTGTCCGCGCGGAGGCGGGCCATGCGGTCGCTCTGGATTGTTCTCGTCCTGGTGCTCGGCTCGGCGCTGCTGCTTCAGGTGGTGGTCGCGTCCGACAGCCGCATCCCGTACGCGCGGTTCCGCTCGCTCGCCGAGAGCGGAGAGCTCGCCGAGGTCGAGATCCGGGACGGCGTGTACGTCGGGCGAGCGGCGCCCGGCCTCAGCGCTAGCGCACCGCGGAGCTACCGCACGGGGCGCATCGAGCAGACCGAGAAGGATCTGCTCGCCGCCCTCGACCGGCGCGGAATCCCGTACACGCGCGCCGCGGACGAGCGAGGGCTGCTTCCGTACCTCTGGCTGGCGCTGCCCCTCACCGCGCTGGTCGCGATGGTCCACCTCGCGTCGCGCCGGTCGGCGGCGGCGGGGAACGTCTCGGGCGCCGCGACCGCCTTCGGCAAGAACAAGGCGCGGCTCTACGAGGAGCGAGGGTCGACGGCGACGTTCCGCGACGTCGCGGGCAGCGCCGAGGCGAAGGCCGAGCTCGGCGAGATCGTCGACTTCCTCAAGGCGCCCGAGCGCTACGAGAAGCTCGGCGGCCGGATGCCCAGGGGGGTGCTCCTCGTGGGGCCGCCCGGCACGGGCAAGACGCTGCTGGCCCGGGCGATCGCGGGAGAGGCGAGCGTCCCCTTCTTCAGCGCGTGCGGGTCGGAGTTCGTGGAGATGTTCGTCGGCGTCGGCGCCGCGCGCGTGCGCGATCTCTTCTCCCAGGCGCGCGAGAAGGGGACCTGCCTCGTGTTCATCGACGAGCTCGACGCGGTCGGCAAGGCCCGCGGCATCGGCGGCTCGGTCGGCGGCCACGACGAGCGCGAGCAGACGCTCAACCAGCTCCTGACCGAGATGGACGGGTTCGACGCGCGCGCGGCCATCGTCGTGATCGCCGCGACGAACCGCCCCGAGATCCTCGATCCGGCGCTCCTCCGGGCGGGGCGGTTCGATCGCCGGGTGCACGTCGATCGGCCCGATCTGGCCGAGCGGCGGGAGATCCTCGCGGTGCACGGGAGGAAGGTGGCGCTCGACGCGGACGTGGATCTCGACGCCGTGGCCGCGCAGACGGCGGGGCTCGTCGGGGCCGACCTCGCGAACGTCGTCAACGAGGCGGCGCTGCTCGCGGCGCGCCGCAGGGCGGCCGCGGTGGGGCAGATCGACCTGGAGGCCGCGATCGAGCGCGGGCTCGCGGGGCTCGAGCGGCGGGGCCGGCGGCTCGGCGCGCGCGAGAAGCTCGTGGTCGCCTACCACGAGGTGGGGCACGCGCTGACGGCGACGCTGCTGCCCACGCAGGACCCGGTGCGCAAGGTGTCCATCGTGCCGCGCGGGCCAGGGGCGCTCGGGTACACGATGCAGCTGCCGCGGGAGGACCGTTACCTGTGGAGCCGGCAGGAGATCCTCGACCGGCTGGTCGTGCTGCTCGGCGGGCGCGCCGCCGAGGCGGAGGCCGTCGGGGACCTGTCGACCGGCGCGCAGGACGACCTGCTCAACGCGACGGAGCTGGCGCGCCGCATGGTGCGCGAGCTCGGCATGGGCCAGGGGGTCGGGCTCTCGGCGCTGGAGCCGCGCCGGCCGCTGTCGTTCCTCGGCGAGCCGCGGGGCGCGCCCCCGTCCGGGGCGGGGCGGGAGTGCAGCGACGCGACCGCGCGCGAGATCGACGCGGAGGTCGCGCGGATCCTCTCGGACGCGGAGGCGCGGGCGCGCGCGATGATCTGCGGGCGCCGCGCGACGCTCGAGCGCATCGCCGCGAGGCTCTACGAGGTCGAGACCCTGAGCGGCGACGAGCTCAGGGCGATGATGGCGCGAGGCGACGCGTGACCCGGGCGGTCAGTCGACGCTCCGCAGGGCGCGGGACAGATCGAAACCCTCGGCGTCGTGGTGATAGACGACGCTGAGCACGCGGCCGCGGAGGAGCTCCCGCGGCACCGCGCCCATCGCCCGGCTGTCGAGCGACGCGGCGCGGTTGTCGCCCATCACGAAGAGGTGGCCCGGGGGCACGACGACGGGCCCGAACGCCTCGAGGTCGGGCTCGCCCGCCGCGTGCGTGACCGGGCCGAGGTGCTCGACCCGCGTGCCGTCCCCGAGCTCCTCGGTCGCCTGCGCCGCGCCGTCGACGTACAGCACGCCTCGCCGGAGCATCACCGTCTGCCCGGGGAGCGCGATCACGCGCTTGACGAGGAGGGTCGCGCCGCCGCGCGGATCCGCGAAGAGCACCACGTCGCCGGCGCTCGGCCCGCTGCGCTCGAACACGTAGCGATCCGTGAGCGGGACGCGGAGCCCGTAGGCGACCTTGTCGACAAGGATGCGATCGCCGGGGGCGATCGTCGGCCACATCGAGCCGGTGGGCACGTGGTACTGGTCCGCGAGCGTCGAGCGACCCAGCGTGAGGATCGCGAGGACCGCGAGGACCTTGAGGAGGGTGCGGCCGAGCGGCGCGACGGTCTGGTAGGCGCGCCGCGCGAACGCGCGATCGGCTCGGGGCATGAACAGGCCGGCCTTGGCGGGCTCGAGGCACGCTGTCGCCGCCTCCGCCGCCGGCCCCGGGGAGCTCTGCTCGCTCATCGCTGGCGGGGCTAGCATCCGCGCTGCAGACAGGCCAGCTTCGCTGCATGCACGGCTGTACTTCGTCGACTGCATCATTCTCCCAAGCTCTGGGCCGCCTCACACTCTGCGGATCAATGTCGCTTCATCCGGTATCGACAGGCGCCGCCATGCACCTCGCCGCCTACCGCGCGCTGGGGCTCGATTTTACCTATATCCCTTTTGCGGTGACCGATGTTGAGGGAGCGTTGCGCGGGATGCGGGCGCTCGGGATCCGCGGCCTCGGTGTGTCGATGCCCTACAAGCAGGCGGTAATTCCGTTGCTGGACGAGATCGATCCCATCGCCGCGCGGATCGGCGCGGTGAACACGATCGTCAACGACGGCGGGCGCCTCCGGGGGTACAATACGGACTGGATCGGCGCGGCGCGGGCGCTCGAGGAGGCGACGCAGCTCGGGGGCGCGCGGGTGCTGCTCCTCGGCGCGGGGGGCGCGGCGCGCGCGGTCGCGTTCGGGCTCGCGGAGCGCGGCGCCCGCGTCACCATCGCGAACCGGGATCTCGAGAAGGCGCGGCAGCTCGCCGCGGCGGTCGGCGGGGCGGCCGTGCCCCTCGACGACGGGGCGCTCACGCCCGACCACGATGTCCTCGTCAACGCGACCTCGCGCGGCATGGCCGAGGTCGACCCGCGGAGCCCCGTCCCGGAGGAGGCGTTGCGGGAGGGTCTCCTGGTGATGGATATCGTGTACAAGCCGATGATCACGGAGCTCGTGGAGGCGGCGCGGCGGCGCGGGGCCACCGCCGTTCACGGCGGGAGGATGCTCCTTCACCAGGCGGCAGAGCAGTTCCGGCTGTACACCGGGCGCGAGCCGCCGCTCGACGCCATGGACGAAGCGCTCCGCGCTCAGCTCGGCTGACGCGCGCCGCCGCGCGGGGCCTGCTCGCGCCGCCCGCGCGCCGGCGGGGACGGGCGGCGCGCGGCGAGCTCTGTTGTACGCCCCGCGCGCGGCATCCGGAGCAATGGCCAAGCGCGAGCGCCACGCGTAGGCTTCTCCCGATGATCTCGTTTGAAATACGCGCAGCCGTGACCGGCGACGAGGAGCAGCTCCTCTATGTCGCGCGCCACCTGAACTCGGTCAACCTGCCGAACAACCGTGACGCAATCCACGAGATCGTCGCCGAGAGCCACCGGAGCTTCAGCGGGGCCATCCAGGACCCCCGCCTGCGCCAATACGTCTTCGTGCTCGTCGACCTGACGAAGGGCGACAAGGGCATGATCGTCGGCACCTCGATGATCATCGCGCAGCTCGGCCGGCGCGGCGTCCCGTACATCTATTTCGACGTGCTCGACGAGGAGAAGTACTCGGCCACGATCGACAAGCACTTCCATCATACCGTGCTGCGCATCGGCTACTCGTACAATGGACCGACGGAGATCGGCGGACTCGTGCTCATGCCGGACTACCGGCAGGGGCCCGAGCGGCTCGGCACGATGATCTCGTATGTTCGCTTCCTCTACATGGCCGCGCGGCCCGACCTGTTCCAGGAGGAGATCCTCGCGGAGCTGATGCCCCCGCTCGAGCCGGATGGAACAAGCCACCTCTGGGAGGCGCTGGGGCGCAAGTTCACCGACATGAGCTATGCCGAGGCAGACCTCCTCTCCAAGAAGAACAAGGAGTTCATCAAGGGGCTCTTCCCCGAGGGGACCATCTACGCCTCGCTGCTGCCCGAGGACGCCCAGCGCGTGATCGGGAAGGTGGGGTCGCAGACCCGGGGCGTGGAGAAGCTCCTGCGCCGCGTCGGCTTCCGCTACGCCCACAGGGTCGACCCGTTCGACGGCGGGCCGCACTTCACCGCCCGCATGGACGAGATCTCCCTCGTGAGCGACACCCAGAAGGCCAAGGCAGGGCGGCCGTTCGCGCCGAGCCCGTCGGATCCGAAGGGCATCGTCGCGCTCGAGCGCCCCGACGCCCCCTATTTCCGCGCGGTCGCCGCGCAGTTCCGCGACGAGGGAGAGCGCGGCCTGGCGATCGCCGAGGACGCCTGGCACCACCTCGCGCTGGAGCCCCGCGCGCCGATCTGGGTCCTGCCCATGCCCTGAGCGACGCCGCCGCGCGCTCCGACCGGAACGCGCAGACCGAGCGGACCGGGCCGCCTTGCATTTCGACGATTCTGTTGCTACAGAATTAATAGAAGTTTTCACGAGGGGCTCGGACGACCATGACCCTGGGATTGGACTTCGACTTCAGGCGCTGGCCCGCGCTGGAGCGGCTGGAGCGGAAGGAGCGCTGGCCCGGGACGGCGCAGCCGGCGGAGGGCGCGCCCGCGACAGGGGGACGGCCTGGCGCGGAGCCGGCGCTCTCGGAGCGGGAGCTGCGCATCGCCGCCGCGCTCGCCGAGGCGGCGATGCCGCCCGGCCGCTTCCTCGAGGGCGCCGGCGCGGCGACCGCCGCCCGCCTCGCGGCCTTTCTGTCGTCGATCCCGCCGCACCTGGCCCAGGGGCTGCGCGCGGCGCTGTGGGCGATCGAGCTCGCGCCGGTGGCGACGCGGCTCAGGCCGCTGTCGGCGCTGCCGCTCGAGGAGCGGATGGAGGTGCTCCGCGGCTTCGAGCAGAGCCGGGCGCTGGCGCTGCGCTCGCTGCTCCGCGCCGTGCTCACGCCGCTCCGGTTCCTCCACTACGACCGGCCCGAGATGTTCGAGCACGTGGGCTGCCGCTACGAGCTGCCCACCGTGCGCGACGAGAGCCCCCGCTGGCTGTCGCAGGTGACGAACGGGCGCGAGGTCGAGGAAGACCTGGAGCTCGAGTGCGAGGTGCTCGTGATCGGCACCGGGGCCGGCGGCGCGGCCGCCGCCTACGAGCTCGCGTCGCGGGGGCACGCGGTCCTGATGCTCGAGGAGGGCGACTACCACCGCCGCTCGAGCTTCACCGGCCGGCCGGCGCGCGCGTACCGGGAGATGTACCGCGACCACGGGCTCGACATGGCGATCGGCAACGTGGGGATCCCGGTGTTCGCGGGGCGCGCCGTCGGCGGGAGCACCGTGATCAACTCCGGGACCTGCTACCGGGCGCCGGAGAGCACCTTCGCGTCGTGGCGGGACGGCATGGGGCTGCCCGCGGAGTTCTCGTCCGAGGGGCTCGCGCCCTACTACGAGCGCGTCGAGCGGATGCTCCAGGTCGCCCCGGCCGATCCGCTGCACCTCGGGGCGATCGGGCCGATCATCCGGCGCGGCGCGGAGCGGCTCGGCCTGCAGCACGGGCCGCTCCAGCGCAACGCGCCGGACTGCGACGGACAGGGGATCTGCTGCTTCGGCTGCCCGACCGGCGCCAAGCGCTCGACCGACGTGAGCTACGTGCCCGAGGCGCTGAAGCGGGGCGCGCAGCTCATCACGGCGGCGCGCGTGAGGACGATCGACGTCGTGGCGGGCCGCGCGCGCGGGGCGACGGCCGTGCTCGGCGGCGACACGAGGGCCGGGGGCGGCCGCGCGGCCGGCGGCGCGAGGCGGCGGCGGCCGCGGCTCGTGGTCAAGGCGGAGGCCGTCGTGGTGGCCGGCGGCGCGCTGATGACGCCGCTCCTGCTGCGCCGGAGCGGGGCGTGCCTCTCGAGCGGCATGCTGGGGAAGAACCTGTCGATCCACCCGGCGTCGAAGGTGATGGCGCTCTTCGACGAGCGGGTCGACCAGTGGCGAGGCATCCCGCAGGGCTACCAGATCGACCACTTCGCCGACGAAGGGCTGATGTTCGAGGGCGGCTCGCTCCCGTTCGACGTCGCCGCGCTGGCCGTGCCGTGGACGGGGCGGCGCTACACCGAGCTCATGGAGCGGTACCCGCACCTCGCGACGTTCGGGTTCATGATCAAGGACACGAGCCGCGGCGAGGTGCGGCCCGGGCTCGGCGGCACGCCGCTCGTGCTCTACACGATGAACCCGGAGGACGTCGCGCGGATGCAGCGCGGGATCGAGCTGCTCTGCGAGGTGTTCCTGGCCGCGGGGGCGCGGCGCGTGCTGCCGCTCGTCGCCGGCTGCGACGAGGTGAACGGCCCGGAGGACCTCGAGCGGCTCAAGGGGCGGCAGATCAAGGCCGGGGACATCGACGTGGCCGCGTTCCACCCGCTCGGGACGTGCCGCATCGGCGTCGATCCGCGGTCGTCGTGCCTCGGGCCGGACCACCAGGCGCACGACGTCGCCGGGCTCTACGTGTGCGACGGGAGCGCGATCCCCTCGTCGCTCGGCGTGAACCCGCAGATGACCATCATGGCCATGTCGCTGCGCGCGGCCGAGCTCCTGAGCGAGCGGCTATCCGGCTGAGCCGCCGCGGTACCCGGCCGCCGCGGCGCGCTCGTTGCCGATGCGGTCGCTCTCGACGGCCCCGTCGCGCATCGTCACCACGCGCGGCATCGACTCGGCGAAGCTGAGGTTGTGCGTCACCACGACGACCGTGGTGCCGTGCTTGCGGTTCATCTCGAAGAACAGCTGGTGGATCGAGTCGCTCGTCGCGGTGTCGAGGTTCCCGGTCGGCTCGTCGGCGAGGAGCAGCTTCGGCGACAGGACGAGCGCGCGCGCCAGGGCCACGCGCTGCTGCTCGCCGCCCGACAGCTCGCCCGGCCGGTGCGTCGCGCGCGCGGCGAGCCCGACCTCGGCGAGCAGCGCGCGCGCGATCGGCTCCATCTCGCGGCGGGTCTTCCCCTGGATGAGGCCCGGCATCATCACGTTCTCGACCGCGTTGAACTCGGGGAGCAGGTGGTGGAACTGGAAGACGAAGCCGATCATCCGGTTCCGGATCGCCGCGAGCCGCGAGCTCGGCATGCCGGTGAGCTCGTCGCTGCCGAGGCGGATGCGGCCGCTCGTCGGGAGGTCCAGCGTGCCGATGCAGTGGAGGAACGTGCTCTTGCCGGCCCCGGAGGGGCCCACGAACGCCACGACCTCGCCCTGGTTGATCACGATATCGATGCCGCAGAGCACGTGGAGCTCGCGCCCCATGTGAACGAACGTCTTGCGGAGATCTTCGACGACGACGAGCGGAGTGGACATGGAGGGGTTTACTCGTAGCGGAGCCCGTCGACCGGAGAGAGCTTCGAGGCGGCGCGGGCCGGGTAGAGGGTGGCGATCGTGCAGATGAGCAGCGCCGCCACCGCGACTATCGCATAGTCGGAGCCGTTCACGTTCACGGGCAGCCGGTCGATGTAATAGACGTCCGGATCGAGCCGGACGCCGAACCAGGACAGCCCCGTGCAGACCGCCAGCGCGGTGCCGACACCGTAGACGGTGCCGATGGCGCCGATGATGACGCCCTCGAGCATGAACACGCGCATCACCGCGTTGTCCGAGGCCCCGAGCGCCTTCAGGACGGCGATCTCCTTGCCCTTCTCCGTCACCATGAGCAGCAGCGTGCAGACGATGCAGAAGCTCGCGACCGCGATGGCGATGGACAGGATGATGAACGTCGCGATCTTCTCCAGCTTGAGCGCGCTGAAGAGGCTCTTGTTGCTCTCGACCCAGTCGCGGACGCGGAGCTCGGGGGGCGGCTTGCCGCCCTCCGGCGCCTCGTCGAGCGCGGCGCCCGCGGCGACCGCCGCCTCGACGGCCGGGCGGACATCCTGCACCCGCTCGGGATCCGGGATCCGGATGTCGATATGGGTGATCTTGTCCTCCAGGCCGAAGAACTTCTGCGCCTCGTCCAGCAAGACGTACGCGTGCGAGACGTCGTACTCGTACATGCCGCTGTAGAAGATCGCCGCGACGCGGAACCTGCGGGAGCGCGGCATCACGCCGGTGGGACCGAGCTCGCCCACCGGCGAGAGGAGGGTCACCTCGTCCCCGACGAGCACGTGGAGCGACTTCGCGAGCTCGCGGCCGATGACGACGCCCGGGTACACGCGCGTCTGCCGCTTCAGGTAGTCGCGCACCGACGGGTCGACGTCCGGCGGCTGGCGGAAGTCGGGCCCCTTGAAGTACGGCTCCCCGCCGGGGCCCCGGCCGATGATCTCCTCCGGCGGCAGGCTGGTCAGCTTCTCGGGATCGCGCAGGTAGTCGAAGCTGCCGACCTCGATGTTCTTCTGGAGATCGATGACCTGCCCGATCGTGTCCGGATCGATGCCGCGGACGATGGCGCCGGCGGTGTTCGAGGCGCTGGAGCCCATCGCCTCGCCGGCCGCGACCGGCGTCGCCGCGCCCCCGTAAGGAGCGAGCGCGACGCGCACCTTGGTGAGCTTGTCGTCCCAGTTGCCGAAGCCGCCGGGGCGGGTCGCGTCGACGACCATGTGCGCGTTGTTGCCGAGGATCTTGCGCTTCAGGTCGGCGCCGAAGCCGCCCATGATGCTCGTGACCGAGCACAGGGAGCACGAGCTGACGGCGACCCCGGCCATCGACAGGACCGAGATCACGGTGAGAAAGCCGCTCTTCGAGGCGCGCACGTGGCGCGCGCCCACGTGGAGCACGAAGCTCCGGCGCTCGAGGGCGTCGAGGGCGAGCGGCAGGAGCGCCGACAGCACGAAGAACAGAAAGACCGTGCTGGAGACGAGCGCGGCGAAGCGGATGATCTGATCGGTGGTGTTGTGCGACGCGAGCCGCCCGACGGGCATCCTGGCCGTGAGCGCCGCGGTGACGCCGAACGTGACGCCCACGAGCGCGCCCCACCACCAGCCGAGCGCGCGGTAGAGCCCCCTGCGGACGGGGCGGGTCCCGGCGATCGCGTAGCCCACGCCCGCGGCGATCAGGACGCCCGCGAGGAGCCACTTCAGGGTCGGATGGATCGGCAGGACCGCGAGCCAGACGACGGCGACCGCGAGCGCGGCCACGAGGCCGATCACGCCCAGCGCCCTGACGAACGCGCGGACCTTGGGCCCTCGCGCGCCGAACACCCGCCAGCCGAGGCCCGTCGCGGTCACGAGCAGCAAGCCGACGCCCGTCCCGGCCAGCCCGCCGAGGGCGCCGGCGATCATCTCGGGGTTGCTGGCGACGACCACGCCGACGAGCCCGAGGGCCTTCGCTCCCCCGCCGGACGTGACGAGCGCGAGCGCGAGCAGGGCGCCGCCCGCGAGCGCGAGCACGAGCCCGACGCGCGCGACGACGGGGCGCCGCGGCTCGAGCTCGCCCTTCTTGTCGAAGCGGGTGTAGCCGCGCCAGGCGAGCAAGAGGACACCCAGCGCGACGGCGGCGAGGAGCGCGGCCTGCAGGGGTCGGGAGAGCTCGATCACGCGTCGGTCTCGGGGCGCAGGAGGGGGAACAGGATGACGTCGCGGATGGATGTCGCGCCGGTGAGGAGCATCGTCAGGCGATCGACCCCCATGCCGAAGCCCGCCGTCGGCGGGAGGCCGTGCTCCAGGGCGCGGACGTAGTCGGCGTCGTAATCCATCGTCTCCTCCTCGCCCCGCGACTTCTTGGCGACCTGCGCGCGGAACCGCGCGTCCTGGTCCTCGGGGTCGTTGAGCTCGCTGAAGGCGTTGCAGAGCTCGCGGCCCTCGATGAAGAGCTCGAAGCGGTCGACCAGCGAGGGATCGCTGTCCTTCTTGCGCGCGAGCGGGGAGACCTCGAAGGGATAGTCGATGATGAAGACGGGGACGCTCTTGTCGCCCGCCTCGGTGCGGTAGTCCTTCGTGAGGAACGGCTCGACCACGTACTCGTAAGCGCAGAAGACGAGCTCGCCGGGCGACTCGCACTTCTTCGCGCCCGCGCGGAAGTTCGTCCAGTCGATCTCGCGCCCGCTCGCCTTGGCGGCCTTCGCCCACTCCTTGATCGGCGCGTCGTCCGCGGCGACGCGCTGCGGGACGTCGGCGGGGAGCCCCGCCTTGGCCAGGGCGCGGGCGAGCCCCTCGGCCATGGGGACGCGCGCGAAGCGCTCGAGCGAGAACGCGCGCTGGGAGGCCCAGGCCGCGTGCTCGGCCGGGAGCCGCTCGGCGAGGCGGGCGTCGACGTGGCGGAGCATCGCCTCGGTCGCGTCCATCAGGGTCTCGTACGTCGCGTACGCCTGGTAGTACTCGAGCATCGTGAACTCGGGGTTGTGCCGCGTCGACAGCCCCTCGTTCCGGTAGCAGCGCGCGATCTCGTAGACGCGCTCGAAGCCGCCGACCACGAGCCGCTTCAGGAAGAGCTCGGGCGCGATGCGCATGAAGAGCTCGAGATCGAGCGCGTTGTGGTGGGTCTTGAACGGCTTCGCGGCCGCGCCGCCGACGAGCGTGTGCATCGTCGGGGTCTCGACCTCAAGGAAGCCGCGCGCGTCGAGGAACTCGCGCAGCGCCGCGACGATCGCGCTGCGGGCGCGGAAGACCCCCGCCACGTGCGGGTTGGCCACGAGGTCGACGTACCGCATGCGGTAGCGCGACTCGACGTCCTTGAAGCTCGTCTTGGTCGGCAGCGGGCGGTAGGCCTTCGTGAGCAGCCGGAGGCGCTCGGCGCGGATCGAGAGCTCCCCCTTCTGCGTGGCCATGGCGGCGCCGTGGGCCTCGACGAAGTCGCCGAGATCGATGTCCTCCAGCCGCTCGAAATCGGCGAGGCTCCCCTGCTCGCAGTAGAGCTGGAGCTCGCCGGTCCGGTCGCGCAGCCGCACGAAGGTGACGCCGCCGAACGAGCGCACGAACAGGACCCGGCCCGCGACGCGGAACGGGATCGGCTCGACGCGCGCCGGGTCGTAGCGATCCACCGTCGGCGCGGCGGGCCGGTCCGGCGCCGCGCCCTCCGGCCGGGGCTCGGCCGCGGCCCGCGCCCCGTCGAAGCGGGCGCGGACGGCGGCGAGCTCGGTGAGCGGCTCGCCCGTCGTGACGTCGTTGGCGAACGGGTTCTCGCCGCGGGCGCGGAGGCGGGCCGCCTTCGCCTTGCGGGTGGCGATCAGCGTCTCCTCGGCGCGCGCGGCCTCGGCGGCCTCTTTCGCTAGCCGCTCGCTCTTCTTGTCGTTCGGTCGGTCTTTTTGCTGGCTCACGGAGCGTCGTCCTCCGCGACCGAGCCGCCCTTCCTGAGCGAGCCGCCGGCCGCGGCGAGCAGATAGGCCTCGATGAAGCCCTCGAGATCGCCGTCGAGGACGGAGTCCACGTCGGTGGCCTCGGTGGAGGTGCGGACGTCCTTGACGAGCCGGTAGGGCGCGAGGACGTAGTTCCTGATCTGGCTGCCGAAGTTGATGGCGCTCTTCGCGGCGTTGTAGGCCTGGACCTCGGCCTCGCGCTTCTGGAGCTCCATCTCGTACAGCTTCGCCTTGAGGACCTTCATCGCCATCGCGCGGTTCTGGTGCTGGCTGCGCTCGGCGCGGCACACGATGTTGAGGCCGGTCGGGATGTGGCGCAGGCGAACGGCGGTCTCCACCTTGTTCACGTTCTGCCCGCCCTTGCCGCCGGCGCGCATCGTCGTGATCTCGATGTCCTTCTCGTTGACCTGGATGTTGATCTCGTCGTCGCTGTCCGGGGTGACCTCGACGGCGGCGAACGCGGTCTGGCGCGTGTGATCCGCGTTGAACGGGCTCATCCGCACCAGGCGATGGACCCCCGCCTCGGAGCGCAGGTACCCGTAGGCGGCGTCGCCGGCCACCGTGAAGGTCACGGCGTCGATGCCGGCCTCGTCGCCGTCCTGGTAGTCGATGATCTCCGTCTTGTAGCCCCGGCGCTCGCAGAAGCGCAGGTACATGCGGAGGAGCATGGACGCCCAGTCCTTCGCGTCGGTGCCGCCGGCGCCCGGGTGGATGCTGACGATGGCGTTCCCGCGGTCGGCGGGGCCGGACAGCATGCGATCGAGCTCGGCCTTGCGCAGGCGCGCGGCGATCGCGTCGGACTGCGCGTCGGCGTCGGCGATGACGCCCTCGTCGCCCTCGGCGGCGCCGAGCTCGAGGTACTCCGCGAGATCCTCGATCTCGCGGCCGAGCTTCTGCGCCATCTCGAGCTTCGCCTCGACCTGGGCGCGCTTGCGGAGGACGGCTTGGGCTTTTTCCTGATCGTTCCAGAACCCGGACGACAGCGTCGTCTGGGTCAGGTCCTGGAGCATCCGTTCGAGCTTAGGGACGTCAAAGATGCCCCCTTAGCGCCTCAAAGCGCCGTTTGATGTCCAGGACTTTCTCGCGGGTCTCGGAGAGCATGGCCGGGGATCTATTCGATCTGGGCGGCGATCGCCAGGAGAGACCGCCCCGCGCGCAGAGGCCGCGGCGGCCCGCGCCGGGGGCGCTGGCGGCTCAAGCCGGGGTCGGCCCGGGGACCGATCGCTGGAAGGCCCGACGGATCGCGGGCCACGCTCGCCGAGGTCTCCGCGCTCGGCGCGACCTCGCCACCACGTCTCGGATGGTCCTCAGGGAGATCGAGGGAGGCGCCGCCGGGCTGCTCAGCGCGCTGTCGAGGTAACGGCCCAGGAGCTCGGTCAGCGCGACGGCGGTGATCGCGTTGGAGAAGAGACCGGCGACCGGGACGAGGCCGAGCGTGAAGTTGGCGAAGAGCCGCACAGCGGCTCCGCCCCAGATGATCTTGCTCACCTGAAGCCACGGAGCCCCGAGGAGCGGCACGCCCCGCGCCCGCGTCAGCGACGCGGAAAACCAGTAATGGATGGGAACCACGATCAGCTCGTCTGCGCCGGGAATGGGCTGCGTGACGAAGCTCGTCACCGCGGTGATGGCGGAATACTTGTTGGTCAGTCGGCGGATCTTCGGTTCCATCGATCGTATATACGGCGCGGCGTTGGCCACCGGGAGGCCGGACGAGCCCGCCGGGTCGCGCCCGCGACGCGCGAAGTCGTGGACGAACCGCGCTCGACCAGGGCGCAGCGCGGGAGTCGCCGCGATCCCGATCGCGGGCCCCGGCGCTCTTCGCGAGCGCGCGGCGAAGCGAGATCTCCCCGGAGCAACTCTGCAGATCGGCGGTTCGATCCAGCGCGAGCCCCGGGGAGCCCGATCCCGCTCTCCGCTGGGATGGCGGCGTCTCCGGCGCCGCCGGCGCTACGGATCGAGCCCTTCCCTGCAAGCGGCCCTGAGCTCGGCGAGCGCGGCGACGAGCGACTCCCGCTCGCTGCGCCACGCCGGCGACGCGTCCTCGGCGTCGCGCCGGCGGAGGTGCTCGCGGGCCTCGTCCCAGAGCGGGCGCGGCGGCTCCAGCGGGGGCACGCGCCGGCGCACGGCGTCCGTCAAGCGGAGCACGCGCTCGACGCGGGAGAGCGCCTCGTCGAGCGGCACCTCGCCCGCCTTGCAGCGCCGGAGCAGGCCGCACTCGTAGCTGCTGCACACGGAGAAGCGCGTCTCGTAGACGGTGCACTTCCGGTCGCGGTGGCACGGGCACGGCAGCCTGAAGGCGTCGTGGTACTGGTTGCACGCGAGCGGCAGGCGCAGCTTCTCGGCGAGCGGGAGCTCGTCCTCCTCGAGCGGCGCGACGTCGAAGAGCAGCCCCGTGCAGCACAGGCCGCACGCGGTGCACAGGTCCGAGCCGCTCGGCCGCGCCTCGGGGATCTCGCTCGCCGGGGGAGAGCTCACCCGCCTCGATTGGCACGCGCGCGGCCGCGCGTCGAGCCGGGAGGCGGGCGAGCGAGGCGCGCCCGGCGCCCGGAGGCAGGCGCGGGCGCGCTGGCCGGCGATCAGAACACGATCTCCGAGTAGGGGCAGCGCTCCTGGATCGCCTCGACGTCGCACGGCTCGGGCGGCATGCAGTTGAAGGACGGCGGGCAGCTCGCGTCCTGCTCGCAGCCGCAGCCGCACGCGTTCTGGAAGTAGGCCGTGGTGTCGGGGCAGACGAAGTCGATGAGCTGGCACGTCTCCGGGCTGTCGCCCGCGTAGCTGCGCCACCACTCGGCCTCCGGGTCGCACGCGCAGGCGCGCTCGGTGCACGCGACGCTGCCGTCGGCCGCGCACGTGCAGGTGTTGCAGCCGTCGATGGACGGGAACGCCTCCCCCACCTCGTAGATCGAGCCCTCGTAGAAGCAGCCGTCGTAGCAGAGGACGGCCGTGCAGACGGCGATGCCGTCGGCGTCGCACCTGCAGGTGTTGCAGCCGTCGTCCATCGGGAGCTCCTCGCCCGGCGCGCACCCTTCACACGCGATGGTGGAGCACTCGACGTTGCCGCTGCCCGAGGGGTCGCAGATGCACGCGTTGCAGCCGTCCGAGGCGCGGAAGGAGTCGCCGGGGGCGTGGTTCACGCCGTCGTACGTACAGCCGGGCACGCACGCCTTGCGGGTGCAGGCGATGGTCCCGTCGTCCGAGCAAACGCAGGTGTTGCAGCCGTCCTTGTCCAGGAACGAGTCGCCGGGGCTGTAGACGGTGCCGTCCACGTCGCAGGGGGTCCCGCCATCCACGACGTTGATGTGGCAGCCCGCGAGCGCGCCCGCCGACGCGAGGGCGACGGCCACCGAGAGCAGGCCGCTGATGTGGAACCAAGGAAGACGATGAGCTGTCATGGGATTCGCTCCTGTGCCAAAGAATGCCAGCGAGACGCCTGGAATCAGCCGCCAGACGCGGAGAGGCGCTCGGGAGCGAGGTAAAGAAAGGACCGTGCCAGGGGGCCCGGAGGCGCTCGGGAGCGAGGCGCGCCGGTTGTCGCCCCGCGCCCGCACCGGCGGCGTCCCCGCCTCGCGGGCGCGCTCTCAGCGCAGCGCCCCGTCCTCCGCGCCCTCGATGACGATCTCGCGCAGGTGGTCGAGCCCGACCGAGCCAGAGCCGATCACCTTGGCGTGAAACGCCTTGAGATCGAAGGCCTCGCCCTGCCGGCGCCGCAGCTCCTCGCGCAGCTCCAGGACGACCCGCTCGCCGACCTTGTACGAGATCGCCTGCCCCGGCCAGCCGAGGTAGCGCGTCGCCTCGCTGTGCGCGTGATCCAGCGTGAGGAAGGCGCGGCGGTGGAGGTACTCGACCGCGGTCTCGTAGCGCCACGGCTCCCCGGCGTGGAGCGGGGCGTGCTGGGGGATCGGCAGCTCGAGGTGCATGCCGATGTCGAGGACGACGCGGTAGGCGCGCGTGAGCTTGCCCGCGAGCATCCCGAGCACGTAGTCGGGGCGCTCGAAATAGCCGAGCTCGTACATCAGCTGCTCGGCGTAGAGCGCCCACCCCTCGGCGAAGCCGGAGCACGTCACCAGGAAGCGGTGGAGCCGGCTCAGCCGGTCCTCGAGGTGCACCTGGAGCGCGCACTGCAGGTGATGGCCGGGGAATCCCTCGTGGTACGCCGTGGTGATCTCCTCGTAGAGCGGGAACTGCTGCTTGTCGCCGGCGGCGTACCAGACGGTGCCGGGCCGCTTGAAGCCGTCGCTCGGGGGCATGTAGTACGCGCCGAGCGCGCCGCCCGGCGGCGCCAGCTTCACCTCGATGTGGCGGATGGGATCGGGGATGTCGAAATGCACGCCGTCGAGCTCGGCGAGCGCCTTCCGCTGGCGCTCGGACATGAGGCGGAGGAACTCGTCGGCGCCGTGCGCGCACCGGGCGGGATCGGTCATGAGCACCTCGATCACGTCGGGCAGCGACGCGCCGGGGAGGATCTCGCCGGCGAGGCGCGCCATCCGGGCCTCGATGTCGTGCACCTCGGACCACCCCCAGGCGTAGGTCTCGATCGGATCGATGGTCGCGCCGAGGAAGCGTCGCGCCATGCGCAGATAACGCTCCTCGCCCACGGCGTCCGCGGCGCGCGCGCTCGGCAGGTACGTCTGCTCCAGATGATCGGCGAACGCGCCGAACGCGGCGCGCGCCCGGTCCACGCCGGCGGCGAGGCGCGCGCGGCCGGCGTCCGTGGCGCAGCCGGACGCCTCGTAGGCGACGGGCAGCGTGAGGAAGAACGACGCCTCGCCGACCTGGTAGCGCGCCTGCTCGATGACGGCGCGCACCTGGCGGCGCGCGACGACCTGGCCTGTCCGGCGCCCCTCCTCCAGCGACGTCCGGTAGCTGTCGAAGGCCCGCGGGAGCCCCTCCAGGCGCGACGCGATGGCGTCCCAGCCGGCCGCGCTGCGCACGTCCATGAGGTCGAAGACCACCCGGAGGTGCTGGAACGCCGACTCGATGTTGTTGAGGTCGCGCAGGTGCTCGCCGTGACGGAAATCGTCGAGCCGCTCGTCCAGGTGATCGGCCATCACACGGCGTGCGAGGCGGTCCCACCGCGCCTCCGGCCCGCGACCAGGCGGCGGCAGCGCCCGGAGCCTCTCCTGGAAGGACGCGACGGTCGAGGCCCATGAGGCGGCGCCGCTCGGGCTCCAGTCGTTCCAGGCGCCGTCGTCGCACGGGATGCCCGCCAGGGTGGCGTGGGCAGGACATTGTGCGGCGAAGGTTTCGACGAACTCGTCGCTGAGGGCGAAGATCGGATCGCGCGCGTCGTGGTGTTGGCTCACCGCGACAGCATAGGCGGCCGCGCCCGGAATTTCTTCGTGCACGCGAGACGACCCGTCGGGTCTTCGTTACGCTTGCGGAGAGAGGCCGTTCACGGGGCGGCCCCGGGGAGCGACATGAACCATCGCAGCCTGAAAGGCGAGCTCCACGACGACGACCGGCGCCCGAGCGCCGCCCTTCCCTCGCGTTCCCGGCCGCCGCGGCGGCCCCGCTGGCCGCGCCTCTCCGGGCTCCTCGCCGCGGCGGCCCTCGCGGCGCTCGGCTGCGCCGGCTCCGCAGGCCACCCGGCGAGCTCGGCGCCCCCGTCGGCCGCGATGACGCCGGCCCAGATCGCGGCGCGCGCCACGCCGGCGGTCGTCACGATCCGCGGCGACGGCTCGCTGGGGGCGGGCTTCCTCGTCCGCGAGGACGGCTGGATCGCGACGAACTTCCACGTCATCGCCGGGATCCCGGATCTCAAGGTCGTCCTCTGGGACCAGAGCGAGCACCCGGTGCTCGAGGTGCTCGCGTTCGACGAGGACCGGGATCTCGCGATCGTCCGGATCCACGCGCCGCGGAAGCTCCCGCTGCTGCCCCTGGGCGACAGCCGCGCGGTGCGCCCGGGCGATCCCGTGGTCGCGATCGGGCATCCGCTCGGCCTGGCCGACACCGTGTCGAACGGCCTCGTGAGCGCGGTCCGCGTGGTCGATCCCGCGCTGACGCTGCTGCAGATCTCCGCGCCGATCGCGCCGGGCTCCTCGGGCGGGCCGCTGTTCAACGAGCGCGGCGAGGTGATCGGCGTCGCCGCCGCGGTGGCGACGCAGGGGCAGAACCTCAACTTCGGCGTGCCCGCCGACTACCTCAAGCGGCTGCTCGTGCGCCCCGACCCGGTGCCGCTCTCGACCTTCGCGGCCGAGACGGCCGACGAGGAGCAGGCGCTGCCGGCGGTCAAGCGCTCGGTGCCCCACCACGCGCTCGCGATCCTCCGCGGCTGCACCGAGGGGGATCTCCTCGTCTTGGCGCGGACGATGGACGGCGCCATCCAGGTCGGCTCGCCCCTCTACAACCAGGGGGATTTCGCGTCCTGCTATCACATCTACGAGGGCGCCTCGCTCGACATGGAGCGCCGGCTCGGCCCCTCGTGCCGGGGCCCGAGGCAGGCGCTCGCCGAGGGCCGTCGCAAGGCCGCCGGGCTCGACGACAACGCCGCGCAGGCCTGGGCGATGCGCGACGCGTTCGACGGTCTCCTGGATGTGATCCTGCGCAAGGTGCACGGCGACACGCAGTGACCGGCGCGTCGCGGTGAGCGCCGCGCGGGGTGGCGGCGCCGCGTCGAGGCAGCGACGGGGGCCGGGCGTGGCGCGCCGCGGCCCCCGAGCGCCGCCAGGCAGCGTGGCTAGTCGAGGTGCGCCCCCGCCGGCCGGCCGCCCTCGTGCGCGATCACGGCGCGCGCCGCGGCGCCGTGATGGCCCGCCGCGACGACCCCGTCGCCCGCCGGAGCGACGCCGCCCTCCCCCTCCCCGCGAGGCGCTCCCGGATCGTCGCCGCCCCGCATGAAGGGCAGGACCCGCTTCAGCCACGACGAGACGTCGTCGAAGAGCGAGTAGGCGACCGGGGTCGCGAGCAGCGTCAGGAGCAGCGCCATCGTCTGCCCGCCGATGATCACGAACCCGGTCGCGCGGTTGGTCCCCGAGCCCGCGCCGCTCGAGGCGACGAGCGGGATCATGCCGGCCACGAACGCGAGCGTGGTCATCAGGATGGGCCGGAGCCGGTCGCGGTTCGCCTCGAGGATCGCCTGCGCGCGCGGCAAGCCGTGCTCGCGCAGCTTGATCGTGTGATCGATCTGGAGGATCGAGTTCTTCTTCACGACGCCGAACAGCACGACGATGCCGAGCAGCGAGAAGATGTTGAGCGACTGCCGGAAGATGATGACCGAGATGAACGCGAACGGCACCGTCAGCGGCAGCGACAGGAGGATCGTGATCGGGTGCAGCCACGACTCGAACTGCGCCGCGAGCACGAGGTACATGAAGACGAACGACAGGAGCAGCGCGACGAGGAAGCTCTTCATCATCTTGGCGAGCTCCTTCGACGCGCCGACGGGGCCGGCGGAGTAGCCGGGCGCCAGGTTCAGCTGCGCCACCGCCTTGTCGAGCTCCTGTACGACCGTCTGCTGCGAGTAGCCCGCCTCGAGGTTGGCCGTCAGCATGACCTGCCGCTGGCGGTTGTACCGCTCGATGCGCGACGGGCCCGTCCCCTCGGCGAACGTGACCACGTTGTCGAGCGTGACCGCGCCGAGCTTGGTCGACGGCACCGTGATCTTCGCGAGGCCCTCCTTGTCCGAGCGGAAGCTCGGCAGCGCGCGCGCGCGCACCTCGTACTGCTCCCCGCCCTCGTTGTAGGTCGACACCTTGTACCCGCCGACCAGGAGGCGCAGCGTGCTGGCCACGTCGCCGACCTGGACGCCGAGATCGGCGGCCTTCTTGCGATCGATGTTCACGCGGATCTCCGGCTTGCCGACGAGCAGCGACGTGTCCGGATCGACGACGCCCGGCATCGCCTTGAGCTTCTGGAGCAGCGCGTCGGAGTACTGGCCGATCTTCTGGAGGTCGGGGCCCTGCACCTGGTACGCGATCTGCGCGCTCTGGCCGCCGGAGAACGCGGGCACGACGCCGATGCTCGCCCGGAGCCTCTCCGCGTCGAACTTCGGCTGGAGCTCGCGCCGGGCCCGGTCGATGAGGTCCTGCTGCGACAGCTCGCGCTCGCTCGTGGGCTTGAGCTTCACGTAGATGGTGGCGAGGTTGGGCGTCTTCTGCGGATCGTCGCCGATCGTCGTCAGCGTGTAGCTCACGCCCGGGAGCTTCTCGATGTCCGAGGCGAGCCGCGTGGCGATGACGCGCGTCCCGTCGAGGCTCACGCCCTCGGGCGCGCGCAGGGTGACCTGGAACTGCGACTCGTCCTCGACCGGGAGGAAGTTGAACTTCGCGAGGCCCCCGAGGACCGGGATCGAGAACAGGGCCAGGACCGAGGCGAGCACGATGACCCAGCGGTGCGCCATCGACCAGCGGAGGAGCGACATGTAGCCGCGCTCGATCGGCCCGTAGAAGCGCGACTCCTTGGAGCTGTGGGAGCCGCCCTTGTCCGGCTTCTTCAGCCACCGCGCCGACAGCATCGGCGTCAGCGTGAAGCTCACGATCAGCGAGACCAGGATCGAGAACGCCATGGTGAGGCCGAACGAGTTCAGGAAGCGGCCGACGATGCCGCTCATGAACGCGACCGGGAGGAACACCGCGACCAGCGAGAGCGTCGTCGCGAGCACCGCGGGGCCGATCTCCCGCGTGCCCTGGAGCGCCGCCTCCCACGGGCTCGCGCCCTTCTCCTCGATCCAGCGGTAGCAGTTCTCGAGGACGACGATGGCGTCGTCGATCACGATGCCGACCGCCAGCGTCAGGGCGAGGAGCGTGATGCCGTTGAGCGTGAAGCCCGCCACCCTCATCAGGGCGAACGTGGAGATGATGCTCGTCGGGATCGCGATCGCGGAGATGACCGTGCTGCGCGCGTTCGCGAGGAACAGCGCGACGATGATCGCGGCGAGCAGCGCGCCGAGCACGAGGTGCTCCTTGACGGCGTTGACCGAGTTCTTGATGAACTCCGACTGATCGCGGGCGATGACGATCTGGTAGCCCGGGGGGAGGCGCTTCTCGACGTCGCTGATCCGCGCCTTCAGGCCGTCGATGACCTCGACGGTGTTCGTCCCGCTCTGCTTGCGGATGCTGAGGAGCACGGCGGGGTCGAGCCCGCGGAAGCCGGCGGACTCCGGCTCTGCCATGCCGTCCTGGACCTCGGCGACGTCGCCGAGCCGGACGGAGTAGCCGTCGCGGTTCGCGAGCACGATGTCCGCCATCTGCTCGACCGACTGCACGCGGCCGCGCGTCCGCAGGGTGAGCGCCCTGCCCCCTTGCTCGATGCGGCCGGCGGGGATCTCGACGTTCTGGCTCGCCAGCGCCTGGGCCACCACGCCGCCCGTCAGCGAGTACTTCTCGAGCTTCTCCGGATCGATCCAGATGTTGATCTGGCGGCTGCGGCCGCCGATGACCAGCACCTGGCCGACGCCGGCGAGCGACTCCAGCTCGCGCCGCAGCGTCTTGTCGGCGAACTCGGTCACCTCGCGGACGTCCGCCTTCGGCGAGGAGACGGCGAGCGTGAGGATCGGGGCGGCGTCCGGATCCAGCTTGCCCACGATCGGCGGATCGATGCCCTCGGGGAGCTCCGCGAGGATGCCCTCGACCTTGTCGCGCACCTCCTGCGCGGCCACGTCGACGTCCTTCTCGAGCTGGAAGGAGATCATGACCTGGCTGAGCCCCTCGACCGACGCGGAGCGCAGCTCGTCGATGCCGCTGATCGTGTTGACCGCGGACTCGATCTTGTCGGAGATCTCCGTCTCCACCTCCTCGGGCGCCGCGCCGGGGAGGACCGTCGTCACGACGATGAACGGGAACTCGACCTTGGGGAACCGGTCCACGCCGAGGCCGAAGTAGGAGAACGCCCCGAGCACCGTCAGGAGCAGGACGATCACCGACGCGAACACCGGCCTACGGATGCAGATTGCCGCGAGCCATTGCATGGTCGCTACCTTTCTTCAGTAATGAGACGCGCAGCGCGCTCGGCTCACTGCGCCGCCGCGATCTCGATGCCGTCCGCCAGCTCGCTCACCTTGTCGATCGCGACCTCTTCCCCATCGGCGACCGGGCCGATCACCTCGACGAGTCCGTCGACCTTGCGGCCGGTCTTGACCAGCCGCTCCGTCACGCGATCGCCGGACCTCACGAACACGCGCGCGCTCGTCCCGGAGGTGCCGACCGCCGCCTCGGGCACGAGGAGCGCCGTTTTTGACTCGCCGGTCAGCGCCAGCTGACCCTGCGCGAAGAGGCCGGGCCGGAGCTTCCCCTCGCTGTTGTCGAACTCGGCCTCGACGGGCAGCGTGCGCGAGGAGGCCTTGAGGCTCGCGCCGATGCGCTTCACGACGCCCGGGAACGTGCGATCGGGGAAGGCGGCGACCGAGATGCGGACCGGCTTGCCGACCTCGATGCTCGCGATGTCCGCCTCGGGCACGTCGATGCGGAGCCGCAGCGGGTTGTCGCGGACCACGACCGCCACCACGCGGCCCGGGCTCGCGAACTCGCCGACGCTGATCCGCTTCTCGGCGACGGCGCCGTCGAACGGCGCCCGCACCGTCGTGTCGGCCACCGACTTCGAGGCGAGCCCCGCCTGCGCCTGCGCCGACGAGAGCGCGGCGACGGTCGCGCGGATGCCGTTGACCGCGGCCTCGTACTGCGCGGTCGCGTTCTGCGCCTGCGTGCGCGCCGCGTCCCAGGTCGACTGGGCGACGGCGCCCTGGTCGAAGAGCTGCTTCACGCGGTCGGCCTCGGCCTTCGCGAGCTCCATGCTCTGCTTCGCGGCCCGGACCTCCGGCACCTGGTCGGGATCGATGTCCTTCGGCGACGCGCCCTGCTGCAGCGCGAGCTTGGCCCGGGCCTGCGCCACGGCGGCGGAGGCCGCCTGCGACTGGAGCGCCAGGTTGCGCGCGTCGAGCACGACGAGCGCGTCGCCCTTCTTGACCCGGGAGCCCACGTCGACCTCGACGCTCACGACCGAGCCGGCGACCTGCGTCGCCACCTCGCTCGTCTCGTCGGCGACGAGCGTGCCGCTGATGTCGAGCGTCTGCGGGAGCGGGCGCGCGGTCACCTTCCCGAAGCGCACGGCGGGCTTCTCGCGAGGCGCGGCGGTGTCGCGCGCGGGCGCGGGCTTCGCCTCCGCTTCCGGGCGCTTGCAGGCGGTCAGCGTGGTCGCCGCGAGCGCGGCGAGGAGCGCCGCGACGACGGCGGCGCGGGAGTGGTTCGAGGCGGCGCTACGAGCGCCGAAAACCCGTCGAGCGATACGGCGCTCGGGTCCGCAAGGAGGATGTGTCATGGGGAGTCCGCCCGGTTCTTTGCCAGCGCCTGCCGGTGCGGTCCAGGAGCAAAGCTGGCGGGCACCACAGTAGGGTCCTGACCGGCCGGTCATCAAGGGGGTGATCCGGCGATGTCTCCGTCCCTCTCGCACTTTATGCCGCCATGCCGAGAAAAACGTGCTGCGCGCCGCGCTCGGGGTTGCGCCGGCCGGCGATCGACAATGAAACGGAGCGGTGAATCGCCGGTCATCCTCCGGAAAGGCGGCGCCGGAGCGGTGAGCCGCCGCGCGAATGCGCCCTCCTCCAACGTCGCGCGCCGCGGCCGCGGCCTCCGTGGCATCCGCGGCGCAAAGGTGCTGCGCTTCGGAGCAGGCCGCCAGCGGTCGCGGCGAATTCCTCTATAGAATATTTCAGCAAAGGCGCATTCCCGTGTGTGTGCCTTCGCGAGGTTGAAAGCGGTTCAGCTCCCGATCTCCGGAGATGTCCGGGGACGGGGCAGCGCCATGGAGACGCCTCTCATCGCCACGGGTCGAAGGCGTCCTGGAGCGCAGGGCCCGAGAGCTCGGCGAGGAACGGGTCGAGCGCACAGAGCGCGTCGAGCCAGGCGACGTCGGCGGGAGCGGCCGAGGGCTCCTGGGCGAGGCCCGCGAGGCGGCGAGCGCGGGCCGCGTGGGCGCGCGTGCGCGCCTCCGCGTAAGGGACCATGTCGCCGGCGGACATCATGAACGCCCAGTCGCTCGACTGGAGGAGGAGGAGCTCGCGGATCGCCTGGTCGAGCGCGCGGCCGGGCAGGCCGCCCGCGCCACGGCGACGCGAGAGCGCCCCCAGCACCGCGCGCTCGGCGTGATGGGCGTGCCGCCACAGGCGCGCCGCGCTCGGGCCCGTCCAGTACGCGCCGTAGCCGCCTTCGCCCCACGTGGAGGCAGCGGGCGCGACGACCTCCGCCGGCGGGTGGCGCTCGAGGTACGCGCCGAGCGCGATGGGGACGGCGCGATCCGAGGCGGCGAGGCCGCGCAGGGCGTGCTCGAGGAACTCGGGCTCTTCGAGCCAGAAGTGGCCGAAGAGCTCGGCGTCGTACGGGGCCACGAGGATGGGCGGGGCCGACGCGCCGCGGCCCGGCGCGCCGGCCAACGGCGCGCCGGCCAACGGCGCGCCGCGGATCGACGCGAGCGCGGCCTCGCGGCGGGCCACGAACGCCGCGGCGTGGGCGCGCGCCTGCGCGGACGCGCGGGCCGGGTCGTAGGGCGCCTTGTCGGGGCCGGGACCGGTCACGCGGTGGAGCTTGAGGCCGGTCATGAGCCGGGCGCCGCCGGGGCCGATCTCCCCGTCGAGCTCGCGCTCGGGCAGGTCGAGCCCGACGTCGCGGTAGAACTCGCGGTAGACCGGGTGGCCCGGGTAGCCGGCGTCGCGCGACCAGACTTCGCGCGCGCTGTCGCGATCGCGCGCGAAGCACGCGACGCCGGCCGGCGAGCGCACGGGGACGGACGCGCCGGCGGACGGCGCCGGCGCGGCGAGCGCGAGGGCGTGGGCGTCGAGCACCGTGAAGCGGACGCCGGCCGCCGCGAGATCGGCGTCGATGCCGGGCGCGTAAGCGCACTCGGGCAGCCAGAAGCCGCGCGGCTCGGGCGCGCCCGCGAGGGCCGCGAAGGCGCGGCGGCCGAGCCGGATCTGCGCCCGGATCGACGCCGGCGTGGGGAGCAGGCCGGGCAGGTACGCGTGCGTCGCGGCGGTGGTGAGGAGCTCGACGCGGCCCGCCGCGGCGTGGCGCAGGAGGGCGCCGGGGACGTCGCCGCCCAGCGCCGCCCAGGCGCTCGCCGCGCCGGCGAGCCGCGCGCGGTAGAACGCGGCGGCCGCCGCGAAGCCGCTGCCGGCGAAGCGGGCCTCGACCCGGGCGGCGAGCGCGGCGTGCCGGCGGAGGTGATCCTCGAACCGGCGGAGGAGCAGCTCGTCGCGCAGCATCGCGAGGAGCGGCGGCGAGACGGAGAGGGTCAGCGGGGCGACGACGCGATCGGCGGCGAGGCGATCGAGGACCCCGAGCAACGGGAGGTAGCATTCCCAGAGCGCCTCGAAGAGCCAGCGCTCCTCCAGCGAGCGCGCGTGCTCGGGGTGGCGCACGTACGGCAGGTGGGCGTGGAGGACGAGGGCGACGTAGCCCGGCATGAGCGCTGGCCGGCGGGAGATCGCCGGCAGGCGCGATCTCGCACGGGCGCGCCGGCGCGGGAAGCGCGGGGCGGAGCGCCGCGCGGGAAGCGCCGGGCGGAGCACAGCGGGCCGGCGGCTCGCCCGGGCGCGCCGGCGGTCAGGCTTGGCCGTTCATCGAGGCGTGGTGCGCGGCGTCGTGATCCGGCGCAGGCTGGGCCAGCGACGTCCCCTCCGGCTCGGACGGCTGCGCCTCCGGCTCGGACGGCTGCGCCCCCGGCTCGGACGGCTGCGCCCCCGGCTCGGAGGTCGGTTCTTCCGGCGCAGGCGCCCGCGCCTTGCGGGGCTTGAGCACGCCGCGCGTCGCAGGTCCGGGGACGAGCTTGCGGATCGCGCGGTTCTTGCGGCGCGCCTCCGAGAAGCTGCGCATCGCGACCGCCATCTCCCGCAGGAGGCGCCCCTCGGCGCGCGCCAGCGCCGTCGCGTCGCGCTCGCCCCCGCCCCCCTCCCCGCCCTCGCCCGGCGCGGCGCCGCCGCTCGCGACCGCGGCGCCCTCGCCGCCCTCGCCCGCGGCCCGGGCGACGTCCGCGGCGGCGCGCTCGAGCTCGTCGGCGGACCGCCAGGCGGCCTGCGCGTGGGCCTGGGTGAGGCCCGCCGACGCGACGAGCGCGCGCTCCACGTCGCCCCCTCGGCGCAGCCAGTCCTCCGCGAGCCCCGCCAGCGCGCGCAGCGACGCGGCGAGCTCGCGATCGTCGGCGGCCGTCCCCTGCGCCTTCGCGAGCGCATCGACCTCGGCCTCCACCCCGCCGGCCAGCTCGGCGAGCAGGCCGAGGAGGTCGTCGCGGAGCTCCAGCGACGCCGCCCGCGCCCGCTCTCCGAGGCAGCGCGCGCCGTCGGGAGAGCCCTGCGCGCTCTTGTACAGCGCGCGCTCCTTCGCGAGCGCGAGGAGGCACTCGAGCAGCCAGGTGAACCGCTCTCCGGAGTACCGCAGCCCCTCGTGGGGGCCCTCGAGCGTCTTCTGGATCCGCGCGGCCCAGTCGAGCGCTTCGCGGAGCACCGGTCCGCTCTTCGCGCGGCCGCCGAGCTCGTCGCACTGCGCGTCCGAGAACCGGCTCCGGAACGCGGCGCGCTGCACGTCGGTCAGGGGACGCCGGAGCCGCAGCATCCGCTCGACACGGGCGATTTCCCCTCCCCGTGACGCCTCCGACGCGCCTTTGCGCTGCGCCTTTTTCTGCGCGTCCGGCCCCGTGCTCGACTTGGCTTTGGCTTTGCCGTCCTTGAACTTCATTCGTTCAAGCTATCGATTCGCCGACGCCCCGTCACAGCAATTCCCGATTGAAATCGCCCGGGAATTGGAGCTTCGGCGTCGGTTCGTCCGCCTCAGCCGTTCTTGAGCTCCCTCCCGAGGTCCTCCCCCAGGCGCGCGGCCTCGCGCTCGTCGCCGGGCCACGCGACGCGCCGCTCGGCCCTCCGCAACCGGGAGCCGTCGGGCTCGGCGAGGAGCGCCCGCAGCCAGAGCGCGCCGCCGTCCCGCACCGCGTAGGCGGCCACCGGCGTCCGGCAGCTGCCTTCCACGGCCGCCATCACGGCCCGCTCCGCCGTGACGCAGACGGTGGTCTCGCGGTCCGCGAGCGCCGAGAGGACGCCGCGCACGCCGGCGTCCTCGGCGCGGCACTCGATGCCGAGCGCCCCCTGGCCGATCGCCGGCAACGACACCTCGGGCGACAGGACCTCGGTGGCGCGATCGGCGAGGCCGAGCCGCTTCAGGCCGGCGAGCGCCAGCACCACCGCGTCGAACGACCCGTCGAACACCTTGCGGAGGCGCGTGTCGACGTTGCCGCGGACCGGCTCGATCGCGAGATCCGGGCGCGCCTCGCGCAGCGCGACCGCCCGGCGGAGGCTCGAGGTGCCGACCCGGGCGCCCGCCGGCAGCTCCGCGAGCGGGGCGCCGCTCCGGGTGACGATCACGTCGCGAGGATCCTCCCGCGCGGGGATGCAGGCGAGGCACAGCGCCGGGGCGATCTCGGCGGGGACGTCCTTGATCGAGTGGACCGCGAAATCGGCGCGCCGGTCGAGCAGCGCCTCCTCGAGCTCCTTGATGAACAGCCCCTTGCCGCCGATGTCCTGGAGCGAGCGATCCTGCGTCTTGTCGCCCGAGGTCACCACCTCGAGCTCGCGGAGGGAGAGATCGGGCACCGCCGCCTCGAGGGAACGGGCGAAGGCGCGGGACTGGGCGAGGGCGAGCGCCGAGCGGCGCGTGGCGAGGGTGAGCTCCATGGGGGTCACGCTCCCTTTAACCCAGCTGCGCGCACGGCCGCGGCCGGATTCGCGACGGCCAGGACGCCGGCCTCGGCGGGCTGGGGGCGCGCGCTGGGCTGCCGGGCGTAGCGGCCGTCGTCGTCCGCGACCTGAGGGCGCGGGTCGGCCTGCCGCAGCGAGGCGCCGCGCGCGCCGGAGGGCGGCGGCGCTGCCCCGCGGGCGGACCGCGGCGTGGGAGGGCCCTCCGCGGCGCCGCGCAGCTCCCCCTCGGCGAGCACGGCGGCGGCGCCGCCCTCCGGCGCGCCGTCGATGTCGAAGAGCTCGCGGAGCGAGTCGACGTGCTCGGCGACGCGGGGATCCGTGGCCATGGCGCGGAGGCGGGTGGTGGGCACGTGGAGCAGCTTGTTGGTGGCGGCGTCGACCATCAGCGCGAGCGCCTGGCGCTCGGCCGGGCCGAGGTGCCGGAGCTTGCCGGCGAGGCTGCGCTCGACCTCGGCCGCGAGGATGGAGCGCGTGCGGGCCCTGAGCCCCACGATCGTGGGCGTGAGGGCGCGCTCGAGCGTCCACGTCTCGAAGGCGTGCGCCTCGTCCGCGACGATCGCCTCGGCCCGCGCCGCCTCGGCGGCGCGCCCCTCGACCGACTGCGCCACGATCTGCGAGAGATCGTCGACGTCGTAGAGGTAGACGCTGTCGAGCTTGTTGACGGCGGGGTCGATGTCGCGCGGGACCGCGATGTCGATGAGGAACAGGCTCCGGCCCTTCCTGGCCTTGCGGGCCCGGCGGACGAGGTCGAGCGTGACCACGTAGCTCGGGCTCGAGGTCGACGAGATCACGATGTCGGCGTCGATGACGGCGCGCTCGAGCTCGGCCCAGGGGCGGGGCTCGCCGCCGACCTCGCGCGCGAGCGCGGCCGCGCGATCCAGGCTCCGGTTGACCACGACGAGGCGGGCGCCGGCGCGGACGAGGAGCTTCGAGGCGGCCTCGGCCATCTCGCCGGCGCCGATGAGCAGCGCCGTGTGGCCGGCGAGATCCGCGAAGATCTGGCGGGCGAGATCGATGGCGACGCTGGAGACCGAGACCTGGCCCGCGCCGATCGCCGTCTCGGTGCGCACGCGCTTGCCGACCTTGATCGCGCGGTGGGCCGCGCGGCCGAGCCGCGCGCCGAGGGTCTTCGCCCCGCGGGCGATCTCGATGGCCTCCTTCATCTGCCCGAGGATCTGCGGCTCGCCGACGACCATCGAGTCGAGCGACGCGGCGACGCGGAAGAGGTGGAGGACGGCATCGCCGCCGACGCGGCCGGCGAGGTGGCCGCGGACGCCGTCGCCGCCGAGGCCGACGAGGACCCCGACGGCGGCGCGCAGCGCCTCGTTGTCGGCCGCGAGCTCCTCGTCGGACGGCGGCGCGGCGCCGCCGGGGCGGGACAGCCCGGGCGCCTGCTGCCGCGGCGAGGCGTAGACCTCGACGCGGTTGCACGTGGAGAGCACGAGCGCCTCCCCGATGGCGGGGTGCGCGGTGAGGCGGCCGAGCACCTCGGGGAGCCGATCGCGGCCGATCGCGAGCCGCTCGCGCACCTCGATGGGCGCGGTCTTGTGGGAGAGCCCGACGAAGATCACGGGCGCTAGCCTCCGAGCCCCGCGGCGGGGCGGATGAGGTAGATCACGAGCACCGCCGCGGCGCAGGCGAGCCCCGCGATGGTGCCGTACGCCGCGCGGCGGCCGCGCCAGCCGGCGGCGGCGCGCAGGAGCAGCACGAGCGCGATGAGGAGCCAGGTGGCGTAGCCGAAGATGGCGCGCATCACCTCCTCGGTGTTGCCCATCTCGAGCCGGTGCGCCCAGTACGTCCCCGTGACGATGCCGAGCGTCAGCAAGGGGAAGCCGGCGATCAGGAACCGGTGGACGGCGCGATCGAGGGTGTCGAGCGGCGGGAGGCTGCCCATGCGCTCGACGTGCCGCTTCCGCTTGAGGCGCTTCTCCTGGACGAGGTAGAGCGCGGCGGCGGCGCCGGCGAGGAGGAAGAGGGCGATCCCGAGCAGGTTCGCCATGACGTGGGCCGCGATGAACAGCGGGCTGAGCTTCGGCTCGGGGTGCGGCTTGCCGAGGAAGAAGGTGCCGAGCAGGAAGGCGAGCCCGAGCGGCCCGATGAGGAGCCCGAGCGCGTCGATGCGGAAGCGACGGCGGGCGACGAGGTACACGGCGATCGCGAGGAGGGACGCGACCGAGAGCATGAAGTGGACCGAGTGGACCGGGCAGACGCGCGCGACGAAGCTGGCGAGCGTGACGTAGGTCGCGTGCCCGAGGGCGCCCAGGCCGAGCAGCAGGGGCGCGTGCCGAGACGCGGACGCGGCGGCGGTGGCGCTCGGCCGCGCGGCGGGGTCGTGGGCGTGCGCCCCGCCGCCGAGGAGGCCCGGGAGCTCCCCCGTGGAGGGGAGCCGCGCGCGGCTGCGGGCGACGTCGAGGAAGAAGAGCGCGCTGGCGGCGCCGTAGAACAGGAGCGCGAGCGCGAAGCTGATCCCGGAGATGACCTCGGGCATGGCCCCCGTTATAGCCTGCCTTACCGGGGATGGCCCGCCGCGCTCGAAGGCGGGGGCGTACCCTCGTCGGAGCCGGCCCGACAGCGCGAGGATCCGGTTCGAGGGGGAGCCCGGGGATGCCCGCTGCGCCCGGGCGCCGCCGCGTCCGCCGGGGCGCCGGCGGCTGCGGCGCCGTCGCGCCCGACGGGGCGCCGTCGCGCCCGGCCGGGGACCGCCGCGCCGCGGTGCGGCGGCGCTACATCTTGCTCGTCAGGAACGCGGCGAGGAGCTCCTCGTCGCTGGTCAGGCTGCTGTTCGTGGCGGTCGACGCGGGCGCGGCCTTGCGGTGCTCGGCGAACGTGCCCACCGGCGCGCCGATGAACCCCGGGATCACGTCGTAGGCGTTGTCGCCGATGATCATCGACCCCTCGAGGATCTCCGCCCCGAGCTCTCGCAGGAACGCGCGCGTCTTGACCCGGCCGAGGACCTCGTGGACGTCCGCCGCGCCCGTCACCTCGCGGAGCACGCGGATCGCCTCGATGATCTTGTAGCGGCGGCCCTCGGTCTTGATCAGAAGCTCGTCGTTGTTCAGATCGACGCGGTCGCTCGCGATCCAGTCGTCGAGCGCGGCCTGCGGAAAGAACACGCGGTTCTTCATCGCGGGCAGTCTACTCAAAAACCGGCCCGAGCGGTTGGGCCGCGATGCCGGCGGCCAGGGGTCGGCCAGCGGCCGGGCCCCGCGTCAGGCCGGAGGGGGCACCCGGGGCGGAGGCGCCGAGTCCCGCGACAGGCCGCGGAGGCGCGCCGGCAGGTGCCAGAGCGACTCGAAGATCCCGAGCAGCACGTAGAAGCCGAGCAGCCACACGAGCACGAACGCAGGCTGCAGCTGCGTCGAGATCACCGCGCTCGAGCCGACGGCGAACGCGACGAAGAGCACCGTGCGGACGTTGAGCCGGAGATCCTTGAAGGAGCGGAACCGGATCGTCGAGACCATCAGCAGCGACAGGATCGTCGTGGTCACGAGGATCGCCGGCGCGTAGCGCTCGCCGCCGATGTCGCCGGCGGCCGCGTGGTTCGCCACCACGATCGAGACCAGGATCCCCGCGGCGCCCGGGATCGGCAGGCCGACGATGTACTTCGACGGCTTCGTGGGCTTGCCCGTCTCGCCCATGGAGAGGACGTTGAAGCGCGCCAGCCGGATCGCGCCGCACGCCGTGAAGATGAACGACACGAGCAGCCCCGCGAGATCGAAGCGGTGCAGCGTCCACTGGTACACGAGCATCGACGGCGCCACGCCGAACGAGACGATATCGGCCAGCGAGTCGATCTGCAGGCCGAAGGCGCTCTGGGTCTTCGTCATCCGCGCGACGCGCCCGTCGAGCGTGTCGAAGAACATCGCGAAGACGATGAGCAGCGCGGCGCGGTAGAAATCATCCTCCGACTGCGCGGTCGCCGAGCGCCGGATCGAGTCGAAGCCGCAGAATATCGATGAGAGGGTGATGAGGTTCGGAAGCAGGAACAGCGTCTTCCTGAGCTCCAACCGCCGTCGCTTCCGGATCATGCCGCCTCCCTTTCAGGCAGGCCAGGCTATCGCCCCACAGACCACGAACGCAAGCGCCGAAGCGCAGACGCGATCCGCTAGAAGGTTACCGCGAGCCGGGATCCAGGAGCGTTTCATCGCACCCTCTGCTGCGTTTCAGCCGTTCTTTTTCTCGGCTTTCGGCCGTCGCTCAGCGCTCGGAGCGCGGCGAGCCGTCGAGCGCCGGCTCGCTCCATACCGCCTCCGGGACCTTCGCCCCCGGCTCGAAGCGGCAGGCCATCCGGCGGAGCTCGATGGCCGCGCCGGCCGCGCCCGACGAGCCCGCCGCCGCCCGGAACAGCCACGACTGCGCGAGATCGCCGGGGAGGATCGCGGAGAGAGGAGCCCGCCCGATCGCGCGGGCGTCCCAGCCGGCGACGCACGGCGCGGACGGCGTGCCGTGGAGCACCGTGGAGGCGGTCAGGAGCACCATCACCTCGGGCGCGCCCGACGGGCCAGCGGCGTCGGTGACGACGACGGGGTGGCGCGCGCCAGGGAACAGGGCCTCGCTGCCCAGGAAGAGCGGCGCTTCATGGCGCGCGGTCGCGGCGCGATCGGCGGCAGAGCACGGGCGCGGCGCGTCGCCGAGATCGAACGGCGTCGGCAGCGGCCGCGCAGGGCCGAGCGTTCCGTCCTTGCGAAACGGTTGGAAGAGGGCCCAGGCGCTCGCATGCCCTGGATCGGCGACCAGGGTCGTCACGCCGATCGACGTGCCCGCGTAGGTCCAGTCGGTGTGCACGAGCCGATCGCGGCCCGCGGGGGGCGCGACGGTCACGGCCTCGATCGACCACGCGGCGCCCGGGCCGGGCGGGGCGGGCGCGCCGGCGGAGGGCGCCGGGGCCGGGCGGTGCGCGAGCAGCATCGCGGTCACCGGGCCGTTCGACGCCTGCCGGACCATCCCCACGCCGACGGGCTGGCCGTCCGCGAGGACGGCGTCGGTCCGCACGTCGAGGCTGCCGTGGAGGCCCGACGCGGGCCAGGACGGGAACTCGAAGCGCTGGAGCTTGCCGGGCGGCTCGTAGAAGAACGTGAGCGCCGAGTGCGCGCTGCCGGAGTGCGGGCGGAGGAAGATGCCGCGCAGCGAGACCGACAGGAGCGCGGGGTCGTAGAAATCCTCGGGGGGCGGCGCGGGCGCGCGGCGCTGGCCGGGCGGAGGGCGCGCGCCCGGAGGCGTCGCTCGCGCGGCGTCCGGCGCGGGTTTCACGTCGCCGAGCTCGAACGGGCCGGCGTCGGGGATGACGCCGCGGCCCGAGGTGCCGTCCAGCCAGTTCTCCCACGCGACCTCGACGTTGCGCATCGGCGCGCCCGGCTTCGCCGCGCCGCCGGGGATCCGCACGCGCGCCGCGGCGTAGCCCTCCATCTGCGCGGTGAGGTTGGTCGCCACCCGCGCTCCCCCGAGCCCCGCCGGCGCCGCGGGCAAGAGCGAGCGCGTGACGACGCGCGCCTCGCCGGCGCCGGACTCGGGGAGCGTCGCGGAGACGACGTCGATGGCGCCGCTCGGAGCGCGCGTGAGCAACGACCAGACCGACCGGCCGCGCAGGAGCTCGTCGGCGTCGGGCAGGCCGAGGCCGCTCGAGTCGACGTTGTCGATGCGCGTCCACTTCGAGGACGGCAGCGTCTCGCAGACGATGGGCGTGCGCACGGCGGGCTGGGCGCGCGGCGGAGGCTCCGGCGCGCGCGGCGGCGCGCCCTCGGCCTGGCCGCCCCAGCCGACGCGGGTCGCGGCGTCGCCGAAGAGGCAGCCGCTCGCGCCGCAGGCGACGGCGACCGGCGCCTGCGCGAGCTCGCGCGAGAGGGCCGGCATCTCCGGGAGCTCCGCCCAGGTCACGCCGCCGTCGAGCGACTCCCAGAGCGCCGCGACGTCCTCGCCGCCGCCGTCGGCACGCGCGCGCCCGCGCGACGCCCGCGTCGACAGCGCGACCACGCGCCGCCCGAAGCCGGCGAGCGCCGCGCTCTCCGCCGGCGCGACCGCCGCCGTGAGCACCCGGCCGTCCTCGTCCGCCGTGAGGTACGTGAGCGCGCCGCGATCCGAGAGCAGCAGGCCCACGGCGCCGTCGTCCGCGGGGCGGAGCGCGCTCTCCTCGACGATCTCGAGCCCCTCGGGCGACGCGCCCTCGCCCGGGCCGCCCTCGGCGTCCTCGTCCTCGTCCTCGACGCCGTCCCCCAGCGGCGCCGGCGGCGCCCCGGCGGTCGCGTCGAGCGACCGCGGCGCGAAGGTCTCGCCGCCGTCGTGCGAGACGAACAGCGCGAGGCGCTCGTCCTTGCCGCGGTAGCCGAGGAAGTAGGCGGAGCGCCCGTCCGCCGAGAACGCGGGCAGCGCGGCGGGGGCGCTGAGCGTGGGGGCCGCCGCGAGGGTCACGGCGTCGCGCGCGTCGCGGGCGCCGTCGCGGGTGAGGAGCAGCGGCGCGGTCGGCTTGCAGCCGTCGGCGCCGTCGCTCGGCCTGCAGACGCCGGTGACGAGCGCCGCGCCCTCGGGCGCCACCGCGACGCCGACCTGGTCGATGTCCGCCGTCTCCAGCGTGGCCGCCGGCGACCACGCGCCGCCGCCGTCCTCGCTGCGGAGCACCCGCGCCACGATGCGGTCGCCGTCCGGCTCGGCGCACACCGCGACCACCCGCCGGCCGTTCGCGCCGAGCTTGATGCTCCCGCACTCGCCCGTGCCCGGAAGGGGCGCTTCCTTGAGCGGCCCGTCGATGGGGCCGCTCGCGAGGCGCCACGGCGCGCCGGCGTCGTCCGGGCGCACCGCCTCGACGTAGCGATCGCCGGCGATCGCCGCCCGCCCGAGCCACACCGCGGCGGCGGACGGCGCGCGCGGGGCCGCGATGGCGAGCTCGACGTCGGCGCGCGGGAGCGTCGCCGCGCCGCGCGAGAACGCGGGCGCGCGCCGCGGATCCCAGGTCGCCGACGCGAGGAGGCCCTCGGCGAGGAGCTCGCCGCCGAGGGCGCCGACCCGCGAGAGGCCCATGGCCGGGAGCGGCGCGCGCGCCCAGGTGGCGCCGCCGTCCTCGCTGGCGAACAACGCCTCGGGCAGCGCGAGCGCGAGCGCGCGGCCGCCCTCGGCCATGGCGACGCCGAAGGCGCGCGTCGGGGACCCGGCCTGCGCCGCGGCGCCGTCGAGCAGGGCCGGCTTCCACCCGAGCTCCTCGCGCCAGCGGAGCACGCCGCCGGCCCGCGTCACCCCGAGCAGCGAGCCGCTGGCGCCCGCGAGCTGCACGAGCGGCTCCGGCGGCGACAGCGTCCGCGTGAACGGGCCGAGCGGCGAGGAGGCCTCGTAGATCGCCCCGCTCGCGCCGACGAACATCCAGGAGGTCGGCGAGCGCCGCACGATGGCGGTGAGCTCCTCGGGCGCGGGCGCGGCGCTCGCCCTGCCCTGCCCCGCGCACCGGACGGGCTGCGCGGCGGCGCCCGGCGGCGCGGCGGCGTCCGGTCGCGCCGCCGCGGCTGCCGCGGCCGCCCGGGGCTCGGGCGTCACCGTCCAGCGCTGGCCGCCCTGGGCCACGACGACGCAGCCGCCGCCGGTGGACGGCGCCCACGCGACCGCGGCCTCGGGCGGCGCCGGGTGGTAGCTCCAGCGCGCGGGCGACGCGTAGGCGGCGCCCGCGATGTCGGCCGGCGGGAGCACGGCCGCGGCGGGGCGCGACGGCTGCGCCGGGGCGCTGGAGCAGCCTGCGAGCGCGCACGCCGACGCCAGGGCGAGCGGCGCGCGGCGCCGCGGCGGCGGCGCGGTCATTCGACCCAGCGGGCCACGAACAGGTTGGTCTCGCCGGGCTTCGCGCCGTACCGGTTCGAGGCGAACACGACGTGCTCGCCGGTCGGCGAGAACATCGGGAAGCTGTCGAAGCCCTCGTAGAACGTGACGCGCTCGACGGGCGGCACGCCGTCGGGCCCCGGGGGCCCCTCCGCGTCGACGAGGTAGAGGTCGAAGTTCGGCATGCCGCGGGCCCCCTGCGGGGTGCTGAAATCCGAGGCGAAGACGAGCCGCCGCGAGTCCGGCAGGAAGTAGGGCGCGAAGTTGGCGCGGCCGTTCCTCGTCACCGCGCGCGGGTTCTGCCCGTCGGCGCCCGCGACGAAGATCTCGAGGGCGCTCGGGCGGACGAGCCCCTTGGCGAGCAGCGCGCGGTAGTCGTCGAGCGCCGCGCCGGTCGGGCGGCTCGCGCGCCAGACGAGCTTGGTCGAGTCGGGCGAGAAGAAGGCGCCGCCGTCGTAGCCGGGCGTGCTCGTGATGCGCCGGACGTCGGAGCCGTCGAGCTTCGCGGTGTAGAGCTCGATGTCCCCGTCGCGCGTGCTCGTGAACACGAGGCGCGAGCCGTCGAACGCGACGGTGGCCTCGGCGTCGTAGCCTTTCCCCTGGATGAGGGGGCGGAGATCCGAGCCGTCGGCGTTCGCGGTGTAGATGTCGAACTCGTCGAGCGGCCACACGTAGCCCTGCGAGTGATCCGGCTTCGGCGGGCACGCCTCGCCGGCGGCGTGGGTGGAGGCGAAGAGGACGCGCGGCTGCGCCGGGGCCGGCGGCGCGGGGAAGAGGAAGTAGCCGCAGGTCGTCTTGCCCTGGCCGTTCGAGACCCGGCGGACCTCGCCGCCCTCCAGGTCGATCACGTACTGCTGGTCGCACGCGCCGCCGTCGCGGGTCGACTGGAAGATGAGCTTCCTGCCGTCGGGCGACCAGTAGGCCTCGGCGTTCTCGCCGCCGAAGGTGAGCTGCCGGAGGTCGGCGAGGTGCTTCTCGCGCGGATCGGCGGCGACGCTCTTGCCGGCGCGGATGCGGAAGGGGAGCCACTCGGGCTTCGCCGTGGTCGTGGCCTCGGGGATCTGGCCGAGGGGCTCCTTCGGCCGGGGTTCCGGGGAGGCGCAGGCGGCGAGGAGCAGACAGGCGAGCAGGGCGGGCGGCCGTCGGTTCATGGCGGCGCGACTGTAGTACGAAAGCGGAGAGCCGTCGCGGGGAGGCCCGCGGCCGGATGCGGTACACTTTCCGGCATGGCAACTGCTTCGCCGCTCGGTCGCGCCACCGCCGAAGATCTCGCGCGGCTGCCCCTTGACGTGCGCGCCGAGATCATCGACGGCGCGATCGTCGAGAAGGCGACCCCGAGCGCAGAGCACAGCGACGCGCAGGGCGAGGTGATCGCCCGCCTGCGCGGCCCCTTCCATCGCCGCCCGGGCGGCGGTCATCCCGGAGGGTGGTGGATCCTCCCCGAGGTCGAGATCGAGCTCGATCCGCATGAGGTCTACCGCCCCGACGTCGCCGGCTGGCGCCGCGAGCGCACCCCCGAGCGCCCGAGCGGCCGGCCGGTGAAGAGCAGGCCGGACTGGGTCTGCGAGGTGCTCTCCGCCTCGAACGCCAGCAACGATCTGGTCAAGAAGCTACGCGTCTATCACCGGTTCCAGATCACCCATTACTGGATCGTCGACCCGCAGAACGAGACCCTCACCGTGCTGCGCTGGACGGCAGACGGCTACCTCGCTGCGCTCACCGCCGGCCCCGGCGACCGCGTGCGCGCCGAGCCGTTCGAGGCCGTGGAGCTGCCCGTCGGCGTCCTGTTCGGGGGCGACGAGGCGCCCGCGGCAGGGACCTGATCCCGCTACTGCCGGAAGATCGTCACCGTCGTCGGAATCGTATGGTCGCCGCCGGAGCAGTTCCGGAAGCTGCCGTCCGACGCCGGGAGGCCGCAGTGATCGTCGCACTCGCCGAGGACCTCGACGACGCAGCCCTCCGCGTCCGCGCCCGTCCCGCCGCACACGCGGCGGATGAGCGTCGACCCGGGCGACCTGCACGCGAACCGGAGCTGCTGCGGCGCGAAGAGATCGCCGAAATAAGCCCCCTCCCGGTGAGGGAACGACTCCTGCTCCGCGGGCTCCAGCTCAAGGGCCTTGTTCTGGCCGCGCATCGAGATGGGGAGGCTCTCCCCGAGGTGGTTGACCCTGGCCAGCATGCAGGCGGACACCCACCCTTGGCATCGCGCGTTGCAGTGCCCGTGCGCCCTGCCCCACTCGGGTGAAAGACCGACATCCCCCTCGAAGACGTGAGTCTCGCCGTCCAGGGAGACCTCCACCGACTGCCCCGCCGGGAGCGCGCAGCCCACCGCGTACTTCAGGAACTCGCGGGCCAGCGGATCCCGGAGCGCGTTCAGGACATCGCTGCTGCCGGCGATCGCGTCGGTGGTCAGCGGATTGCCGGTGAGCTCCCCCGTCGCGACCCTGTCGGTCGTGAGCGCGCTGGCTTTCAGCGCGTTCTTGGTGAACGCGTTTCGCGTGAACACCTCTTGCGCCGCCGTCTCGCTGGCCTCTTCGGAGGGCTCGGCCTCAACCACGCAGGCCGGCAAACAGACGCTCATCAGGCCCAGGAACGAGATCGCGAATACGGAACGATTTCGCATAGCCCCCTCATTAGCCATTGAACCATGTATCAGGAGTTTCCTCAACGCATTTCGGGAGGAACCGCAAAGATTCCGCACCTGCGTTGGTCTGGCAAAACCGGCGAGCGAGCAGCCGATCAGGCGTGCTCGTGGGCGGCGCGAGGACTCCGGGAGAGACGCTGGCAGGGAATCCTACGTTCGGTGGATCGCACCGTTATCCGTCGCGCCCTCGTCGCATCGTCACCGAGCGTCGCCGTCGCCGAGCCACCGCGCCGCCAGCGCGAGCGTCTCGCCGTTGTCGAGCGACGAGAGGAACCGATCCCGGTAGCGAGGATTCGAGATCTGCCCGGCGCGGGCGAGCACGCTCTGGCGCGCCCGCGCGAGCGCGGCGACCCCTTCGTCCCGGCGGCCGCTCGCGAAGAGGGCCTCCGCCCGGACGAGCCGGATCAGCGACTCTCCCTCCTCGACCGCGCCGAGCGACTCGAGGAGGGAGAGCGCCTCGCCGGAGAGCGCGAGCGCCTCGTCGGCGCGGCCCTTCCGGAGCAGCACGCGCGCGGAGAGCGCCCACGCCGCGGCGCGCAGCGGCGGCGCGCTCTGCAGGAGCTCGGCGGCCGCGCGGGCCTCGGCCTCCGCGGCGGCGAGGTCGCCGCCGAGCAGCGCCGCCTTCGCCAGGTAGGCGCGCGCGACCCCCTCGGCCCTCGGATCGCCGAGCCGCTGGAACGTCGCGATCGCCTCCGCCTCGACCCGCCGCGCCTCGTCGAGATCGCCGCGGGCGATCATCACGTTGCCCAGGTTGCTGCGGGCGAACGCGGCAAGGTCCGTGAGCTCCATCTGCTCCGCGGCGCGCAGCGCGGCGCGCAGCGCGGCCTCGGCCCCCTCGCAATCGCCGAGCTCCATGGTGATGGCGCCCAGGTTCACCCGCAGCGAGCAGGCGTTGCGGCGATCGCCGCTCCGCTCGAACACCGCGAGCGCCGCCTCGATGCCCTCCAGGCAAGCGCCGGGATCGCCGGAGGTCATCGCGCGGATGGCGCGCGCCTCGTACAGCCTCGCGAGCACCTCGACGTCGAGCGCCCGGCCCTCGTCCCCGCTGCGCTCGAGCGCGGCGATGATCCCGTCCGCGGCGGCGTAGCGGCCGCCGAAGACGAGCCAGAGGGCGCCCTCGACGAGGCAGATGTCCCGCCGGGTGAGCGCGCCCGCGCCGGGCGACGCGCCCCGCGCCGTCGCCACCCAGGACTCGACGCGGTCGAGCGCCCCCTGCTTGCCGGCGGCCATGACCACCTCGGTCGCGGCGGAATACCAGGACGGCGAGCCCGGCTCGAAGAGCGCGGCCGCCTCGAGCGCGCGCTGCTCGGCAACGGCGAAATCGCCGCGCCACACGCGGGCCTCCGCCTCGACGAGGAGCAGCCCGCCCGCCTCCGCCCCGGCGGCGCCGCACGCGAGGCCGCGCTCGGCGTGCCGGATCGCGGCGAGGAGATCGTTGCCGCGCAGGGACTGCTCCGCCGCGCGCCGGTACCACGCCGCCGCCCGCCCCGGCTCGGCGCCGCGCTCGAAGTGCTCCGCGAGCTCCGCCGCGTCGCCCTTCCCCTCCCCTTCCAGCCACTCGCCCGCGAGCCGGTGCCCGAGCTGCCGGTCGTAGTCCGTCAGCGCGCCGTACGCCGCCTCCCGCACGAGGCCGTGCCGGAAGCTGTACTCGGGCTCGGCCGCGCCCGCCTCGCCCAGCGCGCCGAGCTCGAGCGCCGCGCCCTCGCACGCCGTCGGCGCGTCGCGCTCGGGCTCGTCGAAGGGCGCCGCGCGCTGGGAGGACAGCGCGGAGAGGAGGCCGTCGCCGCGCCGGCCTGGCTGCCGCCGCGGGGCGATCACCTCGCGCTCGACGAGCTCGGCGAGCCGGTCCCCCACCTCGGCGTCGGCGCCGCCGAGCAGCGCGGCCACGCCGGCGGGCCGGAAGCTCTGGCCGAAGACGCTCGCCGCCCGGAGGACGCGCCGCGCCTCGGGATCGAGCGCCTCGAGCCGCGCCTGCACCATCGCCAGCACCGTCTCCGGCAGCGCGGCGCCCCGCCCGTCGGCGGCGGCGCGGATCTGCTCTTCCAGGAAGAACGCGTTGCCGTCGGCGCGCTCGACAAGCGTGGCGACGACCTCCTCGCCGGCCGCGTTGCCGAGCGCCTGGCGCACGAGCCGCTCGCTGGCGCGGCGCGAGAGCCCCGTGAGCTCGATCTCCTGCACGCCGCGGCCGGCCCACAGCTTCGGGAACATCTCGCGCACCTCGGGCCGGCCGAGCGCCAGCACCATGAACGGCGCGTCGCGCAGGTTGCGGAGGGCGCTGTTGATCATGGCCACCGTCGGCAGGTCGCCCCAGTGCAGGTCCTCGAGCACGAGCAGCACCGGCTGCGCCGCGCACTCGGCGCGCAGGAACTCCTCCCAGGCGAGGTGCAGCTGATCGCCCATGAGCACGGAGCTCCGGCGCGCCACCCGGAGCGCCTCGCTCTCGTCGTCGGGGAAGGGCGCCCCCACGAGCTCGCCGAGGAACGGCGCGAGGCGGGCGCCGGCCTCGCCGTGGCGGCCGACGCGCTCGCGGATCTTGCGCTGCACCGCCGCGGCCGGCGTGCCGTCGGCGACGCCGAGCGCGCGCCGGAGCACCTGCGAGAGGAGGCCGAAGGAGGCGCCGGCGCTCATCGGATCGCCGCGCGCGATCCAGACCTCCATCGGCTCGCCGCGCGCCCGGAGGCGCCGGAGCAGCTCGGTGCGCAGGCGCGATTTGCCCATGCCGGCGGGGGCGGTGACCAGCACCGCCGACGGGGTCTGCTCCTCGATGCACTGGACGAACGTCGCCTCGAGGAGGGACAGCTCGCGGTCGCGGCCCACGCACGGCGTCGGCTTGCCGAGCAGGCGCGGCACCACCTCGAGGTCGTCGCGCTCGCCGCGCAGGAGGTGGCCGGTGGGGTCGGATCCGACGTCGAACCGCGCGCCGAGCAGGCCGGCCGTGACCTCGTCGATGCGGACGACGCCGGGCCGCGCCGCGTCGCCGGCGAGGAGCGCCGCGGCCTGATCGATGAGGTTGCCGATCGGGGAGCGGGCGGTGAGCTCGGTGCGCCCCGAGACCAGCGCGACGGGCGCGCCGCCGAGCAGCACCTGCATCGCGAGCGCGCATCGCGCCCCGCGGGCGGCGAGATCGGTCGGCGCGACGGCGCCCGAGAGCACGACGACCGGCGAGCGCGACTCGATGATCTCGAGGCGGCCCTGGTGGCGCTCGGCCAGGGCGCTGAGCGCGCGCACCCGGAGCGCGTCCTCGCCCTCGGACCGGGTCGCGTCGCTGTCGAGCGCGCCGTCGCGGGCGAGGAGGAGGCAGATCATCCGGCGCTCGCCGGTGGTGAGCTCGGGGGCGGGGCCGCCGATCGGCAGAGGGACGCGCCGCGAGCCGGGCGCGAGCTCGCCGAGCGACGCGAGCTCGGCGGCCACGGCCGCGCCGTCGCGGGGGCGGTCGCGCGGGGCCTTGGCGAGCATGCGCATGACGAGGTCGTCGAGCGCGGCGGGCACCTCGCCGCGGAGCTCCCGGAGCCGGGGCGGATCCTCGAGGAGGACCTTCACGAGCACGGAGAGGCCGTCGTTGCCGACGAACGGGGGCCGGCCGGTGAGGCAGCGGTAGAGGACGCAGCCGAGGGCGAAGACGTCGGCGCGGGCGTCGATGGTGAGCTCGCCGCGCGCCTGCTCGGGCGCCATGTAGCCGGGGGTGCCGAGCATCACGCCGGGCATGGTGAGCTCCTGGCCGGCCTCCGCGACGCGCGCGACGCCGAAGTCGAGCAGGGTGACCTCGTCGACGGAGCCGCCGACGAGCAGGAGGTTGCTCGGCTTGAGGTCGCGGTGGACGACGCCGAGGCGGTGGAGGGCGCCGAGCGTGGAGGCGACGCGCGCGCCGAGCGAGAGGCTCTCGGGCACGGTGAGCGGCTCGCGGAGGAAGCGCTCGGCGAGGGTCTCGCCGGAGAGCCACTGCATGGCGAGGAAGAGGTCGCCGCCGTCGGTCGCGCCGTGCGCGACGTACCCGACGATCCCGGGGTGACGGAGCGTGGCGAGCGCCTGCGCCTCGCGGAGGAAGCGGTGCGTCTCCTGGGGGCCGCGGCGCTGGAGGATCTTCACCGCGACCGGCTCGCCGGTGAGCCGGTCGCGGGCGCGGAAGACCTGCGCCATGCCGCCGGCGGTGGCGTGCCCCTCGATCTCGAAGCGGTTGCCGACGAGGTCCCCTGCGCGCATCAGCGGTACCCCTGCGGCGGCCCCGGGAGCCGCGGCGCTCGCCAGTGCAGTGCGTCGGAAGAGCCCATCGCAGTGGCCGAGGATATCCAGAACCGCGCCGCTTCCAGGCAGCAATTTGTGCTGTGAGGAAGGCAACCGTTACGAGATCCAGGTCACCATTTGCCGCGGAGCGGTGGGAAGGTGGGCAGGACGTTGTGCTCCGCACCACGACACGTGTCCGGAGCGGTCAGTCCCGCGAGGGTCCGTCCTCGGCGCCGGAGAGGACTTCGTCGACGGGCCTCACCCAGGCGCGCTTTCCGTCGAAGACCGCGACCAGCGCGTGCACGGGCGCGGCGCCGGCGGCGACCAGCTCTGCCGCATAGCGGCGGTCGCGGACCTGCCGCGCGGCGGCGAGGAGCGCCTGCTCCGGCGTCTCGCCGCGCTGCGGCACCTTGAGCTCCAGCACGACCCCTGGACGCCCCGGCGTCCGCGGCCGCACGAGGACGTCGGCGCGGCCGAGGCCGGACTCGCGGTTGGAGCGGACGTCGTAATCGCCCTCGAGCTGCACCAGGAGGCCGAGGATGAAGCCGTGATAGAGCTTCTCCGGCTCCCGGCCGGCGGGGTCCTGGTAGGACATCACGGTGACGAGCAGCCGCTCGAGCAGCGCCTCCAGCGACGGCGCGTCGCCCGCGAGCAGCGCGCGGAGCAGCCCCTCGGCGTGCCTCCGCTCCGGCAGCCCGCGCCGGAGCCAGGAGTCAAAGAGATCGCGGTACGCGACGCGGACCTCGATGTTGGGAATGGCGAGCGAGGCGATGACCTTGCCGAGCTCCTCGCGCACCGCCCTGGGGGTGAGGTAACCGGAGAAGAGGAGGAAGCTCCACAGCGCCTCCGGCTGCCGGTCCAGATCGCGCAGGACGATGTTCTCATCAATACGGGCCTCGACGGGCTCGCCCCGCAGCAGCGCCTCGGTCTCGGTCGAGAGGCCGAGCCCCCGCCGGGCGATGAGATCCTGGAGAAGGTCGTTCGAGGCGGTGTTGACCCAGTAGGGCCGGAGGGCGGCGCTGGCCACACAGTTGAGGATCGACCAGGGATTGTAGATGACCTCGCCGCCGAAGAGATACCCGTTGTACCAGGCCCGGACCTCATCGAGGCGCGGCGGCGCTTGATCGGGGAGCGAGCCGGTCTGTCCGGTGGGGCCGCTGTCGGGTCGCGCCTGCTCGAGGACGCCGGCGACCTCGACCTCGGTGAAGCCGAAGGAGGTCGCGTAACGGCGATCGTTCAGGATCGAGGACACGATGACGTTGTTGAGGCCCGAGAAGAGGTTCTCCCGGGCGACCCGCAGCACCCCCGTCAGCACCCCCTTGAAGAGCGAGGGGTTGTCCTTGAGTGCGGCAGAGAAGAAATTCCGGAAGAACAGCGTCACCTCATCGAAGAAGCCGTTCAGGTATCCGGATTGGATCGGGGTATCGTATTCGTCGATCAGAATGATCACCTTGCGGCCGTGATGGCGTGCGAGATGATCCGAGAGTTCTCTGAGCGAGCGACGGCAGTCCTCCTCCGTCGCTTCACCGTAAAGGATGCGCTCGAACCGCGGGCGGTCATGTGGCTCGATCCCTCCTTCGTTGAGGAGATAGCGGTGCTTCGCATAGAGCCCCTGGAGCTCACTGCGAATCCCTTCTTGTGCGGCCTCGTAAGAGGAGGTCTTGATGTCCTTGAACGTGAGGAAGAGGACAGGGTGCTTCTGGAGATGAGCGCGGGCCGCCGGGTCGCTCCAGACGGCGAGATCCTGGAACAGTGGGGAGAGGTCCTCGTCGCTTTTCCCGAGGAAATACGCGAGGGTGGAGAGGTTCAGGGTCTTGCCGAAGCGGCGCGGCCGTGGGAACAGGACGACCTGCGCAGGATCGGCGAGGAGCTGCCCTATGAACGAGGTCTTGTCGACATAGCCGGCGCCTGCGCGGCGGAGTTCGCGGAAATCGGACTGGCCGAGGGCGGGGACGAAGGGCATGGCTTCAATGGGGCCGCCGCCTTTCAGCGGCGGAGAGGGCGGACTGTAGCTTCAATGGGGCCGCCGCCTTTCAGCGGCGGAGAGGACGGACTGTAGCTTCAATGGAGCCGCCGCCTTTCAGCGGCGGAGAGGGTGCTCGCGGCGCGCAGAGGGACTGTCCCCGGCCGCACCTCGCCCGTCAAGCGTTCCCCCGGGAGGGCAGACGTGCCCGCCGAGCTCACCCGCCCGGCGCCGCAGCGCCCGTCGCGCCCCTTCCCGTCGCGCCCCTCCCTGGACGCGCCGCCGCCGCTCCGCGTGGCCGGCCGCGCACCGCCGATCTACCCTACCCCGGTGCGATCCCTCGTTCTGGCCGGCTGCCTCGCGGTCCTGGTCCCCGCAGCCGCGACGCTCGCGATCCCGCACGCCGAGGCCGCGGACTTCGATCCCTCCGGCCGCGGCAAGCGCAAACCGAAGGCCCCGAAGCCCGGCGGCGGCAAGCCGGGCCCCGCCGCGCGGCCGCAGCCCGGACCGCGGCCGCAGCCCGGAGCGAGGCCGCAGCCCGAACAAGCGCCGCAGGCCAAGCCCGAGCCGGCCGAGGGCGGCGACGCGAAGCGGAGCGGGCCGTCCAACGACGCGCTCATCGCGCGCTACACGGCCATCGTCATGAGCCAGCCGAGCGCGCCCTTCCCGCTCCAGCGCCTCGCCCAGCTCTACCGCGAGCGCGACGGGAACCTGAAGAAGCTCGTCGAGGAGTTCGAGCGCCGCGCCGCGCAGCCCGGCGCCGACGCCTGGGCCTCCAAGGTCGTGCTCGCCGGCATCTACAAGCAGGACGGGCGCTACGACGACGCCATCAAGACGTACGAGGCCGCCATCGCGGACCGGCCGGCGGACCCTGCGGCGATGATGGCGCTCGCCCAGCTCGAGGCGGACCGCGGCGACAAGGCCCGCGCGCGGGCGCACTACGAGAAGGCGCTGCCGCTGCTGAAGGTCGCCGCGGACGTCGAGCAGACCCGGCGCACGCTGCTCGCGCTCTGCCTCGACCTCTCGGACTTCGACGCCGCCAAGGCGCACCACGACGCGCTCGTGAAGAACGCGCAGGGCTCGCTCTTCGTGAAGGCGGAGCTCGGGCGCGAGCTCTCCGCGCGCGGGCACCACGCGCGCGCCGAGGTCGAGTTCCGCGAGCTCGTGAAGGCCGCCGCCGGCGACAACCGGGCGCTCGCGCCGGCGCTGCGCGACCTCGGGCAGGCGCTCGCGCGGCAGAAGAAGATGGACGAGGCGCTCGCCGTGCTGAAGCGGGCGCTCTCCATCGCCGGCAACGCCGCGGGCGTGCGGGCCGAGATCCTGCTCATCATGACCGACGCCTTCCGCGCCGAGGGCAAGCTCGCCGAGCTCATCGCCATCCTCGAGGCCGAGCGGGGGCAGGACTTCCAGCGGCTCGCGACCCTCGGCGCGCTGTACGAGGAGACCGGCGACGTCGACAAGGCGATCGCGATCTACCGGAGGGCGCTCGCGCTCGACGGCAAGCACATCGACACGCGGCTCCGGCTCGTGCACCTGCTCCAGACCGCCGGCGAGCTCGACACCGCGATCCGCGAGTACGAGCTGCTGATCAAGGCGGCCCCGAACAACGCCGACTTCGTGTTCGAGCTGTGCGAGACGCTCATCCAGCGGGGCGACCGGCCGAAGGCGCTCGCGCTGCTCACCCAGCTCGAGGGGCGCGTCGCGGACGAGCCCGAGACGCTCGCGGCCGTCGCCGACTTCTACGAGCGCGTCGAGGAGAAGGACCGGGCCCTCAAGGTGCTCCAGCGGCTCGCCGGGGCCGCGGGCGGGGATCCGAGCCACCTCGTCGACCTCGGCGACCGGTACTTCCAGGCGGGCGACAAGAAGAAGGCGCTGGAGACCTGGGCGCGCATCAAGCTGGTCGTGCCGAACCGGGCGCGCGCCGCGGCGACCCTCGGCGAGGTGTACCTCGACCACGACATGGTGACCGAGGCGCTCGCCGCGCTCCGGGAGGCCGCGCAGCTCGAGCCCGCGAACACCCGCTACAAGAAGGCGCTGGCGATCGCGCTGGAGCGCACCGCGAGCTCGCTCGGCAACGCCGGGCCGCGCTACGCCGAGGCGCGCGAGCTGTGGGAGCAGCTGCTCGCCGGCGCGGGCGGCGACAAGCTGCTCGCGCGCGAGGCGCGCACCCACATCGTCAGCCTCTGGTCGCTCACCCACGAGCTGCAGGGCCGCGTCGGGCCGCTCGGCGCGCGCTTCAACGCGACCCCGCCCGACCTGGAGGCGGGGCGGCTGCTCGCCGAGGTCCAGCGCAAGCTGCACCGGCTGCCCGACGCCGAGGCCACGCTCCGCAAGCTCGTCCAGGCCGCGCCGGGCGACGAGGACTCGCTCCTCGCGCTGGAGCGCGTGCTCGTGCTCCAGCAGAACCTCCTCGGCGCCATCGACGTGCTGGGCAAGCTCGTCGAGGTGAACCCGAAGCGGGCCCGCGAGTTCTACCAGCGCATGGCGCAGTACGCCGCGGAGCTCTACCGCGACGACGACGCGATCCGGTACGCCGCGCGCGCCGTCGAGCTGTCGCCCGAGGACGCGAGCGGCCACCAGAAGCTCGGCGACATGTACCGGAGGCGGCAGGACTTCCCGCGCGCCATCGCCGAGTACCGGCAGGCGCTGGCGAAGAACGACCGGCTGTTCCCCGTCTACTTCGACCTCGCCGAGCTCCTGCTCACCGCGGGGCAGGCCGACGAGGCCGACCGGCTCTTCCGGCGCGTCGTGCGGGCGTCGAACGACGAGGAGCTCGTCGCGCGCGCGGCGCGGATGTCGATGCAGGTGAACCTCGGCCGGGGCTCGCTCGAGGTGCTCGAGCGCGAGCTCCTGCCGGTCGCGGTCGGCAACCCGCAGAAGCCGCTCTACCGGCGGCTGCTCGTCGAGCTGTACGGGGCGATGACCTTCCCGCTGATGCAGAAGGTCCGCGCCGAGGGCCGCGCGGCGAGCGCGGCGGCGCGCGCGGAGCTCGCGAAGATCGGCGCGCGCGCGGTGAAGCCGCTGCTCGACGCGCTCGCCGACGAGAAGGAGTCGCAGCAGAAGATCGCGATCGAGGTGCTCGCCTACGTCGAGAACAAGAGCGCCGGGCCGGCGCTCTACAACTTCGCGATCGGGCAGGCGGACAAGGGCCTGCGCGCCCGCGCGATGATCGCGTGCGGCGCGCTGCGCGACCCGTCGATGCTGGAGCGCTACGAGCAGATGCTCGCGCCGCGGGACGCGGCGGCGACCGTGCTGCCGAACGACGCGGTCGCGGTCGCGGCGACCTGGGGCGTGGCGCGGCTCGCGGCGGGCGGCGGCCGGCCCGCGGCGAAGGCCGAGGCGCTGCTCGCGCGGCTCCTGTCGTCGCCGGCGCCGGAGGTGCGGGCGATCGCGGCGGTCGGCCTCGGGCTGACGCACGACCGGAGGCACGCGGCGGCGCTGTCCGCGGTCGCGCGGGCGCCCGAGGCCGGCTCCGTGCCGCGCGCGGCCGCGGTCCGCGCGCTGGGCGAGATCGGCGGCGGCGGCGAGGGGCCCGCGCTGTTCATGTCGCTCGCCGACTCGAGCGAGCCGGAGCTCCGCCGCGCGGCGCTGCTCACGCTCGCGCGGCTCGGCGAGGGCGCCTCGACGAAGGGCGGCCCCGGTGAGGCCGAGGCGTCCGCCTCGGGGGGCGCGGCGCAGGCGATCGCGGCAGGCGCGTTCTCGTCGGACGAGGGGCTGCGCGCCGCCGCGGTGTCGGCGGCGGTCGCGCTCACGCGGCGCGCCTACCCGCGCGCACGAGAGCCGCTGCCCGTGCCGGACGGGGCGCTGACGGTGAAAGACGTGCTCGCGGGGCTCGATCCGGATCCGCCTGGCCCGGAGGACCGCGCGGCCGCGCTCGTGGCGCTCGGCCCGGCGCTCCAGAAGGCGGCGGTCGCCGCGGTCGCGACGTCGCCGGAGCGGGCGCTGGTCGTCGCGGACGCGATCCTGTCGCGCGGCGCCGCCGGCCTGCGCGGCGCGGGCGCGGCCGGCGATCGCGGCGCCACGGCCGGCGGGGCGGCGCTCGGGCTCGCGCCGTTCACGGACGGGCGCGCCGAGCTCGCCCCGGAGCTCCGGCGGCAGGTCGAGGCGGCCGTGGAGGGGGTCGCGGCGTCGGTCGTGGGCGGGTTCGTGGCGCTCGTGCGGCACCCGGCGATCGAGGTGCGCACGCGCGCGGTCGAGCTGCTCGCGACGCGGCCCGAGCCCGAGGCGCAGGCCGCGGTGGTCGACGCGCTCGGCGATCCGGAGGAGAGCGTGCGGCGGGCGGCGCTCGCGGCGCTCGGCGCGGTCCGGCACGGGCCGACCATCGCGGCGGTCTCGGAGCTCCTGCGGACCTCGGCGAGCTGGCCGCTCCGCGTCCGCGCGGCGGAGGCCCTGGGCCGGCTGGGCGCGCCCGGCGGCGCGGCCGGCGGGCGGCCGGGCCAGGTCGCGGAGACGCTCGGCGCGGCGGCCCGCTCCGACGCGTACGCCCTCGTGCGCGAGGCGGCGGCGCGCGCCCTCGCCTCGGCGGATCGCGCGGCGGCGGCGCCGGTGCTGAAGCACCTCGCGGCGCGCGACCCCGAGCCGCGCGTGCGCCAGGCCGCGGCCGATCTGATGCGGAGCGGCGCGCCGTGAGCGCCGCTGCAGCGACCGGGCCGCGGCGCGTCCCGCCGCGGCTCGCGCCGCTCGTCCTGGCCGGCGCGGCGAGCGCGGCGGCGGCGGGCGGCGCGGCCGGCTGCGACGACGTGAGCCGGTTCTCGACGGCCGACGGCGAGGCGTATTGCGGCGCGATCACGCTGGGCGGCGCGTTCCGCGCGGGCCTGAGCCCGCGGGTGCAGATGCGGCTGTCGCTCGACGCGGACGCGCTCGACGGGCCGGAGCCGCCGGGCGCGCTGTGGACCTACGAGGCGCCCGACGGGGCCGCGCCGGAGCGGCGCCTCCTCGACGGCGCGCCGCTGCGGCCGATCGGCGCGCTCGCCCACGATCCGCTGTCGCGGCTGGAGTTCGGGGAGGGCCGCGAGCGCAACGCGATCTACGCCGTGAGCGCGTCGGATCCTGCGGCGGAGCCGCTGATCGCGATCCTGTCGCTGCGCACCGACGCGTCGGTCGAGGTCCGCCTGCTCCGGCCGGGCCGGGAGCCGCTTGCGCCGGGCGAGGCGCAGGCGGAGGGAGAGCGGCAGGTGTTCGGCAATTTCAGGCTGACGCGGCGGACGGGGACATGCGGGTTCTAGGGATCGAGACATCGTGCGACGAGACGGCGGCGGCGGTGGTGACCGAGGGCGGCGACGTCCTCTCGGACGTGGTGCGCAGCCAGGTGGCGCTGCACGCGCCGTACGGCGGGGTCGTGCCCGAGGTCGCGGCGCGCGATCACGCGCGCGCGGTGGTCCCGGTGGTGCGCGAGGCGCTCTCGCGCGCCGGCGTCGCGGCGGCGGACCTCGACGGCGTCGCGGTGACGTCGCGGCCTGGGCTCGCGGGGGCGCTGCTGGTCGGCCTGCAGGCCGCGAAGGGGCTCGCGTGGGCGGCGGGCAAGCCGCTCGTCGGCGTCGATCACCTCGTGGGGCACCTGCTCGCGGTGTTCCTGCGGCGGGGCGGCGCGCCGCCGCCGGAGGAGCGGCCGTCGTTCCCGTACATCGCGCTGCTCGCCTCGGGCGGGCACACGGCGATCTACCGGGTGGACGGGCCGTCGCTCGGCGCGATCCGCGAGCTCGGCGCGACGCGCGACGACGCGGCGGGCGAGGCGTTCGACAAGGTGGCGAAGCTGCTCGGCCTCGGGTATCCGGGCGGCCCGGTGGTCGACCGGCTCGCGGCCACGGGGGATCCGGCGGCCGCGTCGGAGGCGGTGCCGGCGGTGATGGCGCGGAAGGAGTCGCTGGAGTTCAGCTTCTCGGGCATCAAGAGCGCGGTGGCGCGCCACGTGGCGAGGCGGGGGCGGCCGGAGGGGCAGGCGCTCCACGACCTGTGCGCGGCGTTCCAGGGCGCGGTGGTCGACGCGCTCGTGCAGAAGACCGTGCGGGCCGCGCGGGTCGAGGGGGTCGAGCGGGTGGTGCTCGGGGGGGGCGTCGCGGCGAACCGGGGGCTCCGGGCGAGGATGGCGGCGGCGTGCGAGCGGCGGGGGCTCGCGCTGTTCGTCCCGCCGTTCGCGAGCTGCACGGACAACGGGGCGATGATCGCGTATGCGGGCGCGCTGCGGCTCGCGGCCGGGGAGCGGGACGCGCTGGATCTCGCGCCGGAGACGAGGACCGCGCTGCCGCGGGTCACCCGGAAGGGCGGCGGCGCGCGGTGAGCGGGACAGGCCGGTAGCGGGGCGTCGCGGGGAGCGGCATGGGCGCGGGGCGCGAGGTGTGTGGGGCCATGGCGGGCGATGGCGAACGCTGGCGAACGTTGAAGGTACGGCTGGTGCCGGGGACTACCTCGGACTTGTCGGCTGCGGCGAGCCGTGGTCTGATGAGAGCTCAGGATTCAGGCCGGCCCGCGCTGGCCGTTTTTCCGGCCGGACGGGACAGGACAGCTTGGGATAGCCGCCCGTCGGGGCGCGAGGTTTGAGGGCCATGCAGGTTGTTCTACCGATTGTGCTTGGGTTGGTGGCGGTGGCGTGCGGCGCGGGCGTCGTGTTCTTGCTGATGCAGGTGGCGCCGCTGAAGCGGCAGCTGAAGGACGCGAACCAGCACATCGAGGCGCTCCGGCAGGCGAAGAACCAGCTGGAGCAGATGCGGGGGCAGTACGCGCAGCTCCAGCAGGCGCTCGAGATCGCGCGGGGCGAGGACCGGCAGAAGGTCGACTGGCTCGACGCTCAGCAGAAGGAGATCGACTGGTACAAGAGCGAGCTCGAGAGCCGGCCGAAGATCACGCAGAAGCGCTACAAGATCCTGACCTTGGGCATCAAGTGGACGGGCAAGACGTCGCTCACGCTCAAGTGGGCGAATCCGCTCGTGGATCTCGGCACGCTGCAGGGCACGAAGATCGAGCGTTACGAGCGGACGGTCAGCCACGTGCTCACGAAAGAGGTCTTGACGGAGCACGTCTTCGAGATCGGCGACTGGGGCGGCGAGCACATCGTGGACGCGCAGCAGGAGCTCATCATGGAGGAGATCCACGGGCTCCTGATGGTGGTGGATCTGGCGGGCAAGGACGGGCAGAAGCTCGAGCCGTCGCGGATCCAGGAGCAGCTCCGGGAGTTTCAGCCGCAATCGTTGCAGTTCTTCTTCAGCCCGAAGACGCTGGCGTCGTGCAAGGCGGTGGTGCTGTTCATCAACAAGTCCGATGTTCTGTCCGGGACGCCGGCCGAGGTGGAGAAGGAGGCGCGCGGGTATTACAAGCCGCTCATCGACAGCCTCGAGCGGTACAAGAACCACATCGACATTCGGGTGCTGGTCGGGTCGGCGAGCTACGGGCACAGCACGCACCATTTGTTCTCGCACTTCGTGGAGCGGATCCTCCCGAAGAACGCGTATGATCCGCAGCTGCTCCAGCGGATGAAGGCGGACATCGGGCCGAATCCGGCGCTGTCGCGGACGGCGCAGCTCCCGGCCCCGCAGATGCCGCAGCAGCAGGTCAGGCCCAATGTACGGTAGCGAGGGCGCCTCGGGGTATGTGATCCCGCGGTACCGCGCGCCTGCGGAGGCGTCGTGGTATCACGTGCTGCACGGGAACATCCCTGGGCATCAGATCGACTTCATGTATTGCCCGGAGGTGCCGCAGGGGGCGCTGACGACGACGCATTTCAGCCACCTGGCGCGGCTGATGAAGTACATCGAGCCCGCGACGGGGGCGACGCATGCGTTCGCGATCGGCAACCTGTCGCGCGACGACACGCAGCATGAGCCTGGGCACGGGGCGATGGGGCTCATCTTCGGGTTCCGGATCGGCGGGGCGATGGATCACGCCGGTCGGGGGAATCCGCCGTTCGCGCACGGGATCGTCGCGGTGGATCGGGACCTCGGGTACACGTCGCTCCTGGAGGCGTCGGCGACGTTTTACCGGCACGTGATGAACGCGACGGAGGTCAACTCGTCGGCGGGCATGTTTTACCGCGAGTACGTGGGCGCGGTGCGCGACGCGCCGGAGCGGGTGGCGCACGTGCTGGAGCGGTATGTCGAGGAGTTCGGGGATCTGCCGTACCTGCGGCGGAGCAGCGCGACGTGGGACTGGGTGGCGGACGAGGGGTCGCTGCCAAAGCGGGTCGTGATCGTGCACAAGCACGATGAGCCGTTCGGGGCCATCGCGCACGCCGCGGCGAGGATCGCGACGGTGCTGTACCGGTCGAACATCAAGTGGACGTCGATCACGAGCGGGCGTGAGGCGGACATCCCGGGTGGGGTGTCGGTGCGGTTCGTGCGGGAGCGCGACGTGACGATGGAGGATCGCCACGGGGCGCTGCTGCGGATCGAGGACGTCTCGGAAGACGAGGGGGAGATCGCGCGCAAGCTGTTCGGGGCGCGGCCGCAGGGCGAGACGGGGGACAAGCCGCAGTTCGGCGGGTGGCGCGAGCGGTACGCGGCGCAGCAGGCGGGGGGCGCGGCGCACCTGGCGCAGACCGCCGGCGGGGCGGTGCCGGCGCCCGCGGGGCCCGTGTCGGAGCGGGGGCGGCTGCCGTCGGCGCCGCCGGCGCAGCGGCGGGTCGAGGCGCACGCGGTCGAGGGGGCGAGCGCGGGGGCGGCGTCGTCGGCGGTGGGACCGAAGGGGACGCTGGTCATCGATGCGGAGAAGCTGCTGCGCGAGGCGGGGCTCGTGGAGGCGGGACCGGGGAATGCGGTGAGCGGGGGTGTGGCGGCGGGGGGGCTGGCGGGGCCGGCGGGGGGCGGCGTGCCGCCGATCTCGAGAGGGCCGGCGGATCTGATGCGGCCGGGGGCGGGGGCGCCGCCGTTGCCGATGGCCGCCGGCAGGGGCGTGCAGCAGGCGCCGGCGATGCCGCCGGTCTCGGCGCGCAGCGCCGCGGGGGAGGACGAGGGCGGGGAGATACCGATCGTCGTCGAGCAGCCGCAGAAATCCCGGAAGGCGCTCTGGGCGGTGGCGGGGCTCGGGTGCGCTGCGGCGGCGGGGGCGGTGGCGTGGGCGGTGGTGTCGAGAGGGCCGGGGGCGCAGCCGGCGCCACCGCCGGAGCAGCCCTCGGCGGCCCCGACGACGGTGGGCGGGGCGCCGGGGACGAGCGTGAAGGAGGGGGCGGAGGCGGCAGCGCCGCAGGCGACGGCGGGGCCGCAGGCGACGGGGGCGGCGTCGGCGCCGGAGGGGACGGCGCCGACGGAGGGGACGGCGAGCGCCGGGGAGGATGCGCAGGCGAAGCCGCCGGGGTCGGCGCCGACGGCGAGCCAGCAGCGGAAGACCGGCGGCGGCAGAGCGGGCTCGAAGACGCCCGCAGCGCAGCAGCAACGCGGGAAAGACGGGAAAGAGACAGGGCGCGATCCGGAGGACCAGAAGCCGGTGGGCGCGATTCAACCGAAGGTAAAGTTTTGATCATGCGTCTCGCGCAGAGTGTTCCGTGGATGTGCTTCGTCGGCCTGCTGACGGCCGCCTCGCCGAGCGAGGCGCAGCCGAAGGGAGGCGCCTCGCCGAGGGGCACGGGGCAGCAGGGCGCTGCGGGCCAGACGGCGATCCAGGCGCCGCGCGCGCCCAGCGAGGCGATGAGCGACAAGGCCAGGAAGCTCTACATGGAGGGCGTGACCGCCTCGGAGAAGGGGCGGTGGGCCGACGCCTATGCTTCGTTCGTGGCGGCGTGGGCGCTGCAGAAGCACTACACGATCGCCGGCGGGATAGGCACCTGCGAGCTGATGCTGCAGCGCTATCCGGACGCGGCCAAGCACCTCGCCATTTACGTGCGCGAGATCGAGAAGGACGCGACGGCGACGCCGGACGAGCGCGCCGCCGCGCTCAAGACGTACGCGCAGGCGCGGGCGAAGGTGGGCGCGGTCCGGCTGCGCGTCGACGTGGAGGACGCCGAGGTGCGCGTGGGGCCGGAGGTCGTCGGGACCGTGCCACTCCAGGATCCGGTGTTCCTGGAGCCGGGGGCGCATACGATCTCGGTGCGGCGACAAGGGTACGAGCCGGCGAGCGTCGCGGTGGAGCTCAAGGCGGGCGAGGAGATCGAGCGGAGCGTCGAGCTGAAGAGCGCGCGGGCGAGCGAGCCGGCGGCGGTGGAGAGGCCCGGGACGGCGTGGCACGGGGGGTTGGGGAAGGGCGGCGAGCCTCCGCCGAACAAGACGCTGCTCATCGCGGGAGGGGCGGTGGCGGGGGTGGGGGTGATCGCGGGGACGGTGTTTACGGTGCTCGCGCTGGGGAAAGGGGACGCCGCCGAGGATCTGCGGGGACAGGTCGATAACGACCGCGATCTCAAAGGGTATTGCGCAAGCACGAAGCACCCACCGCTGTGCGCGGAGCTGAGCGATACGGTCGACGTCCAGTACGCATTCATCAATGCGGCTATCTACAGCTTCATCGTCGGGGCAGCCGGCGCGGGGACGGTGATCTACGCGCTCGTGGATCGGCCTGCTCCACCGGCCAGCCGCATGCAGGTCGTTCCACGCGTGGGAGCGGGCTCGGCAGGCCTTTCCTTGACCGGTCGATTCTGAGCGGAGGCATCGTGAACCGGGGAGTCAGCAGGATGGGTCATCATCGTCTTGGTTGTCGCTTCGCCGCGACGCTTCTCCTGACGGCGATGACCGCAGGGCTCCATGTGAGCGGGTGCTTGGTACAACCTGACGATGCCAAGAAGAAGCACGATGAGGCTTCTCGCCTTGGCGCAATGGGCGGCAATGGCGGAAGCGGCGGGAACGGCGGAGGAGGAGGAGTCATTCCGACCCCCGAGTGCGACCCGCAGCTCGCCGGAGCCGGCGTCGACGACGGTTGCGGGGTGTTCGTGTCCGAGGACGGCGATGATGGCGCTGTTGGCACGAAGGAGGCGCCGCTCAGGTCGATCGGAGAAGCCATCGCTCGCGTGGAGGGCGCTGACAAACCTCACGTCTACGTGTGTGTCGGCACCTTCGAGGAAGCCGTCTCGGTGCAGACGAAGGTATCGATCTTCGGCAGGCTCGACTGCAAGACTGAGGGAGCAAACTGGCGATGGACGAGCACAGCGGAAACGATCCTGACGACACCGCCCACGGCGCCGCCGGGGACGGCTCCTCTCACGATGAGCGCAGCGGGCAAGAGCGTACGGATTGAGGATTTCCATGTCGTAGCGCCGCCGATCACCGTCGATCTCGAAGACCCTGACAACCCGGACAATAAAGATAGATACGGGAAGTCCTCGATCGCTGCGATTGCTGATGGCGGCAACATCGTGCTCGAGCGGTGCACGTTCGATGCGGGCGAAGCGGCGCCGGGCGCACCGGGAGCGCTCCACCGCCAGCGCGCCGCGGAAGGGGGAAAAGGCAGCTCAGGGAGTGAGGCATGCACCGCGGGCACCGTGACTACGGACGAACCTCCCGAGAACGACTGCGGGATGCCGAACGATTCCAGCGATAACTCGATCGGCGGGCTGGGCGGCAACGGTACGTCAACGCAAGCAGGCGCTGGCACCGCCGGGTTTCCTGGAGAGGATGCGAATCCCAATGGCGGCGCTCGCAGCTCGGGCGGCGCGTGCGGCAACGGCAAGGATGGTCAAGCAGGGAAAGCCGGCGACGCAGGCGACGACGCGAGGGGGACCGGTGCCATCGACAGCACCGGTTTTACCGGGCTCACTGGAGGAACAGGCAAGCCCGGAGCTCCCGGCCAGGGCGGCGGTGGCGGCGCGGGCGCCAGGGGCGGGAGCGCCTGCCCCGCCGGCTCACCGGGGTTGGGTGGCGCCAGCGGCGGCTCCGGCGGAGCCGGCGGCTGTGGTGGCGCGGGGGGCAAGGGCGGCGGGCCAGGCGGCTCCAGCATCGCCCTCCTCAGCATCAATGCAACCCTCACCTTCGAGGATGTGCTCCTGAAAGCCAAGGCTGGCGGCCGGGGTGGCGCTGGCGGGGCGGGCCAGGTCGGCGGCCTGGGTGGCGCTCCAGGCTCAGGCGGCACAGGTCCGACCGCGCTGAGCACCGGCTGTGACGGCGGTGAAGGAGGCGACGGCGGCAACGGCGGGCCAGGCGGCAAGGGCAGCGATGGCCATTCCCTCGGCATCGCCTACCTTGGCCACCCGCCGCCGGAGGAGGGTGAGGGTGTTGTCGCCATCGAAGTCGGCGCTGCCGTTGGCAACGGCCTCGCCGAGAAGATGAAAGATTTTACCAACGCATCGGCATCCCCGTGATGCAACCCCTGCCGTGAGCACCTGCCGACATCTCGGCCCCGCGCTTCTCCTCGGGCTCACGATCTTGGCCGCCTCGCCCACCGCCGTCGCCCAGCCGTCCCCGCCGAGCGCCGAGGCGAAGCTCGCGGCCAAGGCGCTCGCCGACAAGGGCTGGGAGCTCTTCAACGCCGGCCGCTACGAGGACGCGCTCACGGCCTTCCGCGACGCCGAGGCTCAGGTCCACGCCCCGCCGTTCCTGGTCATGGCGGCGCGCTCCTGCGAGCGCCTCGGTCGATTGCTCGAGGCGCGCTCGCTCTACCAGCGCGTCCTGGACGAGCCGCTCTCCGCCAACGCTCCGCGCGCCTTTCAGCAGGCGCAGGCCGACGCGAAGGCCGAGCTCGCTGCCCTCGCCCCGCGCATCCCGACCCTGGAGGTCACCGTCGCTGGCCCGGCGAAAGGCGCGGTGCAGCTGACGCTCGACGGACAGCGCATCGCTCCGGCGACCCCCGTGGAGCGTGACCCTGGCGACCATACGCTGGTCGGTGTCCAGCCGGGCCGCCCTCCGGTTTCACGGACGATCCGGCTGGACGAGCGGGCGAAAGGATACGTCGTCCTCGACCTGACGGCGGCTCCGACCGAAGCCCCGCGGACGCACGACGAGTCATCCGCATCACGAGACGATCTGCGAAAGACCCTGTTGATCGGAGGCGGAGTCGCGGCCGGGGTAGGCGTGATCGCGGGCACCGCGTTCACGGTCCTCGCGCTCGGCGAGGGAAGCGACGCGGAGGATCTGCGCGACAACGTCCGCGCAGACAGCGAGCTCATGGGCCGCTGTCCCAGCACGGAGTCGCCGGCGGTCTGCGCGGAGCTGAGCGATACGGTCGACCTTCAGTACGCGTTCACCAACGTGGCCATCGGCAGCTTCATCGTCGGGGCAGCCGGGGTGGGGACGGTGATCTATGCGCTGGTCGCTCGACCTTCCGCGCCGGACCGCCGCGTGCAGGTCGCGCCGCTCGTGGGGTCGGGCGTGACGGGTCTATCCTTGAGCGGTCGATTCTGAGCGGAGGCGCCGTGTACCGGGGAGTCAGCAGGGTGGGTGGTTGTCGCTTCGCCGCGACGCTTCTTCTGGGTTCGATGGCCATCGGGATCCAGGTGACTGGGTGCTCGACGGGTGATCCCTGCGTCGGCAAGCTCGTCGGCTGCCCCCTGGGTACCGGCGGGAATGGCGACGCAGGTAGCGGCGGTGACAGTGGAGGAGTCATTCCGACCCCCGAGTGTGACCCGCAGCTCGCCGGAGCCGGCGTCGACGACGGTTGCGGGGTGTTCGTGTCCGAGGACGGCGATGATGGCGCTGCTGGCACGAAGGAGGCGCCGCTCAGGTCGATCGGAGAAGCCATCGCTCGCGTGGAGGGCGCTGAGAAACCTCACGTCTACGTGTGTGTCGGTACGTTCGAGGAAGCCGTCACGGTGCAGACGAAGGTATCGATCTTCGGCAGGCTCGACTGCAAGACTGAGGGAGCAAACTGGCGATGGACGAGCACAGCGGAAACGATCCTGACGACACCGCCCACGGCGCCGCCGGGGACGGCTCCTCTCACGATGAGCGCAGGGGGGAAGAGCGTATGGATCGAGGATTTCCATGTCGTAGCGCCGCCGATCACCGTCGATCTCGAAGACCCTGACAACCCGGACAATAAAGATAGATACGGGAAGTCCTCGATCGCTGCGATCGCAGATGGCGGCAACATCGTGCTCGAGCGGTGCACGTTCGATGCGGGCGAAGCGGCGCCGGGCGCACCGGGAGCTCTCCACGGCCAGCGCGCCACGAAAGGGGGAGACGGCAGCTCAGGGAGTGAGGCATGCACCGCGGGCACCGTGACTACGGACGAACCTCCCGAGAACGACTGCGGGATGCCGAACGATTCCAGCGATAACTCGATCGGCGGGCTGGGCGGCATCGGTACGTCAACGCAAGCAGGCGCTGGCGTCGCCGGGTTTCCTGGAGAGGATGCGAATCCCAATGGCGGCGCTCGCAGCTCGGGCGGCGCGTGCGGCAACGGCAAGGATGGTCAAGCAGGGAAAGCCGGCGACGCAGGCGACGACGCGAACGGGACCGGTGCCATCGACAGCACCGGTTTTACCGGGCTCACTGGAGGAACAGGCAAGCCCGGAACCCCCGGCCAGGGCGGCGGCGGCGGCGCGGGCGCCAGGGGCGGGAGCGCCTGCCCCGCCGGCTCACCGGGGTTGGGTGGCGCCAGCGGCGGCTCCGGTGGAGCCGGCGGCTGTGGCGGCGCGGGCGGCAAGGGCGGCGGCCCCGGCGGCTCCAGCATCGCCCTCCTCAGCATCGATGCAACCCTCACCTTCGAGGATGTGCTCCTGAAAGCCAAGGCTGGCGGCCGGGGTGGCGCTGGCGGGGCGGGCCAGGTCGGCGGCCTGGGTGGCGCTTCAGGCTCAGGCGGCACAGGTCCGACCGCGCTGAGCACCGGCTGTGACGGCGGTGAAGGAGGCGACGGCGGTGACGGCGGGCCTGGCGGCAAGGGCAGCGATGGCCATTCCCTCGGCATCGCCTACCTTGGCCACCCGCCACCGGAGGAGGGTGAGGGTGTTGTCGCCATCGAAGTCGGCGCTGCCGTTGGCAACGGCCTCGCCGAGAAGATGAAAGATTTTGCCAACGCATCGGCATCCCCGTGATGCGCCCCCTGCCGTGAGCACCTGTCGACATCTCGGCCCGGCGCTTCTCCTCGGGCTCACGCTCTTGGCCGACCAGTTCTTTCTCCCCCGGCCCACGGAGGCCCGCCCCGAGAAGGAGCGACTGTCCAGGCCACCTCGCCAGCCGCTACATCAGCGCCAGCCCCGCCGCAACACGACGGGCCTGCCCAGGTGACGACGCCCGACGAGCCGCTCGACGCCTCGTCCCACCACAGCATCCCGACGCCCCGCCCCCTCGTCGAGCCCGCCAAAATCCGCTGCGAGCGCTCCGACCGCAGGTAAGATGGTGCCCATGCGCTTCTCCCAGGTCGTCCCGCTGCTCTGTCTGCCAGCCCTGCTCGCCGCCACCTCGCCGGCCGACGCACAGCCGAAGAGCAGCGCTCCGCCGACGAGCACCGCCGCGCCGAAGGCCGCCCGCCGCCCGAGGATCCAGCGCGCCCCGAGCGATGCCATGAGCGACAAGGCGCGCAAGCTCTACATCGAGGGCGTCGCCGCGTCCGAGCAGAACCGGTGGGCCGACGCCTACGCCTCGTTCGTCGCGGCCTGGGCGCTGCAAAAGCACTACACCATCGTCGGAGGCATCGGCACGTGCGAGCTGATGCTGCAGCGGTACCGGGACGCCGCCGAGCACCTCGCGATCTACGTGCGCGAGCTCGCGAACGACACGACCGCGACCCCGGAAGAGCGCGAGGCCGCGGCGGCGGCCTACACGCAGGCGCGCGCGGAGGTGGGCGCGGTGGTCGTGAGCGCCAACGTGCCGGGCGCGAAGGTCCTGGTGGACGGCTCCCCCGTGGGCACGACGCCGCTCGTCGACCCGGTGTTCCTGGAGCCGGGGTCGCACACGATCGCCGTACAGCACGACGGCTACTCGCCGAAGAGCAGCGCGGTGGACGTCGCCCGAGGGAGCGAGATCCAGCGCGCCTTCGAGCTCGAGAAGCTGGTGGTGAGCGCGCCGCCGACACCGGAACCAGCTCCGCCCCCGCCCGACGTGAAGGAGCAGAGCTCGGCGCCGATCGTGGCTGGCGCCTCGGTCGCCGCGGCGGGGGTGATCGCGGGGGTCGTTTTCACACTCGTCGCGAACGGCAAGGCGAGCAGCGTGAGAGAACAGTACACGAAGATCGGCGACCCCGTGAACTGCAACGCCACCACGAACGACGTGCAGAGGCAGCAGTGCAACACGCTGAGCACGCTGGTCGACGGCAGAGATCTGTTCAGCAACCTGGCGCTGTGGAGCTTCGTCGGCGGAGGCGCGGTCGCCGTCGGGACGCTCGGCTACTGGCTCGCCAGCCCATCGACCCCCCCCGAGAAGCGGCACGTTCGCGTCGTTCCGCTCGTGGCACCTGGTGCCGGGGGAATCGTCGCTGGCGGTGTTTTCTGAATCGAGGAACGCATGAACCGACACGCAAAGAGGGCGATGCGGCTCACCGCTCACAGCGCTTCGGCGCTGGTCATGGCGTCGCTGGTAACGGCGGTGCTCGCGGCGAGCTGTATCTATCAGACCCCATCTCCCAACTGCGAGGACCGGCATGAAGACTGCTTCTACGCAGGCGCTAGTGCTGGCGCTGGCGCTGACGCTGGCCCGGATGGGCAGGTGCCGGATCCTCCCGACGCTCCTGACGCGTCGGAAGACGAGGAGAAGTGCGTACCTCGCGAGATACCCGATAGGGGGGTGGCCGACACTTGTGGCGTCTTCGTATCGACACAGAGCGAAGCATCCAATGTGGCGGGGACCCAAGAGAAACCCCTCGGCTCGCTCCAGCAGGCCATCGATCTCGCAAAGCAGAATACCGGGCGCGTGTATGCCTGTGCCGGCGAGGAATTCAACGAAGCGGTCGTGGTGCCGGGCGGCGTGGCGATTTATGGCGGGCTCGACTGCAGCGACGGCTGGAAGTGGATCGGCGATGAGACGAAGACGAACCTGACGGCGGACGAAGGTAAAATCCCGCTTACAATGCGCGGGTTGCCGGGAACCGTGCACATCGAGGATCTGCACGTCGTCGCGCAGCCCACCGCGCAGCAAGATGACAAGGGTGCAGGATTATCGTCGATCGCAGCGATTGCGCACAGCACGAGCGTAGAGCTCGTGCGCTGCGTGCTCGAGGCCGGCCCTGCGGCAGCGGGGGCGGACGGCGCGCCTCACGAGAGCAAAGCCCCACCGGGGTCGTCGGGGCTGCCGGGCGGCTACGCGTGCTCCAGCCCATTCGAGGTGCCAGTAGCCGGCGGAAGCGCTGTGATCAACAAGTGCGGCACACCTGACGACTTGGGCGATGATTCGTCGGGCGGAAGTGGTGGCGACGGCTGGATCTTGATCGGAACCACCGGCGACAACGGGACCCCGCTCTTCACTGCCAGCGGCGACATGGAGAATCGCGGCAACGGCCATGATGGGCTCACCACCTGCACCATCGGAAGACCAGGCAGCAACCGCGCGGAGAGCCCTCCCGGCGCGGGCGCGGTAGGCACCGGTTCCATCTCCGTGGCCGGCTATTCCGGTGCCGCTGGCAGCGACGGCGTCCGTGGGGTGCCCGGACAAGGCGGCGGCGGTGGGGGTGGTGCGCGGGGTGTGGCGGATACGGAGACGACTCGCTATTGCCCGAGCCGACGTGAACGACGCGGCGGCGCTAGCGGCGGCTCCGGCGGGGCCGGCGGTTGCGGTGGCCTCGGCGGCAAAGGCGGCCTGCCGGGCGGCTCCAGCATCGCGCTCATCAGCCTGGATGCCGCGCTCTCCTTCGATGACGTGATCCTCAGGGCCGGCGACGGCGGCAACGGCGGCCAGGGCGGTCCCGGACAGCCGGGTGGCGAAGGAGGCGCTGGCGGTCCAGGCGGAAAGGTTCCGGATGGGGCCGCGGGCTTATTCCCAGCCTGCGAGGGTGGCAAAGGCGGCACCGGCGGCACCGGCGGCAAGGGCGGCGGCGGTCAGGGCGGCCATTCCCTCGGTATCGCGTTCCGCGGCACCCCACCGCCCACCGTCGGCATCACCGAGATCGAACTCGGCGACCCGGGCACCGGCGGCCAAGAGAGCGCCGCCAACGGCAGCGGCGCTTCTGGGGTCGCAGACACCACGCTGGAGTTCAACTAGGCCGCCTACGCCTACCCACGCCTCGCAGCCATGAACGTCCGCCGACATCTCCACCTGGGTCTGCTCCTCGCGCTTATGCTCCCCGCCGTGCCGGCCACCGCGGTATCCCAGCCTGCCCGGCCGGACGAGCAGGCCAAGGCCGCGGCTCGAGCTCTCGCCGACAAGGGCTGGGAGTTCTTCAACGCCGGTCGCTACGAAGAGGCGCTCGCAGCCTTCCGCGACGCCGAGGCGCAGGTCCACGCCCCGCCGTTCCTGCTCCTCGCGGCGCGCTCCTGCGAGCGGCTCGGCCGCCTGCTCGAGGCCCGCGCGCTCTATCGACGCGTCGTCGACGAGCCGCTCGACGCCAGCGCTCCGCGGGCGTTCCATCAGGCCCAGGCCGACGCGAACGCCGGGCTGGCCGCCCTGGCGCCGCGCATCCCGGCCCTGGAGGTCGCTGTCGCGGGCGCGGCCCCAGGCTCGGTGGAGCTGACGCTGAACGGAGAGCGCATCGCCGTGGCGACGCCCGTGGAACGCGATCCCGGTGACTACAAGCTGGTCGCGACCGCGCCGGGCTACACTCCGGTAACCAGAATGTTCCGGCTGACGGAGGGGAAGAAAGAACGCGTCACCATCGAGCTCTCGCCTGCCTCCACCGCGGCAGCAACGACGCCGCTCCCGGACCGCGCGCCTCCAGCGGCGGGGAGCGATGCGAGGACGATCGCGCTGATCGGCGGCGGGGCAGCTGGAGCTCTGGTGCTCGCGGGCGTCGCGTTCACCCTGGTCGCCAATGGCCATGCGAGCGACGCGACACAGCAGTGGATGAAGGTCAAGACCATGGATGGCGGTTCGGTGAACTGCTCCAGCCCCGTCGGTACCGATCAGGCGATTCAGTGCCAAAAATTGAGCTCGCTGGTCGACGACAAGTACCTTTTCAGCAACCTCGCGGCGTGGAGCTTCATCCTCGGGGGAGCGAGCGCACTCGGAGCGCTCGGCTACACCTGGCTCGCTGCAGCGCCGAGCGAGCCGGAGAAGCAGATGCACCTCTCGCCGCTCGTGACGCCCGGCGGCGCGGGGCTCGTCGCTGGCGGCGTGTTCTGAGTCGAGGAAGCCATGAACCGACGAACCAAGAGGGCGCTCCGGCTGGCCGCACGCGGGGCTCCAACGCTGGTCGTGATGGCGATCGCAGCATCGATCCATTCGTCGAGCTGCCTCGGACCCGACTGCGTCGAGCTGCATCGATGCGGAGGCGCTGCTGCAGGCACGGCATCGCCGGAGACGCCGGAAACCCCCGATCCGCCCGACCCGCCTGATCCGCCTGTCCCTCCCGACCCGGAGGAAGCGAAATGCATGCCCCGCGAAAACCCCGATGGCGTGGACGACGCATGCGGCGTCTTCGTGTCGGCGCGCGGTGGCGCATCCAATGTGGCGGGAACCAAGGAGGAACCGCTCCGCTCGCTCCAGCAGGCCATCGATCTCGCAAAGCAGAATGGGACCGGGCGCGTGTACGCCTGCGCCGGCGACGGCGAGGACTTCAACGAAGCGGTCGTGGTGCCGGGCGGCGTCGCGATCTACGGCGGGCTCGACTGCAGCGACGGCTGGAAGTGGGTCGACGATGAGACGAAGACGAACCTGACGGCGGACGAAGGTAAAATCCCGCTTACAATGCGCGGGTTGCCGCGAACCGTGCACATCGAGGATCTGCACGTCGTCGCGCAGCCCACCACGCAGCAAGACGACAAGGGTGCAGGAGTATCGTCGATCGCAGCGATTGCGCACAGCACGAGCGTGGAGCTCGTGCGGTGCGTGCTCGAGGCCGGCCCTGCGGCAGCGGGGGCGGACGGCGCGCCTCACGAAGGCAATGCCCCGCCGGGGCTGGCGGGGCAACAAGGCAATTACGCGTGTTCCGGCGCGTACGAAGCGCCCGTAGCCGGCGGAAGCGCTGTGATCAACGAGTGCGGCACACCTGACGACCTCGGCGATGATTCGTCGGGCGGAAGTGGTGGCGACGGCTTGCTCATGATCGGAACCACCGGCGACAATGGGACCCCGCTCTTCACTGCCAGCGGCGACATGGAAAATCGCGGCAACGGCCATGACGGGCTCACCACCTGCACCATCGGAAGACCAGGCAGCAACCGCGCTGAGAGTCCTCCCGGCGCGGGCGCGGTAGGCACCGGTTCCATCTCCGTGGCCGGCTATGCCGGTGTCGCTGGCGGCGACGGCGTCCGTGGGGTGCCCGGACAAGGCGGCGGCGGTGGGGGTGGTGCCCGGGGTGTGGCGGATACGGAGGGGAATCGCTATTGCCCGAGCCGACGTGAACGACGCGGCGGCGCTAGCGGCGGCTCCGGCGGGGCCGGCGGTTGCGGTGGCCTCGGCGGCAAAGGCGGCCTGCCGGGCGGCTCCAGCATCGCGCTCATCAGCCTGGATGCCGCGCTCTCCTTCGATGACGTGATCCTCAGGGTTGGCAACGGCGCCGACGGCGGCAAGGGCGGTCCCGGACAGCCGGGTGGCGAAGGAGGCGCTGGCGGTCCAGGCGGAAAGGTTCCGGATGGGGCCGCAGGCTTATTTCCAGCCTGCGAGGGTGGCAAAGGTGGCACCGGCGGCACCGGCGGCAAGGGCGGCGGCGGGCAGGGCGGCCATTCCCTCGGTATCGCGTTCCGCGGCACCGCACCGTCCACCGACGGCATCACCGCGGTCGAACTCGGCGCTCCGGGCACCGGCGGCCAGGAGAGCACCGCCAACGGCAGCGGCGCTTCTGGGGTCGCGGACACCACGCTGGAGTTCAACTAGCGCACGAGGTTGCGTGCGGCGCACCGCTGGTAGCTCCGCCGGCGGTTCACGCTGCCGCATGCACCTCGAGCTCCACACCGTCTCGCTGCGACGGCCGCTTCCGCCGCTCCAACCTCCGCGGCCATCGGCGGAAGCCGCACCTCGCCCCGTCCATGTCCGCCTTCGCTCAGACGAAGCGCAACATCGGTCGCTCGATGTCCGCCTTCGCCCGCGCGATGCACGGCATCGATTTTTCGATGCCCAGCATCGGTTCAACGATGTCTCACATCGATTTCTCGATGTTGCACGTCGATTTGTAGCAATTTTCCCTTGACAAGCGACTGCACCGAGCAAAGCACCGCGCGATATCTCAGAGTCCCCAGTCTCGCGGTCCAGGTACCGCCTTCGGAGGCGCCGCCGTTCCTGCCGGCTTCGACGCACCCGGGCCGGAGGGCTGCGTCCCTCCTGGGCGCTTGTCCTTGGGTGCTCCCGCCGTCACCGAGGACGTCGGCGCGGCGCTCGTCCCCGGCGAGCCCGCCAGAGCAGGCTTCCCTTCCTCGGGTGGTGCGCTCGCTCCAGCGTCGCTCTCCGGCGCATGCACGCTCAAGGCCGGCCCCGGCAACAGCGGCGGCTCCGCGGCAGGCGCCTCCCCTGTCGCCACCGCAGGCGACTCCCCTGTCGGCGCCACCGCAGTCGCCGCAGATCCAGACGTGACCGGCGCAACCTCCGCCGACGCCCCCACCGCCTCTACCGGAGCCGCCTGCTCCTCCAGGGCACGCCGCAGCGCAACCCCCAGCCCCAATCCCACCACCGCGAGCCCCACGCTGCCCGCCAGCACCCAGGCCACCCGCGCGCCCCGCGATCGCGACCGCTGCGACGCCGCCACATGGATCGCATCGGTCAGCGTCCCCGGCTGCGCCTGCGCCTCATGCCCCGCGGCCGCTCCATGCCCCCCCGCCTCACCGCCCGCCCCCACCCCCGGCGCCCCGCCCGCAACCCCAAACCCCGCTCCCCTCCCCCCGCCGGCGGCGGCCCCCGGTCCCCCGCCCGCGCCGCTCCCTCCCGCACCGCTCCCCCCCGCTCCCACCCACGGCGCCCCCGCCGCTCCCGTCACCCCCGGCCCTCCCACCGCCGTCCACCCGAACGGGCTCGATCCCCCCACCCCCGACGATGAGAACACCGGCATTCCCGTCGCCCGCCCGAACTCCTCCACCATCTCGCGCACGCTCTGGAACCGATGGTTCCGGTCGCGCGCCAGCGCCCGCACAAAGAACGCGTCGATCGCCGGCGGCAGATCCGGCGCGAGCTGCCGTGGCGTCGGGATCGGCTCCACGAGGATCCGTGTCATCACCTGCGCCAGCACCTCGCCCGGGAACGGCAGGTACCCGGTCACCATCCGGAACAGGATCACCCCCAGCGCCCAGAGATCGCTCCGCGCGTCGATGTCGCGCTCCGCCCGGAGCTGCTCCGGGCTCATGTAGTGCGGCGACCCCATCACCTCGCCGGTCGTCGACGCCTCCGACACGAGCTTCGTCGCCGTCTCCTTCGCGATCCCGAAGTCGATCAGCTTCAGCATGTCCTCGTCCTCGCCGTCGACGCGCGCGAGGAACAGGTTCGCCGGCTTCAGGTCGCGGTGGACCAGCCCGGCGTCGTGGACGCTCCGCAGCGCCTTGCCGGCGTGCACCAGGAGGCGCTGCGTCTCCGGCAGCGAGAGCCGGCGCACCCGCGTGAGGCGCGCGCTGAGGTCCTCGCCGCGCAGGAGCTCCATCACGAGGTACGGCACCCCCTGCTCGAACCCGAAGTCGTGCACCTGCACGACGTGGGGGCTCCGGAGGTGCGCCGCCGCGCGCGCCTCACGCTCGAAGCGGGCACGGAACGCCGGCGACCCGGCGTAGGCCGTGCCCATGAGCTTGACGGCGACGTGCGTGCCGAGCTGGACGTGCTGCGCCACCCACACCGAGCCCATGCCGCCCGCCGAGAGGGCGCGCTCCAGGCGGTATTTGCCGGCGATGATCGAGCCTGATTCGAGCTGCATGCGCCGGGGCGCCTCCTGCGGGTGGGAGCAGCGTAACCGATCGCACGCCGGACGCGCAGGCCGAGCGCGACGGACGCGGCATGAGGGCGCGGCGCCCAGGCGGCGCCTCGAAGCGAGCTCGAGCGCGGCGCCGTGGCGCGACGTGCGCCACGGCGACGGGCCAGCCTGGCGCGACGGGCGCCAAGGCGACGGGCCAGCCCGCTCAGAACGGCCGGGGCGGCGGCTTCTTCTCCGCGACGCCAGCCGGCGACGCGGCGCGGGCAGGAGACGGCGGAGATGGCGACGGCTCGCCGTACACGGAATCCGAGGCTGTCACCGGCTTTCCAGGGACGGACGCTCGCCCAGGCGACGGCTTCCCCGCTCCCGTCGCAGCGGCTGCCATCCCCGTCGGCGGCGACGGCCTCCCCTGGTCCGACGATGTCCCTCCGGAGCCCGACGAAGCCGGCGGAACCTCCCCCTGCTGCGGCGCCGCTCGCGACGGCGGCGCCGTCTGGGCCGCGCTGGCCTCCTGAGCCGCCCTGGCCTCGTGTTGCTCCTGCTCGATCGGCACCGCCCCCTCGAGCCCTGCGTCCGCGCCCTCCGCGGGTCTCTCCATCGCGGCTGGCTGTCCCGGCCCTGCGGCAGCAGGCGTCGCCGCTGCCGCCGCCGGAGCCCTCTCGCGCGGCATCGCCTCCGCCGCGCCCACGGCCGGCTCGCTGCCTCCATCGGCTCCTGCCGGCGGGGTCGGCTCTCCCGAGCCGAAGAGCCACGTCGTCGCGACCGCGCCCGCGATCACGCCAGCCACCAGCGTCACGGCCACGATCGCCGTGGCGTTCCCTCCCCTTCGCCTCGCCTTGCCGGCGGCTCCCACCTGCGCGGCGGGTTGCGCGCCCGCGGCGCGCGCGCTGGCCTGCTGCGCCTGCGCCGCGCGCATCCTGGCCATCGCCGCCTGGTACTGCGCCTCGGCGGCCTCACCTTGCATCACGAGCGTCCCGCGGAGCGTGACCATGGGTCCGGCTCCGGCGGCCGGGGCAGCGGCGCTCGTGCCCGGCGGGGCTGCTCCTTGCAACACCTGCCCGGCCGCCGGCGCGCCCTGCGGCGCGTGCGCGCGCTGCTGCCCCGGCGCGCCCTGCATCACCGCCGGCGCCCCCGGCCCCGCCAGCGGCGCCGTCGTCGCGAGCTCCTCCGCGGAGGCCGCGCGCCCCTGCCCTCGCGCCGGCGCCACCACCGTCTCCTGCTCCACCGCGCTCCCCAGCGGCGTCACGGTGCGCTCCCCCGTGATGCGCAGCCCCCCGCGCTCCGCCTCCCCCGCGCCCTCCCGGAGCTCCCCCGCCCCCCCGGCGGCCGGCACGACGAACGCCGCGAGCTCCCGCGCCACCTCCTCCGCCGTCCCGAACCGCTCCTGCCGCTCCCTGCGCAGGCACCGGTCGACGATCCTCACGAGCCGCTCGTCCACGCGCCGCAGGTAGCGAGACACCTTCGGGATCTCCCCCGACAGGATCTGCGACAGGAGCTGCGGCCCCTCGCCCTGGAACGGCCGCACGCCGGTGAGCATCTCGAACAGCATCACCCCGAGCGACCAGAGATCCGACCGCGCATCGAGGTCCTCGTCCGCGCGCAGCTGCTCCGGGCTCATGTAGAGCGGCGAGCCCACCACGTCGAGCGTCGACGTCGCGCCGCTCGCGGCCGCGAGGCTCTTCGCCACCCCGAAGTCGAGCACCTTGACCACGAAATCGCCCGCCTCGCTCGGCCGGTGCAGGAACACGTTCGCCGGCTTGAGATCGCGGTGCACGATCTGCACGGCGTGCGCCGCCCCGAGCGCGCCCGCCACGTCGCGCGCGATCCGCGCGGCGAGCGGCGCCTCCAGGCGGCGCCGCGCCTCGAGCAGCGCGGCCACGCTGTCGCCCACGAGCAGCTCCATGATGAGGCACGGCTCGCCGCTCTCGGTGCGGGCCACGTCGATCACGTCGACGATGTTCGGGTGCTGCAGCGCGCCGCAGGACTGCGCCTCGCGGAGCAGCCGCTTGCGCAGCGACGGATCGGGGCGCGCGATCACCTTCAGCGCCACCTCGCGCCCGGTGGCCTCGTTCCTCGCGGCCCACACGACGCCCATCGCGCCCTGCCCGATCTTGCGGCCGAGGCGGTACTTCCGCGCGAGCAGCATGCCCGGAAGAAGCCTGTATGCCTCGATCGGTTCCGACATATGCCCCCCGGGTCGCGCCCCAAGCCCAGCGCGGGCTTACCATCGCTCCCGCGCGACCGGAATCGCGGAACCCGGGCCCTGCCCGTCGACGCCGCTCAGGGCGCGTACGGATCCCGCTTCCGCTCGTTCTCGCGCAGGCAGTTGGTCCGCATGAACCCGGTCTTCCCCGCGCACGGATCGACCTTGGGCCGCTTGGCGGCGGGCTGCTGCGGCGCCGTGGCGGCCGGCGCGGGCGTTTTCGCGGGAGCCTTGCCCCCGGGCTGCGCGGCAGCGGCGAGCCGCAACGCAGGCGACGCCGCCGCTGGCGCCGGCTTGGCGGGCGCTGCCGCCGCCGGCGCCGCCTTCACGGGCGCTGCCGCCGCAGGCGCAGCCGCGACGGCCGCCGCCGTCGCCGCTGCGGCCGGCGCGCTCGGCGCCGGTGGCGACGACGCGTCCGCTTCCGCGCGTTCCGTGCTGGTCGCCGCGCCCGCATCCGTGTCGCCCTCGCTCGGCTCCGCCGCCGGAGCCTCGGGCGCGGGCGCCGCCGGCGCAGCCAGCGTCTCGGCCGGCCGGGCGACGCTGCTCTCGGCGCTCTCGCGCTCGACGCCGGCCTCCATCGACGCGTCCGGCCCTGCGGACACCTCGCTGCTGCCCGCGGGCGCGCGCAGGGCGAAGAAGAGCACCGCGCCGACGAGACCCGCGGCGAAGGCAGCCACCAGCGCGAGGAGCGCGCCGGGGATCTGGATCCTCCGCGGGCGCCGCTGGAGCTCCGGCGGCGGCATCGGCGGCGGCGTCGCGCGCGCCGCCCACGGCGACGGCTGCGCTGCCGACCGACCCGCCTCCGGACCCGGCGCGAGCGGCGCGGGCGTCGCTCTCCCCGCTCTCCCCGGCTCGTCCTGACCCCACGTCGGCGAGGCGCCCGCTCCCGCGTCCGCGCCCGCCATGACCTCCGGATCGAGCTTCTGGGTCAGCTCGGCGTTCCACACCGGCTCGCCCCCAGCGCTCGCGCCTGGCAGCCGCGACAACCCCGCCGGCACCGCGCTCGACCCCAGCCCCGCCGGCACCGCGCTCGACCCCAGCCCCGCCGGCACCACGCTCGACCCCAGCCCCGCCGGCACCACGCTCGACCCCAGCCCCGCCGGCACCCCGCTCGACCCCAGCCCCGCTGGCACCCCGCTCGACCCCAGTCCCGCCGGCACCACGCTCGACCCCAGCCCCGCTGGCACCCCGCTCGACCCCAGCCCCGCCGGCACCCCCGCAGGCGCCACGCTCGCCCCGAGCACCGGCGGCGATGCCGGCGCCACGCTCGCCCTCTGCGCCGGCAGCTCCGGCGCCGCAACGCCGCCTCCACCCCCGCCCCCCACGGCGGCGCCCGCCCTCCCGCCCGACCTCGCGCCCGCGGCCGTGTACCCGTCGAGGAGCTCCGCCAGCTCCGCCGCCGACCCGACCCGCTCGTCCCGGTGGCGCGCCATGCACCGCGCGACGAGCTCCACGAGCCCCGGATCCACACGCCGCAAGTACCTGGAAATTTTGGGGATTTCCCCGCTCAAAATCCCGGTGAAGACCGCCCTCGCGTCCCCCTGGAACGGCCGCGTGCCGGTCAGCATCTCGAACAGCACCACGCCGAGCGCCCAGATGTCGGCGCGGTGATCGACGTTCGGCTCCGCCCGCACCTGCTCCGGGCTCATGTAGAGCGGCGAGCCCACCGCGCCGCCGGTCGCCGTGCGGATGCCGTCGTTGACCGAGAGGTTCTTCGCGACGCCGAAATCGAGCACCTTCACCACCGGCTCGTCCATGTCCGGCTCGCGGTGCAGGAAGATGTTCGCCGGCTTCAGGTCCCGGTGGACGATGTGCGCCGCGTGCACCGCGGCCAGGCCCCGCGCCACGTCGCGCCCGATCGCCGCGGCCACGTCCGCGTCGAGCCGGCGCCTGCGCTGGAGCAGCTCCGCGAGCGTCTCTCCCGTGAGCAGCTGCATCACGAGGAACGGCTCGCCGAACTCGGTCTCGCCCATGTCGTACATGTCGATGACGTTGCCGTGCCGCAGCGCCCCGCCGTTCCGCCCCTCGCGCTGGAGCCGCCGCCGGAGCTCGGGATCCGGCCGGTGGATCAGCTTCAGCGCCACCTCGCGCGACGTGGACAGGTTGAGCGCAGCCCACACCACCCCCATGGAGCCCTCGCCGAGCCGCCTCACCAGCTTGTACTTCTCGGCGATCACCAGGCCGGCAGCGATGTGCGTGAAGGACTTGGACATCGAGCTCAACAGGGTTGTTCAGGGCGCAGCACCGGGGCGCGCAAGGTATCGTGACGTACCACGGAACGAAAGGGCGTCACCACGAGGTAACACGCGCGCCACCGCGACCTGCGGGGGTCTCCGCTCCGGCGCGCAACAGCAGGTACCCCGCGGCCATGCCGATCCCCACGAGGACCACCGCCGCGAGCACCGCCAGCGCGATCCACACCGCCGCCGGGCGAGCTGGCGCGGGCGACGATCGCTCCGGCATGCGGAGCGTCTCGAGCGGCACGGTGCCGCCCCCCGGCACCGGCGCCGGCGCAGGCTGCGGCGCGATGGCACCGGCAGGACGGGCCCGCGCGGCGACGAGCGCCTGCCGATGAACGTCCGCCGCCCCCGGTGAGAGCTTGATGGTGCCGTGCTCTCCCAGCAGGGGATGGCTCGGCATCGGCGGCCGAGGCGCGGGCGCCGCCGGGCTCCCGTTCGCCGGGGGCGTCGGCGATGCGCCCGCCCCCCGCGGCGGCGCCGGCGATGCGCCCACCCCTGGCAGCGGCGTCGGCGACGCGCCCGCCCCTCGCGGCGGCGTCGGCGACGCGCCCGCCCCTCGCGCCGACGTCGGCGCGCCGCCGTGCCCGTGCGGAACCTGCAGAGACGCCACCGACGCCGGAAGCGGCGTCGTGGTCGCCGGCATCGGCCCCGGCGCCCCCCCGCCCCACGGCCCTCGCCCCGGCTGCTGCAGCACGTCGTACCGCAGATCCGGCGACGAGCCCGGCGACGAGGCGCTGCGCGGCCGCGGAGGCGGCGTGACGAACGGCTCGAGCGCCGCCGCCACCTCCGCCGCCGAGCGCGGCCGCCGCTCGCGATCGCGCTGGAGACACTGCGCCACGAGCGCATCGAGCCCGGGGTCGATCTGCCAGACGATCTGGGAGACCGTGGGGATCTCGCCCTGCAGCACGTTCCTCAGGAGCTCGTGCGCCCTGCCCTGGATCGGCCGCCGGCTGGTGAGCATCTCGAACATCACCACCCCGAGCGCCCAGAGGTCCGCGCGCGTATCGAGCTCGCCCTGCGCGCGCACCTGCTCCGGGCTCATGTAGGCGGGCGAGCCGATGAGGATGCCTGTCGCGGTGCGGATCTGATCTCCCCCCGTGGGGAACTTGCTCACGCCGAAGTCGAGTATCTTGACGACGTAGTTGCTCTCGCCAGGCTCGGTGTGGAGAAAGATGTTGGACGGCTTCAGGTCCCTGTGGATGATGCCGCGCTCGTGCGCCGCGGCGAGGCCGCGCGCGATGTCGCGCGCGATGCGCGAGGCCTCGGGGACCTCCAGCTTTCGCTTGCGCTTGAGCAAGGACGACAGCGTCTCGCCCGAGAGCAGGGGCATGACGAGGAACGGATCGCCGTCCTCGGTCTCGTCCGCATCGTAGATATCGACGATGTTCCGGTGGCTCACCGCGCCGCAGGCGCGCGCCTCCCGGAGGAGCCGGACGCGGAGCTCCGGGTCGGGCCGCACGAGCAGCTTGAGCGCGACCTCGCGCGAGGTGGCCTCGTTGTGCGCGGCCCAGACGACCCCCATGGCCCCCTCGCCGATCTGACGGAGCAGCCGGTACTTGCCGCGAACGAGCGTACCTGGCGGCGGGCCGCCGGGAGGCGAGGGAGATGGCATGGATGGGCTCGCGTTAGGGACGACGCGGGGGCAGGTCGAAGGCGCTTTTCGGGCAATTGTCGCAGGTGAGATAGCGCACGGTCAAGAACGGGCGCGCGCCGGTGCGACCGCGGCGTCAGCGCGGGAGAGGCGGCGCGAGACCGGGGAACAGAACGCCTATTTCTTGAACCTCGCCTCGCACTTTTGCTTCTCCATGAACTTGAGACCAGCGCACGGATTCGAGGGCGGTTTGGCGGTCTGCGCCGTCCCGGTCGGAGGCGAGCTCCCCCCGCTACGCGGCTTCGCGCTGCTCGGCGTCGCCGGCGCGGTGGCCCCCGCCGCGGCGCCCGCGCCGACCCCCGTCGCGCTGCCGGCGCCCGTGCCCGTCGCCGTCCCGGCGCCCGTGCCCGCCGCCGTCCCGGCCTTGCCGCTCGCCGCCGGCCCCGCGCTGCTCGCCGGAGCGGGGCTCTGCGCCGGAGCTGCGCTCTGCACCGCCGTCGGCTCGGGCGGCGGTGCCGTCGCGGAGCCCGCCGGCGGCGCCGCGGGCTGCTCCGGGAGCCGGTCGTCCCGCGCCCGAACGCCGCCGCCCTCGGGCGGCGTCCCCTCGTCCTTTCCCGAGGTGATCTCGGGCAGCACCGCGCTCTCGGCCGGCGCCGGCGCGGCGGGCGCCGGCCCCTGCGATCGCAGCGCGATCAGCATCCCCACGAGGATCAGCGACAGCGCGGCAGCCGCGATCGCCAGCGTCGCGGCCGTCCGCTTGCGCTTTTGCTCGTCGCCCGGCAGCGCTGGCTCCTGGGCGCCCTGGGCCGGGTGCGCCCCGGTCTGATGGACCGACGGGTGGTTCGAGACGAGCGGGGTCGTCGACGAGCTCGTCCCCTGCTGCGGCACGCCCGTGCCGGTGGTCGCGCCCGGCCTGGAGTCGGAGGCGCTCGCGCCCGGCTCCGACGCGAGCTTCACCGTCGACTCCGGGACCCGGCTCGACGACGCGCCGGCGCTGCCGGAGGCCTGCGCGCCGGCAGCGCCGAAGCCCCCCGGCCCCGCCGTTCCCTCCGGCGTCGACGGCGAGGCCATGCGCACGGTCATCCCCCAGGGACCGCGCTCCGGGATCGCCCCCGGCACGGGGTGCGCCGGCGCGCCCGGCGCCGGCCCAGGCTGCCCCGCGCCCGCGTGAGCCGGCCCTGAGGCTGCCGACGACGCCGCCGTGGGGAGCGGCGTCAGCAGCGCAGCCGCGGGATGTCCCGCCGCCGGGTGCTGCCCCGAGCCCGCGCGCTGCCTGCCGGCGCCGGCCGCCTCCGCGCCTCCCCGCCCGAGCGGCAGGGTCGCCACGTCCTCTTCCCACAGCGCGCGCCCCGCCGACGCCGCAGCGATGTGCTGGCCCGAGCTGCCGGCGCGCCGAGGCGACGCGACCCCCGCCTGTCCCGCATCCGGGCTCGGGCCTGCCGCCTGCCCCGCGGCCGCCTGCCCAGGGCCCAGCGACGGTGGCGCGCCCGCCCCCGACGGCTCCTGCACCGGGATCGGAGCCCGCGGTCCGCCGCCGAGCAACGCCAGCGGCAGCGCTCCCGCGCCCACGTCGACGCCCCCCAGCCCGGGTTGCGTCGCCAACCGGGGTTGCGCCACCGACCCGGGCTGCGCCACCGACCCGGGCTGCGCCACCGACCGAGGTTGCGCCACCGACCCGGGTTGCGCCGCGCCGGCCGGCGCCCCCTGCCAGCCGCCGTCCGTGGCCTCGCCCGGAAGCGGCCCCTGCTCTTCCGGCGACGTCGGCCGCAGCGCCGCGTCCATGCCGGCGCCGGCGCCCCGCGCCGCGTACCGATCGAGCTGCGCCGCGACCTCCGCCGCGGAGGCGATCCGGTCCGCGCGGTCCCGCCGCATGCAGCGCGCGATCAGATCGACGAGCCCCTGGTCGACCCGCCGCAGGTACTTGGACACGGTGGGGATCTCGCCGGTCAGGATCCCCATGAACACCGCCTGCGCGTCCCCCTGGAACGGCCGCATGCCGGTCAGCATCTCGAACAGCACCACGCCGAGCGCCCAGATGTCGGCGCGGTGATCGACGTTCGGCTCCGCCCGCACCTGCTCCGGGCTCATGTAGAGCGGCGAGCCCACCGCGCCGCCCTGCACCGTGTGCAGGCCGTCGTTGACCGAGAGGTTCTTCGCGACGCCGAAATCGAGCACCTTCACCACCGGCTCGTCCATGTCCGGCTCGCGGTGCAGGAAGATGTTCGCCGGCTTCAGGTCCCGGTGGATGATGTGCATCGCGTGCGCCGCCGCGAGGCCGCGCGCCACGTCGCGCCCGATCGACGCCGCCACCGGCGGATCGAGCCGGCGCCGCCGCGCGAGCAGCTCGGCCACGGTCTCCCCCGTGAGCAGCTGCATCACGAGGAACGGCTCCCCGGACTCGGTCTCGCCCATGTCGTAGATGTCGATGACGTTCCGGTGCCGCAGCGCCCCGCTGTTGCGCGCCTCGCGCTGCAGCCGCAGCCGGAACTCGGCCTCGGGGCGGTGGATCAGCTTCAGCGCCACCTCGCGGGCGGTCGCCACGTTGACCGCCGACCAGACGACGCCCATGGCCCCCTCGCCGATCTGGCGCACGAGCCGGTACTTCTTGTCGATCAGCACGCCGGAGGCGAGCAGCGTCGAGCTCTTCGGCGATGACATTAGCGGCTTTCCAGCAGCGCGGCGCGCCCGGCCGTCACGGAGCACGCCCGGACGGACGCGGCCAGCGGAGCGAGGCGAGCCGCGGCACCCGTCCGGCGCCCCCGCCCAGCGCTCGCGCCGTCCGTTCCCTCATGCGCCTGCTCCCGCGCGACGTAACATCCGATTCCCAGGTCCACGGGACGCGCCTCCTGAGCGGGGCATCTTACAGCAGTTCTCCCCGCCGCGATACGTTCTCTGCAGCGAGGGACGGACGACGAACGACCGACCAGGAAAGCGGGAGAGGCCCGATTCGCGCGTGTCAGGCCCGGACCCACGATCGCGCCCACGCTCGCTGCAAAACCCGGCGAACGACGCGAGAAAAGCGAGGCGCACATGGGCGACACAACCATCATGAAGGTCTCCTCCGGCCGCTCCCCGAGAGGCCAGATGGGACAAAAATACCTGGCCTCCGGAATCCAGGTCTCGATGCGACTCTGGGAGCGCGAGCCGCCGGGCGACGTCAAACCGGCGACCGTACGCGATTACGAGACCGTGGGGTTCGTCATCGAGGGGCGAGCCGAGCTGCACCTCGAGGGGCAGATGGTGCGCCTGGAGCCGGGCGACTCCTGGACGGTGCCTAAAGGCGCATCGCATTCTTACAAGATCATCGAACCGTTCACGGCGGTGGAAGCGACGAGCCCGCCGGCCAGCGTCCACGGGCGCGACGAGACCTGAGGAGGCCCGCCGGCGAGGCTCGATCGCGGCGCCGGCCTCGTGCCCGCCCGGGAGGAGCTCACCCGCGGCGCCGGGCGACGCGCCTCACAGCGCGGTGCCGGCGCCGGCCGCGGGCTTCTCCGTATCCTGCGCTCCCTTGGCGCGCCCTGCCGGCTTCTTCTCGTCCGCGCCGCCCGGCGCCGGCTTCTTGTCGCCCTCGGCGGTCTTCTTCTCCTCCGGCGCCGCTCCGGCCTGATCGCCCGCGCCCGCCGCCGCCCCCGCGCTCTTCGCCGGCTTCGTCTCGCCCGCCTCGGCCTTCTCGGTCCGCGCCGGCTTCGTCTCGCCCGCGCCCGCCGCCGCCCCCTCGCTCTTCGCCGGCTTCGTCTCGCCCGCGCCCGCCGCCGCCCCCTCGCTCTTCGCCGGCTTCGTCTCGCCCGCCTCGGCCTTCTCGGCCCGCGCCGGCTTCGTCTCGCCCGCCTCGGCCTTCTCGGTCCGCGCCAGCTTCGTCTCGCCCGCCTCGGCCTTCTCGGCCCGCGCCGGCTTCGTCTCGCCCGCGCCCGCCCCAGCGCCTGCCGGCGCGCTGCTCCCGTCCTTGGCGGCGGCCGCCTTGCGGCCCTCCTCCCCGGCGGCCGTCGCCGGCTTCCGCGGCTCGGCGGCCGCGGCCTTGTCGCCGTCGTCCACCGCGCCGGCCGCCGGGGCCGACGCCACGCGGACCTCGTCCTCGCGCGGCTCGCGCGGCTCGACCGGCGGCGGATCGTCCGGCAGCGAGGTCGGCACGTACACCACGAGCCGATCCCCGGGCATCAGCGGGCTCCGCCTCGAGCGCTGGTTGATCCGCTCCAGGCTGCCGACGCTGAGGCCGTAGCGGCTCGCGAGCTTGCTGAACGTGTCGCCCTCCCGCACCGCGATCTCGATGCGCTTGCGCCCCTTCAGCCCCTCGAAGTGAGCGAAGAACTCCTCCGAGCCGACCGGGAGGATGCGCGCGTCGGCCTCGTCGAGCAGGAACACCCCGTCGTAGCGCTGCGACCTCGGGACGAACAGCTGGAGCGTCATCCCCTCGTGCAGCGACGCCCCGGGCGAGAGCGTGTTCCAGCGGCAGATCTCGTCGGGCGTCACCGACAGCACCGCCGCGAGATCCCGGATCGCGTCGCCCGCGACCACGCGGTAGAAGACGCGCCGCCGCCCCTCGTACGAGAAGCGCTGCGCCGGGACCACCACGACCGGCCTCGCCTCCGACGACAGCGGCGCGCCGTTCGCGAGGAGGTGCTCCGCCGCCGCCACGCCCACGCCCTCCGCCGCCGGGACGAACAGGAGCGTCCCCGGGCGCACCGGCTCGCCGGGCCGCAGGCCGTTCAGCGTCTGCAGCGTCCACCGCGTCGTCCCGCGGAACGTCGCGATGTCGTCGAGCGACTCGCCCCAGCGGACCAGGTAGCGCTCGAGCTTCGGCTCGCGCTCCAGGAGCTTCGGCATCGCCTTGGCCGCGCGCGCCCCCGCGCCCGCAGGCACCCGGACCTCCCAGCGCGCCTGCTCCTTCGCGTCCACCGGCAGCGGCGGCGTGCGCTTCGCCACGAGCTGCGGGTTCAGCGCCTCGATCTCCGGCGCCCCCGCCCCGACCGCGGACGCCACCGACTGCAGCGACACCCCGGACCCGAGCGCGATCTTGTCGAACGTCACCGCCGGATCGAGCTCGACCTCGTCGCAGCCGAACACCTTCAGGTTCCGCGCCACGATCGCGATCGCGAGGATCTTCGGCACGTAGAGCGCCGTCTCGAGCGGCATCCCCGCCTCGAGCCGCGACAGCTCCCAGAAGTCGTTCGTGTTGTACTTCCGGATCGACGCGAGCAGCCCGCCGTACCCCATGTTGTAGGCCGCGAACGCGAGCTCCCAGCCGCCGAAGCGCCGCCGCAGATCCGAGAGGTACCGCGCCGCCGCGAGGGTGGAGCGCTCCGGATCCAGGCGCTCGTCGACCCATCGATCGACGGTGAGGCCGTAGATGCGCGCGCCCTCCGGCATGAACTGCCAGAGGCCGGCCGCGCCGGCCGGCGAGTGGATGGTCGGGTCGAAGCCGCTCTCGACGAGCGAGAGCCAGAGCAGGTCCTCCGGGAGCCCCTGCTCGCGGAGGACGCGGCGGATGGCGGCGCCGTAACGGCCGCTCTTCTTGATCCAGGAGACCACGGCGGAGCGGCCGCGCGGGTCGTCCTTGTAATACTCGAGGTAGCGCACGACCCGGCCGTCCCAGCGGACCGGGATCTCGGGCAGCTCGAGCTGCCGCAGCCAGGAGATGTCGCGGGTCTCCTCGGCCTGCGGCGGCGCCACGGGCAGCCCCGAGGGCGGCAGGCCGGAGGCCTCGAGGCGCGGCTCGCCCGCGCCGAGCAGGAGCGTGCCGTCGACGGGCCACGCGGGCCCGGCGCTCGGGGTCGCGCCGGGGAACAGGGCCAGGTCGATCTCGCGCATCGTGCGGAGCTCGGGCGACTCGGCGACGCTCGCCCCCGCCGGCGCCGCGGTGCCCGCGATGACCCGCCGCGCCGCCTCGTCCGGCACGCCGGGCTCCCCCGGCTTGCGCGTGATCTTGGCCGCGCCCTTCTTCGGCGCCTTCGATCGCGCCGCCGGCTTGGCCGGCGCCTTGGCGGCCACGCGCTTCGCGCCGCCCTTGCCGCTCGACGCGGCGGCGGGCCTGGCCGGCGCAGGCTTCTCCGGCGTGGCCTCCGCCGCGCCGGCCTTCTTCGCCTCCGGCCGGTCCGCCTTGCCGCCGGGCGCCTCGTCCCGCTTCGCCTCGACCTTGGCCGGGTCGGCCGCCGCGGCCTCCGGAGGCGCGGCGAGGCCGTCGAGAGCGACGCCCGAGAGGGCGGCCATCCAGCCAAGACAGACAAGCCTGCGTGCGGCGCGTCGGATCCGCATGTCAGCGCCCGACCTGTCTCACGATGCGCCCGAGGGGTCAACTTTGGCAGTCAGGCGGAACGGCCGCGAACCGTCCACGACACGGGGGGCTGGCGCACATCGCACCGGCGAGGGTGTGATGAAGAGAGAGATTTTAAACCACAGAGGCACAGAGGGCACAGAGGGAAGAGAAGAGAGGATGAGGGATCGGAGAGGGCTCGGAGCTCGGATCAGAAAGGGACGGAAGTCTCTCCCTCCTCTGTGCCCTCTGTGCCTCTGTGGTTCAATTTCTCTTCGGATCCCCGCGGATCTCCGGCTGCCGCCTAGGAGAGCAGCGCGATGAAGTCGCCGATCGCCGTGAAGGGCAGGCTCTCGTTCACGACCCCCGCGCGCACCGCGGCCCCGGGCATGCCGTAGACCACCGCCGAGTCCTCGCTCTCGGCCACCACCGTGCCCCCGGCCGCGCGGATCGCCCGCGCGCCGTTCACCCCGTCGTCCCCCATCCCCGTCAGGATGATGCCCACCGCGCGGCTGCCGCCCACCTGCGCCACGCTCCGGAACAGCCGGTCCGCGCTCGGCACGTACCGATCGCCAGGCGCCGGCGCCCCCACCCGGATCCGGATGTCGCCGCTCAACCCGACCCCGCTGCCCGGCGTCACCGCGATCTCCATGCACATCCGTCCTGGACACACGTAGGCCTTGCGGGCCACCACCTGATCGCCGTTCTGCGCCTCGACCACCCGCAGCCCGCCCTTCCGATCGAGCCGCTCCGCGAACGTGCGGGTGAACTTGTCCGGCATGTGCTGCGCGATGAAGATCGCGCCGGGGAAGCGATCCGGGATGCGGTTGAAGATCTCCAGGAGCGCCGTGGGCCCGCCGGTCGACGAGCCGACCGCCACGAGGTGGCGCAGCGAGACCCCGAGGCGCGACGACTCCTGCACCGGGCGCTGGATCGCGGGCTGCGACGCCCGCGCCGGAGGCGACGCCGCCGGCATCGGCGCCCGGGGGCGGAGGTAGCGCACGAGCAGGACCTTCTGGATGATCTCCTTGCGGATCTGCGCGTCCGCCGTGAACTGCCGGTCCGGCTTCGCCACGAAGTCCACGGCGCCGAGCTCGAGCGCCTTGAAGACGTTCTCCTTGTGGCTGTAGCTCGAGACGATGATGACCGGCGTGGGCTGCCTCGCCATCAGGATGCGGAGGAAGGTGAAGCCATCCATGCGCGGCATCTCGAGGTCCAGCGTGATCGCGTCCGGCCTCAGCTGGGCGGCCTGACGGAGCGCGTCGTCGCCGTCGCCGGCCTTGCCCACGACCTCGATCTCGTCGCTTCCGCTCAAGATCTCGGCGATGTTGCGCCGGTTGTACGCGGAGTCGTCGACGACGAGCACGCGCAGGGGAGCGAATGTCATGAGCGCAAAACCTTCCGCCGGAGGTTCATTCTACCCCACCAGGAGCGCCATGGGACCACCCGTCGCCCGTGCAGCCTCGACTTCGTCGGCCCTCATCCGCCACGCTCACCCTTCTCCCACTCACCGCCCCCCCGGCTCACCGCCCCCCCAGTCGCCGCCCCCGCGCTCTCCGCCCCCCCACTCGCCGCCTCCCCGCTCGCCGCCCCCCCGCTCCGGGAAGAGCTCCGCGAGCCCGAGGCGCATCGTCGCCGCCGGCTTGCGGTACACGAGATCCTCCCGCAGGTGCACGATCTCGAACGCGGTCGTGACGTTCAGGAGCGACTCGGAGTGGCCGAGCAGCAGGAACCCGCCCGGCGAGAGGCGCTCGTAGAAGATGTCGATCACCCGGCGCCGCGACTCCTCGTCCAGGTAGATGAGCACGTTGCGGCAGAAGATGACGTCCACCCGCCCGACCACCGCCGCGCGCGACGAGTCGAGCAGGTTGAGGTGGCCGAACTGGCAGAGCGCGCGCAGCTCGTCCACCACGTGGAACCCGTCCGGCCGCTCCGTGAAGTAACGCCGCTTCAGCTCGGGCGGCGTCACGCGGAACGACGAGGCGCCGTAGACCCCCTTGCGCGCGGCGACCACGCACCGGCGCGAGATGTCGCTGCCGAAGACGCGCACCTCGCGGCGATCCGCGGCGCCCGACTCCCGCGCCGCGATCGCGATCGAGTAGACCTCCTCGCCCGTCGAGCAGCCCGCGCTCCAGATGGACAGCCGGCCCTTGGCGCCCCCCGCCTTGACGATCATCGGCACGATCTCGGTCATGAGCGCGCGCAGCTGGTAGTCCTCGCGGAAGAAATACGTCTCGTTGACCGTGATGAGCTCGAGCGCCTCGTCGAGCTCGGCGCGCCCGCGGCTGTGGGAGCGCAGGTACTCGTGGTACTGCGCGAACGACGAGAGCCCGAGCACCACCACCCGCTCGCGGAGCCGCCGCTCCATGGACGTGCGCGCCTCGGGCCCGAACTGGAGCCCGCAGTGCTTGTTGAACAGGTCCCGCAGCCTCTGGAACTCGTCAGGCAAGAGGCGGATCTCGTCGTCCCGCCGCCGGTTCACAGCACCTTCCCCGACGGCGGCCCGCCGGACATCCCCGAGGGGGACGTCGGGCCCTCGCCGCCATCGATCGAGACGGGCGCGCTCAGCCGGTCCCCGGCCTCGCTCCACGGGGGATCCGAGCGGAACGGCGCGCCCCCCTGCGCCGCCGCCGCGACGAGCTCCGGCTCCCCCGACGCGCGCACCAGCGAGAGCAGCTCGCGCGCGCGCGCCCGCTCGTCGCCCGCGCGATCCGAGAGCGACGCGTACAGCCGGCCGAGCGCGCGCGCCGCCGCGAGCCGGACCTCCCGCTCCTCGTCCGCCAGCGAGAGGCTCAGCACCTCGAGCGCCGAGACGCCCGCCGCCGCCGCGATCGCGGTCACGGCCGCGCGCCGCGCGCGCACGTCCCCGACCGACGCGACGCTCGTGAGGAACGCGATCTCCTCCTGATCCGCCGTGCCGAGCGCCTCGATCACGATCGCCGCCGCGAGGTGCGTCTCCCCCGCCTGCATCAGCCGGCGCGCGAGCGCGCGCGCCGACTCGGGGTACCGCTCCGAGAGCCCCGCGAGCGCGCTCTCCGCCGCGCGCGCGACCGGCAGCGAGATCGCGCGCGTCTGCGAGACGACGAGCGGGAAATCGTCCGCGGTCCCGATCTTCGCGAGGCCGTAGAGCGCGCTCGTCGCCACGAGCGTCGACGGGCTCTTGACCGACCTCCGCACCGCGCCGAGCAGCTCGTCGAGCGTCGGGTCGGCGGTGGGCTGCGGCGGCTGCGGCGGCTGCGGCGGCTGCGCCGGCTGCGCCGGAGCGCCCTCGCGCCCGCGCTGCTCCGCGATCGCCACGGCGCCGTCGATGAGCGCGGCCGTCGCGTCGTCGAGGCCCTCCCAGAGATCCGGATCGGGATCGATGTGCCGCTCGAGGTAGGCGAGCACCGCGGGCAGCGCCTCCCCGCCGAGCAGCCCGAGCGCGCGCTGCGCCGTCTCGACGAGCGCCGGCTCGATCATCGCCTGCACCGCGGCGTCGGCCGCGCCCGGCGCGCGCGCCATCGCCGCGAGCACGAGCGCCTGCGCGCGCCCGCTCACCGGATCGGCGCCGAGGCCGCGCCACGACGGCGGCTCCGCGGCGCCCGCGCCCGGCGACGCGGCGGCGGCCTGCACGAGGCGGGCGCCCACCTCCTGCGGGGCGGCCCGCAGCGCGTCGACCGCGTGCGACGCGAGCGGCCCCTCGACGAGCCGCGCGAGCGCCCGGACGAGCTGCGCGAACGCGCCGCCGCGCGCCGTCGCCAGCGCCGAGACGAGCGCCCGCGGCGCCTCCGGGCTCTCCGCGAGCGCCGCGGCGACCAGCGCCGCGGAGCGGAGGATCGGGTCGTCGATGAGCTGCGACAGCACCCGCCACGGCACCGGCGCCTCGAGGCCGTTCAGCCCGTTCAGCGCGGTGAGCCGCACGAAGCGATCCCGATCGCCGAGCCGCTCGTAGAGGATGTCCGTCACCCGCTCGCGCGCGATGAGCCCCATCCCGGCGATCGCCTCGATCGCGCTCTGGCGCAGGTTGTCGTCCTTCTCGGCGAGCGCCGCGTAGAGCGCGTCGAGCGCCGCCGGGTCGCGCGTGCGGCCGAGCGCGTCGACCACGAGCTTGCGCTCGTCCCCCGTGAGCTCGGCGAGCGCGCCGACGAGCGCCGGCGTGGCGTCGCGGCCGCAGTAGCCGAGCACCTCGATGGCCGCGTTCCTGAGGCCCACGTCGTCGCTGGTCCGCAGCGCGTCGAGGAGCGCGCCGACGAGGACCAGCGCGGCGGACGGCCGCTCGCCCTCGGCGCCGCCCGGCGGCGCCGCAGGCCGATCGCCCTCGGCGGCCGGCGGCGGCGACGACGAGGCCTGGATCAGCCGGTGGCACGCGTAGGTCGCCTCCTTGCGGACGCGCCAGTCGGGATCCCCGAGCGCGCGCAGGAGGAGCGGCAGCGCCTCCACGACGTCGGCCCGGCCGAGCCGCGCGGCCGCCTGGCGGCGCTCCTCGGCGTCGTCGGCGGCGAGCGCCGTGGCGATCGCCGCGATCGGCATCGGCGTGCTGCGCACGCTGGGCGAGATGGACTCGGGCTCGGTCGGCCAGGGGCCCGCGTCGCTCACGCGCGGGCCCCCGTACGGGCCGAGGTCGTCGAACGCGCGGCTCACGGCGCCTCCAGGAGCGCGCCCGACGCGGCGAGCGCGAGCGCGAGCTCGACGAAGCGCCCGACGTCGAGCACGAAGATCATCCGCTCGTCGTGGGTCGTCACCCCGACGATGCCGCGCAGGTCGCTGCTGCCGCCCACCGGCGGCGTCGGCCGGTAGTCGCCGCTCGTGCCGAAGACCTCGGTCACGGCGTCGACGACGAGCCCCACCGTGTGCGTCCCCACGTCGACCAGGATCCACTTGGTGCTGCGGCTCGGCTCGACCGGAGGCAGGCCGAAGCGCACGCGGAGCTCGATCACCGGCACCACCTCGCCGCGGTGGTTCGCGACGCCGGCGACCTCCGGGGGCGTGTGCGGCAGGGTGGTCACCTCGAGCGGATTCACGATCTCGCGCACCCGCGTGATGTCGATCGCGTAGTGCACGTCGCCGACCACAAAGCCGACGAGGCTCTTGTGCGGGTCGGGACGGCTGCGCTCTCCAGTCAACGGCATCTGAGCCTCCGAGCGCCCGGGCTCTACGAGCCGCCCGGGCGCGGACGATTCGTCCGTTAGGACGCGAGTATGGCCTGCAGGTCGAGCAGGATGATGACGCGCGGCTGCGCCTCGCCCTGGGTGCCGTCCGACGCGCTCGCCCCGTGCATGGGCCGGGCGATGCCGGCGATGTAGCCCGCGACGTCGCCCCCGAGCGCCGTCGCGGCGTGCTCGATCTCGGCGTCGGCGAGCCGGTAGACCTGCTGGACCTCGTCGACGAAGAGGCCGAGCGTCTCGCCGTTCGCCGAGTCGACGAGCAGGATGCGCGCCCGCCGCTGCGGCGCGCCCTCGTGCAGCCGCATCCGCCGCCGCAGATCGATGACGGTCACGAGCTGCCCGCGCACGCTGACGATGCCCATCGTCGAGTCCGGCGCGCGCGGCACCGGCGTGAGCGGGGGCGGCTTCAGGATCTCGCGCACGAGCGAGACGGGCGCGGCGTAGGTGTCGCCGGCGAGCGTGAACGCGAGGTACTCGGTCCGCGGGCCGCTCGCCTGCGCGCGCGGGTTCCTCTTCGAGACGGGTATCCGGGCGGGCCTTCGGGAGAGGTTAGCCATGGGTGCTCCGCGGATCGTTGCGCTGCCTGTCGCCGCCGTGGAGGATCTCCTCGATGAGCGCAGGGGCGTCGAGGACGAGCGCGATGCGCTGGTCGCCGAGCTCCGTGGCGCCGGAGAAGCCGCGCACCGACGAGAGCGACGGGCCGAGCGCCTTGATGACGACGTCCTGCTGACCGATGAGCGTGCTCACGACGAGCCCGAGCCGGCGCGCGCCGACCGACGCGACCACGATGTACTTGCGCTTGCTGCCCCCCTGCAGCCCGAGCGTCGCGCGGCCGTCGCCGCGGCGCCCGCCGGACACGGCGGCCCGCGCCGCCGAGCCGCCGCGCGCCCCGCCGAGCAGGCCGGCGATGCGCGCGCTGAGCTCCTCCTCCTCGTTCAGGCCGAAGAGCCGCGCGAGGTAGCAGAGCTGGAGCGTGCTGTTGCGCAGCGTGATCATCTCGCGGCCGTCGATCTGGCGCACCGTGCTCTCGTCGAGCGCGACCGCCTCCTGCACGTTCGTGAGCGGGATCGCGAAGAGCCGGTCGGCGACCCGGACGATGAGCGCGCTGATGATCGCCAGCGTGATCGGCAGCGTCACCGTCATCTTGGTGCCGATGCCGGGCTCGCTGTGCACGTCGATGACGCCGCCGAGCTTGCTGATGTTCGTCTTCACGACGTCCATCCCGACGCCGCGCCCCGAGATCTCGCTCACGTCGGTCTTCGTCGAGATGCCCGGCTGGAAGATGAGGTTCAGGACCTCGCGGTAGCTCGTGGTGCGCGCGTCCTCCGGGGTCATCACCCCGCGGCGCAGGGCGGCGTCGAGCAGCTTGTCGACGTCGATGCCCTTGCCGTCGTCCTCGATCTCGATGACGACGTGGTTGCCCTTCTGGAAGGCGTTCAGCGCGATCGTGCCGACCGCCGGCTTGCCCACCGCCTCGCGCATGCTCTTCGACTCGATGCCGTGGTCGATGGCGTTGCGCATCATGTGCATGAGCGGGTCGCTGAGCTCCTCGACGATGAGCTTGTCGACCTCGGTCTCGGCGCCCGTGATGACGAGGTTCACGAGCTTGTCGGCGTCGCGGCTGATCTGGCGCACGACGCGGGCGAGCTTGTCGAAGACCTGCCCGAGCGGGACCATCCGGACCTCGAGGATGCCCGCCTGCATGGCGGCGAGGTGCCGGTCGAACGTGCGCTGGAGCCGGTGGAGGTCGAGGGACAGCTCGCGCTCGGTCGGCGCCGCGCGCAGCCGCTCGACGAGGCGGCCGAGCGCCGATCGGACGAGGGCGAGCTCGCCGACGATGTTCATCAGCCGGTCGAGCTTGTGGATGTCGACCCGCACCGTCTGGGCGACCGAGCGGATGGAGCTGAGCTCCCCCTTGCGGCCGCCGCGCGCGCTCGACGGCGGGCTCGCCTGCATCGAGCCGGTCAGGTCGACCGCCCGCGACACGCCCGTCGGCGCGCCGCCGCGCAGCGCCGCGGACATCGACGGCATGCCCGGCGGGGCGACGCGGCCGTGCCCGTTGTTGTTGCGCCGCGGGATCTCCTCGACCGCGGCGCCGGCCTGGTGCAGGGCGCGCTGGAGCTCCTCGAGCGGCGCGCGCGAGGCCATCAGGATGTCGAGCTCGATCGAGTCCTGGTCCGCGCCCGCGCCGGTCGGCAGGTAGGTGATGATCTCGCCGTACGGCTTCGCGGTGATCTTCAGGTCGTCGAGGGCCTGGTCGATCGTGGCGAGGTGGAACTGCACGCGGAGCCGGAACAGGGTCATCCCGCTCGCGATGTTCGTGCGCAGCCGGTGCTCCTCGTACTCGGTGAGCACGGAGAGCAGCCCCGGATCGAGGTCGTAGTTGTCGTCCGGGAGGCCGGCCGCGCTCGGGCCGGCGTCCTGGTGGAGCTGGCGCAGGAGGTCGTCGACCTCGGGCATGGGCGCGTCGCGCCCGTCCTTCTCGTTCTGGAGGATGCGCCCGTAGAGCTCGACGCTGCGGAACAGGAGGTCGAGGACCGACGCGCTGATCTCGATGCGGCCGAGGCGCAGGTTGTCGAGCAGCTCCTCGAGCTCGTGCGACAGCGTGGCCATCCGGGTCGCGCCGAAGAGCCCGGCGAGCCCCTTCAGGGTGTGCACGGCGCGGAAGACGTCGTTGATGACGTCGGGGTCGACCTTGTTGGTGCGCACCGCCTCGTCGAGCGCGAGGAGGTCGCGCCCGAGCCCCTCGACGATCTCCTGCGCTTCCGAGAAGAACTCTTCTCGCGCTCGATCGCCGCTGTCGACCATCAGCCGCCGCCTTCCTCGCCGGAGCCGGGCTGCTTCGTGCGGGTCACCGGCTCCGGGGCGCGGGCGGGCGGGGCTCCGCCGTCGTCGGCGCCGCCCTCGCGATCGGCCGGCGGCGGGGCGTCGGGCTCGGCGAGCTGGGCGCGCCCGTCGAGGCAGGCGACCACCGCGTCGCGCAGGGCCTCGGGCGTGAACGGCTTGGGGAGGAAGCGGTCGGCGCCGAGGCGGAGCCCGCGCTGGATGTCACGCTCGGCCGCCTGGGTCGAGATGATGAGGATGCCGACGCGGCGGTAGCGGTCGCTCTGCCGGACGAAGCGGATGAGCTCGAGCCCGTTGATGTCGGGCATGTTGATGTCGGTGATGACGAGGTCGAAGGCGCCGCGCGGCAGGAGCCGGAGCGCGTCGAAGCCGTTCATCGCCTCGACGATGTCGACGTCGCCCGCGAGCCCGAGCACGCAGTCCTCGAGCGTCGAGCGTACGTACGCTCGCATTGCCGGCGAGTCCTCGACGATCAGGATGCGTGCCATGTCGGCGACAGGGTAACGGAAATCCGCCGGGGAGGAGCAACTCGCTGACGGTCCGGCGGCGGCGCGCGCGCGCTCCGGCGGCGCGCCGGCTATGTACGGCGGACTCCTTCCCGGTGTAAACCGGCGCGAGCGCTCCCGGCGCGGACCGGCGGGGCGGCCGCGCGGGGCCGGCTCCTCCGGGGGGCCTCCGGCGAGGGAAAGCGCCGCCCTGCCCGCGGCGCGGCCGCGCCCGGCCGTCGCGCCGGCCGCCGGGCTGCGGCAGCGAATTGACAGCGCGGCGTCCGATGCGCGCTAATCGCGCGCGTGAAAATCCTCCTTTGTTCTCCAGCGTTCCGGATCCTGCTCGCCGCCCTGTTCGCGCTCTCGAGCGTGGCCTGCGGCGGCGGGCTGCGGGTCACCCGGATCAACTCCGCCCAGAAGAAGCCGAACAACGTCTGGGTGTTCTTCAGCGTCGACGCCGGCGATGACGAGCCGGTGGGCGGCCTCACGGCCAGCGACTTCGAGATCTACGAGGACGGCGACCTCGTCTCGACGTTCGAGAGCAAGCAGACCATCCAGAACCCCGAGGTCGCGGCGGTCATGTACACGATGCTGCTCGTCGACATGAGCGGCAGCATCACCGAGTCCGGCCAGGCCGACGCCCTCGTCGACGCCGCGCAGTCGTTCAGCGATCGGGTCGGCAAGAGCCAGAAGGTCGGCGTCTACGCGTTCGACGGCGAGGCAAAGATCCACTCCGTCGTCCCGTTCACCGAGGCGCAGGGCTCGGTCCAGGGCGGGCTTGAGGGGCTCCGGACCTACAAGCCCAAGGACACGTCGACGAACCTCCACGGCGGCGTGGTCGAGGGCATCCGGGAGCTCAAGAAGCAGCTCGACAAGGACCGGCGGCCGCTCAAGTTCGGCACGCTCGTCGTCTTCTCCGACGGCACGGATCGCGCGAACCGCGTGAGCCGCGAGGACATGCTCAAGGAGCTCGACAAGGAAGACTACGAGACCTACCAGATCTTCGTCGTCGGCGTCGGCGCCGAGATCGAGAAGGCGCGGCTCGACGAGATCGGGCGCGACGGGACCGAGCTCGCGGCGGACCAGGCCAAGGTCAAGGAGTCGTTCGACAAGATCGCGGCGAAGATCGAGGCGCACATGAAGCGCTTCTACCTGCTCTCGTACTGCACGCCGGCGCGCGCGGGGGAGCACGAGGTCGAGATCAAGGCGATCCGGAAGGATCCGTCGGCCTCGGGGTCGGTCGCGTGGAAGTTCAACGCCGACGGCTTCGGCCCGCCGCCGGAGTGCGACCCGAACACGCCGCCGTCGTTCGATCTGAAGGCGACCACGCCCGTGGACGATGGAAACGGGGGCGCGGGCGCGAAGGCGAGCTTCAAGGCGAACGCCAACGTGAAGGTCGAGGCGAAGTGACGGGCGTCGCGGCCGCCCTCCACGGCCGCGGCGCGGCGCCCGCGGCGGCCTGCGCCGTCCGGCGGGCCTGATCCTCGAGCGAGGCGCGCGCCTCCCTCTTCTCCGCCACGCGCCCCACCTCCGGGGCGAGGTCGCGCGGAGCCCCCTTCACGCACAGCGCGAACGCGACCCCGGAAGGCGGGCGCTGGCACGATGGGCTCACCGAGCGCCGCTAGCGCGGCACCTCGGGGATGAGCTCGGCGCCGAGGCGGAAGATCAAGAAGTCCTTGGTGACGTTGCCGGCGCTGGCGCTGGGCCACAGGAACGGGCTGCCGGTGCTGCGGTCCGGCTCCCACTCGTACCACATCCACCGAGCCTCCTCGTCGATGCCGCAGACGATGGGAAACTCGTTGCCGGGCTCCGGGATCTCGCGGGCGGTGTCGTTCGGCTCTCCGAACACGACGTGGCCGTGCGCGGACGCCTCGGTCGTCACCCAGCCGGCGCTGCTCGTCTGCGGGTCGAGGTCGCCGCGGTTGCAGTTCGCGAGTTGCTGGTTGATGGTCTCCAGCGTCGGCCCGTGCGAGCCGAGGTCGTAGTCCTCGCCCGTCGCGCAGACCTCCCACCCGCCGTTGCCGGTGAAGACGGGCTCTGCCCCCTCGCGAAAGAACTGGCCGATCACGCCCTGTGTCGTGAGCTTGTCGGCGTACGTGATGATGTAGAGGTAGTGCCCGGCGTTCGCGGACTCCGCCGGCACGGTGTACGACTCGGGCCCGTGGCCGATGGGACAGGAGAAGATCTCGTCGGCGAGGTTGTTCTCGATGCCTCCGAAATAGCTCAGGAGCTCGTCGCCGGTCCCGTAGCCGAAGCCATACGCGTTGTCGGCCGTGATGATCACGCTCACCGCGCTCGAGAGCCCGTTCCCCCCGCCGCCGCCGGCGATCTCCCCGGGACCGCCCTCGTCGTCGCCGCCGGCGCCCCCGTGACCGGCGCCGGCGCCGGAGTCGCCGGGATCGGTGCCGGCGTCCGAACACCCGGATGCAGGAAGCGCGATCGCAAAGGTCAAAGCTGAAAGAAGGCGTAGGTTCATCGCATCAGGATCGGCGAAGCCGCGCCCCTCGTGAAGGCTCGTCGGATTACCATTTCGCGCCATCCCGGCGTCGCGCAGGATTCTGGCGCCGCCCTGTCGTCGCCGGCGCGCAGGAGAACGTCGTCACCTCGCGCTCGAGGCGCGCCTGCGCCGTCCGGCCGGCCTCATTTCATCGAGATCCTCGCCCTCCGGCCGGGGATCACGCCGGTGAGCTCGGCAGCGGCGCCCGCGGGGGCGCGGCGCGGGCCACCTGCAGGGTCCTCCACACGGTCGCGCCGAGGATGATGGCGCCGCCCACGGTCGACCAAAACCCGGGGCGCTCCCCGACGAAGAGGAGCGCCCAGATGGGGTTGAGCACCGGCTCCACCAGCGCCAGCAGCGAGGCCTCGACCGCCGGCGTGTGGCGCACGCCGCGGCTGAACAGGGCGTACGACAGGCCGATCTGGACCGCGCCCAGGAACATCAGCAGCCCGAGGTCGACCAGCCCCGGGCGGGCGGCGCCGACCAGCGCCATCGGGAGCGCGCAGAGGCACGCGAGGAGGTTGCCCGAGACGAGCACCGCGGCGTGGTCGTCCGGGAACGCACGGAAGCTCATAAGGCACAACCCGCACGCGAGCCCGGAGAGGAGCGCCAGGGCATTGCCGAGCAGCTGTCCCGCCGAGAGCTGGTCCACGAAGAAGAGCCCGAGGCCCAGGAGGAACACGGGGACGGCGAGCTTCTCGTTGCGAGAGGGTCGCTCCCCGAGCAGCCGGGGGCTGAGCAGGAGGACGTACACGGGCGAGGTCGACTGCAGGAAGATCGCGTTCGCCGCCGTCGTCAGCTTGGTGGCCAGCACGAACAGCACCATCGTGACGGCGTAGAGCGCCGCGGCGCCGAGCGCGTGCCGCGACGGCCAGCGGCGCGCCCCCGGCATGACCAGGCCCAAGGTCAGCGCCGCGATGAGCGCGCGGCCCGAGATGATCTGCCACCCGTCGAGGGAGATCAGCTTGATGGCGGCCCCTCCGGTGGACCAGAGGACCGCGGCGGCGAGGATCATCAGTCGAGAACGGACCATGAGAACGAGGGCGCCGAGCCTACCCGAACCATCGGCCGGATGCTCAGGCCGGCGGCGTCGCGAGCGCCGCCCGCGCCACCGGCCGCGCGCTGCGGCAGAGGGCCTCCGCGGGGGGCGCCCGGCAGCAAGCCGGGAGCAGCTCAGGGCACGATCTCGCGGACGCTGCCCTTCTTGTAGAGGAGCCCGTCGGCCTGCACGCCGTCGCTCCGGAAATACACGGTGATGTTGGGCTTTCCCGTCTCCGAGCCCGGGCGGGTCGGCTCCCGGGTGAGCCTCATCGCGGGATCGATGCCTTGCTGGCAGGGCTCGCCCCCCGCGCCGAAGTCGGTCCCCTGGTCGACGTGCTCGAGGATCTTCACCCAGGTGCCGCCGTTCGCGCCGTCGGTCTCATCGATCCAGAGCTCCTGCTTCACATCGCCGTTCGGGAGGTCATAGACGAGCTGCTTGTACCCGATCCAGACCTGCTCCGGCATGCCGCCCTCCCAGTACGTCCTGCTGCGGATGGCCGTCGAGGCGGGGTGATTCGTCTCCTTCTCGACATCGATCTTGCCGTCGTAGCGCATGCGCGCGGCGATCCCGCGCGTGTCGCACTTGTCGACGTCCTCGTCGCCGATCGTGCCGTGGTTGGTGCGCGCCATGGCGACGAGCCCTCCATAAGGTGTCCCGTCGTCGTCGGCGCGCAGGAAATACATCGTCACCTCGACGTCCCGCCACTGGTCTTCGAGGGCGGGGTCGTGCACGTACATCCGTGGAACCCTGCCGCTGATCTTGAGGATGCCCTGACCGTCGGTGTCATACGAGGCGTCGCCGTGGTCGGCGTCGAACCAGGCGTCGGCCGGGTCGACGCCTGTAAACGTGCGCGCGGCCCCGTTGTCCCAGGTCGAGAACCACGCCTTGCCGGAGGGCAGCGTGGGCCGCAGCATCGCGATCCCGAACCTGTCGAGCTGGCCCGCCTCCCCTCCCCCCGCGCCGGCCGAGCTGGACGCCCCGGCGTCGAGCGACCCGGACGAGGCTCCGGAGGCGCCGCCGCCGCCGGGACCGCCGCCGAGGTCGCCGCCGCCGGGACCGACGCTGCTAGCGCCGAGGCTGCCTGTTCCCGGCGAGCTGCCCGCCGCGGGGGCGGTATCGTCGGCGCAGCTGGCGCTGCTCAGGCCGGCGACGGCCGACGTGACCGACAGGGTGATCGAGATCGGGAACGAGGCGCGCACCCCTCCGGCGTAACACAGGCTCAGCAAGGCGGGCGAGCTCAGACGAGCAGGCCCATCCATTCGCCACCGCTCATCACGCCTCATCCGGCGACGAGGCGGTCCGCGGCGCTGCCCTGCGGGCCTTGCCAAGGCGCACAGAACACCCAAGGTTGATTCGGTTCATGGAGCTCAAGCGCAAGCTCGCGATCCTCGCGGACGCCGCCAAATACGATGCCTCGTGCGCCAGCAGCGGCTCCAGCCGCCCCGCCCTGCCGCAGGGGATCGGTAGCACGGAGGGCATGGGCATCTGCCACAGCTACACGCCGGACGGCCGCTGCGTGTCGCTGCTCAAGATCCTGCTGACGAACGTCTGCATCTACGATTGCCAGTATTGCGTGAATCGCCTGTCCAGCGACGTCGAGCGCGCGAGCTTCTCGCCCAAAGAGGTGGTCGCGCTCACCCTCGATTTCTACCGGCGGAACTACATCGAAGGGCTGTTCCTGAGCTCGGGAGTCCTCAAGAGCCCCGATTATACGATGGAGCAGCTCGTGGCCGTCGCCCGGTCGCTGCGCGAGGAGCACCGGTTCGGCGGCTACATCCACCTGAAGGCGGCGCCGGGCGTCTCTCCCGAGCTCCTCGACGTGGCGGGGCGGTACGCCGATCGCCTCAGCGTCAACGTCGAGCTGCCGACGCAGCGGGACCTCGCGGCGCTCGCGCCCGAGAAGACGATGCCGGCCATCGAGGCTGCCATGGCGGAGATCCACGCGAAGATCGCCGAGGCGCGCGACGACCCGAGCCCGCGCAGGCCCGCGTTCGCGCCCGCGGGGCACAGCACGCAGATGATCGTGGGGGCGACGCCGACGAGCGACAAGGAGATCCTCGCCACCGCCTCGCGGCTGTACACGGCGCACGGGCTCCGGCGCGTCTATTACTCGGCGTTCAGCCCGATCCCGCACGCCGACGCCCGGCTCCCGGCCGAGTCCCCGCCGCTCGCGCGCGAGCACCGGCTGTACGAGGCGGACTGGCTGATCCGGTTCTACGGCTTCTCCGCGGGCGAGCTCCTGAGCGCGGCCTCGCCGAACCTGGATCTGACGATGGATCCGAAGCTCGCTTGGGCGATCGCGCACCGCGAGTTCTTCCCGGTCGACGTGAACACCGCGCCCCGGGAGGCGCTCCTCCGCGTGCCCGGGCTCGGGGTGCGGACGGTGAAGCGCGTGCTCGCGATGCGCCGCCACCGGGCCGTGCGGATGGCCGACCTCGCCCGGCTCCGCGTCCCGGTCGCCCGCGCGGCGCCGTTCCTGGTCACGGCCGACGAGCACCGCAGCGCCGCGCGGGATCTCGATCGGGCCGGGCTCGCGGCGCGGGTGCGCCCGCCGGCGCAGCTCGGGCTGTTCGAGGCGCGCGAGGTGGCGCGCTCCGGGGAGCTGTGATCCGCGCGCCGATCCCGCCGACGTTCGAGGCCTTCCGCGACGCCGCCCGCGCGCTGCTCGCCCGCCATGCGGCGCCGGAGGACGTCTTCTGGGAAGACGTGGTGGAGGGCCAGGGCGTCCTCTTCGACACGGCGCGCCCCGCGCTCCCCGCGCCGGCCGCGGGCGCTCCGTCCTCCCCGGCGCCGGGCGCGCCGTCCGCACCGGCGCCGCGCGTCCCGGCCGCGTTCATGAGCCTCGCGAGCGCCGCCGCCTGCCATCGCGATCCCGGGCGGTTCGCGCTGCTCTACCGCGCGCTGTTCCGGCTGACCCACGGCGAGCCCTACCTGCTCGACGTCGCCGCCGATCCCGATGTGGCGAGGCTGCGCGCCCTGGAGCAGGCGGTGCGGCGCGACGTCCACAAGATGCACGCGTTCGTCCGCTTCCGGCGGGTCGAGGACGCGGGCGGCGGCGAGCGCTACGTGGCATGGTACCGCCCGGATCACCGGATCGTACGCCTCGCCGCGCCGTTCTTCGGGCGGCGCTTCCCGTCGATGGCGTGGTCGATCCTGACGCCGGACGAGTCGGCGCACTGGGACGGCGCCGAGCTCCGCTATGGACCGGGGCTTCCGCGCGACGCGGCGCCGCGCGAGGACGAGCTCGAGGAGCTGTTTCGCACGTATTACCGGGCGATCTACAACCCGGCGCGGGTGAACCTCCGGGCGATGCGCGCGGAGATGCCGGCGAAGCACTGGAGCACGCTGCCCGAGACGTCGGTGATGAGCGAGCTCGTGCGGGACGCGGCGTCGCGCGTCGACGCGATGCAGGCGGGCCGCAGCGGGGCGGCGAGCGCGGCGGCGGCGTACGTGCCCGGCGCGCGCGATCTCCCGGTGCTGCGCGAGGCGGCGGCGTCCTGCCGGGCGTGCGCGCTGTGCGAGCGGGCGACGCAGACGGTGTTCGGCGAGGGTCCGGCGGGCGCGGCGCTGATGCTCGTGGGGGAGCAGCCGGGCGACGAGGAGGACCTCTGCGGGCGGCCGTTCGTCGGCCCTGCGGGTCGTGTGCTCGACGAAGCGCTCTCCGGAGCGGGCCTGTCGCGGGGCGGCATCTACGTGACCAACGCGGTGAAGCACTTCAAGTGGGAGCCGCGCGGCGAGCGCCGGTTGCACGCGAAGCCGGTGGGCCCGGAGATCCAGGCCTGTCGCGCCTGGCTTCAGGCGGAGGTCGAGGCGGTGCGGCCGCGCGTGATCGTGTGTCTCGGCGCGACGGCGGCGCGCTCGTTCCTCGGCGGGCGATTCAGCATCACGCAGAGCCGCGGGCAGGTCTTCAAGACGCCGTGGGCCGAGGCGTGGATGGCGACGTATCACCCGGCGGCGCTGCTGCGCATGCCCGACGAGGCGGCCCGGGCGGCGGCGCGGGCGCATTTCCAGGCGGATCTCGTGACGGCGGCGAGCTTGGTCGCGGGCGGAGCGCACGGGAGCGGATAAGGGCGCTGCGGGCGTCGAGAGGGATGTCGGCGGCGCGCCTGCCAGACGACTTACGGGGACGGCGTCGTTTTCGTTCGAGGATTGCACGCTTCGCCGTGCTTCGTTCTGAAGCACTGTCCCGTGGCAATACCTTCTGCAGATGACGCTGGCTGCGGCGCTCACGGTCTGCTACCGCCCGGCCTACGATGGGTCAGCCGGACCTGTTCGCGAAGCGGACGTTTGCCGAAGAGACCGAGCGGGTCACGGATGGAGCGGTGATGTGGCGAGATCCGATCGAGATCAGGCTGGAGAAGGTGCAGGCTGACGGCCTGCTCGTGATTCGCCGCCCGGGGCTCCTCGCGCATTTGCCGGCGCCGTGGCCGGCCGCGCAGGCATACGAGGAAATCGTCATGGAGCTGAAGCTCGCGGGGGACCACCTGGACATGAGCGCGGTGGAGCGGGCCCTGCTTCGCCGGCAGGCCAGGCAGGTGCAGCGCGTCGAGGAGCGATCTCCGTCCTGGCCGGGCGAAACGCCGCTCTGGCTGGCGGCTCCGCACGTTCCGGAGTGGCTGAGGCAGGCGCGCCATCCGGTGCGCTTTGCTCCTGGCTGCTACTTCGTGGAGCCGCTGGGGCGCTGCTTCGTGTGGGTGGCGGCGAACGAGCTGCCGCTGTGCGACGAGCTGGTGCCGTTCCTGGTCGCCCGCTCTGGGCAGCCGCTCGACCAGTTTGCCCGCTGGGTGGCACCGCGCCGGCCGCTTGAATGGGTGCTGTCCATGCTACAGTACCTGCCCATGTCGACGACGGCCCGTGAGGAGCTCCTGTGGCGGTTCGCCAGGACCGGCGACCCTGAGATCGACGCGCGCCAGGACCGCATCCTGGAAGTCCTGCTCTCGGCCAATCCCAAGATGAAGCAGCGTCTGGTCGACGAGGGTCGCCTCGAAGGCCGCCTCGAGGGTCGCCTCGACGAGGCGCGCGCGGCCCTGCGCCGCGTGCTCGCACACCGGCAGCTCGAGCTCACCCCGGAGGATGCGGCGCGCATTGACGCCTGCGCCGACCTCGCAACGCTGGAGCGGTGGCACGCGCAGGCGCTCACCGCGCCCAGCGCATCTCAGGCCCTGCGCTGAGCGCCGCCGCCGGCGCTCAGCACCGGAACGGCCGCGGCAGCATGAGCGGCCCTTCCGGGAAGGGCCCGCGCACCATGAGCCGCACCGCCCCCGCGCCGCCGAGGGCGTCGTCGCCATCCACGAACGCGTGCGGCTCCGCCGCCGCCGTCATGCCGAGCGCGTCCGGGCACGCGAAGAGCTCCACGCGCCGCACCCGCGCCGCTCGTCGCAGAACGCGAGCGCGGCCCGCAGGGCGGACGCGTAATATCCCCGCCTCCGGTGCGCCGGGTGGGTGCAGACCGCGTGGAGGCAGCCCACGTCCGTCGGTGTCCCGTCCAGCACCATGGCAAAGCGCATCACGCTGACCTGGCTCACGGGCCCGCCCTCCGCCGAGGCGACGAACGGCGTGGTCACGTCCTCCCAGGCGGCGCCCAGCGCGCGCGCCCGGTCGATGACCTGCGCGATGCCGGGGAACACCGCGTCCATGAGCGCCACGAGCTGCGCGCGGAGGCCCGGCTCCGACCAGGATCTGCGCGATGTCGCGATGTCTTGCCCCCTTCGACCGATCCCCGCATATCACGACCCCGACGCGGCGAGAACGGCTCGACGACCAGACAGACGAAGAGAGAATTGAGGCACAGAGGGCACAGAAATAAAGGAACAGAGGTCTGGCATTCCTCTCTCCCCTCTGCTCTTTCCCTCCCCCTTTCTCCCCCTCTCCTCTGTGCCTCTGTGGCTCAATTCTTCACGTTCGCACCTCGATCCCTCGCCGTTCCAGCAGGATTGCGCCTTCCAAGCGCCCGCCCCATGAGATCCCCGAGCATCGCTCCGAAGGCGGTGCACCAAGGGGGGAATCATGAAGAATTCGCTCGTCGCGCTGGTCCTCGGCGCGCTCTCGTTGTCTGCCGTGCTGTCCAGCAGCGATATGGCACAAGCGCAACGACGGCCGCCGGAGGGCTCCTATCTCAGGACGTGCAGGGACGTCCGGGTGAACCGAGGCACGCTGCACGCGATGTGCAAGGACCGGAGGGGGCACTACCAAAGGACGCGCATGGTCGACTTCCGGCGGTGCCGCGGAGACATCGAGAACGACAACGGCCACCTCCGCTGCGGCCGCCGCTGACCCGCGCCGCGGCCGGACAGGGCGCCCGCCGCGCGGCAGGCGCCCTCAGCGGCGGGGGAGCGGGGCCCCCGCCGGGATCCGGCCCTCCTCCACGGCCACCACGTACGGCGGCAGGCGGCCCGCCCGCACCGCGCGGACGTCGGCGCGCATCGTCGCCGCGTCGGGATAACGCTCGACCTTGTGGAACGCGAGGGCGCGATCCACGACGTCGCACACCTCGGAGGGCACGCCCGGCGCACACAGCGCGAGCGACGGCACCCGCTCCGTCGCCGCGGCGATGAGCAGGCGCGCGTCGGCCACGTCGCCGTGGATCGCGCGGCCGGAGAGCAGCCGGAACATCGTGGCGCCCAGGCCGAACACGTCGGTCCGACCGTCGATCTCGCGGACCATCCCCGTCGCCTGCTCGGGCGCCATGTACTCGCTCGTGCCGAGCGCCACCCCCGTCCTCGTGGCCGTCTTCTCCGGCAGCTCCCCCATCCCGAACGGCAACGGATCGAGCACGCGCGCGATCCCGAAATCGAGCACCTTCACCCGCCCGTCGTTCCCGACGTGCAGGTTCTCGGGCTTGATGTCCCGGTGGACCACGCCGTGCGCGTGCGCCACGACGAGCACGTCGAGGACCCGCTCCGCCAGCGCCAGCACCTGGCCCACCGGGAGCGTCCCCGTCCGGGCCATGCGGTCGAAGACCGTCTCGCCCTCGAGCACCTCCATCGCCAGGTAGGCGGCCCCGTCGTCCGCGATGCCCGACTCCAGCACGAGCGGCAGCCCCTCGCAGAGCGGGCCGACCGCGGCCAGGGCGCTGCCGATCGGGCCCTCGCGCAGGAAGCGCTTCCGCAGCTCCTCGATCTGGCTCAGCGAAGGGTGCAGGACCTTCACCGCCGCGACCTGGCCGTCCGCGCGCCGGCCGAGGAAGACGCTCGCCATCCCGCCGCCCCCGAGCACGCGCTCCACCCGCCAGGTGCCGATCCGCGTGCCGATGCGCTGCGCCGCGAGCTCCTCGTCGTCCATCATCGCGCGCGGAGGTTACCAGACCGCCGCCGGCCCGATCGGGAAACCCCGCCGGCACCGCGAAACACGCCCGATCCCGCCCCGAGCTACCCCTTCCGCTCCTTCCACGGATCGTCCTGATAAAGATAGTTCGGCTTCAGGATCTTGTTCTCCATGTTGGTGTGGAACACCGCCATGGTCGACGCCGACATCGGCGGCACGATCCACGACCAGTCCGCGTAGACCGGGCGCTCGCATTGCCGCTCCTGCTGCTCGAACTTCTTGAAGTACTCGGAGAGCGTGTGGTGGTCGAGCATCCGCACCTTCGCCTGCCGGAACGAGTGCAGCACCGCGATGTTCAGCTCGACCAGCGCGGCGTCCTGCCACAGCGTGTCGCTGCGCGACCGGTCCAGCCCGAGGCGATCCGCGATCAGCGGCAGCTGGTTGTACCGCGTCACGTCGCTCAGGTTGCGCGCGCCGATCTCGGTCCCCATGTAGAAGCCGTTGAACGGCGCCGCCCTGTAGTGGATCCCGCCGAGATCGAGGGCCATGTTGCAGACCGCCGGCAGCGCGTGCCACTTCAGCCCGAGCTCGGCGAACCACGCGTGCCGCGGGTGCTCGATCGGCACCTCGAGCACCCGCTCCCGCGGCAGCTCGAACCACCGCGGCCGCGCGTCGCCGATCTGAATGATCAGCGGCAGCAGATCGAACCGCGTCCGCTCCCCGCCCGGCCACCCCAGCGCGAGCGCCTGGTCCGTCAGCTCCACGTTCGCCGGATCGCCCAGGATGCCCCCGTCCGGGAGCCGGTAGCCCGCGTAGCGGACGAGCTGCCCGTTCCAGATGCGGATCCGCGGCTCCCCCGGCCGGAACACCGACATGGTCGCCCGGATGTCGCCCCCGTTCGTCGCCAGATCGAGGTGCTCGACAAGCGCCTGGAAGATCTCCTCCTCCGTCTTCAGGTGCCGCAGGTCGCGCACGTGGAGCGTCGACCAGAAGAAGCGCCCGATGCACCGCGAGCTGTTGCGCCACGCCAGCCGCGCCCCGTAGGCGAGCTCGTCGGGGAGGTGCGCGTAGGTCCCGTGCTTCTCCAGGCTCGCGCGCACCTCCTGCCAGCGCTCCTCCACGGCCGACGGCACGCCGAGCTCCGCGTAGCACTGGCGCAGAAACGCCTCGGCCTCGGTCAGCGCCGCCGCGGGCGCCGTCGGGGTCAGCTGAAACGACCCGTGCTCGACCGGGCAGACCCCGCCGGCCCCACGAACCGCGCCGGCCCGCCGGAGCGGCGCCTGCCGGATCGTGCCCGCGGCGTCGACGTTCGAGGTGAACAGCTCCCGCTGGATGGCGTCCGCCGGCCAGCCCGCCGCGCGCAGGTGCTCGTGCGCGTCGCGCATGAAGCCCTCGGGCCCGCACACGAGCGCCCGCGAGCCCGGCCGGTACGGGTACAGCTCGGCCACGTCCTCCCCGGAGAGCCGCCCCTCCACCTGCGTCGCGCGCAGGCGGAGCGCGACGCCGGGCGTGCGGCCGGCGATCGCGCGCAGCTCCTCCTCGAAGTAGAGGAAGTCGGCGGCGCGCGACGCCGACCAGTCCAGCAGGAACGCCCGCGCCTCGGGGCGGTCCGCCCTCCCGTCGAGCGCCCGCAGCATCGCCATCGCCGGCGTGACGCCGATCCCGCCCGCGAGGAACACCACCCGCTCCACCGGCGGCGCCGGAAGGACGAAGCTGCCCCGCGGCGCCGAGGCGCGCAGCAGCGAGGCCGCGGCGCGCTCGCACAGCCACCGGGAGAAGACCCCGAGCTCCTCGCGCTTCACCGTGATCTCGTAGTCGCCGCCCGCGCGCGCCGGCGCCGAGAGCGTGTACGCGCGCGCCACCCAGCGCCGATCGAGGTAGCCCTGCACGACCACGTGCTGCCCGGGCACGGACGCCGCCGGCGCGCCGCCGACCGGCGACAGGGCGATCTGGAAGATCCCGGGGGCGAGCTCCCGCGCGCCCTTCACCTCGGCCTGCACCAGGCTCGACCCGCCGAACATCTCCTCGATCGCCGGGACGCAGCCGCCGCAGATCTGGCCCGCCCGCGTCCGCTCCGACAGCTCGGCCACCGTCGCGCACCCGCCCTCGATGAGCCCCGTGATCTGCCCCCGCTTGACCCCGGCGCAGTTGCACACGACCTCGTTCGGCTCGTACAGCGCCGCGGACTGCTCGAGCTTCAGCTCGCCGAGCTCCCGGAACGTCGCGAGCTGCCAGCCGGGCAGCGGGGCGCGCGCCATGAGCTGCCGCATCGCGGAGGGGAGGCCCTGCCACGCGCCCTCCACGTGCAGCCCCGCGAGCTGCCCGCTCGACACGAGCAGCGCGCGGCGCCTGTCGCGGTCCCCGCACGTCACCCACCGGAGGCTCTCGGCGGGCGCGTCGCCCCACCGCGCCGAGACGCCGCTCCCGTCGAGCGCGCGGAAGAGCGTGAGGATCCGGCCGCCGCCGTCCACGATCGACGAGACGGCGGCCTGCTTGCCGGCCAGCGCCCCCATCGCGGCGCCGTCCTCGACGACCGCCTCGCGCTGCGAGAGGAGCCCCTGCCCGGGGAGCAGGTGGACGTTGACGTAGTCGAGCGCGTGCCGCTCGGCCCACGCGTCGACGCTCGCGGGCGGGAGCTCGAGCCAGGCCTCGTCGGGCCCCTCGGGGATCCCTTCGGCGGCCACGCTCGCCCAGCCCTCGATCAGCGCCTCGGCCGCCGCCCGCCGCAGGCCCGCCTGGACCAGCGCGGCGACGGCCTCGTCCGCCGGCGTGTCGACGTACCGGATCTCGAAGGTGTCCTCGCGGAGCAGCTGCTGGACCAGGTTGTCGAGCGGCCCCCGCAACCCGGCGGTGAACTCCTCGAAATCGAGGGTCCCGTCCCCGGTCGTGTCCGCGGCCACGAGCAGCGCCCGCGCCTCGTCGGCCGGGATCCCGAGCCCGGTGAGGTAGGGCAGGAGCTCGTCCTCGCTGAGCGCGCGGTTGTTGTCGCGATCGATCTCCTCGAACCTGCGCCACGCGAAGCGCTCGCTGGCGAGGGCGGCCCGGACGGCGCGGGAGAGCGCGGCCGCCACCTCGGCGCCGGAGCACGCGGCGGGGCCGCGGACGACCGGCGCCTCGACGCCGGGCTGCTCGAGCGCGCGGATCGCCATGCGGGCCACGTCGGCCGGCGCCACCCAGGGCAGCGCGCCGTTTCCGAGCGGCAGCGGCAGCGTGCGACGGAGCCGGATGTCCTCGCGCCACAGGTTGAGCGCGCTGAGCAACGGCCCGTGCCACACGGCCGTCACCCGGTGGCCGGAGGCGCGCACGAACGCCTCAGCGTCGCGGATCTGCTGCCCCAGCCGGCTCGAGGGAGGAACGTAGGGCGCCACCCAGAGCAGGTGCGACGCGCCCACCTCCTTGGCCGACGCGACGAACGTCCGCGCGGCGACGTGCGGGTAGGCGAGGTCCGCGGTGCTCAGCACGAGCGCGACGACCGGCTCCGCGGGCTCGATCGGCAGGGACTGGAGGAAGGAGGCGAGGTCGTTCTTCGGCTCGGAGCAGACGATTTTGAGGAAGCTCATGGTGCTCGGCAGGGGCAGCCGCGGAGGAGCGATGCTCGCCCTTCCGCGCGCCGGTCGATGTCGATGGATGCGCGCAGGCGCGCGATCGCGCCCGCCAGGATACGGCGCATCGCCTGGCGGGCCGCGGGCGAAACGTCGTCCCGGCGCGTCGACGCGAAACGTCAGCTCGACGCGTCGCACACTGTGGCGTCAAGTCGCCAAAACATGCGGCGCGTCAGGGCGTCCCGCATTTTGAGTGAAGGGAATCCGTCCGCGCGTAACAATCTGCCCCATGGGGCACTTTGGCGCGCTGGTCAGCGCTCTCACCGTGTCGGCAGATGGCGCCCCTGTGACCACCGCGCGTCGATCCTGCTTCCGATAGCCGCGGACCACCGCCGTCGGCCCCGCGAGCTCGCCCGGGGTTTCGGACCGACGAACGCCGCTGGATTCGCGGGAAATCACGCGAGGAGGGGCGCGGCGGACGAGCGCGCCTGCCGCGGTGGCGCGCGCTCGAGCTCCGCCCGGCGCGGCTCATCACACCTCACCACGGTGTACGACTGCGAACCGGACATACGGGCACGATCCTTGAATTCGCTCGCTCAGCGCAGCCATGAAGACCCTTACTTCCGACCGGCCCCTGGCGATGGTGAGCAAGCAGACGCGGTCCGCTGCCGCGTGCCGTCCCGCGGACTCCGCCGCGCGTCACGCCATCCTGCAGGGGGTGACGCTGAAGCCGGCGAACGTCGCGGAAGCGCTGGTGGCGCTGGAGACGGTCGCGGCGCGGCTGCGCGAGCGGAACGACCCCCGGGCGGTGTTCCCCGACGTCTACGCCGTGATCACGCGCCGCGTGAAGGAGGCGGTCGTCGACGGCACGGATCGGAGGTTCCTCGAGCCCGCGTGGATCTCGCGCCTCGCCGGGATCTTCTGCGAGTACTACCTGGCGGCGCTCGCTGCGTCGCTGGACGGGCGCTCGACGGACGTCGAGGCGTGGGACGTCGCCTTCCAGTGCAGCCGCACCGACGGGACGGCGGCGGCGGTGCATGCGCTGCTCGGCATCAATGCGCACATCAACTACGACCTGGCCCTCGGGCTCTACCGGAACATCGTCCAGCACGGCGCAGCGCAGGACGCCCGCCTTCTCAGCCGCTACCGGCACGACCACGATCTTGTGAATGAAATTCTCGCCGCGGCGATGCCGGAAATCTTCGCGATCCTGAGCGAGCGTTATGGCTGCCCGCTCGCCCGGATCGCGACCTTTACCAAGGACGTGCAGCGCACCGTGTCCAGCGTCGTGCTCTTCATGCTCAAGGGCTGGCGCGACCGGGTCTGGAGCGACCTGCTGTCCTTGCTCGACACGGTCGAGACGGCCGACGCGATGGCCAAGCGCGCGGTGATCGTCCGGATGAACCAGCACTCCGGGAAGGTCGCCCGCACGTTCGCGGCGGGCAACGGGGCGCTGCGGCTGGGCGCGCCGTTCGTCCGGAGCGCCGCCCTCAAGCTGGCGCTGGCTGCCTGACGCGGGCCATCCCCGCGAGCTGGCCGCAGGCGCCGCCCACGTCGCGCCCCCGCGGCCGCCGCACCAGCGTCGTCACGCCGTGGCCGGACAGCCGCGCCACGAACGCGTCGAGCCGCTCCGCGGACGGCGGGCGCAGCGCCGGATCCGGGCCGGGGTTGCAGGGGATGACGTTCACGCGGCACCGGAGCCCGGCGACGTACGCGGCGAGGAGGTCCGCGTCGTCCGGGGCGTCGTTGAACCGATCGAAGAGCACGTATTCGAACAGCACGCGCCGGCCGGGCGGCAGCGATCGCGCGAGCGCCTCCTTCAGCGCCGCCATCGAGAAGCGCGCGTTGACCGGCATGATCGCCTGCCGGCGCGCGTCGTCCGGGGCGTTGAGGCTGACGGCGAGCTCCGCCCGCGCCTCGCGGAAGAACGCCTCGATCTTGTCCGCGACCCCGACGGTGCTCACGGTCACGTGCGACGGCGCGAACCGGAACGCGCGCGGGTCGGTGAGCAGGCGGATGGCCTTGAGCACCTCGCCGAGGTTGTCGAACGGCTCGCCCATGCCCATGAAGACGAGGTTCCGGAGCGGCGCGCCGCGGCGCGCTTGTCCTTCCGCGAGCGCGAGCGCGATCCGGACCTGATCGACGATCTCGCCGGCGGCGAGCTGGCGCGCGAGCCCGAGCCGCCCCGTCTCGCAGAACGCGCAGGCCCGGGCGCAGCCGACCTGGCTCGAGACGCAGAGCGTGGTGCGGGCCGGCCCGGGGATGAGCACCGACTCGATGAGCGCGCCGTCGCGCGCGCGCAGGACCAGCCGGAGCGTGTCGTCCCCGGACGGCGCGCGCTCGGCGACCTCGAGCGACAGGCCGGGATCGAGCGCGAGCAGCGCCTCGTGCGCCCACGCGCCGACGCCCAGGGCGGCGAGCGCGGCCGCGTCCCACGCCGGCGCCGCGCCCGGCTCCGCGCCGAACGCGTGGCGCACCACCTTGCCGGCGACCGCGCGCGCCGCGGACGCCGTGCCGCCGGCCTTGCGGAGGAGCTCCGCGAGCGAGTCTGCGTCGTGGTCGGCGAGCCGCGCGCGCCAACGTGGGACGCGCGCGCTCCTCCGGATCAGCGGTCGCGCCGGGACGGGCGCCGGCGCCGGCGGATCGCCGGCGCGGAGGGCCGGCGCGCTCTGTTCGGGGATTTCCGGAACGCGCATGCGCACCAGCTAGCACGCCGCGCGCGTGGCCGCGCGGCCCTGCGATCGCCGCCCCCGCGCCCGGCGCGGCGCCCGCGCCCGGACGGCCGCCGGAGGGCCGAGCACCCCGGCGAGGCCCAGCGGCCGGCGGGTCCGCCGCCGCAGGTCGTCACGCGGTTGTCAAGGAAGACCCGCCAACCGGACCCGGCCATCCCCTTCGCTTCCCGCAGCGGGGACGAAATCCGGCCCCTGTCTGGGGTCATCGGGTGGCCAAGCTGTGGACAAGCGGTTGGGCTTTCAAACGCGGCTCAGAAGCGTGATTTTTGGGTTGCAGATCGAGCCCGGAGGAGGGAGTTTAGCGCCCGGAAGTTCTGCGGCGCGTCGGGCCGCGGAGTGCCCGAGATCGCAGAAAAACATCGGTGGCATCGGTGTGGGCGGCGCGTCCATGCCCGGACTGGCATTGGCCGGCGCCGGCGCTTGGAGGAGCTGCCGCCCCGCGAGCGGCGCAGGACCCGGGCAGCTTCCCACAAGGTCTCAGGGACCCCGTCTGGGTATTCCACAAGCTGGGAACAACCTGTGGATTATTTGTCCGTGCTGCGCCCGCCGGGCCGCGGAGGCCGGCTGGGCGGTACGCCTGCCCCGGAGTTTTTGTAGCGCTCGCGGCCACACCGGTGGGCTACGTTGCGGGCCGATGCGCGTACGCAACGGCTCCGTTCTCCGCGTGCCGCGCGCGCTGCTCGCGATCGTGGCGGGGGGGCTCTCCGGGTGGCTCGTCGCGGGCGCGGCGGCCGCGCAAGCGCCTCCCCGGGATGCGCAGGCGGAGGCGGCCCTGAACGAGGCGATGGGGGTCGACTACCTCGAGACCCGGTTCGAGCAGGCGGAGCGCAAGCTGCGGGCCGCCATCGACGCCTGCGGCGCGTCGGAGTGCTCGCCCGCGATGAAGGCGAGGCTGTTCATCGCGCTCGGCTCCGTGCTCGCCCAGGGCAGAAAAGAGCTGGGGGACGCGCGCGACGCGTTCGCGGACGCCCTGCGCATCGATCCGTCGGCGAAGCCGAGCCCGGATCTCGCGACGCCGGAGGTCTCGTTCGCGTTCGAGCAGGCGCGGGCCGCGACCGGCGTCGCGGCGCCCGCGGCGGCCGGGCCGCAGCTCCAGATCGCGCCTCCTCTCGAGCAGCGCATCCGCACGCCCGTCCCGATCTATGTCGAGGTCCAGGCCGAGCTGCTGCCCAGCGTGAAGCAGGTGACGCTCTGGTACCAGGCGCCCGGCGAGCGCGAGTACCGCCCGCTCGTCATGAAGAAGCTGCGCGGCCAGGGGTTCGGGATCAACGTGCCGTGCGCCGCGACCTCCGCGGAGGGGACGCTCCGCTATCACGTCGCGGCCGTCGACGAGGACGGCGCGATCCTCGCGAGCGCCGGCGCGCGCGACGCGCCGCTCTCCACGGAGATCAAGGCCCGCATCGAGTCGGCGCCGCCCCGCTGGCCCGGCCATGCGCCGCCGGGGATGTGCGCGGCCCCGGAGCGGGAGCGGCCGCGGCAGTGCATCGACGCCCGGCAGTGCAGCCGGGGGCTCGCCTGCGAGCGCGGCGCGTGCGTCGCCAGGCGCCCCGCGGAGGTCGCGCCCAGCGTCTCGAGGAACTGGGTCGGGCTCACCTTCTCTCCCGACGTCGCGCTGCTCTCCGGCCGGGAGGTGTGCTCCCTCGCGTCGCAGGAGCGCGGCAACTTCGTCTGCCTGCGCGGCGACGGGACCCGGTACGACGGCGCGCCGATGGCGGGCGTCGCGAACGACGTGAACCTCGGCTTCGCGCTCGCGACGTCGCGGGTGGCGCTCGCCTACGACCGGCTGGTCCTCGACAACCTCACGGTCGGCGGCCGCGTCGGCTTCGCGGCCGGCGGCACGACGGGCGGCGGCGCCTCGTTCCTGCCGCTCCACCTCGAGGCGCGGGCCCAGTACTTCCTCATGGCGCGGCCGTTCGAGCAGCTCGGCGCCCGCCCGTTCGTGCTCGCCGCGGCCGGGGTCGCGCAGGTCGACGCCGAGGTCGACGTGGAGGTCCTCGAGGACGCGGCCGCGTGCGGGGCGGATCCTGCCGACATCACGAGCCCGTGCACGAGGCCCGGCCGGAGCGGCAGGGTCGAGGAGCGCCAGCAGACGCTCGCCGCGACCCGGCAAGCGGGCCAGGGGTTCGCGTCGCTCGGCGCGGGCGTCGCCTATGCGCCGCTCGAGGCCGTATCGCTGAACCTCGCGCTCCGCGCGAGCCTCACCTTTCCTGCCGTGACCGCCGTCCTCTCTCCGGAGGTCGGCCTCTCCCTGGGGTTCTGAATGGCCGATACGTCGGATCAGCGCCGGGGCGCGACGCCGCCCGGCGCGCTGCGCAACCCGAAAATCGACGCGGCGATCGAGCGCGCCGTGCAGCTCGGCGACCCGGCCGAGCTGCTCGCGCTGCTCGATCGCAGCTCCGGGCTCCCTGCCCGGCGCGGCGGGGGGCGCGCGCCCGGGCCCGATCTCGGCCCGAACGCCCCGTTGCCGCGCGTGAACCTGGATCTCGCGCGCGCGGTCGGCGCGGCGATCGCGGATCGCGGCGCGCCGGCCGAGCGCCTCGTGCGGGCGCTCTGCTCGAGCGCCGAGGAGTACGCGCTCATCGTGGCGGCGCAGGCGCTCGCGGCGGTCGCGGCGCAGGGCGCGCAGGCGGAGGGCGCGGCCAGGTCGGGGCGGCCGCCGCGCGCGCGGGGCGGCCGGGGCGGGCTCGATCCGCTGGGCGAGCTCGGGCAGCTGGCCGAGGATCCGCGGCGCGTCGTGCGCGACGGGGTCGTGGCGGCGCTCCGCGCCGTCATCGCGGCGCGCGGCGACGCGGCGGTCGGCGAGCTCTCGTCCTGGACCGACGGCTACCTGCAGGCGCACGTGGCGCTCGAGGCGCTCGCGGAGCGCACGCTGCTCGCGGGGCTCTCGGCGGGCGCGGAGGTGGTCGCGCGGCTCGAGGAGGCGTTCGCGATCTCGGACCGCTCGCCGCGCGCCGACGAGCGGCTGCAGGGGCTGCGCCTCCTGCGGCAGGGGATGCCCGCGCAGATCGCCATCCTCGCGGGGCGCTTCCCCGAGGTGGTGCGCTGGCTGGAGGAGAAGACGCAGGCGGAGCGCCCGGAGTCGCGCGACGTCGTGGGGCAGGCGATCGCGGCGCTCCGGAAGGGGTCGTTCTCGGAGGCGGAGACCGACCGGCTCGCCGCGGCGCTCTCGGCGACCGCCCCGCCGCCGCGCGACCCGTCGCGCATCGTCCAGGGGACGCGCAAGCGGAGCAAGGGGCGGCGGTAGCGGGGCGTGGGGGGCTGCGAATGGGAGAGGTCGTCGCCCGAGACGGCTGATCCGTCGACGCTAGGCCGCTCGTCGCGGCTTTTTCATGCATGATCCACGAAGGCGACAACGCATCGGGATTCCTGGGGCAACCGTATATTCACCAGAGAGACTGTTGCCATGGATGCCCAGCCAGCTCCTTCCGTTCTAGCATCGTTGATTGGCCGTGAGCATCACGAGGGGCAGCATCAATCGATCTCGACGCCTCCGGCGACTCCCATTCGGACTCGCGCTCTCCTCAGCGGACGCACCGATCCCCTGACCCGCTGTCCTTGGCAACAACAGAGCACCGATCGGCTCAAAACGCTCGAGAATGAAGAGATTGGGGCCACAGAGACGCACAGGGCATAGAGGGATGAAGAAAGGATTCAGAGCTCACCCTCCTCTCTTCCTCTGTGCCTCCGTGGCTCCTTTTCTCGGGGTTTCAACCCGTTCGGCGTCCTAGTAGCCGACCGCATCAGCCGAGGCACACCGGGCAGCACGGTCCGGAAAGCGCCTGAGTTGCACGAGCAGGCCGTCCGGCCCGACCTCCGCGTGGAACGGCCTTCCCGCGCGTGAGCAGGACGATCGAGAATCCTCGCAGGCGATCGCGCGTCGCCGCGAGGAGCGTGCTGCGTCACCCGGCCCGGGCCGTCCGTGGCGCCGACCGGCGCACGCCATGCCCCTCAAGCCGCCTGCTGCGACCCCTCCGCCTCCCCGGCGCCCCCCTGCCGCTCCCCGGTGGCCTCGGCGAACAGGAACTGCAGCGCCCCCGGCGCGCGCCGGCGCCACGCGTCCTCGGAGTGCGTCCCGCCCTCGTCCGGGCAGAAGAGCAGGTTCGACTCGCCGTAGCCCCGCTCGCGCAGGTGCTCCACGAGCCGCGCGGCGTCGCGCAGCACCGAGCCCCCGTCCTCCTGCGCGCCGGCGTCGACGTACAGCCGCGAGCCCGGAGGGACGGGCTGCGACGCGATGACGTCGAAGATCTTCCGCTCCGCGAACCAGAGCGACGGCGACATGCAGAGCGCGGCCCCGAGCACGTCGGGGCGGCGGAAATGCGCGTAGAGCGCCGCGAGGCCCCCCATCGACGAGCCGCCGATCGCCGTGCCGGCCGCGTCGCGCCGCACCGGGAAGCGCTCCCGCACCGCCGGCACGATCTCGGACGCGATCCAGCCGAGGAAGTCGTCGAGCCTCCCCTCGCTGCCGTCGCCCGGGAACGGCGACAGCTCGGTCAGCCGCTCGCTCCCGCCGTGATCGATCCCCACGAGGACCGGCGCCACCTGGCCTCGATCCGAGAGATCGCGCACCGCCTCGTGCAGGTGCCAGCCGCCGCTGTAGGAGGGATCGTCGTGAAAGACGTTCTGCCCATCGAACAGGAAGAGCACCGGCGACGGCGCGGCGCGCGCCCCCTCGCTGGGCAGATAGACACGGACGTTGCGCTCCCCCTGAAAGCCGGGAATTCGATACGGACCGAGGAGATAGATGATGTGTTCCGCCATGGGCTCTTCCAGACGGTGGACCCGCGCAGCCCGATCGCCCCCGAGGACGCCGCCCGTCCCCAGGAAGACGGGAAGTCCTGGATCTGCTTCCGACTTCCCGCCTTCCTGGGAGCTGCCTTCCGATCCGCGTGGGGTACCTGCTCCCCACATCGATCAGAACCCCTGAGGGCGCGCGCTCGCCGAGCTGCGCGAGCCAGGCCCCTGGACGGCCGAGTCCTGCTGTCGTTCGCGATGCTTCGCCTGCGCGGAGGTCCGTTCCGCCGCTCCCAGGGTGAAGCAATCGCCAGGCCGCCCCGCGTTCGCGGCGTACCGGCCGCGGCGCGCGGCGCGGACCGGGCCCTCGTCAGCCCGGATCGCGCCGCGCCGCCGTGGCAGAACGCCTCATGCGTGACAGGCTGCTCCGCGCCGTCAGCGGCCGCGCACGTGCGCGGCATCACGGGTGCTCGGCGCTAGTTGCAGCTCGCGTCCGACGCGCCGCCGAACATCGTGGTCCAGTAGGACCCGTAGGTCCCGCCTCCGGTCGCCCGCCCGATGCCGATGACCTTGAAGGACGACCCGAGCATGTTCTTGTTGTGGCCGTCCGAGTTCTTCCACTGGGTGAACGTCGCCTGCGCCGCCGAGTTGCCGGCGGCGATGTTCTCGGCCATGGCGGTCCTGCCGGCGGACGCATAACAGGCGTTGGCCGCGCGATCCCACGGCGTCCGGCCATCCTGGCTCGCGTGATCGAAGTAGTTGTGATCGCGCATGTCCTCGCTGTGCCCCTGGGCGGCGCGGCTCAGCGCGGTGCACGCCGAGAGCGCCCCGAGGCCGTTCTGCGCGCGGTACTGGTTGATGATGGACAGGAACGCCTGCTCCTCGGCATCGAGCGGCGTGGTGCTGGGCCCGGCGCCGCCGCACGTCTCGCCGCCCGTACCCGTCGAGCCGCCTTCACCCGTCGAGCCGCCTGTACCCGTCGAGCCGCCCACGCCCGTCGAGCCGCCTGTACCCGTCGAGCCGCCCTCCCCCGTCGAGCCGCCCGTGCCCGCGCCTGTGCCCGTCGAGCCGCCCGTGCCCGTGCCCGTCGAGCCGCCGTCCGCGGGGGCGCACGCGACCTGAACGTACATCCGCTTCGTGGTCCTCCGGCACGGATCGCCGAAGGTCGCGTTGTTCGCCCGCACGGTGCAGCTCGACTGCCCGAGGCACGCGCGCTCCACCACCGCCTTCGACGTCGGCGCGTTGCACGAGGTCGCGCGGTAGCTGCCGCAGACCCCCCGCGGCGTGCCGTAGCTCGCGAACTCGACCGCCGTGATCACCTCGCCGGCCGGACAGGCGAGCGCGATGTCCGAGCCCTCCGGAGCGGTATCGCAGACCGCCCCCTCGACCGGCTCGGACGCCTCGCCGGACGGCTCGTGATCGACCTCGGTCGATGCGAGACAACCGACGGCAGAACAGCCAGCGATGAAGGCGAGGACAAGCGTCCGGTGCAAAGCGCTCATATGCATGCTCCTTGTGATTAAGCCCGTCTGAGCTCGGCCCGCCCCGGCCCCGCGGCTCGCGCCGGCAGGTACGCCGGGGCACACGGCGCCATGGCGGGCCACCCCAGTACAGCGTTGTTCAGGGGGCGGAGTAGCGCCCAGCGCGATCCCGCGCAGCGCAGCGCCTCCCTTCAGTTCGCTCACACCACGGTGTCACCTGACCGCTGGCATGTCCAGATACGAAACACTCCCATATGCATGATTTACCGCCGAATCACTGAACCTTTTCACGGCGCGTGAAACCGACCCTCACAAGGCTCCATGAGACAGGATTTCTTCACTCGAGGGCGGTGCGCGACAGGGCGCCAGCAGGACACCCCATCTCCCTTGAGCCGAAGGGTAGGTGTTCGTGCTCCGAGAGGAGACCGAGACCAGCGATCCGTCGATGCCGGCAACACCGTGTCAGCGAGACCACGACTGACCTGCTGGACAGGGCCCCTCCAGCGGTCGACGCTCGACCGAAGCGGCCTTTCCCGGTCCGCGCGCGGCCCCGTCGCCCGTCCGCGCGCTGGGCCGAGCCGGGCGCCGCCAGCGTCGCTCGGCCGCCACAGCCCTCATTCCCGCGGCCCGCCTCGACCGCCCGGAGCGCTCGTCCGGGGCGAGCTGCGCGTCGTGCGGTGAAAGCTCGCTGACATCCGGGGCTCCCGGCGGATCATCGCCGCGTCGCCCCTGCGCCCCTCGCAGCCCTCGCCTGCTCCCGTCCACGGCAGAGCCTGTCCTTGCGCCTCGTGCCACGCGCGACCGCGCGTGTGGCGCGGCGTGGCGTGGCGTGGCGGACGGCCACGATCACGCGATCACGAGATCGCGCGCCGCGGGCCCGCACCCTCGCCGGGTCCTGTGCTATGACCGCCCTCCATGCGACTCAAGGACCGCGTTGTCTTCATCACCGGAGCTTCCCGCGGGATCGGTCGGGCCGTCGCCCTCGCCTGCGCGCGGGAGGGCGCGGACATCGTCGTCGCCGCGAAGACGGAGGTCGCCGAGAACCCGCGCCTGCCAGGCACGATCCTCGACGTCGCCCGCGAGGTCGAGCAGCTCGGCCGCCGCGCGCTGCCCGTCAAGCTCGACGTGCGCGACGACGAGGCCTGCAAGGCCGCCGTCGCCGCGGCCGTCGAGCGCTTCGGGCGCGTCGACGCGCTCGTCAACAACGCGGGCGCGCTCTGGTGGGCCGACGTCGTGGACACGCCCATGAAGAAGTTCGACCTCATCATGGGCATCAACGTGCGCGCGTCGTTCGCCCTCTCGCAGGCCGTCCTCCCCCACATGATCGCGCAGAAATACGGCCACATCGTCATGATGTCGCCCCCCGTCGAGCCCGAGGCCTGCGCCCACCACGGCGCCTATGCGGTCTCGAAGTTCGGCATGACGATGATCGCCAACGCGATCGCCGGCGAGTACGCCGAGCACAACGTCACCGCCCACGCCCTCTGGCCCGCGACCGCGATCGAGAGCTACGCGACCATGAACTTCGGCCTCGGCGGCCCGGAGCTCTGGCGCAAGGCGGACATCATCGCCGACGCGACCTTGGCGCTGCTCGCGCGCGAGCCGTCGGCCCGCCCCGGCAAGGCGTGGATCGACGAGGCCCTGCTCCGCGAGGAGGGCGTCACCGACTTCTCGAAGTACCAGTGCGTGCCCGGCGTGGAGCCGCCGCACTTCCCCTTCAGCGCGATCCCCAAGGCGACCACCACCAAGAAATGAGGCGCGACGCGTGAGCCGCGACGACGACGAGAAGACCCGCCCCGGCGGCGGCATCGATCCCGGGCCCGAGGTCGCCGCGGTCTTCGACGACCTCGAGACGCTGCTCAAGAACGGCGACGTGATCGCCGCGCTCACCGCGCGCGGGATCAACGCGAGCCTCGCGCTGCTCGCCGCCGACGCGCTCCGCGCCTACCTCGCGGGCCGCAAGGCCGAGGCGGCCGAGGACTTCGCGACCGTCGCCGAGGAGATCCGCGGCCGGCTCGCCGTGAGCGCCGAGGGCTCGGGGACGGACGCAGGATCGCAGGGGGAACCGTCACGCTCGAACGGGAGGCGCTGAATGAGCACGAGCTTCGAAGCAGAACAGAGGTCGCAGCAGGCAGGCGACGGCGCGCGGCCCGCGCCGCCGTGGGCGCCGGCCGAAGCCATCTCCGGCGCGGACTACTCGGCCGTCGAGCTCGCGCAGGGCGACGACCGCGTGTTCCTCCTCGAGCAGCGCGACCTGCCCGAGCGCGAGCGCTACGTCACCGCGACCGACGCCGCGGGCGTCGCCGAGGCCATCCGGACCATGGTGGTCCGCGGCGCCCCGGCGATCGGCATCGCCGCCGCGTACGGCATGGCCCTCGCCGCGCGCGCCGCCCGGAGCGAGATCGCCTCCGGCTACGTCGCCGCCCTGCGCGCGGCGGGGGAGCACCTCGCCTCCGCCCGGCCCACCGCCGTGAACCTCGGGTGGGCGGTGCGGCGCGCCCTCGCCATGGCCCTGGAGCACGCGGGGCGCCGCGGCGAGGAGCGGGCGCGGGAGCTCGCCGCGCTCGCGCGCGAGATCCACCGGGAGGACGTCGCCGCCTGCCACCAGATGGCCCGCGCCGGCGCCGCGCGCCTGCCCGAGTCGGGCACGGTCCTCACCCACTGCAACGCCGGCGCGCTCGCGACCGGCGGCTACGGCACGGCGCTCGGGGTCATCCGCGCCGCCGTCGCCGACGGCAAGAACATCCGCGTGCTCGCGTGCGAGACCCGCCCCTACCTCCAGGGCGCGCGCCTCACCGCCTGGGAGCTCCAGCGCGACGGCATCCCCGTCGAGGTGATCTCCGACTCGATGGCCGCGTGGTTCATGCAGAAGGGCGAGATCGGCGCCGTGGTCGTCGGGGCCGACCGCATCGCGCGGAACGGCGACGTCGCCAACAAGATCGGCACCTACGGCCTCGCCTGCCTCTCGCGCCACCACGGCGTCCCGTTCTACGTGGCCGCCCCGTGGAGCACGATCGACCTCGCGACCGACACCGGCGCGTCGATCCCGATCGAGGAGCGGACCCGCGACGAGGTCGCCGTCGTCGGCGGCCGCCGCGTGGTCCCGCCCGGGGTGCCCGTCCGCCACCCGGCCTTCGACGTCACCCCCGCGGAGCTCGTCACCGCCATCTTCACCGAGCGCGGCAAGCTGACGACGCGCGAGATCAGCCGCTCCGTGCCGCCGGGCGCCTGACCCCGGCCGCCTCCCCCTCGCGCGCACGCGCCGCATGGGCTAAGGACACCCCTGATGGCGCAGTTCTCGCCCAAGCCTGAATGGCTCAAGGTCCGCGCTCCCGGAGGCGACACCTACCACCACCTCAAGGAGACGTTCCGCAAGCTCGATCTCCACACGGTCTGCGAGGAGGCGCGCTGCCCGAACGTCGGCGAGTGCTGGCGCGAGGGGACCGCGACGGTGATGCTCCTCGGCGACGTGTGCACGCGCGGCTGCCGCTTCTGCGCGGTCACGACCGGCGATCCGCGCGGCGCGGTCGACGTGCGCGAGCCCGAGCACGTGGCCCGCGCCATCGCCCGGCTCTCGCTCCAGTACGTCGTGATGACGATGGTCAACCGCGACGACCTGCTCGACGGCGGCGCCGACCACGTCGCCCGCACGGTGAGCCGCCTGCACGCGCTCCGCCCCGACCTGCTCATCGAGACCCTGGTCGGCGACTTCCAGGGCCACATGAGCGCCGTCGACACCGTCGTCGACGCCGGGCCCGACGTCTTCGCCCACAACGTCGAGGTCGTCCGCCGCATCACCCGCGTCATCCGCGACGTCCGGTCGAGCTACGACCAGTCGCTCGCCGTGCTGCGGCGCGCGAAGGACCGGCAGCGGCGCCTCGCCGCGGACGCGGAGGGGCGCGGCGCGCCGGCCCCGCGGCGGCTCACGAAGAGCTCGATCATGGTCGGCATCGGCGAGACCGACGACGAGGTGCTGGAGGCGCTGCGCGACCTGCGCGAGGCGGGGGTCGACATCGTGACCATCGGCCAGTACCTCCGCCCGTCCTCGAAGCACGCGCCCGTGCAGCGCTTCGTCGAGCCCGACACGTTCGCCGCGTTCGAGCGGGCGGCGCTCGAGATGGGCTTCCTCTACGCCGCCAGCGCGCCGCTCGTGCGATCGAGCTACAAGGCCGCGGAGGTCTTCGTCCGCAGCCTCGTCGACCGCCGCCCGTCGGCGCCGCAGGACGGCGCCCCGGCGGGCGAGGCCCCCGCGGGCGCGCACGTCGAGGCGCTCCTCGAGGAGCGGCTCGCCGTGGCGCGCCGCGAGGCCGCCCGGATCGAGGCGGAGCTCGCGCCCGACGACGAGCCCCGCCCGCTCGGCGCTCCGGCGTCGGCGCCCGCCGCGCGGCTCGTCCCTGCAGCGTCCCTCGTCCGCCGCTAGGGCGCGCGCCGGGTCGGACGAGAAACTGAACGGATTCGCCGCGCGCTGCGGCGGCCGATGCAAGGCCTTGACGCTCCCCGGGGATTGGCCGAGCGTTGAAGGCGGCAGGAGGGTCAAAGACCACGATGTCCGCTCCCATCGACAGGCGCCCCCGCGGCATCGCTCCGGGCGGCATCGCTCCCGGCGCGTCACGCCTCGGCGCGGAGACGCCCCGCGCGCGCGTGGCTTCCATCCTCGCCCAGGCGGCGAGGGCCTACAGCGCGCGACCCCCGATCGAGGACATCACGATGCCCACCGGCTTCGATCCGGCCGCCGTGGCGCTCTTCGAGACGATCATCGAGGCCGCGTTCCTCGTCGCGAACGCCGACGGCCACTTCGACGAGGAGGAGCGCAAGCGCTTCCAGGCGATCGTCGTGGACGCATGCCAGAACCTCGTCCACGAAAAGCAGCTCGAGGCGCTGCTCGCCGACCTCGGCGAGATGCTCGCCGAGGACGGGATGGAGAAGCGCGTCGCCATGGTCTCCCGCACGATCGGGCGGACCGAGCATCAGCGCGAGGTGCTCCGCGTGGCGGCGTTCATGGCGCAGGCCTCCGGCGGCGTGAGCTTGCACGAGCGCGGCGTGCTCGAGCAGCTCGCGCGCGGGTTCAAGCTCGACGCGGCCGCGGTGGACGAGGCGCTCTCGCAGGCGGCCGAGCCCGGGAACGTCTAGCCGGGACATCGACACCGCGGCGTGCGGCGTGCGACGTGCGGCGAGGCCGCGCGCGGGCCCGTGATCGCCGCGGCGAGTCAATCCGGCGGCGCGATCGCTGCGACGAGTCAACGTCGCGCGTAAAGCGAATGAGCGAACGCCGCGTCTCGGCACTGGTCTCGGGCAGCGCCTTTGATTAGTGTCCACGCGAGCCGATGAGCACCGCGACGTACTCCACCGACCGCCCGCCGAACGTCTCAGGGGCAAGCCTGGAGCCGCAGGCTGCCGTCGCCCGGCACCCGCTCGACACGTGTGCCGACGACGTGATCAAGGTCCTGCGCGACGACGGCTCGCTCGATCCCGCGCACGATCCGAAGCTCGACCCGTCGGAGGTGAGCGCCATCTACAAGTTCATGGTGCGCGTGCGCCACCTCGACGAGCGCCTCGTGGCGCTGCAGCGGCAGGGCCGCATCGGGTTCCACATCGGCTCGCTCGGCGAGGAGGCGGCGGTCGTGGGCAGCGTCTACGCGACGCGGCCTCAGGACTGGGTGTTCCCGTGCTACCGCGAGTTCAGCGCCGCGCTCTGGCGGGGGCTGCCGCTCCAGCGGTACATCGACAACATGTTCGGCAACGCGAACGACACGGTGAAGGGGCGGCAGATGCCGGACCACTACACCTACCGCGAGGGGCACTTCGGCTCGGTGAGCTCGCCCATCGGCACGCAGATCACGCAGGCCGTGGGCTTCGCGTGGGCCGCGAAGCTGAAGCGCGACGAGCTCGCCGCGCTCGTCTACTTCGGCGACGGCGCGACCAGCTCGTCGGACTTCCACAGCGGCCTCAACTTCGCGGGCGTGTTCAAGGTGCCGGTCGTCTTCTTCTGCCGCAACAACGGCTGGGCGATCAGCGTGCCGACCGAGCGCCAGACGTCGAGCAACACGTTCGCGTGCAAGGGCGTCGCGTACGGCGTCCCCGGGGTGCGGGTCGACGGCAACGACCTGTTCGCCGTCGTGAAGGTGACGCGCGACGCGATCGCGCGCGCCGCGCGCGGCGAGGGCCCGACGCTCATCGAGGCGATGACGTACCGCCTGTCGGGCCACTCGACGAGCGACGACCCCAAGGCGTACCGCCCCGACGCGTGGCTCGACCCGTGGCGCCGGCTCGATCCGCTCGCGCGGCTGCGGCGGCACCTCGAGCGCACCCAGGGCTGGACCGAGGCGCAGGATCGCGAGATCGAGGCGGCGGTCGACGCGGAGATCAAGGCGTGCATCGCGGTCTCGGAGAAGGTGCCGCCGCCGTCGCTCGACTCGATGTTCGAGGACGTCTATGCGGAGCCGCCCTGGCACCTGGTCGAGCAGCGGGAGCAGCTCAAGGCGGGCCCGAGGCCCAAGGGCCACGGCGGCCACTAGCGCGTGCGGGCGCGGCGTGGACGACGGCGCGGTCGGCGGGGCGGCTCGCCGGGCGGCGCCGATGGCCGGGGTGGCGCCGCCGCCCGCGATCGACGGGGTCCCCAGGGGAGCGGGGGCGCCCGTGAGGTTGCATTCCCACCTTCTGGCCGAGAGACGGAGACGAAGAGCATGCCTCAGATGAACATGGTCCAGGCGATCAACGACGCGCTACGCCACGAGATGCGGCGGGACGCGCGGGTCGTCGTGCTCGGCGAGGATGTCGGCAAGGTCGGGGGGGTGTTCCGCGTTACCCAGGGCCTGTTCGACGAGTTCGGGGACGACCGGGTGATCGACACGCCGCTCTCGGAGGGCGGCATCGTGGGGACGGCGATCGGGATGGCGCTCTACGGGCTCGTGCCGATCCCGGAGATCCAGTTCGCCGATTTCATCTATCCCGCGTACGACCAGATCGTGTCCGAGCTGGCGAAGTACCGCTACCGCTCGGGCGGCGAGTACCCGTCGAAGCTCGTCATCCGCACGCCGGTGGGCGGCGGCATCCGCGGCGGGCACTACCACTCGCAGTCGCCCGAGGCGCAGTTCATCCACGTGGCGGGCCTGAAGGTCGTGTGCCCGTCGAACCCGGCCGACGCGAAGGGGCTCTTGCTCTCGTCGATCCGGGATCCCGATCCGGTGCTGTTCTTCGAGCCGAAGCGCATCTACCGCGCGGCGAAGGGGGACGTCCCCGAGGGCGACTACACGGTCCCGCTCGGCCAGGCGAAGGTGGTCCGGCCGGGCTGGCACGTGACGCTGGTGGTCTGGGGCGCGATGCTCTACGAGGCGCTCGACGCGGCGAACCAGGCGGCCGCGCAGGGCATCGAGTGCGAGGTGATCGACCTGCGCACGCTGTGGCCGCTCGACATCGACACGGTGATCGAGTCGGTGAAGCGGACGGGCCGGTTCATCGTGGTGCACGAGGCGCCGAAGACCTGCGGATTCGGGGCCGAGATCGTCGCGCTGGTCAACGAGAAGGCGTTCCTCCACCTGGAGGCGCCGCCGCTCCGGGTCACGGGCTTCGACACCCCCTTCCCTTACACCCTCGAGAACGAGTACCTCCCGCTCTCGCATCGTATCCTTCCGGCGATCCTGGAGACGGCGAGGTACTGACGCATGGGCAAGTACGAGTTCAGGCTTCCGGACATCGGCGAGGGCGTCACGGAGGGGGAGATCGTCAGCTGGCTGGTGTCGCCGGGCGACGTGGTCGTCGAGGACCAGCCGATGGTCGAGGTGATGACCGACAAGGCGACGGTGACGATCACGTCGCCGCGCTCGGGTCGGATCGTGGAGACGCGGGGCGAGGTGGGCGGGGTGGTCCCGGTCCACTCGGTGCTCGTGGTGTTCGACCTCGACGACCGGTCCGCCGCCGCGTCGCCGGCGCCGCCCGGCGCGGGGGCGCACGAGCGGCCTGCGGCGCCGTCGCCCTCGTCTCCCTCGTCTGGCGCGGGGATGCGTCAGTCCGCCGCGAAGACCGGCCCTGCCGAGCCTGCGGCGACGGCGGTCGGCGACATCCGGGAAGACCTCCCGGGGATGAACCTGATGGTGCCGGCGCGGCCCGCGTGGGCGAACGGCAGCGCGGGCGCGGGCGCGGCGGCCTACTTCAACGAGAAGCCGCTCGCGACGCCGGCGACGCGCAAGCTGGCGCGCGACCTCGGGGTCGACCTGCGGCGCGTGCCGCCGACCGGCCCGGGGGGCCGCGTGACGAAGGACGACGTGCGGGCGCTGGAGGCGCCCGAGGCGGCCGAGGTGGCGCCCGTGACGGCCCCGGCGCTGTCCGAGGTGGCGCCGAGGCGGCCGGCGGGCGTGGCGGGCGCGGCGGAGCGGGCGGCGGGCGCGGCGGCCGTGGAGGCCGAGCTGCTGGACGAGCCGCCGGTGCGCGTGGCGGCCCGGCCCGAGGGCGAGCGCGGCCGCGGGCTGCCGGCGGCGCCGGGCGACGAGCGCATCCCGCTGCGCGGCGTGCGCAAGCGGATCTTCGAGGGGATGACGCGGTCGAAGCACACGGCGGCGCACTTCACCTTCGTCGAGGAGTGCGACGTCTCCGCGCTGAAGGAGCGCCGCGCGCGCCTGCGCCCGCTGGCCGAGAAGGCGGGCGTCAAGCTCACGTTCCTGCCCTTCTTCGTGAAGGCCGTCGTCGCCGCGCTCAAGAAGCACCCGACGCTGAACAGCACCTTCGACGAGGCCGCGCAGGAGATCGTCGTCCGGAAGAGCTACCATATCGGCATCGCGTCAGCGACCGAGGCCGGGCTCATCGTGCCTGTCGTGCGCAACGCGGATCGCCGGAGCGTCCTCGAGATCGCGCAGGAGATCGCGCGGCTCGGCGAGGACACGAAGGCCGGGCGGGTGAAGCCCGAGGATCTCGGCGGCTCGACGTTCACGATCACGTCGCTCGGCCAGCAAGGCGGGCTGTTCGCGACGCCGATCCTGAACTTCCCCGAGGTGGCGATCCTCGGGATCCACCAGATGAAGCAGAAGCCGGTGGTGCGCGACGGGCAGATCGTGATCGGCGAGGTGATGCTGCTGTCGCTGTCGTTCGATCACCGGATCATCGATGGTCACGTGGGGGCGGCGTTCGCCTACGAGATCATCGGGTATCTGGAGGATCCCGATCGGCTGTTCCTCGAGATGAGCTGAGCGCATCCCCGCCTCGCCACGCTCGCGAGCCCACCTGGTGGGCTCGCCTGCGCGCTGCCTGTCTCGCCTGCTCGCGAGCCCACCTGGTCGGCAGCTTCTTCGACGAGTCCTCTCACGATGTCACCGACAGGGTGGCGCCGGTGTGGGGCGCGGCGCGCGCTGGTTCGCGGAGGACGGACGATGTCCGGCGCGTCGCCCGCTCGAAGCGATGGGCGATGCGCGCCGACCATGGCAGCATGCGTCGCGATGACCCGTAGCAGGGCTCCTGCGGACACCACCATTCCCGTCTTCTCCAGTCACGGTGCGTCGTCCCGTTACGCCATCATCGAGGTCCTCTACGAGGGTTCAGACACCCTTCTTTACCGGGGTGTGCGTGAGGGCGACGGCCTTCCCGTGGTGCTCAAGGTCCTCCGGCGCGAACACGCGAGCCCCCGTGCCCGCGAGCGGCTGCGTCACGAGTACGAGGTTGCTCGGGCGCTCGAGAGCACGGCGATCGTCAAGCCCTATGCGCTCGAGATGCTCGGCGATCAGCCGGCGCTGGTCCTGGAGGATTTCGGCGGCGTGTCGCTCGATCGGCTCCTGGACGGGCCGATGCCGCTCGAGCGCTTCTTCCCCCTCGCCGCCGGCCTGGCCGAGGCGCTCGCCGCGGTGCATCGGCACGGCGTCGTTCACAAGGACATCAAGCCTCAGAACGTGCTCCTCCACCCCGCCACCGGCGAGGTGAAGATCACCGACCTGGGGATTGCGTCCCAGATACCCCGCGAGCTCCAGCATCTCGAGCACGTCGGGCTCATCGAGGGGACCCTGGCGTACATGGCCCCGGAGCAGACAGGCCGGATGAACCGCTGGGTCGACGAGCGGACCGATCTGTACTCCCTGGGCGTCACCTTCTACGAGATGCTGACGGGCGCTCTGCCGTTCCGGGCCAGCGATCCCGTCGAGTGGGTCTATTGCCACATCGCCCAGAAGCCGGTCCCGCCGCACGCGCTCGTCTCGTCGATTCCCCCGCTCCTGTCGGAGGTCGTGCTCAAGCTGCTCTCCAAGGCCGCCGAGGAGCGTTACCAGAGCGCGGCCGGCCTGCGGCACGATCTGGACGAGTGCTTCGCAAGGTGGCGGGCGAGCGGCGCCATTCCGCCCTTCGCGCTCGGTCAGCGCGACGTCTCCGACCGGTTCCAGGTGCCGCAACGGCTGTACGGGCGCGAGCGCGAGGTGGAGGCGCTGCTCGCCGTGTTCGAGCGGGTGGTGACGCAGGGCCGGCCAGAGCTGGTGCTCGTGTCGGGCTATGCGGGCATCGGCAAGTCGTCGCTCGTCGCCGAGCTGCACCGGCCGATCGTGAGGGAGCGGGGGTTCTTCCTCTCCGGCAAGTTCGATCAAACCGCGAGGGACGTCCCCTACCGCGCTTTCCTTCAGGCGTTCCGCGCACTTCTGCAGGAGATCCTCGGCGCGAGCGAGGAGCAGGTAGAGCGCTGGAGACAGCGTTTCCGGGAGGCCCTCGGTGAAAGCGGCAGGCTGCTCGCCGATGTGCTCCCCGAGCTCGGGCTGCTCCTCGGCCCGCAGCCGCCCGTGCCCGAGCTTCCGCCCACCGAGGCCCAGAGCCGGCTGCACGCGACCCTCCAGCGCGTCGTCGCCGCGTGCGCCCGGAAGGAGCACCCCATGGCGCTCTTCCTCGACGATCTGCAGTGGGCCGACGCGGCCAGCCTCCAGTTGCTCGAGCAGCTCGCCACCTACGCCGGGCCCGAGCACCTGCTGCTGATCGGCGCGTACCGCGACAACGAGGTCGGCCCCGCGCACCCGCTGCGGCTCACGCTGGCCGAGGCGCGCAAGCGCGGCGCCGCCGTGTCCGAGCTCGTCCTCGCGCCGCTCTCCGCCGCCCACGTCGGGGCGCTCGTGGCCGAGACGGTCCACGCGCCGCACGCGCCCGCAGAGCAGGTCGAGCCGCTCGCGCGGCTCGTCCACGAGAAGACGGGCGGCAACCCCTTCTTCGTGCTCCAGTTCCTGCTCGCGCTGCACCAGGAGGGGCTCATCGCCTTCGACGCGGAGGAGGGCAGGTGGCGGTGGGACATCGCCGCGATCCGCGACAAGGGGCTCACCGACAACGTCGTCGAGCTGATGGCGGGCAAGCTGATGCGGCTCTCGGTCCCGACGCGGGACGCGCTCAAGCTCGCCGCGTGCCTCGGCAGCAGCGTGGACCTCGACCCCCTCGCGATCGTCGCGGGCCGTCCTGCGGCGGAGCTCCGCGATGCGCTCGAGGAGGCCGTGCGGGAGGGGCTGCTGCTCCGCCGGGGCTCTGGCTATCGATTCCTCCATGACCGGGTGCAGCAAGCCGCTTACTCGCTCATCCCGGCGGGACAGCTCGCCGAGATGCACCTGGGGATCGGGCGGCTGCTCCTCTCGGCACAACGCGCGGCGGAGCGCGACGACGCGCTCTTCGACGTCGTCGGCCACCTCAACCGCGGCGCCGCGCTGCTACGTTCCCAGGCGGAGCGGGACGAGGTCGCGGAGCTGAACCTCCGCGCCGGCAGGAAGGCCAAGGCGGCCGCGGCCTTCCAATCCGCCGCCGCGCTCTTCGCCGCGGGCCTCTCGCTGCTCGCGCCGGCCTCGTGGGAGGCGCGGCACGAGCTGACCTATGGCCTGACCTTCGAGCGCGCGCACATCGCGTACATCACCGGCAGCTTCGAGGAAGCCGAGCAGCGCCTGGAAGAGCTCATGGATCGCGCGAGGACTCGGCACGAGACGGCCGCCGCCGCCGCGCTTGTCGTCGCGCTGAATGTCACCCGCGGGCAATACGCCCGCGCGGTGGAGATCGGGCTCTCGTGCCTCCGCGCGTGCGACGTTGATCTGCCGCTCCACCCCACCGACGCACAGATTGAGAAGGAGACCGAGAGCGTCTGGCAGGCCCTGGGCGATCGCGCCATCGAGGACCTGATCCATCTGCCCCCCATGACGCACCCGGAGCTCAAGATGACGATGGGCGTCCTGCAGAGCGTGTCCCTCCCTGCGTTCTTCGTGGACCCGAACCTGTACAATCTCGTCGTCATGCGCATGGTCAAGCTCAGCCTGCGCCACGGCAACACCGAGCACTCCGCTGTCGCGTACGCCGCCTTCGCGATGGTGATCAGCTCGAGGTTCGGGCGATATCAGGAGGCTTACCTGTTCGGCAGGCTTGGCCAGGACCTGGCGGAAGGGAGCGGCCTCCTGACCACGAAATCGGCGGTGGTCGTCCTCTTCGGACACCATGTCGTCTTCTGGACACGCCACTACAGAGAGACGTATCCGTACACGCGCGACGGCTTCAGCGCCGCGGTCGAGTCCGGTGACCTGAACATGGCGTGCACCAACTGCATCTGGGCCGCGCTGTTCCCGCTGCTCTCTGGCGAGCCGCTGGAGGACGTGCTTCACGAGGTAAAGGAGCGCCTCGGTTTCGTGCACAGGGTCGGTTACACGTTTGCGCACAACGCCCTCCTCGGCGGCCACGCCATGATCCAGACGCTGCGCGGGAGGCCGGTCCGCTTCTCGATGCTGGACGGGTCCGAGCTGGATCCGCCGGCCTTCGAGGCGCAGCTGGAGGAGGCTGGGCAGCTGGAGGCCGCTCGCGACTTCTATTACAGCTTGAAGGCGCAGGCGCTCTTCGTGCTCGGCTCTCCCCGAGAGGCGCTGGCGGCGGCGACCCGCGCGATCGCCGAGCACCCCCCGAGGGTCGTGCCGCACGCGGTCGTCGCCGACAGCTTCTACTATCTCGCGCTCGCGCTCGCGACCCTCTTCGACGAAGCGCACGAGGCGCACGAGGCGCACGAGGCGCAGCCGTCCCCGCTGGGGGCGCTCCCCGAGGGGCTCCTCGACTGCGAGCGGCAGCTCGGCGAGTGGGCCAGGAGCGGCCCCGACAACTTCCTCCACAAGCACGCTCTGGTCCGCGCCGAGATCGCCCGGCTCCGGGGGCACGAGCCGGAGGCCAGCCGGCTTTACGAGCAGGCCATCACATCGGCGCGGGAGGCCGGCTTCGTCCAGCACGAGGCGATCGCCTGCGAGCTCGCCGCGGAGTTCTGGCGCGCGCGCGGCCTCACCACGCCCGCCGACAGCTACCTGCGAAAGGCACGCGCTGCCTACTTCACGTGGGGCGCTCACGCCAAGGTGGAGCAGCTCGATCAGCGTTATCCCCACCTCGCCCCGCGCAAGCCGATCGCCCCCACCATCACCTTCGCCGTGCGGGCCGAGCAGTTCGACGTCCTGCCGGTGGTCAAGGCTTCGCAGAGCATCTCCGGTGAGCTCAAGCTCCCGCGGCTGCTCGAGACGCTGCTGCGCACCATGGTCGAGCACGCGGGCGCCGAGGAGGGGCATGTGCTCCTGCTCCGGGAGGACCGCCTGTCGACCGCGGCGGCGATCGACGCGCCCGGGGGCGCGGTACGGCTGCTCGGTGCGGGCGAGGCGCGGTCGGCTGCGCTGCCGCAGTCCGTCCTCAACTACGTTCGCCGGAGCCACGAGCGCGTGCTGCTCGACGACGCCGCCGCCCGGCACCCCTTCATGGAGGACGAGTATTTCCGGCGCAAGCGCCCGCGATCGGTGCTGTGCCTCCCGATCGTGCGGCAGGCCCGGCAGATCGGCCTGCTCTACCTGGAGAACAACCTCGTCACCGGCGCCTTCACCCCCGGCCGGCTCAGCGTCATCGAGCTGCTCGCCTCGCAGTCGGCGATCTCGCTGGAGAACGCGATGCTCTACGCCGAGCTGGAGCAGGAGAACGCCGAGCGGCGGCGGGCGGAACAGGCGCTGAAGGCCAACCAGGAGATCCTCCAGGCCATCGTCGACAACTCGGCGGCGAGCGTCTACGTCAAGGATCACGAGGGTCGATATCTGCTCGCCAACCGGCATGTGGGCACCTCCCTGGGCCTGCCGAGCGAGCAGCTCGTCGGGAAGACCGACGCCGAGCTCTTCCCTGCTCCCGTCGCCGAGATGATCCGCGAGCACGACCGGAAGGTGCTCGAGGCGGGCGCGCCGATGGAGTGGGAGGAGGAGGTGCCGCTTCAGGGCGGGCCGCACACCTTCCTGTCGGTCAAGTTCCCTCTCGGCGAGGGGCACGCGCCCCGCGCGGTCGGCGGCATCTCCACCGACATCACCGAGCGCAAGCGGGCCGAGCAGGCCGAGCGCTTCCTGGCCGAAGCGAGCCGCAAGCTGATGATGCTGGGCTACGGCGCGACCTTCGAGAGCGTGGCGCAGCTCCCGGCGCCCGAGCTCTCGGATCAGTGCGTCATCGAGGTGCTCTTGGAGGACAGGACGCCGGGTCCGACGGCTGTCGCAGGAGTTCCCGGCGAGCATTTGACAGCGCTGAGGGACGCGCTGCGCGCTCTGGCGGAGGCGTCGCCGGCTGGATCCGAGGGAGACTCAGGCCGCGCAACGCCGCTGCTGCAGCAGGCGCATGCGCTCGACCCGCGGGCCAGGGCTCTCTGGGAGCGGCTCGGCGTCCATTCGTTCCTGCGGGTTCCGCTGCTCGCGCGCGACCGGTACCTCGGCGTCATGACGTTGCTGGCGACCGCGCCCGAGCGCCGATATGGCCCCGCCGACCTGCGGCTGGCCGAGGAGCTGGGGCGCCGCGCGGCGCTCGTGCTCGACAACGCCCGTCTGTATACCGAGGCCCAGGAGGCGATCCAGCGACGGGACGACTTCCTCCTCGTCGCGTCTCACGAGCTCAAGACCCCGCTGACCTCGCTGCAGATGCAGGTCCAGACGGTCGAACGCCTGCTGCGCCGCCGCTCGCTCGCGGACGTCCCGCCGGAGCGGATCGAGGGGATGCTCCAGGTGCTCTGCCGTCAGACGTTGCGGCTCGGGCGCTTGGTCGACGAGCTGCTCGACGTCACGAGGATGAACGCCAAGCGGCTGGCGCTCGCGCGCGCGCCGGTCGATCTGGCGGCGCTGGCGTGCGACGTCGTCGAGCGGATGCGGCCGCAGCTCGCGGCGTCCCACTGCCGGACGCAGCTCGATCTGGACGAGCCCGTGGTCGGGTGCTGGGATCCGGCTCGCCTGGAGCAAGTCGTCATCAACCTCCTATCGAACGCAATGAAGTACGGCGCAGGTAAACCGATCTTCGTCGGCGTGCGGCGGCAGGCCGATCGCGCGCAGCTGGTCGTCCGGGACGAGGGGATCGGGATCGCGGAGGCCGATCAGGGCAGGATCTTCGAGCGCTTCGAGCGCGCGGTGTCGGTGCGCAACTTCGGCGGCCTCGGCCTCGGGCTGTACATCGTGCGCTCGATCGTGGCGTCGCACGGCGGCTCCATCCGGGTGGAGAGCAAGCCGGGCGCGGGCGCGGCGTTCGTGGTGGAGCTCCCGCTGAACCCGCCGGAGGCGGACGAGCCCGGCGCCGCGCCGGCCTAGTCGGGTAGGCCGGGTCGACGACTCCGCGGCACCGCTGAAGCACGTTGACCTGTCGCGGCAAGCTCACGAGCGCCGGCCGTCAACGAAGCCGTACGTGCCCGCGTAGCCTGCGCGGCCGCGTCTTTGCTGAGCCGCCCGTGCGACGCTTTCGGCCTTGAACGCGGCATCCCGCTGCCCGAGGGCCCAGATGACGACACCCACCATCACCACCGCCGCCACCCCCAGCGCCGCCGCGATGGCCACGAGCCTCCGCCGCTTCGCGCGCTCTCTGGCCAGCCTCTGCTCTTCCTCCCGAGCTTGCCTCCGCTCGAAGACCTTCTTCGCGAGCCAGTCGTGCCCGAGCTCGAACAGCCGATTCCCCTGGCGCTCCTCCGCGCGCAGCACACCGGCCCGCTCCAGCCGCTCCAGCACCTCGGTCGCGTCCCCGGCCGGCAGCACGAGGCGCGCCGCCTTCTCCGTCAGCGGCTTCCGGTTCCCCGCCGGATCGATCAGGTGCTCTTCCAGGAGGCGACGCCCCGCGTCCTTCAGCGGGCCCAGCCCCTCCTCGGTCGCCTCCAGGTACCGGCGAAGGATCGCCTCGGCCTCGACCACACCAGGCTCGTGCCCTTTCCCCGCGGACCGCTCGTCCCAGAGCTCCCGGCACACGATCTGGGCGTAGACGGCCTGCACCTCCGCCTCGTCCGACGCCGAAGAACCAGGTGTCCTCACCTCGAGCAATCGGAGATCGCCTCTGCCTCGACCCATCGCCCGCAGGCGGGGTGCGTGCGTCGTCTGCTGTCCACCGAAGGCGGCGGTTCCGTGGTCGCCTCGGCGGTCATCCCACTGCCCCTCTCGGGAACGACCGCTTCATGGATCCCCACCGGGGGCCAGGATAACGGATCCCGCCGCGCGGTGCGCAGGGACACCGTCTGCGGCGGGCCTCCGGGCGGGGGATTAGGCGACCGGCGGCGCGCCGTTGGACGCTGCGCCGGACACCGCCGCGCCGGGCGGCGCAGCGCCGGACGCCGTCGGCGTCGCCGGCGCCGCCGTGGCCGGCGGCGCCACCGGAGGCGCAGCCGATGCCGGCGCCGTCGGGCCGGCCGGAGCGGCGTCCTGCGGCGCCCCGGCGTCGTCGCTCGACGACGCCGCGCGACCACCGCGGCCCTTGTACAGGGACGGCGCGATCGTGTCGGCATCTCCCTCGTTCCAGCGGAGGTAGGCGATCGCGCGGCGGGTCTGATCGTAGGCGTGCACGAGCAGCGCGAACGCGCGCGCCCTCGTGTCCGCGGCCTCAGTCGGCCCGGGCCCCTTGCCGTGCTCCCTCACGCCGAGCGCGGCCAGGAGCTGCGGCCCGAGCTCGCCGGCGCGGTTGACCTCCTCCTCGGTCGCCGCCGTCTTGCCGGCGATCTCCGACCAGCTCCCGCTGAACAGCGCCGAGAGCGCGACGAGGTCGTTGGCCGTGTCGATGTGGCCTTGCCCTGCGCGGATCTCCGCGACCGTCTCCGCATCGAGCAGGCCGCGGCGGGCGAGCGCCTCGGCGTCGCTCAAGAGGTTCTCGCGAAGCGGGACCGCCTCTTCGACGAGCGGCTTCAGCGCGCTCTCGGTGCCTCCGCTGGACAGCCATACGAGGTGCGCGTACCAGGCGGCGAGCGCGTACGTCTCGAGCCGATCGAGCAGCGCGACATCGTGCTTCTGCAGCTGCTCGGCGACATCGGGGCGGAGCGCGAGGAGACCAGGCAGCACGCCCAGCACCTGGGAGACCACGCGCGGAATGTCGAGGTTGACGGCGATGAGCCGATCCGCGCTCAGCGCCTCGATCTCGGGGAGGGTCTTGTTGAACGCCGTCGCCGCCTGGGTCGGGGCCGCGGGCTTCTTGGGAGCTGGCTTTTTCTTGTTCGAGAACGGTCTGGCCATGAGGGAATTACCTCTCGTCGATGTGCGCCGCCGAGAGGCGGAAGAAGAGATACGCCATGCTCCCCCACCCCCGTGCTGGACGCGATGTGACCGCCCGGCGCGCGCCGGACGGTCCGGCCAGGGATAGTCACCCTCATCTTGCTGTCAATTCCGGACGCGTGCTTCTCAGTGTCGTAATGTTGCGCCACGGATGGTGTCGTAATGTTCCAGCATAGGTGGCGTGCCTGCACGGGCCGACGGGAGGGGCCGCCCTGCCGCCGCGCGCGCCCCTGGCATCTTGCGGGGCCGGCGCCGTTCGGGGGCTGGAGGTCGAGGGTCATGGATCGGGCAGACCCGTTCGGGCGAGGGCTGCCGAGCTGCCTGCCCCTAACCGGATCCGGTTCCGCGAGGCTGCCGAGCTGCCTCCCCCTAACCGGGTCCGGTTCCGCGGCGTTGCCCAGCTGCTTGCCCGTAACCGCTTGCGGTTACGGGGGGTTGCCCAGCTGCCGGCCGGCAACCGCTTCCGGTTCCGCGGGGCTGCTCAGCTGCCTGCCGGCAACCGCTTCCGGTTCCGCGAGGGCTGCCGAGCTGCCTGCCGGCAACCGGTTCCGGTTCCGCGAGGGCTGCTCAGCTGCCTGCCCGTAACGGGTTCCGGTTACGCGAGGGCTGCTCAGCTGCCTGCCGGCAACCGGTTCCGGTTGCGCGACCGGACCTCGCGCAGCGCTCCTCCTCCGCGGCGATGCGCCTCGCGAGCGCTTCCCGCGCGCCGTGGAGCGCTCTGCTGCGCCATTTGTACACCGTGCTGACGGGTATTCCTCGCGTCTCGGCGATGTCCCTCATGGAGATCTCATAGAGGTCGTGCTGGACAAGCACCGAGCGCAGCTCGAACGGCAACTCCAGGACGAGTGATCTCAGCAGGCCCCGCCGCTCCGCCGCGAGCAGACGCTCGATCGCCGTCGCGCTGCCGCCGGCCTCGCACAGCGCTGCGGGATCCGTGAGGATCTCGTTCCGTTGAGAAGCCTTCGCGTGGTAATGCGAAGCGACGTTCACCGCAATGCCGTTCAGCCACCGCGCGATCTCGCCACGCGAAGGGTCGTAGCTGCCAAAGCTCAGGATGGCCGCCAGAAAGACATCCTGGCTCAGATCGCCACGATCGCGCTCGGGCACGCGGAGCTTCCCGAGCCACCGGTAAACGCGCCGAGCCGTCTCGGCACGAAAGAGATCGTGAAACGCGTCCGCCCGGTCGCGGGTTGCCGCGCGCTTCTCCTCGTTCTGCCGAGATCTCGACCGTCCCGCCGCCCGCGCCGCGACGCCCCGCGCGCCGGGCGCGCTCGGGCGAGCCGTCCGGGCGTGTCGCGCCACCGCGGCCGACGCCTCACCCAACATGCCTGCTCCGACACGATGAACGGCCGCACCCCGCGCGGGCAGCACCTGGAGATCCATGGCTCGCCTCCGAGTGAAACGTGAATGCTCCGCGCGAACCCTCGTCCGCGCGCAGACACGACATCTCCTGAGCAGGCCTGAGCAGGCGCCGCGCGCCGACCGACGCCCGCTCAGGGGGCGCTCAATCCCCCAACGCGGCGACCACGCACCACGGCACGTCGAGCGCCGCCTTCGGCACGAGCGCCGCCTCGCGCTCGGCGATGGCCCGCTGCGCGCTCCTCATCGGATCTGCTCCAGCAACGCTTCGCGCTCGCGCGCCATGCGGCCCCGCGGGAACCTCCGCCCGTGCTCCTCCAGCATGCGTCGCGCCTCCACCAGGGACGCGACATCACCGGCCGCCACGGCCGTCCGTGCGCGGGCGACCAGATCTCGCTCGCGTGCGCTGATCGCCGGGCGCCGCGCCGCGGGCCGGCCTGTCGGCACGGCGGGGCCTACTGGCATGGCGAGGGCGGCAGTGGCCGCCACCGCTGCAGCCAGCGCCGGAGGCGCCGTCTCCGCGCCGTCCAGCGCCTGGCCCACGCGCGCCGGCTCGGCGGGATCCCGCCCGGCCTGCGCGGTCGCCGGCACGCGCGTGCTCCGGGAGACCGCGGCGGCCATGGACGTGCGGAGCGGCTCGACGGGCTCCCTCGGGCCCGCGACCAGCGTGCCGAGCGCCGCCGCGCACGCGATGGCGAAGCCCGGCGCCACCCAGCGCGCGGAACCACCTCGCCGAAAGGAGCGCCGCTCCAGGAGCCAGGGCGCGAACAGCACGGCACGCAGCCGCCGGGCGCCGCGGCCCCGCTGCCTCGCCTCCCAGCGGGCGGCCGCCTCCTCGAACTCCTGCCAGGCCCGGCGCAGGCGACTTCGCGCGGTCTCCAACGGGATCTCCAGCTCTCGTGCGACGTCGGCGATCGGCCGCTCCAGGAGCTCGCACGCGATGAAGACTCCGCGGCCCCGCTCGCCGATCTGCTCGATGAGCTGCCGCACCAGCGCCGCCTCCTGACGCGCGATGGCGTGCTCCTCGGGGCTCTTTCGCTCGTCACAGAGCGCCGCCTCGTCGAGGCCCGTGAGCACCTCCTCGTGCCTGCGCGCCGCCCGCCGGTGATCGCGGGCCGCGTTCAGGACGACGCTGTCGCGAAAGGCGCTCGGGTTCCCGGCCGAGCGCGCCTGCTCTCGCTTCTCCCACAGCCGCACCATCGCGTCTTGCATGACGTCGTCGAGATCCCGCGCGGGCACCCCGACGTAGCTGGCGAGCGATCTCACGCGAGCGGATAGAGGGCAGGTCGGCGTTGCTCGGTCCACGACCCACCAGACGATCCGAGCCCGGCCCGACGGTCCAAAAATCGACCGAGCCCGCGAAAGGGGGTGGGACAGGCGGCACCACGGAACACGATGGCGACGAGGCGGGACACAGGCCCGGCGAGATGTCCTCCTTGCAGATCCAGCCCGCCGGCGGAGCTGAGCCGTTGCCCAGCTCCGCCGTGGTCCCCTCCCCCACTCCGGCCTCCGACCTCTCGTCCCCACGGTGAAATCACGGCATTACTTCATCGGTGCTCCGGTTCTCTTTCACTCGTTGATCCGGTGACGACTCTGGCCGTCTCGAACGCCATCGACGACGAGAACACCCAGCGCTTCCGGAGCCCAGCTCGTTGACATGGGCACACGCGAAGGAGTATCCACCGAGCGGTGTGGCACGCGCGCTGCGCCTTCGTGACGTGCGTTTTCTTTGGCGTCGTCGCGGCGCAGGAGGGCGTGGCGCGTGCGCGTGAGCCCCAGGCGCTCTCGGGCACGCACGCGGCATCGACGACGGCGAACCCGCTGCGCCTCGCCCGGCAGGCGCGCGACGCCGGACGGTGGGTCGAGGCCGAGGCGGCGTACGAGGAGGCCCTCAAGGCGGCTGAGGCGGCGTGGACGACCGACGCGGAACGCGCCGAGATCGCCGCGGAGCTCGGCCTGTGCGAGCTCGCGCTGGGCAGGTACCGCGACGCGGCGGACCACCTGGCGCAGAGCTTGAGGCACCGCGACGGGCTCCGCCGCGCGCTCCGGGAACGGGCGGAAGCCGGCCTGCTCCAGGCGGAGCGCCGCGTGGTGACCGTCTACCTGGGTGTCAATCCGCCCGACGCCGAGGTGTCCGTCGACGGCAAAGCGCTGGGGCGCCCGGCGCCGACCTACGAGCTGTTCCTGGCGCCGGGGCACCACACGGTGCGGGCCCGGCTCGATGGACACGCCGAGGCGGTGAGCGCGTTCGAGGGGCAGGCAGGCAAGGACATCTCGCTGGCGCTGAAGCTGGCTCGGGCGCCGGAGCGCGGCGCACGGGCGCCGGAGGCGGCCAGCGCTGGCGCGGCGCGGCCGGCGGCTCCATCGCCGCCTCCGGCGGCGCGGCCCGCAGTGCCCCTGACGGAGCTGCGGATCGGGGGCGCGGCGCTGGCGACGGCCGCGGTGGCGGCCGGTACGGTGTTCCTGCTGCGGGCCGATGTGGTCGACGACAACCTCGCCGAGCGCGACGTCGTGTTGCGCCGGCAAGGCTGGACGTCGTCGACGTGCTGGTGGCCGAACGCGCCCTCGGCGTGCGCGGAGATCCGCGACGACGTGGCGGAGCGGGATCTGTTCGCCACGCTCGGCAAGGTGGCGCTGGCGACGGGGGCGGTGTTCGGGATCGCGACGGCGGCGTCGTTCCTCGCGGAGGGGTGGATCCTCGACGAGGCACCGGCCCGCGGAGGCGTCCGGGTGGCGCCGAGCGCGACGGGAACGCAGGCCGGGCTCGTGCTTCAAGGCGCGTGGTGAGGCGAAGAGGGGCGATGGGGATGCGCCGGGGGCGAGGTCGCCGAGGTCGAGGAACACTGCGTTGGATCGCGGTGATCGCGCTCGGCTGCGGAAGCGCTCTGGGGGGCGCCGGGTGTTATGCCGAGGACTGCGCGACGACGTACAGCTGCGCGCCGCTCCCCGGCGAGGCGCCTCCGTCGCTGCCGGCGTCGCCGTGCGACGGCGATCCTGCGACGAGCCCGGCCAAGGACGGGTGCGGGGTGTTCGTCGCGCGGCACGGGGACGACGCGAGCGACGGGACGAGGGAGGCGCCCGTGAGGACGCTGCGGCGCGCGGTGGAGAAGGCGGCGGAGCCCGGGGGGACGCGGCGGGTGTACGCGTGCGCGGAGGACTTCGAGGAGGCGGTCGTGCTGCCGTCGGGAGTCGCGATCTGGGGCGGGCGGGACTGCGGCGCGGAGGCGTGGACCTGGGGCGGCGGGGAGAGCTTCACCGGGATCGCGCCCGAGCCGGGGCGGGTGCCGCTCACGGTGGAGGCGCGCCAGGAGAGCTTGACGTCGCTGGTGTTCGGGGTGCGGCTCGCGGCGGCGGATGCGGTCCGGCCCAGCGGGTCGGCCATCGGGATGATCGTGGGCGAGGGCGCGGCGGTGGAGGTGGTTTCGAGCGAGATCCTGGCGGGGAACGGCGCGGATGGGACGGACGGGGAGAGCGCTCCCCAGGGCGAGCCCTGGCGGGCGCCGGATGGGGCGCCCGGCCATCCAGGCGCGCCGGGGTGCCTGACGGACTGGACCGAGGGCGCGCCATCGGCGGTGACCGTGTGCGAGGACGGCACGACGTCCGTCGGCGGCGCGGGCGGCGAGGGCGACGTCGCTGCGGGCGGCGACGGCAAGTCAGGCGCACCGGCACCAGGGGCTGGCGCGATACACGACGGTGAGGGCGGAAAGGGCGGGGCCATGGGCTGTACGCCCGGCGAGAGCGGCGGAGACGGAGCGCCCGGCGCGAACGGGGTCGGCGGCGGGACGGGATTGGACGAGCGGCTCAAGTACGGAAGCATCAGCGCACGCGGCTGGCAGGGCTTCTCGGGACAGGACGGCCATACCGGGGGGATCGGCCAGGGGGGCGGCGGCGGGGGTGGTGTTGGACCAAACGCACAGTGCCGCGCCGAGGATCCGCAAGGCGGACCGTCCGGTGGCTCCGGTGGGGGCGGCGGCTGCGGGGGGCGTGGCGGCCAGGGCGGCGGCTACGGAGGCGGCAGCTTCGGCATCATCGCCCTGCACGCCCACGTCATGGTGGACAAGACCGTCATCATCACCGGCGACGGGGGTCGCGGCGGCAACGGAGGGCGGGGACAAGAGGGGGGGCGAGGCCGGCCCGGAGGCGCCCGTGGAGCTATCCCAGGCACGGCCTACTTTGCATGCGGGGGCGGGGTCGGCGGCGCCGGAGGCCAAGGCGGTCATGGCGCCGGAGGGCTCGGGGGCGTTTCCGTCACCGTCGCGCTCGTGGACAGCAGCGTTTACCTCACGGAGAGCGCCGACTGGACTTGGGGAGCCCCCGGTGCCGGGGGAGTCGGCGGCGATCCGAACGACGACAACGCCAAAGGGGAGAGCGGCCAGACCGCCGTTCTCTGGGAGTTCCCCGAGCTGATTGTGCCGCCCCAATGAGGCCGCTCGCACGGGAATGATCAGGGAGAGAGGATCATGAAGATCACAGCCGCTGCATGGATCGTGCTGCTGTCCTCTCCGGCCGCCCTGGGATGCGGGACGGAGCCGTTCGCCCCATCGTGCGCGGAGGGCAGCGCATGCGACCCAGAGCCCGCGGCCGCTCCCTCGGAGGAGGAGTGTCTCGAGGGCCTCGCCGCGCTGCGCGTGCAGGCCGGGTGCGGGGTGTTCGCGAGCCGATCGTTTGGAGACGACAGCAATCCCGGCACGATGGAGAAACCGGTGAAGACGCTCGCCCGTGCGGTCGCGCTCGCGCCGCGTGCTCGCGGGCGGGTGTTCGCCTGTCCCGACTCTTACGCCGAGGGCATCACGTTGCCCTCCGGCATCGATCTGTGGGGCGGGTTCGCTTGCTGGGCGAGATGGCGCTACTACACGGAAGGGATAACCAACAAGCCGGCGATCCTCTATTCACCCGACGAGGGGGGTCCCCCGATCACCGTGGTGGCAGCGCAGGACGACGGCGAGGGGGCCACCGACGGCGTATCGACGATCGTGGACATGCACGTGAAACACGAGCGCAGATTGCAGCCGGATCGTTCCTCGATCGCGATGAGGCTCGAGCCGGGCGCGGTCGTGGAGGTGCTTCGGAGCGTCATCGAGGCGGACAGGGGCGGCGGAGGCAAGCACGGCGAGAATGCGGTCTATGTTGATCCGCAGCCAGCGTACGGAGAGATCGGAGCGATCGGCCGGGACGCTTGCTCGGCAGCGACCGTGGCCGGCGCGCCCGCCGTGACGACCGTGTGCGGCGACATGGTGTCGACGGGCGGCAAAGGGGGCGACGGGACCCCGGACCGCGGTGGCGATGCCGAGGACGGCAAGCCGCTGCCGGCCCCGAACTCCAGGGACATAGGCCTGGGCGGCGCGGGTGCGAAGGACGGCGCCCCGTGCGAGGACGGCCGCCGTGGGGGAGACGGCGCGCCGGGCGAGCCCGGTGTAGCCGGCCAGGGTGGACGCCTCACCGAGGCCGGATGGGAAGGCGTGCCCGGCCGCCAGGGCGGCACGGGAAGGCCCGGCCAGGGGGGCGGCGGGGGCGGCGGCGCGCCGGGTGGCCGGAGCGCCTGCGGCAACGCGGCGCTGGGCGGTGCGTCGGGCGGCTCGGGCGGCGGCGGCGGCTGCGGCGGCAAGGGCGGCTACGGCGGCGACGCGGGCGGCGCGAGCATCGCGATCTTCGCCCATCCGGGCAGCAAGCTGACCCTGCGGGAAACGCGCGTCATTACGGGCCCGGGCGGTGCCGGAGGCATGGGAGGCCGAGGCCGACGCGGCGGGCAGGGCGTGCAAGGAGGCCCGCCGGGGCAGGCGCCGGAGCTGGGCGGCGAATATGCCTGCCGAGGAGGCTACGGCGGCTGGGGCGGCACGGGCGGCTACGGCGGCGGGGGCTCCGGGGGGCCATCGATCGGTATCGCGTATGCTGATGACGAGCAGCTCACGCTGGAGCGCGTCACCTTCGAGATCGGCCCAGGGGGCCTGGGAGGCATCGCGGATGTGATCGACGAGACGCGCGACAAGGCGAACCGAGGCAGCGACGGCTTTGCTGCCGAGACGATGCGCTTCGCGCCGTAGGTCCGCGCAGGATTGCCGCCCGTGACCGCTCCCCTTGCCCGAACGGAAGCAGGGGTGGACGAGCGCGCCAGGCTTAATTTCGCCTCGCGTACGCCATCGAAACGCCTTCGCCAACCCAACGTCCCAATGCAGCTGTGGTGGTGAGTCGCTGCTCGCTCCGAATGCGTTGGCTACCGCTCGGTGTCCCTGGAATTGAGCCTCTCGACCGGACGGGTCCTCGACCGTCGGGCGCGAGGACGAGGATATTCGATCGAGATGCGACCCTTCAAGACGACCATCGCGAGAACGGTCGCAAGAAGCCCCAGCGGACCAGCTTTGAACAGAACCTCGAGAAGAACCGGCATCGGCACTACTGCCTCCTGAAGTCGTGGTTGGAGAAACAGTAGCAACGATCCAGGCGAACGCGACGATCAGCTGGGCGTCATCCTTGCCAGATCGTGGCGCCAATCCGAGCGCGACGTCCTCCGGCGACGCAAAAAAGAGCAAAAACGACAAGATGATCGTTCGTTCGTCATCGGGCTACCTGGCCTTACTCGGTGCAGGTTGAGCGCACGTCGGCGTCACGGTCGCCACATTATGTCGCCGAGCGACGCCGGCCGACGGAGTAGGGCGTCGTGCTTTCTTGGCCGCGGAAACATCCTCCGTGTCTTCGCCCGGAGGTGGACCATACATCACAGGGAGGGGATCGCGCCGGTCGCCCGGGATGACGCCGCCGCTGGCGAGGACCATCACGGCGGCGGTGCCGATGCTATCAATCTGCTCCCCGTCCTCGCGGGCCGCCTGCTCTGCGAGCCGATCAAATGCGGCGCGGATGCCCCGTTCCACCGTTCGTGCGGATACGTTTCGAATCTGCCCCAGCAGAAGAGCCGACGCCTTGGAGGGCCCCTTCGTGGCGTACATCTCCACGACAGCATTACTGTGAACCAACTCGAACAGGCGACTCATATCACAGCCGATGTAGCGCAGATAGAGTTTCGTCGGATAGGAATCCGCAAGACGGCCGAAAGCCGCGAAGTTGCGATACTTAGTAACGATCCCCCGAGGCCCCTGCCGGTGCACTCTAGTCAAGAGAAATCGCACACCCTCGTCTGCCATCATCAACGCTACGTCGCGATTCTGTCGATAGAGTGTACGAATTGGCGAGAGCCCACGCGATTCCTTCGCGTAGGTGAGAAGAAGAGCGTTAATCTCATCCAACTGCTTCCGGGCGGCATGATAAGCAACCAAGTTGGTCTCTGTCTCTGTCTCCAAGTAGTTCGCGGCGCTGTCGCGGGTCGCAAGGAGCCATCGCCACATATCACAGACCTCTTCGATGTTGCTTTCGTTCTCTGCCGAGTACTCATCCGGGGGCAATTTTCTCATTTTTACCTCTCACGCCTGCACAACGTCTGCCGTTCTACCGCGGGCGCGTAGCGACCGTCGGCAGCAGCGACTCGTTCGGCGGCCCGCGCATGTTTCATCAACTTCGTAGCTCCACCGAGAAAAATCGTTCCGCCGCCGCCATAACGTTCTCCGAGCCCATCGCGCGACATGCTCCAGCGATGGCAGCAGCCGTCTACCATCCATGCTTGGGTGCGCGGCGGCCCATGCGGTGTATGCCCTGCCCAGGCGGCCTCTTTCCGCGGCAATCTCCACACTGACACTGCCTGCCCAACTGCGCCCGGCATGGTTTCGGTGGCAGCTTCCGCGTGATGCTCGCACGGGCGCGCGGCTCATGCCTCAGCGGCATCGCGAGCATGAGCCGTCCTCTTAACTACCAGTCGCTCGGTCAACCGAAGCCGCCGGACCAGGTCTGTCGAGATCGTCGCCTTTTCTAACCTCCCCCCACGGAAAATCTCACGGATCGGCTCTGGGCCGCAAGGCCCAACCGCTATCCAGCGCCATATAGGGTAGATCCGTCTAACACCAGCAGCAGCCGCCGCTTTCTGGGACGCCGCGACGCCTAGAGGGGCGCGGCGGATGCGCGCAGCCGGAGGCGTCGTGCCGCATCGCGCCTAGGTGACACGGCGCGGCCGCCTCATCGGGAGGTTGCTGGACCCATACCCGTCCGTTCACAACTTCGGGCCGAACGGACCGTCGAGGAGGCTGCGGACGGCCAGGCCGCCTCGGTTCAGCACGTGGGTGTCGATCCTCGTCGTGCTCACGTCGCGGAGGCCTGGCCGAGGCGCTCCTGGATCGTGCGGATGTCGTAGCCGGCGTCCAGCAGGTGTGGCGCGGAGGAGTGTCGCAGGCTGTGAGAGCTCGCTCGCCTAGATGCCCCCGCGGGGAGGGCAGCCTCTCGCATCGCGCGCCGGAGCATCGTCTCGTGCAGAGGATCCCGCCAGAGCTGCCCCGTCTCCCTGTCGCGATAGGGGCGCATCGCGGGGAAGACCCGTTGCCAGGGCCATTGCCGGCCGGCGTTCGGATACCTGCGGTCCATGGCGTCGAGGAGAGCCACCCAGCCGGCGCCGGCCGCGACATCGGAGGCGTGCTGGGCGCACATGGCGGTGAGGTGATCGCGGAGCGGGGGGACCTGGCGGAGCGGCAGCATCGTGATTCGATCCTTCCTGCCCTTGCCGTCGCGAACGAGGATCTCGCGGCGCTCGAGGCCAAGGTCTCCAGGCGGAGCTCGGCGCATTCAAGCAGACGGAGGCCGGCGCCCTAGAGGCGGGCGGCCATGCGTCGCGGGACGCCGGCCATGCGATCCAGGACGTCGCTCACCTCGGTCGGGATGAGCACCTCGGAGAGGCGCTCGGGGCGCTTCGCTCGGGTGAAATCGGTGAGCGCGCTCGATCGCGGGCAACTCCCGGCCGCGATCGACGGATTCCGTCGGGCGCTCACGCTCGATCCGGACGAGCCGCGCGCTACGCGCTGCTCGTCGTGGCTCTCTTGCGGCTGCAGCGGCTCGGGGTGGCGCTCATCGAGGCGCAGACGGCGCGCCGGCTCTCCCCCGAGGCGCCGCTCACGCACCTGGTCCTCGGCCGCGTCCTGCTCGCGCACCAGAGGCCGAGCGAGGCGCGGGAACATGTCGCCACGGCCCGTGGCCTCGCTCCATCAGACTCCGCGCCCCTCCGCCGCCTCGCCGCCGTCGAGCGGTACCCTGATCGTGACGATCGCGCCGTCGAGCTCCTGACTCAGGCGCTCGAGCTGGTCCCCCGGAAAACGTCGCGACGCTCGTCACCCTCGGCGATGCGCACCTCGCGCGCGGCCGCGTCGACGATGCCGAGCGCTGGGCGCGCGCCGCGCTGGAGGTCGAGCCTGAGCACGCCGACGCGCTCGTCCTCATGGGGCACGTGCTCCTCCGGCGCGTGGACGTGAGCGGCGCGCGCGAGCACGCGGTCTGCGCGATTGGCATCGACGTGAGCGCTCCGGACGCGCTGAGGCTCCTCGCCGCCCATCAAGGCGCACGAGAGCTTGCTCCTCGGCCTCTGGTTCCGGGTGAGCTCGGTGCTCGCGGAACTCGGTCCGAGCGAGTTGCTCGTCCTCCTCGTCGCGGTACGCGGCGAGCTTCTGCGCTTCGAGCTCGGTTTCGAAGGCGGCTGTTCCTCGAGATGACCTGAGCTCCAGGGCGCCTTTTCGGGTGCTCGCGCCGCGGAGCCCAGGCAACAGGCGCCGCGGCGCCCAGGCAACAACCAACCGCTCAGTGGCGCGTCCTGAGCAGATCGCGTTCGGTCGGCGCGCTCCTCGCGCCCGGCGCGCGGTCGCCGCGGGGAGCGCGCGCGCTCCGCGGCGCCGGGCGGGGGTCGACCGGGCGCGCGGCCTGCGCGGCGAGGGGGCGCGGCGCGGCCGCGGCCGCGGAGGCCTCCTCGGGCGCCGAGGCGGCGCCCCCCGCCGTCGCGGCGTCCCCCGATCGCGCGGCCCTGCGCGGGCTCGCCTGGGCGGCGATGCGCGCCTGCGCCGCGCGGACGACGGCCCCGGCGCGCGCGTCGACGCTCGCCGCCCGCAGAGCGCCGGGGACCTGGACCTGCGCCCACAGCGCACCGGTCGACAGCACGACGCCGAGCGCCACGACGAGGCCGGCCGTCAGGCCCAGCTTGCCCCGGCGCGCGGGCTCGGCGCGCGCCGGCGCCGCCGACGGGCCGACCGCGGCCTCGTAGGCGGCGACCATGGCCTCGATCGAGGGGAACCGCTCCGTCGGATCCAGCGCGAAGGCGCGCGCGAACCAGCCCGAGAGCGCCGGCGGCGCCCCCGGACACAGCGACGACCGCGGCGGCTGCGCGCTGGCCAGGATCGAGGCGAGCACGTCGCTCATGGTCTGGCCCGGGAAGGGCAGCTGGCCCGTGAGCCCCTCGTACGAGACGACCGCGAGCGCCCACATGTCCGAGTGCGCGGTCGTGTCCCCGTCGCATGCGTGCTCCGGGCTCAGGTACGCCGGCGTGCCCAGCACCACGCCGTCGGCGGTGCGACGGGGAAAATCGGCGGGCAGGTCCTTCCGGATCCACTTGGCGATGCCGAAGTCCGCGACCTTGGCGCGCACCTCGCCGTCGCGCTCCTCCTCGAGCAGCACGTTCGTCGGCTTGACGTCGCGGTGCACGATGCCGAGGCCGTGCGCGACGGAGAGGGCCTCGCCGATCTGGCCGAGGAGCGGGGCGAGCTCCGCCGGGGACATCGGCCCCCGCTCCTGCATGAGCTGCCTCAGGGACCGGCCTCGAACGTAGCCCATGACGAGGTACGGACCCACGTCCGGATCGCTCCCGACGTCGCGCACGGCGACGACGTGGTCCGTCTTCTGCGCCAGCTGCGCCGCGACCTGGGCCTCGAACCGGAAGCGCTCCAGCGCGGTGCCCGCCTGGCTCTCGCGCTGGACCGTGAGGAGCTTGAGCGCGACGTCGATCCGCAGGGCCCTGTCGTGCGCGAGCCACACCTCGCCCATGGCGCCGCGTCCGATCAGCCGCAGGAGCTTGTATCGCCCGGCGACGACCTGATTGCGCCGCGGGTCCTGCGCGACGTCGCCCCGTCCGGCTGCGGAAGAGGCGGGGCCGGCGTCGCCGGAGCGGCCGGAGCGTGCCGCAGCGGCGCGCGCGCTGATCGGTGGATTGGCGTCAGATTGTCCAACGGAAGCCGATGCTTGCCACACGAGCGGTACCCTCCGTTCCGTCGCCGTGTCCAGGCTCGTTGACGCGCGGATGCGACAACGCTCCTGGCCACCGAGACCGGGGCATGTCTGCTACGGTACCACCGCGAGGGCGAAACCGGAATCAGGAACGGTGCAAGCGCCGCGCTCGGGAGTCTCCGGATTCACCATCATGTGCGCAAGGGTGGTGCATCGGCGCCTGTTGGCGGCGACCTCGCCCAGGTCGGAACGTAATCTTGATGGCGTCGGCTGAGGTGTTCGCCGGGCCGTGGTGGACGACCGCGATGGTGTTTCCGTCGGAATCACACGCGAGCGCGGCGGCCAGGGCGGTACGGGCGCTCGCCGGAGGACGATCTTCTTCATCGCGCTTTGATCCCTTCGGGATTCCGCGACGGCGACAGACTTCAATAGGTTCCGACTGACGCTTGGCCGAGTCGTCTTGGCCAGAGCACACGGGTTGCCACAGCGGCCTCCTCGACGGGACGCTGCGAGGTTGCCGGGCCGCGCCGCGGCGCGGCGGCTTCGATGCGGGTGGGCACAGCTCTCCGTCAAACAAAGGACCGGCAGGGGTCCGAGACGGCTCACGGATCGTCTCCGTTCGCTCCTGTGAGCCGTCCCGGGGCGGAGGCGGTCCCTTGGGGTCGACCGGGACGCGCCGTCCCCTCCCCTGCCATGCACCAGCAGCATCAGCGGTGTGACATTGGTCGACACCCGCTACAGCAACATCGGGAAGCGTCTTCGAAGGAGGTATGGAATGGAGCGATTCTTTGGCTTCATCATGATGGCGGCGTCGAGCGTCGCCATGGTCGGTTGCGGCAGCAGCGGCAGTGATGCCGACAGCGGCGGCAGCGGTGCTGGCACGAGCATCGATGGCGGCGGCGACAGCGGTGCCGGCAGCGGCGGCAACGGCGCCGGTACGGGCGACGGTGCCGGCACGGGCAACGGCGGCGGCACGGGCGTCGGTGGCGGCACGGGCGTCGGTGGCGGCACGGGCATCGGTGGCGGCGGCACATCCTCGCTGGACACGGACACCGGCTGCTCCGGCGTGTTCAACCCCGATCAGGTGCTGGAGTACGCCATCACGATGGCGCCCGACGATTACGCCGCCATCCTCGCCGACACCACGTTCTCGCTCTCCCTCCCCGGGGAATTCAGCTGCAACGGCGGTGCGCCCATGCAAGTCGCCATCGAGCGCAAGCGCTCGGGAGGCGCCACGAAGGTGGGCCTCAAGGTCGAGCTGGATGCTACGGTCGCCGGGCAATCCTTCTACGGCTTGAAGAAGCTGGGGTTCGACAACGGCACGAGCTCCGGCTCCGATCAGGACGATGCCACGCCGCGCGACGTGATCGCGGAGTATCTTGGCTGGCGCTTCATGCGCGCAGCGGGCGTCATGGCCAGCCGCAGCGCGCTGGCCAAGATCAGCGTCAACGGCGGCCCGGCGATGGTGTACGTACATGTCGAACAGGTCGACAAACGTTTCCTTCAGGATCGGCTGGGAGAAAACGGCGGCTGGCTCTACAAGAAGTCCGGCGGCGACGGCGACGGCTTGAAGACGCACGAGAACGACGGCGTCGAGAATCCGCACGAGGCCTGGTACTGCTTCCTGCAGAAGGGCGGCTGTGCCAGCCCTGACGACGCCACGCTGGCCGAGCAGCTACCCACGCGCGCCGACATCCCGCAGATGCATCGCCTGGGCGCCGTCAACGCCATCATCGGCAACACGGACGGCCTGCTCTACAAGGACAACAACTACTACCATTACGATTCCATCGACGGGAAGCGCACCTACATCCCCTGGGATCTCGACACCACCATGTCGGCTTCGGTGGACATCATCAACGACAGCGTGCCCGGCGGCACCACCGCCTTCACCGACGCGTTCTTCAGCCACTGGGAGGCGGACTACCTCGCCATCGTCCAGCAAATCCTCGACGAAAAGCTCACCGCGTCCTTCGTGCAGGCCGAGCTCAACCGCGTCCTCAGCGTCGCCGCTGCGGCCATCGACGCCGACCCCGCCCTCGCCGACGGCGCCGCCGACGCGGTTTCCACCCTGAGCGCCTGGTGGCAAAGGCGCCTCCCGGAGCTACAGCAACAACTCGAGTGAGCGCGGGGTCACGCGGCTCTCCCCCCGCCCCAACGCTGCGCAGCTCAACGCGCGCCCGCCGACCTGGCAGGCCTCGCGAGCCGCCGGCGCCAGCGCACCGCGCGATTTGTCGTGAGTATTCGAGAATCGATGTTTATTGAACCGTGCTACGAGTGGGAACGGCACGGTGCCCGAAGGAGAAGGAGTACAGCATGGAGCTCAGGGCATGGTGCGCGGCGCTCTGCGCAGGAACGATGGGTCTCGCCGGGTGCGGCGGGGACTCGGGGAGCGGCCAGGACATCGGCTCGCCTGGCGCCTCGGGCGGCGGATTCACCGGCGGGGGAGCCTCGGGGCAGGGCGGCGACGCCTTCGGGCGGGGAGGCGGCATCCTCGGCGCCGGCGTCGGCGGAGCGAACGGCGGGATAGGGAGCCACGGCGAGGGCAGCACGGGTTGCGAGCACATCGATGTCGTGTTCGCCGTCGACAACTCCAGGAGCATGCACGAAGAGAAGGAATCGCTGAGGGAAATCGTGTTCCCGGCCTTCGCGCGGGCGCTGCTCGACATCGAGGGCCTCACGGACTTCCGCGCGGCCGTGCTGGACGCCTGCCCCCTTCCCGCGAATTTCCATGCACGCGGCGCCTCCACGGAAGACTGCTCGTTCCAGAGCGGAGAGCCGTGGATGGATAGCTCGAGCACAAACATCACGGGCGAGTTCGGGTGCGCCGCAGATATCTACTCGGGCGACGCCCAGTGCAGCGGCGAGGACGACGACGAGCAGCCGGTGTCCGCGATCGCCGCCTCGCTGGAGGCGCCGTTCTCGACCGGCGACAACGCGGGCTTCCTCCGCCAGGACGCATTGCTGGTGGTGGTGGCGATCACCGACGAGGACGAGCAGCCCGTGCCGTCCCAGCCGCCGCAAGCGCTGCACGATCGGATCGTCGCCGCGAAGGGTGACGCCAAGAACGTCGTGTTCCTCGGCATCGGCGGGCGGAGCGCCTGCGAGGGGGCCTACGGGAGCGCGGAGCAGGCCGACACCCTGCAGGCGATCGCGGACACGTTCACCGCCGACGAGCGCGGCTTCTTCTGGGATCTGTGCGAAGGACGCCTCGAGGACGGTCTCACGAACGCCCTCACGGCGATCCGGGATGCATGCATGGAGTTCGTGCCGGTCCCGAACTGAAGCGATGCCCAGCGGGGAGACGCGCCCTCGATCAAGGTCGAAATCACGGCCAGGCAAGGTCGAAATCACGGCCAGGCTCGTCGGCGGGTCGAGCGGCCTGGAGCGCCCCGTCTCCCCGGGCGTCGCGGGGCCTGCCGCCGGCGGCGTTGCGCGCCGCGGGAGAAGCCCGGTGGTTAGGCCGTCCTCCTCTGTCTCCGTCCCATCCCTACCCCCTGATGTTCGTCGGGGGTGTCGACGGAAACGGGGGTGAACCGGACGCCGGGCGGAGCTCGTCGGAGCGTCACGCGCGCCCGTACCGTCGCTGCCCGTGCACCACCACGGCGCGCGCCTCGCGCTCGGCGTCTTGCGTCTTGATGGCCTCGCGCTTGTCGTAGATCTTCTTCCCCCTCGCCAGCGCGATCTCGACCTTGGCGAAGCCGCTCTTGAAGTAGAGCCGGGTAGCGACGGCGGTCATCCCCTCACGGGCGATCGAATGGTCGATGCGCTCGATCTCGCGCCGGTGGAGCAGGAGCTTGCGCGCGCCCTTCGGCAGGTGCCCGAAGGCGGCGCCGGCCATCGCGGCGATGCTCACGCCGTGCAAGAACGCCTCGCCCCGCAGGACCGTGCAGAACGAGTCGGTCAAGTCGGCCTTGCCGTCGCGGAGCATCTTCACCTCGCTCCCCTTGAGGACGATCCCCGCCTCGAACCGGTCACCGAGATCGTAATCGAAGCCTGCGCGCTTGTTGCGCGCGATGAGGACCTCGCCCGGCCTGGCCTTCTCCTTCGGCACGGAGGGATCGTAGCACGACGCTGCCGTGCCCCCCGACCGCGAGGCCGCGCGAGCCCCCCGCCGCGCTTCTCGGCGAGCTGCAACGGCTTCGATGTGCGCTGTGCGGTGCGCGCCGACGCCGGCCACGACGAGCGACGCGCGCGCCTCGTCCGCGATGGCGCGGCCCGCCCTTCGCGCTCGAGCGCATCGGGTTGAGGAAGGACGGACGAATCGCCCATCGGTTGAAGGCGCCGCGCCGAGGCAGGGCCGACCGGGCGACGATGCCGGTGCGCTTGCTGCCCCGCTTGGCGATCCTCGTTGCCCCCGCGGCCGCGTCACGGACCGCCCCACCGCCGCCGCGCGAAGCGCGGTCGGCACCAGCGGCTCGTTGCGCGGCATCTTGGGCTCTGGGGCTATGGGTGGTGAACGCTCGCGATGACCTCCGCGTACCGCTCGGCCCTCGCGCAGACCCGAAGAGCGATCTGGTAGTGATCATACTCCCACACGGCGAGAGGCGATCCCTCAATCAGCAACGCTCGTCGATAGTCGCAGGCACGGCTCGCTTCTCCGACGTAGTCGGGCTCGGAGTACGTGCTCATCATCTGTTGAAACGCGGCGAGAAATACGGCGTCGGCCTCGGAGTCGGGGAGGAGCCAAGGATCAGCGGGTGCAGGCTCGTGGTCATGCCCCCACGCCACCGCGGCTTCCGCTGTGGTGGTGCCGCGGGCGGCCGAAACGAGAAAGTCGTCGAGCTCGTCGAGCGTCACCACCTTGCGCACAGCGGACCTCCAGGCTTTCTCAGCCAAGGTGCACGGCAGGACGTCATGGACACCGTGCAGGCACGTTGCAGTTGCAGACGAGCAGGGCCTCGCAATATGGCCCCTGGCGCAGTCTGTCGGCCCTCCGACTGCCCGTTCCAGCGCAATGCTCGCAGGACGGATCGAACGTCTGATGCTCGCGAAAGCCACGGAGCCACGCCGCGTAGAGCTCGTCGTCAAGGGGAAACCCGGCAAGCGGCGCACCGCGCTTCGCAGCGTCGCGTCCGGCGTCATAGGCCTGTTCAGTCGTCACGGTGCAGCCCTTGAGTCCGTTCGCCCAACATCCTGGCGATCATCAGCGGGCGAAGCCAGTCTGGTTCATCGCCGTGCTGGACCGCCCCCGTCGACCGTCAGGAGAGCACGTCGGCGGCGGTCTTCGCCCCAAGGACGTTATCGATCCAGCGGTCGAGGCTCGCGACGTCCGTGCATGCCTGGATGCGCGCGCTCTCGTCCTCGGTGAGCACGATCCCTGCACGCGCGAGCAGACGCAACAGCGTATCCCTCTTGCCCTTGAGCTCGCCCTCACGCATGCCCTTGAGCTCGCCCTCACGGATGCCCTCACGCATGCCCTCGATCTTGCCCTCACGCATGCCCTCGAGCTTGCCGCGCTCGATGAGCTTCTGCACGAACGGGGGAAACGTCGCCTCGCCTTCGATCTGCCGTTCCATGACCAACGCCTCCAGAGCCTGCCGCATCGGCTCACGCAACGCGTTCCAGATGAGCTGAAAGTAGACCATCGCGTGCTGCTGGTCGAGCCGGCCAAGGGCAGCGAGCGCCGCCTCGACCACGGCGAGCCCGTTCGGCCCGTTGCCGTGCGCCACCGCCGAGAGCACGGCGAGTTCCGTCTCCGCCTCCGCGTCGGCCGGATCGGTGATCTCGGGGACGACGGCCGGGCCGAGCACCAGCGGTGCGACGTGGCCGAGGCCCAGGCCGAGGTCGATGCTCTCCGCCGCCCAGGCAGCCACGCCGGCGTCCGGCGCGACCACGAGCACGACCGTGCGGCAGCGCCTCTTGGCGCGCACGACCGTGACATACGTCGGCCACGAGAACTTCTTGTTGGGATCCGTCTCGCGCTGGACCTCGATGACGATCGCCAGCACGAGCGTGCCGCTCGCGTCTCGAAGCTCGAGCACCAGGTCGGCGCGGAACTCCACGGGGATGAGCTGATCGAGCGACGACTCGACCACCGCGGCGGAGGCGTGCGGCGGCACCTCGACGTGGAAGAGCGTCGCGAGCAAGCGGGGCGCGAGCGCCGGCTGGTCGCGGAACATCTCGACGAGGGCGTTGTGCTCGAGCGTCGGCATGACGGCCGGCCTCGAGCACGCCCCATGCCGGCGCGAAACGACGGGAAAACCCGAGGAGAGGGCCAGCTCAGGGGTGGCGGCGCCATGGCGGACCTGGCGGCGACCACGCCCCACGCCACGGTGCCCTCGCGACGGCCACGACGTGGCCTTGGCCCCCAGGGGCAGCGAGGCGAGCGCGCCGGCGGCCGCCGGCCGCGCCGAAAACCGGCTCCCGAGCACGATCGAGCAGGCGCGCGCGAAGATCGCGAAACCGACCCGCCCCCCATCACGTAGCACCATCGAACGACGCGCCACGGGCCATCGAAGGCCGAGGCGGGCGCCCTACGGGCGCCCGCGGCCGCTCCGGTCTCGTCGGCGTGCTGCTGGAGGAGCGCCCGCTGCCACGCGCCTTACCGCGGCGGGGCGATCCAGGTCGCGTCACCTCAATCACCGCTTCTGGAGGATGTTCATGAAGATTCGGAATCGCGCGCTGTCGGCCCTGCCCCTCGTCCTCACCCTCGCCGCTGCGTGCAGCGACGGCGAAGGCGGCGATACCACCGGCGCCGGTGGCATGGGCGGGGAAGGCGCCGGCGGATCCGCTGGCGGAGATGCGGTCACGAGCTTCGAGGTGACCCTCGAGAACGTGACGCCCGCGCGGGATTACCGGGTGGCCGGCGTGTTCGACACGCCCGTGGGCGAGAGCATGCCCGGGCCGCTCTTCCCCGAGAAGAGCTTCGAGTTCCGCGTCGGCGCCCTGCCGGGCGACAGGCTGTCGTTCACGACGATGTTCGGTCAATCGAACGATCTGTTCTATGCGCCCGACGGCGCCGGGATCGCGCTCTACGACGACGCGGGCAAACCGGTGAGCGGGGACGTGACCGACCAGGTCCTCCTGTGGGACGCGGGCACCGAGGCCAACGAGGAGCCGGGCGCCGGGCCGAACCAGGCGCCCCGGCAGAGCGGCCCGAACACGGGCGCTCCGGACCCGGACAACACGGTACGGCTGGTCCAGGATGGCTATTCCTACCCGCCGGTCGAGGAGGTCATCCAGGTGACGGTGACGCCGGAGCCGGGCAATGAGTTCACGATCCGGATCACCAACAGGTCGGAGGTGGGGACGCTGATGCCCGAGGGCGGGGAGCCGGCCGCCGTGCCGCTGTCGCCGGGGCTCTTCGTGGTGCACACGACGGAGAACCCGCTGTTCACGGTCGGACAGGCGTACCCCGACAACGGGCTGGAGGCGCAGGCCGAGGACGGGAACCCGAGGATGCTGCACGAGGGGGCCATGCCCCGCGCGGGGCTGACCTCGCCGGCGGCGCCGGGCGTCGCGGTGGTGCACGGGTCCGGAGCGCCCCTGTTCAGGTCGGGCGAGGCGGACCGGGGCAAGGGTCTCGAGATGCTGGCCGAGGACGGGAATCCGGCCGCGCTCGCGGCGTCGCTGGAGGCCGAGGTCGGGGGCGAGAGCGGGATCTCGTCGGTGCTGGTCTACGACACGCCCGTGGGCGCCTCGATGCCAGGGCCGCTGCTGCCCGGCGCGAAGCTCAGCTTCACGGTGACCGCGCGGCCCGGCGAGCGGCTTAGCTTCGCGTCGATGCTGGGGCAATCGAACGATCTGTTCTTCGCGCCGAGCGAGCAGGGGATCGCGCTGTTCGACGCGAGCGGCGAGCCGGTGAGCGGCGATGTCTCCGACCAGGTCACGATCTGGGACGCGGGCACGGAGGCCAACCAGTGGCCCGGCGTGGGCCCCGACCAGGCGCCGCGCCAGGCCGGGCCGCAGAGGGGCGCCGACGATCCCAAAGGCCAGGTGCGCCCCGTCGACGACGGGTATCTGTATCCCGCGTCGAGCCAGATGCTGAAGGTGACCATCACCCCGGCGCGGTAGCGGGAGCGCGAGCCTCGGCCCCGCCGACGCGACGCTCGACGCGGCAGCGCTCGGCGACCCGGGCGAAGCACCCTGTGCCAGAACGGGCCAGCGCTTCTCCGGATGTCAGGGAGCGGAAGAGCCCGGAGCGCAGCGGCCCGGTCGCCCCGCGCGCATCGCCCCGGAAACCCACGAGCCCGCGATCGCGGGCCGGCGCGGCACGGCCGATGCTGGGCGGGGCGCATGATGCGAACCCTCCGAACCTGCGCTCCGCTCTTCGCCCTGTCTCTGGCCGCGATCCTCGGATGCGAGGCGTCCACCGAGCCCAACCCGGAACCGACCCCCGAACCCGGGGGCGAGGGGTGCCGCGACGGCGACAAGCCCGGGTGCGTGGTCGCCTCGGACAAACAGCGCATCTCGACCCCGGACGTGCCTCCGGAGGACAAGACCGCGCTCGTCTCGGGCAACTCCGCGTTCGCGCTCGACCTCTACCAGGAGCTCCGCCAGGAGCCCGGCAACGTCTTCTACTCGCCCTACAGCATCTCGACGGCGCTCGCGATGACGTGGGCCGGCGCGAAGGGCGAGACCGAGACGGCCATGGCCGGCACGCTGCGCTTCGACCTCGGGCAGGACAAGCTCCACCCGGCGTTCAACTGGATCGACCAGGAGCTCGAGAGCCGCGGTCAGGGCGCCCAGGGCGCCGACGGAGAGGGCTTCCGCCTCAACGTCGTGAACGCGCTCTGGGGGCAGATCGGCTACGGGTTCGAGGCGCCCTTCCTGGACACGCTCGCGCTGAACTACGGCGCCGGGATGCGCGTCGTGGACTTCCTGGGCCACAAGCAGGAAGCGGTCGATCTCATCAACGGTTGGGTCAGCGACCGGACCGAGGGCAAGATCGAGAAGCTGGTGCCCGTCGACGCGATCACCCCCGAGACGGTGCTGGTCCTCACGAACGCCATCTACTTCAACGCGGCGTGGCGCACCCCCTTCGAGCCCACCGCGACGGCGGACGGGCCGTTCGAGAAGGCCGATGGAACCGAGGTGACGGTGCCCCTGATGCACGCCAACCTGGAGATGCCGTACGCCGAGGGCGACGGCTACCAGGCCGTCGCGATGCCGTACGACGGGGACGAGCTGTCGATGGTGATCGTCCTGCCGGCCAAGGGCACGCTCGACGCGTTCGAGGCGTCGCTCGACGCGGCGAAGGTCGACGGCATCGTCGGCGCGATGAGCGAGCACCTGGTCGAGACCACGATGCCCAAGTTCAAGTTCGAGTACGAGCTGAGCCTCAAGGAGACGCTGGAGGCGATGGGGATGGAGATCGCGTTCACGCCCGGGGCCGCGGACTTCACCGGCATCAACGCCAAGGGACAGCCCTACATCCAGGACGTCCTCCACAAGGCGTTCGTCGGCGTGAACGAGGCCGGCACCGAGGCGGCGGCCGCGACCGCGGTCATCGTCGGCGACGAGTCGGCGCCCGTGCCGGCGTCGCTCGCGCTCGTGAATCCCTTCCTGTTCCTCATCCGCGACAACGCGACGGGCAGCATCCTGTTCGTCGGCCGCGTCGCCGACCCCAGCGCGAGCTGAGCCGAAGGGCCCCGCTCCCTCCGGCTGCGTCCAGGCGTCAGGCGCCGGGCGCCTGCGAGGGCGAACCGCCGCCATCACTGCTCCACCAGCGCGCGCCGCTCGACCGGCCCGCGCCCCCGCCGGCGCGGGGCCCGCGGCTCAATCCTCGGGGCGCGGCCCCCGGGGCGCGGCCGCACCGCCTCCCTGAGCATCGGGTCCGTCACATCCTCCGTGGGCCGGGTCTGCCTCATCGACACCCGAAAGGAGACCCGTATGAGACGCGCAGCGCCGATCCTCCTGTCCATCACCACCCTGGGCACCGCCATGGGCCTCGCCGCGTGCGACGCGGCCGACGTCGAGCCGCCCGCCCCGCTCGCCGAGGCCCCCGCGCCGCTCCAGGCCGTGGCGCCGTTCTCGGTCGTCATCGCCTCCGATCCGCAATTCTGGTGGAGCGAGGACGACCTCGTGGGCGAGGACGCCGCGGAGGCCCAGCTCTCGTCGGCGGACATCAAGGCCCTGGGCAACAAGACCAACCGGGATCAGGTCAAGGCGATCAACGCCCTCGTCAAGGGCGCGACGCCCCCCGGCTACAGCGCGCCCAGCGCGGTGGTCGTCAACGGCGATCTGACCTCGTTCGCCCGCCCCGACCAGTGGGCCGCGTACGAGGATCAGTATGAAGGCGACCTCCTGGTCGACGTCTTCCCGGGGCTGGGGAACCACGACTACGGGAGCAACGTGCACGACGACTGCGGCGCCTCGGCGCAGGACATCGCCGTGGCCTGCGGCAATTGCGCGGCGAGCGCCGGCTGCGATCTGTGCGAGCTCGTGGGCGCCTGCGATTGCGATAAGGGGTGCGCCGCGTGCGACCGGATGATCGACGAGGGATCGAACTACTGCGGGAACGAGTCGCGGCGGTGGATGGAGCGCTGGATCAAGAAACACCGCGGCCAGCTCGAGGCGTACGATCCGGGCAGCGTGGCCTACTCGTTCGTGAAGAACGGGATCCGCTTCATCCAGCTCCACAATCACCCCACCTACGAGGAGCCCGACTTCCACATCTCGAAATCGATCGACTTCCTCCGGAACCAGCTCGCCGACGCGGTGGGCGAGGGGCAGCGCGCCGTCATCAACATGCACGATTTCGGCGAAGACATGCCGACCACGGACGAGGAGTTCATCGGCGCCATCACCGGCTTCGAATACAACATCCTCGGCATCTTCTCGGGGCACATCCACTATCGGGCCGGCTACAGGAAGAACATCGCCGTGAACGACGTCCAGATCCCGTGTTTTTACACCGGCTCCGCGACGTTCAGCTACTTCCTGCTCGTCCAGTTCGACGGCGACAGCATGGATGTGAGCGCCGTTCACAGCGAGGGCGGCGTCCCCGTGCAGGTCACGGCGCACACGACCTCGGACTGCGACCATTACGGCGTGGGCAACTGCGCCGACGTCAGCGCGAAGTCGGAGCACCCCTACCCCATCAACCCTTGCCCGGGGGGCACCCAGCCCGACGGCACGCCGGGCAACAGCTGCGTGGTGGTGCCGGCGCAGCGGATCACCGACGGCCACACCGAGGACAACGCCGAAAAGGACGATCACTTCGGCCGGGCGTTGGCCACGGCGGACTTCAACGGAGACGGCTACGCCGACCTGGCCGTGGGCGCGCCCTACGAGGACATCAACGGCGCGGACGACGCCGGCGCCGTGAACGTGATTTACGGATCGATCCTCGGGCTGACGAGCGGCGGAGACCAGCTGTGGCACCAGGACTCGCCGGGCGTGGTGGGCAGCGCCGAGAACGACGATCGCTTCGGCTATGCCCTGGTGGCCGGCGACTTCAACAACGACGGCTTCGACGATCTCGCGATCGGCGCGCCCGGCGAGGACATCGGCGGCGACGACGACGCCGGCTCGGTCTACATCCTCTACGGCTCTCCGTCCGGGCTCACGAGCGCCGGCAATCAAGGCTGGGACCAGGACAGCCCGAACGTGGCCGGCGGCGTCGAGGGCGGCGATCACTTCGGCTGGTCCCTGGCCGCCGGCGACTTCAACGGCGACGGCTACGCCGACCTGGCGATCGGCGCGCCCGACGAGGACGTGGACGGTCACGACGACGGCGGCGCGGTGCACGTCTTCCGCGGTACGGCGGCGGGCCTGTCGGCCGTCGGTGATCCGATGTTCCACGAGAACAGCCCGAACGTGCCCGGCAGCGTCGAGGAAGGGGATCGCTTCGGCTGGTCGCTGGCCGCCGGCAACTTCAACGGCGACGGCTTCGACGACCTGGCGATCGGCGAGCCCTACGAGGATCTCGCCGGGCACGGCGGCGCCGGCGCGGTGCACGTCTTCCGCGGTACGGCGGCGGGCCTGTCGGCCGTCGGCGATCCGATGTTCCACCAGGACAGCCCGAACGTCGCCGAGACCGCGCAGGACGGCGATCACTTCGGCTACGCGCTCGCCTCGGGCGATTTCGACGGCGACGGCAAGGCCGACCTCGCGGTCGGCGTGCCGCACGAGGATTTCGCCGGGCACGGCGGCGGCGGCGTGGTGCACGTCTTCCGCGGCACCGCGTCGGGCCTCGCCGCCGCAGGGGATCCGCTGCTGAGCCAGGACAGCCCGAACGTGGGCAGCAGCGTCGCGGACGGCGATCACTTCGGCTGGGCCCTCGCGTCGGGGGACTTCGACGGCGACGGCAGGGCCGACCTGGCGGTCGGCGCGCCGCACGAGGACATCGACGGTCACGACGACGCCGGGGTGACGCACCTCTTCCGCGGCACCGCCGCGGGCCTGTCGACCCTCGGCGACCCGGCGTACACGCAGGACAGCCCGGGCGTGGAGGGCAGCATGGAGGACGACGACCGCTTCGGCTACGCGCTGGCCTCCGGCGACTTCGACGGCGACGGCAAGGCCGACCTGGCCATCGGCGCCCCCGGCGAGGACATCGCTCGCGGCGGCGACGACAACGACGGCCACGTCAACGTCCTCTATGGCTCGAGCGCCGGCGTGGTGGCCGACCGCGATCAGGTCTGGCACCAGGCCTGGTGAGGGGTCCGGCGTGAGGCGGCGAGACCGCCTCCTCACGCCCGCGCTCGCGCCGGTGGCGTCTGCATCGTGAAGCGCGCCCGCGGTATGCTCCTTCCCCAGGAGCCCCTGCTTGTCCGCTGAAGACCACCGATCCGAGCCGTCCCCCGGCGTCACGGTCGATCCCCAGCCATCCTCCGGCGTGACTGTCGACGCCGCGCCGTCCGCCGGCGCCACCGCCGACGCCGACAGCCTCTCCGGCGACGGCTCCACCGCTTCCTCGCCGTCCCTCGCGTTCCTCCGCCAGATCGCCCGCGTGCCCGAGGTCGTCCCCGCCGCCCCCATCGACGCCGACGAGAGCGGCGCCTTCCTCGCCGCCGGCGAAGATCCGCCGCGCTTCGCGCTCCGCCGGCGCCTCGGGAGCGGCGGGTTCGGCACCGTGTACGAGGCGTTCGACCGGAAGCGCGGCGCGCTCGTCGCGCTCAAGGTGCTGCGGCGCCCGGACGGGAGGGCCATCGCCCTGTTCAAGCAGGAGTTTCGCGCGCTGGCCGGGATCGTCCACCCGCGCCTCGTCCGGCTCTACGAGCTGCACCGGGACGACGCGCGCTGGTTCTTCACCATGGAGCTCGTCTCGGGCGCGGACGTGCTCACGCACGTGCGCGGCGCGGGAGGGCCCGACGAGGCGCGCCTGCGCGCGGCCTTCCGGGAGATCGCCGAGGGGCTCGCCTTCCTGCACGACGCGGGCAAGCTCCACCGCGACATCAAGCCGTCGAACGTGATGGTCGACGCGGCCGGCGCCGTGAAGGTCCTCGACTTCGGGCTCGTCGCCGATCTCAACGCCCCCACGGCGCCCGTGCGGGCGGGGACGCCGAGGTACATGGCGCCGGAGCAGGCCGCGGGGCTCGCGGTCGGGCCGGCCGCCGACATGTACGCCGTCGGCGTGATGCTCCACCAGGCGCTCACCGGCCGCCTGCCCGCGCCAGGCGACACCGCGCCCGCGCCGGGGCCGCTGCCCGCGCAAGGCGGCGCCGCGCCCGCGCCCGCGCCGGGGCCGCTGCCCGCGCCAGGCGACGCGGCGTCGGGACCGGCGGCGCCGGCCGCGCCCGAGGATCTCGACCGCCTCTGCCGCGAGCTCCTGGCGCACCATCCCGCCCTCCGACCCACGGCCCGCGAGGTCGCGGCGCGGCTCCTCGGCCAGGCCGCCGGCGCGCCGATCGCGCGGCGCCCGGCGCCGGCGGCCCCGTTCGTGGGCCGTGCGGCCGAGCTCGGGCGGCTCCACGCGGCCCTCGACGAGTCGCGCGCGGGGCGCACGGTGGTCGCGCTGCTCCGCGGATCGTCGGGCATCGGAAAGAGCGCGCTCTTGCAGCGGTTCCTGGAGTCGGCGGGCGGCGGGCCCGGCGCGGTCCCGCTCGCGGGGCGCTGCTTTCAGCAGGAGTCGGTGCCGTACAAGGCGCTCGACGGCGTCGTCGACGAGCTAGGCCGCCTCCTCGCCCGCGCGGCGCCGGAGGACCTCGCCGCGTGGCTGCCCGACGACGTCGTCGAGCTCGGGCGCGCCTTCCCGGTGCTGCGGGAGGTGCCGGCGATCGCGGCGGCCGCGCCGCAGGAGGGCGCGGCGCCGGACGACGCGGAGCGCAGGCGCCGGGCGTTCGCCGCGCTGCGCGAGCTGTGCGCGCGCCTCGGCCGGGCGCGCGCGCTGGTGCTCGCGGTCGACGATCTCCAGTGGGGCGACCTCGACAGCGTCGCGCTGCTCGTCGAGCTGATGCGCCCTCCCGCGGCGCCGCCGCTGCTCTTCGTCGCCTCGTACCGCGCGGAGGAGGCCGAGACGAGCCCCGTCCTCCGCGCGTTGCTCGCGGCGCTGCGCGAAGGTCTCGCGGCGGACGTGCGCGTGCACGAGATCGACGTCGGCGAGCTGCCCCCCGCCGACGCCGCGGCGCTCGCGGGCGCGCTGCTCGCGGGCGCGGGCGCGCCCGGCGGCGCGGCGGCGCGGATCGCGGCGGAGGCCCACCACAGCCCGCTCTTCATCACCGAGCTCTCGCGGTTCGCGGCCGAGAGCGGCGATCTCGGCGGCGCCGCGCACGACCTGTCCGCGCTGCTCGCGGCGCGCGTCGAGCGGCTCCCCGCGCCGGCGCGGCGGCTGATCGAGGTGGTCGCGGTGGCGGGGCAGCCGATCGCGCGGCGGACCGCGGCGCGCGCGGCGGAGGCGGAGGGCGAGGCGCTGGACGAGCCCGAGGCGCTCTCGCGGCTCGTCGCCGCGCAGGTCGTGCGCGTGCGGGAGGCGCACGAGCGCGAGGAGCTCCTGCCGTACCACGATCGCGTCGGCGAGGCGGTGCTCGCCGCGCTGCCGCGTGCGCGCCGCCGCGAGCACCACCTGCGCCTCGCGCGGGCGCTGGCGGGCCAGGGCGGCGCCGAGCCGTCGCTGCTCGTGCACCACCTCCGCGGGGCCGGGCTCGACGCGGAGGCCGCGGCCTGCGCCGTCGAGGCGGCCGCGCAGGCGCAGGCGGCCCTCGCCTTCGATCGGGCGGCGCGCTTCGCGCGCGAGGCGCTCGAGCTCGGCGCGCGCGACGCCGCGGTCGCCCGCGGCGCCCGCCTCGCGCTCGCCGCCGCGCTGGCGAGCGGCGGCCGGTCGCGCGAGGCGGCGGAGGCGTACCTCGATCTCGCGTCGCGCGAGCCGCAGCGCGAGGCGCTCTCCCACCGGCTGCAGGCGATGCAGCTGCTCTTCGCGGGCGGGTACGTGGACGAAGGGCTGTCGGTGCTCGACGGCGTCCTGGCCGAGCTCGGGCTCTCCAGGCCGGCGTCGACGCTCGAGGCGCTCGCGCAGGCGGCCGCCCTGCGCGCGCGGCTGTGGGCCCGCGGCCTCGCGTTCCGCGAGCGCGCCGAGCGCGAGATCCCGGGCCGCGACCTGCTCGCCATGGACGCCTGCCACGCGGCCGCGAACCTGGCCGTGACGGCGCCCGTGCAGAGCGCGCCGTTCGCGGCGAGGCACCTGCTCCTCGCGCTCGACGCCGGCGAGCCGCACCGCCTCGCGCGGGCGCTCACCCTCGAGACGATCCACGCCGCGCTCCGCGGCCAGCGCGACGGCGGCCGGCGCGCCGCCGCCTTGCTGGCGCTCCTCGAGCGGGTGGCCGCGCGCTCGCCGCGCCCGGAGGCGCGCCATTTCCACCTGCTGGCCGAGGGCGTGGCCGCGTTCGCCCGCGGAGAGCTCGAGCGCGCCGAGGTGCTCCTCGGGCGGAGCAGCGCGGCGCTCGGGGCGCACGGCGGCGAGAGCGGGAGCGGCGGGAGCTTCGCGCACGCGCTCCTGGCGACGGTGCTCTGGCTCCAGGGCAAGATCCCCGGCCTCGCCGCGATCACGGCCGATCTCCTCGCCGAGGCGCGCGAGCGCGGCGACCGCTACCGCGAGACGATGATCCGCCTCAACGGCGCGTACCAGCTCGACCTCGCCGCCGATCGGCCGGCCTCGGCGCGCGCCACGGTGGACGCCGCCATGGAGCGCTGGTCGCGCGCCGGCTACCACGTCCAGCACTTCCGCGAGGTCCTCGCCCGCGGGCGGATCGCGCTCTACGAGGGCGACGCGGCCGCGGCGCTGCGCTTCGTCCTGGCGGCGACGCCGCCGCTCCTCGGCTCCGGCATGGTCGCGATCCCGCTGGTGCGGGGCGAGCTCCACTACCTGCGCGCCCTCGCGTCCCTCGCGGTCGCCGCGCGCGGCGGCGCGCGGGCGGTCGCCTTACGGGCCCTCGCCCTCGCCGACGCGCGCGCGCTCGACCGGCGCGACGTCTTCTGGGGCCCGCCCGTCGCCGCGATGATCCGGGCCAGCGTCGCCGCGCAGCGCGGCCGCGCGGCCGAGGCCGCCGAGCGCATGCGAGGCGCCGAGGCCGCGCTCGACCGGCTGGGCGCCGCCCTCCTGGCGGCCGCCGCGCGCCGCGCGCGGGGGATCTGGCTCGGCGGCGACGAGGGGCGCGCGCTCGTCGCCGCGGCGGACGCGTGGATGGAGGCCCGCGGCGTGCGGCGCCCCACGCGCTTCGCCGCCACGCTGGCGGGCTAGTACTACAGCCGCGGTTAGGGAGCCCGGGCGCGGGCGCGCGGCCGGTTGCGGCGGCGCCGGTAGCAACAGGCGCGAGCCTGGGCGCGCTTTCGGCGCCGCCACCTCGACCATGCCCAGCGGAACTCGGGCGAATGGGCGGGCAGCGGAAGCACCAGCTCCATCAGGCGGCGGACTTCGGGAATGCTCCAGGGCGCCAGCGTCGACGGACCGTCGCTTTCTGCGGGCGCCGTGGGCTTTTTTTCCCCGACGTGTCAAGCGCCGTCTTCTGCATGCGCTCGACGTTCTTCCCCAGCCTCGGGCGCGCCGTTTTGGGCACGAGCTCGGGGTTCATGGCCGGGGCATACGGGAAGGCGCCCTCCGCGGGAAGCTTCGCGCGCACGGAAGCCAACCACGCCAGGGCCATCATCCCGAGCGTGATGTACCGATGCCAGCTTGGCCACGAGCGGACCTCGTAGTGGTCGAGGCCGACGTCATCCTTCGCTTCCTCGAAGCACTGCTCGATCGTGTAGCGCGTGGAAGCCACGTGCGCGAGCGTTGCCAACGGCGTGGCGGCTCCGGCGTTGGACAGGTAGTAGGCCACTTCCGACGGCTTCGAGACAGAGCGGCGGGCCAGGAGCCAGAGCTCGTCGGCGGGCAAGCGCCGACGGCTGTCGACGACGCGCGCGCGGGCCCAGTCGTACTCGATGGGCCCCTTCTCGCCTTGATGGACGGCAAGGCGATGCCATTGCTTCGGCGACCACTGCGCCGCCACCTTGGCCACGGTGGAGGCGTGCGGCGCGCCCGGTGCAAGACGAGTGCGCGTGCGGCGCGGGCCACGAGGGTGTTCGCGCTCGGTAGGGGGCTCCGCGACCGCGGGTCGCCGGGGCCATACCGGCGTGCTCGAGATGACGGCGAGAACATACCGATGGCCCTGCGCGGCGATGCCGTCGCGAAGCACGGGATCGTCTCCGTAGACTTCATCGCCGGTGACCCACGCCATCGGTACACCACGCTGCCAGGCGCCATGGAGCATCTGCATCGCCAGCTGCGGCTTGGTCCGGAACGCGACATCCTCCGGAACGTGAGCGTCCTGCCTCCGCTCCGGATCGCTGCACCACGATTCTGGCAAGTAAAGACGACGATCAAGGATCACATGCCCACGTGGGCTGGTGTAGCTGAGGAACACACCGATCTGGCAGTTCTCGATCTTGCCTGCCGTCCCGCTGTATTGCCGCGCCACGCCGACGGACTTGGTGCCTTTCTTGAGGAAGCCCGTTTCGTCCAGTACACCGATGCCCTGCGGGTCGCCGAACTGCTCGATCGTGAAGTCCATCAGCAGATCGCGTGCCGCATCCGCGCTCCAGTCCGCACTGTACAGCAGCCGCTGCACGCGATCGGGCGTCGGATCTCCGATGGCCTCGGCCAGCTGCCAACCGTTCCGCCTTGCCGCCGGCCCCATCAGCGAGCGCACGTACTTGATCGCCTGCTCGCGCGGCTCGCTGCGCGCGAACAGCGTCGCGAATCGCGCGTGAAATGCCTCGAAATCTGCTGCCAGCGCGTCCCACGCGGCCGCTGCTGGCAGCTCGCTTGCCCGCGGATCCATGGGCCGATCCTGGATCCAACCCGAGCGATGTCGAGGTGCGGCTGTAGTACTAGAGCGCCGAAGAGGTAGAACGTCAGCCCACTTCAACAGGTTGGCTCCATGAAACTCTACTTCAGCCGGAACTTGAATCCACGGGTCGCCGTCGCCGTGGCGCGCCACCTCCAGGCACCCGTGGAATACGTCCACGCGGCGCCTCTCGACCCGTCACAGCAGGAGAAGTTTCGCGCGCTGAACCCGAACCTGCGCGTGCCGATCCTGGTCGAGGGGGACCAGTCGCTCTGGGAGACGGACGCGATCGCGTGCCGCCTCTCGCAGCTCACGGGCTCGGACTTCTGGCGCACGGGCGCCGCACAACCGGAGATGATCCGCTGGTTGAGCTGGGGCACGCACAACTTCATCGCCGCGTGCGACAAGGTCCACTTCGAGCGCGTGACGAAGCAGCGCTACGGGCTCGGTCCCATCCGCGACGACCTCGTGGCGGAGGGGCTCTCGGGGTTCGCCGAAGCGGCGACGCTGCTCGATCAGGTCCTGAGCGGCAGGGACTGGCTCGTCGGGAGCGCGGTTTCGTATGCGGACTTTCGGATGGCGTCGGTGCTCCCGTTCGCGGATCTCGCCGGGCTGCCGCTCTCGGACTACCCGCACGTCGCGGCCTGGCACGCGCGCCTGTGGCGGCTCGACGCCTGGCGCGATCCGTTCGCGGGGCTCGACGCCCCGGAGCTCCCCGAGGTTCCGCGCTTCGACGCCGCCGGATCGAAGCGTTAGCCGCCCGCGGTGGTCGCGCGCCGAAGCGCCCGGGGCCTCCGGGAAAGCAGCGGGCCGCCGCGCTCACGACGGCTGTCAGCGTCGCCCGGCGCGTGGCTCAGCATGGCACACGGCGCTCCTGGATCGCGGCCGAACCCGTCGCTCTCTTCTTCAGCGGAACGGCATGGCGTCTTCAGCGGAACGGCACGGCGTTTGCCGAGCTCACCGCCATGAACACCATCTCTCGCTTCGGAGCGCTCTGCGCCACGGTGTGGATCGTCGCGTGTGGGACAGAGGTCTCGACAGGAGCAGATCTCCAGGGGCCCTCGACCCCCGAGCCGCCTGGCGGGGCGAGCAGGCCGGACGACGCGCCGGGCGGCGCCGATGGATCGGCGCAGGGCGCGTCCTCCGCGCTGCGGCTCCGCGTGCCCGGCGGCGCGCGCGTGACCGTCGACAGCCTGGTCGTGACCTCGGACGCCCCGGCGGTGCTGGACGTCGAGAGCGCGACGGGCCCGCTCATCACGCTGGCCACCGACGGCGCGGCGCTCGCGTCCGCGGTGGCGCTCGACGAGGGCGGCGAGGTGCTGGACGCGAGCACGGGCACGGCGGGGTGCTCGCTCCCGAGCCCGGGCGAGGAGCGCGTGCTCGTGGTGCCGGACGCCTACCCGAGCATCCAGGGGGCCATCGACGCCGCGGCGTACGGCGATACCGTCTTCGTCCAGCCGGGGGAGTACCGTGAGCACCTCCGCCTGCGCTCGGGCGTGAAGCTGGTCGGCGCGGGCGCGACGACGACGGTGCTCGACGGCCAGGGGCTGAGCGAGAACCTCATCGACTACACCGGCGCCCAGAACGCCGTCGTCCGGGGCTTCACGCTGCGGAACGTGGGATCGGCGGGGGACTGCTCGCGCGACGTGCTGGGCTGCTCGGGCAACTGGTACGCCGCGGCCGTCTACGCGGACGGCCACAGCGGGGAGAACTGGGAAGACTGCGCGCGTCCGTCGCTGCTCCTCACGCAGAACATCATCGAGGGCAACGAGGTCGGCGTGATGCTCTACTTCCACGCGCTCGCCGTGGTCCGCAACAACGTGTTCCTCCACAACGAGCATGGCTTCGTGGGGAGTCACCTGCAGGATCACGCGGTCGTCGCCCAGAACGTGTTCTACGACAACCGCGCTCACGCGATCGTCGCGGACGCCGCGGAGCTCGACGTCCTCAACAACGTGATCCTCGCGAACGGCGCCGCGCTCGAGCAGGAGCACGTGCAGCGCGGGCGCGTGCGGTGCAACGTGCTCTTCGGGAACGAGCGGCTCGGCAACGTGATCGTGCCCGGTCAGGACGGGAACATCGAGGCTGACCCGATCTTCGCGGACCTGCTCGCGGGCGACTTCGACCTGAGCGCCGGCTCGCCGGCGCTGACGGCCGGCTGCCTCGGCGAGGACGGCGCCGAGCGCATCGCCGCGGGCGCCCACGGCGGCGCGCTCGGCGCGTGGTAGCGCCCGCGGGCGGAGCGAATCACCCCTCGCCGAGCAGCCCCGCGCGCCGGCCCGCCTCGACGAGCTGGTCCTTCACGATCTGGAAGCGCTTGCGCAGCCGCTGCGCCTCCCGCTTCAGCGCGGCCTCGTCCACCGCGTCTTCGCCGAGCATCACCCGCGCCACGTCCTTCCACTCCAGCCCCTTGTCGAGGCGCAGCACGAGCAACATCCGATCGTCCGGCGGCAGCGCCTCGCGCAGCTCCATGAGTTTGTCCTTCGCGTCGGTGCGCAGGTAGGGCCGCGTCTCGGTGCGCACCTGCTGCTCGATCGCGCTCAGCTCCGTCGTCCCGAGCGAGGGGCGCACGCGCCGCTCGCGGGCGCGCCTGTCGCGGGCGTGGTTCTTCGCCGCGTTCCGCGCGATCGTGTACGCGAAGGTGCGGAGCGAGCACTCCCACGCGAAGGTCGGCAGCCCGCGCAGGATGCGCTCGCACCACAGCGAGAAGACGTCGTCGGGGTCCTCCTCGCGGCGGAGGAGCGCGGTCAGGAAGCCGAGGATCTCGGGCCCGTAGCCGCGGACGGCGAGCTCGGCGGCCCGCGCGACGGCGCCGCTCTCGCAGCGCTCGCGGACCTCGCGCTCGAGGTGCTCTCGGTCGAGGGACATCGTGGCGCCGAGGATATCACCGTCCGCCGACGTCCCGCGGTCGGCGATCCCGCCGTCCCGCGGCGGCGCCGCAGGTCCACGCCGTGGAGAGAGGATCGACGCGGCGCCGGAACGCGCGGCCCGACCGCCGTCGCCGCTTCACGGCGCGAGCGCGCACCAGAGGCCGTCCGACGCGCGGCCGCACAGGTCGGCGCGGCCGTCGCCGTCGACGTCGCCGGGCTGCACCGTCGCGCCGTACCGCGCGGGGAGCCACCCCTGGGCATCGCCGAAGGCGCCGATCGACGCGGGGCGCGCGGCGCCGAAGCCGAGGCGGTTCGACAGGGCGCACAGCGCGCCGGAGGCGCCGCGGCCGCAGAGGTCGGCGTCGCCGTCGCCGTCGACGTCGCCGAGGCCGAGGCTCCCCCAGTGGCTCGGCGCCGCGTCGAACTCCGACCCGTCCCCGTAATCCGGCGCGCCCCCGCGGCTGTACGACCAGACGTGCGGCCGCACGAACCCGGCGCCGGAGGCGCTCGCCACCGCGCACACCACGCCGGACGGCCCGCGGCCGCAGGCGTCCGCCGCGCCGTCGCCGTCGATGTCGCCGAGCTGGATCGTGGCGCCGTACGGCTCGGGGAGCCAGCCGTTCGCGTCGGACATCTCGGCGAGCCAGAGCGCCGCCGACCCGAAGCTCCCGGCGGTCGTGTTGATCGCGCAGCGCAGGCCGTCGGCGCCGCGGCCGCACACGTCGGCGTAGCCGTCGGCGTCCACGTCGGCGAGGTGGATCGAGCGGTAGTAGCTCGGCGCGTCGCCGGACCCCTCGGCGTCGGAGAAGCTGTACGTCCACCAGCCGTCGCCGGAGGTCACGAACGCGTCGCCGGCGGCGTTCGCGACCTGGCAGCGGATGCCCCAGATGCCGCGGCCGCAGATGTCGGCCTTCCCGTCGCCGTCGATGTCGGCGAGCTGGATCGTGTTGCCGTAGCGCGCGGGCTGCCAGCCGTTCGCGTCGGAGAACTCCGTCGTGTACCGCTGCGCGCGGAGGAACCCGCCCGCGCCGTTGCTGCGCGCGCAATACACGCCGTCGGCGCGCCGCACGCACGCGTCGGCCTTGCCGTCGCCGTCCACGTCGCCGAGCCGGACCGTGCGCGTGTAGGCCTGGCTCGTGCCGATCTGGGCGTCCGAGAAATCGTTGCCGTACGACCAGCGGGTGGGCGCCGAGAGCTGGATCGCGAACCGCTGCGCGTCGGCGCCATTGCAGTCGACCATCTGCACGGGCGTGCCGTTCGCGGCGTTGCCGCCGGCGACCGCGAGGCACCTCCCCTCGAGGCCGCGGATCTGCCCGCCGTCCAGCATCGTCCACGCCTGGCCTTGCGTGCCGGCGCAGCTCTCGAGCACCACGGGCGCGCCGCTCGACGCGCTGCCGCCGGCGACGCCGAGGCAGCGGCCGCCGGGGCCGCCGATGCGGTCCTCGCCGACGGTCCACTGCTGCGCCGCGGCCATGGAGCAATCGGCGAGGACCACGGGCGCGCCGCTCGACGTGCCCGCGGCCGCGAGGCATTTGCCCCCGAGCGCGCCGAGGCGGCCCGAGACGCCCGCGATCGCCGAGGCCGCGTACCGGCGGCGCGCCCAGGCGCGATAGTCCTGCTTGTCCGGGTCGCAGGTGGTCCCGGTGCCGCACGCGCTCATGTCCGTGCAGGTGAATCGGTCGCATTGCGCATACCACCGGAACGCGTCCCAGGTGATGTCGAACTCCTCGTCGGAGACGTTCGCCTGCTCGTTCGATATGTCGTAGCCCCGGTAGGTCTGGAGCGCGTGCCCCGCGGCGTAGGCCTGCTGCGCGGCGAACGCGAACAGCGACGAGTAGTAGTGATCGATGTGGTCGCCGGCGTGGCCATGATCGCTGTTCAGCGTGCCGACGCGGCTCGCGCGGAAATCGGACATCAGGCGAGCGAGGACGTCGATGAGCTCCTCGCGGGTGTAGTCGACGGGGGGCTCGTCGGCGGGGATCTCGTCATCGGGGTCGTCGCACGCGTCGTCGGCGGGGTCGTCGGTGGCGCATTTGTAGTCGCATTCGTCGCCGGTGCGGTCGACGCGCGTCAAGGTCGGCGTGCCCCCGCTCCAGAGGTCGCTCAGGAGCGCCGTGTCCGGGGACGAGGGGAGCCGCAGGAACACGAGCCCGACGCGGCCGGCGCTCCCGTCGAGCGCGCAGCGCACGAGATCCTTGCCCAGCACCGCGGCCTCGGCGCAGCTCCAGCTGTTGGCGAGGCCGGCCATCGCCGCGTACGCGGCCTTCATCCCCGCCTCCCGCTCGCCCATCACGTCCAGGCAATTGCCGCCGAGGCCCGCGGTGACATAGACCGTCTCCACGGAGTTCCCCGCGTGGATCGAATCCGCGATGTCGGGGTTCATGAAGAGCAGATCGTCGTCCTGGTGCGCGACCACGTAGAGATCGCGCTCGGGCGCGGCGAGCGCCTCCCTGGCCGTGGTGGCGACGCTCTCGCGCTCCACGAAGAAGAGGTCCTGAGCGCCGCTCTGCCCGGAATAGAGGCTGTCCAGCGTGGTGTCGGCGAGCGTGCGGACGACGGCCGGCGACGCCCCGGGGTCGATGCGGCGACCGGCGCCGGATCCGGCCCAGATGCTCACGGTGGCGCTGTACCGGCCGTTCGCGTTGGCGGGGCCGAACACGTACCGCGCGAGCCACGTTTGCTGCGTGGTCGCGGCGATGCCGCTCGTCGGGCCGGCGCCGTCGACGAGCAGGCCCGCGGGGCTCGAGGTGTCGAAATGGAGGCCGTGGTGCTGGTGGGCGGTCGTCCAGGAGCTGACGCCCATGGGCACGTGGTACGCGTAGCCGACCGGGGGCGCGGCCATGCGGCCGGTGACGGCGATCCACCGGGTGGCGTGCGCGGCCGACAGCGGGACCGCGAACCGGCGGCGAACGTAGCCGGCGGTCTGCGCGAGCTCGCCGCCCTCCCGCGCGAAGGGCCAGTCGTCGGCCCAGCCGACGGCGCCGCCCACCTCCCCGTCGTGCTCGTCGTACGCGAGGATCTCGGCGCGCGCGCTGGCCGGGGCCGCCGTCGCGGCCAGCAGGCCGCCCAGCGCCGTCAGGGCCCGCGCCGCCTTGGTCCACAGGTGTGCTCTCGGATGGATGCGAGTCATGGCTCTGCTCCTCGGGTGAGGCCGGCCCTCCGCCGGCGTTCCCCGTGGCAGACCCGCGCCGGCGCGGGTGTGAACCGAAATTCGACATGCCGGCGAGGGCATGGGCGAGCTCCCTCACTGGCGCTCCCCCGCATGGGCCTTGGCCGACGCCGCTCCTTCTGGCACGCTCGTCGTATCTCCTCGCGGCGGCGTCCTCACCGGCGATGCGCCCGCGCCCGCCGAGCGCGACGTGTCCAGTCCGGGTCCGCGCGCTCCGGGGAGCGCGAGGGGGGCATGCCAACGAACGTCGTCATCGAGAGCGCGATCCGCCGTGCCGCCGTGCTGCTCGCGACCGCCGCGCTGGGCGCGTGCAGCGCGGAGACGCCGCCCTACGACGACCTGCCGCTGCGCGACGCGCTGAGCGCCGCGCCGGAGGTCCTCGCGGCCTTGCCCGAGGAGGCCCTCCACGACGTCGCGGCGCGGCTCGAGGAGGCGCACCGCAAGCAGGGGGAGGAGACGCCGATCCTCGACGCGGAGATCGCGAGCGCCCCGGCGCTGGTCCGCAGCGCGGACGCGGCGCGGGAGGAGCTCGGGAAGGACGCGATCGTCCTCGGCGCGCTCGAGCCGTCCGCCGAGGGGTTCGTGCTCCGCTCCCTCGCGGCGGAGCGCGGGTCCGAGCGGCCGCCCGCGCGGCCCGTCCTCGCGGGCCAGCCGGCGTCGCCGGAGACCGCGGGGCTCGAGGACGCGGCGCTCGGCGGCCGGGCCGGCGCGATCGTGGCGGACCTCGCGCGGCGCGCGGGCGCGCGCGAGCTCATCCGCGTCACCGGGCTGCCGGCGGGCGTGGTCGCCCAGGATCAAGCGGTCTACGTCAACGCCGCGTGGCTCGTCGCGCTGAGCGCCCTCTCGCCCTCGGACGCGCCCGCGCTCGCCGACCCCCAGGGCGGCGTCGCGCTGCCCGAGCTCCCCCGGAGCGAGCCGCAGTCGGTGCGCGCCAACCCGTATCACCTCCCGGGGTCGGTCGCGGAGTGCGCCGCCGGCGTGCGGGACGTGTGCACCTGCGCCCAGGCCGGGCGATGCGAGCACGAGCGCACGGATCCGCGCTTCGCCGACGCGCAGGCGGAGTGCGCGTGGGTCAACGCCGGCGCGATGAACGCCGAGGCGCTCTGCGTGCTCGCGCTGATGAGCATCGAGGGGGTGAAGGAGTGCGTCCTCGCCGCGGGCAGCGGCGCGTGCGCCGCGCTGCCGATCGAAGGCCGCGACGGCGCGCTCGCCTTCGCCGCGGACGCGGGGTGCATGGCCGTGCTCGACCGCTGCCTCCAGTACGGCGAGCCGACCTCGCCGGCCGGCGTCCCCATCGGCGCGCCGGGCGGCTCGTCGGGCGACGGCGACTGCGGCACCTGCGGCGGCGGCTGCGCCGGCTGCAACGAGGACATCGCGGGCTGCAACGAGAACTGCAGCGACTGCAACCAGAACTGCAGCGATTGCAACCAGAACTGCCGCGATTGCAACCAGAGCTGCAAGGACGGCGATCCGACGGCGGGCAGCGGCTCGGGCACGAGCTGCCGGCTGAGCGCCGGCGGGCGCGGGGGGGGCCGCCCGGGCGCGCCCGTGCCCCTCGGCGCCGCGTTCTGGCTGCTCGTGCCCGCGGGCTACATGCTGCTGCGCATCCGGAGGGGGGCGTGAGCCGGGCGCTGATGCTCTGGCTGGAGCGTCACGGCCTGCCGCCGTGGCTCGCGCCGACCTACGCGGTGATGGTCGCCGTCGCGGGGCTCCTCGGGGCGACGGCGTTCTTCTGGCTGGTGCGCCGGGACCGCGGCGACGTCGGGGTCGAGGGTCGCGCGCTCCTGTGGGGCTACGTCGCCGCGCTCCTCGGCGGCTATGCCTTCGAGGCGCTGCGCGCCGTGCCCGAGGCGCTCGCGCGCGGCGCGTGGGGTCCGGTGCTCCACGCTGGCCGGGCCGCGTACGGGGGGCTCCTCGCGGGCGTCGCCGTCGCCGGCCTGGTCCTGCTCCGCCGGGGCGCGCCGGTGCTGCCGTTCCTCGACCGGCTCGTGCCCGGGCTCGGGATCACGTACGCCAGCGTGCGGACCGGGTGCTTCCTCGCCGGGTGCGACTACGGCCGCGTCACGGCGGGCGCGCTGGGCGTCCGGTTTCCCGCGGGCAGCCCCGCGGCGGCGGACCACGTCGCCGCCGGCTGGGTGCCCCTCGGGGCGCCGAGCCTGCCCGTGCACCCGACGCAGCTCTACGAGGCCGCGCTCGGGCTGCTGGCGAGCGCGGTCGCCGCCCTCTGGCTCGCCCGGGGGCACCGGGACGGCCGCGCCTTCGGGACCTGGCTCGCGCTCTACGCCGCCGGCCGGTTCTTCGTCGAGCTCCTCCGCGGGGATGCGGGGCGCGGCGTGTACGGCGGGCTGAGCACCGCCCAGCTCGTCTCGCTGGCGCTCCTCTTGGGCCTCGCGGCGGCCGTCCTGCGCGCGCGCCGCGCCCGCGGCCCTCGCGGCGGCGCCGCCGCGGCCCCCGCGCTGATGGCGCTCGCTTCCCTGAGCCTGGCCGCGGGGGAGGCCGCGGCGCAGCCGGCGCGGGAGGCCGCGGCGCAGCCGGCGCGCTCCGAGCCGCCCCCGGCGGCGAAGCCCGCGGCGGCGAGCTCGGCGCCGCCCGCTGCGCCGCCGCCCGCTGCGCCGCCGCCGCGCGCTCCGGCGGCGCCGCCGGCTCCGGCGCCCTATCCGTATCCGCCGCCTCCGGCCGGCGGGTATCCCGCGCCCTACCCGTACGCGCCCCCTCCGGCTGGCGGCTATCCCGCGCCCTATCCGTACCCGCCACCTCCGGCTGGCGGCTATCCCGCGCCCTATCCGTACCCGCCGCCTCCGGCAGGCGCGTACCCCGCGCCGTATCCGTACCCGCCGCCTCCAGCGGGCGGATATCCCGCGCCCTACCCGTACTCGCCGCCTCCGGCAGGCGCGTACCCCGCGCCGCATCCGTACCCTCCGCCTCCGGCCGGCGGGCCTCCCCCGCCCTACCCGTCCGCGCCGCCCCCGGCAGGCGCGTACCCCGCGTCTCCCCCGCCCTCGGCCGCGGCCGCCGCGCGGCCGTCCGGGCGCGCGCCGGAAGCGCCTCCGGAGCCCGCGGCCGAGCAGCCCGGGACAGGCCCCCAGGCGGAGGCCAACGCGCGCCGGATGGCGCTCTCGCTCGGGATCTCCGGCTACTTCGTTCCGGCGCGCTTCGCGGTCAAGGATGGGATGTCCGTGGATCTCGACGTGCTCGCGCGCCTGCGCCTGAGCGAGACGCGCCGCTTCGAGATCGGCGTCGAGCTCCGGAGCGTCTCGACCACCGACGTCAACCAGGTTGCGGCCGGCGTGCCGCTCCGGCTCGTGATGGGCGTCGGCTCGCATCTCGAGATGTCGGTCGGGATCACGCCGGGCTATTACCGCATCTTCTTCGACTCACCGTACTTCGAGAGCGTCGGCGCCTTCGGCGGCCGCTTCGCGTGGGGGATCCAGCTCCCGATCACGCCGCACCTGTTCGTCGGTGTCTCGCCGGTGGATTTTCTCTTGCTCGCCTCGAGCGACGTGGATGCGCTCGTGGCCTACGAGCCCGGGCTCTGGGTCGGCGCCGGCCTCTTGTGATGGGTTTCGCCGGAGCGTTCGGGCGCTGATCGAGAGGCCCTGATCGAGCCCGCTGTCACCAGTCGGGTCGCTCGGTGGCCGCGCCGCCCGGGGGTGTCGGCGGCGCGTGGGGGGGACGCGCGGCCGCGTGCAGCCCGGGGGCTCAGCCCAGCATCGCCCGATAGACGTCGCGCGGATCCATCTGCTCGGGGAAGACCGAGCAGCCGCCGTCGTTGATTTCGATCACCGTGTACCCACCGCGCTCGAGCCGGGCCACGTCGGCCGTGAAGAAAGGGGAGCCGATGACCTGCCCGAGATGGGCGAATTGCCCCGGATGCTCGAGCGTCGCGTCCACGTCGTAGTACGGCGCGTGCGCCACCAGCCGCCCCTCCCAGAACACGAGCCGGTGCTCGTCGGTCACGCGACGCTGGCCGGGCGCCCAGCCGGGCAACGTCGCGAGATCGAGGTATTTTCTCACGACGAACCCCCGCTCGAACCGGTCGCCGCGGAGCTCCAGGACCTTCTCGCAGATCTCGGCGAAATCGTCGTACGTGGCGCCCTCGGGCACGAAACACGCACGATGCCAGAGCTCCTTGACGGATTTCACGTGGTCCTTGACCACCCACGGCGGCGGCCCGAGCTCCAGGGCCACCTCCCACGCTTCCCGGATGTCTTCACCTTCGGTCCACCGCGTGGGCGCCGTTCGAGCGCCGAGCAGCGGGACGTAGCTCGGCATGTACATCGCCTCGGCGAAGCTCTCGGGATCGACGACGAGCTCCTCGCCGCGGTCCTGCAGGGCCTCGTACAGGCCGGTGTATTCCTCCTCGCTCAACATCCACCCCCGGTAGAGCCAAGTCCGGTACCGGGGCTTCGGCAGCCGGCGCAAGGCGCGCTCCGGCTCGCCATTCACGACGGGGTCGAGAGGGATCGCGTACGACTCGATGCCGAGCTCCTCGGCGGCCAGCACGTCGATTTCGAAGCGATCATCGGCGAGCTGAGGGACATGGGGTCTTCCGAAGAGGATGGTGACGTCGCTCATGGAGTCCTCCAGGCTGGCGCCGCGCGTGGATCCGGGCCGCGCGGCGGGCCGACAAGGTGGACCCGTGTTCGCGAAGAACCAGTCTTGCAAGGATCGAGCGTTTGCGAGAGGATAGGCTCAACGGGGGACGAAAGCCGGATCTCCCGCCCGCGCGTCGCGCCGCCGTTCAGGCCGGAACGGTCGCCGGCTCATCACCGGAGCGAGCGCGCAGGCGCGCGTGCCGGTGGCAGGAGGCCGCGCGCTCCCCCGCCCCTCGCGCTGGATCAGTGGCTCCAGCTCGTGCCTTCGGCGATCTTCTGACCGGCCGGGCCGAACGTCGTCTGGAGCACCGACTTGCCCTGGATACGGACCTTGGTCACCGTCTTCGGGATCGACCAGCTCACGACGTCATCGCAGCTCGGCTGGATGAAGCCGCCGCCCGGGTAGTACACGCCCGTCTTGCTCTTCGTCGCGCCGATCTGCACCCAGCAGCCCTCGACCTCGTCGAACCCGTACAGCGTCGCCGTCGTCGTCGTGTGCTCGCAGACGCTCTTCGACTTGCCGGCGTTGACGCTGTACGCCATCGCCGTCTGGGTCGACGCGAACGCGTTCTTCACGTTCGTGACCTCGACGACGTAGTTGCCCTTGCTGCTGTAGTAGGTGTTGTCCGGCGACTCGCGGAGGGTGAAGCTGCCGACGTCGCTCGAGTTCGACTGGGCCGCGGTCTGGTCGGCCGTCGGCGGGGCGACGCACAGCGCCTGCGAGGTCTCTTCGACCTCCTCCAGGCCGGCCAGCTCCGCGTCGAGGTCGGTCGCGTCGGCGACGCAGCCCACGAGCGCGAACGAGGACACGAGGGACGAGGCGAGGAGGATCAGTGCACGCTTCATGATTGAGCTCTCTTTCCGGTATTTAATTGGACATCACGTGTTCTGACGCGCGGGCGGTCCGCCGCGGGTGCGACGGGTCGAGTCCATCCGTCGCCCGGGTCGCCCCGCTCGCCGCTTGGACCGCGCCGAGCGTCACGCAACGCCTTTAAACAGGAAGCGTGCCACTCCCCGATCCCGGCGCTCGGCCGCGCGCACGTCGGCATTTTCGCGCCTTCGCGCGCTCCGCGGCCCGGGCGGTCCGCGCCCGCGCCGGCGCGCTGAGGGCGCGCCCCCTCGGCCTGGAGGCGCCGCCCTCCAGCGCGGAGTCGTCAGGGGGAGATCGGAGCGCGCCGGCGCGCAGGCCGGTGTAGGACGGCGGGCGGCGGCACCGGCGCTCAGGGCTGACGCACCTCGTCGGCGGGGGGGCGAGCACCCACGCAACGCCGGCGGCGGCTACCCCGGGCGAAGACGGTGCTGTGGGTGGTGCGGGGCAGCATCGGCGGGTCGATCCAGCTCACGCCGCCGGGAATGCGTAACTCGATGGTCGCTCTGATGTCATCTCCCAGGAGGCAGCAGATGGCATAAGAAATCATCAGTCACCTGAAGCGAGCGTGCAGGTTCGTCCTTGACGCCCTCGAATTGTATGCTTTCCATCTCCCCGAAACGGCGCCCCTTCGTTTGCGTCGTTTCCCGATCCGTTTCGCTTCATCCCTGACGAGGTCAATCGGCAATGCGGCAACACCGTACACGCGCGCGTCTCTGGCTCCCGCTCTTCTTCCTTCCCGCCTGCGTATCTTTCGATTCGCCCGACTCCGACGAGGCGATCGCGTCGCAACGAGCGGCCCTCACTGGCACGGATCTGACCCCGGCGTCCACGGCCGACGTCAGCGACATGCGGGGAAATCCCCCGGGGGTCGAGGGCATCGACAAGGTGCACGACGGCGACGTCAACACCAAGCTCTTCATGCCCCACCGCACGGAGTGGATCCAGTACCGGATGCAGGCTCCGTCGATCATCGTTTCGTACGACATCACCTCGGCCAACGACTTCCCGGACCGCGATCCGAGCAGCTGGACCTTCGAGGGATCCATCGATGGCCTGAGCTGGGTCGTGCTCGACACGAGGACGAACCAGTCCTTCACCTCGCGGCACCAGACCCGGTCCTTCACCTTTTCGAACTCGAATGCGTACCTTTACTATCGCTTGAACATCAGCCAGAACCTCGGCGGCGGCAACGCGCTGCAGCTCGCCGAGCTGCGCGTCGGCGGCTCGCTGGCCGCAGGCACCATGCCCGGCACTCCGGTGCTCGCCGCGCCGAGCGTGGACTCCGACGCCGTCACGCTGACCTGGACGCCCGCCGCGAACGCCTCCGGCTACTACGTCCAGCGCGTGAACGACGACGGCAGCGGCACCACGGAGGTCTTCACGAGCTCCACCAGCTACACCGACACGAACCTGGCTCCAGGCACGAGTTATCTCTATCAGGTGCAGGCGGTGAACGGCGCGCTGCGCGGGTTCCCGTCCGAGGTCTCCGCGCGCGCCACGACGGCGGGAGTCGCCGTGCTCCAGGACATCACCGCGCTCTCCTCGTCCGCGCCCGTCGAGCAGCACCCTGGAAACGGGGTCGCCGGCGAGGATGTCACGAAGGTCACGGACAACAATCCGTTCTCGAAGTACTACGAGCCGAACTCCAGCACCTGGATCCGGCTCGAGACGCCGAGCTCCGTGGTCACCAGCTACAGCCTGACGTCCGCCAACGATTTCCCGAACCGCGATCCGAAGGACTGGACGCTCGAAGGCTCGAACGACGGCACGAGCTGGACCGTGCTCGACACGCGAACCGACCAGTCGTTCACGAACCGCCACAGCGCGCGCACGTATTCCTGCAACCCCGAGCGGCTGGAGTTCAACCGATACCGCCTGCACATCCAGGACAACCACGGCGCCGGTGACACGCAGCTCGCAGAGTGGCGGCTCTTCGGCACGAGCAGCGCCTCCCTCGCCGCGCCGGCCGCGCCGGACAGCGTGAACGCGCAGGCCCTGTCGGGCAATCAGATCCGCGTCACCTGGACGGACAACGCCGGGCAGCTCAACCCCGAAGCGTCCTACCGCGTGGAGCGAGCCACGAACTCGAGCTTCACCTCCGGTCTCGTGGTCGGGACGACCGGCGCCGGCAGCACCGAGTTCCGCGCCACCGGCCTGGCGCCGAACCAGACCTACTATTTCCGCGTGAGCGCGCAGAACGCGGCGGGCAGCTCGATCAAGGTCGGCCCCGTGAGCGCGACCACCACCGCGAACACGCCGCCCGCGTCGTTCGTGGAGAACGGCTGGTACGACGGCCACAACCGCACGGTCACCTTGGCCTACTCGGACGCGAACCTCGCCGCGTACTTCGACCAGTACGTCCCGAACCCGTCCGGCGCCACCTGGGTGGCCCCGATCGTCAGCGAAGCCTGGGGCTACGCGAAGGACACCTACGGCAGCATGGTCGACCCGATCCTTCACATGATCGGAAACCAGGACAACGCTCCGGGTGAGGTTCCCGGCACCCTGGCCTACAACGTCGGTGGAGTCGTGTACGCCTCGGACAGCGCCGCCTCCTATCGAAACATCATCTTCACCGTGAGCAGCGATTGGTCGGTGCCGGACTACGGCTGGGTCGTGCAGTCGCTGATCCACGAGATGGGGCACATCGTCGAGAGCAACAACAACGGCATCGCGGGCTCGCCCGCCTTCAATGCCTGGGGTGACAGCAAGTGGGCCGAGATCTTCGGCTACGACGTGTTCCTGAACCTGACCACGATCTCCCCGAACCTCGCGCCGGTGATCTACGCGGACAACGTGTCCCACACCGATGGATTCGGCGTTTACTGGTTCCGCGACTGGTACTATCCGCTCTATGCTGGCGAGTTCGGCAACACGGACGCGGACCACAAGGGCAGCCGGTTCCTGTCCAGGTTCTTCCAGCTCCTCGCCGAGCACCTGCCCACGATCAACAGCACGTACGGCAATCGCCCGCTCAACCTCGGCGAGTTCATCCACTTCTGCGCGGGCGCCGCGGGGGTGGACCTCGAGGACGAGGCCCGGCTCGCCTTCCGCTGGACTCCGCAGCTCGAGCTCGAGCTCGCCAAGGCGCAGACCGAGTTCCCCGGCGTCTCGGCGCTCTACCTCGGCAATCGCGCGCCCGGCTTCACGCTCGATCCGATCACGCGGAGCGCCACGGTCAACGTGGCGCTGTCCGGGCAGACGCTCGCCGGGACGGCGAGCGATCCGGACCTCGGCGATACGCTGACGTACTCCAAGCAGAGCGGCGCGAGCTGGCTCACGGTGGCGAGCGACGGCACGCTGAGCGGCACGCCCCCCTCCGCCGGGCTGAGCACGGCCGTCGTGCGGGTCACGGATCAGGATGGCCTCTTCGATACCGTCGAGCTCGTCTTCGAGGTGACGGACGGGACCTGCACCCCGGAGAGCGACGCCCAGTTCTGCGCGCGCCTCGGCGCCGAGTGCGGCAGCTTGAGCGACGTCGACAACTGCGGCGCGCCGCGGAGCGTGAGCTCGTGCGGAAGCTGCACGGCTCCCGAGACCTGCGGCGGCGGCGGCACGTCGAACGTGTGCGGCGATCCCGGCGGCGGCACTCCTTGCGGCGGCCTCTGCTCGAGCCCCGTCGTGTTCTCGACGCAGAGCTACCACTCGGGCAACCTCGGCACCGCGGCCACCTGCCACGAGACCACCGTGAACCTGCAAGGGCTCAACTGCGGCAACTTCGCCGCGGGGCGGACGTTCCGCATCAACGGCGTGCTCGTGACCTGCAACGGCGCCAACGTCACCTTGCCGGCCGAGCGAAACGGCGGCTACTGCATGCAGGCCAGCGCCGGCAACCAGCCGTGGGCGTATTTCTCGACCTTCTGATCTCCCCCGGTCGAGGAAGCGCGCCCGAGCGGTGGGAGCGTCATCTTCCGTAGAGCTCCCATTGCATGGGACCCGCCCGACGTCGCGCGATGTCGAGGATCAGCGCGGGAGCACGTTGGCTGGGCGCTGGCGCGCCACACGGAACAGCGCGATGGCGGCAGCGGTCCACGCGATCAGCGTGACGACCGACCCCTCGACGCCGTAAGCACCGCCGCTCAGCCACGCCGGACCGGCCGGTGTCACCTGAATCCAGCCGCGCGCCGCGTGGCCGGAGACGGGCACGGACATCATCGCATCGAACAGGTAGTTCCAGGCGAAGTGCATGCCCATGGCGATCCATACGCGGCGGGTGAGCAGGTAGACGCCGAGCAGGCCGGCGCCGGCCGATGCCGTGGCCAGAATCGCGAGGACGCTCACGTTCTGGTTCGGCAGGTGGGCAAGCGCAAACAGCAGAACGTTCGCTGTCACGGCGATGCGGAACCCCCACCGCTGCTCGACGATGCGGAACAGGATGGCGCGGAACACGAGCTCCTCGAAGGTCGCGACCATGATCTGCTCCGGCAGCGGCTTGAAGATGGCGCGCCAGTCACCCAGGCCCTGCACCTGCAGGGCGCCACACAGCAGCAACGAGCCGGCCACGCCGACCGCCAGCGCCGCGCCGACGCCGATGCCCATGCCCAGCTCCGGCAGGATGCGCGGCCCGGCAGCTTCGAGCGGCTCGCGCTTCTCCACCCTGCGCACGTAGAAGCGGTAGCCTGCCATGCATGCGGCCGCGGCCAGCAGCGTTGGCCACACCACGCGCAGGGGTCTGGGCACGATCTCGGACAGCATGAGCAGCAGCGCCATGCTGCCGATGGAGGCGAGCACCGCGAGCAGGATGCGGACGAAGGTGTTTGCGAGGAGGCGCTTGCCCAGCGAAGGGCGGGGCGCTGGGTCAGCGGTGGCGGTGCTCATTTGTCTTCCTTGGTCGAAGGGCTCCCGGAAACCCTCTGCGCGCCGCCCTCCGAAGTACCACATCCGTTCGCCGCTCCACACCTCCCCGTGCCCACGATCGCGCTTCTTTTACCGACGCGCCCGGTCGCCGCGCACGGCGTGAGGTGTCGTGCGCCGATGGGTGACCGGCTGTCGGCTCGGCGAGGGGTAGGCGCGCGCCGCCGTGGGTGCGAGGCGGCGCGCTCAGAACATGGCGCGGGGGTTCGGCGCGTCGGCCGGGATGTCCTGCAGCACGTCCCAGTGCTCGCAGAAGCGCCCGTCGGCGACGCGGAAGATGTCGACCACCGCGACGCCGCGCGGCCGCCGCGGGTTCACGAGCTTGTAGTGCACCACGGCGTAGTCGGCGTCGGCGATCATGCGCTGGATCTCGACCTGCGCGCCGTCAAGCGGCGTCTCGCCGTCGCGGAAATAGGCGATGAAGGCCTCGCAGCCGTTCGCCCCCGGCGCGGCGCGCGCGTCGGGGTTGTGGTCGACGAAGTCGGCGGTCAACAGCGCGCGGACGGCGTCCCAGTCCCTGCCGACCACGGCGTCGTACAGCTCGAGCAGCATCTGCTTGTTGCGTTCGGGGTTCATACGGAGGGGGCGTGCCTTTCTGCACCGGGGGGCAGGGCCGCTCGCCGGTGCGTGCTCACCCTCGCAGCGGGGCGCGCGGCGGGCTTGAATCTGCGCGCCAATCGTCGGCGCCAATCGTCCGCTGCCGCGCGCGCGCCGCGCCGTGGGCGCGCGCTAGCGCGTGCGCGCGACCGCGCGGTACGCGCTCGGCGGCATGCCCGACGCGGCGCGGAACTCGCGCGCCAGGTGGGCCGCGTCGCTGAACCCGTACGCGTGCGCGATCTCGGTGAGCGGCCGAAGCGAGCCGGCGATCGCGACGGTGGCGTCGCGCATGCGCACGCGGCGCGCGAGCGCCGAGGCCGTGGTGCCGTGCGCCGCGAGCCGGCGTTGCAGCGTGCGGACCGACTGGCGCGTGGCGTGCGCGAGGCCCTGCGGCGTCCACGGCGCGTGCGGCTCGCGCGCGATCGCCGCGAGCGTGGCGGCGACCGGGTCGTCCGCGGCGCTCGGTGAGTGCAGCGTCTGGCGCGCGGACGGCGCCGGCGCGGTCCGGCGCGACCACGCGAGGCGGAGCGCGAGCGGCGGCTCGGCGAGCGACGCGGGCCCGAGCCAGCGGGCGTCGCAGGCGAGATCGCGCCACGGTCCGCGCGCGGCGCGCGCCGCGACGACGAGCTCGCCGTGGCCCATTCGGCGCAGCAGCGCGGCGAGCACCCCGGTGATCATCACGGTCTGGCTCGCGGGGGCGAGCTCGCCGGCGTACGGCTGCGCCGCGAGCTGCAGGGCGCCGGCGCCGTCGAGCGCGAACCGCGTCTGGTGGCGCACGCCCCACGCGCGCTCGAGCGCGCTCCAGCGATGCGCGAGCTGCGCCACGCTCGCGGCGCTCTCGAGCAGGTAGAGCGTCGGCGAGAAGGTCAACGCGTCGAGCCCGTCGCCCAGCGCGAAGACGGCGCCGAGCCCACCGACGCGCGCGCGCTCCGCGACGAGCGCCCGCAGCGGCGCCGCGGGGCTGAGGGCCTGCAGGGCGGGGTCGGGCGCGCGCGCGACGTGCGCGTCGCGCGCGCGGACGCGCTGCGCGAGGTGGAGCAGCTGCAGGCTGACGTTCTGCGACACGGCGTGTGGGCGCAGCGACAGGCGGGTGGACGGCCGCGCGCGCTCGCGCCCGAGTGTGGCACATGCGCGCGACGCGCGCTCCCCCGCCCCTCGCGCTGGATCAGTGGCTCCAGCTCGTGCCTTCCGCGATCTTCTGACCGGCCGGGCCGAACGTCGTCTGGAGCACCGACTTGCCCTGGATGCGGACCTTGGTGACCGTCTTCGGGATCGACCAGCTCACGACGTCATCGCAGCTCGGCTGGATGAAGCCGCCGCCCGGGTAGTACACGCCCGTCTTGCTCTTCGTCGCGCCGATCTGCACCCAGCAGCCCTCGACCTCGTCGAAGCCGTAGAGCGTCGCCGTCGTCGTCGTGTGCTCGCAGACGCTCTTCGACTTGCCGGCGTTGACGCTGTACGCCATCGCCGTCTGGGTCGACGCGAACGCGTTCTTCACGTTCGTGACCTCGACGACGTAGTTGCCCTTGCTGCTGTAGTAGGTGTTGTCCGGCGACTCGCGGATCGTGAAGCTGCCGACGTCGCTCGAGTTCGACTGGGCCGCGGTCTGGTCGGCCGTCGGCGGGGCGACGCACAGCGCCTGCGAGGTCTCTTCGACCTCCTCCAGGCCGGCCAGCTCCGCGTCGAGGTCGGTCGCGTCGGCGACGCAGCCCACGAGCGCGAACGAGGACACGAGGGACGAGGCGAGGAGGGTCATTGCACGCTTCATGGTTGAGCTCTCTTTCGGGTATTTAGTTGAACGACACGTGATCTGACGCGCGGGCGGTCCGCCGCGGGTGCGACGAGTCGAGTCCATCGATTGCCCGGGTCGCCCCGCTCGCCGCTTGGACCGCGCCGAGCGTCACGCAACGCCTTTAAACAGGAAGCGTGCCACTCCCCGATCCCGGCGCTCGGCCGCGCGCACGTCGGCATTTTCGCGCCTTCGCGCGCTCCGCGGCCCGGGCGGCCCGCGCCCGCGCGGGCGCGCTGAGGGCGCGCCCCCTCAGCCTGGAGGCGCCGCCCTCCAGCGCGGAGTCGTCAGGGGGAGATCGGAGCGCGCCGGCGCGCAGGCCGGTGTGGGACGGCGGGCGGCGGCGCCGGCGCTCGGGGCGCGAGGGACACCGCGCCAGAATACGAGCGCCGGACGGCGCGTTGACCCGGGCGTGCTCCCGAAGCCTCGCCCGGCCCGGCCTCGCCTCGGCGCGTCGACCCCTCGACGGCTCGCCTACCGCGCGCTCGCGACCCTGGTGTTGCTGCTGCTCGTCGGGGGCGCTGCCCTGACCGGCGCGCGCCTCTGGGTCCTCCGGTCGGCGCGCATCTACCGCGCGCTCGACGCCGTACCGCGGGGCGAGGTGGCCATCGTCCCGGGCGCGCTCGTGTGGCCGGACGGAACGCCGTCGGCGGTCCTCGAAGATCGGCTCGCCGCGGCCCTCGATCTGTACCGCGCCGGCAAGGTGCGGCGCGTCCTGGTCTCCGGGGACCACGGGCGCGTCGGGTACGACGAGCCCAACGCCATGCGCGCGTGGCTCGTCAGCCGGGGCGTGCCTTCCGAGGACGTGTTCCTGGACCATGCGGGCCTGCGCACGCTGGACACGATGCAGCGCGCCGCGCGCGTCTTCGGCGTGCGCGATGCGGTCGTGTGCACCCAGGGCTTTCACCTGCCGCGCGCCCTGTACCTGGCGCGCGCGGCGGGCTTCCCCGCGGTGGGCTACGCCGCCGACCGGCGCGTCTACGCGAACGCCGACCGCGACGCGCGGCGCGAGCTCCTCGCCACGGCGCTGACGCTCATCGACACCTGGTCAGGCCGCGGGCCGCGTTTCCTCGGGCCGCCGGTGCCCATCCAGGGCGACGCGAGCGCTTCCCACGACGCGTGGACGCGCGGGCTCGTCGTTCGATGAGGCGCGCCGCGCGTCCGACGACGCGCCCTCCAGAAGCTGGCTTGATGGCCCGTTGAGCCCTGCCGTCCTGCTCGGTCGCGCCATCGCCGGCCCCTGCACGCACACGCGCCGACATGAGCGGTGAGCGGCGTTCGGCGCCGATCCGGGCCCGGGCCAGCGAGGCTGCGCACTTCGCCAGCAGACAGCGCCTGCTGGTCGGTCTGGTCGTGGGCCTGAACGACGACGACCGCCGACCCCAGGGAAAACCGCTTGACCCTCTCGCAGCGGCAGGGTCTAGGCTGCCTTCCACTCGAGAGGGAAGGCATGTTGCTGAGGATTGGCGAGCTTGCCCGGCGCACCGGGCTGACCGTGCGGGCCTTGCGGCACTACGACGAGATTGGCCTGCTGGCGCCGTCCGGGAGGTCCATGGGTGGCTACCGCCTGTACGACCGGAGAGACCTCGCCCGGCTGTACCGCATCCAGGCGCTGCGGCGCCTCGACCTGTCGTTGGCTGACATCAAAGACTTGCTCGACAACGCGGCTGGCGGGCTCTCGGAGGTGGTGGCCCGGCAGGTGGCGCAGCTCGACCGCGAAATCCTGCGAGCGTCCGCGTTGCGCACCCACCTGCTCGCCGTGCAGGGTCAACTGCAGGCCAACGAAGAGCCCGGCATCGACGACTGGCTCGTGGCGCTCGAGAGCATGGTCGCGGGCTCGAAGTACTTCAGCGACGACGAACAGCGCACGCTCAAAGCGCAGCGCGACGGTTTCACCGACGCCGTGGCGCCCGAGCGCGCCGGCTTGTCGGCGTGGCTGCACAAGCTGGTCGCGGCCGGCGCGTCGCCCGAGAGCCCGCAGGCACAGGCGCTCGCGCGACGTTGGATCGAGCTGCTGCTCGAAGAAGCCGGCGGCGACGAAGGCCTGCTGATGAAGCTCTACGCCATGCACTGGAACGAGCCGGCGCTCCACGCGCTGACCGGCGTGGACCGCGCCGGCATCCGGTACATCTCACATGCGATGGCCTTCGCGCGTCTTCAGCTCTACGCGCCCTACTGCAGCGCCGCCGACATGGCCACGCTGCGCCAGCACTATGTTGCGCAGACCGACGCATGGCCGCCGCTCATCGCCGAGCTTCGGCGACAGATGGCGGCAGACGCGCCTGCCGATGGCGCAGCCGTGCGCGCTCTCGCGCTGCGTTGGCAGGCGCTGTCGCTGGCCAAGGCCGGCGGGGACGCCGCGCTGGACGCGAAGCTGCAAGCCGCATTCCGCCACGACCCGGCCCTGCGCGTAGGCTCCGGCATCGACGCGACGCTGATCGACTATGTCGGGCGAGCCATCGCGCAACTCGACGCCACACCGACTTCCTGAATGAATTGAATCCCGAAGGCCTCACGTGAACGCAAGAACGCAGAAGAATCCTCATTTCTTTACCGGCAACTACGCGCCGCTCCGCGAGGAGCACGACATCGCGGCGCTCGAGATCGAGGGCACCCTGCCGCCCGGGCTGGAAGGGAGCCTGTACCGTGTCGGCCCGAACCCGCAGTACGCGCCGCGCGACGACGACTATCACTGGTTCTCCGGCGACGGCATGGTGCATGCGTTCCACATCGGCGCCGGCAAGGTGTCGTACCGCAACCGCTGGGCGCGCACGCCGAAGTGGCAGCTCGAGCACGAAGCCGGGCGCGCGCTCTTCGGCACCTTCGGGAACCCCGCCACCAGCGACCCGCTGGCGCAGGGCCGCAACGGCGGCACGGCCAACACCAGCATGCTGTGGCACGGCGATCGGCTGTTCGCGCTCGAAGAGTCGCATCAGCCCTTCGAGCTCGACCCCCGCACGCTGGCTTCCCAGGGGCACCAGAGCTTCGGCGGCCGCGTGACCTCGCGCTGCACCGCGCACCCCAAGATCGACCCCGAGCGCGGCGAGCTGCACTTCTTCGCGTACTCGCCCGACGGCCCCTGCTCGCCGAGCATGCTCTATGGCGTGATGGACGCGCGCTGCGAGGTCACGCAGCTCCAGTCGTTCACGGCGCCGTATGCCAGCATGGTGCACGACTTCATGGTGACGCGCGGGCATGTGCTCTTTCCCGTCACGCCGCTGACGCTCAGCGTGGAACGCGCCATGCGCGGCAAGCCGCTGCTGGCCTGGGATGCGAGCTTGCGGACCCACGTCGGCGTGATGCAGCGCGGGAAAGCGGCCGACGCGCTGCGCTGGTTCGACACCGACGCCTGCCACGTGTTCCATGTGATGAATGCCTGGGACGACGGCGACACCATCGTGGCCTACGTCATGCAGTCGGAGACCGCGCCCGGCCTGCCCGACGCCGAGGGCCGCCCCGGCGACCCCGAGGCGACGGCCGCGCGCCTGTGCCGCTGGACCTTCCACCTGGCGGATGCAGGCGCCGGGTTCCGGCGTGACTACCTCGACGATCTCGTGGCGGAGTTTCCACGCATCGACGAGCGCTACACGGGGCGGCGCAACCGCTACGGCTTCTACACCTGCCATGCGACCTCCCGCGCTAGAGGCGACTCGGAGAGCGTGCTCTACGACAGCCTCGCCCGGTTCGACTTCGACACCGGCGAACGCAGCATTCACACGCTGCCGCGCGGCGACGTGGTGTCCGAGCCGGTGTTCGTGCCGCGCGCGGAGGGCGCGGCCGAGGGCGACGGCTGGCTGCTCGCCGTGGCCTGGCGTGAACAGGAGACGCGCAGCGACTTGCTGGTGTTCGATGCCATGCGCCTTTCCGCTGGACCCGTCGCGGTCGCCCGCTTGCCGCACCGCGTGCCATTCGGGTTCCACGGCACCTGGCGGTCCAGCGTGTAACGCGGTTCGGGATGCCATCCGCGCAGCGCCTCCCCGCGCGCCGAAGCCGGAGTCCGGCGCTGCGGTACCCGGGAGCGTGGAGCGCGACGGCGCGCCGCTCGCGCCCCGCGCGGAGGCGAGCGCCCCGGCCGCGCAGGGCGGCCCGCGCACCAGCCTCGGCGCCGGCGTGGCTCACGCCGTAGCCTCTTCGGGCGTTCGGCCCATGCCAGCCTTCAGCGCCTCCCCGAGGCGCTCGAGCTCCCGTCGACCATCGCTCGCCGTCGCGACGAGATCCACCTCGTGGAGGCGCACCTCCCACGCCGGCGCCCCGGGCGCAGACCAGAACCTGGATCAGTGGCTCCAGCTCGTGCCTTCCGCGATCTTCTGACCGGCCGGGCCGAACGTCGTCTGGAGCACCGACTTGCCCTGGATGCGGACCTTGGTCACCGTCTTCGGGATCGACCAGCTCACGACGTCATCGCAGCTCGGCTGGATGAAGCCGCCGCCCGGGTAGTACACGCCGGTCTTGCTCTTCGTCGCGCCGATCTGCACCCAGCAGCCCTCCACCTCGTCGAACCCGTACAGCGTCGCCGTCGTCGTCGTGTGCTCGCAGACGCTCTTCGACTTGCCGGCGTTGACGCTGTACGCCATCGCCGTCTGGGTCGACGCGAACGCGTTCTTCACGTTCGTGACCTCGACGACGTAGTTGCCCTTGCTGCTGTAGTAGGTGTTGTCCGGCGACTCGCGGATCGTGAAGCTGCCGACGTCGCTCGAGTTCGACTGGGCCGCGGTCTGGTCGGCCGTCGGCGGGGCGACGCACAGCGCCTGCGAGGTCTCTTCGACCTCCTCCAGGCCGGCCAGCTCCGCGTCGAGGTCGGTCGCGTCGGCGACGCAGCCCACGAGCGCGAACGAGGACACGAGGGACGAGGCGAGGAGGATCATTGCACGCTTCATGATTGAGCTCTCTTTCCGGTATTTAATTGAACGACACGTGTTCTGACGCGCGGGCAGTCCGCCGCGGGTGCGACGGGTCGAGTCCATCCGTCGCCCGGGTCGCCCTGCTCGCCGCTTGGACCGCGCCGAGCGTCACGCAACGCCTATAAACAGGAAGCGTGCCACTCCCCGATCCCGGCGCTCGGCCGCGCGCACGCCGGCATTTTCGCGCCTTCGCGCGCTCCGCGGCCCGGGCGGTCCGCGCCCGCGCCGGCGCGCTGAGGGCGCGCCCCCTCGGCCTGGAGGCGCCGCCCTCCAGGGGGGAGCCGTCAGGGGGAGATCGGAGCTCGCCGGAGCGCGGGCCCGCGCGGCCTGGCGGGCGGCGGCGCCGGCTCAGGCGCGATCGACACGTCGAGCGCGTACGGCCGCCCGTCCGGCGTGCTCGCGCCGCGCTCGCCGTGGCGCGCCGCGGTGGCGTCGCGTGTGCCAGCGGCCAGCGCGACGAGGTCTTCGCCGGAGCCTCGGAGAGCAAGCCGACCAAGCCGGGGTCCGGCGCCGCGGTCGCCGTGAGCGTGGAGCGCGACGGCGCGCCCCCTCTCCACGGGAGCCCGTCACGGCCGGCGCCGTGCGCGGCACGATGCCGCTCGTCCACGATCGGGAGACGGGGCGACTCGCCGCGGCCAGGGCGAGTGGAAGGGGAAGGGCTCTCACGTAAGCTCCATTGCCGGTGCAGAACGTCTCATGGTATCGTCGAGCCCCCGCCGGGCTCAGCGGGGATGTTTTACCGAGTTCGCATCCGGTACACATCGGAGCCTGAACCTCATGAGTGATGATCCCCAGCTAGCACACTGTACAGCACGCATCGGAACGGTCCTCCGGGGCAAGTGGCGCATCGATTCGCTCATCGGCGTCGGCGGGATGGCCGCGGTTTACGAGGCGACACACAGGATCGGCCGGCGCTGCGCGATCAAAATCCTCCATCCGGAAATCGCGGTCTCCAAGGAGCTTCGAGCCAGGTTCGAGCAAGAGGCGCTCGCGGTGAACCAGCTCGGTCACCCCGCAGCCGTCAATGTCCTCGACATCGATACGAGCGAAGATGGCTCGCCGTTCCTGGTGATGGAGTTGCTCGACGGTGAATCGCTCGGCAAGCGCGCCCACCGCTCCGGCGGCATCGAGGAGCGCGAGCTGCTCCGCGTCGTCTCAACCGTGCTCGAAGTGCTCGACGTCGCGCATGGGCTCGGCATCGTTCATCGAGACATCAAACCTGACAACCTGTTTTTGACGTCTTCAGGCGGCGTCAAGGTCCTCGACTTCGGGATCGCTCGGATGAAACAGGGCGGATCCAATGTTCGCACACGCATCGGCTCGATGCTCGGGACTATACCTTACATGTCGCCCGAGCAGATCGCGGGTGGCCAGATCGATGGGCGGGCCGACATCTTCGCCGTTGGCGCGACGATGTTTCGGGTCCTGACAAGGCGCCATGTCCACGAGGGCTCCACGGAGAGCGAGCTCCTCATCAAGATGGCGACGCAGCCTGCGCCGGCCCTGCGCACCCTTGCCCCCTCTGTCAGCCCAGAGGTTTGCGCCATCGTCGATCGCGCGCTCGCCTTCGATTCGTCGCGCCGCTATCCGACGGCCCGGGCCATGCGTGAGGACATCGAGCGATTTTTGGCCGCCCATGCTCCCCCTCACGCGCCAGCCCCAGTGTCGATCCGAGCCGACGTGTCGTCTGCGATCAGCGTCGACGACCCGACGATGGCTGCTCCTGCGCCCGGCCGAGCGATGCAGGCACCAATGATCGTATCCGTGCCGCCTCAATCTGCTGCGACCAGCCCACAAGCGGGCTCGAGCTCGCCATTATTGATGATTGCGGTGATCGGCTCTTTTGCTATCACCGCTTGCCTCGCCGCTGCCTTCTTCGTTGTTCGCTCGCGAGACTCCACCGAAGAAGCTCGTGAGAGCGCGGACGCTCGAACATCTCAAGAGGACGAGGCGCGCGGCAGCTCTCGCGCGATGGCGACGTCCTCCAGTACCAGCACGCCATCCTCGACGGCCAGCACGCCATCCTCGGCTACCAGCACGCCCCCGTCGACCGCTGGGCCCTCATCGGCGCGCAGGCCCGCCCCCAATAGCAAGTATCGCCTCCTCATCAAAGACGGCAAATATCCATTTTGCGTCACGTCGAAGTTGAAGTATGCCTACCCGGTCCGCACGAACGACGAGGGCGTCAAAGTGTGCAGCGGCACCCCCGATGGACCCATTCCGATTGATGGACTTAAAGCCTACCACCCCTCCGAGCTCCAATGGGAATAGCTCTGTGAGACGCGGCGGCCTTCTTTTGTACCGTGTCGGCTGCCGAGGAGCACGCCGCCGCCCAACTCCCCCGATCGCCCGCCCTCGATGTCCTCATCGCGCCTTCGGGGCGGGGCGGGCGGCGACCGGCGAGCTACGGCTCGATGCGCTGAGGTCACCCTTGTAGGCTGATGTCGGTGGACGGAGCCGAGCCGACGAACATCGCGGAGCTGCACAGCTCTTCCGTGCGGTGGGTGGATTGAGCGGGATGTCCGCTCGGACGGCGGTGCGGTTCCTCCGCTCTCAGCACCTTTGTGCGTGTACACTCCTCGGCATGCCGGGGATCATCCCACCCAGGGGGCGCTCAAGCACCGACGACGTCACGGTGCCGATGCTCGGACAACAACGCGACGCATCCGTCGTCGAGCTCTCAAGCTCGGCGCTCGGGGAAGAAATCGAGACTGCGGCACGGCCGTGGTCGGACGACGCGCCCACGTTGGTGCGCTCGGACGACAAAGCCCCAGCGCTGATCGGGAGCTTGATCTCGGAGCGGTACCGCGTCCATGAGCTCCTCGGGCAGGGCGGCATGGGAGCCGTGTACCGCGGCGAGCAGGTGCACCTCCGCAAGCAGGTCGCGATCAAAGTCCTCCAGCCGAGCGCCCGGAACCTCCCCCAGATCGTGGCGCGGTTCGAGCGCGAGGCGATCGCGGGGGCGCATATCCAGCATCCGAACGTGGTCTCGGCAAGCGACTTCGGTCGGCTCGCGGATCGGTCGCATTTTCTCGTCCTCGAGTACGTCGAGGGCACCCCGCTCCAGGACGTGATCGCCTCGGCGCCGCTCCCCGCGCGCCGCGCGCTCCACATCGCGAGGCAGATCGCGTCTGCGCTGGAGGCGGTGCACGCGAAGGGGATCGTGCACCGCGACGTGAAGCCGCAGAACATTCTTCTCGGCGCCCGCGATCAGGTGAAGCTCATCGATTTCGGCCTCGCCAAGGTGAACGTAGAGCTCCTGTCCACCGAGAGCCGCGAGGCCGCGCGCAAAGGCCAGGACCTCACCGCTGCCGACCAGGTCCTCGGCACGCTCAGTTATCTCGCGCCGGAGGCCGTGCGCGGCATGGATGCGGTCGATGCTCGCGCAGATCTTTATGCGCTTGGAATCATCTTGTACGAAATGCTGTCCGGGAGAAGCCCGTTCGACGCGAGCGACGGCCAGTCTTCCTTCCGCAGGCGGCTCCTCGAGGACGCGCCCCCGCTCCGCCAGCGTGCTCCGCGGTTAGGTATCCGCCCCGAAGTGGAGGCGATCGTGATGCGGCTCGTCCAGCGAGACCCGACCCAGCGCTATCCGACGGCCACCAGCGTGCTCGCGGCCATCGACGGGGCCATCGCGGCGATGGAGGGCGCGCCGAAGCAGCTCGATCCGACCGTCACGATGCACCCCGGAGCTCCGGGGCACCCGACGAGCGCGACATCGCTCGCGTCCAGGTGGACCTCGCCGGCGATGCGGCCGTGGCTCATCGCGTCCATCGTCGTGTCGCTCTTGCTCAGCGTCGCCTTCTCGATCGCCATCCTGCTCAGCTGACAGAGACTCGACAGGGCCACATCGAGGGAGCAGGCTCGCGAGCGCCGCTGGCGCGCATGAACGGACGATTTCGGAGCACGAGTCGGACGAAGCGCGCCGTCGACTCCCCGGCGCCACGAGGCGAGCGCGGGCCGCGTCGAGCCGCGTCGAGCCGCGGCGCCGCCCGCGGGCTCGTCGGCGCCCGCAGCAGGATCACCGGGCGGCTCGCGAGGCGGACCGACCGTCGCGGAGCCGGCGCGCGCTCCCGGCTAGAGCTGACCCAGCCCGGCAAAATAGGCCGGCTGGGCGAGGTCGGCGAGCAGGGTCGGCCCGGTGGGCTCCCAGCCGGTTAGCTCGCGCGTGCGGGCGCTCGACGCGGGCGCGTCGGCCGCGGCGAAATCGGCGAACCAGCCGAAATGCTCGCGCGGGCGCGGCTCGACCGGCAGGTCGAGCGCGCGGCCGATCGCCTCGGCGATCGCGCGGAACGCGATCCCCTCCTCCGCGTTCGCATGATAAACGCGGGCCGGCGCCCCCGCCTCCAGCGCCAAGCGATAGAGCCGACCCGCGTCCGACACGTGCACCGCGGGCCAGCGGTTGGCGCCGTCGCCGAGGTAGGCCGACACGCCCTTCTCGCGCGCGAGCCTCGCCAGGATCGCCATGAAGACGTTGTCGCCGATCCCGTGCACCGTGGGCGCGAGCCGGACGGTGCCGACCCGCACGCCGCGCTCGGCGAGCGCGGCCGCCGCCGCCTCGGTCTTCCTGGGAAAGCTGGGATCGGAGAGCGGCGGCATGTCCGCCTCCGTCGCGACCCGGCCGGGGGCGATCAGCGCCAACCCCGTGGTGACGAGGATTGGCTTGCCCGTCCCGACCAGCGCCTCGCCCATCGCCTCGATCGCGCGCCGGTCCTGCTCGCTGCTCTCGGCGAACTTCGAGAAGTCGTGGTTGAAGGCGAGGTGAATCACCGCATCGGCGTTGCCAGCCGCCTCGGCGAGCCTGTCGAGGTCGTCGAGGGTGCCGCGCAGCACGTCCGCGCCCTTCGCGGCGAGCCCCGCCGCTTTCTCCTCCGACCGCGAGAGGCCGAGCACCTGGTGCCCGGCGCCCAGCAGCTCGTCCACCACCACGCTGCCCACCCACCCGGTGGAGCCCGTTACAAACACGCGCATCGCACGACCTCCTGAACGGTTCGCCGGCCATTGTTGGGCGCGCGTCTTCGGGGTAAAAGTCGAGAGCTTATCCAGGTATAACCCTCAACAGGCTGGACCCCTATGCCCGGCAACGGCTCGCTCGGCGCCTACCTCCGCGAACTCCGCACCCGGCTCGATCCGGCGGCTCTCGGCTATGCCAGCGGCCGGCGGCGCACGCGCGGGCTTCGGCGCGAGGAGGTGGCGCAGCGCGCCCGGATCAGCGCCACCTGGTACAGCTGGCTGGAGCAGGGCCGCGGCGGCGCGCCCTCCGCCCAGGCGCTCGACCGGCTGGCCAAGGCGCTGATGCTGACCGAGGTGGAGCGCGAGCACCTGTTCCTGCTCGGGCTCGGCCGGCCGCCGGAGGTCCGCTACAAGCCATCGGGCGGGGTGACGCCGCGGCTGCAGCGCGTGCTCGACGCGCTGGACGCCTGCCCCGCCATGATCCGCACCGCGACCTGGGACGTGGTCGCCTGGAACCAGGCGGCGGCCGCCGTGCTCACCGACTATGGCGCGCTGCCGTCGGCGGAGCGCAACGTGCTCCGCCTGATCTTCCTCGATCCCCGGACGCGCGCGGCCGATTTCGACTGGGAGAGCGCCGCGCGGTTCGTCGTCGGCGTGTTCCGGGGCGACGCCGCCCGCGCCGGGGCGGCTGCGACCGTGCAGCCGCTGGTGGACGAGCTCTGCGCGAAGAGCCCCGATTTCGCCAGGATGTGGCGCGACAGCGAGGTCCACAGCGCCTGCGAGGGCGTGAAGCGCCTACGCCACCCTGTGCTCGGGGAGATCGCGCTCGAATTTTCGGCGTTCGCGGTCGATGGCCGGCCGGACCTCGCCATGCTGGTCTACACGCCCCTCTCGGCCGACGACGCGGCCCGCATCCGGGCGCTCGCCGCCGCCCACGCCGAATGAGCGGCGCGCTCCGTCGGCCGAGCCGGGCTCCCCCATGCCGCGATGGACGGTAGATGCGTTCGCGCGCGACCCTGCTGCCTCGCCCGAGGGGATCGCGCGGGCGGCGGGCGGCGGCCCCCTCTACCGTCACTACCCATCGAGTCGTGAGGAGGAACCGATGACGAATGGAGAGAGAGCCGCCATCGCGCTCTGGGTCACCGTGGGCATCACGGGCTGCTTCGGGGCACCGGGCTACAACGGCCCGCGTACGGGGCACTTCGACGGCCACGAGTTCCATAACGTTCCCAGGGTGTCGCAGCCTGGCGCGGGGGACGTCCTCCGCTGGCTGTCCTCGAGCGTGGCGATCCCGTGGAGCGAGGCGCCTCCGGTCGTGCCCAGCCGGCCGCCCGCTCGCGTTGACGCGGGCATCCGTATCACCTTCGTGAACCACGCGACGGTGCTCGTGCAGATGGACGGCATCTCGGTCCTCACCGACCCGGTCTGGTCGACGCGCGTCGGCCCCGTCTCGTTCGTCGGCCAATCGCGCCATGCCGCCCCTGGCGTCCGCTTCGAGGATCTTCCGAGGATCGACGCCGTGCTGGTCAGCCACTCGCACTACGATCATTGCGACGTCGTGACGTTGGACGCGCTCGAGGAGCGGTTCGGCATGCCCGTCTTCGCCGGCCTCGGCTCGGCGGCCATGCTGGCGGAGCACGACGTCGGCAGCGGCGTGGACCTCGACTGGTGGCAGTCGGCGCCCGTCGGCAGCAGCGGCGTCACCGTGACGATGACGCCAGCGCGCCACGGGTCGCAGCGCGGCCTCGGCGACCGAAATGTCGTGCTCTGGGGCGGCTTCGTGCTGAAGGGCCCGTCCGGGTCGGTCTTCTTCGCGGGCGACACCGCGTTCGCCCCGCACTTCGCCGAGATCAAGCGAAGGCTCGGCGCCCCCACCGTCGCGATCCTTCCGATCGGCGCGTACAAACCCCGCTGGTTCATGCAGAATATCCACATGGATCCCGCCGACGCCGTGCGCGCCCACCGGGAGCTCGGCGCGGAACACTCGATCGGCATCCACTGGGGGACCTTCGATCTCTCCGACGAAGGCCGGTTCCAGCCCGCAGGGGAGCTGATGATCGCGCTGCGGACAGCGGGTGTGCCGGAGGCGAGCTTCGTCGCGGCGATGAACGGCGAGAGCTTCGAGTTCGGCGTCCCAGGGCCGGATGTGGGACGAGGCCTGGAGACACGATGAGCGAACGTGCCGGGGCTGGCCGTCGGCGAGACCGCGGACGTGAGGCGGCGTTCAGAAAGAGCCGCAGATGCTGGAGCTGAGGAGACAAACGATGTCATCGGTCAAAGGTAAAATCGTTCGCTTGTTTTCCGGCGTGGCGCTCAAGCGCGCTGCCGTCGTATCCGTGCAAGCCTTCGGCGGCTTCCAGCGGCTAGGCCTGCGGAGCGACGTGCAGGGGTTCTCCGCTGGCGCAAAGGTCCAGTTGCTGCTGCCCTCCGACGACATGCGGACGTACACGCCGATCTCCTCGCCGGACGGCATGGTGCTGCTCGGATGGATGCACGCTGGCGGGCCCGGTGCGCGCTGGATGTCGAGCGCTCGGCCGGGCGACGAGCTGCCGTTCGTGGGCCCTCAGCGCTCGCTTTCGCTCGACGCGGGACCGGTGGTGCTCGTCGGCGATGAGACCAGCGTCGCGGTCGCTGCCGCGTTCGCGGCGGAGAGGCCGGGGCTGGTCCACCCCGTCATCCAGTCGGAGGCCGCCTCTGACGTCCGGGCAGCAGCCGAGTCCGTTGGCCTCCGCCAAATCAACGTCGTGGCGCGCGGGGACACCGCCGCCACGGTCGACGCCGTCAAGGCCAGCCTCTCGACCTCACCCGGCGCCGTCGTCGCGCTGACGGGCGGCTCCGAGCTCGTCGTCGGCGTACGTGATGCCCTGCGCCGCGCCGGCGTGCGGAGCATCAAGACGAAGACCTACTGGACTCCCGGCAGGGCGGGGTTGGACTGAGGGGGACGCCGACTGGCACACCAGCATCGCTCGATCTCCGCGAGGCGGCGCGTGGCCTATCGCTCGACCACCGCGAGCGGCGCGCAGCCACGGCGGGCGACGCGGGCGAAGGCGCCGGGCGTGATCCCGAAGGCGCGCCGGAAATGGCCGTGCAGCTGGCTCTGATCGCAGAAGCCGAGCGCGCTCGCCACCTCGCTCACCGGCCTGCCCGCCGCCAGCCACGCGTACGCGCGCGCGATGCGCACGCGCAGCACGTAGGTGTACGGCGGGATCCCGTGCTCGGCGCGAAACGCACGGCACAGCTGGAAGCGATCGAGGCCGGCCGCCGCCGCCAGCTCGTCGAGCGACAGGGCCTCGCCGAGGCGCGCGTGGATGAGCTCGACGGCGCGCCCGAGGCGGCCGCGCGCCACGCTGGCGTGTGGCCGCGCGTCGGCGCCGTCGAGCTGGCGCACCAGCGCGTCGAGCGCCTCGGCCACGACGACCTGCCGCGTGAGCGGGTCGGGCCGCCCGCGGTACGCCCGGTGGAGGGCGAGCAACGGCCGGCGATCGGGATGGCGCCGCTCGAGCCGCGGCACCCGCAGCGCCAGGCTCGGCCGCAGGCCGCGGCGCTCGGCCTGCTCGCGCACCAGCGCCACGTCGAAATTCACGATCTGGAAGCGCGCCGGCCCGTCGCGCCGCAGGTCTCTGTGCACGCTCGTCGGCGCGTCGAGGTGCAGGTCGCCCGGCGCGCTGGCCACGGCGCCGCGGCGCGACCAGAACTCCGCGCGCCCGCGGTGGATCAGCGCCACCGCGTACGTCTCCTTGACCGCGCACCACAGCCGCTCGTCGGCGTCGACGAGCAGCGAGCGCACCCCGGGCACGTCGGCGTAGGCGCGCAGCTCGGTGCGCACGGGCGCGGCGTCTCTCGGCATCCTCCGAGAGTAAACCGACGCCGGCGGCCGCGCTCGCCGAACTTTGCGCGCGGACGCTCGAGAGCGACGCTGGCTATCGATCGCGCGCGCCGACGTTGGCGCAAGGAAGCCCAAGACGACGCCGCGGTCGCGCCGCATGCTCGCGCTCGATAGCGAGGAGCCCACGCATGAACGAATCGTCCGCCGCCCCCTGCTCGCCGCGCGTCGCCGCCAGCGCCGCGTTCTTGTGCTTCGCCCCCGTCATCGTCAGCTTCGCCGTCGCCCCCGGCGCGCGTTGGCCCGAGTACCCGGGGATCGCCTTCCACCTCGCGGTCTTCGCGCTGGTCCCGAGCCTGCGCGCGCCGGAGTGGGCGCGGATGGCCGGCTACGGCTGGCTGTTCCTCGACGTGACCACCGGCGTGCTGGCGATCAACGACGTGCCCCGCGCCGTCGCCGATCCGGTGCGGCTCGGCGCTCACATCTTCGCCGGCATCTGGATCGTGACGGCGTCGCGCGCCGCCTCGCTGCCGGTGAAGCTCGTCGGCGTCCCCGCCGGCGCCTTGCTCTTCGCCTACAGCTTCGTCTCGCCCTTCTTGCCCCCGACGGTGCTGGCGCCGGCGTCGATCTTGATGATGGTCTGGTTCGCGCTCATCGCCTGGCAGAACGGCGGCCAGCGGCGCGCGTGACGCAGCCGCGCGTCAGAGCTCGGGAGATTCGGCACCGTATGGAGAGGGGGTCAAACGCCTTTGCGAAGGCAAGTGCCCGCTCGCCGCAGCGTTCGGTTGACATCACCGCACAACCACGACGCGCATCGGCCACACGGCCTGGACGCGGAAGAAGATCGGGCGCTGCCGTCAGCGGTCGACGACCTCATCCAGGTAGAAGCCGTTCCACGCCAGCTTGCCGTCGCGCGCGGTGGAGATCACCACGCCACGGAAGGTGATCGGCTCACCGTCGGTCGTCGTACCGATCATCTCCCACTCTGACGAGGTCTGACCGGACTCCGCGTCGAAGACGGCGCGCTGAATCTGCGCTCGGAGGCCCGGCACGCGGGCCAGCAGGCGCTCCAGTTCGCGCGGACGCGCTCATTACCGACGAAGCTGCGCGACGGGTGCATCAACAGTGCGACCAGGCAAGGCTGGTCCGAGAGGAGTGAGAGTTGCGATGATCTCATGAAATTCGGTTCATCGTCCGGTGGGCGTGAGCCCCGCCCGGCGAAGGGAGAAGCCCGCCCAGCCGGAAGCGAGCCTTGCAATGGGCGCGGCGACGTGGCCGGCGATGCGTAGGCACGCGAGCGAGTGGGCCGTGGGGAAAGATCGCCACCACAGGCGGCGGGACATCGGGCGCGCGGTCGAGGACCGCTGCTGGACCCGGCCGCGCCGAGGTCGAGGCCGGCGCGGCCGGCGCATGCGCCGAGCTCTCGCGCCTGGTAACGGGCTCGCCGAGCTGGATCAGCAGCGTCTCCTCCGCGTCTGTTCGATAGTCATCATGCAGGCGCCAGAGGAACTCCCAATGCCGAGCAGGCGTGTCCGTTGAGGCCTCCAGCTGCCTCGCGAGGGCGGGCGTGATCGGGGGGTCGCTCTTCAGCAACCGCTCCAAGTTCCTCGGAACCAACCCGGTACTCTCGGCCAGCTGTCGTTGCGCGCCGGGGATGGTGGCGCAGAATGTCTCGAGGACGCGCCCTGGCCACGGCATCGGCCCCTTTTCGAGATCGGGGCCGCTCAAAGTGGCTGATTTGGGGCCGCTCACGAGCGGCTCTAGTAGCCACCTGAAGATGGCGGCGCAGGTCCACAGGTTGGGCTGGTCGATGTGCATGTCTTCTCTGCCTCCATGGCAGAGCCGGGGGTCTCGCTTGGTGGACTAGAATGGACTATATATCAACCGATCCGGCGTCCCGACTGGCTCATTCGCGATCACGCTGGTCGTCGCGCCGTTATTGATGAAGTTGGCGATCGTGGACGAACTGCGATCCCCGAGTGTTGCCTTGTACATGGCGGCCAGCCCCGTGACATAGGGAGCTGCCATCGACGTTCCGGAGGCCATGCAAGTCTGGCCACCATTACAGGTTGTCATAATCTCTACCCCCGGCGCATAGCCATCTACGCATGGGCCATGATTGGACGACTCCCACGCTGACTTCTCCGCGTCGAACCACTCTCCGTGCCCGTCCAAATAATTCGACGCCGCTGCCGTGAACACGTTGGGCGCGCTCGCGGGTGATACGGTGCATGCGTCCCGGCCGTCGTTGCCGGCTGACACGGCGACGAAGATCCCCGAGTCAGCCAGTTGCTGGGCGGTGTCATTCACCCACTTCAACTTTGGGACGCCGATCGAGATGTTTACAACCGCAGGCTTCACCGCGTTATTTCTGACCCAGTTCATCCCCTCGACCAGCTTGGCGGCCGTGACAGTGCCATCGCACCCCGATACGCGTACGCTCCGCAGCATGACTCCCTTTGCCACCCCATAGGTAGCCGACCCAACGATGCCAGCCACGGCGGTACCATGTCCATTGCAATCAATATTGGCTGCTGGCCCGATTGCGCCGGTAAGATCGACCGAGTTACCCGCCCGACCTCCGAACTCGGGATGGTTGACTTGAATGCCGGTGTCGATGATATAGGCTTGGACGTTCGATGCCGTGGTATAATAGATGTAGCTCCACGACAGCAGGGGTGACCTCTGATCTATGCGATCAAGCCCCCAAGGCTGGCCGAACGGCAGCGATTGTGTAGCCTCGATGCCTCCTTCCTGGTCCTGTTCGATGTACTTGACCGCCGCATCCTGCCGGAGTCGCTCCACCTGAGCTTTGGTGAGCGTAGCTGCGAAGCCGACGACCGCCGAGCGGGACACATAGTCAGGAATAGCTCCGTGGCGCCGAGCGAACTCCTCAGGGTCATGCCCGTCGTTCATCGCCACAAGATAGTGATCGGGAATCGGGCGATATACGATACCCACGTTGACGTCTGGTTTGTGAGGCGGGATGTCGCTGGCCGCGAAGGTGACGGGAAGTGGCTTCACCGCGTCGAAGGTCTCACCCTGAACAGCCTCGTCTAGGTCGATGTCCGCCTCCGTCTCGTCCGGATCTGGGCCGCAACCGACAACAGACACGACAAGGGAGATCGCAGCTACAATTCTGATGTATCGTGTAGTCTTCATGGTTACAATTCTTCGTCGAGTAAAATTGTTGAGCTGACGACCTGAGCTGGCTCTCATCAGCTTGGTCGCCGGTAGAGCAAGTGGCGCGCCAGTGTCCGTCACCCCGGATCCGACGACGTTTAACGGGGCGAGGCGAGCCCGTCAGAACGTTCGCTCGCGCGTCCAAGTCTCCCCTGTGCGCTTCGGACCGTGCTGAGGGAAGCTGCCTGGCCGGTGTACCAACCGACGGGACCTCGGGCGCGCGACTGCCCGGCAAGGCGGCGGCCTTGCGGGTGCGGCCCTGGGCGCTCCCAGGCTCGATGACCTGCACGCGTGTTGCGCGCGGATCACACGTTTGCTGCCCGCGGATCACACGTATGTTGCCCGCGGATCACACGCATGCTGGCCGCGGTGCCGGACCGGGCCCCCCGCCGAGCGGCATACGCGGTGCAATGGGCTACGACCGTGCGCGTCCAGAGCTCCTGCGGCCTCTCTCGGCGCCGTGACAGGAATTGCGGCACACAGACGAGCGATTTGCGATGCCGCCGCCCTCCGCGACCGATCGCACCTGCCCGCGGAGCTCTTGCCGCCGGACGGCCAACCCCTCCCGACCGGCCCCTTCCCGGCCGTGGTGTTCGAGCCGCCGCCGCCCGCGGTGCGCCAGCCCATGTTTCCGCCGAGGATCGCGGCGCCACCGGTACCCGACGAGCGGACGCAGTCGGCACACGTCGCGCTCGTCGGGCTCGCGGTCGCCCTCGGCGAGGTCGAGCACCCGGCTCGTGACGCGGATGTCGACCCGGATGTCCGGATGCACGCGCGCGAGCTCGCCCACGAGCGGCGCGATGACGTGCCGGACCATGCCGGCCGCCGCCGTGAGCCGCACCATCCCGCCGTCGCCGCGCGCGGACGCGTGCGCGGCCGTCTCGGCGAAGGCCTCCGCCGCGCGCACGGCCTCGCGCGCGGGCTCGAGCAGCGCCTCGCCGGCGTCGGTGAGGGCGATGGCATGCGTCGAGCGATGGAGGAGCCTCACGCCGGCGCCGTCCTCGAGCCGCGTGATCGCCTTCGAGACGCTCGCGGCGGACATCTCGAGCCTGCGCCCGGCCTCGGCGACCGAGCCCGCGTCCACGACCGCGAGGAAGCACCGCAGCTGCGGCACGGACACCTCGAAGTCGCTCGCGGCCATGCCGCGCGACGATGCGCGCGCTCGCGGCGCGCCGCAAGGGGAACGCCGGCTTCAGCGGCCACGACGACGTCGAGTGCGACGCGAGACACCGCATCAAGAGCATCGTCATGTTCACGGATATCCCAACGGAAAGGCTGAAGTAGATGATCGCTATCACCCCCTCCGACCTCGAGCGCTTTCTCCGCGACGACGACGGCAAGCCCGTCGTCATGCTGAACCTCCTCCGCTTCCGCCCCGACGGCGGCCGCGAGCGCTATTTCGAGTACATCGCGCTCGCGCGCCCCGTCCTCGCCCGCCACGGCGGCGAGATCCTCTACGCGGGCGACGGCAAGACGGCGCTCTGCGCGGAGTCCGGCCAGTCCTGGGACTGCGTCGCCCTCGTCCGGTATCCCTCGCGAAGGGCGTTCACGGACATGATCGCCGACCCGGAGTACCACCGCGCCGACCCCGTGCGCCTCTCCGCGCTCAGCGAAGCCGTGCTCCAGCCGACCCACCCGCTCGGCTGAAGCAGCGCTCCGCGCCTCGAAGCGCCTCAGCGCGCCCCGCCGCCCCCCGCCCGCGCCGCACGCCCTCCCCCGCTGGCTCCGCTGCAGTCGGCTCAGCCTACGGTTGCCCCGGCTCCACCGCGATCTCGTCGAACCGCTCCGCCGCCGCGTGCCGGCTCCCCGGCTCCCGCGCCGTCCCCGGCCGCAGCAGCTGCACCGTGCGCATCCCCGCCGCCGCCGCCGCGTCGAGCTCCGCCGTCACGTCGGACAGGAACAGCACCTCTCCCGGCTGAACCCCGAGCGCCTCCGCGATCCGCTGGTAAGCGCCCGCCTCCCGCTTCGGCCCGGTCGTCGTATCGAAGAACGCCGTGAAGAGCCCTGTCAGGTCCCCGGACGTCGTGTGCTGGAACAGGAGCTTCTGCGCCTCGACCGACCCGGAGCTGAACACCGCGAGCGTCGCCCCGAGCTCCCGCCACCGCCGCAGCGCCGGCGCCACGTCCGCGTACACGTGGCTCCGCAGCCCGCCCGACGCGTAGGCGCTGCGCCAGATCTTCCCCTGCAGCGCCTTCAGCGCCGTCTCCTTGCGGTCCTCGTCGATCCACGCGCGCAGCGCCGCCGCGAGCTCGCCGTCGCTCACCGCCTGCGCGGGGGCGCCCCGCTCGCGCGCGACCGCGCTCCGGGCCGCCTCGACCTCGGGGCTCCCGGCGTGCGCCGACACGTACGCGGCCAGGTCCCGGCGCGCCACCGAGAACAGCGTCTCGTGGACGAAGCGCACGTCCGTCGTGGTCCCCTCGATGTCGACCAGCACCGCGCGCGCGGGGATCGACGCCGCGCTCACGCCGCGAGCCTCGGGAAGCGCGACGCGATGTCCGAGCCGGTGTGCTCGGCGACCCACCCCTTCGGATCGGAGAACCACCGGATGCAGGTGAACGACGGCGCAGGCCCCATGTCGAACCAGTGCCGCGTCCCGGCAGGAACGCTGATGAGGTCGCCCTTCTCGACCAGGAACGAGAGCACGCGCTCCCCCTGATGGATGCAGAACAGCCCGCGCCCCTCGACGAAGAAGCGCGCCTCGTCCTCGGTGTGGATGTGCTCGTCCAGGAACTTCCGCCGGATCTCCGCGTGGTTCGGCGTGCTCGGGGAGACCGAGATCACGTCCGCCGTGACGAACCCGCACGCCTCGGAGAGCTGCTTCACCGGGCCGGCGTACGCCTCGAGCACCTGCTCCGGCGACGCCGCGGGCGGCAGCGGGCGCTCGGCGGACCAGCGCTCGAAGCGGATCTGCGACGCGGCGGCGACGCGGGCGATGTCCTCCAACGTCGTGTATTCCTCGGCCTTCGTCGGATCGCTCTCCCGGTACACCCGCAGTAGGCTCATGAGATGCTCCCTTCCAGCAGCGCGCAGTCGAGCATGAACTCGAGCGCCTCGATGTGGCGGATCGTGTCCGCGATGTCCGCACCCCAGGTGTAGAGCCCGTGGCCGGCGATGAGGTAGCCGTGCACCGGCGGGTGCGCCGACATGAACGCCTCGACGTCCTCGGCCAGCTTCCGGATGTCCTGCGTGTTGACGAAGACGGGGAGGAGCACCGTGCGGTCGTGCGTCGTCACCCCGGAGAGCGCCTTCGCCACCTCGTAGCCCGCGAGGGTCACGTATCCCTCCTGCGCGCACCGGCGCGAGAGCACCGTCGCGGCCCGCGAGTGGGTGTGCGCGACGGCGCCGATGGCGGTGGAGCGCCGGTAGAGCTGGCAGTGCAGCGCCGTCTCGGCCGACGGGCGGCTGGCGGACGGCCCGACCAGGCGGCCGTCCGCGTTGACGACCACGATGTCCGACGGGCCGAGCGCGCCCTTCGGCCGCCCGGACGCGGTGATCGCGATGGCGCCTTCGCCGAGCCGGGCGGAGAAGTTGCCGCTCGTGGCCGGCGTCCAGCCGCGCTCGTAGCACCAGCGGGACAGCTCGATGAGCTCGGCTGCGACCGAGGAGAACGAGGTCAACGACGTCCCGCGCGCGCTCACCGCGCGACCATACCAAAGCGAGCCCGGCCGATCAACGCGCCCCCCGGCGGCCCGAGCCGCGGAGTCCGGGACAGCCGCGCTCGGCGCGCGGCTGCCCCCGCGCGCCCTCGCGCGTCACGACGTCGGCAGGCGGCCCTCCGCGCGCCGTCCAGCGCGTTCGCGCGCGCCGCGGAGCAGGCCGGCCCAGAACCCGAGCCCGTGCGCCGCGTGCATCGTGGGGAAGATGGCGCAGAGCAAGGGGAAATCGCCGGGCGAGGCGCTCCGCGAGAGCCGGAGCGACGCCGCGATCACGAGCGCGGCGTACGCGAGCGACGCGAGCGCGAGCGCGGGTCGGACGGACGGCAGCAGGGCGGAGGCGAGGGCGAGCAGCGCGGCGGCGGTCACCAGGAAGAACGGCAGCATCGGCCGGAGCGACAGGAGCCTCCGGCGGCGGAGCAGGGTGCGGGCGCGCCCCTTGCCATAGGCGAAGTACTGCCGCGCGAGCGACGGCAGGGACGATCGCGGGTAGTAGTACGCGACGATCTCCCGGGACAGGTAGACGGCGCCGCCGGCCTCGATGATGCGCTGGTTGAGCTCGGCGTCCTCGTTGGTGATCGCGTCCGGGTCGTAGAGGCCGGCGATCTCGAACGCCTCGCGCCGGAAAGCCCCGTTGAAGACCGACTCGACGAAGCCCTCGCGCGAGGGGTCGCGGTAGGCCGAGCCGCCCACGCCGAGCGGGCTCGAGAGCGCCGCGCAGAGCGCCCGCTGAAAGCGGTTGCGGTAGCGCGGCCGCGCGGCGCCGCCCGCGTTGAGCGCGCCGGTCCTGCGGAGCGCGGCGACCGACGCGGCCACGTAGTCTTCCGCGTAATCGGCGTGCGCGTCCATCCGGACGATCACGTCGCCTCGCGCGCGGCGAATGCCGATGTTCATCGCCGCGGCCTGGATCCGGGCGGGGTTGTGGAGGAGCGTCACCCGCGGCTCCTCCGCCGCGATGCGGCCGACGATCTCCCGTGTGCTGTCGCTCGAGCCGCCGTCGACCACGAAGATCTCGAGGAGCTCGGGAGGATAACGCTGCTTCAGGGCGCAGCGGAGGACGTCCTCGATGTAGCGCTCCTCGTTGTAACAGGGAATGACGATGCTGCACCGCGGCCGCTCGGCGAGCGGGCGCAGCGAGAGGCGGCCGCAGAGCGGCGCGCTCACCGATGAATCCATGAGCTCCCCCGGGTCTCTCGCGGGTCCAACCGACCCGACGCTGGACGACGCGAGGAGCGGATACAAGCGCGAGGCCAGGGTGAGCCGCGGGGCCGACCGGACCAAACTGCACCACGCGGGGAGGGCCGGGATCACGGGTGAGCAGGCCACTGGGCCTGGGCTGCACACCGGCGGGCGGGCTCTTGCCGAGCTGCCCGCTCGCGAGACCGAGCGAGGGGAGAGCGGCCGTGCCGAGGACGCGCGGCCCGACGCCGGGGGGACCCGACCCAGGTTGCGGTAGCCGGCTGTCGCTTCGTTCTCGCAGGTCGATGTCGGTCGGTGTCAGGGGGATCGGCGCGCGCGGATCGCAGCGATCTCACCGAGGTCGAGCAGATCTTTGGCGCGACCGGCCGCGCGCTTGGCGCGCTCCAGGGCGTCCAGCCCCAGGATTCGAACCGCGGAGCCGTAGAGCTGGATTTCCTCCGACCCCTTCACAACGTCGTCGAAGCTACCCACTCCGGGCACATCGCCCAGCAGGTCTATGGCTCCGATATCCGTGCTCAGCGTGAAGTTGAGCCCGCTCCACAACGTTTGCTCATCCCAGAAGAAGGGCAACTCGGGAGGAAACCCGCGAAGCGTAGGATGGAACGTAGCCAGGGATCGCGCGAGGCGCCGCAAGTCCTAACGCGCGCGCGTAGCACATACCGATGTCATTCGTCGTGCGGCTCGAGCCTTATTACCAGCGCGAGCCCGCCGATGATCACGAATCGACATGCTCACCGACGAGCGCTTCAACGACGCGCCGAAAGTCGGTGACCATGGGCTGCCTTCGCTTCCTCGATGAACTCCAGCGCCTTCCGCATCCGCTCGACTCTCTCGGTGGGCGTCAAGCGCAGGTTCTCGGCGATGAGCGATGTATCAACGCCGGAGGGGACTCTTTCGAGTATCCGCTGATCCCAGCTCTTCTCGGCGTCGGAGGGGACAGGCCCTGTTCGTTCGTCTCGGCGATCCTGCATCGGCGTCGGGCTCCTGACCCACTGTACCACGGTGTTGATCCCCGATGATAGCGAGCGAGCGTGGCTCCCGAGGCCGGCCGGCAGACGCCCCCCTGAGCGCGTACGCCCGTCGCAGTCCTCCCGCCTTGGACGTCGCAGCGGCCGGGTGGCTCCCGCCGCCCGCCCCGTGAGCGCCTTACCAGGGGATCGGCCCTGCGTCGTCCGAGAAGGTGCCAGTCGGTCCGTCGGGGCCGAGCAGCGCGAGCCGCACCGGCTGGCGCGCGCCTTCGGCGACGGTGCGCGTCCCGCTGTGGTTGTTGAGATCGGTCGCGACGTAGCCGGGGCACACCGCGTTGACCTTGATCGGGGTGCCGGCGAGCTCGTGCGCGAACGCGATCGTCACCGCGTTGAGCGCGGTCTTCGACGGGCTGTACGCGACGCCGCCGACGCCGCGGTACGGCGTGGCGGGATCGCTCATCACGGTCAGCGAGCCGAGGCTGCTCGACACGTTGACGATCCGCCCGGCAGGCGCCTCTCGGAGGAGCGGCAGCATCGCCTGGGTCACGGCGATCACGCCGAACACGTTGGTCTCGAACACCTCGCGCACGTCGGCGAGCGAGGCCACGCTCGGCCTCCCGCTCCGGGAGATCTCCTCGACCGTGACCCCGCTCTGCGCGCTGCCCTTGGCGATGCCAGCGTTGTTGACGAGGACGTCGAGCCGGCCGAGCTCGCGGCGGATCCGCGCTGCGGCGGCCGCGATCGAGTCGGCGTTCGTGACGTCGATCGCGATCGCGCGCGCATCGCCCGCGATCTGCTTCGCCGCGGCCTCGCCGCGCGCGAGGTCGCGCGCGCCGATGAGCACCGTGTGGCCGCGCGCCGCGAGCTCCTTCGCGATCGCGTGGCCGATACCTTTGTTGGCCCCCGTGACGAGGGCGACGGGTTTGTCGTTCATGTCCCCTGGATAGCGACCTCCGCGAGCGCTGCCTTGGCGATTCTTGGCCGGTCGAGAGGGCGCCAAGAACGCCCAAGCCGGCGGCCAAGGACGCCCAACCCGGCGGCCAAGAACGCCCAAGCCGGCGGCCAAGAATGCCCAAGCCGAGGGGGCGCGGCGGTCGTAGAATGGGGGCGTGACGACCCGTGCCGACCTCCTCCCTGTCCCCGTGCCCGGCGTGCGCGCCACGCGCTGGTCGACCGACGAGCTCTACGCCGGCATGAAGGAAACGTACGCGATCGGTCGCATCGAGGCCGGGCGCTCGGAGTGGTGGAGCCGCGGGAAGGTGTGGAGCTGTGGCCCGGGCTCGCTGCAGATCCTGCAGCCCGGCGACGTGCACCGCGACGTCTCGCGCGACGGCCCGGGCACGGGCCAGTGCGTCACGCTCTCGGCGCAGATGGTCGAGAGCGCGATCGGCAAGGTCTACGTCCATACACAGCTCGCCGCTGATGACGCGCGGGGCGCGGCGTTCCACCGCCTGCATCACGCGGTGCGCGCCGGCGCCGATCGCCTCGAGATCGAGGCCGCGGTCGCCGAGGCGATCGCCGCGCTCGCGGCGCTCGGCGACGCGCAGCGCGAGCACACGCGACCGGTGCGCCGCGCGATCGAGCTCCTGCGAGAGCGGCTCGCCGAGCCGGTGACGCTCGACGACCTCGCCGCGCACGCCGGCCTCGACAAGTACCACCTGAGCCGCGCGTTTCGCGCGCAGGTCGGCATGTCTCCGTACGCGTACCTGACGCGGCTGCGGATCATGCGCGCGAAGGAGATGCTCGCCGCCGGCGTGAAGCCGCGCGACGTCGCCCCGCAGGTCGGCCTCTACGACCAGAGCCAGCTCAACCGGCACTTCCGGCGCATCGTCGGCACGACGCCCGGCCAGTACGCGCGCAGCGCCTAGAGCGGCGGTCACCCGCTTCGGATACGGGCCCATCTCGACGTTTTCGGTGCTCAGCGCACTGGAGTGCGCTTGCGCGCCGAAAACGCCGATCTGGGCCCGTCTCCTGTGCGGGTGACCGCCGCTCTGCGATCGTTCGGTCGGCGGGGCGCGAGGTCAGAACTGCGAGAAGAAGTTCCAGATCGCCGAGCTCGCGAAGCTCGGCTGCTGGTGGTCACCGGCAAACTCGCAGCGGTGCACCGGGTATCCATCCCGGCACCCTTGATAGGCCACGCACGAGCTGGGGCCCACGGGGCTCGTCTCGGTGCTGCAGCCGTTCTTGCGCACGAAGACGTCGAGCGCCGCCCTCCCGGCCGAGATGGGGACGACGCTGTCGGACACGCCGTGCGACATCCAGACGGCGACGGGCTGGGTGTTGGACTGGTTGCAGCCGCTGTAGAGGGCGCCGGACATCGGCGCGATGGCCCGGAAGACATCGGGCATGTCACAGCCGAGCGCGTTCGACATCATCCCCCCGAAGCTCCACCCGGTCGAGAAGACGCGGCTCGTGTCGACGCACAGGTTGGCTTTGAGGTGATCGACCATGGCGCGGGCGAAGGCGATGTCGCGCCCGTTCGTGTTGGCCCAGCCGTTGTCGATGCCGTTCGGCGAGACGAAGATCGCGCTGCCGTTCGCCAGCGCCTTGAGCCCATAGTACCCGTTGTTCACGACGTCATTGGCCGATCCGCCGCGCCAGTGCCAGCCGAACACCAGCCGATACGCCTTGTTCGGGTCGTAGTTCGCCGGAATGTCGAGCACGTACTGGCGCGTGGTGCCGTTGACGTTGATGGTGCGGTTACCGCTGGCGAGGGAGGTGGGAATGCCACAGCCGGCGCTGCGCGTGCCGCCGGTGCTGCCGCCGCCACCGGAGCCGCCGCCGCCGCCGGAGCCGCCGCTGCCACCGCTGCCGCCGGTACCGCCGGTGCCGCCGGTGCCGCTGGAGCTGCTGGAGCTGCTGGTGCTGCCGGTTCCCGAGCCCACGGGCGTGAGTCGGAATTGCTGATTGGTGCCGCCGTTCGACGCCCATTGGATCACGGCGGTGCCGTCCGCGGTGCCGCGGCCGTAGACGTCCAGGGACTTGCCGCTGTGGCGCGCGGTGATGCGCACGACGCCGCTGGCGACGTCCGTGAACGACCATTGCTGGTTTTGCCCGGTCCAGCAGGAGTATTGCTGGACGGTGGCGCCGTCGCCGGTGGAGGCGCCCGTGACGTCCATGCAGCGGTTGCTGTTGACGTTGCGGATGCGATAGTAGCCGCCGCCCGCCGATTCCATGCGGAACTGTTGCCGCGTCGAGCCGTTGCAGCTGGCGATCTGGATGGCCGCTCCATCCGCGGTGCTGCCGCCGGCCACCTGCACGCATTTCCCGCTCTGGACGCCGACGATCGTGTAGACCGCGTTCGTATCGACCGTGATGGCGCCCTCGAGCGAGCCGTTCTCCTCGATCTCGGCGTCGTACGCCCCGTCGGGGCCGACGACGCACGACACGGCGAGGACGCCCGTCGCCGCCGCAATCAAGCCCTGCTTGGTTCCGAACCTCATCTTGTCCTCCTCGTCCTGTCAAGTGAGTGAAACTGCCGTCTTCTCCCTGCTCGACGCTGCCCTCGCGTGGGTCGGGGTCGCTCGCCGCGTGCTCAAGGCCCCCGAGCGGGCCGCCGCGCCGGCCACTGCCGCTGCGGATGAATGTGGAGACGCGCGCAGGGTGGATAGGTTCGCTCTGCGCGCGCCAGGGTCGGTCAAACCGCCCTGCTCCTCGGAGCAAGGCGGTTTGAGCGCGGAGCCACTCTAGGGCAGATTGGCAGAAGAGATCTGCCAGGTCCTGTCGTTGCAGAAGCGGCAGTTCGGGCCGACGAGCATGCCCTTGCCGGTGGCCGATTCGTCGCCCTTGAGCCACCAGTTGAGCCACGCCAGGTTGACCTGAGTGAACTCGCCGCCGTTCCGGGCCCACAGATCGCCCCCGTGATCCGCGCCGACCTTGGCGAACATCATGACCGGGATATCACCGAGGGCGGCGATGTTCTGGAAGTCCCTCGCGCCGTTCTGGTTCGCGCCCAGGCTGTCCGCGGTGCCGGTGACGATCAGCACGGGTGTATGAATCGAGTTGTAGAACGACTGATTCGCCGAGAAAGAGCCGCTGCTCGTGTGTCCCCAGGTCGTCATCCTGGGGTCTGCAGCGGTCCCCGCCGCCATCAAGCCGCCGCAGGAGAAGCCGTTCGCGGCGACCTTCGTGGTCTCGATTTTCTGGTAGTAGGCGCTGCAAGGCTTCTCATTCTGGGCGATCACCCAGTCGACGTAGCCGCGCAGCACGTCGCCTCCGCTCCCGAGGTCGCGGTTGGGCAGCGTGTTTCCCGGCGTCCCGTCCGCCACCACGAAGTAGCCATGCGAGGCGATTTCGGCCATGGCCGCTTGATTCGCGAGCCCGTCTCGCGAGCATCCGCCCTGCCCCCAGACGAAGATCGGATACTTGGTGTTTCCGCTGAGATCCGCCGGACGGAAGATGGTGCCCTGGTTGATGCCCGGGTCTGCATTCGTCTCGACGACCACCTGATGAGGGCCGCTCCCCGACACGTTTCGACCCGCCGGTCGTGACGCGGTGCACGTACCGCCGGTGCCGCCCCCGCCACCGGAGCCGCCGCCGCCGCCGGAGCCGCCGCTGCCACCGGTACCGCCGGTACCGCCGGTGCCGCCGGTACCGCTGGAGCTGCTGGAGCTGCTGGAGCTGCTGGAGCCGCCGGTTCCCGAGCCCACGGGCGTGAGTCGGAATTGCTGATTGGTGCCGCCGTTCGACGCCCATTGGATCACGGCGGTGCCGTCCGCGGTGCCGCGGCCGTAGACGTCCAGGGACTTGCCGCTGTGGCGCGCGGTGATGCGCACGACGCCGCTGGCGACGTCCGTGAACGACCACTGCTGGTTTTGCCCGGTCCAGCAGGAGTATTGCTGGACGGCGGCGCCGTCGCCGGTGGAGGCGCCCGTGACGTCCATGCAGCGGTTGCTGTTGACGTTGCGGATGCGATAGTAGCCGCCACCCGCCGATTCCATGCGGAACTGTTGCCGCGTCGAGCCGTTGCAGCTGGCGATCTGGATGGCCGCCGCATCCGCGGTGCTGCCGCCAGCCACCTGCACGCATTTTCCACTCTGGACGCCGACGATCGTGTAGACCGCGTTCGTATCGACCGTGATGGCGCCCTCGAGTGAGCCGTTCTCCTCGATCTCGGCGTCGTACGCCCCCTCGGGACCGACGACGCACGACACGGCGAGGACGCCCGCCGCCGCCGCAAGCAAGCTCTGCCTGGTTCCGAACCTCATCTATTTCTCCTCGTCCTCTTAAGTAAGTGAAACTGGAATCTTCTCACTGCTCAGCGGTGCCCTCGCGTGGGTCGAGGTCGCTCGCCGCGCGCCCAAGGCTCCCGAGCGGGCCGCCGCGCTGGCCATTGCCGCGCAGAGTGGATAAGTTCATATCGCGTGCGCCAGGCAACACGATGAGGGTATCTATTGTTCCGAGCTGGCATGCCCGTCAAGCCGATTGTGCATCGCGAGCGGGCCTGATCCTCACAAAGGTGCGATAAGCTCAGATGCGGAGTCATGATGGCAACTCGACGCCGACATGGGGCCGAGTCCTCGACGGGCGCGATCGCCCGGCGCGCCAGGCGCGCGAAGCTCGTGCGAATCTCGTGCGGATCTCGTTGAAGATCGCCTGCGATCAGCGGCCGCGCCGACCGCGCTCGGCATGCGAGCTCGCTCGAAAAGCTGGCGTGAGATGGACGGCTGACGTTGCCGTACGACACGACCTGATGTTCATCGTGCGGCCCCCGGGAGAGGCCTGCTGCTGAACGGGAGATGTCGGGTCGCTTCCGGGGTTCCCGCCGCTGCCACGGCACCGGGGTCCCGCCACCGCTGGGATCGTTGCTGCAACGAGGGTCGCCGCTGGCCAGGACCGCGATCCCAGCCGCGAGCGACATGACCGCTCGCTACTTCATGACCGTCTCCTGGATGCGCATGACGGCCCATCCGGAACGAAGCAAAAGCATGACGACCGCTCGACACTGTGAGCGTTCACATACCGGATGTCAACGTCGATCGACCAGCCCGCCGCTCGGCGAGCGAGGTACGCGCTGCTGTGAGCATTCACAAATTCACCCAGCCAGCGCGCTCGCTTGCTGAGCCCGGCACGCCATCCAACTCGCCCCTGCCTCCGCGCTCCGCGTGGGCCCCGGCCACTCGGCATGGGCAATCGCGGGACCATGCTGCAAGAGGAGAGACCGCAAGGGTGCAAAAGGCACAAGGGGACAGAGATGGAATTTTATTCTGCTCCACCCCGCGCCCCTTGCGCCCTTGCGCCCTTGCGGCCCACTTCGCCATGAATCGATTCTTTGCCGAATTTCGGCATGAGCGGCGCGCTAGCGCCCCCGGCGCACGACCCGCGCGATCTTGCGCGACAGCACGTCCGGCGCGACCGGGTAGCGCACCACGTCCGCGGCGCCCGCCGCGACGAGGGCGTTCATCCGGTCCGAGGAGAGCCCCGCCGCGCACACGACGGCCCGCACGCCGGGCGCCGCGCGGCCGAGCGCCTCGAGCAGCGCGCACGCCGCCTCCACGTCCGCGCCCGCGTCGATCACGGCCACCCCGAGCCCCGACGCGACGAGCGCGGCGGCGTCGGCCACCTCGGTGAGGTGGATCCGCTGCGCGTCGAGCCCGATCTCGCACGCCTCGCTGAGCCCCTGGCCCGCCGGCGCGAGCCGGATCAGCCCGACGGCGTGCTCCGGGACGGGCGCGAGCCGCGCCGTCTCGCCAGCCGGCCACGGCGGCGCGCGCTCGCCCCGCTCCCCGAGCGGCACGTCCGCCTTGCGCTCGGGCAGCCGGCGCGCCTCCGCCTCCCGCGACATCGCCTCGTCGAGCCGCGCCCGCGCCGCCGCGGCGCTCTCCGGCCGCCGCTCGGGCAGCTTCGCCAGGAGGTCCAGCCGGAGCCGCTCCAGGAGCGGCGGGACCGGCGGCGCCCCGGGCGGTCGAGCCAGCGGCGGCGGGATCGAGAACATGTGCATCGCCATGAGCTCGATCGCCGGAAGACCGGTGAACGGCGGCGACCCCTGCAAGAGCACGGTAAGGATACAGCCGCACGCGTAGAGATCGGTGCTCGGGCCCACGGCCAGCGAGCGGCACTGCTCGGGGCTCATGTACTCGGGCGTGCCCGCGACCATGTCGTTCGAGGTGAGCGTCGGGCCGGCGTCGAGCGGGTCGTCGAGGTGCGCCAGGCCGAAGTCGACGACCTTGGCGACGCGCTGCCCGTCCTGCTCGGCCAGCAGCACGTTCTCCGGCTTGAGATCGCGGTGCACGATGCCGCACGCGTGCGCGGCGCCCACGCCGTCGAGGATGTCCCCGAAGATCTCCGCCACCTCCGCGAGGTCCATGAGCTCGCGCGACGCCCGGAGCCGCGCGGCGAGCGACTGCCCCTTGAGCAGCTCCATCACGAGGTAGACCTGCCCGCCCTCGTCGTCCTCGTCGCCCCCGAGGTCGAGCACCTTGACCACGTTGCGGTGCACGAGGCGCGAGGCGGCGCGCGCCTCGCGGAAGAACCGCCGCCGGCTCTCCGGGAGCAGCGCGATGTGCGGGTGCATCGTCTTGACCGCGACCGGGACGCCGAGCAGGACGTGCTCCGCCTCGTAGACCTCCCCCATCCCGCCCGCGCCGAGCAGCCGCACGAGGTTGTACTTGCCGCCGAGGACCCGCCCGACGCCGGCGCGCTGCGGCGGGCCGGCCTCCGGCACGTCCGAGGGGAGCGTCTCCGCGCCGGCCAGGCGGCCGGTGCGCTGGTGCGGGTCGGGCGCCAGCTGGGTGTCCGGCGCGCGCGCGCCCTTCAGCACGGTGCGGTCGGGCTCCCCGTCCGGCGGCCTGCGCGCGCCGTCGCCGCCGCTCACGGCGGCGCCTCGCGGAAGCCCACCGCGATCTGCGCCGTCACCGGGCCCTCGCCCGCCTCGCGCCACGGGCTCACCCGCACGGACAGCGCCCCGAACAGCGCGCCGCCCGCCTCCGCGCCCGCCGACAGCCCGCCGAGCACGTCGTTCGCCCCGTCGTCGCGGTGGACGAGGTGCAGATCCAGCGCGCCGTGCAGCCGGAGCCACGGCGCCGCGTCGGCCGCCGCGCCCGCCAGCAGGAAGCCCTGCGACGGCGGCGCGGCCGGCGCGCCGACGCCCTCGGCGCCCGCTGCGCCGCCCTCGGCGCCCGCCGCGCCGCCCTCGCCGCCCGCCGTGCCGCCCTCGCCGCCCGCCGCGCCCTCCCCGCCGCCCCCCGCGCGGATGCGGAGGCCCGCGTCGACCACCCACGTGAGCCGGCCCGCCGCGCCGCCGAGCGCGACCCCGGGCTCGATGCGGACCGGCGGGCCCCCGTCGGCCAGGGGCACGCCCAGGCGGAGCGTGGGGCCGAGCTCGAGCGCCGAGCGATCGAGGCGCACGGCCCGGAAGCGCGCGCCGAGCCAGCCGGCGCTGCCCGCCCCCTCGCCGTCGCCGGCGGGGTTCGAGCGCAGCGCGGCGTCGAGCCCCAGCGGCCCGACGGCGCCGCTCGCGCGCACCTGCCCCGCCGCGACCCAGCCGCCGCCGGCGCGCACCGCGGCCGCGCCCACGGCCACCACGGCGGGCGGCGTGGGCCCGAGCCAGAGCGCGTCCGCCGCCGCGGTCACCGGCAGGAGCGGGAGGTACGCGCCCAGCACGGGCGCGGCCGGCGGCGGCGGCAGCACCGCGCGCGCCGGCCCCGGCGCGGACGGCAGCTCGACGTCGCTCGTGCCGAGCACGCCGCCGCGGCCGTCCGCGACGTCGAGCCGGACGCGCAGCGGCTCGCCGGGGCGCGTCGACTCCGGGGGCAGCGGGATCCGCGCGGTCAGCGCGCCGCCCTGCCCGCCGCCGGTCAGCGCGGCGGAGCGCACCCCGCCCGGCAGGTGGGCGACGATCCGCGGCGCCACCCGCCGCGCGACGTCGACCCCCGCGACCCCGTCGAGCGCCACCCGGGCCTCGAGCGCCTGCCCGCCCGCGGTCGCCACCCGCGCCGCCTGGATCGACGCGCCCACCGCCGTGTACCGGACCGGGAGCGACGTCACCGCGTCGGGCCGGCGCTCCGCCGCGGCGCTGCCCCGCTCGCGCAGCCGCAGCGCGCGCGGGGCGCGCTGGAGGAGGTCGATGCGCTCGGGGATGGGGCCGAACGGCCCGTCGTCGAGCGAGAGCTCGAGCGCGGGCGACGGCGTGAGCTCGACGATCCCGTACGGGTTCGCGGTGATCTCCCGCGCCGCCGGGGCGACGCCCCCGGAGACCCGCGCGGCGACGAGGTGGAACCGGCGCACCGCGCCGACGCCCAGGTACTCCTCCCGATCGATGACCCGGACCCGGAGGAAATAGGCGCCGGCCGGCATCTTCTCCGCGCGGAAGGACACGACGTCCGGCTTCACCTCCTCGCGGACGACGAGGTCGTTGAGCTCCGGGTCGCGCGCGACCTCGACGCGGTAGCCGGCCGCCCCGGGCGCCGGCTTCCACGACGCCGACAGCACGCCGAGCCCCGCCGGGGCGAGCGCGATCGGCGCGGCGTCCGCGGTCGTCCACTCGGGCGGCGGCGGCAGCGGCCGCGGGCGCGCGGGCGGCGCCCTGTCCGAGAAGCGGGTGCCATGGTCCTTCGGGACCACGACGGAGACGCCGCCCGAGCTGACCCCCGCCTTGCCGTCGAACACGGCGACCGTCGTCCGCTCCCCGCGCCGCTGCACCACGGTGTCCCGCGACGACGCGCTCACCCGGCCGCCGCCGCCCGCGGCGACCTCGACCGACTGGCCGCGCAGCGCGGCGAGCGCGGCCTTCACCTCGCCGTCCGCGAGCTCCACGGCCGCGGGCGGCGTCTTCGATACCCGCGTTCGGCTCGCCGTACCGTAGATGACGACGAGCGTATTGGGCGCGAGCAGCACGCGAGTCCGATCCACAAACTCGATGTCTGCCCGCCCCTCATCGAGCGTGTTGACGCTCGAGTTCGCGACGAGGGGCATCCCCGGCGCCGCGGGCGCCCACCCGCCGCCCGCCGCCCGCGCGCGCACGTCCGGGTGCATCGACCGGATCTTCGCGTCGGGGATGGACGTCACCTCGGCGGGGAGCACCAGCGTGAGGCCCTCCGCGAGCGCCGTGCCCGGGCCGCACGCGACGCGGTTATATCGCTGGATCAACCCAACATGCCTGGACGAGCCGTAGAGGACCTCTGCGATGTGGTCGCACGTCTCTCCGCGCTGCACGCCCCATTGGATGACCGCCTCTGGATATCCCGGCGTGGGCTCTTTGGCGCTCGCCGCGCCGACGAAACCAACGTGGCTGGCGCAGCCGAGGAGCACCGCGATAGCGACGGACTGGCCACTTGACGATGCCACGCCCGCGGCACGCTACCGGATCGAGATCGGCGTTGCAAGAGACCAGGCAATGGGATACGAGCAGACCGATGGCGTTTTGGTCGGCGCGCGCCATCGCGCCCCTCCTGGCCTCCCCGCTGCTCGTCGCGGCCGCCTCGGCTTCCATGCCGGCCGCGGCGCAGGAGGCCACCGCGCTCGACAGGCTCGCTCCCGCGCCCGCGGGCGACGGGCTAACCACTGTCCCTTCTGCCGGCGTATCGGGCGAGCTCCGGCCGGCGGTCGGACTGCTGTTTTCCTATTCTCATCAACCGCTCAGCCTGCGCGGGACGGCGCCCGCCGGCGCGGTCGCGTGGGTGGACCGCCAGGCAATCCTGCACGCGCTCGCGAGCGTGGAGCTCTTCGGGCGGGTCAAGCTCGACCTCGACGCGCCGTTCGTGCTGGATCAGGGCGGCGCGTCCGGCGCGCTGGCGGACGTCCGCGTCACGGCGCCCGGCGGCGGCGCCGCGCTCGCCGATCTCCAGGTGGGCGGCCGGGTGACGCTCCTGCCCCAGGAGGGGCTCTGGCCGGCGGCGGCGCTCGGGCTCTCGGTCTGGCTGCCGACCGGCGACGCGTCGGCCTTCGCCGGCGCGGGCGCCGCGCGCTACGCGCCGAGGGTGATCGTGGGGGCGGAGCACCCGGGCTTTCGCTGGTCGGCCTCGGCGGGGGGCCGGTTTCAGCCGGCCTCGGCGGACAGCCTCACGGGGAGCGAGGTCTTCTTCGCCGCGGGCGCCGGCGTCCGCAAAGGCCCGCTGCAGCTCGGGTCGGAGCTCTCCGTGTGGGCGGCCGCCGGCGAGGCGTCGGCGCTCCGGGTGCCGGGGCGCGCCGGGGCGGAGCTGCTGCTCACCGCGCGCTGGTCGCTCGGCCCGCTCACGGTGGACGCGGGCGCCGGCCCCGGCTTCGGGCGGCTGCCCGGCACGCCCAAGGCGCGCTTCTTCGCGGCGCTCGGCGTCGCCGCGGACGTCGTGCCGGCGCCGTCCTCGGCCGCGCCTCGGGCCCCCGCGGGCGCGCCTGCGGGCGCGGGCGGCGGCCGCGGCGCCGCGCGGGCGCCGGCGCCGGTCGCCGATCTCGACGGGGACTCGGTCCCCGACGCGGAGGACGCGTGCCCCCGGGTCATCGGCGAGGCGCGCCCGCCGGCCGCGGCGGCGGGGGCCCGGCAGGCGTTCCGGCGCGGTTGCCCGCCGGATCGGGACGACGACGGGATCTACGACGTCGACGATCGCTGCCCGGACGAGCCGGGGGTGAGCAGCGCCGCGGCCGACGGCGCGCCCGGGGGCGCGGGGGCCCGGCCGACGTCGCGGCACGGCTGCCCTGCGGACACGGACGGCGACGGCATCCCCAACGCGGCGGACGCGTGCCCCTACGAGCGCGGCAAGCCGAGCGAGGACCGCGCGACGCACGGCTGCCCGTTCGCGGTGCGCATCGAGGGCTCGCAGATCGTCATCCTGCAGCAGGTCCAGTTCCCGACCGGCAGGGCCGAGATCGAGCCGGAGAGCTTCGAGCTGCTCGGCGAGGTCGCGGCGGTCCTCGAGGAGCACCCCGAGATCGCCCGGGTCGCGGTCGACGGCCACACCGACAACCAGGGCGCCGACCAGGCGAACCTGCGGCTCTCGCAGCGCCGCGCGCTCGCCGTGGTCGCGTGGCTGACCGCGCACGGCATCGACGCCCGCCGCCTCGAGGCGCGCGGCTTCGGCGCGCGCCGGCCCATCGCCGACAACCGCACCGCCGACGGCCGGGCCAGGAACCGCCGGGTGGAGTTCCAGATCCGCAAGCGCACGGACGAGGGCGCGGCCGGCTGGAAGGACGGCCCCCTTGAGTGACCCGGCGCGCGGCCGGGCGCGCCGCCGGGCGCGCGCCGGGGGCGCCGCGTGAGGGCGCTCTCGCTCAAGGCGAAGGCGATCGCGCTGTTCGCCGGGATCGCGCTCGGCCCCGTGGCCGTCGCCGTGACGCTCCTCGCGGACGTGAACCGGCGCGCCGTGCGGACGTCCGAGGAGGCCTTGCAGGCGGCGATCCTCTCCGAGGTGGCCTCGGTCTCGATCCAGCTCGTCCGGGACGTCGAGAGCGACGTCGTCGCGGCGGCGGCCATCTTCGGTCATGCCGCGGGCGGCGCGATCCGGGACGAGGATGCGGTCGCGTCGGTGCGCGCCCTGGTCGCGACGCGCGCGCTGGTCGACGCGGTGCGGCTCGAGGTGCCCGCCGCGGGGATCGGCACCGTGATCCGCAAGGCCTCGTCCGGCGCCGACGTCCCCGCGGCGCCGGCCGCGCTGCGCCGGCTCGCGGACGAGCGCGGGGTCGGCTTCGGCGTGGTCGGTCCGGCGCGGGGCCTGCTCGTGGCCCGCGTGCGGTCTCCGGGAGACGTGGGTGCGGCCGGCGCGGCGCCGCCTTCCGCGGCCGGCCCTGCCGGCTACGTGGTCGCGGAGGTGGCGCTCGACGCGCTCGGGCGCGATCTCGCGGCGATCGCCGCGCGCCGCTTCGGCGGCCGCGAGGTGCGCCTGCTCATCGCGGGCCACGATCGCCGGGCGATCGCGGCGTTCGGCGTGCCGGGCGCGGCGCCGGGCGCCGACGTCTCGGCCCTGCCGCTCTGGGGCAAGCTCCCGCCGGGCGCGGTGTGGACCGACAAGATCAGCGTGCTCGGCCCGCACGACGAGGGCGGCCAGCGGATGATCGGCGCCATCGAGACGCTCCCCGACCTCGGCTGGGCGGTCGCGATCTGGCGCCCGGAGCCGGTGGCCTTCGCCGCGCTCGACGAGATGCGGCGCCGCGGCCTCGGGGTCGCCGCGGGCGCGCTCGCCCTCGCGCTCGTCCTCGCGGTCTTCACCGCCCGCCACGTGACGCGCCCGGTCCTCCACCTCGTCGCGCAGGCGCGGCTCATCGGCGCCCGGCGCTGGCGCGAGATCGCGCTCGGCGACGGGCTCCGAGGGCGGCGCGACGAGATCGGCGAGCTCGCCGCCTCGCTCGGCCGCATGGCCGCGGATCTCGAGCAGGGGGAGGCCGAGATCGCGCGGGAGGCGAAGCTCCGCGGCGATCTCGGCCGGTTCATGGACAAGGCCGTCGTCGACGCGATCGTGCGGGGCGAGCACCCGCTCGCGCTCGGCGGCAAGCGGGCGGCGGTGTCGGTGCTCTTCGCCGACGTTGTCGGCTTCACGCCGCTCGCCGAGTCGCGCGACGCCGAGCGCATGGTCGCCCTCCTCAACGAGCTCTTCTCGATGCTCACCGAGATCGTGTTCCGGCACGGGGGCACGGTCGACAAGTTCATCGGCGACTGCGTCATGGCCGTCTGGGGCGCCCCGCTCGCGCAGGCCGATCACGCGCGGCGCGCGCTCGCGGCCGCGGAGGACATGATGCGCTTCCTCGAGACGGCGAACGAGGAGTGGCGCGAGCGATACGACGTCGAGGTCCGCCTCGGCATCGGCGTGAACTCCGGAGAGGCGATCGTCGGCAACGTCGGCTCCGACAAGCGGATGGAGTACACGGTGATCGGCGACGTGGTGAACGTCGCCTCGCGGCTCGAGGCGATCGCGGCGCCGAACCAGGTGCTGGTCTCGGAGGCGACCCGGTCCCTCGCCGGCGACGCCTTCCTCCTGCGCGCGCTGGGCGAGCGCAACCTCACCGGGCGCAAGACGACCACGACCGTCTACGCGCTCGACCCGGACTGACGATCGCCCGGCGCGCCCGCGGGGCGCTCAGCCGTGCACCGCGTTGATGATGCCGTCGAAGAACTCGGCGCAGCCGATATTGTCGAGCATCCGGTTCCAGCCGATCTCGTCGAACGGCTGCGGCAGGCCGTGGTTGGTCAGCAGGACGCCGATGATCTGGAGATCCGGGTCGACCCACACGAACGTCCCGGCGCCGCCCGCCTTGCCGTACGCGCGCGGCGACAGGCGCATGCCGCCGTTCGAGAAGCGCCTCGTCCAGAGCTCCCAGCCGAGGCCCTTCGGGGTGAGGAGCAGGTTGTTGATGGGCGAGGTGTCGGTCGCCGCCGCCGTCACCTGGGGCGTGTTGTTCTTCTTCATCTTTCGCACGAGGTCGGGCCGCAGGACCTCGGCGCCCCCGTAGGCGCCGCCGTTCATGATCATCTGGCAGAACACCGCGATGTCCATCGCCGTGGAGAAGACGCCGTCACACCCGGTGATGCCGCCCAGCGCGAAGTCCTGCTCGTCCTGTACCTCGCCGCGGACGACGTAGCCCCGGAGGGGCGAGTACCCCGTGGCCGCGATGCGCTCGAGGAGCGCCGGGGGCGGGTTGTACATCGTGTCGTTCATGCCGAGCGGCTCCCAGACGCGGGCGCGCGCGACGGCGTCCAGATCGTCCCCCGCTGCGGCCTCGATCATGCGCCCGAGGAGGCGGTACGTGAGATCGCTGTAAAGCACCGACGTGCCTGTCGGGTACTCGAGCGGCGTCTCGGCCATGAGGCGCCACACGGTCTCGTCGTCCGGCTCGTCCAGGAACTGGTTGTCCATCGGCAGACCGGCCGAGTAACGGAGCATGTCGTAGACGGAGATGCCCCCCTTTCCGTTGGCGGCGAACTCCGGCAGGTAGCTGGCCACCGGATCGCTCAGCTGGATCACCCCCTCCTGCACGAGGGCGAGCGCCGACGCGGCCGTCGAGAGCACCTTGGTCATCGATTGCAGGTCGAAGATCGTATCGAGCGTCACCGGCTCGTCGGCGCCGGCGACCTTGCTGCCGAAGGCCCGGTGTCCGACGACGACCCCGTGCCGCGCGACCAGCGCCGTGGCGCCGGGGAACAGACCGTCCCTCACCCGGCGTTGTATCCGTGCGAACACGTCCTCGAGCCGTTCGGAGCTCATGCTCACGTCCTCGGGCCGCCCCGGGGTGAGCGTGGTGCAGGGGGTGCCTCTCCACGGGTCCGAGCCGAGCGCGGGCGCCGCGGCGGCCACCGCGGCGAGCTGGGTCATCCCTTGCAAGAAGTGCCTGCGGTTGAACGCTCGTCGTTGATCGATCATGGCTCTTCCCAACCTTGGTTTCATGAGGAACGAATGGTTCCACGGTGTCGCCTCGGCAGCGCCGGGCGCATTCAACGTGGGCGTCTGTCGCGAGGAGTCGCAAGTTGCACGCCAGCGTTGCGTGTTTTCTTCCCCTCCTGCTGCATCGCCGACGAGACCGACTATCTCGCTGCCTTTTCAGCCGAGCGGCTGGGCGCGTCTCTGCCATTTGGGTTGGCACGGCGGCAATCGAAGCGCAATCGATTGCGGGATGACGCAAGCCGATGTGCGCTCCCCGCGACATCCAGGACGCCCCTGGACGAGCGTGGACGAATGCACAGCACGTTTTCGACCGCGCTTCGAGGCGAGGGCGGACACCGCATTCGGGCGTAGCTCCACGGGCGCGGCCGCGCCTCCGGGCGGCGCGCCCGAGCGGCTGGATCGACGAGGACGGCGCCTCTCGAGGTGCGCCCAACGACGTCAGGCGGCCAGCGCGAGAGGACGCCTCCACGCGAGCTGAGTCGAGGGCAGCCCCACGATCTGCCCGCTACCCCATCTGCCGCCCATTCGCCGGTTCCGATTTGTCGCCTGCCAAACAGCTCTCGTAGGTCGAGTGGATCGTTTAGAGAGCAGCATTACGGATTCGACGCGATAGCAGGATACCGACGTAGCTTCCCTGTCGCGACGCCGCCGGGCGCCGCGATACTCTCTGTCGTTTCCGACCTCGGGACGGGCGGGTGGTTTCCCACCTCGGGACGGGCGGGTGGCCCGCGCGCACCGAGCGCGCGGCTCCCGGGCCGGCGGTGCGCCAGGGCGGCTCCCCGGGCCGGCGGTGCGCCAGGATCGAGCCGCACCGGCGACCGCCGGTGCTCCGCGGTCGAGCCTGCATGCCCCGGCATGCACCTGCGGGCCGGGGCAGGCACCTGCGGGCCGGGGCAGGCACCTGCGGGCCCCGGCATGCACCTGCGGGCACTGGCATGCACCTGCGGGCACTGGCATGCACCTGCGGGCCACGGCATGCACCTGCGGGCCGCCGCATGCACCTGCGGGCACTGGCATGCACCTGCGGGCCCGGGCATGCGCCTGCAGGCCCCAGCATGCGGCACCCGCGGAGACACGACCGCAGAGGAGGGTCCGGCTACCGCTCCTGGCGGACCTCGAGACGACCGCTCAGTCCGCCCTTCGCGCGGTTACCGCCCGATTTCTCGGCGAAAGCCGGTCGCGCCGCACGACGCGCGCTCGGCGCGGCGCGGGCGTCGTCACCCTGGATGAGCTCGCCACCGGATGACGGGACGGGTGGAGGCGGTATAAAACTGACCACCCCCGCGGCCGGGCAGCATCGACGCACCGCCCCATCCCTTGCGCGGGCAAACCTAAATCAATATCATATGAGCTCGAGATAGACAACGGCAGAAGCGCACTACGGCAGAGAGCCCACGCGGCTCCACGTAGCCTGTTGTGTCTTGTCTCATTGTCACAGCCCCAGTGAGGCACCTTTGTCGCCCGGACGACAGGGCCACTGAACTCTTTCATGATTCTGCTGTCCCGACACCGACTCTGACGTTGGCATCAACCGTGAATATGCTCCAACGCGAGGGCCGAATGGCTCTGCAAGTGGGGCGCATGAGCTCCGGGACGGCATGAGCGAACCTTGATTTCGCGGCGCGCAGGGCTGTTCGCAGCAGCGCGCCGCGCGGGAGGGCTCCTTGATAGAAGCCCGCTCGGTACAACATGGCTGCATCGAGACCGGCGCGAGAGCGCCGGCTGGCGACCACAGGTCGAGATCGATCCAAGCGGACGCGCACCCGACGGACGGGGCCGCCCGAGCGCGCGATCGATCCTTGGGACTCGTGACTGGCTCATGACGAACCGGTGTTCATGCGTTCGTTGAACGCTCAACCAAACAAAAAAAACCTGTTTCCAAGAGGATAAACGAACATGAAGTCGATCAAGTCTCGCGTGCTCTCTGGTGTTGGCGCTGCTCTCGTTGCCCTCAGCCTGTCGGCCCCCGCGCTGGCGTCGTATGACACGCCGGTCAAGCAGGACCTCCCGATCTACGGTCTTGTCACCGTGACCGACCTGATCGACAAGATCCTGATCCAGGTCACGGACGTCCTGGACCTGAATGACGAGGTCGTCGACATCGACAGCATCAAGATCGTGTACCTCACCGACATCCTCAACGGCTCCGAGATCGATGTCGTGGAGAACTCGCTGAACAACCTGCTCGTGAAGCTCCAGCTCCTCAACCTTCAGAACGTGCTGGAGGACGTCGACGTCGCCAACGGGATCAAGGTCGGCGACGTCCTCAGCAACAACGACGTCGATGTCAGCGATGTCGTCGGCGTCAAGGTCTTCGACGTCAACGGCATCAAGAAGCTGCTCGTGTTCGTCAAGTAGCTCTGACCGCGCGGACGCGGGCGGAGCGCTGACGACAGCAGAGAACGAAGCCCGGGAGGTCGGCCGCCTCCCGGGCTTGGCTCGGTCAAGATGACCGACTACCCGGTCATCTTGACCGGCTGCGCGGCGCTCCGTCCCGCGCGACCGCCCCAAAACCCGGCGATCGCGGCCTGGCCTCCGGGGTGCTCTGGGGTGCCCCCGTGGTCCGCTCGCCCGCGCCGCCCTCGGTCCTCGAGCGCGCTGCCCGGCCGAGGGGCCCGGGAGGCAACCGCGATGCATCATCGGATGGACGTGCTCTCGCCCGCGTTTCGCGCGAACCCGTATCCCTGGTACGCCGAGCTGCGCCGCGCGGCGCCGGTCTGCCAGGTCGAGCCCGGCGGAATGTGGGCCGTGAGCCGGTACGAGGACGTGCTCTTCGTCCTCAAGAACCCGGAGCTCTTCTCGTCGCACGGCTTTAAGGCGGCGTGGCAGCCGCCCTGGGTGGGGTACAACCCGCTCGCCAACTCGATGCTCGCCCTGGATCCGCCGGCGCACACGCGCTTGCGCGGGCTCATCCACCGGGCGTTCGGGGCGCGCACCGTGGCCCGGCTCGCGCCGCGCGTCCGCGCCGTCGCCGAGGAGCTCGCGAGCGGCCTCGCCGGAGAGCTCGACGTCATCGACGCGCTCGCGATGCCGCTCCCGGCCTTCGTCATCGGGGAGGTGCTCGGGCTCGACCACGGGCTCCGCCGGCACTTCAAGCGCTGGGCCGACGACATCCTCTCGGTCACGCCCGGCCCGGAGCCCCCCGCGCACGCCGAGCGCGTCCGGACGACGATCGCCGAGCTGACGGGGTACCTGAGCGACGTCGTCGCGGCGCGCCGCCGCGCCCCGGCGGACGACACCGTGACCGACCTGATCCGCGCCGAGGCCGACGGACAGGCGCTGACGGACACCGAGATCGTCGACTTCCTCGTCTTGCTCCTGCTCGGCGGGCTGGAGACGACAACCCACCTGCTCGGCAATGCCCTCCTCTTCCTCGCCGATCATCCGGAGATGCTGCGGCGCCTGCGCGACGCGCCCGATCTCGTGCCGCTCTTCCTCGAAGAGGTGCTCCGGTACGACGGTCCGAGCCAGTCCGTGCCCCGGCTGACGACCCGGGAGGTGGAGCTCGCCGGGGCGACGCTGCCGCCCGGGGCGCTCGTGCTCGCGCTCGTCGCCTCGGCCAACCGCGACGAGCGGCAGTACCCCGAGCCGGACCGGTTCGACCTGCACCGCGGCTCTCACGGAGGGCTCCAGTTCGGGCACGGCATCCACTTCTGCATCGGCGCGGCGCTGGCCCGCATGGAGGCCCGCGCGGCGCTGGAAGCGCTGATCGCGCGCTTCGCCCGGATCGAGCGCGGCCCCGGGGAGATCGTCTACAACCGCACCCTCACCGTGCGCGGCCCGGTCGCCTTGCCGCTGCGGTTCGTCGCCGGACCGGCGTGAGGCGCGCCGAGTGACAGCGCGCAAGGAGGCGCGCGCACGTAACCAGCGCGCAAGGAGGCGCGCGCGCATGTAACCAACGCGCCGGGAGGCGCAGGGCGCGTCACCCGCTCTCCCCGGCCGCGGCAAAGGGCCCTGCCGCGCCTGCCATCTTGACAGAGGTCGCGCTCGCGCTATCCTGGCCACACCGGTCCGGAACAGGATCCGTCATTCCACCGACCGCCGAGTCATGACGGGCCGCGCAAGCGCCAGGCGACGATAGACGCAAAGACGTCCCCGAGCCGCACAGGCCGGGGATGACGAGGTCGCGCCATGCGAAAGGCGGAAATCGACGCCCTGGTGCGCGCGCATCGGGGCCGTGCCCGTCCCGTCGCCTTCTTTCATGTGCTCCGCCAGCCGGTGCTCGAGCCGGACGATCATGCCTTCTTGTCCGAGCACATCGAGGAGCTCGGGACATCCGATCTCCTGCGCTGGAGGGCGCGGTGCGAGAGCGGCTTCAGCGGGCCGGTGATCCAGCAGCTCGCCCGGCTCGCGATCCGCGATCCGGCGCATTTCCAGCACGAGGTGCTGGGCGTCCCGCGGCTCACGCTCGCTGAGGAGGAGTGGATCGAGCTCTCGGATCTCGTGCGCGGCAAGGTCCCGGCGGCGATCTACGAGCGCGTGCTCGCGCGCTGCCGGCGCGAGCCCGTCCAGTGGCCTTCGGAGTTCGTCCTCTCGCCGAAGGTCCGCAGTGAGCCGCTCCTCGACGGCGACGAGCTCGACGGCCTCGCCGAGCGCCCCGCGCTGCGCGATCTGCCGGTCGCGAAGATCCTCGCGGCGCGGCGGGCGGGGTTGCTGTCGCTCGACGACGGCGCGCTGGCCGCGCTGGCGATGGAGCGCGCGCGCGGCTCCGACGAGGACTGGAGCGCCCATATCCGCCGTTTTCCTGCCGTGCTCCGGGACGCGATCCTCGAGAAGGCGCGGCGGACGCCGCGGGGGTCGGAGCGGGCGAACCTGCTCGTCTGGCTGGAGGCGCACGGCGTGGCGCGGGCCGCCCTGCTCGATATCGCGCTCGGGTCGATCCGGGCGGGGGGCGACGCGTATGCCGTGCTCCCCTGGCTCGCGCGCCAGCTGACGACGCGGGCCGCCTGGGACAAGCACGGTCTGGAGACGCTCTCTGCGCTGATGTCGCGACGCGCCTTCTCGGAGATAGGCGAGCTCGTGACGCTCGCGTGGAGCGAGGCCGGCCAGGGCGGCAAGGAGGTCTCGCGCGGCTTCCTGGAGGCGATCCAGGTCGCCTTCGCGCTGGTCCTGCTCGGGATGGCGCGCGAGGCGCTCGCGGCGGGCCACCAGGAAGGCGCGGCGGCGGCGCTGTCGGCGCTCGCGTGCCTCGACCCGCCGTCGCGGGTGAGCCGCGCCGTCCACGAGCTCCGGCGGGTCCCGGGCGCGAGCCCCGACGTCGCGGAGCTCATCGCGGTGAACGAGCGGCTCGTGAAGCACAGCGACGCGCGCGACGCCTCCCTCGAGGGGTTCGTGGCCGCGCTCCACGCGATCGCCGACGCGTCCAGCTGAGCGCCGCCGGCGCGGCGCCGCTCGCCGCGCCGGCGGCGACACAGCGGCTCGCGGCCGGCGGCGCGTGACGTAGCGCGCGGCGCGTGACGTAGCGCGCGCCGCGCTCGATGCGGGGATTCGGAGGGGGAGCGGGCGTCGCCCTCCCCTCGACGGCGGGGGCCGACTGCCTTCCTTCCATCGCGAGGACGGGCGGTCGCCTCCTCTCCCCGTGCGGTGGTCGGCCGCTGCCTTCGCTTTCCATGCGATCGCGGCCGATCGCCTTCGCTTCCAATGCGGGGACCGGCCTTGCCTCCCCTCGAACGTCGACTCTGTGAGGAGCACGCCGATGTCGTTCATCAACTATGCGACCCGGGAGATCTACTGCAAGATCGTCTATTACGGGCCCGGGCTCTGCGGGAAGACGACGAACCTTCAGTACGTGTACGATCGGACGGTGCCGAGCGCCAAGGGGCGGCTCATCTCGTTGAAGACGGAGAGCGATCGCACGCTGTTCTTCGATTTTCTGCCGCTCGATCTCGGGGGCCTTGCGGGCTTCCGGACGCGCCTTCAGCTCTACACCGTGCCGGGCCAGATCTTCTATCGAGCGAGCCGGAAGCTGATCCTGAAGGGAATGGATGGCGTCGTGTTCGTGGCGGACTCGCAGCGCGCCCGGCTCGACGCGAACCTGGAGTCGATGGCCGACCTCTGGGACAACCTCGCCGAGGAGGGCCGCTCGCCCGGGCGGCTGCCGCTCGTGATCCAGTACAACAAGCGGGATCTCGAGGGGATCGCCGACGTCGCGGAGCTCCGCGCGCTCCTCAACCCGGGCGGAGCGCCCGAGTTCGAGGCCGCGGCGGCGAGCGGCCGCGGCGTGTTCGACACCCTGCGGGCGATCGCGAAGCTCGCCCTCAAGGAGATGGATCGCGGGCGCCGCTGAGGCTCTCCGCGCGCAGGTGGGCTCGTGCACGAGGGCACGACGCCGTATCCTCGCGTGGCGTCGAGGCCGGCGCCTGCGCCTCGACCTCCTCGTCATCCCCCCTTTCCCAACAACCCCTCGTCGTGGAGGCGAGCCATGCCTGACGACCGTCTCACCGCCGCCGAGCTCCGCGAGATCTGGGCGGTCCTGTCCCCCGCGGAGCGCGTCGAGAGCTTCGAGCACATCGACCGGGGCGAGGTCCACAGCTTCTTCCTGAGCCTGTCCGGGCAGGAGCAGGCGGCCATCCTGCTCGCGATGAAGAGCGGTGAGCGGCAGCTCTGGATGCGGCTCCTCGCGCCCGACGACGCGGCGGACGTGATCCAGCTCGTTCCGCCGCACGACCGCGCCTCGTTCCTCGAGATGCTCGACGAGCCGACGCGGCGCGAGGTGACGGCGCTCATGGCGTACGCCGAGGACGCGGCCGGCGGCCTGATGAGCCCGCGGTTCGCGCGCCTGCGGCCCGACATGATGGTCGGCGAGGCCATCCGGTACCTGCAGCGACAGGCCCAGGAGAAGCTCGAGACGATCTATTACGCGTACGTGCTCGACCAGGAGCAGCGGCTGCTGGGCGTGGTGTCCTTCAGGGACCTCTTCGTCGCGCCGGGTGACAAGCCGGTGTCCGAGGTCATGCGCCGGGACGTCATCTCGGTGCCCGACACGCTGGACCAGGAGGCGGTCGCGCGCGTCATCGCGCACCACGATCTCAACGCGCTCCCGGTCGTCGACGCCGAGGGCCGGATGAAGGGAATCGTGACGGTCGACGACATCGTCGACGTCGTGCAGCAGGCGGCCACCGAGGACATCCAGAAGCTCGGCGGCATGGAGGCGCTCGACACGCCGTACATGCAGACCAGCATGCTGGCCATGGTGAAGAAGCGCGGCGGCTGGCTCTCGGCGCTCTTCCTCGGCGAGATGCTCACCGCGAGCGCCATGGGGCATTACGAGGAGGAGATCGCGAGGGCGGTCGTGCTCGCGCTCTTCGTGCCGCTCATCATCTCGAGCGGCGGCAACTCCGGGTCCCAGGCGACGACGTTGATCATCCGCGCAATGGCGCTCGGCGAGGTGACGATCAAGGACTGGTGGCGCATCGTCCGACGCGAGCTCACCGCCGGGCTGTCGCTCGGCGTCATCCTCGCCACGATCGGTCTCGTCCGGATCCTCGTGTGGCAGGCCATCTTCCACACGTACGGGGAGCACTACCGCGAGGTGGCCGCCACCGTCGCGGTCAGCCTTGTCGGCATCGTCACCTGGGGAACGCTCGCGGGCTCGATGCTGCCCTTCGCGATCCGCCGGCTGGGCTTCGACCCGGCCAGCGCCTCCGCGCCGTTCGTCGCGACCCTCGTCGATGTCTCGGGTCTCGTCATCTACTTCAACGTCGCGCAGATCGTCCTCCGGGGCACCCTGCTGTGATGCTCGGCCCCCGGCGCGGCCCGCGCGCTCGCGGAGCGAGAGAGGCGCGGCTCGTCGGGCAAGGCCAGCGCGCCCGAGCGCGACCCCGCGGGGGCGTGCAAAAAAAATGCGCCGCCGTGTCGATCCGGCTCGCCCTCGTTCGTCGCCCTGCCGAGCGCCGGGGTTGCTCGCGGCGAGGATCCCCGGTTTCCTGTCGACCCAGCACCTAGGAGAACGTGGACATGCGTTTCATGATCATGCACAGGACCGACGCGCAGACGGAAGCCGGCGCGCTGCCGAGCCCTGAGTTCATCGCGCGTGTGGGGCAGCTGGTCGGTGATCTCGCGAAGACGGGGGTGCTGCGCGACGGCGAGGGGCTCCGCCCGAGCTCCCTGGGTGTTCGCCTCCGGTTCGCCGGCGGCCGGCGTACCGTCACCCGGGGGCCCTTCGGGGCGGCGAGCGCGGTGCCGGCCGGCTTCGCGATCCTCCGCGTCGCGTCGCTCGACGAGGCGATCGGCTGGGTGACGCGCTTCGCGGAGCTGATCGGCGACGTGGACATCGACATCCGGCCCGTGACCGAGGCGTGGGATCTCGGCGTGGCGCCGAAGCCCGAGGGGCTCACGACGACGCGGTACATGGCGGTCCACTGCCACGACGCGGCCGACACCGGGGCGCCGCCCGCGCCGAAACTGGTGGCGGAGATGGGTCGCCTCATCGAGGAGATGACCCGGGCCGGCGTGCTGCTCGCGGCCCAGGGGCTGCAGCCGACCGCGAAGGGCGCTCGTATCGTGTCGGCCGGCGGCAAACGCACGGTGATCGACGGGCCGTTCGCCGAATCCAAGGAGCTGATCGGCGGCTACGTCATCGTCGATGTGCCGTCGCTGGACGACGCCAAGGACCTGGCGCTCCGCTATGCGGACGTCGTGGGCACCATCGAGATGGACATCCGCGCGCTGTCCTGACGAACCGCGTCCCGAACGACGCGGGCGCGTGCTACGACGCGTACCTGGGCCCATGCCTGGAAGACGGCGAGCTCCCGCCGAGCCAGCGCGCGCAGGCCTGCACCGCCGAGCGCCTCCAGCCGCGCCCGCCTCCACGGCCACTGCACATCTGTCCACATACTGTGGATTTTCTGTGGACAGATCGAGCCCTGCACGCCGCCGGCGCGTGAGCTGCGAAGCGCGGGTTCCTCGGAGGAGCCACGCATCCGGAGCCGTGCCCCGGCCGGCAGCGACAAGGATCCTGGTGGAGGAGCTCGCTCGGTTGCCCGCGCCAGGCTCGCGGGGGATGTCGAGAGACCACCGACAAGGTCGGGGTTCACGGCCGCGCCGCCGTCGGGCTTCAGCGGGAGCCCGAGGCGTTCTCGTGCGCCGCAAAAACTCCGATTTACCGAAAGCGCACGTTTTTTTGAGACTCTGGTGATTGAGTCCTAGGTGCCGGAGCAACATGCAGGGTCGCTCCTTGTTCCTCGATCGCCAGGGGCTCCGGTCGAATGATTCGCCGGCCCCGGCGAGCGAGGACCTTTCGCGGATCGCCGCGTGCGCCGCGCGTTATGAAAGGATTTTTCCATGCGAGCTTGCTTATCTGCAGCGACGGCCACCGCCCTCGTGCTCCTCGGGGCGTGTGTCATGGATGAGGCGTACGGGCCTGAAGGAGGGCTCGAGCAACAAGAGGCCTCGGAGCAGCCGCTGACGGGCGACGGGCTGACCGCGACGCTGACGTACGCGTCGGACTGGGGGAACGGGTACTGCGCCGACGTCGCGATCCAGAACACGGGAACGGCGGCGACGACGACCTGGCGGATCGCCATCGCCATGAACGGCTCCGCCCTGGCGAACGCCTGGAACGCCGACGCGCTCCAGAGCGGGTCGCAGCTCGTCGCCACGCCGAAGAGCCACAACGCGAGCCTGGCCCCCGGTGCATCGACGAGCTTTGGCTTCTGCGCCACGGCGAGCGGTTCCACGCAGCGCCCGGCGCTCGCGAGCGTGACGGCAGGCGGCTCCGGCAGCAGCGCCAGCAGCAGCAGCGCCAGCAGCAGCAGCGCCAGCAGCAGCGCCAGCAGTGGCGCAGGCGGCAGCGGAGGCTCCGGCGCCAGCAGCAGCAGCGCCAGCAGTGGCGCAGGCGGCTCCGGCGGCTCCGGCGGCAGCGGCGGCTCTGGCGGCAGCGGCGGCTCCGGCGGCTCCGCGCCGAGCGGTCACTACCAGATGGAGGACCTCGATCGCGGCGTGGTCGCCGTCAAGGTTTCCAACGGCGTTTACGTCGGATGGAGGATGTTCGGTTACGAATACGACCCGGCGAACCCGAACGCCATCTCGTACGACGTTTACCGGAACGGCACGCGCATCGCGAACGTCACCAACAGCACCAATTACCTCGACACCGCCGGCACCACCTCGTCGACGTACTCCATCCGGGCGGTCGTCGGCGGCGCCGCTCAGGCAGCCTCGCCCACCGCCGCCACCTGGGGCCAGAACTACCTCCGCATACCGCTCGAAAAGCCCGCCAACGGGACGACGCCCTCGAAGTGCGACAACGCGGGCGAGAGTTACTCGTACTCCGCCAACGACGCGAGCACCGGAGACGTGGACGGCGACGGGCAATACGAGATCATCCTGAAGTGGGATCCGTCGAACGCCAAGGACAACTCCCAGGCCGGCTGCACCGGGCCCGTGTACCTCGACGCCTACAAGCTCGACGGGCGGCGGCTGTGGCGCATCGACCTCGGGAGGAACATCCGGGCAGGCGCGCACTACACGCAGTTCGTGGTGTACGACTTCGACGGCGACGGGAAAGCGGAGGTCGCCGTGAAGACCGCTCCAGGCACGCGCGACGGGACGGGCGCGTACCTGCGCCGAGGGCCCGCCGCCTCCGACGACGACGCGGCGGACCACAGGAACGCCGCGGGGTACGTGCTCAGCGGCCCCGAGTACCTGACCGTGTTCGGCGGGCCCGACGGCGCAGAGCTCGCGACCGTGGCGTTCGACGTGCCCCGCGGGACGGTCTCGTCCTGGGGAGACTCGTACGGCAACCGGGTCGATCGGTTCCTCGCGAGCGCCGGATTCGTGAGCGACCTCGGGAGAGGACAGGAGGCGAGCGGCCGGCCGGCGATCCTGATGGCCCGCGGCTATTACACGCGCGCCACGATCACCGCCTGGAGCTTCCGCGACGGCAGCCTGACCCAGATCTGGAAGGCCGACAGCAACGCGAACACCGCCTACACGGGCCAAGGCGCCCACTCGATGGCGGTGGCCGACGTCGACGCCGACGGCGCGCAGGAGGTGATTTACGGCGCCTCCACGATCGACAGCAACGGCACCCGGAAGTGCTCGACGAACTTCGGGCACGGCGACGCGCTGCACGTGAGCGACTTCGTCCTCTCGCGTCCGGGGCTCGAGGTGTTCATGCCCCACGAGGACGGCAGCAAGCCGACCTACGACATCCACGACGCGAACACCTGCGCGGTCCTCCGGCAGGGGCCGGTCACGGGCGCCGACACCGGCCGCGGCGTGGCGGGCGACGTGCTCGCGAGCAACGCCGGCGCCGAGATGTGGACCAACTCGACGGGAGGGCTCCTGTCCGCCACGAGCGGGTCGAGCGTCGGGAGCCAGCCTGCCTCGGCGAACTTCCTGATCTGGTGGGACGCGGACGAGCTGCGCGAGCTGCAGAACAATACGTCGATCACCAAGTACGGCGGAGGCTCGCTGCTCAGCTGCAGCCAGTGCGCCTCGAACAACGGCACGAAGTCGACGCCGGCGCTCACGGCCGACCTGCTCGGCGACTGGCGGGAAGAGATCGTGTGGCGCGAGTCCAACGACGCCGCGCTGCGGCTGTACACGACGACGAGCGTGACGACGCGGCGGATCTACACGTTGATGCACGATCCGCAGTACCGCATGCAGATCACCTCGGAGCAGACCGCCTACAACCAGCCGCCTCACCCGAGCTTCCATATCGGCGGCGGGATGGCGGCGCCCCCCAAGCCGGACATTCACGTCAGGTGACGCCGACCGCGCGCGGCGGGCAGGTCGCCCCGCGCGAGGCCGCGGCGCGGCCTGCCCGCCAGCGCGCGAGGGCGTGACGTCGAGCGGTCGGGCGCCGCGCGGGCGGCCGGCCGCATGAAGCGTCGGGGCACGGGAGCTGCGGGCCGGGGGCGCCGGAGCTGCGGGCCGGGATCTCAGTTCCGGTACTGCGCGAGCAGCAGGCCGGCGTCCGCGGTGCCGTCGGCGACGAAGCCCGCCATGGTGCGGGCGCCGGTCTCGTTGAAGTGGGTGCCGTCGACCGAGCCATCGGCCCGGACGAGGAAGAAGTCCTCGCCCGCCGCCACGCACCCGATCGAGTTCAGATGGGCGAGGGTCTTCTCGTTGAGATCGATGACGGGCACGTCGAGCTCGCCCCCGAGCTCCCGCATGGCCTTGGCATACGCTGCCAAGCCGTTGCCGAATTCGTGGCTGTCCCCGGTGCACGATCGCCGCGGGGGCGGGGTGACGAGCACCGGGATGGCATCGCGCGCCTGCGCGCCCGTGATGTACTGCTCGAGGTACGATTTGAAGTCCGTCGCGGGGTCGAGGTAGTAGGGAATCGTGGCGCCGTCGTGCTCGTAGGTCGCGTTCCTGTTGCTGTCGTTGGTGCCGAACTGCACCAGCAAGTAATCGCCGCGCTGGATGTCGACGAGGATGTCGGCCAGACGGTCCTCGTCGATGAACCGGCGCGCGGTGCGGCCGCCGATGGCCCGGTTCTCGATGTGCACGCGCGCGTCGAAGAACTCTCCGAGCATCTGGCCCCAGCCCGCCTGGTGAATGGGGCTGTTCACGTACGTCTGAACGGTCGAGTCTCCGGCGATGTAAACCGAGACGTCCGGCAGCGCGGCGCTCCCGCCGCCACCTTCAGAGCCGCCTGAGGCGCTCGTGGGCCCTCCGGCGGCGCCGGCGCCCGAGCCGCCGGTGCCCGAGCCGCCGGTGCCTGCGCTGCCGCCGCCCGAGCCGCCGGCGCCCGAGACGCTGGCGCCCGTGACGCTGGCTCCGGTGGCGCTGCTCGCGTCGCCCGCGCCGCTACCGCTCTGCGCCTGCGCAGGGGGCGGGTCGTCGGCCTCGGCTGGGTCGCAGCCGCCGGACGCGAGGCCGGCGAGGAGGAGAGGAAGCACGACGGTCAGGAAGAGGGGGCGCGTTCGCATGTGAAGCTCCTGCAGGAAAACGATGGATGGAGGAAGCGCGCCTCGGTGCGGACGGCGGGAAGACAGAGGGGGTAGCCGACCGACCGCGGATGCGCAGCGGGGAGGCGCGCGAGGGGCGAGGTAAGCGGTGAGAAGCAGGGTCGCATGGTCGAAATGGTGCGAAGCGCCGCCAGGCACCGCTGTGCTCTCCACGTGGGCCGAAGCGGGCGCGATCAATCATGAGTAGGCCGGAGTTCTTGTGAGAACCGAAACTGTTCCACCAGGATGCAAAATTGCACATTGGTAGCGTCGCAGGTCTCCGCAGATCTCAACCCCGGTCGGGTCAGCCCAACCTCGGGTCAGCCCAACCCGGGTCAGCCCAACCTCGGTGACCTCAACCCCGGTCCGTCAGCCCAACCTCGGTGACCTCAACCCCGGTCGGGGCAGCTCAACCCAGCTTCAGAGCACAATATTGCACCGTGAATGAAACAGCCATCTCAACCCCGGTCGGGTCGGCCACCTCAACCACCGGCCACCTCAACGACGGTCGGGTCGGCCCCCCCAACCACGGTCGGGGCGGCCAGCCACCTCAACCCCGGTCGGGTCGGCCCAACCCCAACCACGGTCGGGTCGGCCGCCTCAACCACCGGCCACCTCAACCCCGGTCGGGTCGGCCCAACCCCAACCACGGTCGGCTCGGCCCACCCCCAACCACGGTCGGGTCCGACCAACCCCACCGCAACCACGGTCCGCTCGCCCGGCTCGCCCGCCGGCGTGAGCGGCCGTCAGAGCTCGACGCCGAAGATCACGCCGGGCCGCAGCCGGTAGCGCGCAAGGACGGTCTCGGTCCCCTGAGCAAGCGACAGGTCGTAGCGGACGCGCGCGGGATCGAGCTCGACGAAGAGCTCCGTGAACACCCGGAGATCCCGGCTCAGCGGCAGCTTCGCCACCGGGCCGGCCACCAGCACGAACGCGTTCGAGGCGCTCGCCTCCGCAGGCACGTACCCCGACGCCCCCGCGCTGCCCGGCCTCGGCGCCGCGTCCACATGATCGACGCCCGCACCGAGACGCACCCCGAGCTCGATCGGCATCACGCCCGTGGCCACCGGATATAGCCAGCAGACGTCCGCCCGGAGCGCGATCGTCCGGAGATCGAGGCCGATGCGCGGCTCCTCGTAACGCCGCTCGAACTGGTACTGAAAGCGCGCGTCGAGGGCGACCCGGTGTCGGCCCCAGCCCCCGCCGAGCGCCACGCGCACCCCGGGACCGTGCGTCAGACCCACCTCGGCGGAATGCGTTGTCACCCCGTAGAACAACCCGAGCTCCAGGGCGCGCCGCGGCGGCGCCGGCGCCGGCGCCGCCGCGGCGGCCGGCGTCTCGGCGGGAACCTCGGGAGGCGCCGTCTGGCGGAGGATGAGCGCGCGCGCCTGCTCCCGATCCAGCGAGGCGCGCGCATCCACGCGCAGCGACCGCAGCGACAGCTCCACGACCTGCGCCACGGACTCGCGATCGAGCTCGTCGAAGCGGCCCGAGAGCTCGATCGAGCGCACCAGGAAGCGATCGGCCACGGGATCCGTGAAGTAGAGCGCCGCGCGGCGCGGATCGCTCACGTCGATCCAGCACGAGAGGGTCACGCCGGACGAGGCTCGCGTCGCGAAGAGCGCCGCCGCGTCGAACCGCGGCGCGATCCGGAAGCGGACCGCGAACGCGGAGAGCGCCTGGGATTCGAGCGCCGTCCGGATCGCGCCGAGGTGATCCGCAGCGCCCGTGAGCACGATCTCCACGACCGGCGCTCCGGACACCGGCGCCCCGGGCTCCGCCGCCCCGGGCTCCGCCGCCCCCGGCGATCCGGACGCCACCGCCGTCCCGTCGCGCGCCAGGGCGCTCGCCGGGGAGAGCGCCGCGGCCGCGGCGACCGCGAGACAGAACGCCCCGCGCTGCGCGATCGCCCGCCGCGTGATCACCCTCCGAGCTCGGCGAGACGGCGGCGCGCGTGCTCGACGTACGGCGAGCCCGGGTGCTCCCGGAGCAGGCGCCGCCAGTTCTGGGCCTCGTCGGCGGAGCGGCCGAGCGCCCGCAAGGCGCGCCCGCGGCCGTAGAGCGCCTCGACCGAGAGCGGCCGCGAGCCGGCCACGCCGAGGTACCGGTCGAACTGCGCGAGCGCCGCCCCGGGCGAGCCGGTGTTGAGGAGCAGGCTGCCCAGCGACACGAGCGAGAGCGTGGCCTCCGGCGACGTCGCGAAGCTCTTCTGGAGCGAGCGATAGAGCTCGATGGCGCGCTGGGAGCTCCCGGCGCGCCGCGCCTCGTTGGCCTCCCGGAAGAGCTGCTCCGCCGTCGCCGCCGCGGAGGACGGCGCTGCCGCGCTCGGCCCCCGCGCCGCGTCGCGCGGCCTCGGCCCCCGCGCCGCGACCTCCGGCAGCGCCGCCGGCGGCGCGACGGCCGCCGCGCGCTCGCCCGCAGGCGGAGCGGCCTCGGGGAGCGCCGCCGCGCGCGGACGGGACACCGCCGCGCGCACCGCGGGCTCGATCGCGCGGGCGCTCGGCCGCGGCGTTGCCTCCGGGCGCGGGCCGACGAGCGCCGTGGCGGCGACGGCCACGCCGCAGGCGAGCACGGCCGCCGCGGCAGAGAGCCAGACGCCGCGCCGCCAACCGGCCCCGCGCCGCCCCCCGAGGACGCCCTCCGGCCGCGCATCGCCGTCGCCGCGCCGGACATCGTTGTCGGGGCGCACCTCCGCGCTCGCGCGCCACACCGCCGCGCCCTCGCGGCCCACGCCCGAGGGCCACATCGCCGCGCCCTGGCGCCGCAGATCGATCGCGACCCCGCCGATCGCGGCGTTCGCGATGCGCGCGAGTAGCTCCGCGTCCCCCGGCTCCGCCGCGCCCACGGAATCGAAATCCTGCGCGAGCTCCCAGGTGATCCGGCACGACTCGCACGAGCCGAGGTGGGCGTCGAAGGCGAGCCGGTCGGGCTCGGTCGCGACGCCGCGGCGCACCCGCGTGAGGAGCTCGCTCCGGCAGTCCGCGCTCATGATTCCCTCCCGCGGAAGAGCTCGGCCAGCTTCGCGTTGTTGGCGAGCGCGCGCCGCAGCGCCTCCTTGCCGAGCCGGAGGCGGCTCCACACCGTGTTCGGGGAGACGCGGGCCAGCGCCGCGATCTCGTCGACCGTGTAGCCGAGCACGAAGTGGAGGGCGAGCGCCTCCGCGGTCGACTCCGGCATCCTGTCGAGGACCTCGAGCACCATCTCGCGCCGCCGGCTCGAGACCGTCTCGGCGAACGGCGACGCGCCGCTCTCGTCGGGCGCGACCTCGATCGGCGCGTCCGGCTCGTCGAAGCGCTCGCGCACGCGGAGGCGCCGGCGCGCGCCGAGCGCGGTCATCACCGCGATGCGGCTCGCGAAATGGAGCACGGTGCACTCGGCGCGGAAGGAGGGCAGGGCCTGGAGCAGCGCGAGCACGGCCTCCTGGGTTACATCCTCGACGTCGGGGTGATGAGGGCCGAGCACCTTCCTCACGCTCCGCAGCATGGCCCCGCCGAGCTCGGTGATGAGCGTGCGGATGGCCGCGGGGTCGCGCGCCGCCGCGGCCCGAGCGAGCCCGAGCAGGTCGTCCGCCCGCGGAGGTGCTCCCTCCGGCGGCGTGGGGAGATCGGTCGCGGGCTTTCGCACGTTGTAGACGATGCACGAGGCCATAACACCGGGTCAAGGCACACCGAGAGCGCCGGGAGCGCCGGAACCCCGCAGCCCGGCGGTGACGCTCGGGAGCTGCTCGGGACGAGCGGCGCGCGGGGGCTGCACACGGCCCTGCTGCCCCCCTCACCCGCCGAACGGAAACGGGATGTCGGCGCTGGCGGCGAGGAGAGCACCGACGCTGGGAGTTCCACCGCTGCTCCAGGCAAACCGCCGTGCTCGCGTGGCGAACGCGGCTCTCACGTCACGGCCCTCCGGAGCGCGGCCAACCGTCGCTGTCCCATGCCAGCTCGGAGATCCGCAGCGTGGGGGCGCCGTTCGCCTGGACGTCGTAAGCGTGATAGAGGTTGTACGCCCGGCCGCCGTCGAACACGACCGCGTTGTGTCCGGGCCCCCGCCATCGTGCGTCGCCCTGGACGAGGAGGGTGCCGCCGCCGGACCTCATCTCCCTGCCCTCCTTGTCCACGTACGGTCCGGTGATGCTCGTCGAGCGGCCGACGGCGATGTTGTACGTGCTGTCCGTGCCGCGGCAGCACGCGTCGAACGAGACGAACAGGTAGTAGAATCCGCAGCGCCGGACGATGAACGGCGCCTCGAGCGCCCCGCCGGCGTCGGGGCGCGAGGCGAGCGCGTGGAGCTCCGCGTCGGCCCGCTCCCCCGACGCGGTGAGCTTCACCATCTTGATGCCGCTCCAGAAGCTCCCGAAGACGAGCCACGGCGTCCCCTCCTCGTCGATGGCGACGTTGGGGTCGATCGCGTTCCAGTCGTCCCGCGTCCCGTCGTTCGAGCAGATGGCGGCGCCGCGGTCCGCCCAGGGCTCCCGGGTGTCGAGCGACACCTTCGTCGCGTGCCCGATGCACGACTTGTTGCTGCCGAACGTGGAGGCGGAGTAATACAGATGGTAGCTGTCCCCGAAGCGGGAGATATCGGGCGCCCAGAGGTGGTCCACGCCTGGCACCTTGTTGCTCAGCCAGGCGGGCTTCGCGTCGAACACCCGACCGGCATCCTGCCAGTCGACGAGGTTCGTGGAGACCTTCATGGGGAGCCTGTCCCCCGTCTGGAACAGGTGATATCGGTCGCCGGCCTTGATGACCACCGGGTCGTGGGTCCCCAGGTTTCCGGACAGACGCAGCGCCTCGGGCGGGCTCGCCGGGTCGAGGATCGCTTCTGCGCACCGGTCGCCGACCTCGCCGCCGCCGGTCCCCCCCGCGCCGCCGGTCGCCCCCGCGCCGCCGGTCGCCTCTGCGCCGCCGGTCCCTCCCGCGCCCCCGGCGCCGCCCACGCCGGCCGTCGCGCCGGCGTCACCCCCCGCGCCGCTGGTCGATGAGGCGGAGGCGGTCGTCGCGGAGGTGGTGGCGCCGGCCGTGCCGCTGTCCTGACCACCGGAGCCGGCCCCCGGGCCGGGCGGCTCCGAGCTGCAATGGAGCGACGCGATGACGCTGAGCAGGCCCCACGCGCGCGCAGACACGAAGGTCATCGAGAGCCCATCCTTCCTCATTTCCCACGTGGATCGGAGCGCTCGCGATCAATCACCGGTCGCTCGAATTTCTCGCGGTCAGCTCAGAGCATTTCATTACAGCAGCAAACTTGCATCAAGAAAGGACACCACGGCTCCACGCGGTCGCGCGCGTGTGCCGCACAGGGGTCGCCTGTGCGCGCGGCTCCTCCAGCGCCGCCCGTGTGCGCCGCGATCGCTACGGGGCCGTCTCCGCGATGCGCGGGGCCTGAGCTCGCGGGGTCATGGCGCGACGCGGTGGGCTTCGTAGATGTCGGCCACGCCGGTCCGCGTCGACGCGAAGAACAGGACGGAGCCGTCCGGTGAGAGGTGCGGATCGGTGTCGCGCTCCTCGGGGAGGTTCACCGGCTCCTCGAGCGGCGCTGCCTCCTCGAACGCCGCGTCGGCGCTTGCCCGCCGTGCCCAGAACAGGTCTCCCCCTCCCTGGCGGCTCGAGCGGAACAGGATCTGCTTGCCGTCATCGAACAGAAACGGGCCGCCCTCGTCGCCTGGGCCGTCCAGCCCGGCGAGCGGGACGAGCGCGCTCCAGTCGTCCTCCGGGCGTTCGCGCGACGCGATCGCGAGGTACGTCTCCGCGTCCGCGGGCGTGACGCCGGTCACGAGGTGGAGCTCTGGTGGATCGACGTGAGCGCCGATCACCGTGGCGCCCTCGACGGCGAGGGCGTCCACGTACGCCGGCGTCCCCCACGGGTCGTCCCGGCTGGCGCGCTCGGCGAGCCAGATGCCCTCCGGCTCGCGCCTGCTGTAGAACCAGATCCGCAGCCCATCCCCGGAGACGCAGGGGGTATCCTCGATGCTCTCGGCCAGGTTGATGTTCTCCACGGCGTGCGGCGCGTCCCAGGGCGAGCCCACCCCTGCGCGCCGCGACGTCCAGATGTCCCGGTTCCCCCCGCGATCGGACATGAAATAGATCTCGAGCAGATCGTCCGTGAGGGTCGGGTCCTCTTCCCTTTCGCTGCTGTTGAGCTCCGCCATCGCCGTCGGCGCCTCGAACCTCGGAAGCTCTGGCGCGCCCGCGCCGCCTCCACCCTCCCCCGGCGAGAGCGCGCCGATCACGACGTGATGGTCCTCGCACCCCGCCCCTCCGATCGCGAGCCACAGCCCCGCCGCCCCCGCAATCCCCCGAACCCCTCTCATCGACCTCCGCGCACGACCGGAACCCCGCTCTTCCCCTACTCCCCCCTTCACCATGGGCGAGCTCGGCCCGTCGCCGCGCCGCGCGACGAGCTCCCCCTCGCGGGGACTCACCCGATCCCCGCCTCGCTCGGCGGTGCAACGGCCTTGTCGTCCGCCGCCTGGAGGGGCACATGGGGGAACCACAGCGCCACCACGAAGCCGATCAGGCCCATGGCGGCGATGATCCAGAACACCGTCGTGATGCCCGACGTGAGCGCCTCCCCGAGGTGCTGCAAGACCGACGGATCGAGCCCCCGCGCCCCCTCCGCCGTGAGGAGCCGGCTCGCGGCGTCCGCGGGGATGGTCGGGTCCTTCGCGAGCTCAGCCGTGAGCACGCCGCCCATGACGCCGACCGCCACCACGCCGCCGAGCAGCCGGGAGAACATCGTGCTCGCCGTGGCGATCCCGCGCTGATCCCAGGCGACGCTGCTCTGCACCGCGATGAGCAGCGCGACGTTGGACAGCCCCATGCCCACGCCGAAGACGAGCGTCGTCGCGCGGAGCATCAGCGGCGTGTCGTGCGCCCCGCCGATCGCGAGCGCGAGCCCCGCCGCCGCGGTGAAGCCGAGGCCGGCCCAGATGAGCGGGCGGAACCCGACGCGCGGGATGAGCCGCCCGCCGATCGCGCTCGCGACGGGCCAGCCGATCAGCATCGGCGCGATCGCGCTCCCGGCCTCCGTCGGCGTGCCGCGGAGCACGCCCTGCACGAAGAGCGGCACGAACGTGATGGTGCCCATCATCGCGCCGCCCAGGATCGCGCCGGTCACGTTGGAGGTGAGCATCACCGGCCGCCGGAAGAGCGGCAGCGGGATCATCGGCTCGGGGGCCCGGCGCTCGACGGCGAAGAACACGGCGAACAGCACCACCGCCGCGATCGAGGCGAACAGCGTCGTCCCCCCGCCGAGCCTCCCCGTGGCGAGGAGCAGCGCGACCACGCCGGCGGACAGGAGCGCCGCGCCGAGGAAGTCGAGGGCGTGAGGCCGCTTGTCGATCCGCTCGTGGAACGCGCTCGCCACGAGCGCGACGGACGCGATGCCGAACGGGATGTTCATGTAGAAGACCCAGCGCCACGAGAAGTAGTGCACGATGAGCCCCCCCACCATCGGGCCGATGATGCCGAAGAGCCCCCAGGCAGCCCCGAAGACGCCCTGGATGCGCGCGCGCTCGTTGAGATCGAAGATGTCGCCCGAGATGGTCATCGCCATCGGCTGCATGGCCCCGGCGCCGGCCCCCTGGAGCGCGCGGAAGGCGATGAGCTGCGGCATCGACCGCGCCGCGCCGCTCGCGATCGAGCCGATCAGGAACACGGCGATGCCGAACAGCATCACCGGCTTGCGGCCGTAGATGTCCGAGAGCTTGCCGCAGATGGGCACCAGCACCGACGAGGTGAGCAGGTAGGCGGTGGTGACCCAGGCGTACTGGTGAATGCCGCCGAGATCGCCGATCACGGTGGGCATCGCGGTGGCCACCACCGTCGATTCGAGGGCGGCCATGGCGAGGGAGAGGATCAGCCCGACGACGGTGAGGGCGCGGTGGGTCTTGCGTTCTGAAGCCATGCAGGTGGTTGGAGATGTGGTGTGGACGAGCCGGCGCGGCAAGCGTGACACCGCGCGGCGCCGCTCGTCGAGCCGCGGGGCGCGCGTCGCGCCGCGAGGGCGCGCGGCGGCCGCGCCGGCGGCGGCGGCGCGCTGCGCGGAGCGCCCGCCTGCCTACGCCGGCATGCGCAGCGCTCGCCGCATCGCGGCCGTGATCTTCTGTCGGACCTCCCCGTAGCCGGCCCACGGGTCGCCCCGCAACGACGCCAGGCGCTCGGGCAGGCTCCTGAGGGTGAATCGGTCCGAGCGCATCTCGGGGCCGAGCTCATCCCAGGAGAGCGGTGCGGACACCGGCGCCCCCGGCCGGGCGCGCGTCGAGTACGCGGCCACCGACGTCGCGCCCCTCGTGTTGCGCAGGTAGTCGATGAAGATCTTCCCCTTCCGCTGCGCCTTCGACACCGCGATCGTGTACCCCTTCGGATCGCGCCGCGCGATGTCCCCCGCCAGCGCCTTCGTGAACGCGAGGCACTCGTCCCACCCGCTCGACGGCGTGAGCGGCACCACGATGTGGAACCCCTTCCCGCCCGTCGTCTTCACGAAGCTCTCGAGGCCGAGCTCGGCGAGGCGCTCCCTGATCAGGAGGGCGGCCGCGATCACGCGCTCCCAGGCCACCGAGGGATCCGGGTCGAGGTCGAACACCACCCGATCCGGCTTCTCCAGCCGCGATGTCGTCGAGTTCCACGTGTGGATCTCCAGGATCCCCATCTGCGCGAGCGACACCAGGGCTTCGGCCGAGTCCGCGACGAGGTACTCGCCCGCCTTCGTCTTCTCCTGGATCGTCACGCGCCGGAGCGCGGACGGCCCCCACACCTTCGCGTGCTTCATGAAGACGCACTCGCTCTCCGCGCCCTCGGGACAGCGCACCAGCGTGAGCGGCCTGCCCTTCACCTGCGGCACCATCCAGCCGGCGACCGACGCGTAGTAAAGCGCGAGCTCGCGCTTCGTGATCCCCTGCGCCGGGTACAGCACCCGGTCCGGGTGCGACAGGCGCACCCCCGCGACCGAGGCGCCGTCGCCGTCCTCCGCGTCCTGCGCCTGCCGCGAGCGCGCCCCGGCGCTCTTCCTGGGCGCCGCGCGCTTGTTCGCGCCCCGCGCCGCGCGCCCGCTCGCCCCCGCCGCCGCGCGCCCGCTCGCCCCCGCCGCCGCGCGCTTGCTCGCCCCCGCCGCCGCGCGCTCGCTCGCCTTGGGCGCCGCGCGCTCGCTCGCCTTGGGCGCCGCCGCCTTCCCCTTCTCCCCCTTCTCCCCGGCCGGCGCGCTGCTGCACGACACGCGGACCCAGCCCGGACCGCGGCCGGGCACGTAAGGCGCGTCGATCCGCTTGGACACGATCCCCTTCAGCGACAGCTGGCACCCCTTCTGGACGACCTCCTCCCACGACCCCTCGACGTGATCGCCGTAGCGCAGGGCGCCCCCGCCCTTGCTCGCGTCGCGGAGCAGCCGCTCCAGCGCCCGCTTCCGCGCCGAGAGCGGCGACCCCATGAGATCGTGGCCCTCCAGGTACAGGAGATCGAAGACGAAGTAGACAACCTCGCCCTCCCGGGGCGCGGCCTTGGCGCTGGACGGCGGCGGGGCCGTGGTGCCGTCGCGCCGGAGCACCGCCACCTCGCCGTCGAGCAGCGCGCTCGTCAACCCGAGCCCCGCGATCGCCGCGGCGATGTGCTCGAAACGGCCCTTCTGCTCCTTCCCCTTCTCGTCCACGAGCCGCACGCGCCCGTCCTCGACCCAGGCCATGATCCGGCGGCCGTCGACCTGGATCTCGTGGAGCCACCCCTCGCCCTCCGGCGCCCCCCTCGGCTTGCCCTTCGCCTTGCTCGCCGGGAGCCGCTCGGGCAGCTGCGGCCGCACCTCCTGCGGCATCGCCGCCTCACGCGCGCCCTCCACCCGCCCCGCGACGCGCGCCAAGCCGCCGTCGCCCCGCGCCCCGCGCCCGCCGGCCGCCGCCTTCTTGTTCTTGGTCTCCTTCTCGGCCCGGTTCGAGCGCCACACCCGGTCCTTGGCCGCGGCGATCTCCTCGAGCTGCCGCCCGCTCGCCACGCTCTCGGGTCGGGCGTCCACGACGCTGTACTCCTTCGTCGCGCGCGCCTCCGCGTCGTTCTCCTTGATGAGCAGCCAGCTCCTCCCCTCGTCGTCGTCCCGCCCGCGGGTCTTCACGAGGGTGAAGCCGCCGCGGAGCTTCTCGCCCCGCAGGAGGAACTTCAGCTTTCCGGCGTGATATCCCTTGTGCGGGTTCTCGAGCGGCACCCACGTGCCCCGGTCCCACAGGAGCACTGTCCCACCCCCGTACTGCCCTCGCGGGATGATGCCCTCGAAGTCGCCGTACTCGAGCGGGTGATCCTCGGTGTGCATGGCGAGCCGCTTGACCTCGGGGTCGAGGCTCGGCCCCTTCGGCACCGACCAGCTCTTGAGGACGCCCTCGAGCTCAAGGCGGAAATCGTAATGCAGGTGCGAGGCGGCGTGCTTCTGGATGAGGAAGGTCCGCTCCTCGCCCTCGGCGGGCGCGGCGGTGGCCTCTTGTCCCCGCGGCTCGGGTGTGATGGAGAAGTCGCGTTTACGCCAGTACTCGCGCAGTCCCATGCGCTAGGGTTAGCAGAGGGCTGCACCCGCTGCAGCCGAGCTGCTGAGGACGCCGGAGGCCCCGGCCATACCTCGGACGCGCATTCGAGCGGTCGACGGAGAAAACAAGGAGCATGTCCGGAATGGAACCCCCTTCGAAGGAGGGTAGGTTGATGGCGACCCTCGGGCGGCTGCTCGAGCTCCCCGCGGCCGACCTCCGGCAATCGCTGAACCAGGCGAGTGAGCTCCTCGGGAGCGCGCTCGACGCCGAAAAAATCGACGTCTTCCTCTTCGATCCGAGCAGGAAGACGCTGTGCGCCGCCGGGACGAGCAACACGCCGATGGGCCGGCTCCAGCAGTCGCTCGGCCTCGATGTCCAGGCGGTGGCCAACGGCGGCTCGGTCGCCCACGTCTTCACGACCGGCGATCCCTACATCACCTCGCGCGCGGACGAGACGCCCGGCGAGCTCCCGGGCGTGGTCCACGACCTCGGGGTCCGGTCGCACATCGCGGTCCCGCTCGTCGTCGAGGGCGAGCGGCGAGGGGTCGTCTCCGCGCAGTCCGCCCGGCCGGAGTTCTTCACCGAGGAAGATCTCCGCTTCCTGGGCGCGGTGTCGCACTGGATCGGCGCCCTGACGCACCGGGCGGAGCTGGTCGAGCAGGTCACCACGGCCGCCGTCGCGCAGGGCCGGCGCCAGGCCGCCGAGGAGCTGATCACGGTCGTGGCGCACGACCTGCGGAACCACCTCGGCCCGCTCATGAACCGCATCGACCTGCTCCACCGGCGCGCGGAGATCGCCGGCCGGGACGACGACCTGCGCGACCTCGACCGGGCGAGCGACGCGGTCGATCGGCTCGGCCAGCTCGTCTCGGACCTGCTGGACGTCGGGCGCCTCGAGCAGGGGCTGTTCGAGATCGCGCCGGCGCCCGTGGATCTGGTGGCGCTGGCGCGGGACACCGCCAGGGCGCTCGGCTCCCCGAGCGTCGAGGTCCGCGTCGAGGGCCCGCCGGAGCTCGTCGTCGTGGCGGACAAGGCGCGCATCCGGCAGGCGCTGGACAACCTCGTCAGCAACGCGATCAAGCACTCGCCCCGGGGGAAGTGGGTCCTCATCAAGCTCAGCAGCGATCTGCGCGAGGGAAAGGAGCGCGCCCACATCGATGTGATCGACCACGGCTCCGGCGTACCGCCGGAGCTCCTCCCGAGGATCTTCGACCGCTTCGTCACCGGCGGGAAGACGCCGGGGATCGGCCTCGGGCTCTACCTGGTCAGCCGGATCGCCGCCGCCCACGGGGCCACGTTGACCGTGAACTCTCCCGCCGGCGAAGGCGCGACGTTCCGGCTGAGCTTGATCGTGAGCGGACCCCCGGAGCACGCGAGAGAAGGGTGACCGGGAGGAGAGGCCGCACGCGCGTCGCGGCCGCCTCGCCCGACCGCGCTCTGCGCTGGCCTAGGCGGCTGCGCGGCGCGTGGCGGCGCTCTTCGCCCCGGCGCGCAGCCCGATGTCCTTCATGATGCGCGCCGCGAGGCCGGGCGCGATCCGCTGGAGCACGAGCAGGCTGCGGTTGGACGCGCCCGCGAGGAAGCTGCGCCGGTCCCGGCGGAGCGTCTCGACGAGCTGCTCCGCCACCCACTCGGGCGCGAAGATCTGCGGCCCCTCCAGCGGCCAGTCGTTGCCGGCGGCGGTGCTCGTGTGCGGGGGAGCGAACACGGTCACCCGGACGCCGCGCCCCTCGAGCTCGCCGCGCAGCGACTCGGAGAACGCGACCACCGCAGCCTTCGCCGCGGAGTACGCCGCCGCGGCCGGCATGGGCACCCACGCCACCGTCGAGGCGATGTTCACGACCGTGCCCGAGCCCTGCGCCAGCATCGCCGGCAGGACCGCCCGCGTGACGCGCTCCATCCCGAACACGTGCACGTCGAACATCGCGCGCGTGAACGCCCCGTCCGTCGACTCCCAGAGCGACATCTTGCCGCCGTTGCCGGCGTTGTTGATGACGACATCGATCCGGCCGAGCCGCTCCAGGATCGACGCCACCGCCGCCCCGACCGAGGCGTCGGAGGTGACATCCATCTCGACGGCCATGGCGCTCCCCCCCTCGCGGCCGATGCGGTCGGCCTCCGCCGACAGCCTGGCCGTCGACCGCGCGGCCAGGACCACGCGCGCGCCCTCGCGGGCGAGCGCCCTCGCGCTCGCGAGCCCGATGCCCGAGGAAGCGCCCGTCACCACGATCACTTTGCCTTTCGGTTCCATCGCCTCTGTCCTCCTCGCTCCGCCGAGAGCTCGCCGCGGGCGCGCTCGATCCACCCGAGCTCCGCGTCGCACCACGCGAGCCCGTGCTCGATGCTCAGCCGCCACAGGTCGCGCTCGCGCGACGATCGCGCGAGCGCGAAGATCCGTTCGTCCCCCAACCTCCCCTCGTAATCGCTCTTCGTCGCCTCGAGCTCCCGGGCGTACCTCGCCAGGAGGTCGTCGAGCTTCTTCGGCGGCACCTGCGCCGCGAACACCAGCTTGAGCAAGAGCGGGTGCCGCAGCACCAGAGGCTCGAGCGGCTCCTCGAGCCACCCCTTGAGCGCCGCTCGGCCGGGCTCCATGAGCGAGTACACCTTCCGGTCGGGCTTGCCGTCCCCGGGCATCGTCGTGACCTCGACGAGCCCCTCGCGCTCCATCGCGTGCAGCTCCCGGTAAATCTGGCTCTGGGTCACGGACCAGAACGAGCGCACCGACCCGTCGAACCGCTGCTTCAGCGTGTAGCCGCTCGTCGGCTCGAGCGAGAGGAAGCCGAGGAGGGCGCCGCGGAGTGACATGACACACCCAACATAAGCCACGAGTGTCATATGTGCAATGTGATTTATGGACGCGCGGGCCGCTCTGGCGCGCCCGCGCGCCGCCCGGTGGCGGCCGCCGCGGGCTCGGCTACACCGCGCGGATGCTCCGCCGACTCCTCGCCTGGCTCGGTCGCGCGCCCGCGCCCCGGGCGCCCGCGTCCCCCGACCTCGACGGCGCCGCCGGCCCGCCCGAGCCGCCGGAGCCCGAGCCGCCCGGCCCCGACGACGTCGTGGTCATGCCGATCGAGGACGCGATCGACCTGCACACGTTCGCCCCGCGCGACGTCGCCTCGGTCGTCGAGGAGTACCTCCACGAGGCGCAGCGGCGCGGCTTCCGCGAGGTGCGGGTCATCCACGGCCGCGGCAAGGGCGTGCAGCGCCGCGTCGTGCGGGGCGTCCTCGCGCGCCACCCCGCGGTCGAGGGCTTCCGCGACGCGCCGGCCTCGCGCGGCGGGTGGGGCGCGACCGTCGTGTGGCTCAAGGCCGCGGGCAGCGACGCCGCGCCGTGAGCCGCCCGCAGGGCCACCTGGAACGGCCAGAGGCTCCCGCGTAAGATGGCGCGCATGTCGCGTCCCCCCGCCACGCCCGACGACCCGAGCCCGACCAGCATCGCGGCCGCCACCGAGCCCCGCATGAAGGCCGAGGTGCTCGCGGTGCCCCGCCTCGAGCTCTGCGTCGAGCGCGAGGCGGGCAAGCCCGCGAGCCGGACGATGGTGCTCGACGGCGACTTCATCCGCATCGGCTCCCACCCGAGCAACGATCTCGTCCTCGCCGACCGCGCCGTCTCGCGCTTCCACTGCATCCTCGAGCGCGTGAAGACGACGTTCCGGCTGACGGACGTCGGCTCGCTCAACGGGACCTACCTCGGGGGCGTCCGCGTCCGGGACGCCGACGCCCTCCTGCCCGAGTGTCGCATCGATCTCGGCGAGTCGGTCGTGCGCATCCGCGACGCCGCCGCCGTCGCCGAGACCGAGCTCGCGCGCGCCGTCAGCTTCGGCGCGCTCCAGGGCGTGTCGGTCCCCATGCGGCGCCTCTTCCCCGTCCTCGAGCGCGTGGCGAAGAGCGCGCCCGACGTGCTCATCGAGGGCGAGAACGGCACGGGCAAGGAGGTCATCGCCACCGAGCTCGTCCAGCGCGGCGCCCGCGCCCACAAGCCGCTCGTCATCGTCGACTGCGGCGCCATCTCGCCGAGCCTCATCGAGAGCGAGCTGTTCGGCCACGTGCGCGGCTCCTTCACGGGCGCCTCGCGCGACCGCGCCGGCGCCTTCGAGGAGGCCGACGGCGGCACCGTCTTCCTCGACGAGATCGGCGAGCTGCCGCTGGAGATGCAGCCCAAGCTGCTCCGCGCCCTCGCCTCGCGCGAGGTGCGCCGGCTCGGCGAGAGCCGGGTGCGCAAGGTCGATATCCGGGTGATCGCCGCCACGAACCGGCGCCTCGAGCGCGAGGTGAACAGCGGCCGATTCCGCGAGGACCTCTATTACCGCCTCTCGGTGCTCACCGTGCGCGTCCCGCCGCTCCGGGAGCGCAAAGAGGACATCGGCCTCCTCGTCCACTGCTTTCTCAACGAGCTCGGCGCCGTCGACAAGGTGCACCTCTTCCCGCCCGACGTCATCGAGGACATGAAGCGCTACGACTGGCCCGGCAACGTGCGAGAGCTGAGGAACTACGTCGAGCGCCGCGTGGTGCTCGGCGAGGGCGCCGCCATGGGGGCGGCGGCGCCGTCCGAGCAGAGCTCCGCGCCCCCGGGCTCCGGGCCGCCGGGCTCCGGGTCCCAGGGCGCCGCGCCGTCGGGCGGCGCGCACGACCTGCCCGCCGCGAACATCGAGATGCCCTTCAAGGAGGCGAAGGAGGCCATCATCGACAGGTTCGAGCGGGACTACCTCGCCGCCCTGCTCGAGTGGTCGAACGGCAACGTGAGCCGCGCCGCGCGCAAGGCGGGGCTCGACCGGATGTACCTCCACCGCCTCCTCCAGCGCCACGGGCTGCGCCGCGCCGCCGCCCTCGACTGAAGGGCGCCGCGCGCCATCGGGCCGTGCGCGGCCGCGCGGGGCCGCGCGGGGCCGCGCGCGATCTTGCGCCCGTCCTTGCGATAGGAGAGGGCGCCGCCGCCTCGCCCATGTCACAGTCGCGGCGCAATGGCGCGACCCGTCCGTGTGCGCAACCTCGCAAAATCCCTAAACATTTCTGAAACAGAGATGCTCGTCTGGCTCGCGGAGAACGCGCCCGCGGCGGAAGTCCGTCACCCGGCGGACTTCCTCCCCGCGGAGATCGCGGAGCGCGCGCAGGAGGCGCTCGCCCGGTCGCCGGAGCCCGCCCCGGCGCAGGAGCCGGTCGAGCGGCGCTGCGCCGACTGCATGAAGCTCCCCGCGAAGGCGGGGGTCCGCGCGGTGGAGATCGGGACCGACGCAGTTTGCGACATGTGCGGCAGCTCTGCGAACAAGCGGGCGGCGCTCGCGATGATCGAGGCGTTCCGCACGCGGGGGCTCCGGCGGCTGCTCGTGGTCGGCGGGGGGCCGGGCACGGCCGAGGACCTGCGCCGGCTGCTCGCGGGCGAGGTCGACATCCGCATCGTGGACGGCGAGGGGCACCGCAACGCGGCGAAGGCCGACGCCGATCTCCGCTGGGCCGACGTCGTCGCGGTCTGGAGCTCGACCATCCTCTCGCACAAGGTCTCGAAGCTCTACACCGACCGGCGCGACGCGTTTGGCGGCAAGCTCGTCACCGTGCCGAGGCGCGGCGTGGCCGCGCTCTGCATGGCGGTGACCGAGAAGGTGGGTTTGGCAACAGGGTAGTCGCCTTTTCCCACCTTCCGCCGGCGCCCGCTATCCGGCGCCTGCTTCGCCGGTCGCGCCCTCGTCGGGCCAGCTGCTCTTGTGCTCGGCGCTCGACTCCGGGTTCAGCGGCTTGCTCGCGTCGAACACGCCGGGGATCGCCTCGTTGCTCGACCCGCCCCCGCGCGGCGTATCCACGGGCCCCGGCGACGCGTCGCCCTCCTCGACGTCCTGGCCGCCGGCCGCCTGCTCGCGCCCGTCCGCGGCGCCCTCACGCCCCTCGGGCGCCGCTGCGGGCTGCGCCGGCGCTCCTTTCTGCCCTGCTGCGCTCGGGTCGCCCACGGTCCCCTCCGAGAGGCCGCCGTAGCCGGGCGGGCTCGCGGCGGGGATCTCGGGCGCTCGTCCTTCCTTCGTGCGCTCGTCTTGCGCCATGGCGTGTCTCCTTTGCGGCGAGGTGCAGCAATGGACATGCCACCTTCGGCGCGGAGACGGGCGGGGCGTGGGCGGAGAGGGCGCGAGGCGTGGGGCGACCGGCGCTCACGCCGGGCGGCTGTTGAGCCGCACGCGGCGGAGGGTGCGCCGCGCGTGAGGCACCCAGCCACGGAAGTGCCAGCGCGCGGACATGGCGAGCCCGCGGACCCACTCGTCCGCGGCGTAGGCCACCCAGACGCCGGCGAGCCCCCAGCCGAGGCGGACGCCGAGCAGCCACGACAGACCGACGGCCACGGCGAACATCGAGAAGACGCCGAACCCGACCGGAAAGCGCGCGTCGCCGGCGGCGCGAAGGCCGTTGATCACGACGAGGTTGAGCGTGCGGCCCGGCTCGACCAGCAGGGTGAGCCAGAGCAGCTTGGAGCCGGTGGCGATCACCTCCGGATCGCTCGTGAACAGGCCGAGCAGGTGGGGGCCGAGCAGCGCGGTGGCGAGCACCAGGGTGACGCACACGCCGAACCCGACCGCCAGGCCGCCGCGCACCTGGCGATCGGCGCCGTGCAGCTCGCCCGCGCCGATGTGGTGCCCGACCACGATCTCGGTCCCGAAGCCGATCGCCATGCCGAACAGGAGCAGGAAGTGCACGATCTGCATCGTGTACGTATGCGTGGTGAGCGCCGTCTGCCCCATGTCGGCGACCATGGCGAGGATCATCATGAAGCTGATGCGATAGACCACGTTCTCGCCCGCCCCCGGCAGGCCGATGTGCAGCACCTCGCGGAGCTGCTCGCGGCGAATGCGCCAGAAGTCCTCGAAGGTCGGGCGGACGCCGAGGCGCGCGATCCACAGCTGCCGGTGCATCCAGAAGGAGCACGCGCGCGCGATCACCGCGGCGATCGCGAGCCCGTTCATGCCGAGCCCCGGCCACGCGCCGACACCGAACATGAGCGGCAGGCTGAGCGAGAGCTGCACGACGTACATGACGATGATGAGGCGCAGCGTGTCGCGGCCGTACGTGTGGGCGCGCAGCACCGAGCCCATCGAGAAATTCATCGCGTCGAACGCCAGCATCACGCCGACCGCCATCAGGTAAGGCTGCGCGATCGGGAACAGGGACGGCGGCAGGCGCATCAGCTCGAGCAGGGGCCTCGCGCCGATCGCGATGACCGCGCAGCTGGCGAGGCCGAGCCACATGCTGGCCGCGAGCGACGCCCGCGCGACCCGCTCCGCGCCGGCGAGGTCGCGCGCGCCGAGGCACTGAGTGACCACCACGCTCGCGCCGACGCTGACGAAGCGAAAGGTGATCATGAAGGTCAACATGATCTGGTTGGAGAGCCCGTACGCCGCGGCGGCCTCGTCGGACAGGCGGCTGACCAGCCAGACGCCGAACACCCCGACGAGCATGTGCAAGAGGTGCTCGCTGAAGATGGGCCAGGTGATCTCGAGCAGGCGGGGGCGAGGAAGAGACGGAGCAGGAATGACCGATTGCAAGGCGCCGCATCCTACTCTGCCGGGCTGCCTCTCGCCATGACGGAACACGGCTGGACGGAGCGGCGGCCGCCGCGCTGTCGAGCGCCGGCCGCCGCGCTGTCGAACGCCGGCCGCCGCGGCGCTGTGATCCGCGCGAAGGCGGCTGGGTCCGCTGTCGCCTGTCTCCTCACGGTCCGCTCGGGTCGCACCGGTCGATCGGCGCCGGAGACGCCGGGCGCTGCGTCGCCGCGCTCTCGCGGCGACGTACGCGAGAGAGGACGAGATCGAGGGGAGACGGCGAGACGTGTCGCCGCTCGCCTTCTTGCCGGGTAATCCCTTCCCGGCTGGCCCTCGCCTCGATTACCCTCGGAATGAGCGGAGCTGGGCGCCCTCGCCCCGCCGCGCCCGGAGGGGTTCGAATGGTGAAGCTGCGTGACATCGCCGGATGGCTCCTGGCCGCGGCGGCCGTGGCGCCGGCCGTGGCGGCCGGGTGCTCTTGCGGCGATCCGAGCGGGGTGAGCGCGAGCGCCGCCGGCGCCGGCGCCGGCGGCGGCGGGGGCGGGGGCGCGGACCAGGGCGCAGGGAGCGGCCTCGGGGGCGACCCGTTCCCGGCCGGGAGCGGCGTATCCACCGGCGGGAGCGGCGGATGCGAGGGGCTCGAGTGCCAGAAGATCGCCTGTTCGGGCGGCGGCACGACCACGGTGAGCGGCACCGTGTATACGCCCGCGGGCGAGCTCCCGCTGTACAACGTCGTCGTGTACGTCCCGAACAGGGAGCTTGATCCGATCGCCGACGGGGCGAGCTGCGAGCCGTGCAACGTGACGCTCTCCGGAGACCCCATCGCGCTCGCGCTGACGGACACGGAGGGGCGGTTCGTGCTGGAGGACGTGCCGGTCGGCGAGGACATCCCGCTCGTCGTCCAGCTCGGCAAATGGCGGCGCCGGATCACGCTGCCGAAGGTCGAGGCGTGCGTCGACAACCCGACCGTGGACGGGGAGGTCCGGCTGCCGCGCAACACGTCGGAGGGCCATCTCCCGAAGATCGCGCTGACGACCGGCGGCGCGGACGTGCTGGAGTGCCTGCTCTACAAGATGGGTATCGACGCGTCGGAGTTCACGCCGGAGACGGGCGACGGGCGGGTGAACCTGTTCGCCGGGCGCGCCATCGAGGGGGACAGCGCGACGAGCCGGTACCGCGACGGGCTGAACGGCGGGGCGGCCTTCTCCCCTGCGCGGGAGTTCTGGGGCTCGCTCGACAACCTGCAGCAATACGACATGGTGATCCTGTCGTGCGAGGGGTCGGCGTTCGTGGCCGACAAGCCCGAGGCGGCGCTGCGGGCGATGTTCGACTACGCGTCGGCGGGAGGTCGCGTGTTCGCGTCGCACTGGCACAACACCTGGCTGCGGCTCGGGCCGGAGCGGTTCCCCGAGACGGCGGACTGGGACGAGGGCAGCGACCCCGACGACGGGCTCCCCGTGCTGGTGGACACCACGTTTCCGAAGGGCGCGGCGCTCCGGGACTGGCTCGTCCGCGTGGGGGCGTCGACCGTGCCGGGGCGGATCGAGATCGACGATCCGCAGCACTGGGTCGACGCGGTGAACGAGGAGATCGCGACGCGGTGGCTCTACAACGACGCCGATCCGGCCTTCGATGCGCGGGCGGGGGTCAAGTACTTCACGTTCAACACGCCGATCGGCGCCCCGGAAGAACAGCAGTGCGGCCGGTTCGTGTACACGGACATCCACGTGGCGGCGACCGACGTGGCCGGGGCGCCGTTCCCGAGCGGGTGCGAGGACCGCGACGGGGAGATCCACGAGCTGACGGCCCAGGAGAAGGCGCTGCTCTTCATGCTGTTCGACCTGTCGGCGTGCATCACGCCGGACGACGAGCCCCCGCCGGTGCCTGTCCCGAGGTGACCCGAGGTGACGGCGCGCTCGCCGTCGCGGCGAGGAGCTCAGTGGTCAATGTTGGCACCGGTCGGCGGGTGGACCAGGACGGCACAGAGCGCCACGACAGGCGCGCTCGAGGCTTGACATCCGGGGCGCGTTCGTCCTCAATTTCATGAGCGATATTGACGCTCTGCGCATGGATGGGCGGTTGACCAGGGTGGTCGCCCGACCACCGAGGGGAGCGCCGTAGCCTGCGCAGCTCCTCGAGGGAAAGCCGAGGGAAAGAGGGAAAGCGGAGGGAAAGAAGGCTCGCGCGGGCCACGGACGCACGGCGACACCGCTCGATTCGCCGGTCCAGCGGACTGGCATGCGTCTTGCGCAAATTTTCAGTTGCTTGCACACCACAGCTCGGGCAAATCAACGCCCGTGATGGCGCCGCCTCAACCCTCCCCGGTGGCTGACGGGCGCCCCGCCACGGGCGCTCCACCCGGCAGCACGGTTTTCGGGCCCACATGCCCAGCCTTAGTTTCGTCTATTTACTTTTACCGCATCGAGGGCTTGCCACGGCGCTGAGCTGCCCTTTTAATGCCGCGCCATACGGTCACTTCCCTTGGAGGACATGATGAAGAGCGTTTCGTTTCGCGGTGTGCTTGGCGGGTCGAAGTGGTCATTCGGCCTCGCGGCGGTCGCCTTGCAAGCAGCCGCGCTGATCGGCTGCGGCGACGCGTCGACGGATGACGGCACCGGCGGCGCCGGCGGCGCCGGCGGCGGGGGAACGACGACCTCGGCCAGCTCGACGACCTCGGCCAGCTCGACGACCTCGGTCAGCTCGACGACCTCGGTCAGCTCGACGACCTCGGTCAGCTCCACCACGACGGGGCCCGGGGCGACCTCGTCGTCGACGACGAGCACGGGCACCGGGATGGTGCCCACGGAAGGAACGCCGGTCGAGCGCCACGGCCTGCTCCGGGTCAAGGACGGCAACATCGTCGGTGAGCACGGGGTCCCGGTCCAGCTCAAGGGCATGAGCCTGTTCTGGAGCCAGTGGAGCAACTACTACAACGCGAACGTCGTCAACTCGATCGCCGACAACTGGAAGGCGACCGTCGTCCGCGCGGCGATGGGCATCGAGAACGAAGGCGGCTACCTCGAAGACGCGGGCGGCCAGAAGGCCAAGGCGAAGGCCATCGCCGACGCGGCGATCGGGAAGGGCATCTACGTGATCCTCGACTGGCACGATCACAACGCGAACAACCACCTCGATCAGGCGAGGAGCTACTTCCGCGAGGTGGCGCAGACCTACAAGAACGTGCCCAACGTGATCTTCGAGGTCTTCAACGAGCCGCTCAACACGCACAACTGGCAGACCGTGAAGTCGTATGCCGAGGCGGTGATCGGCGAGATCCGCGGCCAGGGCGCGAACAACCTCGTCATCGTCGGCTCGCCGAACTGGTCGCAGGACGCGGACGTCGCCGCGGACAACCGCATCAACGACCCCAACGTGGCGTACACCCTGCACTTCTACGCCGCGACGCACAAGAACGCGCTGCGCGAGAAGGCTCAGCGCGCGATGGACAAGGGCCTGGCGCTGTTCGTGACCGAGTGGGGGACGTGCGACGCCAGCGGCGACGGCGCGCTCGATCTCGGCGAGTCGGGGACCTGGCTCAACTTCCTCGACGCGCACAACATCAGCTGGGCCAACTGGTCGCTGGGCGACAAGGACGAGGCGTGCTCCGCGCTGAAGCCCCGGGCGAACACCATGGGCAACTGGACCGACAACGACCTCACCGAGTCGGGCAAGTGGGTGAAGGCGAAGATCGCGGAGTGATCCGCGCCCCGGGGCGCTCGCCCCGGTGACCTGGACCCGATCGAGCCCCCGCGCCCTCTCTCTGGGCAACGTTGACCACTGCCCGGCGTCGCCGCGGAAGGGTCACACGTCAGGATCGCTGTGACGATGTGTGCCACCGGCGCGGCCCATCCCGGCCCGGCTCCGCCGCCGAGAGCCCGACGAGCCCGCAGGATCGTTCGCTGGTTCGCGCCGTGCAATGGTGCAACGGTGCAACGGTGCAACGGTGCGACGGTGCAATGGTGCAATGGAGCGAACGTGGAGGTGGATATGCTTCGATGGATATCGCTCGTGCTGGCGCTCGGGGCGATCGCAGGATGCAGCGACAGCGGCGGTGACGGCTCGACCGACGGCGGCGGGCCCGGCGGCGCTGGCGGGCGGGGCGGCGCCGGCGGGCTCGGCGACGGCGGGCAAGGCGGCGACGGCGGGCAAGGCGGCGACGGCGGGCAAGGCGGCGACGGCGGGACCAGCGACGGACAAGGCGGCGACGGAGGACGGGGCAGCGGCGGCGAATGCTCCGAGCGGGCGGACTGCCCGGGGGGCGTGTGCATCATCCCCCTGCACGCCTGCGGAGAAGAGGTCACGGGGTCGTGCGAGAGCGGCTTCAGCTGCGATGGCACGGCCGGCCCAGCCTGCCTGTGCAACGGCGAGGTCCTGGAGGACATCGAGGCCCAATGCAAGCTGTGGACGACCGGCCAGGCCAGGGCCGACCCCGAGGTATGCGCCGTGGGCACGTTCGCGTGCGGCGATCTCGAGTGCAGGCGAAACGTCGAGGTCTGCGTCGCCGTCGTCGGGGGCACGCCCGAGTCCGGGACCACCTACCGGTGCGCGCCCGTCGCGGAGCACCGCGGCAGGTGCGAGCACGGCATCGCGGACTGCGTTTGTCTCGATCTACAGTCGCTCGGCTGCGGCGGCGGCCAGCCGTGCTGCAGCGCGGACGAGGATCACCAGGAGACGGTGCGCATCGCTCTGCCCTGACCCTCAGCGAGCGGAGAGCGCGCGTCTCCCCGCATCGCTCACGCGCGCTTCGGCGCCTTCTCCGAGGACAGGGGCCGCCCCGCACAGAAGGGGCACTGGTCGTGCGAGCTCCAGTCGCCGTCCTCGAGGCCGAGCGCCCGGAGCTGCTCGAGCTCCCACGCGCGCGCCTCGGGCGAAAGCGGGGCAGGACAGGTGGAGGCGTGTTCTGTCGGGCGACGCAACATGGACGGTCCCGTTCGGTTGTGCTCCGGAGAGCGGCTCCGGGATCTATCGCGCGCAGCGCTGCAGCGCCCGCGAAATCGGCCGCGCCGCGACGAGTCTGTCCATCGTTGAGGCGAACGGAAAAGATCTCTGGAAGACGGTTGAACGGCAGACCGGCAGTTCGACCCGGAAGCACGGATGCGCGCTGCGGGCGTCCCCCCGAGTCCGACCCTAGGCCCCCACGGGGGCCGGCGCCCTTCAGCGAGGCCCCGCCGCGCGCAGCCGCTCGGCGACCTCGCGGCGCCGCAGCTTGCCGCTCGTCGTCTTGGGCAGCTCGCCCGGCGGGAGCAGGACGACCTGGTCGACCGTGACCCCGTTCGCCCGCAGCGCCTCGCGCACGCGCTCGGTGAGGCCGGCGTGCTCGGAGGCCTCGGCGCGCGTCTCGGCGACCACGTAGACGGCCTCGGTCTGGCGCTCCTCGAGGTAGAGCCCCACCGCGACCACGCACCCGGCCCGGATGCCGTCCACCCGGGACGCGATCTCCTCGATCACCGCGGGGATCATCGTGTGCCCGCCCTTGATGATCACCTCCTTCTTCCTGCCGGTGACGAACAGCGTCCCGCGATCGAGGAACCCGAGATCCCCCGTGCGCAGCCAGCCGTCCACGAGCGCCTCGGCGGTCGCCTCGGGCTCGTTGAAATACCCCTCCATCACGGTCTCCGAGCGCACCTCGATCTCCCCGACGGTGCGCTCCGGGACGGGGCTGCGCCCGGCGTCCACGACGCGGATCTCCGTGTGGGGGATGGGCCTGCCGACGCCGACGAGCTCCAGCGACAGAGGCCCCGGCGCGGCCTCCTCGACGCGGCCCTCGCGCTCGAGCAGGCCGCGATCCACCGTGAGCACGCGCGGCGCGGCGAGCAGATCGGGGAAGGTCACGGCGACCGTCGCCTCGGCGAGCCCGTAGACCGGGAAGAACGCCTCGAGGCGGAAGCCGCAGGGCGCGAACGCCTCGGCGAAGCGGCGGAGCAAGGCGGGGGCGATCGGCTCGGCGCCGACCATCGCGCACCGCCACGCGCCGAGGTCGAGGCCCGCCTCGACGGCGCGGCGGGCGAGCCCGACGCAGATGGCGTAGGCGCTCGGCGGCCCGAGCGAGATGACGCCCCGGATGCGCGACATCTCCGCGAGCCACGAGAACGGCCGCGTCCGGAACTCGAGCGGCGAGAGCATGTGCACGGGGAAGTCGTTGAAGAGCGGGAACAGCAGCCCGCCGACGAGCCCCATGTCGTGGTGGAGCGGCAGCCACGACACGCCCCCGGCGCCCTCGCCGCGCACCGGGAGCCGCTGGCTCATCGCGTCAAGGTGCAGCATGAGCCGCTCGTGCGGGATGACCACGCCGCGCGGGTGCCCGGTGCTGCCGCTCGTGAGCTGGATGAGCGCGGGGCCGGGCGCGCGGTCCGGATCGGGCAGCGAGGCGTCGAGCGGCGCGTCGAGCAGCGGCTCGGCGGCGAGCTGGGTGAGGCCCTCCGCGCCGCCCTCGCCCTGCGCGAAGCCGAGCAGCGCCGACGAGACCACGAGCGCGCGCGCGCCGACCCGGGCCGCCGTCCGCCGGAGCTCGCCGAGGAACGCCGCCACGTCCGTGAGCCGGTACGGCACCCCGACCTGGATCGGCACCGCGCCGAGCACCCAGACGCCGAAGAGGCACGGCACCGCCACCTCGACGTCCGTCACGAGCATGAGCACGCGGTCGCCCGGGCGCACGCCCGCCTCGATGAGCCCCGACGCCGCCGCGCGCGCGCGGCGCCAGTACTCCGCCCACGTCCAGCCGACGAACTCGCCGTGCTGCTTGTGGTAGAAGCCGAACCGATCCGGCGTGGCCTCGGCCCGCGCCCGGAGCAGGCCCGCGACCGTCCGCGCGGCGACTCCACCCTTCGCGGCGCTCACGGCGCGCGCCCCGGCTCGGGAGAGGGCGCGACGCCGAGGCGCTCGCGGCCGCCGCCCTTCGTCGCCACGATCATGTACTCGAGCGCGGTGCGGCGCGCGAACGAGAGCCGGCCCACGGTCATGTACGTCTGGAGCAGCCGCGAGAAGCCGGGCGCGCGCGCGTCGATCCGGGCGCGGTTCGCGCGCACGTTGTCGATCCACCGGGCGACCGTGTGCACGTACGAGCTCGTGAGGTCCTCGACGCGCCGGACATCGAGGCCGGCCTGCTCGATCATCCCGAGCTCCTCCGCGAGCGAGATCAGGCGGCAGTAGCCGAGCGCCTGGACGAAGATGTACTGCGTGGCGGAGCTCTCCCGGTCGCCGCGGGCGCGCGCCGGGAAGTAGCAGTCGGAGATGAGCAGCCTGCCGCCCGGGCGCAGAGCGGCGGCGATCTTCTGGTGGATCCGCTCGCGGTTGTGCATGTGCACGATGCTGCCCACGAAGAGCACCGCGTCGAGCGACTCGGGCTCGAGGTCGACGTCCTCGATATGGGCGAGGTCGATGCGGACCCGCGAGGCGACGCCCGCCCGGTCGGCGCGGCGGAGCGCCTCCTGCCGCTGCTTGTCGCTCAGCGTGACGCCCCGGAAGCTCCCGCCGGTGCGCTCGGCGAGATAGATGAGGTTCGAGCCCCAGCCGCACCCCACGTCGAGGACGCGCTCGCCGGGGTGGATGTCGAGCTCGCGGCGGACCCAGTCGTACTTGCGCTCCTGCGCCGCCTCGAGGCTCTCCCCGGGATCGAGGAAGATGCCCGTCGCATAGGCGAGGCGGCTGTCGAGGACCATGGAGAAGATCTCCGGGTCGTTCTGGTAATGGGCGGCGACCTCCCGCCGCTCGTGCTCCCGCTGCTCCTCGGGCGACCGGGCGGCGGCCTCGCGCTCGGCGCGCGTGCGCGGGGAGATCACGACGCCCCTCCCCGGCCGCCCCGCGCCGCGAGCTGCGCCTCGACGAAGGCGATCACGTCGCCGACCGTGCTGATCTGCGCCTGATCCGGCGCCGCGAAATCGGGCGCCACGATCTGGAATCGCTCCTCCAATGCGACGTTGACCTCGATGAGCGCCAGCGAATCCACGCCGAGGCCGTTCTCGAGCGACAGATCGGGAGTCACGGCATCGACGCTCATCCCACATCGCTCTGCAATGATGGTGCGGACCTCGCGGGCGATCTCCGGATCTCCCCCGCTCGCCGCCTGCGGCTGCTTACCCAGCGCCGCCTCGCTCTTCTTCATCGCGCTCTCCAGTCCAGGGTTGGGCGCGCGCGACCTTCAATGCGCCGGCGCGAGTGGACCTCCATGCCAGCGCCGGTCACGGCCGGACTGGGCCGTACCATGATCGCCATTCGCCGTCCATGGCCGGACGAGCGCGCTCGCCCGCTTGGCGGCGCGATGGCGGCGCGCCGGCGCCAGCGCGCGACGGGCGTGGCGCGCGGCTCAGGACGCCGGCGGCCGCGCCCGCGGATCCGGCGCGAGCGGCTCAATCGCCGAAATCGCCGAAGTCGCCGAGATCGCCGCCGCCGTCGTCGAGCCCGCCGCCGTCATCGCCCCACGGATCGCCGTCGTCCGGCCCGTCCCCCTCGTCGCCCGCGCCCTCGTCGCCCGCGCCGTCGTCCCCGCGATCGGCGTCGTTCAAGAGATCGGGATTCGCCGCGGCCTCCTGCGCGGTGCCGAGCGGCATGCCCGCCGGGCTCACGAAGAGCACGTGGGGAGGCGAGAGCATGTGCATGAACGAGGAGATGAGCATCACGTCCAGCATCACGCTGAGCGGGCTCGGAGGGTAATAGACCATGAACGGGTCGTAGCCCGGGTGCGTGGGGCTCGCCGGCTGCGGCCCGGCGGCCGCGCCGTCGCCCGAGGGCGCGTGCACGACGCGCGCCTCGGCGTGGCGCTGCTCCACGCGCGCCTCCGGCATCGACGCCTTGAGGGCGCCCTCGAGGCGCCCGACGAAGGACTCGAACTGCAGCCGCGCCGTCTCGAACAGCGCGGGGTCCTTCGCGAGGGGCTCGACGCGGCGGCGGTAGTCCTCCGCGGCCTCGCCGGCGCGCGGCTCGAGATCGCGCAGCCGCCCGCCGACGGACACGATCCCCGCCGGCTCGCCCTCGGCGTGCTCGGCGCGGGCGCGCGCCTCGATCACGAGGTGCAGCCCCGCCTCCTCGTGCTCGGCGGCGAACTTGAGCTCGGTGAAGCCGCGCCCGAACACGGACGAATGCTCGGACAGCGCGAGGACGAGATCGGGGAGGTCGTCCGGCTTCCCGTCGGTGTCCTGGAAGATGACGGTGTCGTCGATGACCAGCGAGAGCGCGTTGCCGACCCCGAGCTGGACGAGCGCCCGCCGCACCTGATCGACCACGGCGGTCGCCTCCAGCTCGACGCGCATGCGATCCGTGTCGAGGTCCAGCTTGGCGCCGAGGCCGCGCTTCAGCTTCTCCCAGAGCGTGGGGTCGCGCTGGATGATGCTGCCCTTGAGCGAAACGTGGATCTGTCCGATGAGCCGCATGCGCGCTCCTTAGCACCGGAGCGCCGCCGGAGGGCGTCCGACGCGGGCGCGCGCCGAGGCGCCGGCCGGGCTTCGCCGGGGCCGCCCCACGCCGGGGCGCCCTCGCTGTCCGGTGGGGCGCCCCTCGGCCGCCCGCGGGCGGGGCTAGCCGAACGTGAACCGCTGCGCGACGCGCTTGTACGCCTGCTCGACGACGCGGCGCGCATGGTGGATGGCATTGGAGTGAGGGAACTGCAGCGACGGCGGCTCGCTCTCGTCGGCCTCCGGCGACGCGTCCGCGAGCCGGCGCGCGAGGGCGCCCACGGTGTCGACCTCGAAATCCCTCGAGTTCTCCTTGAGGAAGCGGCAGAGCCCGCGGAGCCGATCCACGTTGAGCCGGTTCGGATAGCCGCGGCGCGCCTCCGCCGAGTCGAGGAAGTAGAACTCGAACGAGTGGGTCACCAGCGTGACCTCCTTGACCCCGAGGGCGCGGTAGCGGAGGAGGCAATGCTTGATCTCGTCGAGCGTCACCGCCGTGATCTGGAGGTGCCTGAAGCGCTTCGTCGGCTCGATGAAGTTCGTGACCGGCAGCTCGTACACCCCCTTCTCGGGCGTCTCGAAGAGGCCGAGCCGCGCGCCGGGATACTGCATCTTGCAGTTCTTGTTGAAGTAGCAGGGGTTGTAGTTGCTGCTCAGCACGAGCCCCGCGAGCTTCATCGCCCGCCAGGTGTCGTTGTTCGCGCCGAAGTTGCCGGCGCGGTAGCCGAGCAGCTCGCTCGCCGGGACGCCCGCGCGCACGAGCAGGTCGCGCCCCTCGAGGAGCAGCCGCGCCTGCTCCTCGACCGGGTAGTCGGCGATGTCGTCCGAGACGCGGGCCTCGCCCCGCGTGTGCCAGTCCGCGCGCCGCTGCACCGGGTGCACGTGCAGCTGCACGTCGTGGCCCCGGCTGTGCAGCGCCTGGCACACGTTCGTGAGGCCGTCCATCCCGAAGCTGTACGAGCCGATCGCCTCGACGAAGAACGTCCCGCGCTGACCGTGCGCCTCGAGCTCGCGCATGATGAGCTCGATGCCGAGCGGGTCGCGCTGGTTGACGAAGCGGCCCCAGATGCGGAGGTCGTAGCCCATCGCGGGAGATTTGCTGTCGCCCGTGATGCGCTCTTCGGCGCACTCCACGTCCACGGTAATATATACCCGCGTCCTGCCGTCAGCCATCGCCTGCTCCTCCCTCACCGCGCTTCTGAAGAACCATCGTGATCGTCGGGGCAACGAAGCCCACGTGCATCCCCAGCGGACCGAGCAGCCGGTTCGCCGCGGAGAAGGCCAGGAGCCGCGGCCCGGACATGCCCATCTTGGCCTTCAAGTCGACGATCAGCCGGCCCCGATCCTGCTGCGAGATGTCCGCATAATCGCCGAACCCGCGCCGGAGCTGCCAGGGAAATACGCTGTAGACCGACGGGCCCGGAAACAAGGGGTGCAGCGGGCGAGGCACGTAGTTCATCAGCGGGCGGCGGCTGTGGAGCTCGACCGGCCAGAGGCGGTTGCTGGTGCCCAGGATCACGACGAACCCCCACGGCGCGAGCACCCGGTCGATCTCGCGCTGGACGGCGGGCAGGCGCTCGGGCGGGACATACTCGAGCACGCTGTTGCAGGAGACGAGCTCGAACTCCTCGTCCGCGAACGGAAGCGAGGTCGTGTCGGGGACGTGAAGGACGCGCACCTTGTCGGACATCCCGTGGCGCTCGACGTTCAGCTGGGTCAGCTCGACGTACGTGGGGTCGACGTCGATCGCTGTCACGTCGGCGCCGAGCGTCGCGAGGACGATCGCCGTCCCGCCCAGGTGGCAGCCGAACTCGAGCACCTTCTTGCCGCGGACCGACGTGAAGAGGTCGTCGTAGGCGTGGCGGCTGTGCCGCCACTCCCAGGCGACATAGCCCCCCACGAAGACGTCGTCCGGATCCCAGCCGTGGCGCTGGGCGCACTCGCGGAAGCGGCGGTCGGCGTCGGCGTCCCGGACAGCTGGCGGCGAGGTGACGTTCGGGCTGGGCTCGCTCATCGGGAAAGGCTCAAGCGTCAGGCGTGCCCCCCGTCTGCGTGGGCGCCCTGTAGATGGCGAACAGGTAGGGGGAAAACCAGGGGTTCGTCTCGCCAGGGACCACCCGGCTGGCGATCGCCCGGAGCGGCGCGACGAGCTTCCAGACGACACGCCGCGCCAAGAGAGGCGCCTCGTCGTCCAGCCAGAAATCGAAGTGGCCGCCCGTGTAACGGGCCTGGACGATCTCGGCGCCGTTGCGGCGGGCCGCGGCCTCGAGGAACGGCAGGTTCATGATGCGGGTGTTGTGGCCGTTCAGGTTCTTGCGGTCGAACAGCCAGTGGAGCGCCTTCTGCCCGCCGGCAAAGTTCGGCATGGCCACGACAACGGTGCCTCCCGGCTTCACCAGCTCGAAGTGCCGATCCACCACCGACCCCGCGTCATCGAAGTGCTCGATGAACCCGAAGGAAGCTACAATATCGAATTTTTCCTCGGGCTTCCAGGAGAAGAAGTCCCCCTTCTCGATCTTGCCGACCTTGACGCCGCGCTTCGTGAGCTCCTGCTCGACGACGGCCGGGTCGCAGGCGAAGTCGAGGCCGTGGGCGGCGTAGCCGAGGCGCCCGCAGAAGTCGGCGAGGATGCGGCCCGGCGCACACCCGATCTCGAGGAACGACAAACCCTCTCCGCGCGGCAAGAAGGGAGCGATGTCGTCGTAGAGCTCGCACCCGCCGCCCATGTCCTCGGCGGCGGCGTTGAGCTTCCAATGGTTCTCCCAGTACTCCTGTGACGTGAGCTTCAACGTCGCCTCCTCGTTGCCATGACGGAGGGGGCGGCTCCACGGAGAGCCTCCCCGGAGGATCGCATTCGACCCGCCACACCGCGGCTGGTCGCGTTGGTCGAGCTGGTCGGGTTGGTTGAATGCGATCCGCGTGCCATCCAGCGCCACGAATCCTAGAAGACGCGAAGGCCCGCACGCAAGCCGGCCCTCCGGCTTCGCCCTGCGCCTCCGGGCCGTCGGGCGCCCGGGCCGGCGTCGCGGCGCGCGGGGCGCCGAGGCGTTTTTCCCCGGCGTTCTGCCCCGCGGGCCGCGCCCGCGCCGCCGGCGCTAGGAGGCCGCCACCTTCTGCAGGCGCTCGCGGAGCAGGACCTCGAGCTGGGCGAGCGCCTTCGCGAAGCCGTCGATCCCCTCGCTGAGCTTGTCGCTCGCCATCCGGTCGGCGCCGTGCATCGCGCGGAACGTCGCCTCATCCATCGTGATCTTCTCGACGTGCATGGCGCGCGCCGCGTCCGGGTCGAGCTTCCTCGGCAGGTCGCCGCGCGCGGCGGCGAGCTCGGCGAGCAGCTTCGGCGAGATCGTCAGGAGATCGCAGCCGGCGAGCTCCTTGATCTCGTCGATGTTGCGGAAGCTCGCGCCCATCACCTCGGTCTTGTAGCCGTGCTTCTTGTAGTAGTTGTAGATCTTCGTGACCGAGACGACGCCCGGGTCCTCGGCGGGCGCGTAGCTCGCGCGGCCCGTGTCCTTCAGGTACCAGTCGAGGATGCGGCCGACGAACGGCGAGATGAGCGTCACGCCCGCCTCGGCGCACGCGATCGCCTGGTGCAGCCCGAAGAGCAGCGTGAGGTTGCAGTGGATGCCCTCCTTCTCGAGGACCTCCGCCGCGCGGATGCCCTCCCACGTCGAGGCGATCTTGATGAGCACGCGCTCGCGCGAGACGCCGGCCTCCTCGTAGAGGCGGATGATGCGCCGGCCCTTCTCGATCGTCGCCTGGGTGTCGTAGGAGAGGCGCGCGTCGACCTCGGTCGAGACGCGGCCGGGGATGATCTTCAGGATGCGCAAGCCGAAATCGACGGCGAGCCGGTCGAACGCGAGGCTCACGGCGTCGCCCGGCTCCTTGCTCTGGCCCGCCTCCTTCTGGGCCCACGCGAGCGCGCCGCTCACGATGTCGGTGTACTCGGGCATCTGGGCGGCCGCGGTGATGAGCGACGGGTTCGTCGTCGCGTCTTGCGGGCGGAATTTCTCGATCGAGTTGATGTCGCCGGTGTCGGCGACCACGACGGTGTACGCCTTGAGGCGCTCCAGCAGGTTCTGGTCCATGGCGCCATTGTAGTACGAGCAGCCAGGCAGGACGCTCCAAAGCTTTCGTGGCCTTCGTGCGAAGGGCCTCCGCTGCCGCTGGATGCACGGCCCGCGGTGGCCTATGGACAGCGCCCCGTGGAGCCGCCCCCCAACGCCGTCGCGCAGCCGCCCCCCGACGCCGTCGCGCAGCGCGTCCTGTCCGCCTACGACGATCGCCTGGCCGTCCTGCGCGCCGAGGCCGGCGCGCTCGATCGCCGGTCGAGGACGTTCTCGCTGCTGCGCGGGGTCTCGTTCGTGGCCGCGGTCGTGGCCGGGGGGTACGCGCTCTTCGGCGACGTGCCCCGGTGGGTCGCGTACGCCGCCGGCGCGGTGACCGCGGTGTTCCTCGGGCTGCTCGTGGCGCACGCGCGCCTCGTCACCCGGATGACGGAGCTCGAGCAGCGCATCGGCCTCTACGTGCGCGGCAAGCGGCGCGTCGCCGGCGACTTCGCCGACTTCCCCGAGCGGGGCGAGCGCTTCGCCGCGCCCGACCACGACTACGCGGGCGATCTCGACGTCTTCGGGCAGGCGTCGCTGTTCCAGCTGCTCGACGTGGCCCAGACGGGCGAGGGCGAGGCCACGCTCGCGGCCTGGCTCACCGAGCCCTCCCCGGCGCCCGCCGTGGCGGCGCGGCAGGAGGCGGTGCGCGAGCTCGCCGGCCTCGGCGCGTTCCGGGAGGATCTCGCCGTCGTGGGCATGCAGGCGGGGGCGCGCGGGCGCGAGGCCGGGCCGCTCATCGCGTGGGCCGAGGCGCCCCCGGCGCTGCTCGGCGCCGAGGCGCGCGCCGGCGGCCTGCCGGCGAGCGCGCTGCTGACCGCGGCGAAGGTGCTCGTGCCGCTGACGCTCGCGCTGCTCGCCGCGCCGCAGATCGTCCCGGCGGAGCAGCTCGGGCTGCTCCGCCACGCGTGGCTCCTTCCGTTCGGGGCCCAGCTCCTCGTGCTGCTCCTCCTGCGGCCCGCGATCGAGCCGATCCTCGCCGCCGCCTCGTCGCGCGAGGCGCCGTTCGCGCGGTACCGGCCGCTCCTCGCGCGCATCGAGCAGCAGGCGTTCTCGTCGGCGCTCCTGAACGAGCTCAAGGCCGAGCTCGCCGGCCCCTCGGGCGCGCTCGCCTCGCGCGAGATGACGGCGCTCGAGACCCGGGTGGGCTACTCGGATCTGCGCCACAGCGGGCTCATCCACCTCGTCGCCGACCTCTTCCTGCTCTGGGACGTGTGGTGCGCGCTCGCCCTGGAGCGGTGGAAGCTGCGCGCGGGCCGGCACGTGAAGGCGTGGATGCGGACGCTCGGGCACGTCGAGGCGCTCGCGAGCCTCGCGACGTTCGCGCACGAGAACCCCGACTACGCCTACCCCGAGGTGAGCGCGGGGGAGCCGCGCTTCGCGGCGATGGGGCTCGGCCACCCGCTCTTGCCGCGCGGCCGCCGGGTGACGAACGACGTCTCGCTGGAGGGCGCGGGCGCCGCGCTGCTCGTGACGGGCTCGAACATGTCGGGCAAGAGCACGCTGCTGCGCGCGGTCGGGGTGAACGCGGTGCTCGCCCTCGCGGGCGCGCCGGTGTGCGCGTCGTCGCTGTCGCTGTCGCCGGTCCGCGTCCGGACGAGCATGCGGATCAAGGACTCGCTCGAGCAGGGCGTCTCGCACTTCTACGCCGAGCTGACCCGCCTCAAGCGCGTCGTCGACGGCGTGGACCGCGGCGAGCCGGTGCTGTTCCTGCTCGACGAGATCCTCCACGGCACGAACGCGCGGGAGCGCCAGATCGGGGCCAGGGCGGTGGTGAGGCACCTCGTCGAGCGGGGGGCCATCGGCGCGGTGTCGTCCCACGACATGGGGCTCTCCGTGCTGGAGCAGGAGACCTCGGGCCGCGTGCGCAACATGCACTTCGAGGAGCTCGTGGTCGATGACCGGATGACCTTCGACTACACGCTGAAGCCCGGCGTCGTGACGAGCGCGAACGCGCTGCGGCTCATGAAGATCGTGGGGATCGACCTCGACTTCTCGGAGGGCGAGCGCGGGCCGGCGGCGGCCGCGTCACCGCCGCCGCCCGCGTCGGAGAGGGCGGCGGCGCCGGAATGAGCGCGACGCGCCGTCCCGGTGGATCGGCTCGCTACGACGCGGCCTGACCCGTGCCCTGATCGAGCGTCACGGCGCGCTCCCCCACGGCGCCCGACGCGGTCGGCGGCGGTGACGCGGCCGGCGGCGGTGACGCGGCCGCCGCCGCGGGCGCGCCCGCGCCCTTCGAGGTCACCGCCCGCGCGAACGCGGCGATCCGCTCGGCGAAACGGCGCGGGTCGTCGACGTGCGGGCAGTGGCCGACGCCCTCGGGCTCCTCGATCTCCGCGTGCGGCGGGAGGTGCCGCCGGTAGTACTCGAGGTTGCCGCCCGGCATGAGGCGGTCCGAGCGGCCCCAGATCAGCAGGATCGGCATCGACAGGGACTGCAGCTGCTCGGGCGTGAACGCGTGCTCGCACCGGGCCGAGCTCGTGAAGGAGACGATGGTCTCGCGCGCGAACATCCGCACGATGTCGCCGGCGACCAGCGGGGTGAACCACGGGACGCGGTGGTAGAGCCGCGCGAAGAACGCGTGCGCGTCGGCCCGCGACCGCAGCTTGAAGTTGCCGAGCAGCTCCGCGAGCTCGGCCTGCTCCATGCACGCGCCGGCCGGCGACGCGAGCACCAGCGCGCGCACGCGGTCCGGCGAGCTCAGCGCGTAGCTCACCGCGACCGCGCCGCCGAGGGAGTTGCCGACGACGATGGCCGGCGCGTCGAGCTCGCGGTCGAGCAGCTCGTTCATGGCGGTGGTGAGGCACTCCGGCGTGAACGCCGACGCCGGCGCCGCGCTCCACCCGTGGCCCGGCGCCTCCGCGGCGACGACGCGGCGGGCGTGCCGCCGCAGCCGCTGGAGCACGGGCGCGTACGGGAGCGCCGACGAGCCGATGCCGTGGAGCAGGACCACGGTCGGGAGCGAGCCGGTGCCGGGAGCATCGTAGAGGTGCAGGCGGCAGACCGACGTGTCGACCCAGCGGCTCTGCACCCCGGAGCGGTTCAGCGCCTTCTTGGCGAGGCGCTCGGCGAGCGGGAGGATGCCCATCCGCCGGGCATAGCAGATCGCGAGGGTCTCCGCGCGGACGGAAGCGCGGGCGCGCGCGCGGCGGAGAGCAGCCCCGCCGCGCGCGGGCCCGATTTCCGTTGAGCGCCAACGAGATCCGCGCCACATCTCCGCCGTGCGATCGTTGCTCCTCGCTGCCGCCCTCTCCCTGGTCGCGTGCTCGCGCCCCGAGCCGCCGACGCTCAAGCCCGAGGTCGCCGCGGTGACCGCCGTCACCGCCCAGGGCATCGATCTGCGGGTCCAGATCCAGGCGTACAACCCGAACAGCGTCGATCTCTCGACGCGCTCGCTGAAGGCGACCGTGCTGCTCGACGGCAAGATCGACGTCGGCACGGTCACCGTGCCCACGCCGCTCAAGCTGCCGTCGAAGCAGTGGACGCGGATCGAGGCGCCGCTCTCGGTGAAGTGGCAGGATCTCACCAGCATCGCCGCGCTCGCGGCGCAGGGCCGGGGTGTCCCGTACCAGGTGAACGGCACCGTCGCGATCGGCGGGGAGACGCTCAACGTGGACGTGCCGTTCCGCCTGGCGGGGACGCTCACCCAGGAGCAGCTCGTCACGGTGATCGGGAACTCGCTGCCGGGCCTGCCGCTCCCCGGCTTGCGCTAGGGGTGGCCGTCCCGGGTGCGAGGGCTTCAGGTGAGCGGTCCGAAGCGCTTCTCGTAAGCCGCGAGCTTTTCCGCGAGCGCCTGCGCTCGCTCCTCCGCCGCGCGGGCCTGCTCCTCCGCCGCGCGGGCCTGCTCCTCCGCCGTGGGGAGCGCTCGCCCTTCGGCGTCGAGCCATCTAAGCCATTTCCCTTCGCTCCCCAGGTACGAGCCGTCCCGTACCCCGAGGCGCAACCCGAGCTGCTGACTGACCAGCTCGCCGCCCGCGCTCGCGTCCATGGGCCTGTACGCGCGCGAGCCGACGTCGATCGCGTACCCTTCCAGCAGGTTCTTCATCGGATCGAACAGGAAGTACTCCGGCACGCGCAGCACCTTCGCGTAGATGCGCATCTTCTCGCCGCGGTCGACCGACTCCGTGCTCTCCGACAGGAGCTCGATGACCAGGTCCGGCGTCCTGCCGTTCTCTTGCCACACGACCCAGGACTTCCTGTCGCGGCGCACCGTATCGAGCACCACGAAGACGTCCGGCCCGCGGAAGTCGTTCTTCATGGTCTGGAGCTCGCTGAAGTAGATGGCCATGTTGCCGCTGACGTAGACGTCGTCGCGATCCTTCCAGAAGAGATCCAGCGACTCGATGAGCAGCAGCATCTGCTTGCGGTGGCGATCGCTCTCCATGGGCTCACCGTCGTCGTGGGGGAGTTCGTCCTCTCCGGGCGGCGCGATCGGGACGAGCGAGGTCTCGCTGGCGTACGGCATGGCTTCCTCGGCGCGATCTTACCAGCTTCCCGGAAGGCTGCAGCCGAAGGCGGCTCGACGCCGGACGCGCTCGGCTTGCGTCGGGTTACGTCGGCTTACGTCGGCGACGCGCCCTTCGTGCGGAGAACGCGGCGCTCTGTTGTCTCGGGCCCGCAAAGCTTGCAGAATCGCCGCGGAGGAGGCGCCCGTGCCCGTCGACGAGTCCATCTGCTGCCCGTGCTCGCGGTCGCTCGGCGAGCGCTCGCTCGCCGCCGGGTAGCGACTCCCCATGTCCGGCGGCCTGATCTTCCACGACGGCGGCGGCGGGCCCGTCGCGCGCTGCGGGCGCTGCGGCGCCGAGGCGGCGGGGCCGTGCGCGCGCTGCCGTGCGCCCGTGTGCGGCGACTGCTGCGTGCTCACCGAGGGCGGCGCGCGGGTCTGGGCGATCTGCCTCGCGTGCGAGGATCGCGGCGGCCGCTCGCTCCGCCGGGGCTGGGGGATGGTCCTCGGGTGGATCGCGCTGCCGATCGCGGCGCTCGCGCTGCTCGTCGGGCTGCTCGAGTGGCTGCGCAGGTGATGGAGAGAACGGAGGCGTCATGTTCAGCGTGAAGCAGATCGAAGGTGCGATCCCCGCGGTGGAGCTCGTCGACGGCGACGCCTCGAGCCGCGCCGTGCTCGCCCCGGCCCGCGGCGGGATCCTGACCGAGCTGACCCTCGGCGGGCGCGAGCTGCTCTACCTCGACCGCGCCACCTTCGAGGATCGCAGCGCCAACGTGCGCGGCGGCAACCCCGTGCTCTTCCCTTCCCCGGGCAAGCTCGCCGGCGACGCCTGGTCGTCCTCGGGCGCGCAGGGCCAGATGCGGCAGCACGGCTTCGCGCGCACCCTGCCCTGGTCGCTCAACGACCACGGGACCGCCGCGCCCGGCGGCGCCTACGCGCGGCTCGCCCTGCGCTCGAGCGAGGCGACGCGCGCGCAGTACCCCTGGGACTTCCGCGCCGAGCTCACCTACACGCTGCGCGGCCGGTCGCTCCGGATCGACATCCGCGTGACCAACGAGACCGGCGCGGGCGCGCCGCCGATGCCCTTCGGGTTCGGGTTCCACCCCTACTTCGCCGTCTCCCAGGCCGACAAGCCCCGGACCTCGATCGAGACGCGGGCGACGCGCGCGTTCGACAACACCACCAAGCAGGAGGTGCCCTTCTCCGGCTTCGACCTGACCCGGCCCGAGGTCGACCTCCACCTGCTCGACCACGGCGCCACCGAGAGCGCGCTCTCGATCGGGGGCCCTCGGGCCGCGCGCATCGCCGTCCGCGGCTCGCCCGAGTTCACCCACTGGGTCGTGTGGACCTTGCAAGGCAAGGACTTCGTGTGTCTCGAGCCCTGGACCTGCCCCGGCGACGCCCTCAACACCGGAGAGCGCCTGATCCACCTGCCGTCGCGAGAGACGCAGGCGCTGTGGATCGAAATCTCTGCCTGAGGCGCAGCGCGCGCGAGGCGGGCCCCGCGACACGAGGGCTGAAGCGAGGAGCGCACGGGCCGTGTTCGATTGCCGTTCGATTGCCGTTCGATTGCCTGCTTCGCGGTTGACGGCGGGCTGGAAACGGCATGGAATCCAGCCCATGACTTCCAGCACCCACCTTACCGCACATCGTAGCCTTTTTCTCCGCTGCCGAGCGCTGCTCGGGCGGCGGCCGCGATTCCTGCTCTCCGCCTTGCCCGCCGCCGCGCTGGTCGCGACCGTCGCGACGGGCGCTTCGGCGGCGCCGGTCTGGACCGGAGACTTCGAGACGGGCGACCTGTCCCAGTGGAACACCTCGCTCAACGGCGAGCACATCTCGGTGGTGACGTCGCCTGTCCTGCAGGGGACGCGGGCCGGGCAAATCCAGCTCACCAACGACGCCCGCTGGTCCAACGGCATCAAGCGGGTCGAGCTGAACCACAAGCCGGCCGCCGGGCGCACGGCCGAGGGCGCCCAGACGTATTTCGCCTGGAGCTTCTACCTCCCCGAGGCGCTCGCGGCGGACCCTCCGACGCAGATCGGATACTGGGAGTCCGACGGGAGCTACAATCAGATGATGTCCTTCGAGGTCGTGGGACAGAACATCAGCTTCGCCACCCGCAAGCCGGCAAACAAGGTGCACTGGCAGGCGAACGGCGCGGTGACGCCCGGCGTGTGGCACCGCATCGCGCTGCACATCAAGTGGTCGACGAACCCGAGCCAGGGCTCGGTGGACGTGTGGTTCGACGGCGAGCAGGTCGTCACCGCCGGCCAGGCGCAGACCCTCGCCGACGGCAACCCGCACTTCACGCAGCTCGGCCTGCTGCGCAACCCGTCCGAGTTCACGGACAGCCCCATCCTCATCCTCGATGACGCCGTGGAGGGGGACACCCTCGAGGACGTGCGCCCCGAGCTCCCCTCGTCCGGGGAAGGCGGCGCCGGGGGCGCGGGCGGCGGAGGAACCGGCGGGGGCGACAACACCGGCGGCGCGGGCGGCGCGGGCGGCTCTGGCAGCGCGACGAGCGGCAGCGGCGGCGCGGGCGGCGGGGCCGCGAGCGGCTCGGTCACATCGACGTCCTCGGCCGCGACCTCCGGCGCCGGCACCACCGGCGCGGGGACCGGCGGCGCGGACGAGGGAACCGACGAGGAGGGTGACGAGGGCGGCTGCAGCTGCCGCGCCGCCGGCTCGCCCGCGGCCCCCACGCCGCTGGCCCTCGCCGGGCTCGGCATCGCGCTCGCGTTCGCGCGGCGGCGCGCGCGGCGCTGAGCCGTCGCGAGCGGCGCCGCTCGGGCGCTGCGCGAGCGGCGCCGCGCCTGGCCCAGGCACGAGCGGCGCCGCGCGGTCCATGCGCTCGGCCGCTCCTCACAAAATTGATTTCACGATCAATTTTGTTGAACCGAACGTTGACATTGTTGATCCGCGGACGATACTAGCTTCGTCCCGTGGCAAGATTTGTCGTTCGCTGCCCGAGCTGTGACGGCGAGCTGCGCGCGACGCGGCTCGGCTGCCAGGCCTGCGGAACCAACCTGGACGGCCAGTTCGAGATCCCGGCGCTGCTCCAGCTGTCGCCGGACGATCTCGCCTTCGTGACCGCCTTCGTGCGCTCGTCGGGGAGCTTGAAGGCGATGTCGCAGCTCCTTCAGATCAGCTACCCGACGGTGCGCAACCGGCTCGACGAGATCATCGGCCGGCTGGATGCGCTGGAGCAGGGCGTTCAGAAGCGCCGGCACGAGATCCTGGATGCGCTCGAGCACGGGCGCCTCTCCGCGAAGGAGGCGGAGGAGGCGCTGAGAAAGGTGGGACTCTGATGAGGATCACGCCCGACGAGAGGGTGCGCGCGCTCGTGCGCGACCACGTGATCGAGCCCGCGGAAGGCGAGCGGCTCCTGGCGACGATGTCGCCGCGGCCTCCCCGGACCGGATGGCGGCTGGCGCTGGACCCGTTCGAGCGCTTCGGCGGGGAGGTCGCGGCCGTGGCAGGGCTCGCGGTCGCCGCGCTGAGCGTCGTCATCACGCGCCTCGGCGTCCGCTTCGACGGCTTCCTCGACCTGCACATGGCGCCCGAGGTCGTCCCGATCACGACGGCGCTCCTCGAGCAGGTCGTCGTGTGGCCCCTGCCCGCCCTGCTCTTCTGGGCGTACGCGCGGCTCCTGCGGTGCCGCGTGCGGTTCGTCGATTTCCTCGGCGTGACCGGGCTCTCGCGCGCGCCGCTCGCGCTCGCGGCGGTCGTGCTCGGCCTGCTCGCCCCCGCGCCGCCGGCGGGCGGGCCCGCGCTCACGCCCGCGGTGGCCGCCTTCGCCGTCCTGGCCGCGCTGTGCCTCGCGTGGTTCCTGACGCTCCTGACCCGGGGCTTCAAGAACGCCTCCGGCCTGCGGGGCGCCCCGCTGATCGCAGGTCTCATCGGCCTCGTGCTCGTCGCGGAGATCGTCTCGAAGGTCGCGCTCGCGCCCCTCGGCTGAATCCATCAGGTCCGCGGCGCGCCGCCGGTTCACGCGGCGCGCTCGGCGACGCTCGCCCGGCCGCGAGGGCGCACCGGTGCGCCCGGCGGCGTCGGTGTTCTCCTGTGCTGGCATCTCCCCTGCTTCTTCGGAGGATCGTCATGTCGCTGCGTTCGAATCTCCTGGTCCCGGCGCGCCGCGCCGCGTTCGTCCTCTCGTGTGCGGTCGCGCTCGCGGGGTCGCCCTTCGGCGTGGGTTGCGGCGCCGGAGCGGGCCCGTCGTCCGCCGGCGGCGACGGCGCTCTCCCGGACGGGACGGAGCCGCCCCCGGCGCCGGACACGCCGCCGTGTCCGGAGGCGGCGACCAGCGCCGATCTCACCGTGGAGAACGCCTACGGCACCCTCGAGGGCACGCTCGAGGTGCCGGCCGGGTGCGGGCCGTTCCCCTCGGTGGTGATCCTCCCCGGCTCCGGGCCGACCGATCGGGACGGCAACCAGGCCGCCGCGGGCGTCGCCGCGGACACGTACCGGCTCCTCGCGGAGGGGCTCCGGGACCGGGGGATCGCGTCGATCCGCTACGACAAGGCCGGCATCGGCGGGAGCGCCTCCGCGGCGCCCCGCAGCGAGCAGGAGATGCGCTTCGAGATGGGCGCCGACGACGCGGTCCTGTGGGTGAAGGCGCTCCGCGGCGATCGGCGGTTCGCGACGGTCGCGGTGATCGGGCACAGCGAGGGCTCGCTGCTCGCCATGTTGGCCGCCCAGGCGATCGAGGTCGACGGCTACGTCTCGATCGCCGGCGCGGGCCGGCCCATCGGCGAGGTGCTGCGCGATCAGCTCGCCGGCCTGCCGGACGAGGATCGCGAGAGAGCGTACGAGATCCTGGGCCGGCTCGAGGCGGGCGAGCTCGTGGAGGATGTCCCGCAAACGGAGCTGTTCCTGAGCCTGTTTCGCCCGAGCGTGCAGCCGTACATCATCTCGTGGATGAAGCACGATCCCGCGGTCGAGCTCGCGGCCGTGAAGGCGCCGGTCCTCCTGCTGCAAGGGACGGCCGATATCCAGGTCGGGGTGCAGGAGGCCGAGCGGCTCGCCGGCGCGCGGCCGGACGCCAAGCTCGTCCTGATCGAGGGGATGAGCCACACGCTCAAGGAGGCGACGCTCTCGACGGCGTCGCAGCGAGCGGCGTACACCGATCCGAGCCTGCCTGTGGTGCCGCGCGTGCTCGAGGAGATCGGCGCGTTCCTCCGCGCGGAGTGACGCCGCGCGCCCGATGGCCCGGCTACGGGTAATAACGCGCTTCGAGCATGTTTCCGTCCGGATCCTGGAAGTAGAACCAGTGCACGGAGGCGCCCCGCGCGCCGAACGACGGGTCGTTCGCCGTGTGCATCGCCACGCGCGCCGCGCCGAGCCGGGCGGCCAGGGCGTCGAACTCGTCGCGATCCATCGCGAAGCAGACGTGATTGATGGGCCTCCCGGCGGCGGACGGCACCGTCTCGCCGGTGGCCTTCCGGACGAACTCGGTGATGGAGACGGGCATCAGGTCGAGGATCGACGCCTCGGAGAGGCGGACGCTCGGAAACGGCGCCTGCCCCGCCCGGAACTCCTCGGCGCGGACGCTGGTGAGGCCGACCACCCGGGTATAAAACTCGAGCGCGCGGAGCGGGTCCTCGACCCACAGGACGACGTGATCGACATGGAATGCCATGAGGAGGAGGAGGCTACCGCGGCGGGCCCCGCCCAGGCTACCGTGGGATCTCGCCATCAGGCATGACCCGGAGGATCTCATGTCGGGTTCACGTTGCATGCGACGCGCCCTCGCCGGGGCGCTCGGTCTCGCCGTCGTCGTGGGGGGCTCCGGCTGCAGCGACGACGCGGCGCGCGCGCCCGGCGAAGCGCAGCCCGGCGCCGGCGGGGCCGGCGGTGGAGGCGGCGAGGAGCAGGAGCCCTCTCCCGCGCCGGCCTACACGATCACGGCGTTCGAGAAGGTCCGGATCACGAGCGACGCGGGCCAGCCGAACTTCCAGCAGGCGAACGCGGACATCGATCTGCGCGACGGGCCGTTCGCGCGCGTCAGGCTCGTCGTGGAGCTGGAGAGCACGTGTTATCCCTTCGAGGCGTGGGAGGACAATCCGCCCCCGGAGGGCCAGAGCTGGCCCGCGGACTGCGACGCGTTCGATCGGAACTTCGAGCTCTCCCTGGACGATCCCGTCGATCCTGCGGTGGATCCGCCCGGCATCGAGCTCGTCCGCGCGATCACGCCGTTCGGGGGGCCGCTGCGCCTGGAGGTGGACATCACGGACGTGGCGAACGGGCTCCCCGCGGGCAAGCACCGGCTGCGGGTGGTGATCCCGACATGGTCCGACGGGAGCGGTCAGGTGAGCGGCTCGAACGGCGGGTGGAACGTGAGCGCCGTGGTCGAGGCGGTGCCCGGGCCGGCGCCGAGGAAGGTGCTGGCGGTGGTCCCGCTGTTCAACGGGTCGCAGACGACCGCGGACGGGCCGGGGCCGCTCGCCGTGGAGGTGCCGGAAGGGACGGTGAGCTCGCGCGTGGAGTACCGGATCACGGGCCACGGCGGCGGCGAGTCCGGGTCGGGGTGCATCGGACCGGCCGAGGAGTTCTGCAGGAGGATCCACACCCTTTTCGTGGACGGGGGCGAGCTTGCCCGCATCAGGCCGTGGCGGAACGACTGCGGGGCGCTCTGCACGATCGCGCACTACGGGCCGGAGGACGGCGGGTTCGATTACTGCCTGGAGAACCCGTGCGGAGCGATCGAGAGCGTGCGGGCGCCGCGGGCGAACTGGTGCCCAGGGAGCGAGTCGCCGCCGTTCACGTGGGACGCCGACGCGCTGCGGATACCCGGGCAGCACACGCTGTCGTGGGCGATCTCGACGGTCGCGGAGGGCGGCGCGTGGAGGGTCTCGGCGACGTACTTCGCCTTCGGCGAGTAGCGGCCGCGCGGGTCGCGCCCCTCGCGCGGGCCTCTCGCGCGCTCCGCCGCGCTACGGCGGCAGCTCCTCGAACTGGGGGAGGCCATCGGTGATGCGATGCCACGCCGCCTTCGAGCCGACGTAGATGTGGTGATCCGGCCGTCGCGTCGGCGCCTCAGAGAGCGCGCCGAGCTGCACGTGAGCGAACGTGTTGCCGCGGACCGTGTCGTACAGCGGCGAGAAGCACCGATCGCAGAGGCCGCGATACCCCTCCTCGGACTCGTCGACCTTCAAGAGGTGCTCGCGACCCGCGGAGATGTTGACCTTGTCGATCGCGATCCCGCCGATGGCGGAGCAGGCGGCGCCGGTGCGCCGCCGGCACCTCGAGCAATGGCAATAGAAGGCGTAGTCGAACGCATCGTCGACCTCGAAGCGCACGAGGCCGCAATAGCAGCTGCCCGTCAGCATGACTCCTCCACCTCTCTCGATCGCCGCTCCAGGAAGCGCCGCTCCGGCTCCTGCGTCGTGAGCTCGAGCGCGCGACGGTACGCCGCGCGGGCGGCGTCGCGGCGGCCGAGCGTTCGCAAGAGATCCGCGCGCGCCGAATGCAGGAACCGGTAATCGCGGAGCTCGCCGCGCTCGAGGAGCGCGTCCATGAGCGCGAGGCCCGCTTCAGGGCCGCGGTGCTGGCTGATGGCTGCCGCCCGGTTGAGCTCGACGACGGGCGTCCGTTCGGCGATCAGCAGCAGATCGTACAGGCGGACGATCTGGCCCCAGTCCGTCGAGGCGCTGTCCGGCGCGCGGGCGTGCTCGGCCGCAATGGCGGCTTGCAGCGTGTACGTCCCGACGGGAGGGCGGGCCCAGGCGCGGCGCAGCAGACCGAGCCCCTCCTCGATCTGCGCGCGATTCCAGCGCGTTCGATCCTGGTCGGCGAGCAACACCACATCGCCCGTGCTCGAGGCGCGCGCCTCGCGGCGCGCGTCGTGCAAGAGCAGCAAGGCCAAGAGCCCGAGCACGTCCGGCTCGGGCAGGAGCTCGGCGAGCAAGCGCGCGAGATCGATCGCCTCGGCGCACAGATCGCCGCGGGTCAGGCGCGCCCCCGACGACGCCGCATAGCCCTCGTTGAACACGAGATAGATGACGTGCAGGACGACGTCCAGCCGCTCGGGGAGCTCTGCCGCCCCCGGGATCTCGTACGGGATCGCCTCCTCGCGGATCTTCCGCTTCGTGCGCACGATGCGCTGCGCGATCGTCGCCGGCTTGACGAGGAATGCCGACGCGATCTCCTCGGTCGCGAGCCCGCACACCTCGCGCAAGGTGACGGCGATCTGGGCATCGGCGCCGAGCGAGGGGTGGCAGCAGGTGAACACGAGCCGCAAACGATCGTCGTCGATCGCCGGAGCGTCGGTATCGAGCTCGCTCTGCATCGATTCCTCCATCTGGCGCGCGAGCTCTCCCTGCAGGCGATCGAACCGCGCGCGCCGGCGCAGGCGGGCAAGGGCCGAGAGCCGGCCGGCCCCGACCAGCCAGGCCCGCGGGTGGTGCGGCAGCCCGTCGCGCGGCCACTGCTCGGCGGCGGCGAGGAAAGCGTCGTGCAGCGCTTCCTCGGCGAGGTCGAAATCCCCGAGCAGGCGGATCAGCGTCGCGAGCACGCGGCGCGACTCCGTGCGGTACAGCGCCCCGAAGTCGATCATGAGCTCGCGCTCTCCGGCGTCGGGATCTCGTAGATGGGGCGCACCTCGATCGTCCCCAGCGCGGCGAGCGGGATGCCCGACGCGATGCGGATTGCCTCGTTCAGGTCGCGCGCATCGATGAGGATGAAGCCGCCAAGCTGCTCCTTCGTCTCGGCGAAGGGGCCATCCGTCGTCGAGAGCTTGCCGGCCCGAACCTTGACCAGCACGGCGCTGTCGGGCGACTGGAGCGCTTCCGCGGCCACGAGGTGACCGCCGGCGGCCAGCTCCTCGTCGTACGCGAGGGAGCGAGCATCCAGCGTGCGCTTCTCCTCGTCGCTCAACGAGCTCAGCGCTTCAGGCGCGAAATGTACGAGACATACGTACTTCATGGGACCTCCGGCTCTGGGCTGTCTTGGTGGATCGTGCGTCGTCCAGCCCATGGTTGTCCGGCGCGCCCTCCGATCGACATCGATCGCACGAGCGCTGTTCTTTTTTTGTACCACGGGCCGCCTCGGGCCGGCGCCCGCGGCCGGCGGCCTCTGCGGTCGACCGGGCCCGGCCGTCCGCGCCACGGCCGCCGTCGCGCCGGGCGGCGCCCGCATCCGTGGTTCGGCCCGGCGATCGCGGTGCGCGGGCGGCTTCTGCGGAGCCCGGCACAGGGCGGGTATCGGCGGAGAGAGAGCGCCGGCGCGACGCTTGCAATTGCAAAAGAGCGTGCCTGATCGGAGCCCGGTACGAGTCGGGGATCGCCTGAGGGCGATCCGGCGCGATGCTTGCAAATTGCAAAGGAGCGTGCCTGAGCCGTTCCGACATCAATTCATGTTTGAACCGGTCTTATGCAGAGAATCTTTGTGCGTGATGCGCGCCGACGACTACAATGCCGTCGCGGCCGGGGATTGACCGGCGAGCCCATCCGTGATCAAGAGATCGCTGGCAGGGAATCACGAACTCAAACCAGGAAACGGCGGATCTCACGGGGCGTCTTTGATTCACTTATTCATCTTGAGCAGAACCCCGTAACACCGCCGTTCTGACATGGAGAACTTAATGCGTACGAATCGCTTACTTGGCTACATCTCCGCTTCGCTTGCATGCAGCCTGCTCGCCTGCGGCGCTGGATCGAGCGGCGATGAGAACAGTGGTACGTTGGACTCCGCGCTCGTGAGCCCGGATGGCACGATGACGGCGGAGATCACCGTGCCGTCGGACTGGAAGAGCGGGTACTGCGCGAGCGTGACGATCAAGAACACGGGCAGCAGCGCGACGACCTCCTGGGGGATGGTCATCGGGCTCAACGGCTCGACGCTGAACCACGCGTGGAACACGCGCATCACGCCGTCGGACGGGCAGCTGAGGGCCGTCAACGAGTCCTACAACGGGAAGCTGGCTCCGGGCGCCTCGACCATGTGGGGGTTCTGCGGGAGCGGCACCGGCAGGCCCACGCTCGTATCGGTCGACGGCACCGGAGGCTCGGACACCAGCACGAGCACCTCCGTGAGCAGCAGCGTTGGCTCGGGCGGCGGCGCGGGGGTCGGCGGCAGCGGCGGCGAGGGCGGCGCTGGCGGCGGCACGACCACCGCGGGCACCGGCGGCGAGGGCGGCGCCACGACCACCACGGGCGCCGGCGGCGAGGGCGGCGGCTCCACCACCACGACCACCACGGGCACCGGCGGCGAGGGCGGCGCCACGACCACGACGACCACCACGGGCACCGGCGGCGAGGGCGGCGGCTCCACCACCACGACCACCACGACCACCACGGGCGCCGGCGGCGAGGGCGGCGCTGGCGGCGGCTCCACCACCGCGGGCACCGGCGGCGCACCGCCGGTGGATCCGGCGTGCGGCCCGGACACCGCGACCTTCGCCGATGTGGAGCCCATCCTGGTGAAGAGCTGCGCGAACCAGTTCTGTCACGGCAATCCCACCTCGCCGGCCGCCGGGCTCGACCTCCGCGCGAGCGCGGCGGTCGGCGCGCTGGTCAATCAGGACGCCGGCTCGTGCTCCAGCGAAAAGGCGCTCGTCGTGCCGTTCATGCCGAGCAGCAGCTACCTGATGAACAAGCTGAAGGACGTGGGCCTGTGCGATCCTGACGAGAGCAGCATGCCCCCGGGCTCGTCGCTGCCCGAGGCCGAGCTCAAGACGATCAACGACTGGATCTGCGCGGGCGCCCCCGAGCCCTGAGCGCTGCTCAGCCGAGGAGCGCCCCGCCGCTACCCCAACCTGGTCGGCGTCGACTCAACCTGGGTCGACGCCGGCTCAACCTGGGTCAGGCCGCCGCGGCGCTCAGCTCGCAGCGATGAGCCAGGCGCGGGCCTCGTCGATGTCGTCGAACTGCGCCTGAACGAGCTCGTGGCCGTCGAACCTGGCGAGGGCCCGCGTCAACGACATGCGCGCGACGGCCGAGCGCGGCAGCACGTAGGCGATCCGGCGAACCCCGTGCGCGGCCACCCGCGGAAGCCAGCTCTCGTTCGCCCACCGCTGATCGTCCTGCGAGGTGGGCCCGGCGCGGCGGCAGTCCCCGAGGCAGCGGGTCGCCTTCTTCCTGTGGGCGAGATCGATCGCAGCATCGAGCGACGAACGCAGCTCCTTGCTGTCAGCGAACCCCTTCCACTCGAGCAGCACCGCCTGGATGTCGGCCTCCCAGGAGATGGTGACCCATCGCTCGTCCAAGTGGATCAAGAGCTCCTCCTATCCGACCACTCTAACCGAATCAGGCACCCGTATCGCCGACGTCAACCCCCCCATCGCCGCTCGGCCGGCCCGCCGCTCCCACCGCCGTGCCCCCGACGACCGCGGCGCGAGCGACGCTGGGTGCGCAGCAGCGCCGTCGCCCGTCATCGCCCTACCCGCGCCGCCAGCCGATCTAGCGCACCTGCTCGCCCGTCCGCCGGGCGGGGCTGAACCGGAGCGGCAACGCGATCGGGCCGCGGACCGTCAGCGTGCGGTTGTAGCGGACCTCGCCAGGAACGCGCTCGACCCGCTCGAAGCGCGCGATCACCGCCTCCAGCGCCACCCGCGCCTCCATGCGGGCCAGCGCCGCGCCGATGCAGAAGTGCACGCCGTGCCCGAAATGGAGACCTCCCTGCGAGCCACGGTGCAGGTCGAACCGATCCGGATCCTTGAACCGCGCCTCGTCCCGGTTGGCCGAGGCCATGATCGGGAGCACCAGCGCGCCGCGCGGCACGGTCACCCCGGAGAGCACGACGTCCGCGGTGGCGATCCGGGGGAGCGTCTGGACCGGGCCATCGTAGCGGAGCATCTCCTCGACGAAGAGGGAGATCAGGCCGGGCTCGGCGTGCAGCCGCTCCATCATGTCCGGGTGATCCGCGAGGAACAGCAGCGAATTGCTGAGGAGATGCGTCGTGGTCTCCAGCCCGCCGATGAGGAGCGTGACCAGGAACTCGACGATCTCGGCGTCCGTCAGCCGCTGCCCGTCGAGCTCGGCGCGGACGAGATCGCTCACCGTGTCGTCGACCGGCGCGCGGCGCCGCTTCGCGATGACCTCCATCAGGTACCCGGTCAGCTCCGCGAGGGTCGTCCGCACGCGCTCGGCGTCCTCGGGGCTCGGGAGCTCGGGCGTGATCGACACGATGTCGTCGGCCCAGCGCTTGAACTTGGCGTGGAGCGCGTGATCGAGGCCGAGGATCTCGCCGATGGCAAAGGCCGGCAGCGGGTGCCCGAAGGCCTCGACGAAATCGGCCTCCTCCACGAGCCGGTTCGTGAGCTCCAACGCGACGGCGCGGAGGCGCGGCTCGATCCGCGCCACGGTGGCAGCCCCGAACGCGCGGTGGATCAAGCCGCGCAGCCGCGTGTGCGCCGGCGGGTCCATGGCGAGCATCGAGTTGGCGAACGGGTTGTAGCCGACCCAGGGAGGCTGCCACGCCACCTTGAAGCCCTCGGAGGAGAAGAGCCCCGGGTTCTTCATCACGAAGAGCACGTCCTCATACCGGGTCACCGCCCACATGCCGCCGGGATCGACCTGGCAAACCGGGCTCGTTCGCCGCATCTCGGCATAATAGGGATGCGGATTCGCACGTAGATCTGGCGCCAACACATCAAGAAAGGGACTCATCGCGGCTGCCTCCGGTTCGCCGGTCCAGCGAGGCACGCCCTGGGCTGCCAGCGGGTCGATGGTCCTCCCCCCACAGCGACCAAGCTCGTACGCCTCGTTACTACGGCACACCACACGTTTGCCATGAAATACGTCTTGCACGCAATAGCTCATTCGAGCGTGCGCACGCCGACGAGGCGATGGGGCCGGCGTCCCCTCGTCGCGGCAGCACGACGGAAGACAATGTGTGTCGTTGTGAGGAAGCCCTACGCCGCTCGTGATGCGAGGTGCCCGAGGGCCTGGTTGGCCTCGAACGAGTGTTCCAGGCGATGTCGTCGCTCCCCCCTCCCACCGGCAGCGCGGCGAAGAGAGAGATCACGCTGTATTGGCTGTTGATGTCCCGGACGCGGATGGGCGACGGCGTCCAGTGGGGGTAGTCGCCGGCGACGACCCTGCGGCCGCGCTCCCGGAGCGGCGTACTCCTCGGTCGCGGCTACACCCGCGCCGTCTCCTCGAGCTCCTTGCCGCGCGTCTCGGGCAGGAGCCACAGGATGAGCGCCAGCGCGATCACCGGGAAGATCGCCGTGGCGGACACCGCGGGTCCCCAGCCCATCCGCTCTGCGGCGACGCCCACGCCGACCGGAGAGAGGATGTAGCCGATCCGGCCGAGCAGGTTGTTGGACCAGGCGAGCGCGTCGCCCCGGAGGTGCGTCGGGAAGAGCTCGGCGTTGTACGCGTTGAGCACGGGCAGCACGCCGCTCGCGCCGAAGATGGCGAAGACCAGCGCGACCGTGAGCCCGGCGCGCGAGCCGAGCGAGTAGGCGCCGAGCACCCCGACCGCCGCCAGCAGATAGATGATCACCGCGCCCGCGCGGCGGCCCAGCACGTCGAGCAGCTTGCCCGAGACGAAGATGAGCGGCATCGAGACCAGCGCGGCAAACGTGATGCTGGCCCCCACCTCGGCGTCGGTGAACCCGCGCTCCCGGAGCGCGAACGTCTTCCAGAACGTCACCGCGTTCTGCGTGCACACGTACGTCAGCCCCCAGATGAGCGCGAGCTGCAGCATCCGCCCGCGGTACGGCGAGCGCCAGATGCGCATGAACGGCTGCGCGCCCTCCGCCCCCCGCGCGGCGGCCGCCTGCTCGAACCGCGCCGTCTCGCGCAGCCCGCGCCGGGCCACCGCCATGACGAGGAGCGGGAGCCCGCCGACGAAATAGACGCTGCGCCAGCCGTACGAGGTCGAGAGGAGCAGCGGCACCACCCCGGCGCACACGATGGAGCCCAGGCTCGAGAACGCCTGGATGACGCCGATCACCATGCCGCGCCGGTCGCTCGGGTACTCCTCGGCCGCGTACACCATGCTGACCGCCCACTCGCCGAGGAGGAAGATGCGCGCGAGGAGCTGGAAGACGGCAAAGACATAGACGTTCGGCGCAAACCCCGTGAGCACGGAGAAGAGCGTGTAGCCCAGGATCGTGATCGTGAGCACCCGCCGCCGGCCCCACTCGTCCGCCTTGCGCACGAGCAGGTACGCGATCATCGTCCCCGCGTTGATGAAGCCGACGAGCAAGCCCTCGTGGCGGGCCGCGAGGCCCATCTCCGCGCCGATGTTCGGCAAGATCTGCGTGAGCGCCAGGTAGTCGTAGCCCTCGAAGAACGAGGCCACGCTGAGGAACCAGAACAGCCGCCGCTGGTAGGGCGTGAACGGCGTCTTCCGTTGCGGGGCAGCTGTCGTCATATCACCTCTTCCCTCAGAGCGGGCCCTCATAGACGCGGTAGCGCCGGTAGACGGCGCACCCGGCCGACTCCACGATGTGCCGCATCGGCGCGTTGTCCTCGTGGATCAACGAGGCCTCGAGCCGCTCGTACCCGGCCGCCCGCAGGCCGTCCACCACGTGCTGCACGAGCAGCGCGTACAGGCCCGTCGACCGGAACGCCGGCACCACGCCAATCAGCTTGAAGCTCGCCGTCCGGACGCGGCGGAGCGCCCAGGCGGCGCGCGCCCACCCGAGCGGCAGGAGCCGCCCGCGCGCCGCCGCGAGCGCCTCGTTCAGGTCGGGGAAGCACACCGCGAACGCCGCGGGCTCGCCGCGCACGGTCGCGATCTGCAGGAGGCGCGGGTTCGAGAGCAGCGCGAACGCGCGCCCCAGGTTCACGAACTCGGCGCGCGACATGGGGACGACCTCCGGCACGCCGCGGTACGCCTCGGTGAAGACCGCGTGGGCGATCTCCATGTCGCGCGAGATGCGATGGACCGCCGCGCGGCGCACCTCGAGGCCAGGGATGCTCACCGCCGCGGCCTTCCGGCGCAGGGCCTCGGGGAGCTCCCGGCGGCGCCCCGCGGCGTCGAAGAGCGGGGTGTCGTAGGCGAGCATGTCGTAGCGCTTCGAGAACCCCTCGGCCTCGACGAGCTCGCGATAGTACGGCGGGTGATGGCCGGCGAGCATCGGCGGCCGGGAGCCGTATCCTTCGATGAGCAGCCCGATGTCCTCCACCCGCGTCACGTTGCGCGGGCCCCGCAGCGACGTCGCGCCGAGCGCCCGCGCGCGCTCGCTCACCGCGCCGAAGAGCGCCCGCGCCGCCTCGGGGTCGCGCTCGCACTCGAAGAAGCCGAAGAACGCCGTGCGCTCGCCGCTGTGGCGGTCGTGGCGCCCGTCGACGAGGAGCGAGATGCTCCCGACCGTCTCGCGCCCGCGCCGCGCCCGGAACAGGCGGAGGCTCGCCTCGCGGAAGAAGGGGTTCTCGGGGTCGAGCCGCCGGAGGACGAGCGGGCGGAGGGGCGGCACGTAGCCCGGATCGGCCGCGTGGAGGCGCAGCGGCAGATCGAGGATGTCGGCGAGATCCGCGGCGCTCTTCGCCTCCTCGATCGCGATCGACATCGAGGCGCTCAGTACCCCGCGAGCCGCTTCAACCGGAAATACAGCGGCGTGGGGCTGTTCTCGTGCTTCTCCTTGAGCGGGCCGCACATGAGCGGCAGGTACATCACGCGCCGCTGGCTCGCGTCGCCCGCGGCCGTGGCCTGCGCGACGCGGTGCCAGATCCGGCCGTCGTGGATGGTGAGATCTCCCGCCTCAGCCTCGAGCGCGTACTCGTCCGGGTCGGGCCGGTGGTCGAGGAAATACGCCTTGCGGGTGACCATCTGGAAGAGGCCCTGGTGATGCGACGAGGGGATCAGCCGCACGCCGCCCTTCGAGAGGGGGGAGTCGTCGAGATAGAAGCCGACGTTGAGGTAGCGGCGCGGCCGCTCGAGATAGAACACGTCGCGCAGGCTGTCGGTGTGCCAGCCGAGGCGCTGGTACGTCGAGCCCTCCTCGCGGCGATAATGGTTGATCACGAGCCCGTCGCGCTCCCGCTCGGCGATCCGGTAGCCGGGCCCGGCCACATCGAGGATGGCGCCGAAGCGAGGATCGCGCAAAAACGCGCGCAGGCGCTCGCCGAAGAGCGACGCGAACACCATGCGCTGGATGTAGCGCGACCCGTCCTTCCTCGTGCCGAGGATCAGCGGGACGCCGTTGATGTGCGTCCTGCCCTCCCCGACGAGCCGGCGATCGATGGCCTCGACCTCCTCGACGAGCGAGCGCACCGCGCCCTGGCCGGCGAAGCCCCGGAAGCGGATGAATCCGTGGGTGTCGAGGAAGTCTCGCTGCTCGGCCGTGAGCGCGCCGCCGAGCGTGAAGTCCGGGAGCCGGATTCGGCGGTTCGCCGGAGGGAGCCCGGCGGCGGGCTGCGGCTCGCGCGAGGCGGCGGCAGGCTGCGGGGCGCGCGCGGTGTCCATGGGGGGCGTCTCCTTCCCCGTCACTAGCGCAGCCGGGCCGCGGCGGGAACAGCCGTCCCGCCCCGGCGCGGAATCTGCGCCTCGGCGCACGGTTTGCAGGTTCGTCACATGGCTTGTCGACCACCGCCCTGCCGGCGCGGTGGCACCTGCCTTGCAAACCGGCGCCGCGACCGATGAGCGATCCGCCGGGGACCGTGACCGAGGAGCAACAGCGCGGTGAATCGCCGAAAATCCCCGTCCGCGGGGGCGCGCGCCGCGCGCGCGGCATCCTCTCGTGGGGCTTGCCGCTCGCGCTCTGCGTCGCGCTCGGCGCGGCGATCGGGCTCGGCGGCTACACGTTCGTCTACGCGAAGGGAGCCTCGTACCTGCAGAACGACCCTTCGGCGTGCGCCAACTGCCACATCATGAACGAGCAGTTCGATGGATGGCAGCGCTCCAGCCACCGCGCCGTGGCAGGATGCAACGACTGCCACGCGCCCCACACGTTCCTGGGCAAGTATGCCACGAAGGCGTCGAACGGTTTCTGGCACTCCTTCGCCTTCACCACGGGCCGCTTCCCGGACCCGATCCGGATCAAGCCCGGCAATCTGCGCATCACGGAGGAGGCCTGTCGCGGGTGCCACGGCGACGTCGTGCATGCGATCGACAGCGAGCACGGCGGCGCCCCCCGGCTCTCGTGCGTGCGCTGCCATGAATCGGTGGGCCACCTGCACTGAGGCGCGCCCGCCGCTCGAGGGATGGAGACGATGACGGAGCCCAAGGACGAAGGATCCACGACCGAGAGCGCGAAGAAGCCGGCGTTCCAGCGCTACCTGCCGCTCATCACGATCGTGGCGGCGGCCGCGAGCGCGGGGACCGCGGCGCTGCTCGTGAACATCTTCGAGCACAAGCAGGAGGCGAAGAGCCCGTTCTATCGCGTCGTCGAGCTCGACGACACGATAGAGGACCCCGCGGTCTGGGGGAAGAACTTCCCCGTCCAGTACGACGGCTACCGGCGGACGGTCGACCAGAAGCGGACGCGCTACGGCGGGAGCGAGGCCGTGCCGCGCACGCCGACCGAGGCCGATCCGCGCAGCGTGGTCGCGCAGTCGAAGCTCGAGGAGGACGGGCGGCTGAAGACGATGTGGGCCGGATACGCCTTCGCGCGGGACTTCCGCGAGGAGCGCGGGCACGCTTACATGCTCGAGGATCAGGTGTACACCGAGCGGCAGATCGCGACGAAGCAGCCGGGCACCTGCATCCATTGCCACGCGTCCGTGTACGTGCCGTACAAGAAGCTCGGCGGGGGCGACCTCATGCGCGGGTGGGAGGCGATGAACCAGATGCCGTTCCCCGAGGCGCGCAAGCTCGTGACGCACCCGGTGTCGTGCATCGATTGCCACGATCCGGAGTCGATGCAGCTCCGGGTGACGCGGCCCGGGTTCCTCGAGGGCATCCGCGCGCTCAAGGCGTCGATGGGCGAGCAGGGCTACGACGTCAACACGATGGCCACGCGCCAGGAGATGCGCTCGTACGTCTGCGGCCAGTGCCACGTGGAGTATTACTTCAAGGGTCCGGAGAAGCGCCTCGTGTATCCGTGGGCGAAGGGCATCAAGGTCGACGAGATCTACGCCTATTACGAGGAGACGGGCCACGCGGACTGGACGCACGCGGAGTCGGGCGCGAAGGTGCTGAAGGCGCAGCACCCGGAATTCGAGATGTGGAATCAGGGGGTGCACGCCCGCTCCGGCGTCGCCTGCGCGGACTGCCACATGCCGTACCAGCGGGTGGGGGCGGCGAAGGTCAGCGATCACCACATCCAGAGCCCGCTCCTCAACATCAACCGGGCGTGCCAGACGTGCCACAAGTGGCCCGAGGACGAGCTCCGGCAGCGCGTGGAGACGATCCAGGGGCGCCACGCCGAGACGCGCGATCGCGCGATGGACGCCGTGACCGCGCTGATCGGCGACATCCGGCGCGCGATGGAGGCGGGCGCGGCGGACGAGGCGCTCGCGGAGGCGCGCGCGGCGCAGCGGAAGTGCCAGTTCTTCGTCGACTTCGCCGAGGCCGAGAACTCGTCCGGGTTCCACGCGCCCCAGGAGGCGATGCGGATCCTGGCGTCCGCCATCGACACCTGCCGCCGCGGTCAGCTCGCGCTGCGCGACGGCGCCCCGGCCGGGGCGGCGGGACATCCCGATCCGCCGAGCGGCCTCGTCGAGCCCCCTGCGAACTGACGAGCTGGGCCGTGACTCCGCAGCTGCGGCGGAGCGTTCCTGTGTCCCTCCCTGCATTTGACTCGACCCGATTCAAATGAAGGTCTCATCGCGAGATAGTTCTTGGAACTTTCGGATGAGATCCGTAGGGTGGCCCCGAAAGGGGAAGACGCCATGGCAACACGCCGCCACCGCTCGAGCGCCGCCGCCGCTGGATGTGCTGTCTTTGCGCTGATCTCGGCGTCGTGCGCGTCCGGAGATCCGGGCGCGCCGGCAGCGGAGACGATCCACGTCTCGCACGTGGAGAAGGACACCGTCAGCACGTTCCTCAACCGGCTCGCGACGGAGACTGGCCAGGTCGTCGTCACCCGCGCCGCCGCCCCCGGCGCCTGGCAGAGCGCCCCGCTGACGCGAGATCACGAGTCGTCGCTGCACCTCGTCGAAGGGCCCCTGCCCGCCGCGCCCCTGCCGGGCGAACGCGCGCGCGTCGGCGGGATCGCCGTGGTCGCCATCCCCGCTGGCCACGAGCCCCACGGCTGGCTCGGCTCGCACCGCTACCACACCGAGCCGATCGCCGAGACCGAAGTGGTCCTGTCGGGCGCGCGCGGCCGACAGGCAGCCCCCGCGCCGGCCGGGAGGCGCGCGGCGCTCGAGGGCGACGCCGCCGACGTCCGCATCGACGCCGAGTTCCTCGAGGCGCGGCTCAAAGAGCTCTCCGGCGCCGTGCCCGTGACCCTCGGCGGCCGGACGGTCACCCTCCGCGAGCGCGGCTCCGAGAGCGGGCGATCCCTGGCCCGCGCCTGGCTGCGCCAGCAGTACGAGGCGCTGGGGTTCGCCGTGCAAGAGCACCCCTATCGAAGCGGCTGGAGCCAGGGGGTCAACGTGACGGCGGACAAGCCCGGGGCCGATCCGTCGCGCGTCCTCATCCTCTCGGCCCACTACGACTCGGTCAGCAACGCCGGCGCCGACGACGACGGCTCCGGCGTCGTGTCGTCGCTCGCCATCGCCCGCGCGCTCAAGGACGCGCGCCTGAGCATCGGCCTCCGCGTCGTCGCCTTCGATGAAGAAGAGACCGGCCTCCTCGGCTCGAAGGCCTACGCGCGCATGCTCGACCAGAACGGCCAGCTCGACCAGGTGGTCGGCGTCCTGGATCTCGAGATGACCGGATACGACTCCGACGACGACGGGGCCTATCACGCCATCCACTGCAACGAGAACACGTCGTCCGAGCTGGCCGCCCTGGTCGAGGCGGCCGCGACCCGCGGTGAGCTCGGCCTGGCCCGGGTCGACGCGTGCACGAACCGCAGCGATCACGCGGCGTTCTGGCGCTATGGCACGCCTTCCGTGGCCGTGTCGCAGAACTTCTTCGGCGACGACGGCAACCCCTGCTACCACGCGCGCTGCGACACGGTAGCTCAGCTCAACTGGGACTACATGCGGCGGCTGACCCAGGCCGTCGCGCTCGCCGCCGCCGATCTCCTGATCGAGTGACCCGCGACCACCGCGCGGCGGACGAGCGACCCCACGTCGCCGCCGGCCCCTGGCGCGCCGATTGCTGGTCACCTCCGCTCACGGCCGGCACCGGCGCGCGACAAGGAGCCCAGCGGACCCATGCGGAAGCTCGCGATCGGCTATCACGCCTCCCACGAACAGCTCGCCCCCTCGGCCCTGCTCCGGCACGTGCGCCACGCCGAACAGGCCGGGTTCGCGGCGGCCATGTGCTCGGATCACTTCCACCCATGGAGTGAGAAGCAGGGAGAGAGCGGCTTTGCGTGGGCGTGGCTCGGCGCGGCGCTCCAGGCCACGTCGCTGTCGTTCGGGACGGTGTGCGCCCCCGGATACCGCTACCACCCGGCGGTGATCGCGCAGGCGGCCGCCACGCTGGCCGAGATGTACCCGGGCCGCTTCTGGCTCTCCATCGGGAGCGGGGAGGCGCTGAACGAGCATATCACCGGGGAGAAGTGGCCCGATCACGCCGAGCGGACCGCGCGCCTGGAGGAGTGCGCCGAGATCCTCCGCGCCCTGTGGCGGGGCGAGACCGTGACGCACCGGGGCCGCGTCGTCGTGGAGGGCGCGAAGCTCTACACGCGGCCAGCGGCGCCGCCGCTCCTCCTCGGCGCGGCGATCTCGCCGGCCACCGCGGCGCGGGTGGGCCGGTGGGCCGACGGGCTGATCACCGTCTCGCAGGAGAAGGAGCAGCTCCGCGAGGTGGTGCGCCGCTTCCGCGAGGGCGGCGGCGAGGGCAAGCCCATGGTGCTGCAAACGAAGATCGCCTACGACGCCGACGAGGGGACCGCGCTGCGCGAGGCCCACGAGCAGTGGCGGACCAACGTGCTCCCGCCGAGGCTCCTCGCGAGCCTGATGGCGCCCGAGCACTTCGACGCGGCGGCCTCCTTCGTGCGGCCCGAGGACGTGGCCGCGCAGGTGCGCGTCTCCTCCGACGCCGCCCGGCACGCCGCGTGGCTGCGCGAGGACGCGGAGCTCGGCTTCGACACGATCTACGTGCACAACGTGGCCCTGAATCAACAGGCCTTCATCGACGCCTTCGGCGAGCGCGTGCTCCCGGCCTTGTCCAGGTAACGGCGCGGCGAGCTCAGCCTCACGACGCAGCGGCGGGCCGCTCCCGCCGGCGCGACACGGGGCGATCTGCCTCACGTGGCGCGGATCTGCCCGGCGCGCGGCGCTGGAATCGCGCGCCCATCTGTGATTTCAGTGGATCACGATGAGAGTCCAGGCAGGCGACGTCCGGCTGTTCTTCGAGGTGGAAGGGACGAAGCTCGTCCCCGACGGGCCCGTGATGCGCGAGCGCCCCACAGTGATCCTGCTGCACGGCGGGCCGGGCGTCGATCACACCGAGTTCCGGCCCCTCGGCGCCGCGCTCGCCGACGTGGCGCAGGTCGTCTACCTCGACCACCGCGGCTGCGGGCGCAGCGATCGCAGCGGGCCCGAGCGGTGGAACCTCGCGACGTGGGCGGACGACGTGCGGGCGTTCTGCGACGCGCTGGAGATCCAGCGGCCCGTGGTGCTGGGAAACTCGTTCGGCGGCATGGTGGCCCAGGCGTACGCAACGCGATATCCCGATCACCCCGGCAAGCTCATCCTGACGAGCACGACCGCGAAGCTGCGCCTCGATCGCATGCTGCCGGTGTTCGAGCGGCTCGGGGGCGCGCGGGCGGCGGACATCGCCCGGCGGTTCTTCGCGGACCCGATGCCCAATTTCCACGACTACATCCGCGTATGCTTCCCGCTCTACCGCCAGACGCCGGCGGAGGAAGGAGCGCTCCAGGGCGCCGTCATCCACCTCGACGTCGGCGGCTACTTCGTCGGGGGCGAGATGCAGACCTACGACCTGCGCGCGGATCTCGCGCGCGTCCGCTGCCCTACCCTCGTGCTGTCCGGCGATCTCGACCCGTTCGCGACGAGCGCGGACGCGCGCGAGCTCGTGGCGGCGCTGCCCGGGGAGCTCGTCCAGGCGAGGCATTTCCCCCACGCCGGGCACGCCGTGCTCGCTGACGCGGGCGCGGAAGCGCTCGCGGCGATCCGAGAGTTCCTGAGCGCGACCTGAGCGACCCGGGCGCGATCGCGCGCGCCAGGAGACAGCTCCCCTCGATGGCCGGGGAGGCGGGAGGTCGTCGCTCGTTCCTCCCACCTCCCCGCCTTCCTGCTCGATCGACTGCCATCGTCCGGCAGGGCAAAAAAACAGAGCGCCTGCTCGACGGCGGGGGGGGGAAGCCGTCACAGGCGCTCTGCTCTGTCCACACTAGCAGGATGCGGGCCAGGTCCGTCCATGCGCATTTCGCGGGATCCTGCTCGCGGACGGCGCTCGCTGTCTTTCACTCCTGAGATCGGCGCTTGCAAACCTGGCAGCTCGGCGGCTCCCGGAGAGGGCGCGACCCCACGGCGCTACCGGGCGCGTGACGCGTCGGTGCGGGCGCGCGCCGCGGGGGCGCCCGGCCGGCTCGCGTAGAGGACGAGGTGCTCGTAAGCGATGGTCGCCCCGGCGAGCGCGGTGATCCCCGCGGTGTCGTAGGCGGGCGCGACCTCGACGACGTCCGCGCCGACGAGGTCCACGCCCGCCAACCCGCGCAGGATCTCGATGGCGGTCGCGGTGCTGAGCCCACCGCAAACGGGCGTGCCGGTGCCCGGCGCGAAGCTGGGATCGAGGCAGTCCACGTCGAACGTGACATAGACCTTGCGCCCCTCGACCAGCTCCCGGACGCGCTGGACCACGGCCGCGGCGCCGTTCCGGTGCACCCAGGGCGCGTCGAGGATCTGGAAGCCGTGCGTGTCCGGATTGAAGGTGCGAATCCCGATCTGCGCCGAGCGGGCCGGATCGACGATGCCCTCTCGCGCGGCGTGGAGGAACATCGTGCCGTGATCGATCCTCCCGTCGTCGTCGCCGACGCTCCACGTGTCGGAGTGGGCGTCGAAGTGGATCAGCGAGAGCGTGCCGTGCTGCTTGGCGACCGCCCTCAGCGCGGGGAGCGTGACGAAGTGGTCGCCGCCGATCGACAGCGGCGCGGCCCCGGCGCGGAGGATCCCCGCGATGTGCGCCTCGATCGCCGAAGGCACCTCGAGCGGCCTGCCGAAATCCCACTGGCAGTCGCCGTAATCGACGATCGCCAGCTGATCGAGCGGGCTGACCGCGGCGCCGTAAGGGCGGCCTTCGAACGAGAGCAGGGCCGACGCCTCCCGCACGGCGCGCGGGCCGAAGCGCGCGCCGGGCCGGTTCGTCGTCGCCGTGTCGAGCGGCAGCCCCGTCACCGCGACGTCCACGCCCGTCAGATCGCGCGAGTACTTCCGGCGCAGGAACGACAGCGCGCCCGCGAAGGTCAGCTCGAACGACGCGCCGACGAGGCCCTCGGCCGTGAATGCATGATCGCCGCGCATGCTATTCCCCATCTCCACCCGCTCTCACCCCCCGAGGGACCATCGCCGAGAGATACCATGCGGCGCGCGGCAAAACACGGCGTCTTCGCCGGCGGCGCCCGGCGGCACGACCCCGTCCGCCCGGTCACCCTCCCGCCCGGGTGAGCTGGCGGATCGCGGCGGCGAGCGACTGGAAGATGGCGATGTCGCGCAGCTCGATACCGAGGCTGACCATGCGCTGCGCCATCGTGGGCCCCACGCCGACGAGGCTCACGCGGGCTCCGAGCAGCCGTGTGGCCTGCGCCGTCTGCACCAGGGCCGCCGCGGTCGCCTCGTCGACGAGCGGCACGCCGGTCAGGTCGAGCAGCACCCAGCGCGCGCGCTCCCGCGCGACGCCCGCGAGCACGGCCTCGAGGATCTGCTGCGCCCTCGCCGCGTCGATGGCGCCGATCAGCGAGATGAGCAGCACCCCGGGCAAGAGGGGGATGACGGGACAGCCGAGCTCCCGCACCGTGCTCGCGAGCGCGCGCTCGCGCTCGAAGGCGGCGGCCAGCATGTCGCGCTCCTCCTGCAGCGCGGTCTCCATTTCGTGGCGCTCGAACGTCGCGACGAGGAGCGACACCCACATGGCCAGCGGCTGGAGGTTGTCCGCGAAGCTCTCGGTGTGCAGCCCGCCGAGCACCAGCGTGCCCCAGTCGCGCCGCGCGGTCGCGATCGGGATCATCACGCAATGGCCGCCCGCCTCGTCGGGCTTCGCGGCGTCGAGCAGCTCGGGCGGCGGAAACTGGCCGGCCGGGAACCGGCGCCCCGCGAGCGCGGCCACGCCGGGATCGCTGGTGTGCACGCTGTCGATGACGACCTCTCGCCCGCCCGGGCCCGGGTCGTCGGCCCAGAGCGCGAGGCACCCGACGCGCACGGAGGTCTGCCGCAGCCACGCGAGGCGCTCGTCGGCCCGCGCCTGCTTCGAGGCGAGGAGCCTGCTCATCTCCATGTTGGCGCGGATCAGCCGCTCGAGGCTCTGCACGCTGCTCCGCTCCGACGCCACGACGGCCCGCTGCTGCGCGAGGCGCACGCGGCCGAGGAAGGCCTGCGCTCGCCGCGCCGCGCCCGGATCCGGCGCGCCGGCGAGCTGGCGCGCGACGGCCTCCTCGACCAGCGTCACCGCCGCGAGGAGGACCTCGATCCTGCCGCTGTGCGCGACCGCGGGGGCGAAGGCGCGCTCGAGCGTCCCCACGTCCGGAAGCTCCCCCCCGGCGAGCGCCGCGCCGAGGCCGCGCGCGATCACCTCGGCCTCGGGCCAGACCAGGAAGCGCGGCGACGGCGCCGGCCCCTCGACCAGGCGGCTCAGCTGCCGGGACAGCCCGCGCTGCCAGTCGCCGCCCGCGTCGTCGAGCTCCAGCGCGGGCGGCGCGGCGTCCCACGCGGCGCTGCCGCACGAGCGCCGCACCACCAGCTCGGCCGAGCCGCGGGTCACGGGCTCCGGCGGCGGGATGCCGTGGATGAGGTCGACGATCCGCTCGACGGCGATCCTCCCGAGCAGCGCGGGGTCCTGCCGCATCGTGGTGAGCGGCGGATCGCAGTGCTGGGCGACGCTGACGTCGTCGAACCCCACCACGGCGATGTCCTCGGGCACGCGGTAGCCGTGCGCCTGGATCGCGTGGATGGCGCCCATCGCCATCTCGTCGTTCCCCGCCACGAGCGCGGTGCAGAACTTGCCGTCGCGCTCGAGGAACTCCCGCAATCGGCGCTCGGTGTAGAACATGGTGCACTCGTGGAACTCGGAGAGCAGGTTGAGCTCCGCCGAGAGCCCGCGCGCCCTCATCGCCTCATCGAACGCCTTGCCCCGCTCGACGAAGTCGTCCGATGTCGATTTGCCGATGTAGGCGATCCGGCGATGGCCGAGGCCGACGAGGTGATCGACGAGCCGGTGAATCGAGTCGTGGTTCTCCGCCCGGACCATCGGGTACCCCGGGCCGAACGGGGGCGCGCAGAAGATGACGGCCGGCTTCCCGTCGGAGAGCAGCTCCTCGAGGCCGTCGATGGTGTACATCGAGATCCAGCCGACCACCCGGTCGAGGCCCAGCCCGCGCGCTCGGACCGCCGCAGGAGCCCCGTAGATCATGAGGAGCTCGTAGCCGCGCTCCCGCGCCGCGCGGTGCATGCCGGCGAACACCATGGCGTTGAAGGAGTTGTCGAAGAAGACCGACGCGAGCCCGATCACGTTCCGTGTGCGCTGGTCGACAGGCCTCATGCTCATCCCGGTCGTGTCCTCCCCCGCATCCAGCGGGAGAGCGTATCACCGACCTCGACGAAATGATTGGGCAACTTCGACGCCGGCGACAGGGCCCCCTCGTTCCGGCGCGGTCCTCCCCCGTGCGCGCATGTAGAACATCGTGGACGGCCCTACGAGAGCGGTGGATATCACCGCGGCTCCTCCGCGACGCGCCGACGCACGCCGGCCGAGGCTCGTTGTTTGTGGGGAGCCCCACGCAGGGCGCGAGACCGGGCGGAGGAGCTCGTCGCGGCGGAGCGCGCTCTCACGCCTCAGGGGGCGTGGCCGACAGGGAGCTCCGGGCCGATGCAGCCGCACCCGCACGCGTTGGTGAAGAGCCTCTCCGGCGGCGAGCACGCGAAGTCGAGGAGCATGCATTCTTCCGGATCGTGAGAGACATAGAAGACGTTCGTGGTGCCCGGCTCCGGACAGACGACCGTCTCGGGGCTGACGCAGCCGCACCCGCACTCGTTGTAAAAGAGCGACTGTCCCTCCGCGCAGATGAAGTCGATGAGGTGGCACTCCTCGATGTCGTGCGACACGTAGCGGACGCCCGGCTCGCTCGGGTCCGGGCAGGCCTCCGGCTCGGGGTCGATGCAGCCGCACCCGCACTCGCCGCCGAAGTACTCCTCCGGCGGCGAGCAGGCGAAGTCGATGAGCGTGCACTCCACCGGATCGTGAGAGACATAGCGGACGCCCGGATCGCTCGGGTCCGGGCAGGCCTCGGGCCCGGGGCCGATGCAGCCGCACCCGCACTCGCCGCCGAAGTACTCCTCCGGCGGCGAGCAGGCGAAGTCGATGAGCGTGCACTCCACCGGATCGTGAGAAACGTAGCGGACGCCCGGATCGCTCGGGTCCGGGCAGACCCCCGGCTCGGGGCCGATACAGCCGCACCCGCACTCGCCGCCGAAGTACTCCTCCGGCGGCGAGCAGGCGAAGTCGATGAGCTTGCACTCCTCGGGATCGCGAGACACGTAATGGACGTCGGGATCCCCCGGATCAGGGCAGCTCCCGCCGCCGCCCGGCGAGGGGCCGCACCCGAGCTGTCCGACGATCGAAGAGGCCGCAAGGAACAACAAGGCATAGGCTCGCATGTTCGTCTCCGTATCTTTCTTCGAGAGGATTGGGTCCGTGGAGATGCTCCTCCCCTTCGAGGCCCGCCTCGGGCCCCCCGGAGGAGATGAGCGTTGAAGCCGGCTCAAGGAGCGTCGCTGACGAAGAGCGTCACCGCCCTCCGGGAGACCTCCGGTGAAGACACCTCGATCAGCAACACCTCCTCGCGCGTCTCGTCCTCGACCGGCTGCAGCACCACGCTGAGGTCGGCCTCCTCCCCGGCCTCGAGGACCACCGGCGCGGTCGCGCCCTCGAGGAGGTAACCGGGCGCCGGCGCGCGCAGGGCGATCGCGTCGATCGCGAGCGGCGCGGCGCAGGTGTGCACGAGCGGGAGGGTCCGGGTGGACACGGCGCCGACGGCGGTCTCGGGCAGGGCGAGCTCCGGCTCGACCCGGAAGCAGTCGGCGAGCGGGCGGGGCGCGGGCTCGAGGACGCCGTTCCGGGCGACGAGGTCCGCCGGCGCGGAGCGGGCCGCGCCGCGCCGCGCCTGGAGGCGCAGCTCGTGCCCCCGGATGGCGTCGATCTGGAGCGCGAAGCTCCCATCCTCCGCGACCGGCGCGACCACGGGCGCCACGGGCCGGTCGAGGTTCACCACCCAGACGAGATCGGCGCCCTTCACGCTCCCGGGCCCGCCGGTGACATCCATCAGCGCGCCGTCGCACTCGTCGCACATCGCACCGACCACGTCCCCCGCGAGCGCAGGCGCGGAGGGCGGCTCCGGGATGGGGTTCACCCCGCACCCGGCGACGCAAGCAACGAGAAGAACCGCGAGCCACCGCATCAGGACACCATCCTGTCGAACGGTGTCCTGTTCAACCGCCGTGCCAGCGCGCTCCGCGGCGTTTCGCGGGCATCGCGGCTCCCTGTCTGTACCATTCTGTACCATGATGTACCGATGGTACAGGGTGGCCTTGCGCCAGGCGCCGTGGTCGACGGCCGCTACGAGGTCGTGCGCGCGCTCGGGCGCGGCGGGCTCGGATCGGTGGTCGAGGCGCGCGATCGGCTCTTCGAGCGCGACGTCGCGCTGAAGGCGCTGCGCTTCGACTCCGCGGGCGCGGCCGAGGCGTTCCGGCGGGAGTTCTCGCTGCTCTCGGCGTGCGCTCACCCGCGCCTGCCGCGCGCGTACGACTTCGCCCGGACGACGTGCGGCGGCGCGCCGCTCACGTACGCCACGACGGAGCTCATCCGGGGCCGGACGCTCGCCGAGCACGCGCGGGGGCGCGCCCTTCACGCGGCCCTGCCCGTCCTGCGCGACGCGCTCGACGCGCTCGGGTGGCTCCACGGCGCGGGCATCGTCCACGGCGACTTCAAGCCCGAGAACGTCCTCGTGCGGGACGACGGCGCGGGCGTGCTCATCGATCTCAGCGCGGCGCGGAGGATGCGCGCCGAGGCGGGGGACCTCTCGGGCACGGCGCGGTTCTTCGCGCCCGAGCTCCTCCGGGGGGCCCCGCCGAGCGCGCGCTCGGATCTCTTCGCCGTGGGTCGGACGCTCGAGGCCCTGTTCCCGCTCCTCGCCGGGGCGCCGCCCGCCGCCCTGCGCCGCCTCGCCGAGCGGCTCACCGCGGAGGATCCGGCCAGCCGGCCCTCCGGCGTCGACGAGGTGCTGGAGGCCCTCTCCGCCGGCGGCGCGCCGCGGCGCGCGCCCGCCGTCGTGAGCGAGCCGGGCGAGATCGTCGGCCGCGAGCGCGAGGTCGAGGCGTTCGGCGCGGCGCTCGCGGCGCTGCTCCGCGGCGAGCGCGGGCCGCGCGCCGTGGTGATCACGGGCGAGGAGGGCGCCGGCAAGTCGCGGCTGTTCCGCGAGCTCAAGTGGCGCGCGCAGCTCAGCGCGCCGGTCGTCGAGGGCGCGCCCCGCGGCGAGGATCCGCTCCGCGCGCTGCTGCTCCGCGCGCTCGGCCGCGCCGCGCTCCCGGCCGGCGTCGACGCGCTGCTCGCCGCCCGCGGCGAGCTCGCGGCGGGGCGCGGGCGGCCCGGTGGCGCCCCGCGCGCCCCCGAGAGCCCGCGCGCCCCCGACGCCCCGCGCGCGCCGCGCGGCCCGCTCGCGAGCGACGCGCCGCACCGGCCGCTCGTGCTCGCCATCGACGACGCCGATCGCCTGCGGCCGCACGACCGGGCGCTGCTCGAGGCGCTCGTGCGATCGTCCGCGCCGACCGACGCCCTCCTCTGGCTCATCGCCTCCGCCGAGCGGCTCGACGTGGGCGGCGGCGCGGTCGTCGAGCTCCCGCTCGGCCCCCTCGGCGAGGCGGCGGTCCGGGTGTGGACGGCGCCCCTGGCCACGGCGGCGCGCGTGTCGGATCTCCTCCGCGCGAGCGGCGGCCGCCCGCGCGCGCTCAAGGAGCTCTGCGCCGCGCTCGGGCAGCGCAGCCTGAGCGAGGCGGAGCTCGATCGCTTCGTGACCACGATGACCACGCCGGCGCTCTTTCGCCGGCGCGCGGCCGCGCTCGCCCCCGAGGAGGCGCGCGCCCTCGCCGCGCTCGCCGTGGCGGATCCGCTCGGGCCCGAGGCCGCCGCGGCGCTCGGCGTGGGGCGCGCGGCCCTCGACGCGCTCGAGGCGGCGGGGCTCGCGCGGCTCGATGGCGAGGGGTTCCGCCTCGGCCAGCCCGGGCAGGCGCGGGCGCTCCTGCCCGCGCTCGACGCGCGGGTCGTGCGCGAGGTCGCGGCGGCGATGGCGGCCCACCTCGCCGGCTCGGACGAGGCGGCGCTCGCCCCGGCGCCCCGCAGCCAGCGCGCCGCGGACCGGGCGAGGGCGCTCGTCTTCGCGGGCGACCACGAGGCCGCGCGGCGGGCGCTCGCCGCGTCCGAGCCGATGTTCGAGTGGGCGCCGCGCGCCTGGATGCGCGCGGCGGACGCCGCCTGCGCGGTGCAGCCGGCGCCGCGGACGCTCGTGGCCGCCGCGTCCGCGCTCGAGGCGGCCGGCGATCCGAGGCGCGCGCTGTCGCTGCTCGCCCGGGCGAGGCGCGCGCGGCCGCCGCGCGACGTCGTCGCCGAGCTCTCGTACCGGGCGGCGCGCTGCTACGAGAAGCTCGGCAAGGTCGAGCGGGCGCTCGGGCAGCTCGAGCGCGCGCGGGCGCTCTCGCCCGGGCCCGCGGGCGGGCGGCTCGCGAGCCTCTCGGCGCGCTGCCTGCTGCGCCTCGGCCGCTACGACGAGGCCCGGCGCGAGGCGCAGGGCGCGCTCGCGGCGGCCGACGGCGAAGGCGCGGGCGCGGCGGCCGACGGCGAAGGCGCGAGCGCGGCGGCCGACGGCGAAGGCGACCTCGCGGCGGCCCGCGCCGACGCCTCGGCCGCGGCGGAGCTCGCCGAGACGCTGGGCCTCGCGCTCGGCTACCTCGGCGACCAGCAGGGCGCCCTCCAGAGCCTCGCGCGCGCCGTCGCGCTGCGGCCCGCGTCGGACTCGCCCCGCGCCCGCGCCCGCACGCTCAGCTACCACGCGCTCCACGCCTACCGCGCCGGGGACGCGGCCCTCGCGGCGCGCGGGTTCCAGGCGGCGCTCGACCTGGCCGAGGCGGAGGGCCTCGGCGACCTGCTCGCGACCGCCGCGCTGAACCTGGGGACGGCGCGGCACCAGCTCGGCGACTGGGGCGCGGCGCTGCGCTGCTACGAGCGCGGGCTGCGGGCGGCGATCGCCTTCGCCAAGGAGCGGACCGAGGCCACCCTGCGCTTCAACCTGGCCAAGATCCACGCGGACGTCGGCCTGCTCGACCGGGCCGAGCTCGGCCTCGCGCGCCTGCGCGCGCCCGAGGGCGCGAAGGTCCCCGAGGAGATCGCCGCGGCGGCGCTCGGGCTCGCCGCGGAGATCGCGGCGGCGCGCGGCGCGCTCGGCGAGGCGGCGCGGCTGCTCGACGAGGCCCGCGCGGGCCACGCGGCGCGCGGCTCGAAGCGCGAGGCGTGCGAGGCGACCCTGCACGCCGCCGAGGTCGCGCTCGCGGCGCGCGACAGCGCCGCGGCCGGCGCCCGGCTGGCCGAGGCCGCGGCGCTGCTCCGGGAGATCGACGCGGCGGACCTCGCGCTGCGCCACGCGACGGCGGGCGCGGAGCTCGCGCTCTCCCTCGGCGACCCGGGCGCGGCCCTGGAGCAGGTGCAGCGGGGCGCGGGCCTCGTGGCGCAGGTCGCGCAGCTCGAGCTCCACGCGAAGCACGAGGAGGTGTCCGCCGAGGTGCTCCGCCAGAGGTCGGCCACGGCGCTGGCCGAGCGGCACCGCACGGCCGCGATCGAGTGCTGGGAGCGCATCGGGAGCACGCTCCCGGCGGAGCTCGCCGAGGTCTTCTGGCGGCACCCCCGGCGGGCCGCGCTCCGCGGCGGTCCCGCGCGGCCGGCGGCCCGCATGGAGCTCGTGATGAAGCTCCTCGAGATCAACCGGCGCCTGAGCTCGACGCTCGACGCCGAGGAGGTGCTCCGCCTCGCCATGGACGCGGCCATCGAGCTGACCGGCGCCGAGCGGGGGTTCGTGATCCTCACGTCGCCCTCACGCAATCCGCGCGATCCACGCGATTCGCCGGATTCGCCCGGAGGGCAAGAGAAGGTCAGGCTCGAGGTCGCGGTCGCGCGGAACCTCGATCGCGAGCGCGTCGGCAAGAGCCAGCTCAAGTTCAGCCACGGGATCGCCAAGCGGGTGGTCGAGCGCGGCGAGGCGGTGCTCACGGTCGACGCGCTGGCCGACGCGCGGTTTCACGGGAGCGCGTCGGTGCACGCCCTGCGGCTCCGGTCGATCGTGTGCGTGCCGATCCGCGCGCACGGCGCGGTGCTCGGCGCCGTCTACCTCGACAACCGGTTCCAGCGCGGCAAGTTCGCGGAGGGCGACGCGGATCTGCTCGGCGCCTTCGCGGACCAGATCGCGGTCGCGCTGCACAACGGCCGGCTGATGGCCGAGCTCAGGGAGCGCACCCGGGCCCTCGAGGAGGAGCAGCGCCGGGTCGCGGAGCTCATGCGCTCGCAGGCGGACGAGATCGAGCGGCTCTCGCACGAGCTCGAGCGGACCCGCGCGGACGCGCGCCGCGACTTCCCGGAGATCGCGGGGAGGAGCGCCCCGATGCGCGCCGTGCTCGCGCTCTGCGAGCGCGTGGCGGAGAGCGACGTGACCGTGACGGTGACGGGCGAGAGCGGCACCGGCAAGGAGCTCGTCGCGCGCGCCATCCACGCGGGCGGGCCCCGGCGGGGCGGGCCGTTCGTGGCGGTCAACTGCGCCGCGCTGCCCGAGGCGCTGCTCGAGTCGGAGCTCTTCGGCCACGTGAAGGGCGCCTTCACCGGCGCCGTCCGGGACCACGGCGGCCTGTTCCTGTCGGCGCGGGGCGGCACGCTGTTCCTCGACGAGCTCGGGGAGATGCCGGTCGGCGTGCAGGCGAAGCTGCTCCGCGCGCTCCAGGAGCGCTCGATCCGCCCGGTGGGGTCGGACCGGAGCGTCGCCGTCGCCGACGTGCGGGTGGTCTGCGCGACGAACCGGGATCTGCGGGAGGAGGTCGCGCAGGGGCGCTTTCGCGAGGATCTCTACTACCGGGTCAGCGTCATCGAGATCCGCCTGCCGCCGCTCCGGGAGCGCCCGGACGACATCCCGGCGATCGCGCAGGCGATCGTCGAGAAGCTCTCGGCGCGCCAGGGCCGCCCGGCCTTCCGGCTGTCGCGGGGCGCGCTCCGGCGGCTCATGTCGTACGGCTGGCCCGGCAACGTGCGGCAGCTCGAGAACGTCCTCTCGCGCGCGTGCGTGCTCGCGCCGGGCCCGGAGATCGGCCCCGCCGACATCCAGCTGCCGGCGGCGGCGCCCGCGCCGCGGTCCCGGTCGCGCGCGGACTACCGCGGCGCCGAGGCGGAGCGGATCCGCGCCGCGCTCGATCTCGCCCGCTGGAACGTGTGCGAGGTGTCCCGGAGCCTCGCGATCCCGAGGACGACGCTGTACCGGAAGCTCGCCCGGTACGGGCTCTTGCGGAAGGGGTGAGCGCTGGAGCGCGAGCGATGGCGAACCGAACCCGGGTTCGCACCACCATGAGCCCCCAGGCTCGAGTCGCTCGTCGCGACCGCGCTCGCGCCGACGGCTCCTTCGAGCCCGCCGCGCGCGTCGCGCCAGACGACAGCGAGCTGGGCACTGTACATCCGTTCATTCATCTGCTAGCCGACAGGCATGCGCTCCCGCAAGGCCGCCGCCGCCGTCGTCGTCGAAGACCTGCCGCTCGACGAGGAACCCGTCGACGCGATCCCGCCCGACGACACCGCGGCGGACGAGGCGTTCTCCGCCGCGGGGGGGCCGCCGTCGCTCGATCGGATCTGCGTCGATTGCGGCAGCAGCGGCGGCGCGCACGACGGCTGCGCGCACCGCGAGCGCGCCCGCTTCCACGCGCCGACGCGCGCGGCGCTCGAGCTCGTGGCGCGCCTGCGCCGGGCCGCCGCCGAGCACCGCGCCGCCGCCCGCGCCCTCCGGGCCCTGGTCACCGCCGAGCACGCGCGCGGCCGCGCCGAGATCGAGCGGGCGGAGCCGGAGCCGCCCGCGCCCCCGCAGCCCGCCGCCGCGCCGGAGCCGCCGCCGCCCGAGCCCGCCGCCGCGCCGGAGCTGGACGACGCTCCGCCGGCGCTCTGCGCGCGCTGCGCCGAGCCGGTCGAAGCAGCGCCGGCCGAGCCCGAGGCGCCGCAGCGCCGGCCGAAGCGCAAAGGGCGGGTGCCCCTAGAGCAGCAGGCATTCCCGTTCACGGGCGACCCCGAGCAACGGTCGCCGCACGGCGCCTGAGCCCCGGCCGCCGCGCGCCGCGGGGCAGAGCGCATGAGAGCTCGCCCGGCGCTCGCCGTCCTCTCGACGACGTCGGCGCGACGGCACACTGCACCTTCCGAGATCGGTGAACCGGTAAGTTTACCGGTAAGCTGACGAACTGCCGCGCTCCGACCGCGCGCGCCGCCGGGCGTCAGAACGCGCGCGTTCCATGCTACACGGTTCTGTTGATGACAGCGACGCGGCGGCATGCCGGAGCTCTGGACCACCGAGGATTCTGCCACCATGTCGCTCGATAGAGCCATCGGCCTCACGTGCCACGACATCTGGGGGACGTATTTCTGCGAGGTGCTCGGAGGTATCCAGTCGGCGGCAGGGCACTCTGGATATCGCGTGATCGCCGTCAAATCGCCGCCGCGAGACGTTCACAGGCTCAAGCTCGCGCGCGACAAGATCGACGGGTGGATCGCCCTGATCGAGCCGGCGGACATCGAGCTCTTCCTCGACGACGGCCGGCCGGTGGTGACCCTCAGCGCGCGCTCGGGCGACGGGCGCTGCCCGTACGTCCTGCCCGACAACCACGGCGGCGCCCTCGCGGCCGTGCGCCACCTCCTCGATCACGGGCACAGGCGGATCGCCTTCGCGGGCCACATGGCGCATGAGGATATCCGGCAGCGCCTCCAGGCCTACCGGGACGCGCTCGACGAGGGCGGGATTCCGTTCGATCCCGCCCTCGTCTTCGAGCTCCCGAACAACGAGCGTGCCGGCGGGCGGTTCGCCGCGCAACGCCTCTTCGAATCGGGCGTGCCCTGCACGGCGATGTTCATGGCCACCGACCAGGGGGCGCTCGGGATCCTCGACGCGCTCGCCGAGGCAGGCCTCCGCGTCCCCGAGGACCTCGCCCTCGTCGGGTTCGACGACATCGAGGCGGCCCGGTACGCCTCGCCGCCCCTGACCACGGTCCGCCAGCGGTTCGACTGGATCGGCAGGACGGCCGCCCAGCTGCTCATCGATCGCCTCGCCGGGCGGGATGTCCCGAGCGCGGGGCACATCGCGCCGACGCTCCTGGTCGTGCGCCGCTCCTGCGGCTGCTCGCCCGCGCCGGCCGAGCGCGACGCGCCCGCGCCCGCCGACGGCGCTGCGGACCAGGCCGACGCGCTCGCCCGGGAGCTGGTCGCCCTCGCGACCTTCTCGTCGGCGCCCGACCGGAGCGCGCCGCCGACGGAGTCGTGGCCCGGGGTGACGGAGGTGGTCCGCGGGCTCGAGGCGGCCGCCCAGGGGAGGCCCGGCCCCGCGCCGGCGGCGCTGGAGCGGGCGTGGCGCGAGGCCGCGGAGCAGATGCCCCATATCGATCTGCTCCTCGCCATGATCGACCGCCTGGAGCAAGCGGGCCAGTCCATGCTCCGCGGCGCGGAGGACGCCGCGGCCCAGCGGCGCGTCACGGCGTACATCCGGAGGGCGCGCCACGACATGATGCACGGCCGGGTGGCGATCGAGACGGCCCGCGCCGATTACCTGAACAGCCTCCTCGACATCAACCTCGTTGTCCGGGAGACGCTCTTGGAGCACGCGGACAACGGCGGGAGCAAGCTGAGCTGGCTCTCCGCGGTGCAGATGAGCTGGGGCTGCCTCGCCGTGTGGGAAGAGCCGGGAGACGAGGGGCCGACGCTGCGGATCGTCGAGAGCTCCTGCCCCGGCGTGGAGGCCGCCGCGCCGGCGGCGGGCACGCGCGTCGCGGCGGCGGAGTTCCCGCGCGGCGACTGGCTGCCTGCGGCCGTTCAGTACGACGGCGATCACGTCCTCCGGCTCATCCCGCTCCGCAGCCAGGGCGAGGACCGCGGCGTCCTGGCCATCTGCGCTCCGGTGAGCAGCCCGCTCGGGCTGGATCACCGGGACATGGACATGTGGGTCGCGATGCTGACCGCGGCGTTCGAGCGCGCCTCGATGATCGAATCGCTGATCGAGCAGGAGAAGCGATCGCGCGCCGCCTACGAGCGCGAGCGCGCCCTCGCCGACGCCGTGCGCCGGCTCGGGTGCCCGGTCATCCCGCTCGACAAGGGGGTGCTGCTCGTGCCGCTCGTCGGGGCCATCGATCCGGAGCGCGCGACCCACGTGCTCGAGGTGGTGCTCGCGGAGCTCAGCCGCCAGGAAGCCGAGGTGTTGCTGATGGATATCACCGGCGTGCCCTTCGCCGACACGCAGGTCGCGGCGTCGCTGACGAAGACGGCCCGCGCCGCCGTCCTGCTCGGCGCCGAGGTCATCGTCGTGGGGATGCGGCCGCAGGTCGCGCAGGAGTTCACCCACCTCGGCATCGACCTCGCGGGGATGACGCTTTACCCGACCCTCGGCAGCGCGCTCTCGTCGCTGCGCCGCAGGCGACAGCCGCTCATCGGGCCGCGGCTGCCCCGCGCCTGAGCCGCCGCCGGCAGGGCCCGGCAAAAGCGGGCGCTCCCCGGAAAGGGTCGCCAGCGCGAGATTGGACCGACCTCGCCCTGCATGGGTCCACATTGCCGTTGACCTGATCGCGCCGCGTGGACGACGCTGCGCGCGGGAGGAAGAGGAAGCCATGTCGACCCTGGTCCGTCTGTCCGCCGCGACGGCGTTCGCGGCCGTCGCGATGCACGTCGGCGTGCTCGTCACCAGCACCAGCGGGTGCGGAGGCGACGAGTGCGACGAGGAGCCCATCGGGTGCAACACCGTCGAGGATTGCCCTCGCTGGATGGTCCGGTGCAACGGCGGGTTCGCCGCGGTCGCTGGGCAGTGCACCGAGGCCGGCTGTTGCCGGCGCGCCGTCGACGTGTGCTTGGAAGTGTGCGACTCGTTCGAGCAGAAGGTCGAGCGCTGCTCCCAATACGATTGAGGCCCCGCCGCTCCTCTACCCCTCCACGCCCGGCCCCGCCCCGCGGGCCCCGGGGTCGCGCTCGTCTTCGCCGGGAGCGCGGCGCGCCGCGCGCGGCTTGCTCTTGCTGACGCCCACGCGCCGCACGAACGCGAGGAACTGCCCGAGCGTGGGCGAGGCGTCGTCGGCCCGCCACGCGAGCAGGAGGTCCGTGACCGGCGCGCCCACGATCGGCCGCAGCGCGAGCCCCCCGCGCCGGATGTTCTTGATGGATTCCGGCAGGATCGAGACGCCGAAGCCCGCCGCCACGAGGCTCAGGATGTCGAGGTGCAGCGCCTCCTGCACGATGCGCGGCGTGAAGCCGGCCTCGCGGCACAGCCCCACCACGAGGTCGAAGAAGGCCGACCCGCGCTGGCGCGGGAACACGACGAACGGCTCGCGCGACAGGAGCTCCAGCGCGATGCGCCTGCGCCCGGCGAGCGGGTGATCCGCCGGCAGGGCGACGAGGAGCGGCTCGCGCCGGACGCACTCGGAGGCGAGCCGCGGGTCGTTGAGCGGCGCCCTCACGAAGCCGACGTCGATGCGCCCGTCCTTGAGCGCCTCGATCTGCTCCTGCGGCGGCATCTCGCGCAGCGCGAGCTCCACCGACGGGAAATCGGTGCGAAAGGCGCGGACCAGCTCGGTGATGCCGCTGTAGGCGAGCGACGACAGGTACCCGACCACGAGGCGCCCGGTCTCGCCGACGCTCGCGCGCCTGGCCTCGTGCACCGCGAGGTCGAGCGCGTCGAAGACCCGCCGCACGTGGGCCAGGAAGACCGCGCCCGCGGGCGTCAGCTCGACGCGACGCCGCGACCTGTCGAAGAGCGAGAACCCGAGCTCGGACTCGAGATCCTGGATCTGCCGGCTCAGCGGGGGCTGGGCGATGCCGAGCCGCTGCGCCGCGCGGCCGAAATGCCGCTCCTCGGCGACGGCCGTGAAGTACCGGAGGTGGCGCAGGTCCATACCTTGAAGGTATCGTCTGATACGAAATAATAGATTGGACGAACGTCAGGGGCACCCTAAATGCGGAGCCTGCCCTCCGGCGGCCCCGTCCGGGGCGCCCGGGAGGGGGACGGGAATTGGCCGCCCATGTGGCTCGTCCGGATCGCGCTGCAACGCACGTACACGTTCATCGTGATGTCGATGCTCATCGTCATCCTGGGCGTGTTCACCATCACCCGGATGCCGACGGACATCTTCCCCGACATCGACATCCCGGTCCTGTCCGTCATCTTCAACTACGGCGGCCTCCCCCCCGAGGAGATGGAGAAGCGCATCGTCAACAACTACGAGCGCTTCCTGACGACCACAGTCAACGACATCGAGCACATCGAGAGCCAGTCGCTCACCGGCATCTCGATCATCAAGATCTTCCTCCAGCCGGGCGCCAGCATCGAGGCCGCCACCGCGCAGGTGACGGCGGTCTCGCAGACCGCCATCCGCATGATGCCGCCCGGCATCAGCCCGCCGCTCGTCATCCGTTACAGCGCCTCCAGCGTGCCCATCCTGCAGGCCGCGCTGGAGAGCGAGTCGCTGAGCGAGCAGCAGCTCTTCGATTACGCGGTCAACTTCATCCGCGCCGACATCGCCACGATCCGGGGCACGCAGATCCCGTACCCCTACGGCGGCAAGCAGCGCCAGATCATGGTCGACATCGACCCGCAGCGCCTCTTCGCGTGGGGGCTGTCGCCGCGCGACGTGAACGCCGCCCTCGGCCTGCAGAACGTCATCCTGCCCTCCGGCACGGCGAAGATGGGGGAGAACGAGTACCCCGTCATCATGAACAGCAGCCCCGAGGCGTTCGAGGAGCTCGGCAAGCTGCCGCTCAGGACCGTAAACGGGAGGACCGTCTACCTCCGCGACGTCGCGAGCGTCCGCGACGGGAACGCGCCGCAGACGAACATGGTGCACGTCGAGGGCAAGCGCAGCGTGCTCCTCAGCATCCTCAAGAACGGGAGCGCGAGCACCCTCGACGTCACGTCGCGCATCCACGCGATGCTGCCGAGCACGCTGGAGAAGCTCCCGAAGGAGCTCAAGGTCTCGCTGCTCTTCGATCAGTCGGTGTTCGTCCGCGCGGCGGTCGACGGGGTCGTGCACGAGGCGCTCATCGCCGCCGGGCTCACCGCGCTCATGATCCTCCTGTTCCTCGGGAGCTGGCGCAGCACGCTCATCGTCGTCATCAGCATCCCGCTCTCGATCCTCGTCTCGATCATCGCGCTCAGCGCCCTCGGCCATACGCTCAACGTGATGACGCTCGGCGGGATGGCGCTCGCGGTCGGCATCCTTGTCGACGACGCGACCGTGGCCATCGAGAACATCCACAGGAACCTCGGGCAGCGGAAGCCCTTCATCCGCGCGATCATCGACGGCGCGCAGGAGATCGCCGTCCCGGCGCTCGTCTCGACGCTCTGCATCTGCATCGTCTTCGTGCCGGTGGTGTTCATCACCGGCGCCGCGAAGTCGCTCTTCGTGCCGATGGCCATGGCGGTCGTCTTCGCTATGCTCATGTCGTATTTCCTGTCGCGGACGCTCGTCCCGACCCTCGTGCGCCTCCTGCTCGAGCGCGAGGCCGCGGAGCACGCGCACGGGCAGCACGGCAATACGAAGAGCGTCTTCGGGCGCGTCTTCGCCGCGTTCAACCGCGCCTTCGACCGGCTGCGGGCGGCCTACGGGGGCTGGCTCGCCTGGGCGCTCGCGCACCGCGCCGCGTTCGTGGGCGCGTTCCTCGCCTTCGTCGCCGCCTCCGTCGCGCTGATCCCGCTGCTCGGCCGCGACTTCTTCCCGAGCGTCGACGCCGGGCTCATCAAGCTCCACGTGCGCGGCGCGCCGGGCACCCGCCTCGAGGAGAGCGAGCGCCACTTCGCGCAGATCCAGGAGACCATCCGCGAGGTGATCCCGCCAGCCGAGATCCGCACGATGCTCGACACCATCGGGATCCCGGCGAGCGGCATCAACCTGTCGCTGAGCGAGGGCGCGCAGATCTCGTCGGCCGACGGGCAGATCTTCATCGCGCTCGAGGAGCACCACCAGCCGACCGCCGGCTACGTGCGCAAGCTCCGCGAGAAGCTGAACGCGGCGTACCCCGACACGACGTTCTTCTTCCTCGCCCCCGACATCTCGACGCAGGTCCTGAACTTCGGCCTCGCGGCGCCCATCAACGTCCAGGTCGTGGGCCCGATCGGCAAGGAGGACGAGACCTACGCGGTGGCGCGGCGGATCGCGGACCGCATGGAGCGGATCCCCGGCGCGGTGGACGTGCACCTCGCGCAGGTGCCGGCGCGGCCGCAGCTCCGCATCAACGTCGACCGCACCATGGCCGACCAGATGGGGCTCAGCCAGCGCGACGTGGCGAGCGACGTCCTCGTCTCGCTCTCGTCGAGCGGGCAGACGTCGCCGACCTACTGGCTCGACAAGCGCGGCGTGCAGTACCTCGTCGCCGTGCAGACGCCCCAGTACGCGATCGGGTCGATCGACGACCTGAACGCGACGCCGCTGTCGACCGGCGACGGCCGCCCGCAGCTCCTGTCGAACGTCGCGTCGCTCGCGCGCTCGACCGGGCCGGCGAACATCACGCACTACAACGTCGCGCGGACCTTCGACGTGCAGGCGAACGTCGACGGGACCGACCTCGGCTCGGTCGCGGGCGCGGTCTCGCGCGTCATCGACGAGCTCAGGCCCGAGCTGCCGCGCGGGACGAAGGTGACCGTCAAGGGGCAGGCGGAGAGCATGGACTCCTCGTTCACCGGCCTCGGCTACGGGCTGCTCTTCGCGGTCGTGCTCGTGTACCTGCTGATGGTCGTGAACTTCCAGTCGTGGCTCGACCCGCTCATCATCCTGATGGCGCTCCCCGGCGCGGTGGCCGGCATCGCGTGGATGCTCTTCGTGACGCACACGACGCTGAGCGTGCCCGCGCTCATGGGCTCGATCATGTGCGTCGGCGTCGCCACGGCGAACAGCATCCTCGTCGTGACGTTCGCGAACGACCAGCGCAAGCTGGGCCGCGACGCCCCGACCGCGGCGCTCGCCGCCGGCATGACGCGCCTCCGGCCGGTGCTCATGACCGCGCTCGCGATGATCTTCGGCATGCTGCCGATGTCGATCGGCCTCGGCGAGGGCGGCGAGCAGAACGCCCCCCTGGGCCGCGCCGTCATCGGCGGCCTGCTCGTCGCCACGCTGAGCACGCTCTTCTTCGTGCCGGTGATGTACAGCCTCCTCCGGAGCAAGGCTCCGGCCAGAGACCCGCTCGCCGAGGACCTATGAGCTCCCCCGAACGCCCCGCCCAGACCCCGCCCCCGGGCCCTCCCGCCGACGATCTCGGCTTCGATCTGCCGCCGCCCGCCGCGATGACGCGGACGCGCGGCATCGCCCTCGGCGTGGGCCTCGCCGTCGCGCTCGGGGCGGCGTTCGCCGCGGCGTACCTGCCCCGCCGGAGCGCCCGCGCCGCGCTCGAGGAGGGCGCGCGGGCCGCCGAGGGCGCCGCGCCGCGCGTCGTGGTCGTCTCGCCGCAGCCGGTGTCGAGCGACCGGGCGCTCGTCCTGCCGGGGAGCATCCAGCCGCTCGAGGAGACGGTCGTCTACCCGCGCGTGAGCGGCTACGTGCGGAAGTGGAGCGCCGATATCGGCGACAAGGTCGAGGAGGGGCAGGTCCTCGCCGAGATCGACACGCCCGAGCTCGATCAGGAGCTCGCGCAGGCGCGCGCGCAGCTCGTGCAGGCGAACGCCGGCCTCGTGCAGGCCCAGGCGAACCGCGACCTGTCGCGGTCGAGCGTGCAGCGCTACCAGCAGCTCGTCCCCGCGGGCGTGGCGCCGCAGGAGGAGCTCGAGCAGCGGCAGGGCCAGGCGCACGTCGCCGAGGCGAGCGTCACCGTGGCCCAGGCGGCGATCACCGCGCAGCAGGCGAACATCCAGCGCATCCTGGACCTCAAGAAGTTCGCGAAGATCGCCGCGCCGTTCGCGGGGACGGTCACCTCGCGGACGATCGACCGCGGGGCGCTGGTCACGGCGGGCAACGGGACGCCGCTGTTCCGGATCGCGGCGACCGACCCGGTGCGCGTCTTCGTGGGCGTCCCGCAGGACGTGGCGCCCAGCGTGCGGGTCGACGCGCCGGCGAAGGTCACGGTGCGCGAGTTCGCGGGGCAGCCGTTCCAGGGCACGATCGCGCGCACGGCCGGCGCGCTCGACGCGGCGACGCGGACGATGAACACGGAGGTGCGGGTGCCGAACCCCGACGGGCGGCTCCTCGCGGGCATGTACGCCGAGGTCGCGCTGACCTTGCCCACGCCGCACCGCGTGCTCGAGATCCCGGCGACGGCGCTCTACAACGACGCCAAGGGGCTCCGCGTGGCCGTCGTGGATGCCGGGGGCAAGATCCGCTTCGCGCCCATCACGGTCGAGCGCGACACGGGCGCGACGATCCACGTGTCGACGGGGCTCGACGGGAGCGAGCGGATCGTGAAGCTCGCGAGCGCGGAGCTGACCGACGGGATGGCGGTCGAGGTCCTCAAGTGACCGGCCGCCGCCCCGGCGGTCGGGGCCGCTTTGGCTGCCGGCGCTAGCGCCGAAAGCTCCCAGAGGAGAAGAAATTTAACACAGAGGCACAGAGGGCACAGAGGAGAGAAAAAGAAAGAGCTCTTTCTCCTCCTCTGTGCCTCTGTGCCTCTGTGCCTCCGTGGTTTATGTTCTCTCGTTCTCTGGCTTTCTAGGCTGACGACGGGCGCCTCTGGTGAATGCAAGAAGCGCGGCGGGCGCGCTGGGGGCTAATCTTCGAAATACGCCGGGATGTCGATGAACTCCTGCGTGAACAGCACCCTGAAGAACTCGGTGTCCGTGCCGGGCGCGAGCTCGAGATACCGGGTGTACTCCAGCACCGTCTGATCGCCGCACTGGGTGAGATCCCCGAGCGCGTAGTACTGCTCCATGCCGAACGCCGGATCCAGGAGGCGGACGAGGATCTGGTGGTGCGCCTCGGAGCGGTAGATGATCTCCTCGTGGAGCGTGACGCCCCCCGAGGTGAACTGGTACTCCGAGGGGATCGTCTCCGGGCCCCCGCCGTTCAGCCACAGGAACGTCGGCGCCACGTCGGGCAGGACCGCCTCCACGAACCACTCGATGTCGCGGAGCACGGGCCAGACCTCGCTGATGGGCGCGTCGATCAGCACCCGCTGGTAGCTCAGATACTGATCCTGTCCGATGCTCTGGAACAGGAAGATGCTCTCGTCGTCGCAGCTCGTGCTGGACGCCACGCCGACGTCGTCGCCGAGCGGGCCCTCGGCCGCGGCCGCGCTGCCCGTACAGAGCAGTGTGGCCAGGCAGCCCGCGAAGAAAGTCGACAAGCTCGTGGCAATTCTCATGGTAAGTCACCTCTCTTTACAATCGGGAGATGGCGATTCGTGCGCCGTCGCGGCGCCTGCGGCGTCACGTGCGCACTCCGGTCTCGCATGGCCCTCGCGCTCGCGAGCGCTCACAGCGCTCACCGGCCAATTGAAGCAGCCTAGCAAATGCGGCCTTATCCGTCGAGCGGAGACGGACGCGAGCCCGCGCGTCAATCACGTCTCATGTCTCACCTCTCACGTCTCCCCTCTCACTTCACCCGATGTGGCGGGGCGGTGAAGTGCCTCGGGGCCCGCGTGATGGCCGCCGGAGTCGACCGTCGATGACTCACGTCGGCTCACGTCCTGGCGCAGCGCGGCGTGCCCCTACGCGGCATAACCACCCACAGCACCTTGCAGGCGGGCATCGCCGCCGCGATGAGCGCGAGATAGCCGCCCCCGAACGCCGCGGCGCTCCGGAAGTTCACGCTCCCGAGAGCTCCACGAAACCTGCCCCCGCGTACCGTGGCGCCATGACGCGCATGGACCTGGTGGAGCAGATCGTCGCAGCGAAGCTGGAGCGCAAGCTGACCTGGAAGCAGCTGGCCGAGGCGGTGGGGCGCAGCGAGGTGTGGACCACCTCGGCGCTGCTCGGGCAGCAATGCATGAGCGCCGACGAGGCGGCCGCGGCCGGCAACCTGCTCGGCCTCAGCCAGGAGGAGGTGCTCCTGCTCCAGGTGCCGCCGTCGAAGGGCTCCCTCGGCCCGAACCCGCCGACCGACCCGCTGATCTACCGCTTCCACGAGATCGTGCAGGTGTACGGCACGACGCTGAAGGAGCTGATCCACGAGAAGATGGGCGACGGCATCATGAGCGCCATCGACTTCGAGATGAGCATCGACAAGGTGCCCGACGCCAAGGGCGACCGCGTGCGCGTGGTGATGAACGGCAAGTTCCTCCCCTACCGCAAGTGGTAGCGGCAGGGGCGCGCCGGGGCGGCGCCGTCACTGGACCGGCGTCGTCGCGAACGGGTTGAGCTGGTTTGTGTACAGGTCCTCGGCCTTGATCTGGCCCGGCTTCAGCTCGCCGTCCTTCACCAGCCAGTCGATCCAGACCTGGTATTCCTTGGACGACAGCAGCCCCCCCTTGCCGGCGACGCCCATGCTGGTCCAGTACTTCACCGCCGACGCGTCCTCGTTGCGGCCCCGCCGCTCGATGATGCGCGTGAGGCGCGCCACCACCTCCTCGCGCGGGGTGCTCCGCGCCCACTCGACGGCGCGCGCCACGGCCTCCACGAACTTGCGGGCGCTGTTCGGGCTCTCCTCGAGGAAGCGCTTTCTCAGCACGTAGCTGCCGGCGGTGAACTCGCCGAACAGCTCGTAATCCGAGAACAGCGCCCGGATGCCGCCGCGCTCGAGCGCCTTGTCGCGCAGGATGTCGCCGAGGACCGCGACGTCGACCTGCTTCTGCCGGAGCGCCTGCTCCGCGCTCACCGGCGGCAGCACCACCAGCGTGACCTGCGCGATCTCGGCGCTCGTCAGCCCGTTTCGCGCCAGGTACTCCTTCAGCATGAACTCGTGGTGCGCGCCCAGCGTGTTCATCGCGACCTTCTTGCCCAGGAGGTCGCGCGGGGACCGGATGGCGCTGTCCTCGGTCACGTAGAAGCCGCTCCAGCGCTTCGCGTCGACCCCGTAGCCGCCCACCACCGCCCGGAGCGGCGCCCCGGCGGCGATCAGCTTGATCACCGCGCCGTTGAACGCCTGCCCGTAATCCGTGTCGCCGGTGACCACCGTCTGGATGTCCTGCGGCCCGCTGATGGTGTTGCCGACGTAGCTGAGCTTGAGCGGGGCGAGGTACCCGAGGTCCTCTGCCAGCTCGGGCACCGAGACCACGCCGGCGAACCCCTGATGGCGCAGCTCCAGCACCTCGTAGTCGCCGGCGGCCCTGTCGCCCTGACCGCCGCCCGGCTCGACCTTCGAGCAGGCCGCGAGCGAGAGCGCGGCAGAGAGCGCCGCCACGAACGCGCGGCGGGTGGCGGTGAACGGAGCAGGCGGTTCGAGTTCGCGCATGGGTGCAAGGCCTCTGTGTGCGCCGTCGGTCGGCGCGTGATCTGGATCGCCCCTCTCCTCGGGGGACATCGTCGACGGCGCGCGCCGTGCTTCTCGGCTGACGCTTCTTGCGCTCACTCGGCGGCCGCCGGCTCGGTCGGGTCGGGGTGCACCGCGACCACCGCGCTCGACGTCCTGCGCGCCAGCGCGAGGAGCACGCCGAAGAGCACGGACAGGAGCAGGAACATCGACTGGAGGCCGAGGCTCTTGCCCACGAGGCCGCCCACGGTGCTGCCGAACAGGCCTCCCGACGGGCCCACGAGGGCGTGCAAGCCGGCCACCTTCCCCCGCCCCACGCGCGCGCCGATGCGGGCGATGCGGGTGAGGTTCGCGATCTGCAAGAGGCCGAGCCCGAGGCCGAGGATCAGGCCGCCGGCGCGGAGCAGGCTCAGCTCGCCCGAGAGGCCGAGCAAGAGCAGCGCGATCGGGACGAGGACGAGGCTCGCGAGGTAGATGCGCTCGTGCCCGACCCGGCCGACCAGGCCGCCCAGCGAGAACAGCGCGAAGATGTAGGTCACGCCCTGCCACGCGAGCAGCCCCGAGGCCTCGGCCGCCGTCAGGCCGGCGACGGCGACGCCGATCGGGATGATGAAGAACATGAAGAACGAATTGACCGACTGGGCCGCGAACTCGATCATGCACACGCCGCGCAGCTCGACGTCCTGCGCGAGCAGGCCGAGATCGGACCGGACGCCGGAGAGGCGGAGCTCCCTCCGGGGGGTGGAGCGCGCCGCATAACGGCCGAAGACGATCGGCGACATGAAGACCGTGACGAGGAAGCTGCCCCCGATGAGCCAGTAGGTGCCCGGGAAGCCAAGGGCCTTGGTGAGCGTGGCCGCGAGCATGGGGCCCAGCAGGAACATGCCGACCATATGGGTGCCGCGGTACCAGCCGGCCTTGCCCTCACCCACCGTCTCGAGCTGCTGCATGAACACGGTGCTCAGCGAGACGAAGCGCAGCGGCATGAAGAAGCTGATCGCCGTCGTGCAGACCAGCAGGAACACCGGAGACGGGACCGCCGGCAAGGCGATGTAGATGGTCCCCGCCACGAGGCTCCCCAGCACGAACAGCCGCGAGGGCCCGAGGTGATCGACGAGGAGCCCGATCGGGATGCTCATGAGCAGCACCCCGACGCTCTGCGACCCGGCGATGAGCCCGAGCAGCGCCTCGTTCGCCTCGAGATCCAGCGCGTAGAGCGTCGTGGTCACCTTGGCGACGCCGACGCTGATGCCCATGACCGAGGACAGCGCCGCGAACACCAGAAGAAAGCGGTTCTTGTCGATGAAGGAACGCAGCTTGACCTCGTGGACGGCTCGAATCAGGCCTGTCGATCCGCGCCAGCGATCAGCAGCCGTCGCCGCGTGTCCGCGGTGCCACGCTGGTCAGCAACGCCCGTGCCGCGCCGCCGCGCGCCGCTCGGCGAGGCCGCCCGCGCGCGCGCTGCTGCCCCGGCAGCAACCGGTGGTGATCCGCTGCTCCGGCGCAAGCAGGACCACGCCGCCGGCGCGACGCGCGGCCTTGCGCCCGATCGGCCGCCCGCGACGGCGAGCGCCTGCGCCGGCGCGGCAGTATGCTGGCGCCATGGCCGCCGCCGCTCCCCCCACCGAGCCCACGTTTCACGAGCCCGCCCTCGGGCCGGTGCCGCTCCGGGATCTCGGCCTCACCATCGCGGGGACGCGCCTCGAGGCGATCATCGCGGAGTTCACGGCGGAGCTCGAGCTCGCCGGGATCCGCCGGGTCCGCCCGCGCTTCTACCTCTCCACGGAGTGGGGAGTCCCGTTCAACACGATCGCGATCGGCATCCCGTTCTACCTGGCGAGGCCCGACCTGACGGCGCTCCACGGCGCGCGCACAGGGCACGTCGAGGGCGTCTCCCGGGCGGATTGCCTGCGTTATCTGCGCCACGAGATGGGGCACGTCGTCAATTACGCCTATCGCCTGTACGGCGAGCCGGAGTGGGTGGAGCGATTCGGCCCGATCGACGCGCCTTACCACGAGGGCTACAGGCCGATCCCGTTCAGCCGCCGGCATGTCGTGCACCTGCCCGGCTGGTACGCGCAGAAGCACCCGGACGAGGACTGGGCAGAGACGTTCGCCGTCTGGATGACGCCCGGGCGCGCGTGGCGGGTCGAGTACGCCGACTGGCCCGAGGCGCTCGCCAAGCTGGAGTACTGCGATCGCGCCATGGCCGCGCTGCGCGACCTCGACCCGGTCGTGACCGACGACGCGCTCGACGAGGACGTCGCCGAGCTCGGCACGTCGCTCGACGAGTATTACGGCGCGGCGCTCCCCGGCGACGGCGAGCTGCCGCGCGGCTTCGACGGCGCGCTGCGGGCGATCTTCGACGAGCTCGACGCGCCGGACGAGGCGGGCGCGGAGCGGCCGGCCGCGGCGCTCATCCTGGACATGGAGCGGGAGCTCGTCGCCAGCGTCTACCGCTCGACCGGCCATTTCCCCGAGGCGACGCGGCCGCTCGTGCGCCACCTCGCCGGCCGCGCGGGCGAGCTCGGGCTCGCGTACCGCGCCGCGAACGAGCGGACGGCGGTGATCGCCTTCGCGGCGCTCGTCACGGCGCTCGCGATGAACCACGTGCGCACCGGCAGCTACTTCGCGTAGCGCTGCATCGCGAGGTCGACGATCCGCTGGACGAGCGCGTCGTACCCGACGCCGGCCGCGGCGGCGGCCATGGCGAACTCCCCCGAGGCCTCGAGGTAGCAGCTCGCGTTGACCTCGATCACGTAGATGTCGCCGGCCTCGGTGAGCCGGAGATCGACCCGGCCGTAGTCCTTCACGCGGAGCGCCCGGTAGGCGTCGAGCGAGACCTTCTGGAGCCTCGCCCGGAGCTCGTCGGAGAGCTCGGCGACCACGGCCTTCGTGCCCTTGTACTCGGCGCTCTGCTCATCGAACTTCGCCTTCTGATCGAGGATGTGCGGCCGCCCCGACGGGAAGCCGGTGAAATCGATCTCGATCGGCGGGAGCGCCGTGGGCTGCGCGTTGCCGAGGATCCCCACGTAGAGCTCCCGCCCCTCGATGAACTCCTCGGCGAGGGCCGAGTCGTCGCACTCCTCGTGGATGGCGAGGACCCGCTTCATGAGGGATCGGGCGTCGTGGACGAGGCCGTTCCTGTCGATGCCGATCGAGGCGTCCATGCGGAGCGGCTTGACGAACAGGGGCATGTGCAGGTTGCCCCCGGTCTCGAAATCCGCGTCCTTGGAGAAGACGGCGAACCTCGGGTAGAGGATGCCCTCGAAGGCGAGGATCTTCTTGGAGAGGCCTTTGTCCTGCGCGAGCGAGAGCTCCGCGGGGCCGGAGCCCGTGTAGCGGAGGCCGAGCATGTCGAGCAGCCCGACCACGGAGACGTCGCCGAGCACGTTGTCGCCGAACATCTCCATGAGGTTGAAGACGAGATCGGGGCGGGCGCGCGAGAGGGCGGAGACGAGCCGCGCGACGTCGCCGTGCTCGGCGATGACGGACACCTCGTGTCCGCCGTTCCTGAGCGCCCGGACGACCTGCTCGACAACAACATCCGGCTTCTGGTCCGGGGCCTCGATGTACGTGAGCACGACGATGTTCATGGTATGGCTCGGCGCCGCGTCGACGCACCCGACGCACTCGACGCTCGACGTATGAGCATGAAGCGAGCCAGGCTCGATCTGCGGGGAGAACGAGGGGAAACCGCCCCTCGCCGGCGCCTCACCGCCGTGGCGCAACGTCGCAGAGGGGCGATTTGCCGCTCTGGAGCGGAGGCTCTGCCGGCCTCTGCAGCTTGCAGATCCTCACCGGGGCCTGGTCACGGTAGAATCTTGAGCAGCATGGACGTGAGCCAGCTCATCGAGCGCGCGGCGGCAGCGCCGTCGTTGCTCCTCGCGACGGACTTCGACGGGACCATCTCCGAGATCGCCGCGGTGTCGGGCGGGGCGGTCGCGGAGCGGGGCGCCATCGAGGCGCTCCGGGCGCTCTCCGGCGCGCCGGGGACGACGGTGGCGATCGTGTCGGGCAGGACGATCCACGACGTCGCGACGCGCACGGCGGCGCTCGGGGCGGCGTGGCGCGTCGGCGAGCACGGGGCCGAGATCGCGGCGCCGGGCGGGGCGCTCGTGTACGAGGCGGAGGCGCCGGCCGAGGCGCTCGACGCGCTGGAGCGGGACGCGGACGAGATCGCGCGGCGCGTCCCCGCGTTCTGGGTCCAGCGCAAGCGGTGCTCGATCGCGCTCCACTGGCGGCTCGTCTCGGCGGAGGATCGGCCGGCGGCGTTCGACGCGATCGAGGCGTGGTCGGGCGCGGCGCGGCGGAAGGGGCTCGTGGTCATGCGGGGGCGCAGCATCCACGAGGCCAGGGACGCCGCGCACGACAAGGGCGGCGCCCTGGCCTTCCTGCTGGCGCGGCTGCCGCCGGGGACGCTCGTGGTCTACGCGGGCGACGACACGACCGACGAGCCGGCGATCGCCTACGCGCGGGCGAACGGGGGCGTGGGGGTGTACATCGCCTCCGCCGAGCGTCCGGACGCCGGGGTCGAGCCCGACCTGACGCTCGGCGACCCCGGGGCGTGGATCGCGCTGCTCGAGGCGCTCGCGGTGCGGCGCGGCGGCCTGGCGAGCGCGGCGCTGCGCCCGGCGTGAGGGGCGGCCGCGCGGCCGCGCCGCCCGGCGGCGTCGCTCCAGGGGAGGCGCCCGGACCGGATCGTGTACGCTCGCGGGCATGCCCATCACGCGACTCACGAAGCCCGATTCGAAGTTTCGCCTCGAGGACGTCTCGACCGACCCGCCCCGCGACGCGACGAAGCAGGAGGCGGCCGAGCGGCTCCACGAGCTCGGCAAGGAGCTGCTCGAGCTTCAGGAGCTCATGTGGGGCGCGCGGACGCACAGCGTGCTCATCGTGCTCCAGGGCCGCGACGCGGCCGGCAAGGACGGCGCGATCAAGAACGTCGTCGGCGCGCTGAACCCGCGCGGCGTGAGCGTGAGCTCGTTCGGCGTGCCGACGAAGGAGGAGCGGGAGCACGATTTCCTGTGGCGGATTCACCGGCACGCGCCGCGCGCTGGGGAGTTCGCCATCTTCAACCGCTCTCATTACGAGGACGTGCTCGTCGTGCGCGTGCACGACCTGGCGCCCAAATCGCTGTGGGGCGAGCGCTACGACCACATCAACGATTTCGAGGAGCTGCTCGCCGAGCACGGGACCATCGTGATCAAGTTCTTCTTGCACATCAGCAAGAAGGAGCAGGAAAAGCGGCTCCTGGAGCGCGAGGAGAACCCATCGACCGCCTGGAAGCTCAACGTGAACGACTGGAAGGAGCGGGAGGTCTGGGACGAGTACACGGAGGCCTACGAGGACGTCTTCCGGCGCTGCTCCTCGCGGTACGCGCCCTGGTGCATCGTCCCGGCCGACGCCAAATGGTACAGAAACCTGGTCGTCGCCGAGGCCGTGGCCGAGGCGATGCGGGAATACCGCGACGACTGGCTGAAGACGCTCGAGCGGAACGGGAAGGAAGGCCGCGAGGAGCTCGAGGAGTACCGCCGATCGAAGGGCGTGCGGCACAAGGGGTGAGCGGGCAGCTCAGGACGACGCGCGGGGCTCGCCCACGTCGTCGGGGACCACGAGCGGCCGGCGCCTGAACCACGGTATCGTGCGCCGGCCCACGCCCTCCCAGGCCGCGACGTCGGAATAGGCGTGCGTCATGCTCGCGCCGATCAGGAGGTTTGCGACGTTGACGGCCATCTGCAAGAGCCTGGACCGGATCAGCAGGTGGGCCTCGGCGCGCGGGCAGTTCTTCTTCAGCCACTCGGTCATCTGGTCGCGAAAATCGGTGTCCATCCTGGGCGAATCGAGCGCGTCCACCATGTAGATGCACCGCTGGAATTGCTGGATCTGCCGCTCGCCGTCCGCGATGACGTGGGGCGCGAACTCTCCGACCTGGAGACCGCGACAGACGTAGAGCATCAGGCCCTTGCCGAGCTCGTAGCTCCGCATCACGCCGCGGTAGTCGACGTAAAGCCAGCTCTGGTCCTCGATTCTCTGCTTTTTCATGGGACACCGCCCGGCCCCGCGCACGCGCGGAACCGGCCCACCGCGCCAGTGTAGACGTCGGATCAGGCCACGTCAGGGAAGTTGGCGGCCCGGGGCGCGGGCGGGATGCGCGGCGCTGGGCGGTGGCGAGCCGAGCAGCCCCCTCGCGACGGGCCGTGAACCAGCCGCCTGCGGGTCTGCGGAGGGATCTGCCGGGCTCGCCCGGCACGCGCGGCTGACCCCGAGCGCCGATGACGTACGGCGCTCCGTCTCCCGCGGCGCGGCGGCGCTCCCGGCAGCAGCGGCCGCGCTCGGCGCTCGCGCAGCCCGGGGGGCGGCTGACGCACGCGCGCGCGTCTCCGAGGTCGCCGCGGCGACCGCGCTCAGCGAGCCTCCCTCAGCAAGGCTCTGCCTTCAGCTGCGGGATTTTGCATTCCCAAGCAAGACGTTGCCCTCCTCGGCGGGACTCGAACGAGCGAGCTGGTCACGGCGGTCCGCCACCTCCGCCCCTGTGCTCTCCTGCGAAGTCCACCGGTGAGCTCGGTCGACCCAGGTCGTTCCCCGGCCGTTTCACCGCCGCCATCGCCATGCGTGAGGCACGGAGCCGGGCGCATCCTCGCGGCCCTGCACGCACGCCTGGCACGCCGATCCTCCAGCGGCACGGCTATTGATTGGGCATCGGCGCGGGCGGAGAGCCGGTGGGTGCGACGCGGCGGGCCTCGGTCCGCACGAGGCGCCTGCCGACCTGTCCGTGACCGAGGAGATCGACCTGCCTCGGATGGAGGAGCCAATACGATGAATACGGATACCAGTGGATTCGATTTGGAGATGCTCATCCCTGACGACCCCATCGAACTGGAGGTGCGGGAGGTCTCGCTGTGTTGCCGATGCTGCTACGGCCGCTTGAGCGACGAATGACATGAGCGGCGGGGGGGCGCGCCCCCCGCCGCCGGCGCCCAGGCAGCGCTCGCTGCGCTGCCTGGGCGCCTCCTTTTCCCTGCGCGCGAGGAGCTGCTCATGAGTGTGAAGCCGAGATTCGACCTCCCGCGCATCGGCGTTGGGCTCGCCTACCGGCCCTGGTTCGTGCGCGGGATCGAGCAACACCGCGATCGTATCGACTGGATCGAGATCTGCGCGGACCATTACATCTACCGGACCCAGGGGCGGGTCGCGCGCGCCATGGAGCTGAGCCAGCGTATCCCCATCGCGCCCCATGGCCTCGAGCTATCCATCGGCACCGACGCGCCGCTCGACATGGACTATTGCCGTGACGTCGCGCGCCTCGCGAAGGCGGTCCGCGCCCCCTGGTACAGCGATCACCTCTGCTTCACGCAGGTCTCCCAGATCGAGCTTGGCCAGCTCACGCCGATCGCGTTCTCCGAGCCCGCCGCGGCGCGCTGCGCGGCCAAGGCGCGGCAGTTCCAGGACATGCTCGGCGTCCCGTTGCTCCTCGAGAACATCGCCTATTACCTGGAGATCCCCGGGGGCACCATGACGGAGGCGGACTTCATCAGCAAGGTCGTGAACGACGCCGATTGCGGCATCTTGCTCGATCTCACGAACCTGTACATCAACGCCCAGAATCTCCACTATGATCCGTATGAGTTCATCGACCGCATCCCGCTCGAGCGCGTCGTGCAAGTCCACCTGGCCGGCGGAGCTTACGAAGACGGGATGTGGATCGACACGCACAGCGACCCGGTCGACAGGCACCCCGAGGTCTGGGACCTGCTCGATTATCTCTGCCGGAGGGCGCCCGTGCGCGGCATCCTCATCGAGCGCGACGCGAATCCGCCGGACAAATTCGACGATGTCCTGGAAGAGGTCGAGCACGCGAGGGCCGTCTGGGCGTGAGGCGATGCTCGCTGAGCCGCAGGGTGGACGATGGAACGTGCGATGAATGACGTGACGGAGGGGCGGGCGATGGATACGGACCAGTCAGCGTTTCAGACGGCGTTCGCGCGGCTGCTCACCGATCCTCAGGCGCTCGAGCGGTTTTACGACGACCCGGCGCGCTTCGCCGAAGAGAACGCGCTGAGCGCCGGGCAGATGTCCGCGCTCCAGTCCCTCGACAAGGACCGGCTGCGCTGGATCTCGGGGTCGCTGAGCGTCAAGCGCTTCTCCCTCGTCGAGACGTACTTCCCCGCCACGTTCGCGCTGCTCCGGCGCCGCAGGGCGCTGTCGAAGGTGCAGCGGAGCCTCGTCGCGACCTACCGCCCGATCAAGTCCGAACGCCTGATTCGCGCGTTTCGCGACGCCCTCTGGTTCGCCGAGCTCGTCGAGCGGCAACTCGAACGAGGGGAGCTCGACATCCCCTACCTCGCCGACGTGATGCGCTGCGAGCGCGCCGAGTTCGTGCTGTGGTCCGACGCCGCGAGCGCCGAGAGCGCGGACGATTTCAGGTCGCGGAACGCGTCGAGGCCGAGCGTCACCGAGGAGGCGCTGCTCGACGGCGCCGTGCGCGCGGGCCGGCACGTCGAGCTGCACGAGTTCTCGTGCGACGTCTTGCCGTTCATCCAGGCGCTCGTCGACGGCAAGGCGCCGCTCGATCCGGAGCCGGCGACGACGCTGATCCTGTTCGGGAGGATCGCGGTGGCCGATCGCGTCCAGAAGGCGCGCGTCGGGCGGCTCATCAAGGCGTTCCTCGACCGCGCCGGCGGCGGAAAGCCTACCCGGGAGATCCTCGCGGAGATGCTCGACCCCGAGGCCGATCCCGCCGCGCGGGCCGCCGCCGAGCGAGATTGCTGCCGAGCGCTGCAGAAGCTCTACGCACTGAACTTCGTGACGATCGAACGGATTGAAACCCCGAGAAAATGAACCACAGAGGCGCAGAGGGGAGAGAAATAAAAATTCCTATTTCTTCTCTCTCCTCTGTGCCCTCTGTGGTTCCAATCTCTTCATTCTCGGGCGTTTCGAGCTGATCGATGCGCTAGAGCGGTCTCCGAGGCCGGTCGAGGAAATGCAGGCCAGCAGGGCATCTGGCCCGCGGCGTCGCGAGATGCTCGACGATCTCTCGGCTAGCCCTCGCTTCGCCGCGGGCTAGCCGGCGCGCCTGCGAGCGCCTCGAACCAGGCGCGCAGCGGCCGAGTCCCGCGCGCGGGCGCGAGCGAGTCGGACGTCATGACCGCCGCCACGAACTCCAGCAGATCCGACAGCCGCGGATGGATGCCCTCGAGCAGCACGCTCGTGGACCGGAGCACCCCCGCGGGGACGTGCACGATGAGCCCCTTCTTGCCGACAGCGTCGAACGCCAGGCGCATCACCTCGTCGCGCGTCATGACGTCGGGACCGCCCACGGGCACCACGTCAGGCCCCCCGGCGAGCACCTCGGCGAGCGCCTCGGCGACGTCCGCGGGGTGCACCGGGTTGGTCCTCGCGAGGCCGTCGCCGGGCACCGCGCCCACGCCGGCGCGGGCCATCGCGATCATGTCGTTCAGCGCGGAGTAGACGCCCGTCGGGCGCACGAACGAGAACGAGAGGCCGGAGGCGCGAATGCGCTCCTCCATCTGGAGATGGGCCGCCAGATAGCGGGTGTGGGCATAGCCGGGGCCAGGGTGCGCGGAGAGGTAGACGAAGCGCTTCACCCCGGCCCGCTTCGCCGCCTCGAGCAGGTGCGTGTTCGCCACCACGTCGACGTCGTAATAGCTCCTGCGCTCGCGCAGCGTCATCGAGACGTTCGCGCCGAGACAGGACACGACCGCATCGACGCCATCGAGCGCGCCGGTCACGGCCCCGGGCTCCGCCGCGTCGGCGACGACGACCTCCGAGGCGAGGCCGCGGATGCCCGCGGCGTTGCCCTCGGTGCGAGAGAGCGTGCGCACGAAGTGATCCCGGCCGCGGAGCAGGCGCAAGAGCTCGGAGCCGACCGCGCCCGTGGCGCCGGCGAGGAGGATCCGCTGCACAGTCATCGGGTCACCCGTTCCTTTCGAGCGCGGCGCCCGGGAGCGCCCCACCCCTCGCCCGCGCGGCCGCGCAGCGACACCAGGCTTGCCAGCATGTCGGCGTCGACGTCAAGGATCGCGCGATCTGCCGGCGAACGGGCGCGTGTCACGGCGGCTCCGGGGGCGCGCCGCGCACGCCCGCTGCGAATCTACAGCGGGCTCAGGTCATCCGCCTGACCATCCGGGTGTGCGGAATGCCGGCCTCGTCGAAGATCGGCCCCTCCTCGACGAAGCCGAGCTTGCGATAGAACGGCGCGGCGGCGACCTGGGCGTTCAAGACCAGCGCGCGCGCGCCCTGCGCGGCGGCGACGCGGATCGCCTCCTCGAGCAGCCGCCGTCCGAGGCCGGTGCCGCGGAGATCCTTCCTGACGGCGACGCGGCCGACCTTGAGCGCGTCCCCGTACGGCACGATCCGCATCGTCGCGACGACCTCGTCGCCGTCCAGGACCACGAAATGCTGCGCGCCCTCGTCGAGCTCGTCGACCTCGATGTCCGCGGGCACGGCCTGCTCGACGACGAAGACCTCGTACCGCAGGCGGAGCGCGCCGACGTAGAGCGGCGAGTCGCTGCGGATCGGGAGGATCTCGCCGGCCATCAGGCGCTCTCCAGGGCCGCGGAGGGAGCCCGGCCCGTAAGGCCCGCGCGCGCCGCGGCGGCCGCCCCGGCGATGATGGCGAGGGCGGCGCGCTGCGCTGCCCCAAGGAGGCTTCGTTGCTCGGTGCTCATCGTCCCATCCGTCAATCCTGCGAGCCGAGGCGCGGCCCCGCGCCCGGCCGTGCCGGATTCGTGCGCTGTCACGGGCGCCGCGTCCACCGGATTCAGCACGCGCTGGAGCTGCTCTGCTCGGACGAGCTAGCCTGATCCCACCGTGAAGATCATGACCTTCAACATCCTCTCCGGCGGCGAGGATCGCTTCGAGGCGATCCTCACGATCGTCGCCGCCGCGCGCCCGGACCTGCTCGTCCTCCAGGAGTGCGTCGGCTGGGAGGACGGCGCCCGGCTCCGGGCCGTCGCCGAGGCGCTCGGCGCGCCGCCGGGCGAGCGGCACGCCGTGCTCGGGAGCGCCAACCCGCGGCCGAGCGGCCGGCGGAACCACGTGGCCGTGGTCAGCCGGGCGCCGCTCGTGAAGGCGCGCGTGCACGCGCCCGAGGTGCTGGCCCACTGCCTCGTCGAGCTCGAGCTCGAGCTCGCCGGCGAGCCGCTGCTCGTGCTCGGCACCCACCTCAACGCCGGCAGCGAGGACCGCCGGCTCGCCGAGGCGCGCTGGCTGCTCTCGCTCGTGCCGCCCGCCCGGTTCGCCGCGGGCCTCTGGGCGCTCGCTGGCGACCTCAACGCGATCTCGCGCCGCGACCCCTACCCCGCGGACCTCGACGCGCGCCTCGCGGCCGCCGGCATCGAGAAGTACGGGAGCCCGCCGCGGTTCGACACGATGGACACCCTCGAGGCGTTCGGCTGGACCGACGCGCTGCGCCTCCGGCCGCGCTCCCCGCGCTGGGCCACCGCGCTGCGCGGCCGCGCCGGCGCGCAGGTCGAGACGCGGACCGACTACGTGCTGCTCTCACCGCGTCTCTCCGGCCGGCTCGCGCTCGCCGACGTCGTCGACGTCGGCGCCGCGTCCGACCACCACGCGGTCGTCGCCGAGATCGACTGACGCCGCCGGGCGCGCGCGATCCACGCGCCCTCGCGTCCGCGCGCGGCAAGAGCGGAGCACGGTTCGAGCAGGGCGCGGACCTGCTCACCGCGCGCCCGTGCGACCCGATTGAATCCGAACAACACCACTGCAAGATCACAGGAATGCTCGCCGTGGCCGGCGCGAGACGAGCCGCCGGCGAGGTTGAATCGACCCGGCCTCGCGTGACAGACCCGGAGCGGTCCGCTAGGCCATCACTTCGGCCCGCGCCATGGATTCACCCTACGGCCTGCACGCTGGCACCCTCATCGGGGGCGATTTCGAGGTCGTGCGCCCCCTGGGCTCGGGCGGCATGGGCAGCGTGTATCTTTGCCGCCAGCACAGCACTGCGCGCGAGCGCGCCGTGAAGGTCATGCACCCGGTGCGCGCCACCGACCCCGAGGAGCGCCGCCGCTTCGAGCGGGAGGCGCGGGCGCCTGGGCTCATCGGGTCGCCGCACATCGTCGAGGTGCTCATCGCCGGCGTCGACGCGGCGTCGGGCCTGCCCTACCTCGCGATGGAGCTGCTCCACGGCGAGACCCTCTCGGCGCGCGTCGAGCAGAGCGGCCCGCTCCCGATCGCCGAGGCGCGCCGCGTCCTCGAGCAGCTCGGGCGCGCGCTCGAGGCCGCGCACGACGCGGGCATCGTCCACCGCGATCTCAAGCCCGAGAACGTCTTCCTGGAAGCGGCCGAAGGCGGCGCCGCGCCGCGGGTCAAGCTCCTCGACTTCGGCATCGCCAAGGTCATCGCCGACGCGCGCACCTCGACGACGGGCGCCTTGGGCACGCCGCTCTGGATGGCCCCCGAGCAGGCCCACGTGAGCTACGCGGCGCTCCCTCAGAGCGACGTCTGGGCGTACGGGCTCGTCGCGTTCTTCGCGCTCGCGGGCCAGCGCTTCTGGCGGGGCCGGGAGCTCCCGGCGCTGCTGCGCGAGGTCCTGATCGAGCCCATCCCCGCCGCGAGCCGGCGCGCGGCCGAGCTCGGGCTGCCGCCCCTCCCCGCCGGGTTCGACGTCTGGTTCTCCCGCTGCGTCGAGCGCGACCCGTTCGCCCGGTTCACGAGCGCCGCCCCCATGTGGCCCGCCCTCGATCGCCTCCTCGACGCCGCGCTCGACGCGCCGGCGGGGGCCGCGGCGTCCCTCGCCGCGGAGGCGCGGCGCCGCGGGTCGTCCTCGCCGCCGGCGGCGTCCGCCGCCGACGTCGGGGCCGAGGAGAGGCCCGCGCCGGTCGACGCCTACGGCAGCACGATCACGTTCCCCGGCCTCCGGGACCGCGACGAGCGGACCGCGGAGGCGGCCGAAGGCGGGGCGACGGGCGATCGCCGCGGCGGCGGCGAGGGCCCCGCGGCGGCGCCCGGCGAGCCCCGCGCCGCGGGAGCGCCGCGCCTGGAGGCGCAGCGGGCAGACGCGCTGCGGGCAGACGCGCTGCGGGCAGACGCGCTGCGGGCAGACGCGCTGCGGCCGAGGAGCGCGAGCTCCGTCCCGCCGCCGACGCCTGTCGAGCCCCGGGCGCCCGGGAGCGCCGCGCCGCCGCGCGGCCTAGGCGGCGGCGGGACTGAGCGGCCGCTCGTCCATGCGCTGGACGACGCTCACTGCATCGCCACCTGGAACGGCGTCCTCTTCCAGATCTGGCGCGGGCGCACCACGGAAGCGGCGGTGCGCGGGGTCCGCCGCGTCCTGCGCGAGCACGGCGGCCAGCTCCAGGCGACGCTGGTCATCCTCGAGGAGCACAGCATGCCGGCGGGGCCGGAGGTCCGGAGCTCGCTGGCGGAGCTCTCGAGGGAGCTCGCGGCCCACGGGATGTGCGCCGCGCTCGTGCTCGAAGACCACGGCTTCCGGGCGTCGCTCATGCGCAACGTGGCCATCGAGTTCATCCTGCTGAGCCGCACGCGGCTCCGTTACGAGGTGTTCAGCGCCATGAAGGACGCCTTCGCCTGGCTCATGCGCAACCGCCCGAGGCTCGACTGGCTCAGGGAGCTGCCGGCCGTCACCGAGGCGCTCCGCCGCGACGCGGCGGCGCACGGGGCGCGGGCCGCGTCGACCTCCCTGCGGTGAGCCCGGGCGCCGCGGCCCAGGGCGCGCGGCTCCGCGCGCCGGGCGCGCTTCGCGACCCAGCGCGCGCCGCCTTTCCGCTACGCTCTCCGCGCGATCGATCGCAGGAGGAGGAGAGAGCGTGGTGGAGCAGCCGAGCATGGACGGCGCGTTCGCGGACGAGACGGTGGATCGGCGCGACCGCCTGCTCGCGGCGCTGCTCCGCGGGCCGGACGCCTTCGTGCTCCTCCGCTGCGACGCGGACGTGGCGGAGCTCGTCTCCGCGGCGGCGCCCCTCCGGCTCCTGCTCGTCAGGGCGGCCGACGACGCCTCGGCCGACGAGATCCGCGCCCGGATCGAGCCCCTGGTGAAGGCGGTGCGCCCCGGCGGGCCGCCCGCGCACTTCGTCGTGGTGGGCGGCGGCGCCGCCGCCGGCCGGGCCGCGCTCGCCAAGGCGGCGCCGCTCGTGCAGCCCGTGCGGATGGGCTTCCACCACCTCGACGCGGCGGGCGCGCTCGCGCGCGTGAAGGGGCCCGCCCTGCCGGCCCTCGACGGGGCCTACGGGCGCCTCGCCGACGTGGGCCCGCTCGGCCCCGACGGCATCGCCCGGGCGCTCGAGGAGGGGCAGGCGCTGGCGCAGCAGGAGCGCGCGATCGTCGACAGGCTGACGGGCAGCCGCGGCGTCACGACGACGCTCGTGATCGCGTGCGCCGCGCTCCTCGCCGTGAGCTACCTCTTCGGCTCGGGCACCCACGAGGCGGCGCTCTGGCGCATGGGCGCCAACAGCGGCGAGGCGGTGCGCCGCGGCGAGCTCTACCGGCTCCTCGCGTCGGCCTTCCTGCACGCCGACCCGATCCACCTGTTCGTCAACATGCTGGCGCTCTGGTCGTTCGGCCCGATGCTCGAGGCGCTCCTCGGCCCGCGGCGGTTTCTCCTGCTCTACGCGGCGTCGGCGCTGGGCGGCTCGGTCGCGAGCGCGATGCTGGAGGAGCGGTGGAGCGTCGGCGCGTCGGGCGCGATCTGGGGCCTCATGATGGCGGGCATCGGCATCGCGCTGCGGCCCCACGGGCTCCTGCCCCCGGCGATGATCGCGCAGATGCGCAGCCGCGCGTGGTGGCCGCTGGGGCTGAACCTCGTCTACAGCTTCCAGCCCGGCGTCGACCTGCTCGCGCACCTCGGCGGCGGCGTCGTCGGCTTCGCGCTCGTCGTCTCGGTCCTGCCCCGCGGCCTCCTGCCGGTCGAGCAGCGCGCGCGCGCCGCGGACGCGGAGCCGAGGCCGCGCCCCCTCCTCACGGCGGCGGCCGCCCTCGCGGCCGCGGCGATGGCGGCGTCCGTGGCGGTGGCGCTCGTCGCCGGCCGCCCGTGGGCGCTCGGCGAGCCGCCGGCGCTGACGCGCGTCGCGGTCGCGGACACGGGCGTCGCGCTCGAGCTGCCGGAGACGCTCGCGACGGTCACGGCCGTGGAGGACCTGAACGGCATCCCCTTCCACACGTACGGGCGGCTGCCCCAGACGCCGCTCATGTTCCAGATCGCCGTCTTCCCGCTGGACGGCGAGGTGCCGCCCGATCAGGTGGGCGAGCTCCTCGAGCAGGAGCGCAAGGCGCTCGACGAGCACCGGCCGGCGAACACCGTCAAGAAGGGCCCGGCGGCGCGCGTCGACCTGGGCGGGCGCCCCGCGGTGAGCGTCAGGAACGAGCTCAAGAACGGCGTGCAGATGGTGAGCTACATCGTCGTGCTCGGGAGCCGGGAGGTGGTCCTCCAGGCCTACTCGACGATGAACCGGCCGGCGTCCTGGGCCGGGATCGAGGACAAGGTGGCGGCGACGATCGCGCTCCAATGAGGCGCGGCGACCCGGGGCCGGCGGCGTCCGCGGCGAGCGGACGACCCGACGGGGGCCTCCCCTCGCCCTCCGCGCCCACGACGAACGCGCCTGGCCGGACGCGCCGCGGCGACCTACCTTGCTCGCCATGACGAAGAAGCTCCGTGTCGACGTCTGGTCCGACATCGCGTGCCCGTGGTGCTACGTCGGCAAGCGCCGGCTCGAGGCCGCGCTCGCCAGGTTCCCGCACCGGGATGCCGTCGAGGTCGTCTGGCGCGCGTTCGAGCTGGACCCCGCGGCGAAGCGCGTCCTCGGCGCGGAGGTGTCGTACGCCGAGCGGCTCGCGAGGAAGTACGGCGCGTCGGTCGCCAAGGCCGAGGCGATGATCCGGCAGATGACCGAGGTGGCCGCGGCGGACGGGCTCGACTTCCGCTTCGAGAAGGTCCGGCCCGGCAACACCTTCGACGCGCACCGCGTGCTGCACCTCGCGGCCGAGCGCGGCGCGCAGGGCGCGGTGAAGGAGCGGCTCCTCCGGGCCTACATGACCGAGGGCGAGGCGATCGGCGAGCCGGAGGTGCTCGCGCGCCTCGCCGGCGAGGCGGGGCTCGACCCGGCCGAGGTCCGCGAGGCGCTCGCGGGCGACGCCTTCGCGGCCGAGGTGCGGGCCGACGAGGCCGAGGCGCGGGCGATCGGCGTCACGGGCGTCCCCTTCTTCGCCTTCGGCGGGCGGTACGGCGTCTCCGGCGCGCAGCCGGCGGAGGCGCTCCTCGGCGTGCTCCAGCGGACGTGGGACGAGGCGGCCGGCGAGCCCGACGCGTCCGACCCGATGCTCGCCGAGGGGGCGGCCTGCGGCCCGGACGGGTGCGCGTGAGCCGCCGGGCGTGATAGAGAGCTCCGCGGCGGATGGCGATTCAATGGTATCCCGGCCACATGACCAAGGCTCGGCGCCTGATCGCCGAGTCGATGCCGTCGCAGGACGTCATCATCGAGGTGCTCGACGCCCGCATGCCGCAGGCCAGCGAGAACCCCGTCGTGGCCGAGCTGCGCGGCCAGAAGCCGTGCATCAAGGTGCTGAACAAGAGCGATCTGGCGGATCCGGCCGTCACGACGGCGTGGCTGCGCCACCTGGAGGCGGAGCACCCGGCGCCCGGTGAGGCGTCGCGCGAGGCGACGCCGGGGGGCAAGGTGCTCGCGATCGCGCTCTCCGCGACCCAGTCGTCCGAGGCGCGGCGCCGGATCCCGGAGCTCTGCAAGCGCCTCGTACCCCCCAAGAACGGCCCGGGCAAGGTGGTGCGGGCGATGATCGTGGGGATCCCCAACGTCGGCAAGTCGACGCTCATCAACACGCTCATGGAGCGCAAGGTGGCCAAGGTCGGCGACGAGCCCGCGGTCACCAAGAGCCAGCAGCTCGTCACCTTGAAGAGCGGCATGGCCATCTCGGACAACCCGGGCATCCTGTGGCCGAAGATCGACGACGAGGCGGCCTCGTTCCGCCTGGCCGTGGGCGGGGCGATCCCGGACACGGCCATGGACTACCAGAGCGTCGCCCTCTTCGCGGCGGGGTATTTCCTGCGGCGCTATCCCGAGCTCCTCGTCGCCCGCTACAAGCTGAAGGAGCTGCCGGAGACGGCCCCCGCGCTGATCGAGGAGATCGGCCGCCGCCGCGGCTGCCTGCGGAGCGGCGGGGCGGTGGACCTGCACAAGGCGTCGGACATCCTGGTCCACGACTTCCGCGCCGGGCGCCTCGGGCGCATCAGCCTGGAAGAGCCGCCGGGGCTGGAGTTGCCCTCGGGGATCGAAGAGAGCGCCTGAGCGGCGGCGCGGCGCGCTCTTCAACCGCGGCGCCGCGCTACGCCGCCCGCTCCGCCGCGACCTGCTTCGCCTGGACGATGGCGCTGGCGAACCAGAGATACTCGTCCAGGAACCGCTCGGTCGCCTTCACGATCGGCTCGCTCTTCACCTGGAGCGACTCGTCGAACGCGTTGTGGACCTCCGAGACGAGCAGCTTCGTGGGCATCGCGAAGGCCCCGAGGCTCAGCACGACGTGCTGCAGCTGGGTCGACGCGTTGATGCCGCCGAGCTTCCCCGCGGAGACCGCGGCCACGCCGATCGGCTTCCGGTTGAACTCCTCCCAGAAGTAGTCGAGCGCGTTCTTCAGCACGCCCGAGAAGCTCCCGTGGTACTCCGGCGTCACGAACACGAGCCCGTCCGCCGCGCGGAGGCGCGCGCTCAGGGCCTGCACCCGCGCCTCCACCTGCGCGCTCCGGGCGGAGTGCCCCTCCAGGATCGGCAGCGGGTCGTCGGCCAGGTCGATCAGATCCGCCGCGACGCCCCGCTCCTTGAGCGCCTTTTCCAGGTACAGCGCGACCTTGTGCGATTGCCTCCCGACCCGCGTGCTGCCAAGCAAAACGCCTATCTTCATGATGGCTCCTCCAGCCAAGGACATGCCCTCAGGGTAAGCTGGGGTGTCCATTGCGTCAGCTGACCCTCCAACCCGTTGGACAGTGTCCAATCCGTCGTCCAGGCGCGCCCTCGCGGTCGGGCGGCGCCGTTCACGGACCGGGCGGCGGGGCGACGTGGCGGTGACCGGCGCGTGCGCGGAGCGTCGCCCGGGGAAAGCCGCGCGTGGTAGGCTCGCCGGTCGACGTGAACGGCCAGGATCTTCGACCGGCGACCGCCGGCGCCGCTACCATGCCCGCCGCGACGGCCGCCGCTCGGCGCCGCCGCCGCGCCGCTCACCCCATCCACCCGACGAGGAACCTCACTCCATGGCCGGAAGCAGCCTGCTCGCCCTGATCGACGACATCGCCACCGTGCTGGACGACGTGGCCGTGCTGACCAAGGTGGCCGCCAAGAAGACGGCCGGCGTGCTGGGCGACGACCTGGCGCTGAACGCCCAGCAGGTGACCGGCGTCACCGCCGACCGCGAGCTGCCGGTCGTGCTGGCCGTGGCCAAGGGCTCGCTGATCAACAAGGCCATCCTGGTGCCGGCGGCGCTGGCGATCAGCGCCCTGGTGCCCGTGGCCATCACCCCCCTGCTGATGATCGGCGGCGCCTTCCTCTGCTACGAGGGGTTCGAGAAGGTCGCGCACAAGCTGCTGCACACCGAGCACGAAGAGGAGGCCCGCCACGCCGAGCTCGTGCACGCGATCACCGACCCGAAGATCGACCTCGTCGAGTTCGAGAAGGAGAAGATCAAGGGCGCGGTGCGCACCGATTTCATCCTGTCGGCCGAGATCATCGCGATCACCCTGGGCACCGTGGCGGACACGAAGTTCGGCACGCAGGTCGCCGTGCTGACCGGCATCGCCCTGATCATGACGGTCGGCGTCTATGGCCTCGTCGCCGGCATCGTCAAGCTCGACGACGCGGGCCTCCACCTGAGCCGCCAGGGCGACGCATTCCAGCAGTCGCTCGGCCGCGGCATCCTGAAGGCGGCGCCCTGGCTGATGAAGGGCCTGTCCATCGCCGGCACCGCGGCGATGTTCCTGGTCGGCGGCGGCATCTTGACGCACGGCGTGCCGTGGCTCCACCACCACATCGAGGACATGACCCGCGGCGTCGGCCCCGTGCTCGGCGCGGTGGTGCCGTCGCTGGCCAACGCCGTGGTCGGCGTCGTGGCGGGCGCGGTGGTGCTGGGCGTCGTGACCGCGGTGAAGCGGGCGCTCGGCCGCGACGCGCACGCGCCCTGAGCGCGCCCCGCGCGATGGACCGGCTCCCCGCGCCGCGGCGGGGGAAGCACGCGCCGCGCGGGGAACACGCGGCGCGCGGATCAGCCCTGTGCCGGCCGCACCAGGGCCGCGAGCAGCCGTTCGAGGGCCGCGGCCGGGTCGGCGCCGAGGCCGGCGTGGACGCGCGAGGGCTGGACGATGGTGCTGGCCGGGGACACCACCCAGCCGAAGCGCTCGGCCTGGGGGAGCCCGGCGACGTACCCGCACGCCGGATCGCCGGCGCAGACGCGGCGGATGAAGTCGAGGTGGCGGCGGACCGCCTCGAGGTCGAGCGCGGGCCAGAGGGCGAGCAGGCGCCGCTCGTCGGGCTCGCTCCGCGCCTCGAGGAAGCCCTGCGCGCGGCAGAAGACGACCACCCCGACGTTGACGCGCTCGCCGCGCTCCACGCGCGGGACGACGCGCAGCACGGCGTAGTCGAAGGCGCCCGCGGCGTCGCGCGCGCGGGGCGGGCTATCGCCGGGTGCGGGCATCGAGCGCCTCCTGGACGAAGCCCCGCGGCGACGCGAGGCGGTGGGTGAGGTACGCGGCGTACTTGGCGCGCCGCGCTTCGACGCTCGGCGCGGCGGAGGGCGCCGGAGCGTCACCCTCGGCGAGGCTGTAGAACGCCGACGCGCGCCGCTCTCCGACCAGCCGGACCGGCGGCTCCGGCTCGACAAGCCACGCGTCCGGGATCGCGGCGACGATCTCCGCGATCCGCGCGGGCGTGAGCCGGGCGCTGAGCGCGGCGTCGGCGGCGGCGATGTCGCGGGCGAACGGGAGCAGCGCGTGGTTCTTGATGAGGGGGAACCGGTCGGGCGCGTCGGCGAGCGGATCGGTGGTGTCGGTCCAGGCGTGGTGGACGTAGAGCGCCGCGCCGTGGTCGATGAGCCAGAGGCGGCGGTGCCACAGGAGCAGGTTCGGGTTCTTGGGGGTCCGGTCGACGTTGCTCACGAAGGCGTCGAACCAGACGACGGCCGACGCGAGCGCCGGGTCGAGCTCGGGGCCGACGAGCGGCTGGAACGCGAGCGACCCGGGCAGGTAGTCGAGCGCGAGGTTCAGGCCGGCGCTCGCCGAGAGCAGGTCCGAGAGCTCCGGGTCCGGCTCGGCGCGCCCGAACTCCGGATCGAGCTCCATGAAGACGATCTCCGGCACGGGCAGGCCGAGCGCGCGCCCGATCTCCCCCGCGACGAGCTCGGCGATGAGCGCCTTCGGTCCCTGGCCGGCGCCGCGGAACTTCAGCACGTAGAGGCCATCGTCGTCGGCTTCGACGAGGGCCGGCAGCGACCCGCCCTCGCGGAGCGGGGTCACGTAGCGGGTCGTGTGGACGGTTCGGATCATACGGACCTTGGCGTCGCGGCGGACAGCGCCCCTCGGGCCAGGCGGCGGTAGTTGACGACATCTCGGCGCTCTGTGCCAGCGCGTCGCGCCCTCGTTCGGCGAACGGCTGCGGCTGGCCTCCGCTGGCGCGGCGATCTCCGCAGCAGCGGTGTACCGGCATGAGCCTTGCCGAGCCGCCGCGGTCGCCCCGCGCGACGGCGGGCAAGCCCGGGGCGCGGAGGGCGGCCAGAAGAAAGGGATCTCATGAATTCACGCATCTGGCTCATCGCGCTCGTCCTCCCTGCCGTCCTCGCCGCCTCGAGCTGTGCGGACGACGAACCTGGCACAGGTGGCACAAGCCCCGGCGCCGGCGCGAACGGCGGAGATGGCGGCGCCGGCGCGAACGGCGGAGATGGCGGCGCCGGCGCGAACGGCGGAGATGGCGGCGCCGGCGCGAACGGCGGAGATGGCGGCGCCGGCGCGAACGGCGGAGATGGCGGCGCCGGCGCGAACGGCGGAGATGGGGGCAACGACACACCGACAGCGTGCCGCAGCAGCGCGGAGTGCAGCCCGCCGCTCCCGAACGGCGAGTGCATCTCCTTTGCGGATCCGTGCTTCAACGCGGGAAACAACGTCTTCCCGCTGTGCTTCGAGGGCGCCTGCCAGGGCGACCAGCGCTGCTTCCAGTGCGCGCCGCAGGGGCCGGGTGTCTGCATAGCGCCGTGCGCCGCGGACGCGGATTGCCCGGCGGGCAGCGCCTGCGACGAGGGCCAGCGCTGCGTCCCGAGCACCTGCGCCTCCGACGAGGATTGCCCGGTCGACTTCACGTGCGATCCCGATGCGGGCCAGTGCGCGCGGAAGAGCTGCACCGCCGACACCGACTGCGCTGGCTATTGCGTCGATGGGGTTTGCAGGGACGCGCTCGGCACGTGCGAAATCTGAGAGCGCTCGCTGCGGGCAGGCCGCCTCTCGCTCGCAAGACGACGCCGCGGCCTGCACCCGACAGCTGGGGCGCAGTCACGTCGGTCACATCGGTCACATCAGTTACGTGAAACGGAGGAGCTCGGTGGAGCCGGGTCGCGCCGGAGCGCGCGCCCGCGAGGATCGATAAGGCGGGCCGGGCGCCCGCTCCGCGCAGGAGCGCGGGAGCGGACGCCGCAGGCCCTCCTGGCTCACTCGGGGAGGTGATCCAGCCGCGAGCCCGTCACGGGCAGGTAGTCGCCGAGCAGGAATCCCTGCAGATCGGTCGAGAAATCGAACGGACCGATCACGTGAACGACCTCGCCGCTCGCGCCGCCGGCGCCGCCCTCGCCGCTCGTGCCACCGACGCCGCCGGCGCCACCGTCGCCGGTCGTGCCGCCAGCGCCGCCCTCGCCGCTCGTGCCGCCGATGCCGCCAGCGCCACCGTCGCCGGTCGTGCCGCCGGCGCCGCCCTCGCCGCTCGTGCCGCCGATGCCGCCGGCGCCGCCGTCGCCGCTCGTGCCGCCGGCGCCGCCCTCGCCGCTCGTGCCGCCGATGCCGCCGGCGCCACCGTCGCCGCTCGTGCCGCCGGCGCCGCCCTCACCGCTCGTGCCGCCGACGCCGCCGGCGCCGCCCTCACCGCTCGTGCCGCCGGCGCCGCCCGTGCCGCCGCCGGCGCCGCCCTCACCGCCCGTGCCGACGGGCCTCGTGACGGTGATGGAGTCGACATAGACCACGGTCGGGTTGGCCCAGGGCCCCGTGGCGCCTGCATCGACCTTGATGCCGATGCGCTGCACCTGGGTCTTGTCGAACGCCTCGGCCCCTTCAACGGCGGCGGCGGCATCGACGTCGATGGTGAGCTCCGTCCAGTCGCCCAGCTCGCTCAGGTTCGTCCACGCCCAGGGGACGCCGACCCAGCCCTGGGCTCCCCCGTTCTGTACGTACGTCTGCACGCCTCCGCCGGTGGCGGCGTGAGCCTTCACGCGGTACGTGACCGTCGCGCCGGTCAGGTCGACGAGCCCCGGGAAGTCGAACTGGAACAGCGTGCCCGAGCTCGCCTCGGTGAGCGGCACGGCCAGCCGAGCGCAACCCGAGCAGCTCTCGTCCGGACCAGGACCGATGTCCGGAGCGGCGCCCCCGCCGCCTTCGTTCGTGCCGCCCTGGCCGCCCTCGCCGCCCTCGCCGCCTTGGCCGCCCTCGCCGCCCTGGCCGCCCTCGCCGCCTTGGCCGCCCTCGCCGCCCTCGCCGCCGGACCCCGTGGTGGTCGAGCTCCCGCTCGTCGAGCTCGCCGACGTGCTCGTGCTGGACGAGGTGCCCCCGCCGGCGCCGCCGTTGCCGCCGTCGCCATCGTCGCCGCAGCCCGTGATGGCGAACGCGCCGAACAGCAATCCACACATCGCCAAAGAAAGAACTGATCTCATCGCATCCTCTCTATCTATACCCATGAGGGGCCACGCGGCTGAGATCGCTGTTCTCCGTACCTGCTCTGGCCGTACCCGAGCTCGCTCCGAACCCGCCGCGCGGGCGCGACGTTATCCCGAAGTCGGAATTTTCTCAACGGCGTATGTGGACATTTCCGAACCGCAGCGCTCGGCGTGCCGAACGGGCCTCGATCGTCGGCCGCGCCACCGGCGCGGGAGATCACCCGAGCACCGGCGCACAAAAACAAGCCAGGAGCACGGACCGGACGCAGCGGGGCGCGCGGTCGTCGGCGCCGGGGGCGACGAGCGCTCAGGCCTGCTCGACGTTCTGCATCGGACCGCCGGCCGGGCCGGCCCCGACGTCGACGGCCCCGGCGAGCCCGGCGGTCGGCGCGGAGAAGGCGCCGCGCTGGGCGGCGGGCTGGCCGGGCGGCGCCGCGCCGATGTCCCCGCCGACCACGCCGAGCTCCTCGTCGAGCGCGGCGTCCCGCTGCGCCTCACGCTCCCGATCGCGCGAGACGACGACCTCCGCGACCGTACCGACGAGCGTGCCGATCACCGAGCCGGCGACGGCCCCGGGCGGGCCAGCGATCGCGCCCACCGCCGCGCCCGCCGCTGCCCCCGCGAGGGCCCCGGCGGCGGCCTTGGCGAGGCCGGAGGCGTGCGGAGGGACGCCCGCGGGCAACGGCACATCGCCCTGGCGGCGCGCCTCACGATCGTTCTCGACAGCATCCAACGCGGTATCGTGCATGGCAATCACCCTCGCGGAGACCGAAGCCTCCCGCTGCGCGGGGGCGGCTCACGGTAGTTCCGTCATCTTGGTTCGTCAGTTCCTCGGTCCTCCCGCGTCAAAGCACGCACCGTGCCGCCGGGAGCCGCGCGCGGCGCCGCGCGCCGCTGCGCCTTCGCGGCCGCCGCGCGGCGCGCGCGTGGCGCATTTCGCCCCAGCGCGCGCGTCGAGGCGCAGCGCCCGCTCGAGGCCGCCCGGCGAGAATGGGATTCGGCTGGAAGGAGATCCGGTCGATGGCGCGAGGGAGTCACCCGATCCAACGGATCGATGCTTGAGCGCGCCTCGCGCGCTTCCCTGGTGAGGAGCAGCGGACGCCGCGGGGCTGGCCCGGGCTCAGTCGGCGAGGTGGAGCAGCGTCGATCCTTCCACGGGCATGTAATCGCCGATCACCATCGGCTCCACGCTGGTCGTGAACTCGTACGGACCGACCACGTGAATCACCTCTCCGCTGCTGCCGCCTTCGCCGCCCGTGCCGCCTTCGCCGCCCATGCCGCCTTCGCCGACGCCGCCTTCGCCGCCCGCGCCGCCCGCAGCGCCAGCGCCGCCTTCGCCGACGCCGCCTTCGCCGCCGGTGCCGGCCGTGCCGCCTTCGCCGCCCGCTCCGCCGGTGCCGGCCGTGCCGCCTTCGCCGCCCGCGCCGCCGATGCCGGCCGTGCCGCCTTCGCCGCCCGCGCCGCCGATGCCGGCCGTGCCGCCTTCGCCGCCCGCGCCACCAGTGCCGGCCGTGCCGCCCGCGCCGCCCTCGCCGCTCGCAGCGCCGCCTTCGCCGCCGGTGCCGGCCGTGCCGCCTTCGCCGCCCGCGCCGCCGACGCCGCTCGCGCCGCCGACGCCGCCCGCGCCGCCCTCGCCGAACTCGTCGCGCGTGCCCCAGGCGCCGCGCGCGGCCATCGTGCTCCCGCCCTTCGTGACGGTGATGGAATCGACATAGATGACGGTCGGGTTGGCCCAGGGCCCCGTGTTGCCCGCCGTGATCTGAAGCCCGAGCAGCTTGACCTGGGTGCGGTCGAAGAAGGGAGACGCCGGGGCCAAGGCGTCGACATCGATCGTGAGGTCCGCCCACTCTCCCAGGCCGGCGACCGGATTCCATGTATATCCGACGTTCGCCCAGAAGAGCTCAGCCCCGTTTTGCACGAACGGCTGCACGCCGCCGTTGGTGCCTGTGTGGGCCTTCACGCGGAACGTGACGACGGCGCCCGTCAGGTCGATCGCCTCGTCGAACCCGATGAAGAACTGCGTCGCTTCCCCCGCGCTCGTGAACGGCACGGAGAGCCGCGCGCAACCAGAGCAGCTCTCGCCCGGGTCGACGGTCCCGCCGCCGCCCTCTCCACCGGCGCCGCCGGAAGCCCCCGTGCCCGTCGAGCTGCCGTTCCCGCCGGTCAACGTCGACGACGTGCTGCCGCTCGAGGAGCTCCCGCCGGCGCCGCCGCCGCCCGAGCCGTCATCGCCGCAACCCGTCGCGGCGAACGCACCGACCAGCAAACCGGTGACCGCCAAAGAATGAACGGTTCTCATTCAAGCCCCTCCTTGCCTTGATCCTACGAGGCTGCGCGGCGAAGCCGCCGTTCGCCTTCGCGGCCATCACCGCACCCGAGCTCCTCCGCGGTCATCACCGCACCCGAGCTCCTCCGAGCCAGCCCCACACCCGGCGAGCGTATCCGGTGCCGGAGGCTTTCTCAACAGCACGGACGGCCCAATCCGTCGTCGAGAACACAGCGCGTTCGCAATCCTCGACGCTGGCTCCGCTGCGGGGGCAGCGGCCACATCAGACCACCTGCGGAGTCGAGCCTGGAGCGCGGCGCGCCGTTCAGCGCCCGCCCGAGGAGGGCGCCGCGGTGGGGTCGAGTAGCATCATGGCGATGGCGATGACATAGAACGAGAGGCCCACCAGCAGGAACGCGATGGCGACGCGGTAGATGGTGGTCTTGCGGTCGCGGTAGGCGAGCGAGACGAGGAGCCACCCGCGCATGTCGTGGCCGGGCTGCTGGGTGAGCCAGCGGATGTGCTGGACCCCCCAGACGATCAGGGTCGCGGAGAGCAGCACGGTCGCCACGCCGGCGATGATCAGCCCCTGCGCGGCGCGGCTGGTGCCGGCGATGAGGCGCCCCGAGAAGCCGGTCGTGGTGATGACGATGCCGCAGAGGCCGATGAGCACCTGCGCGCGGTTATGGAGGACCGCGAACTGCCGCTCCAGGATCCCGTGCACGACCTCCCAGGACTCGGCGCCGACGAGCTTGATGAACCGGTCCGCCTCTTCCTCGCGCGCGACGTTCTTCATGACCGACGCCGTAGCACTCCGGCGCGCGCGCCTCATGCCGTCGCGCCGTGCATTCTGAGTATTCCACCCTACCAGCCCAGCGCCGGCCGGCGGTCGCCGCGCGATCATTGCGCGACGCGAGCACGACCGGGCCTTGCACCCCGGCGAGCGAGCTGGTTAACCTTGGCGGCAATGACCCTGGAGGTCCGGCTGGTCAACGAGATCTGCGCCGCGGGCTGGGTCGACCGGCTCTATGTCGCCGTGTGGCGAGGGAACGGCGTCGCCGAGGCCCACACGTTCTATCGAGAGATGAAGGCCGGTATCGCGCGCTTCGGGTGGGGAATCGGCCACCTCGCCGTCATCGAGCCCGGCACCCCGCTGCCGCCGCCGGACATCCGGAAGATCATCGTGCAGGTCTTCGATGAGTATCCCGGCGCGGTGGGCGGCGTGTCGGTCGCGTGCGAGGGGCAGGGCTTCTTCGGGTCCGCCGTGCGCAGCGTGGCGACCGGGCTCATGATGCTGGCCAAGACGCCCGTGCCGTTCCGGCTCAGCGGGAGCGTGGTCGATTCGGCGGCGTTCCTGTCGACGCGCGTGGCCGCGGGCGCGATGCCGCTCGAGCCGGCGGCGGTCGTCGGCGCGGTCCAGGAGCTGCGGCACCGGATGCGCCTCCGGGTCGCCAAGTCGGCTTGATCCGCGCCCGGGCGCGGGGCGGCGCGGGCCCTGCCCCGCTCACGACGGCTGCGGGCGCGCCGCGCGGGCGCGGAACAGGCAGAACGCCGCGACGGTGAGCGCCGCCATGAGCGCGCCGGAGACCCACAGCACGGGGCGGTGACCATAGCGATCGACGCCCATCCCGACGACGGGCGCGAGCAGCACGAAGGCGAAGCGGAACAGGAAGCTGCGGAGCGAGACGCAGCTCGCGCGGTCGCTGTCGGGCGCGAGCCGCTGCTCTTCGTGGTGGAGCAGCGGCATGTGGAGGCCGCGCACGAGCGTGAGCAGGAAGTAGAACGCGAACCCGAGCGCGTGATGGGAGATCGCGAGGCCGAGGTACCCGGCCGCCACCAGGGCGACGCACGCGAGCAGCGTCCCCGTCATGCCGAGGCGGCGGCCGACGCGCTCGCTCACCATCGCGCCGAGCGCGGTGGTGAAGCTGGCGACGGACCACATGGGGCCTATCCACGTGACCTTGGCGCCGGACTCGGTGGCGTACAGGGCCATGAGCCAGGTGGGCAGATACGACGCGAGCGCGAGCGCGACGCCGAGCAGCAGCACCGCGCGGAGGTCCGCGCGCTCGAGCAGCGCGTCGCGCACGATGGAGCGCATGCGGCCGAGGTGATCCTCGACCTTGGGCTGGGCGCGCTGGGTCTCGCCGAACCGCAGGGCGATGCCGAGGGCGATCACCCACGCCGCGACCTCGATCACGAACGGCAGGCGAGACCAGCGCGCGTACAGGAAGCCGGCGACGAGGGCGCCGCCGCCCGAGGCGATCTGGGCGATGGAGCGCATGCGGCCGTACCAGCGGGCGAACTCGTGCTCTTTGCCCTGCTCGCGGAGCGAGTCGTAGAGCAGCGCGGAGTCGGCGCCCGAGATGAGCGAGAACCCGACGCCGAGCACGAGCTCGGCGAGGATCACCGACCAGAGCGCGGGCGCGATCGCGTAGAGGGACCAGCCGAGCAGGATGCTGGAGGAGCCGAGCACGAGGGCGCGTCGATGGCCGAGGCGGTCGGCGATGTAGCCGGAGGGGAACTCGAAGAGCGCGATGCTCAGGTTGAACGCGGCCTGCACGCTCATCATCGTGGCCACGCTCATGCCGATGTCCCTGGTCCAGAACAGCGGGAAGATGGCCGCCGGGAACATCAACGAATGCACGCCGTAGTAGGCGCAGATGAGCCAGGGGTTCCGCTGGACGGACGACATGACGGGAGGGGGGCGAGCTTACGGCACCGAGGCGCGCCGCGCGAGGCGGGAGTGCGCCGCGCGGCGCGGGGGCGTGGCACCTCGCGCCTGCGCGGATCGTATCAGCACCAGAGAATGGGCCCGGGCCTCCGACGTCGCGGGACCGCGCGGACCGCGTTATGCCGCGCGGCCGTATTTCACGTCGTACCTCAGGAGCTGCGCGCTGTTCGCGTACGGCTTCGAGCCGACCAGCGCCAGAGCGACCTTCCTGGTGCTGCCGCCGAAGAGCCGGACCCCGTGGCCGAGGACGATGGGATTCAGCTTGAGGACGAGCTGGTCGATGAGCGCGTGATCCAGGAGGAAGCCGGCGAAGGCGCCGCCCCCGCAAAGGTAGATATCCGCGCCGGGAGACGCCTTCAGCCCCTCGACGACGGCGACCTCGTCGCGATCGACGACCTGGACCTCGGCCCCCTCGTCGAAGCGCAGCGTCCGCGAGAAGATGTAGTGCTCCATGTGCGGGTACGCCCGCTTGCCCGGGACGAGCCCGAAGGGATAACCCCACTCGTACGTCCTCTTGCCCATGAGGACGGTGCCATAGCCCTTCAGGCGCTCGACGTACTCGGCGACGTGCTCTCCCTCCATCAGGAAACCGTCGACCGAGCCGTCCTCGTGCGAGATGAAACCGTCGAGCGACACCGCGACGTCGTAAACAATCTTTCTCATTCGATCCTCCTCGTTCTCGGAACCAACCTGCAGCGCGGACGAGCGCGTTCGTCCGCGGGCGCTCACGTGGCAGCGCCCTCACGGCACCTTGGACGCCGATCCATCGCCGCGAAGAGGGCGACGGACGGCTCGCCGCGGACGGCTGTGCGACAGAGAGATGGCTTCAGCGAGGAGCGACCATGGTGGACGCGTGTCAGGCGTCGCCGGCGACCCTAGCATGCACCCGCTCGCTTGCCTAGCGGTCCGAGCCCCGACGATTCGCGCGCTCGCTCGCTTCGCGCCCGAGCTCCGTCGCGCCCCCAACGTAGGAGAGCGTCCGTGCGCCAGCGCACGACGCATGGCGCGGCCTCGACCACGGTTGGTCGCCTCGAGGACCCCCCGTTGCCCTGCTGGTGATGCGCTGGTAGCGTCTTCGGCACATGAAGGAGAAGACAGCCATGAGGAGCGATGTGAACCGGTGCTGGCGCCTTGCCTCGCGTCCTGCCGGCCTGCTCAAAGACAGCGATTTCACGTTCAGGGAGGAGCCCATCCCGGAGCCGAAGGCGGACGGGGACATCCTTGTCCGTACACTTTACCTGTCGGTCGATCCCACGCAGCGGATATGGCTCGCTCGCGACTCGTACATGCCGGCGGTCCCGATCGGCGACGTCGTCCGCGCCGGCGGCGTCGGCAAGGTCGTGCGCTCGAACAGCCCCGACTTCGCGCCGGGCGACCTCGTCCAGGGCCTCCTCGGCTGGCAGGACTACGCGCTCTTGACGGCCGGAAAGCGAGATCTGCTCCCGGCCTCGAAGCTGCCGCCCGGCATACCGCCCGAGCTCGCGCTCAGCGTCTTCGGCGTCACCGGGCTGACCGCCTACTTCGGTCTACTCCACATCGGCCGCGTCAAGGAGGGGGAGACCGTCGTCGTCTCGGGCGCCGCCGGCGCGACCGGGATGATGGCGGGTCAGATCGCGAAGGCGAAGGGCTGCCGCGCGATCGGGATCGCGGGCGGCCCCGAGAAGTGCGCGTGGATCACGGGGGAGCTCGGCTTCGACGCCGCCATCGACTACCGATCCGAGGACGTCGCCGCCCGGCTCCGGGAGCTCTGCCCCTCCGGCATCGACGTCTACTTCGACAACGTGGGCGGCGCGATCCTGGACGCGGCGCTCGCAGAGCTCGCGATGCGCGGGCGCGTCGTGCTCTGCGGCGCCATCGGCGATTACACCGAGTCTGAGCAGCCGCCCGGCCCGAAGAACTACATCAACCTGCTGATGCGGCGCGGCCGGATGGAAGGGTTCATCGTCACCGACTTCCTCGGCCAGATGAACGAGGCGATCTCCGACCTCGCCGGCTGGGTGAGCTCGGGCAAGATCAAGAATCGCGTGGACGTGCAGGAGGGCCTCGAGAAGGCGCCCGCGACGCTGAACCGCCTGTTCACCAGCGCGAACACGGGCAAGCAGCTCCTCAAGGTCGCCGATCCGTGAGCGCGGCTCGAGCGAGCGCCGGCCGAGCTAGAACTCGGTCCCGATCACGTACCTGAGCTGGCCAGTCTTCAGCGAGATCACGTAGACCGCCGTCCACGTGGCGAAGAAGACGTCGTTCGCCGACACCGAGATCCCGGACGAGACCTGCGATTTCTTGTGGACCTGCACGTCCCACAGCCGCTTGCCGGTGGCGCCGTCGAAGCAGGCGAGGCGCGTCCCCTGGCTGTGATCGTTCATGTCGTAAGGGACGACCAGGAGCCCGCCCTCGTAAGCCGCCTCCTCGGTCCCCATCGCCCTCGTGGTGAGCGGATCGACGCCGGGCACCACGTCCTTCCAGAGCACCTTCTTCTTGTCGACCGCGGCCACCATCCTGACCTGGCTGCCCTTGCTGCGACGGCCGAGCATGAACCGCGGCCCGGGGCCGCTCGGGACGAGCGCGTGGTGCGCCGACATGCCCTCGATCGCGTGCAGCTCGGGGAGCCCGAGGTCGTCGAAGTCGGACCAGCCGACGAGCCGATAGCCGGGCGCCTCGTCCGCCGTCGAGCTCTGGACCGGCTTGCACGCCGCGCCCTTCGCGAGCTCGCGCCGCCTTCCGCTCGCCGGCTCCAGGCCGTGCTTTGCGTCGTCGACCGTCTCGACGACGATCGCGCCGTCGCCCTGACACACCCGCTTCGGCTTCTCGCCGAGCGACGCCGACCACGAGGGCGCCCCGGTGCGCAGATCGTACGCCTGCGCCCTGCCCAGGCCGTCGATCGAGATCACCCGATCGAAGACCACGGCGCGCCGCGCCTCGTGGCCGGCCGCGTCCTTGGCCAGGGCCGCCGTCTTCCACAGCTGCTTGCCGTCGCGCCCGTCGAAGGCGGCGATCCACTCCTCCCCGGCCGGGACGCCGCTCTTGCCGATCACATCCGGCGCCCCGTCGCCGTTGACGTCGGCGAGCATCGGCCGGTCCTTGAACTGCATGCTGGGCCCGATGCCGAGGACGGGCCGCGCCCCGGACGCCCCCGGCGCGCGCTGCGTGACGAAGGCGGCGACCCCGCCGGCCAGGGCCGTGGCGACGACCGCCCCCATCACGGCGAACACCGCGATGTTGGCGGACGGCGGCGCGACCCGGACCACGTGCATGCCCTGCGGGACCGGCGCGGTGGTCGGCTTTCTGCCGCGATCGATCAGCGACCGCGCGCCGCAGTACTGGCAGGAGACGAAGTCCATCCCCGGCTGAACCGGCAGCGGGGCGCCGCATCGCGGGCATCGGGGGTCGACGATCCTTGCCATCGTTCCACTCTACACGAGCTCCGCGGCCTATTTCTTCTCCCGCGCGCCCCCGCTCTCCCGCGCGCCCCCGCGCCCGCCCGAGCCCGCGCCCGGCCCGCGCTGGCCCGGCGGCCCGCGCTCCAGGAGGGCCGCGCGCGTGAGCCCCTTCCCGCCGAAGCGCTCGGCCACCTCGGCCACGACGCCCTCGAGCCGCCGGCGGCGCTCGGAGGCGACCGGGAACAGGCTCAGGGTCGAGCCGGCGGTCTCGCTCGTCAGATCGCCCGCGGCGACGCCGACGAGCCGCACCGGCCTCGACAGGTCGAACCGCGAGAGCAGCCCCCGCGCAGCGGCGTAGATCGAGTCCGTGTCCGCCACCGGCTCGGGCAGCTTCGTCTGGCGCGTGCTCCGCGTGAAATCCGAGTACTTGAGCTTCACCGCCACCGCGCGGCAGGACAGGCCCGCCTTGAGCAGGCGCCGCGCCACGCGGCCCGACAGCTCGAGCAACCACGGCTCGATCGGCTCCCTGCCCCGGAGATCTTCCTCGACCGTCTCCTCCGCGCCGATCGACTCCGCGACGCGGCCCGGGACCACCGCGCGGTCGTCGACGCCGGCCGCGAGGAGGCGCACGTGCTCGCCCCACGCCGGGCCGAGGAGCTCGGCGAGGCGCGGCGCCGGGCAGCGCGCGAGGTCGCCGATGGTCGCGAGCCCCGCCGCCCGGAGGCGCTCGGCGGCGCGCGGGCCCACGCCCCACATGCGCTCGAGCGGCAGCGGCGCGAGGAACGCGGCGACGTCGTCGGGCACCACGACGAGGCCGTCGGGCTTCCGCAGATCGCTCGCGATCTTCGCGGCGAACTTGCACGGCGCGACCCCGGCCGAGGCGGTGAGCCCGAGCTCGCCCTGGATGGCGCGCTTGATCTGCGCCGCGATCGCGGCGCCGTCGCCGAAGAGCGCGCGGCTCGCGGTCACGTCGAGGAAGGCCTCGTCGAGCGACAGCCCCTCGACGAGCGGGGTGAAGCGGCGGAAGATCGCGAAGACCTGCGCGCTCACCTCGGCGTAGCGGGCGTGCCGCGGGGGCACGACGACCGCCTGCGGGCAGCGGCGGATCGCCTCGGCCATCGGCATCGCCGAGCGGGCGCCGGAGGGGCGCGCCTCGTAGGAGGCCGCCGCGACGACGCCCCGCCGCGAGGCGCCGCCGACGAGGACCGGGCGGCCCCGCAGCGACGGGTCGTCGAGCTGCTCGACCGACGCGAAGAACGCGTCCATGTCGATGTGGAGGATCTGGCGCATCGCGGGGGAGCGATCGCACCCCGGGAGCGCGCCGGGATCAACCGGCCGCGACGCGCCGGGGCCTGCCCGGGCGATCTCCCGGGCGGCCGCGCCGGCTCACTCGAGCGACTGGAAGAAGCGCCAGGCTCGCCCGCCCGCGCCGGACGGCACGGAGTGGCCGCCGGGGTGCGTGCAGTACACGAGCGGCAGACCCTCGTTGCAGCCCTGGTACTCGACGCACCCGTTGCCGAAGGTCGCCGACGGCATCGAGGTCGCCTCGCAGCCGTTCCGGCCGCGCCAGAAGTCGCGGGTGGACTGTCCCAGCGCGGGGGTCACGGTCCCGTCGGTGTCGCCTTGCGTCTGGATCAGCGCGTGCGCGGCGCTCGCGTCGCTGCAGTTGGGCTGGGATCCATTGGGGCCCCACCCGGCGACCGGCGCGAGACCGCGGAACACGGAAGAGCGCTCGCAGCCGAGCGTGTTCGTCATGAAGCCACCCTGGCTGAACCCGACCGCGAAGACGCGCTTCGTATCGACGCAGAAGTTCGACTTGGCGTGCTCGATCATGGCATCGAAGAACGCGAGGTCGGCGTCGAGGCGCGCACGATTGGCGTTCGGCGGCGGACCGCCCCAGTTCGAGTCCGCGTCGCCCCACTGCGACTGGGTGCTCGGCGGCGTGGACCGCCCGTTCGCCGGCAGCCCCTGCGGGTAGATGAGCAGCGCCTGGTCGTCGGTCTCCTGGATGAGCTGGAACCCGCTGCCGTCGTGTGCGGCCCACACGTTGTTCATGTTCAGGCCGTGGATGCCGAAGACCAGCGGCAGCGGCTTGCTCGGGTCGTAGTTCTCCGGCACGTACATCAGGAAGTAGCGCGTCACGCCGCCGACCATCAACGTCTGCTGCGCGCGAGGGTCGGGGCGCGTCGCCTCCTTGCCGCAGCCCACCGACCCGGCGGGGGCGGCGCCGCCCGAGCCGCCGCCGCCGGCCGACTCGCCGCCCGTGCCGCTGGAGGTGCCCGCGCCCCCGCTCCCCCCGTCTCCTCCGCCCGACGTCGCTCCCACGGACGTCGCTCCCGAGGACGTCGCTCCCGAGGACGTCGCCCCCGAGGACGTCCCTCCCGTGGTGGAGCCGGCGCCCGTGGAGGCGCTGGACGACCCAGAAGGGCCGGGATCGACGGGATCCGACTCCGACGAGCACGCGGACAGCCCCATCGCCACGCCCACGGTGAAAAGAAAGCTCACGCCCAGTGCAGATCGACTCATCGAGACACCACCTCTCTAACGGACTGCGGATCGCCGGGGCCCGGACGATCACGGGTCGTCCGCCGCGATCCCACGGCTGGTTGATGCAGACATCGTGCGCCGGGCGCGCCGGGCCGGTCAGGGTTCTCAGTACGTCGAGAACAGGCTCCAGAGGAACTTGGGCGCGAACGCGGGCCAACCGTGGTTGGTGCCGTTGTAGTTCGGGTCTTTGTGCTGGCACCAGTAGACCGGATAGTCCTGGTCGCAGCCTTGGTACAGGACACAGTTCGAGCGCTCGTCCGTGTACCCTTCGACCGGCATCGTGCTCGCTTCGCAGTGGTTCAGCGCGGTATAGAAGTCGCGCGTCTTCGGGCCGTTCTCCGTCCCGACCACCGAGTCGTTGGCTCCGTGGATGACGACCGCCGTGACCTGTCCGGTGCACCGTCGGGTGCCGGCGTCGAGCGGATAGTCCCGTACGTTCTTGGTGGCGCACGGGCCCACCGCGCGCAGCTTGTCCGCGTGCTCGCAGCCCAGGATGCTCGAGAAGTCGCCGCCCGAGCTCTCGCCCGCCGCGAACACGCGGGCCTCGTCGATGCAGAAGTTGTTCGTGATCTCTTCGTAGAACGGCTCGAAGAAGGAGACGTCGTTCGCCCCCCAGCCCGAGTTCGAGTTGGCCGGATGCGGGTAAACGCGGATCCAGGCCTCCTTGGGGCCGGTCGCCTCGAAGCCCGCGTTCTGCTCTGCCCAGCTGATCGGGTTGTTCGTCGGGTTGAACATGATCATCGTCGGATACGGCTTGCTGGCGTCGTAGCCGGTCGGCAGCTTCACGTAGTACTGGTGATTCGAGACGCTGAGCGGGCTCTGCGCGCTGCCCGTCTGCGGGTTCGCCTTGTTGCAGCCGGCGCTCGGCCGCGGGGGGACCTTGCCGTCCATCGAGCCGCCCGAGCCGCCGTCTCCTGGCGAGCCGCCGCTCCCGCCCGTCCCTCCCTCGCCGCCCGCTCCCCCCGCGGACGCGCTGCCGGCGCCGGCGCCGGTCGTGGTGCCGCCGCCGGTCGTGGCGCCACCGCCGCTGCCTGACACGGTGGACCCGCTCGTTCCGGCTTGAGGGTCTTCCCCCGACGAGCCCGTGTCGTCACCGCTGCACGCCGAGAGAGCGAAAGAGGCGACCAGCGCCGCGCATCGTGTGATTTGAGCGAGAGCAGATTTGTTGGTCATTTGAATACCCAGGGGCGGCATCGCCCCTCGCTGGCAGCGTTCCACGAAGCGCGTCCTCAGCGTGAGGCGGGCCATTGTGAGCGCTCACATCTCCCATGTCAATACTTGTCGGTGGGACGGTGGGTATCCTCGATCCCGAGGGGCAAACAAAGCTGGCGGGGCTCCTCCGGAGCGGCGCGTCAAGCGAGCGGGCGCCGGATCGCGGTCGCGACCCGGTGGCCGGACGCCCGACCGGCATCTCGTCGGTGATGGGGGGTGCACGGCGCGCCGCGGAGATCGGACTTCCACTCCGGCGGCAATCCCATTAACATCTACAAACATCTACAGTGTGAGCGTTCACACCCGACCGCGACCTCATCCTGCCGGGGCGACGCAAGGCGTTCCCCAGCACGAATCGGCTCAGCGCAGAATTAGGACATGACAACAATGAAGACACCTATCTTTTCCATGACGGCGGTGTTCCTCATCGGCGCCCTACCCGTCTCCTGCGGAATCGACGAGCATGTAACGCCCCTCTCGTATCCGCTCACGATCGAGGCGACGGGCGACGGGACGACCGACCCGCCGCCCGGGACCTACCTGCACGCGCCGGGCACCGTGATCACCGTCACCGCGACGCCCGCTCCGGGACAGAACTTCCTGGGCTGGAGCGGCGCCGATACAGGGCTGGACAACCCGGCGACGTTCACGATGGGCACGGGCGAGACGCTGACGGCCACGTTCGGCGCTGCGTTCAGCCCGACGACGTACCAGAACCCGGTGCTGCCCGGCGATCACCCCGACTTGAACCTCTACCGGGAGGGCGACACCTTCTACGTGGTCGGGTCGAGCTTCCACACGATGCCCGCGTTCGAGATCCTGCGCTCGACGGATCTCGTGCGCTGGGAGCGCGTGACCCGGGTGGTCTCTTCGACCGCGGCCGCGCTGGACGAGCAGACCGGCCCTGGCAAGGGCACGTGGGGCGGCTTCATCGTCAAGGCCGGCGATGTGTACCGGGTCTACTACGCGATCGGCGCCACGCAGCATTTCTCCTCGGCGAAGAGCCTCGAGGGCCCGTGGTCGGAGCCCAAGAAGGTCGATATCTTCCCCTACACGCCGCCGGGGAGCGAGATCGCGTACGAGCGCAATACCGGCTCCGACAACTCGGTGTTCGTCGATCCCGAGAGCGGCAAGACCTTCATGGTCATCAAGAACGGCCTGTGCAAATGGGACGCCGAGCACCCGAACGACTTCGGCATCAACCTCCTCACGGAGATCGATCCCGAGACCGGGATGCTGCTGCCGGAGTCGACGATCGACATGAGCTTCGTCAACTGGGACCAGGCGACCGGGGGCTGCGGGGACTTCACCAATCCTGACTGGAGCAAGTGGACCGAGGGGCCGACGATGGCCAAGCGGGGCGACTGGTACTACTACTTCGTGTCGACGCACACGGCCTGCGGCGGCCAGCTGCACGCCTGGGCGTCGAAGAAGCTGGTCGGCAGCACCGCCGAGGACTGGCACTGGCTGGGCTATGTGCTGACCGGCAAGGAGCCGTACGCCGGCTTGCAGCACGCCACCGCTCCGATCGAGCTCGAGGACGGCACCTGGTGGGCGCTCGCCCACTCCTACGACTGCACCGGGGTGGGCACCCAGGACTGGAAGAACGGCGAGTGGCAGGGGCTCGGCCGCGAAGGGCTGCTCCTGCAGGTGACCTGGGACGAGCAGCAGGTGGATGGGGAGACGATCCCGGTCCCGAAGTTCCCGAGCGAGGTGCGCGATCTGACGGCGCCCAAGCTGCCGCCGAGCGACGTGCCCTTCCTCGTGCCCGTGAACGACGAGTTCTCGTCGGAGACGATCAACCCGGCCTGGACCACCTACGGAAGGTCGGAGGACAAGTACTCGGTGACCGAGCGCGCCGGCTGGCTGCGGATCGAGCCGGGCGCCGGGGCGACCACGCGGGTGGTGCAAAAGGACGCCCTGCACTCCAGCAGCATGACGGTGAAGCTGCAGTTCAAGCCCAAGGCGAACGGCGACGCGGCCGGCCTCCACGTGGGCAACGGCTACTGGGAGGACGAGCAGGTGATCGCGGCGCCGACGTGGATGGCCAGCGGAGAGGGCTTCATGCTCCCGGCCATCCTGGAGGTCTCCGTGGCGCGGGTCATGGAGGACAAGAAAGACCGGATCCGGTTCTCCTTCCGCTCGCGCTCGGTGAAGCCGCCGGCCGAGGAGGGGGGCGCGTACACCGAGCTCGATGAGCCCGTCGTGGTGGGCGCATCGGCCCCGGCGCCCGAAGGCGATACGATCTGGCTGAAGCTGGTCCGCACCGGCCACAAGGCCACGGGCTGGTTCAGCGCCGATCGGCTCGAGTGGACGCAGGTGGGCGACGAGATCGACATCTCCACGCTCGACAACTTCTACGCCATGGCCCACACCTGGATCGGCAACCAGGCTGGCATGTTCGCGACCAACAAGCGCGCCGACTTCGATCTGTTCACGTACCGGGACGGGTTCACCTGGATCCCGGCCGCGGAGGCGAACCAGCAGTCGGGCGCCAGCGTCGCGTCGAGCAAGAAGGCGGGTCCGGTGCTGGACGGGCTGGAGAACGGCGACTGGGCCATGTACGGCAGCGTCGACCTGGGCAGCGGCGGCGTCCACGCGAACGCGATCGAGCTGAAGGCCTCGAGCGCCGGCCAAGGCGGCGCCGTGGAGGTCTGGATCGATCCGCTGGCCGGCGGCTCGGCCATCGGCACCTGCAACATCCCCGACACGGGCGACTGGGACAAGTGGGAGACCACCACGTGCGACGTGAAGCCCACCGAGGGCACCCACGAGGTGTATCTGAAGGTGACCGGCGGCGCGGGCGAGCTGGTGCGCCTCGCGTCCCTGCGATTCGTGCCGGCCAAGTGACGGCGCGGCGCTAGAACAACGATCACGTCACGGGGGTCCCGGGATCGACGGCCCCGGCGCGAGCAGCCGGCTCCCGTCCATCAGCCAGATGGCCGAGAGCCCCTGCTCGGGGTTCGTCCAGAGCACGTCCGCCTCGCCGTCGCCGTTGAAGTCGTTCGCCGCGACGACGACCCATCCATCGCCGGCCGGCCCCGGGATCGCCGGCCCCGGCGCGAGCAGCTGACTTCCATCCATCAACCACACCGCCGTCAGGTTCTGCTCCTGATGGTCCCAGACGACATCCCCCATCCCGTCGAAGTTGGCGTCGCCGACCGCGAGCGCCTTCCAGCCGTCGCCGGCCGGACCGGGGATGAGCGGCCCGGGCGCGAGCAGGTGGCTTCCTTCCATCAACCAGATCGCCATCAGGTTCTGTTCGGGGTTGTTCCAGACCACATCGGCCATGCTGTCGCGGCCGTGGTCGGTCAGGTTCGGGACGACGACCCAGCCGTCGCCGATCGGCCCCGGGATGGACGGGCCCGGCGCGAGCAGCCGAGTTCCCTCCATCAGCCACACCGCCATCAGGTTCTGCTCGGGGTTGTTCCACAGCACGTCCGCCATGCCGTCGTGGTTGAAGTCGGCCGCCGAGGGCACGACCCAGCCGTCGCCGATCGGCCCCGGGATGAATGGGCCCGGCGCGAGCAGCCGAGTTCCCTCCATCAGCCACACCGCCGCCAGGTTCAGCTCGTGGTTGTTCCACAGCACGTCCGCCATGCCGTCTTGGTTGAAGTCAGCCGCCGCGACGGCGACCCAGCCGTCGCCGAGCGGCCCCGCGATGGCTGGGCCTGGCGCGAGCAGCCGAGTTCCCTCCATCAGCCACACCGCCACCAGGTTCTGCTCTTCGTCGCCCCAGAGCACGTCGGACATGCCATCGAGGTTGAAGTCGGCGGCCTGCACGGCCTTCCATGCGCTGCCGTTCGCGCGCTGAGCCGCGGCGCCGAGCGACGCTCCCGAGGGCTCCAGGGCGCGCGGCCCCCGGTCTCGCTGGCCGGCGCCCTGCGCGCAGCCCAGCGCGACGAGGACCCCAGAGGCGGCACCCAGACGCTCCAGCACCCTCATGAGGCCTCGCATACGCACCCCTTCTGTCACCGGCGCATGCGTCGCGCTCAGCCGCCGTCGTAGGGCCCGGGGATCACCGGCCCCGGCGCGAGCAGCTGGCTCCCCTCCATCAGCCACACCGCCATCTCGCTCGCCTCGCCCCGCTGCCAGACCACGTCGGCCATGCCGTCGAGGTTGACGTCGGCCGCGGTGCGCGCCACCCAGCGGTCGCCGACGGGCCCGGGGATGAACGGCCCCGGCGCGAGCAGCTGGCTGCCGTCCATCAGCCACACCGCCATCAGGTTCTGCTCGGCGTTGTTCCAGAGCACGTCCGCCATGCCATCGCCGTTGAAGTCGGCGCCCCAGGCGATGACCCAGCCATCGCCGAGAGGCCCCGGGATCAGCGGCCCTGGCGCGAGCAGGTGAGTGCCTTCCATCAGCCACACCGCGATCAGGTTCTGCTCGACATGGCGCCAGACGGCGTCCGCCATGCCGTCGGCGTTGAAGTCCCCCACGGCGGCGACGTCCCAGCCGTCGCCGAGAGGCCCGGGGATGAACGGCCCCGGCGTGAGCAAACGTGTGCCTTCCATCAGCCACACGGCCATGATGCTCCGTTCCGCGTGGCTCCAGAGCACGTCCGCCATGTTGTCGGCGTTGTAGTCGATCGCCCTGGCGAACCAGCCGCTGCCCCCCGGCCCCGGGAGGATCGGCCCCGGCGCGAGCAGCTGGCTTCCGTCCATCAGCCATACCGCCATCGCCCCCTGTTCTTCGTGGCGAAAGAGCACGTCCCCCATGCCGTCGGCGTTGAAGTCGCTCGTCTTGGCGAACCAGCCGTCGCCGACCGGCCCCGGGATGAACGGCCCGGGCGCGAGCAGCCGGTTCCCCTCCATCAACCATATGGCGACGAGGCTCCGCTCGGGCTCGTTCCAGAGCACGTCGGCCATACCGTCGGCGTTGAAGTCGAGCGCCTGGGTGATCAGCCATCCACCTCCGTTGGCCCGCTGCACCGCGGCGCCGAGGGTCGCCCCGGAGCCCCCGTCGGGAGGCGCCTCGCGCTGCGGATCGACGGTTTGCGCGCAGGCGATGGGGGTGAGGATCGCACAGGCCACGATAGCGGCCCTCACGACAGCAGCAGGCTCTCTCATGCTCGTCTCGCTCGCACCTCGTGCGCGGTCATGGCTCGGGCTCTCGCGGCGCCGGCCTGGCCCCCGTGAGCGCGCCGGTCACGCGGGCGGGGAGGCGGCAAGCGACGGTCCATCGAACTCCGCGCATGCGCGGGATCTCGGGGCGGCGCCCACATGCGAGCTCGACCCGGCATTCCCCGCTTCTTGCATGGCAAATGGTCGCATAGGCCTCCTGTGCTCATCGAGCGGTTCGCTCTCCAGGGATCCGGCCCCACGCGGCGCTCCGTGAGCCGGCGTCTGCGCCGTGAACACCGGTCTCCGGAGGAGCGGCCTCGCGCGGCGCAGGAGCGCCGCGGAGGCGATCGCTCTCTGGAGCTCTCCACGCCTGGGTAGCTCGGCTCATTGCGGTTCTCACGGCACCCCGAGGTTCAAGGATGTTTGCACCCGACGTAAAGATTGCGCTCGCGATGGCGGTGACGCTCGTTCCATCCCTCACCTGCGTGGGCCCGCGCGAGGCGCCGGGGCCCGCGGACGGCGGCGGCGAGCGCGCCGGCACCGGCGAGGCGCGCCAGGCCCTCTGTCACGGCCTGATCATCGCGAATGTGACGGTGCTCCCGGAGACGTATCACTGGGAGGATGCCGCCCACCTGCTCAGCGTGTCGGAGGGGTTCGGCCCGCGGACGCTCGAGCTCGCCGTGTCGTCGAGCGTCGAGCCCACCGTGAGCATCGAGGGGACCGCCACGGGCACCTTCCCGTCCGCGGGCAACCAGCCCGCGCCGGGCGCGCTGGGCATCCCGGGATTTCCTCCCCTCAACGAGCTGCCGGGCGTACCTGGCACGCTGTTCCCGCCGGGCGCGCCTGGCACCTCCTCCGCGCCGGGCGCACCGCTCGGTCCTGGAGCGCCAGGCGCGCCGGGCAGCCGCTCCCCCGAGGACTGCCAGCCTGCGTGGTGGATGCCGGGCGGCTGCATGCCCTCGAATGACCAGCCCTCGTGGAACATGCCGGGCAACGGCGCGCCCTGGAACGGCCAGCCCTCGTGGGACATGCCGGGAAACGGCGCGCCCTGGAACGGCCAGCCCTCGTGGGACATGCCGGGCAACGGCGCCCCCTGGAATGACCAGCCCTCGTGGAACATGCCGGGCAACGGCGCCCCCTGGAACGGCCAGCCCTCGTGGAATATGCCGGGCAACGGCGCCCCCTGGAACGGCCAGCCCTCGTCGAACATGCCGGGAAACGGCGCGCCCTCCAACGGTCAGCCCTCGTCGAACATGCCGAGCAGCGAGGCGCCCTTGAACGGCGCTATGCTGGGCATACCAGGCGGCTGCGCGCCGACGCTCTCGGACATCTCCGCGGCGGTTGGGTTCAGCGTGAGCCAGAACGTCACGCTTCAGGCGAGCTCGGTCTACTTCGTCCCGACGGCGGCGTACGCGCGCATCTCCGCCTATCCCGTGTTCCAGAAGATCACCTGGGATATCGTCAGCGTCGGCGGCTGGAACCTGGGAATCGGTCCGGCAGGAGGCGTCGTGATCGGCTCCGGCGTCGTGCTCAAGCCGGTGGGGGTCTACTTCGCGACGTACCGCGTCTATGACCTCGCCGCGATGGGCGGGGGTGTGCTGAACCCGGGCCCGATCCTGGATCCTCCGACGGGCGGCGCGGGCGGCAACGGCCCTGGAGGCAATGGCGACGGCGGCGCCAGCGGCGATACGGGCGCGGGCGGCGCTACGGGCGCGGGCGGCGCTACGGGCGCGGGCGGCGCTACGGGCTCGGGCGGCGCTACGGGTGCAGGCGGAGAGTTGGGCGCTGGCGGCGCAGGCGGCGATGCGGGCGCGGGTGCCACCGGTGGCGGCCCTGGCGCCGGCGGCGCAGGCGGCGATGCGGGCACCGGCGGCGCGGGAGCTACCGGTGGGGCGGGAGCCACCGGCGGCACAGGCGGCGCCGGCGGTTCCCCCTGAGATCCGCCGCCGGGAGCTCGCGCGCTCGGCGCGCCTCGCGGGCCGGCCAGCGCCGTGGCGCGCGCCGGCCCGAGGCGCCCTGTCAAGGTTTGATCAGCTCGACCGCAGGAATGGACTCGCACTCCGTATAACCCAGGACGCTGACGTCCGACCCGCGGATAGCGATGCCCACGCAGCGCGCATGGGCGTAACGGCCCGGTCCCACGCTCCGCCCGATCGTGACCTTGTACCGCAAGACGTGGCCCCGCCCGGCGATCGGCATGGCCTCCTGGATCCCTATCACGTCCATGTGGTATCGCCAGCCCACGAACTCGACGATGCGCTGGAGACGATCGACGCCGAAGCGCGGCGCGTCGCCGAACACGATCCCGTCGCGATCGAGCAGGTAATCGTGCTGTCCGTTGTTGTCCCAGTGCTCGCGCCCGGCGGCGACGACCTGAATCGCAAACCGCGCCGGCTCGGGGTAGTCGGCAGGATAGAAGATCCCGGAGAACACCCACCGCTCGGGAGAGCCCCACGGCGGCGCGGAGTCGTACCTGGCCGGGGCGACGCGCCATTCTCCGGCGGCGTCCCGATAATGGATGAGCACCTGCTTGTCGTGGGCGATGTTGTCGACGAGCACCACGCCGGAGACCTCCGACACCGGCGGATCGCCGCCGCGCCGGCGCTTCGCATGTTCCAGGCGAACCACGTTCGTGCCGCTCATTGCGCCCCCTCTGCCCCCGCGCAGCACTCGCCGGGCCGGCTGGACGTGGGCACGGCTGGCACACGCCTCCTGGATACGGGCTCCTCTCCCCCATCGAAGAGGATGTCGTGCACGGACGAGACACGCGCGCCGCCGTCATGAGCTCCTTCGAGGAGCGGCCATGCTCGGCGCGCTGGCCGGTCGGGAACCGGCTCCGCTCCAGGGCGCCGCAGAGACCCAGCGCGACATGGCACAGCCCCGTCGTTTCGTGTCATGAAGGCCCCCCCATGACCCTGACCTCGCTTGCCGGCATCCCGGCGAAGCAGCTCGCGGCGGCCGCGGACGACAACCTGGCCGTCCACTCGAGCTGGGCGCAGCAGCATCTCCCCGGCGCCCACGTCGCGCGCGACGCCGGCCTCGTCCTCGTCGACTCCGGGCTCCCCTGCGACACCTTCAACTTCGTCCTCCGCGCCCGCCTCGACGCCGCGACGGCAGAGGCCCGCGTGGCGCAGGCCATCGACCACTTCCGCCGCGCCGGCCGCCCCTTCTCGTGGTGGGTCGGCCCCGCGGACGAGCCGGAGAACCTCGGCGATCTCCTCCGCGCCGCGGGCCTCGAGGCCGCCGAGTCGGAGGTCGCCATGGCCGCCGATCTCCACGCGGTCCCCGCCGATCCCGCGCCGCCGCGCGGCCTCGAGATCGCGCGCGTCAGGACCCCGGCGCAGCTGCGCGACTTCGCGCGCCTCCTCGCGGCCAACTGGACCCCGCCCGATCCCTACGTGGCGCAGTTCTACGAGATCGCCGCCCCGGCGCTCCTGTCGGACGACGCGCCGCTATGGCTCTACGTCGGCTACCTCGACGACACGCCCGTGGCGACCTCGGAGCTCGCCGTGGGCGGCGGCGTCGCCGGCCTGTACAACATCTCGACCCTCCCGTCGCACCGGCGGCGGGGGATCGGCCGCGCGCTGACGCTGCGCCCGCTGTTCGACGCGCGCGCGGCCGGGCTCCGGCTGGCCATCCTCCAGGCATCGGCCGACGGGCTGGGCCTCTACGCCCAGGTAGGCTTCGTCGCGACCGGCCAGATCACGGAGTACAAGCCGCGCGGCGAGGCCGCCCCCTGAGGGCAGCCCGCCGGGGTCCTCTCCTCCGCGCGGGGCAGCGCCCGCGCCTCGACGCCCGCGGCGCAGCCGCCCGCACCTCGACGCCTGCGCCTCGGCGCCCCCGCCTCAGCGCGGCGCCCGCCCGATCTCCTCCGCGGCCCGCGCCCGCTCCTCCGCCGCCTTCGCGAGCGGACCCGCGAGGAGCGCCTGCGCCTCGCGGAAGCGCGCGGCCACGTCGGCCCAGTAGCTCGGATCCGCGCCCTGCGGCGCCGCGATCTGCTTGATCAGCGCCGCGTCGTACGCCGCGATGCCCGCGTACGGCGAGGCCGGCTTCGCGCGGGCCACCCAGTCGAGCGCCGCGAGATCGCCCAGGCCGAGCCCGGTGAGCGGCGCCCGCCGCATCATGAGCGCCGCGTCCTCGGGGCCGTTGCGCAGGCCGAGGGCGAGCGCGAGCAGCATCGTCGCCTCGGGCGGGCGCGCGGCGCCGTCGGGCCACGCGGAGAGCAGCGCCGTCGCCTGGTCGAAGTCCACGGCGCGCCAGTACAGCCGGCCGAGCTCGATCCGCGCCCGCGCGTAGAGCTGCCGCGCCTCGGGCGAGAGCTCGGCAGCGCGCAGCGCCGCGCGGTGCTGCAGCGGGACGCCGCGGCCGACCAGGACGCGCAGGAGCTCGGGCCGCGCCGCCGTCTCGGCCGGGATCAGGCGGCCCGCGTAATACGTCGGCAGCCGGGCCGCGAGCCGCTCGACGGCCGACGCGGGCGCGGCCGCCGGGAGCGGCGGCAGCTCCAGCGCGTCGAGCGCGTCGACGCGGCGGCCGCCGTAGAGGCGCGAGAGCATCGCGCGCGCCCCGTCGACGCGGTCGTCGCGGATCACGCCGACCGACGAGAGCTCGCGCAGGCCGACCAGCGCGGCGTCGCGGCCGCGGCTCTTCCAGGGCTCCAGCAGCTGGTCGAGCTCGCCGTAGTACACGTTGCTGAGCTCCGCGTCCTTCCGCATGGCGTCGGGCAGCGGCGCCGACCTGACCGCCTCGACGAGCCGCATGTCGGCCCGCCCGGACTCCACGGCGACGATGCCCTTGGCGTAGAACGGCAGCTCGATCCCGAGCCGCCCGAGATCCTCGATCGCGCGGGCCTGGTCGGTCACCCACGTGAAGAGCGGCCCCTTGGTGAACGCGACGACGCGCTGGACGTCGTAGGGCGGCCGCAGCGCGGGCGGCTCGGTCGCGGTGCGCGCGAGCCGGGCGGAGAGCGTGAGGCCGAGCAGCACCTGGTAGAGGTCGCCCTTGAGCGTGGCGGGCGGCGCCTCGAGGTACGGCACGGCGATGGCGTCGCCGCACGCGGCCGGCGCGAGCTCGGCCCGGAGCGCGCGCGCGAGCCCCGCCTCGAGGCCCGCGCACGCCTCGACCCCCGCGAGCCGCGCGTCGCGCTTCGCGGCGTCCTCCTCGGCGAGCGCGGCGTCGAGCGCGTCGAGGGCGCCCCCGACATCGCCGCAGGGCCGCGCGGGCGCGACGGGCGCGCGCCGCGCGAACGCCGCGCAGGCGGCCGGCGGGGCGGGCACCCCGGCCGGCACCGGGGGGACCAGCGCGGCCTTCGGGTCGAACGGCGCCTGCTTGAGGAGCGGCAGGAACTCGTCCTTGAGCGTGCCGTGGACGGCGAAGGCCTCCTGCTCGGGGAGCGGAGGCGGCGGCGGGGTCGCCGCGCGGGCGTCGCCCGGCGGGACGGGCGCGTGCGCCGCGGGCGGAGGAGCCGCGGCGCAGGCCGCGAGGGAGAGCCCCATCGCGGCGGCGAGGGCGGAGAAGATCGGGCGGGGGGTCGAGCGCATCACGTCTCCTTGGACACGGGCGATCCGCAAAGGTTTCGCCGAGGGCCGGCGGGCGGCCGTCGGGACCCGAGCGGTGCGCGGTCGTGGATATCACCGCGGCGGCCGGGGCGGGGCGCAAGGTGACGATCGGGAGAGCGACCGGCCCGCCATCCACGCGCTCGAAGGGAAGCGCTGACGCCCGGCCGCGCGCGTCGACGGAGCCGCAGGGCGGCATGGCGCGGCTCGCCGCCGGCTCCATCGTCGAGTATCTTCTTGCGCATGCAGTCTGTCCCGACGCACGCCGTATCCGAGGCCGAGCGACCGCGGCCCCGTCACGAGGAGAGCGACCAGCACGTCATCCTCCACGGCATGACGTGGAAGGATTACGAGATCCTCCTCGCCGTACGAGGGGACCGGGCCGGCGTGCGCATGTACTACCTGAACGGAGCGATCGAGCTGATGAGCCCGTCTCGCAGTCACGAGGGCGTCAAAACGACCATCGCGCGGCTCCTCGAGGCCTATTGCGACGAGCGCGGCATCGAGCTCAGCGGATACGGCGCGTGGACGCTCCGCAACGCGCCGAAGGAGCGCGGGGCCGAGCCGGACGAGTGCTACATCGTCGGCGAGACGAACAAGGAGGTTCCGGACCTGGCCATCGAGGTCGTCTGGACGCACGGAGGTCTCGACAAGCTCGAGATCTATCGAGGGCTCGGCGTCCCGGAGGTCTGGATGTGGGATCGCGAGGAGGGCCTCCGCGTCTTTGCGCTCTCGGACGGGCGGTATGAGCCCCGCGCGCGGAGCGCGTTCCTTCCCGAGCTCGACCCCGCGTGGCTCGCGGGTTTCCTCGAGCAGCCGACGCAGAGCCAGGCCGTCCGCGCGCTGCGCGCGGCGCTGCGGTGAGGCAGGCGCCGTAATCACCGCGGAGGCGGGCCCGCGAGCCGCGCGCGGACCAGTCCGCGCCTCAGGCCCTCCGCGCCGCGCGCGGCTTGATCGCATACCCCTTCCGCGCCAGCGCGTACCGGAACCCGGCCTGAAGGTCCCGGTGCGTGGAGAGCTGGCCGAGCTCGATGCCGAGATCGATGACGGTGCGCGCGACGCCGGGCGAAGCGCCGACGACGCTGCACTCGGCCCCGAGGAGCTGCGCGGCGCGCGTCGCCTGGAGCAGGTGGCTCGCCACCGCGGTGTCCACCGAGGTGACGCCGGTGATATCGATGATCACGAACTCGGCCTGGTGCCGCTCGACCGCGCGGACGAGCGACTCCATCAGCTGAGCGCCGCGGGAGCTATCCATCTGGCCGACGAGCGGGACGACGAGGATGCCCGGGTGGATGGGGATGCTCGGCGTCGAGAGCTCCTGGATCAGCTCGAGGAGCCGCCGCTGGGTCTCGAGGAGGATCGCCTCGTGGCGCTTGGCGTCCTCGATCTTCTTGCGCTCGGTGATGTCCTCGATGATCCCGAGGAGATAACGGCCCTTTCCCCCGGCGGCCTCCATGGGGATCCAGCGGGCGTGGCCGATGCGGGGCCCGAGGCGCGACGAGGAGACGTGGATCTCGGGCATCTCGACCGGCACGCCCCCCGCGAGGACGGCGCGGCTATCGGCGTCGATCTTCGCCGCCAGCTCCTCCGGCAAGTAGTCGCTGACGCGCTTGCCGATCAGCTCTCCCGGCGCGTGGCCGTGGAACTCCTCGAAGCTCCGGTTCACCCGCACGTAGCGCAGCTCCGCGGCCTCCTTGACGAAGAGCAGGAGCGGCAGGTTGTCGATGATGGCGTCGAGGAGGACGCGCGTGCCCTCGAGCGACGCCTCGGTCGCCCGGCGCTGGGTGACGTCCTCGTAGAGCACGGCGAGGCACCGCTCGCCCAGGGGGAACGACCACGTCGTGAAGGCGCGCGAGCCCTCCTCCGCGGGCAAGACCACCTCGGTCTCGGCGGCGCGGCCGCTGCGGATCTGCTCCGCGTAGCGCTGCGGAAGGCCGACCCGGCGCAGGCTGGGGACGCTCTCGTCCATGGTATGGCCGACGATCGCCGCCGTGGGCCTGCTCGAGATCCGCTCGGCGGCGGGGTTCCTGTAGATGTACCGGAGCGACCGGTCATCCGCCGGGTCGTCGAGGGTGAGGAACGTGCAGCCGAGCTGCATCGACGCGATCACCTGCGCGCAGCGGCGCTGGTGCTCCCGGGCGCGGCGCTCGTCCAGGTCGATGAGGCGGAGCAGCGCGCAGCGGCCGCCGCCGATCGAGCAGGAGAGCCCGCGGAGCGCCCAGCGCGGCGCGCCGGAGCCGTCGCCCGGCAGCTCGATCTCGGCGCGGTCGATCTCGCCCGAGAGGAGCGCCTGGATCCGGGCGAGGTCGACGGCCGCGGGGGACGGAGGCAAGAGCACGCGATCGCCCTCCGGCGACAGCGGCAGGATCGGCGCCCCCGGACCCGCGAGGAGCCGCTCGAGCGGCTCGTTCTTGCACCGGATGGCGCCCCGCGCGTCGATGACGAGCGCGGGGTCGTCCAGGGCCTCGATCAGCGGCCGCGGATCGATGCACAAGATCTCTTCAGGGTCGCCAGCTGCCGTCTGCACCAAGCCCACTCCCGTCGCGCGCCGTGCGAGGGCCGAGCGCGGCCCTCTCGCCTGGATGGTCGTCCGGGGCGCATCATCGCGCCGTTCTTGGGGTTGCGCACTCCCTGAATCGGCGACGGGCCTGAGAGACGGCGGCTAGCGAGCGGGGCTCGCGCTCGTCAATACCACTCTCCGCCGAGCCCCAGCGTGAAGGTGAAGGTCGTGGCCTCGGGCATGAACACCGGGTGGAGCTCGGCGGCCAGGGCGAACCCGCTGCGCCGCGGCCCGTCGCCGGACAGGCCGCCGAGGATGAGGGCGCCCCGCGCGTGCGCGCCGAAGTACCAGTCCGAGGTGCTGGCGCAGCCGGCGCCCGACTCGAGGCCCGCGAGCGTCGCGCCGCAGCTCGCGACGGCCACGTAGTCCATGGATGGGCCCGCGCCGAAGTCGAGGACATGAAACAAGGTGAAGCTCGCGAGGAGCGAGTTGTAATCGATGAACCCGGCGTCGAACCCCGCGCTGTTGTCGGTGCTCTCGGGGGTGAGCGTCAGCATGGGGGTGTTCTGGTAGTAGATCCCGAACAGGTGATTGATCTGGAGGCCGAGCCGGCCGGTCCACGCGAAGACGCCGCCGGTGCCCGTCGGCGCCTTGATGATCCCGCCGCCGAGCGTGCTGCCATACCGGAGCCGGACGCCGTCCCGGTCCTCGTCCTCGGGCTCCTTGTCGCCGGGCTCCTTGTCCTGCTCCTTCTCCTCCGGCTCGGCCGGTGAAGGCTCCGGCTCGTCCACGGTCACCGGGCCCGCCACCGGGGGCGGCGCAGCGCTCGGACGCGCCGGCTGGCTCCGGGGCGGACGCGGGGCGGCCGGTGGCGCGGGCGCGACGGGCGGCGGCGGCGCGGGCGCGACCGGCGGCGGCGCGGGCGCGGGTCCCACCGGCGGCGCGGGCGAGTACGGCGGCGCGGGCGAGTACGGCGGTGTCGGCGAATATGGAGGCGTGGGCGCGACCGGCGGCGCGGGCGCGACCGGCGGAGGCAGCGCGGGCGCGACCGGAGGCGGCGCCGGCGCTGCGGGCGGCGGCGCCGGCGCGGGCGGGACCGGCGGCGGCGACGGCGACGGGATCGGCGTGGGCGCAGGCGCAGGCGGCGGCGCCGGCGCCGGCGGGACCGGCGGCGGGGACGGCGACGGCGACGGCGTGGGCGCAGGCGGCGGCGGCGCTGGTTGCGCGGAGGCAGACGGGAGCGGTTCCGGAGGAGGAGGCGGCGGCGGGAGGGGAGCGGCGTCCTGGGTCAGGGCCGTCGCCGAGACCGCCAAAGGAAGGGTGAGCGCCGCAAGCGCGGCAAGCCAGCGAGGGGGTGTCATCCGGTTTTCCTCGGCGCGCTCCTCGCAGCCGTCAAGCGCGCGGAGGTGCGAGCTGTCGGCCGTGGTGCGCAGCCGTGATGATCCCCCCGTACGCCCAGAAACGCCAGCCCACGGATCGCCGCCCGATGAGCCCCACATCCCCATCCCTCCACTTTTCATCACGGAACGCGGCGGCTCCGGCCACCAGCCCCCTCGAGCCATGCGTCGAGACCCCAAAGCCCTTCTGTGCGGCATCAGCCCTCTGCTCGGGATCCTCCTGTCCGTCGCCTGCGTGGGGGAATCTTTCCACCAGGACGCGAACGGCGAGGGTGGCGCAGGAAACGTCCCAGCAGCGACCGGCGCGGGCGATGGCGGCGCAGGCCTCGTGGGCCCGGGCAGCACCGGCAGCGCGGCAGGGCACGGCGCCGGTGCGGGGGACAGCGCCAGCGCGGGCGGCGGCGACGGCGGCAGCGCCGGCACAGGCGGCAGCGCCGGCACAGGCGGCAGCGCCGGCACAGGCGGCAGCGCGGGCGACGGCGGGAGCAACGGCGACGGCGGCAGCGCGGGCGACGGCGGCAGCGCGGGCGACGGCGGCGGAGCGGCCGCGGGGCGCCCGTGCAAGCGGGGCATCGGGTACGGCTACCACTCGGTCGCCGACCTCTCGGCCCTCTCGGCCAGCGTCGGCTGGTGGTACAACTGGGCGACCGTCCCCGACGAGGCGCTCCGGGGAGGCGCCTACGTCGACCTGGGCGTCGACTTCGTACCGATGGTCTGGGGCGGCCGCTTCGACGCCGACCAGGTCAAGGCGGCGATCCCGAGCGGGGCGAAGTACCTGCTCGCGTTCAACGAGCCGAACTTCTTCGCTCAGGCCAACCTCTCCGCCGCCGAGGCCGCGGCTCTGTGGCCAGACCTCGAGGAGATCGCCGACGAGAAGGGGCTGAAGCTCGTCTCGCCGGCCGTGAACTTCTGCGGCGGCGGCTGCCACGAGACCGATCCGTTCGCGTACCTCGACGCCTTCTTCGCCGCGTGCGAAGGCTGCCGCGTCGATTTCATCGCGGCGCACTGGTACGCTTGCGACAGGCCGGCGCTCGAGTGGTACCTCGGCGAGCTCAAACGCTACCGGCGCCCGATCTGGCTGACCGAGTTCTCGTGCGGAGACGGCGCGGATCGGTCGCCCGAAGCCCAGGCGGCGTACATGCGAGAAGCGGTGCCCCTCCTCGAATCGGACCCCGACGTCTTCCGCTACGCCTGGTTTTCCGGGCGGACCGACGCGATCCCCAACGTGGACCTGCTCGGCGCGAGCGGGGAGCTCACCGCGCTCGGCGAGCTCTACGTCTCCCTGCCCCACGCGGAGAGGTGCAGCCAGTGACCGCCCGCGCGGCGGTCGCTCCGTCGACCCCGCCGCCCGCCGGCGCGGTCTCCGCCGTCGCCGCGGCCAGCCTCCAGGGCGCGCCGCTCGACTTCGCGGAGGTGTACGAGGAGATGTTCCCCTTCGTCTGGCGGACCGTGCGCCGCCTCGGCGTGGACGCCTCCGCGCACGAGGACGTGTGCCAGGAGGTGTTCGTGGTCGTGCACCGGCGGCTCCCGGAGTTCCGGGGCCGCTCGTCGCTGAAGACGTGGGTCTTCGGGATCGTGGTCAACGTCGTGCAGACGCACCGGAGATCGCTGCGCCGCAAGAGCCCCGCCCACCGCGGGACGGGAGAGACGGTGGATCCGGAGCTGCTCGCGGGGCCGAGCAACCTCAGCCCCGACGAGGCCATGACGAGGGCGGAGGCCGCGCGCGTGGCGCACGACCTCCTTGCGTCGCTCGACGAGGAGAAGCGCGTGGTGCTCCTCCTCGCCGAGCTGGAAGAGATGCCGGCGACGGAGATCGCTCAGGGTATCGGCGTGAACATCAACACCGTATATGCGCGGCTGAGGGCCGCCCGACAGGCATTTTCCGACGCGGTGCGCCGCCACCACGCCAGGATCCGAGGAGGCCGCGATGGATGAGCTGGGGCCTGGGGAGCGGGCGCTCCTGAACGCCCTCCGCGACGAGGACGAGCCGACCGACGACGATCGGCGGCGGATGCGCGCGGCCGTGTGGGCGAGGCTCGGCCTCGCCGGGGCGGCGGCCACGGCCGTGACCGCGAGCGCCAAGAGCGCCGCGGGGGCCGGCGCGGTCGGCTCGGTGAGCGCCGGGGCCGGAAGCGCCGCGAGCGGCGCGGCGGCGGCGCACGCGGTCGGCTCCGCCGCCGCGGGCGCGAGCGCGGCGGTCGCGAAGGGGGCGGCCGTCACGCTGCTCGGCGCCCCGCTGAAGATCGGGCTCGCGACGCTGATCGTGGGCCTCGCGACGGGCGCAGCGCTCTACCTCCCGGCGTCGGTCGAGGCGCCCGCGCCGCACGCGGCGGAAGCGCCGAGGCTCGCGGCCCCGACGCCCGGAGCGCCGCGCGCCGGAGCGCCCTCCGGCGCGCCGGGCGACGAGGCGCGCCCGCCCGCCGAGGCCAGCGCCCCTGCCGAAGAGAGCGCCTCCGCCGAGAGCGGGGCCGCCGCGCAGGCCAGCGCCTCCGCCGGGGTGAACGCCCTTCCCCCGGCCAGCGGCCCCGCCGAGGCCAGCGCCGCGCCCGCGGCCAGCGCCCCCGCCCAGGCCGGCGCCGCGGTCGCGTCGCGCGGGCCGGCGGCACGCGCGCCGGCGCCGGCCGCGGCCGCCGCGAGGCCGGGCGGCGAGGGGCTCGACGCCGAGATCGCGCTGCTGCGCGACGCGCAGCAGGCGCTGCAGGCGGGCCAGTTCGCGCAGGCGCTCTCGAAGCTGAACGAGCACGGGAGCCGCTACCCGAGGGGCGTGCTCTCGACCGAGCGCGAGGCCTCGCGCGCGATCGCGCTCTGCCGCTCCGGCCGCGCGGCGGCCGGCAGGGCGATCGCGGCGAAGCTCCTGGCGCAGAGCCCGGGCTCGCCGCTCGCGACGCGCGTGCGCGCCGCGTGCGGGCAGGAGGAGTAGAGTGCGCGGGTGCACGTCTCAAGAGCGGCCTGGGCCCCGTCGGCCCTGCAGGCGCTGATCGTCGCGGCGGGGCTGCTGCCTGCCCGCGCGCGCGCGGCGTCCGCCGAGGCGCGCACCATCGATCTGCGCTGGGAAGCGCCGGACGGGTGCCCGCCGGCCGACGAGGTCCGGAGCGAGATCGACCGGCTGCTGGGAACGTCGGCGCAGCGCCAGCCGATCGCGGTCGAGATCGCCGTCGCCCGCCAGGGCGGCGCGCGCCTCCGGCTCGATCTGCGCATCCGCGCGCCGGTGCCCGGCGAGCGCGCGATCCACGGCGACGACTGCGCGGCCATGGCGCGGGCGGCGGCGCTGATCGTGGCGATGTCGATCGACCCCGACGCGGCCGCGCGGAACGCCGCCGCGCAGCCGGCGCAACCTCCGGCGAGCGGCGGCGACGGAGCGGCCGCGCCGCGCCCGCCGCCGCCCGCGCGGGGCCGCGCGCCGCGGAGCCCGCCGCCTGCGGCGAGCCGGCCGCCGCCCGCCGCGAGCCGGCCGCCGCCGGACGAGCGCGGCGTGGAGGGGGCGCTCTGGCTGGGCGCGCAGGTCGAGCAGGCGCTCGTCCCGGCGATCGGCGTCGGGGTCGCCGCGGGCGGCGGGATCCGCGTCGGCTGGCTCCGCGCGGACGCGGCGGCCGGCGTGGTGCCGTCGAGCTCCGGCCGCATCGCCGGGCTGAACGCGGGCGCCGAGTTCCGGCTCTGGTTCCTCGAGGCCGACGCGTGCGCGCGCGCCCTCGGCCGTCCCCTCGGCGTGTACGTCTGCGCGCTCGGCCGCCAGCACTGGCTCCTCGCCCGGGGGCGCGACGTCGACGAGGCCTTCACCCGCACGGCGCCGATCTTCGCGGCCGGCCTCGGGACGCTGATCGAGTGGCGCGTCGCCGCTCCGCTGAAGGTCGAGGGGGCGCTGCACGCCCTCGTCCCGCTGCAGCGCCCCCGCTTCGTCGTGGAGAACCTCGAGGGGACCGTCTATCGCCCCCCGGCCGCAGGTCTCAGCGCCCGCCTCGGCCTCGCGCTGGCCTTCTGAGCGTCACGGCCGATCCGGACCGGCGGTCCACGCGGCCTCGATCGCGCAGCCGGCCAGCGCCTCGCCGTAGATGCGCAGCTCGTCGTAGCGCCCTCCGAAGTACGGGTCCTGATCGAACTGGGACCGCCCGAGCCAGTTGTTCACGTCCTGGATCGCCGAGAGCGGAAAGCCGACCGGCGCGCTGCCGAGGAGCGCGCCATCCAGGTAGAGGGCGAGGGACGCGGCCGCGCCGTCGAAGACGACGGCGACCTGATGGATCTCGCCGTCGTCGAGCGTCGGCGCGGTGGGGATCGCCACCTCGCCCGCCGCGCCGCTGTCGCTCGCGAGCGCGGCGACCCCCCGCGGGTCGAAGCCCGTCGACGGGGTGATGACCAGGTAGGACTCTCCCACGCTCCCGTCGCCCTCGACGGGATCTTCGCCCCCGCTGCCGAGGCCGAAGTCGATGATGCGCAGGTAGGCGCCTCCACCGTCCCGGGCGACCCAGGCCATGACGGTGACATCGCGCAGGCCCGAGAGGAGCCCCGAGGGCAAATCGACATAATCGTCCTCGCCGTCGAGGGTGAGCCCCCCTCCGCCATCGAGGCTCGCGCCGCCGAGGATCTCGCCGTCGGCACCGCCGACGGCATCGGCGACGACCGCTCCCACACCGTCGAACGTGTACCGATGTGTGGGAGATGGCAGCGCATCACACGGAGTCGTACCAACACCCCCTTCCCCGCCGCTGCCCGCCTCACCGCCGCTGCCCCCTTCCCCACCGCTGCCCGCCTCACCGCCGCTGCCCCCTTCCCCGCCGCTGCCCGCCTCACCGCCGCTCGCCGGGGGCGCCGGGTTCATGCGACCCACCGCGATCTCCACGTCCGCTCCGCACCCGGACAGCCCGAGGAGCAACACCATCACCGTAGTCTTCTGCGCACAGAGCACGGCCTGATCCTAGCGCGCCTGTGCTGTCGATTTGATCACGAACGCAGCGCGCTCCGGCCACGAGGGGGTATCTGCCGATTCCACACGCGGGAGACGACGATGACCTTCAGACTTGACCGGGTGTTCGCGCGCCCCTGGCTCGCTGCCGGGGGGTGTCTCCTGAGCATCTCGTGCACTGGCATCCTCGGGGGCGAGGACGCCCCGGAGCAAGACGCCTCCTCCGCCGCGCCAGGCGGCATGCCTTTGCACCACATGACGGCGTCGGAGTACAACAACACCGTCGCCCACCTCCTGGGAACGCGCCTGAGGCCCGCGGACGGCTTCCCGGCCTTCGGCGCCAAGGGCTTCGACGCGAGCGTCAGCGCGCTGTCGAACCTGTCCCAGGTCCTGGTCCAGGGGTATTACGACGCCGCCAAGACGCTCGCCGAGGACGCGTTCTCGAACGAGGCGCAGCGCGCGAAGATCCTCGTGTGCGACCCGGCGCAGGGCGCGGGCGACGGGTGCGCGCGCGAGATCATCGAGCGCTTCGGGCTGCGCGCCTTCCGGCGCCCGCTCGAGGCGGCGGAGGTCGAGCGGTACGCGGCGCAGTACGCGGACGCGATGAGCACCCTCGAGATGTCGCCGGTCGAGGCGCTGCAGCACGTCGTCCGGACCCTGCTGACATCGCCGCATTTCCTCCTGCGGGTCGAGGCGGGCCCCGATTCGGAGCGATCGCCGGGCGCCCTCAACGGCTACGAGATCGCCTCGCGCCTCTCGTACCTGCTCTGGAGCTCGCTCCCGGACGAGGAGCTCTTCGACGCGGCGGCGGGCGATCGCCTGGCCACCGAGGACGAGCTCCGGCAGCAGGTGGACCGGATGCTGGGCGACCCGAAGACCGCCGCCTTCTTCCAGAACTTCTTCGGCCAGTGGCTCGGCACGCGCACGCTCCCCAGCCACAACGTCGACGCGTCCCTGTTCCCGCTCTGGAACGACGAGGTGAAGGGCGCGATGGTCGATCAGGCGAACGCCTACTTCGCCGAATTCACCACCGGCGAGCGCCCGTGGTCCGAGTTCCTCACGGCGCCCCACCCGGCGAATTCGCTGCTCGAGCCGCTCACCGCGAGCGACCCCGAGGGCGTCCGCGGGGGCTTCCTCACGCTCCCCGCGTTCCTCACGCTGTCGTCGCGCGCGGATCGCACCTCGCCCACGTCCCGCGCGAAGACGATCCTGGCGCAGCTCTTCTGCGTGCCCCTCGCGCCGCCCGCCAACGTGGACATCCCCGAGCTCGACGCCCCGGGCAGCGGATCGGGCGCGGTCGACAACGTCCGCGCGAAGCTCGAGAAGCACCGCGAGTCGCCCGACTGCGCGAGCTGCCACGACCTGCTCGACCCCATCGGGCTGAGCCTCGAGAACTTCGACGCGATCGGCGCCTACCGGACCGAGTACCCGAACGGCGATCCGATCGACGCGACAGGCAAGCTCGAGGACACGGAGTTCCAGGACTTCTCCGGCCTCCTGCCGAAGCTCCAGGCAGACCCCCAGCTCGGGGTCTGCCCCTCCGAGCAGCTCTTCACCTATGCCCTGCGCCGGCGCCCGACCGGCGCGGACACGTCCACGTTCAGGGAGATCGCCGCGCGCTGGGACAGCGGCACGCTCGCGGATCTCGTGAAGCACGTGGTGACCAGCGACGCCTTCCGCCTCCGCGGAGGCAAGGGCGAGGCGCAGTGAGGCCGCGGGCGCGTTTGCCGAAGGACACCGGTCACGAAGGAGCGATGCGCACATGAAACGCTTGATGACACGCAGGAACCTGTTGCGCGGCGCGGGCGTCTGCCTGGCGCTGCCGTTTCTCGAGAGCCTCGCGCCGCGCCGGGCGCGCGCGGGGGAGCCCGGCACGCCGAAGCGCTTCGTGCTCTGCACCTTCCCGAACGGGGCGCCCCACCACTGGTGGGAGACGGCGCCCGCGTTCGGCAAGACGCTGAAGGGCGCCGATTTCAAGCTGCCGAGGGTGCTCGAGCACTTCGCGCCGGTGAAGTCGAAGATGCTCATGATAAGCCGCCTCGGCAACTACACCTGGAGCAAGGAGCAGAACCCGTTCATAGAACCGTCCCATTCGCGCTGCGCCGCCGCGCTGTCGACCTGCGTCGACGCCGATCAGCTGGGGAGAGACGCGGGGCAGGACCTCGGCGAGTGGGTGGGCAACGGCGTCTCGGTCGACCAGCTCATCGTCCAGAAGGCCGGCCCGGAGCAGGCGACCCGCATCCCGTCGCTGCAAACGGGGCTCGGGGTGAAGCCCGGCTTCTTCGACGGGCGCAGCTACGCCTACAATCAGGCCGTCTCCTGGAAGAGCCCGCGCGAGCCGCTCAAGCGCTCGGTCAACCCGAAGGCGGTGTTCGACGCGCTCGTCAGCGCGGGCGCGGCGCCCGCGGCGCCCGTGCCCGGCCAGACCGACGAGCAGGCCAGGATCGAGGCGGAGCGCCGCGCGGCGACCGAGAAGAGCGTCATCGACGCCGTGCTCGCGGACGCGAACTCGCTCATGAGCCGGGTCGGCTCGGACGATCGCAAGATCGTCCAGCAATACCTGGACTCGCTGCGCGCGATCGAGAAGAACGTGACCCGCGTCCAGTCGACGATGACCCCGGGGCAAGGGAGCCTCGGCTGCAGCCCGATCCGCGAGCCCGGCGTCGTCCCAGAGCCGCCCGGACAGCAGGAGGGGCTCAACGAGAACGACAGCACGGAGGCCGGCGAGTACAAGCACGACGATCACGCGAACGTCATGATCGATCTCATCGTCATGGCCATTCAATGCGACGTGACCCGCGTCGTCACCCACATGCTCGACGACGCGCGCTCCGAGTTCGAGTACCGGTGCATCCCGGCGGACGTCCGCGCGAAGGTGGGCCTCGAGTACCGGGAGGGCAGCAGCCTCCATTATCACTCCTGCCAGCACGGCCCGGGCAACCTGGGCAGCACGAACGAGGGCGGCCGCTACGCGGTCGTCGAGGAGAGCAACCTCGATTTCGCGGCGATCAACTGCTGGCTCGGCCAGAAGACGGCGCAGCTCGCGCAGCGGCTCGACGCGATCCCCGAGGGCGACGGGACGGTGCTCGACCACTGCGTGATGATGTACATGAGCGAGATGCGTACGCACGATCACGACGCGTACGATCTGCCCATCGTCCTCTTGGGCGGCGACGGCGTCTTCCTGAACGACGCGCACGTCGCCTACGACGCGCTCGGCAATGATCGCCAGCTCCGCGATCTGTGGTTCACCATCATGAACCAGTACTACGGCCTGGGCGTCGCGTCGTTCGGCGATGATCGCCGCGGCGAGCCGAACCGGCTGCTCGAGGAGATCCTGCGGTAACGCGGGGAATCGCGGTTTTTCTGGGTGGGTTTACGTCGGAGGGTAGCGCGATGATCGAACGCCGCTCACGTCGGCCATTGTCTCGGGGTCTCCACGTCGCGCTCGGGCTGCTCGCGGCCTGCGCAGCAGGGCTCGGGTGCTCGGGCGACCCGTCGCCGGCGTCTCCCCCGCCGGGCGGCGGGGGCGCGCCGCCGGACGGCGCGGGCGGGGGCGATCCCCCTCCTGCGCCGTGCGTGGAGGCGGAGGGCGGGCCGGCGCTGCCGCGGGCGTTCGCCCTCAATTGCGGCGGGTGCCACAGCGCCCACGGCGGGACGAGCGGCGGGTTTCCCGATCTGTTCGCCTTCGACGGCTCCCTGGAGGCGTTCACGGCGCAGGTGCGCACCGGCAAAGGCCGCATGCCGGGCTTCGGCGAGCAGGCGATCACGTCGGCCGATATCGAGGCCATCTACGCCTATTTCTCCTCGGGTGCGCCGCCCGCGGCGACCTGCCCCGGCGGCGAGGTCGACCCCGGCGAATGCTCCGGCGTGAGCGGCCAGATCGCCCCCCTGTTCCCCGCGGCCGCGGGCGGCAAGGCGATCACCACGACGGCCGCGGACGGGACGATCACGCTCGAGGCGGCGGGGCGCGTGCGCGGCCGCCACGAGCGAGAGGAGGAGTTCAGCCCGTTCCAGCCGCGCTATTTCGAGAACCGCAGCTACAAGTTCATCGTCGAGGACGCGATCCCGGCGGGCGGCAGCACGGTCAAGTTCACCTGGCTCCCGAACGCCAAGGCGTCGGACACCCAGGTGATCAACTTCCGCTGCTGGTACACGGGCGACGGCAACGTGTTCCATTCGAACAACGGCATGGACCGCATCACGAGCACCCACTGGGAGTTCGTCGTGGATCGCAACGCCAGGGAAGGCAGGGAGATCCGCGAGGGCGATCTGCTCGAGTTCGAGTTCGGGGTGTTCCTCGACCCGGCGACCGTCGAGGGGAGGACCAGCTATTACAGCGACACGTTCCGCTACCGCGTCGGCAGCGGCGAGCTGACGCCGTTCGACGCGCCGAACGACGCCGCCCTGTCGGGCGGAGACGGGACGATCCCGTACATCTACGCGGAGCCCCACCTCTATTACGAGCAGATGGCGCTGAACATCCAGGAGGGCTCGATCCAGCGCTTCCTCGAGGGGCGCCGCCTGTTCCACACGGACTTCGCGACCGGCGAGCACACCGAGGGCGGCAATCCCGTCTTCGACGAGCACGCGGGCAAGGCGGGGCCGCTCTCGAACCAGACCACGTGCGCGGGCTGTCACCTCCACAACGGTCGCGGCGCCCCGCCCGAGCCCGGCGAGGCGATGGAGACCGCCGTCGTGAAGCTGTTCGGCGCCGGGGCGAGCGCGGACGGCAAGCCCACGGCAGACCCGATGTACGGCCGGCAGCTGCAGGACAAGGGGCCCGACGGGAGCCCCGGCGAGGGCACGGCCACCGTGGCCTACGCGGAGGAGCCCGGGCAGCTCCCCGACGGCACGCCGTATGTCCTGCGCCGGCCCACGTTCCGCTTCGACGGGCTCTCCGCGGGGCAGATCGCGCGCTACTCGGTCCGCGTCGCCCGGCCGGTCGTGGGCATGGGCCTCCTCGAGGCGATCGCGGAGGAAGCGGTGCTCGAGCGCGCGGACGGGATGGACTGCAACCAGGACGGCATCTCGGGCCGTCCGAACCTGATCCCGGATCCGGTCTCGGGGGCGCTGCGGCTGGGGCGCTTCGGCTGGAAGGCGGGCAAGGTGAGCGTGCCCCACCAGGTCGCCGACGCGCTTGTCGCGGACATGGGCGTGACGACGAGCCTGTTCCCGGTCGAGGAGTGCGGCGAGGAGCAGGCGGGCTGCCGGGCCGGCGCGAGCGGGGCGCCGGAGCTCTCCGACGAGGATCTCGACCGGATGGCGGCCTACATGCGCGTGCTCGGCGTGCCGCCGCGCCGCGACACGGCGGACCCGGCGGTCCAGCGCGGCGAGGTGCTGTTCAGCCAGGCAGGGTGCGCGAGCTGCCATGTCCCCTCGATGAAGACGGGCAGCCATCACCCGTTCGTCGAGCTGCGCGATCAGATCATCCACCCCTACAGCGATCTGCTCCTGCACGACATGGGCGAGGCGCTCGCGGACACGTCGACGAGCGAAGCCCTGGCGGGGCCGCGCGAGTGGCGGACGCCGCCGCTCTGGGGCATCGGGCTGCTCGAGGCGGTGAACGGCCACAGCCAGCTCCTGCACGACGGCCGCGCGCGGGACGTCGTCGAGGCGATCCTGTGGCACGGCGGCGAGGCGGACGCCGCGAAGCAGCGCTTCGTGGCGCTCCCCAGGGAAGACCGCGACGCCGTCGTCGCCTTCCTCCGCTCGCTCTGAGCGCTCAGAGCCCCGAGCGGCGCGCCATCTGCTTCGAGATCCAGCGCATCGGGCCGGGCGCCACGCGGGCGGCGAGGCTCGCCGTCTTCACGAAGAGGCTCGTCTCCCAGACGTCCCGTCGCGCCTCGACGGCGCGCACGATCCCCTCGGCGACCTCCTCGGGGCTCTGCGGATTGTGGCCCGGCGGGCGGTAGCCGACGTTGTCGTCGGTCACCACGGCGTTCGCGTGGAACGGGGTCGCGACCGGGCCCGGGCGCACCACGAGCACGCGCACGCCCCGCGACGCGAGCTCCGCGCGGAGCGACATCGAGAGCGCCTCCAGCGCGAACTTCGACGAGGCGTACGCGCCCATCCGCGGCGCGGCGACGAGCCCCGCGATCGAGGAGACCATGACGATCGTCCCCTGCGCGGCCGAGAGGGGCTCGATCGCGAGCTGCGCGAGGCGCACGGGCGCGACGACGTTGAGCCGGTAGATCGCCTCGAGCTCGGCGGGGTCGATCTCGAGCGACGGCGCGTAGTAGCCGCGCCCGGCGTTGTTCACGAGCACGTCGAGCCGGCCGTACGTGTCGAGCGTCCGCTCGCAGAGCGCCTTGCGGTCCTCCTCGGCGGTCACGTCGCCGGCCACGGCGAGGGCGTCGCCGCCCGCCGCGCGCACCTCCTCGACGACGCGATCGAGCGCCTCGCGCCCGCGCGCGCTGAGCACCACGCTCGCCCCGCGCTTCGCCCAGGAGAACGCGAGCGCCCGACCGATTCCGCTGGATGCACCGGTGATGACGACGACAGGAGCCATGTCGGCGAGAGTATACGTTCCTCGGGTGAGCTGAGGAAAATACGCTGTCCCTCGCCCCCCGGCGTCGGCCGAGGCGCGGCGCGCCTCGCACGTCGCGGCGCGAGGTGCGCACCGCGACGCCGCGACGCCCATGTCGCACCGCGCCCGCGCCGCTCGCAGCACGCCGGACATCGAGGGACCTCTCCTCGGCGCCGGTCGGCATCATGCGCCGCTGCGCGCGTGCTGCTTTCGACCGCGCGCGCGCCTACCATGCGGGCCTTGCTTCAATGCGCGCACCGGCGACACGACGCCGCCCGCTCGCCGAACCTCACCGGGTGAACATGAAGAAGCTGATCAGCGCGTTGCTCACGGGATCCTTCGTCGTCGCGGTGGCCGCCTGCGGCGACGACGGTCGGGCCGATCCGCCCTCGGGCACGGGAGGAGGCGCCAGCTCGGGAGAGGGCGGGAGCGGAGCAGGCGGCAGCGGCGGCGGTGACGGCGGCGCCGGGAGCACCGGCGGCGGCGGCGCCGGCGGGGACGAAGGAGGCGTCCGGTGCGCCGGATCGGACCTCGTGTGCCCCGAGGGCACGCGGTGCGAGATCGACGCGGAGGGCGAGCCGTCGGGCTGCACGGCCGCGTGCGACGAGGCGCGCGCCTGCGGCGACGCGGCGTGCTGCAGCCCCGGCGCCGCGTGCGTGGACGGCGGCTGCGCGGCGGCGGACCTCGTGCTCGAGCCCGCGCAGCGCGGAGAGCCCGTCACGTTCGCCGCGATCACCGTGGGCGAGGACGCGTGCGAGCTGATGCACGGCTGCGTCGGCGCGAGCGGGCGGCGGGCGCTCCTGCGCTTCAACGTCTCGCTCAGGAACGCCGGCGACGTGCCGCTCGACCTCGGCGCGCCCTCGGAGAGCGCCGTGTTCGAGCCGAATTTCTGCGAGGATAGCTACGTCGTCCCGCGCTTCTTCCGCGCGCGCCTCAAGCAGGGCGAGGCCGCGGTCGCCGAGGCCGAGCTCGACGCGCGCTGCGTCGCGATGCAGGGCGGCCAGTACAGCTGCAGCGCGCAGGGCCTCGGCCCCGGAGAGCGCGTCGACCAGCCCGGCACCGTCGCGTGCAACGCCGTCGACGTGACCGGCGTGCCGGCCGGGCTCTACGAGCTCGAGATCACCGTCAACCCGAACAGGGCGATCGCGGAGGCGAGGTTCGACAACAACACGATCGTCCTCCCCGTCGACTACCCCGCCTGCGACGGCGCGATGTGCGGCAGCGCGTGCTGCCCGAGCGGCCACGCGTGCGTGGACGGGGTCTGCATGGTGCCCGACCTGCGCCCGAACAAGGAGCGCATCGTCGACACGGTCCAGTTCTCGTACCAGACGTTCCCCGCGGACGCCTGCGAGATCGTGGAAGGGTGCATCGCGGGCCCCGGCAGGCGGCACCTCCTCCAGTTCGAGGGGCGCATCGAGAACGCAGGCCCCGGCCACCTCGACCCGGGCCCCGAGTTCGACAACCCGCTCTTCGAGTACGCGCAGTGCCACGGGCACTTCCATTTCAGGGAGTTCACCGATTACCGGCTGATCGACGCGAACGGCGAGGTCGTCGCGCAGGGCCACAAGCAGGCGTTCTGCCTGACGGACATGGCTCCGCTCGATCCCGAGTCCCCGGCGACGCCGGGCTTCCCGACCTCGGGGGGCAATGGGTGCAACTTCCTGAGCGCGGGGTGGGCCGACATCTACGACGTCGGTGTTCCGTGCCAGTGGGTCGACGTGACGGACGTGCCCGAGGGCGATTACATCCTCCGCGTCGCCGTCAACCCGACCGGCGCGGTCGCCGAGCAGTCGATCGAGAACAACGTGGTCGAGGTGCCCGTCCACGTCCCGGCGTACACGGCGTGCGTGCCCGAGCCGGAGATCTGCGGGGACCTCGTGGACCAGGACTGCGACGGCGTCCCCGACAACGGCTGCGGGGGCGCGGGGTGCGTCGTGCCGCTCCCCGAGGTGTGCGGCAACGAGGTCGACGAGAACTGCAACGGCGTCCCCGACGACGGCTGCGCGCCGATCCCGGGCGCCGACAGCTGCGAGACGCCGGGGGAGCTCGCGGCGTCGATGGATTACGCCGCGCGGATCACCGCGGAGAACACGTCGGACGTGGCCCTTTCGTGCGGCGGCGAGGGGGGCGAGGTGTTCTTCCGGTTCACGCTGCCGTCCGAGCAGGTCGTCTACCTCGGGACCCTGGAATCCGAGATCGACACGGCGCTCGCGGTGCTCGAGGGCGACGGGTGCGGCGGCGCCCCGGTCGGCTGCGCAGCCCGGAGCTGCGGCCCCTCCATGCTGGGGGCGCACTTCGCGGCGAAGCTCCCGGCCGGCGCCTACACGGTGGTGGTCAAGGCCATGAGGCCCGGGGACTCCGGCCTGGTGCGCCTCCGGTTCGAGCGCCCGACGTGCCTCGGCGAAGGCGCCGGGGTGATCGCGGGCAGCGGGCTCTTCAGCGGCGACACCACCGGGACGCCGATCCCGCCCGCGGCCGTGTGCGGCCCGAGCAGCCCCGAGCAGCCGTACTATGTCCCCGTATGCCCGGGGGTCCCCATCCTTGTGTCGTCGTGCGGCCTGGCGGACTTCCCGATGACGCTGAAGACCGCGGACGACGCCTGCAATCCGGTCAATGTCCAGTGCTCCAGCGCGCTCGGGGCGTGCACGGGCGCGCCGGACGGGGCCAATGCCTCGATCTTCGGGATGCGCTCGGGAGGGGGCCTCGGCTCCATCACCGTGAGCGGACGCACGCCGGTGGATTTCGGGCCGTACCAGCTGTTCGTCACGCAGTTCTTGTGACCGGAGCGCGCCGCCGGGCGTGACCCGCGCGGCGGCGCTCCTCGCGCTCCACGAGCGAAGTTGCGCTCGGCCTCGGGCGATCTGCGCTAGAACCGCGCCCATGCGAGCCAACCATCCGTCCGAACGGAGGCGCCTCCGGGCGCTCTCGTCCCTGTCCAGCGCGCTCGTCGCCGCGCTCGGCCTGACGTTGCCCGCCTACGCCGCGCCCCCCGCCGCGGCGCCCCCGGCCGCGGCGGCGCAGCCCGCGACGGCCGCGCAGCCCGCGACGGCGCAGCCCGCGACAAAGCCGGCCGCGGCGGCGCAGCCCGCGACCGCGGCGAAGCCCGCGACCGCGCAGCCCGCGACGGCGGCGAAGCCCGCCACGGCCACGCCCGGGGCCAGGCCGGCCGCGCCGGCGCCGGCAGGGGCGACGCCGGCCACGACCAGCGTGAGCGTCATGATCCCGGTCGAGAAGTTCACGCTGGAGAACGGGCTCGAGGTGATCCTGCACGAGGATCGCCGCACGCCCGTCGTCGCCGTCAACGTCTGGTACCACGTCGGCTCCAAGGACGAGCCGAAGGGGAAGAACGGCTTCGCCCACCTCTTCGAGCACATCATGTTCCAGGGCTCGAAGCACGTCGGCGAGGACATGTTCTTCAAGTACCTGGAGCGGGCCGGCGCGAGCGATCGCAACGGGACGACCAACGCCGACCGCACGAACTACTTCGAGACCGTCCCGGCCAACGAGCTCGGGCTCGCGCTCTGGCTGGAGAGCGACCGGATGGGGTGGCTGCTCGATCACGCGAACGACGAGACGTTCGCGAGCCAGCGCAACGTCGTGAAGAACGAGCGCCGCCAGAACTACGAGAACGCGCCCTACGGCCTCGTGCCGCAGTTCCTCCGCGCGGCCATGTTCCCGGAGAGCCACCCCTACCACCTGCTGACCATCGGCACGCCCGAGGACCTCGACGCCGCGCGGATGGAGGACGTCCGGGCCTTCTTCAAGACGTTCTACGTGCCGAACAACGCGACCCTCGTCGTGGCGGGCGACATCGATCGCGCCCGGGCGAAGGAGCTCGTCGATAGGTACTTCGGTCCGATCGCGAAGGGCGCCCCGCCGCCCGTCGTGACGAAGCCCGACCCCGGCGATCTCGCGACCGAGAAGCGCCTCGAGATCGAGGCGGACGTGGAGCTGCCCCGCGTGACGATCAGCTGGGTGACGCCGCCGATGTTCGCGCCCGGCGACGCGGAGCTCGACCTCGTCGCCAACGTCCTCGCCTCGGGCAAGACGAGCCGGCTCTACAAGAAGCTCGTCTACGATCTCCAGATCGCGCAGGACGTGTTCGCGGCCCAGCAGTCGAGCCAGCTCGCCAGCACGTTCCAGATCACGGCCACGCTGAAGAAGGGCAAGTCGCCCGAGCAGGCGCTGAAGCTGATCGACGCCGAGCTCGAGAAGCTGCGCAAGGCGCCGCCGACGCAGGACGAGCACGTCCGGGCCCGGGCGAAGCTGCTCTCGGACCTGATCTTCAGCATGGAGCAGGTGACCACCCGCGCGAACGCCATCAACAACTACAACCAGCTCGCCGGCGATCCGGGGTACTTCCCGAAGGACGTGGCCAGGTACGAGCAGGTCGCGGCCGCCGACCTGCAGAAGGCGGCCGCGGATCTCCTGCCGCAGGGCAGGCGCGTGATCGCGCTCGTCACGCCGAAGCCGGGCGCCCCGAAGGCCGGGCGCCTCGTGAAGCCCACCGCGGCGGCAGCGCCGGTGGCCGCGACGCCGGCGGGCGCGACGCCCGCGGCGGCGCCCGCGGCCGCTGCGCCGGCGGGCGCGAAGCCCGCGGCGGCGGCGCCCGCGGCGCCTGCAGCGCCGGCGGCCGACCGGCCCGAGCCCGCGCCGGCCATCAAGAAGCCCGCGGGCGACAAGCCCGCCGTCGACAAGCCCGCGGCCGGCACGGCCGCGCCGAAGGGGGGTTGAGCCATGCGCATGAAACGAATCCTCTCCGTCTCGCTCGCCGCCGCGGCGCTCGCCGCCTGCGCCTCGAACCCGCCGGCGCCGCCCGCCGCGACCGCCAAGGCGCCGCCCGCGTCGCCCACCGCCGCGGCGCAGCCCCCCGCGCCCGCGGACGCCTTCCGCCGCTCGCCGCCGCCCGCCGGGCCGGAGGTGGTCTTCGTGCCGCCCCGGATCGAGGAGGCGAAGCTCGCGAACGGGATCCGCGTCCTCGTCGTGGAGCGGCACGAGCTGCCGATCGTCGCGGTGGACGTGACCACCGTCCGGGGCGCCGACCAGGCCGAGCCGGGCGTCGGCGCGTTCGCGGGGGCGATGCTCACGCAGGGCACCAAGACCCGCTCCGCGCTCCAGTTCAGCGACGCGCTCGGCAAGCTCGGCGCGAACTACGGGTCCGGGGTCAACTTCGACGGCGGCGGCGTGCAGGGCCAGAGCTTGACGCCGCACTTCGGCGAGATGCTCACGCTGCTCGGCGACGCGTACATGAACCCGGCGTTCGCGCCGGCCGAGATCGAGCGCGAGCGTTCGCGCCGCATCACCCAGCTCGCCGAGCTGAACGACCGGCCCGCGTCGCTCCTCTCCATCGCCCAGGGGCTGGTCCTCTACCCCGGAGCTCACCCGTACAGCGCGCCGCTGATCGGCACCGAGGCGGCGCTGAAGAAGATCACGGCCGGCGCCCTCGCGCGGTTCCACGCCGCGCAGTTCCGGCCGGAGCTGACGACCGTCGCCATCGCCGGGAACATCACCAAGGCCGACGCGGTGAAGGAGGTGGAGCGGGTCTTCGGCGCCTGGAAGGGCCCGCTCGGCGCGCCGCCCGTGCCGGCGAAGGCGGAGCTCCCCGCCGAGCCGCCGGCGCTCGCGGCGGGCGCGCCGCGCGTCGTGATCGTCGATCGGCCCGGCCTCACGCAGTCGTCGGTGACGGTGACGCTGCCGGGCGTGCCGCGCGCGACCAAGGACTACGACGCGCTCCTCGTGATGAACACCCTCCTCGGCGGGCAGTTCTCGAGCCGGCTCAACCTGAACCTGCGCGAGAAGCACGCCTACACCTACGGCGCGCGCTCCGGCTTCGACATGCGCCACGGGGCGGGCCCGTTCTCGGCGGGCGGCGCCGTCGTGCGGGAGAACACCGGCCCCGCCGTGAAGGAGATCCTCGCGGAGATCGAGCGGATGCGGAGGGAGCCGGTCACGATCGAGGAGCTCGCGGACGCCAAGGCGAACCTCATCCGCCAGCTGCCGGCCCGCTTCGAGACCGCGGGCGCGACCGCGTCGACGGTCGCGAGCCTCGCGGTCTACGATCTGCCGCTCGACGAGTTCGCGACGCGGCCCGCGCGGATCCAGCGGATCACGCCCGCGGACGTGCAGCAGGTGGCGCAGAAGTACCTCGTGCCCGAGCAGCTCCGGGTCGTGCTGGTGGGCGACGCCGGCGCCGTCGGAGAGCAGCTCTCGGCGCTGCAGCTCGGCGAGGTCGTCGTCCAGAAGGCGCCGGCCGCGACGGGCGGGCCGCCGGCGGCCGGCAAGCCTGCGGCGTCCCAGGCCGGCAAGCCCGCGGCCCCCGCGGCGCCTCAGGCCGGCAAGCCCGCGGCGCCTCAGGCCGGCAAGCCCGCGGCGCAGCCGGCAGCTCCCCCCGCAGCGAAGAAGCCGTGAGGGCCGCGGCGCCGCTCGCCTTCGCGTGCGCGCTGGCGTGGTGCACGACGGCCGCCGCGCAGGCAGGCCCGGCGGCGCCCGACTGGGCGTTCGGGACGCCGGGCGGCGAGGTGGCCGTCGCCGCTGTCTGCACGGCCTCGCTCGGGGCGTACCTGCTCCCCCAGCGCCGCTCGACGTGGGGCGCCGCCTCCAGCGAGGAGCGCAACGAGACCATCGGCCTCGTCAGCGACATCACCGGCGCCGCCGTGGGCACGATGCTCGTCCTCGGCAGCGGGTACGCCCTCGAGGGCGGCTACCTCGCGGGCGCCGGCGTCCGCCGCCCCTTCTCGCGGGCGCTCAGGACGTCGCTGATCGAGGTCGAGGCCGCGGCGCTGTCGACCGGCCTCTCGAGCGTGATCAAGCGCCTGTCGGGCCGGTGCCGGCCGCGCTCGTGGCGTACCGATCGATGCGGGGACACCGACCTCGACTTCGACGCCTTCCCGTCGGGCCACACCACCCCGGTCGCCGCCATCGCGGGCGCGCGGCTCAACCTCGCGCTGCGCACGACCGGCGACGCCGCGCCGCGCCTCGGCGCGCTGGCCATCGCCGAGGCGGCCACCGTGGTGACGATGGCGCTGCGGATCGGCTCGGGCGCGCACTCGTGGCAGGACGTCGGCGCCGGCATGATCCTGGGCCACGTGACGGGCTTCGCGATCGCGGCCATCCACCCGATCGCGCCGAGCAAGGCGCCGTATGCGCCAGGTCCGCTGCCCGAGCCGACGCCGGAGCCCGCCGCGTTCACCTGGTCCTGGACGTTCTGATCGAGCGACGCCGGCCGGGCCGTCACCGCTCCCGGCTGCGCCGAGGTCGCGGCTCGGGGCCGGCCCCCGCAGCGAGCTTCGCGCCGGCCCGCGCCGCGCCGTCGAGCAGGCTGACCAGGACGTGCTTGCCCGAGGCCTCGAACAGCAGGGTGAGGCGCAGCGTCCGGTCCGCCAGCGTCTGCGCGAGCTTCTGCCGCGCCGGCCCCGCGGGGGCGCGCGCGACCGCCTCGCGCAGCTCGGCGATCTCCCGCAGGAGCTGCACCTCCTCGGGCGCGCTCCCCGCGCACCGCGCGAGCAGGACCTCCATCCGCTCGTCGCGGCTCAGCCCGCTGAGGTCGTCCTCCTTGAGCGGCTTGCCCTGCCCCGGGAGCCGGTCGAGCTCTCCGCGCGCGATCGCGCCCTGGATGCGCGATTCGACCAGCTGATCCAGCCCTCTGAACGCCATGCTGCCGTCCTCTCCGTCCGATGGCCGGTCGCCGCCGGCCCCGGGGAACCGCGCGCCGCGCGCCCCGCGCCGCTTCTCTAGGGGACGCTCTCGACCTTGGCCATCCCCGGCGCCTCAGAGGCCCATGCAGTTCGCGTAGTACGTCACGGTGGCTGGCCAGTCGGAGAAGACGCCGCGGACGCCCACGTCGCGCGCGAGCACGTCGAGCATCACCATGGTGTCGCCGTCGTTGTCGATCCCCTCCGAGACCGACTGGTAATAGTAGTCGCCGCCGCTCGCCAGAGGACCCGAGCGCTCGAGCGTCCACGTGATGATGTCGAGGCCCGCGGCCTTGGCGGCCTCGGCGTACTCCGAGGGCACGATCTCCCCGTCGCCGTCGAGCGTCACGAGCGCGAACAGGGGCGGCGCGACGATCTTCACGCCCTGCGCCGCGAGGCTCTCCATCCCGGAGACGGCCGTCTCGTAGCCCTCGGCCGTGTCGACGCGGCTGTCGAGGTACACGGCCTGCGCGCCGAACTCCGGCTCTTCCTCGAGCCAGTAGAGCACGTCGTCGAGGCTGAACGACTGCGCGAACACGCTCTTCGGGTCGACGCCGGCCGCCTTGTACTCGTCGATCAGCTGCTGCGCGTAGTCCTGTTGCGCGTAGTCGCCCTCGTACGGCATCTCCACCTCCGGGGCCTTGAGCTCGGGCGTGAACTTCACGCCCAGGCTCGAGAAGAGCTCGATGCTCTCGGCGTGCGTGAGCAGCGTGCCGCAGGTGGCGTACAGGTCCGTGCGGAAGTCCGGCGTCGACGCCATGTACTCCTCGACCGTGGCGGCGTCCGGGTTCGCCGAGTCCATCTTGCCGCAGAGCTGCTTGAGCTCGGCGAGCGTGATGTCGCTCGTGCAGCACTTCGCCGACGCAGGCGTGCCGGCCTCCGCGTCGGCCGGGACGAACGGCTCCGAGCACTTCTCGGCGAGCTCCGGGATCGCGAGGATGTTCGTCGTCGTGTGGAGATCGCACTGCGCGTGACGGCACACCAGCTGGCGATCCTTGGTGAAGGTCACATCGCACTCCACGATGCCGGCGCCCATGCGAGCGGCCGCCTCGTACGACTCCCTCGTGTGCTCGGGGAACTGCATGCACGCGCCGCGATGGCCGATCGAGAAATCGGTGCGCTCGAAGGGCCCCTCGGAGCACGCCATCAGCTGCTCCTTCAGCTCCCCGTCGTCCATGTCCTCGACCAGGTAGTACGGCCGCGGGCCGAGCTGCACGCCCTGCGGCGCGGCCTCTTCGGCCGGAGATTCCGGCCGGCGCGCGGGCTGCAGCGACTCATCGCCGGAGCAAGCGCTCGTCGCAACGACGGGCAGCGCGATAAGCGCCAAGGCGGTGCCAATTCTGGCGCTCTTCTGGATCATGGAGCACTCCCTCTGTGAATGGATTGAAGCTCGGACGTTCCGCGCATGCTCCTGTGCGAATGTGTCTTGCGCGAAACAAGGAGGCGACATCTCCGCCCTCTCCCGCGTGCCGTCGCTTCCGGAGGGCGGGAGGCGATCGAGGGCGGCACGCGAGCGCGGACGGCATCCGGGCGCGCAGGCCCCCGTGGGTCGCGTCGCGCCTCCGAGCGCGCGCCGAGCCCGAGGGAGAACGCGCTCGGTCAGCGCGCGGGCGGAGGCGGCGCGGGCGCGCCGGCGGGCCGCGATCCATGCTCGCGCCATGCCCATCTTCGAGAAGCGCACGCGCATCGCCGCGCCCCCCGAGCGGGTCTTCGCCTTCCACGAGGAGCCCGACGCGCTGGAGCGGCTCACGCCCCCCTGGGAGAAGGCGCGCGTCCTGGAGAAGACTGGCGGCATCCTCGTCGGCGCGCGCGTGGTCCTTGAATCGCGCGTCGGCCCCGTCCCGGTGCGCTGGGTCGCGGAGCACACCCGGTACGAGCAGGGCAGGATGTTCCAGGACACGCAGCGCAGCGGCCCCTTCAAGCGCTGGGTCCACACCCACCGCATGGACCCCGACGGCTCAGGCGGCTGCTATCTCACCGACCACGTGGAGTACGAGCTCCCGCTCGGGGCCCTCGGCCGGCTCGGCGGCGGCCGCTTCGTCCGGCGCAAGCTGGAGCGGATGTTCGACTACCGGCACGAGGTCACGCGGCGGGCCTGCGAGGCCCCGCCGCAGTAGCTCCTCCGCCTCCAGCCGCCGCGGCGGCCATCGTCGGGCGCGCCCCGTCGCGCCGCGCGCGGGGACCGCAGCCCCTGCGACGCGCGGGGACCGCAGCCCCTGCGACGCGCGGGGACCGCAGCCCCTGCCCTGCGTCAGCGACGCGGATCGCCCTCGGGCCGCCCCCCGGGGTGCGCCGGATCGAACTGCGCCGGCCGGTCTTCGTGCGGTCCGTCCGCCGTGTATCCCCGCTGCGAGGCGCCCTGCTGGCGAGCGATCTTCTCGACGTCGCTCGATCCCTGCGTCGTCTCGTCGTCGAGCTGCCGCGTCGGCGCCCCCGGCTCCTGCTGTTCGCTGCCGATCTGCTGCTCAGCCTGTTTGCTCGGTCCTGCGTGCTGGTTCGTGGGTTTCATCATGTCACCCTGGAGCCCGATCGCTGACTGTAAAGCCCCTGGTTGCGAAGACGGCCGCCAGCCCCAAGTTCCTCGCAATGCCGCGTCACGCGGCGACGGCAAGGAGGAGGAGCATGGCTATCTACCGTTGCGGCCACTGCGGCTCGATGAACCGGGTCGCGGACCAGCGGATCAAGGATCGACCCCTCTGTGGCCGCTGCAAGGCGCATCTCGACACGACGGGCGCTCCGCAGCCGGTGGACGGGGCCGCGCTCGAGCAGGCGATTGCGAGCTCTCCCGTCCCCGTCCTCGTCGATTACTGGGCCACGTGGTGCGGCCCGTGCCGGGTCGTGGCGCCGGCCCTCGACGAGCTGGGCCGCAGGAACGCGGGCACGGTGCTGGTCCTCAAGCTCGACACCGACGCCGATCCGGTGGAGGCCGGGCGCCGGCGCATTCAGGGGGTGCCGACCTTCGTGCTCTTCCACGGAGGGCGAGAGCTCGATCGCCGCAGCGGCGTGACCTCGCGCGCCGATCTGGAGCGCTGGATCGCGAGCCAGACCGGACAGCCCTCCTCGCGCGCAAGCCACGCATGAGCCCGCGCGGCGCGCCGGACGGGAGCGGGGCCGTTCGTCGAGAGACGCGGGACACGCAGCGCGCCGGGTGGACACCACCGGCGCGCTCTCCGCCTAGCGGGCGCCGCGCGGCGGTGAAGCAATCGCGGCGGTGAGGGCCCGTTGATTCCGCTCTGCTCGACGCGCCCATTTCGGTTTCTGCGTGGCCCCGATGCGCCGCAATGGTGTGAGCGCGGGTGGGCGAACAGAACTTGGCCGGCGACCGCCCTCTCGGCGTAGTCACGGCGCGTGCCGAGCACACCGCACGAGGTCCTGATCGTCGCATTGCGTGAGCAACCGGGGTTGCTCGGCGCGCTCGTCTCCAAGCTCACCGGCGTGAAGCTCCCGCGCAGCCTCAAGCCGGCCGACGCCACGCTCCGCTTCGTGAAGCCCGCGGAGCTGCGGCTCGATCTCGTGCTTCAGGGCGGCCGGCGCCGCTGGGTCCTGGTCGAGCTGCAGCGCGGCGTCGACCCGGCCAAGCGGAGGCGGTGGCCCCTCGCGGCCAGCCTGCTCTTCAGCCAGACCGGCGCGCTGGGCGACGTGATCGTCATCACCGCGCGCCGCGCCGTCGCCCGCTGGGCCGAGCGCGTCGCGTGCGTTCGCACGCGCCTCGGGACCGAGCTCCAGCTCAGGCCGGTCGTGCTCCACCTCGGCGCCGACGAGGGCAAGGCGCTGCTCGACGAGCGCCACCCGGAGCTCGCGCTCTTCGCGGCGTGGGCCATGCAGCACCGCCATGGGCCCGGGGCGCGCGCCGTCGTCGAGCGGGCGTTCGAGCTGACCGAGCGGCTGCCGCGCGCGTTGCGACGGGCCCAGCAGCGTGCGATCCTCTCCGTGCTCAGCGAGCGGATGCTGGAGCTCCTCAGGGAGGCCTCGATGAACCCCGACAAGATCCCGGAAACCCCCGCCGCCAGGAAGCTGCGCCTCTTCCTCGAAGCGCAGGGGCGGAAGAAGGGCCGGGCCGAGGGCGAGGCCAAGGGCCGGGCCGAGGGCGAGGCCAAGGGCCGGGCCGAGGGCGAGGCCAAGGGCCGGGCCGAGGGCCGCCAAGACGCGCTGCTCACCCTGCTGCGGGCGCGCGGGCTCTCGCCCTCGCAGGACGACGAAGCGCGCATCCGGGCCTGCGCCGACGCAGCGAAGCTCGACCGGTGGATCGCGCAGGCCGCCACCGCGACGACCGTGCGCGAGGCCCTCGGGACGAGGACCCAGAGCGCGCGGGCTCGCCCCCGCACGCCGGCTCGCTCCCGACCGTCCCCCGCGTCGCGCTCCTGAACCACGCCGGACGCGAACCGCGCCGGAGGCGCCTCAGCCGATCCAAGCAGCTGCGCGACCGCACCCGCCTCCCCGAGCGGACGCGCCCCGCCGCCGAGCGGACGCGCCCCGCTTCCCCGAGCAGGCGCGCCGCCGCCGAGCGACGCGCTCCCTAGCTCGTCCCTGGCGCGCGCGACGACGTGCTCGGCTCCCCTCGCCCGAACGCCGCGCCCGCCGCCCCGCCGCGCACCGCGCGGTAGCGCGCCAGCTCGCCGAACTGCGCGAGCCGGGCGCGCACGATGTTCCTGCTGATACCGAGCAGCCTCGCCGTCTGGAGCTGATTGCGATCGCAATAGCGGTACGCCGTCCGGATGATCGTCTCCTCGATCTGCTCGTGCAGGTTCGGCAGGTTCTGCTCGAACAGCGCGAGCAGCGCGCCCTCCAGCGACGTCGCCTGCGGCGTCGGCCGCACCTGGGACACGGCCTCGGCGCCCGCCCGATCCGACGGCGGAGGGCTCGTCCCCGCCTTCGGCTGGAGCGCCGTGAGGCGCAGATCCGCCGGCGTGACCTCATGCCCCCTGCAGACCAGGAGCGCGTGGTGCATCGCGTTCTCGAGCTCCCGGATGTTCCCGGGCCACGGGTGCTCCAGGAGCCGCGCCGTCGCCTCCGCCGAGAGCGCGGCCGGCGCCGAGCCGAGCCGCTGCGCGTACAGATCGAGGAAAAACCGCGCCAGCGGCAGGATGTCGCCCGGCCGCTCGCGCAGCGGCGGGAGCGAGAGCGTCGCCACGTTGAGCCGGTAGAAGAGATCCTCGCGGAATTTCCGCGCGATCACCGCCTCCTCCAGGTTCACGTTGGTCGCCGCGATGAGGCGCACGTCGATCGGGATCGGCTGGCGCGAGCCGAGCCGCACCACCTCGCGCTCCTGCAGCACGCGGAGCAGCTTCACCTGGAGCGGCAGCGACAGATCCCCGATCTCGTCGAGGAACAGGGTGCCGCCGTCCGCGGCCTCGAACCACCCGGCCTTCGAGGTCGTCGCCCCGGTGAAGGCGCCCTTCTCGTGGCCGAACAGCTCGCTCTCGACCAGCGACTCCGACCAGGCACCGCAGTTGACCGCCACGAAGGGCCGGCCCCGCCGGTGGCTGAGCGCGTGGATGTGACGCGCCACGAGCTCCTTGCCCGTGCCGGTCTCCCCGGTCACGAGCAACGTCGCGTCGCTGGGCGCGATCTGACGGATCCGGTCGAGGAGCGCCTGCGACCGGGGATCCTCGAAGACCAGCGCCTTCGCGCGCAGAGAAAGAGCCAGCGAGCTCGGGTTGGGAAGCGTGAGCAACGGCATCGTCATCGGGCTTTACTCACCATGATAGCGGATGTTCCGTCCATTATAACGGACGACCCTGGCGTGCGCCAGAGATCTTTCTCCGGCGCAGCCTTACCGGGGGCCCCGGACGGACCCGGGGCCGCTCGAGCTACGCCTCGAGGAGGTAGCCGCGCACCTCGTCGGTGAGCGCCTTGATGTCGTGATCGGTGCGCGACCGGGGGCGCGGCACGCCGACGGGGACGACGCGCTTGATCCGCCCGGGCCTCGGCTCGAGCACCACGACCCGATCGCCGAGGAACACGGCCTCCTCGACGTCGTGCGTGACGAGGATCATGGTGATCTTCTCCTCTTGCCAGATGCGCTGGAGCTCCTGCTGCAGCTTCGTGCGGGTCAGCGCGTCGAGCGCGCCGAACGGCTCGTCGAGGAGCAGGAGCCCCGGCCGGTTGACCAGCCCGCGCGCGATCGCCGCCCGTTGCGCCATCCCGCCGGAGAGCTGGTGCGGGTAGGCCCGCTTGAACGCCGACAGGCCCACGAGCTCGAGGTGATCATCGACCGCGCGGGCCTTCTCGGCCCGCGTCCACGCCGAGTTCTCGAGCCCGAGCGCGACGTTCTGCTCGATGGTGAGCCAGGGGAAGAGCCGGTGCTCCTGGAAGACGATGCCCCGGTCGAGGCTCGTCCCCTGGACGCGCGCGCCGCCGACGAGGATGTCGCCCTCGTACTCGGTGTCCAGCCCGACGAGCAGCCGGAGGAGCGTGGACTTGCCGCAACCGCTCGTGCCCACGACGCTGATGAACTCGCCGGGGTGGATGGTCAACCCGATCCCCTGGAGCACCTGCAGGGACTCGTCCTTGACCACGTACTTCTTGTTCACATCGCGGATGTTGATGACGCCAGGCGAGCTCATGGATTCCTCCTCGAAGATGTTCACACGCCGCGGACGCGCCAGCGGAGCAGGCGCTCCTCCGCGGCCGTGGCCAAGAGGTTCAGGCCGAAGCCCACGACGCCGGACACGATCAGCCCGACCAGCACGACGTCCATCGCGAAGCGCTCGCGCCCGTCGACCATCAGGCTGCCGATGCCCGGCGCGGGCTCGAGCAGGTACTCGGCCCCGAGGGTGCCGAGCCACGCATAGATGAGCGCCTGGTGGACGCCCGCGAAGAGCGACGGCGCGGCGGACGGCAGGACGACCTTGCGGACGACCTGCCAGCGCGAGAAGCGGAGCACGCGCGCCACCTCGATGTGCTCGACACCGACGCTCCGCACGCCCTCGTAGGTGTTCACGACGACCGGATAGAAGGCGGAGAGCGCGATGAAGGCGACCTTCGCCTGCTCGCCCACGCCGAGCCACACCGACATGAGCGGGATCCACGCGAACAGCGCGACCTGCTTCGCGGCGTGGAAGCTCGGCGAGAACAGCCTGTCGGCGGTGCGCGAGAGCGCGAGGAGGCCGCCGACCGCCGTGCCCGCCAGCGTCCCGAGCGCGAAGCCGAGGAGATCCCGGCCCAGGCTGGCCCGGAGGTGGGCCCACAGCTCCCCGCTCTCGTGCTGGGCCTTCGCGGCCTCCCACACCGCGAGCGGCGGGACGAGGATGCGCGTGTTGGCGAGCTCGTAGCGGCAGACCACGATCCAGGCGAACACGACGAAGATGGGCAGGACCAGGCCGCGCCGCAGCCGCGGCTGGACCAGAGCTTGCGTGATGGCGCTCATCGTTCGGACCTCGGTGTCACAGGGCGGCGCGCCGCCAGCGGAGGAGGCGGGCCTCGATCTTCTCGAGCCCCTTGTCGAGGACGAGCCCGAGGACGCCGACGACGAGGATCGCCGCGAGCACCACGTCGAGCTGGAAGAGCTGGCGGCCCCAGACGATCAAGAACCCGACGCCCTCGGAGGAGGCGAGGAGCTCGACCGTCACGAGCGACAGCCACGCTTGCGTGAGGCCGTACCGGATGCCGACCGCGATCGACGGGACCGCGGAGGGGAGCACGACCTTCCGGAGCAGCTGGACGTTGCTGAACCGGAAGACCCGGGCGACCTCGATGTAGGATCGAGGGACGTTCTTGATGCCCTGGAGCGTGTTGAGCGCGACAGGGATGAGGCTCGCCTGCGCGATGAGGATCAGCTTCAGCGACTCGCCGATGCCCACCACCATCATGAACAGCGGCAGCCACGCGAGCACGGGGACCTGCGCGAGCGCCTTGAAGAGCGGGTGCACGTAGTCCTCGATCCGCCGCGAGAGCCCCATGGCGACGCCGAGCAGCAGGCCGGCCGCGCCGCCCACGGCGAAGCCGCCGAAGACGCGCCCGAGGCTGATGGCGATGTTCGTGTGCAGATCTCCCGAGCTCGCGAGCTCGGTCAGCGTCTGGAAGACGAGCCCCGGCGCCGGCAGGATCTGCGGCGGGATCAGCTCGCGCTGCGAGGCGAAGCTCCACGCGAGGAGGAGCGCCGCCGGGAAGATGAGCCCGACGGCGACGTTGCCCACCCGCCGGGACAGGAGCCGCGCGGCGCCGCCCGCGGGCAGCGCCACCTCGGGCGCCGCGAGCTTGTAGGCGGCCTGGGGCTGGCTTTCTTGGATTCCCTGCTGCGTCATCTTGGTTGCCTTTCGATCGTGGCCGTGCGCCGTGCCGCGCGCGCTCCTCTCATTGCCTTCCGGGGTGCTTGACCTTCCCGTTCGCGTCGAACTCGGGCCAGTAGCCCTCGAGGTTCAGCTCCTTGAGCGCGGCGTTCAGGAACCGCAGGTCGATCCACGAATCGACGTCGAACGTGCTCCTGATGAGGCCGAAGCGCTTCGCGTCGGCGGCAGCCGCCTTGTAGCGGGAGATCAGGAACTCGTCGAACAGCGGGCTCGCGCGCACCTTGAGCGAGTCGCCCGTCTGGTCCGCCTTGAAGTTCGCGTAGGGCGTCCCCGACTTGGACCAGAGCTGGTAGATCGGCGCCGGGTTGGCCTCGTTCTGCGCGATCCAGTGGGCGGCCTGCACGACCACCTTCACGACGCGCTTGGTCACGTCCGGGTACTTGTTCGCGAACTCCTCGGTGACGATCAGGTGAGCGTGGCGCAGGTAGGCCGGCGAGTCGTTCTTCGTCGTGTAGACGATCTTCGCGATCCCCTGGTCCTGGAGCGTGAGGAGGTCGTATCCGCCGAAGGCGGCGTCGATGTCCCTCGTGGCCAGGGCCGCCTTGGCGGTCGCGTTATCCATGTTGAGGATCCGGAGGTCGCGCTCCGACAGCCCGCTCCCCGCGAGGATCTTGTTGACGGCCAGCTGGAGGTTCGTGCCCTTGAAGAGGGCGACCTTCTTCCCCTTGAGGTCGGCGAGCGACGAGATCGGCGAGTCGGAGGGGACGGCCAGGTACGTGTGCTGGCGCGTCGACACGCCCGCGAGCAGCTTCGTCTTGAGCCCCCCTGCCCTGCCGATGCTCGACGGCAGGTCTCCCTGGAGCGCGAAGTCGAGGAGGTTGTTCGCGTACGCCTCGTTGACGGCGGGGCCGGCGCCCTTGAAGAAGGACCACTCGATCTTGATGTTGTCCTTCTTGAACTCCTCCTCGAGGAGCCCGCGCGCGTGCACCACGCTGAGGCTGCTGCCGCCCACGAAGGGGCGGTTGCCGATGCCCACGCCGGCGAACGCGACGCGGATGACGCGCGGCGCGTCCGCCCGGGCCGCGTGCGACGAGAAGGTCAAGAGCGCCGCGATGAAGATCTGTAGAATGATAAGTGCTCGTCTCATGCTTTCCTCTCCGAATCCATGGCTGCGCGCCGCGGGACGCGTCAGAAGCCGCCTTGCAGCTGGGCGAGCAGCTCGTGCTGCGCCCCTTCTTTGTTCGTGCGGTCGTCCCGTCGGTTGAAGTTGAGCTGGAACTTCGTCGTCTCCGCGAAGAAGACGTTGAAGCCGAGGGTGTAGACGTCGACCCGGTTCTCGAGCACCTCGGTGCTCGGGTCGAAGAGGTCGACGCGGATGAACGGCTGGTAGGTCTTCGGCCACCAGTCGTCGTATCGACCCTGGTTCCGGTACCCCCTCAGGAACTGCTCACCCCAGTTGTAGAAGAACGTCGCCACGTGCGACAGGCTCGAGAGCCTCGTCTTCTGGGGGTCCTCCAGCGTCGTCCCGAGCGTGACGTCGTCCTGGCCGTAGATGAACTCGTAGGTGACGCCGATCGGGTAGTGGTTGTAGTAGATATCGCCGCCGTACCTGCGCTTCGCGCCCTTTCCGGACAGCGTCTTCTTCTCGTCCTTGAGGAACGTGTTCTGCCAGCCGATGTACACGCTGCCGCCCAGCGTGATCTGCCGGAGAATGGAGTTGTAGTCGGACGGCACGGTGAACGCGAGGCGGCCGATGATGTCCTTCTCGCTGTTGTCGTCGGGCGTGTTCGGGCCGCTCCCGTTGACGAGGCCCACGGCGTAGGCGAGGATGGGCGCCCGGTAGTTGTAGCCGTAGTCCACCTGCGGCAGGATGTCGCCGCGGACGATGAGGCCGAGCTCGCGCCGGTTGAGCCCGAGCCGCGTCGTGAACTGCGCGTTGGTGATGACGGGCTTGAGCTCCTCGCTCGCCGGCACCTCCAGCCCGAACGGCAAGAGCTGCTGTCCGAGGGTGATTTGCAAGACCCAGTCCTCGGGGGCGAGGGTGGGGAGCACGGAGTACGACAGCTGCGCGTCCAGCAGGTTGAGGAAGCTGTTGTTGCTCGCCTGCTGGGGCGACGCGCCGAAGCGGAGGGAGTAGGTGAGGTTGCGCCCTTCCTCGTAGTCCTTGTAGAGGATGCCGTTGAACGAGAGGAGCGCGGCGCCCGTGTCGAACGTCACCTTGCGATCGTTCGAGGTCGCCGTGGTCACCGGCTGCTCCGACCACCCGATGCGCGTCTGGACGACGCCGCCGATGGTGAGGGAGCGCGTGGAGATGGCGGTGTGGAGATCGCGCTCGCGCTGCCACTGGAACTTGAAGTTCTCGAGGTCGGTGACGAGCCCTTGCAGGTCGTCCCGCGTGACGGCGTTGGGATCGGGCTCGACGAAGGTCTCCGCGGCCGCGTCCCCCGCGGGCGCCGAGACCGGGGACGGCACGCCCGGGGCTGCGCCGGGGGCCGCAGGCGCCGCAGCGGCGGCGCCCGGCGCGGCGGCGCCCGGTGTCGCGGCTGGGGCCGCGCCCGCTGGCGCTGGGGCCGCGCCCGCTGGCGTCGGGGCCGCGCCCGCTGGCGCTTGGGCCGCGCCCGCTGGCGCCGGGGCCGCGCCCGCTGGCGCCGGGGCCGCGCCCGCTGGCGCCGCGGGTCGCTCCCCCTGGGCTCTGCCGGGCGGGTTCTGGGCGCTCGCCTCGGTCGCGCAAAGGGCGATGGCCGTCGCGAGGATCGTGGGGAAAGCTGTTCTTGAACGTTCAAGCAGACGCATGAATGGATCCAAAGAGGTTCGTTAGATTCGTCATCACCGCCGCGCGGGGCTGCTTCCGTCAGCCCCGCGCTGCGCATCGCCGTCAGGCCGCCTTGCTCTTCGGCAGCTTCTGCTCGACCGCGGTCCCTGCGAAGAAGCCGGGGTTCTTGCCGGCGAAGAAGTTGTAAGGATGGGTGAACACGAGATCGCGGAAGTTCGCCTCCGTGAGCGCCCCGCGCTCGACGAGGCTCCAGGTGTCGGCGAGGACCTCGGTCAGATCCGGCACGTCCCAGTGCCCGCTGTCCGACGCCCAGAAGGCGTTGAGCTGCACGCCGAGCGGGTTGACCTTCGTGTTGAACGCGTACGCGATCGTCGGGTCGTCCGCCTCCGAGCCGAAGTAGAAGTTCGGCACGTACCGATCGCGGATGTCCTCGATCCGCTCGATGCCCGCCGCCGCGAAGTCGTCGAGCGCGGCCGGGTCCTGCGGCTGGCGGCGCGAGTTGTTCGACACGCCGAGCGCCCCCCCGAGGACGGCGTTGATGTCGCCGAGCCGCGCCTCGACCTCCTGCCCGCCGTACTGCTGGTACAGCGCGTAGAGCAGCTTCGCGTCGATCAGGTCAGGGTTGTAGTTCTGGACGGCCCGGCCGTTGCGCTTCTCCCAGTGACCGACGAGATCGGCGAAGAGCGTCGCGCCCCACGCCGCCCCGCCCTCGAGGAAGCCGACGCGGAGATCGGGGAACCGCCGGGTCACGCCGCTGAAGAACAGCGACTTCGCGAGCGCCTCGGAGGCGGAGGCGAAGTGGCCGATGTGGTTGTACATGTAGTTCGAGAACGAGCTGCGGCTGGTCCACCCCATACCGGCAGAGTGGGTGGTCAGCACGGTCTTGAGCTCGACCGCCTTGGCCCAGAACGGGTCGTAGTTGTATTCGCTGTCCACGCCGAACGTGTCGAGCCAGTTCGCGTGCCGCGCGACGTCCGGATGGTGGCGGGACGGGTACTTCTCGGCCACCGCCCGGATCGGCCGGCGGAGGTTGCCCGGGATGAGCGCGACCTTGAGGCCGAGCTCGCGCACCGCGAACTCGAGCTCCTCGACCCCCTCCTCCGGCGTGTGCAGCGGGATCGCGGCGACCGGCGTGAGGCGGTCGGCGTACGGCCGGTACACGTCGGCGTGATAGGCGTTCACCGCGCGGATGAGCACCCGGCGCAGATCCTCCTTGCCGACGTGGGTGGCGAACGTGGAGACGTTCGGGAACAGGACCGCGTAGTCCGTCCCCGACTCGCCGAGCCGCTCGTGCAGGAGCCTGGGCAGCGACACCGTGGCGAGGTCGAGCGTGTTCTTCGTCGGCAGGGCCCACCACGGCGGGCGGACCGAGCGCTGCGCGGCGCGCTGCTCGGGGGTGAGATCGTACCACTCGTTGCTCAGGTAGCCGAAGCCCCGGTTGATCGCCTGGCGGAACTCGTCGACGTACTTCGCGCCGCCGTACTTCGCGATGTAATCCTCGAGGATCGGGGCGAACTCGATCGTGTGCAGATCGGTGTCGATGACCGGGTAATCGAGCTTGTCTCGCACCGCGCGCGAGCGGGAGGTCTTCTTGCCGTCTTTCAGCGAGAGATGAGAGGATGAGATGCTCATGACGATGTCTCCAGGGTGCGGCCGTGCCGCGCGCTCGCTTCCGGCGCGGGGGCAGCCGCGATCAAGGCGCATGAGGCGGCGCGCCGAGGGGCGACCGCTCCTGTGCTGAGAACGTGAGAGGCCTTCGAGCTAGAGCGCCGCGAGCGCGGCGCTCGGACAGCGCGTGGCCGTCCATCGCTCGACGTGAGCGCCGACCCGGCGGGGCGCTGCCTGCGGCGAGCGCCGGAGGGAGGAGCGCGCCTGCGCCGGCGCGCCGATGGCAGCGCTCGTCGCGGCGCGGCGCCGCACGACGGCCGGCGCGCCTGGATGGGCGTTCGTCACGGTCGTGCTGGCGAGGATCGATGGGATCGCATCGAGCGCGATCACGGGGTCTTTCATGGCTGTCTTCACGTGAACGCTCGCCCTGACGCATTGCATTGGGCGGACCAAACCGCCGCCGGCCCCAGCAGGGCAGGCCGGGCGGAAGCCGACCGAAGCGCTCCGCGTCGCGAGCGCGACCGCTCTCTCCTGAGCGCCGTCCCGGGGGAAAGACAGAGAGGGCCTGAAGAGCCCGACGCCTCCCGATGGCGAAGGAAGATCAGCGGGTCACAACGCGCGCGGCGCACCCGGTCAGAAGAGCAGATCGACGAGCGTTGCTCCGCTGTTGCTTCCGTTTTGCACGCCGCGTACCAGGCTTATGTCCGCTCCGAAAGACGCGGATCCGTTATACCGGATGACCCCGTGCTGCTGGAGCAGCAGGCGTGTGCTGCGGGGGTGCTGCTCCAGCAGCAGCCCCCGAGCGGGGTGCGTCATCGCGGGGACGGCGGCGCGGCCGGCTGGTTCGTCGCGGTCGCGAACGCGATGCCGCTCTGCAGGTCGCGGCGGGTCACGATGCCGGAGAGGTCGATGTCGAGGCTGACGATCGCCTGGGACACCTCGGGTCGGATGCCCGTCAGGACGACCTGCGCCCCGAGCAGTCGGACCGCCCGCGCGACCTGCAGGAGGGCGTTCGCCGACGCCGTGTCGATGTGCGGCACGCCCGTGACGTCGATGATCGCCACCCGCGCCTGCCGCTCGACCACCTTGCCCAGCAGGTTCTCCATCATCTGCTCCGCCCGCGCCGTGTCCAGCGCGCCCACGAGCGGCAGCACGAGGACACCCTGGCTGATGGGCACGATGGGCGCCGACAGCTCCAGGAGCGTCTTCGCCTGCATCCGGAGCTGGTCCTCGAGCTGCTTTCGCTTGGTGATCACCTCCGTGAACAGCATGATCCCGCCGATCTCGCCGTTCGGTGCGTACCACGGGAAGATCTTCCACATCCCCCATTCGACGTGCCCGTCGCTCCGCGGGAAGGGCTCCTCATCATTCCCTTCCGAGGCCCCCGCGAGACAGCGCTTGTGGATCGCCTTCCAGTGCTCGGGGACGTCGGGGAAGATCTCATAGTGGCTCCGGCCGACGAGCTCTTGGTCGCCCAGGCCGAACTCCGCCCGGTAACGTTGACTGGCCATGACGTAGCGCATGTCACGATCGAACATGGCGAACGCTGCCGGTGTGTAGGTGACGAAGAGGCGCACATGCTCCTCGCTCCGGCGCAACGCCTCCTGGAGGCGAGCCCGCTCCTCCTCGGCATGCTCGAGCTCCCGGATGCGCTGCCTCAGGCGCTCGTTCTCGGCAGCGACATCGTTGTAATTCACGTCACAGGACATCCGGACCCCTGGTTCTGTCCTGGACTTATATCAAAGAAGGAGGACCGGCGGCGACCGAAGCGGCGCCGCACGTGTGCTGCCGGCGCGGGGAGGTGCGCGCCATCGCCGGGACGTGCCCGGTGCGGGACGGACCGCCACGACGCCTCGCTCGGGCAGCTGCTCGCCTCCGGTCGGACCGAGCTGCTGGCTGTAGGCCCTGCGCCGGCGCTCAGCGCGCTTCGTGTGCGGCCTTGAGGCCGGCGATGTCCAGCTTCACCATCTTGAGCATCGCCTCGGAGACGCGGCGCGCCTTCTGGGGATCCGGGTCGGCCATGAGGTCCCCGAGGACGGTCGGCACGATCTGCCAGCACACGCCGAACCTGTCCTTGAGCCAGCCGCACTGCTCGGCGGAGCCGCCCTCGAGCAGCGCGTTCCAATAACGATCCACCTCGGCCTGGTCGTCACAGCTCACCACGAACGAGATGGAGTGGTTGAACGGGTCGAGCGGGCCGGCGCTGATGGCCATGAAGGGCTGACCGCACAGCGTGAACTCGACGACCTTGACCGAGCCGGCGGGGCCGCCCGGCGTGTCGCTCGGCAGCGGGGTCACGCGGTCCACCCGGGAGTCGGGGAAGATCGACGCGTAGAACCGGGCCGCCTCCTCCGCCTCCTTCGCATACCAGAGGTGCGGCGTGATCTTCTGGACCCGGGTGCCCGCTTTGCGCTCCTCGCCGCCCGAGTCGAAGAGGACCGCGAACCCGCCCCAGATCATGCGCTTGGGGTCGAACGGCGGCGCTTCCGTCATCTGCATGCGCGGATCGTCCCTCATCTTCACGCTCGCCTGGTCGCGCACCTCCTTCGAGGGCCACACGATCCAGGAGAACACGATGGTCTCGCCCGCCTCGGCCTTCACCGCGCCCTTGAAGTCGGTGATCTTGCCATCGGGGACGTCGTCGCCCCAGCACTCGACGACGCGCGTCGCACCATACTCCTGGAAGACCTGCGCGGCTTGCGCGCAGACCTCGCGATAAGCTTCCTTTTTGCCCGTGGGCACCGGAGTCACGAAACCGTCGATGTAGCTCATGGACGCGATTATGCAGACCTGCCGTTTAGGGCGTCAAGCACGGCGGGTCCAGACGAACGGCGGGCTCGACCATGGATGAGAATCGATCGCTTCGGGGTCCGCCGAGCCGATCGCGGCCAATAGCCCGACGGCGGCGATCGACGGCCCGCAGAGGGAGAATGCGAGACGCGCATTCGGAATGCATCCTGCGCGCCCCTCGGAGAGGGGCGACTCCCGATCTCCTCTTCGAGCCTCCCTGTCCTGCCGCGCCGCTGCCGGGTCGTGTCGAGCTGGCGCCGACGCGCCGCCGCTTCAGCGCGGCGCAGCGTCGAGACGACCGCGAACGCCGCGGGGCGGCCGCGCCCGTGCCTTCAGCGAGACGTCACGGCCGACCGCGCGAGACGTCCTGCGCTTCCCGGCGCATCTCGCGCAGGAGGGCGGCGGCGACCGTGCCCGGGTGGGTGCGCTCCGGCGCGGCGCCGAACGCGGCGAGGACCTCCGCGAGCGGGCGGGGCTCCTCGTCCGCGGGCGGCCCGCCGCGGCGCGCTGCCGCGACGAAGAAGCCCGCCGCGTAGTAGGCGAGGGCGATGGCGCGCGCCACGCGCGCCCGCGCGCGGTCGTCGTCGCCCAGGGGCCGCCCGAGGTACGCCTCGAGGAGGGCCTCGCGCTGCTCGGGCCGCGGATAGGCGAACACGCCGAGCTGCGCGAGATCGACGAACGGATCGCCGGCGCCCGCGGTGGTCCAGTCGACGAGGTACACGCGGTCGGCCGCGACGAGCACGTTGTTCGGGTTGACGTCGCGGTGGCACGGGGCCGCGTGCGCGTGGGGCCCGCTCGCCCGCTCGAGCTCGCCGGCGGTGCGGACGAGCTCCGCCGGGAGGCCCACGCCCGCGAGCGCGGCGCACTGCGCGTCGAGGGAGCGCAGGAAGTCCATGCGCGACGGGCCGCGCGGAAACGGCGGACCGTCGTGGAGCCGCCGCAACGTCGCCGCGACCCGCCCGAGCAGCGCCGGGTCGCGCGCCGGGCGGAGCGGCGCACCGGCGATGCGGTCCATGATCGTGACGCCCGCCCGCGCGTCCGCGTGGCGCAGGCGCGGGGCGACGCCGCGCTCGGAGGCGGCGCGCATGCACGCGGTCTCGCGCGCGAAGCGCCCCGGATCGCTTGGATCGGGCGCGCAGCGCTTCGCGACGTACGGCGCGCCGTCGACCGCGAACGCGAGCAGCGTGGCGCCGGAGAACCCGCCGGACAGCGGCGTCACGTCGGTCACCGGGCGCCCGGGGAACGCGGCCTCGATCGCGGCGGCGAGGTCCGGGTGCAGCGCCGGGGCGCTCATGCCGCCCCCCGCGTCGCGGCGAGCCGCTTCGCGTAGAGGCGGCTCCGCGCGGCGAGGTCGGCGGGCCGCGCCCAGTCCCATCCGATCGCCCGCCAGTCCGGGTCGTCGGGATCGAGCCCGAGCGACGCGACGAACGCGCGATCGGCGACGAAGAAGTGGCGCTTGTACGCGAGGAGATAGCTGCGCGGCGCCTGCGGCAGCGCCTCGAGGTGGGCACGCGCCTCGTCGTAGGTCGCGAACCAGTGGTGCAGCACGCCGCCATCCCGGCCGTACAGCAAGGTCCCGAGCTCGGGCGCGCCGGGCTCTCCCGCGAGGGCGAGGCGCGCGCGCTCCCAGCTCGAGAAGCCGCACTCGCGCGCGACCACGGCGAGGCAATGCTTGCGGCGGATGCCGGGAACGGCCGCGGCGAGCGCGGCCTCGTCGGCGCGCACCAGCTCGGGCAGCGCGCGCAGGCGCGAGCGCGCCTTCGCGTCGTTCGACGCGAGCCGCTTGTGCAGCAGCTCGGCGCGGATCTTCAGCTCGCGAACGGGATCGATCATGGACGTCTCCTCTCGAATCAGCCGCTGCCCGCTCCCTCGGCCCGAGGATCTCGACGTGCTCATGACGGTGCGAGGTGACCCGCGATCGTCGCGTTGCAGGGTGAAAGGCTTCTTTCCGGCGGGGAGGGCGCCCCTGCGCACCCAGAACGACGACGATAGCGCTTCGCGCCCGGGCGCGCCAGGTGGAAGATATTCGCATGATGCCGCCGCTGCTCATGGTTCCTGGGTATTCCGGCTCGGGGCCTCGCCACTGGCAGACGCTCTGGGAGCAGAAGCTCCCTTGCGCGCGCCGCGTGGAGATGCCCGACTGGGATCATCCCGACCGGCGCGCGTGGGTGGAGGCGCTCGATCGTGCGGTCGCCGGCAGCGCCGCCCCTCCGGTGCTGATCGCGCACAGCTGCGGTGTGAGCACGGTGGTCCACTGGGCGGCCTCGGGCGCGCGGCCCGTGCGCGCCGCGCTGCTCGTCGCGCCGGCCGACACCGAGTCTCCGAGCCATCCGCGCGACGCGTCGACGTTCCACCCTTTGCCCAGCGTCAGGCTCCCGTTCCGCTCGGCGGTCGTCGCGAGCGCGAACGATCCCTACTGCACCCCGGAGCGAGCCGAGGCCTTCGCGCGCGCCTGGGGGAGCGAGCTGATCCACGCTGGGCCGTGCGGGCACATCAACACCGACGCTGGCTTCGGGCCATGGCCCGACGGCGAGCGGATCCTCGCCGCGCTGATCGGCGAGCCCGTCTCACGGGTGTTTCACCCCTGACGCGGCGATGGCTGACGAGCCGCCTTGTCTACGCGCCGTCGCGCCTAGGCGCGGCTCGCCTCGGACTCAAGCAATTCATCCGATCTAGCGGATTGCGGCCAGACGGGCGCTGGCGGGCGGTCACCGCGCCTCTCCGCCCTCCCCTCCCCTCGTCTCTCCCGTCCCCTCCTCGCCTGGCGCCCCGCCGCCCCTCCGGCGCTCCACGCAGCGGCCCATCGCCTTCTGGATCATCGGCAGCGGCAGCGCGAGATCCATCGAGAAGCGCCCGTTGCGCGGGCTCACCCGCGCCAGGTCGAGCAGCTCGACGAGCTGCTCCTCCCCGTCCGACTGCGCCTTCAGCCGGGCCAGCGAGAGCGCGGTCCCGAGCGTCTTGCCGAGATCGTCCACGTCGGCCGCCACGGGCCCCGTCACGTCGGCCACGATCGCGACGTCCTCCGAGGCGTCGACGTGCAGCTCCACCTGGCCCACCGCGCCGCGCAGCCGCTCGGCGATGTCCGGCGCGCTCCCCTCGAGGAGCTCCGCCACGTCGTCGGCCGAGAGCACCCCGTACGCATCTCCATAGCTCGCCCACTCGGGGATCACCGGCGGCGCAGGCGCCACCTTGTCCTCCAGCCTGTCGATCGCGGCCTCGACCGCCTCGGCGTCCCTGCCGACGAGCAGGAGGCCGTCGCCCCAGCGGCCGAACACCGGCGAGGGCCCTTCCTCGTCCTCGAACAGCGCCCCCCGCGCGCCGTACGCGCGGCGGCTCCCCCGCAGGGAATCGAAGCGCGCCGACGGGAACTGGCCCGACACCACCACGAGGGGCCCCGACGTCGCCGCGATCCGGTCGATGTCCTCGAGCACGTCAATCCCGAACTCGTCCTCGAGATCGTCGAAGCTATCCATCTCGAGCTTCGCGAGCATGCAGTCGAGCCAGAGCTTGCCGGCCGGCGACTCCTTGATGGCGCTCGCCTCGAAGACGACGGCCGACGTGGCCCTGTCCGTGGGCAGCGCCGTCAGCAGCGGGTCGCGCGAGGGCCTCGGCGCCGCGCTCGGGTCGAGCACCGGCGACGGCAGCGTGCGGCGGCGCAGGCTGCGCTCGAGCTCGGGCTCCCGCGGGCCGCGCGGGAACTCCACGCGCGCCTTCTTCGGGGGCGTCGCCTCGACGTCGCCGCGCGACATGAGCCACGCGGCGAGGCCGAGGAGGAGGACCGCAGCGAGGAGCCAGGCTCGGTGGCGCATGGAGCTCAAAAATCCTTCTGTTCGAATCCCCAGATGCCGAAGGCGACCGCGGCGAGGCCGAAGACGGCGATCCCCGCGAGCTGGCTCGCGAGATCGAGCGCCGCGACGGGCGCCGAGGCGGCGAGCTCGGCGGAGGTGTCGGCCAGCGTGGAGACGCGCGGCAGGAGCGCGGTGACGGCGCGGAAGAGCGCGCGGGGGGCGCCGGCCTCGAAGAAGGTCGAGAGGCGCTCGCGGTAGCCGGCGACGATGCCCGCGACGAAGAGGGCGCCGCCCGTCGCGGCGGAGAGCGCGGCGCTGCGCGCGAACACGGCGACGGCGAGCATGGCGCCGTAGAGGGCGGCGAAGGTGACGCTCGCGAGGAAGGCGGCGAGGACGGGGCGCAGCGTCCAGACGCCGGTCTTCACGGCGAGCAGGAGCGTGAAGCCGCCCGCGCCGTAGAGCGCGCCGGCGAAGGCGAGGGCGAGCACGCCGAGGAAGGTGCCGGCGAGCAGCTCCCAGCGCTGGACGGGGAGCGCGAGGAGGTGCTCGATGCGGCCGGGCGCGAGCAGGCTCGGGGCGAAGTCGGCGCAGGCGAGGACGCCGAAGCCGAGCCCGCCGTAGAAGATGACGTACGCCGCCGCCCGGAAGATGGGCCGGAGGGCGACGTCGACGGACCGGATGTCGGTGGGGACGACCTGGCCGAAGAGGCGCGTGGCGGCGAGGGCGCCGTCGACGACGTCCATGCGCAGGGTGAGGCCGGCGACGCCGAGCAGGAGCGTGATGCCGGCGCCGAGGGCGAGGAACCACCGGCGCGAGGCGGCCTCGCGGACGAGGTCGAGCGCGACGGCGAGGACGGTCGTCACGACGGCGCTCCGGAGCTCGGCCTGCCCTGCGCGCCGAGGGCCTCGGCGAGGACGTCCTCGAGGTCGCGCATGTCGCGGGCGAGCTCGATGAGCAGGGCGCCCCGGGCGCGGGCGCCGTCGAGCAGGGCGTTGAGGTCCTCGGGGCTCCCGGCGTCGCAGGTGAAGGCGCCGTCGGCGTCGCGCGCGACGAAGCCGAGCGGGGCGAGCGCGGCCGGGTCGCAGCCGGGCGCGAAGCGGGCGCGGTAGCGCGTGGCGCTGCCGCAGAGGGCCTCGAGGGCGCCCTCGCGGACGAGGCGGCCGCCGGCGAGGATGCCGATGCGGTCGCAGACGCGCTCGGTCTCGGAGAGCAGGTGGGAGTTGAGGAAGAGGGTGGCGCCGCGGGCGCGCTCCTCGGTCAGGATGCGGCGGATCTCGGCGCGGCCGAGGGGGTCGATGCCGTCGGTGGGCTCGTCGAGGACGAGCAGGTCGGGCGCGCCGAGCAGGGCTGCGGCGAGGCCGAGGCGCTGCTTCATCCCCTTGGAGAAGCCGCCGATGCGGCGCTCTGCGCTGTCGCGGAGGCCGACGCGGGCGAGGTCGCGGAGGAGCGCGGCCTCGGTCATCGAGAGGCGCTTGAGCCGGGCGACGCTGGCGAGGAAGGCGACCGGCGTGAAGGCGTGCGGGAGGTGGAGGCGCTCGGGGAGGTAGCCGATGCGGGCGCGGACGGCGCGGTCGTCGGGGGCGCCGCCGAGGACGCGGACGACGCCGGAGGTGGGGCGGACGACGCCGAGCAGGGTCTTGATGAAGGTGGTCTTGCCGGCGCCGTTCGGGCCGAGGAGGCCGAACGCGGCGCCGCGGGGAATGACGAGATCGAGGCCGGCCAGGGCCTGGTGGCCCTCCCGCCGGAAGAGGCCCGCGTAGGTCTTGCGGAGCGCGGCGGCTTCGATGGCGAGCACGGCGGGAGCATAGCCGACGCGGGCGGGAGCCGCAGGGGTCGGGCGCTCGCCTGCGCCGCCAGGGCCGGCCATCCGGTGCGCGCCGTGCCGATTGGCGCGGAAGAATCGCGCTGTCTGGCCGCGCCGTACGGCCTTCGGGGGTCACTCGCTGCGACCGAAGAAGTCCATCCGCAGGTCATGGCCGCACGACGCCTTCCTGGTACCGGAGAGCGTAGTACGTGGAGGTGGTGCCCTCGATACAACCCCAGAAGTCGATGCCTTGGACAGCGCTGTGATGGGAGAGGACCTCGATTCCGAGCGCGACCCGACGCCGCGCCGCACAGCCAATGAAAAGAACGGTTCCCTTTCGCGTGATGGAATCCACCATGGCGGCTCAGCAGGGCAGCGCAGCGCACGATTGCACCCTACTGGCAATCTTCCAACCAGCGTCCTCGATTCTCGCTTGTGTGGGACACGATCGACCCGGATAGACACGATTGTCGGACGCAGCCGCCCGGGATCGTGTAGGATGCGAATGTGGCGAATCTCGACGAGATCTCGGACCGGACTTACGTGGCTGCGGGCGCGGACTTCGCCTTCGTGATCACCCGGCGGGGGAGGCTCGTCACCCGGCGAGCGCCGCGCGACATGTCCGAGGAGGGCCGCAGGCGGATCGTGGAGGCAGCGCTGGGCCTCGGGGGCCAGGGCCGGCTCGGTCATGTGGAGCTGCCGCGCGAGGACCTGGTCCCGTACGGGGGCGCGGCGCCCATCGACGTGTACTTCGGCGTGGCCGGCGAGGTGATCCTCTGCGTGGTCATGCCCACGTGGGCGGACCGCCAGGGCGTGTGGCCCGCGCTCGAGCACGGCCTGCGCGCCGTCGACGAGGCGGCCGCGGCGGCGTCGCGGCCGGTCCACAAGGGGCAGCGGCGCACCCGGTCGCGCCCGCGCGGGGAGGCGCCGCCCGCCTCCGCGCGCCGCCCGGTCGTCGAGGTCCGCGAGCCGCCGCCGTCCACCCGCGCGGTCGCGGCCGTCCGCGAGCCGTCGCCCGCGAAGCGCGCCGCGCCGCCGTCGCCGCCGGCCAGGCGCAGCGCCGTCGCGGGCCTGGTCCTCCTGGCCAACGGCGGGCCGCCCCGCTCGCTCGCGCGCCCGGTGGTGCTCCGCGACGCGCCCCCGCCGCGCGCCTCATGTCCGCCCGCGCCCGCGGCGTCGTCGCCGGAGCTCCGCATCGGCGAGGCGGCGCTCGGCCGCGAGAGCCACGCCGCCGTCGCGCGGGAGCTCGGCGGGGCGCTGTCGTCGGCGCCCGAGATCCGGGTGGGCATGGCGTCGGTGGGCCACGAGACCCTGGCGGCGATCGAGGCCGAGCTGCTGCAGCCGCCGCGCCCCGGCTCGATGCCCGAGGCGTTGCGCGTCGAGCTGGTGAGCATCAGCCGCGAGAGCCTGCTGGAGATCGCGGCCGAGGAGGCGCGCCAGGCCACCGCGGGCCCGCGGCCGTCCGTGCCGCAGGTGCGCCCCGAGCGCCTCACCCACCCCTGGGTCGAGCCGCCCGACGACGCGGACGTCGAGCCGGAGGCCGAGATCGCCGGCGCGGTGCTCGCGAGGCGCGCTCGCTCGGGCTGAGCCTCGATCTCGCCCCAGAGCAGCATCCGTGGGCTGAGCGCCATCAGCAAATGCAGGAGTCGACGCCCCGAGCGCGCCCTGCGCTGGCCGCCGTTGGCCACCGTCGGTGCGGAGGACCGCACCGACCGACAGGCAACCGGCCGTAGGGCCCGTGATAGGCTGCGCGGCATGGGCGCGGTGACCCTCGACGGCAGCGACGCGGACCTCGATCGGTTCGCGGATCGGGTCTTGAACGGCGCCACGGCGGTCGAGGCGCTCAGCCCCGTCGAGCGACAGATGCGCTGGGACATCGAGGACCGCGCGGGGTTCACCCGGTCCACCGCGCTGCGCTCGGGGATCGGGCTGACGGTCACGAAGCTCCGGTGGGAGCGCCCGTGGTCTTTGGCGCTCGACCATGGGGCCTCGCGGCTCAAGTTCGTCGTGGTGCGAGGGCCTGGGCCTCGGCTCACGACCAGCGCGGGGGAGCTCCACCGCCTCGACGGGGGCACGTTCCACGTCAGCCAGATCAAGCGACCCGTGCGCCTGCGGTTCGATTTCGATGACCGCGCGGTCGACCGGGATCACGAGCAACTCTCGCTCGAGATCGACCGCGCGCGGCTGAGCGAGCTGCTCGGCACGAAGGTCCTGCCCGCCGCGGTGGAGCGGGTGCTGGCCAGCCCGCGCGCCTATCCGAGCGACGCCCAGCCCGTCGTGCCTGCGCTGTTCCAGCTGATCGACGAGCTCGTCCACTGCGATGCCCGGGGCGCCTCGCGCCAGCTCTACCTCGAAGCGAAGGGCCTCGAGCTCTTGGCCGTGATGGTGGACCGCCTCGAGGAGAGCGAACGCGCGGCGTCGTCGGTGCTCTCGACGCACGACGTCGATCGCCTGGAGCGAGCCCGGCAGATCGTGCTCGCCCGCATGGACGACCCGCCGCGCTTGCCCGATCTGGCGCGGCTGGCAGGGCTGAACGAGGCGAAGCTCAAGGCCGGGTTCCGCGCGCTCTTCGGAGACACCGTCTACGGTTACCTTCGCGACCGGCGCCTGGACGAGGCCCACCGCCTCCTGCGGCAGCGACGGTACAGCGTGAGCGAGGTGGCGGCGCGGGTGGGCTACGCCAATCCGAGCAAGTTCGCGGCCGCGTTTCGCGAGCGGTTCGGCGTCCCTCCGTCGCAGGTCACCTAGCGCTGCCCGGCGGAGGTCCCGCGCCTCCCTCGCGCCCGAGCTGCCGTCGCTGCGAGCGCGTGGGGCGCGCGACCCCGCCGCGCGCGTCGCACCGAAGCCGCCGGCCAGGAGCAGAGATGCTCCGTCCTGGAGCGGCCGCCCACGAGAGCGGCGCCATGGTGCAGAGAAACGGCGCAGCGGCATGGCGCACGCCCGGCTCGGCCGCGGCGCGCCCGTGCCCGGCCGCGCCCCCCGACCGAAAGGCCACCCCGATGAAAGCCATCGTCTTCACCGCGTACGGTCCCCCGGAGGTCCTGAGGCTCGCCGAGGTGGACAAGCCCGCTCCCGGGAACCGTGAAGTGCTCGTCCGCATCCACGCGACCACGGTGACCGCCGAGGATCCGAAGATGAGGGCGTTCAAGCATCCGCCGCTGCTCTGGCTCCCGGTCGGCATGCTCTTCGGGTTCCGGCGGCCAAGGAAGCCGATCTTGGGCATGGAGTTCGCGGGAGAGGTCGAGGCCGTGGGGAGCGACGTCACCCGCTATCGCAAGGGGGATCCCGTCTTTGGCTATACCGGGGTCGGCCTGGGCGCCCACGCCGAGTACAAATGCGTCCCCGAGCGCGCGGTCATGGCCGCCAAGCCGAGCAACATGAGCTACGAAGAGGCGGCATCCATCCCCAACGGGGCGTTGACCGCGCTCGTGTACCTGAGGAACATGGCCAAGCTGAAGGCCGGAGAGGACGTCCTCGTCCATGGCGCCTCGGGGGCGGTCGGTACGGCGGCCGTACAGCTCGCCAAGGCCCTCGGCGCGCGGGTCACGGGGGTGTGCAGCGGACGAAACCTGGCCCTCGTCGCGTCCCTGGGCGCGGACGAGGTCATCGACTACACGCGGCAAGACTTCACCAGGAGCGGCCAGGCCTACGACGTCGTCTTCGATACCGTCGGCACGACGTCGATGGCCCAGGTCGAGGGCTGCCTTCGCCCCAGGGGCCGTTATCTGGTGACCGTGTTCGGCCTCCGGGAGATCGTGGGGATGCTCTGGACGTCCCTCGTGGGAGGGAAGCGCATCCTCGGCGGAGCCTCCAATTTCCACTGGACGTCGGACGACCTCGCGTACCTGCGAGACCTGATCGAGGCCGGAGAGCTCACCGCGGTGATCGACCGATCCTATCCATTGGCCGAAGCCGCCCAGGCGCATCGGTATGTCGAGGCAGGGCACAAGCGGGGAAACGTCGTGCTCACGGTGGGCGGGCCACCCCGTACGGCTGCTTGCGAGCTGCCCCGCGCATGAAGCCCTCGGCGCCGGAGCGGTCTCCGGCGCTTTCGACAGAGCCCGCCGGCCAGGGCGGTGAGGAGGCCATGACGCACCTCGTGCTCGCGCCGGAGCAGCGGATCGCCCCGGGTTGTTGCTGAGGCAGCAGCGCACCAGCAGCGCTCCGGGCTGACGACAGCTCGGCACCGCCTGCCAGCGGGCGCGCGCCGACCGACGGCAATCGCCGTGCCGCGCGCGGAGCTGCGGCATGGCGGTTGCTCGTTCTTCGCCGACCACGCCCGCGCCCGTCGCTCGCCTCAGGCATCGTCGGCCGCGGCCCCCCCCCCGCTCGACGCCCGCGCGTCCCCCGAGCCTGACAAGGAGTCTCCCGTGACCGTGCCCCACCGACCCGGCAAGCTGCATCTCAACGCGTTCCTGATGACGATAGGACACCACGAGTCGGCGTGGCGGTTCCCGGAGAGCCACCCGACCGGCACGTGGGACGTGGCGCACTACAAGCACCTTGCCCGCGTGGCCGAGCGCGGGACGTTCGACTCGATCTTCTTCGGCGACGGCCCGGCGCTGCAGGGCGACATCCGGTACCGGCCCGTGGGTCGGCTCGACCCGACGGCGCTGCTGCCGGCGCTGGCCGCGGTGACCGAGCGGATCGGGCTCGTGGCGACGGCCTCGACCACGTACAACGAGCCCTACAACCTGGCCCGCCGCTTCGCCACGATAGACCACATCAGCGGGGGCCGGGCCGGGTGGAACATCGTCACCACGGCGGGCAGCGACGCGGCCCAGAACTTCGGCCTCGACGAGGTGCCGGAGCACCGGCACCGGTACGAGCGCGCGGCCGAGTTCGTCGACGTGTGCCTCAAGCTGTGGGACAGCTGGGAAGACGACTTCCTGATCGGCGACAAGGCGACAGGGCGCTTCGCGGACGGCGACAAGATCCACCGCATCGACCACGAGGGCCGGTTCTTCCGCGTGCGCGGCCCGCTCAACGTGCCGCGCACGCCGCAGGGCCACCCGCTCCTCGTGCAGGCAGGCTCCTCGGAGGACGGCAGGGAGTTCGCCGCCCAGTACGCCGAGGCGGTGTTCACGGCGCAGCAGACCCTGGCCGAGGGGCAAGCGTTTTATGCGGACCTCAAGCGGCGGGTCGCCGCGTTCGGGCGGAACCCGGCCCTCGTGAAGATCCTGCCGGGGATAGTGCCGATCCTCGGCGGCACCGAGGAGGAGGCCCGGCGGCGCGAGGGCGAGCTCGCGGAGCTCCAGGTGCCCGCCTACGGCCTGAAGCAGCTGTCCGGCCTGATCGGCGTCGAGCTGACCGAGGCGGACCTGGACAGGCCGCTGCCCCCCGTGGGCGACGTGAAGGCGGTGCGGGGGATGCAGAGCCGCTTCGCGCTCGTCACCGACCTCGCGCGGCGGGAAAACCTCACCGTGCGACAGCTGCTCTCGCGCCTCGGGGGCGGCCGCGGACACCGCACGTTCACCGGCACGCCGGAGCAGGTCGCGGACACGATCGAGGAGTGGTTCACGCACGGAGCGGCGGACGGCTTCAACGTGATGCCGCCGCTGCTCCCCTCCGGCCTGGAGGCGTTCGTCGAGCACGTGGTGCCCCTCCTGCGCCGGCGCGGCCTGTTCCGCGCCGAGTACGAGGGCACGACGCTGCGGGACCACTACGGGCTCCCCCGGCCGGAGAACCGGTTTGCGGCGCGCCGGGCGGCCGGCGGCCTGGCCGCCGCCGCCGCGGCGCGCTGAGCGCGCGCCCGCCGGACGACCGGCGAGCGCGCTTCAGCTCAGTTCAGCTCAGGCCGCGGCAGCGCGAGCGCGCTGCCAGCCGCTCCTGCCGCGGAGCGACCTTGGCGCAGCTCATCGGCGCCCTCCCGCGGAGGCGGTGACGCCGGCGTTCTTCCTGTTCCGGAGCTTCTTGACGACGAACGCGGTCACGGCGCCGGCCGATGCCGCCTTGGCGAGGACCACTCCGATGGACGCGAGGCACGCAGGGCACATGGGGCTCTTCTCCTCCTGTCGGCGGTGCGCGCGGCGCTCCGCCGCCGACGCAGAGAGATGACACACGGCCCGCCGCCGCGAGAGCAACATCGATGTCGCGATTGACGGATCCATCTCATGCCTAGTCGTCCAGGGAGCCCCAGCCCCGCCACGAGCTCTGGATGGCGACGCTGATCTGATAAACGACGCCGGGCTGCTCGCCGTTCCAGCGCATGACGCCCCGTTGGACCACGTCACGCGCGGGGCCCCCGGGGACGGCGTACGCTATCCTGCCGATGCCGTAGCCCGCGGTCGGCTTGAGCGCGTAGGTGCCGACGAGCTGGTGGTTCGACGAATAGAGATCGAGGCGCAGGCGAGGCGCGGCGCCTACCGCCTTGAAGAACACATAGAGCGCCTGCTCCTCCAAGACGTACGCGGCGCACGCGCCGCACTGGGGATCTCCAGGCTGCGGGTCCCCACCGGCGAGCTCGATGACCGACGCCTGCGCCGGCTGCGCCACGCTGGCCATCGCCGGCAGGGTCGCCGCGAAGCCCACGCCGGCCGAGGGATCGAGCGCGGTGAGGAGGAGAGAACCAAGCCCTGACACGAATCGATGAACCATCAGCGCCTCCGTCGTTCTGCGGGGTCACGCTCTTCTTCGCCGGCACCCCGGCGTCGTTGACGCTGGTTTCGTGCTCCCAGGGGGGCCGGTGCCCTGACGCTGGCCCGGCCGCGCGGCGCGCCGCCAGCGCCGCTCCCCGGAGCCGCGGGCGACGCTCGGCGAGGGCGCGGCGCGCCTCGGACGAGGGCTGGAGTCCACGACGGAGGAGGACGAGGGCGATCGGGGCACGCCGACCGAGGCGGAGAGTGCGCCCGCTGACACTCATGCCGACGACGCACCCTCTCCGGCGGCCCTCTGGACAGAGCACCGTGCGGGTCCGTGCGTGCGTGCACGTGCGCTCCGTGCGCTCGCACCCCCCGGATTCCCCAGCAAACCCCGACATTTTCGCCGACAGATGGGGTGGCCCACGCCGTGCTTGGGGCGAAGCAGACGACGCAGCGTGGCGCACCCGTGGCGCCGCGCCCCCTGCTGGCCGAGGCGTGCCGCCCGGCGCGGTCCCCGCAGGACCGAAGCCGCGCTCGCCCCGCGCTGCCAAGGAGAGCACCGCGATGCCCACCGACGACGATCGCATGATTCCGAGCAGCATGTCCCCCCTGACCCTCCGGCAGTACGAACAGGTGTCCCGCACCCTGATCGACAGCTCCCCCCCGCAGCCGGGGGAGATCGACGTCGCGCCCCGCGGCGCCGGCAAGTACGGCGCCTGGATCCGGCAGTTCGTCACGGGCGCCGCGGGCTGGCTGAGCACGAGCCAAACCGCCTTCTGCATCCCGCTCGTCACCTTCCTCGTGCTGCTCACCGTCCTTGTCTTCCGGCCAGGGCAGCTCGACGCGACGGTCGCGGTCGACCTCCGCCTCCCTTCGGAAGAAGCCATTCCGAAGGAGCAGCTCGCGCAAGGCGTGGAGGAGATCGACCCCGAGGACATCGTGTGGCGCTTCCGTTACGGCGCCACGGGCACCGAGTTCGGCGGCGGCGTCCCCTACTGGATCTTCCGCGTCATGCCGAAGATCTTCGACGACGAGTTCAAGGGGCGCGGCTACGATCGCTTCGGCTTCGGCGCCGACGACGCCGCCTATTACGCGTCTCGACCGGTGGGCCGCGGGCTCTTTCTGGCCGACTCCACCCTGAACATCCCGCTCCTGCGCACCCGCTTCGCGCTGAAGCGCGTCGCCATCAACTGCTCGGGCTGTCACCGCGGCGAGTACCTGAACGAGCGCGGCGAGCCGGTCTACGTCGACGGGATGCCGAACCACACCGCCGACCTGCAGGGGTTCAAGCGCTTCTTCGCGCGCGCCTTCCAGGACGAGCGCATGACCGGCGATCGGCTCATCCAGGAGATCAACGCCGCGCTCGCCGAGGAAGGGGCCGCCCCGCTCACCGCCCGCGAGCAGGCGCTCTACCGGATCCTCCTCGTCGAGCTGAAGAAGCGGGGGAGCTCCGGGGCGTTCGACTGGATGGACCTCCGGGCCGACAACGGCCCGGGGCGCATCGACCCCTTCAACGCGGTCAAGTTCGAGGTCCTCAAGGCGCCCGACGACGGCTCCGCGGCCCAGATCGACTTCCCCTCGCTGTGGAACCAGCGCGCCGAGATCCGCGAGTGGCACCACGTCGACGGCAACACGATGAGCTCCAAGGCGCGCAATCGCGGCTCGGCCATCGGCGTCGGCGCCGTCCCGATGTCGCTCAACAAGCCCACCATCGACGCGATCGGGCGCTGGCTCGACCGCGACCTCCCGGCGCCGAAATACCCCTTCACGGCGCCCGAGGCCGAGCGGGTGGAGCGCGGCCTCGCGGTCTTCACCGAGCATTGCGCCTCGTGCCACGGGCTCTACGACCCGGAGGGGCGCACGATCGAAGAGGTCGAGGGCAGCCTCTACATGGATCGCGTCGACACGGGGACCGACGCGGAGCGCTCCAAGGCGTTCATGAAGCCGGCCGCGGACGCGCTCAACGCGTACGGCGAGCGGCGCCTGCTCTGGGAGAAGGACGCGTTCCGGCCGGTCAGGGAGGCGGGCGAGTACCTCGCCGGCCCGCTCGACGGGATCTGGGCGCGCGCCCCCTACCTCCACAACGGCTCCGTGCCCACGCTGGCCGACCTGCTCAAGCCGCCGGCGCCCCGCGGCAAGCTCGCTCCGGAGAAGGCGCGGGAGTTCCGGCCGAAGCAGTTCTACCGCGGCGACCGGCGCTTCGACCAGCGCAACGTCGGGTGGGTGTCGACCGAGCCGATGGAGGGCGAGCGCGCGCTCTTCCTCTACCGCACCGTCGACGACAACGGCAAGCCGATCCCGGGCAACGGCAACGAGGGGCACACGTACGGCACCGACCTCCCGCCGGAGGACCGCGAGGCCCTCATCGACTATCTCAAGACCCTTTGATCGAACCGGACCAAAAGGAGCAGAGTCATGATCCCCCTCTTGGAAACCGCGCTGGCCTTCGCCATGATCATGCTCACTGCGAGCCTGTTCGTGAGCGCGGTCGTGCAGGTGATCGTCAACGTCGGGCGCTACCGTTCCGGCGTCCTCGTCCACATGCTGCGGTCGCTCATGCACGGCTTCCGCGCGTTCCACAAGGACCCCGACGTCGTCGATCCGGCGACCGGGCTCCCGGCGCAAGGCGCGCTCGAAAGGAACGAGGCCTGCGAGATGCGCTTCGTGCACGAGGTGCTCTCCGATCCGGTCCTGCACGCGCGCAGCGCGAAGCTCGCGTACGGCTCGGACCCCGGGCGGCTCGCGGGCCTCGTCGAGTACATCGACGTCGAGGACCTGATCAGCATCGCCACCGGCGCCTCGGCGCCGGCCGACGGGGACGGGCGCGAGCTCCTCTTGCCCAGCCGCTGGGTGAGCTGCGGCCAGGGCGGCCCCAGCGCGCCGAAGCGCTACGCGACGCTGGAGCAGTTCTCCACGTACGTGCGCCGCTGGTTCCCCACGCTCGAGGGCACGGCGTCGCAGACGTTCAAGATGCGCGTGCGGCGGCTGACGCTCCTCGTCTCGATGATGGTGGTCATCCTCTTCAACTTCGACGGCTTCCAGGTGCTCGCGCGGCTCCACCAGAGCGGCGCCGCGCGCGCGCAGGTCGCCGCCCACGCGGACGCCGTGACGACCACCGCGGCGCGCCTGGGCGAGCGCCCGGCCGGCGCGCCGGACGAGCTCCCCGACGCCACGCTCGAGGAGCTCGGCCTCGAGATACAGAAGACGGCGACCCTCCTCGACGAGGCGAACCTCGGCGTCGGCTGGCAGCAGAGCTGGATCGTCCAGCGGTTCCGCGCGTACCGCCACGACGTCCTCGCGCCCCCGCCGACCTCGCTGGAGCTCCTCCAGGACACGCTGTTCTGGCTGGCCGGGCTCGCCTTCTCGTGCGGGTTGCTCTCCCTGGGAGCGCCGTTCTGGGTCACCACGTTCGCTCGGCTCATCCAGATGCGCAACGAGGTGCAGCACCGGAAGCGCCTGGAGAGCGCGTCCGGCGTGAAGGTCGCCAGCACCGCCCTGCCGCTCCCCGCGCGCGAGCGCGCCGTCGCCAAACCTTCCTGAGCCCACCAACGACATCGAGGATCTTGGTCATGAACACGACGCTCAAGCTCCACGAGGAGTACCCGCCGCCCGGCGAGGAAGACAGCATCCGCCAGATCATCGAGATCATGAGGCGCAATTACGAGCAAGCGTACCCCTCGGGCGCCTCGCCCGCGCTCCGCGGGGTGCACCCGAAGTCGCACGGCTGCGTGAGGGCCCACTTCATCGTCGACGAGGGCTTGCCCCGCGAGCTCCGGCACGGCGTCTTCCGGGAGCCGCGCGTCTACCCGGCGTGGGTCCGGCTCTCGTCGACCTCCTCGCGCGTCCAGTCCGACATGAAGCGCGACTCCCGCTGCATGGCGATCAAGCTGCTCGGCGTCGAGGGGGAGAAGATCCTCGACGGCGAGAAGGACGCGACGACGCAGGATTTCCTGATGGGGAACACGGACGTGTTCTTCTCGCGGAACGTCGCGGACTACCTCGAGCTCATGTCCGCCATGAGCGCGGGCAAACCCCTCTCGTATTTCTGCTCGCTCCGCCCGCCCCGCCTCCGGCTGCGCGAGCTCATGAACTACCTCTCCGTCGTGCTCAAGCCGGTGAAGAACCCGCTGCACGCCCGGTACTTCAGCCAGACGCCGTTCCGGCTCGGCGAGCGGGCGATGAAGTTCTGCGTGGTCCCCCGGCCCTGCGGCGCGCCCGGGGTCGACGTCGAGCCGGGCGACGACGCGCTCAAGCAGGCGGTGGCGCGGCAGCTCGAGCAGGGAGACTGGATGTTCGACTTCCTCGTGCAGCTCCAGGCCCACCCGACGAAGACGCCGATCGAGGATCCGACGATCCGCTGGAGCGAGGATCTGGCGCCGTTCACCAAGGTCGCGACGATGATCATCCCGGCGCAGCGCCTCGACCTCCCGGGACAGGCGGAGTTCGAGGAGAACCTCTCGTTCACGCCCTGGCACGCGCTGCCGGCGCACCGGCCGCTCGGCGGGCTGAACCGCGCCCGGCGCGCGGTCTACGAGGCGATCTCGAAGCTCCGCCACGAGAGGAACGGGGCTCGCCGCGAGGAGCCGGCGGCGCCGCGCGCCGGGCGGGCGCGCGCGCCGTCGAGCGCAGAGCCGGCGCGGCTCGGATTCGGGTGAGGTCATCGCCATGCTGCCCAGGAACGACATCACCCATGCTCATGCCGACGTGAACGGCGTCCGCCTCCATTATGCGTCCAGGGGCGCTGGCAAGCTCATCCTGTTCATCCACGGCTTCCCCGAGCTCTGGTACGCCTGGAAACGGCAGCTCTTCGATTTCGGCCGCCACCACCGCGCGGTGGCCCTGGACCAGCGCGGCTACAACCTGTCGTCGAAGCCGTCGGCCGTGGACGCCTACGGCATCGACCTCCTCGCCGCGGACATCGCGGCGCTGATCGAGCACCTCGGCGAGGAGAAGGCCGTGCTGGTCGGCCACGACGTGGGCGCGGTCGTGGCCTGGGCCGTGGCGCTCCGCCACCCGGAGCGCGTCGAGAAGCTCGTCGCCATCAACATGTCTCACCCTGCGTGCTTCGATCGGGCGCTGCGGGAGGACCGAGCGCAGCAGGCCGCGAGCCAGTACATGCACCTCTTCCGGAGCCGGTCCGCGGAGGAGCACCTCTCCCAGAACGACTACGGCTTTCTGAGGAAGATCTTCCTCGAGCCAGGGCTGTCGCAGGGATATTTCAGCGAAGCGGACGTCCGTGTCTACCTGGAGGCGTTCGCGCAGCCGGGCGCGATGACGGGGGGGCTCAACACCTACCGTGCAGCGCAGATCGGGCCTCCGGGCCCGGGCCAGCCCGTCGGGGGGAGCAACCTCACCCGAGGGCTCCGCTCGCTCACCGTCTCCGTGCCTGTCCTCGTGATCTGGGGCGAGCGCGATCCGTACCTCTTGCCGGCGAGCAACCTCGCCGGGATCGAGCTCTACGTCCCCGATCTGAGGGTGATGCGCGTGCCCGAGGCGACCCACTGGATCGTCCACGAGGAGCCCGAGATCGTCAACGCGGCGATCCGCGGCTTCCTCGCGCGCGAGCGACCTGGCGGCCATCCGCGGGCGAAGCCGGCCTGATTCATAGATCCGGCCACCCTGCGCGCACCGCCCAGGCACGGCCTCCACGGCCGCGGCTGCCCGCGCAGTAAGGATGGGCCTGGCGCGGGCGCGGAACGTTACCGATGTCCGTGTCGGCCTCCCGTGATAAAATCACGCTCCGGAATCTCCTCCGTGACGTCCACGACGACCCTGACCGATCGAAGCCTCCTGTGGGGCCGGAACGACCTGGAGCCGCCCCCGGAGTTCTTCCACCTGGTCATCGCCTGGTCGCGCGAAGAGCCGCACCGCGTCGGAGAGGCGGCGCTCGTCGACGGGCGCTGCGTGCTCGGCCGCGGCGGGCCGCAGTCCCAGGACAGCGCGCCGCGCCTCGCCTTCCACCGTCAGCGGCCGGTGGGCTGGGCCATGATGCCTCCGCTCGAGGGGCCGCGGATCTCGCGCCTCCAGCTCGAGCTCACGCCCACCGAGGACGGGCTGCTCGCCGTCCGCTCGATCGGGCGCTGCCCCCTGCTCATCAACGGCGCGCCCGCGACGCAGGGCCTCGTGAAGGCCGGCGACACGCTCACCCTGCACAACGCCCTCGTGCTGTTCGTGGTGCGGCGGCGGTGGAGCCTCGAGGTGATCCAGGCGCTCAAGGAGGCGCCGCGGTTCTCGTTCGGCGACGCCGACGCCCACGGGATCGTCGGGGAGAGCCCGGTGGTGTGGGCGCTGCGCGGCGCCCTCGCGTTCGCGGCGCAGTCCGGCAACCACGTGCTCGTGCGCGGCGAGAGCGGCGCCGGGAAAGAGCTCGCCGCGCGCGCCATCCACGCGCTCTCCCGCCGCCGCGCGGGCGTGTTCGTCGCGCGCAACGCCGCCACCTTCCCCGAGGGGCTGGTCGACGCCGAGCTGTTCGGGACGGCCAAGGGCTACCCCAACGTCGGCAGCCCCGAGCGCCCCGGGCTCATCGGCGAGGCGGACGGCGGCACCCTCTTCCTCGACGAGATCGGCGAGCTCCCGCCGCACCTGCAGGCCCACCTGCTGCGGGTGCTCGACCGCGACGGCGAGTACCAGCGGCTCGGCGAGTCGCGCGTGCGCCGCTCGGATCTGCGCGTCATCGCGGCGACGAACCGCCCCCTCGAGTCGCTGAAGCACGACTTCCTCGCGCGGTTCCTCATCACCGTGAGCGTCCCCGGCCTGCCCGATCGCCGCGAGGACATCCCGCTGCTCCTGCGGCACCTGCTCGCCACGGCCGCGCGGGAGAGCCCGGAGCTGACCGAGCGCTTCTTCGAGCGCCGCGGCGAGCGGCTCGCCGAGCCGCGGATCGCGCCGGCGCTCATCGAGGCGCTGCTCCGCCACCCCTACACGCACCACCTGCGCGAGCTGGAGCGGCTCATGTGGATCGCCCTCGGGTCGAGCCACGACAATTTCCTCGCCCTCACGCCCGATCTCTGCGCGGTGCTCCGCCCGGACACGGGCGACCCCAAGACGGATCCCCGGGCCGGCCCCAAGACCGATCCAGGCAAGTCGATCCCGCCCCAGCCGTCCGACTCCGGCTCGCTCGGGCGCGCCGAGATCGAGGCCGCGCTCGCCGAGGCGCAGGGCAGCGTGACGACCGCGGCGCGCCTCCTCGGGCTGAAGAACCGCTTCGCCCTCTACCGGCTCATGAAGCGCCACGGCATCGCCGGGCCGGACGAAGAGGCGAGCGAGGGCTGAGCCGGCGCGGGCGGCGGCGCCCGCCTCACGCGCCCGGCGCGACCCGGGCGGGCGCGCGCTCGCCCGCGCGCATCCGGGAGACGATGGCGCGGTAGGCGCGGGTCCACGCGTCCCGGTGCGCCTCGGTCCAGTCCGCGGCGCTCACCTCGGACAGCGCCGCGACGAGCGCCTCGCCGAACCCCTCGTACATCTCCGGGGTCACGCCGTAGGCCGCGTGCTGGGCGCCGAGCCGCGCGAGCTTCTCGGAGAGCCAGACGTCGTCCTCGAGGTGGTCGAGCACCGCCATGAGCGCCCGCTCGAACATCGTGCCCTGCGCCCCGGGGCTGTTGCGGGTGAAGAGCCGCCTCGCCTGCGGGTACCGCTCGAACAGGGACCGATACACGAGGCGAGGAAACTCGTGATCACGCTGCACGACGAGCTCGAAGCTGTCGCGCAGCAACTCGGCATCCTGGGGTGACATGAAGGAACGCCCTTCCGTCGGGGTGAGCATCGACCCCGCGATCAGCATCGTTCGTGCCGCGAAGCATCCGCCGACGCGCGCGGCGCGCCGGTCCGGCCGCGGCCCTCACGCCGTGCGCGCACGCCCTAGGGCGTGTGCGCGCACGCCTCCACGTGCACACCTGGACGCAAGTACGTCCACCAACACGCCGCTCGCTGTAGTGCAATGCCGGCCCCAGCAACAAGGCAAAGACCGATCCGCCGGGCTGTCCAGTTGGGTATCCTCGCAGGCGCACCGGGCGGTCACTCCGCGCGCTCGGCGCGGCCGTGGTGGTGGAGGGCTCGATCCGTGTCGTTCCTCGAAGGTTCTCTGGTTGCGGGTCGGTTCCTCATCGAAACGCTGGCCAGGCGGGGCGGCATGGGGGAGGTATTTCGCGCCCGGGACGTGACGACGGGCGCGCCGGTGGCCCTCAAGCTGCTGCACGCCGACGCCGCGCGCTCGGAGGAGACCGAGCGTTTCCTGCGGGAGGCGCAATTCCTGGCCGATCTCGAGCACCCGGCCATCGTCGCGTACCTGGCGCACGGAAAGGCCCACGACGGTCGGCCTTATCTCGCGATGGAGTGGCTGTCGGGGAAGGACCTCGGCGAGCGCCTCGACCGCGGGCCGCTGCGCATCTCCGAGTGCGTGACGCTGCTCACGCGGGTCGCCGACGCGCTCGCCGTCGCCCACGGCCGGGGCGTGGTCCACCGCGACATCAAGCCGAGCAACCTGTTTTTGCGCGACGAGCGCGTCGACGGCGTCACGGTGCTCGATTTCGGCATCGCGCGCTGGGCGGCGGCCGGCATGACGCTCACGGGGACCGGGCGCTTCGTCGGCACCCCCGGCTACATGGCGCCCGAGCAAGCGCGGGGCGACCGCGAGCTCGGGCCGACCGCCGACATCTTCGCCCTCGGGTGCGTCCTGTTCGAGTGCCTGACCGGCAAGCACCTGTTCGCCGGCCGCGATCTGGTGGGCGTGCTCGCGAAGATCCTGTTCGACGACGTCCCGCCGGTCGTCTCGCTGCGCCCCGACACGCCGCCCGCGCTGGCGGAGCTGCTCGCGCGCATGCTCGACAAGGATCCGCTCCGGCGCCCCCGCGACGCCGCGGCGCTCCGCGAGCAGCTCGCCGCCCTGACGCTGCCGGAGGAGAGCGACGAGGCGCCGGCGCCGGTGCTCGCGGCGCCGCCGACGCCCCGGGCGCTCACCGGCGAGGCGATGCAGCTGCTCAGCGTCGTCCTCGCCGTGCCGACCTCCGGCAATCCCAGCGAGACGCTGCCGCCCGCCACGGCCCAGACCTGGGCCCGCCCGACGCGCGACGCCCTGCGCTTCCGGCTCGCGCGCCTCGGCGGCCGCGCCGAGTGGCTGGCGGACGGCTCGCTGATCGTCATCGTGTCGCCGGCGAGCAGCGCGGTGGATCAGGTCTCGACGGCCGCCCGCTGCGCCCTCGAGGTGCAGCAGCACTGGCCCGAGGCCCGCATCGCGCTGACCACCGGCCGCGGGCTGCTCCACGGCGGGGTGCCCGCCGGAGAGGCGATCGACCGGGCGGTGGCGCTCCTGCGCGCCGGCGCGGAGCCGACGGTGACCGCCGAGCCCGACCCGGAGGGCGCGGCGCTCGAGCCGGGGATCTGGCTGGACGAGCTGAGCTCGAGGCTGCTCGAGCCGCGCTTCCTGATCACGACGATGGGCGGGCAGCTGGCCTTGACCGGCGAGCGCGCGAGCGTCGACGAGTCGCGCCCGCTGCTCGGCCGCCCGACGCCCTGCGTCGGCCGCGAGCAGGAGCTCTCGATGCTGCTCGGCGCGATCGACGGGTGCATCGAGGAGGCGACGCCGTCCGGAGCGCTCGTGATCGGCGCGCCCGGCATGGGCAAATCGCGCCTGCGGCACGAGCTGCTCCGGCGCCTCCGCGCCCGGTCGCCCGGCCTCGAGGTGCTGTTCGCGAGCGGCGCGCCGATGAGCGCCGGCTCGCCCCACGCCCTGCTCGGCGAGGCGCTCCGCCGCCTCTGCGACGTGCAGGCCGGGGATCCGCCCGCGGCGCAGGAGGCCAAGATCCGCGGGCGCGTCGGCCAGCGCGTCCCGCCGGCCGACGTCGAGCGGGTGAGCGAGTTCATCGCGGCCTTGTGCGGCATCGCGGTGGAGCGGCCGAGCGCCTCGCTGAGCGCCGCGCGCAGCGATCCGAAGATCATGAGCGAGCAGATCCGCCGCGCCTTCCTGGATCTGCTGAGCGCCGAGGCCGCGGCGCGCCCTTGCCTCCTCGTGCTGGAGGATCTGCACTGGGGCGACGCGGCCACGGTCAAGCTCGTGGACGCCGCCCTGCTCGAGCTGCGCGAGCGCGCCTTCTTCGTGCTGGCCTTCGCGCGCCGCGAGGTGCACGACGTGTTCCCGAAGCTGTGGCAGGGGCGGGTCGTGCACCGGGTCCCGCTCGCCGGCCTGACCAGGAAGGCGGCCGAGCGGCTGGTGATCGCGGTGCTCGGCGCCGAGGTCCCGCCCAGCCTGGTGGCGCGCATCGTCGACCAGGCCGCGGGCAACGCGCTGTTCCTGGAGGAGCTGATCCGCGCGGTGGTCGAGGGCAAGACCGAGGGGCAGCCCGCGACGGTGCTGGCGATGCTCCAGGCCAGGCTGTCGTGCCTCGAGCCGGAGGCGCGCAAGGTGCTCTGCAGCGCGAGCGTGTTCGGGCAGACGTTCTGGCGCAGCGGCGTGCTCGCCATGCTCGGGCAAGAGCGCCCGGCGGCCGGCGGCGACGGGGCGGATCGATGGCTGGAGAGCCTGGTCCGCTCCGAGATGGTGGAGGTGCAGTGGAGCAGCCGGTTCCCCGGCGACACGGAGTACCGGTTTCGCCACGTCCTCGTGCGCGACGCCGCGTACGGCCTCCTCGCGGCCGAGGATCGGCGGCTCGGCCACCAGCTCGCCGGGGCGCACCTGGAGCAGGCGGGGGAGGCGGACCCCATGGTGCTGGCCGAGCACGCGCACCTCGGCGGGGATCTCGAGCGCGCCGCGCTGTATTACCTGCGCGCGGCCGAGCAGTCGTACCGGAGCAACGATTACGACGGCATGCTCTCGCGCGTCGAGCGCGGCATCGCCTGCGGGCCGCGCGGCGACATCCTGGGCCGGCTGCTCGGGATGAAGCTCGACGTCTGCTTCCTGCGCGAGGACTGGCACGTGGGCCTGGAGATCGGCAAAGAGGCCCTGTCGCTCTTGCCGCGGGGGAGCGTCGCCTGGAGCCGGGCGGTGGGCCGGCTGGTGGTGATGACGGGCCACCTCGGCCTGGCGGACGACCTGGAGCCCCTCGTGAACGCGATCATGAGCAGCGAGCCCGAGCCCGGGGGCGAGGCGGCGTGCTGCATGCCCGTGGCGACGGCGATCACGGCCCTGAGCCACTGGGGCATGCGCGATCTCTCGCGGAGCCTCCTGGCGCGCCTGGAGCAGCTCGCGACCCGCGTGCCCGAGAGCGAGAAGCTCGCGCACGCGCAGCTGCACTACAGCCGCTCCACGTTCCTGCGGCTCCTCGGGGACGATCCCTGGCAGGCGTACGAGGACGCGCGGCGCGCGGAGGAGGTCTTCTTCGAGGTGAGCCCCTGGCGCTGGCGCGAGTTCGCGGCGAGCTCGACCGCGCTCTCGATGGCGGAGCTCGGCGAGCACGCCGAGGCGGAGCGCAAGCTGCGGGAGTCGCTGGAGCGCACGCTGCGCATCAACGACGCTTTCACGGTCTCCAGCGTCCGTGTGTGGCTGCTGATCCTCCTCTCGGAGTGCTGCGCGCCGGAGCAGCTGGACGAGATCACGGACCTGGCGAACCAGCTCATCAAGATCGGCGCCATGGAGGCGACCGTGGGGCCGGCGCACGGCGCGCTGGCGCGGGTCCTCGTGGCGCGGGGCCGCTTCCCGGAGGCGCGCGAGGCGGCGGAGAAGGCGCTCGCGGTCCTGCAGCGAGACCGGTTCTACCGGCCTCTGGTCTACCGGACGCTCATCCAGGCGCTGCTCCGCGAGGGGCGCGCCGAGGCCGCGCGGCAGGCCTCGGAGGAGGGGCTGAGCTGCCTCGCGGCGCTCGGCGGCTCGCTGGGGTACAGCGAGATCCCGCTGCGCCTCGCGGTCAGCGAGGCGCACCTCGCCGGCGGGGACGCGGCGCGCGCGCGGGCCGCGATCGAGCAGGCGCTGCGCGCGGTCGAGGAGCGCGCCCGGAAGATCCCCGACGCGGCCGCGCGGCTCCGCTACATGGAGCAGGTGCCGGCGAACGCGCGGGTGAGGGAGCTCGCGCGCGCGTGGCTCGGGCGCGACGTCGAGCGGCCGGCCGAGCCCCACGCGCGCGAGCGGACGGCGTGAGCCGCCGCCGCGGCGCGGCGGCGAGGGCGGTGGCGCGGGCGCGCGGCGATCAGCGACCGAGCCGGTGGTGATCGACCGCCAGGGCGGCGCGGGAGACCTCCGGGGGAGCGCCAGGAGGCGCGCCTTGCGCTGCTCCGCGGCGCGCCAGCTCGCGGTCGCGGAACTGGGTGGGGGTGAGCCCCGTGTGCTTCTTGAAGTTGGCGTTGAGCGTCGACTTGGAGCTGAAGCCGCAGTCGAGCCCCAGCGCGAGGATCTTCTCCGCCGGCAGGTCGCGATCGAGCAGCCGCCGCTTGAGCTCCTCGACGCGGGCGAGGTTCACGACGTCGTGGAAGCTCTTCCCGAACCGGTCGTTCAAGACCTGAGACAGGTGGTAGGGCGGCACGCCGAGGCGCTGCGCGAGCGCCGAGAGCGTGAGATCGGGGTCCCGGTACGGCCTCTCGCGCTCGAACAGGGCGACGAGCTGCGACGCGATCCGCGCCACCTGGCCCTCCTTGAGCCGTGTCTTCTGGTACTTGATCGCCGGCCGCGCCCCGGCGCTCCTCGCGGCGGCCGGCGCGGGCTCCGCCCCGCCCGGCGCGCCCGGAACGTCGGTCGCCGGCTCGGGCTCGCGGCCCGGCGCCGTCATGGGCGACGTCGCCGCGGGCGCCGGCCCCTCGCCCCGCGAGGGCTCGTGCGCCTCCGCCGCGCTCGCCGCGGCGGCCGAGGCCCTCGTCTCGGGGCCGTCGCCCAGCGCCGGGGCGACCTGCGGCTCGGACGCGCCCCTGTAGGCGATGACGTAGACGAGGACCATCAGCGCGGTGTGCAGATAGCCCAGCACGGGAACGGGGCTGATCCGCGCGAACATCGACCCGAGCCAGAGGACGAGCAACGATCCCAGGAGCCGCTGCAACCAGCGGAGGTTGATCCGGTCGGCGTTCGAGAACTCGCCCGCCACCGCGGCGCGGTAGCGGCGCACGGCCCAGAGCGCCGCCACGAGGTAGCCGAGGCCCTGGAGCTCCACCCCCCACTGCCAGAGCGCCTGATCCCAGGCGAGCTCCCCGCGGGCCTCGCGCGCCATCAGCGCGAGCTTCTCCTCGCCCGGCAGGAGAAAACGAGGGATGTCGTAGAGTGTATACAGAGCAAACGGGACGAGGTGGAGGAGCTGGGGCCCCCAGCGCCTCGGCCGCGACGTGAGCGCGCGCGCATACAGGTAGAAGAGCGGGCCGTAGAGCGCGGGCAGCGTGTCGATGGCGAGGAGCCATCGGGGATCGCTCCGGAAGGCGCCCGACCGCAGGTAGAGCACATAGGCGCACGAGGCCGCGATGGCGGCGATCGGAAAGGCGAGGATCCGGTTGGCCGTCCGGTTCTGCCGGCGCGCCCACAGCAGGGCGAACGTGAGCAGCCCCTGCGCCGTTCCGAGCAGGTACACCACGTCGAACCAGCTCGAGAGCCGCATCGAGCGGGGTCCTAGCACCTCGGCCGGCCGGCCTCATGCCGCCTCCGGAGCGCCCGCGGCCCCGGCGGGGCGAGGCGCGCGGCGCGACCCGGGTCTGACCTCATGAGGCGGGACGCTGCGCCCCGGGAAATTCGGGTCCGGTCTCATCGGACCGGGCGCTCCCCGCCCCGCCGGGGCGCAGAGGCAGGGAGCGCCCACCAGGCGCGACGCGCTGCCCGGCCGACCCGCGCCGGCGCCGCCGCGCGTCGCCCCGGGTCGGCGCGGAGAACACACACGGAAGGAGACCCGCCTCATGCACCCCATCAGACCCCTCGCTGCTCTCCTCGGCGCGCTCGCGCTGGCCGGATGCTCTTCGGCCCCGCGGGAGCCCACGGGCGACCCGCTCGCGCCGCCCGCCGAAGGCACGGCCTGGGCGATCCGCGAGGCCAGACCCATCGAGACCACGGAGCCGGTGGAGGACGACGCCGACATGGAGGCCTTCGGCGACCTCCTCGGCGCGGCGAGCGTCGTGGGCCTCGGGGAGAGCGCCCATGCCCTCCACGAGTTCAACCAGATGCGGATCCGGCTCCTCAAGTACCTGGTCGAGAACAAGGGCTTCCGCGCGATCGTCCTGGAGTCCGGGATCATCGAAGGGCGGCTGGCCGAGCGGTACGTCCAGGGAGACCCGGGCGTCGCCGTCGAGAGCGCCATGGCCGCGGGGTTCACCCATGGCTCCGGGCTGTTCGAGGAGGTCCGCGGCCTGCTCGAGTGGATGAGGGCGTACAACGCGCGCCAGCGAGACCCTGCCGCGATCGTTCATTATTACGGGATGGACCTCACCGCGGACGGCGACGCCCCGGTGATCGCGTTGAGGCTCCTCGAGCCTTACCTCGCGAGCGTGGACCCCGCCTACGCCGAGGCGGAGCTCAGCGAGCTCCTGGCGCTGGCCGAGAGGGCGAACGAGGTCACCGAGCGCGTGCGCCAGCACTATGCGAGCCTCGGCGAGGATCGCATCCCGGGCAACTACCTCGACGGCTTCACCTCGGTCAGCTTCGAGCAGCTCGGCGAGGGCGAGCAGGCCGCGCTCGAGGAGGGCATCGCGCGGCTGAGCGAGCGCCTCGCGGCGAACGAGGCGGCGTACACGAGCGCGAGCTCGGCCGAGGAGCACGCGTGGGCCGCGCACGCCGCCCGGCTGGCCGGGCAGATGGTCCGGGACCTCAGGTCGAGGCAGGCCTATCCGGCGATCGTCGACTTCGACGAGAACATCAGGGTCCTCGAGGCGATCTACCAGGACCGCGAGCCGGAGCTCACGATCGACCCGCGCCACCTCATGCAGGCGGACGACATCGAGGCCTACAAGGTGTACTTCAAGGGGAGAGAGACGCGCGAGCGCGCGCTCGCCGAGAATCTCGCCTGGGTGCAGTCGCGCCACGGCAAGACGATGGTCTACGCCCACAACTATCACCTGCTGAAGACCCAGGTCGAAGCCCGCGTGGGGGACGTCGTCATCGGCAAGGCGGGCGCCAGGGGCGCGGGCGAGTTCATCGCGGAGCGCTTCGGGGAGGAGTACGTCCTCATCGCGGGGACGATGGATACGATCCTCGATCCGACGGGAGCGCCGGTCCCGCCGGAGCAGTGGCCGTCCGACTTCATCCCCACGAGCCGGTGCGATCGGTGCCTGGAAAAGGCCCTCTCGGAGGCCGCGGCGGCGCGCTCCACCGGCGCGCTCCTGATCGACCTGCGCGGCGCCTCGGGCGAGGCGCGCGCGTGGCTGGAGGACGACATCGACAACCGCTGGCAGGGCGCCTTCCAGAAATTCAGCCCGCTCGCCGCCTTCGACGGCGTCTTCTTCGTCGGCGGGGTCAGCCCATCGCGGCCGTACGACCCCGGAAGATGACGCGTCTCTCGTCCCCGTCTTCCGTCCCCCGTCTCCCGTCTTCCGTCTTCCGTCTTCGCTCTTCCGTGCGCGTGCGCGTGCGCGTGCGCGATTCCCCGGAATCAGCGCGCACGCGCACGCGCACGCGCACGAAGACGGGAGACGGAAGACGGGAGACGGGAGACGGGAGACGGGAGACGGGAGGCGGGAACGGAGAACGAAAGACGGAGGACGGTGTCTCAGTCCCAGCCGAGAACCGCCCTAGACGTTGACCTTGTAGTTCAGCTTGACCTCGTCCCCGTGCATGCCGCGGAACCCCCAGTCGTGGGGCGGCGACTCCGAGATGCAGATCTCGATGTCCTGGTGATCGATGCCGACCTCGTCCCGGATCCTGTCGAACAGGAGCCGCACGAGCTTCTTCTTCGTCTCCACGGTGCGCCCGGTCATCATCGAGATCTCGATGATCGTATAAGCGTCGGTGCGCCCGCCCGGCGCCAGCATGTCCTCGCGCTCCATCGGGAAGAAGCGGTGCGCCCGCTTGTCCTGCGGCATCCCCAGCGCCTCCATGACGCAGGCGTGGATCACCCGCGACAGCTTCTCCTTCACCGGGTTGAGCCGGTCCTTGATCCCGTAAATCTTCACCTGAGACATCGAATCACTCCTGGAGCGGCGCTATCGCCGCAGTCCGCCACGGCTCCATCTACGGCGGTCATGCCGATTACGCCGGCTGCCCGAACAGGACCACGGCGATCGACAGGTTCGCGTGCTGGTTCTTGCCGCGGACGAAGCACCCCTGCTCCCCGAACGTGAACCTGCCGAGGAACGGCGTCGGCCCCAGCGCGGCGCTCATCCCCTGGACGACGCGCTCGAGGTCGTCGCGCACCGCGAGCATGCACCCGGCGCAGAAGATCACCAGCGCGCCCTGCGGCTGGAACGAAGGCCGCGCGGACTCCAGCGCGGCGCCGGCCACGGCCGTGATGCGATCGAGCAGGCCCTCTCTCGACCCCTTCATGAGCACGAGCTCGTCGCCCTCGCGGATGTGCACGCCGAACGTCAGCGCGTTGTCCTGGTCCACCGCGTTCGGGTGGATGAGCAGGAACTGGGGGGCCTTACCGGCCCAGCCGGAAGGCCGGCCGAGCGGGCTGAGCGCGCTCTCCGCCGCGATGGAACCGCCGCCGAGCTGCGCGGCGAACCTGCCGCCGGTCCAGCGGTTGTAGACCTCCGCCGCCGGCTGCCCGTCGATCTCGGGCACCCGCCGCCCCTCCGAGCGCGTGACCCAGCCCCGGTGCTCGGTCGGCGTGTAGCCGGAGCCGAACGCATAGGCGATCTCGCCCGACGGGTACAACGCCGACAGCAGCACCGCGTCGCGGTGCGCCTGCCCGCGCCCGAGCTGCGAGAGCACCCCGTCGAGCGAGTTCGCCCCGGAAGTGCCGCCGAACACCGGCACGTCGGCCCCGACCGCGTCCTCGATCCCGCAGAGGACCTGCTCCTCCACCCCGAGCGGCGCGGTCAGCCAGAACAGCGCCGGCGGCTTGCCCGCCCGGTCGGCGTCCTCCATCGCGCGGCGCGCCGCGCGGGCGGCCGCGGCGCGCGGCGACTCCCCGATCGGCTCGGCGGCTGCGCCGTAGGCGCCCCGCGCGTCCGCGACGCCGAACAGCGCCAGGCCGGCGCCCGGCGCGCCGTGGACCCCGGCGGCGGTCATCACCGAGAGGCAGGAGCTCGACCCGTGGACCCGCACCGACGGCGGGAGCGCCGCCGTGGCGCGCGCGAGCTCGGCGAGATCGTGGCCCTCGGTGTAGCTCAGGAAGAGATGATCCGGCTCGCCGCCGAGGCCCGCGCGGAGCGCGGCCAGGGCCTCGGCGAACGCGACGCCCGTCGAGCCCGCCGTCGAGGACGCAGAGGCCATCTTCATCGTCCCCGCCGCCCCTTCCGCGCCCGCGCGGCCCGCCCGCAGAGCCTCATTGGCGCCGGACGCCGCGCCGGTCCCGCTGTCCACGTCGTCGTTGCTCATCGGATCTGGACCTCCTGCGGCGCCCCCGGTCGGGTCGATCGCGCAGGATCCCTATACACCACCCCGCGCCGGGCTCGCCCGGTTTCCATCGCTGGCGCGGCGCGCCCGCAGGCTCGCCCACACGGTCTCCAGCGCTGAGCCCGATGAAGCGCCGCGCGGTCGAGGCGCGCGGTCCAGAGCGCCGCCGGTCTGCCGGCGCGCACGCTCATTCCTCGGGATCGTCGCCCTTGGGCCCGGACTGCCCCGCTGCGGCCTCGTCGCTCTCCTCGCCGTCCTCCTCGGCGACCCCGGCGTCCGCCGCGCCCGGCGCCTCCGCGGCGAGCGCCATCCGCTCGGCGAGGGGCCGCTCGGGGAGCGTCAGCAGCGGCCCGTCGCCGAGCTCGCCGAACATGTTGAGGTACGCGTTCATCGCGTGGCACACCGAGTCGGTGCGCACGTAGCGGTCCCGCACGCTCCAGAACACCCCGCCGGCGGCCGCCTTCGGGTTCTTCACCATGAAGGAGTTCTCGGGCCCGTAGGTGTATTGCAAGATCTGCCGGATCGCCGCGACCACCGCGTCCTTGTACCGGTCGCAGCCCGGCATGGACTTCGTTCGGCAGTGGTGATGGACCTCCGACATCACCTCGGCGAGCCACCCGCTCCCGCTGCTCGAGAGCGACCGCTGCCAGCGGCCGTAGCGGTAGGCGTCCTCGGGCCTGCGCCACTGCCGCTTCACGAGGTCGTCGGCGCAGCGGAACACGGTCTGCTCGACGCGCGGATCGCCGCTCGCCTTGGCGAAGTCGAGCAGCGACTGCACCGCCCACGAGCTCGAGATCGGGTTGGGCTTCCTGTACTCGTCGCCGAGGAAGCAGCCCTTCTTGGCGATCCTGGCGAGCAGGAAGTCGGCGGTCTGGGCCGCGGCGTCGAGGTACTTCTTGTTGTTCGTGGCCCGGTAGGTGCGCGACAGCGCGGAGAGGACCTGTCCCGTGTAGAGCGTCGACTCCTTCCCCTGGACCTTCCACGCGCCGCCCTCTTGCCCGACCAGGGCCGAGCGCACGCTGCCGTCCGGCCGTTGCATCGAGATCAGCCATTCGGCCGCGATGACGGCGGACTCCAGGTACTTCTTCTCCTTCGTGACGTTGTAGAGCTCGATCAGCGTGAAGATCGACTTCGACGCCGTGCCGACGACCAGCCGGCGCTCGGGGCGCTTGCGCTCCAGCTCGAACGCGTAGAAGAACGCGCCGGCCGTCCGATCGTGCGTCTCGTGGCTCTGCATGCCCATCATGAAGCCGGCGGCCTCGGTCGCCGTGCGGAGCAGGCGCGGGTCGGGCTTGTAGGCGTGCAGCTTCAGCAACGTCAGCGCCGTGGACGCGGTGTAAATCGTGTGGAGCTCGTCCTCGAACCGGTCGGCGGGCGCGTGATAGTACTTGTGAACCCCCTTGTGCGCCGGATCGATGACGCGCAAGAGATAGCCTTTGCCGTCCTCGATGCGCTTCGCGAGGAGGGCCTTGTCGAGGGCGCGGACCGGCACGAGCCCCTGGGTGAGCTCGAGGCCCTTCCCCTTGCGCTCGACGCTCTCGATCATCGACTCGTGATGATCCGGCAGCTCCACGACGAGCCGCGCGCCGGCGAGCGCCTCGCGCGCGCCCCCCGCCGCGGCCACGGCCCGCCGCGCGGCCTCCTTCAGCGCGACGCAGAGCCCCGCGTCCGACGCTTCCCCGCGGGCGATCTGCGTCCCTTCCTGAAACCCCATCACGACGGCGCGGAAGGGCCGTTTGGACGACAGGGACAGATCGCACGTCACCTTGTCGCCGCCCGCGGCCACCTGGCGGACGAAGGCGACGGTGCGATCGCGGAAGGTGTCATTGTCGAGCTCGGCGCCGGCGCCGCCGCCCTCCAGGACCTGGATCGCCGGGTCGGGCACCCGGGGCAGATTCGCCGCGATCTGGGCAGCGAAGCGGTCGTCGCTCTGGGTCGCGGCGACCTTCCGGACCGCCGGGGCGCCGGTCGCCGCGGCCGGCGCGGCGGCGTCGGGCTTCCCGGCCGCGGCCTCCTCGGCGGGCTTGCGGCCATCGCAACCGATCCCGAGCGCGGAGGACACGGCGGCCACGGCCAAAAGGGTTGCGACGGAGAGAGCGCGTGAAGACGGCATGGACGAGGTCCCCGGAAGCAGCGATATCGACGCGTACCAAGAACCCCGAGGCCCCGCAAGGCCGAACGGGGACCGCCGCACCCCGGAGTCGGGCGCTCGCCGCCCGTCGCCGCGACTCGATGCTCACATCGGCGCCGCGTGTACGCGCCGCCGCGCGTGTCGTGCGCGCGGCGAGCCCACTACCGCCTGTGACGGCCGCGCGACAGCGAGGCTCCTAGATGTTTCTGGGTGATTCATCGCTTGCGCCGATGGCGCGGAGACGGCGAACTACATGGGTTTCGTGCCCTCATCGGGCCTGAGACGAAAGGAGCCGGGTGGCGGGATGCACTTCTTGATACAACGCCATACAGCGTTGACATCGTGGCTCGGGGCGGCCCTCCTCGCGATCGGTCCGGGATGCGCGGCCGGAGCGGCCGCGGAGGATCCGGCCGAAGCCGTCGAGCGCCTCGGCGGGAGCACGTCGTTCGTGTCGGCGGACGATCTGCCCACGATGTTTTACGGGGAAGAGGAAGAAGGAGAAGAAGAAGAGGAAGAAGAGGAAGAAGAGGAAGAAGAGGGGGAAACCGAGCTCGAGGAGGGCGACATCTACCGGGTCCTCGGGGACGGGCATCTCCTGAACCTCAACAGGTACCGGGGCCTGCAGGTCATCGACATCCATGATCCGGGGAGCCCGGCGGTGGTCGGCCAGATGCCGGTCGCCGGGACGCCCGTCGAGATGTACGTCGATGGCGACCGCGCGATCGTGCTGCTGAACGACTGGGTCGGGCTCCGCGCCACCCCGGGCAGCCTCATCCTGGATCGCCGCGCTGGCGGGGCGGTCCTGCTCATCGAGCTCACCAACCGGAACGCGCCCGAGCTCCTGTCACGATTCGATGTACCCGGAACCATCCAGACGAGCCGTTATGCGAACGGCGCCACCCGGGACGCCCTTTATGTGGCCAGCACCAACTGGGGGTGGACGGATCTCGGGAACGATCAGTACGAGTGGCACAACGAGGCTGTGGTCAAGAGCTTCGAGGTGACGGAGGGCGGGCTCGTGGAGCGCAGCCAGCTCGATCTCGGCGGGTACGTGACGGACATCCACGGCGAGGGAGACGTCCTGCTCGTGGCGCGGGGGCCCGAGGGCTGGGACGACGAGAACAGCCGGGTGTCGCTCGTCGACATCTCGAGCGCCGACGGTTCCATGGCGCTCCGCGATACCGTCACCGTGGACGGCTATGTGCGCTCGCAGTTCCACATGGACTTCCGCGACGACATGCTGCGCGTCTTCTCCGGCCCGCAGTGGGGCGGCGGGGCGAGCCACCTGCAGACGTGGGACGCCTCGGACCCGGACGACCTCACGCCGATCGACGAGGAGGACTTCGGCGACGGACAGGCGCTCTTCGGCGCCGTCTTCCTCGACGACCGGGCGTTCGCCGTCACCTACCTCCGCGTGGACCCCTTCCACGCGTTCTCGATCGATCCCGACGGCGACATCGAAGAGAAGAGCGAGTTCATCGTCTCCGGCTGGAACGACTTCTTCCGCCCGGTGCTCGGCGCGACCCGCCTCATCGGGATCGGCGTGAACGACGAGGGCGGGACGCGCAGGCTCGCGGCCAGCCTGTACGACATCACCGACCTGGAGAACCCGAGCCCGATGCTCGCGCGCGCCGAGGTGAGCGGGGACGACGGCGGCTGGAGCTGGTCGGAGGCCAGCTGGGATCACCGCGCGTTCACCGTGCTCGACGGCGCCGTGAGCGTGGAGGCGCCGACCGGCGAGACCGAGACGGGCCTCGTGCTGCTGCCGTTCACCGGTTACGACACGGCGAGCGGCGCGTGGAAGTACGCGTCCGGCGTGCAGATCTTCACGTTCTCGGGCGCGACCCTGACCCGCCGCGGGGTGATGCGCCACGCCTCCCCCGTGCGCCGCTCGTTCCGCGTCGACCCGAGCACCGCGGCGAACGTGTCCGAGACGCAGCTCAGCCTCCACGATCAGCGCGATCTCGACGCCCCGGAGAAGCTCGGCGCGCTCGACCTCGCGCCGCCCTACAACGCGATCTTCGCGTACGGCGATCACCGCGTGCGCATCCGCAACCCCGAGCAGGACGCCTGGCATCGCGAGCCCGACGAGATGGCCCTGGCGGAGGTCATCTCCGCGGACGACGACGCCGGCATGGCGGCGCCGCTCGCGACCATCCCGGTCGCGCCCGACGCGAGCTACTACAAGGTCGGCGACGACCTGCTCGCCGTCGTGACCTCCCGGTACGTGCGCTGGCCGGACCACGAGACCACGATCAGCGTCGTCGATGTCTCGGACCCACGAAGGCCGCGGGCGGCGGGCCAGCTCGTCACGACGGCCCTGCCCCCGACCTACGGCGCTTCTTACGATGGCGACGATGACCAGCCGACGAGGGTCCACGTCACGAACAGGTCGCTCACGTTCACGCGCAAGACCGACTCCTGGTCCGATCTCGGCCCGGGCGAGGAGTGCGCGTCGCACGTCGCGTACGCTCACGGCGACAACGCCTGCACGGGACTCGACGGCTGCACGTACTATACGGGGCAGCGCACCTGCCAGTCGCGCGACGGCGGGCCGGAGTACTGCGCGGGCGGGTTCGCCGCGTGCACGACGCGCCTCGGGGCCGAGGATGCCTGCGCGCCGGTCCTCGACGCGGCCGCGCTCGGCGGGCTGATCGAGTCGTATTGTTACGCTGGCGACCTGGTCCGCCGGATCCGGCAGATGAGCGTCCACGTGGTCGACCTCTCGGACCCGGATCATCCGACCCTGGCGCCGCCCCTCGCGCTGCCGGCCGACGAGGACGCCGTGAGCTCGCTGTCGCACGCGGGCGACGTCTACGTCTCCGTCAAGCTGCCGGCCGCCGTGCCCCACGACCCGCGCCCCCACGCGCGCTATTTCCTCCGGCGCGTCGACCTGTCCCACCCGAGGGCGCCCGCCCTCGGCCCGGCGATCAACATCCCCGGCGAGGCCCTCGCGATCCGCGGCGCGAAGGTGTTCACGCGCGATCGGGTGTGGGGGCCCTCCTTCATCGAGCCGGCGCTCGCGAAATCGACGCTGCACGGCGGGCTCGCGCACCTCAACAACTACCAGGAGCTCACCGGCAAGGCGCTCGGCGACACCATCCTCATCGATCAGCACCAGAGGGCGCTCGTGACGTACGGCGAGCGGAGCTGGCCGACGTACTGGCGATGGCGCTACGGCGACGGGTCCGGCAGCTTCGCGATCCTGAGGGCCAGCGACACGAGCTCGTCGCCCGGGTTTGACGTCCTCTCGGAGACGCCCGTGGCCACGTGGATGACGCTCATGCCCGTCTCCGCCGAGCGCCGCGCGTTCTTCAACGTGTACGGCGGCACGCTGATGGTCGACTACGACGACCCGCGGAGCCCCGTGGCGCAGGCGTTCTTCCACGGCGCGCGGCTCCCCCGCGTGCTGCTCGATCGGGCGCGCGACGAGGTCCTGGTCGCCGCGGATCGGTACGGCATCCACCAGCTCGACCTCGACGCCTCGAACCTCCTGCCGTGATCCGCGAGGGAGGCGGCGCGCGCCTCCCCTGCCCCGCCCTCCGTCCCTTCGCCGCCCGGCGCGCCGCGCGCTACGCTTCCCGGATGGGACCGGCGCAGATCAAGGGCAAGAACGTGGACATCAAGCTGTGGACCCGGCCGGAGGAGGTCGAGCCGGTCGCGCTGGAGCAGCTGCGCAACATCAGCGCCCTGCCCTGGGTGTTCCACCACGTCGCCGCGATGCCCGACGTCCACTTCGGCAAGGGCGCGACCGTCGGCTCGGTCATCGCGATGCGGGACGCGGTCGCCCCCGCCGCCGTCGGCGTCGACATCGGCTGCGGCATGGGCGCGCTCCGCACGAACCTCACCGCGGCCGACCTGCCCGACGACCTCAAGCGGATCCGGAGCGACCTCGAGCGGGCGATCCCCGTCGGGTTCGCCGCCCACGACACGCCGCTCAAGGGGTTCGCGGGCCTGCCGCTCTGGGACGAGTTCGCGAGCCTGACCCCGAAGGTGAAGGGGCTGTTCACGAGGGCGCGCTGTCAGCTCGGCACGCTCGGCGGCGGCAACCACTTCATCGAGCTCTGCCTCGACACAGACGGCGGCGTGTGGCTGATGCTCCACTCCGGCTCGCGCAACATCGGCAAAGAGCTCGCCGAGATCCACATCGCCACGGCGAAGAAGCTCGCCCACAACCGCGACCTGCCCGACCGCGAGCTCGCGGTGTTCCTCGCCGGCACGCCGGAGATGAAGGCCTATCGGCACGACCTCTTCTGGGCGCAGCGCTACGCCCGCACGAACCGCGAGGCCATGTTCCACCTCGCCGAGGGCGTCCTCCGGCGGCACTTCCCGCAGCTCGAGATCCAGGAAGCCATCTATTGCCATCACAATTACGTGGCAGAAGAGATCCATTTCGGTGAAGAGGTGCTCGTGACGCGCAAGGGCGCGATCCGCGCCGGCAAGGGCGAGCTCGGCATCATCCCCGGCTCGATGGGCACGCGCTCCTACATCGTCCGCGGCCTCGGCAACCCCGAGGCGTTCGAGAGCGCGTCGCACGGCGCGGGCCGCAAGATGAGCCGCGGCGAGGCGAAGCGGCGCTTCACCACGAAGGACCTGGCCGCGCAGACGGCCGGCGTCGAGTGCCGCAAGGACGGCGGCGTCCTCGACGAGATCCCCTCCGCCTACAAGCCGATCGAGCGCGTCATGGAGGACCAGCGCGATCTCGTGGAGATCGTCGCGGAGCTCCGGCAGGTCCTGTGCGTGAAGGGTTGACCGACCGGCGCGGGCCCTGCCGCGTCGCCGCGAGGCGCGCCCGGGGTTCGCGGTCCCTTCCCGCCCTGCTCTCGGCTACCATGCGCGTCGCAGGCGCGACGCACGCCGCGATCGGACGTGCCGCGCGCCGCAGCGCAGGGAAGTCATGAAGTCGGACTGGATCGATCTGGGCCCCGTCTCCGAATTTCCGGCGGAGGAGCCCGTGCTCCGCAAGGACGACGCGGGGCGGCGCTTCGCCTGCGTCCTCCGGGGCGGCGAGGTCCACGCGCTCGACGATCGTTGCCCTCACCAGGGCTACCCGCTCTCCCAGGGCGCGCTGCGCGGCGGCGTGCTGACGTGCGCGTGGCACAACTGGAAGTTCGACGTCGCCTCGGGCGCCTGCACGTTCGGCGGCGAGCCGGTGCGGCGCTACGCCACCCGCATCGACGGCGGCCGCGTGCTGCTCAACCGGGCCGTCGACACCGCTTCCGAGGTGCGGCGCCTCGTCGCCAGCCTGCGCGAGGCGGTCCTCCGCGACGACCCGGCGCGCGCCCTGCGCGACGGCCTCCGGCTGGGCGCGCTCGGGCTCCACCGCATGGAGACCGGCCTCGGCAGCCTCCACCTCGCGTTCGAGGTGCTCGCCAAGGACGGGGCCGAGCGCGCCGAGTACGGCTTCGATCACGGCCTCGCGCTGCTCTCGGATCTCTGCGCCTGGGTCGAGCGCGGCTGGGTCCCCGCCGAGGAGGCGTTCGTGGTCGCCGCCCACGCGATCGGCGAGGCGTCGGCCCGGCTCGGCCCGCGCGGCAAGGGCGCCGGCAGGGCGACGGCCCGCTCGCCGCTCGCGCGCATCGTCGAGTTCGAGCTCGACGAGCCGGAGAAGGTGAGCGAGGCGCTCGCGGCGGAGCGGCGCGACGAGGCCGAGGCGCGGATGCGCGAGCTGGTCGAGGTCCGCGGCGCCGCCGGCGCGCGCCGGGCGCTCCTGCCCTTCGTCGCGCAGCACCTCTACGACTACGGGCACGGCGCGATCTTCCTCGCGAAGGCGCTCGAGCTGGCCGAGCGGTTCTCGTCCGCGGCCGACGAGGTCCTCGCCGCCTCGACGGTGCAGCTCGCCTGGGCCACCGCCGACACGAGCCTGCCCCCCTTCGCCGCCACGCGCGCCGCGCTCGCGCGCCTCGCCGAGCTGCCTCTGCCCGGCGCCGAGGCCGCCGCGGAGCCCGCGAGCTCGAGCGGCGCCGGCCCGGCCGCCGCCGGCGCCGCGCCGCTCGACCCGGCGGAGCGCGCCGCCTTCGAGGCGGAGGTGCTCGCCGGAGAGCGGCCGGCCGTGGAGGCGACCGTGCGCTGGCTCGCGCGCGGCGCCGGCCCGCTCGCGCTGCTCGTCGCGATCGGCCACGCCGCGGCCGTCCGCCTCGCGCGCTTCGACTCGGCCTGGGAGCAGCGCCTCGACGCCGAGGTCGGGGTGCTCGACGTCACCCACGCCGTCACCTTCGCGGAGGCGGCGGCCGCGCTCGGGCGCGAGGCCCCCCCGCGCGAGGCCGCGCAGCTCGCCGTGCTCGCCGCCGGCTTCGTCGGCAAGCTCCGCGACGCGGACGCCGCCGCGCCGCCCGCGTCGACCACGCCCGCGCCCGGCGGCACGCTGCTCCAGGCGGCGGAGGCGCGCGACGTCGGCGGGGCGCTCGCGATCGCGCGCGAGCTCGACGCCGGCGGACGCCTCCGCGCCTTCGCGGAGCTCGCGCCGTTCGCCGCGCTCGACGCCGCCGTGAGGCCGATCTTCACCGCGCACGCCGTGAAGACGCTCGAGGCGCTCATGCGGCTCGAGTCGTCCGATCCGCAGCCCGACGGCGCGTACCTCGAGGCGCTGCTCACCTACGTGGTGCCCGTCCGGCGGGAGCTCCACGCGCGCCGGCTCGCGGCCGTGGCGAAGAAGTTCATGTCCGATGGTCGTCCACCCGAGGGGCTGTATTGAGCCGCGCGGCGCCGCGCGCGGATCCGCGGCTCCGTCAGGTGGCCAGACTAGGGACCATCATGCATACTGATCGTCTATGCGGCTTGAGCCTGGGTCCCACGTAGCGCCGCACCTTACGCTGGTCAGCCTCCTCAGGATGGGGGGGATCGGCAGCATCTGGACGGCGCACCATCTCGGGCTCGGCAGGGACGTCGCCGTCAAGTTCATCTCTGCGTCGCTCGCGACCGACCCGATCGCGGTCGCCCGGTTCCACCGCGAGGGCGCGCTCATGGCGAGGATCAAGAGCCCTCACGTGGCCGAGGTCTACGAGCACGGCGTCGCCAGCGGCGGCCTCCCGTACATCGTCATGGAGCTGCTGCGCGGTGAGGAGCTGTCCGACCGGCTCGCGCGCTCCGGTCGCCTGTCCCTGCAGGAGACGGTCTCCCTGGTCTCGCAGCTCTGCAAGGCGCTCACCGCGGCGCACAGGCTCGGGATCATTCACCGGGACATCACGCCGGAGCACGTCTTCCTCGCCGACGACGGCGGGAGCACCTCCGTCAAGCTGCTCGATTTCGGCGTGGCCAGGGGGGATGTCGACCCCGACGGGACGACGCTGACGGCCACGGGCGCGGTCGTCGGCAACCTCGTCTACATGAGCCCGGAACAGTTCTTCAACCCGAAGAAGGTCGATGGCCGCTCGGACCTCTGGTCCGTGGCCGTCATGGCGTACCAGGCGCTCATCGGCGCGCCGCCGTTCGAGCAGAAGGGGCTCGAGGCGCTGCTGGGCGCCATCCGTATCGGCATCTTCCCGCTCCCGAGCGAGCGCTCCGCCGACGTCACGCCTGCCCTCGACGCGTGGTTCGTCAGGGCGCTGTCCCGCGATCCGACCGGCCGCTTCGGCTCGGCCGAGGAGATGGCGGACGCGCTGCACCGGGCCATGGCCGCCGGGCCGCCGAGCCCTGTGGGCGCGCCCCCCGAAGCGGGCTAGCCTAGCCGCCATGGCGCGCGCCCGCATCCCGAGCCGTTCCAACCACGAGCTCGTGTTTCGCAGCGCCCGCAAGGGCGAGGAGGGCACGCTCGCCACGGTCGCCTACCGCGCGTTCCAGGCGGGCGATCCGGAGGCGTGGCTGCGGTATTTCACCGAGCACGCGCACCTCGCCCTCGACAACGTGATCGTCGCGGAGACCGACGGCCAGCTCGTCGGGCACGTCTCCTCGCTCGACCTGACGATGAGCTTCGCGGGCGCGGACGTCCCCTTCCAGGGCCTCGCGTCCGTGGCGGTGCTCCCGGAGTTCCGCCGCCGGGGCATCGCGGATCGGCTCGTCCGCGAGAGCCTCCGCCGCATGCGCCGCCGCGGCGAGGCGCTCACGCTGCTCCACCCCTTCCGGCTCTCGTTCTACCGCAGGTTCGGCTTCGGCGTGTGCGAGCTCCGGGACGTCGTGCGCACCTCGCCCGACCGGCTCCCGGACTCCGTGCTGCGGCGCCACGTGCGGGCCTTCTCCCGCCCGCGGGACGAGCCGCTCATCAAGCAGGCCTACGACCTCGCGCGGGCCGACACCACGGGGCAGCTCTCGCGGAGCGACTACTGGTGGGACGTGCGCGTATTCAAGCGCTCCCCGAGCGGCGCGGTCTACGTCGATCCGGGCTCCAAGGCGATCGCCGGCTACTTGCTCTTCGATGTCCCGGAGGGCGGCTCTTACGGCGTCCAGCAGCTGCTCGTCCGCGAGCTCCGCGCGCCGACGTCGGGCGCGTACCGCGGGCTCCTCGGCTTCCTCGGCGCGCTCGGCGATCAGTATGAGGTCGTGGAGCTGGTGCTGCCCCGCGGCTACGGCGCGCCGCTGCTCGACGAGCCGGGCATCCGCGACGAGCCGACGGTGTACGAGACGGCGTCCCGGCACCCCGGCCTGTGCCCGCCCGTGCACATGGCGCACCGCCGCAACGTCCTCGGCCTGACGGCGGCCGGCGCGATGGGGCGCATCGTCGACGTCGCCGCCGCGCTCGCGCTGCACCCGTCGCCGCGGAAGCACGGCGTCCGCGGGGCCATCGGCCTCGACGTCGAGGACCCCGTGTTCACCGACGCGCCGCGCGCCTTCGACGTCACCTTCGCGGCCCGCGGCGTCCAGACGGCGCCCGGCAGCACGGCGGGCGACCGCCTCTCGTTATCCATCGAGCGGCTCACGCAGATCTATTTCGGCGCCACGTCGGCGCGCGACCTCCTGAGCCAGGGCTTCGTGGTGGGCAGCGCCAAGGCGGCCGCGCTCCTCGACGCGGCGTTCGCCGGCCCCCCCCTGTTCCTCGGCGCCTACAACGGATTCTGAAGCGCGGCGCGCCGCTCAGGTGCCGCGCCGGTTCCGGAGGAAGAGCTTGAGCGAGCGCGCGATCAGCGCCGTCTGCTCCCCGCCCTTGCGCGTCTCGGTGGCCGCGTCGTCCTGCGTGTCGACGAGGAGCTGCCACGGCCTGGGATCGTCGTCGAAGGGGAGCAGGAACGTCAGGTCGCACTCCGAGGCGTTGAGCATCAGGACGAAGTCGTCGTCGACCAGCCGATCTCCGGCCTCGTCCACGTCGTCCAGCCCCTCGCCGGACAGGAACACCCCGAGGCACTTCGTGCACGGGTTCGACCAGTCCTCGTCGGTCATCAGCTCCCCGTCGGGGCGATACCACTGGATATCGTACGCCTTGCCGCCGCGGATCGGGCGCCCCTTGAAGAACGTCGAGCGCCGGAGCGCGGGGTGCTCGTGCCGGATGCGGAGGCACTTGCGCGTGAACTCCAGGAGCGCGCGCGACGGCTCGTCCCAGGTCCACGGCTGCCAGGTGAGCGGGCTGTCCTGGCAGTACCCGTTGTTGTTCCCCTCCTGCGTGCGCCCGCGCTCGTCGCCGTGGAGGATCATCGGCGTGCCCTGCGAGAAGAGGAGAGACGCCATGATGTTCCGCATCTGGCGCGCGCGCAGCCGGAGGATCTCGGGGTCGTCGGTCGGCCCCTCGGCGCCGCAGTTCCACGAGCGGTTGTCGTCCGCGCCGTCGCAGTTGCCCTCCCCGTTCGCCTCGTTGTGCTTGTGGTTGTACGAGACGAGGTCCGCCAGGGTGAAGCCGTCGTGGGCCGTGACGAAGTTGATGCTCGTGTACGGCTTGCGCCCGCTGTTCTCGTAGAGGTCGCTGCTCCCCGTGAGCCGGAACCCGAGATCGGAGGCGACCTCGCCGGCGCCGCGCCAGAAGTCGCGCAGCGTGTCCCGGTAGCGGCCGTTCCACTCCGCCCAGCGCACCGGGAAGTTGCCCACCTGGTAGCCGCCGGGGCCGACGTCCCAGGGCTCGGCGATGAGCTTCACCTGGCTGAGCACCGGGTCCTGGTGGATGATCGTGAAGAAGCTCGAGAGCTGCTCGACGTCGTGGAGGCCGCGCGCCAGCGCCGCCGCCAGGTCGAACCGGAACCCGTCCACGTGCATGTCGAGGACCCAGTACCGCAGCGAGTCCATGATCAGCTGGAGCGTCTGCGGGTGGCGCACGTTGAGGGTGTTGCCCGTGCCCGTGTAGTCGAAATAGTAGCGCTCGTTGCCGGGGACGAGCCGGTAATAGGTCGGGTTGTCGATGCCGCGCAGGCTCAGCGTCGGGCCGAGGTGGTTGCCCTCGGCCGTGTGGTTGTAGACGACGTCGAGGATGACCTCGATGCCGGCGGCGTGGAGCGCCTTCACCATCTCCTTGAACTGCCGGACCTCGGACGCCACCTCGGCGCCCGCGCGGTAGTCGACGTCCGGAGCGAAGAAGCCTATCGAGTGGTAGCCCCAGTAGTTCCGGAGCCCCTTGTCGAGCAGGAACTTCTCGTGCACGAAGGCGTGCACCGGCAAGAGCTCGATGGCGGTGATGCCGAGGTACCGCAGGTACCCGATGATGGCCGGGTGGGCGATGCCCAGGTAGGTGCCGCGGAGTTCTTCCGGGACCTCCGGGTGCAGCATCGTCAGGCCGCGGACGTGGGCCTCGTAGATGACGCTGCGGTGGAACGGGACGTACGGGCGCCGGTCGCCGCTCCAGTCGAAGGAGGGGTCGATGACGACGCCGAGCGGGGCGCCGAGCGCCTCGCCGTCGGCCATCACGAGATCGCCGTCCGGCTCGCCGCTGCGGTGGGCGAACGCGTTGGCGTCCCACCGGACGCGCGACGCGAGCGCCTTGGCGTAGGGATCGAGCAGGCGCGCCCGGGGGTTGAAGCGCAGCCCTCGCTCGGGCGCCCACGGGCCGTGCACGCGATAGCCGTACTTCTGCCCCGGTCCCACGTCGGGCACGTAGACGTGCCACACCAGCGAGGTGCGGTGGCGCATCGGAAGGCGCTGCTCGTTCCCCTCGTCGTCGACGAGGCACAGCTCGACCGCTTCGGCGTTCTCCGAGAACAGCGCGAACTGCGTTCCAACGCCGTCCCATGTCGCGCCGAGCGGGTAAGGATCCCCGGGTCGCAATCCCTTGCGCTTCTGGTTCATGCTGTTCTCCAGGCCGGGAGTGGGCCCCCCCGTCTCGGCCTTGTTGCGGTGCGCGTGTGTTCGCTGGGCTAGGCCACGTGGCTGCGGCGGCTGTGCATGACGTCGGTCACGGCGTCCGCCACGCTCCGCGCCATCCCCTCGGCGATGCGGAGGGTCTGGGCCTGGTCGCCCTCCGGGGTGCAGAACCTGAGGCGCTCGATCATGTCCGCGAGCCGCCGGGCTAGCTCGCACGCCTCAGCGATGGAAGCTGATGACTCGAGGGAGGCCCTCCGCTGCGGGAGGGGGACCAGTTCTTCGGTCGGCGTCATCGGGGTTGAAATCATGCCTGGCTCCTTCGATATCGGTGATGCCTACAGTCAGCTACCACGGAGAGCAGGCATCATGCCAGCAACACTTCCGTGTGTGCGCTCACCGCGGACACAACAGCCGGCCGCTTCAAGGTGGCGCTTGGGGAACAAAACCGCCACACATGGGGCGAATTGTCTCCCCCAGCGTCTGCCATCGGTGCCCCGGACAGCCAGATGCCAAAATTGTAAGCACATTGCGCGCCCTTGAGGGTAAGGTCCCGACAACGGACGTCCTGGACGGCCGTGGGACCTCTGCCGGGACAGGAGATTCGGCTTCATGCCGCCTGCGCGCCCCCGGTGGTGAGGCTGTATGGGACGAGCGAGCGGGCGTGCCGGGGGCGCTCGTCCCCGCCCGGCGGGGGCTGGGTGATCGGGTCCGGCGCGGGTCCGCGGCCGGGTACCGTGGCAGGCGCGGCGGCTCGACAGCCACCGCCGCTGGCCGCTGCGCAGGAGTCGCGCCGATGGGCCGCGGCGCGCCTCGGCCGCTCCGTTCCGGCCGCTCCGTTCGTCGTTTCAGTGCTCTTCGCCCTGATTCATCTTGACTCGAGCGCCGGGAGCGCGGCGCGAGATCCTGTGCGAAGCGCTCGCGCGCCGCGGGCGCGCCCGGGGGCCGATCGCGCACATCGGGAGAGGCCGTCTCGGCCGCGGCGTGGACGAACGAGGCGGCTGTAGCAGCGCCCAGGGGGGCCAGGTTAGACTCCGGTCCGCCGCGGCGGCCGCCGGTCCAACGCGCCGCGGTCGAGAAAGCTCATGATCGGAACACTCCAGGCGAAGCTCCAGTATCTCAAGAACAAGAACCTCCACAACTGGCTCGGCGGCTACGCCCGCCAGAGGATCGAGAACGCCCGCAGTCCGCGTCCGATCGGCCCGCGACACCTCCTCTTCGCGGTCTGCGACCACTGGGAGCCGGGGTGGGAGAACGCCACGCCGGAGGTCGGCGACGCGCGGGTGAGGGCGTGGTCGGAGCGATATCCCGAGATGGCCGGCGCCTACCGCGACGCGGACGGCCGGCACCCGCGCCACAGCTTCTTCTTCCCGGGGGAGCAGTACACGCCCGGGTGGCTCGACGCGCTGGCGGATCTCACGCGCCGCGGCTTCGGCGAGGTGGAGCTGCACCTGCACCACCACAACGACACGGAGGAGAACCTGCGCGCGGACATCCTCAGGTACCTGGGGATCCTGGGGAAGCACGGGCACTTCTCGCGCGACGCGGACGGGCGCATGCGATACGGGTTCATCCACGGCAACTGGTGTCTGGCGAACTCCGGGCGGGACTCGCGGAACTGCGGAGTCGACGCGGAGCTCCCGCTCCTGTTCGAGACCGGCTGCTATGCCGACTACACGTTCCCGTCGGCCCCTGACGAGTCGCAGCACGGCATCGTGAACCAGATCTACTGGCCCACCGGCAACCTGGCGCGCCGGAAGGCCCACGCCGTGGGCGCCCGGGCCAAGGTCGGCGAGGTGCTGGAGGACCGGATCCTGATGATCGAGGGTCCGCTCGCGCTCGCGCTGACGCGCCGGGGGAACCGGGTGCGGGTGCGGATGGAGTACGGCGCGCTCCAGGCGGTCGATCCGCCGACGCCGGACCGGGTGAAGACGTGGGTGGATCAGAACATCCACATCGAGGGGCGGCCCGAGTGGGTGTTCGTCAAGGTGTACACGCACGGGGCGCCCGAGGATCAGGCGGAGTCGCTGCTCGGCGCGGGGAGCCACGCGCTGCACCGGGAGCTCACGACCCGGTACAACGATGGTAAGGAGTGGGTGCTCCACTACGTGACCGCGCGCGAGATGTACAACATCGCGATCGCGGCGCTCGATGGCAAGACGGGCAATCCCGGGGACTACCGGGATTACCGGCTGAAGCCGCCGCCCTGCGCGAGCTGACGCGCGGGGAGATCCGGCCTCCGGGGGCCCCGTGGGAGGGGGCTCGACAGAGCCTCAGCCCGCGCCGCGCCGCTCCCGGAGCACCTCCTCGAGGAGCGCGTAATAACGATCCCCCACGACGTCCCACGAGAGCGCCCCCACGCTGCCCCGCAGCGCCTCCGGATCCCACGCCATGTCCAGCGCGCGGACCAGCGCGTGCCCGAGCGCCTGCGGATCGCCTGCGGGGACGAGCAGGCCGTTGCCTCCCGGCCCCTCGCACACGAGCTCCGGCACGCCGCCCACCCGCGTCGCGACGACGGGGCGGCCCGAGGCGAGCGCCTCCAGCACGACGTTCGGGCAGCCCTCGCGGCGGCTCGGCAGGCAGAACACGTCGCACGCCGCCATGTACTCCGGGATCTCCGCGGGCAGCGCCCAGCCGTACAGCCGCGCCCGGTCCGCGAGGCCGAGCGCGCGCACCCGCGCGCGCAGCGGCTCGAGCAGCTCGCCGCCGCCGACCATCATGAGGTGCACGTCGCGGCGGCCCGCCTCGGCGAGGCGCGCCATCGCCTCCACGAGCACGTCGACGCCCTTCTCGGGCACGTGATAGCCCGCGTAGAGCACCACCTTCGCGTCCACCGGCAGACCGAGGCGCTGCCGCGGCTCGACCCGGTCCCGGATCGAGAACCGCGCGCCGTCGACCGCGTTGAGCTGCACAACGACGCGCTCCCGCGGCACCCCGAGCTCCACGAGGCGCTCGCCGAGCGCCCCGCTCACCGCCACGACGCGGGCGCAGCGCTGGAGCGCCGGCGCGATCTGCGCCCGCAGCACGGCGTCCCTCGGCTGCTCGTTGATGTCGCTGCCGAGCACCGTCGTGACGAGCGGCACCCCCGCCTCCCGCGCGAACACGTCCGCGGCGACCGTGTCGGGATAGGCCCAGGCGGCCAGGATCACGTCGTAGGGGAACTCGCGCCGGAGCCCGGCCATCGTGCGCCCGAGCGACGCGCGGATCGCGCGCGCGTGCAGGCGCGGCTGCCCCGGGATCGACCAGTAGGTGGGGAACAGCGCGTCGATGCCGGTGTGCGACTCGCGCGTGCCGCCGATGAGCTCCCGCGACGCCCCGCGCACGCGCGTCCACCAGGGCGTCGGGGCCACGAGCCTGAGCTCGCAGCGGCGCGCGAGCGCCCGGTACGTGTGATAGCTGTACGGCGCCATCGTCGGCAGCCGCATGGAGGGGTAATGGTGGGTGAAGACGAGGACCTTCATCGCGCGCTCGCCCGTCACCCGAGGCCGAGATAGAGCTGCTCGTACTTGCGCGTCATCTTCTCGAACGAGAAGTCGTCGCGGACCCGCGCGTGCCCCGCCTCGCCGAGCCGCCGCCGCAGCGCGGGATCGCGCGCGAGCCGCTCGATCGCGGCCGCGAGCGCGTCGGGGTCGTCCACCGGGACGAGCAGTCCGTGCTCCTCGCTCCGCACCACCTCCGGGACGCCGCCGACCGGCGTCACCACGACAGGCAGGCTGCGCGCCATGGCCTCGAGCACCGCGAGCGGCAACCCCTCGTCGCGCGAGGGCAGCACGAAGAAGTCGGCGGCGAGGAGCAGATCGGGCACGTCCTTGCGGAACCCGAGGAAGCGCGCCTCCTTGCCGTGGATCCCGAGCTCCCTCGCGAGCCCGTGGATGCGGTCGCGCTCGTCCCCGTCCCCCACGATGAGGACGGTGACCGCGACGCCGCGGTCCCGCAGCCGCGCGAGCGCCCGGAGCAGCACGTCATGCGCCTTCACCGGGTGGAACGCGGCCGGCATGATCCCGACGAACGCGCCGCCGGACGGGCCCGCGGGCTCCGGCGACTCCGCGGGCTCGGGCGATGCCGCGGGCGCTGGGTCGGCGCCGAGGCCGAGCTCGGCGCGCACCTCCGCGCGCGTCCGCCGCGCCGGGGCGATGTCGATCCCGTTGTGAATGACAGAGATGTTGCCGGCGATGCCCACGGCGCCGCTCTTGTCGGCCGTGTCCTGCGAACATCCGACGACGGCGTCCGTCGCCCGCCACTCGAAGCGCGAAGGAACGCGGATGATCCCGCGCGTCTGGGCGTGATCGGTGAAGACGAGCCGCGCCCGCGTGAGGAGCTTGCCGACCGTGGCGTAGTGGAGCGCAGTGGGGTTGTGCGCGTGAATGACGTGCGGACGCGCGCGCGCGAAGGTCAGCGCCGCGTGCGCCGCGCGCGCGGGCAGGCGCCCGCCGAGCACGGTGGCCGGCAGCGCCCGCTGCCGCGCCAGATCCGCGAGTGGCCCGCCGCGCAGGGCGAGGATGGAGGCGTCGTGGCCGTGGCGCCGCTGCGCCTCGGCGAGGCGCAGCACGAAATGCTCCATGCCTCCGCCGTTCAGGCTGCTCACGACATGGACGATCCGCAGCGTCGAAGTCCCCATGTAGGGTTGCTACCCGAATCGGGTCTCCTGTTGAAGCGCAAACCGCATCGCGCGCCGTCACCCACGTTGCCAACACGCCTCGCCGGGGCGACTGCGTTCGTGACGTTTGGCGCGCGGTCGCGACGAGTCGCGCCGAGTCGCGCCGAGTCACGCGCGGTCGCGACGAGTCGCGTTCGCCGCTGCTCGTTCGTGCTCGTCGCTGCTCGTTCGTGCTCGTTCTTGCTCGTTCTTGCCCAGAGGGCGCCCCGGATCGCGGGGTCATCCTACCACCTCGCCTCGCCGTCACCGCACTTTTGATTTGGCGAGCGGAAGCGGCTACTAGACGGGCATGAACCCTGAACTTCGGCGCGCCCTGGACGAAGGCCTGCGCCGCGTGCCAGGCATGAGCGCCGCGGCGAGGCTGCTCGCCGTGCGGCTCGAGACCGTCAAGGCGCTCCTCGCGCGCCGGCTCGACGAGAACCCGCTCCCGGTGCCCGACGCCGTCACCCCGAGCGACATCCCGTCGGTCGCCGAGCTCGGCCCCGGGGACAGGGTGCTCGCCGAGCTCGATCAGGACGGCTTCGCCTTCGCGCTCCACCCGGCCGACGTCCCCTTCTTCAACCGCCGGAGCGAGAAGATGCCGCGCCTGCGGTACCGGCTGCACGTCGTCCTGCGCCGCGGCTACGTCTGCGTCCGCAAGCGCTTTATCGGCCAGCCGCGGAACGCGCCCGCGAGCGCGCACCTCTCCTCGCTGCTCGGGCTCTTCTTCTACAACGAGGCGGCCGCGCTCCTCCGCCTGCGCGATCTCCCCAGCGTGCCGAGGATTCGCGATCTCCACCTCACCACGCGCACCCTGTTCGTCGACTACGTGCGCGGCCAGACGCTGCAACATCAGGTCGCCGCGCGCGGGCAGAAGGTCCTCGACATCGACCTCGCGCCGCTCGGGCAGCTGTTCGATCCGGACCGCGATCGGCGCGAGATCGAGGCGTTCGCGAGCGGCGGCGGCGAGGCCTACCGCGGCCGCATCGAGGAGATCGTCCGGGCGATGAACGCGCGCGGCGTCGCGCCGCTCGACGTCAAGCTCGGCAACGTGCTCATCGGCGAGAAGACGGGCGCCCTCTACTGGGTCGATTTCGAGCGGGCCGCGATCGAGGGCGCGCCCCGCTACCGCGAGCAGCTCGCGGAGCACCATGACCTCGTGAATCGGTGGTTCGGGCTCTCCCTCCCGGGCGACGGCGGGGCGTGAGGCGCGGCGGGTGCGATCGATGACACGAGAGGAAGGCGGGGCGCCGCGGAGCGCCATCGAGCGGATCGGCGAGAAGGCGGGGCGGTCGTGGCCGAGCATCGAGGCGGCCGCGCGGCTCTCGGCGGAGACCCGGGCGCGCCTCGCGGCGCTGCTCCGCGAGCAGATCCCGTGCGACACGAGCGCGGTGGTCTTCGGCTCGCTCGCCCGGGGCGAGTACACGACCGGCAGCGATCTCGACTGGACGCTGCTCATCGACGGTCAGGCCGACGAGGGGCACTTCAGCCAGGTTCAGGCCATCACGAAGATCCTGAAGGAGGCGAAGTTCCATGAGCCGGGCCCGACGGGCGTGTTCGGCAACGTGGCCTTCAGCCACCCGATCCTCCACCAGATCGGCGGGCAGGAGGACACGAACAAGAACACGACCCAGCGCATCCTGCTGCTCCTGGAGTCGCTCGCGATCGGCAAGCCGGACGCCCACGAGCGCGTGCTCAGGCTCGTGCTCTCGCGCTACGTGGAGGACGACCGCGGGCTGCACTACGGCAGCAAGCGCGAGATCATCCCGATGTTCCTGTTGAACGACATCGTCCGGTACTGGCGCACCGTCGCCGTCGACTTCGTCTACAAGCAGCGGGAGCGCAGCTCGGGCTGGGCGCTCCGCAACGCGAAGCTCCGGATGTCGCGCAAGCTGATCTTCGTGAGCGGGCTCATCACCTGCTTCGGCTTCGAGCTGTTCGGCAAGGACCGGGCGACGTGGGCCGACGACGGCGACCGGATCTCGACGCCCGCGCTCGTGCGCTTCCTGCGCGAGCGCATCCGGGTGACGCCGCTGGAGAGCCTCGCCGAGGTGCTGCTCCGGCCCGCGGTCTCGGCGGAGACGGCGCGGACGCTGTTCGACAGCTACGACGCGTTCCTCGAGCTCCTGTCGAACGAGGAGGAGCGGGGCCGGCTGAAGCAGCTGCCGCTCGACGAGCAGCTCGGCCACGACCCGACGTTCAAGCGGGTGCGCGACATCGGGCGCGAGTTCCAGCGCGGGCTCGACCGGCTCTTCTTCGAGGAGGACCCGGAGCTCCGCAAGCTCATCCAGACGTACGGGGTGTTCTGATGCGACCCATGGGCTACTCGACAGGCGCGCTCGCGCTCAGCGACGTCGAGCGGGCGCTCTCGATGCTGGAAGGGAGCTCCGCGACCGCGGTGGAGCTCTCCGCGCTGCGCATCTCGGAGCTCAAGCCGCTGCTCCGGCTGCTCGGCTCCCTGGACCTGTCGCGGTATCGCTACGTGTCATTCCACGCCCCGAGCCGCTTCGACGCGGCGGAGGAGCGCGTCGTCGCCGACGCCATGGCGGAGGTGGCCGCGCTGGGCTGGCTCATCGTCCTCCACCCCGACACCGTCCACGACCTCGGCGCCTTCCGGCAGCTCGGCGGCCTGCTCGCGCTCGAGAACATGGACAAGCGAAAGCGGACAGGCCGCACGGTGGACGAGCTCCGGCCGTTCTTCGACGCGCTGCCGGACGCGTCGTTCTGCTTCGATATCGGCCACGCGCACCAGGTCGATCGCACGATGACGGAGGCGCACTTCCTGGTGAAGGCGCACAGGACGCGGCTGAAGCAGCTCCACGTGAGCGAGGTGAACTCGGGCAGCCGCCACGACGCCCTGAGCCAGAGCGCGGCGCACGCGTTCCAGCGGGTCGCCGCCCACGTCCCGGGCGACGCGGCGCTGATCCTGGAGACGCCGGCGTCGTCAGAGGAGCTGGAGCGGCAGATGGCCATCGCGAGGGCGGCGCTGACGATCCCGGACGGGTTGGAAAAGACGCCCGCCTGATCCCGGAAGCGCCGGCGGCGCCGGCGCGCCGGTTTCGCCGGTCGCCGGCATCGATCCTGGCGAGCCCTGGCCTCGCAGCCTCGACGAGCGGCTTCGGGGGCGTCGCGGCGCCCAACGGACGGTCTGGGGGCGAGCGAGGCGCTACGCTCCGCGCGTTCTCGGCGCGCCCAGGGCCGGATCGGGGGGACCACGATGAAGCTGAAGACGCTCGCGGCCGCGAGCACCGCATGGCTCGCCGCCCTCGCGCTGCTGACGGCGAGCGGGCTCACGCTCAGCACCACGTACATGGACCGCGAGGTCGCGTGCCTCTTCAACCTGGTCCGAGAGGTGCGGTCCATCATGGAGCTGGAGGTCCACCTCCTCTCGTACGAGCGCGAGAGCGCCCGGGTCGCGCTGACCCAGCTCCCCGAGCACGCCCGCGCGCGCGACGCCGCCGGGCGCGAGGTGAAGCGGTGGATCGAGGACCTCCGCGAAAACCCCGTCACCGTGGACAGCGCGGACGTCTTCAAGGCGACCGAGCGGGAGCTCGAGCGCTACCTCGCCGCGCGCGCGCTGACGGACGGGGCGGCGCCGCTGGCCGCCCGCGCGGACGGCGGGCTCCCCGAGGAGGTCGATCGGGCCTTCGTCACGCTCGAGCGGCTGCTCGCCGCGAAGCTCGAGGAGGCGCGGATCGCCCGGGGGCGCGTCGACGCGGTGAACCGGCTCTCGGAGACCGTGAGCCTCGGGGCCGCCGCGATGCTGCTCACCGGGGTGCTGCTCGCGCTGTGGCAGATGAGCGGGCGAGTCTATCGCCCGCTGCTCGCGATCCGCGCCGCGATCGACCGCTACGGGGCTGGCGCGCTCGACGCCCGCGCGCCGCAGGGCGGGCTCGACGAGCTGCGCGAGATCGCCGTCGCGTTCAACGAGATGGCCGAGGCGCTGGCCGAGCAGCGCCGGAGGCAGCTCGGGCTCCTCGCGAGCGTGGCGCACGATCTGCGCAACCCGCTCGCCGCGCTGAAGCTCACCGTCGACCGCCTCCGGCCGGATCGGCCCCTGCCGCCCGAGGAGCGGCTCAGGCCGATGCTCGCCCGCATCGGGAAGGAGGCCGCGCGCTGCGATCACATGCTCACGGACCTCATGGACATCGCGCGGATCGAGGGCGGCGAGATCGAGCTGCGCCACGAGATCCGGGACGCGTGCGAGATCGCCCGCGAGGTCGTCGAGCTCTACCGGCCGACGGCGACCGCGCACGAGATCAGGCTGTCGCTGCCCGACGAGGCGGTCCCGCTGCGCTGCGATCCGGTCAGGATCGAGCAGGTGCTCAACAACCTGGTCGCGAACGCCATCAAGTACTCGCCGGAGGGCGGCGCCGTGCTGGTCGCCGTCGCGCGCGAGGGCGCCGAGGTCACGATCGCGGTCGCCGACCAGGGCGTCGGCATCGCGGCCGAGGACCAGCGGCGGCTGTTCGAGCGCTACTGGCGCGCGCCGTCGTCGCGCTGCGTGGCCCCGGGCGTCGGCCTCGGCCTGTGGGCCGCGCGCCGCATCGCCGAGGCGCACGGCGGGCGCATCGACGTGACGAGCGCCGCCGGCGAGGGCTCGACGTTCACCCTGCGCCTGCCGTCCTAATCCCTAGGGCTCGTCGGGATCGAGCTCCCAGCCGAAGACGCCGGGGGTGCGCGCGCGGTGCCTGCCGAGCGCCTCGCCGGGGAGCCAGGGGCCGTCGACGGCCCAGCGGGTGGAGAAGGCGTCGCGCAGCACGAGCTCCGCGAGCTTGCCCCTCGGCGAGAACCCCCACTCGGCCTCCTGCGAGACGTCGTCCGGGTCGGCGTAGAGCCGCCAGACGAAGAAGCCGGCGCAGGTGCGCGCGTCGAGGAACGGCGCCATCACCGCGGCGTAGGCCTCGGCCTGCGAGCGCTGATCGACGACCACGTCCTTCATGCGGTCGGGCCACTCCCACGGGCGCACGGCGGGATCGCGCCGCGTGGTGTAGCCGATCTCGGTGAGCAGGACCGGCTTGCCCCACGCGCGCGCCACCGCGTCCACCCCGGCCGCCACCTTGCGCCCGCCGCGCAGGAGCTCCTCGAACGACGCGCCCTCGCGCTCCGCGAGCGGATAGAACGCGTTGATGCCGATGAGGTCGAGCGCGTCGAAGATCAGCGTGTGCTCGACGTCGTCCCAGTTCGCCGAGTAGGTGAGCAGCCCCGGGTAGACGCGGCGCACCGCCTCGATGATCGGCAGGAAGCTCGCCGCCCGCGACGTCGTCACCCAGCTCCGCAGCTCGACGCCCACGCTGAGCATCTCGGCGCCGCCCTCGCGCGCGACCTCCGCCCAGGTGAGCAGGAACCGGCGGTACGACTCGGCCCAGCGCGCCCAGCCCGCGTCGTCCCCCGGGTCGATCAGCGCCCGCCACTCGCCGCTCTCGACCCAGAGGTGCGGGACGAGCAGCACCTTGAGCCCGCGCGCGTGCGCCTGCGCGATCGCCGCGAGCACGTTGCGCCGGTTCTCCTCGAACGGCGCCTCGAAGACGAGATCGACGCCGGTGCCCTTGCCGTCCCACACGCGGCCGAACGGCGTCAGGCTGACCCAGGTCGCGCCCATCGCCGCCGCCTCGTCCATCGCTCGCCCGCTCGCCGCGGTCCCGTAGCCGCGGCCCGGGTGCCGGAGGTTCTCGATCGGCCCGATCGTCACGCCGCGCACGCCGCCCCAGCCCGACTCGGCCCACCCCGTCGCGCCGTACGGAAGGCGCTCCGGCGGGATCCGCGGCGCCCCCGGCGCGAACCGCAGCGCCCCCGGCGCGACGCGCGGCACCCCAGGCGCGACGCGCAGCGCCCCCGGCGCGGCCGGCGGCGCCTCCGCCGCGCTCCGCGGTGCCTCCTGCGCGATCCTGGGCGCGGCGCTCGCGGGCCGCGCAGCGCCGCAGGCGGCCGCCGACACGGCGAGGGCGGCGCCCGCGGCGCCGGCGAGCGCGCGTACTTCTCGACTCATCGCTGGCACGGGGACGCCTTATACCAGGCGGGCGGCTCGCAGTACCGCGGACGTCAGCCGCCGTCGGCCTCCTGGGGCCGCGGCCCGCCCTGGCCCTGCTCGGCCGGCTGCGGCGCGGCCGTCCCCGGCTGCGGCGCGGTCGCCCCCTCCCCCGGCCGCGGCGCGGTCGCCGCCTCCGAGGGCTGCCGCGCGCGCAGCAGCGCGTCGCGCTCCTGCCGCGCGCGCTCGGTCCCCTCGCGCCACCGCTGCTCGCGCTCCATCTTCTCGCGCCGCCGCCGCTCGCGCTCGACCTCGTCGTAGATCACGTCGGGCCGCTGCGGCTGGTACCGGAGCCCGCCCGGCGGCACGGCCTGCAGCGCTTCGCCGTCCCGGCCCGGAGCGCTCTCGGCGTCCGGCCCCGGCGCCGCCGGCTCGTCCGACGCCGCGGTCGCGGCAGGCACGGCCGCGACCGGCCGCCTCGCCGCGGCGGAGCGCGCCTCCTGGGCCGCGCGCTTCCCCACCCCCTTCGACGCGAGCGCGGCGCTCTCATCCCCGCCGAGCGCGCCCGTCTGCACGAGCCATACGCCGCCGACCCCCGCGGCCATCCCGAGCACCGCGAGCGCGATCGCGAGCCGGCGCGGCCACGGTGACGGCCCGCCGCGCACGACCGTGAGCCGCTCCGTCTCGGCCGGCGCGCGCGCCTCGGCCGGCGTGACGCGCAGCGCCGGGTCGGCGGTGACGCGATGCGCGACCTCGCGGTCGAGCGGAACGGGCGTTCCGCCTGCCGGGCGCTGCCCTGCCCGGCCCCGCAGGTCGGCGGGGAGCTCCGGCGGGCTCACCGTCAGGACCGGGGGCGGCGTGCGGCTCGGCCGCAGCTGCTCGCCGCCGTCCCACGAAGCGCCCGCGTGCGATACCAGCGTGATCTCGCCGTGGCGGACGCCTCCGGGCGCCTCCCACCTGGCCGTGGTCTCGAGGTCGCCCATGAGATCGTCGGGCGACATCATCGGCAGATCGGCCAGCGTGTCGGCCTCCCACTCGTCCTCGACGGCCGCGGGAGCCGGGGTCGCCATGCGGAGCGTCTCGTCCTCCGCCCGGAGCGCCTCCCACACGCGCTCGGCCGCGTCCTCCGCGCCCTCGCCCCCGAAGCGCGCGAGCGCGAACGCGAGCTTCGCGACGTCCGAGGGGCGCGCCTCCGGGTCCTTGTCGAGGCAGCGCAGCACGAGCTCCCCGAGCTCGGCCGGCTCGAACCGCGGCGGGAACGGCGCGGGCGGATCGTTCAGGACCTTGTTGCAGATCTCGAGCTCGGTCCGCGCCTCGAACGGGCTCGTCCCGCAGAGGAGCGCGTAGGCCACCGCGCCGATCGACCAGATGTCGGCGCGCTCGTCGATGCCGCCCGCCGACCGCATCTGCTCCGGCGCCATGTAGAGCAGCGACGTCCGCATGGCGCCCGAGGCGGCGTTCGGGCCCTCGCTCTCGACGCCGCACGCCACGGCCGACACGCCGAAGTCGAGCACCTTCACGCTCGGCGCGCCGTCGCCGAAGCTGAGGAACACGTTCTCGGGCTTGAGGTCGCGGTGGAGGAGCCCGACGCCGTGCGCCTCGGCCACGGCCTCGCAGATCTGGAGGAGGTACTTCACCGCCTCCCTGGCCCGCAGCGGACCGCGGCGCTGCAGGTAGCTCGCGAGATCGGAGCCCTCCAGGTACTCGCTGACGACGAACGGCGCGCCGCCCGCGGCCCCGACGTCGAGGACCCGCGCGACGTGCCTGCCCGAGAGCGCGCGCGCGGCGCGAGCGCCCCGGAGCAGCCGGTCGACGGCGTGCCGGTTCTCGGCGATCCTGGGGTCGACGCGCTTGAGCGCGACGCGCTGGCCCGACGCGCGATCGATCGCGAGGTGGACCGCGCCGACCCCGCCGACGCCGAGCCGGGTCTCCACCGCGTACCTGCCGGCGACGACCTCCTGGCCCCCCGCGGGAGCCTCGGCCGCCCGAGGCGCACGCTCGGCGTCGGTCCACTCCTGCGCGGCCGCGCGATCCTCTCCTCCGGCCTTCAGCGACGTCAACGCACTGCCTCGGTGGGGTCCGCGCTCTCCGCGAACCGGGTCGAAACCTGTCCTCTGAATAGCAGATCCAGAGTGCAGCAACGCGTCCATGACGTGTCGTCTACCGACCACGACGACAGAGGGATGTCCGTTCTGTGCGCAGCCGGCTGGCCGGCCAGCTGGCCGGCCGGCCGGCCCGCCTCCATCCATCGCTGCCGCGAATGCAGCCGATCCATCGCCCTTCGCCATCCAGACATTCCCAGCCATGCAGCCCAGCGATGCGCCGTCCGTGCCATGCAGTCCGGCGCCGCGCCGCGCGGGGCGCGCGGGCCTGCGCTCCGGCCGTCCACGCGGCTCACGGCGGGAGCCCGAGCGCGAGCGCCACCAGGGTGTCGACGCCGGCCAGGACGAGGACGAGCGCCGCGGCGGACGCCGCGCCGAGCCCGAGCGCCTTCACCGCGCGAAGGCGCCGCCGCCCGCGGGCCTCCGGCCGCCCGTGCTGAACGCCGCGCGTGACCCAGCACCACCCGAGCATGGACAGCGGCCCGAACGCGTAGAGCGCGGCGCCCCAGGTCGCTCCGTTCCAGCAAGCGGCGCGCTGCTCGGGCGTGAGCCGCCGCCGATCCCACCGCTGCAGCGCGAGCGGCAGCGCGATGCCGAGCAGCATCTGGATTGCGAGGCGGAGAGCGCTCATGTCGCGCGAGGGGATCCCGGGCGCGCGATCCGCTCAGGCAGCGCCGGACAACCGCTGTTCGATCGAGCACGCCGCAGCGCGTCGCGGCAGAGCTCGGGTGAGCGACTCGATGCCCGTCTCCGCTGTCCTGCTGCGCCGCGGAAAGCACCCCAAAAATCGCGTGGCGGCCTTCTCGATCTCCACGGGGATTGATACGAACGAGGAATGACAACGACTGAGGCAGGGGACATCAGGAACGTTGCAATCATCGGACACAAGGGGGCTGGGAAGACATCGCTCGCCGAGGCCATGCTGTACGTCGGTAAGGCGACGGCCAAGCTCGGCAAGGTGGACGACAAGTCGAGTGTCCTCGACGATACCGCCGAGGAAAAAGAGCACGTTTGCTCGTTCGAGGCGAGCGTCGCGCACCTCTCCTGGGGCGGGAAGAAGATCAACGTCGTCGACACGCCCGGAGAGGGGAGCTTCCTCGCCGAGACGCGGCTCGCGCTCGCCGCGGTCGACGCGGCCATCCTCGTCGTGAGCGGCAAGGACGGCGTACAGCCGATCACCGAGCGTGTCTTCGGGTGGGTGAGGGAGGCGAAGCTGCCGTGCATGATCGTCGTCACCAAGGTCGACGCCGAGAACGCGCGACCCGACGAGGTGATCGCCGAGGTCCGCGCGCGCCTCAAGGCGCCGCTCGCGGTCATGGAGGAGCGCATCGGCGAGGGGCTCCAGTACCGGGGGGTCGTGGCGATCCGGACGAAGAAGGCCTGGCTCGACAAACCCGAGGCGCCCGCCGGGGCCGGGGGCGCTGCCGTGCCGGCCGACGTCGCGGGGGCGGTCGAGAAGGCCCGGGGGAAGCTCGTCGACGACGTCGCCGGCAGCGACGACGAGCTCACCGAGCGGTACCTGACCGAGGGCGACCTCACGCAGCAGGAGCTCGATCAGGGGCTCCGCGCCGCGGTCCGCCGGGGGGCGCTGGTCCCGGTCTACTTCGCCTCCGGGGTCCGCCCGAGCGGCGCCGCCGCGCTGCTCGACGGCATCGTCGAGCTCGTGCCCCCGCCGACCGAGCACCCGGCGTGGGCCGGCGTCGTCCCGAGCGGCAAGCCCGGCGCCGCGCCGCAGGCCGCGGAGCGGCCGCCGTCGGCGGACGCGCCGGCGGCGGCGTTCGTCTTCAAGACGTCGATCGATCCGCACGCCGGCCGCACCTCGTTCGCGCGCGTGCTCTCCGGCGCGCTCCGGCCCGACGCCACGCTGCTCAACGCGAGCACGGGCAGCGCGGAGCGCCTCGGGAAGATCCACGCCGTGGTCGGCAAGGACCACAAGCAGGTGGAGGAGGCGCGCGCCGGCGACATCGTCGCGCTGCACAAGCTGAAGGCCACGCTGAGCGGGCACACGCTCTGCGACGAGAAGCACGCGTTCCTCTTCAGCGCGCCGGAGCTGCCGCCGGCCCTCTTCTCGCGCGGCGTGAGGTTCGACGCGAAGGGCGGCGAGGACAAGGTCGGCAACGCCCTCTACCGGCTGACCGAGGAGGACCCGGGGCTCAGCGTGCACCAGGACGCGTCGACCCGCGAGCTCGTCGTCTCGGGCCTCGGCGCCCTGCACCTGGAGATCACGGTGGAGCGCATCCGCCGGCGCGTCGGGATCGACTGCCGGCTCGGCCCGCCGCACATCGCCTACAAGGAGACGATCTCGCGGAAGGCCACGAACGTCGAGGGCAAGCACAAGAAGCAGACCGGCGGCCATGGCCAGTTCGGCGTCTGTTACATCGACATGGAGCCGCTGCCGCGCGGCGGCGGCTTCGTCTTCGAGGACGCGGTCGTGGGCGGCGCCGTGCCGCGGCAGTTCATCCCCTCGGTCGAGAAGGGCATCGTCAAGGCGATGTCGAAGGGCGTCCTGGCCGGCTACCCGATGGTCGACGTCAAGGTGCGGCTCTTCGACGGCAAGTACCACGACGTCGACTCGTCGGACGCGGCCTTCCAGATGGCGGGCAGCAAGGCGTTCAAGCTCGCCGCCGCGCAGTGCGCGCCGGTGCTGCTCGAGCCCATCGTGCGGCTCTCGGTGACGGTGCCGAGCGCGAACATGGGCGACATCATCGGCGACATCAACAGCCGCCGCGGGAGGATCATCGGCACGGACTCGGTCGAGGATCAGACGATCGTGAACGCGTTCGTCCCGCTGGCCGAGGTGCTCGAGTACGAGTCGAAGCTGAAGAGCATGACCCAGGGCAAGGGCACGTTCACGATGAGCGTCGAGCACCTGGAGGTCTGCCCGCCGGCGGTGCAGGAGAAGGTGATCAAGGAGAGCGGCTTCAAGGTCGAGGCCGACGAGGATTGACGGGGCGACGCCCGGGCTACGGGTGGATGTGGACGATGGTCCCCTCCCCCGTGGCCTTCCCCGCGCTGACCCCGTGCCACCCGTCGGGCACCGGCGGATCGGTCCAGAGGAACACCCGGCGCGCGTCGATCGGCGAGAGGTTGATGCACCCGTGGCTGCGCGGCTTGCCGTAGTCGTCGTGCCACGGCGCCGCGTGGATCGCGTAGCCCGCCTCGAAGTACTGCACCCACGGCACGTCGCGGAGCTCGAACTTGTTGTCGACCTCGTGCGCGTCCATCGTCGTCGTGATGTGCTTGTCGCGGATCCGGAACGTCCCGCGCACGGTCGAGAAGGTCTTCTTGGGGTCGCCGAGCCCGTCGCGCCCCGTCGCCGCCGCGGTCGCGTAGACGGGCCGCTTGCCCTCGTAGAGGATGAGCGTCTGGCTGAGGATCGAGATGTCGATCCACTTCACGTCCCCCTGCGCGAACGACGGCAGCTCCGAGGGCTTCACCGCGATGGCGACGTCGGAGTCGCGCACCCACGTCCCGTCCTTCGCCTCGACGAGGCGCGCGCCGCCCACCTTCCTCGATCGCCCCGTGAGCTGCACGGCGGTGTGCCAGGGCAGCTCGCCCGCCTTTTCCATCTCGCCGCCCGAGATGTCGTAGCGCTTCGCGTCCTGCCGGTGGACGAACGCGAGGGGCAGCTCCCACCCCTTGGTCATGTCGACGCCGTGGAACGTGGAGCCGCGGGCGGGCTTGAGCTTCGACGTGGGCACGAGCCGCGCGTCGGTGGTCATCGCGAAGCGCCGCCCGCCGTCGCCCATGAAGGTGTCGATGAGGGCGAGCCCCGCCTTGCGCGCGATCCGGTTCGTGATGATCGCGTAGCCCGGGACCTTGAACGACGAGATGTTCGGGATCTGCCGCCCGCCCTTGAAGAACCAGGGGATCTCGTCGTCGCCGTTGCCGCCGTAGAGCTCGCTGTCGCCGAGCTCGGGCGGCTCGGCGGGCGGGTCGCCGGTCGCGTTGCCCTGCGCGTCGAGCGGCACGTCGTTGGCGCCGACCTTGATCTCGTCCCACTTCTTCTTGAGCTTCTTGTAGCTGCGGAGGTGCCGCTCCAGGCTCATCTCGTACTGGAGCTGCTCCTTCGTCGACGGCATCCGGTAGTAGTTCGGCGCGATGGCCCTGACGAACGCGTACGGGTACGGCATCGGCTTGGACAGGTCGGGCCGCCGCGTGAGCGCCCGGAGGATCGGGTGCTTCATGTCGATCGTGGCGTCGCTGTCCGCGCACATGTACCCGGCGGGCAGCACGCGGTAGTAGCCGCCCTGGCAGTCGTCGAACGACACGGGCTTCTCCCCGCGGGGCGCCGTCCCGCCCGCGCGGAGGTAGCCGAGCTTGGCGGAGCGGCGGTCCGCCTTCTCGTAGATGGGCGCGACCATCTGCACGGCGCCGATGCGGGGCCCGTCGACGCGCGGGAGGGTGGCGGGGTCGTTCTCGGCGGACGTCTGGGCCGCGCCCGCGGAGAGGCTGATGATGCCCTCGGGCGTGGCGTTCTCCCCGCCGCTGCAGGCCGAGAGGACCGGCAGGGCGAGGGCGGCGAGCGCAAGGGCCGGCGGGGAGAAGCCGCGCGCAAGGGCCGGGATCGCAGAGCTTCGCTGTCGGGCGTCCATGCCCCGGGGATGCCGGACAGACGGGCGGGTGGCCAAGTTTTGGCGCTCCCCGATCGGCCCGAAGCGCGGGCAACCGGGCCCCAGGGGCGCTCCTGCGGCGGCGCCCACCGCGGGCGATGCTCGGAGGCGACGGCGGGCAGTGCGCGATGATGCTGGAATGGGGTTGCGCTGGAGCCCGGCGTTGGGTAGGTTCCGGGCCCTCGCGAACCCCGCGAGCATGCGCCACTAGCTCAGCTGGATAGAGCGTCGGCCTCCGGAGCCGAAGGCCAGTGGTTCGAATCCACTGTGGCGCGCTGGGTTGTCGATGATCCCGGGACCTCGGGATCGCGCCCGGAGTGCGGCGAAGCGCCGCTCCGCGAGGCGCTCACGCGAACCACGCGTTGAGCTCGGCGTACGTCAGCGGCGCATCGTGCAACGGCGGCGGCGTCCACCGGCCGGCGAGCAGCTGCGCCGCGTCCTGCCTCGCGGCCGAGAGCGCCGTCAGGGCGAGGCGCGGCCCGACGCTCACCCGGCGCACGCCGAGGGCTCGGAGCTGCTCGACGGGCGGCAGCGCCGGCGAGGCCCACACGTTGAGCGGCGCCTGCACCTCCGCGGCGACGCGCGAGAGCCCCTCGGCCGCCGCGAGGCCCGGCACGAAGACGCCGTCGCAGCCCGCGTCGACGTAGCGCCTGGCGCGGCGCACCACCTCGTCGAGGGCCGCGGGGGACGAGGGCGCGCCGCGCAGGAGCACGTCGGTGCGCGCGTTCAGGAACAGGTCCAGCCCGGCGCGCTGGAGCGCCGCCCGCGCCGCGAGCAGCTTCGAGGCCAGCGCCTCGGGCGGCTCGGCGCCGTCCTCGAGGTTCACGCCCGCCACGCCGGCCTCCGCGAGGCGGCACACGGCGTCGGCGACGCCCTCGGCGCTCGCGGCGTAGCCTCGCTCTAGATCGACGCTCACCGGGACGCGCACGGCGCGGAGGATGTCGCGGGTCGAGGCGAGCAGCCGGTCGAACGGCAGGCGCTCGCCGTCGGCCGCGCCGTGCGCCCAGGCCACCGCGGCGCTGCTGGTCGCGACCGCGGCGCCCCCGGCGGCCTCGGCCATGCGGGCGCTCACGGCGTCCCACGCGTTGAGCAGGACGAGGAGCTGTCCCGGCGCGTGCAGCGCCCGGAAGCGCGCCGCGCAGGCGTGCGGCTGGCTCATTCGCCGCCCTCCGCGTCGAGCGCCGCCGGGAACCCATAGGCCACGGCGATGCGGTTCCAGGCGTTGATCGTCGCCACCACCGACGTGAGCGCCGCGAGGTCGGCGTCGGAGAAGGCGCTCGACACCTCGCGGTACACCGCGTCGGGCACGCCGCCGTCCGAGAGCTGCGTCAGCGCGTCGGTCCAGGCGAGCGCCGCCCGCTCCGGCGGCGTGAAGCATTGGCTCTCGCGCCAGCGGGCGAGCGCCTCGAGCCGCTCGCCCGAGATCCCGAGCCTCCGGGCCTCGCGCCGGTGCATCGCGAGGCAGAACGAGCAGCGGTTCACCAGCGAGGCGCGCACCTTGACGAGCTGGATGAGCTCCGCGCCGAGGGCGCTCTGCTTCGTGACGGCCGAGATCGCGCGCAGCGCGCGATCGGTCTCGGGGGCGAGGCGCTGGAACCCCGCGTAGTCGAGCCGGGAAGTTTCGGTTGCCATGGCCCGTCAGGATAGGTTCATGATGGCCCAGCGACAGTGCCAAGAACCGCGAAAACGAGTGGGCCATCGTGATCCGCCGCGGCGCCAGGCTCTCCCCGGCGCGCCGGCGGCCGCGGAGCGCCGGTACGCTGCAAGCGCAGCTCTACGACCGGATCCGCCAGGCCATCCTCTCCGGCGCGCTCGCCTCGGGCGCGCGGCTCCCCTCGGCGCGCGCCATGGCGCTCGAGGCGGGCGTCTCGCGGGGGACCGTGGACGCCGCGTACGCGCGCCTCTCGGTCGAGGGGTTCCTCGTGGCGCGCGGCGCGGCCGGCACGTTCGTCACGACCCCGCTCCCCATCGCCGCCGCCTTCGCCCCCGCGGCCCCGCCGGAGCCGCGGCGAGAGGAGCCTCGCGCCCGCGCGGCGCTCCGCCCCTTCCAGATCGGCGTCCCCGCGGTCGACGCGTTCCCCGTCGCCACCTGGTCGCGGCTGCTCGGCAGGCACGCGCGGCGCGCCCGCGCCGGCGATCTCGCCGGCTCCGACCCGTGCGGCGACCGCGCCCTGCGCGAAGCGATCGCCGCGCACCTCGCGGTCTCGCGCGGCGTCGTCGCGCGCGCGGAGCAGGTGATGATCACCGGGGGCTACCACGGCGCGCTCGGCCTGCTCGCCCGCGCGCTCGCGCGGCCGGGAGACGGGGCGTGGTTCGAGGAGCCCGGCTACCACCGGGCGCGGGCCGCGCTGGAGCTCGCCGGGCTGCGGCTCGCGGCCGTGCCGGTGGACGCCGAGGGGCTCGACGTCGCCCGCGGCGCCGCGCTCGCGCCGCGCGCCCGGTTCGTGTTCGTGACGCCGAGCCACCAGATGCCGCTCGGCGTGGCGCTCTCGCTGCCGCGCAGGCTCGCCCTCCTGGCCTGGGCGCGCGGCGCCGACGCGTGGATCATCGAGGACGACTACGACGGCGAGTTCCAGCGCGCCTCGGCGCCGCTGCCCGCCCTCAAGAGCCTCGATGATCAGGGCCGGGTGATCTACGCGGGGACCTTCAGCAAATCGATGTTCCCCGCGCTGCGCCTCGGCTTCCTCGTCGTTCCGGACGGCGCGCGCGACGCGCTCGCCCGCGTGGCCAGCCTGCTGCACCCCGCCCCGCTGCTCGCCGTGCAGCGCGCCGCCGCCGACTTCCTCGGCGAGGGGCACTTCGCGCGCCACGTGCGGCGCATGCGCGCGCTCTATGCAGAGCGGCACGGCGCGCTGTCTCGCGCGCTCGAGGAGCTCTCCTCGCCGCAGCTCCAGATCGAGGAGGGGACGGGCGGCCTGCACCTGATCGCGCGCCTGACCGGCGCCCGAGACGGAGAGGTGGTCGAGCGCGCGAGCCAGCTGGGCCTCGCGCCTGGGGCCCTGTCGAGCTTCTATCGGTCCGACCCGGAGGAGGGGCGGCGCGACGGGCTGCTGCTCGGGTTCGCCGCGCTGCCCGCCTCGCGCGCGCAGAAGGCCGTGCTCCGCCTCGCGCAGGCCATCGCGCCCTCGCCGCCGCCCCGGCCTCACCCCCTGGCGAGGACCATCTCCGTCGACGTGAACGGCAGCGGCGGCAGGTCCGCGCGGTTACGGAACCCGAACCGCGCGTAGAACGTGTGCGCGTCCTGCGTGCCCAGGTGGACGTGGCGCGCGCCGCGGACCGCCGGGTGCGCGAGCAGCAGGCGCACCACCGCCTCGCCCACGCCGAGGCCCCGCAGCGAAGGGGCGACCATCACATCGAACATCCACGCGCGCTTGCTCCCGTCGCTCACCGCCCGCGCCGTCGCCACGAGCCGGCCCGCGGCGTCGCGCGCGCCCACCCACGCCGACGAGCCGAGCAGCGCCCGCGCGATCAGCTCGCGCGGCACGCCCTGGTTCCAGTAGGCGCCCTCCAGCAGATCGACGGCCGCGCCCACGTCGCGCGGCCCGAGCGCGCACGCGAGCGCGCAGCCCGCCGGCGCCCGGAGGAACTCGGGCACCGGCGTGTCCGGGCTCGCGCCGCGCACGAGCTCGATCGCATCGGGATCGCCCGGCGATCCCCGCTCCCAGAGCTTCGTGAGGAGGCGCGCCCGCTCCTCCGGCGCGCGGTGCTGCGCGAGCGCCGCCTTGCCGTCGAGCCGCTCGAGCGGGACCGCGAGCACGAGGATCCCGTCGATCGCCTCGCGGTCGAGCGGGCTCCGGGCGCCGGGCGGCGCGTCCCCGGCCTCGGGCTGGTACTTCCGCGTCATCGCCTCCAGCACCTCGGCCTTGCGGTCCGGATCGTCCACGCGCTCGATCACCCCGTGCGCCCGCGCGCTCCGGTAGAGCGCCGTCGGCGGGCAGGCGCGCGCTGGATCGGCGAAGCTGCTCGGGATCGAGGCGACGATCTGCTCGCACGACACCACCGCCGCCCGGCCGACGGCCTCGATCTCCTCGCCCGCGGGCGCGCCGTGGAACGCGATCGACCCCCGGACCACGACGCCCTGCGCCGCCCGCAAGAGCGGCTCGCCCTCCGCCGTCGTCGAGGCCACGTGCACCACCTCCGCGCGCCCGAGGAGATCCTCGGCCTCCGCGCGCTCCATGCGAACGTCCTCCCTGCGCATGGCCGGAGCGTGCCGCGCGGCTGGTACGTCCAAAAGATCCGGTCCGTCGATTTCTGCTAGACCAGCCGGCGTGCCCTGGGAGCTCTCGCTCGCCGTCGATCCCGCCGCGTCGCAGCCGATCTTCCTGCAGATCGCGCGCGCCCTCGCCGACGACATCCGACGCGGCCGGCTCCGCGCCGGCGACGAGCTCCCGGGCAGCCGCGCGCTCGCGCGCTCCCTGTCGGTCCACCGCAACACCGTCCTCGCCGCGTACCGCGAGCTCGCCGCCGAGGGGTGGATCGAGGCCAGCGCCGCGCGCGGCACCTTCGTCTCGGCCGAGCTGCCGGCGCCCGCGCCCCGGCGCTTCGCCCGGCGCGCGGCGGTCCGGGCCGAGGTGCCGGCGAAGCTCGGCTTCGACCTCGGCGCGACCTCGCTCCGGCCCATGCCCCTCGCCCCCGAGGGCACGCTCCGGATGAGCGGCGGCCTCCCCGACATGCGCCTCGTCCCGACCGCGGCGCTCGCGCGCGCCTACCGCCGCGCGCTCCGCGCCGAGCCGACGCGGCTGCTCGATTACGCCGATCCGCGCGGCCACGCCCGCCTCCGCGCCGCCCTCGCCGCGATGCTCTCGGCGGTGCGCGGCCTCGCCGCCGGCCCGGAGTCGGTGCTCGTCACGCGCGGCAGCCAGATGGCGCTCGACCTCGTCGCGCGCGCGCTGCTCGCGCCGGGCGACGCGGTGGCCGTCGAGTCGTACGGCTACCGCCCCGCGTGGGAGGCGCTCCGCCTCGCCGGCGCGCGGCTCGTCCCGCTGCCGGTCGACGCCGCGGGCCTCTCGGTCGACGCGCTCGCGGAGCTCGCCGATCGCGAGCGACTCCGCGCCGTCTACGTCACCCCGCACCACCAGTACCCCACGACCGCGGTGCTCGCGCCCGGCAGGCGGATCGCGCTCCTCGAGCTCTGCCGCAGCCGCCGGATCGCGATCCTCGAGGACGACTACGATCACGAGTTCCACTACGACGGCCGCCCGGTGCTGCCGCTCGCCAGCGCGGCCACGGCCGGCGTCGTCGTCTACATCGGCACCCTGTCGAAGATCCTCGCCCCCGGGCTCCGGCTCGGCTTCGTGGTCGCGCCCGAGCCCCTGATCGAGCGGCTCTCCCTGCACCGCACCTTCGTCGACCGGCAGGGCGACCACGCGGTGGAGCGCGCCGTCGCCGAGCTGCTCGAGGACGGCGAGGTGCAGCGCCACGCGCAGCGCGCGCGGCGCATTTACCGGGCGCGGCGCGATCTCCTCGTCGCGTCGCTGCGCGCCCGGCTGGGCGACGCGCTCGACTTCCGCGTGCCGGTCGGCGGGATGGCCCTGTGGTCCAAGGTGGACGCCGCGATCGACGCGGACGCCTGGGCCGAGCGCTCGCTCGCGCGGAAGGTCGCGTTCTCGGCGGGGCGGCGGTTCGCGTTCGACGGCAAGAGACGCCCCTTCCTGCGGCTCGGGTTCGCGGCGCTGGACGAGCGAGAGATCCGCGAGGCGGTGGAGAGGATGGCCCAGGCGCTCTGATCGGCCAGGCGGACAGCCGGCCAGAGCGCCCCGGCGCCCGACGCCGCGGCGAACGCGGCAGAGGCTGGAGAGCGCGGGTGTCCGCGGTCCGGGGGGCGGCTCGCACCTCCGGTCGACGGCGGCACGTCCACAAAACCGCCGTCTCTCCCTGTCTCTCCGGGGAAAGCTACTCTATGCAGCGGGGGCGAAGCAGCGGGGGCGAACCGAAGGGACAAACACCACCCGATGAATCCAGAAGTAGTGACCGCGCTGGGGCTCGTCGCGGCGACCCTCACCACGGTCTCCTTTCTCCCGCAGGTGCTCCGCACGCTGCGCACACACGACACGCGCTCGATCTCGGTCGGCATGTACGCGGCCTTCGTGACCGGCGTCGGCCTGTGGCTCGTTTACGGCCTGCTCACCGGGGACGTGCCGATCATCATCGCCAACGCGATCACGTTCGTCCTCTCGGGCACCGTGTTCGTCCTCAAGCTCCGGTACGGCTGAGCCGCCCCCCTCCCGCGCGGCGATCCCGCTCGCCGCCTCGCCCAGCCAAACCCACTCCGCCCCCGCGGCGCGCGCTGGGCCTCTCCGGTCCTCTCGCCGAAGCCGGCCTTTCCGAGCCTCGCTTGACACGGCATTTCCCGCGTCCTACGGCGTTGCCAGTCCCAGCAGCGGGACGAGGGCGCCGATCCCCAGCGGACCATGTCGTGCTCGGCGCGCTGGGGCGAGAGATCGGCTCTCGCGCCTCGATCGCCGCGCCGTGGGCTGCCTTGATCCTGAGAGGGTGATCCATGAGACGATTGTACGGGCTGAGCGTGCTCCTCGCGCTCGCGGCGCTGGGCTGCGGTGCGTCCGACGAGGCGCCGATCGCCGAGGCCGGGGAGAGCTGCGGCGGCTTCACCCACGGCCCCGCGCCCGTCTGCGCCACGGGGCTCTATTGCAGCTACGCGCTCGATGACAGGTGCGGCTGGGCCGACGCGGCAGGCGTCTGCGAGGAGCGACCTGCGTCCTGCACGGAGGAGAACATGCCCGTCTGCGGCTGCGACGACCGGACTTACGCGAATGCCTGTCTGGCCGCGATGGCCGGCGTCGCCGTCCAGGCGATGGGCGAGTGCGACGGCGCCCCGACCGATGGATGAGCCGAGCTCCCCTCCACCCGCGACGCATACGTCCCCGGCTCGCCGCCGCAGAGGTGCGCTGCGCCCGCAGTGAATCGATGACGGTTCCGAGTTGGCACCAGGCCGCGCCGGCTTGACCGCGCCCGCGCCCCCTCTCACCATCCAATGTAAGGGGGAATACAATGAATGGCGCGGTGCTCTACGACCTCGCGATGCGGCTGCCGCTCGCCGTCCTGATGCTCTATAACGCCCTGTTCGTCGGGCGGGATATCTACGTTCACCTGTTTCTCTCGCGCGGGCCCGCGGGGCTCACGTACGGGACGACGCTCGCCGCGCTCCTCGCCACCGAGGCGTATCTCTTGCTCGTCGCGGCGCTCACGCTGGTTCGCCTCCGCCCGGTGCGCAAGCTGAGCGGCGTCGTGCCGCGCATCACCGCGCTCGCCGCCGGCCTGCTGCCGGCGAGCCTCGCGTGGCTGCCCAAGGTTGCGCCGACGCCCGGCCGCCAGATGACGGGGACGCTGCTCCTCGTCGCGGGGCTTGCGCTCGCCCTGGTCAGCCTCGGCTGGCTGGGCAAGTCGTTCAGCGTCATGCCCGAGGCGCGCCGCCTCGTCACGGGCGGCCCATACCGGCTGGTGCGACATCCGGTCTACCTCGCGACGGTGATCCAGGGCGCCGGCGTGATCGTGCTCTATCCATCGATCGCCGCGCTCGTGCTCTACACGGTCGAGCTCGTCTTGCAGGTCATCCGCATGGGGTACGAGGAGCGCGTGCTGCGCGACACCTTCCCCGAATACGATGATTACGCGCGCCGGACCTCCGCGCGGCTCATCCCCCGCGTCTACTGACGAGCGACGACGCGCCCGCGCGCCGCTTCGCCCCCGGCGGCGTCGCGCGGCAAAATGCCACGCGCGTCGCAGGCACGCCGCATCGAGGGCGGCGGTCGGGAGCTCCGCGATCATGCCGCCTCGATGACACAGCACGGCGGGCGCAGCGCGCGTTCCTCGGCGCGCGGCCCTCCGTCGTCGGAGAGGAGAAATGCCCCGACGAGCTCAGCGTCGAAATCGACGCCCCCTGCCGCCGCGACCGGAGGCGCGGCGGGCTCGGCGGCTCAACCGGACGGATTCGCCACCCGGCCGACGAACAGGATTGCGCCGGTCGCGTGATCCCGGATGAAGAAGAGGAACGGATGGTCGAAATGGATGGTCGCGGGCTCGGGCGCCGACGTCTCGCCGATGACCACCCCCGTCGCCGCCGCCGCCTCGGTACCCGCCTCGTTCACGGAGACGAAGGCCTTGTGGAGCACGCCGCTGATGAAGAGGCCGCCTTGCCCGTTCATCCCCGAGAAATCCGCGAGGCCGGAGAAGGCGATGGGCATCCCCAGCTCCGCGAGCGGCTGGACGAGATCGAGGGTCGACGCGAACTTGAACCTCGGCAGCGTCATCGTGACGCTCCGCGACCCGAGCGAGGCGAGGACTCCATCGAGCCGCTCCCGGTCGAGCCCCGCCTCGAAGCCCCCGAGCTCCGACGGGAGCACGAGCACCATCGACAGCTCGCCGCCGTCATAGGGCATCTCCAGCGCCTCGTAGCCGTCGCCCTCGCCATAGCGGACCTGCGCGTTGCCGGTCATCATCGGCACCGAGACGGTGGAGCCGTCCGCCAGCGTGAAATCGCCGTTGGCGGTCGCCTCCTCCTCGAACGGAAACTGCCATGCTGCGTTGAAGTAGATGGCGTTCGTCAGCACGAGCCGCGTCGCGGGCTGGATGGCGCCCTCGGGCAGGATGTCCTTGATCCGGTCCTCGGTGCGCTCGGCCACCCAGCCGTTGATGATCCCGCGCGCCTCCTCGGGCGCCTGGGCGAAGTCGACGACGCGCAGCCCGGCCCCGTAGCTCTCGGCGAGCACGTCGAGGAACGACGGCGCGAACGAGGAGCCGACCTGTCCCCAGAGCGCGTTGGCCACCTTGAGCCGGAACCCCTCGCCGTCCTGCCCCTCGGCGCCCTCGCCGCGGCGCGCGAGCGCCAGGTCGAGCGCGTTGAACGCCGGATGAAGCCGCTCCTCGGGCAGGGTGAAGCGCAGCGCGCGCGCCATCTGCTCCGCCGTTTCGCCGCGGGCGCCGGCGTACGTCATCGCCAGCGCGCTCGACACGCTGTACGGCGAGCAGAAGAGGTTGCCCGGCGCGGCGCCGACCTGACGGTAGAGCTCGAGCGCGAACGCCGTGTTGCCGGAGACGAGCTCCTTGGCGTCGGCCTGGGGCACGTCGGGCTCGCGGATCCGCGGCTTGTCCGAGGCGATGACGCAGCCCGCGGTGTCCGGATCGGTGCAGCCGGAGGCCGAGGGCTGCGGTGAGGGCTTCGCCGCCGCGGCGCCGTCGGAGGTGCAGCCGGCGGACATCAGGGAAAATGGCAACAGGATCGCGGAGATCGGAGGCCTACGCATGCGCCCGGCAGAGCAGGGGGCGTGCCGGCCTGCCGGGGTTCGAGCGCCGGCAGGCGTGCAGGGCACGGCGCCGCGCATGATAGGATGCGACCCACCATGCGGAGAGCCCGAGAGAGAGCCGCCGGAGGGGCGCGGCGCCCGTGATCGTGGTCGTGATGGGCGTGAGCGGCGCCGGAAAGACCACGGTGGGGGTGCGCCTCGCGCGCGACCTCGGGTGGGAGTTCCTCGACGCCGACGACCTCCACCCCGCCGCCAACGTCGAGAAGATGCGCTCCGGCAAGCCGCTCGACGACCGGGATCGCGCGCCGTGGCTCGCCGCGCTCGCGGCGCGCATCCGCCAGCTCCTGGACGCGGGGCGCGACGCCGTGATCGCCTGCTCGGCGCTCAAGGCCGCTTACCGCGCGCAGCTGCTCGTCGACCCGGCGCGGATGCGCCTCGTGCACCTGACCGGCGATCCCGCGCTGATCGCCGCGCGCCTCGCGGCGCGGACGGATCACTTCATGCCGCCCGGCCTCCTGGCGACGCAGCTCGCCGCGCTGGAGCCGCCGGAGGACGCGCTCCGCGTCGACATCGACGGCACCCCCGAGGAGATCGCCGCCGCCGTCCGCCGCGCGCTCGGCCTGTGAGCCGGGCCCGCCCCGCGCAGCGCCTGCGCGACGCCGCAGCGCCTGCGCGACGCCGCGGCGCCTGCGGGAGGTAGCAGCTGCGTGCAGGAGGCAGCAGCTGCCTGCGGGAGGCAGCAGCGCCTGCGCGGGGTCAGGGCGCGCGGAGGGGCCGAGGACACCGCCGAGCGAGAGGCCCGGCGCGCCGGGCGCGGTCGGTGGTGCTCAAATCTGCCCGGAGAGAGTTCCCATGAAAGCGGGAAGACAGGAAGATCATTGGTCTTTTCTTCCCGCCTTCCCGCCTTCATGTTCAATTTCGAGCACTGCCGCGCGGTCAGTCCGACTCGGACAGCCGGGCCACGAAGAGCGCGCCCTGCTCGCTGGAGAGCTCGTCGCGCCCCAGCTCGATCGTGCCCTGGAACCCCCCGGCGAGCACCGGCTTCTCCCACGGGTCCAGCTCCAGCCCGACGATGCGGACGTCGGGGCCGATGCGCTGGGTCCACGCCTCCTCCTCCCCGCTCGGGCTCAGCCCGGCCGCCCACGCGCTGCACGACGTCGGCTCCTCCGCCTCGCACAGCGCATCGCCGGCCAGCACCACGCTCTCCTCGCTCGCCGTGACCTGGCGGGGGCTCTGCGCGTCGAAGCGCTTCACCCAGAGCACGTCGCCGTCGTCGTCGAGCTTGGCCACGAACGGCCGCGGGCCGCCCGGCAGCTCGGGCTCGCCGAAGACGCCGCTGCCGGAGAGCAGCGCGGCGCCGTCCGGATCCACGGCGAGATCGAACGCCATCTCCAGCTGATCCGACGAGCCGCGGAACCGCTTGTGCCACTCGAGCCGTCCGTCGTCGTCGAGCTTGGTCACGAACGTCGCCGTGCCGCGCCCGTCCTGGCTCGCGATGAGCGCGTTGCCGTCGTCGTCGACCTCGATGCCGATCTCCTCGCTGTCCGCGCCGCTCGGCGGCAGGCTGACCCACGCGACGCGACCCGAAGCGTCGAGCCGGACGACGAAGGCGCCGATCGCCCGCCGCTCGATCCGCACGCCGGCGACCTTCGCCGTCCCCTCGAGCCTGCCGAGCACGAGCGCGCCGCCGTCGTCGACATCCGCCGCGAGCGCCGTGCCGGACAGGATGGAGTCCTCCTCGGCGCTGATCTGCACGGCCCAGCGGGTCGCGCCGTTCGAGCCGAGCTTCGCGAGGAACAGATCGGCGCCCCAGGGCGACGCCGCCGTGAGGTGGTGCGCCCCGAGCTCGAGCGCGCCGGTGAACTCGCCGAGCACGAACGCGTGCCCCCCCTTGCCCGCGGCCACGTCGATGGCCCCCTGCGCCGCGGCGTCGCCGAACCGCTTGGCCCAGATCGGATTGCCGCACGCGTCGAGCTTCGCCACGAAGACGTCCGCCGCGCCCGCGCTCTCCAGCCGGGTGTCGCCGAAGGTCGCGCCGCCCTCGAGGGCGCCGGCGAGCAGCGCGTTGCCCGCCGTGTCGATGGCGAAGCCGCGCAACGTCGCGCCCGTGGCGGGGAACTGCCGGCTGAACGGCCGCCGCCGGCAGCCCGGCTCGGCCCGAGCGGCCGCGCCCGGCCCCCCCGCGCCGGACATGCTGCCGCCGCGCGGGGCCGCGGCGCCCTGACACACACCGCCGGGATCCGCTGCCCCCGTCCCGCACATTCCTGCGGGCGATCTGTGCTCCGCGTTCGCCCCGATCGGATCCACGCCGTCGCGCCCCGGCTCGCCCTCCGCCGCGCCGCCCCCAGCCCCCGAGACACACCCAGCTCCACAGATGACGCCGCAGAGCGCGCCCAGCGCCCCCAAGACAGACCGCATACCGCATTCTCCTCGCCCGCCTCGACGCGGGCAGACTGGAAACACTGCAGGATGTGGACCATGACCATTCCATTTCAAAGTTCTTGGAAGTACGAAAATCTCATCCTCTATCGCGGCGCGCGAACTCATCTGGGACGGGAGGGCGCGATCGGATAGAACCGCTTCATGCCCTCTTCACGCCGCCACTTCCTCACGCTCACCGCCGCGGCGGGCTCGATGGCTGCGCTCGGCTGCTCCTCGGCGCCGAGGCCCAGCCCGGCCGCTCCGGCCGGCGCCGGGCCCGTTCCAGGCGGCGGCCAGGCGCGGGCGCCCGCCCCGCCGGCGTCGCCGCAGCCGACCGTGTCCTCCGGGAGCTCCGGGAAGAAGACGCTCCTCATCCTCGGCGGAACAGGCTTCCTCGGGCCGGCCGTGGTCGAGGCGGCGAAGGCGCGCGGCTATACCGTCACCCTCTTCAACCGCGGCAAGACGCGGCCGCACCTCTTCCCCGATATCGAGAAGCTGCACGGCGATCGGGATCCGAACAAGGGCGATGGGCTCAAGGCCCTCGCCGGCCGCGCGTGGGACGCCGTCATCGACAACTCGGGGTACGTGCCGCGCATCGTCAAGGCGTCCGCGGAGCTGCTCGCCCCGAACGTGCAGCACTACGTGTTCATCTCGAGCCTCTCCGCCTACGCGAGCCACACGACCCCGGGGGCCGACGAGACGGCCCCGGTCGCGACGATGGCGGACCCCACCGTCGAGACGATGGGCAAGGACTTCGAGAACTACGGCCCTCTCAAGGCGCTCTGCGAGCAGGCCGCCGAGGCGGCGATGCCCGGCCGGGTCACGAGGGTCCGCCCCGGGTTCATCGTGGGGCCCGAAGACCCCACCGACCGGTTCACGTACTGGCCCGTTCGCGTCGAGCGGGGCGGAGAGGTCCTCGCCCCGGGCACGCCGCTCGACCCGATCCAGATCATCGATGTCCGCGATCTCGCCGCGTGGCTCGTCGCCGTCGTGGAGGCCCGGACGACTGGCATCTTCAACGCGACCGGGCCCGGCGAGCCGCTCACGATGGGCGGGCTGCTCGACGCGTGCAAGGCCGCGCTCGGCAGCGGCGCAAACGCGCGCTTCACCTGGGTGAGCGCGAAGTTCCTCGAGAAGCCGGGCGGCGAGCCGGTCGACCTGCCGATCTGGGCCCCCGCAGAGGGCGAGACCCAGGCCTTTCACCTGCGCAGCACCGAGCGCGCGCGCAAAGCAGGGCTCACGTTCCGGCCCGTCCAGGAAACGGTCAAGGACACTTTGTCGTGGTGGAAGACTCTTCCGCCGGAGCGGCAAGCCAAGCCGCGGGCAGGGCTCTCACCGGAGCGCGAGGCCGAGCTCCTGCGCGCGTGGCGAACGCAGCCCAGAAAAGCCGGCACACTGCCACAGTAGCGCACCCCTGCCCACTTGGGGTAGAATGCTGACGCACGGCTCCGGCGGACGTCGCGCCGCTGGAGGAGCCCGCTGTCGCGGGCGACGATGGCCCCCTCCATGACCCCCTATCCATCTACGATCACGACGGAGCTCCCAGCGACCGAAGGGGCCACCGCGCGGACACCCACGCCGGCACCTCCGACCCCGCTGCCGGCGCCCCTCCGCGATCGCCTCGGAGATGGCGATGAAGCTCCTCTGCAAATCGGCTGACGAGCGCTATCCGGGCGCGCAGGTAATGAAGGTCGATGTCGAGGCGTACCTGAAGCGCCGGGACGCGCGCCCCGACGCCGCTTCCTGGGATCTCGGCGCCCTCGCGCCGCCGCTCGTCGAGCCGCACGAGCGCGCGGAGCTCGCCGCGATGAGCCTGGCGGCGGGCCGCAAGGCGAAGGAGCAGGGCGCGCCCTCCGAGGCGGCCGGCTTCTTCGAGGCGGGGCTGTCGGCGCTGCCGGACGGGAGCTTCAAGGAGGACCCCGAGCTCGCGTTCTCGCTGCACGCGGAGGCGGCCGAGTGCGCGTACGTCGGCGGACAGCTCGAGCGCGCGGGGTCGCTGCTCGACGTGCTCGCGGCGGAGGCGCGCTCGGACCTGGAGCGCGCCCGGGCGTACGAGCTGCGCATCGCCGTGTGCGCCGCGCAAGGCCGGCTGGAGGAGGCGATCGCGCTCGGGAAGACGGCGCTCGCGATGCTCGGCGTCCCCCTCCCCGAGGACGGGCCGCCGCGGAAGGCGGCCGCGGACGCCGAGCTCGCGGCGGCGCGCGCCGCGCTCGGCACGCGCCGGCTCAGGGACCTGCTCGACGAGCCCGAGACGTCGGACGCCCGGGTCCGCGCGGCGCTCCGGCTCCTCATGGCGCTGACGATGCCCGCCGCGCTGCTCTGCCCGCCGCTCTGCACGTTCATCGCGGCCAAGCAGGTCAACCTCTCGCTGGAGCACGGCCACGGCGGCGCTTCCCCGTACGGCTACATGGCCTACGCCTGGATGGCCGCGCGGGTGCTCCGCCGCTACGACGAGGCCTACGAGGTCGGCGAGCTCGCGCTCGAGATGAACGAGAGGGCCGGACAGGACGAGCTCTCGTGCCGGCTGCGCCTCGTGCTCGGGGCGCACATCAGCGTCTTCACCAAGCACCTGCTCTCGAGCCTCGATCTCTTCAAGGAAGCCCACGAGGCCGGGCTCCGGGCGGGCGATCCCTCCTACGTGGCGCAGACGTGCGTCCATACCGCCCTGGTTCGCCTCGGGCTCGGCGACGAGTGCGCGTCCGTGCGGGCCGAGGTCGACGAGTCCCTCGCGCTGGTGCAGCGCGGCCGCGATGAGCTCGCGCTGGCGGCGCTCACGGGGGTGCGCCGCGCGCTCGACGACCTGATGAGCACGACGGCGCCGGTCGGCGCGTCGCGCGCGCCAGAGCCCGTCGTCGACGAGGCGGCCGCGGCGTACGAGGAGAAGATCTCGGCGCCGGCCTACAGCGCCGTCGCGCTCATCCATTACGCGCTGCGCCAGCAGGTCTGCTTCCTGGTCGAGGACTACGAGGGAGCGCTGCGCATGGGCTCGCTCGCCGAGGCGAAGATGCAGGGCCGCGTCGACGATCACCTCGCGATCGAGGTGTTCTTCTACACCTGCCTCACGCTGCTCTCGCCCGCGCTGTCGCGCGGCCGGCAGCTGACCCCCGTGTCCGTGCCGAGCTACCGGGATCGGCTCGCGGAGTGGGCGGAGCGATGCCCGGACAACTACCGGCACAAGCACCTCCTCGTCCGCGCGGAGTCCGCGCGCGCGGCCGGCGAGGAGCTCGCGGCGATGAAGCTCTACGATCAGGCGATCGAGGCGGCGAAGGTGAACGGGTTCGTCCGCGACGAGGCGCTCGCCAGCGAGCTCTGCGCGAAGTTCCACCTGGCGAGCGGGAGGGAGCGGATCGCCCACGTCTACATGACCGACGCCCACGAGGCGTACCTGCGCTGGGGTGCGACGGCCAAAGTGCGACAGCTGTCTCGGAAGTACCCACACCTCGTGGCGCGCACGACGCTCTTCGGGCAAGCGAGCCGGCCGCCGGAGGCCGCTCCCCCGGCGAGCACGCAACGTCCCACGCTCGATGCGCTCGCCATCCTCCGCGCCTCGCGCGCCCTCCACGGGGAGCTCGTCCTCGAGCGGCTCTTCGAGCGGCTCCTCCGGGTGCTGCGCGAGATCACCGGGGCGCGGCGCGCCGTGCTGCTCCTCGCGCGCGACGGCGCGCTGGGCGTGGAGGCCGAGCTCGCCTCAGACGATGCGGTGCGGCTCGACGCTGCGATGCCGCTCGACTGCGCGTCGGATCTCGCCGCGGGCGTCATCCAGCACGTCGCGCAGACGCAGCAGCCGGTCGTGCTGGCGAGCGCGGCGGCGGACGAGCGGTTCGCGCAGGATCCCTACCTGCTCGAGGCCGGTCCGCGGTCGATCCTGTGCCTCGCCATGACGCACCAGGGCCGCCTCACGGGGGTGCTCTACGCGGAGAGCGACGCGGGCGCCGGGGCGTTCCGCGCGGGGCAGCTCGAGCCCTGCGGGCTGCTCGCGTCGCAGGCGGCGGTGGCCGTGAACAACGCGCTGCGCCACCGCGAGGTGCAGAGCGCCGCGAGCGATCTCCGGCGATGCAACGAGGCGCTCGCGGCAGAGGTCGCTCGCCTCACGGAGGAGCTCCGCGCCTGCAACCGCGACGCGGAGAGCCCCTGGAGCGAGCTGAGACGCTGCAGCGACGCACGGTAGCTCCACGGCGCGGCGCGGGTGCGCCGCTCCACGGTGGCGCCGAAGCGCCGCTCCACGGTGGCGCCGAAGCGCCGCTCCACGGTGGCGCCGAAGCGCCGGGCTCGATGAAGGGTGTTCGTCGCGCGGCGCGGGCCCGCCGAACTCGCCTGAGAGCGCTCCCTCCGGCAAGGCCGGAGGAGCGCGCTCGACCGGGGTCGGACAGCGGTCTTCCAGACATCGGCCCTCCTCTGCGCCGCGCGACGAACACCCGCTTCTCGGGCCTACCGTCTCCGCGGCGGACTCCGCCATTGGCCTCCGCTGCGCGGCGACCATGCCCCGGGATTGAACCGAGGCAGCGCATCGCCGGCTCGATGCGATGGAGATCTCGGCACGAACCCATGACGCCGGATTCAGGGCGGCCGCAAATGATGCATAGCTTGGGAGCTGCCCGCCGGGGCTCCGTCCGAGACGCGTGGGAGCGCGGAGGCGCGCGGCGACGCGAAAGCGGCGCGCGGCGACGCGAAAGCGGCGCGCGGCAGCGCGAAGGGCGCGTGGCAGCGCGGCAGCGCCGCGCAGAAACCAGCGCAGAGGGCGAAAGACGCAGAGACCCTCCAGACCGGATGAACCGGCGCCGGAAGGTCCATGAGCTGAGATGAAGGTGCTCCGGATCTCACGGGAAGGAGGGAGGACGCAAAGCGTCTTCCGTCTCCCTGCCTTCCCGTGATCCCCTGCGAGCTACGATGGGATCGCTCCCCCTCCCTCCGCATTGCGGGTCGGGAGGGGGAAACGCATCAAGGGCGCGCTCGGCTCAGGCGCCTTCGCCGCCGGCGCCGCCCTCACCAGCGCCACCCTCGCCGCCGGTGCCGCCACCCTCGCCGCCGGTGCCGCCACCCTCGCCGCCCTCGCCGCCACCCTCGCCGCCTTCGCCGCCGGTGCCGCCACCCTCGCCGCCTTCGCCGCCGGTGCCGCCACCCTCGCCACCCTCGCCGCCGTTGCCGCCGGTGCCGGTCGTCGCCGAGCTGGTCGTCGTGCTGGTCGTCGTGCTGGTGCCGGGATCCTCGTCATCGCCGCATCCGGCGCCAATCATCATCGTAGCGCCAAGCAGCAGCGCGCTCGCAAAGATGCTCATCGAAGCTTTCATGTATCGTTCTCTCCCTTGGGTTGTTCCCCCCCAAAGAATCGCGCGGCACAGCCACGCGCCGATCACCGCTCCACACCGCCACGGCAACTCAATTCACGCCGAAAATCGCGCGAATGTGCGCTCGCAAGCCGCACGAGCGCTCTCACCTGCAATGGTTCGGTGTCGGCTACATGGTGATTCCGTTATTGTGGATGATAGGCCACCATACTGGATTACGCAAGCTTTTTGTCTCACTGCATCATCGTTGCATGTGCGCGGCCCACCGCGAGCACCCGCCGGTCAAGCACATTCGCCGATGTGTGCTCGAGCGAATGTGAAGTATGAAGAGCGACTGCGCTCGACGCGGCATCTGCTATAACGGATAAACCTCCAGAGGTGAAGCCCCTTGAGCCCATGCGTGCTCGCGCGCGCGTGCTCGACGTGAAAGAGCACCGCCGGCGCGCAGCGCGCGACCGCGGTCGCGCGCTGCGCTTGGTCCGGCTCCCCGCGTTGGGGCTGGCTCCGCGTCTGGCCCAGGGGGACATGTTGCGCGGCGTGAGCTGCAAGTCCCAGGCCTACCCTCGTCACGCCTCGGGGCTCCATGCCCGTGGTCGCTGTCGATGGACGCCCGCGGAGGCTCAGGCAGCCAGGCGCCGGACGCGGCAGCCGTCGTGACGTTCTGCCCGCCTCCTGGATGGCCGTGTGATGAGGCCGCTCAGGTGAAGCGGTCCGGGAAATTACGGAGGGGAGTCTGCGGGACTGGCCTGACGAGCGCCTCTGTCCGGCTCATGAGCGCCGGCGCGCCGGACGAGACTCGATATCGATCCCGCTCGAGCTCGCTCGGGCGCGGCCTCCGAATCAGGCATCGTGTGCGAGCGCGAGGGGCGCGACGGCGCTCCTGACCAATGACGCTCGCTCACCGCACGGCGCGCCCCCGGCCGAACGGCAGAGCGGGAGATCGCCCGGCTGCCCTCCGCTCCCTTCGCCCGTCACGGGTTGATCTCGTCGCCAGAGCCTCGCTCCCAGGGGCAGGCGAGCTCGCCGGCGCGGGCTCTGGCCGCGAGGCTCGCCACGGCGGCCACGAGGGCGGCCGGCTCGATCGGCTTCGTGGCGTGCATGTGGAAGCCGGCGTCGAGCGCGCGTTTCTGATCCTCCTTGCGAGCATACGCCGTCAGCGCCAGCGCGGGCAAATCGCCGCCGGCGTGCGGCGGGCGCTGCCGGATGGTGCGGATGAGCTCGTAGCCATCCTCGCCCGCCATGGCGATGTCGCTCACGAGCACGTGCGGGCGAGCTTCGCAGAACGCGGCGAGCGCCTCGCTGGCCGAGGCCACGGCCGTCACCTCGGCGCGGTGCTGCGAGAGCACCTCCTGGAGGAGCTCCCTGGCGTCCGCGTCGTCCTCGACGAGCAAGACGTGGAGCCCGCCGAGATCGGAGGCGGCCTCCGGTGGCGAGAACGAGCGCGAGCGCCCCTCCTTCGCCGGCGTCGCCAGCGAGCTGCGCTCGACCCCGAGGAGCGGGAGCCGGACCACGAACGTCGACCCCTTCTGCAGCCCAGGGCTCTCGGCCACGACCGAGCCGCTGTGGGCCTCGACGATGTGCCGCACGAGCGACAGCCCGATGCCGAGCCCCGCGTGCGTCCTGCGGCTCGTGCTGTCGGCCTGGCGGAACCGCTCGAAGACGAAGGGCAGGAAATCCGGCGCGATCCCCTCGCCCGTGTCGCGCACCGTGAGCTCCGCATAGGCGCCGGCCCGCCGGAGCGAGACGAGGATGTGGTCCCCGGGGCGCGTGAACTTGAGGGCGTTGGACGTGAGGTTCGAGACGACCTGCTGCAGCCGATCCGCGTCGCCGTTCACCTCGACGAGGGGGTCGAGCGAGACGTCGATCGTGAGCCCCTTCGCCTCGGCGGCCGGACGGATCGCGTCGATGGCGATCTCCACGACGGGCGCGAGCGCCATGGGCGCCGCGCTGATGCGCAGCTTGCCCGTCGTGACCCGGGAGACGTCGAGGAGATCCTCGATGAGCTTCGTCTGCGCGGCCACGTTGCGCTCGATCACATCGAGGCCGTGCGACACCCGCTGCTCGTCGAACGGCTCGCTGCGCAGGAGGTGCGTCCAGCCGAGGATCGCGTTGAGCGGGCTGCGCAGCTCGTGGGAGAGCGTGGCGAGGAACTCGTCCTTCAGGCGGTTCGCCTCGCGCGCCTCGGCGTGCACGCAGTTCTGGATGGCGATGGACGCGAGCTGGGCGAGCTGCACGAGGACCGTCTCGTCGTCGTCGGAGAACTCGCCGTCGTGCCGGTCCGAGAGCTGGATGATCCCGATGTTCTGCCCGTCGGCCGCGGTGAGCGGCACGGCGAGGTACCCCCGCGGCGGCGGCCTCTGCCCGCCGTCGTCCAGCCACTCCGGGTGCTGCGAGAGCTCCAGCTGCGTCATCCGGAGCGGCCGGTTCCTGCCGCACACGTAGGCGCATAGCTTGCCGGCGATGGAGGGCGGCGCCTCCTGCTGGAACGTGGCGTACCGCTCCGAGAGCGACACCGCGGTCCGCGCCCGCTCGCCGGGCCTCTCCAGCTTCACGAGCGTCATGGCGTGATGGGCGCCGCCGACGTCGCGCGCCGCCTCCGTGATCGCCGCGACCATGGCGTCGAGCGACAGGGCCGAGTTGATCGTGAGCGCGGCGCGGTTGAGCCGCTGGAGCTGCTCGGCGTGGGCGCGCAGCGACTCCGCCTGGAGCTTGATCTTCTGTGTCTTCTTGAAGAGATCGACGAAGACAGACACCTTGGTGCGGAGGACCTCGGGGGCGAACGGGGTCATGATGTAATCGACCGCCCCGAGCGAATAGCTGCGCTCGACATAGACGCGATCGTTGTGCGCCGTCAGGAAGATGATCGGAGTGTGCAGCGTGCTCCGCCGCTTGCGGATGAGCGTCGCGGTCTCGAAACCGTCTATCTCCGGCATGTTGATGTCGAGGAGGACGACCGCGAACTCCTCCTGCAGGAGGCAGCGGAGCGCCTCCCTGCCGGACGACGCCTTGATGACGTTCTCGCCGAGCGGAGCGAGGACAGCCTCCAGGGAGAGCAGCTGCTCAGGCCTGTCGTCAACGACGAGGATGTTGACCCTGCCTACTTCTGCCCTCATCCCGCGTCTCCTTGCCCTCCTGCCCGGCGTCAGCGCCGCGGCCAGCCTGGCAGCATCCTCAGGAACTCTTCTGTGTCCACCGCTTTCGGGCGGCGCCAGCCGCGCCTGCTCCAGGGTTCCGATCGAGGAGGCCCATGGAGACGATGTGGTCCGAGCGGCGCAGCGCGACGCCGCGGCCGAGGACGGAGCCGCGCTGCGTCTCAACCGGGCGGCCGCCGGCGCCGCTGCCCGCGCGCCGGGAGGCACCGCCGGCGGCGGTCGAGCGCGCGCGGACCGCGCTCCCGGCGCGACCGGCCCCGGAACGCTCGGCCTCCCGCGTATGGCCGCTCCGTTGATCCATTCCAGCCCTCCCTGAACTGCACTGACGAGCCCGTATCGTAATCTAGGCGCTGTCGTACCCGCGACCCAGGGCTGGCCTGCAGTGACAATAAGGGGGCTCCCGATGCTGCTGCATGTTCCCCGCACACGGACCCTACACCGAAGTGCGGCGGCGTGGAAAGAGGATTTCGCGGCGCCCCGGAAGGAGCGCTTCCCTTCCGCGAAGTCCCGAGAGGTTCCGAAAGGCCGTGAGGGAGATCGCGAATCGGGAGAGACCCCGAAGGAAACCCGCGCGAAACACGACCGAACCACGAGAGGCGAAATTGACGCGCAGACTGGCTAGGTGGAAGAGCGCCGCTCCTGCAAGGAACGCGAGTGCCGGAGGATCACCTCGAACACCTCGGCGACCCCGTCGGCGTCCAGGCCGAGCTCGGCGGCGCGGCGGCGGCGCGACTCCATGAGGCGCGCTTCGCGCAAGGGATCACGGACCGCGGCGCCGATCGTGGCCTTGGCGCGGGCGGCGCGCTGGACGAGCTCGGAGCGGCGCGCGAGCAGCTCGACGAGCTCGAGATCCAGCTCGTCGATGAGCTCCCGCGTCTCGCGGAGCTCGGGGGAGAGCGAGCCGAGATCCGGGATCGAGAGCGCGGCGAGGTCCTCGGGCGCGGCGTCCTCGGTCGGGATGTCGAGGCTGCGATCGACGGCGAGGAGCGCGTTGATGAGCCGGCGGCGCGCCTCGCCCGCGAAGGGGTTCTCGCGGTGCAGCGCCGCGAACAGGTGCCCGGCGTCGACGCGCACCGTCTCGATCGTGTGCGCGATGCCCTGGAACGAGGGCGGCGCGTACGGCGCGCCGGCCGGCACGCCGGCGTCGAGCATGCCCTTCGCGATGAAGAACGCGAGCGCGTGCGTGAAGGCCATCACCCGGTCGTGCTCCTCCGGGGCCTGCTCCAGCACCTGACACCCGATCCGCTCGAACAGCGCGGCGACCTGGCGCACCGCGTCCGGGTGGGCCGGGTTCGGGCAGACGACGACGCGCAGCGGGCGCTCGCCGCGGGCGAGGCTCGCCGGGCCGAAGAGGGGGTGCGTCGCCACCCAGGGCCGCTCGGCGCCGAGCACCTCGGCCATGGCGCGCGCCGGCACGGTCTTCACGCTGCCCACGTCGGCCACGACCTGCTCCGGCGCGAGGTGCGGCCGCAGCGAGACGAACGCCTCGCGCATCGCCGGCACCGGGACGGCGACGAGGACCAGGTCCGCGCCCTCCACGAGCTCCGGGAGCGAGCCGGCCCGCGCGGCGCCGTGGATCTCGGCGCCGGGGTCGAGCGCGCGCACCGCGATCCCCGCGTCGCCCAGCAGCGACCCGAGCGCCGCGCCGAAGCGGCCATACCCGAGGAATGCGACCGTGCCGATGCGCCGGGGCGGAGCGGAACCGCCCTCGGACTGTGGGAGAGAATGCGGCATGCGGCGGATACTACGACAGCCGGTCTAGGCCGACGCCACGTTTTCTCGGCGCGGCCGCGAGGTCCGGCTCGGGCGCCCGGCGTCGACGGGGCGGCCCGCCCGGCTCCTCGCTGCCCGCCCCGCGCCGACGCCGCGGGCGAGCTCCGGCGGCGATCCTCGACGGTCGCGGCGGCGCGATCGGCGCAGGCTCACTTGAGCTGCGCCGCGGCCACGCCGAGGATCGCGAGCAGCGACGCGACGGCCGCGAGGAGCGCGAGGCGCGCCGTGGGTCTCCCCAGGTAAGGCGTCTCCTGCTGGAAGGCCCGCGAGAGCGCCGGCGCGCCCGGCTCGGCGCCCTGCAGCAGGCGCGGCGCGGGGCGCTGCTTCGCGTTGAGCCCGAGCCCGATCGTCGGGAGCGAGGCGCGGGGGCGCGGCGGCAGCGTCGCGCCGAGGATGCGCGCGGCGCGCTGCGCGTAATCCTGGCTGCCCACCGGCGCGTGAGGGGCGAGCGCGATCGCCAGCTCGGCCACGTTCGCGGGCCGCCGCGCCGGGTCCTTCGCGAGGCAGCCGAGGAGCACGCGCTCGACCGCGGGGGGAATGTCGGGCCGGAGCGCGCTCGGGAGCGCCGGCTCCGCGCTCGCGACGCGCAGCGCGAGATCGGCGTGCGTGCGCGCCTCGAAGGGCGGCTGCCCCGTCAGGAGCCGGTAGAGGATCGCGCCGAGCGACCAGATGTCGGCGCGCGCATCGACAGGGCGCGACGGCTGCAGCTGCTCCGGCGCCAGGTAGAGGGGAACGCCGAGCCCCTCCTGCGCCTGCGCCGCCGCGCCGCCGTCGCCCGCGGAGGACGGCTCCGCCGAGATGCCGACGTCGAGCACCTTGAGGAGCGTCGCCCCGCCGGGGGCCGTGGTGAGGAACAGGTTCGCCGGATCGAGGTTGCCGTGCACGATGCCCGCGGCGTGCGCCTCGGCCATCGCCACGCAGGCCTGCAGCACGTAATCGATGGCCTCCGAGATCTCGAGCTGGCCGCGAGCGCGGAGCAGCTCGGCGAGATCGCGGCCGTCGAGGTGCTCCATGACCAGGTACGGGACGCCCGAGTCGAGCTGGCCGACGTCGAGCACCCGCGCGACGTGCTCGCCCCTGAGCCGCACCGCCGCGCGCGCCTCCCGGAGGAACCGCTCCACGAGCGCAGGGCTCGGCTCGCCGACCAGGAGCTTGATCGCGACCCGCTCGGGCTGGACGAGGTGGCTGGCGCCGACCAACACCCCTTTCCCGCCCCTGCCCAGGACCCGGTCCACCCGGTACTTCTCGGCGATCACGTCCCCTGCGACCACAGGTGCGTTCATCGAAGCTCCCCGCTGCGCGCACCGGCGCGGGGCAGCGGCCCACCCCGGACATGCGCAGCTTCATTCTAGCACCTTCGCTCGCTGCATTGATCGCGGTCGAGCAGCCTGCGCGCTCGCCCGGAAGCGCTGCCCAGCGCGCCGCGCGGAGCAGCGCGAGCAAGCGCGCGCCGCGAGGGACCGGACCGAATACATCGAGCGCGCGTTCCACGGCGTTCGATCCAAAAGGCGCCAAGGGTGCCCAAAGGCGCCAGAGGTGCGCCGGGGTCTCGCGCGCCGCGCGTCGGCAGAGGACCGCCGGACGAGCGATCTCTCGGCGCTCGATCCAGCGCTGCGCCCGGCCAGCGCTGAGCCCGGCGGTCGGCCGACCGCGCATCGATGGGCCGAGGGCCGAGGGGGCCGCGTGGCTCCCCGCCCGGCCCGAAAGGCCGAAGAGGGCTGAAGCCGAAGAGGAAAAGTGGACCGATGTTCCCGCGGCGTCGTGAGGCCCGAGGCCTCTCGGCTAGCGCACACACGCACCCGGTCTCATGCTCCCGTGAAGTGCGCGAGGGGGGACGCGTATGGCTCGGGCGGAAACGACCGAGATTCACCGCTGCGGCCGATTTCAGCTCCGCAGGCTCACGTTCGCCGGCACGACGGTGGTGCAGAAAACCGTCCGCGGGACCCCTCCGGCGCCGGGCGCCGCGGCTGTCCTGCTGCGCGAGCACGCCTTCCTGCGCCGGCTCGACGTGCCGGGGATCGCTCGGCCGCTCGGCCTGGAGGGCCCGGAGAGCGCGCCCGCGCTCCTCCTCGAGGACGCAGGCCCCGAGGATCTCGAGCGGCGGATCGGCCGAGGGCCGCTCGAGCTCGACGCGTTCTTCCACGTCGCCGTCGCGCTCGCCGACGTCTGCGCGCGCATCCACGCGGGCGGCGTCGTCCACCGAGCGATCGCCCCGAGCCGCGTCGTCCTCGGCGCGGACGGGCAGGTCACCCTCGTCCATCTCGCCGACGCCGCGGAGCTCACGAGCGCGCCCGGCGCCGTCGATCTCGAGAAGCTGAGGGCGCTCCCCTTCCTGTCCCCTGAGCAGCTCGGGCGCACGGGCCGGTTCGTCGACGCGCGCTCGGACCTGTACGCGCTGGGCGCGACCTTCTACGCCATGCTCATCGGCGCGCCGCCGTTCCAGGAGCTCGATCCGCTCGCCCTCGTGCACGCCCACATGGCGAGGAGCCCCGTGCCCGCGCACGCGGTGAGCCCCTACGTGCCGGCGGCGCTCTCCGAGATCGTGCAGCGGCTCCTCGCCAAGATGCCGGAGCTGCGGTACCAGAGCGCCGAGAGCCTCGCCCAGGACCTGCGCGAGGCGCGGCGGCGATGGCTCGCCACGGGCGACGTTGCGCCGTTCGAGCTCGACCGCCTCGACCTCGCGCGGCGGCTCCCGCTGCCCGAGCGCCTGTTCGGCCGCGAGCGAGAGCTCGCCGCGCTGCACGGCGCGCTCGCCCGCGCCGCGGAGGGCCGGACGGAGCTCGCGCTGGTGACCGGAGAGGCGGGCATCGGGAAGACCGCCCTCGTCAGGGCGCTCGGGGGCGCGGTCGCCGAGCGGGGCGGGCGTTTCATCGAGGGCAAGTTCGATCTGCGCGCCGCCAACGTGCCCTACGCCTCGATGAAGGAGGCGCTCCGCGCCCTCGCGGCCGCGCTCCGCGCCGAGCCGGAGGACAGCCGCGCAGCGCTCAGGGAAGCGGCGAGCGCGCCCTGCCGCGCCCTCGCCGAGCTCTGCCCGGAGCTCGCCGAGCTCCTCGCCGCTGCGCCCGAGCCGCCCGCCGCGGATCCGATGCGCGCGGAGAGCCGCTTCCTGCTCGCGATCCAGGACTTCATGCGCGCCGTGGCCAGCCAGCGGCCGCCGCTCGCGATCCTCTTCGACGATCTCCAGTGGACGGACGCCGCGTCGCTCCGCGTCCTGCGCGCCCTGGCCACGGATCCAGGCAGCCGGCACGTGCTGCTGATCGCGGCGTACCGGCCGAGGGAAGTCGGCCTCACGCACCCGCTCCAGGGCGCGCTGGAGGAGCTCCGGCGAGCCCAGATCCCGATCACCCACCTGCCGCTCGGCCCGCTCGACGCCGAGGCGATCGTCGCGCTGCTCGCCGGCGCGCTCCGCTGCGAGCCGGAGCGGGCGCGGCCGCTCGCGGAGCTCATCCTCGCCAAGACCGCCGGCAACCCCTTCTTCATCCGCCCGCTCCTCCGATCGCTCCAGGAGAAGCGGCTGCTCGTCTACGACGCGGGCCGCTCGACGTGGACGTGGGATCTCGGCCGGATCGAGCGGGTCGGGGCCACCGACAACGTGGTGCAGCTGATGGCGGAGTCCGTCCGCAAGCTGCCCGAGGACGCGCAGGAGCTCCTGCAGATCGCGGCGTGCATCGGCAAGCGCGCGGAGCTCAGGATCATCGCGGCGGTGTCGGGCCGGTCCATCGACGGGGCGCTCGCGCCGCTCGGCCAGCCGCTGCGCGAGGGCCTCCTCCTGCCGGACAGCGCGCGCGAGCGCGGCGCGGAGCTCGCGGTCCGGTTCGCCCACGATCGCGTCCAGCAGGCCGCCTACGAGCTCGCGCCGGAGCCGCGGCGGAAGCAGCTGCACGTCGAGATCGGCCGCTTCCTGCTCGAGGCCTCCGCCGGCGACGGGGCGGGCGGCGCGCTGTTCGACGCCGTGGACCAGCTGAACCTCGGCCCCGCGCCGATCGACGCGGAGCAGCGCGGCCGCCTCGCGGGGCTGAACCACCGCGCCGGCCTCGAGGCGCGCCGCGCCGCGGCCTACGGCCCGGCGCTCGCGTACTTCCGCAGCGGCCTCCGCCTGCTGCCGGAGGACGCCCCTCGCTCGTGCTACGCGCTCTGGTTCGCGCTCCTCCGCGACGCGGCGGAGTGCGCCGCGCTGACCGATCAGCACGCCACGGCGCGCGCGCTCGTGGAGGAGGGGCTCCTCCACGCGGCGTCGATCCCCGAGAGGGTCGATCTGGAAGCGCTCCGGATCATGAGCGCGACCATCACCGGCGAGCACGAGCTGGCGCTCGGCTGGGGGACCGACGCGCTGCGCGCGGGCTTCGGGGTCGAGCTCCCCGCGGCGGATCTGGAGCTCGACGAGGCGATCGCGGCGCAGCGGCGGGCCATCCGCGAGCGCCTCGGGGCGCGCTCGCCCGAGTCGCTCGTCGATCTGCCGCGCGCGGCCAGGCCGGAGGAGCGGGCCCACATGAAGCTCCTCGCCGGGATGCTGGCCCCCGCCTGGTTCGCGGACCGGAAGCGGCTGCTGCTCCTCACCTCGCTCGGCGTCCGCCTCGCGCTGGAGCACGGCAACTCGTGCGAGTCGATCCTCCCCTACGCCGCGTACGCGATGCTCCTGGCGGCCGAGGGCGAGCTCCGGAGCGCCCAGGGCTTCGGCCACGTCGCGGTGGAGCTCGCGCGGAGGTTCGAGGACCGCGGCCAGGAGACGATCGCCCTGTACATGGTCAACGAGTTCGTGCACCCGTGGATCGCGCCGGTCGCCTCGAGCGCGGCGCAGTTCCGCGAGATCATCGCCCTGGGCGTGTCGTCCGGCGAGCTCCGCTTCGCCTCCTTCGCCCGCACGGGGCTCGTGGAGCACTCGTTCGCCGCCGGGGTGGAGCTCGATCGCGTGCTCGTCGACGTGAACGACGCGCTCGCGTTCAGCCGCCAGACCGGCAACAAGTCCACGCTGCTCTACCAGCTCGCCTACCGGCAGACCATCCGGTGCCTCAAGGGGCTGACGCGGAGGCGAGGCGCGGTCGACGACGCCGAGTTCGACGAGCGGGCCTTCCTCGAGGCGGCGCAGCGAGAGCCGCCGGCGCGGTGCGTGTACCACATCCTGCGGCTCCAGGCCGCGTACGTGTACCGGGACGTGGCCCGCGCCGACGCGCACGCCGAGGCGGCGATCCCGTTCATGCACTTCCTCGCCGGGTACATCCCCGAGTGCCAGCACGCGATGTTCTCCGCGCTCACGCTGCTCGGGCGGTGCGACGCGGCCGACGCGCAGGACAGGGCCGCGCGGCTCGCGCGCGTGGCCGAGCTCCAGCGGGTCCTGCGGATGTGGGAGTCGGGCTGCGCCGAGAACTTCCGCCCGAGGCGCCTCCTGGTCGACGCGGAGGTCGCCCGCGTCACGCGCGACGTCGAGGTCGCCGGCGCGCGGTACGACGAGGCCGTGGACGCGGCGACCCGCGCGGGGTTCGTCCACCTGGCGGCGCTCGGCAACGAGCTCGCCGGGCGCTTTTATCACGGGCTCGGCCGGACGCGGATCGCGGCCATGTACCTGCGCGCCGCGCGGCAGGGGTTCGCGCGGTGGGGGGCCTCGGAGAAGGCGCGCGCGCTCGCGGACGAGTTCACGCTCGGCGGGCCCTGCGAGGAGCCCGAGCTCGCCGAGGAGCGGCTGCCGGCGGTCGCCCTCGACGCGCTCAGCCTGCTCAAGGCCGCCGAGACGCTCTCCGGAGAGATCGTGCTCGATCGGCTGCTCGAGCGGCTCCTCGGCGTCTGCCTGGAGGCCGCCGGCGCGCAGCGCGGGGCGCTCGTGCTCGAGGAAGAAGGGGAGCTCTTCGTCCGGGCCCTGGGGTGCGTCGCGGCGCCGGTCTCCATCGAGCGCACGCCGCTCTCCCGGTCGCGCGAGGTCCCGCGGCGGGTCGTCGAGCACGCGCTCAGGGCGCAGGAGATCCTCGTGCTCGACGACGCGGCCAGCGAGCCGGAGCGCGATCCCCACTTCTCCGATCGCGGATCGAGGTCGGTCCTGGTCCTGCCCATCCGGCGGAACGAGGCGCGGCTCGGGGTGGTCTACCTCGAGAACGACCTCACCACGCAGGCCTTCACGCGCGACCGCGTCCACGTGCTGGAGCTCCTCTCGGGCCAGATCGCGATCGCCCTGGAGAACGCCCGCCTCTACCGCGAGGCGCAGCACGCGGTCCGCGTGCGCGACGACTTCCTCAGCGTCGCCTCGCACGAGCTCCGCACGCCCGTCACGTCCCTGCGCCTCGGCCTCCAGGCGCTGCTCCGGCGGAGCGGCCACGCGCCCGACGATCGCCTCGGGCGCGCCCTGCACAGGATGGATCGGCAGGTGCAACGGCTCACCCGGCTGATCGACGATCTCCTGGACGTCTCGCAGCTCCACACCGGCCGGCTGGAGCTGCACGTCGAGCCGGTCGACCTGGCGGAGGTCGTGGACGAGGTCGTGGAGCGGCTCGGCGAGCGCGTCGCGCAGTCGGGCTCGCCCGTGAGCGTGCGCGCCGAGCCGTCGGTCGTGGGCGTGTGGGACCGGAGCCGGCTGGAGCAGGTGGTGTCGAACCTGCTCGACAACGCCCTCAAGTTCGGCGCGGGCAAGCCGATCGAGATCACCGTGGCGCGGAAGGGCGGCGCGGCGGAGCTCGCGGTGCAGGATCAGGGCATCGGGATCCCGGCCGGGCGCATCCCCCACGTGTTCGAGCGGTTCGAGCGCGCGGTGTCGAGCCGCCACTTCGGGGGGCTCGGGCTCGGGCTCCACGTCGTGAAGAGCATCGTGGAGGCGCTCGGCGGCGCCGTGCGCGTCGACAGCCGCCAGGGCGAGGGCGCGCGCTTCACGGTGGAGCTGCCCTGCGAGCCGCCGGCCGCGAGCCGGACGGCGCCGGCGTCGCTCGGCGGCCTGCGCCCCTGACGCGCGCCGGCCCGGGGACCGCTACGGCCTGCGCGCCGGCGGCTGGGGGACCATGAGGATGTACGGCGTCTCCGGCTCCTCTCCCGGCGGCACCGCCCGCGGCGCGCGGGCGCCCTTCGCGCCGAGGCTCCGGATGAAGCGGTACATCGCCACGAGGTCGCGCTCGTGCATGGTGGCGTAGTTGAGCCAGGGCATCGGCGGGCGCCCGGCGGCCGCGCGGAACATCCTCACCCAGTCGGCCTCGCTGAGGTCCTGGACGGAGAGCCGGAGGTTCTCCGCGTAGCTCGTCCCCCACGGACCGCGGTAGCCGACGTCGCTGCCCGTCAGCCACTCCGAGGCCGGGAGCCTGCCGCTCGATCGATCCCAGCCCGGCGTGTGGCAGTCGTTGCAGCCGCCCACGAGGATCAGGTACCGGCCCGCCTCCTCCGGGCTCGCGGCCGCCACGTGCGGCGAGGCGGGCGGCTGAGCACAGTCGGCACAGCCGATCACCGCCGCCAGCGCCGCGCCCGGCAGCCCGCGCACAGCCCGGCGCGCCGCGCGCGGCCACGCGGCGGAGGACCTCGATCCAGCGCGCATTTTGCTCTCCATCCCGGCCATTTCATCCGCCGTGCAGCGCGCATACCCGGCCGCGGCGCCGTGCGGGGCGGAGCGCGCCCGCCGCCGCCCGACCCCGCGCGCCGCGCCGGCTCACCGGCCGCCCGCGCGGGCCGCCCTGCGCGGCACCGCCATGAGCGGACGGAGGCCGTTCACGCAGGCGAGGACCGCGGAGCCGTTGTTCATGAGCGTCGCCGCGACCGGGTTGAGGAGCCCCGGGATCGACAGCGCGTACGCGACCGCGTTCGCGGCGAGGATCATCGAGAAGTTCTGGTGGATGATGCGCATCGCGCCGCGCGAGATGTCGATCGCCTCGACGAGCTTCGACAGGTCGTCCTCCACGAGGACCACGCCCGCCGTCTCCCGGGCGATCTCCGCGCCCGCGGACACGCTGATGCCGATGTCGGCGTACGAGAGCGCCGGGGAGTCGTTGATGCCATCCCCCACGACCGCGACCGTGCGGCCCTCCTGCGTCAGCCGCCGCGTGATCTCCGCCTTGTCCTCGGGCAGCATCTCCGCGAAGTACCGCGTGATGCCGAGCTCGAGCGAGACCTGCCGGGCCACCTCGCGGCTGTCGCCCGTCAGCATGACGATGTCGTCGATCCCGCGCTCGCGCAGGCTCCGGATGGTCGCGCGGCTCTCGGCCCGGATCGCGTCGCGGTAGGCGAGCGTGGCGACGTGCCGCCCGTCGACGGCGAGGAAGAGGAGCGACTTCGCCGTCGCCTCGAGCGCCTGCCGCGCGCCGGCCTCGGCGCGGCACGGGACGCCGAGCTCCTCGATGAAGCGCGGGCTGCCGAGCTGGACGACCTTGCCGAAGACCCTGGCCTGCACGCCCCGGCCGACGAGGTAGCGGGACTCCTCCCGGTCCGGGATCGACAGCCGCCACGCCTCGGCGAGGCGGAGCACGGCCTGCGAGACGGGGTGCGTCTGCCGCGCGGACACCGCGGCGGCGAGCGTCGCCGACTCGCGCTCGGACAGGCCGTCGTGGACGAGGAAGTCGGTCACCTCGGGCACGCCGGAGGTCAGCGTGCCGGTCTTGTCGAACACCACGGTCGACACCCGCGCGAGCTTCTCGATGTACGCGCCCCCCTTGATGAGGATGCCGCGCCGCGCCGCGGCGTTCATCGAGGCGAGCACCGTGGTCGGGGCCGAGACGCGCGGGCCGGTGCCGAAGTCGATGGTCAGGATGGCGGACACGCGGCCGAGATCCCGCGTCGCCGCGAGCACGACCGCCGAGCACGCGAGCGCCGGCGGGACGAGCCGGTCCGCCACCACCTCCGCGTAGTTCTGCGCGCGCGTCTCCAGCGCGGGCGCGTTCTCGATGAGCCGCGCGGTGCTCGCGGCGGTCGTGTCGCCGCCGACGCGCTCGGCGCGCACGTACAGCTTGCCGTCCCTGATGACGGTCGCCGCGAAGCAGCGGTCGCCGGGGCCCTTGAGCACCGGCATCGACTCGCCGGTCAGCGTCTGCTGGTCGACGAGCCCCTCGCCGTCCGTGACCGTCCCGTCGACCGGGATCACCGAGCCCGTGTAGATGACGACGACGTCCCCCACGGCGAGCTCGGCCACCGGGACCTGCACCTTCGCGTCGCCGCGCACCACCCACGCGAGGTCCTGCTGGTAGCCGAGCAGGCCGCGGATCGCGCGCCGGGCGCGCGCCTGGGTGAGGTCGCGGATGTGGTCGCCGAGCGTGACGAGCCAGATGATGCCGGCCGCGTTGACGGCGTCGCCGGTCGCGACGGCCGAGGCGATCGCCAGGCTGTCGAGCAGGTCGACGTTGAGCTTGCGCTGCCGTACGACCGAGTCCCACGCCCGCTTGAAGATGGGCGCGCACGTCGCCGCGATGAACGGGTATGCGAGGAGCGGCGAGACGAAGCCGAGCGAGAAGAGCATGCCGGCGCTCGAGAGGTAGAGCGGGCGCTTCGCCAGGGCCGACGCGCGGCGCGCCTTCCTGGCGTCGCGCGCGGCGCGCAGCGCCCCCCGCGGGGCCGGCGCGGCGGAGGCCGCGGCCGCGGCGCACACGATGGCGCCGACGTCGACGAGCCGCGGGTCGTGCTCGACGACGGCGCTCGACGCGCCCTCGGCGATGCGCACGGACAGGACCCCCGGCACGGCGGCGAGCCCCGCCTGGAGCAGCGGGCCGAACGCCTCGTCCCGCCCGATCCGCGGCAGCCGCAGGCGGACCCTGCCGGGGATCGCGTGGACGACCGAGACCGCGCTGGTCCCGCTCGACAGGAGCGCCGCCATGGTCACCCCGCCTCGCCGCCGGCCGGCGCGCCCGAGCCCGCGAGGAAGCCCTGGATGCGGGCGTGGTTCAGCACCACGAAGGCGTCGACCCCGTACTTGATGAGCGTGATCCAGTGGGGCATGCCCGGGGAGCGCCGCAGCAGCACCTGGAGCACCCCGGAGCCGACGAGGACCGCGGGCACCAGGAGCTTGAGGTCGACCTGCGGCGGCGGGACGGCCTGCGACGCCGCGTTCAGCCGGTCCGCGGCCTGGACGACGAGGCGCGCCGTCCGGCCGGGGCTCGGCGGCTCGGCGGGCGCCGCGCAGCGCGGCGGCGGGGGCGAGAGCGCGTCGATCGGGTGACAGCCGCAGTCCGCGAGCTCCGGGATGCTCGCGAGCTCGGAGAGGACGGTCTCCAGCGGGATGTCGGGCTCGTGCTCGACCGTGAGGCTCCCGGCCCACGCGCTCGCCCGCGCGTCGACGACGCTCGGGCAGGCGCGCGCCGCCTCCGCGATCTCTTCCGCCCTCGACGGGTCCCCGCGCAGCGCGGGGACGCCGAGGCGCACGCGCCCGAGAACCCTGTGGATGATGAAGACCCCTCGATCGCTCGGCATGGCTCACCTCCCGGCCGGCCGGGCCGGGTCACCGGAACACCCCTCTCGTCAGGCCGCGGGCGGCTCGATCTCGGCGCGCGCGGGCGCCCGCGCGCCGCCCACGCCGGCGCGCTGCTCTTGCCGGGCCATCTCCTCCCTCACCTCGGCGACGAGGTCGGCGAGCCGCTCCCTGCCCTCGCCGAGCGCGCTCTTGAGCGCGTCGGCGGCGACGAAGCCGAACCGCACGGCCCTCTTGACGGTCGGCCGGGTGATCCTGGTCAAACTGGCGAGTCCCACGCCGATGATGATGCCGAGCCCGAGGCGTTCCATCCCCCCTCCTCTCCTCGAAATCCACGACCGGCGGCGCGCGCCGGCGCCGCTGAAAGACAGAGCATTGGAGCCACAGAGGCGCAGAGGACACGAAGAGAGACAGAAGAAGCGCTCTGTCCCTCCGTGCTCCTGCGGCTGATCCCTGGTGTTCTTGGCTGTTCGGGACGCTAGCGACGCGCGATGTCGGCGCCGCGCGGCCACGGCCAGGACGGGCGACGTCGCGCGGGCGGCGGCGCCGGATCCGGGATTTTGGGAGGGCGCCTTCGAGCGAAGATCACTGCTTCCGCGACTTCCGTGAGAGCACCCACGCATGATTTGTAACACTGTAGTCTCTCGCTCGCCATGTACATTTCATGTCCAATCGAGACCTGACTTGCGTGCTGACGGAGCGCCCTGCGCTCTCACGCGCTGTTCTGTGATGTTCCGCGCTGTTCTGCGCTGTTCCGCACGGTTCCATACGGCCGCGCGCGGGCGTCCGAGGCGCGCCGCCGCGCCGTCGCGTCAGCGCGGGATCGGCGCGGGCAGATGGGGCGAGGCGCGCACGGGACCGCGCCGCGCCGGCCGCGGACGCCGGCGTGTCCGTCGCTTCCAGCCGGCGAGCGACCGTGGTAAATTTTGGACATGCAAGCGGGGCAGCACGAAGAGCCGGCGACGGAGAGCGGCGGCTCTCTGCTCGAGGAGATCCTGGCGGAGGCGGGGATCCCCCCGGCCAACGAGGCCTACCAGGACGTGAAGCGCGGCGTGGAGGCCGCGCTCGACAGGGTGGCCGGCCGGCCGGACGCCGGCCCGGCGCTCGACAACGCCCTCATCGACCTGTGGATCGCCGAGCTCGACCAGCGGCTGTCGCGCCAGATCGACGAGATCCTGCACCACCCGGTGTTCCAGCGGCTGGAGGCCGCGTGGCGCGGCCTCAAGTTCGCGGTCGATCGCATCGACTTCCGCGAGAACATCCGGATCGAGGTCCTCAACTGCTCGAAGGACGACCTGCTCGCGGATTTCGAGGACTCGTCCGAGATCGTGAGGAGCGGCCTTTACAAGATCGTCTATTCGTCGGAGTTCGGCTCCTTCGGCGGCAAGCCGTTCGCGGCGGTCATCTCGAACTACGAGTTCGGCCCCGGGCCCCAGGACATCGCGCTCCTCCAGAAGTGCGCGGCGGTCGCGACGATGGCGCACGCGCCCTTCCTCGCCGTCGCGGGCCCGCAGTTCTTCGGGCTCGCGGACTACCGGAAGGTGCCGCACCTCGGCGACATCAAGGCGCTCTTCGAGGGGCCGCAGTACGTGAAATACACCTCGTTCCGCGAGTCCGAGGACGCCCGCTACGTGGGCCTGCTCCTCCCCCGCTTCCTCCTGCGCCTGCCTTACGGGGCGAGCACCGTCCCGGTCCGGGCGTTCTCCTACGAGGAGGACGTCGTCGGCAACCACGCGGCGTATCTGTGGGGCGCGCCCACCTACGCGATGGCGACCCGGCTCGCCGAGAGCTTCGCGCGCCACCGCTGGTGCCTGCACATCATCGGCCCGCAGTCGGGCGGCACGGTCGAGGGGCTCACGCTCCACGAGTACGAGGCGCTCGGCGCCATCCAGACGAAGATCCCGACCGAGATCATGCTGACCGAGCGCCGCGAGTTCGAGCTCAGCGAGGAGGGCTTCATCGGCCTCACGTTCCGCAAGGACACGGACAACGCCTGCTTCTTCTCCGCGAACTCGGTGCAGAAGCCGAAGTTCTTCGGGCAGAGCGAGGAGGGGCGCGCCGCGGAGGTCAATTACCGGCTCGGCACGCAGCTGCCCTACGTGCTCCTCGTCAGCCGGCTCGCCCACTACCTCAAGGTGATGCAGCGGGAACAGATCGGCACGTGGAAGGAGCGCGGCGATCTCGAGCGCGAGCTGAACAGCTGGCTGAGCCAGTACGTCGCGGACATGGATGTCGTGTCGCCCGCCGTGCGCTCGCGCAGGCCGCTCCGCAGGGCGCGGACCACGGTGACCGAGGTGGAGGGGAGCGCGGGCTGGTACCGGGTGCACCTCGAGGTGCGCCCGCACCTCAAGTACATGGGGGCGTACTTCACCCTGAGCCTGATGGGGAAGCTCGACCGGGAGTGAGGCGCCCGCGCCTCGGACGACGGCGGCCGAGGCGGTGATGGGCCGGCCTGCGTCGCGGGCGCCGCGCGGCCGGCGGTCCTGTCCGCGCAGCGCGCGGTTCGTGCCTGTCCGCGCAGCGCGCTGTTCGTGGTAGAGCGCCGCATGCGCACGCAACGACCGCTCGCAGCCCCCCTCGCGATCACCCTGGCCCTCTCTGCGCTGCCGGCCTGCGGCCCGGCCGCGGGCCCGCCGCCGCCGCCCCCCTCGGCCGTGAAGGCGGCGGCCCCCCCGCCTGTGCCGCAGGGCCTCCCGATCGTCGAGACGAAGCTCGAGAGCGTCGGGCTCGACGAGGCCGCGCTCGACCGCTCGGCCAACCCCTGCGAGGACTTCTATCAGTTCGCCTGCGGCGGATGGCTGGCCAAGACGGAGATCCCGGGCGACGAGGCCATGTGGATGCGGAGCTTCAACGAGATCGAGCAGCGCAACGAGGCGGAGCTCCGGCGCATCCTCGAGGAGGCGGCGCAGGCCGGCGACCGGGATCCGGTGAGCAAGAAGATCGGGGCCTACTACGGCGCGTGCGTCGACGAGGCCGCGATCGAAGCCGCCGGCGCGAAGCCGATCGCGGATCTCCTCGCCAAGGCGCGGCGGGTGCGCGACCCGAAGAGCGTCGGGGCGCTCGTCACCGAGCTCCACAGCCGCCGCATCTGGGCGCTGTTCGACATCGCCTCTGCGCAGGACATGAAGGACGCGACGCGCGTCATCGCCCAGCTCGACCAGAACGGGCTCGGCCTGCCGGACCGCGACTACTACCTGAACGAGGACGACAAGTCGAAGGCGCTCCGCAAGACCTACGAAGAGCACGTCGCGCGGATGATGCGGCTCGCCGGGGCCCAGGAGGCCGCGGCGAAGGCGGCGGCGCTCGACGTGGTGCAGATCGAGACCGAGCTCGCGAAGATCTCGAAGACGCGGGTCGAGCGGCGGGACCCGAAGGGCCTGTACAACAAGATGGATCGGGCGGCGCTCGCGAAGGCGGCGCCGGATTTCCCCTGGGACGCGTACTTCCAGGGCCTCGGCCGCCCGGACATCAAGGAGGTGAACGTGACCTCCGTCCGGTTCTTCGAGGGGCTCTCGCGGCTGCTCAAGTCGGCGAAGCCCGCCGCGTGGCAGAATTACCTGGCGTGGCACGTGGTGCGCTCCCTCGCGCCCGCGCTGTCCAAGGCGTTCGTCGACGAGAGCTTCACGCTGCAAGCGGCGTTCACCGGGCAAAAGGAGGTCCGGCCGCGCTGGAAGCGCTGCGTCGACGCGACCGACAACGCGCTCGGCGAGCTGGTCGCGCAGCCGTTCGTCAAGACGAGCTTCTCCGGCGAGAGCAAGCCCGCGGCCGAGGCGATGGTGCGCCAGATCAGCGAGGCGTTCGGCCGCGAGGTGCGGGCGCTCGACTGGATGGATGAGGGCACGCGGCAGCGCGCGCTCGCCAAGCTCGGCGCGATGGCGTACCTCATCGGGTATCCCGACAAGTGGCGGACGTACGATTTCGAGGTCGATCCCAAGTCGTACGCGAAGAACGCGCTGGCGGCGCGCGCCTTCCACACGCGGTGGGAGCTCGGGAAGATCGACAAGCCGGTCGATCGCGACGAGTGGCAGATGAGCCCGCCCTCGGTGAACGCCTATTACGATCCGCAGCGCAACCACATGGTCTTCCCCGCCGGCATCCTGCAGCCGCCGTTTTACAGCGTGAAGTCGGGCGTGGCGGTGAACCTCGGCGGCATCGGCATGGTGGTCGGGCACGAGCTCACGCACGGGTTCGACGACGAGGGCTCGCAGTTCGACCAGAAGGGCAACCTGGAGGACTGGTGGTCGAAGGAGATCGCCGCGGCGTTCAAGGCGAAGACCGAGTGCGTCGAGGCGCAGTACTCGGGCTACGAGGCGCTGCCGGGGGTGAAGCTGAACGGCAAGCTGACGCTGGGCGAGAACATCGCGGATCTCGGGGGCCTCAAGCTCGCGTTCATGGCGTACCGCACGATGCGCAAGGGCGCGGCGGAGCAGACGGTCGCGGGCGGGTTCACCGAAGATCAGCAGTTCTTCCTGGCGCACGGGCAGGCGTGGTGCGGCAAGATGCGCGACGAGGCGCTCCGGCTGATGGTGCAGGTGAACCCGCACTCGCCGCCGCGGTTCCGCGTGAACGGGCCGCTCGCGAACCTGCCGCAGTTCGCCGAGGCGTTCAAGTGCGCGCCCGGCACGCCGATGCGGCCGGCGAAGATGTGCTCGGTCTGGTAGCCGCGTCCTTGGAGAGAGGAGGAACGATGATCCTGATTGGCCAGTACGACTCGCCGTTCGTGCGCCGCGTCGCCGTGGCGCTCCAGCATTACGGGCTCGCGTACGAGCACCGCCCGTGGTCGGTGTGGGCCGACGCGGAGTCCATCGCGAAGTACAACCCGCTCCGGCGCGTGCCCGTGCTCGTGACGGACAGCGGGGAGTCGCTCGTCGAGAGCGCGGCGATCCTCGACGCCCTCGACGACCTGGTGGGGCCCGATCGCGCGCTGCTGCCGCGCTCGGGCGAGGCGCGCCGCGCCGGGCTGCGGGTCTGCGCGCTCGCCACGGGCCTCGCCGACAAGGCGGTGAGCCTGCTCTACGAGCACGTGCTGCGCGCGAGCGACCGCCGCAGCCCGGTCTGGGTCGACCGGTGCGTCGCGCAGATCGAGGAGACGCTCGATCTCCTGGAGCGGGAGCGCGCCGCCCGGGGCGGCGACTTCTGGCTCGGCGCCTTCAGCCACGCCGACATCGCGGTCGGCTGCGCGCTGCGCTTCCTCGGCGAGGCGCACCCGGCCATCGCCGACGCGGCGAGGCGGCCGGCGCTGGCCGCGCACGCGGCCCGGTGCGAGGCGCTCCCGGCGTTCGCGGCGGTGGTCCAGCCCCTCCACGTGGCCGTGAAGGCCTCCTGACGCGCGACTGCTGCTGGAGCAACACCCCTACGGATCGCCTGTTGCTCCGTCAGCAGCCGGTCCTGGCGATGGCCCTCCGTCGATCCGACGGCTCCTGCCAGCGCCGCGGCGTCGGCCACCGAGGCCGAGCGCGCAGCATCGCCGACGTTCTACCGAGCCTTCAGCAGGCCGCGCCTACCGCGGCTGCTCGACCATCGCGCTCCCGCCGTGACGCCGGACCGGCTCGGCGACCGCGGTCACGGTGCCATTGCCGTGGAAGCGGAGGGCGGTGGCCGCGCCGATCTCACCGCCCAGCGTGGCCGCGTCGGCGAGGGCGTGGCCCAGGGACGCGAGCCCCTCGGCCTCGGGGGCGCTCAGGAACGCCGTCTCCGCGTCGGTCGCTCCGTCGCCGGAGTTGCGCTGCGAGAGGCGCGGCGCCGAGAGCGCCTCGTCGATGGGGAGGCCGAGGTCGATGTGATTCACGAGGATCTGCAGCACCGTGGTGATGATCGTGGACCCGCCCGGAGAGCCGAGCGCGAGCGCGGGCTTCCCGTCCTTGAGGACGATCGTCGGGCTCATGCTGCTGCGCGGGCGCTTGCCCGGCTCGGCCACGTTGGGGTGCGGCGAGCTCGGGTCGGGCGGGATGGTGAAGTCGGTGAGCTCGTTGTTCAGCAAGAAGCCATGGCCGGGGACCACGATCCCATTGCCGCCCTCGTACTCGATGGTGCACGTATAGGACACGATGTTGCCGGCGGCGTCGCTGACGGTGATGTGGGTGGTCTCGTTGTCGTCCGCGTCCTTCGGGCCAGCGCTCCCGCCCTTCGCCGCCCGGGCGCGGCCCGGCGCGGGGCTCGGATCGCGCTGGAACGCGTAGGGGTCGCCCGGCTCCGCCGCGGCGGAAGGCGCCGCCGCGAGGTCGATCAGGGCGCGCCGTGAATCGGCGTAGTCCTTCGAGAGCAGCCCCTTCACGGGGGCGTCCACGAACTCGGGATCGCCGAGGAAGGCGCCGCGATCGGCGAACGCGAGCCGAGAGGCGCCGAGGTAGCGGTGGAGCACCTCGACCTGCGTGAGGGTCGCCATGTCGTAGCCCTCGAGCAGGTTGAGCGCCTCTGCGACCGCGATCCCGCCGCTGCTCGGGAGGCCGACGCCGTAGATGGTGTAATCCCGGTACGTGGTCGAGAGCGCCGGGCGGACGCGGGTCTCGTAGCCCCGGAGGTCGGAGAGCTCGAGCACCCCGGCGCGGACGTCGAGCGCGCTCCCGGGCTCGACCGGCGGCTCTTTCACCGCGGCGACGATGGCCGCGGCGACCTGTCCTTCATAGAAGGCCTTCTCTCCCCCCTCGGCGATGAGGCGGTAGGTGGCGGCGAGGTCCGGGTTCTTGAAGAGGGTGCCGACGGGCCACGGCTTTGCGTCGGGCCCCAGAAAGAGCGCCTTCGTGCTCGCGATCGCCTGGAAGCGCGAGAGGTTCCGCTGGGTCTGATCGAAGAAGGTCTCGTCGACGTCGAACCCCGCCTCCGCGACCTGGATGGCCCGCTGGAGCGCGTCCCCGAGCCCGAGGGTGCCATAGCGGCGGAGCGCGTCGCTCCAGCCCCGCACGGTGCCGGGAACGCCGACCGACAGGCCGCTGGTGACGAGCTCGTCGAACGGCACGGGGGCGCCGTCTTCGTAATAGAGCCGCGCCTCGAGCCGCGACGGCGCCGTCTCGCGGTGATCGAGGGCAATCACCTCGTCCCCGTCGGCGAGGTAGATGAGCATGAAGCCGCCGCCGCCGATGCCGCAGGAGAACGGATCGGTCACGCCCAGCACGCCCGCCGCGGCGACCGCGGCGTCGACGGCGTTGCCGCCTCGCTTCAGGACCTCGATGGCGGCCAGCGTGCCGCGGAGATCGACCGTCGCCGCCGCCCCGCGCTGCCCGGTCGCCGTCGGCGCGATCTTCGGGAGCTGCGCGAAGAGATCTCCCTCGGCGCCGCCCCCTGATGCGTCCGGCACCGCGCCCGCGTCGCCCCGATCGGCACCGCCGGCGCCGACCGGAGCGACCTTTTCGTTCGGGCTGCAGGCGGCGCAGAGGAGGACGAGGCCGACGAGGGGAGTTGTGTTCTTCATGGCTTCTCTCGCGATGAGCGCCGGGCGCGGGGCGCGCTGGGGCGTCCTGCCTCACGCGGCGACAGCGGCCGTGAGGGTCTGTTCAGGAGCTGCGATGTGGAGCTCGCCGTCTCCCGGAAATCGCAATGCAATCGCCGTACCGGTGCCCACGGCCGGCCCGCGAGCGCCCGCGGCCGGCCCACGATCGAGCGGACCGCCGCGATGTCGCGCAGGCCGGTCGCCGCCGCGCTGAGCGCCGAGCACGGCATCGGCGTCCGCGACGGCTCGTTCTGCGCGCACCCGCTCATGAGCGCGCTCGCCGGGGCGCGCGCGCCCGAGGCGCCGGGAGGCGCGGCGGTGCCCGGCGCGGTGCGCGTGAGCTTCGGCGTCGGCACCCGCAGGGCGGACATCGATCGATTCCTCGGCGCGATATCCGATCTCGTCGTCCGGGGTCCCCGCGCTCGTTATCGCCTCGACGCCGGGCGGTACGTCCCCGAGCCGGATCCGCGCCCCCGCCCTGCGCTGGCCGGGCTCCTCGCCGGGGGCACGGCCGGCGCCATGCACGGGCTCCTGGCGAGCCACCTGGCGCCGTGCCAGTGGCCGACCTGAGGCCGGCAGCGCCCCGACGGACGTCACCGTGCTTTGCCCGGGCCGGCGCGGCCCGGCGAGGGATTGCCGATATCCCCCGCCGGCCTGCGCTCGGGCGCCTGCGCGCCCCTCAGCGCTCGGGGAGCCGCAGCGCGGCGAGCCGATCCATCGACGCCTGACTCACCTCTTCCGGCAAACCGGGGAAGATCTCCGAGGCGCTCGCCGGGATCGCCGCGGGGTGCACGATGCCCACCTGGACCGTGCGCTTCGCCTCGTCGAGCAGGATGAAGAAGAACCGGTCGTCGAGGGGACGCCGCCACACCGGGCAGCCTCCGCCCGGGTCCTCGGCGTCGAGGACGGCGCCGGCGTCGAGCGCGGCCTGTCCGCAGGCGTCCAGCAGATCTGCGGTGTCGGGGAACGACGCGACGTCGCAGCGCTGCTTGCCGCAGACGCTCCCGCCCAGGTGGCCGACCTGGTACGAGCGGAGCCCGGTGCTGAGGAGTTCCCGGTTGCCGTACTCGAGCCCTTCGGCCTCGGACACCGTCTCGAAGACGTTGATCTCCCCGCAGCCGTCCCCCACGCCGGGGTCGGTGTTCGCATAGCAATGGCACGGGTGATACTTGCCCCAGCCGTCGCGCATCAGCTCCGACGCCGAGAACCCGACCCACGGCGCGTCGGTCCAGCCGTCGCTCGGGCCGTCGGCGCAGCTGAGCGGCGCGAGCGCCGGATCGTCCGCGTAGGGCATCGACGCGAGCAGCACCACGAGCTTCGAGCCCTCCCAGCCGTGGTAGCTCACGTCGGGCCCGCCGGCGGGGCAGTACGGATCGCTGCCCGGCCCGCAGGGGAAAGGCGCGTCGCGCATCGCATACCAGTGGCATGCATTGCCCAGATCGCCGGTGAACGCGCCCGCGCCGTCCGGCCCGGTGAGCTTGAGATCCGTGAGCGCCTGCGGCGCGCGGCGATCCCAGAACGAGCGGCGCACCCAGCGATCGCCGGCGCCTCCGGGCTGGTAGACGGCGAGCTGCTTGGCGCGGAGCGGCCCTCGCAAGATGAGGGTCATCTGCTCGTTGAAGGGCGAGAGCGACGCGCTGGTGACCTCGTGGCGCGTACGGCAGCAGAACTCGTCGCCCCAGGAGAAGTTGAGCGTCGTCGATTCGACGTCGCAGCGCGGGTCGCCCGGCTCCGCCTCGATGCGGCGACCCCAGTAGCCGGGCGCGCCGATGTTCTGGAACGTCATCGTTCCTCCGCGGGTCACCGGGCCGACATTCTCCGTCGGATAGGGATCTCCGCCCGGCGCTCCCCCGCTCCCTGCGCCGGCTCCTCCGGTCCCCGCGCCAGCTCCGCCGGTCCCCGCGGCGGCTCCGGTCCCCGCGGCGGCTCCGGTGCCGCCGTTCTCGCCGTGAGCGCCGCCGCTCCCGCCCGGCGTCCCGCCTCCGCCCCCGCAACCGGCCGCCGCCAGGGCGAGCCCGAGCGCGGCCGCCGTCCCGAAGAGATCCCGTTCGACTCGCCTCTTCATGCGCTGCCTCCGTGCCCCCCAGGACCTCGATCATCGCGAACAGCCGCTCCCGCCGAAAGCGCGCGCTGCGCGAGCGCGCGGAGGTCGGAGGCGCTCGCCCCCTCGAGCGGCGCGGTCCCGGCGTCCAGGGGCGCAGCGGCCTCGCCGCGGCCGAGCTCCTCCAGGAGCCAGCGCCCCGTGAGGACGTCGCCGCCGAGCCATGCCTGCGCCGGCGCCTCGCCGAGCGCCGCGGCCTCGATCCAGCCGATGGGCACGCGCGCGACCACGGCGGCGCCGGCGCCCGGCGGCGCCGGATCGTCGGGCGCGGTGATGGGCAGGAAGGGCCCTTCGGCGAGCTCCGGCGCCTCGCCGCCGTCGACGAGCGGGAGCGCCGCGCGGAGGGCGACCGCCTCGACCACGGCCTGCGCGAGCGCCTCGAGCGAGCTCCGCGCCGGGAGGACCTCGGCCAGCGCCGCCGGCGCCTTGCCCAGCCAGCGGTCGACGGCGCGCTCGTCGGGCGCCGCGAGCTCCGCGGGGACCGCGAGCGGCGCGTCGTGGCCGGCGAAGACCTCGATGAGGACCGCGCCGTCCCGCGCGGCCTCGACGCCGAGCAGCGCGGCGGGGCGGTGCTGCAGCGCGATCCACTCGCGCCCGCCGTAGTGCGCGGGCGCGCCGGCGCGGGCGAAGCCCTTGAGGAAGCCGCGCACGTTGCGGTTGAGGAGCGTCCGGGCCGTGGCGTCGGGCGCGAGCGCGGCCACGTGCGGCAACGCCAGGGTCCAGACGACGCCGCGCCCGCCGAGGAAGGCGGCGGTGCCGGTCGTGGCGCGCCGCACGACCGGCACGCCGCGCGCCGCGCAGGCCGCGAGGTCGACCACGCGCGCGGCGCGCTGCAGCGCCCCGAGCACCACGGCGGGGCCGTCGACGAGGCTCGCGGCGAGCCATGGGCCCTCCGGCGCCGCGCGGGCGCGCTCGAGCAGCGCCGGGCCGAGCGCGAGCGCGCCCGCGAGGGGGCGATGGGCGGGCGGGAGGGAGCGCATGGCCCCGCGGGGCGGCGCCGGTGTTACCATCGCCCCATGTTGACCGAAGAGGAGCTGGCAGAGCAGCGCGTCGGCACGCGGATCGGCCCGTGGGCGGTGGAGCGCGTCCTTGGGGTCGGCGGCATGGCGAGCGTCTTCTTCGGCCGCCGCGCCGACGGGTGCGTGGCGGCGGTCAAGGTCCTGCACGCCGAGCTCGCCAGCATCGACGAGGTGCGCAAGCGGTTCCTGCGCGAGGGGCCGATCGGGAACGCGCTGGCCGCCGTGGCGCCGCTCTGCGAGGGGCTCCCCCAGGTGCTGGAGTCCGGGGCCACCGACGACGGCGTGGTCTACATGGCCATGGAGATGCTCGAGGGAGAGACCGTGTTCGACCGCATGGTCCGGCACGGGACGCTCCCCGTCGGCCAGGTGATCGCGCTCGCCGAGCGCGTCCTCGACGTGCTGATCGTGGCGCACGAGCACGGCATCGTTCACCGCGATCTCAAGCCCGAGAACCTGCACATCGGCAACGACGGGCGCTTGCGGGTGCTCGATTTCGGCCTCGCGCGCGTGCTCGACCCGCTGCTCGAGGACGTCGCGGGCGTGCCCGAGATGACGAAGACGAGCACCGGCGTGTCGATCGGCACCGACGATTACATGGCGCCGGAGCAGGCCCTGGGCCTCATCCGCGAGATCGACGGCCGGACCGACCTGTTCGGCCTCGGCGCGACGATGTTCCGCCTGCTCGCGGGGCGCACGATCCACGGCAACCTGGACGAGGCGCGCCTGCTCATCGCCGTCGCGACCGAGAAGGCGCCACCGCTCGCGCAGCACGCCCCCACGGCGCCGCCGGGCCTGTGCGCCGTGGTGGACCGCGCCCTCGCCTTCCTCAAGCAGGAGCGGTACCCCGACGCGCGGACGATGCGGGGCGACCTCGCCGCGGTGCGCACCGGGCGCGAGCCGCCGTATGCGACGGCGGCGGCGGCGAGGGGGCGGGCGTAGCGCCCTGGTGAGCTGCGCGGCGCGGGGTACGCTGGCAGCATGCTGCGAAGATCCAACGCTCGGCTCCGGCACGGGGCCGAGGGCGCGTCTACCGCAGGCGGCCTCCGTGCGGCGCCGGCCGGCGAGCGCTCGGCGCTCATCGCCTGCTACGCGGAAGCGGAAGGCTGCACGGACGCGGCGTTTCCCGGCCTGAGGTTCGTCCGCGCATCGCGCCCGACGACCTGTCAAATCCTGCATGCCCTCGGTCCGGCGCTCACCGTGGTTGGTCAAGGCAGGACGACCGCGCGGTTCGACGAGGTCGAGCTCGAGGTCGACGCCTCGCGCTATGCCGTCGTGGCGAGGGACGCGGCGTTCGAAGAGGCGATAACGGAGGTCGACAGCGCCTCTCCGTACCTCGCCATGAGCCTCGAGATTCCGCCGGACGCGATCGCCAGGATGCTGCTCGCGCTGGCCGACGCGGACGCCGGGCCTGCGGCCGAGGCGGCTCCCGCCGTCGTCTCGGACCTCGACACGCCGATCGAGGACGCCGTCGTCCGGCTGCTCCGCGCGATCCGCGACCCGGTGGAGCGCCGGATCGTCGCGCCCCTGGCGTTCGAGGAGCTCGTCTTTCGCCTGCTCCGCTCGGAGGCCGCCGCGATGGTTCGAGGCGCCGTGGGGCGCGACCGCGACGCGGACAAGATCCAGGCGGCGATGCGCTTCCTCCGCGCGAACGTCGAGCGGCCGCTGTCCGTGGAGGAGGTGGCGCGGCACGTCGCCATGAGCACGTCGCATTTCGCGCATCGATTCCGCGCCGTCGCCCGCGTCTCTCCGATGCGCTACCTGAAGCAGCTGCGCCTCCAGCATGCGCGCGCCCTCCTGCTCTCGGGCCTGCGCGCGAGCGAGGCGGCGCAGCGCGCCGGGTACGAGAGCGCCTCGCACTTCACCCGCGACTTCAAGCGCCGCTTCGGCGCCGCGCCGGGCAATTACGCGGAGCGCTTCCGGAAGCCGTAAGGCGCCGGACCGCAGGATCCGGCAAGAGAAGCGCAGCTCTCGCCCTGCCCCACCCCCGGGCGCGACCATAGACTCCCGCCATGATCATCCTCACCGGCGCCACGGGGCACCTCGGCTCGTCCGTCCTCAAGCACATCCTCACGCTGGTCCCCCCCTCCGAGATCATCGTCTCCTTGCACAACCGCCGGGCTCGCGCAGCGCTCGAGAAGGCGGGAGTGCAGGTGAGGTCGGGAGACTATACCGACCCCAGATCCCTGGAAGACGCGTTTCGCGGTGGAGACAAGCTGCTGATCGTCTCTCATCCGTCCTTCTCCGACGACCTGCGGATCACCTCGCACAAGAACGCGATCGACGCAGCGGTGAAGGCGGGGGTGAGGCATGTCTACTACACCTCTCTCGCCTTCGGGCCAGAGAGCAAGGCAGCCGTGATGAGGGCGCACCTCGACACGGAGGCCTACCTGAGATCGCGCGGGGTCACCTACACGATCCTCCGAGAAGGCGTCTACATGGAGAGCTTCCCCGTCTTCCTCGGCTTCTTCGGCGCCGGGCACGACGAGGTGGTCGTGCCCGGCGACGGGGGGATCGCCTGGGCCGCGAGGGACGACCTCGGAGAGGCGACGGCGAGGATCGTCGCAGGCGGCGGATACGACGATGAGACGATAGCCCTCGTCGGGCCAAAGGCGTACACGCTGGAGCAGACGACCGCGCTCATCTCGTCCATCCTCGGCCGCGAGATACGGTTCTCGCGGGTGAGCCAGGACGAGTTCGTGCGGCGGAACGGCGCGAACGGAGATGTCGCGAGGTTCTGGGCATCGACGTATCCAGCGCTGGAGGCAGGCGAGGCGTCCCGCGTGGATCCGCTCCTGGGGGCGGTCCTCGGGCGACCGCCCGTGTCCTTCGCGTCGAGGTTGAGGGAGCTGCTCGAGCTCGAAGGGGAGCCGCGGAAGGAGATCTCCAGCTGGATCGACAACGGACGAGGGGCAGCGCGCTGAGCGCTGTCCGCGCCCGCCATGCCCGACCTCACGCCACCGCTCTGGGCCCGAGGATCGCCGCCCACGCCGGGTGCCCTGCCATCTCCGCCGGCGTCCGCGGCGGCGCGGGCGCGCCGTCGGGCGCGCGCAGGGCGAGCCGCCACCAGCCGACGTCGCGCCACGCGCCCTGCTTCCAGCCGACGTCGCGGTAGACGCCGACCGGCTCGAAGCCGAGCGCCTCGTGGAGGCCGACGCTGGCCGGGTTCGGCAGCGTGACGCCCGCGTGGGCGACGTAGAAGCCCTGCAGGCGCAGGAGCTCCAGCAGCGCGCGGTAGAGCGCGCGGCCGACCCCGGTGCGGTGGTGAGCGGCGTCGATGTACACACTCGTGTCGACCGACCACCGGTATGCCGCTCGCTCGCGGTGGCGCGCGCCATAGGCGTAGCCGACCACCGCGCCGTCGCGCTCGAGGACCAGCCACGGCGCGTGGGCGAGCACGCCCGCGATGCGCGCCGCCATCTCGTCCGCGGTCGGCGCCTCCAGCTCGAACGAGATCGGCCCCGAGACGCTCGGGGCGTAGATCGCCGCGATCGCCGCGGCGTCGCCGGCGTGGGCCATTCGTACGGTGTCCATGGCGGTGAACCTAACGGCGGCGCTACCATGCTTCAATGCAATCGAAGCAATGGTTCGCATCGACATCATCGATGGGAGCGCCTCCGTGGACGTCGGCCAGCTGACCGCCTTCCTGCGCGTCGTGCGCGAGGGCAGCTTCACCCGCGCCGCGCGGACGCTGGGCATCGGCCAGCCGGCGGTGAGCGCGCGCATCGGCGCGCTCGAGGCCGAGGTCGGCGGCGCGCTGTTCACGCGCGGCCGGCGCGTCGCCCTGACGCCGCTCGGCGAGGGGTTCCTCCCGTTCGCGCGCCGCGCGACCGAGGTGCTCGCCGAGGGCCTCGAGGCCGCGCGGCTCTCGCGCACCGGACAGCGCGGCCGCGTGACGCTCGCCTCGCTCGGCTCCGTGGCCGCCGGGCTGGTCGGCCCCGCGCTCGCGACCGTGGCCGCCGCGCACCCGTCGCTCGATTGGCTGGTGCGCTCGGCCGACCACGAGGGCGTGCTCGCCATGCTGTTCGATGGCCTCGTCGAGCTCGGCGTCGTCGTGTGGCCGTGCCTCGACACCGGCGCTGCCGACCTGACCCGCCTGTTCCTCCTGCGCGAGCCGATCGTGCTCTCGGTCGCGCCGGGCCACCCGCTCGCCCGCCGCCGCCGCGTCGATCGCGACGACGTCGCGCGCCTCGGGCGCCCGTTCCTGCGCCTGCGCTGGTGGCGCACGCATCACCCCGAGGTCACCCGGCTCGCGGAGCGCGCCGGGGTGTCGATGGATGTGCCGATGGAGACCGCGCGGTACCTCGTCATGCGCGGCGCCGCCGTCGGCTTCTTCCCGACCACGTACATCGCCGACGACCTCGCCGAGCGAAGGCTGGTCGCCGTGCCCGTGCACGATCTCGCGCCGCTCACGCGCACCCTGGCGCTCGTGCGCGGCCGCCGGCCCGCGCCGCCGGCGCCGCCGACCGCCGCCGTGATCGCCGCCCTGCGCGAGCAGGCCCGGGCGCTCGGCATCCTGCGCGGGTGAGCGGCCGCGCGGCCCCCGTGCGCTCCCCGCTCGTGGCGGCCCGAGGATTGACGAAATACGTCGCGTGGCGCTAAGCACGACGGCGTACCCTCATGATCATCCACCACACCGGAATCGGCGTCTCCGACGTCGCCCGTTCGGCAGCGTTCTACGACGCCGTGCTCGGCGCGCTCGGTTATCGTCGGGTCATGCAGCTGCCGGAGGACACCGGCGCCGATGCCGTGGGTTACGGCGTCGACCATCCGGCGTTCTGGATCGACAGGTTTCACCCCCACAGCACACGGAACCACACCGCTTTCGCGGCGCGCAGCCGGGCGGAGGTCGACGCCTTTCATGCGGCGGCGTTGAGGTCGGGCGGCACCGACAACGGCCCGCCTGGGCTGCGCGATACCGCGGAAGGGTATCCGCCCGGCTACTACGCTGCGTTCGTGCTCGACCCGGACGGCAACAACATGGAGGCGCTCTTCATGGAGCGCGGCTCAGCGGCGCCTTAGCCCGCGACGGGCTCGCCTGGCTCCTGCCATGTCCGGCCCCACCCGCCCCGACACGCGCCGCGCCAGGGCAGCGCTGCAAGCCCTGGTCGTCGCCGCCGTACTGCTGGCGCTCCTCGCGCTCGGCGAGGCGACGCGCCCCGCCGCCCAGGCCCCCTCACCGCGCGACATCGCCCAGAGCGTCGCCGCCGGCGGCGGCATCTTGCTCGGCAGCGTCGCCGTCATGCTCGCCGTGTTCCGGGAGCGCTGGGCCACGCTCGGCTTCCGGCGCGAGGCGCCGGCCGCCGTGCTCGGCTGGGGCCTGTTCGGGCTGATCGCCAGCTACCTGCTCGCCGGCGCGGGGACAGTCGTCTATGGGCTGGCAGCGGGCGCCTCCCCGGAGCAGCTCGCCGCCGAGAAGACCGCCGCGCTCAGCGGCTTCTCCGAGCTTCCGCGGGCGCTCATCCTCCCGCTCGCGCTCTTCACCGGCACGTACGAAGAGCTGGTCTTCCGCGGCTTCTTCCTCTCGCGCCTGCGCGCCGCCCTGTCCCCGAACCCCCATGACCCCGCCGCCGCCGCCGGCGCCGTCGTGCTGACGTCGGCCCTGTTCGCGATCGGCCACTTCTATCAAGCCACGCTCGGCGTCGTGCAGACCTTCGCCATCGGCCTGGCGCTCGGGGCGCTCGCGGTGCGACGGGACAACGTGTGGCCGTGCGTCGTGGCGCACGCGGGCATCAACCTGATCGGGATGCTCGCGCTGCGGTTCGCTTGAAGCGGCGCCCCGCGGCGCGTTGACGCAGCGGGGACCCGGGGATAAGCGGCGGCCCTCATGGAGCCAGCATGAGCCGTGCTTCGCTCGCGCCCTCCGGCGCCGACGCTGGCGCCGAGCTGCGCACGCTGGCCCGGCTCGCGCTGCCGATCACCCTCGCTCAGCTCGGCCTCGTGTCCATGGGCCTCGTCGACACGGCGATCATCGGCCGCGCCTCGGTCCAGGATCTCGCGGCCATCGGCATCGCTCGCTCCATCATGTTCGCGGTGACCTCGTTCGGGATGGGCGTCGCGTTCGCCCTCGAGCCGCTCGCGTCCCAGGCGATCGGCGCCGGCCAGCCCGCGCACGCGTGGGCGGCGCTGCGGTCGACGCTCCGCGCCTGCGCGCTCCTCTCGCTGCCGAGCGTCGCGCTCTCGTTCGCCGCGACGCTGCTGCTCGAGCCGATCGGCGTCGAGGCCGCGCTCATCCCGGGCGTGCGCGCGTACCTGCTCGGGCACGCTCCCGGGTTCTTCCCGTTCCTCGCGCACCTCGCGTACAGGACGTTCCTGCAGGCCCACGGCGAGACGCGGCCCGCGCTGGTCGCCTCCATCGCCGCCAACGTCGTCAACGCGGCGCTGTGCGGGCTGCTCGTCCGCGGCGACGACATGCTCGCGTGGCTGCACCTCCCGCCGATCGGGCTGCCGCGCCTCGGCGCCCTCGGCGCCGGGCTCGCGACGAGCGCCGGCAGCCTCGTCCTCGCCGCCGTCGTCCTCCGCGCCGCGCGGCTGCGCCGGCCCGCGCCGCTGTGCGAGCGCGTCGCGACCGGGGCGGTCTTCCGCCTCGGCGTGCCCATCGGGCTGCACCTGCTCGTCGGCAGCGGCGCCTTCGCGGTCCTCGGGATGATCGTGGGGCGCCTCGGCGCCCCCACCGTCTCGGCGCACCAGATCGCCCTCGGGCTCGCGAGCTTCACCTTCATGGGCGCGCTCGGCGTCGCGGGCGCCACGTCGGTGCGCGTCGGCCACGCCATCGGCGCCGGCGCCCCTCCGCGGCGATCCGCGCTGCTCGGGCTCGCCCTCGGCACGGCCGTCATGACGTGCGGCGCCCTCCTGTTCGCGCTGGCCCCGCGCAGGCTCGTCGGCCTGTTCACGTCGGACGCCGAGGTGCTGAACATCGGCGTCCAGCTGCTCTATGTGGCCGCGCTGTTCCAGCTCTTCGACGGCGTCCAGGTGGTCGCGGCCGGGGCGCTGCGCGGCGCGGGGGACGTGCGGTTTCCGTTCCTCGCCAACATCGCATCTCACTGGCTTGTCGGCTTCCCGCTCACGCTCCTGTTCGGCTTCGCGCTGAGCCTCGGCGCAACAGGGCTCTGGTGGGGGCTCACGACAGGGCTCGTGACGAACTCGGTGCTCCTCGTCGTCCGGCTCCGGCGCCTCACGGGGGGCAAGATCGTCCGCGTCGGGGCCGGCGCCGCCGGCGCGGCGCGGGTCGCCTGAGGGGAGCCGCCTGCCGTTCACCCCTCTGGAACGCGATGTCCGCCATCTCGATCCTGCCATCGATCCGCGCGCTGTCGTGTCCTGCAACCCCCGAATCGCGCGGATCACGCGCTCGGGCGGCGCGACGCGGACTTCAGCCGAGGTGCTTTCTCATGCTGATGCTCGTGATCCGGTAGCCGAGCGACTCGTAGAGCCCCCGCGCCGGCGCGTTCTGCGCGAAGACGTGCAGCTCGATGTCCCGCGCGCCCAGGCCGCGGGCGACCTCCTCGGCGAGGGCCATGACCCGGCGCCCGATCCCCCGGCCGCGGGCGTCCTCGCGAAGGTGGATATCGTAGAGGAACGCGCTGCGAAACCCGTCCGCGCTGGTCATGCCGATCCAGAGGTGGCCGACCACGGCGCTGCCCTCCAGCACCGCATAGATGTGGTGGTCGGGGGTGGCGAGCCCCTGCGGCAGGAACGCCTCGATCTGGGAGCGCGCGTTGCGCTGCTCGTCCTCCGTCCGCGCGTCCACGGCGCTCGCGCGCTGCTCCGCGTACGAGCAGACCACGAGATCGACGAAGGCTTCGAGCTCCGCGACCTCGAGCGGCCGCAGAGAGATGGGCAGATCCGGCATGACGCCAGGTTACCACCAGATGGCGCGGCAGGCCCACAGCGCCCCGGACGGAGGAGCCCATCGGCCCCTGCGCCGTCACGGAATGACGTGCAACATCCCCATCATGCCGGCCTCGGCGTGGTCGAGGATATGGCAATGGAACATCCACATCCCAGGCCGGTTGTCGTAACGGACCGCGAAGCGCGCCGCCCCGTCGACAGGCACGTTCACCGTGTCCTTCCACTCCAGCGGCCGCACCGGCTTCCCGTCCGCGCCGAGCACCTGGAAGAAGAAGCCGTGCAGGTGGAACGGGTGATCGAAATCGAACGTGTTCTCCACGGTCCACACCGAGGTCTCGCCCACCGCTGCCACGAGCGGCTCCGCCTTCCAGGAGGGCACGCCGTTGATGCCCATCTCCACGCCGTCCGGGCTCTCCTGCAGCGTGAGCTTCAGATCGACGCGCGTCGCCGCCGCCGTGTCGAGCGCCGGGATGTCCCTCCCCACCTCGGGGCGCGGCGCGTCCTCGGCCGCGGGCTCGGCCGCGAGGCGGAGGCGGAACGCCTCGACCTCGGCCCTCCCGAACGTCGCGCCATAACCGCGGTCGTAAGGCACCCAGCGCACCGGGAGCGTCGAGCCCGGCGCGCCGCGCGGCACGATCAGCACGTCGGCGCGCTCGCCGGGGGTGAGCAGGATCCTGTCCGTCGCGACGGGGTGCTCGAGGAGCCCGCCGTCGCCGCCGATCCGGGTGAACCGGTGATCGGCGATCATGAGCTGGTAATAACGGGACTTGGCCGCATTGACGATGCGCCACCGCTGCCTGAGCCCGGCGCGCGCCTCGATCACCGGGTTCACCCGCCCGTTCACGAGCAAGAGGTCGCCCTCGCGCCCGAACAGCGTGCCGAGGTTGCCGCCCACCTGCGGGTCCTCGAGCGTGCCGTCGTCGCGCAGGCTGATGTCGCTGAGCACGAGGACGAGCTCGTCGCCGAGCCCCGCAGGCTCGCCCGGGTCCTCGACGAGCAGCGGGCCGTAGAGGCCATTCCCCGCCTGGACGGCGGAGTCGACGTGCGGGTGATACCAGTAGAGCCCCGCGTCGGGGACGATGAAGTCGTAGGTGAAGCTGCCGCCCGGCGGCGTCTCGGGCTGGCTGTGCCCGGGCGCGCCGTCCATCTCCGCCAGCACGCGCACGCCGTGCCAGTGAATCGTCGTGGGCGCCGGGAGCTCGTTGCGGAAATTCACGATCACGCGATCTCCCACCCTGGCGCGGAGCAGCGGGCCGGGCAGTCCGCCGTCATACGTCCAGGTGGGCGTCCGCTTGCCGGGCACGATCTCGACCTCCTCGACGCGCGCGGTCAGATCGACCTCGACCACCTCCGGCCTGGCGTCGCGATCGAGCGCCGGCCGCAGCGCCACCGCGCTGTCCCACCCCTCGGGCTGAGACGGGCGATCGGCCGCACATCCGGCGGCGGCGAGCAAAGGGCTCAGGAAAAGGAAGAGACGGCGCTCGTACGGCATGTCGCGGGGCCGACTTTACCACGCGAACGGGCGAGGACCCGCGCGTTCGCGGGCGGCTCGGCGGCGCGGCGCACGCCGGCCCGCCCGCGAACGCCGGCGCGGCGCACGCCGGCCCGCCCGCGAACGCCGGCGCGGTGCACGCCGGCCCGCCCGCGAACGCCGGCGCGGCGCACGCCGGCCCGCCCGCGAGCCCCGGAGGACACGCCTCGTGCCGCTCGACCACGCTCGCGCTTTTGTCTGGACAGGCGCCGAAGTAGGGCGCGATAGTACGCTGTCGGCCTCTCATTTGTTTCACCGGGCATGACAGAATGGAGCACCGAATGAAGAAGCGCGCCGTGCTCGTCGGCATCGACGACTACGCAGGCAATCCGCTGGCCGGTCCCGTGAACGACGTCGCGTTGATGAGCGAGTTTCTCAGAGACCGGTGTGGCTTCAGCGTCGACACGGAGATCGTCTCTGCCACCCAGATGGCAGGTACCAAGTCGGCCATCCTGGAGAGGCTCCAGTGGCTCGTGCGCGGCGCCGAGCCGCGGGATCAGCTCCTCTTCCACTTCAGCGGCCACGGCGACCAGCTCGACACGCCGGACGACGCCGGCGAGCTCGATCGGCTCGACGAGGTGCTCTGCGCGCTCGGCTTCGACAGGACGAGCTCGACGGCGATCCTCGACGACGAGCTCACCGCGCTGTTCTCCACCCTGCCCAGGGGCGCGCACGTCGTGTGGACCTGCGACTCCTGCCACGCTGGCGGGATGCCCCCGGCGTCGGCGCGGGGAGGACCGCCGGCGGCCGAGAACAGGACCGCTCGCGGCTGGAGCGCCGCCGCGGCGCCCGAGCCCCGGAGCGCGCGGGCGAACGATCGGCGACGCGCGGAGCGCCGGATGCGCAGGGCGATGGGCGAGCTCCCCGTCGTCTTCATCGGCGCCTGCGCCGAGGGGCAGCGCGCGTACGAAGGCCCGCTGGGCGGCCGGGTCCACGGGGCGCTCACCTATCACCTCGTCCGGGAGCTCGAGCAGCCCGGAGGGCTGACGACCTCCCTCGCGCGGATCGTCGACAGCGCGACGCGCGCCATGAACCGCGCCGGGTACGCCCAGGATGCCGTGCTCGTGACGCCGCGCGAGCGCGAGGCGGCGCCGCTCTTCTGGCCATGAGCGGGAGCATGGCATTCTTGCGCGCTCACGCGAGCGAATCGTCAGGAGACGAACCATCATGACCAACCGACACAGGTGGCCGCTCGGGCTCATCATGCTCGCCGCGCTCTCTTCGTCCGGGTGCCCCGCGGACCCGGAGGTGGAGAGATATCTCATCGTCGCGCCGGCCGCGGAGCAGCCGGGCTCGCCAGCGCTGGGCACCAGCGTGCTCGTCCAGCAACGAGGGGGCGCCTACCTGCGCCTGAAGACGATCGCGGGGAAGCTCGATCTATCGACGGACGCGCCCGGCGGAGCCGCGCAACAGCCGTCGTGCATCCCCGCGCCCCCGCCCGGCGAGCCGCGGTTCTTCCTCGTGATACCGGACGATGTCGAATGCGAGCTGTACGTCGATCTCCTCGGGCCTGGCAGCGGCGACGACGCCCCGGCGTGCTCGGGGCCGCTGCTCGCGAGCCGGCTCCTGCCGATCACGAACGTGCGGCAGAGCCCCTCCGGTGACGGCGGGGGAGGCGCGGGCGGCGCGGGCGAGGGCGGCGGCGGAACCGGCGGCACGGGCGAGGGCGGCGGCGGCACCGGCGGCGATGGCGGCGATGGCGGCAGCACAGGAGGAGACGAACCGTGAATGGGAAGCGGGAGCGCGCGCTCCTCAAGTCAAATCAAGATGCGCCGTGGATGCGGATCGCGCGCGTCGCGGCGGCCATCTGCGCGATTCTCCTCACGCCCCGCGTCGCTCGTGCGGACGGCGCGTGCAGGGATGTCGACCAGCTATGCAGCGGCGCCGATGACAAGACGTGCGCCGAGAAGCTGAGCGGCGTGTTGCTCAACATCGAAGGGGAGGTCCTGAACGAGATATCCGCTCTCCAGAAACGCGGCTCCGCCGCCCCGAGCGCCAGCGTGACGACCGCGGTGACCCTGGCGAAGACCAAGAGCGACGCGTTCCTCGCGAGCCGCAAGACCGCGTCGAGCGCTGCAGGCACGGACGCCGAGAAGAAGGCCGCGGCGGTCAAGGCCATCGCCGAACACTGCGATTACGTCACGGCGAGGGACCAGGCAGGCAAGGAACTCTCGAAGATCCCGGCGCCGCCTGCCGCCCCCGGCGGCGGCGCGGATCCGCTGACGGCGCAGCGCCAGGAGATCCAGCAGATCTGCACGAGCTCCTGCAAGGCACCCGGCGCCTTCTGCATCGACGCCAGATCCGGCGAGCCGCTCTGTGACGGCCTGGCGCCTGATGTCTACTCGCTCGCCGGCGCTCTATCGCCTGGAGACAGGCTGATCGTACGCGTGTTCGGCGAGGCAGCGCTCAAGGACAAGCTCAAGCTCTCGGTGAGCTTCATCCGCTCGCCGGATCGCCGCTTCGACGATCCGGCGTCGGCCGCCCGGGCTCCCGCGAGGCTCGAGCTCCTCGCGGAGCAGACCGCGGAGGTCCCCGAGGACACGTCGATCACGTCGCTGAAGATCCGCTACGAGCTCGCGGGCGACGGACCCGAGAGCGCGATCGACGAGTCGTATGCCGTGCCCATCGACCAGGGGCAGTACTACCTCGAGTTCGGCGTCCTCTTCCCGCTCGTGATGGACGGGTCGCGGCGCGTCGTCCAGACCACGCTCCCCGGCGCCGGCGGCGAGCGCCGCCTCTCGGTCCAGGAGGACTGGAGCGTCAATCCCTCGATCGTGCTCAACGTCTTTCCCGGGGGCCGGCGCCGCGGCGTCATCTCGTCGTTCCAGGACATGCGGCTGGCGGCGACGCTGGGCGACCTGCTCGGGGTGCAGGCCGGCGTGGACCTCGACCTCGGCGAGCCCTTCGACCGCATCTTCTTCGGCGGCGTGATCGAGCCCGTGGCGGGCCTCAGCTTCAACGCCGGCCTGGCCTTCGTCCAGCAGGAGTACCTCCCCGCCGGCCACGCGGAGGACATGATCCTGCCGGTCGGAGAGTCCGTCTCGCCCGTGCGCCGGTACGCTCCTCGTTTCTACTTCGGCGCCACGCTGACCCTCGACATCGTGAACACCGCGACGACCGCCACGACCAGCTTCGCGAGCGCGCTCACGCGCTGAGCTCGCCCCGGCGTCCGACGTACCGCCCCACTGCGTCGAGCAGCGCGGCGAGGTTCACGGGCTTCTTCAGGATGTCGACGGGCCCGAGCTCGGCCGCGCGCGGCGCCGCACCCGCCGTGAGCACGACGACCGGGATGTCGGCGATCGCCGGAATGCGCAGCTGCTCCGCGCGAAAGGCATACCCGTCCATCATCGGCATCATCAGATCGAGGACGATGACCGCCGGCGCCGGCGCGTCGCGGAGCGCGGCCAGCGCCTCGGCGCCGTTCCTGGCCGTCATCACCTCGTAACCCTCGTCCGACAGGACACCCACGAGCGCGTCGATGACGCCCTGGTCGTCTTCGATGACGAGGATCGCCCGCGATCGCGCGGGGCCGCCCGCCGCGGCGCCGCGCCCAGGGGCGCGCGTGGCCGCGGGCGGGTCGCCCGCGGCCACGCCGCCGTCGCCCCGCTCCGGATCGCGCGGGGCATCGTCGTTATCGCCCGAGCGCGGTCCGTTCGCGACCATGGAGGCCCCATAAAGCTTTCCCCCACAGCGCGCAATTTGAATCGCGCCGCGGCGCACGGCGCGCGGACGGATCGCCCGCGACGAACCGCTCACGCCCCTGCGCGCAGCGAGCTCGTCAGGAGCGGCGCGGCGCGCGCCGGCGCGACGATCGCGGTACGCGCGCTGCATGGTCGCGGCCCCATGAACGTGGCCGTGATCTTCTATTCCCTTCATGGCGACACGGCCGCGCTCGCCGCCGCGGTCGCCGAGGGCGCCGAGCAGACCGGAGCGACCGTGCGGCTCCGGCAGATCGCCGACCTCGCGCCGCAGGAGCGCTGGAGGACGAGTGAGCGGATCCGTGCCACCCGGGAACACCTCGCCTGCGTCCCGGTGGCGCGCCGCGACGACCTCCTCTGGGCCGACGGCATCGCCCTCGGCTCGCCCGCGCGCTACGGCACGATGAGCGCGGAGCTCCGCCGCTTCCTCGACGGAGCGAGGCAGCTCTCGGGCGATCTCGCCGGCAAGGTGGCGTCCGTGTTCTGCTCGCCCTCGCCGATCGCGGGGGCGCAGCGCGCGGCTCTCCAGTCGATGGTCGTCTCCCTCCTCAACCATGGAGTCCTGGTCCAGCCCCCCGCCCGCGCGGCGATGGAGCCCGCGGACACGACCGCCCGGCGCGGCGGCTCGCCCCGGGCGAGCTCGGGCGAGCTCGATCTCACGCTGGCGCGCGCGCTCGGCCGCCGCCTCGCGCTGACCGGACAACAGACGCGCAGGTGAGCGCGGCGCGACGGCCGCGCCGCCGGCCTGTGCCGTGACCACGCCGCCGCGGCGAGCCCTGGAGTCCCGGACAACCGCGCAGCAAATCAGCAGGAGCTCTGCTCCTCTCCTGCACATTGCCGTGAGCGCGGCCGCGAGGGGCTGTTACATCTGCGCCGATACCTCGCTACCGGTCGGAACCGATGGACCGTCAGGCGGGGCCCGAGCCCGGGCCGCCGGCGGCCACCTCAGCCGTAGACAGGAGAGAGCTCAGCGAACCATGAGCGCACAAGCTCACCGCAAGGACTATCACCCTTCGCCGCGGCGCGAAGGCAGGATCGGGTCGTCGAGGCGTTCGCCGGCGATGGCCGCAGAGCGGCGGCGCGCCGCGCCGAGCCGCTCGGCGGCCGGCGGGGCTCGGCTCCGCTTCTTCCTCCGCGTGGGCGCCTATTTCAAGGAGGAGTGGGCGCGCATCGGCGCGCTCTCCCTCCTGGTCTGCGTCTCCATCGCGATCAGCCTCCTCCAGGTGTGGCCCGTCGCCGTGATCGTGGATCTCATCTCGAGCGGGCCGCGCAACGAGGACGTCGTCCACCGCCTCCTGCTCGCGCCGCTCCCGGACAGCCTGCTCGGCCGCGTCCTCGGGCTCGCGGCGATGACGCTCGTCCTCCGCGTCGCGCAGGAGTTCGTCGGCATGGGCCGCGCCCTGCTCAACTTCCGCATCGGCTACGGCGGGCTCACGCGCGTGCGCTGCGACGTGTACAGGAAGCTCCAGGCGCTCCACATCGGCTATCACCGGGCGCAGCCGCAGGGGGACGCCCTCTACCGGCTCAACCAGGACGCCGCCGGGTTCCACGGGATCCTCAACGTGGCCGTCGCGGTGATGGGGAGCGCGCTGACGCTCGCGGTGATGATCTGCATCATGGCCTCGCGCAGCCTGACGCTCACGCTGCTCGCGCTCGCGGTCGTGCCGCCGCTCCTGCTCACGAACCAGCGGTTCGGGCGCGCGCTGCACAAGAGGTGCACCGAGGCGAAGGAGGTCGAGAGCGAGCTCACGACGTCCGTGCAGCGCTCGATGGCCTCGATCGGCCTCGTCCAGGCGTTCGGCCGCGAGGCGGACGAGGAGGCGCGCTTCCACGCGACGCTGCGCAACAGCGTGAAGGCGTGGCTCAGGCTTCACCACGACGAGCTCGGCCACTTGCTCACCGTGGGCTCGATCCTCGGGCTCGGCGGCGCCCTGGTGCTCGGCTATGGCGGCTACCTCGTCGTCGAGGCGCGCAGCGGCGCGGTCGACTCCGGCATGACGCTGGGCGCGCTCACGGCGTTCCTCGGCTACCTCGGCATGCTCTACGATCCGCTCTGCAAGCTGACCGGCGCCGGCGCCGCGGTGCAGGGCGGCGTCGCGGGCGCCCAGCGCGTCTTCGAGGTGCTGGACCGCGATCAGGCGGTGGTCGACGAGCACGACGCGGCGTCGCTGCCGACCGAGCCGCGCGTGCTCTCGCTCGACGGGGTCGGGTTCGAGTACCGCCCGGGCCACCCGGTGCTGCGCGGGGTCGACGCGACGATCCGGCCGGGGCAGATGGTCGCGTTCGTGGGCTCGGTCGGCGCCGGCAAGACGACGCTGCTCAGCCTGCTGCCGCGCTTCCACAACCCGACGCGCGGCGCGCTGAGGCTCGACGGCATCGACACGCGCGCGATCCGCGTGGCCGACCTGCGCCGGCACATCGCCCTCGTCCTCCAGGACAGCATCCTCCTGCCGGCCACGATCGCCGAGAACATCGCCTACGGCCGCCCCTTCGCGACCGACGACGAGATCCGGAGGGCGGCCGAGATGGCGGGCGCGGCGGGCTTCATCGAGGCGCTGCCGGACGGCTACGGGACGCAGATCGCGGACGGCGGGCTCAACCTGTCGGCCGGCCAGCGGCAGCGCATCGCCATCGCGCGCGCGCTGCTGACCGACGCGCCCATCCTCGTGATCGACGAGCCGACCGACGGGCTCGACGCCGAGCACGAGCGGACCATCGGCGAGGCGCTCCGCGCGCTGAAGGGCCAGCGGACGATCCTCCTCATGAGCCACCGCCTGAGCACGATCGTCGACTGCGATCAGATCTTCGTGCTGGAGCGCGGCCGCATCGTCGAGCGCGGCGCGCACGCGGAGCTCCTGCGTCGGGGCGGCGTCTACACCAAGATGGCGCGGTGGCAGCACCTGCACACCGGCCACGCCGTCGGTCCGAAGAGCGGCCCGCGCCGCGCCCTCCCGGCGACGTCGCCCGACGCGCTCCACGGCGACGACGGCCTGTGGGCCGATGGGCTGATGGGCTGAGGCGGGGCGGAGCGGCATCGCGGCGCGCGCCCCCGATGTCCGCGCCGCGCGCGGCGTGACACCGCGAGCGGCGCTTTTCGGCCCGCCCGCCGCCCCCGGAGCCACGGAGACGTGATAGAGCTCCCGTGGCGCGAGAGCCGCGCCTCACGCCGGGTCGCCATCGATGCTGCGGGCCACGAACATCGACAGCTTGAGCCGCGGGACCTTCGACGTCCTCGTCCTCGGCGCCGGGATCAACGGCGCCGTCGCCGCCGCGGCCCTCGCCGCGAAGGGGGCCACGGTCGCGCTGATCGACCGCGGCGACTTCGCCGGGTTCACGAGCCAGGAGTCGTCGAACCTCGCCTGGGGCGGCATCAAGTACATGGAGAGCTTCGAGTTTCCGCTCGTGCGGAAGCTCTGCAAGTCGAGGAACCTCCTGCTCAGGAGCTACCCGTCGACGGTGCAGGAGATCCGTTTTTATACCGCGCACGAGCGGGGGTTCCGCCACGGCCTCTTCAAGCTCTTCCTCGGCACCTGGCTCTACTGGATCATCGGCAGCTTCTTCACGAAGATCCCCCGCCTGCTCTCCCGCCGGGTCATGGCCCGGGAGGAGCCCATCATCAACCTGGACGGCTGCGACGGAGGATTCGAGTACTCCGACGCGTACCTCGTCGACAACGACGCGCGGTTCGTCTGGGGCTTCGTCCGCGCCGCGCTCGATCACGGCGCGCGGGCGGCCAACTACGTCGAGTCGCTCGGCGCGCGGCGCGAGGGGGACGCGTGGCTCACACGCGCCCGCGACGTCGTGACGGGGCGGGAGCTCGCCATCCGCTCGCGCGTGCTCGTGAACGCCTGCGGGCCGTTCGTCGACGCGCACAACGCGCTCACCGGCCAGCGGACGAGCCACAGGCACATCTTCTCGAAGGGCATCCACCTCATCGTGGATCGGCTCACCCCGAGCCGCCGGGTGCTGACGTTCTTCGCCGACGACGGCCGGCTGTTCTTCGTGATCCCGATGGGCCCGAGGACGTGCATCGGCACGACCGACACCCGCGTCGAGAGCCCTCATGCCGCGGTGACGCCCGAGGATCGGCGCTTCGTGCTGTCGAACATCAACAAGCGCCTCAACCTGCCGCGGCCCCTCACCGAGGCGGACGTCATCGCCGAGCGCTGCGGGGTGCGCCCGCTCGCGGTCGCGGACGGCGGCGGCGGCGAGGACTGGCTGCAGCTCTCGCGCAAGCACGCCATCGAGGTCGACCGCGCGCAGGCCCACGTGAGCATCTTCGGCGGCAAGCTCACCGACTGCATCAACGTGGGCGAGGAGATCTGCGCCGCCGCAGAGGAGCTCGGCGTCGCGCTGCCCCGCCCGGCGCAGCGCTGGTACGGCGAGCCGGCCGCGGAGGTTCGTCACGAGTTCTTCCAAACGGCGCGCCTCCTCGATCTCGACGCGCTGACGCCGCCGCGCGCCGCGGAGAAGCTCAGCGCGCGGCTGTGGCGCCGGTACGGCGCCGCGGCGCGCGAGCTGCTCGAGGAGATCCGGCGCGACCCGAGGATGGCCGAGGCGCTGATCGAGGGCGCGGAGGACGTGCGGTGCGAGATCGCGCACGCCGCGCGGCACGAGATGATCGTGAAGCTCGAGGACTTCCTGCGGCGGCGCACGAAGATCTCGCTCCTCGTCCGCGCGGGCGAGCTCGCGAGCTCGCCCGGCCTCCGCGAGGCGTGCCGGATCCTCTTCGGGGAAGACGCCGATCGGCGGCTCTCGGAGTACTTCCAGGAGCAGCACGGCGCCCGCGAGCGCGCGGAGGGGGAGGCGCCCCTCGCGGCGCAGCCGGTCAGGTAGCGCCGCGCCTCGGGCGGGCCGCGCTCCTCGGCGCGGCGCGCGGCGATCCCCCGCCGTCCGTTGAACGAAGCCCCCACCGGGCCGCGCTGCTCCGGCGAGCGTGGCAGTTCGAGCGCCGGGTTCCCTCCCGGCGACGGAGGGCGCGGGCGTACCCACCCTTCGCACGAGCAGCGCGTGACGAGCGGAAGTCATCTGCCATTCCGTGCCTCATCGCTCCACATGTAGGTCAGCGAGGCACGATGTGCTGCGGAGATCCGGATCGCCAGCGCCAGACTCCACCCCGCAGGAAGGCCCCGAGACGCGGTGCGGCGCGACACATCTACAAGCGAGGAGTGGGCTGCGCGCGCGGGCGACAGGCGCGCGACATCCGGTCGTGAGACAGCAGCACGCGTCGCGCGCGCACCCGTGTGCCGCGCGTAAGCGGCGACGCCGGCCGGGATCACTGTGGCGCTAGTTTTGCGCGGCAGCGGCCGCGAGTGTGTTGTTCCCCTCTCCGAGGCCCGCCGTTCGCCAAGCTCGTTCGGATCATGCGTTCGCGGCTTCTCCGCGCTTGACACGATCGCCTCCTCTGGGGCGCTTGACAGGGAGGGTTCATCGTCGGTTACGCTGTCCTCTTACGATGACCAGGAGGGGATGAAGCGGGTGGAAAGGAGTCGCAGGCGTTCCACACGGGGACCGCGATCAGCGGTCGAGCGGGCCTTGGAGCAGCTCGCATCCCCAGCGCGGATCGCGCACCGTTGGAGTCCGCCTCGTGCGCGGCCAAACGACCCTCTGGCGGCGCCGGTCCGGCCGGGGACATTGCGCCGCATCGCCGAGCTCCTCGCCGCTCGCGCCCGGCTGGCCGGGGCATGGCTCCGCCCACGCCGGGCCGTCCAGCCCCCGCGCGCGCCGGCGGCGCTGCTCGCCGCGGCGCTGCTCCTCGGGAGCTGTCTCCTGCTGCTCAGCTCGCCGCTGACGGCCGGCCCCGAGGCCACGCTCTATGTCTATGCCGTCACGCCGCTTCGCGCTCGGGCGCTCGAGCAGAAGATCGAGGACGCGATGCCCGGCGTCGACGTGACGGTGTTCGGCAAGCTGAGCGATTTCAAGACGGCGCTCGAGGTCAGCCCGCCGAACGCGGCGCTGTCGCCCAGGCCGGTCCTGACGTCGCTCAACCGGGCCGTCGACCTCCAGGGCCTGAGGGCGGGGAGCGACGCAGAGCAATACCTCCTGGTCTCGACGAAATTGCTGGCCAGGGACATGCTCTCCTCCTTCCGGTACGGCATGGTGGACCTGGTCGAGCGAAAGTCGCTCCCGAGGTTCGTCGCCGGCCTGCTCGGCGTGAACGACGCGCCGGAGGTCCAGCGCGTCACGAAGATCGAAGATCTGCTGCAGCTGCTCCAGTTTCAAACGGCCGACGCGGTGCTCCTGCCGGAGCGGTTCCGCGCCGATTTCGAGTCCAAGAGCAAGATGAGCTTCACCATCCTGAGTCTCTCGACCGCCAAGGTCGGGCTTGTGGCGGTCACGTTCCTGAGCGAGCGTCAATCGATCGAGGGCGCGATCCGGAGGCTCCCGAAGCACGTGCTGGCGGATCTGGGGGTGGACGAATGGCGATGAGATCGACGCGTCCGCGCGGTACGCGCTCGCTCTGGCGAGCCTCCACCCTGCTCGGGCTCCTCTTGCCCCTGAGCTGCTCGCCGGGCCCGTCCCCCCAGGCCGCGAGAGATCCGGCCCCGCTCTCCGAGGCGCCGCCTCCGGACGGCAAGCCCGTCATCTCCATCATCGCTCCCGCGGACTCGCAGCTCGAGGACATGCTGAAGTCGCTCCGCGTCGAGCTCTCCGACGAATACCGTGTCACCATATCCCCGCTGCGCATCGAGGAGTCGAGCCCCGAGGCCGTGGGGCGGATCGTCTCGAGGGATCGCCCGCGCGCCGTGGTGCTGGTCAACAATTCGACGGTGCTCCTGTACCGCAGCTGGGTGCGCACCACCCCGACACCGCCGGTCTCGCTGATCCTGATGGCGTCCTTCGCCGAGGAGCTCCAGCGCACCGTCCCCAACTCGGTGGCGATCTCGTACGAGGTGCCGGCGGTCACGGCCATGGTGGGGCTTCGCACGCTGGGCCTCGACGTCCGCCAGGTCGGCGTCGTGTACCGCCAGGGCTTCGCCAGCCACATCGCCCGGCAAGAATCGTTGATGCAGGTGGAGAAGCTCGCGTTCGTAAAGCAAGAGCTCTCGAACAAGCCGCGCGTCCAGGACCTCCGCGCCGCGCTGGTGAGACTCCAGCGCGCCGAGGTTGACGCGATCTGGTTGCCGAACGATAATGGTCTGTTGAGCCCGACGTTCCTCACCGACGTCTGGCTGCCGTACGTGGATCGGCTCGGCGCGCCGGTGGTCGTGGCGGTGCGCTCGCTCGTGAACGAGCACGCGGAGTTCGGGACGTTCGCGGCCATCCCCGATACGCAGGCGCTCACGCTGCAGGCGGCGGATCTCCTCTACGAGCTCGGGGACGCGGACTGGAAGCTCCGGGCGTCGGACGTCCGCCTGCCCATCTCCGTGAAGCGCCTGGTCGACGTGCGGCTCGCACGGCGCTTCGGCCTCGATTCCAGCCAGTTCGGAAAGGTTGACTTTCTCGTCGGTCGATAACCGCGGTTCGGAGGGGGACTGGAGACGCCATGCCGTTGCCTATTCAAATGCACACAGGTCCCCGAAGCTGCGGGTCGGCTCGCGCCCTCCAAGGTCATCGCTGGGCCTCTCTGGCCTCTCCGCGGCGGGGGCGTCGCGCGGTGATGCGTCTGCCCCGGAGGCTGCGCTCGTGATCCGGGTGCTCGTGATCGACGACGACGAGATCGCCCGCGAGGCGATGTGCAACGTCCTCGTCAGGGCTGGCTACGTCGTCTCCGAGCTGGCCACGCCCATCGGCGCGACGTCGGTCATCAAGCGGGACGGCATCACCGTGGTCGCGCTCGACATCAACATGCCGACCATCAACGGCGACAAGCTGGCCAAGCTGCTCCGGGAGAACGCGCACCTCTCGAACCTCGGGATCATCCTCGTCTCCGGCTGCGACGTCGAGCAGCTGAGCGCGATCGGCGAGAAGGTCGGCGCCGACGGCATCGTCTCGAAATCCAAGCTGCACGTCGCCCTGGCGCCCGCGGTCGAGCGCGCGGTGGCCGCGCGCGCCGCGAAGAGCGGCGCGACCTCGTCGGTGACGACCGTCTCCGTGCCCCCGCCCGCCTCGTCGCGGCGTCCACGCTGAGTCATGCCCACCTCGAACGCCCACGGCTCGCTCCGTAACAAGCTGCTGCGCCTGATCCTCGGCGCGCTCCTGCTCCTCGGCGGCGCCACGCTCCTGTCGAGCGGCGCCCTCATCTACTCCACGGATCGCGAGGTCCAGGCCACGCGCGAGCAGGAGCTCCTCGCCAGCCTCGAGGAGAAGGCGCGCCTGCTCGGCTTCAATCAGTCGCTGGCGCTGCGCAGCCTGGTGGCGGACAACCTGTTCGGGGACGTCAAGGCGCTCATCTACCAGACGGTGTCGGAGAACAGCGACATCGCGTATGGCCTGTTCATCGACTCGGAGAGCCGCGTCTGGGCCGCGAGCGGGCTCGGCCCCGCGAGCGCCGCGAAGGACGCGCCGGCCCTCACGGCGAAGGAGCTGCAGGCGCTCGGCATCAGCACGGAGCACCAGCCCCGGCCGGCGCTGAAGCGGCGGGCGAACCCCATGGGCGGGGTGGACGTCCTCGAGGTCTCGGCCCCGGTCGTCTCCGAGGGGACCCAGGCCGGGACCGTGATCTACGGCATCAGCACGAAGAGCGTCGCCGAGCGGATGGCCCACGCCCGCGAGGTCGCGAGGAGCCGGCTCGCGACCACGCTCGGCCTGATCGTGGCGCTGATCCTCGGCTGCGTCGCGGCGAGCTATTTCCTCGTCAAGCGCGTCGCGGTCCACATCACGGAGCCGCTGCTCGCGCTGCGCTCGGCCGCGGGGGCCATCGCCACCGGGCTCCGCTCGAACGCGCCGCTCGCCGAGTCGACCGGCACGGCGCGGAAGAGCTGGGAGCGCGTGCAGATCTCGAGCGGCGACGAGCTCGAGCTGCTCGGCGCCGCGTTCAACAGCATGGTCGAGGCCAACGAGCAGGCCTTCGATGAGCTGCGCGTCAAGACCGAGCAGGCCCTCGAGGCGTCGCGGCTGAAGAGCGAGTTCCTCGCCAACATGAGCCACGAGATCCGGACGCCGATGAACGGCATCCTCGGGGTCATCCGGCTCATGCAGAGCCAGGCGCTCGACGGCAAGATGCGGCGTTACGTGGAGACCGTCGACGCCTCCGCGAACACGCTGATGGCGATCATCAACGACGTCCTCGACTTCTCGAAGCTCGAGGCCGGCAAGTACGTGGCGCAGCACGTGTCCTACGACCTGCGCCTCGTGGTGCAGGAGGTCGCGGAGCTGATGGCGAGCCAGGCGCACGAGAAGGGCATCGAGCTCGTGTACCGCGTGGAGCGCCGCGTCCCCACCGGCGTCGTGGGCGACCCCGACCGGTTCCGCCAGGTGCTCACGAACCTGGTCGGCAACGCGATCAAGTTCACCGAGCGCGGAGAGGTGCTGATCGACGCGAGCACGCCGCAGCAGGACAAGGCCTCCGCGATGGTCAAGGTCGCCGTCGTGGACACGGGCCCCGGCATCGCCGCCGACGACCAGAAGAAGCTCTTCTCCGCCTTCACGCAGGTGGACGGCTCGCTGGTCCGCAAGCACGGCGGCACCGGCCTGGGCCTCGCGATCAGCAAGCACCTGGTGGAGGCCATGGGCGGCGAGATCGGCGTCGACAGCACGCCGGGGCAGGGCAGCCGGTTCTGGTTCACGATCAAGGTCGGGGTCACGTCGGGGGCCGAGCAGATCCGGTCGGCCGAGTGGGCGAGCGGGCGCCGCGCGCTCGTCGTGGAGATCAGCAAGAGCTGGCGCGACGTCGTCGTGGAGCACCTCGTGGCCTGGGGCTTCGACGCCGAGGCCACGACCTCCGGGAGAGACGCGATCAACCGGCTGGAGCTCGGGCTGCTCGAGCAGCGGCCGTTCAGCGCCGCCGTCGTCGGCGCCCAGATGGACGATTTCGGCCTCGAGCAGTTCGTCCGGACCGTCCAGTCGGTGCCGGGGCTCCACCGTTTGCCGATCGTGGCGCTCTACCACATGGGCTCGAGCGTGGCGCTGAGCGGGCTGGAGTCCAGCGTCGTCACGCAGCTCCCCAAGCCGCTCCGCGTCTCCGAGCTCTACAACACGCTGCAGAGCGCGCTGACGGGCGCCGCGGCCGCGCCCGTCAGCAAGCCCGGCGTGGAGCCGGGCCGGATCGCGAGCAAGCTCCCCGTCTTGGTCGTCGACGACAACGAGATCAACCGTTACGTCGCGATGGAGCAGGTGGAGCAGCTGGGCCTGCGCGTGGAGACCGCCAGCAACGGCCTGGAAGCGCTCGAGTGCGTCAAGCAAAAGCAGTACGTCGCCGTCCTCATGGACTGCCAGATGCCGGTCATGGACGGGTACACCGCCACCCAGAAGATCCGCGAATGGGAGAGCGGGATCGGGCGCCACACGGTGATCATCGCGCTGACGGCGCACGCCCTCGTGGGCGAGCGGGACCGGGTGCTCGCCGCCGGGATGGACGACTACCTGGCCAAGCCGGTGCGACCTCAGTCGCTGCAGAAGACCTTGTGGCGGCACGTGGTGCTGAACCGGGACGAGCCGGAGCCGGGCCCGCAGCTCCCCGAGGCCGACAGGCCGTCGGCGGTCCTGCCCGTCCTCGACCCCGAGGTCCCGCGGTCGCGGAAGCTGATCGAGCTCGTCCTCAAGAACGTGCCGGGTCAGCTCGACAGCCTGGAGTCGGCCTTCAAGGAGGCCATGACCAAAGAGGTGATGGCGAGCGCGCACAAGCTGAAAGGCAGCATGCTGTCGATCGGCGCGGCGCGCGTCGCCGAGCTGGCGGAGAAGATCCAGCTCGCCGCCCGCGAGGGCGATCTGCCGCGGAGGGGTGACCTCTCGCGGCTACGGCAGGAGTTCGATTCTGTCAGCGTCGCCCTGAGGCAGGAGCTCGCCGCCACCGCCAAGGCGAGCTGACGATTGGCCCGATTCCACCATGGCAGCAGGCTCAGAACGAAGCGTACCCGCATGACCTTTGCCTCGCTCGATACCAAGTGGATTGTTGCCCTGGCGCTCGCCGCGGCGCCGAGCGCCGCGTGGGCTCAGCCGACGGCCGCGACCGCGCCGGGAGAGCCGAGGTCCGCGGGGGAAGCGCAGCGCAACGACGCGCTCGAGGGCGTCGACCTCTTGCGGCTGCTCGACGTCGAGGTGTCCACCGCCAGCAAGACGCTGGAGACCCTCGACGACGCGCCCGCGCTCGTGACGGCGATCACCGCCGAGGAGATCCGGCGCTGGGGGTACAAGAGCGTCGGCGAGGCGCTCCAGCACGTCATCGGCTTTTACCTGGTGGACGACCACATCCTGCCGAACGCCGGCGTGCAGGGGATGACGGGCGGGCTCGGCGCCGAGAGCGGCGGGATCAAGGTGATGATCGACGGTCGGTCGGTGGCGTTCCGGACCACCAGCGGCAACTGGCTGGGCACCGAGCTGATCCCGCTGTCGGCCATCAAGCAGATCGAGGTCGTGCGCGGCCCGGCGTCGGCGCTCTACGGCGCGGACGCGTTCCTCGGCGTCGTCAACGTCATCACGCTGTCGCCGGAGGACATCCCCTTCGTCGACGGCACGGTGCACGCCGGCGTGACGAAGGATCACCCGAGCGGCCGCCTCGACGTGGTGGGGGGCTGGAGCAGCGGCCGCTTCGACATGATGATCTCGGCCGCGGGTGAGCTCGACGATCGGAGCGGCCTGGAGATGCCTCACCAGTCCCCCGCCCCCCGCGTCCCGACGTACAACGACGGGCGCATCGACGCCCAGAACCTCGAGCGCCTCTCCGGGGTGGTCGGCTCGCGCATCGCGTTCCGCGATCCGAGCCGCGGCCACCACCTCGCGCTGAGCGCGTACTGGTCCGGCTTCCGGCGCGGCGGCGATTTCGCGCAATGGGCGCAGCTCACCGGCGGAACGGACGCCTTCGGGCGCGAGGCCGGCACCGTGATCAGCCTGCAGCAGCGCCGCGTGGCGCTCGACGGGCTCTTCCAGCTGAACCGAGAGCTCGCGTTCGCGGTGCAGGGCATGTACTTCCAGGGCGGCGTCCTGCCGGGCGACCGCGTGGACGTCGCCGGCGGCTGGTACTACATCGAGCGGCGCATGGCCTACCGCGGCGTCGACGCCAGCGTCGAGCTCCGGTGGGTTCCGTGGGACCGGTTCAACGTGATCTTGAACCTCGAGTCCATCTACGACAAAGAGGACCTGCCGTCCTTCCGCCGGATCAGCAAGCTCACGGGCGAGGCGTTCGGCTCGCCGGAGCGGGAGCGGCTCTCGGCCGAGCTGGTCGACGTCGGGGCGCTGCTCAGCGCCAACCTCAAGGTGCTGGATCCCTGGCTGAAGCTGACCGGCGGCTTCCGCTACGATCGCCACAGCAAATACGGCAATCAGATGACCGGCCGCTTCGGGGCGACGTCGCACCTCGGGAAGACGGTCGTGGCGAAGCTCTTGTACGGCAGCGCCTTCAAGGCGCCTTCCCCGTATCTGCTCTACGCCGAGCCCCTCGTCCCGGGCGACGTGATCGGGAACGTGGATCTCAAGCCTCAGCGCATCCACACCGTGGACGCCGAGGTGACATGGCGGCCGACCGCCTGGGCCTCGGCGAGCACGAGCGTGTCCTACAGCCGCCTGAACGACAAGGCAGAGTTCGTCCCGCGGGGCATCAACCAGACGGCCGAGAACCTCGCCAGCCAGACGTCCGTTTTCTGGGCGACGCGCGCCGAGGTGCGGCGCGGCGACGACCTCGGCGGCTACGCGTCGTTCGAGACGGTCCACTCGACCCGGGACTCCGGCCAGGTGGGCTATCAGGCCGAGCTGGTCGGTCCGGCGATGGTCGCTTACCCGACCTGGGTCGCCCGGGCCGGCGCGTACGTGAAGCTGCCGTCGCCGAGCTCCCTGCCGCTGGAGCTCTCGACGCAGGGGATCGTCGTCGGCCCGCGTCGCGCCGCGGACGCGAGCATCCTGGAGAACGGCCGCAGCTTCGACCTGCCGCCGTATCTCCTGTGGAACGCCAGCCTGGTGGCGCGCAACCTGTGGGTGATTCCGGGTCACGAGACGACGGTGGCGCTCCGCGCCAAGAACCTGCTCGGCGCCACCGGTCCGGACCCCGGGTTCTCGGGCTTCGAGTACCCGCTCTCGCCGCGCGAGGTCTTCCTCGAGCTACGTCACCGCTACTGAGTCGCGCCGAGCGAGTCGAGGAAGAGGTTGTACTCGTCGACCTTGGTCGACAGCACCACGTCCAGGCCGACGTCGAGCCGGCTGTCGTCCAACATCTGCGGGGCGAGGGCCTTCTTGGTCGCATCGAGGCCGATGGTCCTGATGCCGTAGAGGATGTAGGGCACGAGGTACCCCGCGTAGTACTGCCGCTGGGTGTGCGTCGCGCTGATGAGCCCCTGACGCATGTACTCGACGGTCTTGAGGTCGTAGTCGAAGGCGACGACCGGGAGGTCCGTCCGGCCCGCGGCCTCCGCGGCCATCGCGCACCGGTACGAGATGTCGTGCAGGCCGAGCAGCCCCACGACGGGCGGGTCAGCGGTCTCGATGAAGGTCCTCATCTCCGCGACGTCATCGGCCTCCCCGTTCGGGCCCCAGGTGACTTGACGCACAACGACCTTGTAACCGGCCTTCTCGAGGACGCCCCGGGCGCTCTGCATTCGGTTCAGCCCGTCGAGCCAGGACGGGTCGACGTTGCCGTGGATCACCACCGTCCCCGGCGTCCCGGGCAGCAGATCGCGCAGGGTCGTTCCTGCCGTCTCACCGGCCGCCTCGCTGATGGTCCCGACATAGATGGAGCGCTTCGAGCCCTTGGCGTCGGTGTCGAGCGTCACCACAGGAACCCCGTCGGCGACGGCCGCGTCGATGCCGGCCGCGATGGCATCGCCGAAGGGCGAGATACCGATCCCTTCGGCGCCGTCCGTCACCGCCTGTCCAATCTGCTCATTCTGGGCCTCCGCCCTCTGCTGCTGAGTGCCCCCCGCTCCGCTGGGCCCGACCACGTTCCCCGTGACCCCGAGCTCGCTCATGGCCCGGTTCGCCCCCGTGGTGATCGGCGTGAAGAACCCGCCCAGGGACTTCAGCAGGATCGCCATCTGCATCGGCTCGACGGCGCCCTCGTTGATCTCGGCGACGAGCGCGTCGAGCGTCGCCTCGATCTCCATCGCGGTGAACTCGCTCTCGGGCGTCGGCGCGCGCTTGATGGGCGCGGCTTCCTCGCCCTCGCCGGTGGTGTCGCCCGATCCACATGCCGCCGTCATCAACGCGAGCCCGAAGGCCGCCCACCAGCGTCGTCCAATCCTGTTCATGAGACCCCCTTTGCGGTCCGTGGTTCATCCGGTCATGCGCGGAATCCTTACGTGAAGCTCTGATCGGGCAGCGGGCCCGTCACCCGGGGAAGCAGCCGACGGGGACGGGGTCGAGATCGACGAAGGCGTCGCCGTCGACGGTCCACAGCTGCATGAAGTAATGCCTGTTCGCCCCGTATTTATCGAACTCGTACTCGGCGGCTGCGCCGACGTAGCGGAGCGGGATGCCCGCGCGGAGCTTGGTCATCGCCGCCGGGAGGTCGCGCCACGAGGCCGCCTCGTGGGCCGGGTCGTTGAGCTCGCGGATGATCTCGTGCAGCGCGTGCCCCGAGGTCGGGACCTCCCCGGTCTTCGCCTGGGCGTACACGAGGCCCATCGCGATGAGGACGACGCCGTCGTAATAGAAGTGCGCCGCGGGCAGCGGCGCCTCGCCGCCCCACCCGCTGGAGAAGTGGCCGATGAAGGCATCGGCGTTCCCGGTCGCGCAGTCGAGCGCCCCCTGGTTCTCGGCCGTCGCGCGGCACTCGCTCCGCAGGCTGAGCGACGGCGACACCCCGACGTGTCCGTCGAGAGTGCCTGTCGGGATGTTGGCGAGGAGCACCTCGGTGCGCAGCGCGGGACCGAGGAACCAGGTGCCCGGGCGCCCGAAGACGGTCCATTCGGTCACGATGGTCGAGCCGGTGCGGGGATACGCGGCCAGGAGCGTCCGGCCTGCCTTCGCGCCGAAGGCGGACTCGATCTTGCTCGCATACGTCTGCTGGCCCGGCCTGAACGTCACCGAGGCGAGGCTCCTCCCCCCGAGCGCCGCGAAGTGGGTCGTGAACTCGCTGCTGACGCTGGTGTTGTAGTCGTCCCACGCGGCCAGGGTGTTGACGGTGGAGACGCCGTCGTCGAAGGCGATGCGCGCCAGCGTGCAGCCGACGTGGAACGAGGAAGGGGCGAGCCGCATCCAGCCCCCGTCCGCCTCGCTGCGCGCGACGGGGGGCGCGGCATAGCCCGGCAGCATTTGAAACGCGTCGGCCAGCTTCACCTCCTGCACGCTCTTGGTGGCGAGCGAGTTCTCTTCTGGCCCGATCAGGTAATCGACCTCATCCGTGTAGAGCAGGTGGAGCAGCTGATCGAACCCGCGCTCCGAGCTGGAGTGGCTGTCTCGGCTCCGGAGGTGGAACGGCCGCCCGTCGAGCCCCCCCGCGGCGTTCAGGTCCTGGACCGCGAGCAACATCGCTTGCTCGAGGTTGCGGCCGATGGCCGACTCGCTGCCGGAGAAGGGCAGTAGCGCCCCGAGGACGATCGCATCCTCGGGCCGACCGGGCTCCTCCGGCGCGCACGAGGCGGAGAGCAGGGACGCGACTCCCACCGAGAGCCCGATCTCCACCCAGCGCGTGCTTCGTCGGCGAGGGGCGACGCGCACGCCGGCTCGGCGGAGGCGATGCGGCGTGGCAGGCATCCGAAGGTACATTCTTCCCCCGCGGGATACGCCATCACATCGAGCTCCGTTCTGTCAAGGGCACATGAGCACAAGCGACGAATCCTGGAACGACGACTCACGCGCTGATGCGATACAGAACACACACCGACCAATACCGTTGCTCACCTGACGCGATCTCTGTCCGTCGAGCGCGGTGTTCAGGCCGAGAGGTGAGCGCATGCGCGCGGACGGACGAACCCATGAGGGCCGAGGCGAGGGGCGCGCAGCGACGAGCGAGCGGGGTGAGCGTCAACGACGGATGCGATCCGCCGACACGGCGTCCCGGCCCGCCCGGCTCACCGCGCCGGCGCGCCGCAGATGCGGTGGACCAGCTCGAGCAGGGGCTCGATCTGGAGCGGCTTCTTCAGGAGCCCCGCGGCGCAGAGCCGCGACGCCTCCTGCTCGGCCCGCACGTCGGCGGACACGATGACCACCGGGACCGACGAGAGCGCAGGATCGCGCTGGAGCTCGGCGCGGAGCTGCCATCCATCCATGATCGGCATCATCAGATCGAGCAGGATCAGCGCGGGTGGCCCGTCCTTGCGCAGCATCGCGAGCGCCTCGGCGCCGTCCGCCGCCTCCTCGACCTGATAGCCCTCGAACGCGAGGAGCTGCGACAGGATGCTCCTGATGTCCAGATCGTCCTCGACGACCAGGATGCGGCCCGTTTTCTCGATCATCCTCGAACCTCACCACCGGACCGCGCCGCGCGGCGCGCTCCCTTCCCGCTGCTCCGCCGGGCAGCCCAGCTGCGGCCCTGACCGATCGAGCGTTCATGGGGCCCGTGAAGCACCTTGAGCGCGCGCAACCGCCGCCGCAAGCGGACAGTCCCACGAAGCGGCGCGCAGCCCGCACGAGCCCGGCGCGAGGTCCTCGACGGAGAGGCCTCGACGGGCGAGGCCTCGCCCCTCTCCGTCGACGCCTCTCCGTCGAGGACGGCGCGCCACGCTACTGCGCGGCCTCCTCGGGGACCTCGTCGCCGTCGCCCGGCGCGCCGTCGCGATCCTCGCCGGCGTCCGCGCGCCACGCGGGCAGGAGCACGCGGAAGCACGCGCCCTTGCCGACCTCGCTCTCCACCGCGATCTCGCCCCGGAAGCTCGTCACGATGCCGTGGCAGATCGCGAGGCCGAGCCCCGTCCCCTCCCCGATCGGCTTCGTCGTGAAGAACGGGTCGAAGATGCGGCTCCGGAGCTCGGGCGCGATCCCCGGCCCGGTGTCGCGCACCTCGATGCGCACGCGGCCGGGCGGCGCGGGCGCGGCGGTGATCCGGATCTCGTTCTCCGCCTCCTTCCCGTCCGGCAGCGCCTGGGCGGCGTTCACGAGCAGGTTCAGGATGACCTGCCCGAGCTGCGCCTCGTTCGCGTGGACGGGCGGCACGGCGCCGAGCTCCACGACGAGCCGCGCCTTGCTCCGGATCTGCTGCTGCGCCATCCGCAGCACGAGCTGGATCACGCGATCGACCTCGACCGGGCCGAGCTCGCCGTCGTCGGCGCGCGAGAACGTCTTCAGGCCGCTCACGATGTGCCGGACGCGCGCGCCGCCCTCCGCGGCCTCGTCGAGCGCCGACAGGAGCGCGTCGATGCGCGCGGCGGCGCCCTTCTGGCGGAGCTCCTTGCGCGCGAAATCGACGTTCGCGACCATGTACGCGAGGGGGTTGTTGATCTCGTGCGCCACCCCGGCCGCGAGCGTGCCGAGCGAGGCCATGCGGTCGGCGAGCAGGAGCCGCGCCTCCAGCTGCCGGCGCTCGGTGACGTCGGACACGGCGCCGAGCATCCGGTACGCCCTGCCGCACGCGTCGCGCATGACGATGCCCCGGTCGTGGACGTCGGCGTAGCTGCCGTCCGCGAGCACGCACCGGTACCAGAGCTCGAACGTGCCGCCGCTCCCCTCCATCGCGCGCCGGAGCCCGTTCATCACGCGGTCGCGATCGTCGGGGTGGACGCGCTCGAACCACCACACCGCGTCCTCCTCGATGTCGGCGCCGCCCGTGCCGTAGAAGCTGCGCATGCGCTCGCTCCCGGTGACGCGCCCCGACGAGAGGTCCCAGTCCCAGAAGGCGTCGCTCGTGGCGCGCACGACGAGCCGCATGCGCTCCTCGCTCGCGCGGAGCGCGTCCTCGGCGGCCTTGCGCGCCGTCATGTCGACGATGAAGCAGACGCCGCGATCGCGGGACCCCTCGACCAGGGCGGGGGCGATGAGCACGGGCAGGCGCCGCCCGTCGCGGGCGAGGAACTCCTTCTCGAACGGCGGGCAGATCCCGTGCTTCAGGACCTCCGAGAGCGCGCGCTGGTCCGCGTCGCGGAGCTCGGGCGGCGTGATCGCCACCCAGTTCAGGCGGCCCGCCTCGACGTCCTCGCGCGCGTAGCCGATCATGCCGAGGAACGCGTCGTTCGCGTCGAGGATGCCCCCCGCCGCGTCCCACACGAACAGGCCGATCACCTCGGTGGACGCGTCGCGGAAGGAGCGCGCCGCGCGCTCGAGCAGCGCGCGCTCCGCCGGCGCCCGGCCGGCCACGTGCGCCGACGGCCGCCGCGTCCACCACACCGCCACGTCGAGCTGGATCGCGATCGACGGCTCGCTCGCGTCCGCCACGACCGTCGCGCCCGCCTCGAGCAGCGCCGTGGCCGCGCCGGCGCTCCCGGTGACGGCGACCACGGCCACGCGATCTCCGCCCGGCGCCGCGCGCAGCCGCCGGCAGAGCGCGAGCGCCTCGCGGAGCGGCCCCTCCGCCCCGATCACGGCCACGTCGAACGGCTGGGTCGCCAGGAGGTCCAGGCCGGCCTCGATGTCCCGGGCCACAGCCGCGACGTAGCCGCGGGCGGCCGCGAGCGCCTGCGCCGCGCCCGCGGAGCCGCCTGGGAAGATCAACACCCTGGGCTGCTGTGCTCCCGCCACCCGCGCAACATCCCGCGCGCGGCGCGCAGACGCAATACCGGCGCAGCGCGCTCCTGCTCTCGCCTATGCCCCCCTCCTTCCTTTCCTCCCCCCTCCTTCCTTTCCTCCCCCTCTCCTCCTCCTGCTCCCCCGCCGCCCCGCTTCCCCTCCCCTACCTCGCTCTCCTCCGCCGCCTCACGCCTCTCCCTGCGTCACCCGACCCCGGTCCGCTGGTCGTCGAACCATTGCCAAGGGTTGGCGAACCCCGCGCGCTGCGACGACTTCTTGTAGCAGAGGAAATAGAGCCTCCCGCCCTGAACACCGCACTCCGTGCGGTCTTTCCAGCAGGCGAGCCGCTCCGGATCCACGGCCGGATTGCTCGCGACCGTCACCCCCTCCTCGAGCTCGGGCATGTCGCCGGGGCAGCCCACCGGGCCGGAGTTCATGGGGACGCCCACCGTGTCCGACTCGATGCCCGTGTTGAAGATCGCCTCGGCCACACGGCGCGCCGCGGCGGCGCGGTCCGTGCCGCACAGAGCGAGGATATCGACGCTCGCGCGGTCGACCTGGACGAGCACGAAATTGCGCCCCTCGGTGACGGTGAGCCCGAGCCCGCCCGCGGTGTACTCGTGACGGAGCAGATCGGGCGTGTCGTCCGTGGCGGCGTGGAGCGCGTGGCGCGCCCCCACCGCCTCGTTGTGCGGGTTGAGCTCGCTCCTGAAGATGGAATCGCACCAGTAGAGCGAGTCGGCGCGCGCCTGGGCCGGCACGTCGTCGAACCGCGCGACCGGCGTGAAGCCGCCCGGCGGCACGCGCGACACGGCCGAGAGCCACGTCGCGACCTTCGCGTCCACCTCCTGCGTGAGACATTCCTGCGCGTTCATCGAGACCTCCGGACTATCGGTATGTCGCCACGATCTTCTCGACGCGGAACCCCTCGTTCGGCGCCGAGCTGAACCAGATGAGCCCCCAGAAGACGCCCAGGATCGGCTCCACGCTGTCGAACACCCCGGCGCCGCCCGCGTAGTACCGCGTCACGCCGCGGTGCGCGAACTCGAGGCACGCCTCGTACCGGTTGAGCCCGGGGCTGAGCGTCCCGTCGGGGAGGCGCGTATGGGAGGCGGGGTACGTTTTCCCCTCCTCGACCGGGCCGTCGATGAGCGCCGCGCGCCACACGCGGCCCCCCACGACCTGCGTCGTGTCGAGCCCCGCCCACGGCTGCTCCTCCAGATCGGCCGACAGCGTCTTGCGCCCGCCGCCCACGTTGGGATCGCCCCAGACCACGAGGATCCGGGTCCGCCCGGGGATCCCGAGCTGGCGCAGCATGCCGCGGAGGAGGCGGACGATCGCCTGACACTCGCCCGTCTCCTCCACGTAATCGGTCATCGCCCAGGCCCCGCCCTGGTCGTTCAGGTACGTCGGGTGGTGGTACTCCCGGGGCACCCTGGGGCTCGGCACCAGCGTGTACGTCGGGAATCGGGCCATGATCGACGCGACGATCTCGTGTGGATCGAGGGTGTTGAGCGGCGCGACCCAGGAGACCGCCCTGTCCATCCGCTTCAGGGTCACCCCGTCTTCCTGCCAGACCTCCTGCCTGTCGGTCAGCGGTCTGCCCATCGTGACATAAACGACGTTCGAGGTGCGACCGGGCGACAGCGTGGCTCCTCCGCCCGCCGACCAGCTCAGGTTGAGGTTGAGCTTCTGGATCCTCCTCTCGATCTTTCGCGAGGACGAGAGCTCGACGGGCGAGCCGAAGGCGGCGGGCCCCGCGCTCTCGAAGGTGATCCCCGCCGGCCCGACGCCGCGGATCTCGACCGGCGCCGCGGACGCGCCGCCGCTCGGCGAGAGCCCGAGCCGGATGACGACGGTCCGGCCCATCGAGATCGACACCGGGACGGACCGCTCCGGCGTCCACTCGGGCTCGGGGCACGGCTCCCCTGCGTTCTGCCAGCCGGTCCCTCCTTCGCAGCCCTTCAGGAGACCGTGATCGGACACGAACTCGATGGAGTCCAGCGCGATGGAGCGCGCAGCGTCGGGCTGCGGGCTCTCCGTGGTCGGATCCGCCATATCGACCTTCCTCGCTCGCGGCGCAGATGGACTCGACACCTGCCGGCCACCCGCCGATTCACGGGGATCGTAACGCCGTAGCCGGCCGGGCCAAGTCGGGAGTGGACGCAGGGGGCGAAGGCGCTCTGCCGATGGCGCGCGAGGCGGGGCGGCGCGCGCGGGCCTCACGGGGGCGCGGGGGCCTCACGCGGTCGCGCGGGCCGCGCGCGGGCGCGGCGCGGCCAGGCCAGGTGACGCCGAGAGGCCCCGCGCGCCCGCGCGTCACGAGCCGGGTTCCTGCGGCAGCGCGACCGAGCTAGATTGCGCGCATGCAGAGCAGCCTGTTCATCGTGCATGTCCATGTGCATGTCAAACCCGAGCACGTAGGCGCCTTCCGCCAGGCGACGCTCGACAACGCGCGCGAGAGCGTCAAGGAGCCGGGGATCGCCCGGTTCGACGTCGTCCAGGACATCGAGGATCCCGCGCGCTTCGTGCTCGTCGAGGTCTACAGGACCAAGGAGGCGCCGGCCGCGCACAAGGAAACGGAGCATTACAAGCGGTGGCGGGACACCGTCGCCGACATGATGGCCGAGCCGCGGACCAGCCGGAAATACGTCAATGTCTTCCCGGACGACGCGGGGTATTGACGTGGCGCCTCCGCCTTCCGCGCCTTCCGAGCTCGCCTTCGAGTTCGCCACCGCCACGCGCATCGTCTTCGGCGCGGGCAAGCTCGCCGAGGTGCCCGCGGCCGTGCGGGGCCTCGGCGGGACGCGGGCGCTCGTCGTCACCGGGCAGCGCCCGGGCCGCGCCGCGCCGCTCCTCGCCGCGCTCGCCGAGGCGAAGATCGCCGCCGTGACCTTCGCCGTCGCGGGCGAGCCCACCGTGGAGATCGCGCGCGAGGGCACGGCGAGGGCCGCGGCCGAGCGGTGCGACGTCGTCGTGGCCCTGGGCGGCGGCAGCGCGGTCGACGCCGGCAAGGCGATCGCCGCGCTCCTCGCGAACGGCGGCGACCCGCTCGACTACCTCGAGGTCATCGGCCGGGGGCAGGCGCTCTCCCGGCCTTCCGCGCCGTTCGTGGCGATCCCGACGACCGCGGGCACCGGCTCGGAGGTGACGCGCAACGCGGTGCTCGCGTCGCGGGAGGCCGGCGTGAAGGCGAGCCTGCGCAGCCCGCACATGCTGCCGCGCCTCGCGGTGATCGACCCCGACCTGCTCGCGGGCGCGCCGCCCGAGGTGCTCGCCTCGAGCGGGCTCGACGCGCTCTCGCAGCTCATCGAGCCGCTCCTGTCGATCCGCAGCAACCCGCTCACCGACGGCCTCGCGCGCGAGGGCATCCGCCGCTCGGCGCGCTCGCTCCGCCGCGCGGTCCTCGAGGGCGCGGACGCGCCGGCCCGGGACGACCTCGCCGTGGCCAGCCTGCTCGGCGGCCTCTGCCTTGCGAACGCCGGCCTCGGGGCGGTCCACGGCTTCGCCGCGCCGGTGGGGGGCACGTTCGACGCGCCGCACGGCGCCGTGTGCGCCGCGCTCCTGCCGGCCGTCCTCGAGGTGAACCTGCGGGCGCTGCGCGGCCGCGCCCCGGCGCACCCGGCGCTGCCGCGCTTCGACGAGCTCGCCGCGCTCGTCACCGGGCGGGCCGGGGCCGCCGCCGAGGAGGGGATCGCCTGGGTCCGCGAGCTCTGCCGCGACCTCGCGATCCCGGGCCTGCGGCGCTACGGCGTGAGCGAGGCGGACCTCCCGGCGCTGGTGCAGAAGGCCCGGGCGGCGAGCAGCATGAAGGCGAACCCGCTCCCCCTCACCGACGAAGAGCTGACCGACATCGCCGCGGCGTCCTTGTGACGTCGGGGACGGTGGTATCATCCCGGGGTGGCAAGCCCCTACCGCACGCGACCGTCCTCTCCGTCTGCCCGGCCGACCGATGAGAGGCGGCTCGGCGTCGCGACCCTCGCCTTCGGCCTGGCCTGCGGCGTGATGGGGATCTCGCTCGCCGACGAGGGCCGGGCGGAGTGCGCGCTGCTCACGGGCCTCGGCGGCTTCGCCCTGCTCCTCCAGCGCGAGCGCGCTCGCTAGCCTCGCCCTCCTCCTCCAGCGCGAGGGCGCTCGCTAGCCTCGCCCTCCCCAATCCCCGACGACCGGAGCTCGATGAAGAACGATCCCGCCCCGAATCCCACCCTCGACGCCATGCTCGCCGCCCAGCGCATCGCGTTCGCGCCCGTCATGTTCCAGGTGGCGCGGGTCATGAGAAACCGCGGCGTGCTCAGGGCGCTCCAGCGCGCCGGCAAGGGCGGCCGGACGGCGGCGGAGGTGGCCCAGGACACCGGTCTCTCGGCCTATGCGGCCAAGACCTTGCTGGAGGCGAGCCTGAGCTTCGACCTGGTGGAGCTCGCCGGCGGCAACGGAGAGCTGCGAGGCGGGCGAGGGGGGCGCGAAGGTGAAGAGCGCTACGCGATCACGCGGGTCGGGCTCATCGTCGAGAACGACCGGATGACCCGTATCAACATGGATTTCATCCATGACGTCTGTTACGAGGGCATGCGCTTTCTCGACGAGGCGATCGAGGGCGGCAAGCCGGCGGGCCTGAAGGTCTTCGGCGATTGGCCGACGGTCTACGAGGCGCTCCCGGAGCTCCCGCCGAAGGTGAGGGAGAGCTGGTTCGCCTTCGATCACCTCTACTCCGACTCGGCGTTCCCGAAGGCGCTGCCCATCGTGTTCGAGCGGCGGCCGAAGACGCTCCTCGACATCGGCGGCAACACCGGCCGGTGGGCGATCCAGTGTTGCACGCACGACCCCGACGTGCGGGTCACGATCCTGGACCTGCCGGGCCAGCTCGAGGACGCGCGCGTCAACGTGGAGCAGCACGGCCTGCTCGGCCGCGTCATGGGCACGCCCATCGACTTCCTCGATCACGGGCAGGCGTTCCCGACGGGGTTCGACGCCATCTGGATGAGCCAGTTCCTCGTGTGCTTCTCCGAGGCGGACATCACCCAGATCCTCCGGCGGGCGCGCGCCGCCATGGGGGAGGAGACGGAGCTCTGGATCCTCGACACGTTCTGGGATCGCCAGGAAAACGAGGTGGCGGTCCACTGCCTGCACGGCTCTTCCCTGTATTTCACGTGCCTCGCGAACGGGAACAGCCGCATGTACAGCGCCGCCGACATCAAGCGCTGCATCGAGGAGGCCGGGCTCACCGTCGACGCGGAGATCGACCACCTCGGCCTCGCCCACACGCTGCTCCGGTGCCGCCGGCGCGACGCGCCCGCCGGCAAGCGCGCGTGAGCCCTGGCGCGCCGCGCGGCGCGCCCCCAGCGGAGCGCGCGCGGCGCCCGGGACCGGGGAGAGCGCGTAGCAGCCTGGACGATCGGGCCTCCGGCGAGGAGCGATACGACGGATGAGCCGGCCCGCGGCGGAGGGCGCCGCGGGCGCGGCGGGCGCGCTCGAACGGCTTTCGCCTGCGGTCCTCGCGGTGCATAGTGGGCGCCGCGGTCGCCTCCGCCGCGCCGCGCCATGGACCCACAAGGAGAAACCGTCGTGTCCCAACCTCCGCTCACCCAGCTCTCCGACGAGGAGCGCCTCTTCCGCGACTCGGTGCTTGATTTCGCCCGGAAGCGCGTCGCGCCGCGCGCGGCGGCGATGGACGAGCAGGGCGCGCTCGACCGCGATCTGCTCCCTCCGCTGTTCGATCTCGGCCTCATGGGCATCGAGATCCCGGAGTCGTACGGGGGCTCCGGCGCGAGCTTCTTCAACGCGATCCTGGCGGTCGAGGCGCTCGCCGTGGTCGACCCGAGCGTCAGCGTGCTCATCGACGTGCAGAACACGCTCGTGGCCAACGCGCTCCTCCGCTGGGGCAGCGACGCGCAGAAGGAGCGGTATCTCCCGCGGCTGAGCCGGGAGTGGGTCGGCTCGTACGCGCTGAGCGAGGCGGGCTCCGGCTCGGACGCGTTCGCGCTCGCGGCCCGGGCCGAGCGCAAGGGCGACCGCTGGGTGCTGAACGGCCGCAAGCTGTGGATCACGAACGCGAACGAGAGCTCGCTGTTCCTCGTGTTCGCCAGCGTCGACCCGTCGAAGGGGTACAAGGGCATCACGGCCTTCGTGGTTGAGCGGACGTCCCCTGGGTTCTCGGTGGGCAAGAAGGAGAACAAGCTCGGTATCCGCGCCTCCAGCACGTGCGAGCTCGTCCTCGAGGACTGCGAGGTGCCGGAGGGCAACGTGCTCGGCGAGGTCGGCAAGGGCTACAAGATCGCGATCGAGACGTTGAACGAGGGTCGGATCGGCATCGGCGCGCAGATGCTCGGCCTGGCCGCCGGGGCGTTCGAGCACGCGATGCGCTACATGGGCGAGCGGAAGCAGTTCGGCCAGTCGATCGCGAGCTTCCAGGGCGTGCAGTTCCAGTATGCGCGCGTGGCCATGGAGATCGAGGCCGCGCGCCTCCTCGTCTACAACGCCGCGCGGCTCAAGGACGCGGGTCAGCCGTTCGTGAAGGAGGCCGCGATGGCCAAGCTGTTCGCGTCCGAGGTGGCCGAGCGGGCGGCGTCGTTGTCCATCGAGTTCATGGGCGGCGTCGGGTTCACCAAGGACTATCCGGTCGAGAAGCTCTACCGCGACGCGAAGATCGGGAAGATCTACGAGGGGACGTCGAACATGCAGCTGTCGACGATCGCGAAGCTGCTCCAGGCGGAGTACGACGTGAAGGGCTGAGCGGGGGAGCTCTCCCCGCGAGCGCCAGCGCCGACCTCAGCGCCTCCGCTTCTAAAGCGGTTTTCACTCGGGTTCGATGCAGACGCCTCTCGTCCCCGTCTCTCGTCTCTCGTCTCTCGTCTCTCGTCTCTCGTCTCTCGTCTCTCGTCTCTCGTCTCTCGTCTCTCGTCTCTCGTCTCTCGTCTCTCGTCTCTCGTCTCTCGTCTCTCGTCTCCGTGCGCGTCTGCGTGCGCGTGCGCGCTGACTCCGGGGAATCGCGCACGCGCACGCGCACGCGCACGAAGGACGAGCACGGAAGACGGAAGACGGAAGACGGAAGACGGGGACGAGAGACAGGGACGAGGGACGACGCACGGTGTATCGGCCGCGGCCGAAAACCGATCTAGAACTCGGTTCTTCGCCGCGTGTCAAAGCACGCGACGAAGACCACGACGTTATCACCGTGACCGTGCGCGCGCCTGGGCGACGACCTCGTCCCACGTGAGCCCAATCGGACCGTCGGTCTCAAGCTCGTCAAGGCGCCGATCGAGCTCGACGCGCTGCGCGTCGCCGAGAGGGAACGCGTCAGGGTCTCGCCCGAGGCGAGCCCAGAGCTCGTCGAGGAGGTCGAGCTGCTCGTCGCGGCTCAGTCGGGCGATGTCCAGGGCAGCCTTGGCCATACGTCGGGAAGTATCGCATGACGCGCCTGCCGGAACAATCCGCCGGGCCCGGCCGCGTCACGGCAGCTGGCGCTTGAGGTCGGCCAGCGACCGGAGCGTCGACACCTGCTGCGGCAGGATCACGTCGCGCACCAGGACGTGCGACTCACAGTCGAGCTCCTCGAGGTCGTTCCGGTAGTCCTTCAGGCCGTGATCCTCGCCCTCCGCCAGCACCGAGAGCGCCGTCTTGTGGCCGAGCGCCACCGCGGTCCGCTCGACCACCTTGGCGAACGCGCCCCATGGCCCGGAGCTCGACGGCGGGTCGCCCCCGAGCTCCTCGATCCGCCGGCGCAGCATCTGCACCCGCGCCTCGTGCGACGCCAGGTTGACCCGAAGCTGCTGCACCATCCAGTCCTCGCGCGCGGCGGCGATCGCCTGACGGTAGGTCTCCACCGCGGACATCTCGCCCCGGCAGAACGATTTGAGCTGCTCGATCGAATCATCATCGATCAGGCCGTCGAGGCCCACGCTCTCGTCTGCGAATGCGATCGGTTCCATGGGTACTCTCCTGAGGTTGCTGGTGAACGCCGATTCGTCTCCTCCCTACCTCCCGAGCAGCAGCCGGCGCGACCTACGTCCGCGCGAGAACCGTATGCGAGACCGCCGATGTTCGACCTCGCCGCAGAGAGCGTACGGCATCGTTGCGTCAGGGGTAATCCACGTCTCAGACCGGGGCGGCCTCGGTTGAGCTCTCTGGATTCTATTCAAACCCCGTTCCACCCGTACTGATTCCCGCTCGTGCGGCAGCGGGCTCATCGCGGGAGCGAGGCGTTCTGGTGGGGGAGACGACGAGGAGAGGACGAGGAGAGCTCGAGCCGCCAAGGCGCCAGGGACGCCAGGAGAGAAGCGAGAGGTACGCTCTGGGCTCTCCTGGCGTCCTTGGCGCCCTGGCGGCGCTCGGTGGGGGGCGTTGCCACGGCGGCCGGCGCGGCCGGCGCGGCCGAGCGCGGCGTCAGAGGGTCGCGAAGACGCGCGCGCCCTTGCTGGTGCCGCACGACTCCCCGGCGCCGACGCCGCGCAGGATCGCCTGCACGGCCGCGGCGTCCGCGTCGTCGCGCGCGAGCACGCCGATGAGCATCGCCCCCTCCTTGAGGCGCCGCTCGACCTCCGGCGCGCGCTGCTCCGGGACGCCGGCGTCGACGAGCACGCTGCTCAGGCTGGACGTCGCGCCGGCGGAGCTCGCGTCGTCGAGCTTCACCGCGATGGGGCCGGCCACCGCGAGCCGCAGCCCCGGCACCACGAGCCCCGCGCCCGCCGCGGCGAGGATCGAGCTGAGCGCATTGCCGTGCACGGCCGCGCCCTGCACGCGCGAACGCGAGAAGTGCTGGCGGCGGGCGGCCTCGCTCACGATGACGCAGATGTCCTTGCGCGAGTGTCCGTGGTCGAGGATACGCCGGATGGCGTCCTCGGCCTCCACACGTGTCCGCACCATCTCGGTGACCAACCTCTGGCTCGCCATGCATGTCTCCTTGGCTGAGGGTCCTCGTCGTTCGCTTCTCCTTCGCAGAACACGAAACGTACCGGGCGCGTCCATCGCGCGATGTCTGCGTAGCCGCTCACAAATCGACGGCAGAACGCCCCGCGCCCGGGGCACAATGCCCCGGCGAGATGGCCACGCTGTGACGGAGGGACACGGCGCTCTCGTCGGCTGCCCGCGGCGGCGCGGCGCCGGGCGCAACGAGCGCGGGAGCTAGGGTTCTACCAGGGACGGGTCAGGCCGCGGCGCGCCGCTGCCCGCTCGCGCGCTTCGCGCTCTTCGGGCGCTTCACGCGGCTCTTCGGACGCGCTGCGCGGTCCGGTCGCGCCGCGCTCTTCGGGCGCGCTGCGCTCTTCGAGCGCGCCGCGCTCTTCGGACGCTTCGCGCTCCTGTCCGCTCGCCGCGCCTCGTCGGCCCGCGGCGCCTTGCCGGCGCGCCGCGCCTTGACCGCGCGCACGCTCTCGCGGAGCTGGGTGGCGAGCGGCACCGCGTCGCGCTCGCTGAACCCGCGGACGATCCGGAGCATCGTGGCCTCCTCGGGCCGGAGCGCCGCGATCGCCTCGTCCGTCACCGCCTCTTCCGCCTCCAGCAAGGCCTGCAAGGCCCCCTCGGTGTAGGCGCGGATCACGGCGGGGTGGACATAACAGCGCTGGCAGACCGCGCGCGTGTTGCCGAGACGGGCGGACACCATGTCGATCACCTGCGCCACGCACTTCTTCATCTGGCGGGCCGAGGTGGCGACCTCCATCTCGCAGAAGAACGACGCGCACAGCACCGTGCCGGTCCAGGTGCGGAAGTCCTTCGCCGTGAACTCCTGCCCCGCGAGCGAGCGCAGGTACTCGTTCACGTCGTCGGAGTGGATGCGCTGCCGGTGGCCCTCGCCGTCGATGTACTGGAACAGCTCGTGGCCGGGCACGTCCTGGCAGCGCTTCACGGTGCGCGCGAGCCGCCGGTCCCGCACCGTCAGCTCGTGCTCCTTGCCGCTCTTGCCACGGAAGTGGAATTTGATGAGATCGCCCTTGATCTCGACGTGCTCGTCGTGGAGCGTGGTCAGACCGTACGAGTTGTTGTCGCGCGCATACTCGTCGTTCCCGATGCGGATCGACGTCTCGTCGAGCAGGCGCACCACGGTCGCCAGCACCTTCTCGCGCGGGAGCCCCGGCAGCGCGAGGTCGCGCTCCACCGCCGCGCGGATCGCCGGGAGCGCCGAGCCGAACGCGAGCATGCGATCGTACTTCGTCTCGTCGCGGACCTCGCGCCAGCGCGGGTGATACCGGTACTGCTTCCGGCCGCGCGCGTCGCGGCCCGTGGCCTGGATGTGCCCGCGCTCGCTCTCGCAGATCCACACCCCGGTCCACGCGGGCGGGATCGCGAGGCGCCGGATCCGCTGGAGGGTCGCCTCGTCCTTGATGAGGCGACCCTCGGGGTCGAGGAACTTGAAGCCCTTGCCCACCTTCCGGCGGGAGATGCCCGGCTCGCCGTCGTTCACGTACCGGAGCCCGGCCGATTTCGCGGACTCGACCGGCGACGGGGTGAGCGGCGCGGCCGCCGCGAGCTCGCCCGCGGTGCGCGCGAGCTCGACCGTCTCGACGGTCTCGACCGACAGGCGGACGCGGCGCCGGACGACGGCGCCGCTCGGGGCGGAGCGCCGCTCGCGGCGCGGCGTGCTCCGCGGGCGGCGCCTGGTTCGGGGGGTCTTGGTGCTGGCGCTCGGCATGGCGCGGCTCGCTCAGACAGCTCCCCCCAGGGCCGCGCCATGAGCGCGCCGCGACCGCTCGCGGTGCGCCTCGTCGATGTACCGCCGCACCTCCGCGTCGATCGCGGCGATCGCCATCCGCTTGAACATGCGCAGCGGCAGCGGCACCTCGATCTCGACATCGACGGTCTTGGGCCGGAGCTCGAGCCGCCCCGCGACCTGGAACCCCTTGAAGCACAGGCCGAGATCCGCCCGCCGCTCGTCGCTCCAGAGCATCGAGGGCGCGTACTCCGCGTACCGCTCGCGATACCGCTCCATCGCCCTCAGGACGGCGTTCTTGGCTTCTTCATCGTTCAGGTCGTGATGGACCGTGTGCTTCATGATGACCTCGGGGTTGGCTGGAGCTCGGCTCCAGCGGAGGCTGACGTGCGACAGGCTCGGCAGCGCAGCGGTCGCCAGGGTCGGCGTTGGCGCTCGGGGTTAGCAATCGGGGTGCCCGCCGGGTCCGGCGGGGGCGACCGCCGCGAACAGAGCATTTCTCGGGAAATCCGGGCAAGATCGCGCACTTTCGCGCGCCGCGCGTGGCGACCTCCGCCACACGCGGGGCAGATCGCTACGGCGAGCCCAGCGCCTGCCGGCCGCGATGCGGGCCAGCTCGGCGGCACGGCGCGTGCGTTCCGCCCGTTCATGCCGGGAGCTTTCGCCGTGACGTCTTCGCGTGGCCTCAGAGGGTGGCTCGGGCCGCGCATGAGCAAGGCGCTGAAGGTGATGTTGATCCTGCCGATCGCGCTCTGGCTCGGCTACGTCGTCATCGGCAACGTCATGCTGAGCACGAAGCTCGTGGCGAGGCTCGTCAGCTACAACCCGACCGACGCATCGCTGTTCTACGGGTCGGCCTGGAGCCTCTGGCCGGGCGTCGTGCACGTGAAGGAACTGCGGCTCAGCGGGGCCGACAGCACGCTGGAGTGGGCGGTGCTGCTCGACGAGGTGGAGGCGGACATCCACCTGACCGATCTCTTCCGGAAGAAGTTCCATGCGGAGGACATCCGCGCCGAGGGCTTCACCTTCCGCATGCGGCTGCTCGTGGATCCCACGAGCGAGCGCGATCTGGAGGCGCCGCACATCCAGGCGCTCCCCCCCATCCCGGAGTTCACGAACCCTCCGCTCAAGCCGGAGCTGCCGCCGAGGCGCGATCTCGAGAACTCGGACGAGGGTTACAACCTCTGGACCGTGCACCTGGAGCGCGTGGACACGACGCTCAAGGAGGTCTGGATCCAGCAGGTCCGGTACGCGGGCGGCGGCCGCGTGCGCGGGGGGTTCTACTACAAGCCGCTCCGCTCGGTCCGCGTCGGGCCCGTGGCGCTGGAGCTCCGTTCGGGCGAGGTCCACCTCGCCGATCGCGTCGTCGCGCGGGTCGACGCCGACCTCGACATCACGATGAACACGTTCGATCCGCGGGACATCGAGGGGCTCGACGTCTTCGACACCACCTGGGCGCGCGTGCGCCTCGACGCCCAGCTGCCTGGGCTCGATTTCATCCACTTCTTCACCGGCGAGGACGCCGAGCCGCGGATCGAGGACGGGAGCGGAGAGCTCCGGGCGAACCTCGTCGTGAACCGGGGCAACGTCGAGCCGGGCAGCTCCCTCTCGTACGGCACGAGCCACCTCGCGGCCTCCGCCGGGTCGCTCCGGGCGGCCGTGGCGGCGAATGTGGATCTCCGCGTCGACGAGCGCGGGCAGGCGCGCCTCGCGGTGGCGGTGCCCCGCGCGACGCTCGAGCGCCCGGGCAAGGGGCTGCCGCCCATCGTGGTGGAGCGGGCCAGCGCCGCCTTCGACGCGCCGGAGCTCCACCTCATGCGGCTCCCGCCGGGGTTCTCGTCGAAGGTGGATGTCGTCGCCGCGGCGATCCCGGACCTGCGCTGGCTCAACCCGGACGACGCCGGGCCGGACGCGCCGCGGTTCACGGGCGGCGCCGCGTTCGCGCGGAGCAGCCTCGAGGTCGACCCGCTGGGCCGGGGGACGGGGTCGCTGAGCCTCCTCCTCAAGCAAGGGGCGCTCGCGTGGAAGGAGACGCGGGTGAAGGGCGACATCAAGGCGCGCGTGGCGATCGATGCGGCGAACCTCCTCGGCCCGACGGCGAAGCTCGGGAAGAGCCGCATCGAGATCGAGGACCTCGCGATCGAGCACGAGGGCGAGGCGCTGCCCGGCTGGTGGGCGCGCATCGACGTCGACGACGCGAAGGTGGGGCGCGGCCTGATGGAGGCGGCGATCCGGCTCGAGTGCAAGGACGCGCGGCCCGCGGTGGCGCTGCTCGACGCCGAGGACGCCATCCCCGGGTGGGCCGCGGGGCTCCTCACCATGGAGGGGCTCAAGGCCTCGGCGACGGTGAGGCGCAAGGAGAGCGGCGTCGATTTCAGGCTGCTGGAGGCGCAGGGCGGCAACCTCGCCATCCGCGGGCGGCTCACCAAGTCGGACGGGCAGGAGCCGCTCGGCGCGTTCCTCGTGAAGAGCGGCCTGCTCTCGGTGGGGATCGACCTCGAGCGGGACGGGGCGGGCGTGCACCCGCTGGTGGGGGACGACTGGGTGAACGAGAAGATGGCCGCGCTGGGCCGGTGAGCGCGCCGCGGCGTCGCCCGGCCGTCGTCCCCTCGATCGCCCGGCTCAGCGGATGTAGCGATTGACGATGTTCTCGTACAGCTCTTGCTGACCGCTCGTGAGCTTGACCTCGCCGCCGGCGTTGCCGATCTCGGCGAGCTGCTCCAGCGTGAGCTTCCCCTGCTCGAAGTCCGCGCCCTTGCCGTTGTCGAACGACGCGTAACGGGCCTTGCGCATCGACTCGAGCGGCGACTTGCGGATCAGGTCGTCGGCGATGATGAGCGCGCGGGCGAACACGTCCATGCCGCCGATGTGGCCGTGGAAGGTGTCGATCAGATCCGTCGAGTTGCGGCGGCGCTTGGCGTCGAAGTTCACGCCGCCGCCCTGGAAGCCACCGCTGCGGAGCAGGATGAGCATCATCTCCACGGTCTCGTTGATGTTGTAGGGGAACTGGTCGGTGTCCCACGCGTTCTGGTAGTCGCCGCGGTTCGCGTCGATGCTGCCGAGCATGCCGGCGTCCGCGGCCACCTGCATCTCGTGCTCCATGGTGTGGCCGGCGAGCGTCGCGTGGTTCGTCTCCAGGTTGAGCTTGAAGTCCTTGTCCAGGCCGTGCTGACGCAAAAACCCGATCACGGTCTCGGCGTCGAAGTCGTACTGGTGCTTGGAGGGCTCCATGGGCTTCGGCTCGATGAAGAAGGTGCCCTTGAAGCCGCGCGAGCGCGCGTAGTCGCGCGCCAGGGTCAGGAAGCGGGCGAAGTGGTCCTTCTCGCGCTTCATGTCCGTGTTCAGCAGGCTCATGTAGCCCTCGCGGCCGCCCCAGAACACGTAGTTCTCGCCGTTCAGCGCGATGGTGGCGTCGAGCGCGTCCTTGAGCTGGGCGCCGGCGTAGGCCACCACGGCGAAATCCGGGTTCGTGGAGGCGCCGTTCATGTAGCGCGGGTTGGAGAACAGGTTCGCCGTGCCCCACAGGAGCTTGATCCCCGACTGCGCCTGCTTCTGCTTGGCGTACTCGACGACGCTCTGGAGGCGGCGCGACGTCTCGGCGCGGCTGTCGCCCTCTTCCACGAGGTCGATGTCATGGAAGCAGTAGTGCGTCGCGCCGAGCTTGGTGATGAACTCGAAGCTCGCGTCCATCTTCATGCGAGCGCGGGCCAGCGCGTCCTTGCCCTCGTCCCAGGGGAAATTGATCGTCCCCGGACCGAACGGGTCGTGCCCACGACCACAGAACGTGTGCCAGTAACACACCGCAAACTTGAAGTGATCCTTCATCGCCTTGCCGGCGACGACGCGATTCGCGTCGTACCACTTGAAGGCGAGGGGGTTGTCGGACTCGGGCCCCTCGTAGGGGATCTTGCCGACACCGGGGAAATACTCTTTGTCTCCAATTACAACGGTCATGACCGGATCTCCAGCTCGTGGTTTGCGTGTGCCTTCGTTCGGAGGGGGCTCTCGGCGGCGGGGCCCGCGAGGTGAGCCCAAGGGCGCTGACCTCGGGGCCAGGGGGAGTCAGGTTCGCCACGCCCAGGTTGGGCCTTTCAAGCACGTGCGCTTCTTGTGGCTTCGACTCTCCTCACGCCAGGTTCACGCCAGGCGAACCGCCGACGCGCGTCAATTGCACGCGTGGTGGAATTCCGGCTAGCAATAACATGGTGACGGGTCGGTGGCTAGGGTCGGCGCCGGCGTCTCTGCCGTTGACCGAAGCCAGCTGAGCCGGGAGCCGCAGCCGCCGCGCCAAACGATTCCGGTGCTCCTGTAGCCCCGCACACCTCCACGGCGAGCGGCCAGCCGCGCCGGCGCCCGCCCGCCGCAGGAACGACGCAGGCGGCCCCCGATGGAGCGCAGTGTAAGACAGATGCGCCTCGGAGCCGGGCCAGCGCGAGGCGGAGACCTGGTGAATGACGCCGGGGGTCAGCGGTCGACGCGGTAAACCGCGTCGTCCGCCACCACGAAGACGTGGCTCTCGTCGACCGCGAGCCCATCGGCGAGGAAGAAGCCGGACGCTGTCCTCCGAGCGCCCGTGCCGTCCGTCTTCACCTGCCACAGCTCGACGCAGCCAAAGCCTTGAAGCCAGTAGACCGTATCACCGCTCACGGCGATGGCGGAGGGCGTGGGGTCCGCGTTCGGGACCCTTTCGATGTCGTGGAGGACATCGATGGCGGCTGCGCCGTCGCGCCACCGGTTGACCGTGTGGAGGCTGTGGTCGGTCCAGAAGACGCTCTCGCCCGCCGCCGCCATCGGCCCGCCGAAGAACACGTCGGCGAGCGGCTCACGGGTGCCGCCTTCGCGCGGCACCCGCTCGAGCCGAGTCGTCTGGAAGTCGAGCCAGTAGAGCGCGCCGTCGTGGCTGATCATGCCGAGCGGGTGGCCGCTCGGCACCAGCACCTCGGGGGCGCCGCCGCCGGCCAGCGCGACCTTCCAGATCGCCTGCGGGTCGCCCTGATCGTAGTAGGCGTTCGTGGCGTCGAGCGCGAGCATGCGAGGAGGGAGGATGTCCTCCGCGAGCACGGTCGAGGCGCTCAGGTTCGTCGCCGGCGCGGCGAGCAGGCGCACGTTGCGTTGCGAGCTCACCTCTTCGGTCCAGACGAGGGTGTCGCCGACCATGGCGTGCCGTCCGCTGGGCAAGGGCCCGAGCGTCTCCGCGGGGCCGCCGGCGGCCGGCACGCGCAGGAGCTGGTAGTCCGCGTCGAAGTACACGTACTCCCCCGAGAGCGCGCTCCCTTCGACGGACTCGATCCAATTGAGATCGTCGTCGCGAAACAGCGCCACGACGCCGCCAGGGCCGACCTCGCCGGGCTTGAGGTCGAGGGTCACGCATTCCCACGGCCCGCCTCCGCCCTGCGCGCCGGCGCCGCCGCCCCCGTCCGCGCTCCCGCCTTCCCCTTGCGCGCCTCCAGCGCCCGCGTCCCCGCCCGTTCCGCCCTGCGGATCACCCCCATCGGACCCGCACCCCAAGAGCGCAAGCGCCACCATCACGGCGCCCGCAGCCGCTGCTGCGGTCTGCTGCATCGACATGACCATGTTCACCTCACCTGCCGCCGTCTACGGCCATCGCCTCAGGACACTTCCTCGCACCGGCGAATACACGCGGCGTACCAGCGACCCAGCCGCGCCCCGATCGCGACACCGCCTTCCGCGCGGACCGTCGCCAGAGCTGCGAGCGGCAGAACAGCGCGCGGTGGACGGCGCCCACGGCTCGTGACGGCGCAGAATCTCCCCTCAGCGAGGGCCGGCAGGCCCCACGGCGAGGCGCCGCCTTCTCAGCCGAGCCCGAGCTTCTCCAGCGCCGGCGCGAGCCGCTCCTTGTAGGTTCGCTGGCAGAGCAGCGCGAGCCGGACCTCGCCGAGGAGCCCGAGCGTCGCCCGCTCGGGCTCGGGCCAGCGGTCGAGCGACCGGTCCTCCGCCGGGACGCGCGCGAGGACCTGCTCGGCGCGATCGAGGTGCCCGCGCACGAGCCGGCCCGTGAACCCGCGCCACGCGGCCCGCTTCGCCGACGGGAGATCGCGGAGCTTGCGCGCGACGAGCTCGGGGCCGAAGGCCTCGTGCTCGGCCTCGTCGCCCGCGATCGCGGCGAGCACGGCGCGCGTGACCGGGTGATCGGCGCGGGCCTCGAGATCCAGGAGGTAGCCGACCGAGAACGCCTCGGCGATCAGGAAGAGCGAGATGGCGCTCGCGAGCACGCGCTCATCAAGCGGGACCTCGCGCAGGTCCGCGAGCGGCGCGGCGACGTCGCGCGGCGCGGGCGCGCGGCCCCCGAGCGCCGCGCACATGCGGCCGCACAGCTCGGCGTGGCGGATCTCCTCGTCGATGGTCTCCGCGACGGCGCGGGAGACGTCGAGCGGCTCGCCCGCCGCGAGGGCCTCGCCGAGGAAGCGCGTCGCGATCTGGATGGACTGGTACTCGGTGCGGACACGGTCGGCCCAGACGAGGCGCGCCTGCTCGACGAGCGCGGGCGGCAGCGCGCCCGGATCGAGGGCGGCGAAATCGATGGCGGAGTCGGTCGGCGTCGGGCGCATGATCTACCTTCGCGGGGGTCTCGGGTTGCACAGGATGGCACAACTGGGGCCTGGTGAACGTCGGCGATTCGCGCTGCTTCCGGGCCCATCGAGCCCACATGGCAAAGAAAGGACCAGCGCCACGGCACAGTGCTCGGCTGGCACATCATGTGCTGCTGACGAAGAGATGCACCATCGAACGAGCTTACCTCTCCTCGTCTCCCTCATGACGTTCCTCGTCACCCTCGCCGCATGCAACGTCGAGATCATCGACGGCGGCGGCACCGGCGGCGCCGGCGGCAGTGGCACAGGTGGCATCGGCGGTATCGGCGACACCGGCGGTACCGGCGGCATTGGCGGCACCGGGGGCACCGGTGGCATTGGCGGCACCGGCGGCATTGGTGGCACCGGCGGCATTGGTGGCACCGGTGGCACCGGTGGCACCGGTGGCACCGGCGGCATTGGCGGCATCGGCGGCACCGGCGGCATTGGCGGCACCGGCGGCACCGGCGGCACCGGCGGCGGGCCTAGCTGTTATCCGTACACGACGGACGTCTTCGCGTGCGCCGACCTCGACCTCCCAGAGGTGGATCCCTCGAGCTCTCCTCGCACGTTCGCGTTCTCCGGCACGGTGACGGCCGTACGCCCACCCGGCCCGGACGAGCCGTGCACGCGTCGATGGACAAAGATCGCACACGGCACGCCCGAGGTCATGATCGACCTCGCGGACGAGGCCGGGAATGCGCTCACCGTGGGCTTCGCGGTCCCGGGCTTCTCGTCCGGCGCCGTCGCTGTGGGCGACGCGCTCGACGTCGACTTCTTCGCCTCCCGGTTCGTGGATTGGGACCTGGAATCGCGCACCCGCATTCGCCTCGAGCGAGACGGAGCGCTCGTCGTCGGCGTGGGAGAGAACGAGCCCCTCGGGCTCACCCTCCGCGACGGCGAGCGTGAGTGCTACCGCGAGGAGGATGACATGTGCGGTTACGCGAGGCTCGGGATGTCCGTGTCGGCCGGCGACGGGCCCGCGGTCTCGATCCCGACCGGAGAGAGCGCCGAGGTCGGCGCGCTGACCGTCACCAATCATCGCTATTTCAGGAACTACGACCTCACCGGAGACTGCAACTTCGGCCTCTCGGCCGAGTACGTCGTCAGCGCCACGTCCACGCCCTGAGCGCCCGCCCCGCACCGCCCCGTCGCCCACGAGGACGCCGCGCGTGACCAGGGGGTCCGGCGTCGGCTGGCGTCTGGCGCATGATCCACCTTCGCGGACGGGTGGCGGCCCAACTTGCCCCCGGAGTGATTCACATGAAGGCGGGAAGATCATGATCTTTTCTTCCCGCCTTCCCGCCTTCATGTTCAAATCCGGCCACCACCCGCGGACGCGCCGAGTTGCTCAAGATGGCACAGTGAGGACCCGGCCAACCTCGGCCGTTCGTGGACCTTCGGGCCAGTCATCCCTGCTGAATCGCAAGGAAAAGACCAGCGTCAGCGGCACAGTGCCCGGATTGGCACACGGTGTGCTGCCGGTGAAGGGATGCACCATCGAACCAGCTTGCCTCTCCTTGCCTCCCTCATGACATTCCTCGTCAGCCTCGCCGCGTGCAGCGTCGAGATCAACCCCGGTGGCGGCACGAGCTCCGGCACCGGCGGCACCGGCGCCGGCACCGGCGGCACCGGCGGCACCGGCGGCACTGGCGGCACCGGCGGCACTGGCGGCACTGGCGGCACCGGCGGCACCGGCGCCGGCACCGGCGGCACCGGCGGCACCGGCGGCGGACCTGCCTGTGAGGCGCACGAGCCCAGGGTCTTCGCGTGCGCCGACGTCGACCTCCCGGTACGGGAGGACGCGAGCGTGCCGTGGACCCTCGCGTTCTCCGGCACGGTGACGGCCGTGCGCCCGCCCGCCCCGGACGAGCCCTGCGCGCTCGGCTGGAGCGCGATCGGACGCGCCGCGCCCGAGGTCATGATCGACCTCGCCGACGAGGACGGGAAGGCGCGGACCCTGGGCTTCACGGTCCCGGGCTTCGCGGCGAGCGCCGTCGCCGTCGGCGACGCCCTCGACGTCGACTACTCCTATGCTGAAGCGACGGATTGGCGAGAGCACGTCACCCGAGTCCGCGTCGAGCGCGACGGGGAGCTCGTGGTCGCCGTGGGCGAGAACGATCCCATCGGCCTCTCCATCGCCCAGGGCGAGCCCGCCTGTTACAGCGAGGATGGGTGGTGCGGCTACGAGGAGTTCGCGATGACCGTGGAGGCCGAGGACGAGCCCGCCGTCTCGATCGCGAACGGCGAGAGCGCCGAGGTCGGCGGGCTGACCGTCACCAACGAGCGCTATCTCAAGAACTATGACATCAGCGGCGGCTGCAACTTCGGCCTCGCGGTCGAGTACATCGTCAGCGCCGCGCCCGCGCCCTGAGCGCCCGCCCCGCGCTCGGGGCGCGGGCCGAGCCCTGCGCGCGTCAGCTCCCGGAGACGCCCGGAGCGGCGAGCGCCCGCGCCTTTGCGAACAGATCGGGGCGCGCCACGTCGTGGGACCAGCCTTCCGGATACGAGGCGACCGCCGAGGGGCGGCCCCGCACGCGGCGCTCGTAGGCGTCGAGCGCGGGATGGCCGGCGAGCGACAGCCCGCGCCGCTGCATGTAGGCGAGCACGGGGTAGAACGCGCAGTCGGCGAGCGTGAAGGCGTCCGACGCGATGAACCGTGTCCTCCGGGCCCGCGCCTCCCACAGCGCGAGCTCCCGCTCCACGCCCGAGAGCGCGCCCGCGATGGCCGCTCGCCGGTCCGGCGACAGGGCGTCCGGGCCGGCCTCGAAGAGGCTCTCCAGCGGGTCATAGACGCACGCGGTGGCCTCGGACTCCTGCGCCCAGGCGAGCGCGCGGGCGAGCGCGCCGGGCTCGGCGGGCGGCGGGAGGAGCGGCGGGTCGGGATACCGCATCTCCAGGTACGTGAGGATCGCCAGCGACTCGTTCATGACGGTGCCGTCGGGCTCGACGAGCACCGGGGCCTGGCCGCGCGGATTGAGGGCCAGGAACTCCGCGGCGCGCGTCTCGCGGGGCTCCCGCATCACGCGCAGGCGGCGGGGCTCGAAGGCGAGGCCCTTCTCGCGAACGGCGAGGAGCACGCGCCAGCTCGAGATCGAGCCGTTCACGAAATACACCGCCCGCTGCGCGCTCATCGGTCGCCTCCGGGCCCCTGCAGCGTGCGGAAGTTGAGCGCCTCGAAGCCCGCGCGGTACGCGGCGGCGTCGAAGGCAGCGTCGATGTTCTCGGCGCGGAAGAGCTGGAGCATCCGCTCTGCCTCGGCGCGCTCCGCCGCCTCCCGCTCCGGCTCGGCGAGCGCGGCCCGGGCCCGGGCGCGCGCCTCGGCCTCGGCGCGATCCGCGGTGGGCGCGCCGACGCCCCAGACAGCCCCGGTCGCCGGATCGTGAAACGTGCCGATATGCCGGAAGGTGAGCGAGATCCGCGACGCCTGGTCGTCGCCCTCCCCGTCGCCCTCCTGCCGGATGGCGTGATAGAAGCGGCGGTTGGTCTCCAGGTCCATGACGAGCAGCGAGCCGTGCGGCAAAGGGACCTTCTGGACGGCACCCCCTTCGCCGGCGCGCTTGGGCCGGAGCACCATGGTGCGCCGTCGTCCGAGCGAGACGTTCACGATGAACGACGGGCGCACGAGGTCGAGCGTCTTGTCGGAGTGCTCGCTGATCCAGTCGCGCCCCGTGCGGTAGAGCTGGAGCAAGCAGTGGTTGAGCGGGTGCCCGACGCGGCGCTCGACCTCCCTGCGGATGCTGTCGACGGCGGGGGTGAAGGCGCCGAGCTCGGGCTGCTCGTCGACGGGGTGGCGGTAGAGCGGCACGGCGCCGTCGGGCGCGCGCTCGCCCTGGATCGCGACGAGGCGCGGCACCTCCCCGCCGCGGTGGAGCATCGTGGTCCACGCGACCTCGCGCTCGACGGCCTCGAACGCGCCCGCGCCGCCCGCGAGGCGCTCGTCGAGGGCGCCGCACCACAGCGCCGTCCCGCCCGCGCCGATGCCGGCGACGCACACCGGCCCGGGCCCGTCCGAGAGCACGTCGGCCCAGCGGCGGCGCCGGCCGCCCAGGCCCTCGATCTCGCGCAGCGCCGCGGCGTGCTTGCCCGCGGTGCTCGCCGCGGTCGCGTCCTCGAGGACCTCGACCTCGAAGCCGAGCCGGCGCGCGTCGCGGGCGGCGGCGAGGACGCACACGTTGGTCGCGACGCCGCACAGGATCACCGCGGTCACGCCCGCCTCGTCGAGCCTGGCGCGCAGGTCGGTGTCGCGGAAGGCCGAATACCAGCGCTTCTCGACGTGCAAGTCCGCGGCCCCCGCCGGGCGCTCGGCGCGCACCGGGGCGAGCGCGGGGAACAGCTCGGCGCCCCACGTGCCGCGGGCGCAGCACGCGCCGTCGGTGTGGGTCTGCCCGCGGAGCGCGTCCGGTGCCGCGTCGAGCTCGCCGTAGGCCGAGGTCACCCACACCACGGCGCGCCCCTGCGCGCGCGCGGCGCGCACCAGCCAGGCCACGCTCTGGGCGAGCTGATGCGGATCGCAGTGCCGCTTCGAGAACGCGCCCCCCTCCGCGAGGAAGTCGTTCTGCATGTCGATGACGAGCAACGCCGTGCGCGCCGGGTCGTTGGGGTGTGGCCGCTCTCTCACGTCCTTGACCTCCTGGTATCACCTCCTCGGTCGGTCGACCAAGCGCCCCGGCGCGCGACGCGATCCCGAGCCGGCCGCGTCGGCGCGCGGAGGCTCGGTGAAGCCACCGGCGCTCTCCCTGGAGGGCAGCTCGCGTCGGCGCGTGCGGCCTCATCAGGGTGCGATGCGATTCGAGAAAAAGCGCCCCCGCCGGACTCCCAGTTCGGCTACACCCACGAGGGATCCCGATCGAACCCCCCGCGCCTGGCCGCACGGCCCCGTGCGGCGCGCCTTTGGCTCACCACCCTGAAGAGGTCTGAACATGGCTCACATACTGGCAAGGCTCACCGGCGCCACGCTCGAGGACGTCAAGCAGCAGCTGGCGGCCGACGCGGCCAGCCACGCTGAACAGGGGATGCACCTGGAGCACGTCTGGACGAACGACGACGATCCCAGCGACATCCTGTTCCTCCTGCGGGTCGACGACCTGAGCCACTGCAAGCAGCTCATCAGCAGGGTCCACGCCGAGATCCACCGGGACGACCCGAGCGCCAAGCTGCCCCACATGACGTTCCTGACGGAGGCGTGAGCGATCACGCCCCCTGAGCAGTTCGCGCGTCCACGCTGGCCGTGCCCGGCCGACGTCTTGCGGGCTGGCGTCGAGCAACTCCTCCAGTCGCCGCCGGGATCAGGGGTCACTCAATCACAGATCCAGCGGTCAGTGATCGTATTCGACAGCGTCGTACACGCCGGGAGCCCTTCGAGGGCGCGCCAGTTATTGATGTTGCTGATCCGGGTCGGGGTCAGCCGCGTGCCCCGCACTTCTTCGCCGACCTGGGCGCATTCAGACGACAGATCCGCGTTGGACTGCACGCCGAACACCCAGTTGCCGTTTCCACGGAAATACGGGCCGCCCGAGTCGCCCCTGCAAATCCGGATCTCGTCGGCGTCCGTGAGGAAGTAGTCACTCGCCAGGTAGTTCAACGAGTCGTGCATGTAGCGCATGACTCCCGCCCCTGTGCCATTGTAGTGATAATAGCCTCGCCCGTAGAACGTATAGGACTCCGAAGAGCTCAGGTTCCCTGCATAGACTCCGATGGCGGCGTCGTTGATGGTCACGTTGCTGAAGGAGCCGCCCTTGTCCTTGGTGAACACGGCGGCCAGGTCGGAGCCCGACGCCCATCCGTGCTGCAAGCGCCTCACGTAGACGTCGCGGTCCGTATCGCATTTCCCGTTCGAGGGAGCGCCTGTCATGCATCTCCAGGTCGTCCCGGTGTCCGCATAGGAGACCTTGGTCCTCACCAGGCCCGTCAGCGCCGTGCCGAGATCGTCGTCAAAGCAGTGGGCCGCGGTGAGGATCATGTGCTCACCGATCAGCGTGCCCGTGCAGCCTCCGATCTCGACGACGCCGACTCCGCCGCCCTCCGTGCCGGCGCGGATCGCCTCCCCGCTGGTCTCGACCGGCTCGTCGGAGATGCCGTCGCTCGGGTCTGCGACGCCGCACGCCGCCGTCGCCAGAGCGAGCAGCGCGCTGCCTGCGCCCGCGCGAACCCATGCGAACCGAAGTCCGCCCATCTCGCGACAGCCTCTCGAATTCTCGTTGTTCATCACTCGTCGCCTCATTTTCAGTCGAATCAGATGAAGAGCAGCGCTCAAGAGAGATTGCAACGAGCGCGCCAGCTCAGGAGCGCTGCGGTTCGAGGGGCGTCACTGGATCATTCTTCTGGCGTTGCTCGAAGGAGCTTCCGCTCGAAGGAGGTTCCTCTGCGCGCCACGCGCTCCTCTCGAAGCGCCGCCCTCGCCGGCGCCTGCGCCCCGTGCCGGCGCCGTATCCCCGCCGCCGTCGCTCCTTTCGCTGCTGTCCACGCGCGGCGCCGTCGAGCTGCCGTTGCTGCCGCGGTGCCACCCGGTGCCAGCGTGCCAGCGTGCCAGCGTGCCCGGATGTGGTCGATCAACGTCGGTGTTCTAGCGGCACGCGCACGCGCCGGAGGAGGGGCCCTCCGTGAGCGTCCCGTCGGCGCCCGTCCCGCCGACCTCGCGAACCAGGAGCGGCAGGCCGTCCTCCTGCCCGCACTCCACGCTTCCGGGGCATCCGCCGGGGCCGCCGCGCGGTATCGCCAGGCAGCGGTGCTCCTCGGTCAGGGCGTCGCAGGACGCGCCGTCGGGGCTCACGGACACGAGCTCCCAGGAGCAGAGTTGGACGTCATCGTCCGATGTCTGAGCGTCGCAGTCCTCCTGGGACAGGCGCTCTTCACAGGGCGTCCACGCCGTTCCAGCGCCGGTGCCGGCGCTCGTCGACCCGGTGGCGGCGCTCGTCGCGAGGGCGCCCTGCCCGCCATGCGCTTCCCAGCGGAGCACAAGGCGAGCCGGGCAACAAGGAACGACCCCCGGCGCTTTCCTGCGAACCCATCGACTTTCGCCGAATTTCAACGTGCTCGGCGTCGTAGCCACTCCGCCCCCTGCTCTTCGTCGACGGTCGTCGACGATCGCGCCTGACCGGCGTTGGGAGAGGCGAGCATGACGTGGCGCGCCGGGAGCGCGTCAGCCCTCGCCCGAGAGCACCGACGCGATGGCGGCGCGCTGCCCGCGCGGCCGCCCGGCCGCGTCGGCGTGCGCCATGTCGAGGGCGGCCAGCACCGTCGAGAGCGTCGTCTGGTCCAGCACCGACGACGCCTCGATGGCGTGGAGGTCCTCTCCCACGAAGTTCTTCGGGCAGGCGTCGATGACCGGCAGCGCGCGCCCGCCGGCCGGCGTGAACCGGATGGGCAGGCCGTGCGTGCGGCAGATGAGCGGCCGCGCCGCGTAGAGCGCGCACCTCCCCTCCCCGTCGAGCGCCGGGCACACGCCGGGATCGCCCGCTCGCGCGCGGCCCGCGAGCGCCGCGCGATCGGCCTCGGGGAGCGCCGCGAGCGCCTCGCGGAGGGCGTCGGCCTCGATCGACGTCACCGAGAACCGCCGCCGGCAGCAGTCGCTGCACCCCGTCGCGCACGCCATCCGCCCGCCGTGGCGCGCGCTCGCGTTCGCGAAGAACGCGTCGACCTTGGCGAAGAGCTCGCGGAGGCGATCGAGCGGCCGGGGAGTCACGCGCCGGGTTCTAGCACCCGAGCCCCCCGGCGCCCCCGCCAGGGACAGGGAATCGTCCGGCAGGGACAGCGACCGCGCCGGCTGGGACAGCGACCGCGCCGGCTGGGACAGCGACCGCGCCGGCTGGGACATGGGCCAGGCCGGACACGACCGAGGAGCTGCCGCCAGGGACATGGACGCCGGCGCCAGGGACACGAGCGAGCGGGCCAGGGACACCGAGGCCGCTGGCAGGGACGCGGGAGGATGCGCCGGGGACACCTGGGCGGGCGATCCCCTGTCCCTGGCGCGGCCAGGAGAGCGCACGATCGCCCCGGCCCCGCCGCCCAGGAGCGCCGGACGGGACCGAGGCAGCGCGCTCGGCCGACCTCACCCCTGCTTCAGGGATCGATGCGGAACGGGTAGCCATCCGTGGCCACCACGATCGGCTCGGCGCCGGGCGCGCCGCGCGGGCGGACGGCGAGCGCGTGCGCCCCGGCGTCGTCGAGCGCGGGAGGCTCGCGATAAGCGAACTCCTCGCGGCGCACCTCCCCCTGCGCGTTCAGGGTTTCGCATTCCCATCCAACGACGACGCCGTTGTGGCGCTTCTCCCGGAGGTCGCGCAACGGGAGCAGCACGACCTCGGGGGAGCTCGCAGCGCGGCGCAGCGCGCGGAGCTTCGACCAGGTCTCGCTCACCAGCTTGACGCCCAGCACCAGCAGGACGGCGGCGAACCCCGCGCTCCCCGCCGCGATCAGCAGCCGCGGTGTCCTCAGGGCGGGCTCCGCGCTCGTCATGAGCTCGCCTCCGCGCCTCCGTACCTCGATGTCCGGCGACACCCCCGGCGCCCAGGCGACCAGATAGCTCACCTCCTGCTCCTCGCCGTCGGCGCGGAAGCTCACGACCACATCGGTGAGATAGTCGTCGGTCCAGGCGGTGTGGCCGTGAGGCGCCACCGAGACGAGGCCGTCGACGGCGACCGGCTCCGCGGCGGCCCAGCGGCCCGGCTGCGTGAGCACGTCGCGCGCGATCTGGACCGCGCCCACGCCGGCGATCGCCATCAGCGCGCCGTTGAGCGGCGCCAGGAGGACCACGGTCGCGAGGGCGATCAGGAGAGAGCGCGGCCGGAGACGCAGCGTGCCCCGGTCGAGGCGCCGCCGGAGCTCCGCGAGCGGCAGGGCGGCCGCGGCCCGCCGCGCGGCTTGCGCGTCGGCGCGGCGGATGACGAAGCCCAAAAACCCGATCGCGAAGCACATCGCGGCGAGGCCGAGCAAGGTCCAGGCATCGACGCGCGCCTTGCGCGGACCGTCCCTGAGCGACAGCACGAGCGCGTCCTCGTCGGCCGCCTCGGGCAGCCCCCGGTCCACCAGCAAGGAGCGCTGTCGGCCCGTCAGCGTGTCAAAGGCGCCCGTGAGCGGCTGGCCGGGCGGCGGGCAGAGCGGCCCGTCCGCGCTCACCAGGGCCACGACCTCGCCGAGCGAGGGCGCGAGCAGACGACCGTACCGCGTGCCTGCGAGCTCCACGCTCCCTTCGCACGAGAACTGCGCGTCGGTCAGCTCCACCCACACAGCCTCCGTCCGGGCGCGGCGCAGCGCCTCCGCCGCGCGGAGCCGCACCGGCGCGTCCCCGAACGCCGCCACCCGCTGCCACGCCCGGACCGAGAGCACACAGAGCGTGACGCCGGCGATCAGCCCGAGCGCGACGCCGATCCAGGGCCGGCGCTTCAAGCCTCCCGCGATGAGGTTGTTGACGTCGCTCACGCCGATGCTCCTCCGAGGGTGGCGGGCGCGCCGGCCAGGCCCGCCGCGCTGCCGGGGCGCAGCGGGCTCGGCTGGGCGGCCGTTTCAGCAGTTGAGCCGGATGCGCTCGCCGAGCAGCTTCACGTCGTCGTTGGCCTCGACCCGCACGTCGCCGCGCCGGGCGCTGAGCCGCTGCTCGCGCGCCTCGCTGACGAGGTCGCCCTCGCTGCGCAGCACCGTGTCGCCGCCGCTGTTCAGCTCGATGCCCTCGCGGGCGTGGATGGCCACGCGCTCGGCCGCGAACTGCAGATCGCCGGCCACGGCGATCGAGAGGCCGCTGCCGAGGACCAGCACCGGCCCCTCGGGCCGCAGCTCGATCCGCAGCGGCTCCGCGCCGGCGCGATCGACGAGCCGGATGCACGAGCCGTGATCGCTGCGCTCCACCGTCAGGCGGTAGTCGTCGACGGGGATCACGCGCACCGGGTGGCGCTCGCTCGGATCGCTCATGAGAGACCAGGAGGTCGCAAGGCGGGCCCGAAGTCAAGGGCCGCGCGGCGGCGCCGCGGGAAGGTGCGTGTCGCCAGGGCGCCGGCGCAGCAGGACGTCCTCTCCCAGCGCCCACATCTCGGCTCCGCTCCCGCGCACCTCGAACGGGGTGCCCGATGTGGGCGCTCCCGCTCTCGGCACTTCCCACGCGGCGCCGTCGTCGACCGTGCGGACGAGGGCGCCGCCGTGCCCCACCGCCGATCGGGTGCGGGCTCGTTCACTGCATCGACGGCGCCGGCCCTGATGTCGTCGCGCTCCATCACAGCGGCAGCCTCCGGCGCCAGATCGAGCACTACGATCCGATCGGCCGACTGTGCATCGACCAGAGGCTTCGCTACGACAACTGCTCCACCGCTCCGAGGAGGTCAACGCTGGAGGTCGTAATCACCTTGGCCCCTGCGGCGAGGGCTTCCTTGTGGTACTTCTGGGCCTTCGCCTCGCTGCAGAAGACAACAACAGGGATGTCCTCGTTCTTACTTCGAATCGCCCTCGTAAGGACAAGCCCGGCATCTTCGACATATCGGCCTTGTTCGAGACGACTCATGTCGGTGATGACGACGTCATACGCACACCGGGACAACAGCTCGAGCCCTCTGTCCGTGGACGTCGCGACGTCCACCTTCTTTCCTTTGCGCATCAACATTTCCGCGAGGAGGCTGTTGTTGCGCGGATTGTCATCGACCCAAAGGATCGCCCCCGTCTTCTTGCGAGGCGGCGGCGCGATGTCATTCACGCCATCTGCGTGCGCTACCTCTGTTGCCTTCAGCTGACGTTCAACAGCGGTCAACCGCTCTTGAAGCTCGGCGAGGAGGCTGCTCTGTTGCTCCCGAACCTCCTCCATCGTCAATTCGTTGCCGGCCACCTTGACGGTGAACCGGCGCGACTTCGCGGACTGGATCAGCTCCGCGAGGACCGGCTGAAACCGCACGACGACGAACAGTGCGACGATCGGCCAGAGCAGCGTCGCAAGACCTTCTACGAGCTTCGGTATATGTTCCATGCACTGCCTCGATGCGCCCTGCGCTTGTCACATGCTACACGAGCTGCAGTCGAATTTTCCACCAGCAAGCGCCGGTCCGCGGCGAGACGATTTCGCCGCGTCGATGGCCAGGGAGTGGCTCTTCGCACGACGATACCGTCGGCGTGCGGGCCCACGTCTTCGAAGAGAAATTGAACCACAGAGGCACAGAGGACACAGAGGAGAGAGAAGGAAAAGCACTCTTTCCCACCTTCTTCTCCGTGCCCTCTGTGGCTTGTCTTCCTCGGTCCTCGGGCTTTCAAGGTTGACGATGGAAGCCTCTGGCAAATGCAAGAGGCACCGCGGGTGCGTTCGGTGCTAGCAGTCGAACACCCCCGCGCCCCGCTCGATCTCACCGAACGGATCCACGAGCGCGCGCACGAGCACGCGCGCCGGCGCGCTCTCGATCCCCGCCGCCGCGCGCCACGTCGCATAGCGGAGCTCCCCGAGGAGCGCCCCGGCGAGCGGCGTGTAGACGAGATCGAGCGCCGAGGGGCGGACGCCGTTGGCCTCGTAGCCGTACTCCCAGAGGTGGGTGCCGGCGATGGCGAAGGCGACCGCGGCCGGCACGCCGAACCGGCAGCTCCGCGCCCTGAAGTAGATCTCGCTCCCGAGCAGGCCGTGGCCGATCACGTTGATCGGCCACGGGTCGTGATCCCACCGAAACGCGGGCTGATCGGCGTCGAAGAGCGGCGGCTTCGTGAACGCCTCGCCGTAGTGGTACCCCCAGCGCTCCAGGCGGAAGTCGGCGAACGGGTCGGGCCACAGCACCGCCTCCACGCTGCGGGTCACCGTGAACACGGCCAGCGTGTGCAGGATCGGCGGCGCCCAGGCGGGCTCCGCGCTCCCGGCCGCGACGGCGCCAGGCCGCGCCCCGGTCGCGCCGGCCCGAGGCGCGCGCCGCGGAGGGGCAGCCGCGCCGGCCGGCGGCGCGACCGAGGGCGCCTGCGGAGCGGCCGAATCGACCGGCGGTGCCGTCGCCGGCGGAGCCGACGGCCGCGCCGTCGTGCCTGGGCCGGCGCAGGCGGACGACGAGAGGACGGCGAGGACAGCGGCGGCGTGGAGGCGGATCGAAGCCATCAAGACAGCGAGCGCGGCGCGCGCGAGGAGCACGGCGGCGCGGCGCGAGTCTAGCGCGCCGGCGACCCCGGCGACGCGCCGCTCTCGCCGGCGACCCGGCGACGCGCCGTCCTCGCCGCCGACCCGCGCTAACCTCCCCCGCCATGGCCGGGATCATGATCGTCACGGGCGGCAGCCGCGGGATCGGCGCCGCCACCGCGCTGCTCGCCGCGCAGCGCGGCTACGCCGTCGCCGTGAGCTACCTGCGCGACGAGGACGCCGCCGCCAGGGTCGTCGACGAGATCCGCGGCCGCGGCGGCGCCGCCGTCGCGATCGCCGCCGACGTGAGCGCCGAAGACGACGTCGTGCGCCTGTTCCAGACCGTCGACGCCGCCCTCGGCCCGGTCACGGCGCTCGTGAACAACGCCGGCGTGCTCGACCGGCAGGCGCGCCTCGAGGACATGACCGCGGCGCGCGTGCAGCGCATCCTCGCCACCAACGTCGTCGGCAGCTTCCTGTGCGCGCGCGAGGCGGTCCGGCGCATGTCCACGCGCCGCGGCGGCGCGGGAGGCGCCATCGTGAACGTCTCGTCGAGGGCGTCGCAGCTCGGCTCCCCGGGCGAGTACATCGATTACGCAGCCTCGAAGGCCGCCGTCGACACGCTCACGATCGGCCTCGCCAGGGAGGTCGCCGCGGAGGGCATCCGGGTCAACGCCGTGCGGCCCGGGATCATCGCCACCGACATCCACGCGAGCGGCGGCGATCCAGGGCGCGTCGAGCGGCTCCAGGCGAGCCTGCCGCTCGGCCGCGCCGGCACCCCCGAGGAGGTCGCGCACGCCATCCTGTGGCTCGCCTCGAGCGAGTCCTCCTACTGCACCGGCACCCTCCTCGACGTCGCCGGCGGCCGCTGAGCCGCTCCGGTCCGCCGCCCTCCCCCCGCCCGACCGCCCTCCCCACCCGACCGCCCTCCCCACCCGACCGCCCTCCCCTCACCGCCGCCCGCCCGCCCCGATCGCCTCGCCCACCACCGCCGCGAGCGTCCGCGCCGCCTCGCTCAGCGCGGGCTCCGCGTGCGCGCCGAACCCCAGGATCAGCCCCGGCGCGCGCGACGCCCTGGCGCGCCCCGCCGCGCCGCGCGAGAGCGGCAGCGCGTCCACGCCCCGCGCCGCGAGCGCCGTCACGATGGCCACGTCGTCCGAGCCCTCGGGCAGGTCCAGCGTCAGCACCGCGCCGCCCGCGGGCGCGCGCACCCGCACCGCGCCCGGCAGCGCGCGCCCGAGCTCCGCGAGCAAGAAGTCGCGGCGGCGCCGCGTCGCCTGCTTCAGCTTCCGCAGGTGGCGCGCGAAATGCCCCTCGTCGATGAAGTCGGCGAGCGCGGCCTGCAGCAGGTACGGCGGCGACCGCGTCGACGCCGCCCGCACGAGGGCCACCGCGCGCACCAGCGCCGGCGGCACGATCATGAAGCCGAGGCGCAGGCCCGGGAACAGCGAGCGGCTGAACGACCCCACGTGGATCACGCGGTCGTTCACGCCCTCGACGTCGAGGCCGAGCAGCGACGGCAACGGCGAGCCGTCGAACCGCAGCTCGCCCTCGTAGTCGATCTCGACGACCACCGCCCCCGCCCCGCCGGCCCACGACAGGAGCTCGATGCGCCGCGGCAGCGTGAGCCGCGCGCCCGAGGGGAACGCGGAGGCCGGCGACACGAACGCGACCCGCGCGCGCGGCGCCCGGCGCGCCCCGACGTGCACCCGCAGCCCCTCGTCGTCGACCGGGATCGCGATCGGCCGGGCGCCCGCCATGCGCACCGCCGCGCGCAGGGCGAGCGGGCCCGACGCCTCCACCCACGCGGCGTCGCCCGGGTCGAGCAGCGCGCGGCAGCAGAGGTCCAGCGCGCCCTGCGAGCCCTCCGTGATGAAGACCTGGTCGACCGTCGCGCGCACGCCGCGGGCCACCGCGGCGTGGTGGAGCACCGCGCGCCGGAGCAGCAGCGCGCCCCGCGGATCGTGGTGGAGCGCGCCCTCGGCCGACATCGAGCGGAAGCGGCGCGCGAGGCACCGCTCGAAGATGCGCCACGGGAGCAGCTCGAGATCCGGCAGGCCGACGCCGAACGGGCGCGAGCGCGGCCGGCCGCCGAGGAGCGCGTCGAGCCGGTCGGGAGGCACCACCGCCGCGAGGCGCCGCGCGCTGCGCGACAGCCGCGGCGGGGCCGCCGCGGGCTGGGCCCGGGCGGCGCCCTGCCCCCCCGCGCGCACCGGCACGTGCGCCACGACCGGCGCCCGGCGCGCGCGGACCAGGACCGTGCCGTCCGCGGCCAGCGCCTCGTACGCCGCGGCGACGGTGTTGCGCGACACGCCGAGCTCCCGCGCGAGCTCGCGCGACGACGGGAGCAGGTGGTCGGGCTGGAGGACGCCCTCGAGCACGGCGCGCCGCAGCTGCTCGACCAGCTGGGCGGCCAGCGTCGCCGGCCCGCCGCGCTCCAGGCGGAGGAAGGCGTGGGGGGCGTGGGAGCTTGGGGGCGCTGGCACCATCGAAACCGGCCGCCGTGGCACTTTCCAGGGTGCCAGATCCGGGTCACGGTGTCGACGAGGAGCCCGCCATGCCGACGCCGACGCCGACGCTGACGCTGACCACCGACGACGTCACGACCCCGGCCGCCGCGCGAGAGGAGCAGGCCGTCAGTCACCGGCCGCAGGCGCCTCACCGGCCGCAGGCGCCTCACCGGCCGCAGGCGCCTCACCGGCCGCAGGCGCCTCACCGGCCGCAGGCGCCTCACCGGCCGCAGGCGCCCGAAGGCGGCAGGACGGGCGAGCTGTCGTCGCGCATCGCTCGCCGCGCCGCCGAGGCGCACGCCGGCCAGCCGCTCGATCGGCTGCTCGCGGAGGGCCTGCCGGGCAACGAGCTGACCACGCTGCTGCTCCATTGCCTGCGCCAGCGCGCGCTGCGGCGGAGCTTCGCCGAGGTGCTGGACCACGCCGAGCGGGCGCCCATGACCCACGCGTCGGCCGCGGACGCCCGGCGCATCCACGCCTTCGACGCAGCGGCGTACGCGGCGGCGGAGGGCTTCGAGGCGGTGGATCTCGCGCCGGTCGGCCCGCTCGGCGCCACGGCGTGCGCGGGCGTCGAGCCGAACAACGTGCTCGCCACGGTGCGCTTCGCCGAGGTCGCCGCCGACCCGACCACCGGGCTCGCGCTGCACGCGGCGCGGCGCCGGCGCGAGACCCGGGGCGGCGAGCCGCTGCGCCTCTGCGCGAGCCAGCGCGTGCTGCGCATGCAGCCCACGAAGCACCCCGGCTTCACGCCGCACTTCCGCCTGTTCGCCCTCGTGACCGCGGCGCGCTCGCCGGGCCGGAGCGAGGACGACGCGTGCGAGCGGCGCGCCCTGCTCGAGCACCTCCTCGTGTGGGCCGACCTCATCCGCGCGCTGCCCGCGGCCGGCTTCCGCGCGGCGGGCCTGCGCGTGGTCCTCTCCGACACGGCCGTGGTCCGGGCGTGCCTCGGCGCGCGCGGCCTCGACGCGGACGCGCTGGCGCAGCGGGCGAAGGCGCACGAGCCGGGGTCGTCCGAGGCGGCCCTGCGCGACGCCTCCGTGGATCTGCCGCGCGCCGCGGCGGACTACGTGGGCGCGGTGCGGTCGCTCGGCCTCGGCCCGGAGCCCCTCGCGCGCGCCGAGCGCTGGGTGGCCGAGGTGGGCGAGCCGCTCGCGCGCGCGCGGCCGGAGGTCGAGATCGTCTACGATCTCGCGCGGTTGCAGGGGCTCGGCTACTACGCCGGGCCGTTCGTCCAGCTCGTCGTCCGGCGGGACGACGGCCTCGAGCTCTCGCTCGGGGACGGGGGCGCGGTGCCGTGGCTCGGCGCGCTGCTCTCGAACCGCCGCGAGCGGATGATCGCGACCGGCATCGGGACCGAGATGGTCGTGAAGCTGTTCGATCGGTCCACGCCCCGAGCCGAGGCTCGACCCACCCCCCGAGCCGGCGAGGCTCGACCGGAGGAACCGACTCCATGATCATCGAGACCCCCTCTCTCACGCTCCGTCCCTGGACCGCGGCCGACGTGGACGCGCTCGTGAAGAACGCGAACGACCGCCGCATCTGGGCGAACGTCCGGGATCGCTTTCCGCACCCGTACACGCGCGCCGACGCCGAGGGCTGGGTGGCGCTGTGCGCCTCGCGCGCGCAGCCCGCCGAGGCCCTGGCGATCGTGGTGGACGGGGAGGCGGCCGGCGCGATCGGGCTCGAGCGCTTCGACGACGTGCACCGCTGCACCGCCGAGCTCGGCTACTGGCTCGGCGCGGCCTACTGGGGCCGCGGGCTGGCCACCGAGGCGGTGATCGCGCTGACGCGGGCGGGCTTGGAGCAGCTCGGCCTCGAGCGCATCCAGGCGGGGATCTTCGACTGGAACCGCGCGTCGGTGCGCGTGCTCGAGAAGGCGGGTTACGCGTTCGAGGCGCGGATGCGCCGGCACGTGGTGAAGGACGGGCGGGTGGGCGACGTGCTGCTCTACGCGCGGGTCCGGGAGGAGGCGCCGGCCGGCGAGCGGCGGTGACGCGCAGGGCGCCCCGGGCGGGGCTCGCGTCCCGGCGGGCGCCTCACCCGCCTGCGCGAGGGTCGCCCTCCGCGGACAGCGCGGGCGCCTCCTCCGCGGCGGGCGCCCGGTGCGCGGCGGGATCGGCGAGCGGGAGCGTGACGTAGAACCGGGTGCCGCGCCCGACCTCGCTCTCCGCCCAGATGCGGCCTCCGTGCGCGTCGACGATCCCCTTGGCGATGTAGAGCCCGAGCCCGGTGCCCCTCTCCCCGGACGCCTCGACCTTCCAGAACCGCTCGAAGATGCTCGTGAGGTCCTCGCGGGGGATCCCCGGCCCCGAATCGACGACGCCGAAGCGGGCCGCCTCGCTGTCCCGGTCGACCGAGAGGATCACGCGGCCGCCCTGAGGCGTGAACTTCAGCGCGTTGCCGACGAGGTTCGACAGCACCTGGAGCACGCGCCCCCGCTCCGCGAAGATCACGAGCCCGGGCGCGCTCACGCTCTGCTCGAGCCGGACCCGCTTGGATTCGGCGAGCGGCCCGAACAGCTCCAGGGTCTCGCGCAGGAGATCGTCGACGGCGCACGGCGCGGGCGTCACCGAGAACTTGCTGGCTTCCAGGGTCGCCGCGTCGAGCATGGTCCGGATGAGCTGCTCCATGCGCTTGGCGACGTTCTCGATCGACTCCGCCTGCTGCCGTACCTGCTCGGAGCCGGCCGCCCTCCGCAGCCGCGCGGCCTTCAACGTGATGGCGCTGAGCGGGTTGCGCAGGTCGTGGGCCACGATGCCCATGAGCTCGTCGCGGGCCGTCACCGCCCGGCGCGCGGCCTCGCGCGCCTCCCGCACCTGGTGGTACAGGTTGCCGAGGCGCCTCGTGAAGTACCACGCGATCCCGAGGCCGGCCGACGCCAAGAGGACCAGCAGGCCGTACAGGCGCAGCACGAGCTCGGCTCGCTCCGCCCGCTCACCGGCATAGGCGGCCTCGATGGCAAACTCCTTGTGTTCGACGAGGCGCTCGATGGAGCGATAGAGCTCTCGGCGAAGCGGCCGCAGCTCCGCGTCGAAGCGGCGCGCGATGAGGCCCGCGTCGTCGGTCCGCTCCCGGGCGACGAGCAGCTCTCTCTGAAGCAGGAAGAAGCGCGCGGCTTCCGCCTCGAGGTCCGCGAGCAGCTGGAGAGCCGTCGGGCTGAGCGGCTGGGCGCGGAGCGCGCGGATGTTCTCGCGAAAGCGCGCCTTGGCGTCCTCGGCCTCGTCGAGGAGCTCTCGATTTCCGGAGACGAGGTAGCCCCTGCCGTGAGACACGATGAGCTCGGTGGTCCACCGGAGCCGCTCCACGAGGGTGATGTTGCGCTCTTGCGCGCTCAGCCACTGGATCTGAGCGTCCGCCACGGACGAGAACCGTCGAATGGAGAACGCCATGCCGATCGCCAGGAGCAGGGTCAGGATGGCGTAGCCCCTCCTCGCCGTGGCCTCGAAGCGCGTCCGCGTCGGCATGACCGAAGTTCCTCCCTGCTCTCGACGGGACCAGCGGGCCAGCGGATCGAGAGGGCAATCGCTCCTTCATGGCTGGGCCCCTCTCAAAAGCTAGGCCGGACGGCGCGGGGAGCAAGCTGCCCCCGGAGCCGCGCCCAGGGCGGCCCCGGCGCGCCGGCGTCGCGCCGGAGCACGGCAGGCCGCCGGGAGCAGCGCGAGAATCCGGGAAGCATGCATGTTCTTTGAGGCTCTGTGCGGGTCCGACCCAGCGGGAGCGGCCCTGGCGCGCGGGGGAGCTCGCCGGGCAGGGACGATGAGCCTGCCCGGCCTCGGGCCGTCGCGTGCGGCTCCAGGGCGAGGCGGGTCTCATCGACGAGGGCGCGCTCGAGCGCCCTGTTACCGGATGACCTCGAACTGCCCGAGCGGGCGCGCCACGCCGTTGATCAGCACATCGATGCGGTGGAGGCCCGGATAGTGGCGGCGGGTGGTCATCTCCTCGAACGAGACCTTGCCAGAGATCTCGGCTCGACCCGCGGGCGGCAGGGCGAGCTTCCGCAGCTTGAAGACCTTCGGCCGCGTCGCGCCGTTCGCCTTGACGAAATGCACGGCACAGTCGACGAGCAGCTCCTGGCCGCGCGGGGCCGTCGACGCGATCTCGAACGCGAAGCGGAGCGCTCCGCCGAGCTTCACCGATCGTGGGGAGAGAGACGCCGCCGCGATCTCGACGCTCGGCTCCTCTCCGAAGCCGAGCGCCTCGAGCGCGCCCCGATCTCCCTTCTTCACGAGCGATCGGAGCGCGTGGCGCACGATCCACCGTCGCCCGGGCGGCGCATCGTCGAGCCACCGCCGGCAGAGGCTCGCCGCGATGGCCGGGTGGTCTTTGCTGATGTCATTGATGTTGTTGGCGACGGAGCGCTGCACGTATCGCTCGGGATCGTCCTTGAGGAGCTCGAGCAGGTCGATGACCGGGCCTGGGTCCCGCTGGAAGGCGCGGAGCCGCGGGGCCCACGGCAACCGTGGACGCGTCCCCTCGGAGACCAGCCGCCGCACATGCACGTTCGGGTCGGCGGCCCACGCGCGGAGCCTTCGGGCCGTCGCGTCAGGGTGTCTCGTCAGGAACGAGCGGATGCTGAACTCCGCCGAGAACCGCTTCGTCAGCTCGTATTGAGCGGTCATCGCGTCCTCGAAGTGATCGAGCCCGCGCTTCGCGACGTAGAACACGTGCGGCATGTACCGCAGCGGCTCGAGGCCGAACGCGTCGCTCCGAGGCAGCTCGGGCCCGAGGGAGGTGACGATCACCCGCGCCGCCCTCGGAAACGGCTGCGGCAGGTGCTGGTGCATGACGTCCGCGATGTGGGCGGCGCGGCCCGTGAGCCCGAGGTCGGCGAGGCCGGCCAGGCAGCCGCGGGCGAAGGCGCGCTCGTCGAAGCCTGGATGGGCCGCGCGAAGGTCGCGGGCGATCGAGCGGACGGCCCGCTCGTCGAAGAGGTCCTTCAGCCTGTCAGCCATGGGCCCCCGCCGGCGAGGGCGCCGCGCTCGCGAGGGCGCGCCCGCGCGCCCAGCCGAACGCCGCGCCGAACACGACGCTCATCAGGAGCAGGGGCGGCACGTGCGCGGGCTGGCCAGCGGCAGGCCCGAGGAGGACGTACCACGGCAGGTTGAGCAGCATCGTCACGAGGATGCCGTGTCCGTAGCGGCCGAGCCCGGACTCGGAGGCCACGACCACCCAGCCCGCGACGGTCCAGAACAGGAACGACTCCACGAGGACCCATCGCGTCGCCGCCGGGTCCACCGCGACGATCAGGGAGATGTCGGCCGCTCCGGCGAGCGCGCCGACGCCGAGGCCGACCGGCCATGTCTTCATTGGGTTGGACATGCGCGTTGACTAGCGTGTAACCCTGACAGATTCTGTCACCATATGTCGCGCGCCCTCCGCGTCATGGAGCTCTCCGATCTGCTGCGCGCGCGGGGAACGACGACCGTCGGCGAGCTGGCCGCCGCGCTCGGGGTCAGCGCCCGCACGGTGCGCAGGGATCTCGCGACGCTGAGGGAGCGCGGCCTCAACGTGGAGGGCGAGGCCGGCCCCGGCGGGGGGATCCGGCTCGACGCGGGCCGGGGCGTCACCGCCGTGCACCTCTCGGTCGCCGAGATCGTGACGCTCTGGCTCGCCGCGCGCCTGTCTCAGGCCGCGAGCGATCTCCCGTGGAGCAGCGCCGCCAGCTCCGCGCTGGCCAAGCTCCTCGGCAGCCTCCCTCCTGAACGAGCGCGAGAGCTGCGCGCCCTCTGCCGCAGGGTCATCGTCGGCGAGCCGGCGAGCGCGCCCGTGATCGCCGGCGCCGGGGCGCCTCCCGCGGAGCTCGTGAGGCTGTTCGAGGCGTCGTTCTCCTCGGGTGTCGGTCTCGCGTTCGACTACCGCGACCGCGAGGGGAAGCCGTCGAGGAGGCGCGTGGAGCCGCACGGGCTCCTGGTCCAGAGCCCTGTCTGGTACGTGCTCGCCCTGGACACGGGGAAGAACGAGCCGCGAATGTTCAGGATGGACCGCATCTCGAGGCCCCGCGTGCTGCGGGAGATCGGGTTTCGCCCGAACGCCGACGTCATCTGGGCTCTCTTGCCGAAGGAGTGCGCGTGGCGACCGCTCCTCGGCGACCATCCCTGAGCGTCGGCGGACGCTCGCGGCGAGCGGCGCGCGCGCTCACGCCCGCTCGACGGTCCCGCACGAGCCGACGCGCCATGACGCTCCTGCGCGGGCGGCCGAGCGGGATGGCTCGGGCGCCGGGGCGCTCGCGCGCGAAGGCGGTGACAAGCATACATTCCTCGGTGTAAAGCATACGCGCCATGGCCGACCGAGCCGCCAACCGGGTCCGCGAGCGGCGCGAGGCGCGCGGGCTGTCGCAGATGGCGCTCGCCGAGCGCGCCGGGCTCACGCGGCAGAGCGTGGGCGCCATCGAGGCGGGCCGCGCGACGCCGGCGGTCGACGTCGCGCTGCGCATCGCGCGCGCCCTCGACGGCCAAGTCGAGGACCTCTTCGGCGCGCCGGGCGCGGCGGCCGCCATCGCCGCCGAGCTCGACGCGCCGGCGGCGTCGGGCCGCGCCGCGGTGGCGCGCATCGCGGGCCGCTGGGTCGCCTACCCGCTCGACCACGACGCGGCGCGGACGGCGGCGGACGGCATCGTGACCGGCGAGCGGCGCGGGAAGGCGGACGTCGAGCCCCTCCGGGCGCTGGCCGAGGTCGAGGACAACGTCGTCGTGATGGGCTGCGCGGCGGGCCTCGGGCTGCTCGCCGATCGGCTCAACACGCGGCCGGGGCCGGGGCGGTTCCTCTGGTTCCCCCGGTCGAGCACCGCGGCCCTCCAGGCGCTCGGCAGGCAGCGCGCCCACGTCGCGGGCGTCCACCTCGTCGACGCGCGCACCGGCGAGGCGAACGTCGCCGACGTCCGCAAGCTCGGGCACGCCGAGCCGATCGCCCTCATCACGCTCGCGCGCTGGGAGGCGGGCCTCGTGGTCCGCCGCGAGGACGCGGCCCGGATCCGCGGCGCGGTCGATCTCGGCCGCCCCGGCCTGCGCCTCGTCGGGCGCGAGGCGGGCGCGGGCGCCCAGCGGCTCCTCGAGCGCGAGGTGCGCGGTCACGGGCTGCCGATCGAGCTCGCGCGCAGGCCGCCGCTCCGGGCCGCCGGCCACCTCGACGTCGCGCGCGCCGTGGCCATGGGCGCGGCGGACACCGGCGTCGCCACGCGCGACGCGGCGATGGCGTTCGGGCTCGGCTTCGTCGCCCTGGCCGAGGAGCGCTACGACCTCGCGATCCCGCGCGCGTCGCTCGCCGACGCGCGGCTCCAGCGCCTGCTCGACGTGCTCGTCTCGGGCGCGTTCCGCCGCGAGCTGTCGGTCCTCGGCTACGACGTCCGCCCGGCGGGCGAGCGGGTCGCGGAGGTGCGGGCGGCATGACGGCGCGCGCGGGGCGGCGGCCCCCGGGAGCCTCGCGGATGAGCCTCGCTCGAAGGCGGCTGCTGCGCGCCTCGCCGCGCCTGGTCGTCGCGGCGTGCCTCGTCGCCCTCGTCGGCTGCGAGCGCTCGGCGCCTCCGCCGGCCCCGCGCGAGGACAGGCTCGCCGTCTTCGCCGCGGCTTCCCTCCGGGACGTGTTCACCGCGATGGGCGAGGACTTCAAGGCGGCTCACCCCGGCGTCGAGATCACGTTCAACTTCGCCGGCACGCAGGAGCTCCGCACGCAGCTCGAGCACGGCGCCGCGGCCGACGTGTTCGCCTCGGCCGATCAGCGCCATATGGACGAGCTCGTGAAATCCGGGCGCGCCGTGGGCCCGGTCGTCTTCGCGCGCAACGAGCCCGTCCTCGTCGTCGCGCGCGAGAGCGCCGGCGCGATCCGGGGGCTCGCCGACCTCCCCGGCGCGGCCCGCATCGTCATCGGCGCCCCGGAGGTCCCGATCGGCCGCTACACGCTGCAGATCCTCGACCGCGCGTCCGCGTCCCTGGGCGCGGACTTCCGCGCGCGCGTCGAGGCCAGGGTCGCCTCGCGCGAGCTCAACGTGCGCCAGGTGCTCACCAAGGTGCGCCTCGGGGAGGCGCAGGTCGGCGTGGTCTACCGGACCGACGCGCAGGCGGCGCAGGACGGCGTGACCGTCGTGGCGATCCCGCCCGAGGTCAACGTCATCGCCGCGTACCCGATCGCGGTCGTGGCCGGCGCCGCGCACCCCGGGCTCGCGCGCGCCTGGGTCGACCTCGCGCGCTCGGAGGCCGGGCAGAGCGCGCTGCGGCGCGCCGGGTTCCTCGCGCCGTCCGCGGGCGGATCGGGCCCGTGAGCGCGCGCCTCCGCGCCGAGCAGGGCGCCCTGGCCGCGATCGGCGCGGTCCTCGTGGCGTTCCTGGCCGTCCCGATCCTGGCGCTGTTCGTGACGGCCACGGCGGCGGACGTCGAGCAGGGGCTCCGCCACCCCCTCGTGTGGCCCGCGCTGCGCCTGAGCCTCGTCACCACCGCGGCCAGCCTCGCCCTCGTGGTGGTCCTCGGGACGCCGCTCGCCTGGACGCTCGCGCGCGCGCGCGGGCGCCTCGCGCGCGCGGTCGAGACGGCGGTGCAGCTGCCCATCGTGATCCCGCCCGCGGTCGCCGGGGTCGCGATGCTGCTCGCCTTCGGGCGGCGCGGGCTCCTCGCCGGCTGGCTGTACCCGGAGGGGTGGTCGGTGACGTTCACGACCGCGGCCGTCGTCATGGCCGAGGTGTTCGTCTCGGCGCCGTTCTTCGTGCAGGCGGCGACGAGCGCGTTCCGGCGGGTCGACCCGAAGCTCGTGGTCGTCGCGCGGACGTTCGGCGCGTCGCCGCTCCGGGTGTTCTTTCGCGTGGCGCTGCCGCTCTCGGCCCCGGGGCTCGTCGCGGGGGCGGCGATGAGCTGGGCCCGCTCCCTCGGCGAGTTCGGCGCGACGCTCATGTTCGCCGGGAACCTGCAAGGCCGGACGCAGACGCTGCCGCTCGCCATCTACACGGCGCTCGAGTCGGACCTGCGCGCGGCGCAGGCGCTGTCGATGGTCCTGGTCGCGGTGGCGTTCGCGCTGCTCCTGTTCGTGCGGGCCGCGGCGCGGCGCTCCGCCGGGCGCGGCGAGGCGGCGCCGTGACCGGCGCGGACGGGCTGCGCGCCCGCGTGACGGCGCGGGTCGGGCGCCTGCGCATCGACGCGGAGATCGAGACCGGAGCGGGGACGCTGGCCCTCGTGGGGCCCAACGGCGCGGGGAAGACGAGCCTGCTCTCGCTCTTGCTCGGCGTGCTCCCCGTGGACCGGGGGCGGGTGGAGATCGGGGGCGCGGTGCTCCTCGACACGGCCGCCGGCGTCGACGTGCCGGTCGAGCGGCGCGGGATCGGCTACGTGCCGCAGGACTACGCGCTGTTTCCACACCTCAGCGTCCGGGAGAACGTCGCGTTCGCGGTGAGGAGCGATCCCTCGCGCCGGAGGGGCGCGTCCGTCGGCGCGCGGGTGGACGCGGCGCTGCACGACCTCGGCATCGCCGAGCACGCGGACCGCCGGACCGAGGCGCTCTCCGGGGGCGAGAAGCAGCGCGTGGCGCTCGCGCGCGCGCTCTCCGTGGGCCCGCGGGCGCTGCTGCTCGACGAGCCGCTGGCCGCGCTCGACGTCCATTCCCGCCGCGAGGTGCGGGCGTTCCTTGCGGGGTACCTGGAGGCGCTCGCCCTCCCGACGATCGTCGTCACGCACGACGCGGCCGACGCGCGGCTCCTCGGGCGGCGCATCGCCGTGCTCGAGGCGGGGCGCGTGACGCAGGCCGGGACGTGGGAGGAGCTGGCGGCCCGGCCGGCGTCGCGCTTCGTGGAGGAGCTCGTCGCGTCGGCGCGCGGCGGGGGCGAGGAGCCCGGTCGATGCCCTGAGCCGCGTCCGACCTCGGAGAACGAGCTGCCGCCCGCGCGCCGCTCCGTCAAAACGCGACGCCCAGGCTGAGCGCGCCCAGGGCGTGAGCGATGAGGGGACCGGAGCGCGCCTCGTCGACGGCGATGACGGGGCGCGGCAGGAGCGCGAGACAGGTGAGCTCGAAGCCGAGGCTCACGCTCGGAAGAAAGAAGAACTGGGCGCTCAGCCCCACATCGGCGGCAAAGAAGAGAGATCCCTCGCTGCGCCCCACGAGCGGCAACGCGACGTCGCCGGTGGCCTGGAGGTGATAGGCGCCGATGCCGAGGAGCGGCCCCCATTCCCAGTGAGGACCGGCAGCTGCGCGCGCGAGGTTCCAGCTGGCCCGGAGGAGCGCGAGCTCCTGGCGCACCTGGGCAGCGCCGCCTGCTCCACGGAACTCGGCGCCGAAGAGGGGGCCGCCGAGGAGCAGGCCGAGACGGAGGCGCTCGTCGACGCGAACGTGCGCCCCGATCTGCGCCCCCGCGCCGCCGCCGATCGGAGGCGTGAAGAGGACGAGCCCTCCGGTGCGCACGTGGAAGCGGGGAGGCTCCTGGGAAAAGCGGAGCACCTCGGGGGCGGGCGGCTGGGCCTCGACGCCGAGCACGTCCCGAGCGGGAGCTTTCCCCGAGCCGAGCTCGAGGAGGCTTGCGCGCAGCAGATCGACGGCGCGCACGGCGAGGAGCATCGGGCCATCGCTCGAAGGGTCGATGAGGAGCCTGCGCGTGGTCGTCTTCCCGGTCACGCGATCCACGATGCACACCTCGGCGGCCGTGCCGCTGCCATCGCGGCTCAGCGCGACAGCCGCGAAGGCCTCGCTCTCCTGCGCCTTTCGCTCGAGCTCCTCGGCCCCGGGAGGGCGCGCGGCGCTCCCGAGCGCGATCACCTCGAAGGACTGCAGCTCGAGCTCGGCGCAGAGCCGTCCGAAGGCCTCGATGAGCGTGGCGTCACGCGGGGGCGGCCGCACGACGAGCACCCGCTGCGCCCAGGCCGCTCGGGGGCAGACGAGCAGCAGCAGCAGGACGAGGAGCGTTCGCGCCCGCTGGACCATGGATCAGGGCTGCGCGGCGAGCTGTCGGGCCGTCTTGGCGTGGACCCCGCTCGGAAAGAGGCGCAGGTACTCCTGCGCCACCGCGCGCGCCGCGGTGGGCCCCTCGAGGATCTGGACCGTGCGCATCTTTCCCGCGAGCGCTTCCGCGGCGAAGGGGCCGCTCGGCGCCTCGCGGAGCGCCGTCTCGTACCAGGTCCTGGCGCGCGCGGCGGCGCCGCGGCCCTCGTGCAGGCGCCCGAGCAAGAAGGCTGCACGGCTCCCCGCGGCCTTCGCGTAGCGCGAGCGCAGGGCCAGCAGGGCCTGCTCGGCGAGCTCGCCCTGCCCCACGTAGCGAGCGGCGTCGGCCAGGGCGTTCAGATCGGCGGCGTCACAGGAGGCGAGACAGGCCTGCTCGCCCCGCGCCGCGGCCTCCTGGACGACGCGCCGGAACTCGCCCTGAGAAACGAGCTTGGTCCAGGACGGTTTGCCGCTCGGCGGGGCGGCCAGGGGCGCCGGATCTTCGGAGGAGCTCGGCTCCGGAGAGCTCGCGGGCTCCGGCGGCGCCGGCGCGACCTCGGCTCCCTCTCCCTGCGCGGCGGGAGGCGCGGGCTCGGGGCCGTGCGCCGCGGTGTCGCTGACGAGGAGCGTCCTCGCCGACGCGTCCCCCACGAAGCGCTGCCCCGCGCGCACGCTCACGGCGCCGAAACCGGCGTAGCCCTCCACCTCGACCGACCCCTCGTGCAGGATCACCTCGAGCCGCTCGCGGTCGGCGTCCCAGTGGAGCTCGAAGCGCGTGCCCGTGACGCGGACCACGAAGGGACCCGCCACGAAGCGCCAATCGCTGTGCCCGGTGCGCATGATCTCGGCGTCGACTCGGCCGCGCTCGACCGAGATGCGGGCGCCGCTCTCGTTCTTGATCTCGTCGATGCGGAGCCGCGCCCCTGCCGCCGCCCGGATCTGCGTCCGATCGGAGAAGGTGATCGCGGCCGGGTGATCGACGGGCACGCGCACATAGCCGCTCTCGTCCTCCGCCCCTTCAACGACGTAGTCGAGGCTTCGCTCCGGCAGCCAGAGGGAGAGAGCGAGCAACACGCTCCCGGCGAGGGCGAGCGGCGCAGCCCAGCGCACGACCGCCCGCGGCTTGCTCGCGCGAGCCTGCTCCTCGTCGACGCGGCGCAGGAAGGCGGCGCGCGCCTCGATGCGCTCTGTCTCGCTCAGCCGAGCGGCGCGCTGCAGGAGCTCCGCAACGGGATCGAGCTGTCGTCCGGGGTCGCTCATGGCCAGAGTCCTTCACGCTGAGACAAAAACTCCTGGAGGGCTGGCTCACACGCCTTTCGCAAGAGCTCGCGCGCGCCCTCGAGCTCCCGGCGTAACGTCGATTCGGACACGCCGAGGGCCGCGGCCGTCTCGAGCATGTCGAGGCCTTGGACGTGGCGCAGCACGAAGGCCATGCGCCGGCGCGTGCTCAGCCTGTCGAGCACGCGGTAGAGAGCGCGGAGCACCTCGCGATGCTCGAAGTCGACGCGCTCGAGGGCGCGCTCGGGGAGCTCCCCGCTCGGGGAGAGGCCCACCCAGCGGCGTATCTTGCGCTTCCGGATCTCGAGCGCCGCCTGCCGCGCCGCGATGGTCGCGAGATAGCCACGGAGGGCCTGCCCGTCCTGGATGCGCGCGGCGCCCTGGATCAGGGACAGGAAGACCTCCTGCACCAGATCTTCGAGGCTCGTATCGGGGCCGAGGGCGCCATAGAGCACACCTCGCACGAGGCCGGAGTACCGATCCCAGATGACGGCCATGGCCTCGCGCTCTCCTGCGGCCGCGCCGGCGACCAGGCTCGCGTCCGACCGCTTCTCGGCGGGAAAGCGGGCCAAGGTGGGCACCGGCGGCGGTGAGACGGAGCGCGTGGGGTGAGCCACTCCCTCCTAGTTACTTGGGGGCGTCTTGACCCGCCAGAAAAATTCGCCCGCTGCCGGCCCGCGGGATCGACGCAGGAAACTCCGAGCATTGTGCTTGCGCTCCACGGCATGGCCCCCCAGCTTTGCCGTGTTCGATATGCGCCTCTCCCGCAGCACCTGGGTCCTCGGAGCCGTCGCGCTCTCGGCCGCGGCCTGGGGGTTTTCCTGTGAGGACCAGCTCATCCAGACGGCCACGCGGCTCCCCGGGGACGCGGGCCTCGGCGGCAGCTCTCCTTCCCTCGCGGACCTCGCTTGCGAGGGAGATTCGCCCGACGACGAGCTCCCTCCGGGCGCCGCCTTCGGGGAAGGAGAGGAGCTCGCGCGCTCGCCGCTCGTCAGCGAGAGCTATGGTGCGCTCGAGGGCCCCGGTCTCTCCATCACGGCGCGCGATACCTTCCGCGTCTACTGGAACGGCGCCCTCATCGCCGTGAGCGAATCGGCCCGCGCTCCGCGCTTCGTGTCCCTCTCCTTGCTCCCGGGCGACAACGTGATCGCCGTGAGCGTCCATGCCGCAGCGGGGACCCCCGCGGCGCTCGTCCAGCTCGACGAGCTCGAGCGCAGCTACGGGAGCGGCAGCGACTGGAAGCTGAGCACGGCGCCGGAAGGAGACTGGACGGCGCCTGGCTACGACGACAGCGGCTGGACGGCGGCGCGCGACCTGGGGAGCGCTGGAGATCTGCCGGGCTGCGATCCCGGGGGTTCCTTTCCATCGAACACGACGGCTCGCTGGATCGGGCCGGCGCCCGGGACGAGGGGGCCCATCGCCCTCCGGAAGGTGATACGGGTCGAGCCGGTCGGCTTCGGCGAGGGCACCACCGGCGGCGCAGGCGCGACGCCCGTGCTCGTCTCGAGCTGGGCCGATCTCGAGAGGCTCGCCGGCTCCGACGCGCCGGCGGTGCTCTTGCTCGCCGAAGGCATCCACGATTTCCGCCGCAAGGGATCGGACGTCGCGGACATCGAGGTGTGCCCGAGCGCCTGCTCGGAGGATGCCGAGAAGACGTTTTATCAGGTCCTCACCGGGGATGCGACCTGCGCGAGCCCGCTCGTCGGCGCGACGCGGGACGATCGCATCCTCCGCTTCGGCTCGAACAAGACGCTGGTCGGGCTCGGACGCGGCGCGGCGCTGCCGGGTGTGACCATGGCCCTCGACGAGAGCCAGAACGTCATCATCCGCAACCTCGCCCTCTACGATCTGAACGCCGGCCTGCTCGAAGCGGGCGATGCGTTCACGCTGACACACCCCTCCAGGGTCTGGATCGATCACACGACCGTCAAGTGGATCAGCGACGCCTTTACCGACATCCTCGCCGGAACGAGCGCGGTCACCGTCTCGTATGTCCACTTCGACGGGAGCAACGAGGCCGAGTGCGGCGGCCGCGAGCGCTGGGCCTCCACGATCACCGACTCCGAGGTGACGATGCACCACTGTCGCTTCGATGAAGCGAGGACGCGCGCCCCCCTCGCGGTCGGCTCCCTGGCGCGCGTCCACCTGTTCAACAACGTGTTCTCGAACATCTCGGAGTGGGCGGTCGGCGCTTCGTGCGAGGGGCAGGTGCTGCTCGAGGCGAGCGTGTTCGAGAACGTCGAGGCAGCGACGCGGCGCTCGAGCTGCAGCGACGCGACGGGCCTCGGGCTCCTCCTGGCCGTCCCTGGCTCGAACCTCTACCGCGACGGGAGCGGCGTTCACCTGGGCGGCGGGGGCGAGGAGCCAGCCGATGACGTCTTCACGCCCCCCTACGACTACGCGCCCGAGCGGGCGAGCGATGCCTTTCCCCAGGTGCTCTCTCGCGCCGGCGCGGGAGGGCCCTGGGCGCTGCCGCTCGCGCGCGAGTGACGCCCGCCTTTTTTTGACGGGTCCGACCTCCCTCGAACAACCACCCGTCGTGTTGCCCTTCAGCGCGCTCTTCCGCCATTCCGGCGGCAGTCGAAACTTCCATCATCCTTCGCTCGGGGCGGTCGCGTGGATCTGCGCGGGCCGTCTCGCTCTCTTTGGCTCGTTCGCCTGTTCGAGCGAGCAGGACGCCGCCCCTCTGACCTCCGCGGCCGGAGGCGGCTCGTCCGCCGCATCCGGCGGGCCGTCGAGCGGCACGACCGCATCCGGCGGGCCATCGAGCGGCACGACGGGGAGCGGAGGCGCGGTGTCGCCCGGCGGCTCGGGAGGCGCTGGCACCGGCGCGAGCGCCGGCGTGCCCGTCGATTGTTCCCCGATCGAAGAGGCCGGCTTCGAGCTTTGCACCTCGGGCGAGGATTTCTGCGGCGCCGTCTTCCAGAACGGGAGCGGCTGCACGGCGGCGTGCGGAGCCGCAGGCCTCGCCTGCGAGGCCGCCTACGAGAACCTCGAGGGCAGCTGCGGTGCCAACGAGGCGCTCCCGGCCGTGCCGTGCGACTCGGGGCACCAGTCCGACTTTTGCCTGTGCCGCGGCCCTGCGAGCGGGACGGGCGGCAGCGCGGGGACGGGCGGCGATGGGGGCGGCGGTTCAGGCGCAGGTGGCTCGGGCGGCGGCAGCGGCGCGTCCGACTGCAACAGCGTGACAGGTGGGCCGCTCGTCGAGGTGAACCGGGATGGCTCGGGGGATTTCACCTCGGTTCAAGCCGCGATCAACAGCGTCGCCAGGTCGAACACGACGCCCACCGTGATCCGCATCGCCCCTGGGACCTACACCGAGAAGCTCGTCGTCGACCGCCCCCACCTGACGCTCTGCGGCCGGGCTGGTCAGGCGGAGACGACCGTGCTCACCTACGGCGACAGCGCCAGCACCTCGAACGGCGCAGGGGGCACGCTGGGCACCTCGGGGAGCTTCAGCGTCAATATCTCCGCGAGCGATGTCTCGGTCGAGAACATCACCTTCGCCAACAGCACGGGCCCAGGCGTGCAGGCCGTCGCTCTCCTCGTCTCCGGAAATCGCGTGCAGCTCCGTCGCTGCCGGGCCCTCGGTTACCAGGACACGCTCTACGTGAAGAACGGAACGCAGTACTTCAGGGACTGTTACATCGAGGGCAGCGTCGACTTCATCTTCGGGGGGGCCACGGCCGTCTTCGAGAACTGCACGATGCACAACGCCGCGGGCGGGACGGCGATCACGGCGCCGAGCACGGACGAATCGATCCCTTTCGGGATCGTGTTCCTCGGAGGACGGGCCACGGCGGCCGGCTCGGTCAGGTCCGGCTCGGTCGCCCTCGGTCGCAACTGGAGGCCGTACGGAGCGACCGCCTACCTCGGGACCGAGCTCGGCGCGCACATCGCGCCCCAGGGCTGGGTCCGCATGGGCGACAACACGCTCGCGACCGCGCGCTTCGCCGAGCACATGACCACGGGCCCTGGCGCGAAGCCGAGCGAGCGAGCCCCCGAGTCCAGGCAGCTCAGCGCGGCCGAGGCTGCGAGCTACACGGTCGAGGGCATCCTCGCGCCCTGGAGGCCCACGTTCGCGGACTGAGAGCGCCTCTCGTCAACCCCTGTCACGCAAGACCCAAGAAAGCTCAAAGAGCGATGAAGCAGAACCTCTTCGCCCCCTTCCTCCTCGCGCTCGCCCCTCTCGGCCTCGCCCTCGCCTGCGGGACTTCAGCGCCCGACGGCCCGGGAGGCATCGACTCGCTGGCAGGGGGGAGCGGGAGCACGGGCGCGACGACGGGAGGTGCGGCGAGCGGAGAGAGCTCGGCCGCCGGAAGCTCGGTCGCGGGTGGAGATCCGAGCCCCGGAGGCACGGGAGGCGGCGGATCGGCGAGCACCTCGGGGGGAGCGGGCGGCGGCGAGCCGGGCGCGGGTTCGGGGGGAGCGGGCGGCGACGGAGCCGGAGGCGCGGGCGGCGCGGTCGACAGCGAGGGTTGTCCCCTGACCCTGGAGGGCTTTGCCAGCGTGAGCGGCGAGGGCCAAGACGGGACCTACGGCGGACGAGACGGAGAGACGGTCACGGTGACGACGCAGGCCGATCTCGAGAAGTACGCCGGCGCGGCCGAGCCCTATGTGATCCGGGTCCAGGGCAAGATCGCGATGTCCCCCAAGGGCAAGGAGATCTCGGTCGCATCGAACAAGACCATCGTGGGCGTGGGCGCCACGGCCGAGATCTCCCAGGGGGGTTTCTTCCTGGGGAGCGGGGTGCACAACGTCATCCTGCGGAACCTGACCATCGGGGACACCTTCGTCGAAGGAGACTGGGAAGGGAAGACGCAGGACTTCGACGGCGTCCAGATGGACACGGCCCACCACGTCTGGATCGATCACTGCCACTTTCACCACATCGGCGACGGCATGATCGACAGCCGCAAGGACACCTCGTACTTGACCGTGTCCTGGAGCATCTTGAGCGATCACAACAAGGCGTTCGGGATCGGCTGGACGGAGAACCTCACCGCGCAGATGACCATCCACCACAACTGGCTCCGCGATCTGAACCAGCGGAACCCCAGCACGGACAACGTGCTCCGCGCCCACCTCTACAACAACTGGCTCCAGCGCATCGACTCCTACGGCAACTACGCGCGCGGCGGCACCAACATGGTGCTCGAGAACAGCGTGTTCGACACGGTGAATCGCCCGCATTATTATGACGACGGCACGCTGGTCGCCGCGGGGAACATCTACCGTTCCACCTCGGGGGACAAGGAGTCGAGCGGCTCCACGGTTTCCTTCTTCGATCCGAGCGACTTCTACGAGTACTCCCTCGATCCCGCCGACCAGGTCGAGGCCCTGCTCACCAGGTGCGCGGGTCCGAGACCCGAGCTCGGCCTTTGAGCCGCCGGGAGCGCGACGCGGCAGGGGGACCAACCCTCGGGGGAAGCGGCTCGACCGCCGCGCTCCAGGCCCTTCTCCGGCGTGCAGGGCGTTGTCGGCCGCGATCCGGGCTCCGATCGGGGGACGCGCTGTCCTGCTCAGCGGAGCCGGAAGAAGGCGGGGACGGCGGAGATCACGGAATGAGCTTATCGCGGTCGGGGATCGCTGACAGCCGGCGACGGCGGTCACGCCCTCTGACGACGAGCCCGAGGCGGCTCGGGCGCACCCCCTGAGGCAGCCTTCGGACGGCCGCCGACGAATGCCGCCAGGTGCTCGCCGGTCAGCGTCGACTTGGCCGCCACCAGGTCGGCCGGGGTGCCTTCGAACACGATCCGACCGCCGTCGTGGCCCGCGCCCGGCCCGAGGTCGATGATCCAGTCGGCGTGCGCCATCACGGCCTGGTTGTGCTCGATCACGATGACCGACTTGCCGGAGTCGACGAGTCGGTCCAAGAGCCCGAGCAGCTGCTCGAGGTCGGCCAGGTGCAGCCCGGTGGTCGGCTCGTCGAGCACGTAGACGCCGCCGTCTTCGCCCATGTGCGTCGCGAGCTTGAGCCGCTGCCGCTCGCCGCCCGACAGCGTGGTGAGCGGCTGGCCGAGCCGGAGGTAGCCGAGCCCCACGTCGGCCATGCGCTCCAGGATCGCGTGCGCGGCCGGCGTACGCGCCTCGCCGGCGCCGAAGAAGCGGGCCGCGTCGTCGACCGACAGGTCGAGCACCTCGGCGATGTTGAGCCCGCCGAGCCGGTACTCCAGCACCGACGCCTGGAACCGCCGGCCCTCGCACTCCTCGCAGACCGTGGCGACGCCGGCCATCATCGCCAGGTCGGTGTAGATCACCCCGGCGCCGTTGCAGGTCGGACAGGCGCCCTCGGAGTTGGCGCTGAACAGGGCCGGCTTCACGCCGTTGGCCTTCGCGAACGCCTTGCGGATCGGCTCCAGCATGTCGGTGTACGTCGCCGGGTTGCTCCGCCGCGAGCCGCGGATCGGGGTCTGGTCGACCGACACCACCCCTTCCCGGCCGCACACCGAGCCGTGGATCAGCGAGCTCTTGCCCGACCCGGCCACGCCGGTCACCACCACCAGCACGCCGAGCGGGATGTCGACGTTGACGTTCTGCAGGTTGTGCGTGCGGGCGCCGCGCACCTTGATCACCCCCGACGGCTTCCGCACCGACGGCTTCAGGGAGGCCCGGTCGTTCAGGTGGCGGCCGGTGAGCGTGCCGCTGGCCCGCAGCGCGTCGACGGTGCCCTCGAAGACCACCTTGCCGCCGGCGGTGCCGGCGCCGGGGCCGAGATCGACGACGTGGTCGGCGATGGCGATCACCTCCGGCTTGTGCTCGACCACGAGGACGGTGTTGCCCTTGTCGCGCAGCCGCCGCAGCAGGTCGTTCATCCGCTGGATGTCGTGGGGGTGCAGCCCGGCCGTCGGCTCGTCGAAGACGTAGGTCACGTCGGTGAGCGACGACCCGAGGTGGCGGATCATCTTGGTGCGCTGCGCCTCACCGCCCGACAGCGTGCCCGACGGCCGGTCGAGGCTGAGGTAGCCAAGCCCGATCTCCACGAACGAGTCGAGCGTCTCCCGCAGCGTCGCCAGGAGCGGCGCGACGGACGGCTCGTCCAGGCCGCGCACCCACGCGGCGAGGTCGCTGATCTGCATCGCGCAGGCGTCGGCGATGTTGATCCCCTTGATCTTGGAGGACCGGGCGGCCTCGTTGAGCCGGGTGCCGCCGCACTCGGGACAGGTGGTGAAGGTGACCGCGCGGTCCACGAACGCCCGGATGTGGGGTTGCAGCGCGTCGACGTCCTTGGACAGGTACGACTTCTGGATCGACGGGATCAGCCCTGCATAGGTGAGGTTGATGCCGTCGACCTTGATCTTGGTCGGCTCCTTGTGGAGCAGGTCGTGCAGCTCCTTCTTGCTGAACTTGCGGATCGGCTTGTCCGGGTCGAAGAAGCCGCAGCCCCTGAAGATGCGGCCGTACCAGCCTTCCATGCTGTAGCCGGGGATCGTGACCGCGCCCTCGTTGAGCGACTTCTTGTCGTCGTACAGCTGGGACAGGTCGATGTCGCTGACCGATCCCATGCCCTCGCATCGCGGGCACATGCCGCCGTTGACCTCGAACGTGCGCGCCTCGGTCTTCTTCCCGCCGGCCTTCTCGACCACGATCTGCCCGGCGCCGCGGACCGAGGGGACGTTGAACGAGAAGGCGTTGGGCGACCCGATGCGCGGCTTCCCGAGCCGGCTGAAGAGGATGCGCAGCATGGCGTTGGCGTCGGTGGCCGTGCCGACCGTCGACCGGACGTTGGCGCCCATCCGCTCCTGGTCGACGATGATCGCCGTCGTCAGCCCTTCCAGGACGTCGACCTCGGGCCGGGCCAGCGTCGGCATGAACCCTTGCACGAACGCGCTGTAGGTCTCGTTGATCAGCCGCTGCGACTCCGCGGCGATGGTGCCGAACACCAGCGACGACTTGCCCGATCCCGAGACGCCGGTGAACACGGTCAGCCGCCGCTTGGGGATCTCGACGCTGACGTCTTTCAGGTTGTTCTCCCTGGCGCCCTGGACGCGGATCAGGTCGTGGCGGTCTGCGGCGTGCTGGCTGGAGGCGGTCATGTTTCGCGATCCTGTCATGGATGTTCGACGGTGTGTGAAGAGATCCCCCCCGGCCGGCCGCCCGCTCAGTCGGCGCGCCGCCCGCTGCGCCACCTGGCGGCATACGGCAGCACGAACAGGTACAGACCGGTGAACAGGAGCAAGGCGAGCGGGAGCAGCGGCGAGTAGGTCACCCAGGCGGGAGGCTGCCCCTGTCCGGAGGCCAGGGCGACGAAGTTGGCGATAACGGCCACCGTGAAGGCGATGGACACCCAGCGGTGGCTCTCTCGAACCAGTTTGTTCACGGGAGCCTCGCGAGCAGCTCGACGAGCTTTCCGCCCATCATCTTCCAACCGTAGCGCGCGCCGCCGAAGTTCTGCTTCTGATCCGGCTTGAAGCCCGATTGCTCGAGCGACAGGCGGGTGCCCGACGCCGTGGGCGTGAGCGTGAACGTCACGACGGTGTCGAGGAAAGGGACGCTCCACGTGTAGCTGATCTTCCTGTGCGCCTCGATCTCGAGGATGCGACAGTCCACGGTGCCGTCCCACCCGGGGTAAGGCTGCGTCTTGAACGTGAACGCGGCCCCGGGATCGAGCTTGAACCCGACGGCGGGCAGGAGCCACTCCGCGAGCAGCTCGGGGTCGGTGAGCGCGCGCCACACCTTCTCCGGCGAATGGCGCAGATCGAATTCGAAGGAGATGGATTCGGTTTGCGACGGGGCTGTCTTGTCGATGAGGCTCATTCGTCCATTTTCTCCAGCAGGGCTTCGAGGCGATCGATGCGGTCTGTCCAGAAGGCGCGGTAGTGTGCGATCCAGTCGATGAGCGGCTTCATCCCGCGCGGCTCCACCCGGTAGTAGACGCAGCGCCCTTCGCGCCGGGCGTTCACCAGGCCGGCGTCCTTCAGCGTGGCGAGGTGCTGCGAGACCGCCGGCTGCGAGATGTCGAAGCGCGCCGTGAGGTCCTTCACCGCCGCTTCGCCGCGCGTGAGCGACTCGAAGATCGCCCGGCGGCTGGGGTCGGCCAGCGCCTGGAAGATCTTGTCTTCGGCCGCGGCCGCGCGCTGCATGCTGAACCTATAAGCCGACGCTTATGGATTGTCAAGCGCGCGGACCGGGCCGCCCGGGACCGGCGGAGCAGGGGTCGTGGTCCTCGCGCTCCTCGTCGGGCAGCACGTCGCAGGCCCGGTCGACGTCGACGGGATGGACACCAGCGTCGCCCCCGCCGACGACTTCCTCGCCTTCACCAACGGCGCATGCTCCCCGAGAGCGACCCATCCGCGTGAGCTACGGCACACCGAGGGGCGCCAGGGTGTCGAGTACGACGCCAGCCGCGAGGGGAATCATCGGGGACCTCGGGCCCAACGGACCTCGGACCCCACCAGCGCGGGTCCGCTCCGGCGCCCTCGTCAGTCCGTCTCTCCTGCTCGCTCCAGCACCGCACGCCAGACAGGCGCGGCCAGACGAAACCCGAACGTTTGCAGGCGCTCCAGCTCCGGGCCGATCCTGTCGACGAGCCCGCGCTCCTTTGCGGCCAAGAGCACGCCAACCGTTCCGGTGATGTGCAGGCCCAGGGATGCTGCGATCTTTCGCGCGTAGCCGTCGTCCAGGAGGACGAGCGACCCAGGGAGCGACCGCGAGAGCGCGATGCCTTCGGTTTCCCCGGCGCCAAGGCCGTCGATCCCCTGCAGCGCGTGAGCCGGGGGCGATCTTAGCTCGATCCAACCCAGGGTGGTCACGTCGGGCAGGTCCCTGCCCAGGCGAAGCCCCGTATTGAGCTCTGCCACGACGGCGGGTGGAACGAGCAGGTGCCGATAGAGCTGTTGCAGAACGTCGAGGCGCCCGAGTCGGTGCAGGTAACTCAGCGGCCCCGTGTCGCTGATCACCGCGATGGGATGCGTCATCCTGCCGCCGTCTTGGCAGCATCTACGTCGGCCGGGTCGAACGCGGCGGTCGAGATGCCGGCCTCCGCGAGCCGCGCGGCGAAGCGAAAGCGCTCCACGCACGCGATCTCGGCGGCCTTGGCCAGCGACACACGCCCCTCCTCGTAGAGCCGAACCGCAGCGGCGAAGGCGATCTCGGACGCCAGCCGCTCGGCGGGCACCTGGAGCGCTGCGCAGAGGTCGTCGGGTACTGTCAGGGCGACGATGGTCATGTCTCTCAGGTATCGCCGAAGGTGCCCCGTGTCGAGGCTGGCTCGCAGCCGCCGGCCAGCCCCGCGATGCCACAGCGGCACGCCGGGCTGCCGCGCTGGCATGGTCACGTTCGTAAACTGCGGAAGACGGCCTCGTCAGCATGCAGCGTTGCGCTCGCCCGAACACGCACGCGGCCAGGACGTACGCCACGGCGGAGGGAGCGGGCGGAGCGGGACGACCATCCGCCTCCCCGCCTCGCCCCACATGGCCCCCTCGGATGTCCCCGGACCTCAAGAGCCAACGGCGGTCCCTCCGCGCCCTCGTCGTGGCACCGAAGGGGTCGGCAGCGAAGCCTCGCTCGACGCGACGTTCTAGCCGGCGCGCGCGTAGCGGCTCGGAGGCTGGCCCACGTGCCGGCTGAACGCCGTGCTGAAGGTGCTCGCCGAGCCGTAGCCGACGCGCTCGGCGACCTCGGCGATCCCGAGGTCGTGGCGGCGGAGCAGATCCCTCGCCACGGCCATGCGCAAGGCGAGCAGGTATTCCATCGGCGGCAGGCCCACGGCGCGGGTGAAGCGCTCGAAGAACGTCGAGCGCGAGAGCGCCGCCGTCTTCGCGAGCTCGGCCACCGTCCACGAGCGCGAGAGCTGGCCGTGCATCTGCCGTATCGCCGGCGCGAGCCGCGCATCGGCGAGCCCGCGCAGGAGCCCCGGAGGCGCGTCGTCGCCTGACGTCGACCGCAGCGCCTCGATGAGCATCACCTCCACGAGCCGCGTGAGCACGAGGTCGCGGCCCGCCTTCTGCTCGTTCGACTCCTCGCCGACGAGCCGCACCAGCACCGAGAGCCGCTCGACACCCCGCACATGCACCAGCGCCGGCAGCAGCGACACCATGAGGGCTGCGTCCGGCGCGTCGAAGACGAAATACCCGCCGAGCAGCCGCGCGTCGGGGCGTCCGCCGCGCGTGCCGTGGCGGACCTCGCCCGTCGGCGCGGGCGTGACCTTGGGGTCGACGCGCTCCGGCCTCACCGGCTCGAAGCCCGACAGCGTGAAGCCCGGCGTTGCCGGCAGGAGCACGAAATCACCTGCCTCGAGCGTGACGGCGCGCTGACCGTCGACAGCGAGACGGCAGCGGCCCTCGAGCACGGCAGAGAAGCTCGGCTGGCCAAAGTCCGAGTAGCGAACCCCCCAGCGGCCGGCTCCGCTGATGACCTTCGAGAACACGGCGCGCGGCTGGAGCAGCGCGATGACCTCCGAGAGCGGGTCGTTCACGTCCGGACTCTAGCAAACGAAATACGGACTGTGCACGATAGATCGTCCGGCGTGCCGCGACTACTTTACCCCCATGAACGCCGCGCGCGCCGCGGCAAAGAAGTCGATGTGAACACAATGAATCGATCTCGCACAACAACGACCGCACGCCCCGAAGAGGCGACGAGCTGGGAGGTAACGCGATGAAAACGGTGCTCATTACTGGCTGCTCTTCTGGCTATGGTCTCGAGACGGCGCGCCACTTCCACGCGCAGGGCTGGAACGTGGTCGCCACCATGCGAACGCCGCGCGAGGACGTCTTGCCCCGATCGGACCGGCTGCGCGTGGTCGCGCTCGACGTGACGAAGCCTGAGAGCATCGCGGCCGCGATCGAGGCGAGCGGGCCCATCGACGTGCTCGTCAACAACGCGGGCATCGGGCTCTTCGGCGCCTTCGAGGTCACGCCGATGACCACGGTGCGCGAGGTGTTCGAGACCAACACCTTCGGCGTGATGGCGATGACGCAGGCCGTGCTGCCCCAGCTCCGCGCGCGCAGGTCGGGGGTGATCGTGAACGTGACATCGAGCGCGACGCTGGCGCCCATGCCGCTCGTGGCCGTGTATACGGCGAGCAAGATGGCCATCGAAGGGTTCACCGCGTCGCTCGCGTTCGAGCTCGAGGAGCTCGATGTGCGGGTGAAGCTGGTCGAGCCGGGCTATGGCCCGAGCACGAGCTTCACGAGCAACGGGGGGGCCCGCATGCAGGGGCTGATCCCCGAGCCGTACGCGCCTTTCGCGCAGCGCATCTTCGCCTCTCTCGGGCAGCCCTCCGCGGTGACGAGGGAGTCCGACGTGGCCGAGGTGGTGTGGCGCGCCGCGAACGACGCGACGGGGAAGCTCCGTTTCCCGGCCGGCCCCGACGCGGTGGCGCTGGCTCGGTCGACATGAGCAGCATCGACGGGGCGCGAGGCGCCGTCGCGAGCCGCGAACAGGACGCCGCCGTCGCGCGCGCCTCCTCGGGGCTGCCGCTGGCCGGTCAGCCCGGGTGCGCCGGCTGCCGGACCGAGTACTCGGTGCCCGAGCGGAAGGGCACCGTCATCGACGCGAAGCCGTGGCGCGGATCGCGCACGTAGGCGACGTAGTCTCGGTAGTCGGCCCTGAAGACGCCGACGTTGTCGGTCACCACCACGGCGCCCGGACGCAGGGCCGGGGCGACGAGCTTCAGCACGTCGAGGGCGCGCAGGGGAAACCCATCGTTGAGCATGAAGTCCACCTCGCCGAGGTCCGCCCGCAGCGTCTCCGTCGCGTCCCCCACGCGGATCTCGGCGAACGACGCGAGCCCCGCCTCCTCCAGGTTCGCCTGCGCGCGCCGCGCCTTCTCCGGCACGAGCTCGGTGCCGATGACGCGGCCGCCGCCGTTGTCGCGCACCGCCGCCGCCAGCCACAGTGTCGATACCCCAAAGGAGGTGCCGAACTCGACGATCGTTGTGGCGCGGAGCGCCCGCGCCGTCAGGTAGCAGAAGGCGCCCTGGTCGCTCCCGATCGCGAGGTACTTGTCGGCGAAGTCGCGCTCCGTGCCCGGAACGTCGATGCGGCGGCCGAGGAGCATCCGCGGCAGCTTCGGCAGGAGGTGGAGCAGGACGCCCGGCACCTGCCGGTCGGCGTCGTCGTGGAGGCGCCGCAGCACGGCGCGCACCCGCCCGTCGGGCAGGATGGCGAAGGGATCGGATTTCATGGGAGGAGAGCCTAAGCAACCGGCGCCTTGACCGCATTGCGCAATCAAGACAAATTGTTGTTCGAACCGGCCATGGCAGCGAAGCGGCGGAGCGCGGGGGCGACACGGATTGCGCATCCGACGGGCTGGACGATCCGCGGAGACGTCCAGGTGGCGAACGAGCCCCGGGGCGCGGCGGCGTCGCTCGAGTCGCTCGCGACCCGTTTCGCGCTCGAGGCGCGCGGGCGCTGGAAGACCGAGGTCCCGCGGCCGGTGAACGCGATCGGGCTCAGCATGGCGAGCGGCGGGCTCGAGAGCGAGCCTCACGCGCACCGCGAATCGCAGCTCATGTACCTGGTGCGCGGAGAGATGGTCTGCGAAGGGTCGAGCGCCCTCTGGATCGTGCCGCCGCAATCGGCGCTGTGGATCCCCGCCTCGGTGACGCATCGGATCCGCGCGCGGGCGCCGCTCGAGGGCTACAGCGTCTTCGTCGAGCCCGGCGCGGCGCCGAACCTCCCGCGGGATTGCTGCGCGGTGTCGGTGACGCCGCTCCTCCGCGAGCTGTTGCTGCGCCTGGCGACGCGCCCCGCGCTCTACGACCTCGAAGGGCCGGACGCGCGCCTGGTGAGCGTGCTCCTCGACGAGCTCGCGACCGTCTCCGTCGAGAAGCATCGCCTGCCGATGCCGACCGATCCGCGGCTCCGTCGATTGGTGGACGCGATGACCGCCGATCCGGCGAACGGCGCGACGACGCAGGCGTGGGCGAAGCGGATCGGCGTCGGCGAGCGCACCTTGAACCGTCTCCTGGTCGAGGAGACGGGCTTGAGCTTCGGCCGCTGGCGCCAGCAGCTCCACATCATCCTCGCCATCCAGAAGCTCTCCCGCGGCGCGACCGTGCAAAGCGTGGCGCTGGACCTCGGCTACGAGAGCGCGAGCAGCTTCGTGACCATGTTTCGCAAAGCGCTCGGGACGTCGCCCGCGCGGTACATGGCGGGCCGCCTGGCCACGCCGGCTTGAGCGGAAGCCGGGATGGGGCGGCCCGGAGGCGGGCGCTCCGAGACGGGAGTCGCCGCGCTACCGCAGGATCTCCTCGAGCAACGCGTTCGGGGCGCCGCGGCGATCCTCGCCGAAGGACGAGACGCCCAGGCCGTAGTACTGGTTCATGATGGTGAACCACAGATCGCGGAGCTGGCGATCGCTGCCGAGGGCGCCGTAGGCGACGTGCGCGTCGTTCAAGAAGACGCCGTCGCCGCCGAGGAGCACGATGGGCAGGTCGTACCCGTCGTGATCGTGCGAGCGCATCTCGCTCATGTGCACCATGACGCAGTGATCGAGCACCGTGCCGTCGCCCTCGGGGATCGCGTCCAGCCGCTGCGCGAGCTCCGCGCTCTTCTGGTTGAGCCAGCAGTTGATCGCCGCGTAGTCGAGGTTGCTCTGCGTGATGATCTTGTACTGGCCGTTCTGGGTCGCCTTGTCCAGGTTGCCGGCGGCGTGCTGGGAGGAGTGGTAGTGCAGGCTGCTCTCTCTCCTGTACGCGAGCCCCACCTTGGCGCGGACGTCCTCCGGGATGCACCGATACTCGAACTCGGAGCGCATGTCGTCGAGCATGTGGGTGATCACGCGCGTCACGTCGCATTGAATGGCCATGACGATGAGGTCGATCATGACCTTCGCGTGATCTTCGTGCTTGTACGGGCCGGCTCCCGTGTTGTCGTTCTCGTTGAGCCCCTCCGCCTGGCCCGGCGGCTCGGGGACCACGCCGGGCTGGCCGATCGGGCTGCAGCCGAGGCTCCCTTGCCCCGGCGTCATCGTCTCCTGGACGCGGGTCGCGTTCTTCTCGATCTCGCGCAGCGAGTCCAGGTATTGCTGGACGATCTTGCGATCCTCGGAGCCGACCCGGTTCATGAGCGAGTTCGCGTCCGCGAGCACGCCGTCGATGACGCTCTTCTCGGTCGCCGCGCGGCGCTCCGCCTCGATCCTGGCCTCCTCGTCGCTCTGCCCTGGCACGCCGGCCCCCACGCCCGCGGCGACGAGCGCGTCGAACACCGCCTTCGGGTTGACCGAGCGCTTCAGCGGCTCGCGCGGGCTCTTCCAGGAGACGACCTGATTGTAAGCGTAGCTGCGCTGGTCGAAGAAGCCGGGCTTGACCCCGAGCCCCGTCTGCAGCGACGGGATGCGGGTCGCCTGCTCCGGGCCTGCCTTCTGGACGATGAGCTGGTCGACCGAGACGCCGTTGCCCACCCACTCGCCGAGGTCCTGGCGCGCCTCCCTCCCCAGCTGATCGGCGTCCACGCAGGTCGAGAGCGCCGCGCCGAGGCGCGAGTGGGAAGGCTCGATGTAGGGGTGCTGCTCCGTGCTCCACGTGTAGTTGCCGAGGCGGCTTATCATGAGCATCTTCGACTTCACCGGCGCGAAGTGCTCGAGCACCCTCGGCAGCTTGAAGTCGGCGCCCTTCAACGTCTTTCCGAACGCCGGGGCCGTCTCCCACCAGTGATGGGGCGCCCCGTTCGGGAAGGTGCAGAGCAGGAAGCGCTTCGGGGTGCCGGGCTCCCCCGCGCGCGCCCCGCGCGGCGCGAGGCTCTCGAGCCACGGCAGCGCCAGACAGACGCCCGCGCCGCGCAACAGGTTCCTGCGTGTGATCCAGCGTTTCATGTGCGCATCGCTCCTTCGTGCCTCGTCTCGTGCAGCAACAACGCGCGCGGCCTCACCGCGCCTTGCCCTTCCCTCGAAGGCGGAACGCATCGCTGGTCACCACCTGCTTCACCAGATCCGCGACCGTCCCCCCGCCCCAGCGCTCGGCGATCTCCTTGAGCCTGGTCCTGTCGTCGCCGCTCGGGCGCCGGCGCAGGGCATAGCTGAAGAGCTGCTCCGAGGGGCACGCCCCCGACCGGGCGCCCTCGACGAGCGCCGGCACGAGGCCGGCGATGTCCTCGAACGCCACGCCCTCGTACACCCCCGTCGCGTCGACCGGGTCGCCGTTCGGGTACGCGGTCCGGTAGGCGCCGATCGGATCGAAGTTCTCCAGGCTCAGCCCGATCGGGTCGAGCACGTCGTGGCAGCTCGCGCAGTCGGGCGACGCGCGGTGCTTCTCGAGCGCCTGGCGTACATTTTCGACGGGGCCCTCGTCCCCGCCCGCGTCGCCGAGCTCCGGGATGTCCACGTTGGCGGGCGGCACCAGGGGCACGCAGAAGAACTGCTCCAGGATCGTCTTCGCGCGGGACGTGGGAGAGGTCCTGTCGGCGCGGGACGACAGCGTCAGGAACGCCGGGAGCGTGAGGAACCCCCGGCGCACGCCCTCGGGGTCGTTCGCGGTGAGCGGCTCGACGAGCCGGCTCTCCGGGTGGGGCGCCGTGAGGAACTCGGACCAGGGCCGCCCGCCGGTCGTGAACTCGGCGAAGTAGGCGTTGGCCTGGTCGAGCATCGCGCCCTTCACCTCGTCGTTCCAGAGCGGGAACCGGGTCGCGTCGGCGTTGTGGCTGGGGAGCGTGCGCGTGCCGAGCCACTGCCCGAAGAAGTTCTGGAAGAAGGCGGCGCTCTTCGGGTCGGCCAGCATGCGGTCCACCTGCTCTCGGAGCTCGTCCTCGGTGGCCAGCTGATCGGCCTCCGCCGCGTCGAAGAGCTCCTCGTCCGGGAGCGAGCTCCAGAGCAGGTACGAGAGGCGCGACGCGACCTCGTAGCCGTTGAGGGCGCCCGCCGATCTCGCCGAGTCGGGGCCCAGCTCGATCCGGAGGAGGAAATGCGGCGACGTCAGCAGGGTCCGGACGACGTGCTGCACCGCCTGGACGGGGGACATCTCGAGGGTGGTCCGCGCGTGGGCGTACTGCGCCGCGTACCGCTCGACCTCCGCCGCCTCGAGCGGGCGCCGGAACGCGCGCAGCCCGAAGCGCTCGATGATCTCGCGCGCGCACCCGTCGCCCGCGCCCTGCGCCGGGTCGCACACGAGGATCTTCGCGCGCTGCGCCTCGTTCGCGAACGCGTCCTCGGCGAGGGTCCTGGCGGCGTCGTAATACCCCTGGACCAGGACCTGCGAGAGGTTCGAGAGCGCGCTCACGTTCGCGTCGTAGCCCTTCGCGCCGAAGGCCGGGAAGCCGTCCGCGGGCCTCAGGCGCGTTCCCAGGAGGTGGGCGACCGTCGAATTGTACTCCGAGGCTGTCATATGGTGCAGAGGCATCCCGTCGACAGCGAGGGCGGCGTCCTGCTCCGGATCGCCGTCGCCCTGCTCCGGAGCGCTATCGCTCCCGAGGGTGCCAGTGCACGAGATGCTCAGGAGGCATCCCCCGGCGGCGAGCCAGGGACGCGCGAACACTCGCTCCAATCTGAACGTCATCATCGGCTCCCGCGTGTGAAATCGGCTATTCCCCCCTAGTGACCGGTGCGCTCGAATTTCGTGATCAAATCGACCTCGAGGCCGCGCGAAGATCAGGCCGTGCCCTGTGCGCAGAAGACTACGTTGATGGTGTTGCTCCTCGGGCGGCCCGGGCGTGGGGCGCCGGCGCGTCCGCGTCGCGCAGAGCGTTCGGGATCGACGGCTCGCCGGCTCCCCGATCAGCCATGGGCGCCTCCTCGGCTCCTGGCGTGGTGGCGGTGCACCGCGTCGGAGAACGCCTGTCGAGCGGCCCGCAGGCGCGCATACACGGTGTTGATGTTCACCCCGAGCCCCTGCGCGATCTCCGCCGCCGGCATCTCTTCCAGCTCGGCGAGGAGGAGCACCACGCGCTTCTCCTCATCGAGCGACGCCAGGAGGTCGTGCAGCACGCGCGCGGTCTCCGCCCTCGTCATCGCCTCGTCGGGGCTGAGGCAGCTCGGCGCCGCGAGCTCCTCGGGATCCACGATCTCTCCTGTCCCGCGGTGGGCCGGGCTCTGGCGGCGCAGCGACCTCCGGTGCGCCTGCACGACGTTGACCACGATCCCGAAGACCCACGTCTTCAACGAGGAGCGGCCCCGGAACTCCGGGAGCCGACGGTGCACGACGACGAACACCTCCTGGCACACGTCCTCGTGCGCCGATGCGTCCACGCCGAGGCGGCGCACGGTCCGCCCGACGAGGGGAAAGAGCTTGCGGTACACCTTGACGAAGTCGAGCGGCGCGCCCTGTACGGCGTCGTCGGGGACGGCGGAGACCGCGTCGGCGGGCGGAGCCGTCGACGGCGCGACCGCCGCGCGGGCGTTCGCGTGCTGGGCAGCCTTCACGCGCACCCTCGGTATGAATGCAACCCTCTCGGGGTCGGAGCCGAGCTCGATCCCGATGGCGAAGGTGCCGGTATGCATGACGACCCCCCTCAGGGCAAAGTCGAAGCAGGAACCCATATATTGTGAACGCTCACATATTTCATGTCAACGAGGATCTGTCCATCGGCGGCCAGGCGCGAGACATCGGATGGCTGGCAAGTCTCCTCCGGAGCGGCGCGTCAAGAGGACGGGCGCAGGGCCACGGTATTGTTCGATGTGGATTCCAATTTCGGGGTCGAGGCTCGCCTGAGTTGACATGGATAATGTTAACGCTCACAATAACGTCTCGGGGATCCTTCCGCTTTGTCCCGGGTGGCCGTCGTGCGCATCGGACTCTTGGTCCTTGGCACCGGGCTCGGTCTCTGCACTGACTCCGCTCGGGTGTGGTAGACGCAAGCCATGGCGAGCTCGCGGGGGCTCGCCCGCGCTGGGCACGCTCCGTGTGGAGTCGATCCAGGTGAGCCAATCCTGACGGAGGGAACAGAATGGCGATGGGTAGGACGAGATCGTGGTTCGGATTGACGATGACGGCGTGCATCGCCGGCGCATGCGGCGGCGCGCAGACCGCCGACACGCCCCCTGCGGCAGCATCGCCTGCGCCGGCGGCGGCCCAAGCGACGGGCGCCCCTCCAGCGGCCCCGGCCGCCAAATCCGAGTCACCTGGTGGTGAAGCCGTGAACGCAAAGCCCGCTTCCGTCTCCAAGGCGCCCTTCGGCAACGCCGATGGCAAAGAGGTGCTCCTCTACACGCTGACGAACGCGAACGGCCTCGTCGCGAAGGTGATGACCTACGGCGCGACGGTGACCGAGCTCCACGTCCCCGACAGGACGGGGAAGATGGGCGACGTCGTCCTCGGCCACGACAACCTCGACGGGTACCTGAAGAGCAGCCCGTACTTCGGGGCGACGGTCGGCCGCGTGGCCAATCGCATCAAGAACGCGCAGTTCCAGCTCGATGGCAAGACCTACAAGCTGTCCGCGAACAACGGCGCCCACACGCTGCACGGCGGCAAGAAGGGCTGGGACAAGGTCGTCTGGGACGCGGAAGCGACCGAGACGCCGCGCGGCCCGTCCATCAAGCTCACGTACGTATCGAAGGACGGGGAAGAAGGCTACCCCGGCACGGTCAACGCGACCGCGACCTACACGCTCACCAACGACAACGAGCTCACGGTCGAGATGTCGGCAACGGCCGACAAGACAACGATCGTCAACATGGCGCACCACAGCTACTGGAACCTGGGAGGGCACGGCTCGGGCTCCGTCGCCGACCAGGAGCTGACGCTGCACGCCGACAGCTACACCCCGCCGGACGCCACCGACATCCCCTCGGGCCAGATCAAGCCGGTGAAGGGGACGCCGCTCGACTTCACCGCCGCCAAGCCGATCGGCAGGGACCTGAAGGCCGTGGGCGGCAAGCCGGTCGGATACGACCACAACTTCGTCGTCCGCGGCGACCCGCACAAGCTCCGCGAGGCGGCTCGGGTCAAGGATCCGAAGACCGGTCGGGTGCTGACGGTCGAGGCCGATCAGCCGGGGATCCAGTTCTATACCGGCAACTACCTCGACGGGTCGATCAAGGGCAAGGGCGGCGCGGTCTACGACCAGTACAGCGGCCTGTGCCTCGAGCCGCAGAAGTTCCCGAACTCGATCAACGTCCCGGCCTGGAAGAACGAGGTCATCCTCAAGCCCGGCCAGCGCTACGCGCAGACGGTCGTCTTCCGGTTCACCACCGAGTAGCTCGCCGGCGGTCGCCCGCGCTGCCCGGCGGCGCCTGCGCGCTCACGCGAACGTCGCGATCGGCTTCACGTCCGCCGACCGGCGCAAGGAGGATCCATGACCCGCTCGAGCACATGCCGTATCTCGCTCTTCGTCGCGCTTTCGATCGCTGCTTGCGGGTCCGACGACGGCGACGCCGGCGGGTCGGGCGGCAGCGGTGGAAAAGGAAGCAGCAGCTCTTCGAGCAGCGGCAGCAGCAGCTCTTCGAGCAGCAGCAGCAGCAGCTCTTCGAGCAGCAGCGGCAGCACCTCGGGCACGGGCGGCACGGACGATCCGGACCCGAACGGCGGCGGAGGACAGGGCGGGACGGTCGATCCGGTCGGCACCGAAGGCGACGGCGATTTCGAGATCGGGCCCAGCTACCAGGACGCCCCGGAGATCAAGAGGATCGATGGCGTTCCCCAGGGTCGGACGTTCGCGTTTACCCTGTCATCCCGGGAGAGCGAAATCTTCACCGGCCACGATCCGACCTTGAACGACAACGCCAAGGGGGACTTCAACCGCCGCGTGGAGGTCGCGATCCCCGCGACGTACGTCGACGGGGCGGAGGCGCCGTTCATGGTCGTCCAGGACGCGCGCGACAGGAACGAGATCATCAACACGATCAACAACCTCGTCGCGGACCCGAACGACCGTTTCCCGAGCGTCATCGCCATCTTCGCCGCGAGCGGAGGGGGCGACTCGTACGGCAGCGAGCGAGGGCTCGAATACGACACCATGTCGGACGCCTACCAGAGGTTCGTCGATACGGAGCTCCTCGAGGCGGTCAAGAACGACCAGGCCGTCCGCGCGGCGTACCCCAACCTGAAGTTCACGAGCAATCCGGACGGCCGCGCCACGTACGGATGCAGCTCGGGCGGGGCGGCGGCGCTGACCATGGGCTGGTTCGGCCACGACACCTACCGCAAGATCGTCACCTACTCCGGCACGTTCGTCGACCAGCAGAACCCCCGCGCGCCCACCGAGGCCGAGTATCCCGACGGCGCCTGGGAGTACACGGAGGGGCTCATCCGGGAGAGCCCGCGCAAGCCGCTGCGCATCTTCCTGCAGGTCGGCGAGAACGACCTCGGCAGCACCAGGGATGAGGCCAGCCACCACAACTGGGTGATGGCGAACCAGCGCGTGGCGGCGATCCTCAAGGAGAAGGGGTATCATTACCGCTTCGTCTACGCGAAGGGCGCCGGCCACTGCGAAGGGAGCGTGATCAGGCAGACGCTCCCCGACACGCTGCGCTGGATGTGGCGGGGCTATCCGGTCGATTGACGCATGCTGGTCCAGCACATGCTGGGCCCCGCAGGCTGTGCGGTCTACGAGCGCGTGCGGAGCTTGGGGAGCGCTGTACTAGGGCTCCCGCACGGGCTCGTCGTCTTCGTCGTCGCCGAAGAGCAACCCGACCTGCAGCGGGGTCGCCTCGAACGGCTCGGCCCGGACCAGCTCGCCGCGCTCGGCGGCGAGGATCTCGACGTAGCCTTCCTGCGTCCAGCGGTAGACGGCCAGGGTCTCCTCCTCGGGGTCGATGATCCAATAGTGCGGAACCTGCTGCCGGTGATAGACGCGCTTCTTCCTGATGAGATCGTTCCGCTTGTTCGTCGAGAGGATCTCGCAGATCCAATCGGGGCGCACCATGATCGGGATACCGCGCGGGCGCTCCGGGACGCGGTCTCGCCGCCAGCCGACCACGTCCGGGCGGACGGTGTTCGCGGCGTCGAAGTAGACATCGACCTCGGTGGCGAACCACCAACCCCCGGGCCTGCGCCCGCCAGGCCGCTGATCGTAGGGGTCGACGTAGGCGGAGAGCTTGCGCTGCACGGCCCCGTGCTCGCCGGTGGCGGCCCCCTTCTCGACGATGCTGCCCTCGATGAGCTCGTGGCGCCGCTCCTCGTCCGGGATCGCGAGGAGATCCTCCAAGGTCGCGGGGCGGGCAGCCTTCGGCGCGGATGCAGGCATGCCTCGAGGATAGCAAATCCCTCGGGGGGGCGCCTGGTGCGACATGGTGCCCGTTCTGCCCACGGCCTCGAGGGCGGCAAACGGCACGCACGGCGCCCCGCGGGGCGCCTCACCCGCCACCATTGCTTGCCGCGCTCGCCAATCATCGAGCGGGACCGTGCATTGCTCCGCGGGCGTGGGCGCAGCGCGAATCGGGTGGAGCTCGGAAGACGCTCTCGAGGAGGTCAGGGCCCCTGGCAAGGGGGCTTGCGCTCTCGCCTGGACGCCACCAGGAGGCATTGGGGAGCACCCCCACAACGCTCTCGGGAGAGGAACATGAGCAAGACCGAAGACTTGCAGCGAGATCTCGAAGGTAGGGTCGCGATCGTCACCGGCGCGGCGAGCGGCATCGGTCGGGCCACGGCGCTCTTGCTGAAGGCGCGCGGCGCCGCGGTCGTGGCCGAGGACATCAGCCCGGCGGTCCATGAGCTACCCCGCGGTGACGGCCGCATCGTGCCGTTCGTCGGGGATGTCGCCCAGGAAGAGACGGCCAAGCGCGTGGTCGAGCTCGCCATCGAGCGCTTCGGAAAGCTGGACATCCTCGTCAACAATGCCGCGCGCATCATCAACAAGCTCGTGATCGACATGTCGCTGGACGACTGGAATGCGATCATGAACGTGAACATCACCGGGGTGTTCCTGCACTCGCGCGAGGCGCTGCGGGCGATGATCCCGAACAAGCGCGGGGCGATCGTCAACATCGGCTCGTACGCGTGCTTCTTCGGGTTCCCGCAGATCGCCGCCTATGCGGCGTCGAAGGGCGCGCTGGCGCAGCTGACGCGGGTCCTGGCCCTGGAGGCCATCGACCATGGCGTCCGCGTCAACGCCGTCGGGTCGGGCGACGTGGTCACCAACCTGCTCAACGACATCCGGCCCGACGGCCGCGAGTTCTTGCGCGATCACGGCAAAGGCGCCCCCATCCGTCGCGCGGCCGCGCCCGAGGAGATCGCCGAGGTCGTCGCGTTCCTGGCGTCCGACAAGGCGAGCTTCATGGTCGGCTCCATTGTGATGGCCGACGGCGGATACTCCGTCGCCATCCAGCCAGGCGATTGAGCGCCGGTGCGCCGGCCGACCGGCGACCGGCCAGCACGCGCTCTGCCCGGCGTGACGCTGGGGAGCAACACGCGCTCACGACGAGGTCGAGGCGCGCAACGGGAGGCATGTGCTACCGTCCAGCGCCGATGACGCGGTCACGAGCGCGATCGACGGACGCGAACACCGGAGGACGGCTCGCACGGCCGCGCGTGGCCGAGGCGAGGGTCGCCCACGGGCTGCCGCTGCGCGTGAGGCAGACGGAGACGGATCTCCTCTTCGCGGACGTCGAGTGGGGCTCTCCGGCGATCGTGCGCGTTCTACAGGGTCAGAAGCAGCTCCGCCGCGCGAACGAGTCCCTCGCGGCGCGGCCGGGCGAGCTGCTCTACTTGCCCGCGGGCACCCGGGTCGACGTGCGCAATGTACCGGCGCAGGGAGCCTACGAGGCGGAAGGCGTCATTCTGTCGTTCGAGCTCGCGCGCTACCTGCCGCCTCGCGCGGAGGCGCGCGAGCACCAGCAGGTCCGCAAGCTCCGCGTGGCCGAGCACGAAGAGCTCGACGCGGCGTTGACCCGTTGCCTGGAGGCGTTCGAACGAGGCCTGCCAGCGGCCGTCCAGCGCTCGCGCCTCCTCGAGCTCGTCGCATGGCTCGGCGAGGCAGGCATCGACCCCTTCGTCGCGGCTTCCGATCTTCGTGTCCGGCTGAAGCGAATGCTCGGCGAGCGCCCCGCCCACCCGTGGCGATTGCCGGAGGTCGCCCGGCAACTGGGGATGAGCGACGACACGCTGCAGCGTCACCTGCGCCGCGAGGGCACGGGGTTCCAGCAGCTGCTGCTCGAGATCCGGATGGATCACGCGCTCATGCTCCTGTGGACGACCGAGCGGCCGCTCGCCGTCGTCGCCGAGCAATCCGGCTACGACTCGCCCTCTCGGTTCGCGGAGCGCTTTCGGGATCGATTCGGCGTGCTGCCTTCGGAGCTGCGCCGCCGGCGCTAGCCATCGCCCCTTCGCCCGGGGGTGTCGCGCGGCGGGTTGCGGCGTCCGAGCGGGCGATTGCGGTTCCGGGGCGACCCGGCGGCGCTACTGTTCAGGGGCATGAACTCGATTCATGCGATCACCTGCTGCGCCGTCGTCGCGACCGCGACGGCACCGGGGTGCAGCACGCAAGGAAGGATCCATGCTGAAGATCCATCACCTCGGCCGCTCCCAATCGGAGCGTATCCTCTGGCTTTGTGAAGAGCTCGGCGTTCCCTACGATCTCGAGAAGTACACGCGCGATCCCGTCACGCGCCTGTCGCCGCCGGAGCTGAAGGCGCTGCATCCGCTCGGCGCGGCCCCGCTCATCGAGGTCGACGGGATGCTGCTGGCCGAGTCGGCCGCGATCGTCGAGCTCATCCTCGTCCGGTACGGTCGCGGCCGTCTGCGACATGGGCCGGACCACCCCGATTTCGCCTCCTATCTCTATTGGTTTCATTTCGCCAACGGCAACCTCCAGCCGGTGATGCTCCGCTCGATGATCGTGGGGCGGTGCGGGCTGGCGCCGGACCATCCGGTCCAGGCGTCGGTGCAGGGGCGACTCGACCAGGTGCTCGCGCTGATCGAAGCGCGACTGGGGCAAAACGATTATCTCGCGGGGAGCGAATTCACCGCAGCCGACATCATGAGCGTCTTCTCGCTCACCACGATGCGGCTCTTCCATCCGGTGGATCTCGCGCCTTACCCCAACATACGCGCCTATCTACAGCGCATCGGCGCGCGGCCCGCGTACCGGCGGGCGATGGCCAAAGGCGACCCGGACCTGACTCCCGTGCTCACCTGAGCCCGGGTCGACGCCCGTTCACCGCGGATTCTCGCCTCAGGGCGCCTTCACCTCGACGGGGACCGCGGAGCTCGTCCCGGCGCCGTCGCCGAGCTGACCCAGGGTGCCTCTGCCCCAGCAGAGGACCTGGCCAGGGCCCGTGGGGCCGCACGCCCCCTCGACGATCGCGCACGTGTGGAAGAAGCCGGCGCTCACCGCGACGACCTCGGAGAGCGCGGTGCCGTCGCCGAGCACGACGGGTTCCATGCGCGCATGGTCGCCCATCATCGGCGTGCTGCGACCGAGCTGCCCTTGCTCGTTGCTGCCCCGGCAGCGGAGCCGCCTTTGGTCGTCGATCGCGCAGACGAAGACGTAGCCGGTGGACATCGGACCCCAGACCCCCGGGATCGCAGCCGCCGTCCCGGCCGGGGGAGCCTCGGCGCCGTGCTGACCCGAGCTGTTGTTCGTCCCCCAGCAGAAGAGGCCTCCCACGTCGTCGCGCGCGCAGCCGAAGTTCGTGCCGTAGGAGATCTCGGACAAGGGCAGCGTCGCTCCCGCCTCGATGAGCGGCATGTGCGCGCTGTAGTTGACGCCGCCCTCGGAGCTGGCGGAGGTGTTCGTGAGGATATAACCGCCGCCGATCGCGCCCCAGCAACGCAGCCCTTCCTCCGCGACCCCCGTCGAGAAGCAGGTGCCTATCGAGCCGATGCCCCGCGCGAGGACGGCCTTCGGACCGGCCGTCGCGGTGAAGTTGAACGCCTTCACCGGGACGAGGCTCTCCTCGCCGCTCGCGTCCGGCCCGAGGCTCGAGAACAGGTTGGCCCCCCAGCAGTAAATGCTGCTGGTCGAGGTGAGCGCGCACGCCGAGTACCACGCTGGCGCGATCTTGCGCACGAGCAACGGGGCCGTACCATCCTTGACGATCGCCGGGGTGTCGTGGGCCATCGCGTCCTTGGAGCCGTTGGCCAGGATCCCGGTCTCGTTGTTTCCCCAGGCCCAGAGTCGGAGCTGGCTGTCGATCGCGAAGGTCGACCGCTCGGTCAACGCGATCTGCGTGATCGTCGCCGTGCCGAGCGACGCGGGGAAGAGCACTCTCACCGGCGTGCTCGAGGAGACCGCCATCGCCTGCGGGACACCCAGCTGGCCGAACGAGTTGTCCCCCCAGCAGTAGAGAGAGCCGTCCTGCCGGATCGCACACGTATGGCTGTCGCCCGCAGCCACCATGATGGCGTCGGCGAGCGTGGGGCTGTCCGGCGGGATCTGGCATCCAGGATCCCCACCGCCCCCACCGCCGGACGCGCCCCCGCCGCCTCCGCCGTCGCCCCCGCCGGACGCGCCGTCGCCCCCGCCGGACGCGCCGGCGCCTCCGCCGCCCTGCGCATCCATCGGACCGCCGCCGGTTCCGCCACCCGCGCCGCTGTCCGTGAAATGCCGGTCGGGAGCGGAGCATCCCGCCCCCGCAGCGAGGGTGGCGGCGATGACGAGAAGGGAGCAGAAGTTCGGTCGCGTCTGGGTGTTCGTCTTCATCTCAAGCATCCGGCCAAACCCCCAGCGTCCCTTACGCAGCCTTACCGGACGGAGGACGAGAAGTCCAGTCGGGCTCGATCGCCGGTGTCCTCGCTTTCCCGGAGGGCCTCAGGGGCGCTGCGGCACGCACCTACCGAGCGAACGTCGTGCCCGAGGGCGACGGCGCCACGCGGGCGCCTCCGCGCTCCCCCTGTCGAGCCCGACAGGCGGGCTTTACGCTCTGTCCTGTCGCCTGCTATGCGTGAAGATCTGATGATGACGCGCTCGAACACGCGGCGCCCGCGCCGGGGTCCGGCCGCGACGCCGGGCTCCGCGGCGGCGCCTCATGGCCGCGCGGCGCGCCGCTGGGTGGCCGCGGTCGCGTCGCTCGGGCTCGCGGCCTGCGAGAAGGCGCCGCTCGACGCCGTCGCGCCGGCGACGACGACGACGCTGACGCAGGACCTTGTCGCGTACTGGCCGTTCGACGAGGGCGAAGGGACGGTCGTGACCGACAGGTCCGGCAACCGGCGCCACGGCGAGCTCACCGGCGGCACGTGGGTGAAGGACGGCCGGTTCGGGGACGCGCTGCACTTCGACGAGGGCGAGTTCATGACGGTGGGCGATTTCCCGAACGCCACCTCGAGCTGGACCGTCTCGGCGTGGGTTCGCGCGCTGACCGACCAGCCCCCCGCCGACGACACGCTGAGGACCGTGATCAGCACCGAGAACGCCGGCGGATGGGCGCTCGACATCGACTACGACGGCGAGGCGCCAGGCATCCACTTCGGGTTCTGGAAGGGGCCCGAGGTCTCCGACGACCACGCCATCCTATGTCTCTGCCTGGAGCTCCAGCGGTGGACGCACGCCGTCGGGGTCGTCGACGGCGAGGCGCTCACCATGAGCCTCTACATCGACGGGCGGCTCCACAGCACCGTGCCCATCGAGAAGACGATCTCGCCCGGCACCACCAGCCTCTACGTCGGCCGATGGCCGCAGGAGGGTCGGCTCCTGGTCGGGGACGTCGACGACATCGCGATTTACAGCCGAGCGCTCGCCCCGGCGGAGGTCGCCGAGCTCTTCCAGCACGCCGTCCCGGCGGAGGTCGAGGCGGACATCTCGACGGACACCACCTACACCCTGGTCGGCGTCCAGAGCGGGCTCTGCGTGGACGTCGACGCCGCCGTCGTCACGGCCGACGATGTCGTCCTGCAGCTCTGGAATTGCAACGGCGGCATGAACCAGCAGTTCCGCTTCGAGGCGGTGGACGGCGGGTATTACCGGATCCGCAACGTCCACAGCGACAAGTGCGTCGACGTCCGCAGCGCGTCGACCGCCGACGGCGCCGCCATCGTCCAGTACACCTGCCACGACAACCCCAACCAGCAATGGTCCGTCATCGAGGCAGGCGGCGGTGCCGTCCGCATCACGTCGCGCCTCAGCGGCAAGGTCATCGACGCTTACGGCTCCCCGCCCGCCAACGGTACCGCCCTCGTCCAGAGGGCTTCCAACGGCGGCGCCAGCCAGCAGTTCAAGCTGACCCCGCTCGAAACCGACACGGGCACCGGCGGCACCGGCGGCACCGGCGGCACGGGCCCGTGACGCCCGGCGCCTCTTCGCAGGCAACCATCCTGCTCAGCGACATCGACCGTCGATGAACATCGACCGCCAGGCGCGCGGGGCGGCGCCGCTCGTCCTCCGGATCACAGCCACCCCACGAGGCTGAGGCTGCCGAGCAGCGCCGGGCGCGCGACGCGCGCCGCCTCGGTCTCGACGATTCGGACCACCGGGTACGGGTGCGCGACGAGCGCGTGCGCCTCGACGACGACGTCGAGCCGGCGCACGATCCCGAGCTCGACGCCGGCGCCGGCGTCCGCGGCGAACGCCCATCGCGCGCTGTGGACCCCCCGGTACGGCCACGACGCCTCGCCGTCGACGGCCACGTGGAGCACCCCGAGGCCGGCCGAGAACCTCGGGCGCAAGCGGAGCTCGGGCCAGGGGAGCGCCGCGAGCTCGACGAGCCCGAACCGCTGCTGCACGGTCGCGCTGCCCTGCGGCCCGGCGACGCGCGGCGCCGTTCCGAGCCCGGCGAGCGAGAGGCGCGCCTCGATCGGCGCGAGCGGCGCGACGCGCAGGCGCGCGACCCCGAGCAGCGCCGGGGCGATGCCGCCCGGGCTCACGAGCAGCCCGCCCCCCAGCTCGACGCCCCACATCGTCCGGCGCGGCGGGTCGAGCGGCCGCTCTGCCCGTCGAGGCGCCTGCGGGCTCACCTCGCTCGGGGGCGGCGCGGCGGCGGGCGCCGCGGAGCGCCGCGAGGACACCAGGAGCTCGAGCAGGCTCGCGCGGAGCAGCTCGACGGCGCGCACCGCGAGCACCTCGGCGATGTGCTCCGGCGCCTCGCCGCGCGTGTCGATCCGGCGCACGAGCCTCCTGTTCGTGCGCGGGTCGACCACCCAGAGCTCGGCCGCCTGACCGTCCGGCGCCAGGAACAGCCCGATCAGGGCCGCGGAGCCGGCCACCTGCCCGGCGTCGTCCATCGCCGGCCGGGGGGCGGAGGCCGACTGCGTACCGAGCAGCTCCACGTCGAAGCCATCGGCGACGAGCTCCCCGTGGATGCGGATCAGCGCCTCGGAGATCGACGGGTCGGCGGCGCTGGGCCGCACGAGGACCACGCGCGCGGGCGCCGCCGACGCCGCGGGGCTCGCGGCGGAGAGGAGGAGCGCGAGGGCCCCGGAGAGCGCCTTCGCCCGCGCGAACCTCACGGCGTCCGAGCGAGGGTCCGCGCTGCCTGGGCGTAGGTTCCGCCCGGGAACCGGCGCAGGTACTCCCGGGCGACGATCTCGGCTTGCGCATCGCCGTGGAGCCGCCGCACGATCTCCATCTTGCGCCCGAGCGCCTCGGAGGCATAGGCCCCTTGCGGCGCTTCCTTGAGGTACGTCTCGAACCACGGGAGCGCCGCAGCGCCTCCCTCCTGGGTCTCGGCGAGGCGGCCGAGCAGGAAGGCCGCCTCCCGGGCGCGCTGGGTCGCGGGGAAGCGCCGGCGCTGCGCGAGCAGCGCCCGCCGCGCGACGTCGCCCCGCCGCGTGTAGCGCGCCGCGTCCGCGAGCGCCGAGAGCTCGGCGCTGCTGGACTCCGCGAGGGTCTGGTCGAGCCCGCGGCGCTGCGCCTCGTCGACGATGGCGTCGAGCTGCCCGGCCGCGAGCTGCCCGGCCCAGTCGCGCTTCGGCGCGGCCGCCGCCTCGGCGCGCGGGGCCGCGGGCGGCTCGCCCACCGGCGGCGCGCCGGGGAGCTCGGCGCCGCGCTCGGGCGGCGCGCCGGGGAGCTCGGCGCCGCCCTCCGGCGGCGGGGCGGAGCTCGGCGCCGCCTCCGCGCCCTTCTGCGCGCCGAGCTCGCGCAGGAGCACCTCGCCGGTGCGCAGCCGCACGGTGAGCCACTGCCCGGCGCGCATGGCGATCGGCTCGCCGGACGGCGGCCCGTTGACGGTGACGGCGCCGTTCTCGAGCCGCAGATCGAGGCGCTCGTCCTCCGGCGCCCAGGCGAGCGCGAAGGCCGTCCCGGTCACGGTCACCACGAACGGCCCCGCGTCGAACAGCCACTGCGTCCCCGACTTATGGACCACGTGCGCGTGGACCTCGCCCCGGTCGAGCGCGACCCGGGCGCCCTGCCCGGTCACCGACGCGACATGCGCGCGCGCGCCCTCGGCGAGCTCCACCTCGGTGCCGTCGGAGAACCGGAGCTTCGGCCGGCTCGCCGCGCCGGCCTGGAGCGAGCCGTCCTGCGCGGCGACGCCCCCCTCCACCTCGTAGGACAGGAGCTCGGAGGGCGCCCCGCGTTGCCACCGCTCGACGGCGACGAAGCCCGCGGCCGCCACGGCGACCGAGAGCGCGACCGCCCCGAAGGGCGAGAGCCGGAGCGCCCGGCGCGACGCCGTCCGCTCCGCGACGCGGAGCAGCCCTCGCGTCCGCTGCTGGTGGGACATCTCGCCGAGCGACCGGCGCGCGAGCCCGACGACGCGCGCGGCGTTCGCGCTCAGCTCCGGCTCTTTCACCACGTCACGGTTCATCTCGCGCCGTCCCTTTCTTGCAGTAGTCGGCGAGGGACGCGTCGAGCTCCACGCGCGACGACACGAGCTCCGTGGCCCGGCTGAGCCGTCGCTTCACCGTGGCCAGCGACACACCGGCCGCCTCCGCGATCTCCGGCAGGCTCATGCCCTCCATGTGCCGGAGCACGAACACGGTCCGGTCGTCCGCGTTCAGCGTGTCGAGGATCGCGTAGAGGCGCCCGAGCGCCTCGCGCGCCTCGCTGTCCACCGGCTCCACCGCCTGCTCCGGGAGCTCCGCGAGCTCCGCGCTCTCCGAGAGGTGGAGGATCCGCCGCACGCGCCGCCGCCGGAGCTCCCACTTGAGCATCCGGAGGGTGACCGACACGATGAAGCTCCCGAGCGCGTCCGGATCCCTCAGCCCGGGCACCTTGGAGAAGACGCTGACGAACACGTCCTGGGTGAGGTCCTCGGCGTCGGCGCCCGGCCCGAGCACCCGCGCCACGATCCGGAACACCTTCGGCGCGTGCCGGTTCCACACCGCCGCCGCCGCCCACGGCTCCCCCGCCACGAGCGCGCGCACCAGCGCGCGGTCGTCCGGGCCGCCCCGCTCGGCTTCCGGAGGAGCGATGGCAACGCTGGCTCTGCGCACGACGGCATCGCTCCGGGGGCTCATGATCCCCGCACAGCGGCCGCGCGGGGGAGCCACGGTATCGAGCCCATGTCTCCGTTGCAAGGAGCTCGTCGCACACGCCCGGAGGCCGTCGCAGCGGTGTCCGCCGGTGTGGATTGCGTGGCTGCCAGCCGCGGCGACACCACCCCACGCCGGAAAGACCCCACGGGGTGCGGCCGGCTCCCAGGCCGGGCTGGCGAAGCGCATATCAGGCAGTAGCGAAGCCACGCCGAAACGGCTCACCCCGCGCGGGCAGGTGGATGAGCCGGCGGCCTACGGTGAGCTCGCCCACCGGCGCGACGCGCACGCGCACGCTTCGACAGGAAAACTTCACCTCAGCGCTATTCGCTCACGTGGTGAGCCGGTCCGAGGGCGATCCGCTACTGCATGGTGGGCGCTCCACTTACGCTTCCTGATCGCTTCGTCCTCACGATCGGTCCGCCACCACGGGCGGGACGCGCGAGTCCGGCGGCGGCAGGTCGGCGAGGGTGCGCCCGCCGGATGGCAGCACGTCCCGAGGTTCGATTCGTCATGTCCATCGAGGGAACACGGATCGGCCAGAACGATCCCGGTCGTCCCTGCTTCGCCGTGAGCCCCGCTGGTGGGGCCTGCGCGGTGATCCTCTGATCCTCTTGTGAAGAAAGCCTGTGGTTCGATGAGAGAACTTCAGCATGCCCGGACCGGGCGAGGAGCGACAACGATGTCCAGGTCCTCACATCACGAGCAGGCGCGTCCTTTCCGAGGCTCTCGGTCGGCGATCCTGGCCGCGTTGCTCCTGGCCAGCGGCTGTATCGGAAACGTGGGTGGTTCAGGTTCCGGCGACGAGCCCGGCACCGAGCCCGACGTCAAGGATCCCACCACCGGGGCGCCGCTCGCGTGCAAGGAAGGCGTCGTGTACCCCGGCCGAGCGCCGCTGCGGCGGCTCACGCGCGTCGAGTACAACAACACCGTCCGCGATCTCCTGGGCGACACGACCAACCCCGCCTTTTCGCTGCCCAGCGAGGATGTCGGGAACGGCTTCGGCAACGACGCGGACACGCTGTCGGTCTCGAGCCTGCTGGCCGAGCAGCTGAGCACCGTCGCGGAGGGCGTCGCCCAGCGCGCGACCGCCAGCCCGGAGGCGCTCGCGAAGCTCGCCCCGTGCGCGAGCAACGTGGGGGCGGCGGACGAGGAGGCGTGCGCGCTCACGATCATCGAGAAGCTCGCCCCGATCGCGTACCGCAGGCCGCTCGCCGACGGCGAGGCGAACGAGCTCCTCGCGCTGTACAGGGTCGGCCGGACCGACGCGACGTTCGCGACCGGCGTCGCGACGGTGATCGAGGCGCTGCTGCAATCGCCGGACTTCCTCTACCGCATCGAGCGCGGCATGCCCGACCCCGAGCGCCCCGAGCTCCGCCGGCCCACGGGCGACGAGATGGCGACGCGGCTCTCGTACCTGCTCTGGGGCACGATGCCCGACGAGGATCTGCGCACGGCCGCGCAGGCAGGTGAGCTCTCGACGAAGGAAGGCGTGCGCGCACACGCCGAGCGCATGCTCGAGGATCGCCGGTCCCGGCCCACCATCCGGTTCTTCTTCGACAACCTGCTCCCCATCAGCAGCCTCGCGGATCTCGAGCGGAACGCGGAGGCGTTCCCGACCTTCTCTCGCACCATCGGCTCGCTGATGCGCGAGGAGACACAGCGGCTCATCGAGCACGAGATCTTCGAGGGGGGCGGGACATGGCCGTCCATCTTGACGGCCCCGTACTCGTTCATGAACGAGCAGCTCGCGGCGTTCTACGGCGTCTCCGGCGTGACGGGCGACGAGTTCCAGAAGGTAGAGCTCGACACGACCCAGCGCCTCGGGCTCCTCACCCAGGCGGGCATGATGGCCGGAACGACGCACTCGAACCACACGAACCCCGTGACCCGCGGCTCGTTCGTGCTGCAGAAGCTCATGTGCATCCAGATCCCGCTCCCCACCGGCGACATCCTGGAGCAGGTGAAGCCGCCGGATCCGTACTCCGGCAAGACGGCGCGGGAGCGCTTCAGCCGGCACAGCCAGGACAAGGCGTGCGCGGGGTGCCACCAGTTCATGGATCCGGTCGGCTTCGCGTTCGAGAACTACGACGCGGTCGGGCTGTACCGCACCACCGAGAACGACGTCGTGATCGATCCGAGCGGCACGGTCCCGGGGACGCTGGGGGACGTGAGCGGGCCGATCGAGCTGGTGCAGAAGCTCGCCGCGTCGGAAGAGGTGCAGGACTGCTTCGCCAAGCGCTGGAGCGAGTTCGCCTACGGCCTCACCCTGCGCAAAGAGGACCTGTGCACCGAAGAGGCTGTCACGACCGCCTTCAAGGCGTCGGGGTACAACGTGAAACAGCTCCTGATCGATCTCACACAGACGGACGCTTTCCACTATTTGGCTTCGGGACAGGAGTGAAGGTCATGTCGAAATTTCGTTTGAGCCGACGTGCCATGCTGCGGGGCGCCGGCGCCATCGCGGTCTCGCTCCCCTGGCTGGAGATCATGGGCACCGAGCGCCCGGCGCACGCGGCCCCCGCCCCCGCCAAGCGCTTCCTCGCCGTCTACACGCCCGGCGGCACCGTGCTGAACCGCTGGAGGCCGACCGGCTCGGAGACGAGCTTCACCCTGAGCCCCATCCTGGCGCCGCTCGCGCCGGTGCAGAACCGGCTGATCGTCGTCGACGGACTCGACATGAAGAGCGCGCGCGGCGAGCAGCACCAGGCCGGGATCATCGCCTGGCTCACGGGCACGTCGCAGGAGGGCTCCAACAACGGCGGCTACGGGCAGGGGCCGTCCATCGATCAGGTGATCGCCGCCCGGATCTCCGCCGGTCAGAAGGCGAAGGCCAGCATCCAGATCGCGTTGCGCTGGGCCACGGGCAAGTCTCACGGCCTGCTGTCGCCGATGAACGCCGCGAATTTCGAGAACGACGCGCCGCACAAGCCGATCCCGCCGCGCCTCGATCCGGTGGAGATCTTCACCGAGCTCTTCGGCACGCTGAACCCGAACGACGGCAACGACGCCGCCCGTCGCCTCGCGCGGAAGCAATCGATCCTCGACTTCCTCGACCGGCGCTACGCCACGCTGTCCTCGCAGCTCGGCGCCGCCGACAAGCAGAAGATCGACCAGCACCTGACGAAGATCCGCGAGATCGAGCGGAGCCTCAGCAACCTCCCGGTCGAGACGAGCGCGTGCAAGGTGCCGACGCGGGTCGACACGTCCGACTACAACCCGCGCACGGGGCTCAATGCGGACAACGACGGCAAGGTCAAGGACACCTCGACCGACGCGGCGATCCCGAAGGTCGGCAAGCTCTTGACGGACATGATGGTGATGGCGTTCGCCTGCGACATCACCGGGGTCGGCACCCTGCAGTGGAGCGACACCGAGGCGAAGCACACCTTCCCCTGGCTCAACCTGACCGAGCACCACCATTTCTACCAGCACGACGGCGGCTTCAGGCCGAACGAGTGCGAGGCCATCTGCACCTGGTACTCGAAGCAGCACCTCTATCTCCTGCAGGAGATGGAGAAGATCGACATGGGCGGGCACTCGCTGCTCGACGAGAGCGTCGTCTTCTTCGGCTCCGAGCTGTCGGATCCGCCGTCGCACAAGAAGAACGACATGCCGTTCCTGCTGGCCGGCGGCGGCGGAGGCCTGCGCACCGGACGCTGGCTCCGCTACCCGAACCTCCCGCACAACAACCTGCTCGTCTCGATCTTGAACCTGTTCGGCGACACCCGGACTACGTTCGGCGACCCGCGGGACTGCACCGGGCCGCTCACCAACCTGACCTAGCCATTCGAACGCGGCGCGGCGCACCGTGCGCCATGGGTCCCCGTTCCTCGTTCGTGACCGGTCGCACCGGCAGCCTCGCCGGCGTTGCAAGGCGACGCCGGCGCGCGCTGGGCGGGGGGATCCGGCAGCGGGACGCCCGCTGGTTCGACATCGACGAGACGAAGCTCGACGGTCCCGACTTCTATCCCGGCGTTCTCGCCGGACTGGTGTGAAATGAGAATCTCTCTGCTCGTGATCCCTGTGACGATGGTCCTTCTTGCCTGCGGCTCCGAGGCCGACCCGCCCGCGAACGGCCAGGCGACTTCCAGCGCGACGGGCGCTGGGGGCTCGGGCGGGGAAGCCGCGACGGGCGCCAGCACGAGCGCCTCCAGCAGCGCGAGCTCCGGCGGGACCGGCGGCAGCGGCGGGGCCGGCGGCAGCGGCGGGGCCGGCGGCAGCGGCGGGGCCGGCGGCAGCGGCGGAGCCGGCGGCAGCGGCGGCGAGGACCCGCGCGCCGCGGCCGCCAGCATCGACGGCTTTCGCTGGGAGCTGCCGTGCGACCAGGATCCAGGCAACCGTGACGAGTGCTCGACGTCCGCGCGGGTCGACGAGACCAGGACGTTCGGCGGCTCGCCCGACACGACCTACCAGGTGACTGTCCGGCTGCGCGGCGTCGTCGAGCCGATGACGTACCAGGGCGGCACATCCGACGGCATGCACTTCCGCGTCGGCGGTTCGCCCACCAACCCGACGTACAACATCTACAGCTTCGCTGTCTCCGATCCGCCCGAGGTCTACTATCTCAACGATAACCCCAACGTGGGTCACGACACGTTCATCATCGACCACACGAAGACCATCCCGATTCGGGGTGGAGCCACCGTGACGTTCATCGGCGACGGTCAAAACGCCGTCGAGATCGCCAACTTCAAGCACCTCGTCGTGGACGGCATCCCCCCGGCGCCCGAGCCTTTCATCGGTCAGTTCATCCAGCTCGACGTGCTGTCGGTCGAGGCGGCGCAGCCCTGACCGTGCGCCGCGCAGGATGAGCTCCGCCGGCCGAAGTGAGATGAAGCCCCAGCCCGCCTCCGCGCCGAGCGCGTGAGCTGGAAAGCCACGACCGCCCCAGGCCGCGCGAGCCCCACCGCCGTTGCGCGCGGAGGCGGCCGGGGTACGATGTCCATCGTGTCCGTGGAGCTCGATCTCGATCCCGCCGAGCTTCGGCGCTTCATCGCCGTGGCCGAGGAGCGGAGCTTCCGTCGCGCCGCCGAGCGCCTGGGCATCGCCCAGCCTCCGCTCTCGCGGGCGATCGCGCAGCTCGAGGGCAAGCTGCGGACGCGGCTCCTGAACCGGACGACGCGCCAGGTGTCGCTCACCCCGGCGGGGATCGTCCTGCTCGATCAAGCGCGCCACGTCCTCGACGCGGTGGCGGCCGCGGCGCGCCGCACGGCGCGCGCGGGGCAGCCTCGCGGCCACCTGGCCGTCGCGCTCAAGCCAGGGAACGGCGGGCGCCTGCTGCGCCGGCTCGTCGATCATCACGAGCGCTCAGGGTCGCAGGTGCGCCTCGAGGTGCTCGTCAGCGGCTGGGGGGAGCAAGCCGCCATGCTCGCGGACGGCCGCGCCGATGTCGCGTTCTTGCGAGGCCCCATCACCGCGCCGGGCATCGACGCCGAGCCCCTGTTCACGGAGCCCCGCTGCGTCGCGCTCGCCGCGACGCACCCGCTCGCGGGCAGGCGCGTGCTCCGCCGCGCGGATTTGGCGCGCGATCCCGTGCCGGTGTGGCCTGCGGCCAGCGCGGAGCTCGCCGCGTACCGCGCCGCGGCCGACAGGGCCGACGACGCACCTCGCGGCCCGGTCGTCCGCGACGCGAGCCAGCTCCTCGAGGCCGTGGCGCTGGGCCAGGGCGTCGCGTTCGTCCCCGCCTCCAGCGCCTCGCTCTACGCGCGCCGCGACGTGAAGTACGTGAGGATGGCCGGGATCTCGGCGAGCACGCTGTACGTGGCGTGGCCGGACACCTGTCGTTCGAAGGAGGTCGCGCGCTTCGTGCGGCTCGCCGTGGAGGTCGCGTCGAGCCTCCGAGGCGACGCCGCGGAGCTCGCGTGAGACGGCATCAGGTCACGGGCGGAGCACGGTCATCTTGAAGGGACCGGCGTGGGCGGCGGCGTGCGCGACGGCCTCGTTCGCGCGATCCAGGCTGAACTCCGCGAAGTCGAACGGGTCGAGCGTCAGGACACCGGACCGGATGAGCCCCACCAGGCGGACGGCGGCCTCGCGTGGGAACATCCACTGGCCGCGCAGCGTGATGCAGTTGCGCATGAGGTGCCGATAAGGCAGCTCCAGCCCGGCCGCGACGCCTCCCATCAGCACGATGGTCCCGTGCGGCCGCACCGTCAGCGCGGCGGCGCGCACCGCGGCCGCGGGCGCCGAGGGCGGCAGCAGGTCGAGCACGCGGTCGATCGGGCCCGGCGCCGCCCTCAGCATGCGGCTCCGGTCGTCCTCCTCGCTGCCGAGGAGCTTCACGGTGCGGACGCGCGGACCGAAACGGCGGGCCAGCGCCGCCAGCGCCGCTTCGTTCCGGCCGGGCGCGATGACGCAGCCCGCCCCCATCGCCAGGGCGACCGCGACGCCGGCGCTGCCGAAGCTCCCGGTGGCGCCGCTGATCAGGACGGTCTCCCCCGCCTGCAGGTTCGCCGCGAGGAGCCCGCCATACGGCACGAGCAGCACGTTCAGCGCGCACCATCGCGCGGCGTCCGCCGCGTCGATCGCGCCGATGGGGACCGCGTTCTCGGTCGGAACCTTGATCTGCTCGGCGAAAGATCCATGGCGGAAGTGCGCTTGCAGCCGCAGGCCACCTTCGCCCGCCGCGGTCCATCCTTGGAGCAGGACGTCGGGAGACACGGCGTCGTCGCGCGAGCGCACGGTCGGGTCGCAGAAAACCCAGTCGCCGGGGGCGAGGCGCGTCGCGTCCGGTCCGACGGCGCGCACCCGGCCGACCGCGCCGATTCCCGGCGCCAGCGGCAGATCCAGCAGGTAGTTCCGCGCGCCGCTGAAGGCCTCGTTCGCGTAGGAGACCACAGGGGCGGCCACGACATCGACGATGACCTCCCCCGTGCCCAGGGTCGGGTCCGGCAAGGTCTCGATGGCGAGGGGGGAGCCAAACGCCTTCAATACGGCAGCTTTCATGGACGCATCCTTTGCTGTCATGGGGCCGCTCTCGCGGGCCGCGGGTTCGCGTGACGTCCTCGAGCCTCGGCGCGGGCGGAGGCGCGCCGCGCAGGCAGCGCCGCGCGGGCAGCGCCCCGCCGGCGTGCTCGTCGCGGCGTGCTCGCCGGGCGGGCGGTGCCTTGGGTTTCGAACGACGGTGGCGTCGTATGGACCGGTCGGCGCGCGCGCGCCAATACGCGGGGCGCGCCGATTGATACCGGCGGCGCATCAATGGACGGAGCGCCGGTGCGCCCGCGCGCGGGGCGCTGGAGCGAGCGTGGAGCGAGCGCCTCAGCCCGCAGGCTGCCTGCGGAGGAGGGATGACGCTCTCACCGGAACGGCCACGGCTCGCCGACGCTCCGCGAGGCGATGCGGTAGTCGCCGGGCGCGCCCCACACCGCTGCCTCCCGGTCGGGCGCGCTCTGCCCCATCGCGAACGTGAACGACAGGACAGGCCGCTGCCCCGCGCGCGGCCGCCGCTGGGGCCCCGACCAGCGCACCTGCAGGTTCGTGGAGAGCGCCGCCTCCAGGGCGGCGACGGCCTCGTCGGCGTCAGTGGTCGTGACCCGGGTGCCAACGAAGAAGCCCGGGGTGTTCTGCTCCACGATGTGGAGGTGCTCGCGCAGCCACGCGGCCCCGTGCGCTCCCGAAGCCGGGGCGAACGGCGGCGCGGAGAAGACCTCGGCGAGCGCGGCGCCGACCAGGCCGGCAACGCTGATGTGGTGCCACTGCAGTCGCTCCGGCTCGGGCGGCCACGGCTCCGTCTCCAGCTCGATGGCGAGCGCCTCGAGGTACTGCGCCGGCCCGTCGAACGCCGGCGCCACGCCAGTGGCCTCGGTGTCGACCAGGTATACTGTGCCGCCCTCGCCGATCCAGAGTGAGGGGTACCCCTTCGCCACGACCGGCAGCAGCACCTTGCCTCCCGCGCGCGGCAGGCTCTCCGGCCCGAGCGGCCGCCGGCCTTCGAGCGCCTTCAGCGAGGCGAACACGCCGAGCCGCTTGTCCGGCGGGAGCGGCGCGCCCCCGGCGAGGACCTCGAGCTCGAGCGCGGCCTCGTAGGCGGGCAGCCCGCGCGCTTCCAGCAGGGCCCGCAGCGCATCGGGCGACGTGGTGTGCTCGGGGTCGCGGCGGAGGTCGAGCGCCTGGAAGACCTCGACCGCGTGCGGGCTCAGCCGCCTGGGCGCGCTGTCGGTGAGCCGGATCGGACGGTCGCTGTGCCGGCGTGCCTTGCTCATCTGTGTCGCTCCCGGCGGCGCTGCTGCCGCATGCGCTGCGCCCGTTGCGGCTCCCGTCAGGAGCTCGCCGGCGCTCCGGACGGGAGCCGCAGGGTCGCCTTCCCCTCCTCGTAGGTGGTCCAGCTGAGCAGCCGTCCTTCGGCGGTCGTCTGGTACTGCTCGATCCGTCGCGAACCGCGCGCGCCGATGAGCCAGACGGAACCATCGTGGTGGTCGTCCTCGTCGCCGTACTCAAAACGGACGGCATCGGGGGCGGCGCTCCACGAGCCCGTAGGAGGGATGCTCGACTCTTCATCGGCGGACAGGCGCACCACCGTCGCCCCCACGCGATGGACGCTCACGCGGGGCGATCCGACCACGTGGGCAGCCGACTCCAGGATCGCCGCGACGTGCTCGAGCGAGGGGGCGAGCACGAGGTCCGCGCGCGCCTCGTACACCTCCGGCTGCCGGTAGTGGCGCAGGAGCACGCCGCACGAAGCGAAGTAGGCCTGATACGCGTCCGTCGCCTCGGAGACGAGGGTGAGACCGAGCGACGCCGCGAGGGCGTCACCCGTCGCGGGGTGGACCTTGACCCGGTACGCGCGATGCGCCTCCGCGGCCGAGAGCAATGCGCGTTGCTCGATGTATTTCTCGATCGAGGCGCTCTTGACGTTAGGCTGGGTGATCACCTCTCCCGCCTCGTTCATGAACAGGCCGCAGACCCCCTCGCTGCCGATCGGCACCATCGTGCCGTCGAGGTCGAGCGGGTCGTTCTCGTCGCGCATCGGTTCGTCATCGTAGATCCCGAGGGTGTCCTCGCCCCACGACAGCCCGCCGTAGAGGTGCTCGAAATCGATGGCCGCAGCGAACAGCGGCCGATGGCACTCGGCCAGTCGGCGGGAGACGCTCTCGCGATCGCGTGCGATGTCGTCGCGCTCCGCGGAGAGGAGGAACTGCTGAGCGCGAGGGGAAAACAGGTGCAGAGGCAGGGGAGGTCGCATGGGCGGTCTGTCAGCGGAACACGGGCACGTTCTGGATTGTGAACACCTGGGCGATGTTGGGCATGGCCTGCGGCGTCATGACCCGGTTCGACAATCCGTACGCCGTCGAATGCCACCTCCGCGACGAGCCAGGCGGTCCTTGAGCGGCTCCGCTAGCCCCGCATAATCGCGGAGCGCCGGGGAGAGGGGCCCTCCAAGCCTCCGCGCCGCGGCGGCCCGGTCGCTCCGCGCGAGAGGCAGGCGTCACCCCAGGTAGCGCGCGAGATTCTCCAGGGACGATCGAAGCCCGGCGTCGTGGTCGGCCTGGCTGATGCCGGGCGGGACGTTCTCCGCGGTGATGGTGATGCGGGTCCCTGCGGCCAGCGGTTCGAACGACCACGTCATCACCATCTCGCCCGCGAACGAAGCGTCCGACGACTCGAACTCGACCGACTGGACGATGCGCTTGCCCGGCTCCAGCGAGAGGAAGCGCCCGGTGCTGACGTCGGTCCGCCCTGTGGTCTTGCCCCCACCGGAGGGCGCTGCCTCCTCGTAGGTCAGCTCGATGCGGTAGCGACCGCCCTCGCGGAAGTCGTAGTCGAGGACGCGACCGGTCATGCTCTCGGGCGGGAGCCACATGATGAGCGCGTCGGGATCAACGAAGGCACGGTAGACCGCGTCGGGTCGGGCTGCGACGACGAGCGACGCGGTATCCGTTCGACCTCTGGCGGCTGGATTTCGCACCCGGACAAGCTATCGCGCCAGCGGTTCTCTGGCCAGAGCGGAGAGTCTGCCGACGTGCGTCACCCTACGGCATAATGGGCGTTGAAGCCGCCGCCCGCCGGCCGATGTTCAGGCGGTCGTGGGCGCGGGGGTCGCAGGCGCGGGCGCCGCGGCCGGCTTGCCGTTGGTCTCCGCCGGCTTGCCGTTGGCCTGTCCGGCCTCGGCGGCCTTGCGGGCCTTCTCGCGCCGCGCCGCCGCGCGCCGGCGCCGCTCGTAGGCGCTCGTCACCTCGCGGGCGATCTCGGGGTGGCGCCGGAACACGTGGGCCGCGGCCTTCCGGATGGCGCCCACCCGCTCGACCATGAGGCGCAGCAACTGGTTGCGGATCGTGGTCGCGGCGGCCGAGGCGCCGGCTTCGGGGGCCGCCTCCAGCGCTCGCCGTTGCAGGTCCTCCGCGAGCTTCCTGGCCTCGGCGATCACGCGCACGTCGAACGCCTCGTCCGCCTCGACAAGGCGGTCCTTGAGCGACTCCGCGAGCCCCGCGTAGTCGCGGAGCGCCTGCGAGAGGGCGCTCGAGCGCTGGCCGTCCTGCGCGTGGAACTCCTTGATGCGCGCGAGCTGCGCGTCGGCGGGCTCGTCGACGTCGTCGTCGAGCAGGAACTCGAGCGCCGACTCGAGCTCATCGACGACGAACCGGGCGCGCTCGCCGAGATCGGCCACGGCCGGATCGACGATGAGCAGCAGCCGCGTCTGCGCCTCCTGCACGGCGTGCACGAGGGAGAGCAGCTCCTCGCTGCTCGAGGCGGGCAGGCGGTTCTTGACCCGCTTGAGGCCCGGGCGATCGCCGTCGGGCTCCCAGTACTTCTTCACGAACGCCGCGGCGGCGACCGCCTCGCGCACGGCGATGTCGTACGGGATGTTCAGCGGGTTGTCGGTCCGCTCCGACTTGGCGGCGACCTTGACCCAGCGATCGAAGTCCGTTGCTTGCTTTGCCATGATGACGTTGACCCCTCCCACGAAAAAGATCGGGAAGACGTACAGATTCTATAGATGCTCGATGGGCGACAAGTACGGCGCGGACAGGTGCTCCGCGCGGCCGCTGCTTGCGCGCGCCATCGAGGACTTCGTGGTCGAGCGCTTCATGGAGGCGACCACCGACGGCACGTTGGCCGAGCGCATCCAGGCCAAGCTAGCCGCGCGCGTCGCGAAGGGGCGCACGACCTTCGGCGAGGTGCGCAGGGCCCTGTCGGCGCACATCGCAGATACATCCGCCGCCGCATCGAAGCTGACCGAGGAGGTGATGCGGCTCGACGGTCGCGCGCGCAAGCTCGTCGAGGCGAAGCTGCGCCTCGAGGCCGCCCGGCTCGACGACGCCGAGAGCAAGCTCCGCGCGCTCGAGGATAACGCCGAGAATCTCGAGCTGCTGGAGAGCCAGCGGGAGTGGTTCGTCGGTGCGCTCCGCAACTTCAGCAAGGTGTGGAGCGACATGACGCCCGAGAACCAGGGCCGCCTGCTGCGCGCGCTCGTCGCCAGGGTCAGCGTCGACGAGGAGACCGGGGTGTGCCGAGTCGAGCTGGTAAAATTCGACGCAGCAGCCAGCGCGAAGGAGGTCGCGTGAGGGGCGCCGAGAACAGAGAGGAGAGCGCGAGGAAGAACACGGACGCCGAGGGCGACGAGTTCCGCGTCATCGAGAAGCCGCTCTTCCGCCGGAAAAGCCGGAGCGTCACGCTCGCCGAGACGCCGCCGCCCGCGAAGCCGGAGCCCGTGCGCCGGCCCGTGAAGGTCGCCCAGCAGCTCGCCCTCGCGCACCACCTGCAGGCGCCCATCGACCGAGGCGCCGTCGCCGACCGGGCTGCTGTGGCGCGGAAGCTGGGGCTGACGCGGGCGCGGGTGACGCAGCTCCTCGACCTGACCCTGCTCGCGCCGGACCTGCAGCTCGAAGTGCTCGAGCTCGAGGCGGTGGACGGCGTCGAGCCGATGGCAGAGCGGGCCCTCCGGGCGGTGGCTCACGCGGGGACGTGGGCCGAGCAGCGGGCGGCGTGGCGAGCGGACACGAGAAGCACGACTGCCCGAGAACGTTGAGCCCCCGCGGTCCCTAGTGTACCCTGGCCGCGGCTGGCAATCTCTGCCAACCGCTGCCCAGGTGGAGCCTGGTCCCAATGCCGGACGAGATTCTCACACTGCCCGGGATCGCCCAGTTGCTGAAGGTCGCGGAGAAAAGCGTCTACACGATGGCCCAGAAGGGCGAACTCCCTGCCTTCAAGGTGCGCGGGCAGTGGCCGTTCAAGCGCGACGACATCGACGCGTGGATCGAGCAGCAAAAGGTCGCGCTGCGGCCCGAGCACGGGCGCGATGACGGCTAGGGCTTCATCCACTTGCGCACGCGCTCGCTCGACGGACGGCGAACATGGCCTCTGATCACAACTCCTTCGCGAACCTCATCTGGCAGATCGCCGACCTCCTGCGCGGCCCCTACCGCCCGCCGCAATATGAGCGCGTGATGCTGCCGATGACGGTGCTTCGTCGCTTTGACTGCGTCCTCGCCGAGACGAAGGCCAAGGTCGTCGCCGCGCACGAGAAGCACAAGGGCGGCAAGCTCGCGGGCGACGCGCTCGACACCACGCTGAACAAGGTCGCGGGCCAACGCTTTCACAACCATTCGCCGCTCGACTTCGCGAAGCTCAAGGGCGACCCGGACAACATCAACAAGCACCTGGTCAGCTACATCAAGGGCTTCTCGGCGAACGTCCAGCGCGTCTTCGAGTACTTCGAGTTCGAGGCCGAGGTCGAGAAGATGCACGAGGCGAACATCCTCTACCTCGTGGTCTCGAAGTTCGCCGACGTGGAACTCCACCCGTCGAACGTGCCGAACGAGCAGATGGGGCTGATCTTCGAGAACCTCATCCGCCGCTTCAACGAGCTCGCGAACGAGACGGCCGGTGATCACTTCACGCCCCGCGAAGTGATCCGCCTCATGGTCAACCTGCTCTTCATCCACGACGACAAGCTGCTCGCGACGGCCGGCACCGTGCGCAAGTTGCTCGACCCGGCGTGCGGCACGGGCGGCATGCTGGCCGAGGCGCAGCGCTACCTGCGCGAGCACAACACCGAGGCGAAGCTCTATGCCTACGGGCAGGACTACAACAAGCGCGCCTTCGCTACGGCGGCCTCCGACATGCTCATGAAGGAGGTGAGTCACAACGGCGGCGGCGACAACGTCCGCTTCGGCGACATCTTCACCGAGGACCAGTTCCCGGCCGATACCTTCGACTACTTCCTCAGCAACCCGCCCTTCGGCGTCGACTGGAAGAAGCAGCAGAAGGAGATCCAGAAGGAGCACGAGAAGCGCGGCTTCGACGGCCGTTTCGGCGCCGGCCTTCCGCGCGTGAACGACGGCGCACTGCTGTTCCTGCAGCACATGTGGAGCAAGCGCGAGGACGTGAAGCCGAAGGAACACAAGGCGGGCTCGCGGCTCGCGATCGTTTTCTCCGGCTCGCCTATGTTCACGGGCGGCGCGGGCTCGGGCGAGAGCGAGATCCGCAGATGGCTCCTCGAGAACGACTGGCTCGAGGCCATCGTCGCGCTGCCGGAGTCGATGTTCTACAACACGGGCATCGGCACCTACGTCTGGGTCGTCACGAACCGCAAGGAGAAGCGGCGCAAGGGCAAGGTCCAGCTCCTCGACGCGCGCGACGTCTGGACGGCGGGCGGCAGCGAAGACAGCAAGCGCAGCCTCGGCGACAAGCGCCGGCACATGACGGTCGCACAGATCGACGATATCGTGCGTCTGTACGGCAAATTCGAGGAGGGCCCGCGCTCGAAGATCTTCGACAACGCTGACTTCGGGTACACGCGCGCCGCCATCGAGCGCCCGCTGCGTCTTAGCTACCACATGACGACGGATGGCAAGGCGCGCTTTCTCGATGCTTGTCCGCACCTGCTCGACGACGTGCAGGCCATCGACAACGCGCTCGGCCGCGAGCCGCGCCTGGACTGGCCGGCGACGTGGGACGAGATCGAGGCGCTCCTGAAGAAGCGCGGCAGCCGCTGGAAGGCGGCCGAGCAGAAGCTGTTTCGCTCGGTGTTCACGCAGCGCGACGCCAAGGCCGAGCCCGTGCCGGCGAGTGGTCGTGGCTCGGTCTTCGAAGCTGACGCCGACCTGCGCGATTTCGAGAACGTGCCGCTCAAGGAGGACGTCGACGCCTACTTCGAGTGCGAGGTGAAGCCGCACGTGCCCGACGCTTGGATGGATCGGAGCAAGGACAAGGTCGGCTACGAGATCAACTTCAACCGGTACTTCTACGTGTTCACGCCGCCGAGAGCGCTCGCGGAGATCGACGCGGACCTCAAGCGTGCTGAGGATGATGTCGTTCGGTTGCTCCGCGAGGTGACCACGTGACGGACTTCCACGCAGCACCGGACTGCTGGATGCGCAAGCAGCTCAAGTGGGCCGTGACGTTTCAGCGCGGGCACGACCTACCCGATGATGCGCGGGAAGAGGGGCCAGTGCCTGTCTACGCGGGCGGTGGCATCACAGGTTGGCACAAGGAGTCCTGCGCCGCTCCCCCGGGGATCGTAACTGGTCGCTACGGCACGATTGGGGAGTTTCACCTGGTGTCGACGCCGTACTGGCCTCTGAACACTGCTCTGTACAGCATCGACCTTCACGACAATTACCCGGAATACCTACGCTACCTGCTCGAGTTTCTGGCGCCGCTATTTCATGTGCATGCTGGCAAGTCGGCAGTTCCGGGAGTAGACCGAAACGATATCCACACGATTCCCGTGGCGCTCCCTGGGCGGGAGCAACAACGGCGAATCGCGGCATTACTTGGACGCGAGACGCGCCGTATTGACGGACTGCTAGCAGCCAAGCAGCGCTTGCTTGACCTGCTTGCCGAGAAGCGCAAGGCCATCATCGCCACGGCGGTTACGCGCGGGCTCGACCCGAAGATGAAGCTACGCGACTCGGGCGTGCCGTGGCTGGGAGAGATCCCGGCGCATTGGGAGACCGAACGCGCGCGCTGGCTCTTCCGCGAGCGCGACGTGCGCTCGGAGACCGGTGAAGAGGAGATGCTCACCGTCTCGCACCTCACAGGCGTCACGCCTCGGTCCGAGAAGGACGTCAACATGTTCGAGGCCGAGACGAACGAGGGCTACAAGCTCTGCGAGCCCGGTGACCTCGTGATTAACACACTCTGGGCGTGGATGGGCGCGATGGGCATCGCTCCCGTGAAGGGCATCGTCAGCCCCGCCTACAACGTCTACGAGCCCGGCCCGCGCCTCACACCCGCCTATATCGATGCGCTCGTCCGCCTCCCCGTGTTCGCCCAAGAGGTGACGCGTTTCTCGAAGGGTGTCTGGTCCTCGCGCCTTCGCCTCTACCCCGAGGGCTTCTTCGAGGTGTACCTCCCGGTGCCGCCTCAGGACGAGCAGCACGCCATCGTCGAGCACATCGCGCGCGAGACTGCCAAGCTCGACGCTGTGCGGACCGCGACCGAGCGCACCATCGCGCTGCTTAGGGAGCGCCGCTCCGCGCTCATCGCGGCCGCGGTAACCGGCCAGCTCGACGTGCGGGCGGCGGCATGAAGGTCCGCGAGCTCACGGTTACGAACTTTCGTGGGTTCGCGGGCGAGCGGCGCTTCCAGTTGTCGGAGCGCTTCACCGTGATCGCCGGAATCAACGGGCGCGGGAAGAGTTCGTTGCTCAACGGTCTGGCACTCCTGCTTGCGCGTCTCCTCCGCGCCCTCTCGCTCAGTGCCGGCAGCGGGCGGACGATTTCGGCGAACGACGTTCACGCAGGCCAGGCGGAAGCCGCGCTCGCGATGCTGGTGTCCTGCGCCGGCATCCCGGTGAGGTACGACGTCGCCTTCAGTCCCAACTCGCAACGCGTGCGAGCGCACGGCCTCGCGAGCGCGGTGCGTGAGCAGATTCGAAAGAACTACGGTGACCCCACGCGCGAAGACGACCAGGCCCCGGTGGCCGTCTATTTCACCACCGATCGCGCAGGGTACCGACTGCCTCGAACCCTGCCGATGGACCTGCCGACGGGCCAGCGCCTCGCCCATCACGGCGCGCTGTCCAACCGCATGGTCGACTACCGCGACTTCATGGCTCGCTACCGGCTGTGGGTCCGGCAGCAGAGCGCCGAGTTGGTTGCGTTTAACCGAGTGCTGAGCAATTTCCTCGACGGCTTTGCTGATGTCGCGGTCGAAGAGGATCCACTGCGGCTGACGGTAGAGAAAGCTGGTGCGCGCATCTCACTGCAGCAGCTCTCCGACGGCGAGCGTGCCTTCATCGCTATGCTCGGCGATCTCGTGCGCCGCCTCGCGCTGGCGAACCCGGAGTTGGCAAACCCTCTTGCAGGCCATGGCGTCGTTCTCATCGATGAGTTGGAGCTTCATCTCCACCCACGCTGGCAGCGAGAGGTCGTCGAGAAGCTGCGCGCCAACTTCCCGAACATCCAGTTCATCGCGACGACGCACTCGCCCTTCATCATCCAGTCGCTTCGACCTGGAGAGCTGATCACGCTCGACCCCGAGGAATTCGGTGAGTATGCGAACCGCAGCGTCGAGGACATCGCCGAGCACGTGATGGGGGTCGAGGTGCCGCAGAAGAGCGAGCGCTACCTCGAGATGATGAAGGCCGCTGAGGAGTACTACCGGCTATTGCGCGAAGCGCCCGACCAGGCGCAGGAGACAGAAGAGCGACTTGCCGAACTTGCCGTGCGTTTCAGTGACGACCCCGCCTACCAAGCGCAACTGAAGCTGGAGCGCGCTGCTCGAACGGGGGGCGACGATGCGCCCGGTTGACAAGGGCACAGCCCCCGTCGCGACATATGCGAACTACGCCGCGGCGCTGCCCGATCTCGAACAGCGGCTTGGGCGCTATTGCAGCTACTGCGAGCGCTACATCGCGACGAACCTCGCCGTCGAGCACGTGCAGCCGAAGTCGCTTGTTCCCGCACTGGCGCTGACGTGGTCGAACTTCCTGCTCGCGTGCGTGAACTGCAACTCCTGCAAGGGCGACACACTGGTCACCGTCGCCGACTACCTCTGGCCCGATAGCGACAACACGCTTCGAGCGTTCGAGTACCGCACGGGCGGGGTGGTCGCACCGCATTCCACGCTCGCGACGCCAGTTCGCGCAAAGGCTCAGGCATCCGCAGCACTCGTCGGACTCGATCGCGTTCCTGGAGGGGCAATTCCTCCGACACGGAGCGACCTGCGATGGCTCAAGCGATTCGAAACCTGGCGCAAGGCGAACGACGCACTCCGCAGACTCTCTCAGAACGACACGGTGGAGCTGCGCGAGCAGATCGTGGACACCGCCCTCGCAACCGGGCTGTTTTCAATCTGGTGGACCGTCTTCGCGGTCGACCGAAACATGCGGTCACGACTGTGCGCGGCGTTCGTGGGCACCTGCTCGAACAGCTTCGACGCTAACGGGAACCTCCAAGCGCGACCCGGAGGGCAACTGTGACGGACCAGACCCCGCAGGAAGGAGATCTGATCCTCTACCGCACGGCGGATGACGTTGTGCGCGTCGAGGTGCTCTACGAGGCCAAAACCTTCTGGCTCGACCAGCGACGCGTGGCCGAGCTGTTCGGCGTCGACGTCCGCATGGTCAGCTATCACCTGAAGGAGGGCTACGCCTCGGGGGAGCTGACGCCGGAGGCAACTCTCCGAAGAATTTGGAGAGTTCAACGCGAGGGAAATCGCGAGGTTAGTCGCGAGATCGAGTTCTACAACCTCGATGCGATCATCTCGGTCGGCTACCGGGTCAACAGCACGCAGGCCACCCAGTTTCGCATCTGGGCGACCCAGACCCTGCGCGAGTTCATCGTCAAGGGATTCGTCCTCGACGACGAGCGGCTCAAGCTGAACAAGCGCTTCGGCAAGGACTACTTCGACGAGCTGCTCGAGCGGATCCGTGAGATCCGCGCCAGCGAGCGGCGGTTCTACCTGAAGATCACCGACATCTACAAGCAAGGAGTTCGAGCGCATTGTGTCGATGTATCTCGACTATGCCGAGAACCAGGCCGCGCGCCAGATCCCGATGAAGATGGCGGACTGGGTCGCGAAGCTCGACGCGTTCCTGCGGTTCAACGAGTACGAGGTGCTCGCGAACGCCGGCAAGGTCTCCGCGGAGTTGGCCAAGCGCCTCGCCGAAGAGCAGTACGACAAGTTCCGCGTGCGGCAGGACCGCGAGTTCGAGAGCGACTTCGAGGCTGAAGTGACGCGCATCGAGTTGAAGCGCCCCCGCAAGAGGAAGGAGGAGCCATGACGAGCACGCCCCGCCACTCCGAGGCCGCGTTCGAGACGGTCATCGAGCAGCACCTTCTCGGGCACGGCTACGTCGCCATCTCGCGCGATAGCTTCGACCGCGAGCGCGCCATCTTCCCATCCGTGGTCCTCGACTTCATCAAGGACACGCAGCCCAAGGAGTGGGCGAAGCTCGAAGCGCTGCACGGGCTGAAGACAGGCGATCAGATCCTCACCGACCTCTGCAAGTGGATGGATGCGAACGGCTCGCTCGCGACGCTGCGTCACGGCTTCAAGTGCTACGGGCGCACGCTCTTCGTCGCCTACTTCAAGGCGGCGCATGAGCTGAACCCGGAGCTCGAGGAGCGCTACGCGAAGAACCGTCTCGGCCTCACCCGCCAGCTACGTTTCTCGACTCGCTCGGAGAAGTCGCTCGACGTCACGCTCAGCGTGAACGGCATCCCCATCGCGACGCTCGAGCTGAAGAACGCGATGACCGGGCAGACGGTCGAGGACGCGCGACGGCAGTACAAGCAGGACCGCGATCAGCACGAGACCATCTTCGAGTTCAAGAAGCGCACGCTCGTGCACTTTGCCGTCGACACCGACGCGGTGCTCATGACGACGCGCCTCGCGGGCAACGCCACCCACTTCTTGCCGTTCAACAAAGGCGACGGCGGCGGCGCGGGCAACCCTGTCGATCCGCAAGGCCGAAGCTACCCCACCGCCTACCTCTGGGAAGAGGTGCTCGCGCGGGACAGCTTGCTCGATCTGCTCGCGCGCTTCCTCCACCTGCAGGTCGACGAGAAGCGTGACGACCATGGTCGCAAGGTGAAGACCGAGCAGATGGTCTTCCCTCGCTACCACCAGCTCCAGGCGGTTCGCTTCCTTGTGGAGTCTGCCCGCACGGAAGGCCCGGGGCACAACTACCTCATCGAGCACTCGGCCGGTAGCGGCAAGAGCAACACGATCGCCTGGCTCACGCACCGGCTCGCGTCGCTGCACGACGAAAGCAACCGGCGCGTCTTCGACAGCGTCATCGTCGTCACCGATCGCGTGGTCCTCGACCAGCAGCTCCAGGACAACATCTACCAGTTCGAGCACAAGCGCGGCGTCGTGCAGAAGATCGACGAGAGCTCGCGCCAGCTCGCCGAGGCGCTCGAGAGTGCCGTTCCGATCATCATCACGACGCTGCAAAAGTTCCCGTTCGTCTCACGCCAGTTGCTCAAGATGGCCGAGGAGCGCGGCGAGACTGCCTCCGGCACCTTGCAGACGCGACGCTGCGCGGTCGTCATCGACGAGGCCCACAGCTCCCAGGGCGGCGAGACCGCGACGGATTTGAAGGAAGTGCTCGGTGGCGAGGCGCTCCGCAAGGAGGCGCAGAGGCTCGCCGCCGAGGAAGGTCGGGGGGATCTCGAGGAGCTGTTCCGCAGCATGGCCAAGCGCGGCCGCCAGGCGAACCTGAGCTTCTTTGCGTTCACCGCCACGCCCAAGCACAAGACGCTCGCGGTATTCGGGCGCAGCGGAAAGCCCGCGCACCGCTACACCATGCGCCAGGCGATCGAGGAGGGCTTCATCCTCGACGTGCTCAAGAGCTACACGACGTACGCGACGTACTTCCGTCTCCTGAAGTCGTGCGAGGACGATCCGAACGTCGAGCGCAAGAAGGCGGCTCGCGCGCTGGCACGCTTCCTCAAGCTGCATCCGCACAACATCGCCCAGAAGACCGAGGTGATGGTCGAGCACTTCCACGCGGTGACGCGCCACAAGATCGGCGGGCGCGCGAAGGCGATGGTGGTGACCGGCTCACGTCTCGAGGCCGTTCGCTACAAGCAGAGCTTCGACAAGTACATCAAGGAAAAGGGCTACCCGATCAAGTCACTCGTGGCATTCTCCGGCACCGTGCAGGACGACAAGCTCGCCGACGTCTCGTACACCGAGGAGGCGATGAATGGCGGGCTCCGCGAGAAGGAGCTGCCCGAGCGGTTCGCCTCGCCTGAGTACCAGGTGCTTCTTGTCGCGGAGAAGTACCAGACCGGCTTCGATCAGCCGCTCCTCCACACGATCTACGTCGACAAGCGGCTCGCCGGCATTCAGGCGGTGCAGACGCTCTCGCGACTTAACCGCATCCACCCGCTCAAGGAGGACACCTTCGTCCTCGACTTCGTGAACGACCGCGACGAGATCCGCGAGGCGTTCAAGACCTACTACGAGGGCGCGGAGATCGGTGACGAGGTCGACCCGGCACGCCTCTACGCCATCAAGGGCGAGCTCGACGGGGAGGGCATCTACCTCGACGAGGAGATCGCGCGGTTCAGCGATGTGTACTTCAAGCCCAAGCAGAAGCAGAGCGCCCTCGACCACCAGGCGATGAACGCGGCGCTCGACCCAGCAGTCGCTCGCTTCAAGGCGCGCTCCGAGGAAAGCCCCGACGAGGCCGAGCTCTGGCGCGGCAAGCTCCAGGCGTTCCAGAACCTGTACGGCTTCCTCAGCCAGGTGATCCCGTACCAGGACTCGGACCTTGAGCGCCTCTACGTGTTCGTGCGCCATCTCATGACCAAGCTTCCGCGTCGCGCCAGCGGAGCGGGCTATCAGTTCGATGATGAGGTCAAGCTCGAGTACTACCGTCTGCAGAAGATCAGCGAGGGGTCAATCACGCTCAAGGACGGCGAGGCGCGAAAGCTCGACGGACCGGCCGAGGTGGGAAGCGGCGTGCTGCGCGAGCAGCCGGTTCCGCTCTCGCAGCTGATTGACGTCGTCAATGAGCGCTTCGGGACCGACTTCAACCAAGCCGATCAGCTCTTCTTCGATCAGATCGTTGAGGCCGCGCTGGGCGACGACGGCTTGCGTCGCGCGGCTGCGGTGAACCCGGGCGACAAGTTCGAGCTGCTCTTCAAGAACGTGCTCGAGCGGCTCTTCGTCGATCGCATGGACCAGAACGAGGACATCTTCGTTCGGTTCATGAACGACGTCCCCTTTCAGAAGGTCGTGACGACCTGGATGGCAGAGGAGGCGTACCGCCGCCTTCGCGTCAATGAGGGCTGGTCGCAGGGTGCGGCCCGGCCGAAGCTGCGGCTGGTCGCAGGAACTGCGAAGGACCGGTACGTGAAGTGCGTGCCGCTCGTGCCGCTCAAAGTGGCGGCCGGCGCGTTCAGCGACCCGCAGCATGTCGCCGACGACGACTTCGAGTGGGTCGAGGTGGACGGTGAGCGGCTACGCCCCGGAATGTTCGTCGCGCAGGTCGTCGGCCGCTCGATGGAGCCTGGCATCGAGGACGGCTCGTACTGCCTCTTCGCCGCCCCGGTCACCGGTTCCCGGCAAGGACGCACCGTGCTCGCCCAGCTTCGCGACGCCACCGACCCCGAGACAGGGCATCGCTACACGGTGAAGCGCTACGAGAGCGAGAAGGCCCGCGCCGGCGACTCGTGGCGACACACGAAGATCACGCTGAGGCCCACCAATCCTGCCTACGCGCCCATCGTGCTCGAGGACGTCGGAGAGGATGCGGTCCAGGTGATCGCGGAACTCGTCGAGGTGCTCGGCCTGACGCCGCCCGTCATCGGGAGCTGAAGGAGTGTTACTTCCGGGAGAGCTCACTTGGTCGCTCGTCGAGATCCTGCACCCGCCTGTCAGGGCAGCCCCAACAAAGCGCGGCTGCAACAGGGCGACGGGTTGGTCGTTGGTCCGTCGCGCCACGCGCCAACGTGGGCGCCGGATGCGCGGTGGCGCCGGACAGCGCCCCGATGATCAACAGTCCCGCCCCGGGTGGGACTGTTGATCGCCCGGTCACCGTCCCGGAGAACGAGGGTCGGCTGTTAACCGCATCTCGGCTTCTCTCTCCCCGTGGGCACGAGAAGAGAGCGCGAACGCCGTTCCGCACGCGCTCGACGCGCCCGTCTTCACGCCCGCGACGTTCTCTGCGCGAACGCCGTCCCGGCGCGGACGATGCGCGCCGACGCGCAAACCCTCGGGACATCAGGGGAGAAAAGACGAAGCCCCCGAGGCTTGTACCTGGGGGGCTCCGTTAACTGCGCCTCGATGCGAAGTTCAGGAGGAGGAAGAAGTGGCTCCAGCTGCTGGACTCGAACCAGCGACCCGGCGGTTAACAGCCGCCTGCTCTACCGACTGAGCTAAGCTGGAATGCGTCGGAGACGGGCGCGAGAATAGTCGGCCAGCCCTTCCCGTCAAGCGAATCCGCACGGCGCTTCACTTTGGTGACGGGCAGGTAAGCTCGCCCGCTCCCGCGAGATTGCCCGCCTGGCGTGCTTCTGCGACAACGCCGCCGTGCCGCGCGCCGCCGAGCCCCTCCCGCCGCCGCCCGAAGCCCCCGCCGCCTCGCAGGCCCCTCCGGACCCCTCGCAGGTCCCCCCGGCCCTCGCGCAGGCCGCCCCGGCCCCTACCGCGCCTTCCTCGGCCCCGCCTGCCGCTGCGCGCCCCTCCGCCCCCTCTCCACCTCCCACCCCCACCCCCTCCACCGCCCGCTCCGCCGGCCGCGGCGGCCTCGCCATCGCTGGCGCCAAGGTCTCCTTCATCGTCTTCGGCTTCGTCCAGCAGCTCATCCTCCCCCGCCTGCTCGGCACCGACGGCTACGGCGCCGTCTCCGTCGTCTTCGCCGGCGTCGGCGTCGTCAACAACGTCATCGTCGCCACCGGCATCCAGGGCGTCTCCCGCGCCGTCTCCAGCGTCGCCGACCGCGACGCCGCCGAGGCCTTCCGCCGCACCCTCGCCCTCCACGCCGTCCTCGCCATCGCCGTCTCCTCGGCCTTCGCCCTCCTCGCCGGCGCCATCGCCGACTTCTCCGAGGCCCCGCACGTCGCCGGCCCGCTCCGCCTCGCCGCCGCCATCGTCCTCCTCTACGGCCTCTACGCCCCGCTCGTCGGCGCCCTCAACGGCCAGCGGCGGTTCCTCACCCAGGCCGGCTTCGACATCGGCTACGGCGCCCTCCGCACCGCCAGCGTCGCCGCCGGCGCCCTCCTCTTCCTCCGCGCCGGCCAGAGCGGCGTCCTCGGCGCCATCGCCGGCTTCGTCACCGCCGCCGCCATCATCGTCCCCCTCGCGGCCCTCAAGACCGGCTTCGGCCGCCCCGGCAGCGCCGGCCCCTCGATCCGCGAGCACCTCGTCTTCCTCCTGCCCCTCGCCGTCTCGCAGACCTTCCTCAACTTCCTGCTCCAGACCGACTTCTTCCTCCTGCGCCGCTTCCTCGGCCAGGCCACGAACCACCTCGCCCTCGGCGCCAAGGCCGCCGACGACCTCATCGGCGTCTACCGCGGCGCGCAGCTGTTCGCGTTCCTCCCCTACCAGCTGCTCCTCTCCGTCACCTTCATCCTCTTCCCCATGCTCGCCCGCGCGCACGCCGAGAACGATCGCGCCGCGGTCCGCCGCTACGCCATGACCGGCGTCCGCCTCTCGTTCCTGCTCACCGGCCTCCTCGTCGCCCCCATCTCGGGCCTCGCGCCCCACGTCCTGCGCTTCGCCTTCCCCGTCGAGATCTGGAGCCGCGGCGGCGACACCCTCCGCGTCCTCTCCCTCGGCATGGGCGCCTTCGCCATCCTCGGCGTCGCCTCGGCCGCGCTCACCAGCCTCCACCGCGAGCGCGTCGCCGCCGCGCTCACCGCCGCCACGGTCCTCCTCGTCGCCGTCGGCTGCTCCGTCGCCGTCCCTCGCGCCGCGTTCGGCCCCGACATGCTCGTGAGCTCCGCGACCGCCACCTCGCTCGCCCTCGCCACGTCCGCGGTCGTCGCCGGCGCCCTGCTCCACCGCGCCGCCGGCGGCTTCGTCCCCGTCGCGACGGCGCTCCGCGTGGGCGTCGCGCTCGCCGTCGCGATCGCCGTCGGCGCGCGGCTGCCGTGGCTCGGCAAGATCGCGGTGCTCGGCGAGGCGATCGCCGTCGCGCTCGTCTACCTCGCCCTCCTCGTCGCCACGCGCGAGGTCGGCCGGGACGACCTCGCCGTCCTGCGGCAAGCGTTCGGCCGCAGAGGCCGCCCGGCGTGACCCGAGCGGCGATCGCCGCCCCGCCAGCACCGCTCCCCACGCCCGCCGTCGACGCCTCTTGACCGACAGCCGGCAATCTCGCATACGCGGGTCTCCCCGATCCCGAACGCGGCCGGAGCCCGCTCGGTCGACGCGCGGTCGACCCGGCGCGCGCCCATCCCCGCTCCCCTCTGCCCGCCGGGCTCGCACACGCAGGAGATACCGTGGCGCCTCAATTCATCTTCACGATGCAGGATGTCCGGAAGGTGCACCCCCCGAACAAGGAGGTGCTCAAGGGCCTGTGGCTCTCCTTCTACCCGGGCGCGAAGATCGGCGTCCTCGGCGCGAACGGCGCCGGAAAGAGCACCCTGCTCCGCATCATGGCGGGCGTCGACAAGGACTACCTCGGCGAGGCCAAGCCCGCCGACGGCATCCGCATCGGCTACCTCCCCCAGGAACCCCAGCTCGAGGCCGGCAAGACCGTGCAAGAGCACGTCGAGATGGCCGTCCACGACGTCCGCTCCCTCGTCCAGCGCTTCGAAGAAATCGGCGCCAAGCTCGGCGAGTCGCCCCCCGACATGGAGGCGCTCCTCGAGGAGTACGCCGCCCTCCAGGACAAGATCGAGGCCGCGAACGGCTGGGAGATCGACCGCGTCGTCGAGCGCGCCATGGACGCCCTCCGGCTGCCCCCGCCCGACGCCGACGTCACCAAGCTCTCCGGCGGCGAGCGCCGGCGCGTCGCCCTCTGCAGGCTCCTCCTCGAGAAGCCGGACATCCTGCTCCTCGACGAGCCGACCAACCACCTCGACGCCGAGAGCGTCGCCTGGCTCGAGCGCTTCCTCCACGAGTACCCCGGCACCGTCGTCGCCGTCACCCACGACCGGTACTTCCTCGACAACGTCGCCGGCTGGATCCTCGAGCTCGACCGCGGCGCCGGCATCCCCTACGAGGGCAACTACACCGGCTGGCTCGAGCAGAAGAAGAAGCGCCTCGAGCTCGAGCAGAAGCAGGAGAGCGCGCGCAAGCGCACCCTCGAGCGCGAGCTCGAGTGGGTGCGCATGGCCCCGCGCGCCCGCCAGGCCAAGAGCAAGGCCCGCCTCGCCGCCTACGAGTCGCTCCTCGCCGAGGACAAGTCGAAGAAGGTCGAGGAGAACGAGATCGCCATCCCCGCCGGCAAGCGCCTCGGGAACGTGGTCGTCGAGGCCGACCACCTCCGCAAGGGCTTCGGCGATCGCGTCCTCATCGACGACCTCACCTTCTCGCTCCCGCGCGGCGGCATCGTCGGCGTCATCGGCCCGAACGGCGCCGGCAAGACCACGCTCTTCCGCATGATCATGGGCCAGGAGCAGCCCGACGGCGGCGCGCTCCGGATCGGCGAGACCGTGGAGCTCGCGTACGTCGACCAGTCGCGCGACGCCCTCAACCCGAACAACAGCGTCTGGCAGGAGATCTCCGGCGGCGAGGACCGCCTGGTCGTCGGCAAGCGCGAGGTCAACTCGCGCGCCTACGTCGCGAGCTTCAACTTCGCCGGCAGCGACCAGCAGAAGAAGGTCCGCGACCTGTCCGGCGGCGAGCGCAACCGCCTCCACCTCGCCAAGCTCCTCCGCCGCGGCGGCAACGTCCTCCTGCTCGACGAGCCCACGAACGACCTCGACGTCGACACGCTCCGCTCGCTCGAGGAAGCGCTGCTCAGCTTCGCCGGCTGCGCCGTGGTGATCAGCCACGATCGCTGGTTCCTCGACCGGATCGCGACCCACATCCTCGCCTTCGAGGGCGACAGCAAGGTCGTCTGGTTCGAGGGCAACTACGCCGACTACGAGGCCGACCTGAAGCGCCGCCTCGGCGCCGACGCCGCCGAGCCCCGCAAGATCCGCTACCGCAAGCTCACCGCGAGCTGACGTGGCGCAGAGCACGGCCGCCCGCGTTCCCCCCTCGGAGCACGTTCCCGAGCTGGCGCGGCGCGGGCGCCCGCAGTAGCTCTTTCCCTCCCATGGTCCGGAGCTCCGTCGGCGCGTGGTGCGCATGGCTCGGCGTGGCCGCCGCGGTCGCGACGACGACCGTGGCCGGCTGCCGGGACGCCGCCGAGACCCGCTCGCCGTTCGCGGTGACCTCGTCGCACGCGGGCGGTGGCGAGGCCGCGGGAGAGGGCGGCGCGGGCGGCGCCGGCAGCGGGGGCGCGAGCGGCGCGGGCGGCTCGGACGGCCACGGCGCCGGCGGCCAGGGCGCCGGCGGCTCGGACGGCCACGGCGCCGGCGGCTCGGACGGCCACGGCGCCGGCGGCGCGGCCTCCGGCGGCGGGCCGGTCGACCCGCCGCCGGACGCCACGCCGCTCTCGATCGTTACGTGGAACACCAAAGACTTCTTCAACGACAAGGACGACACCGCGGGCGACGCCGAGATCGTGCTCAGCGCCGCGGAGTACCGCGAGAAGCGCGAGGCGATCGCGGCGGTGCTCGCGGCGCTCGATCCCGACGTGGCGGTGCTCCAGGAGGTCGAGCACCTCAGCGTCCTCCAGGACCTGAACCGCATCGAGCTCGGCGGGGCGTACCCCCACGCCGCGCTCGTCGAGGCGTACGATCCGCGCGGGATCGACGTCGGCGCGCTGTCGAAGATCCCCTTCGATAAGGTCGTCTCGCACCGGGACGACCGCTTCACGCTGCGCGGAACATCGGGGCCCGTCTACACGTTCACCCGCGACTGCCTCGAGCTCCACCTCTCCCGCGGCGGCCGCAAGGTCATCCTGCTGGGGGTCCACTTCAAGGCCAAGGCGGCGCCCGACGACCCCGACCGGCGCCTCGCCGAGGCGCAGCGCGCCCGCGCCATCGCCGACGCGCTCGCCGCGGAGCACCCCACCGCCGCGATCGCCGTCCTCGGCGACTTCAACGACGTGCCAGGCTCCCCCCCGGTCCAGGCCGTCGCCGGCGCCGGCCCGGGCGCGTTCGAGGACGCCGCGGCCGCGGCGCCGCCCGCGGACCAGTGGACGTATGACTTCCGCGGACAGCTAGAGCTCATCGACCACCAGATGGTCCACCCGCTGCTCTGGCGGATGCTCGACCCGCGCTCGATCCGGATCCCCCACGGGCCGTCGATCGAGGGCGCGAGCGACCACGCGCCAATCTTTTCCGGATACAGGATCACCCCGCCCACGTAAGCGTTCGACCGCGCATCAGCTAAGCTGCGCCCCGATGCACGGCACGAGGAGAAAGGGCTCCCCGCCGAGAGCCCGCAGGGACTGGGGGCGCCTCGCCGTGCGCGTGCTGTGCGTCGTGTTCGCGGTGATCGGGGCGATCCCGCTCGCGGTCGGCTTCCTCGTGCGGACCGAGACGGTGCGGGCCTGGGCGGCCTTCGAGACGGCCGCGCTGCTGGAGAGCAAGCTCGGCATCACCGCCCGCTACGACGTGCGCGTCCAGGCCTGGCCGCTGATGGTCGGCCTGAACCGCCTCGTCGTCGACTCCTCGGACGGCGGCGCGCCGTTCCTCGAGCTGGAGCGCGTGGCGATCCGCCCGCGCCTGTTCTCGCTGCTCGCTGGGCGCATCGACGCGGGCGACGTCGAGATCATCGGGCCGCGCGTCCGCGCCGTCCTGAAGGACGGGGAGCTCCGCAACTTCAAGCTCCCCGACACCGGCAAGAGCAGCGGCGGCGGCGGGCTCGATCGCGCGCCGCTCTCGTCGGTGGCCATCACCGACGCGCGGGTCGACCTGACGATCGACAACGTCCGCGTCCAGGCCCGCGAGGTCGACGTCGACGTCTCCGCCGAGCCGTCGGGCGCGTTCGAGATCGCGATGCGCTCCGGCTTCGTCTCGGTCGTGCACACGCACCCCGCGCCCGGCCGCGAGGCCGAGGAGGACAGCGTCGACGAGGACGTGATCTGCCGCTTCGACACGCGCATCAGCGTCGAGCCGGACCGCGCGCTCGTCCGCCGGCTCATCCTGGAGGGCGCCGCCGACTTCGATCCGGATCCCGGCACCGCGCCGCCGTGCGGGCTCCAGAGCAACGACTGGCGCCGGGTGGAGCTCGAGCTCGGCGCCCTCCGCGCCGTCGGCCTCGGCGGCGGCATGCCCCACCGGATCGAGGGCCGCGTGCGGGCGCGCCTGCCGGTGCCGATCGTGCACCGCTTCATCGACCTGCCGCCCGCGACGGGCTCGGTCGCGATCGACGTGGACGCCGAGTACGACGCGGCGGCCGCGCCGCTCGGCCTCGCGCTGCCGCGCGTGAAGGGGACGCTCGCGCTCGACCAGCCGGGCCTCGACGGCAGGGTCTTCGTGACGCGCCTCTCGGGCAAGCTCTCGACGACCCCCGACGCCGTGCAGCTCTCCGACGCCGACATCGCCTGGGCCGACGGCACGCTCAAGATCTCCAGCGCGGAGGTCAAGCCGTTCGAGAAGGGCGTGCCGCTCCACGCGGGGCCGATCGACCTCGCCAACATCGAGCTGCCCGGCCTCCTGCGCGACCTCGGCGTGCACCCGCAGGCGCACGTCGCCTGGACGCTGCGCGAGGGCCGGTTCGATCGCTTCGGCGGCACGCTGGTCCCGCTCTCCCTCGAGGGCCCGCTCGCCGTGCAGACGCGCGGCTTCGACATCTTCGATCGCCCGACCAAGGACCCGGCCCGCCAGCGCCTGATGGGCGTGAAGGAGGGCTCGGTCCGCGGCTCGTTCCAGGTGCGGCCGAACGCCGTCGTGCTCTCCGGCTTCTCGGTCGACACGCCGAGCTCGCACCTCCGGGCCACCGTCTCGCTCGGCTTCAACGACCAGCTCGGGGTCGAGGTCCACCCGGGCTCGCGCGTGGACCTCGCCGAGGTCTCGCCGCTCGCCGCGCTCGAGCTCGCCGGCGTCGCGTCGCTGAGCGCCTCGATGCACGGCTCCTACGCGCACCCGAAGCTCAAGGGCGAGGTCGGCATTGAGAAGTTCGTGTTCGCCGGGTTCCCCATCGGCGACCTCGAGCCCTCGCCGGTCGCGTTCGAGCCGCTCGCCGTGACGCTCGAGAACGCGCGGGTGCGGCACGGGGCGAGCCGCATGCGGGTCCCCTCGCTCAAGGTCGACTTCGACCCGGCGGGCAACCTGCCGAAGGGCCGCCCGCTCGACAGCTCCGGGGGGATCGTGGTCGTGGACGCGGCCGTGGACACGCGCGAGGCGCCGCACCTCGCCGCGCGCGACCTCCTCGAGATCCTCCGCCTCGAGAAGGATCCGCGGTTCGTCGCCTACAAGGCGACCGCGAGCGGGACGGCGCGGGCCCACTTCGCGCTCGGCGGCCCCGAGGACCGCTGCGGCGGCGGCTACCTCGCCGTGAGCGCCGGGATGCGCCTCAGCGGCATCGAGCTGCTCGAGGAGCGCTTCGACGAGGGCGAGGTCGACGTCAACCTGATCTGGGACGATCAGGCCGCCGGCGGCGACGGGATGCGGCTCGACGTCCGCTCGGCGTCGCTGCGCAAGGGCACGGGCTCGGTGCTGGCGAGCGTGTCGATCGCGCACGGCGGCGCGCTGAAGGGGAGCGTCATCGCGAGCGGCCTCCCGCTCACGCGCATCGACGCGCTCGGGCCGGCGGGCTCGCTGTTCGACGGCTCGGTGTCCCTCGTCGCCAGCCTGGGCGGCACCGTGAGCAGGATGGCCGGCTTCGCGGACGTCCACGTCTCGCGCATCGGCATCCGGCGCTCGCACGCGAGCCTGCCCCCGTCGCGCGTCGAGCTCACGATCGTGCCCCAGGACAAGCCGCCCAAGGTCCTCGGCAGGACGCCGATCTGCGGCAACCCGATCGGCGCGCCGTTCGACCCCGTGGAGTTCGAGCGCGACCTCCCCGACGGCTCCTTCGTCGCGAACGGCTCGCTCTTCGGCGGGCAGGTCGCGCTGGAGGGGGTCCGCGTCACGCGCCAGCAGCGCAAGATCGTGGACGGCAGGGTGCGCATGGACGCGCTCGACCTCGGCACGCTCGCGAACCTGATCCCGGGCGTCGCGTTCTCGGCGGCGACGCCGAAGGGGACGCTGACGGCGTCGCTCGACATCGAGCGGCTCCCGCTCGCGGATCCGAAGCAGGCGGCGCTCACGCTGACCGTCGGCGCGCTGAAGCTCGAGCGGGAGGGCCAGGGGGTCCACCTCACGGCCCCGAGCGGGCCGATCCGCCTCGCGGGCAACGCGCTCACGGTGCCGGAGCTCCACATGGAGGCGCACACGGCCTCGCGCCTGTCGGCCGCGTTCACCGCGTCCGGCGAGGTGAAGCGGGTGTTCACCGCGCCGGACCTCGACGTCGGGATCCGGGTCAGCCCGACGAAGCTTTCGCGGCTCAGCGCCGACATCCCGCAGATCCGGCACGCGCGGGGGACGGTGCAGGCCGACGTCCGGATCACGGGTCCCCTCCAGGGGCTGCGCTACGCGGGCTCGGCGACGCTCAAGGAGGGGGAGCTCGACGTCGTGGGGCTGCCGGTGTCGCTCGACGACATCGACGTGGAGATCGCGATCGACGACGACCTGGTGCGGCTCACGCGGGCGACCGCGCGGGTCGGCACGGGCACGGTGAGCGCGGTCGGGAACATGCCGGTGCGGGGCCTGAACCTCGGCATGGCGACGGCCTCGATCGTGGCGACCGGCGTGAAGCTGCCGGTCGCCGACGGGGTGAACCTCACCGCGAACGCGAACCTCGTGGCGCGCTTCCAGCCCGGCGTCGAGGACGACGGGTCGGGCGAGAAGAACCTCCCGCACGTCGAGGGCAGGATCACGCTCACGTCGTTCAACTACACGCGCCCGATCCTGATGAGCATGGACCTCGGCGACCTCACGGGCCGCCAGCGGACGACGGTGCAGACCTACGACCCCGCCGCCGACGCGGTCCGGTTCAACGTGGTCGTGCTCTCGCCGAATCCGCTCCACTTCTCGAACGATCTCGCGGACATGCGGCTCGAGGTCTCGCCCACGGGGCTCGAGCTCTCGGGCACGAACCAGCGCTTCGGCGCGCGCGGGTCGCTGCGCATCCTGCCCGACTCGAAGCTCATGCTGCGGAGCACCGAGTTCAACGTGCGGGAGGGCTACGTCCGCTTCGAGGACCCGTTCCGCATCGCCCCGAAGGTCGACGTGCGCGCCGAGAGCGAGTACCGCCGCTACACGGCGATGAGCAGCTCCGCGGCGGACCCGGCCGCCGGCGCGGAGGCGCCGGCGGCCACGAGCGCGGGCATCGGCGCCGGCGCGAACGCCAGCGGGCACTGGCGCATCAAGCTGCACGCGCAGGGCGACGCCGACAACCTGCAGCTCAACCTGACGAGCGATCCGCCGCTCAGCCAGGAGGACATCGTCCTGCTCCTGACGCTGGGGATGACGCGCGCCGAGCTCAACCAGGGGGTCGTGTCGTCGCTCGGCGAGACGGTGGGCCTCGAGGCGCTCTCGTCGCTGACCGGCGCGGACAAGGCGGTGAAGACCATCGTCCCCATCATCGACGAGTTCCGGTTCGGCACCGGCTACTCGTCGAAGAACGGCGCGCCGGAGCCGACGGTGACCCTGGGCAAGCGCATCACGGACGCGGTGCGGGCCAACGTCACGACGGGGCTCTCGCAGGGCAGCCAGGTGCGCGCGGGCGTCGAGGTGAAGCTCAGCGACCGCATGAGCGTGCAGGGGTCCTACGACAACGCGAACGACGCCTCGAGCTCGCCCGTCGGCAACCTGGGCGCCGACCTCCGGTGGCGGCTCGAGTTCGAGTGACGCCCGGGCGGCGGCCGTCAGGTGGCCGCGGCGAGCGCCGCGGTGGCCGCGTCGAGCGCGCCGTACCGGTCGTCGCGGCCGGACACCCACTGCTTGTGGCCCATGAGCTCGAAGATGCGCCGGTGCTTCGGGTTCTTCCAGGTCATGCCGAGCAGCGCGCGCTGGAACGCCTCGGCCTTCGCCTCGGGCAGCGCCGGCAGCGCGTCGAACATGGCGAAGTCGTAGGCCGGCGTCGTCCAGAGGACGTCGACCCGGCGGAGGTCGATGTGGCCGTTCGCCTGCTCGGCGAGCCACACCGCGTCGCCGACCGCGGCCGCCTGCGCCTTGCCCTCGTGCAGCGCCGCGAGCGCCTGGACCTCGCTCGTCGCGGTGTCCCCGTGCTTGCCGAGGTCCACCTCGAACGGCATGAGCTGGATCTTGTCGACGGCCACCCCCGCCTGCCGGAGGAAGTGGAGCGGCAGGATGCGCGCGTGCGCGGAGTCGGCGCTCCCCACCGCGAGCACCTTGCCCTCGAGGTCGCTGAGCGCGCCGACCGCGGCGTCGCGGCGGACGAGGAGCTTGCTGTGGAAGTCGCGGTCGACCTCGCGCATGGCGAGCGAGCGGGAGCGGCCCTCGGTGTGCCGCTTCACCCGCACGTGGGAGATGGCGCTGTTCCAGGCGACGTCGATGTGCCCGCGGATCAGCGACTCGACCTGGCGCTCGTAGGTAGAGAAGAGCGCGAAATCAATCAGGATTCCATGTTCTCGGAAGTGCTCGCGCAGGCTCTCCCACAGCGTCACCACCTTGAGGTCGTGCGCCACGGCGCCGACCAGCATCGCCAGGTCCTTCATCCGGTGCCTCGCACGGGCGGCGACGCTAGCACGAGGTCCGCCCGTCGAGAGCCCCGCGTCTCGCACATCGGCGCCTCGAGGCGTCGATCCGGTCGGGCCTCGGCCTCCGCGGCGCTGGAGCTCGCGCGCCCCGTGTCGGGGCGCGAACGGGGCGCGGCGACGGGCGGAGGGGGGCGGGCGCGCGGGGGCGGCGCAGGCGCAGGGCGCGCCGGCGACGTCGACGCGCGGGCGGCCTCTTGCCAAAACGCGGCCCAACCGGGCTACGCTGCGCTCCTCGTGCACGCCGGCGGCGGTTCATTTCGTTTTCGTGCCCCGGCGCTCCGCGCCTGATGGCTCGCTTTCGCTCCGTCCTCATTCCCCTGGCGTTCGGCCTTTTGCCGCTCGGTGTGGTCGCCGCCCCTGCGCGCGCCGAAGAGGCGCCCGTGCGCGTGGCCCAGGTGGACGAGGAGGACGCCGGCGGCTCGAACCAGGTTCCGGTCAACCCGGGTCGGGTCAACCCCAACCCCAACCCGGGTCGGGCCAGCAGCCCCAACCCCGGTCAGGTCGACCCGGCCCAGCCGAGCCCCAACCCCGGTCGGGTCAACCCCGGTCAGGTCGACCCGGCCCAGCCGAACCCCAACCCGGGTCAGGTCAACCCGGGTCAGCCCAGCCCCGCGGAGCGCGCCGAGCCCCCGGGCGGCGCCGGCACCGAGGCCGTCGACGTGCCGTCGATCCAGCAGCCGCTCGCCCTCGGAGAGCTCGTCGGCAAGCCGATCGTCCGCATCGACGTCGCCGCGCTGGGCGACCGCTGGGTGATCGTCTCGCCGGTCACCAGCGTCGAGCTCGGGGAGCCGCTCAGCCACGACGCCGCGCGCCGCGCCATGCGCGAGCTGCTCGCCTCCGGCAACTTCGCCCGCGCGTCGGCCGAGGCCTACCTCCTGCCGGACGGCGCCGCGCTCCGGATCGTCGTCGTTCCGCGCCGGCTCATCGCCACCATCCAGATCGCCGGCGGCGCGCTCGATCGGCAGGACACCCTCGAGGCCGCCGGCATCGCCGAGAACGGCGAGATCACCGCCGCCGCGCTCGCCGAGATCGGCCCCCGCGTCCGCGCGTTCTACGCGCAGCACGGCTACCCCGCGGCCGCGGTCACGGTCCGCGCCGTCGACACCGACGATCGGTCGCAGATCGTCCTCGCCCTCGACATCGAGGCCGGCGCCCCGCGCGTCGTCTCCCAGCGCGTCTTCGTCGCCGACCCGCGCGCGCACCGGGAGCTCGGCTCGCTCAAGGAGCGCTACGGCCTCGGCGTCGGCGCCCGCGTCGACGAGCCCGCCCTCGCCGAGGCCGACCGCGAGATGACCGAGCTCCTCCGCCGGAGCGGCTTTCACGACGCCGAGGTCTCCCACCGCGTCCTCGCGGTGGGCCCGAACAACTACCTCTACGTCTACCTCAACCCGGGCGCGCGCATCGTCCCCGCCTTCGACGGCAACCGCGCCTTCGACAACGACGCGCTCGAGGACGCGCTCGGCCTCGGCGAGACCACCGAGACGAAGCCGGACGATCTCGCCGACCGGCTCACCGCGTTCTACGTCGCCCGCGGCTTCCTCGACGCCAAGGTCACCCCGTCGCTCGGCGGCAAGCCGGACGATCCGGTCCGCTACCTGACCTTCACCATCCGCGAGCACGAGCAGGTGCGCGTCACGAAGCGCGTCTTCCCCTGCCTCACCGGCGACCTCGGCCCCGACGACCTCGGCCGCGAGATCGAGAGCTTCCTCGAGGAGGACCTGCCCGGCGCCGACGCCTTCTCGATGCCCGACCCGCGCGGCATCTCGGACCTGTTCGGCCCGACCCGCGGCGCTGGCGGCCGGGCCAAGCCGGTCGAGCTCATCCCGGCGATGACGTACGCGCAGGAGACCTACGAGCGCGCCCTCAAGCACCTGCGCGACCTCTACTTCAGCAAGGGCTACCTGAACGCCGTCGTCGGTCCGGTCTCGGTGCTCCGCGCCACCTGCTCGCGTAGATCGAAGCCGGGCGCCTGCATCCCCGAGCCGGTCACCGAGCGCGTCACGGCCCAGTGCCGCACCGACGCGCTGGGCCTCCCCCTCCCCGAGCCGCCCGTCCCCGCCGCCCTCACCTGCCGGCCCGACCCGGCGCGGCACATCGCGTGCGCCCCCGAGGTGACGCTCCGCATCCCGGTCCACCCCGGTCCGCAGACGCGGCTCTACGATCTCGCCTTCGAGGGGAACAAGGGCTTCTGCGGCCAGCCCGGCCTGGGCGAGCGGGATCGGAATTTCTGCGCCGAGGAGCGGCCGTTCAGCGAGCGCTGGCTCAGCGAGGTCGCGGACCTGAAGGTCGGCCAGCCGCTCTCGACGCTCGACCTCGACGCCGCGCGGCTGCGCATCCTCGATGCCTACCGCGACCTCGGGTACGCGTTCGCCGAGGTCCGCACGGCCATCGAGCCCTCGCCCGACCGCACGCGCGCCCGCGCGCGGTTCATCGTGTCGGAGCGGGATCGGGTGATGGTCACCGGCATCGTCGTCAAGGGCGCCGTCCGGACCGACGAGCAGCTGATCCTCCGCCGCGTGCTGCTCCGCGAGGGCGCGCCGTTCCGGCAGTCGCAGGCCCGCCTGAGCGAGGAGCGCATCGCCACGCTCGGCCCCTTCTCCAGCGTGTCCATCTCGCTGGAGGACCCGGAGGTCCCGCAGAAGAACAAGCGCGTCATCATCCACGTGGTCGAGCAGCTGCCGCAGTACCTGAACCCGCAGATCGGCTTCTCGACCGGCGAGGGCGTGCGCTTCGCCTTCGAGTACGGACACCGCAACATCGGGGGCCTCGCCATCGGCCTCACGATGCGCGTCCAGCTCAGCTACCTGTTCGAGTTCATGGTCGTGGACCCGGCGGCGCGCCGCCACTACCACGAGCTCGACGACGACGATCAGCTGGAGCGACGCAACACGATCTCGGTCACGCTCCCGGACATCGGCCTCGGCCCGCTCGTCAGCCTGTCCCTGTCGGGCATCGACGTGCGCGACAACCAGCTCGACTTCGGCTTCACGAAGCAGGCGCTCATCCCCGCGCTCACCTACCGCCCGCGGCGCGCCGTGACGACGCAGCTCGCCGTCTCGACCGAGCTGAACGACGTCGGCTTCTTCCAGGGCGCCGAGGGCACCGAGAAGCGGGATATCCTCGTTCAGCTGAAGATGCCCGAGGGCCGCACGATCGCCCTGGCGCAGCGGATCGACGCGTCCTGGGACACGCGCGACACCCCCTTCGCCGCGACCCGGGGATTCCTGCTCTCCGGCGGGGTCGAGCACGTCGACGCGTTCGACGTGTTCGCCTCGGACGAGTCCCCGTCGCGCTTCCAGGAGAGCCATTTCCTGCGGTTCACGGGCCGCGTGTCGGGCTACATCCCGCTCGCGCGCCGGGGGCCCGTCCTCGCGATGAGCCTGTCGGGCGGCTACATCCAGCCGCTCGTGGCCAACAGCGGCACGTACCCCGACCGCCTGTTCTTCCTGGGCGGCGTCGACTCGCTCCGCTCGCACCTGGCCGAGTCGCTGTACCCCGAGGACGCGACGAAGGTGCTGGCAGAGCAAGAGGTCTCGACCACCGATATCCCCCGCGGCGGAACGGTGATGGTGAATCCGCGCGTCGAGCTGCGCGTTCCGCTGACCGATCTGCTCCAGCTCGGGTTCTTCCTCGACGCGGGCAACCTCTGGATCCTGCGGGAGAACGTGAACCTCGATCCGCGGCGGCTCCGCTACGGGCTCGGCGCCGGCCTGCGGGTGAATACGCCGATCGGCCCCCTGGCCTTCGACTACGGCTTCAACCTGGACCCGCGCGAAGAGCTCAACGAGATCGACGGCGCCCTCCACTTCTCCGTGGGGCTCTTCTGACAGGCGGCGTCGCGCGCGACGTCTCCGTGGGGCTCTTCTGACAGGCGGCGCCGCGCGCCCGTCAGGTCAGCTCGCCGCCTGCCACGAGAGCCACGCGCGGACGCGCCCCCCGGTGAGCACCTCCACGAGGCGGATCGCCGCGCGGTCGCCGCTGCGCGCCGGCGCGGCGTAGCTCAGGCGGTGGACGGCGCGCAGGCCGAGGGCCGGGATCGCCACGCCGATGGCCAGGTGGGCGCACGCCGGCGTGCCCGCCGGCCACGCGTCGCCGTGGCCGCCCAGCGCGGCCGCGTGGAGCGCGATCGACACGGGGCCGGCCGTGAGGTGAAAGGACGCGGTCGCAGGGGCTCGGTCGGCGTCCGGCGCTGCCAGCAGGGCGACGGCGGCCTCGAGGTGCGCCGCCGCGGCGCCGATGGCCGCCGCGGCGAGGAAGGCAGTCGTGTTCGCGGTGAGCCGCATGGCGATCTCCTGGGCGCGACGGCCATCCTGGAGCTGGCCGCCATGGCGCGGAAGCGACGTGCAGCGAACCGCGCGGCCGCTGCAGGGAGCAGGGCCCGCCCCGCGGCGAGCCGCGCGGCGGACCCTGGCTCGACCACCGGGCTCGACCCGACCGAGGGTCAGCGCGCCGTGGCCGCCTTCATCTCGCGGACGAAGCTCGCGACGGCGCGCGCGGCCGCCTCCGGATCGCCGAGGTTCGCCGCGACCCGCTGCACGACCGCGGACCCGCTGACCACGCCGAACGCGCCAGCGGAGAGGGCGTCGCGCACGTGCTCGGGCTTCGAGATGCCGAACCCGAGGATCGCGGGCGGCGCGCCGAACCGACGCAGCGTCTCGAAGAGCGACCCGTGGCTGAGGCGCAGCTGCTCGTCCGCCCCCGTCACGCCCTTGCGCGTGACGCAGTAGGTGTACGCGGCGGACCGCTCCGCGAGCAGCTCCAGCGTCGACTCCGAGGCGTTGAGCGGCGCGATCAGCACCGGCGCCACGCCCACCGCGCGCGCCGCCGCGACGTAGGGCTCCGACTCCCTCACCGGCACGTCGGCGACGAGCACGCTGTCGACCCCGGCCGCGGCCACCGACGCATAGAAGCCCTTGAGGTCGCGGTGCTTCACCAGGTTCGCGTACGTCAGGATGCCGACCGGCACCTCCGGCGCCTCCGCCCGGAACCGCGAGAGCAGCTCGATGCAGTCGGGCGGCCGCACCCCGGCCGCGAGCGCCCGCACGGCGGCGGCCTGGACCGTCGGGCCGTCCGCGATCGGATCCGAGAACGGGATCCCGACCTCGATCGCGTCCGCGCCGCCCTCCACCGCCGCGCGGAGCAGCCGCGCGCTCGTCGCGAGGTCGGGATCCCCGAGCATCAGGAAGGGGATGAACGCCCCCTCGCCCCGCTGCCGCAGCCGCTCGAATGCGCCATCGTAGCGCGTCTTCACCGCCACCCGACTCATGCCGACCTCCCGGGATCGAGCAGCTTTTGGGCCTGCTCCATGTCCTTGTCTCCGCGGCCCGACAGGTTCACGACGAGCACCGCCTCTCGCCCTGCCTGCGCCGCCTCCGCCGCCATCTTCAGCGCGTGCGCGATCGCGTGCGCCGACTCGAACGCCGGGATGATGCCCTCGCTGCGCGCGAGCCGCTGGAACGCGTCGAGCGCCTCGTCGTCGGTCGCCGCCACGTACGTCGCCCGGCCCGACGTCATGAGGTGCGCGTGCTCCGGCCCGACGCCGGGATAATCGAGGCCCGCCGACACGGAGTGCGTCTCGGCGACCTGCCCGTGCTCGTCCTGGAGGATGTAGGTCTCCGACCCGTGCAGCACGCCCGGCCGGCCCTTGAGCAGCGTCGCGCCGTGCTTGTCGGTCGACAGGCCGTGGCCGGCGGGCTCGACGCCCACGAGCGCCACGCCCTTGTCCGGGATGAACTCCGAGAAGATCCCCATCGCGTTGCTGCCGCCGCCCACGCACGCGACCACCGCGTCGGGCAGGCGCCCCTCGACCTCCAGGATCTGGGCGCGGGCCTCGCGGCCGATCACCCACTGGAAGTCGCGCACGATGGTGGGGAACGGGTGCGGCCCGGCGACCGTCCCGATCAGGTAGTGCGTGTCCTCGTAGCTCTCGGTCCAGTAGCGCAGCGCCTCGTTGAGGGCGTCCTTCAGCGTCTGCGTGCCCGAGCTCACCGGCACCACCTCCGCCCCCATGAGGCGCATCCGGAAGACGTTGAGCCGCTGCCGCTCGACGTCCTTCGCGCCCATGTAGATGCGCGTGGGCATCCCGAGCAGGGCGCCGATCATCGCGGTCGCCACGCCGTGCTGGCCGGCCCCGGTCTCGGCGATCAGCCGCCGCTTGCCCATGCGCCGCGCGAGCAGCCCCTGGCCGAGCGCCTGGTTCGTCTTGTGCGCGCCGCCGTGGAGCAGGTCCTCGCGCTTGAGGTACACCTTCACCCGCGGGTCGCCGGTCAGGTTGCGGCACAGGGTCAGCGGCGTCGGGCGCCCGGCGTAGGTCGTCAGCAAGGCGTTGAACTCCGCCGCGAACGACGGATCGCCGCGCGCCTCCAGGTACGCGCGCTCGAGCTGCTCGAGCGCGGGCACGAGGATCTCCGGGACATAGGCGCCGCCGAAGGCGCCAAAGCGGCCGCTTTGCTGCATGGTGATTGCCTCGATCGTCGATGGTGCGTGGTGCGTTGTGGAAGATGGGGTTCAGGGAGACGCGCGGTCCGCCGGGGCCGCGGGCGCAGGGTCGTGGCGCGAGGGGCCGCGCGCGGCGTCGAACAGCCGCGCGAGCCGCTCGGCGCACTTCTCGCCGGGCGCGCGCTCGACGCCCGAGCTCACGTCGAGCGCCCAGGTCCCCACCCGGCGCGCCGCGGCGATGTTGTCCGGGTTGAGCCCGCCCGCGAGCAGGCTCCGGCCCCGCGCCGGGTGGCCCTCGAGCGCGCTCCACGCGAACGTCCGCCCGGTGCCGCCGCGCGCCTCGGCCGTGCGCGTGTCGAAGACGAGCCGATCGGCGCGGCGCTCGACCTCGGCGCCCGCGCCGGATGCGCCGGCGGCGCCCGGCTGACCCGCCGCGCCCGCGGCGCCCGGCTGACCGGCCGCGCCCGCGGCGCCCGCCGCCTCGCCGGCCGGCGCCATCGGGACCACCTTCCAGACCTCGCACCCCTCCGGGAGCGCGCGCCGCACCCCCTCGACGTACGCGGCGTCCTCGTCGCCGTGCAGCTGCACGGCGCGGAGCCCGAGCGCGCGCGCCGTATCGGCGACGAAGTCCGCGGGTTGATTCAGGAAGACGCCGACGAACGGCAGCCCCGCGGCGGTGGCGATCGCGATCTCGGCCTGCTCGCGCGTCACCCGCCGCGGCGAGGCCTCGGCGAAGATGAGGCCGCCGAAGCGGGCCCCGAGCCGCTCCACCTCGCGCGCGTCCCCGGGCCGGGTCAGGCCGCAGACCTTCACCCTGCCGTTCACCAGCGCGCGCGCGGCGTCGGCGATGTCGGGGCTGCGCATGAGCGAGGTGCCGACGAGGAATCCATCGACCGAGGGCGCGAGCCGCTCCACGTGAGCGCGCGACTCGACGCCCGACTCGGCGATGACGATCCGGTCGCGCGGCACGCGCGGGGCGAGCCGCTCCGAGACGGCGAGATCGACCTTGAGCGTCTTGAGATCGCGGTTGTTGATCCCGATCACGGGCGCGGGCAGCGCGAGCGCGCGGTCGAGCTCCGCCTCGTCGTGGACCTCGACGAGGCAGTCCATGCCGAGCGCCTCGGCGGCGCCCAGACAGAGGAGCGCGGTCGCGTCGTCGAGCACCGACAACATGAGCAGGATCGCGTCCGCGCCGTGCGCCCGCGCCTCGACCACCTGGTAGGGGCTCACGACGAAGTCCTTGCAGAGGATCGGGACGTCCAGGACCGCGCGCACGGCCTGGAGGATCTCGAAGCTGCCCTGGAAGAAGGGCTCATCGGTCAGCACGCTCACCGCGTCCGCGACGCCGTAGTAGGCGGCGGCGACGGCGTGCGGGTCGAAGTCCGGCCGGATCAGGCCCTCGGACGGGGAGGCCTTCTTGCACTCCAGGATGAACCGCGCCCCCGGCGCGGAGAGCGCGCGCCGGAGGCTCCGCGAGGTGGGCGGGGCGTTCGCCCTGAGGTTGGCGAGCGGGGTGCGCCGCTCGCGCTCTGCCACGTCCGCCCGCTTCCGCTCCACGATGCGCGCGAGCACATTGCCTTGTTCAGCCATGATTCGCCTCCTTGCGCGCTTCTTGAGACGCCTCCCGGCTCAGCGCCACGAAGCGCGCGAGCCGCTCGGCCGCGCGGCCCGAGCTCAGCGCCTCGAGCGCGGAGGCCGTCCCTTCGCGCAGGCTGTCGGCGCGCCCGCCGATCCAGAGCAGCGCCCCCGCGTTGATGGCGACGGCCTCGCGGTGCGCCCGCTCGCCGCGGCCGGCGAGCAGGTCGCGGAGCCACGCCGCGTTCTCCGCCGGGCCGGCGCCCCGGAGCGCCTCGGGCGGCGCGGGCGAGACCCCGGCGTCCGCCGGGTCGATCGTGAGCTCCTCGACGACCCCGTCGCGGAGCCGCGCCGCGCGGGTCGGCGCGTGCAGGGCGATCTCGTCGAGGCCTCCGCCGTGCACGACGAGCGCGGCCTGACAGCCGAGCATCCCGAGCGTGCGGGCGGCGTGGCCGACGAGCTCCGGGTCGTAGATGCCCATCACCTGGATCGGCGGCGCGCTCGGGTTCACGAGGGGGCCGAGCAGGTTCATGATCGTGCGCACCTTGAGGGCGCGGCGCACCGGCATCGCGTGGCGCATGCCCGCGTGGTACTGCGGCGCGAAGAGGAAGCAGAAGCCGACCTCGTCGAGCGCGCGGCGCGAGACCTCGGCCGGCGGGTCGAGCCGGGCGCCGAGCGCCTCGAGGACGTCGGCCGAGCCGCACTGGGACGAGACCGAGCGGTTGCCGTGCTTGGCCACCGGCAGCCCGCCTTCGGCGGCCACGAACGCCACGGCGGTCGACACGTTGACGGTGCACTGCCCATCTCCGCCGGTGCCGCAGCAGTCGGCGTACGCGTAGGCCGGCCGCGCGAACGGCGCCGCGGCACCCCGGAGCGCGCGCGCGGCGCCCGCGACCTCGACGGGTGTCTCGCCCTTCGCCTTGAGCGCGACCAGCAGCGCGGAGAGCTCGATCTCGCTCAGCGCTCCCGCGAACGCGTCGCGAAACAGCGCCTCCGCCTGCTCGGCGGAGAGGTCCACCCCCGCGCAGAGCGCGTCGATCACTGCATGCATCATGCTTCGCTCCTCATGTTCACGGTCGTTCCGGCAGACACTGCTCCTCGGGATTCGAGCGTCGGACGGCGGCGCCCTGCATAGCGGACAAAAACGAAAAGGCCCACCGTTGTTCGGCGGGCCCTCTTTCTTCTTTCTTCAGGTCGGCCTCCCCGGAGGGAGGCGCGTTACCCGTCGCTAGGGCCCGCCTTGGTACAACACCAGCGCCACCAGCGCAGCCCGGCCCCGCGCGAGCTCACGTGGGCGGCCCCGCGCGGCCGGGCTGCGCCGAGGACGAAGGCCTCGGAGCCGGAGCGAGCGGAGGACGCGGCGAGCGCGCTGGGCATGCGGGGAACATAGCTTGCGGTCGCGCGGGGGGTCAAGCGGGTTCGCGGCGGTTTCCGCTTCGCTGGTTCTGCCGGTCTTGTCTGTCGACCCGCCCGTCTCCCGCCGGGCTGCTGCCTTCCCGCGCGCGCTCTGTATACCCAGCGGCGCGACGGACGTCCGTGGGGTCCGGCGCGGGCGCGCGAGACAGCTCCCGTCGGGGACGTGGTGGATGCGCGCGTTTCACGGCGCCGCGGTGGCCGAGGCCTGCTCACGAGGCGGTCGTCGCGCAGCAGCGCTGCACGGCGCGGTGATGATGAACGGGCGATGACGCGACGTCGCCCCATCACGCGCGCAGAAGACGGGAAGCGCCGACGCCATTCGCACGTGCCCATCGAGCAGATACAACGCTCGTCGGGATCCATCGAACACAGACCGGCGAACCACCGAGACGACCGAAACACGCTCGGTCTCTTCAAAGCGACTACGCAGCTCGATGGTCGACACCGTTGCGGTTGGCCGATTCGGATTGACATCCTCGAGCCGCCTCGCTTCCCTCCCTGGGACATGAGCACCGTGGCGATGGAAGCGGCGTCCGTCGAAGCTCGATTGCGTCCGATCGGCGTGATCCGGTCCGCGCTCAAGGGCCGCGCCGAGGCGCCCAGGCAGGGCTCGGAGGGCGCGCCCGATGCCTGGGTCGAGGTGCATTCGTGGGCGGCGGAGGCGCTGAAAGGGCTCGTCGCCGGCGACGAGATCCTCCTCATCACGTGGCTTCACGAGGCGCGCCGCGACGTCCTCCAGGTCCACCCGCGCTCTGACCCGAGCAACCCGCTCACAGGCGTCTTCGCGACGCGATCGCCGGACCGACCGAACCCGCTCGGCCTCCACCCCGTCGTCGTGCGCGCCATCGAAGGCGACCGCCTCCGCGTCGGGCCCATCGAGGCCATCGACGGAACGCCGGTCGTCGACATCAAGCCGGTCCTGAAGTGAGGGGCCGCACGTCGAACGCACCTCGTGCCCGATCGACCTCCAGCTGGGCGCGAGCGTCGAGAGCCGCGAGCTTGCCGCCCGGCGCCCGCGATCGACCGGCGCCGTCGGCTCCGTCGCGTCGACCGTGACGGCCGGTCCACGCAGGGCGTCCCGAACCTCCCCGGGTGGGGCAAAACTCCCCTGGTCAGGCCGGCTCCTGGGCCCTGACGGCACGAGGCATACGACGTGCAGTGCGCGTGCTCGCCGGCCTCGTCGGCACGGGATGGCTGGCGGAAGGAGCTGTGCATGAGCCTCATCGACCCGTGGGTCGGCGATCCGCCGCCCCCTCCGCCCGCCGACCGGTACGGCGCGGGCTGCCGGGTGCTCGTGGCCGAGGATGACGACGAGATGCGGGCGCTGCTGGCGTCCACGTTGAAGTGTGACGGCTTCGAGGTCGTCGAGGCGAAGAACGGCCTGGAGCTCCTCGATTACCTCCTCCCCTGGTTCTCTGGCCGGGATCCGCCTGCGCACGTGGACGCGATCGTCAGCGACATCCAGATGCCGTGCTTCACGGGCATGGAGGTGCTCGCGGGCCTGTCCGCGGTGCGGCGCCGGCCGCCCATCGTCCTGATCACCGCCTTCGGCGAGAGCTCCACCCACGCGCTGGCGCGCTCCCTCGGCGCCGCCGCGGTGCTCGACAAACCGTTCGACCTCGACGCGCTGCGCGGGGTGATGAGCCGGGTGATCGCGGCGCGGCCGGCGCCGGACGACCCGGGTTGAGGTCCCCGACCCGGGTTGAGGTCCCGACCCGGGTTGAGGTCCCGACCCGGGTTGAGGTCCCGACCCGGGTTGAGGTCCCCGACCCGGGTTGAGGTCCCGACCCGGGTTGAGGTCCCGACCCGGGTTGAGCGCCCCGACCCGGGTTGAGCGCCCCGACCCGGGTTGAGGTCCCGACCCGGGTTGAGCGCCCCGACCCGGGTTGAGGTCCCCGACCCGGGTTGAGCGCCCCGACCCGGGTTGAGCGCCCCGACCCGGGTTGAGCTCCCGACCCGGGTTGAGCGCCCCGACCCGGGTTGAGCGCCCCGACCCAGGTTGAGGTCCCCGACCCGGGTTGAGCGCCCCGACCCGGGTTGAGCGCCCCGCTCCCTGCCTCGTCGAAGCGCCCGACCCGACGGCCGAGCTACTCCTCGTCCGGGTCGTCCCCGAAGAGCACGCCGACGGGCCACGCGATCGCGTCGAACGGCTCTGCCCTGACCCGCTCGCCCCGCTCCGCCGTGAGCACGTTCAGATACCCGCCCTCCGTCCAGCGAAGCACGGTGAGCACCTCGTTCATGGGATCCACGATCCAGCAATGGGGCACCTGGCATCGGTGGTACGTGCGCTGCTTCTTCACGACATCGTTGCGCGCGTTCGATGCGCTCAGCACCTCGCCGACCCAGTCGGGACGCACCAGGATCGGCGTCTTCTCGGGCAGCTCGGGGAGCCGCTCGCGCCGCCAGCCCCCCACGTCCGGACGGTAGACTTCGTGCTCCTCGAGCTCCACCTCGACCTCGGTGGCGAACCACCACCCTCCGGGCCAGCGCCCTCCCGGCCGACGGTTGTAGGGTCGGAACACCATCCCGGCGAGCGACGCCTGGGCCCCGCCGTGCTTCGGCGAGGGCATCGCCTTCGGGACGAGCTCGCCGTCGACGATCTCGTGAAACCGCTGCGCCTCGGGGATGGCCAGCAGGTCCGCGATCGTGGCGAGCTTGCGCGCAGGGAGCGGCACGGCTCCGCCATGGTGCCGCAGCTGCCCGCAGCCCGCCAGCGCGCCTGCGCGCCTGCGCCCGGCGCCGCGCGGGCCCCGGCGCGACGCTCTAGCGCGCCCCTCCCCGCCGCCCCCAGCCCATCCGCTCCCGCAGGATACTTTCCGGTTCCGTGCACCGATGGTAGGCCCCCGTTCTGCAGGGCGCACGACCTCGCGGCCAGGCGCGACAGGCCCTCGCGAGGCGCCCGCGCGGCCCTCCCCCCAGTGTGCCCATGATCACCGCCGAACCAGGTCCCCCGCCGCCGAGCGCCGCCGGCGCCCACGACAGCGTCCCGCCGCGATCCCCGAGCGGCCCGCCCGCCCGCCCGAGCGCGCCGCCGGCGCGGTCCGCCCCCCCGCCGGCGCGGTCCGCCCCCCCGCCGCCGCGCCGCAGCGCCTGGACCACCCGCCTCGGCGAGGCCTGCGTGCTCGGCCTCGGCGTCGCGTCGCTCTCCGCGGTCCCGACCGCGCTGCGCACCGCCCGCGCCGGCGCGTCGTTCCTCGACGGGCTCCTCGTCGGCACCGCGGTCCTGCTCCCGCTCGTCACGCTCGCGATCATCCTCTCGCGCGCCGCCGGCCGCGGCTTCCGCGGCATCGTCGGCGCGGGCGGCGAGCGCCTCGCGGTCCTCCGCGTCGCGCTGTGGATCGGCGTCGCCGTGCCCGTGCTCGCCGCGCTCGCCGCCCTCCTCAAGGCGACGACCCACCACCGCGGCCTCGCCGGCGCGACCTTCGGCGTCCTCGGCCTCGCCGGCGTCGCCGCCGCGGCGCTCCTCACCCAGCGCCTCGTCGCGCTCGGCGACCGCCTCGCCGCCCGCGGCGTGAAGCCGTGGATCCTCGCCGTCGCCGGCGCCGCCATCGGCGCCCTCCCCCTCGTCGCCGCCTTCGCGCCGCTCGCCGCCTTCGCCGGCAGCACCGCCGGCGACGCCGGCGCCGCCGTGCGCGCCGCCATCGTCGACGGCGCCATCGCGCTCGTGGCGACCGCGCTCGTCTCCAGCGTCGACCTCAGCGCCGCGGTCGGCCGCGTCGCCGGCCTCGCAGGCGTCCCGCTCGCCGCCCTGGTCCTCATGACCGCGACCGCCCGGGTCGAGTCGTTCCCCGCGCTCGGCCAGGCCGTCCGCGCCGGCGGCGGCCTCGCGGCCACCCTCTTCGGCGCGCTCGAGCGGTGGACCGACCGCGACGGCGACGGGATGGGCGCGCACTTCGGCGGCCTCGACTGCGACGAGGGCGACCCCACGCGGTACCACGGCGCGCCGGACATCCCGGGCGACGGCATCGACCAGGGTTGCGGCGCTGCGGCCCAGGGCGACGCCTCCCGGCCCGCCCGGGCGGTCGCGGGCCTCCCTGCCCCTGCCAGCGCCCCGCCGGCCGCTCCCGCCGCGCCGGCGCGCGCCGCCGCCGCGCCCGCGGCGCGCGACGATGGCGGCGCGGTCGTCCCGGCCGTCCTGACCAGGACCACCGCCCCCGCCGCCGCCGTGGTGGCCGCCACCGCCGCCGCGGCCCCCGCCACCGCCACCGCAGCCCCCGCCACCGCCACCGCGGCCCCCGCCGCCGCCGCGACGTCCGCGCCGGGGCGCCCCGACATCCTCCTCGTCACCCTCGACACGGTGCGCGCCGACCACACGTCGGCGTACGGCTACGCCCGCGACACGAGCCCGCGGCTCGCCCAGCTCGCGGCCCGCGGCGTGCTGTTCGAGCGCGCCTATGCCGCCTCGAGCGAGACGCAGCGGGCCATCGCGCCCCTCGTCACCGGCCGCCGCCTCAACCGGGCGGCGCGCGACCGCCGTGCGTGGCCGACGCTGCTGCCCGAGAACGACACCCTCGCCGAGCGCATGAAGCGCGCCGGCTACCTCACCGCCGCGGTCAGCTCGTTCACGTGGATCAGCCAGGAGCGCGGCTTCGACCAGGGGTTCGACCGCTTCGAGACCGTCTACGGCGAGGCCCACCCCGAGCGCGAGGCGACCGGCCACCTCGCCGTCAAGAAGGCCATCGAGCTCCTCGACGGCTACGCCCAGCGCGCCCAGCCGGTCTTCCTCTGGCTCCACCTCTTCGACGCCCACGAGCGCTACCTCAGCCACCCCGGCATCCGCTTCGGCGCCGGCAGGACGGCCGCCTACGACGGCGAGATCGCCTACGTCGACCGGCAGCTCGGCGCCCTGCTCGACGCCGTGGCCAGCGGCCCCCGCGCCGGCCGCACCGCGATCATCGTCCACGGCGCGCAGGGCGAGGGCCTCGGCGAGCACGCCTCCGTCGGCCACGGGGTCGAGCTCTACGAGGAGGCGATCCGCGTCCCCCTCGTCGTCGCCCTCCCCGGCGCCGCGCCCGGCCGCTACCCGCACCCGGTGAGCACGATCGACATCGCGCCCACCGTCCTCGATCTCGGCGGCGCGGACGCCGCGGCCGTCGAGGGCGGCTCCCTCGCCGCCATCGCCGCCGGCGCGGACCGCGCGCCCCGCGGACCGGTGTTCGCCCGCACCGCCCGCCGCGCGGCGGTCGTCGACGGTCACCTCAAGCTCCTCGTCCTCAAGCGCAAGAAGCGCGACCGGATGCTCCTGTTCGATCTCGAGAGCGATCCCCGCGAGACCCGCGACCTGTCCGAGGAGCGCGAGGGCGACGTGGCGCGGCTTCGTGAAAAGTTGTCTGCCTTCGAGTCCCCCGCGCAGTAATCTACGCGAGGGAGCATGCACAGGTACGCCCACTCGCCGCGGAAGCCCGCGCCCCCCCGCGCGAGGGCGCTGCGCGCTGCCGTCGCCGCCGGCTTCGCGCTGGGCGTCGCCGGCCTCGCGCTGCTCGTGCTGCGGCTCGCCGAGGCGCCGGCCGTGCCGCCGACGCTCGCCACGGGCGCGATCACGGGCGCGCTGCCGCGCCGGCTCCGGTTCGAGTGGCGCCTCGTGCGCGACCGCCACTGGCAGATCGCGTCGTCCCCCGCCGAGTCGCGCGAGGCCACCGACCAGCTCGAGGGCAACCGCGGCGTCTGTCCGACGGGCATGGTCGAGGTCTCCGGCCTCATGAAGCTCGACCCCACGCCGAAGGCCCAGGGCGACCTGCGCTCCATCGACGAGATGCAGCGGACGACCTGCAAACACTGGATCAGCCGGGATTACCCGGAACGGTGCGCGGAGTTCGATCGCGAAACGTGGCTCGCGATGTCGAGCAATCTCGACACGAAGCCGATGCATTTCTGCATCGATCGCTACGAGTACCCCAACCAGAAGGGTGTCTATCCGTTCATCCTCGTCTCGTTCTACGAGGCGGGCGAGCTCTGCGCCGAGGAGGGCAAGCGCCTCTGCGACGAGGCCGAGTGGACCTTCGCCTGCGAAGGTGAGGAGGCGCGCCCCTACCCGTACGGTTACGTCCGCGACCCGGAAGCGTGCGTCGTCGACCAGCCGTGGCGCGCGTTCATCGAGACCGCGCTGCGCCCGCGGGGCGGCCCTGCCGCCATGGCCGAGATGGATCGGCTCTGGCAGGGGATGCCGTCCGGCGTCCAGCCCCGCTGCCGGAGCCCCTTCGGCGTCTACGACATGACCGGCAACATCGACGAGTGGACCCGTTCCGTCCGCGAAGGCGAGCGCCCCTCCATCCTGAAGGGCGGCTACTGGGGCCCGGTCCGCACGCGCTGCCGCCCCTCGACCCGCTCGCACGACGAGAACCACATGTTTTACCAGCAGGGCTTCCGCTGCTGCGCGGACCCGGGCGCCGCGGGCGCCGCGCCGGCCGACCGCGCCGCCTCGGGCGACCCTGCCGCCGCCCCGCTGCCGCGCGAGCTCCGCTGACGCGCTCGCCGGCCGGCGGATCCTCGGCCGCGGCGTCGCGCGCCGCCGCGCAGTCGACCGCGCTGGCCGCAGCGCGTATCCTCTGCGCTGATGGACGATTCCCCCGCCGGACAGGGTGCCTCTCCCGGCTCCCGCGACGTGCGCGCCGCGCACGCCGGCACGCGCCTCGCCGCCCGGGCGGAGCCGCCGCCGGGCGCCGCGCCCGCGCCGCCGCGCGCGCGCCGGCTCGATCGGCTGACCGGGCTCGCGCTCTTCGCCGCCACCGCCGTCGCGGCGCTCCCGACGGCGCCGATCGTGCTGCGCGCCCTCGCCGACGATCGCTCGCCGGTGCAGAGCGCCGGCCGGTTCGCGCACCTCCTGGAGGGGCGCTCCCCGGCGGCGGGTCGCGCGCAGGCCCGCGCCCGCTTCCCCTTCGATGACGACCCTGGCGCCGACGAGCCGCGGTCGCCGCACGACGACGGCCCTGCCGGCGGCGACGAGGAGGACGATCCGGACGCGCCCGCGCGCCTCCAGGCGGGCATCGCCGCGCGCAGCATCACGCTGCTCGAGGAGCCGCGGGCGGACGGCGCCCGCATCGGCGCCGTCGCCGCGGGGGAGCTGGTGATGGTCATGCGCGAGTCGGGCGCGTGGGCGCTCGTCATGAAGCACGACGGGGGCAACATGGTCATGGGCTGGGCGCGCCGGAGCGAGATCGCCATCCGATGAGCGCGCGGCCGCCGGAGTCGCCGCGCGCCTACCGCGGTCGCCTGCTCACCCCGCTCGCCGGCTCGTCCAACGGCCATCGGCTCCGTTACCTGGACGACGCGTTGCTCGTGGTCGGCAGCGACGGTCGGATCGTGGAGGCAGCGCCGTTCGCCCCGGGCGCCTTCCGCGGGCCGGTGCTGGACTTGCGGCCGTCGGTGTTGATGCCGGGCTTCATCGACGCGCACGTCCATTTCCCGCAGACGCGCATCATCGGCAGCGCCAGCGGCTCGCTGCTCGACTGGCTGGAGCGGTCGGTCTTCCCCGAGGAGGCGCGCTTCCGCGACGACGGCTATGCCGCGCTCGTCGCGGGCGAGTTCACGGCGCGCCTCATCGCGTCGGGCACGACGACGTGCGTGGCCTTCTCCAGCTCGTGCGCCGGCGCGACCGACCAGCTCTTCGACGCCCTCTCGCGCGCTGGCCTGCGCGGCATCGCTGGCCTCACGCTCATGGACCAGAACTGCCCCGAGGCGCTCTGCGTCCCTCGCGACGACGCGATCGCGATGGCCCGGGAGCTCGTGCAGCGCTGGCACGGCGCGGGCGGCGGGCTGCTCGAGTTCGCGATCACCCCTCGCTTCGCGCTGTCGTGCTCGCGCGGGCTGATGGAGGCGGCCGCGCTCCTCGCGCACGATCACGACCTCCTCGTGCAGACGCACGTCGCCGAGACGCCCGCCGAGGGCGAGGCCACGCTGCGCGAGCACCCGTGGGCGCGCGATTACATCGACGTCTACGACCGCGTCGGCCTGCTCACCGGGCGCGCCTTGCTCGCGCACGGCATCCACCTCACGCCGCGCGAGTGGGACCGCCTCGCCGAGACCCGCTCGTCGGTCGTCCACTGCCCCGACTCGAACTTCTTCCTGGGCAGCGGCCGCATGCGCCTCGGCGACGCGCGCGCCCGCGCGGTCTCGGTCGGCCTGGGCAGCGACGTCGGCGCCGGGCGCAGCTTCGACATGCGCCGCAGCATGTCGAGCGCCTTCGACAATGCCCTCTGCCTGGGCGACCGCCTCCTCCCGTCCGCGCTCTTCGTCATGGCCACGCAGGGCACGGCCGACGCCATCGGGCTCGGCCGCGTCATCGGCAGCCTCGAGGCCGGCAAGGAAGCCGACTTCATCGCCGTCCGTTTCCCCGAGCATCTCCTCGGCGAGGCGGACCTGCTGAATCACCTCGTCTTCGCCCCCGAGACCGCCGCGGTCCACCGCGCCTTCGTCCGCGGCCGCCCCGTCCACCTCCGCCGCCCCGGAGCTCCCTCTCATCATTCATCGTAGGCGTCCGTGGATGCCTCGTAGACCTCGAGCTCCCACACGAGGATCTCGAAATCGCGGCGCAGGATGTACCGTGCCCCGTCGTCCCCGCGCACCTTGAAGTAGTGGTGATCGCCCCCTGGCCACCGGTCGAGGATCTCGGTCACCCGCACGCGGCGCTCCCCCAGGGTGAACGCCACGGGCTCCTCGCTTCCGCCGTGGCCAGCACGGCACGCCACATCGACCCGCATCTGCCTTCGCAGGGTAGCAGGCCCGTGCGCCCGGCTCCCGCGATCCGCCGCGCCGGCGCTCGCCGGCCGGGCGATGCCTCGGACCGGCGCTCCCGGCGCGATGCGCTCGGGAGCGCCTCCTCGCTTCAGTTGGGGTTGACCGAGCAGCCGTAGAGCAGGTTCATGCCCGCCGTGTTGTCCTGGACCGCCATGGCGCACGTGTCCGGGCACAGCCGGATGATGCCCTCTTCGATGTAGAAGGACATCGGCTTGCACTCCTCGGGGGTCTTCACCTGAGAGAAGGTCTGCTTCTGCCCGCCGTTGCTCGGCGTGAACTCGATCTGCACCGTCTCCAGATCGATCGAGTGCCCGCCTGGCGCCTTGGGCACCTCGATCTCGCACGACAGCTTCGCGCCCGAGATCACGCTGTCGGCGATCGCCTGGAACACGGCGTCGTAGGTGTCGTCCTGGTTGATCGGGTATCGCAGCCCTCCGGTCATCACGCTGAGCGTCTGGTACGTCGTCCCGGGGTCGACCGAGCCGGGCCGGCACTGCTCCCAGGTGACGGGCTCCTCCGGCGGCCAGGGCTCGGTCGGCGGCGTGTTCTCCACGATGCCCACGAAGCTGAAGAACATGTAGTTGCGCGCGCTCGGCGTGCCGAAGTACTCGGGCGCGATCGCCATCAGGGCCGCGTCGAAGGTCTCCGCCGACTTGGTGCCTCCGGCCAAGGTCGCCATGTCATCGTCGTCGACGTCTTTGAGCTCGATGTCGCCGTCGTCGGTCTTCGCGGGGTCCGCGCCGAGCGAGATCGTCGAGCAGTCGACGCCGTCGTCGGTGATCTCGACGAACACCTTGAGCGAGTCCGGCCGCAGCCACTGCGACCACCCGGGCGAGGTGGTCTCTCCCTTGGGCGGGGTCGCGCCCTTCAGGGTGTCGATGGCGAGACAGAGCGAGTTGAGGCTGCTGACCTCCAGGCTGTACTGGTAGAAGTGCGGCGGGTTGGTGTTCGGGGCCGTCGGGACCGGCGAACAGCTCCCGCTGCCGAGCGGCGCCTCGATGCAGACCGACTGCTCCAGCTCTGAGCTGCCGTGCTTCGAGATCATGATGACGCGGTAATCGATGCCGCTCCGCTCGATGATCGAGGCGAAGTTCTGGTTGATGTTCCGCTGGACGCTGTTGATCTCGTCCGTCATGCTCTCAGAGTTGTCGATGATGAAGATGATGTCGGCAGGCCGCTGCTCGTAATCGGCCTGCAGCTTCGTCGCGACACACGCGGTGTCCTCGTTGAGCGACGCGTCCCCGGTCCCTCCATCGAACTGGAACCCGCCGCCGTCCCCGATCCCGCTCCCGGTCGTATCGTCGCCCCCGCCGCCGCTGCCGCTGCCAGAGCCGTTGTTGCCGGAGCTCGCCTCACCACCCCCGCCGGAGCATCCACCGATGGATGCCGCCGCCGCAAGCAAACCCAAACCAATCAGCCCAACAAGCGTCTTCGTCGAGAGCTTCAAAATGGACCTCCCAATGGGGGGCGCGACAGTGCGCAGCAACGGATGTTACACGAGACACGTCCGGATGGATGCGATCGGCATGAAATAATCGAGGCTGACGGCAGGTAGACAACCGACCACCGTTGTCGGCTCATGTACCTTGTCTGCGACCGATGGACTCGCGATCTGGGACAGGCTGCCCTAAGGAGCGAGGAGATGGCCGAGCGCGGGTGAACGGGCGCGACGCGCGACAAGGAGGGTCCGCGCGTCCCGTCGATACCACCCTCGTGCACACGCGACGCGCGCCGAGCAGGCCAGAGCAGGCCCGGGCAGCCTCGTCGACAACTCCCCCCTGACGACCCTTACGCGCCCGCCCCCTTCGCGGCGACGAGCTCCCGCGCCGCCGCGAGCAGCCGCTCGGGCGTGTTCGCCTCGGGCTCCTCGGTCACGAGCTCGACGAGCCGCTCCAGGATCTCCCCCACGAGCCTGCTCGGCGCGATGCCGAGCTCCTTCATCAGCACGCTGCCGTTCACCGCGAGATCCTTGGCCGACAGCGCCGCGCCCGCGGCGAGCATCGCCTCCACCCGCGCCCGGAGCCGCCCGATCGTCGCGATGTCCTCGGTCACCTCGCGCCCCTTGCCGAGCGCGTCGGCGACGCCGATCTCGTAGAGATCCGGCGCGAGCGCCGGTGTCACCCGCCGCAGCCACCGCCGCACCGCGGCGTCGGTCCACGAGTCGTCGTAGCAGATCAAGTGGTGACGGATGAGCGCCACGATCCGCGCCCGCTCGTCGTTGGAGAAGCGCAGCCGCGACAGGATCGGCTCGGCCATCTCGGCGCCGACCCGCTCGTGCTCGTAGAACGTGTAGTCGTGGGTCTTGTCCGAGAACTCGCGCGTCCTCGGCTTGCCGATGTCGTGCATCAGCGCCGCCACGCGGAGGATCGGATCCGGCTTGCACGCGTCGAGGCAGGCCATCGCGTGCCCCCACACGTCGTACGCGTGCCAGCGGTTCTGCTCGCACCCGACCGACTCCATCATCTCCGGGCAGGTGATCCCGAGCAGCTCCGTGCGCCGCATGATCTCGAACGCCACGCTCGGGCGGCGCGCGCGCATCGCCTTGAGCCACTCGTCGCGCACCCGCTCCGCGCTCACGCAGCGGAACGTCTGGTGCGACCGCGCGGTGCCCATGGCGCGCTCGGTCTCGGGATCGAGCGCCCCCTCCAGGGTCGCCGCGAACCGCGCCGCGCGCAGCACCCGCAGCCCGTCCTCGGCGAAGCGCTCGCCCGGATCCCCCACCGCGCGGATGACCTTCGCCTCGAGATCCCGCTGCCCGCCGAACGGATCGATGAGGTGCCCGTCGACCGGATCGAGCGCGATGGCGTTCATGGTGAAGTCCCGCCGCGCGAGATCGGCCGTGATGTCGTCCACGAACTCGACCCGGTCCGGCCGCCGCCCGTCGCTGTAGGTCCCGTCGCCCCGCAGCGTCGTGACCTCGTACGGCACGCCGCGCACCATGACGGTCACGGTCCCGTGCTGGATCCCGGTCGGGATCACCTTCCGGAACGCGGCCATGACCTCCTCCGGCCGCGCGTCGGTCGCGACGTCCCAGTCCTTGGCGGGCTCGCCCCGGAGCAGGTCGCGCACGCAGCCGCCGACGATCCAGCCGCGCTTGCCGCGCTCGCGGAGGCGGCGACAGATGCCGAGCACATCCTCGGGGACGAGGTCGATGAGGTGAGCTATCTGGGTCACCCCCGCGGCTTATCACGGCGCCCGGAGAGCGGGGCCCGCGCCGCGCAGCCGCTCACTTCTTCTGGTTCTGGGTCGCCCAGGGGTCCCGGACGTCCGAGCCCTTGGGCGGCTTGGCCGTCGTCTGCGGCGGCGGGCGCGGCGTCCCGCCGGGCCTCACCTTCGCGCCGCCCTTCTCGTCGACCTCGACGAGCTTCACGAGCTTGCTCTGCTCCGTCCCATCGAGCACGACCGTGCTGGGGTGGTACCCCTCGGCCCGGATGTCGATCGTGACCGTCTGCCCCTGCTCCACGTCGATGCTCGCGGGCAGCCTCAGCTCCACGCCGTTGCGGTAGCCGACCGCCGTCTCCGGCACGGCGGCCAGCGCGACCACCGTCTTCTGGACGGCGGGCGGCGGCTCGGGGGCCGGCTTGGCCGCGGGCGCCTCGACCGGCGGCTTCTGCGCCTGCGGGGCCGTGTCCCGCGCGGACCCGCTCGCGCCGATGACGAAGATGGCGGTCACGATCCCCACCGCGGCCGCCGCGCCGGCGACCCACACGTAGCGCGGCCACGGCGAGCGCGGCGGCGACGGCGGCGTCGCCGGGACGATCACCTTCGACGTCTTGAAGTAGTCGTGCGGCACGTTGAAGCCGCCCGAGCGCGCCATCATCTCCGCGACCGCGCCGGGCACGCCCCCGCTCCTCACGCGCTCGAGGTCGTCGTGGAGATCGCTCATCGACTGGTAGCGCGACTCCGGCTTCTTGGAGAGGCACTTCAGGATCACCGCCTCGAGCCCGGGCGGGCAATCCGGGCCGCCGACGAGCGCGCGGATGGGGACCGGCGCCTTGTACATGTGCTGCGTCAGGATCCCCATGAAGTTGTCGGCGTTGAACGGCAGCTGCCGGCTCACGAGCTCGTAGAGCATCACGCCGAGCGAGTAGATGTCGGTCCGGTGATCGATGGGCGCGCCGGCGGCCTGCTCGGGCGACATGTAGTGCGGCGTCCCGAACACCGCCCCGGCGCGCGTCAGCTTGGTCGTCGTGCTCGTCGACACCTTCGCGATCCCGAAGTCGAGGATCTTCACGAAGTTCGGATCGCTGCCGCGCGGCACCACGAACACGTTGTCCGGCTTGAGGTCGCGGTGGATGATGCCCGCGTCGTGCGCGGCGGCGAGGCCCGCGGACAGCTGCAGCGCGATGTGGCAGATGCGGTCCATGGGCAGCTCGTTCGGCGAGTCGATGAGCTGCGCCAGGCTCACGCCCTCCAGGTACTCCATGACGAAATACGTGGAGCCGTCCGGGAGGTCGCCGAAGTCGGAGATGTCGACGATGTGCGGGTTGCCGATGCTCGACGCCGCGCGGGCCTCCTGCACGAAGCGCTCGAAGATCTCGCGGTCCCGCGCGAGCTCGGCGCGGAGCACCTTCACGGCGACGCGCTTGTCGATGACCTTGTGGCGGGCGAGGTAGACGAACCCCATCCCGCCCTCGCCGAGCAGCCGCTCGATCTTGTACCGGTGATCGAACGTCGTCCCGATGTACGGATCCTTCGCGCCGGGCGGCCGCCGCTCGCGCGGCTCGACCTCGTCCGGCGGCGGGATCTCCAGGGAGGGCTCCGCCTCGCTGATCGGGGCCGCGCTCGTCCTGCCGCTCATCTCGTCGGCGTCCGGCTCGCTCTGCCGTCCGAGCCGCGGCGTCTTCTGGCGCAGCGGCGGCGGCGCGCGGAAGCTCGGCGGGATCTCGCTGTCCGGCCCCTCGACCCAGCCCGACCTGGAGGGCCTCGACGAGGGCCGGAGCTCGACGTCCACCGGCACGTCGTCGCCCGCGCCCTCGGGCTCCACGGCGGGCGCGAACGCGGTGCCGACGCCGGACGAGCGGGCGCCGCCAGCCGCGCCGGTGGGGCGCGACGCCGGTGCCTCATCGAGCGCGCCTGCCTCTTGCTCGAAAACTCTGCTGCGCGCGGTGTGGTGCTCGTTTTTGGTGGCGCTCATGAAAGGCTCGCGGGCAGAGGTGCACGCCACATGCCGGCATCAGCGGCAGGGTCGGATCCTAGCAGGTGTTCGGTCCGGGAAGCGAGGGCCTGCGGACGTCGCCCGCAGAAGCCCGCGCGGGCGATCCGATGGCGCGCCGGGGCGAGGCCGCCCCGTCGGGGCACAGCCGCGCTACCTTCTGCGGCTCCGCGCCGCTGCGCCTCTGCGGCGCAGCGGGCACCGTGCCGCGCGCGCCGCGTTCTGCTAGGAGGGCTCCGCGATGAGCTACCCCCTCAAGGTCGTGCTCTACACGGCCGGGATTGCCCTCAATGTCGTAGTTCTTCTGGTTCTCGCCGCGCTGATTTACGATATCGCGACGCAGCGCTACACCATCCGCGTCGCGCTGCAGTACCTCGGCTCCAAGAAGCGGGCGTTCGTTTCGGTCGGCACCACGTTCGCGATCCTCGGGGTCGCGCTCGGTGTCGCGGCGCTCGCGACCGTGATCAGCGTGACCGGCGGCTTCCGGACGGAGTTCCGCGACAAGGTCCTCGGGGTCAACGCTCACGTCCTGGTGATCAAGTATTCCACGGATTTTCGGGAATACAGATCCGTCATGGATCAGGTCGCCAAGGTGCCGGGCGTCATCGGCGCGGCGCCCTTCAGCATCAACCCCATGATGCTGACGCACGGCGACGCCACCGCGACCAACGTGCTCGTGAAGGGGGTCGACCCGGCCAGGAGCCTCGGTGTGGGCGCCGACGGCGCCGCCATGCCGGTGCTCGATCTGCCCCGGTACGTCCTCCCGGGCGGCGATCTCAGCGGGTTGCGGCGCCCCGGGGCGAAGCCGGCCGAGCGCGCGCCGCCGCCGTCGCCGTCCTTGCCCGACGTCCCTCTCCTGGACAAGGGCGCCCGCGGCGCGCTCGAGCCCGACGCGGGCGAGCTCGACCTGCTGAAGGCGTACGAGGAGCGCATCCTGGAGGACGAGCGCAAGGCGGCCGCGCGGGACGCCGGCGCCGAGCCTGCGGCTCCGCCGGCCGAGCCTGACATCGCCGAGGAAGCTGGCGCCGAGGAGGCCGAGCTCGCGATCGCCGAGGGGGCCCCCCAGGGGGCGATCGAGCCGGAGGGCGGCTACGGCAGCAAGCTGCCCGAGGACGACGAGCTGCCGCCCGAGGTCGATCCGGATCCCTGCGCGGACAAGGAGAAGGTCGCCAAGCTGCCGGGCATCGTCATCGGCGCTGGGCTGGCGAAGAACCTGTCCCTCGACATCGGCGAGTGCGTCACCGTCACCTCGCCGACCATCGGCTTCTCGTTCTCGGACGGCGCCATCAAGCCGCCGGTCGCCAAGCAGTTCCGGGTCATCGCGCTCTTCGAGGCGGGCTTCGAGCAGTACGACACCAAGCTGGCGTACGCCGATCTCTACGAGACGCAGGCGTTTTACGATCACGGCGACACGGTGACCGGCGTCGAGATGAAGGTGGATGACATCGACAACGCCAGCAACATCGCGCGCGAGATCACGAACCTCCTCAGCAACGGGCTTTACTACACGATGGACTGGGAGGAGCTGAACCACGGGCTCTTCACCGCGCTGGTCGTCCAGCAGCTCCTCATGAGCGTCGTGCTGGGGCTCATCATCGTGGTCGCCGCGTTCACGGTGATCGCGACGCTGATCATGGTGGTGCTCGACAAGAAGAAGGAGATCGCGGTCCTCAAGGCGATGGGCTCGACCGACTCCGAGATCCTGCGCATCTTCCTGTACCAGGGTGGGATCATCGGCCTCGCCGGCACCACGCTGGGGCTCCTGCTCGGCGTGGCGGTGTGCAAGGGGCTCCTGGTCTACGGCTTCCCGCTCGACCCGAAGGTCTACTTCATCTCCCGGCTCCCTGTGCACGCGACCCCGCAGGCGTTCGCGATCACGGGCGATGTCGCCATCCTCATCTGCCTCCTGGCCACCGTCGCGCCGAGCCTGTACGCCGGGCGCCTGCGCCCCGCCGAGGGCTTCCGCGCGCAGTGATCTCCCCCTCCTGACCGCGCTCCCCGGCCCTCCCCCCCGAGGGCCGGGCACCTCGCCGAGGCCGTCTTACCGCCGCGAGGCCGCGTAGAGCCGCTGCCGCCGGTCGGCCATGTCCAGGTCGGACGCGACGTAGAGCGTGCACTCATCGGGCGAGAGCGACGGCGTCATGACGGCGATCTCCGGCTTGAGGCTCGCCAGCAGCATCTTGGCCTTCTCCCCGGGCACGGGCAGCCCGTCGGCCCCGAGCCGCACGTAGAAGCTCCGCAGCACCGACGCCTGCGCGCAGTCGCCCCGCGCGCTGTACGGCGCCTGGAAGAAGAGCAGGCTCCCATCGGGCGTCACCCACGGCGCGAGGTCGTCGCCCTGCGCCGGGCAGTCGCCGGGCAGGACGATGTAGAGCTCCCGCGCCTCCGCGTCGTCGGCGCGCATCGTGAGGAGCCGGCTCGTGATCTGCCCGCCCTCCTGGTGCTTGTTCATGAACCAGTACCGGTAGGGCCGAACGCCGTGGGCCACCGCCACCGAGTGGCTCCCCCCGTCCAGGTTGAGCACGTCGAACGTCTCCGCCCGGGTCGCCCGGAGCTCGTCCGCGACGAACAGCAGCGGCAGGCTGCCCGGCCCCGCGAGGACGCGATCGAAGAGCAGCGAGCCCAGGGGGAAGTCCGCGCGCGGCGAGGGCGCGTCGACGGGCAGGAGGAGCGGGCCCGACTCCGACTGCGGCGAGTTGACCGCGGGGCTCTCGACCACCTCGCCCGCCGTCCAGGGCCGCCCGGTCGCCGTGGCGATCTGCGCGTCGCTCGACCCGAACGTGGCCACGTAGACGAGCCGCTGCGTCGCCGTGCCCTCGCCCTCGGCGGGCTCCTCGCGCACGCGCGGGAACGCGGGCTTCGACCCCTCGACCTCGATCGCCGTCGGCGCGCCGAACGACAGCGCGCCGACCCGGTCGGCGCAGCGCACGCACGTCTCGCTGGCCGTGCAGAACTCCCCGGCCTTGCACGCCGCGCACCCGCCCTCGCCGCCGCCTCCCGCCGAGGAGGACGACGACGTCGCGGCGCCGCCCCCGCCCCCGTCGCCGCCGCCGCCGCCCCCGCCGCCCCCCGCGCTCGACGACGACGCGGCCGACGCCTCGGCCGCCGTGAACGGCTCGCCGCAGCCGGACGCGCCCCACAGCGCGGCCAGCGAGAAGATCCCGAACAAGCGAAGCGTGCGCACCCGAGCTGCCTCCTGCCGTGTTCCCGGGGCGCGGAGCAGGCGCGCGCCCGGGTCAAGATGCCTTGTTGTAATCCGTGTCCTCAAGGAGGATGACGTTCGTCTTCGACCGGGTCTCGCCGACGCTGGTGACGTAGACCGCGGGCTTGTCCTGCACCGGGCAGACCTTCTCGCACGCGCCGCAGCCGATGCAGAGCGACGGATCGACGTGCGGGCGCTGCACGTGGACCATCTTCATCGGCGGCTCCTTGCCGTGCTCCGCGGGCACGGGCTCGCGCTTCGGGATGTCGACCTCCTCGACCCAGATCGCCTTGGGCGACGTCGGGCAGAACTCCTCGCACACGATGCACGGCACGCTCATCGACCACGGCAGGCAGCGCCCCTGGTCGTAGAACGCGGTGCCGATCGAGATCGGCTTCTGGCCGATCCCCATCTTCTGCTCCTCGGTGATCTTCTGGATCGCGCCGGTCGGGCACACGTCGCCGCAGAGGACGCACGAGTGCTCGCAGTACCCGATGCGCGGGATGACGATCGGCGTCCAGATCCCCTCGATCCCCGCCTCGAAGAACGCCGGGTGGATCGCGTTGTTCGGGCACACCTTCATGCACTCGGCGCACCGGATGCAGCGCTCGAGGAACTCGCGCTCCTCGACCGAGCCCGGCGGCCGGATGACGCGGTGGTCGTAGTTCGCGTCGAGCACGTCGGCGATGCGCGCCGTCGGGATGATCACCGCGCCGGCGGCGGCGGTCGCGAGGGCGGTGCGGCGGCCCGTGTCGGGCGTCACGAGGGCGCTCTTCCGGTTCGGCAGGAAGCGGAACTTGATGACGTCCTCGGGGCAGGCGTTCTCGCAGTTGAGGCACATGTGGCACTCGTCCTGCCGCCACTTCACCCCGCCCTGGGGCGAGTCGGCGCCCTGGCAGTGCACGAGGCACAGGTTGCAGTCGGTGCACTTCGCGTGATCCTTCTGCATCCCGAAGAGCGCGAAGCGGGCGAACACCCCGAGGAAGGCGCCGAGCGGGCAGAGCACGCGGCACCAGAAGCGCGGGATGAAGCGGTTCATGAAGAGGATCGCGATGAACAGGATCCCGACGAACCACGCCTGGTGGAAGTAGAACTGCTTCGTCTGCCACACGCTCGCGGCCAGGAAATCCTGCGCGTGGTCCGCGGCGACCTGCACCGGCCGGCTCCCGGTCGCGGTCGCGGAGCCGGTCACCACGCTGGCGACGTACTGCGCCGCCGGGATGACCGCGAGGCCGATCGCCCGGACGGCCACGCAGATCGGATCGAACAGGCCGCCGATCACGCTGCCGGCCACGCTCGCCGCGAGGAACGCGTACATCAGGTAGTACTTCACCCGCTGCCGCGCGTACGTCTTGTTCGCCTCGACGCGCTTGCCGCCCTTGCCGTAGCGCGACGGGAAGATCCACCCGAAGAAGTGGTGGAGCGTGCCGAACGGGCAGATCCAGCCGCAGAACACGCGCCCGAAGACGAGCGTCAGCGCGAGGATCCCGAGCGACCAGAGCAGGCCGCGGTAGACGGTGTGCGTCGAGAGCAGGGTCATCGCGCCGACGAACGGGTCGGCGAGGAGGAACCCCTCGACGGGCAGCGGCAGGCGGACGCGCGCCTCGGACGAGGCGAACGAGCCGCGGAAGCCGGTCTGGAACAGGAAGTAGAGGAACAGCCCGAGGCAGCCTGCCTGCACGGCGCGGCGCACCCAGACGAGCACCTGGATCGTCTTGCGCGCCGGCAGCCCCGAGCCGGGCCGCCGCTTCGCGCCCGGCCGGACGATCGCGCCCGCCCTGCGCAGCAGCGCGGTCCAGGTTTTTTCGCGTGTCGGCCCCGCGGGCGCCGTCGCGCCGTGGGGGCTCGCCTTCGCGGGCGCCGCGGCCGCTGCAGCCGCCGGGGGACGGTGCGCCGGCCCGGCCGGCGTCGAATCGGAGTCTGCCATGATACTACACCTCGGCGAGCCGCAGGTTCTGCCAGTGCATCGTGCCCAGGCCCCGCTCGTGGCCCATCTTGAGGTACGGGATCTCCTCGGGCTTGCGGCCGATGAGCTGGCACCCGTACGCGTCGGCGGCGACCTGGTCGGTCGTCGCGATCACGGTGTGCATGTCCTTCGCGTCGGCGACGTTCCCGCCCTGCGGCCCGTTGCGCATGAGGACGCGGACGGCGTCCACGATCGTGAGCGTCGGCTGGATGAACGTCGCGAGGTCGGCGATCGACACGTCGATGTTCTGGTGGAGGCGGTTGCGCCGGCCGCCGAGCGCCCCGTACCAGTTCTTCATCGCCGCGGTGTACTTCGACAGGTTGTGGTGCTTCGCGATCGGGACGTTGATGACCTTGTCCGCGTTGACGAGCGGCGTGTAGACGGGCCAGTCGTCGAGCACCTCGCCCTTCAGGCGCATGCCGCGGAAGCGGTGCGCGGCGGGGATGACGACCTCGGCGCCGACGTCGTACGCGGCCTTCCAGATGCCGGAGCGCTGGAAGCAGCGGTTCGGCTCGTTGCACGAGGCGTCGGTCACGATGACGCTCTTGGCGCCGGCGTCGTAGGCGAGGCGCACCACCTCGGCCACGACCTTGGGGTTCGTGTTGGCGGCGTGGATGGGCGTGCGGTCCCACCCGATGTTGGGCTTCACGACGACGACGTCGCCGCGCGAGATGAAGCGGCGCATCCCGCCGAGCGCGTCGACCGCCTTGCGGACCAGGGCGGCGGGGTCCGGCGCGCCCCCGGCGAGCGCCTCGGCGCCGGCGCGGGCGACGACGAGCTGGGGCACCCCCGCGGGCGCGTCGCGGAGCCGGTAGTCGCGCGTCTGCTGGCGCTCGGCGGCGGCGGCGGCGCTGCCGCCGCGGTCCCACCGGGCCGCCGCGACCCCGGCCGCGCCCCCGAGGACGAGGCCCGCTGCGCCCAGCCGACGCAGCACTTCACGTCGAGAGATGTCACCCATGGCCCTCGCCTTCCCTGGCCCTACGGATAGCCTCCCCGGGCGGCTGCCACAAGCAGAGGCGGCCTGGCGGCGACGACGTGGGCCGCCTTCCAGCGCCGGCGATCAGGGAGGAGCGGCGGTGGACGGCGACGAGGCCGCCGGGGTCGCCGTCGCGCCCGCCGCCGGGGACGCGCCCGCCGCGGGGGGCGCGCTCGCCGGCGGCGGCGGCAGCTGCGGCAGCGCGCCGCTCGCGGCGGGCGCCGCCGGCTTCCCCGGCGAGGGCGGCGCGTCGTAGGGATCGGCCGCCTCGGCCCTCAGGCGGTCGCGCTCGGCGGCGCAGCTCGCGCGCTCCGCGTCGCAGGCGGCGCGCTGCTGCGTCGCGGCGGCGAGCTCGGCGGCGCGCTGCTCGGCGAGCGCCTTGGCCTCGTCGCGCTCGGCGGCCATCGCCGCGCGCGCCTTCTCGGCCTCGGCGAGCCGCTCGCGGTCCGCCATGGCGGTCTTCTGCGCGGCGGCGGCGTCGTCCTCGCAGGCCTTGAGGCGCACCGCCTGGGTCGCGTGCAGCGACTGGATCTGGCGGGCGTGCTCCGCCTCCGTCATGGATCCGCTCTTCTGGAGGGTGGCGAGCGTCTCGTTGAACTCCGCGCGATCCTGCTCGCGGGCGGTGCGGCACGCGTTCGCCTCGGACGCTGCGATCTGGTGGGACGCGACGCAGGTGTCGAGCTTGTCGAACGACTCGGCGCCCTTCTGGCGGGCGTGCTCGAGCTCGTTGGCGAGCCGCAGGGTCTCGCGCTTCGAGAAGCCGAGCAGCACGACCGCGCAGCCGACGAGGGTCATCGCGCCGGCCGCGATGCGCACGCGCAGGTAGGAGGTCTTCTGCTTGATCCGCAGCCGCTCGGCCTCGCGCTCGGCCTCGCGCTCCGGCTCGAGCAGCACGTCGAGCTCCTCGGCGAGCTGGGTCATCGACGGGCGCTCGTTCGGGTCGATCGCGAGCCACCGCCGGAGCGCGTCCTGGAACATCTGGCGCGGGCGCCCGGTGAGGTCGGGCAGCGCGTTGTCGGCGAGCGGTTTGTCGGCGCGGACGTCGTGGGAGGCGGCGAGCTCGGTGCGGGTCTGCGCGGACTCGCCCGGGAAGTCCCTCGGGTTGACGAGCGAGTAGAGGAGGGTCGTGGCGAGCCCGTACGTGTCCATCTTCTCGCTCAGCGGCACGACGCCGGGGAAGCCGTTCAGCGCGCGGATCTGCTCGGGCGAGGCGTAGAGCGCCGTGCCTGCGCAGAAGGAGGCCTCGCGCTCCGCGGCCACGCCGAGGTCGAGCAGGATCGGGTGGACGCGGCCGGCGAACCTCGCGAGGAAGATGTTGTCGGGCTTCACGTCCTGGTGGCGGAGCCCTGCGGTGTGGAGCGCCTCGAGCCCGCGCGCGACGGCCAGGAAGATGTCGTGCGCCTCGCGCATGCCGAGGGGGCTGCGCTCGAGGCGCTGCGCGAGGGTCTCGCCCTCGTAGACGGGCATGGTGAGCCACACGTAGTCGGCGTTCATGCCGTGGTCCTTCAGCTGGACGACGTGCGGGTGGCCGACGGTGGCGAGCATGACGAGCTCGCGCTCCACGTTCCGCATCGCGTACAGCGAGCGGGGCATGAGCTTGAGGGCGACCTGGTGCTCGGGGACGTCGATGCGCTGGGCGACGTAGACCTTGCCGAACATGCCCTGCCCGAGGAGGCGCCCGAGCCGGTAGAGCCCGCCGACGATCTGGCCGACGTCGGGGAGGATCGAGGGGCCGCGGCTGCTGGTCGCGGGGTCGTCGGTGCCGCCGCGCGAGGTGGTGCGCACCAGGCTCGACGGGTCCGCCACCGTGACGGCGAACGCGTGGACCATCGTGGTGCGGAGGCTCGGATCGGCGGGCGGCACGGCGGTTGCCAGGGTAGCGGAAGCGGCGAGCGCGGAGAAAAAAGCCGGCAGGCGGGAGACGGCGGGCGCCGGGAGTTTATTCGCGGAGCCTGGCGAAAGCGGAAGGCCGCGCGCCGCCTCGCGCGCGGAGCGCCGCGTCGACGCGGGGCGGCTCACGGAAGCGGTCCGCTGGCGCAGCGCACTCGTGACGAGAGCGTACTACACGGCCCCCGCCGGCGCAGGCGCTCCCCTACTGGGAGGCACCGGCGGCGACTGGGAGCACCGGCGGCTCAGCCATCGAGGGGCGCGGCCGGCGCCGCCGGCGAGGGCCCTGCGGCCGGAGGCGCCGCGGGCGCCGGGCCCGGCTGCGCCTTGGATCGCCGGGCCGCGGCGCGCTTGCGGCGCTCGTAGGCGCTCGTCACCTCGCGCACGATCTCGGGCTGGCTCCGGAACACGAACCGCGCCGCGGACCGCACGAGGCCCATGCGCTCGACCAGCAGCGCCGCCAGCTTGTTGCGGAGCAGCAAGGCCTCCTGCGCCTGCCGGGAGGTCGCCTCCGTTTGCGCCGGCAGGCTCCGCAGCTCGGCCGCCACGGCGCGCGCCTCGTCCAGGTACTGCGCCTTGAAGCCGCCGAGCCCGTCGAGCGCGTCGCGGTGCTTCTCCCCGAGCGTCGCGTAGTCGTGGAGCGCGCTCGCCAGCGCGTCCGCCGTGTCGGGATCCCCCGCGTGCGCCGCGTCGATCCGGGCGAGCATCTCGTCCCGCTCGTCCTCGACGCCGTCGTCGAAGTAGAAGCTCAGCGTCGCCCAGATCTCTCCGAGCAGGAACTTCCCCCGCTCGCGCGGGCTCTTGTTCTTCTCGACGGTCAGCAGATACCGCGTCTGCGCCTCCTGCGTCGCGCGCTGGAGCGAGAGGATCTCCTCCGCCGTCTTCGGCCCGAGGCGCGCCGCGTCGCCCTTCTTGCCGTCCTTCGGGACCGCCGACTCCAGGCCCAGGCGGGTCACCCGCTTCTGGGCGTCCACCTGGGTCTTCCAGTACTTCTCGAAGAACTTCGCCACGTCCACCGCCTCCCCGAGGAGCACGTGCAAGGGCACCGTGCTCACCGGAAGATCAGCGGCGTTCATCTGCTGCACGACGTCGGACCACCGCTCGATATCGCTCTTCTTCGTCATGTCGACCTCCCCTGGGCTGCGGCGCCGGCCATCCCGTCCGGCCCCGCCATCCCGGGCATCCATTCCGGAGAGCCCTGGCCGGGCTCCCCTTTTCTCAAGGACCCGATCGCGTAACTCTCGATCTTTCTCGCCCCGCAAGCAGCCCAGGATGGAGTTCGAAGCGCGCGGGACGCGGAAGCTGCGCGACAGGGCGACGGAGATTCAAGCGCCGTGCCCGGACGGCGCCGCGCCAGGGACGCGCGAACACGCGCCGGGGTGTCCCTGGCGACGCACCTCCTGTCCCTGGCCACTGGCGCCATGTCCCTGGCGCTTCCCCGCATGTCCCTGGCGACTGGCTCCGTGTCCCTGGCGAGGACGCTGCCTGTCGCGCTCGATGTGCACGCTTGTCCCTGACGACGCGCTCGTTGTCCCGGACCGTAGGTCTCGTGTCCCTGGCGCCCCTCGACGAGCGACGCGTCGCTGCGGCTGTCGCTCCGATCGCGCTGCCATCGTGGAAACTTGCCGTGATGGCTGTCGAATCCGCGACGCCGCCTCGCGGCGGGAGAAGCTCGCGGGCGAGCGCGGGGCCGAAGGCGCCGTCATTCGATGCGCAACAACGCAATCCTTTGCGCGACGGGACAGCGACGCTCCCTAGGTGGTCGCGGCCGTCACCTGGCCGGAAGAGCACAAAACTGGCGGAGAACGGCGGGCGCGCGATGCAGCCGCCGGCGGCGGTCTCGGCGGATCGTACCGCCACCGCGGCCCAGGACGCGTTCGGCCTGTTCGACCTCGTGATCCATCCGCCATCCCCCGATCGAAGAGGTGCGCGACGACCGGAGCGCCTGAGGACCTGCGCAGCGCACGCACCTCGGTTCCTGCGTGCGTGGGTGCGTTGTCCCCGCGCAGGGTTCAGGGTCACGGCGCAGCATCGCTGGGGTGGCGCCGCACGCGCGTTCGCGTGCAGCAGCGGCACACGGGCCGAACATCAGGCGAGCAGCTCCCTGGAACGCGCAGGGCGGACGCGAACGGGCGAAACGCGGCGCAGCTCCCGGCGCGCACGGATCGCTCCGGCCAGGCTGGCGCGCCCGATGCACAGGACGATCCCAGGCGCGCGGCCGGGTGCATCGGTCGGGTGCATCGGTTCCACCGGCGCGCCGCGAGATCGGGAATCCACGCAAATGCTCGCCAGAATCGCGCTCGTGATCGTCTCTCTGGAGCTCGCCGGGTGCGCCGCCATCCGCCCGCCGGCGCCGCCGCCCGAGCTCGCCCGCGCCGAGGCGGCGATCTGCGGAGCAGCGCAGGAGGGCGCGGGCGCGGACCGGCGCGCGGCCATGCACCTCGCGCTGGCGCGGAGCGAGCTCGCCCAGGCGAGGCGGCGGCTGTCGGTGGGCGACCTGGAAGCCGCCCGCTGGCTGCTGCGGCGGGCCGAGGTCGACGCGGAGCTCTCGACGCTCATCGTGCGGGAGGCGGGGCTGCGCGACGCCGCGGGGCGCACGCTGGACCAGGCGAGCACGCTCGCCGAGGGGGCGCGGTAGGAGGCCGCATGCGCGCCGGAGCTCCGCTCGCGATGGCCCTCTCGCTCGCCGGCTGCGCGCGGGGCGCGGCCGGGCCGCCGCCCGAGCTCGTCACCGCGCGAGCCGCGGTCGTGCAGGCGCAGGACAACCCGCTCTCGCCGCTCGCGGTCGCCGAGCTGAAGCGGGCGGAGCAGGCGCTCGCGATCGCCGAGCGCGAGGCGCGCGAGCGCCCGCGCTCCGCCGCGGCGCGCGACGCCGCCTACGTCGCGCGGCGGCGGGCGCAGTGCTCGCTGCTCGCGTCGCTCGTGCGCGCGAACCAGAGCGCGCTCGAGCGGGCGCGGCAGACGTGGAAGACGTGGAAGACCTTCGAAGAGCGCCGCTCTCGAGGCGCGAGCGGCGGTCCTGAGCCCGCGGCGCGCGATCTCCCCCCCGCTCTCCCCGACGACGTCGACCTCGAGCCGGACGTCGATCGCGCGCGCGCACGGCCCCAGCAACCCGCCCGGTGACGCGGCCGCGACCCGCGCGGCGGCCGCGCCGTGCCCCGTGCGCTGCGCCCGCGCGCCGCCCGTGCGCTGCGCCCGCGCGCCGCCCGTGCGCTGCGCCCGCACGCCGCCCGGTGCGCAGCGCGCGCGCTGCGCCCGCGCGCCGCCCGCATCCACCGCCGAGATCGGGGCGAGCGCCGTCGCGCGCGGCTTACCGCCCCGGGCGTCAGCTCCGCCTCGGTGGAGCAGTTTCTCCTGGGACTGACCGGCTTTTGGATCCAAGATGCGCGCGGCACGCCTCCGCCGGCGGCAAAAGCGTCCCGGGGGCGGGCAGCGGTCGAAGGTCCACGATCGAAGGGACGCTCGGTCCCGCGTGCGAGGAGAGCGCGATGAAGGAAGGCGCGAACGTGATACTGGTCCCCGTCGACTTCGAGGCGGCGTCGATGAAGGCCGTCGAGCTCGCGAAGGACCTCGGCGCGAGGCTGGGGCAGAAGGTCGTGCTGCTGCACGTCTACCAGCTCCCGGTCTACACGTACCCCGGGCTGGAGCCGGCGCTGATGCCCGGGTTCCACGCCGAGGTGAGCGCCGCCGCGTCGCGCGCGGTCCAGCAGCTCTCGGCGCGGACCGGCGGGCTCGAGACGGCGCTGCGCGAGGGCGATCCCGCGACCGAGATCCTGGCCGCCGCCGAGGAGCAGCGGGCGGCGATGATCGTCATGGGGACCCACGGCCGCCGGGGGATCTCGCACCTGTTCCTCGGCAGCGTCGCCGAGCAGGTGATCCGGAAGAGCAGCGTCCCCGTGCTCACCGTGCGCGTCGCCAGCTGATCGCGCCGCGCGCGTGCGTCTCCTCTAGGGCGGCCGGCGCTGCCGCCGGCCAGGGCGCGGCGGGCTCGATCGCGCTCGACGTGAGCAAGGACCACCCTCGTACGCGGCGCACCTGCGCCGCATGGAGCTCCTCGCATGTCGACCCTGTCTGCACGCGATCTCGCGCTCCCGCCGAACCTCATGAGCCTGGCCCGGCTGCCGCTCGCGGCGCTGTTCCCGATCGTGGCCACGCGCCCCGCGCTCGCCCTCGCCGTCCTCTGCTGCGCGGGGCTCACCGACGTGCTCGACGGCTGGCTGGCCCGCCGCTCCGGTCAGGTGACCCGCACGGGGGCGATCGTCGATCCGATCGCGGACAAGGTGTTCGCGCTGGCCGTGGTCGCCACGCTGCTCCAGAGCGGCTCGCTCCCGCTCTGGGGCATCCCGGCGCTGCTCGCCCGCGAGCTCCTCGAGCTGCCGCTCGCGCTCTGGATCGCGGTGAGCCGCCGCTTCCGCGGCGCGCGCCTCTCGACCGCGAGCGCCAACATCCCCGGCAAGCTCGCCACGGCGGTGCAGTTCGGGGCGGTCTTCGCCGCGATCGCGCTCCCCGGGGCGCTGCCGGCGGCGCTCGCGGCGGCGGCGGGCGCGGGCGCGGCGGCGGGCGTCTCGTACTGGGCGCGCCAGCTCCGGCGCGCTCCCGGAGCGGCGAAGGGCCCGCCGGAGGCGGGCGCGGACGGCTAGCTCGCCTCGCCCTCCTCGCCCACCAGGCTGCCGGAGGTCCTGCCGAGCTGTCCGGCCCCCCCGCGGCGAGGTTGCGCGCGGCACGGCGCGGGCGCCCCGCCGTGGTGTAAGGTCGGCCGGGGCAGCGCGTTCTGCGCCTGTCACCGGCTCCACGCTCCGAGGAACCATGCGAAGAACGCTGCCCGCCTGGGCTCTCCTTGCCGTGCTCGCAGGCCCCGTCGCCTGCGCATCCAGCTCCAAGGCGGGCGACGCCTCGAGCCCGTCGATGTACCCCGGGAGCGCCCCGATGTACGCGGCGACGCAGGCGCCGGCCCCGCCGCCGGTGGATCCGACCACGGGGATGGAGATGTCCGCCGTGAGGATCAGCGAGGAGTCGGCGATCGACGTCGACACGTCGACGAACTCGGTCGCGCTCGCCAAGGCGGCGCCGGCGCCGGCGCCCGGGCGGGCGGCGCCCGGCCCCGCGCAGCCCGCGGCGACCAGCAGGCCGGCGCCGACGAGCCCTGCGCCGCAGCCCGGCGCGGCGCCGGCCGCCGCCGGCCCGCAGGGCGCGCAGCAGGGCGCCGCCGAGGCGAGCGCGGCGCCCGCGCCCCTCCTCGTCTACACGGCGCAGATCGCGATGGCGGTGTTCGAGGTGGGCGCGTCGCTCGGCAAGGTCGAGGAGCTCGCGCGGGACCTCGGCGGCTTCCTCGCCCGCCGCGACGACCGGGCGATCACCATCCGCGTCCCCGCCGCCCGGTTCGACGAGGCGCTGAAGCGCCTGGAGGGCCTCGGCGACGTCCTCCAGCGCAACGTGGTCGCGGAGGACGTCACCGAGGAGTTCCTCGATCTCGGGGTCCGCATCCGGAACGCGCGGGTCGTGCGCGACCGCCTGGAGAAGCTCCTCGAGAGGGCCGCGAAGGTCGAGGAGTCGATCCAGCTGGAGCGCGAGCTCGCGCGCGTCACGAGCGAGCTCGAGCGCCTCGAGGGGCGCCTCAAGTTCCTGCGCGACCGGGTCGCGTTCTCGACCCTCACCGTCTCGTTCCAGCCGCGCTCGACCGAGACCATCACCCCGTCGGGCCCGCGGCTCCCGATCGACTGGCTCAACGAGCTCGGCCTCTCGCGGCTCCTCAACCTGTGACCGGGGCGCTTCCGATGATCCACTCCCTCCGCCACGCCTTCGTCCTCATCGCCTCGCTCGCCGGCGCCGCGGCGCCGCTCGGCTGCGGCCGGCCCTTCGTGCCCGCGACCCCGCCGGGCTTCGTCGACCTCGGGGATCGCTACGGCGACGACGAGTACCGCGCGACCACCGCCGAGGGGCTGGTGCTCGGGGTCCGCGCCTTCGAGAACGATCCGGAGGGCGACCTCGCCTTCTGGTCCCGCGTGGTCGAGAAGCGGCTGCGCGAGGGCGGCGGCTACGCGCTGCTCGGCAAGGCCGACGTGAAGAGCCGGAGCGGCCTGCCGGGCGTCCAGCTGCGCTTCGGGCACGACGAGGGCAAGGAGGCGCACCTTTACTACCTCACCGTCTTCGTCGACGACGACCACGTCTTCCTCCACGAGGCAGGCGGCAAGAAGGAGCTGGTCGAGCGCCACCAGCAGCAGATCGACTGGTCCATCCGCAATTTCCTGCCCGATTGATCCGCCGCTGCCCGCGGCGGCCGCGCGGCGTTCTCGACCGGCGGCCGCCGCGCTTGCTCGCGGAAGCCCTGTTTGCTACCTGGCGGACGTGCGTTCCCGCCCCATGCTCTGCGACGCGCGGCGGCGCCGGTCGAGCCAAGCGCTGCTCCTCGCCCTCGCGGCCTCGCTGGGCAGCGGCGAGGCCCTGGCGCACGGCGAAGGAGAGAGGCCGCTCGCCACGGTGCCCGCGCCGCCGCCCGGCGACGGCGCCAAGGCGGCGCAGATCCTCCGTGAGATCGAGGGGCGCGTCGCGACGGCGCCCCCGCCCTCCGCCGGCGACGAGGCCGATGGCGGCGGCAAGGCCGAAGGCGGCGGCAAGGCCGATGGCGGCGGCAAGGCCGCCGGACGGCCGGCGAGGAACGCCGCGAAGGTGGTGGCCGAGCCGGTGGCGCAGGCGAAGCGGGCGCTCCAGCGCGCGCACGGCGCGCGCGCGGCGGGCGACGCGACGAACGCGCGGCGGCTCGACGCGGTGGCCCTCGAGTGGGCCGAGACGGCGAGGTCGGTGCTGCGCGCCGCCGCGGTGGAGGCAGCGGCGGCAGAGGCGGCGAAGCAGGCGCGCGAGGTCGAGACGAAGCTCGAGCGGGCGCGCGCGCTGCTCGAAGAGACGCAGGCGCGCCGGGGCCGCGCCGCGGCGGAGCTCGAGCGGATCGAGGCCGAGGCGCGCGAGGCGACCAAGGCGGCGACCAACGTGGAAGCGCAGCGGATCGAGGCCGGCAAGAAGGCGGCCGCCAGGGGGGCGACGCCGCGGGCGGAGCGGGCGCCCGCCGCCGCGCAGGGCGCCGGGGCCAAGGGCAGCCGGGACGCCGGCAAGGCGGCGGCGCCGGCCGGCAAGGAGAGCACGCCGTGAGCGCGCGCCGCCTCGCAGCCGTCGCCGTCGCTGGGGTGGTCCTCGCCGCGTGCGCGCCGATCCCGCGGCCCGCGGTGCTCGACGAGCTCGATCACGTCCGCGCCGGGGCGGCCGCCGCCGAGTCGAAGCGGTACGCGCCGGGCGCGTTCGCCCGGGCGGAGAAGCTCCGCAGCGACGCGCTCGCCGCGCTCGACCAGAAGGATCGCGCCGGGGCGCAGATCCTCGGCGAGCAGGCGGTCGCCGCGCACGCGCATGCGCACGCGATCTCGCGGGTGGCCCGGGCCGAGGCGGCCGAGGCCGAGGCGAAGGCGCAGCGCTCGGCCGGCGAGGCGTCCCTCGCGGGCCTCGAGGCGGAGCAGGCGCGCGTCGCGGCCGAGGTCGACGCGCTAGACATGCGGATCAAGGTCGCCCGCGACGCGCAGCCCGTGGTCCCCTCGGGCAAGGCCGACGCGGATCGCGAGAAGGCGCGCCTCGCCGCAGCGCGCTCGCTCGCGCTCCAGGCCCGCCTGCTGTGCGGCGCAGCGCGCCTCCTGACCGCGTCCCCACCGGGCGATCCGCAGCCCGACGGCGCGCAGTCCAGCGCTGCGCCGTCGGACGGCGCGCAGGCCGGCAGCACGCAGCCCAGCGCCGCGCTGTCCGCCGGCGCGCAGGCCCGCGGTGCACAACCCGGCGCCGCTCAGCCCAACACCGCGCAGGCCGGCGCCGCGCAGGCCGGCGCCGCGCAGCCCAGCGCCGCTCAGCCCAGCGCCGCTCAGCCCAACACCGCACAGCCCGGCGCCGCACAGCCCGGCGGCGCGCAGCCCGGAAGCGCCAGCCTTGCGGCGCAGCTCGACGAGGCGACCGCCGCGATCAAGAAGCTCGACGCGGATCTCGCGGAGGCGGGCGTCGCCGGCCGCGCCATCCCGGCGCCCATCGACCAGGCCTCCCGCGCGCGGGCAGGCTGCCTCGCCGCGCTGACCGCCGCCCGCCGCGCCGCCACGCCGGTGACCCGCGCGCCCGGCGCCGGCGACGCGCTGCTCGCAGAGCTCTCGGCCGCAGGCACCTGGTCGCCCGTCCGCGACGATCGCGGCATCGTGGTCACGCTCCGGGGCCTGTTCGCCGGCAACGCCCTCACGAAGGCCGGCGAGGCGCGCCTCCGCGACCTCTCGCGGGTCGCCGCCGCGCACCCCGCGTTCCCCGTGGCCGTGGTCGTGCACACGGACCGGGAGATCAGCGCCAGGGAAGAGCCCGCCTGGGCCGCGCGGGCCGATGCCGTCGTCCGCGCCCTCGATCCGGCGCAGGGCGCGAGCGCCGCCGCGGCCCCTCAGGCCCCGCGCATCGCGCCGTTCCTCGCGGGCTCCGCGGCCCCGGTCGTCGACCCGGGCGGCAGCGAGCGCGGCCGCAACGCCCGGGTCGAGATCGTCTTTGTAACCCCGGAAACCCTTTGAGGAGCGATGGTCCCGGCCGACGGAACTCCGCTCCCCGTGGAGAGTCGTTCTCGATGATGCGCTCTTCAACCCTCGCCCGAAGCGAAAACAAGCCCGTCGTGCTCACGTGTGCGCTGGTCGCCGCCCTCGCGAGCGCGTGTCAGGAGGACGGCAAGACGTCGCAGAAGCAGGCCGCGGAGCTCTGCGCCAAGCTCGCGCCGGTCGTGGCGGAGGACGTCGGCCAGGTGCGGACGGGCCTCCCCGCGGGCTCGCAGAAGCTCGCGTCGCTGATCGACACCGACCCGGGCGCGAACCTGCTCGGGCTCCAGCGGGCGATCGCGGGCGCGCGCGCCTCGGTGAAGGAGCTCGAGTTCGCGAAGGGCACCTTCTTCTCGTTCGCCGATCCGAGCGGCACGGTGCTGCGCAGCGAGGCCGATCCGGACATGCTCGCCAACCGGTCCGTCCTGGCCTCGTTCCCGGAGCTCAGGAAGGTGCTGGCGCCGGGCAGCGGGCTGGTCGAGGCGTTCGGGGAGATGCAGGAGATGCGCGGCGTCCGGAACGGCCCCGATCTCCAGTGGGTCGCGGTGCATCCGGTCAAGGCGAGCGACGGCGAGCTCAAGGGCCTCTTCGTCACGGGCTGGTCGTTCCGCGCCTACGCGTACCGGCTGCAGGAGGCGGCGAAGCGCGACATCGCCGAGATCGCCAAGCGCGACGGCCTGAAGTCGACGCCGCTGCTCTACGTCTTCGCGTGGAAGGGCGCGAAGGCCTACGGCGGGCCGGTGACGCCTGATGTCAACACCGAGGCGCTCGAGAAGCTCGACCTTCCGGCGAAGACCGCCTCGGGCCCGTGGAGCGGGACGGTCGAGATCGCCGGGCGCACCTTCGGCGCCGCGGCGCAGCGCACGCCGGAGCTCGCCGCGGACGCCGGCGTCGCCGCGCTCGTCTCGACGCTGTGAGGGCGAGCGCCGGGCGCGGGCCCTCCGGGCCGCGGCCAAGGCGCCCGGCGCGGCGGGGCCAGGGCGATCTCCCGCGATCGAGCGCTGCCGTGCTAGGCTCGCAGCTGGCTCGCGCTGCGAGCTCACCCCCATGCCGGCTTCCATCGATCAGCTTCTCAAGGTCTGCCGCGAGGTCATCGCGCCGCTCGTCCGAGCCGACGGCGGTGAGCTCTACATCGTGGCGGTCGAGCCCGACCACCTGACGCTCCACCTGGCCGGCGCATGCTCTGGCTGCCCCGGGGCCATGCTCACCGCGCGCGCGGTGATCGAGCCGGCGGTGCTCGCGGTCGCGCCGTCCGCGCGGGTCGTCGTGACGAACGGGATGCGCGTCCCCGACGGCGCCTCCCTCGTCTCGTAGGCGGTCGCCCGCTTCGGATACGGGCCCATCTCGACGTTTTCGGTGCTCGGCGTACAGAAGTACGCCTGCGCGCCGAAAACGCCGATCTGGGCCCGTCTCCTGTGCGGGCGACCGCCGCAAGCGTGGCTCTGGAGATGGGAGGGGGCGGAGGAGGAGCCCGCGGGCGGGGCTCTGGGGATGAGAGGGGGCGGAGGAGGAGCCCGCGGGAGGGGCTCCGAGGGGGAGGACCGGGGAGGGTTACTTCTTCTTGCCGGCTTTTTCGGTGGGAGGGGGGGCCGGGGGGGGCTCGTCCTTGCGGACGGCGGAGGCGACGGCGGGGTCGATGGCGTTCGCGTCGACCGGCTTGTTGGGACGCAGCGAATCGAGGCTGCTCAGCGTCACCAGGTCCTCGTAGGCGAAGGCGATCTCGCTCTCGCTGCGCTCGATCGCGCGGAAATGCGTGGCCGCGTCCTTCCAGTCGACCTCGGTGACGTAGCGGCCCTTCTCCGGCTCGGGCGGCGTCACGCGGCCAGGCACCCCGAACGCCGTCGCGAGCTTGATGACCGCCGACGGGTAGTCCTTGCCGCGCGGGTTGCCCTCGCCCAGCGCATGCTCATCGATGATCTTCCAGAGCTTGTCCTGGATGAAGAAGAAGTAACGCTTCCCGCCGTCAGCGCGGGCCAGCGTCATCATCGATTCCTTGTTGAGGTAGGTGTACTCGCCCTTGAGCGGCGTCGCGTCGATGCCCGTCGGCAGCTTGCCGAAGTCGATGCGGCTGCGGCGGAACGCGCTCTTCTCCTCGGCGAGCTCGGCGTCGAGCGCCTTCATCTTCACGCCGGGCGACGTCGCCTTGTACCGCGGCACGTACGCCTCATCGAGCATCTTGTCGATCAACGCCGCGACCTGCTTGGTGCTCATCCCCCACGCGATGCCGGCAGGGGTCAGCGCGATCGTCTTCTTCGTCGCCGGCGGCTCGGCAGGCCGGGCAGGGGCCGCGGCCGGCGCCCCGCTCTTCCCCCTCTTCGGCTGGGCAGCCACCACGGTCGTGCTCGTGATCGCCGCAAGGCCCAGCCCAACGGCCAACGCTGCTCCCAGGAGCCTCTTCGCTTTCATGTTCTTCCTCCAGCCGGCGCAGGCCCTGTCCCTGCGCGCTCTGCAATCGCAAAAGTTAGGAACCCAGCCCGGCAAGCCCGGGAACGCTAGCACCTGCGGTAGGACAGGAGAATAGGATCCCCGCCGACCGGGGCCGCCCGCTGACGTTGGACGGCGGCTCGGCCCCGTCGATGGAAGCCGTGAAACCGGTGAAGGACGAACACAGGACGACGAGACGATTCAACGCTGGGCGCACGAAGCACCGCGCGCCGCGCAGGGCGAACGCCGAGGAAAAAACGGCCTCAACAGCGCTTGTGGCCGATGTGTGCGGGGTCCTGACAGGGGCGAGCCGACGTGCTACGAGCTCCGGTCCCAAGGATGATTTCCGCCACCGGTGCTGCTCCGCTTCGCCTCGCGCTCGCCGCGCTGGCGACCGTTGGCCCCGCCGGCGGCTGCGTCGCCGACCAGGAGCGCGCCGCGGCGTCCGCCGACACGCTGGGCGGGGCGCCCGCGTGGGAGGGGCACGCGCGCGAGGTCTTCGACGACAACATCGAGCCCGCCGCCGTGGGCTTCTTCCTGGACGGCCCGTCCCCCAGGTCCGACCCGTTCCTCCGCGAGAGGGCGCAGACGGCCGACGTGGTCGCGCGGGTCCGCGTGAGCACGGTGACCGTCGACTCGATCGGAGACCAGAGCACCTATCACCTCGGGATCCAGGTCGGCTACCCTCCCCTGGCAACACCCCGGGTGCCGGATCGGACGTTCGAGCTCCACATCCGCCCGCAGAGCCGCGCGTTCGCCATCGCCAAGGCGATCGACGCGCGGCTCCGAGGGCTCACCTTCATCGCCTTCATCCGGCGCTTCGCCGGCGTGGACGGCGAGCCGGAGATCCACTGGCACCTTTCACCTGATACAGCGGAGGTCGCCGCGGCCGTCAAGGAGGCCGTCGTCCTCGGGGAGCTGTCTGCGCCGTGAGCAATGTGAGCATCAAGACGGTCAAGGAAGTCGACGCCCTCCGGGTGGCCTGCCAGATGGCGGCCGAGACGCTCCTCGGGGTGGGCGAGATGATCCGCGCCGGCATCACCACCGAGGACATCAACACCTTCGTCCACGAGGACACCATCCGCCGCGGCGGCTACCCCGCGCCGCTCAACTACCACGGGTTCCCGAAGAGCGTCTGCACCTCGATCAACGAGGTGGTCTGCCACGGCATCCCGTGCGACCGCGTCCTCGAGCCGGGCGACATCATCAACGTGGACGTCACCACCATCTACAACGGCTTCTACGGGGACACGTCCGCGACCTTCTACATCGGCAAGCCGTCGCCGGAGGCCAAGCACGTGACCGAGGTGTCGCGGCGCAGCCTGCAGCTCGGCATCGCGCAGGTCCGGGACGGGGCGCGCCTCGGCGACATCGGGGCAGCCATCCAGGAGTTCGCCGAGGCCGAGGGCTGCTCGGTGGTGAGGGCCTTCGTCGGCCACGGCATCGGGCGGCGCTTCCACGAGGCGCCGCAGGTCTCGCACGTGGGCAAGTACGGCAGCGGCGCCCGGCTCCGCGCCGGCATGTGCTTCACGATCGAGCCGATGATCAACCTCGGCACGTACGAGGTCGAGATCCAGGAGGACAAGTGGACCGCGCTGACGGCCGACCGCTCGCTGTCGGCGCAGTTCGAGCACACCATCGTGGTCACGAGGACCGGCTGCGAGGTGCTGACCCGGCGGAGCAAGCCGCTCGCGAACAGCGAGATCTTCCCGGATCCGTTCGCCGTCTCCGAGGCGCGGGCGCTCTGAGGCGCGCGCCGGCGCGGCGCGAAGGTGGGGCGCGCCGCGCCGTGAGAACATAGGGCGCGCCGCGCGCCGGCCGGCCCCGGCCAGAGGGCCGAGGTGGGCCGGCGCCGACGACTGGAAACCGAGTTTTCTCGACCGATCGGCCGAGGATTAGGGGTAGAAGCAGGGCATGGCCTTGGACGAAGCGTCGCGTGCCAGAATCGCGCCGTATGTGTCGAGCCTGACGGCTGACGTCTTCTCGCTGTCGGGTCTGCCGGAAGAAGTCATCGCCGTCCTGTTCGCGTACTACTCGCGCAGCCGCGACGATCTGCGCACCAACCTGGCGCGCCTGCTCGGCGACGAGGAGCTCGACGTGGCCCCCGGCGCCGACGACCGGCCGCACCGGGGGCTCGCGTTCGCGTCGGACAAGGCGCGGAGCTTCCACGAGAAGTGGGTCGTCGGCTACGGCCACGCGTCGGTCGCAGAGCACGCCGTGGTGCACCTCGCGATCGAGAACGTGAGCATCGTCGCCTCCAAGGTGATCGAGGACCTCCGGCTCGGCTCCTACACGGAGAAGAGCACGCGCTACGTCGTCTTCGATCAGCACTCGTTCGTCGACCTGCCGGAGCTCGACCCGGAGCACGGCGCGAGGTACCGGGCCGCGAGCGAGCGGCTCTTCGCGACCTACCTCGACCTGGTGCCGAAGGTGACCGAGCGGCTGAGCGCGCGCGAGCCGAAGCCCGAGAAGATGTCGGACGCGGCCTACCGGGGCGCGCTGCGCGCGCAGGCGTGCGATCTCCTGCGCGGGCTCCTGCCGGCGGGGACGCGGACGAACATCGGCCTCACCGCGAACGCGCGGGCGCTCGAGATCCTGCTCACGAAGATGCTGTCGCACCCGCTCGAGGAGGTGCGCAGGGTCGCCCGCGACATGCACGCGGCGGCGCTCGCCGTGACCCCGACGCTGGTGAAGTACGCCGCGCCGAACGAGCTCCGGAAGGGGCTGCAAGCCACCGTCGCCGAGGCGATGAAGCGCGTCTACACGCCGCCGGAGGAGGGCGTGAGCGCGACGATGGTGATCAACCAGCCCGTCCGGCTCGTGCGCTACGACAAGGACGCGCTGGAGCGCATCGCGCTGGCGCTCGCGTACGAGGGCAGCGACCCGGGCGTGCACGCCTACAACCTCGGCGACGCGCTCCGCCGGGCGACGCTGCCTGAGCTCATCGCCATCGCGCAGGCGGCGTGCGCGAAGCGCGGCCCGTACGACGCGCCGCCGCGCGCGTTCGAGGCGTCGACGATGACCTTCGAGCTGATGCTCGACTACGGCGCGTACCGCGACCTGCAGCGCCACCGGATGCTGACGCCCGCGACGCAGCGGCTCACCTGCCGGCTCGGCTTCGAGACGCCGCAGGCCCTGTCGGACCTCGGCCACGCCGAGGCCTACCAGGACGCGATGCTCGCCGCGCGCGACGCCTGGCACGCGATGGAGGAGCGCTACCCCCTGGAGGCGCAGTACGCGGTGCCGCTCGGCTTCCGCGTGAGGACCCTGTGGACGCTGAACCTGCGCGAGCTCTTCCACGTGATCGAGCTCCGCTCGGCGAAGCAGGGGCACACGAGCTACCGGCGCATCGCCCAGGGGCTGTACCGCACCGCCATCACGGTGCACCCGTGGCTCAAGGACATGATCCGCGTCGATCTGAACGACTACGCGCTCGCGCGGAGCTGATCCGCGCCTTGGGTACGCCGTCGCAGAGCGGCGGTCACCCGCACAGGAGACGGGCCCAGATCGGCGTTTTCGGCGCGCAAGCGCACTCCGGTGCGCTGAGCACCGAAAACGTCGAGGTGGGCCCGTATCCGAAGCGGGTGCCCGCCGCTCAGAGGCGCGCCGCTTCGATGAGCTCCGTCGCGGCCCTGAGCGACGCGCCGGTGACCTTCGCGCCCGACAGCATGCGCGCCACCTCGGCGATGCGATCCTTCTTGTCGACGCGCGTCACCGAGCTCTTCGCGATGCCGCCCGCGTTCTCCTTGGCGACCACGAAGTGCGCGCTGGCGAACGCCGCGATGGGCGCGAGGTGCGTGATGCAGAGCACCTGGTGGTGGCGCGCCACGTCGCCGATCGCGCGCCCGATCTTGTCGGCGACGGCCCCGCCGACGCCGCTGTCGACCTCGTCGAAGACGTAGAGCCCCGCCGGCCCGCACTCCGCGAGCACGCGCTTGAGCGCGAGCAGCGCGCGCGACAGCTCGCCGCCCGAGGCGATGCGGCGCAGCGGGCGAGGCTCGATCCCCTTGTTGGGCGAGATGAGGAACTCGACGCGGTCGATGCCGTCCTGGCCGAGGCGGGCGCCGTCGACCACCAGCTCGGCGCGGTCGCCGCCGTGCGGCTCGATGTCCACGACCACCCGCGCGCCGCCCATGCCGAGGTCGGCGAGCTCCGCCGAGATCGCGGCGCCGAGCTTCTCGCCGGCCTTCCGCCGCTTCGCCGAGAGCTTGCGGGCGCGCTCGGCGGCGACGGCGAGCAGCGCGTCGCGCCGCCGCTCGAGCTCCGCGACGTGGCTCTCGACCCCCGCGAGGTGCTCCAGCTCGGCCGCGAGGCGCGCCCGCGCGGCGAGCACGTCGTCGAGCGTGGGGCCGTGCTGCCGGAGCAGGCCCTCGAGGCGGTACATGCGGTCCTCGATCTCGGAGAGGCGATCCGGATCGGCCTCCGCGCGCTCGGCGTAGCGGGCGATCTGGCGGGCCGCCTCGCTGAGCTCCGTCCAGCAGCCGTCGACGGCGCGGGCGACATCGTCGAGCGCGGGATCGATCTCCGCGGCGGCCCGGAGCTCCGAGGCGAGGCGCGCGAGCTCGTCGCACATCGCGTCGTCCCCTTGATCGAGGCGGGACGCCGCGCGCCGCGTGATGTCGTGCAGGCGGCCCGCGTGGCGGAGCCGGTTGCGCTCGGCGGCGAGGTCGGCGAGCTCGCCGGGGCGCGGCGAGAGCGCGTCGATGGCCTGGAGCTGGAAGGAGAGGAACGCCTCGCGCTCGCCGCGGCCGCGCTCCAGATCGCGGGCGGCCCTGAGCTGGGCGGTGAGCGCCTCGAGCTCGCCGACGTCCGCCGCGAGCTCGCTGCGCGCCGGCACCAGGCGGCCGAAGCGATCGAGGTAGCCGAGGTGCGTCGACGGATCGGTGAGCGCGACGCTCTCGTGCTGCGAGGCGACGTCGGCGAGCTCCGGGGCGAACGCCTGGAGCTCGCCCGCGGTGCAGAGGCGGCCGTTCAGGTAGGCGCGCGAGCGGCCGGTCGCCTGGACGACGCGGCGGATCACGAGCTCGCCGTCGCTCGCGATGCCGGCGGCGTCGAGCATCGCCATCGCGCGATCCGAGCTGCGCACGTCGAAGAGCGCCTCGATCTCGGCCTCGTCGGCGCCGGGGCGGACCTGCTCCGCGCTCGCGCGGCCGCCGAGGACCAGCGAGAGCGCGCCCACGACGATCGACTTGCCCGCGCCCGTCTCGCCGGTGAGCACGTTGAAGCCAGGCTCGAGCCGGAGCTCGAGGGCATCCATCAGAATGAAGTTCTTGACCCGAAGGGCGACCAGCACAGCGGCGGGAGGATAGGAAGCTTTCGGCCCGTCGTCAGCGGATCTTCACCTGCTTCATGACGGTGACCGGGATGCCCTCGAAGGGCGGCACCGTGGCGCTGCGGAACGCGGCGGCGATGCACGCGGCGGTGGCGGTCCCGACGAGGTCGCCCCCTTCCACGCGGGCCGACATGGTCTTGCCCGAGGGGGCAAAGGTGACGGCCACGCGGGCCGTGCCCGTGAGCCCCTCGCCCGTGCACCCGGCGGCGGCGGCGGCCGCGGACGCGAGCGCGCTCGTCGCCGCGCTCTGATCGAAGCGGGCCGGCTCATCTCTCGCCGGCAGGAGCGCCGAGGTCGCCGGCGGCTGCTTGGCCGCCGGCTTCGCGCGCTCGGGCGCGCTCGGCGCCGCGGCCCGGGCCGGCCTCTCGGCCGCCTGAGACCCCTCGCCGGCCTGCGGGCCGGCGACCGCCGCCGGCGCAGCGGCCGTCGGCGCAGCGGCCGTCGGCGCAGCGGCCGTCGGCGCAGCGGCGGGCGCGGCGCTCGGCAAAGGCGCCGGCCCGGGCGCAATGCCCGCCTGCGCCGGCTCGGACGGCGGCGGCGCGGCTGGCTCGCCCGTCGGGCCGGACGCGGCGGATGCGGCCGGCGCCTCGACGGCGACGCCGGGGGCGGCGGACGGCGAATCCGCGACCGGCTCGTCGTCGAGGGACGGCTCCCGGTCGGTGGCCTGATCGGCGGGGGCAGGCGCGGCGGGCGGCGGCGCCACCTCGGGCGGAGCCGCCGCCTCCGGCGGAGCCGCGGCGAGCGCGCCGCTGCTGCTCGCCGGCGCGGCGTGATCCGCCGCGGCGCTGGACGAGCGGCCACGGGCCTGCGCCAGGTACAGCGCCGCGCCGAACACGATGAAGACCACGGTCACCCAGCCGGCGATCGCCAGGTACTGGCGCGCAGCCGGCGTCGAGAAAACGCGCAGGAGAGGGCCGGCGGCGCTCGAGGTGCGCGGCGGCGCCTCTTCCCCGGAGTCCTCGGCAGACGTATGCCCCTCGACGGCGACGAGGTCGGGCTCGACGGGCTGCGCCGGGAACGACGGGGACGAGCTGCGCGCAGCGGCGGCTCCCTCGAACAGCCCGCCGTTGATGCTCAGGATCTCCTCGTCGGCCCGGTCCTCGTTGCGGCGCGCCTCGTCCTCCGCGCCGGGCGGCGGCGCCATGCTGCGGAGGTCGATCAGGCCCGAGTCCTCCTTGCGACCGGCGCGCCCACGAAGGTCGGTCTGGCTGATCCGGTCGCCCGCCGAGCGGGCGGTCGCCCTGGGGGCGCTGCTCGCGCGCGCCGGCGGCTCGCGCGAGGGACGCTCGTCGCCCCCCTGCTCGCGCAGCCCTTCCGCGGCGCCCTGGGCCCCGGACGCCCTCGGCCTGCCCCGCTCCCGCCGCGATGCCTCGGCAGCATGCGCCGGGCCGGCGGCCGGCGGCGGGCTCGGGAACGGCGGCGGGCCCGCGGTCGGCGTCGGGCTCGGAAGCGGCGGCGGGCCCGCGGTCGGCCGGGGGCTCGGGAACGGCGGCGGGCCCGCGGCCGGCGATGGCGCGAGCGACCCCAGCAGGGCCAGATCCGCCGGAGAGGCGTCGGCGGGCGCCGCGGGGCCCGGGCCCGACCGGGCGCGGCGCGTGGACGGCAGGGGCTGCGGGGCGAGCGCCGCCATGGCCTGCACGTCCTGGAGGCGGAGCTCGGGCGACGAGCGGTGCGACGAGGGCCGGCCCTCGTCGATCGACAGCGGCGCCGGGGGCAGCTCGGACAGCGGCGCCGGCGGCATCTCGGACGGCGGCGCCACGGGCCGCGGGGAGGCGCCCGCGCGCGGGGCCGCGGCGGACCGCGGTCGCATCGCCGCCGGCGCGGCCGTGATGCGGTGCTCGCGCCGCGCCGGCGGGCGGACCGGGACCGGCGTCCGCGGGACGGTGCGCGGCCTCGGGGGCGCCTCGGGCGCTGGCGCGGGCTGGCTCGCGCGCTCGTCCTCGGCGGTGTCCGCACCGAAGGAGAGCGAGGGCGGCTCGACCCCGGGAGAGAGCATCTGCGCGAGGTCCTGGATCGAGACGGGATCGGAGTCGGCAGGAGGGAGCGCGGACGGGCTCCGGCTGGGCGCCGGCGGCGCCGCGACGCTGCGGCGCGCGTCGTCCCAGGAGACGCCGGCGAACGTGCGAGGTCGCATCTGGACCTCGCGCCGCCCCAGCCCGCCGTCCGGCGTCACCACCGCGTGCTCGAGCGAGGCCTCCGCCGCCGCGTCGAGCGCGTCCAGCGCGTGCGGCCTCGGGCTCGACGCCGGCGCGTCCTCCAGCTCCTGCTGCGCGATCCGCTCCGCGAGCGTGAGCCCTCGCCGCCGCGGGGGGGGCGCCGACGCCACCGACGCCGCGCGCCGCTCCGGGTCGCGCGCGGGCGCCGCCCTGCGCTGGATGCCCGCGCCCGGGAGCGTCGTCTCGGCGTCCAGCAGGTCGCTGGACAGCGCGGGCTCCCGCTCGAGCGCGCGCCCGGACGACGGCTTCGCCCGCTCCGGATCGCTCGGCGGCTCGCGCCGGTCGCGCCCGCTCGCGGAGCTCGGAACGACCGAGGGGGACGACCGCGGCTCACCCCGGTCGGACGCCGACTGCTTGCTCTGCATGCGGCACGATTTGCAGACAAACGGCAGCGACGGACGCATCTCGCGTCCTACCCCGATCTCCACGTAAGCCCTGCAGACAGAGCAGGCGAGTTGCACCTTGATGAAGAGAATCGCGCAGCTCGTCTGGGCGCGCAATCTTCTTGGCAATTGACCGGGGCGGCCGCCCTCGGGCTCGCCCGCTCCGCTCCGCGGGACTCCCCCGTCACCCGGACCTTCGCGGGGCTCGGCCCTCAGCCGGAGGGTGTTCCGGCGCGCACGGGGAGCGGCGCGGGGGCGCGCACCCAGCGCTGCTCCAGCCACGCCAGCGAGACCGGCGCGCTCCGCAGGGCCGCGTCGACGGCCCGGGCGACCGGATCGGGGGCGGGCGGCGACCCGGGAGCGCGCGTCGACAGGATCCAGTTCGACAGCTCGTAGTGGTGGAGGAGCGGGGCGAAGCGGTGCGCGTCGAAGCCGGAGAGGATCTCGGCCGCGCGGCTCAGGCGATCGCAGGGCAGGAGCGCGGTGGTCACGTCGAAGAGCAGGGCGCGGAGGTCCTCGAAGGCGCGCTCCGGATCCGCGGACACGCTCTCCAGGAGCGCCTCGAAGCCGTCGTCGGAGAGCCCGGCCGCCTCGGCCGCCTCGGCCATCGCCGGCACCTGCGTGGCCAGGAACTCGGCGTTCGGCGCGTGCCCGAGGAGGCGCCCGACGAGGTACAGATCGAAGGCGCTCGCGATGGCCTCGGCGAGCAGGAGCGCCTCCGCGCTGGGCGGAGCGCCGGCGCTCGTGGCCGTGAGGGCGCGGTGGGCGAGGTGGTGCCACGCGACGTGCGCGACCACGTCCGCGGCGAGGTGATCGCTGGCGATCAGGTCGCCCTGCTCGCTCTGGCTCCAGAACGTCAGGTTCAGGAAGACGACCCGATCCCAGCTCGCCTCGCCCTCCGGCACCCGGAAGCGGTACCCGTCGCGCCGGAGCACCTGCTTCAGATCGTCGTAGAGCGCGACGTGCCGGAAAGAGCGCTCGTCGTCGATGGTGAGCTCGTCCAGGGTCAGGCTTCGCAGCTTCACGCGGCGACCTTAGACCCGGATCGTTCCATCAGCCACAGCGGAGGCCAGGAAGAACCCGGAGAGCCCGCGTGTTTGGGGCTGGAGCCGGGTTTTTCCCGACCAGCGCGCACGTTCCCGCCCATGGCCGGTGTTGCAAGCGCCGCCGGCTTAGGCATGATGCGCCCGTTCCTGCGCCAGCCGAGGAGGCACACCGAATGATTTCCGTCAGGTCTCTCTGTTCCATCGCGCTCGTGCTCGTCGCCAGCGGGGTCGCCGGCTGCAAGGAGGACCCGCCTCCCCCCCAGCCGGAGCAGCCGGCAAGCTCCGCGGCGGCGAACAAGGGCAAGAACCTGCGGACGCCCGTGTCGCCGATCGCGAAGGTCGACCCGCAGTCGATGAAGGAGTACCGCGTCGACGTCTGCTACTTCGGGACGCTCTCGCTGAAACAGGCCCGCGACGCGTACCTCGCGAGCCTCGGCAAGGACGAGCCCAGCGAGAAGAAGATCCCGAAGTTCGGCACCGAGGACCAGGCGAAGGCCGGCGACGCCCCGAAGGGCTTGCTCCCCGCCAAGCCGCCCGTGCCCGGCGCGGCCGCGGCCGCGGCGTCCGGCAGCGCAGCCGCCGGCTCCGCCAAGGCCGGGCCGACGCCGCCCGGCAAGGACGACCGCCGGCCGTTCAACTTCAGCGCGCGCGCCCCGCACGAGCGCAACGCGCGGGCCTGCACCGTCGCCCTCAGCCTCAAGGAGCCGGCCATGCCGGACGTCGACGCGGCGCTCGCCGAGTACGCGCCGTTCGCGACCGAGCTCGCGAAGAACATCGCCACGGCGGCCAACTACTACCAGCGCGAGGAGTACAAGAAGGACAGCTTCGCGAAGGGCAAGGAGCTCCACGCGAAGCTCATCGCCGACTTCCAGAAGCTCGACGCGCACTCCGACAAGCTCGGCCTCGCGGTGTCGGCGTGGCACTCGTCCCACCTGCCCGACCTCTCGAAGGCGGAGGAGGGCCAGAAGGCGGCGATCACGGCCCTCGAGGACGCGCGCGCGCTCATGGTGATCCTCGCCAGCAAGAACGTCGACCCGGCGGCGGCGAAGACCGCGCTCCAGAAGGTGGAGACGTCGACGGCGGCGCTCAAGACCCACGGCACGAGCCATCAGACCGACCCGTGGGCCAAGATCATGACCCCGGCGCTCGAGGGCTTCATCCGCGACGTGAAGGCGGCCGAGCCGAAGCTGACCGATCAGGGGATCTCCTCCCCCGCCCTGTTCTTGCCGGTCGTCACGAGCTTCGTGTCGGTGGTCGAGGGGAAGCACCGGGCGCTCTCGCGCTCGCTCATGGCGAAGGGCCAGGCGGCGACGCGCGAGGCCGCCGGGGCCGCGCAGCCGGCGGCGCCCGCCGCGCCCGCCGCGCCCGCCGCCGAGCCGGAGAAGGAGTAGCGCGCCCCGGGCGGCGCTCCCCGGAAGGGAGGCGCGCCCGCGGCCGCTGATCGCGCCGCGCCCCCCGCCGGGGGCGCGGGCGCGATCAGAACGGGCGGCCGGTGCGGCGGGAGATGGCGAGGCGATAGAGGGCCTCGTACTGCCGCGCCGCCTGCGCCCAGCCGGAGTTCTTCTTCATCGCCCGCAGCTGCATCGTCCGGAAGTAGGCCGGGTCGGCGCGGTAGAGGTGCACCGCCCAGGCGACGGTGTTCCCGAGCGCCATCGACGACATCTCCTCGAACTTGAAGCCCGTGACGTTGTTCTCGACCGTGTCGTCGAGGCCGCCGACGGCGCGCACGACCGGCAGCGTCCCGTAGCGCTGGCTGTAGAGCTGGTTCAGGCCGCAGGGCTCGTAGCGCGACGGCATGAGGAAGAGGTCGGAGCCCGCCTCGATGCGGTGGGCGAGCCCCTCGTTCATGCCCACGTAGACGCGGAAGCGGTCGCTCGAGCCGGCGATCCGCGAGAAGAGGTCCTCGGCCCAGCGCTCGCCGGAGCCGAGGACCACGAGCTGGACGTCGAGCGAGAGGATGTGGTCGAGCGCGCCCGCGAGGATGTCGATCCCCTTCTGGGTCGCCAGGCGGCTGATGAGCCCGAGGAGCGGGACGTCGGGGCGCTCCTCGAGGCCCATCTCGCGCTGGAGCGCCGCCTTGCACAGCCGCTTGCCGCTCAGGTCCTCGGCCGAGTACGTCGCCGCGATGTGGGGGTCGGTCGCGGGGTTCCAGATCGAATCGTCGATGCCGTTGAGGATGCCGATCACGTCGGTGCCGCGATCCCGGAGCACGCCGTCGAGCCCCTCGCCGCCCTCCCACGTCTGGATCTCCTGCGCGTACCTGGGCGAGACCGTGGAGACGAGCGTGGCGTTGTAGATGCCGGCCTTGAGCAGGTTGATGCTGTCGTACGCCTCCAGGCAGAACCTGTGGAACTGATCCCAGCCGAGCCCCGTCGTGGGGAGCTGGTGCTTGTTGAACCACCCCTGGTAGCCGAGGTTGTGGATCGTCAGCACCGACGCGGCGCGCGCGAGCGGCGATCGGTGCTCGAGGACGTTGAGGTAGAGCGGGACCAGGGAGGTCTGCCAGTCGTGGACGTGGACGACGTCCGGCCAGAAGCCGAGCGCGTGGCACAGCTGCAGCGCGCCGCGCGACAGGAGCGCGTAGCGGGCGAGGTTGTCGCCGAACTCGCCGTGCGCGTCCCCGTAGATGCCGTCGCGATCGTAGAGCACGTCGTGCTCGAGCAGGTACGCGCGGGGCGCGGGCGCGCCGGGGGTCTCGGGATCGAGGCGCGTCTCCCAGACGGCGGTCCACGCCTCGCCCGTGCCGAGCGGGATGCCGAGCGGCTCCGGCAGCCGGCGCGGCATGAAGCGCTCCGCCGGAGCCGGCGCGTCCCCGCCCTGCGGAGCGGCGAGCGCCGGCGCGTCGGCCGGCGCGGCGGCCGCCGGCGCGGCCTCCGCCGGGGGAGCGACCTCGGCAACGTCGGCCGACGGGCCGGCGGCCGCCGCGGCCACCGCCGGCGCGGCGACCGCCGCGCTGCCCCGAGCCTGCTGCTCGGCGCGCTCGATCTGGCGGGCGAGGTAACGCTTGGCGCCCCGGTAGGCCGGCATCACGACGCGCACGTCGTGGCCCGCCGCGGCGAGCGCGATCGGCAGCGCGCCCGCCACGTCGGCGAGGCCGCCGGTCTTGCTGAAGGGGACGCATTCGGACACCACGAAGAGAATTTTCATGCGCGGCATGGACATGGGAGGGGGGAACGCGCCCCCGCTCAAGGCGAGCGCGTCGCGTCCCTTCTACCAGCTTCACGGGCGATCTTGACCACGCGATCGACAGAGCGGGCGAGTCCGAGCGCCGACGTGTCCACCACGAAGTCGGCTTGCTCATAGAGCGCGCGCCGCGCCTGGAAGAGCGCCCGGAGCTCCTTCATGGCGTCGGCCCGGTTGGCCATGGGGCGCGCGTCCCCCTGCTCGACGACGCGCAGCCAGTGGTCCTCGGGCTTCGCCCGCAGCCAGACCGTCACCGCGCAGCGCCGCAGCCGCTCGAAGGTCGCCGGATCGGTCACGAGGCCCCCGCCCGTGGCCATGATCCCGTGGGCGCGGGCGTCGGCGAGCCGCGCGAGCTCCTCGCGCTCCAGGCGGCGGTAGTAGGCGTTTCCGTGGATCTCGAACAGCGCCGCGAGGCTCATCCCCGCGCGCGCGGCCACGAGCCCGTCGAGCTCGAGGAAGGGCACCCCGAGCCGCGCCGCGGCGCGGCCGCCGATCGTGGTCTTGCCGGCCCCGCGCAGGCCGAGCAGCGCGACGAGGACCCCGCCCGCCCCCGCCTCGCCGGAGGCCGGGCCGCGCTGCGCCTCCTCGGGGGCGAGCTCGCCCTCCGCGAGCAGCGCGGCGGCCGAGGTGCCGAGCGCGCGGCCGATGTCCTCCAGCTTCACCACGGACACGTTCGCCCGCCCGCTCTCGAGCAGGACCAGGAAGCGCTCGCTCACCCCGGCGAGCTCAGCCAGCTCGCGCAGCGTGAGCGCGAGCTCCTGGCGCCGCTGCCGGAGCCGCCCGGCCAGGTGCGCGAGGATCGGCGACGCGCCGGCGTCGTCCGCGGCGGCCTCCGGGCCCTGCTTGGGTCGCTCCCGGGGCGATGTCTGGCGGGGTGGCATCTCGATACTGCACTATATTTCATGAGAACCTGTTCATCAAGAACTATACTGCTTGACTGAAGCCCGTCGCGATGGTGGGCTCGTCGGTATGGAAGCGACCACCTCTTCTCCTTCCGCGGCGTCGTCGCCGCAGACCCGAGCCCGGGAAGAGGGCTCATCCGGCGAGGGCTCGCCCGTCCGCTTCGAGGCGGAGCCGGGCCGGTACCGGCACTGGAAGCTCTCGTTCGAGGGGGCGATCGCGCGCGTCGCGATGGACGTCGACGAGGACGCGCCGATGCGGCCCGGCTACCAGCTGAAGCTGAACAGCTACGATCTCGCGGTCGACATCGAGCTCGCGGACGTCGTGCAGCGGCTGCGCTTCGAGCACCCCGAGGTGAAGGCGGTGGTCGTGACCAGCGCGCAGCCGCGGATCTTCTGCGTGGGCGCGAACATCTACATGCTCGGGTCGTCGTCGCACGCGTTCAAGGTCAACTTCTGCAAGTTCACGAACGAGACGCGGCTCGCGCTGGAGGAGGCGTGCTCCGAGAGCGGGCAGCATTACCTCGCGGCGCTGAACGGCGTCGCGTCGGGCGGCGGCTACGAGCTCGCCCTCGCGTGCGAGGAGATCTTCCTCTGCGACGACGGGAGCAGCGCCGTCTCGTTCCCGGAGACGCCGCTGCTCGCCGTGCTCCCGGGCACGGGGGGGCTCACGCGGCTCGTGGACAAGCGCAAGGTGCGGCGCGACCTCGCGGACGTGTTCTCGACGCTGGCCGAGGGGGTGCGCGGCAAGCGCGCGCAGGAGTGGGGGCTCGTCGATCGCGCGATCCCGAGGAGCCGCTTCGATCAGGCGGTGGCCCAGCGCGCCGCGGAGCTCGCGGCGGCGACGCCGGACCGGCCGGGGCCCGGGGTGACGCTCACGCCGCTCGATCCGCGGCGCGCCGACGACGGCGGCGTGTCGACCTGCGACTACCGCCACGTCTCGCTGAAGGTCGACCGCGCCGCGCGGACGGCGGAGATCCGCGTGCTCGGGCCGGACGGCGAGGGGCCGTCGGACGCCGCCGGGATGCGCCGGGCGGGCGCGGACCTGTGGGCGCTCCGCGCGTTCCGCGAGCTCGACGACGCGCTCCTCGACCTCCGCTTCAACCACCCCACGGTGGGCCTCGTCCTCCTCCGGACGGCCGGCGCGCCGGACGCGGTGCGGGCGGCGGACGAGGCGCTGTGGGCGGCCCGGGACGACTGGTTCGTCAAGGAGGTCCTGCTCCACATGCGGCGCGTGCTCAAGCGGCTCGACCTCACGGCCCGCAGCGTGTTCGCGCTGATCGAGCCGGGCTCGTGCTTCGCGGGGAGCCTGTTCGAGCTCGCCCTCGCGGCGGACCGGTCCTACATGCTGGACGGCGGAGACGACGACGCGTCGCGCGCGTCTCCCGCGACGGTCGCGCTGGGCCCGCTCAACTTCGGTCCGCTCGCGATGTCGAACGGCCTGACGCGGCTCGCGTCGCGCTTCCTGGGCGCGCCGGAGCGCGTGGCCGCGCTGAAGGAGCGGACGGGCCTCCTGTCCGCCGAGGAGGCGCTGGAGGAGGGCCTCTGCACCTTCGCGCCGGACGCGATGGACTGGGACGACGAGGTGCGGCTCGCGATCGAGGAGCGCGTGAGCCTGTCGCCCGACGCGCTCACCGGGATGGAGGCGAGCCTGCGCTTCTGCGGGCCGGAGACGATGGAGACGAAGATCTTCTCCCGGCTGTCGGCCTGGCAGAACTGGATCTTCCAGCGCCCGAACGCGGTGGGCCAGCGGGGCGCGCTGACCATGTACGGGCGCCCGGAGCGCCCCGAATTCGACTGGAGGCGGACGTGAGCGCAGTCATCAACTCGGAGCGGATCCCGAACAACGTCGACCTCGCGTCGGACAAGAAGCTCCAGCGCGCCCTCGAGGCGTGGCAGCCGAAGTTCCTCGACTGGTGGCGGGAGACGGGGCCCGAGGGCTTCCAGGCGGACGACATCTACCTGCGCACGGCGATCAGCGTCGACCACGAGGGGTGGGCGCACTTCGACTACGTGAAGATGCCCGAGTACCGCTGGGGCATCTTCCTCGCGGATCGGGTGCAAGGCCGGAAGATCGGCTTCGGCGATCACCTGGGCGAGCCGGCGTGGCAGGAGGTGCCCGGGGAGCTCCGGAACATGCTGCGCCGGCTGGTGGTGACGCAGGGGGACACGGAGCCGGCGAGCGTGGAGCAGCAGCGGCTGCTCGGCCAGACCTGTCCGAGCGTCTACGACCTGCGGAACCTGTTCCAGGTGAACGTCGAGGAGGGGCGGCACCTCTGGGCGATGGTGTACCTCCTGCACAGCCACTTCGGCCGCGACGGCCGGGAAGAGGCGGAGGCGCTCCTGGAGCGGCGGAGCGGCGACCCGGACAAGCCGCGGATCCTGGGCGCCTTCAACGAGCCGTGCACGAACTGGCTCTCGTTCTTCATGTTCACCTACTTCACGGACCGGGACGGCAAGTACCAGCTGCTCGCGCTCGCGGAGAGCGGCTTCGATCCGCTGTCGCGCACGACGCGGTTCATGTTGACCGAGGAGGCGCACCACATGTTCGTCGGCGAGACGGGCCTGCTCCGCGTCGTCCAGCGGACGTGCGAGCTGATGAAGCGCAACAAGAACGAGGACGCGCGCGCCGAGGGCGGCATCGATCTGCCGACGATGCAGAAGTACCTGAACCTCTGGTACTCGCTGTCGCTCGATCTGTTCGGCGGGGAGATCTCCTCGAACGCGGCGTCGTTCTTCGCGTCGAGCGTGAAGGGCCGCGCGAAGGAGGAGTCGTACGAGGATCACCGGGCGATCGAGGGCGTATACCCGATCGACGTCCCCGTCGCGGCGGCGGGCGGCGCGGTGGCCGGGTGGCGGCGCGAGGAGGTGCCGCTCCGCAACGCGATGAACGAGGTGCTGCGCGACGAGTACGTGAGCGACTCGCAGCGCGGGATCGACAAGATGAACCGGGTGATCGAGGAGGCGGGCGTGCCGTTCAGGCTGAGGCTGCCGAGCCGGCGGTTCCACCGGAGCTCGGGGATCTACGCGGGGCTCCACTTCGACGTCGAAGGCAACCCTTTCTCGAAGGAGGAGTGGGAGCGCCGGCGCGACGCGTGGCTGCCGACCGCGAGCGACGAGGCGTACGTGAAGAGCCTGATGGAGAAGCCGGTGTTCGATCCGAAGCAGATGGCGAACTGGATCGCCGCGCCGGCGAAGGGGCTCAAGGGCAAGCCCGTCGACTTCGAGTACGTGCGGCGCAGCGGCTAGGGCGAGCTGCCCGGCCCTCGAGGAGGGCCTACGATCTGCGCGGGAGCGGGGACGACGTCATCAGGGGGCCGCGCCCGCGTCGGTGGGCGGCGGCGCGCCCGCGTCGGCGGGCGGCGGCGGCGCCTTCTTCGGCGGATCGCCGTGCTCGGCGGCGAGCTTCTTCACGAGGGCGTCGAGGAGCACCTGCTCGTGGTACTGCGGCATCGCGGGGAGCTGCACGGCGACGTGCACGCCGGCGCCGCCGTTCACGACCTCGATCGCGCCCTGCGTCGCCCTGCCGCCGCTCTCCGGGCTCCTGTACTCGAAGAGCAGGTAGCCGCTCGCGACGTCCTTCTCGATGAGCTTGAAGCCGAGATCGACGCGCACGAGGCGCAGCGCCGTGCCGAAGGTCTGCTCGAATGTGTAGGGCGACGCGTAGGCCACGCTGGCGCTGGCGTGCCGCGCGCCGAGGCCGCCGGCCAGGGGCACGGCCAGCGCGACGAGGAGGACCGCGATCGACGGGAGGCGGCGCATGACCGCGGCGTAGAGGGGCCGGCGACGACGGGCCAAGTTTCTTGCCGGCGCGCGCGCGGGTATGCTGGCGTCGACCTCGATGGACCGACCCTACGTCGAGCAGCTCCGCATCCAGGGCTACGGCTGCGTCCAGGATACGACCCTGGAGCTCACGCCGCTGCACGCGCTCATCGGGCCGAACGACAGCGGCAAGAGCACCGTGCTGCGAGCGCTCCGGACCCTCTCCTCCGTGCTCGAGCGGGCGCTCGGGGCGCCGGCGCCGGACCCGCTCGGGCGCGGCGCCCCGGCGAGCAGGGCGCTCGGCGGCGCCGTGTTCGAGGTGTCGGCGGCGACCACGACGTGGCGCGTGGAGCTCGACGCCGCGGGGCGGGTCCGCTCGACGTCGTTCCCCAGGGACCTGGAGCCCCCCTCGTTGCTCGACGACGCGGACGAGGACGACGACGCGAGCGGCGGGCCGAGCCCCGAGCGCCCCGCCCCGGACATCGTCCAGGCCCTGCGCGGCACGCAGATGCTGCGCTTCGACCCGGACGCGCTGCGCGCCCCGCACCCGCTGATCCCCGACGGGCATCCGCTCTGCTTCGCCGACGAGCGCGGCACCGGCCTGCCGGCCCTCTACGACGCCGTCATCAGCCGCGACCTGTCGGCCTACATCGAGCTGAACGCGGAGCTCACCCGCCTCTTTCCCAGCGTGCGCAGCATCCACCTCGCCAACCCGAGCTCCACCACGAAGGCCATCGGGGTGAAGCTCGAGGGCGGCGCCGTCGTGCCCGCGGCGCTGATGAGCGAGGGCATGCTCTACTACCTCGCGTTCGCGGCGCTGCCGCACCTCGATCCGACGCCCTTGCTCCTCGTCGAGGAGCCCGAGCACGGGCTCCACCCCGCGCGCATCGCCGACGTGATGCGCGCGCTGCGGCTCGTCTCCGAGAAGACCCAGGTCCTCCTCGCGACGCACAGCCCGCTCGTCGTGAACGAGCTCCAGCCCGAGGAGGTCACGGTCATCACCCGCGCCGGCGAGCAGGGGATGAGGGCCACGCGCATCCTGCACACGCCGGGCTTCGAGGACCGGGCGCGGGTGTACGCGCTCGGGGAGCTCTGGCTCAGCTACGCCAACGGCGCGGACGAGGCGGCGCTCCTCGGCGGAGGCACGCGGCCGTGATGAAGCCGCTCGAGAGGACCCGGGTCTTCCTCGTCGGCGAGGGCGAGAACGAGCTCGGCAGCCGCGCCGGAGCCCCGGCCTACCAGTCGGACAAGCACCCCGGCGTGCTCTTCACGCTGCTCTCGCGCGTCCAGCCGAACGGGTGGGTCGTCGGCGGCGCCCGCGAGTGGAAGAGCATCCGGAAGTACCAGGCGCGCGGCGCGGCCCACGAGGACACGCATCACGTGCTCGGCGCGGCCCTCGACGCGAAGGAGGCCGGGTGCGACGTGCTCGCGTTCTCCCGCGACATCGACCGCGATCCGGCGCGTCGCGAGGCGATCGCGGAGGGCATCCGCCGCGTCTCGTCGAGCCTGTCGTCGCCGCCCGAGGTGATCGGCGGCGTGGCCGCGCCGGCGCTCGAGGGCTGGATCCTCGCGCTCCTCGGGGAGAAGGCGACCGAGGAGCTGTCGCCGCTCCGGGCGCAGGCGATGCTCGCGGCGAAAGGCATGATGCCGGGCGACGGCGCCGCCATGGTGCGCGTCGCGGAGGACGCCGACCTCGACGCGGTGCCCCCGGACGCCGCTTCGCTCGCGGAGTGGCTCGCGCGCGCCCGCGCGGTGCTGCCGCGGCGGACCGGCCGCGGCGCGCGATGAGGTGAGCTCCGCGCGGGCGAGCGCGCGACGCCGATCACCCGGGTCGTGGGTCGCGAGCTTGGCCGTGCCCCCGGCCTGATGGCCTCACCGGCGGCACTGCGGCGCCGCGGCGAGCGCGGCCCTCGCCGTCTCGCGCAGGCCGTGGGGCGTGTCCTTGTCGAGCAGCGGCTTGAGGCGCGCGGGCAGATCGGCCGGGTGCACCGCCCCGAGCGCCGCGAGGGCCGCCGAGCCGAGCCGCTGATCGCGCTCGCCGATCGGCGCCTTCGCCCGCAGCGCGAGCCGCGTCCACAGGTCGACCGAGCTCGCGTCGCACATCGCCCCGAGCGCGAGGATCGCGCGCGCGCGCACCTCGACGTCCTCCTCCTTGTCCTCCGCCCGGTCGCGCACGGCCTCGATGTGCGCGGTGGCCCGGTGCGCGCCGAGGCCGTCGAGCGCGTGCCGGCGCACCTCGGGCGACGGGTCGGCGAGCGCCCCGACGAGCGCCCGGTCGCCCGCCGGCGTCGCCGGCATCGCGCCGATCGCGAGCGCGGCGCCGCCGCGGACGAACGTCCACGGGTCGGAGGCGAGCCGCGCCGAGAGCGCCTCGGCCGCGCCGGCCGGCAGCTTCGCGCCGGCGGAGGCCGCGCGCGAGAGCGCCACGATCGCCGCCTCGCGCACGCGCACGTCCGCATCGGAGGCCGCCGCGAGCAGATCCGGCGCGAGGGCCGGCACCTCCGCCGCGACCTCGGCGGCGCGGAGGCGCACGTGCGGATCCGCGTCCTTCCGGAGCGACGCGCGGAGGTACGCCTCCGCCGGCGCCTCGCCGGCGCGGGCCAGCGCCGCGGCCGGCGCCTGGAGCAGGTAGCGCCGCTCGAAGGGCGCGGGCGCCGCCGAGGCGAGCGCCTGGAACGCCGCGCCGCCGCCCTTCACGCGCCCGAGCGCCGGCCCGAGCGCGCGCAGCAGATCGAGCTGCGCGCCCTCCGGGCGGGCGCGGAGCCGATCGATCTGCACCTCCTCCTCGACCACGGGCGCGGCCCGCTCGCTCCGCGCCGCCAGCGCGAGCGCAGCCCGGAGATCCCGCCGCGTCGCGCCGCGCGCCCCGGCGAGGGCGTCGAGCAGCGCCGGGATGGCCTCGGCCGGCGCCACGAGCGCGAGCTCGCGGGCCGCCGCCACCTTGGCCGTGGCGGCGCCCCCCTTCACGATCTCCGCGAGCGCCGGCGCGGCCGCGCGCCCGCAGCGGCGGATGCGATCGCGCGCGTGGTGGAGCTCCGGATCGGGCTCGGCCGCCGCCGCGCGCGGGGCGCGCCCCGGCGCGGCGGACGTAGACCGCGCGGCGGTCGCCGCGCCTGACGCGAGCCGCGCGGTGAAGAACGGGATCTGCACCGCGCACGGCGCCGTGTCGATCACGCCGCGAGCGAGCTGCTTGCCCGCCGCGTCGAGCTTGTCGTAACCGGCGATCGCCGCCTCGACGGCCTCCGGCCCGCTGCGCGCGAGCAGCGCCGCCGCCGCCCTGGATCGCTCGCCGCCGCCCGCGAGCGCGCCCACGAGCGCCCCCGAGCCCTGCCCGTCGAACGCGGTGCGCGCCGTGACCTCGGCGATCGTGACGCGCACCTCCGGCGCGGACGGCGCGCCGCGGTCCCCCGCGCCCCGCGGCGCGTACGCCTCGTCGAGGACGACGGCGAGGCACGAGGCCCTGATCTCCTCGGGGAGCTTCACCTCGTAGCCGGCGGGCTCCTTGAGCCACGCGTCCTCGGGCAGGCTCACCTGGAAGAGCCGATCGGGCGTCGCCACGAAGAGCGTGCGCGGCGCGGCGCCGCCGTCGACGCCGTCCTGCGGCTTGATGCGCAGGCCGAGGCCCGTGATCCCGACCTCGTCGGCCGACGAGAACGACACGAACTCGCCCCGGCCCGCGCCCGCCTTGCCCTCGGACCACGCGGTCTTCGGGTCGCCGTCGGCGATCTCCGCGAAGCGCTTGCCGACCGCGCTCGAGGCCGCGGTCGGGCGCAGCAGCCGGAAGGCGGGCGCCGCCGCGTCGGCCTCGCGGCGCTCCGCGACCAGCTTGCCCGCGGCGCGGCGCTCCTCCGCCGGGAGGTTCTGGAAGCTCGCCCCCTTGAGGAGCGTCATCGTCCGGGGATCGACCTCGCTCGCGCCGACCAGCGCCGGCCGCCCGCAGATCGTCACGTCCTCGCGCAGCTGCCCGACGAGCACGCGGCTGCGGCTGCCGAGCGGCTCCACGACCACCGCGTCGCTCCGCCCCTCGCCGTGCTCCCCGGTCGCGACGCCGGTCCAGCCGCTCCAGAGCACGATCGGCTCCGTCCCCTTCCCGGCGAGCGGCGCGGCGACCAGCATCGCCCAGCTGCCGCCCGCGGCGCCCGGCGCGCTCGCGGGAGCCGGCTTGCCCGCGGCCGGCGCCTCGATCTTCGCGAGGTGCTTGCCGTCGGCCAGCGTGATCGGCACGACGCGCGCGCCGCCGAGCAACGGCGCGACATCGGACGGCACGGTGAGGACCTTGCCGCCGTCGGGCGCGCACGCGGCCGCAGCGGGGCAGGCGCGGGCGGTGATGCCGCCGGGGTCGATGCGGACGGCGAGCGCTTGCTGGCCCGCCGCGGGCGGGAGCACCACGGGCGCGACCTGCGCGGCGGCGTTGCCGAGGAGGGTCGAGGAGGCTGCGATCACCCCGACGACGGCGCCGACGCGAGGCCGCCGGGAACGAAACGGCGAACGGCTCATGCGCGCCATCCTAGTCGCCTCGGGCGGCCGAGCTCTCGAGAGTTGAGCGCCTCGAGCCGGACGCCGCGGCGAACCTGACCGCGCTGCGGCGCGTCGTCCGGTCGGACCCGCCGCGCTCCGCCGCGGGCCCGCGCGCCCTCGCTACTTCGGCGTCTCGGAGGCGGGGATCCAGAAGCCGCCCTCGTCCGGCGGCGTCATCCCGAGCGCCTTCGGGAGCACGTTCGTCCAGCCCGCCACCGTCTCGAGCAGGTAGATCTCCGCGCCGGCCTCGATCTCGCCGACCGGCTTCTCCTTCTCGTCGCGCCGCGCGCGCACCGGGATCGACCGCGTCGCCTTCACGATCGGCGGCGCCTTGTCGAGCGCGAGCTGCGCGCCGGCCACCGCGGTCGTCGGCGGGATGTACTGGTCCATCATCTCGCCCTTCTTCAGCGCCTCGAGATCCTTGAGGCGCCCCCAGGCGTCGATCGTGAGATCCCCCCGCGACATCAGGTGGACGAACCCGTTCTTCGCCTCGGTGCTCCAGAAGAGCTGGGCCGTCCCCTCGAGCATCTTCAGCGTGAAGATGACGTCGCCGTTCGGGCGATCGAACAGCTCGATCGTCGACGTCTTCATCAGGTAGCCGCGGGCGCTGCCGGGGACCTCCATCTTCGCGGGGACGCTGCGCTGCAGCGAGAAGGCGTCGCACGAGGCCGAGGCCCGCGCCGTCTGCCCCTCGGACCCGGAGATCGAGAGCTCCGCGCGCAGCGAGTCGCCCGTGGCCGCGACGAGCTTCACCTTCTGCGCGCTCGAGATCCAGATGTGCCCCTGGATGACCGGGACGTCGCGCGTCGTGTAGACCGCGATGTCCGAGGGCGCGACGTAGCCGTCGATCCGCAGCGCCGGCCCGCTGTCCGACGTGCTCAGCCTCGCCCGGCCCGAAGGCGGGTCCGCCGGGATCGCGCTCAGCGTCATCGGGACCAGCGCGCCGGTGAAGTTCGCGACCGTCCGGCCGCCGCTCGGCGCGTCGTAGAGCTTGGCGCCCTTGCTCACCGGCGCCGTCCCCTTCAGCTTGCAGGCGGGCCCCGTCACCGCCGGCGCGGCCGCCCCCGCCGCCTGCACCGCCGCGCCCGTCGCCTGCGCGGCCGACACCGCCACCTGAGCGGGCTCTGCCCTCGCCTCGGAGACGGCCGGCGCGCCCGGGAGCCCGGCGCCGCAGAGCACCCCCCCAAGAGCCAGAAGACCAAGTCCCAGAACGTCGCTTCTCATCCACTTCCTCCGACGTACACGGGCAGCCCCGCTCGCGGCGATCCCGGGCGCGGTCCCCTCCTGTCGCGTCTGCCTGAGCCGCCAGCCTCCTGCGCGGCGGCGCACTGCTGGAACGCCCGGGAGCGCCGAGCCATCCCTGCCGTTGGTCGGATCATCCTAGCGGATCATTCAGGCCCCGCCCGAGAAAGGTCCGCCGCCGCAGCGCTTGCGCCATTTCGGGTGTATGGAGCAAGGCGCCCGACGCGGCTCGCGCCGGGCAGCCCGGCGGGGCGGTGCCCGCCTCCCCGGAAGCGACGCCATGCACGGATTCGACCTCGCCTTCGCCTCCCCCCGCAAGCTCCCCCGCGCCCGCGATCTGCGCGGCAATATCGCCGTGCTCGACATCGCCTTCGCCTCGGAGGCGGGGGGCAAGAGCTTCGAGACCGTCACGCTCCCCCTCATCCAGGAGCTCGGGCCGCGGCTCGCCGCCTGGGTCGACCACCACGACAGCGCCCACCACGCGCGCTTCGCGGGCGACCCCCGCTTCGTCCTGTCGACCAAGGCCGAGCACGGCGCCTGCCCCGAGATGATCACCCCCGAGGTCGTCGCCCGCGCCGGGCGCGTCGACACCCTCGTCTGCCACGTCGACTTCGACGGCCTCGCCAGCGGCGCCAAGTGGATGCGCGGCGGCGTCGAGCCCTACCCCGGCTGCGACGACGACGCCCGCGCCATCGACACCCGCATCGGCGTCCCGGGGCCGGTGGCCACCCGCATGGACCGCGCCCTCCGCGCCCGCCCCCGCGACCAGGCCCTCTTCGGCCTCATCGTCCGGCACCTCGCGTCCGGCCTCTCCGACCCGTCGCTCTGGGCCCCCATCGACGCGGCCGGCGCCGAGCTCGCCGTCATGGAAGCCGAGACCCGCCGGATCGCGCTCCGCTACGAGCGCGTCGAGCCGGGCCTGGTCCTCGTCGACGCCTCCCAGCGAGGCGGGCCCTACGACAAGACCCTGCTCCTCCTCATCGGGCAGGAGCGCGCGCCCATCTCCGTCGTCGTCGACAACGACAGCGTCACCTTCGCCGCCCGCTTCGACAGCGGGGTGAACTTCCTCGAGACCTTCAAGATCTCCGGAGGGATGCCGACCCGCATCTCCCTCCAGCGCTCCAAGCTCAAGGACGCGCTCGTGGCGCTCGGGGTCAAGCCCGCCGACGCGGGCCGGCTCGCCGCTGCCCCCTGACCTTCCCCGTCACCCCTCCCCTCCCCCTCCCCTGATTCCTCGGCCTCACCGACATCGTTGACGCTGTGGGCCCCGGCTGCTAGGGGGCATTGCAGATCTGCAATTTGCAATTCTGCAATGACCGCGTGACCTGAGGCATCACGCCTGCGCCGAGCACGAGGGGTATGGCCGCGAGAAACTTGTCTTCGACGTCGAGCAGCGGTGTCGACGAGCTCCTGTTCCGGAACGACGCTGTTTCGCTCTGTCTCCTGGTCAACCGACGGCACCGGACGCTCCGCATCATCGACTTCCGGGCGGGGCCGACGCCGTCGAAGCGGAACTTCGTCCTGTCGGCCGCCAAGCGCGAGGGGGTCGAGAAGATCTTCACCCTGGTCGAGCGCGACGAGGTGCCGACCTGGACCCGCCTCGGGTTCGTCCGGGAAGGCTCGATCCCCGGCTTCTACAAGCGCAGCGACGCATGGATCCTCGGGGCGGTCGTGTCCCAGATGTCCTCGCAGCTCCGCGAGGAGAGCGACGACGACGAGGGCGAGGACAGGGCGGGCTCGCCGGCGGTCCTGCTCGCGGAGCGCACCATCGCCCGCGCGAGGCGGCTGCTCCGGGAAGGCGAGGGGCGGCCGATGCCCGCGATCAAGATCGCGCCGGCGAGCGCCGCCGAGCTGCGGCGCGCGGTCGCGGCGGCGCAGCGGGCCGGGCGGGCGCTCACGGGCTTCGAGCCGTTCGGGCGCGACGCCGTGCGGACGGGCTACGCGCTGTCCGCGCGGGGCGGCTTCACCCTCCACGCGGCGTGGGAGATGCAGTCGTGCTTCGGGAACTCGTTCCTCGAGATCCTCACCTCGCCGCGCCACGAGTCGGAGCGGCTCGCCACGACGGCGGCCATCGGCGCCCTGTGCGAGCGCCTCGTCGAGGAGAAGGCCGTGAGCACGTTCACCTTCGCCCCCGCCGACGACCAGGAGCTGTGCGCCGCCCTGCTCGCGAACGGCTTCCGCCGCTCGGCCGTGCTGGCGCGCCACCTCGTCGTGGGCCGCGCCCGCAAGGACGCGATCCTCTGGGCGAAGAAGCTCGTCGCGCCCGAGGCGTGAGCGCCGCCCGCGGCCGCGCCGCGGCGGGGCTACGGCGCGAGCGTGACCTCGTAGTCCTCGATGACCGTGTTCGCCAGCATCTCGTCCGCCATCTTCTTCAGCCGCGCCTCGAGATCGGGCGCGCTGCCGAGCGAGGGGTCGAGCTCGATCTCGATGATCTTGCCCACGCGCACGCCCTTCACGCCCGGAAACCCGAGCGAGGTGAGGGCGCGCTTCACGGCGTCGCCCTGGGGATCGAGGACCTCTTTCTTCAGTCGGACGGTGACGACGGCTTTCACTGGCTTTGCTCCAAGCGCTCTCTTCGCGACGCTAGCACGGGCACGGGCGAGGCCGCGCCCACCTACACTCCCAGGTTGCGCGGGATGCGCACGGCCGGGTCCTCGAGGTCGGGGACGAACGCCGCGCCGGTGATCCGCTCGAACGCCTCGATGTAGCGGCGGGACGCCTCGATCCGGACCTCGTCGGGGATCGGCGGGATCGGCCCGTCGCCCTGGAAGCCGCGCGCGGCGAGCCAGCGGCGCACGTACTCCTTGTCGAACGACTCCGGGTCCTGGCCGGCCGCGAAGCGCTCGTCGTAGGACGAGGCGAACCAGAAGCGCGACGAGTCGGGGGTGTGGATCTCGTCGATGACGACGATGTTCCCGCTCCGGTCCTTGCCGAACTCGTACTTCGTGTCGACGAGGATCAGCCCCTGGTCCGCGCAGAAGCGGGCGCCGTGCTCGAAGAGCGCGAGCGCCATCTCGGCGGCGGCGTCGAAGTCGCGCGGCGCGATCGTCCCGAGGGCGAGGATCTCCTCGCGCGAGGCGGAGAGGTCGTGCCCGCCCTTCGGCGCCTTGGTGCTCGGCGTCAGGATGGGCCGCGGCAGACGCTCGTTCTTGCGGAGGCCGTCGGGGAGCCGGTGGCCGCAGAAGACGCGCTCGCCGCGCGCGTAGTGCGTCCAGATGCTGGTCGAGGTCACGCCCGTCACGTAGGCGCGCACCACCATCTCGACCGGCAGCGGCGTGCACTCGATCGCCTCGAGGACGTTCGGGTCGGGCTGGGAGATCATGTGGTTCGGCGCGACGTCCCGCGTGCGCTCGAACCAGAACGAGGAGAGCCGGTTCAGCACCTGCCCCTTCAGCGGCAGCGTGCCGAGCACGCGGTCGAAGGCGCTGATGCGGTCGGTGACGACGAGCAGGCGCCGGCCGTCCGGCGTCGTGTAGCAGTCCCGCACCTTGCCCTCGTAGCGGGCGAAGGGGCCCTCGAGCGAGGTGCGCTCGAGCACCCGGCCGAGCGCGGTGCGCAGATCGTCCTCGGTGACCATGGGGCGCGGCTTACCCGGCCTCGGGAGCCGAGTCGACAGGTTTCCGAAGACCCCGGCCGAGTTCCTCCCCCCGCGCCCCGCCCGGGACCCCCGTTGGTCTCCGGCCGGGGGGGTGGTAAAGGGGCCGCCCATGGCAAACCGAAAGAAGATCGCCCTCATCGGCGCCGGGAACATCGGCGGGGAGCTCGCGGCCCTCATCGCGCGCAAGGAGCTCGGGGACGTCGTGCTCTTCGACATCCCCCAGAAGACCGACTTCGCGAAAGGCAAGGCGCTCGACCTCGAGCAGAACGGCGCCGTGCTCGGCTACGACGCGTCCATCAAGGGGACCTCGGACTGGGCCGACTGCGCCGGCGCCGACGTCCTCATCATCACGGCCGGCATCCCGCGCAAGCCGGGCCAGAGCCGCGACGACCTCGTCGCGACGAACCTGCCGATCATCCGCAGCGTGGCGGACGGCGCGAAGCAGCACTGCCCGAACGCGCTGGTGATCGTCATCTCGAACCCGATCGACGCGATGGTCTACGAGTTCAAGCGCCGCACGGGCTTCCCGCGCGAGCGCGTGCTCGGCATGGCGGGCGTGCTCGACAGCGCGCGCTTCCAGCTGTTCCTGGCGCGCGAGGCGAACGTGTCGGTGAAGGACGTGCGCTCGATGGTCCTCGGCGGCCACGGCGACGACATGGTGCCCATCCCGTCGGCGTGCACGATCAACGGCGTGCGCGCGACCGAGCTCATCAGCAAGGAGAAGCTCGACGCGCTCATCGCGAGGACCCGCAAGGGCGGCGGCGAGATCGTGCAGCTCATGGGGACGAGCGCCTACTACGCGCCCGCGTCGAGCGCCGTCGTGATGGCCGAGAGCTACCTGCTCGACCAGAAGCGGCTGCTCCCGGCCGCGGCGTACCTCGACGGCGAGTACGGCTACAAGGACATCTACATGGGCGTCCCGGTCGTCATCGGCGGCAAGGGCATCGAGAAGATCGTCGAGCTGCCGCTGACCGCGGAAGAGAAAGAGATGCTCGCGAAGAGCGCGAAGAGCGTTCAGGGCATCACCGACGTGGTGAAGGCCGCGAGCTGACGCCGGGTCCACGGGCGATCACGGGCTCACGAACGAGGAGAGACCGCGGAGAGCGCAGACGATACGAAGGACATCGATGAGAGAAAAGCTCTCATCTGTTCCCTCTGTGTCCTCTGCGCCTCCGTGGCTCCTCTCTTGTCCTCGCTCCGCAGATCTTCTCCTCACCTCCGAGATCTCCGCAGCTCACTCCGCGGCGGGAGCCATCGACAGCGCCGCGCGCCCGCGCGGGATGTCGCCGGCGACGAGGTCGGGCGCCGGGAGCTCCGGCGCCGCGCCGCAGCCGCGCTCGGCGATGTCGCTGATGCGCTGGCAGATCAGGTTCATCATCTGCCAGCCCTCGATCAGCGCGCCCCGGAGCGGGGCGATGTCCAGGCCGGGGAGGCTCTTCAGGAGCTCGTACCCGAGCCTGAAGTGCTCCGCGTCCACCTCGGCGTGCGTGGCGAAATAGTCCGAGTCGGGGAAGATCTGCTGGGCCGCGCTGAGGAGGATGTCGGCGCAGCGCTCGATGACGAAGTGGATGAGGACGGTCCTCTCCTCGGTGGACGCCGAGCCCATCCGCTCGATGAACCAGGACGACGCCGCGGCGATGCCCCGGTCCCAGGACGGCGAGGACGACGGGCCGTGCATCCGGGCGAGCCGCTGGTTGTGACCGACCTCCTCGGCCAGATGACGCTCGGCGATCTTGATCGCGGCGGGGTGCGACTCGAACACGACCCGGGCACACAGGACCTTCTGGAAGGCGTTCGACCAGATCTGGAGCGCGCCGAGCATCCGACGCTTCACGTCGTCGCCGAGCGCGCGCTCGGATCCGATGAGCTGCATGAGGGGGCTGCCGGCGAACTCCCGCGCGTGGGCCTCGTTCTCCTCGACGAGGCGATCCAGAGGAGACTCCGATCGATCCGAGGGAGCGCCGCCCGGGGCGACCGTCGCGCACAGGCACGGCGTGTCCCAGCGGGCGTCCTCTCCCTCGAAGTGGATGGATATCGCGGAGAGCCCGTCCGGCGCCCCGCCCGTGAGCCCCTGAAGCCCGTCGGGAGGCACCAGCACGACGTCCCCCGCCTGGACCCTCGGGATCGAGCCTCCGATGACCTCGCCCGAACCGTCGGTGATGACGAGCATGCCTTTTTCGGGGAGCTGACGAGGCCTGGTCGGCTGACCCGGAGCGAGGCGCACCCATCTCAGGGAGAGGCGGCACGCCTCGGGCAGGAAAGCCGAGAGCTCCTCGTGTTTCCGAATGTCCCTGAACAGCCCGAGCAGGGTACGCTCATCCGCCTTGAGAGACTCGATCGCGGGGATGCTGGCTGTGTTGACTACGCGCATCGACACTGTCCTCCGGATGAATTCGTGATGCGATGACTCTGCACGGCTTGATCGCTCGTGTCCAGACGGCACACAGCCACGAATCGAATCATAGAGACATAGAGAAGAGAGAGAGCCTGTAGTTCGATTCAACCCGGCTCTTTCTCCTGCTCGCACGCTCGCGCGCGGTGGCCTGCCCGCGAAGGTGCTTTTATGCGGCGCGTCGCCGAGCTCCTCTCGGCGGGGCCTCGCGCGCGCGCCGGGAGCGAGCGGGCGCTGCACGGCGCCCGGCGCCGCGCGGGATCGGGCAGAATGCCGGGCATGAGCCAGCCGCAGCTCGCACCCACCATCCGCCGCGCCGCCGAGGCAGACCTGCCCGCGGTCGTCCAGCTCTTCTCGATCCCGGACGAGGGCATCCTGAAGACGGATCACCCCGGTCCACCGCTCGATCCGCGCTACCGCGAGGCGCTCGCGGCCATCGCGGAGGATCCGAACAACGCGCTGCTCGTCGCCGAGCTCGAAGGGCGCGTCGTCGGCGCATTCCAGCTGACCATCATCCAGCACGTGGCGTACCTCGGGGGGCGGGTGGCGCAGGTCGAGAACGTGATCGTGGATCCGAGCCTGCGCAGCCGCGGGATCGGCGAGGCGATGATGCGATGGGCCATCGACGAGGCGCGGCGGCGAGGGTGCTTCCGCGTGCAGCTCACGTCGACCAAGGTGCGGCGGCGGGCGCACCGGTTCTACGAGCGGCTCGGCTTCGTGGCGAGCCACGAGGGGATGAAGCTGAAGCTCACGTGAGCTCGTCGGTCGAGCCGTCGGCGCGAGCAGATAGGCAGCCGCACGGCGCGCTGTGTACCCTCAGCGCAGGAGGTTCGAGCGTGGCCACGACGAAGACGACGAAGAAGATCGCCAGCGCGACGAAGCGCACGAAGGCCGCCGGCGCCGCGAAGACCACGAAGGCCGCCGGCGCCGCGAAGACCACGAAGGCCGCCGGCGCCGCGAAGACCACGAAGACCGCCGGCGCCGCGAAGGCGAAGGCCGCGGGTGCGACCAAGGCCGCCTCCGCCGCAGGGGGCACGAAAAGCGCGGGCGGCGACGGCGGCAACGGCGCCTTCGAGGCGCTGCGGAGCATCCTCCAGCGGTACGCGCGCGATCTCGTGGTCGTGCACGACACGCCCGACAACTACTACCTCGACACGCGCACGACGGCGCCGAACGGAAAGCCGCTCTTCTTCGGCGCGGCGCGGGCAGGACGGGCCTACACGAGCTTCTACCTCATGCCGGTCTACACGAACCCCGAGCTGCTCGGCGGGATCAGCCCGGAGCTCAAGAAGCGCATGCAGGGCAAGTCGTGCTTCAACTTCAAAACGAGAGAGCCCGCGCTCCTCGACGAGCTCGAGGCGCTCACCGGGCGCTGCTTCGAGCAGTGGAAATCCGCAGGCCACATCGGCTGATCGGGCGCAGGCGCGCCGCCCCGAGGAGACCCCCAGCAGAAGAGCGCGGACGCCGCGGCAAAGGTGCGCCGGCTCAGCGGCCCGTCGACGCGCGCCCGCTCACCGCCCGCCCACGAGGAGAGGCTCCCCCTCGGCCCCGAGCAGCGACAAAGGGAACACCTGCGCCCCGGCCAGCACGTCGGCGCAGTACGACTCCGCGTCGGGGCCGCGCAGCGGCAAGGCCCGGAGCTCCTTCAGCGTGACCCACCGCGCCTCGAGCGAGTGCTCGTCCGGCTGGCTCTTCGGCGGCGTGCCGTCCGCAGGGCGCGCGAGGAAGATCACCCGGAAGCGCGACTCGTAGCGGCTCGGGCTGTGCTCGATGCGCAGGATGCCCTCCAGCTCCACCGGGACGCCCGTCTCCTCCAGCGCCTCGCGCCGCGCCGCCTCGGCGAACGTCTCCCCGGGCTCGACGCGGCCCGCCGGCAGATACCAGAGCTGGCCGTGCTTGCGCTCGTGCACCAGCAGGAAGCGCTGCCGGAGCCTCACCAGCACCACGGCGAAGCACCAGGTCGGAATGGGCGTGCGGGACATGATCGCTCCGGCCGACAGCTTATCCGGAAGGGCCGCTCGAATTAAGATGGACGCGCCGCGGCGCAGGACGGCGCGGAGACGGGCCGCTGCCCCGCGGAGGCGCTCGCCCTCGACGAGGGTCCTGCGCGAGGCGAGGTTCCAGGCGCCGCCGTCGCGCTCGAGACGGCGGCCGTGAAATCGAGGCACGGGCGGGCGGCACCGCGTTTGCTCTTACCGCCTGTGACGGAGCGATCGGCGCACGGCTCGACGCCGTGCGCGGAGCGCCGCGTCGGACAGCGCATCGCGGGAACCGCCATGTCGACGCGGCGCCGGCCCGCGTCGACGCCCGTCGCCCTCGCGGACGCCTCACCGCCTCTCTGCGCTCTCCGCGAATGCCGAGCTCACCGGAGGAGGAAGAATCCATGCTCAAGCGCCCGTGTTTCAGGTGGATGTTGCTGGCGTGCGGGGCCGTCGCGGCCTGCAGCTCCGGAGACGGCGAGCGCCGCGGCGGCGCGCCGAGCCCGCCGAGCGAGGCGACGTTCTCCCCGGTCGAGAGGCCGCCGAGGCTCGCGCTGCGCCTCGACCGCGTCGTGTACGATGCGGGCGACGCGGTGTCGGCGACGCTCGATCCAGGGGGCGTCGACCTCGGCCCCGGGCCGCTGACGATCGCCCTCGCGGCGCCGGAGACGGGTGACGTGGAGCTCCTCGAGCTCGTCGCCTCGCGCGCCGGCTTCGCCTCGACGGCCCCCCTCCGCGTCCAGGCCGGCGAGGGCGGTGCGCTCAACGACGGCGTGCTCAGCGCGCTGCCAGGAAAGCTGTTCTATGCGCAGTACTTCGTCGACAGGACGCGGGCGCCGCAGGGCGCGCTCGAGGAGGACGTGGTCGTCGACTTCGCCTTGCTCGCGGACCCCGCGGCGGCAGCGCCGACCGTCGACGCCGGCGTCGCCATGAGCGACGACGAGGGCCGCGCGGGCGCGAAGCCGAACGGCACCCTGCTCCCCAGGGGAGGGCTGCCCGTGCAGATCGCGACGCGGGAGCTCGTCCTCTACCCAGCCGACCGCGACGAGCTCGAGGCGTTCCTGAGGGACACCGGCGGGAGCGTCAAGGCGACGCTCGAGAGCGACGAGGAGGGGGGCCGCGACGCGGTGCTCGTCGAGGTCGACCCGAGCCGCGAGCGGGCCTCGGACGCGGCCGCGCTGCGGGCGCTGCTCGGGGAAGACGATCCGCTGTACGCGAGCGACGCCGGCGCGCTGCAGATCGCCTCGCTCGCCATGAAGCTGCAGCTCGACGGTTACCTGGTGGGGGTGAACCCGCGCTTGCAGCTGCAGGGAGCGCCCGTCATCTCGGCGACGGAGGAAGGGCACCTCACGCACTCGATGAAGATGACCCCGGCGCGAGGCAGCCCGCTCCCCTGCGTGCCGGGGGACGCGAGCCGGCCTTGCGTGGAGAACGTGCCGGCGGTGTGGGCGTTCAACGCGCTGTGGGAGATTGACGAGGAGCGGATCAACGTCGCCGTCCTCGACACGGGGTTCGCGCCGACCGACGATCTCCGCTGGCCGGACCGCGGCGATGTCGTCGCGTGCGACATGACCGCGGGCTGGTTCGGCGGCGCCCGCTGCGGGCCCGGAGCCGCGTGGGGGCCGCCGACCGTCGGCAACAGCTTCTTCGGCAAGCGATCGTGGCACGGGACCGGCGTGGTCGCGACGATCGGGGCGAAGGTGAACAACGGCATCGGCGCGGCGGGCGTGGCGGGCCAGGTCGCCGTCCCGATGCTCTACAAATACGACGCGGCCGCGTATGCGTTCGAGATCGGGCGTGGCGTCAAGCTCGCCGTGTCCCAGGGGGCCTCGGTCGTGAACATCAGCGGCGGGTATCCGTGCCGGATCCTCACGAACCTCGGCCCCGACGTCGACATCTGCGCGCCGGAAGGCCGCCTCGGGATCTGCGGCGTCGTCATGGCGGGAGCGCACGCCGCCGCCGCGGCCACGTGCGCGGCGGCCAGCGCGATCCCGATCGTCGGCGCGATCGCGTGCGCCGCGGCGCTGGGCTCGGCCGCCGTCGCCACCGCGGCCTGTGTCGCGACGCTCTCGTTCGGCGACCTGAAGGGCCCGATCAGCGCCGGCGTCCGCAGCGCGGCCGCCGCGGGCGTCCCCGTCGTGACGATCGCCGGCAACGCGCTGTCGCGCGGGTCGCTCCCCGCGATCGTGCGCGGCCTCGTCGACCTGAGCGACCCGAGGACGGAGCGCTGGGGCATCGTCCCGGCCATGATCCCCGAGACGATCGTGGCGGGCGCCGTCGGCGCGGGGCTCGACAACGCGGAGTTCTACGGGGACCGCGTCGACATCTGGGCCCCCATCCGCACGGCGTACCTCGCGCCCGAGGGCGTCGACGACATCGACGCTCCGCGGGTGCGCCGCGAGCTCGGCGGCACGAGCGCCGCCGCGCCGTTCATCGCCGGCGTCATCGCCAACATGCAGGCGGCGAATCGGCGCCTGAACCCGCGATCCGAGGGCCTGAGCGCGGCGGAGCGCTCCCGGATCGTCGCGCGCATCAAGGAGATCTTGCTGTCGCCGGACAACACGTTCAGCAACGCCGAGCTCGCGGCGCTCGGCTACGCCGACCAGCCCGATCGGCGCCGCAAGCTGGTGAACCCGCTCGCCGCGGTCATGGCCGCGGCCGACGTGCCGGACGTGGCCGCCCTGGGGTTCTCGGATGCGTCGCTGAACTTCAGCGAGCTCCTCGCGCGGAACGACACCGCCGAGACGGCGACGCCGCTATCCTTCGGGCGATCGGTCAGCGGGACCATCCTGACCTTGCCGGCCGACCGGGCGATGACCGCGGCCCCCGACGTCGACTTCTACCGGCTGCAATTGCCGGCCTCCCCGGCCGTGCCGCAGGAGGTCACGGTGACGCTGGAGATGCCCGACGCGACCACCTACGGTCATGTGACGATCGCCCAGGGCGGGCTGATGGCGGTCAGCGCCTCGCCGACGCGGCGCACGTACCGCGTCGTCGCCGAGGCGGGAGAGCGCATCGAGTTCGCCGTGGGAGCGGCGATGGGCGAAGACAACGTCTACAAGGTCACCGCCGCCGCGCCGGTGCCGGCGCGGCCGGTCGGGCGCATCACCCAGCCGGCGAGCGCGGTGGAGGTCTGCGCGAACGAGGAGATGACCTTGATGGCCGAGGTCCTGTATCCGGGGTTCGGCTCGGTGGTCGTGCCGGACGCGCGGATCCGGTGGCGCGCGAGCGGCGCGAGCCACGGGACGGGCAGGTCCCTCACGACGTCGTTCGCGGAGGGGACCTCTCGCGTGGAGCTCCTCGCTTACGACGACCCGACGCCGCTCGACAGCGTGCTCATCTCCGCGAGGACCTGCACGGACGACCCGCCCGCCGCCAGCATCGTGACGCCCGCCGGAGACCTGGAGCTCGAACCGTGGGACGGCTACGACAGCGAGCGATCCAGGTGGTTCAAGGATGTGACGCTGGTCGGCTCGGCGATGGACATCGAGGACGGCCCCCTGAGCGGCGAGAGCCTAGTGTGGACCACGGACCGGACGAGCGACCAGCCGGCGGAGCTCGGGAGGGGGAGCAGCGTGGTCGCGCGGCTGTACTCGGGGGAATGCTTTGGCGACACGCACAGGATCACGCTCCAGGCGATCGACTCCGGAGGAAACCGATCCGCGCCGGCGACGCGCACCGTGACGATCTGGCAGGTGTGCTGATAACCGCAACATCACGGTCGCCATGCCCACGGAGCGCGCGATCAGCGTCATGCACCGTGGACGGCCGAATCTCGAGGTCGTGGATTTCGGCGGCCCCGAGGTCACGTGAACGGAGCGCGAGGTGGCGCGGCAGAACCTCACCGCGATGTACATCGACGGAGGCCTTCAGGACGTCGGCCTCCCCTTCGCCGCATCCGGCGCTCACCCGGCGCCGGACAGTCCTCGACCGCAAGCTGCACAGCATACCGCGTGCGCCGCGCCCGCGCTCGAAGGGTTCGTGCGCGCGGAGGCGAGCGTCGTCTCGTCGTCTCGTCGTCTCGTGGATCGCCGCGCGCCGGGCGCCGCGCGCCTCGCTCTTCTAGCGCTCCTTCTCCATTCCGGCAGGAGCGCACCTCGTCGGCGGTTACCGATCGCATCGCGGCGCGACGCCGCGCTTACCGAAGAGCCACCGCGCGCTCTTTCGAGGTGAAACGGGTAGTCTCGCAAATCTTCGTATGATATTTGGCATGATGGAGATACTTCTTTGGCACACGTGGGAAGCGAGTTGTCCGCAGCCGATGGCGGAATCATCCTTATATCGGCATCTCATGTAGGAGACCCTCGCCCAGCATCGCCGAGCCGCTTCGATTCGACGGGGTTGGCCTGGAAAGGTGCCGTCACACGCTGTCTCGGATCGTTGCCGCGGCAGCTCGCGTCGCGGCCGCGGCGCTCCACGGTGCGGTGCGCGTCGCCAACGTCGTGACTTGTTGATGCTTCTCGGAGAGCGGTGTCATGACCCTGAACAGCATGCTGGCTTTTGCGCGGTGGTCCGGCGGGTGCGCCATTGCGGTGCTCGGGCTTGGGTGTGCCCAGATCTTCGGCTTCGACAAGATCTACGGGCTCGGGAGCGACGGCGGAGGCGCGGGCGCGGGAGGTGAAGACAGAGGGGCGGGAGGCGACGGCGGCGGGGGCGCGGGAGGCGCGGGCGCGGGAGGCGAAGGCGCGGGCGCCGGAGGCGGAGACGCGGGGACCGGGGGCGGAGACGCGGGGACCGGAGGCGGGGGCGGCGGCGCGGGCGGTGACGGCGGAGGCGGGGGCGCAGGAGCTGGTTGCGTAGAAGAGCCGCCGACGGGCGAGCTCATGGACCTGTCGCCGATCGACGACATGGAGGACGGCGACGGCACCATCATCTCCCTGAACGACGCCGAGAACCCCCGGCGAGGTGCCTGGTTCGTGGGGAACGATGGCCTCGGCACGCAAGAGCCCGGAAAGAACGAGACGTTCTTCATGACCTCCCTCGACCCACCGCGCGGCAGCAGCATGTCCGCCGCGCATTCCGAGGCGGACGACAAGTTCACCAACTGGGGGGCCCTCTTCGGCTTTCGTCTGAACAGCACTCAGACGGAGACGAATCCGGGCCTCTACGACGCCTCCGAGTTCCGTGGCATCACCTTCTTCGCCCGTGCTGACAGCGGCTCCTCGACGAAGGTGCTCGTGGACGTCGTCGACGTGCAGACCTGGAACAAAGGCGGCATCTGCACCCAGTGCGACGACCATTTCACCAAGATAGTCACGCTGACGCCTTGCTGGGCTCAGTACAAGGTAGCCTTCTCCGAGCTCAAGCAGTCAGGGTGGGGCCAGGCGTTCGAGGCGGTCGACCCGACGAAGGTCTGGGGCATCCAGTTTCGCTTCGGAGCGCACACCCCATTCAACATCTGGATCGACGACGTGGCGTTCTACAAATAGGAGCGGAGCAAAACGGCCTGGGGTTCGGCCTGGTTCATCGTCACGGCCAGCGGCGATCGCGCTTCAGGTGCTCGCGCAGAGCGCCTAACGCGGCCTCGTCCATCGCGTCGAGCGACGCCTCGCGATCCGGGGAGAGCGTGATGCCGAGCAGCTCACACAGGTCCCGCACGGCGGCGCGCAGGCCTGCGGCTCGCCCCTGCTTTCGCCCCTCGTCCAGCACCGCGTCGAGACCGTCGTACCCCTTGCGCTGCAGCAGGTTGCGCAGGGTCGCCTCGTGCGCGGCGCTCCGGTCGTAGAGCGCCTCGACCGGAACCGCGTTCCGGAGCACCCCGGGCGCCTCGAGCGTCTCGCCGGCAACCGCGACGCGCGCCGGCTGCCGCACCTGCGGCCAGACGCGCGCTGCCGCTCGCGCGGCGGGCGCCAGCGGAGGCGTCGCGCGAGCCGGGAGCGGCGCTGGCGCCCCATGCGTCGCGGATGCCGGCGCGTTGCGCTCGGGTGCGTCGGGCGCTGCTTCATGCACCTCGACCCGCCGCGTCCCCTGCAGCCGCACCACCCAGACCCAGCGCGTCCCTGCCGCGAGCAGCTCCTCGATCTTGCTCTGCAGCTCCGCCTCGTCCTGGCCCGTGTCCGCGTACTCGACCGCGAGCGGCGGCGCGGCCGTCGCCCACCCTGGCTCGTCGGGGATGCTCCCCACCACGATGTCCGGCGCTCGCAGCATCTCCGGCCTCGGCGAGATGCCGATGTCCACGCCGGCGGCCTCGACCGCGGGATCCGTGTCCAGCACCTCGCCGCCCACCAGGTTGCTCCGACCGCCGCGCCGCCCGGTCGGCAGGCACTCGACGAGGCGCCCCTCGGACAGCTCGTACGGATCGCCAGGGCGGAGCTGGTCGGCGGTCACGGGGGAACGGGGCGGCGCGCTCATGGGATGTTTCATACCTCTTTCTTCCGGGGAGGCGCCCGCGATGATGTCGGTTTTTCGATCCGGCGGGAGCGCCTCCGGCGCGGAGCAGCGCTGACGAGCCCTGGAGAGGGCTACTGAGGAACCGTCAGGGCCGCCAGGCACGGTCGCCCGCTGACACGACGCTCGCACGCCGCAGGAGGCGAGCCTGCGTATTACGCGCCGCCTCCGTCTATCGTGTGAAAATCGGCGATGATTTGCCCGCACACCGGGCAGGGATTCCACCATTTCTTCTGGCCCGCGCTCTCGGGTTCGACTACAGATCTACCGGCCATGACGAAGCCCGAGTTGCCTCCGTTGAGGCTCATTACCGCCGGGCCCCCGAGATTGGCTGCCCTTCTCGAAGTCTACTTGCCAAAAGGGTGGGAACTATCCCCGGTGCTCTCGCTGAGCGGGGCGGCGTCGGTCTGGGCAGACATGGTGGTCCTGCGCCTCGTCGGTAACGCTGCCGGGGCCGTAGACAAGCTCCACAGCATCTTCGACCACCTACGCCCCCACACGCTCATCCTGCACAAGCGCCCGACTTGCGATCTCGAGGCAGAGGATGTGCTGGACCTGCTCGCGGATGGCTGTCACTACATGCTGCGAAACAGGCTGCTCGATCCGGTCGAGCTCTGCCGGATGGTCGCGTGTGACGGCATCAGGCGAGACTTTGTCGAGCAAGTCGAGCGTCATGGAGGTACCTTCAGGTCGAGCGGAGGCGGCCTGTGGTGTGGCGATGTCGGGGGCTTTTCACTCCATGGCGTCGTGACGCGAGAGGCCTGGCAACGGAGCCCAGCGGAGCTCCCGCTCTACGCGCTATCCCGGGCGTACGTCACCGCCCCGGAGAAGCTCTCGCCGCTGGAGCCGGTCGAAAAGGCCGCGCTTGGCGTGCACCGGCAGGTCGGACCGCTTCAAGAGTCGCAGGGCGTCACCGTCCTGAAGGACTACGAGCTGGCCCGCCGATGCTACGAGGAGGTGATGGAGAAGATGATCGAGCAGCTTTCTCGAGAGGAGCTCCTGGACATGCTGTCGCCCGTGCAGCCTCTCGACGGTGGTTCGCACGAACAGCGCCGCCCCACGCTCACGCCGGAGGAGTTCCGGCGCTCGCTCCCGCCCAAGGTGCGGGAGATGCTCGAGAAGAAGCTGGGCCGCTGAGCCACGGAGAGGCGCGGGAGCAGCTGCCCGCAGCCGGTCGCGATGCGCGAAGCCTCCCTCACGGCCGCACCGGCCACTTGACGGGCGTCGGCACGAGCCGCGGCTCGTTGGTCCCGTCGCCCAGCTCGCCGTTCCGGTTATCGCCCCAGCAGAGCATCTCGCCCGTGCGCCTGAGCGCGCAGCTGTGGTCCGCCCCGAGGGCCAGCTCGATCACGTCGGTCAGATCGAGCGGCTGCGGGGTGAAGGCGGGGTCCTGCGTCCCGTTGCCGAGCTGCCCCTTCGTGTTGTCGCCCCACAGCAGCACCTGTCCGTTGGCCAGCACCGCGCCGGAGTGCTTCGCGCCGAGCGAGAGCCGGCTCACGTCCACGAGATCCGGGATCTCGCGCGGCGCCGCCTCGATGTTCACGGTGCCTGTCCCGAGGCGGAACTGCGCGCCCTCGCCCCAGCAGGAGGCCACGCCGGTCGCCGGCGCGGCGCACGTGTGCAAGGCGCCCGCGGCCGCGATCGCGACGCTCGTGAGGCCCGCGATGGTCACCGGGACGCTCGACGGCTGGAAATTACCGGAGCCGAGCTGACCGCTCTCGTTGTGCCCCCAGCAGCTCATCAGGCGCTCGCCCATCCGCTCGATCATGCCCGCGCAGGTGTGCGACAGGCCGGCGCTCACCGAGGCCACGCCGTCGAGGACCACGGTGGGCTCGAACTGATCGGCCTCGTCCCCGTACCCGAGCTGGCCGGAGCTGCCCTCGCCCCAGCACCAGAGATCGTGCGACGTCGTGACCGCGCAGGTGTGGCTCCCGCCGACGGCGACCTGGGTCGCGCCCGCGAGGTCCTTCGCGCGCACGGGGGAGAGGGCGTTCATCGCCTCGCCGTCGCCGAGCTGCCCGCTGCTGCCTGCGCCCCAGCACGCCACGGCGCCGTCGGTCAGCACCGCGCAGGTGTGCGAGCGCGCCGACGAGATGCTCGTCGCGACCGTGACGGCTTCGCCGCCGAGGCCGACGACCTGCCGCGGCGTCGGCCGATCCTGCTGCTGCGTGCCGTCGCCGAGGTTGCCCCAGGTGTTCCTGCCCCAGCACCAGACCGTGCCGTCGCTGAGCACCGCGCAGGTGTAATCGGTGCCGGCCGAGATGTGCTTCGGCACGACGCAGGCGCCCCGCACGCACTGGCCGCTGCACGGCTTGTCGCAGCTGCCGCAGTGCGAAAGGCTCGTGAGGAGATCCTCCTCGCAGCCGCTCTCGGGATCCTTGTCGCAGTCGCCGCGGTCCTCCTCGCACGCCGGCGGCTGGCAGACGCCGTCATGGCAGCTCGGCGTGCCGCCGACGGCCGAGCAGACGACATCGCACGCGCCGCAGTGCTCCGCGTCCGTCCTCGTGTCGACGCACGTGTCGCCGCACACCTCGCCGCCGCCCGGGCACCCGCCGCCGCTCCCGCCGCTCCCGCCGCTCCCGACACTGGAACTGGCTGTTTGTCCCCCCGTCGCCGATCCAGGGCCGCCGTACGCGTCCCATTCTGCGCCGATGATCTGCGCGCATCCGGCGGCCACGGAAGCCGCAAGGCCTACCAGAGTCACCGTCGCACGCGAAGCCACCAAGCTTCTGTGAGCCATGGGGCACAAGCCTCCAGCACGAGCATTTCGTCGTCAAGAATCAAGCCACGGAAACCCGGAACACCTCATCTGGACACGGCGGTGCCCTAGCGCCTCGACGCGGCATAAAGCCTCTGCGTCCGGTCCACCCGGTCCAGGTCGGACGCCACGTAGAGCGTGCACTCATCGGGCGAGAGCGACGGCGTCATGACGGCGATCTCCGGCGCAAGGTTCGCCAGCAGCATCTTGGCCTTCTCCCCGCTCAGAGGCAGCCCGTCGGCCCCGAGCCGCACGTAGAAGCTCCGCAGCACCGACGCATGCGCGCAGTCGCCCCGCGCGTCGTAGGGCGCCTGGAAGAACAGCACGCTCCCATCCGGCGTCACCCACGGCGCCAGGTCGTCGCCTTGCGCCGGGCAGTCGCCGGGCAGGACGATGTCGAGCTCCTGCGCCTCCACGTCGTCGGCGAGCATCGTGAGGAGCCGGCTCGTGCTCTCCCCGCCGTCCTGGTGTTTGTTCATGAACCAGTACCGGTAGGGCTGAACGCCGTGGGCCACCGCCACCGAGTGGCTCCCCGCGTCCAGGTTGAGCGCGTCGAACGTCTCCGCCTGGCTCGCCTCAAGCTGGTCCGCGACGAACAGCAACGGCAGGTTGCCCGGCCCCGCGAGGAGGCGATCGAAGAGCAGCGAGCCCTGGGGGAACTCCGCGCGCGGCGAGAGCGCGTCGACGGGCAGGAGGAGCGGGCCCGATTCCGGCTGCGGCGAATTGACCGCGGCGCTCGCGACCACCTCGCCCGCCGTCCAGGGCCGCCCGGTCGCCGTGGCGATCTGCGCGTCGCTCGACCCGAAACTGGCCACGTAGACGAGCCGCTGCGTCGCCGCGCCCTCGCCCTCGCCGGGCTCCTCGCGCACGCGCGGGAACGCGGGCTTCGACCCCTCGACCTCGATCGGCATCGGCGCGCCGAACGACAGCACGCCGACGCGGTCGGCGCAGCGCACGCACGTCTCGCTGGCCGTGCAGAACTCCCCCGCCTTGCACGCCGCGCACCCGCCCTCGCCTCCCTCGCCTCCCCCGCCCGACACCGCTGTTGACGACGCGCCACCCCCGGAGCCGCCGTCGCCCTGCGCGCCTGCGGCTCCGGCATTGCCGCCGGTCCCGACCATGCCTCCGGTGCTGTCTCCGCCGCCCTCGCGTCTCGCATACCCATCCCAGTCTGCACCGATGACCTGCGCGCAACCCACGGCCGCGGAGACCGCAAGTCCGACCAACACCACCGTTGCCAACGCGTCCGCCATCCTCTCGCCAGCCATGGCGCCGGAGCGTCCGGCACCGACGCTCCCGCGGCAAGAAAGTCGACACCGTGACCGCCGCCGGCTCGCCGGAGCTACGGTGGAAGCCTCACCGCTGCCAGGGCGCGCAGCGGGCGCGCGGTACTGCTCGATGTCGAGCAACTGGCCCGAGCGTTGAGCAACTGGCCTGGCCGGCCTTGATCGTTGGTCGATCGCGTAGCGATGCCCAAGACTCATCGCGGCAGCGCCAGCGTGGGTTGTACACAGTCGCCGCGCGTGTCCGCTCGCGGCGGCCCCATCCGGCTTCTTGACGCCAGGCGCGCATGGGGTTGACGCTCCACGGCATGTCGAGCGGCATGGTTGCGAGCACGTCTGCGGCGATGACTCTGGTCGGGCTGGCGGCTTTCGCCGTCCTCGGGTGCGCCCAGCTCATCGACGCGCGCTGGGATGAGTACGCGACCGGAGAAGACGCCGGCGGCACGACCGGGACGAGCGTCAGCTCCGGTGCCGCGGGCGCGCAGGGCGATGGAGGATCGGGAGGCGGAGGCTCCGGGGGCGCTGGGGGAGGAGCCGGCGGAGGGACGCCCACGGTGCCGGTGACGTGGCCGGACTCGCCGACGAGACGCTGCTCTGACGGGACGATCGTGCTCGAGGCATGCCCGGGACCGTCGGAGCCCTTCTTCGGACAGGACGGCAACTACCAGGTCGCGGTCCCCTCCTACACGGAAGACGACGGCACCGTGAAAGACTCGGTGACCGGGCTCACGTGGGAAAAGGTGACGGAGAACGGGATGTTCACGCTGCAGGGCACGCTGGAGCACTGCGAGACGCTCAGCGCCGATCAGCTCGGCGGCATCGCGAAGTGGCGCCTGCCGACGCGGCGCGAGCTCGTCTCCATCCTGGATTTCGGCCACACCACGGCGTTTCCGGACATCTTCTTCACGAGCGCCCAGGACAGCTTCTACTGGTCCGCGACCGACGTCGCCGACGACGCCGACTACGCATGGGGCGTGCTCGCCGCCGACGCGTCCGTGGGGTTCTTCCAGAAGGCCATGCCCGGCGCGCGTGCGCTGTGCGTCGGGGGCGAGGGCGGGATCGAGTCGCCCGATCTGTCGTTCGGCGAGGAGTGGGTGCTCGATCGGCGGACGGGGCTCGTCTGGGAGCGCTACGCCTCCCTGACCCGCTTCATCTGGAACGGCGCGCTCACCCACTGCGAGGAGCTCACCCTCGCGGGCAAGGAGGACTGGCGGCTGCCGAGCGCGAAGGAGCTGCTCTCGATCGTCGACGATCGACGTTCCGGGCCGGCGATCGACCCGGAGGCCTTCCCGGCGGCGCCGTCCGACGTCTTCTGGTCGTCGACGCCCGCCATCGGCAGCGCCGACAAGGCGATCCTCGTCAACTTCGCGAACGGCACATCGCAGGACCACTCGGTCCGCGATCGGCGGCTCACGCGCTGCGTCCGCTCCGACGGGTGAACGCCGATCACGCCGGGCCCGGCGTCGCCGCGCTCGGGCCACGTCGGCCCGTCGAGCGGCGACGCCGTGACTTTGCCCCCAGTTCCAGCCGGCCCCCGGACAGGTTAGGGTGACCCCACCTTCAACGGGAGGTCCGCGCCGTGAACGACGTCGATTTCGCCTTCGCCTGGGAGGGCGCCTCGGAAGCAGCTGGGCCCTGGCGACACCTGCAGGTCGTCGAGCTCCGCGGCAGCGAGGCGATCTCGAGCCTGTACCGCTACGAGCTCACCCTCGCCGCCCACGAGCCGGCCCCGGTCGTGGACCCCGAAGAGCTCGTCGGGACCCGGGCGACCCTGCGCCTCACCACGCACTCCGAGCCGGCCTACCGCGTGGTGCACGGCATCATCACCGAAGCAGAAGAGCTCGCGCCGATCTACGACGGCATGCTCTACCGCGTGGTGCTCTCGCCGCCGCTCGCGCGCTCGATGCACCGCACCCGCTGCCGGATCTTCCTCGAGAAGACGACGCGCCAGATCATCGACGCCGTGCTCCAGGGCGACTCGTCGCTGCACCGCGACGACGGCGCCTCGATCGAGCCCGACGGGGGCGACGCGCTCACGTTCCAGACGGCGAGGGAGCTCTACGCATGGCGGGTGACCGACCCCTCCCGCATCGACGACGTGGCCACGCGGCCCTACTGCGTGCAGTACAACGAGAGCGACCTCGCGTTCGTGTCGCGCCTCCTCGAGGAAGAGGGCATCAGCTACCACTTCGAGCACGGCGACAAGACGTGCCTCCTCGTCCTCGCCGACGCCGACGGCGGCAGGGCGCGCCTCGCCCCGTTCGCCCCGCTCGGCCCGGGGGTGCTCGGCCGCGAGATCGCCACGATGAAGCTCGGGGCGCGCCTCCGGCCCAAGAAGGTGTCGCTCGTCGACTACAACTGGAAGAAGCCCGCGCTCGACATGGCCGTCACCACGACGGGCCAAGAGGACGGCGAGGACCTCGTCGACCACGAGTACCCGGGGCGCTACCCGGACACGCCCGATCAGGGGCGGCCGCTCGCCCAGGCGAAGCTCGATCGGCTGACCGTCGAGGCGAGCTACGCCGTCGCCGAGGGCACGGCGCGCGTGCTCGGCGCAGGCAGCGTGTTCGCGCTGGACCACCCGATGGCGCGGTACGACGGGGAGTACCTGGTGACCCGCGTCGAGTCGCGCGGCGAGCAGCAAGGCACGCTGCCGCCGGAGCTCTCGGGGCGCTTCGCGCTGCAGGGCGTGCCGTTCACGGCGCGGTTCGAGTGCGCGCGGCGCGGCAAGAACGGGAGCGTCGCCGAGTCGCGCTTCCGGCCGGCGCGCGTCACGCCGAAGCCGCGCGTGCGGGGGACGCAGACGGCGTTCGTCACCGCAGAGCCGAGCGCGAAGGGCGCGGAGATCCACGTGGGCGGCCCGCCCGGCGCGGAGATCGGCTGCGTGCGGGTCAAGTTCCACTGGGACCAGGACGCCGAGCGGCTCGCGAAGGAGCCGTCCTCGTGCTGGGTGCGCGTGAACCAGGTGTTCGCCGGCGTCGGCGAGGGCGCGGTGTTCCACCCGCGCGTCGGCGTGGAGGTGATCGTCGACTTCGAGGAGGGCGACCCGGACCGGCCCATCGTCGTGGGCCGCGTCTACAACGGCCAGAACCGCCCGCCGGGCGGCGCGCCGACCGTGAGCACCTTCAAGACGATGACGAGCCCCGGCGGCGGCACCCACAACGAGCTGCGCTTCGACGACACCGCCGGCAGCCAGCAGATCCTGCTGCACACGCCGATGAACTGGAACAGCGAGGTCGGCAACGACCGGAGCGAGCAGGTGGCGGCGAACAGCGGCTCGTCCGTGGGCAGCAACCGCAACGAGTCGACCGGCGCGAACCGCAGCACGATGGTCGGCGGGAACAACTCGGAGATCATCGGCGCGAACGAGTCGACCACCGTCGGCGCGAACCAGAACCTGACCATCGGCGCGAACCAGACGATCTCCGTCGCGGCGAACCAGACCCTCGCCGTGACCGGCAACCAGAGCGCGAGCATCACGGGGAACCAGGACCAGAAGGTCACCGGCAACCGCACCGGCGACGTCACCGGCAACGACACGCTCACGGTCACGGGGACCCAGAGCGTGACCGTGACCGGGGCGCAGACGACGTCGTACCTGGCCACCCACGAGGTGAGCGTCGCCGCGAACCAGAAGGTCGACGTCGGCGGCGAGCAGACCCTGGCGGCGACCGGGCCTCAGGGGCTGAAGTCCTCGGCGAGCCAGAAGATCGAGGCGCCGTCGCAGGAGATCAAGGCCGACGGGGTGCAGGCGCTCAAGTCGACGACCCTCGCGGTGAACGCGTCGAGCACGATGAAGGTCGACACGTCGCTCTTCGACGTGAACGGCTCGACGCTGGAGCTGAAGGGCGGCCAGATCCTGATCAAGGGCGGCCAGGTGGTCATCGAGGACGGCGAGATCGCCATCAAGGGCGGCAAGGTCACCGTGAACGGCTCGCCGATCGAGATGGACGGGGGCGGCATGGTCCAGGTGACGGCGGGGCTCATCAAGCTGAACTGACGGAACTGACGGAACCGACTGAACTGACGAGACCGACGGCCGCGATGCGCTTCTCGAACGACACGCCGCTGCCCGCGGCGATGCTCCCGAACGCGGAGCAGGATGACCGGGTGACGGCGATCTTCCTGGCCGCGATCACGTACCGGATCGCCGGCGGCCGGCTCGCCCTCGCGGCCGCCCAGCGGCCGCTGCTGCTCGACCCGACGCTTCCGTATCCGCACGACGGGATGCTCCAGAAGAGCGTCGCGTCGGTGTGCTCGACGGGGTTCGTCTACCCGAAGGAGGGGCGCGCGCGCGAGGCCACGGCGGTGCTCCGGGTGGGCGATCGCGACGCGGCGATCGTGGCGTACGGGCAGCGCGTGTGGCAGCGCTCGGTCGGCGGAGGGCTCGCGCCGAGCGCGCCGCTCGCGTTCGAGCGGGTCGAGATGAGCTGGCGGAACGCGTACGGCGGCGTCGTGCAGGAGCCGGCGCGGGTGGTGTCGCTCGGCGACGACGACGGCGGCGGCGAGGCGTTCGTCCCGGAGCACGAGAGCGGGTATCCGCACAACTTCGAGGGCAAGGGGTTCATCACCGACGCGGCGCGCGCGCAGGACCAGCCGCTGCCGCAGCTGGAGCACCCGGAGCAGCTCATCCGGCGCTGGAACGACCGCCCCGAGCCGGTCTGCTTCGCCCCCTACCCGCTCTGGGGCGGCCTGCGCGCGGCGCACGTGTGGCACGATCAGCAGTTCGACCAGAGCGGCGCGAGCAAGCTGGCGAGCCGAGCGGCGCCGCGGACGACGTTCGACGCGATCGCGCCCGGCACGCGGATCGCGCTCGGCGGGATGCGGCCCGGCGGGGAGGCGCTCGTGTTCGAGGCGCCGGCGCCGCCCGTCGCGGTGACGGTGGCCGTGGGCGGCGCGTCCGAGCGGCTCGTGCCGGCGCTCGACGCGGTCGACATCGACGCCGAGGCCGGCGAGGTGCGGCTGCTCTGGCGCGCCAGCGTGAGCTACGGCCTGGTGCAGTTGGAGCACCGGCGCGCGCGGCTCGAGGCGACCGAGGCCTTCCCGCGCGGGTGACGGAGGCGAGGACCGGACGTGGCGCACAACTTCCACGACATCAACGGCTGGCTGATCGTGGGCCTGGAGATGCACCAGGGGTTCCACATCTTCCCGCCGGCGCCGATGAAGTTCCTGAAGCTCGTGCTCTTGCACCCCTTCACCCTGGGGGACAAGCAGAAGCCGACGGTGCTGTTCAACGGTGTGCCCTCGGTGACGCACCAGCACGAGCCCAAGTTCCTCTGGCCGCACCTCGGGATCATCCCGGATCCGCTGGACGCGCTGACGCCGCTCCACATCCTGTTCGGCTCGCACAAGTGCTGGCTGCCGCGGGGCGCGGTGGAGATCTGCGGGGAGAAGGCGACCTGCTGCGTGATCGGCGGGCCGGTGTCGCTCAACGCGGACTGCTGGGACATCGGCCGGTGGCCGACCTCGCTGGTGCTCAACCCGGGGACGGTGCAGACGACGCCCACCTTCGGCGACTTCGCGATGGGGGCGGTGACGCTGGCGATCGACCTGGTGCTCGACCTGCTGTTCGAGGGGGCGGCCAAGCTCGCGGGCGGGCTGCTGCTGAAATTCGGCGGCAAGGTGCTGAAGCCGCTGTTCAAGAAAGGGAAGGACCTCGTCGGCAAGGGGCTGCGGGCGGCGACCAAGCAAATGGGGAAGGCGGGGAAGGCCCTCGGGAAGGGGGCGCGCGCGCTCAAGGGCAAGGCGGCGTCGGCGCTGAAGAACGCGAAGTGCTTCTTCACGGGCCACCCGGTGGACGCCACCTCGGGGACGGTCGTGGACCGCAAGGTGGACCTCTCGCTCCCCGGCGCGATCCCGCTCCTCTGGGAGCGTCATTATTCGTCGGCCCGCGCGCTCGAGCGAACATCGCTGGGGCGCGGCGGGTGGACGCACGGCCTCGAGCAATGGATCGAGGCGGACGAGGCGGGCATCACGCTCCGGGACGAGCAGGGGCGCGACGTCTATTTCCCCCGGATCGCCGCGGGAGAGAGCGCGTTCCACCGCCCGGACCGGCTGACCCTGCGCGCCGAGCAGGGCGGCGGCTTCTCGGTCTACAGCCATGCATCGCGCCTCACGCGACGTTTCGCGCCGGCCGCGCCGCAGGGCAGGGCCTGGCTCCGCGCGATCGAGGACGCCCACGGCAACGCGATCACGCTGGAGTACACGGGAGAGCGGCTCCACCGCGTCGTCGACACGGCGGGCCGCGAGGTCCGCGTCAAGATGAGCCACGGCGGCCGCATCGCCCGCCTCGAGGTCTGGGCCGAGAGCATCCTCGAGCAGTGGGTCGATTACGCCTACACCAAGATGGGCGAGCTCGCGAGCGCGACCGACGCGCTCGGACACGCGGAGCATTACGGCTACGACGAGGATCACCGGATGGTGAAGACCACGCTGAAGAACGGCGTGAGCTTCTATTATGATTACGATCCCGAGACCGGCTGGTGCAGGAAGACGTGGGGTGACGGCGGGCTGCACACGGTCGAGCTCCGGGTCGATCTGGAGCAGCGGATCACGTGGCTGACCGGCAACGAGGAGCCGCGGATCCTGCATTGGAACGAGGACGGGATCGTCGTGCGCGAGGAGACGCCGGACGGGATCGTCCTCAGGACCTGCGAGGTGGACGAGGACCAGTACGTGCTCGCCGAGGCGAACGGCGCCGGCGAGGCGACGCGGTACGAATACGATGCGAGGGGGAACAAGATCCGGGAGATCGACCCTGCGGGGAATGTGACCCAGTGGGAGTTCGAGCATGATTTGCCGGTCGTGCGCGTCGGTCCTGACGCGCTGGCGACCAGGTACGAGCATGACGGACGCGGCTCGCTGACGGGGATTACCTATCCATCGAGGCTGCGCTATGCGCTGAGCTACGACGAGCGCGGGCACCTCCGCGCGATCCAGGGTGAAGAAGGAGTGCTCGCCTCGTTCGTGGTCGACGGCCGGCACCGCGTCGTCGAGGAGATCGACGCGCGCGGAGCGAGGACGGTGTACGGCTACGATCGGCTGGGGCGCCCCGTCTCCAGGACGGACGGCATCGGCCGGGTGACCTCGATGAGGTACGATCGGCTCGGCAAGCCGCTGGTCATGCAGCGGCCGGACCGGACCGTGATGCAGGCCGCTTACGACGCGCTCGGCAACCCGAGCCGCATCGTCGACGCAGTCGGTCAGGTCACGGAGATGGAGTACGCCGGAACGGGCGTTCTCACGAAGCTGAAGCAGCCCGACGGGCGCGCGTGGTCGTTGAAGTACACTTCCCGGGAGAAGCTTCGATGCATCATCAACCCGAAGATGGAATCGTATGAGTTCGTCTACGACGCCGCTGGAAGGGTGACGGAGGAGAAGACCTTCGACGGACGCGTGCTTGGCTACCGCTACTCGGCAGGCGGGCGTCTTTCCAGGCTTGATTACCCAGACGGAAGTTTCCGATCGTTCTCTCACGACCCCCTTGGGAACCTTGTCCGAGAGGACGCGACGGACGGACCGATCAGCTTCTACCGCGACTCCCTGGGTCGCCTGCTCGGCGCTGCTGTAGAGCAGGACGGGAAGCGCGTCGTGACACGATTCGAACGGGACGCGTTCGGTCGTTTGGTGGCGGAGACGCAGGGCGAAAGTACGATACGATATGGGTACGACGCGAGGGGGCGCCGGGTCAGTCGAGCGATGCCCGACGGCACGACGACGCGATATGCTTACGACGTGCTTGACGACCTCGTCCGGGTGGAGCACGAAGGCCACATCATAGCCATCGAGCGGGATGCGCTCGGTCGTGAGAGAGCGAGGGGGGACGCGGAGGGGCACTTCTCCATCCGGAGCGAATACGATGCGATGGATCGGATCATTGAGCAGCGCGTCGACATCCGCGCGCCTGGCGGTGGCGCACCGGCGGCAGCCGTGCAGCGACTCTGGCGGTACGACCCCCTGGGACGCGTTGAGCAGGTGGAGGATGGCCGCTGGGGGGTGACGTCCTACCGCCATGATTCCATCGGACAGCTCCTTGAGGCGCGACGTGGAAGATACCGCGAGGCCTTCGACTATGACGCAGCGGGCTCGATATCGAAGATGCTGGATGGACTGGAAGGTAGCTCGCTCGACCAGGAGCCGGGGGACTGGGAGATCGCGCCGGGAAACCTGCTCATCCGCACCGGCCGGTCGAGCTATGCCTATGACGAGCGGGGGCGGCGAATACGGAAACAGGAGCCCGGCGGAGCGCCGGAGCACCGGCGGACCGCGTACACCTGGGACTGCAGGGACCGGCTGCGCGAGGTGCGGCTTCCCTCTGGCGAGAGGGTCGTCTTCACGTACGACGCCTTCGGACGGCGATTGCGGAAGGAAGTCTTCGACGCGGACGGCGTCCCCCTCCGCGATGTCCGGTTTTTGTGGGACGGGGACGTTCTTGCGGCGGATGTCGACGACCGGCATGGACCGCGCTGCTTCGTCTTCGCCCCGGGGACGTTCGTGCCGCTGCTCCAGGCCGAGCGGGGAGAGGTATTCATCTATCTGAATGACCACGTTGGTGTCCCCAAGGAGCTGCTTGACGCGAGAGGGAGCGTGGCGTGGTCGGCGTCGCACTCCGTCTGGGGGCGGTTGACGCAGACGTTCGTGGCTCCGGAGCGACAGGGAGGCGCCGGACGAGAGGTGGCGTCGCCGTTCCGGCTGATGGGCCAGTACGCGGACGAGGAGACGAATCTATGCTATACGAGGTTCCGGTACTTCGACGCGGAGGTAGGGAGGTGGTGCAGCCCGGACCCGCTGGGTACGAGAGGCGGGCTGAACGCCTTCGGATTCGATGGTGAGCCCGTCAATGAGGTCGATCCTCTAGGGCTGACGAGCGGGAAGGAGCATGGCGAAGCAGGCAAGGCGTGGGAGGAGATCGTCCGCACGCTGAGCGGAGGCCAGTCGGAAATCATCGAGGGTCGAGAGATCGACTCGGTGAATCAGACGGAGCTCATTCAGGCGAAAGATTCGACGTCGGCGACCAACAGCCCGCGCAACTTCCTGAACAAGAAGACGAGGACGCAGATCAAGGAGACGGTTAGACTCGCAGAGGAGCAAGGCAAGAAGGCCGTCTACTGGTTTAGGCAAGAGCCCCACGCCGACGTTCGGAGCTATATCGAGGAGAAGAGGGCTGAGGTCCGGGTAGGCACGGGCGGCTGCGGAGGGAGCTGATCCGGGGCGGGAGGAAGTAGCAATGTCCTATTTCTATTCGATGCGCGGCTGGTTGGAGATAGAGCCCGATCGGTTCTCCTGCGTGGCGGAGCGCATCACCGCGGCCCGGCAGAGCGAGCCCGACGGGAGCAAGAGGGCGCTCTACATGGAGGGGTGGAGCTGGGCCGGTAAGCCCATCAACTGGACGCGCTATGTCTTCTATGGCGCTGACGTGACGGAAGAAGGGCTGCAGATGGTCTCCGAGGTGCTGGCGAAGCTTACAGAGCTGCGGCTAGGTCTCTCGGGGTACTTTCACGCCCAAGGCGAGGATGGCGAAAGAAATTTCGTTTACAGGGTGAACAACGACGTGGTGACCTGCGAGCCGGCGGGGCCGCTGCTGGCTCTGTGATGTGTGAGGGTCGGCGTCGATCTGTGCCCGTGCAGCGAGGAGATGCCGAGGTGGCTCGATCTCCTGGACAAGTATGTCAGGCTGTGAGCCCGCCGGGGGGACCATGGAGCCGCGAGCCCTCAGGAAGATCGATCCGTGGCTGCCTGCAAGGGCGCGAGAGACGCTGGGAGCGAGGCGGGCTGAGGCGCGTCGAGAGCCGAGTCGCGCCAGATTCCCATCAACGATGGTCCGACCGTGAGCCGCGGAGGCTCACCACCGCCCCCACGTCACCCCGAGCTTCGTCTCCGCGAGCTGCTCCTCCGCGATCGGCGCGAGGAGCCGGACCGCCCCGCACCACGTCAGCGACACCGTCCGCCGCTCCCCGTCGATGCGAACCGTCTGCAGCACCGCCTCCGGCGTGAAGATCTTCGGCGCTCCCGGCGGCCGCACCGACAGCGCCGGCGCCTCCCCGGGGAGCGCGAACTGCACCTCCGGCTGCCCCTGCACCAGGTACTTCAGGATCACGAGCTCGTCGCCCCGCAGCCGCTCGGTCGCCAGCCCCGGCGCCGCGCCCTGAACGAACCGCGGCAGCACCTCGTTCTTCCGGAACGGCCCCCCGAGGTCCGCCCCGTCCGCGAACGCCATCTCCCGGATCGGCTTCGCCGGCGGATCGTGCTCCAGGAAGGCGCCGAGCCCCCGCATGATCCGCGGGTACCAGGTGTGCGCCACCCAGCCGAGCCCGCCGGAGGCCGGCGCGTCGAGCCACGCCCGCGGCGCCTGCACGAAGAAGCGCGACGCCGCGAGCGGGTCGCCCGGGTCCTCGATCTGCGGCAGGAGCTCGCCGTCGGCCCGGTCCCGGTCCACGTCGAGGAAATACCCCCGCCCGACCTTGTTCCGCGGGTAGGCGAAGACGCCCTCCTCGCGCGGCGAGGGCTCGACCCGCCGCCCCTTGCGGCGCTCGGGCGGGTCGAGCTCGTCGTGGGCGTACGCGTCGTAGCCGCCGTAGGCCAGGTCCCACGACAGCGGCACGCTCTCGAACGGCGCCGGATCCGGGAAGCGCACCTGCCCCTCGAGCGAGACCTCCACCCGGCGCTCGCCGAGCACCCGCAGCACGCGCGCGCTCCGCCCCGCGGCCACGCCGACCATGAGCTCGCGCACCTTGCCCGGCGCGTGCGCCCGGCCGGTCACCACCACGTCGGTGGCCGGCTTCGGCGGAAACAGGTCCATGTCGTCGCGCAGCGTGCGGTAGCGGTCGTGCGGGTCGGTCTCGATGTCGGGGTCGATGACGACCGGCGCCTGCTCGTCCGCGAGCCCCACCCGGCCGCCCGCGAAGGAGTAGGTGCGCTTGGCCACGCAGACCATCCACACCTTGCCGTCGTGGCTCTTCGCGCACCGCACGGTCTGGGTCACACGCGGGGAGGCCTCTGCGCTCATCGGGCTCCTTGCAGGCTCGCGTCCGACGGGTATCTCCGCCCACGCGCGCACGCAAGGGCGAGGACCGGCGCGCCCGCAAGGGCGAGGACCGGCGCGCCCGCAAGGGCGAGGACCGGCGCGCCCGCGGCTCCCCCGCGCGCGGCGCCCGACCCTGCGCTACGATGCGGCCGTGACGGACGCGCCCGCTCCTCTCCCCCCGCAGGCTCCCTCGCCGCAGGATCCTCCGCAAGAGGCCGGCGCCCTCGCGCCCGCGCCCGGCGCGGAGCTCGCCCCGCCCGCTCGGGTGGTGCCCCTCGCCTCGGGGCGCTCCCTCGAGATCGCCGAGGAGGGCGCGGGCGAGCGGATCCAGATCCGCGCCGCGGCCGGGCAGATCCTTGTCTCCATCCGGATGACCGACGACGGGCCGGTGCTGTCGCTCGCGGGCGCGTCGCTGGAGATCGCCGCCGCGAAGACGCTCTCGCTCTCGTGCGACACGCTGCAGATCCAGGCGGCCCAGGACGCCGCCATCGAGGTGGGCGGGAGCCTGCACGAGCGGGTGCGCGGCAGCGCGGTGCGCGAGGCCGGCCGGAGCGCGCGCACGACGGCGCGCGAGGTGAAGGTCGAGGCGTCGCCCGGCGGCGTGGAGATCCGGGCCAACGACGACGTCGACATCGTCGGCGAGCGGGTGCGGCTCAACTCCGAGGATCCGCCGATGCCGCTGTCCTGGGAGGAGTTCCGCGCGCGCCAGGCGCTCGCCGGCGGCCCCGGGCAGCCCGCCGCGCTGGCCGCGGGAGAGGCGGCGCCGCGAGCGCCGGACGACCGCTCCCGCCCCGGGGAGTGAGCGCCGAGCTCACTCGGCCCGCAGCTTCTCCAGGAGCGCCATCAGCTCGGCGGAGAGCGCCATGTTTCCCGCGGCCTTCTTCGTCCACACCCGCACGATCGGCATCAGCGCCGCCCGCTGGACGGCGAGCGCGTCGAGGACCTCGCCGGCCGCACCGCGCTCCAGCCCCACCGCGATCCGGGCGTACTCCTCCAGGGCGATCGGGCCGCGGAACGCCTCCACGGCCGCCACGTAGGCGGCGTCGTGCGCGGCGCGCAGCCGGCCGCCGGCGCGCGCGTCCTTGTCCAGGAGGGCCCGGAAGCGGCGCTCCACCGCGTCCCAGGCGCGCTCGCCGAGCCCGTGCGCGCGCAGCACCTCCGGCCGCGGCGCGCGCCGCTCGGCGATCTCGGCGGCGATCGCGGCGAAGCGCTCCACCGGCACGTCCTCGGGTCGCACGGCCGGCTCCGGCGCGGGCGCGGGCGCGGCGAGCGGCGACGGGGGCTCCTTCGCGGGGTCGGCCGCCGAGCTCGGCGGCGCAGAGGGCGGCGGTGCGTTCGCCTGCGCCGCGGCCGGAGGCGGCGGCGAGCTCGACAGCCGCTGCCCGAAGAGCAGTGGCGGAGGCGGCGGCGAGCTCGGCAACTGCTGCCCGAAGAGCGGGGGCGGAGGCGGCTGCGGGCTCGGCAACTGCCGCCCGAAGAGCGGGGGCGGAGGCGGCGGCGCGATGCCCGGGTCGGGGACAGGCGCCGCTGCGGCGCGCCCTGCCTGGAACGGCAGCGGCTCCGCGGGCACAGGCACGAGGCCCGGGCTCAGGGTGCCCGGCGTCAGCGTGCGCGGCGCCAGGGTGTCCGCCCCCTCGTCGAGGGCGCCGGTCGCGGCGCTCGGCCGCGGCTCGGCGGGCGCCGGCGGGAGCGGCGCCGACGGCCGGTCGCTCGGCGCCGGCGCCGGGGGCCGCGCGGGCGCGCCGCTCCCCTCCCCGGCCGCGCCCTGCGCCGCCGGCGCGAAGGGCAGCCCCGACGGCGAAACGAACGGCAGCACGCCGGAGGAGCCCGCCGCGCTCAGATCCGGCACGAGCGTGCTCACCATCGCCGCCGGCAGAGCCCCGCCCGCCGCGCCGGGCGCGGGCGCGGGCGCGCCGGCGTCGCCCCGCTCCGGCGCGCGGGCGGCGACCGCCGGCATCAGCGTCTCCGCCAGCTCGGCCTCGGCCTCCGGCCGCTCCGCGGTCACCACCACCGTCACGTCCTCGGCCGCGTGCCGCAGCGGCACCGCCCCGCGCCACGTCAGCGTGCAGATCCCGCGATCCGCGTCGATCCACAGCGTGTCGCAGCGCAGCCGCATCTCCTGCGGCTCGGCGTCGCCGCGGAGCAGCGACGCGCGCGGGATCACGCCCTCCAGCACGGTCGCGAGCTCGGGGTGCCGCGGGTGCAGGTGCGCGAGGACGAGCCGCTCGCCCGCGGGCAGCTGGTCGAGCTGCTGGTCGGGCGGCGCCGCGTTGAAGTAGCCGGGATCGATGTCCTCCGGCAGCGGCCGCTCCGCCCAGGCGTCGTGGCCGAACGTGGCGGCGTGCCGGCGCAGCCTCGCGGCCCGCTCGGGCCACGACGGCGCGATCGGCCCGAAGCCCGCAGGCGGCAGCGGCTCCGCCGGGCCGCGGAGCTCGGCCCCGGGCGGCAGGAGGCTCGGCGCCGGCCGGAGCCCGCGCGCGTCGGGCGCCGCGTTCGCGGGGATGCCCACCGGGTTCCAGCCGTCGCGCCCGCGCGCCGCGCGCTCCCACCGGAGCGACGCCCTGGCGAACGGCGCGGCCGCCGTGAGCTGCCCGCCCGGCGTCCACGCGCGCTGGCCGTGCACCTCGATCCGTTTGTCGATCGCGCCGATCGCGAGCCGCGCCACGAGCGAGGCCGCGGGCTCGCCGTGGGGCGCGTGGGCGTGGCCGACCACGAGCACGTCCACGCGGCGCTTGAACGGCGCGAGATCGCTCGCGGCCCACAGGCTGGCCCGGGGGTCGTCGCCCCACGGGACGTCCGCCTCCCACGGCGCCTCCTGCGCGGCCGCGAGGCGCGAGCGCCCCGGCTCGAGCGCGAAGGTCGCCTTGCAGACCACGGTGAGCGCGAAGGCCTCGGGGCGGGGCCGCCAGACGAGGGACGCGACGCGGAGCGGGCAGGTCGAGGAGACGCGCACGCCGGAAGCTTATCGCTCCCGGGCGGCCGGTGACGGCGCGCGATGCGCCCGGCGCCGCGCCGGCGCTACTCCTGCCAGAGGACGCCGAGCTCGATCTCCACGGCGTCGAACGGGGCCGCGCGCACGGTGACGTCGCCCTCCCACGCGCCCATGCGCGCGAACCGCCCGCCGTCGATGCGGAAGACCTCCAGGCTCCGGAGCCGCGGATCGATGAGCCAGTAGTGCGTCACGAGCTCGCGCGCGTAGATCTCCATCTTGTCGCGGCGGTCGACCGCCTCGGTGGACGGCGAGATCACCTCGCACACCCAGTCGGGCGCGAGGAAGATGGCCGCGTTCCGCATCGGGATCTGCGGCATCCGGTCGCGGCGCCACGCGGCGATGTCGGGGATCACGATGTCCGGATCGGTGCCGAGGTGCAGCTCGGGCTCGACCAGGAGCGCCCAGCGGCCGGGCCCCTTGATGCCCCGGCGAAACGGGAGGTAGAGCTCGCCGGCCAGGACCGACGTGACGTTGCGGCAGGACAGGGACGGCCGCGGCGTCGCGTGGAGGACGCCGTTCAGGATCTCCGCCACCTGATTGGGGGGCGTGTCAAGGACATCCTGGTACGTGGCGCGACGACCGTCGGACATGGTCGGAACTTAGCACGCACGCCGCGCGCAGCGGCTCACGTCGCGAAGATCTGACGCATGTCCTGGAACGACTTGAACTCGAGGGCGTGGCCGCTCGGGTCGACGACGAAGAGCGTCGCCTGCTCTCCCGGCTCGCCGACGAAGCGGATGTGCGGCTCGATCAGGAACGCGACCCCGAGCCCGCGCAGCCGCTCGACCAGCGCGTGCCAGGCGCGCCACTCGAGGATGGCGCCGAAGTGGCGCACCGGCACGTCCTTGCCGTCGACCGGGTTCGTGGGGAGCACGGCGCCGGGCTCATCGACGAGGTGGGCGGAGATCTGGTGGCCGAAGAAGTCGAAATCGATCCACCGGGCGGCCTCGCGGCCGACGCGGCATCCGAGCACGTCGACGTAGAAGCGGCGGGTCGCCTCGAGGTCCGAGACCGGGAAGGCGAGGTGGAACGGCGGGGCCTGGGTCATCGAGAGCCTCCCTTTGCGGCGCCCGCCCATCGTAGGGGAGGCGGCGGTCGCGGGACAGGCCCGCCGCCGGGCCGGCGCGGCCCGCCGGCCCCTCCGCGCCGCCTGCGGGCCTGCGCCGCCCGCCCCTGGACGCCCCCGGGGCCCCGGCCGGGGCGCCCGGGGCGGGTCGAAAATCCCCGAGCAGCCCCCCCGATCGCCGCGGCTTCGTTGTAGATTCCGCCGCCATGACCGAAGCCGCACCCTCTCCCAGTCAGCGCCCCCGCCCGCTCGTCCTCTGTATCCTCGACGGATTCGGCGAGCGCGAAGAAAAGGACCAGAACGCGATCGCCCTCGCGAAGACGCCGAACCTCGACGCGATCAAGCGCGACGCGCAGACGACGCTGATCGGGACGAGCGGCCCCGACGTCGGCCTCCCGGTGGGGCAGATGGGCAACAGCGAGGTCGGCCACCTGAACTTCGGCGCGGGGAGGATCGCGCTGATGGACATCTCGCGCATCGACGTCGCGATCGCCGAGAACAAGCTCGGCTCGAACGAGGTCATCGACCGGGCGTTCCGCATCGCGCAGGACCGCAAGTGCCGGCTGCACCTGTTCGGCCTCGTCTCGGACGGCGGCGTGCACTCGTCGCTCGATCACTTCCTGGCGCTGTTCAAGCTCGCGAAGTTCCACGAGGTGCCCGTCGTCCTGCACGCGTTCCTCGACGGGCGCGACACGCCGCCGAAGAGCGCGTGGGGCTACGTCGAGAAGATCCAGGAGGCGCTCGAGGGCGTCGGCGTCATCGGCACCGTGTCGGGCCGGTACTACGCCATGGACCGCGACAAGCGCTGGGACCGCGTGATGAAGGCCTACACGGCGATCGTGCGCGGCGACGCGCCGCGGGTCGACACGGCGTTCGACGCGATCCAGCAGTCGTACGCGCTCGGCAAGACGGACGAGTTCGTCGAGCCCGTCCGCATCGGCGACTACAGCGGCATCAAGGGCGACTTCATGGCCGACTTCGCCTCGAAGGAGGCGCGCTGGGAGTGGTTCGGGGAGGAGGTCGGCCTCGCCGTCAACTTCAGGCCCGACCGCATGCGCGAGCTCTCGGCGGTGCTCACGCGGCGCAACCTGCCGCCCGAGGTCGAGGAGCTCCTCACCGATCGCGGCAAGCCGGTCTACGCCTTCCAGGAGCACTGCTACAGCTGCATGACCGAGTACGACGCGGCCCTGAAGCTGCCGGTCGCGTTCCCGAAGGACGAGGTGACCGACTCGTTCCCCGAGGTGATCTCCCGCGCCGGGCTCACGCAGCTCCGGTGCGCGGAGACCGAGAAGTACGCGCACGTCACGTACTTCTTCAACGGCGGCCGCGAGGAGACGTTCCCGGGCGAGGACCGGAAGCTCGTGCCCTCCCCGCGCGACGTCGCCACCTACGACAAGAAGCCCGAGATGAGCGCGGCCGGCGTCGCGAGCGAGGTCGTGGCCGCGATCAAGAGCGGGAAGTACGACTTCATCCTCGTGAACTTCGCGAACCCGGACATGGTCGGGCACACGGGCATCCTCGAGGCCGCCATCCACGCCGTCGAGGCGGTCGACAAGGGGATCGGCGACATCGCGGACGCCGTGCGCGAGGCCGGCGGCGCGATGATGATCACCGCGGACCACGGCAACTGCGAGCAGATGAAGGACGACCAGGGCAACCCCCACACCGCCCACACGCTGAACCCGGTGCCGCTCTATTACCTGAACAAGCACGACGCTGGCGTCGTGCTCCGGTCGGGCGGCCGCATCTGCGACGTGGCGCCGACGATGCTCGAGATCCTCGGCATCCCGCAGCCCGCGGCGATGACGGGGCGCTCGCTCCGCGTTCGACAGCGCTAAGTGGGCGCGGCGGAGAGGCAGCTCGGCCCGTACATCCTGCGCGAGGCCGTCTCGTCGCGGGCGCTCACGGTCACGTACCGGGCCGAGCATGTCGAGCTCGGCCGGGCGGCGCTGATCAAGACGCTGAAGCCCACGGTGTCGGCCGCGAGCGCGTTCGCGGCCGGCCTCGAGCGCGAGGCGAAGATCCTCGCCCGCATCCGGCACCCCAACATCATCGACATCCACGATTTCCAGCGCGACGAGGACCGGATCTGGCTGGTGCTCGAGCCGCTCTCGGGCCCGACGCTCGCGGAGCTGTGCGCGCGCGCCGGCCGCCTCGACGAGGGCGCGGCGGCGGCCATCGCGCTGGAGATCGCGCGCGGCCTCGGGCACGCGCACGAGCGCGGGGTCGTGCACCGCGAGCTGCGCCCGGAGCGCGTCGTCATCACGGCGCCCGGCGGCGTGAAGATCCTGGAGTTCGCCGCGGCGTTCGACGGCCGGCTGCCGTCGCTGCCCGAGCCGTTCGAGGGCAGCGACACGTTCGCGCGGCCCGACTACATGGCGCCGGAGCAGATCCTCGGGGCGGAGACCGGGCCGCAGGCCGACGTGTTCGCGCTCGGCGTGGTGCTGTTCGAGATGCTCGCCGGCGCGCGCCCGTTCGACGAGCCGAAGCCGGAGCCGGCCGACGCGGGCGCCGTGCCTTCCGCGTCCCGCGCGTCGCGCCCGCCGCGCGAGCGCGAGGAGGACCGGTGGGCCGAGGGCCGGGCCGTCGCGCACCGCATCCGCAGCGCGCCGCCGCAGCCGCTGCGGGGGCTCGTGCTCGACGTGTCGCGCGGCCTGGAGCGGGTGGTGCTCCGGTGCCTCGAGAAGGAGCCGGAGCAGCGCTACGAGAACGGCCGCGCCGTCGCGGACGCCCTGGCCGAGGAGCTCGCCGAGCGCGGTCAGGCGCAGCCGAGGGCGCTCATCGGGAGGGCGCTCGCGGCGGCGAAGCTCGGCGGGGACGAGCTCCCGCCCGCGCACGCGCCGTCCGTCCGCCCGGCCGCCGAGCGGCGCCACGCGCCGTCGCTCGCGCCGGATGCGGTCCGGCTCCTCGGCATCTTCGCGCTGGTCGTCGCGGGCGGCGCGCTCATCGAGCTCGGCCTGCGCGAGCACGACGCGGTCGGCCCGCCCAGCGCCGAGGCCAGGCAGGCCGGCGCGCCGTCGGAGGGGCGCGGCTACCTGAAGGTGCTCGCCAGGCCGTGGGCGGAGGTCGTCGTCGACGGGGAGCTCGTCGACGTGACGCCGATGGCGCGGTCGATCCCGCTCCAGGCGGGGCGGCACTACGTCACGTTCCGCCACCCGAACGCGCCCGAGGAGAAGCGCACGATCACCGTCTCCGCCGGGCAGACGGTCACGCTCGACGTGAGCATGCGGATCGACCGCAGCGCGCTCGACGCGGGCGCGCCGCCGGTGGAGGACAGGGACGCCTCGCCCTGACGGCGGGGCGCGCGGGCCTACGCGGCGCCGCCGCCCTGCCCCGCGCCGCCCTCGCCCGCCGCGCGGCGGCGGAGCGCGTCGAGCGCGATCAGCGGCCGCTCCCGCTTCTCGTGGAGCTCGCCGAGGCACGCGCCGCTGCCGCGCTCGAGCGCGCGGCAGCAGTCGGGCCGCACCTCGTAGATCGAGCACAGGAAGCGGCCGCGCTCCGCGTCCAGCGTGAGCGCGGCGCAGCGGCCGTCCTCGACGCGCATGTAGCAGCGGTTGCCGATGAACCGCGTGAGCGCCCGCGCGCGATCGTCCATGCGGTCGTAGTCGCACCCGAAGACCCGGATGTACTCGGGCAAGGTCGAGAAGCAGCAGGTGCCGCACGCGGTGCACTCGGGCACGCCCGCCTCGCCGCGGCCGCCCACGCCGCCGCGGCCGCCCGCGCTCGCCCCCCCGCCCGTCAGAGCCGGACCTCCACGTGCGTCCCGCGCTTCAGCTCGTCGAGCCACTTCTGCTTGGCCTTTTGCAGGATCTCCGCCTGCAGCCGCTGGAGGATCTCCGGCCGTGCGGCCTCGAGCGTCGTGAAGCGCGACGGCTGGCGGCTGAGGAGCTTCATGACCACGAACGCGTCGCCCGCGCGCATCGGCCCGGTCACGCCGCCCGGCTCGACCGCCATCAGCGCGGCCTCGAGCTCCGGGGCCATCACCTCGCGCTGGCCGCTCTGCGCGGCCTGCGTCCCCTGCGGCGCGCGGACCCCGAGGTCGCCGCCCTGATCGCGGGTCGCGGTGTCGTCCGAGAACTGCCGCGCGAGCGCCGCGAAGTCCTCGCCCCGCCGCGCGCGATCGGCGATCGCCGCCGCGAGCGCGCGCCGCTCCTCGATCGCCTCGGCGCTCGAGCCGGGCAGGATGCGCAGGACGATCCACGCCGGGTGGTACTCGCGCCGCCGGCGCTCCTCGCGCACCATCCGGTCGTAAGCGGACAGCACGTCCTGCTCGGTGATGCGCACCCGGCCCTTCACCCGGAGCTGCAGCATCTTCCCCTCGAGGATCTGCCGGCGGATCTCGTCGCGGTACTCCTGCTCGGTGAGCCCGGAGCTCGCCCGCGCCATGCGGAACAGCTCCTCGACCGTCGTCTGCTCCGCGGCGGCGATGTTCCGGAAGGCGTTCTCGATCTCGTCGGAGGTGACGCGGATATTGGCCTTCTCGGCGGCCTGGCTCTCGAGCTCCTCGTCCACCATCTTCTGGACGAGCTCGCGAAAGATCTGCGACTCGGCCGCCGCCTGCTGCGGGCCCGGCGGGACCCGGGCCTGGATCTGCAGGAGGAAGGGGCGGGCCCGCTGCCGCAGATCCGAGAGCAGGATCGCGCGATCGCCGACGACCGCGACGATCCGCTCGCTCACGACCGCGTGGGCGAGCGGCGAGGCGAGGGCGGCGGCGGTGATGAGCCCGGCGAGGGCGAGGCGGAGCGGGGCGCGCATCGCGCGGCTCTACCATTTGACCCCGGCCGGTTCCACGCGTTTCCGGCCTCGCGCGGCCCGACGTGACGCGCCGCGCCTCGCCGCGGGAGCGCGCCGCGCGGCGGCTGTCCAGCCTGTTGCCGCAGCGATCCCGGCGCGGTAAGCGGCCGCCATGACGACCTTCGCCGAAGCCCGCGCGAGGACAGCCGATCTCCATGTCGCGGGCAGGCACGCTGGTCGTACCGGACAACCCCATCGTCCCCTTCATCTTCATCGAGCGCGCGTGGCCCCGCTCGGTCCCGCAGGCCTTGATAGCGATGCGGGGGTGTGCGTAGTGAAGTTGTCCAGCACCAGGTGACTCCGACTCGCCCGCGGGTAGGCACGGGCGATCCGACAATCCCGGCCCTTCAACCCTCGAGGAACAAGTGGAAACGCAAAATTCTACCATCATCTACACGAAGACAGACGAGGCGCCGGCCTTGGCCACGTATTCGCTTCTCCCGATCGTCGAGGCGTTCACGAAGGCCGCCGGGGTCCGGGTCGAGACGCGCGACATCTCCCTGGCGGGCCGCATCCTCGCCAACTTCCCGGAGCGCCTGACGGACAAGCAGAAGCTCGGCGACCACCTGGCAGAGCTCGGCGAGCTGGCCAAGACGCCCAACGCCAACATCATCAAGCTGCCCAACATCAGCGCCTCCATCCCGCAGCTCGTGGCCGCCATCAAGGAGCTGCAGCAGCAGGGCTACGCCGTGCCGGATTACCCCTCCGAGCCGAAGACGGAGGAGGAGAAGGCGATCAAGGCGCGTTACGCCAAGGTGCTCGGCAGCGCCGTGAACCCCGTCCTGCGCGAGGGCAACAGCGATCGCCGCGCCTCGCCCGCCGTCAAGGAGTACGCCAAGAAGCACCCGCACTCGATGGGCGCGTGGAGCCGCGACTCGAAGAGCCACGTCGCGCACATGTCGGGCGGCGACTTCTACGGCAGCGAGAAGTCGGTCGTGGTGGACAAGGCGCAGGAGCTGAAGATCGAGCTCGTCGCCGGCGGCAAGACGACCGTGCTCAAGCCGAGCGTCAAGGTGCAGGCGGGCGAGGTCGTCGACGCCAGCGTGATGAGCGCCAAGGCCCTGCGCGCGTTCTACGCCGATCAGGTGGAGGACGCGAAGAGGCAGGGTGTGCTGTTCTCCCTGCATCTCAAGGCCACGATGATGAAGGTCAGCGACCCGATCCTCTTCGGGCACGCCGTCAGCGTGTTTTATGCCGAGGCGCTCGACAAGCACGCGGCCACGCTGGCCCAGGTCGGCTTCGACCCGAACAACGGCATCGGCGACCTGTACACCAAGATCCAGGGCCTGCCGGCAGACGAGAAAGCGAAGATCGAGGCGGACATCAAGGCCGTCTACGAAGGGCGCCCGACGCTGGCCATGGTCGACTCCGACCGCGGCATCACCAACCTGCACGTGCCCTCGGACGTGATCATCGACGCCTCGATGCCGGCGGCCATCCGCTCCAGCGGCAAGATGTACGGCACCGACGGCAAGCTCTACGACGCCAAGTTCACGATCCCCGATCGCTCCTACGCCGGCATCTACCAGGCCACGATCGATTTCCACAAGCAGCACGGGGCGTTCGATCCGCGCACGATGGGCAGCTCGCCGAACGTGGGGCTCATGGCGCAGGCCGCGGAGGAGTACGGCTCACACGACAAGACCTTCAAGATCCCCGAGAGCGGCACGGTGCGCGTCGTCGACGCCTCCGGCAACGCCCTGCTGGAGCAGAAGGTCGAAGCTGGCGACATCTTCCGCGCCTGCCAGACGAAGGACATCGCGATCAGGGACTGGGTCAAGCTGGCCGTCACCCGCGCGCGCGCCACGGGCGCCCCGGCGGTGTTCTGGCTCGACGAGAACCGCGCCCACGACAAGAACCTGATCGCCAAGGTCAAGGCCTACCTGCCCGAGCACGACACCAATGGCCTGGAGCTCCCGATCATGAGCCCGGTGGAGGCGATGAAGTTCACGCTCGGCCGCATGAAGGAGGGCAAGGACACCATCAGCGTCACCGGCAACGTGCTGCGCGACTACCTGACGGACCTGTTCCCGATCCTGGAGCTGGGCACCAGCGCCAAGATGCTCTCCATCGTGCCGCTCTTGGCCGGCGGCGGCCTCTACGAGACCGGCGCCGGCGGCTCGGCGCCGAAGCACGTCCAGCAGCTGCAGAAAGAGAACTACCTGCGATGGGACTCGCTCGGTGAGTTCCTGGCACTGCAGGTCTCGATCGAGGACCTCGCCAACAAGACCGACAACGCCAAGGCCAAGGTGCTCGCCAAGGCGCTGGACACGGCGATCGGCCTGTTCCTCGAGAACAACAAGAGCCCGGCGCGCAAGGTCGGCGAGATCGACAACCGCGGCAGCCACTTCTACCTCGCGCTCTACTGGGCGCAGTCCCTCGCCAAGCAGAGCGAGGACAAGGAGCTGGCGGCCAAGTTCGGCAAGCTCGCCAAGACCCTGACGGACAACGAGTCCAAGATCAGCGATGAGCTGATCGGCGCGCAGGGGAAACCCGTCGATCTCGGCGGCTACTACCACTTCGACGATCAGAAGACGTTCGCCGCGATGCGGCCCAGCGCCACGCTGAACGCGGCCATCGACGGCTTCTCCTGAGCCGCGCGCTCAGCTGAGCCACGCGCTCAGGCTGAGCCGCGCGCTCAGCCAGAGCCGGCAGCGCCGGGGTACACCGTCCGCCGGGACGCGCGCTCGCGGACGGCCTCGCGCGCGAGCGCGTCGGCGCGCTCGTTGAGCAGCACGCCGGCGTGCCCTGGAACGTAAACGAGGCGCGCCCGCGGCCGCGCCGCGAGCGCGTCGCGCAGCGAGGCGATGAGCTCGGCGTTCGCCTTGGCCTTCCACCCCTTCTGGAGCACGCCGATCGAGTACTGGCTGTCGGTGTGGATGACGATGGGCCGCTCCGGCTGGTCCACCTCCTCGAGCGACCGGAGGATGGCCGTCAGCTCCGCGATGTTGTTGGTCGCGGTGCCGAGGTACTCGCTGCGCTCGATCCGCCGGCCGCCGTCGATGATCACCACGCCGAGGCCCGCGGGCCCAGGGTTCCCCGAGCACGCGCCGTCGGCGTAGACGATGACGGCCCCCTCCGGGACTGGCGCCGCGGCGGTCGCCCCCCGCGCCGGCGCCTTGCGCTGCCCGCGCGCCCCCCCGGCCGGCGCCGGAGCGCCTGCGCCCCCTGCCCCGTCGGGCTGCTCGCCGGCGCGCGCCTTCACGACCGCCTCGGCCGGGCCGCAGGTGTCGTCGGGCAGCACCTTCGGGTCGACGATGGTCAGGTTGTCCGGGCGGGCCTTGTACTTGCGGCCGTCGTTCGGCTTGTAGCGGATCTCGACGCCACCCCCTTCCTCCGCGGCCAGGGCGCCGGCGGCATCGGCACGGGCGTAGACGGTTTGACCTCGAAGCGATGCGCGAACCCAGGGCACGCGCGCACCCTGGCACGAATCGCGGGCCGGCGGTACGGGAGACCCGGCCAGCCGAGCGCGGACGATCGGACCGGACGGGCGCGGCCGGGCGCGGCGCGGCGGGGCACGGCGCGGCGGGGCGCGGCCATCAGCCGATGCGCGCCTCCGCGAGCAGCTGTAAGGCGATGCGAGCAGTTGCAAGGCGGTGCGAGCAGTTGCAAGGCGATGCGAGCAGTTGCAAGGCGGTGCGAGCAATTGCAAGGCGGTGCGAGCAGTTGCAAGGCGGTGCGAGCAGCTGCAAGGCGGTGCGAGCCACGCGGGCGATCCGCGCGAGCAGCGGCTTCGTGGAGACGGTCCACGCGTCAGTCCGCCGCAATAGTTAATAAGCCTAACTAATTTGTCGAGCGGTCATGATACCGGCGAAAGCCCCCCGCCGCCCGGAACCGCACGGCGAGGAGGCGGCGTCCGATCGATGCGCTCGCCGCGGCGTGGTCACCGCTCGATGCAGAGGGCGATGGACCACGAGTTCAGCGTGCCGGAGTCGGACCCGGCGTCGTCCCCGACCCGGAGCGTCCACGTGCCGCTCGCCGGCCGCGACACGAACGCCGTGAACGAGGCCTCCGGGCGGAAGCACCCGCGGAACGGCGCCACGCCCGCCGTGACCGGGGTCCTGCACCCCATGTCGAAGAGGGTCCCGCGGTAGTCGTCGCCAGAGCCCCCGTTGTCGCTCGAGACATCGACCGTCGTCCCCGCCGGAGACGCGAGCGAGATGTCGACGTCCGCGTCGAACGAGTGCGCGATATCGACCTCGAGCGTCACGCGCCGCACCGCGCCGCTCGCGCCGACCGGGACGACGCTGGCGGCGACCGCGCGATCCGCGACCGTCTTGGGCACGTCCGTGGACGACTCCACCCACAGCACCTGCCCCGGCGAGCAGCCGCCCACGCCACCCTCGCAGCCGGTCGCGCAGTCCGGATCGTCGCAATCCGTCTCGCCGTCGAGGTCGTTGTCCTCCGCGTCCCCGCAGTTGCGCTCGCTCGAGTAGGTGCACACGCTCGGCGTGCCCCGGCACGCGTACCTCGCCTCCACGACGCAGGTCGCGCTGCATCCATCGCCGCTCGCCGTGTTGGCGTCGTCGCAGCCCTCGACGCCGGCCCGCACGAACCCGTCGCCGCACCGCGCGACGCGGCACGTGATGGGGCAGCCGTCGGTGCTGTCGGCGTCGCCGTCGTCGCACTCCTCGCCGGACCGGATCGCGCCGTCGCCGCACCCTTCGCGGAGGCACCCGGGGCTGCACCCGTCGCCGGCGTTCCGGTTGCCGTCGTCGCACGCCTCGACGCCGGTGCGCACGAACCCGTCGCCGCACGCGGCCGCCGCGCAGCCGGCCGGGCAGGCGTCGGCGTCGCTCGCGTTGCCGTCATCGCACGCCTCGACGCCGGCCTGCACGAACCCGTCGCCGCACGAGGCCGCCTGGCACGTCGTGAGGCACGCGTCGGTGTTGCTCGCGTTGCCGTCGTCGCACGCCTCGCCGGCGGCGTTGGCGGCCCCGTCGCCGCACGCGGGCGGCGCGCACGTGCCCGCCGCGCTGCAGACGTGGCTCAGGCAATCGCGCCCGATCGCGCAGCGCATGCCGGCGGCGCACCCGACGCACGCCGGCCCGCCGCAGTCGATGTCCGTCTCCGCGCCGTTCCGCGCGACGTCGGTGCACGACGGGAGGCACGTCGTCCCCGAGCACCTGCCGCCGAGGCAATCGCCGTCCGCAGCGCACGCCTTGCCGGTGGCGCACGGCGGGCACACCGACCCGCCGCAGTCGACGTCGGTCTCCGCCCCGTTCGTCGCGCCGTCGGTGCACGAGGACGCCCTGCAGATCCCGTCCCTGCAGATCCCGCTCCGGCAGTCCGCGTCGGCGAGGCACGCCGCCGCATCCGGGCACGGCACGCACGCGGAGCCCCCGCAGTCGACGTCGGTCTCCGCCCCGTTCGTCGCGCCGTCGCCGCAGTCGGGCGCCACGCACCTGTTCCCGACACAGACGTTGCTCAGGCAATCGCCCGGGGCGAGGCACTCGACGCAGGCGCCGTTCCCGTCGCAGTAGCGCCCTCCGGACGGATCGGCCCCGCCGCACACCGTCGTGGCCGGCGCCGGCGGGTTCTCCGGCGCGCCGGCGACGCAGACGTCGGCCGAACACGGGTCTCCATCGGAGAAGACGTCCTGCTCGTCCTCGACCTCGATCACGGCGCCCTGCCCGTCGCAGACGCTCTTCTTGCAGTCGCCCGGCACCTGCTCGGCCACGGGCTTTCCCCGCGGCGCCGGATCGATGCCGCACCGGCCGCCCTCGCAGGTGCGCCGCTGACACGCGCCGTCGACCCCAGGGCAATCCACGGCCACGCTGCACGGCGCCCCGCCCTCGCCGCTCCCGCCGCCCTCGCCGCTTCCGCCGGCCGCTCCGCTCGCGCCGCCCTCGCCGCTCCCGCCGCCGCCGGCCTCCGAGCCCGACGGCTCCCGGGGCTGATCGCAGCCGGCCGCGGTGATGACAGCGGCGACGACGAGCGGCGGCAGGACCCTCGTGAACGGAGCGCTTCTGAAGAGGTCCGCTGGCACTGGCACCTCGATCTCCTCCGCGGCTCGCGGGAACGGCGATGTCCCATCGAGGCCCGATCCGAGCCTGACGGACTCGCGCGGTCGATCTTCAGCGCACTAGACTGATATGGAATCGAGAGGACGCCAGCGGCCAGACGGCTCAGGAGAGGCCTTATCCAGGGACGTCGCCCCGGACGTCGCCCCGGACGTCGAATGGCGCGTCCGCGCGGCGCTCCGCTCCCGTCGCGATCCGCGCGGGCGCCAGGCGGCGCCCGCCGAGGGAGATCGCTAGTACTCGACGTCCTGCTTGAAGACGAGCTCCGAAGAGGGCGATTCGGGATTGGGGTTCTGCTCGAGGCTGATGACGAGCTCGAACCGGGTGAGCGGCACGCTCACGTCCTTGAGCTTGCCGGTGCGGGCATCGGGGTCGAAGTTGAGCGCGCCGACCCGCTGCCAGGGCGAGTCGCTGTCGGGGCGCGCCCAGACGACGTAGGCGGAGCTGCTCGAATCGAGGCGCTCGGGCGGCGGGAGGTTCTTCGCGCTGATGTCGAGGCGGGTCATGGCCGCGTCGAAATTGACGTCGGCCACGATCACGGCGTCGGCGCCCGGCGCCTTCCCCATGCCCTGCGGCGTGTAGCGCAGCGGGCCGCCGCAGCCCGCCATCATCGCGCACGCAAACGCCACGACAGCGAGCCGCAGCACCTTGGAAACATATCCTCTCATCTCGGTCGCTCCTCCTTCGTCGCTCTGCTGCGGGCGAAGACGCCTCGCGAGCCGCCGGCACCGGCCGGCGGCCGAAACCGCGGCGGCATCATAGCCGCTTTCGGCGGCGCCGACGGCGCTCGCCGATGCATCTCGGCGGCCGGACGCGCTGGACGAGCCGGCGGGCCGGCTGCGCGGAGCCCCTGGCTCCGACCCGGCGTCCGCCTCGCTCCGCCGCTGCGCGCGCTTCGCCCGCGGCTCCAGCGCCGCGCGCGCCCCGCGGACCGCGCGCGCTCCGCCGGCCCACCGCGACCGCGGGGCCCGCCCGCCGGGCAGGCGGCGCTCGGCCGCGAGCACGACGCCGGTGGCCGACCCCCGGGATCGGCGAGCGGCGCGGCGCGGACGGATCGCATGGCGAAGCGTCGGCTATCGACTAAAGTCTCGAATTCGAGATGGATTTGGCACACACGCGGCTCGGAGCGCGGGGCGATCGCTGGTCGACCTCGCGGGGGGTCCTGGACATCCGCACGCCCGCGTCCGACGTCGTGACGCGGCGTTTCGAGGGGTACGCGACGCTCGATCTGATCGAGCCGGCGGTCAGGCACCTGGAGACCCTGATCGACTCGGGCCTGCACCCGATCGTGTTCGACGATTTCGAGCTCGGCGCCGGCTACGACAGCGACGTCCGGGCCAAGCTCACGGCGTGGCACCTGCGGAACCCCGGGAAGCTGAAGGAGGTCCACGTCCTCGTGAAGCCGGGGCTCGTCGCCATGGGCGTCACGGTCGCCAACCTCGCCACGGGCGGCCGCTTCAACGTCTACACCGACCGCTCGGCGTTCGAGTGGGCGCTCGCGGGCGTGCTGACCTCGAGGATCACGGCGGGGCCCGCCTCGTCGGCGCGCGCGCCGTCCCTGCGCTGACGCGCGCCCCCGGGGCGCGCGAACGACCCGCGCGCCGACCCGCACTACGGGTGCTGCACGACCCCGTTCGCCGGGACATTCCGCGGGCCGAGCGTGATCTCGCTCATCCGGCTCGCGTGCTTTCCCTCGATGCCCTCGTAGTAACGGCGAATCGCCGCGATATCGGCCTCGATGTCGCCCGTCGGGTAGAAGACGTGGAGGATCCCGCCGCGCTTCCTGGGGAAATCGAGGTATCCGAGGATGATCGGCACGCCGGCGCCGAGCGCCACATAATAGAAGCCCGTCTTCCAGCGCTTCGTGCGCGAGCGCGTCCCCTCGGGCGCGATGATCAGCTTGAGCTCGTCGTGCTGCTTCAGCACGTCGACCACGGCCGCGACGAGGTTGTTGCGGTCGCGGCGGTCGACGGGGATGCCGCCGAGCCACCGGAAGAAAAAGCCGAACGGCGGCTCGAAGAGCGTGTGCTTGCCGAGCCAGGAGAACTCGAGGTCGAGCACGTAGCTCACCGCGAGCGTGAACGGGAAATCCCAGTTCGAGGTGTGAGGCCAGGCGATCAGCACCGCCTTCGGCGGCAGATCCGTCACGCCTTCGACGCGCCAGCCGAATACGGACAGCCATGTCTGACCGATGAACCGGCGAATGGCGCGGCGGGGGGCTGAAATGCGTGGGGCAGCGGCGCTCGGCATGGACGACCTCGACGGTAAGCAGCCGGAGATTCGTCGCGGGCCGGGTGGAAGTCACGTCACGCTTCCGTCATTCCGCGCCGCGGCCGCGCGCGCCGCTCGCATGCGCAGCGCGGCGCGCGCACGGCGCTACGCGCCTCTACGACCGTGACGGAGCGCGGCGCGCGGCGCGCTCACCGCCGCTCATCGCCGCTCTAGCCCGTGCGGCTTGCCCTCGCCGTAGCCGGCCAGCGTCTGCACGCCGATGACCGCCTTGTCGTGGAGCTCGTCGAGGTTCGCCGCGCCGGCGTAGGTGCACGCCGACTGCACGCCGGTGATCATCTCGATGAGGATGGCGCCGACGCTCTCGCGGCCCTCGTGGATGTAGATGCGCGACGTCGAGATGCCCTCGCGGAAGAAGACCTTCTTGGCGCGCTCGAACGGGTCGAGATCGGCGGTGCGCTCGCTGACGGCGCGGGCGCTCGCCATGCCGTAGTTCTCCTTGTAGAGCAGCCCCTCGCGGTCCTCCATCACGTCGCCCGGGCTCTCGTAGGTGCCGGCGAGGGTCGTCCCGACCATGACGCGCGAGGCGCCGGCGGCGAGGTAGAGCGCCACGTCGCGCGGGTGGCGGACGCCGCCGTCGGCCCAGACGCGCTTGCCCTGGCGGCTGGCCTCGCGGGCGCATACGAGCACCGAGGAGAACGTCGGCCGGCCGGCGCCGGTCTGCATGCGCGTCGTGCACATGGCGCCGGGGCCGACGTTCACCTTCACGATGTCGGCGCCCGCCTCGATGAGGTCGCGCGTGCCCTCCGCCGTGCAGACGTTGCCGGCCACGAGCGGGACGGCGTCGCCGATCGTCCTCCGCACCGCGCGGATCGCCTCGATCATGCGCCGCTGGTGGCCGTGCGCGGTGTCGAGCACGATCGCGGAGACGCCGATCTCGAGCAGGCGCGCGGCGCTCTGGGCCGCCTGCGCGGAGATGCCGATCGCCGCCGCGACCATGAGCTCGCCGCGGGCGTCGAGCGTCGGCCGGAGCAGCTCCAGGCGCACGGCGTCGTCGCGGGTCAGCACGCCGTGGAGCCGGCCCTCCTGGTCGAGCACGGGCACCGCCTTCACGCGCGCGTCCTCCATCAGGAGGAACGCCGTCCGGTTCGGCGTGCCCGCCGGGATGGTGATGAGGCGCGACGACATGAGCGCGGACGCGGGCGTGTACTGGTCGCGGTTGCGCAGGTCGGCGTGGGTGACGATGCCGATGGGGCGGCGCTCGTCGTCGACCACGACCACCATGTCGTGCGACCGCTTCCGGATGATGCCGTGCACGTCGCGGAGCGTCGCCCGCGGCGAGACCGAGAGCGGCGTGTCGTACCGCGGGTCGGCGCGCTTGATGTGGCCGACGATGCGCTCGACCGTGTCGAGATCCATGTCCTGCGGGAGCACGCCGAGGCCGCCGAAGCGGGCCATCGTCTCGGCCATCCGCTTGCCGGTGACCGCGTTCATGTTCGCCGAGACGATCGGGTGCGAGCCGCCGGGGAAGTCCGTGGGGCGGAGATCGGTGTCGAGGCGGGAGCCGCCGGCGAAGTACCCGGGGGTCAGGAACACGTCTTCGAGGGCGAGCTCGAGCGACTCGTCACGCTCGGGGTGGAGAAAGCGCATGCACAGCTCCGATCCAGGGTGATGGCGCCGCGACGGCGGCGCGGCGCGCCAGTCTAGTGCTTGCCGGCGGCGTGGGGCGCGTCGGCGAGGACGCGGTCGAGGATGGCGGCGATCCGGGCCGCGGCGGCTTCGGAGGAGAGGTCCGGGGGCGGCGGGGCGGGCTCCGGCAGGGCGCCCGTCTCGCGGAAGCGCGCGAGGTGGCGCGCGAGCGCCGCGGCGAGGCCGTCGACGTCGTCGGGCGGCACGCGCGCGTTGTCGCTCCGGTGCGCGAGCAGCTCGTCGATCTCGGGGTTCGCCGCGGCGCTGACGATCGGCATGCCCGACGCGGCGTAGTCGTAGGTCTTCGCGGCGATCCGCAGCACGACGCGCGGGCCCACCAGGGTGAGCAGCACGTGCGCCCGCCGCAGCTCGGCCATCACGTCGCGCTGCGGGATCGGCGGCAGGATCTCGATGTACGGGGTGAGCCCGAGCCGCTCGAAGCGGTCGCGATCGTAGGCGGACGTCCGGCCGATCTGCCGCAGGACGACGTCGCCAGGGGCGAGCCGCTCGCGGTCGATCAGCCGGCGCAGCGCGGCCCCGATCGCGTCGGCCGAGGTCTCCTCGCGCAGCGTGCCGAGGTGGAGGATGACGAAAGCGCGCGGCGGCTCCGGCGCGGGGGCCGGCGCGTACAGCGCGAGATCGAAGTGGTTGCGCACGAACGACGACTTCGTCGCGAGCTCGGGGAAGCGCGCGCGGTAGGCCTCGAGCGCGTTGCTCGTGTTGAGGATCACGTGGTCGGCGCCCGCGAGCCAGCGGCGCTCGACGCGCGGCACGAGGGCGCGCCGCGCCCGCTCGGCCAGGCCGGACGGGGGGCCGTGGCCGGTCTCGTGCAACGACCACGGGTCGCGCAGATCGAAGACGAGCGGCACGCCGAGCGCGCGCTTCACGTGGAGGCCCACCGGGCAGGCGGAGAACGGGCCGGCGCTCACCACGACGGCCTGCGCGCCGGCGCGGCGGGCGAGCGCGACGGCCACGCGCGCGGCGTGGGGCGCGTGCAGGGTGCAGCGATCGGTGAGCGCCCGGAACGGGCGGAGCCCCACGAGCGGGCCCCCGGGCCCCGCCCGGCGCGGCACGCGCGCGCGCAGGGCGGCGAACGCGGCCTCCGCGGCGAGCACGGTCGGGTCGAGGAACGCATCGGCGACCTCCACCTCGGGCGGCAGCGCCGCGAGGAGCCCGTCGTCGCGCGCGTCTCCGGGGAAGGTCGCGGACAGGACCACGGGGCGGAAGCCGTGGCGCGGCAGGTGCCGCGCGAGCTTCACCCAGCGGAACGCGCCCACGCTCGTCTGAGGCGCGAAATAGGGCGAGATCAGCAGGAACGGGCGCACGGTCGCGGGCTCCATCGGGTAGTGGCTAACTTTGCCCAGAGAGAGTCCACATGAAGGCGGGAAGGCGGGAAGATCATGAAGGTTTTCTTCCCGCCTTCATGTTCAAATTTGACCACTACTCGCTCCGATGGCTCAGCCACCGCGCCCGCCGCCGGCGCGCCCTCCCTGGCCGCGGCCGAGCAGGTCCGCGTACAGCGCGAAGAGCGCGTCGAAGTGCTCGTCGCTCGCGGGCAGCCGCTCGCCCGCGGCGCGGGCCGCCGCGGCGCGCTCGGCCCGGGGGCGCTCCAGCACCCGCTCGATCGCGGCGGCGACCTCGGCGGCCGGGGCGCGCGGCGGATACGCCTCCGCGGCGCCGGGGCTCACGAAATCCATGGCCGCGCCGGCCGCGGGGACGACCAGCGGCAGGCCCGAGCAGAGCGCCTCGCCCAGCACGAAGCCGAACGTCTCGGCGGCGCCCCCGTGGACGAACACGTCGGCGCTGGCGAGCAGCGCCGCGTAGGTGGCGCGGTCCTTCGCGAAGCCGAGGAAGCTCACCTGCGGCAGGCCGGCCGCGCGCCGCTCGAGCCGCGCCCGCTCGGGCCCGTCGCCCAGCACCGCCAGCGCCACCGGGCGCCGCGCCGCGAGCTCCCGCGCGGCGTCGATCACGAGCGCGACCCGCTTCTCGACGGCGAGCCGGCACGCGACGAGCAGCAGCGCCGCCGAGGGGTCGTCCGCGAACCGCCCGAGCAAGCTCCTCCGCAGCGCGGCGTCGGCGCGGGAGGGATCGAACGACTCGCGGCGCACGCCGAAGGTGACGCGGTGGACGCGCTCGCAGCCGTGCGCGCGGAGCTGCTCGGCGATGAACGTCCCCGGGGCGATCGTCGCGTCGAACCGCCGCGACAGGGCCCGCGGCCAGGCGAACAGCGCGCCCTCCAGGGCGCGGGCGACCGCGCGCGGGCGCAGCCGGTCGAGCAGCGGCGCGGCGTACGTGCTGATCTGGTCGGAGTGGTACACGAACGTGCGGAGCGGGACCCCGCGCTCGGTCGCCGCGACGAGCGCGGCCGTGTACGGCGCGCTCGCCTGCAGCACGTCGGGCGCCTCGCGGCGGATGATCGCGCGGACCGCGCCGAGCCGGAGGAGGGCGTGGTACGTCGGGTCGTACGGCATCGGCGGGCCGGCCACCCGCACGATGCGGCCCTGCTCGAGCGGCACCACCTCGTCGCGCGGCCCGGGCGCCACGACGACCACCTCGTGGCCGCGCCGGCTCCCCTGGCGCACGAGCTCCTCGAGGTACGACCGAACGCCGCCCCCGCGCGACGAGAAGAACTCCGCGACGTCGAGGATCTTCACGAGTGCTGGCTCCCTCTCCAGAGCAGGCCGCCCTTCCAGGCGCGCTTGAGCGCCCCGGAGCGGTTCATCACGTGGAGCAGCGCCGGCAGGAACAGGAGCGCGCTCGCCACGCACGCGACCTCGCCGCTCACCGCGACCCAGCCGAACGAGTTCAGCGCCTGGTTGTCGGCGAAGACGAGCGACCCGTAGCCCAGCACGGTCGTGTAGCTGCAGAGCGCCACCGGCCCGGCCGAGCGCTTCAGCGCGAGCGCCACGTCGCCGCCGAGCAGGCGCGCGCGATCGAAGACGTTGAACGGGTACTCGCAGCCGATGCCGAAGGTGATCGGGAGCGCGATGAAGTTCAGGAAGTTGATCTTCACGTCGAGCATGGCCATCGCGACCGCCGTCCCGAGCACGCCGAGCACCAGAGCCGACAGCACCGAGACCGCGCCCATCAGGCTGCCGGTCGCGAGCACCACGACGAAGGTGACGGCCAGGAACGACGCCGCCGTCGCCAGCGGGCCGTCGCGCTCCATCGACCGGATCATCTCGGCGAAGACCGTCGGCCGGCTCGCCGTGACGACGTGCGTCCCGTCGGGGAGGACCACGTTGCCGGTCGTGTTCGCCATCCGGAGGAGGTTCTTGCCGTTCGAGAACGAGACGTTGTTCTTGTACTTCACGTAGAACACCGTGCCCACGACCCCGTTGTTCTCCTCGAACCGCCGCCGGATGAGGTCGGGCAGATCGTGCGGCGTGATCACGCGCAGGGCCTCCGGCGGCCGCATCTGCTGGACGCGCTCCCGATCCTCCGGGGACAGGGATTTCAGCACGCGCGGGGTCAGCCGGTCGCGGATCCGCCCCAGGATCTCGATCTTCTGGCGCTGCTCCTCGGGCGAGCCGGGCAGGACGTCCGCGATGGTCGCGACGTCGGCCACGAGCTTGCCCTCCGGGTCCTTCGCGTCGTTCTCCAGGATCTGCGCCTTGATGGCCGGCACCTGCTCGGGCGTGTCCGCCAGCATCATCGCGCCCGCGACGTTCATCTTGCCGCCGAACACCTCGGACGCCTTGAGCGACCAGCTCCCCGCGCCCTTCTCCCGAGAGCTCTTCGAGCCGAGGCGCGCGAAGTTGTACTCCCACGGGTCCTTCACGTACGCGGGGAGCTTCCACGCCGAGAGGATCAGGATGAGCGGCGCCACGGCGAGGATCACGACCGGCCAGCGCCTCGTGACCCGCGCGAGCTGCCGCGCCCCGGGCCCGGCGGCGCCCTCGTCCGAGACGCGCGGCGGCGGATCGCGCAGCCAGCGCGGGAGCCTCGCCTGGATGCGCTCGATGGCGACGAGCGTGGCCGGCACGAGCGGCACGATGGACGCCCACACCATGAGCATCCCGACGAAGCCGATCGTGCCGAACTGGCTGAACCCCCGGAAGTGCGTGATCGTGAGCGAGCCGTACGCGATCGCCGCCACGCACGCCCCGACGAGCTCGGCCCGGAACGCGTTGACGACCGCCTCGCGCCGCGCCTCGTCCGCCGCCATGCCGCGCGCGCGGAAGTCGCGGTACCGGGACAGGAGCACGATCGGGTAGTTGACCCCATTGCCGACGATGATCGCCCCGAGGAACGCGCCGACCGTGTTCACGTAGCCGTACGTCGCCGTCGCGAACGCGTACCCGGCGCTCGCGCCGAACGCCGTGGGCAGGGCGATGACGATCAGCGACCAGGGCGAGCGGTAATAGAGCGCCACGCCGCCGAGGATCAGCACGAGGGCGATGACCGTGGCCCACACCGCCTCGCTCACGAGCGACTTCTGCTCGGCGATCGCGTTCGGGATGTCGCCGGCGTACCCGACCTGCATGGCCGGGTGGAACTTCGCCGGGTCAAGCCGCCCGACGAGCGCGGTCACCTCGTCGAGGAGCTTGGCCGCGCTGCGATCGCCCATCCCGGCGCTCCGCGAGACGATGCGGATCGCGACCATGCGCCCGTCGGGCGTGGAGAAGTAGCCGCTCGGGAACTCGTCGATCTTCTTCAGCCGCCGATCGAGCTCCGCCCACGTGTCGTCGAGCGACAGGCCCTTCTTCGCCGGCGCGCCCGCCGCCTGGCCGCCGCTCCCGCCCTCGCTCGCGCCGCCGCCCTCGCCCGCGTCGAGGTCGTCGATGAGGCCGCTGCGGAGCGCGATCTCGAGCTCGATCGCCTCGTCCGCCTGCTCGAGCTCCCGGACGCCCGCGTAGAGCCACTTGTTCTCGTCGAAGAAGCGGCGCACGTCCTTGGTGCCGGTCTCCACGTAGCGGATGAGCGACGCGGGCCCGCACGCGCTCCGGCACGCGTCGTCGGCGCACGCCGCGAGGCAGGCCGCGCGCGCGGCGTGGTGACGGAGCGGCTCCTCCAGCTGCTCCGAGAGCGCGTCGATGAACCGCTCGTTCGCGCCGCGATCCGGCGACTCGGCGATCACGATGAGCTGCGCGCCGCCGTCCACGCGCTTGGCCTGGCGCTCGTAGGCCATGAACGCCGGGCTGTCGCTCGGCAAGAGCTCCCGGAGCTCCGTGCGCAGCTCGAGCCGCGAAGCGTAGCCCCAGAGCCCTGCCATGGCGGCGATCGCCAGGCCGATCACGAGCCAGGGACGTCGCCCGCTGAAGTCGACGAGCACCCCGATCATCCTGAGGAGCATGCGAAAGACACCTCGAGCCGGCGCCGCGCGGAGGGCGGCGCCGGGCCGGTCTTACCACGCGCGCGAGGCGCGCACGGCGGCCAATGCCGAGAAGGACCTCACGCGCAGAATCACGCGCAGAACGACGGCTGGATGCCCTTCGGCCGCGGCGCCGCGGCCGGGCGCAGGTGACCGAAGGCGAACAGGCCGCCGGTGAAACCCACCCACGAGCGGAAGTGCCGGAAAGTCTCCCACCACTGGAGCGCCTTCGGCCCCTCGACGAGCGGCCGGATCCCGGCCTCCCGGGCGTGCTCGCGCGCGTTCACGAAGGCGTTCGCGAGCATCCGCTGCACCACGATCGGCGAGGACCGCTCGCGCGCGCGCTGCGCGGCCGCGCTCCCGAGCCGCGCGGCGGCCTGCGGGTCGCGCGCGAGCGCGAGCGCGGCGTTGCCGAACGCGGCGTTCGCCCTGTCCTCCGCGAGCGCCCCGCGGCCGGGATCGAGCAGCAGGCCGTTGTAGCCGCTCTGGATCTGCGAGCTCACGCCCATGCCGTCGGCGAACGCCACCGTCGGGGAGCCGCACCAGAGCGCCTCGCTGAGCACGTTGCCGAACGTCTCGCTCAGCGACGCGTGCAGGAAGGCGGTCGCGTGCCGGTAGTAGTCCGAGATGCGGCTGTACGGCACCTCGCCCGTCATGATCACCCGCCGGGCGACGCCGAGCTCCCGCGCGAGCGCCGCGTACGCCGCGCTGTCGGGCCCATCGCCGACCAGCGTGAGCGTCGCCTGCGGGTGGTGCGGGGCGATGTGCTCGGCGAAGATGCGGATCAGGCGGTGCTGCGACTTCTCGCGCGTGTGGCGCCCGGCGCAGACGAAGCGCGGGCCGCGCACGTCGAGCCCGCGCTCCTCGAGCAGCGGCGCGTACGGGTCGGGGCCGAGCGGGCGATCGAACACGTCCTCCGGGACCATCCGCGGGATGACGTGGATGGGCACCGCCACCCCCCGTTCGCGCCAGTAGTCGCGCAGGCCCTCGCTCAGCACGACGAGCCCGTCGCCCTGGTTGTAGAGATCCACGAAGAGCCGCTCCATCGGGGCGCGCAGCGTCTTGTGGAGCACCGTGTGGACCGCGCCGATCCGGGACACGCGCTCGGGCAGGAGCACGTCGTACGCGGCCGCGAGGTGGGTCGTGTTCACGCAGAGCAGCGGGATGCCGCGCATCTTGCGCAGCCAGATGCCGAACTCGACCAGGAGCGTCGTGGTCTGGGCGAAGCAGATGTCGAAATCCCACCGCATCGGATCGAACACGGAGGACTCCAGGGGCATCGGCAGGTGCACCCCCGGATAGGTGCGCAGGGGCAGGCTGGGCAGGGCGATGGTGCCGGGGGGCATCTCGTCGGCCGAGGCGTCCGGATCCCGGGGTCCGATCAGTGTTGCCTGGTGACCACAGGTGTTGAGCGCGCGATACAGGGCCCGCGTCTGGAAGACGGCCCCGTTCGCGTAAGGAATGCGCGTGAAGTCGCTGAGGATGGCGACCTTGAGCGGCCGCCCGTTGGCTCCGGAGAGGGCAGCGAAGGGATTTTCAGGAAGAGCCGCCTGCGCCCGGGCGGGGGAATGCCCTCCCCGCGCCGATCCCGTCGATGGAGTGTGGCGCACCGACGCGATCGCCTCGTGCTGTACGCGATCGATGCGGTGCTCACCCAGCGGCCGAATTGCATCCATGGTCATCTTCGTTGCTCCTTCGAGAAGCGGCGCAGCCCTTCGTCCACGGCCGGCGCGCGCAGCGCGACGGGCGATATGACGTTCGTGTCGCGCTCCTGGCAGCCGTGTCGTCCTGCGCCCGCGAGCGCAGCCTGCTGCTCGCCACAGCAGCGATTCCTCGCCCTCGTCACTCCGAATCGACGGGGACGTTTAGCAAACCTCGTGCCTATCTCACCACCTGCCATCGTCGCGTGAGTGCGAACGCGGCGATGCACCTAGGCCATTCGGCGCGCCTCATCAAGCGTGGCGAGCACGGCCGAGGGCGCGTCCGGCAGCGAGCCCGCGAGGTCGACGCGCGCGAAGTCGCCTGCGCGGACGCGCTCGAAGAAGCGCGCCACGCAGCGCGACGAGAGCGACGCGAACGAGCTCGCGACGGCGACCCCCGCGGCCGCGGCCAGGCTCGCGTTGAGCGCCTGCTCGTGATCGCGCGCTTCGTGGAGGGCGAGCACGGGCTTGCCCGCGAGGACGCACTCGGCGAGCAGGTTGCTCCCGGCCGAGGCCACGACGGCGGACGCGGCGGCGAGGTGGGCGAGGAAGTCGCGGCTGTCGAACGGCATCGCCCGCACGCCGGGCACGCGGAGGTCCGGGTCGCCGAACGCGATCACGCGCCGCCCGCCGGCCGCGACGAGCTCGATCGCCGCGCGCGCGTTGCGATCGCGGAAGTAGCAGACGACGGCGCCGGGCTCGATCCCCTGCCCCGCGCCCGCGGGCGGACGCCGCGGCGCCGGGCGCGCGACCACCGTGCGCGGCATCGCCGGCTCGGCGGGCAGGAAGTGGACGGCGACCGCGTAGGTCCGCCGGGTGACGGCCCACGTGGTCCGGCGGCAGGCGAGCACCGCGAGGCGCGGCAGCTCCTCGGGCAGGCGGCAGCGCTTGAAGAGGAGGTCGTGGCCGAGCGCGACCGCGGGGATCCCGAGCGCGCGGGCGGCGAGCAGCGAGGGCACGTCGCCGTCGCTCAGGATGGCGTCGGGCCGGAAGTCCGCCTGCTCGACGATCTCCCTGGCGAGGCGGCGCGGGAGCTCGATCACGCCGCCGAGGCCGGGGTAGATGGGCCGGACGAGGCGGTGCTCCGGGAGGGCGCCGAGCAGATCCGCCGCCTGGCCGCCGCCGTAGATCCTGAGCTCGTGGCCGCGCTCGCGGAGGGCTCCCGCGATCGCGAGCGCGCGGCTCGCGTGCCCGCGCCCGCGGCCGTGGACGTAGTAGCCGATCTTCGCCACGCGCCCTCAGGGCTCGCCCGGCGCGGCGCCGCGATCGCGCGGGTGACCGTCCACCGCGACGCCGGAGCCGCCCGGCGCCCGGTCGCGGCGGTCGTGCTGTCCATCGAGGACCACGCGCGCGCTCCCCTGCTTCATCGCCGCTTCTTCCCCGCGCCGGCCCGACCGCCGGCGATGGCCTTCACCTGCTCGTACCGGAAGCAGCTCACGAGGTGATCGTTGACCATCCCGGTCGCCTGCATGAGCGCATAGCAGATGGTCGAGCCGACGAACTTGAAGCCGCGGCGCGCGAGGTCCTTGCTGAGCGCGTCCGAGATCTCCGTCTTCGCCGGGACCTCCGCGGGGGCGCGGAACGCGTTGACGACGGGCGCGCCGCCGACGAAGCCCCAGAGGTACGCGTCGAAGCTGCCGTGCTCGCGCTGCACCTCGAGGAAGCGCTGCGCGTTGACGACGGCCGACGCGACCTTGAGCCGGTTGCGCACGATCCCGGGGTTCGCGAGGAGCTTCTCCACGCGCGCTTCCGTGAAGCGGGCCACGCGGGCCGGGTCGAAGCCCGCGAACGCCTCGCGGTACGCCGCGCGCTTGCGCAGCACGGTGAGCCAGCTGAGCCCCGCCTGCGCGCCCTCGAGGATCAGCATCTCGAAGAGCGCCTGGTCGTCGTGCAGCGGCACGCCCCACTGCTCGTCGTGGTAGGCGACATACTCGGGATCCGCGGTCACCCACGGGCATCGCTCCGGCATCGCGCGGCACTGTAGCAGCTTCCTCTCCGCGCGATTCCGCGCAATCTTGCGCGATCACGCGCGCCGCTCCGCGGGGGCGACGTGCGCTTTGACTCCCCGCCAGCGCAGCGCTCCAATGCGGCCTGCACCCTGGGCCGCGCCGCACCATGAACGCCTCGAGCAGCTCTCATCCGACGGGATCCCAGGGACCCTCCGGCCCGAGCTCGACGGAGGAGCGCCGCGCGATGGCGCGGGGCCTCCCCACCGCGCTGGTGGCCTGGCCCACCTTCGCGGCGCTCGACGTGTTCGTCGTGCTGGCGGTGTTCCCGAGCGCCTCGATCGCGCGGCTGCTGCTCTACCGGCTGTTCGGCGAGATCATCCTGCTCTGGCTCTACCTCCTCGCGCGGCGCGGGCAGACGTCGGCCGAGCTCCTCGACGCGGCTCACGTGTTCGCGGTCTGGAGCACGGGGGGGCTGATCTCGGTGATGGCCCTGGAGTTCGGGGATCTCACCTGGAACTACATGCACGGGCTGTCGATCGTGATGCTCGTCGACGCGACGATCCTGCCCACGCACTTCACGCGCTCGCTGCGGATGACGCTCCCCGTGGCGCTCAGCTTCCCGATCATCATGGGCGCGGGGGCGTCGCTCGACCCGTCGCTCGCGGCGCAGTGGACGTCGCCGCGGTCGCTCGTCGTCTTCGCCTGCAACTACATCTTCGTGCTCGCCACGGCGATCCTCGTCTCGGCGGCGAGCCACGGCCTCTGGTCGGCGCGCCAGCAGGTCTACGAGGCGCGCAAGCTCGGCCGCTACCGGCTCGTGGCGCCGGTCGGCCGGGGCGGGCAGAACGAGGTGTGGCTCGCGTGGGACGAGTCGCTCCGCCGCGACGTGGCGCTGAAGCTGCTCCGCAGCGAGAGCAAGTCCGAGGGCGACGTGCGCAGCTTCGAGCGCGAGGCGCGCGCGACGAGCCGGCTCACGTCGCCGCACACCATCCGGATCTTCGACTTCGGGGCGAGCAGCGACGGCATCTTCTACATCGCGATGGAGCACCTGGCCGGCGCCGACCTGGCCACCCTGGTGCGCGATCACGGCCCGATGCCCCCCTCGCGCGTCGTGCACTTCGCGCGGCAGATCTGCCTCTCGCTGGCGGAGGCGCACGACGCGGGCGTCATCCACCGCGACATCAAGCCGCACAACCTCTACATCACGCGCGTCGGCGACGAGCACGACGTGCTCAAGGTGCTCGACTTCGGGATCGCGAAGCAGGTGACCCTCGAAGGGGACGCGAGCATGACGGACGTCGGCGTGATCAAGGGGACGCCGACCTACATGTCCCCGGAGATGATCTCGGCCGGCGCGGTGGACGCGCGCAGCGACATCTACTCGCTCGGGGTCACGCTCTATTACCTGCTGACGGGGGTGGCCCCGTTCGAGGGCCGGAGCTTCGGCAAGCTCGTCTACTCCCACATGACGATGCCGCCGATCCCGCCGTCGCTGCGCGCGCCGTGGCCGATCTCGTCGGAGCTGGAAGAGGTGGTGATGCGGTGCCTCGCCAAGCGGCCCGGCGACCGTTACCAGAGCGCGCGCGAGCTGCTCGCCGCGCTCGAGGCGTGCGCGCCGGAGCCGCCCTGGACGCCGGAGGACGCGAGGAGCTTCTGGGCCGCGCGCGCCGCGATGCCGCGCGCCGAGCCGCCGCCCCCGGATCCAGGCCCCACCGTGCGCCTTCGGCCGGACAAGGCCGTGCCGGTGGCCTGAGGCGGGCCCGCGCGGAGGCGGGCCCGCGCCGCGCGGCTCTCAGGCCTGGCTGACCCCGCGCCGCGCGGCCTCCATCAGGCCTGGCTGACCGCGACCTCGGGGAACCGCCGCGAGGCGGGCGGCGGCGCCCAGCGCGTGGACGGAGGGGGCTGCCCGTCGAGCTGGAGCACCGGGCGCTTCTCGACGATCGCCGGCAGCGGCCGCTCGCCCCGCGCGGCGAGGATCGAGTTGTAGAAGGCGCGGGCGCTCTCGTCCCACCCCTTGCACCCCGAGATCGCCGCGATCCGCTCGGGGTCGTACGGCGCGTACGCCGCGCGCACCATGGCCTGGGACAGCGCGCGCAGATCGCCGGGCGAGACGAGCTCGCCGAGCTCGGGGCTGCTCAGCACGTCGGGGATGCCCCCGACCCGCGTCGCCACCACGCGGCGGCCGGACGCGATCGACTCGATCACGACGTTCGGCGTGCCCTCGTGGTGGCTCGGCAGCACCAGCGCATCGCAGGCGGCGACCCAGCGCGCCACCTGGTCGTGCGGCAGGCGACCCGTCAAGAGGACGCGGTCGCCGAGCCGCTCCGCCGCCGCGCGGCAGGCCTGCTCGTCGGCGCCGCTCCCGACCAGCACGAGGTCGATGTCCGGGTGCGCCGCGGCGACCCGCTCGAAGGCGGCGATCGCGTCGAGCGCGCCCTTGTCGCGGAGCAGATGGCCGACGTAGAGCAGCGTCCGGCGGTCCGCGGGGCGGCCCAGGGCGGCGCGGGCCTCGCCGCGATCGCGCGGCCGGAACATGGCGCGATCGACGCCGTTCATGACGACATCGATGCGATCGCGCGGGACGCCGAGCGCGTGGACCCCCTCGGCGAGCTGCTTGCTCACGGCGACGACGCGCGTCGCGCGCCGGAGCCCCCACTCCAGCGCGGGCCGCACCGCCGGCTGCTGGGAGAGCACGTCGATGTCCGAGCCGTGCACCTTGACGACGGCCGGCACGCCGAGCAGCTCCGCCAGGCACACCGCGGCGAAGCCGTCCGGGTAGGCGAACGATCCGACGATCACGTCCGGCGCCGGGTGGTGCCGCGCGAGCTCGAAGAGCATCGAGGCCGCGTAGAGCGGGCCGTTGAGGTACGGCGCGACCTTCGGCAGGTACAGGAACCGCGGGTGGCGCACCGGCAACCCCTCGATCACCTCCTCGCGAGGGGCGTTGTCCGCGATTGACCACTTGGAGAACCTGGAGGCGCCCGGAAACCAGGGGATGGTGGCGAAGACGTCGATGTCACAATAACGCGACAGGGCGGCGAACTGCCGCCGGTTGAACGGCGCCTGGCCGGGGTTCATCGCGTTCGGGAAGACCTTGGTGATAAGCAGGATGCGCATACCTCTGCTCCTCCGGACTCGCCCGCAGGCTCGACAGGAGTCCTCCAAATAGGGGTGCGCGGCTCGCGCGCGGTCGAGCCACGGTCAGCAGAGAACATGCCACCCCGGAGAAGCTGGAAACGAGGCCGGAATGGCAGCAAGAGGCCGGCGCCAGCAACAAGCGAGCATCCAGCCTGCCTCAGGCGAGGCAAATTTGTACAGGACCGGCTGGGGTCGCTTGCGTGGGACCGTTCAGCAGACAGCGGGTTTGTACGTCAGGGCGACAATTTTACAACCCCGGGCTACAAGGAAAGCTTCGTCAGAAACGCATCGCCCTGGCCCGCGCCCGAGAGCGCCCCGTGACCGAAGTTGATCTTTCCGTAGAAGCGGCCGGCGAGCAGCACGCTCGCCCCTGAGTCCGCCGTGACATCCAGGCCGACCTGCGTCTGACCGTCCCCGAACAGCGAGCTGAACAGGTGATCGCCCGCGGGGCCGAGCTTGACAAGGTAAACATCGGTCTTGCCCCGGCTCGTCAGCGGCCCGCCGCCGAAGTCCGCCGCGCCGAAGAGCGGCCCTGCGAGCACGATGTTGCCGGCGGCGTCCACGTCGGCGCTCGCGCGCGCGCCCGTCTCGAAGTCGGTGAGCAGCTGGTCCTCCGCGTCGCCGAAGCGCCGGCTCAGGACGTGCGCGCCGTCGCTGGAGAGCCGGGCGACGTACAGATCCCGCCCGCCCGCGCTCATCAGCCGCCCGCCGCCGAAGTCGATGGTCGACGCGAACGTGCCCGTGAGCACCACGTCGCCCGTCGCCTCGTGAACCGCGACGTCGTGGGCCTCGTCGGCCTCGGCGCCGCCGAACCGGGCGCTCCAGAGGTGGTCGCCCGAGGGGCCGAGCTTGGCCAGGAAGACGTCCGACAGCCCCGCGCTCGCGAGCGGCGCCCCGCCGAGATCGATCGAGCCCGAGAAATGGCCCGCGACCAGCAGGTTGCCGTCCGCGTCGGCCGCGATCCCGTGGGCGTAGTCGTCGCCCTCGTCGCCGGCGCGCAGCGCGAGCAGCGTGCGGCCGTCCCCCGCGGCGAGCCGCAGCACGAAGGCGTCGCGCAGGCCCGCGCTCGTGAGCACGGCGCCGTCGACGTCGACCGCGCCGTGGAAGCCGCCCGCCACGAGGACGTCGCCCGCAGGATCGACGGCGACGCGATCGCAGCGATCCGCGCCGGATCCGCCGATCATCCGGCTCCAGACGTGCTCGCCGCCCGCGTCGAGCTTGACGACGAACACGTCGTCGCCCCCGTGCGACACGAGCACGCCGCCGCCGAGGTCGACGCTGCCGAACACGCGGCCCGCCACGACGACGGCGCCGGTCGGGTCGACCGCGAGCGCCATCGCGAACTGGTTGCCGTCGCCCGCGAAGCGCTTGCTCCAGAGGTGCGTGCCGAACCTGTCGAACTTCGCCACGTACGCGTCGGCGCCCGTGGCCGTGAGCGGGCCGCCGCCGAAGTCGACGGTGCCCTCCATCTGGCCGGCCACGAACACGTTCCTGTCCGCGTCGACGGCCACGGCGCGGGCGTACTGGCCGTTCGCGTCGCCGAAGGCGCGGCTCCACACCTCCTCGCAGGCGGGCGCGCGCCCGTCGCAGTCCTCGTCCTCGGGCGTGTCGCACGCGTCGAACGCGGGCAGGACCTCGCCCGTGCACGGGCCCCACGACGTGCCCTCGGCGTTGCAGGTGCGGGTGCCGTCCGCGCAGCGGCCGACGCCGCGCGTGTCCTCCGAGCCGGTGTAGCACGCCTCCTCCGCGCCGGGCGCGCACACGCACCCGGGGCAGCCGCAGTCGGGGCCGCTGCACGCGACCGGCGCGAGCTCCGCGATCCACGCCGCCACGCACGCGAGCTCCTCGGACGAGTACGGGGCCCCGCCGAGCGGCATGCGCGCGCCGCAGGACGGCGCGTCCATGAGCTTCGCGTAGAGCACGCTCTCCTCCGGCCGGTCGGGGTCGGCGAGCACGCCCGCGCAGCTCTGGGCCGGGCGCCCGGCGACGCGATCGCCGACGCCGAGCGTGACGAGGTCGAGGGCGGCCGCGGGCTCGCCCGGACCGTGGCAGCTCGCGCCGCCGCAGCGCTCGGCGAACACCGCGGGCACGTCGGCGCAGTCGGCCGGCGGGCGGCCGTCGGGCGTCTCGAACCGCGACCTGTCCTCGATCCTGCCGGGACACCCCGCGAGCAGCGGCAAGGCCGGCGCGGCGAGCGCGGCCGCCGCCCAGAACCCGCGGCGGAGGCCGGACGCGCCGCGCGCCGCGCGCGCTCCGCGCACCTCAGTACCCATAATAAGCAACCCCCAGGTGAGCGCCGAAGAGCTGATCGAGCGCCCCACCGGCGATGTACGGGTCCCCGGGCTCGGCGTCGAAGTCATAGAAGAACCGCGCGTACGACGCCCCGGCGCGCGCCTCGAGCCCCGGCGCGAACGGGACGGCGACCGCGACGCGCAGGTCGACGCCGCCGGCGCTGGGCTCGCGGAAATACGACGCGAGCGCGCCCATCGAGAGCGGCGCCTGGTAGCCCGCGCCGGCCTCCAGCGCGACCGGGCCGAGCGGGAGGCGGCCGTCCGCGCCGAGGCGCACGGCGACGTAGGACACCGCCGCCGCGTCGCGCGACGGGTCGCCGGTCGGCGCGACATCGAAGTCGGTCCAGCAGAGTCCGCCGCTCGCGAACAGGACCGGACCCGCCTGCCCGGCCGGGCGGTAACGGCCCTTGAGCCCGGCGTACAGCCGACTGAAGGAGGTCGATACGCTCGCTCCCCCGGCGCCCTCCGAGTCGAGGCCGACGGCGCGGGCGTACGAGAGGGCGATCCCGAGATCGCGGAGCACCGGCAAGGCGCTGCGCGCGAGCGGGTACAGCTCGGCTCGGAGGGACGGCATGGGCACGCCGAGCACCTCGTAGGTGCGGAGGTTCTCGGAGAGCAGATCCGTATAGGACAGCGTACGACCCGCGATCTCGAGATCGACTCCAGCGCTGAAGAGCTCGGTCCCCACGGCGGCCCTTACGACGGCCCTTACGACAGGTGGCGCGCGCCCCTCGTCGCGCTCCGCGGCCTCGGGGCGGAGCGCCGCCGCGGCCTCGGCGGCGCGCGCGGAGGAGGGCGCGGCGAGCGCCGCGAGCGCCGCGCCGAGCAGCGCGATCGCAGGGGAGCGGCGCGCGCGGCGCCGCGATCGCGCGGGAAACACAGGACAGGCGCGCGTTCGCCTCGTTGGCATCGAGCGCGAGCATAGTCGCTCTTCACGTCGCGGGTCGAGCGTCGCTTTCGAGATACCGAGTCGGCGACACCCCGCGGAGATCCGGGGTCATCTGCGGCGGACCGCGGCGAACCGAGCCCGCGGTAAGGCGAGCGCGCATGGGAGGATCGCATCGGCCCCAAGCTCCCACTTGATTCGCCCCCTCCTCGCGCGGCGCCTATCCTGGAGGAGTGGATTGCCATAGGCTCCCTGGAAGATGGCGAGAGGGCGCGCGCGGCACGGCGGCGCGCGAGCCCGCCGTCGGCTCCTCTCCGCGCTCGCTGACGAGGCATCATGGCTGAACCACGAAGTCTCCGCTGGCCCATCGGCCTGCTCCTCCTCGCCTCCTGCACAGGTCAGTATGGCGATCTGCCCGCGCTCGACGGCGACGGCGAGGCGACGGCCCCGCTGTGCACCGCGATCGAGCCCGGCGAGTCGCCGCTCCGCCGGATGACCCGCGCGGAGTACGACAACACGATCTTCGATCTCCTCGGCGACGACAGCCGCCCTGCGAGGGACTTCGTGCCTGAAGAGGAGTCGCTCGGCTTCAACAACCAGGCGGCGGCGCTCGTGGTGAGCCCGCTGCTCGCCGAGCAGTACATGACGGCGGCCGAGGGCGTCGCGGCGCGCGCGGTGGGCAAGCTCGTCCGCGAGGCGCCCGCGTGCGTCGAGGCCGCGGCGGGCGAGGCGTGCCGCGGCGAGGTGGCGGCGCTCGTCGCGTCGTTCGGCAAGCGGGCGTTCCGGCGGCCCCTCGCCGAGGACGAGATCGCCGACTTCGTCGCGCTCTTCCGGCGCGGGATCGCCCTCGGGGACACGCCCGACGACGCGTCGACCGGCCTCGCGCTCGTCCTCCAGGCGATGCTGCAATCGCCGCACTTCCTCTACCGGGTCGAGCTCGGCATGCCGGATCCGGTGGAGGCGGACGTCGTGCCGCTCACGTCCTACGAGATCGCCTCGCGGCTCTCCTACCTGCTCTGGGGCACGATGCCCGACGACGCGCTCTTCGCCGCCGCCGAGCAGGGGGCGCTCGGCACCGCCGCGGAGATCGAGGCGCAGGCGCGGCGCATGCTGGAGGACCCGCGGGCGCGCGAGGCCGTGAAGAGCTTCCACCGCCAGTGGCTCGGGCTCGCCAAGATCGACGAGATCGCCGCGGGCGGGAAGGATCCGAAGCTCTACCCCGAGTACAAAGACGAGCTCTTGCCGCTCTTCCAGGCCGAGACCGAGGCGTTCCTGGACCACGCGATCTTCGAGCAGGACGCGAGCGTGAGCGCGCTGTTCACGGCGCCGTACTCGATGATGAACCGGGAGCTCGCCGCGTTCTACGGCGTCGAGGGCGGCCCGAGGGGCGACGCGTTCGAGCGGGTCGAGCTCGATCCGTCGCAGCGCGCCGGCTTCGTGACGCACGCCGGGCTGCTCGCGCTCTACGCGAAGCCGAACCGGTCCTCGCCGGTCCACCGCGGCCGGTTCGTGCGCCAGAGCCTGCTCTGCCAGATCCCGCCGCCGCCGCCGGACGTGGTCCCGGAGCCGCCCATGGTCGACCCGACGAAGACGACCCGCGAGCAGTTCGCCCAGCACACCTCGGATCCGGGGTGCAAGAGCTGCCACACGCTGCTCGACCCGATCGGGTTCGGCTTCGAGCACTACGACGCGCTCGGCCGCTGGCGCGACGCCGAGAACGGCATCCCGGTCGACGCGAGCGGCGAGCTCACGCAGACCGACATCGACGGCCCGTTCGACGGGGCGGTCGAGCTCGCGCACCGGCTCGCGGAGAGCGAGCAGGTGCGCGCGTGCGTGGTGAAGCAGTGGTTCCGCTTCGGCTACGGCCGCGCCGAGCAGAGCGAGGACAGCTGCAGCCTGGCGCAGGCGACGCAGGCGTTCGAGGCGTCCGGGTACAACATCCGGGCGCTGCTCGTGGCGCTCACCCAGACCGACGCGTTCCGCTACCGGCGCGTTATCCGCGCAGCAGGCGCCGCAGAGGGCGGCGCAGAAGGAGAGCCGTGATGAAGCCGTTCCGACTCAGCCGCCGCGCCGTGCTCCGGGGCCTCGGCGGCGCGGCGCTCGCGCTGCCGTTCCTCGAGGTGATGGGCTGCTCGAAGCGGCTCGCCCCCGCGTCGGAGCAGACCGGGCGGGCCGCGTTCGGGGCCGAGTTCCCGAAGCGCTTCGTCGTCATCTACACGCCGAACGGCACCGTCCCGCCGGACTTCTGGCCGTCGTCGTCGCAGCTCAAGAACGGCGAGGAGCTGTCGCCCATCCTGGCGCCGCTCAAGGACCACAACGAGGATCTGCTGGTCCTCGGCAACGTGAGCGCGCTGTCGGCGCTCGTGGGGCCGGGGGACGCGCACCAGAAGGGCACGGGGCAGTGCCTGACCGCGCGCCCGATGCAGGAGGGCGATTTCCCCGGCGACGCCGGGCTGTCGTGCGGCTGGGCCGACGGCATCTCGGTCGACCAGGAGATCGCGAACCACATCGGCACGAGGACCAAGTTCCTGTCGCTGGAGCTCGGCGTGCTCGTCTACGGGGCGAACGTGGGCGCGCGCATCGCCTACCGCGGCCCGGCGCAGCCGCTGCCGCCGGAGAACAGCCCTTACGCCGCGTTCGACCGCCTCTTCTCCGATCTGGCGGTCACGCCCGAGACGGCGACCCAGAAGACCGAGCAGCGCAGGGCGGTGCTCGACAAGGTGGCCGCCGACTACAAGCGGCTGCAGCGGCGCCTCGGCGCGGCGGATCAGGAGAAGCTCGCGGGGCACCTCGCGTCGGTGGAGGACATCGCGTCGCGCCTCGACCGCGGCGTGGCGCCGACCTCCGCGGCGTGCGCGCAGCCGGAGCTGACGCCGGACGTCGACCCGGACAAGGTCGCGAGCATGCCCGAGGTCACGAGGCTCCAGCTCGATCTCATGGCGATGGCCCTCGCCTGCGATCTGACGCGGGTCGCGAGCCTCCAGTTCACGAACTCCGCGACGACCAAGGTGCTGAGCTTCCTCGGCCCGGACATCACCGAGGGCCACCACCCGATGGCGCACAACGGCTACGCCGACCCGGTGAACCGCCAGCGCCTCACGAAGATCAGCCGCTTCTACGCCGAGCAGGTCGCGTATCTCATCACGAAGCTGAAGAGCATGCCGGAAGGGAACGGCTCGGTCTTCGACAACACGGTGATCTTCTGGACGAACGAGCACGCCGACGGGAATCACCTGCGCCAGAACATCCCTTATGTGCTCGCCGGGAGCGCCGCCGGTCACTTCAAGACGGGCCGCTTCGTCTCGCAGGCGAAGCAGGTCGGGCACAACGACCTGCTGGTCTCGCTGCTGCAGGCGATGGGCGTCGACACCGAGTCGTTCGGCGACCCGAACTACTGCACCGGGCCCCTCACGGGGCTGACCAGCTGAGGGGCCGTCGTCGAGCCGCGCGGCTCAGGGTGGGCTGGAACGTCGACGATCCAGGGACGAGCCTGGGGAGCGCTCTACTAGGCGACGCTGGGTAGGTTCGCCTACCTTGCTGTTTCATCCGCCATGACCTTCCCGCGTCGCAGACGGCCTCTCCTGCTCGCTACCCCTGCTCTCCTCGCCGCGCTGCTCCAGCTCGCGGGCTGCGCCTCGTCCGACCGGCAGCCGGACGAGGCGCTGCGCAGCGCGTTCCCGGACCACGCCGAGGCCGTCCTGAGCGTCGGCCCGGGGTTCGTCCGCAGCGGCGCCGGGATCGAGCGCGCCGACCGGCCGCGCCGCGGCGGGGTCGCGGTGCGCCTGCCGCGCGAGGGGAGCGACGCCATCCTCTTCGAGCTCGACGGGGACACGGCGCTCCGGATCCGCGAGGTGGGCGCCGGAGGCGAGGCGATGCTCGCAGAGCGCGCCGTGGTCTACAGGCGCGCCGGCGGGTCGTCGTTCTGGAGCGCCATCCCGGACGGCGTCGAGGAGTGGCTGCTGCTCGACGCCGAGGCGGTGCAGCGCGACGCGCCCGTGGCCGCATGGGAGCTCCAGGGCGGCGCGCTCGCGGCGCGGGACGGGGCCATCGAGATCGCCGACACGACAGGGGCGGTGCGGCTCCGCGTGACGGCGCCGGCGGCGTACGCGGCCGGCGGGCGCGAGGTCGAGGCGCGGCTCGCGGCGCGCGGGGCGCGGATCGAGCTGTTCGTCGACGCGGAGCGCGAACAGGTGCTCGTCGACCCGGAGTGGGTGGCCGCGGGGAGCCTGGGGAGCCGCCGCCGCCGTCACGCAATGGCGGAGATCGGGGCCGGCCTGCTCGTCGCCGGAGGAAAAGATATGAGGGGCGACACGCTCCGCTCCGTCGAGATCTACGATCCGGCCGACGACGCCTGGGCGGCTCCGCCGGCGCCAGGCAGCCAGATGAGGAAGCCGCGCGCCGACTACGCGATCACCGCGCTCGCCGACGGGCGCGTCCTCGCCGTCGGCGGCGACGTCGGTACGATGGGCTCCACCTACGAGCTTTACGATCCGGAAAGCAGCACCTGGGGGCCGGAATCCCCGCCCACCTTGGGCGTCCTCGCGCCGCTCTACCAGCACACGCTGACCGTGCTCCCGGCAGAGCATGCGAGCACCGCCGGAGACGTCCTGATCGTCGGCGGCACGGCCGAGCTGAACAACTACACCCCCGTCCGCGACGTCTTCCGCTTCTTCAAGGGCACCGATACCATCGTGAGAGGCCCTGACCTAGAGATCGCCCGGACCATGCACGCGGCCACGCTGCTCGCGACAGGCCAGGTCCTGGTCACCGGCGGCTACAGAAATATGTCCGGGTTACAGACCACCGAGCTGTACGATCCGGCGACCAACACCTGGACCCCGGGCCCGAGGATGCTGCGCGAGCGCTACCAGCACACGGCAACGCGGCTCCAGGACGGGCGCGTGCTCGTGGCTGGGCACACCGTCGGAGCAGAGATCTACACGCCGTCCACGTCGGGCCCGGGCGAGTTCAGCGCGGCCGGGGACTTCGACAGCTCCAATCGATTCCGTCACTCGGCGACGCTGCTCCCGAACGGCTGCGTGCTCGTCGCAGGTGGGCAGAAAACCGGGATGATCACCCTCGCCGACACGTGGCTCTACGACCCGAGCACGAACGGATGGATCCGCGGGCGGCCGCTCCTCGAGGCTCGCTCGTTCCACACGGCGACGCTCCTCGATGACGGCTCCGTGATGATCGTCGGCGGGGAATACTGGGATGACGGCGCGGCCCGCGCGCCGCTCGCGACGTCGGAGCGGTATGTCCTGAGCGAGGTCGGCGAGGCGTGCGAGGCCGGCTGCGAGTGCCAGACCGGGTTCTGCGTGGACGGCTTCTGCTGCGACACCGCCTGTGATCGCGGCGCCTGCGACGCCTGCTCCGTGAGCGCCGGCGGGTCCGCCGACGGCATCTGCACGCTCCTCACGATGAAGGACTGCGACGATGGGAACCCATGCACGAGCCGCGACGTGTGCAACGAGGGCACCTGCGCCGGCGAGAACGACGACAGGGCGACCTGCGGTGACGAAAAGGAGTGCACGCGTCACGCCTGCATCGAGGGGAGCTGCGTCGAGATGAACGACGACGGCGCGACCTGCGATGACGGCAATCTCTGCACCCGAGGCGACGTCTGCCGGGAGGGGGCCTGCGGCGGCGAGGAGATCACCTGCGGTGCCATGGATGAGTGCCACACCGACGGCGCGTGCGATCGGAGCACCGGAAAGTGCATATTCCCGCAGAAGATCGATCAGACGCCGTGCGAGGAGGACGGGGTGTGCATCAACGGGCGCTGCGAGCACGCCGGCGTTCCGGAGGCATCGTCGTCATCGCAGGGCGGCGGGGGCGGCGCGGGCGGCGCAGGCTCGCTTCCCGCCGACGAGGACCACGAAGGCTGCGGTTGCAGGGTCGCGGGCGCGGCTGCGCCGGACGCGAGCGCGGCCGCGGCGCTGCTCACGGCCGCGGCGGCGGCTTCGCGCGCCGCACGACGGCGCCGTCGGCCTCGCCCGCCGAGCCCTCGTTGACCCAGTAGATCGCGCCGGCACGGGCCGCGATCGCCCCCGGGCTGCGCTGCCCCTCGGCGAGCGTGAGCACCTCGCCTGCGCCGCAGCCGACGCCGGGCACAGCGCCGCGGGGCAGCGCCTTCACGGTGCCGTCGCCGCGGTTCGTCCAGTAGATGAACTGCTCGTCGAGCGCCACGCCGTACGGGCCCTCGCAGCCCTTGACGAGCACATCGCGCCTGCTCCCGTCCGCTGCCCCCCGCACCACCTCCCCGCCGTGGTAGTTCACCCAGAACACCTCGACCGGATCCCCGGCGTCGAGCGCGATCCCGTACGGTGTGCTCTCCCGATCGCCGACGATCACCGGCTCGGCCGTGTCCGCCTCCCAGCACCGGACCTCGCCCGCCTCGCCCGCGCCGTGGTCGGTCCAGCAAACGACGCTGCCCGCCGCCGCGATGCGGTAAGGGTAGCTGCCGGCGTCGAAGATCGGCTCCGCCACCCGCCGGCTCGGCTCCATCTGGCCCACGCTGCCGGGCTCTCCCGGGATCCCGGAGAGCTGCGTCCAGAACAGGCGATCACCGCTCGTCGCGAGCCCCTCCAGAGCGCCCGATCTCTCCAAGCTCGGCTCGTCCAGCAAGCGCTCGGGCTCGTTGCTGCCGACGGCCAGCCGCATCAGAGCGCTCTCGCGCTCGCCGATGCCGTGGTTCGTCCAGAAGACACGGCCTGTCTCGCCGAGCGCGATCTGGCGTGGCGCCGCCTGCCCGGTGGCGAGCGCCTCCGGCCGGCCGCCGGTGCGCGCGACCCGCTTCACGGCGCCGGTCACATCGCTCAGCGAGCCCTGCTCGGTCCAGAACACGGCCTCGTCGCTCACCGCGAGCGACATCGGGCTCCGCTGCCGCGCTGCCAGGACGACAGGCTGCTGCTCGTCGACGGCGCACAGCGGATCGCCGATCTGCTTGCGAGGGCAGGTCGCCGTGACCGGCGACGTGACCACGACGGGCGCAGGCTGCCGCTCGGGCGAGCAGATCGCCTTCGGGAGCGCGATCCGCCCCTCGGGCGTGCGCCGCCAGCCGACCTCGCTCTCCGCCTCGAGCGGCACGAAGCACCCGGAAGGGCCGCAGATGCCGTCCCCTTCGGTCGCGATCGCGACGTTGACGTCGTCGCTCGCCGCGATCGTGCACCCCGCCGGCTCGACCTCGGCCAGGTCCGCGCCGCCGAAGCAGCGCGCCACGTCGAAGCAGGCCCGGCGCAGGACGTCGCGCTCCACGTAATCGGGCAGGAGCTCCGCGCTCACGTGGGGGTCCACGCACGTCCCGGCAACGCACGTCCGGTCCGCGCCACACGCCTCCTCGGCGTCGGCCTCCTCCCCGCTGCACAGGAAATGAAGCGGCATCCAGAGCGTCGCCACGCGGTCCTCGGGGACGGTCGTGACCACCGTGTGCAGCACGCGGACCCGCTCGCGCAGGAACCCCCGCAGGGTGATGCGGATCTCCAGGCGCGGATCGTCGGAGGCCGTCAGCCCCTGTGTTCCGGGCAGACTCACGTCCTCCGGGTCCGTGCCGAGCGAGAAGCTATCGTCGATGACGGGATTGCCGCCGGACAAGACCTCGAGATGGAAGCGATCGAGGTCCTTGGGCATCGCCATGTCGGTCTGGACGGCGATCATGAGCTCCCCCGTGACGGGCGCCGAGCACGCCGCCTGGGCGGCGGCGAACGCCGCCGCGGACCACGAGAGCGGCCTCACCAGCGGCCTCCGAACGCGGCGGAACGCGTGGGGCCGAGGGTCCCCTCGATCGCCGGCGCCGGCGAGGGCTGGAGCAGGAGGATGCCGCCGGTGACGGCCGCCACGACGACGAGGGCGCCGCCCGCGACCCACACCCACGCCGGGGGGGCGCTGGACCTCTCGATCGGCGTCAGGCCGACGCGGAAGCGGCTCAGCTCATCGTCCTCGATCACGATCTCCGACTCGTAGGGTGTCATGCCGGGCGCCGTGACCCGCAGCGCATGACGGCCGCTCGGCACGGCGCCGTCCCACTGCCCCTGACCCATGACCTTGCCGTCCAGCGCGATGCGGGCGCCCGGCGACGCGATCACGGAGAGCCTGCCGGCGTGGACCTGCGGCTCCAGCTGGACGTTCACGACCACCGTCGCGCCGGGCACCACGTTCTCCACCCGGACATGCTCCTTGAAGCCCGGCTTCTCGACGCGGATGCGCCGTGTCCCGGAGTCGACGATCATCGGGTCCGGAAGCGGCGTCTTTCCGGCCGGCGCGTCGTCGATCGTCACCGCCGCGCCCGCCTCGCTCACCGCGATGGCCAGGTGACCGACGAGGGCTTCGGCGCTCCGCTCGAGGGCGTTCATCGTCGCCCAGTCCTGCGGGGTCAGGACGCCGCGGTCCGCCTGCCTCAGCTGCTCCACGAGCGTGAGCACGTGCGCGTACCGGTGCAGGTTGGACTTGCAGACGACCATGTTCCAGAGGAGACGCACGTCGTTCGAGAGCGCATAGGCCTGCTCGAACTTGATGAATGCATTGGCGTAGTCGCCATGAGCGAAGAGGCTCTTCCCGAGCTCGTAATCGGCCTTGGCCGTGCCGGTCAGCACCTGCGCGAGCGGCGCCGGAGCCCCCGCGGCCGGCGCTGGCTCCGGCGCCGCCGCGGCCGGCGCCGGAGGGGTCTGCTGCGCGGCCGCCTCGCCAGCCATGGTCAGCGCCAAGACGGCGATCGCGACCGCGGGCCGCCTCGCCAGCATACGTGAACGCATCGGTGCCTCGTCGGATGAGGGGGGCCGCCGGTCAAAGACCGGTCATGCGTATCTCATTTGAGGGGGGGCGCGAAGGGATTCGTGGGCTGGACGGGCGTCGGCTGCGCCGTCGGCGCCGGGGCCACCGCCGGCTCACGCCGGCGCTTCTGCGGCAGCGCGGTGCGCCGCACCGCCTCGGCCGGCGAGACCGGAGAGACCGAGGGCTGCGGCGGCGCGGCCCCCGCCGGCTCGTCCGCTGCAGACGGGGGCTCCGGCGGGATGGGCGGGCCCGCCGGGCCGTCTGCCGCGCCGTGCTGCGCGCGCTCCGACCCGTCGGCGTCCTGCGCGACCGCCGCGATCGGCTGCGGCGCCTCCTCCCTCTCCGGCGATCCGCGGCGCAGCGCGACCGCGCCCGACACCACGAGCGCGAGCGCGGCCGCCGCGACCGCGCCGAGCACCACCGAGAGGGTCTTGCGGCGCGCCGGCCGCGCGACGGTCCGCGTCGTGGGCAGGATGCTCTCCAGCGCATCCGGACAGGCGGCCGCCGTGGTGTCCAGCTCGAGCTTCACCGCGGGCGCGGGCGCAGCGGGCCGGGGCGCCTCCGGGGGCGCGCTCAGGATCCGCGCGGCCCGCTCCGCGCGCTCCTGCCCGCCCGCCGGCGCGAAGGGCGCGAGCGCGAGCGCCAGCTCGGCCACGGTCTGCGGGCGGTGGGCCGGATCCTTCTGGAGGCAGTGGAGGATCACGCGCTCGAGCCCCGCGGGGATGTCGCTCCGGAGCTCGCTGGGCCGCGCCGGCTCCGCGCTCGCGACCTGCAGGACGAGCTCGGTGAGCGCCATCGCCTCGAACGGCGGCCGCCCGACCAGCAGGCGGTAGAGGATCGCGCCGAGCGCCCAGATGTCGGCGCGGGCGTCGACCGAGCGCGACGATCGCATCTGCTCCGGCGACATGTAGATGGGCGAGCCGAGCATCTCCCGCGTCTGCGTCAGCGACGCGCCGCCGCCCTCGGCGCCGCTCGGCAGCTCCTTCGAGATCCCGAAGTCGAGCACCTTGATGAGCTTCGCCCCGCCGGGCGTGGTCGCGAGGAAGAGGTTCGCCGGCTTGAGATCGCGGTGCACGATGCCCGCGGCGTGCGCCTCGGCCATCGCCACGCACGCCTGCAGGACGTAGTCGACCGCGTCGAGGACGCCGAGCGGGCCGCGGGCGCGGAGCACCTCGGAGAGGTCTTCGCCCTCCAGATACTCCATCACGATGTACGGGACACCCGAGTCGAGCTCGCCGACGTCGAGCACCCGCACCACGTGCTCGCCCTTGAGCCGGACCACCGCGCGCGCCTCGCGGAGGAACCGCTGCGAGAGCGACGGGCTCTCGCCCTCGTCGCTGAGCAGGAGCTTGATCGCGACCCGCTGCGGCAAGAGCAGGTGGCTCGCCGCGACCACGATCCCCATGCCGCCGCGGCCCAGGACGCGATCGACCCGGTACTTGCCGGCGATCACCTCTCCTTGGACGACAGGTGGGTTCATGAGAGCTCCCCGCGTTGCGCCCTGACAAAGGGCGGCCGCGACCACGAATCTGCCGTGCGCGATGGTAGCACAGCAGCCCGTCGCACAGCCAACTGTGGACACGGCGCTCGTCGGAGGGCGATATGATACGGCCATGACGCTCTCCCCTCGACACATTTCCTGGGCGGTAGGGCCGCTCGCGCTGCTCGTCCACGCCGGGTGCGGCGGCGCGGTGATCATGGACGGCGGCGGAGACGGCGCTGGCGGCGCCGGCGGCGCGGGCTCGACGACGACCGCCGCCGTCGGCCCTTCACCGACCCCTCATCCTCCGCCGACGCCCGATCCTCCGCCGACGACCTCCGGCAGCCCCTCGCCGGAGGTGAGCGCGATCGTCTACGGCGACGCGACCGTGACCATCCGCATCGCCAGCCTGGCCCTGTCCTGCAGCGATCCCGAAGCGCGCCCCACGTTCTCGCCCTGCGGCGACTGGTGGAACCTGGAGCTCCGCATGCCTGCGTCGAGGCTCGCCGTCGGCGAGGTGGACACGGCGAGCGGCGATTTCACGATCTACGGGACCTCGTCTCGCGCGGATTGCAGCAGCACCGGGGCCGCCACCGGCGGCGGCGACGTGGGGTTCGGCAGGCTCACCATCACGGCGATCGAGCCGACGTCGGTCACCTTCGAGCTCGACGGCGTGGGCAGCCTGTTCCTCGACCAGGACCCGAACGGCCGGTACGTGGCGGCCCGCTGCGCCGCGCGCTAGGGGAGCGATCCGGTAGACGGCCGCGGCAAGGGATCCGGGAGGCATCGGGCGCACGGCGCTCTCGTGCGATGTCTCGACGTCTCCGGCGCGGGCCGGGTCAGGGCTTGCCTGCGGGCGACGCCGCCGGCGGCGCGGCGGGCGCCGGGCTCGCGGCCGTCGCGCCCGCGGGCGCAGGACCGGGCGGGGCCGGATCACCCGGGCTGAGCATGATGGGATAGACCACGGTCACGATCCCGCCCTTCGGCTCAGGGAACTTCAGCTTGAGAAAGCTCTCGTTCACGCAGCGCACGACCTCGCGATCCGGCAAATCAGAGCCCCCATCTCCCACCTGGGAGACGGAGCCGTCACGAGCGATCACGAAGCGGGTCGCCACCTTCCCCGAGAGCTTCGGATCCTTGAGCAGCCCGCGCTCGTAGCAGGACCTGAACAGGCCAAAGCTGCTCCGAACCACCTTCTGAATCTCCGCGGGCTCCAGCCGGCCACGCTGCACCGGCGGATCGCCCGTCGCCGGCGCGGCAGGCGCCGCGGCGTCGGGGGATACACCGGCCGGCGGCGCGGGCGGGGCGCTCGGCACATCGACCATGATCGGCCCAGGCGGCGGCGACGACGCAGCGCAGGCGAGCGGCAGCAGCGCGAGGATCACCACGAAATGGCGCATCGATCCGATCGTGTATCACGGGCAGCTGCCCCCAAAGAAGTCCCGAGCGGCCTGCTCCGCTTCTGTTGTTCCGGCGGCGGGGGGAACGGCCCGCCGCCCACCGCCGGGCGGGCCGCCGCGGTCTCGAGACCATCGCGGTCGCACTCCGAGATCGATCCGCGACCTTGCACGTCGACGGGTCCACCCGACGGCGACGAAGCGACGCCCAGAGCGCCACGGGCGCCAGGACTTCGTCCGTCCGGAGCCCTGGGAGGAAGCTCATGTCGATCCGAACCTGGTTTCGCGCGCCCCGCGTCCGCCACGGCCTCGCCGCCAGCGCCGTCGTCCTCGCTGCCGGCGGCCTCGTCCTCGCCCGCGCCGCCGCCGGCGATCAGCGCCCCGCGAGCGCGCTCGCCGGAGCCGCCTCGAGCGGCTCGAACAGCGCCGCCTTCACCGGCCCCGGCGCTCACGGCACCTTCGCCCTCAGCCACACCAAGGTGCTGAGCGGCGGCGAACAGCGCGTGTTCGCCGAGCTGATCCTCGAGGCCGACGCCGTCGAGCAGGCCAGGGAGCGCGCGCCGCTCTCGATCGTGATCGTCCTCGACACCTCGGGATCCATGGCCGGCGAGAAGCTCGAGCAGGCCAAGCGATCGGCCGTCCAGCTCCTCCGCGATCTGCGCGACGACGACGAGATCGCCTTCGTCCGCTATTCGAGCGACAGCGAGCTCCTCCAGCCGCTCGCCAGCGCCGGCCGCGTCCGGGAAGACCTGATCGCCCGGGTCCAGGCCCTCCAGTCGAGCGGCGGGACCAACATCGCGCCCGCGCTCGCCCAGGGCGTGCTCGCCCTCGCCGACGCCGGCAAAGGCCGCGTTCGCCGGGTGATCCTGGCGAGCGATGGCCTCGACGGCACGCGCGCCCGGAGCGAGGAGGTCGCCCGGGACAGCGCCGGGCGCGGGATCACCACCTCGTCCCTGGGGATCGGCCTCGATTTCGACGAGGCGTACATGGGCGCGGTCGCCCAGGCGGGCCGCGGCAACTTCGCCTTCGTCAAGGATGCCTCGGCCCTCGCCGCCTTCCTTCAGCGCGAGCTCCGCGAGACCGCCGCCACGACGATCGAGGGCGCGTCGGCCCGGCTGAAGCTCCCGGCCGGCGTCCGCCTCGTCCGCGCCTCCGGGGCCGACGCGAGGCCCCTCGCCGACGGCGCCGAGGTCGAGCTCGCGCTCGGCTCGCTCTTCTCCGGCGACGAGCGCCGCGTGATCCTCGAGCTCGCGGCCTCGCTGGACAGCGAGGCGTCGCGGACCATCGAGGGGCAGATCCGCTGGAGCCGGGTCGGCGGCGACGCCGCGCAGGCCCCGATCGCCGGGCTCACGCTGACCGGCTCGACCTCCGCCGAGGCCGTCGAGGCGGGCAAGGACCTCGCCGTCCTCGCCGACGCCCTGAGCGTCGTCGCCTCCCGCCGTCAGATCGAGGCCGCGGACGCGTACCAGCAGGGCGACGTCGGGCGGGCCCAGCGCCTCATCGATCAGAGCATGAGCGAGCTCAGCGCGGTCGCCGCCGTCGCGCCGACCGCCGCGGCGGCCCCGCTCCGGAAGCAGCTGATGGATTACAAGGCGACGCAGAAGGAGTTCCTCTCCGCGCCGCCGTCGAGCACCGCCGGGAAGGCGGCGGCCAAGCGCGCCGTCGAGAAGGACATCTCCAACCTGTCGAGGCGCTGACGATGCTGCGCAAGATCGCCTTCGTCGCCGCCGCGGCGCTCTCGCTCGGGCTCTCGCCGCTCGCGCTCCGGCTCGGCCCGGTCGCGGGGTCGCTGCTGCTCGTGGCCGCCGCCGTCCTCCTCGCCGTCGCGGCGAGCGGGGCGATCGTCTCGCTCGCCGTCGCCGGGGGCGCGCTCGGGGCGCTCGCGTTCGGCCTCGCCGACGCGGCGTCCCCGGTCGCGGCCGGCGCCGCGCTCGCCGGCCTCTGCTTCGCGGAGCGCTCGGTCCGGGTCCGGGGCCGGGGCGCCCGCCTGCTGCACGTCGGAGCGGCGCTCGCCGGCGGCGCCCTCGCCGGCTCGCTCCTCGCCGCCTTCGGCGCCGCGTCGCTCGGGCTCCGGGGGGTCGCGCTCGTGGTGTCCGCGGTGCTCGTCGCGCTCCCCTTCCTCGTCGACGCCGACGACCCCGTGGCCCACGCCCTCGACGGCGCCGCCGGCGAGATCACGGGCCCCGCGCGCGCGTCGCTCCGCGAGGGCGCAGAGCTCCGCCGGACGGTCGCGGGCGAGGAGCTGCTCGACCGCCGGGCGGCGCGCCAGGCCCGGGCGACCTGGTCATCGCTGCTGCGCCTCGCCGAGGCGCGGGCGAGGCTCGAGCGCACGCTCGCGGTGGGCCGCGCCGCGCAGGGGCGCGAGGCGCGAGAGGGGGAGCCTCCGCCGGCCGGCGCTGGCGGCGCCGAGGCCGCGCGTGCCGGCGCGAGGGCGGCGGGGGCGCCGGCCGAGGCGGTGGTCGGCAAGGTGGACGCGCGGATCGCCGATCACGTCGCCGCGCTGACGCGGGCCTACACGGCGGTGAGCGCCGCCCGGGCCGCGGAGGCGAGCCTGGACGACGCGGCGCTCGTCGGGGTGGAGACGATGGGCGACTCGCTCGAGCAGGTGAGCAAGACCATGGTCGAGGAGGTCTGATCTTTTCAATGCTCGGCGGCCGCGATAATGACCCTCCGCCGCCGCCGTGCCGGCAATCGCGAGGGCGACGGCTTCAACGAGCGGCGGCGTCGAGCCGCAGGTCTACGGGAGAACTTATGCAAGTCATCGTCGCGGGCGGTGGGATCGGCGGACTGGCCGCGGCTCTTTCGCTGCACGCCTCGGGTCATGAGGTGACGGTGTTCGAGGCGGCGCCCAGCATCCTGCCGCTCGGGGTCGGCATCAACCTCCTGCCCCACGCCGTCGAGGTGCTGGGCGAGCTGGGCCTGGTCGAGGCCCTGTTGGCCCACGGGGTGGCGACCCGCGAGATGCTCTATTTCAACCGCTTCGGCCAGCGCATCTGGGGCGAGCCGCGCGGCCGCTTCGCCGGGCATGCCGCGCCGCAGATCTCCCTGCACCGCGGCGCCCTGCAGGGCGTGCTGTTCGACGCCGCCGTCGAGCGGCTGGGCCCTGACCGGGTGATCTGCGATCGGCGCCTCGTGGACCACGAAGAGGGCGGAGGCCGCATCGTGGCGCGCTTCCTCGATCGCGCGGGCGCGGCGTGGAAGGTTCCCGCCGACCTCCTGATCTGCGCCGACGGCATCCACTCGGCGGCGCGCGCCGGCCTCTATCCGGACGAGGGGCCGCCGCTCTACGGCGGTCACATCCTGTGGCGGGGGACCAGCCTGGCGCCGCCGTTCCTCACCGGCGCCAGCATGATCATCGCCGGGCATCAGGACCAGAAGTTCGTCGTCTATCCGATTTCCCCACCGGGGCCGGACGGCCTCCAGAGGATCAACTGGGCCGCCGATCTCGCGGTCGCCAGGAGCCTGCGGCGGGAGGACTGGAACCGGCCGGGCGACCCTGCCGAGTTCCTGCCCAGGTTCGAGTCCTGGCGCTTCGGCTGGCTGGATGTGCCCGGCCTGGTCCGGGGCGCCGAGGCGATCTACGAGTTCCCGCTTGTCGACCGCGACCCGTTGCCGCGCTGGAGCCAGGGGCGCATGACGCTGCTGGGCGACGCAGCCCATCCCATGTATCCGAACGGCTCCAACGGGGCGAGCCAGGCCATCCTGGACGCCCGCGCCCTGGTCCGCGCGCTCGCCGCCCATGCCGATCCGGTGGAAGCGCTGGCCGCCTACGAGGCCGAGCGCCTGCCCGCCACCGCCGCCATCGTCGCGGCCAATCGCCGCGACGGTCCGGAGCAGTGCCTGCAGATCGCCTATGCACGCGCGCCCGACGGCTTCGACCGGATCGAGGACGTCTTCGCCCCCGGCGAGCTGGAGGACATCGCCGCCCGCTACCGGGTGCTGACCGGCCTGAAGAGCGCCTCGGAGCCCCGAGTGCGCTGACAAGGGCCCCCAGCGCGCGCGCATTTCGTCCAGCTCACGCGCAAGCCCGCGCCCCACGACACCTGAACCGCCGTCCGTGCGCAGCACCAGCGTTTGCGCGAGAGCACGGCGACGACATCCCGAGCGATGGAGATGCCATCGCTCGACGGTGGACGAGCCCGCGCGTCGTGCGAGCACCCCTGTCGACGGGTACGACGACGATCAACACGTGTCGCGTGGACCTCGCGGAGACCGGCCAGGTCATGATGGGCAGCAACGGCGTCAGCGGCCGCGACGAGACCAGCGAGCCCTGGTCGACGACCTGGACCGCGTGCGCCGTGCCCAGCGCCGCCGATATCGACCTCGACACCGTCCTCAACAGCTTGGATAACTGCCTCACGGTGTCCAACACCGCGCAGACCGACACCGACGCCGACGGCGTCGGGGACGCCTGCGACAGCTGCCCGACCGTGCCGAACCCCGACCAGGCGGACTCCAATGGCACGTCCACGACGCTCGCGCCCTGCACGGCCGCCGAGCCCGACCTGACTGCAGCGCTCACGGACTCGGCCGATCCCGCCTCGCTCGGGGACAGCTACAGCTACACGCTTACCATCGACAACGTCGGCACGGCCGATGCGACGAACGTCGATGCCAGCACGACGCTCTCCGGCGCGACGGGTACCGTGACTGCTGCCGTTGCATCCCAGGGCTCGTGCACGGTGACGGGTGCCACCATCGACTGTGCGCTGGGTTCGCTCTCTGCCTCGGGACAGGCCACGGTCGTCATCACGGTGGAGCCTGGTGCCACCGGTACCATCACCGCAAGCAGCACGGTGAGCGCCACCGAAAATGATCCGAATCCCGGGGACAATTCCGAGAGCGAGTCGACGACCATCAATAATGCGCATGGGTGCACCATCGTCGGAACCAGCGGCAACGACACGCTCAACGGCACCAGCTCGAATGACGTGATTTGCGGCCTGGGCGGCAACGACACCATCAAAGGCAACAACGGCAGCGACACCCTGTACGGGGGCTCGGGCAACGACGTGCTTGATGGCGGCAACGGTGACGACGAGCTGCACGGCGGGGACGGCGACGATACGCTGGGCGGCGGTAACGGCCAGGACACGCTGTATGGAGAAGCGGGGAACGACTCGAACTATGGAGAAACGTTCCTGGGCAGCCTGCTGTACCTGTTCGACAACGGCAACGACACCATCTACGGCGGGCCCGGCAACGACAACCTCGACGGTCAGAAAGGAGACGACACGCTGATCGATCACGAGGGTACGGACATCATGTCCGGCGGCCTCGGCAACGATACGATCGACGTGGCGGATGGTCAGGGTGGCGATACGGCAAACGGCGATCTCGGATTCGACACGTGCATCACCGACGGGGGCGACACGGCCACGGGCTGCTGAGCGCGTGACGTGGGCACGCGGGTCATGTCCTTTTCCGCGCGGTATGTTCCTTGTAGCCGTCGAACCGCTTCGATCGGCGCTTGCGGCCGTGGCGCGTCTCGGCGTCCTCAATGGAGACAAGGCGGTCGGGCGCAACGCCTAGCCGGATACGAACGGCGCCATCCTCGGCTGTTTCCAGGTCCTGGCCCTGAATCTGTGTGACGGTATTCGGACTGACGCCACCCTGTGCCTTTCACTCTCTCCGGATTCATTGTAGGGTACGCCCCATGAAGAGCCTCGCCTCGATTCTCTCCTTCTCCACGATGGTCTTGCTTCCAGCGGCGGCGCACGCCGCGGCGGAGAAGCTCCTGCTGATGGAGGTCGTCGTCTCCCCGACACAGGCCGAGTCGGTCGCGATCCGGAACCCCGGAGACGCGCCGATCGTCCTGACCGATTATTACCTCGCCGATTACAACACCTATTACGACGTGGTCATCGCTGGGGCGCCCGCCGGCACCAGCGACTTCATCGTGCGATTCCCCGCCGGTGCTGTCATTCAGCCGGGCGAGACCCAGTACGTGGCGATCGCCGGCGGCGAGTGCTTCAGGACCTCCTGCGGCGTGGCGAGCGCGTTCACCGGATACGGGATGTATCCCACGTACGAGATCGCGACGGGCGCCGCGACCACGACGAGCCCCGATGTCCCTGACATGCTCGTGCCGGTCATGAACGGGGTCGGCACCGCGTGGGGGTTCACCAATGGAAGCGAGCCGGTCATTCTGTTTTACTGGGATGGCATGACGAACCTCGTGACCGACGTCGATTACGTGTTTTATGGGGCGGCGGGGCCCCAGGCCCCGGTGAACAAGACGGGCGTCACGGTCGACGGCGCGACGTATCTGCCGGATACGGCGGACAACCCCGCGCTGCACGCACCCCTGTCGACGGGTACGACGACGATCAACACGTGTCGCGTGGACCTCACGGAGACCGGCCAGATCATGACGGGCAGCAACGGCGTCAGCGGCCGCGACGAGACCAGCGAGCCCTGGTCGACGACCTGGACCGCGTGCGCCGTGCCGAGCGCCGCCGATATCGACCTCGACACGGTCCTCAACAGCATGGATAACTGCCTCACGGTGTCCAACACCGCGCAGATCGACACCGACGCCGACGGCGTTGGCGACGCCTGCGACGACTGCCCGACCGTGGCCAATAGGGTGCAGTCGGATGGGGATGCCGACGGCGTCGGGGACGCCTGCGACAACTGTCCGACCGTGCCGAACCCCGACCAGGCGGACTCCAGTGGCAATGGCATCGGCGACGCCTGCGACGCGTCCGGCGCGGGCGGCGGGGGTGGCATGGGCGGCGGCACGGGCGGCGATGGCACCGGCGGCGATGGCACCGGCGGCGCCGGCGGCATGGGCGTCGGCGGCGCCGGCGGCAATGACACCGGCGGCACCGGCGGCATGGGCGTCGGCGGCGCCGGCGGCAATGACGCCGGCGGCACCGGCGGCATGGGCGGCGGTGGTATGGGCACCGGCGGCGACACGACATCCACGACCACGGCTGCCACGACCGGCACCGGTGGCGCGGGCGGCAGCGAGGATGAAGGCGACTGCGGCTGCCGCGTGACCGGCCACGAGTCGCCGCGGGGCGCGTCCTACGCTTCGCTCTTCACGATCGCGGCGGCCGCGCTCGGGGCACGGCGCCGGCGCTCGCGATCCCGGTAGACCGACAGCAGCAGGGGAGGCATCTCGGAAAGTCTCCCCGCCGCACCGCAGGTATTCATGAAACGCCTTCTTCACGTAGCGCGGCAGCGGTGTTTCGTAGGCATCGCGCGCATGGTCCGAGCGACGGGCGTCGTGGACCGTCGCCCTGGTCGCTGACGAGGCCGAGCGGCGAGAGATCGTTCGCTCGGTCAGCCGAGAGACCCTACGAAGGCCCCTCACCGACCAGGACGTCGAGCGCTGGCGGGATTTCTGACCCGATATGCGATCGACCGAGAGCCCCGTCTCCGAGCGCGCGCATGGATCAAGGATCCGGCCGCCCGGCGCGGAGCGCCCGGGGATCGACGAGGACCCACTGCATGCCCGCGGCCCGCGCGGACTCGATCCCCAGCACGGCGTCCTCGAAGACCAGGCAGCGCGACGGCTCGACGCCCAGGCGCGCTGCCGCCGTGAGGAACGGGTCGGGCGCCGGCTTGGGCCGCGCGTAGTCCTCCGCCGCGACGATCTCGTCGACGTACCCGCGGAGCCCCAGGAACTCGAGCGTCTTCTCCACCGACGCGCGCGGGCTCCCCGAGACGACGGCGCGCTTCGTGCGCGGGGGAGCGTCGCGGAGCGCGGTCACGACCTCGGGCACGCCGCGCACGCCCGGCACCAGCCGGTGGTACGCCGCCTCCTTCGCCTCGAAGACCTCGGCCACCGGCATCCGTAGCCCGTATTTGCGGTTCAGGAGCTCGATGATCCGCTCGGTCGTCATACCCGCCCAGCCGTAGAAGTCCTCGTCGGTGAACTCACATCCATGCGGGGCGAGCGCCTCGAGCCAAGCCTGATGGTGAATCGGCATCGAGTCCGCGATCGTCCCATCGCAATCGAAGAGGTAGGCAGCGAACGATCCGGAGGGGAACACGAGCCCAGGCATGGGTCGCCACCCTAGCCTATCGGTCCTCTCCCTGCTACCGCCACGGAGCAGGGGAACGAGGCGGGGCCGGTTGGAACGGGCTCCGACGGCGTTCTTTGCACGGTCCGCCTGACTCGCACCTGGTTCAGCTGAAGCGCGCCCGGATCGGCGCGGGGCTCTCGCAGATCGGGCACGCGTCCGTGCGCTCGGCGATCTTGCCGCAGTCCTTGCAGTCGACGCGATAGCCGTGGAACCCGGGGTCGTGCAGCTCGACGCTCGTCTGCGCCTTGTCCGCGCGCTTTCCCTCGTACTTCACGCGCGCCGGCACGAGCGCGATGAAGCGCACCTCGATGTGCTCGCAGCGCGGGCACCGCTCCGGCACGGCGTACGCGTTGGTCGTCGTGAGCCCGCGCGCGAGGCCGCCTTCGGCGTGGCACCGCGGGCAGCGGTCGTCCGTGAACAGGAGATGCCGGCACCCGCCGCACGCGACCTCGTACAGCCCGTCGACGAACATCTCCCCCTTGTAGACCCACTTGACCGGGCCGACGGGCTCGCCCTCCATGAGCGGCACGAGCCCGTCCACATACGAGCGCAGGTTGAGCTGCCGTCCCCCGCACGCGGGACACCCCGCCTCGACCATCTCGGCAAACGCGCGCTCGGAGATCCTGCTCATGTGCGATCCCTTCTAGCACGCCCCGGCGGCGCGCGACCCCGGGGAACGCGTGGAGCCTCGGAGACGCTATCCCGGCCGCGTCACAGGCGGCGATCCCCGCCGGGCGAGGCCGCGGGAGCCGCCGGCGCCCTCGAATGCGCTGGCGCGCGCTGGCGCTACGGCCGGCAAACGGCGCAGCCCTCCGCGCTGGTGCACCCCGCCTCCCCCTGCCCCACGAGCTCGCAGACGCCGGAGCCGCACGACTCCAGATCGCGCCAGCGGCCGTTCTCGCAGCGCATGGAGCTGTAGAAGTTTTTGCAGGTGGTCGCGCCTTCCACCTCGCACGCCGTCTCTGGACGGGCCAGGTGATCGACGGTGGCTTGGGACACGACGCGCATCGCGAACTCCGCCGTGCTGGGCAGCGTCGCGGCGCCGGCCGCGCCGAGCTGCAGCTTGCAGGTTCCGGTCTTGAGGATCTTGATCGAAACCTCGCGGTGATCGCTCGCGTCCCAGTCGAGCTCTCCGTCCGGGCCCGTGCAGATGGACGGCGTGGCCGTCACCGCGCGCACCGGCAACGACTCGCAAGGTACCCCCTCCTTCAAGGCGGTGGCGGTGGGCAGGATCACCGTCCAACCAGGGCCCACCCTCGTCCCAGGGCCCAGCGCCCTGGTCCCGACGCGCTCCGTGAACGCGTGCACCGCGACGACATCGTTCGCGCCGTAGCTCTGAAGGCGGCCCCGAAAGCCCGGCAGCACGTCCGAAACGAGCTCGACCGAGCCCCCCTCGACCGGCGCGGTCCACGAGCAAGCCATCCGCGAGGAGTAGTCGATCCCCGAGCACGGCACGCCCTCGCCCCGCACCAGGCCCGGCAACACGCCGTCCAGCGGCTTGCCCCCGCCGTGCGGCACCACGTCGAACGTCAGCGTCTTGCCCGGCGGAACCCGCAGCGGCGCCTCCGCTTCCGCGCACCTCGGCGGCAGCGCGACCGCATCCACCTCGACGACCTCCACCTTCAGCTCCGCCACGCGCTCTGCGTCGCTGAAGCGGGCCCTCACGCGCACGTTCGCGCTCCCCGCCGCCAAGCCCTGCACCACCGGATGCGTCATGTCCGAAAGCAGCCCCTTCGGCACCTCCTCTTCCTCCGCGAAGCGCAACACCGACGGATCGTCGATCGCCAGCTCCAGCACCTCTTCCACCGTCTCCGTGCTGCAGAAGTTCACCTTCCCCCCGCCAACACAGCCATCCACCAGCCACAAGCTCGCGAAGCTCTGCTCCGCGATCGGATTCTGCGGCCCTTGCAGCCGCGCCTCCTCGTCGCTCGTGCAGCCCGTCCAGGTAGCCGCTCCGAGCGCGGCAACCAGCGCCAAGGCACCCCACCGCAACCGCGAGCCCAGCGCCTCACCCGCCCATCCATCCTTCATGGGTTTCATGAAAATCGCGGCTCAGCAAAGCGCGCGCCTGGCGCGACGCTCGGCGTTCGGCCGGCCTCGGAGGCGGGGTGTGAACGTCGCGTCACGGGTGGGGCGCTGTGCGGATCATGCCCGGGGTGGACGCGCGTTCCTGCGCTGCGCCAGCGCGCCGGGATGCATGGATGAGTTGCTGATACAGAATCGCGCTCCGCCGGGTGTCGGATCGCGTCGAAGGATTACCGGTCGGCCTGGCCGCGGAGGGCCGCCTGCTCGCCTTGCTCGCCGCGCAGGAAGGTCAGCGCCGCGCGGGCGAACGGCTCCTTCCACGCGCCGAAGATGGGCCCGTGTCCGCCGTTCGGCACGATCCACAGGCAGGAGCGCGGGATGGCGCGGACCATCTCCAGGGCGATCTCGGCGGGATAGAGGGGATCGCTGTCGCCGCTCACGATCATCGTCCGCGCGGTGATGGTCGACAGGTAAGGAGGCGTGAAGCTCATGTCGTCGTGGCTCTCGGCGAAGCGCCTCGGCTGGCGCCACAGCGCCCGGATCTGCGCGTCACCGAGCTTGTGGCGGCCCCGCATCTCCTCCCATTCCGCCTCCGATCGGCCCTCGTCGGAGACCTGCCGCATGATCGCCCTGGCCTGCTCGGGGAAGTAGGGAGCCGCGGACACGAGCACCATCGATTCTACGCGTCCCGGCTGCTGCGTGGCCAGGTGCAGCAGGGATTTGGCGCCGAGGCTGAGGCCCACGGCCCGGAACGTCGTCACCCCGAGGTGGTCGAGGAGGGCGAAGACGTCGAGGGCGCACTGGCGGATGGTCAGAGCGCCGGTCGGGTTGGTCGACCGGCCGTGCCCGCGCAGATCGGGGACGATGACGCGGTGATCGCGCGCCAGCTCGCCGAGGTCGAACACGTGGCCCCAGTCGCCGCCCACCCCGGTGAAGCCGTGGAGCAGCACGAGCGGCGGCCCCTCGCCGCGAAGCTCGCAGTACAGGTCGATGCCGTTGACGGACGCGGTCCGCCCGATGGCCGGCGCAGTTTCCATTCGCTCCTCCGATCGCTCGGCCGCGGCCAATCCGCAGCCGGATGCACCGGAGGGATAAGCGAAGCACTCCGCTCTTGATAGCTGTGCTCTTTGCGCATACAATGCGACTCGCCTGACGAGGGAACCGGCGGATGACGGGACGGCGCGATGCTCTGAGCAGACGTTCAGCTCTCGCGGGCACCTTGGCTTGGAGGAGCGCGCTCTTCAGCCCTCGAGGAAGCAGCGCAGGAACTCGTCTGCCTCGCGGAGGATGCGCGGAATCGAGGCCACGAGCTCGTGGCCGTCGTCCACCTCGACGAGCCGGACATGCCGCTTCCCCGCCGCGAACGTCCGCGAGAGCTCGATGTCCACCACCTCGTCGTTCCGACCGTGGACGATCAGCGTCGGGACCCGCACGTCGGGCCAGCCGCCCGAGCGGTCATCCACCTCGGCCGCGTCGAGGGCAAACCCGTAATCCACCCGGGCTCGCCGCTTCTCGGCGTAATCGTCGACCTCGAGCCACCCCCGCTCCTCCCAGGCCCGAAACGCCTCCTCGCCGAGCCGCCGCCGCCATCGCTCCATGATCCGGAACGCCGGCGCGAGCAGCACCAGCGCGCACACCCGCGCGTCCTCCTCGGCGACGCGGCACGCGGTGAGGCCCCCGAGGCTCGATCCCATCACCACGGCCCGCTCGCGCGCTCCGCCGAGCGCCTGCTTCACGGCGTCGATCATCGCGCGGAGGCGCAAGCGCTCGAACGAGGGCACCCGCAGGTCGAGCCGCTCGACGGCGACCCCGCGCCGCTCGTAGTGCGCGGCGATCTGGACGCCCTTGGTCGAGCTCGGGCCCGAGGCGAAGCCGTGCAGGTAGAGCCAGCGCGGGCCGACGGCGGAGGGCGGTGTCGTGCTCATCGAGGTGCGGGATAGCCTAGGACGAGCGCGCGGCGAGCGGCAAGCCGCGCCCCCTCGGCCAGCGCGACGCCACGACGGCCGGCCATGGGGGCCAATGGCCGGCCAAACTGAGGCGGAGGCCACGCCGCCACGGTGCGTCCGGCAGCGCACGAATTCCGCGCGCTCGCGCAATGCCGCGGCCATTCGCGCCAATCTGCGATCTTCCAGCCAGCGCGCATCCACGCCACCTCGCGGGCACAGGGAGTGCAAAAGGGCGGTCCGAACGCAACGCCCCCCTGCATGCTGCGCGCGGGGAGGGAAGCAGAACAGGGCCTCTCGGAGATGCGGTGCCGCGTCCGCGGCGTCGTTTGCCCCGCCACTGCGGGCGCAAGGGACGCCGTCGAGCGCGCAGCCATGAGGCTGGGACATGCGCCTTCACGTAGGCCCATGCGCCCCGCGCCCCCGACAGGCCTCGCCGACGGACCAGGAACGAGCCGTCGAGCGCCGGCCTGCGACCGGACATCGACGCTCGTGCAGCGCTGAACACACCTCGCCACAGGAGTTTCATCCGTGCAAAAGATCAAGACTCACGTCCGCTCATCGATCGCCATGAAGAGCAGCGCGCCGCGCGAGAGGCGCGCCGCGGGCGCAGCGCGCCGCCCCGGGACACTTCGCCGGATCGCGGCCTTCTCCGCGGCCGCCTGCCTGCTGTCGGGCATCGCGTCGTGCGTCGCAGAGCCCTCGGACTGGGTCGAGCTGACGCCGTCCGAGGCGACGTCGCCGCTCTATGCCCTGTCGACCGCTGTCTGGCCGACGACGAGCATCCCGGTGTGCTGGGAGACGGCGGGCAACGCGACCGAGAAGGAGTGGGTGCGCTCGGCCGTCAAATCCACGTGGGAGTCCACCACCGGCGTCGTCTTCGAGGGGTGGGGACAGTGCGACTCCAGCACGTCTTCAGGGATCCGGATCCGGACCGCAGACGAGTGGCCAGCGACCAGCGGCCTGGGTTCGCAGCTGAACAACGTGCGGAACGGCATGAGGCTCAATTTCTGGTATACGTTCTGGGCGACGAACTCGAAGGGGCAGCAGTATCAGCCGTTCAGCGGGTGCCAGGGCGCCGCCCGCGAGGGCTGCACCCGCTCGATCGCCGTCCACGAGTTCGGCCACGCGCTGGGCTTCGCTCATGAGCAGAACCGGCCGGACACGCCGGAGACGTGCACGGAGGCCCCGCAGGGCACGAACGGCAATCAGCAGATCGGCGACTGGGACCTCATGTCCGCGATGAACTACTGCAATCCGCAGTGGAACAACGGAGGCCGCCTGAGCACGGGCGACGTCGCGGGGGCCCGCCGCTTCTATGGCTATCCGGCGGCGCAGGATCAGCAGTTCGTGGCCGCCGACGTCGACGCCGACGGGCGCCGGGACATGCTCCAGCTGTGGAGGGGCTGGGCCTCCATTCCGACCTGCAAATACGCGAGCGGCTCGTTCACCTGCGCGAACCCGGGGGCCACGCTCTACGACTGGGGCGACCCCGCGCAGCAGTTCCTGACGGGCGACTTCGACGGCAACGGCCGGGCCGACGTCATCCAGGCCCACCGCAAGTGGAGCAGCATCCCGAGGTGCCTCTCGACCGGCAGCGGCTGGTCGTGCAGCAACCCCGCCGCGTCGATTCACGAGCACCCCGACGATACCGCCGAACAGCGATTCCTGGTCGGGCGGTTCAACGCGGATGGCCGCGACGACGTCATCCAGGTGTACCGGAAGTGGGCGAGCATCCCCCTCTGCCTGTCGACGAGCAGCGGCTGGTCGTGCAGCAACCCCGGCGCGACCATCTACGACTGGGACAGCCCGGAGCAGCAGTTCCTCACCGGCGACGTCAACGGCGACGGCCTGACCGACGTCATCCAGACCTTCCGCGAGTGGACGACCATCCCGTTCTGCCTGGCGAACGGGAGCGGCGGCTGGTCGTGCAGCAACCCCGGCGCGACCATCTACGATTGGGACAGCGCGGAGCAGCGGTTCCTGGTCGGCGATTTCAACGGCGACGGGCGGAGCGACGTCCTCCAGACGTACCGAGAATGGAGCTCCATCCCGCTGTGCCTCTCGACCGGCGGCGGCTGGTCGTGCAGCAACCCGGGCGCGACCATTTACGACTCGGGCTCGTACGAGCAGCAGTTCCTCACCGGGGACTTCAACGGGGATGGCCGGACGGACGTCGTGCAAGCCTACCGCGGCTGGCACAGCCTCCCGCTGTGCCTCTCGACCGGCAGCGGCTGGTCGTGCAGCAACCCCGGCGCGACCATTTACGACTCCGGATCGAACGAGCAGCGGTTCGTCGCCGCCGACGTCAACGGCGACGGGAGGACCGATATCATCCAGACGTTCCGCGGCTGGAGCTCTTACCCGGTGTGCCTCTCCACGGGATCGGGCTGGAGCTGCAGCAACGTCGCCGCCACCATCTACGACCCCGGCTACTGAGCCGCGCCCCTCCCCCGCAGCGCGCCTGCCCCCAGCGCCCGACGCGGCGGCGGGCGCGCTGCCCCCTCGCCTCCCTCCTGGCGACGCTCGCCGCGCCGCCGTCGCGGGAGCGCTCGCCCGCGAGCGCGGGCGCGTCAGATCCGCGGCAGATCGAGCGCCCGGATGCCCTCGCGGATGCGAGGGTACTTGAGCTCGAACCCGAGGCGCTTCAGGCGCGTGTTCCTGTGGACCATGTTCGCGCTGAGCTGCCCGGAATAGAACGGCGGGAGGAGCTCCCGGAGCGCGTCCTCGGACAAGAGGCTCACCGTCGGCGATTTTCCGATGGCCTCGCTCATGTAATCGACGAAGCGGCTCATCGGGGCGGGCTCGTCGTCCGCCACGATGACCTCGCGGCCGAGCGCGTCGAGCCGGGCGCCGTCGACCGCCATCAGGAACTCGAGCGCCCTCACGCAATCCTCGATGTGAAGATAAGGCCAGATGGCGGGCGGGTCGCGCAGGACGATCGGCTCGGCCGTCTGGATCGCGCGAAGGCAGTGCTCCAGAAACCAGGTACCGCGGCCATAGACGCCGCCCGGGAAGGCCGCGACCCAGTCGAGGTCCTGGCCGAGGCTCCGCAGCGCCTGGACCCCGAGCGCATAGGAGGCGCCAAGGCCGGTCGGCCGCCTCGTCGGCACGGTCTCGTCGAGCGAGCCGCCCTCCTCGGTCCGGCCGTAATACGATGAGCCGAACACCACGAGAGCCCGCCGCAGCCGGCGCGCGTCGAGCGCGCGGAGGAGGCAGCGATCCATGGCCGAGCGCTCCGACGGGCGGCTGCCGATCGACGGCTGAGCGCAGTGGACGACGTACGCCGCCCGGGCGGCCGCCTCCCGCCAGGCGCCGACCTCGTCGAGGAGATCGCCGAACACCGGCTCACCGCCCGCCGCCCTCACCCGCGCCGCCCCCTCCGCGCTCCGCACCAGCCCGCGCACCGGGCCCCAGGGGCTCCCGGGGCGCGTGAGGTGCTTGATGAGGTTCGAGCCGATAAAGCCGCTGCCGCCGCACACGAACACGCCGTCAGAGCCAGTGGTCATCTCTCCCCCCGAGATGCGGGGCGCCGGCGGGGCTCCGAGGCCCGGCGCGCTGCCCGTGTGATGCAAAATTACACGGATCGCGGCGGTGGACGCAAGCGGCTCGCACCGCGAGGATCGGTGAGGGAGAGGCGGAGAGAAAGGCGAGTCATCTCCGGTTTATCCAACTCCCTTTCCCAACGTCGAAGCCGGCTCCCACGCCCGGAGGTCGTTATTTTCGTGCGATATCTGGCTACCGCCGCGCGCAACGGACGTACAACGGACGTACAACAGCCGCACGATGACCGCGACGACCCGGTGACCCGATCGGCGCCGCGCAGCCCTTCCGCTCCGGCAGGACGATGCGGTATGACGCGCCGGAGACGCCATGATCCGCTCCGCCACCGCCGCCGACGTCCCCACCATCGCCCGCCTCATCCGGATGCTCGCCGAGTACGAGCGGCTCGCGCACGAGGTCGTCTTCGACGAGAAGGAGCTCGAGGCGCACCTCTTCGGCCCGAGGTGCGCGGCGGAGGTCGTCCTGGCCGAGGCGGAGGGGGTCGCGGTCGGCTTCGCCCTCTTCTTCCAGAGCTTCTCCACCTTCCTCGGCAAGCCGGGGATCTACCTCGAAGACCTCTTCGTGCTCCCCGAGCACCGCGGAGCAGGCCACGGCAAGGCCCTCCTCGTGCACCTGGCGAGGCTCGCGGTCGAGCGCGGCTGCGGGCGCTTCGAGTGGTCCGTGCTCGACTGGAACGAGCCCGCCATCGGCTTCTACCGGAAGCTCGGCGCCAGGCCCATGGACGACTGGACCGTCTACCGCCTCACGGGCGAGGCGCTCGCCAGGCTCGCCCAGGGCTGAAGAGCTCGCCGCCCGCCCCGGCCCGCCGCCGGTGCAGCGACGCTGGACCGCTACAGGCGCCGCTCGACCCGGGCGGCCCCCTCCTGCCCGACGGAACGATGCGGTCGCGCCGGATGGGCGCGCTCTGCCGTCCCCCCTACGATGGCGAGCATCTGTCGGGGGCAGCGCACGTCGGGAGGTTGTCTGATGCAGTCGCAGGAGGAGTCCGCGTCCGGTGGTGAGTTCGAGTTCGACATCGGAGTGTTCAACCTGGATGAACGCGGCCTGGACGCGCAGCCCTTCGGGATCATCCGACTGAACCGCGAGGGCACGGTGCTCTCCTACAACCTCTACGAGGAACGCCAGGCCCGCCGGAAGCGAGAGGATGTCGTAGGAAAGAACTTCTTCACCGACATCGCCCCCTGCAGCCGGGTCAAGAAGTTCTATGGTCGGTTCCTGGTCGGGGTGGAGCAGCGCGAGCTCAACGCCACCTTCGGCTTCGTGTTCCACTTCCCGCACAAGACACGGCACGTCGACGTCTCGCTGTTCTACAAGGCGGCCGCGCGTCAAGAGGGCGACACGGTCTGGGTCATCATCCGCGGCTGAGCGGCGGGGCTCGGGGCAAGAGCGGGCTCGGGCGCTGCTCGTGGGGGCGCAGCGGAGCAGCAGCGGCTGCTGCCGGGGCAGCAGCGGCCGCGAATCTCGCGTCGATCGCGGTCGCGCGGGCGCGCGGGCCACGGCGCGCGCGCCGTGGCGCGGGTGTTGCTGGAGCGGCGCACGCTGGTGTCGGTGGCGCGGCTCCCGGGCTCGGTCGCGACATGCGCTGTTGCTCATCGAGCGTGAGCCCACACTGCCCATCGAGGGTCGCCGCAGGCGTCGAATGTCCTCCAATCAACTCACCGGGCTCGGCGTGCTGCGCCACCGGAGCTTCTCGTTCTACCTCGCGTCGAGGCTGCTCTCCGCGATCGCGGTGCAGATGCAGAGCGTCGCGATCGGCTGGCAGGTCTACGCGCTCACCGGCGACGTCTTCGATCTCGGCCTCATCGGCCTCGCCCAGTTCGCGCCGTTCTTCGCCCTGATCCTCGTCGCCGGGCAGGCGGCGGACCGGTTCGACCGGCGCCGCATCATCACCGTCGGCCTCGGGGTGGAGCTCTTCTGCTCCGCGCTGCTGCTCGCGTTCACGCTGTCGGGCCTCAAGGTGGTGTGGCCCGTGTTCGCGGTGCTGGTGCTGTTCGGCAGCGCGCGCGCCTTCATGATGCCGGCGCAGCAGGCGATCCTGATGAACCTCGTGCCGGCCGACAGCTTCGGCAAGGCGGTCGCGCTCAGCTCGTCGAGCTTCCATGTCGCGGTCATCGTCGGGCCGACGCTGGGCGGGCTCCTCTACCTCGCCGGGTCGACGATCGTGTACACGATCGTCGCGGCGCTGCTCCTCGTCTCCCTCCTGCTCATGGGCTTCGCGCAGGCGACCCAGCAGGCCAGGCGGAGCGAGCCGGCGTCCCTCGACGCGGTGCTGGAGGGGCTGCGCTTCGTGGGGTCGAGGCCGGCGGTGCTCGGCGCGATCTCGCTCGACCTGTTCGCCGTGCTGTTCGGCGGCGCGGTCGCGCTCCTGCCCGCGTACGCGCGCGACGTGCTCCACGCCGGCCCGACCGGCCTCGGCATGCTCCGCACCGCGCCGGCCGTCGGCGCCGCGCTCACCGCGGGCGTCCTCGCCTTCCGGCCGATCACGCGGCACGTCGGGCGCTGGATGTTCGGCGGCGTCGCGGTGTTCGGGCTCGCCACGATCGGCCTCGGGCAGACGCAGAGCTTCCCCCTCGCGCTCGTCGCCCTGTTCCTCGTCGGCGCGGGCGACATGGTGAGCGTCTATATCCGCCACATCCTCGTGCAGTTCGAGACGCCGGACGCGATCCGCGGGCGGGTGAGCGCGGTCAACGCGGTGTTCATCGGCGCCTCGAACGAGCTCGGAGAGTTCGAGTCTGGCCTCACCGCCGGCTGGTTCGGCCTGCTCCCCGCCATCCTCCTCGGCGGCAGCGCCACCCTCGTGGTCGCCGCGCTGTGGGCCCTCGGCTTCCCCGTGCTGAGCCGCATGGACAGCTTCCCGCACGCGAAGCGGGACGTCGAGGAGAGCGAAGGCCGGGCCGGGGAGCCGGAGGCCGCCGCCGCGGCGTGAGGGCGGGCGCGCGGCCGCGGCGCCGCGCGCGCCTCACCGGGGCGGAGCGCTACTCGGCGCGGAGCGCCTCGATCGGATCGAGGCGCGCGGCGCGGTAAGCCGGGTAGAAGCCGAACACCACGCCGATCGTGGCCGAGAGGCCGAGGCCGAGGGCGATCGACCAGAGCTCCACGTGGAAGGCCCAGCGGCCGACCACCTGCGCGAGCAGCGCGCCGGCGAGCCACGACAGGCCCACGCCCGAGAGCACGCCGAGCGCGCCCCCGAGCAGCGACACGGCCGCCGCCTCGCACAGGAACTGCAGCAGGATCGCGCGGGGGGAGGCGCCGACCGCGCGGCGGATGCCGATCTCCCGCGTCCGCTCGGTCACGGTCACCAGCATGATGTTCATGATGTTGATGCCCCCCACGATCAGCGCGACGACGCCGGTGCTGAGCAGCAGCATCTTGATGATGTCGAGGACGAGCGTCTCCTGGGCGTGGCTGTCCTTGTCCTCGATCTTGAAGTTCTTCACCCCGTGGTGGCGGCGCAGGAGCGTCGCGTCGATGACGCCGCGGAGCGCGGCGAGCGGCGAGCGGACGGCCGCGAGCGGGTCCTGCCGCACGTAGATGCGGCCGGTCGTGTGCGCCGGCGCGTACAGCGCGTCGTAGGTCGTCTCCGGGACGAGGACCTTGCGGTTCCAGATGTTCGTGTCGTCCGTGGAGCCGAGGATCGGCCGGTCCTTGAGCACGCCGACCACCGTCCACACATGGCCGTCGGCCGTCATGTGGACCGGCTCGGCCTCCGCGGCCCGCGCGGGAGGGCCGCCGAAGAGCTCGGCCCAGACCTCGTGGCCGACGACGCACACGCGCCGCCGCGCCGCGAGATCCGCCTCGCCGAGGAACCGGCCCGCCGCGAGCTCGAGGTCGTAGAGCGCGGGCGCGGCCGGCGCCGCGCTGACGAGCGTGACGCGCTTCTTCTTGCGGCCGGCGCGCGCCTCCGTGGGGCGCGCCGACTCGCTCAGGGCCGAGGCGCCGCCGAGGGCGCGCGACCCGGCGAGCGCGCGGGCGTCGTCCCGCGAGAGGTCGCGCCGGGTGCGCCGCCGGTCCTTGACGCTCACCTCGGCGGGGTGGACCTGGATGAGGTCGGCCTCCACGGCCTGCTGGCTCGCCCGGAGCAGCGCCTCCTCGCCGCCCGCGAGGAGCGAGGCGAGCAGCACGATCGAGCCGGTGCCGATGATGATGCCGAGCAGGGTGAGCGCGGCGCGGGTGCGGTCGGCCACGACCGCGCGCGTGGAGTGGAGGAGGTCGGCGAGCCTCATCGCCGCATCGCCGCCACCGGGTCGAGCCGGCCCGCGCGCCGGGCCGGCAGCCACCCGAAGAGCACGCCCACGCCGGAGGAGACGACGAGCGCCGCGATCACCGCCGTCGTCGAGATCGCGCCGACCCACGCCGGCGTGAAGCGGCGGATGATCGACGAGGCGAGCCCGGCCGCGATCGCGCCGCCGGCGACCCCGAGCAGGCCGCCCGCGCCGGAGAGCAGCGCCGCCTCGCACAGGAACTGCGCGCTGATGTCGCCCGGCGCCGCCCCGAGCGCCTTGCGGATGCCGATCTCGCGCACGCGCTCGGAGACGCTGACGAGCATCATGTTCATCACGCCCACGCCGCCGATGAGCAGCGCGACGCCGGCGATGAGCCCGACGATCGCCTTCATCGTGGCGAACATCGCCTCGAACTGCTCCATGATGCTGCTGAAATCGTAGAGGGTGAAGTCGTCGACGCCGTGGTGGCGCTCGACGAGGAGCGCGTTGACGATGCGCTTCACCGGGTCGTTGTTGCGGACGTCGTCGGTCTTGAGGACGAGGAGCGCCGAGGTGCGCACGTCCTTCTCGACGTCCGCCGCGGTGTCGATCGGGGCGACGAGCAGGTCGTCCCAGCTGAAGCCGAAGTTGACGCCCATCCGCTCGCTCGCGGCCAGGACGCCGATGACGCGGCAGCGCAGGGCCCCGACCGTGACCCACCGGCCGATCGGGTCGCCGCGCCAGAGCCGCGCGGCGAGCTTGGGGCCGGCGACGCAGACGCGGGCGCGGCGGCGGTCCTCCTCGTCGGAGAAGGCGCGGCCGCGGCCGATGGGCATCCGGAAGGCGTCGAGGAAGCCGCTGTCGGCCGCGACGAGATCGGTGCGGTCCTCGGCGCCCTCGTCGGAGGTGACGTCGCGCGAGCCGAGCATGGCGTAGAGGGTGTGCTCGGCGACGTGGGGGATGCCGCGCGCGAGCTGGTCGCGGTCCTTGCGGGTGAAGCCGGTGACGTACATCGCCTTCTTGCGCTCGGCGCGCACCGGCTCCTTCGGCGCGATGAGGATGAGCCGCGCCCCGCCGAGCTGCTCGATGCCGCGGCTCAGCGTGAGCAGGCCGCCCTCGGCGAGCGAGGTCATGAGCACGATGGCGAAGGCGCCGATGGTGATGCTGAGGACGGTGAGGAGCGACCGCAGCTTGTGCGCCGAGAGCGCCTTCGCGGCGATCGCGAGGTAGACGGCCCACCTCACATCTTGGTCTCGTTCTCGGCCGCGGAGGGCGGGTTGATGAGCACGCGGGCCCCCTCCGGGACGCCGCTCAGGATCTCGACCTCGCGGTCGTTGCGCGCGCCGAGCGCGACCTCGACCTGCTCGGTGGTCGGCTCGCCGTCGGGCCCGTCGACCACGCGCGTGACGAGCTGCTTGCCGCCGTCGGCGGAGACGGCCTCGATCGGCAGGGAGACCACGCCCGGCCTGCTCTCGAGCCGGATGCGCACGTCGGCGGTCATGCCGGGTTTGATGAGGCCGTCGACCTGGGAGAGCTCGGCCTCGACCGGGAAGACGTCGACCTCGCGCCCCTCGAGCTTCACCGAGGCGGGCGCGATCTTTGTGACCTTGGCCGCGTACGTCTTGCCGGGCAGGGCGTCGAGCGTCAGGGTCGCCGGCTGGCCTGGGGCGACCTTGGCGACGTCGATCTGGTTGAGGTCCACCTTGACCACGAGCGTCGAGAGGTCGGCCACGGTGAGCAGCGCCTTGCCCTCGAAGGTCGACTGGACCCCTGGGGTGACGACCTCGCCGGGCTCGATGTTGCGCTGGATCACGGTGCCGTCGAGGGGCGAGTAGATCTTCGTGTAGCGGAGCTGGTCGCGCGCGGCGCTGAGCGCGACCTCGGCGAGCCGGACGGCGATGGTCTTCTCGGCGAGCTCGTGCCTGGCGAGGTCGAGGTCCTCGGAGGTGGTGACGCTGGCCTCGACGCCGGCGGTCCGCCGCTCGACGACGCGCTTGGCGAAGGCCGCGGCGGCCCGGGCCCGGGCGAGCTCGGCCTCGGCGCGGGCGACCTCGCGCGCGTTGTCGGTCGGGTCGAGCACGAGCAGGAGCTGGTCCTTGGCGATCCTGGCGCCCTCGTCCGCGAGGACCTCGGCGACCTGGCCGGCGACCTTGGATTTGATCTCGACCTGCTCGCGGGCCTCGATGCGGCCGGTCTCGAGGATCTCGACGGCGAGGTCGCCGCGCTTCGCGGTCACGACGAGCGCCGGGTCGATGGGCGGGGGGCCGCCGCCGGCCTTGGCGACGACGGCGGCGCCGACCCCGGCGAGCGCCAGGGCGGCGATGAGCCACGGCCAGAGGCGCCGCCGCCGGCGGGCGCTCACGAGGGGCCTCCGGGGGGCGGCGACGAACGTCCAGGAACCGACGATGGCGGTCCAGGAACCGACGACGCCGAGACGTCCACGCGCCGGCCGCGGGGGCCGGTGTCCTCGACGATGGCGCCGTCGCGGAACGTGACGACGCGCGTGGCGTAGGCGGCGATCGAGGGGTCGTGGGTGACGACGATGACCGTCATGCCCTGCGCGTGCAGGGCGCAGAAGAGCTCCATGACCTGCTGGGTGGTGGCGGAGTCGAGCGCGCCGGTCGGCTCGTCCGCGAGCAGGAGCGGCGGCTCGTTGACGATCGCGCGGGCGATGGCCACGCGCTGCTGCTGGCCGCCGGACAGCTGGTTCGGCAGGTGGTGCGACCGGTCCGCGAGCCCGACGCGTTCGAGGGCGCGCGCGGCCCGCTCCCGCCGATCGGCCGGGCGGACCCCGGCGTAGACCATGGGCAGCTCGACGTTGGCGAGGGCGCTGTCGCGCGGCAGGAGGTTGAACGACTGGAAGACGAACCCGATCTTGCGGTTGCGGAGCCGCGCGAGCTCGACCTCGTCGAGCTCCTCGACCGGCTCGTCGTCGAGCAGGTACCGGCCGGCGGTCGGCCGGTCGAGCGTGCCAATGACGTTCAGCGTGGTCGATTTGCCCGACCCCGAGGCGCCCATGATGGCGACCATCTCGCCCCGGGAGAGCTCCAGGGAGACACCGCGGAGCGCCTGCACCTCCACCTCGCCCATCCAGTAGACCTTGGTGATCGCCGCGAGCTTCACGAGTGGAGACATGGGGGTTCTCGGAGGCGGCCGGCGCGGCCGTCCCTAGCGGCCGCGGCAGCTCAGCCCGCCTGCGTACGCCTGAGCTTCTACGTCGTGCCGGTCTTGTTGTCTTCCTTCGCAGGCCGCCGCACCGGCGGACGCACCGTGACGTAGGCGAGAGGGAGCAGCGACGCAACCGCCGCGCACCGCGGCGACGCTCGGCCGCCTCGAGGCCACGCCTGCCAGGCCCCCGTCCCTCGCTTCGCCGAAGGAGGAGCCGGAGGGAGCGCGCGGGACTGCGATCGGAACGCGCCCGCATGGCGCGATTTCCGGGCTCCCACCCGGTTGCGTTTGTGCATAGCATTACGGCTCACATGCTCGAGCTCTCCTTCGAATCGGGCGAGGACTCGCTCTCCGTGCGTCGCTTCGCCGTACGCGAAGCGCTGTCCACGTTGTTCTCCGTGTCGATCGAAGCCCGGTCTACGAGCGAGGATCTCGATTTCGAAGGAATCGTGGGTAAGGGTGCGTCCTTCAGGATGCGCGATCGTGTTCTCGATGCCGACGGCGGCGAGGGCGGTCGCCTGTTTCACGGGATCTGCGCCTCGATGGAGCTGCTGCGGGTCGAGCCGAACGGCCTCTCAACGTACGCGCTGACGATCGTGCCCGCGCTGTGGCTGCTCTCGCAGCGCCGCAATTATCGCGTCTTCCAGCACCGGAGCGTCCCGGAAATCATCAAGGCGATCCTCGCGGAGTGGAACATCGAGGCCGATTGGCGAGTCGATGCCACCCAGCATCCGAAGCTCGAGTACCGCGTCCAGTACGGCGAGAGCGACCTCGACTTCGTGAGCCGACTGAGCGAGGAGGCTGGCATTACCTTCCTCTTCGCCGGACAAAGGGAGCGAAAGGACGGGCCGCAGCTCGTGTTCTCGGACGATCTGCGCGCGCTCGCGTCGGGCGAGCGGAGGACGGTGCCGTTCATGGACGACCCGAGCACGGCCGCGGGAGCGCCGTTCGTCACCGAGGTCCGGCTTAACCAGCAGGTGCGTCCTGGCCGCTTCACCATCCGCGACTTCGACTTCCGGAGGAGCCCCGAGTACCAGCTCTTCGCGGGCGCGGCGATCGGGACGCCGGAGGCGCGGCTCGAGCAGTATCACTACCTTCCGGGCTCCTTCGTGGTGGAGACGGCGGCGCGCGGCGGGAGCACCCCCGTTGCGGATGGCGTGGGTGCGTCGCGCCACGACGAACGAGCCGGGAAGATCCGCGCCGAGCGTGCGCTGGGGCAGGAGCGGATCTCGCGGCGCGCGGTCACGTTCCGCACCAATGTCGATCTTTTGCCGGGCGAGACGTTCTCGCTGGTGGGCCATCCGAGGGCGGACCTCGCGGCGGACAAGCGGTTGCTCGTGGTCGAGATGTCCATGGAGGGGACCCACGACGGCGAGTGGGCGCGCGCTGGCCGTGCGGTCTTCGTCGGACCCGACCAGCCTTTCCTCCCGCCGCTCCGGGCGCCGAGGCCGCGGATCCACAGCGTGCAGAGCGCGGTGGTGGTCGGGCCCAAGGGGCAAGAGATCCATACGGATGAGTTCGGCCGCGTGCGCGTGCAGTTCCACTGGGATCGCGAGGGGCGCTTCGACGAGCACAGCTCGTGCTGGATCCGCGTCAGCCAGGGCTGGGCTGGCGGCGCGTACGGAATGATGGCCCTCCCCCGCGTCGGGCAGGAGGTGCTGGTCGGGTTCATTGAGGGCGATCCGGATCAGCCGATCGTTGTGGGCCGGGTGTACAACAACACGGCGCGCGTTCCGTACAAGCTGCCCGAAAGCAAGACGGTCAGCACCTGGAAGAGCAGCTCCTCGCCGGGGCTCGAGGGCTCGAACGAGATCATGTTCGAGGACGCGAAGGGCGCGGAGCTCGTCTACATGCAGGCCGAGCGGAACCTCGAGAAGCTGGTCAAGGTGGATGAGGCGGTCACGATCGGCAACAACCGCAACAAGGTGGTGAAGGCCAATGAGACGATCGCCGTCGGGGGGAGCCGCACGGCGATGATCGGGAATGTGGATGAGGCGGATGTCGGGGTGAGACATGCGGTCGCGATCTCGGGCGGAGCCGGGGCGACCGGGGTCGAGATGGTCGACCGGAGGATCGCGTGGACGACCGGGGAGGCGACGATCACCCTCGAGGGGCCCAACATCACGCTGGAGGCGGCGGCTGGGATCCTGTTGAAGGCGGCGAGCGATATCGCGCTGGAGGCGGACGCGAACATCACGGCGAATGCGACCGTGAACCTGACGCTGAAGTCCGGGTCGAAGCTCGTCGTGAGGTCCGAGGGCGGCGATGTGGTGATCCAGGGCGGGCCGATCGTGCGGATCAACCCGGAGGTGGGCGGCAAGCCGTTGCGGGGCGAGGATGGGGTGCCGATCTCGGTGGAAGTCCCGCCCGGGGTGGACCTGGAGGAGGAGATCGAGAAGGCCGAGGAGCATGCTCGCTTCGATCGCGATGCTCCCGCGTGGTTCGCCGAGATGACCAAGCCGGGGGGCGAGTGGGATTATGGCAGGCTCGGCGAGCGGTATGCGGGGTTCAGCAATTTCCATTACGGCGTGATGGGGAAGGCGATGGGATTCCCCGAGGGGACGCTGCTCCGGCACGCGGGGATGCGCCGGAAAGCGCGCGGCGACGCGAAGCCGGAGTGGGGTGACCCCGGCAACGGCGTGTGGGGCGGCACGTATCCGTACGGGGCCCCCGTCGAGGACCAGGAGATGGTGAAGAAGGGGTTCAAGTACTACGACGACAACTTTGCGTAGGTTGTGCGTGGAAAGGCGGGCAGATGGGGGAGAGCGAAGACAGCGAAAACGGCAGGGTGATCGCGGAGCGCCTCCCTGACCTCGGCGCGTGGGAGTTCTACACGCTCGCGTTCGAGGACAGCGGCGATACGGTTTGCAAGGTGGCGCTCCGGATGGGCGCCCTGGATGGCGTGGAGTACGGTATATTCCGCGGCGAGGACGGCGAGCCCAGCGCCACGGGCACGATCGCGCCGCCGGGGAGTTGGTCGGACGAGGCGCGAGAGGACGCACTCAAAGAGATCCTCACTATCTACTCGGGTCAGCTACCGGAGTTACGTGGGGGCGTGGCGTTCGATTTTTACGGGGAGCGGGAGGAGGACTACGATGATGATGAGAGTGCTCATGACGGCGACGATTCGTGATGCACTGCCGTCCCGGAGAATCCACTGATGCTCGCGGCGGCCCGTGTCGGTGACAAGCATGTATGTCACAAATCCGATCCGGTTGCGCATAAGGGTGGTGAGATCCTCGATGCAGGCAGCCGAACTGTCTTCATCGGCGAAATGAATGCCGCACGCGTCGGCGATAAGGCATGGTGTGAAGGAGGAGCCTACGACGTCATTGTCACTGGCGAACCAACGGTGCTGATCGGGGAGCGCCCCGCCGCCCGGCTAGGGGACGCGACTGATGGCGGTCACATTACGAGTGGCTGCACCACGGTCCTAATCGGCCCACACCCGCAGGTGGAATTGCTCCGAGAGGCGGCCCGCTCTGGCGCGCCATTCTGCGAGAAGGTCGTCCGCGTCCGGCTGGAGGGGCGCGATGAGTAGCACGATCGACAGGGATGAGATGGGGTTCTCCTCAAAGGAGGAGCTTGTGCAGTTGCTCCAACGCCACGAGCCGCTCTACGCCATGCTAGACGCCGCGCGGGATCCGGCCGTCTTGAAGTTGGTAAATGATTCCAAGGAACGGTCCCGGTCACTGTACGACGGCCGCCGGGGTGAGCAACTGGCCGAGGTGGCCCCCTATCTCGTCCGTTTGTCGGCTGGTTCGACGCTGTTCGAGCGGCTGGTATGGAAGGGATGGGGTCAGAGTTGGGGCGTGTTTATTGCGTGCGCTGCACCCTTCGATGACTTGCGTAGGCATCTTCGGCGCTTCCTCGTAGTACAGACAGAGGACCGGCAAGCGCTCTATTTCCGCTTCTACGATCCGCGCGTACTCGCACCTTTTCTCGACACCGCGACGAATGAGGAGCGGAGCGCCTTGTTCGGACCAGTGTCCGCGTTTTTGATGGAGGGGCGGTGCGAGGGAACGGTACTCCAATGGCTGTCGGCCGAAGCTCCCACCCTGCAGCCGGACGCACCGTGGGAGTTGCTGACGATCCGTGACACGCAAGTGAATTCATTCTCGCAGAGCCTGTTGGAACGATTCATCGATCGAATGGAGATGACGCCCCAGCTCCCTGCGTGGGTTCGCGGCAACCGCACGATGATCCGCGAGGAAGTCGATCGCGCGCGCCGCTACGGGATCGGGTCCGAGCGTGGGCTGGAGCGTTATCTCATGATTACGTCGGTCCTTGAACCTGGATTCGACCTACGGGTGCCCTGGGCGCGCAGAGAACTGCGGCGCGAAGGTGCAGATGAGCGACGGAAGTTGCGGCGGCTTGAGCACCATCTGCAGCGCGCCGGAAGTCGAGCCATGCTGGCCGCTGGTTCCGCGCAGCCCAAAGACTCGCAACACAAGCTTCGCTAAATCATTGAGGAGCCCATCGCATTCACAATCGATACCATGCATAAGACTAAGCCGGCGCACGCAGGTGCGCCTCAGCAACAACAAACAGAGAGACACGCATGCCTAGCTCGTCAATGGATTACGTAATAAGACAGGGCCCGACCACGGCATCCATCACATCGAGACATGTCACCGGTTCCGGCACAAAGCAATGTCGATGCACAATGACGCCCAAAGCCGCAGCCCCAGCGAAAGGCGGAAACCTCAGCTCGTACCTCCCCGCCGCCGATTACAAAAATCAGCACGACCCGTTTAGAGTCGGCAAGAACAGAATAAGGAATCCCAAGGGCAAGAAGAAGGATGACTGGGGATTTCCACTGAAACAAGGCCAAAAAGTTCCGCTCTTTGATGGGATCAAAAAGAACAACGGAAGCAAAAACAATGACACGGCCCCGAAGGTGAGACGCGGCTACATCAGGGACAAGATCGTGAGACTCAATTGGGGCACTCAGAAGACGATGCCCTATAAAGGCAGGAGGACCCAATTCGTTTATGCATGGTACGTAAAACTCGAAGACGAAGACCAAGAAATCCCCCTCGACAACAAGGGCCGATCCGGCTGGGTTCCACTCCTGCCGAGATACTTCAAAGACTATCTCGTTTTGAAGCGCATCGTGATCTGCATGAAGAGGTGCGTTGATGCTTACGAGCGCAGTCCCGCGAGGAGTCATCCGCGAAAATCGCTATCCAGCAGCACTATTGAATACGTCATTAGCACGATTAAACCCGCGCGACAAATGAAGTACAACAATCTACACACGACTCGCAAACTGAACGAGGGTAGCGACAGGGCCGACCACTACCTTCCCCGAACGCCCGATCGTCTGAGCCGGGATGGATACGTAAACCTCTGTTACAACTTGCCAGAGCAACACGGAATGTCTACAGACACGGTACGTGTAGGCACCAGTTTTTTTGCGTGTGTGGGTTCGAAAAAATTCGCCCATCGAGTTAGCGTTCCATTATATAAGATTAAGAAAATAGATGGAAAGAATAAATCAAAACTTCACAAACAAAGACTTGTTTTTATATATGGATACATCACCTTCCACGACGGCCGCGATCCCAAGACGCGCAGATACGGATGGATATCGCGCGCTTCGCTGAAGAAAAAGAAGACAAGCTGATCCGTATGGCATCTGTTCATCCCTGTGTCTCGCCGCCAAGGTCGTCAGGTGAGGAGCTACGTCGCGTCGTTGCATCCCTGCCGAAAATTGACCAGAAAGCGCTGCCGGTGCGATGTGCTGACCGGCGTCGACGGGGATTCTGATCGCCGCATCCCCGCGATGTTCTTGACTACGAGATCGACGCCAGTCTCCTCGCAGTCAGCGGTAGCTTGCCTGTCATCGAATCGTATGCGTTGACTTGATTGAACTCGTCCGATTGGGCGGCTGCTTCCGATAGCGAGCAGATTTCTGACACTGCTTTAACACACCACGCCGAGAGCGTCACCTCCGCGCCGGTCTACCGACAACTCGCCCCAACGCCACCGCCCGCAGCGCGCTCGGGTGCACCTCGAACTGGTCGAGCTGCAGCCTCACCTCCACCACCGCCCGCGTCCTGAACCGCTGGAACATCGGCAGCTCCTTCGCGAGCCGCTCCGGCAGGTACGTCGGAATCGCCTCCCCCGCCCCGGCTCCCCCGCCTGCCCCTGCCCCCGCGGGCGTGAGCAGCGCCCGGATCCACGTCTGCCCCAGCACCGTCCGCTTCTGATAGTGCCGCTGCTCCAGGAGCAGCCGCTCGGTATGCGCCTCCAGGTACCCCGGCGGCAGCCCCCGCGCGGTCTGCACGAACGCCTCTCGCAGCCGCGTCGTGTACCCCTCAAGCCCGGCGCTCCCCTTCTCCAGCCACGGAGACTTGAGCAGCTCGCCGATCGTGTCGCTCTGCTCCTTGAGCCGCTTGTCCCCCGCGGTGAAGGGCGCGACGAGCGCCATCGTGGCCTCCAGCGTCTGCTTCTCGTCGAAGGGGAACTCTAACGCGCCGTCCACAAGCACGAGCGGCGGCGCGAAGGTGCCGTCCTCCATCGCCGCCGCGAGCTCCTCGGCGAGGCCCGCCACGCCGGCCGGATCGCCACCGCGGAGCACGGCAAGCACGTCGCGGCGGTCCTTCGCCTCCTGCCGCTTCTCGCGTGGCTCCGCGTCGTTGACCTCTTCGTCGCGGGCGCGCGCCTTGACGTCGGCGATGATCTTCTTCCAGGCTGGGTGCTTGCGGATCCGCGCGACCTGCTCGGGATCGAACCAGAGCAGCTCGATGACGTCCGCGCCATGCGAGGACGCCTCCGGGCGCGAGGGCGCAGGCGCGGGGATCGCTGCAGGCGCACGGCCCTCCCCTCCCGAAGCCTCCCTCTTCGAGGCACCGCCCCCCCTGCCGGCAGCCGCTTCAGAGCCGTTCTCAGTCGCGCTCCCCGGAGGCACCCAGGCGCCTATTTTCGCCTTCGGCTTCGGAGCCGCTGGCAGCACAGGCTCGAGCGGCCCGAGATCCGGCGCGGCCGCCTGTGCGCTCGCCACGAGCGGTGCAGCTACGGCTTTGCCGAGCACCGCGGCCTCGCCCCAGGAGAGCCGTGCCGCCGAGGCCTCCAGGCCGGCGTTGCCCAACGGCACCATCCCGGGCGGCGGAACCGGAGGTGGCGGAAGCAGGGATGTCGCCTCGGGCTGCGAGGGGGCCGGCGGCCGCGCGAAGGGCAGCGGCGATTGCCCGGCGCTCCGCGCAGCCATGCTCTGCGACCTCGGTTCCAGCCGGTGAGCGCCCCACTCGTCCCGCAGATCGACCGTCCCCGTGCCGTCCTTGATCGCGTCGGGCACGTAGCGCTTGAGGTCCGCCCATTCGACCGAACGCCCGCGTTCCACGGTCGCAACGAGGACCCTCCCGGGCTGCTCGGGATGTTGCAGCGGGACGACGCCGCGCCAGGTCAGCGTGTAGACCGCGCGATCCGTGTCGATCCAGAGCGTGTCGCAGACCATCTGGATCTCGCGTGCCTCGCTTCCGTCGCCGGGCTCCACGCAGGCGCGCGCGCGAAGGCCAGCCAGCGCGGTCTCGAGCCGCGCATGCTCGCGGTGCAGGTTCTCGAGGACAAGGCGCTCGTCGCCGCGGAGCACCTGGATCTGCTGGTCTGCGGGAGCCGCATTGAACCAGCTGGTGTCGAGATCCTCCGGCATCGGCCGCCGATGCCAGTCCCTCTCTGACCAGACCGTGCGGTTGACGAGCTTCCTCGCACGCTCAGGCCAGCTCGGCGCGATGGGCCCGAAACCTACCGGCGGGATCCGCGTGCTCCGATCCCCGAGCCGGAAGCCACGCGGCTGGAGGTTCGGGATCCGCACCAAGCCCTGGGCGTCGAGACGTCCAGGATGACCCATGCCCACCGGGTTCCAGGTCTCCGGACCCCCTGCAGCGCGCTCGTAGCGCAGAGGCATCGAGCTGAACCGCGGGCCCTCGCGGAGCTTGCCCTCCGCGGTCCAGGCTCGATCGCAATAGATCTCGATCGATTTGTCGACGCTCCCGATGGCGAGCCGCGCGACGAGCGCGTGGACCGGCTCCCTGCGCGGCGCGAACGCGCTGCCGACAAGGAGCACGTCGGCACGAGGCTTAAACGGGACGAGATCGCTCGGCGAATGGAGGCTACGTGCAGGATCTCCGTCCCAGTGCTTGTCGTTGTCGTTTGGGCGCTCCTGCTCGCCCGCGAGCGGAGACACATCCGGAAGCAGGCTGAACGTGGCCTTGCAGATGACGGTCTGCGCCCAGTCGCCGCGAGAGCGGCGCCAGAGGAGCGAGGCGGTGCAGAGGGGCCCGAGGGCAACGACGTCCATGCGCGGTCCAGAAAGCAGCATACTGCCACAGCCTCAGGACCGCGCGCCCATTCTCCGCGCGCCGCGCCGGCGCCGGCCACGTGCTCAACATCGCGCGAATCTCGCCGCTCCGCCGCGTCCATCGACCCGACGTGCGTCTACCGCGGTGCATCGACACGCACCTCACGCTGGACTGCTTCGATGATGAAATCGGGGCAGCTGATTTCTCAGCACCGTGCGGGTCACGCCGGAGGACACCAGCGGCGCTTCGGTGGATCGTGAGCGGACCGCGACATCGCCGCGACGGCCCCGGCATCTCGACCAGCGCCAGCGCGACGGCCCGACGCCGTACGAAATGTCGCCAAGCTCGACCTCGGCGTGGTCGTCGAGCGGGCCGGCCGTCGTGGGGCCGGGGATGCCGGGGACGACCGGACGCCTCGACGCGTCGTCCTCGATGCGCAAGCGCACGCACGCCATGGCGCGCTCGATCGCGGGGCGCACCGAGGCGTCGAGGAAGGCGTGGCGGAAGCGGCGAGGAAGGCGTGGCGGAAGCGGCGCGCGAGCCCGGCGGCGAACAGGGCCGTGGCGCTCGTCTCCAGGTACATCTCGCCGGGCCGGTTCATGCTCGTCCATCACAGGCCGGTCTCCGGGTCCTGCGTCCAGCATCGCCGCGACCTGCCGCTCGAGCGACGCGGCCACGACCTCGTCGCGCTCGCCGGCGCGGATGAGCACGCTGCCAAACATGAAGAGCGAGTCGATCCAGAGCGTGCGCTCGAACCGCAGCGACACGCCGGTCGCCTCGGCAGCGGTGTCCCAGGGGCGCCGTCGAGGAGCCCCCGCATCCCCGCTCCATCCGCGCGGCGAACACTTCGGGCGAGCTGAGCAGAGCGTGTCGCCGCGCCCCGGCGCAGGCTGCGTCGCGCGCGCCCGCGGCGGCCTGAGCGGGAGGGGCGCGATCGCCGAGTGGTGCAATCCTGCGCGAGCGTCCGCCTGCTGTGGCGGAACGCGACGCGCATCGTCGCGCGATCACGCCCGCAGCCGCGAATCCTCGCCGCGGCAGGCTTTCCGCTGGGCGGCCTCCCGATTGCATTGCCCCGGCCGCGCTGGGGGGAATCGAGGAGGTTGGAATGGCGAACGAGCAGAAGCAGGGAGTCGGCGCGCAGGGACAGCAGGGCTCGGGTCTACAGGAAGGCCGCAGCGAGAGCAGCGTTGTCCCCGACAAGGACTACAACCTGGTCAGCGTGCTCTACCATGCTCTCCAGGGCGCGGAGACCTATGCGCAGTACGTTCAGGACGCGCAGAAGCAGGGTGATCAGGAGCTCGCCTCCTTCTTCAGCGAGGTGCGGCAGGAGGAGTTGCGGCTCGCGGAGCGCGCGAAGCACCTGCTCGGCCAGCGGCTGAGCGGCGGCGGGCGCGCGGGCCAGGGCGGCGCGCGCGGCAGCGCCTGACGCGATCCAGCGGTCGAATCGACGAGGCGCCAAGGATGCTCGGGGAGCGCGGTCTCCTCGGGCGTGCTTGGCGCCTTGTTTTGTGGTCGAAGCGCGAGGGACGATCCGTGGCGGGCGCCCGCTCGCAGCGCGCGCCGGAAGCTCGCGCGTGGGAGAGCCTCCGTGGTATGCGCCTGCACCATGCCCCTCCCCAAGCACCCCCGCGCCGTCATCACCGGCGCCGCCTCGGGCCTCGGCCGCGCGCTCGCCATCGAGCTCGCGGGCCGTCAGGCGAAGCTGCTCCTCGCCGACCTCGACGACGAAGGCTCCCGGGAAACGGCGCGCCTCGTCGCCAGCGCCGGCGGCGAGGCGCACGCGGTCCACTGCGACGTGAGCCGCAGCGAGGACGTCGCGGCGCTCGTGGGCGAGGCCGATCGCGCCCTCGGCGGCGTCGATCTCGTCGTGAACAACGCGGGCGTGTCCGCGGGCGGGGAGGTCGGTGAGACCCCCCTCGAGGACTGGGCGTGGGTCATGGGCGTCAACCTCTGGGGCGTCATCCACGGCTGCCACGCGTTCGCGCCGCGCTTCAAGGAGCAGAGGAGCGGGCACTTCCTGAACGTCGCCTCCGCCGCCGGCTTCCTCTCCATGCCCGGCGCCGCCTCGTACTGCGTGACCAAGGCCGGGGTCGTCGCCCTCTCCGAGACGCTGCGGCTCGAGCTCGCCCCGTACGGCGCCGGCGTGACGGTGCTCTGCCCGACCTTCTTCCTGACGAAGATCGTCGAGAGCGGACGCGGGTTCGATCAGGCGACCCGGGAGACCGTCCGCAAGCTCATGGGGCGCAAGGGCGTCCAGGCCGATTACGTGGCGCGGCTCGCCATCGAGGCGGTCGACGCCGACCGCCTCTACGCGGTGCCCCACCGCGACGGCCGGTGGATGTGGCGGATGAAGCGCGCCGTGCCCGCGCTGCTCCAGGACGTCGTCATGCCCCGGCTGACGCGCAAGGGGCACTGATCCGGGGCGCGCCGGCCACGGCGGGTCGACAGGCGATGCCAAGATCTTCGTGATCTTCTTGGCGCCCCTGGCGCCTTGGCGGTTCAAAAGACACCGCCTTCGGCGGAAGCACCTCACCCCCCGACCCGGTGCTTCGAAATCGATGTGATCCAACTCATGAGATCACCTCGTCTTCCGCAGAATAGCGCTCACGTCATCGCGCCTCCGAGTGGCCTCGTGTACGCCGGACCGTGGTGACCTCTGGTATCGTGGCATCTCCTATGCGTTCGCCGCTCCCTCCGCCCCTCGCCCTCGTCGCCCTGCTCCTGCCCGCGTGCAGCTCCACGGCGCCTCCGGGGCCCGAGGACAGGCTGCTCCGGTTCGAGTCCCCCGACGCCGCGGTCGAGATCCACACCGCGCCCTTCGCGCTGCGCATCCTCGACGCCGAGGGCAACACCGTGCTCGCGACCGTGACGGGGGCCGGAGACGGCGCCTACGGCGGCCCGGCGGCCACGATCGACGAGGCCGTCCACCGCACGGGCTTCCTGCCCGGCTGGGACGAGTTCACGCCCATCGAGGGCCCCTGGCGGCGCGCCGCCCACGCGACGGTCCGCGCGGAACGGAGCGACGGCGCCACGCTCGAGCTCGCCCGCGATGGGCTCTTCCTGACGCTCGACGTGTCGCTCGAGGGCCCGCGCGTCCGCCTCGCGCTCGACGCCCGCGAGGCCGAAGGCCAGGCGGAGCCCGGCGCGCTGAACAAGACGAGCCTCTCGTTCGCGCTCGGCCAGGACGAGCACTTCTACGGCCTCGGCGAGCGCTTCGCGACCGTCGATCACCGGGGCCAATCGCTGTACGCGTGGGCCGAGGAGGGCGGCCTCGGCCAGGGCGAAGACGCGCCCGCAGGGCCGGGCAATCCGTATCCGAACGGCCCGTCGATGACCTATTTCCCCGTCCCGTTCTTCCTCTCGAGCCAGGGCTACGGCGTCCACCTCGACACCACGTTCCGGAGCGAGGTCCACCTCGGCAGCGAGGCGAGCGACACGTGGCGGATGGCCGTCGACGCGCCTTCGTTCGCCACCACCATCTACGTGCGATCCGAGCCGCTCGCGGCGATCGCCGATTACACCGAGGACACCGGGCGCGCCCCCGTGCCCGCGCCGTGGGTGTTCGGCCCGCGACGGCGCGTCAACCGAGGAGCGATGATCGACGGGGTCGACGAATACCTCCTCATGCGCCAGCGCAAGATCCCGATCACCGGGATCGACGACGCCCTCCATTTCCTCCCGGCGCTCTCGCACCTCGGCGTCGAGACCGAGGTCGCGCAGTGGACGAGCGACCTGCACGCCGCCGGCTACAAGGTCATGGCCTACAACAACCCCTACATCGCCGAGAACGCGCCGAACGCCGAGGCCGATTACACCTACGCAAAGGACCATGGCTTCCTCGTGAAGGGCCCGGACGGCGAGCCCTCGCTCACCACCTTCATCTCCGGCCAGCTCCTCACGGTGGCCGCGGTCGATCTCACGAACCCCGACGCGGTGGCCTGGTACAAGGACCTCCTGCGCCGCACGCTCGACCTCGGCTACGACGGCTGGATGCACGATTTCGGCGAGTACACGGCGCACGACGCCGTGTTCCACGACGGCCGCCGCGGCGCCGAGGTCCACAACGAGTTCCCGGTCCTCTCGGCGCGCGCGGCGCACGAGCTCCTCGAGGAGGAGCGCCCCGGCGATTACCTCTTCTTCGTGCGCTCGGGCTACAGCGGGACCCAGGCGCTCGTGCCCGCGGTCTGGGGCGGCGACGCCGAGGCGACCTTCGACGAGACCCAGGGGCTCCCGTCGGCGGTGCGCGGCGGGCTCAACCTGTCCATGTCGGGCGTGCCCTACTGGGGCAGCGACATGACCGGATTCAAGTGCATCACCAGCGCCCCCAACGACAAGGAGGTCTTCCTCCGGTGGGTCCAGCTCGGCGCCGCGTCGCCGATCATGATGGAACAGGACGCGTGCTCCAATCCGGTCACGAAGAAGACGAAATGGAAGCTCTGGAACGACCAGGCGACGCAGGACGTCTATGCGAAGTACGCCCGCCTGCACACGCGCCTCCTGCCGTATTTCATGACGCTGGCCGAGGAGGCGGCGAACAGCGGCAAGCCGCTGTCGATGCACCCGTTCCTGCTGCACCCGCGCGACCCGGCGGCGTGGTCCGTCGACGACGCGTACTACCTGGGCCCCGCCCTCTACGTGGCGCCGGTGGTGCGGCGCGGCGAGACCTCGAGGAAGGCGTGGCTGCCGCCCGGCGCCCAGTACGTCGATCTCGACGATCTCACGGCCTACGCGGGCGGCCGCGAGCAGGTGATCCCGGCGCCGCTCGAGAAGCTGCCGCTCCTGCTCGTCTCGGGGCAGATCCTCCCGCTGCTCGACCCGAGCATCGACACGCTGGCGCCCGCGACCGACCCGTCGGTGGTGACGCTCGAGCAGGTGAGCGACCGGCTCGACGTCCTGGTGGCGCTCCCGCCTGGCGGGCGGGCGCGCCTGACGCTCGCCGACGGCACCACGCTGGAGGCGTCGCGCGGGGCGGAGCAGGGCAACCCGGGCGCCCTCGAGGAGGCGAGCGCGGCCACCATCGAGGCGTGCGCGTCGTGCTTCCTCGCGACGAGCCAGGGCGACGTGGAGCGCCTCCGCGCCACCTCGAAGCTCGCCGAGAGCTCGGAGATCGCGCTCGGGGACGTCACCCTCACCGCGAAGGGCGGCCCCGCGCGGCGCGTCCGCTGGGACGTGCTCCGGCTCCGGCCGTGAGCGCGGACCAGTGGCCCGAGAGCGTGAGCAGAGGGGCGAGGGGCGCCCGTTCGTTCGCGCCGGCGGCCATTGCGGGCGTGCCGGGCGCGGCGTCGAAGGTCACGTCCTGCAGGGCCCGACGATCGCACGGCGCCGGGCCGTCGCCCGCGCACGCGCGGAGATGGGTGAGCTGCCCCGAGCTCGGATCATGGTCGATCTGACGGTGCAGGCGGGTCCTGGCGCACGAGCCGGTCGTACGCCGTGTCGTACGTGTTGGTCTGCGTCACCGTCGCCGCCTCCGCACCCCGCTCCGCTGCACTGCGCGTCGCGCATGGCAACCCGCAGCCCGGGATCGGCGTTGTCGCGGCGCGCCGCGAGCCTCCATCCGATGCGTCACGGCCAATACGGCTACTGCTAATACGTATCCCCTGGCTGCCTCACTCTCCAGACGACGTCATGAAGATTTTGGACGCCCTGGGCTGCGAGGAGATTTCTCACGGCGTCCAGGTGGACCTGGGTCAGTTGCTGCCCATCCGAGCGCGTGCTGCCATTGGAATACGTAGAATCGAGGTCCGCTCTAAAGAAACGGTTCCCATAAACCGAGTTCACTCCCGGAGTCAGCCTGCCACCCGCTTGAGCGACTCCCCGATTGTCGCCGCCCGGCTCCGCCAGATCGTCGTGGGTGATCGGGCGTGGATTACCCGCATTGGTCAGCGCGCGGGCGCCCTGATTCACCGCCGCCACGTGGACGACGTTGTTCCTGGTAACGACAAACACGTAAGATTGATTGAAGTCCAGCTGATGGATGTTCGTGAGCGACTCCACCTCTACCCCTTCGCGCCTGTTTCCCGGGCGTCCTGTGGTGTAGATCTTCGGCGCGCTGAGGTCTGCGGGCACGATATGTTGCGCGCGGGTAGGGGGGGCGACCAAGGGCTGCGGGCGAGGCCGCCGCCCCGCCTGTTGCCCCCCACCTGCGGAACTCCCCATCATGAGGCCCGACTCGTCGACGAAGTTGACGGGGTCGTGACCGGCGTAAGCGTAGGGGTGGCACTCGAGCGGGCTCCTCGCGCAGAGCTCGGGCTCGCCGAGCGCAAAGGGATCCGGCGTCGTAAAGCTCGCGAGCGCTGGCACGTAGTCGCGCGCCCCCATGTGCACGAGCCCGGTCTCTGGATCGCGGAGCTGGCCGGTGAAGCCGAGGACCAGCTCGGTGCTGCCGAGGCCCGGAGCGGTTGGCTGGACGTCGCGCGCGAGCGCGCCGAACGGCGTCGTGTCGGCCGTGAACACCGCCTCGCCGCGCTCGTCGACAACGCGCTGGACGACCCCGAGCTGGTCGTCGATGAGCGAGAGCACGCGCGCCTCGTTGACGAGCACCACAGCGCGGTGGCCTCCGACGCGGACGAGGGTCTGGCGCTCTACGCCATCGTCACGCGTCCTCGGCGTGGGGTAGACCACGAGCGCCCCAGCCACCTCGCGACCTCCCTCGCGGCGGAACATCCGCCTGGAGAGCCGCTCGCCGGCGTAATCGTAACCGTACACCAAGAGGCCGCCGTCGACCTCGACGCGCCGGAGTCGGCCCCAGGGGTCGTACTCGGCGTTGCGAAAGCGCCCAAACGCGGTGAGCCGCCCGAAGCTGTCGAGCTGACCACCGCCCTCTTCGGGCAACGGCAACGCATCGCGCCCGGCCTCGACGACGAACGGCCGTGCCTCGGCGCCCTCTCCGAACGACGCGACCTGGCCAGCGGGCGTATACGCATACGTGTGCGCCACGCCCGCCACGACGGCTCCGAGCAGCTCGCCGCGCGCGCTGTAGGTGTACGAGGAGGCGCCGGACGCCGCCGCGCGCGGGGCGCTCTCGCGCGCCGCGAGGACACGCCCATCGGCGCGGCGGTCATACGCGACGTCCTGCAGGGGCCCGAGCGCACAGGGGTCCGCCCCTTCGCCCGCGCACGCCTTGAGGTGCGTGAGCTGCCCCGAGCTCGGGTCATAGCCGAGCTGGCGGTGCAGGCGGGTGGAGGGGATACGGTAGCTCGCGAGCTGACCGCGCGGGTCATAGGTGATCTCCGTCATGAGCGGCGCAGCCGCGCGCCCCCCGGCCGACCAGGCGATCGACGACGGCGCGCCCCAGGACGTCCGCGCAAACGACAGCGTGTTGCCGAACGGATCGCGGTACGACGCGACCGTCCCGTCGAGGCCGTACGTCCAGCGCTCCTCGTAGTCGCGGCGCGTGTCCCCGGCATCGAGGGACATCGTCCGGGCGATCGTCCGCCCGTCGCGATCGTACGCGAAGGAATCGTGGACGAGGTGCCCGCTGACCCGATCCGAGGTCGTCGCCTCGACGAGCTGCCCGATGAGCTCGGGGCGCTGCGCGTCCCCTTCCCGACCGTCGTAGACGAAGGAGCGCTCATCCCAGCCGTCCGGGCGCGACGAGGAGGACGCGAAGATGTCCGTCGGGCGGCCGAGCGCGTCGAAGGTCGTCTCGACGCTCTCCCACACAGCGAACGCCCGATCCCACGTGCGCATCTCCGTCGCCCGACCGCGCGTGTCGCGGACCCACAGGCGGGTGAGGCCTCCCGAGAGCGAGGTCATCACGAGGTTGCCCGCCGAGTCGTACGCCATGCGGCGCGGGGCTCCCGCCCCTGCGGGCGCGACGGCGCGCAGGCTGCCGCGTTCGTCGCGCTCGTAGCGTTGCACCTGCCCGAGCTCGTCGACGAGCGCGTAGACCTCGTCGCCGCGCGCCACCCTGAGGCGCGTCTCGACGGGCCCATCGCTTCCACCGCGCTGCTCCTCGACGCGCTGGCCCCACGGATGATGGGAGATGCGCGCGACAAGCCCCGCGGCATCGGTGCTGGCCACGACGCGCCCGAGCCCGTCGTAGGCCGCGGCCGTGCCGCGCGCGGTGCCCTCGGGCGACGGGAAGCGACCGCCATCGAACGCTGTGCCGACATCCACCGCGGTCGAATACGGGAGCGCGTCGAAGATCGCGTCGCCCCGGCGCCCATAGCGGTTGAACGCGACGACCCGCGCGCCCCCGGCCTCGTGCTTCACCGCTTGGCCGACGGAGAGCCCGTCCGCCCGGAAGCCGGCCAGTCGCTCGATAAGCCCGCTCCCCGCGTCCTCCGCCGTGCGCCGCTCGGTGACGCGAACCAGCGCGGGGGTTTGCGCGCCGGCGTCGCGGTAGGAGATGTGTCTCTCGGCGCCGCTGGAGCGCACCCGATGCATGGGACGATGGCGGGCGTCGTACTCGGTGAGCTCCACCTCGCCCTGCGGCGTCCGGACATGCGTGGGCAAGAAGCTCCGCGCCGGGACGACGCCCTCGGCCGGCGGGGCGAGCGAGATCAGCGCGCAGCCTGTCGTGCCGTAGCAGTACTGCGTGGCGTGGCCGAGCGCGTTGCGCGTCTCGACCAGCAAGACGCCGGTCGCGTCGTAGAAGTTCGTGCCCACGAGCCCGAGCGTGTCCGAGGTCTCCACCACGTTGCCGAAAACGTCATACCGTGACACCTGCACCTGGGTGCGCGGCGCCACGAGCGGCGCACGCACCGCCGCGGGCAATGCGGCGAGCGCCTCCGCGTCGATGAGGATCGGCTGCGTCACCCGCACCGGCAGCGGAAGGTCGGACCCGTATTCATACGATGTCCTCTGCAGCACCCGCCCCGACGCCCCCGCGAGCAGCGATCGCTCCCGCACCGCCGTCAGCACGCCGCGCGCCTCCCAGCCCGCGTCGTACGTGAAGGTGCTCACGTAGCTCCGCGCCGGCAGCTCCGTCCCGTTCGGCCCGGCGACCGCGGACAGCGACTGCTCCTGGCGCACGAGCCGGTTGTAGGCCGTGTCGTACGTGTTGGTCTGCGTCACCGTCGCCGCCTCGGCGCACGACGCCGCTCCGCTGCACTGCGCGTCGCGCGAGCTCGTCTGCCGCAAGAACGCCGGCGTCCTCGGCCCGGGCGCCGGCGGCACCAGGGCCCACGCCTCCTCGTGCACGCCGAGCAGCGCCTCCACCGCGTAGGGCTCCTCGCTCCACGTCTCCGCCGTCTGCGAGGCCCCGTCGATGCCGCGCGGCCACGCGCTCGCGCTCGCGGCGATCCGCGCCGCCTGCGCGCTCGTCAGCCGCGGGTGGAAGACCTCCTCGGTGGCCAGCTTGCCAGCGAAGAAGCGCCTCACCGGCGCAGCCGCCGACGCCACCTGGTAAGCGCGCCGGAAAACCACGCTCGCCGAGCTGTCGTCGCCGTAATCGAGCTCCTCGCACTGCCCGAAGCCTGCGAAGTCGCGCTCTCGCTCGTTGAAGTACGGCGCGTGGTACTGAAACTCCCGCACCCGCGGCGCCTCGTCCCCCACCGCCGTCAGATGCCGCTTCACCACCGTCGCCGGAGACGGCAGCGCCCGCACCCGCGCGTCATCCCGGCCGAAGCGCCGCGCATCCCGGATCAGCTCGTCCGTGCTCGTCGCGTACTGCACCGCGTGCCTGAGCCCGGGGCCCTCCTCCGCCTCCGCAAGGAGGTCAGGGCCGATCAGGTTCTTCACCCCGTCTCGGTTGAAGTCGATGACCTTGAGCCGGCCCCCGCCCGCGTTCGGCTCGTACACGAGGATCTCCTCCAGCCCGTCCGCGTCGATGTCCAGGACCCGGGTGTTCCACTTGTTCTCCGGATCGACCGACACCCCTTCATCCAGCGGCATGCGCCGCTCGGCGGCAAAGCCCCGCTCTCCTCGTCCGAGCCGCACGCTGAGCTCGTTGGCCGCCGCCGTCACGTTGACAAGGTCCATCTCCCCGTCCCCGTTGACGTCCATCAGCCACATCGCGTTGACGTTCTGGCTCGCCGACAGCCCTGACACCGACACGAAGCGGCCCTGCGCGCACACCGAGTCTCTCGCGCTCGGATCCCCGAACAAGAGCGCTCCCGCCACCAGCCTCGCCACCGGCGCCCCGCCTGTCGGGTACGCCGCGTTCACCTTCCCCTGGTTCTCGTAGACGCAGATGCCCTTCTCCCCGGCCCCGCTCGACCGGATCACCGCAAAGTCGGTCAGCCCGTCGCCGTTCGCGTCAAGGAACCGATACGCCGGGTTGTCGAGCTCCGTCCCCGCCCCTTGCCGGTACGGGAACGTCAGCCCCTCCAGCTTCACGAACGACAGCGCGCTCTCGCCCGGCCGCGTCACGTTGATGAACGCCGTCCACGTGCTGTCCGTCGACCCGGCCACCGTCGTGAGCAGGTCCGCCTTGCCGTCGGCGTTCAGGTCCACCGCCTGCGTCCGGCCCCGCGCGAACCGCGCCAGCTCGACCTCCAGCACCTTCGAGCTCACCGCGGCCGCAAACGGCCGCGCCCGGTCCGCGCGGCCCGGATAGTGCGCCAGCTCCGTTCGCGTCCCCGACGCCGTCGCCTGCACGAGGTCCGTTCGACCGTCGCCGTCGAAGTCGCCCGAGAGAAACACGCTCGTCACCTGCGCCGCCGCGTCGAACCGCGGCACGTCTCTCCGCGACACCCCGCCGATCGTCCGCTCCACGGTCAGCGGCGTGCCGCTCGGCGTGAACAGACTCGCCTCCGCGAGATCTCCGCTGTTGTACGACGGCACGCTCACCCCCTCGCGCGCCGAATACCGCACGATGTCCGTCAGGCCGTCCGAGTTGATGTCGATCAGCTCCGAGCCACCGCTCGGACCGAAGCCGAACACGTCCGGCACGTCCATGTCATAGACCAGCTCGTGGCCGCTCAGGTCGTCCGCTCCCCACGCCGTGTACCGGAACCGGATCAGCGGCTCGGCCGGCGTCGACCGATCGAACGGCCCCTGGCCGCGCCCGAACCGAACCACCCCCAGCAGCTTGCTCTCGCTGCTCAGCGCCGCCGCCACCCGCTGCCGGTCAGGCTCGAAGTCTTCGCCCGCCAGCGCCTGACAATCCGGATGCGTCACGAGCTCCGGGCCGCCCTCGCCGGACACCGCGTGCACGAAGCACCACGTGGACATCGGCTCGCCGTCGAAGCTCGCCACGAGCTTCGTGTACAGCTGCCCCGGCCCCTGCGGATAGCCCATCAGGTGGCTCACCCGCTCTTCGCGCCGCGCCACCGACTCCAGCGTGTACACCGAGCGGCCCCCGGCGAACCGCACGCTCTTGAGGTACGACCGCTCGCCCGCCTTCGTGTACTCGTACGACACCGCGTCGCCCGTCGGCGAGATGGCGTGCACCAGCGGCCACCGCGTCGGGGAAAACGACGTCGAGCCCGCCACCCCCTCCGCCACGGTCGCGTCCTCGCTGTAGATCTCCCGCCGGCCGTCCGGATACACCACCTCGAACCCGGTGAACGAAAGGCTCTCCAGCGCGCCCGACCCACCGCGGATCGCCACGGTCCCGCCGTCCATATGTCGGTAGATCCGAACGGTCGACTCCGCGGCATCGAGCCGGTATTCGATCTTCCTCTTACCGCTCACCGTCTCCGTCTTCACCCAGACCAGACGCTCGGCGCCCAGCGACAGACGCGCCAGCGTATCCTGCGTGTCCGACTCGCGGGCCCGATACGGCACGCCCAGGTCGGTCGTCATCTGGATCGACGGCACGCTCAGGCTGAACCCCACGCCGAACCCCGCCGAGAAGTCCGCCGGCACCGACCCGGACGACAGCACGACCTCCGCTGCGGACGACCCGCGCGACGGCAAGGTGGGAAACGCAAGGCTCGCCGACAGCTCACCGCGCTCCGGCGAGACCGCGACGCGGAGCCCCGGCCGCGGCGCCAGCGCCGACACATCGCTGGGCGACACGCCCGCCGACGACGCCGCACGCTCGATCCCCTCCTCGGAGCTCGTCACGTCGTCCCCGGGCACGTTGCCCCCGCACGCGGCCAGCACGAGGGCCAGACCGCCAGACCATAACCATCTTCGTCTCTTCATCCTTCATTCACTCCATCGTACGAATTGCCACTGCATTGTCGACGAGCGCGCTTGCGGCCCCCTCCGCGCCGATGCGCCCGTCGGCAAAATCAATCCAGACCGGGGCGAGGGCCGTCTCCGCGGCGCGCACGCTCGCGCGATCCACCGAAACCGCGGGCGCGCCCAGCGCGCGCTCCTGCTCCGCCTGCTCGGGCGCCGGCGCCTCTGCGACGCCGCCCTGCGCGCCCGGCGGCTCCGATAAGGGCAGCTTTCCGAGCACCGCGAAGACACGCTTCTGCCCTTCGCCGCGGAGGTAGGCGACAACGCCGTCCGCGGCGCTCGCCTCGCGATCCTTCCGCGCCGGCGCGCGCTCCACGCCGTACATGCGCCGCACGCCCCTGAGCGGCGGCCCGCCGCGCGCGAGCGACGGCAGCGGCGCCACGCCGAGGTCCTCGCCGAGCGCGCGCCGGAGCTCGGGGATCCGCCACTCGCCGAGGATCGCGAACGGCGCCTGCCGCTCCACGAGCAGGCGTACCGCGCAGTCCGACGCGCACGCATGAGGCGCAAGGCCGCGCGAGAAGCGCAGATCACCGAGGAGCGCGAAGGCGTCCCGCGCGCTCGCCTTTGCCTCCTGGGGCGGCGCCTCGGACCAGAAGACGTCCGAGAAGAACGGGAGCAGGTGATAGGCCTCCTCGGGCAGCGCGAGGCCGTACGCCACCTCTCCCTTCGCTTTCATCGAGAGCGCCTGCGCTATGAGATCCGGAAAGCTCGCCGGCGGCTCGGCGACGCGGCTGCGGTCATAGGCGAGCACCGCGTAGTCCGCGGCGAAGAGCGGCGCGACCTTGTCCGCCTCCGCGGGCTCGAAGGAACGCAGGACGAGGTGCGCGCCCCCGGCCCCCGCGAGGCCCTCCGACGCGAGGGGCCTGTAGGTCACGCGCACGCGCACGCCCGGGTGCCCCTCCAGATAAGGCTTCAAGAGCTCCTCGACGCGCGCCCCGAACTCGGCGCTCACCGTCTGCGCGAGCTCGAGATCCACACCCCGATCGACCTCGGCGCGCCGCAGCACGAGGTACGCGAGCGACAGCGCAAGAGACACGATCCCCACCGCCGCGGCCGCGGCGCCGATTCTCTCTCTCTTTGTCATGGTTCTTCTCGCCTTATTCGCCCGTGGGATCCCACAGCGTCGCCGATTCGAAGGTGCAAGCGCCCTGCCTCAGGCCATACGTGATCTCGCTGAACTCCGGCCTGTCGAAGATGATCCTCGCCGTCCCTCCCGACAGCCGCGAGGGACAGCGGAGCACGTGCCCGAAGTTGGCGACCCTGGTGTTCACGAAGTTAAGCTGGCTCCTGCCCGTCACCGAGAGCATGACCGACTCGCGATCGAAGTAGCCGGGCGTGCTCGTAAACGTGCTGTCGACCGCGAGGAGACCATCCTCGGGCCACGTCGCGCGGTCGTCGCTCCACGCCACCGCCATGGGACCTGACACGCGCATCCCGACGACGAAGGCCTGCACGTCGGCGCTGAGCGTCAGCGCGCGGAAGCTCGCGACCGAGCCCCCGATCCACGCCCCCCGGAGATCCACGAGGTCGTCCGCCGTGAGCCCAGGCTGGGCGAGCGACTCGATGGTATGTGCCCCGGCGACCGGCCACGAAACGATGGATACGCGCGCCCGGTCGGCCGACACCCCGTCGGTGAAGGCGCGCACGCTCGAGCTGTGGAGCGCGAGCGTGCCTCCCGAGAACACGATGCCTTTGTAGAACACCGGCGCTGTGTCGCCGCCGATCACGACGTCGCGGACCCGAAGGACGAGCCCTCGCACAGCGCTGCCCGCCGCCTGCACGCCCACGCGCGCGAGCGGCTTCGGCGGGCCCGCGGTGCCCCCCGTCGGCGGGCGCGACACGAGCCGGAGGTGCTCGAGATCGACCGTCAGATCCCCCTGCACCGAGATGGCCGGCTGCGCCTCGGTGCACGGGGCGCCCGTGCCGAAGCCGCAGGTCGGCTGCGCAACGCTGATGATCGATCCCTCCGGCACGCCGACCATGCGCACCCTGCGCATCCTCGCGGGGAGCACCGCCGCGTCCAAGGTGAACGGCTGCCGGCTCAACGTGGCGCCCTTGCCCACGCGGACCTCCAGGGCCTCGGCGTCCACCGCGCAGCTCCGCGTCAACGTGGCGACGGTCGTTGTCGACAGGTCCGCGCCCTCGCGGAGCGTGACCGAGCACGTGCGGTCCGGCACGAGGCACGGGAGCGAGACCGAAGGGGGCGCCGCGCCCTCGCTCTTGCCGGCGTTGTAAGCCGCGATGAGCCGCGTCAGCCACGTTCCGCCGCCGTCGTGGCCCGTGAGGCCGAAATGGCGCTCCCAGGTCTCGCCCGCGGTGCAGAGGGGCAGATCCAGGACGACGCCGCCGAGCGGCGCGCGCCGGCTCGTCGTCCCGTTGAGCTCGAGGCGGTCCGTATAGTCCCTTCGCGCCCCGTCCAGGCACCCGCCGGTGGTCGGATCGAGCGACCCGCTCTCGCACTCGAGGTAACCGTCCCTCAGGACCTTGTGCGCCGGGACCCAGTCCGCCGCGCCGCACCGCGAGAGGCACACATCAAAGAACGGCATGTCGGGCCGGATCTCTTCGTCTTCCGGGACGACGTCGGTCGACTCCGACGAGCTCGGCACGGCGAGGAGCCTCCTCAGGCCGGCGAGCCCGCTCTCGCGCTCGGCGTCGGTGAGGTCGTTGTAGGGCCGCCCGTCGAGCGACTCGACGAAGAACGACGTATCCCCCTTCTTGACGAGCACCATCCACCGGAACTCCACGCTCGGCAACCAGGCCGAGTGGACCTCCCAGCCGTCGTAGGGCTCGGTCGCGCGCTCGTTCGCGCACGAGAGCTCGATCGGCGTGGCGCCCGGCTCGGGCGTCCACCCGGGGCTCCCCAGGGGAGGGGCCGGCGCGCGCCGCGCGCGCTCGGCGATCCCGAGGTGCTTCATCAGCCCGCCGCAGCGGTTGGGAATGACGAAATAGCGCCCGGGCCCGGCCTCGGGGGGTTCGCCATCCAGCCGGACCTCGAGGCGCGACAGGCCCTGCGTCCTCGGCTCCGCGTAGACGTTCGCGTCCGCGGCGATCCGGTCCGGACACGCGATCATCGGCGTCGTCGCGTCGAAGACGACGTCGGTCCGCTCGGCGATCGCGCTCTGCCTCACGCCGAAGAGCTCGCGCACGACGCGCTCGTCGAGGCACCCCTCCAGGCGGAGCAGGAGCGTCGTCCCGTCCTCCTGCGGCAGCTCGGCGGCATACCGCATCTCCGAGCCCGCCTCGCCGATCGCGCGGTAGCGAAACAGCGTCGGCCTGGCGGCCAGGAGGGCGTGCTCGCTCGTCACCGCCATCTCGGGCTCACCCGCATCTCCGCACGCGCTCGCAACGACCGGGACGAGCGCCCACAACCATCTTCGCGTGTTCAACTTGGCCTCGCTACGAAAGATCACGGATGAAACTCGCTCATGCAGGTGTCGACGGCCCTCGCGGTCATCGCCGTGTTCGAGGCGTACGACGACGGGAGCCCCACGCTCGCGCACAGCGCGGCGGCCGTCTGCGTGCCGGAGACGACCGTCCCGGCGACGTCGGCCGCGCAGAGCGCGTTCACGTCCTTCACCGGGCGGCCGGCGACCGCGTCGATCTGGTTGCAGGCGTTCGTGAAGAACGTCCGGTTGCGGTTCCGGATCTCGCAGAAGTAAATGCTGCACTGCCGCCTCAGGATCTCGCTCTCCACCGCGCTCCGGTCGACGAGGAACGCCATGTCACGCTTCATGAGATCGAGCTTCTGCAAGAGGGTCATCTCGTTCGGCATCGCCGGCGCCTCGGCGCGCGCGAGCATGTCGCGAAGGCCCTCATGGCTCCTCTGCAGCTCGACGCGGACGTCCTTGCCCTGGTACTCGTAGAGGCCGCTGACCCAGCGATCGACGAAGTCGAGGATCGTCTGGCTCCGCAGCACCGCGCGCTCGTACCCTTCGTGGAGGCGCGCCACGGCGGAGGGGAGCGGCCCCGAGCAGAGCCCCGTGGTCTCGCTCCCCGGGAGGCAGAACATCGACGCCATCCCCTGGTAGGAGCTGACGAGGAGATCCTTCTTCTTCACGAGGCCGCCGACGAGCGCCGCCGATTCCTCGAGCGAGCTGTCGGCCATCTCGATCTTGCGCGCCAGCATCGCCTTGAGCGGCGGAATCGCGCTGCCGTCGGGAGGGGCGTCCTCCGTCGCGGTGCCGAAGTAATCCGCGAGGATGTCGCGGGAGGCGGCCTCCGCCGCCGCGTCGATGGCCGCCGGCGAGGGCGACGACACGACACCGCACGTGGCGTCATACCCTCCGTGCAGGTAGTCCGCATAGCATTGCGCCATGCTCTCGGCGTGCCCCGTCAGGCTGAACGCCGTCGTGTCGTAGCTCATCTCGAGCCCCTCCCACCGCACGCGCGTGAAGCTCGCCTTGGCCATGCCCCGGTGCGCGCAGAACTGCTCGCGGGGAGCGAGCCTCGTGGTGAGCTCGCCCTGGTACCGATCTTCGAGCTGCGCGAGCTTCTGGCAGTGGAGGAGCCCCTCGAACAGCGCCGCCGCGTTCCTCTGCGACGGGAGCAGGCCCACGGTCGCGGCCTTCTCGAGCTCGTGGAGGCCGTGGTCGACGTCGCCGTCCGGACGATGCGCCTCGCACACCCCGTTCAGGAAGTGCACCGGCGCGCGCGGCCCCACCTTGACCTTCGGACTCCCACCGACCAGCTCGATGGGATAACCCTGCCGCGGGAGCGCGTCCCACTGCGACGGCTCGCATGAGCCGGACCAGATCTGCGCCCGGAGGTGCGTCTTCCGCTCCTGCAGATCGCACGACGCGAGGTCGCGCAAGCACTCCTCGTCTTCCTGGGCCGCCGCCATCCTCGTCGCCGGGAGCGTCGCGCACGCCGCCGCGACGACCAGCGGGATGTAGGAGGCCAAATCCTGTCGAACCATCGACCAGACTCCTTCTGTCCTCAGAGAAACCCTTCCGCTCGCCGGCCTGCGCACGAACGTCAGCGCACCGGCTTGCGCACGAAGATGAACCCGAGCTTCAACGACGGAGCACCCTCGCTCAGGCAGCGGACCAGGTTCTCGTCGACGGTGAGCTCGTACGTCCCCACGAGCGGATGACCCACGAACGGATACGCGTTCTGGATCAGGCCATCGGTCAGGCGGCGCTCGAGCCCCTCTGCGGTGTACGGGCCGCGGCGGAAGCGGAGGTACTCATCGTTCATGAGATCCATGTCGAAGCCGCTGTACATCGGGATGAGCGCCGTGACCGGCCGCTTCACCAGGAGGCTCGGCACGATCTCGCTGCTGTCCTTCGACAGGCGCGAGAAGACGGTGCCGAACCCGAGGTGCGTCACCTGCACCTGCTGAGAGCGGCACGACGAGCTCGACACCCCGGCCAGCACGTGCACGAGGCGCATCGGCTCGCTCTCGTTCATCGTCATCTCGTCCCAGAGGACGAAGTTGCCGAGGTTCCGGCTGTCCTCCTGCGAGCGAGCGAAGGGCGATATCTCGAAGCGCACGCTCCCGTTCTCGAGGAGCTCGGACACGAGCCCGCTCGTCTTCTCCAGCGTGAACTCGGCCACGCTGCCGGCCATCGTCGCGGTGCTCCAGGCGAGCGACGAGGGCCGGCAGACCTCGCTCGAGCCCACGGTCCCGCAGTCGCTGAGGAACGAATCCAGCTCGGTCGCCGTCCCGATGAACGTCCTGTCCGGCGACAGGTGCCCGACGTCGCCGGCGAAGTCGCTCAGCACGTTGTAGCGGTTCCGGTACAGGTTGTAGGTGAAGTTGACGTTCTCGACGACACGCCGCTTGGCCTCGAGGAACTCGGTCGCCCCCCGCGTGAGCTCCGCCTGCATGTCCTCGAAGTCCCAGAAGAGGACCTCGGCGGCCTCGTTCACGGGCGCCATCTCGACGAGCCCCATGATGTGAGCGCGGCTCGCCAGCAGCGCGTCGCGCATCTCCCGCTCGATGGCCAAGAGCTCGTGCTCGAGGTCCTTCGCCTCTTCCACCATCCGGATCTGCCGGCGGAGGTCCTCGATCTGGGCGAAGGTCGCCTCCCGCTCGTCCTCGATGACCGACGCGAGGAACGCCATCTGCCCCTCCGAGATGTTGATGGTGTTCTGCCGGATCTTCTCCCGGATGTCGTTCAGCACCTGGCGAGCCGCGTCGTAGTGCCCCTCGAGATCGTGCACCCTCCCCTGGTAGTGGCTGATCCGGCTTATCTGCGCCTCGATCGACGACCGCATGGCGAGGAGGTTCCGCTTGTCCTGCTGGACCCTGCTCGCCTCGATGTCGAGCTCCCCGAGCGCGAGGGTGAGCCGCTGGATCTCGATCTGGGACTGCTCGCGCACCTTCTCCTGCTCGTCGAGGTCGAAGTCGACGAGCGCCGACTCGTCCGACTTGGTCTGGAGGTCGGCCACCAGCCCCGCGCGCTCGGCCCGCAGCTTCGCGACCGTCGCCGTGATCTCCCCCCGGTCGAGCCTGCACTGGATGGCCTGGATCTCCTCTTCGCCGGTGACCTCCACGAGCTCCTTGTCGAGCTGCGCGAGCTGGACCGAGATCTCGGCGAGGGCCCGCTTCTTCGTCCACTCCTCGACGAGCTTGTGGATATCGAGGGCCGCGATCTCCCTCCTGAGCTCCTCGACCCGGACGTTGAGCTCGTGCTTCTCCTGCGCGATCATCTGCTCGAACTGCAGCTCTCCGAACTGCCACTCGTAGACCTGAGCGGCCGTGTCGGCCAGGACCTTCGCCGACGCCGCCACCGCCTCTGCGATGCGGAACGTCTTGACGGGGAAGATGCCCATGATGCCGGTGTCGCCGTCCGGGATGGCCGCGAGGACGGCGGCCGTGGCCGAGAGCGCGAGCGCAGCCCCCTTCAGCGCATCGAGGCCGTTCTGCTCGGCCATCGCGGCGTCGAGCGCCCGCATGCGATCGTTGATCTGATTGATGGTCGTTTGCCACATCTCGCGCTGGTGGTCGAAGATCTTGAGGTTCTGCTTATAGAGCTCCTCCGCGACCCGCTTCAGGTTCTCGTCCTTCGTGGAGCAGCTCGTGCCAGAGCCGTCGATGCACGCCCTGATCTTCTCGATCTCTTCCTTGGTCTTGGTGGAGAGATCCTTCCGCGCCATGCAGATCTCGTCGAGGAGCTCGGGCTTCGGCGCCTCGATGGACGGCAGGCTCGCGCACGAGGCGCCGGAGATCGGGTCGGTGAACCCTTGCGCCGCCCCGGTGTAGAACGCGAGCTCGGCGTCGATCGAGCAGATCTGGTGCACGACCGGGACGCGCATCGATTGAAACACCGTCTCCTGCGAGGCCCGGAGCCGGCTCGTGATGATCTCGGAGGCCTCGATGCGCTTCTGCTCGAGCGCGATCTGCCGCTCGGTCTGGGCCTTGCGGTTGTCGATGAGCTCGAGCTCCTTGTCGTCGGCGTCGATCCGGTTCGAGAGCTCGTCGCTCTGCAGCTCGAGGCCGTCGCGCTGCATCTCGAAGTTGAAGGCGGCGAGCGTCATGTCGATGTTGAACTGGATCTCGGCGATCTGCTCGCGCACCGCGTCCTGGTCGAGCGCGAGGAGATCCTGCTCGCGCTGGCCCCGGAGGAGCACGATCTGGTTCTGTAGCTCCTTGGTCTCGCGCTTCAAGGCCAGCTCGAGCACGCGGATCCTCTGCTCGAGCTCGAACGTCGAGATGTCGCCCTGGATCGCGCTCAGCTTCTGCTGCACGTCGTTCTTGAGCTGCTCGGCCATATCCTGGAGCTGCGCCATCTTGTACACCTCGAGCTCGATGGCCCGAGAGTGCTTCATGTTGGCCATGTCGAACTTCTGGTTCTGGAGATCGGTGTATTTCCGCGCCCACACCTCGAGGATGTTCTGGATGTTCTGGTCCTGCTGCTCGATCGCGGCCTCCTGCATCCGCAGCTGCTGGCCGAGCCGCTCGATGCTGACGAGCGGGAAATCCTCGGGATCGATGTTGATGTACAGGTAGCCTTTGCGCACCGAGTCGAGGCGGAGCGTCACGTCCTTCTCGATCGTGGAGAGCGTCGCGAGCTCGGCGGTGAAGAGATCCCGGTTCGGGAGCGAGTGCTTGGCCTCGAGGACGAGCCAGAACGCTTGATCGTAATACGTGGCCGCCTTGTAGTACTCGCTCCCCTTGTCCCCGTCCGCCGCGGGCGCGTCGCCGAGCGCCTCGCCGACCAGGTAGCTCATGTGGTCGAGCCGCGCGACCGACGCCTCGCGGTACCAGACGTCGCCCGCCGCCACGAGCAGGTTCGCCTTGAGCCCCTGGAGCTGCGCCATCGCCTTGAGGTACCGGTTGAAGGCGATGTTCTTCTGCTCCTCGCCCGTCCCCGAGCTCGTCTGCCGCGGGAGGCGCGCGATCCCTTGCTCCACGACCTCGAGCCCCTTCGTCGCCTGCGCGAGGAGCTCTGCGGGGCTCGTCAGCGCACCGTCGGGCGAGGAGCCCCCCTTCGCGTCGAGGAGCGGCAGCCCCGTGGCGCGGAAGCGATACACGTTCGCGCGCTGGTAAAAGCACTCCGCGTCGCAGACGCGCACCGTCATGGACTCGGGGCAGCTCCCCGTCGCGCCGACGAGCGCCTCGAGCTCGCCGAAGCTGCCCTCGAGGAGCGCCATGTTCGCGCGGTACTGCGCGATCTTGAGCTCCGAGACGAGGCGCCCCACCTCCGCGCGGATCGCGGCCTCGTTCGAGGGGACGCACTCGATCTCCTGGGCGCGCGCAGGTGAAGGCAGCAGCAGGAGACCAAGGGCCAATGAAGACAGCAGTCGTTTCATGCGTCGCTCCAACAAGCTTTGCCGTGGGGCTAAAGGCTATTGATGTACCCGATATAAGCCTTCGAGAGCCCCGAGACTCTCTCGACGAAGGCCAGCTGGGTCGGGTCGCTCGCGCCCGCCGCGTCCTTGAGCGCGCCGTACGCGCGCGCCGCCTCGGTCAGGCAGGCGTCGACGCGTCCGGCGTACTCGGCGAAATTCTCCGGCGTGAGCGCGTCGGGGATCGTCGCGCACACGCCGAGCCTCTCCTGGGTCGCAAAGGCGAGCCCGGGGGTCTGCGCGATCTCGCGGAGGGTCTCCACCACGGCGCCGAGCAGCGCCGCGTGACGCTCGAGCGTGGCGCGCGCCGCCGTCACGTCGGCGGCGACCCCGGTGGCGCTGGCGTTGCTCCGGATCTGGTCGATCTCGCCGCGCTTCGCGCGGAGGCGCGAGAGGAGCGACTGCCCCGGCGGCGTCGTGGCCGGCGCCCGCTCGAGGCCGAGCGTGTCCCGCTCCACGAACTCGTAGAGCGTCGCGGTGTCCTCGACGGTCTTCTTGAACAGGAAGATCTCGCGCGTGGGGAGCTCCACGCCCGAGGCCCCGAGCACCGCCGCGTACTGCCGCTCTTTCTCGGCGAGGCTCTGCGACGTCGCGTCGATCTCCGCCTCCACGCGGAAGCGTATCCGCTCGTCGATGCCGGCGCGGAGCGTCGACTCGACCTCGGCTTTGCTCACCGCCTTGCGCATCGAGCAGAGGTTCGCCGGGATCTGGCCCGCGAAGGGCCCGGCGTAGAACGTCCGGGCCTGCTCGAGGAGCGACTCCCAGCCGGCGCGGACCGGCACGGGGAGGCCGGCGTCGGCGGCGAACCCGACGTACCGCGCGTGCTCGGTCGCCCGCTGGTACGACAGGCACTTCTCCTCCCGCGTCTGCCCTTCGAGGAACGCGAGGCTGTGGGCCACGAAGAGCTCGAGGTGCGCGGTGGTCGCCATCTGCAGGACCTCGTCGCTCCGGCCCGGCGGAGCGCCCTCCGGCTCGCGGTAGCTCCGGAGCGCCCCGATGAGGAGCTCGAGGAGCGCGACGCGGCGGTGGAGCTCGCGCGCCGTGGCCGGCGCGACGCCGGCGATGGGCAGGAGGCGCACGGTCGTCGAGGATCCGTCGGCCTCCTCGACCGGCACGAAGTCTTCATCGATGATGCCGCCGCCCCCACCGCCGCCGCCCGACGTCGGCGGGCGCAGCTCGTTCGAGGCGAAGGTGAGGAGCGCGCTGTCGAGCGGCCGCCCCGCGGTCGCCCGGCGAAACGCCTCGTCGACATCGACGAACGACGGCACCTCGATCGCGGGGCCGCTCGGGGTCGGGAGCGAGGCCGCATGCGAGGCGAGCGACGCGAGCGCCGAGAGCGGCACGATGGCCAAGGCGATACGAAGAGCGTGCTTCTTCACGGCGTCCTCCTGCAGTACCAGGCCGGCCTCGAGGGGTTGCAGTACCTCGCCATCCCCTCCTGCCAGAGCGTGTCGACGTGCGCGGCCGTCCGCGCGAGCTCGTCCCGGTTCGGCTTCGCGAGGGCGTCGTCCAGCGCGGCCTTCCCGGCGTGCTCCGGCGCCTCCATCGCCGTCCAGAAATTCGTACCCAGGATCAGCGACGTCGAGAGATCCCTGAGCTCAATCACCGTTTGCTCCTTGCGACTCACGTAATCCTCCATCGACATGCCGCCGATCGCCCCGATGATCTCGGCCTCGATGACCGCGATCTCCCCGCGCTTCTCCGGGAGCAGGAGATCCGTGAAGCGGGTCGCCTTGGCGCCGATCGTGCCGAGGATCTGCGCTTTCCACGTCGCGTCGTACACGAAGCTGGGGAACGACTCGTCACCCCCGACGGGCTGCTCTGCGACCTTGACCGCGCTGGCTCCGAAGAGGCCATTGATGCGGTCCTTGATCTTGAAGAGGTATTGCCGCCCCACGTCGATCTCCGTCAGGTTGAGGCCGAAGCGCGTCTCCACGCTCGACGCCGTCGCCACGAACCCCCTCATCTGGTCGCCGAGCTGCGTCATCTTCGCGTCGAAGCGGTTGCGGAGCGCGTCCGGCCCCGACGTCTTGTAGAAGAGCCCCCGCAGGCGCTCCACCGCGTACCGCCGGCCGTAGCGCTCCAGGCTGGCCGGCGTGTGCGACGACTCCTCGCACCCTTTCACCGCCTCGAGGGCCGAGATCATCTTGGTCGCGTGGTACGTGTACTTCATGTCGTCGGACGTGCCGAACGAGTGCTGCTCGCGGTAGCGCACCTGCTGCTCGGTCAGGAACGCCTCGAGCAGCTCGCTGGCGCGGATCGCGGCGTGGCACCGGAGGCTGTCGGCGCCGGTCCGGTTCGACAGCCCGAAGTAGGCCGTCCCGAGGAAGTACCGCTCCTGCGGCGTGAGCCCGAGGCTCTCCACCTCGATGAGATCGACGATCTCCTGGTAGCTCCCGCGCGCCGCGAGCGTCTCGTAGCAGAGGCGCTTGTTCTGCGTGAACCCAGGCCCCTCCGAGGCCGCCGCCCTGCACGCAGGAGGCGGAGCGACGTCGGCGCGCGCGGCGCCGGCCGAGCCGGCGACGCAAGCGACGCCGGCGATGATGCTCAGAGCTCGGTTCTTCATGGTGTCACTCTCGATCGGGGGGCGGTCACGTGTGGTCTCTTACGCATTTCGCAGGATCCCTCGAGATATCGCCGTCGTGCTGCACGAGGCAGACGACGGAGGCGAAGCTCCTGGGGAGCTTCTCCTCACGAAACAACGTCGCCGTCCAGTCCGCCCAGCCCGTGTTCCACGCGCGGCCGGCCTTGTTGCATGCGCGCTGGGTGATTTGCTCGACCTCGTAGTAGCAGCCGTTGGCGCGGTCAGAGCACCACTTGAGATAGCGCGCGTGCTCGGCCTCCATTTTGCGCCGTGTGTAGTCGACGTCCTTGTTCGCAGGATTGTAGAACTCGCCGAGCCACCACTTGATCCCTTCAACCGCGGGGCACGCGCCGATGCCCGGCCACTGCCAGCACCCGAAGGCCCAGTCGTAGCTCGCGTTCATCTCGTCCCGCGACACGGGCGTCGCGTTCGTCACGAGGTCTCTCGCCCACCTGTAGAGGCCGAGGTCGTGCGACGGGCCGGCGAACGAACCGCTGTAGGCCTGCGCGATGAAGAACGCCCGCTCCTCGCTGAAGACGACCCCGCCGTCCAGGTTCGTGCGGCGCGGGTTGCTCCTCTTCCCATCGCCGACGGCGCGATTGATGATGACCTCGGGCGAGTCGCTGAAGGCCCCGATGTTGACGCGGAAGGTGAGCGACGCCAGCGTCTCGCGCTCGAGGTCTCCTCTCGGGAAGCCCGCGCCCTCGAGCTCCTTGTAGGTCTGGATCGTCTGCTGAAGCTCCACGTCGTTCGGGTATCGCCCGAACACCCAGAACCACAACAGCGCCATTCGGGCGTGGTCGGGGCCCTTGCACCCGATGTCCAGGATCCGCGTCCGGCTGGCCGGCGCGTTCGGATCGACGAAGAGATACGGCACGGCCGCCCTCGGGACCGACTGCGCCGGCGGCGCCCCTGCGCTGAAGTGGTTCGCCGCGCTCGTGCACGTGAAGCGAACCAGCGCTTTGCTCCCGTCGATCTGAAAATGGCGCGATGAGGGCGACTGGTCGGCGGTGTCGAAGATCTTCACCTGGCTCGCGCACCCGAGGTGCGGCTGCCGGTCAGGATCGGAGGAGGTGAAGCGCGGGTCGCTCGTCGAGAGCTCCTCGAGCGTCGTGGCGGGGTCGAAGCCGAGGGCCTGCTTCAGGATGTCTGAGTTCGAACCGCAGTTGATCGCGTAGCCCTTCCCCCCGGTGATCAGGTAGGGCGTCACGCGCGACGAGATCCCGGTGAAGGGGAAGCGGACCAGGTAGAGCTCCGCCGGCAAGGAACCGAGCGAGTCGGCCGACACCCACGGGAGATCGCGGCGGGCCCGCGGGAGCGGCCGCCCGGTGCTCGAGTGGCAGTTGATCTCCCGCTCGGCGATCTCCTGCGCCCTCCAGGTATGGAGGACGGCGCGGTTGATGGGGATGCTCACCTGTTCGAGGTCGCTGCCGTCCGCCGTCGTCCACGAGAGTGCCGAGAGCAGGTTGCTGCAGCCGACGCTGTAGATCGTCCCGGGGTCGTCGCGGAGCCGGAGGTAGTACTCGGCCTCGCCCTTCCCCAGATCGGCGTCGACGCGCCGGTAAACTTGGAAAACTTGCTGGCGCGTGACGTTGGGATCGGCGTCGCAGCGCAGCGTATGGATGGGGACTTGCCCGCCCGCGTCGCGTTCGAGCCGCCTCTGCATCGCGTCGAACGAGTCGTAGAAGGCGGCCTGGTTGAGATCGAGGGTCCGCGGGTACCCGAAGCCGTCCAGGAGCGGCCCGTAGTTCGAGCCGCAGCCGATCTGGAACGCCACGTTCGGCTTGTTGTCCTTGAAGCTCACGACGACCGGCACCTCGCGCGGCAGGTCGTCTGCGAGGTCCGGATTGTCGTAGACGACGACCTCGGTCACGGTCGCGGCGATGGCCGCCCAGGCCGACGTGTCCACGTGCGCCTCACTCGCCTCCGGCGGCGCCTCGCTGGCACAGCCAGACACCCAGCCCAGCGCCCAGCACGCGAGCAGCAGCCCTTCTCGGCCCAGCAGCCTGTGTACGCTATGGTAACTCATTCCTCTCATGTTCATCCCTGTCCATGCATCGAGGGCACGCCCGCGCCGCGCGAAGCGCTCGATCCGAGGTCGAGGGGCGCCAGGGCCCCGTGGGAGCGCAGAACACCGGACATCACGAGCTCCTCCGCCGTCGCGGCGGCGTGTGATGACGCAGCTGTGACGCCTCCCGGGGTGCGTTATTCCGTGAACCAGAAAAAAGATCGTCCGGGGGACGAAGGCCACGAACGAAAGCTCTTCGCATGAAGCGGATCCTTTCGAGATGTGACGGCTCGATAGGGTTGAAAGCTCGCGGAGAACGCCCTCCACATCAGGCGCCGCGCAGTTTGCGTGAAGGACGACCGGGGGTGCCGGCATCCACAAGGGCTGCCGAGCAGCGACGCAGGGCCCAGCCGCACCTCGACGTCGAGCGCGCTCGCGGGCGCGGCGCTCGCGCGCTGCGCCTGCGTCTCTCAAGGTCGCCAGGGAGCGTTATTTCGTGAATCAAAAAAAGAGATCCCCCACGGAATAGCCTCAACGCGAGCGGCGTCTCGCGGCCGTCGAGGGCCTCGGAACCGAGGAATCGGCAGGAGCGGCGACTGGCGCCGCCGTTCCGCGCAGCATGCGCGGCGAAAGGAGCATCATGGTAGGTATTTGTGTGCGGAGCGCAGGAGCCCTTCTCGCCGCGGCGACGGCCACGAGCGCGATGATGGGGTGCGCGAGCCCCCCTGCGGCAGCGCTGGGACAGGATCCGGATGGGGTCGAGGCGTCGGTCGCGCCGCTGGCCGGCGATGAACCGTTATCAGCGTCGGACGCCAAGCTCGTCATCGAAGGTGTCGCGGCAGCGTATGCCCCCGAAGCGCAGGCCCACGAGGCGCGGTTCACCGTGCGGCTCGCGGACGAGGCCACGAAGTTGAAGATCAACGCGGACCGCACCTGGAGCATCGTCGTGGGGTTCGAGATCGAGCGGCCCGGCCTCACGCGCGACGTCGCGACGTTCATCGGCTGCCACGAGGTGGGCCACGCGCTCGGCGGCTTCCCGTTCAAGGACGGCGCGGAGCAACACGCTCAGGTGGAGGGGCTCGACAGGGGCCAGTTCGGCACGGTGAGCGCCGCCGAGGGACAGGCCGATTACTTCGCGTCGAAGGACTGCCTTCCCCGGCTCTGGGGCGATGACAGCGACGAGAACAGCGCGTACCGGACGCGGGTGTCGGCGGCGACCAAAGCCCGCTGCGACGGCGCATGGGCGCGCGTCGCCGGGCGCGATCTCTGCTACCGCATCGCGGCGGTCGCCAACGACTTCGCGGTCTGGGCCAGGGCGGCGGCCTCGACCGACACGCCCTCGACGGTGGTTTCGCCGGGCACCGACGTCACCGGTAAGAGCCCTCAGTGCCGCGTGGACACCATCTTCGCCGGCGCCCTGTGCCCGGTGCGAAACCCCGGCGCCGACATCCCGGGTCTCGTCCCGCCGTACGCGCGCCTCGTCGAGATCGATCCCACGGTCGAGGCGGACGCCGCGTTCGCCGCCTGCGCGGAGGGCCCCGGCGCGCGCCCGCTCTGCTGGTTCCGGCCGAACGCCACGCCGTACGACTGCTCGGCCGTGCCCGAGACGGGCGACTGCGTCGTCACCGAGGAAGGCGTGTCCGCCGAGCGGTTCTGTACGCCGCGGATGGGGATCGAGATCCGTCCGTGCCTGGAGCGCACGAGCTGCAAGGTGGGCGAGGACGGCATCGCTGCGTGCGAGTGGGACACGAACTGAGGCAGCGCGCCGATCGACGCCTCGGCCGTGGGCTCCGTCAGGGGTGCGCGTGGCAGGCGCCCGACGCCTTCCCGAACACCGCATTGAACTTGGAACCTCCGCTGTACACCTGCACCTTGCGCAGCTTGTACCCGAGCGCGGCCTCCTGGGCGGCATAATACGGGTACACAAGGGTCGACACATCCACGTACGCGTGCGGCGCGCAGCCCGAGGCGGGGACCGCGAGCATGCTGAACCTCGGCGGGCTCCACGTGGTGTCGGCGACCACCTGGCCGACCTGCAGCCCCGCGGGGATGCTCGCGATGTCGCCCTGGACCTGCGCCGCCGACCGGCTGTACGTCAGCCAGTTCGACGTGCTCGCGCTCGTCGTGAACAGCACGGCATAGAACTGCACCCCGGCCACGCGGTACGGGAAGAAGTCGCCGATGCCATAGCCGTCGTCGCCCACATAGGCGTCGTACTGGCTGTCCAGCTGGGCCTGGGTCAGCTGATGCCAGAACGCCGTCTGCTCGCCGGACTTCCTTGGCGTGGCGATGTAGTCGTAGACGGGGAGCCCGCTGCCGTCGATGCGGACCCGGGTCTCGCGCGGCACCTGCGCCTCGTTCACCCCGTCGAGATCGTCGATCTTGGCGCCGGAGACGCCGACCTGCAGGGAAAAGCCGCTCGTCGCGTACTGGTACGAGCCCGTCACCTTGAAGCTGCCCTCGTTGTAGAAGCTGAGCGTCGCCGGGGCATAGCTCATCCCCTCCAGGTAATCGGGGTAGTCGGTGAAGGGCTTCCAGCCGAGGTCGTGGAAGTCGGGCAGGAACGGGGCGAACAGCCGCGAGTAATACGTCGGCTGATCGATGTCCGCGAGCGGATCCTCGACATAGCAGCTGTCGGCCTTCTGGTACGCGCCGAAGGCGTCCACCTCCACGGCGATCTTGTCGTTCGGCGCGGTGGTGCCCTTGGGGACGGCGAGGTAGACGTGCAGGTGCATGTTGCCCCAGCCGGCCGAGGAGACGCCGTTCGCGTCCAGGGTCCCCATCACGGTCATGGTGCTCCCCGCCCGCGCGATCTTGGCCCCCCGCTTGACGAGCTGGCCGGGCGTGACGGTGATGGTATCCGACTCCTTGCCCCACCATTTCGCCAGGGGAGACTTGTTCGCGGCCAGCTTGTAGCGCTGGCACGGCACCGAGGAGCCGCAGTCGAGGTTCTTTACGGCGTTCGCGTCGTTCGTCGCGCCGTTACGCAGGTGCATGTAAAGCGAGTAGATCTTCTTCCCGTTCTCGCCCGTGTGCTCGATGACGACGGTGTTGCCGCCCCCGCCGGGAGGACCGTCGAAGTAGACGCCGATGACCTTGCCGTCGGCCACGGCCAGGACATCGAAGCTCGGGTCCTCCGAGCCGGAGGCGGCGCGCCCGATATCGAGGCCGCGGTGGCTGCCGCCGCTGTGGTAGATCCAGCCCTGTCCCAGGCTGACCTGGTTGCCTGAGCTCTGGTGGCCGTAGGGCAGGGTCATGGGCAGCGGTGCGCGCACGTTGCGCAGGAACGTCTCCCGGGCCGCGGCGTCGGGGAACGCCGTGGCCGGCCCCTGCACGTTCGTCAGCAGCCGGTTCAAGAGGTCGGTCTTGGTCGCCGAGCTCGGCATCGCCTGGATGCTGTCGGCCCACTCCTGGAGCTCGGCGTTCGCGCCGCTCGTGTTCAGATCCTCGCCGAGGTTGGTGTTGGGCGTCCCGCACGCGAGGTCGGGGTCGTTCACGCGGTAGGCTTCACTCACGCTCTCGACGTCCTCCGTCGTGAGCTCGTCACCGGCGCAGCCCGAGAGGATCGTTGTCGCGGCGAGGATTCGGTAGAAGAGGGGGGGCATGTTCATGGCGGAAGCGCATTACACGTCGCGTGCCGCCCGCTCGCCCCCGCGCTTCTCCGCGCCGCGCGCGCGGCCGAGGCGCCGCAGCGGAGGACCTGCCGGCTGCGGCCTACACCACCTGGAGGCCGCGGCCTGCACCCCCCGAGGCCGCGGCCTGCGCCGCGCTCGACGCGCGCCCCCGCCGCCGCGCGCCCCCGTGCCCGGTGGGCGCCTCGCGAGGACCCCTGTGCGACACCGGACCCGCGCCCCCTGCCAGCGGGCTCCCGGGGCGCGCGGCCTGCACCGCCCAGGGCGCCAGGCGCGCTCCGCGGGGCGCCCAGTTTGTGGCGGCGCCCCCTGACCCGTTGTAAACGCGGGGCGTGACCCAGGTGCGCTCGATCTTCGCCCGAGGACTCTTCGGAAATCAGGTCGCCCTCGTCACGGGCGGGGGCAGCGGGATCGGCCTCGCGTGCGCGCGTGAGCTCGCCTACCTCGGCGCCAAGGTCGCGATCTGCGGCCGCAAGCCGGACAAGCTGGAGGCGGCCGCGAAGGCGCTCGCCGACGACGGCGTCGCCGAGGCCGACGTGCTCGTCGCGCCCTGCGACATCCGCGAGCCGGAGCAGATCGCCGCCTTCGTCGGCCAGGTCCTCGGGCGCTTCGGCCGCATCGACGTCCTCGTGAACAACGCCGGAGGCCAGTTCCCGAGCCCGGCCATCGACATGACCCCGAAGGGCTGGGAGGCGGTCGTCCGCAACAACCTGAACGGCACCTTCTTCATGACCCGCGAGGTCGCGCAGCGGGCGATGTTCCCGGCCCGGCGCGGCCGCATCGTGAACGTCACCGCGTCGGTGAGCCGCGGCTTCCCGGGCATGGCCCACACCGGCGCCGCGCGCGCCGGCGTCGAGAACCTCACCCGGTCGCTCGCCGTCGAGTGGGCGGCGCACGGCATCCGCATCAACGCCGTCGCCCCCGGCAGCAACATCCGCTCGAGCGGCACGTCGCAGTACGGCGACGAGCTCCTCGAGCTCGCGCGGCGCGCCACCCCGCTCAAGCGCCTCGCCACCCCGGAGGAGGTCTCGAGGCTCATCGTCTTCCTCGCGAGCGACCAGAACGACTTCATCACCGGCGCGGTCTACGGGATCGACGGCGGCCAGCCGCTCTGGGGCGACATCTGGTCCATCCCCGAGCCGGGGGGCGCGCCGGGCGCTCCGCCGGACGGCAAAGGCTGAAGGGGCGCGGCGTGACCTACCCGCCCCCGTCCGCCGCCGGCGAGGCCGCACCGGAGCCCACCTCCGGCGCGCTCTCCGACCCCCTGGCGCCGCCGTACGGGCCGCCGCCGTCCGCGCCCCCCTCCTCCGCGCCGCCGTCGTCCGCGCAGCCGCCGCCCGAGCCGACCACCCTGCTCGGGCGCGTCGCCCGGCGCGTGCGCGACTACTTCCTCGCGCTCGACCCGACCTTCCTCTCCGCGGCCGCGCCGCTCGCCGTGATCGCGGTCATCCTCTTCACGCGCGCCCCGTCGACGAACTACATCTTCGACGAGCAGGAGGCGCTCCTCGCCAACCCGTACGTGAACGCGAAGGGCGGGCTCCGCTTCATCGACGCCATCCACCGCGATTTCTGGGGCCTGCCGCCCGACCGGAGCGTCGGCTCCTACCGCCCGCTGCCCAACTTCCTCTGGCGCACCGTCTGGGCGGTCACCAAGCAGCCGTTCTTCCACCACTTTTACAACGTCCTCTTCCACGCGGCGAACGCCGCGCTGCTCACGTGCGTCACGTTCTGGCTCACGCGCAGGCGCGGGCTCGCCTACCTCGTCGGGCTCATCTTCGTCGGCTGCGCGGTGCTCACCGAGGCGGTGAGCGGCATCGTGGGCATCGCCGACGTGCTCGGGGGCCTCGGCGCGATCGCCGCCCTCGCCGCCCTGGCGCTGCCCGCGTGGGCGATGCCGTTCGGCGTGTTCGCGGCCGTGCTCTTCGGCCTCTTCTCCAAGGAGAGCGCGCTCGTCTGCGTGCCGCTGATCCCGTTCGCCGCCCTGATCGCGGCGCCGCTCACGCACCCCACGCGGCCGGCGCGGCTCGTCCGGTCGCTCCTCGCGCTGCTCGCCGCGGGCGCGGCGTTCGTGCTGTACGTCGAGCTCCGGCGGCGCTGGTTCCCGGCGCCCATGCCGGCCGAGCTCGCGGCGCCGCTCCCCGAAGGGACGCCGCTCGCGAAGCGCGCGCTGCACGACCTGCTCGTCTGGTTCCACCAGGCGCCCCTGCCGCGCGATCCGCTCAACAACCCGCTCAGCACCGCGGACACCCCGCACCGGATCGCCGGCGCGCTGCGCGTCTACTGGCGCGGCCTCACCCAGGTCGTGTTCCCGTGGACGCTCAGCGGCGACTACTCGTACCCGCAGGAGCCGACGCCCGACCGGCTGGTCTTCTTCGGCAGCGTCGCCGGCGCCGCGATGATGGCGCTGCCCCCGCTCGGCTCGCTCGCCCTCTGGATCGCGGCCCTCCGCCGCGAGCACCTCGAGCGGCGCGAGCGGCGCTCGGTGCGCGCCGCCTTCCTGGTCGACGGCGGCCCGGCGACGTCGCGGCGGTGGTCGCTGCTCCTCGCCGGGGCCCTGCTCGCGGGCGCGGCGGCCGCGCTCGCCGCGTACGACTGGCACGTGCTCCGCCCGGCGGGGCGCGTCCCGCTGCTCCGGGCGCTGCCGCTCGTGCTCTGGCCGCTGCCGTTCCTGCCCGCGCTGCTCCTCGGCCTCGGGCTGCTCGTCGAGGGCGGGCGCCCCCTGCCCTGCCCAGCGACCGCCGACCGGAGCGCCTGGGTGCCGCTGCGCCGCGGCTACGCGGGGCTGTGCCTCCTGGCGATCGGGCTGACCTGGGTCGTGGTCAGCTACTTCCCGCACTCGAACATCCCGGTCGTCCTGCCGACGGTGCGCGCCGAGCGCTTCTGGTACTTCCCGGCCATCGGCTCGTCGCTGGTCCTCGCGGTCGCGTTCTCGTGGCTGCACGAGGCGCTCGCGGGCTCGACCCTCGCGCCGCGCCGGCGCTGGTCGTGGCGGGCGTGGCTGACGCCGGCGCTGTTCGCGCTCTTCTTCGGCTTCCAGTGCGTGCAGGCCTACCGGCACGCGATGGACTACCGCAACGATCTCGACTTCTGGGCGGCGACGAAGGAGGCCGTCCCGAACAGCGCCAAGGCGCACCTCAACTACTCGGTCATGAAGGGCGCCCGCGGCGACCTCCCGGCCCGGCTCGCCGAGAGCAAGATCGCGGTGGAGCTCGCCCCGACGTGGCCGATGGCCCACGTGTACACGGGCGACACGCTCTGCCGCATGCACCGCGCCGACGAGGCCTTCCCGCACTACCAGCGCGGCATGGAGCTCGGCCCGAACGAGCTGAGCCTGATCGCGCTCGCGCTGCAGTGCTTGCACGACGAGCAGCGCCTCGCGGCGCACGAGGCGGAGCTCCGGCAGCTCGCGGAGGAGCACCCGGGGACGTGGCTCGCGTACCTCGCGGTCGACACGCTCGACAACGGCGCGAAGCACGGGGGCGTGGACCCGAAATACCGGCCGCGCGGCTACAACGAGGGGCCGAAGGAGTGACCGAGGCGTGACCGCGGCCTGGCACGTGTACATCCTGCGCTGCGGCGACGGGTCGCTGTACACGGGCATCGCCCGCGACGTGGAGGCGCGCCTGGCCCAGCACGCGGCCGGGCGCGGGGCGCGGTACACGCGCGGCCGGGGGCCGCTCGCGCTGGTCCACGTGGAGACCGCGGCCGACAAGGGCGAGGCGCTGCGGCGGGAGGCGGCCATCCGGAGGCTCGGGCGCGCGGGGAAAGAGGCGCTCGCGAGGGCGGCGGCCGGTCGAGGCTGAGCCCGCTCGAGGCGCGCGGATTTCGGGCCGCCGAGGCGCGAGGGGCGCCAAGAAGAAGACCACCTCTTGGCGCCCTTCGCGCCTTGGCGGTTCATCCCTCGCGCGATCGACGTGATCGGCCGACGCGATCGGCGTTCTACTCGTCGCCGAGGTCCACCGCGGCGCCGGGGGAGCGCGGACCGGGCGCGGCGCCGTCCCCCTCGGCCTCCACGCGCCAGCCGGACAGATCAGCGACGATGCTCAGGAGGCGCGACGCCGAGACCGGCTTCGGAAGGTGCATCTGATAGCCCTCCAGCATGGCCCGACGGGCGTCCTCGACGCTCGCGTAGGCCGTCAGCGCGATCGCCGGGACGACCCCGCCTTCCTCGGCCGGCAGCTCGCGGATGCGCCGGATGAGCTCGTATCCGTCCATTCCGGGCATCCCGATGTCGCTGAGGAGGAGGCGAGGCCGCGACGCGCGGAGCGCGCGCAGCGCTTCCTCCCCGGACTCGGCGAGGACGACCTCGGCGCCGTGATCCTCCAGGATGTAGCGCACGAGCTCGCGCGCGTCGTCGTCGTCGTCCACGACGAGGACGCGAACACCGTCGAGCTGCACCGCGCCCCCCGCCCGACCTCGCGCGCCGTCGCGCGACGGCGCCTGGCGAACGGGCAGCGCCACCGTGAAGGTCGCCCCGTTGCCCTCGCCGCCGCTCTCGGCGCTCACCGTCCCGCCATGCAGCTCCACGAGCTGGCGCACGAGCGACAGCCCGAGCCCCAGGCCCCCGTGGACGCGGCGGATGCTGTTGTCCTCCTGTCGAAACCGGTCGAAGACATAGGGGAGAAAGCCGGCGGAGATCCCCTTGCCCGTGTCGCGGACCTGGAGCTGCGCCGTGTTGCCCTCGCGCCGCACCGTGACCTCCACGCGCCCGCCGGCCGGGGTGAATCGGACCGCGTTGGAGAGCAGGTTCCAGGCGACCTGCTGGAGCCGCTGCGGGTCGCCGGCGATCGCCCCGGTCTCTGGGTCGAGGTGGACGTGGAGCGCGATCTGCCGCGCCGACGCGGCGGGGCGGACGGCGTCGACCGCCGCCTCGACGACGGGCCCCAGCTCGACGTCTCTCACGTGCAGCACGAGCTTGCCGGAGCTGAGGTGCGAGACGTCGAGGAGATCCTCGATGAGCTGCGCCTGGGCCCTCGCGTTGCGCTCGATCACCTCGAAGGCTCGCCTCTGGAGCGAGGGCGCGACGCTCTGCGAGCAGAGGAGCTGCGCCCAGCCCAGGATCGCGTTGAGCGGCGTCCGCAGCTCATGCGACAGGGTGGCGAGGAACTCGTCCTTGATCCGGTTGGCCGCCTCGGCCTCGGCCCGCGCCTTCCGCTCCTTGTCGAGCAGCGCGTCGCGCTCCCGCTCGAGCGCGCGCCGCGCGTCTCGCTGCCGTCGCTCGGCCAGCTCCCGCTCGATCGCGGGGACGAGGCGCACCAGGTTCTCCTTGCGAAAATAGTCGTGCGCGCCCGCCTTCATCATCTCGACCGCGATGTCCTCGCCGATGCTGCCCGAGACCACGATGAAGGGGATGTCTCTGCCGCTCTGCTTCACCATCTCCAGCGCGTTCCGCGCGGTGAAGCTCGGGAGGCGGTAATCGGAGAGGATCACGTCCCAGTCCTCCTCGAGCGCGGCGGCGAGCTCTGCTGCGCTCTGCACGCGCCGGAAGGGATCGCCCGCGTAGCCCCCGCGCAGGAGCTCGGCGCGCACGAGCCGCGCGTCGTCGTCCGAGTCTTCGATGATCAGGACACGAATACGCCTGCGCTCGCTCACGTGGGAGGCTCCTCGTTGAGCGTGAGCCAGTACAGGCCCAGGCTCCGCACCACCTCATGGAAGTCCTCGATATCCATGGGCTTGCAGATGTAGCTGCTCACGCCGGCATCGTAGCAGCGCTCCAGATCGCGCCGCTCCCGCGAGGAGCTCAGGACGACGACCGGCAGGCGCCGCGTCCGCGGGCTCGTGCGGATGCGCTGCAGCACCTCCGCGCCGTCGACCTTGGGCAGCTTGAGGTCGAGGAGGACGACCGCGGGCAGCGCTGGAGGATCGCCCTGCTGCGGGAGCAGGTAACGGAGCGCCGCTTCACCGTCCCACACATGGACGATCGGCCTCGTGATGCCGGCCTTGCGGAGCGCGCGCTGGGTCAGGTGCGCGTCGTCCGGATCGTCTTCCACGAGGAGGATAGAGCCGTGGCTCATGCGTCACCCGAGCTCGAGGTGCCGAGCGTGAAATACAGCGTCGCGCCGCGCCCGACCGCGGCGTCGAACCATGCGCGCCCCCCGTGCTTCGCGATCACGCGTTGCACGATCGCCAGGCCGATCCCCGTCCCCTCGAACTCCGACGCCGCGTGGAGCCGTTGGAACGGCCCGAAGAGCTTGTCGGCGTACTCCATGTCGAAGCCCGCGCCGTTGTCGCGGACGAAGTAGGCTCGCCCCGCTCCCGCGCGCTGGGTCAAGCCGAACGCTATCTCCGCGCGCGCGCTCTTCGAGGTGAATTTCCACGCGTTCCCCAGGAGGTTCTCGAGCACCACGCGGATGAGCCTCGGATCGCACAGGTCGACGAGGCCGTCGTCGATCCGCACGTCGACGTCCCTCGTCGGATGGCGGTGGCGCAGCTCGCCGATCACGCCGCGCGCGAGCTCGCTCAGGTCGACCCGCTCGCGGCGGAGCTCCGCCCGGGTGAGGCGCGACAGCGCGAGCAGGTCGTCGATGAGCTGCCCCATGCGCCGCGCCGCGGCGAGGGCGCGCGCGAGGGTGTCGCGCCCCTCCTCGTCGAAGGCGCCGGCGTACTCCTCGTCGAGGATGCGGCAGTAGCCGGCCACCGCGCGCACCGGGGCGCGGAGATCGTGAGAGACCGAATAGCTGAACGCCTCCAGCTCCGAGTTCGCCTGCTGGAGCGCCGTCGTCCGGTCGGCGACGCGCGTCTCCAGCTCGGCGTTGAGTCGCGCGAGCGCCTCGTTGGCCTGGGCCAGCGCGCGCTCCGCCTGCCTCTTCTCGGTGATGTCCTTGGCCACGACGACGCCGAAGCGGACCTGCCCTGCGGGGCCATGCACGGGCGCGGCGCTCGCCAGCATCCAGACCTCGCTGCCGCCGCTCGACGTCGTCACCATCTCCTCGTCGGGGACGACCTCGCCGCGGAGGGCGCGCGAGAGCGGCAGCTCGTCGGGCCGGTAGAGCTGGCCATCGGCGCGGCGGAGCGCGCCGGGCCGCTCTCCGGCGGACGCCTGGCCGGTGAGCCAGCCGAGCTCGCCCGTGAGCCCCTTCATGCTCTGGTTGGCGTACACGATGGCCCCCGTCCGGGGCTCTGCGAGCGCGACGCCCACGGGCAGCTGCGCGAGCACCTCGTCCCGCTCGGCGTCGGAGCGGCGCCGTTGCACCGACGTCCTCCACGCCGCGGCGCCGACCGCGAGCGCCAGCCCGAGCGCCGCGCCCGAGCTGCTCACGAGGAACACGGTGACGCGATCGCTCCGGTCCGCCGCGCGCCGCCGGCGCGCGAGCAGCGCCTCCTCCGCGTCGAGGATCTCGCCGACGCGGACGCGGATCTCGTCCATGGTCTGCTTGCCCAGGCGGCTGCGCTCGAGGTCGAGCGCGTCCTTCACCCGCCCTTGCCGTCGGAGCTCGATGAGCCTGGCCAGGTTCGCAAACCACCGATCGGTCAGGGCGTCCAGATCGACGAGCGACCGCAGCCGGCTCCCGTCGTGGGCCATGAGCTCACGGAGGCGGCTCAGCCGGCTCTCCGCGTCGTGAACGCCGGCGTGGTACGGCTCCAGGAACTCCTCCTCACCGCTCAGCAGATAGCCGCGTTGGCCGGTCTCGGCGTTGAGCAGGGAGGTGAGGAGCCTCTGGAGCTCCACCTGGACGTCGGCGGTCCTGCGCACGAGCGCGGTCGATCGAGAGAAGCTGCGAAACGAGTAGAGCGACGAGCACACGAGCACCGCAGCGGCGGAGACGACGACGAGCAGCCAGGGCGTCCTGGCGCAGGAGCGTGAGATCGGTGAGGTCATCGGAAGGTCGGTTTTCCCGCCAAGCGCGCCCGGCCGCGCGCGGTGCTGCCGTCCGGGCCCCGCGTCGCGCCGACCCTACCGTTTAGCACCGGATCCGGAGCTCTGGCACCGAGCGAGCCGCACGGAATGCGCAGGGTACGGCTGGCAGGCTCAGCCGATATCCCGAGTGGAGAGCAAGGGATGGCGAGCTCGACCGGCGGTGAGCGGGCCTGCGGGTGAGCTCGCCAGGGCGTTCTCCTGCGGATCGCAGGATGGATGAGACAGCATCTCTGCGGTGCGCCAGAGTGAGACGCGCATGGCCGATCCCATCATGATGGAGGGCTCCGCGCGCCGGACGGGGCGCGGCCCGAGCGCCTCGGCCGTTCCATGGCCTTTTTCGTTCCCCTCCAGGCCGCGATCGGGTAGCCCACGACCGACGATGGCGGCCGCGGACTTCGGGTCATGGATGTCGTCGTGATCGGCGCGGGCCCGAACGGGCTCGCCGCAGCCGTCGCGCTGGCCGGGGCCGGCCTCTCGGTGCGCGTCGTCGAGGCGCGCGACACCATCGGCGGGGGGGCGCGCACGGCCGAGCTCACGGGCCCCGGCTTCCGGCACGACGTCTGCTCCGCCATCCACCCCACGGCGGTGATCTCGCCGTTCTTTCGCACGCTGCCGCTCGCGGAGCACGGCGTCGCCTGGATCTACCCCGAGGCGGCGCTCGCCCACCCGCTGCCCGACGGGAGGGCTGCCCTGCTCCATCCCAATCTCGACCGCATGGCGGAGACGCTCGGCGAGGAGGACGCGGCGTCCTGGCGCGGCCTGTTCGCGCCGCTGCTCGCGCAGGACGGCGCGCTGTTCGCCGAGCTGCTCGGCCCGCCGCTGCGCCTACCGCCGCGCCACCCGCTCCTGCTCGCGCGGTTCGGCCTCTCCGCCGTCCGCTCGGCGGCGGGGCTCGCGCGCGACACGTTCCGCGGCGACGCCGCGCGCGGGCTGTTCGGCGGCTGCGCGGCGCACGCGTTCCTGCCGCTCGAGGCGCTGTTCTCGGCGTCCTTCGGCCTCGTGCTCGCGCTCGCGGCGCACGCGGCGGGCTGGCCGATGGTGCGCACCGGCTCGCAGGCGCTCATGGACGCGCTGGCCGCCCTCCTGCGCGCGCGCGGCGGCGAGATCGAGACGGGCCGCGCGGTCGCGTCGCTCGACGAGCTCCCCGCGGCGCGCGCCTACCTCTTCGACACGACGCCGGCGGCCATGGCGCGCATCGCGGGCGACCGGCTCCCGCCGGGCTACCGGCGCCGCCTCGAGCGCTTCCGCCACGGCCCCGGCGTGTTCAAGATCGACTACGCCCTCGACGGCCCCATCCCGTGGAAGGCGGCCGCGGCCGCGCGCGCGGCGACGGTGCACGTGGGCGGCGCGCTCGATGAGGTGGCGGCCTCGGAGCGGGCGCTCGCCGGCGACGCGCCCGCGGAGCGCCCCTTCTGCCTCGTGGCGCAGCAGAGCCTGTTCGACGGCACGCGCGCCCCCGCCGGCAAGCACACCGCCTGGGTCTACTGCCACGTGCCGCCCGGCTGCACGGTCGACATGACGGCGCGCATCGAGGCCCAGCTGGAGCGCTTCGCTCCCGGCTTCCGCGATCTCGTGCGCGCGCGCGCCGTCCACACCCCCGCCGCCTTCCAGCGGTACAACGAGAACTACGTCGGCGGCGACATCGCCGGCGGTGCCAACGACTGGATCCAGATCTTCGCGCGCCCCGTCGCGAGCCTCGACCCGTACGCGACGCCCAACCCCGCGATCTACCTCTGCTCCAGCTCGACGCCGCCCGGCGGCGGCGTCCACGGCATGTGCGGCTACCACGCCGCCGCGGCCGCCCTCCGGCGCGTGTTCCAGAGGCCGGCGCCCGCCCTCGCCGCGCCGGCGCCCCGCGCCGCGCTGCCGCCGCGCGGCGGCTGAGGCGCCGGACGGGCGGCGCCCGAGCGAGCGCGCCCTCCCGGCGCGGTCACCCCCACGACACGTCGAACTCGCAGGCCTTGGCACCGCGGAAGCGGCAGCGGGTGTGCAGGCAGCGGCCATCACGGGCGCCCATGTGCGACATGAGCCGCTCCTGCCAGACCGGGATGCCCACCGAGCAGGTGATCGGCCCGGGGCCGCGGTCCGGGAGCCGTGACGCGGTGAGGCGGACCGTGAAGCGCTTCGGGGCGACCTCGCTCGCCTCCATCGTGCCCTCGTCGAAGTAGCGCTCCCACAGCGAGGCGGACCTGCGCAGCACCGTGGCGGGGGACGCGGCCTTGAGCAGCACGGTAAAGAACCGTTGCAGGTCCTCCTCGGCGATGGCGGCGGCCACGGGCCGGAAGCACTGCGGATGGCCGCCGCCGAACAGCGTCATGTAGCGGTCGGTGAGGCGGTTCCAGACGCCCACCGGGTACCAGCCGTGCGGCAGGATGATGCCGCCGACCTGCGCGGCTTCCTGCGGGCTCAGGCCTTCCAGCCACTGCTCCACGCCGGCAGCGCCGTGCTGCGCGGCCACGAAGTTCTTGAACCCCCCCAGCGCGTTGCCCTTGACGTTGCTCATCGAGTCGCTCCACCGGGCGGCCATCGCCAGGCCCGTCGCGTGCCGGGTGCCGCGGATCCTGACGAGGGTCCCGCGCAGATGCAATCGCGTCGGTCGGGCGCTCCGCAGAACCGGCCGGCGTGGTCGTCGACGCGTTACCTGACGACGGGCGCCGTACTACAATCGCCGGCGTGAAACCGTGCCCCTTCTGCGCGGAGCAGATCCAGGACGCCGCGATCAAGTGCCGCTTCTGCGGCAGCATGCTCGAAGAACGAGCGCCCGCGGCTGTCACGGCCCTGGCCGCGCCGCTCGCCCCCGCGCCGGGCGCGCTCTCCCCTGCGCCCGGCGCGCTCGCGTCGCCGGGCGGGGCGCGCGTCCTCTTCGAGGGGGCGCCGAGCTGGAAGGCGTGGTTCTGGTCCTACGTCGCCGCGAGCGTGCTCTCGCTCGTGCTGGTGGGCCTCGTGTGGATCGGCATCCTGCACTGGAAGCGCAAGAGCCTCCGCTACAAGATCACCGACCGCACGATCGACTATGAGGCCGGCCTGCTCACGCGGCGGGTCGAGACCCTCCAGCTCTGGCGGGTGCACGACCTCGACCTCCGCCAGACGTTCATGGAGCGGCTGCTCGACATCGCCGAGATCCGCGTGTTCACGCGGGACGCGAGCGATCCCGAGCTCGTGATCCGGGGCCTGCCGGCGTCGCGTGAGCTGTTCGAGGCGCTGAAGAACGCGGCGGAGCTCGCGCGCCAGCAGCGCGTGCTCGGGGTCGTGCAGTAGCGCGACCTTCGCGCGGCGGCGCAGGCCTGATAGGAGACCGCCCATGTCCCCCAGGCGATCCCCGTTCGACGATCTCCCGGATGTGCGCGACGGCCTGACGCGCGCCGAGCGCATCATCCTCTGGAAGCTCTCCGAGCTCGAGCGGGAGTTCGGCGGCCGCAACGTGCCCACGGCCACGCTCTACGGCCGCGTCGTCGAGCACATCGATCTTTCGGTTCCCGAGTTCCAGCGCCTGATGCAGCGCCTCGTCGGCGTGCGCTGAAGGCGCCCCGGAGCGCCCCTCTCCAGCGCGCGGCGCCCCTCTCCAGCGCGCGGCGCCCCTCTCCAGCGCGCGGCGCCCCTCTCCAGCGCGCGGCGCCCCTCTCCAGCGCGCGGCGTGCCTCGTCAGGCTGCCCGCTGCTCGATCGCCGCCCGCTGCTCGATCGCCGCCCGCAGCGCGGAGACCGAGGCGCTGCGCAGGTACACGACGGGGGCGCCGTCCGCCGCGAGGGTCTGCATCTGATCGCGCAGCGCGTGCGAGACCATCGTCACCATGATCACGATGAGCGCCACCTTGCCCGCGCCGTGGCGCGCGCCCGGCGGCACGCGGTTCTCGTAATGGCGCAGCGACCAGCCGTGCTTCTCGACCACATCGCGGTAGCGGCTGGACATGCCGCCGCTGCCCCCGATGACCAGCACCGTCTGCTCCTCGCGCTTCCTGTCGACCGCCTGGGAACGCCGCTGCGCCTTCATGCGATCTCCCTGGAGCAAGCCGTAAGCCACGCTCTCCAGCGCGCCATTCTCGGCGGGATCCTCGTCATCGGCCTCTATTCCGGGGCAAATTGTCGTTGCCCCGGAAGGCCCCTTGTCACCGTGACATGAGAGCTCCCCTGGAGGCGGGGAGAGCATGGCTCTTGTTCGCCCGCCTCATGATCGAATCCGACCGCGACCACGGGACGGCCCGGAACGGACCTCCACGGGACGGCCCGGAACGGACCTCCACGGGACGGCCCGGAACAGACATGCTGGGATTCGTGGGGAAGAGATGGGAACAGGGGGAGAGGCGCGGCGCCGGCTCCGCGGCGGAGGGCCGCTGCTCGCCGCGGCGGCTTGACGTCGTGTCAGGCGGTCCGCTGCTCGAGGGCGGCGCGCAACGCGGAGACCGAGGCGCTGCGCAGGTACACGACGGGAGCGCCGTCCGCCGCGAGGGTCTGCATCTGGTCGCGCAGCGCGTGCGAGACCATCGTCACCATGATCACGATGAGCGCGATCCTCCCCACGCCGTGGCGCGCTCCCGGCGGCACGCGGTTCTCGTAATGGCGCAGCGACCAGCCGTGCTTCTCGACCACATCGCGGTAGCGGCTGGACATGCCGCCGCTGCCCCCGATGACCAGCACCGTCTGCTCCTCGCGCTTCCTGTCGACCGCCTGGGAACGCCGCTGCGCCTTCATGCGATCCCCCTGGAGCAAGCCGTAAGCCACGCTCCTCGAGCGGGCATTTCCGCGCAAATCTCGCGGTTCGGGCCTTATTCCCCGGCAAAATGTCGCCGCATCGCGAAGGCCTCTGTCATCGTGACATGGCGCGCGCGACGACCGGATGCTGCCCCGCAGTCGCGAGCATCGGGGAATATTCCCGTTCACGGCAGCACCCCGCCGGTGCGACCGGCGAGGATCCGGAAGACAGGGGACCACCGGGAACGCCCGCCGAAGCTCCGCAGCGCCGCAAGGGCGTCCCTCGATGCAGGCCCCCCCACGAGCACGGAGACAGACCTACATGCCGTCCCGGTTGCGCGCGGCCGAGGCACCCGCGGGCGGTGGCCAGGCTCGACGGGGAAGATGGCGCAACATGATTAGTTTGTAACACTAACAATCTGCACGCCGGGCGCGCCACGGACACACGCCACGGCGACCCGCCGGCGACCGCGAGCTGTGGTAGGGAGCAGCGCCGCTCTGCCCTGCCGTGCCATGATGTCTCCCGCCCCGCCGCCCAGCGCCCCGCCTCTGCCTCCGTCGGGCGCCGTCGAGCCGCCTCCGCCGGGCACCGTCGAGCCGCCTCCGCCGGGCGCCGTCGAGCCGCCTCCGCCGGGCGCCGTCGAGCCGCCTCCGCCGGGCACCGTCCAGCGCTGGGCCTGGGATTACGTCCTCGCGACCGATCTCGCGCACAAGCTCGAGCCGCCGCCCGTGCCGTCGGTCTGGGAGCCCGACCCCACGACGCCGCGCCGCATCGCTCGCCCGGGCCGGCCCGCCGAGCTGCGCATCTCCGCGCGCGCATCGAAGAGCCCGGGGCCCGAGGCGCTGCGCAACCCGGCGCGACGCGCGCAGCTCTTCCACGCGTTCATGCACCACGAGCTCCAGGCCGCAGAGCTGATGGCCTGGGCGCTGCTCGCCTTCCCGGAGACGCCGCGCGCGTTCCGCGGCGGCCTCGTCCGGATCGCCCTCGACGAGGTGCGCCACATGCGGCTCTACGCCGCCTACCTCGCCGCGATCGGCCACCGCTTCGGCGACTTCCCGGTGCGCGACTGGTTCTGGTCGCGGGTGCCCGCCGCCGCGTCGCCTGCGCAGTTCGTGGCGGTGATGGGGATGGGCCTCGAGGGGGGCAACCTCGACCATACCGCGCGCTTCGCCGAGCGCTTCCGCGCCATCGGCGACGACGAGGGCGCCGCGCTCACCGAGCGGGTCTGCGCCGAAGAGATCCCGCACGTGCGCTTCGGGGTCCGCTGGTTCCGCCGCTTCACCCAGGCGCCGGGCGGCGCCTCGCCCCACCCGCCGGGCGGCGCCTCGCCCCACCCGCCGGGCGGCACCCCACCTCACCCGCCGGGCGACTTCGAGACGTGGGTCCGCCACATCCCGTCGCCCCTCTCGCCGCTGCTCATGCGCGGCGAGCCGATGAACCGCCGCGACCGGAGCCGGTCCGGCCTCTCCGAGCCGTTCCTCGACGCGCTGGCCGCATGGACCGAGCGAGCGCCTGGGTCCTGAACTTCGACGCCGACGAGGAGCTCGCCCGCCCCGCGGGGTACACCCCTCGCGCCGCGGTCGCCGGCAGGGCCCCGGAGCTCGCCGGCCGGGTCGCGGCGCTGCTGCGCCCCGGCGACGTCGTGCTCAGCCCCGACCTCCCCGCGCCGCTGGTGCCGCCAGCGCCGCCCGGTACCGCGCTCGTCGGCCGCGCGTGGTGCCCCACGCCCCGCGCCCGGCGCCTCCTCGGCCGCGCCGGCGTCCCCCTCGCGGACGCGCCGCCGCTCGAGGTGCTGCGCCGCGTCAACCACCGCAGGTTCTGCGCGGATCTCGGCCAGACGCTGCCCGGCGCGCGCCATGTTGTCACCCTGGCCGAGCTCGAGGCCGCGATCGCCGCGCCCACGCCGACCGGCCACTGGCTGCTCAAGCGGCCGTTCGGCTTCGCCGGACGCGGCCGCCGCCGGGTCGCCCGCGGCCCCCTGCCGCCCGACGCGCGGCCCTGGGCGGCCGCGTCGCTCGACCCCGCCTCGCCGGACAGCGGGCTGCAGGTCGAGCCCTGGGTCGAACGCCGCGGCGACTTCTCGCTGCACGGCCACGTCGCCCGCGGCGGCGCGGTCCGCCTCGGCGCCCCCTGCGTCCAGCGCTGCGACGACCGCGGGGCCTACCTCGGCGCCGCGCTCGCCGGCGACGGCGACCTCGACGGCGACGAGCGCCGGCGGCTCGTCGAGGCCGCGCTCGAGGCGGGCGAGGCGCTCGCCGGCGCGGGCTATTTCGGGCCCTTCGGGATCGACGCCTTCCGCTGGGAAGACGAGCGCGGGGGCCTGCGCTGGAACCCCCGCTGCGAGATCAACGCGCGGTACACGATGGCGTGGGCGATCGGCATGGGAGGCGCCCGGCCCGACCTCGAGTGACCGGCGCGCGACGGACACGCCGCGCGGAGGCCGCGCCGCGATCCCGACACCGACTTGTTGCACAAGAGATCGGCCGCTTCCTCTATAGCGGTGCTCCGAAGGCAACGAGACGATCCGTCGAGACGCCACGAACAAGAATTTCCCGGCTCTCCTGGCGTCCTCGGCGTCCTCTCGACCTTCTCCGTCCATATTGGCTGTACCCGATGCAGCCGAGCTCCGCGCTGGCAGCTCGTCGTCCGGGCTCGTCTCTGGTCTCGTGAGGGGGGCGCCACAGAGGCACGTAGGATACAGAGTCTCTTCTTTCTTTCTCTTGCCCTCCTCTGTGCCCTCTGTGCCTCTGTAGTTCCCCCTCTCCTCACCCACCGAGACCAGCGGCGAATCCGGATGACGAGACGCCGGCCTCGCGCGTGCACGCTCACGCGCTCTCGGCGCTCGGCCGATGATCGCGTGAGAGGAGGGATCGACATGAGTCTGCCGGCAAGGACAGAAGCGCAGCGGCCAGCGCGGCGTCGCGCGACGGACGGGGGGCGCAGGGCTCTTGCGCTCGCGAGCGCCGCCGCCGTCGCCGCGCTGCTCGCGGCGTGCGGGCCGGAAGGAGCGAGCCCGGAGCCGGGGCCGTGCGGCGGCGCGACGTGCACCCCGGACCAGGTCTGCGTGTACCCGCCGGGCGACTGCGGCGAGGGAGGCATCGTCGCCGGGAACTACGGTGTGTGCCAGCCGCGCCCCACGTCGTGCGACACCGCCACGCCCCGAGAGGTCTGCGCGTGCGATGGGAGCGTCTACGCGAACGCCTGCGAGGCCGCGCGGGCCGGCGTGAGCATCGGCAGCGGCGAGGAGTGCAGCGGCGCCGCGCCGCCGGGGACGATCGCGTGCGGCAGCTACTTCTGCGACGCGATCTCCGAATACTGCCAGATCGTCGAGGATGGTCACGACGAGCTCTTCAAGATGCCTACGCGGCGGACCTGTGAGGAGATACCGACCACCTGCATGGCGGAGCCGTCCTGCGACTGCCTGTCCGAAGCCGCCGCCGACCCCCGCGAGGGCGATTGCTCCAGCACGCCCGCCTGCACACGAGGCGAGTCGGGCAGCTTCGCCGTCCAGTGTCTCGGAGATCTCTATTGACACGCCGCCGCGCCGAGCACCACGTGCATGCGTGGCGAGGACGCCCCACACGGCTGGACAGCCCGCCGCGCACGCGCTCATGCCGTCTCGGGCGCCTGCGTCGCATCACGGAAAGGACACAAAATCACCACCAAAACGTTGATGCTTTATCAATCGACGTCCCCGTAATTTGCTCGCGCAACGCTCACACCAAAGTTCGAATTCACAAGAGAAAGGCACGCATTCATGCAGAATTCGCGCGCGCGAGATGAATCACCCGGACACAAGCGAATGGCGGCGAGCTGGTCTCGGCTGTCGATGGGCGTCCTCTGCGCCGCCCTCCCGGTGATCGCGGTCGTCAACGCCTGCGGAGCTGAGGGCGACATCGAGGAGATCTCGGAGGCGCAACAGGCGCTGACCACCGTCTCCTTCCAGCAGGGGTCGCTCCCGAGCTCGTCGTACGCGGGCTCGACCGACGCGACGATCCGGCAGGCCGCCGCCACCACGAACTACGGCGGGGCGACCACGTGCGAGGCCGACGGCGACGACGGCTCGGGCGTGGACAAGTCCTGTTTGCTGAAGTGGACCCTCTCCGGCATCCCCGCGGGGAGCACCGTCCAGTCGGCGTCGATCACCCTCCAGGTCACCGACGGCTCCTCGAACACCTACAACGTCTACGAGGTGAAGCGCTCGTGGGACGAGGCGCAGGTCACGTGGAACAACGCGACCTCGTCGGCGGCGTGGGCCACCGCGGGCGCGCTGGGCTCGACCGATCGCGGCAACCTCGTGGGCAGCGTCACCGGCAGCGCCGGCTCCAGGACGATCACCCTGAACGCGGCCGGCGTGGCGCTCGTGCAGGCGTGGGTCGACGGGACGTCCAACAACGGCATCGTCATCGCGAGCTCGTCGAACACGGACGGCATCGACTTCGCCTCCTCGGAGCACGCCACCGCGGCGCAGCGGCCCAAGCTCACGATCACCTACGGGGCGTCGAGCGGGACCGGGAGCTCGACCGATCCGGGGCTCCTCATCGCCTTCATCGGCGACCAGGGGAACAACGGCAACGCGGACGCGGTGCTCCAGCTCATCGAGGACGAGGGCGCCGCGGCGACCATCCACAACGGCGACTTCGACTACGCCGACAACCCGGCGGCGTGGGAGAACCGGATCAACAACATCCTCGGCCCGAACTATCCTTATTTCGCCATCATCGGCAACCACGACGCCGCCGCGTGGGGCGGCAGCAGCGGGTACGCCAGCTATATCCAGGCCCGCCACGCGCGCGTGCCGGACATGAACTGCACGGGCGAGCTCGGCGTCAAGGCGACGTGCAACTTCCGCGGGCTGTTCATCGTGCAGTCCTGCATCGGGACGAGCGAGCTCCGCTCGAGCTGCGGCGCCAACGCGTCCGATCAGGTGAGCTTCATCCAGGACGCGCTCGCGAGCGACAGCTCGATCTGGTCGGTGTGCGCCTGGCACAAGAACCAGCACGACATGCAGGTCGGCGGGAAGTCGAACGAGGTCGGCTGGAGCGCCTACCAGGCGTGCATGAACGCCGGCGCGATCGTCGCGACGGGGCACGAGCACTCCTACTCGCGCACGCTGACCCTCACCGACGTCGGCAACGCCTCGACCGGCCACGGCAAGACGGGCGCCTTCAACCTGGTCGAGCTCGGCCCGAACCGGAGCTTCGTGTTCGTGTCGGGCCTCGGCGGCGTGGGGATCCGCGATTACGAGGCGGCGAGCCACGACGACGACACGTGGTGGTCGTCGTACTACGCGAGCAACAAGTGGGTGAAGAACGGAACGCTGATGTCCGGCACCGCCGACTACGGCGCCCTGTTCATCCGCTTCAACGTGGACGGGGACCCGAAGCGCGCGACCGCGTACTTCAAGGACGTGGACGGCCGCCTCGCCGACGAGTTCACGATCCAGGTCCAGTAAGGCGCGGCGCGCCCGCGCCGTCGGAGCGGCGCCTGCTCGCCGAGGTCGCGGCGCTCGCGCCGCCGCTCGCCAGATTCACGACAACCTTGTTGCTCCCAGGGGCGCCGCCGCTGCGTTACACCTCTCGTTGCCGGCGGACGGCGCGCGAGCACGCGCCGCGCGGGCGAGGGAGAGCCCAGCATGAAGACCACGGAGAACAGGGCGGGCCGGGGCGCGCGCAAGGCCCCGAAGCGCGCGGAGATCGTGCGCGAGTACGGCCCCTTCCCGGGCACGCCGCGCATCCACGGCGTCACCTACGACGGCCAGAACGTCTGGTTCGCCAGGACCGAGAGGCTCGCCGCGATCGACCCGGCGAGCGGAGAGGTCGTGCGCGAGCTCGACGTCGCTGCCCACGCAGGGACCGCCTTCGACGGCGAATACCTCTGGCAGCTCGTCGAAGACCGGATCCAGAAGGTGGACCCGAAGACGGGGCGCGTCGTGCGCAGCATCCCCGCGCCTGCGCAAGGGCGCGACTCGGGCCTGACGTGGGCGGAGGGGACGCTCTGGGTGGGCGAGTACCGGGCGCGCAAGGTCCACCAGATCGACGCGACGACAGGCGCGATCCTCCGGACCATCGAGTCGAATCGGTTCGTCACCGGCGTCTCGTGGGTCGACGGGGAGCTCTGGCACGGCGCCCAGGAGGGCGAAGAGAGCGAGATCCGGCGGATCGATCCCGCGAGCGGCGAGGTGCTGGAGCGCCTGGAGATGCCCGAGGGGGTCGCCGTGACGGGGCTCGAAGGCGATGGCAAGGATCTCTTCTTCTGCGGCGGCGGGACGAGCGGCAAGGTGCGCGCCGTGCGCAGGCCGGCCGCCCGCGCCCAGCGCTGAAGAGGGGTCGAGGACGGGCACGTCTTCGTGGGCCGAGCGGGCGCGCGTCGCTCCGCGAGTCGTTCGAGGGACCGTCGTCACGCGGACGCCCACCGAGGGTCCACGGCGTCACCCGGATTCGCCGGGTGCATTCCGGTCCCTGCGCGCCGAAGGATGATGTTGCGCTTCGAGAGCATGAGCGAAGGATGGCCGAAGGTCATCCAGAGGTTCGGCGCCGTCGCCGAGGGACACAACTCCACAGAGGCAAAGAATCCAAATGAACGAGATCACCGTCACGGGATTCCGCTGGGCCCCGCCGTTCGCACAAGGGCTGGTTCGCGACTTGCGCGTGCGCTGGTCGCTGGAGGAGGCCGGGCTCCCCTATGAGGTCAGGCTGATCGATCGCGGGGATCTGAGCTCGCACGCATACCGTCAGAAGCACCCCTTCGGGATGGTGCCGGCCTTCGAGGCGGAGGGTCGGTGGCTGTTCGAGTCGGGCGCCATCGTGCATCACATCGCCGCGGAGTCCGAGGCGCTGATGCCCGCCGATCGGCACGGCCGCGCCAGCACGGTCGCCTGGATGTTCGCCGCGCTCAACACGGTCGAGCCGCCGATCCAGAACCTCTTCGCGATGGACGTGCTGCACGGCGAAGAGCCGTGGGCGAAGCTGCGGCGCCCCGGCGCCGTGGACGAGGTGAAAGTCCGGCTGGACGCGCTCTCCGCCTGGCTCGACGGGCGCGACCATCTGGTCGATCGCTTCACCGCGGCCGACGTCCTGATGACGACCGTGCTGAGGCTCCTCCGGCACACAGACCTGGTGGCCGGATATCCCGTGCTCGACGCCTACGTCAAGCGCTGTGAGGCGCGGCCGGCCTTCCAAAAGGCCCTGCGCGAGCAGATGGCGGACTTCGCTCGCAACGCTCCGGTCGCAGCCTGAGGCTGCGCGATGCGCTCGGCCTCGGAGCGCGCGAGCCCGCTCCCGCCGGTCCCCGGCGAGCCGCGGGCCGCCCCGGCGACCTACCCACGGCGGGGCGCGGGCCGCGGGCTCCCCGACCTGGCGGCGACGGGCGCCTCCGGGCTAGAACGCTGGCTCGCTCGAGCTCGAAAGGGACAAGGACAATGCCGCTCAAGCCATCCCCGCACATCCACGCCGAACGCCTCGATTACGCCGAGGGTGAGACGGTCTGCGAGGCGTACGTCGCGCACGACGCCTCGAGCGCCGCGAAGCGGCCGTGCGTGCTCATCGCCCATGCGTGGGCAGGGCTGAACGAGGCCATGCACGAGAAGGCCGCGGAGCTGGCCGGCCTGGGCTACGTCGGCTTCGCGCTCGACCTGTACGGCAAGGGCGTCCGCGGCGGCGAGATGGAGGACAACTCGCGGCTCATGGCGCCCTTCATCGAGGACCGCGGCCTGCTCCGCCGGCGCCTCGAGGCAGGTCTCGCGGCGGCCAGACGGCACCCGCTCGCCGACCCCGACCGCATCGCGGCCATCGGATACTGCTTCGGAGGCCTGTGCGTCCTCGACCTGGCGCGGAGCGCGCCGCCGGGGCTGAAGGGCGTGGTGAGCTTCCACGGGCTGCTGCACCCGCCGAACCTGGGACCGCAGGCGCCCATCACGGCCAGCGTGCTCGTGCTCCACGGCTGGGAAGACCCGATGGCGCCGCCCGCCGACGTGCTCGCCCTCGCGCGCGAGCTCACCGAGGCGAAGGCCGACTGGCAGATCCACGCCCACGGCCACGCGATGCACGCCTTCACCTACCCGGGCGCGAGCCTCCCGCAGGCAGGCATCCAGTACGACGCCGCGGCCGCCCGACGATCGTGGGCGGCGATGCGGAGCTTCCTCGAGGAGGTCCTCGAGCACCGGTCAGGCTGAGTCGGGCCCGGCGGCTGGGCCCGCGTCGGGCCCATGCCTCCCGAGGCGCTCGATGGCAGAGCACCCGTCGGGTACGCTGCGCCCCGGACCATGAAACAGCCCGCGCCGCGCTCCCCCGACGCCTCGGCCCCCGAGGCCCACGCGAACGCGCCCTCGCGGCCCTCGCCGCCGTCCTCCAACGCCACGACCGTGGTCCAGAAGCCGCGCGTGCCCGACGCCTTCGGGGAGGCGCCGACCATCGTGTACATGCCGAGCGACGAGCCCGGCCGCGCCCCTGAAGGCGCCGCGCCGCGCGCGCCCGGCGGCCCGCCCGGGAGCGCCGCGGCCGCCGCCGCGACCGGCGGCCGGGAGCGTGGCGCCATCGACGACGTCACCCTGCGCATGCCGCCCAAGGCCGGCGCCCCGGGCGGGGATCACGACGACCGCACGCTCAAGATGCCCGCGCGGCCGGCGCAGTCCACCGGGGAAGACGACGCGCCGACGGTCAAGGCCGAGCCCAAGCCGTCCTTCGTCGACCTCGACGCCGAGGCGCAGGAGGAGGGCCGGCCTCAGGACCTCAAGTCGGCCGCCCGCGCCTTCTTCAAGCGCCACCACAAGACGCTCTGGTGGCTGCACACCGCCTACGCGCTCAGCCTCGGCGCCTTCGTGGTGTCCTTCGCGCAGAAGGGGTTCCAGCACGCGCGCTTCCTCGCGATCTCGGTCAGCGTCGCCTGGCTGCTCGTGCTCCTGTTCTTCCGGCTCTTCGGCACCGGCGCCCGCCAGGACTTCGCGACCGCGTGGCGGGGCGCCCGGCTGCGCTTCCTCGTGATGACCTATGTCCTGAAGAACCTCTATCAGGGCATGCTCTTCTTCCTCCTCCCGTTCTACTGGAAGAGCGCCAGCCTGGACGCGCCGAACCGGTGGTTCGTCCTCCTCCTCGGCGCCTGCGCGGTGCTCTCGACGCTCGATCTCGTCTTCGACCGCGTGCTCATGCGCTGGAAGACGCTCGCCTCGGTGTTCTACGGGGTGACGCTGTTCGCCTGCCTGAACCTCGTCATCCCCGCGCTCCTCCCCAACACCCGGACGCTCTACACGCTGCTCTCCGCCGCCCTCGTGTCCGTGCTCGGCTTCTGCACGCTTCACCTGCCGTTCGGGGCGCTCTGGAGCCGGATGGGCCTGGTGTTCCTCGTCATCGCGTCGGCCGCCGGGGTCGGGCTCGCCTACGGCACGCGGGAGATCATCCCGCCCGTGCCGATGCACCTGTCCTCCGCCGCCGTGGGCCCCTCGGTGCTCCCGGACGGCCGCCTGGCTATGTCCGTGAAATCGCTGCATTTTTCCGTGATTCGGGAGCTCCGCGCGGTGACCGACGTGGTGGTGCCGGGCGGCGACGGAGACCGCCTCGTCCACGTCTGGCGGCACGAGGGGCGCGAGATCCTCCGCGCGCCGGAGGAGACGGTGCGGGTGCCTGGCCCGGAGGGCGCGGTGCGGCTCAAGTCGCAGCTCGTGGGCGGGAGCCTGCCGCGCCGCCTGGCCGGGCACTGGACCGTGGATGTCGAGACCGAGGACGGCCAGCTCGTCGGCCGCACCGCGTTCGAGGTGACCGAATGAAGGCGCCGCTCCAGGGCGACCGGGCCGGCGCCGCGCAGCGCGCGCGGTGGGTCGACGCCGGCAACATGGCGAACGGGTTCCTCGTGTTCGGCAACGTCGTCACGGGCTTCATCGCGATCGGCAACGTCGCGCGCGGGTTCATCGCGATCGGCAACGTCGCCGTCGGCGTCATCGCGATCGGCAACGTCGCGTTCGGCGTCGTCGGCGGGTTCGGCGCGACGATCGCGGTCGGCGCCTTCGCCGCCGCGGGCGTGCTCTCCTTCCCGGTGCTCGACGGCGCGGCGGGCGTGGCCAGCGCGACCGATCTGCACCTGGTCCTGTCGGTGTTCCCGATCGTGCTCTGGCTCGTCGCGGCGCGCCTCTTCCCGGGGCGGCGCGCGCCCCGCCTGGGCCCGAGCCCCGAGCTGACGCCGCTCCGCGCGCTGCTCCGCGGCGAGCGCCCCGACGGCTGGGTCCGCGCGCGCGTCGAGCGGGCCGGCGCGGGCGCGCTCCGGCTCGCGCAGGGCGGCGCGCGGATCCAGCTGCCGGCGACGCCGGAGGCGCTCGGCGCGTGCGGGGCGCTGCTCCCGGAGCGCGGGAGCGCGCGGCTGTTCGCGTACGTGCGCGCGGAGGAGCACGTCCGCGGCGGCGAGGGCGGCTACCGCGAGGCGCAGCGGCGGGAGCGGGTGCTCACCGTCGCGGATCTGGTCGAGCCGCCGGCGTGGGTCCCGCCGTGGGTCGACGGCGGCGAGGCGCAGTGGTGGCTCTCGCGCGCGTGGAAGGTGGGGGCGGTCGCGGCGGTGGTCCTGAGGGCGGCGCAGCTCGTCATGAGCGCGATGGGGTGAGCGCCCCTCGTCAGCGCTGTCCGGCGCCGGAGCGCGGCTTCGCCGCGCCGACCTCGTCCACGCCGCGCGCTCCATCGCCCAGGAGCACACGCAGCGTCGGGGCGCGTCGAGCGCTCTTTACACCCATCGTCTCCTACTCCGTCGTGCTCGCCTCCGCCTGCGGCATCGGAGCGACGTCGCCGCGCTCGGCCTCTGGGGGCAGCGGCAGCCGGACGCGGAGCGTCGTGCCCGCGCCGGGCTCGCTCTCGACCAGGATCTCGCCTCCGTGCGCCCACACGATCAAGCGGCAGACGTAAAGCCCGACGCCGAGCCCGCCGTGCGCATCCGGTTTCCATCGAAAGGGCTCGAAGAGCCTGTCCTGCTGCTCGGGCGTCAGGCCGACGCCGCGGTCGTGCACGCAGATCTCCGCAGCCCCGCCGTGCGCGCTCACCGACAGCGTGATCGGCTGTCCAGCCCCGTGCCGCGACGCGTTCGACAACAGGTTCATGACGACCTGCTCGATGCGCGACTGGTCCCAATAGCCGAACACAGGCCCGCCAAGTCGGAGCTCCATGGAACATCCGTCGGCCTCGAGCTGCTCCGTCATCTGCCGGATGGTCCTGCGCGCGAGCTCGCTGAGATCGGCCCTCTCCAGGTTCAACGCCGGCGGACCGCTCGAGAAGCTCGCGACGACGAACATGTTGTTGATGACCTGCGTGATCCGGGCGAGCTCACGCGAGGACACCTTCAAGAAGCGGCCGAGCTCCTTCGTGCCCATCGTCGGCACGACAGGCTGAGATCCCGAGCGCAGCATGTGCTCGTACAAGAGCCGCAGGCTCGTCAGCGGCGTGCGCAGCTCGTGCGAGGCGAACCGCAGAAACTCCTCGCGGACACGGACGGCCTCCTTGAGCGCCGTCTCCGCGCTCTCCAGGCGACGGACACGATCTTCGAGCTCCCTGCGCAGATCTCGCTCCCGTTCCACGCCGGCGGCCAGGTCCTCCGCGCGCCGTTGCAAGAGGAGCGTCATGACGAACGCGACGAGCAGCGTCACGGCACACGCAGCGAGGACCACGCGGCGCGTCGTATAAAACACGACGTAGGCCTCGCTTCTATCGATCTCGGTCGCGAGGCCGAGGTTGAGCTCCGGATCCCACAGCCACGCGCCGACGACGTCCATGCCGCGGTAATCGCGATAGCCGTCGACGTCGATCCCGGCGTTCCCCGCGACGGCGCTGGTCGCCATACGTGTGAGCGGCTGTTCGGTTCGGGGCAGGGGGTACGGGACGCCGTACAAGACGGCTCCCCCGGGATCGCGCAGCTCCACGTTGAGGATCGAGCGCTCGCCGGCCGGAAGGAGGCCCATGTCGCGCAGGTTCTGAGAGAACCTGAGCTCCGTGACGACTCGCCCACGCTTGTCGAAGGCGTAGGTCTCCCCTCCTGCGCCGACCTGCCCGCGCTGGACGCTCTCCGTGAGCTCCTTTCCAGGATCGATGCGGAAGGCGAGCGCCGCGATGACCTCCCCTCCCTCGGTGGGCGCGCGCACCGGCGCCGCGACGAGGAGCGTGGTGACGACCTCGCCGAGGGCGGGCGAACGCATGCGAAAAGGCGCGCCGATGACGACGGAGCCTCGCAGGCTCGCGGAGATGGTGTCCTGGTCTCGGGCGCTCAGGGTCGTGGTGGCGATGAGCTCATCGCGATCCGAGGCGATGTGGGTACCATCCATCGCGATGACGTCGAAGCCGAGGCATCCATTCTGCTGAACGACGCCGTCCAGCGCGCGCCGCAGCTCCTGGAGGTGCGGGCTGTCGTGGAGCGACCCGTTGTCGCGGCGCTGCTCGATCAGCGCTGCGACCGCTCGCCGCAGGCTCGGCTCGCCGGCCCAGAAGCGCGCGGTAGCCTTCGTGTTTCGCGCCCATGTCAAGAGCCCTTTGTGGGTCGTCGAGAGCACTGCCTGGAGAGCCGCCGCGACGTTCCGGCGATGGACGGTCTGGATCTCGTGGAGGCTCGCGAGCAAGACGAGGCCGACCGGCAGCAGCGCTGCCAGAGGCGTCCAATGATGCCAGTCTCGTCTCTCGACCATGGCGCAGGCGAGACGCCTGAACCTCACAAATCACACCACCGTGACGTGTGAGCTCGTTGCACGCTCGCCCGCGCAGCCCGAGCCCGCTCGAGACCCCCGGATCGGCGGCGGACCGTCGCGCCGCCTCGTCAACGCACAGGCGAGGTCGAGGTCGTCGGGTTCCCCTCCACGATCGCCGGGCTCCCGCTGTACACCACCGCATCCAGGAGCCGCTCCTCCCGCACCAGCGCGAGCGCCGGCGCGTCCCGGCGGATCGAGATGCCGCCGCCCGCGTCCGCGAACCCGCACGCCTCCGCCCCGCGCCGCGAGCCGATCTCCCAGAGCGCCTCGGCCGGCGTCCCCTCGCCCTCGCCCCGCAGCGTCACGCGCTTGCCCGTCCGCAGCCGCTCGCCGAGCTCGACCCCCCGCAGGTCCTCGAACGGATCGGTGATCACGTGGCTGTCGATCCCCACGCACAGCCGCACCCCCGCGCCGCGCAGCGCCCCCACGTCGGGCAGCCCGTCGCCGAGGTCGCGCTCGGTCGTCGGGCACAGGCACGCGAACGCCCGCGCCGCGCCGAGGAGCGCCGGCTCGTGCGGCGCGAGGTGCGTCGCGTGCACCGCCACGAAGCGCTCGCTCAGGACCCCGCGCTCGGCCAGGAGCTCCACGGGGCGCCGGCCGGTCTCGGCGAGGCACGCCTCGATCTCGGCCGGCTGCTCGGCCACGTGCATGTGCACCATGAGCCCGCGCTCCGCGGCGTACCGCGCGATCTCGCCGAGCCACGCCGGGGGCACGGCGCGGACGCTGTGCGGCGCCACCCCGACGCGCACGTCGTCGCAGCCCGCGTAGCGCGCCCGCAGCGCCTCGACGTCCGCGAGCGCGGCGTCGAGCGAGCCGTCCGAAAACCGCCGCTGCGCCCCCTCGGGCGCCCGGCCCGCGCCGGCGCGCGCATAGACGACCCGGAGGAGCGCGATCCGGAGGCCCTCCGCGCGCGCGGCCTCGATCACCGCGTCCGCGAGCACCGTGCGATCCGCGTAGGGCGCGCCGTCCGGCTGGTGGTGCACGTAATGAAACTCGCCCACCGTGCGGACGCCCGCGGCGCGGAGCTCGCGATAGGCCACCTTCGAGATCGCGTGAATGGACTCGGGCGTGAGCGACGCCGCGAGCGCGTACATGGCGGTCCGCCACGACCAGAAGTCGTCCGACCCCGACGGCCCCGGCCGCTGCGCCTCCCCGCGCATCCCGCGCTGGAACGCATGGGAGTGGGCGCTCGCCAGCGCCGGCAGCTCGATGGCCCCCGCCGTCAGCCTCATCGCCGCTCGACCTACCACGCCAGGGAGGCCGGCGGAAGGCGCGGCGCCCTCGCGCTGCCGGTCACTCCTCCGGTACCGTGATGAGCGTCAGGCAGCCGAGGCTGAGCTCGCCGCAGGCCTCCATGACCGCATCGGTGTCCCGCTCTTGGTCGTACCACGCCACGGTGAGCGCGCTGCACGCGGGGAGCACGCTGCGAGAGTACTCGCTCATCGCGGCGGCGCACGCGTCGATCTCCGCGATGGTCGCCGTGCACTGCGTGGGCGCGACACAGGGTTCCTCCTCCAGCGCCGCGACGACCTGCTCGACGAGCTGCTCTGCCTGTCGCGGGTCGGCCATGCAGCCCTCGTACTGCTCGGCGCACCTCGCCCGCACCCCGGCGTCGTCGGTCCCGGGATCGTCCCCGAACATCGCGCCCATCACGCCGATCATGCGGCACACGTACTCGACGTCTACGTCGTCGGCGCTGCACTTGCGGTATCCCCTGCACGCCTGCTCGGCCTCCGCGGGCGTGAGCGCATCGACGACCGCCGACGGTTCGAACCCCGAGCACGAGGCCTCGCCGGTCCCCTCACCGACCGTCGCTTCCTCCGGCGCCGTAGCCCCGTCATCCCCGCAGCCGAGGCCCGAGAGACCACAGGCCAGGCACACCCCCACCACCCCCGCCCAGAACGTCGATCGCATGCTTCCAAGCTCCCTTGAAGGAATCAGGCTCAAGCTCCGCCCCACCGGCGAAACCACCTTTCCTTACGCAGGGCCGCTGTCGCTTCCCCCTCGTGTTCCGCGTCACAATGCTGCTGTCGCCGCCGCGGCGGGCACGCGCGTCGCGACGGCCGCCGCGCCGGCCGCGCGGCCGCCTCAGGCCTTCGGCTCGACCTCGAGCTCGGGCAGCCCGTCCAGCTTCACCTCGACCTCGGCGGCGGGCGGCGGCGCGGGGACCTCCTCGCGGCGGGCGGCCATGACCGTCAGGGCGCGCGGGAGGCACTCGACAACGAGGGGCGTGGTCCCGACCTCCTCGCCGTCGATGAGCACGCGCTGCGGCGGATCGGTGCTGATGAGGACCCGCCGGGCGGCGAGGAACCCGACGTTGTCGCGCTCGGCCGGCTCGCCGTCGATCGCGGTCCGGAGCAGGTGCAGGCCCGTCGCGACCGCCTCGACCAGCGTCGTCGCCGACACGATGGTGACGTCGAGCCGCCCGTCCTCCGGCGACACGACCGGCGGCCCCTGCGCCAGCACCGTGCGCGCGGGCGCCATGTTCGCGACCGTCACCGCCACCGCCCGGCAGTGGATCCGCTGGTCGTCCGTCACGATCTCGACCCCGAACGGCTCCAGGCTCATCAGCTTCTTCAGCCCGGTGCCGATGTACGCGAGCACCCCCCAGCGCTGCTTGGCGTCCTGCGGGGTCTCGCCCACGGTGTCGGCGTGGAGCCCGACCGCTGACAGCAGGATCATGGTCCTCCCGTTCGCGCGGGCGGCGTCGATGCGCGTCGGCTCGCCGCGGACGAGGACCTCGATGGCCCCCTCCAGGTCGTCCGGGATGCCCAGCGTGAGCGCGATCGAGTTCGCCGTGCCGAGCGGCAGGATGCCCAGGCACGTGTCCGTTCCGAGGAGCGCGGACGCGACGCTCGAGATCGTCCCGTCGCCGCCCGCCGCGATGACCAGGGGGGCGCCCTCGCGGCGCGCCGCCTCGGCGCACGCGGCGGCGCTGCGGTCCGCGCTCGTCTCGTAGACGCTCAGCGCGAACTCGCGCTGGAGCCGCGAAGGGAGCGACTCGACCGCATCCCCGGCGTGGCCTGCAGCAGGGTTGAAGATCAGCGCCGCTCTCCGCTCGGTCATCGCCGTATCCTAGAACGCCGAAGCGGTTGAAACCCCAAGAAAATTCGTCACGGAGCCCGCGGGCCGCCGCGCCGACGCGGGCGAGGCCGAGGGCGGCGCCGCCGCCTCGCGCCGCCCGCCCGCTCGGGCGCGCTCCCGGCGGCTGTGCCTGCGTGCGCCATGCGCGTGACAGGAACGCCCCGCCGCGCGGCGCGAAGACGCTTTTGCCAGGACGATGGCACGGCGATTGTACATCCGCGTCGCCCATGAGGTTTCAACGAATCGGTCGAATGGCTTGCCTTGCGCTGGCGCTCCTCGGCGCAGGCACGCTCACCGCGTGCGACGACGGCTCCTCGGGGGGCTCCGGGGGCAGCGGCGCCGCGGGCGGCGGTGATGCCACCGGCGGAGCAGGTGGTACGGGCGGCGACGGCGGCGACGGCGGTGACGGCGGCGAGGGTGGCGGAGACGGCTACGAATGGCCCGTCGAGACCTACCCGATCGACATCACCCCGTCCGAGTTCTGGAAGAACCAGATCGAGCTCCCCTTCGACCCCTTCGCGGCGTACTCGTCGTACGACGGGCCTACGTGGGTGAAGTTCACCGTGCTCATGCACGACCCCACCAAGGTCTATTACCAGAACAGCAACGAGTACCCGTTTCACGCCGAGTTCGCCACGCAGCGGCTCGACCCGTTCGTCGGCATGACGCGGGACGAGTTCGACCAGGTGTCGCTCCACGAGGAGGGACAGAAGGCCATCCTCGGCGCGGTGCTCATCTCGCCCTTCGCGGTCACCGAGCCGGAGTACGGCGTCCAGCTTGTCCGTCAGGACGCCTACGATCCCGAGATGGCGCGCGTCGTCCTGGATCTCGTGAAGGACAGCATCGTCGCGCCCGAGGGGACGAAGCCCTTCTATTTCCCGACCTACGAGCAGGCCGAGTCGGCCGCGGCGAACAGCGCGTTCTTCGCGGAGAGCGGGTTCCCCGTGAGCTCGGTCGAGCGATGGTTGAACGGCGACGCGTGCTATTCGACCGGCTGGGCCGTGGGCCGGCTCCGCTACGTCCCCCCGGACATGATCGACGCGGCCTACGCGAGCGGCGATCTCCGGGCCGAGGACATCCTCCTCACCGACTCCATCCCCGCGGAGGTGCCTTATGTGGCGGGCATCATCTCGCTGTCGCCGTCGACCCCGAACGCGCACACCGCGCTCCTGGCGACGTCGTTCGGCATTCCGTTCGTGTACATCGGCGACCCGGCCACCGCGGAGCAGGCGAAGGCGCTCGACGGGAAGGACGTCGCGCTGCGCGCCTCGCTGGAGTGGGGGGTCGTGTGCCGCGCCGCGCTCTTCGACGCCGACGGGAAGCTCGCGCCGGCGGACCGGGAGCAGCTCCTCTCGCTGAAGCGGCCGGGCGATCTCGGGATCCAGCCCAAGGAGCCGCTCGGGGCCTACTCGGGCTCCACCGAGGATCTCGGCCCCGCGGACATCGTCCACTTCGGCGGCAAGGCCGCGAACTTCGGCCTCTTGCGGGACGCCATCCCCGAGAGCTCCGATGTCGCGGTCGCGCTGTCGTTCGATCTCTGGGACGATTTCCTCGATCAGGCCATGCCCGGCGGCAGCACGCTGCGCGCCGAGATCGCGGAGCGCCTCGGCGGCTACACGTATCCGCCCGACATGCAGGCGCTCAAGGTCGATCTCGCGGCGATCCGCGCTCGGATCACCAAGGACACCGCCTTCTCCGCGGGGCAGCGGCAGGCGATCGAGGCGGCGATCGCGGACTTCTCGCCCACGAGGAAGATCCGGTTCCGGAGCTCGACCAACGTGGAGGACAGCGCCGTCTTCACGGGCGCGGGCCTTTACGACAGCTACAGCGGCTGCCTGGCCGACGACCAGGACGCCGACGAGGTGGGGCCGAGCCACTGCGAGGCCGGCGAGGACGAGGAGCGCGGCGTGTTCCGCGCGATCCGCAAGGTGTACGCGAGCTTCTACAACGACAACGCCTTCCTCGCCCGGCTCCTGTACGGCGTGGACGAGGCCGAGGTCGGGATGGGCGTCCTCGTGCACTACTCCTATCCTGACGAGGACGAGATGGCGAACGGCGTCGCCACGCTCTCGCGCGGGATCCCGCCCTCGGACGAGATCAAGATCGTGACGCAGCTCGGGGCGACGTCCGTCACCAACCCGGAAGGGGGAGCGCTGCCGGAGGTCGTGAGCGTGATCAGCGATTTCGGCGAGACCTACGTGCAAGTCCGCGCCGGCTCGACGCTGGTCCCGCTCGGCGATCACGTGATGAAGTGGGAGGAGGACTACCGCGCGCTCGCCTCCCTGCTCGGCCGGGTCGAGGAGCGGTTCAGGGAGGTGCACCCGAGCAAGACGGCGTTCCTGCTCGACTACGAGTTCAAGAAGATGAAGCCCGGGGAGCTCGTGGTGAAGCAGGTGCGCGAGGTCTCGGTCCCGAGCACGACGCCGACCCTCACGCCGTTCCTGCTCCCCGAGCCGCAGGAGCTCTGCACCTTCCAGGGCGAGTTCGGCGACGTGTTCGCGAACCACCGGCTCAAGGTGCGCGCGCGCCTCTCGCCGAAGAGCGCGTTCCTCACGCCGGAGGCCCTCGGCGCGACCCTCTTCGAGGACGCGACGCTCGACTACCTGTCTTCCGGATCGGTGGCGACGCTGTCGGGGAGCCCCGCGGCGTGGCCGGGCGCGTCGCACACGTACGCCGACCAGACGGCCACGGATGTGTTCGTGGACGGCGACGGGGCGTCGGCGGTCACCTACGCGCTCGCCAGCTCGGCCGTGCCCGAGCTGCTGCCGCCGTCGGTGGGGCCGCTCGTCGCGCTGCGCGATTTCGGGCTCGAGGTCCGCGCCGAGTACGCCACGCCGGTGTCGTCGCTCGACTGGGACGGCACGCCGCTCAGCGTGTCGACGGAGAAGGTGCTGCTCGACGCCTGCCCCGCGGACGGTCCGCCCGTGGAGGGCGCGCTGCTCCAGGAGCGCTCGCTCGCGTCGGCGTCGTCCAGCGTCCAGGTGGAGACCTCGTTCTACTGGCCGCCTTACCCGAAGGGCCCGACGGCCGGGTACACGGCGCCTCTCTACAAGTGGGTGGAGACGCGCATCACGGGGCTGACGAGCAGCCCGATCGTGCTCAAGGGCTACCACGCGCAGACGTACCGCCCGGCGCACCACAACTTCTCGGAGGATTTCGTCTTCGAGCCCCGGCTCGAGCCCGGCCTGGACCCGGCGCTCCTCGACGAGCTGGAGGACAAGGGCATCCGGTGGATCTACATCCGCACCTCCGATATCGAGGGGGTCCCGCCGCAGATGTGGACCGCCGACGCGGCGGGCGAGTTCACCCAGATCGACTGAGCGCCTCGCGGGCGGCCCGCGGAGCCCCGGCGCGCCGCGCGGCCGCCCGGGGCTCCGCCGGGGCCGTCACTCGTCCTCGCGCGTCGAGCGCTCACGCCGGGATCGCCTGTCGTGCGCCGTGGACCGGGGCCGGCGCGCGCGGGGGTTGACGCGCGGGGGCTGCGGATGGACCAGAGGCGCCGGTCGCTACCGTCGACAAGGAGAAGATCATGAGCCTTTACGAAAGCTCGTTCCCGCAGATGGCTCGCATGCTCGGTCAGGTGCTGGTCTGGCTCGACAAGGCGCAGGCCTACGCCGAGCAGAAGAAGTTCAACCCGGAGGATCTCCTCACCGCGCGCCTCGCGCCCGACCAGTGGAACCTCCGGCGTCAGATCCAGACCGTCGCTCACTGGCCGGTGCGGCTGGCCGCGCTCCTCACCGGCGAGGAGGCGCCGGCGCGCGAGAACGCCGAGGAGGAGACGATCGCGGATCTGCGCGCGAGCATCGGGAAGGCGCTCGAGCAGGTGAAGGCGCTGAAGCCGGAGCAGCTGAAGGGCGCCGAAGAGCGCACGATCCCGCTGTTCTTTTTGCCGGGCAAGGGCATGAAGGCGGCGGACTTCGTGTTCCAGTTCTCGCTACCCAACTTCTACTTCCACGCCACCACGGCGTACTCGATCCTGCGGCACAACGGGGTCGACGTCGGCAAGACCGACTTCATCGGCGCGATCGACCTCCGCGACCTGTGACCGCGGCGACGTTGCCCGCCCCACCAGCCTCCCAGCGAGAGCCGCCGCCGCTTCGCCTTCCTGGAGCGGGTCAGTACGCGAGCGAGACCGTCATGCAGCCGAGCGGCGGCGCGGAACGGTACTCCATCCCGGCCTGGCCCGACAGGCTCAACCGCCCCAGTCGACCTTCGGCCTCCCCGGCGGCGTCACGTTCGGCATCTCGTGGAAGAGCGCGCGCCCGAGATCGGGCAGCGGCGCGCACGCCTGCTCTCCCAGGTTGGTCAGCTCGAGCGGATCCTCCAGCACGTTGAAGCAGTGGAACTCGCCGTCCCACTCGCGCGCCTCGATCTTCAGCGGCCCCTGCATCATCCCCCAGTTGCGGAAGGAACACCCCCACACCCACGTGCAGTTCGTGAGCGGCACCGGCGCGACCGTGCGCTCCGGCCGCGTCAAGGGGTGCCCCATCATCCGACCGCGGAACGGCGCGAGCCGCGGCTCGTCCCAGAGGCCCATCAGATCGAGGAACGTCGGCGCGAGATCGAGGTGCCACACGAACTCGTCCCGCGCGCCCGCGATGCTCGCCCGCTCCTCCGGGGTCAGCGTCCCCTCCGGCGCGTCGATCCACGCGGGGACGAGGATCTCCTCGTCCCACAGCGAGCTCGTGTGGCCGAGCTGCCAGTGCTCCCGGAACGACTCGCCATGATCCGAGGTGTACACGATCACCGTGCGCTCGCCGCTCGGCGTCCCCCGGATGTGCTCGATGAGCCGGCCGACCGCCATGTCCGACAGGTAAACGACGTTGCGATAGTAGTTCTTGAACTGCTCGTTCTTCTCGGGCGACTTGCTCAGCTCGCTGGGCTGAAAGGGCGCATGGAGCGGATCGCTCACGTACGGGAAATGGATGTTCGAGTAATGCACGACCGCGAAGAACGGCTCGGCGAGCTCGCCCCACTCCTCGATCACGCGATCCGTGAGCTGCCGGTCATAGGCGCCGTAATCGAGGTCGGCGCCCGGATCGAGCTGGGTCGCCACGACCCGGTGCGAGACCGGGATGTCCTGCACATAGAGCCGGGCGTTCCCGAACATGAGGTTCTGGCTCGTCCAGTACGCCGTGTCCCACCCGGCCGCGTGCGCGTAATCCCAGAGCAGCGGGGCCGAGCTGAGCGCCGCGAGGCTCTCCGTCGGGGAGACGCCGGACCAGATGTTCGAGATGGAGATGGCCGTCGTCGAGTCGTGCGCCCGCATCTGCAAGAGCGGCATGCGCGCCGGCGCGGCGGCGTTGGAGAACGGCGTCGCCAGCTCGCAGTCCGGGTCGTACTCGACGCACGTCACGTCCGCCCGCTGGCTCTCCTGCAGAATGAGCACGACGTTCCGCGGCCGCGCAGGCCGCGCGGCGAGCGGCGGCACGCGCTCCGGGTCGCGGCGCTGCACCCGCAGATCCGGCGAGTCGTCGGTGATGCCGAGGTGCTCTTTGACGACGGCGGTGATGCCGTGGAAGTAGATCATGTCGGCGGACGACGACTGGATCACCCGGTAGCTCACCGGGATCCTCGTCACGCCGATCAGCGCGAGCGGCACGAGCGCCGCGGCGATGCGCCGCCGGAGCCGCCGCGGGCGCACGAACCGGCGGGAGAGCCGGAGCGCCGCAAGGGCGAGCCCGAGCGCGACGGCGAGGTGGGCGATCACGCGCGGGTGCCCGAGCGGGAGCGTGCCCACGATCGACCAGGGGATCGACTGGGAGTGGATCTGCGAGTCGATCGAGCAGTAGATGTTGTAGAGGGCGTGGAAGCCGCCCTGGACGCCGCACGCGAGCGTGAAGAGCGCGACGAACAGGCCGCCCGTCACGCCGCGCAGGGCGCCCCGGCGGCCCGAGGCGACGTAGAGCAGGACGCCCCAGAACCCCAGCGACACGGCGACGGTCGCGGCGTACCCCGCCGCGTGGAGCCGATCGAACGTGGTCATGTGGCGGCCCCGCCGCAGCACGTCGGCGACGAGGAACCAGAGCGCCGGCGACGCGAGCAGGGCGAGGCCGAGGAGGCGGCGCCGGCGGCGCGCGGCCCGGCGCGCGGCGCGCGGGCGAGCGGCGGGCGCGGCGCCCTGTCGATCGAGGTCCTGCGCCATCCGGATCAGTCGCGGCGAGGCGCCGCCGCGAGGCCGCGGAGGTGGGCCGGGACATCGACGCTGCCGGCGGGGCCGCCGTAGATCGCGTCGGCGAGCCGGGGCAGGTCGCCGCAGGCGGCGGGCCCGAGGTCGCGCTGCTCGCCGGGGTCGGCGAGCACGTCGTAGCAGTGCCAGGCGGTGTCCCAGGCGCGGGATTCGAGCTTCATGTTGCCGCGCATCATCCCCCAGTTCTTGAACGCGCAGCCCCAGATCCCGGTGCAGTTCGTGAGCGCCAGCGTCGCCGGCCCCGGCGACGGCCGGAGCAGGCTGCGACCGACCATCGCCGCCCGGTAGCCCGCGAGCGCCGGCTCCTCCCACAGGCCCATCAGGTCGAGCAACGTCGGCGTCACGTCGGTGTGGAAGACGAGCTCGTCCCGCGCCGCGCGCAGCGCGGACTCCTCCGCGGCCGTCAGCGTGCCCGGCGGCGCGTCGATCCAGCCGGGCACCCGGATCTCCTCCTCGAGGATGGAGCCGGTGTGGCCGAGCTGGCCGTGCTCGCGGAACGCCTCGCCGTGATCCGAGGTGAAGACGATCACCGTGCGCTCGCCGACCGGAGAGCGCCGGACGAAGTTGATGAGCTCGGCGATCGCCGCGTCCTGCCGGTAGACGGCGTTCCTGTAGAAGTTGCGGTACGCCTCGTTGTCGTCCGGCGCCTTGCTCTCGAGGGCGGGCTGGAACGGCGCGTCCTCCGGGTCGACGAGGTACGGGACGTGGGTGTTGCCGAAGTGGGCGACCGCGAGGAACGGCTCGCGCAGCGAGAGCAGCTCGGACCGCACGTGCGCCGACAGCTTCCGGTCGTCGGCCCCGAGATCGATGTCGGCGAGCGGATCGAGCTCGGTCGCGCCGCACTGGTGCGAGACCGGCAGGTCCTGCACGTAGAGGCGCGAGTTGGCGAACATCATGTGGTGGCTCGTCCAGTAGGCGCCGTCGAAGCCGGCGGCGTCGGCGTAATCGAAGACGAGCGGCGCGGTGTGGAGCTCCTCGCGCGTGGCGATCGGCTGGAGGCCGGACCAGAGCACCGCGAGCCCGATCGCCGTCGTCGAGGCGTTCGAGCGCATCTGCGTGAGCGGCAGCCGGCCGGGCACCGCCGCGTCGATGCGCGGCGTGCCGGGGCACCCGGAGGGCGCCGCGCCTGCGGCCGCGGGCGCCGAGCACGTGGCGTCGGCGCGCACGCTCTCGGTCAGGATGAAGAGCACGTTGCGCCGCGGGCCGGGCCTCGGGGTCAGCGGCGGCAGCGCGGGCGGCGTGCGGAGGCCGGGGCGCACCTGCGCCGTGGTCTGGACGCCGACGAGCTCCTTGATGAGGCCGCCGATCGCGTGGAAGTAGATGACGTCGGGCGTGGACGCCTGCACCGTGCGGTACGAGCAGGGCAGCACGAAGGCGGCCACCACGCCCGCGGGCGCGGCGAGGCGCGCGGCGCGGGCCCACGCCGTGCGGCCGGGGCGCACGATCCGCCGGCCGAGCCAGACGAGCGCGACCGCGAGCAGGAGCGGCGGGAGGACCGAGCGGAGGAAGTTCTCCCCGTCGGCCCGGAGCTGGCCGAAGAGGCTCGCGGAGAGCGAGGTCCCGAAGAGCGTGGCGTCGAGGTTGAGGTACGTGGCGTACTGGCGGTGGAAATAGAGCTGGCCGCCGAGCGAGAGCGTCGCGAGCGCCACGAAGAGCAGGGCCGCGATCCACCGCGACGCGCCCCGCCGCGCCGAGGCCGCGAAGAGCAGGAGCCCCCAGAGCGCGGCGCTCTCGACCATGGCGCCGAGGTAGCTGGCCGCGTGCTTGGCGCTCAGGTCGAGCAGGCGATCGCCGCGGATGCGGACGTCCGCGAGCACCACGAGGAGCAGCGGGAGCGCGAGGAACAGGCGGCCGTAGCGGCGCCGGGCGCGGGCGAGCAAACGCAGCCGCGCGCGCGCCGCCGCGCGATCCGGGCCGAGATCGCGGGCGAGGCCGCGGGACGAGCGGCTGGCGGCATCGGCATCGGCCGCCGGAGGATCGTTCGACGCCTTGAACGGGTGCACGGGTCGCGCGCGAGTGTAGCCAGGGCGTGGCGACTCGGGAACGTTTCTGCGGCGGGTCGGTGGAGCCCCGATGACGGTTCGGGCTGGCCGGGGGGGTGGGCGGGCGGAGAAAACCCTTCGACAGCCGCCCGAGGCGTGCCATGAGAGGCGTCCGACATGGCGGAGCAGCTCTTCCTGAACGGGTTGCGCGGCGCTCAGCAGGCCCGAGAGGCCGCCGCGCCGCCGGCCGAACCGTCTTCGTCCCCCGCATCCGACGCGCCGCCCGAGCCGCGGCCGTCCCCCGGCGCGCCGGCGCCCGAGCCGCCGCGCCAGACGGCGGCGAGGCTCAGCGCCGAGCTGGAGGCGGCGCTCGTGCGCGAGTTGATGGCGGCGTACCAGAGCCTCAACTACACGCATTTCCGGCGGAAGCTGCGCCCTCCGTCGATCGAGCTGTCCGACGCCGCGAGCCGGCTCGGGCGCTGGATCTCCGAGGCGCGCGCGATCGAGATCTCGCGGCCGCTCGTGCTGACGCAGCCGTGGGGGGTCGTGATCGAGGTGCTCAAGCACGAGATGGCGCACCAGTACGTGCACGAGGTGCTGGGCGTCACGGACGAGGCGGCGCACGGGCCGGCGTTCCGCGAGGTGTGCGAGCGCCTGGGCATCGACGCGACGGCGTCCGGGATGCCGTCGGCGAACGCGGGCGGGGCGGCGCGCGGCGACGGGAGCGTGGACGGCGCGGACGCCCGGATCCTCGACCGCATCGCGCGGCTGCTCGCGCTCGCCGACAGCCCGAACGCGAACGAGGCGCAGGCGGCGATGAGCGCCGCGCAGCGGCTGATGCTGAAGTACAACCTCGACGTCGCGAAGGCGCGCGCCGCGCGGCAGTACGGCTTCCGCCACCTCGGCGCGCCGAGCGGGCGCGTGGGCGAGAGCGAGCGGATCGTCGGGGGGATCCTCGGGAAGCATTTCTTCGTCGAGGCGATCTGGGTGCCGGTCTACGCGCCGCTCGAGGGCAAGCGGGGCAGCGTCCTCGAGGTCTGCGGGACGCCGGCGAACCTCGAGATGGCGGCCTACGTGCACGCGTTCCTGCACCACACGGCCGAGCAGCTGTGGAACGAGCACAAGCGGACGCACGGCGTGAAGGGCAACAAGGACCGTCGGACCTACCAGGCCGGCGTGATGCTCGGGTTCCTCGAGAAGCTGAACACGGAGCGGAAGGCGTCCGCGGAGCAGGGGCTCGTCTGGGTGAGGGACGCCGACCTGGACGGCTATTACCGGACGCGCCACCCGCACGTGCAGCACCTGCGTCACGCGGGCAACCAGCGGACGGCGGCGCACGCGCACGGGCGCGAGGCGGGACGGAAGATCGTGCTGCACCGCCCGATGCAGGGGGCGACCGGCGAGCGGGGCATGCTGCTGCCGCCGGGCAAGAAGCGCTGAGCGCCGCGGTCGCCGACGTCCGCCCCGGTCCGCGCGCGGCCTGGGCGGACGTCGGCGACGGCGCGCGGCCCGCATCTGGACGGCGCTGCGCGCTCGACGGGCGCGTTGACGGGGATGGAGCGGTTCCGGCACGATGGCCCGGTGTGCGGGCCAACCTAGGAGAAGAACGAGATGCCGCTCCGGTTCACCATTGAAGAGCGATTCGATGCGTCGCCCGAGGACGTCTTCCGGCTCGCGACCGACATCGACTCCTTCGGCGACTGGATGCCGAATTTCGTGCGGGCGGAGAGGCTCACGGGCGACGCCGCCGGCAAGGGCACGATGTGGCGTGAGACCCGCAAGATGTTCGGCAAGGAGTCGACGGAGCTGTTCGAGGTCACGGCGGCGGAGCCCGGCAAGATCCTGGACCTCTTCGTCGACGGGAAGAAGGGCACGACGGGGCGCGGGGAATACCGCTTTCGCTACGTCTTCGAGCCCCAGGGCGCCGGGACGCTGCTCCGGATGGATGGCGAGATCGCCGGGATGGGGTGGTTCATGGAGACGCTCGGGCGGCTGTTCATCGGCAGCTTCAAGAAGGCCGTGCACGGGGATCTCAAGGCGATGAAGACGCACCTGGAGCGGCGGCGGGCGAGCTAGAAGCGCGGGGCGGGGAGGCGAGCTAGAAGCGCGGGGCGGGGCGACGAGGGCGCGCCGAGCCGCTCGGCCCTCGACGGGGGAGGTCGTGGGGCGGCGCGGGAGCCCCCGCGAGGAGGGGGCGAGTGGGCCGGCGCACAGGGCAGCGCGTCATGACGCCTCGGCGGGATCGACGGCATGGACGCGCCGTGGGCGGCCCGCGGTGTGACGCTTCAATGGCAAGACGGGATGGCGCGCCGCGCCGAGCGGAGACGCCGCGCCCCGACTCGGCGCACGGCGAGCGCCGGCGCCGCCGCGCGGCCCCGCGCGGCGGCGCGCGCCGACCGGAATCGCATCTTCCCCGCATCGCGCCCGTCCGTCTTTGTTGACCCGGTGCGCGGCGCCAGGCACCATCCCCGCGCGGCGCCAGGCTGGCCTGCATGGCTGGAGGCTCGACCCCGGCTCGCTACCCTGTCCTCTAACAAGCTGTTGAGGTGCTTTGATGCCCGTTCGTACGATTTTCTTCCTCTGCCTTGCGCCCTTCGTCATCGGGTCGCTCCAGGGCTGCGGCGGCGATGACCCCGACCCGAAAGGCGAAGAAGGACCGCTCGGCGCGTGCCCGCCCGACTCCGCGGCGGAGCAGGCGGCAGGCATGGAGGCGCTGATGGGCAACTGCGACATCTGTCACTCGACGACGAAGGTGGGGGCGGCTGCCCGCGCCAACGCGCCCGAGGGCGTCAACGTCGACGATCCGGCGTATGTCAGCGCGAACGCGGAGAAGATCTTCGAGGAGATCGACGAGGGCGCGATGCCCCCGACCGGCCGGCTCCAGGACACCACGGTCGAGAACATCCGCATCTATCTCGCCTGCGAGACGCAGTAGCACCCCGCCCCATCTCTCACGCCTCGTCCGAACCGCCAGCGCGCCGCCTCGCGAGACGGCGCGCCAGCGACCCCGCCACGAGCCGCCCGGCCCGATTGCAGGCCCGGCCAGAGCAGCGATAACGTGGCCGCGGCCCCCCCCGGGGACATCCCACCTCGGAAACACGACGGCTCCCTTCGACATGAGGCTTGACCCGATGCGTTTACAGCGGAGCTTCAGCTTTGTTGTGGCGTTGACGATTGCCCTCTCGGCCTTCGGGTGCTCCGACGACGTCCCCGCGGGCGAGGGCGCCGGAGGACAGGCGGGGCACGGGAGCACCACGACGAGCGGCGCCGGCGGAGACGGCGGCAGCGCCGGCGGCGGAGGGGACGGCGGCAGCGCCGGCGGCGGGGGCATGGCCGCAGCGCCGGACTTCGCGCTGTTCATCGTCCCCGCCACCATCGACATCCCCTATGACGGGCTGACGTCCGTCGATCTCTCGATCCGTCGATTCAACGGCTTCGACGAGCCGATCGAGATCATCGTCAACGCACCTCCCGCCGGGCTCGTGTACACGCCGCTCGCGCTGCCGCCCGACGCCGCGTCCGGCGCGCTGGAGGTCGGAGCCTCGGGCGAGCTCACGGCGGGCACCACCTTCAACCTCGAGCTCGTGGCCCGCGCGGAGGACCTCCTGCGCTTCGCCGCGGTCGCCGCCACCGTGGTGACGGCCTCGCCCTGATCGCCGCGGGCCGCCGGCGCGGCCTCGAGCGCTGTGCGACCGCGCGATCCGGAGTATGGTGCAGGCATGTTCAGGCTGGATGCCCGCTCCGGGGCCGCGCTCGCGCTGGCCTCCGCGCTCGCGCTGACCGCCGCGCTCGGCGCCTCCTGCGCCGGCGCGCCCCCCGCGCAGCGCGGGACGGCGGCCTGCCCGCCGCTCTGCCCGCAGCCGACGACCCCGCCGCCCCCAGCGCCGCCGGGGCCCGTCGTGCCGGGCACGCCGGGCGAGGCCCCGGTGTTCGATCCCGAGCGCCTCACGCTCGTGCTGGACGACCCGAGGCTCGCGCCGGTGCAGAAGCTCGTCGCCGAGGAGGCGTACGCGAGCGCGGCCGCCGCCATGGCCCAGGCGCTCTCCGCGCCGCTGCCGCCCGCGGACGCGGCGGCGTTTCGCTACCAGCTCGGGCGGCTGCGCGCGCTCGCGGGCGACCCCCTGGGCGCCGCGAGGGAGTACGACGCGGCGGCGGCCGCCGGCGGGCCGCTCGCCGACCACGCGCGGTTCGCGGCGGCCGATCTCCTCGCCAGGGCGGGGCAGCCCGACGCGGCGATCGAGCGCGCGCGCGCCGTCTCCTCGGACGTCGCGATCGCCGACGAGCTCGATCGCGTGGTCGCCCATGCGCTCGCCGAGAAGGGCGACATCGGGGCCGCAGCCGCGCGCTGGCAGGCGTACCTCGCCCGGAGCTGGCCGGCGTCGACGTGGGTGCCCGAGGCGCTCCGCTTCGCCCGCGCGCTGCTCCGCCATCCGAAAGAAGACCACGCCGAGGAGGCGATCCGGCTCGCCCGGCGCGTCCTCGACGAGGCGCCGGGCGGCGCGGGCGCGGGCGAGGCGAAGGAGATCCTGGAGCAGGCCCTGTCGACGCTGCCGTTCGCGCGGCGCAAGCCGTTCCTCGACCCGGGCCCCGCCGACCTGCTCGCCCGCGCGCGCGCCCTGCTCGCCTCGCGCCAGGACAAGGAGGCGCTCGCCGTCACCGAGGCGCTGATCGCCCTGCCCGAGGCGCAGGCGCCCTCGGCCTTCGCCTGCGACGCGTTCGCCGCGCGCGGCGAGGCGCTCGGGCGCGTCCGACGGCGGGCCGAGGCCGCCGACATCTACGGTACGGCGATCGAGCGCTGCGGGCCGGCCGCGCCCGCGGCCGCCGCATCGGCGAGCGCGCCCGCCGTGGCCGCAGGCGCGAGCGCCCCGGCCGCCGCAGCGAGCGCCCCGGCCGCCGCAGCGAGCGCCCCGACCGCCGCAGCGAGCGCCCCCGCCGCCGCAGCGAGCGCCCCCGCGGCGCCCGCGGCCGCAGGCGCAGGCGCGCCCGCCCCCCGGCGGCCCGAGACGCTCTACAACGCCGCGCGCGCGTCGTTCCGCGTCGATCGGCACGCCGAGGCCGCCGCGCGCTTCGCGCTGCTCGAAAAGGAGTACCCGGATCACCGGCTCGCGGACGACGCGCGCTACCTCGGCGCGCGCGCCCTGCTCGCGCTCGGCGATCAGGCGCAGTTCGTCCAGATGCTCACCGCCATGCCCGACGACTACCCGTCGGGCGACATGGTCGCCGACGGCCTGTTCGAGCTCGCGCTCTTCGAGATGGAGCGCGACAGCTGGGCGGGCGCGGTCAGGCCGCTCGAGCTCGGGCTCGCGCGCTTCCCCCACGAGCGCGCGTACCACGCCGCCGGCAGGTTCCCCTACTACCTCGGGCGCGCCCACCTCGAGACCGGCTCGCCCGACAAGGGAAAGGCGCTGCTCGAGCAGGTGATCCGCGATTACCCGCTCTCGTTTTACATGGCGCTCGCCCACGCCCGGCTCGCCGACGCCGATCCCGCGGCCGCCCAGCGCGCCCTGTCCGCGGCCCTCGAGCGCGACGCGAGCGCGCCGTACGCCGAGCTCCGGAGCCCCCTGTTCGCGCGCCCGGCGTTCACCCGCGCGGTCGAGCTCGCGCGCCAGGGGGAGGCGAAGCTCGCGCGCCGCGAGCTCGACGCGCTCGGCGTGGGGAGCCGCACGGCCCCGCGCGAGGTGATGTGGGCCTCGGCGTTCCTGCTCGCGCGCGCGGGCGCGCTGCCGCAGTCGTACAGCATCCTGCGCACGGCGATGGCGGGCGACGGCCGCGTCGAGCTCGCGGGCGACTGGGTCGACCACTACCCGGCCGGGCGCTGGCGCAGCGCCTGGGAGCTCGCCTACCCGCGCCCGTTCGCCGCCCTCGTCACCGCGGAGGCGAAGCGCAGCGGGATCCCCGAGGCCCTCGCCTACGCGATCATGCGCGAGGAGTCGGCCTTCGACCCGAAGGTGGCCTCGCCCGCGCAGGCCTACGGGCTCATGCAGCTCATCGTGCCGACCGCGAAGCGCATGGCCAAGCCGCTCGGGCTGCCGTCGAGCGCCGAGGCGCTGAAGCGGCCCGAGGTCAACATCGCGCTCGGCTGCCGCTACCTCTCGGTGCTGCGCGGCCAGTTCTCGGACAACCCGCTGCTCGCGATCCCCGCCTACAACGCGGGCGGCGGCGCGCCGAAGCGGTGGATCGCGGAGCGCCCCTCGCAGAGCTTCGACCTGTGGGTCGAGCGCATCCCCTACGAGGAGACGCGGCTCTACACGAAGCGCGTGCTCGCGAGCCTCGCCGTCTACGAGCTCCTCTACACCGGCGATCAGCCGAGCGAGGCCCTGCGCACCCCGCTGCCCGCGAGCCCGGCGGCGCGCTCGGCCGTGGCGAACGCCGCGCCCTGACGCGCCCCGGCGCGCGCCGCGCCCTCGCCGCGCCCCGGCGCCCGGCGTCGACGGCCTGCTCGCGCGCTCCGCGCCGAGGTTTCGGCGAGCGGGCGGCGCGGAAGCTTTGGTAGAGTCCGCGCGTGGTCGACCCCTCGAGCCCTTCCCACCAGCTCGTGGGCGCCGTGCTGAGCGGGCGCTTCCGGATCGTGCGTCTCCTCGGCGAGGGCGGCATGGGCGCCGTCTACGAGGCCGACGGGCTGCGCGGCGAGGGCAAGCGCGCGATCAAGGTGCTGCACCCCGAGTTCACGCAGGAAGAGCAGGTCCTCCTGCGCTTCTTCGCCGAGGCGGAGGCGACGAAGGGGTTCGTCCACCAGAACATCGCCTCGGTCTTCGAGGCGGCCCGCGCCGAGGACGGCACGCCCTACCTCGTCATGGAGCTGCTGCAGGGCGTCCCGCTCGCCGCGTACATCGACACGGGCAACCCCATCCCGCCGCAGCAGGCCGTGCCGATCATCCACGAGGTGCTCCAGGCCCTCATGGCGGCGCACAGCCACAAGGTGGTCCACCGCGATCTGAAGCCGGAGAACCTGTTCCTCGTGCGCGATCCGCGCGGCGGCTTCCGCGTGAAGGTGCTCGATTTCGGCATCGCGAAGGTGATGGACGCGGCCGGCGGCATGGGCCTCAAGACCCGCGCCGGCACGCTCCTCGGCACCCCCGGCTACATGAGCCCCGAGCAGATCAAGAACGCGCAGGGGGTCGACGCGCGCACCGACCTCTGGAGCGTCGGCGTGATCTTCTACGAGATGCTCACCGGGACGCAGCCGTTCCCCGCCGAGAACGAGTTCGCGCGGCTCACCGCCGTGCTCGCCAAGGAGGTGCGCCCGATCGAGCAGGTCGCGCCGCACCTCGCCGCCTGGGGCCTCTTCTTCCAGCGCGCCCTCTCCAAGGACGTGAACGGGCGCTTCCAGACGGCCGAGGAGATGGCGCAGACGCTGAGCGCCGTCGCGCACCGCACCGGCATCGCGACGCCCGGCGCGTGGGCCGATCCGCAGGCGTCGCTCCCGCCGCCGCACCACCTGCCCTCGCTGCCGCCGCCGGCGCAGCCGCACCCGCAGCTGCACGCGCCGCAGCTGCACCCGCCGCAGCCGCCGTCGCAGCTGCACCCGCCGCAGCCGCCGTCGCAGCTGTACGCGCCGCAGCCGCCGTCGCAGCTGCCCCCGCCGCCGCACGGGCCGGGCTCGACGACGAGCATGCCGGTCGTGCCGAGGCCGGAGTCGGCGCCCCCGCCGCGCCCGACCGCGCCGCCGCCCCAGACGAGCTCGCAGGTGGCGCCCACGGCGGCGTTCGCGGCGCCCCCGGTGCCCGCCGGGCCGACCCACGTCAGCGCGCAGCGGCCGACGGGCGTGCCGACGCTCACGGGCGGCCACTACGACGTGCGGGTCGTCGAGGTCCCCCTCCCCGCCGACACGTCGCCCCCGGAGGGCGCCGCCTGGTGGCTCGTCGCGGTCATCGGCCTCGTGTGCCTCGGCGTCGGCTTCGCGCTCGGCGTGCTGGTGAGCGGATGAGCGCCGGAGGCCGCGTCCGCGCCCTGCTCGCCGTCACGTGCGCCGCCTCCGCGCTGGGCGCGCCGCGGCCCACGCGCGGCGACCCGCCCGCCGGCGGCGGCCGCGAGCCCCCCGTGCACGTCGTCGACCTGCACGTCGACGTGCCCTGGCAGGTCCACTTCAAGGGGCGCGACCCTCGCCTGGGCGAGGGCCACGCCCGCAGCGACACGCTCGTCGCCGGCAACTACCTCGGCATCGTGCTGCCGATCTACCTGCCCGACCGGGCGCGGCCCGAGGGCCCGCAGATCGAGGACGCCAGCGCCGTCCTCGCGACGATCGAGGCGATCATCGCCGCGAGCCCGGTGCTCCTGCCGCTCGGCGCGGCGCGGGCCGAGCCGGGGAAGATCAGCACCTTCCTCTCGATCGAGGGGGCCGGCGCGTTCGCGGAGGACATCGCGCAGATCGACCGGTTCATCGCGCGCGGCGTGCGGCTCATCAGCCCGAACCACGCGAAGAACACGCGGCTCTCGTCGTCGGCGACCGGCGAGCCGGCCGCGTACGGGCTGACGGAGCTCGGCAAGCGGTTCTGCGAGCGCGTCTACGCGCAGGGCGCGCTCATCGACGTCTCGCACCTCTCGGACGCCGCGTTCGCGGACCTCGTGCCGATCGCGGCCGCGCACGGCGCGCCGATCGTGGCGACCCACTCGAACGCGCGCGCGGTGGCGAACCGGCCGCGCAACCTGACCGACGAGCAGCTGCGGCTCATCGGGCGGAGCGGCGGGGTCGCGGGGCTCAACTTCCACGCGCCGTTCGTGAACGGCACGAACGAGGCGGACCTCGACGACGTGCTCGCGCAGGTCGACCACATGGTCCGCGTGGCCGGCGTCGATCACGTCGCGATCGGCTCGGATTTCGACGGCGGCATCATCCCGACGAAGGGGCTCGACGACGCGTCGGCGCTGCCGGCGCTGGCCGCGCGGCTCCGGCAGCGCGGGATGTCGCGCGAGGACGTGGTGAAGATCTTCTCGCAGAACGCGCTGCGCGTCCTCGGCTGGCGGCCGGCGGGCGCGAGCGGCGCGCAGCCGCCCAGGTAGGCGTCGACCGGCCGCGCGCCGCCGGTGCGATCGTGGTAAGGGCACGCATGCGCACGGAAGTCGCTCGGTCGCTGCGCGGGCTCCTCGCCCTCGCGGTCGTGGCGTGCATCCCGGGCCTGAGCTGCGCGGAGCTCGGCCACATCGAGGGCGTCGGCGAGGCCGTCTGCCCCGAGCTGCGCGGGCCGGGCGACGTCCTCGGCGCCCAGTTCTCCGCGGACGCGCGGGCGAACGCCAAGGTGCGGACGTTCGTGCAGGCGGCCAAGGACATGGGCGCCGTGTCCGCCGCGATCGAGGCGCAGGTGGCCGACGCCTGCCGCCGGATCGGCGCGGACCTCGGGATCCCGCCCGCGCAGATGGCGCCGCGCGACGAGGCGGGGGGCCAGGCGAGCGGCGCCTGCGGCCCGGTCTCGGCGGCGATCGACGCCATCCTGCGCCAGGGCGCCGGGGTGCAGGTGGCGGTGACGCCGCCGGCCTGCCAGGCGAACGCCCAGGCCGGGGCGCGCTGCAGCGGCGCGTGCGACGTCCAGCTGGATCCGGGGCAGATCGTGGCGCAGTGCGAGCCCGCGCGGCTCTCCGGCTACTGCCAGGGCCGCTGCGCGGGGCGGTGCGAGGGGCGCTGCACGGGGCAGTGCCGGGGGCAGTGCTCCGCCTACGACGCGCAGGGGCGCTGCGTGGGGCTGTGCAACGGCGAGTGCGACGGCGGCTGCGACGCGACCTGCCACGCGCGGTGCGAGGGCACCTGGCAGGCGCCGCAGTGCGCCGGGATGGTGCGGCCCCCGAGCGCCGACGCCGAGTGCGAGGCGAGCTGCCGCGCGCACGCCGACGTCTACGCCGCGTGCACGCCGGCGCTCGTCCAGGTGCGCGCGTCGTACGGCGCCGAGATGGCGGCGCGGCTCGCGGCGACGCTGCAGGCGAACCTGCCGGCGCTGCTGCACGCCGAGGTGGCGCTCGGGCGCAGGCTCCTCGGCGACGCCCAGACGGTGGTCCAGGTCGGCGCCGCGCTGCCGCGGATCGTGGGCGACGCGGGCGCGCGCGCGCTCGCGTGCGTCGCCGGCGCGGCCGAGGCCTCGACGAGCGCGTCGGTGCGCATCCAGGTGAGCGTGCGCGCGAGCGCGAGCGTCACGGGGCGGGTCGGGGCGACGGGCGGCTGATCCAGCGCGCGCCGCGCTCGCCTCCGCGCAGGGAGGCGATCCTTCGCCGCCGGTCCCCCACGCCACGCGTCGCCCAGGCTCCCGGCTCGCCCGGTGCTGCCCAGGTTCCCGATCCTCGCCGTCACCTCGGCCGCCGGTTCGCGCCCGCAGCTTTGCGACCAGGCGCCGACCACCGAGGCTTCCCGCCGCGCCATGCGGCTTCATGAGATCCGGGGACGGAGCGCGCGCGACGGGGCGCCGAGCTCATGAGAGACGAGGGGGGAAGCGATGATACGAAGGGCATTCATCAGGGCGGTCGCTGCAGCCGCGGGGCTCTTGTCCCTCGCTGCGATCCAGGACGCCGCCGCCCAGGAGAGCGTGTTCTCCGCTGGCAACGGCGTCATCTATGGCACCCGGCAGAACGGGAGCCTCCAGTGGTATCTCCACCGAGGGTGGCAAGAGGGGAAGGCGAGCTGGGCCGGCCCGCAGGGCGTCGGTACCGGCTGGAGCTCGTTCACGCGCGTGTTTCCGGGAGAAAACGGCGTGATCTACGGCATCCTGCCGAACGGGGACCTCCGCTGGCATCGCCACAACGGCTGGCAAACCGGGACCGTCGACTGGGCCGACGCGCAGCGGGTCGGGACCGGCTGGAACGGGTTCACGCGCGTCTTCTCCGCAGGGCGCGGCGTCATCTATGGCGTCCTCCCGAACGGGGATCTCCACTGGTATCGCCACAACGGCTGGCAGACGGGGGCCGTCGACTGGACCGGTCCGCAGAAGGTCGGCAATGGCTGGAACGCGTTCACGCACGTCTTCTCCGGCGGGCGCGGCGTCGTCTACGGCATCCTCCCGAACGGGGATCTCCACTGGTATCGCCACAACGGCTGGCAGACGGGGGCCGTCGACTGGACCGGCCCGCAGAGGGTCGGCACGGTCTGGAACGCGTTCGCGCACGTCTTCTCCGGCGGGCGCGGCGTCATCTACGGCGTCCTGCCGAACGGGGATCTCCACTGGTATCGCCACAACGGCTGGCAGACGGGGGCCGTCGACTGGACCGGTCCGCAGAAGGTCGGTACTGGCTGGAACGCGTTCCTCTGAAGCGCTGGCGCGAGCCTGGCTCACCGGGCGATCCTGAAGAGCACGAGCTCGGCGTCCCGTCCTCGACGGAGCGCCACGAGGCGGGGCGTGCCCCTCATGGCCGGCGGCCTCACGGCGGCCGCGCGCCGAGCGCCTGCAGGCGCCGCGCGGCGTCGTCCGCATGGACGGCATGGACGGCGCCGCGCCGGTCGGACTACCCTCCCGCTCCCGCCGGGAGGATCCCATGACCGATCTCGACGACCGCTGTCTCGACACGTTCCCCGAGTGGCTGCGCAGCCTCGCCTCCGACGCCACGGACCTGGCCGGCCTGCTCGCCTCGCCGGACAGCCCGGAGGCGGCGCGCCGCTCGCTCGCGGCCGGCCTGAACTACCTCTTCAAGTCGCTCGACCTCATCCCGGACGGCATCGAGGATCTCGGCTTCCTCGACGACGCCTTCGTGCTGCGCGTCGCGGCCTCCTTCGCCGCGGCCGAGAGCCAGGAGCTGCGCGACCAGGCGCCGGCCCTCGCGCGGCTCGCGCGCGACGCGGATCTCATCGCCGAGCTGCTCGGCGGCGACTACGCGCGGCTCAAGGGCTACGTGCGCTCGCTGGAGAAGGGCGCCGCGCGCGGCCGGACCGTGGACGACATCCTCGGCGACGAGCAGGTCCGCGCCTCGTTCATGAACGAGATCGCCGGCTGGGCCTCGAGCTACACCGCCCCGACCTTCAGCCGCGACGCGAAGAACCTGATCAAGCTGAAATCGTTCCTCTCCGCCAAGCTCCCGGCCTGACCGCGCCGGGCGGCGCGCCGCCGCGCGGCGAGCCGCTGCGGGCGCGCCCTCGCCGCGGCGCGCCCACCCCCCGCGTAGTACATAACGCTCATCCCCCCGGAGGACCGCGTCCGATGTCAGCCGCTCCCTGCTTCTCCGCGCTGCTCGCCGCGCTGCTCGCCGCGGGCTGCGACGCCGATCGCCCCGCCTCGACGGCGCAGCGGCCCGCGCCCGCCGCCACCTCGGCCGCGCCCGCCCGCGCCGCCGCCTCGCCCGCGGCGCCGCCCGACGCCGATCGCTCGTACGCCTACCCGGCCGCCGAGCGCGTGGTGGCCATCGGCGACGTCCACGGCGACCTCGCGGCCACGCGCGCGGCCCTGCGGATCGCGGGCGCGATCGACGGCTCGGATCGCTGGATCGGCGGCAAGCTCGTGCTCGTCCAGACGGGCGACGAGATCGACCGCGGCGACGGCGAGCAGGCGATCGTCGACCTGTTCGACCGCCTCGCCGTCGAGGCGCGCGCGGCCGGCGGCGCCGTGTACGCGCTGAACGGCAACCACGAGGTCATGAACGTCCAGCTGGACTTCCGCTACGTCACCGAGGGCGGCTTCAAGGACTTCGAGGACGTGCCCGGGCTCGACGCCTCGTCGCCGCGCCTCGCGCCCGTGCCGCCCCCCGCGCGCGCCCGCGCCGCCGCGTTCTTCCCCGGCGGCGTCTACGCCAAGAAGCTCGCGGCGCGCGAGGTGATCATCGCCGTCGGCGACACCGTCTTCGCGCACGGCGGCGTGCTCCCGTCGCACACGCGCTACGGGATCGCGCGGATCAACCGCGAGGTGCGCGCGTGGATGGAGGGGAAGAGCCCGTCCGCGCCGGCCGTGATCGCGGCCGAGGACAGCCCCGTGTGGGCGCGCCTCTACTCCACCGATCCGGCGCCGACCCCGGGCTCGAGCCCGTGCGCGGCGCTCGACCAGACCCTCGCGGCCATGTCCGCGAAGCGCATGGTCGTCGGCCACACGGTCCAGAAGAACGGCATCACCTCGGCCTGCGGCGACAAGGTCTGGCGGATCGACGTCGGCATGGCCGCGCACTACGGCGGAAAGCCAGCGGCGCTGGAGATTGCCGGCGACACCGTGCGGATCTTGACGGGCGAGGCGACGGGCGCGAGCAGCGCGAGCGGCGAGAAAAAGTAGACGCTCTCGTGAGAAAATCTCATCGCCGGTTGCAACACGTTCTCGCGCGCCGGCTGCAGCGAGCGCAGCAGGAGGCGCGTGGGACGCGAACGGCGCAACGAACGCGCGGCGCGCGGCGCGCGCCGGATGGGCAACCAACGCGGATCGCGCGAACGGCGCAAGCGGCGCGACCGACGCGACTGACGCGAGCGGCGCAACCGACGCGACCGACGCGACCGACGCGACCGACGCGAGCGGCGCAACCGACGCGACCAACGCGCGCAGCGCGAGAAGCGCGAGAAGCGCCGCGGCGCCCGTCTGCTCCATTGACGGGCGCCGCGCGGACCGGATAACGTCGATGGCAAACTGGGGCTCTTCGATCCCCAGGGGAAGGGAATCAGATGCCTGAGCGTCCGCTCGCGCTGATCCACGAGGCGAATCGGAGCAACGGGGAGCCCCCCCTGGCGTCCGGCGAGCAGCGCCTCCCCTTCCCGGCTCCTCGTGTCGCACCCGCGCTGCTGCGCCGGTGCCGGCCGCCCGAGCGCCGTACAGCGCGGCGCGACGCGGGGAGCGGCTGATGGACGACGACGAGCTGCTGCGCACCTTGAAGCGCATCGCGCAGCAGGATCCGCCGGGCGATCCGCGCCGGCGGAAGCTCGGCGAGGAGGCGCGCCCGGACGACGCGCGGAGCGCCCAGCGAGACGCCGCGGACGCCGCGGAGACCGCAGACGCCTCGCAGCCCGCGGGCGCCGCGCCGTCCACCTCGGGCGCGGGGCGCGAGGAGCGCGGGGCGCGGGTGCCCCTCGACGACGAGACCCGCGCCCGGCTCTCCGACCAGCTCATCGCCCAGCTGCGGGACACGCGCGGCCAGCCTCGGGACACGCGCGGCGACGCGCCCGCGCCGCCGTCGCTCTCGCGCCCGATGGTCGACCGGAAGTCCGGGATCCGCTTCCGGAGCCCCCACGAGTGGGACGGCGACGCGGACGAGCCGGGCGACGTGCCGGACGCGCCGCCGCTCGGCGCCGACGCCGACTCGCTCAGCGGGACGAGCTCGCCGTCCACCACGGATGCGCCCGTCTGCCGCGCGATCGGCGGCGAATCGGTGCCCCCTGGGCCCTCGGAGCCGCCCCGCGACGCGCGCCCGAGCCCGGCGCCGGCGCCGCCGGCCCAGCGCGCGCCGGACGGGGCGGACGCCGGCGCCCTGGCGCCGCGCCCGGAGCCGCTGGTCCCCGAGCTGGTCGTCGAGCGGCGGAGCGCTCCTCGGGCGAAGATCGGGGCGCGGGTGCGGACCGCCGTGGGCGTGGCCGGCTGGGTCGTGTCGGCGGCGCTCGTGTCGCTGCTCGCGCTGCGCCCTGCGCCGTTCGCGCCCGGCGCCGCCCCGCTCCCCGACTACACGATCGCGACGACCCTCGGCGACGGCCCGCAGCAGGGCGATCGCGATCCGAGCGTCCCGCGCCGCGTCGGCCGGGGCACCCGGATCACGATCGCGCTCTCGCCCGACGCGCGCGTGCCCTCGCCGGTCGCCGTGAGGGCCTTCCTGGTGCAGGGCGGGGAGGCGCGCCCGTGGCCCGTCCACATCGAGCTCGACGGCAGCGGCGGCGCGCGCGTGTCGGGCACGCGCGAGGCGCTCTTCAGGGACGCCGCGGCGGGCCCGTGCGAGCTCGTCTTCGTGATCGGCCAGCCCGGGTCGCCGGCGGTCGACGTCGACGACGTCGAGGCGCCGCCCGACCAGGCCGCCGTCCAGCTCGCGGGCGGCCGGCTCCTCCGGCAGCGATTGTTCCTTGACTGACCGCCACTTGGACTAAGGAGAAAGGCTGTCCTTCCCGGCGGCCCTCGCGGAGCTCGTGACCGCGCGTGCCTCGCTCGCGGACCGGCGGCGCGCGGTGCGCGGTCAACTGCGCGCGCGCGGCGCCGGCCCGAGCAGGGAGGAGCAGAGGTCAGCACGCATGAATCGACGGATGTTCAAGAGCAAGATCCACCGCGCGACCGTGACCCACGCGGATCTGCACTACGAGGGCAGCGTCACGATCGACGTGGACCTCCTGGAGGCCGCCGACATCCTGCCCTACGAGGCGGTCGACATCTGGAACGTGACGCGCGGCTCCCGGCTGACGACCTACGCGCTCGCGGGGGCGCGCGGCTCCGGCGTCGTGTGCATCAACGGCGCCGCGGCGCACCTCAATCAACCCGGCGATCTCGTCATCATCGCCACGTTCGCGGACATGGACGAGGCCGAGGCGCGGCGGCACGCGCCGCGCGTGCTCCGCGTCGACGGGCAGAACCGGCCGCTCGCCGACCAGCCGCCCGAGGCGCCGGGGCCGCTCGCGCCGGCGGCGCCGCTCGCGGCCCAGCCGGGCCCCTCGCCCGAGGCGCCGGCGCCCCGCGCTCCGGGCGCGCCGAACTGAGCGCGCGTCACCCGGCGTGCGGCAGCGCCCGCGCCACCGGCCCGCGGGCCAGCCGGACGAAGCGCATCGAGAGCACCCCCGCGACGGCGATGAGCCCCGCGGTGAGCCCGAACCAGAGGCCGCGGACGCCGAGGTCGAGCCCGAAGGCGAGCCCGATCGACAGCGGCAGGCCGAAGGCCCAGTGGGCCACGAGGTTGGTCAAGAAGGGGAACCGCACGTCGCCCGCGCCGCGCAGCGCCCCGGCGGCGACCACCTGGATGCCGTCGAAGAGCTGGAAGAGCGCCGCGATGCGGAGCAGCGGGACGCCGATGGCGATGACCTGCGCGTCCGGGGTGAACGCGCTGATGAGGGCGCGGGGGAACGCGGCGTACGTCGAGGCGCTCACGCACATGACGCCGGCGCCGAGCAGGAGGCCGAGCAGGCCGGGGCGCAGCGGCGATCGGCCCGCGCCGACGGCGTGCCCCACGCGGACGGCGGTTGCCCCGCCGACGCCGGCCGCGCCCATGAACGCGAAGGCGGCGAGCCCGATCGCGACCTGGTGCGCCGAGACGACGGTGGCGCCGAGCCGGCCGGCGAGCAGCGCCGTCATCCCGAACACGCCGATCTCGGCGAGCAGCTGCAGCCCGATCGGGATGCCGAGCCGGTAGATCACCGCGACCGGCACGACGGCCCCCTCCTCCCTGGACGGCCCGCGGCGGCGCCGCGCGGACCAGAGCACGATCGACGAGAGCACGGCGGTGGCGAGGCTCGCGGCGAGCCCCGCGCCGAGCGCGCCGAGCTGCGGCAAGCCGATCGGCGGCAGGCCCACCCAGCGCAGCGCCTCGTCGCCGCGGACCATCAGGTTGCAGGCCACGACGTTGACGAGGTTCGCCGCGATCACGCCGACGAGCGCGGGCCGCGTCGCGCCGTGGGCCTGGAGGAAGCTCTTGCTGGCGAGGAAGACGGGCCACAGGAAGATCCACAGGGCGTGGCCGAGGATGTACCGGCGCACGCCCGGGACCAGCGCGGGGTCGACGCCCATGGGCGCGAGCGCGAGGGTGACGGCGAGGGCGGCCCCGAACGCGACGACGCTGACGAGCAGGCTCGCGCGCAGGGTCGCGAGCAGCGCCGCCCAGGCCTGCCCCGGTCGGCCGGCGCCGATCGCCTGCGACGCGAGCGGCTCGACCGCGGCCGAGACGCCGACCCCGAGCGCGTTCGACATGTGGACGATCGTCCTGCCCATGGCGCAGACGGCGAGCTCGTTGACCGAGACGCGCCCCACGATCGCCACGTCGACGAGCGACATCGCGACGAGCCCCGCCTGCGCTACCGCGATCGGCAGCGCGAGGCGCGCGAGCACGCGCAGCTCGGACCGCGCGCTGTCGGCGGCGAGCGGGGAGGAAGCGGGGTTCACGGGGTCACCGGGGGCGAAGAAGGGGCGCCACCTTAGCGCGCCGGCGTGGGAGCGCCCGCCGGAGGTGGGGTGAGGAGGGGAAAGATCAACGATCTCCAGCAGATAAATCGATGGGGCGGAGATGAGGCCGCAGGTGTTCACCGTCGCGATTTGGTGGGTTTCGTTTCTCGTCTCCCGTCTCCCGTCTCCCGTCTTCCCCCTTGCCTCTTCCCTCTTCCCTCTTCCGTCTCTCCTCTCCCGTCTTCCGTGCGCGTGCGCGTGCGCGTGCGCGAAATACGCGAAGAATCACGTCTGCGAGTCGCCAGGGAGCCTGCGGTCGAGAGAAAGGACGGGCTCGGGAAGCTCAAAGCAAGCCGGAGGAGCGAGTACGCGCACGCGCACGCGCACGCGCACGCGAGACGAGGACGGGAGACGGAAGACGGGAGACGGGAGACGAGAGACGGGAGACGGGAGACGGAAGACGGAAGACGAGATGACGAGAGGCGGCAGGCGAAACGCTCGCCATCACCAGGCGAGGTGCGCCCGCCCGTCGAGGTACACGCGCTCCGCCTCCGCGAGCCCCGTCGACTCGACCTCCACCACGCGCAGGATCCCCGTCGCGGGCCCGAGCAGGACGTCGCGCCCCGCCTCGAAGCGCTGCGCCCGGACCAGCGCGCGGTAGGCCTTGTCGAGCAGGAGCGCCCGCTCGCGCGACGGCGCGACGAGGTACGCGAGATCGCGATCGCCGCCGGGCGCGCCGCGCCGCACCTCCGCCTCGTCGAGCGCGCCGCCAGGGAAGAAGCGCGCGAGCATCTCCGCGTTCCCGCGGTAGTCGTCCGCCCCGCCCGCGCGGCGCAGGTAGGTCAGCACCTCCGGCTCCGCGTGGCCGGCCTGCGGCACGTCCGGCATCCCGCGCAGGTCCTGGTGCCGCCAGCCGGCGGCGCCGGGCACCTTGCGCGCCAGCGAGAAGGTGTGGTCCACCGTGACGCCCACGGCGCCATGGCAGCCCATGCACGCGCGGTGCTCCTCCGCCGTCTGCAGCCGCAGCCGGCCCTGCTCGTCCTCGATGAACGCCTGGATCTGCCAGCCGAACGCGTTCCGAAGGCCGACCTCGGGCCCGCCGGCGTGGAACGGCGGCTGCCCCTCCGCCTTCTCCTCCGCCTCGCGCTCGTACGCGCGCGCGATCGCCCAGTCGTCCGGCGCCTCGACCTTGCGCGCATAGCGCAGCTCCTTCATCCGCGCCGACAGCAGCGTCGGGCGATCCGGATCGAGGTACCGCACCGAGTGCAAGAGCTCCGCCCCGCGCGGGTAGAGCCACGCGCGAACCGGGACGCCGGCCGCCCCGCCGGCGTACCGCGCGGGCAGCCGAACGACGCGCGTCACCGCCGGCTCGAGCGCGCCGTCGCCGTCGAGATCGAAGCCGGCGAGCAGCTCGCTCACCGGCTCGACCTCCCGCCCGGCGGGCGCCTCCGCGGGCGGCGCCGCGCCCCCCACGGGAAGCGGCGACGGCGACGCGATCGCCGCCTCGAGCAGCGCGAGGTTCAGCTTGTAGACCTCGCGCGACGGCGCGCCGGAGGCGTCCTCGCGAAACGCGGCCGGCAGCCGGAGGAACACGTCGCCGGCGCTGCCGTTCGTGGGCCAGAAGCTCCCCGGGAACGGCTTGTACCGCACCGCCCGGAAGCCGCTCCCGTCGCGCGCGAAGCCCTCGTCGTCGAAGCCGGCCTCGAGGTCGAGATCCGGCACGTAACCCGGGTAATCCGGGCGCGCGGCGAGCGCCTTCCGCAGCGGCGCGTAGTTGTCCTCCCGGATGTACTCGAGGATCTCCGCGTCGCTCACCCGGGCGGCGGACGCCGAGAGGTCCTCGAGCAGGTTGGTCCAGGGGTTCTTCCGCGCCGCGTCCGAGAAGCTGTACGCGCGCTGGAGGTCGTGATCGGCGAGCGTGTTCGGGCCGCGCCCGATCGTGTGGCACGTCCAGCAGCCGTTCGCGCCCCCGGCCGTCGCCGCGTAACACATCGGCGGGATCGACGCCTCCGGGTTGCCCGCGTGCCCGGCGCGCGCCGCCGCGGTGGCGAGCGGATCGTAGCCGCCCCCGCCGCAGCGCGCGGCCGCGGCGAGGACGGCGGCGATCGCCGCGAGGGCCAGGGGCACGGACAGCGGGCGTTCGCGGCGAGCACCCACGGAGATCACTCCGGCAGGAAGGTGACCGCGATCACGCTCGACAGCGCGCCGTCGCCCTTCGGCCAGGTGCTGTAGGCGTTCTCGCCGGGGTGCTGCACGGACATGAAGATCGTGCCCATGTCGGGCGCGAACGACGGGCCGGTCGCCTCCGCGTCGCTCGGCAGGGCCACCACGCGGAACGCCTTGCCGAAGCTCGCCTGGGTCACGCCCGGCTGGCCCTCGCGGTGGGCCGGGTCGAGATCGAGGTAGTAGAACGCGTCCGCGTGGGAGGCGACCCCGAAGTTGCCGTCCGTGCCGAACCACACGCCGCCCTCGCGGTCGAGGAGCAGGTTGTCCGGGCAGGAGGCGTCGAAGTCGCCCTGCGTCTTGGCGCCGTGCCACACCTCGAAGTACCGGAACGAGACCGACGCGCCCGGGTGCGCAGGATCGGCCTCCTCCAGGGCGAAGATCGAGCCCACGGCGTCCGCGCGCTTCGGGGACGTCGTCGCGTGCGTGGCCGGATCGTGGAGCTTGCCCCCCTGATCGAGCGCCGTCTGCCCCGTGTGGTTGGTGAACGCCACGTAGACCCGCGGCGTGCCGCTCGGGTCCCGCGGGTTCCACTCGATGTCCTCGGGCCGGTTCAGCTCCATGATCCCGACCTTGTTGCTCGCGGTGAACAGCGCGCGCCACACGTCGTAATCGGTCGCGAAGCCGCCGAGGCCGTTCCAGCTCGCGTCGCGCAGCGCGGCGCCGACGGTCCTCGTCGCGTCGCCGAGCGCGGCCGCGTTCGGCGCGACGGCGGCGCTGTCCACCGAGAGCTCGATCCACTGCCCCTCGCCGGGGGCCGCCTCGGTCGGGGCAGCGCCGGTCGCGAGCAGCGTGTTGCCGGTCGTGTTGTCGAGCCCCGCGAGGTGCGCCGCATAGAGCTTGCCCTCGTCGAGCAGCCCGCGGATCTCCGCCCGCGTCATCCCGGCCGTGTAGCTGCCGGCCGTCACGTACTTGTAGATGCGGCCGCCGCGGCGATCGTCGGTCCCGTAGACCACGATCGGCTGGCCCGGCAGGAGCTTCCAGTCGCCGTCGACGGCGAACGTCGCGGCCTCCCAGCGGGCGCGGCCCATGAAGCCGAACTTCTTGTGGCCCGTGCCCGCCGCCGTCTTGCCGTCGTACTCGTCCGCGGGCTTCCCGGGGTCGATCTCGGTGAGGTACCCGTAGTGATCGCGGGGCTGCCTGCCGTTCGGATCGGAGATGCGCCCGAATTCCGCGCTGGCGCTCGCCTCGAACGCCGGGCTCACCGGCGCGCCCGGGTCGAAGCCCCGGCCGGTGAGGAACTTCTGGTCGCCCGACCAGCTCGCCTCGAGATCGCCGTAGTAGTCCTGCACGTTCTCCTCGGCGGTGATCACCGTGCCCCAGGGCGTCTGCCCGCCGGCGCAATCGCCCATGATGCCGGCCACGATCCCCTCGGGGAGCGGCGCGCCCGTCACGTCGTCCTTGCCCGGGCCCGAGAGCTCGTGCCCCGCGATCCGGCTCAGCGTCTTGCTGGTCGCGTCGTAGCGGACGGCGCGCGCGCTCCGGTCCACCGACCACGCGCCGGTCGCCGGGTCCTGCACGATGCGGAGCCAGGAGCCGCCGACCTCCTTCTTCTCCCAGCGGATGTACGTGTCGACGTCCTCCTGCGCCCAGACGTTCGCCTCGACGTCGTTCGCGAGGACGCCGAGCTTCCTCAGGTGCCGCGCCAGCGTGAGGTGCTGCCCGGTCGGCGCGGAGCTGGTCGTCGGGCTCTTTCCGGAGACGTACTCGTGGTTGACCCAGAGCCAGCCCGCGCTGCCGGAGCCGTTCCATTGCGGCGCGTTGCCCGCGGCGGCGGACCACCCCTCGCCGAAGAAGGCGGTGTAATCGTTGTTGGCGCCGAACCGCGGCGCATCCGGCGCGGCGCTGAAGGTCAGCGGATCGCGCCAGGTCACCACGATGTCCGAGCGGACCCCGGCGAGCGTCCGGATGGTGTCGGTCGCGGCCGCGTGGAGCGGGAACTGCTCGCCCGCGGGCAAGGCGCCGGCGGCGAACATCTCCACGCGCTCCTTGACGTAGCCCGCGATGCTCGCGGCGCTGGTCCACGGGACCGCGTCCTCGCCGTCCTCGCCCTTGGGCCCGGGCGGCCCGTCCTGGCCCGGCGCCCCGTCCTCGCCGTCCTGGCCGGGCGCGCCGTCCTCGCCCGGCGCGCCATCCTCGCCGTTCTGGCCGGGCGCGCCGTCTTCGCCGTCCTGCCCGTCCTGCCCGTCCTCCCCGTCCTTGCCCGGCGCGCCGTCCTCGCCGTCTTGCCCGTCCTTTCCATCCAGCCCCGGCGCGCCGTCCTTGCCGGGCGGGCCCTGCTTCCCATCCTCACCACAACCGCCCGCGCTCGCGGCAAGGCCGCTCGCGAGCACCAGGAGCAACGCCGTCCTCAGGGTCCGCCTCGTCATCATCGCATCTTCTCCGCGGGGTAATGGGCGGAGACGATGCCTGCCCACCGTGGCGCGCCGATGCGACGCTCGCGACGAGTTCTTGTCAGCGATCGCGCGGCTCGCGGGGCGCGGCGGCGCCCGCTCCGCCGCGCGGCGCTCGAAGCGCGAGATCCCGGCGGACGTTGGGGGGCGGGCTCACCCTCGGAGGCGCCGCGCGCCTCGTCGGCGCGGCGCTACTCGTCGTCTTCGTCGGGAACGACGACGTCTTGATCGAAGCGCGCGCGCGCCTCGAGCAGCTCCTTGTCGGAGATCCAGGTGCGCTCGCAGCCGTGGAGCGGCGCGACCTGGTAGACGTCCTTGCGCTGCTCACCGTGCCCGTCGTCAAGGACCCGGACTACCTCGTGATGGAGGCCGCAGGAGGGGCAGAGCGCTCGCATGAGGGGTCACTATAGTGCGGCCGCGCTGGGTGCAAGACCCTCCCCCGGCGCGCCCGTGGACGGGCGGCGGGGGAGGTCAGCGCGCGGGGAGAGGGGGCGCGGGGCCCGGGAGGAGGGACGCCCGGCTCAGGCCGTGGCGTTGGCGCGGACGGCGGCGGTCTTCTCGGCGTCCGACTTGATGCGCATCCCGTAGAAGGAGCGGTACACGAACACCGTCGAGAGCACGAAGAAGATGGCCGCGAGCACGAGGCTCGTCGTGCGGTCGATCTCGATCGCCAGCTCGACCGCGAGGAGGCCGAACAGGGTCGTGAACTTGATGATGGGGTTCATCGCGACCGACGAGGTGTCCTTGAAGGGGTCGCCCACGGTGTCGCCGACGACCGTCGCCGCGTGGAGCGGCGTGCCCTTCTCCTTGAGCTCCACCTCGACGAGCTTCTTCGCGTTGTCCCAGGCGCCGCCGGCGTTCGCCATGAAGATCGCCTGGTAGAGCCCGAAGAGCGCGATGCTGATGAGGTAGCCGATGAAGAAGAACGGCTCGAGGCAGGCGAAGGCGAGCGTCGAGAAGAAGACGCCGAGGAAGATGTTGAACATCCCCCGCTGCGCGTACTGCGTGCAGATCTCGACGACCTTCTTGCTGTCGGTGATCGAGGCCTTCTCCACGCCCTCGAGGCGGATGTTCGCCTTGATGAACTCGACCGCGCGGTACGCGCCCGTCGAGACCGCCTGGGTCGACGCGCCGGTGAACCAGTAGATGACCGCGCCGCCCGTCACGAGGCCGAGCAGGAACGGCGGGTGGAGCAGCGAGAGCTTGTCCACGTTCGTCGTCAGCTTGTTCGTGAGCACGACGATGATCGAGAAGATCAGCGTCGTCGCGCCGACGACCGCCGTCCCGATGAGCACCGGCTTCGCCGTCGCCTTGAACGTGTTGCCCGCGCCGTCGTTCTCCTCGAGGTAGTGCTTGGCCTTGTCGAAGTTCGGGGTGAAGCCGAAGTCCTTCTTGAGCTCGGCCTCGACGTTCGGGACGTTCTCGATGAGCGAGAGCTCGTAGACCGACTGCGCGTTGTCGGTCACCGGGCCGTACGAGTCGACCGCGATGGTCACCGGGCCCATGCCGAGGAAGCCGAACGCCACGAGGCCGAAGGCGAAGACGCTCTCGGCGATCATGAGCCGCTCGAGCCCCTGGGCCGAGAAGTAGTACGAGATGCCCATCAGCACGACCAGGACGAGGCCCATCCAGTACGCGCTGAAGTTGCCGGCGGTCAGGCCCGACAGCACGTTCAGCGAGGCGCCGCCCTCGCGCGACGCGGTCACGACCTCGCGGACGTGGCGCGACTCGGTCGAGGTGAAGATCTTGATCATCTCCGGGATGATGGCGCCCGCGAGGGTGCCGCAGGTGATGATCGTCGACAGCTTCCACCAGAGCGTCGTGTCGCCGCCGAGGTTCGGGATCATGAACGCCGAGACGGCGTACGTGAGCGCGACCGACACGATCGAGGTCAGCCAGACGAGGCGCGTCAGCGGGGCCTCGAAGTTCATCTTGTCGGCGTTGCCGTAGGACGCCTTCGCGATCGCCTCGTTGAGCAGGTACGAGCCGATGCTCGCCAGGACCATCACGATGCGCATCACGAAGATCCAGACGAGCAGCTGGACCTGGACGCCCGTGTCGGGGACGGCGAGGAGGATGAACGAGATGAGCGCGACGCCGGTGACGCCGTAGGTCTCGAAGCCGTCGGCGCTCGGGCCGACCGAGTCGCCGGCGTTGTCGCCGGTGCAGTCGGCGATGACGCCCGGGTTGCGCGCGTCGTCCTCCTTGATGTTGAAGACGATCTTCATGAGGTCGGAGCCGATGTCGGCGATCTTCGTGAAGATGCCGCCCGCGATGCGGAGCGCGGAGGCGCCGAGCGACTCGCCGATGGCGAAGCCGATGAAGCACGGACCGGCGTAGTCGCCGGGGATGAAGAGCAGGATCACCAGCATGAGCATGAGCTCGGTGCTGATGAGGACCGCGCCGATGCTCATGCCCGCCTTGAGCGGGATGGCGTACGTCGGGAACGGCTTGCCCTTGAGGCTCGCGAACGCGGCGCGCGAGTTCGCGAACGTGTTGATGCGCATGCCGAACCACGCGACGCCGCAGCTGCCGGCGATGCCGACCAGGCTGCTCAGCAGGATGACCACGACCTTCGTGGCCTCCATGTGCCGCAGCACCCCGAAGTAGAGGACCATGACCGCGCCGATCAGGACCTCGAGGACCAGGATGAACTTGAACTGCGTGACGAGGTACGTCTTGCAGGTCTCGTAGATGAGCTCCGAGATCTCCCGCATCGCGCGGTGCACGGGGAGCTTGTTCAGCTGCGAGAAGATGACGAGCCCGAACACGAACCCGAGGGCGCAGACGCCGATGCCCGCGAAGAGGAGCGTGCGGCCGTCGATGCCACCGAACGACTGGGTGCCTAGGTCGGGGAGGACCAGATCAGATTCGCTGGCGCTGGCGAGCCCGCCGCTGAGCAGCAGGGCGAGCGCAGCGAGCCCGGCCAGCAGCGGTGCGAGCCAGGCCTTGTGAGACCGGATGACGTTCATGGACGGTGTGCCTCCATCGCAAAATCCGAGGCAGGGGACGGCGCTATCGCCGCCCGCAGCTTCGTGGTTCCGAGGGGTTGGCCGCCTGCGTAAAGGGGAAGGACCGGCGCGCTGCCGGAGGGATCTTGCTCTAACGCCGACGCTTCAGCACAGCCTCGTCCCTCAGCGGCCGGTGGTGGCGGGGCGCCCAGAGAGTTTCCTCGCAAGCCCCCCGCCTCGACCGGGAACGCCGAGGCGCGCGCTAGCTACCATGTGTGGCAGACGCCGTCGAGAGGGTGCGATGCGCGCGCACGACGAGAGCGCTTGTCAGCGCCGCGATGTCAGGAGATCACGTAGGGAGATTACGTAGGAGGATGGCGCGGAGCGCGGGGAGATCGCGGTGGAGGATGGAGCGGAGCGCGCATTGGCGCGCTCCTTCACCGATTGTCGCGTTCAGCCCTGTTCAGTTGCGCTCGGTCGCGTTGTTCAGCCTCCGGTCCGAGCCGGAGAGCCGCTGATCCGAGCCGGAGTCCGCGTTGGGGCTGGCGTGGGAGGTGAGGAGCTCCGCCACGAGGTCCCGGCATTCCGGCTTGTTGCGGAGGTGGCTGAGGAGCAGGTTCGAGGCCTCGCTGAACGACTTCTCGTAGGCGAGCCCCTCGCGCGTGCGCGCCGCGACGCGCTCGCGCCCCTGCGCGAGGTCCTCCTCGAGCGCCTCGGCGTAGCGGGCGAGCTGGGCGCGGAGCTCGTCGATCTGGCGGCGCAGGTCGCGCGCGTTCGCCTCGCGCGCGTTCTTCTTGTGCTCGTAGCGCCCGAGCTGCTCGCGCTTCGCCTGCGCGGTCGCGCCGGCGGCGCCCGCGCGCTCGTAGACGAGCGGATCGTGGTTGCCCTGGCGGGCCGCCGCGTCCGCGAGCTGGCGGGCGGACAGCGCGAGCTTCTCGGCGGCGGCGAGCTCGACGCGGACCTTCTCGACGTCCTCGCCGTCGGCCATCGCCTCGCGCATGACGCGCGACTCCTCGTGCGCGAGCTCCTCGACCTTGCGGCCGATCTCGGCGCGCAGCGCGCGGCCGCGGCGCTCGAGCGCCTCGAGCTTGCGGGTGAGGCTCGCGACCTCGCCCTCGAGCTTGTTGGCGCGCGCGGCGAGGTCCCACGCCTGCGCCAGGCCGTTCTGGACCTCCTGCGGCACCTGCCCGGACGGGTAGGCGCGGGAGACCATGCGCGAGAAGAGGGCCGCGCGGCTCGCCCACTCGATGACGCCGGCGCTCTGCGGCGGCGGCGGCGGCGGGGGCACCGGCACGCCGTCCCCGCCCTCGACCTCCCACGCGTGGGCCGGGAGCCCGCGCTGGAGCGCCTTCAGCTCCTCCTGGAGGTGGTGGGCGTCGCGGTAGCGCTTGCGGATGTCCTTCTCGAGCAGGCGCAGCACGATCGCCTCGCCCTGCGAATGCGCGTCGGGGCGGATCGAGCGGGGGCGCGGCGGCGCGTGGGTCCGCTGCATCTCCAGCAGGGTGTCGCGGTCGTTCGCGCGGAAGGGGAGCTGCCCGGTGAGCATCTCGAAGAAGAGCACGCCGAGCGCGTAGAGGTCCGACTGCGCCGTCGCCTCCTCGCCGCGGGCCTGCTCCGGCGACATGTACTCGGGCGTCCCGAACACCGCGCCCTTCGGGGCGAGGCGCGGGTCGCGCGCGATGGCGGCGAGGCCGAAGTCGAGGATCTTGACGAAGTCCTTCCGGCCGCCGCGGTGGGTGAGCAGGATGTTGTCGCTCTTGAGATCGCGGTGCACGACGCCGAGGTCGTGGGCGCGCGCGAGCGCGGCGCACATCTGCTCGAGGATGTCCACCGACCGCGCGATCGGCATCGGGCCGCGCGCGAGCTCCGCCGAGAGCGGCGTGCCGACGAGGTACTCCATGACGAGGTAGAGCTCGCCCTCCTCGGTCTCGCCGATGTCGTGGATATCGATGATGTGGGCGTGATCAACGCGGTTTGCGGCGCGCGCCTCGCGCAGCATCCACGCGCGGAGATGGGTCTCTCCGCGGAGATCGGGCCGGATGAGCTTCAGGGCGACGACCCGGTCGATCAGCACGTGACGGGCGCGGTAAACGACGCCCATGCCGCCTTCGCCAAGCCGTGCCTCGAGCCGGTACCGGCCGGCCACGACCTTACCGATCAACGGATCGGTGCTCGAAGCCTTGGGACCTGCCGGTCGCTGAATCGCGCGCTCCATGGTGCCTTCGTTTCTCCTCAGCGCTCCCCGGAGAGCCGTTCGCGTCTCTCAGGGGCCTTATTGCGCTGTGCGGTGAGTCGGATCGCTCGCTGAACGTATCCGGTTTGAAACAGCCGGTCTACGGGGCCGCGGTCGGGTGCGGAGGAATCTGGAGCGCGCTCCGCGTGGAGGTGGGGTGGGAGACCGGCGCCGATTGCGCGCTGGTTCAAGCCTCCGCTGTCCGCGGAGCGGGGCGCGCCTCCGCCGTCCGCGGGGCCGGTCCGCCGTCCGACGACGGCCGTGCAGGCGGGGGCGCATCGCCTTGCGGGCGGGCGCTCCCCGGGCGAGGATCGAGGGGCAGGCGACAGACGAAGCGCGCCCCGGCGGGCGCGCCGCAGCGCAGATCTCCAGCGCGGCCGTCCGCGGGGGCGAGGGCGAGCGTGCCGCCGTGCCGCCGGACGATGTCCGTCGAGATGGAGAGCCCGAGGCCGGTCCCCTGCCCTCGCGGCTTCGTGGTGAAGAACGGATCGAAGATGCGCTGCGCGAGGTCGGGCGGCACGCCGGGGCCGCTGTCGGAGATGGCGACGGCCGCCATGTCCTCGTCGACCCAGGTCTCGACGCAGATCACCGGCGCGCCGGGCGGGCCCTTCGCCGCGCCGCCGGCGCCCTCCGCCTCCTCCGCCCCGGCCGGCGCGGCCGGCGCGGCGCTCGCCTCCTCCAGCGCCTGGATGGCGTTGACGAGGAGGTTCATGAAGACCTGGTTGATCTCTCCGCTCCGGCAGGTGACGGGCGGCAGCTCGCCGTAGCGCCGGACCACCTCGATGCGCGCCTGGCGGAGCCGCGGGCCGAGCAGGAGCAGCGTCTCCTCGAGCCCGGCGTGCAGGTCGACGGGCAGCGGCTCGCCGGAGACGCGCGAGAAGCTCTTCAGGTTGGTGACGATGCGGACGCTGCGCTCGACCGCGCGGTGGACGAGGGTGGAGATGCCGACGAGGTCGTCGAGCGCCGCCTCGGTCTGGAGCTGCTCGCGGAGCGCCTCGAGGGCGCGGCGGCGGTCGTCCGGGAGCTCGCGCTCGGCGGCGCGGTAGGCGTCGAGGACGGCGCGGAGCTCCGCGGCGAGCTCCTCGATCGGCTGGGCGGCGCCGGCGATGGCGTTCAGGGGGTTATAGATCTCGTGCGCGACGCCGGCGACGAGCTCGCCGATGGAGGCGAGCCGCTCGCCCTGGATGAGCGCGGCCTGCGTCCGCTTCAGCTCGGAGAGGGCGCGCGTGAGCTCCGCGGTGCGCGCGGCGACGTTCTCCTCGAGGCCGGCGCGCTCGCCCTCGAGCTCGGCGATCGTTCGGGACAGCGCCTGCCGCATGCGCTCGACGCTCTCGCCGAGGCCCACGACCTCCTTCGGCCCGGACAGCCGCGGCACGGCGGCGCCGAGCTCGCCGCGCGCGACCTCGTCGGCGGCGCGGGCGAGCTGCGCCATCGGCCGCGAGAGCTCGCGCGCCGCCCGCGCGACGACGCCGAGGGCGGCGAGCACGAGGAGGGAGAACGAGGCGAAGAGCGCGGTGATCGCGTTGAAGTCCTCGTTGAACGACGAGCCGGTCGCGAGCGCGCGGTAGAGGCCGATGGAGGAGAAGAGCGAGAGGAGCCCGGTGAACAGGAGCGGCAGCCCGAAGTCGCGGAGCATGCGCCGCCGGAGGGGCGTCGGGGGCGCGCCGCCGCGCTCGGGGGTGCCGGTCCACGCGCGCAGGAGGTCGACGGCCCGCGCGACGGAGTCCCTGTGCCAGGCGCGCTGGTAGAACGAGACGCCGAAGGCGAAGAGCGCGCCGAAGCCGAGCTGCATGAGCGCGTCGGCGGCGCTGAAGGGGGCGCCGGGGCGGAAGGTGGCGCCGGGGCGCACGTAGGCGATGCCGATCGCGGTGCACCCGAGCCAGAGCGCGAAGTTCAGGGAGGCGAGGACGTCGGGGAGCCGCTCGGCGCGGGCGAGGCCGCGGGCGAGCAGGGCGCGGTCGCCGGACGGGCCGGCCCGGAGGGCGGCGACGATCGCGCCCGTGGCGGGGCGTACGGCGAGGGTGAAGCCGAGGGTGCCGGAGAGCGCGAGGAGGGGGACGACCTCGAACCACGCCTGGAACACGACCTGGCTCTGGGTGCGGAGGAACGCGACGCAGAAGAGCAGCATGACGTGGCCGCCGACGATGCCGGCGGCCGTGGCCGACTCGGCGAGGCGGGGCCGGAGCGCCGCGGCGAGGGCGCGCGCGGAGGCGGCCTCGGAGGCGCCGCCGTCGGCGGCGTCGGCGTGGAGCAGGCTGCGGTAGATGGCGAGGCGCATGCCGCCGGCCATGACGCCGAAGGCGACGGCCGTGACCAGGAGGCCGAGCCACGACGGCGGCGTGGCGTGGCCGATCCCGAGCGGTCCGGGCCAGGAGGCGGGCGCCGCGGGGGCGCCGAGGAGGGCGAGCGGCGAGACGGCGAGCGGCCACGACAGGGTGCGGATCGCCGCGGCGATGGCGAAGCCGCGGTCGCCGCGGCGGACGAGCACGCCCGAGAGCGCGGCCGAGAGGGCCATCGAGGCGAGCAGGAGGATCGCCGGCCACGGCGTGGTGAGGGCCGCGGGGACGACGGCGGAGAGGAACAGGAGGGCCGAGAACAGCTCCCAGCCGGTCGCGACGAGCTCGGCGCGGGCGCGCGGGGTGCGCGGCGCGCGGAGCTTGGGGGGCGGCGGGGTGCTCACGGGGCCGGCGGCATGGAAGCCCAGGGCGCGCGGCTTCGCAACGGCGGCCGGCGGCGCGGGCGCGGCGCCGGCGGAGGACGGTGGGCGCTGGCGCTTGACTCTCCAGCCGCTGGAGACCTCAGGGTGGGGTCGTGGCGAAGGAGCGGCTCACCATCGGCGCGCTGTCGCGCCGGACGGGGATTCCGGTGAAGACGCTCCGCTTCTACTCCGACGAGGGGCTCCTGCCGCCGTCGGCGCGGTCGCGGAGCGGCTACCGGCTCTATGCCGAGCGCGACGTCGTCCGGCTCGATCTGATCCGCACCCTGCGCGAGGCGGGGCTGGGGCTGCAGGCGATCCGGGCGGTGCTCTCCCGCGACATGGCGCTGGGCGACGCGCTCCGGCTGCGCCTCACCGCGGTGGAGGCGCAGATGGCGGCCTTGCGCCGCGTGGCCGCCGCGCTCCGCGCCGCGCTGCGCTCGGAGCCTACCGAGCAGGAAATCGGGAGGTTATGCGCCGTGACTCGGTTATCGCATGAGCAGAGGAGAGCCACCGTCGAGCGCTTCTTCGCGCGCGTTTCGGACGGGATTCCCATCGACGAGCAGTGGGTCCGCGGGATGATCGAGGCGAGCGCGCCGGAGCTGCCGGACGAGCCCACGCCCGCGCAGCTCGACGCGTGGATCGAGCTCTCCGGGATCCTGTCGGATCCGACGTTCGTCGAGGGCATGCGCGCGGCGGCCGCGAGCACGTGGGACGGGGGCTTCGATCTCGCGGCCTACAAGCGCGCGAACGACGAGGCGGCCCGGGCCGCGCGCGACGCCGGCGCTCGCGGCGTCGCGCCGTCGTCCGCCGCGGCGGCGCCGATCGTCGAGGCGTTCGTCTCGGGGCTGGCCGCGGCGGCCGGCAAGCCGGCCGACGAGGCGTTCCGCGCCTCGCTGCGCGACAGGTACCGCAAGCACGACCCGCGCGCGTCGCGGTACTGGGAGCTCGTCGCGATCATGAACGGACAGACCGCCCAGGCGGGGCGGGCGCCGGAGTGGGACTGGCTCACGGAGGCGATGAAGCACCACCTCGCGGCGCCGTGACGAGTCACCGGCCGGAGAGGCGCACGCCGGGGAGGACCGTGCGGCGCAGGGCGACCTCCTCGAGCGCGTCGGCGTCGATGAGGAGGTGGGCCCGCAGGCTGTCCTCGATCGCCGAGAACGCCTTGCCCTGGTAGCGGACCTCACCGCCCGGTCCGGCCGCGAGCCAGTAGTTGCCGCCGAGGGTCGCAGCCTCGCCCGCCGCGCTCGGGATCGCGAGGAGCGGCGCGGCGTTGCCGGGGAACGGATCGGGCGGGGTCGCGAACCCGGGGAATGGCGACGCGGGCGCGGGGGGGTCTGGGTCGGGGGCTGCGGAGAACGTGAGCGACGTGCCGGGCTCGAAGCTCACCGAGAGCACGCCGCCGCGCGCGCCGACGACGACGCCGGGGGTGCGCTCCTCGACGACGACCTCCTCGATGACCTTGCCGGAGACGAGCAGGAGCGTGTGGCTGCTCGTGATGCGCGAGCTCTCGGCCGTGAGCTCGCGGCGCAGCGCGATCTCGTGCGAGACGTAGAACTGGAGGCCCTTCACGTCCCTGTCGGAGAGGCCGTGCTGGACGCGGAGCTCGTGGGTGAACGGGACGAGGCGGGGGGCGCAGCCCAGGAGGAGGAGCGCAAGGGACGCGAGGAGGGGCGCGGTGGGCGCAAGACAACGCATTGCATCGGCAATCGGGCGGAGGAAGGACAGCATGGCGGCCCTCGTGAGGTCGCCGCGGCGTCGGGCCGCGGAGCACCTCCTCGCAACGGGGGAACCGGGCGGAGCTTACAGCGGGCGTTGAGCCTCGGCGTACGCTGGCTGCGAGGGGTTGGTCTCTGCCCTTGATGGGATCGAAAAAGGTGATCCCCTCTCAGGCAGCTCAGGGACCCGAGCGGCTCGTTCCTTTCGTGCTTCGTCTTCCCTCTTCCGTCCTTCGTCTTTCGTCCTTCGTCTTTCGTCCTTCGTCTGGCCTCCGCGTGCGCGTGCGCGTGCGCGTCTGAAGATCCCGCACATCTTGATCCTTTTCGTCCGCGCCAAGCGTCCGAAAGGAGATGAGAAATTCGGGTTTGTCAGCGGCGGCACAGTCGATCGCCGATGAGTTCCAGGCGGTACAGCTGGGCGATGCTCGCCTTCACGAGCGTGTCCGCCGGATCGTGACGCGGCTCAGCGAGTCCCCTGGGGATAGTCTTCCCGACGCGATGAAGACGGACGCGGAGCTGGAGGGGCTCTACCGCCTCCTCGGCAACAAACGCGTCGCGTATGGTGCGCTCGTGAGAGCGCACGCGGAGCAGACCGTCGAACGCATGGCCGGGCATAGGACGGTCCGTGCGGTGCACGACACGACCGAGTTCGAGTTCGACGGCGAGGTCGAGCGCAAGGGGCTCGGCCCGCTGCGTGGCCGCAGCGAAGCGCGCGGCTTCTTTGCGCACGCGACGCTGGCGGTGGCCGAGGATGCGGTCAACCTGCCGCTCGGTCTGATCGGGCTGGAATGCTGGGCACGCACGAGCTCGCCGCGGTCCGGGCAGCGCAAGAAAAAGCTGAACGGCGGCGACTACGCGCGCATCGACGACAAGGAATCCACCCGCTGGGCGCGGCAAGTGGAGGAGGTCGAGCGAACGGTCGAGGGTCGCTGCTCGCTGGTGCACGTGATGGATCGCGAGGCGGATGCCTACCCGCTCTTGAGCGCGATGAGCCAACAAGGCCGGCGCTTCGTCGTACGCGTTGCGCGTGACCGGCTGGTGTGGGAGCTGGATGACCAGGACGAGCCGCTCGAGGACATCGGCCTGATGCCACTGAGCGAGGCGCTGGGCGAGCTGCCCATCAAGCTGGAGCGCGAGGTCGCGCTCTCCAAACGCCGCGCCAGCTCTGCGCCACGGCAGGGGCGCGCGCATCCCGACCGCCACGCTCGGCCGGCGACGTTGGGCATCAGCGCCACGCGCTTGGCGCTGCGGCGCCCGCCGTACCTGTCCGAGCAGATGCCCCACGAGCTCGGGGTAAACCTCGTGGTCGTGCGGGAGCTCGATGCGCCTGCCGGACAGGAGCCGGTAGCTTGGGTGCTGGCCACCAACGAGCCGATCCAGACCAAGGAGCAGATCGCAGCGGTGGTCGACCACTACCGCGCCCGATGGCTCATCGAGGAGTTTTTCAAGGCCCTGAAGACCGGCTGCTCCTTCGAAACGCGCCAGCTCGAGAGCTTTGAGAGTCTGACGAACGCGCTGGCCCTCTTCGTCCCGATCGCCTGGCAGATGTTGCAGCTGCGCGCGCTGTCGCGGCTCCGACCCAACGCTCCGGCCGACGAGGTGCTCAACCCAGCGCAAACGGCGCTGCTACGGCAGTTTCAGCCCAAGAAGATGCCCACCGAAGGCGCCACCGTGCGCGACGCGCTCTATGCCGTCGCTGGCCTTGGAGGTCACCTCAAGCAGAACGGTGCGCCCGGATGGCAGACGCTTGCGCGAGGCATGCAAACCTTGTTGACGTTGGAAGCCGGCTGGAATGCCGCGGCCGAGATTTCCCGCCAAACTATGGGGAAGATGTGATCAATCCTCAGGCGTGCGCGTGCGCGTGCTCGCTATGGTTCGAATGGAACGAGTACGCGCACGCGCACGCGCACGCGCACGAAGACCGGAGACCGGAGACGGGAGACGGGAGACGGAAGACGGAAGACGGAAGACGGGAGACGAAAGACGAAAGACGAAGACGCTGGGCGACGAACGACGGCGGAGGGCGCCGCTGGCTACTCCCAGTACAGCGTCGCCCGCCCGATCGCCGTGAACGGCCACCCCGGCGAGTAGTGGATCCCCGTGACCGCGGCCGGCTCGTACGGCAGCCGCGAGTCGCTCGCGAACTGCACCTCGCGCCACGTCGCGTCGAAGAGGTTCTGGATGTCCACGGCCGCCTCGACGTTCCTCCACCGGAGCCCCGCGTTCGCGTCGACCACCGTGAACCCCTCGGCGGTGAGCGCCTCGTCCTCGGTCGCGGGCCGCGCGCCGATCGCCTTCACCCGGAGCGCCGCGAACGGCGTGAGCGCGCCGAACGCCCTGCGCACCCCGATGCCCGCGGTCAGCGTCCGCGTCGGCGCGAGGGCGACCGCGCTCCCGTTGCCGGCGTTCGCGCGGAAGCGCGCGCGGGTGAACGTCGCGTCCACGTCGGCGAAGAGCCAGCTCCCGAGCCGGTAGCGCGCGCCGATCTCGATCCCGTAGCGCCGCGTCTCCCCCGACGCCTCGGTCTCGCCGGCGTCGCCGCTCCAGACCAGCTCGGAGTCGAGGTCGAGGAGGAACCCGGCCGCGCTCAGCGAGAGCCCGCGCACGGGCGCGACCCTCGCGCCGACCTCGTAGCCCTTCGCCGGGGTGATCAGCGTCGCCGCCCCCTGGCCCAGCACCGCGCCCCGGGCATCGTTCGAGTGGAAGCCGCGCCCGTAGTGGGCGAAGAGATCGAGCCCCCCCACCGGCGAGACGACCGCCGTGAGCTTCGGCAGCAGCTGCATCTGCCCCCGCGCGCCGCTCGATCTGCTCCCCGTCCCCTCGAGGTCCTCGCGCAGGTCGTCCACGTTGACGTCGATCCATTGCCCGCGCACGCCGAGCACGAGGCGGAGCCAGCGCCGGAGCCGGGCGTCCTGCTCGACGTACACGCCGATCTGGCCCTCGTCGACGTGGGTCCGATCCCGCTCCTCGAGCCGCTCGCGCGCCTCGTCGTGGTGGAGCGACTTGTCGATCGCGTCCGCGCGGATCTGCGCGCCGAGCGACGTCGTGAACCTCGCCCCGCGGTGCTCGATCTGCTTGCGGAGCCGGAAGTCGGCGCCCAGCACGGTGCGGTCGTCGTTCTGCTCGATCTGATCGCCGTGGACCGGATCCTCGGCGAAGAACGTGAAGTTCGAGTACAGCGTGAAGCGATAGCGCAGGAGGTACGCCATCGCGCTCAGGTCGGCGTCCCGCCACGCGGTCGACGCGGAGACCGACGCCATGTGCCGCGCGGTCGAGCCGCCCTCGGTCGGATCGACCGCGCCGAAATGATCGACGCACGGCTGCCCGAAGGCGGAGGGCGGCGGGTTCAGGCCGCCCTGCTCCCCCTCGCCGCACACGGCGCGCGCCGGGATCTGGCCGGAGCCGTACCAGGTCGAGCCGTAGGACATCCACGTCGCCTGGACCTTGCCGGTGCTGCCGAGGTCGCGCGTCGCCCTCAGGAACACGTTGAAGCGCTCGAGCCGCTCCGGGCTCTGGAACGGCCCGTCGTTCCGGTAGACCTCCGCCGCGGCCACCGCGCGCCAGTCGTCGCCGAGCTCCGGCGAGGCGATCACGAGGCCGCGCAGGATGCCGTACTGCCCCACGCCGAGCTGCGCGGAGCTCTCGTCGAGCTTCTCGGCGAAGCGGAGGTTGACGGCGCCGGCCGTGCCGAAATCGCCGATGCTCGCGTAGTAGGGCCCCTTGTAACCGTCGAGCCCGATCACGAGCTCCGGGATCATGAAATAGAGGTCGGTGAAGCCGTGCCCGTGGCCGTGGCTGACCAGGTTGACGGGCACCCCGTCGACGAAGAACGCGACGTCCGTCCCGTGGTCGGCGTCGAAGCCCCGCAGGAAGTACTGGTTCGCCTTGCCGCCGCCGGCGTGCTGCACGGCGAAGAGCCCGGGGACCGACTCGAGGAGGTCGCCCGGCCGGAGCCTCGGCCTGAGCTCGAGCTCGCGGTGCCCGACCGAGACGCGCGAGGCCGCCTCGCTGCCCGGCTTCTCCGCGTGCACCGTGACCTCGATGGGCTCTCCCTGGGCCCGCGCTGGCCGCGCGGCGGACAGCACGATCGCCAGCGCGGCGATCCGAGGGAGTCGATGGCGGTGTCCGTGGCCCTTCGTGACGTTCTCGCGCAGCATTCATGTCCTCCTTCGCGCCATCGCGCGGAGCGGCGCCGGGCCGCTCGCATCGAGCTCCGCGAGGAGGAAAAAGGACGCCCACGGCGCGATGCCCTGGACCGACCTCTCGCCCCCGCGGGCGACCGAAAGGCAACGCGGGGGCGGCTCGGGATCCGGGACGTGCGCAGGGCTGCACCGGCTCGGACCTCACCGCCTCCCTCGAGGCTCCCAGGTCGAACCGGCGTCGGATGTGTCCCCGTCGCCGGGCGCGGGCAGGTCTTCGGGCTCGCGAGCGCTCCGGCTGGGCCGGCTTCCTACTGTCCACCGCTTCCCAGCCCTCATCGGGCCAGTGCGTGTCGTGGAGGTCGTTCTCGCTTACCGCTGCGGGGCAGCCCCGGAATTTCACCGGGTTCCCTATTCAGCCTGAGCGAGCGCCCAGGCACCAGCGCGGCGCGCACCCTACGAGGATGCGCCTCCGGCTGTCAATCGCTCCCGCTCACCTCGCCCGCTCCGCGCCGCGTCCGTCGCCACGCGCCCGCATCGCGCGGGCTCCTGCCCGCGCGGCGCCACGTGAACCCGAGCGCTCGCCGAGCGACGTCCGCGCGGGCCGAACGTTCGGGCTCTGGCGAGGATGGGCTCGCTCCTCCGTGGGTCGCGTGCTACACGGCCGCCGCCGTATATGCCGCGTAACGACCTCCGCAACATCGCCATCGTCGCCCACGTCGACCACGGGAAGACGACCCTCGTCGATCACATGCTCCGCCAGTCGGGCGCCTTCCGAGAGAACGAGGTCGTGGCCGAGCGCGTCATGGACTCGAACGACCTCGAGCGGGAGCGCGGCATCACCATCCTCGCGAAGAACACGAGCATCCGGTACCGCGGGGTCAAGATCAACATCGTCGACACGCCCGGCCACTCCGACTTCGGCGGCGAGGTCGAGCGCACCCTGATGATGGCCGACGGGGCGCTGCTCCTCGTCGACGCCGCCGAGGGCCCGCTGCCGCAGACGCGGTTCGTGCTCTCGAAGTGCCTCCAGCGCGGCTTCCCGGTCATCGTGGTCATCAACAAGATCGACCGGAGCGACGCGCGCGCCCACGAGGTGCTCTCCGAGGTGTTCGACCTCTTCTGCGACCTCGAGGCGAGCGACGCGCAGATGGACTTCTCGACGCTCTACGCGATCGCGAAGTTCGGCCAGGCGAAGCGCGAGCTCGAGCACGAGGCCAAGGACCTGGAGCCGCTCTTCGAGACCATCCTCGAGCGCGTGCCCGGCCCCTCCGGCGACCCCGACGGGCCGCTCCAGGTCATCGTCTGCAACACGACCCACGACGACTACGTGGGCCGGCTCGCGGTCGGCCGCGTGGTCCGGGGCACCGCCCGGTCCGGCGCCGACGTCGCGCTCCTCGGCGAGGGCGGCCAGTCGCGCGGCTACGTGAAGATGCTCTACGCCTACGAGGGGCTGAAGCGGGTCCCGGTCGAGAGCGCCGCCGCGGGCGAGGTGATCGCCATCGCGGGGCTCGAGTCGGTCACCATCGGCGACACGATCGCGGACCCGGCGACCCCCGAGGCGCTGCCGCGGATCGTCGTCGAGGAGCCGACGATCAAGATGAGGATCGGCGTCAACACGTCGACGTTCGCCGGCAAGAGCAAGCAGTCGAAGTACCTGACGAGCCGTCACCTGAAGGAGCGGCTCGAGCGCGAGGCGATGAAGAACCTCGCGATCCGGGTGGAGCCGACCGAGGTGCCCGACACGTTCGTGGTGCTCGGCCGCGGCGAGCTCCAGCTCGCGATCCTCGTGGAGACGATGCGGCGCGAGGGGTACGAGATGCAGCTCTCGAACCCCGAGGTCGTGACGCGCGAGATCAACGGCGAGGTGATGGAGCCGATCGAGCTCGTGGTCGTCGACGTGCCCGACACCTACGTCGGCGTGGTGACCGAGCGCCTCAGCACCCGGCGCGGCCGGATGGTGAAGATGACGAACCCCGGCTTCGGGCGCGCCCGCCTCGAGTTCCGGGTGCCGTCGCGCGGGCTCATCGGCTTCCGGGGCGAGTTCCTGACGGCGACGCGCGGGACGGGCCTGCTCAACACGATGTTCGACGGCTGGGCGCCCTGGGGCGGCCCGATGATGCGCCGCCCGACCGGCGCCATCGTCGCCGATCGCGCCGGCGTGGCGACCCCGTACGCGCTGCACCACCTCCAGCCGCGCGGCATGTTCTTCATCGTCCCCGGCGTCGAGGTCTACGAGGGGATGATCATCGGCGAGCACAACCGGCCGAACGACACCGACGTCAACGTGATCAAGGAGAAGAAGCTGTCGAACGTGCGCAACCACGGCAAGGACGAGAACGTCCTCCTGGCCAGCCCGCGGCTGCTCACGATCGAGACGGCGATGGAGTGGATCGACGGCGACGAGCTCGTCGAGGTCACGCCCGACGCGGTGCGCGTCCGCAAGAAGGTGCTCGCGTGCAACCGCCGGGAGCGCCGCGAGGACGCGATCGAGCAGGCGCAAGCCGTCGAGTGAGCGGCGAGGGCGCCCGGCGAGCGCGCGGCCCGACGAGCGCCCCCCCGCCCCTGCCCGCGCCGGTGGGGACCGGTGTAGACTCCCGGGCATGAGAACGACGCTGCTTCCGGCGCTCCTCGCTTCGCTCGTCGCCCTCGCGGGGTCGAGCGCTTGCGGCGGGGCCGTCGTGGTCGACGGCTCCCCGGGGGGCGACGACGGCTCCGGGGGTGCCGGCGCCAGCGCGACGTCGAGCGGGCGCGCGAGCGTCGGCGCGGGCCCGCGGTCGGCGAGCTCCAGCGCGGCGGGCTCGGGCGGCGGAGCGCGGGCCTCGTGCGATTTCTTCTGCGCCCTCTTCGACGGCACCGCCTGCCCGGACCCCGGCTGTCGCGACGCCTGCGACGAGCTGCTCTCGGCGCCGCGCCCTTGCAACGACCTCACCGCGCCGTTCTTCGACTGCATGGGCGGGCTCGTCCAGATCCCGTCGGTCACGCGCTGCGAGCAGATCTCGGCGTGGCTCGATCCGCTGTTCGCGTGCATGGCCTCCAGCGACCCGGCGTGCGACCCCGACTTCGTTCAGGTGGACTGCGCGCCGTTCTACGAAGATCACCGGGCCTGCCAGCTCAGCGAGGGCCGGTAGCGGCGGCGCGTGTCACCGGCCCGGGCGCGGCCGCGCGCCCGGCCGGAGGGCGCCTCGCAGCGGCCCGAGGGCGTCGGTGACGAACGCGACGAGCGCCTTCACGCGGGGCACCCCGCGCGTGTCGCGGTGCACCCCGAGCCACAGCGTGCGCTCGGGCGGCGGCGACGGCGGCGAGAGCAGGCGCAGGCCCGCCGTCGCGTCGCCCAGGTAGCGCGGCAGGCAGACGAGCCCGACCCCGGCGGCCCCCATCGTCGCCTGGGCCTCGCGGCCGTTGGTGCGGGCGGCGACGCGGGCCTTCGCGGCGACGGCGCGCAGCCACGCGAGGTCGGCGACCGCCGGCGGCTCGTCGCTCATCGTGACGAGGGCGTGGCCCTCGCACTGCCGGTCGAAGTCCGGCGGGCCGCGCTCGGCGAGGTACGCCTCCGACGCGTAGAGGCCGAACCCGATGCGCGCGACCTCGCGCTGGAACACCTCGCGGTGCTCGAACGCGGCGGGGCGAAAGGCGATGTCCGCCTCCCGCCGCGGGAGGCTCAGCCAGCGCGCGTCCGCGACGAGCTCGACGGAGATGCCGGGGTGGCGCGCGAGGAACGGGGCGAGCAGCGGCCCGAGGACGCGGGCGGCGAGCCACTCGGACGCGGTGACGCGGAGGTGGCCTGTCAGGCCGGCGTCGCGTCCGGCGGCGGCGCGCTCGGCGGCGAGCGCGCCCTGCTCCATGCGCTCGGCGTGGCCGAGCACGCTCTCGCCCGCGGCCGAGAGCGCGAACCCCGACGGCGCGCGCCGGAAGAGCTTCGCCCCGAGGCGCCGCTCGAACGCGTCGATGCGCCGCCCCACGGTCGGCTGGGTGACCTTCAGCGCGCGCGCGGCGGCCGAGAGGCTGCCGTGCCGGGCGACGGCGAGGAAATAGCGCAGATCGTCCCAGTCGAGCATGGTCTTCGCGCGGGGCGCCGCTGCGCGAGAGCGCCCCGCGCCATGCGCAGATGCATGACGAGTATACGGCGATGGCGGATGTCCGGGCAACGGCGGAGGGTGCATGCTCTCTCCACGCCTTCGCGCGATCGTCTCTGGCGCAGCGCTCGCGTCTCTCTGCGTGAGCTCTCTTCGCGACGCTGCGCGCGTCTCGCGCGTCTCGCGCGTCTCGCGCGTCTCGCGCGTCTCGCGCGTCTACCCCACTTCATGTCGGATGACCCGATCGAGGCCAGCATGCATTCGAGTCGTCGTACGTTTCTCCATCGCGTGGCCGGAACGGCCGCGACAGGCCTTCTGAGCTCGGCCCCGCCGGCCGTGACCGCCTCGTGCGCCGCGGAGCGCGGGCCCGCGCCGGATCGGAAGATCAAGGCCATCGCCTTCGACGCCTTTCCGATCTTCGATCCGCGGCCGATCGCCGCGCTGGCGGAGGAGCTCTGTCCGGGCAAGGGCGCCCTGCTGAGCGAGGCCTGGCGCACCCGTCAATTCGAGTACACGTGGCTCCGGGTCGCCGCCCGCGAGTACGCCGATTTCTGGCAGGTGACCGCAGACGCGCTGGCGTTCGCCGAGCGGGCGCTGCGGCTCGATCTCGGCGAGGAGCGGCGGGCGCGGCTCCTCGGGGCGTACCTCGAGCTTAAGGCGTGGCCCGACGCGCTCCCCGCGCTCGCGTCGCTGAGGCGCGCGGGCCTCCGGCTCTCGTTCCTGTCCAACTTCACGCCGAGGATGCTCGGCGCCGCGATCGAGCGCTCCGGCCTGGGAGGCCTGTTCGATCGCGTGCTCAGCACCGACCTGGCGCGGACCTACAAGCCGGATCCGCGCGCATACCGGGTGGCGCTCGACGCGCTCGGCCTCGCCCGCGAGGAGATCCTGTTCGTCCCGTTCGCCGGCTGGGACGCCGCGGGCGCCCGCTGGTTCGGCTATCCCACGTTCTGGGTCAACCGCCTGGGCCTGCCGGCCGAGGAGCTCGGCGTGAGCGCCGACGCCGCGGGAGCGAGCCTGAACGATCTCGTCGAGTTCGTCACGGCGGGGGCGTGACCGCCGCCGGCCGCGGCGGCGGAGGGGCGCGGCCCGGGGCGCGGCTCAGGCGATCTCCAGCCGCCGGGAGGCGCGGATGCCCACCTGGCGCGTCTCCTCGATCAGCGGCGCCATCCGCTGGAACGACCTCGCCGTCCGCTCTGGCCCGGCGAGCTCCGGGCTGCCCGTGCCGTAGGGCGGCTCCGGCGCATACTCCATCTCCAGCTCGCACTCCCTGGCGACCTCGTCGCCGCACAGGCGCCCGATCAGGCGCAGCCCCAGATCGAACCCGCCGGACACCGGCCCTGAGGTGAGCCGATTCCGGTCTTCCACCACGTTCCCCTGGGTGGGGATCGCGCCGTAGTAGGCGAGCTGATCGTGCAGGTGAAAGTTCGTGGTGGCCCGGTAACCCTTGAGCAGGCCCGCGGCGCCCAGCATCAGGGCGCCGGCGCAGACGCCGGACAACCACGCCGCGCGGCCGCCGTACTCTGCGAGGAACGCGAGCGACTCCTTGTCCTCCATGACGTGCGGCGGAACCGCCGGCACATGGAGGACGTCGAGCGCCTTCGGGCATTCGCTGAACGCTGTGGTGGCCCGCGTCGTGAAGCGCGGGACGCCCGCGATCTCGTCCCTGTTCTTCCACACGAGGTGGAGGTCCACGTTGGGCAGGACCCCGAACACCGTCTGCAGGCCGATGTTGTCGGGCAGGAAGAAGCCGGGGCAGACGAAGAGCGCCACCTGGAGCTTGCGCTCCACGGGGAGGCTCAGGGGCAAGGTGAACGAGGCATCGTCATGAACGCTCATCGTGAATCCTTTCTGGTCTCGCGAGGACGCGAAGCAGGCGCGAGCGGCGCTCGTGAGCATGCGCCCCGCGCGGGACGGCAGAGGGACAGAGCACCTGCATTTTCTGCCGCACGCCGCGCGGCGAGCCGGCCCGCGGCGCGGCGCCGCGGCGGGCGGTCTGGCAGGAAATGCGGGTGCTTTGTCGTTGCGGTCGGGTGCGCGGCGGGTACCGTCGTCGCGTGAGTCGGCCCCGTCCCTCGAAGCGCGCTCCGCGAGGCTCGCCGAGCGCGAGCCCGCATGCGCCGACGCGCAGGATCGTGGTCGTGGCCTACGACGGCGCGGGCGCCATCGACGTGATGGGCCCCGTCGATGTCTTCGCCTTGGCCTCGGCGTGCGCCGTCGCGAGGTGCCCTGGGGCTCCGCCGGCGTACGCCGTCGAGATCGCCGCGGTGTCGGGCGGCGTGATCCGGACGCTCTCCGGGGCGCAGATCGTCGCCGACAAGGCGCTCGAGGACGTGGCCCCCGGCGCCGATACGGTGCTCGTCGCGGGGGGCGATCCTCGAGAGGCGATGCGAGACGCCCGGCTGCTCGGCTGGCTGCGCGCGGCGACGCCCGAGGTGCGGCGCATGGGCGCGGTCTGCACGGGCACCTTCATCCTCGCCGCCGCGGGGCTGCTCGCGGGGCACCGCGCCGCCACCCACTGGCGCGAGGCGGCCGCGCTCGCGCGCCAGTTTCCCGCCATCGAGGTCGATCCCGACGCGATCTTCGTGCGGTCCGGGAAGCTCTACACCTCTGCGGGCACGACCGCGAGCATCGATCTCGCGCTCTCGCTGGTGGAGGAGGATCTCGGGTACGACGTCGCGCTCGAGGTGGCGCGCGGCATGGTGGTGTTCCTCAAGCGCCCTGGCGGACAGTCGCAGTTCAGCCGCCCGCTCCGCGCGCAGGAGGCGGCCGCGGGGCCGCTCGGGAGCGTGATCGCGTGGGCCCTGCGGCACCTCGACGCCGACCTGCGCGTCGAGGTGCTGGCCGAGAGAGCCGGGATGAGCCCCCGCAACTTCGCGCGAACCTTCACGAGGGCGCTGCAGACGACGCCCGCGAAGTTCGTCGAGGCGGCGCGGCTGGAGCAGGCGCGCTCGTGTCTGGAGGGGGGGCGAGCGTCGATCAAGCAGCTCGCGCGCGACTGCGGCTTCGGCACCGACGAGCGGATGCGGCGCGCATTCCAGCGCACGCTCCAGGTCACGCCCGAGGAGTACCGGCGGCGCTTCGGGCGCTCGTGAGCCGACGCCGCGGGGCGCGGTGGATCAACATAGTTCTTAACAATTCATTGGACGATAGCGGTGGCCGGGGGGCGTCGAATCGATAAGCTGCCCGGAGCGCCTCCTCGTTCTGGGCCTTGCCCGGCGAGGCGCGAGCGAAAGGAACTCACGATGATGAGGATGGTTCGACGGGCTCTGGCCTCCGTGATTTTGCTTTCCGGCGTGGGCCTCTGGGTGTGCGCCGCCGGCGCGCCTGCGGCGGCGGCCACGGAGGCCCCCGCGGCAGAAGAGGCGCAGCCCGCGGCATGTTGGGAGTGCGTCAAGGACAGCGATTGCGACGCCAGATGCGACGGCCCGGGCACCGGCGTCTGCCGGTGGTCCGGCTGCACGCGCTGCCTCTGTACCCAGTAGCCGATCCCCGCGTCTGGCTATCCATGGGTCAGACGTCTGGCCGTCCGCGGTTTCGTTTGCCCCGGACGGCCCCTCTCGACACCCCTCGAGATCCTCATCAATCTCCAGGACGGTCGACCCCCGGAGGATCCCCTGGGCACCTTGCCTCGCCCTGCGGATCGCCTAGGCTGCCGCGGGGGGCTCCGACGACATGCAGTCGACGTCGCGCAGGGGTGCGGGCCAGCGCCATGTGGTCGTGATCGGCGGAGGGCTCGCGGGGACCGCGGCCGCCGTGCTCCTCGCCGAGCGGGGCGTCGAGGTGACGCTCGTCGAGCGCGAGGCGCACCTCGGGGGCCGCGCCGGGGCGTGGACCGAGCGCCTTCGGGACGGGACAGCCTTCGAGATGGAGCGAGGCTTTCACGCCTTCTTCCGGCACTACGCCAACGTGCGGGCGCTGCTCAGGCGCATCGATCCCGACCTCTCGCTCCTCACGCCGCTCTCCGACTATCCGCTGCTCGGCCCCGGCGGCGCGGTCGAGTCGTTCTCCGGCCTCCCCACGCGCACGCCGCTCAACGTCGCGGCGCTGCTCCTCCGCTCTCCCAGCGTGCGCCTCTCGGACCTCCTCCGGGTCGACCTGCGGAGCGCGCTCACGATGTTCACCTTCGATCCGGAGCAAACGTACCTCGATCTCGACGCGATGACCGCGAAGGAATACCTCGACGGGCTGCGCCTCGCCCCGGAGGCGCGGCAGATGCTGTTCGATGTGTTCGCGCATTCGTTCTTCAATCCGGACAGCGACTATTCGGCGGCCGAGCTCCTCGCGATGTTCCATTTCTACTTCCTGGGCAACCGGGAGGGGCTCGTGTTCGACGTCGTGAAGGAGCCCTTCAGCACCGCGGTGTGGCGGCCGATGGAGCGTTATCTTCGCAGCCGGGGCGTCGCGATCGCCTCCCGGCGCGAGGCCAGGGCCGTCGAGCGGGAGGAGGGGCGCTTCGCGGTGCGGCTCGGCGCCGGCGAGCGGCTCGCGTGTGATGGGGTCGTCCTCGCGGTCACCGTCCCGGCGGTGCGTCGGCTCGTCGCCGCCTCGCCCGCGCTCGCCGCGCTGGAGGGCGGCGTGGCCAACCTGGAGGTCGCCCCGCCGTTCGCCGTGTGGCGGCTCTTCCTCGATCGCCCGTGCGCGCCCGAGCGGGCGCCGTTCGCGGGCACGACGGGGCTCGGCCTGCTCGACAACATCTCGCTCTATGAGCGCTTCGAGGGGGAGAGCCGGCGCATCGCCGGGGCCACGGGCGGGTCCGTGGTCGAGCTCCACGGCTACGCGCTGCCCGAGGCCATGGACGAGGGCGCGATCCGCGCCGACCTGCTCTCGAGCCTCCACCGGGCGTACCCCGAGACGGCCGCGGCGCGCGTCCTCGACGAGCGCTTCCTCCTCCGGCGCGACTGCCCGGCCTTTCGCCCGGGCTCCCACGCGCGCCGCCCCGGCGTCCGCACGCCCGTGCCCGCCGTGGTCCTCGCCGGCGATTACGTGAAGCTCCCTTTCCCGAGCGGCTTGATGGAGCGCGCGACGGCGAGCGGCTTCCTCGCCGCCAATGCCCTGCTGGAGCGCTTCGGGCTGCCGGCCGGCGAGGTCGCCCACGGGCCGATTCGTGGCCTCCTGCCCGCGCGGCTCGCGCGGCTGCTGCGTCCCTCGCGGGCGGCGCCCGGGCGGCCTGTCCCCTCCGCGGCGTGAGCCCCCTCCTTCGCGCTCGGGCGGCCCCCCGGTCCACGGCCGACGTCGGCCCCGGACGCCGCCGCCGCGCGGGCCCTACCGGGCGCGCTCGTGCTCGCGATCGAGCGCCCGGAAGCCCTCGTCGGCGAGCTCGAGGAGATCCTCCGTCGCGCCGCGCGCGAGCCACGCGTCGATCGCACACTGCATGATGGCGACCGCGCAGCTCGCCAGCACCCGCGGCGCGAGGTCGCGCTGCGGATCCAGGCCCATGCGCGCGGCCAGCGGCTCGCTGATGGCCTCCGCGCAATGGCCGAGCCGCTCGCTCTGCCTCGCGCGGATCGCCGGCGTCTTCGCGACGAACTGCTGGACAGCGACGAAGCGCGGCAGATTCCCCTCGTAGAGCCGGCCGAGGGTATCCCGGACCGCGTTGCGGGTCGCCACGAGCGGCGGCTCGCTCCGAGGGCGCGCGCGGATCGACGCGCACGCCACCTCGATGAGCTGGTCCATCCAGGCGATGAGCAGGTCTTCCTTCGACTCGAAGTAGCGGAAGAACGTCCTCCGCGAGATCTCGACAGCTCCGAGCACCTCGTCGAGCGTCGTCTGCTCGTAGCCATGTTTCAGGAAGAGGTCGATCGCGGTCTCGATGATCTGCGCGCGCGTCCGCTCCTTCTTGCGCTCTCGGAGCCCCGGGGCCTGGCCCTCCGTCATGGCGCCAGCCTACCACACGCAGGATCCGGGTGCCTCTCCTTGACAAATGCTACTCAGTAGCACATTCTTTCCCCTGTCGCGGCTCCCCGCCGACTTCGAGCGATCTCGGGCGATTTCCGGCGAGGGAGCGCGCGTCCACGGGTCCACGGGTACGGAGTCCATCCATCGCCGCGCCCGGAGCGGCGCCGATGCCTCGGCGCGATCGTCGCGCGCCTGGGTCCTCGCGCGCGGGCGCACCGCCGGACGCCGCTTTGCTGCGGACACCGACGTTTCTGTTGTACGCGCGCCGGTCGGCTCGGGCGACCGGCGCGCCCACGGCCGTCGTCCGCCGGAGGACGCGCGGAGAGGCGGCCCTCCCAGGAGCCACGATGATCACCAAGGAACACGACAAGATCGCGCTCATCACGGGCGCAAACCACGGTATCGGCCTCGAGCTCACGCGGCGCCTGCTGTCGGAGGGCTTTCAGGTCATCGCGCTGAACCGCTCGGGGTTCCCCGAGGACGATGCGCTGATCCGGGAGAGCATCGAGCGCCGCAGGCTCCGTGTCCACCGGGCGGATCTGTCCGATTTCGAGAGCCTCAGGCGCGCGCTCGGCGCGATCAGGGCGAGCGAAGAGAGGATCGACGTGCTGTTCAACAACGCCGGCGGCAGCGTCCCGGAGCTGACCTTCTCCAGGCAAGGCCGCGAGCTGCACTTCGAGCTCCAGACCGTGGCGCCGTACGTCATCGCGATGGAGCTCAGGGACCTGCTGCGGAGGGGGGCCTTGAAGACGGTCGTGAACACCTCCTCCAGCGCGTTCGACATGACGAGGCGCTTCGACCCCGACGCCCTGGAGCGCCCGGCGTCGTTCAAGCAGCTCTTCGGCCCTTACGCGACCTCCAAGCTCGCGCTCTCCCTCTGGACGCGTGAGGTGGCGCCGCTGCTCGAGAAGGACGGGATCAAGATCCGGAGCGTGGATCCAGGGGGCAACAACACGCTGAGGAAGGGGAAGCGGTCGGGGCTGCCGTTCTTCGTGAAGACGCTGATGAGGCTCTTCTTCCCGCCCCCGACCCAGGGCGCCTCCCGGCTGTACGAGGGGGCGTTCGGCGCGCACCGGGAGCTCTCGGGCGTCCACTTGAAGAAGGACCGCGCGATGGATCTCCCGTTCCGGGAGCATGGCCCGAGGGTGCTGGAGAAGGTGCGCTCCATCCACGAGCGGGAGTTCGCCGCCAGCTGACGCGCCCGCTTCCTCGGGGCGGCGGCGCCCTCCTGGGGCGTGGAGGGCGCGTCGCTGGCGAGGATCTGGAGCGAGCGTGACATGTCACGCCGCGAGCGTGACATGTCACGGCGAGAGCGTGACATGTCACGCCGAGAGCGCGCCCCCGGCCGCTCCATGAAGAGGCCTGAGCGACCCCGCCGCGCCCTGGCCGACGTCGATCCTCGCGCTGAACGCGCCGGAGCTCACGGCGCGTGGCGGCTCGAGGCGCTGGCATGTCGCTTGTAGTGACGCGCCGCCAGCCGATCGGTGGTCGACGGCATGCTGACCGCAGTCTCGCTCGTCGTGCGGCGAGCCGCCGAGAGCGGGACACGCAGGTCTCTCGAAAGCAGGTAGGAAATGATGAGAAGAACGTGCGCTCTTCCTTGCTCGACGTTGCTCGTCCTCGGCGCAGCGCTCGCCGGCGCCGGGTGCGGAGGCGACGCCGGGCCGGACGTCCCCGGCCCCACGGCGCATGCGTGCACCATCGACTCCGTCGATCTCGCGTGCACCCAGTCGATCTCGGCCGAGCTCAACACCAAGAGCAAGGGCGAGAAGCGGTCGATGCTCGTGGACGGCAGGAACGGCCCCGAGGAGCTTCACTACGAGGTGGTGGACGGGCTGGCCGTCCACGAGGGCGACATCGTCCTGGGTACGGCGGAGGAGCTAGAGTCGCGGCCGAAAGGAGCTGGAGTGATGCTGCGGGAGCTGCGGTGGCCCAATCGCACCATCCCGTACGTGATCGACAGCAATCTCTCCTCGAGCATGCAGCTCAACGTCAACAGCGCCATCTCCCACTGGGAAGCGAACACGGACATCGATTTCGTCCCCCGCACGACCCAGGCCGACTACGTCGAGTTCGTCCTTTCGAACGCGTGCCGCTCGCCCGCCGGAAGGAAGGGCGGGAGACAGAAGATCGAGCTCTCCGAGATGCAAAATCCGTCCGATATCGTGGGCATCGCCATCGCGAAGTCGAGCGACTGGGTGTATACCTGGTACAACGACGGCTTCGTCTCCGTGGGGACCAGCACGGATCTCGACTCGCGCGTGGCCTCGTATGAGTACGAGCTCCCGAGCGGATATCAGGCGACCGACATCGTCGCCATGTCGATCGCGTCGACCGACCGCGTGTATACCTGGTACGATGACGGCAAGTTCACGATCGGCACGTCGCGGAACCTCGCCTATTACCAGGGGCCGACGACGTACTCGTTGCCGCCGGGCTACGCGATCGCCAGCATCCGGGGCATCGGCATCGCGGGGACGACGGACCACATCTACGTCTGGTACTCGAACGGGAACGTCAGCAGCGGGACGTCGTCGGACTTCGACGCGCACTCGGCGCCCCACGCCTACGCGCTGCCGCCCGGAGAGAGCTCGGGCATGATCGTCGAGATCGACATCGCGGCGAACGATCGCGTCTATACGTGGTTCACCGACGCGAGGAAGAGCTCTGGAACCAGCGTCGATCTGGACGCGGCGACCGGGCTGCAGGGCTACAAGCCCCCGGGGGGGTGCGGGTTCGGCAACATCGTCCACGAGATCGGGCACGCCGTGGGGCTCCGGCACGAGCAGAGCCGATGCGATCGTGACGAGTTCGTGACGGTCAATTCAGGCAACATCTTGTCGGGCGAAGAGCACAATTTCACGAAGTACTGCGGCAATGACGGGCGCGATCTGGACGAGTTCGACTTCGGATCCATCATGCTCTACGGCTCCTTCGCCTTCCCCGCGGACCCCAACCTCCCGACCATGGTCAAGGCGAGCGACGGCAGCGTGTTCTACGCCCAGCGGAGCGCCCTGAGCGCAGGCGACGTCCAGTCCGTCAGGGAGCTGTACGGCTACTCTCCGCCGGAGGGCAGGACGCCGGCCAGCATCGTCGGGATGGGCATCGCCAGCACTGACCGCGTGTACACCTGGTATGCGGACGGGAAGGTCGCGGCCGGCAGGAGCTACGATCTCGACTACTTCAACGCGCCGTACAGCTACTCGCTCCCGCCCGGCCGGCTCCCGAGCGACATCGTGGCCCTCTCGATCGCGAAGTCGACCGACTGGGTGTACGCCTGGTACGACGACGGCACCGTGAGCGCGGGCACGAGCAGCGATCTCGACGCGCACCTCGGCCCGTACGCCTACTCGCTCCCGCCCGGCAAGACCATCGCCGACATCGTGGAGATCGCGATCAACCCGTCGGACAACGTCTATGTCTGGTACGACGATGGCACGATGAGCATCGGCACGACGTCGGATCTGGACGCCGTGCAGGCGCCGACCGCGTACTCCTTGCCGCCTGGCAAGTCGGCGTCGATGATCAAGGGCATCGACATCGCGAACAGCACCTCGCGTGTCTACGTCTGGTTCTCCGACTACACGCTGTCCGTCGGGACCAGCTCGGACCTCGATTACCACCAGGCGACCTGGTAGAGCGCGGGAGCGCCGTCCGCCTCGCCCCTCCGCGCCCCCCGCGTCGCTCACGGCGGGGCGCGCCGAGGGGCGGGCAGCGGCCTCGCTCCCCGGCGGGCTCGGAGCTCCTACCTGGACGGGTCGGCCACGCGGCCCACGAAGAGGATCGTGCGCGCGTCGTTGTCCCGGATGAAGAAGACGAACGGCCGATCGAAGCGGATGGCCGCGGCCGGGGACGCGCGCTCGTCGATCGCCACCGCCGTCGCCGCCGCGGCCTCGGTCCCGGCCTCGTTCACGTCCACGAACGCCTTGTGGACCACGGCGCTGATGGCCAGGTTTCGCGACCCGTCGATGCCCGAGAAATCCGCGTTGGAGAACGGGGCGGTCATCCCCAGCTCCTTGAGGGGCGGGATGAGATCGAACCGCGACTCCACCCTGAATTTCGGCAACGTGATGGTGACGTCCCGCGTCTCCTGGAAGACGAGGAGGGTGCTGAGAGCCGAGAAATCGAAGCCCGCCTCGAACTCGCCGAGGTCCGATGGCAGCACGAGCACCATCGACAGGCGGTCTTCCTGGTACGGCACCTCGACCGCCTGGTACCCGTCGTCCTCGTGATACCGCATGGGCGCCTTGTTGGTCATCATCGGCACGGACGCCTTGGACCCGTCCGCCAGCGTGAAGTCGCCGGGGGCCGTCGCGTCCTCGTCGAAGGGGAACTTCCAGGCCGCGTTGAAATAGATCGCGTTCGTCAGCACGAGCCGCGTGGTGCTCTGGACATCGTTCTGCTGAAGGAGGTCCTTGATCCGGTCCTCGGTGCGCTCGGCCACCCAGTCATTGATGATCTTCCGCGACGCCTCGGCCGCCCCGGCGAAATCGAGGAGGGTCATCCCCGCCCCGTAGTGCTCCGCGAGCACGTCGAGGAACGAAGGTAGGAACGGATGGCCGATCTGACCCCAGAGCGCATTGGCGATGTTGAGCTGGAACTTGCCGCCGCCCGCCCCGCTCGCCCCCTCGCCGCGGCTCTCGAGCACACGATTGAGGACGTTGAACGTCGGGTGCAGCCGCTCCTGGGACAGCGTCGTGAAGTGAAGCGTGCTCGCCATCTGCTCTTCCGTCTCGGTGCGGGCCCCTGCGTACGTCATCGCCAGCGCGCTCGAGATGCTGTAGGGCGAGTAGAAGAGGTTGCCCGGCTGGGCGCCGAGCTCGTGGTAGAGGTCGAGCGCGAACCTCGTGTTGCCGTCGGCGAGGTCGTCGCGCTCGACGTCCGACACCTGAGGGTCGAGGATCCGCTCTTTGTCGGAGGCGGCGACGCACGGCGGCGCGCCTCCGTCGCTGCACGCTGACCGTGGATTCGGTTCCATTGTGTCGGAGACGCAGCCGGCGAAGATCAGGGAGAGTGGGAGGAGGGCTGAAAGGACCTGGAGCTTGCGCATGCGCCCCGGCAGAGCAGGTGTTATGCCACGGCGGCGCGAGGCGCGTCGCGGCCCGTGGCACCGACTCCCCGCCGACCCGGGGCACCCGTGGATGGCGCCGCTCCGCTGGCCAGCGGCGCAGCGCGGCGGCGGCCGCGATCGATGAGGCAGAGTTGGCCCACTGTGGCGCAGCTCGCGGGGTGCCTCCTTGCGGGGAGGGTCGGGCAACGCGATCCCTCGGCGCGGGGCGTCGCCGGCCCGGCCGCAGAGGCGCGCGTCGTGGTCCGGGCGGCCGCGGAAGAGGACGTGAGCTCTCGCGGCTCTCGCCCCCTCTTCGGTGATCGTCAGGGCCGCGTTCACGGTCTCGCCGCTGGCGCCCCCCACGCGTATCCAGCTGGAGGACGAGAACGGGCCGCCTTCCGAGAGCGGCTCGACCAGCGCCGCTTGGCTCAGCCCGTGGCTCGCCTCGGTCCGTCCGCTCACGCAGCCCGCAAAGCCCTCTCGCTCGCTCGCGGCGTCCACGCCGAGCTCCCCGCCCGTCGCTGCCCAGCCCGCGTCGGGTAGTGGTCAACTTTGCCCAGGGAGTGTCCACATGAAGGCGGGAAGGCGGGAAGATCATTCATGCTTTCTTCCCGCCTTCCTGCCTTCATGTTCAAATTTGACCACTACCCCGCAGGCTGTGGCGCGAAGGCGGCACCTCGGCGCACGGATACGCTGTGGAATCGCCATCGCTTTCCAGTGAGGTCGGATCGTATACCCATGTCTGTGAGCCTGGAGCAGCTACCGCGCTTTGATTTTCCTCTCCCCGCTGCCGCCGTCGTAACGTTTTGCTGTACCTGGCTGACTCGTGCGCTGCCTGCGCGCGCTGTTCGGCGAAACGAGAAAGGCCACGCTCGCCTGGCGGCCCAGAGTTCGGGGGCAGCTCAGCCCGCGCAAAACCCACCGCGGCCAGCTCGCGAGCTCAGATCTGGGGCCGTCGGCCCCCTGCGCGCTCTCAGCCGACGTGAAGGATCCGAAAGCGATCGGGCGCCGCCGGATCTCGATCGACGACTTGGACCGGCGGCCAAGCCCATTGCCAGACGCTGACGCCTGGCGTGCGGGAGAGCTGGATCTGCCCGCGGGTGCCTTCGACCGCGACGCGCGCCCAGGATCCGGCGGCGCGCGCCCGGTCCGCGCCGTGAGAACGCAGCACATCGGCGAGGACGGTGACCGTGTCGTAGCCCTCGAAGGCGACGAAGGAGGGTGCTCCGGCCAGCCGCTCGCGCAGGGCCGCCTCGACTCGGGCACCGAGCGGGCTGAGGCGCTCGGGCAGGTAGCGTAAGAACGGGATCGCGGCGCCGTCGCCGCCCAGCAACGTCGCCCATTCGGCGAACTCCGGTTGCCCGGCCGGAGCACCCATCATGATCTCGGCGAGGCGCCGGTCGCGGCGGACCGACGTGACGATCGACACCGCCGGCTCCGGGTAGCCGACCAGCAGAAGGAGGGCTGTCGCGCGATGGTCGACGAGCTCGTCGCACACGGCCGCGGGGGCGAGCGCGCGCATGTCGAGCTCGATGACGGTGCCGCCGCGTGGAGCGAGGTAGTCCCGCAGAATGCGGACCCCAGACGCCCAGTAGACGCTCGAATCGGCTGCTACGGCGATGCGCCTGTGGCCCGCGTCAAGGAGGAAATTCGCGTAGATCCGCCAGCCGTGGGACTGCGCCGGGGCGAGGCGCGCGACCCATTCCGTCGGCTGGTCGGTGAGCGCGTCGAGGACCGCTGACGAGCAGAGGAACGGCAGGCCGAGGGCGTCGGCCCTGGCGGCAGCGGCGCGAGCGACGACGCTGTGATACTCCCCCGCCAAGGCAGCCACGCCCAGGCGAGCCAGCTCATCGACGGCCGCCGCGGCCCTCTTCGGATCAGCCGCGGTGTCTCGGACCACCAGCTCGAGGGGTCTCCCGACGATCCCGCCGGCGTCATTGACGTCACGAACGGCCAGCTCGAGTCCAGCGAGCAAGTGCCGGCCTGCCTCGACCCAGCCGGGCCGAGTGAGCGGAACGAGCGCGCCGATCTGGACGGAGGATCCGTCAGCCCGCTCCGCTCCAGGTGGCGACAGCGGCGTATTCACGCGTTGGCGTCTCCCATGGGACGATGTCTGGCCGCCTCGTGCGCGGTTTCCGTTCCCTCGCGGCCAGCCGTCAGATCACGCCGAGCGCGATCATGGCGCGCGCGACCCGCAGGAACCCCGCGACGTTCGCGCCCACCACATAGTTGCCCGACACGCCGAGCTCCTCCGCCGTGTCGTAGCACGTGCGATGGATGTTCGTCATGATCTCGGCGAGCCGCTTTTCGGTGTGCTCGAACGACCACGAGTCGCGGCTCGCGTTCTGCTGCATCTCGAGCGCCGAGGTCGCCACGCCGCCGGCGTTCGCCGCCTTGCCGGGGCCGAACGCCACCCCCGACTCGAGGAAGACGCGCACGCCGTCGGGCGTGGTGGGCATGTTCGCGCCCTCGGCGACGGCGCGGCAGCCGTTCTTCACCAGCGTCGCCGCGTCGCGCGCGTTCAGCTCGTTCTGCGTCGCGCAGGGGAGCGCGATCTGGCACGGCACCTCCCAGACGTTGCCGCCCGGCGCGAAGCGCGAGCGCCGGCCGCGCCGCGTCGCGTACTCGCTGATGCGAGCGCGCTCGACCTCCTTCACCTGCTTGAGCAGCGCGAGATCGATGCCGTCGGGGTCGTGCACGTAGCCGCTCGAGTCCGAGCACGCGATGACGCGGGCCCCGAGCTGCTCCAGCTTCTGGATCGCGTAGATCGCGACGTTGCCCGAGCCCGACACCACGCACGTCTTGTCCGCGAGCTTCTCGCCGCGCACCCGCAGCATGTCGGCGACGAAGTAGACGGCGCCGTAGCCGGTCGCCTCCTTGCGCACCAGCGAGCCGCCCCACGAGAGGCCCTTGCCGGTGAGCACGCCCGACTCGTAGCGGTTCGTGAGGCGCTTGTACTGCCCGAACATGTACCCGAGCTCGCGCTCGCCCACGCCGATGTCGCCCGCCGGCACGTCGGTGTACTCGCCGAGGTGGCGGTGGAGCTCGGTCATGAAGCTCTGGCAGAAGCGCATGATCTCGCCATCGGACTTCCCCTTGGGGTCGAAGTCCGCGCCGCCCTTGCCGCCGCCGATCGGCATCCCGGTGAGCGCGTTCTTGAAGACCTGCTCGAAGCCGAGGAACTTGATGGTCCCGAGGTAGACCGTCGGGTGGAAGCGGATGCCGCCCTTGTAGGGGCCGAGCGCGCTGTTCACCTGCACACGGAAGCCGCGGTTCAGCTGCACCTCGCCGCGGTCGTCGACCCACGGCACGCGGAAGATCACCTGGCGCTCGGGCTCACAGATGCGCTCGATGATCTTCTGGCGCGTCAGCTCGGGGTGCTTCGAGAGCACCGGGCCGAGGGACTCCAGGACCTCACGGACCGCCTGGTGGAACTCCGATTCGCCGGGGTTGCGGCGAACGATTTGCGCGAAAAGGGGCTCAACTTTCTCGTCCAAATGCACCATGTCACGGGGGGTATACACCGGCGCGGCGCGCGGTCCAGTCGTCGTCGCCATCGCCCCGGATGGTTCGGAGTGTGCAGCCCGACCATCGGTGTAGTATCGGCGCCAAATTGTTGATACGATGTAATTTTCAGGAGGTGAGGCGGACCGTGGAAGGAGCCTTGTGCCCCCTGACGCGGCGTGGCGATTCGCCGTTGACGTCGCATCGCGCTGAGCATGGCGAAGGGGGACCGGTAACTGAGCTCACAGCGCTCCGGCGAACGAGGAACGGTGCGGCGCAAGGCGCAGACAGCACGTAAGGGGGACCATCGTCGGGACTCCTGCGAAGTCAGAAGAGCCTGCGAAGGCGGACGATGACGCCGCTCCGAAACGCAAGTGTGGCGGCTATCGGCCGTGGGCCGAGCTCTTGCGCCGCACATGTACGATCGATGTCCTCGAGTGCCCAACTTGCAAGGGGCGGATGAAGCTCGTCGCCATCGTGACCGAGCCAAGGAACATCGCCTGCTTCTCTCGGCGCTCGGCGAGCGCACCAGACCTCGATGGGCTTGTCGTTCTCGCCCACTAGGAGTTGCGCGATCAACGATTGTACCGGCTACTGCCCCGGCGCGTACGCATGCCCCACCAGCAGCACGTCGGCCCTCGGCTTCTAGGACACCTTGTCGCTCACCGCGGAGAGGCTCCGCGCGACGTCGTCGTTCCAGTGCTGCTCTTCGTCGTTAGGCGCGTCCTGCGCCTCCGCCAGCTTCGATTCCCCGGGCTCTAGCCGGAAGGTCGCCGTCACGACCACCGCCTGCGCGTAGGCCCCCTGCGGCTGCCAGACGAACCCGGAGACACCGAGCCTGCACGACGAAACGACGTCCATTCCGCTCGAACCCATTCAGGCCGACGCCTTTTCGGAAGGGCGCGCGCAGGTCGGCTTCTGCGTTCGCCACGGAGTTCAATGCAGCGATCGACGCCCCTTCTCACAACGCCCGAGCCAGCGCCCTCGCGACGTGGAGCATGAGGGTGTCCCGGTTCCGCACGCGGTTGGCGCCGGTCACCAGCAACTCCTCGACCCGAGGATTCGAGATGTACTCCACCTCGAGCAGCGCCGACCGGCACATGGCCCCGCTGAGGCCGACGCCTGGATCGCGCAGCACCCGGATGCTCTTCGCGTGGGTCGTGGTGTCGGGCCGGGACGCCGTCCCGCGCGTCCCGGAATCGAACGTGCGCATGCCTTGCGCCGTGGCGTCGTTCACCACGGCCGCGAGCTGCCGGTCCGCCGCCTCGTTCGTCTGGTAGCGGTTCGAGGTAGCGCGGTAGAACGATTCGATCTGGCGGAGGCTGCGGTCCGCGCTTCCGTTGAAATGAATGCTGAGGAAGATGTCGGCCTTCGCGTTGGTCGCCACGGCGATGCGATCGTTGCCGGCGACGTTGACGTCGGTCTCCCGCGTCATCAGCACCTCGACCTCGCAGTAGCCCTTCGCTTGGAAGATCGCCTGCACCTCCGCGGTCCGGAGCTGCGCGTGCAGGCTCAGGCCGAAGGCGAGCGTGAGGTTCTTCTCCAGCTCGCCGGATCGGGAGACCGCATTGTTGTGGCTGCTGCCGTCGAGGTCCTGCGTGCCGCCGTGCCCGGGATCGATGACGATGACCCGCTTCACGCCGCAGGCCTGCGTCGTCGCGCTCACGGGCGTGTCGGCCCCCGAGGTGGTCGAAGGACTCGCGAGTCCGGTCATGCGTCACCTCCTCCGAACAGCTCGCCGATCCACGGGTGGAACAGGTCCTCGCCGCAGCGATGGCCGAACGCGAACATCAGCAGCGCCGCGCGCCGGATGGAGCGCGGCGCCCGGAGCCCGTGGTCGTCCCAGGCCTTCGCGACGGCGAACGCGGCGAGGCGATCGAGCAGCTCGCCGCCGAGATGCGCGCACTTCTCCGGATGGATCTCGACCATCGCGGATCGCGCCTCGGCCGCGAGGCGCTGCCGTAGCGCCGAGTCCGGCTCGATCGCAGGCGCGCCCTCGATCGCCGCGAGGCGCAGCGCGGCCTCACGCGCGCGCTTCGGATCGAGCGGGCGGACCTGCTCGAGCCACGCGCTTGCGCTCGCGAAGAGCGCCTCGGCCCGCAGGAGCTGGTAGAGGAGCTCATCGCGCGCGAGCTGCTCGGCCGCCCACGGATATTGAGGATCGGTATCGAACCCGCGCCCGAAGAGGAGCGTCAGCTCGACGTAGAGCCGGACGGGCCCGCGGTGGGTGAAGCCATGCGCGGCCGCGTCGATCACCGCCTGATGGATCGCGCAGCGCAGGGCAGGGGCCCCGAGCGCCTCGCAGAGGTGCGGGGAGAGCGCCCGGCAGGAGCGCGCCACCTCGTCCCCGAACTCCTCCTGCGAGGCCTTCTCGAAGGCGCTGAGCTGGGCGACTCGAACGACGAACATGCGCGCTCCTTCCCGTGACCGAGGACAGGAGACGCAGGCCCGTTCCCGGCGTCAAGCGCGCGCTCCCCTGACGGAGCGCGCGCCCGCATTCACCTCGACGACGCCGCGCGTCGAGGCTTCCCCCCGCGGTGAGGATCACTCCTCGCGGATGTAGGCGATGTACGGATCGGCGCTGGTCGCCCGCCCGAGGAAGCGCTCGACCATCGTCTCCTCGTCGTCGCCGGCGCCCTTCGAAAGCACCTCGTCCCGCCGCGCCGCCGCGGTCGTCGGGTTGAGGCGCCCCTCCTTCTTGAAGCGCGTCAGCACGTCGCGGGAGAGCGCGAGCGCCCACTGGTAGCTGTAGTAGCCCGCGTCGTAGCCGACAAGGTGGCCGAAGCTCGAGTGGAAGTGCGTGCCTCTGATGTGCACGAACGAGTCGTTCGCGTTCTGCACCTCCTCGAAGACCTTGGTGGTGTCGAAGCCCGGCGCGCGCGTGTGGGACTCCTCATCGAGCGTCGTGAAGACGAGCTGCCGCTGCGTTTCCAGCGCCTCGCCGAAGGAGAGCATGGCCTGCTCGGCGCTCTCGGTATTCTCTTCGGAGACATCCACGGGCTCGGGATCCTGCGTGTCCGCGACTCAGCCTACCGCGACGGTGGCGGCGAGCGACGCGAAGGAGGACACGAGCACGATCTCGCGCCGATCGCCGGCGCCGCCGCCGGCGAACGTGGCGGGCGGCGCCGGTCGGGTCACAGCGGCATCGGCAGCTCCTCGTCCTCGCGCGCGAGGTAGGACACGACCACCACCTTGCCGGTGTCCGGATCGCTCACGGGCATCGCGAAGAACCCGCCGTTCCAGGGCCTCTTCTGCGGATCCATGAACGCCTCCTGCATGAACTGCTGCATCTGCGCCATGTCGTCGTGCTCCGTCTCGATGCGGCACATCGAGCTGCGGCACTCCAGCGTGCGCAGCGACGATCGCTCGGGGAGGGCCGAGCTCAGCCTCTCGCGCGCCGTCTGGCTCGCGCGCGCGGTCCACTGCGCGTCGGTCCCCTGCTGCGCGAACACGTCCTGGATTCGCGCGCTCACCGCGGCCATATCGACCGGGCGCGGCTCGGCCGGCGCGGGGCTCTCGCCCTCCTCGTCGTCGGGCTGCCCCGCCGTTTCGGCCTCCTCCCCGGACGCAGGCCGCGGCGCGTCGTTCGGCCGGGCGGCGGCCTCCAGACGGCGCTCCAGCCGCCGCACCGACTCGGCGCTCGCGGCGCCGCCGCGCGCCTCCTCCAGGTCGCGCGAGAGCTCGCCCACCTCGGCGCGCATGCGCGCGAGCTCGGCCTCCTGGCGCTTTTGGCGCCGCCACTCGAGGACGAACATCGTCACGGCGCCGATCACCGCGAGCGCGGTGAGAACCTGCCCTATCCGCTTCATGCCCATGACTCCCTTCATTGCGCGGCCAGCCGGCCCGAGCAAAGCCGCGGGAGCCCCCCGCTCCCGCGGCGCACGCCGTCGATCTCAGTAGCGGACCTGGTTCACCTGCCCGCCGGGGCCGACGTAGCATGCGACGTAGGCCGCGCCGTCGGGGTAGAAGAACGCGCCGGGCAGCACGATGTCCTGCCGCGAGCCGAACGCGGGCAGGTTCTGGTATTGGCCTCCCCAGTATCCCCCCGACGCCCTGTCGATCCCGAACGACGCGCACTGCACAAGCCCGGTCGCGTTGGGCGCGTACGCGGTGACGGTCGCGTTCAAGTAGTTGTTGAAGGGCCCCGGATCCATGCTCACGGGGATGATCAGGAGCTTCGTGGTGCTGCAGTTGTTGACCGTGCTGCCGTAGATCTCGCCGAAGCACCCCGCGTCGGCGGGGTTCTGGGCGCGCCCGAGGAAACCGACGGAGCTGCGGGCCGCGGCGGGCAGCGTGATGGCGCCGAGGGCGAGGGCGGAGGCGACGACGAGGGTGCTTTTCACGAGACGGTTCATGGCGAATCTCCTTTGATGGTTGTCGAGTCCGTCGCAATGTCGTGACGCCGGACTCGACAGACTCGCCAAACTCTTCAGCACGCGCCGGGCCAAGGGCGCAGTCCGCCGATCTCCGCGGTATTCGCAGGGCGGTGCGACAGCTCGGGGGCACCCCGCGCCCCGCCGTCCCCCGTCGGCGCGACAGCGCGGGGGCACCAGGGCTCAGCCGGCTTTCGCGGAGCGCCTCGCCGCCCTCGAGCCGGCGCGTCGCCGACGGGCGGCCGCGGCGAGGCCGGCGGCGACGCCAGCGGCGAGGTCGAGCCGCGGCGCGCCGCCGGCCGCTCCGCCCTGGACCTCGCAGGCGCACCCCCTCGGTCCTGGCCGCACCGGCTCCACCGGGTCGGTTCGCGGCTTCGGGACGGCGCTCAGGGGCGGACCTCCGCGGAGCGGGCCGCCGTTCCCGGACACGATGAACGCTGCCCAGTAGAACGGGTGCGCGGTGTCCGGTTGCCCCTGCAGCGACAGCTGGGCCTCCCGCAGCGCGCCGCTGCGCGCTCGCCCGGAGACCAGCCGGTCGTAATAGGCCGTCATCAGGTGGCGCGTGGCCTGGTCGCCGATGCGCCAGAGGCTCATCACCTGGGTCTCCGCCCCCGCGATGACCAGCGCGCGGCGGAGCCCTTGCACCCCCTCGCCATGGCTCGGCTCACCGACGCCCGTGTCGCACGCGGAGAGCACGACGAGCTGCGTACCGGACAGGTCGAGCCCGGAGACCTCGGCCGCCGTCAGCACGCCGTCGTCGCCGCCGCTCTCGCGGAGGTTCGCGCCCGCGAACGCCAGCCCCGAGCGCAGGAGGGCGCTGTCCACCTCGGACACGGACGCGGCCACGGCCGCGCGAGCGACCGCATCGAGCCCGTGGCGGGCAGGCGCCTGCGCCGGCGCAGAGGCCGCGGGCAGGAAGAAGCCGTGGGTCGCGATGTGGAGGATGCGCGGCCTGGCGAGGCCCTTCACGGCGCCCTCGGTCGCGCTCGCGCCCGTGAGCACCCGCGCGCCCGTGAGCTTCGCGCCGACCTCGGCCGCCTCCTTCGCGGTGCCCGGGAGCGGCAGGAACCTGAGCCTCGACAGGTCGACGCCGCGCGGCGCCTGGCAATCCCAGCTGCAGGGCTCCTTGCCGGGAGGCGGCGCCGGCGCGCCGCCGTCGAAGGCCGGATCGGCGATCACGACGAGCTCCTGCCCCGGCGCGGCGGGCGCCGTGAGCCGGAGGAGATCGCGTCCGGTGGTGAGGTACGTGATCTCGTAGCGCTCCAGCAGGTATCTCTGATCCTCGTCGATGAGCGCGCCGAAGGGCAGCAGGCCGAGCGCGCCGTCGGGGCTGATCAGGAGCTTCCGGGCCGGGCCAAGGAGCGGGCGCACCTTGGCCATGAGCTGGGCGTCCAGGCCGCGCGCCAGGCGCGTGGGGTCCCGCGACGGGTCGGACAGGGCGCGGCGCAGCTCCTCCACGGCCGCGTCGATCGCCTTCACCTCGCCGAGATCGGCGAAGGCGGGCCCTCCCTTCCGTCGAAGAACGTAGGCGACGTAACGGGGCTCGCCCAGCCGGTCGCGTTGCGTGGCCCGGGGCTGGTAGGGCCGGTAGGCGAAGAGCTCGATCAGCGCCGCGTCCTCCGGGATCGCCGCCTGCACCTCGGCGAGGAGCACGGGGCGCTGCTCCGCCCGGAAGGCGGCGCTCCGCCGGCTCACCTCGGCCTCGACGCCCTCCCGCTCCTCCTCGAGCGCCTGCACGCGCGCGCGCTGCCCGGCGGGGTCGCGGTACGCGCGGGCGCTCAGCTCGGCGTCGATCTCACCGAGCCGGTCGAGCAGGGCCTGATCCTGCCTGGTCATGCTCCTGCGCAGGCTGGCCAGGCTGTCCGCCGTCGCGTCGAGGGCGCGCGCCTTGCGGCGGAGGACGGTCGTGAGCGCGAGCGCCGCCGCTTCGCCGTTCTTCGGGGCGGAGATCGCGTGGAGCGAGATCGCCGCGCTCGTCGAGGGCTCGAGCCTGCCGAGGAAGGCGCGCTTCTCTCGCTCGGCGCCGCTGGTGAGCAGGCGCGTGAGGTGCCGATCCTCGGCGGAGACGGCGGCGAGCCGCAGGTTCAGGGCCTCCCGCAGCTTGCCCTGGGCGAGGGCGAGCCCCTCGAGGGCGCCCGCGCACTCGGCGACGCGCGGGTGCTCGGGTCCCAGGGCCTGCTGGAGGAGGGAGAGCGCGCGCCGGAACGTCGCTTCGGCGCGGCCGTACAGCTTCCTGTCCCGGTACAGCGCGGCGAGGTGAGCCAGGGGCTCGGCGACGTCGGGGTGCGCCGGCCCGAGCTCCTTCTCACGGATCGCGAGCGCCCGCAGGAAGAGCGGCTCGGCGCGCGCGTCGTCCCCCATGTCCTGGTAGAGGAGCGCCTGGTGGTCGAGGCACGTGGCCAGGGAGAGCGCCGGCCCGCCGCTCCATCTCTCCAGGATGCCCACGGCGCGCCGAAAGAGCGCTTCGGCTCGGGGATGGGCTCCCTGGAGCCGGTAGACCTCCGCGAGGTTGTCCAGCGCCACGCCGAGCTCGTGGTCGTCGAGCTTCGCCCCTTCGCTCCTGTCCTTGGCGTTCTCCTTCTCTCGTGCCGCGAGGAGGCGCTCGTAGAGCAACGCGGCCCTGTCGAGATCCCCCTGGGCCTTGGCCAGGGCCGCCAGCCCGCCGAGCGCGTCGTCGCCGCTGTTCCCGACCAGCACGTGGTCGGCCAGGAGGCGCCGGTAGAGCGCTTCCGCGCGCCGGAAGTCGCCCATGTCGCGGTACACGAGCGCGAGGGCCCCCAGCTCGGGGAAGAGCAGATCGCCCGGGGTGCGATCCCGCTCCAGGAGGGCGAGGACGCGCTCCAGCAGGGACGCTGCCTTGTGGTACTCCGCGACCCTCCGGTAATGGCTCGCCGCCCAGATCGCGGCGAGCGAGGTCTGGGGGTGCTCCGGCCCGAGCGCGCGCTGGCGCAGCTCGAGGAGCCGCTCGGCGGCGGAGAGCGCCTCGAAGTACCTCCCCTGCGCCGTCATCTCCCAGAGCTCGTGGTCCAGGGCGCCGTCCAGCCGCTCGTCCTCGGGCGACGGCAGCGCCGTCCTCGGCGGTACCCACAGGGGCTGGGACTGCGCCTCGACCGGGGCCGGGGCCATCACCGCCGTGCAGAGCGCGGCGAGCGCGCCGGCGAGCCACGGTGTCCATCGCGTCCTGGCCATGAGGCTGCGGAGGATAACCCGCTGCCTGTGATCGCGTCGCGGCCGCGGGGGCCGCGGGCGATCCCCAGGCTGGGGGATGCGCTTCCCGCCTATACTCACGCCGTGGCACAGGAGCTCACCCAGCCGCTGGAGCGCGACGGCAGCGCGTTCAGGCTCCCCTCACGCAAGATCCGCGTCGAGGTCGTGCACGGTCCGGATCGGGGGCTCGTCGCGGAGCTCCCGGGGCCGGAGGCGCGCGTCGGCCTCGGGCGGGAATGCGATCTCGTCCTCAAGGACCCCACGGTCAGCCGCCTGCACCTCGTCGTGCGCGTCGAGGGCGAGCGCATCCGCGTGATCGACGCCGGCAGCCGCAACGGCACGGCGGTCGACGGCGTGGAGGTGCGGGACGCCTACGCCCGCCCCGACGCGGCGATCTCGATCGGCGGCACCACGATGCGGCTGCGCATGCTGAGCGACGTCGTCGAGCTGCCGCTCTCCCAGCGCGAGCGCTTCGGCGGCATGCTCGGGCGCAGCGTGGCCATGCGCCGGCTGTTCGCGGTGCTGGAGCGGGTCGCGGCCACGGACGCCACCGTGCTCGTCGAGGGCGAGACCGGCACGGGCAAGGAGCTCGTCGCCGAGGCGGTGCACGAGGAGAGCCCGCGCCAGGGCGGGGCGTTCGTGGTCTTCGACTGCTCGGCGGTGAGCGCCACCCTGATCGAGAGCGAGCTGTTCGGCCACGTGCGGGGCGCCTTCACGGGCGCGTTCGCCGATCGCCCCGGCGCCTTCGAGGCGGCGGACGGCGGCACCCTGTTCCTCGACGAGATCGGCGAGCTGCCGCTCGATCTCCAGCCCAAGCTCCTGCGCGCCCTCGAGCGCCGCGAGGTGAGGCGGGTGGGGGCGAACGTGCCGCGGCGGGTCGACGTGCGCATCGTCGCCGCCACGAACCGGAACCTCGCCCGCGAGGTGGAGCGCGGGAAGTTCCGCGAGGATCTCTACTACCGCCTCGCGGTCATCCAGGTCGCGCTGCCGCCGCTCCGCGAGCGGCAGGGCGACATCCCGCATCTCGTGCGCCACTTCGAGCAGGAGCTGCGCCCCCGTTCCGGCTCGCCCCCGCCGCTCTCCGAGGAGGTGGTGGCGGGGCTCGCGTCGCGCTCGTGGCCTGGCAACGTCCGCGAGCTGCGCAACGCGGTGGCCCGGGCGCTCTCGCTGGGCGCCGCCGGCGGCGCGGGCGGTCGTCCGGCGCACGCGGCGGCGCTCGCGCTCGATTCACGCGCGCTCGGCGAGCCCGCGGTGGACCTGAACGAGCCGCTGCTCGCGGGCCGCGAGCGCGTGGCCGAGGCGTACGAGAAGGCGTACCTGGACGCCGCGCTCCGGCAGACGGGCGGCAACGTGTCGCGCGCGGCGGAGCTCGCGCGGGTGAACCGCAAATTCGTCCAGCGCGCCATGAAGCGCCACGGCCTGCGCGGGGACGCAGAGGGAAGCGGCGAGGGCGGGGACGCGGCCGGGTAGGGTCGCCCGCGCGGACGGCTCGACTCGCGCTAGCATCGCACCCGGCCCGGATGCCGTCCCCCGCCTCCTCCGCCGCGTCCGTTTACCTCCAGCGCCCCGACGCGGAGCGCTGGCTCGGCCCCTTCCGGCTGATCCGCCAGCTGGGGCGCGGCGGCTTCGCCCCCGTGTGGCTGGCCGAGGAGATCTACGACGGCCGCAAGCTCCGCGACGCCGCGGTCAAGCTCTTCTTCCTGCCGGACGGCATCGCCCCGGCCTCGCCCGCGGCCGCGTCCTGGCGCGACGCCATCCTCGACGAGGCGCGCGCCCTCTGCCGGGTCGAGCACCCCAACATCGTCCGCTTCTACGCCCTGCACCGCGACGACGCCTGGGGCGCGGTCGGGCTCGCCATGGAGCACGTCGCCGGCCTCAGCCTCGATCGCCGCCTGGAGCAGGCCGGGTGCCTGAGCCCTCGAGACGCCGCCGAGGCCGCGCTGGCCGTCGCCTGGGCGCTCTCCGCCGTTCACGGCGCTGGCCTCGTGCACCACGACGTCAAGCCGAGCAACATCGTCGAGCGCGCGGCGGCGCCGGAGCCGCCGTCCGCAGGCCGAGGCTCCGCGGCGCGCCCCGCCTACAAGCTCATCGACTTCGGCATCGTCGTCGACGACCCCTCCCTCGTGCCCGCGGGCGCGGCCGATCGGCCGGTCTTCGGCTCCCCCGGTTACATGGCGCCGGAGCGGCTCCTCGGGGGCGCCGCCTCGCCCGGCACCGACCTCTACGCCCTCGGCGCCACGCTCTTCCGCCTGTGCACCGGCATGCTCCCGGTCGACGCGGTGGGCGGGCTGGAGGCCCTCCTCGACCAGCGGCGCCCGCCCCGGCTCGACGCGCTCTTGCCGCCCGGCGCGCCCGAGCTCGAGCCGCTCGCGCGCCTCACCGCGCTCCTGCTCGATCCGGATCCCGGCGCGCGCCCGCGCCACGCCGAGTGGGTCGCGCGCGAGCTCGAGCGGGCGCTCGCCTTGTCCACGAGCGACCGCCCGCCGCCGACGATCCGCGTCGGGCGCGGCTCCCCGGGCGCGGAGCCCGCCCGGCGCGACCTGCCGACCGCCGACCTGCCGCACGACGTCACCCTCCCCGCCGCGCCGGGCGCTGTCCGGACGAGCGAGGCCGGAGGCCCGCCCGAGCCCTGCCCGCACGCCGCGCTGGTCGGCCGCAGCGACGCCCTCGAGGTGCTCGCCCGCCTCGCCGCGGAGGTGCGGGAGGGCGCCGTCCGCGCCGCGGTGATCACAGGCCCGCTCGGCATCGGCCGCACCCGGCTGCTCGCCGCTGCCGTCGAGCGCGCCGGCATCGGCGACGACCGCGTGCTCCGCGCCGCCTGCTCACCGGAGCGGAAGAGCCCCCTCCGGCCGCTGCTCCGCGCCCTGGAGGCGCTCCCGCCCGAGGCCGCCTCCGCGTTCGGCCTGCTGCAGGACACCATCGAGCGGGCGCTGTCGCCGAGCGTGCTCCCGGGCGCGCCGGACGCGGCCGCCGCGATGGAAGCCGTCGAGGACGCCTTGCTCTGGGCGAGCGTCGAGGCGCCGGTGCTGCTCGCCATCGACGACCTCCAGTGGGCCGACGCGCCCACCCTCATCCTGCTGCGGCTCGTGCTCGAGCGCGTCGGCGCGCGCGCAGGTGCGGCGAGCGCCCGCCCCGGCGCGTCGCCGCGCCTCCTCGTCCTCGCGGCCGCGCGCGACGAGCCGAACCCTCCGCCGCCGCTGCGCGCCCTGCTCGCCGAGGTGCGCGGGCGCACCCGCCCCGGCGCCCGGCACGTCGCCCTGGGCCCGCTCGGCGACGAGGACGCCGCCCGCCTCGCCCAGGCCACGCTCCCCGTCGCGCCCGCGCTCGAGCGCGCGGTGGTGCGCGGCGCGGGCGGCGTGCCCTTCTTCATCGTTCACGCGCTCGTCGCCTGGCGCGAGACGGGCGCGCTCGTCCACCGCGCCGGCGTCTGGGACGTCGCGGCGCCGGACGCCCTCGACCGCGGCGTCCCCGGCGTCGCCGACCTCGTGTCCGCGCGCCTCGCCGGCTACCTCGATCCGGCGAGCGGCGCCGGGCGGCTCGCCCTGCGCGCGCTGGCCGCGGTCGCGCTCTATGGCGGCGGCCTCGGCGCCGACGTGCTCGCCGAGGTGATCGACAGCGACGATGACGCGCTGGAGGTCGCGTTGCTCGCCCTCGTCGATGCGGGCATCCTCGTCGCCGCGAGCGACGGGCAGGGGCACGGCTTCGCCCAGGAGATGGTGCGCCAGGCCGTGCTCAACCTCGCGCGGCCGCGGCCCTGGCTGCGCCGCCTGCACCGCGCGCTGCTCGACGCCATCGCGCGCGGCCCCACCGCCGCCGCGGACGCCGCGTTCCTCGCCACGGGCTACGAGCGCCTGGGCGCGGCCCCGGAGGCGCGGCGCTGGCTCCGCCGGGCCATGGAGGCCGCGCTGGCCTCGGGCCTGTTCGTCGAGGCGGTGGAGTTCGGCGACCGCCTCGCCGCGCTCGCCGAGGACCCGGACGATCGCGCCGCCTTCGAGATCGAGGCGGTGCGCGCCCTCCTGCGCGGCAGGAAGCTCGAGGAGGCCCGGCGGCGGCTCGACGCGCTCGACGCGCGCGCGGCGGTGTTCCCCGCGCGCTGCGCGGCGGTGTCGCTGCTCCGCCGGCTCTGCCGGCTGGAGGTGGCGCGGGGGCTGCGCGAGGAGGGCTACGACGATCCGGTGCTGCTCGCCGACGCCGACGCCCAGCCCGACCTGGCGCTCCGCTGCGAGGCGCGCATGGCGCTCGCCGGCGTCGCCGCGCCGGAGCGGGCCCTCGCGCTCGCGGGCGAGGCGGTGGCGCTCGCGTCGCGCGCCGGCGCCGCGCTGGAGTTCGGGGCGCGCGTGCTGCGCTTCGAGCTGAACTACGCCTCGAACCACCGCGACCTCGCGCTGGCCGAGGAGGACCTCACGCGCGCGCTCACCATCGCGACCGCGCTCGGGTCGAGCTGGCACCGGCTGCACATCGAGGCTGATCTCGCGGTGCTCGAGGCGGAGCGCGGCCGGCTCGGCGCCGCGATCGACCGGCTTGGCCGCCTCGCCGCGCGGGCCGAGGCGGAGGGCATGCGCGGCCAGCTCCGCCTCGTGCTCACGAACCTCGCCGCCTTCCTGCTGCGGGACGGTCGCGCGGCCGAGGCGGCGGAGACGGCCGGCCGCACGGCCGAGCTCGCGGCCGAGGCGGGGGATCCGGCGCTGCGCGCGAGCGCGCTGTCGCTGCGCGCGGACGCGCTCCGCCGCACCGGCGATCTCGCCGGCGCGCTCTCGGCCGCCGACGAGGCCGAGGCGCTGCAGCGCGCCCACCGCGACCGTCGCCAGGCGCTCACGCTGCTGCGGCGCGCGGAGATCCTGGCCCTGGCCGGCCGCTCCGCCGAGGCGCTCGCCGACGCCCGGGCGGCCCGCGAGGTCGCCGAGGCGCGAGGCGACCGCGACCTCGCCCTCGGGGCGCGGCTCTGGGAGCTGCTCTTCGTGGCGCGGCGGGGCGAGGTCGGGGCCGAGGCCATCGAGGCGGCGATCGCGGAGACGGCTGGATCGGGCGTGACGTTGCGCCCGCTCACGCTGGGGCTGATGGACGAGGCGCGCGCGTGGGTCGCTGCGACGCGGAGGGTGTTGGAGCCGACGCTCCCGTCCGAGCCGGCGCCGGCGTCGGGGTGAGGCCGCGGCCGCGCCGCCCTCGGCGCCCGGCCTCTCCGGCCCCTGGCGCTCACGGTCGCAGGCGCTGTCGTTCGCCCGCGCGCCGGACGGCGCCGATCTCGGCCTGCCCGGGGCGCGCGCGGGTCACTTCGACGGCGTCAATGGTGGCGTCGGGATCGACGTCGGCGCTGGCGTCGGGACGAACGTCGGCGCCGGGCGCGGGTCGCGCACCGGCTCTTCCGGGCGCTGGTCGACGATCACGCCGCGATCCTGGATGCATTTCTGCTTGGGGCCGCTCCAGATGCAGCCCGGCGGGCAGACCGGCGGGTCGCCTGTCGGCTGCTTGTCCGAGCAGAGATCCTCCTCCTCGGAGGCCTCGCGGGAGTTCTGCGCGGCCTCCGGCCCCGCATTCCCGGGCGTCTCGGCGGACGATGCCCCCGTCGGGGTCTCGACGGGCTGTGGCGGTGCGCTCGAACAAGCGGCGGCCGCGAGGGCGAGGGACGAGAGGAGCATCGGGATCAGGCTTCGGCGCATGAGATCTCTCCGCGGATAAGCAGGTGGAAGGCTGCCCGCGGCCGGGGCTCCGGCGCGGGTGGTGTCGCCGTTGTGTCGCACCAGGCACCCTCCTGGCAACGGGCATTCCACCGCCCGACAGGGCACCGGGCGTCCCGCGCCGCCGCCCCGACGCGAGGAGAGGCCGCGGGCGAGGCGGGGGGCATCACGCCAGCGAGGCGTCCGCGACGTCGCCCCTGCGGGTTCCCGCGCCTGAGAGGCGCCCTCCCGCTGCGACGTAGCTCATCCTGTCGGCGAAGCGGGCGGTCCAGGCGCCCATCACGGGCGACCTTGCATGGCTTCACAACGCGGGCGGGCGCGATCGATCAACGATACGGTCCCTGGCGCGGCGCCTCACCATCGAGCACCGACACGTCCACGTGCTCGTCGAGCCCCTCGAGCTCCTTCACGTGCCACTCGACCAGCATGCAGCCCGCGCAGATGTACGCCTCGAGCTTGCCGACCCTCCGGCTGCTCCAGACGCTCGGCTTCGCGATGGCGAGCTCGCTCCGCCCGTCGGCGTCCGCGTCGAGGACCTTGGGCGCGTGGAGGATCTTCCTCGCGCCGCATGCGGGGCAGCGGAGCTCGTCGCGCATCGACGCGGATCGCCGCTCGAGCAGCGCCTTGACCTCGCGCTCGAGCCGCCCCACCCGCTCCTCGAGGGAGCGCTCCGCCGGCGCGCTCGCGGCGTGGGGATCGGTGACGGGATCCGCCACGGGCGCGCTCGCGGCGCGGGGGAGCCGGGCGCCGCAGTCCGGGCAGAAGACATGGGCCTCCGGGTTCGAGCGGCCGCACGCGGGGCAGTCCATGCCGACAGGATACCGGCGATTTCCCGCGGAGCGAACGGCAGGAAGGCCCGAACTCACGCCACCAGGATCTCCACGGCCACGAGCCGGTCCTCGCGTGTCCCGTCACCGACCTGCCCGTACGGGGTCCAGCCCCAGCGCCACGTCGCGCCCTCCGCGCGCTCGCCGCCCTTGAGATCCACTCGAACGAACGCGGTGACGACGCGTGCATTTGCAGAGAATCCCGCCCGAGCTCCGCGCCCTCTTCGCGCGCGTGTCGAGGCGGCGGCCCTCGTGCGCCTCGCGCCGCCCGCGTGAACGCGCAGCGCCGAGAAGGAGGACCGCGCTCGTCGCGCTCCCCGGCGCCCCTCCCGCGCGATGGCTTCAGGACGATCGCGCCGTCGTACCAAGCGTGACGAGAAGCTCATCGAGCTGCTCGAACGTCTCGCCCATCCCGCTGTACGCGCCCGAGGCCAGGGCGGCGTCGCGCGCTTGCTTCGATCGATAGAGCTCGTGCAGCACCTGCAGCGTCTTGCCGCCTTTTTCCTCGAGGGTCACGGTCGTGACGGCGCCATCGTCGCCCGCTTCGTCGTTCGTCCACACGATGCGCGAATGCGGTGTCACTTCGAGGTACGTGCCGAAGAACGCCATCGGCTGCGCGGCGTCGTGACCAAAGACCAGGCGGTAGCTGCCGCCGGCGCGAATATCCGCTTCGTAGGAAAGGAGAGGCACGGGCATCGACTTCGGTATCCACCACCGCCTGAACAGCTCCGGCGTGGTCCACGCCTGGAACACGATGCGCGCCGGGGCATCGAAGGTCCGTGTGACGACGATCTCGCGATCGGACCTCGGTTCCACCGTCGTGCGATGACTCGTCAATTTGGGCTCACTCTCTTTACTTGCGTCCATCGACGTTCTCCTTTCGTTTCAGCTCCTCGATGACCTTGTCCAGCTCGTCGAAGCGTGCGGCCCAGAGCTGGCGGTAACTCTCGATCCACGCCGTCTCTTCGTCGAGCTGGCGCGGGCCGAGCTTGCAGGTACGCACGCGGCCGACCTTCTCGGTGGTGACGAGCCCGGCCCGCTCGAGGACGCCGACGTGCTTCTTCATGCCCGTGAGGGTCATGTGAAACTTCTCGGCGAGGTCCGTGATCGAAGCGTCGGCTCGTCCGAGCTGCTCCAGAACGCCGCGCCGGGTCGCGTCGGAAAGCGCGGCGAAGGAAGCATCGAGGCGGGCACTCGAATACTGAACCATGTGGTTCAGTATGTAACGCGCGCGTCGGCGTCGTGCAAGAGGAGATCGAGCGCGTGCTCCGTCGCGAGCCGACTTTCGCGGGCAAGAACGACCGCGGCGCCAAGCTGCGCGCCACCTGGGAGGCGACCGGCAAGGCGGCGCCGTTCGTCGTGGCCGAGCTGACGACCGACGTCACGCTCGTCGGCGGCACGCTGCCCGACCCGGGCGGGGCGGGCGGCTCACCCCAAGGCGGGGGGGCGGGGCGGCGTGCGCAGGCGACGACCCTCTCGCCGCGATGCTGCACGGCGACGCCATGGCGGAACTGCGGACGCCACGGGGGGATGTGCCCCGAATCCCCTCCCTGAAGTGCCGTGGCCGAGCTCTGCTGAGGGCGATCCACGCCGCCTGCCGGGCCCTTCCGTCCCCAACCCTCTCCGCAGCCTGGCCGGAAGCGTCGTTTGCGCTAACCATGGCCGACATGGCCGACCTCTTTTTTACCCCGTCGGGCGTCCGGCTGCGTCGTCACTCGAGCCGCCCAGGAGACCTCAACTGGCTGTTCCTGCCGGGAGGACCCGGCATCGGCTCGGAAAGCCTCGAAGGGCTCGCCGACATCCTGGATGTGCCGGGGGCCACCTGGCTCGTCGATCTGCCTGGAGACGGCTCGAACCGCGACCCTCCTGGGAGCCTCGCGATTCCTTTTGATGCCTGGCCCCAGGTCGTGGCCGAGGCTGCCAGGGCGCTCCCGAACGTCGTGTTCGCCGGACATTCGACCGGCGGCATGTATCTGCTTTCGACGCCCGACCTGGAGCCGCACCTCGAGGCCCTGGCGCTTCTGGACACCGCGCCGGACGCCCTCTGGCATCCTCGCTTCGTGGAGATGACCCAGGCGAATCCGTTGCCCGACGTCGAGGCGGCGACTGCGATCTATGAAGCGGATCCGCGTGACGAGAACATCGCCGCGATTGCGGTGGCGTCCGCGGAATGGAACTTCACCCCGGCCGGGCTTTCGGCGGGACGCGAGCTCCTCGCGAGGATGCCCTACAACAGCGCGGCGGTCGCGTGGTCGGAGGCGAACTTCGACCACGTCTACCGGGCCTCGTGGTGGCCGACTCGAATGCCGGTCCTTCGATTGGCCGGCTCGGACGATCGGATTGTCTGGCAAGGCGGTTGGGGCGACCCGAGGTTCCAGACGCCCAACGTAATCGAGCGCGTTATCGAGGGCGCTGGGCACTTCCCCTGGATCGAGAATCCCCAGGCTGTGCGAGCGGCCTTCGCCGAACTGGCGCTCCGCGCCGCCTGAGCCTCCTCCGACGGCAGGGCCTTTCAGATGACGCAACGGAGCTCGATCATCGTGTCGTAACAGCCGAGGCCGCTGCCGCTCGGATCCGGCTTCGGCCCATCGTTCACCGCGTCGAGGCAAAAACAGGTCCTATTCGACGACGTTTGTCCGCTTGGTGAGCGAAGCCGCCGCCCAAGGGGCGCCCGAGACCCAGGCCGCCGCGCTGCTGGGGCTGAGCGCCCGCATCCTGCAGCGCTGGCGCGCTCAAGAGACCGGCGACGACCGGCGCCTCGGGCCGAGGAGCAGGCCGCACAACCAGCTCAGCGACCACGAGCGCAAGGTCCTGCTCGCCACGGTCAACACGCCCCGGTTCCGGGACTTGTCGCCCAGCCGGATCGTGCCCTCGGCCGCGGGCCGCTCGACAGCGGCCGACGCGGCGGCGGAGGGTGGCCCGTTGGGCCCGCGTTGGGCCACGTCGGAGCCACCCTCGGCGGCGAAACGGCCGGAAGCCTACGTAATCGTTGTGCTTTGTGGCGATCGCTCCTCTCCGACCGGGAATTCCTGGCGGGATTTCCGACACGCCGACGTAGGCTACGCGCATGCGGAGCATCGCCGGGCGCGCCGCGGGCGCGGACGCAGCGGGACATCGCCTCGCCAGCCCGGGCGACGGCACGATCGCGCGGGCCGGCGCGGCTCCGCGCGCGCTCCGGTCGCCCTGCCCCCGCCTGTCCGGGCCGGGCTCACGGATTGCGGCTACCCTCGTGCTGGCGATGACGACCTCCTGCAACAGCATGCGACCCCAGGAAGCCCCGCCCGGCGAGCCCGCGGCCGCGCCGGGCAGCCCGCCCGCGCCGGCCCAGCAGGCCGCCGAGCCGGGCCCCCTGCCCGCCCTGCCCGCGCCGCCCGCGCCCGCGGGGCCTCCGGGCGCGGCGCCTCCGCCGGGCGGCGCCGCGGGGCGCGCCACGGCCGCGGCGATCGCGGCCTCCGCGCGCGCCTTCCTGGACGGCCTCGACGGCGAGGCGCGCGGCCGGGCGCTGCTCGCGTTCCAGAGCCGCGAGCGCGAGGACTGGCATTACATCCCGCGCCGCCGCGCCGGCCTCGCGCTCGGCGACATGGACGGCGGCGAGCGCGGCGCGGCGCACGCGCTGCTCCGGGCCGGCCTCAGCCCGGAGGGATACCGCAAGGTGGAGGGCGTCCTGCTGCTCGAGGGCATCCTCGGGGGCATCGAGGGCAACCCGGCGTTCCGCGACCCGGGCCGTTACCACCTCGCCCTCTTCGGCCAGCCCGGGCCCGAGGCCCCGTGGGGCTTTCGCTTCGAGGGACACCACATCTCGCTCAACTTCACCTCCGCGGGAGGCGGCGTGGCCACCACCCCGGCGTTCCTGGGCGCCAACCCGGCCGAGGTGCCCTCGGGCCCCCGGAAGGGCCTGCGCGTGCTCACGGCCGAGGAGGATCTCGGCCGCGCCTTCCTGGCCTCCCTCACCCCCGCGCAGCGCCAGCGCGCCGTGATCGCCGCCACGGCGCCGCCCGACCTCGTGACCGAGGCCTCCCGTCGGGCCGCGCTGGCGAGCGTCGAGGGCCTGCCCGCGGCCGAGATGACCCCGGCCCAGCGCGCCGCGCTGCTGCGCCTCCTGGAGGCCTATGCCCGCAACTTCCCGGCCGACATCGCCGACGGGCACCTCGACCGCATCGCGCGCGCCGGCGTGGAGCGCCTGCACTTCGCCTGGGCGGGCAGCGCCTCGCCGAAGCAGTCGCATTATTACCGGATCCACGGCCCCACCCACCTCATCGAATACGACAACCGCGGCGGCGACCACATCCACACCGTGTTCCGCGACCTGCAGGACGACTTCGGCGACAGCCTGCTCGCGCGGCACCTCCAGGAGGGCCACGGCGCCCCGGCCCGCGGTCGGCCTTAGCTCCTCGCGTCAGAAATCCCACCAGAGAAACCGGTCGATGACGCGCGGCCGCCGGAAACAGCAGCGATTAGCACGTGCGTGCCGCGGGCGATCTCGATCGGGCCGTTCTCGGCGGTGACGTCGACCCGGGGGAAGTTGACGGCGAGCTGGAACGCAGGCGTCTCTTTCCCGGTCTCGGGCAAGTGCTGTTCCGATGCCACGACCACGGCCCAACAAGCGCCTGCTGCCGACCGCGCTTCGCGCGGCGGCAGAATCTGGCGTTCGGCGAGCGGAGGTCATGCCAGGGGGGACCAAGGGAGGCGCCTGCATGCACGGACGAGGCGTCGTTCGCTGCGGTCTGGGACCGACCCGGGATCCATCCCGACCGGCCGCGCCGCAGGACGAAAAGAGCCGCAAGGAGGGATCCGAGCTGGACATACGAGCGCCGGGCTCGATGGTTCGCTTGGAGCCGGCCGGATTGGGCAGGCGAGGACATCGCCGAGGGCACCACCCGTCGTCGCGGCCGGCGCACTGCTGATGGATAGGGGGAGAAATATGGATACGACGATGAAGACGATGCGCAGCGTGCTCCTCGCTCATCTCGCGGCAATCACCGTCGCGGCCGTCTCGGGGTGCTTCGCGGGGGACGCCGTGTCCGCTGGAGACGAGCGCCCGAGCATCGGGACCGCTGTTTCGGCTTGGAGGAGTTACAAAGGCGATAGTAAAGTCACTGTGAGGCACTGGGGCGCGTTCAACATGTCTTTCCGGGTCAACTGCGTCAACCCCGACGGCACGTGGAAGCATAGCCCATATTCGGCCAATTTCGCGGGCGGCTTTGGTATTAGCAAGACCATCGAGCTGACCGGGTTGGGGATCGTGGACGGCGCAAACTGCTGGGTCACGGCCGACATCTCGGGGGGCTCGAGTAACCACGAGTCCGGGGACAACTTTACCTACAAGGCGAGTGGCGGCACCGCTAACTACGAGATGAGGGGGGGGACCCTTACCCCGAGCTGGAGCCTCGTCGGCGATTGAGTCCTCCGTCCCGCGCGACCTTCGCGCGGGCTACGGCATCGGCAGCAGACCTCGGACGACGCGGCCCAGAAGGCGCTCGAGCGAGGATCTCACGGCATCTCCCGGAGCGAGCGACGACATGCGGTCGGCGGTTCTCGATGAACCTCCGACCGCCGCCCGTGTCATGCAGAAGACGACGCGATCGGCGGTCTTTGGGATCGCACGCGCGATCACCCGACGCCGACCGCCACAAGGGCAGGCGAGGACATCTTCGAGGTACACGCGGCGAAGCAAACGGGCCCAGTCGAGACGCGCGCCGACGACCTGCACCACGCCGCTGCCGAGGCTGGTCCTGCCTGGGCTCGAGCGCGGCACGTCGCCCTCCTCGGGCACCTCGTCACGCCTCGCGCCCCCATCGACGAGGATCGCCGCCGCGTTGCCGTCCTCCTTCTCCTTGCCCTTGCGCCTCTTCCGCTTCGGGGCGTCGTGGGCTGCCTTCGCCTCCGCAACGCCTCCGCGGCCGTACACCACGACGGCGGCGCGCCACGGCGCGTTCGGCCCGAGCACGCCGCTGAGCCTCAGTAGCGGGCTCGGGCGCGCCCCGTAGATGGATCCCCGCGCGCGACCCTGGTCCGCAGCCGAGCTTTGACCAGACGGCACCGCGCCTCCTGGCGCGCGAGCGCCTCGATACCTTCCGCGTGAGCGCACCGTTGAACGATCTCAGAGCGGGCGGGCACTCACCGAAGTAGCACCGACGCCAGGTCGCCGGCCCGTCCGTAGACCTGGGTCGCCGGTGCTCTCACGCGCCAAGTCTCCCGCTGTTCTCGGGAGCTCGCGGCGCGCGTTCTTCTTCCACCCAATTCGACGGCGTTTTTTTTCAGTATCTCGGTCTTCGACCGCCCTTCCGAAAAGCTGCAGATCAGCGCTCGATACCATCGAACGCCGATTCAGGTCGCACTTTTTCCCGAGGAGCTCGCATGAATCGTAGTCGTTATTTGTTCTCGGCGCTGTCCTTCCTATCCGCTCTCGTGTTCGTCGCGTGCAGCGACGCCGAGAAGGGCAGCAGCGGCTCATCCGGCTCCGGGCCGGAGAACGGCAACGCGGAAGCGCTGCCGTGCGACGTCGACAAGATCCTCTCCACGAAGTGCCAGACCTGTCACGGGGCGTCCCCGAAGTTCGGCGCGCCGTTCCCGCTGGTCGACCGGAGCGATCTGGTCGCGCCCGCGGTGAGCGATCCCAACAAGAAGGTCTACGAGCTCGTCGCCGCACGCGCCCGCGACACCGCGCGCCCCATGCCTCCGCCCCCAACCGAGCGCCTGACCGCCGCGGAGCTCGCGATCTTCGATCGATGGATCGCCGCCGGCATGCCGGCCGGTAAAGACACGTGCGTCGACCCGGGCGGCGGCGGAACCATCGACCCGCCGACCCTGAGCTGCACACCGGATGTCCTGCTAGCGCCGTCCGCGCCTTACGTCATGCCGAAGGACGTCCAGGACCAGTATATGTGTTATGGGGTCGATGTAGAGATCGGCCAGAAACGACACCTCGTCGGGGTCGTGCCCCGCATCGACAACAGCACCATTGTACACCATATCCTGCTCTTCAAGGCGGATGAGGCGTCTCCCTCGACGCCCACGCCGTGCAATGGGGGCGACATCATGGGGGCTCTTTTGGCCGTCTGGGCGCCCGGCGGCAAGGCCACGGAGCTGCCGCTAGAGGCGGGCTTCCCGCTGGAAGGCACGGCACACTTCACAATCCAGGTGCACTACAGCAACATCAAGGGCCTCGACGGGCAGCAAGACAGCACCGGCTTCGACGTCTGCACGACGACGGAGCTCCGCCCCAACGACGCCGGCATCTTCGCGTTCGGCACAGAAGACATCAACATCCCGCCTCACGGCTCGCTCGACGTGAGCTGCGATTACCAGTTCCCGCGGGATATGGGGGAGCTTTCGGTAATCAGTGTTATGCCGCACATGCACGTCCTCGGCAAGCACCTGTCGAGCAGCACGGTGCCCACGGACGGCAGCGAGCCGAGCAACCTGGGGCTCGCCGATCCGTGGAACTTCGACAACCAGATCTGGTACGATAACGATACCATCCTTCGAGGCGGCGACACCGTGAGGACGCGTTGCGCGTGGGACAACCCGGGCAACAGTGCCGTGGAATTCGGGGAGCGGACGCAGGATGAGATGTGTTATAATTTCGTGATGTACTATCCGTCTCAAGAGCTAGAGTCAAAGGTGGGGGACTTGACTTCTCCGACGGAAGACGTGTCCTGTGTGACGACAAAATAGACCAGCTCGTGCAAGACGCGCGGCCTGTGCCCAAGCGGAGGCGCGCGCCGTTCGGTGAGAGCGCTCGTGAGCCTGGCGAACAGGAGCACCGCGCGCGCCGCCGGGCGCCTTCGAGGGTCTCTTCGATCCGCGCGCCACCCCGAACGGCCGGGTCGATCGCTTCGCTTTCAGCGAGCGGATAGGACAAGCAAACGCGTTCCGCAAAGTCAAGATTCTCGGAGCCGTTCCTGACTCGTGCAGTTCGACTGTACGAGCTCATCGACAGAACGGGCCTTATGCGATCAGGCAGGTCTTCCACGCCTGAAACGCCTGGGATTACCGCGACGTAGCACCAAGCGGAAGGCATCCTACCGTATAGCTGTACCCTGCTGAGCTCGTCCAAACGGCTATCAGCTCCGGCGCGCTGCTCGCCCTTACACGCCTTCCCCGTCGCCTTCGGTACCACGACGCTGCGTTGCTTCGCATGCGGCGCGAGCACACCGTGGCAGCGCACCAGCGGATGGCGCGGCGGCGGCACCAGCGCGGCGAGCTTTTGGGCCTTCCGGCGCGCGTCACCTCGGCTCGTACGTCGCGACGATGTTGCCGTTCTGGAAGGTGCGCTCGGAGACGCGGCGGAGCGCGATGGCGCGGTCGAGGCCCTCGAAGAGGGTGCGGCCGGCGCCGAGCAGGATCGGCACGATGACGAACGTGTAGCCGTCGATGAGCCCGGCCCGCGCGAGCTGCGCCACGATCGTGCCGCTCCCCATCACCAGGATCGGCTCGCCGCTGCCCTGCTTCATCGCGGCGACCCGCTCCACCAGGTCGCCGCGGAGCAGGGAGGCGTTCGTCCAGCCGACCTGCTCGAGCGTGCGCGAGACGACGAGCTTCTCCAGGCGGGCCATGCCCTCGGCGACCTCGGGCATCTGCTGGCGCGCGGCCTCGGTGGTCCAGAAGCCCGCCATCAGCTCGTAGGTCTTGCGGCCGAAGAGCAGCGTGCCCCGGCCGCCCTTCGCGTTCTCGGCGGAGAAGCGCGCCCACTCGGGATCCCCCGCGGAGGACGCGTGAGCCCAGCTCATGTCGCCCCGCGCATCGACGAAGTAGCCGTCCAGCGAGACGTTCTCGAACACCGTCAGCTTTCTCATCGCAACCTCCCCGCGCGACCTCGTTGAAAGATCGTAGTCCTAAATTAGGACTGGACGGTCCTGAAGTCAAACTCCATCGTGTACGCATGCGTAGCTACCAGGACCCGTGCGGGATCGCGCGCGCTCTCGACCGCGTGGGGGAGCGCTGGGCGCTCCTCGTCGTGCGCGAGCTCCTCCTCGGCCCGCGGCGCTTCACCGATCTGCGCGCCGGGCTCCCTTCCGCCAGCCCCAACGTGCTGTCGCAGCGGCTGCGGGAGCTCGAGGACGCCGGCGTGGTGCAGCGGCGCGCGCTCGCGCCGCCCGTCGCGGCGACGGTCTACGAGCTCACGCCCCGGGGGCGCGAGCTCGAGCCGGTGATCGTGTCGCTGGCCCGCTGGGGGAGTCGGGCGGTCCCCCTGCCGCAGGGCGAGCTCAGCCCGAGCGCGCTGATGATCGCGCTCCGCACCACGTTCGACCCCGGCGCGCTCTCACGCGGGAGGCTCGCGGTCGTCCTCGACGGCGAGCCGTTCTCGGTCGAGATCGCGTGCGGCGCCCTGTCGGTGGCGCGCGGCGAGCCGGAGGCGCCCGACGCGACGATCACCACGACCGCGCGCGCGCTCCGCGCCGTCGTCTTCGCGGGACGCGAGCCGCGCGGGGTCGAGGTCGCCGGCGACGCCGCCCTCGCGACGCGCTTTCTCGGCGCGTTCGCGCGCCCCGCGCCCGCCTGAGCGCGCCGGCGAGGGACCCGCCGGTCTGGCGTCGAGCTTCGCGCGCTGTCGAAGCTGAACGGCTCGTCGCTGTTCGCCGCGGAGTCGCTGACCCGCAACGCCGGCGGGAGCGGGCGCCCTCGCCCACGGGGAGGTCCAGGCGCGCGCCCTCTGGATCTGCTCTGGATCCAAGCAGCGCGCTGGCCTGGCGTTCTGCATCTGGCTAGAGACCCCGAAAGGTGTTGTTGCATTTGCCGCAGGAGCACGAGATGACCCAAGCGCATGGTCCAGATTCATTGGGTAGAACCCTGGGCTCGACGGAGATCAGGCCACTGCACTCCGGACAGCGCTGATCCACAGGCTCGCCGTGCTGCGATTGGCCCAGGGCGATCAAGACCGGCCCAGCCTCCGGCGGGAGCTTTGTCAGATCTAGACCAGCCAAGTATTTGTGGGGCTCTGTCATCAGCGCCTGGCGAGGGAATCACGGGCGACGAGGTGATCACCCCAGCACAGCACTACCCCAGTCGCATCGGGATGAACGTCAACGGACTGGCCGACGCGTCGGAGACGACCTGGCTGACCAATTCGGCAAACTCTTCGATCAGCGGAACGCTCCCTGGTCCCCAGTTGCTCCGGCCCTCAGCGGCCAGCTCCGCGAGAACCGTCCCCTCGGCTCCGGTGACGGGCGCGATGGTACGCTCAAGGCAGAATACCCGGCATGCTCCGCCTGGAAGCCGGGCCGCTCCGACGAAATACGCCTCGTTTCGGTGGATCGCAGGCGGCAGGGCGAGGACCAACACCTCCGGTCCCTGGCCAGCGGGCCGATGCCACGTCCTCGCTCCAGCACTCGAAATACGCTCTCCGGCGGGCAAGCTCTGGCCCACCGCGGTCCAGAGGTCCTTCAGGAGAGCCGCATCGCCGCCTGGCCCGAAGGTCGCGAAGAGTCGCCCAGGGTCCTGAATGGCCATCTGAGCGAGGAGGTACTTCATCTGCATGTGGTGCTTACGGGGTTCTCCAGTCATCTGAGCACGTCCTCCGCCGTCCAGCGTCGCGCAGACCATGGACCTCGAGACCGATGAGCATCAGCCCGCCCTGCCGGGCTCGGGAGGGCCCGAGCCGACGCTGCTCCTCTACGCGCCCGACGCGATCCACCCACGTCACATCGATCAGCCCCGGGCGGCGTATTGCAGGACGACCATCTGCCCAGATCGTCGCCTTTGTGACCTCCCCGCATGGAAGATCTCACGGTTCGGCGCTGCGCCGCAAGGCCCAGATGCTGTCCACCGCCACAGGGTAGATCCGTCTCACACCGCTGCAGCCGCGGCCTTTCCGGGGGGTCGGGGGCGCCTCCCTGGCCGGACTCCTGGCGGGCGGGACTAACCGCCACGAGATGGCCGATCGCCCGCTTGGTGCCGGCGGCCTGACGCGCTAACCGGTCGGCCCATGTCCAGCTCACGCGACGCGGCCATCGCGCCGTACGCCCGCGAGCTCGAGGTCGCGACCGCGGCCGCGCGCTCCGCCGGAGAGGTGATCCTGGCGCTCTACGGGCGCGCCGCGGTCTCGGAGAAGCCCGACGGGACGGTGGTGACCCAGGCAGACTACGCCTCCGACGCCGCCATCCGCGCCGCGCTCTCATCGGCCTTCCCCGGCGACGCCCTCCTGACCGAGGAGGGCGCGGACGATCCGGCGCGGCTCGCGAAGGATCGGTGCTGGATCGTCGACCCCATCGACGGGACCGCGCAGTTCGTCGCCCGCACGGGCGATTTCGACGTGTTCATCGCGCTCGCCGTCGGCGGCGCGCCGGTCGCTGCCGTGTCCTACCAGCCGACGGCGGGGCTCCTCCTGAGCGCCGTCGCCGGGCGCGGCGCCTGGATCGAGCAGCCGGAGCAAGGGCGCCGTCCGCTCCGCTTCTCCGTCGGCGCCGGGCGACCCGTCATCGCCACCAAGGGGTGGCTCGGCGCGCCCGAGAACCTCGCGCGCCTCGGGCGGGTCGCGTCGAGGCTGGAGGCGGCCGATGTCGTCGCCGATGTCGTCGTCGAGACCCGGAACCTCTGCGCCCGCGCGCTGCTGCCCGGCGCGGGCTCCGTCGACGCGATCGCGGGCATTCCCGCCGGAGGCCGCCGCCTCGGCGCCTGGGAATGGGACCTCGCCGCCGTCGACCTGATCGTCCGGGAGGCCGGCGGCGCGGTCACCGACCTCGCCGGGCGCCCGCTCCGCTACAACCGGCCTACGCCGCGGTTCGATGACGGCTTGCTCCTCAGCCGCTCTCCCGCCCTGCACGAGCAGCTCCTCGCGGCGCTCGCCCACGAGCGTTGAGCGCGGCGAGCGCTGCCTGGCTCACGAGCATGGGCCCGGCGGTGCTTCAGCCGTCGAAGCGGACGCGGGTGCCCGCCGCGGGGCGGAGCACCGGGAGGTAGCGCGAGGCCGGGAATCCGCCCTGGAGCCTCGGGCCCGAGGCCGGGAGCGTCCGCCCGAGCGCGACGAGGAACTGGACGATCTCCATCCAGGCGAGGTGATAGCCGAGGCAGAAGTGCGCGCCGCCGCCGAACTGGGCGATCTCGAGCGGCGAGATCGCCTCCTTGCGGCCGAGCCAGCGCTCGGGGCGGTAGCTGTCCGGATCCGGGTAGAGCTGGGGATCGCGCGAGAGCAGGGCCAGCGGGATCGCGACGTTGGTCCCTCGGGGGACGGTGCGGCCTTCGAGCTCGAAATCGGCGACGGCGCGGCGGGCGTCGTGAGGCACCGGCGGGTGGAGGCGGAGCGCCTCGCGGAACACGGCCTCTGCGAAGGGGAAGCGGCGGAGATCCGCGGGCGAGCGGGGGAGATCCGGCGCGCTCGACGCCTCCTCGCGGAGCGCGCGCCAGATCGCGGGGCTCTCGGCGAGGTGGGCGACGCACCAGGCCATGGTCGAGGCCGAGGTCTCGTGGCCGGCGAGGAGGAGCAGGCGGATGTTGCCCACCAGATCGTGCTCCGAGAGCGGCTCGCCGTCCTCGTCGCGCGCCTCCAGCAGCGCGGGCAGGAGCCCCTTCGCCTCGCCGCGGGCGCGCACGTCGGCGAGGATCCGGCGGATGCGCGCGTCGAGCCAGTCGCGGGCGCGCAGGCCGCGGCGCCTCGGCGAGCCCGGCACGTCGAAGGGCAGGTTGAGGACGAGGAGCATCAGATCCTCGTAGTGGCGGCGCCACTCGGGGAGCTCGTCGTCCTCGACGCCGGTGATCTTGAACATCACCTCCAGGGCCAGCTCGCGGGTCTCGCGCAGCACCTGGACGTCGCGCCGGCCGACCCAGGAGCGGACCTTGCGCTCGACGCTGGTCGCGACGATCGCGCCGACCTCCGCGGCGTCCAGCCCTTTCGGCGAGAAGGGCCCGTTCATCGCGGTGCGGATGTGGCGGTGCGAGGCGCCGTCGTGGGCCATCAGCGTCTGGCCGAAGAGGTGGCCGACCCCGCCTTCGGTCAGGTACGAGGAGTCGACGGTCTTGCTCTTGAAGAGCGAGAAGGCCTCGTTCGAGGCGTAGATGAGCTGCCAGGCCTGGAAGCCGTGGGTCCAGAAGAAGAGGGAGCCGAAGCGGCGCTGGCCCTCGCGGAGCAGGCCGAGCTCGTCGACGGCGATCGCCGGCATGTGGCCCACGACCGGAAAGCCGCCCGGGAGGACGGGGAAGCCATGCCGGGTCTCGATGCGGCGGGCGAGCGGGTTGCGGCCCCGCAGGAGCGGGAGGGCGGTGGAGGAGAGGAGGCGGGGGGTGGTCATGGCGGGGGTGGGGTCGTGTTGTAGCATCGCGCTGGGGCGGGCTGGGCGCCGGAATCGCGGGGCGGAGCGCGCGCCGGGTGCCAGGGGGGCAGAGCGACGAAGAGCGAGCCAGAGTGGTTATCATTCGGGGTTGATGCGGATGTCTCTCGTGCTCGTCCCTCGTCTCTCGTCCCTCGTCCCTCGTCCTCGTCCCTCGTCCCTCGTCCTCGTCCCTCGTCTCTCGTGCTCGTCTGTCGTCTTCGTGCGCGTGCGCGTGCGCGTGCGCGATTCCCCAGAGTTCGCGCGCACGCGCACGCGCACGCGCACGAAGACGAGCACGGATGACGGGAGACGGATGACGGGAGACGGGAGACGGATGACGGATGACGGATGACGGAAGGTGGACAACGATGTATCAGCCCCAGCTGAAGATCGCTTTAACCCAAGCCACGACCACCTCCGGCCTCTCCCGCCCTGCTCGCTCCCCTCCCCGCTCGTTCCGTGAGCCGCCCGCCGCGGCCGTCGGCACGTCGACGCCCTGCGAGCCCGCGGCGGGCCAACCGAAACGCCGCCACGGCCCCGGCCGCGCGTCGGTCGACCGCACGCCTGCCCCAAGCTCGACCGTTGGTGCGCTCCTTGCTGAAGCCCCGGTCCCCCCAGGAGGCCATCTCATGACCGATCGCAAAGACCCTGCGAAGTCATCATCCAAAGATCCGGCGCCGGCCGAAAAAGGCGCCGGCAGCGCCAAACAATCGATGGGCGGCCCGTCCGCGAAACCGCGGGCGGCGCGGCCCAAACGCAGCCTCCTCGAGCGCGCGGCGACCGCGCTCGGCAGCGGGACCAGCAGCGACGACGCCGGGGTGCGCAACCTCGCGGCCGCAGACCGCCTCGACGCAAAGGTCGACGCCACCGAGGCGCTCGTCGCCGCGATCCCCGAGAACGTGAACAAACCCGCCGAGTACGCGCTACGCGGCAAAGTGCCACAGCCGCCGCAAGGTGCCACAGCGAAACCCGAGAACCTCGACGCGACCGCGAGCACGATCACCGAAAGCAACGAGTCCGAGAAGAACGGCGCCAAGGCGGCGCCCGGCGAGAACCTGAACCAGGGGCCGCTGCAGGAGCACCGGGCCGACTCGCTCGGCCGGGCGCTGACGACGAACCAGGGCGTGCCCGTCGGCGACAACCAGCACTCGCTGCGCGCGGGGCTGCGCGGCCCGACGCTGCTCGAGGACTTCATCCTGCGCGAGAAGATCACGCACTTCGACCACGAGCGCATCCCCGAGCGCGTGGTGCACGCGCGCGGCTCGGCCGCCCACGGCTACTTCGAGTGCACCGAGGACATCACCGCGCTCACCAAGGCCGCGCCCTTCGCGAAGGTCGGCAAGCGGACGCCGGTGTTCGTGCGCTTCTCGACCGTGGCGGGCGAGCGCGGCAGCGCCGACACCGTGCGCGACACGCGCGGCTTCGCCGTGAAGTTCTACACCGACGAGGGCAACTGGGACCTGGTCGGCAACAACATGCCGGTCTTCTTCATCCAGGACCCGATGAAGTTCCCCGACGTGGTTCACGCCGTGAAGCCCGAGCCGCACCACCAGATGCCGCAGGCCTCGAGCGCGCACGACACCTTCTGGGACTTCATCTCGCTCATGCCCGAGTCGACGCACCACATCATGTGGCAGATGAGCGACCGGGCGATCCCGCGCAGCTACCGCACGATGCAGGGCTTCGGCGTGCACACCTTCCGGCTCGTCAACGAGGCCGGCCAGGCGACGCTCGTCAAATTCCACTGGACGCCCGTGCTCGGCACGCACTCGCTCGACTGGGACGAGGCGGTGAAGATCGCGGGCGCCGACCCCGACTTCCACCGCCGCGACCTCTGGGAGGCCATCGAGGGCGGCGCGTTCCCCGAGTACCTCTTGCAGATCCAGACGTTCACCGAGGAAGAGGCGGAGAGGTGGAGCTTCGACGTGCTCGACCCGACCAAGATCGTGCCGGAGGAGCTCGTGCCCCTGCGCACCGTCGGCCGGCTCGTCCTGAACCGCAACCCCGACAACTTCTTCGCCGAGACCGAGCAGGTCGCGTTCTGCACGCAGCACGTCGTCCCCGGCATCGACTTCACGAACGATCCCCTGCTGCAGGGGCGCAACTTCTCGTACCTCGACACGCAGCTCTCGCGCCTCGGCGGGCCGAACTTCCACGAGATCCCGATCAACACGCCGGTCGCCCAGATCCATAACAACCAGCGCGACGGGTTCCACCGCCAGACGATCAACCGCGGCCGCGTGAACTACGAGCCCAACTCGCTCGCCGGCGGCTGCCCCTTCCAGGCCGGCGCGCGGGGCTTCGCCTCGGTCGCCGAGCGGCTCCTGGCGCAGCAGGCCGTGACCGAGCCGACGAAGCTGCGCGGCAAGCCCGAGAAGTTCGCCGACCACTACACGCAGGCGCGCCTCTTCTGGGCGAGCCAGACGCCCATCGAGCGCGAGCACATCGCGCGCGCCTTCCGCTTCGAGCTGACGCGCGTGCAGACGCAGGCCATCCGCGAGCGCGTGGTCCGGATGGTGCGGAACGTCGACGAGGCGCTGGCCGCGCGCGTCGCGGCCGACCTCGGCATGCAGCTCCCCGAGCCGCTCCCGGTGGTGGTGCCGCCCGTCGAGACCCCCGAGGTCGCGGTGTCGCCGCCCCTGTCGCTGTTCGCCCGGCCGGGCGACGGCCGCATCCTCGGCCGCCGCATCGCGATCCTCGTCGCCGACGGCGTGAGCGGCGCGGCGGCGGGCGCCCTCTACGACGCGCTGCTGACGGCGGGCGCGGTGCCCCGCTACGTCGGCGAGCGCCTCGGCGTGGTGCGCACCGCCGAGGGCGACGAGCTGCCGGTCGAGGTCACGTTCGAGACCGCCCCGAGCGTCCTCTTCGACGCGGCGGCGCTCCCGACCGGCGCGAACGCGGCGGCGCTGGCGCGCGACGGGCTCGCGGTCGAGTTCGTCCAGCTCCAGTACCGCCACTGCAAGCCCCTGCTCGTGCCCGCGTCGGCCGCGCAGCTCGCCGCGGCCGCGGGCGTGAAGGCCGCCGCGGACAACGACCCGGGCCTGCTCGTCCTGCCCGACGACGCGGTGGCCGAGGCGGCCCCGGCGTTCATCAAGGCGATCGCCCTGCACCGCGCGTGGCAACGCCAGACCGAGCCACCGGCGGTCTGACCCCGGCTCGCCCCGCGCCGAGGACATCCTCGGCGCCACCGGGCAATACCGCCGTCCGAACCTCACCTCGCCAGCGTCGGTGACCTCGTGAAGCGGGGTGCTCCCGTGCCGATGGAGTCGACATCACCTTGGATGCGCTCCAGGTCTTCAGGCTCGGCGACGACGCCGATGCGGTCGCACGCCGCGCGTGTATCAACAACCCCCCGCCCAGCATGCGCGTGCGTCCTCACACGTCGCCCGCATGGGCTCGTCAAGCGTTCTACAGCCCAAGCGGATGATTGGACAACCATGCGGAGAATTCGGTCGCCAGCAGGCTACGTTCATCTTGAGTGGGAGCAATCACGTCTGCGCCGCCATCGTAGGGATGGTAGAGCCATCCGCGTGCCGACAGCAGCATCACATTGGCGGCGCGGTCCTCCGCCACAAGGCGGAGCACGCCATCCAGCGCGCCACGGCTCCACGGCACGACGGAGCTGAAGACATGCCAGTATGTGGGCTCCTCCCAATCTCCTGACAGCTCGTGCATCGCGACCGAGCGCCACGCCTGCGCTCCGAGGAATAGATGAGCGAGCTCGCCTTTGCCCGGCAATTCCGAGCGCGAGCATTCAGCATTGAGCAAAGAGAGCTCACATCCTTCTCCCGCGAACGAACCGATGATTCTATTGTGGCGCTCGAGGACTATCGCCATCTCTTCCTCGTTATCCGGATAACGCTTCGAGCCCGGGAGCGCGTGGAATCGCACCCATCGATCGCCGAAGCGAGCACGGAGGAGGTGCGCGACGGGCTCACTATCACCGAGGTGTCGCCGCCACACCTCGCTCAATCGCGACATCTGCATTCTTGCACCGAACGTCGAGCTCAGCGGCGGCGGCCGCGCGCCGAGGCGTTGAAACCGAGAGCCAGAACCGCGGCCGCCGTCCGCTGCAGCGCCTGGTTCGGCGGCCTACTCGAACGGAGCCTCGTGGACTCCGAATACGCGCTGCTTGTACCGCCGGCCCGAATCGAGGTCGACCTGCCGCCAGTCGAGGACCTGCCCGCCCTCATCGAGGAACAGCTCGACCCCACGCGGGTACTCCCGCCCGCCGACGATCGATGGCGAGGCGAGCACCACGACGCTCGGACGGCCATCAGGGTAGACCCAGGCGTGAAGCTCGGCGGAGCACGGGAGCCCACCGACCCGTTGATCGGCCTCCAGCCGCTGCGAGCGCTCAAGCAGCCGCCCGGCCTCGTCGAGCGTGACCCGCGCACGGGCCGGGACCGGCACGCCCGTGAACTCGTGGGCGGTGGCGAGGGTGGCGTTCAGAAGAGCGCCGCTCTCGTGAAGGTATACGATGCCGGGGGCGCAGGCCACGCCTCCGATGACCACCGGCCGGGAGAGCGAGGCGAGCCGGAGCCGGCCGCTCGGGAAGAACACCACGTCGCAGCCGCCGGCGCACGGAAGTCCCTGGATGTCGGTGTCGCGGGCGAGGGTCACGTCGTGGATCGAGCCGTCGGGGAACAACTCCGCGCCCTCGTCCAGGTACTCGATGCCGCTTACCACCATCGGCGCCTCGCCGCCTGCCGGCGAACACCGCAATGGAAGTCCTCGGACTCCTGAGTACCGGGCTCGGGAAGCATGCCGCCTCGCTCGACGTCGCAGAGCTGGTACGTCCGCCACACGTGACGAGCATTGCTGTCCATGTCTCGGCCGCGGTTGACGCGCATGCTGTCGTTCGGGCAGCCGACGTCGCTCAACACGTGGCCACACTGGCAGCTGAAGTGTCCCATGTGCATGCCCCTTGGCGCACAACGCCCTCGCGATGATCCGCGGGCGAAGCCCGTCTGGACCATCGCCCTGTTGGCCGCATCCCCCACGGTCAGGAGAGCACTTCGGCGGCGGTCTTCGCCCCGAGGACGTTATCGATCCAGCGGTCGAGGGTCGCGACGTCCGTGCATGCCCGGATGCGCGCGCTCTCGTCCTCGGTGAGCCCCATCCCTGCACGCGCGAGCAGCCGCAACAGCGTATCCCTCTTGCCCTTGAGCTCGCCTTCACGCATGCCCTTGAGCTCGCCTTCACGCATGCCCTTGAGCTCGCCCTCGAGCTTGCCGCGATCGATGAGCTTCTGCACGAACGGGGGAAACGTCGCCTCGCCTTCGATCTGCCGTTCCATGACCAACGCCTCCAGAGCCTGCCGCATCGGCTCACGCAACGCGTTCCAGATGAGCTGAAAGTAGACCATCGCGTGCTCCTGGTCGAGCCGGCCGAGGGCAACGAGCGCCGCCTCGACCACGGCGAGCCCGTTCGGCCCGTTGCCGTGCGCCACCGCCGAGAGCACGGCGAGCTCCGTCTCCGCCTCCGCGTCGGCCGGCTCGGTGATCTCGGGGACGACGGCCGGGCCGAGCACCAGCGGCTCGACGTGCCCGAGGCCCAGGCCGAGGTCGATGCTGATGAGTCGCGGCGCCCCGTGGCCTATCTTCGTATTCGCTGATGGGCCGCGATCTTCCGCGGGGCCCTCGATGCCCTGCCGCTCCGAAGCGAAGAAGTGGCCGGCCGCGCATGCTCTCCGGCATCTCCGCAGGTCGAAGGAGAGCCGCTGGTGGCGCGCCGAGCGCGTTCGCCAGCCGAACAAGCGCGCCCAGGCGCGCGCTCTGCCGCACGCCCCTGCTCGCACCGGCGTCGGCCGCGTCGCTCGCCGCAGCCGCGGGCGTGAGGGCCCACCGCGCCGTCGGACCGCGCTCACCGCGGCTGGAGCATCCGCTGCGGGTGGGGCTCGCCCGCGACGGAGCCGGCCAGCACGCGGGCGTGCCGCCGCACCTCCCCGGCGCCGAGCGGCCCTCCGTGACCCAGGTGGAAGGTCTGCACCCCCTCGTCGACCAGGCGCTCCAGCTCGACGCCGACGGCGCGCGGGTCCAGCTCGAAGGGGGGCCGGATCGCATGGCCCAGCCGGGCCAGCCCGCCCAGCATCAGCCCCGAGGCGACAAGATCCCCGACCAGCGCCTCGCGCGACTCGAGGACGACCGAGAGCGAGCCCCGGGTGTGCCCGGGCGTGTGGCGCACGCGACCCGCAACCCCGTAGGGAGCCAGGTCGAGCGTCTCGTTGCCGGACAGCACGAGGTCGGGCGCGACGGGGGCGTAGCGCTCGTGCACGAGCGGGGCCCGGACGAACACGCGACCGAACCAGCCGGTCGGGCAGAAGGTCATCGGGGCGCGCCCGTCGAGGTGCTCGACCTCGGCCTCGTGGGCGACGACGAGCGCTCCGGACCGCTCGCGCAGCGCGGCGGCGCTCCCGGCGTGGTCGACGTGGGCGTGCGTGACCACGATCAACTTCAGGTCGGACCAGCCGCGGCCCGCGCGGGCCAGCGCCTCGCCCACCTTGGGCGCCGCTTCCGGCACGCCGGCATCGACCAGCACGCAGCCTGCGGCGCCGACGAGCAGGTGCGCGTTGACCATGCGAAAGGGTAAAATGGGCACGCGAATGATCTGGACGGCAGACATGATGTTCCTCCGGGGCCGAGCGTCTGGCCCCAGCGTGCGGCGCCGTGGCGGGCGGCGCCTGGCCGGATTCGACGCGGCGGATGGTCCACGATGGAACTGACCCACCTGGCGGCGCCTCCGGACGCGATGCTCGAGCGCGCGGTGCGGACCGGCCCGGGCGAGCTGCTCTGGCTCGGCGCCGAGCCGTTCGAGGTCCGCTGCGAGCCCGCGCGGGCCACGGGGCTGCTCAAGATCGTCGCCGTGGCCGAGGGCGAGGCGGTCATCGCGCAGGGGGGCCGCCGGACCCTCCTGCGCGAGGGGATGTTCGCCTGGGTCCAGTCGGACGCCCCCTTCGAGCTCTCGATGAGCCGGGGGCGGCGGCTGCTGCTGCGGCTGCCGCTCTCGGTGGTGCAGCAGCGGCACCCCGGGGTCGACCTCCGGACCGCCGTCGCGCGCGGCGAAGAACACGCAGGCGAGCGGGTCGTGGCGGGGCTGCTGCGCCAGATCCTGCGCGAGGGCGCGTCGCTGTCGGAGCGCGACTGCGCGGCGGCCGTCGGCGTGGTGCTCGAGGCGATCGGAATGTGCGGCCGCGCGCCCGAGCTCTCGCGGACCCGGGTCGAGCGGGCGCTGGCCGAGATCGAGCTGCGCCTCGGCGACCCGGCGCTCCAGCCGGCGGACATCGCGCGGGCGCAGGGGGTGAGCCGCCGCTACCTCGACGGGGCGATGGCAGAGCAGCTCGGCAGCTCGCTGGCCGCGCACATCCGGCGGCGCCGCCTCGAGCGGGCGGCGAGCGAGCTCGCGGCCCGCCCGGACGACGCGGTGTTCGAGATCGCCGCGCGCTGCGGCTTCCGCGACACGAGCCACTTCACGCGCCTGTTCCGGGGGCACTTCGCCACGACGCCCGCGGCCTACCGGCGCGCGGCGCAGGGACGGCCGGGCGACGCGCGGCCGGGGCGATGATGCCCCGTCAAGGCATCGGGATGACCAGGGTGGTGACCGAGAAGGCCGGGACCGTGACCACCAAGCGATAGTCCTCGATCGCCATGTCGGGGAGCCGCGCGAGGTCCTCCGTGCGCGAGGTGCGGTGCGCTTCCGCCGCGAGGCCGACCGTGGGGAGCCGCGTGAGATCGAGCGTATAACCGCGGCTCGCGCCGCGATCGCCGTTGCGGATCACGAGCGTGAGAGCGCGCCCGTCGGCGCTGACCGCGGCCACCATGTCCTCGCTGTCGACCTCGACGAAGGTCGCGCCGGGCCGGATGTAACGGCTGAAGCCGGCATGCATGTAAAAGCGCTTGATGGGCGCGTAGGACTGATCGCGGTCGTTCAGCGTGAAGCTCGCCCAGCTGCGCGACGGGTCGCCCGACTGCCAATCCACCCAGGCCTCCGGCCTCAGCTCGCGCAGATCCCGGATGATGCGCTCCGCCATGAACAGCGCCGCGTCCGTGTCGTCGCTCAGGTTCTGCCCGAGGGGTCCCGACTCCGATTGCCACAGACGCTTGCCGAGCCGCGTCGCCAGCTGCCGGAGCTCCTTGCGCTGGCTGCCCGCGTAGGAGTGGACGTTGATCTGCTGGAAAGCGGCGAGCGTCTCCACGCCGAATGCGCCGATGTTCCGGACGGCATCATCCATGCTGTTCTCGTCCGATGCGCTGACCACCGTCTCGTCGAGGCCCTTGCTGGCGAGCTGTGCGGCCACCTCTCGGAGGATCTTCTCCTGGCTCGCCCGGTCGAAGTGGCAGCCTTCCTGGGAGCCGTCCGATTTCCACCAGTTGGCGTACGGCTCGTTCAGCGGCTCCAGCGTGCGAAAGGTGATCGCGTGCTCGTCCCTGTAATGACGCACGACCTCCGTGAGGTAGTGGGCGAAGTCGTCGTAGTGGTCGGCCTTGAGGTTGTCTCCGCCGCTCCTGCTGCCCGAGGCGCAGCCGCTGCTCGTCATCCAGTACGGGGGAGAGTTGGAGAACGCCTCGAAGATCAGGTCCGTCCCGCGCTCCGCGATGCGCAGGAGGATGGCGCGCTGGTTCTCGTCGTTCTCCCACCGGAAGGTCCCGTCGGCGTCCTGGAACCCCGGCATCTCGCGGTGCTCCTTCATGTGCTCGTGGGACGGATTCTCCCCTCCACCGATGTTGTAGCGGAAGATGTTGTAGCCGAGGCCGCTCACCGGATCGACGACCGCTTCGACGACCGCATTGCGCTTGGCCTCCTCCCAGCCGCCCACGTGATGGGCCCACCAGCACAGGCTCGTGCCCCAGCCCTCGAACGATTGGTGGAGCACGTCCGTGTCGATCCTGACGAGCTCCGTGCCCGGAGCGGCGGTCACCGTGGGGCGTGGCTCGCTCGGTGCGCCCCCGCTCCCGCCCACGGCCCCGGCGCCGCCGGCGCTGCTCGACGATCCGCCCCCCGAGCCCACGGTCGATCCGCCCCCCGAGCCCGCGGTCGCGCCGCCCCCGCTTCCCCCCTGGCCGCCGCTCCCCGCCGCGGCGTCCACGGAAGGGCTCGGATCGCTGGAGGAGCACGACACGGCCACGGCGAGCGCGGCGAACGACGCGACGATAGCTTGAAGTTTCATGGAGGTGCGTGCGGTTGCGGTGAGTGCTGTCTCGCTCATGACGGCGCAATGCCACTTCAGGGAGGCGCGGGCGGGAGCCCCACGGCCTCACGACGTGCACATGAGCGGAGTTTCGTCGAACAGGCGGCGCCTTTGCACCCGAAAAGCGCCTCCGACAGAGAGGGCGTGGCGCTCGGGGCGCAAGATTGCAATGGGCCTTTACCGAGTCGTGCGTCTCGGCGAGCCTGTGCGGCGCGGCACCGTCGCCCCGCCCCGACGACCCAATGAGCGGCCGGCGGCGCGCGGTGCGGCTGCGCACATGGGATACCCCTGACGGCCAAAGGCTGTAGCAACTGCACGCATGGGGCTAGCCCTGACGGGCAAAGGGTGCAGCGACTTGCATGCTTGGGAAAACCCTGACGGGCAAACACTGTATGTCGTCTCTTGCTCCTGCTCAGCTCGCCAGCGGCGCATGGGGCGCTACGATGTTGCTCGGATCAATGGTGATGCCGCAGCAGCGCCGATCGCGAGCTCGGCAGAACCATGGCCTTCCCTGACATGGCGGCGACGGCCGCCCGCGGAGGAGCGAAGCGATGACAAGGAACTTGGTGTTGGTGTTGGCGTGCGCGGCTGCCGCGCTGAGCAGCGCGTCGTGCGGTGGGACCGACAAGGGCAACGAGGGTACGGACCGGGGCGATACAGGCGGCGGTGATACGGGCGGCGGCGGTGATACGGGCGGCGGCGACACGTCGGGCACCGGCGCGCAGCCGGCGTCCGGCCAGTTCTCCGTCGACGCGCAGGGCGGGACCTTCACCGCGGAGGACGGCTTCACGATCGAGGTGCCGGCGGGCGCGGTGAGCGAGGAGACGGTGATCACCGTCGAGCGTGTCGACGACGCCCCCGAGGGCGCGGTGGGGCCCATGTACGTCCTCGGCCCGGAGGGCCAGACGTTCGACAAGCCGATCACGCTCACGCTGCCGATCACCGTCGCGCTCAAGGCGGAGCTGGGCGAAGACACGGTCCTCGGCGCCTATGGCTTCACCGCGCAGGAGGGCTCGGACGATTTCGCGCCGCTCGCGCGGCACGACGTCTCCAAGGACAGCGTCATCACGGAGACCGACCGCCTCTCCAGCGTTTACCCCGGGATGCCCCTGCCGGCCGCGATGGCGAGCCAGCACCGCTACCCGAGCGCGCTGGCCGCCGACGGGTCCTTCCTCTACTTCGCGAGCGGCGGCACCGAGGACGCCGCCACCGGGGACAACAACGACGGCTTCATCTACCGCGTGAAGCCGGGCACCGGCGCGGCGGAGGCGATGATCCCCGCCGATCCGGATCCCAAGTCGCTGTGGGTCAACGACTCCCACGTGTACTGGGCGAGCGGCGGCGACGATGATCCGGTGATCCCCTCCGCGCTCCGGCGCGTCGACAAGGCGAGCCAGGAGGTGGAGACGCTGGTCGAGGTCGGCTATGTGGTGAGCGTCCTCGGCGACGCGTCGGCCCTCTACTTCGGCGACGGCTTCGGCGAGAAGATCTACACGATCCCGCTCGACGGCGGCGAGCCCGTCGTCCTCGCGGAAGGCGCCGGAAACCCCGAGCACCTCGCGCAGGACGCGGAGAACATCTACTGGACCGGCGGCGCCGCGACCAACAAGGTCTACAAGGTGGCGAAGTCGGGCGGAGAGGTGACCGTCATCGCCGAGGACGAGGCCGAGCCGGCCGGGATCGCGGTGGACGCGGAGTTCGTCTACTGGGCCAACGTCGGCGACGGCGGCGTGTTCAAGGCGCGCATCGCCGGCGGGCAGAAGACCCTGGTCTATCAGGGGGTCGCGATGGCGGGGCTCGCCCTCCGGGGCTCGACGCTGTTCTCGACGGACACGGGCGGGAACCGCAGCGTCAACGCGCACGACCTCGAGAGCCACAGGACCGTCGTGCTCGCGCTCGGACAGCCCGTCGCCTGGCGCGTCCTCGCCCCGGAAGGCCAGGGCGTGTTCTGGTCCAACGCCGGCGATTATCGCTACCAGGGTCAAGTCGTGTCCTATCACGCCCCTTGATCGCCCCCGTCCGGGCGGCGACCGCGAGCGCGCGCCCGCAGGGGCGACCCCGACGTACGCGCCCCGCGAATCGCATCCATCTGTAATATTCCAATATCACGGTCACGATCAGCCGGCGCGGGACCCAGCAGGACGACGTCGCGGACGCCACGTTCCGCTGACGTCATCCCCGATTTCGCCCACAGCGGCCCAGGGAACCGCGGCACCGCCATTTCCCACTTGATCCGCCGTCATGGACGGAAGAGGGAGCCGGCGCTCGCTCCGGCCGGGAGCGAGCGAGAGGACCATCACCCGTGGATGCATTGTCGTATCAGTCGCTCGTGACGGGCGCCGTCGCGCTCGTGGTCGCACGCACCTTCTACGTGCGTGTCAAGAAGGCCCCCGAAGGCAACGAGACGATGGCGCGCATCGCGCGCTACGTCCGCGAGGGGGCGATGGCGTTCCTCGCGCGCGAGTACAAGGTGCTCGCCGTCTACGCCGCCGTCGTCTTCGCGCTCCTGGCCGCGACGCTCGGGCTCCTCGCCGCGGGCGCCTTCGCCGCCGGCGCGTTCCTGTCGCTCATCGCCGGCTTCTTCGGCATGAAGGCCGCGACGTACGCCAACGTCCGCACGGCCGAGGCCGCCCGCGCGCACGGCAAGCCCACCGCGCTCGTCACCGCGCTCGACGGCGGCGCCGTCATGGGCCTCTGCGTCGCGGGGCTCGGCCTCATCGGCCTGGGCGGCATCTACGCCCTGTTCCGCAACCACGAGCACCTCGCGACCATCGTCCACTCGTTCGCGGTCGGGGCGAGCTCGATCGCGCTCTTCGCCCGCATCGGCGGCGGCATCTACACGAAGGCCGCCGACGTCGGCGCCGACATCGTCGGCAAGGTCGAGGCGAACATCCCCGAGGACGACCCGCGCAACCCGGGCGTCATCGCCGACAACGTCGGCGACAACGTCGGCGACATCGCGGGCATGGGCGCCGACATCTACGAGAGCTACGTGGCCGCGGTCGTCGCCGCGATCGCGCTCGGCCTCACGATGCCGATCGCCAAGCTGCAGCAGCTCGCGCCGTCGGCGAGCGAGGTGGAGCTCCGCGCCATGGCCGTGTCGCTGCCGCTGCTCCTCGCGACGATCGGCCTCGCGGTCTCGGTCGTCGGCATCTTCATCACGCGCGCGCTCAAGAACCTGCCCCCGGCCCGGGTGCTGCGCCTCGCGCTCATCGTCCCGCCGTTCCTGGTCGTGCTCGCGGCGGCCGTCATCCTCCCGGGGCTCGGCTTCAGCTCCGGCGCCGTCGTCACCCTCGCGGCCGGCGCGGCGGGCGGCGCCATCGTCGGCCTCGTGACCGACTACTACACGTCGATGGGCCCCATCCACAAGGTGGCCCAGAGCTCGCTCACCGGCCCCGGCACCAACGTCATCCGCGGCATCGCGGTCGGCCTCGAGAGCGTCGCGATCCCGCTCGTGACCCTCGTCGCCGTGGGCTGGATCTCGAACCACTACCTCGGCCTCTACGGCATCGCGCTCGCCGCGGTCGGCATGCTCGCGGGCACCGCGATCGTCATGACCGTCGACGCGTACGGCCCGATCGCCGACAACGGCGGCGGCATCTCCGAGATGGCCGGCCTCGGCAAGGAGGTCCGCGCGATCACCGACGAGCTCGACGCGGTCGGCAACACCACCGCGGCCGTCGGCAAGGGCTTCGCGATCGGCTCGGCGGTGCTCACCGTCGTCGCGCTATTCGCCGCCTTCAACATGGAGGTCGACGCGGTCCGCCGCGCCAAGGGGCTCCCGGAGCTCGTGCTCTACCTGACGGACGCGAAGGTCCTCATGGGGCTCCTCTTCGGCGCCCTCCTCCCCTGCCTCGTCGGCGCCCTGACGATGACCGCCGTCGGCCGCGCGGCCGGCTCGATCGTCGAGGAGATCCGCCGTCAGTTCCGCGAGATCCCCGGCCTGCTCGAGGGCAAGCCGGGCGTCGACCCGCAGCCGAAGGTCATCGTCGACATCGCCACGTCGGCCGCCATCCGCGAGATGATCGCGCCCGGCGCCATCGCGGTGCTCGCGCCGGTCGTCGTCGGCTTCGTGGCCGGCCCCGAGGTCCTCGCGGGCACGCTGGCCGGCGCGCTCGTCGTCGGCGCGGTGCTCTCGCTGATGATGGCGAACGGCGGCGGCGCCTGGGACAACGCGAAGAAGCACATCGAGAAGGGCGGCCTCGACGGCCACGCGAAGGGCTCCGACGCCCACAAGGCCGCCGTCGTCGGCGACACCGTCGGCGACCCCTTCAAGGACACGTCCGGCCCCGGCATCTCGATCCTCATCAAGGTGATGGGCGTCGTGTCGCTCCTCATCGCCCCGCTCATCGCCTGAGCGGACGCGCCCTCGCGACGCGCCGATCCGCGTCGTCCTCGCCCCGCCTCACGGGCCGAATCTCCTCGGCCGACGACATCACGAAAGCGCTGCAATTGGCCGTTGAGCCGCTCGGGATGATGGCGTAAACCTCATCGCCCCGACTCGATAGGTCTCATGAGGATCAGCCGCCGCTCGCAGGTGCCGCCGTTCGCGGTCATGGAGGTGCTCGCCGCCGCCAACGCGCGGCGCGCGGCGGGCGAGCCGGTGATCAGCCTGTGCGCGGGCCAGCCGGGCTCCGGGGCGCCCGCCGTCGTGCGCGCGCGGGCGGCCGCGCTCCTCGCGGACGGCGACCTCGGGTACACCGAGGCGCTCGGCATCCCGGCGCTGCGGCTCGCGCTCGCGGAGCACTACGGCCGCTGGTACGGCGTCGACCTCGACCCGTCGCGCGTCGCCCTCACCACCGGGTCGTCGGGCGGGTTCCTGCTCGCGTTCCTCGCGGCGTTCGAGCCGGGCGATCGCGTGGCGCTCGCGCGCCCGGGCTACCCGGCGTACCGGAACATCCTCCGCTCCCTCGGGGTGGAGGCGGTCGAGCTGCCGTGCGGCCCGGAGAGCCGCTTCCAGCCGACCACGGCGCAGCTCATGGCCGCGCACGACGGCGGAGAGCTCGACGGCCTGATCCTGGCGAGCCCGGCGAACCCGACGGGCACGATGATCGACGCCGCGGAGCTCGACGCGATCGCGCGCTGGTGCGCGGAGCATGACGTCCGGCTCGTGAGCGACGAGATCTATCACGGGCTCACGTACGGCGCGTGGGCCGGGCGCCAGGCGACGGCGGCGCGCTACGGCGACGCGGGCGCCGTGGTCGTCTCGAGCTTCTCGAAGTACTGGGCCATGACGGGGTGGCGCCTGGGGTGGCTCGTGCTCCCGCCGAAGCTCGTCGCACCGGTCGACGCGCTGGCGGGGAACCTCGCGCTGTGCCCGCCCGCGCTGGCGCAGCACGCGGCGCTCGCGGCCCTGACCCCGGAGGCGTACGCCGAGGCGGACCGGCTGGTGGAGGGCTACGCGGCCGCGCGCGACCTGCTGCTGCGGCGGCTGCCCGAGCTCGGCTGGAAGGTCGCCCCGCCCGACGGCGCCTTCTACCTGTACGCCGACGTCGGCACGGACGACTCGGTCGCGTGGTGCGAGCGGCTGCTCGCCGACACGGGCGTGGCGCTCACGCCGGGCACGGACTTCGACGGGGTCGACGGCGCGCGGTATGTCCGGCTGTCCTTCGCGGCGCCGGTCGAGCAGGTCGACGAGGCGGTGACGCGGATCGTCGCCTGGCAGCGCGCGCGGTGACCGACGGAGAGCCTAGGACGGCGCGGCGTCAGCAGCCGGGCACGGAGACATCGACGTCGAGCAGCACGTCCGCGGCGACGGTCGTCTCCTCGTCGGGACGGCCGCTCACGCGGGCCTCGGTCGTGATCCGCATGCTCGGCGCCACGACATAGGGCTTGAGATCCACGCCCTCGATCACGTCCATCGACAGCTCGCGCGCCCCGGGAGGGACCTCGTCCAGCTTCGCGATGAGCACCCGCGGCTGCCCTTCGGCCTCGGCGAAGAACGACGCGGAGCGCAGGAAATCGAAGCTCCCGTCGGCCGGGCTCTCGACCCGCAGCGTGAAGTGGACGAGGTGCACCTCGTCGACGTCGTCCTTGGTGACACCCTGGTTCTCGAACTCCGCCGAGAGGTCGATCCGCTGGAAGGCGTCGAAATCCAGCAAGCCGACGACGTCGTCGAGGATCGTGCCCGCCGGGACGACCGCCGTGGCGCCGACCTCCACGTCGATGTTGTCGAGCGAATCGCACATCGGAAGCGCGCACAGGCCGAGGACGCCGGCCGCGCGCGCGAGCGCTGCGCCGAGGGAGCGCGGTCGGCCGCGCCCAGGAGATCGCGGCCCCGTGCGAGCGGGACAGGGCGAGTTGGTCATGGGATCAGTCTACCGCGCCGCCTCGCCCCGCGCGGCGCGCGCCGCGCTATGCTTCCCCTGCCCCGGCCAGCGCGGCTCCCGGTGGGTGTGGCCGCGCCCCAGGGTGAAGGGCACCGCTCGCCCGCGCCCCGCGGGCGGCCCAACCGCCCTCCCCCGATGCACCAGGACCTCCTCGATCTCCTCATCGCCCTCGACCGCGTGCCGCAGGATCCGCGCTGGCACCCCGAGGGCGACGCGCTCTTCCACTCCCTGCAGGTCTTCGACCTGGCCCGCCGCGAGACCGCGGATCGCTCGCTCTGGGCCGCGGCCCTGCTCCACGACGTCGGCAAGGCGTTCGCCTCCGCCGATCACGCCGAGGAGGGCGCCGACGTGCTCGCGGAGCTCGTCTGCCCGCGGGTGGTCTGGCTCGTGCGGCACCACCTGCACCTCTTGCGCGCGCCCGGCCCGACGAAGCGGCGCCTCCGGCGCACGAGCGCCCTCGCCGACCTCGCGCGGCTCCGCCGGTGGGACCTCGGCGGCCGCTCGCCGGCCGCGTCCGTGCTGAGCCCCGAGGCCGCCGTGGAGCTCCTGCTCGACGGCGCGGACCTCTCCCTGCTCTCGACCGGCGGCGAGCCCGCCCCCGCCCATGATCTGCGAAAGGAGCCGCTCGCGTGAGCGCAAGGCGCGCCGGGAGGTCCTCTGCGGCGACGTGGATCGCTGGGGCGACGATCGCCGGCTCTGGGGCGACGAGGCCGGGTCGCCGGGCCGAGACCGGCTCTGCGCCGCGGTGCGGGATGCGGTCGAGACCGCGCTGACGGCGAAGCAGCGCGAGGTCGTCGAGGCCTACTTTTTCGACGGGCTGTCGCAGGGCGAGATCGCGCGCCGTCTCGGGGTGGCGCAGCAGGTCGTGCAGAAGCGCCTGTTCGGGGCGCCGCGGGGCGGCCGCCTGGTCGGCGGCGCGATGCTCCGGCTGCGGCAGGCCCTCGGGCCGGCGCTCGCCGCGGCGCCGGCAGCGCGCGGCGCGGCGGCAGCGCCGGCAGCGCGCGCGGCGCGGGTGAGCCGATGAGCGCCGAGCGATCCGGCGGGCTGCGGACCCGCATCGCCGCCGAGGCCGCGCGCCTCATGTACGAGGAGGGCGTGGACCAGTACTTCACCGCCAAGCGCATGGCCGCGAAGCGGATCCTCGGCCAGATCGAGGGGCGGCGGGCGCGGTACCGGCCCGCGGACCTGCCCTCGAACGGGGAGATCCGCGAGGCGCTGCTCCTCTTCGCCGAGCGCGCCGAGGGGAGCCAGCGCACGCGCCGGCTGTTCGCGCTGCGCATCGTGGCGCTGGAGGCCATGCGCGCGCTCGCGCCGTTCTCGCCCCGGCTGATCGGCTCGGTCTCCACCGGCCATATCCGCCGCGGCAGCGACGTCGATCTGCACGTGTTCCCCGCCGACGAAGAGGCGCTGGAGCGGCACGTGCGGGCGCTCGGCTGGACCTTCGAGCGCGAGCGCGTGACGATCCAGAAGGGCGGAGAGCTCCGGGAGTACGTGCACTATCACGTGGCGGACGTGGCGCCCCTCGAGCTCACGGTGTACGCCCCGCGCGAGCTGAGGGCGCGGCCCCGCAGCAGCACCGACGGGAAGCCGATCGTGCGCCTGGGCATCGCCGCGCTCTCGGCGCTCTGCGCCCGGGACCACCCGACGGCGTGGGAGCGCTACCTCGCGACCGGCGAGGTGGAGGGGATGGACGCGCTGCTCGAGGCCGACGAGGACGAGCCGCTGCCGGGGCCGTTCGACGGGTTGCTCAGCGACACCGGCGGCGGCACCGGAACCGACGACGCGCCGGCCTGGGCCGAGCCCGGCGAGGAGGACGACCCCGAGCAGGCGTACGATCCGCTGCCCGGCTTCGAGGGGATGGCCTGACGATCACGGCCGGGCTTCGTGGGCCGGCGCGGGCGCACGCGCGGCCCGCGCCGGCTTGGGACGGAGCGAGCCCACGCTCAGCCCGCCGAAATGGTGAGTCGGGCTCACCCCGGGGGCCAGCGCCGAGCGGGTCACCTCGAAGCCGGTCACCATCTGAACGAACCCGGGCCGCTCCGGGACCGGATCCACGACGGCGCGCTCGAGGAGCATCGAGGAGTACTGATCGGCGCCGGACTCGGGCGTATCGAGGTTGAGCAGGACCTCGAGGCGCTGGTCCTTGCACCGCGCCGCCACGCCCGGCAGGCGGCTCTCGAGCGGCGACCAGTTGTCCGCCGCGACCCCGTTCTCGCTGACGCCGAAGATGCCCCGCTCCGTCTTGAAGAAGAGCGTCTGGTTGCCGGTGCTGTGCCCCGGCGTCCGCACCAGCATCACGCCGTCGCCCAGGAGGACGTCGCCGTCGATGAGGCGAACGCGGTTCTCGAGCACGTCGCGCTTGCCGTCCTCCACGTAGAAGGCCGACTGCAGCGGGTGAAGCGCATCCCAGGCGTCCCACTCCCGCCGCTGGGCGATGAGCTGCGCCGACGGGAAGGTGACGGGCGCCGGGCTCCCCTTCGTGCCGAGGTGCTTGCGCAGGTCCTGGAGGTGGAAATGGTCGTAGGCGATGTAATCGATGTCCTCCGGCGCGATGCCGGCGCTCCGGAGCTGCGAGGTGAGCGGCGCGAAGACGCGCGTGCTGAGGTGCGACATCACCGGATGGCGCGCGCGCAGCCGCTCCAGGTACGGCGCCCGCAGCGCGCCCTGGGGATCCGTCGGGTTGAACAGCAGGTTCTTCAGCTGGCCGGCTCGCTCGAACTGAACCAGGAACACCCGCTGTGTCATGATGGCGAACGGCGACGGCAGGATCGCCGCTCCCCAGAACGCATAGCGGGTCGGGTAAGCGAGCTGCATCGTATCGAAGGTCCGCACCGAGACCACCGGCCGAGAGGCCTGGAGGCGCGCGCGCAGGAGCGGCGCTCGCTCGCGGATCGCGCGGGCGCGCAGCCCGGGCTGCGCGATGGACCAGGCGTCGCCGATCTCGTCGAGGGGCTCGAGCTCAGCCGTGGAGTCGACCGTCGATTGCATGGAGCGACTATAGCGACACCCCCGCTCCCAGCAACACGGGAGTTTGCTCCAGCGGGCCTTCTGGCCGGCTCTCTCTGCGCCCGTGATCTCCCGTGCTCTTCCTCGGGAAGAGCCTTAAGACAAACTCAGGATCAGCGGCATGGACGAGAGGACACCTGGCGCGCTCGGCCGCGCCGGCGCTCCAGAAGAGGTCACCGCCGAGCCGCCGAGGGCGCCAGGAGAACCGAAGTCGTCCCTTCTTGTCTCTTGTCTCCTTGCCGTCCTTGCCGCCTCGGCGGTTCAATCTCGCCTCCTCGGAGCACCGCCGCCGATCGGCGCTGCCGCCATGCTCCCGAGGATGCGCAGGTGCCCTGGAGAACAGTTACAACACGACCAGATTTTTCTCCCCTGCCCTCCCTCCTCCCGGCGCTTTGGGACGCCGCCGATCGTCGCCGGCAGGACAGGCCGACCCCGGCGCGGCCCGCTGGCCGGCTCATTTCGGAGCGAGCCAGGTGTAATGAGCTCGCGGCCAGTGCGTCGTCCCCCGGCGAGACCCCCAACGAGGAGACGCCATGCAGACGAACGCTCGATACGTCCACGCCCTCGGCCCCGCCGCCCTGACGCGCTTCTACGACCCCGCGATCCGGCTGCTCTTCCGCGAGGAGGCCTTCCGGAGCCAGCTCGTCGCGAACCTGGAGCTGGCCCCCGGCCAGCGGGTGCTCGACGTGGGCTGTGGCACCGGCACGCTCGCGGTGCTCGCGCAGCAGCGCCACCCCGGGGTGGAGGTGCACGCGGTCGACGGCGACGCCGAGGTCCTCGCCCTCGCCCGCGACAAGGCCGCGCGCGCCGGCGCGGGCGTGCGCTTCGAGCGGGCCATGGCCTGGGCGCTGCCGTATGCGGACGGGACCTTCGATCGCGTGGTGTCGAGCCTCATGTTCCACCACCTCGCCGCCGACGACAAACGGCGCACGGCGGAGGAGATGCTCCGCGTGCTCCGCCCGGGCGGCGCGCTGCTCCTCGCCGACTTCGGGTCGCCGCGCAACGCGCCGGGCCGGGCGGCCATGCGGGCGCTCCGCTGGTTCGGCCGCATCGCGCACCGCCACGACGACGCCCTCGCGCGCCGCTTCGACGACAACCTCGCGGACCGGCTCCCCGCGGTGCTCACCGGCGCCGGGTTCTGCGACGTGGCCGAGATCGACCGGATCGGCACCGCGATCCTGCCGATCACGACGGTCAGGGGCCACAAGCGCGCCGACGCCCCGCAGGCCTGAGCGGCGCGCGGGCGCGCGCGACGCGATCGACGAGCGCCGCCTCGGCCGCGCGAGGCGGCCCGGGGCGCGCGTTGCTCCGCCCCTCCGCCGCGGGTACAGTCGGCGGGGCATGCTGGTCACGACGGTGCTGGAGCGCGGGGCCATCTCGGTGCTCGACTACCGGTGCAACGCCGGCCCCGCCGACGCGCCGTTCGTCGAGCAGCACCGCGGCTTCTCGGTCTCCTACGTGCGCAAGGGCAGCTTCGGTTACCGCGTCCGGGGGGAGTCGTTCGAGCTCGTGGCCGGGTCGCTCCTCATCGGCCACCCCGGCGACGAGTACATGTGCACGCACGAGCACGTCCGCGGCGACGAGTGCCTGTCCATCCACCTCGCGCCGCCGCTGCTCGAGGCGCTCGGCGCCCCGGCCGCGGCCTTCCGGACCGGCGGCGTGCCGCCGCTGCCCGAGCTGATGGTGCTCGGCGAGCTCGCCCAGGCGGCCGCCGACGGCAGGAGCGACATCGGCGTCGACGAGGCGGGAATGCTCTTCGCCGCCCGCTTCGTCGAGGTCGCCTCCGGGCGGGAGCAGCCGCCGCCCGAGGCGCACGCGCGCGACCGCCGCCGCGCCGTGGAGGCGGCGATCTGGCTCGACGAGCACGCGCACGAGCCGATCGATCTCGAGGGCGCCGCGCGCGAGGTCGGGCTCAGCCCGTTCCACTTCCTGCGGCTGTTCGCGCGCGTGGTCGGCGTGACCCCGCACCAGTACCTCGTCCGCGCCCGCCTGCGCCGCGCGGCGCGCCTCCTGGCCGACAGCGCCCGGTCGATCACCGACATCGCGCTCGACGTCGGGTTCGGCGACCTCTCCAACTTCGTCCGCACCTTCCACCGCGCCGCCGGCGTCTCCCCCCGCGGCTTCCGCCGGGCGGCGCGCGGGGATCGCAAGATCTTCCAAGACCGGCTCGCCGGCCGCTCCTAGGATGGCCGCCGGACGCGGGCGCTCGGCCCGCGCCGAGCCCTCATGACGGCACACGGTTTCCTCCTCTTCGATACGGCGATCGGCCGGTGCGGCATCGCGTGGGGCGCGCGCGGCGTCGCCCTCTTGCAGCTCCCGGAGGGGCGCGAGGACGGCACGCGCGCGCGCCTGCTGGAGCGCATGCCGGGCGCGCTCGAGGCGCCGCCCCCGCCCGACGTGCAGCGCGCCATCGACGGCATCGCCGCGCTCCTCCGCGGCGAGGCGAGCGATCTGTCCGGCGTCCCGCTCGATATGGAGCGCGTGCCGCCGTTCCACCGCCGCGTCTACGAGGTCGCGCGCGCCATCCCGCCGGGCGCCACGCTGACCTACGGCGACATCGCGGCGCGGCTCGGGTCGATCGGCGCGGCGCGCGCCGTGGGGCAGGCGCTCGGGCGCAACCCGTTCGCGATCCTCGTGCCGTGCCACCGCGTGCTCGCGGCCGGCGGCAAGGTCGGCGGCTTCTCCGCCGACGGCGGCGTCACGACCAAGCTCCGCCTCCTCGAGATCGAGCGCGCGCTGGCAGCCTGCGCGCCCCGGGCCGACGGCGCGGCGGCCAGCGCGCCTCACCCTCAGGCCGACGGCGCGGCGGCCAGTGCGCCTCACCCTCAGGCCGACGGCGCGGCGGCCAGCGCGCCTCAGGCCGCTGGCGGCGGCGCGTACGGCTTCGATCCGGCCGCCGCCGTCGAGCGGCTGCGCGCGTCCGACGCGGCCCTCGGGCGGCTCATCGATCGGGTCGGGCCGTTCGGCATGCGGCTCGACCGGACGTCGAGCCTCTTCCTCGCGCTCGCGGAGTCGATCGTCTACCAGCAGCTCACCGGCAAGGCCGCGGCGACCATCTTCGCGCGCGTGCGCGCGCTCTTCCCCCCGGCGCACGAGGGCTTCACGCCCGAGCAGGTCCTGCGCGCCTCGGACGAGCAGCTCCGCGCCGCCGGCCTCTCGCGCGCGAAGCTGCTCGCGCTGCGCGACCTCGCGCGGAGGACGCAAAACGGCGAGCTCCCCACGCTCGCCGAGGTCCACGGCATGGACGACGAGGCGATCATCGAGCGCCTCACGCAAGTGCGCGGCATCGGCCGCTGGACGGCGGAGATGCTCCTCATGTTCCGGCTCGGCCGCCCCGACGTGCTGCCCGTGGACGACTACGGCATCCGCAAAGGTTTCGCGATCGCGTTCAAGCAGCGCGACCTGCCGGGGCGCAAGGACCTCGAGCGGCGCGGGGCGCGCTGGAAGCCGTACCGCACGGTGGCGAGCTGGTACCTGTGGCGCGCGGCGGAGCTGCCGCGGAAAGACTGACGTCGCGCTCCCGCGGCGGCCGGGGCTCCGCGGCTGTCGGCCGGCCCTGGCCTGGACGCGCGGCCTGCGGTGGGGGTCGCCTGTCAGGCACGCTCTGACGCTGGCAGCTGCAGAAACGCCACAGCGGGCTGTGCCGCATCGCGCGCGGCCGCGCGCACGACCTCCGGAGCACGCGCAACGGCTGGCCGGCGTCGATGCGCGGGGTTAAGTTCTCGCCGGCCACAGGGCGAGAGCGCCGCGTGGAGCGCCGCACGACGTTGGACAAAGGTCGCCGTCCCGACGGCGCCCAGAAGAGCACTGGAGGAGCACGACAGTCATGCTGAAGAACCTCGAAGGGCAGCGCGTTCCGGATGTCACGTTTCGCACGCGTGTCGACGGTCAGTGGAAGGACGTGACCACCAAGGACGTGTTCGCGGGCAAGAAGGTGGTGGTGTTCGCGCTGCCGGGCGCCTTCACGCCCACCTGCTCGAGCAGCCATGTGCCGCGCTACAACGAGCTCGCGGCAGAGTTCAAGCGGCGCGGGGTCGACACGATCGCGTGCATCTCGGTGAACGACGCGTTCGTGATGGATGAGTGGTGCAAGGCGCAGCAGGCGGACAAGGTCCTGTTCCTGCCCGACGGGAACGGGGAGTTCACCGAGAAGATGGGGATGCTCGTCGATAAGGCGAGCCTCGGGTTCGGCAAGCGCTCGTGGCGCTACTCGATGCTGGTCGAGGATGGCGTCATCAAGAAGATGTTCATCGAGCCCGAGAAGGAGGGCGATCCCTTCGAGGTGTCGGACGCGGACACGATGCTGAAGCACCTGGATCCGTCGTCGAAGGCGCCGAACGACGTGCTGATGTTCACGAAGCCGGGGTGTGGCTACTGCGCGAAGGCGAAGCGGCTCCTGGAGGAGCGGGGCCTCGCGTACGAGGAGGTGGCGGCCTCGCCGCGCCGGCTGCGGGCGGTGAGCGGGAAGTCGTCGACGCCGCAGGTCTTCATCGACGGGAAGTACATCGGCGGGGCCGACGAGCTCGAGGCGTACTTCGCGAAGGCCTGATGTGACGGAGACCTGGCTCCTCGTGGCCAGGTCTCTCTTTCTCGCTCAGGGGCGGTACCGCGGATCGTCGAGGAAGGCGGGATCGGTCAGCGACCGCAGGAACGCCGCCAGATCGGCCTTCTCGTCCGGCGAGAGCCCCAGCTCCTCGATCTGCGGATCGGTGGAGACATGGCCCAGACCGCCGCGATCGTAATGGTCGACCACCGCCTCCAGCGTGGCCAGCGATCCATCGTGCATGTAGGGGGCGCTCGCCGCGATGTTCCGCAGACCGGGCACCTTGAATTTCCCGAGGTCGCCCGTCCGTCCGGTGATCCTTTGGCGCCCGACGTCGCCGCCGTCGAGGTAGGTGCCGTTGTTGAAGAAGCCTTCGTTGGTGAGCCTTCCGGCCGGGTGGCAATGGAAGCAGCCAGCCCGCTCGGTCAGGAACAGCGCCTCGCCGCGGCGCTCGGCGTCTCCGAAGCTCGTGTCGTCCCCGCGCAGGTGCCGGTCGTAAGGGCTGTCGGCGCTGACGATCGAACGGACGAAGCTGGCGATGGCCTGGCGCAAGGACTCCTCACCGGGCGGGCCGCCATAGGCATCCGCGAACGCCTTCACATAGACGTCATCGCCGGCGACACGGGCGACGGCCTCGGCGAGCGATAGACCCATCTCGTCGGGGTGCTCGATGGGCATCCCCGCCTGCTCTTCCAGGGTGGCCGCGCGGCCGTCCCACAGGAAGCTCTCGCCCCAGGCCAGGTTCACCAGCGCGGGCGCGTTCCGCTGCCCCAGGCGGCCGTCGACCCCCCGGGAGACGGGGTCCGGTTCGGCGAAGGCGTGCTCCTGGCGGTGGCAGCTCGCGCACGCCACCTCGCCGGTGCGAGAGAGGCGCGTGTCGAAGAAGAGCCGCTTGCCGAGCTGGGCCCTCGCCTCGGTGAGCGCGTTTTCGGCCGGCGCTCTGGCCGCCGCGGCGCGCGCCGGAAACCCGGCGGGGATGGCGTCCGTGACGAGCGGCGGCGAAGGTCCGGAGCCCGCCGGCCCGTCGCCGCCGCATCCGCCCGCAAGGAGCAGCGCCGCCAGGCCGACGGCCCCGCCACGGCTCGAGCGCGGCGTCACGGAGCGAAGGCGAACACCGTCAGGTCGGGAAGGCTGCGCCGCAGGCGCTCACCCGCGAGGAGCTCGTCGCCCACGGGCCCGGGCGGCCCCATGAACCCGGTCAAGTCGACGTCCGCCGTGGCGCCCTCGAAGACCTCGTCCATGGCGACCCGGACGACCTTGCCCGTCGAGCCGCTCTCGGGCACGGACACGGCGCCTCGTACCTCGACCCTGGGGACGAGATCCATGACGAGGTTGCCGCCCATGTGGACCGCCGGCGGGACCGCCCCTTCGTCCGGATCGACGGGATCACCTCCGGCCGGCGGATCCACCCTGCCCTCGTAGCGCAGCCAGAGATAGCCGGTGTGCGGCCACGTCATCTGGGAGGCCTCCGAGAGGGGCGCGACGTTCTGCGCGGGCTGGGAGACATTGCAGGCCTGGTGCAAGCCCCAGACGAAGCTGACGCCTTCATAGCTGCCAGCCGGAGCGCGCAGCCGGAGCGTGGCCGAGCCCGGGTCCTCGGCGTTGTAGAAGTAAACCCCGTGAGGGGCGGGGGCGCCGTCCGGGCCGACGATATCGACGGGCACGAGCTCGCCGCCCGCCTGGATCAGCGCCGCGTGCGAGACGTAGAAGCGGGCGTTGAGCGGCGTGACGGTGCTGCCGTCCGGCGCGGCGTTCGGCTCGCCGAACACGAACGGCTCGCCGCCGAGGACGAGCTCGAACGCGAGCTCGACGATGGCGCCCTCGGTCCTGATGGGCGCCGGCAGCTCGTCGCAACCGGCCGGCCACGTGGCCTCGGCCGCGCCGCCCGCGCCGCCCGCGCCGCCGTCGCCGGCCGCTCCACCCGTGTCGCTCGTTCCTCCGGCCCCGTCGGGCTCGCTGCCGCCCGCCCCGCCGGTCCCGGAGGCCGTCTGCTGAGGCGAGGGCGCGCCGCAAGCGGCAGCCACGCCCAAGAGCAACCCGATGAAGCCGAACAAGCGAGGAGATTTCATGGCGGGCTCGATTGTACGCGAGGACGCACCCCACGGGAACGGGTGACGCATCGCGGGGATTGGCGAGAGGACGCGATGTGTCCTCTCCCTGGCGCGGCGTTTTCTTGCTCTGCGTACTCGGCCTGCTCGGCCTGCTCGGCCTACTCGGTTTACTCGGTTTACTCGGCGTACATCTGGTCGATCACGCCGCGGAAGCGCTGCTCGATCACGTTGCGCTTCATCTTGAGCGTCGGCGTCATCTCGCCGTCCTGCACCGAGAACTCGCGGCCGAGGACGGTGAACTTCTTGATCTGCTCGAAGCTCGCGAGCCCCGCGTTCAGGGCGTCGATGTGCGCCTTCACCTGGTCGACCACCTCGGGGGTCGTGATCGCGGCGTCGCTGCTCAGGGCGCCACGGCCCTTCAGCTCGGCGAGCTTCGCCTCGGTCAGGGTGATCAGCGCCGAGACGTACTTGCGGCCGTCGCCCACCATGCACACCTGACTGATGATCTCCGCCGCCTTGAGCTTCTCCTCGATGGGCAGCGGCGCGATCATCTTGCCGCCGGAGGTCTTGAGGATCTCCTTCTTGCGACCGCGGATCTTGAGCTGCCCGCGCTCGTTCCACTCGCCGAGGTCGCCCGTGTGCAACCAGCGATCCTCGAGGGCGGCCGCGGTCGCCGCCTCGTCCTTGTAATAGCCGACGAACACGTGCCGGCCGCGCGTCAGGATCTCGCCGTCGTCGGCCAGCTTGAACTCCACGCCGGGCACGGGCTTGCCCACGGTCCCCGCGCTCTCGACGCCCGGCTCGGTCATGCAGATGACGCCCGTCGACTCGGTCTGGCCGAAATCCTCGAGGATCTCGAGGCCGAGCGCGCGGAACCACGTCGAGATGTGCGGCGCGAGCGCCGCCGCGCCCGAGGCCAGCATCTCGGCCTTGCCCAGGCCGAGGGCGGCGCGCACCTTGCCGAGCACGAGCCGGTCCGCGAGCTTGAGCTGCAACGCGTCGAGCGGGCTCGGCGCCCGCTTCGCATACTTCGCCTCGGCCACGCGCGCGCCGACCGAGAGCGCCCACTCGGCGAGCTTCTTCTTCGCGCCCTTGCCGCCGCGCACCTTCGCCATCACGCCTTCCATCATCTTCTCCCAGAGGCGCGGCACGCAGAGCAGCAGCGTGGGCTGCACCTCGGGGAGCTCGACCGAGACGTTCTCGAACTTCGAGCAGAAATTGACGGCATAGCGCTGGGTGATGCCGACCCCCACGTTCTGCAGCTTCTCGGCGATATGACAGAGCGGGAGGAACGAGAACATCGTGCCGCGCGCGAACGGCAGGCCCCAGTACTTCGCCACGATGTCGGACGTATAGGCCAGGTTGTCGTGCGAGATCATCGCCCCCTTGGGGTTGCCCGTCGTGCCCGAGGTGTAGATCAGGAACGCGCCGGCTTTGGGATCGATCTTCGCCAGGTAATCGGCGTACGTCTTCGCGCCCGGCCGCTGCGCGAGCGCGCGGCCCTCGGCCAGCGCCGATTCGTACGAGATCGCCTTCGGAGCGATCGACGTGTCGCCGTCGAAGACGAGGATCCATCGCACGCTGTCAGGGACGGCGGATTCGCCCTTCTCGCCGGAGATCTTCTGGAAATACTCCCGGTTCTGCACCGAGAGCAGCGTCGCCTCGGTGTGCGTCAGGATGTAGTGGATGTCCTTCGCCGTGGAGTTCGGATAGAGCCCCGCCGACTTGCCCCCGACGAGCAGCGCCGCGAGATCGACGTGCACCCATTGCGGGCAGTTGTACGAGAGAATCGCGCCGATCTGGCTCGCGTCGAACCCCCTCGACTCGAGGAACAGCGCCAGGTGGTGAACCCGGTCGCGAAGGTCTCGCGCCGTCAGCGTCGTCCACTCGCCCCCGGATTTGTAACGCTGGGCCGGCGCGTACGGGGATTCGTTGGCCCACTGATCCAGACGGTGGAGAACGGTGCTCATGGCATCTTCCTGCGGCCTCGGGGCCTCGGGTGGGTGATCGGAGCCCAGGATGCGGGAGCCGCCGGGGCATTGTCAATCAGCCTCGAAAGCGCGCTGGCGCGCCGGTTCAACGCCGGAGGCTCCGGAGGCCGCGCGCGACGCTGGCCGCCGAGCGCCACGACCTGATACGGTCGCTCCACAGGGACCTCACCTCGCGTAGCCTCCATGCCGCATGTCCCCGAGCGCTTTCAGATCGTCCGGCGGCTCGGGGCAGGCGGCTTCGGGATCGTGTACGAGGCGCTCGATCGCGCGCGCGGCGAGCGCGTCGCCCTGAAGACCCTCGCGCGCGTGAGCGCGCCGGCGCTGTACCGCTTCAAGCGGGAATTCCGGGCGCTGGCCGACATCGCGCACGACAACCTGGTCCGCCTCCACGATCTCATCGGCGGCGGAGACGAGTGGCTCTTCACCATGGAGCTCATCCACGGCGTGGACTGGCTCACCTACGTGCGCGGGCAGGACGCCGCGGGCGGCGCCGCGCCAACCACGGCCCCGGCCCCGGAGACCCATCTCCCGAGCACGGCGCCCCCGGACGAGGGAATCGATCTCGACGCCACGCAGGAAGAAGCCGTCGTGCGCTGGCCCGCATCGCCCACGTCGATCGATGTCCGCGCCGGCCGCCCGGAGGCGCGCGCCGACGTCGCGCGGGTGCGGTCGTCGCTCGTCCAGGTCGCCCGGGCGCTCCTCGCCGTGCACGAGGCGCGGCTCGTCCACCGCGACCTCAAGCCCTCGAACGTGCTCGTCACGCCCGAGGGGCGCGCCGTCGTGCTCGATTTCGGCATCGCCTCGCGCCTGTCGCACAGCGGGCAGAGCGCGACCGACGCCGAGCAGCTCGTGGGGACGCCGCGGTACATGGCGCCGGAGCAGGTGAGCGCGCGCGCCGTCACGCCGAGCGCCGACTGGTACGCCCTCGGCGTGATGCTCTTCGAGGCGCTCGCAGGAGAGCCGCCCTTCGCGGGGACGCCCCTCGAGATCCTCGCCGAGAAGCAACGCGCCGCGCCCCGCCGGCTCCAGGACGTCGCGCCGTGGGCGCCGGACGACCTCGCCAGCCTCGCCGCCGATCTCCTGTCCACGGCGCCGGAGCGGCGCCCCTCCGGCCCCGAGGTGATCCGGCGCCTCGGCGGGGCGGACAGCCCGGCGCCCCCGACCCCGGCGCAGAGCGGCCGCGGCGCGCGCGCGGCGCGCCCGCCTCCCGGGCCGGCGCTCGACGCGCTCGCCGGCGCGCTCGCGCGGGCGCGCGGGGGGCAGCCGTGCCTGGTCCTCGTCCAGGGCGCCGCCGGGGCGGAGCCGGGCGCCCGCGTGCGCGCCTTCCTCGACGGCTGGGCCGAGGACGCGCTCGTCCTCGAAAGCAGGTGCCACGAGCGCGAGCAGGTGCCGTTCAAGGCGCTCGACGGCGCGATCGACGCGCTCAGCCGCCACCTCGTGCGGGCCCCGCCCGAGCAGGCCGCCGCGCTCATGCCCCGCGGCGCCGCCGCGCTCGCCCGCGTCTTCCCCGTGCTCGCGCGCGTCCCGGCCGTGCGCGCCTCGCCGCGGAGCCCCGCCGACGACGAGGGCGAGCCGCGGCTCCGGGCGCGCGCGTCGGCCGCGCTCCGCGACCTGCTCGGGCGGCTCTCCGATCGCCGCCCGGTGATCGTCTTCATCGCCGACGCCCACTGGGGCGACGCGGACAGCGCCGCGTTGCTCGCGGAGATCATGGCCCCGCCCGACCCGGCGGCGCTCCTGCTGATCGTCGCCCACCGGGCCGAGGGCGGCGATCCGCAGGGGCGCGGCCCGCTGCTCGCGGCGCTCCGCGCCTCGCCGGCGATGGCCGCGGTGCACACCGTCGAGATCGACCTCAGCTGAACCCCGGCGCGAAGATCGCCGCGATGCGGGCCGGGTTCCGGATGCCCTGGCCCGCCATCCATGCGTCCGCCGCCTCGATCAGGGCGCGGCCCTCCTCCCCGCCGAGGAGCTGGCCGCGGCGGCGGCGGGCGCAGGCGGCGAACAGGGCCATCTCGCACCCGTCGAACGCCGCCGCCGCCTCCTCGAGGAGCGAGAGCGCCTGGGCGACCTGGCCCCGCTGCGCCGCGATCGCGGCGCGCAGCGACGTCGCCATCGGCGCGACCCACGGCGCGCCCTCGCGCGAGAGCCTCCGCGCGTCCCGCTCCGCCTCGCCGAGGAGGCGCCGCGCGAGCCGGGCGTCGCCGGAGGCCGCGCGCGCGGCGGCCTCGAGCGCCGCGGAGGCGCGCAAATGATGAATCAATACGCGGTAGTACTGGAACCTCGGCAGGAACGACAAGGCGATCTTGCGCCAGCGGTCCCGGATCCGCCGCCGCGCCTCGAGCGGCGCCCCGGCGTAGAGATCGATGCGCCCGAGCGCCACGGTCTCCAGGCAGTCGAGGTGGTCGAACCAGCGGCGCGGCCACCGCGCCATGGCGCCCAGCACCTCGTCGCGCGCGGCGTCCGGCCGGTCCGCGGCGAGCGGCACGATGTACGTGAGCCCCACCCGGAAGAAGCTCGCGGCGTAGAGGTCGCCGCGCGCGTCCGCGTCGGCGATGCGCGGGGCCGCGAGCCGGGCGAGCGCGTCGAGCTCCCCGCGGTGGTAGTGGGCCACCATCATGAACCGGCTGCTCGTGCCGAGCTCCCACGCGACGCCGGCGCAGCGCGCGCGCAGGAGATCCTCGGCCTCGCGGCAGAGCGCGAGGCCCTCGGCCCAGCGGCCGGAGAGGCACTCGACGACCCCGAGCATGCACTTGTTGACCGCGACGAGGTACGGATCGCCGACCTTCTCCGCGAGCGCCGCGGCCGTGGCGTAGCGCCGGTGCGCGAGGCGGCGCCCCACGACGTGGTCGGTGCCGAGGTGCCCGATCTCGGTGGCGATGGCGCGGGCGAGGCGGTAGGGCTCGCCGGCGCGGAGCGCGAGGAAGAGGTGCCGCGCCTGGAGCGCGGCGCCCTGGAGGACGTCGGCCATCGCGAGCCCGACCGAGGCCGACCAGCAGATGTCGAGGCGCGTCAGGGTCTCGGCTGGCAGCGCGCGCGCGTCACGCTCCCGGAAGCGGAACCCGCGCAGCCGCAGGAGGAGCCGCCAGAACAGGAGCGAGAGCAGCACCGCCCACCGGCGCTCGGCGAGCCGCATCCCCACCGTGGCGAGCACGCCCGCGAGCGCGCGCTTGCCCTCCTCGATGTGGCCGCTCACGAGCAGCTGCTCGGCGGCGCAGCGCCGCAGATCGAGGCTCTCCCGCGGCGCCGCGCCCTCGGCCGCGGCGGCGTACGCCCGGGCCGCCTCGGCGCCGCGGCCGGCGTTGCGCAGGGCGTGGGCGAGCTTGACCCGGAGCGCGCGCGCGTCGGCCGCGCCCGCCGGCGCCGCCTCGAGCGCGGCGGCGTAGTGCTCCGCGGCGCGATCGAACGCGAGCGCCTCGGCCGCGCGATCGCCCGCCTTCACCGCGTAGCGCGCCGCCTCGTCGGCGCGCCCGCCGCGCCGGAAGTGCATCGCGAGCACGTCCGCCTCGGCCCGCCCCGACGCCTCCAGGACGGCGGCGAGCCCGAGGTGGACCGCCGCGAGCTCCGCCGCGCCGAGCTGCGCGAGCGCCGCCTCGCGGATGCGGTCGTGGAACGTCTCGAGCTCCTGCTCGTCGCGCTGGCCCCGCGTGCGGATCGCGCTCGCGGCCCGGAGCGCCGCGAGCGCGGCCTGCTCCTCGTCGGGGGTGAGCCCCGCGGCCTCCCGGGCGTCGCGGCGGCCGAGCGGCTTGCCCGACACGGCGACCACCTCGAGCAGGCGCCGCGCCGCCGCGGGCAGGCGCTGGAGGCGGCCCGCGAGCACCGACCCGAGCCGGACGCCGGCGCCGCGCGACGACTCGGGCGCGGCGCGCCCCTCGACCTCGCGCGAGAGCTCGAGCACGAAGAACGGGTTCCCCTCGGCCTCCTGCGCGATCGCGTCGGCCTGCGCGGCGGCCCGGTCGCCGCCGCCGAGGAGCGCCAGGGCGAGGGCGCGCCCCTCCTCGGGCGAGAGCGCGCCGACGGCGAGGGCGCGGACGTCGCCCGCGTCCGCGCCGGCCGCGTCGGGCGGGAGCAGCCGCGCCACGAGCTCGCTCCGCGCGGCGTCCTCGCTCCGGTAGCAGAGGAGCAAGAGCAGCGCGGGCGCGTCGGGCTCGCGGAGGAGGTCGGTGAGGAGCGCGGCGCTGTCGGCGTCGCCCCACTGCAGGTCGTCGATGAACAGGACGAGCGGCCGCCGGTCCGCGATCCGCGCGAGGATCTCGCGCAGGGCGGCGAACCCGCGCCGGCGGAGCTCCCGGGCGTCCGGGGGCTCGACCTCGCGCCGCGGCGCCCGGGCGATCGCGTCGACCTGCCCGAGCACGGGGAAGAGCCGCACGACCGCGTGCACGTCGCGCGGCATGAGCTCGGCGGCGTCCAGGCGGGGGAGGCGCGCGAGGTGGCGGCTGAGCGCGTCGATGAGGCTGTCGACGGCCTTGTACGGGACGGACTCCCGCTCGTAGCAGCGGCCTTCGAGGACGACCGCCTCGCCCGCGGCCGAGAGCTCGTCGAGGAAGCGGCGGACGAGGGCGGTCTTGCCCGCGCCCGAGGTGCCGTGGATGTGCACGGTGGTCGCCCGGCCGCCCCTCGCGCGCGCGAAGGCGCCGCGCAGCGCGTCGAGGTGCCCCTCTCGCCCGACGAACGGCGCGCCCGGGGCCGGCGTCGCGCTGCTCTGGGCCCGGGGCCGCGCGGGCGCGCCGGCCTCGCCGCGGGCGCGGCCCTCCGCGTCGCCGTCCGGGGGCGAGAGCCGCCGGAGCACCTCGTGCGCCGGGGGCCGCTCGCCGGGATCGGGCCGCAGGAGCTCGGCGCAGAGCGCGTCGAGGTCCCCCGGGATCCCCTCCGCCAGCTCGCTCGGCGGGGGCGGCCGGTCCCGCTGCTTCTGCACGATGACCTCGAGCGCCCCGCCCTCGAACGGCCGCCGGCCGGTGAGCGCCTCGTAGAGCATGACGCCCACCGCGTACCAGTCGCAGGCGGGCGACAGCGTCCCGCGCCTCGCCTGCTCCGGCGCCATGTAGGCCGGCGTCCCTGCGATGTGGCTGCCGCTCTGGTCGATCGAGCCCGTCGAGAGCTCCGTGACGAGGCCGAAGTCGAGGATGACGACCCGGCCCTCGCGCGTCACGAGCACGTTCGACGGCTTCAGGTCGCGGTGGAGCTTGCCGGCCGCGTGGAGCGCCGCGAGGCCCTGGGCGAGCTGGACGAGCGCGCTCCGGAGCGGCCCCCAGCGCGGCGGCGGGGCGGCGGCCGGATCGCGCGCGGCGTCGCCCGGGCCGCGCGCGGCGTCGCCCGGATCGCGCGCGGCGTCGCCCGGATCGCGCGCGGCGTCGCCCGGATCGCGCGCGGCGTCGCCCGGATCGCGCGCGGCGTCGCCCGGATCGCGCGCGGCGCCGCCGGAGGCGACCGGCCCGGGCCACGTCGACGAGACGACCGGCGCGGTCTCGTCCGGATCGCCGCCGGCGGGGGCGCGCATCGAGGCGCTGGGCTCCGGGGCGCGCTGCGCGGAGGGGCCGCGCACCGCGGAGAGGAAATCGGCGCCCTCGACGAGGTCCATCGTGAAAAACCACCGGTTCTCCTCGGAGAACAGCTCGTGGAGCGCGACGAGGTTCGGGTGGACGACCTCGGACAGCGCGCGGAATTCACGCTTGAACCGATAGAGCGCGACGGGGTCGAGGCGGTGGAGCGACTTCAATGCGACGCGCGCGCCTCGCTCGCGGTCGTGCGCCTCGTAGACGACGCCGAACGCGCCCTCGCCGAGGCGGCGGCCGATCGTGAATCGCGCTGTGCTGGAGAGCGGCCCCTGCATTCAATCGCTCTGCAATCCCGGCCTGCGGGCGGCGAGCCTACCACGCGGCGTGTCGCGGTTCCTGCCCGTGCAATCGGGCGTCGGCGCGCGCCGCTCGCCTTGCGCGCGCTGGTGCCGGATGAGAGATTCGACCGCGAGGGGATGAGCGAGGCCACGGCGTCCTGGGGTCCGACCCGAACAGATGACGCGCCCCGCGGGGCCGGCGAGGGCGGCTCGTACCTGCTCGTCGTGCAGGGGGGCTCCTCGTCGGTGCTCCGCCTCCCGCGCAGCGGCGTGGTGCTCCTCGGCCGCGGGCCCCGGGCCGACGTGCGCCTCCGCAACACCGCGGCGTCGCGGGAGCACGCGAAGATCGTGCTGCTCGACGGGCGCGCGCAGCTCGTGGATCTCGGCAGCCGGAACGGCACCCTGCTGAACGGCGTCCCCGTCGACGGCGCGCGGCCGCTCGGCTCGGGCGACGTCGTGTCGATCGGCGACACGGTGGTGGTGATGCGGTGCCCCCGCCCCGCGCGGAGCCGGCAGATCCTCGAGCTCACCGAGCTGCGGCGCAGGATCGAGGCGGAGGTCGACCGGGCGCTGCGCCACGACCGGCCCGCGGCGGTGATCGCCGTCCAGCTCGGGGCGCCCGCCGCGCGCGACGCCGTGGCCGGCGCGCTGGAGCGCGAGCTCGCGGTGACCGATTTCGCGGGCTTCGAGGCCGACGACCGGCTGCTCGTGCTCCTGCCGGAGGCGGACGCCGCGGCGGCCGACCACGTCGCGCAGCGGCTGCTCGACGCGGCGCGCGCCGCGTGCGCCGCCCCGCCGGCGCACGCGGCGCCGCGGGCCGGCGTGGCGACGGCGCCCGCGGACGGGTGCGACGCGGACACCCTCGTCGCGTCGGCGCGCGCCGCGGCGGAGGTCGCCCTGCCCGGGCAGGCGGCGGCCGCCGCCGAGGCGGTGACCACGCTGGAGATCGGCGGGCAGCGCACGGTGCTCGCCGACGCGGCCACGGTGCGCGTGTTCGACCTGATCCGGCGCCTCGCGGCGACGGACCTCCCGGTGCTCGTGACGGGCGAGACGGGCGTCGGCAAGGAGAGCGCGGCGCGCGCGCTGCACGAGTGGTCGCCGCGGGCGAAGCGGCCGCTCGTCACGCTCAACTGCGCCGCGATGCCCGAGAGCCTGGTCGAGAGCGAGCTGTTCGGCTACGAGCGCGGCGCGTTCTCCGGCGCGGCGGGCCCGAAGCCCGGCCTCCTGGAGCACGGCAGCGGCGGGACGGTCTTCCTCGACGAGATCGGCGAGCTCTCGGCGAGCGCGCAGGCGAAGATCCTGCGCGCGATCGAGGCCAAGAAGATCCTCCGGCTGGGCGACGTGCGCGAGCGCGAGGTCGACATCCGCCTGGTCGCCGCGACGCACAAGGATCTCCAGGGCGAGGTGAAGGCGGGCCGCTTCCGGCAGGATCTCTATTACCGCCTCGGCGCGGCCACCGTGATCTTGCCCCCGCTCCGGGAGCGCCCCCGGGAGATCCTCGCGCTCTCGCGGGCGTTCCTGGCCGACGCGTGCGCGCGGGCGGGGCGCGAGGAGATGGTCCTGTCGACCGAGGCGACGGAGCTCTTCGCGACCCACGCGTGGCCGGGCAACGTGCGCGAGCTGAAGAACGTGATCGAGTACATCGCGGCGACGGTCAGCGCGCGCATCGTCGAGCGGGGGCACCTACCCGCGCCGCTCGCGCCGGCCCCGCCGCGCGCCGAGAGCGCGCCGCCCTCTGTGGCGCCGGCCGCCCCCGCGGCGGGCGCCGCGGCGAGGGGGCCTGGCCGGAGCTTCCGGCCGCTCGCCGAGGAGGTGCGGGAGCTCGAGCGCACGCGCATCGCCGAGGCGCTCGCCGCGGTGGGCGGGGTGCAGACGAAGGCGGCGGAGGCGCTCCACATGCCGCTCCGGACCTTCGTGCTGAAGATGAACCGCTACGGGCTGGCGAAGCGCCGGCGGTGACGCGCCGCCGGGCGCGGCTCCGAGCTGCGCTGGCGCGTCTCGGGGCAGCGGAGCCCTTTCCGGCGCTCCGCCGGCGGGGCCGCGCTCGAGGGCCCTCGCCGAGGGGACGAGGCCCCCCGCCAAGCGATCAAATATTTACTTGCATGTATATACACCACAGCGCATTCTTAGCCCATGCCCAGCTCGGAATTGTTCGAAGTGCTGGCCGACCCGACGCGGCGCCTGATCCTGGAGGCGCTGCTCGACGGCGAGCGCGCGGTCGGTGAGCTCGTCGAGCTCGTCTCGATTCAGCAGTCCGGCGTCTCGCGCCACCTGCGCATCCTCGGGGAGGCCGGGTTCGTGGAGGTGCGGGCGGAGGGCACCCGGCGGCTCTATTCGCTGCGCCCGGAGCCTTTCCGAGAGCTCGACGGCTGGGTGGGGCGCTACCGGTCGCTCTGGGAGAAGCGCCTGGATCGGTTCGGCCAGGCGCTCGAAGCGCGACGGACGGCGCGAAACAGCGGGCCCAAGAAAGGACGAAGTGAATGAACGCGACAGCCGAAAAAGCCACCATCCTCATCGAACGCACCTATCCGGCCTCGGTCTCCGAGCTCTGGGAGCTCTGGGCGACCAAGGAAGGATTCGAGTCCTGGTGGGGTCCGGAGGGGTTCCGGGTCGAGGTCCACGCGCTCGAACCGAAGGAGGACGGGCTCCTCCATTACACGATGATCGCCGACGCCCCGAAGATGATCGAGGCCATGAAGCGCGGCGGGCAGCCGACGTCCCACGAGGTGCGCGCCCGCTTCAGCGCCTTCTCGCCCCACAAGGCCCTCACCATCACGAGCGTCATCGACTTTCTCCCGGGCGTCGAGGCGTACGAGAGCAACATCGATGTCCTCTTCACCCCGCTGGCGCACGGCGCGCACATGGCCGTGACGCTCCACGCGATGCACGACGCGCACTTCACGGAGATGCAGAGGGCCGGCTTCACGAGCCAGCTCGGGAAGCTCGACAAGCGCTACACGAAGTGAGGGTTTCCTCGCGGGGCGCCCCGAGGCCCCCGCGGCGTTTCCGCGGCCGCCGCCCGGGCGAGCGCGGCGACTCGGCCGCGCCCGCCCGGGCTGCCGCGGCTCAGTGAACGCGCCCGATGCCGCGGCGGATGAACGCCGAGCGGCTCGTCGCCGCGCCGGCCCGCTCCGCGGTCGCGGCGGCTGCGAAGCCCGGGACCGGCTCGCAGACCAGCGCCCTCAGATCCTGGTTGCGGCGCGCGAGATCGTTCAGCGTGCGCGGCGCGCCGGTCACGGGATCGGCGACCTCGATGCCGGTCATGAAGCCGGACAGCGTCCCCTCGTTCCCGGGCGCCCTCACATTCACGTGCAGGAACGGCGTCCCGGTCTCGGCCAGCCCGTGGCACCCGTTGCAGGTGTTGAGCGAGAACTTGTGCCGCGCCTCGTTGTTGAGGATGCCAGGGGCCATCCACGCCGTGAGGTTGTTCAACGACGAGCCGGCGAGGAACGGGCTCCCCTGGAACGTGTCGGGCACCGTGTGCTGCTCCAGGAGGATCGCGGCCTCGTTCTGGTTCACGTAGGCCGCGAGCGTGGCCGAGCCGTCGAAGCCGATGTCCGGCGTCAGCTTGACGGTCGCCGGGCGCAGGAAGCCCGTCTGCGGCGAGAGGACGAACTCGCGCAGCTCCCACGGGTTCGCGAGCGCGATCTCGTTGGTGCGGAGCTGCCCGAGCGCGCTCCCGTTCGGCCTGCCGGGCGCGGCGTTCCGGCCCGCGAAGCGCGTGGTGACCGCCTGGAGGGCGGCGTTGTACTCCTCGGACGGGAACGGCAGGCTGCCGAGCGCGTGCCACGCGTTCGCCCAGTCGAGCACGTCGGCCTCGGTCGACGCGGGGAGCTTGTACTCCAGGATGAGGGTGAACTGCTGCGCGAAGCCCTGGCTGAAGACGCCGAACACGAACCGCCCCTCGCCCGCGTGCCCCTCGGCCAGGTTGCGCACGTCGATGCGGTTGACGATGCCGAGCAGCATCAGCGGCGCCTGCCGGAGGTCGAGCGACCCGTCAGGGCTCCTCGGCCACTCGTCGAGCACGACCTGTTGAATGGACGGGCGCGCCGGCACCGTGAAGCCGTTCACGGCCTGATCGGTCAGCCAGGTCTCGAACATCTGCTCGACCATGGCCGGCGCGTCGGCCGGCGTGGGCGCCATGTCCTCCATGAGCCGCGCGAACGTCCACGCGCCCGTCCGGGGATCGCCGGCCGGCCCGTTGAACGTGGTGCGAATGGGATCTTCGATCACGCTGAGGTCTTTCACGAAGATCTCGCGGCCCGTCCGGACGAAGCAACCCGCCGGCGCGACCATCTCGTAGGTGAGGTTCCCTGACGCGACGAAGAAGGAATCGGGCGAGTCGGGGTTGATCACTTCGTACCGGAGCTGATGGACGCCCGGGTCCACGGCCAGGGTGCCGGTCACGGTGACCGGGAACGTCGCCGTGGTCCCGGGCCCGACGCCGTGGATGCTCCCGGGGTTCACGGTGGAGAAGATCCCCGGCCGGCCGAAGAGGTTGAGGCCGAAATCCCGGGGGCTGCACTCCTGCGTATCGTTGTTGGTGACCGCGACCTGGTACGTCACAGGCGTGCCCGGGGCGACGGGGCCGCTGCTCTCCGGCGTGACGACGACCGTGGCGGGGTGCCTGATGCAGGTGAGCTGGGCGAGCTCGGCGTCGGTCAACGGGTTGGCGGAGAGCCAGACCTCGTCGATGAGGCCCGCGAAGCGCTGCCGCTGCGGGTTGTTGCCGATCTGGATGGGCGCGTTGATATCGCGGATCGCGCCCGTGGCGCTGGTCTGGGCGGCCTGCTGGCCGTTGAGGAAGAGCCGCACGCGGCTGCCGTCGTAGATGCCCGCGACGTGCGTCCACACGTTGGCCTGGATCGGGGCGCGGGAGGTGACCGTCCGCCCGTTGGCCAGGGTGACGGCGAACCTCGCCTCGCTGTTCTGGACGACGAGCGAGAAGCTCGATCCGCTGTTGTTCCGCTCCTGCGCGATCGTCCGCACCGTCGACCCCGACACCGAGGTGGGGTTGACCCACGCGGCGACCGCGAGGTTCTGCCCGAACGTGAAGCGGGGATCGTCGGCGATCGTGACGCTGTCGTTGCTGTCGTCGAAGGAGATACCGAGGCCGCTCTTGCCCTGCGCGCAGGCCGCGCTGGCCGAGCGGCTGGCCGTCGAGCCATTGCCCGACGCGTCGGACAGCTCTGTCGTCGAGCTGTCACAATCGTCGAACCGCCAGAAGCCGACCGCCGACCGGGGCGCCGAGAGCGGCGCGATCGCCGCGCCGATCGGCTCGTCGGCCTGATCGAGCGCGAGCTCCGCATCATCGGATGAGCCTTCGCCGACATCATGGCTTCCGCACGCGGCGGCGCCCAGGGCGACGAGGGCGAGGACCGCAGCCGCGCTGGTTTTGGTCGCAAGTGGATGGGCGAAGCCGAAAGAGAGGTTCCGCATTGACGTTCTCGTTGGGTGAGAGTTGACCGCACGGGCGCCGACCGAGCGCGGAGCGCTGCAGCGGGTGTCCGTCTGACTCGACCGGGCTGTTCGGGTTTTGGCGCTCGCGCGAGCCGTGGCCTCGAAGGCACGCCACGGCCGCGCTGGCATCGAGCGCTTCCACCTGGCAGCTCGCGCTCCAGGCGACCGACGATGGTCGATTCCTTAGCGAGCGGAGCTGATCAATTCAATGCTTCAGCACGCCTGAAGCAAGAACCTGACATCCTTAACGTATCTTTACATATCCCCAGTCCGGCGAGCCCATGTCTAGTCGCGAAAAGGTCACCTCGCAACTCATCGCCATCATGTGGCTCATGCAATCAATTCATCTTCCGGGCAGCGCCCGCGGCGGGCGCGGGCGGGGCATCGCCCGGGGATGGCGTCTCTCCGCCGTCGCCGCGCCGGCGGCGGAGGTGGGCGCCGCGCGGCGGCGGCCGGGCGGCCCGGTCCGCAGGGCAAGCCGGGCCGCCTGGCCGGGGGTCCGGGCCCCGACGCGGCCAACGCCGGTCTCGGCGGGATTTTCGGCGCGATCGACACGCCGCCGGACGGCCTCGCGCCCGGGGAGGACAGCGCGTCAGTCGTCGATCGCCTGGTAGACCGAGGTCCAGAAGTCGAGATAGACCGGCGACGAGAGCGGGAATCCCGCGCGCTGGGTCATGAGGATGGCGACCAGATCCTCCCTGGGATCCGAGCTCCAGGACGTGCCGTAACCGCCGTCCCAGCCGTACCGGCCGGGGCTCGCCGTCACGTCGTCGCGCCGGGTGACGATCGATACGCCAAACCCCCAGCCGCGGCTGTCCCAGTAGCCGGGGAAGAACCCGGACGCCGCCTTCTGCTCGGGCGTCAGCTGGTCGGTCGTCATCGCCTCGACCGAGGGCCGCGACAGGATGCGCTCGCGCCCGTGCTTGCCCTGGTTCAGCAGCATCTGGCCGAACGCCAGGTAGTCGTCGACCGTCGAGACGAGCCCCGCGCTGCCGTCCGGGAACACGGGCGGGCGGCTCCACTGGCTGTCGGCGACGCCGTCGTGCAGGTCGAGCGCCCCGGTCGCGGCGCTGGCCCAGTAGCTGGTCGCGAGCCGATCGAGCTTGTCCGCCGGCACGCTGAAGCCGGTGTCCTTCATGCCGAGCGGCTCGAAGATGCGCTCGCGGAAGAACGCCTCCAGCGGCTGGCCCGCGGCGCGCGCGATCAGCACGCCCAGCACGTAGGACCCGGTGTTGTACATCCACCGCTCGCCCGGCTGGTGCATCAGCGGCAGCGCCCCGAGCCGGCGGATCCACTCGTCCGGCGCGTGCGGCGTCGACGGCTTCGGCGGCCCCAGGCACGCGAGCTGCTGCTCGCGCACGGCCCTCTGGATCGGCGTGCCGTCCGGCGGCCCCAGGATCATGCCGAACCCCATGCGGAACGTCAGCAGATCGCGCACGGTGATCGGCCGGCTCGCGGCCACGGTCTCGTCGAGCGGCCCGTCGATCCGCTGGAGGACCCTGCGGCCCGAGAGCTCGGGCAGCAGCCGATCCACCGGCTCGTCGAGCCGCAGCTTGCACTCCTCGACCAGGATCATCGCGGCCACGGCGGTGACCGGCTTGGTCATCGACGTGATGCGGAAGATCGTGTCGCGCCGCATCGGGTCGCCGCCGCCGACCGCCTTCACGCCGATGGCGTCGACGTGCACCTCGCCCCGCCGGCAGATCAGCGTGACGAGCCCCGGCGCGGCGCCGCGCTCGACGTGGCCGCTCATGACGTCGCGCATGCGGCCGAGCCGCGCCCTGGAGAGCCCGCCGGTGCTCATCGCCTGCTTCCGCCGTCCGTGTCCGAGGTCCTCACGCGCCGTCACCTCAGGCGGCGCCCGCGCGGGCGCCGAGCTCCCGGAGCGCGTGGAGACGCCCAGGTCGAGGAGGGAGGGAAAGCAGAACGACTCGAGATGTCAAGGTCGAATCGCCGCGGTCTCATAATCACGCATCGAAGGGGACGTGTTCACGGCAGGCCGCTCCGCGGCCGTCGCCCACCCTGGATGGGGCCCACGTGACGTTGGCCCCCAGCGCTCCGCCGGGTGCAAGAGCTACCGGGATCAGGCAAGAGTTACATGGCCCGGTCGTGCAAGAGTTGCACGAGCCCACCCGGAGGGCGCGTCCCGCCCGGGAGAGCGCGCCGCGCCCACGGCGACGGCTCAGGCACGCAGGCTGCTAGGACGCCAGGGCCCGAGCTCCTCGCCGGACGCTCGAGCCACCGATGACGCATCAGGGCGTCGCGCGGGTCACGTTCGCCTCTTCGGCCCCTCGCCTCACCGCATTTCGCCTTCCTTCCTTGCTCGCGCGCACGCGCGCGGGCGCAGGCGAGGACGGCCTGCGAGCGGCGAGACGAGCGAGGAGAGGACGCTCCCCGCCGGCAGCCCCAAGGAGATCTGCTTGCCCGACACCCCGCTGACGACATCCGTTCTCACCTCCGCGCTCGGCGGAGAGATCCAGTCGCTCCGATCCGTGATCGCCGCGCTCACGCCGGTGATCCACGCGCGCGTCGGCCGGGCGCTCCACCGGCGCTTTGCCCGCGCCGCGGGCGGGGTGGACGACCGCATGGACGACCTCGTGCAAGACGTGTTCGTCGAGCTGTTCCGCGACGGCAGCCGGGCGCTCCGCGCCTGGGATCCGGCCCGCGGGCTGAGCCTCGCCAACTGGGTGGGCCTCATCGCCGACCAGCGCGTGGCCGCGGCCCTCCGCCGCTGGCGGCGGCACCCGGAGGCCGCGGCGCTGCCGCTCGACGACGCGCCGGAGGAGGGCGCGCGGTCCGACGACGATCCGGAGGCGCGGGTGCTCGCCCGCGACGCGCTGGAGCGCCCCCTCGGCCTGCTCCGCGCGGAGCTCAGCCCCCTCGGGCGGGAGCTGTTCGAGGCGCTCCTCATCGAGGAGGAGCCCATCGCCGCGGTGTGCGCGCGGACGGGGATGAGCACCGCCGCGGTGCAGGCCTGGAGCAGCCGCCTCAAGCGGCGGCTCGCGGAGCTCGCCGCCGGGGGCGGGCGGAGCGCGCCCGGAGGACGGCGCAGGGCGATGGCGGCCGACGAGCGCGGGACATCGCTCGATTCAGCGCGATCCCACGGCGCGCCACGAACCGCGGGCCGCGCCCCGACGGGGCAGCGAACCAGGAAGAAGTCGGCATTGGATGTCAGCCGCGTGGAGCATCGCTCCTAAACCTCACCGACAGCGAGGAGGCGCCGGGCCCCGCGGGGGCGGGAGCGGCAGCGCGCCTCGCATCGAAGGAAGGAAGAAGATCTCATGTCTCTTCAAAAGGCAGTGTTGCGCTCGGTTCAGGGAAACCTCGTCTCGTTCTCGACGCGCGTCGCGGTGACAGCGCTCGCGGCGCTCCTCCCCGCGTGCGGCGCCCCGCCCGCGGACGACCTCGATCTCGGCGAGGCGGCGGCGCTCTCCGAGCAGGCCGACGCGCTCGTGGGACCCGTGAAAGGCCGCGACGCCTGCGCTTCCGTCCGCTGCAAGGACGGCTTCGTCTGCGAAGCGCAGAACGGGAGTCCCGTGTGCGTGGCCGCCCCGCCGCCGGAGTGCCAGACCGACGACGACTGCAGCCTCGTCGCCAGCTATTGCGGGGACTGCACCTGCAGCGCCGCCCCGTCGGGCGAGGTCGAGCCCAAGTGCGTGGAAGGCGAGGTGGCGTGTGCGGTCTGGCCCTGTCTCGGCCTCACCGCCTCCTGCCAGGCCGGCGCGTGCGTGCTCGCGGGCGAGCAGTGATCGGCGATCCGGGGCAGGCGCGTCGGCCGGCGGCGGCCGGCGCGCCGCCCCAGCCCCGCGCGGCGCGGCGGCCGGCCCGCCGCCGCCCGGCTCACCCCGGCTCGCGCCCCGGGATCTCCGGCCGCACGCGCACGCTCTTCCACCGCGCGAGCTGCACGAGCCCGGCCGGGGCGCCGCGCGGCTTGCTCACGTCGGCGACGCGGCAGACGTGGACCTCCACCTTGGCCGCGCCCCGCGCCTTCGAGTACCACGCGGCCGCCGCGGCGGCGCGCTCGACCACCTCGCGCGGGACCTCCGCGCGCCCCGGGTTGCGCACGATCACGTGGCTGCCCGGCGTGCCGCCGGCCACGTGCAGCCAGAGGTCGTGCGGCTCGGCGATCTCGAAGGTGAGCGCGTCGTTGTCGTCGTCGCCGCGGCCGACGAGCACCTCGAAGCCGTCGAACGTGAGCGTGCGGTACGGCCGCCCCTTGCTGCCCATCCCCTGCCCCCCGCCGTCAGCCGGCCGCGGCGCCGGCGCTCGGCCGCGCGGGCCGCGCGGGCGCCGGCGCCTCGGTCTTCACCTCGGCGTCGAGCCACGCGAGCAGGTCCCGCACGACCTCCTCGCGGTTGATCTCGTTCAGCATCTCGTGGCGCCCGCCGGGGTAGATCCGCTGCGTCACCCGGCGGAGGCCGGCGGCGCGGTACGCCTCGATCATCTGCGTCACGCCCCGGAGCGGGCCGCCGACCGGGTCGCGCGAGCCGGAGAAGACGTAGACCGGCAGCTCCTTCGGGATCCGCGCCTGCCGCTCGGGCCGCGCGATCTCCACCAGCGCGTCGAGCAGGTCGATCCACAGCGAGACCGTCGCGGGGAAGCCGCAATGGGGGTCGGCCATGTACCCGTCGACCTCGGCGCGATCGCGAGAGAGCCAGTCGAAGGGCGTGCGCGCCGGCGCGAACAGCTTGTTGAAGCTGTCGAAGCTCATCGACTGGAGCAGCTGGCTCTTGCCCCGCTCGCCCAGGCGCCGCCGCTCCGCGCGCGCGAGGAGCCGGCCCGCGTCGACGAGCGGGCTCGGCTTGCCCGAGGAGCCCGAGAGCACCGCGCCCTGGATCGAGCCGCCGCGCTCGATCAGGTACTCCTGCACGAGCGAGGAGCCCATGCTGTGGCCGAAGAGCACGACCGGCAGGCCCGGGTGCTCCTCCCGCTCGCGGGCGATGAGCGCCGCGAGATCGCGCACGACGCGCTGGAAGCCGCCCTGGCTCGCGAAGAAGCCGAGCTCGCCGCGCTCGCGCGCCGTCCTGCCGTGGCCGCGGTGGTCGTTCGCGTAGACGGCCCACCCGGCGGCAGAGAGCGCGTGCGCGAGCCGCGCGTAGCGGCCCGCGTGCTCGGACATGCCGTGGGCGATGTGGAAGATGCCCCGCGCCCCGTCGTCCGGGAGCCAGCGGTACACGAAGAGCTCTCGACCGTCGTCCGCCTGAAACGTGAAGGTGTCCGCGGGCATCGGGAGAGGACCCTACCACCGCTCCGCGCGCGACTGACCACGATTCTCGATGCTTCCGCGCCGAAAGGACTTTTCGGTACGGTCCTCCGTGGCATGAGGTTCGCACGACGACGCGGCCATGCCCGAGCGCCGATCGTTGCCCGTGCTGTCGTTGCGCGACACCGTGCTCTTCCCTGGGATAGCGACGCCCATCACGGTCGGACGGCTGAAGACGCTCCGCGCGGTGGAGGCCGCCCTCCGGATGGAGGGAGAAGACAAGCGCATCTTCGCGGTCGCCCAGCGCGACGCCGCCGAGGAGCCCACCACGGGCGGCCTCTTCTCGATCGGCGTGATCGCCCGCATCACCCAGGTGCAGCGGTTCGGCTCAGGCCTCCAGCTCGTGCTGTACTGCGAGCGGCGAGCGGCCGCGCCCCGCTACACCGAGGTCGACGGCGTGATCCGCGCCCCGGTCATCGAGCTGGCCGATCTCCCCCTCCGTCCAGAGGAGGACAGCGCCCTGGAGGCGCTCGCCCGCGAGGTGCGCGAGCGCGCCGTCGAGTACGGCCGTCACCGCGGCGCGCCCGAGGACGTGCTCAAGCAGTTCGTCGGCAGCATGTACGGGCCCGCCGAGCTCGTGAACCACATCGCCTTCTACCTGGACCTCCCGACCCCCGAGAAGCAGGCGCTGCTCGAGATCCTCTCGACGGAAGAGCGGATGCGCAGCCTCGCGCTGCACCTCTACCGGCAGATCGGGATCGTGGAGACCCAGGAGAAGATCCGGACGACCGTCGAGGAGGAGCTCGGCGAGCGGCAGCGGGAGCTCTACCTGCGCGAGCAGCTGCGCGCGATCCAGAAGGAGCTCGGCGAGGAGGACGACGAGAACGCCGCGGCACGTCTGGAGCACAAGCTGCAGCGGGCGGGCCTCCCGGTCGACGTCCTGCAGGAGGCCCGGCGCGACCTCTCGCGGCTCAAGCGCATGGGACGGGAGACATCGCCCGAGGCGCAGGTGCTGATGACCTGGCTCGAGTGGGTGGCCGATCTGCCCTGGAGCCAGCGCACCGACGACCACGTCGATCTCGATCGGGCCCGGGCGATCCTCGACGAGGATCACCACGGCCTCGGCGACGTGAAGGACCGGGTGCTCGAGTTCCTGGCGGTCCGCAAGCTGCGCGTCGAGCAGGCGCGGGGCGAGGGCGAGCGGAGCCGGGCGGTCTCCCGCGGCCCGATCCTGCTCTTCCTCGGTCCGCCCGGGACCGGCAAGACGTCCATCGCGGAGTCGATCGCGCGGGCGCTCGGGCGCAAGTACGTCCGCGTCTCGCTGGGCGGGGCGCGCGACGAGGCGGACATCCGGGGACATCGTCGCACCTACGTGGGCGCGATGCCGGGCCGCATCCTCCAGGGGATCAAGCGCGTGGGCTCGAAGAACCCCGTGATCGTCCTCGACGAGGTCGACAAGCTCGGCGCCTCGTTCCAGGGCGATCCGGGCGCGGCGCTGCTGGAGGTGCTCGATCCGGCGCAGAACGAGGGCTTCGTCGATCACTACCTCGGCCTGCCGTTCGACCTGTCCGAGGTGCTGTTCATCTGCACGGCGAACTTCCGGGAGACGATCCCCGCGCCGCTGTTCGACCGGATGGAGACCGCGCTGTTCGCCGGATACACGGAGCAGGAGAAGCACGAGATCGCCCGGAGGTACCTGCTCCCCCGGCAGCGGCGGGAGTGCGGGCTGAGCGAGGATCAGCTGCGCGTGACGGGCGCGGCGCTCGGCGAGATCATCAGCGGCTACACGCGCGAGGCGGGCGTGCGTCAGCTCGAACGGACGCTCGGCGCCCTGGCGAGAAAGGCCGCGCGCAGGATCGCGGGCGGCGAGATCGAGCGGGCCGTGGTGAGCGCGGGAGAGGACGTGAAGGATTTGCTCGGTCGCGCGAAGATGCGCCTGGAGCGGAGGCTGCAGCACGATCTGCCGGGCGTCGCGACCGGCATGTATTACACGCAGCTGGGTGGCGACATCATGCACGTCGAGGCGAGCGTGATGCCCGGCAAGGGCGATTTCGTCCTGACGGGGCAGCTCGGCGAGGTCATGAAGGAGAGCGGCCGCGCGGCGCTGAGCTACGCGCGCGCGCACGCGGCGGAGCTCGGGGTGCCGCTCGATCGGCTGCTGCGGCGCGACGTGCACATCCACGTTCCGGCGGGGGCGGTGCCCAAGGACGGCCCGAGCGCGGGCGTGACGATCGCGGTGGCGCTGGTGAGCGCCCTGTCGGGCAGGCCGGTGCGGAGCGACATCGCGATGACCGGGGAGATCACGCTGCGCGGCACGGTCCTGCCGATCGGGGGCCTCAAGGAGAAGGTGCTGGGGGCCCACCGGGCGGGGATCTTCGAGATCCTGATCCCGGCGGACAACGAGGCGGATCTCGACGATCTGCCGGCGGAGGTGCGGCGCTCGCTGGAGTTCACCCTGGTGAGCACGCTCGACGAGGCGATCGCGGTGTGCCTGCGGCTCCGGCCGATCCGCCTGGAGGCGCCGGAGGAGATGCCGCACGCGCGGGCGTCCTGAGGCGCGCGCTCCGGGACGGCCTCAGCGGCCGTCGGCGCTGCCGGCGTTGACGGACGCGGCCCCCCGCCACTCGGTCAACCCGGCGGAGTCCTCGACGATGGCCTGGAAGCTCCGCAGCTGCCCGGCGTCGCGCATCCCCACGCGGATGGAGAAGCCCGGGTCGTCCGGCCGCCGGTAGAGCAGGATGGCCGCGTCCTGCCGCTCGAACAGGAGGCAGCGCCGCGGGTACGGGAGCCGCGTGAACCCCAGCCGCTCGAAGACCACGGCCGCGTCCTCGGCGCGCGGAGGCGCGCCCGCCGGCCCGTCCGCGGCGAGGTGCTCGGCGCGGTGAGGGAAGGTCGGGAGGTGGACATTCCTCATCGCCAGCACGAACAGCATCTCCCGGAGGCTCACGAACCGCCGGGTGAGGCGCGTCTTCCACGTCTGCTCGCCGAACGGAAAGCGGACCACCTGGCAGTCCTCGGCCTCGGACGGGGCGTCGAGATCGAGGAAGTAATGGTGCCCGTCCGGGGAAGCGTCGCCGAAGACGTAGAGGAAGCGGCGCGGCGGCATCCACGGGGCAAGCTCGTAGAGCTCTGCGATCTTGGAAGGATGGTATTCGTGAAGGTCCTCGAGGAGCGGCCCGCCCTCGGCGCCCATCGCCGCCGCGAAGGCTCGGTAGAAGCCCGGGCAAGGGCGGCCGAAGCGCTCCTCGAGCTCGTCGAGCCGCCAGCCGTAGACGCCCTGGATCCGGCCGCGGTACCCCGGCGCGTAGCGGTCGAGCAGCGCGAGGAGCTCTTCCATGGCTCAGGGGCACTCCGCTTGGTTGTCACAGAGCATCTCCGGGGTGAGCTGCTGGCAGGTCTCGCACGAAGGCACCGACTCTCCGTGCTGGAACTTCTCCAGTCCCCTCGAGCTCTCTCCGTCTTTCGTCTTCGTGTACGTGACCTTGACGGCCTTGCCGAGGGGCGAGTACCACTTCTCCGACAGGGTCTTGACCTTGTGTCCGCCCGCGCCTCCTGCCTGGAGGAGCTTGGGAGCGGCGCAGTCCCAGACATTCCGGTTCATCGTCTCGAGGGCGCTCTTCTGCCGTTCGCTCTGCGTGAAGCCGTCGACGAGCGCGAACGTCCCGGTGGCGTCCACGGCGTCGCGGAAGCCGGGCGTGACCTCGCCGGAGGCGGCCGCGAGCCTCTTGGGGTTCTGGACGCACTTACAGATGCACGCCCCGATCATATAGGGCTTGGTATACGTGCCGGTCCCCTCGCTCGCGCCGAGGACAGGGCGCATCGCCCCGAGCTCGTCGTTGATCGCGCGGAGCTCCTGCGTGAAGGCCTGGGTCGCGACATCCATATCTCGCCGGATGGCCTTGATCTCGTTCTCCTTCGCCATGGCCTTCTTTTTGGCGTCGTTGTAGTCGCTGCCGAGCTTGGCCTTGTGCTCCTTGCTCGCCTTGTCGAGATTCGCCTTCGCAGATGCCACGCCCTGCTCCAGCTCCTCCAAGTTCGCGCTCTCCTTATCGATCTTGAGCTCGAACACGGCCCGCTCCGCCCGCCGTTGCTCCAGGAGGTCGAGATACCTGCGCAGGCGCTCCTCTTGCACGAGGAACCTGTCCCGGAGCTCCTTGAAGAGGTCGAGCAGGGTCGCCACCACCTCGCCCGTCTCGTGAACCCGGTGGCTGTCGACCGGCTTGTCGCACACCCCGCACGCCGCGTCGTCGCCATAGGCCAGCCCCGTCTGCCCGTTCGAGATGAACGCCGTGTTGAACGTGTTGCCGTTCTGCAGGGTCGGGTCGAGGAACCGGGCCACGCCCTTGCCCTCCACCTTCACATCCATGCTCGACCCGCCCCAGGTCAGCTTGCCCTTGATCTTCGACGAGATGACGCCCCCCGCCGTCCCCGGCTCGTCGCCCGCGCTCGTGCTGAGCTCCGAGCTCGCGAGGGCCACGGGGTTGCCCGCGATGCTCGTCTGCTTGCTGCCCTTGGCCAGCATCGCGTCCTGCGCCGTGTTCACGAACGGCGTGGGCACCGGGCCGGCCGGCGTGGGCACCTTGCAGACGTCCGGCGGCGCCGCGACGTGCGTGAGGCCGTCGCCCTGATGCAGGACCAGCCGGCCGTTCGCGAAGACGTTGCTCATCGCCCCTCTCCTCCGCCGGAGCCCCCGAGGGCCCCTTCCACCACGCAGGCCCCCACGCGCCCCCCGCGGCCCCGCGCGCCGTCCGCGCTGCCGTACACGAGCGCGCGCGGCGCGTTCCCCGCCGCCCTCGCCGCCGGCGCCCGCCTCCGCCGCCGGTGGAGCGCCGCGGCCAGCATCACCGGCGCGGCGCCCGCGCCCGCGTCGCCCAGCCACTCGCCCGCCGCGCGCAGCGCGAGCGGCTCCGGCATCCACGCGGCGTTGCGCAGGTACGCGCGCGAGAGCTCCGTCGCCCAGAACGACTCGCCCGGCTGGCAGCTCATCACCTCGTCCACGCGCCGCGCCCCCGCCGCCTCGTCCCCCCGGAGCGCGCGGAACACGCCCGTGAGCCCGTCGGCCGCGCTCGGCACCCGCGACGCGAACGGCGCGGGCTCGGCCCCGAGCGCGACGCCCAGCACGACGCCCAACGCCTCGAGGCCCATCGCCGCCGCGGCCCCGGGCCGCGCCACGACGACGAAGCCCGCCGCCTCCCCCGGGATGCGCCCGTCGCGGTTCTGCGGGGAGAGGTGCAGCCGCGCCGCCGAGAGCGCCGCGAGCGAGTCCGCGTCGCAGAGCGAGTCGACCGCGCCCACCACCGCCATCGAGCCGACCCGGCCCGCGCGCAGGTCCCCGAGCGCCGCGGAGAGCGCCTCGAAGAAGGCCGCGCGCCCGCCCTCGAACGCCCCGACCAGCGCGAGCGCGCCCCCCGCCTGGCCCGGCGGCGCGGAGAGGAGCGCGCCGAGGAGCGACTCGCGCGCCACCGGCGCGCCCAGCGACGGCTCCGGCAGCCCGAGGTAAAGCGGCACCCGCCCGGTCGGGGACGCCTTGAGCCGCTCCCGCAGGCCGTCGAGCGCGGCGCGGCCGAGCGCGATCATCCGCTCCGTGCGGGTGGACGAGGGATCGAGCGTCGAGAGCCGCGACGCGCGCACCGGCTCGCCGACGCCCGGCGCCGCGGCCTCGGCGAAGCGGGCGAGCCCCGCCCGCATCGACGCGAGCGTCATCTCCTCGGTCGTCCCGATCGGCGTGCACAGCCCGAGGCCCACGACGCGCTCGCCGCTCACGGCGCGTTCTCCCACGGCTCCAGCAGGCGGACGGTGGTGACCTCGTGCGCGGCGAGCTCGCCGTGGGCCGCGAACGTCGCGCGGTAGACGAGCGAGACGCGCCGCTCGTCCGGCTCCAGGTAGACCGCGTCGAGCGCCATGAGCCGCCGCTCCACGCGCCGCCCGAGGGCGCACTTCGCGACCACCCGGCACACGGGCAGCGAGAACGCGATCGGGCCGTCCGGCGACACGCCGTCGAGGAGGACGGGCTCGCCGCCGCGGAGGTGCGGCGAGGCCGCCAGGCGCCGGGGCGCCGCCTGGAAGAAGCGCTCGTCGAAATCGGCAGGCCAGAGCGGGGCGCGCCGCTCGACCCACGCCGCGTCGTACGTGCCCGCGAGCCCGAGGCGCGGCTGCCAGCTCCGGGCCACCGGGCCGAAGCCGCACGGCGGAGGCCGGTCCGACCAGCCCTCGATGAGCGCGTCGGGGTCCTCGATGAACGGCAACGGGCGGCCCTGCGCCTCGCGCTCGCTCGCATAGAGGCCCATGCCCACCGGGTTGCGCGCGTCGTGCGCGCCGGCGGCCGCCCCGCCGAAGCTCTGCTCGTAGCGGAGCGGCATCGACCGGAAGGGCTCCGGGCTCGAGGGGGAGAGCCCCGCCCTGCCCCGCTGCCAGACGCGCGCGCCGAAGACCAGCGCCCGCTTCTCGACCCGGCCCACCCGGACCGCGACCGAGGCCGTGGTCGCCCGCCTCCCGCCGGCGGTCCACGTGTGGCCGTGGAGCAGCACGTCCGTCATCGGGCGCGTGTACGCGGCCTCCGATTCATAGCGAAGGCTCGACGCCCCGGGCTCGCCCCAGTACGCGTCGGCCGCGCGCGGCGCGGGCTGCTCGTCGCAGAGGCGCAGCGGCCCCGCGGCCGGCCGCCCCGGCGCCGGCAGGACGAAGCTGCCGGCGGCGACGACGACGAGGCATTCCACGCCATCGCGCGTGAGCGACGGGAAATCGGCGGCGGCGAGCGGGGTGAGGTTGTCGAGGGCGGGCATCCAGCCGGTGAGCGAGGATGGTTTCAGACTCGCTGGCCCGCGACAAGCAGCTCGACACCGCCCAGCGCGGAGCATGTAGTATCGAGGCGATCGCGCGCGCGCGCTCCCGTGCGCTCGCCTCTCGGGAGGAGCGGGATCCGTGCACACATTCCAGATCGAAGGGGTCGGCGGAGATCTCCGGGTCGTCCATTTCGAGGGGCAGGAGGCGATCTCCGAGCTCTTCCGGTTCGATATCACGCTCGTGAGCCTCGCCGGCGATCTCGCCCTCGGCGCCGCGGTCGGAAAGCGCGCGTCGCTCGGCTTCCGGGTCGGCGAGGACTTCCGCCGCGTCCACGGGATCATCGCCCATTTCGAGCTCGGCGAAGAGGGGAAGAAGCTCACCACCTACAGGGCCGTGCTGGTGCCCGACGTCTTTCGCCTGCTCCACCGGCGCGACAGCCGCATCTTCCAGGAGCTCTCGGTCCCCGACATCCTGAAGAAGGTCCTGGGCGCCGCCGGCGTCGCCGCGGGCGACTGCCGCTTCGCGCTCCGGGGGCGCTACGCGCCCCGCGAGTATTGCGTGCAGTACCGCGAGACCGACTGGGCATTTGCCTGCCGGCTGATGGAGGAAGAGGGCATCGCCTACTGGTTCGATCACGACGCGGACGCGCACAAGCTCGTGCTCTGCGACGACCCCTCGGCCCACCCGCCGATCGACGGCGAGGCGACGCTCGTGTTCCGCCCGCCGCTCGGCGCGCTCATCAGCGGCGAGCACGTCTCCCGGTTCCGTTACGCCGAGCAGGTCCAGCCCGGCAAGGTCACGCTGCGCGATTACAATTTCAAGAAGCCGGCGCTCTCGCTGGAGAGCTCCGAGCAGGGCGAGCGCGACGACGATCTCGAGATCTACGACCACCCCGGCGATTACGACGCGCCGGGCGCGGGCCGCGAGCGCGCGCGCGTCCGCCTGGAGGAGCTCGCGGCGAGGCGCCGCATCGCCGAGGGCGAGGCCGCTTGCCCCCGCATGCTCGCCGGGCGCACGTTCTCGCTCGCCGAGCACCCGCGCGACGACGTGAACCAGGCCTACCTCCTCGTCCGCGTCGAGCACAGCGGCCACGAGCCCGCCATGGAAGCCGTGGTGAACGAGGGCAAGCCGCCCTGTGAGACGCGGTTCCAGGCCATCCCCGCCGGCGTCCCGTTCCGCCCGCCGCTCGTCACGCCGAAGCCGTCGATCAAGGGCGTCCAGACCGCGATCGTCACCGGCCCCGCGGGCGAGGAGATCTACACGGACGAGCACGGGCGCATCAAGGTGCAGTTCCACTGGGACCGGCAGGGCAAGCGGGACGAGCGCAGCTCGTGCTGGATCCGGGTGAGCCAGATGTGGGCCGGCAGCGCGTGGGGCGCGGTCGTCCTGCCGCGCATCGGCCACGAGGTCGTGGTCGATTTCATCGAGGGCGACCCGGATCGCCCGCTCGTGGTCGGCAGCGTCTACCACGGCGCCAACGTGCCGCCGTACGCGCTGCCCGCCGAGAAGACGAAGAGCGCCCTCAAATCGAACAGCTCGTCCGGCGGCGAGGGCTACAACGAGCTTCGCTTCGAGGACCGCAAGGGCTCCGAGGAGGTCTTCCTCCACGCCCAGAAGGACTGGAACACCGTCGTTCGCAACGACAGGACCCAGGACATCGGCCGCGACGAGGCGCTCCACGTCACCCGCGACCGGACGAAGCGCGTGGACAACGATCAGCGCGAGGTCGTCGGCGGCCACAAGGCCATCGAGGTCACGAAGACGCACACGGAGAGCATCGGCCAGGACGAGCGCCTCGACGTCGGCGGCGACCGGACCGTCGCGGTGTCGGGCAGCCACGCCGAGTCGGTCGGCAAGGACCAGTCGATCGACGTGGGCGGCGGCCAGAGCGTCTCGGTCGGCGCGTCGGCGACGATCTCGATCGCCAAGAGCAAGACCGAATCCGTCGGCGAGGCGAGCGACGAGACCGTCGGCAAGAGCAAATCGGTGAGCGTGGACGAGGCCTACGCCATCACGGTCGGCAAGGACATGACCGTCACCGTCAGCAAGAGCGCGCGGGACGAGGTCGGCGAGAACAAGGCCATCATCGTGGGCAAAGCGCTCACCATCCAGGTCGGCGACGCGCAGATCCTGATCAAGCAGAGCGGCGAGCTCGTGCTGCAGGGAAAGCAGCTCGTCGTGAAGGCCGACGGCCCGATCCAGGTGGAAGGGCAGAAGCTCGCGGTGAAGTCCGGCGGCGACGTGAGCGTGCAAGCCTCGGGCAACGTGAGCGTCAAGGGCGGCAAGATCGGGATGAACTGACGGCGAGTATGAGCGCGACCCTGCAAGCCTCGCTGTGCGAGGAGCACGCCGACCAGGCGGCGTTCCTGTGGCTCCTCCGGGATCGCGCCGCCCGGAGCGCGGCCTACGACCTCGAGGACCTGGCCGAGCTCGACGACCGGCTCGAGGCGCACCTCGACGGGCTCAGGCTGGCGGGGGACGCGGGCTGGGAGGCGTGCCGCGCGCTGCTCCAGCAGGCCGAGGGGGGCGAGGTGTTCGGCGCGGCGGTCGTGGCGGTGCATCGCTGGGACCTGCGGGGGCTCGCGCGGGTCCTCGACGTGGGCGGCGGGGCGCCGGACGTGTCGCGGGGCATCGCGTCGGCGCTCGGGTGGACGCCGCTCGAGCGCGTGCGGCGCCTCCTGCCCGGGCTCCTCTCGGGCCGGTGCCCGCCGGCGCTGCAACGGCTCGGGATCGCGGCGTGCGCGGCGCACGGCGAGGACCCCGGCGCGCCGCTCGGCTACGCGCTGCTCGCGCGCGACCCGCGGCTGCGCGCGCGGGCGCTGCGGGCCGCGGGGCAGCTCGGGCGGGTCGACCTGCTCCCCGACGTGCGCGCGTCGCTCCGCGCCGACGACGAGGCGTGCCGCTTCTGGGCGGCGTGGTCGGCGGCGCTGCTCGGCGAGGGCGCGTCCGCGCAGGTGCTCTGGGAGCTGGCGAACGGCGGCGGGCCGTTCGCGGCCGAGTCCGCGAGCATGGCGATGCGGCGGATGGCGCCGGCCGTCGCGTCCACCTGGCTGCGCGCGCTGGAGCGGTCGGCGCGCGATCCGCGGGTGCCGGTGGCGGCGGCGTGGGCGCTGGGCGACCCGGCGGCCGTGCCGTGGCTCCTGGAGGTCGCGGGGGATCCGGCCCTCGCGCGCCTCGCGGGTCAGGCGATCTCGCTGATCACCGGGCTCGATCTGGCGGCGGAGCAGCTCGCGCGGAAGGCGCCGAGCGGCGCCCGCGCGGGGCCGACGGACGATCCGAGCGACAGGGACGTGGCGATGGATCCGGACGGGGACCTGGCCTTTCCGGACGTCGCGGGCGTCTCGGCCTGGTGGCGCCGTCGCGCGGCGGAGTACCGGCCGGGGACGCGCTACCTGCTCGGCCGGGCGATGACGCGCGAGGGGCTGGAGCAGGCGCTGCGGGAGGGCCACCAGATCGCGCGCGGGGCCGCGGCGGTGGAGCTGAGCTTGCGGGAGCGAGGGCGGGCGGTGTTCGAGGTGCGGGGGCCGGGCTTCGCGCAGCAAGAGGCGCTCGGGCGACGCGGTTAGCTCGATCCGACGGGCGCCTTCGCCCCGCAGCCCGCGGGGCCTTCTCGTCGGTCGAACCGCCCTGCTCCTCGGAGCAAGGCGGTTCGAGGCCCATCGACGCTAGGGCAGATTGGCAGACGAGATATTCCAGCTCCTGTCGCTGCAGAATCGGCAGCTCGCGCCGACGAGCGCGCCCTTGCCGGTGGCCGTCTCGTCGCCCTTGAGCCACCAGTTGAGCCACGCCAGGTTGACCTGGGTGAACTCGCCGCCGTTCCGAGCCCACAGATCGCCGCCATGATCCGCGCCGACCTTGGCGAACATCATGACCGGGATATCGCCCCGGGCGGAGATGTACTCGAAGTCTCGGGCGCCGTTGTCGTCCGCGCCCACGCTATCCGCGGTGCCGGTGACGATCAACACGGGCGTGTGGATCGAGTTGTAGAAGGCCTGATCCGGCGAGAACGTGCCGCTGCTCGTGTGTCCCCAGGTCGTCATCCTGGGATCTGCGGCGGTCCCCGCCGCCATCAAGCCGCCGCAGGAGAAGCCGTTCGCGGCGACCTTCGTGGTCTCGATGCTCTTGTAATAGGCGCTGCAAGGCTTCTCGTTCTCGGCGATCACCCAGTCGATGTAGGCGAGCAGCACCTCGCCTCCGCCCCCGAGCTCGCGGTTGGGCTGCGTGTTTCCCGGTGTCCCGTCCGCCACCACGAAGTAGCCATGCGAGGCGATCTCGGCCATGGCCGCTTCGTTCGCGAGGCCGTCCCGCGAACATCCGCCCTGCCCCCAGACGAAGATCGGATACTTGGCGCCCCCACCGAGATCCGCCGGACGGAAGATGGTGCCCTCGTTGATGCCGGGGTCCGGGTTCGTCTCGACGACCACCTGATGAGGGCCGCTCCCCGACACCCTTCGATCCGCGGGTCGTGACTCGGTGCACGTGCCGGTGAAGGCGCCGCCCGAGCCTCCGTTCCCGCCCGCCATGTCCCCGCCGCCGGCCGGCGTTCCTCCGCCCGCGGCGCCCGAGCCGGAGGGCTCAGCCCCACCGGCGGTGCTTTGTGAGCCGCCCGAGCCCGTGGCCAGAGGCCCTCCGGTGGAGCTCGCCTGCTCGCTGCCCGAGCTGCTCGCGCCCCCTCCCGTGCCCGCCGCGGCTCCGCCGCTTCCCCCAGCGTTGCCGTCGTCACTCGAGCCGCCGCAAGCGGCGACGATCATGCCCAGCGCGGCCCAGGTGAAAGCCCAAGTCGATTTGGTATTCATAGCGACTCCATATCAGAGCGAGCAAGCGAAGAGAGGGGACCCATTCGCGTCTCTCCCGCGAACCGCAGGCAAAGGTCGTGCACGCCATCGGTCGGCGCTATCGAACGTTTCGATATCACTCTGATCTTGCCATCCTCCCGTGGTGCCGACGGAGCACATGGACACGGGTCTTCAGGCGCCCCACGGACCCCGGTGGCACGCCGTCATCATCGTCGATCGTCGAAGCAAAAGGATGACTTTCGGGGACATTGTGAGCGTTCACATTTCCGATGTCAATTCCAATCGTCAGGCGCCGGCCCCGGGGAGCTCGCGGGGACCGATCCGTCGCCTCGGGCGGGCCGTGGTAGCCCCGCTCACCAGCCCGGCGCGCGCAGGCGGCGCTCGCCGAGCCGCCCGCACAGGCGAGCTCCCAGGAGCCCACGACCGGGTGGGAGCCATGGTACCCTCTCTCGACGTAAACTTACCCTCTGACGGGAAATCTTCGAGCCCTCGATGACAAAGTCGAGCGACCCGTGATTGATCGAGAGCGCTCCGGGACACGGGGAGAGAGGGACGATGCGTTCCCGATCTCCGTCGCCGCGACCCCCGGACCACGCTCGGCGATCCGCGGTACCGCACCGGGCCGCTCACGAACCTGACATAGCCGCTCGAACGAGACACGATAACTGGCAATGACATCGGTCGGTTCTCGTCGGCGACTTCAACTTCTCGCGAGGCTACACCGATGAGCATGAATCGAAAGCAGTCCTTGGCGGCGACCTCGACGACCGCGGGCCTCTTCGTGCTGCTGGCGGCCGGATACGCGCGCGCGGCGGAGCACTACGTGGCGCCGGACGGCAGCGATTCAGACCGCGGCACCATGGACCAGCCGTTCGCCACCCTCGCCAAGGCGAACAGCGCCGCCGCCGCCGGCGACACCATCTGGGTGCGCGGCGGCACCTACTACGTCACGACCCAGCTCGTCCTCTCGAGGAGCGGCACCTCGGATACGAACCGCACCAAGATCTGGGCCTATCCAGGTGAGAAGCCGGTGCTCGACGCGTCGAGGTATGTCACCAGCAACGCGGCCGTCGACGTGCCGGTGGTCCTGGTGACCGGGAGCTGGATGCACCTTCGAGGGCTCGAGATCGGCAACGCCAAGGTGGGCAGGAGCGGCGACCACTCGTACTCGCTGCTCCGCACCAAGGGCTCCAGCAACAACATCTTCGAGCTGCTCGACCTCCATCATGGCTTCGGGTCCGGCCTGTTCATCGATAAAGGCAACGGCGGCAACCTGGTCCTCAACTGCGATTCGCACGACAACTACGACCAGAACGGCAGCCAGGGCGACGGTCAGAACGGAGACGGCTTCGGCGTCCATTACCAGACGACGGGCCCCAGCACGATCATCCGGGGGTGCCGCGCTTGGAACAACTCGGACGACGGCTACGACTACATCTCGCAGGAGGTGCCGGTCATCACCGAGGGCAGCTTCGCCATGTCGAACGGGCGGGGCAGCGAGGGCAACGGCAACGGGTTCAAGGTCGGCAGCAGCAAGACGGGCATCCGGCACGTCGTGCAGAACAACGTGGCCTGGAAGAACAAGGCCGCGGGCTTCTACGCGAACCATTCGTCGGGCGGCAATACCTGGCTCAACAACACGGCATACAAGAATGGAACCCAGTACAACATGCTGGCGAGCCCGCCCGACGACAGCAGCCAGACGATCATCTTGACCGGAGCGCTCGCGCACAAGATGCGGAACAACATCGGCTTCCCGAACAAGAACTCGAACATGGGGGGCGTCGACACCGCGTTCAACACGTGGGACCTGAACATCACGGAGGCGAGCGCGGCCTTCGAGAGCACGTCCGACGCCGGTTGCACCGGCCCCCGCGAGGCCGACGGCCGCATCCCCTCCGCGTGCGCGTTCATGAAGCTCACGGCCGAGAGCGCCTTGATCGACGAGGGCACGGACGTGGGGCTCCCGTTCGTCGGGTCGGCGCCGGACCTCGGTGCTTACGAGCTCGGCGCCGAGCCGACCGAAGGGACGGGCGGCGGCGCCGGCGGCTCGGGCGCCGCTGGCGGCGGCATGGGCGGCACGGCGGCCCAGGGAAGCGGTGGCGACGGGTCCGGTGGCACGGTCGGCACCAGCGGTGGAACGGGCGCGGCGGGCGGCGCTGGCCAGGGTGGCGCGCTGGGTGTCGGCGGCTCCCCGGAGACCGGCGGCGCCGACGGCGAATCGGCAGGCCGCGCCGGAGGCGCAGGGACCTCGGACGACGCGAGCGCCGCGGCGGGTTGCGCTTGCGCCGTCGCTTCCGAGGACGCCACCGCCGGTGCGGGCGGGTTCGCGTTCCTCGCGCTCGCCTCGGCGTTCGCCGCGCGCTCCCGCGATCGGAGGACGGCGCGACGCGAGGGCTGCCGGCCGTCGAGGTCCTGATCCGACAGGCCCCTCGACAGCACGGCTACTGGCACGTCGTTCCCTGGAGCTCTCCGGCAGGGGTCGACGGCACAGGAAGTCCATAGGACTCGGCCAAGCGCGCGTAGGCGTCCATGTTCGCGTTGGCCGTATAGGTATTGTCGTTGAAGTCAAACAGCGTACGATCACCATACGCCGTCGGCTCCCAGAGGAACGTACCCCGGCCCATTTGGTTCGGGAGGTCGCGCATGACGGAGTTGATGAGATCCCTGCGGACATCGGTGTACTCGCAGCTCATCACGGGCAGGTTGTACTTGTTGACGACGTACCCGAATTCCTCCCTCCAGTCCTGGCCATTGTTGGTGGTTCCGTAGGTCGAGCCGCAGATCCCATCCACGTCGATGGGCGGATCGTTGGTCAAGTACGCGTCCACCCAGGGGCGGAAGCCGCCGTCGGGTCGCGGCCGGCCGTGCTGCGCCCACACGACGATGTTCGGGTCGGTCTCGCGCACGGCGCGGATGCCGGCATTGACGAGACCGGAGAAGTTGGCCCAGTTGCTCATGGACACCCCCGACATGCGCGAGTTGGTCTCGTTGCCGACCTGGACCATGTCCGGCTTCACGCCAGCGGCCACCATTTCATCGAGCACATCTTTTACGTGGTCGTAAGCGGCCTCCTGCATCTGAGAGGGACTCATCCCAGCCCAGGCGGACGGTACGTTCTGGTGACCGATGGACGCCCAGGTGTCGCTCATGTGAAAGTCGAGGAACAGGCCCATCCCGCAGGCCTTGACCCGCTTCGCCATGGCGATCGTGTGGGCGATGTCGCCGAAGGCCTCCGTCGGGCGAGCGCCCGAGTAAAGCTCCGAGGTGTAGCCCCCCTGACAATCCGGACACACGAAAGTCCGGAGCCTAACGAAGTTGAACCCGTGGTCGACCAAGATCCTCTCGATGGATCTGGTCTGGCCCTGGTCTCGGTAGCGCCGGCCGATCGACTCCTGTTCGAGGGTCCATGAGATATCGGCACCCAGGATGTACGGGGGGTTGAAGATCTCGCCGGTGCCGGCATCGGCGCCCCCGCTCCCCGAGGCACCACCGCTCATGCTGGTCCCGCCGGTCGCCTCCCCACCCGTGCTCGTCGCGTCACCCGAGCTCGAGGCCCCGCCGGAGCCGGTGGACCCGCCGGAGCCGGTGGACCCGACCGAGCTGGTGGACCCGACCGAGCTGGTGGACCCGACCGAGCTGGTGGACCCAAACGAGCTGGAAGTGCCGCTGGTTCCGTCACCTCCTGTACCGCCGTCGTCCCCCGTGCACGCTCCGAGGAGCACGAGGGCGGTGGCCGTCGCTGTCGATATCCAAGTTCGCATGGAGAAATCCCTTCAGCGGACGCGAGACACGCGTCGGCCCGCGGGCAAATCCTCGTCCTCCGGAGGCTCACCTGCCAGGCGTCCTCGGCGGTCGAGTCTCGATTGACCCCTTCCAGGTCGCTCGAGCGGCTCGGACTCAATCACCAGAGTCTCGACCACGGTGCATTTCTTGGAAGCTCGAAAATCTTGCAGCACACGAGAACGCGCGCTCGCGCGCTGAGCTGGAGGGCCGTGCGCGCCCACGGTGCCCACCTCACCCCCGCTCCGCCGACACCATCGCGGATTTGGGAAGCCGATCTCCTGTCCGAGTGGGCGCGCTTCACCATCCTCCCCGGCGAGTGAACCTAGGTATCGCGCTCTCCCGTCCACCCGCGGGCAGCTTCGTTCAGGCGGCCCTGGGGTGTTCGCTGAAGACGGAGTCGTCGCGTCGGCTGCAGGGGATTCGAGGGCGCATCCTGGCGGGAGGGTACGCGCGCCGGGCGGGGGATCGACGGACGTCACGAGGCTTGCGTGCCCGTGCACCTCGACGGGGAGCCTGTCGGCGCTTCCTTGCGAGCGACGCGGCAGGAGAGAGCAGGGAGATGCCCCCCGTCGAGGTCATGTCACGGCCAATGCGGGGAGCGTCAGCGCCCCTGGACCTCGATGTTGGTCACGCCCCAGCCCTCGTCGAACAGGCCGGTCAGCCCGGTCGCGGACAGGTCGAGCGCGAGGTCGGGCGCGGAGTGCGGGAAGACCAGCTTCATGCGGTATACGGAGTCGCCGGACGGATAGGCGAGGGTGTTCACCTCGAGCGCGCCCGACCCGGCCAGGCTCCCGTCCAGCGGATAGCTCTGGGAGCTCAGGGTGTTGGAGAAGGTCTCGCTGAACAGCTCGACGCCGTCCGCGGAGGCGGTCCAGACGCTGGGACCCAGGGGCCCATCGCCGTCCCAGGCGTTGATGAGGTAGAGGTCGAAGCTGACGGTCAGCTCGGTGTGGGGGGCGAGCTCGTCGAGCGTCAGGTGCACCGTCTCGTTGCCGAACTGCCCCAGGAAGGTGCGGTCTCCGAGCGGGGTGACGCTGGTGACGATCGACGCCCACTCCGGGCCGATGGATCCGGTGAAGTCGTTGAAGTAGACGCTGCGGGGGCTGTCGATGACCTGCCCGCCCTGCCCGTGGCTCGCGAGATCCGTCGCGGCCTCCTGGGCCGAGTCCGCGAAGCTCGCGTCGCCGGTGAGGCCCACGTCGAGGATGCACGTCTGCTTGATCACCGCGTCGGTGATGCCGGCGCAGGCCTGCTCGCCCGCGGCCCTCTGCGCGGGGGTCAGGTCGTTCAGCCACACCGGCTGCCCGGGACCGGCCGGACCGCCGCACGGCGTGCCCTGCTGGATGAGCGCGACGTCGCCCTGGGCGGCGCCCACCCGCCAGACGTCCGCGTAGCTGTTCGTGTCCTGGTACATCTCGAAGAACGTCAGCCCGCTGCTCAGCGCGCTGCCGTCCCGGGCCATCATGAACTCGTTGGTCGGGTCGTCATCGGCGTTCCCGAAGAGGCCGACCATCTTGCCCACGCTGGCCGGCGGGACGAGGAAGAGCGTGTCCAGGTACAGGCCGAGCGAATAGCTCCTTGGACGCAGCGCCAGCCGCTCTCCCGTCGGCCAGGCCAGCACGGTCCTGCCGCTCGCGGACGGGTAGATGCTCCCGCCGCCGGCGAGCGCGAGCGCGCCGCTCGACGGCACCGTCGTCGGCTGCCCGTTCACGTAGAGCGCGCCGTTCGCGTGGAACTCCACGAGATCGCCCGCGATGCGCGCGCCCACCGCCCGGCCGGTCGAGACGCCCGGCGACACGGGGCACTGCCGGATCTGGATCTCCAGATCGGGCGTGGCCGCGCTGGTCGCCAGCACGAAGTCGCCCTCCCCCTGGAAGTCGAAGGCGACACGATCGAAGCTGACGTAATGGGGGTCTCCGTTGCACGTGGCGGGCTTGCAGGACGGCTCCGGGGTGTCCACGCGGCACCCCTTCATGACCTTGACGAGGAGGGCGTCGCTGCCACCGCCGCCGAACGAGTGGCCGCAGAACGGCGCGTCCGTCCTGCCCGTCAGGAAGACATTGCCCCTCGGATCGACGGCGACGCCTTGTCCCGCCTCGGTCGCGTTCGTGCCGATGTACTCGGTGCGCAGGTGTGCCCCGGCCGCGCTGTACTCGCGCAGGTACATGTCATCGCTCCCGAGGGGCGCGTCGGAGTCGAGGTCGCGGCGGGTCTGGCCGGTCAACACGACGGATCCACGGACGACGGCCACCGACGTCGCGGAGACGTTCTCGCTCGCCGTTGTCTGCCGGATCCACTGCGTGGTGAGGCTCGCGTCCAGCTTGGCGAGGAAGGCGTCATATGTCGTCGAAGAGGCAACCGGGGGGAAGTTCCCGTTCGTCGTGCCGGAGACGTAGACGACGGTCTGCCCCGACTCCACCGCGGTGGTCAGGCTGAACGCCTGGTCCTGGAGGTTCGTGCCGAGGAGAGCCACCCCGCCCAGAGCACCGCTGTCGCTGTAGCGGGCGACAAACGCGTCAGCGCTGCCGCCCGCGTACGGTTGGCCCGCCAGCGCGCCGGTGGTGTAACCGGCGACGTAGACCTGCCCATCGGCGCCGACGGAGACGCTGCGCGCGATGGTCGTCCTGTTGTTCACGCCGAGCTGCCTGGTCCAGACAGGATCGCCGCTCGGCGAAACCTTCGCCACGAACAGCGACGTGGTGCCGCTCGTCGGCGGCGGGCTCACCCCGGCGAGATTCCCGCCCGTGGAGCCCACGACGTAGACGCTGCCGTCAGGTGCGTGGGCCACGGACCACGCTTGATCCACCGCAGCCGTACCGAGCTGGCGCCGCCAGGCCTCGGTCCCGTTTGCGTTCAGCTTGACGAGGAAGGCGTCCGAAGATCCCTTGTGCTGGCCGGCCTCGATCGCGCCGCTCGTGTGGCCGACCACGTAGAGCGACGCGTTGCCGCTCGCGGGGCACTGGGCCGAGGAGACGGCGACGCCCGTCGCCTGGTCGCTCGCCGACGTGCCGATCTGCGCGCCCCACACGAGGTTCCCGTCCTGACCGACCTTGCGGACGAAGGCGTCGCTCCCGCCGCGGTTCACCTCGCCCGAGATGGCCCCGGTGGTGGACCCGACCTGGTAGACGGCGTCGCAGGACGCGGCGACCGCGTTCCCGAGGTCCGCGCCGGCCGTGGGCGTCTCGTCGTGCCACGTGAATCCCTCGAAGCTCGGGCAGGTCACGTTCTGCAAGGGGAGCGGGCGGCCGTTCGCGCGATCTCCCCCGGTCGGGTCGAACGGGAGGGTGGACAGGGGGGAGTCGTCCTCCTTGGGCCTCAGCTCCTCCTCGGTCGCGCTCGTATCGTCGTTCAGCGCTCCGCCGGGCGCGGGATCCTCCCCCTCCGCTCCGGCGCCGTCGTCCTCGGAGGAGATCGGCGCAGCCTCGTCGGGCTGGGGGCCTCTCGCCGCGCCCACCGGCAGCGGATCGCCGGTCGAGCCGCTGCAAGCGGCGACGCCTGCTGCCAGGATGCACACGGAGAGCGTCTCACCATGAAATCGTTTCATGCTCGAACCTCACAGGAATGGTGTCGACTCGAAATGGCCTGAGGCTGGGAGAATCCGATGCTTCATTCTCTCTGTCGGGTCCCCCCGAACCATCCAGCCGCCGGGGGGCCGCGAGCCCGGCCTCAACGCCGCCGGTCCTCGACGAGCGCGCGTTCCTCGTCACCGAGAGCTCAGAGCTCCCGGACAGCCCCTCATCGCGCTTCGTTCTCGCGGGGGCCATGAGCAACGAGAGTGCCAGACCTTTCAAGCTTCCGACCTGCAGCACCTGGCCGCAGGCCAGCTCCTCGGCCGGGCCCGCAGCGCGCGCAGGTGAGCGCCGCTCCAAGGATGGGATCGTTCCGCCTCCGCGCAGGGGGCGCATGCGGCAGCGTGCTCGTCACCCAGGGACGCAGCGCTTCATCCAGGGACGCGGGCTCCATCGCGGCCCCCTCTTTGGCGACCGCTCGCCATCGACCGTTCTCCTGGCGGTCCTGCTCCGCGGGGGGCGAACCGCCGCGATCCGTCGCATCACCGGGGATTTGGGGAGAGCGCCGGGCCCGCCGCTCGCGTCGACGCGCTGCCGGAGCCTTGCGGCTCGCCAGCGCCCGCAGGATCTGCCGAGATCGCACGCGCGCGATGGTTACGGGGTGAAAGCATCGAGCGTGACAGCGGTCCCGCCACCTGGGGAACTACCTGTCGTTGGCGTCGAGCGAGGGCGGGAGCGGAATGACCCACCTCGCCAACAAGATCGCTCACCTCTGCACGGGCTGGATGGAGAGCGACCGCCGATTGTCACATCCACGCTCCCTTCGAGCGATCGATCGCGCCGGACCCGCCTCTCGCTCTCCTGCGGGGGCCGGGCCTCCATTCTTGGAGTCGGCACGGCGCGCGACCATGACAGTTTGTCTGAAATACGTAGCCGTTCGTCCGACGCCGCCAGAGAGGGCTCAATGCGCAGGCGCCCGGCCCCTGCACGAGCGAAGCCAGGATGGCGAGCGGCAGGCGAGGGCGGCTGTCTCCTACCTTGTGCAAACGATGTGTGGCGACATTGAAGCGTGTAAAGGATGCGTGAAGATGCATGAACAAGGCGCATCGCCGGATGCGCTCCGCCACGGAGTCCTTCAAGCTCGTCCCCGGCATTCCGTGGTGCAGGTGTGGCGACCTCCGGGTCGCCCGGAACTGTGAAAGGTAAGGAAAGCGATGAACTTCATGCGATTTGGTGTTGGCGGAGCTTTGATTGCTGGCGCGGCCCTCACGCTGCCCGCTTGCGCGGCCGGGTCGGACGACGGCGAGTCCTCCGAGATCGAGAGGACCTTCGTCGACGTCGACGATCCGGCGGAGCTCGAGGGCGAGCAAGAGCTCCTTGGGACGTCGTCGGAAGCGCTGAGGTCCTACTCGTTCCTCGCGTCGTGCGTCGACGTGACGATCGCGGAGTACTCGGATGGCTCCGTGCTGGTGGCCCACGCGTATTGCAGGAAGCGAGACGGCTCCTGGCACCACAGCTCGTGGGGCCGCGGGTACTGCAGCGGCGATCTGGCGAACTGTGACGGGAGCGTCGTCTGCGGGAGTTGCTGACAGCGCCTCCCGACCCCAGCGGCCGCGGCCGTGCCCGCGCCGATCTCGCGACGCCGGGGTAGCGCCCTGGTAGCTCCGGCGCGCTCGCGCTCCAGGTGAGCTCGACGCGCCGTGGATACCTGCCGGCGCTCGCCCCGGCGATCCCCGCCCCACCATGCCTTCCGGGCATGCCCAAGACGTCCCTCACCCGCGGAGCCGCGCATCGCCCTCGCCTCGAGACGACGCGCCGTGGTACTGCCATGGACCGTGCGCTCCGCTCGATGGCCTGTCGCGATAACGTCGCTCGGCCGCGCCTCGGCCGCGACGCTGGTCTGGCGGCTGCGGGGGCAGCGGTACGTGACCGCGGTCGTCAAGGCGACGTTCGGGCTCGTGGCCGAGGGCGCGATGACGCTCGGTGAGCCGGACCCGATCGTGCCCGACGAGGTGCCGGATCCCTCGGGCGTGGGGCTGCGCTCGGCGGGGGATCTGGCGCCGTACCTGCGCGAGGTGGACGTGCTGCTGACCGGACACGCGGGGGTGCCTCCGACGGTCGCGGGGGAGATCCAGGTCCGGTTGGCCGTGGTGCAGGAGGGCGCCCTGCGGCTCGACCGTTGCGTGACGCTCGACGGCAGCGCGCCGGGAGGCGAGGGCCAGAGGCGCGTGCGGGTGGACGGGATGGGGCCGCTGTCGCGCCGCTGGCCACGGCGCGAGGCGCTGCTCGGGACGGCGGATCCGAGGCGGCTCGAGGGCGTGGCGCTGGAGGTGCCCGAGGAGCTCGACTGGGGGTACTTCCAGGCGGCGCCCGCCGAGCAACGGATGGAGCGGCTGCTCGGCGACGAGTGGGTGGTGCTGGGGGGCATCGTCGCGCAGCGACCGCGGCTGCGGACGCAGCTCGCGGGCGCGCGGGGCGTCGCGCGGCTCTACCGGCGCGAGGAGCGGGCGCCGCGCGAGGGAGCGGCGCTGTCCCTGCGGGCCGACACGCTGCAGATCGACGCGGATCGGCGGTGCTGCTCGGTGGTGTGGCGAGGGTACGCGGCCGTGGGGGACGAGGATCTCGAGGCGCTCCGGGTCGTGGCCGGCGTGGAGCTGCCAGGCGAGGCGCTGCCGTGGGTCGACCCCTTCGCGCCGGAGACGCGGCCGGCGGGGCGAACGGCGCCGCTCCCCGCAGCGCCCTCGCGCGCCACGCTGCCGCTGCCGGCCCAGGCAGCGCCGGTGGTGACGGACGTCGAGGCTCATCCGCTCGAAGGCACCGTGGAGCCGCTGAGCGCGTACGTGCGCAGGCCGGCGACGCCGTTCGAGGCGCGGCCCGAGCTCCCTCCGGCCGCGCTGCCAGCGAGCCCGGCGCGGCCACGAGCGCCCGCGATCGAGGATCACCCGCTCGCAGGGACCCTGGACCCGCTGAGCGCGCCCGCGGACAAGCCGGCGACGCCGTTCGAGGCGCGGCCCGAGCTCCCTCCAGCCACGCCCGCGCCGCCCCCGTCGCCCGCGCCCGCGCCGCTCACGTCGCCCGCGCCCGCGGCGCTCACCTCGCCCGCGCCGCTCCCGTCGCCCGCGCCCGCCGCCCCCTCGGGGCCCACCGCCGCGGCCCCGCCGCTGCTGGACGCGGAGCTCTCCGCCGATCCCGCGGGCCTCGGCGACGCGTTCCTCTCCGCCATGACCGAAGCGGGCGCCTTCCCCTGACGATCGCGCGCCCGGCGTCGGATCGCCCGCGCCTCGGGGCTTTCCTTGCGCAAGGGCGGGCTGATACGCTCGCGCGAGCCCGGGAAGGAGCATGGTGCTTTGAAGCGGCTGCTATCGCTGGGTCCGCGGCGCTTCGCCATCGAGCTCGCCGACGGCCGTGAGGGCGGCGCCGACCGGCGCGGCGATCGCGCGAGGGAGGCCGCGTGGCTGCGCCAGCTCTTCGCGGAGCCCGAGAACCGCCCGGCGCTCCGACGGCTGCTCGACGATGTCGCGCCGGCCAGCGCCGTCCGCAGCCTGGCCGACGCGGACGTGCTCGGCGCGCTCGGCCGGCTGCTGCTGACCGGCCGCGTGCGGCTCCGCGAGGCTCCCCTCCCCTGGCTGCCCTCCTACGGCGGCGACGAGGCCAGCGCCGAGGACCAGGCGCCCGCCGACGCCGCCCCGCGCGCGCCCAGGACCGAGGTCACCTGGATCGAGATCCGCCTCATCGGCGAGGACGACAAGCCCATCCCGCACGAGCGCTACCGGGTGGAGCTGCCCGACGGCTCGGTCCGGGAAGGCGCGCTCGACCAGGAGGGCCGCGCCCGGCTCGACGGCATCGACCCGGGCACGTGCCTCGTCACCTTCCCGGCGCTCGACCAGGAGGCCTGGGAGCGCGTGGGTTGACCGCGTAGACTCGCGCGGTGGCCACCGAAGCCGATCTCCTCCGCGATGTCCTCGCCGCGCCGGACGCCGACGCGCCGCGGCTCGCGTACGCCGCCTGGTGCGACGACCAGGACGACCCGGCCGTCGAGGCGCGGGGCAGCTTCATCCGCGCGCAGATCGCGCTGCTCGCGACCGACGAGGCCGCCGAGCCGGATCGCCACTTCCGCCTCTCGTGCGAGGTCCGCGACCTCGAGGAGGCCCACCGCGCCGCGTGGATCGCCGCGTTGCCGCCGGAAGCGCGCGATCCCGTCTTCGACCGCGGCTTCGTCGAGCTCGTCACCCTCGACGCCCGCGCCTTCCTGCAGCACGCCGGCGCGCTCCTCGCGCTCGCGCCGATCCGCCACCTGACGATCGACGCGCTCGGCGGCGCGGCCGAGGAGCTCTTCGCGTCGCCGCACCTGGCCGGCGTCCGCTCGCTCCGGCTCGACCGGGTGGGCCTCACCGACGACAACGTGGAGCGCCTCGCGGCGTCGCCGCACCTCGCCGAGCTGCGCTGGCTCTGGATCGGCAACAACCGCGTCACGCGCCGCGGCGCGGAGGCGCTCGCGGCGTCGCGGCGCCTCCCCGCGCTCGGCTACGTGGGCTTCGTCAACAACCCCTTCGACCCCTCGGAGCACCAGGGCCACGATCAGGGCGTCATCGTCGACCGCTGGCTCCCGCCCGAGGGCCGCGCGCTGGAGGCGAAGTTCGGCGCGCTGCGCTGGCTCCACACCGAGGCGCGCACGCTGCTCGAGGTGGTGCCGGACCGGCTGCGCATGCCCGGCTGATCAGTACACGAGCGCGTCCGCCGGCCGGTACTGGGTGGTGAGCTTCGCGATCGGCGCGTCCCAGGACGGCTTCCAGCCCGTCCGCGCGAACTCGGCCATCTTCTTGAGCTCGCCCTTGATCTTCGCCTTGAGCGCCTCGCGGTTCTTCCAGACATCGTCGAAGAGCGCGCGGTCGGTTCGCCTCACCGCTTCTCGCGCCTCCACGATCTTTCCGGCCAGGACCTCGTCGCCGCCCACCAGCTTCGCGATGTTGTGGGGCTGTTTGTTGAGCGTCGTGTCGAAGCGCATCCAGCCGTCGTACTTGTCCTCCCACCCCTTGGGCAGCGGCTCCGCCTGGCGGCGCGCGTCGCGAACGAGCGCCTCCTTCAGCTGGTCGATCGTCACGTACCCGCTCTCCGTCTTCTTCCGGACCTCGATGATCCTCCGCGCGAGATCGACGTCCCCGAGGAAGGCCTCGAGCTCCTTCAGGGACATGGTGTTTACATTCGTGTTCGGGGCCTTGCCGTTGTCAGGATCGAAGTAGCGATTGGCCTCCGCCACGTTGAGGGCGGAGAACACGAACCCCACGAAGATGATCCGCCCCTGCGCCGGGAGCGTCTCGTGGTACGCGCGCATCTTCTTGACCGCGGCGTCCTCGGCGCTCACCAGCGCGGCGTTGCCGGTGGCGGCGGCGCCGAGCACGCGCACGGACTCGTCCTTGGTCTGGAGCCCGACCATCCGGCCGTCGGCGGGGGACACGAGGGGGACGAGCTCCAGCATGGCCGCGATCTTCTCGGCTTGCCCCACCTCGCGAATGTCCTGCCCCGCGCAGCGGATCACCCGATCGTAGCTCCTGGGATCCTGGATCGCCTGCGGGCGCGCATAGCTGTCGTAAAACTTGAAGGCGCCGTCCTCGAGGTCGGACACCTGCTCGTCGTAATCGCGGATCAGCGCGGGGATGGGCTGCTTGCTCATCTGGGGCGCGTTCGGCACCTTGTCGTACTTCGCGTCGGGGCTCTGCTTGAAGGTGATGCGGAGCCGCGGCGCGGCCTCCTCGACCCGGTCGAGATCGCACCCCTGGCCGAAGCGCCACTTTCGCCCCGCGGGCAGGATGACCGCGAGCTGATCGTTGCGCCCATAGGCGAAATCATCCATCCGCATCGGCTGGCCGCGCCGCTCGCTCGCGCTGCCCGCCGGGTGCTTGAGCAGGATGTCGTTGCGCCCGATGGGGAACGAATCGTGGAGCGTCTTCGTCGCGAGCCAGTCGACCCATTTGGCCGTCTCCTCGGCGCGCTCCACCATGTTGACGCCGACCCCGCCGCCGCCCATCACGCAGTAGCGCTCGCCGACGCTCCAGTCGGTCTCTCGATAGAGCCCCTCGGTCCCGGAGAGGATCGCCCGCCGCTTCTTCGCGTCGTCCCAGCGCTCGACCGGCTCCCAGACCCGGGTGCGCACCGCCTCGTAGAGCTCCGACGTGACCATCGTCTCGTCCACGGCGCGCGGCTTGCCGGCGCCGGTGCAGACATCGATCTTGTCGGCGTAGAGCCAGTGGAGGCGCGCCGTCGTGTCGGCGAGGAGCAGCCGGTAGCGCGGGGAATGGTCCGGGTACGGCCAGCGCAGCATGAAATCGAGCTCGCGCTCGTCGATGCCCTCCCGGAGGATGGCGCCTCGGGCGCTGTCGTGGAGGGCCGTCGTCCCGCGCGGCACGATGGCGAGGACGCACATGGCGAGGCGGAGCAGCTCCAGCGGGCGCACCGCCGGCCCGTAGGCGGTCGCGATCAACAGCCGCTTGTTCGCGCGCACGTGCTCCGCGAGCCGCGCCCGCTCGGCCCGCGTGTCCGCGGCGAACCTCGTCGAGTCGCGCGGCCCGGTGACGTCCTCTTTCCCGTCCTCGTTCGGCCCGCCGAGCCGAGGCCGCTGCGCGAGGCCCGGCAGGCCGAGCAGCTGGGGGAACTGCCCCATCTTGTGCTGGTTGTAATGGCTCCAGGGGTCCTCGAACCCGATGTGCAGGATCTCCGCCGGGGCGACCCGGGCCTTGCCCCACGCGCTCTGCCGCAGCGTCGTGTGGTCGACCGTCGCGGCCGTCCCGTCGCCGATGATCACGTAAGGCGGGATCGGCCTGCGCAGCGCGTTCTGCCCCTCCCGCTCGGCGTGGGCCTCCGCCTTGTAACGGTCGTAGATCTCGGTGGCGCGCTTGACGCTGCGGCTCTCCTTGTAGACGAACCGCCAGTTCTTCCCGAGCCCCGCGGCGATCGACCGGAGGACGATCAGCAGGAGCTCGCTGCTCACGGTCTTGCCGTGATAGACGACGCTCGCGGGCTCCGTCTCGCCGTCCCCTCCGACGATCAGCAGGCCCTTGTGGTCGCGCGGCCTCGACAGCTCGGTGCTGACCTTGTTCCTGGCCTCGTTGCCGGCGACGGAGGTGCCCGCGTCGGCGTCGGTGATCGTGATCTCGGTCCAGTAGATGTGCACGGCGCGCCCCCCTCACTCCTCGTGCCTGCGCTCGATCTCCTGGAAGGTGTCGTCCTCCGGCAGCGACTCGTCGAGGGCGTGCGCGGCCCGGAAGCGGGCCAGCGCGTCGGCGAAGGCGGGGCCCCGCCGCCCGTCGACCTCACCGTGATAAAAGCCCAGGTTGGCGAGGCGAGACTGGATGCCGCGGATCTCGTCCGAGGGCTGGAGGTGGCCGAGCGCGATCGTGACGACCTCCTCTCCGCCGGACAGGAAGAGCCGCGCCTGCCTGGCGTTGTTGGGGATGAACTCCTCGATGCGCCCGTCGCCGTCGGCCTTCTTGTCGTTCGGGCGGAGCTCGCCGTCGACCTCGAGGAAGTACTCCGCGTTCGCGCGGGGCCTGCCCTCGTGATCGAGGAGCCGGATCCTGAGCTTGGCCGGGACCCCGCGCCGCCGGAAGGTGTGCACCTTCGCGGTCTGGCAGCTCTCCTCCTTGGCCCGCGGATCCGGGACGACCACCTTGTCGACGCCGGGGACCAGCGTGAACGGGTCCCTCCGGAGCTCGCGGAGCGCCTGGTTGTCCGGGTGATCCCAGAGCGTTTGCCAGAAGAACCCGTTCTCGTAGGCGATGCTGGTGAAGCAGTCGCCCGCGCGGACGCGATGTGCCTTCATCCCCGCCTCCACGCGGCCGGGCGGCGCCCGGGCTCAGCGCCGCCCGCCCCGCCCGCGCCCCGCCGACGGCCCATTCCCATCAAAAGACCAAAGGGCCCCCGGGAAGTCAAGCGCCCGGCCCGCTCGACGGCCGGCGCGCTGGCCACGCGCTGGCCACGCGCATTGCCCCCTTTGGCATTGTGCCGGCGCGCTTCAGGTCGGCGGGTGCGACGCCAGCGCGCCCTCGTCGCCGAGCGCGTCGGCCAGCGCGGCGGCCGCGGCGGCGGCGAAGGCGTCGAGCGTGGCGGGCTCGGTCCAGCGGGTGGCCTCGCGGGCGTCGAGCGCGTGGTGGGTCTCGATGAGGATGGAGGGCATGGAGGGGCGGCGCAGGACGAAGATCCGCTGGTCCTGGGGCCGCCGGTCCACGAAGACGCCCGGCTGGGCGGCGTCCGGCGCGTACAGGCCGCTGTACGCGGCGCCGCCGTAGGGCAGCAGGCCGGCTTCCTCCATGCGCCGCGCGAAGGCGCGCGCGAGGGCGAGCCGGCGCGCGCCGAGGGCCGGGTCCCCCTCGTCGGACCAGAGCACGGCGAACCCCGGCGCGGCGAGGCTGAGCGGGCACGAGCGGCCTGCTGCGGGCGACCACGTGTCGATCCTGCCGCGCACGTCCGAGTGCAGGCTGACGAACGCCTCGGCGCCCCACCGGGTGGCGTCCTCGACGCGCTCCGCGTAGGGCAGCGGCCGGTCGCCGGTCCTGCCCACGCGCGCCTCGAAGCGCCCGGTGGCGTTGAGCCGCTCGGCGAGCGCGCGCGCCGCGGAGAGCGTGAACTCCTGCTCCTCGACGCAGAAGCAGGAGACGTTGCCGGTGTTGCCCGGGGCGCCGTGGCCCGCGTCGAGGTAGATGCGGCGGACCCCGAAGCCGGGCGGGAACACGGCGGCGGGGGCGACGACGCGGGCTCCCGGGAAGGGCCACCCGCTCGGCGCGATCGGGAGCTTGAGGGCGCGCCGCGCCGCGGTGTCGCGCGGGAGGCCGGGGGCGAGCGCCCGTGAGAGGGCGGCGGCGCCGGCGGCGCCGGCGAGACCGAGGACGAGCTTCCTGCGCGAGATCACCGCGGCCCCGCTTGCTACCAAAGGCGGGGCGCGGCGTCAGGTTCTCGGCAAACCAGCGCGGAGGAGGTGGCCGGGCTCGCCGCGACGAGCGACATCCCGAGATCGCCCGGGACGTCGGAATCGCGACCCGGCGCGGGCCTCGGCGCCGGGTCCGGAGGCCCCGAGTCGGCCGGAGAGCGCTACTGGGCCGACGTGTAGCAGACCTCGAGCTTCGGCCGGACGGCGACGTTCGCTTGCTCGCTCGACCGGATGTCGGTCCGGCCGTTCACGTCCTGGAGCGCGATGCCGTGGTTCGGCTGGGCTCCATCCACCCACGTCTGGACGAGGGCCGCCACGTCGGCGGTCGCGACGGCGTCCGCGGCGACCGCGGAGAGGGTGGCTTCGACGGCCGCGTTGTACCCGGGGAAGTTGCCCGCGTGGACGGTCGACTCCTGCCAGGGGCCGTTCACGCGGTGCAGCTCGATGGTGCTGGCGCTCGCCTTCCACGCGTGGGAGAGCGAGAGCGTCGCGGAATCGACGTCGGCTCCCGCCGGGATGAACGACAGATCGAAGGCCAGCACGCCCACCTGCGGGCCCTCCGGCAGCGTGTTGAGGACGACGTACGGGTAATCGCCGTACGGCCACGAGACGCCGGGCTGGATATGCGCGTCCGCCACGCTCCCGTTGGTGCCGCGCTGCACGACGACGCACTGCGACTGGGCCGGGGGCTCGCAGGCGTTGCCGATGCCGTCGTTGTCGGCGTCGGCCTGGGAGGGGTTGGGCACCGCCGGGCAGTTGTCGCACGAGTCGAAGACCCCGTCCTGATCCGTATCGGCGGCGACCACGGTGACCCGATCGAGGAGCGTCCCCTGGCCGTTCGAGATGCCCAGATCGTTGAACTGGAGGCGCGTCGTCGCGCCGGAGGCCACGAGGGTATAGGTATAGTAGACCCACGCGGAGCTGGCGGTCGTGAGCGTGGCGACCTGCTGGCCGCCCCAGACGACGCCGAGCACGTTCTGGCTCGCGCTCGTGCCGGGGCGCGCGGCGAAGGCGAACCGGAGCTGGTACGTCGCTCCCGGGACGGTCGTGAGATCCTGGTAGATGCCGCTCGAGCTGCTGGCGTCGAGCTCGACGTGCTGGTCGAGGTGCGCGGGGCTCATGCCGTTCGAGTGGTCATGGATCTGGATCTGACCATAGGCGGGCTGCCAGCCGGTGATCGAGCTGTAAATCGACGAGTTGTTGCGCGTCACGTTCGGCGCTTCGAAGCTGCCGTTCGTGACGATGTCGCCGGAGGGCAGCACCGAGCAGGAGACGAGCGCCGCCGCGCCCTCTCCGATGGCGACGGCTTCGTCGTTATCCTCATGCGGCTCGGCTGCCGCCATGCAGCCGGAGATCGTCCAGGCGAGCGCGAGGGCAGAGATCGACGGATAGGTGGTTCTCATGGGAGAGCTCCTCGTTGCGGCGCCGGCATAGCGGCGCCGCGCCGTGCGGCGGGCTGCCGCACGCTATGGTTTGAAAAATGTGTTTACAAATCGTGGATGAATCTGATAGACTGTTTCGTTTGTCACGAAGGCGGACCGACGTAAGTCGTTATTCGTCAACCAGCGCGCGGCACGACGGGACGACGGGACGGCCGTCGCGAGGCGCTCGCCTCCCGCATCGCGGCCGACCTCACGCCGCCTCGACCGAGGAGGCCCGCGTCCCCCTGGAGGAGGACCACCGGCCTGACGATCGATGGACGGAGTCGGACGAGCGCGATCACGAGCGATTCTTGCAACTGTCAGCCGAGGCGCTGTCTTCGTTATATCATGAAATGGGCGAACGGATCACCATCATTCGCACCCGGTGTGCGCATCGAGACATGGAACCACAGAGGCACAGAGGACACAGAGGGAAGAGGAGAGAGAACAAATTTAAGAGAGATACAATTTTCCAATCTCTCCTCTGTGCCCTCTGTGGTTCCATTTCTCCCCGTCAGGGGACCAGGGAGCGGCGGGATCAGCGGCCGTGGCGAACGCGTCGCCCAGCGCCTTCGAAACCGGAACGGCCGTTCCGGTTTTGTGCGAGGAGAGGGCGATGAACCAAGGAAGAGATTCTCGCGCGCGGTGGACCGAGGCTGACATCCCCAGCCAGGCGGGCCGAGTCGCGGTCATCACGGGCGGAAACACCGGCATCGGCCTCGAGACGGCCCGGGCGCTGGCGGAGCGCGGGGCCACGGTCGTGCTCGCGTGCCGCGACCTGGAGAGGGCCGGCGCCGCGGTGGCGCAGATCGAGGCCCGCGCCCCGGGCGCGACCGTGCGCGCCGTGCGCCTCGACCTCGGCTCGCTCGCGTCGGTCCGCGAGGCCGCCGGCGAGCTGCGGGCCGCGTACGACCGCATCGACCTGCTCATCAACAACGCCGGCGTGCTGGCCTTCAAGCGCGAGGTCACCGCCGACGGCTTCGAGCTCCAGCTCGGCGTGAACCACCTCGGCCACTTCGCCCTCACCGGCCTCCTGCTCGACCGGCTGCGCGACGTGCCGGGCTCGCGCATCGTGACGGTGTCCAGCATGGCGCACCATCACGGCGACATCGACTTCGGCGACCTGCAGTGGGAGCGGTCGTTCCGGGGGTTCCCCGCGTACGGGCGGTCCAAGCTCGCGAACCTGCTGTTCACCTACGAGCTCCAGCGCCGGCTCGCCGCGGCCGGCGCGAAGACGATCGCGCTGGCCGCGCACCCCGGCGGCTCGAACACCTCGATCGGCCGCAGCGGGCCCCGCTGGATGCGCGTCCTCGGCAAGATCGCCAAGCGGTTCGAGCTCGGGCAGAGCGTGCCGATGGCCGCCCTCGCATCGCTCCGCTGCGCCGTCGATCCGGGCGCGCGGGGCGGCGAGTACTACGGGCCCCCGGGCCGCTTCGGGATGACCGGCTTCCCCGAGCGCCTCGAGCCGAGCGCGCGCTCCCGCGACGAGGTCGCGCAGCGCCGCCTCTGGGAGGAGTCCGAGCGGCTCACCGGCGTGACGTACGCCCTCTGACGAGGACGAGGCCCCGTCGCCCGACGGAGGGAGCGCGGCGAGGCCCGGTCACGCCTCGCCCGCGCTCCGCTCCCGGAGCGGCAAGAGCAGCCCGAGGAAGGCGATCGAGATCGCGGTCCCCAGGGCGAACAGCCCCGCATAGCCGAGCCGCTGGGCGAGGGTGCCCGACAGCCACACCGCGGGCGATTTCCCGAGCACCTCGACGCTCGCCAGCAGCGTGTAGTGCGTCGCGCCGACCGAGCGCCGGACGCGCGACATCATGAAGGCGAACACCGCGGTCGTGAGGGCGCCGCCGAAGAGGTGCTCGGCCACGGTGACCGCGATGACGGCGCCAGCGGTGGGCGGGCCGGCCGCGGCGAGGGTCCACTCGCCGGCCATCGCGGCGGACCGGAGCGCCGAGGTCACGCCGACGGCGGCGAGCAGCGGCACGCGCTGCGCGAGGAGGCCGCCCGCGAGCGAGCCGGCGATCGAGGCGACCAGGCCGTACGTGCCCACCCAGAGGCCGATCTGGTGCGGCGGGAAGCCGGCGTCGACCAGGAAGGGCTTGAACATCATGTCGACCATCGCCTCGCCGAGCTTGTAGGTCCCGAGGAACGCGACGACCCAGAGCGCGCCCGGCGCCCGCAGGGCGACGGCGACCGTCGCGAGCACCTCGCGCAGCGAGCGGCGCGCGCGCGCCTCGACCTCGCTCGCGGGGGGCTCGCGCAGCGCGAGCGAGGCGAGCACCGAGGCGAGGACGAGCACGGCCATCGCGCCGAACTGGCCGCGCCAGCCGATCCACGCGCTGGCCCAGACGAGGAGCCCGCCGGCGGCGAGCATGCCGACCTTGTAGCCGACCACCTGCGCCGCGTTCGCCAGGCCGAGCTCGCCGCGCCCGAGCAGGTCGATCGCGAGCCCGTCGACCGCGATGTCCTGCGTGGCCGCGAGCAGGTTCATGAGGAAGACGAGCGCGAGCAGGGCGCCGAGGTGGCGCGACGGCGGGACGAACGCCGCGGCCGCGCACGTGAGCGAGAGCAGCGCCCCGAGCGGCAGGATCCACGAGCGGCGCCGGCCGAGCCGCTCCCACCCGTAGCGGTCGACGAGCGGCGCCCAGAGCGCCTTGGCGACCCAGGGGACCGCGAGCGCCCCCGCGAAGCCCACGCCGGCGAGGGAGACGCCGCTCGCGCGCAGGAAGACGGGCAGCGCCGTCGCCTGGAAGCCGAACGGGATGCCCTGAGCGAAGTAGAGCGCGGCGAGGGCGGCGATCTTGCCGGCGGACGTTCGGTCTGCCACGACCGACAATCGTAACCGAGCGGACGAGCTTTGGTCGCGCCAAACACGGATGCTGGCGACGATCTCGTTCGGCCGCGAGCGCGGCGAGACGCGACATGCACGCCGCACCGGCCTCGATGAGCACGCAGCACCGACATAGTAGGGTTGCCGACCAAGCGAGCCCGCGCCGATGATCGCCGACACGTTCTCTCCGCGATCGCTCGCGCCGGCGGGCACGGTCCGGGTGCGGTGGCTCGGCACGGCGGGGTTCGCGATCGAGCACGCGGGCGCGGTGGTGCTCATCGATCCCTACCTCACGCGCGCCTCGCTCCGCCGTTGCGTGCTCGGCCGGCTCGTCCCCGACGCGGCCGCCGTCGCGCGCCACGCGCCGCGCGCCGACGCCGTCGTCGCCGGCCACACCCATTTCGATCACGCGCTCGACATCCCGGAGATCGCGCTCCGCACCGGGGCGACCGTCTTCGGCTCGCGCTCCGCGGTGGCGCTCTGCCGCGCGTCCGGCGTGTCTGCGGCGCGCGTGCGCGACGTCGAGCGCGCGCCGGGCGGCCAGCCGGTCGTCGCCGAGGTCGGCCCGTTCGAGCTGCGCTTCCTCCCGAGCGCCCATTCGCGCCTGCTGCTCGGCCGGGTCCCCTTCCCCGGCGACATCTCCGATTGCGACGAGGTCCCGCTCCGGGCCGAGCGCTACCGGTGCGGCGCCGTCTTCGCGGTGGAGATCCGGGTCGCGGGCCGGCGCATCGTCCACCTGGGCAGCGCGGAGCTCGTCGAGGCGGGCCTCGATTGCAGGGAGCCCGACCTGCTCCTGCTCTGCGTCGCCGGCTGGACCGCCTCGCGCGGCTTCCCCGAGCGCGTCGCGCGCGCCCTGTCGCCGCGCGCGGTGCTCTTCTCGCACTGGGACAACTTCTTCCTGCCGCTCGATCGCCCCGCCGTGGCGCTGCCCGCGATGCAGGGAGAGCGGCTCGCAGAGCGCCTCGGCCGGGCGGCGCGCGACGTGAAGATGGGCGTGCTGCCGCTCCTCGGGGAGGTGTGGATTTAGAGCGGTTTTTCGCTGGGACTGACACGTCGTCCTCCGTCTCTCGTCCCCGTCTTCCGTCTTCCGTCGTTCGTCTTCGCTCTTCCGTGCGCGTGCGCGTGCGCGTGCGCGCTGGCTTTGGGGAATCGCGCACGCGCACGCGCACGCGCACGAAGGACGAGCACGGGAGACGGGAGACGGGAGACGGGAGACGGAAGACGGAAGACGGGAGACGGGCTTCTTGCTGCGCCGCTGCTCGGATTTCAGCAGCTCATCAACACCATTGCTGCTCCAGCAGCAGCTCCGCCGCAGCGTGACCGGCAGGCTCCTCGCGCTGGCGATACTCGCTTTCGCACGGCGACCGCGTCCGTTATAGTGGACGCCTCGTCACTCGATAGGTCGCGAGGGACGCCAACCGGAAGGGAACGTTGCATGAAGTCCTTGTTGAGATTGCTCGCCCTCGTGCTCGCGCCGCTCGCCATCGCGCTGAGCGCCCGGGCCGCCGAAAAGCCCAGCGAGATCCGCGTCTCCAACCCCGGCGTGGGCGTCGGCAATCGCCCGGTGGTGGGGGGCTCGGCCTGGGCGCTGCTCAACCTGCGGGGCGCGCTCGAGAGCGAGTTCAAGGGCGACGGCTTCCCGGTGCGCTGGAACTTCCTGCGCGGCGCCGGGCCGGCCGTCAACGAGACGTACGCCAACGGGCTGACCGACTTCTCGCTGCTCGGCGATCTGCCGTCGATCATCGGCCGCGCCGGCGGCCTGAAGACGCGCATCCTCGCGAGCGGACCGAAGACCAACCTGTACATCGCCGTGCCCGCGGACTCGCCGATCCAGAGCGTCAAGGACCTCAAGGGCAAGCGCTTCGCAGTGTTCAAGGGCACCTGCCTGCAGCTCTCGGCGGCGCGCATCCTCGAGGCCCACGGGCTCAGCGAGCGCGACGTCCGCGCCATCAACATGGACAACGCGACCACCAAGGCGGCCCTGGCCACCAAGGACGTCGACGCCGCCATCGGGCTCAATGACCTGCTCGCCCAGCGCGATCAAGGCCTCGTGCGCATCATCTACTCGACCAAGGGCGACCCCCGATACACCTGCAACAGCACCATCATCGGCTCGGACGATTTCATCCGGAAGTACCCCGAGGTCACCAAGCGCGTGGTGCGGCAGTACGTCCTGGCCGCCAAATGGCTCGCGGATCAGGACAAGGACCTGAGCGAGGCGTACCGCCTCTGGGCGCGCTCCGGCACGCCGTTCGCGTCCTTCAAGGAAGACTGGGCCGGCGAGTCCGCGCGCGAGAAAGACAGCCCGCTCGTGGACGCGTACGTGGTCGCTCGCTACAAGACGAGCATCGCGGACGCCAAGCGCCTGGGCTTGATCCGCGCGACGTTCGACTTCGAGCCCTGGGTCGATCGCAGCTTCCTCGATCAAGTCCTGAAAGAGGAAAAGCTCGAAGGTTTCTGGAAGCCCCGCCCGGCGCCCTGAGAGCGCCTGGAGCCCGGAGCGACGCTGCCGGGTGAGGCAGATCGATCGCCGCTGCCAGCTGTCGTGCGCGGCGCTGGCAGCGCCCGGCGAACGGCGTACACTGGCGCTCCGAGATGACGACCAACGACGATGTCGTGGTGATCGTGCGCGAGCTGGACGTGGTGGTGGAGCGCGCCGGCGGGCTGTTCCTCGGCCGGCGCGGCGCCCAGCCGGGGTTCGCCGATCCGCCCGTGTTCCTCGGCAGGTTCGACGATCGCGGCTGGTACGCGGCGCGCGCTCGGCCCGGCGTCGAGCTCCCGGCCGAGCTCGCGTTCGCGTCGGTCCGCTCGCTGTTCTCCGAGCTGCCCGAGCCCACGCTGAACATCCTGGGGCGCGCGCTCGCTGGCGTCGAGTTCGCCGAGACGCACCGCCACTGCGGGCGCTGCGGGACAGCCACCGAGCCGGGGCCAGCGGCGTCGGACGAGCGCGAGCCCAGCGCCGGGGAGCAGACGCGGCGCTGCCCGAGCTGCGGCTTGAGCGTGCACCCGCGGATCGCGCCCGCGGTGATCGTGCTCGTGGAGCGCGAGGACCGCGTGCTCCTGGCGCGCAGCGCGCGCTTTCCGCCCGGGCGCTTCAGCGCGGTGGCAGGCTTCGTGGAGATCGGCGAGTCGCTCGAGCAGGCGGCCGCGCGCGAGGTCGGCGAGGAGGTCGGCGTTCAGATCCGCGATCTGAAGTATTTCGGCAGCCAGCCGTGGCCGTTCGGCCGCTCGCTGATGATCGGCTTCTCGGCCACGTACGCCGGCGGCACGCTCACGCCGGACGGCGTCGAGATCGTCGAAGCCGACTGGTTCTCGCGCGACAAGCTGCCCGACCTCCCGCCCAAGGTCAGCATCGCGCGCCGCCTGATCGACGCCTTCGTCCAGCGCCCCACGCCGCGGTCTTGAGCGAGGCGCGCGCGGCGAGCCACGTGAACAGCGCCGCTTCCGGCGTTCACGGCTTCACGGCCGGCTCGTTCGCGTAGGGGTTGAACTCGTTCGTGTAGAGGCGGCTCAGGGCGATCTCGCCCGGCTTGAGCTCGCCGCTCTTGACCATCCAGTCGATCCAGATCTGAAAATCGCGCTCCGCGATCAAGCCGCCTTTGCCGGCGACGCCGTAGCTGCGCCAGAACTTGATGGCGGCGTCCTCCTCGTTCCGACCGCGCTTCTTGATCAACGAGATGAAGCGCGCCACCACCGTCTCGCGCGGGGTGCTCCGGGCCCACTCGATGGCCTTGGCGGTCGCCTCGACGAAGCGCCGCACGGTCTTGGGATTTTCCTTGATGAAGCTGGTCTTCATCACGTAGCTGCCCGCGGTGAACTTGCCGTAGAGCTCGTAGTCCGAGAACAGCGAGCGGATGCCGCCGCGCTCGAGCGCGCGATCTCGGTAGATGTCGCCCAGCGACGCCACGTCGACCTGCTTCTCGCGGAGCAGCTGCTCGCCGTTCACGGGGGGGACGACGAGCAGCGTGATGCGCCGGGCTTCCTCCAGCGTGATCTGGTTTCGCGACAGGAACTCCTTGACCATGAACTCGCTGTGAGCGCCGAGCGTGTTCATGGAGATCGACCTGTCCAGGAGGTCGCGCGCGGCGCGCAGCGGGCTGTCGTTCAGCACGTAGAAGCCGCTCTGGCGCTGCTCGTCGACGCCGTAGTAGCCCGCGACGGCGATGATCGGCGCCTTGGCCGCGATCAGCTTGATGATGGCGCCGTTGAAGGCGCCGCCGAAGTCGGTGTCCCCGGTGACCACGGCCTGCACGCTCTGCGGGCCGCTCACCGTGCTGCCGATGAAGCTCAGGCGGATCGGCGCGAGGTAGCCGAGATCCTCCGCGAGCTCGATCGGCGACACCGTGCCGTTGTTGCCCTGATACCGGAGCTCGAGCGTCTCGAATTCGCCCTCCGGTCCGGCCGCCGAGGCGCGCGACGCGTCGTCGCGCGAGCAGCCCGCCGCGCCGCACAGCGCCAGCAGGACGAGCAGGAAGACCACAGGCGACGCGGCGCGGAGCAGGCCGGGCCGGAGGGGGCGCGGAGGAGCCATGTCCGCAATATTGGACAAGTATCCGCTAAAGTGCAAGACTGCCCGGCCAGCATGCCTTCCAGGACCCCGCCCGCCTCTTTCCGTGTGGCCGTGCTCGACGACTACCAGCGCGTGGCGCGCTCGCTCGCGCCGTGGGACTCGCTGGGCGCGGACGTCGAGGTCGAGTTCTTTCACGATCACGTGGCCGACGCGCGAGCGCTCGTGAGCCGGCTTTCGCCGTTCGAAGCCATCGTGGCGATGCGCGAGCGGACGCCGTTTCCGCGCGCGGTGCTCGCCGAGCTCCCCCGGCTGCGCCTGCTGGTCACCACCGGCGCGCGCAACGCCGCCATCGACGTGGAGGCCGCGCGCGAGCTCGGCGTGGTCGTGTCCGGCACCGGGGGCCTGCCCTACCCCACGGCCGAGCTCACCTGGGGCCTGCTGCTCGCGCTGGCGCGGAACATCCCGCGCGAAGATCGCGCAGTGCGCGCCGGCGAATGGCAGACGAGCCTGGGGCTCGGCCTGTCCGGCAAGACGCTCGGGCTGCTCGGCCTCGGCCGCCTCGGCGCGCAGGTCGCCCGGGTCGCGCTCGCGTTCGGCATGCGCGTGACCGCCTACAGCCAGAACCTCACGCGCGAGCGCGCCGCCGAGCACGGCGCGACGCTCCTCCCGCTCGACGAGCTCCTGGCGGGCGCGGACGTGGTCAGCATCCACCTGGTGCTCTCCGAGAGGACGCGCGGGCTGCTCGGGGCGCGCGAGCTCAACCTGCTCAAGCCCGGCGCGCTGCTCGTGAACACCTCACGCGGGCCGATCGTCGACGAGCGCGCGCTGATCGAGGCGCTCACGAGCGGTCGGCTCGCCGGCGCGGCGCTCGACGTGTTCGACACCGAGCCGCTGCCCGCGGAGCACCCCTTGCGCCGGCTGCCGAACACCGTGCTTACGCCGCACCTCGGGTACGTCACCGAGGAGACATATCGCATCTTCTACCGCGACGCCCTCGAGGACATCGCCGCGTTCCGCGCCAACCAGCCGGTGCGCGTGCTCTGATCCTACGAGCGCTGGTCTACGGCGACCTCGAGAGGAGGTCTGAGCGCTACGCACACGTGAGCGTGGGTGGCGGCGCGCCGTGCGCCGCGAACACGCGCGCCTCGCCGGGCCCGATGCTCGAGAGCGCGCTGCCGTCGAAGGCAAACCCAGCGCCCTCCGAGATCGCCAGCACCTCGACACGACGCGCGCTGGAGAAGGCGCGCAGCGCCGGCTCGTCCGTCGGACGGTAGTGGCACCACACGGCGCGCCCCCCGAGCACGTTCAGCCCGGACTCGTCGCTCAAGTCAATCTCATTGCGATCCAGGTGGGCGCACGTGCCGATGTCGGCGCCGAGCACGATGGCCCCCGCGCTGCCTCCGTAACATGGCAATCCGCTCTCGATGGCGCGCACCAGCAGCGCGGCCAAGCCGGTGGCGCGCAGGCGGCTCAACAAGAGATACGTATTCCCGCCCCCCAGGAAGACACCGTCGTAGGCGTCGAGCGGCTGCGCGGGGAGCTCGACCGCGGCCAGCGTGTCCACGCGTCGCATGCCGTGCGCGGACAGGGTCTCCTGCGCCCAGCGCGCGAGCTCCGGCGCGCTCGGATCGCGCCGCGCCCAGGGCAGATTGAGGATTCGCCCGCGCTTGCCGACGCGGCCGGCGAAACGATCGAGCACTCGGGCTTCGTCGGCCGCCGAGCCTCCGCCTCCCACGACCACGTGCCAGGGCGTCCGTTCGTTCATGGCGCGGTCGATCGGGCTACCCTCAATGCGGGTCGACCGTTCATTTCGTATACCCTCCCTCCGCATCCTCAGCAAGCTCGTCGGCTGCTCGTCATTCGATCTCGGGGGGTCCCCCTGCGCGCAGGCGGATGCTCCTCGCCAGGTCCTCTGCCCGCGCACGGTGGAATCGCGATCATCGCGGCTGTAGGCGTGCGCCCACGCGTGCGCCGCAGAACCCGCAGCGCGCCAGCTCGCTCAGAAGCCAGCCTGCCGGGCGCGCTTCCGCTCGCGCGGGCCGTCCGCCGTTGCGGCGAAGCGGAAGAGCTTCCTTTGCGCGTTTGAAGATCGCGTGATTGACAATCGCGGGACGCACGCCGGCCAAGCTCCGCGGGACTCTTTCATCTCTCCTGCGTAAAGTCGATGGCCCAGAGAGCCGAGATCGTCGGCTCACCGCGCCGAGACGCCCTCGTCGAGCCATTCCCGCGCGCGCTGGAGCGTGCGGGCGTTCTCCTCGATGCCCTGAAGAAAACGCTCGCGCAGCGCGGCGTCGTCGATTTGGGCCGCGGCGTCGAGGAGCCTCGCGCGGGCGCGGGCGATGGCGGACCGGGCCGCCGGGAGATCGCCGGCGGCGAAGAGCGCCTCGGCGTGCACGAGGCGGGCGAGCGGCTCCCCCGCCTCGACCGTGCCCAGCGCGTCAGCGAGCGCGGTCGCCGTGCCCGCCTCGACGAGCGCCTCGGCGACCCGGCCGCCCGCGAGAAGCACGGCGGCCAGGCTCGCCCGCGCGAGCACGAGTATCGGCCACCCCTCCAGCAGGTCGATCGCGCGCCGCGCCTCGGCCTCGGCCCGAGCGAGATCGCCCGCGCGCTGCAGGTAGCGCGCGTGGACGGCGCGCGATGTACCGGCGCACCGCCGATCGCCCAGCGCCTCGAAGAAGGCGATGGCCTTCTGCAGGACCTCGCGCGCCTCGTCGAGCGCGCCGATGCGGAAGAGGGACCCGCCGAGGAAAATCCACGCCAGGGCCATGTAGCCCTCGAGGCCCATGCGCTCGGCGTCGGCGAGCGCGGCGCGGAGGCGCGCCGCCGCCTCGGCGTACGCGCCGAGCAAGTGCTCCTGCACGCCGAGCTCCATCCGGCAGAAGCAGGCCTGGCGCAGGTTCCCGGCGCGCTCGTAGGCAGCGACCGAGCGCTCGAGCCAGGTTCGGCCGGAGGCACGGCGGCCGGCGTACATCGCGCGGTAGGAGCGCTCGCGGAAGACCGCCCCGCAGACGGCGGGGTCGCTCTGGAACCGCTCGGCGACGGCGTCGATCCGGGGCTGAAGCGGCGCAGCGTGCGCGCTCTGGCCGTTGACGGCCATGAGGGTCGCCGTCGTCGCGGCCGCCGTCACCAGCGCGCCGGTCACCGCCTCCCCGTCCCAGGAGTCCGCGAGCTCACGCGCGAGCGCGGCGAGGCGGTCGTGCTGCGCCAGCGAGCACATCGCGTTCGCCGCCTCGGACACGGCGGCGTACCAGGACGCGCTGCGCCGGGGCAGCGCCTCCACGGCCATGGTGGCCCAGCGGGCAGCCTCGGCGCCCTCGCCGCGCCAGTTGTGCGCCCCGGCCCGGTACATGAAGACCTCGCCGCGCGCCTCGCCGTCCACCCCGAGCTCGAGGGCGCGCCCGGTCCACGAGAACACCGCGGCGAGGTCGTTCGCCGCGAGCGCCTGCGCCGCGGCGCGGTGGTACCAGGCGGCGGCGCGCAGCGGCTCGCCGCCCCGATCGAAGTGCTCGGCGATCACCGCGGCCGAGGGCTCGCCGGCGCGCTCCAGCCACTCGCCCGCGAGCCGGTGGCCGAGCGCGCGGTCGTGGTCGGTGAGCATCCCGTAGGCCGCCTCGCGCACGAGGGCGTGGCGGAAGACGAGCTCCCGCTCGCCCTCGAACCTCGCCTCGTCGCGCGCGTTGATCCACTCCAGCCCCTCGAGGCGCTCGAGGTGCTCGGCGATGCCCGGGGCGCCGTCAGGGCCGCCGAGCAGCGCCTCCACCGCGCCCGGCCAGAACACCCGCCCGAAGACGCTCGCCGCGCGCAGCACCTGCCGCGCGGCGCCGTCGAGGCGCTCCAGCCGGGACTGCACCATGGCCAGCACGGTCTCCGGGAGCGCGTCCGGGCTCCCCTCGGCGGTCGCGCGGATGAGCTCTTCCAGGTAGAACGCGTTGCCGTCGGACTGCGCCACGAGCCGCGCCACGGTGTCGGCGCTCACGCGATCGCCGAGGACCTGCCGCACGAGCCGCTCGCTGGCCCGGGCGCTCAGCTCCTTCACGCGGAGCTCCTGGAGATCCCTGCCGTCCCAGAGCCCGGGGAACAGCGCGTGCACCTCGGGGCGCGCCAGGGCGAGCACCAGCAGCGGCCGGTCGTGGAGCTGGCGCAGGGCGTCGTTGACGAGCTGGACCGTGGGCAGGTCGCCCCAGTGCAGGTCCTCCAGCACGAGGAGCAGCGGCTGCGCGGAGCACGCCGCGGCGGCGAAATCGAGCCAGGCCCTGCGCATCTGGTCGCCGCGCACCCGGGCGTCGCCGCGGGCGACGCGCAGCGGCGTGCTGTCCTCGTCGGGGAACGGCGTGCCGAGCAGCTCGCCGAGGAACTCCGCCACCCGCTGCGCGTCCTCCCGGGGCGCTCGCTCGGCCACGCGCGCGCGCAGCTTGTCCCGGCGCGCCTCGAGCGGCTCGCCGTCGCGGATGCCGCACGCGCCCTGGATCGCCTGGCGCAGCATGCCGAACGCGGCGCCCTTGCGGAGGGGGTCGCCGCGGCCGATCCAGACCGCGACGGGCTCCTCGCGCAGGCGGACGCGGCGGACGATCTCGTAGGCGAGGCGCGACTTGCCCACGCCGGCCGGCGCGGTGACGAGCACCGCGCGCGCCCGCGGCTCCTCGATGCACCTGGCGAGCAGGCCCTCGAGCGTCGCGATCTCCCAGTCACGCCCGACGCAGGCCGTGGGCCTGCCGAGCAGCACGCGCGCGCCCCTGGCGAGCGGCTCCTCGCCGAGGAGCCACAGGCCCGCCTCGGTCTCGGCCACCTCGAAGCGGGCGTCGAGCAGCCCGGCGGTCACCTCGTCGATGGCGATGGGCGCCCCGCGCCCGGCGGCCGGCGGAAGGGCGCCCGGCAGCGCCGGCCCGGGTTGCGCCAGCATCATCGGCGCCAGCATCCGGGCGGCGCGGTCGATGAGGTCGCCGGCGGGCAAGCCGCCCGTGACTTCGACCCGGCCGGTGGTGAGCGCCACGGGCCGGCCCCCGCCGGCCGCGCGGAGCATGAGCGCGCAGCGGGCTGCCTGCGCCGACTGATCCGTGGCGACGCCGCCTCCGAGGAGGGTCACGAGCATCGATCCGTCGGCCAGCAGCTCGAGGCACGCCCCGATCGCCTCGACGTCCCGGCGCAGATCCGGCGACACGGCCGCGGTCTGCGTCTCGGCGTCGGGGCTCGCCGGGTCGGGGGAGAGCCGCGGCGCCGGCGCCATCAGCGCCACCGAGAGCACGCGGCGCTCCTTGCGGGTGAGCGCGGACGGGCGGCGCGTGTCCGGCGGCGCCGGCGGCGGCGACGGCGGCGAGGCGCCCAGGGCCGCGAGCGCCGCGACGACCTCCGCGCCGTCGCGGGGGCGGTGGTCCGGGCTCTTGGCGAGCATCCGGGCGCAGAGCGCGTCGAGGGCGGGCGGGATGTCGGGGCGCAGGGTGCTCGACCGCGGGACCTCCTCGAACAGGATCTTCGCGAGGACGGCCATGAGGCTCGCGCCGGAGAAGGCCGGCTGGCCGGTGAGGCACTCGAACAGCACGCAGCCCAGCGCGAACACGTCGGCGCGCGCGTCGATGTCCCGCCCGCTCCGGGCCTGCTCCGGAGCCATGTACGCCGGCGTACCGAGGAGGACGCCTGACCGGGTGAGCCGCGTGGCCGTGTCCAGCCCGGCGATCCCGAAGTCGAGCAGCTTCACGCGCGCGACGTCGCGGTCCACGAGGAACAGGTTGCCCGGCTTGAGGTCGCGGTGGACGACGCCGCGCGCGTGGACCGCCGCGAGCGCGGCGGCGACGCGCGCGGCGAGCGTGATGGCCTCGTCCACGGGGAGCGCGTGGCGTCGAAGCCGCTGCTCGAGATCCTCGCCCTCGAGCCACTCCATGGCGAGCCACGGCGCGCCCGAGGCGTCGAGCCCGTGCGCGACGTGGCGCACGATGCCGGGGTGCGACAGGTCCGCGAGCACGCTGGACTCGCGAGAGAAGCGCAGGTCGTCGCCGGCGCCGCGCTCGTCGAGGAGCACCTTGACGGCGACGGCGTCGCCCGAGCGCCGATCCACGGCGCGGAAGACGGCGCCCATGCCGCCCGCGCCGGCCCGGCTCACGATCTCGAATCGCCCCCCGAGCACGTCCCCTCGCTGCATCGGCCCCGAGTATCGGCGCGCCCGGCGGGAAAAGTCCATGGCGAGCGCCGGGGCGCCGCCCGGCTGGGACCTCCGCCAGCTCCATAGCGATGGCGAGACGGGAACGACAGCAAGGACGGAGTTGACCAGCGGCGGAGATACGAGTGCGGGCCGACCGGAGCCGCAGGCGGCCACGGCGGCGGGGAGGGCGACGTTCGCGAAGAAAGGAGCGACGATGAAGCGGGGCGTGGCGTCCCCCGTTCGGCGCGCGACTTCGCCGAACGGAGGGACGATGGAAGCGGGCGGCGGGGGTGCTCCTTAAGGGGGCTTAAAGCGATGATGGCCCCGGCGTGCCTATCGTGATGAGTCGCTCGGCGCGCCGACCTGCGCGCGGAGCCCGGCGCGCCCCGGCTCGGCCTCGATCCGGGCCGGGGGCGCGCCGACGTCGGCTCACGGAGCGAGCGCCGTCTTGTCGAGGCGACCGAAGTCCCAGACCACGGAGGAGCCAGGACCGTAGTCGACCCGCACCGGCTCCTGCGCGGCGAGGCGGTCGAAGGCGGCGCGCGGGAGCACGAACTGGACGGTGTGGAGATCGCCGTTCGGATGGTGCGCTCGGATGCTCCGCTCGGCGCCGACGGTGAGCACCAGGCCCGTGGCGCGGAGGTCGAAGAACTCAGCGCTGGTGAGCGTGATCTCGACGGCGTCGGGGCCGCTGATCTTCATGCTCTTGATGGCGTTGCCGGCCGTGATCCGCCGCGGCGCGGGGGCGGTCGCGCCGGCGGCGCGGGCGATGGACATGGGCGGCGCCGCGCTCGACGCGACGGGGGCGAGCCGCGCCGCAGCCGCCGGCGCTTCGGTGGTGGCGCGCGTCGCGCGGAGGTTCGCCACGAACACGCTGTTTCCGTTGAGCGGGGTGGTGAAGGTCAGCCGAGCCCCGCGCACCGAATCGAGCGTGGCGCCGGTGAACAAGGACAGCGGGATGCGCGCGGTCGGCAGCGTGCTGCCGCCGCGCGGCGGCGGGCCGAGCTCCAGGTAGTCGCCGATGGCGACGGCGCTCGACCGGGTATCGTCGGCGTTCACGAGCTCCACAAGGAACGACACCTCGGCCGGGTCGGAGCCCCAGCTGCGGTCGGCGCGGAGATCGAGATAGTCGTACCCCGTGAGATCGAAGCCCGTGCCGACGGGGGACCAGTTCGACTGGAAGAACGTCGAGCTGCCCTCGACCACGTCGTGGATCCAGGCGCCCGAGTGCGAAGGATCGTGTCCGCTCAGGGAGATGTGCTCCACCGTGATGGTGCCGCCGGTGGTGTTCGGCAGGCCGTAGGAGCTCGTGCCGGTCGGGCTGATGAAATCCTCGAGCAACAGGCTGTCGGCGGAGTCGCCGCCGGGGTGATAGCCGCGGCGAACGCGGTAGGGGACGTTCGGGAACGGGAAGGCGGGGTCGAACAGGGCGTTCGCGGCCTCGTCGCGGTCGTCGCCCACGTTGGCGGTGAAGAAGGAGACGGCCGCGAGCCGACCCGTCTCGCGCTGCGCCGGCGACCCGTACTCCGTCGGGTCGAAGAGCGCCTCGTGGTCGATGCAGCCCGTGATCCCGCCGCCGTTCGCGTCCGCGAGCTGCCACTCGCTGTTGTAGTAATTGTGATTGGCGCCCCACACATGATAGAAGGACTTGAAGAGCGGCTCCGGCTCGGGGATGCTCATCATGCGATCGAACGGGCGCAGCCCGGGCAGGTCGCTCAGGTCCCAGTCGCAGGCCGGCAGGATCACGTTCCAGGCCGTCTGGTCGGCGTTCAGGCGCTGGCCGTTCTGGCCCTGATCGGTCGGGCCGATCTCGAAGATCCCGCGGATGCTCACCGGGCTCTCGATCAGCGCGGGCCACGGGCTGCCGCTCCGGCGGTATTCGTTGTAGGCGAACCGCACGCCCTCGCCGCCGCGCGAGTGCCCGAGCAGCCCGACCTGGTCGAAGTCGATGCGATCGTGCAGATCCACGCCGAGCGCCGTGGGGGTCGCCTCGGCGCCGCTGTCCCAGCGGCTCAGCCGCTCCAGGTGGCGGAGCAGCAGGCGCCCGCGCGGCCCGATGACCAGCTCGTCGCTCGGCGAGCTCGAGGCGGCGTGGATGCCGCGGTTCGTGTTGATGGACACCACGAAGTAGCCGCGCGCGGCGAGGTCCGTGGCGATGTAGTCGTAGCCGCGGTGGTTGGGGACGACGACGTAGTTCGCCGGGCACGTCCCGGTCGCGGCATACTGGTTGTTGTTGTCCACCCGCGGGTTCTGGCCCGTGCCGCAGGTGGGGTGGTTCCCGTGCATGAACACGAGCAGCGGATACTGCCGGCCTGCCTCGAGGCTCGCCGGGCGGTAGAAGGACGCCCAGAGCTCGGTCGCGTAATCAGGGCTGACCATCGCGTCGACCGCGGCCGGGAACTTGTACTCTGCGATCGCCACGCCGTTGCCCATCGGGGGCAGGTCGCTGCTCACCGACAGGAGGACCGGCTGGATCCCCGGGCTCGGGATGTTGGCGCAGAAGCCGAGCTGGACGTTGCCCGACGCAGGGATCGCGGCGTTGTTGCCCTGAGGGGTGACCGTGATCTGACCCGTGGTTCCGCTGAACGTGCCGTTCCAGCTCGAGAAGATGGCGCCCGAGCCGACGTCGAGCCCGACGCTCCACGTCCCCGTCGTGGCGCTCGCGTGCTGGTTGCTCACGGTGATGCTCGCGCAGTACCCCTGCCCCCACTGCGAGTCGATCACGAGATTGGCGCTGATCCCGTTCGCGCCCTGCAGCGCGGCCTGGGATGTGCCGATCGGCTCCGTCGAGCCGTCGCCGCATGCCGGCACGAGCGCCAGCGCTGCAGCGGCTACCCACATGTCCCATCTGCTCTCGAGGTTGTGCATAGATCTTACCCAAGTTGATGGCAAAGCGCCCCATCGTCGCGCCCTGGTTCGGCAGGGCGACGACGCGGCTGGCCCTCGGCTCCGCGAGGGAGGCGTCCAGCGAGCGCGGACACGGAAACGACGATGCCCTCCTCGCGAGGGCACAGGAACGATAAGCCCGCCGAACCGGTCACCCGTGTTGTTAGACGCGAATTTTCGTCTCGTCAATGGGCGCGCTACGCCCTATTCCCGGCATTCGCCATCTTGGCCTGCGCGCGCGACGCGCGACGCTATCGTGTGAAATATCGTAAAGAACGATGAAGTTGATTCATCCCCTTCCCACGAGAGCTCCCTGCGCCGCCGGCGACTCTGGTGGATGGTTCGACGGGTCGAGCAACAGGCTCAGCGGCTGCCGACCGGTCTTCGCGCGAGCGGCGCGCCGTAGCGCGCGGCGCTGCTCCCACGCGAGGACGCAGAGCGTCAACATCGACGGAGCGACGTCGGGTTCGCGAAGCTGCTGGTTCGAAGCACGCCGCACTTTTAGAGCGGAGCGGTGACGCCGTCGCTGTTGCTGAAAACGTTCAAGCCGCGCGCTGCTTTTTGGCAAAGCGGCGTCACCGCGCGCCGCCGTGCGCCGGTATTCAGGTGTATGTTCCGCGGCATGCAAGCGCTTACCCTGACCAAGTCTTTCGCACGGCTCTCGCTGGCGGCGACCCTTGTCGCGGGTTGCTCTGGTTCTTCTGACCCCGGAGACGACGGCGGAGCGACCGGCTCCGGCGGGCTGCCGGGCGCGAGCGGCTCGACGAGCGGCGGCGCGGGCAGCGGCGGCGGCTCGATGGGCGGCACCGGCGGCACGAGCGTCGGGACCGGCGACGCGAGCGGCGGCACCGGCGGCGCGGGCAGCAGCGTCGGCACCACGGCGGGGACGGGCGGCGGCGGAGCGGCAGGTACCGGCGGCGGCGGCGCGGGCGACGGCACCGGCACGGGCGGCACCGCGAACCCGGGCTCGGGGCTCGGCACCGGCACGATGGAAGGGTCGGGCAGGTCGAGCGAGCGGTACGAGACGGGGCTTGTCTCGCGCAATGGCACGCCGTACGTGCTCATCACCAACGGCTGGGGCCCCGGGTTCGACAGCCACACCGTCTCGTGGGAAGGCACGTCGTTCACGGTGGAGAGCATGAGCGGCTCTGCCGGCTCGATGGGGCAGCCCGCCTCGTATCCGACCGTGTTTTGCGGCCGCTACTCGGTGAGGGAGGTGCCCGATTGCGGGTTGCCGGCGCCGAGCGCCTCGATCACGAGCCTGCGCACCGGCTGGCGCTGGGCCAAGAACGGCAACGAGGGCCAGTACAACGCCGCGTACGACATCTGGATGGGCAACGGGACGCAGCTCCAGGGCTACCTCATGGTGTGGCTGCGCGATCCGACGCGCTTTCAGCCCGCCGGGCAGCCGAACCCCGCGCACCAGGGCGTGACGGTCGCGAACGTCCCCGGCACGTGGAACATCTGGAACGGCATGGTGAACGGGCTGCCGATCACGAACTGGGTGCGCGCCGAGGGCAACGACAGCTACGAGATCGAGTTCGACGTGATGGACTTCGTGCGCGACGCGCAGACGCGCGGGCTCAGCGTGCCCGGCAACCAGGTGAACGCCGTCGCCGTCGGGTTCGAGATCTGGGAGGGGCCGATCACGAACCTGCAGAGCGTCGATTTCTACGTCGACGTGAACTGAGGTGGACTGACGTGAACTGACGTGGACCGAGCGCGCGCTTTTGCCGAAACCGGCGGCAGGAGGCGGGGCAGACGCGGGTGGGAGGGCTAGCAAGCTCCCCCGCGGCGCTGGCTCGCAGCGGCGGCCGCCCACCGTACCCGCGCGCTGGTCCCGAGCGGGTTCCTCCAGGCGCGTTCGCGGGGGCCACACGTGGCGCCCGGCCGGCCCAGCGCGCTGGCTGGGGAGGCTCGCCGCCTCGCCATGAAGGCCGATTCCTGCGCAATCGCGCGGCCGCGCTGGTATCAGGGCCGTCATGACGACGATGCGCGCCAAACGAACGGTCTCGGCCCCTCGTAGAGCCCCCAGCGCGGCCGCTCCAGCGGTCGCTGCTCCGCGTACGGCGCCGGAGCGAGCCCATGTGCTCGACGTTCCGTTCGCGATGCGCGCGGTCGCGTCCGCGAGCGGCGCGCGCTGGGACGCGGCGCACGGCGTGTTCGTCGCTCGCGCAGAGACGCTCCCGCCGGCCCTCGCGCCGTTCCGCGCCGCGCCATACTCGTGGGAGCGACGCATCGAGCGCGAGCTCAACGACGACCCAGCGCCCGCGCCGGCCGCCCCCGCGGGGGCGATCGTCCTCCGCCCGCACCAGCTGGACGGCGTGCGGGCCATCGCCGCCGCGAAGGCCGAGGGGCGCGCCGGGTTCCTCCTCGCCGACGACGTCGGCCTCGGCAAGACGATCACCGCCTGGGCCGCGGTCCTCCGGATGCCGGACGTCGCGACGGTGCTGATCGTCTGCCCGCTCGCCGTCGTCGCGCACTGGCGCCGCACGGTCGAGGCGATGGGCGACGCAGGCAAAGAGATCGTTATCGTCAATTATGATCGGCTCGGCAAGCTCTTCGAGGTGACCCCGGAGGCGCGGCGAAGGATCCGATCGAAGAAGGGCCTCGCGCGCGCCGGCAGCGCCGCGGAGTTCGACGCGGTGATCTGGGACGAGAGCCACCGCTGCAAGAACCCGGCGGCGGCGCGCTCCAAGCTCGCGGTGAAGCTCAACGCACGCGCAGGGTTCGTGCTGTGGCTCTCGGCCACCGCGGGGCAGAATCCGCTGGAGCTATCGTATCTCGCGCCGCTCCTGGCGAGCGCGACCGGGAGCCGCTCCGCGGATCTCAAGGACTTCGAGCAGTGGTGCGAAGGCCAGGGGCTCGGGGTCACGCGCGGCGCGTTCGGCAGGTGGGACTGGCGCGGCGATCCGGCGGACTGCGAGAAGGTGCGCGCGCTCCTGTTCGACGGCCGTCCCGCGGTGGGGATGCGGCGTCGCCCGGAGGACGTGGCCGGCTGGCCCGAGATCAACCGCATCCTCACCCCCATCGAGCTCGACGCCTCCGCGCGCGAGCTCTACGCGCGCGCGTGGACCGCGTTCCGCCGGGAGATGGAGCTCGTGCCGAAGGGCGCGAACCCGAGGTCGGCCCTCGCCGCGACGCTGCGCCTGCGGCAGAAGAGCTCGCTCATCCGCGTGGCGGGCACCGTGGAGCTCGTGCGTGAGCTGCTCGACAACGGGCATCAGGTCGCGGTCTCCGTCGCCTTCCTGGAGACGCTCGAGGCCGTGCAGGCCGCGCTGGCCCGCGAGCGCGTCCCGTGCGCGCTGATCCACGGCGCGATGCCGGCCGGCGAGAAGGAGGCCGAGCGCCTCCGCTTCCAGCGCGGCGAGCCGCGCGTCGCGCTCTTCACCGTGGAAGAAGGGATCTCGCTCCACCAGGGAGAGCACAACGAGGTCCCGCGCTCGGAGGTGATCCACGATCTGCGGTGGTCGGCGATCCAGATGGCGCAGATCGAGGGCCGCTGCCACCGCGATGGACGTTTTGCGCAGGTCTACTGGGCCTATGCCGACGGTACCGTCGAAGAGAAGATCGCCGCGATCGTGTGCCGCAGGATCCAGTCGATGAAGGCGATGGTCGGCGATGACGTCGAGACGATGCACGAGATCGAGCGGCTGCTCGCCGGAGCCGATTGAGGCGCGCCGTGCAGTGAAGCCGTGGTCGAGGGGCTGATGAAGCTCGTCAGCGGTGGAGTCGCCGCCGGAGCGGCTACCGGCGTCGGCCGTGGCGGAGGGGGACGGCCCGGCGTCGGCCGTGGCGCCGGACGATGGCCGAGGATCGACCGTGTCGCGACGTCGCCGGTGTGCGCGTCCACGGCACGACGCGCGAAGTGCCGCGCGAGGTGTTTTGGGCAGCTGGACGGCTCGCCTCCCAGGGAGGCTACAGCTGGAGGTCCCCGACCGAGCTCCTGCAGCTTCTCCTCGTCCTCCTGCCCCCGGTCGTACGGTAGAGGCCAGCATCATCTGGCACCTTCACGCGCAAAGGCCGAGGTACGCGGCTTGCGTCCAGATACCCATGCGAACCATCCAAACGTTCCTCGTCATGCTCTCTCTGTCTGGGGTCGCGCTGTGTGTTGCCTCATGCGCCACACCAACGATAGAACCAAGGTCGGAGACGGAGGACACCGCACAGACCAGCGAACCAGAACCTGACCATGCAACACCTGACGATGAAGAACCGAAGAGCGACTCCGAAACAGCAGAAGCAAGCAGCGCGCTCAAGGTCATCCGCTGCAAGAAAAGCGAGCGCGGCGAAGAGTGCATGGAGCGGTGCGCCGAACAAGGAATTTCCTGCGCGGCCGGACGCCGCCATCCCTACATGCGCAATGTAGGCCTTGGACTGCTAGGACAGTGCAGATCAGCCTTCAGAGTCAACTGCTGCTGGTATTATTATAAAAATGGACACGTCTGTAGGTTCATCGGGAATCTTCATCTCTGCCTGTATCAGGGTGGACGTCATGATTGAGGGCGCGCACGTTCGACTCGAATTCGTACGAGATGCATTTCCAGTCCGGGCCGACTAGGGACTCCATGCACCGAAGAGCGAGCGGGTACAGCTCGGGCGACCGCTCGCCGCCCGAGAGCGCTGCGGCGCCCAGCACATGAAGCCGGTGCATCCGCTGGACGTCCTCCAAGGTGATGGCCGTAGGTCCCTGCATGCGGCCGTGTACGTGCTCCATCATCGCCCACTGGACGGCGGCCATCGTGTTCTCCCACGCTGAGGGGCTGACCACGAGTTCGGCATCGCCGCGCTCGAGCGCGTCCGCCAGGATGCGGATATAGCCGACTGCGTAGACCTCGGCACTAGACGCCCAGTCGAGCTGATCCTCCAGGTGTTCCTGGTCGTCTCGGTCGGCTTCGTCCGTGGAGAGTCCCGGATCGAGCAGCGACTCTATGCACTGAAGAGCTAGCGGGTGCAGCTCGGGCGGCCGCTCACCGCCCGAGAGCGCCACGGAGCCGAGCACGTGGAGCCGGCGCATCCGCTCAACGTCCTCCAGGGTGATGGTCGGTGGCCATGTCGCGCGCCCGTGCACGTGCTCCATCATCGCCCACTGGACAGCGGCCATCGTGTTCTCCCACGCCGAGGGATCCACCCCGAGCTCGGCATCGCCGCGCTCGAGCGCGGCGGCGAGGTTGCGGATGTAGCTGACCGCGCAGGCCTCGGCGTTGGCCGCCCAGTCGAGCTGATCCTCTAGGTCTTGCTCATGGGGTCGATCAGAGTGGGCCATGCGCGAAGTCTACTCCAGCCTCACGAATGTGGAGCAGCGCCCACACGGATGGCCCCGGGCTCGCGCTCCAGGCGTCGACGCTGGCGCGCTCGCTGAGCTCGCCGAGCGCCGGCCGTGCCGAGGCGTGACCTGAGGCTGCCGGCTCCGTTCAGCGGGTGCCACAGCTGCGCACCGACGCCGAGCTCGGCGTCGCTCCGCTGCGGAATGGCGTGTTCGCCCATGCGTCTCCTGGCTGCTCATCGGGCGCGCAGCTCGCGTTCCCGACGGAAACACCGGAAGCGCTAGGAAACAAAGCGATTGCAGGTAATGGGGCACGTGCTTGACGTCGAGCCGTCCAGTTAACATGAATCGCCGTGATTTCCCCGTGCTCCTTTTTATTCGGGAGACCAGTAGCTTCGCTGTGCTCGTACACGGGCACACACCGATCTAAACTGTAGAGGAGGCGCAATTGGACAAGGAAGACGCAGCTCGACTTGAATCCATGGAGATCGCTGCGGCACTATTCAACGGGATCGGATATCTGCAAATGCTCGTGTGGCGCTGCTTCGCGGCAAGGCACGAAGCAAACATGATCGATGGTCTCGTTCGGCTTGAATCTGCGTTGCTCAAGACCATCGAGATGCGTGCTCTCGGATCCATGCAGGGAGGACCGCAGCATGTTACTCACGAGGATGTTGAACGTTTGCAGAGATTGACCGTGCTCGTGTCACAGTGGCGAGCAGGCGAAGAACTGTCGCCGGAAATCGAGCCGCTCGCCCGTCAGCTGTTCGTGATCGTCGGTGGCAATGCCTCTGATCTGCCTGCTGGAAGCGATGCGGATCCGCCCTGATCCGGCCAGACCCGTAACCGACCTCCCCGGCTCACCCCGGGCACGCCGCGTCGCACCCCTTGCCGCCGCAGTCCACGCCGAGCTCGTCGCCGTTCTCCACGCCGTCCTTGCAGCTGGGCTCCTCGCACGCGCCGGCCCAGCAGACGCCGCTCGCGCAATCCTCGCCGGACGTGCAGCCGCCGCCGTCAGGGCAGCGGCGAGGGCACGCGCCGCTGCAGTCCACGCCGGTCTCGTCGCCGTTCTTCACGCCGTCGTTGCACGTCGGCGCCTTGCAATGCGCCATCGTGCAAACCCCTGATTGACAGTCCGTCCCGGCGTCGCAGGGATCCCCATCCCTGCACGGCGCGCAATCCCCACCACAGTCCTGAGCGGTCTCTCCGCGCCCGGCATCGAACACCATGTTGACGCAGTGGGGCGGGACGCAGAACACCCCGTCACACGCCAACCCTGCAGCGCAGTGCAGCGTAGGGTCGTCGTGGAGGCACTCGACGCACCGCCCCTCATGGCACCGCCCCGAGCCCGAGATCGGGCAGATCACCCCGTCGAGCAGCGCGTTGAGCGGCCGATCATAGTCGCAGAGATCGTTCGTGCACTGGTTGCCGTCGTTGTACACGTCGTACGCCGGCACGCTGACCACGCGCCCCTCCTCCGTGCACTCATCCTGCTTGCAGTCGCCGCGGAGCTGCGAGGCGAGCCGACCCGGCTTGATGTCGAGCTCACACTTGCCCTCGGCGCAGCGCCCCGCCCCGCACCGCGGATCCGGCGGACCGGGGCACTCCGCGTCGGTCTCGCACTGCGCCGAGGGATCCACCACGCCCGCGCACTCCACCGTCCCCTCCGCGCACTCGTCGCAGGGCCGGCACATCAGGAAGCAGCCCGGCTCCTCCTCGCCGCGCGCGCAACAGACCACCTTGCCCGGCTCGGCGCACTCGCAGCGCTCGTTGATGCACACCGTCCCCGGCGCGCTCTGCCCCTCGGACTGGCAGTCGTCCGTGGTCGCGCAGTCGCCCCCCACGTACGGCTCGTCACCACACGCGAAAGAAAGCGCCACACCCGTGAGAAATAAAAAGCTCCCGATACAAAGCTTGACAGAGCGCATCGTGCGTCCAGTCCTCCGGCACAAGGCTGGGCAGCCGGCAGCCCCGGCGGCCCCAATCCGCCGGGAGAGTCGTGGCCTGTTCCTCGAACGGGCTCACTATGCCGCGCTCGGCCCGCGGCCGTCACGCAAGTTTTCGCCAGTGAGCGGCGCGCGGACGCCGCCGTCCGGTCACGCGCGGGTCAGGCCAGGATCGATGTCGAATGGGTGGTTAGAAGACGCCGCTGACCGTAAAGCCATCCGCGGACACCCGCACATCGGCCTGAGCGCGCGGGTAGAACGTGTATCCGAGCGTGACCGCCAGGACCGCGCCTCCGGTGATGAGCCCGGCCACCCCGAGCTGCCGGAAGGTGCGCATCTCGCCGTGGGCGGCGGCGGCTTGCTGGCACATCGGCCAGCGCACGCGGAAGCAGCCGTTCGGCCCCGCGGCGCGGGCGGCGGCGAGGACCGCCTCCTCGCGCTTCTCGGCGCCGACGAGCAGCACGCCGCCGGCCGCCGCGAGGGTGGCGGACAGGCCGAGGCCGCCCGTGACGAGGGTGCCGTCGGGCCTCGGCCGCGCCGGCGGAGGCGGCGGGGGGCTCGTCGGCGCCGCGCGCGGGCCTTCGGGGGGCGGCTGTTCGGCCGGCGGCGGGGGGAAGGTGAGCCTCACTTCGCGCGTCTCGCCGCGCGGGACGTCGACCTCGGCCGAGGCCGTCTTGCCGTCCAGCGCCGCGCGCACGACGCGGCGCCCGGGCTCGACGGGGACGGGCGCGTCGCCCTCGATCTCGGCCGGCGCGCCATCGATGGTGACCGTCGCGCCGGCGGGCGCGAGGATGCGGAGCTCGCCGGCGAGCTGGCGCGCGCGGGCGAGGTCGACGAGCCGCGACTCGTAGAGCGCGCGCTCGTCGGGGGTCCGCGGCGCGCGCATGATCTCCTTGCAGAGCGACAGCCAGCGCACGGCGGCCGGCATGTCGCCGATCCGGAACGACAGCGCGCCGATGTTGCAGGCCGCCACCTGGGAGCGCTCGAGCTTCCACACGGCCATCCACAGCTCGCGCGCGTCGGCGAGCCGCCCCTCGTCGACCGCGGTGTGCGCCTGCGCCACGAGCCGGTCGCGGGCGCCGGACGGCGGCGCGGCCGCGGCGCCCGCCGAGGCGGAGAGGAGCGCGGCGGCAGCCGCCGACGCGACGGCACGACGGATGTTCCTGGGCATGGAGACGACCCTCCTCGCGCCTGGCTCGACGTCGCGCGAGCGCCGCGGAGCCGGCAGCCAGGGCGCGCAGGGGCTCACGTAGCAGAAGGATCGCGGCCGCGGAAGCAGCGGCGGCGAGCAGTGGGGTCGGCCCCCGGCGGAGCTGGGCGTGCAGGGGTGGGTCCGGAGCCATCGGTCTCCCCGCGCGAGGCCTACCCCTGCAAACGTGACGAGGAGCGCATCCAGGAGTTGGCGGACGCGATCCACGGGTAGTGCTCCAATTTGTCCGGAGAGAATTCACATGAAGGCGGGAAGATCATTGATGTTTTCTTCCCGTCTTCCCGCCTTCATGTTCAATTGTGAGCACTGCCGATCCACGAGCGCTTCAAGGCCCAAGATCCCGTCTCCGCGACTCCGCGGGCCAAAGCCGAGATCGACGAAGCGCTCCACGTCGCGACGCTCTGAGGCCGTCATCCCACGGCAAGGAGTCGTCGTCGTACAGTCTGGAAGCCATCATTGTCGGGGCCGAGCACCACCGTCATGAGCCTGGGCCCTGTCGTCATTCGACCGGAATCCGTCGGCACCCGGCCGGCGACCCGTCGTCATTCGGCCGGAATCCGTCGGCACCCGGCTCACGACCCAGCCCGCAAGAACGCCGCCTTGATCCGCTTCTTCCCCCACCCCGAGAACTTCACCGTCGCGATCGGATCCGCCCCCGGGTCCACGCTCTCCACCACGCCCGGCCCGAACCGCTCGTGGAACACCCGCATCCCGCGCCGCAGCGCCACGCCCTCGCCGCCCTCGCCCCCCGCGTCGACCGCCTCCCGCTCGACGTACCGCTCGCCCGGCGCCCGCTCGACCCGGTCCACGGCGCGCGCCGCCGGCGCCCTCGCCGCCTCGCCGTCCCGCCCGAACCGCGACCACGCGAGCCGCTCCTCGGGCTGCGCCGCGGGCCTCCGGCCCTCCCACGAGCCCCGCCCCTCCCACGCGCGCTCCCCGGAGCCGCCGAACCTCCCCCCCGACGCCGCGTACCCGCCGCCCCCGACGTCCACCCGCCGCTGCGCCATCATCGACGTCGGCGTCGCCATCGGGCGCACCGACGCCGGCGGGAGATCCGCGAGGAACCGGCTCGGCAAGCAGTAACGCGTCTGGCCGAAGATCGCCCGCCGCGCCGCGTGCGTGATCCAGAGCCGCTCCCGCGCCCGCGTGATCGCCACGTACGCGAGGCGGCGCTCCTCCTCGATGTCGCCCTTGCGGTTCGGATCCTGGCTCCGGAACGGGAACAGGTCCTCCTCCATGCCGGTCAGGAACACCGCGTGGAACTCCAGCCCCTTCGCCGCGTGGATCGTCATCATCGCGACCTTCGGCATGTCCACGAGCGCGTCCACGTCCGACACCAGGCTCACCCGCTCGAGGTAGCCCTCGAGCGTCGCGTCCTCGCCGGCGGCGATCGCCTCCTGCTCGTAGTCCACGATCGACTGCACGAGCTCGCGCAGGTTCTGGAGCCGCGCCTCGGACTCGACGCTCTCGTCCTGCTCGAGCATCCGCGCGTAGCCCGACCGCGCGAGCACCTCCTCGGCGAGCGCGCTCGGCGACGCGCTCCTCGCCTCGGTCCTGAGCCCCTGGATCAGATCGCGGAAGCCGAGCAGGCTGCGCTTCGCCGCCGTGGCGAGCGGCTCGAGCTTCGCCCCCGGCATCGCCGACGGCGGCACCCGCCCCTCCACGATCGGATCGATCGCCTCGAAGAGCGACACGCCGAGCAGATCCGCCGCCTGGATGAGCTTGTCCACCGTGCTCTGGCCGATCTTGCGCGCAGGCACGTTGATGATGCGGTTGAGATCCACGTCGCTGCGGGGGTTGGCCACGACGCGCAGGTACGAGAGCAGGTTCTTCACCTCCGCCCGCTCGAAGAAGCGCGTGCCGCCGATGATCTGGTACGGGATGCGCGCCTCGCGCAGCACCTCCTCGAGCACGCGCGACTGCGCGTGGATCCGGTAGAACACCGCGATCTCGTTCGGCGACACCCCCTGCGCGATGAGCTCCTTGACGCACTCGACCACCCACGCGGCCTCGTCGTGCTCGCTGTCGGCCGCGACCACGTCGATCGGCGGGCCGTCCGCGTTCGCCGTCCAGAGCTCCTTCGGCTCGCGGTCCGAGGCGTGGCGGATCACGCCGAGCGCGCCGCGCACGACGTGCCCGACCGAGCGGTAGTTCTGCTCGAGCTTCACCACCGTCGCGTGCGGGAAATCGCGCCGGAAGCCGCGGACGATCCGCACGTCCGCGCCGCGCCACCGGTAGATGCTCTGGTCGTCGTCGCCGACCACGCAGAGGTTGTCGTGGGCCTTGCAGAACGCCCGGACGAGCCGGTACTGCACCTGGTTCACGTCCTGGAACTCGTCGACGAGCACGTGGCGGAAGCGCGCCCGGAGATCCTCGCCGGCGAAGCTCGTCGGGTCCTCCGCGATGCGGAGCACGGAGAGCAAGAGGTCGTCGAAGTCCACCGCGTTCGCCGCCTTGAGGTGCCGCTCGTACGCCTCGAAGCACCGCGCGATGGCGTCGTCGAAATAGCCGTTCCGCTCGAACTCGCCGGGCCCCCGCCCCTCCTGCTTCTCGGCGTGGATGCGCGAGAGCACCTGGCGCGGCGGGTAGCGCCGCTCGTCGAGGTTGAGCTCCTTCAGCACGCGGTTCATGACGGCGCGCTGGTCGTCGTCGTCGTAGATGATGAAGTTCTTCTCGAGCCCGGCCGCTTCGTGGTGCCGGCGCAAGAGGCGCGCGCACACGGCGTGGAACGTGCCGACCCAGAGATCCTTCACGATGTCGGGCCCGATGAGCCCCTCCAGCCGGCGCTTCATCTCGGTCGCCGCCTTGTTCGTGAACGTCACCGCGAGGATCCGGTAGGGCGGGACACGGTGCGTCACGATGAGGTTCGCGATCCGGTACACGATGACGCGCGTCTTGCCGCTCCCCGCGCCCGCGAAGATGAGCAGCGGCCCCGCCGCGTGGCGGGCCGCGCGCGCCTGCGGCTCGTTCAGCTCCTCGTCGGGGAGGCCAGGCTCGGGCGGCGGAGAGCGGTCGGCGTCGGGTGCGGCAATACGATCCACACGGGGTCGCTAGCACGACCATCGCGCGAGCGGGAGCCCGGCCAGCCCGGAGACCGCCGCGCCGTTGCCCCGTTTTTTCCGCCGCAAAAAAGGCGCGCTCGCCGTAATCTGCCCCGCGCGTGCGCCGCCGACAGGGCCCAGGGACGACGCGGCCCGGACGGGCGGCACAGGAGAGATCATGCGCATCGCGCTCACGCACAACCTGAAGATCACGGGGTCCGCCGAGGAGGCGGAGTTCGACAGCCCGGAGACGATCGCCGCCATCGCCGGCGCGCTCGAGCGGGCCGGGCACGAGGTGGAGCGGATCGAGGTCAGCGGGCCGGCCTCCCGGGTCCTGGCGCGGCTCGAGGCGCTCCAGCCGGACCTCATCTTCAACACCGCCGAGGGCCACAAGGGCAAGACGCGCGAGGCGTTCTATCCGTCGCTCTTCGACGAGCTCGGCATCCCGTACACCGGCTCCGACGCGTACACGCTGAACGTCGCGCTCGACAAGTCGCTCACGAAGCGCGTGCTCGCGAGCTACGGCGTCACGACCCCGCGCGCCCGACTCGTCAACCGCACCACCCTGGAGAGCGGCGCCCTCGACGACGTGAGCTTCCCGGTCATCGTGAAGCCGAACTTCGAGGGCTCCTCGAAGGGCATCCACCGGGAGTGGAGCGTCTGCGAGGACGCGCACCACCTCGCCGAGGTGGTCGAGCGGCAGCTCGCGCGCTTCGAGGCGGGGCTGCTCGTCGAGCACTACATCGCCGGCATCGACGTCGCGTGCGCCTTCGTCGACGGCCTCAAGGAGGCGAGCGGCGCGCGGCCGAGCGCCGCGGGCATCCCCGAGGGGGTGCTCACGCCCATCGAGTTCGTGATCGATCCCCAGGTGGCGGGCAGGCACAACGTGTACGACTTCAACCTGAAGCACGCGAAGCCCGAGCACGTCACGCGCCGGCCCGCGCAGCTGCCCGCGGCGACGATCGAGCGCATCCGGTCGCTCACCGCGCGCATCGTGCGCGCCCTCGACCTCAAGGACCACGCGCGCTGCGAGTTCCGGGTCACGCCGTCGTCGGCGCGCGGCCTGGACCACGACGTGCACTTCCTCGAGGTCGACGGGCTGCCCACGCTCCAGCCGGGCGCCAGCGTCTTCGTGGCCGCGGCGCAGCGCGGCGTCGACTTCGACGGCGTGATCCGGGCCATCGTGAGGAGCGCCTGCAAGCGGCGCGGGCTGCTGCCGCTCCTGGAGAGCAACCCGCCGCGCCGGGCGAAGCGGACCGCGCTCCGCGTCGGCTTCACCTACAACATGAAGCGGAGCGACACGGCCGCGACCGACGGGGGCTCCGGCAAGGGGGCCGGGAGCGCCGCGTACGACTCCGAGGCCGAGTTCGACTCGCCGCGCACCATCCAGGCGATCGCGAGCGCCATCGAGAGCTACGGCCACACCGTGGTCCCGCTCGAGGCGACCCCGGATCTGCCGCGCGCGCTCGCCGCCTCCGGGGTCGACGTCGTCTTCAACATCGCCGAGGGACTCCGCGGCCGCGGCCGCGAGGCGCAGGTCCCGGCGCTCTGCGAGCTGCTCGGCATCCCGTACAGCGGCTCGGACGCGACCACGCTCTCGCTGGCCCTCGACAAGGGGCTCACGAAGCAGATCCTGCGGGCCGCCGGCATCGAGACGGCCGAGTGGCAGGTGGTCACGACCGGGCGCGAGAAGCTGAAGCCGTTCCGCTACCCGGTGATCGTGAAGCCCAACGCCGAGGGGACCTCGAAGGGGATCACCTCCGCGTCCGTGGTCAAGGACGAGGCCGCCGCGCGCGCCGCGGCGAAGCAGCTGGTCGATCGCTACCACCAGCCTGCGCTCATCGAGGAGTACATCACGGGGCGCGAGTTCACCGTGGGCCTGCTCGGGGAGCGGCGGCCGAAGGTGCTGCCGCCGATGGAGGTCGTCTTCGTCGACCCGCCCTCCTACCCCGTCTACGGCTACGACGAGAAGCAGTCGGACACGCCGCGGGTGCGCTTCGAGTGCCCTGCGCAGCTCACGCCGTCCGAGCTCCGCCGCATCGAGAAGGTCGTGCGCGACACGTTCGCGGCCCTCGCCTGCCGCGACGTGGCCCGGGTCGATCTGCGCATGACCAAGGACGGCCGGGTGTACGTCATCGAGATCAACCCGCTGCCCGGCCTGACCCCCGACTTCAGCGATCTCTGCGTGATCGCGAAGGTGGCGGGGATGGATTACCGCATGCTCATCGGCGAGATCATGGCCGGCTGCCTCAAGCGCTACCGCGACGCCCGCGCCGCGGCGCCGCAAGCCGCGGGCGCAGCGGCGCCGCACGCCGCGGGCGCAGCGGCGCCGCACGCCGCGGGCGGCCTCGCCGCCGCGGCCCCCGCCGCCGCGGGCGCGGCGGGCGCCTCGCCGGCGTCCGAGCCGGCCCCGCAGGCCGCGCCGGCCTCGCAGCCCGCGCCGGCCGCGCCGGCCTCGCAGCCCGCGCCGGCCTCGCAGCCCGCGCCGGCCCCGCAGGCCGCGCCGGCGCCGTTCGCGGCGGAGCCCGCGCCGCCGTCGTCCGCGGCCTCGGCCGTGGAGCGCGAGGTCGCCGGCCCATGAGCGCGCCCTCGATCTCGATCAGGCGCCCTCGGCTGCGCGATCTCGGCGTCGCGATCGGCCGCTTCCCCACCGGTCCCGAGAACGCGATCACGGACGTCGCCGGCGTTCGGGTCCACCACGTGACCAAGATCGAGGGCGACGGCGAGCTCCTCCCCGGCATCGGCCCGGTGCGCACGGGCGTCACCGCGGTCATGCCCGCCGACGGCGACATCTTCCTGGATCGGGTCTTCACCGCCAGCTACGTGCTGAACGGCGCCGGCGAGGTGACCGGCCTCGCGCAGATCAACGAGTGGGGCCTCTGCGAGACGCCGATCCTGCTCTGCAGCACGCTCTGCGTCGGCCGCGTCCTCGACGCGACCGTCGCGTGGCTCTCGCAGCGCCATCCGAAGATCGGCAAGGAGTACGACGTCGTGATCCCGGTCGTCGCCGAGTGCGACGACAGCTACCTCAACGACGCCGTGGGGCGGCACGTGACGCAGGCCGACGTCGACGAGGCGCTCGACGGCGTCCGCGGTGGTCCGGTGGCCGAGGGGTGCGTCGGCGCCGGCACGGGCATGCAGACCTTCCATTTCGCGGGCGGGATCGGCACCTCGAGCCGCTCGGTCCCGGTCGGCGGGGTCGACTCCATGGTCGGCGCGCTCGTGCTCTCGAACTTCGGCGATCGCGAGCTGCTCCGGGTCGACGGCGTCCCGGTGGGCCGGCTCATCAGCGATCGCTTCAACCACGTCCCGCGGCGGGGCCCTGCCGGCTCCATCATCGTGCTCGTCGCCACGGACGCCCCGCTCATCCACCGCCAGCTCGCGCGCCTCGCGCGCCGCGCCGCGCTCGCGATCGGTCGGACGGGCGGGTACGCGGCCAACAACTCGGGGGAGATCGTCCTCGCGTGGAGCACCGCGAACCGGGTGCCCCGCGTCGCCACCGAGCAATGGAGCGCCCCGCGGTCGAGCCGCTCGCTCAGCGTGCACCCCCTCGCGCCCGGGCGGCACATGGCCGAGCTCGTCCTCGACACCGAGCTCGACGGCCTCTACGAGGCCACGGTCGACGTGGTGGAGGAGGCGATCCTCAACGCCATGTGCGCGGGCGTGGACATGACCGGCCACAGCGGTCACCACGCGCCCGCGTTGCCGCTCGACGCCGTGGCCGAGGCCCTGAAGCGGTACCGGCCGCCGCACCCGTGCGATCCGCCACCGCTGCGCTAGCCCCACGCACCAGGGGTCCGGCCAGGGTTCCGGAGCGAGATTTCAACGCCAAGACGCCAAGGCGCAAAGACGCAAAAAAGCCTGAATTTATTGTTTTTTTGCGCCTTTGCGCCTTTGCGTTGAAATCTCTCCGCTCGCGCGGCAGAGCCCTGGCAGGACTTCTGCCCCGAGGTGACCGGGCGCTGCCCTGACGATCGGCCGCCCGCCGCGCTGTTCGGGGTCGCCCGCGCTATTCGGGGTCGCCGTGGAGCAGCCACTCGTGGGCGGCGTCCTCGTCCCAGAAGCGCCGGAGGACCTTGTCCGTGCCGCTCTCGCGCGCGACGCGGTTGAGCTGGAGCGCGACGATGTCGCTCTCGATGATCTCGGCCACGCGCATCACCCCGAGCTCCAGCCCGAACTCCTGGACCGCGCGGATCTTCTCCGCCACCTCGGGGGACATCGGCCGGAAGCCCCGCACATCGGCCTTGATCTTGATCTCCCGCCCCTGGAGGCCCTCGCACGCCTTCCTCAGCTCGCTGACGAAGTTCTCCATCTCTTCGAGGCGGACGCGCCCCTCGAGGACGAAATCCACGATGGAGTGGATCCGGTCGACTTTGATCTCGAACACGTTGGGGGACCTCCTGCCGATTCCCGAAGGGGCGGGATGGGGCCGCGTAATCATACTCCGGATCGCGCTGGGCGAGCCCCGGGATCGCGCCGCGCGCGCGGCGGCGATGCTGGCGGTCGGCCGTGGGGAGAGCGCCGGGAGCGCGGACGGCGCCGCGCCGGCGCGCGCGGACGGTGCGGTTTTCCTGGAAAGGCGCCGCGCGCCTCGCGCCGCGCGCCGCGCCGGAGGCCTGGAGGGCCCTCGGCGCGGGGCTCACGCGCGGCGCGCCGGGCGGGGCTCACGCGCGGCGGGAGCGCGCCGGGCGCCGTGCCTCCCGGGCGCCGGCGCGCGGCGTGAGCCGCCGCGCGGCGGCTCACGCCGCGCGCGCCTCGCCGGCGGGCGCCTTGCCCCGCCCGCGCCGCGCGGCGATCGCCTGCTCGTAGATGGCCGGGTACCGCGAGAGCAGCGTGGGCCACTGCCGCTCCTTGAGGATCCACTCCCGCGCGCTCTTGCCGACGCGATCGAGGCGCTCCGGGTCCTTGAGGGCCTCGACGCAGCGCCGCGTGAGGTCCGCGCTGTCGCCCGCCTTGAAGACGAACCCGGTCTCGCCGTAGCGCACGAGCTCCCCCATCGCCGGCACGTCGCTGACCATCACCGGCCGGGCCATGGACATCGCCTCGAGCGGCTTCAGCGGCGTCGTGAGCGCGGTCGTCCGGGTCCGGATGCGCGGATACACGAGCAGGCTCGCCATCGCGTAGATGTTGAACACCTCGTCGTGCGGCACCCGCCCCGTGAACGTCACCTTGGACTCCACGCCTCTCTCGCGGGCGAACGCCTTGAGCTCCATCTCCTGGCCGCCGGCCCCCGTGATCACGACGTGCGCGTCCGGGATCTCCCGCGCGATGTCGCCGATCGACGCGATGAGCGTCTGGAGCCCCTCGTACGGCTGGAAGGTGCCGACGTACCCGATGAGCCTCTTCCCGGCGAGCCCGAAGCGCTCCCAGGCCCCGGGCGGGGCCTCCCGCGGCGCGAACTTGTCCGAGTCGACGCCGTTGCCCACCACGTAGAGCGCGTCCGTGCTGCGCACCCGCGGCGCGACGGCGTTCTTCAGGCTCTCGCAGATCGTCACCGTCGCGTCGGCGTACTTGTAGACCACCGTCTCGAGGCCGGCCGCGATCTTGTAGGGCACCGAGTCCTCGGCGAACTTGCCCCGGTCGACGGAGGCGTTCTCCCAGAGGTCGCGCACCTCGTAGACGAGCGGCAGCCCGAAGCGGCGCGCCGCCGCGAGGGCCGGCAGCCCGACCAGCATCGGCGAGTGCGCGTGCACGACGTCGGGCTGGAACTCCCGAATCGCGTCCTCGACGCGCGCCTCGAGCGCCCGCACGAGCGAGAGCTCCCGGACGAGCGGCAGCTTCTTGCCGGAAGGCTCGCGCGTCCGCCAGTAGGAGATGCCGCCGATCTCCTCCTTCAGCGCGTCCCCGGACCCCTGCTGCGCCGACGTCACCACCGCCGGACGCATCCCGTGCTCGGCCTGATGCTTGACGATGTAGTCGCTGCGGATCGTGTACCCCGCAATCACCGGCAGCGACGTATGAAGAACATGAAGCACGCGCACGAACCACCACCCTTCTTTATGATGATGCGCCGCGCAGCCTACCCGAGGCCGCCGCGACCGTCACGGGGCTCGTCCACGCCGAGGGGGGCGGCGCGCCGCGCTCGACGCGGACGCACGACCTCGACGTCGCCGCCTCGCCCACCCCACCCCGCGCGCGCGCGGGGTGGGGTGACGACCCCGAGAGCCTAGCTCTCGCCGGCCCCGTTGCGGTACGCTCCGCCGCCCCATGACCCTCAAAATCGCGATCGTCGGCTGCGGCAAGATCGCCGACGGCCACATCGAAGAGATCCAAAAGATGCCGGAGCGGGCTCGGGTCGTCGCCGTATGCGACCTGGAGCTCCTGATGGCCGAGCAGATCGCGGTGCGCTACGGCATCCCGAGCCACTACGACTCGTTCGACCGGATGCTCGACGTCGAGAAGCCCGACGTCGTCCACATCACCACCCCTCCGCAGTCGCACCTGTTCCTCGCGCGGCGGGCCATCGAGGCCGGCGCCCACGTCTACGTGGAGAAGCCGATCGCGCTGAACCTCTCGGACGTGCGGCGCCTCATCGAGCTCTGTACCGCGGCCGGGAAGAAGATGACCGTCGGCTGGGAGTACAACTTCGATCCGCCGGCCATCGAGATGCGGCGGCTCATCGGCGACGGCGTGCTCGGCGAGCCCGTCCACGTGGAGAGCTGCTTCGGCTACAACCTCTCCGGCCCCTTCGGCACGGCGCTCCTCGGCGACGGCTCGCACTGGGTCCATCGCCTCCCGGGCAAGCTGTTTCACAACAACATCGATCACCTGCTGAACAAGATCGTCGAGTTCGTGGACGACGAGCAGCCGAAGGTGACCGCCACGGCCTACGCGCTCCGGGAGAAGCGGTTCGGCGACGCCCGCGACGACATGCTCGACGAGCTCCGCGTCACGGTGCAGGGCGCGCGCGTCAGCGCCTACGGGACCTTCTCGTCGCACGCGCGGCCGCCCGGGCACTTCCTCCGCGTCTACGGCACGAAGAACACGCTCCACGTCGACTACACGAGCCGCACGGTCACGCTCGACGCGTCGCCGAAGCTCCCGAGCGCCATCGGGCGCGTCGTCCCCGCCTTCGATCAGGCCCTCTCGTACCTGCGCGAAGGGGGCAAGAACGTGGCGAGGTTCGCCCGCAGCGACTTCCACTTCTTCTCGGGGATGAACCGCCTGTTCGGGCTCTTCTACGACAGCATCACGCGGGGCGCCGAGCTGCCCATCTCGTACCGGGACATGATCCGGGTCGCGTGGATGATGGATGAGATCTTCCGGCAGGTCCCCCAGGAGAAGGCGCGCACATGAAAGTCCTTGTCACCGGCTCGAACGGCTTCCTTGGGTCGGCCCTCGTCGACCGGCTGCTCGCCCACGGCGAGACCGACCTCCGCTGCCTCGTCCGCCCCGCGAGCAACCGCGCGCGGCTCGAGGAGATCGAGCAGCGCCGCGGCGTCCCCCTCGAGGTCGCCGTGGGCTCCCTCGCCACGAAGGAGGCCGCCGAGCGCGCGGTCGAGGGCGTCGACGTCGTCTACCACGTGGCCGCGGCCATGGGCGGCGCGCCCGCCGACATGTTCCTGAACACCGTGGTCGCCTCGAAGAACCTGCTCGAGGCGCTGGTCCACACCGGGAGATCGCCGCGCGTCGTCCTCATCAGCTCCTTCGGCGTCTACGGCGTGGCCGACCTCCCGCGGGGGTACATCGTCGACGAGAACACGCCCCTCGAGGCGAAGCCCGCGCAGCGGGATCTCTACTCGCAGGCGAAGCTCCGGCAGGAGAAGCTCTTCTGGGAGTACCAGGCGCGCTACGGCTTCCCGCTCACGGTGCTCCGCCCCGGCGTCATCTACGGCCCGGGCGGCAACGCCTTCTCCAGCCGCGTCGGGATGAGCCTGTTCGGCGTGTTCCTGCACCTCGGCGGCAGCAACATCCTGCCGCTCACGTACGTCGACAACTGCGCCGAGGCGATCGCCGTCGCCGGCCGGAGCGAGGTCGCGAAGGGGCAGGTCTACAACGTCCACGACGACGACCTGCCCACGGCCGACGTCTACCTCGCCCGCTACAAGCGCGAGGTGAAGCCGATCCGCTCGATCAAGGTGCCGTATTTCGCCCTCGCCCGGATATCGAAGCTCGTCGAGCGCTACCACGCCTACTCGAAGGGGCAGCTGCCGGCGATCTTCACGCCCTACAAGGCCGCGACCTCGTGGAAGGGGAACCGGTTCGACAACACGAAGCTGAAGGCGCTCGGCTGGAAGCAGCTCGTCTCCACGGAGGAGGGCCTGCAGCGGACGTTCGCCTATCTCCGGGAACGCGCGACATGACGCGTTGGCGGTCGTTTGCGTCGTTTGCGTCGTTCGCGCCGCTCGCGCCGGTCACCGTGGCGCTCGGCCTCGCGGGCCTCTCCGCCGGCTGCGACCGGCGGATGACCCCGGGGCCCCCGGCGGTCCACAGCGGCGCGGACCCGCAGACGCAAGCCGCCGCCGCGGCCGTTCAGGCGGCAGCGCCGGGCGTCGCGGCGCCCCGCTTCGAGGCGCCGCCGGCGCCGCCCGCCTCGCCGGTCACGGGGCACCCGCGGCTCTGGGTGCGCGCGGCCGACCTGCCGAAGCTCCGGGCGCGCGCCACGCCGGCGAACCCGATGTTCAAGGAGCTCGCCGCCGTCGCCGCCGAGGCCGCGGCCGCGATGGACAAGGGCAGCATCCCCTCCGAGGGCGACTGCGAGTCCAGCCGCGTCTACTGCGAGGCGCACGCCGAGCTCTTCGCCTTCATGTCGCTCGTCTCGAGCGACGAGGCGGCCCGCAACGACTACGCCGCCCGCGCGCGCAAGATCCTCCTCCACATCGTCGACCGCGTGAACAAGGGGGATCCGAAGGATCCCTTCAACCACCCCAAGTTCTCGACCGGCGACCGCGCCCGCTGGGCCGGCGAGTCGTTCGGCCTCACGGTCGACTGGATCTACGGGTACCTCTCGCCCCAGGACAAGGCGGCGATACGGCCCGTCTTCCTGCGCTGGGCGGAGGAGCAGCTGAGGTCGTCGACGACGAGCCACGACCACCCCGAGCCGGCGGGCAAGCTGAACGACCCGGCCCTGCTGAAGGAGCCGCGGAAGCGCAGGTACGCCGTGAACAACTACTTCACGTCGCACATGCGCAACCTCGCGCTCCTGTCGCTCGCGTTCGACGAGGCCGACGATCCGCCGGCCCCGAACCACAAGGGCACCTACCCGCGGCTCCGGGACTACTTCGCCAACGTCACCGGCGCGTGGCTCTACATGACCGACAGCGTCCTCCGGAACGACGCGCGCGGCGGCGCGCCGCCGGAGGGCTTCCAGTACGGCCCCGCGACGCTCGCCTACGTGACCCAGACGCTGCTCGCCATCCAGACGGCCGGCGAGGCCGACCCGGCGAAGTGGGGCCCGCAGGTGCACCTCGACGGCAACCCCTTCTGGCACGAGTTCATCCCGGCCCACCTCCACAGCCTCAGCCCCGCCGCGCCGGCGGGGCGGATCGGGCCGACCCACGAGGCCGCGTGGACGGGCGACGGCCAGCGCTACGAGTACACCGACCACATCGATCCGTTCGCCGCGCTCGGCCTCCACGCCCAGAACGGCGGCAACGCCGAGCGCCTCAACGCGCTGCGCTGGATGGCCATCCACGCGGGCCCGGGCGGCGCCGCCGGCCTCGCGCGGCGCGCCCGCTCGCAGCTCGGCCAGGTCCACAAGCGCCACTCGATCCTGTACTTCCTGCTGCTCGACCCGTCGGTCACCCCGACCGATCCGCGCCCCTCCGTCCCGCTCACGCACTACGGCCCCGGCATGGGCCAGGTGTTCGCGAGGACGAGCTGGGGCCCCGAGGCGGCGTGGTTCCAGTTCCAGCTCGGCTGGGAGCACATCGACCACCAGCACGGCGACGGCCTCAGCTTCGGCTTCTACCGCGGCGGCGAGTGGCTCACGAAGGAGCGCATCGGCTACGGCGCCTTCTTCGGCAACTCCGAGCAGCACAACACCCTCGCCGTCGAGAACGACAGGAACCGCCGCCACGACGACCCGAACCGCGGCGGCCTGTGGCAGCGCGGCTCCCAGTGGCCGCTCGTGCACACGCACGATCCCCGGGTGCTCGCGAAGAGCTTCGCGCAGGACTACGTCTACGTCCTCGGCGACGCGACCCCGCTCTACAACTCCGACTACGAGGACATCCACGACGTCACGCACGTCAGCCGCTCGCTCGTGTGGCTCAAGCCGGACCACCTCGTCATCTACGATCGCGCCGCGACGGGCAAGGAGGGGCGGTTCAAGCGGTTCTTCCTGCAGACGCCGAGCGCCGCGCAGATCGCGGGGAAGCTCGCGACCGTCACGACGCCCAAGGGGCAGAAGCTCTTCGTGACCGCGCTGCTGCCGGAGAGCGCCGTCCTCGTGGCCGAGCCGTACAAACCGACCGGCACCTGGGACACCAAGCCGGCCGAGTTCGAGCCGATGCTCGCGACCCTCAGGACCGAGCCGCCGGCGCCGATGCCGAAGGACGCGCGCTTCCTCCACGTCATCGAGGGGGCCGCCGCGGGCGCCGCGGCGCAGCCGGCGACGCTCGTGCGCACGAAGCAGGGCACGCCGTACGCGGGCGCGGCGGTGAAGGGCACCCTGGTCCTGTTCCCGGTCGCGCTCGGCCCCGTGTCCCAGGTGCAGCTCACCTCGCTGCCCGGCGTCACGAGGCACCTCGTCACGGGGCTCACCCCCGGCGCCTCGTACGACGTGATCAGGAAGCCGGCGAGCGGCGGCGACGAGATCACGATCCGTCCCGGCTCCGGAGATAAGGCGACCAAAGCCGATGAGGGCGGCGTCCTCGCGCTCTGAGCCGGTCGGCTTGTCCTCGGCGCGCCGCGCTGCGATAATTTAGCTTCCCTGCCCACGTCCTCCACGGAGATGCCATGAGCAAGAAGCACCTCGTGTCTGCCGGCGCATTCCTCGTCGCGCTGGGCGCCCTGTTCATCCCCATCGAGGGCAAGGCCCCCGCCGCCACCGGGCCCATCGCGAAGGCCAGCTCGCTCGACCTGTCGGGCTTCTCGAGCGCCCCGCCCAGCGCCCCGCTGGATCTCCTGTTCATCCACCACTCCGTCGGCGGCCAGCTGCTCGCGGAGCCGGGCCCCGAGAAGGAGAAGGCGTCGTGCGTCTACGAGACGCATCCGAACGGCGGCGGCCTCAAGAAGAGGCTCATCGAGCAGGGCTACCGCGTCCACGAGGCCTCTTACGGCAGCGCGATCGGCGAGGACACCGACCTCTTCCACTGGGCGCCCAAGTTCCGCGACAGGATGGACAGCGTGCTCCGGGTCGCGCTCAACGACCAGACGCACCCGGACGGCGTGGTCAACCGGATCGTCGTCTTCAAGTCCTGTTATCCGAACAACCGCTTCGTCGGCGAGGGCGCCGCCCCCGGCAACCCGGCCGGCCCGGAGCTGACCGTCTGGAACGCGAAGGCCACGCTCTCGTCGCTCCTGCCCGAGCTCGCGAAGCGCAAGGACACGCTGTTCGTCTACGTGACCGCCCCGGCCAACATCCTCAAGCGCTCCAAGGAGCCCGCCTGGAAGTGGACCGCGAAGAAGATCCTCGGCAAGCCGTCGGAGGCCGAGGTCGCGCAGCGCCAGGCCGACCTCGCCCGCTCGTTCAACAACTGGGTCAAGTCGCCCGAGGGCTGGCTCAGCGGATATCCGGAGAAGAACGTCGTCGTCTTCGACTACTACGACGTGCTCACGAACAAGGGCGAGTCCAACTTCTCGCAGCACGGCTCGGAGGGGAACACCGACAACCACCCCTCGCGCGAGGGCAACGAGAGGGCCGCGGACGAGTTCGTGCCGTTCCTGAACCAGGCCGTGCGCCGCATGGGCCTCACCCCGTAGCGCCCCGCGCGCGGCGACGGCGATCTCGCCGGGAGGCGCCGGCGCATGCCGCTTGACGCGGGCCGCGATCCTCCGGAACGTCCCCCTCCACCCGAACCGCGTCTTCGCTGAGGACCCTCGTCATGCTCGCGCTCCCCGGGGTCATCCTTCTCATCATCTTCATCTACGGCAGGCCCCAGGAGTGGGACGAGCGCTTCGAGAGCCTGCCGTTCTTGTACCTCTGGCTCGCCCTCGCCTTCATGGGCATGGGGCTCGACCTCGCCATGGGCAAGGTCAGGCTGAAGGCGACCCCGCAGCTGCGCTGGGCGATCGTCGTCTACTTCTGGTGCGTGCTCACGCTCGGCCTGCGGAACCCCGCCGAGTTCTCCGAGGGCTTCGTCTCGATCAGCGTGACGTTCGTCCTCTTCTTCCTGATCGCGCACAGCCCCGAGGGCTTCAAGGGCTTCCAGAAGCTCGCCGGCACGGTGCTCATCATGGGCCTCTTCGTGGCGGGCGTCGCCGTGCACCAGGGGTTCTCGTCGTTCCAGTGCCTCGCGATGACGCAGACCATCGGCGGCTCGCGCGGCGAGGCGGGCATCCCCGACGGCCGGCCCTGCGAGATGCGCGTGGACTGCCGCGAGGGGCCCGGCGCCGATCCCGAGGCCGAGTACCTGTGCGAGCGCGTCGGCCTCTTCAAGACGTCGACGATCAACGGCCGGGTGCGCTGGCGCGGCGTGCTCCAGGATCCGAACGAGCTCGCGCTCACGTCGGGCATCGTCCTGCCGTTCAGCTTCGCCCTGTTCGAGCAGAAGCGCTCGTTCACGCGCGCGCTCCTGGTCCTCGTCTCGCTCCTCGTGATCGCGACCGCGATCATCCTCACGCAGTCGCGCGGCGGCCAGCTCGTCTTCGCGACGGTGCTCGGCGTCTACTTCGTCAAGAAGTACGGCGTCCGCGGCGCGATCTTCGGCGCGGTCTTCGCGGCGCCGCTCATGCTCCTCGGCGGCCGCGGCGGCGGCGAGGCGGACGAGTCGGCGAACGAGCGCACGGAGATCCTGGCCGAGGGCCTGATCATCTACCGGATGTTCCCGCTGATGGGCGCGGGCTTCCGCCAGTTCACGGAGCACCACTGGCTCACCGCGCACAACGCGTACCTCCTCGCGCTCTCGGAGCTCGGTCCGCTCGGGATGTTCGCGTGGACGGCGATGATCTACCTCACGCTGAAGATCTCGCTGGTCGCGCTCAAGCGGTACGAGCACGGCGCCCAGTTCGCGATGATCCGCGCCTGGTCCATGGCGATCATGGCCGGGTTCTGCGGGATGATGGTCGGGATCTTCTTCCTCTCGTTCACGTACCACTACGTGCTCTGGATCTACTTCGGCCTCGCGGGGGCGCTCTACTGCGCGATCCGGAGCGTCGATCCGAACTTCTCGATCCGGCTCGAGAAGCGCGACGTCTACCGGCTCATCCTGGCCGACGTCGCCATCATGCTGGTGATCTTCGTGCTCAGCAAGCGGGCCTAGCTCCGCGCGCCTGCGAGCCCGAAGGGGATCGCCGGCGCTCGGCGCTGGGGCGGCCGCGCGGCGCTGGGACGGCCGCGCCGGGCGCGGAGCGCGCCGCGACGGCTCAGCGGCCGAGGCCGAGGACCATCACGAGCGGCGTCTTCAGGATGATCGAGAGCTCCATCGACAGGAACGTCGAGAGCTTCTCGAGCGACGCGGCGTACGCGAGGTCGAACAGCAGCTTCATCCGCATGTCGTCGGCCTCGGCCCCCTCCGCCTCCTCGAGGCCGAACGGGTTCGTCAGCGTCGCCTCGAACGCGGCGACCTCGCTCTCCGCCGGGGCGCGGCCGGTGTAGCCCAGCGACACCTGCGCGAGCCCCGTGATGCCCGGCTTGATGTCGCGCATCCGCTCCTCGAAGAACGGGATGGCGAGCGCCAGGTTGACGAGCAGCTCCGGCCGCTCGGGGCGCGGCCCCACGATGCTCATGTCGCCCATGAGCACGCTCCAGAACTGCGGGATCTCGTCGAGCCGCGTCTTGCGCAGGAAGCGCCCGACGCGCGTGATGCGCGGGTCGTCCTGCTGCGCGAGCACGGGCCCGGTCATCTTCTCGGCGTCCACGCGCATGGAACGGAACTTGCGCATGTGGAATTCGACGAACCGCGGGTAGCTCACGCCATCCCGCACTTCCGTGCCGATCAGCATGCCCGCACGGCGCTGCATGTAGAAGATCGGCCCGGGCGACTCGAGATAGATGGCCGCGCCGATGATCGGGTAGAGCGGGAGGGTCAGCGTGAGACCCACGAGCGAGCCCGCGATGTCGATCGCACGTTTCGCTACACGAACGCCAGGTGTCACTGTTTACCTTGTGGCTCCCATAGTCGAGAACGTGGTAGGGTACAAGCTCGGATGGAGGTTTGGGCGTGATCCGACTCCGCGTACCAGGTTCGTTGACCTATCGCCACCTCGCCCTCCGCGTGGTGGCGGCCGCATGCAAGATGGCCGCGCCTGGGAGGGTCGAAGGCGGATCGCCCGGCCTGACCCAGGAAGACTTCGAGGACCAGACGGTCTCGGCGTTCGGCGAGGCGTTCAACAACATCGCGATTCACGGATACCGGGCTGGCCCGCCCGGCGACGTGGACATCGAGATCGAGTCCGACGCGGACGGCATCGTCATCCGCCTGATGGACACGGGGTGCAGCTTCGATCCCGCGGCCATCGACAACCCTCCCATCGACGACCTCCCCGAGTCCGGCATGGGGCTCTTCATCATCAAGTCGTTCATGGATGAGGTCGATTACTGTCCCGGCAGCCCGAATGTCCTCCGCCTCGTGAAGCGGCGGGAGGGCAGCTCGTGCATCGCCGGCGACGGCAGTGAAGGCAGCAGCGAACAAGAGCATTCCGATGCCGATTTCGCCGAGGCGACGGGGCATCGGACGAGCAGTTTCCGAATGCGGAGCGTCTCCCGCTTGGGCGCAGCCCGCGCCGCTGGGGGAATCAAAATCCAATGAGCTATACGCGGACCGATAACGGCAATGAGACGGTTGTGCAGTTCGAGGGGACCCTCGACGCGGTGACCGCACCGGAGTTCAGGACGTTGGTGGACGAGCTGGTGGCCGAGAACCGGCAGAACATCACGCTCGAGCTCTCGTCGCTCCGGCTGATCGACAGCTCCGGCGTCGGCGTCATCGTCTCGCTGTTCAAGCGGGTACGAGCCAACGGCGGCCAGGTGCGCATCGTGGGCCTCCGGGATCAGCCGCGCGCCATCTTCCGCCTGCTGCGCCTCGATCGGGTGTTCCCCACGTGACGCTCCGGGGCGGCGCGCTCGTCCCCGCGGCAGCGGCCGGCCCCGCGCGCGGGGAGGACGGGAGCGCGCGGGGACGGGAACGCCGCGCGCCGTGACCCTGGCCACGCCGCCTCATGCGTGTGCCGGGGGCGTGATCGGCGCGGGGCCGCGTGCGGCGAGCGCGGGCCGCGTGCAACAAGCTGGCGCTCGGGCGGCGCACGTCTACGATAGGCAGCCGTCCGCCGGACGTAGGTGCGCGTTCTCCGGGTCGGGCGGAGCAAGGGCAACCTTCGAGGAGCGCGAACAATGGACAAGAAGATGAACCAGCAGACCTCCGGGCCTCTCCCGCCCCAGGAGGCGCTCGGGGCGCTTCCCGTCGATGCGACGGCGCGACCTGCGGGTCCGCAGCCGCCCAGCATCAGCGCGATGATCAACCGGACCCTGGCGCACTGGTACGTGGCCGTGCTCGTGGCGCTCGCGGGGATCGCGTTCACGGTGCTCGTCGTGCAGTCGAGGAAGCCCGCGTACCGCTCCGAGACGGTGATCTTCTACCGGGAGGGCGTGAAGGCGACGTACCTCGGGCCGGACGGGCCCGACCCGCTCCGCACCCTCTCCGCGCGGCTGAAGGAGACGCTGCTCGCGCGCTCCAACCTCGAGAAGGTCGTGACCGAGTTCAACCTCTTCCCCGACGTCCTCGAGAAGCGGGGCATGGTCGACGCGGTCGACCGGCTCCGCATGAAGATCACCTTCAAGGCCCGCTCGACCGACACCTTCGCGATCTCGGCCGAGGGGGAGACGCGCGAGCAGGCGCAGGAGGTGACGCAGCGGCTCGCCGACATCCTCGTCGAGGAGACGACGCGCATGCGCAGGTCGCAGGCGAAGCTGACCAACGAGTTCCTCGACGCCGAGCTGAAGCGCGCCGAGCAGGACGTCGAGAAGGCGGAGACCGAGCTCGCGGCGTTCCTCGCCGAGCACCCCGAGTTCGCCGCCGAGCAGGCCGCGCCCGGCGGCGCGCAGACCGGCGCCGCCATCCGCGCGCAGGAGCGCCGCTCCACCACCACCGACCCGACGCTGGAGGCCCTCGAGCGGCAGGCGCCCCGCCTGCGGGCCCGGCTCACCGGCAAGCCGGAGCAGGTGGCGGCGAGCGTCGGAGGCGCGCCCTCCCCCGTGCTGGTCCGCCAGAAGGATCAGGCCGAGCAGGAGCTCGCGACCGCGCGGCGGGACCTGGCCGACAAGCAGTCCCGGTTCACCGAGCAGCACCCGGACGTCCGGGCCGCGGCCGCCCGCGTGAGCAACGCCGAGGCGGCGCTGCGGCGCGCCGAGGAGGCGCTCATCATGCCGCCCGCGCCGGAGCCGGTCGTGGAGGTCGCCGCGACCGACGAGGCCGAGAAGGCGAAGATCAGGGCCCAGCTCGCGAAGATCGAGCGGGAGATCGCCGCGCGCAGGAGCGCGAAGATGGGGAACCCGGCCGACGCGAGCGAGACGGCCAAGGCGATCATCAACACCGAGACCGAGTGGTCGCGGCTCAGCCGCGAGAAGGCGCGGGCGCAGCAGCGGCTCGCCGACCTCGAGGGCAAGTCGTTCCGCGCGGAGATGGCCGCGAGCTCGGAGCAGGGCGGCTACTCGGCGCAGATCGAGGTGCTCGACCCGGCGTACAGGCCGAGCGCGCCCTCGAGCCCGTCGCGGCTGATCCTCGCCATCGCGGGGCTCTTCGTGTCCGTCGCGGCCGGGATCGCCGCTGCCGCGGCGCGTGGCATCGTGCTCGACGATCGGGTTTACGACATGGAAGATATCGATCGAATGGCGCTCGCTCCGGTGCTCGTCGTCGTGCCGGCCAACGCGCGCGGGCCCCGAGGACGCCGTGGCTGAGACAGGCGGAGCTGAGCCGGGAAAGCCCCCGCCGGTCGCGTCTCTGGAGCGGGCGCTCGATCAGGTCTGCGACTTCCTGAGTCGCGCGGAGCAGACCGCGCGGGTCCGCGCCCTCGTCATCGAGGCGCGCCGGCTCCGCAACGTGGTCGGCAACTGGCGCTCGATCGCGCCGGATCCAGACGTGCGCGAGGAGATGATCGCCCGCGTCCTGCGCCTCGCGAACGACGCCGAGGACGTGGTCTCGGCGGAGCGCCCGAGCCAGGACGACTCGGGCGCCGCGTTCGACTCGCCGACCATCCGCCATGACCTGCCGCACGCGGGGCAGCACGGGATGGGGCTGCGCCTCGGCCCCGGGCCGGCGGCGGCCGGTCATCCCGGCATGCAGGCGCCGCTCAAGTCGCCGCCCCAGGCGGCGGCGATGTTCCTGGCGGGGCTGTCCGGGGAGCACGGGGAGCACGGCGCGCCTCACAGCCACGGCCACCCGGCGATGCACGGCGTGCCCGCGCCCGCGCTGCCGCCCGGCCCCGAGCGGCCCTACGCGGCCCCGGTGGTGACGCGCGTCGTCGACCTGAGCGCCACGCTGAGCAGCCCGGGGCTCGCGCCGAGCGGCCCGGGCGCGGCGGGCGCGCCGGCGATGCCGGTGCCCATCGAGCGGGTCATCGCGCCGCCGGCGCGCGACGTGGGCGTCCGCGAAGCGGCGCCGCACGCCGCGGGCGCGCCGCCCCTGGAGCGCTCGTTCAGCGGGACGTTCCCCTCGCCCCCGTCGCTCGTCTTCGACCGCGTGGTGCCGGGCGCCGCGCGCGAGGTGACGGTGCGCGAGGTGCCGCCGCCGCAGCAGCCGCATCAGCCGCCGCCCGAGAGGCCGCTGGAGCGCACGGGCACCGCCGCGTTCTCGTCGCCGCCGTCGCTCATCTTCAACCGCGTGGTGTCGACCCCGGCGCAGCAGGCCGTGGACGCGAAGCTGCAGTCGCTGGATCCGACGTTCGAGGAGCCGCCGTCGCTGCACATCGAGCACATGCGCTCGCTGCCGAGCGGCCCGGAGAACGCCGGGCTGCTCCCGGAGGAAGGCCTGGGCGGCTTCGGCGAGGTCACCGTGCGCCCGCTGCCGCTGCCGGACGCCGTGGATCCGAACATCGTGATGATCCACGCGCCGTACTCGCCGCAGGCGGACGCGTACCGGACGCTCCGGCGCAAGCTGCCGTCGGCCGTCGGGACCACGATCGCCGTGACGAGCGCCGGGCCGGGCGAGGGCAAGACGTCGTGCGCCATCAACCTGGCGCTCGCCCTGCGCGAGACCGTCCGCGGGAAGATCCTCCTCGTCGAGGCGAACATCCGCCAGCCCGGCATCGCGAAGGCGCTGCGGTTCGATCCCCCGAGCTGCTTCAGCGAGCAGCTCCAGCGCCACGCCGCCGACCGGTTCGCCCCCTGGGTCGTCGTCGACCAGGCGGCGCCGGCGCCCGCCGTGGCGCCCGGCGACGACGGCGTCGACTCGTCGGACCGGAACGCGGCGCCGGCGGGCGGCAGGTCGCCGGACCCGAGGCTCTCCCTCCAGACGCCGGTCCACATCCTGGCCGTCGACCCGCGCACGGAGCGGCCGCCGATCCTCGACGCGGTGGCGTTCTCGAGCGCGATCGAGAGCCTCAAGCGCGCGGGCTACTCGTACATCATCATCGACACGCCCCCCGTGCTCGGCAGCATGGACATGAACGTGATCGGCGACTCGGTGGACGGCGTGATCCTGACGTCGCTGGTCAAGAAGTCGACCCGCAAGGCGATCCGCCAGGCCATCGAGCAGCTCCGGCCGGCGCCCATCCTCGGTGTCGTCCTGCTCGACGCCTAGTTCCGCGTGTCAGAAATCCCGCCAGGGATTGCTGACGCGCGGAGCTAGAGGAACTAGCGCGGCCGCGAAGCGGACGCCGGGGTCCGGGGCGGAGCCCCGAGGAAACTCGGCGCGCGGCCCGCGGCTTCCCTGCTCGAAAGGTCGAGGAGCCGTAGCCGAGCGCCGGCTCCATTGTTACCTTGCGGCCCTCATGCGCTCCGGACGAGGCATTGCGGTCGCGGCCTTCGGCTGCGCGATCCTCACCCACGACGACGCTCGAGCGCAGGACGCGTATCTCCAGGGCGTCTTCACGGGCTCGATCGGCGTCACCGACAACGTGAGCTCGGCGGCCGAGCCTCCGGCCGGGCCCGGCCCCGACGCCGACGGCTTCGGGACCGTGAGCCCCGGCCTGATCTTCACCTACACGACGCCGCGGACCTCGCAGACGCTGTCGTACACGTTCTCGGCGAGCTTCTTCTTCCGGCACTGGGAGGCGAGCTCGTACTCGAACATGGCCATGTGGTCCGGCCGCTTCGTCACGTCGCCGAGGACCACGCTGACGCTCGGCGCGGCCGGGTCGCAGGGCCAGCTCAACACCTTCCAGCTCGAGCAGACGCCGGGGACCACGACGATCCAGGGCACCGCGGGCGGGACGACGAACTTCGTGCAGGCGTCGTTCAACGAGGGGTTCTCGTTCCAGCCGTCGCCGGTCTGGGCGCTCGGGCAGGGGGCGACGTTCCTCGTCTACAACCCGCTCCAGGACCTCCCGCAGCGCACGTACACCGTGTCGAACACGCTGAGCGCGCAGCGCATCTTCCGCCACGACACCGTGTCCGGCGCGCTCTCGGTCGGCTACACCCACTTCGACAACGTCCCGGTGACCGCGGACACGGTCGAGGATCGCGATCAGCTCCTGACCACGCTCGTGGCGAGCTGGCAGCACGACCTCGGCCGCCGCTTCTCGAGCCAGCTCGACGTCGGCGGGGTGGTCGCGACGGACCTGACCGGCGGCGCCGACTCGCTCGTGCGGCCGGCGGGGCTCGCGGCGCTGCGCTACACGCACGACCGTGGCGAGGGCGAGCTCGCGTACGCCTACACGGCCACGCCCAACGTCTTTTTGCAGCAGATCCAGCTCTCGCACCAGCTGACGCTCCGCGCCGCCGCGCCCCTCCGACCGGCGTGGCACCTGTCGGTCGAGGGCTCGGCCGGCGGCCAGATCGCGCAGCCGCTCGAGGCGAACGCGGCCGGGGAGCTCGTGACGGGGCCGACGACGATCGCGGTGGTCACCGACGTGGCCTTGCTCTGGAGCCCCGTCGTCGTCATCCCGGATTTCGCGCTCGCGCTCCGGTACCAGCACACGAACCAGCACACCGAGGCGAGGACGTCGGAGCTCCCCGACACGCGCATCGTCCGCAACGCGGTCCTCGTGTCCGTGTCGGGCGCGTTCCCGCGGCGCATGGAGCCCGGCTCGCGCATCACGATGACGCAGCCGTTCGGCTCCGCGGGCCCCGTGGGCCCGCCTCACCGCGACCCCACGCCGATCGAGCCGCCCGAGGGCACGGAGCCGTCGGCCAACGACGCCACGCCCTAGCGCCGCGCCGCCGACGCTCGTCCCTGGTCACGCGCCCACTGTAGGCCCCCGGGGAGGGGGCCGAGCAGCTCGGCAGGACCTCGGGTCAGGTACGCCGCGCGAGCAGGAACGCCCGATCGTCCTCGGGCAGCTGGTCGCCGCGGAACTCCTCGAGCATCTGCGTGAGCTTGTCGGCGATCGACGCCACCGGCCGCCCCGCGCTCGCCGCGCACAGCTTGGCGAAGCCGGTGCCGAGCGCGTGCAGCCCGAGCATCTGCTTCGACGAGTTCCGCAGCTCGGTGAGCCCGTCCGTGTACATCGCGAGCACCTCGCCCGGCGCGAGCACGCTCTGGTGCGCCTCCATGGGCACCGGCCCGATCCCGAGCGCCGGGTTGACCGCCGCCTGGAGGTGCCGCAGGCCGCCCTCCGCGGTCGCCACCAGCGCCGGCGGGTGCCCCGCGTTGACGCACTCCATGCGGCCCGTCGCCGGGTCCAGGGCGACCGCCACCATCGTCACGAACGACTGCTCGGGCAGGTACTCGCAGAGGTAGGCGTTCAGCCGGTCCATCATGCCCGTGATGCCGCGGCCGGCGTCGACCGTCGCCCGCACCATCGTGTGCACGCTCGACCCGATGAGCGCCGCCTGGAGCCCCTTGCCGCAGACGTCCGCCACCGCGAGCATCAGCCGGCCGTCGGGCATCGGGACGATGTCCACGTAGTCGCCGCCGACCCAGCGGCACGGCTCGAAGCCGAGCGCCACGTCGAGCGCCTTGAACTCCAGCCGCTTCGGGACGAACGTCCGCTGGATCTGGTGCGCCATCTCGAGCTCGCGCTCGATCGCCGCGTGCGCCTGCGCGTGGCGCCGCGCCTCCCACGCCGACTCGGCCTGCTGGTAGACCTCCGCCGCGAGCGCGATGAGCCCGAGCCACTCGACGCTGCCGAAGTCGGGCGGCAGGGTCACGTAGAGCAGGTTCATCAGCTGCTCCTCGACCCGCAGCGGGCAGGCGACGACCCAGAGCGCCATGACGTCGCGCGACATCGTGAGCTCGACCGTGGCGCTGTCGCTCACCAGGTTGCCGGCGAGCACCGGCTCGCGCGTGTCCTGCACGGCCGCGAGCACGCGGCGCGAGATGTACGGCGGGGCGACCGAGTCCTCACGCCGGAGCGACTGGAACGGGCGGTGCGGCCCGGACAGGATCGTGAGCGCGCCGTTCTGCCGGAGCCGCAGCGCGAGCGCCATGCTGCCGTGGAAGTCCTCCCGGACCATCAGCTGGCAGAGCGCGTCGAACCGGTCCGTGGCGTCCTCGATGCTGAGGAGCCGCCGCGACAGGTCCATCAGGGTGAACAGGTGCTTCGCGGCGATCCGCGGCGGGTCGAGCTCGCCGAGCTTGCGGATCGCGGTCGGCTTGTCCTCCTCGAAATGGAGCCCGCCCGGATCGAGCGGCACGCGGGGGGCGCGCGCCGTGAGCTGGAACTCGAGGATGTAGTCGCCGATCCCGATGCGATCCCCCGGCTTCAGCACCTTCTCGTTGATCCGCTCGTCGTTGACGAGCGTGCCGTTGGTGCTGCCGAGGTCGCGGATCCACCACCGGCCGAACGGATCGCAGAAGAGCTCCGCGTGGCGCCGGGAGACCGTGTAGTGGTCGAGCGTGAGCTGCACGCCCGGCGCCCTGCCGATGACGATGTGCGACTCGGTCAGCGGCCGCCGCGTCCCCGGGAGGTCGCCGAGCCGGATCTCCAGGTGGCCCTTCCAATCCGAGCTCGACGGCGCAGGGCCCAGGTTCTCATCTGCAGGCGACATCGTTCGACCTGGCCCGACCATGGGCGGCGGCGTGGACATGGACCGTCTTCGATGGGTACCGAACCGGCGCCCTGACATCAAGGGGATGCTCGCGATTTCGCGAGCGCGGCGAGATCCGCGTACGTAAAGGCCACGGTTGAAACGCTCGCGGGACGCTCGCCGCGAGCGTTTCCGCGCCGCGGCGCCGATGGCGCGGGCGTTGCGCGACACGGCGCGGCGCGGGCCGACAAGGCGGCGAGACGGGCGCCGATGGGTGCCCGGTCACCAAACCGCCGCACCCGCCGGCGCCCCCGCCCCCGTTCGCGCCAGCAGGCGCGGCGCACGGGGCGGGCGACGTGGCGCGAGCGCGCCCGCGGGCGGGCGCCGGCGCGGGCAGGCCGCGCCGGCGTGCCGCTCGGGGCGTCCTCGGCTAGGCCTTGATCACCTTGGGGTGCACGTTGCGGTAGACGCCGCGGGCGTCGACGATCAGGGCGGCGTGGTTGAGCACGAAGTCGTAGTCGACCACGGAGTGATCGGTGACGACCATGACCGCGTCGTGGCTCTTGAGGGTGTCCTCGTTGAGGGGCACCGACGAGAGCTCCGGCAGGTGCGGCCAGGTGCGCATGCGCGGCAGCTTGGGCACGTGCGGGTCGTGGTAGCTGAGCACGGCGCCGAGACGGCGCAGGAGCTCGATGATCTCGAACGCGGGGCTCTCGCGCGGATCGTCGATGTCCTTCTTGTAGGCGACGCCGAGGAGCAGGACCTTCGTGCCCTTCATCGGCTTGCCGCGCTCGTTCAGCCCGAGCTGGAGCTTGTTGACGACGTAGTGCGGCATCTCGACGTTCACCTCGCCCGCGAGCTCGATGAACTTCGTGGACACGCCGAACTCGCGCGCCTTCCAGGCGAGGTAGAACGGATCGAGCGGGATGCAGTGGCCGCCCCAGCCCGGGCCCGGGTTGAACCGCATGAAGCCGAACGGCTTGGTCGAGGCGGCGTCGAGCACCTCCCAGACGTCGATGCCCATGGCGTCGTAGACGACCTTGAGCTCGTTCACGAGGGCGATGTTGATGGCCCGGAAGATGTTCTCGGTGAGCTTCGCCGCCTCGGCCGCGCGCGCCGACGACACGGCCACGGTGCGCGCGATCGCCTGGGAGTAGAGCGCCTGCGAGAGGACCAGCGACGCGCGATCGACGCCGCCGACGACCTTCGGGATGGTCGCGGTGCTGTGATCGCGGTTGCCCGGGTCCTCGCGCTCGGGCGAGAAGGCGAGATAGAAATCCTCGCCCATGCGGAGGCCTGATTGCTCGAGGATGCCCTTGACCAGCTCGTCGGTGGTGCCGGGGTACGTGGTCGACTCGAGGACGACGAGCTGCCCCTTCCGCAGCCGCTCCTTGATCTTCTGGGCCGAGATGACGACGTAGCTCATGTCGGGCTCCCGCTGGGCGGTCAGCGGGGTGGGGACGCAGATGAGGATGGCGTCGGGCTCGTTGAGCCGGCCGAAGTCCGCCGTCGCCTCGAACCGACCCGTCTTGGATGCCGCCGCGACGCGCGAGGGATCGAGGTGCTTGATGTAGCTCTTCCCCTCGCTGAGCGCGGTGACCTTCTCGGGGTCGACGTCGAAGCCCAGCACGCGGAAGCCCTTCTCGATGAACGTGAGCGCCAGCGGCAGGCCGACATAGCCCATGCCGATGATGCCCACCTGGGCTTCGCGCGAGTTGATCTTCGCCAGGAGGCTCTCGACCGCAGCGGGATGCGTCTCTGCCATTTCCTTTGATCTCCAGTGGTGGAGGGGAGCCGCCACGCGGATCCCGACCCATGTTGAAGAGTGGGGCCCGACGCTACCACAGGCCCCCAAATTTCGCTCGATTGTCGAAAAGGTTCCAGCGGCCGGCCGGGGAGCGCCGGAGGCCGGCGACGCGCGTCACACGTCAGCGACGGCGGCGCACCGCCTCGCGGGCGAGCTGGAGGAAGTCGCGCGACGCCTGCCGCGCGATGACCAGCGCGGAGCCGGCGAAGACGAGCGCGCCCGCGAGGACCTCGGCGCCGAGGCGGAAGCCGCGGGGCATCTCGCCGAGCGACCGCATGGCGTAACGGACGGCGAGCACAGCAATGACCATGGGCACGCACGCGACCAGCGGGCGGACCAGCGGCCGCAGCAGCCGCATGTACGGCACGCCGTCGGCGCGCTTCACCACCCAGAGGCTCCCGAGGGCGTGCACCCCGAACGCGACGCCGACCCCGGCGCACGCCCAGAGGACGCCGCCGATCGTGCCGAGCAGCGCGATGGCGCCGACGATCGCGACCACCTTGAGCCACTCCAGGACCATGATCGCGCGCGTCCGGCCGTAGACCTGCATGTACGAGGACATGACCCAGCCGATCGGGCGGGTGACGCCGAGCGCCGACAGCACGGCGAGGAGCGGGCCGGCCGGCTCCCACGCATCGTTGAAGAACGTGTCGTTGAGGATCGTCGGGGCGACCGCGCCGAGGCCGACGGCGAGCGGGAAGATGAGCAGCGAGAGCAGCGTGAGCGCGCGGACCAGGGCGGCCTTGCGCTGCTCCGGCTCGAGCTTCGAGAACGACGGGACGAGCACGTCGCCGATGCGCTCGCCGACCTGCGAGGCCGGGATGTCGGCGAGGTTCCACGCGAGGTTGTAGAGCCCGCCGACGTGCTCGCCGAACAGCCGGATCATGACGAGGTTGTCCCACTTCGAGGCCCCGAAGTTCGCCAGCGACCCGAAGTTGAGCGGGATGCCGAAGGCGAACAGGTCGCGCGCCTTCTCGCGCGACAGCGGGCTCGGCGTCAGCCACTCGGCGAGGCTCACCGCCGGGACCGTGGTGACCACGCGCACGACGGCGCGCAGGAGCGTCGCGACCACGATGGCGTTGCCCCCCCAGCCGCGCACGGCGAGGAGGACCGACGCCGCGGTGTAGGTGAGCTCGCCGGCCGCGTTGCGGAGGCTGACGCTGCGGAAGCGCATCTCGCGGATGAGCAGGCGATCGGGGACGTACCAGATCCGATCGATGATCATCGCGACGATGAGCCCGGGCATGAACTCGAGCATCCCGGGCGCGCCGACGAGGTGCACCGCGATCGGCTCCCGCAGGAGGTAGATGACGCCGATGGCGAGCAGCCCCGCCACGTGGAAGTAGACGGTGGCGTTGAAGACGGTCTGGCGGTCGAGCTGCGGCTGCGACGCGATGTACTGGCCGATGCCGAGGCTCGACACGAAGTGCGCCGTCATGATGACGACGGACGCGGCCGAGACCTCGCCGTACACGTCCGGCGCGATGAACCGGGTGAGGACGAGGGTGCCAATCAGCCCGATGACGCGCGAGCCGAGCCCGGTGGCGATCGTCCAGACCGCGCCGAGGACGGCCTTTCGGGCGAGCGCGGAGGAGCCGGCCACGATCAGGGCACGAAGACGGTATCGCCCGCCTTGAGCACGAGATCCTGCTCGGGCCGCTTGCGCGAGGCGATATCGTCGTAGTTGATGGGGATGTGCCGGAATTTGCCCGGGCTATCCATGCGGATGAGCAGGATCTGATCGGTCGAGGCGAACTGGTTCGGGCCGCCGGCCATCGCGAGCGCCTCGGAGACAGAGACGAAGTAGTTCGCGTTGAAGGTGCCGGCGCGCGCGACGTTTCCGCTGACCACGAAGCGGTAGCTGTTGATCCCGGTCACGGCGACGGTGATCACGGCCGTCTCGTCCTTCACGAACTCGGAGAGCCGCTTCTTCAGCTCCTCGCGCACCTGGGTCGGCGTCCTGCCGGAGACGTAGACGTCGCCGATGAGCGGCATCGTGATGTACCCGTCGGCCCTGACCAGCGCATCGCTCGACAGGTCGGCCATGCGCCACACGTTGACCCGGAGCTGGTCGCCCACGCCGATCACGTACTCGTGCTTGCGCGGATCGTACTCCTTCGCGTAGTTCGCCGGGTTGTAGACGTACGTGGGCGCGCACCCGGCCGAGAGCGCGGCGAGCGCGAGGGCTGCCGCTGCTGTCAAAAGCACTCCTCTCATGAAGGACCGTTTCGTGGGACGGGCTGTGCCTTCCATGGGCGTCTGCATTGAGGAGGATGTCAGGCAGTACAGGGTTGCGATCACGAGGCGATCGCGGCCGTGGGGCCGCGCAGCTCACGAGCGGGGCCAGCATTGCAGGAAGGCCGTCCGCCGCCAAGGGGAAGTTTTCATCCTGCGGCAGGGCGCCGGATCCTCGCGCGGAACGAGCTTGACGGCCCGATGGCCGCTCTCAAAGCTCGGCTTTGATGCTGCTTCATCTCCAACGGATCGCGGTCCCCTTCGAGTACCCCGTCTACCTCACGGACGGCGTCTTTTCGCCGAGCAACGGCGATCTCGCGTCCGCCATCGCCTCGAAGGAGCCGCGCCGGCGCCACCGCGTCCTGCCGGTGATCGACGGCGGCGTCGCCGCGGCGTGGCCGTCGCTCGCGGAGGACATCGCGCGGTACGTGGGCGCGCACGCGGACAGGCTCGCGCTCGCGGCCGATCCGATCGTGGTGCCCGGCGGCGAGGCGGCGAAGAACGACGCCGCGGCGACGGCGGCGCTGCAGGCGAGGCTCGACGCGCTCGGGATGGATCGGCAGTCGTTCGTGATGATCGTCGGCGGGGGCGCGGTGCTCGACATGGCCGGCTACGCGGCCGCGACGGTGCACCGCGGCGTGCGGGTCGTGCGCGTCCCGACCACGGTGCTCGCGCAGGCCGACTCCGGCGTCGGCGTGAAGAACGGCGTCAACGCGTTCGGGAAGAAGAACCTGCTCGGCACGTTCGCCCCGCCGTTCGCGGTGATGATCGACCCGCGCTTCCTGGAGACGCTGCCCCTGCGCGACAAGGTGGCCGGGATGGCGGAGGCGGTGAAGGTCGCGCTGATCCGGGACGCGAGGCTGTTCTCGTGGCTGTCCGAGCACGCGCCCGCGCTCGCGTCGGGCGCGCTCGCGCCGCTCGCGGAGCTCGTGCGCCGCTCGGCGGAGATCCACCTCCAGCACATCGCGACCGCGGGGGATCCGTTCGAGCTGGGGAGCGCGCGGCCGCTCGACTTCGGGCACTGGGCCGCGCACAAGCTCGAGTCGCTCACGAGGCACCGGCTCCGTCACGGCGAGGCGGTCGCCATCGGCATCGCGATCGACACGCTGTACGCGGAGCTCGCCGGCCTGTGCGGCGAGGCGACGTCGGCCGCGGTGGTCTCGACGCTCGAGGCGCTCGGCTTCGCGCTGTGGGACGACGCGCTGGCGCTCGCCCGGCCGGGCGGCGAGCGGGGCGAGCGGCTCTGCGTGCTCGACGGGCTGGACGAGTTCCGCGAGCACCTCGGCGGAGAGCTCACGGTGACGCTCCTCGAGGACGTGGGGCGCGCGCGCGAGGTGCACGCGATGGACGAGCGGCACATCGTCGCGGCGATCGCGCGGCTCCGCGAGCGCGCCGGGCGGCGGGGCGCGCTCGCGGCGGCCGGCGCGGCCGGGGCGGCGCGGTCGTGAGGCTCGCGTGCGCGGGGGCGCCGCACCTCACCTACTGCACGAACATCCACCCGGGCGAGACGTGGCCCGAGGTGAAGCGGAGCCTGGAGACGCACCTGCTCGAGATCGTGTCGCGCGCGGCCGGAGGACCGGAGGGCAGCGGCGCGGCGCGCGCGGGGACCGGCGAGCGCCGCCGATGCGGCGTGGGCCTGCGGCTCTCCGCGCGGGCGGCGGCGGAGCTCGCGGCGCCGGCGGAGCTCGAGGCGTTCCGCGACTTTCTCGAGCGAAACGGCCTGTACGTGTTCACGCTGAACGGGTTCCCGTACGGCCGGTTCCACGGCGCGCCCGTGAAGGAGCGCGTGTACCTGCCGGACTGGCTCTCCGACGAGCGCCTCGCGTACAGCGACCTCCTGGCGACGCTCCTCGCCGCGCTCTTGCCGGCCGAGGAGGGCCTGATGGGCAGCGTCAGCACCGTGCCCGGCGCGTTCCGGCCGCGGGTGCGCGGCCGGGACGACGCGGAGGCGATGGCGCGGCGGCTGGTCCAGCACGCGGCGCACCTCGTCGAGCTCCGCCGCCGCACGGGCAAGCGCGTCGCGCTGGCGCTCGAGCCGGAGCCGCGCTGCTTCCTCGAGACGACGCCCGAGGCGATCGGCTTCTTCACCGAGCACGTGTTCGCGCGGGAGCGGGCGCGGGAGCTCGCGGCGCTCTCCGGGATGAGCCTCTCGGCCGCCGAGGAGGCGCTCCGCGTGCACCTCGGCCTCTGCTTCGACGCGTGCCACATGGCGGTCGAGTTCGAGGACGCGCCGGCGTCGCTCGCGGCGCTCCGCGCGGCGGGCGTCGGCGTGCACAAGGTGCAGATCAGCGCCGGGCTGCGCGCGCGCGTGGCGGAGCGCGATCCGGCGACGATGGCGCGGCTGCGGGCGTACGCGGAGGACGTCGTCTACCTGCACCAGGTGGTCGAGCGCCGCGGCGGCGCGGCCGGGGGCGAGCTCGTCCGCTACCTGGATCTGCCCGAGGCGCTGTCGGCGCTCGAGCGCGCGAGCGCGGCGCCGCCGGAGGCGCGGCCGGAGGAGTGGCGCATCCACTTCCACATGCCGATCTTCCGGGGGTTCGAGGGCGCGCTCGCGACGACGCAGCCCGAGCTCGCGGCGCTCTTGTCGCACCTGCGCGAGGTGCCCGCGACGCAGCACCTCGAGGTGGAGACCTATACCTGGGATGTCCTGCCGGAGGATCAGCGGCGCGGCGGCGTGGTCGAGGCGGTGGCGCGGGAGCTCCGCTGGGTGGAGGAGCGGATGGTGGCGGAAGGGAGCGGCGATGACGGCGTCGTCGGCGCTGGCCGCGGAGAGGGGGTGTGACGATGAGCTCACGCGCGCGGGTGTATCTGCGGCTCGGCCGCGTCTCGAACTTGCCGACGGTCTGGACGAACGTGCTGTGCGGCATGGCGCTGTCCGGGGCCGGCGTGCGGGCGCCGGAGGTGGCGCTGGTGGGGTTCGCGGTGTCGCTCATGTACGTGGGCGGCATGTTCCTGAACGACGCGTTCGACCGGGAGATCGACGCGCGCGAGCGGCCCGAGCGGCCGATCCCGTCGGGGCTGGTGAGCGCCCGCGAGGTGTTCGCGGTGGGGTACGGCCTGCTCGGCGCGGGGGTGCTGCTCGTGGGCGGCCACGCGCACCTCGCGGGCCGGGGCGCGGCGCCGGCCGTCGCGAGCGCGCTGCTCGCGGGGGCGATCGTGCTGTACGACGCCTGGCACAAGGGGAATCCGCTGAGCCCGGCGCTCATGGGGCTGTGCCGCGTGCTGGTCTATGGGACGGCGGCGCTCGCGGCGGGGGGGCAGCTCGGGAGCGCGGTGCTCGGCGGGGGAATGGCGCTGCTCTTCTACCTGATCGGGCTGACGGCGATCGCGAAGCAGGAGAACTTGCTGGCCGTGCGCAGCCTGTGGGCGCTCGGCTTCATGGCGGTGCCGTTCCTCTACACGCTCGGGGCGCCGCTCACGGGGCTCCTGGGGACGATCGCGTACGGCGCGCTCGCGGGCTGCGTGATCCACGCGGTGAGGCTCTTGCGGGGGACGCGGAAGGACCGGATCCCGCGCGCCGTGGTGACGCTCATCGCCGGGATATCGCTGCTCGACGCGGTGCTCATCGCGAGGACCGGGGCGCCGGGCGCCGGCGGCGCGGCGGCGCTGTCGCTGCTGGGATTCCCGCTGACGCTGGCGATGCAGCGGGTGGTGCGGGGGACGTGAGGCAGCGGGGGGCGCGGGCCCCCGCCCCGCCGATCAATCGAACAGGTGGCTCAAGATGACCTTGCCGACGTCGGTGGCGTGGACGCTCTCCCCCGGCGGCAGCAAACCGCAGCTGGACATGAGCAGGGGTCCCCGCCCGGGCCCCTCGATCAGCCGCCCGTGAGATCCCCGGACGAGCCCGGCGTCGAGCGGGATCACGTCCATCAGGTACCGGAACCCGAGCTTCTTCTTGAGCAGCCGCCACGCGACGCTGGCCGGCAGGGCGCGCAGCGCGGGATCGGCGAACAGCTCCACGGGGTCGTACCCGGGCTTGCGGTGGATATCGACGGTCCTCGCGTACTCGGGCGCCTTCTCGTCGTCGAGCCAGTAGTAGTAGCTGAACCAGCGATCCTCGCGTGAGACGGCGACGAGCTCGCCGGACCTCGGATGATCCAGGCCGGCGGCGCGCTTGCCCTCCTCGTCGAGGACGACGTCCACGCCGGGCAGCGCCTCGAGCAGCGCCTTCACCTCGGCGACGCGCTCCGGGCGGCGCACGTAGACGTGCGCCACCTGGTGGTCGGCCACCGCGAACGCCTCGGACGCGCCGGCGTCGAGCTTCTCGAGCCCGCGCTCGACCCGGACGCGCACGAGGCCGTGCTCCCGGAGCGCCCGGTTGATGTGCACCACCCCGGACACCCGCGTGATGCCGTATTCGGACAGGACGATCACCCGCGCCCCGTCCTTGCGCGCGTGGTCGATCAGCTCGCCGCAGACCGCGTCCACGGCGCGCAGATCGTCCTGGATGGCAGGATCGTCCGGCCCGAGCCGCTGGAGGTTGTAATCGAGGTGCGGGAGATAGACGAGCGTCAGCGTCGGCCGCCGCGTGTCGACCACGTGGCGCGCGCACCGCGCGATCCACGCCGTCGACCGGATATCCGCGTTCGGGCCCCAGAAGTTGAAGAGCGGAAACTCGCCCAGCCGGAAGACGAGCTCATCGCGCAGCGACGCCGGCTCGGTGTAGATGTCCGGCAGCTTGAGGCCGTCCGCCCAGTAGATCGGCCGCGGCGTCACCGCGTAGTCGGCCGAGCTGTACATGTTGTACCACCAGAACAGCTTGGCGCAGGTGAAGGTCGGGTCGCGGCGGCGCGCCGCCTCCCAGATCTTCTCCCCCGCCACGAGCTGGTTCGCCTGGCGCCACAGGTTCACCTCGGCGATGTCGCGGAAGTACCAGCCGTTGGCGACGCAGCCGTGCCCGCTCGGGAGGAGGCCTGTCGTGAAGGTCGACTGGACCGTGCACGTGACCGCGGGCAGCACGGTCTCCAGCGGGCGCATCGCCCCTTCGCGCGCGAGCCGCTGCAGGTTCGGCGTGGCGTCGCCGAGGAGATCGCCGGTGAGCCCGACGACGTTGAGGACGACGGTGCGGTGCATGGGCGCGCTCGGTCAGCCCTGCACGACAGGCGTTTGCCCGCGCAGGACCGAGTTGCCCTCGAACAGCGCGCGCTGGTCCACGGCGGGCGCCTCCCCGAACTCCGCGAGATCGAGCCGGCCGCTCTGCGCAAAGAAGGCGAGCGGGTTCTTCCAGACGATCCGCTGGATCACCTCGTCCGCGATCCCGTTCTCGCGCATCCGCGCCGCCGTCTTCGGCACCTTCAGGGGGTCGCTCACGCCCCAGTCCGCCGCGCTGTTGATCAGGATCCGCTCCGCGCCGTACTTCTTGACCAGCGCGACCATCCGGTCTTCGTCCATCTTCGTGTTCGGGTAGATCGAGTGGCCGGCCCAGCAGCCGGTCGCGAGCACGAGCGGCAGCGTCTCCTCGTTGTTGTGATCGACGAGCACGCGCTCCTCGGGGAACTTGAGCTCCCGCACCAGGGCGAGCGTCCGCTCGGTCCCCCGCTTCTTGTCGCGGTGAGGCGTGTGCACGAGGATGGGGAGATCGTGCGCTCGCGCGAGCTCGACCTGCAGGGCGAAGTACTTCTCTTCCTCGGGCGTCATGTCGTCGAACCCGATCTCGCCGACCGCGACCACGCCCTCCTTGTCGAGGTAGCGCGGTAGGAGATCGATGACGCCCTGCGCGACGCGCGGGTTGTTCGCCTCCTTGGGGTTGAGCGCCAGCGTGCAGAGGTGGCGGACGCCGAACTGGCTGGCCCGGAAGCGCTCCCAGCCGAGCAGGGACGCGAAGTAGTCCTCGAACGTGCCGACGTGCGTCCTGGGCTGCCCGAGCCAGAACGCGGGCTCGAGGACGGCGGCGATGCCGGCGTCGGCCATCGCCTGGTAGTCGTCCGTGGTCCGCGATGTCATGTGGATATGAGGATCGAATAGCTTCACTGGTCCCTCCGCCTCGGGCGCTTCACTCGGGGATGCGCGTCGCGCGCTCGTGCTCGTGCTCCGGCGTGAGCAGGCCGATGTCCGCCGGGACGCTCCGGCCGGCCGCCCTCCGCTCGCTCGCGAAGTCCTCTGCCATCCTGGCGAGCTCGCTCGTTCGGCGCCGCTCCAGCCCGACGATCCGCGCGAGCGCGACGCCCATGAACATGGCCTTGAGGACCATCTGGTTGAAATTGAGGTCCGGGAAATACGCCGCCGGGTAACGGTTCTCGCAGGCGATCGCCTCGAAGACGGGCAGCTCGTTCGTGCGGCACGCGTCGACCGCGAGCGAAAGCAGGCGCTCCGCGCCGGTCACGAGCGGCAGGGCCCGCAGGAGCGCTTGCCGTTCCCGGCTATCGCCCTGCTGATAGCAAGTCCAGAGCAGCGACTCGACCTCCATTTCGGGCAGGCGCCTCGACACGAGCGCGAGCAGGGTCACCCGGCCCAGCTCGTCCAGCCGCCAGCCCTCCACCGCCCTGGAGCCCAACGCCGCTTCCAGCGCGTCGCGCTCGTCCGCTTGAAGCGCGAGCGGCGCCTTGCCGAGCGCGCGCGCTGCGGCGGTGAACGTCGACAGGAAGTGGTCGACATCGAACCAGGTGGACGTCTCGCCGGCCACCGCATCAGGCGCCTCGCGCACGAGCCGGGCGCGCGCACCAATCCCGGTCACCTGCTCGACGCGCTCTCGCCAGGAGCCGGCCGCAGACGGAATCCGGCGTGACAGGATTTCGAGCAGCAGTAGGGAAGCGTCTTGCATTGTAGTTGCGTTCACCGTTCCCGGTTGGGCGCACAATCGCGACGTCGGAGATGCGGCGCCATGAGGTGGAAATTTATACCAAGGGGCGCGTTGTTCGGATAGTCTCCTACGGCATGATGGACCAGAAGCGTTTCCTTTTGTCTTTCATGCCCATCGCGGCCGCCGTCGTCGGTCTGAGCTTCACCTTGAATGGGTGCGGGGGCGATGAAAATAACGGATCAGGGGGCAGCGGAGGAGCCGGCCCTGGCGGAACCGGCACGGGGGGGGGCGCCACCACCGGTCCGGGCTCGGGGCCGGGCTCGGGCTCCGGCACGGGCGCCACGACGGGCACGGACGCTTCCGCGGCGACGACGGGCAGCGGAGGCGGTCCGGCGGCGACGACGAGCGGAACGGGGGGGTCGGGCGCCGGCGCGACGACCGGAACCGGCGCGGGCGGGAGTGGGACGATCGAATGCGACGAGCCGGGCGGGACCGTGCCGCCGCTCAAGCTCACCGAGGTGGCCAGCGGCCTGCGTAGTCCCGTGTTCGTGACGAGCGAGCCGGAAGATGCCAGCCGCCTCTACGTGGTGGAGCAGGGCGGGACCATCCGGCTCATCAGCGGAGGCGTGGTGCAGAGCACCCCGTTCCTCGATATCACCGCGCAGGTCCAGCAGATCCAGTACGACGAGGATGAGCGAGGTCTCCTCGGGCTCGCGTTCCACCCTGAATATGCGACCAACGGGCGGTTCTTCGTCTACCACAACACGAGGTCGAGGACGCTGGCCCTTCGGGAGTTCAAGCGTTCGGCGTCCAATCCGGATCAGGCGGAGCCGGCGCAGGTCCGCGAGCTCTTCTCGTTCCCGGTGCTGGTCGGCAACCACAACGGCGGGATGCTCGCGTTCGGTCCCGATGGAATGCTCTACGTGGGCGTCGGCGACGGCGGCGGCGACACCTCGAATCCGGACCCGGACAACAACGGGCAGAACATCGAGGTGAAGTACGCGAAGATCCTCCGCGTCGACGTCGACAACCACCCGACGCCCCCGGCCGGGAACGTCGCCGGCGGAGACCCGTTCGTGTGGAATTACGGGCTGCGCAACCCGTGGCGCTTCAGCTTCGACCGCTGCCGGGGCGATCTCTACATCGGAGACGTCGGCGGCCGCCTGTTCGAGGAGATCAACGTCCAGCCGCGCGGCGAGGGCCACAAGAACTTCGGTTGGAGCGTCACCGAGGGGGACGTCTGCCTCCAGAGCGACCAGGGAATCGAGTGCACCTCGCCGATGATCACGCCGCCCGTCAAGCGCTATGATCACGACAACGGCGACGGCTCGATCACCGGCGGCTACGTCTACCGCGGCAGCAAGATCCCGGCGCTCCGGGGCAAGTACCTGTACGGGGACTTCGCGTCGGACCGGGTGTGGATGTTCACCTGGCGGGACGGCGTCGCCACGCCCTCGAGCCCGACCGATCTCGGCACCCAGCTCAGCCAGGACCTCAACTCCGTGAGCACCATCGAGGGCCTCGCCTCCTTCGGCGAGGACGCCGCGGGCGAGCTCTACATCGTCTCTTACGGCGGCAGGATCTTCCGGATCGATCCGGAATAGGTCGTCCCGCGCCGCGAGGCCGTCACGCCGTTCATCGTGGGTTCACGCTGTCCGAAGAGCAGCTTGCCAGATCTGGATCCGAGCTATGCAGAAGAAGTCGATGTTGGGGGTTGGTTGGGTGCTCGCGCTCGGGCTGCTGAGCCGCGGAGCAGCCGCCGGAATCGATGATCTCCAGGGGACCAAGGCGGGCGAGATGCCGCAGCCGAACAACCTCGGCACCGCCGAGCGCTGCGCTGGATGCCACCGCGCGGAAGGCCAGGACCCGCTGGATTACATGCCCACAGACACGTGGGCAGGCACCATGATGGCCAACGCGTGGCGCGATCCGATCTTCAAGGCGGCGCTCACGATCGCCAACCAGGACGTGCCGGGGATCGGCACGTTCTGCTTGCGCTGCCACTCTCCGGTGGGCTTCGTGAACGGGAGGGCGGCGGCGCCGGACGGCTCGGGGTTCGACCCGAACGCCGCGTCCGACGGGAAGATCGTCGATGGCCAGGGGGTCAGCTGCAACGTGTGCCACCGCGCGAAGCCGACCCTCGGCGACGACGGCAAGCCGTCGTACCACCTCGGCAACGCGCAGCTCGTGTTCGACACCACGCCGGAGGCCGCCGGGTTCACCAGCACGCCCGTGATGTACGGGCCCTACGAGAACGTGGAGTCGAACTCCCACGTCGGCGAGCGGGACCCCATGCTCGCCGGCTCGCAGTTCTGCGGGCAATGCCACCAGGTCACGAACCCGGAGGTCCTGCTCAGGAACGCGGACGGCACCGAGACCACGATCGAGTTTCCGCTCGATACGACCTTCGAGGAGTGGGCCTCCAGCGACTTCCGCGACGGCGGCGCGGACCCTCGGAGCTGCGTCGACTGCCACATGAAGAAGAAGACCGGAGAGCTGGCCGTGGCCGATCTCGGCCCGCTCCGCACCGATCCGCGCGACCACGTCCTCGTCGGCGGCAACCACTGGGGCATCCAGGCGGTCATGGCGGCCGAGAAGGAGTACGTCGCGGAGCGCGAAGCCTCCTTCCAGCTCGCGCTCGACCGCACCCTCGAGAGCCTCGCCTCGGCCGCCTCGGTCACGCTCGTCGAGGCCCCCGAGGAAGCGAGGCCCGGCGACGAGATCGCCGTCACCGTCCGCGTCGAGAACCTCACCGGCCACAAGTTCCCGACCGGCTACGCCGAGAGCCGGCGCGCCTGGATCGCCGTGTTCCTCGTCGGCGAGGACGGCGTCGAGCGGCCGCTGCTCGGCGGCTACGACGCGGACACCGGCGAGATCCAGCACGAGCCGCCCACCCACGAGTACCGGGCCGTGCACGGGCGCTGGGACGGCGACGCGGGCGCGGGGGAGAAGGAGGAGCACCTCGCGCTCCACGACATGATCATCTCCGACACGCGCATCCCGCCGAAGGGCTTCGTGCCGTCGCGGACGACCGAGCCGACGCCGGAGATCGACTTCGGCGACGGGAACGGCGGATACCGCAACTACGACGAGGCGCGCTTCACGCTCACCGTCCCCGCCGGCGCCTCCGGCGCCCAGACGCTCTCGGCGCGCGTCTACTACCAGTCGATGACGAGGGAGTACATCGACTTCCTGCGCTCCGAGAACGTCACGGACGACCTGGGAGAGCGGCTCCACGCCATTTACGAGGAGACCGGCGAGGCGCCGCCGATCCTCGTCGCGAGCGCCGACGCGTCGATCGATCTGGGGGAGGCGCCCGACAACACCGGCGGCGGCGACGCCAGCGGCGGCGGCGACGCCAGCGGCGGCGGCGGCGACGGCCCGACCGGCGGCGGCCCGGACGGCGCCCGCGAGGCGGGCGGGTGCGGCTGCCGGACGCCCGAGGGCGGCCACGGCGGGTGGCTCCCCGCGGGCCTCGCCGGGCTCGCCCTCGCCTCCGCCGCGGCCCGGCGGCGACGCGCGTACCGGCGGCGCTGAGCGCCGTCCGTCACGAGCAGCAGCGCCGGGGCGGGCGCGCCGCGCGTCCGCCCCACACCTTCGCGGCGCGCCCTTTTCGCTCGCCTCGCCCCCCGACGACGGCATAGATAAAGCGCGCCGAGCGCCTCCTCGGCGAGCCTCGCCTTGTCCATCTCCCGCCTCGTCGATCCCCTGCTCGTGCTCCTCGTCGTCGCGGGCATCGGCCTCGCGCTCTCCGGCGGCGGCTTTCCGTACCGCGCGCGCTGGTCGAAGGTCGGTCGGGCGCTCGCGTGGGGCGCCTGGCTCGCGCTGTGGCTCCTCTCGATGCCCGAGGTCTCCAGCGCGATCTCGCGCCGGATGAGCACGGCGCCGCGGGACCTGCGGCCGGAGCTCGCCCAGAGCGCGCCCGAGCGGCGGGTCCTGATCGTCCTCACCGCCGGGATCGACGCCGACGAGTTCGGCACGCCCGCCTTGGAACGGCAGACGGCGGACGGCATCGAGCGCGGCCTCGGCGCCGCGCGGGTCTACCGCACCTACGGCTTCGGCCACGTCATCGTCTCGGGGCGGGACCTCCGGCGCGCGCCCACCGAGCTCGCCGGCGCCATGGCCGACCTGCTCGTCGAGCTGGGCGTGCCGAGGAAGAAGATCATCCTGGAGACCGAGTCGCGCGACACCCGGGAGAACGCCCTCCACTCCGCCCGGATCGCGCGCGGCCTCTCGCCCGACGCCGTGGTGCTCGTGACGAGCGCGCTCCACATGCCGCGCTCGCTCCGCATGTTCGAGCGCGCGGGCCTCGACGTGCTCCCCGCGCCGGTCAGGTTCCAGGCGCCGCCGCACGAGGGGCCGGGGCGGCTGCTCCCGTCGTCGCTCGCCCTCCTGCGATCGCACCGCGCCGTCCACGAGCTCGTGGGCCTGCTCGAGCCGTAGCCCGCGCGATCGCGGCGAGCGAGCGAGCGAGCGCGCGAGCGCTCGGGCCCGCGCGATCCGTGGCCGCGGCGCCCGTGGCCGCGCCCCGCGCTACCAGGTGACCTTCTGCGAGCCGCGCACGAAGCGCCACAGGCCGACCACGGCCGCCGCGTTGAGGACCACGAACGTGCGCGCGAGCGCGCCGAGCTTGCCCGCGGCGCCCCCGAGCACCGCGAGCAGGTAGAACGCCGCCTGGCCGCCGAACAGCGCGCGCGTCGCGTAAAGCGTCCACGACGCGTCGCCGCTCGACTCGGCGCCGATCCAGGCGGTCGTCGACGTGAGCAGCAGCGCGACGAGCGCCCAGGGGCACACGAGGCGAAGCAGCTTGTGCGAGAAGATCTCAAACCAGGACGGGTTCCGGAACGGGACGAGCAGCGCCGGGAGCAGCGAGAAGAGCTGGTAGTTGCCCGCCAGCGTGCGCACCTTGCGGCCGAACTCGCGCTCGTCGCCGAAGGCGTCGTCGTACGCGATCGCGTCCTCGGCGAAGAGGATCGAGCGGCCCTCGAGCCGGAGCCGCATCGGCACCCACATGTCGTCGAGGATGACGCCCTCCGGGAGCTGGGTCATGTCGGCGCGACGGATGGCGTAGATGGGGCCGGTCACCCCGACCATGCTCCGGAACCGCCCCTCCTGGAGGCGGATCCAGTTCTCGTAACGCCAGTACGCCCCCGAGCCCGCCGAGCCCTTCAGCACCAGGTTGCCGGAGACGCAGCCCGCGCCGGGATCGGCCAGGAGCCGCACGAGCGCGCGCAGCGCCCCGGGCACGAGCGGCTGGCGGACGTCCGTCATGAGCAGCACCTCGCCCGTCGCGACCCCGAGCATCGTGTTCACGCCGATCGGCTTGCCGCGCCGCGCCTCGCTGACGATCAGCTTCACCCGGGGGTCGCGCTCCGAGAGCTGCTGGGCGACGCGCACCGTGTCGTCGGTCGACCCGTCCGAGTAGAGCAGGACCTCCAGCTTGTCCCTCGGATAGTCGAGCGCGAAGAGGCTCTCGACCTTCGCCGGCAGATACGACGCCGCGTTGTAGACGGGGATGCACGCCGTCACCGTGGGGACGTAGCTCGGGTCCTCCTTCCGCTGCGCAGGCCAGAGGCGCGCCAGGATGCCGATAACGATCGGGTACCCGAAGTACGTGTACACGAGCACCGCGACGGCCAGGAAGGAGGCGATGACCACGCTACACTGTAAAGCGCCGGTCGGGGGCGCTTGTCAATCGACATGGAGGGACGCCGCCGAGCCCCAGCGGTTTGCGTCGCTCGCGCGTCACGCGGCGCACGCGATGTCGAAGCGCGGCGCTCGTCGCATCGAAGCGCGGCGCGCGCGATTCGGCGGCGCGCTCCGCGCGCGATTCGGTGACGCGCTCCGCGCACGATTCGGTGACGCGCTCCGCGCACGATTCGGTGACGCGCTCCGCGCACGATTCGGTGACGCGTGCTGCACGCCGCGCGCGATCAGTCGCGCACCTTCACGCTCCGGATGACGTCCCCGTCCACGAGCGCAGCCCACGGCCCGGCGGCGACGCCGACCGCCGCGTACTGGCCGTCGAGGTGCGGCGCGCGCGCGTGCATGACGAAGAGCTGGCTCGATCCTGTGTCGCGGCCGGCGAGGGCCACGCCGACGCGCAGCGGCTCGAACGGGACCGGCGACGTCTCGCAGCGGAGCGCCGGCCTGCCGGGCGGACCTCCGGCGCCGTCGCCGAACGGCGCGCCGAACTGGGTGACGAAGCCCGGCACCACGCGGTGGACGATCTTGCCGTCGTAATAACCGGAGCGCGCGAGATCCACGAAGCGGGTCACCGCGACCGGCGCGAGCGCGGGGTCGAGCGTCATCGTGAGCTCGCCGGCGTCCGTGTCGAAGGTCAGCGCCGCCGGCGCGCGCGCGAGCGCGGAGGCCTCGGCCGGCAGCTCGCCGGCCGGCGGCGCGGCGGCCGGCCGCCCGGCGTCGCCCGGCGGCCCGGCGTCGCACGCGACCTTGCGGCCCCGGAGCACGCCGAGCGCCGTCCCCGCGCGCGCCCGCGTCGTGGGGTAGCTCGATCGGCAGAGCTCCTCGAGCCGCGCCTCGGCCTGCTTGAGCGAGAGCGCCCCCGCCGCGTCGATGACCGCGCCGATCAGCTCCGGATCGTCGCGCACGCCAGGGCGGTCGAGGAGCGAGAGCAGCGCGCCCTCGATCGCGGGCGACGTGACCGCGGCGGGCGCGCCCTTGTCGTCGAGCCGCCGCTTGCGCTTCCGCTTCCCCTGCGCCGGCGCCTCCGACGCGCGCTGGGGCTGCCGCGCGATCACCTCCGCCGCGGCGGCGACGAGGCCCGGCTCCTCCGCGGCGAGCGCCTTCGCGAGCAGGTCGGGCGCGCCGTCGATCTCCTCGTGCGAGGCGATGAGATCGATCGCGGCCTCCCGCGCGCGCAGGTCGCCCGACGCGGCGTAGGCGCGGTACGCGGCGAGCCGCGCGCCCGTGATCGCCTCGCGACCGATCACCTCGACGACCGCCCGGGCGCCGATCGAGCCGCGCACCGGCGCGGCGGCGTCCGGCTTGCTCTCCGGATCCGGAGGCGCCGTGACGTCGCAGCCGAGGAGCAGCGGATCGCGGTAGTTCGCGCCGGCGAGGAGCTTGGCCGCGCCGCAGCGGAGCCACGCGAGGCGGCGGAGGATCGCCGCGGGCGCGCTCGGCGGCGGCGGCAGGGCGGCGAGCTCGCGGAGCGGCTTGCGCGCGGCGCCCGCGGCCCCGAGCGCGTCGAGGGCGGTGAGCAGCACGCCGAGGTCCTCGCCCACGAGGCCGGTGAGCGCGATGGGATCGGCGCTCGGGACGAGCGCGGGGAGCGCGTCGGCGAGGGCGCGCTGGCCGGGCGCGCCGAGCCGCTTGAGGGCGCGCGCGGCCTCGGCGCGCTCGCTCGCGGAGAACACGCCCTTCGTGCCGAGCACGCGCGCGAGCTCGGGGGCGGCCGCCTCCCCTGCCCGGCCGAGCGCGCGCACCGCGAAGAGCCGCGCGTCGCCCGCCTCCGCGAGCCGCGCGGCGGCGACGTCGCGGATGCGGGGGATGACCGTGAGCGGGACGTGCTCGAGCCGCCCGATCGGGTAGAGCGCCTCCGGGACCGGCGGGCTGGCCGCGCTGCCCGCGGCGAGGTTGAGCAGCGCGACGAGCGTCTCCTCACGCAGCTTGAGCTTGATCGCGGCGAGATCTCCGAGCGCGTACGCCGCGTGGATCGCGCGCTCGCGCGGCCCCTCGAGCCACGCGACGAGCGTCGGCTCCGACGCCTCGGCGCCGCACCGCCCGATCGCCCGGGCGAGCGCGCCGCCGGCGTCGAGCCGCGGCGCTCCCGCGGGTGCGCCGGCGCTCGCCGACGCGGCGCCGCTCGCCGACGCGGCGCCGCTCGCCGACGCAGCGCCGCTCGCGGGCGCGGCGGCGCCCGGCGCGGCGCCGCTCGCCGACGCAGCGCCGCTCGCGGGCGCGGCGGCGCCCGGCGCGGCCGCCCGAGCCGGGCGGGCGTCGCGGGCGAGCGCGCGCGCGACGAGCGCGGAGACCGTCTCCGCCTCGTGGCCCTTGCACGAGAACCCGAGGCCGTAGGCGGCCCACGCGACCACCTCGTCATCCTCGTCGGCGAGCGCCCGCGCGAGCCCTGGCCGCGCCGCGTCGCCGCCGATGCGCGCGAGCGCCCGCGCGGCGGCGCGCCGCACGTCGACGTCGCGGCTCTGCTGATCGGCGGCGCTCACCTCCAGGGCGGCGCGGCGCTGCTCCGCGGCGAGGAGGGCGTCGAGCCGCGCCTTCGCGCTGGCGCTCGGGGCCGGCGCCGCCGCGGAGCTCCCCGCGTCCGGCGCGGGGCCGGGCGCCGGCTGCCCGGTGCAGGCGGCGAGCGGCAGGAGCAGCGCGAGGAGCGGGGAGGGTCGCCGTCTCGGCATGATCACGTCTCACCCCGGCGCGCGCCGTCGAGCAGCCAGTCGGCGCTCTCGCAGAGGATCTGCCGGCGGCGCATCGCGCGCGCGTCGAGCCACATCGAGACCACCTCGTGACCGCGCAGCCACGCGCGCGCAACCATCGGAGCGCGCACGTGCGGCGACGGCAGCGCGCAGGCGTCGATCCCGACCTCGCGGAAGTTCTGGAGAGCCCTCGCCATGTGCCAGGGGCAGGTGACGATCGCCGCCCGCCGCGCGCCCATGCGGCGCAGGAGGGCCGCGCTGAAGATCGCGTTCTCGTGCGTCGTCAGCGACCAGAGGTCCTGCAGGATGGCGTGGGCCGGGACGCCGGCGCGCAGCAGCTCGGCGGAGAGCACGCGCGCCTCGATCTGCGCGCCCCAGCGCCGCCCGCCGCTGGCGATCACCCACGGCGCGACGCCGTCGCGGTAGGCCTGCGCCGCGCGCGCCGCGCGGCGCGCGCCGGGGGCCGCCGGGCGCCCGGACGGGAGCATCCTGCAGCCGAGGACGACGATGGCGTCCGCGTGGAGCGGCATGCGCCCGACCATAGCCCATCGGCCGTGGCCGTCGCGCATCTGCTGCAGCGGGGCGTGCCCTGCCCTCCGGCCGCCAGGACGCCGCCGCGGCCTCCCGCGCCGCCGCCCCCGCCCCGCCGCGGCCTCCCGCGCCGCCGTCACCCGCGCCGCCGCCGTCACCCGCCCCGCCGTCACCCGCCCCGCCGTCGCCTCCCCCGCCCTGCCTGCGGAGCCCCCCGCGCCGCCGGCTCCAGGCCGATACGTGACCGGCCGGCGCGCCGCCGCTCGCCCGCAGCCCGCGCCGGCGCAGCCGCCTTCCTGGCGCTTTCGCGGCCTGTCGCTGGGCTGCCGCCTACCCCGCAACTACATTGGCGCCGTGCCCCTGCTCCCCCGGCCAGGTCTCCACGTCTGCGACCTTCCTTGCTCCCGGTGCACCTGCCGGCTTGACGCTGCCCGCGCTCGGAATCTAATAGCTCTACCTTGAAACGGGCGGGGTTCAGCGAGCGAGGCAGGATGCGGATCAAGATGTGGGGGGTTCGCGGAAGCATCCCCACGCCCGGTGCAGGCACGGTCGAAGTCGGCGGCAACACGAGCTGCTACGAGATTCGTGCCGGTGAGACGCTGGTCATCCTCGATGGCGGGACGGGGCTCCGTCTCCTCGGCCAGGAGCTGGTCAAGGAGATGCCCTTCGAAGCCTGGATGTTCTTCAGTCACGTGCACTGGGATCACATCCAGGGCTTCCCGTTCTTCACGCCCGCGTTCGTGCGCGGGAACAAGATCCACCTCTACGGCGGCCTCAACGTCTCGCGGACGCTCGAGGAGACGCTCGCCGGGCAGATGGACTACCCGAGCTTCCCGGTGCACCTCACGGAGATGGGCGCGGCGATGACGTTCCGCGATCTCTACGAGGGCGAGGTGGTCACGATCGGCCCGAACGACGACGTGCGCGTGACCAACGCGCGCGGCAACCACCCGAACGGCGTCTACGCGTACCGCGTCGAGCACGAGGGCAAGGTCGTCGTGTACATCACCGACTCCGAGCACTACGCGATCGTGGATCCGAAGCTGAAGAAGCTCGCCATGGGCGCCGACGTGCTGATCTTCGACGCGATGTACACGCCCGAGGAGTACGCGGGCGAGGTGGGCGGCGGCCCGAAGACGGGCTGGGGTCACGCCACGTTCGTCGCGGGCTGCGAGCTCGCGAAGGCCGCGGGCGCGAAGCAGCTCGTCCTGCACCACCACGACCCCAACCAGACCGACGCCATGGTGCGCGAGAAGGAAATGCGCGCCCGCGAGCTCTTCCCGAACACCATCGCCGCGCGCGAAGGCACCGTCATCGAGATCTAGCGCGTTCGGCCCCCACCTCCGGGACAACGCCCCCACGCTCAGCCGCGTCCGAGCTCCGCCCCACACGGAGCCGAGCGGCGGTCGCCCGCACAGGAGACGGGCCCAGATCGGCGTTTTCGGCGCGCAGGCGTACTCAAGTACGCCGAGCACCGAAAACGTCGAGGTGGGCCCGTATCCGAAGCGGGCGACCGCCGCTCGTCACGCGCTCTTGGCCATCGGCTCGCGGGTGATCTCCTCGATGCGCGCGCGCATCCGCTTCTTCGCGCGCTCCTCGATCTGCCGCACGCGCTCCTTGCTGACGCCGAAGTCGGCGCCGAGCTGCTCGAGCGTCACGGGGCTGTCGGTCAGCCAGCGCTGGCTCATGATGCGGCGCTCGCGGGGCGACAGCTCGCTCACGACCTTCTGCAGCGCGCGCGAGAGCTGCTCGCGCTCGTCGGCGGCGCAGGCCTCCTCCTCGGGCGTGTGCGAGCTCGACGCGAGCCGCTCCATCGGGGCCACGCCGTCGTCGCTCGGAGAGCGCTCCAGGCTGACGTCGCGCGCCATGAGCAGCGGCAAGAGCTCGGCCGCCCGCTCCTCCGACAGGCCGCTCAGCTCCGCCAGCACCGCCGGGTCCTTCTCGTGCGTCTTGCGGTAGATGCGCAGCGCGCGGCGCTCGCTCTTCGACGAGCCGAGGCGCACGATCCGGTACCCCCGCGCCACGTGCTCGCGGATCTCCGCCCGGATCCAGTAGGCCGCGTAGGTCGCCAGGCGGCAGCCGCGGTCCGGATCGAAGCGCTCCGCCGCCTTCAGGAGGCCGATGTTCCCCTCCTGGACGATGTCCTCCATCGGGAGCCCCCACCGGCGGTACTCGAGCGCGATCGTCATGACGAACGGCAGGCAAGCCTCGATGAGGCGCCGGCCGGCGTCCCGGTCACCAGCGCGCCAGCGGAGCGCGAGCTCCCGCTCGGCCTCCGGGCTCAGGGTGGCGTAGTTCGCGAGCTCTGTACGATAAGCCGAGAATGCCGCACGATCCCAGGTGGTGCTCATGGTCTCTTTGCTCTCCGCCGCGCGCCGATCAAGGAGGACGTGGGTCGAGAGACCCGTGCGAACCGGTGGGCGGCACCAGGCCAGATGCAGGCGCGATGCCGGGATAAACCCTACGAAATCGCCTTTTTTTGCGCTGGAATGCGCAACGTGTTCGGATCCCCGGAGGGACGCGAAAGCTTTGCGGGAAAGCGAAGGAGCACGGATGCGCGGCGCTGAGCGCAGATCCACGGCGCGCGAGCGGCAAATGAGAACGGGATGTTGCGTCCAGGTTTCCGGCGTGGGCCGAGCGGCCCGCGCGGAGGGCGTGGGCAGCGCCCGCGGCGCCGTCCGCGCGACGCTTGCGCCGATGACCGCGGTCGCCGCTGCGCCCGCGGAGGGCGTGGGCAGCGCCCGCGGAGCCGTCCGCGCGACGCTTGCGCCGATGACCGCGGTCGCCCCTGCCCCCGCGTCGCGCGCGCCGCTGACCACGGTCGCCCCTGCGCCCGCGGACCGCGCGCCGATGACCACGGTCGCCCCTGCCCGCGCGACGCTCGCGCCGATGGCCGCGGTCGCCCCTGCCCGCGCGGCCCGCGTCGTGATATCCGGAGAGCAGTGAGGACACGCGTCGCGAGCTCCGTCGCGTGCATCGCCGCCTGCCTGGCGACGCTCGCCTTGCTCTCGCGCGAGGCGGAGACGCCCGCGGCGAAGGCGCGGCGCGGGCTCTCGCGGCCCCTCCTCCACGCCCTCGCGCCGGACGACGAGGAGATCGACGGCGTCGGCTGCGACCCGAACGCCCTCGACCGCGGCATCGCGGTGCCCACCGGGGCGCCGACCTCGCTCGGCTGCGAGCAGGCGCGCGCCATCGTCGCCCAGGCCCGCACCACGCTGGCCGCCCCGCCGCTCCGCATCGATCCCGCAAAGTTTGCCGAGGCGACCTCCGACTGGCTCGATCCGCACGGGCTGTGGTCGGTCGCGCCCGACGCGCCCGTGGGGGCGTCGCTGCGGCGGGAGGCCGCCGCGCTCCTCGCCGATCTGCAGGCGCCCGTGGGCAGCGGGCCGTGCTCGGCGGCGCTGCGCGTGGGCCAGGAGCTGTCCCGGTGGTCGCGCGAGCTCGACGGGATCTTCGACGAGGGCTACCGCCGCGGGCTGGCCCGCCCGCCCGCGACGGCCGCCGAGGCGTGGGCGCTGATCTCCGCGGCGCCGTTCGAGGACGGCGAGGTGACGCGGAGCGCCCGGGATCTCGCGCGCGAGCTCGGCCGGGAGGTCGGCGCGCTGCGCGCGCACTTCGGGGAGCCGCTCGCGCGCTACGCCGACGCCGTGCGCGAGCGCGCGGCGCCCTCGATGAGCGACGAGGGCTGGGCGCGCACGGTGATCGCGGCCGCGGTGCGCGCCTACGTGCCCCAGCTGGACGCCCACGGCGCCTGGGCGCCGCTCGAGGAGGAGGTCTCCATCTACGACCTCGATCTCGAGGCGCACCCGCCCGCCCGCCTCTGGCAGGAGATGACGCGCACGGCGATCGGGGTGCGCGTCGATCGCGGCGCGCTCGCGCCGCTCGCGGACGGCGACGTGGTGATCCGGATCCAGGACCTCCCGATCTCCGGGATGAGCGTCGAGCAGGCCGAGCAGCTCGCCGTGCTCGCCGACGTGCGCCCCGGGACGACCGCGCGCGTGGCGCTGCTCCGGCGCGGCGCCGCGGCGCCGCTCGAGCTGAGCGTGGCGCCGCACCCGATCGGGCCGCAGCCCGCGGAGGCCGCGCCGGCGGAGCTGCCGCTCGATCTGGTGCGGTTCGGCGACGGCAAGGTCGCGGTGATCACCATCCCCGACGTCCCCGACGACCTCGGGGACCGGGTCGCGGCGGCGCTCCGCCGCGCGCGCGCGCAGGGCGACACGCGGGGCGTGATGCTCGACGTGCGCGCGAACGGCGGCGGCTCGACCGACGGGGCGATCGCCGCGCTGGGGCTGTTCCTGCCGGGCGTGCCGCTGTTCCCGATGCGGCGCCGCGACGGCGGCGTCGAGGTGGAGCGCTCGCCGGACGTGCCCACCGAGCGCGGGTGGAGCGGGCCGCTCGCGGTGCTCGTCGACGGCGACTCCGCGAGCGCGGCGGAGATGATCGCCGGCGCGCTCGGCAGCTACCGGCGCGGCGTGGTCATCGGCGATCGCACCTACGGCAAGGGGTGCGCCCAAGAGTACCTCGACGACGACGCCCACGTCGGCGTCCTGCGCCTCACCACGCTGCTCTACGCGCTGCCGGACGGCGCGCCGGTGCAGAAGGTCGGCATCGTGCCGCAGGTGCAGCTCTCGCTGCCGGCGACGAACGAGCGGGAGGCGCGCGTGGACCGGGCGCTCGGCCCGTGGCGCGGCCCCGACGTGCGCGATCTGCACCGCGTGCGCGAGGTGCCCTGGCCGGCGCACGCGGGGCGGGTGGGGCCCTGCCGCGACGAGACGATCTGCCGCGCGCTGCGGTCGCTCGGCGCCGTGCCGGCGGCGGCGCGCTGACGCGCGTCAGCGCTTCCAGAACTTGCCGAGGAGGCCGCCGGCGGGCGTCGGGTCGCTCGTCGTGCGGCTGCGCATCTCCTGCACGCGCACCTCGCGGATCGCGTCGAGGTTCTTCGGGTTGATCTCGGCCGCGAGGCGGAAATCGCGGATCGCGCGGTCGATCCGCCCCGAGCGCTTGAGGAGCATGCCGCGGTAGAAGAGCGCCCGCTCGTAGCGGGGCTCCTTCCGCAGGACGACGTCCAGCGTCTGGATCAGGTCGTCGTAGTGCGCGCTCGTGGCCCCCTCCGCGAGCGCGGGCGGCTCGCCGCGCCGCTGCGCCTGGATCCAGACGAGCAGCGTCATGTACTCCGGCTGCTCCGGGTCGGCGTTCAGCGCGCGGTGCGCGCGGATCTCGGCGCCGGCGAGGTCGTTCTTCTTGAGCAGGATCTCGGCCTTCTGGAACTCGAGCGCGGCGTCGACGACGCGGGCGATCTTCTCCTCGTCCTCCGCGGGGGGCGCGGCCTCCTTCGGCCCCTGCAGGTACTCGGCGCGCCGCTTGGGGTCGCTCAGCGTCTGGTAGGCCTCGCTGATGCGGGCGAACACGCGCGCGACGAGCGGCTTGACGTCCTGGAGCTCCGGCGGCGTCCGGTCGGGGTGCCACTGCTTGGCGAGCGCGAAATAGGCGCTCTGCACGCGCTCCGCGGGGACGTCGTCCGCGACGCCGAGCATCTGGAAGAAGCTCTCGCCGTCGATCGCGGCGGCGCGCGCCTCGATCTCGGCGCGGCGCGCGGCCAGCTCGGGGCTCAGCGCGGCGCGCGGCGGCGGCGGGAGATCGGAGGCAGGCGCGGCGCCCGCCTGCGGCCTCGCGGGCTCCGGCGCGCGCGGGGGCGGAGGCGGCGACGCCGCCTCGGTCCGCCCCGCCCGCGCGGCCCTGCCCTCCGCGCCGACGGCCGCCATCTTGACGGTGGGCGCCTGCTGCATCGGCGGCTGCGCGCGGGCCCCGGCGAACGCCGGCGCGAGGGGCTGCTTCGGGACCTTCGGCTCCGCGCCGCGGGGCGCGCCGCCCGGATCGCCGCCGGCCGCGCGCGGCTCGAAGGGCGCCGCCGGGCCCGGGAGCGGCGCGCCGCGGCCGTCCGGCGTCCCGGACGGGGGCGGCACGGTCGACCGGCGCGGCGCGATCGGCTCGGCGAACGGCGACCCCGACCGCCTGCTGGACGGCGCCGGGGCGTCGTCGAACTGCCGCGGCGACGCGCGGCCGTCGGCCTCGCCGCGCGCGGCGCGCGGCGCGGGCGCCGTCGAGCCCGAGGTGGGGCGCGGCGACCGCGCCGCCGCGCCGGCCGGCTCGCGCTGGGCCTGGCCCGCGTCGGCCGGGGCGGCGCTGGCGGACCGCTCCCGGCCGGAGCCGGCGGCCGCGCCGAGCCCGACGGGGCGCCGGCCCGGCGCGCCGAGATCGAGGTGCCGCGTGATCGCGAGCGCGTAGATCGTCAGCCGCACGACGCGCTCCTGCGCGACGCCGGCCCCGACGAGCTCGGCGAGCGTCATGCGCCGCGTGCGCAGGAGGTCGACGACGGTCGCCTCGTCGCGGTGGAGCTGGAACCGCTTCATCTCGGCCTCGACGTGGAGGCCGAGCTGCCGGTTCTGGATCCGGTCGAGGGTCGCGTCGATCAGCGGATCGTCGGCGTGGAGCCGGACGCCCGCCATGATCACCGCGAGCGGCTCGCACCCGATGAGCTCCGGGCCGCCGTAGGACGACAGCAGGTTCTGGCCGTCGTAGTAGGCGTAGCGCGTGTCGGGCGGGAGATCGTAGAGCGCGACGAGCTTGCGCACGAGCTGCTCGCGCAGCACGCCGAAGACCGTCTCCCGGTCGAGCAGGCCCCGGGAGACGAGCAGCCGGCCGTGCAGCACCCGCCGCTTCGTGATGTCGCGGAGCGTCTCCCGGAGCGTCGCCTCGTCGAGGAGGCCGAGCTCGAGGATCACGCGGTCGAGCGGGGCGATGATCGTCCCGGTCCAGATCTTCGCCGGCACGCCGTCGCTGAAGAAGATGCCGTGGCGGACGCCCCCGGGGTCGATGAAGCACGCGGTGCCGGTGAGGCGCCGGTCGAGCATGTACACGAGCAGGTGGACGAGCGGCGTGCGCGCGAGCGCGCCCTCGGCGGTCGGCGGCTCGCCCGGCAGCGACAGCACGGCGATGGGGCCGGCCATCGCCGAGGGCGGCAGCTCCGACACCGGATCGCGCTCGCGCCGCGATGGCTGCTCTCCCCAGCCGCGGGCGCGCAGCGCGGCCGGCCGCGCGCTCTCCTCGGGGACCTCGTCCGGATCGCTGTCTGTCTGCACCGACCACGACTCCTCTCCGTGAGCGCCCTGCGGGGGCGGGTACGGTTCCGCCGGCGCGGCGGGCTCCTGCGGCTGCGGTGGATCCGGCCAGCGCGCGGTGGTGCGCCCCGGCCGCAACGTGGGCGAGAGCCTGCCGGACGGCGCCGGCGGCAGATCCGCGAGCATCCTGGCCTCCGCGCCGCCGTCGTCGACCGGCGCCTGCGCCGGCGGCGCGGCCTCGGGCGGCGAGGCGGGCCCGCGGCCGGCGTCGCCGGGCCGCGGCTGCGTCCTCCGGCTCGCCGGCGAGTTCGTCATCGGCAGCGTCGGCGACGAGGGCCGCGTGATCGGCTGCGGCGGCGGCATGCGCAGGTTGGCGAGCGGCGACGCCGGCGCCGGCGCCGAGCGGACGGGCGGCTCCACGGGGATCGTCGGCGTCCGCAGCGACACCTGCGGCGCCTCCTGGACGGCCGCGTGGGCGCGCATCGACGCGGCGGCGGGGTCGTCGCTGGTCGCGACGATCCGGCGGATGTGCCGCGTCGGCTCGCCCTGGCGAGGCCGCTCGGCGAGATCGACCTCGAGCGCGCGCCCGATCGGCCCGCCGGAGGCGTCGAGGACCAGCCGGACGCGCGGCTGCGAGTAGCGGGCCGGGTGCGCCGGCGTCTGCACCACCAGCGCGACCTCGCCGGTCGAGAGCTCCACGAGCGTGCCGGTCGGAAAGATGCCGAGCGCGCCGACGAGCAGCCGCAGCACCGCGCGGTCCGCCGGATCGGTCGCCTCCTGCTCGAGCTTGGCGATCGCCTCGTCGGCGGAGAGCGGCGCCTCGCCCGGCGCGGGCGTCAGGAGGTCGTTGAAGGCGCGGGCGGTCGCGAGGATGCGCGCCTGCAGCGTCGGCTGGCGGAGGCCGCGGTAGACCGGGCCGAGCGCGGCCTGGCGGCGCACCCAGTGCGCCTCGTAGGCCACCACGGTGCGCATGACGCTGGGCTCGTTGACGAGGCCGAGCGCGGTCAGCACGACCGCCGTGCCGGCCGGCACGTCCGCGTCCTGCTGCTCGCTCAGCTGCGGGACGAGCCCGCCGCCGCTCCGCGCGACGCCGGTGAGCCGCGGCCGCGCGATGTCGAAGAGCAGCGCCGCCATCGAGAGCCGCTGCAGGAGCACGACGTCGCCCGTGATCTGCCGGGCCATCGCGAGGCTCAGGATCGCGGTGTTCACCGCGCGCCCGGCGTCGTCGTGGTTCTGGTTGCGGAGCGCGGTGACGCCGAGGAACGCCGGCGTCTCGTTCGCGGAGAGATCGACGAGGCGCTGCGTGATGCGCTTGACGCCCTGCCGCAGGGCGTAGCGGCCCTGCCGCAGGTCGTCGTAGAAGCGGCGGAGGATCACGATCGCCGTCGCGTAGGTCCGCACGATCGCCGACGTCTCGTCGCCCTCGCGATCGACCGCCACCTCGCGGCGGAGCACCTCCTCCTCCACGGCGCGCAGGCGGACGCGCGGGGCCGGGCGGTCCGCGAGCGCCGGCCTCCCGCTCCGGAGGGCCTCCGCGAGCGCGGAGGCGAGCGCGTAGAGGTCGCTCGCGCGGACGTCCTTCGCGATCCCGATCTCGGAGTAGCCGCAGCGGCCCAGGATGTCGCCGAGCTCGAGGGCGCCCTCGTAGACGGCGCGGTTCGCCTTGAGGAGCTGCCCGGAGACGAAGACCGAGCCGCGGGTGAACAGGATGGAGACGTTGTGGCCGGAGCGCTGGCCGAAGTCCTGGACCAGCGACACGGTCTCCTCGACCTGCCGCACCATGGCCTGGTTGTCGATGGCGTGCAGCGTCGAGAGCTTCACCAGCCGGAAGAGCGCCTGCACGACGCTGGCGGCGAGATCGCGCGCCTGCTCGCGCCGGATGTTCTCGGACACGTTCTGGCTGATGACGTCGACCTGGGGAGCCGTCACGGGAGATCTCCGACCGTCGAGATCCGCTTGCCGAGGCGGCCGGCGATCGCCTCGGCGGCGGCGCTCGCGGCGTCGCGCAGCGCCTGGCTGTTCCAGGGCCGCCGCTTCGAGGCCGCGAGCGCGGCGTCGAGCGCCTCCTGGGAGCGCGCCTCGCGGCCGAGCAGCTCGGCCGAGAGGCAGCGGGTCTGCTCCGCGGCGTCGTCCGCGAGCAGGCCGTGCCGCTGGAGCAGCTCGACGGCGACCGACTCGCCGCGCGCCGGGTTCAGCGTGTAGAGCGCGCCGAGGAACTCGCGCCGCTCGTCGAGCGTGAGCTGGTGGAACGAGCTGTCCTGCACGCGGCGGACGAGCAGCGGGCCGGCCGCGCGGACCTGGTGGTGCGCCAGCGTGCGGAGCGCCGCGACGCGCACCTCCGGGGGCGCCGACTCGGCGAGCGAGAGCAGCTCGTCCCGGATCTGCTCGGGGCTCGTCGCGAGGTGGGCGATCGCCTCGCAGCGGAGCGCCGCGTTCGCGCACCCGGAGAGGCGCTTCAGCGCGCCGAGGGCGCCCTGCGTCCGAGACGCGGCGAACATCTTGAGGATCGGGCGGGCGACGTCGAGATCCAGGGTCATGAGCGCGTCGACGACCCCCTCCTCGTGCCCGGGCAGCGTGCGCTCGAGGTGGCCGAGGAGCGCGCGGCGCAGGGGCTCGTGGGCGACGTGCCCGACGACCTCCATGGCGACCGGCAGGGTCTCGCTGCCGAGCTTGTGCAGGATGGGCGCGAGGCGCTGCGCGACGAGATCGAGGTCCACGGGCGCGGGCTGCGCCGCGGCGCCGGGGGCGCCCGGCGCGACCACGCGCGTCGCCTCGCGGAGGAGCAGCCGCATCGTGTCGGGCGGGAACATGCCCCGGGCGAGCTCCGTCGCGAGCGCGCCGCCCTGCTGCCGGGGCGCGAGCGCGTCGAGCGCCTTCTCCAGCGCGTCGTGCATGCCGAAGAGCACGTCGAAGCGGCGCGCGAGGATGAGATCGCGCGCCGAGGCGGCCATCGGCTCGGCGACGAGCTCGACGTCCTGGTAGCGCTTCGCGTTCAGGAAGGCGTCCGCCACGATCTCGACGAAGCGCTCGCTCCAGCGATCCGGGCTGAGCACGAGCTGCGTGCCGAGGGCGCGCTGCGCGACCGGGTCGAGCGCGAGCGCGCTCGCGGCGCGGCGCGCCGCCCGCAGCGCGGCCGCGTCGGTGTCGATCACCATCGCGGCCGCCTCGGCGCGGTTCGCCCGCTCCTCGGCGGCGCGCCGGGCCATGCTCTCGACGTCGTCGGCCTCGTGCCAGAACTGCTCGCGATCGGCCGCGTCCCCCTCGGCGAAGACGCTCACGACGTCGTAGCGCACGTGCTCGAGGCGGCGCTCCCACAGGGCCGCCGCGACGTCGTCCTCGGGGGCGAGATCGCGCAGCGGATCGAGCAGCAGCACCTCGCAGAAGGCGCGCAGCTCTTCCTCCGTGATGCCCGGGAGCAGCTGCACGCGCCGCACGCCGGCCGCGAAGAGGTTGTACGGGACGAGATCGAGCGGGTGCTGCGGCTCCCACACCGTCCGCCGGCGGTGCTCGAAGGCGTACGGCGAGAGCGCCCAGTGGACGAGGCCCCCGTCCGCGCGCAGCGCCTCCACGATCGCCTGGAAGGTCGCGCGGAGCTTGTTGTCGGCGTCCGGGTGGCTCCACCCGTAGTGGCGCACCGCCGGGAGCAGCCGCTCCATGCGGCGGAACACCTCGGTGAGCCGCGTGACCGCGGGGTCGTCCGGCTCCGCTTCCCCCGGCTCTTCCTGGGGCGCGGGCTCCGCCGGCGGCCGCATCCCGACGGCCGTGGGGGACTCGTCCGGCGGGGGGCGCCCCGTGCTCGGCGGCGCGGGGCGGCGCGGGACGGACGCGCCGAGCTCCTCGAGGACGCGCAGCACCTCCTGCCGCATCTGCGCGGCCGAGTCGAAGCGGTTGCGCCGATCCCAGGCGAGCGCCTTGTCGACGAGGCCGATGACCGAGGCGGGCAGCTCGGGCGCGATCCGCGCGAGCGACGGGGCCGGCGTGGTCGCGGCGAGGATGAACGCCTCGTTGTCCGAGCGGCCCTGGTGCAGGCGCTGCCCGCTGAGCACGGCGTACAGGGTCGCGCCGATCGAGAAGAGGTCCGCCCGCCCGTCGACCCCCTCGGTCAGCCCCATCGCCTGCTCCGGCGCCATGAACGACGGGGTCCCGAGCGCCGTGCCCGCCTTGGTCTTGTCGCCGGGCGCGCCGCGCAGCCTGGCCACGCCGAAGTCGAGCAGCTTCACCACGTTGTCCTTCGTGATGAAGATGTTCGCGGGCTTCAGGTCGCGGTGGACGATGCCCTCCGCGTGGAAGCTCTCCAGCGTCTTGAGCACCTCCCCGGCGATCCAGAGCGCCTCGGCGACGGGGAGCTTCCGGCTCTTGCGCTTCCAGAGCTGCTGCACGGTCTCGCCGTCGAGCAGCTCCATCACGAGGAACGGCTCGTCCTGCTCGGTGATGTCGTCGTCGAGGATCGCGACCCGGCCGGGGTGATCGATCTTGTTGGCGACGTACCCCTCGCGCAAAAAGCGGTCGCGGATGCCGACGTCCCGCGCGAACTCGGCGTGCAGGATCTTCAGCGCGGCGCGCGAGCCGTTCCGGTGGGTGGCGGCGTACACCGACGCCATGCCGCCCACGCCGAGGAGGGCGTCGATCCGCCACTTGTTCTTGAGGGTCATCCCGACGCGGGCGCGCGCCCGCTGCTTCTCGTCCGGGGCGTCCGAGACCTCCGAGGGAGGAGGGATGACGGACTCGGGGATGACGCCACGTGAGGTCATTCGGCCACCGGAAGGCGGGAAATCGTATCACCTCCGCGCCCTCGCCAGGTTCCGGATTTCACCCGAGAGCGCGGCCCGCCTTACGGCCGTCGCGCGCCCTCCCTCGACGTCCCTCGACCTCCTCGGACCGCCCGCATTTCCGCGCATTTCCGCGGGGTGGACCGCCGGTCAGGACGGCCCGGGCGCGGCGACGACCGCGCGACATCGCGCGTCATCGAGCACGAGGCGCACGCCGCGGTTCGATGGGAAGAGCGCGTTGAGGCGGGCGGTGACCGCCGGGTCGCCCGTGAAGACGTCGATCTGCCGCCCGACGACCTTGATGCCACGATCCTCGGCGACGAAGCAGCCATCGTGGCGGCCGCCGCCCGGGAGCGGCAGGCCGACGAGCTCGGGCACATAGAGGGCCGTGCCGAGCGGGATGACGCTCGAGTCGACCGCGACCGTGCGCAGCGGCGTGATGGGGCGCCCGGTCGCGCCGCGGCCGTACGGGAAGCGCCGCGGGTCGAGCCGCTCGAAGCAGACCTTTTGGTCGGTGCGCGGGCAGACGTCCGCGCACGCGCACCCGCGCCGCGCGAAGCTCACCGTGTCGCCCGACGCGAGCCGGCCGCTCCCCTGGACGCAGACCTGGTCGTGGAAAGCGCGCGGGACGCTCGCGAGCGGCGCGCATGCGGCGTCGTAGAGCACCGCGTCCTTCGGCCCGCCGCCCTCGGTCGGGAAGTCGTAGTAGGTGTTCCGGAACAGCCCGGGCCCGAGCTCCGGCGGCGCGGCCGCGCGCGCCGCGCCGCCCGCGCGCGCGGGCCGGCCGTGCTCGCGGACGAGGATCGCGGGCTCATCCTCCGCGGCGGCCGCGCCCGCGGCGCCGCCCCGGTGGGCGCGCGCCGCGTCGGCCGCCTCGCCCGGCGCGGCGGCGCCGCGACCCGCGGCGCCGCCGCCCGGATCGCGATCGCCTTGGCCCGGCGCGTGGAGCCAGCCGCCGCCTCCGCGCGCGAGCCGCGGCTCGCTCGCGCCGTCCTGGACCCAGTCCGCGCCGCCCTTCGCCGCGCACCCCGCGGCGAGCGCGAAGAGCAGCGCGCCGAGCCCGCGCACGGCGGGCGCCGCGCTCGTCAAAAGGCGCCTCCGAACCGCGCGAGCTCCCGGATCGCCGCGGCGGCGACGTCGGCGCGCGCCCAGAGCGCGGCGGGGGCGCCGTCGCCGGCCGGCGCGGCGCCGGCGGCGATCACCACGGGCGCCGGATCGCCCGCGCCCGGCTGGCCGAGGCGGCTCGCGACGAGCCGCAGCGGCTCGAGCACCAGCGCGAACGCGATGTCCGCGCCGAGCGGGGCCAGCGCGGCCTTCATGGCCGGGACGTCGCCGAGGCTCTCCCCCTCGATCGCGGCGACGGCGCTGCGGAGCCCCGCGCTCGGATCGTTGCCGACCGAGGCGAACAGGCCGTCGTCGCGGATCAGATAATGCAGCTCGATCGCGGGCGGCGGCCCCGCGCCCGGCGCCCCCTTGCGCGCCGGCGGCGCGCCCGCGCCGCCGGGCTGGCCCGCCGCGGCGGTCTGCTCGATGCGCACGCGCCGCACCTCGCCGACCTGCTGCGCGACCTCGGCCTTGCCCGCGGAGACCCGGAACCCCTCCCGCTTGAGCGCCGCCTGGATCGGCGGGAGCTCGGCGGTCCCGACGAGGTCCTGGATCGCGGCCTCGAGCTTGGCCCGATCGGCCACCGCGGCGCGCACGAACGCCGTGGGGCCCGCGCCGTCGAAGCGGACCCCGCCGGCGAACCACTCGCCGCGCGCGTCCGACGCCGCGCGGATCGCGGCGCCGAGCCGCTCCCGCTCGGCGGGCGGGAGGCCGCCCTCGACGAGCCCCGCGACGGCGTCGACGAGCTTGGGCACGTTCTCGGCGCGCGACGCGGCCCGGTCGCGGGCCAGGATCCCGACGAGCGCGTCGGCGGGCAGATCGAGCAGCGGCTTCACGTCGCCGACCGCGAGATCGGCCGACGCCTTGGACGCCGGGCCGCCGCCGGGCTTCGGCGTCCCGGAGGCGCGCAGGTGCGCGCCCTCGTCCAGCGTGAGCGTGAGGCGCGCGCGCTCGAGATCGCCGAGCACCGCGAGCGCGCCCTCGACCATCGGGGCGAGCGGGACCGCGGTGGCGGCCGGCGCGCCGTCAGGCCCGCGCGCCCTGTCCCAGGCGCTCCGCGCCGCCCTGAGCACCGGGCCCTCCAGCGCGTGCCGCGGGAGCTCGATCGCGAGATCCTCCTTCGGCACCTGCGCCTGCGGCATCGTCCGCGCGACATAGGGGCCCAGCGCCGTCAGGTCGCCCGGGGTCTCCGCGACGAGCAGGTAGTTGCCGAGGACGCCGAGGGCCACCGGGCTCGTCCCCTGCAGCGGCTCGAGCAGCGCGATCGAGGTCGCCGCGTCGGGCGTCGCGCGGAAGCGCGCCCCCTCGCCCCGCGTGAGCTGATCGATCAGGCGCGCGCCGTCCTTCACGTGGAGGCCGAGCGCGGCCCGGGGGCGCGGCCGATCGGGGGCGTCCACGGCCACACCGAGCGCCGGGACGTTGCCGTCGATCTCGGACGCGACGGCGATGGGCAGGCCGAGCAGCGACGCGGCGAGGGCGCCGACGCTGCCCGGGAGGAGCGCCGCCGGGCCGCCGACGAGGGCGCGCACCTTGGCCCAGGTGGCGTCGGGCGTCGGCAGGAACGCCTCGGCGATGAGCCCGGCCGGCGCGGGCACGGGGCTCGGGCCCTGGACGCCGGCGTCGGCCGGCGCGCCCGGCGATTTGCAGCCGAGAGCGCCCGCGCTCAGGCCGAGGACGAGGGCCAGGAGCGCGGCGGCGCGCCGGGACATGGCGGAGGTCGATCGTACGCTCACGACCGAACCGTAGCGCCTTCCTGCCGCGGTCGACCACGAACCTGCAAACCCGCCGCGCGCTGCGGCGCGGCGCGGCGGCGCGTCAGGGCCTCTCAGGGCCTCGTGGAGCGGCGGGCCGCGGCGCCCCCGGCGGACTCCCCGAGGCAGATGCGCGCGAGCGAGAGCAGCATCGCGTTCTCGCGGACGCGGTGCAGGAAGCTCTCGCGCAGGGCGGGCTCCAGGATCTCCGCGGCCCGCGCGTGGAGCCGGTCGCGGCCCCGGGCCGCGGCGGCGCGGGCGCCCTCGACGTCGCCCGCGGCGCGCGCCGCCTCGACGACGGCCACGAGGACGAGCGACTCGAACTCCTCGATGCCGCCGTAGCGCGCGAGGATGCCCTCGGCCTCGCGCGCCGCCGAGAGCGCGGCGTCGGCGCGCCCCTGGGCGGAGAGGGCGCGCGCGAGCGCGGCGAGCGCGCCGGCGCGGGCGGGGGGCACGACCTGGAGGAGCTCAGCGGCGTCGCGGGCGTCGGACTCGGCCGCGGCGAAATCGCCGGCCGCGTGGGCGATGAGGGCGGCGTAGATGCGGGAGCCGCCCTCGAAGCGCAGGTTGCCCTGCGCGCGGGCCTCCAGGATGACCTGCCGCGAGAGCGCGAGCGCGTCGTCGAGCCGGCCGCTGGCCGCGAGCACGCGGCCGAGGTTCTGCCGGGCGCGCGTGGCGACGGTGCGCAGCCCCATGCGCTCGGCCGCCGCGAGCGCGGCGGTGAGCTCCTCGCCGGCCCGCTCGAAGTCGCCGAGCTCGAGGAGCGCGAAGCCGAGGCTGACGCGCGCGTTGCACGCGTCGCGGACATCGCCGGCCCGCTCGTACGCGTCGACGGCGGCCGCGTAGCCCGCCACGTCGCCCGCGGGGTCGCCGAGGTGCCGCGCCCGCGCGCCGCGCAGCCGGTGCACCTCGGCCGCGGCGCGCGGCGCGAGGGTCGCGAGATCCCCCGCGAGGGCGCGGACCCGCGCGATCAGCGCGTCGGCCTCGGCGTAGCGCCCCGCGGGGAAGAGCTGGCGCGCCGCCGAGCACAGGGCGATGACGCGCGCCGACCGGATGTCCGCGGCGAACCGCGCCCCGGGCGGCGCGCTCGCGGGCGGCGCGCTCGTGGGCGGCGCGCTCGCGGGCGGCGCGCTCGTGGGCGGCGCGCTCGTGGGCGGCGCGCTCCCGGGCGGCGCGCTCCCGGGCGGCGCGCTCCCGGGCGCCCCCGCGTCGCCCGGGGCGCCCTCCGCGGCCGCGGCGCCGCCGCACGCGGCGACCTCCTTGGCCCACGAGGTCGTGAGCACGTAATCGCCCCTCCGGCCGCTCGCGCTCATCAGCTCGTCGGCGGCGCGGAACCAGAGCGGCGCGCCGCGGGGCAGGCGCCGCGCCGCCTGGGCCGCGCAGCGCTGGGCCTGCTCGAACTCGCCGCGCCAGCGGTGCGCCTCCGCCTGGACCAGGCGCAGCGCGCTCAGCGTGTCGCCTTCGCGCGCGCCGCTCGGGCCGGCCGGGGCGCCCTGCTCCCCGGCGGGCCCCTCGCCCGCGAGCCGATCGCAGAGGTCGCCGTGCCGCGCGCCCCGCTCCGCGAGCGCGATCGCCGCGGCGAGATCGCCGCGCTCGAGCGCCTGCTCGGCGCCGCGCAGGAACCACTGCATCGCCCGGCCGTGCTCTCCGCCGTGGTCGAAGTGCTCCGCGAGCGCGATCGCGTCGCGCTCCCCGGCCTCCTCGAGCCACGCGCCCGCGAGCCGGTGGCCGAGGAGCCGGTCGCCCCGGGTGAGCGTCGCGTAGGCGGCCTCGCGGAGGCGCGCGTGCCGGAAGGCGTACTCCTCCTCGCCGGGGAACCTGCACGCGGGCCGCCGCTCGACGAGCGCGCGCGCGGCGAGCTCGAGGAGCCACCGGTCCAGGTCCTGCGCGCCCTGCGCCCCGCCGAGCAGGGCGGCCACGCCGCCGCGCCAGAACGCCTCGCCGAAGATGCTCGCCGCGCGGAGGATGCGGCGCACCGCCGGGTGCAGATCGTCGAGGCGGGCGTGCGCCATCGCGAGCACCGTCTCGGGCGAGCCCTCGGCGTCGCCGCGGGCGACCGATCGGATCAGCTCCTCGAGGTAGAACGCGCGCACCGGCGCGCGGCCTTCGGCGCGCGCCTCCGCCGCGGCGCCCGGCCCGAGCGCCTCGCGGGCGAGCTGCCCCGGGGCGCCGGGAGAGCGCTCGCCGGGCCGAGGCTCGGCGGGGCCCGCGCCGGCGCAGAGCTCCGGGAAGAGGCGCTGCATCTCGCCGCGGCCGAGCGCGAGCAGGCCGGCCGTGACGTCGTCGATCAGCACGCCGCCGCGCGGCGGGGCCCCGTCGCTCCCGTCGCCCCCGTCGACCGCCGCGCGCTCGCCCCCGGCGCGCGGGCGGGCGCCGAGCAGCGCCGCGGCGCGATCGATCACCTGCCGCGCCGGCCAGCGGCCGGAGGCGACGTCCTGGCCCGTCGCGAGCGCGATGGCGACGTCCGCGGGCAGCAGCGCGCGCAGCGCGAGCGCGCAGCGCGCCGCGTGCGCCGCCTGGTCCGTCGGCGCCCTCGCCTGCGCCCCGGCGGGGCGCGGCGGCTCCGCCAGCGGATCGGCCTCGCCGGGGATCGTGACGAGCAGCCACCTGGCGGCGAGCCGGTCGACGCGACCCCCGAAGGTCGCGACCGCGGCCCGCACCGCCGCCTCGGTCGCGGCCCTCGGCGCGGGCTCCTGGAGCTGCGGCGGCGGCCGAGCGGCGCCCGGCGCGCCGGGCCCGGCGCCCGCGGCGTCGCCCGGGAGCGCGCCGTGGATGAGCACCACGCTGATGAGCCGCGGCTCGCCCGCGGCGCTCTCGGCCAGCGCCCGCGGCCTCGTGCTCGGCGTGCCGCTCTCGCCGGGATCCCTGGCCTGCTCGCGGGCGACGCGGAGCTGCGCCGCGCTCGCGAGCACCTCGTTTCCGTCCCGCGGGCGGCCGTCCGGGTCCTTCTCGAGCATCCACGCGACCAGCTCGTCGAGCGCGGCGGGCACGTCGGGTCGCAGCTCCGAGAGCCGGCGCGGGCCCACGAGGGCGGCCTTCGCCAGGATCGCCATCACCTGGTCCCCGGCGAAGGGCGGCCGGCCGGTGAGGCAGTTCCAGATCACGCACCCGAGCGAGAACACGTCCGCGCGGGCGTCGATGTGCGCGTCACCGCGCGCCTGCTCGGGCGCCATGTACCCGGGCGTCCCGAGCGTCACCCCCTTGCGCCCGCCCTCGCCATCCCGGAGGACGCCGCCGTCGTGCCCGCGCGCGGGCAGCCCCGCCGACGCCCCCGCGCCCGCGCGGGCGATGCCGAAATCGACGATCTTGGCGCCCTCCAGCGCGCCGCCCGGCAGGAAGATGTTCCCGGGCGTGACGTCGCGGTGGACGATGCCCCGCTCGTGCGCCGCGCCGAGGGCGCCCGCGAGGCGCTCCAGCAGCGTCACCGCGCCGTCCACGCTGAGCCGCGCGCGCGCCACGCGCGCGGCGAGATCCTCGCCGTCGAGCCACTCGAGCGCGAGGTACCGCTGCTGATCCGCGGTGACCCCGTGCGCGACGTAGCGGACGATCCCCGGATGGCGCAGCCCGGCGAGCAGCTGCGCCTCGCGCTCGAGCCGCCGCTCCTGATGCTCGTCCCCGCGGTGCAGGATCTTCAGCGCGACCGGGCTGCTGTCGGTCAGGTCGGTGGCCCGGTACACCGAGCCCATCCCGCCCGATCCCGCCAGGCCCTCGATCCTGAAACGGTCCGCGACCGTGACTCCCGGGCGCATCAACCGGGCGATTATACGTGGGGCCGCGGTCGGGGATAGGGGAAGCCCTCGGCGCCGCGGCGGCGCGCGACCCCGGCCGGCGACCGGCGCGCACCGGCGCATACGCCCCCGTCGCTCCGCGCGCGTCCGAGGCGGCGTCAACGGAAAGCTGCGGAGCAGGCGCACCGCTGCGGTAAGCTCTGGCCGATGCCTCGCCCCGGCTACGACAGCGTGGTGCTCATCACCGGCTTCCCCTCGTTCATCGCGCGGAAGATGCTGCAGCACGTCCTCGCGGCGGAGCCGCGCGCGCTCGTGTATGCCGTGGTGCTCGCGAAGTCGTCGGCGCAGGCGAGCGCGGAGCGCGACGCGCTCGCCCCGGCGGATCGCGAGCGCGTCGTGCTGATCGAGGGGGACGTCGCGGCGATGGATCTCGGGCTGTCGGGCGCCGAGTTCCGGCAGCTCGCCCGCGAGGTCGACCGGATCCACCACCTCGCGCACCTGGGCCACGCCGGCGCCGACCGGAGCACCGCCCACGCCCAGAACGTCGTCGGGACCGCCGAGGTGCTCGAGCTCGCCCGGGCCTGCACCTCGCTCCAGTGCCTCGTGCACCAGTCGACCGCGTTCGTGGCCGGAGATCGCACCGGTACGGTGTACGAGGATGATCTCGAGGCGGGTCAGGCGTTCCGCAACCCTGTGGAGGAGACGCGGATGCGCGCGGAGGTGCTCGTGCGGCGGGCGATGCGCCACGTGCCGGCGGCGGTGGTCCGGCCGACCACGGTGGTGGGCGACTCGGCGACCGGGGAGATCGACCGGCTCGACGGGCTGTACCTCCTCGTGCTGCTCATCATGGCGGCGCCGGCCGACATGGCGATCCCGATGCCCGGCCGCGGGGACGTGCCGCTCAACATCGTCCCCATCGACTTCGTGGTCCGCGCGACGCACGCGATCGGCCTGCACCGGCTCGCGCCGCGCCGCACGTTCCACATCGCCGACCCGCACCCGCTGTCGGCGCGGCGGGTCTTCGACCTCATCGCGCGGGCGAGCGGCCGCCGCGCCGCGCGCGGCCACATCCCGTCGAACCTCGCCAAGGCGCTGCTCCGCACGCCCGGGATCGAGCGCTTCGTCCGTAGCCCGCGCGCGTTCGTCGAGCAGCTGATGACCCCGGTGCGCTACGACGCCCGGAACGCCGACCTCGTCCTCGGCGGCGCCGGGATCGCCTGCCCCCCCTTCGAGTCGTACGTCGACGTGCTCGTCGGCGCCGTGCAGGAGCGCGTCCGCGAGCGGCGCGAGCGCCAGGAGCTCGAGGCCAGCGCGGACGCCGAGCTCGACATCGAGGACCCGCTGTCGTGAGCGGCGCAGCCTGCGCCGCGGCCCGCGCGGATGTCCCGGAGCGCGGCCTCGTCGCGCCGCCGCGCCGCCTCGCCGCGGCGCTGCTCGCGGCCGCGGCGCTCGGCTGCAGCTCGACGCGCGAGCACGTCGCGCCGCCGTCGCCCGAGGTGGGGGCCGCGCCGCCCGCGCCGACGGCGCCGCGCCCGGCGGAGGCCGCCGCCCCCGCGCCGGCCGCGCCGCGCGTCGGCGACGCCCCGCTGGCGCGCCCGCCGGAGCTGGAGCTCTTGCGCCCGGAGGACGGGCCCTACGCCCACTTCTTCGCGGCGCTCCGCGCCCTCGAGCAGGGGCGCCGCAAGGACCACGTGCGCGTCGCCTGGCTCGGCGACTCGCACGCCGCGGCGGACTTCTGGAGCGGGGCGGTCCGCACGGCGCTCCAGCGGCGCTTCGGCGACGGCGGCGTCGGCTTCGTGCACCTCGGCTACGCCGCCTACCGCCACGACGGCGCGCGGCTCACGGCCGATGGCAAGTGGCGGACCCGCCCCAAGGCGCCGGGCGGCTCCACGCCGGTCGACGACGGCGTCTTCGGGCTCGGGGGGATCCTCTTCAGCGCGCATCAGGGCCCGGCGCGCGCGGAGATCACGGTGACCGGGGCCGGGCCGTCCACGCGGCTGCTCTGGGACGTGTGCTTCCGGTCCAGCGCGCCGACCGACGAGCTCGCGGTGACGATCGAGGGCGGCCCGAGCGAGATCCTCCGCGGCGCCGCGGGCGACGACCCCGGGGCGCTGCAGCACGCGAAGCTCGCGAGCGTCGGCGCGACGAAGCTCGGCGTCGTGCCGTCGGGCGCGCCCGAGCTCTGCGGGCTCATCGTCGAGGCCGATCCGGAGGTGAAGCCCGGGGTGGTGCTCGACACGCTCGGCATCAACGGCGCCCGCCTGGCGACGCCGCTGCGGTGGAACGAGCTCGCCTGGGCCGCGGAGCTCGGGCGGCGCTCGCCGGAGCTCGTGGTGCTGGAGTACGGCACGAACGAGGCGGGCGACGTCACCACGGATCCGTCCCTCTACGCGAAGCAGCTCGCCGAGCTGCTCGCGCGCACGCGCAGGGTGGAGCCCGACGCCGACTGCCTCGTCCTCGCGCCCACGGACCGGAGGGACGCGCCCGAGCGCACGCCCGTCGTCCGAGACGTGCTGCGCGACGCCGCCCGGGAGGGCGGCTGCGCGTTCTGGGACACCTACGAGGCGATGGGCGGGCGGGGATCGATCGAGACCTGGTACCGCGAGCGCCCGCCGCGCGCGTCGCGCGACGGCGTCCACCTGACCTTCCGCGGCTACCGCGAGCTCGGCGTGAAGCTCTCGAACGAGATCCTCGAGCGCTACCGCCCCTGACGCGCGCGTCCGCGGGGCGGCGCCGTCCGACGGCGACGGCGGATCGAGGGGCCCGTGGCCCTGCTCGTGCCTTTCGGCTCTGGGTGCCCGATCGGCGTGAAGGCTTCTCACGCGCGATGGGCGAAGGGGGCACATGCTGCATGCCGGGGACGTCGCAGGAGGTCGCTTCCGACTGATTCGGCCGATCGGCTCGGGCGGGATGGCGAGCGTCTGGTGGGCGCGCCACGAGCTCATCGGCCGGGACGTCGCGCTCAAGCTGTCCCCGGCGCTCCGGGACGACCAGGTCGTCGCGCGGTTCATCCGCGAGGCGAAGATCATCGGCAAGTTCCAGCACCGGAACATCGTCGGCGTGGTCGACGCCGGGGAGCTCCCGGACGAGGGTTACCTCTTCCTCGCCCTGGAGCTGCTGCGGGGCTCGCCGTTCGCGGATCGCCTCGTCCCGGGCCGGCCGCTGCCGCCCGAGGAGGTCGTGCCCGTCCTCATCGAGGTCTGCAGCGGGCTCTCGGCCGCCCACGCCGAGGGCGTCGTGCACCGCGACATCAAGCCGGAGAACATCGTGATGGCCATGGTCCCCGGCGAGGGGATCGTGCCGAAGATCGTCGACTTCGGCATCAGCCAGCTCACGGACGCGGGCGACGCGATCACCGTCGACGGGCAGCTGCTCGGGACGCCCTCGTACATGAGCCCGGAGCAGGCCCTGGGCAAGCGCACCATCGACGCGCGCGCCGACATCTGGGCGGTCGGCGTGATGCTCTACGAGGCGCTCAGCGGCGCGCAGCCGTTCCGGGGGGGCAACCACCACGCGGTCCTCCGGCGCATCCTCGAGACCGAGCCCGCGCCGCTCCCGCCCTCCGTCCCGCAGCGCCTCCGGAAGATCGCCGCCCGCTGCCTCGAGAAGGACCCGGCGCGGCGCTACCCGGACGCGGCCTCGCTGCGCGCGGATCTGACGGCCGCGCTCGACGACCTCGGCGCGAGCGCGCCCGCGCCGATCGTGATCCTCTCGCCGGCGTCCGTGGGTCGGCGGTCGCTCGAGACGACGCGCCCCCGCGGCGCGCTCGCCGCGCGCCCGCGGCTCGCCCTCCGCGCGCTCGGGCGGCTCTGGACCTCGGGCGCGCGGGCGCCCCGGTGGCGCGAGGCGACGACGCTCGGGAGCACGCCGGGCGCCGCGTCGCCGGACGCGCGGCGGCGCGCGCGGGCAATCACGGCGCTCCGGGTCGCGGGCGCGGCGGTGCTCGCGGCGGCGCTCGGCTCGGCCGCGCTGCGGGACCCGGCCGACGAGGAGGCCACGAGCGCGGCGCGCGAGAGCCTCCGCCCCGTGCTGGCCGCGGCCTTCGCCGACAGCGGCGCATGGCGGCGCGGCGCGGGCGCGCCCGGGGCGGCGGACGTCGACGGGCCGCACGCGCCGCGCGCGCCTTCTGGCAAGGCGGCGGGCCGCGGCGGCGCGATGGGCTCGCCCGAGCTCGCCTCGGCGGACCCGGGCGGCCCCGAGATCACGGCGGCGCCGGAGGACAAGCCCCCGCGCTCACAGGCGCCGCGCGGCGCCTCCAGATCCCGCATCACGAGCCCCGGGTTCTGATGAGCGGCGCCGCACGCATCCCCGCTCTGCGCGCGCGCTCCCGCCGGCGCGCCGCCGCGCTCGGGCTCGCTGCCTGGGCGCTGCTCTCGGCGCCCTGGGTCCGCGCGCAGGACGACGGCGCGACGCGCGCGCTGCGGCTCCAGTTCGCGCAGGGGCTGACGCTCGAGGGCGCCGGACGCTGGGCCGACGCGCTCGCTCGGTTCGAGGCGATCGCCCGCCATCGGCCCACGGCGAACGTGGCGTTCCACATCGGCCTCTGCCACGAGCGGCTCGGCCGGCTGCGGACGGCCGAGCGGACGTACCAGGACGCGCGCACCACGGCGCGGGCCGCGGCGCCCGCGGTGCTCGCCGAGATCGACGCGCGCCTCCAGGACCTCGAGGGGCGGATGCCCCGGATCGTGCTGAACCTCGCCGGCGCGACCGAGGGCGTGACGCTGCTGCTCGACGGCGAGGCGGCGCAGCCATCGCGCGCGATCCGGGTCGATCCGGGCCCGCACGTGGCCGTGGCGCTGCGGCACGGGATCCCCGTCGCCGCGAGCGCGTTCTCGAGCCACGAGCGCCGCACGCGGTTCGTGACGCTGACCGTTCACCCCGTCGCGATCGGCGCGCCGCGCCCCTGAGCTGGCGGGGCCGCCGGCCTCGCTCGCCCGCGATCCGACGCGGGCTCTCCGGCGCGCGGAGCGCGCGCGCCTCGCCGGACGATCGCCGGCGCGCCGCGCTCCGCCTCGCGCGGCGCCGACCGGGACGGCCCGCGCCGGGCCCCCCACACCCGAGCACTTGTGTGCGCGCGGAGGAGCCGCACCCCTCGCTGCGAGCGCAGGCGCGCCGCGACCGCGCTCGCAGCTGGAGCGATCGCGTCGCGCGGCTTAGCGCTCGTCGCGGGCGTGTCAAGCCGCGAGCGCGGCCGCGGCGCGCCGTCGAGATCGCGCCGATTCGAAGGCTTTTCGCGGCGCGCGCGGCGCTGGCCAGGGGCGCCCGGCGCCCGCTCGGACCGCGCTCTAGGTGCGCCTGACAGGGCGCTCCGGACACGGCCAAGCTCGCCGAGTCCTCGGCCATGAACGCTGGATCCAGCTTCTGACGTCCTGATAGCATGCAAGTCCCATGGCGCTCGACAGGCCGCCCGGTGCGGGCTCTGCTTCGCGACTCGGCAATTATGAGCTGCTGAAAGAGCTCTCCGGCGGCGGGATCGGGTCCACGTGGCTCGCGCGGGCGGCGTCCGACGACGGTGAGGCGACGAGCGCCTCGCCGGTCACGATCCTGCGCATCTACCGGCACCTCACGAAGAAGCCCGAGACCGCGGACGGCATCCTCCGCGAGGCCGGGATGGCGCAGCAGGTCCGCTTCCCCAACGTGCTCTCGGTGGTCGACGCGCGCGTCGCCGACGGCGAGGTCTTCATCGTCTCGGAGTACGTGGAGGGCGAGCCGCTCGGCGCGCTCGTCTCGGCGGCCGGCGCCGAGGGGCTGCCGCTCCCGGTCGCGCTCCGGATCGGGGTCGACGTGCTGCGCGCGCTCGCGTCCGCGCACGCGACCGAGCCGGCGCCGCTCGTGCATGGCGAGCTGAACCCGACCCACGTCACCGTCGGCATCGACGGCGTCGCGCGGGTGAGCGGGCTCGGCGTCGCGCGGGCCATCGCCGGGCTCGCGCCCATGGGGACGAGGAACCCCGATCGCCTGGCCTATGCCGCGCCGGAGCGGGTCAAGGCGATGGCGGCGCACGCGGCGGCCCCGCTCGATCCGCCCGCCGATCTCTTCTCGGTCGGCGTGATCCTCTGGGAGCTGCTCGCGCGGCAGCGGCTGTTCTCGTCGAAGCTGGAGTCCGCGGTCATCCAGAAGGTGCAGACGGCGCCCATCCCGCCGCTCGCGGCCGGCGCCGTCCCGGCCGAGGTCGCCGAGGTCGTCCGGACCGCGCTCGAGCGCGATCCGGCGCGCCGGTTCGAGAGCGCGTCGGCGATGCTCGCGGCGCTGGAGGCCGCGGGCGCGGGGCGGATCGCCGCGGCGGAGGACGTCGCCGCGGCGGTGAGCCGGCTGGCCGGCAAGACGATCGAGCCGCGCAGGACGATGATCGCGGCGGCGATGGCGGGCGCCGTCGGCGGGGCCGGGTCGCCGCTGTCGCCGCCGCCGCCGCGCGCGCGCGGCGCGACGCTGGTGGGCGTGGCGATCCCCGGCGTCGAGAGCGCGCTCTCCCCTCGCGGCGATGGCCCGCGCCACGCGATCACCGCGCCGTCTCCGCGCCCGCGTGGGACGCCAGGCCCGCCGGCGGTCGCGGGCGCCGCGGTCGCCGCGAGCCAGCTCCGCCCGTCGGGCGGCGCGACCGCGCCGAAGGAGGCCGCGGCGCTGAAGAACGGCCTCGCGGCCAAGGCGGGGGCCGGCGCGTCGAACGGCGCCGGGCCGGCGGCGCACGCCGACGCCGACGCCGACGTGGACGTCGACTGGGGCTCGCCGGACGACGTCGCCGGCCGCGGCTCGCCCGCGCCGCGGCCCCCTGCGGCGACGCTGCCGCGGATCGAGCTGTCGAGCGAGAGGACGGAGAGCCGCGCCGCCGTGGCGAAGCCCGAGGTCCCCGCGCCGGCGGCCGCGCGGAAGGAGCAGCCGCCTGCGCGGCCGGGCGTGCCGCGGCCCGTCGATGCGGGGGACAGCCTCGTTGCGGCGCGGATGACGCCGACGCCGGCGGAGGGCACGGTGCTGAAGCGGCCGACGCCCGTTCCGGCCGCGCCGAGGCCGCCGCGCCCGCCGGCCCCGCGAGGGGTGCCGTCGCCGTCTGCGGCGCCCGCGGCCGCCGGGCCTGCGCCCGCGGCTTCCGGCGTTGCGGCGCCCGCGGCTGCCGGGCCTGCGACCGCGGCGAGCCCGGTGACGCCGCGCGTGCCCGTGCCGCCCGCGGCGCCGCCGGCTCCTGCCGCGCCTCGCGTCCCGGTCGTGCCCGCCGTGCCGCCGGCGCCGCGTGCCGCCGGCGCGCCCGCGGCATCGCCGGCGCCGGCCACGCCGCGCGCGCCGCTGGTGCCCGCGGTGCCCGTGGCGCCGGCCCTGCCGCGGTCCCCCGCTGCGCCCGCGCCGGCCGCTGCGCCCGCCGCGCCGGCGACGCCCGCGCCCGCCGCGGCGCCTGCGCCTCTCCAGGCGCCGCCCGCTCCTGCGCCGGCGTCGTCCACCTCGCCGGCCATCCCCGCCGCGCTGAAGGCTCCGCCCCCGCCGGTGTTCGCCCCTCCTGGCGGCGGGGCGGCTGCGCCGGCGGGCGCAGCGGCGCAGGAGATCGCGATCGCCCACGAGCCGGCGCCGACCTCCGGGAGGACGCTCCACACGCCGACGGGAGCCCAGGGCCCGACGAAGCTGTGGGGTCGCGCCGCGTCGGCCGTCGATCGTCTCGGGCCGGGGAGCACCCTCGGCCGGTACGAGATCCTCATGCCGGTCGCCAAGGGAGGCATGGCGGCCGTCTGGGCCGCGCGCCTGCAGGGCACCCGCGGCTTCCGGAAGATCGTCGCGATCAAGACGATGCTGCCCGACGTCTCCGACGACCCCGACTTCGAGTCGATGTTCCTCGACGAGGCGCGGGTCGCGGCGCGCATCCGGCACCCCAACGTGGTCGAGATCCTCGACCTCGGCGAGGAGGACGACGTCCTCTACATCGTCATGGAGTGGGTCGACGGCGAGACGGCCGGCACGCTGCAGAAGGCCGCCAAGCGGCTCGGCGGCATCCCGCAACGGATCGTGCTCCGCATCGCCTCCCAGATCTGCGCGGGCCTCCACAACGCGCACGAGCTCCGCGACGACAGCGGCGCGCTGCTCGACCTGGTCCACCGCGACATCTCGCCGGCGAACGTGCTCATCTCGACGGCCGGCTTCGTGAAGATCGTCGACTTCGGCGTGGCGAAGTCGAAGGGGCGCCTGCACGTCACGCGCGCCGGCGGCATCATCAAGGGGAAGACGCCGTACCTGTCGCCCGAGCAGCTCGGCGGGCTCCCCATCGATCGCCGGAGCGACATCTTCTCGCTCGGCGCGCTGCTGTACGTGCTCACGACGGGCCTGCACCCGTTCCGCGCCGAGACCGAGCTCTCGACCGTCGAGAACATCACGATCAAGAACCCGCTCCCCCCGCGCGAGCTGAACGGCGCGATCCACCCCGAGCTCGAGCGGATCATCCTCAAGGCGCTCGAGAAGGATCGCGAGAACCGCTTCTCGACGTGCGCCGAGATGCAGCGGGCGATCGATCAGGTGGCGTCGACGCTCGGCGAGCCCACGACCGACGAGGACGTCGCGGCCTTCGTGCGGCAGGCGATCGGCGAGATCCAGTCGAAGCGCGCGCAGGAGCTCCGCGACGCGATCGCCGCCGTCGACGCCGGCGCGGCCCTGAACTCGGAGCCGCGCTCCGGCGCCTCGCCGGATCTCCACGCCGCGCCGCCCGACCCGGGCACGGGCGCGCGCGAGGGCGCGGCCGCCGCCGGCGCGGCGGCCCCCGCGACGGCGGCGCTGGCCGGCGCCGGCGCGGCCTCGAGCGCCGCGGCGGCGCCCCCGGCTGCAGCGCAGGAAGAGGAGAGCCCCGTCAGCCTGGAGCCGATCTCGCTCGAGGAGATCGCCGCGCCGGCGAAGCCCGCCGAGGCCCCGCCGCGGCTCATCATCGCGCCCGCGCTGCAGGCCGACATCGCGCCCGCCGAGCCCGCCGAGCCGTCGAGCCCGCGGCCCTCCTCCCGCGACGGCAAGCCGCTCGGCTCGTCCGTGCCGCGGGTCCTCCCGGCGGCCGGCATGCCCGCCACGAAGGTGCTCGCCGCGGCGGACCCGCCCGCCTCCAGGGCGGCGGCGCTCGGCGCGCGCTTCACGAGGGGCGGCTCCCGCAGCCTGGCCAACGACGTCGGCGAGGTCACGGCGGTCGACCGGTCGTTCGAGACCGGGCAGCGCCGCAAGCTGCTCCAGCTCATCGTGGCCGGCGCGGCCCTGTTCTGCGTGGCGATCGGCGCCGTGGCGCTGGTCGTGCGCAGCGGCGACGAGCGTCCGACCTCGGAGGGCGGCAAGGCGCGCGTCGACGCGCTGCCCGCGCCCGAGACCACGGCTTCCGCCGCGCCCACGAGCACGGCGGAGGCCGTGCCGGCCGCGCCGCCCGCGACCGCGGAGCCTCCGCAGGCAGCGCAGCCGGCGCCTCTCGAGGAGGCGCCGGCGCCTGCCGCCGCGCCTCCGGACGAGCCGCCGGCGCCTGCCGCCGCGCCTCCGGACGAGCCGCCGCCCCCGGCGGCCAAGGCGCCCCCGGCGCCGACGCCGGCGCCCGCGGCGACGCAGGCCGCGCGCCCCGCGTCGACCGCGCGCCCCGCGTCGACCGCGCGTCCTCGGCCGACGTCCACCGCGACGAAGCCGGCGCCCAAGCCGGCATCGACGGCCAAATCGACCACCAAAAAGAAGTACAACCCCTCGGGTATCTGACCACCGTGCGACCTCGACCCTGGCTCCGTGCGCTGCTCTTCGGTGCGGCCTCTTGCCTCTGCCTGTGCACGCTCCCCGCGCCCGCAGCGGGCGCGGACGCCCCCGCGGCCACGCCGTCGCCGGACGCGGTGGAGAAGGCGCAGAGCCTCTTCAAGAAGGGCGCGGCCCTCTACGAGAGCAAGCGCTACGCGCTCGCGCTGGAGCAGTTCCGGGCCTCGTACGCCGCGGTGGCGAGCCCGAACTCGCGCCTCTACATCGCGCGCTGCCTGGCGGACCTGGGCGAGCACACCGAGGCGTACCTCGAGTTCGATCAGGTCGCGGCGGAGGCCGCGGCCCGCGCGGCGACCGAGCCGCGCTACGCCCAGACGGAGCAGACGGCGCAGCTCGAGCGCGACGAGCTCGCGCGCAAGATCGCGCTCGTGACGGTCGCGGTCGCGAGCCCGGACGCCGTGATCTCCGTCTCGATCGCCGGCAAGGACGTCCCGCGCGAGCGGTGGGGCAAGCCGTTCCCGGTCAAGCCCGGCAAGGCCGAGGTCGTCCTGCGCACGAGGACCACCTCGATCCCGCAGACCCTGGATCTCTCGGCGGGTGAAGCGAAGACCGTCAAGCTCGACCCGGACGAGCCCGGCCAGGCCGGCGCTGCGGACGGCGGTCCGGCGCTCCTCGACGAGGGGCCGATCCTGCCCGAGGAGGCGCCCTCGGCGCGGGCGTACCTGCGCCCGTACGCCTATGCCGCCGGCGGCGTGGGCGTGGCGGGGCTCGCCGTGTTCACGGTCGCCGGCTTGATGGCGAACAGCACCTACAGCGATCTCGCCGAGAGCTGCCAGGGTCCCTGCCCCGTCGAGCGGAAGGACGACGTCGATGCGGGCAAGGCCCAGCAGACGGTCGCGAACGTCGGGGTCGTGGTCGGCGCGATCGGGCTCGTCGCGGGCACCACGCTGCTGGTCCTGAGCCTCACGGGCGGCAGCGCCGGCGAGCCGCAGCGCAGCACCGCCTCGACGCAGCTGCTCGTCGGGCCCGGCTTCGCCGGCCTGCGCGGCACGTTCTAGCCCCGCCCGCCCGAGCTCGGCTGCAAAACGAACGGGCGGGATCGCTCTCGCGACCCCGCCCGCCTGCCGTCGATCGCTCTCGTTACCGCCGAGCGATCAGCGACCGCCAGGGCCGCCCTTGGCGACCTTGGCCTTCTTGTCCCCGGAGTGGCCGTGGAACGTGCGCGTCGGCGCGAACTCGCCCAGCTTGTGGCCGACCATGTTCTCCGTGACGAACACGGGGACGAACTTCCTCCCGTTGTGCACGGCGAAGGTCAGGCCGACCGACTCGGGCAGGATCGTCGAGCGGCGCGACCACGTCTTGATCACCTTCTTGGCGTTGGTCGCCTGGGCCGCCTGGATCTTCTCCAGCAGGTGACCGTCGATGAAGGGCCCTTTCTTGATGCTCCTCGGCATGACTAACCCTTGGTCCCGCGCCGCCGGACGATCATCGTGTCGGTGCGCTTGTTGTTCCGCGTCTTGAGGCCCTTGGCGAGCTGACCCCACGGCGAGCACGGGTGGCGCCCGCCGCTGGTCCGACCCTCACCGCCGCCCATCGGGTGATCGACGGGGTTCATCGTCACGCCGCGGTTGTGCGGCCGGCGGCCCAGCCAGCGGGATCGACCCGCCTTGCCGAGGCTGATGTTCGCGTGCTCGGCGTTCGACACCTGCCCGATCGTGGCGCGGCAGTCGAGGTGCACCTTGCGGATCTCGCCGCTCGGGAGGCGGACCTGCGCGTAATCGCCGTCCTTCGCCATGAGCTGCGCGGCGACGCCGGCCGAGCGGACGAGCTGACCGCCCTTGCCCTTCTTGACCTCCACGTTGTGGATGGAGGTGCCGGGCGGGATGAAGCGGAGCGTCAGGCTGTTGCCCGGCTTGATGTCCGCGTTCCGGCTCGCGAGCAGCGTCGCCCCGACCGCGAGGCCGTCGGGCGCCAGGATGTAGCGCTTCTCGCCGTCCACGTAGTGCAGGAGCGCGATGCGCGCCGTCCGGTTCGGGTCGTACTCGATCGCGGCGACCTTCGCCGGGACGCCGATCTTGTCGCGCCGGAAATCGATGATCCGGTAGCGCTGCTTGTGACCGCCGCCGCGGAACCGCGACGTGATGCGGCCGTTGTTGTTCCGGCCGCCGGTGGACGTCTGCTGCTCGAGCAACGACCGCTCGGGCTCGACCTTCGTGATGTCCTTGAAGTCGCTGACCGAGTAGTAGCGCCGCGCCGGCGAGGTCGGCTTGAAGGATCTGATTCCCATGGCTATTCCGCCTTCTCGTCGAAGAACTGGATCTCGTCACCCTCCTTGAGGGTGACGATCGCCTTCTTCCAATTGCGCAGCTTCGCGTAGCCGCGCCCCATGCGCTTTTCCTTGCCGCGCATGATCATGGTGTTGACGTCCACCACGCCCACCTTGAAGAGCGTCTGGATGGCGTCCTTGATCTGGATCTTGTTCGCCTCGCGGCGGACCTCAAAGATGACCTTGTTGCCTTGGTCGCGGAGCCGGCTCGATTTCTCCGTGAGGATGATGGGCCGGCGGATGATCTGCTCGGGCTGCATGGCGGACTCCCCTGACTAGCGAAGGCAACGCGCCTCGAGCGCCTTGGCGGCGTCCCTCGAGACGATGAGGTGGTCGTGCCTGAGGAGGTCGTAGACGTTGACCCCCTCCGGCGGCAGATACTGGTGGTTCTCCAGGTTGCGGAGGCTCTTCACCAGCTTCTCGTTGCCGGCCGTGTCGACGACCAGCGACTTCTTGTCCGCCTGCAGCGTCGTGAGCGTGGCAGCGATCGCCTTGGTCTTGACCTCGGCGACCTCCAGGCTGTCGAGCACGATGAGCCGGCCCTCCTTCGCGAAGAGGGAGAGCGCGCTCTTCAGGGCGCCGATGCGCACCTTGCGGGGCGGACGGTACGACCAGTCCTTCGGCTCCAGGGCGTGCGCCATACCGCCGCCCGCGTGGTGCGGCGCGCGGATCGAGCCCTGGCGGGCGCGGCCGGTGCCCTTCTGGCGGTAGAGCTTCTTCGTGGAGCCGGCGACCGCGCTCCGCTCCTTGGTGGCCTTGGTGCCCGAGCGGCGAGAGGCGAGCTGCGCCTTCACGACCTCGTAGAAGAGGTGCTCCTTCACCTCGGTCCCGAAGACCTCGTCCGAGAGGTCGAGCTCGCCGACCTGCTCCCGCTTGAGGTTGTAGACGGTAACCTTCATGGTACCTGGACTCCTAGCTCTTGATCTCGACGTCGACGCCGGCCGAAAGGTCGAGCTTCATCAGCGCGTCGAGGGTCTGCTGAGTCGGCTCGATGATGTCGAGAAGCCGCTTGTGCGTCCGGATCTCGAACTGCTCGCGCGACTTCTTGTCGACGTGGGGCCCCCGGAGCACCGTGTAGCGACGGATCTCGGTGGGCAGCGGGATGGGTCCCGCGACGTGCGCGCCGGTCCGCTTCGCCGTCTCGACGATATCGCTCGTCGACTTGTCGAGCAGCTGGTGGTCGAACGCTTTGAGGCGAATCCGGATCTTCGTTGTATCAGCCATGGTGCTCTTCCTACGCGAGGATCTTCGTGACGACGCCGGCGCCCACCGTCTTGCCGCCCTCGCGGATGGCGAAGCGCATCTGCTCCTCCAGCGCGACCGGGGCGATGAGCTCGATCGTCATCGTGATGTTGTCGCCCGGCATCACCATCTTCACCCCCTCGGGGAGGTTCACCGTGCCGGTCACGTCCGTCGTCCGGATGTAGAACTGCGGCCGGTAGTTGGTGAAGAACGGCGTGTGGCGCCCGCCCTCCTCCTTCTTGAGGACGTACACCTCACCGGTGAACTTCGTATGCGGCGTGATCGACCCGGGCTTCGCCAGCACCTGGCCGCGCTCGATCTCTTCCTTCTCCACGCCGCGGAGCAGACACCCGACGTTGTCGCCCGCCTGCCCCTGATCGAGCAGCTTCCGGAACATCTCGACGCCGGTCACGACCGACTTCTTCGTGTCCTTGAAGCCGATGATCTGCACCTCGTCGCCGACCTTGATCACGCCGCGCTCGATGCGGCCCGTGGCCACCGTGCCGCGGCCCTTGATCGAGAACACGTCCTCGATCGCCATCAGGAACGGCTTGTCGATGTCGCGCACCGGCTCGGGGATGTAGCTGTCGAGCGCGTTGAGCAGCTGCTGGATCGTCTCCTCCCACTTCGGGTCGCCCTGCAGCGCCGGCAGCGACGCGCCCCGGACGACCGGCGCGTTGTCGCCGTCGAACTTGTACTTCGACAGGAGCTCGCGGACCTCCATCTCGACCAGGTCCAGCATCTCCGGGTCGTCCACGGCGTCGCACTTGTTCAGGAACACGACGATGTGGTTCAGGCCGACCTGCCGAGCGAGCAGCACGTGCTCGCGCGTCTGCGGCATCACGCTGTCGAGCGACGACACGACGAGGATCGCCCCGTCCATCTGCGCCGCGCCCGTGATCATGTTCTTGATGTAGTCGGCGTGCCCGGGGCAGTCGACGTGCGCGTAGTGGCGCTTCTCGGACTCGTACTCGACGTGCGCGGCCGCGATGGTCACCGTCTTGGTCTCGTCACGGACCGTCCCGCCCTTCGCGATGTCGGCGTACGAGATCGCCTTCGCCAGCTGGCGCTTCGACTGCACCTTGACGAGCGCGGCCGTGAGCGTGGTCTTGCCGTGGTCGATGTGACCGATGGTGCCCACGTTCACGTGCGGCTTCGTACGAGTGAATTTCTCCTTGGCCATGGCGTCTTCTTAACCTCGCTGCTTGGCGACGATCTCTTCCTGGATCGCGGCCGGAACCGGTGCGTAATGAGAGAACTGCATCGAATGGGTCGCGCGGCCCTGCGTCTTGGAACGGACGTCGGTCGCGTAACCGAACATGGTGGCGAGCGGGACCTCCGCGCGGATCACCCGGGTGTTCGCGCGTTGCCCCATATCGAGGATGCGGCCACGTCGCGAGTTGAGGTCGCCGATGACGTCCCCGAGGTAGTTCTCGGGAGAGACGACCTCGACGGCCATCATCGGCTCGAGGAGCACGAGGCCCGCCCTCTTCGCGCCGTCCTGGAAGGCCATCGACGCGGCGACCTCGAACGCGGGCCCCGAGGAGTCGACCTCGTGGTAGCTGCCGAAGTGGAGCCGCACCTTGATGTCGACGACCGGGTAGCCCGCGAGCACGCCGCGGCCCATCGCTTCCCGGATGCCCTTCTCGATCGAGGGGATGAACTCCTTCGGGATGATGCCGCCGACGATGTCGTTCTCGAACACGAAGCCCGCGCCGCGCTCGGCCGGCTCGATGTCGATCCGCACGTGGCCGAACTGGCCGTGCCCGCCCGACTGCCGGACGAAGCGCCCCTCGACGTCCGTCGCCTTCTTCGAGATGGTCTCGCGGTAGGCGACCTCGGGCTTGCCGACGTTGGCGTCGACCTTGAACTCGCGCTTCAGGCGGTCGACGATGATCTCCAGGTGGAGCTCGCCCATCCCGGCGATGATCGTCTGCCCCGTGTCCTCGTTCGTGAAGGTGCGGAACGAGGGGTCCTCGTAGGCGAGCTTCTGCAGGCTGAGCCCGAGCTTGTCGAGATCGGCCTTGGTCTTCGGCTCGATGGCGATCGAGATCACCGGGTCGGGGAACTCCATCCGCTCCAGCACGATCGGGTGCTTCTCGTCGCAGAGCGTGTCCCCGGTGCGGGTGTCGCGCAGCCCGACGGCGGCGTAGATGTTGCCCGCGTAGCAGACGTCGATCTCCTCGCGCTTGTTCGCGTGCATCCGGAGGATGCGCCCGAACCGCTCCCGCTTGCCGCGGGTCGAGTTGAGCACGCTGACGCCGCTCTTCGTCGTGCCGGAGTAGACGCGGAAGAAGGTGAGGTTGCCGAACTGGTCGTTCATGATCTTGAACGCCAGGGCCGCGAACGGCTCGTCGTCGCCCGCCTTGCGCGAGACGACCTTGTCCTTCTTGTCGGGCAGCGTCCCCTCGACGGCCGGGATGTCGACCGGCGACGGCAGGTAGTTCACCACGCTGTCGAGCAGCAGCTGAACCCCCTTGTTCTTGAACGCCGAGCCGCACAGGACCGGGACGAACTTGAAGCTGAGGGTGCCCGCGCGGAGGGCCGCGTGGATCTCCTCCTCGGTGATCTGGTCGAAGTCGCCGGCGATGAACTTCTCCATCACTTTGTCGCTCGCGTCGGCGCACGCCTCGATGAGCTTCTCCCGGAGCTCCTTGCACCGCGGGAGGACGTCGGCCGGGATCTCCTGCCACTCGTAGCGCTGGCCCTTCGTCTCCTCGTCGAAGACGGCGGCCCGGAGGGTCACGAGGTCGATGACGCCGCGGAACGAGTCCTCCGCGCCGAGCGGGTAGTGGATCGCCACCGGGTTCGCGCCGAGGCGCTCGCGGATCGAGTCGACGCACATCTCGAAGTCGGCGCCGACCTTGTCCATCTTGTTGATGAACGCGATGCGGGGGACGCCGTACTTGTCCGCCTGCCGCCAGACGGTCTCGCTCTGCGGCTCGACGCCGTTGCCGCCGTCGAACACCGCGACCGCGCCGTCGAGCACGCGGAGGCTGCGCTCGACCTCGATCGTGAAGTCGACGTGACCGGGGGTGTCGATGATGTTGATCCGGTGAGAGACGCCCTTCTGGGGCCCCTGCTCCGGCGACCAGAAGCAGTTCGTCGCGGCGGACGTGATGGTGATGCCGCGCTCCTGCTCCTGGACCATCCAGTCCATCGTGGCGGCGCCCTCGTGGACCTCGCCGATCTTGTAGTTGACACCCGAGTAATAAAGGATGCGCTCGGTGACCGTCGTCTTGCCCGCGTCGATGTGGGCCATGATCCCGATGTTGCGCGTCCGTTCCAGGCTGTACTCGCGTGCCACTTTTCCTTCTCCGTCGTGTGATGCGTGGGGTGAGGGTTCCGGACTCAGGATGCAAAACACCCTCTCCAGCCCGTCCCGCCTCCGTTGTGGCGGGCACTTGAACCTGGAGAGGGTGTCGGGGTACAGCAGCAGCTTTTCTAGGTCTCCGGGCGGCGAGCGCTGTCGCGCTCCCTCGAGAAGACCGGCTCTGTAACCCGATCCTTATGTCGACTGTGCCATCTCGCTCTACGCGTCTCCTCGCCTGGGAATGCGACGTGACAAACCGTCAAATGGGCGAACCAGCGCAGATCCGGGATCCGCGCTGGCTGCCTCGGCGACCTACCACCGGTAGTGGGCGAACGCCTTGTTGGCCTCCGCCATCTTGTGCGTATCGTCGCGCTTCTTGACCGCGTTGCCGCGGTTCTGCGCCGCGTCGACGAGCTCGGCGGCGAGCCGCTCGCGCATCGTCTTCTCGCCGCGGCCGCGCGAGTAGGTCACGAGCCACCGCATCGCCAGCGCGACGCGCCGCTCCGGGCGGACCTCGACGGGGACCTGGTAGGTCGCGCCGCCGACGCGCCGGCTCTTCACCTCGAGCTTCGGCTTCACGTTGTCGAGCGCCTTCCGGAAGACGTCGATCGGCTCCTCCTTGAAGCGGTCGCGCACGATGTCGAACGCGCCGTAGAGGATCCCCTCGGCCGTCGCCTTCTTGCCCGACTGCATCAGGGAGTTCGTGAACTTGGCGACGAGCTTGTCCTTGTACTTCGGGTCCGGAATGATCTTCCGCTTCGGGACTTCGCGACGACGGGGCATCTTCGTTCCTCTGCTCGGCTATCGACCGGTCAGGCCTTCGGGCGCTTCACGCCGTACTTCGAGCGCTTGCGGTTGCGGGTGGCTTTGTTGGTGGAGCTCGGCCCGGCGGCGCCGGACGCGTCGAGCGTGCCGCGGACGACGTGGTAGCGCACGCCCGGCAGGTCCTTCACGCGGCCGCCACGGATGAGGACGACCGAGTGCTCCTGCAGGTTGTGGCCTTCGCCCGGGATGTAGCTCGTCACTTCCATCTGGTTGCTCAGCCTGACACGGCAGACCTTGCGGAGCGCCGAGTTGGGCTTCTTCGGCGTCGTGGTATAGACACGTACGCACACGCCTCGCCGCTGCGGGCAGGACTTGAGCGCAGGAGAGGCCGTCTTGTAGCGGGCGGCCTCGCGGCCTTGGCGGATGAGCTGGCTGATGGTCGGCATAGAGACGCGGATTTCCACCTGAGGGATGGGGACGCGCAGGATACCCAGGAGCCGAACCATGTCAAGCGGTACGACGCCCGTTCCTGCTGGATGCGTCCGCGCGCTGATCTTCTGCGGCTTCTTCGGCGATGGGCGCGGTGCTCGGGCGCGTCCTCGCAGCGGTTGACCGGCGCGCGACCCGCGTCGATCCGAGGCGACGCGGCGCGCTCGGGAGGCGCGCTGCGCAGGGCGCTGGCGCGCGGCACGAAGCGGACGCCGACGCGCGCCGGCGGCTCTTGGCGGCCCGGCTGCTGTTCGGTACGGTCGCTGCGTGGCGAAGAAGCTTTCACGCGCTCAGCGTAAAGAAAGCCGGCGGAAGGCGCCGCAGAGCGGCGCCGCGTCAGGGGCTGCGTCCCGCGTGGACGCGAGGATCGCGGGGCCGCCGTCGCGCAGCGACCCGGTCGACGGCGCGGCGGATCGAGCACGGGTCGATCCCGCGACGGACCGCGAGCGACGCGAGGGAGACGACGGGCTCCGCGCGCGAGCGGGCGGAGCCGCCGCCGCGAAGGCTGCGGAGCCCGCGCGAGCCCGCGGCGCCGTCGCGAAGGCCGCGGAGCCCGCGCGAGCCCGCGGCGCCGCCGCGAAGGCCGCGGAGCCCGCGCGAGCCCGCGGCGGCGGGGCGCGCTCGAAGGCGGGGAGAGATCGCGTGCTCCTCGTCTTCCTGGGCCTCGTGGCGCTCGCCGCGGTGATCGTGTTCGCCGCGCAGTCGCCACGCGCGCCGGAGCGCGCCAAGGCAGAGCCCGCGAGCGCCGCTCGCCCGCCGCAGGAGCGCGCCGCGCCGGAGCCCTCCAGCGCGCCTCCTGCTGCGCCGGCGGAGGCGAGCGAGCCGCCGGCGCGACCTCCCGTCGACCCGTCGCCGCCGACCATCGTGACGGCCGAAGCGACCGCAGCGGCGCCGGCGAGCGCTGCAGCGTCGCAGCGCGCTGCGGCCAGCGCCGGCCCGCAGGCGGAAACGACGGGCGCCGCGTCCGCGGCGGCAGCGCCGCCGAAGAAGCGCCCGAGCGCGGCGAAGCCAGCCGCCGTGCCAGCCGGAGCCACGCCGCAGGCCTCGGCAACGCAGGCAGCGGGCACGACGCCGCCGGCCGGAGCCACGCCGCAAGCCGGAGCGGCGCCGCAGGCCGGAGCGACGCCGCAAGCCGGAGCGGCGCCGCCGGCTGGAGCCACGCCGCCGGCTGGAGCCACGCCGCGGCCGGAGCCAGCGCCAACGCCCGCCGACGCTCCCTACGAATGACCGAAACGCTGCGATGAAAGGACGCCCGAGATGCTTCGCTTGAATGCCTCGCCCGACGCCGCCCGACCGCCGCGCCGATCGCCGCTCTCCTGCGGGCGGACGCTCGCCGTGCCGCTCGGCGTCGCGCTGTCCGGCTTCCTCGTCGTGGCGACCGCGGCCGCGCAACCGGCGCCGCAACGGCAGCCTCCTGCGGCGCCGCCCGCCCATCCAGGGGCCGCTCCACGGCAGCCCGGCGCGGCCGCTGTGCCGCCGGGCGCGGCGCAACCGGGCGCGACGCAACCGGGCGCGGCGCAACCGGGCGCGGCGCCGCCGGCCGCTGCGCCGCAGCCCGGCAGCGCTCCCCCCGCGGCGCCCGCCGCCGCGACGCCGGCTCCCGTTGCGCCGGACGGCGCGGCGCCGCCCTCCCCCGCGGCGCCGTACCCCGCGGCGCCGTACCCCGCGCCGCCGTACCCCGCGCCGCCGCAGCAGGTCCCTCCGCCCGTGCCGGGCGCATCGCCCGGCTACCCGCCGCCCGGCTACCCGCCGCCCGGCTACCCCGGCGGCTACCCGCCCTACGGCGGCGCCTACCCGCCGCTCCCGCCGGGCTACCCGGCGCGCGCCGAGGAGATCCCGCCTGCGCCGCCGCCGGTCCCGCTGCGCCGGAACAGCCCGGGCTTGATGGCGGGCGGCATCGCGCTCACCGCCGGCGGCACGATCGCGTTCTTCGCCGGCACCGGCCTGCTCGCCTCGGCGAGCGAGCGCTACGAGATCTATTGCGATTTCGGCGGCTCCACGGGCATCTGCGACACGCGCACCGACGGCCCCCGCCAGGTCGCCGGCGCGCTCGTCGCGATCGGCGGCGGCATCATGCTCGCCGTGGGCATCCCGCTCTGGGTCATCGGCGGCAGGAAGGTGCCGGCCACCGCCGAGGCGCCCGAGCAGCCCGCCCAGACGACGCTCTCGTTCGGCCCCGGGTCCGCCGCGCTGCGGACGCGGTTCTGACGCCGCTCCCTCGCCCGCGCCGCGCATCGCGGCTCTGACAGCGCCCCCCTCGCCCGCGCCCGGCCCGCGCGAGGCCGCCGGGGCGCGCCGTCGGTCAGGAGAGGCTCTTTTTCTTCTTGCCGCCCTTGCGGTGCCGCGACTCGCCGTCCGGCGCGCTCGCGGGCACGCGGAGGATGTGGAAGCGCCCGCCGCCGCGCGCCAGCGGATCGCTGAGCTTCACCCGCTCGCGCGCGAGCTCGATGAAGCGCTGCTGCGACCGCAGCAGCGGGGCGCCGCTCGGCACCTGGAGCTTGTGGTAGCTGCCGTCGCTCGCGAGCTCCCAGGTCTTCGCCGTGTCCGAGGTCACGGTGTTCAGCATGTCGTCGACGCGCGAGCGGATGGCCGGCTCGATGATCGGGACCATCAGCTCGACCCGGCGGTGGAAGTTGCGCGGCATCCAGTCGGCGCTCGACATGTAGACCTCCTCGCTGCCGCCGTTCGCGAACCGGAACAGCCGCTTGTGCTCGAGGAAGCGATCGACGATCGCGTGCACCTGGATCCGCTCCGAGAGCCCCGGGATCCCCGGCCGGAGGCAGCAGATGCCGCGCACCGCGAGCTTGATGTCGACCCCGGCCTGCGACGCCGCGTAGAGCGCGTCGATGACGTCGACGTCCACGAGCGCGTTCATCTGCGCCACGATCTCCGCCTTGCGCCCGGCCCGCGCGTGCGCCGCCTCGCGCGCGATGAGCCCCAGCACCGCCTCGTGCAGGCCGAGCGGCGCCACGATGAGGCGGTTCCACTTGGGCGGCGCGCTGTAGCCGGTCAGCAGGTTGAAGAGCGACGTCATGTCCTCGCCGATCTCCCGGTTCGCGGTGAACAGGCCGATGTCGGTGTAGAGCCGCGCGGTCTGCGGGTTGTAGTTGCCCGTCGACAGGTGCACGTAGCGGCGCAGCTTGTCCTTCTCGCGCCGCACGACGAGCAGCGCCTTCGCGTGCGTCTTCAGCCCGAGCAGGCCGTAGATCACCTGCACGCCGCTCTGCTCCAGCGTCCTCGCCCACTGGATGTTGCTCGCCTCGTCGAAGCGCGCCTTCAGCTCGACGATGGCCGTCACCTGCTTGCCGCTCTCGGCCGCGCGCGCCAGCGCCTTCAAGATCGGCGAGTCGCCGCCGGTCCGGTAGAGCGTCTGCTTGATCGCGAGGACGTTCGGATCGTCCGCCGCGCGGGAGACGAACTCGGCGATCGGATCGAACGACTCGTACGGGTGGTGCAGGAGCACGTCCTGCTCCCGGATGACGGCGAAGATGTCCTCGACGTCGCGGAAGAGCGGCGGGACCTGCGGCGAGAACGGCTCGTCGCGGTACTCGCGGCGCTCGTCGTCGGCGACGATGCCCATGAGATCGGCGATGTGGAGCGGCCCGGGCACCCGGTAGACGGCGAGCGACGCGTCGACCTTGAGGGCACGGCAGAGCCGCTGGACCGAGGTGCCGGCGCCCTCGCCGATGCCGATCTCCAGCCGCACGGCGTTGCCGCGGTCGCGCCGGCGGAGCTCGGCCTGGATCGTCTCGAGGAGGTCCTCGCCCTCCTCCTCGTCGATCTCGAGGTCCCAGTTCCGGGTGACGCGGAAGGGGTACGTGCCGCGCAGCCTGCCGGAGGGGAAGAAATCCTTCACGTGGCGGGCGATCACGTCCTCGAGCAGGACGAAGGCGCGCGTCGCGCCCTCCACGCGGACCTTCATCAGCCGGCTCAGCATCGGCGGCACCTGGATGACCGCGAAGCCGGGCTCCTGCGCCTCGTGCTCCCGGGAGAACATGATCCCGAGGTTGATCATCTTGTTGCGCAGGTGCGGGAACGGGTGCCCCGGGTCGATCGCGATCGGCGTGAGGATCGGGAAGATGTCGGTGCGGAACCGATCGTCGAGCGCGCTCAGCTCGGTCGGGCCGAGCTCGTCCGGCTTGACGATCACGATGCCGGCGCGCTGGAGCGCCGGGATCAGGTCCGAGTTCCACAGCTGGTAGGCGTCGTCGACGAGCGCGTGGACCCGCGCGCCGATCGCCACGAGCTGCTCGTGCGGCGTGAGCCCGTCCGGCGGGACCTCCGCGATCGTGCGCTGCGTCTGCGCCTGGAGGCCGGCGACGCGCACCATGAAGAACTCGTCGAGGTTCGAGAAGAAGATGCTCAGGAACTTGAGGCGCTCGAACAGCGGCACCTCGTGCGCCCTCGCCTCCGCCAGCACCCGCGCGTTGAACTCGAGCCACGAGAGCTCCCGGTTCAGGTAATGATTCGGGTCCCCTTCGATCGGGATCGGCCCCGACGCGGCCGGGATCGACACCGGGCCGCTCGCCGGGGCGGCGCTCGCCCCCGACCTCGCGCCGGCCGCGTCGCCGGAGCCCGCGGCGGGCCGGTCGGCCTGAGCGGTGTCCGAGTCGCCACCTGGGCCCGAGGCGAAGGTGGTATCGCTGGAAGAGGGCAGGTCGATCATGGTCGAAGCTCCGAATTTAGCCCAGGTCTGGTAGGGTCCGCCCATGGAATTCTGGCGACATCCGGACGAGCTGAGGCGCGCTTGCGCGCGGGCGCGCGCGGACGGAAGCCGCGTCGGCCTCGTTCCGACGATGGGCGCGCTCCACGCTGGACACCTCGCGCTGATCGCGGAAGCGCGGCGGAGAGCGGACTTCGTCGCGGTGACCGTCTTCGTCAACCCGACGCAGTTCGGCGCGGGCGAGGACCTCGGGCGCTACCCGCGGACGCTCGAGCGCGACCGTGCCGCCTGCGCCGAGGCCGGCGCCGCCGGCGTGTTCGCGCCCGAGGTCGACGCGATGTACCCGCCCGGCGAGGAGACGCGCGTGCGCGTCGGCGCGACCGCGGCCCCGCTCTGCGGCGTCCACCGGCCCGGGCACTTCGAGGGCGTCGCCACCGTGGTCACGAAGCTGCTCGCGCTCGCCGGCCCGTGCGTCGCCGTCTTCGGCCGGAAGGACTACCAGCAGCTCCAGGTGATCCGGCGGCTCGCCGCCGACCTGTTCCTGCCCGTCGAGGTCGTCGGGTCGACGACGGTGCGCGAGCCCGACGGCCTCGCGATGTCGTCGCGCAATGCGTACCTCTCGCCCGAGCAGCGGAGCGCGGCGCGCGCCATCCCGCGCGCGCTGGCCGAGGCGTGCCGCGCCTTCGCCCGCGGCGAGCGGCGCCCCGCCGCGCTCCTCGGGCCGGCGCGCGCGCGCCTCGCGGCCGTCGCGACGAGCATCGATTACGTCGACCTCGCCGACCCGGAGTCCCTCGCGATCTGGAGCGAGGAGGCCGCGGTCGGCGACCGGGCCCTGCTCGCGGTCGCCGTCCGCCTCGGGGCGGCGCGCCTCATCGACAACGTCGTCCTCGGGGAGGACGCGGCGCCCGTCGCGGTCGAGGAGAACGGTTAGATGATGGCGAGGACGAGCGCCGAGCAGGAGGGCCCCGCCCCGTCCCCGCGCCCGGCCGGACAGGCCGGCCGCGGCGTCTTCCTCGTCTTCGAGGGCATCGACGGCGCCGGCACGAGCACGCAGGCCGAGCGCTACGCGGCGCACCTCAGGGCCGCGCGGCGCCTCGTCCACGTCACGCGCGAGCCGAGCGCCGGGCCGGTGGGCGCGCTGCTCCGGCAGGTGCTGACCCACCGGATCTCGCTGCCCAGCGCCCGCCAGGCCGAGGTGATGGCGCTCCTCTTCTCGGCCGACCGCCTCGATCACCTCGGCGCCGAGGTCGAGCCGCTCCTCCGCGACGGGTACGTCGTGATCTCGGATCGCTACGACCTCTCGAGCCTCGCCTACCAGTCCACGACGGCCGCCGGCGGCGGGGAGCCCGGGGATATTCTTGGGTGGATCCGGACGCTGAACCGTCACGCACGGCGGCCCGACGCCACGGTGGTGATCGACGTCGCGCCGGAGATCGCCGAGCAGCGGCGCCGCGGCCGCGGGGGGGCAGAGGAGCTGTTCGAGAAGACCGAGCTGCAGGCGCGGCTCGCGGAGGCCTACCGCCGGGCGGAGGAGCTCGTGCCGGGGGACCGCGTCATCCACGTCGACGGGGGCGGCACGGTCGAGGAGGTCTCGCGCGCGATCGCCGCCGCGCTCGCGCCGGTCGTCGAGCGGTGAATCGGGGCGGCGGCTCCTCGAGCCTCCGAGCGGAGCCGCGGAGCGCGCAGCGCCCCTGTGCGGCCGCGCGCCCTCCGCGCCTCGCTGGCCCGAGCCTCTGAGTCGCGCGCTACGGGCAAGCCGCGTTCGCGATCTCCACGTCGTCGATGTTCCAGCTCGACACGGTGTCGACGAAGGAGTCCCGCCCGATCTGGTAGCCGAACCGGATCCGCAGGCGCGCGCTCTTGTGGGGGGTCAGGTCGTAACGGATCTTCGTCCAGGCCGGGTCGCGGACGCCGGGGTAGGTCCCCGACTCGAAGAGCACCTTCCACCGGACGCCGTCGTAGACCTCGACCCGGTTCGTCATGTGGGGCGCCTCATCGCTGTTCAGGAGGCGCCAGAACGTCAGATACACGCCGCCCTCGACATCGGCGTCGATCACAGGGCTCGTCAGATAGAAATACGGGTGGACGCCGGGGGGCGCGTTCCCTCCGATGACCACGCCGGCCACCCCGTTGTCCGGCGTCTCCGTATGATCGAGCGCCGGATCGGCGTGCCCGTAGGTCTGCCCGGTGGACGCCGCCGCCGGGCCGATCTGCCAGGTCGGACCGAGCTCCCACCCGGCCGCGTTGCTCTCGAACGTATCCCGGAAATAGACGGCCGGCGTCGCCGCGGCGCCGCCGCCCTGGCAGACGCCGGCCAGGCAGGACTCCCCCACGGTGCACCAGTCGCTGTCGACGCAGACGCCCCCGTCGGGGACCGAGCGCGCCGTGCACACCCCGGCGTCGCTGCAGACGCCGCGCGTGCAGCCGACCGTCTGTGAGGAGCACGACGCCCCGGGGGTAGGCATGGAAATACAGGCGCCGTGCTCGTCGCAGACGCCACGATTGCACTCGTCGGTCCCGGCGAGGCAGGCGCCGCCCGGCGCGATCGGCTCAGCATAGCAATTGCCAGAGCCCGGATCACAGGCGCCATCGTTGCATCCGGCGCTCAGCGCGCTGCAGTCCTTGGGGACGCCTCCCTCGCAGCGGCCGCTCTGGCAGGTCTTGCCGACCATGCAGAGGTCGCCGGAGTCCGCGCACGGCGCGCCCTCGTTCCCGGGGACCGCCTCGCACGCACCGGTGGCCGGGTTGCACGCGCCCACATGACAGGAGTCCGGCACTTGGAAGAAGAAGCAATCCCGCTGGGTCCCGACGCAGGCGCCGTCCGCGCACGCGGCGTTGAGGACGCAGCGATCCTCCGTCGCGCACGGCGCCCCGTCCTCCTTCGGCTCCACCCCGCAGCGGGGCTCGCCGCGCGCGTCGACGCACGTGACGACATGACAGCTGTCCGGCTCGATGCCGCAGTCCTCCTGGGCGCCGCCCTGACAGACGCCGTCCGCGCACGCCTCGCCGACCGTGCAGGCGTCCCGGTCGTCGCAGGGCTCCCCGCCCGCGCTGGGGACGAGCTCGCACTTGCGCGTCGCCGCGTTGCACACGGCCGCCATGCACTGCGGCGTCGGGACGAGCGAACAGTCGATCTCGCACGGAGCGGCGGCCCCGCCCCCGCCGCCACCGCCGCTCGCGCCCGCCGCGCCGGCAGCGCCGCCGTCACCCGACGCGCCCGAGCTGCCAGCGGACGTCGCGGTCGAACAGCCGAGATCCGTCAGGGCGACAGCGGAAATTACCCATGGAATCCACCTAGTCATGTTCGCCTCTTTCCAGCAAGCGTGACGCACCTCGTGGGAATTACGCGTCCTTCGCGGCTGCGCAAGGAAACATGATGTTCCGGCGCGCGAGCACCCGGAACGGTCCGCGCGCGCCGCGGCCACCGGCGGCCGCGCGGCGCGCGGCGGCGACGAGCACACGAGGCCTCTCGCGCCGCGAGGGGCCGTGAGGAGCCACGAAAGCAAAGACAGCGACGAGAGCAAAGACATCACGTCACCAAGAAGGCCCACAAACCGGAGAGCCCCTATCGCCCCTCCCTCGAGAGTTGCAGTATGCTGACGAGATCGTCTCGGAGCTCGGCCACCCCTCGATAGACAGACCACTTCGCGCGTGGAGCCCTCGCGACCGCGAGCCACGTCGCATCAATTTGAAGAGGAGCGCAGAGATGTCCTTCCGACGTCATTTGGTGTTTGCCCCTTTCCTCGTCGCCGCCGGGCTGGCCGCGCCATCGGGCGGCTGCGCGGCCACCGACGAGAGGAGGCCCGCGCGCGTCGATCCGCCGGAGGACGGCGGGGGCGGCGGAGGCGGCACCTTCGGCGCGAGCGCCACGGGCGGAGGCGCGTCGCTCGGGGGGGCAGGGTTCGGCGCGACCGGCGATGGCGGCTTCGACGAGGGGTCCTCCTGCGCCCAGACGAGCGCGGCGGCCGCGCTCATGCCGCTCGACATGCTCATTCTGCTCGATCGCTCCGGGAGCATGCTCGGCGCGAAATGGAGCGGCGTCACGAGCGCGCTCTCCACGTTCGTGAACGACGCCGCCTCCGCCGGGATGAACGTGGGGCTGACCTACTTCCCGCGCGGCAACAATGGAACGAACGACTGCGAGCACGCGGCCTATGACGAGCTCGCGGTCGCCATCGGCGAGCTGCCGCTGCACACGCCGGAGATCTGCGCCTCCATCCAGGGCACCGCGCCGGGCGGGGGGACGCCCATGCGCCCGGCCCTCCAGGGGGTGCTCTCGAACGCGACCGCCTACAAGGACGCGAACCCGTCCCACAAGGTCATCGTCGTGCTCGCGACCGACGGCGATCCCTCCGGATGCGCCGACAACACCGTCGCGAGCACCGCGCAGATCGCGCAGCGGGCGCTCAACTACAACGGCGTCCAGACGTACGTCATCGCCGTGGAAGGCTCGACCGTGGCCAACCTGGATCAGATCGCCGCCGCGGGCGGGACGGCGCGCGCGTTCGACGTCACCGCGGACGTCGCCGCGTTCTCGGCGAAGATGGCCGAGATCCGCGCGTCGGCGCTGCCGTGCGAGCTCCTCATCCCCGACCCGCCCGCGGGCGCGACGCTGGACACGAGCCGGGTCGCGGTGAAGTTCGCGACGGCGAGCGCCAGCGCGCTGGAGATCCCGAAGGCCGACGGCGAGGCCGACTGCGGCGCGGGGCCAGGGTGGTATTACGACGACGAGCTGCAACCGAAGAAGATCGTCCTCTGCCCCGCGTCCTGCAGGGCGGTGCAAGGCGAGGTGCAGGCGAAGCTCGACGTGCTCTTCGGGTGCGAGCCGACGCTGAACTGAGCGCCGCGCGCCCGGCCGCCGCCGCCCGCGCGGGGCCCCAGGGCCGCCGCCCGCGCGGCGCTCAGGCCGCCGCCGGCGCGGGGATCACGGCCGCCGCGGCGGCTCGGTCTTCAGGGCGTCGAGCGCGGCCAGGAGCTCGGCCTCGGTGAACGGGAGCCGCGCCAGGGCCGCCTGCTCGTCGGCGAGCGAAAGCTCGATCTCGCGCTGCGCGTCGCGGGCCCGGAGGACCCACAGCGGCGCCTCCCCGGTGCGATCGCCGAGGCGGACGGTGCCCGCCAGCATCTTCTGCCCCTTCTCCAGGAGCACGCGGTAGCGCAGGCGCATCGCCCCCTCGAAGAGCTGCTTCTTCCTCGGGGTGTCGGCGCTCGGCGGCGGCGGGACCCGCATCACGTCGCGGTGGAGCTCCTTGTAGAGCTGCCCGATGCGGTAGCCGGCCATCGCCGACCAGTGGGCGTCGAGGCTCCGCATGGCCTCGGTGTAGGCGCTCTGCGCGTCGAGCAGCCCCTGGCAGCGCCGCTCCAGCGCCTCGGCGAAGTTCGCCGGCACCGGCGCGAAGGTGATCGCCTCGCTCCGGCGCCGCCGCACCTCGCCGAGCGCGAAGCTCACCTGCGCGAGCTCGAGCGGCGGCTTGCCCGCCTCGCCCAGCCGGTGCGCCTCGATGAGATCGCGCGCGAGCCCGACCTGACGCGCCGCCTCATCCACGAGATCCTGCTCGACGAGGCCGAGCGCGAGGGCGCCGCGCGCCTCGATCGCCTCGAGGACGCTCAGATCGCCGAGGCGGAGCAGGCGGCGCGCGACCTCGACGAGCTCGGGCCACCGCTCGAGGGCGGCCGCCGCGCGCGCGAGCCGGAAGAGGGCGCCGCGCGCGACCGCGTGATCCGGGAAGCGCCGCGCGACCTCGCGGTAGCGCTCGGCCGCGAGCGCGCGATCGCCGAGCGCCTCGTGCGCGAGCCCGGCGTTGAACAGGCTGGGGGGCGCGACCTCGCCGTCCGGCGCGAGGCGGACCAGCCGATCGAACAGGGGCGCCGCCTCGCGCGCCTTGTCGGCCAGGAGCAGCGCGCGCGCCCGCTCGAACTCCGCCGCGAGCTCCGCGTCCGAGTAGGGCGAGACGACGACCGGCGCGAGCTCGACCGGCGCCCGCGCCGAGGCCGCCCGCGGGGACCGCGCCGGGGCCGGCGCCGTGGCCTCGGAGGTGCATCCCACCAGGGCGACCACAGCGGTCAGGGCGGCGAGCGGGGCGATGTGGGGAAGCGACATGGCCCGGGAAGAATAGCCCCACGGTCGAGGTTGTCCCTCTCGCGCGGACGGAGATGCCAGCCTGGCCGTCCGGAACGAAGGTGTACTGCTGCGCGCCTGTAGGGCAATCCCTGGTTTCAGCTGCTGATCCGGGATGTTACAGAGGGTACCCCCCGACAAAAAGCCTGCATCGAGCCGCCATGATGCGGTAATCTCGCTTCGTTCCACAGGCCGCTGTTCGCTCATAGCTCGCGGCGGCGATCTCCTCTCCAGCGACGATCAGAACGAGGGCTTCTGTTGTGGGCTCTCGAAGGCATCACGGCCCTGTTGTGGGCCTTGGAGGTGGGTACATGAAGCATCAGATCATCTCTCCCCGCGCGGTGACGACGGTCGGCCCGGAGCAGCGGCTGAGTATGGCGGAAGCGCGTCATCGCGAGCTCGATTCGCGGCTCAGGCAGCTGGGTCGGCGGGCGTTCTTAACACCGGGGGAGAGGATGGAGGCAGCCCAGCTCAAGAAACACAAGCTCGCCGCGAAGGACGAGATCGAATCGCTGCGCCGGCGGATGTCGTAGCGCGACCCGGCTGACCAGCGATCCCACAGCGCCACGCACGGCGCCCCGCCCCACGTCTCCTCTCGCAGCTCCTGTCCAGGCCATCCAGCGCGCCCACACGGTGGGACGCTCGCACGAAGCGCACCACGAGCGCGCGGTGCAGTACCCGTGCGCGGCACGACGCGGACGCTCGGAACGATGCAGGCGCGCGGTATCGATGCAGGGGGCGGAACGACGCAGGCGCGCGGAACGACGCGGACGCTCGGAACGATGCAGGCGCGCGGTATCGATGCAGGGGGCGGAACGACGCGGGCGCTCGGAACGATGCAGGCGCGCGGAACGATGCAGGGGGCGGAACGACGCAGGCGCGCGGGCGCCGGTGACGCGCAGGGGCGCGAGCGCCGCGGACGCAGGCGCGCCGCGGTCAGAGCGTGGGCGCCGCGGGCTCCGGCGATTCGGCGGGCGATGCCGGCGCAGCATCGGGCTGCGGCCCGCCCTCGGGCGCGGCGCCGCCCTCCGGCAGCGTCTCGGCGCCGCCGTACACGTCGCGGTTGAGATCCGCGAGCGTCTCGGTGAGCCGGCCCTTCTGCTCGCTCGTGATGCCGCCGGGGGTCTGCTTCTCGATCGCCGCGGCGAGCCCGAGCCAGTGGCGCGCGTTGTCGCGGTAGCCCTTGCGCGGATCGGCGACACCGGTGCCCTGGGGCGCGAGATCGGCCAGGCGGTAGTCCGTCATGCCCCGGAGGTAGGCGTACTGCGCCCGCTCCGGGACCGAGAACGAGTCCATGTCGTGCTCGAGCACGCGGAACAGCGCCAGCGCCTGCTCGAACCGGTTCGCCTCGTAGTGGCTGCGGGCACGATCGAGATCCTGATTGTAGGTCGCGCAACCCGGCGCGAGGGCGAACGAGGAGAGGAGAAGGACGCACGAGACCAGGCGGCGCATGCGCGGAGGGTATCTCCCGCGTCGCGGCGCGATCAAGCGGGAAGGCAGCGCACCGCGCGACCCGGCGACCGCGGCCGCGGTCGGGGCGGAGCGTCGAGGCGCCGCGCCCGAGGGTCGGGGGCCCGCCCGCGCGCCGCGAGACCGGCGGCGCCGCTCACCGCAGGAGGGTCGCCGCGAGCACGCCGCCCACCGCGAGGAGCGCGATCCCGAGCACGACGACCGCCCAGATCAGGCCGCGCACCGCCGGCGGCGCCGCCGCGACCGCCCCGGGCGCCGCCGCCGAGGCCAGGGGGGACGCCGGGGCGCGCGGCGCGTCGGCGGCCGACGGCGCGACGGCCGGCGGCGTGACGGCGGCGACCGCCAGCGTCGCGGCCCCGGCCGGCAGCGTCGCGGCGGCCGGCGGGGGTGCGCCGTTCGAGGCCAGGGCCACGGTGTCGGCCGTGTCCCACGCCTCGGACCGGGAGGCCGCGGCCGACGGCGACCGCGCGCCCGGCAGGCCCGCCGAGGGGCCGCGCTCCATCGAGTCGGCCGTGCCCGACGCCACCAGGAACGCCTCCGCGAGCTCCCTGGCCGAGGCGAAGCGCGCGCCCGGATCGACGGCGAGCGCCTTGCGCATCCAGGCCTCGACCTCCGCGGGGACGCGCGCGGAAGGCGCCGCCGCCGAGAGCGCGGGCGCAGGCGTCCCCAGGATCTTCGCGATGAGCGGGCCGAGGGCCGGGGCCGTGAAGGGGCGCTGGCCGGTGAGGCACTCGAAGACCACGATCCCCAGGGACCACAGGTCAGACCGGGAATCGACGCTCTTCAGGCCTTTCGCCTGCTCCGGGCTCATGTAGTAAGGCGTCCCGAGGAGCGCGCCCGTGCGCGTGGGATCCATCCCCGCGATGGAGAGCGCGTCCGTCGCCTTCGCCACCCCGAAATCGAGGATCTTGACGATCTCCCCGTCATCCTCGCGCGCCATGAAGATGTTCTCAGGCTTGATGTCGCGGTGCACGAGCCCGGCCTCGTGGGCGCGCGCGAGGGCGCGGCACACGTGAGATACGATCTTCGACGTCTCCGACAGCGTGAGTCGCCCGCGCGCGGAGAGCCGGTCGCGCAGCGTCTCGCCCGCGAGGCACTCCATCGCGATGTAGGGCAATCCATCGTCGGTCAGGCCATGGTCGAGCACCTTGACCACATGGGCGCTGCGGATCCGCGCGGCGAGCTGCGCCTCGCGATCGAAGCGCGCGCGGGCGCTCGCGTTCTTCGCGACCTCGACGTCGATGAGCTTGATGGCCACCGGCGTGCGGAGCGACAGGTGCTCTGCCAGCCACACCGAGCCCATTCCGCCCTTGCCGAGGAGCCGGACAAGGCGGTACTTCCCGGCGATACATTGACCTTCCATGGCGTGCGCTCACGGTAACGCGGAGCGCGCCGGTCGTCATCAGTACGGGAGTTGGTCGACGATCCCCCTCGCCGGCTGGCTCGGCGCCGGAGGCGCCACGGACGGCGTCGCCGAGGGCGCCGGCGCCTTCGCCGCCGTCGTCCCGGAGGGCGCCTTGGGCGAAGGGCGCCGCGCGGGAGGCACCGCGGACGGCGCGGCGGCCTCCGCCGCGCGATCGTCTCGGGCGAGCGCGGCGGGGGCCGCCGCGCTCGGCGTGGGGGGCGGAGGGAGCGCCGGACCGGGCGCGCGCGCGCCCGCCGTTGCGGCCGACGCGGAGGCCGGAGGCGCGGGCGCGCCCTCCGCTGCGGCCGACGCGGAGACCGGAGGCGCGGGCGCGCCCTCCGCTGCGGCCGACGCGGAGACCGGAGGCGCGGGCGCGTCCGCCGGAGGGCGACGGAGGGCGACGAACGCCGCGACGCCGAGCGCCGCGAGGAGCGCGGCGCCTGCGCCCGCCCGCCTCAGCGACCTCGCGGGGCCGCCTCGGTCCGTGACGGCGGCGGGCGCGGCGGGGCGCGGGGGCGCGGCGAGCGGCGCGAGCGCGCCGACCACCTTGCCGCCCGCGAGCGCGCCCGGCGACGCCGGGTCGGCGTGGCGGCCGAGGACCTCGATGAGGGGCCCGAGATCGGCGAGCCGATCCTCGCGCCGCTTCCGCAGACAGCGATCGAGCACGTCGGCGACGTCCGCGGGCAGGTCGGGGACGGCCGACCGGATCGACGGCACCTCGCGCTGCAGGAACGCCGTGTACATCTCGCCGAGGGTCTCGAACTCGAGCGGCCTCCGGCCGGTGAGCGCCTCGAAGAGGATGACGCCCATGGCCCAGATGTCCGCCCGATGATCGATGTCCTTCTCGCTCATCGCCTGTTCGAAGGACATGTAATGCGGCGTCCCGAGGATCGAGCCAGTGCTGGTGTTGCCTCCATGGGTCTCCGAGCTGATGGAGGCCGGGTCGAGCACCTTGGCGATGCCGAAGTCGAGCACCTTGGGCACGCACCCGCCGGCCTGAGGCTCGGAGAGGAAGATGTTGTCCGGCTTGAGATCGCGGTGCACGATCCCCTTGTCGTGCGCGGCGCGGAGCGCGGCGGCGACCGGCACGAGGAGCCGCGCCGCCTCGTGGAGGTGCAGGGCGCCCCTCTGCCTGCGCAGCGCGGAGAGCGGCTCGCCGCGGAGCAGCTCCATGACCATCACGGGCGTGTGATCGTCGCCCTCGAAGACGTCGAGCACCTCGATCACGTTCGGGTGCTGGATCGCGGCCGCCGCCCTGGCCTCGCGGAGGAAGCGCCGAGTCTGCGCGGCGTCGGCGACGCCGCGAACCACCTTGAGCGCGACGTCGCGCCCGGTGCCGAGGTTCCTGGCCGCGTACACCTCGCCCATCCCCCCGCGGCCGATGAGGCGCTCGATCCGGAAGCGCCCGGCGATGACCTTGCCGGCCGGGAAGGAGCCCTGGAGATCGTCCGACACGAGCGCAGCGTACCGTGGTTCCCGGCGGGACCCAATCCTCGGCCGCGCGATCCCATCGGTCACATCGGTCACATCGGTCACATCGATTGCGCGCACCGGAAGCCGGTGGCCTGATTGAACGTCGACGGCCGGTCATGGCCGCGCGCGGTCGCCTGCGCCGAGAGCTTGTAACCCGCCCAGGAGCTCCCGCGATACGAGAAGGCCTGCGCCGCGCCGGGGGCCGGCGCGCGGCACACCGGATCGACGAGGAGCGCTCCGCCCGGCTGCCAGCACGGCGCCGTGTAGGGAGCGAAGGTGTCGGCCATCCACTCGGACATGCTGCCCGCGAGGTTCCGGACGCCGAGGGCGGTCACGTCGCCCGGCGCGCCTCCGGCGACAGGCCCCCAGGGCACCGTCCCGCCGAGCGGACGACAGCCGGCGTTCTCGAACACACCCGCGTCGGCTTCCATGGGGTGCCGGCCCCTGCCGAGCAGCGCCTTTGCGCAGAGATCGCCGCCGTTGCCCCACGGATAGGCGGTCTCGTCGGCGAGGTTGCCGGCCGCATACTCCCATTCGGCCTCGGTCGGGAGCCGCTTCCCCAGCGCGGAACAGACCTCCTCCGCCTGCGCGTGCGTGACGCAGTTGACCGATGAGGCGTCGTTGTCGCGAGCCTCGGCGCCGAGATACGTGCACGCGCCCCGGCCGGACCCCGGCGCGTCGACGTCCCTGACGCCGGGCTCGGACCGGAGCTGCCCTGTCGCCACGAGCTCCCGGACCGCGCCCACGGTCACCTCGTCCACGTCGATGGCGAAGGCGCCGAGCCGCACGAGGTGCTCGGGCTGGCTCAGCTCGTCGAAATCGACGGCGAAGCCCGGTCGGGGCGCGCCGAGCAGGAAGACCCCCCCGGGCACGCACACCATGCCGGCGGGCGCCGGCCCCGCGCAGGGCACCGGGGCCGCGCCCGGCCAGGAGCCGGGTCGGGGCTGGGGCGCGACGTCGGAGAGCAGCGGGAGCACCGGCTCCGGCGCGAGCGCGCCCGTCTCCGGGTCGCAGGTCGCGCCCTCCCCGGGGGCGCTCGGGACGCCGAAGCAGCGCATGGACAGGTCGAGGGCCACGCGCGTCTCGCCCTCGAGCAGCGGCGGGAGCACGGCGACGGCGTCGATCAGCGCCGCGGCGTCGGGCAGGCCGTCGGGGCCCGCCTGCTCGGCCCGGTAGAGCCGCGCGCGGACGCGCACGGCGGCGCCCTCGCTCCGCGGGACCACACCGAAGCTGACCGGGAGGCTGTCCGGCCCGTCCACCCCGATGAGCCGCATGCACCCGGTGCAGCTCGCGTCGGGGCCCATCACCTCGAGCAGCAGGTGATCGCCGAACCGGGGCACCGGCGCGTCCGTCGAGACGCTGACGAGCCACTGGCGAGGCTCCGCTTCGCACCCGGAGAGGAGGAGCCCCGCGGCCGCGAGCGCCCCCAGGGAGCGCCGGGCCGTCACGGCGCCCCTCCCGCGTAAACGCACCGGAAGCCGTGCAGCGCGTCCAGCACATCGCCCCTCCGGAACGCAGATCGGGTGTTCGCGGGGCCGCTGGCCCAGTCTCCCCCGCGGGCGGCGCGCGACCTCGTGGTGTCGTCGTCGCACCGGGGATCGATGAAGATCCCGGGAGCGCCCCAGCAGCCCTCTCCGTAAGGAACCAGCCTGTCGGCGCACAGCTCGCTCAGGTTCCCGCCGAGATCCAGGACGCCATCCCTGGACACGTCGCCGAGGCCGCCGCACGCCGGCGACGGCGGATGGGCGCCGACCTCCTCCGGCCCCGGCCCGCCGGGGCACAGCGTCCCGCGCCCAGCGCTCGCCGTGCAGCACGCGGGCGACGCGTCGCCCCAGGGATAGACGCGCCCCTGCCCTCGACCGCGCGCCGCGTGCTCCCACTGCGCCTCGGTCGGCAGATCGCCGCCGCTCGCCGTGCACGCCTCCCGCGCGAGCGTCCACGAGAGGCAGTTGAGGGGGTGTTCGTCGTTCGCGCCGTCCGCGGCGCCGAGCCAGCGGCAGCCCGCGAGCGCGCCCCTGTCCGGATCGGGCCCGCTGGGGAGCTCGCCCGCCGCGTCGAGGAGGCCGTCGTTCAGCAGATCCCGGAAGCGGCCGACCGTGAACTCCGTTCGATCCATGAAGAAGGGGCTCACGTAGATCGGCCGCGGGGGCGCGGCGGCGGCGTCGCTCTGCTCGTCGACGTCGGCGAGCTCGGCCTGGCCGAGGAAGCCGAGCCCGCCCGGGATGCAGACGGCGTCGGCGCCCGGCGGCGCGGCCCCGCAGGGCACCTCGCGCGCGCGGGGCCACGTGCCGGCCCGCGTCGCGGGGGCCGGGCCGGCGACGACGCCCTCGGCGGGGGCCGCCGCGCGCCGGGCGCCGTCGAGGCACGTGCGCGGCGGATCCCGCAGCGACGCGGGCACGCCGAGGCAGTCGGCCGAGAGCACGAGCAGGGCCGTCTCCACGCCGGACGAGGGGAGCGCGACCTCGAGCAGCCGGTCGATCGCGGCCTCGGGCGGAGGATCGATGGTCGAGAACGCCCTGCCCTCGACGGCGTCCTTGCCCCTCGTGGCGACGGCGCCGCGGAACGCCCGGATGCGCAGGCGGAGCACGGCGCTGCCCGCGTCGGGCGTGGCCACCCCGAAGGAGAACGGCCACGAGGAGGGATCCGGCAGCACGAAGTTGGCCGTACAGTCGACGTCGTCGATGCAGCTCGGGCGCCACGCGTCGTCGAACCTGTCGAACCGCACCGTATCGACGACCGCCTCCGGCGAGATCGACGGATCGGCGAGGAGCTGCGCGGCGACCGGCGCGTCGGTGTCCACGACGACGAGGAGCTGCGGTCGCTCTCGCCCGCCGCAGGAGCTCGCGTGCACAGCCATGCTGAGCACGGCGAGCCTCGAGAGCGCGCGCCTCGGCTCCACCACGTTCCGCCTTTCTCGTTGCCGTTCGACCGGCGCCACGGGTAGCATCACTGCTATCATCCAGGGGAGCCGGAGCCAAGCGCGATCGAAGGAAGCTCGAAGCTCGAATATCGAACATCGAAGATCGAAGATCGAAGATCGATTGCCGCTCTCGCCGACCGAAGAACGCCAAACGCTGTCACCGCTCGCGAGGAGATTGTATGTCGTGGGTAACCCGGCCCGTGCTCGCCGTGCTCTCCGTATCCCTCGCGGCGGCGCTCTCCCCGGCGTGCGACGGGGGTCCCCTCCCCGCGAGCGCGGGGACGGCGGCGACCACGGGATCGGGGACCGGCGGAGGCGCCGGCGGGGGCGAGGTCACCTACCGGACGAGCGCGTGCGGCGCGTGCGTCGTGGGGACAGCGTGCGTGTCCCAGGTGAACGCCTGCGCGGCCGACCCGGGCTGCGCCGCCTACCTCGACTGCCTCGACGCGTGCCCGCTCGGCGCCGATGGGGACGCGGACGCCGCGTGCGAGAGGGCATGTCCGCCCGTCTCCGGCTCTGCTGGTCAGAGCGCGCAGCAGGCCTTCATCGACTGCCGCGCCTCGGGTCCGGGCGCGCGGTGCGCCGGCTGCGGGCAGGTCCCCGCCGCGACCGACCCGGATTTCAACCAGACGTGTCCGGCGTCGATGGAAGAGAACGTGTGTTACAAGTGCGAAGACGAGCGCTGCTGCGAGACCTACCAGGCGTGCAGAGACGACCAGGACTGCCAGGATCTCGTCGCGTGCATCAAGGCTTGTCCCGGGGGCGCGGACTACCCGCCCTGTGAGGGCCAGTGCTACCAGGATCACGCCGCCGGCTACGAGCGCTACGGTCACCGGGTCGCCTGCATGGAGCACTTCTGCTTCGACGACGACGCCTGCGGCGATGAGCCGCTGCACCCTTGTGTCGAGTGCCAGATCCTGCACTGCGCCGACGAGATGGCGGCTTGCCATCACGATCTCCAGTGCGCGCTGCTGGAGAGCTGCCAGGTCCAGTGCGAATCCGCGGATCAGGCCTGCCTCACGGCGTGCGAGGAGATGTTCCCGACCGCGGTGGAGACGCACAACGCTCGCCTCGCCTGCGCGCTCGCCCACTGCTTGCCCTCCTGCGGCGGGACCGAATGACGAGGCCGTCGGCGGAGAGAGGCGCCATGCGGACGCGATGGATCCTGGGTGGCCTGGTCGCGGCGGGATTGGCGCTTTGGGTCGAGGGGCGCGCGAGCGCCGAGGAGCCGAGCGGGCCCGCGGCTCCGGCGGAGGCGCCGGCGGCCGACGAGCGCACCGCGCGCGGCAGGGCGGCGTTCCTGCTCGGCGTGCAGCGCTCGAAGGACGCGCAGTGGGGCGAGGCGCTCGCCGCCTTCGAGGAGGCGGCGGCGGCGCGGGACGCGCCGATCGTCCAGTACAACATCGGCTTCTGCGAGCGCGCGCTGGGGCGTTACGTCGCGGCGCGCCGCACCTTCCGCCGCGTGCTCGCGAGCGCGGACGGCCTCGCGCAGGCGCAGATCGACGACGCCAGGGCGTTCGTCGCGGAGCTGGACCAGCTCGTCGTCCGCGTGGCGGTGACGCTGGATCCCGCGGGGACGCCGCTGACCGTGGACGGGCGCCCGCTCCGCGTGGACACCGAAGGCGGGACCAGGGTCTTCATCGCGCTCCCGGCGCCGGCGGGGCGCGCGGAGGCGCCAGCGGAGAAGACCTTCACGGTGGAGCTCGATCCCGGCGTCCACCTCTTCCGGGCGGCGCGGCCGGGGCGCCAGGATGCGTTCGTCCAGAAGACCTACCGGCCCGGGGAGAGGGCCACGCTCGACCTCCGGCTGGAGCTGCTCCCCGCGCGGGTCGCGGTGCGCGCCGAGCCGGCGCAGGCGCTCGTCCGCGTGGACGGCCGCGAGGCGGGGCTCGCGCCGATCGACATCGAGCGGCCGCCGGGGAAGTACCGGATCGAGGTGGTGCGCGACGGGTTCGAGACGTACGCGGCGACGCTCGATCTGCACGCAGGGCAGCGGGCGGATCTGACGGCCAAGCTGGTCCCGGTGCGGCCATCGGTGCTGAAGGCGTGGTGGTTCTGGACGGGCGCGGCGGCCGTGCTGGCGGGCGGCGCGGCGCTGACGTACGCGCTGACGCGACCGCCGCCGCCCTACGACGGGGGGAGCCTGAACTGGGTCGCGGAGCCGACGGCGATCCGGTGGTGAGGAGAGCCTCGCGGTCGCGCGGCGCCGAGCCGCCAGGCCGCCGCGCTGCGTGCGCGGCGAGCGCCGGCGTGCATGCGACCAAGCAGCGCGGCTCAAGCCGCGAGCCGCATCCTGATGAGCCTCGCCGCCGATCGACCGCCCCACGGCGGAGCAGCGCGGTCGATCCGACCGAGACACGCGGAGCAAGGAGGTGGGCAAGCCGCAGGGCAGCGCGGGCATGGTAGGCTCGACCGATGATCACGCGGTTCGAGGTCGATGGCTTCAAATCGCTGCGGGATTTCGCGGTCGATCTGGAGCCGCTGACGGTGTTCGTCGGGCCGAACGGGGCGGGAAAGTCGAACCTGCTGGAGGCGATCGCACTGCTGGGACAGCTCGCATCCATGTCGCTGGAGGAGGCGTTCAAGCTCGGGCGGGGGCGGGTTGTCGATCAGTTCAGCCGTTCTGGGGGTGAGGCGGGTAGGACGATCCGGTTCGCAGCCGAGGTGTTGCTGCGAGGCGCGCCAGCGCCGTTTCGAGATGGTGCAGCGCCGCTGCCGGCCCGTTATCGGTACGAGCTTGTCATCGAGCGTCGGACGCGTCCATCAGGCGCAGAGGAGCTGGCGATCTCCGAAGAATACCTTCGCGTGCTTACCAGCGAGGGGCAGTCGCCTCGACGAGAGATCATTTTTCGCCAGGAGGAAGAAAAGCTACGGGAGCGGCGCGTGCTCATCGCGCCCGAAGACGGGAACGAGGAGGAGGAGGATTATCGCTGTCCGCGAACGCACTCTGCGCTCGCAGCGTTCAAAACAGGAATCGGAAGCTACGTTCTCTACACGACCACAGAGGCGAACGCGGCGCTCGATGCCCTCAAGGAACAGCTCGGCCTCCAGAGCAAGAGCGCCGTCTTGCGTCATCTGATTCACGAGAACATCAAGCGGCTGGTATTGGATACTTCAAACGTTCAGGAGAGGGGTTGGCACGCGGTCATCCACGTCATCGCCGAGGAGCTCTCCCGTTTCCGCCTCCTCCAGCTCGACGCCGCGCGCCTGCGCGAGCCGAGCGAGCGCACCGCCTCGAGTGCGCTCGCCCCCGACGCCTCGAACCTGCCCACCATCCTGGCCGATCTACCAGCGCCGACTCTCGGGGAGATCCGCGCGGATTTGGTTTCCCTCATCCCGGGGCTCGCCGGCTTCGATGTCGTGCCCGACGAGGACAGCTTCCGCATCGAGTTCAAGCTCTCCGGCGGCGAGCGCCTCCCGGCGCGCCTCGCCTCCGACGGCACGCTGCGCGCCTTAGCGCTGCTCACGGCGCTCCACGTCGAGCCCCGTCCAGCCATCGTCGGCGTGGAGGAGCCGGAGAACGGTATCTATCCAGGTCGCCTGCGTACGCTGCTCTCGCTGCTGCGCGAGATAGCGGCTTCAGAAGGCGAAGCCCCTCCTGGCTCAGCTCAGCCGGCCACGCAGCTCCTCCTCACCAGCCACTCCCCTCTCGTCCTCGCTGCGTTCCGGGACCGGCCCGAGCACCTGCGCTTCATGGATCTCGTACGCCGTGACGGCCAGCTCGTGACGCGCGCGCGTGCCGTGGGTGAGCTGAAGGCGCCAGGCGACGGCGCGCACATCCTGTCGCTGCGCGAGGTCGACACGCTCCTCCAGGCCGCGGCCAGCGAGGCCGCCGGATGACCAGACGACGGCTTTACCTCCGCGCAGGTCTCTACGCGGAAGGTCCGAGCGACTACCACTTCCTCTTGCCCCTCCTCGATCGTCTGCTCTCCTCGCTCGCCTTGTCGCTGTTTCCCGGCGCTTGCGACATCGAGGACAGCCTGGGGATCGATGCTCCGCCCCCAGCGCGGGGCGAGCGTGCCGAGCGAATCGCTGCCGCCATCGCCGACCGCTGGGCGGAATGCACGCTGTTCGTCATCCATGCCGACGGCGCAGGCGATCCGAGATCTGCGCGACAGGCTTGCATCGACCCTGGCATCGACGCCGCCCGGTGCGCGTCTCCAAACGTCGTGGCTGTCCCGTGCGTGCCAGTGCGCGAGACCGAGGCATGGATGCTGGTCGACGCCGAGGTCTTCCGGACCTTGCTCGGGAGCGGAGCGCAGCCAGCGCTCCCCGCCGAGCCGGAGCGCGAGGCCGATCCCAAGCTGACGCTAGGGCGACTCTTACGAGATGGGGGAATGCGACGAAAGCCCGAGCGCCTCTACCGCTTGTTCGGCGAAGAGGTCAGCCTGGAGGCGCTGCGGACGCTGCCCGCATTCCAGATCTTCGAGACGGAGCTCGTCGAGGCGATCCGCGCCGTCGCACGCGCGCAGGGGTGGCCGGGATGATCCGATCGCAGGGATAGATCCCCGCCCCGGCTCACCCCACGAGCCGCCTCCCCAGGAGCCGCGCCGCCAGGTTCCGCAGCCAGTCCGCCCGCCGCGGGTCGGGCGGCGCGAGCCGCCCCGTCCGCGCCGCCTCCAGGATCGCGGCCGTCTCGGGCGTCGGGTCGGCGCACGCCTCCAGCACCCGGAAGACCGTCGCGTCCTCGTGCCCGACCCCCGCCTCCGCCACCCAGGCGTCCACCGACGCCGCGAACGCAGGGTCGCCGGGGAACGGCTGCTCGACCTCGTTGCTCGGGCCGAGCCCGTTGATGCCGGCGATCACGAGGTCCTTGCGCTCCTTGTAGGTCAGCCCCGCGAGCTCCTCGGGCAGCAGCGGGCGGCCGATCCAGATGTCCTGCACGCCCATGCCCAGCGGGAACTCGAGCCGCTTCTCGAGCGGCTCCGGCGGCAGCGCGCCGGCGAAGCGCACCGGCACCACCGGGACACCCACCGCGAGCGCCATGTCGATGAACGCGCCGCTCATCTTGCGCACCGGCGTGCGGCACTCGAGCGACCTCGTGCCCTCGACGTGCACCATCACCCCCTTGCCCGAGCCCTGCATCTCCGCCCCGAGCTCCGCGATGATGCTCCCGAGCGACGCCTTGTCCTCGCGATCGAAGTACGTGATCACCTTCGGATCGCGCGCGCCCGGGTACGCGAAGCAGTGCGCGAGCATCGTGCCGAGCCACGTCGTCCGGTGCTCGGCCTTGGCCAGCGTGACCGTGGAGACCTCCGTGAGCCCGGAGACGGCGATGCCGAACAAGAGCGACTCGACGCCGACCTGGTGGTTGCCGAGGTAGAGCAGGCTCCGGCCCTTCACCGCGCTGAACGCGGCGGGATCGGCGACGTGCACCCGGCGGATGAACCGCTCGATGAGGCCGAAGTACAGGTCCTCCGCGGGCCACCGGCCGAGGCCCATGGCCGCGCCCCAGTAGCGGCGGACCGGCGCGATGTCGATCACGGGCGGGCCCGCGTCGCGGACCACGACCTCGGAGCCCTCGCGCGCCACCGCGAACGGCCAGCGCGTCAGCGGCTGCGCCGAGGAGACCCCGGCGAGCGAGACCGTCGACGGGTGCACGCCGGCGCGCCGCGCGACGTGATCCTTCACGGCCACCGCCTCGACGAGATCGCCCGACGCAGCGTACAGGTGCGCCACCGTGCCCGGCATCCAGTCCATCGTGCGCACGTCGGCCGGGCTGCAGCGCGCCTCGCCCGACGCCGCGTCGACCCGCGAGACGCCGAGGTCGACCGGGGCGCGGTCGCGCAGGAACGCCCGGCGAATCCCGGGCGGCGCGCCGCCCACCGACCCCTGCGGGAGGAGCACCTCGACGAGGCGGAGCTCCAGCCAGACGCGCTCGCCGGCGGCCTCCGCCGCGATGGCCTGCACCCGGAACGAGACGAAGCGATCCTCGCGGCCCTCGTAGCGCACCTCGACGCGCACCGGCGCCTCGGGCATCGGCCCGTAGAGGCGCAGCGACGGGATGCGCGACGGGAACGCGATGTGCGCGGGCGGGCTCGCCGGATCCCACAGGAACAGCCGGTCGTGCGGGATCGTGTGGGTCAGCGCGTCGAGCATGCCCTGGTGCAGCGTCCCGGGAGGCACCGAGCCCTTGCGGGGATCGAGCACCGCCGAGGAGCCGCGCGCGCCGAGCCGGAGCGAGGTCAGGTACTGGAACGCGGGGCCGTGGAACAGCGTGCCCGCCGCGTAGGGGTCGTCGGCCTCGGGCGCGTCGAGCGCCGGCTCCGGCGCGGGGGCAGGCGGGTACGCGCCGGCCACCCGCACGCGGCCGGTGCACACGGGCTCGAACCGCGAGAGCGCGGGGTTCGAGGCCTCGCGCCACGCGAGGAGCCGCACGTCGAGGACATCGCCCGTCCCGGTGGCCTCGGCCTTGATGCGCACCGGGCCCGGCACGGTCAGCCAGCGGAGCACCACCACGTCCTCCACGGCCACGACCACGCTCCCCGGGCGCGCCCGCAAGGCGGCGCCGGCCAGCCGGTCGACCATGCTCATCCCCGGGAGCGCCGGGACCGTCCAGGTGGGGCAGTGGTCCGCCACCCAGCCGCCCGGATCCAGCACCTCCTCGGCGCCCTCGGCCTCCGGCGGCGCGGCGCGCCCCGCGAGCGCCTGCGGGCTCCGGACCTCGGCCTCCGGCGGCGCGGCGCGCCCCGCGGCCTGCGCGCTCGGGCGGGCTCCCTGGCTCCGGAGCACGGCGCCCGGCAGCGAGGCGAGGTGGCGCGCGTCGCCGCGCGGGTCGAAGCCGACGTCGCGCCGCGGGCGGGGCGGCGGGGCGCCGTCGACGACGCGCACGCCGAGCGTCGCGCCGTAGATGCGGAGGCCGTCCACCCAGAGGTAGGACTCGGCGACGACGTAGGGCCCGCGATCGTCGCGGCCGACCTCGAGGATGTCGGTCTCGACCGTCACCTGCCGGCTGCTCGGCAGCACCTGGCCGCGGTAGCGCCAGCTGTGCTCGTGCCCCGTCATCACCGGCTCGAACCGCGGGTCGCGGAGGCCCGCGTGGAGGTCGTGGTGCAGCATCCAGAACTGGATCGTCTGCAGCATCGCCTCGATGCCGAGCGAGCCGGGTTGCACCGGATCGCCCAGGAAATGGGCCTTGAAGAACCACTCCGACGGCTGGACGTCCCGCCGCGCGCGCAGCCGGCCGAGCCCCTTCCGGCCGCCGCCCTCCCACAGGCCGTCGATCCGGTCGATCATCAGCAGCGACGGCCGCGCGAGCCCGAGCTTGCCCCCGCAGTACCGCTCGGGGCGCGCGCGGAGATCGACCTCGAACTCGGACGGGGCCTCCAGCGCGGCGACCTCCTCGGGCTTCGGCGGGATGCCGATCTGCGTCGCCAGCGCGGCCTTCGGGAAGAAGCCGAACACCGTCTCGAGGTCGTACACCCGGGTGGCGCCGAGGCTGCACTCGACCCGGAACGACAGGATGATCATGCCGCCCGACCGCGAGATGTTCGTGAGCTGCGACGTCGTGCGCAGCGCGCCCGCGTCCGGCAGGACCTCGGCGCGCAGCGTGCCCTTGCCGTCGAGGTTGCGGAAGTACAGCGCGCCCTCGCTCGAGAGCGTGCAGCCGGCGTAGCTCGCGAGCCAGCCGCACGTCTGGAGCGCGGCCTCGAGCACCACCGCGAACGGCATGGTGAGGCTCGCGTTCTCGTCGAAATACCAGGCGTCCGCCGGGACGTCGTACTCCACCTCGACCTTCGCGCCGGCCTTCATCGCCGCCATGGGGCTCGAGACCGAGAGGACCCGGCTCATGAAGTGGTACGGCGGCCCCGGGAGCCGCGCGACGTGCCGGCCCTCGTCGAACCGGCGGTAGAGCGGGCCGAACGCGTCCGACGGCCTGCCCCAGGCGCACGAGAGCAGGCTCTTGTAGTCGAACGGGAACCCGCCGGCGTCCGCGGCGGCGCCGCCTGTGGGCGGCGCGCCGAGCTCGGACCCGGGGACCCGCGCGACCGGCTTCGGCTCGACGTGGCCGTCGAGCAGCTCGGGGAAGCTCGAGAGCGGCCAGTCCGGCCGGAGGCGCAGGCCGACGCGGCGGGCGTGGAACGCCTTGAGGCCGTCGACCGTGCACAGGAAGTCGGCGAACACGGTCGGCTGGGAGCCGTCGTGGACCTCCTCGACGAAGACCTCGTACGTGAGCAGCCGGCTCGTCGGGACCACCTGGCCGCGGCAGCGGAGCAGGTAGGGGACCTCGGGCACGGGCTCGAAGCGGAAGCCGTCCGCGTCCACCGTGAAGCCCATGGCCGCCATGTAGAACGCGAGCGCCTGGAAGCAGCCCTCGAACATGAGCGTGCCCGGCATGCACGGGTCGTCCTTGAAGTGGCCCTCGAAGTACCAGCCGTCCTTCGTGATCGGCAGCGTGGCCCTGAGGTAGCCGCGCTTCCACGGGCCGCCCGCCGGGTCGAACACGTCGACGCGATCGAAGAAGAGCATGGGCGGCGCGCTGATCCGCGGCGTCCGGACGTGGGTGCTCAGGCGCTCGAAGCCGGGGCCGAACGCCGCCGCGCCGTCGCCGGCCGCGAACGCGAGGAGGTCGGCGCGGTCGAACGCGGATTTCTGGCAGGCGATGCGCGGCGGATCGAGGCGGGCGGTCGCCGCGGGCTCGGCGGTGTCCGCGTCCCAGAGGACGCCGCCGGAGTTCGCGAGCTCCTCGTCGGTGAAGAAGCCGGCCTGGCCCTTGCGCGTCTTCAGGCGCAGCTCGCCGCCGATGCGGCAGTCGTAGTGGAAGAAGAAGAGGCGGACGTCGCCGTGCTTCGCGTGCCCGTCGACGTGGATGTCGTAGACGAGCGTGTCGCCCGGGCGCGGCAGCCCGCCGTAGAAGGTGAGCTCGCAGCCGAGCAGCCGGTAGACGCGCTCGCCCTTGTTCTCGAAGTCCGCGCCGAGCCAGCTGATGAGCAAGAGGTCGGCCTGGCCGCTCTCGATCATGATGCCGGCCGGCATCGCGCCGTCGTGCAGGTACCAGGAGTCCCATCGCACGTCGGTCTCGGTCCACATCGTGCCGAGCTTCATCGAGCCGGGCTCGGCGTCGATCCCGGTGACGCGGTCGGCGAGCAGCAGCGGCGGCATGGGCATGCGCACCTGGCGGCGGTAGCCGTCCTGCCGGGCGAAGAGCGGGCCGAACACGTCGGAGATCCGGCCCGAGGCGAGGTGCTCGAGCTGCTCGCGGCTGAACCGGGGACCGCGCGGCGCGAGGGCAGCCGCCGCGGGGAGGTCCGGCGCGGCGGCGGGGCGCGGCGGAGGCGGCGGCGCCGCGGCGGCGGGGCGCGGCGGAGGCGGCGGCGCCGCGGCGGGGCGCGGCGGAGGCGGCGGCGCCTCGGCGGGGCGCGGCGGCTCGATCGACCGCGGCGGCTCGACGGGGCGCGGCGACTCGACGGGGCGCGGCGACTCGGCGCGGGGCGGGCGCGGCGGGTCGACGGGGCGCGGCGCCTCGAACGGCCGCGGCGCCTCGGCGCGGACCGGCGCGACGGGGACGACCTGCGCCGAGGGCGCCGCGTGCACCGCCACAGCCGCGCCGGACGACGCCTCGACGAGCGCGTCCAGCGCGCGCTGCCGCATCTGCAAGAACCGGCGGTGGACCTGGGCCTGCTGCTCCGCCCACGCCTTGTGGATCTGCGCCATCTGCACGGTGAACGCCGCGGCGCCGGCGATCACGTCGCCGGGGATGTCCACGGCCGCGGTCTCGACGAACGCCGGCGCCATCGTCAGCGGCGCGACCGCGATGTCCGCCGCCGCGGTCTCGACGAACGCCGGCGCGGTCTCGACGAACGCCGGCGCGGTCTCGACGAACGCCGGCGCCATCGTCAGCGGCGCGACCGCGATGTCCTCGGCCGCGGCCTCGACGAGCGCCGGCGCCATCGGCGGCGGCTCTTCCCAGGACGGCGGCGAGGCCGCGTCGGCGGCAGAGAACCCCGTGGGCCCGGGGTACAGCGGCGGCAGGTCGTCGAGGGCAGACGGCAGAGGCGGCGCAGGTTCCATCGAGTCTCCAGGGGATGAGCGGGGGGCCGCGCCGGGCACGACGATCGCCGGCGGGTGGGCGGGGAGCGTGAGCGCCGGCCCCGCCGAAGGTCGCGGCGGCGGGAGCGGCGCGGCCGGACCGCCCGCCCCGATGCGGACCGACAGCGAGCCGCCGCCGAGGCCGGCGCAGCGGACCTCGGCGACGCGGACGTCGTCGGACCACGGCGCGCCGTCGGGCTTCCGGGCATGACGGCAGGCGAGCACCGCGGCGGCGACGTGCAGCAGGCCGGAGGCGGCGTGCGCATGGCCGAACCGCGGCGCGAGATCCGTGGCCGACAGCACGAGGCCCGGCTCGGCCGGCTCGTCCACGACCACGGCCAGGACCGGGTGCCGCTCCCGGACGGCGTCGTCGAGCCGCTCGAGCACGAGCACGACCGCGGCGTCGCCGGGGGGCAGGTGGACGCCGAGCGCCTCGAGCGCGGCCGCGTGGGCGGGCTCGCACGAGAGGTCCACGGCGCCGACGATCGCCGCGTCGACGGCGCCGGCGCGCAGGGCGCGGGACGCGACCCGCAGCGCCCAGGGCCCGGAGAGCTCCTCGGCCGCGATCGTGAACGACGGCCCGCCGACGTCGAGGTGGCTGTTCAGCCGGTTCGCCGGGATGTTGGGCATGTTCCCGACGACGCCCGCCGCCCGGAGGGGCGCGATGATCGCGTCCCGGAGCGTGTCGACGTCGACCGACGGGCCGAGCCGCGCCGGCGCCGCCTCGGCGAGCCGCCAGCGCGCCATGTACCGGCACACCTCGGTGTCGGCGCCCATGCCGATGAGCACGGCGGTGCGATCCCGCGGCAGCGCGAGCCCGTCGGTGGCCTCGATCGCCGCCTCGAGCAGCAGCGTCTGCTGGGCGAGCGCCTGCTCCAGATCGCGCGGCGGGAACCGGAGGCGGTCCGCGGGCAGCGCCACGGTCGCGCGGCGGGGATCCGCGCCGCCGCCCGCGAGGAGCGGCTCGGCGAACGCCCGGACGCCGCTGAGCTCACCGACGCACACGCCCATCGCCACCACGGCCAGGTGACCCGCCGGGGCGGGGCGCGCCGCCGCGGCGGGCGGCGCGGCGGCCGCGGCGCGGCCCCTCGGCGCGGCGGGCTCGTACGCCTCCACGAGGAGGTGGGCGTTGTTCCCGCCGAACCCGAACGCCGACAGGCCCGCGAGCCGCCGGCCCTCCCAGGGCTCGGCCCGCTGGAGCACCCGGAACGGGCTCGCGGCCACCGCGTCGCTCAGCGGATCGGCGTGCAGCGTGGGCGGGCGGATCCCCGCCGCCATGGCGCCGAGCAGCTTGAGGAGCCCGGCCGCGCCGGCCGTCGTGACGAGGTGGCCGAGGTTCGACTTGAGCGAGCCGAGCGGGACCTCGCGGCGGCCGAACACCTCGGTGAGGGTCGCGATCTCGGTCGCGTCGCCGAGGGGCGTGCCCGTCGCGTGGCACTCGAGGAGCGAGACCTCGCCGGGATCGAGGCCGGCCATCGCGTACGCGGCCCGCATCGCGCGCAGCTGGCCCTCGACCGCCGGCGCGAGCAGGCCGCGGCCGCGGCCGTCGTTCGACAGGCCGATCCCGCGGATCACGCCCAGGATGGGCCTGCGCGCGGCCTCCGCGTCGGCCAGGCGCTCGAGGACCACGAACGCCGCGCCCTCGGCCGGGACCAGGCCGTCGGCCGCCGACGAGAACGGGCGGCTGCGCCCGGTGCGGCTCAGGGCCGACAGCGCGCAGAACCCGATGTGCATGAAGAGGTCGTCCGACCGGCACACCGCGCCGGCGAGCATCCGGTCGACCTCGCGGTCCTGCAGGCGCTCGCAGGCGAGCGCGATCGCGTAGAGCGACGACGCGCACGCGGCGTCGAGCGCGAACGCCCCGGCCCCGAGGCCGAGCGCGTCGGCGAGCAGGTGCGCGGGCAGGCCCGACATGAACCGGTTGCGCGGATCGGGCCGCGCGACGCCGGCGAGCTCGCCGAGCCACGTCGCCTCGGCCCACGCCGACATCGCCGACGAGGGGAACGAGAGGTTCCCGAGCACCGCGCCCGCGCGGTCGGACCGGCCCTCGTGGCCGGCCTCGCGCAGCGCCTCGCGGCCCGCGTAGAGCACCCACTGGAAGAGCGGGTCGAGCGCGAGCAGCGACTCGGGCGGGCCGCTCCTCCTGGGGAACGGGTCCCGGGCGAGCACGCCGCGGAAGTGCTCGTCGAACCCGGCGACGTAGCCGCCGCGGTCGCTCCACGCGCGGTCCTTCGCGTCGCGCACGTCGCGCGCGCCGCGCCCGTCGCCCGGGCCGGAGGCGAGCGCGCGCTCGCGCGACAGGCGCCAGCGGCCGTCGGGGGCGGCCGACAGGAGGTCCCTGCCCGCGAGCACGTTGTCCCAGAGGGCCGCGGGGTGGAGCGCGCCCGGCAGGACGCACCCGCGGCCGACGATGGCGATGGGCTCGAACACGCTGGCCTCGATCACGCCTGGCCGCGCGCCGTGTCGGGGCGGAGGACGTACTGCACGTCGCGCAGCTCGGCGACCATCGCGCCCGTCTGGTCGACGAACGCGATGTCCGCCTTCGTGCGGTCGCGGGCCACGATCTGCCCGCGCACCACCGCGCGCAGCGGGCCGTCGGACGGCCCCTCGGCGAAGGTGTGCAGCGCGCCCACGGACATCGGGAGCGCCGCGCCGCCGAGCACGTGCTGCGTCCACAGCGTCGCCAGCTGCAGCCCGCCGTCGAGCGCCGCCGGGTCGGTCTTCCACGGCTGCGCCACCCAGCCGGCCTCGCGCAGGCCCACGACCGTCCCCGCGATCCCGTCGCGGCTCACGCCGTCGAGCTGCCGGATCACCTGGAAGTCGCGGCCGTGGAACAGCGTGCGGCCGTCGTACAGGTCGCCGCCGGAGGGCCACGGGCCGAGCGACGGCAGGGCCGGGCCCTTCGGGGCCGCGCGCCCCTCGGGCTGCGCCATCTCGATGGTCGCCGCGTAGTGCAGCGCCCCCTGGGGCCCGCGCAGCTCGGCCGCGAGCACCGCGCCGTGGCCGTTGCTCACCTCGCGGCAGTCCACGCGGAACACCTCGCCGCCCGACTCGTACGCCGCGAGCTTGATCCCGCGCAGCACCCGCACGTCGCGGAGCTCGGTCACGACGAGATCCGGCCGGCAGGCGCGCGCGGCGCGGGCGAACCACTCGAGGGCGATCACCACCGGCACCACGGGCACGCCGTTGATGGCGTGATCGCCGAGGTAGGGGTGCGTCGCGCGGTCCGCGCGGACGGCCAGCGCGACCCGCCGGCCGTGGCCCTGGGCCGCGAGCGTCGTCGGCTCGGCGCCGAGCACGAGCTCGACCGCGCCTCGGTCGCTCGAGCCGTCGCAGAGCTCGTCGAGCAGCATCCTCGCGCCCACGTCGAGCGGGATGAGCGGCACGCCGAGCTGCGCGAAGTGCGCCTCGAGCGCCGCGTTCACCATGCCGCCCTGCCAGGGCCCCCAGCCGAGCGACCTCACGCGGCAGCCCGGGCGCCGGGCGGCCTCGGCGGCGGCGACCTTGTTCAGGACCTCGTTCGCCATCGCGTAGTCGCACTGCCCCTTGTTGCCGCTGCGCGCCGCGATCGAGCTGAAGAGCACGATCGCCTTGAGCGGGTCGCCCTCGGTCGCGCCGAGCAGGGCCCGGAGGCCGTCGACCTTCGTGCGGAACACGCGCTCGAGCTGCTCGACCGTCTTCTCCGCGATCAGCTTGTCGGCGAGCACGCCCGCGCCGTGGACGATCGCGGTGACGGGGCCGAAGGCGCCGCGCACCTGGTCGAGCGCCGCGGCCACGGCGCGCGGATCGTTCACGTCGACCGGCACGTAGAGGGCCTCGCCGCCGGCCGCGCGGATCGCGTCGAGCGTCGCGCGGACCTCGCGGCTCGCGAGGATCTTCGCGACCTGGCGGCCGATCTCCGCCGGCGTCGCCTTGTGGCCCGCGGAGGCCGCGGCCTTGACGAGCGCCGCCTTGAGCGCGGCCTCGCCGCCGACGCCGCGGCACACGGCCGGATCCTCCTCGAGCGCGGAGCGGCCGAGCAGCGCAAACCTCGCGCGGCTGGCCTTCGCGAGCGCGATCAGCGTCGCCGCGGTCACGCCGCGGGCGCCGCCGCTCGCCACGACCACGTCGGACGGCCCGAGGGGAAGCGGCCCGGGCTGCGCGTCCTGCCGGACGCTGCGCAGCGTGGTGCGCCGGCCGTCCGCGCGCAGGCCGATCTCGAGCTCGACGCCGCCGGACAGGAGCTCCGCGGCGATCGCCTCGGCGAGCTCGGCGGCCGGCCGGCCGCTCCGCTCGAGGTCGATCGCGCGGCACGACGCCTCGGTCCACTCCAGGGCCGCGGTCTTCACGAGGCCCGGCAGCCCGCCCACCCAGGCGCGGTCCGAGCCCGCGAGGCCGAAGTCGCCGCCCGTGTCCTGGACCGTGACGAACAGGGCCGGCTGCGCCGCGATCGCCTGGGCCGCGAGGAACGCCTCGCGGTGGACGGCGAGCGCCTCGTCGGCCGTGGCCGCGTCGCGCAGGCCGCCGAGGAACACGGCGCCGCGGGCGCCGCGGGGCACGGCGGCGGCGTACTCGGCGGCGATCCCGCGCGCCGCGAGGGCGGCGGCGAGCGCGGGGCCGACCGCGTCGTCGCCGGTGACCACCACGGTGCCGGCGTCGAAGAGGCCGGGCATCGCCATGCCGGCGGCGGGCGCCGGCACCTCGACGAGCGTCCACCGGCCGAGGTGCGCGGCGGCGGGGTCCTCGGCGGGCTTCGCCGGGGCGTCGTCGGCTGCGGCGGAGCCGAGGCGCGCGCGGAGGTGGTCGACCACCTGGCCGAGCGTGCGCAGCTGCGCCAGCGCCGAGGCGTCCACCTCCGACAGCCCGGGCGTCCGGTCCCGCACCGCCGACAGGATCTCCACCCGCTTGATGCTGTCGATCCCGAGGTCGCTCTCCAGCTCCATCTGCAGCCCGAGCATCTCGGCCGGGTAGCCCGTCGTCTCGGCCACCACCGCCATCACCACCCGCTCGACCTCGGCCGCGCCGGGCGTCGCCGCGGAAGCGCTGGCCGGCGCGGGGGCGGGCAGCGAGGCGCGGAGGTGGTCGACCACCTGGCCGAGCGTGCGCAGCTGCGCCAGCGCCGAGGCGTCCACCTCCGACAGCCCGGGCGTCCGGTCCCGCACCGCCGACAGGATCTCCACCCGCTTGATGCTGTCGATCCCGAGGTCGCTCTCCAGCTCCATCTGAAGCCCGAGCATCTCGGCCGGGTAGCCCGTCGTCTCGGCCACCACCGCCATCACCACCCGCTCGACGTCGGACGCCGCGGGCGCCGTCGCCGCGGGAGCTGCGGCCGGCGCGGCCGCGGCGGGTGCCGTCGCGGCGGAGGGAGCGGCAGCCGGCCTGACGGCGGCCGCGGGCGCGGCGGCGGGCAGCGAGGCGCGGAGGTGGTCGACCACCTGCCCGAGCGTGCGCAGCTGCGCCAGCGCCGAGGCGTCCACCTCCGACAGCCCGGGCGTCCGGTCCCGCACCGCCGACAGGATCTCCACCCGCTTGATGCTGTCGATCCCGAGGTCGCTCTCCAGCTCCATCTGCAATCCGAGCATCTCCGCCGGGTAGCCCGTCGTCTCGGCCACCACCGCCATCACGACCCGCTCGACGTCGGCTGCCGCGGGCGATGCCGCCGCGGCGGCCGGCGCGGCCGCAGCAGGAGCGACGGGCGCCGTCGCCGTGGCAGTCGGCCTGACGGCGGCCGCGGGCGCGGCCGCGGGCAGCGAGGCGCGGAGGTGGTCGACCACCTGCCCGAGCGTGCGCAGCTGCGCCAGCGCCGAGGCGTCCACCTCCGACAGCCCGGGCGTCCGATCCCGCACCGCCGACAGGATCTCCACCCGCTTGATGCTGTCGATCCCGAGATCGCTCTCCAGCTCCATCTGCAGCCCGAGCATCTCGGCCGGGTAGCCCGTCGTCTCCGCCACCACCGCCATCACGATCCGCTCGACCTCCGCGGATGCGGCGGGCGCCGCCGCGGCTGCGCCCGTCGGCGCGGCTGCTGCGGGCGCCGCTGCGGCGGCGGGGGCGGCGATGGCCGGCCTTGCGCCGGCCGCCGGCGCGGCGGCGGGCATCGAGGCGCGGAGGTGGTCGACCACCTGCCCGAGCGTGCGCAGCTGCGCCAGCGCCGAGGCGTCCACCTCCGACAGCCCGGGCGTCCGATCCCGGACCGAGGACAGGATCTCCACCCGCTTGATGCTGTCGATCCCGAGATCGCTCTCCAGCTCCATCTGAAGGCCGAGCATGGAGACGGGGTATCCGGTCTTGTCCGCGACCACCTCGAGGACCATCCGCTCGAGATCGACCCCCGGCGCGGCGGCGCCCGCCGCCTGCGTTGCCGTGGGCGAAGGCGGCGCGACCGCCGCCTTCGCTGCCGCGGTGGGGGCGGTGGGCGGCGGCGCGACGGCCGCCTTCGCGGCCGGGACGGGCGCCGCGGCCGCCGGCGCCGCGGCCTTCGCTGCCGCAGCGGGCGCCGCCTGCACGGGCGGTGCGACCGCCGGCTTCGCTGCCGTGACGGGCGCCGCAGCCGCCGGCGCTGCGAGCGCCGCGTGATGCTCCCCGCCCGCGCCGTTCAGGCCGTCCTGGACCACGTGGCTCCTGCCCCCGCCGATGAGCAGCGCCGGCGCCCCTGCGGGCCCCAGCGACGCCTCCGAGACCGGCCCACGATGGACCGGCGCGAGGATCGTGGGCGCGGGCCGCGCCTCGGGCGCCGCCGTGACCGGGTACGGAGCGCCGGTCGCGAGCGCGGCGAGCCCTGCGAAGGAGGCCTCGGCCGCCTGCAGGAAGGCGATGTGGGTCTCGGCCATGGCGCGCTGGTACACGCTGTGGGCTTCCGCGGTGGCGCGCTGCGCCTCCTGGTAGGCAGCGAGCCACGATGCGCTCGCTGCCGGCGCCGGCGGACGCACCACGGGCGCAGACGCGCTCACCACGGGCGCAGACGCGCGCACCACGGCCGCCGACGACGCGCTCACGGCCGGCGACGATGCGCTCGCAACCGGCGTCGACGCGCTCGCAACCGGCGCAGACGCGCTCGCAACCGGCGCAGACGCACGCACCACTGGCGCAGACGCGCTCGCAACCGGCGCCGGCGCGCTCGCAACCGGCGCAGACGCGCTCGCAACCGGCGCCGGCGCGCTCGCAACCGGCGCAGACGCACGCACCACCGGCGCCGGCGCGCTCGCAACCGGCGCCGGCGCGCTCGCAACCGGCGCCGCCGGCCTCACCGCCACCGGCGCCCGCGCCGCCTCGGGCGCCGGCCTCGCCGCGCTCGCCTTCGGCAGCTCCTTCGCCCCGCCCTGCGGCGGGTACGGCTTGCCGTAATTGCTCCCGTTGATCCCCAGCGACAGCTTCGGCTTCGGCAGCGCCCGCGGATCGACCGGCGCCGCGACCCCGTCCCAGAGCACCCGCGCGTCGAGCGGGACCCCCGCCACGGCGAGCCGCGCCACCGCCTCGAACAGGCTCGTCACCCCGTGCTTGCCCTTGCGGTCGAGCGCCACGGCGCGGTGCGGCCGGCCGCTCAGGATGTCGCCGACCAGGTTCGTCAGCACCGAGCCCGGCCCGACCTCCACGAACGTGCGCACCCCGGCCGCGTACATCCGCTCGATCTCCTCCACGAACCGCACCGGCTCGGCCAGCTGGCGCGCCAGCCGGTCGCGCACCGCGTCGCCGCCGCCCGGGTACGGCTCGACCTCCGCGTTGCTGTACACCGGCGCCCCCGGCGCCTGCACCGCGATGCCCCCCAGGAACTCGCGGAACGGCGCGCTCGCCTCCGCCACGAGCGGCGAGTGGAACGCCGCCGCCACGTCGAGCCGCCGCGCCTGGATCCCCATGCCCGCGAGCCGCTTCTCCGCCGCCTCGATCGCCGCGACCGACCCGGACAGGACCACCTGCTTCGGGCCGTTGTGGTTCGCGACCACCACGTCGGCGAGCCCGAGCGCCCGCACCTCCTCGATCGCCCGCGGGACCGCGATCATCGCGCCCCGCTCGGACGACGCCGCGCCCATCAGCTCGCCGCGCCGCCGGGCCACCCGCAGGAGGTCCGCCGCGGACAGCGCGCCCGCCGCGTGCAGCGCCGCGATCTCGCCGAAGCTGTGGCCCGCGAACGCGTCGGCCCGCACCCCGAGCGCCCCGAGCAGCGCGAGGTGCGCGAGGCTCGTCGCGCCGATCGCCGGCTGCGCCCACCGCGTCTCGCGGAGCCGCGCGTCCTGCGCCGCGCGGTCCTCGTCCGAGAACACCGGCCGCGGGAACACCACCTCGTGCAGCGCCGCGTCCGCGATCGGGACGCTCGCCGCCGCGTCCCACGCCTCGCGGGCCGCGTCGAACGTCATCAGCACGTCGGCGCCCATCGCGAGGTACTGGCTCCCCTGCCCCGGGAACAGGAACGCCACCTGCCCCGGCGCCTCCCCGGTCGCGTAGTGCACGAGCGGCGCGGCGAGCGCCTGCTCGGGCTTCGACCCGAGGTGCGCCGCGACCTGCTCGAGCTTCTTCCGGAGATCCGCCTCGTCCGTGGCGCACAGCCCGAGCCGCGCGGGCCGCGACCCGTCGAACGACAGCACCGACTCCCGCGCGAGGAAGCGCAGGATCTCCGGGGTCTCCGCCGCCTTCGCCATCGCCCGGGCGCGGTCCGCCAGCGCCGCCGGGGTGTCCGCCGACAGGAGGACGAGCTCCGCCGGGACCGACCGCACCCGGTGCGCCCGCGGCGCCGGGCCCGTGTACTCCTCCAGCGCCACGTGGAAGTTCGAGCCGCCGAAGCCGAACGAGCTCACCGACGCGCGCCGCGGGTGGCCCGCCGGCCGGATCCACGGCCGCGCCTCGGTGTTGAGGTAGAACGCGGTCTTCTCGATCTCGAGCTTGGGGTTCGGCTTGTCGACCTTGATGGTCGGCGGCAGCACCTTGTGGTGCAGCGCCATGATCGCCTTGAACAGGCCCGCCGCGCCCGCCGCCGCCTTGGTGTGGCCGATCTGCGACTTCACGCTGCCGAGCGCGCACCACTGCCGGTCCTGTCGCCCCGACTCGTCGAACATCGCCCGCAGGCCCTCGAACTCGGCCGCGTCCCCGGCCTTCGTCCCGGTGCCGTGGGCCTCCATCAGCTCCACGGTCTCGGCGCCGTACCCGGCGGCGGCGTAGGTCCGGCGCAGCGCCTTGGCCTGCCCTTCCGGCACCGGCGCATACACGCTCTTGCTCCGCCCGTCCGACGACGACCCGATCCCGCGGATCACCGCGTACACCCGGTCCCCGTCGCGCTCGGCGTCCTCGAGCCGCTTGAGCGCCACCATCGCGATGCCCTCGCCGAGCAGCGTGCCGTCGGCCTTGTCCGAGAACGGACGGCAGTCGCCCGACCGCGACAGCGCCGGCGTCTTGCTGAAGCACATGTACATGAACGCGTCGTTCATCGTGTCGCAGCCGCCGGCGATCACGAGGTCGGACTGGCCGAGCGCGAGCTCGTTGATCGCCATCGACATCGCCGACAGCGACGACGCGCACGCCGCGTCGGTCACGCAGTTGGTCCCGCCGAGGTCGAGCCGGTTCGCGATGCGCCCGGCCACCACGTTGCCGAGCAGGCCCGGGAAGCTCGACTCCTGCCAGGGCACGTAGCTGCCCGCGATCCGGTCGCAGGCGCGCTTCACCTCGTCCTCGGGATACCCGAGGTCCCGGAGCGCCTTGGCCCACACCGGCCGCTGGATCCGGCTCACCATCGAGGCGAGGAGCTCCTGCGCCGAGGTGACGCCGAGGATCACGCTGATCCGCTCGCGGTTCATCGACTCGAACTGCCCCTGCGCCGCGTCCTCCAGCACGCGCTTCGCCACGATGAGCGCGAGCAGCTGCGTCGTGTCCGTGGCCGGCACGATCGACGGCGGGACGCCCCACTCCAGCGGATCGAACGGCACGTCCTTCAGGAAGGCGCCGCGCTTCGCGTACGTCTTGTCCGGAGCGGACGGATCCGGATCATAGTAGTCCTCGACGAGCCAGTGGGTGCTCGGAACGTCGGTGATGAGGTCGGTTCCAGCGAGGATGTCGCGCCAGAAGCCGTGAGCGTCGAGCGAGCCGGGGAAGATGGCGCTCACGCCGACGACGGCGATGGCCGGAGTACGCGGGGACGAAGGGTGCATGACGGACCTCAGCAGGGGTTCGGGCGCTCAGACGAGCGGGCGAGGGGTGAAGTGGAAGGCGGCGCTCGGCACGGGGACGCCGTAGGTCCGCAGCTGCTGCGCGCGCGTGACGACGGCCGCGCCCTCGAGCAGGTTGCGCGCGACCTGGACCACGGTGCGGTTCGCGGGGTCCTCGAGGAACGACCCCTTGACCCAGCGGTTGAAGGCGCCCATGGCCGGGCCACACCAGATCTGGTAATCGGCGCGGCGCTTCGGGTCCCCGGCGATCGCCCACTTGCTGGACATGCCGAGATACCAGCGGAAGATCAGCGCCATCTTGTGCTTCGGATCGCGGGCGGCGCGCTCGAGCTCGGCCGGGTCGCGCTCGGCGAAGAACCGCTCGCAGCCGGCCCACACCTCGTCGCACGACATCTGGAACTGCTCCCGCTCGACGCGCGCGCGCACGTCGGCGGGCAGCGACTCGATGGAGTCGTGGGCGACGTACAGGTCGTAGAGCCGCTGCGCGCGGACGCCGAACATCGTGCCGCGCTTGAGCACCTGGACCTGCACGCCGAGCTCGAACATGTCGGCGGCCGGCGTCATGGTCACGTCCGGCAGGTCGGCCTGGGCCAGCATCTTCTTGCCCTCGTCGGACAGGCCCGACTCGACGCATGCCTGGTTGACCGAGCCCGTGAGCACGTACGCGGCCCCGAGCGCGAACGCCGCGGCGACCGTGGACGGCGTGGAGAGGCCGCCGGCGGCGCCGACGCGGATCGGGCGCTGATACCCGTGCTTGGCCGCGAGCTCGTCGCGGACGCCGAGGATGACCGGGAACAGCGCGACCAGCGGCTGGTTGTCGGTGTGCCCCCCGGAGTCGGCCTCCACCGTGATGTCCTCGGCCACCGGCAGGGACCGCGCGAGCTCCGCCTCTTCCCGGGTGAGCCACCCGTTGCGAACGCAGGTGTCGAGGATCTCGGCCGGCGCGGGCGACAGGAAGCGCGCGGCGACCTCCGGGCGCGAGATCTTCGCGAACAGGTGGTTCTGCCGATCGATGCGGCCGTCGGGCAGGCGCCGGATGCCGCTGTAGGCGAACCGCACGACCATCGGGTTCAGGCCCATGTAGGCCGCGGCCTCGGCCCGCCTCACTCCCTTCCTCAGGTAGAGCTCCACCGTGTCGCTCTCCAGCCGCGGCTGGTTCGGAGCGTGGATGAGGTTGCAGCCCCAGGTGGGGCCTTCCGTGCCGAGCGCGGCGACGATCTCGTCGACCGCCTGCTCGATCCGGTGGAGCCCGAGGCCGGCGGCGCCGAAGAACCCCATCATCCCCGCCCTGGCCATCTCGATGGTGATCCGCGTGGTGTGGATACCGTTGGCCATCGCGCCGGCCACGTAGGGGAAGCGCAGGCGGTGGACCTCGAGGAAGGAGCGGTCCCCGAGCCACTCCGGATACAGCGCCGGCAGCGTGCCGAGGAGCGGGAACGTGGGGACCCCGTTGACCTGATCTTCGCGGATGACCGCGCCGCCGCGCGACACGCCGACGCGCCCCTCCGGCGTCTCGCGCACCACGTGCACCGGCTCGCGCACGCAGGAGACGGCCTCCCGCAGATCGGTCGACGTGAACGCGGGGAGCCACGGTCCGCTGCGCCAGATCCCGATCGGCTGTAGGCCGGCGCTGCGGAGGGCCTGCGGTTCCTTTATCATGCTGAGATGCCTCCCAATGACAAGCTCGCGCTCTATAACATCCGTGGTCTCCGGCCCGCGGTAATGGTTCGGTCACGGAACGACGGCACGACCGGATCGTGACGTTCCCCGGGTTCGGGCCGTGAAAGCGCTTTCCCTCGGCGCGTTCGCGCCCGCGCCTCATGACGCGTCGCGCCTCCGTTTCCCTGGCGATCCCTGAGCCGAAGGCATCGAAATCGCTTGCTTTTTTCAGCGCCTCGCGTCTCTGGGTCGAGCGCTGCGCGGCATCCCGGGCGCGGGCCGGCGCGCATTGTCAGCGTCTCGTCATGAACCCCTTACCGGCCAGCGCGGCGCGCCCTCAGAGAGAGAGGCTGAACCGCCAAGAAGCCAAGAACGCGAGGAGAACCCAACAGGCCTGCTCCCTGGTTATCCCCAGGCTCTTCACGTCCAGGCGGTTCAACCCCTCTCCCTCTGGAAGGCGGTTTGCTCTCGCCCAACTACGTCCCCGTAAAAGAATTCGAACCACAGAGGCACAGAGGGCACAGAGGGGAGAGAAGAAATAGGATTCTTATTTCTCTCCCCTTTTATTTCTCTCCCCTCTGTGCCCTCTGTGCCCTCTGTGGTTCATTTTCTCGGGGCTGCAGCCCGTTCGGTGTCCTAGAGCGAGTACCCGCCGTCGCTGACGAGGAGCGCCCCCGTCATGGTGCCCGAGGCGTCCGAGAGCAGGAACGCGATGAGCCCCGCGATCTCGTCGGCGCTCGCATACCGGCCGAGGGGCGTGGACATCGCCGCCATCTGATCGAACGCGGCGCGCTCGCTCCCGGCGGTCGCGACGAGCTGCTGGAAGAACGGCGTCTGCGTCCAGATCGGCGTCTCGACGCCCCCGGGCAGGACGCCGTTCACGCGGATCTTGTCGCGCGCGCCCTCCTTCGCCGCCACGCGGACCAGCTGCGCCGCGCCCGCCTTCGAGGCCGCGTAAGCGGCGATGCCCGGCTCGGCCTTCATGGCCGCGACCGAGGAGACGACGACGGCCGTCCCGCCCTCGCCCGACCTCCTGAGGAGGCGAAGGCCCGTCCGCAAGGTCAGAAAGGCGCCGTCGAGGTTCACCGAGAGCACGCGCCGCCAGTCCTCGAACGAGGTCTCCGCGAGCGGCGCCCCGTGGGCGATACCGGCGTTCGCCACGACATGGTCGAGCCTCCCGAACCGACGCTCGACGGCCTCCTCGATCTCGGCCCACGGGGCCTCGGTCCCCACGTCGCCGTCGCGCACCAAGAGCTCCGGCCCACGGAGCTCCGCCGCGAGCGCGTCGAGCGCCTCGCGGTTCCGATCGATGAGGACCAGGCCGCCCACGGTTTGCGAAATCTTGCGTGCGGTGGCCGCGCCGATCCCCGACGCCGCCCCGGTGACGAGCGCGACTCGACCTGACATATGCTCAACCCCTCTACCACATCGAAGCCGCCCTGTGCACCCGCGCCGTCCAAGGCGGGTGGGAGAGACACGCTCTCGCCGGCACGCCAGCCATGAACCGGGTGTCTTTCCACGCGGACGCACGCGGACGCAGCCGGGCGCGTCGCAGACCGGGGCTCGCCAACCGCGACGGAACGGTTCCACGGAGGGCACACCGCCCGGCGCAGCACAACGACCGCCTCGCTCGTTCGCCGGACGTCCCCGCCGGCCGCCCGTGCTCGGCGGCTGCGTTCCGGTGCGGTGATGCTTTGAGGGCGCTCGCGCTCGTTTTATGCTCTCGTGACGAGCCAACGATGCGACGCCTCTACCGGCTCTCTGCCAGGGTCAGCAAGCTCCTCCAGGCCCGTCGAGCGCGCGCCGAAAAGTCACGGGCGTCCAGGGCGGCGCCACCCGCCGAAGCGCGGGTGCGCGCCGCCGACATCGCCGCGCAGCAGCAGGCTCAGGCGAGCCTCGAGCAGCAGCAGGCGGTGCTCAAGTACGTCATCGCCAACGTCCCCCACGCCATCTTCTGGAAAGATCGCCAGGGCCGGTTTCTCGGAGGAAATCAGAACTTCCTCAACGACACGAACACGAGGGTCCTGGAGAACCTCGTCGGCAAGACCGACTTCGATGTCTGGGGGAAGCAAGACGCGGAGTCGTTCGTGCGCGTCGACCGGGAGGTCATGGAGCGCGGCACGCCGATGCTCGACATCGAGGAGCCGCTGCTCCGCCCGGACGGCGAGCGGCGGGTCCTGCTCACCAGCAAGGTGCCCATCCGCGACGAGCGCGGCGGCATCATCGGGCTCCTCGGGATCTACGCCGACATCACCGAGCGCAAGCGGATGGAGGTCGAGCTCCAGAAGGCCAAGGAGGCCGCCGACGCCGCAGCCCGCGCGAAGGGGGAGTTCCTCACGGTGATGAGCCACGAGCTCCGGACGCCGCTCTCGCTCATCCTCGGTCCGCTCCAGTCGCTGCTGTCGGGCCAGGACGAGCCGCTCTCGGCGCGGGTGCAGGCCGATCTCGAGCGCATCCAGCGCAGCGGGCGGCGCCTCCGCCGGCTCGTCGACGACGTCCTCGATTATCAGAAGATCGAGGCCGGCAAGATGCACGTCGACTGGGAGGCGGTCGACGTGACAGAGCTCGTCGCGGACATGGTGGAAGAGGCCCGCCCCGCGGCCGAGCGCGGCGGCGTGCAGCTGTCGCTCCAGGCGGATCCGGCGCTCGGGACGGTCCCCCTCGATCGGCGCAAATTCGAGAAGATCGCGCTCAACCTCCTGGGCAACGCGCTGAAGTTCACCCCGGCGGGCGGCCGGGTCGACGTCGGGCTCCGGGCGGCGGACGGGCTCTTCGAGCTCTCGATCGAGGACACCGGTCCTGGCATCCCGCCGGACCAGAGACACCTGCTCTTTCAGCGGTTCCAGCAGATCGACGCGTCGGCCACGCGCAAGCACGAGGGGACCGGGATCGGGCTGTCGCTGGCCAAGGAGCTCGCGGAGCTCATGGGAGGCGCGGTCGGCGTGGAGAGCGAGCCCGGGGTCGGCTCCCGCTTCTTCGTGCGGCTCCCGCGGGCGGCGGACCGCGTGATGGCGTCGCGGGCGCCTCGCGCGCCGGAGCCGCCGAGGTCGTCGCGGCCGACCGGCGGCGCGGACGACCCCGCGGCGTCCAGGCCGCGCGTCGCGGACCACCTCGCGGCGCCCGCGCCTCGGCCCGCGCCGGCGGTCCGCGGAGACGGCCTCGCGGCGGCGCCTGCGTCGCGCGTGCTCGTCGTGGAGGACAACCCGGACATGGCGTCTTACCTCGAGGGCATCCTGTCCGCCGAGCACCAGGTCCTGCGCGCGACGAACGGCCGGGAGGCGCTCGAGGTGGTCAGGGCGACGAGGCCCGACGTCATCGTGTCGGACGTGATGATGCCCGAGATGGACGGCTTCGAGCTGGTCCGGCGGCTCAAGGGGGATCCCGAGCTCCGGGACATCCCGATCCTCCTGCTCACGGCCAGGGCGAGCCGCGCCGAGGCCGTGGGCGGGCTCGAGGTCGGCGCCGACGAGTACCTGAGCAAGCCGTTCGACCCGCTGGAGCTCAAGGCGCGCGTCCGCGCGGCCGAGCGGCTGCACCGCGCCTACCTGGAGCTCGCCGCGAAGAACCGCGAGCTCGCGGCCGCGCTCAAGCGGCTCTCGGAGACGCAGGAGGAGCTGCTCCAGGCGGGCAAGATGGCGGCGATAGGCACGCTGGTCGCGGGGCTGTCGCACGAGATGAACAACCCGGTCTCGGTCATCGTGATGACCGCGCAGCTCCTGCTCCGGCGGCACCGCAAGGGGCACGGCCTGCCCGACGAGGCCGCGATCGTGAAGGCGCTCGGCACCATCGAGCGGCAGGCGAACCGCTGCTCGGACCTCGTGACCGCGCTGCTCGAGTACGCGCGCGGCAAGCCGGTCGGCCGGCAGGCGTGCGACGTGCGCGAGGCGCTCCGCCGCGCGGTCGACCTCTCCGCGCCGCGGGCGCGCGAGCGACGGGTCCACCTCCAGGCGAACAGCTCCGCGTCGGCGCTGCCCCGGGTGCTCGTCAACACATCGCAGCTCGAGTCGGCCCTGCTCAACGTGATCGGCAACGCCCTCGACGCCAGCCCCCAGGGCGGCGCCGTCGTCATCGGGGCGCGCGCGCTCCCGCGCGGGGACGTCCACGGCGTGGAGATCGACGTGCGGGACACCGGCTGCGGCATCCGCGCCGAGGACCTGAGCCGCATCTTCGAGCCGTTCTTCACGACGAAGCCGCCCGGGCAAGGCACCGGGCTCGGCCTGTCGCTGACGCACCGGTTCATCCAGGAGCACCAGGGGAGCATCCGTATCGAGAGCGCGCTCGGCGAGGGCACGACGGTCCGCATGTGGCTGCCCGCCCTTCAAACGGACGGGGCGGAGTGAGCGCGTGAGAGGCGCCTCACAAGGGCGCGTAAGAGAGCGGCCGGCCTGAAGCACGAGCGACAGCGAGTGATTCGGGCCACAGCGCATCATCTCCTACTTCAGCCCTCATCGTCGACTCTTCCACGTCCTTGACAGACACACCCCCTTTGGGATGTCATCGAAAGGCCTGCATGTACCTTGGGAGCCATGCCTCTTCGCGGTGCGTCCATCGAGCCGGCATGGGATCCACGCATCGCGGGCGACGCCTGCGCTGCCTGGAGGCCGGGCTGCTCGTGGGGCTCGCGTCCCTCCTCTCGGCGTCCTGCGCGCCGGGCGAGCCCGAGCGCCCCGAGAACGCGGTCGTCATCGGCGCCCTCCTGCCCTTCACCGGCAGCGAGTCGGCCATCGGCCGCAACCTCGAGCAAGCGATGCTGCTCGCGATCGAGCACCTGAACGCTGCGGGCGGGCTCGACGGGCGGCCGTTCGACCTCCGGAGCCGGGACAGCCACTCGAGCGCGGAGCGCGGGATCCACCAGCTGGCCGCGCTGCTCTACAAGGATCAGGTCGACTACCTGGTGGGGCCCGAAGAGAACGACCTCGCCAACGAGATCTCGCGGGACGTGAAGGAGCTCGACCGGTTTCACATGCTGCCGGGGTATGCCGCCCCCCCCATTGCGCGCAGCGAGAGGAAGGGGGGCTGGATGCGGCTCGCCCCGACCCCGTTCGACATCGGCTGCGCGCTGGCGAAGGACGCCATTCGCGACGGCATCCACACCGTGAACAGCCTCGCCGCGTGGGACGACTACAACGCCAAGGTCAACAGCGAGTTCACGACCAACTTCGCGGGGCTCAGGGGCAGGCCGCTCCCGTCGGTGCCGCTCACCGCGGGCGAGCATACCTACACGGACAAGATCGCAGCCGCCTTCGATATGCACCCCGACCGCACGCTCCTGGCCGCCTTTCCTGCCACCGCCTCGACCGTCGTGACCGAATGGACCGTCGCCGGGCGCCCGGGCGCCTGGCTCCTCGGCCCCGCGCTGCGCGCCGACGCGCTCCTCGCCAACATTCCTGCGGGCGTCCTCGATGGATACTCCGGGGTCTCGCCCTCGCTGAGCCTGCGGAGCGAGTGCCAGATCGTGGACGAAGCGGAGGAGAAGGTCGAGTGCGCGACCGGGAACGCCGCCGCCTTCATCGAGCGCTTCTCCCGCCGGTGGGGCGGGGAGGTCCCGTTCCCCGCGGCGCACTTCTATTACGACGGCGTCGTCCTCATCGCGATGGGCCTCGTGTACGCCCAAGCGACGACCGGGGTGATCCCCGACTCCGGAAACGCGCTGCAGAAGATCATCCGCGAGCTCAACAGCCCCGACAACGAGCCGGCCTCATGGCGGGATCTGAAGACGGCGATGACCAGGCTTCGCGAGGGGGTCCCTGTCCGGTACGTGGGGGCGGCCGCGGAGTACGAATTCGACATCTACGGGGCGAACAAGCACCACTTCATGCAGAAGTGGACCATCCGCGACGAGACCTTCGTCGATCTCGACCCCGTCCCCGTCACCTGCAGCGTCAGGAAATGATCTCGCGGCGAGCGTGACGTTCACGCAGGAGTGCGCACGATCGACGAGCCACGGACGAGGAGGAGCAGCTCATGGGGCGGATTGGACGATGGAGTACGACGGTCCTCGGTCTCGCGCTGGCGACGGCGGCGTGCGGGTCCGACCAGCCCTCCGGCGCGGACGAGCAGCTCACGCCCATCCAGCGAGCTCCGATTCAAGACAACGAGTTCACGCCCGTGGAGCTCGAGGACACGGTCGACCGCCTCGTCGCCGAGATCAACGCGGGCTCTCTACGGCCGATGCGGATGGCGGTCGTGCTGAAGAACGCCGCCGGCTTCTGGGCGCCGGTCGTGACGGCCGCGACCCGGGCCATGGCGGAGCTCGGGGTCGTGGGGAGCGTGATCGGGCCGATCGCGCTGTCGGAGGACGGCCCCGAGCCGGACGAGGTCCAGAACGAGCAAATCGCGCAGGCGGTGGAGGACGGAGCGGAAGGGATCGGCCTCGCGCCCTTCGGCGACCTCCAGACCACCGCCGTCGACGAGGCCGTGGCGAACCGGGTCCACGTCGTGACGCTCGACAACGACGTGGCGGCCTCGAAGCGCTCGATCTACGTCGGGACGCTCAACGAGTCTGCCGGCGCCACGGCGGCGGATACCCTGCTCGCGATGCTGCCCGAGGGCCCGGGGACGGTGATCCTCCACGGCAGCACCAACGAGGCCGGGAGCGCCGGCCTGGAGCGAACGCAGGGCGCCCACAACAAGCTCGAGGCAGCCGGCTACACGGTCATCGTGGGCCAGGCCCACTGGGACCTCTCGGGCGAGACCGAGGACGTCGAGTGGATGACGGCCGAGATCGAGGCGGCGGACCCGCCCGTCGTGGGACTCCTCGGCCTGTTCAACGTCTCGTACCGGTGCGCGATGGCCGCGGAGGCCGCGGGCAAGACGGATGTCCCCATCGTCGCCTTCGACTTCGATCCGATGACCGTCGAGTACATGCGCCAAGGGCGCATCCAGGCCACGCACATCCAGCGGCAGTACTACCAGGGTTATCTCGTGCCCTACATCCTCTACGGCATCAGGAACCTCGGCCTCGAGGCGACCAAGAAGATCCTCGCCCCGCAGATGGTCGACGACACCCGGGTCAACACGGGCCTCGACGTGGTCCGCGGGGACAAGGTCGACGCCTACAACGACTTCCTCAGCTCGATCGACGCGAACCAGTAGCGGCGCCGCGGCCCGAGCGCACGGCGTCCGAGCTCGCCCATGAGCTCACGCGCCCACACTGGCGTCCAGTGTGGGTAAGGAAATTCCTGTTGCAAATATGAAATAAGCTACGTACCGTCGGGGGCGTAGGGCAAATCTCCGTGCGCCTGTCCGCGCTCCTCCGGGGGGCTTCCGACGGCGCCTGGACATGCCTCTGTCTTACGTGGGGGCGCGGATGACGTACGCTCTTGGATTCGACCGTTCCTTGCATCGGGTACGCGCTGCCGCGCCGGTCGCCTGATGCTGGACGCCGGCGCCGTCTCCACGCCCTCGACGCCCGACCGGCAGCGCGCCGGGCGCGCCGGCGTTCCCCTCGGCATCGGCGTCAAGCTCGCGGCGGCGACCGTGGTCGTCCTCACCAGCGTCACCGTGCTGGTGGCCAATCAGATCATCGAAAAGACGCGGGACGATCTCGTGTCGGCGAAGGCGAACGCCGCCTCGATGATGGCGGACCTGCTCTCGGGGTCCCTGACCGCGCCGCTCGATTTCGGCGATCGCGACGCGGCGCAGGGTGAGCTCGACCAGCTCCGGTCGAACAGGGCGCTGATCGGCGCGATCGCGTGGGGCAGCGACGCCGAGCCCGTCGCCAAGGTCGGGGCTCCGCCGGAGGGCCTGTCGGTCTTCATCGCGCGCGGCGCCGAGAACCAGGTCCTCGAGCGCGAGATCCGCGTCGCCCGCGCGGTCGTGCGCGACGACGGGCGGCGCCTCGGGACGCTCGCCGTCGTCTTCTCCCTCGACGCCGAGAACGCCGCGTTCGCCGCGGCGCGCCGCAACATCCTCGAATACGCGGGGCTCGTCGGCGCGGTGACCGCCTTCCTCCTCCTCGGGTTCGCCCGGTGGCAGATCGTGCGCCCGCTCTCGCGGCTCGTCGACGCCGCGCGGCGCCTCGGCGAGGGCGACCGCACCGTCCGCGTGCACGTCCGCACGAACGACGAGCTCGGCCGGCTCGCCGACGTCTTCAACGCGATGAGCTCCGCCATCCTCGAGCGCGAGGGCAAGCTGGAGATGGCCACGGAGAGCCTCCGCGAGCTCTTCGACAACATGCGCGAGGCGATCGTCGCCTTCGGCCCCGACGGCCAGCTGGGCGTCGAGGCCTCGAGGCAGGCGAGGCGGCTGTTCGGCGAGCGCGCCGAGGCGGGCCGCCACGTCGCGGAGCTCCTCTACGGCGACGAGCCCCTCGGCGTCGAGAGCCAGGCGCTCCGGCAGTGGATCGACGCCGCGTTCGGCGCGGAGCTCGACCTCTTCCCGGAGGTCGCCGAGCTCGCCCCGCGCTCGCTCTGGTTCGAGCGAGCGCCGGGCGACCGCAGGTTCCTGCGGCTCGAGTTCTGCCCCGTCGTCTCCGGCCAGAAGGTCGCGCGCATCATGCTGCTCGCGACCGACGAGACCGAGCTCCGGCGCCTCGAGGCGAGCGTCAAGACCAAGGACGAGGAGCACGCGCGCCAGATCGCGGCCATGCGCCGCCTCGTCGCCGGCGGCGGCCAGGTCTTCGTCCGCTTCGTCGAGATCTCGCGCGAGCGCGTCGCCCGGTGCGCCGAGATCCTGAGCGCCGGCGGGCGGCTCGGCGCCGCGGACCTCGACGAGCTCTTGCAGCAGCTGCACACCCTGAAGGGCGAGGCCCGCTCGTTCGACCTCGAGCGCCTCGCGGACGAGGTCATGACCCTCGAGGACGAGCTCGCCGCGGTCCAGGCGCGCGCGCGCTCGGAGGACGAGCTCTCCGTCGACCTCGGCGCGGCGGCCTTTCGCGCGCGGCTCGAGCGCGTCGCGGAGGAGCTCGCGCGCGCGCAGGAGGCGTTCGTCGACGCGTCGCCCGTGGGCCGCGCGGTGCTCGACCAGATCACGGTCCGCCGCACCGACGTGAGCCGGCTGGGCGAGCTCCTCGCCGGGCAGGGCGGCGAGGCCGCCGAGATCGCCCGCCGCCTCGCGGCCCGTCCGTTCGGCGAGGTGCTCGCGGCGCTCGTCGAGCGCGTCCCCCGCTGGGCCGAGAAGGAGGGCAAGCGCGCCCGCCTCGAGATCGAGGGCCGCGAGGTCCCCGTCCCCGCCGATCTCGCCGGCTTGCTCCCGGGCGTGCTCATCCACCTCGTGCGCAACGCGATCGCCCACGGCATCGAGGCCCCCGACGCGCGCGTCCAGGCGGGCAAGCCCGAGCTCGGCGTGATCCGCGCCGTCTGCGCCGAGGCACAGCCGCTGCCCACGATCGTCGTCGAGGACGACGGCCGGGGGCTCGACCTCGGCGCGCTCGCGGCGCGCGCCGGCGTCGACCCGACCGATCTGCGCCGCGCGCGCGAGCTCCCGTTCGCCCCCGGCGTGAGCACGAAGGGCGACGTGAGCGACCTGGCCGGCCGCGGCGTCGGCCTCTCGGCGGTCCGCGCCGACCTCCTCTCGGTCGGCTGGCACATCGAGGTGGACGCCTCGCGCCGGACCGGGACGGCGTTCGTGATCCGGCCCCGCGACCGGGCCGTTCCCCTCAGCAACGGAGATTGAACCGATGGCACACGGCGGACGCATCCTGGTGATCGATGACAGCGAGATCGTGCTGATGCGGATCCGCGTCGAGCTGTCGAGCGCCGGCTACGACGTCGTCACGACGACGCAGCTCGTCGGCACCGCCCGGCACCTGCGCGGCTGCGATCTGGTCATCATCGACTTCTTCATGCCGGGCCTCGACGGCGGCGCCGTCCTGCGCTCGCTCAAGGCGGCGGTGCCCGCGGGCGAGCGGCCGCCGCTCTTCTACCTCTACACGACCGACGCCAAGGCCGGGGCCCAGTACGCGGAGCTCGGCTTCGACGGCGTCTTCGGCAGGAAGGGCGATCTCCTCGCCCTCACGCCGCAGGTGGAGGCGGCGCTCCGCATCCGCAAGCTCTCCGGCCTCGCCCGCGCCAAGGAACGCAGGGCGTGACGCTCTGCCGGCGCGCCTTCGTGCTCGGCCTCCTCGCCGCGGCCGCCCTCGGCCCGCGCCGCGCGCGGGCCGAGACGGCGACGGCGCCCTTCGACGTGCAGGCGGAGATCGTCACGCGCATCCTGCCGTACGACCGGGGCTTCCCGGAGCGGGTGAAGGCGCAGGTCTCCTTCCTGCTGCTCACGAGGGCGGGCGACGCGGACTCGGCGAGCGCCGCGCACCAGATGCGGCGGGCGCTCCTCGACATCGGCAAGGTGCGCGACCGGCCGATCCGCGTCGAGGCCATCGAGTACTCGAGCGCGCCCGATCTCGCCGCGGCGTGCCGCGCGCGCGACATCCACGTGGTCTACATCTCCTCCGGGCTCGCGAAGGACATCGCCGCCATCCGCGGCGCGCTCGCGGACACCGGCGTCCTGAGCTTCGCGGCCGTCGAGCCCTACGTCGCGCAGGGCGCCGTGCTCGGCGTCGACGTCGCGAACGGCAAGCCGCGCATGAGCATCAACCTCGCGCAGGCCCGGGCCCAGCGCATCGATTTCCCGGCGTCCATCCTCAAACTGGCAAGGATCTACTGACGTGCGCTCGCCCCGTTTGGCACTGCTCTGCACAGCGTCGCTCGCGTGGTCGGCCGCCGCCTCGGGCGAGGCGCGGGCCGAGGACGTCAGCTCCCTCCTCGAGATCCTCGAGGAGAACGTCGTGTCCGGCGCCTCCCGCTCCGCGGAGCGCGCGAGCGACGCGCCCGCCATGTCGTCGGTGATCACCGGCCGGCAGCTCAAGCTCTTCGGCATCCAGCGCCTCGCCGACGCGCTCAACTTCCTCGCCAGCGGCGTCTTCGCGCACTACCGCATGTCGGCCCCCGAGGTCGGCGCGCGCGGGGTCGCGCTCGCCCTGGACGCGAACAGCCACGTGCTGCTCGTGCTCGACGGCATGGTCGTGAACGAGCAGGGCGGCGGCACGGTCTTCCTGCACGACATCCCGGTCGACGTCATCGACCACATCGAGGTGATCCTGGGCCCGGGCTCCGTGCTCTACGGCGCGCAGGCCATGCTGGGGGTCATCAACGTCGTCACGAAGAAGGCCGCCGACCACCAGGGCCTCCACGCCTCGCTCATGCTCGGGGCGTCGCCGCCGCTCGACGAGTCGGGGAACATCAGGGCCCCGACGGTCGACAGCCCCGGGGGCGAGAACACGGTGGCGCTGAGCCTCGGGCGCAGCTTCACGCTGCTCGGGCAGCCCGCGGGCGTGGTGGCGGCGGCCGACATGCACACGTTCAAGGGCCCGCACTTCGCCTTCCCGAGGCAGCCCATCCCGGTCGGGCCCGACGGCGCGCCCTCGCTGGATCTCGGCTCGCACGCCGAGCCCGGCACCTGGGGCGGCCCGGTGAAAGAGCAGTGGTTCCGCCGCAAGGCGGGCGCGTACCTGCGCGTCGACGTCGGCGACCTGAGCGCCGCCGCGCAGGTGACGCGCTCGGTGTGGGCGGCGCCCCAGATGGATCTCTACGAGAACCGCATCGGCGCCTACGACGACGCGCACAACAGCAACACGCAGTCGCTGTCCCTGGCCAGCGTGCGCTACCGCGCCCGCTGGAGCGAGCGGCTCGAGGGCGTGGCGCGCGCGTATTTCGGGTACAGCCGCCTCCTGCGCTCGCGCTACGTCGTCGGCCACGACGCGCTCGTGCCGGGCGTGCCGATCTCGCTGATGGAGCCGGAGCAGTGCCCGCGCGGGCCGTCCGGGCCCTGCCGGAAGGAGGCGCTGTTCCTCTCGCGCTGGGTCGGGCTGGAGCTCCAGGCGGTGGTCGACTGGACGGGCGACGGCGCCTTCTCGACCCTGGCGGGCGTCGACGGGCGCCTCCGCACGTCCGCGTACGAGATCGTCGCCTTCGACGAGCTCACGGGCAAGAGCTACGGCTCCGACCCCGCGCTCACGCGTTGGCACGGCGGCGGGCACCGCCTCGAGGACGAGGCCGCGCTCGGGGCCTACGTGCAGCAGACGCTGCGCCCTTTCCGGCCCATCGCGCTCAACGCGGGCATCCGGATCGACCTCGACTCGCGCATCCCGCTCGAGCACCTGCCGTCCGCGATCTCGCCGCGCGCCGCGCTGATCGCCGAGCCGGACGATCGCGTCTCGCTCAAGCTCATCTATTCGAGCGCGTTCCGCGCGCCCAGCTTCGTCGAGCTCTACATGCTGAGCGGCAGGCTCCTGCCGGACCCGGGCGGCCTCAAGCCGGAGAAGGTCTCGTCGGTGGAGGCGGTGTCGTCGTTCCGGACCGGCGCGTACGCGATCACGGCCGGCGGCTTCGCCTCGACCTGGCGGGACGTCATCGAGCTCCAGATCGTGAAGGCCAAGGCGCCCAGCGTCTCCAGCTTCAAGAACGTACCGGGCATCCGGAACTACGGCGCGAACCTCGGGTTCGAGGCGAGCTTCCTCGATCGGCGGCTGCGCGTCGGCGCGAACTCCACGTTCGCGGTGACGCGGCGCCGCATGTCGGCGACGCAGATCAAGGACAACGCGAAGTTCGGCGTCGGGGACGAGGTCCCCCTCACCGTCGCGCCGTCGGTGTACGGCAACGCGCACGTCTCGTACGAGATCGGCGCCGGCGCCGTGTCCCTGGCGGCCGCGTACATGGGCCGCCGGATCGCGGATCAGGCGTATTACGGCGGCAATCCGTCGAACCTCACCCCGCGCCCCGAGGTGTCGCCGCAGCTCGAGCTCCGCGCGGCGCTGACGGGTGCGTTGCCCGGGGTGAAGGGCGCCGGGTACACGCTCGGCGGTCAATACGCGTTCTCGGCCTACGAGCCCTACGTCGTCGGCCCCAACCAGGGAAGGCCGCGCTACCTCGTGGAGCAGGGCCCCAGCGCGGATTTCGCGCTGACGAACCGGCTCACGGTCTTCGCCGGGATCGAGCTTCACCTGGGCGGCGATGACGCCGCCGCCGGCCCGCCCGCGGCGGCCGGGCCCTCCTCCCGCGCGACGGCCTCGCGCGCGCCCCTGGGAGGTTTGCCGTGATGAAGAGACCGCTCCTCTCCTCGTTCCTCGTCGGCGCGTCGGCCGCCGCGTGCCTCCTTTCGTGGGGCTGCATCGAGGTCGGCCACCCCGTCGAGGTGGGCTGTTACGTCGAGGTCGACAACCCGAATTGCGTGGACACGGGCGTCTCGGCGAGCTCCTCCCACGCGAGCGGGACCGCCTCGACCGGCGGCGGGGGCGGCGGCGGCGCGGACGCTGACGGCGGGACCGGCGGCCATGGTGGCGACGGCGGCTCCGGCGGGACCGGCGGCCATGGCGGCGACGGCGGCGCTGGCGGGACAGGCGGTCACGGCGGCGACGGCGGCGACGGCGGGACAGGCGGCCGTGGCGGCGACGAACCGTGATGGACACCGAGCGTCGACAGCCAAACATCTCTCACCCAATCGCACTATCGTTCTTGTCTGCTCTCTTGGTTCTCGAGTGTGGAGGGGGTTCATGCGCTATCAAACATTCTCCGGTGTTCTCCTGGCAGCCAGCCTGCTCGCCTGCAGCGAAAGCGAGAGCGCGACGGGTGAGCCGATCACCATCGCCTACATCACGCACAACAAGTGCAATCGGTTCCACGACCTCGGGCGCGAGGGCGCCAGGCAGGCGAGCACGGAGCTCGCGGCCACGAGCGCGCGCCCGGTCGAGGTGAGGATCATCGATCCCGAGTGCCCGGAGCTCGACGAAAACGGCGATCCGCGCGTTGCCGACGACGAGTGCTACTTCTCCCGGCCGCAGATGGCGGAGCTGGAGAAGGTCATCGACGCGAAGGTCGACGCCATCTCCGTCGACGTCTTCGACGGGGTCTGCGAGAACGACCTCATCAACCGGGCCGTGGACGCCGGCATCAAGGTCGTCACGTACGGCGGCGACGCGCCGGACAGCAAGCGCCACACCTACTACGGCATGGACAACAAGGCCGCTGCCGCCTTCCTCATGGACGCGCTCGCGACCATCAACGGGAAGACCGGCAAGATCGCCTTCCAGACCATGATGGAGGAGAACAACGACGGCGGCTACACCCCCACCGCCGCAGGGACCTTCATCGACCGGACCGCCGGCTTCTCCGAGGCGCTGAAGAGATACCCGGACATGACGAACGCCGCGACCCTCCCCTGCCTCTGCTGCGACTACAAAGACCCCTTCTGCACGCAGCAGGCGGAGCAGGCGCTGGAGGACGACCCGGAGATCACCGGCTTCTTCTTCTCCTACAGCAAGCTCCTCGGCGAGCCGGACCTCGAGGCCAACGCGCCGCTGCTCGCCGAGAAGGCGATGGCGAAGGAGATCCACTCGGTCGCCTTCGACACGCTGCCGGAGTACCTGGATCGCATGCGCGCCGGCTACGTCGACGTGCTCCTCGGCCAGAAGCTGTTCGGCTGGGGCTACGACACCGTGATGCTGGCGTACGACCTGGTCACCACCGATCGGCGCGTGGACCCCTTCACCGACGCTGGCTGGTACGTCGTCTGTCCGAACAACCTGGACGAGTTCGAGCGCAATACCCAGGCGATGGATTACCGGACGCCCCTGTCCGACTGCGACCTGCTCCCCTGAGCCCGGGGGGCGCCGCGCGGCAGGCGACGCCACGCGACGCGCGCCGCGCTTGCTCGCTGCCTGCGCCTGCGCGGAGAGGCTGGCGCGCCGCGCCGGGCGCCCTCGACAACGAGGCGGCGTCGTCGATTCCGCCGCTCGCGCCCGCGGCCAGTGGCTATCATGTGGCAAGCTCAGGCCCGCGCGCTTGCCGCCGCCCGACCTCGAAGGAGCCACCATGAACAAGGCCGTGCCGGGATGAAGGAGACCAGGGGCAGGGACCACCAGGAGGCGAGCGGCGGGCCCGCTCAGCGGATGCTCGACGCGACGCCGGCGATCCTGTGTGTCGTGGACATGAGAGAGCGGCGGCTCACCGCGCACAACGCCGCCCTCGCACGCGCGCTCGATTGCTCCGACGAGGAGCTCTCGACGCGCGGCCTCGCGGCGCTCTCGGCCCGCATCCACCCCGACGACCTCGCCGGCCTGACCGCGCGCGCCGAGCGGCTCTCGTCGGCGCGCGACGGCGAGGTCGTGGAGGGCGAGCTGCGGGCGCAGGGGCGCGGGGGGGAAGAGCGGCTCTTCGCCGTCCGCGCCGAGGTCTTCACGCGCGGCGAGGACGGCGCCGCGCGCGAGATCTTCCTGTCGGCCGAGGACGTGACCGAGCGGCGGCGCCGCGAGCGGCGCCTGCTCCGGAGCGAGGCGCTGCTCGCGGCGTTCTGCGAGCGGGCGCCGGTCCTGCTCTACGCGAAGGACGGGGACGGCGCCTTTCTCCTGGTGAGCCGCTCGCTCGAGGAGATCGTCGGCGCGGCCCCGGGCAGCATGGTCGGCAAGACCGACAAGGACTTCTTTCCGCCGGAGGTCGCGGCGATTTACAACGATGTCGACGCGCTCGTGCGCAGGAGCGGCTCCCCGTTCGAGGCCGAGGATCCCGTGCCGCACGCCGGGGGCGAGAGGACGTATTTCACGATCAAGTTCCCGGTCTGGGGCGAGGGCATCCCGGAGGGCTCGATGGCCGGCGTGTCCCTCGACATCACCCGCGTCAAGGAGGCGGAGCGCGAGCGGGAGGCGGCGCGGGACGAGCTCATCGCGGCGCAGCAGGACACGATACGGGAGCTCGTCACGCCGCTCCTGCCGATCGCCGAGGGCGTCCTCGTCATGCCGCTCATCGGCTTCTTCGACAGCGCCCGGGCGGGCCGCATCATCGAGACGCTGCTCCAGGGCGTCGAGCGGCACGCGGCCCGCATCGCGATCATCGACATCACCGGCGTCAAGGCGGTCGACGAGCGCGTCGCCGAGATGCTGGTGCAGGCCGCGCGCGCGGCCGGGCTGCTCGGCGCCGAGGTCGTGCTGACCGGCATCCAGCCCGCGATCGCGCGGACGATGATCGAGCTCGACATCGACCTGCGGGGCCTGGTCACGGAGGGCACCTTGCAAGGCGGCATCGCGTACGCCCTGAAGCGCCGGTGACGGCCGGCCGGCCGCGCACCTCCGCAGGGCCCGCGCCTCCGGGCCCGCGGGGCCCCGCCGCGGGCGAGCTCCCGGCCCCGCCCGCGCGAGGCGCTCGCTCGCCGCTCACCGCGGCTGCTGCATGGCGAACGCGATGCCGCTCTGGAGCGAGCCCAGCGTGACGATGCCCCGCAGGTCGACGCCGAGCGCCACGAGGACCTGCGCGACCTCCGGGCGGATGCCGGTGAGGACCATCTGCGCGCCGAGCAGGCGCACGGCCCGCGCCGTCTGGACGAGCGCGTCCGCGACCTGCGTGTCCACGCCCGACATGCCCGTGATGTCGAGGATCACCACCCGCGCCTGCTCGGCGCTGACCCCCTCGAGCAGCCGCTCCAGCACGGCCGCGGCGCGCCCCGGGTCGACCGCGCCGACGAGCGGCATGACGACGGCCCGGTCGCTGATCCGGAGCAGCGGCGTCGAGAGCTCGCGCAGCGTGGCGGCCTGGACCTGGATCACCTCGTCCTTCAGGCGCACGCGCTCCTCCTCGGCGCGCTTGCGCTCGGTCAGGTCCGCCGACACGGTCGCAAACGCCGTGGGCTCGCCGGTGACGCGATCCTTGATGACGAACGAGTTGTAGAGGACCGGGATCGGCGCGCCCGTCCTGAAGTGCCGGAACTTGAACTCCCCGACCCAGCGCCCGTGCTTCACCGTCTCCGGGAGGATGTGCTCCGTGGCATAGCGCAGGTCCTCGGGGAAGAAGAAGGAGCCGATCGTCACGCGCGAGAGCTCGTCCGGCCGCAAGCCGACGAGCTGCATCCCCGCCTCGTTGAGGTACTGCGCCTCTCCTTCCATCGAGGCGATACCGATGAAGTCCGCGCTGTTCTCCACGACCGCGGCGAGCCGCGCGCGCTCCTCCTCCACCCTGCGGAGCCGCGCCTCGCGCTCGCGCAGCCGCTCGAGCTCGTGCCTGTGCTCGGCCAGCGCCTGCTCCAGCCCGAGGACGCGCTCCCGCAGCGCCCACGCCTCCTCGCCCTCCATGCCCGTGTCGAGCTGGCCATTCATCGCCATCGCGCTGTCACCTCATGCGTCGTGCTCGCGCAGGCGCGCAGCGCCGCGGAGCGACCGCCACGCACCGGCGGAGTCCCCACGATCGCTGGCCGGGCACGCCAGCCTGACGTGCCGTGTGCCCGAAGCGCAACCCGATGATACGCGACCGATCGCCGTTCGATCCATCGGTAAAATTGCAAGAGCAGCGCTCATCGCCGGTCCTCGACTCGCCCGTGCGGGCGCTCACGCCGGGCGAGTGTTCGTACAAGCTTCGATGAAGGATGTGACGCCTCCCCATGTGGTAACTTCGGCGCATGACCAGCGCGAGCGTGACGCTGCCAGTCCCGGTCGCGGCGCCGCGCCGGGAGGCCGCGGGCGCCCGCCTCATCGAGTTCTTCCTCGTGGGCGGCGCGACGCTCGTGCTCTTTCCGCTCGCGTGGCTGCTCCGCCGGGCGGTCGGGCTCGACGCCTCCGAGCTCGCGATCGGCTTCTTGACGTTCCACGCCGCGTCCGTGATCAACGATCCTCACTTCGCGGTCACGTACCTGCTGTTCTACAGGGACGCGCGGCGCCGCGCGTTCGACGGCGCGCTCCCCCCGGCGCAGCGGGCCCGCACCGTCGTCGCGGGGCTCCTCGTCCCGCTCGCGCTGCTCGCGTGGGCGGCGTTCGCGCTCTCGACCGGCTCCGCGCGGGCGATGGGCTTCATGATCCAGCTCATGTTCCTCCTGGTGGGCTGGCACTACGTCAAGCAGGGCTTCGGCGTGCTGACGGTGCTGTCGGCGCGGCGCGGGTTCCGGTTCAGTCCGCTGGAGCGCAGGGTGGTCCTCGCGCACTGCTTCGCGGCCTGGGGCTATGCGTGGGCGAGCCCGGCCGATCCGGGCAGGGAGCTCGAGGAGAAGGGCGTGGTCTATACGTCGATCGCGCACCCGCCGGCCCTCGAGCCCATCGCCGGCGCCGCCTTCGCGCTGAGCGCGCTCGCGCTGCTCTGGGTGCTCGCGCGGCGGTGGCGAGCGGACCGGCGGCTACCGCCGCTCTCGCCGCTCGCGGGGTTCCTCATCACGGTGTGGCTCTGGACGGTGTACTCGAGCCTCGACCGGCTCATGATGTACGTGATTCCGGCGCTGCACTCCGTCCAGTATCTGTATTTCGTCTGGCTCCTGAGGCGGAACGAGGCGCGCGACGCCGAGGGCCCGCCGCTGTTCGGGAGGCCCACCGGCCTGCGCCTCGGCCTCCTGGCCGCCTCCGCCGTCGGCCTCGGGTGGGTCGTGCTCCGCGGCGCGCCCGCGCTCCTCGACGGCGCGCTGGTGCTGAGCACGGGCGGCGGCGAGGCGATGGCCGGGCTGGGCCCGACACCCTACCTCGCGGCCATCTACGTGTTCGTGAACATCCACCACTATTTCATGGATAACGTGATCTGGCGCCGGGAGAACCCCGAGACACGGTATCTGCTGCGCCAGGACGACGCGGGCGGCGCGAGCGGCTGAGCGGCGAGCTCGCGCCCCCGCGCCCGCGTCACGCCCTCCGCTTCACCACCGCCCCCACCGCGCGCGCGGCGAGCCAGACGACGGACGCCGCGGCGCCGATCGCGCTCGCCGCCGCGAGGGAAGCCCGCATCAGCGCCGGATTGACCTTCTCCGGCCGGTGATCGGGCAGGTACGGGTGGAGGGCGCGCGGCAGCACCCACGCCTCGCTCCCGGGGCCCTCGCCGCCGATCGCGCGCACCGCGCGGGCGATGCGGCCGCGGGGCTGCACGCGGGTCTGCACCCAGGGGATGAAGCGGGCGATCGGGAGGCGGCCAGGCGCCTGCCGCTCCATCCAGGCCACCGTGCGCCTCAGCTCGTCCGCCGTCGCGGCGGCGCTGCCGTCGCCGTCGAGGCGGTGCCACTCGCCGTGGCTGGGCAGGAGCCACGCGAACCGGAGGTGGCCCGCCTCCGCCAGGGCGACCAGCCGGCGCACGGAGCCGGTCTGGCGCTCCCAGTCGTGCCAGCACTGGAGCCGGAACGCCATGATCTGGCCGAGGCGGCGCGAGTAGGCGAGGTGATCGCCGGTGAACAGGAAGCGGCCGCGGTACAGCAGGCACATCGACCCCGCGGTGTGGCCGGGCTGCGAGAGCACGGCGAGCTCGGCGCCGGCGAGCGCTGCGTCGGCGAGCGGCGCGCCCTCGAGGGTCATGGGCTCGGGGCGGTCGGGGAGCTGGATCTCCACGTCGGTGGTGACCGCGGTGTACGCGCCGCCGCGCGCGCTCACGTCCGCGTAGCCGAGGATGCGGCGACAGCCGGGAAAGCGGGCCGCGAACTCGGCGTGGTGCGCGGTGTTGTCACTGTGGGTGAGGAAGAGCCACCGCACGCCGCCGTGCTCCTCGAGGAAGCGAAAGATGGCCTCGCTCGGCTTGGGCAGGTCGACGAGCACGTTCCCGCCGGGGCGCTCGATGAAGTAGGCCGTGGCCCCGACGGTTTCCCTCGAGGGCTCGCCGAGCGCCCAGACGTCCTCCTCGATGCGGCGCGGCCAGGTGCTGAAAGGAGCGCCGAGCTCGCCGGCGCGAGGGCGCGCGGCGGGCGGCTTGAGGCGCAAGGCGTGGACCGGGCAGGAGGCCACGGCCGTGCGCGCCGCCTCGAAGTCGGCCCGGCTCCGCGGCTGGCGCAGGACGCCCGTGAACGCCCCCTCCTCGTACGTGCCCTCCAGCACGGCGGGGCCGCGGCGCTTCACGTCGCCGTCCATGGCCTCCCAGTGCGCGGGCGCCACCTCGCCCAGGAGCTCTGGCGCGAAGTTCCTGCAGACACCGACGCCGCAGCAAGCTCGCGTGACGTGCAGTCGTCCCCAATCTTCCCCATCGATGCCGTCGGTAGGCGTGTTGTTCATGGGCGCGCAGACTATCACGCTCCACCCGGGCCGCCATGGGCGCCCAGCTGTCCGAGCCGGTGAGTAATCGCACCGAAGCAGACCGAGCGCTGCCGCTCCGCCGCCCTCCCCGGTCGTCCAGGTTGTACACACCCGCGGTTCGCGCGAGCAGCTTTACGACGCTGCGGCGGCGCCCGTCATCCGCCGCGCGCTCCCGCCCCGGTGACCCGGGTCCTCTCCGGCGCCGGCGAGGCCGCCGCGCCGGCCGCCTCCTCCTTTCAGGCGCCGAAGGTCTTCGACCTCTTCTGGCCGCAGGTGGAGGTGATCACCACGTCCGCGGCGTCGCGCCCGCGGGCGCTCGGCGCGCGCCTGATACGAGTCACGTTGTTGCGCGCGTCGAACCTGTGCCACTGCCCACCAAGATAGGCCTCCAACCAAACCGGGGAGTCCATGGCCCCGTGGAGAGGACGCACGCCGATGTCGCCGAGGCATCCAGCGCACTACCGGACTCAATTCGCACCCGAGGTGATATGCCGATGAACGAAATCACAGATGGCCCGCACGCGAGCCCACGGACTCGCCCATCGCGGGCTCGCCTCACGGACGAGATCGAATCGAGTGGCGCGGGGACATACTCGCGCGACAAACGCGGTTCCGGAGTCGTCGGATTCGATGCCGCACAAGCGCCAGGTCGCCCGGCTGGACACCGGGACCGCGGGCGCCGAGGGGTGAGCGCCCCTCCCCGGAAGAGACAGCTCGCACCACGCCCGAGCAGCCACGACGCGAAAAAGCGTCGCCTCGGCGAAATCGGCGCATGCTGCGCCGATATGCGTGGTGCCCTGCCGCATCTTTCTGCTATACATTGGCGCACACGCAGTGAAGTTGTCGGCGATGCCGTCTGGCCCATCGACCAGGCCCGGCAAACACGGCCGTCATGCGACGTTCGAGGCAACTTTCGCACAGCCGTGGGATGCACGCGCGTCTCGTGCCTTCCACCGTCGGAGGAACGTCGAGATGACTCACACGTGCACGCCGAGCATCACCGCCGCGCCGGGCGAAGCGACGCAGGGCGACAGCCTTGCCTCGGCCACGAGCTCGCGCGCTCAGCGCGGGGAGGTACAGACCGTGAAACCGTGGTTGTCGCGCGTGGTGGACGGAGTGGAACAAAGGCTCTGTTGGCGCTTCCAGGTGCACGGGAGGAGCGATGTCACGTACGAGCCGGCGAGCGGCCAGCACGGCCCGTTCGATCGCGACAGGCAGCGGCACCTCAAGGCGGGTGAGACGTTCCAGCGGCTCGACCGCTCGGGCTCTCCCCGGAAGTACGGCGGGCTCGTCTGGCAGCCGAAGCGCTCGATCGCTGGCTCATGCCCGTGAGCGCCGGCTCCACGGGAGCTCGGCCGCCGGGCCGTCACGGAAAGACACGTCACCCGGTCCACACGCAAGGGCCGCCCACGGAGCTGTTCATCACCGCCATGTCCACCCCCCAGAAGCCAGTCGCCTCCGCCCTGTTGCTCGCCACCGCTGCCCCGCTCAACTTCCGCGCCACGTCGCGCGACCGGAGCGGCTCGACGCTCGGGGTGCTGCTCGACGCGTCCGGCGCTCAGCAGCACCTCGTGATCGAAGAGGGCGGCCCGGAGGGTACCTGGATGCTGTCGAGCGCGTTGCCCCCCGGCCACGCCTCCTTTCTTCTGTACGAGAGCGCCGCCAACGTGCTGCGCGGCGGAAACTTGAGTGAGGACGGGACCATTTCGTACCACGGAGCGCTGTACACGATCGAGACCTCGCTCGACGGGAATACCCGTGCAGCGAAGGTGAGCGGCAGCGTGTGATCGGCCGCCGGTCGATCGCGCTCACCGGCCGGATCGATCCGCAGGCGCTCGTGCGGTGTCATCGCCGTTCTCCGGGTCGGGGCGGCAAGCGCAGCGACGACCGTCAACGCAGCTGATGCAGAGCGCGCCCCTTCAGGGCGTGAACAATCCCGTGTAGCTTTGTGCCCGGGCCAGGGTCGCTCCTCGATACCTGTTCGGCGCCTCTCGCGTGTGCGATCCCATGTACGCGGCGACCTGCACGCTGTAGTACCGCCCGCTCTCGAGCACGCCTTCCGGCACCTTGAAGCTGGTCTCCGCGATGTCGGCGCTGAGCACCGCGCTGCGCTCGCTCAGCACCGCCCCGTCCGCGTCCCGAAGGTCGTCGTGCAGCACGATGCTCACCTGATACCCGTCCGGCGCGCCCAGATCCGGCGGCTCGAAGGTGAGGGTCGGCGTCGCGCCGGTGCCCTCGAGCGCCGCGTCCGCGGGCAGGCTCTTGCCGTCGAGCCGCAGGTCCCTCGGCAGGCCGAGCCGCGGCGCGATCGCCACGCCGTTCGCGTCCTCGGCCTTCAGGATGATCGAGATGAAGCCGCGCAGGACCTCCTGGCGCGCCTCGACGGGATGCGTCGTCCGCGTGCGGAACAGGACGCTCACCTCGACCAGCTCCATGCCCCTCGCCGCGTACGGATTTCCATACGCATACGTCGCCGCGTGATCGCCGGGGTGGACGGTGATCAGGGTGTCGTCGCACCCGTCCGGGCAAAGCTCTGGGTCGCACGCGCCGTCCGCGGGATAGCAGACCGCGTCGGCCGGCGCGCGGCCGCTCGCGACCTGCGCGTGGAGCAGCGTCGGCGTCATCCCGTAGATGGGCACCCCCTCGCCGGGCTCCTGGTACAGGCTCAGCGAGGTGCTCGTGCTCGAGAGCGCCGGCGGCGCGTGCGCCGTCACCTGCGCGATGAACTGCGAGATGCGGAGGTCGGCCGCGAAGCGCGACATCGCGAGCGGCGCGAACGCCCCGGCGAGCGCGGCCGCCTCCCCGTCCTGCATGATCACCTCCCGGGTCGAGAACGACGCTTCGGCCGCGCGGTAGGTGAACGAGGACCAGGGATCGCGCGGGTCCGGCTGCCCCGAGGGCGGGGCCACCTGGTGCTCCACGAGCTGGGTCGCGTGCAGCACGTCGCCCTTGTACCCATCGACGAGCGGCGCCTCGCCGTCATGCGATGACGGATAGACGCTCTCGCGCCAGTTGAATGTCCAGCCCGAGAAGGCCGTACCCCCGTCGGCGGGCGCGCCTCGTGCCCCCTCCCCCGGCTCGAGCGCGGCGAGCGCGTCGACATTGAAGCTGTAGAGCTCGATGCCGTCCTGGAGCGGCTGGATCACGTCGCCCTCCGCGTCACGGGTGACCTGATGCCAGGGCGTGAGCCCCTGGGCGGTGAGCGCGACATCGAGGTCCTGCGTCGCCTCGCCGCCGTCGGGCCGCCCGGCGAAGGTGCGACCGAAATCGACGGTGCGCGCCGTGGTCTGCAGCATCGTGTGGACCACCGGCGCGTCCTCCGCGCGCTCGTCCGGCGCGGAGGTCGTCACGAGCCAGTACGCCCCCTCGGGCACGTCCGGGATCTCCCAGCGCGATCCATCCGCGGACAGCGCGCCCGCGAACGCCTGAACTGCGCCGTCCGCGGCGAGCACCTGGGCCTCGACCGACGCGAACCCCGACATGTCCCGGTCCGCGATGAGCTCCCCGCCCTCGGTGACGTACCGATCGGTCAGCTCGAGGATCACGCCCCCGAACGACGCGCCGCCGCTGCCCCCGCCGGCTTCGGGGGGGCTCGTGCCGTCGCCGCCGCATCCCGGCGCGGCCTCAAGGAGGGCGATCACCAGCATTGAAGAGACTCGATGGATCTTGCGCATCGTCCCAGTAAACGAAAGCGGACCGGAACAGCGCAAGCGGAAAATTCCATCATGGACGCCCACTCGGGTGATTCCACCCGGCGTGCGTTCCTCGGGAGGCGGCGCGCGGTGCGGGGGCGAAGGGGGTAAACATCGCCCAGGACGCCCGATGTCGGCTTTGGTAAGATGCAACGAGGTCCGGGGGGCGGGTCGCGTGAGCTGACCCGACGGCGACGCGTGGACGGCGCCGCCGCCGGCCTCGAGCGGTCCAGACGCACCGGTGACCGTGTCCTCGGCAACATTAACCGGTTAAGTTTGTGGGCCCGACAGCGGCCGAACGCGCCGGCGCGGACACGCGCATGCGGGAGCTCGGTGAGCCCTCGTGCAGCTTCCCCACGCCTTCGGTTGACAGGCGGTGACGCGACGCAGTACCGCGCCGGAGCGCGCACGAGGTGAAACCGGCACGAAACCGACGACGGCTCCTCGCGTCGGAAATCGCCATTGACGCTGAACCGATTCAGATCTTACTTCTCGCCCCACCACTCGTACCCTTCGCAGGGAAGACACCATGAATCTTAACCAGCTCAGCCCACGCCTGTGCGCCGCGTTCCTTCTGTGCTTGGCCGCCGCGTGCGGGTCGTCGAACGACGGCACGCCGCCCGGAGACAACCCGCCCGGAGATACCCCGCCGGACGACAATCCGCCGGACGACAATCCGCCGGACGACAACCCCCCGGACGACAACCCCCCGGACGACAACCCGCCCGGCGACGATCCGGAGTTTCCGGACACGCCCCGAGGCAAGCTGCTCGAGGACCTCTGGACCTCGTCTCGAGCCGGCAAGTTCCGGTTCGGGTACGAGCACAGCATCCTGTGGGGGCTCTACGATCCCGGCGCGATGGGGCTCATCTCGACCAACGACTGGTTCGCGACCTTCGCGGGCGCGGCCAGCCGCGACGAGCGCGCGTGGGCGTCGGACGCCGGCGCGACCGTGGGAGAGAACCCCGGGCTGCTCGGCCTCTCCCTCGACGCGATGGTCTTCGACCCGGTCGCCTGGAATCGGCGCGACGTCGCCGCCGCCGCCGTGGCGTACACGCTGGAGCAGCCGGGCGGCATGGTGGCCATCGACTGGCACACGCCCCCGTGCAACTACGACATCGCGAGCTCGGACTTCGCGGCCGACATCGCGACGCCGCTCGCCACCATCACGGTCGACGGCGAGAGCGTCCCGATCCACGCCCAGGGCGGCGGCACCCCGTTCTACGCCGAGACCTACTATTCGGCGTCCCTGAGCTCCGGCGCGGACATCCCGGAGAACCTGAAGTGCGTCTGCAAGATCGCCAATGACGTGCCGATCGCGGAGGGGACCTTCGCCGGGATCTCGGCGCGCGACTGGCTCGTTGCCCACGCGAAGTACGTGGCCCAGTTCTTCCGCGAGCACGGGCTCGACGGCAAGCCGGTCGTCCTCAGGCCGTTCCACGAGCACACCGGCGCGTGGTTCTGGTGGGGTCAGCCCTACTGGAACTGCCAGGCGCTGCTCGGCGACGATCAGGCCGTCACCGGCCCCGACGCCTACCGCGCCGCCTACCGCACGTTCGCCGAGGCGATCCGGAGCGAGCCGGGGATGGAGAACGTGATCTTCGCGTACTCGACCGACAAGCTGCGGAAGCTGAGCGACAGCGAGGTGACGCCCGCCGAGGCGAAGATCCGAGATCCGGAGAGCCTCTCCCGCGACCTGCTCCGGGCGCGCCTCGTCGAGGAGCTCTCCGAGCTCGGCGCGGCCTACGAGAGCCCGCCCCAGCAGGCGATCCTCGACCACGACGCAGAGCCGCCGTCCGAGCTGCTGGAGGCGTACTACCTCGAGGCGTATCCCGGGGACGACCTCATCGATATCCTCGGCATCGATCTCTATTACCCGTACGAGCGGGCGGCGTCCCCGGCCGACCTCGAGGACATGAAGGCGATGGCGAGCGCCGTCGCGGCGGTCGGCGAGGCGAAGGGCAAGCCCCACGCGCTCAGCGAGACGGGCACCTACCGGCTGCACCTCCTGCACCGGATCAGCAAGCTCGCGGCGGGCCAGTCGCTCACGCTGTATCCGGCGGACCACGTGCGCCGGTGGTACGACACCCTGTTCGATCAGGGCCTGAAGGCCGAGTTCCTGGACAACTACGGCCTCGGCGCGGCGTCCGCCGTCGCGCTCTCCTCGACCGAGGTGACGAGCCTCTTCCCGGAGGCGGGGCAGGGCGCCGTCACGGAGGACTGGTACAACGAGCACCTGCTCGAGATCGCGAAGAGCGCCGGCGTCTCCTACGCGCTGACGTGGCAGACCTACTATGACGGCAGCGGCTTCGACGACAAGGCCGTCTACTATTACGTCCCGTTCCCGGGCCACCCCGAGGCGGACAACTTCCGTCGCTTCGCGGAGGACCCCGCGGTCTGCTTCGGCGTGGCGGCGTGCGAGTAGGCGCCTTCTGACCGACGTCGCGCGCGGCCCCGAGCAGGGCGCGCGCCCCTCCGCGCGGCGCGGGGGTCGCCTCCTTCATGCGCGCGTGTGGAGCACGCGAGCGCCGCCCAGCGCGATCAGGATCATCGACGTGCCGCCGGTCAGGAGGCTGATTCCGACGAGCAAGCCGAGCACCCTCGCGGCGGTGGTGACGCCGCCCGTGACGATCAGCATCCCGAGCCCCAGCGCCAGGATGCCGTCGAACACGAGCCATCCCGAGCCCCGCAGCCCGCGGTGCTGATAGGCGCGGATGAGCTTGAGCGCGCCCTCGGCGGCGAAGTACGCCGAGGCGAGCACCATCAGCGCGAGCTTGCCGGTCATCGGGAAGACCACGAGGAGGAGCCCGAACGCCACCTGCACCAGGGCGCTCACGAGCTCCCAGGCGGCGCCGGCCCAGCCGCGGCTCTGGATGGCGTGACAGCCCTCGGCCACGCCGGCGAGCACGATCAACCAGCCGAGCGCGATGGCGGCGACCCGAGAGGCGACGAAGGGCAGGAGGAACGCGAGCACCCCGAGCACCATCGAGACCGCGCCCATCGCGAGGAACCAGCCGCGGTTCTCCCGCACGGTGTCGAGGTCGACCGGCGAAAAGCGTAGCGGCTTCGGGGACTCTCCGAGCGGACCGGCCATGGGCACCCCTCTGGTTCGTGGAGCACGCGTGTCCCGTTGATCACCCGCCCGCGCGGACGAGGTGGCCGGGAACACGGCCGCTTCGAGCATCGTCCGTGCCAGCGCGCCGGCGGGAACATTGTGCCTGGCGCTCGAGGGAGGCGTCACGGCCGAGGGCGGCCAGGAGCGCACCGCCTGATCCGCGGGCGATTGCCTTCACGGCCCCGGCGTTCGGCGTGGCCGCCTGCCGGACCTGGCGTCGCCGGAGCGAGCCCTGCTTCGCGCGTGTTCGCTCCTGCGCGTCGACTTGCGCGACGGGCGGTCCTGCGCCGAGTCTCCCAGCGTCGCGCTGGCCTCGGGCTCAGCGTTGCGCTGGCCTCGGGCTCGGCCTGGCCATCGTGCAGGCGGATCGATCGGTTTTGCTGGCGGGATGATTTCGCGGGGGCGAGCCGTCGCGCCTACCGGCGCCGACGCCGAAGGACGAGCGCAGAAGCGCCCAGCCAGAGCGCGGCGGCGAGCCCGCCGTTCCCCGTGCTCGCGCCCGTCCGGCAAGAGCACGAGCCGTCTGAGTCGCCGCCGTCCGCGTCGTTCCCACCGGACGATCCGGCGCTGGCGCCGCTGTCCGCGCCAGCGGTGCCGGTCGTTCCGGTGACCGAGCCGCCGCTGCCCGAGGTCGTGCCCCCGGCCTCGGCGCTGCCGCCCGTGCCCCCGGCTTCGGCGCTGCCACCGCTGCCGCCCGTTCCCTGGCCCGAGCCGCCGTCACCGCCTCCGCCGCCTCCGCCGCCCTCGCCACCCGGCATGGTGGGACCGGTAAACCGCCACCAGTTGAACTTGAAGAGGTCGCCGTTGCCACCGACGAACTTCAGGAACAGGTCGTGTTTCCCGCTGCCCCCGCTGACCGTACAGGTCTTGGTGGTCCAGGACGACGCGCCCGAGACGTCACACGTCCCGAGCAGCGTGCCGTTCTGACTGTCGAGGTGGAGCTCGATCTTCGCGTCGCCGGCTGCGGACGATACGCGAGCTTCGAAGGAGGTCACGCCGTCCAGGAAATCGACGTCCTTCACCTTGATGTAGTCGCCATTGCTGATGGACGTGACGTTCATGCCGCCGCCGGTGTCGGTGCACACCTCGGTCTTGAGCCCGGACGAGAAGGCGATGGTCTCGGCCTCGACTTGCTTGAACGGGTCCAGCGTGGCGACGGCGGACGGTCCGTTCATGGACATCGTGAGCTTCGGAATGCTGCCGTCGGCGCCGTACGTGAACTCCTCCACGCAGACCGAGCGCTTATAGTTATTGCCGCCCGGCAATGCGCTGTTGTGGTAGAAGAAGTACGAGTGCCCCTTGTAGTCGACGATGCCGGCGTGATTGGTGAAGGTTCGGCCAGCGTCCATGATGTCGCCGCGGATGGTCCAGGGCCCGGTCGGGCTGTTGCTGGTCGCGTAGCTGATCTTCTCGCTCCCGGCGATGGCGGCGTAGACGAGGTAGTACAGCGACCCTCGCTTGTAGAACCACGGCCCCTCGGTGAAGCCGTTCAGCGGCACGTTGGTGATGCTCCCCGAGGTGCTGATCATGTCCGAGTTCAGCTTCACGTACCGGAGGGTGCCGTTCCCCCAGTACATGTAGGCCTGTCCATCGTCGTCGACGAACACCGTCGGGTCGATGTTGCCGGATCCGGTCGCGGCCAGCTCCCTTCCCAGCGGGTCCATGAACGGGCCTGCCACGTTGTCCGATACACCCACACCGATCCTCGCGCCGGTGTTGTTGTTCAGCGGCACGTAGAGATAGTACTTGCCGTTCCTGGCGATCCCCTGCGGCGCCCACGCATCGCCGGTTCCCCAGCTGAAGGTCCTGTAGCTCGCGGGCGTGCCGTGGTCCGTCCAGTTGACCATGTCCGTGGTGGAGTACAACCTCCAGTCGTTCATGGTATAGAAGTCTTTGACCGTCACGTCCTCGTCGTGGGACGTGTAGAGGTACAACCGGCCTTCGTGCACCATGGGAGCGGGGTCGGCCGTGTAGGAGGTCTGCACGATCGGGTTGTCCGCCCGAGCGGGGGACGGTATCGCGGCGGCGACGACGGCCAGCGCCATCGCCGACAGGGTCATTCTTCTTGCTCGGTACCACGTTGTGTTCAGGCGCACGTTGAACCCTCTCGCGAGCGGAATTGCTGGCGCCCCGCACCCCGGGTGCTGACTCGACGGAGGCGCCGTCAGATGAGCGGATAGCCCGCGCAGAGGCGCGCAGGACGACCCACCCAGGGCAAAGCACACGTATACCCCTTTCGAAATGTGAACGATCACATTTCTTGTGTCAATCCCAATCGACCGGCCCGACCGGAATCTCGAGCGCGAAGGGAGGACAACGCCGGCGGGCGCCTCCGGAACGTCGCGTCACGGGGGGAGCGGGCGCCGGACCGCGGTGATCGCCGGCCCGATGCGCTCGATGACGACCTGCGTCGGGACGGCTGGCGCTCGATGCCGCAGGCGGCCGGCGCCCTGGGTATCACCTCTTGTGCGCGGCGACTCGCGCGCGCGCTCCGGCCAAGAGCTCGCCCCGTCACCGGCAATTTGGACGGGTTTCATAGATGTTAACGATAACATGAAGCGCTGTGAGGGGGTGGTCGAGCTTGCCCTTCGCGAGGGGGCTCGCCCTCGTTCCGGCGGCTCTCTCCGTGGGCCGGAGGGACGATCAGGCGCAGATCACGGGCAGAAGGTGACCTCGAAGCTCGTCTCCGACGAGCAGGCGTGGAGCCCGGCGGCGTCGTCGTAAGCATAGCTGTAGGCGGTGGGACACATCTGGTGCATCCGGATCACGTAGTCCGTGTGCTCCACGCTCCGCGGGTCCGCGGTGTTCCGGCACGCGTCGGACGTCATGCACCCTCGCTCGGCGGTGCACTGGCCCGTGGCCGGATCGATGGGCGTCGGACAGCAGAGGTGGAGCCCGGGGTCGGCGCTCTCCGGCTGGCCCAGGCCCCAGGGCGCGGGGTAATTCCACTTCTTGCACGGCGCCATGCAGCCGACCACGACGCCGTTTCTGTCGCGCACCCGGAGGTCCTGGTGCGCCGCCGCGGGGAACTGGCCGTTGCCGAGGTCCTCGTCGCCGGGGCAGAGCGAGAGCGACAGGCCGGAGCAGTCCGAGGTGATGCAGCTGCCCTGCTCGGCGCCGGCGCCCTTGGGGACGACCTTGAAGGGCAGCGTGTAGCCGTCCACCTGGCTGAGGTTGTACCAGGTCTGGTCCGCGCTGCCCCTGGGCGCGAAGGTGGCCTCGAACTTGGACTCTATCGGCGGCTGACAGCCGCCCGCCGGACAGGGGGCGACGCTGTCGCCCGTGGTGCAGTTGCGGCCGCCGTCGTCACAGCCGGTCTTCGGCCAGAAGCGCGTCGCGCTGATGCCGCCGTCCGGCACGTCATAGGTGTACGCCGCGCCCCGGGTGAGCTTGACGTTCTGCGGGCCCTGCACGTTGGTCGAGTGGGCGACCCAGATCGGCGCCGAGCAGTTGTTGACGATCGTGAGGGTGCGGGCGCCGGAGCCGGTGGAGGAGCCGCCGCTCACCTTGTCGAGGGTCCAGCGCTGGTTGGTGGTGCCGCCGTAGGGGTACTGGAGGATATCCGTCCCGTCGGCGGCGTTGCCCCACGCGAGGTCGACGACCTGATCGGTGTGGCGCGCGTGGATGCTGAACTGGCTACCCCCGCGATGGACGAGCTTCCACTGCTGGTTTTCGCCGCCGACATAGGTCCACTGGTGGATGACCGCGTTCGGCGCGGTGCTCACGTCGCGCACGTCGAGGGCCTTGTTGCTGCCCACGTTGACGATCTTCCAGTAGCCGTCGGTCGTCGGGGAGATGTGGAATTTCTGCGCGTTCGTCCCGTTGCAGGTCCACTGCTGCATCCGCGTGCCGTCGGCGGTGCTGGCCCCGGGCACGTCGAGGCACTTGTTCGTGGCGACCGAGCGGATGACGTAGTCCCCCTCGGTGACGCTCGACACGAGCACCGCGTCCGCGTCCTCGGCGCTGACCTCGGTCTGCGCCGCCTCGTCATCGGCGACGAGACACCCGCCCAGCAGCACGATCCACCCCAGCGCCAGCGACAGACCACCCAACGCGATCTTGCGAGCCATGATGCCCTCCTCGTGGTTGCGATGCGCCCTGGATCCCGGCGCGACCGCTGGTCGAGGCGCCGGTGCACGCGGCGTTCCACGCGGGCAGCCCGGGCGCGCACGGCCAGGGCGCCGGGGCTCCACCCGGCTTCGCCGAGATCCAGCGGGATCCGGGGGGCGATCCGCGGGATCGCCCCCCGCCACGGCGAGGCGATCCGCGCGATCACCCTCCGGCCTCGAGGGGCGATCCCGCGGAGCGCTCCCGCGCCGCGCAGCCAACCGGCGTTGGGCGCATTACCGTCCCGCGTGGAAGCCATTTACCCACGTGGTGTGCGGGTGTTATCCAACGATGATGGGCAGTGACGACGATCGCGGTCGCGGGCTGCTCATCCCGCAGAAGCTCTATGGGCGAGACGCGGAGATCGCGGCGCTCCTCGCGGCGTGGGAGCGGGCGAGCCGGGGCGCCGCCGAGCTCGCGCTGATCTCCGGTCACGCCGGCATCGGCAAATCGGCGGTGGTGAGCGAGCTGCACCGGGTGGTCTCCGCGCGGGGCGCGCGCTTCATCTCGGGCAAGCTCGACCAGTTCAACCGGAGCGTGCCTTACGCCTCGCTGGCGCAGGCGTTCCGCGACCTCGTCCGGCACCTGCTCACCGAGCGCGGCGAGGCGCTCTCGCGCCTGCGGCGCAAGCTCGCGACCGCCCTCGGCCAGAGCGGGCAGGTCCTCGTCGACCTGATGCCGGAGCTGGAGCTCTTCATCGGCCCGCAGCCGCCCGTGCCCGAGCTCGGGGCGGCCGAGTCCCAGAACCGGCTCAACCTCGTATTTCAGAGCTTCCTGCGCGTCTTCGCCACGGCGGATCACCCGCTGGTCCTCTTCCTCGACGATCTGCAGTGGGCGGATCTCGCCGCGCTCCGGCTCCTCACGCTGCTCCTGTCGGATCCGGAGCGCGGCCACCTGCTCGTGATCGGCGCCTACCGCGACAACGAGGTCGACGCGGGACACCCGCTCTCCGCGGCGCGGGCGGAGCTCCGGAAGGCGGGGGCGAGCATGGTCGAGATCACCCTCCATCCGCTGCGCCCGGCGGACGTCCATCAGCTCCTCGCCGACGCGCTCGGCTGCGGCCCGGAGCGGTCGGCCGCCCTGGCGACGCTCGTCCTCGACAAGACCCAGGGAAACCCCTTCTTCATCAATCAGTTCCTCGTCTCGCTGTACAAGGACCACCTGATCGCCTTCGATCCGCAGTCCGGCGCGTACTCCTGGGATCTCGATCGCATCCGGAGGGCGGGGATCACGGACAACGTGGTCGATTTCATGGCGAAGAAGCTCCGGCGTCTCTCGCCGAGCACGCAGCGGGTCCTCACGCTCGCCGCGTGCATCGGCCACAAGTTCGACCTGGGGACGCTCGCGCTGGTCGACGAGCGGTCGCCCGAGGCCACCGCCGCCGATCTCCGGGAGGCGCTCCGGGAGGGCGTCGTCCTGCCCGCGGACGCCGAGCACCGGTACGTCCGCGCCGCGCCCGACCACGGCGGCGAGGGCGGGCTGCCGGCCGGGGACATCGACGTCTCTTACCGGTTCTTGCACGATCGCGTGCAGCAGGCGGCCTACTCGCTCGTCGACGAGGACCGCAAGCAGGACCTGCACCTCCGGATCGGGCGCCTCATGCTCGCGCGGCGGGAGCTCGGCGAGCGGGACGAGCACCTGTTCGACACGGTGAACCACCTGAACCTCGGCGCCTCGCGGATCGCCTCGCCGGACGAGCGGACCATCCTCGCGCGCCTGAACCTCGCCGCCGGCATGAAGGCGAAGGCCTCGGCGGCCTACGACGTGGCCGCCGGCTACTTCGGCGCCGGCGTGTCGCTCGTCGACGAGGAGGGGTGGGAGCAGGACTACGAGCTCGCGTTCGCGCTCCACCTCGAGGGCGCCGACTGCGAGTTCCTGAGCGGCCGCTCGGCGGAGGCCGAACCGCTGTTCAACGTCTCCCTGACCCGCGCCAGGACCGACCTCGATCGCGCGCACGTCTACGCCCGGCGCATCTTGCTCTTCAACACGGTCGCGAGGTTCGACGAGTCCGTGCGCTGCGCGCGCACGGCGCTCGCCCTGCTCGGGATCGAGCTGCCCGAGCGCGAGGACCGGATCCGGGCGGCCCTCGCGGCGGAGCTCGCCGAGGTGCCGCGCAACCTGGCGAGCCGCCAGATCACCGACCTGTTCGACGCCCCGGAGCTCAAGAGCCCCGAGCACAAGGCCGCGCTGACGATCCTCACGAACGTGAGCGCCGCCATCCTCGGCGCGGAACCGTCCCTCCACGCCCTCGTGTGCGTCAAGCACGCCAACATCTCGCTCAAGCACGGCCACGCGGAGGTCTCCGCCTGGGGATATCTGATCTACGCGATCGTCCTGATCGAGCAGGGCCGGTACGCGGAAGCCTACGAGTTCGGCAGGCTCGCGATGGATCTCGACGAGAAGATGGGCTGCGCCGTGGTGTCGTCCAAGGTGAAGTCGAGCTTCGCGGTGTTCATCTCGCCCTATCGGGAGCCGCTCCGGCGGTCGTTCGCGTACCTGGCGCAGGCGCACCGGGACGGGCGCGAAACGGGGGACTTCCAGTTCGCCAGCTACTCCCTCCTCCACGGGGTCACGAGCCGGCTGAGCCACGGCGTCGCGCTCGGCGCGGTGTCCGAGGAGATCGAGCGGTCCCTCCCGTTCTTGCAGCGGACGAGCGACGTGATGTCGAGCCTCATCGTGACCTCGTCGAAGCAGATGATCGCGAACCTGCGAGGCTGCACGCTGGGTCACCATACCCTGAGCGACGGCGTCTTCGACGAGGACGAGTTCAGCGCGACGCTGGGCGCGCCGAACCACGAGTTCATGGCGGCGTTCTATCATATCCAGAGAGCGCAGCTCGCGTACCTCTACGGCGACCACGAGCGCGCCCGCGCGCTCATCGCCCTGGCGGAGCCGCTGCGCCCGTACCTGGCGAACATGTGGATATCGACCGAGGTCCCGTTCTACGCGAGCCTCATCCTGCTGGCGCTCTACCCGCCGGAGGCGCCGGGCGCCGAGCAGGCGCGGTGCGCGCGCGAGATCGCGCGCCACGCGGCCGACGTCGCGGGGTGGGCGGAGAGCTGCCCGGAGAACTTCCGCCACAAGCATCTCCTGATCTCCGCCGAGCGCGCGCGCGTCTCGGGGGACGACGCGGCGGCGACGGATCTCTACGAGGAGGCGATCAAGGCCGCTCAGGAGAGCGAGTTCCTGCACCACGAGGCGCTCTCGAACGAGCTCGCCGCGAGGTTCCACCTGGCGAAGGGCCGGATGAAGATCGCGCGCATGTACATGGCCGACGCCGTCCATGGCTACGCGCGGTGGGGCGCGGAGGCCAAGGTCGCGCAGCTCCACGAGACGTACGCGGAGCTCACGCCGCGGGGGCCCGCGGCGGAGACGGCGAGGCCTCCGCGCCGGACGATGAACCCCGAGCCCGGCGCCACCTCGATCGAGGACAACCGGCTGTACGGCGCGCTGGAGGAGAAGGTCCGGGAGCGCACGGCCGCGCTGGAGGAGGCGCAGGCGAAGGTGATCCGGCTGGAGCGCGAGGTCACCGAAAAGCGCATGGCCGGCGGCTTCGCGCGCGAGATCGAGGACGCGCTGGCGGGCGCGAAGCTGGCGCTCGCGAGGGCGCTCGGACAGGACGAGTCGAGCTCGCGGCCGTGCCTCACCTTCGACTCCGGGGTGGAGCTCGGAAAGCTGCACGAGGAGCTCAGCCTGCGCTTCTCCGACGAGGAGATGGTGCGGATGAGCGGGCGGCTCCAGCACATCTTCGAGAACCAGGAGGAGCTCGACGCCGCGCTGAGGCTCGTGTTCAAGGCGACGGACCACGCGCTCGCCCTCGCCAGGGAGATCATCCGCCTCTCCAGCGTCGAGGACGGCGGGCGCGAGGGGGTCGATCGTCCTGAGCGGACGAGCGGGCGCGGTCAGGTCGATCGGGGGAGCGGGTCCTCGTAGCAGGCACGCTACCCTCGGCGCATGGCCAAGAAGCGAGACCTCGTCGTCAACGACCTGGCGCGTTACGAGAAATCGTCGGAGCGCCTCGTGCTCGAGGACTACTCGAGCTGCGAGGTCCCGGCGGGGTGCGGCGGCGGGATCCTTCGCTGGATCGATCCGCAGGAGGCGCTGCCGCTGACGCTGCGCCTCTGGACGGCGGGCAGCGCGGAGGTCTTCTTCGACGGCGCGCCCGTGCGATCGAGCCGGATCCAGGCCCGCCCGGGCGCGCACGTCCTCGCGGTCGCCCTCCGATCCGCGGACGACCCGCCCGCCCGGCTCGCGCTCTCCCTGAGCTACACCGACGACCCCGAGCGCCACGCCGCGTTCGAGCCCCGGCGCGACAGGTCGATCGGGCGCACGCTCGACGTCCGGTCGGGCGCCGGCGCGGCGATCGTCGGGACGACCCGCGACCCCGGCGGCGACGCGTGGAAGCTGCCCGGCTTCGACGAGCGCGGCTGGCGCGCGCTCGCGCCCGCGCAGGGCAGCGCCGGCTGGCACTTCGACGACCTCATGCGCCGTGGAGCGCGCGCCGTCGGGCTGCCGGACGCGCAAGGCGACCTCTGGGTCCGGTGCTCGTTCGACGTCGACCTCGGGGGCGCGCCGTGACCGCGCGCCGCCCGCTCGCCCTCGTCCCGCAGCACTTCGGGTCGACCGTCTTCGATCGCCGCACGTCGCGTTACCTGCCGTTCGATCACGAGACCACGGACATCCTGCTCCGCGCCCGCGCGACCCCGATCGGGGCGATCGTCGACGCCGCGCCGCCCGAGCGCCGCGGCGCGCTCGCCGCGTTCGCCTCCGCCTTCTACGAGCGGGCCTTCTTCACGCACGACCTCCTCTTCGACGGCGTGGCGCTCGACGTGACGCCGCCCGAAGGCCACCTCACCGGGCCGCTGGCCGTGCACCTCGAGGTCGTCGCCGCGTGCAACCTCACCTGCGCGCACTGCTTCGCGGGCGAGCTCCCGCGCCGGGAGCCGCCGCTCACCCTCGCCGAGCTGGACGCGCTGTTCGCCTCGCTCGCGCGCCTCGGCTCGTTCCGGCTGGGCCTCACCGGCGGCGAGCCGCTGCTCCGCAAGGATCTGTTCGACATCCTCGATCTCGCGACCTCGCACGGCCTGCACCCGTGCCTCACCACGAACGCGCTCCTCCTCACCGAGGAGACCGCGAAGAAGCTCGGCGAGCGCTCGCTCGTGTGGCTCAACGTCAGCCTCGACGGCGCCACGGCCGCGACGAACGACGCCGTCCGCGGCGAGGGCACGTTCGCGCGCGTGCTGGAGAAGGTCGCCATGCTCCGCGAGCACGCGCGCTTCTCGCTCGCGTTCACGATCATGCGCCACAACGCGTCCGAGGCGGCGGCGTTCGCCGAGCTGGCCGCGGCCGCCGGGGCGCACACCGCCGTGTTCCGGCCGCTCTACCCGGTGGGCGCCGCCGGGTCGCGCGCCGAGCTGTGGCCCTCGTTCGACGACTACGAGGCCGCGCTGGGCGCCCTCTGGACGCTCGGCGCGACCGGCGACGGCCGCGCCACGGCCGCGCGCGCGATCGACCCCTTCTCGCCGAGGAGCCGCGACGAGACGCGGGCCGTCGTGCACGACAACTGGGGCTGCGGCGCGGGCAACACCGTGTGCTCGATCTCGGTCGGCGGCGACGTGAACCCGTGCAGCTTCCTCGGCCCCGGCTTCGTCGCCGAGAACCTCCGCCGCGCCCCCTTCGAGCAGATCTGGCGCGAGAGCGAGCGCTTCCGCGCGATCCGCGGCCTCCCCGGCGACGGCGCCGGCACCGCCTCCTTCGGCGGCGGGTGCCGCGCGCGCTCGCTCGTCATGGCCGGCGACGTGAACGCCCCCGATCCGTGGCTCGCGCGGCACGAGGCGGCGCCGCAGCGCCACAACCCGCTCACCGTGCTGCGCGCGCAGCGGAGGCTCGCGTGAGCGCCGCCGACCCGACGTGGCTCCTGTCCGCGGACCGCGAGCTCCCCTCGGCCGCGGAGCTCCTCGGCCTCGCCGCGCGCCTCGCCGGGGAGGGGCGCCTCGAGCTGGCCGCCACCGCCTGCGACGCCGCGTTCGGCCTCGCGCCCGGGGACCCGGCGCTCGCCGACGCGCGCGCCCGCCTGCTCGATCGGCTCCGGATCGAGGAGCACGGCCTCGTGTTCCGCTACGTGCCCGCGGGCCCGTTCCTCATGGGCGCGGACGACGGCGATCCCGACGAGCGGCCCGTGCACCCGGTGGAGCTCGGCGCGTTCTGGATCACCGACGTGCCGATCACCTGGGCCGCGTACCACGCGCTCATCGGCTGGCCGCCTCCGCCGGACGGCGGGCCTCCTTCGAAGCCGACGAGGGAGGGCGAGATCGACGTGGACGCGTTCCGGGTCTACAACGACGGCAAGATCCGCCGGCAGTACTGCGAGAGCGAGACGGTCCGCGCGCGCGACTGGCATGCCCATGCGCCGGACGCCGAGTGGCGGTCGGGCGGCCGTGTCACGACGGCGCGCGAGCTGTTCGGGGAGATCGCGCGCGGCGACCCGGCGCGCCCGTGGAGCTACGATCAAAAGCCCATGGTCGCGGTCCAGTGGGATGAGGCGGCGGCGCTCGGCAAAGCGCTCTCCGAGCGACAGGAGCAGTTCACCTACCGCTTACCGACAGAGGCCGAGTGGGAGAAGGCCGCGCGCGGCGGCCTCGTCGGCTGCCCGTATCCCTGGGGCGACGCGCCGCCGTCCCCGGCGCTCTGCGATTTCGATCGGTTCGAGGAGTTCTCGCTCCGGCCGCCGCGCAGCTTCCCGCCCAACGGATATGGCCTGTTCGGCATGAGCGGCGGCGTCCGCGAGTGGACGGGCGACGGCTACGACGCGCTCTATTATGCCGAGGGCCCGCGCGCCGCCCCGGTCGGGCCGGCCGCCGCGAAGCAGCGCGTCCTGCGCGGGGGTTCCTGGGCCGACTGCGCGTGGGCGGTGCGCGTCTCGTTCCGGATGGGCAGTCCCCCGGATCTGCGCGGGGATCCCACGATCGGCTTCCGGCTGTGCCGCGTCGCGCGCCCCGGGTGAGCGCCGCTTCGTGGACTGCTGCCCCCTTTCTGCATGGATGAAGCTGTTGAATCAGCGCGTATGGGAGCCAACCGCCTAGAGCGACAAACGGGTTGAAACGGCTCGAAACCGCGCATCGTCGATGAGGGCACCGCGCGGTAGTGGTCAACTTTGCCCAGGGAGAGTCCACATGAAGGCGGGAAGGCGGGAAGATTTTCGATGTTTTCTTCCCGCCTTCCCGCCTTCATGTTCAATTTTGACCATCACCCACCGCGCGCCGCGAGTCCCAGTGCTCGACGACTCGCCGCCCTCGACGCGGAACATGTCGTAGAAGCCGTGGGCGGCGCGACCGGCGCGTCAGGGCTCGCCGGCGAGCTTCCTCACCGCGGCGAGCAGGAGGTCCGGCTTGAACGGCTTGATGATCCAGCCCTTGGCGCCGGCCTTGCGGGCCTTGTCGATGAGCTCGGGCTGCCCCTCGGTCGTGAGCATGAGGATCGGCACGCCGGACGCGAGGCCCTTGTCCCGCAGGCTCTCCAGCATCTCGATGCCGTTCATCACGGGCATGTTCACGTCGGCGATGATCATCGCCAGATCGGCCTTGTGGGCGCTCACCGTCGCGACCGCGTCCCGACCGTTGTCCGCCTCCAGGATGCTGTAGCCCGCGCCCGACAGGAGAATGCCGACCTGCTGGCGGACCGTGTTCGAATCCTCGACGAGAAGAATTTTTTTGGCCATCTGTCGTATCTCCTTCGGCGCGCGCGGTCCGCGGCTCAGAACAGCAGCACCTCGCCCTCGCGTTGCGGATCGGGCATGTCGACCTCCTCGAGCTCGAGCGCCGTGTCGGGGGCCATCGCGTCGAACAGCACGGCGAGCCGGTCGGTCCCGGCGTCGAAGAGGAGCCGCCGGAAGCCCTCGCTCTGCTCCTCCCGGGCGCGCAGGTGCTCGCCGATCGCGGCGCTCGGCGTCGAGAGCACGATGATGAGCCCGAGGTGGCGCAGCCGGTTCTTCACCCGCCCGAGGAGCTGATTCGCGAGCTCGCTCGCCCAGTCGCACACCATGTCCTCGTCGAGCTGGCGCCGCTCTCGCAGCGGGTGGCAGCGGGTGATGAGCGCCACGGGAGCGACGATCGTCAAGCTCCCGCGGAGGTGATCGCCCGTGAAGCCGATGAACGAGACGACCGCGTTGCCCGGCGTCGCCTCGGAGTCCTGGTGCTCCAGGAGCCGGAGCTCGACGCCGTTGTCGCGAAACAGGTGGACGCACGACGCCGCAAGCTCGTCATAGATGCGGTGCCAGCTCTCCGAGTTCATTGCGCTCTCCTCGATCTGTCGCTGTTCATGGTCGATGCGCTCATCGCGACACCCGGTCCGGGTGGCTCGCGCTCGGCGAAGGGGCCCGGGCTCGATCCGCGCGGCGGGCCGGCGAGGGGCGCGCCGCGACGGCTCGACGGCGGCAGCGGCGCGCCGGCCGCCTCCCCGAGCTCCCGGGGGAACCGGAAGCGGAAGGTCGTCCCCTGGCCGCGCTCCGTCTCGATCTCCACCCGGCCGCCGAGCCGGCGGCACTCGTGGAGCGCGACGCCGAGGCCGACGCCGCGGCCGGACACGTCCGTGACCTGCTCGGCGGTGGTGAAGCCGGGGGAGAACAGCGCGGCCTCGAGATCCCGCCGCGTGGCGTTCGGCAGCCCGACCGCCCCGGCCTTCTCGCGCACGCGCTCCCAGTCGATGCCCGCGCCGTCGTCGCCCACCTCGATGAGGACCTCGTCCGCCGTCGCGCGCGAGCGGAGCGTGAGCGCGCCGCGCGGCGGCTTGCCGGCCGCCTCGCGCGCCTCCGGCCGCTCGATCCCGTGGTCCATCACGTTGCGCACGACGTGCCCGAGCGCCTGCCACATCGCCGCGAAGCGAGACGCGGGGAGCCGGACGCCGCCCGCGTCGATGCGCACGTCGGGCTTCGGCTTGCCGAGCTTCCGCGCGAGCGTCTCGGCCTGATCCTTCATCCGGTTGAACCGCACGTCCGTCCGCTCGTCGCGGAGGGCCGCGACGGCCCGCTCGAGATCGGCGTGGTCGCGGCGCTCCTGCACCATCGCGAGCAGGGCCTCGATCTCCTCGTCGTCGACGTCGACGCGCGAGGCGTGCGCCGCCCCGGCGAGCAGGCCCCCGACCCGCGCGACGAACGCGGACCACGCGTCCTTCAGCGCGTCGATCTGCTCGTCGGGCGGCAGCGAGCGCTCCTCGACGACGAAGCTCTCGATCTCGTGCGCCACCTTCGCCACGCTCGTCACGTCCCAGAGCCCGGCGTTCCCCTTGATCGTGTGCACGAGGCGCATCACGTGGTCCACGTCGGTGATGCTCCGCGCGCTCACCGCGTCGACGAGCTTGCTCGTGTCGCTCACGAACCCGACGAGCCCGAGCCGGTCCTTCACGGCGCGCTCGAACACCTGGATGTACTCGCGCTGCCGCTCGGACTCCCGCAAGGAGTCCATCGCGGCCGTGACGTCCGTAACCACCATCAGCGCGCCGCTGAACTGGCCCTCGTGGGACAGAATTGGCTTGAAGCCGAGCGTGAGGTGGCGGCCCTCTCGGTGCAGGACCTTGGGCACCTGATCGAGGACGACCTCGAGCGGGAGGAAGTCGTCGCACGCGGCCTCCCACCCCATCGTGAGCAGCGCGCGGGCCCTGGGGTCGTGGCCGGCGATGCGATCGGCGAAGTGCTCGTCGTGCGCCGGCACGCCGAAGAGGCGCTCGAAGGCGGCGGAGCGCGCGGGCTCCATCGTGCCGTCGCGGTGGATCGTCACGAGGGCCTGATCGACGTTGTCGAGCACGAGGCGCATCTCCCGGTTGCGCTCCTCGAGCTCGCACGTCCGCCGGGCGACGGTGGCCTCGAGGTTCTGCCGGTGGCTCTCCAGGGCCTCGTCGCGCGCCTGGATGCCCGCCAGCATCTCGTTGAAGGCGTCGGTGAGCGCCCCGAACTCGTCGTCGGCGGTCTTGTGGGCGCGCGTCGTGTAGTCGCGCGTCCGCCGGACGTGGGCCGCGGCCTCGCCGAGGACCTCGAGCGACCGGGACAGCCCCCGCACGAGCACGAGCGCGAGCGCGCCCGACACGAGCAGCACGGCCCCGGAGACCGCGATGCCGTTGAGCACCGTCCTCCGCGTGTCCGCGACCTTGGCCGAGGCGGCGCTCCGCATGCCGGCGATCGCCTCGTGCTCGATCGCGGCGAGCCGGTCGAGGCGCCCTTGCTGCGCGTCGAACCACGCGTCGTGGTCGATGGCCAGCTCCTCGTCCGTCGACGCGATCGCCGCGGCGCGCAGCTCGTCGGCGCGCCGCACGCGCGGGTCGTCGCGGGCGGCGTCGTAGAGCGCCCGCGCCGGCTCCGACGCGTTGGCCAGGAACACCTCGCGATAGAGCTGCTCCTCCGTCATCAGCGTCACGAGCGTCTTGAAGGCGCCCGGCTCGAACTGCGTCGACGCGAACGCGTGGGCGAGCAGCGCGTGCTGGCGGCTGGCGCGCTCGGCGAGCTCGTGCACGGCGACGATCGACTGGATCCTCCGCAGGAGCTCGCCCTCGTCGCTCAGCTCGGAGAGCCCGGCGTTGGCCCGGATCAGGCTCGCGTTGATGCCGCCGAAGACCTTCAGCGCGCCGTCGAGCGGCGCCGCCTTCGCGTCGGCCTGGCGCCGGAACGCGCCGAGCTCGCCGACGCGGGCGCGCGCGTCGGCGAGGTCGCGCGCGAGCCGGGGCGGCAGGCGGGAGAGATCGCGCTCGGCCAGGAACGCGTCGAGGTGGGCGAGGCTCTCGTCGGTCGCCGCTCGGGCGGTCTCGAGCTGGGCGCTCGCGCGCGCGAGCGCCACGGCGCGCTGGAACGGCCGCGCGGCGCCCCGCGCGGCCTCGGCGTCCCGCGCGTCCGGAGGCCGGATCTCGAGCCCCTCGACCAGCGCGGTCCACGCCCGCTCCTTCTGGAGCGCGTGCAGCGGCTGCGCCATGATCGACGAGAGCTGCGCGAGGTCCTCAATCGAGCCGATCGCCGCAGCCCTCGCGGCCTGCTGCCGCGCGTCCCACACGATCATCGCCGCGAGCAGCAGGGCGCCGACGACGGGTACGCCGGCGAGCGACCACAGCTTCAGACGAATCGACGCCTTACGCAAGGTAGGCATGCCCCCGTTTCCTCGACGCGGCCTCTGCGGCGCGACGACGGCTCACCCTCTCTACAGCGAGACGCCCCGCGAGCACGCATGAAATCGCGCGCCGTGTCCTCACTTGGGCCCCGGGAGGATTGAAGCTGACAAGCGACCGGCGAGGCGCGCGGACGCGGCCGTCATCGGCGCGCCTTCGCGCACCATGTGCGTCTTCCTGATTCAGGCTCTTTCTTGTTGCAACGTTTCACTGGCCGTGTTCTGCGGGCCCGGCGGATCGCGTTGTTTCCCCGCGGCATCGACGCTGTGTATGCTACGCGTGAAGGTCGCGAGTCCGCAAGAGCGCGCGCGGCGCCGCGCCTGTAACGCAATGGAAGCTCTTCGAACAGGGAGAGAGCAATGAGCATGGGTCGGAGTTCACAGCGGCGAGCGCGAGCAGAGCGCCTCGCGCGCGCTTCGAGCGCTGCGATCGCGGGGGTGCTCGTCACAGCATCTCTCGCGCACGCGCAGAGCCCTGCCGCCGGCGTCGCTCCGCGGCCCGCTGCGCCTGCGCCCGCCGCTGCGCCTGCGCCCGCCGCTGCGCCTGCGCCCGCCGCGCCCGCCGCCGCGCCTGCGCCCGCCGCGCCTGCGACCGACGCTACGGCCGCGCCCGCCGCTGCGCCTGAGACCGGCGCGGCCGCCGCTGCGCCTGCGGCCGCCGCTGCGCCCGCCGCGGCCGGAGAGGCTTCCATCCTCGCGCGGCTCGAGGCGGCGGAGAAGCGCTCGGCGGACCTCGAGAAGCGCCTCGCGGCGATCGAGGACGCGCAGGTCGCGCCGGCGCAGGATGAGGGCAGAGAGCTACTCCAGCTCTACGGGTTCATCGACGTCGGCGTCCAGCGCACGTGGGCACCGGAGAACTCGGGCCTCGCGGCCGCCCTCCCGCAGGCCAACGCCCTGAACTTCGTCGTGGGGAATTTGAACCTCTACCTCGACGCGCAGCCGAGCGATCATTTTCGCTTTCTCGGGGAGCTGCGGTTCACGACCTCGCCCGGCGGCGCCCCTGTCCCGGTGACGACGCCGCTGCCGCCCGACGTGGCGTACCGGATGAGCACGCAGGAGTACGGGACCTTCGACTCGACGTCGATCGCGCTCGGCTCGCCGACCTTGTATGGCGGGCTGGTGTCGATCGAACGGGCCCACATCGACTGGACGCGCTTCAACCTCTTCAAGGTGCGCGTCGGGCAGTTCTTCACCCCGATCGGCATCTACAACGTCGACCATGGGAGCCCGGTGCTCATCACCGCTGCCATCCCGTATTTCATCACTTCGCGCCTGTTTCCCACGCGGCAGACCGGGGTCATGATCTACGGTAGCGCGTTCGCGGGCCCGTGGGAGCTCGGGTACAACGCGTACGTGAGCAACGGGCGCAACGAGAACGCGCCGTTCGCCTTCGACGATGACCGCGGGTTCGGCGGCCGCCTGCACGCCAGCTACGAGGACCCCGGCAAGCTGACGTTGAAGCTCGGAGCGTCGTTCATCGCGAGCCACGCCCGCGACTGGGTCGTCGATTACAAGCTCAACGCCCCCAGCCCGGACATCCATTCGACGTGGTCCTTCCAGGAGTATACCGGGGCCGGAGACGTCTCGCTCGACATCGGGAAGACGCGCGTGCGCGCGGAGGCGGCGGTCGTCCGCGTGGTGTACGACGAAGGGAAACGCCAGGGGGGATTCGGGTCTTACGCGCCGGACGCCTGGAAGACCTCGACGTACGCGGTGGCGGCGCACCGGCTGAATTTCCTGAACATGGAGCCGTTCGTCATCGGCGCCATGCTGCACGCGCCGTTCCTGGGGCACGACACGATGTTCCAGGTCGGCGGCGGCCTGAACTTCTATATCACGCCGGACGTCACGCTTCGGACCCAGGCGCTGCGCACGATCATGACCGTCCTGCGCGAGCAGGAGAGCACGGTGCCGGGGCTCCCGGCGCCGGAGGACTTCCACACCACGGCCGCGCTCGCTCGTCTGATTCTGGCCTTCTGAGAGAGGTTCAACGCAATCATGAAGCGTTTATCCCTTCTGCTCCTCCTGGCCTTGCTCGGCATGACCCCGTCGGCCTCGTCCTTCGCCGACGCGGATGAGATCGTCGTCGTCGTCAACCAGGCCAATCCCGTGCGGTCGGCCGGACGCGACACGCTCCGCCCGATCTTCCAGACGACGCGCACGGAGTGGTACGGCAAGTCGGCGGTGCCCGTGAACCTCCCCGAGGACTCCCCGCTGCGGCAGCGCTTCGACATGGCGGTGCTGGGGCTCGATCCCGAGGGGGTCGCCCGCTACTGGATCGATCGGAAGATCCGCGGCGGCGAGCGGCCGCCGCGCAAGGTGCCGACGGCGAGCGCCGTCCTCCGCGCGGTGGGCGAGGAGACGGGCGGCATCGGGTACGTCGCCGCCAGCGATCTCAACCCTACCGTCAAGGTGATCGCGCGCATCCGCGACGGACAGGTGGTGCCGCCGTGAGCCGGTCGAGAGAGGAACGAACGATGGATATCCAGCCTTCTTCCCTGTTGCTGCCCAGCCGCCGCGGCGCCTTGGTCCATGCGCTCGTCGTCACGTGCGTGGCGCTGCTGGCGGGGTGCTGGGATTCCGACCCCTGCGATCCGGGCCAGGTCGTCGTGTGGAACGTCTGCTCCGACCCTCTCCCGCCGATCCCCCCCACCACGGCCAGCGGCAGCGCCACCGGAACGGGGAGCGTCACGGGCACCGGCGGCGGTGAAGGCGGCGCCATGGGTATCGGGGGCAGCGGCGGTGAAGGCGGCGCGACGGGCACCGGCGGCAGCGGCGGCGCCGCGGGCACTGGCGGCAGCGGCGGTGACGGTGGCGCCGCGGGCACCGGCGGCGGGGGTGGCGGCGGCGGAGGTCCCTAGGCTAGAGCGGTTTTCAACTGGGCCTGGCACACCTCCTCGTCTCCCCCATCCGCCATCCGCCTTCCCTCTTCCGTCTTCCCTCTTCCCTCTTCCCTCTTCCGTCTTCCCTCTTCCCTCTTCCCTCTTCCCTCTTCGCTCTTCCCTCTTCCCTCTTCCCTCTTCCCTCTTCCCTCTTCCCTCCTCCGTGCGCGTGCGCGTGCGCGTGCGCGTCTGAAGATCCCGCACATCTTGATCCTTTTCGTCCGCGCCAAGCGTCCGAAAGGAGATGAGAAATTCGGGTTTGTCAGCGGCGGCACAGTCGATCGCCGATGAGTTCCAGGCGGTACAGCTGGGCGATGCTCGCCTTCACGAGCGTGTCCGCCGGATCGTGACGCGGCTCAGCGAGTCCCCTGGGGATAGTCTTCCCGACGCGATGAAGACGGACGCGGAGCTGGAGGGGCTCTACCGCCTCCTCGGCAACAAACGCGTCGCGTATGGTGCGCTCGTGAGAGCGCACGCGGAGCAGACCGTCGAACGCATGGCCGGGCATAGGACGGTCCGTGCGGTGCACGACACGACCGAGTTCGAGTTCGACGGCGAGGTCGAGCGCAAGGGGCTCGGCCCGCTGCGTGGCCGCAGCGAAGCGCGCGGCTTCTTTGCGCACGCGACGCTGGCGGTGGCCGAGGATGCGGTCAACCTGCCGCTCGGTCTGATCGGGCTGGAATGCTGGGCACGCACGAGCTCGCCGCGGTCCGGGCAGCGCAAGAAAAAGCTGAACGGCGGCGACTACGCGCGCATCGACGACAAGGAATCCACCCGCTGGGCGCGGCAAGTGGAGGAGGTCGAGCGAACGGTCGAGGGTCGCTGCTCGCTGGTGCACGTGATGGATCGCGAGGCGGATGCCTACCCGCTCTTGAGCGCGATGAGCCAACAAGGCCGGCGCTTCGTCGTACGCGTTGCGCGTGACCGGCTGGTGTGGGAGCTGGATGACCAGGACGAGCCGCTCGAGGACATCGGCCTGATGCCACTGAGCGAGGCGCTGGGCGAGCTGCCCATCAAGCTGGAGCGCGAGGTCGCGCTCTCCAAACGCCGCGCCAGCTCTGCGCCACGGCAGGGGCGCGCGCATCCCGACCGCCACGCTCGGCCGGCGACGTTGGGCATCAGCGCCACGCGCTTGGCGCTGCGGCGCCCGCCGTACCTGTCCGAGCAGATGCCCCACGAGCTCGGGGTAAACCTCGTGGTCGTGCGGGAGCTCGATGCGCCTGCCGGACAGGAGCCGGTAGCTTGGGTGCTGGCCACCAACGAGCCGATCCAGACCAAGGAGCAGATCGCAGCGGTGGTCGACCACTACCGCGCCCGATGGCTCATCGAGGAGTTTTTCAAGGCCCTGAAGACCGGCTGCTCCTTCGAAACGCGCCAGCTCGAGAGCTTTGAGAGTCTGACGAACGCGCTGGCCCTCTTCGTCCCGATCGCCTGGCAGATGTTGCAGCTGCGCGCGCTGTCGCGGCTCCGACCCAACGCTCCGGCCGACGAGGTGCTCAACCCAGCGCAAACGGCGCTGCTACGGCAGTTTCAGCCCAAGAAGATGCCCACCGAAGGCGCCACCGTGCGCGACGCGCTCTATGCCGTCGCTGGCCTTGGAGGTCACCTCAAGCAGAACGGTGCGCCCGGATGGCAGACGCTTGCGCGAGGCATGCAAACCTTGTTGACGTTGGAAGCCGGCTGGAATGCCGCGGCCGAGATTTCCCGCCAAACTATGGGGAAGATGTGATCAATCCTCAGGCGTGCGCGTGCGCGTGCGCGTGCGCGTGCGCGTCTGAAGATCCCGCACATCTTGATCCTTTTCGTCCGCGCCAAGCGTCCGAAAGGAGATGAGAAATTCGGGTTTGTCAGCGGCGGCACAGTCGATCGCCGATGAGTTCCAGGCGGTACAGCTGGGCGATGCTCGCCTTCACGAGCGTGTCCGCCGGATCGTGACGCGGCTCAGCGAGTCCCCTGGGGATAGTCTTCCCGACGCGATGAAGACGGACGCGGAGCTGGAGGGGCTCTACCGCCTCCTCGGCAACAAACGCGTCGCGTATGGTGCGCTCGTGAGAGCGCACGCGGAGCAGACCGTCGAACGCATGGCCGGGCATAGGACGGTCCGTGCGGTGCACGACACGACCGAGTTCGAGTTCGACGGCGAGGTCGAGCGCAAGGGGCTCGGCCCGCTGCGTGGCCGCAGCGAAGCGCGCGGCTTCTTTGCGCACGCGACGCTGGCGGTGGCCGAGGATGCGGTCAACCTGCCGCTCGGTCTGATCGGGCTGGAATGCTGGGCACGCACGAGCTCGCCGCGGTCCGGGCAGCGCAAGAAAAAGCTGAACGGCGGCGACTACGCGCGCATCGACGACAAGGAATCCACCCGCTGGGCGCGGCAAGTGGAGGAGGTCGAGCGAACGGTCGAGGGTCGCTGCTCGCTGGTGCACGTGATGGATCGCGAGGCGGATGCCTACCCGCTCTTGAGCGCGATGAGCCAACAAGGCCGGCGCTTCGTCGTACGCGTTGCGCGTGACCGGCTGGTGTGGGAGCTGGATGACCAGGACGAGCCGCTCGAGGACATCGGCCTGATGCCACTGAGCGAGGCGCTGGGCGAGCTGCCCATCAAGCTGGAGCGCGAGGTCGCGCTCTCCAAACGCCGCGCCAGCTCTGCGCCACGGCAGGGGCGCGCGCATCCCGACCGCCACGCTCGGCCGGCGACGTTGGGCATCAGCGCCACGCGCTTGGCGCTGCGGCGCCCGCCGTACCTGTCCGAGCAGATGCCCCACGAGCTCGGGGTAAACCTCGTGGTCGTGCGGGAGCTCGATGCGCCTGCCGGACAGGAGCCGGTAGCTTGGGTGCTGGCCACCAACGAGCCGATCCAGACCAAGGAGCAGATCGCAGCGGTGGTCGACCACTACCGCGCCCGATGGCTCATCGAGGAGTTTTTCAAGGCCCTGAAGACCGGCTGCTCCTTCGAAACGCGCCAGCTCGAGAGCTTTGAGAGTCTGACGAACGCGCTGGCCCTCTTCGTCCCGATCGCCTGGCAGATGTTGCAGCTGCGCGCGCTGTCGCGGCTCCGACCCAACGCTCCGGCCGACGAGGTGCTCAACCCAGCGCAAACGGCGCTGCTACGGCAGTTTCAGCCCAAGAAGATGCCCACCGAAGGCGCCACCGTGCGCGACGCGCTCTATGCCGTCGCTGGCCTTGGAGGTCACCTCAAGCAGAACGGTGCGCCCGGATGGCAGACGCTTGCGCGAGGCATGCAAACCTTGTTGACGTTGGAAGCCGGCTGGAATGCCGCGGCCGAGATTTCCCGCCAAACTATGGGGAAGATGTGATCAATCCTCAGGCGTGCGCGTGCGCGTGCGCGTGCGCGTGCGCGTGCGCGTGCGCGTGCGCGTGCGCGTGCGCGATTGCCGCGGAGTCAGCGCGCACGCGCACGCGCACGCGCATGCAGACGCGCACGGAGACGAGAGACGAGAGACGAGAGACGAGAGACGAGAGACGAGAGACGAGAGACGAGACACCAAAGACGAGAGACGAGAGACGAGACACCAAAGACGAGAGACGAGAGACGAGACACCAAAGACGAGAGACGAGACACCAAAGACGAGAGACGAGACACCAAAGACGAGAGACGAGACACGAAGCACGGAAGGTGTCTGCCTTGAACCCGAGCGAAAACCGCTACCCCCGGCCGTCCGTCGCTTCCCGCGTCCGGCCCACGCGCCGCCGAGCGGCGGTCGCCCGCACAGGAGACGGGCCCAGATCGGCGTTTTCGGCGCGCAGGCGTACTCCAGTACGCCGAGCACCGAAAACGCCGAGGTGGGCCCGTATCCGAAGCGGGCGCCCGCCGCTCAGAAGAGGATGACTTTGCCGTCGAGGGGGAGCGGGGACGCGTTCGAGAACACCAGGGAGCTCTCGTCGAAGTCGCCGCTCAACGTGACGAGCACCTCGCCCTTCAGTGTCCTGAAGGAATAACAGCACTGCTGCTTACAGCTCCGGCCCCGGCGCTCCACGTCGCTCGGGTGGCGCAGCTGCGGCAGCTCGGCCTGGAGCGCTATCTGGAACCGGGCGAGGCGGCTCTTCACCTTCCCCATCAGCTGATTGGCCACCTCCCGCATCCAGTCGTCGACGCCGTCGGCCATGGGCGGAACCCCCGTCATGGCGCGAAACACACCCTGGTTCGCGGACAGGGCCAGAAAGCCGGAGAAGCCGCGCGCCGAGAACTCGACCGTGCTCGCGGGATCGGTGTGGAGGCGCACCTCCTCGCGGCTATCCCCGGTATTCGCCGGCGCGATGGCGACGCCGTAAAAGTGAAAGAGCTCCACGGTCGCGCCCTGAACGAGGACGTCGATCGTCCGCACCTTGCGCGACGCAGGCGGCCGAGACGAAGGGGAAGGCGACGGCTCGCTCGGCGGGCTGGAGCGCCCCGGCGAGGACGGCGGGGGCCGCTGCGAGGAGCTCGGGGCGCGGCGATCGGTGCTCGGGCGTTCATGGATGCTGGGCCCGGGCCGCGCCTCGGACTGCCCATCACTCGAGATGCCCCGCCGATGCCCCATGATAAACGCACAGCGTAGCTCATCTATCCCATATGGGGCAATGATGTTCTCAAAAGAGAGGCACGAGCACGCCGCGACACGCGCACCCACGTCGATCGACATCGACGCCACCTGTGGGTATCGCCGATTGCGGAAATTTCACGCGCGGCCGCCGAGACGCAGCGCGCCAACATGGGGCCTGAGGTCGGCTCGCGATTCGGAGTGACGGGCGCGCTCACGCCCTCGGGTATCTGCCGGCCGCCGGCCGTCGAGCGTCGTCACCGACCGCGCCCGCTCCGGGGAGACACCGCGATCTCGGTTACCGGCTCCGGCTCCGGCTACCGGTTCCGGCTCATGACCGAATTTTTCACTGGAGAGCGACGGTGACGGACGCCGCCGGGCGGGAGCCTGCTCCGACGCCGCGCGCCGCGCGCCGCGCGCCGAGGCGCGCCCGATCCGTTCCGAAGAGAGCGCTGCTCGGCGCGGCGCCTCCCGCGGCGACGCGCTCCTGCGCGCCTCTTCCCAGTGGAGCGGAGCGCCCAGTAACGTTGTCGTTCATGGGTGGCGTGGATCGGGACCCCGCCGGGCTCCTCGAGCGGGTGCCAGAGCTCGCGGATCTGGCGAAGATGAACCCCGGCGTGCGCCGGGCGATCGAGCAGGGTCGCCCGCACGCCGTCTACCGGCGGCTCTTCTGGATGCGGTGGCGCGAGCGCCTCCTGCCGCGGCCCGGCGCCGCGGGCGCCCAGCTGCGCGCGCTGCTCGACGCCCTCCTCGCGCGCCGGCGGCTCTTCCTCGAGCCCATGCGGAGGAGCCCCTGGCTCATGACGATGAACGGCGTCGGAGCCACGGTGTACGGCGAGTCCGACCGCGACCCGGAGGACGGCACGTACATCAAGACGCTGTTCTTCGTCTTCCTCTTCGTCCCGCTCTATCCGTTCGGGAGCTACCTGGTCGCCAACGGCGCGGAGGCGCGCTCGTGGCGGTTCATCGCGCGCGCGCCGCTCGGCCCGGCGCTCTACGCCTGGCAACGCGCGGTGGCGCTCGGGATCACCACGGTCGTCGCGCTCGGCGCCTGGAACGCGCTCGCCGCCGCCCGCTATACCACCGTTCGAATCGCGAACGCGCTCCCCTACCCCGTCGAGGTGAGCGTCGGCGACGCCTCCATCCAGGTGCCGGCGCAAGGCCTGGAGCGGCTCGAGGGCCGCGTCGGGCGGAGGCCCGTCAAGGTCACCGCCCGAGGGCGGACGATCGAGGAGGGCGAGCTCGACGTCCCGCGCGGCACCGACGTCGTCGCGTGGAACGTGCTCGGGCTCGCGCCCATCTACCAGCTAGAGGTGCGGTATACGGCCGACCGCAGCGCGAGCTCGCGCGACGACGCGGCCCCTACCCTCTTTTGCGGGCAATCGGCCGTGATCGTGGACGACGTCGACTTCGTCTTCGAGCCGCCGCCCGAGCAGCTCAGCATGCCCAAGGGGGAGTCGTTCATCTCACGCACGCTCGTGACGATGGCGCCCGTGGAGCCGGGCGGGTGCGCCTTCGCGCTCGTCGGCGCAGGGAAGGCGGCGCTCGGCGCCGAGCTCGCGGCGCGCTACGCGGAGCACACGGACTACGACGTCCCGGCCTCGGAGCGGGCGGTCGGGCTCCTGATGAACGCCGAGGACGAGCAGGGCGCCGCCGCCGTCGCGGACAGGGCGCGGCGCGCCCACCCGGATTCCGTCGAGCTTCACCGCCAGTACCAGAAGGTGATGACCATGGTCGGGCGCCGCCACGAGCTCATCGACGAGTACAAGGGCCGTCACGAGGGCGACCCGGGCTCGGCGGACGCGGCGTACCTCTACGTGCGGCTGCTCTCCGGGCCGGCCGTGAACGAGGCCCTCGCCGGCATGCTGGAGCGCTTCCCGGATCACCCCTACCTGCTGCGCACGCTGGCGTACCAGGCGAGCCACGACGGGAAACATCAGCTCGCCCTCGACACCCTGGAGAAGCTGCGCGGCGTCGATCGCGCCCTCGCCGAAGACAGCGTCGCGCTCGAGGTGACCGCCGCCGTCGGGCTCGGGCAGGTGGAGCGGGCGCGGAGCCTCGTCGCCGCCGCCCTCGCCGCGAGCCAGGAGAGCCCGCTCGAGCGCCGCGAGCTCGCCGAGCAGGCCCTGCTCCTCGCCCGGCTCGAGCCGAAGGCCTCGATCGAGCGCGCGCTCGATCCGCTCCGCGGGAAAGGCGACGAGGAGACGGCGCTGCTGCGCCTCCGGGCGCGCGTCGACGCGGGGCTCGAGGTGAGCGCGCCCGAGCTCGCCCGGGTGAGCGACCCGGCGCTGCGCAGCGCCCTCGAGCTCGCGGTGCTGTTGCGCGCCGATCCGCGCGCGGCCGTCGCGCGCCTGACCGGCGCCGAGAAGGCCGTCTTCCACCACCTGTCCCTTCCCGTCTGGGTGCTGCTCATGGCCGAGGCCGTCCACGCGGAGGGCGCGGGGGCCGCGCTCGCGAAGCTGGAGCAGGCCTCGCTGCTCGGGCGCGCGTTCACGCGCGGGCTCATCGAGTACGTGCGCGACGGGACCCGCTTCTCCGAGATCGACGATCTGCCGGACGCGGTGCGCGCCGCCCTGCACTTCGGCCGGGCCCGGCACCGCGCCCTCGCCGCCGAGGAGCGGCAGTCGCTCCTCGCGCTGGCGCGGCGCGAGGACGCCCTGCACGGCGCCGTCAGCGTCGCGATGGAGTCGTGGCCGCCGTGAGGCCGCGCGGCCTGGCGCACCGCGCCGCGTGGCTGCTCGGCATGGCGGTGGGCTTTTACCTGCTCGCCGCCGGGATCGCGCTCGGGCTCTTGTGGGTGCCGTACGCGCAATCCGAGTACGGCGGCGGCATCGAGCCGTCCGGCTTCCTCTGCGGCGCCGGCGCGCTCTGGGTCGCCTGGGGCCTGGTCCCGCGGCGGCCGCGCGCCCAGGACCCGGGCGTCCCGCTCGGCGAGGGCCGGCACCCGCGCCTCCAGTCGCTGATCCGCGACGTCGCCGCGCGCACCGGCCACGCCACCCCGGCCGACATCTACCTCTTCCACGACGCCAACGCCTTCACCGCGGTGCGGCGCGAGGCGTGGCTCCGGAGCCGCACGGTGGTGGGCGCCGGGCTCCCGCTGCTCGCCTGGCTGAGCCGGAGCGAGCTCGAGTCGGTGATCGCGCACGAGTTCGGGCACCACGTCTCGGGCGACCTCGCGCTCGGCCCCTGGGTGCACAGGACGCGGCGCACCATCGGCGGCGCCCTCGACCACCTCGACGGCTCGAGCTTCTGGCTGCACCTGCCGTTCGTCGCGTACGCCGAGCTGTTCGTCCGCTCGAGCTCGGGGATCTCGCGCGCGCAGGAGCTCGAGGCCGACGCGGTGGCCGCGCGGATCGCCGGGCGCGGGCCCACCGCGCGCGCGCTCCGGATCACGCACGAGAAGGGGCCGCTCTGGACCGCCTACCTCGAGATGGAGGTGCTGCCCGTGGTCGCCGCCGGGCGCTTCCCTCCGCTGCTCGAGGGCTTCCGGCTGTTCGAGGGCGCCGTGGCCGCGGAGCAGGGCGCCCTCGCCGAGCGGCGGGCCGAGCGGGCGGGCGAGACGTCGTCGGTCTACGACACGCACCCGTCGCTGTCGGAGCGGCTCGCCGCGCTCGGCGCCGAGGCCGGCGGGCCGGAGCCGGGCGCGCACTGCCTCGACCTCCTGGACGACGTCGGCGCGGCCGAGGAGGCCGTCCTGCGGTCGCTGCTGATCGACCCGTCGCGGCCCCTGCCGCGCATCGCGTGGGCGGACGTCACGCGCGAGGTGTGGCTGCCGCGCTGGCGAAAGCAGCTCGAGGCGCACCGCGCGCATTTCCGAGAGCTCTGCCCGAGCCAGCTGCCCGAGGCGCTGGCGCAGATCGACGCCTGGGCGGAGCGCACGCGGGTGGGCCTGGCGCTGCTCTCGCCGGCGGCCGAGCGCCGGCGGATGACGGGCCTGTTCAGCGTCTGGCTCGCCGCCGCGCTGGCGGAGCTCGGGTTCGAGCTCGACGGCCTGCCCGGCGCGCCCGTCCGCGCCCGCCGCGGCGAGCACGCGCTGGAGCCGTTCCTCGTGGTGCGGCGCCTGCTCGACGGCAAGCTCGACGCCGACGCGTGGCGCGCGCGCTGCGCCGAGGCGGGGGTGCCGTAGCCATCAAGCCTCCGGGCACCTCGTGGGCCGCGCTACGCGTCCCAGACGGTGGCGACGAGCGCTGTCCGCCGGATCACCGCATCCTTCGAGAGGAGCGGCGTCCTTCGATGGATCGCCTCGGCCACGATGAGCCGATCGAAGATGTCCGGGATCGCGGTCAACGTGTGGCTGGCGAGCACGACCTCCGGGAGCAACGACAGCAGCCGGTAATTGTCGCTGGTGCGCATCGCCTCTAGCCGCGGTAGCAGGTGCGCCATCGCGATCCCGGGCAGGCGTCCGCGCTCGACCACCATGATCGTCTCGGCGACAACCACGGCCGGCACGTGGATGCGCGCGGCGCCGGCGTCGGCCGCCGCGAACGCCGCAAGCGCAGCGGTCCCGAGGCGGGAAGGCGCGTACATGCTCCACACGAGCGCATGGGTGTCCGTCACGTACTCGACACACTCGGTCGTCACGCCTCGTCCTCGGGCCCCTCACCCGCATCGAGGCCCTGCGCCCGCTCGCTGCGAAGCTCTGCGAGCGCGTCGGCGACCGGGTCCCCTTCGACCGATGGCTGGACCGCGCTTCCGAGCGAACCGAGCACACGCACGAGCTTGCGCTCGTTGGATGGCACGGCGAGGACGATCACCTCCGCTGGCCCTGGAGGGAAGTCCGCTGGGAGCTCCACGGCCACCCGGTGGTCCTCCGCCACGTTCACGTTGAGCTTGGTTGCATGCATGGCGAGCCCCTCCAGCGAAACGGGAGTCGCGAGCATACCACGGCGTTCTCAGGGCACGGCGCACGCGGCTCACCGCTTCGGCCGCGGCCGCTCCCCGGCCGTGGCCGCGGCGAGCCAGCCCCGGAGCGCCGCGATCTCCTCGCGCGCCGCCGCGCCCGGGAGGTGCACGAAATGGTAGCGATAGCCGTCGAGCGCCGGGCCGAACGGCTGCACGAGGGCGCCGCTCTTCAGGTCGTCGGCGACGAGGACGAGGCTGAGGAGCGCGACGCCCTGCCCCGCGATCGCCGCCTGGATCGCGTGGGCCTCGTCGGAGAACGTGGTGCCGCCGTCGTCGCGGACGCCGGAGAGGCCGGCGCGCTCGAGCCACAGGCGCCACGTCGGCGTGTCGCGCTCGACGCGCCGCCACTCGAAGTGGAGCAGCGGCGCGCGGCGCAGGTCCTCCGGGCGGCGGACGGCGAGCCCGGGGCTGCAGACCGGCGCGAAGCGATCGGCGATCAGCGCCTCGGCGGCGAGCCCGGGGTAAGGGCCGCGCCCGTACCGGATCGCCGCGTCGGCCTCGCCCGCGGCGAGGTCGACCGGCTCGTCCGACGCGTGGAGCCGCAGGTCGAACCCGGGGCACGCCTCGCGGAAGGCCGCGACGCGGGGCACGAGCCACTTGGCCGTGAACGCGGTCGTGGCCGACAGGGTGATCCCGCGGCGCGCGCGGCGGGCGGTCAGCTCGTCGATCGCCCTCGCGAACGCGTCGAACCCGTCGCGGAGCACCGGATAGAGGCGCTGCGCCTCGCGCGTGGCCACGACCTGCCGCGCGTGGCGCTCGAACAGCCGGACGCCGATCGTCTCCTCGAGCAGCCGGACCTGGTGGCTGATCGCGGTCGGCGTCACCCCGAGCTCCCGGGCGGCCCGCTTGAAGCTGAGGTGGCGCGCGGCGGCCTCGAAGGCGCGGAGCGCCGTGAGCGGCGGGAGCGTTCGCATGCGGGGGAGATAGCTGATTTTGGCTCATCTCTCAGCTGAGAATTACTCGTTGGTCATCCGCGCGCGGCGGCCCATATTCATCGCGTGAACGCGCAAACCGGCGCCGCCGCGGCGCTTTGATAGGTGAAGGTCGCTCATCCCGGATCGACCCCGCTCGGCGGCGGGCGGCGCACCCACCCCGCTCAGGAGACAGGCCATGTCCACGATACTGCACATCGACTCGAGCGCTCGTCCGGGCGGCTCGGACGCGATCCGCCACGGCTCTCACACCCGGCGCCTCACCGCCCGCTTCATCGCGCGCTGGCGCGCGGCGCGTCCAGGCGACGAGATCCTTTACCGGGACGTCGGGCAGAGCCCGCCCTCGCCCGTGACGGGCCGCTGGATCCAGGCCGCGTTCACGAAGCCCGACCGGCGCGAGCCGTGGATGTGGCACGCGCTCGCGGAGAGCGACGCGCTCGTCGACGAGCTCCTCGCCGCCGACATCGTCGTGGCCGGCGTGCCGATGTACAACTTCAACGTGCCCGCGCAGTTCAAGGCCTATATCGACAACGTCGTCCGCGTGGGGCGCACGTTCGGCTTCGACCGCTCGCGGCCGGGCGAGCCGTACTGGCCGCTCCTCGACGGGCACGGCAAGAAGCTCGTCCTCCTGACGTCGCGCGGCGACCACGGATACGGCAAGGGCGGGCGGATCGAGGCCATGAACCACGTCGAGCCGAGCGTCCGGACCGCGTTCGGCTACATCGGGATCACCGACGTCGAGTCCGTGGCGATCGAATACGACGAGTTCGCCGACGAGCGGCTCACGGCGTCGATCGCGAGAGCAGAGCTCGAGGTGGACGCCCTCGTCGACCGCCTGCTGGCGGCGCGCCGAGCGGCGGCCGGATCGCCGCCCGCCCGTCGAGATCTTGCTCATGCGCCCGCGCGGGGCGGGGTCCACAAGGAGGTTGACAGCGGAGAAAGTTCCAGGATTCCCTGAACGCGCGATGCTGAAGCGCAGAGATTTCCTTCGAGCCACCCTCGTCACCGCCGGCGCGCTGGTCGTCCCGGCCTGCGGCGATCCCGAGATCGTCAATCCGCTCGGCGCCGAGCCCGGGCGCGAGCTCGCCGACGGGTCGGCGTACTTCCCCCAGTCGGTCGCCTCCGGCGACCCTCGCCCCGGCAGCGTCGTCCTCTGGACCCGCGTGCAGGACGGCGAGGAGGACGTCGATCTCGAGGTCGAGGTCGCGACCGACGCCGAGTTCACGCAGCGGGTGGCGCTCGACGCCGGGCAGGCGAAGCTGAAGGCGCTCGCGCGGCACGATCACTGCGTCAAGGTGAAGGTCCGCGGGCTCGCGGCGGGCACGGTCTATTACTACCGCTTCATCTACGTGAAGGGCGACACGGGCTACGTGTCTCGCGTGGGGCGCACCAAGACCGCGCCGGCCGAGAAAGACGACGTCAAGGTCCGCTTCGCCTACGTGTCGTGCCAGGACTACATCGGGCGCTTCTACAATACCTACCTGGCGCTCGCCGAGGAGGAGCTCGACTTCTTCGTCCACCTCGGCGACTACGTCTACGAGACGACCGGCGATCCGAGCTTCCAGAGCACCTCCGGGCGCCGCGTCGTCTTCACCGACGCGGCCGGCGCCATCGACCTCGGCGAGGGCGAGAACGCCTATCAAGCGGCCAGGTCGCTCAGCAACTACCGGGAGCTCTACAAGACGTATCGCTCCGACGCGAACCTCCAGCGGGTCCACGAGCGCTTCGCGATGATCGCCACGTGGGACGATCACGAGTTCTCGAACGACTGCTACGGCGCGACGGCCACCTACTTCGACGACCGGGAGGACGAGACCGACGTGGACCGCCGCAGGGCCGCGAACCAGGCCTGGTTCGAGTACCAGCCCGTCGACTACGGCGACGAGGTCGAGCAGGACCCCGGCGCCTCGCTCCCGGACGATTTCCGTATCTACCGCGACTTCGTGTTCGGCAAGCACGTCCACCTGGTGATGACGGATCTGCGCAGCTACCGGCCGGATCACCTCGTGCCCGAGGGCGCCTTCCCCGGCAAGGTGGTGCTCGACCAGGCGACGCTCGTCGAGCAGCTCGAGGAGCTCCCCGAGTTCGCCATGCCCTACGTGACGGATATCGAGACGTACGAGGACGGCCTGTACGCCTCGGTCCTCAAGGAGGCCGCGGAGGCCGCCGGCTACGACGCCGCCGACGTGACGGGCGATATCAGCGTGCTCGTCATCAACCAGATCGTCGCCGGCGTGAACGAGGGTTTGCCGGAGGACATGCAGATCCCGCTCCTCTCGGCCGCGGCGGCGGAGTCCCTCGATCGGGGCATCGCGTACGTGGATCTCGGCAAGTTCAGCGCCCACGGCGCGGTCGGGGCGCGCTACCTCACGGTCAAGGACACGTTCGAGCTCTACGCCGCCTTCCGCTACGAGGAGACGCAGGGCGCGAGCGAGGACGTGATGGGCGCCGAGCAGGAGGCCTGGTTCCTCGAGACCATGGAAGGCTCGAAGGCGACCTGGAAGATCTGGGGCAACGAGTTCTGCCTGCTCCCGCTCGCCGTCGATCTCTCCCCCTTCAGCATCCCCGATCAGTTCAAGCGCCGCTTCACCATGAACGTCGACGCCTGGGACGGGTTTCCCAACAAGCGGAACGAGCTCCTGGAACGGCTCGTGGAGGTGGGCGGCGTCGTGGCGATCACCGGCGACATCCACGCCTTCTACGCGGGGACCGCGGGCCTCGCCGGCGACCCCTCGAAGAAGATCGTCGAGCTCGTGGGCGGCGCGGTCTCGTCGGGCGCCTTCCGCGAGCTGCTGATGAGCCAGGTGACCGGCGATCCGGTGCTGGGCTCGGTCCCGGGGGCCGCGCTGCTCGCCGCCGGCATCGACGATCTGCTCACGTCGACCGAGACGAAGGTCAACCCGCACCTCGCGCACGCCGACAGCAACGCCAACGGCTACGTGGTGATCGAGGCGAGCGGGGAAGAGCTCGTGGCCGAGATGCGGCGCATCCGCGCCGCCGAAGCGCTGATCGACTACGCGGAGAAGCGCGACGAGCTGGAGATCGAGAGCAAGCGCTTCCGCACCCTGCGCGGGGAGAGCGAGCTCTACCTGCACGACCGCGGCGCCTGGAAGCGCTGGGACCCCGACACGCAGGCGTGGATCTGAGCCGGCGCGCGCGGGATGCGCCGGCGCGCTGCGCGCTGGCGCCGCGGCGGGATCACGGCGGGACGAGGGGGATCTGCGTCTCGAGCGGATCGATCCCGCGCAGCACCGCGGCGCCGTGCGGCCCGGCGCGGCGACAGGCCTCCTCGACCGGGAGGCCGTGGGCGAGGTGGAAGGTGAGGGCGCCGGCGAAGCTGTCGCCGGCGCCGTAATCGCCGAGGACGCGGTCGGGCGCGGGCGGCGCGTCGACCAGCGCGGCGCTCCCGGGGCGGAGGACGCGGACCGGGCGCGGGCCGTCGGTGAGGACCAGCGCGCCGGGGCGAGGGTCGTAGGCGTCGAGCGGGGCGTTCTCGCGCGGGTCGGAGGCGCTGCCGAGGACGACGTCGGGCGCGACCGCCGCGGCCCGGAGCGCGGCGCCCCTGCGGGCCGTCACCACGAGGCGGCGCGCGGCGCGCGCGAGGCGCAGGCTCTCGGGATCGGCGCCGGTGAAGTACGCGGCGTCGCAGCCGGCGAGGATCGACCAGGGGAGCGGGTCGGTCGCGGCGGGCTGGAGCGGGGCGCCGGTGACGATGATGGTGCGGCGGCCCTCGGCGTCCACGACGACGACCACGCGCGGGTGATCCACGGCGCGCACGGCGGCGTGGACGTGGACGCGGCCCGGCGCGACCCGGATGCGCGCCTCGACGGCGCGCGCCGCGGCGTCGTGGCCGAGCGCCGTGAAGAGGTGGATCTCTGCGTCGCTGCGGCAGAGCTGCGCGAAGGCGAGGCCGCCGCCCCCGCCGGGGAGGAAGCGCGCGTCGAGCAGGTGCACGATGTCGCCCGGCGCGGGGACGCCCTCGGCGCGGCCGAGCGTCACGTGCTCGACGTGGCCCACGACGGCGATGCGCGGCGCTGGCATGAGGGGCGACATAGCACGGCGGCGGGGGGAGGCGGGAGACGCCGGGATTTGGGGCGTGCGTCGCGCCGGGATTTGGGGCGTGCGTCGCGCCGGGATTTGGGGCGTGCGTCGCGCCGGGATTTGGGGCGTGCGTCGCACGCGAGCACGAGGAATCGCGCACGCGCACGCGCACGCGCACGCAGAGGGGGACGAAAGACGGGGACGGGGGACGGGGGACGGGGGACGGGGGACGGGAGACGGGGGACGGGGGACGGGAGACGGGGGACGGGGGACGGGAGACGGGGGACGGGGGCGCGGGGGGAAAGGGCGGTGAGGGCTGTCAGAAGCCGGAGGGACGCGGCGTAGGAAAGGGGGTGGCCCGAGAACTCATGTGCAGAGGAGATCATCCCCATGTCCCAGGACGCATTCGACAGACCCATTCCTCCCCCAGCGTCACGCCTCGCCGCCGCGCTCGCCGCGGGCTGCGAGAGGACGGGCGCGTCATGAGGCGGCTCGGCAAGAGCGCGCTCCCCGCGGTCCTCGCCGCGCTGGGCCTCTGCGCGAGCACGGGAGACGCGCGCGCGGCCGAGGGCGCCACCGCGTTCTGGAACAACGCCTTCGAGGTGCAGGTGGGCGACGGCGCGCTCACCCGCGGCCCGGGCTGGGGGTGGAGCGCCGGCGCGTCGTCGGTCCAGCAGATCGAGGCGGGCGACGGGTTCGTGGAGTTCTCCACGAACGAGGCGGACCGGACCAAGATCGCCGGGTTGAGCCACGGCGATGACAACCAGGCGTTCTGGGACATCGATTACGGGCTGCTCCTGCGCGCCGACGGGGGCGTGGAGGTCCTCGAGCAGGGGTCCGGGAAGGGCTACTTCGGGACCTACCAGGCCGGCGACATCTTCCGCGTCGAGGTGTTCAATGGCCAGGTGCGTTACCGCAAAAACGGGGTGGTGTTCTACACGAGCGCCACGGCGCCGACCTACCCGCTCGGGCTCGACGCCAGCCTGCACGACGAGGGCGCGACCGTCACCAGCGCCCAGGTCACGAGCTGCGCGGCCGGCGACACGAGCTGCATGCCGCCGGGGTTCTGGAAGAACGTCCGCTACGCCCCGGCCAACGGGACCTTGCTGACGCGCAGCCCCGGCTGGGGCTGGCACGCCGGAGCCTCGTCCGTCGAGCAGATCGAGGCGGGCGACGGGTTCGTGGAGTTCTCCACGAACGAGGCTAGCCTCCAGAAGATGGCGGGCCTCAGCAACGGCGACGCCGATCAAGGCTTCGGAGACATCGATTACGCCGTCTACCTGCGCGCCGACGGAGGCCTGGAGATCTTCGAGCAGGGGGCTGGGAAGGGCTATTTCGGGACCTACCAGGCCGGCGACGTCTTCCGCGTCGAGGCGTTCGAGGGCCAGGTGCGCTATCGCAAGAACGGGCTCGTGTTCTACACGAGCCACACGCCGCCCACCTACCCGCTCGTGCTGGACACCAGCCTGCACGACGAGGGCGCGACCGTCGCCAGCGCTCAGGTCGCGAGCTGCGCGGCCGGCGACACGAGCTGCATGCCGCCGGGGCTGTGGAGGAACGTCCGCTACGTCACCGCCAACGGAGGCTTGCTGACGCGCTCCGCCGGCTGGGGCTGGCACGCCGGGGCCTCGTCGGTCGAGCAGATCGAGGCGGGCGACGGCTTCGTGGAGTTCTCCACGAACGAGGCGAACCTCCAGAAGATGGCCGGGCTCAACCACGGCGACGGCGATCAGGGCGTCGGGGACATCGATTACGCGGTCTACCTGCGCGCCGATGGAGGCCTGGAGATCTACGAGCAGGGCGTTGGGCAGGGGTACTTCGGGACGTACCAGGCCGGCGACGTCTTCCGCGTCGAGGTGTTCAACGGCCAGGTGCGCTACCGGCAGAACGGGATGGTGTTCCACACGAGCAACACGGCGCCGACCTACCCGCTCGGGCTCGACACCACCCTGCACGACGAAGGCGCGACCGTCACCAGCGCCCAGGTCATGAGCTGCGCGGCCGGCGACGCGAGCTGCATGCCGCCGCAGGAATGGAAGAACGTCCGCTACGCCACGGCGAACGGGAGCCTGCTGACCCGCGACGCCGGCTGGGGCTGGCACGCCGGGGCCTCATCGGTCGGGCAGATCGAGGCGGGCGACGGCTACGTGGAGTTCTCCACGAACGAGGCGGACCTCCAGAAGATCGCCGGCCTCAGCCACGGCGACATCGACCAGGGCTACGGGGACATCGATTACGCGATCTACCTGCGCGACGACGGAGGCGTGGAGATCCTCGAGCAGGGCGTTGGACAGGGCTACTTCGGGACATACCAGGCCGGGGACGTCTTCCGCGTCGAGGTGTTCGATGGCCAGGTGCGCTACCGCAAGAACGAGCTAGTGTTCCACACGAGCAACGCGGCGCCCACCTACCCGCTCGGGCTCGACACGAGCCTGCACGACGAGGGCGCGACCATCGCCAGCGCGCAGCTCGTGAGCTGCGCGGCCGGGGACACGACCTGCATGCCGCCGGGGCTGTGGAGCGACGTCCGCTACGTCACCGCCAACGGGGGCCTGCTGACGCGCAACGCCGGCTGGGGCTGGCACGCCGGGGCCTCGTCGGCCGAGCAGATCGACGCGGGCGACGGCTATGTGGAGTTCTCCACGAACGAGGCGAACCTCCAGAAGATGGCGGGCCTGAGCCACGGCGACGCCGACCAGGGCTACGGGGACATCGATTATGCGATCTACCTGCGCGCCGATGGAGGGCTGGAGATCTACGAGCAGGGGTACGCACAGGGCTACTTCGGGACCTACCAGGCCGGCGACGTCTTCCGCGTGGAGGTGTTCAATGGCCAGGTGCGCTACCGCAAGAACGGCCTCGTGTTCCACACGAGCCTGACGGCGCCGACCTACCCGCTCGGGCTCGACACGAGCCTGCATGACGAGGGCGCGACCGTCGCCAGCGCCCAGGTCGTGAGCTGCGCGGCCGGGGACACGAGCTGCATCGCGCCTGGGTTCTGGAAGAACGTCCGCTATGCCCCGACGAGCGGGAGCTCGCTGACGCGCGTCGCGGGCTGGGGGTGGTACGCCGGGGCCTCGTCCGTCCAGCAGATCGCGTCGGGCGACGGCTACGCGGAGTTCTCCACGAACGAGACGAACCGGTACAAGATGGCGGGCCTCGGCCACGCCGACACGGATCAGGGCTACGGGGACATCGATCACGCGATCTACCTGCGCGGCGACGGGGGCCTGGAGGTCGTGGAGCACGGCTATGTCCAGGGCTACTTCGGGACCTACCAGGCCGGCGACATCTTCCGCGTCGAGGTGCAGGGCGGCCAGGTGCGCTACCTGAAGAACGGGACCGTGTTCCACACGAGCAGCGCGGCGCCCACCTACCCGCTCGAGCTGGACACGAGCCTCCACGACGAGGGCGCGACCATCACGAACGCGACGGTCTCGGGCGCCGGCGGCGGGGGGGACCCGACCACCGGCTGCGGCGAGGTGGGGCCGGGCGATGAGCTCAGCGACACGAAGACGCCGACGTTCTGCAATCACCCCACCACGATGCCGAACGGCGATGCGCCCCCCATGGGCCAGTACTTCGGCCACACGTGCACCTCCGTCGTGCTCCAGACCGTCTATTACACGCACACCTCCGGCAACCACAGCGGGCTCGATTTCTCCGTCCCTGCGCGCAGCCCCCTGTACTCGGTCGGCTATGGCAAGGTCATGTGCGCCGGGCCGAACGCCTGCACGAACCGGTACCCCATCGCCCGCGGCGCGCCCTCGCAGATCGATCTCACGATCCGCTATGGCTCGGTGTACGTCATCTACGGCCACGCCGCGTCGAGCCTCGTCGCGGAGGGTGATCTCGTCGTCCCGGGGCAGGAGATCGGCGAGTCGTCGGACTGGCCGAACAACGACCACCTGCACTTCGAGGTCCGCCGCGTCGCCGACAACAAGGCGCCGAATCCGGTGCCGTTCTTCTCGCAGGACATCCGGAGCTATCTCGAGGGCACCGTCACCGACGCGCACTTCTGCACGGGGCACTTCGACGATCAGGCGGACGTGGGCTTCACGTCGCACACCCAGCTCGACGAGCGGCCTTGCACCGACGCGAACGACGGGACGACCGGCCCGATCCGCTGCGAGGGGGTGTGCACCCAGTACAGCATCGAGGACTGCGAGGTGAAGACCTACCCGAACGGGCGCAAGGAAGTGCACGAGTACTGCAGCGTCTTCGACTGCGGCGGCGGCGCCTTGGTCTGCGGGCTCCGCCGGAACACGGCCGCCCAGGCGTGCCAGTGACGCCCGCGCCGTGACGCCGCTCCCCCACACCGCCCGCTGAGCCGAGCTCGCCGGCGCCGCCGCCTCAGGGCCGCGCGGCGCCGGCGAGCGAGCCGCTCACCGGGCCCGAAGCACAACGGCGCCGCTGGACAGCTCGCGCGCCGAAACAGAGGATCAACGCATGCGCCCCCGCACCTCTCGCATCCTTCAGCTCTCCGTCGGCGCCTTCGGTCTGGCGGGCCTGCTGCTCTCGGCCGGCATCCTCAACCGGGTGATGCGCTCGCCGGGGGACGACAACCCCATCGGCATGCTCGCGGCGTTCGGCGTCTACCTGTCGCTGATTCCGAGCTGGGGGCTCGTCCGCGCCGCCCGTGGACTGCCCCTCGGCTCCGGGAAGCTCGGGAAGCTGTGGGCGGCGGCCGCCGCGCTGTCGCTCGTGCCGCTCGGGTTCCTCATCACGATGTTCGCCGCGATCTGGATGGCCTGAGCGGCGCGGCAGGCGCGCGCTCCGCCGGCGGCGAGGAGGCGGCCGCGCCCCTCCCCCGCCCGTGACATTCCGGTGACCTTCCCGTGCGATCCTGCGCCCGTGCTCTCCCCTCGGGCCAGCCGCCTGCGCGACTGGGCGCTCTTCGCCGCCGCCGCGAGCGTCCCCGCGATCTGCGTCGGCGTCCTCGGCCTGCGCGCCGTCTCCAACGAGGCTGACGGCGCCCGCCGCGAGGTGGCGCTCGGGCTGGCCACCGCCTCCGCGCGCCTGTCGCGCGCCATCGACCAGGAGACCGACCGCGCCGAGGCCGCCCTCGCCGCCCTCCCCCTCGCCGGCCCCCTCACCGACCCCCTTACCGACCCCCCCACCGACCCCCTCACCGGCCCCCCCGAGGCCGCCGCGGCGGCGCTCGCCGGGATCGCGCCGCCGTTCGCCGCGCCGGTGCTGCTCGCGCCGGATCGCTCCGTGCTGCTGCCGCCCCAGGCCGCGCCGCCGGCCGCGCCCGCGCCCGACGGGTGCGCCGCGCTCGCCCGCGCCGCCGCCGAGCCCGACGCCCAGGCCCGCATCGCCGCGCGGCGCGACTTCCTCGCGCGCTGCGCCGAGGCCCGCTCGCCCGCGGGGCGGTGGCTCTGGCCCGTCCTCGCGCTCGACGCCGCGGCCGATGGCGCCGTCGACCAGGGCGCCGTCGCCGCGTGGCTCGAGGCGCACGCGGCGGGGCTCTCCGAGCCGGAGCGGAAGGCCGCCGCCATCGAGGTGGACGCCGCGCTCTCGGGCGAGCCGCGCGAGCGGGCGCGCGCGGCCCTCGCGGCCCCGCGCCCCGAGCGGGACGCGCTCGTCGCCGAGCTCCGGCGCGGAGGCCTCGACGCCGCGCTGCGCGCGCGCCCCGACGCGCGCGGGCTCGTCTCCTTCCGCGCGGGCGCCGCCGCGGGCGCGCTGCGGGCGCTCCCGGACGGGCGCTCCGCCGGCTTCGTGATCCACCGGAGCTCGCTCGCCGGCTGGCTCCACGGCGACGCGCGCCCGCTGCCGCCCGACGTCCGCGCCGACGTCCTCGCCGGGGCCGCGGCCGCGGGGGCCGGCCGGGCGCCCGTCGCGCCCGAGCTCGGCGGCGCGCCCGCGGCCCTCCTGCCGATCGCGCCGGAGCTCGCCGTGCGGCTCTCGCCCGCGGACCCGGCGGCCGTCGAGCGGCACGCGGCGCGCGGCAAGCGGCTGCTCGTCGCCGTCGGCGCCGCCGCCACGGCGCTCGCCCTCGGGCTGGCCGCGCTCCTGTTCGCGCGCATGCGCGCCGCCCGGCGCTCCAGCGAGCTGCGCACCGACTTCGTCGCCGCCGTCTCCCACGAGCTCCGGACGCCGATCGCGTCGGTGCGCATGCTCTCGGAGCTGCTCGAGGAGGGGCGGCTCGCGCCCGACGAGCACCGCGAGGTGTTCGAGGCGCTCGGCCGCGAGTCGCGGCGGCTCGGCGAGACCGTGGAGCGGCTGCTCGGCTTCAGCCGGATGATGGCCGGACGCGCGGCTGCCGAGCGCGCCCCGGCCCGCGTCGCCGGGGCGGTCGCGGCCTCGATCGACACGTTCGAGGAGCGGAACCCGGAGATGCCGAAGGTCGTGCGCGATCTCGACCCGGCCGCGGAGGCGAGCATCGACGCGGGCCAGATCCAGCTCGCCGTCGACAACCTCCTCGCCAACGCCCTGAAGTACGCGCCGCTCGCCGCCCCCTACCGCGTGCGCGTCGCCCGCGAGCGGGGCGGCGTCGCGATCGCCGTCGAGGACCGCGGCCCGGGCATCGCCCGGCGCGACCAGCGCCGCATCTTCGAGCCGTTCGAGCGCGCCGACGACCGGCTGAGCCGCGCCGTCTCCGGCAGCGGCATCGGGCTGTCGCTGGTCCGGCACGTCGCCCGCGCGCACGGCGGCAGCGCCCGCGTCGACAGCGAGCCGGGCCGCGGCGCCGCGTTCACCCTGTGGATCCCGGGCCCTCGAGGGCCGAAGGAGCAGTCGCCATGACCCAGAAGACGCCCGATGGCAGGCTGGAGACCGTCCTCGTCGTCGAGGACGACCCGACGCTGCGCCTCGGCCTCCAGAAGACGCTGCGCTCCGCGGGCTTCCGCGTCGAGGTGGCGAAGACCGGCGCCGAGGGGCTGTCGATGGCGCTCGCCGCGCGGCCCGACCTCGTGCTGCTCGACGTGATGCTGCCCGGGCTGAACGGCTTCGAGATCTGCGAGGAGCTCCGCCGGCACGACGCCGACCTGCCCATCCTGATGGTCACCGCCAAGGGCGAGGAGCAGGACAAGGTGCGGGGGCTCCGGCTCGGCGCGGACGACTACATCGTCAAGCCGTTCGGCGTCTCCGAGCTCCTCGCCCGCGTCGACGCGGCGCTGCGGCGGCGGCGGCTCGGCGAGGCCGAGCGCGCCGTCGTGCAGTTCGCGGAGGTCGTCATCGACTTCCGCGCCCACCGCGTGGAGCGGCGCGGGGCGCCCGTCGAGCTCACGGCGCTCGAGATGAAGCTCCTCCGCTTCTTCGTCGAGCGCGAGGGCGCGCTCCTGCCGCGCCAGCGCATCCTCGACGCGGTCTGGGGCGCGGACTACTTCGGCACCGATCGCACGGTCGACAACTTCATCAACCGGCTGCGCGCGAAGCTCGAGCCCGACCCGAGATCGCCGCGGCACCTCGTGACCGTGCGCGGCGCCGGCTACCGGTTCACCCGCGCTCCGGCGCCGGAGACAGAACGGTGACATGGCGAAGACGGAGCCAACAAGGCCAGTGTGCAGACTCCCCCTCACGCGCCGCCGCAAACGGGCCGCGCGCAGGAGGACATCGATCGTCATGAACACCATCCATCGCTCCGCCGCCGCCGTCGCCATCGCCGCCAGCCTGATCTCGCTCGCCTCGTGCGTGGAGGGCCCGGAGACCGCCGCGCCGGGCGCCGAGGCGCGCGTCGACCTCGCCGCCGGCGCGGACAGGCGGCCCGACGCCTCGCTCGCGATCGAGCAGGCCGAGCGCCGGCTCGACGCGGGCCGGGAGATCGCCGCCGCGCGGCAGGCGCTCTCCGAGGTGCTCGCCGATCCGGCGCTGACGCTGGAGCAGCGCGATCAGGCGAGGCTCGCGATGAGCCGGGTGCTCGAGGCGGAGGGCGACCGGGAGGCCGCGATCGCCGCCGTGGAGTCGCTGCTCGGCGAGCACGCCGTCGACGAGCCCTGGCCGCTCCACAGGGCCGCCGAGCGGCGCCTGCGCCTCCTGGTCACCGGGAGCGAGGAGAAGCCGCTGCCGGACGAGCCGTCCGACGCGGAGCAAGCGTCGCCGTTCGCCCGCGCGCTCGCGCGGTATTTCCCTGTGCCGGAGTCGGGCCCCCGGGAGCTCACGGTCACCGTGCTCACGTTCGGCGGGAGCCGGGAGGTGAGCGAGCGCCTCAAGACCTTCGCGATCCCGACCGCGATCCGAGCGCTCCGGCAGGAGACCTGCCCGCGCTGCGACAGGGTGTCGATCAACCGCATGTCGCACGGGACCGACGGCTGGACCCAGATCCCGGCGGCCCGGCCGCTGCTCGGGTCGAGCCTCGCGGTCTTCTACTTCGATCTCGGCAACCAGCGCATCCCCGCGCGGTACGACGCGGACCTGCCGCTGCCCGCGGCGGACATCGTCGCGCGGCTCGAGAAGGGCGAGGGGCTCATCGCGGTGCGCGAGCGCGCCGGGGCGCCGCCCGCGATCCTCATCGCCGCGCCGCGGAGGGCGCAGCTCGCCGCGGTCGAGGAGGCGCTCGCCGCGATGGCGGAGGTGCCCGCCGCGCCGATCGCGGTGCCGCTGCCGGACGGCCTCACGCCGGCGGAGATCCAGGCCGTGGTGCGGACCGGCTTCCCGGCGTACCGGACCTGCTACGAGGCGCTGCTCGAGCGGCGCCCGGACGCGGCGGGGAAGGTCCCGCTCTCGTTCGCGATCCACGGCGACGGGACGGTGGCCGACGTCCAGGTCGACGCGGCGGCGGCGACGCTGCGCGACGCGACGACGGACCGTTGCATGGTGGACGCGACGAGGGGGCTGCGGTTCCCGGCGATCGGGAAGAAGACCACGGTCGTGTATCCGATCGAGTTCTCGCCGGGCCACTGAGGGAGGGTCGGTGACCGAGGCGGGCGCGCCAGCGTCGATGCGCCGCGGCGCCCGCCTCGCGAGCGCGGCTGGGCGGGGCGCGCCGCTCACCGACGCCGGCGCGCCCGCCCGCCCGGCCTCCAGCCTATTGCGCGAACGCGCCGATGGTGAGCTTCACGCCGTCGCTGCGCCGCTTGGCCTGCTGGTGCGGCTCGTACTGGTAGTCGACCGGCGGGAGGCCTTCGAGCGCCGCGCCGGCCTCGATGAGCGGCGCGCCGGAGGCGGGGATGAAGTCGTGGCTCGCCGCCGAGGCGAACGCCGGGTCGACGCCGAAGATCGAGCTCTCCAGGCCGTCCACCCTCCCGATCACCTTCGGGCCCGGCACGGGGTCGAACGCCGTCCACCCCTTCCTCACCCAGTTGCCGGCGAGGACGAGGACCCCGGCCGCCACGTCGTCGCGATCCCCGAGGAAGGTGACCGCGCGGATGTCCGTCGGCTCCTGGGTGCTGGCGAACACGTTGTTGCGCGCGTGGATCCGCTCGTCGTTGGTCGAGGCCTCGAACACCGCGGAGCGCTCGTAATCCCGGTACGTGTCGTTCTTGACGAAGACGGTGTTGGAGAAGAAGTGGAGCGTGCCCTTCCGGTAGTACTCGGTCTGCCCGCTGTCGCCGCCGTAGTGGATCATCGACGGGCCGTAGCCGCTGCGCAGGAGCACGTTGCCGTAGATGAAGGTCTCGTGGAACGACGGCAGCGCGACCGAGTCGGTCGCCTCCTGCGCGTCGACGAGGTCGATCAGGTGGGCGCCGTCCTCGATCCAGTTGTACCGGATCACGACGCCGGCCGAGCGCTCCTTGATGTTGTTGCCGTTCCCGCCGCGCGTCGGGCCGAAGCGGTTGAACTGGTAGATGACGTTCGACGCCTCGTTGTAGACGTTGTGCTCGTTGAAGTCGCTCAGGCTGCCGTTGTCGTGGATGTAGTTCGACTCGATGAGCACGTTCTCGGTGAGGATGTCGCCGCCGGCGGTGCCGACGAAGAGGCCGTTGGCGTTCTCGTGCACCTCGCAGGCGCGGATGGTCACGTGGTCGCCGCGCTCCACGAAGATGCCGGCCGCGTTGTCCGCGTAGGACGCCGTCGACCCCGACTTGTCGGTGAAGCGGTGGGGGGGCGAAGCGTTCTTGATCTCGAGCCCCTCGATGACGATGTGGCTGGGATCGAGGTCGTACGGGTCGTCGTGCTTGTGCCCGACGATGATGAGCCCCCGCACCTGGTGGCCGTCGAAGGGGAAATCGAGCTCGGGCCGGGTGGTGGCGCCCTCGCCGTCGATCACCGGCAGCTCGCCGTTCGGCCCCGGGACCCCGCAGAGCCGGATCGGCTGCTCCGCCGTCCCCTGGCCCCCGAGCATGATCTTCTCGTGGTACCCCTCGGCGCGCCAGAAGACGCGCACCGTGTCGCCGGCCGCGAGCGTCTCGAACGGCACGTCGCCGAGCGCCTCGAACGCCTTGCCGGGGCCGACCTGGAAGTCCCGGCCGCTCCCGACGTGCGTGCAGTCGATGCTGACCGGCGGGATGTTGACCGGCGGAGGGAGGGTCACCGGTCCGTCCGCCGTCGCTCCACCGAGCTCGCCGGTACACCCGGCCGTGAGGAGCAACCCGATCGCGCAAGCTCGAATTCTCACAGAAGCGTCCTCCTCGTCATGGGCTACAAAAGCTCCACTGTAATTTTTCAGAGACACGGTGAGGCATTCTCGCCGTGGCGAGGCAAGATGACACAACATTGCCCGTTGTCATGCGACCAGACACTGCTGTGGTCGCAGATCCTGCGCTTTAGGTAGCAGGATGTAATCCAGCCTGTGCTCGATGCGGCTTCGGCGGACTCGTTACGGCACGCGCAGACCACCGAGAATGGCAGTGTGCTGGCGACGAACTGTCGAGTCGTCAGAGCGAGAGGACACCGAGAGAAGAATATTCCTGAGCCCTCTCGGCGCCCCTGGCCTCTTCGCGGCTCGCTTCATCGGCCGCTTGTTCATGGTTTTCGAGGCGATGACGTGCGCCATGCACGGCGTGCATGAATCGCATGCGGCCGATGAGTTGGCTCGCGCCGATGAGCTGGTTAGTTATCCACGACGGAGACGAGCCCCGGCTCGGCGCTCGCTCGAACCCTGCCTCCGGCGGGTCGACGGGCGCGCCGCACAGCACGGCTCGACAATTCCTGAGAGAATCCGTTAGGAGGACCATGCGCCCGAGTCCGTTGTTTTCCGCGCCCGTCGTGCTCACCGCGCTCGCCCTTGGGGGCGTCGCGCTCGCCTCCGCGCCTGGGTCGATCTTCACGACCCAGACGCCTGCCGTCTTCGCCAACGACGGTTTTTACGAGCTGGGCACCCGTTTCCACACGCTCCGCGACGGCAACATCACCAAGGTACGGATCTACACGAACGCCGCCGAGAGCGGCGCCCACGCGGTGCGGATCTGGGGCCTCGGCGCGGACGCGCCCCTCGCCTCCCACACGTGGAACATCCCCGGTGGGACCGCTGGATGGAAGGAGTTCACGCTGCCTGCACCGGTACGGGTCGCGGCCAACAGGACCTATACGATCTCGGTGTCGACCAGCGGAGATCACTGGTACGCTGCTACGAATGGAGGGTTCAACGCCCCGATCGTGAACGGCGATCTCGTCACCGAAGTCGGCAGCGGCGTCTACGGCACCTCGGTCGGCCAGAGGCCCTGGATGGTGTACAAGAACAGCAACTATTTCCGCGACGTCGTGTTCGAGCCGGAGCCGCCGAGCACGTTCTCCGACGATTTCGAGGACGGCGATCTCGACGGCTGGGACCAGTCCTACGCGGGCTTCCTCATCACGACGGACGGGACCAACAAGGTGCTGTCGTACTCGACCACCGACTCGAACGCCAAGCTCTTCCCCGAGGCGACCAACTGGCAGGACTCGGTCGTGGAGGCCAGGATCAAGATCCCGAGCTGGTCGGGCCCGGGGAGCGTGGGGTTCAACTCGAGGTACAACATCTATGAGCTCGATCGGTATACCTTCATGTACAAGAGCACGGGCGAGCTCGAGATCGCCGTGCGCGACCTCGATGTGGTCGTGTCCTCCGTGTCGAAGCCGCTCACCCTGGCCCCGGGGACGTGGCACACGTTCAAGGCGGTGACGGTCGGGACCACCCTCGAGTTCTACGTCGACGGGGTGCTGGAGCTGACGACCACGGACACGACCTACGCCGCCGGCACGTCCGGGGTCGAGGTCCTTCGGCAGGGGGGCGCGGCGTATTTCGACGATATCTCGATCACCGCGCCGTGATGGGCACCGCGCCGTGATGGGCACCGCGCCGTGATGGGGCCGCGCCGCGCTGCGATCCCGTCCCTTGCTTTCTCTTGCTCTGACCACGCGAGGACCGAAGCCATGAAGCGAACGAAGCCGGACGGCGTGATCCCCCTCGAAGAACTCCGGCGCTCGGCCGCGCGCCGGCGGCGCGCGCCGGCGCTCCTCGGCGCGGCCGCCCTCGTGGCGTCGGGCGCGCTCTCGGGCTGCGTCGGCGACGTCGGCGGCGACGGCGACGGGCGCGACGGGCCCGACGGGCCGACGGGCGACAGCGGGCTTGTCGACGTCGCCAGCGCGGGCATGCGCCGGATGACGCCGGAGCAGTTCACGAGCTCGATGCGCGACCTGTTCGGCGATCCGGGGCTCGAGTTCGACCTCGACCCGGACGCGGGCGAGGTCGCCTCGCTCCTCGCCGTGGACAAGCTCAACGCCGCGGCGGAGGCGATCGTCGCGCGGCGCGCGTCGTGGGGGACCCCGGTGTTCCCGTGCGACACGCGCGGCGCCGACGACGAGGCGTGCGTGGACGGCTTCGTGCGGACGTTCGGGCGCCGCGCCTTCCGGCACACGCTCGACGAGGCCGAGGTCGCGATGCTCAAGGGTCAGTTCGCCCGGGCGCGGGAGGAGCAGTCGTTCGAGGACGCCCTCCTCGTCGTGCTCAAGACCATGATCCAGTCGCCCAGCGTCTATTATCTCGTCGAGCTCGGCCGCGACGGGGACGGCAGCGACGCCCTCGCCTCCGGCGTCCGCCCGCTCACCGGTTGGGAGCGGGCGTCGCGCCTGTCGTATTTCCTCTGGAACACGACGCCGGACGACGCGCTGCTCGACGCCGCCGAGTCGGGCGCGCTCGACACGGCGGAGGGCGTGCGCGCGCAGGCGGAGCGGCTGCTCTCGCACGACCGCGCCCGCGCCACGGCGAAGCGCTTCTTCGCCGAGTGGCTCCAGCTCGACGGCACCAACAAGCACGCTTCGCTCGAGAACGCGCCGAAGAGCCCCGAGATCTACCCCGAGGACTCCCCCGCGCTGCGCGCCGCCATGCGCGCCGAGATCGAGGCCCTCGCCGAGCGCGTGCTCTTCGAGGGGGACGGCCGCTTCGAGACGCTGCTCACGACCACGGACGCGTACGTGAACGGGCCGCTCGCCGCGCTCTACGGGGTGGAGGGCCCCGCGGACGACGGCTCGTTCGCCTGGGTGTCGCTCCCGGCCGATCAGCGCGCCGGGATCTTCACGCGGGCGGCCTTCCTGAGCGTGTTCGGCAGCGTCGAGGTCAAATCGCCGATCCGCCGCGGCGCGTACATCCTGGAGGAGGTGCTCTGCCGCCCCCTCGGCCCCCCGCCGCCCAACGCGAGCGACGTGCCGGTCAAGGGCGGCGCCGTCGAGGAGGGCGGCGCGCTGGTGCACAGGACGATCCGAGAGGACGTCGAGGCCAAGACGTCGAGCGAGACCTGCGCGAGCTGCCACAAGGCCATCAACCCGATCGGCTTCGCGTTCGAGCATTACGACGCGCTCGGGCGCTGGCAGGCGCGGGAGACGGGCGGGGACGCGGAGGACCCGTACGCGCTCGACATCGACGCGCGCGGCGTCCTCCCGGCGCTCGGCCCGGACGAGGTGCGCGTGGAGGTCGACGGCGGCGTCGAGATGTCGGCGGCGCTCGCGGCGAGCGGCGCGGCGCGCGCCTGCCTCACGAAGCACTTCTTCCGGACGGCGCTCCGGCGCGTCCCCGTCGACCAGGATCTCGCGTCGGTCGAGGCGGCCACGCCCGCGCCCGAGAGCGGCGGCAGCCTGCGCGACCTGATCCTCGACCTCACGACCAGCAATGCCTTCTTGCACCTGCGAAAGCCCGAGGGGTGAGCCCATGAACCGCGCCGCATTCAGCCGAAGGAATTTCCTCCGAACCGCCACCGGCCTGTGCATCGCGCTGCCGTTCCTCGAGGCGACCCACGGCGCCGTCTGGGCCGCGGACGGCAGGGCCAGGCGGTTCATCGTGTTCTTCAGCCACGGCGGCACGATCACGTCCCGCCACAACTCGGGGGAGCTCGGGGATCCGTGGAAGCCGGGCGCCTGGAGCATGCTCGACCTCTGGCGCCCGGGCGGCGAGGGGCAGGCGCTCGAGGTCCTCGGCGAGGAGATGGCCGCGCTGGAGGCCCACAAGGGCGATCTCACCTTGCTCCGCGGCGTCGACGACGCCGCCGGGTACGTCCAGGGAGACTACGGCGGGCACCACGGCTGCTCCAACGCGACCGTGCTCACGTGCGCCGACACGACCTCGGGCGGCGACGACGCCAGGGCGCTCGGCCCGTCGATCGATCAGGTGCTCGCGGAGCGGCTCGCCGCCGAGCGCCCGACGCCCTTCTCATCCATCGATCTCATGGTCGACGGGCACCACTACGGAGAGCCGCTGTACCGCGCCTCGGGCGAGCCGTTGTCCACCGAGAAGGACCCGACGAGCGCCTTCGACCGGCTCTTCAAGGACGTCACGGAGACCGGTTCGGGTCCGACGCCCGAGCAGCTCCGGATCCGCGCGCAGCGCAAGAGCGTGCTCGACGGGGTGAGCGAGCACCTCGCGGCCTTGAAGGGGCGCGTGAGCGCGGCCGACAGGCACCTGCTCGACGCGCACGCCGAGCACATCCGGAGCCTGGAGAAGAAGCTCGAGGGCGTCGCCAACCTGGCGGCGTGCACGAAGCCGGACGTCGGCGGCGCGCCCGTGTACCAGGGATACGGGTCGTACACGGGAGGAGGGATCAAGGAGGCTGCGCCGCTCCTCGTCGACATCCTCCTGCACGCGCTCCGCTGCGGCCTCACGAACGTCGCCACGTTCCAGATCGCCGACGTCCTGACGAGCTGGCTGCCTCAGCCCTACAACACCGACCTGGGCCACAGCCTCGGCCACGCCGGCCTCGACGTCGGCCCGAGCGGCGCGGAGCCCGACAAGCTCGAGGACTGGCGCGCGACCATCCTCGCGAACCGCGGCTGGCGCATGGAGATCTTCGCGCGCCTGCTCGACGGGCTGAAGAGCACCCCCGAGGGCGACGGGACGATGCTCGACAACAGCGTCGTGCTGTTCACGAGCGAGTTCGGGTGCGGCGGCGCGCACTCGCCCCGCGACATCCCGGTCCTGCTCGCCGGCAAGGCCGGCGGCCGGTGGCAGGGCGGGCGGCATGTCAATTACAACAAGCGCGCGGGCGGGGATCCGAGCCAGTCCGCGTACGAGACCGACGTGTCGACGCACAACGTCTATACGTCGATCCTGCGCGCATTCGGCTACGAGGACGCGCACTTCGGGAACGACAGCGCGTACAAGAAGGGGCCTTTGGCGGAGCTGCCGTGAGGGCGCGCCGCGCGCTCCGCCAGCGCGCTCCGCGCGAGGCGTCGACGTACCGGCCGCGCGTGGAGCCGCGAAGCGGCTTCGGCTTGAATGGGTCGTCAGGTCGCAACAGGTGCGAACGATTCAAGACGGCCGCAGCTCATACAGCGGTAAGTGACGATAGGTAGCGTCTTGTTGCCGGATCGAACGGTAGAGAACCGCCAGGGTGAGGTGTTGGGAACACCGCTTGCCCAGCTGGCTTGGCTACCGATGCCGCTGTCATCATTGTCGAGGATGAAGCCCTTCTCCAGCTCTCCGTCACATCGAATGCATTTGTCCATGACAACCTCGAGATGTTCAGGGCGGCTCAACGCCAGCGTTCAGCCGCGGCCCCGCGAAGCGGTGACGTCGACTGCAACGCTTTGTCAGGCGTCATTGGTCGTCGTACGGATGAGGAAGATCCTGGACCCACCAGGTCGGACGCTGAGGGTAACCGGGCGGTGAGTCCTCCCACTCCTCCTGACGCCCGTAAGGCAAGAGGTCTCGCATGCTGTTGGCGAAGACCAGCCGGTCCACCCCACGTTGCGTGGTGGTATAGGTGCGGTAAACGCCGTCGGCGTTCCGGAGGAACACGCTGAGCAGAAAGCCGCCGCCTGCCCCACAGTCGGCGGAGAAGGTCGTGCCTCGCGACGATGCGAACGGAATGTGCATCCAGCGCTGATGCTCCCACGCTCTCTGCATCTGCTCCAGCGGCATGTCCGACACAGTCACCCAGCTCGCGCCGGCTTGCGCGAGCCGTGCGAGACCATTGGCCGGTATGCCGTCGGTGAACCATGTGCAACCCGGGCAAATGCGTTTCGGCCCCGCGTCCATGAACTGGTAAATGAGCAGTTGGCTATTCTCACCGAACAAGTCGAGCAACGAGGCCGCTCCTCGTGGAGTCGCGAACGCATAGTCGGATCGAAACCTCACCATCGGCAAGCGGCGACGCTGTGCTGCGACTGCGTCCTGGGCACGGGTGGCCGCCTTCTCGGCGGCGAGCAGCTCCGCGCGGGCGTGAGCCCACTCCTCGGGATCGACGACATCGGGCTCTTTGCCCGTGGCAGCCGGCTTCTTCATGGTCCTTCCTCCATCGATGAGAGTGCGCGACGACGCCTAACGCCGGAGTTGAGCCGACCCGCGAAGCGGGTTCGGTTTGAATGAACCGTTAGGCCGGGAGGGTAGCACAGGCCGCCGACAATACACCCACGAGCCTGGGTGGCTCCGGGGTGGCCGAGCGAGGCGCCCCGCGCCGCCGCGCCGCGCGCGCGGCGATCCTGCCCCGCGCCGACGCGGGGTTGCCAGCGATGTGGTTAGCATGCTAATCAGTTGGCGTGAGCTTCCAGATCGACAGGAGCCTCGGGTTTCTGCTGAACCGCGCCGCCTCGACGATGCGGCTGGCGCTCGAGGATCGCCTCCGCCCGTACGATCTGACGGCGCCGCAGTGGGCCGTGCTCGAGCGGCTCGCCGAGGACGAGGGCCAGACGATGAGCAGCCTGGGGCAGAGCCTCGGGTTCGACCGGCCCACGACGACCGGCGTGGTGAAGCGGCTAGAGATGAAGGGCCTGGTGAAGCGGACGGCCGACGCCTCGGACGGCCGCGTGGTCCGGCTGGCGCTGAGCGAGCGCGGGCGCGCCCAGGTCTCGGAGCTGCCGCCGCTCGCGGCCGAGGTCAACCGGAAGGCCGCGCGCGGCCTCTCCCGCGACGAGCGCGCTGCGCTGGAGCGGCTGCTCCTGCGCGTGATCGCCAACATGAAAGGCTGAGGGAGCGACGCGCCTCCGCGCCGCATTCACCAGGTTGTACCGTCGCCATCTAGTTAGCATGCTAATTATCGTGAAGGAGCACTCCATGCGTTCGACCCTGAAGCTTGTCCATTTCATCGGGCTCTCTGCGTTCCTGGGGAGCATCGCCGTGTACATCGTGGTCTCGAGCGTGTGCCTGCCCGGCGACCTCGCGGCGCTCGCGACCGGGCGCGCGCTGATCCGGACCGGGACGCTGTTCATCACCGTCCCGGGGCTGTGGGCGCTGCTCGTGTCGGGCGCCGCGCTCGCGGCGCGCCTCCCAGCCGCGCCGCGCTGGCTGAAGCTCAAGCTCGGGCTCGTGGCGCTCATCGCGCTGAACACGCACCTCGCGATCGTTCCCGCGACCGGCCGCGCGCTCGATCTGGCGCAGGCGTCCGTGCGGGCGCAGGCGCTCGATCCAGCCTACCGCGCGGCCTACCTGACCGAATCCGGGTGCGGGGCGGTGAACGTGCTGCTGTTCCTGGCGGTGATCGCGCTCTCCGTGTTCCGGCCGTCGCTGAGCCTGGCCAAGGGGAATCTCCCCGCGATGGATGCGAGGTGATGGGCGGCATCCGCCTCCCGTCTCCCGCCTCCGCCGAACGGGTCGGGGGAGCGAGCGCCGGTCTGCCCCCCTGGCGCGGCCTGCGCGATCGTGTATCCTCGGCGCTGCCGAGGTGGCGCCATGAAGGTCTTCCGGTAGCAGCGCGGTCCCTTCCGCCGGGCGGGTTCTTCCCGCCGCCCGCGTTGCTCGCGCTCCGGCGTCGTTGCCCTCTGCCCCGCGCTCCCGTCGCGCGGGTGGAGCGGCGTGCGTTCGACCTTCGACTCCACCCCTCGGGGCCCGCTCGGACGCGCCGAGCGGGGCCTCGAGCCCGTGCATCATGGCGCCTCGTCTTCCGCTCTCGATCAAGCTCACGCGCCGCGCGGTCGCGCGGCGAGATCTCTTCTGCGAGCTCGTGCAGAAGGCCGTCCGTCCGTGCCAGGCCGACGCCGCTTTCGCCTTTCACGCGTTCGCGTTCAAAGCCGATGAGGATGGATTCGCGCGCGAGCTCATGGACCGCCGGACCGAGCTCTGGCTCTTCCGCTCCAACCAGCGCGCCTCCTGCGGCGACTTCCTGGCCGTCGACATGTCGAGCCCATGGCCGGCCCGGCGTCGCGCCTACGTGATCGAGCTGAAGCGCGGGATGCCGGTGCGGCTCGGGGGCGGCGCGGTGGGCGTGCAGCTCCGCAACGCGGCGAGCGCCGTGCAGGGGCTCGCGCAGCAGGGGGATGTGCTCGGCGCCGAGGCGGCGTATGTCACGGTGGCGGGGGACGGGGCGGAGATCGTGGCGATGCTCGGAAGGGGCGGGCGGAGCTAGTTCCGCCCGCCAGGGATCCAGGGAGAGGACGTCCTGCCCGAGGTGGCGTTCCGGCCGTGGGTGTTGACGTTTCCGTTTCCGTGGCGGCGCAGGCTCGCCAGGACGGGGCGTTGTTCGGGGTGCTGACCCGCCTCTTCGTCGAGAGCGTGGAGCGGTTCTACGAAGAGCGCGCCGCGCGCCGAGGCGCGTGCGGCGCGGTCAATAGCGGCGCGGTGACCGTCGTGCAACGCACGTCCGGCGACATGCGGCTCAATCCGCATCTGCACGTGGTCTTCTTCGACTGGGCTTATCACGAAGACGGCACCGAGATCGTGTGGAACGGACTCGGTCATCTTCCAACTCGCGCGGTCGGTCAGGTCATCGAGCACGCCGTCGGGCGGATGCTCCGTTACTCCCGGCGGCACGGGCATCTCGAGCGCGAGCACGACGTCGAGGAGGACGACGAGCCCGAGGCAGCGCTCTGCGCCTCCGCCGTCTCGGGACGAGAGCCGCGCCACACGTCGTCGCCCCGCAATGGCTCCGCGGGCTCTCGGCAGATCTCACGGGCTCCTGCACGGCGACGTTGACCAAGCCGATCGCCTACTACGCGTCGCAAGCCAGCGGTGACAGCAGCGGCCCCCCCAGCCGACCAGCGGTCGCGTCAAACAAGCCGAGTTCGCGAAGGTCAACGGCTGCATGGAGGAGCCGTCGGCGACCACCTTCCCGGCAGCTGGCCAGCCCCACACGTGTACCGAGTACAAGGGCTGCTCCGCAGGTCACCCGACCAAGTACTGCGTGTTCGACGGCCCGCACGGCTGGGAGCCGAAGGACCCCGGGCAATCGACGAGCTGGAACGCCCCCGAGGCGTGGAAATTCATCACGCAATTCTGATTTCGAGTCGAGGACCGCGTCGGGCGCAACGACGATGGGGGAGGCGGTCGCCGGGCGACGCCGTCAAAGCTCGCAGTTGGCGGCGGAGTCGTTTCAGTTGACAACGCCGTAGCCTTCGGCATTACCATCCTCCGGCATGAAGCCGATCACATCTTGGCCGGTCGTGGCCGGGCTCGTCGTCATCGCTCTCGGCTGCAGCGGCGGCAGCGCGGGCGCCGGCGGAGCGGGCGAAGCGGGCGGCGGCGCAGGCGGAACGAGCGACGGCGGCGGCACGGCCAGCGCTGCCGCGGGCACCGGCGGAACGACCTCTGCGGCCGGCACCGGAACGACCGCTGCGGCCGGCACCGGTGGATCGCTCGCGGGAACGGGCGGTGGCGGGGATGGCGGCGGCGCGGCGGCCGGCGGTAGCGGCGGCGACTCGGGCGCGCAGGGTGGCGCCGGCGGCAGCGCGGGCTCGACCTATCGGCCCTGCCCGACCGACGGTACGGCATGCAAGATCATGCCGTTCGGCGACTCTATCACCGACGGATACAACGGGGACACGCCGGGCGGCTATCGCGTCGAGCTGTTCCGGCTAGCGCACGCGGCGGGCAAGAACATCACGTTCGTCGGTTCGGGATCGAACGGACCGAACACCGTCGGCGGCGTGGCGTTCCCGCACAACCACGAGGGCCACAGCGGCTGGACGATCGCCCCCGCCGGCGGAAGGAGCGGCATCTCGACGCTGGTGTCGACCGTCATGCCGCAATACAAGCCCGACATCGTGCTCTTGATGATTGGAACCAACGACGCGATCGACAATTACGACATGCCCAACGCCCCCGAACGTCTGGGCGCGTTGATTGACAGCATCTACGCGCAGCTCCCCGATGTTCTCATCGTGGTGGCCGCGCCCGTCCCGTCGCGCGGCGATGCGAGCAAGGGCGACGACACCGCGCTCAGCGCGCGCATCAAGACCTACGACGACGCCATTCCGGCGGTGGTGAAGGCCCGCGCGGACGCAGGCCGACACATCATCTCCGTCGACATGTACACGCCCTTCAATCCGAACAAGGCCACGTTGCTCGAAGATCAGTGGCACCCCAACCTCCAGGGCTACGTGCTGCTGGGCGAGCAGTGGTACGCGGCGTTGCAGCCTCTGCTCTGACGGCGCGGTCGCTCAAGGGAGGCGCGCGGAGCCTGACGCCCGGCGCGGCATGTGCAGGCTCGATGTCCTCGGGTGCCCAACTTGCAAGGGGCGGATGAAGCTCGTCGCCCTGGTGACCGAGCCAAGGAACATCGCCCGCGGCGAGGGAGGCGCCGCGCCTTCGAGGCCGCGGGATGCGCGATGGCGGGCGGCGTCTGCCTGCCGGCGGGCAGCTGCGTGCCGGAAGGGGGCACGGTCGCGTCCGGAGGGACGGGCGGCCGCCGGTTCGACGATGGTCCCGCGGAGTGCTGGCTCGCAATTTCGAGCGTGCCCGCGCCGCCGGACCGGCAGCCTTCTACCCGCGCGGGAAAATGACGGCCACGCGCGCCCGCACCGCGCTGCGCGACCGAGAGAATCGGGAGATCCGGCTCGTCCACCGCGTGGCGCCGGCGGTGATCTGGTAACGTTTCGAGCATGCGGCTCACGGCGTGGATCGGTTGCGCCTGGTGGGCGCTCGGGTGCGTGGCGTGCGGCGGCTCGTCGAGCGACGGCGACCCCCCGGGCGCTGGCGGCGGTGCAGCCACGGGCACCGCGACTACCGCGACCGGCGGCGCCGCCGCGACCTCCGGAGTCGGTAACTCTGCGGGCGGCGCGAACGGCGCGGGCGGCGCGGGCGGCGCGAACGGCGCGGGCGGCGCGAACGGCGCGGGCGGCGCGGGCGGCGCGCCGCGCGAGTTGCACGTGGACACGAGCTCGCCCGAGCTCAGCGAGATCCGGTTCAAGCCCAGCGAGCTCGATCCAGAGGTCTCCGACCGCGACCTGGAGCAGGTGGCGCTCCTCGACACTCGGGTCGCGCGGTTCGCGGGCAAGCTCGTCGTCACGCTGTCGGGGAGCAGCCAGCCTCCCGGCCCGCTCGACCTCACCCGCTTCGTCGCCGCGCGCGGCTTTCACGCGTTCGCGGTCGCCTACAAGAACGACTACAACATCGTTCAAAATGATCCGGACACGTTCGGCGACGCGCGGCTTGAGGCGTTCGACGGTCAGGACCACACCGCGCTCATCGAGGTGGCAAGGGCCGACAGCATCGAAGCGCGGCTGGCGAGGGCGCTCGCGCACCTGAAAGAGGTCCACCCGCGAGGCGACTGGGGCTACTTCCTCGAAGACGACGGGAGCCCGCGCTGGTCGGTCATCATCTTCAGCGGCCACTCGCACGGCGCGAGCTCGGCCGCCCGCATCGGCAAGGTCGTCCGGCTCGACCGGGTGGTGTCGCTGGCCGGGCCGCGCGACACGAACCCGGTGAGCGCCATCTGGCTCTCGGAGCCGTCGGCGACGCCCGTGGATCGCATGTTCGGATTGACCGGCGAGCGCGATGAGCAGCACCCGGATCACCTCAAGGCGTTCGACCTCATCGACCTGCCCGGCGAGCTCGTCGAGGTGGACGTCCCGGGCGCGGCGCCGCCGTACGGCGGGTCGCACCGGCTCGCGCTCAAGGACGGCGACCACGGAGCCGCCGGCAATTGCGCCGCGCACGTCGCCGTCTGCGAGACGATGTTCGGCTTGCCGCTGCCGTGATGTCGCGCTCCCCGTCGAGTGAGGCTGCCGCGAGGACCCGTTAGCGCTCGCCGGCCCATGCACTCCGCTGCTCAGTCAAGAGCCGCGCGGCGCCGACGATCCCGACGCTACGCGCGCGTCAGCGCGACGACGAACTCCAAGAAGGCGCGAACCTTGGCCGACATGAGCTGTGCGGCAGGGCAAGATACGCGGTTCACCAGACTTTACCGTGAACCGCTCGTCGCAATCTGGACTTTGCGTGGCGTGGACCCGCGCGGCGTCGGTCGACATCAATAGCTGTCCGTAACGAAGCGAGCGGTTGGAAGCGAATCTCGTCCAAACGCAGCGGAATTTTCGAACGCCTCGCGTCATCCTTCTTTTTACTTGATCGGTTAGTCGCAGCAGCTCCACAGTTGCAGGTATGCGTATCGCTTCCTTCAGCGTGCTCGCGTTCACATTGGCCTGCTCCAGCTCGCCAGACGAGCCCGGCGGCTCGGGAGGCGCAGGGGGCGCCGCCGCGGGCGCCCCGGGCACGAGCGGCACTGGCGGCGTCGCCCAACCAAACGGAGGCGCGACGAGCGCCGGCGGCGATGCGACGAATGGCGGCGCAACGACAGGAGGAGCCGCGATGGGCGGAGCGTCGACGGGCGGCGAGCCAGCCGGCGGCTCCTCGGGAAGCGCGGGCACAGCGAGCGGCGGAGCGTCGGCAGGAGCTGGCGAAGCGAGCGGCGGAGCCGGCGGGGCGAGCGGCGGAGCCGGCGGGGCGAGCGGCGGAACCGGCGGCGGCGAGGCCTGCGTCAAGAACCTCGCCTGCAAGCTGGACCCACCGCCGAGCACCGGCGACCTCGCGCAAGACTGCGTCGATCGCATCAACCAGTTCCTCACGCAGTGCGCTTGCCTGCCGGCGCTCAAGCGCCGCAAAGACGGCGAAGCCTGCGCCAACGAGATGGCGAAATACGACGCCGATCACAACATGGCTCACGCCGGCATCCGAGCAAAAATCTGTGAGCCCGGCGGCTCGCAAAACTCCTGTCCTGGCTACTCCTCCAACAAGCAAGTCATCGGCCTGTGCATGCAACAGATGTGGGACGAAGGCCCGCCACCCACCGCAGACTGCACCGGCGACTGCTACGAAATGCACGGCCACTTCATCAACATGACCGACGACTCCGTCACCCAAGTCGCCTGCGGCTTCTACACGACGAGCAGCGGCAAAGTCTGGGCCGTCCAAAACTTCACGCGCTGAGAGCGCGGGTGGGCCCCGCGCTCGAGATCGAGGGCGGCGTCCTGCCCCGCGACGGGTTGGTGCCGATCGGCGCCTTCTCCAGGGGCCTGTACTTCATGGCCTCCGACGGCGCGATCCTCGCCGACGAGGCGTGGTGGAGCGCTTCGTCTTCGCGGATTCGTGGCGCATCTTTCTGGAGCGGTTCGCCCTGGGGCTCGAGGCTCCGGACGTGATCCCGGGGTGGCCGGCCCGCCACTGCGCGAGCCTCTCCGAGGACGTGGGCAAGGCGCTGGCGCAGGCCCTTGGCGTCCGCGCGCGCCCGAGCTCAGCGACCGGACGCAGTCGTTCTGGACCAGCGACGACCTGGTGATCTGGTCGACGCCCGCCTACCTCGAGTTCTGCGTGTCCCCCTGTACCCTCTACGCGGACGAACCTGCCTGCCCCGATGTACTGGGCACATCGCGTCAGCGCCCCCTCGCCGGAGGGCAGCGCCGTCACTGCATCGTCAACGTGACGAGCTCCTTCGACGGGGCCTGAATCCGCCGCACCTTCACCTCCTGGTCGGTCACGGAGAGCACGTGATCGCCGGTCACGAAGCTGCGCTTCACCGCGGAGGACGCGCTCGACCACCAGGCGCCGCAGAACGCCTGCCCCTGCGCCACGCGGCCGAGCGGCTGGAAGCCGCGCTGCGCGCTCGCCCGGTAGAGCAGGAGACCCGAGAACTGCGCGGTGCCGTGCTGGGGCCCCTGCCCGCCCTCGCAGATCGTCATCGGCAGACTCAAGAGCTCCTTGGGCGCGAAGTAGGTGAAGGCGAGGTGATTGGTGAGCGCCTCGGAGCTCGATCCGCGCGTGCCGATCACCGCGCGATGGAGGAGCCGCGGCTCGCTCGGCGTTCGCACGTCGAAGATCTGGAGGAGCACGCCCTGGAAATAGGCGAATTCGCCCTGATCCTCGGCGTCGTACCCGATCGTGAGCAGGTGCTCCGGGTCCATCAGGTGCATGTAGGTCGAGAATCCAGGGATCTTGAGCTCGGCGAGGACCCGCGGCGCGGTCGGCTGCGACAGGTCGAGCGCGAACAGGGGATCGGTCTTCTTGAACGTGACCACGAACCCCCGCGCGCCGTCGAAGCGCACCGAGCGGATGTCCTCGCTCGGCGCGAGGCGATCGAGCACGCCGACCGTGGCGAGCTCGGCTCGCTGGCGGCGCAGCACGCTCACGAGGCTGCGGGCCGCCGGGTCCGGGGCGCGGCCGACCGTGGTGGCGACGCGCAGGTGGCCCTCGTGCTCGTCCATGGAGAACTGGTTCAGCAGGCGGCCACGCACCACGCCGCTCGCCGCGTAGGTCGAGGCGCCCCCGGCGAGGTCGAAGGCGTGGATCAGCGTGTCGCCGGTGTGCGCCCAGTCGGGGTAGAGCTCGCGCCTCGCGAGCTGCGGGACGGCCAGGTAGAGCGCGCCCTTCGAGGCGTACGTGAAGCCCGGCTGGGTCTGCACCATCTCCCGGTGGAACCCGCTGGAGGCGCCGAGATCGAGGCTGATGATCGAGGTGAAGCCCGCGGCGTCCGCCCCCGGCGCGAGGTGGATCCGGCACGCGCCGGCGCCAGGCTGCCCCGCCTCCCGCGCGCTCGGCAGGAACACCGCGGGATCCGCCGCGAGGATGGCGCGCCGGTTCTCCTCTCGGAGCCGCGCGAACTCCCGCTCTGCGTCCTCGGGCCCGGCGAGCGGCCTCTCCGGCGCGAAGCGCAGCCCAGGCGGCCCGATCCGGTCGTCGTGGACCACCGTGTGCACGGCGTCGCCGATGCGCCGGGCCGCGATGAAGGAGCCCGAGACGTCGATCGCGCGCAGCGTCTTCGGGGCGCCTAGCTGGGAGACGTCGAGCACGGTGATGCGCGTCGCGGCGCCATCGCCGCTCGGCACGCAGTCGTAGCCGTACGTGCACTCGGGGGTGGCGGCGCGCCCCGCGGGCGGGGCCATGGACGAGTACACGACGAGGCGATCGCCGGCGGCGAACAGCTTGCGCGCGGGGCCGTCGAGCGTGACCTCGCCGACCGCGCGCGCCCTCGCGGGCGCGGCGACGTCGAAGATGCGCAGCTTCGTCCCGCTGAGCGTGTAGAGGCGCGGGCCGTCGAGCTTCACGAAATCGGGCTCGTCCACCCCCGGCACCTGCACGTTGGTGCCGGACTGGCGCACGACCGACCCTTTTTCGGAGACGAAGACCAGGCGCGGAGGCGTGCACTGGAACAGCAGGTACTCGCGGCGCGCCGCCTCGATCCGATGGTCCGCGGCGCGGAGCGCGACCTCGCGCAGGCGCGGCGCGTGCTCCGCGCAGCCGCGGGTGGACGGCGCCACCCCGACGCCCGCCGGCCTGTCGACCCGCGGCGGCGGCACCGGCGCCTCGAGCTGCGCCAGGAGCTCAGGGCTGCACTGCCAGTTCGGCGGCCGGTCGCCGGGGCCGAAATCTCGCCGGGGAGCGACCGGCCGTGGCTGCGGCGGCGGGCCGCTCGCGACCGCCGCAGGGGTCGCGCTCGCGCTCGTCGCGGGCGCGACCGCGCCGCGCTCCGCGACCCGCGCGCCGCAGGCCGCGGCGGCCACCCCGCTCCCCGCGAGGATCGCCGCGCCGGCGAGCCGCCATGTCCTCCCGTCCACCGTCGCGCCACCTCTCGCCATACCCGCCTCCCGCGACGTCCACCACGCCGCCCGATGCGGCTCGCGAGCATACTCCGGTGCTGGCCAGCTGCTCCCTGCGCAGCAGCGTTGCGCCGCGGCGCTCGGCCCCGAGCCCTCGCGCGCGGCTTCTGGCCCTGGTACGCCGCGTGCACGCCCATGCCAGCCGCCACGCCGCCATTGCCTCCACCGAGAGCCGGGAGACGCGAAGCATGGGCCATCCGACCATCTACCCCACCGGGGTCACCCTCTATGACCCCGAACGAAGCTGGAACGGCTACACGATCTTCCAGGCCGCGGGCCTCGGCGCGCTCCTCATCGACATGAACGGTCGCGAGGTGCAGCTCTGGAAAGGGCTGCACGGGTTCCCCAACAAGCTCCTGCCCGGGGGACAGGTGTTCGGCAGCACCGGCGAGCGCAACCCGAAGCACGGCACGCAGGACCAGATCGACCTCGTGCAGGTCGACTGGGAAGGCAACGTGGTGTGGCGCTTCGACCGCCTCGAGCACATCCACGATCCCGGCGAGGCGCCCCGCTGGTTCGCGCGCCAGCACCACGATTTCCAGCGGCAAGGCAATCCGGTCGGGTATTACGCGCCCGGCCAGGAGCCGCTGCTCGATCGGGGGAGCACGTTCCTGCTCGTGCACGAGAACGTGCAGAATTACGCGATCTCCGAGCACCCGCTGCTCGACGACAAGATCGTCGAGGTGGACTGGAAGGGGAACATCGTCTGGCAGTGGCGCGCCCACGAGCACATCGAGGAGCTGGGCTTCGACGAGGCGGCGCGCGCCGCCCTGCGCCGCGATCCAAACCTGCGCGCGCCCGGCGCGGGCGCCATCGGCGCGAGCGCCGCGGCCGGAGGGGTCGGCGACTGGCTGCACATCAACTCGATGTCGCTGCTCGGGCCGAACCGGTGGTACGACGCGGGCGACGAGCGGTTCCACCCGGACAACCTGATCTGGGACGCGCGCGAGGCGAACCTCATCGCGATCGTCGACAAGAAGACGGGGCGGATCGTGTGGAAGCTCGGCCCGCGGTACGACGGCAGCGACGCCGAGCGCCGCCTCGGCTGGATCATCGGCCAGCACCACGCCCACCTCATCCCGCGCGGGCTGCCCGGCGAGGGCAACCTCCTCGTCTTCGACAACGGCGGATGGGCCGGCTACGGCGCCCCGAGCCCCGGCGCGCCGAAGGGCCTCAAGACCGCCCTGCGCGACCACTCGCGGGTGCTCGAGATCGACCCCACCACGCTGGAGATCCGGTGGCAGTACACGCCCAGGGAAGCGGGCTTCGTGATGCCCCTCGACGCGTCGCGCTTCTACAGCCCCTTCATCAGCAGCGCCCAGCGGCTGCCCAACGGCAACACGCTGATCACCGAGGGCTCCGACGGCCGCATCTTCGAGGTCACCCCGGGGCACGAGATCGTCTGGGAGTACATCAGCCCTTACTGGCGCAAACCGCCGCTCAGCCTCAACCTGGTTTACCGCGCCTACCGCGCGCCGTACACGTGGGTGCCCCAGCTGCCCGCGCCCCGGCAGAAGCCGGTGCCGCGGCTCGACGTCGCCACCTTCCGCGTCCCGGGCGCGGCGCCCCTCGGCCGGGACCGGGTGGTGGAGCTCCAGGGCGACCAGGGCTATGCCGCCGAGGGCGACTTCTGCGTCGCGCCCGCCGCGGGGAGCGGCGCGACGCGCCCCTGAGCCGGCCGTGATAGAAGGGCGCGATGGCGTCCTTGAAGCCTCGTCCGGCGCCGGGGCCCGCGCCCGACGAACGCGCCCGAGCGCTGCGCGACCGCGTGACGGTGGGGCTCGTCACGGCCCTCCCCAAGGAGCTCGCGGCGGCGAAGGCGATGCTGGACGGCCCCGTCGAGCACTCGGCCGGGGGCGAAGGCGCGGGCCGGGACTACGTGCTCGGGGAGGTCCCGGCGAAGGGCGGCGGCGCGCACGCGGTCGCGCTGGTGAGCACGGGCATGGGCAACAACCTCGCGTCGGTCCGGGTGACGCAGATGCTCGAGCACTTCCCGCAGATCCGCAGCGTGGTGATGGTCGGGATCGCCGGCGGGGTGCCGCACCCGGACAGGCCCGCCGAGCACGTGCGCCTCGGCGACGTCGTCGTCGTCGATCGGCGCGGGGTGGTGCAATACGACTTCGACAAGGAGACCGCCCGCGGCAAGACCCCCCGCCCCTCGCCGAGGGCGCCGGGCGCGTGGCTCCTCGAGGGCGTCGACGCGCTCGAGGTCCTGGCCTACGAGCGGAAGGCGCCGTGGGTGAAGCTGATCGACCGCGGGCGCAGGCTCGTCGGCGCAAAGCGGCCTCCCGACGCGGAAGACGTGCTGCGCGATCCGCTCGACCCGTCGAAGGTCCGCCCGCACCCGGCGGATCCGCAGCGCAAGAAGGGGCAGCCGCGCGTCTTCCAGGGGCCGATCGGGTCGGGCAACACGCTGCTCAAGGACGCGCGCCGCCGCGACCAGCTCCGCGACGAGCTCGGCATCAAGGCCGTGGAGATGGAGGGCTCGGGGCTCGCCGACGCCGCGTGGCAGCACGACGTGGGGTATCTGGTGGTGCGCGGCATCTGCGACTACTGCGATGAGCAGAAGGGCGACGCATGGCAGATGTACGCGGCCATCGTCGCGGCGGCCTACGCCCGCGCGGTGCTCGAGCGGATGCGGGCGAGCCGCGCGAGCGCGACGGATCGCCCCGCCGCGGCCGACCGGGGCCCGCGGGCGCGCGACCACGGCGACCGCGGCGAGCGCCGCGAGCGCGGCCGCGCGGGGGACGACGAGCGCGACGAGCGCGACGAGGACCTCCTCGATCACGTCGTGCGCATCTGCCGGATGCGCGAGGAGGCGCGCGGCAAGCGCGTCACGATCGCCTGGAGGGAGGCCCCGCCCCCGTTCCATGCGGTCGCCGAGGTGGTCACGGCCGAGCCGCTGGGACCGGCGCTCCTGGGGCCGGCGCTGGCCTTCGCCGTGGGCGCCGTGGCGGGCCCCGTCACCCCCGCCGCGATCGAGCTCTTCCGGACCCAGGTGCACGCGCGCGCCCAGCGGCGCAGCGCCGGGACGTTCTCTCAGCTCGTCTACGACGGCCCGCCGGCGCCCGAGGCGCTGGTGCGGGAGGCGCACCGCAAGGGCGTCTGGCTGGCCAGCATCGCCGAGTACCAGGGCCTGATCCACTTCGGGCCCTACGTCGAGCGGCTGATCCACCGGCTGGAGCGCGATCCGATCTACCCGCCGAGGCTCTATGTCCCCCAGCGCGCGACGCTGGCCGCCGCCGGCGGCCCGAGGCAGGAGGTCGACCACGCGCTGGAGGCGATCGACGACCTGCTCGCCTCCCCCGCGGCCCGGTTCGTCCTGATCCTCGGCGATTTCGGGACCGGAAAGACCTTCTTGCTCCACGAGCTGGCGCGCCGCCTCGGGGCGCGGGAGGGGCCGCCGTACCCGGTGCTCATCGAGATGCGATCGCTCGAGAAGGCGCACTCGCTCGACGCGCTGGTCGCCAACCACCTCGCGCTCTCGGGCATGGAGCGGTTCGATCTGCCGAGCTTCCGGTACATGCTCGCCGAGGGCCTGATCGCGCTCCTCTTCGACGGCTTCGACGAGCTGGCGCTCCGCGTGCGCTACAGCCGCGCCGCCGACCACTTCGACACGCTGATCCAGGCGGCGCAGGGCAAGGCCAAGGTCGTGCTCACCAGCCGGACGCAGCACTTCTATTCGGACGACCAGATCCGGACCAAGCTCGGCGAGCAGGCGGAGCGGATCCCCGGCCACCGGATCGCCACGCTGACGACGTTCTCGCCGGTCCAGGTGCGCCAGTTCCTCGTCAATCTGCTCGGCAGCAGGGAGGCCGCCGACGCCCGGGTGCGGCTGCTCGACGACGTGAAGGACCTCCTGCGCCTGTCCGAGAACCCGCGCCTGCTCGGCTTCATCTCCGAGATCCCCGAGCGAGAGCTCCTCGAGGCGCGCGACCGGACCGGGAAGATCACCGCCGCCGGGCTGTACCAGAGCCTGATCGACCGGTGGTTCCGGAGCGAGGACGCGCGCGTCCACGTGCGGGGCGCGGCGGCGTCCCTGGTCGCCGAGGATCGATGGAAGGCCGTGACGACGCTCGCGCTCCGGCTCTGGTCCAAGATGGAGCCGAGCGTCCACGTGGACGAGCTCCCCGCCGAGGTGGCGAAGGCGATCGCCGACCTGAGCACGCGGCAGATCGACCTCGAGGAGGCGGTCCACGCGGTCGGCTCCGGCACGCTGCTGGTGCGCGATCCGGAGGGCAATTTCTCGTTCCTCCACGCCTCGGTGCTCGAGTGGCTCGTCGCGCGGGAGGCGGCGGCAGAGCTCGGCCGTGGCGGCGAGGCCACGGTGCTCGGCTGGCGCGAGATGTCCGACCTGATGGTCGAGCTCTTCACGGCGATGGCCGATCGCGAGGCGAGCGTGGCCTGGGCGAGGCGGGCGCTCAGCGGCACGTCGGGCGAGATCGCCAAGCGGAACGCCATCGGCGTGCTGAAGCGGCTGAACGTGGAGGCCGAGGAGCGGGTGAACCTCGCCGGCCAGGACCTGCGCGGCAAGGACCTCTCGCGCCGGAACCTCCGGGGCGCGGACCTCCGCGGCGCGGATCTGCGGGAAGCGATGCTGATCGAGACCGACCTCGGCGGCGCGTCGCTCGCCGGGGCCGCGCTTTCGCGCGCGGACCTCTCCGGGGCGCGGCTCGCGGGGGCGGACCTGGAGGGCGCCGACGCGTCGTCCGCCCGGCTCCTCCGCGCCGACCTGCGCGGCGCGCGGCTCGCGTCGGCCCGGCTCCGCTACGCCCAGCTCGTCGGCGCGCGGCTCGACGAGGGCGCGCTCGCCGGCCTGGACACGTTCGGGAGCGCGGCGCCCGGCGCCGCCGACGCCGATGTCGTCACGGCCGCGGCCGCGTCGCCGTGCATGGCGGTGGCGGTGAGCCTCGACGGGCAGCTCCTCGCCTCTGCGCACTGGAACGGACAGGTGTGGCTGTGGGACGTGGCCACCGGGGAGCCGCGCCGCGCGCTGACCGGGCATGTCGGCTCCGTCAGGAGCATCGCGTTCAGCCCCGATCGCGCCACGCTGGCCTCGTGCAGCAGCGACACGACCATCCGGCTCTGGGACGTGCCCACGGGCCGCGAGCTCCGCGTCCTGCGAGGCCACGCGGCCACGGTCACCAGCGTCGCGTTCAGCCCGGATGGCGCCACGCTGGCCTCGGTCAGCAACGACAGGACGGTCCGGCTCTGGGTCGTGGCCGCCGCGGCCGAGCCCCGGCTCCTGAGGGGTCATACGGCCATCATCAGAGGCGTCGCCTTCAGCCCGGATGGTGCCACGGTGGCCTCGGCTTCCGACGACCGGACCATCCGGCTCTGGGACGTGGCCCGGGCCACCGAGCGCCGCGCGCTGAGGGATCACGCGACCATCGCCAGGAGCGTCGCGTTCAGCCCGGATGGCACCACGCTGGCCGCGGGCGCCCACGACAGCACCGTCTGGTTGTGGGACGTGAGCTCGGGGGCAGATCCCCGCGTCCTGATGGGCCACGAGGCCTCCGTGACGAGCGTCGTCTTCGACGCCGGCGGCGGCGTCCTCGCGTCGGCCGGCAACGACAACGTCGTCCGGCTTTGGGACGTGGCCACCGGGACGCAGCGCGACGTCCTGAGGGGCCATACGGCCGCGCTCAGGAGCGTCGCCTTCAGCCCCGATGGCGCCACCGTGGTCTCGGGCTCCGCGGACAGCGGTGTCGTGTTGTGGGATGTGGCCACGGGCGCCAGGCGCCGTGTCCTTCGTGGCAACGCGCCGTCCGTCGGGAGCGTCGCCTTCAGCCCCGATGGCGCCTCGCTCGCGGCGGCCTCGGAGGAGGGCGTCATTCGCCTCTGGGACGCTGGCCTGATGGCGGCGCGCGGCGCCCTCGAAGGGCACGTAGGCCCCGTGAGGAGCATCGCCTTCAGCCCGGATGGGGCCTCGCTCGCCGGCGCCTATGCGGACGGCGCCGTGCGGCTGTGGGATGTGAAGACCCGGACCGGACAGCGCATCGTCATGAAGGACTCCCCGCTGTCGGCGAGCACCGTCACCTTCAGCCCTGACGGCGCCTTCCTGGCCTGGGGGTCGAAAGACAGCACCGTCCGGCTATGGAACGTGGCCAGAGGCCTCCAGCATGGCGTCCTGAAAGGCCACTCGTCGGCGGTCCGGAGCATCGCCTTCAGTCCGGACGGGATGTCGCTGGCGTCGGGGGCCGACGACGGGACGGTCCTGCTGTGGGACGTGAGCGCGGGGGCCGTGCGCCACGTGCTGAAATGCCGTTCGGCGCATGTCGCGAGCGTCGCCTTCGACCCGGAGAGCGCCTCGCTGGCGGCAGGCGTGGGAGACGGCGCCGTCCAGCTGTGGGACGTGGCCACGGGCGACGAGCGGCTCGTCCTTCGACGCCACACGGCGGCCGTGTCCAGCGTCGCCTTCAGCCCGGGTGGCACCTCGCTGGCCTCGGGCGCCGAGGACTGCACGGTCCGCCTCTGGGACGCGCTCACCGGGGCCGAGCGCCGCGTCCTCCTCGGCCATGCGAACGCCGTCCAGGGGATCGTCTTCAGCCCGGACGACGCCGGGCTCGCGAGCGCCTCGGACGACGGGACCGTCCGGCTCTGGGACGTGGCGACAGGCGCCTGCCGCGCGGTGCTCCTCTCGCGCGCCGAGGGCTGGGCGGCATTCACGCCCGACGGCCGCCGCTACAGGTTCGGCGGCGCGCTCGCCGGGTCGTTCTGGTACGCGATCGGCCTCTGCCGGTTCGAGCCGGGCGAGCTCGACGCGCTCCTCCCCTCGCTCCAGCGCGTCCCCGACGGCGAGCCGCTCCTCCTCCCGCCGCACCTCGCCGCCCCCGGGGGGCGCGACGCGCCCGGCGAGCGGCGCACGGGCTCGCCCCCGGGGCGGTGAACGCGCCGGCGCGCGCCTCTGCGAACATCGGATCGCGCGGCCCGCTGCTGCATCGCAGCTGCCCCGCTCGAGGCGGCGACTTAACCGGTTCACACCACGTTCGAAGGGCCGTCTCCCCTCCTCCATCCGGTCACCGGTCTGGACCCGTGGAGACAAGCTGGACCGTGGATAACCACCTACAGCAGCGCTCCGCCAGCCGCCTGCGCTCGCCGCGGCGCGGCGCCGCAGGAAAGCGACACGCCGCGCAGGACTTCGGCGAAGATGAACCGATGCCGATGGACTACCGGCTCGGGAAGGTGCTGTACGCCGGCGCGGAGACGCGGGTCGTCGCGGGCGTCGACCTGACCAGCCGGGCCGACGTCGTGCTGAAGATCCCGCGCCACGAGCTGCCGGACGATCGGGTCGTGGCGCGGCTCCGCGGCGAATACGCGCTGCTCCGCGAGCTCGGCCTCCCCGGGACCGCCCGCGCCCTCGACCTCGTGCCCTACGGCGCCGGGGTGGCCCTCGTGCTCGAGCGCTGGGGGGACGGCTCCCTCGACCTCGCCCTCGCCCGCGGGCCCCTGCCGGTCGAGGCCGCGCTGCGCCTCGGCGCGTCGCTCGCGCGCGTGCTCGGGCAGCTGCACCGCCGGGGCGTCCTCCACCGCGACGTCACGCCGCAGAACGTCCTCGTCGACGCCGAGCGCACCGAGGTCCGGCTCATCGACTTCGGCCTGGCCGCGCGGCGGGCGGCGGCCGGCGACGCCGCCGAGGCGGACGGCGCGGCCGTCGGGACGCTCGCCTACGTGGCGCCCGAGCAGACCGGCCGCATGAAGCGCGCCCCCGACGCGCGCGCGGACCTCTACGCGCTGGGCTGCACGCTCTACCAGATGCTCACGGGCAAGCTGCCCTTCGAGCAGACCGACGAGCTGTCGCTGATCCACGCGCACATCGCCCGGAGGCCGCCGCCGCCGCACGAGCGCGCGCCGGCGCTCCGGATCCCCGAGGCGGTCAGCGCCGTCGTCATGCGGCTCCTGGAGAAGAGCCCGGAGCAGCGCTACCAGACCGGCGACGGCGCGGCGCACGACCTGGAACGCGCCCTCGAGGAGCTCCGCGCGACGGGCGCGATCCGGCCGTTCGCGCTCGGCGCGCGCGACTGGGAGGACCGCCTCCGCAGGCCGTCGCGGCTCGTCGGCCGGGAGCGGGAGCAGCGGGCGCTCCGGGAGGCCCTCGCGCGCGCGCGGGGGGGCGAGACCGAGCTCGCGCTGCTCTCCGGGCCGTCCGGCGTCGGCAAATCGGCGCTCGCCGGCGCGCTGCGCGAGGAGGCGCGCCTCGCCGGCGGCCTGTTCGCGCCCGGCAAGTTCGACGCGCTCCAGCGCGGCGCCCCCTGCGCGGCGCTCGCGCAGGCCTTCCGCGCCATCGCCCGCCGCAGGCTCTCGGACAGCGCGGAGGCGCTCGAGGGCTGGGCCGCGACCTGCCGCGCCGCGCTCGGCGAGAGCGCGCGCGTCCTCGTCGACATGGCGCCGGAGCTCGCGCGCATCCTCGGCGAGCCCCCGCCGCTCCTCGAGGTGAGCCCGGCCGACGCGAAGCACCGCTTCCAGCGCGCCGTGCAGCGCTTCGTCCGGGCGACGGCGCGCGCCGAGCCCCCGCTCGTGCTGTTCATCGACGACCTCCAGTGGGCCGACGCGCCGTCGCTCGCCCTGCTCGAGGCGATCGCGACCGACCCGGAGATCGAGCACCTCCTCCTGCTCGGCGCCTGCCGCGACGGCGAGGTGGGCGAGGCGCACCCGCTGCGCGCGCTGATCGAGGCGATCCGGGCGAGCGGGCGGCGCGCCGAGGTGCACGCGCTCGGGCCGCTCGACGGCGAGGCGCTCGCCGGGATGGTCTCCGACATGCTGCCCGGCGCCGGCGACGAGGCGCAGGCCCTCTGCTCGATCGTGCGGGCGAAGACCGACGGCAGCCCGCTGTTCGTCGAGCAGCTCCTGCGGGCGCTGCACGAGCAGGGGCTGCTCTCCCGCGATCTCGCCACGGGCGCGTGGCGGTGGGAGGCGGAGCGCATCGAGCGGGTCGCGGTGACCGACAACGTCGTGGCGCTCTTGACGGCGAAGATGGGCCGCCTGCCCGAGCAGCTCCGGCGGACGCTGGCCGCGGGGGCGTGCGTGGGGGCGGGCTTCGAGGCCTCCCTGGTGAGCGCCGCCGCGGGGCTCCCGGCCGCGGCGCTGCGGAGGGCGGCCGAGGCGCTGCTCCACGAGGGGCTGCTCGTGGCCGCGGGCGAGGGCGAGGGCGAGGCGTACGCGTTCGCGCACGACCGGGTGCAGCAGGCCGCGTACGAGCAGCTCGGGCACGGCGAGCGCCTCGACCTCCACCTCGCGCTCGCGCGCGAGCTCGATCGGCGCTGGTCCGAGGGCAGCGGGGACGCCGAGCTGTTCGCGCTCCTCGACCACTACCTGCGGGCCGCGGAGCGCCTGAGCGCGCCGGCCGAGCGGCGGCGGGTGGCGGACCGCTGCCTCGCCGGCGGGCTGCGGGCGAAGGCGGCCTCGGCTTACGCCGAGGCGGCGCGGTTCCTGCGGGCGGGCCGCGATCTGCTGGGCGGCGGCGCGGCGCCGTCCGAGGAAGACGCCCACGATCTCCGCTTCGAGATCCTGCTCGCGCTCGCGGAGACCGAGTGGCTCGCCGGGCAGCCCGAGGAGGGCGAGCGGCTGTTCGCCGCGTGCCGGGAGCACGCCACGGACGCGGTCGCGCGCGGCCGCGTGGCGCTCGCGCAGGTGCCGTTGCTCACGGTCGCCGGGCGCTACCCCGAGGGCCTCGGCGTCGGGCTCGCCGCGCTCGCGGAGCTCGGCTGGTCGTTCCCGCGCGAGCCCGAGGCGCTGGCCGCGTTCTTCGCCGCCCAGGCCGCGCGCATCGCCCCCCTCATCGCGGCGATGAGCCCGGCGTCGTTCCGCGCCCTGCCCCGCTGCGCCGATCCGGTCGCCCGCGTGGCCGGCGAGCTGATCGGCGCCTCCATCACGGCGGCGGCGCTCAGCGAGCCGCCCCTCGCGGCGAGCCTGATCTTCGCGATGCCCGAGATCGCCCTCCTGCACGGGCTCTATCCGCGCGCGGCCTACGGGCTGAGCATGAGCGCGGTCGTGTTCACCGGCGTGCTCCAGGACCTGCCCCTCGGCGCCCGGTGCGTCGAGCTCGTGTACGCCGCGCAATCCGCGCAAGGCCTGCTCCTCGCCGGGGCCCTCCACACCGGAAGCCTGGCCGCCCAGCTCGTCCACCCGGACCTCGCCGCCGTCCACGAGCGCTGGCGCGACGTGCCCGAGCTCGGCGCCCGCGAGGGGGCCATCACCCACAGCGAGGTCGGCCAGGTCATCCTCCCCGCCGCGCGGATGGCCGCGGGGGCGCGGCTGTCGAGCTGTCCGATCCCCGCGAGGCCCTGGAGGGACCTCATCGCCGGCCAGAGCGCCCCGGCGTGCCGCGCCGCCCACGACCTGCTCGCCCAGGCGGGCGAGGGCGACGCGGGCGCGGCGATCCGCCGCATCGCCGCGCTCCCGGCCGGCTCGCCGATGCTGCGGGTCATCGTGCTCGGCGCCGCCGCGTTCGCCGCCGTGCACCTCGGCGAGGATCGCGAGGCGCTGCGGCTCGCCGCGGAGGCGAGCGCCGCGTGGACGGCCGGCTGGTGCAACCCGCCGGCCCTCTGGGCCCTCGAGATCGTGACGATCCTCGGCGCCGCGCCGCCGCCCGCCGCGGCGCCGGGCGCCGACGACGAGGACCGCGGCGCCCGCGCCGCCTTCGCCGCCCAGCGCGCGCGGCTCGCCCGGCTCTCGGCGTTCAACCCGGCGACCTTCCGCCACGCCCTCCTGCTCACCGAGGCCCGCGAGGCGCAGGCCGCGGGGCGGCACGAGGACGCCGAGCGCCTCTACGACGAGGCCATCGAGCACGCCCACCGGCAGGGCTTCGTCAGCGGCGAGGCCCTCGGCCTGCGCCTCGCGGGCGAGCACCTGCTCGGCCGCGGCCGCGGCCGGATGGCGCGCGCCTACCTGCGCGACGCGCACGGCGCCTACCTGCGCTGGGAGGCCGCCGGCGCCGCGGCGACCCTGCGCCGCCGGCACCCCGAGGTCTTCCCGGCGGCCGAGGCGGCCCGCGACGAGCCGGCGTGCGCCGCGGCGCACCCGGCCGGGGCGCGCGCCGCGACGACCGCGACGGGCCCCGCGAGCCGCCAAATCGACGTGGTCTCGCTGCTCAAGGCCGCCCAGGCCCTGGCCAGCGACCGCGACCCGGACTCGCTCATCGCGCGCATGATGCGGCTCCTCGCCGAGAACGCCGGCGCCGAGCGGGCCGTGCTGGTGCTCTCGCGCGGCGAGCGCCTCGTCGTCCGCGCGGAGCTCACCGTCGATCCCGAGCGGATCACGCTCCACCCCGACGAGCCGGCCCTGAGCTCGGCGCTCCTGCCCGCCAAGGTCGTGCGCTACGTGGCGCGCAGCCGCGAGCCGCTCGTGCTCGGGCGCGACGGCGGCGACGGGCGCTTCGACGACGACCCGTACCTCGAGCGCCGCGGCCCCGCCTCGCTGCTGCTCGTGCCGCTGCTCCACCAGGGGCGGCTGCTCGGCGTGATGGTGCTGGAGCACGCCGGCGTCTCGGGCGCCTTCCCCGAGGCGCGCGTCCAGGTGGTCTCGCTCCTGGCCGCGCAGGCGGCGACCGCCGTGGAGAACGCCGCCCTCTACAGCGAGCTCTCGAGCTCGCACCACCGCCTGGAGCAGCTCGTCGAGGAGCGCACCGCCGAGCTCAAGGCGGCCAAGGAGGCGGCCGACGCGGCGAGCCGCGCCAAGAGCGATTTCCTCGCGAGCATGAGCCACGAGCTGCGCACGCCGCTCAACGGCATCCTGGGCTACGCGCAGATCCTGGGGCGCCTGGACGGGCTGTCGCCCCGGCACCTGCGCGCCGTGGAGATCATCCAGTCCTCCGGAGAGCACCTGCTCACGCTGATCAACGACGTGCTCGATCTCGCCAAGATCGAGGCCGGCAAGCTGACCCTGATGCCCGACGAGGTGCATTTCCCCTCGTTCGTGCAGGCGGTGCTCGGCATCTGCCAGGTGCGCGCCGAGGCCAAGAGCCTGACGTTCCTGTTCGAGCAGGAGGGCGCCGCGCTCGGGACCGTGATCACCGACCAGAAGCGGCTCATGCAGGTCCTGCTCAACCTGCTGGGCAACGCCATCAAGTTCACCGAGAGCGGCCGCGTGGTGCTGCGCGTGACGGCGGGCGAGGCCCCTCCGGGCTCGGGCGCGGGCGCCGCGCGGCCGGTGCGCTTCCGCGTGGAGGACACGGGCCCCGGCATCGCGCCCGAGCACCTCGAGCGGATCTTCGAGCCGTTCGAGCAGGCGCCGACCGAGGGCGCGCCGGTCGAGGGGACGGGCCTCGGGCTCGCGATCTCGCGGCGGATCGTGGAGCAGATGGGCGGCGCGCTCCGGGTCGAGAGCCAGCCCGGGCAAGGCAGCGTCTTCGAGTTCGAGGTGCCGCTCGTCGACGCGAGCGCCGCGCCGGCCGCCGCCGCGCCGGAGCGCTGGGCGCGGGTGACCGGCGACGAGGGGCCCGGCCGCGCCGCGGTCGAGGCGCCGGGGCGCGCGCTGCCGCCGGCGGAGACGCTGGCCGGGCTGCTCGACCTGGTGAACCGAGGCCGGCTGAGCGGCCTGCTCCTGGAGATCGAGCGGCTCGAGCGCGATGCCGCGCACCTCCGCCCGTTCCTCGACGAGCTGCGCGGCCTGGCCAAGGGCTTTCAGGTCAACCGGCTGCGCGAGCTCCTCCGCGCCGCCGCCGGCCCCGCTCCCGCGGCGGCGCCGTCCGACAGCCGCGCCGCGCCCCGGTGAGCGCCGCGCGCGCCGTCGCACCGCGCGCCGGAGGCCGCCGCGTCACCCGCGCGCCGGAGGCCGCCGCGTCACTCGCGCGCCGGAGGCCGCCGCGTCACTCGCGCGCCGGAGGCCGCCGCGTCACTCGCGCGCCGGAGGCCGCCGCGTCACTCGCGCGCCGGAGGCCGCCGCGTCACCCGCGCGCCGGAGGCCGCCGCGTCACTCGCGCGCCGCGGGCGCCGCCGCGCGCCGCGACGGCGCGCGCGTCTTGCTCATCGCGTACGCGATGCCGTCCTGGAGCGTGCTCTGCGTCACCATCCCCGTCATCTCGGCGCCGAGCGCCACCAGCTCCTGGGCGACCTCCGGGCGGATGCCGGTGATCACGACCCGCGCGCCGAGCAGGCGCACCGCTCGAGCCGCCCGCACCAGCGTCTCGGACACGCGCGCGTCGACGCGCGACACGCCGGTGATGTCGAGGATCATGACCGCCGCCCTGCGCGCGCTCACCCCCAGCGTCGCCGCGTCGACCATGCCTTGCGCGCGCTCCTCGTCGACCACGCCGATGAGGGGCATGACCAGGATCTGGTCGTTGATCGGGATGATGGGCGTCGACAGCTCGGCCAGCCTCGCCGCCTGCGCCGCGATGATCTGCGCCTGGAGCGTCGAGCGGGCCTCCTCGAGCGACGCCCGCTCGGCGAGCTCGCGCTCGAGCCGCTCGTTCGCGCGCTGCAGCTCGCGGGTGCGCCGCTCCACCGTCTCCTCGAGCGACTCCTTGGCGCGCTCGAGCTCCGCCACCGCGCGGGCGAGCGCCTGCGTCCGCTCCTCCACCCGGCGCTCGAGATCGTCGGTCAGCCGGGCGAGGTCCGCCTGCGCGGCGGCGCGCACCTCGATCTCGTTCTCGAGCTCGGCGTTCTTCCTGGCCAGCGCGGTCAGGGCGCGCCGGAGCGACAGCTGCGTCCTCACGCGCGCGAGGAGCTCGTCGCGCTCGAACGGCTTGGTCACGTAGTCGACCGCGCCCAGGCGGAACCCACGCAGCTTGTCCGCGATCTCGGCGTGGGCGGTGGTGAAGATGACGGGGATATCGGCGGTCGCCGGGCTCGACTTCAGCCGCTCGCAGACCTCGAAGCCCGTCATGCCCGGCATGGTGACGTCGAGCAGGATGAGGTCGGGAGTCTCGTACTCCAGGCGCTCGAGCACCATGGGACCGTCGGTCGCGACGCTGACCTCGATCCCCGCGGACTCCAGCGTGCTTGAGAGCACCTCGAGGTTCACGAGAACGTCGTCTGCGATGAGCACGAGCCCTGGCGGCGGCTGCTCAGCCCGCATCCCTCCACCTCCCCTGAGCGCCTGCGCAGGAACGCGCGCGTCCCCCCCGGCGTGAGTGCGTTATCCGATCAGCCTCGTCGCTGACCTCGGCCGCATCGTCACGTACCCGGTTTCGGCTGTCAAGCGCCTTACATCACGGGCCTCACCGGCCGCAGTCTCGCCCTCGCGACGAGGGCGCGAGTCGCGCGCGCGACACGGGTGCTCGGCGGCTCATGCGTTGATGGATCCGCTGCGGGCCGGCTGACGGCTCGGGGCCCCGCCATTTGCGGCCAGGAGCGGGAGGCCGGTCGACCGGGCGAGCGCGTCGCCGTCGGGGGGCGGCGGCGCGGGCTGGGCCGCGGCGCCGGCGGGCGGGCTGGGCGCGGTGGCCACGATCGTCACCCCGGCGAGGAGCACGAGCCCCGCGGCCGCGGTGCGCGCCGACACGGCCTCACCGAGCTGGAGCCACGCGAGCAGCGCGGCCAGGGGCGGCCGGAGAAAGACGTAAATGGCCACCAGCGTCGGCGAGGCGCGGCGGAGCACCCAGGCGTTCACCGCGTAGGCCATGACCGTCGGCACGAGGACGCAGAAGGCGACGAGGAGGGCCGCCGGCAAGGACCACGAGGGCGCCTCGCGGACGAGGGCGACGCCGCCGATCGGCGCGAACATCAGTGTGCCCCAGCCGAACACCCAGGCCATGACCGTGACCGTCCCGAGGCGCTGGAGGGCCGATTTCGCGTAGATGACGTAGATGGCGGTCGAGAGGGCGTAGACGAGCGCGAACGAGTCGCCGAGCCGCGGGAGGGCGAAGCCGGTGAGCATGGCGGCCCCGAAGAGCGCGACCGCGGTGCCGGCGCCGGCGCGGCGGGAGAACGGCTCGCGGCCGGTGAGGGCGGCGATGGCGGCGGTGAAGACCGGGATCATCGCGATGAGGAGGGTGGCGGACACGGCCGAGGTGATGCGCAGGCCGACGAGGAAGAGCGCCTGGTTGCAGACGACGCCGAAGAAGGCGAGCACCGCGAGGTGGAGCGCGTCCGCGGGGCGCGCCACGCGCGGCGTCCGGAGCGACAGGTGCGCGCCGGCGAAGACCACCGCCCCGCCGAGGAAGCGCGCCATCGCCAGGGCGGTGGGCGAGACGTCGTGAGGCGGGCTCATCGCGAGCTTGCCCTCCACCGAGAGCGACGCGAACGCGAATGTCGCGAAGAAGAGCGCCGCGTGGATGCCGGCCGAGGCGCGGCGCTCTCCAGGTGGCTTGGACGGATCGCTGGTCGGCATGGACTGGCTCGCTCCCTGGCAGGGTGCGCCCATGCCGCCAGCGCGGTTGGCTCAGCCGCCCCCGGATCCAGCGCGGGACGGGCCTGCCGCGGCGCGGGTCATCTTCCCCCAGGCTGGAGAGGATGCCATGAATGCTTCGCCGGGAGACAGAAGATTCCGTCGCGAAAGCCCCGTTGACGCGGAGCACATCTCACCTTGTGGTCGCAGCGGCACCTTTCCGCCAAGGCGCGCGGCGCAGGGCGCGTGGCTTCGAGCGGGAGGCGTTCGGTTCATGAGAAGAAAAAAAACGCAAAGGCGCAAAGGCGCAAAGACGCAAAAAGGCAAAGAGATGGATGATGAAGAGAGACACAGAGGGGAAACGAAGCCCATGCCGTCTAGAGCGACAAACGGGTTGAAACCGCTCGAAAGAGCAGAAATCCGAACCGCCAAGCCGCCAAGGACGCCAAGATCTTGTTCTCCTCTTGGCGTTCTCGGCGTCCTTGGCGGTTCATTTCTGGGTCGATCGACTGCATCTTCGTTCTTCTCGCCGGTTCACCGCAGAAGGAGCGCTCACCGGGCGGCGCGGGCCGCGGGCGCCGCGCCCCGCCGTCGCCGCGGCCACGCCCGGAGGGCGGCCTGCGCGACGCGCTCCAGCTCTTCCCTCGAGGCGCCGTCGCGCGCCTGCACCGACATGCCCTGGATCACCGCGCCGTAATACTTGGCGAGCGCCGCCGCGTCGGTGTCGGCGGGGAGGTCGCCGTCCGCGATCCCCTGCTCGATGCGCCGGCGGAGCGCGGCCTCGCTGGCCGCCCGGCGCTCGCGCAGCGCGGCCTCGACCTCGGCGGACCCCGGCGTGCAGTTGGCGGCCCCGTGGACCATGAGGCACCCGAGCGGATGATCCGCCGCGCTCGAGAACGCCGCGAACTCCAGGAGCACGCGCGACACCGCGGCGCGGGCGGTCGGCTCCTCGGACAGCGCTCGCGGGACGCTCGCCCCGTACATCTCGGCATACAGCGCCACCGCCTCGAGGAACAGCTCCCTCTTGCTGCCGAACGCCGCATACAGGCTCGGCGGCGTGATCTTCATCGCGGCCGTCAGCTCGGCGAGCGACGTCGCGTCGTACCCGTGCCGCCAGAACACGCGCAGCGCCGCCTCGAGGGCGACACCGCGATCGAAGGCGCGCGGCCGGCCGCGCGCCGCCCGGGGGGACGCGTTCTTCATAGCGATCACTATAGAATGCCTTGACGGGCAGGCTCCTCCAATTTACATAGCGCTCACTATGAAATTCTTCCGTTCATCGGGTGTCGTGCTCGCCTCGGGCCTGTTGCTCTCGCTGCTGCCTGCCGCGCTGGCAGGGTGCGCGAGCCCGGCGCCGCCGGCCGCGGCCTCGGCGCCGGCCGCGGCCTCGGCGCCGGCCGAGGCGTCGGCGCCGGCCGCTCCTTCGGCGCCGCCGGCCGTGGCGGCCGCTCCTCGGGGCGACGATGCGCTCCAGCGCCGGCTCGACGCGGTGGTCGAGGCGGCCACGGCCCAGGGGCAGATCGTGGGCGCGGTCGTCGTCGTCGCGCGCGACGGCCAGGTCGTCTACCGGCGCGCCGCCGGCTTCGCCGATCGGGAGGCGCAGCGGCCGGTGCGCGAAGATACCGTGTTTCGCCTCGCGTCGATGACCAAGCCGATCGTGTCGGCGGCGGCCCTCGCGCTCGTGGACGCGGGCACGCTGGGGCTCGACGATCCGGTGACGAAATGGCTCCCCTCGTTCTCGCCGCGGCTCGCGGACGGCCGGGCCGCGACGATCACGGTGCGCCACCTGCTCACCCACACCGCGGGCCTCAATTACACCTTCATGGAGGCCCCGGACGGGCCTTATCACCGCGCGCGCGTGTCCAACGGGCTCGATCAGCCCGGCCTCTCCCTCGAGGAGAACCTCGCGCGGATCGCCAAGGCGCCGCTCCTCTTCGAGCCTGGCAAGGCGTGGCACTACTCGCTGGCCACCGACGTGCTCGGGGGCGTCGTGGCCAAGGCGGGCGGCGCCCCGCTCCCGGACGTGGTGCGCCGGCTCGTGACCGGACCGCTCGGGATGGACGCCGCGTTCACGGTCGCCGACCCGGGCCGGCTCGCGGTCCCCTACGGCGACGCGGGCGCGCGCCCGGCGCGGATGGCCGATCCGCAGATCGTGTCGTTCGGGCCGGCCAAGATCACGTATTCGCCGTCCCGCATCCTCGATCCGCGCTCGTACCCGTCGGGCGGCGCCGGCATGGTCGGCACGGCGGAGGATTACCTCAAGTTCCTCGAGGCGGTGCGCACCGGCGGCGGGAAGATCCTGCGGCCCGCGACGGTCCAGGCCATGACCTCGAACCAGACCGGTGACCTCGAGGTGCAGCAGCCGGGCGGGAAATGGGGGTTCGGCTTCGGGTTCGCGGTCCTGAAGGCGCCGGACCCGGGCACGATGCCGTCCGCCGCCGGCACGTGGCAGTGGGGCGGCGCCTACGGCAGCAATTTCTGGGTCGACCCGAGCGCCAAGCTCACGGTGGTCGTCTTGACCAACACGGCCCTGGCCGGCATGACGGGCGAGTTCCCGGACGCCGTGCGGCGCGCGGTCTACGGCCAGGCGCAGCCGTGACGCCGAGGCGCGCGCCGCTGCCGAGCGGCGCGGCCCCCGTCGGGGTGAACCGGCCCGCTACCGGCAAATACCCGTGACGCACATCTGTCCGTCGGGACAGACGGTGCCGCAGGCTCCGCAGTTGCCCTCATCGTTGCTCAGGTTCACGCAGCGGCTGCCGCAGTACGCCAGCCCCGCATTGCAGGTGCACTCGCCGGCGGTGCAGAAGGAGCCGCCGCCGCACACGTTGCCGCACGCCCCGCAATTGAACTGATCGAGGTTCGTGTTGGTGCAGAGCGGATCGCAGTAGGTCTGCCCCGTCAGCGGGCAAGTGCAGGCGCCCGCCTGGCAGGTCGAGCCCCCCGCGCACGTGGCGCCGCAGGCCCCGCAGTTCGCGTTGTCGGATTGCGTATCGACGCACACGGGATCGCAGAACGTCTCGGTCGGGGCGCACGGCGATGCGCTTTCGCCGCCCGCGCCGCCGAGGCCGCCTTGCCCCCCGGCGCCGCCCACGCCGCCCTCACCGCTCCCTCCTTGGCCCCCCGCGCCGCCGGCGCCGCCCTCACCGGTCCCGCCCTGACCCCCCGCGCCGCCGGCGCCGCCAGCGCCGCCCTCGCCGCTCCCTCCTTGCCCTCCCGCGCCGCCTAGCCCCCCGGTGCCTCCCTGGACGTCTCCACCGCTCCCGGCGTCCCCTCCAGCGGCGCCGCTCGTGCTCGAGGCGGCGTCTGACGTGGTGCTCGTCGCCTGGCTGCTCTCGCCGCCGCCGCACCCGACCACCGGTACCGAACAGACGACCACGCCCGCCATCCAACCCAGGATCCCCATGCGTACGCGCGCACGATGCATATCGTCCTCCAATGTAAGTGGAGCAGTGCTCAAGCTCGATTCTGTTCTGGGGAGTCACCACGACTCCCACGTACCGCTGTTGCGGCGGGCCGCGCGCGCGGCTCAGCTTTTCTCATCTCCCGTCCGGAGAAGCGACGATATCTGTTGGGGAAGCTACAGCGCACCCAGGCCGAGGCCCTCCGCTCGAGCCATCGAGTAGCCCCCATGACATATGCAACGGTGTTTCCGCAGGAGAGATGAGCCAGGACACGGGCTGACCGGTCCACCCGTGCTCGCGGCGAAGAGGCGCCATACCCCAGCTTGCGACATCACGTCGGAACCGGTCGACGACCGGAGTCGGAGGCGCACATGCAGCGATGTGCGCCGCTCCGAGCGCAGGCTTGGCCTCCTCGCGCGATTCGGCAGTACCTGGATCGCTGACGTGCGGGCCTGGTGGTACCAGCGATCGAGCGGCCTCCGCCGCGCGGCGGGCGGTCCCCGCCCCGTGGTGATTCAGGAGCAGCCGCGGAGGTGTCCCGCGGACGGGGAGCGACGTCGAGGGATCAGCAGCCCGTGCTCTGCGAGACCGTGAGCGTCGCGCTGTAGGCGTCGGGCGAGCCCCCCTGGAACACCACCACCTGCGTGGTCGCCGCCCCGACGAGCGCGCTGACCGGCACCTCCCAGACGTAGACGTCGTCCGTCGTGGAGACCAGCGGGGAGACGCCGCTCACCTGGATCCACGCCCAGCCCGGGCCGACGTACCGGTACAGCGCGCCGTTCTCGATCATGTGATCGACGCCGGCGGGCTGCCCCGGAGGGAGGTGATAGCCGGTGGCCGTGTCGTTGTCGCTGTCGATGAACACGCGGTGATGGGTGAACGGATCCACGTACGCGGCCTCGTACCGCGCGACCGAGGCGCTCAGGCACGAGGACGGGCTCAGGATCGACGCCGCGGCCGCCGCGGGCGTGGTCACGGTCAGCGCGTCGCTGAGGTCGCTCACGTTGCCCGCCGCGTCCCAGGCCTTGACCTGGAATCCGTAGCTCGTGGACGGCAACAGGCCGGTCACCGTCAGCCGGTTGTCGTAGGTCGTCCCGATCGAGACACCGTCCTTGAACACCTCGTAGCCCGCGGTCGCGACGTTGTCCCAGGGGTTGTTCCACGTCAGGGTCGCGCGCGCCGTCGAGGTGCCCGACACGGCCGTCGCGCCGAGGCCGTCCGGCGGATCCGGCACGAGGGTGTCGTCGACGCCGGCCGCCTCGACCAGCTCGGCGTCCCAGTAGGCCGGGAGGGTGTCCCAGGGATGGCCGAGCGCGGTCCCGTTCGCGTCGAGGACGAGCTGGTCGTCGGTGACGTACACGAAGCCGGCGTTCTGCTGCTTGCTGCGCGCGACGACCGCGGCCATCGCCGCCGCGTCCGGCACGTCGTAGACGAGGTGCCAGAACTTCTCGGGATTCGCGCTCTCGAGCTGCCATGGCGCGGTCGGGAACGCGTCGTCGTCCATGTACGTGGCGTAGCTGCCCTCGAACGTAACGATCGTATCGGCGATATCCTCGTAACACGGCTCCACCGGCATGCCGGGATTGAGGATGATGTACGCCCCGGGGTAGTTGTCGCTGATGTAGTCGCTGACGGCCGCGTACAGGTCCACGTGGAGGTCGGGATCGGCCGCGGTGCCGCACTGCGCGGTGACCTGGTCGAGGAAGATGCCGTCGACGCCGTACGCGCCGTAGAGAGCGAACCAGTCGTCGATGTCCTGTTGAATCTGCGCTGTCCAGTCGGCCACCGAGCTGCCGCCGCCCCCGGGGCCGTCGGGCCTGGTGGCGTGCGGCGCCACCGGCGGGAAGCTGAAGCCGTAGTAGCCGGTGTCGACGTACGCGATGGCGAGGGCGCCCGCGTCATGGATCTTCGCGATCGCGTCGGCCCACGCCTCGTGGAACGGCGCCTCTGGCTTCGACGCGCTGCCGTTGACGACGACGATGTCGCTCGTCGGGACGTTCTGCGCGAGCCGCGCGAACATCTCGGCCCCGCCGGCGGTGTCCGGCCCCCAGTACGCCGGGATCGCCGTGCGCTGGTGGGCCGCCTCGTTCGGCGCGGCCGCCGCGGGCGCCGGCGCCAGCAGCGCTGCTCCGGCGAGCGCGGCCGCCGCCGCGCCCGGGGGGTTCCTGTGCTTCCAGGTCATCTCGGCCTCTTCTTCAAGCAAGAAAGTCGACAATGGATGATTCCGGAGCTCCCGAGGCGTGCCGGGGAGGCCTCCAGACATCGAGCCTGCGGCAGCCTACCGGCAAACGCTGCTCGGTCAAGCGACGATGGCGAGGCAGATCCCTCGCAGGGGCGGTCGCGAGCGGCGGAGCTCGCGTTTTCGCCGGGAAAAAGAGGCGCCGGCGGGGTTCTTTGAAGTAGTGCAAAGACCCACGCCCGCCCTGAGCTGTAGTACGCTCGGACGATGCGGATCTTCTTCGGCGGTGTCCTCATCGTGCTGTCCTCGACCGCGTGCTCCTCGAGCGCGGGGGCGCCCGGCGGCGCGGACGGCGCCGGGGGTGGCGCGACGGCGAGCGCGGGCGCGTCCGGCGGCGGCGCGCTCCTCCCTGGCTGCCTCACCCCGGCCCCGAGCGAGTGGCCGACGGCGGAGACGACCGGCGTCCCGCCGGGCACGCCGCCGCTCGCGCCGATCGCCGACACGATGCACACCGAGCGCGAGGGCCAGGTGTTCGATGCGGTCGAGCTCTTGGGCCGGCTCTACGTGGACCACCCGAACGTGACCATCCGGAGATCGCGCCTGGTGGGCGACGAGTATTACGCGGTCTACACGACGATCGAGGACGCGCACCTGACCATCGAGGACTGCGACATCACCGGCGGCCTGCTGCTCACCGATCACAGCGTCGCGCGGCGCAACCACCTGCACGCCGGCGACGGCAAGGGCCGAGACGACGGCTTCATCTTCGGCGCCAGCCATGTCGTGCTCGAGCACAACCTCATCGACGGGCTGCTCGGCGGCGCGGGATCGCATATCGACGGCATCCAGGTCATGGCCGGACAGGACATCGTGATATGCCACAACTGGATCGACCCCTCGGCGCCGCCGGTCGACGACGGCGGCGTGAACGCCGCGCTCTTCTTCGGCCCCGACAACGGGCCCATCTCGGACGTGGTGGTGAGCCACAACCGGCTGCTCGGCGGCGGGAGCTGGTACACGCTCCGCCTCGACTGCGGCGGCACCATCGACGTGCGCGGCAACCGCTTCGATCGCGACGTGATGGGCAGCCCGGTCCTGAACAACGGCGACCCGCCCACGACCTGGGAGGACAACGCGTTCGACGACGGCACGCCGATCCCGGCCCCGTGATGGGGGAAGGATGACGTGCCCTGTTCACCCCGCCCGACGCGGGGATCGCCCGCGACGACCGCTGCCGGAGAGGGCTTATCCGCCGTCTGCCGGCGCGCCGTCCCCGGCCCCCGCCCCCGCCCCGGCCCCGGCCCCCGCCCCGGCCTCGCGCGGCCGCCTGCGGTAGAGCAGGCGGTTCACCGGCAGCCCGTCGGCGATGGCGTGGTGCTCGCGGGGGCTCCTGGCGCCGTAGGGGTTCTCGCCGAGGTGCGGCGAGCCGGGCGCGTCGCCCGCCGGCTCGAACGCCGGGTGCGCGCCGATCTGCTCGGCGTACAGCGCGGCGCGCTCCTCCACGTCGGTCTGCACGAACAGCTCGCCGCCGTCGACCAGCAGGCGCGCGAGGCTGTCGAGCAGCGCCGGGCCCATCACCAGGCGCTTCTCGTGGCGCTTCTTCCACCACGGATCCGGGAAGTGCAGGAAGAACCGCGCGATCGACGCGTCCGGCCGGAGCCGCCCGAGCGCCTCGCGCGCGTCGGCGTTGAGCGCCCGCACCCGGCCGCCCAGGCCGCCTTTGCGCAGGCGCTCGTCGACGATCGCCGACCACTTCAGGCGGATCTCCAGCCCGAGCAGCCGCGACGCGGGGCTCGCCGCCGCGCGCTCGAACAGGAAGCCGCCGCGGCCGGGGCCGATCTCGATCTCGACGGGGCCCGTGCCCGGGAGCAGGTCGTCGATGGAGACGTCGTCCCCGTCGGGGAAGCGGGGCGCGTCGGCGTAGGGGTGGTTCGGGCGCGGCTGGAAGACCATGGAGCCCCGGCGCTCTACCAAATGCCGGCCACGCGCGCGCGGGAAATCGCGGCCCCGGGGCGGGGGCGCGGTGGTATTCGTCGGGCCCCATGGCGGCCCCCCAAGCGCCCTCCCTGCTGCGCGCCCTCGCCGCGCGCGCCCTCCCCTACGCGCCCGCGCTCGCGGCGAGCGGCGCGCTCGGGGCGCTGTGCATCCGGGCGGTCCTCGATCAGGCGGGGCGCCCGGCGCTGCCGCTCGACGACGCGTTCATCCACATGCAGTACGCCCGGCGGCTCGCGGAGGGCGGCTTCTTCAGCTTCGTCGCCGGCGAGGGGTACTCGACGGGCGCCACGAGCCTGCTCTGGCCGGTGCTGCTCGCCCCCTTCTACGCGCTCGGCCTGCGCGATCTCTCGCTGGTCTACGCGATCTGGGCGCTCGGGCTCGTGTTCCACGCCGCCCTCGCCGTCGAGACCGCGCGCCTCGCGCGCCCCCTCGCCGGCCCCGCCGCGGCCGCCGGCGCGGGCGCGATGTGCGCCGGGTTCGCGGCGTTCGCGTGGTTCGCGTGGAGCGGGATGGAGACGGTCGCCTTCGCGTGGGTCCTCACCCGGACTGCCCGGCTGGCCGCCGGGCTGCTCGAGCCGGCGAGGGGGGAGGCGCAGGCGGAGGCGGCCGAGGGCGTCGGGGAGCTTGCGATGCCGGCCGGGTCCGATGCGATGCTGGTCGGGTCCGAGGCGACGCTGGCCGGGTCCGAGGCGACGCTGGTCGGGTCCGCTGCGATGCTGGGCGGGTCCGCTGCGATGCTGGGCGGGTCCGATGCGACGCCGGCCGGCTCGGCTGCACCGCCGGCCGCCTCTGCCCTGCTGCCCTCCGCCGAGCGGCCCCCCGCCGCGGTCGCCCGCGCCCTCGCGCTCGCCGGCTTCGCGGCGCCCCTGCTCCGCCCCGAAGGCGCGCTCGCCTCCCTCCTCGCCGCGCTCGCGCTCGCCGTCTGGGCGGCCCGCCCGGCGCCGCCATCGCCCCTCCCGGCGTCGCCGCCCCCGACGCCCTCCGCGCCGCCCCGCCGCGGCAGCGCCATCCCCCGCCTCTTCGACCGGCGCCTCCTCGTCCTCGCGCCGCTCCTCGGCCCGCTGGTCGTCCCGGCCTTGAACCAGCTGCTCGCGGGCCACCCGACCTCGTCGACGACCACGGTCAAGTGGCTGCTCGGCAACCCCAACTACGACGGACCGGCGCTCCGGGACGCCCTTCTCCAGAACCTCCGGCTGCTCGTGACGGACGTCCTCGACGGCGGCCAGTGGACCGCCGTCTTCCTCCCCGAGGGCTCCGCCGTCGTCATCGCCCTCGGCGCCGTCGCGCTCGCCGTCGCCGCGCACCGGCGCGGCCGGCCCGCGCACGCCGCGATCGTGGCCGCCCTCGCGCTCGGCGCGCTGCTGCCGTGCACGTACCTGAGCTTCCTCTGGAACCGCGTGCGCTACGTCTGGCCGTTCGCCCCGGCGTGGCTCGTCATGGCCGCGTGCCTCGCGCGCGAGCTCGGCGACGCCGCCCAGCGGGTCCGGCGCTCGCTCCACTACGTGACGCCGCTCATCGCCGGCGCGTTCGCCGGCGCCCTGGCCGCGCGGCTCCCGTGGGCCATCCACGACCTCGCCAACTCCGCGCGCGCCATCGACCGGCAGCAGGTCTGGCTCGGCCGCTGGGCCGCGCAGCACCTGCCCGAGGGCGCCCGGATCGGCGTCAACGACACCGGCGCGCTCGCCTACTTCAGCGGCCGCAGGACCTTCGATGTCGTCGGCCTGACGACCGAGGGCGAGGCGCGCTACTGGGTGGCCGGCGCGGGCTCCAGGTTCGAGCACTACGAGAAGCTGCCGCCGGAGCGCCGGCCGACGCACTTCATCGTCTACCCGCACTGGATGGCCTGCGCGCCGGTGCTCGGCCGCGAGCTCGTCGACGCCACGGTGGAGGATCAGGCGATCCTCGGCGGCACCACGATGATCGCGTACGAGGCGCGGTGGGACCTGCTCGGCTCCGGGGCGAAGCCGGTGCGGTCGGCGCCTGGCGAGCGGATCCTCGATGAGGTCGACGTGTCGGATCTCGAGTCGGAGGAGGCGCATGGGTATGCGCTGGAGCCGCTCGCCGACCAGCGCAATGTGGCGGTCGCGCTCGCGGCGCCGGAGAGCGATGCGCCCGGGGAGGTCGACCGGGCGCGCGCGGAGATCGCCGACGGCGGGCGGTATTATCGGGCGGCCGATCGGTTCGTCGTCCACCTCGCTGCGCCGCCGGCCGAGGCGCGCCTCGTGATGCGGGTGGCCTCGGACGACGGCGCCGAGCTCGCGATCTCCGTGGCCGGCGAGGAGGCCGGGACCGTCGAGGTGCCGGCCGGGACGTGGGTGGAGCGGGCGGTGGCCCTCCCCGCCGCGCGCCTCGCCGGGGCGACGCCGATCGCGATCACCGCGCGGCGCGGGGCCGGATTCCACGCCTTCCATTACTGGATCGTGGGGCGCTAACGCGCATGTCACGCTGAACGGTAGGTCGTGCCCTTGTCAGGCCCACGCCGGCCGCGCTTCACGATGAGCTGCCTCGGGTCACTTGGCCGTGGGGCCACGCAGGTGTCCTCTGACAGCATTTCGTTCTGCCGCGCGGGTACGTCACGGAGGCTGCCCGGTCGACTGGAGGGCGGCCACGAGGACCACCCAGAGCTTGCCCTTGAGCTCGGGTTCACCAGAGACCGTGGCGAGCGTGTGTGCGCACCCCACCAGCCAGTAGCCGGCATCATCGTCGAATGGCGCCGGCTCATGCGATGCATTGTAGATGACCTTCGCAGCGTTCTCCGCGACGTGGAGGACGGCTTCATAGATCCTGTCGGACCGGTCGCGGGGAGCATGCTTGAGGGTCAGCGCCCGAACGCCGCGGAAGGCCTCGTGCGCTTCGCGCCATCGGGAGCCGTCTTGGGCGATTGAAAGGACGCGACCGATGGCGGGCGGGACCGCCGGCAACAACTGGCAGCTCGTCGCCAGAAGCTCGGCTGCCAGCCGGACGCGACCTTGGTCGGACAGGGACTCGTAGATCGTCCAGCCGACTCGCATGGCGTCTCCCGAGTCCCATTGCGCTCTCACCACATCAATAGATATCGAAGCCACCATTCGCGCCCCACCGGACCAGCATGAACTCGATTCGGCTTGATTGAGTTTCGGTGCCAGACCAACAAGCAAACGAGGACCATCCCGCGGCTTCTCCGTCCCTACAACCCGCGGCTCCGGTCGCTTCGGCAGCGCCGACGTGCCGGATAATAGCAGATCCATGCAGCGCGACGACGACTGCGCCGCTACGCTGGTTTCCGGAGCTCTCGCTCACACCGGGTCGCCTCTCCCGCTGGATTGTTCGGTCCGCCATCTCTTCGCAGCGATCGACAGAGCGGTGACGGTGTGACCTTTGCGCTCCGAGTACGTCAGAAGGGTCCTCGCCCCACTCTGCCACGCTTCCTTTTTCGAGCGCGCATACTCGGCAGCCGCGTCCTCATGCGCCCGCAGGAAGTCCCGAAGGAGGACGTTTTCGTGCCAGAGGCTGGCCCCCCACTCGACGACCGCAAGGTTGGTGTCGTGCGCGCCTCTTCGTCTGAAATACTCGCGTCCGGCTACGCCAGCTTCGCCGAGGTACTGGTACCCGAGCGCCTCGAGTGCTCTCCTGTCATGCGCGGCCAGCGGCCACTCGAGAGGCGCGACGAGAATGTCGATGATCGGCTTGGCCGCCATTCCGGGCACCGAGGTGCTGCCAAAGTGCTGCACCTCTCGGATCCGCGCGCCGAGAGCGTTCGACAATTCATCCGCATCTGCGGTGTACCATATCGGCCAGCGGGGGTCGTATTCGACCACCCTGATCGGCTCATCGATCTCATCGCTATTTCTGCTCATGCGGTGCATATTTGTTTCTATCCCCGGATCTGCGCATCCGGCCGATGCTGCGGCACCGCATATGAGACGCGACGGGTACGGGCGGCGAGACTCCGGCAGAGGGAGCCGGCTCTCATCGAACTTGGAAGGCGAGGCTGGGCGTCGCTGCGTACGGTGTCCGGAATATCGCGCCGGTTCTCGCAGCAGTTGCAGCTTTCCTCATGGTTGTGCCCAACGCCGAGATCATCCGAGATACCGTCGCGCGTCAAGGGCAGGTGCCGCCGGCGGGGATCCTCATAGCTCAGGACAGGGGGAGGGGCCCCTGCGTGCCGTGACCGCCCACGCATCGCCATGGCTGCACGTCTTGTCCGCGCCGCACTACGGCCACCTCCGCTCGGCCTCAGGGATGGCGCGTCTCGCACGGCATGTCGGTGATCATCGCGTCCCGCGGCCGATCGGTGAAGACCGCGGCCACGTGATCGCCCGCGTTCACCGTTCACCGCCGGCCCACGCGCCGATCTGGGCCGCGCTCGCCTGCGCGTCGTAGACGTAGCGCCCGCCGAAAAGTCGAAGGCCCAAGGGCTGCCACCCTCGGGCCTTCTGGAGCTCCGCCTACCGGAGTCCCCCTCCTTCATCACAAGCCGGGCTCCAGGTCCAGAAAACGGCGGCATGGAGCCCCTTGCTCTCGTCCGCCTACCGCCTCGCCCAGTGCACCGGCTGCCGTGTCCAGCTTCGCCTCTGCCGTCGCTGCGATCGCGGCCAGCGCCTGTGCCTCGACTGCCGCCCGCTGCGGCGTCGTGAGTCGCTCCGCCGCGCCGGCGCCGCCTACCGGACCCGGCCTCGGGCTCGGCGCCTCCAGGCCGCTCGCCAGGCCCGCTACCGCGACCGGCAGCGCAACAAGTTCTCCGCGCAGAAAGTGACGCATCACGGGGTGACGCAAGCCGCGGCCGCGTCGACGTCCCAGCTCGCGCCGGAGATCACCTCCGGCCGAAAGGACAACGATGACAATCGAATCCGAGATGTCGGCCGCTGCTCGCTCTGCGGGGCGCGGCTTCCGCCCTGGGCCCTGCGCGAGCGACGCGCGCGGCCAGCGCTTCACCGACGCGCTCCCCGCGTCCCACGAGGGCCTCCGCGGTGACCGGAGGCGGCGGTGATCGCCAAGGAGAAGGAGGCGGAGATCCTGCGCCTCTACCATGGCGAGAAGTGGCCCGTCGGCACCATCGCCGGCCAGCTCGGGCTGCACCACACCACCGTGCAGCGCGTGCTCGGACAAGCGGGCGTCGATCCGAAGGTCGTCGCGCCGCGCCCGTCCATGGTCGACCCCTTCGTGCCCTTCATCGTCGAGCAGCTCGGCAAGTATCCCTCGCTACGCTCCAGTCGCCTCTTCGTTATGCTGAAGGAGCGCGGCTACCCGGGCGGTCCCGATCATCTGCGCCGGGTGATCGGCCGTCTCCGCCCCAAGAAGCCGGCGGAAGCATTCCAGCGGCTGCGCACGCTGCCCGGCGAGCAAGCGCAGGTCGACTGGGCGCACTTCGGCAAGCTGGCTGTCGGCCGGGCTCGGCGCCCGCTCTGGGCCTTTGTCATGGTGCTCAGTTACTCGCGGCGCATCTTCCTGCGCTTCTTCCCGGGCGCGGCGATGCCCTTCTTCGTGCGTGGGCACGTCGAGGCGTTTGCCGACTTCGGCGGCGTCCCGCGCGTGCTGCTCTACGACAACCTCAAGAGCGCGGTCGTCGAGCGCCACGGCGACGCGATCCGGTTCCACCCCACGCTGCTGGACCTCTCGGCGCACTACCGCTTCGAGCCGCGCCCCGTCGCCGTCGCCCGCGGCAACGAGAAGGGCCGCGTCGAGCGCGCCATCCGCTATATCCGCGAAGCCTTCTTCGAGGCCCGGACGTACGCCGACCTGGGCGATCTCAACCGACAAGCGACCGAGTGGACCAGCGCCGCGGCGCTCGACCGCTCCTGGGTCGAGGATCGCGCGCGTACCGTGCGTCAGGCCTTCGACGACGAGCGCGGCGTGCTCTTGCGGCACCCCGACACGCCGTTTCCCGCCCACGAGCGCGTCGAGGTCGAGGTCGGAAAGACCCCCTACGCGCGCTTCGATCTCAACGACTACTCGGTCCCCCATGACCGGACACGCCGCACGCTCGTCGTCCTCGCTGACCTCGACCAGGTGCGCATCGCCGACGGCAACGTGATCGTCGCGACCCATGTCCGCTCGTGGGACCGCGGCCAGCAGATCGAGCAGCCCGAGCACCTCCAGCGCCTCGTCGAGGAGAAGCGCCGCGCCCGCGAGCACCGCGGCCTCGATCGGCTCGCTCGCGCCGCCCGCAGCAGCCAGGCCTTCCTGCGCATCGTCGCCGAGCGCGGCGACAACATCGGCAGCACGATCGTCCGGCTTCTGCAGCTGCTCGATGCCGTCGGCGGCGCCGAGCTCGAAGAGGCCCTCGTCGAGGTGCTCGAGCGCGACACCATCCACGTCGGTGCCATCCGCCAGGTGCTCGACCGCCGCCGCTCCGAGCGGTGCCTGCCGCCTCCCGTCTCGATCCCCGTCACCCGCAGCCAGCACGCCGCTCTCGTCGTCACGCCGCATTCGCTCGCTACCTACGACGCCCTGAAGATGGACCCCACGCCATGACCGATCTCACGCCCACTGAGACCAAAGACCGCCTCAAGAGCCTCGGCCTCTTTGGCCTGCTCGCCTGCTGGGAGCAGCTCGCCGACAAGCCCTGGCTTCGCGAGGTGCTCGCCATCGAGGAGCGTGAGCGCCACAAGCGCAGCCTCGAACGCCGCCTGAAGAACTCCCGCGTCGCCGCCTTCAAGCCCATGACCGACTTCGACTGGTCGTGGCCCAAGAAGATTGACCGCGAGGCCGTCGACGAGCTCTTCAGCCTCGGCTTCCTCACCACCGGCCATAACGCCGTGCTCGTCGGCCCCAACGGCGTCGGCAAGACCATGATCCTCAAGAATCTCGCCCACCAGGCCGTCGTCCGCGGCCACACGGTCCGCTTCTCGACCGCGAGCGACATGCTCGCCGACCTCGCGGCGCAAGAGTCCTCGGTAGCACTCGCGCGAAGGCTCCGCCGCTACACGGTCCCCGCGCTTCTCTGCATCGATGAAGTCGGCTACCTCTCCTACGATAGCCGCTACGCCGACCTGCTCTTCGAGGTCGTCACCCGTCGCTACGACGCGCAGAAGCCGCTCCTGCTCAGCACGAACAAGGCCTTCGCTGACTGGGGCCAGGTCTTCCCGCACGCCGCGTGCGTCGTCACGCTCGTCGACCGGCTCGTGCACCGCGCCGAGGTGATCGAGATCGAGGCCGAGAGCTACCGGCTCAAGGAAGCCAAGGAGCTGAACGCCATACGCACCAAGCAGCGCCGCAGCAAGAAGCACTGAGCGGCCTCTTCACCGGTGAACTTCACCGGCATCGGGCGCGGACCTCACCGGTGAACTTCACCGGCACCCGGCGTGCTCTTCAACGGCATCGGGCGCGGATTTCACCGGTGAACTTCACCAAAATGCCGCGGGTTGCCGCGATCATCTACACACGGCAGGCGGGACGAAGCGGCGCGCGCCCACGGTGCCCCGCAGCGGGTGCGGCGGCTCAGGAGGTTGCAGCGCAAGGCCGTGTTCCGGCGGCCGGGGCGCTTCGGCGCCCGCTCCGACGAGAGCGCCGAGCCAGCTCGATGAACTCCGGGGTCTGCCCGGCGGCCGCGAGGTGCTCGAGCTTCCGTCGCACATCCGCCAGATCGGCGGGGAGCGAGGCCTGGGACTGGGGGGGAAGGGTTCCCCTTGGTGGGGCTCCTCCTGACTTGCCCGAGTCCGGCGATCTCGCTCACGTCGAGCCGTTCCCCCGATTCACCCTTGCTGAAATTTTTCAGGTCACACGCAGGTCACAGAGAGAGAGAGAAGAGACGGCTCTAGCCGTGTCTCGGTGGTGGAGGCACCGGGAATCGAACCCGGAGCTGAACCTGAGGACCGAATGCGCGAGAGATACGGCGATCGCTGCGTCGGACGCGTCGGAGCGGTGTTAGAGGCCATCGAGAGCTCGATTCCTATCGTATCCCCGAGTGCCCTCTCGTGGAGCCCCGTGCCCTGACGTCGGGGGACACGGAGGTCACACGGCGGCGAACGCGCCCGGGGGGCTGCCCGCAAACGAGGCCTTCCTGTCGATTGATCCGTTGTGGGCGTAACGACCGGCGGGTGGCCGTACGACTCCGCCGAGCTCGTTCCCTGGTGATCGTTCCGTGGTGGCCCGCGGCTCGCTTGGGCGGCGCGCATGCGAACACATCATCTCGCCTCAGCAACGTTGCTCTCCCTCTCGTGTGCGCTCGGTGCTGCCTCGTGCGTCCTGAGCCCGGGAGCGACGTGGGAGACGGACGACGACACCGAGGCCTGGCTCACGGCCATGGCCCGCGGTGTGCGGGACAGCCAGCAGGACTTGGCCGAGTCGGAAAGCCCCGAGTTCTTGGCCATGCCACAGGCGACGGATGTCATACCGGATGCGGCTCCGCGCGGCAGATGCGAGGACGCCTGTATGGCCTACTATGTCGTTATCGACAGGTTCTGCTCGCAAGTTCCAGTGAAGTGGAAGATTCGCTGCCATCTCGCGAAAGCTTCTGGAAATGCTGCATGCCACGCACGTTGTCCCTGACGACCCGGTTGACGGGCTGGGGTAAGATCGGGTGCTATGATGCCAGCATGGACATCATCGGCGAACGGAAAGTTGTCTTTCGGCCAGCCGGAGCGGAGCAAGAGCGCGAAATTTCCCTTCGCGTCGGCCGACCTCAACAGCGGCCGGATGACGGCTGGGAGGTCCAGATCGACATCTTGGATCCAGAGAAACCGTGGAAACTGCCGCCAGTGTGGGGAACCGATGGGCTAGGGGCGGTCATCCTCGGCATCTTCGCGCTCTCCAAGTATGTCGAGTGGTACACCATGAGGGGGCGGCTGACGTTGCCCGAGCACGGAGAAATCGCGTTCCCCGAATGGGCACTCCTGCTGGAGACGAGCACGCCGCCGGCTCCTGCCCAGGGGACAACGCCGGCCATGGATGATGAGGCGGAGGGGTAGGATTCCGATCTACTCGCCCCCGTTCAGGTCTCCGCGGCCCGCGGCAGCGAGGGAGCGCGTCCGCGTGAGCACCGACCTCGCCGATCTGGACCGCTGGGGCGGTCGAGCCGTGGTCGTCAGCGACGCCGGGGAGCCCCTCACCACGAACGGCGTTAAAGCGCGTCCCAGGAACGCCGAGCACCGTTCCGTGGAGCCTGGCCCTAACTATTGCGGCGAACTTGCCCCCGCAGGAGTCTGCGACGCAGATCGTTTGTTGTGTGCAGTTCGGAAGGGAAACGACCACGTAAGTGACATAGGGCGCCAGATGTATACGTGGTTTTCTGAATCCGGGCGAATCATGGCGCTCAGTATACCGTCTTCGGATGCGACAAATATTAAAGATCCTGGTGAACGGAAGGCAAAGCTAGCCGCCGAGTTGTGACGTGTTCCGAGGTGCTTGATGGGGTTAGTTGTACGTGCCTCGGCTGTTGTTTCTGCATGTGCATGAAGGGCGTCTACTACGTGGAATTCGTCAGTGCTGCGAAGAATTCTCGCGCCAAATGCTGCAACAGTAAGATCTGCGCGTAGGACGGTGACCACCGCCCCGACGAAGTTCAGCGCGGGGCGCTCCGGCAGTTCGACGCCCGCGGCGAAGATGCGGCGGACGCCGAAGAACAGCGTGTCGATCCAGTTCAGGACCCTCGACATGGTTACGTCTTCAGGTGCAGTCCGCGGAGGACGAAGGCGTCGTAGATGCCGAGCTGCCCGGGGTCGCCGTTCCGGGTCTTGCCCTGGAGCTTGATCCGGTAGGTGCCGACCTGGGCCACCACGAGGAACCCGGAGATCGCCACCGGGGCCCGCGAGTTCCGCAGCTCGGACGCGACGAGCGCGCCCGTGGGGACCACCGTCGACGCGTTCGGCGCCGCGACGACGAGGCGGACGCGTGCCTGGTCGTTGGTGCCGCTGGCCAGGAACTCGAGCGTGAAGGAGCAGGACATTGAGCGACTCCACGTTGGGCACGTCGATACGGAAGACGCGGAAGCCGGCGTCGAGCCAGTCGACGTACGTCGTCGTCGGGGGCAGGCCGACGCTGACCTCCTCGCTGCCCACGAGGCGAGGTGCACGGCCTCGACCCGCCGGTTGCTCCGCGAGGCCATCCAGCGCCCGCGCGGTACCGGCGAAGGCGCGCAGGGCCACGTCGGCCGGCTCGCACGCCCGACGTGGCGACCTACGTCGCCCCTGCCCACCCGAAGCGTGCCGCGCGGTCGGCTCGGCCCGGAGCGGCGAGGGCATGCAGGCGGCGGTGTACGTGGGATGCTCGCCGAGCGAAATGCGGACGCGGCGGCACCGAGGATCTACCCTGCCGCCATCGTGATCCGCCTGCGCCGTGAGAGTCTCTTCCGCGCCGATGTCGCTGCGCTGGAGCGCCTCGCCCGGTGGCTCGGTCTGCCGGAGCCGCGGCGCTGGCGAACGGAGCGCGAGCGCAAGGCGAAGATCGTCGAGGCGATCGAGAGGTGCGAGAAGCGGCTCGCGAAGGTCGAGGGGGCCGGGTCACAGGTCATGACGGGCGGACGGTAGCTCGCCTGTCTTGACGAGAGAGCGGCCAGTCCGCCCTCCGCGAGGGCTCCGGGCGCGGGACTGTCATTCAGCGCCTCGTCAAGCCGAGCACCTTCCGCAACTCCCCTCTGCCGCGGTGCAGCCGCTTGTTCGTGGTGCCTGGATGGACACCGAGCTCTGCTGCGATCTCCTCAGCGGTATAGCCAAAGCGGTGCCCGCGAGCACGGCACGGAGCTGGGCCTTGAGCCGCTCCAGGCAACGAAGCGCCAGCCGGGCCTCCACCTGGCCGAAGGGCGACGGTGCATCGCTCGCAATCCCTGGGACCGCGAACGCCACGACGGCAAACGAACTCAGGTCGACGCTCGTAAGCACGGGTCGGAGCCCCTCCGGGCCAGCGCACGGCTCGCGCCGCAGAGACGACAACGATGTGGACATAATTGCAACCCGGGTTACCCGTTGACGCCGGCTTCCCGTAGGAGGACGGTGCCCGTGGGGGTGGAAGCATGGGGTACGGGCCGAAGGGGACGGCGGGCGCGCTCGTGTTGTGCGGCTGTGCCTGCGCGCTGGTCGTCCCTCCCGCGCCGGCGAGGGCGTTCGAGTTCAGCGGTGGCGTGAGCGTGGGCGGGCTCCAGATGGGGACCGGCCCGAGGCTCGCGGTGAGCCCCTTCGGCGGGTTGCTCTGGCGCCGAGAGAGCGAGCTTCAGCTCGAGCTTCACAACATGTTCAGCGTCGTTCCTGGCGCCCGCATCGGGATCTACGATCGAACGGCCATCTCCCTGGTGCACGTCTGGAAAACAGGCAAAGTCGGCCTTGGGCCAGCCCTGTCGATCTACTCGATGCCGGTGTGCGGCCTGGAGAGCTGCAACCGAGTGTTGGGGATCGCTCCGGGCGGTCACACCCAGACCGACTGGTACTTCTCCGAGCCCTTGGGCGTGTCCGTGAGCGCCAACCTGGATTGGGCCGGCGGAGATAGTCGCGTACTTCACGGTGACTGGGTGGCGATGGTCACCGCTGGACCTGTCTGGAGATTCGGGGGAGAGTCGAGATGAACAGAGCCTTTGTCGTCCTGCTTCTCGGTCTTATCGCTTGCAACTACGACGTGGGGGAGTGTTGGCTCCCCGGCGATGACCCGAGCGGCGCCGGGGGCGGCATCATCAACCCGACAGGCGCCGGAGGCTTCGGCGATGTACCGAGGAAGCCGCAAAGCACCGACGATGACGACTACTCCTACGATCTATGTAGCTCGCAACCGGCAACGTGTACGGTTACATGGAAAGCGGGCTCGGCTGCCTGCAGAGGAAGCACGTCCAGCTGCACGACCCTGTACCAGGGCCAGCATGCATCGCTCGATGAAGCCGAGGAGGAGTGCGAGAGGGTCAGCGGGGTTGGAAACGGCTCCGGAGCGCAGTCTTGTGGCTCTTGTGAATGGGGCACGAGATCGAGCTCGGACGACTGCAAAGAGGCATGCAAGGAAAAATGCGATCAGATATTAGGGCTCTGCCGTGACAACTGCCCGAGGGGCGACAAGAACTGTCTAAAGGAGTGCAGCGACGAATATAGCCGGTGCCTCAAAGACTGCGACAGGAGGTGTAAGTGATGATCGAGCTGACGTTCAAGCTAACCCCAGAAGACGGCGACCCGCGCGAAATCCTAGTGCGCATCCACGAGCCGACGCGAAACCCTCCGGAAAAAAATTGGCCTTGGGCTGTCACTGTTGACATCGATGGGCGCCCGTCTACTACATACGGGGTCGATCCTCTCGATGCAGTCGAGAACGGAGCCCATCACGCCGCGATCGTGTTGCGTGGGGTTCATGGCGATGCGCTCGATCCGCCCCTCGAGCCGCGAATGAAGGAGAGCCCATGAGCGACTCACGGATGCGCCAAGCCTCCCATGGCCGCGACCGAGGCGTACTCCGCTTCGGCTCCCTGGGTGCTGCTCGAAGACGGACGGCTCGCTCGACTCCGAGGATCAGCTTTTGGCAGGTTCTCGGTAGGTTTCCTTGATTCGAGGAGCGCCCTCCCAGCGCGTCGGTGGCGCTCGCCCCTCAACGCGCCGCCAGCGCGAGGAGGCAGGCGCGCAGCTCCTCGGCGCACTCGGGGCACTGGTCGAGGTGCTGCGCGGCCTCGCGCAGCGCCTCCGGCACCGGGGCGCCCTCCGCGACGAGCTCGGCGTACTGCGCCGCGTACTCCAGCCATTCATCGCACGTCAGCTCGTCGGGCTTCGTCGCGAGGACGGCCTTGGCCAGATCGCGGATCTCTTCCTGGGACAGGCGCTTCATGGCGCTCCTCTCGAGGGCATCCCTCCCTGGGACGGGGTATCGAACGCTTCCCTTACGTCGTCCTCGCCGAACCCGGCCGCTGCGAGGCCTTCTCGCAGCTTGAGGCGAGCGTCGTGGGTCAGCTTGTACAGGGCATTCCGCGTCGTCCCGAGCTGCTCGGCGATCGCGGCCTGCGGCATGCCCCTGAGCTCGGCGATGAGCGCCCGGCGCTGCCGATCGGTCAGCTCGGTCTCGAGCACCTGATACAGCGCGGCGATCATTCGCTCCCTGGCCACGTGGGCGCTCGCGTCCGGGGCCGCGATCGGGATCGGCCCGCCCGCGCTCTCGGTCAGCTGATCCAGCGACACGTCCTTCCAGCGCGCCCTCCGCAGCTCGGTGAGCGCCACGCGGATGGAGATGGTGATCGCCCAGGTGGTGAAGCGGCTGGCGCCCCGGAAGGAATCGAGCGCGCCGAGCACCTTCAGCGTGGCGTCCTGCGTCAGGTCGTCGATCACAGCGTCCCCCACGCCGGCACGGCCGGCGAGCGCCCTCCGCAGGCCTCCCCGCACGACGTGCCGCAGCTCGGCGACAGCGGAGCTCGCCTGCGCCTCGGGCTCGCGCAGGAGCCGCAGCCACTCCTCGTTCGTCCGCTCGCTCATCCGGTCGCCTCGAAAAGAGTCTCCCCGCGGAAGTAAGGACCGGAGCCCCCACGGCGTCCCATGGACCGAGAGCGGGCCGCCGACGAGGCGGGCCCGAGAGACCGAATCCACGAGGGAGAGACCACCATGTCGACCACCGACCGTACCGCCCAGCTCGCCGACATCCACGTCACGAAGCGCGCGGAGCCCACCCTAGCCGAGTGGGGCGTCCGGATCGAGGCCCTCGGCGGCCGCCTGCTCCGCGCCGGTCTGGCGCTCCCGCTGCTGTGGATCGGCGGCATGAAGTTCACAGGGCTCGAGGCGCAGGCGATCCGACCCTTCATCGAGAACAGCCCGCTGTTCGCGTGGACGTATCCCGTGCTGGGCATCCAGGGGATGTCCAACCTGCTCGGCATCACCGAAATCGCGATCGGGATCGCCATCCTCTCCCGGCCGTGGTCCGCTCGGATCGCGGCGGTCGGCAGCCTGCTCGGGGTGCTGACGTTCCTGAGCACGCTGAGCTTCCTGATCACGACCCCCGGGGTGTGGGCCGATGACATCGGCGGGTTCCCGGCGATCGGCGCGCTCGGTCAGTTCCTGATCAAGGACGTGGCCCTGCTGGCGATCTCGGTCTGGTCCCTCGGGGAGGCGCTCGGCGCTGCACGTCGCGAGGCGTAGGACCGACGGCGCGACCATCGCGACGAGCGTCCGTCCATCGGGTCGAGACCCAGCACCCGCGCCGTCCGAGGAAGAATCCATGACGGGCCACGGTGCCCGGAGAGCAGTGATCCGCGTCGACCCTCGCGAAAAAGCGTTGAACACTCCGGCGCGATCCGGGCACGGACGGGGAGCCGTCGCCCGTCGCTCCTCACCAACCGTCCGGCTCCTTCGCTCATGAAGGCCCGGCTGCCCGGAGGTCTCATGCCCGCTTCATCGCGTTCGCGTTCGCGTTCCGCCGCCCGAGCCTCGCTGTCCGTTCTCGCCGTCGCCCTCGCCCTCCCTGGCGTCGCCTCGTTCACCGGCTGCTCGGGGGGCGACGAGCGCACGGAGCCCGTGGCTACCGGGAGTAGCCCCACGTTTCACAAAGACGTCGAGCCCATCCTGCAGAGGAGCTGCATGGGCTGCCACTCCGCGGGCAACATTGCCCCCTTCAGCATCACCTCGTACGACGACGCCAAGGCCGTCGCGGCGCTCATGGTCCAGGCGACCAGGGCGGGCACGATGCCGCCCTTCGCCGTGCGCGACACGGACGAGTGCTCGACCCGCCACGCGTGGAAGGGCGACATCCGCCTCTCCGACGAGGAGATCAGCACGCTGGAGGCCTGGAACGAAGCCGGCTGCCCCGAGGGAGATCCGAAGGACGCGCCCGCCGCGTTCGTGCCGAAGAGCCCCGACCTGCCGGGCGCGACCCTCGAGGTTCATCCGAAGGAGCCCTACGTCACCTCCGGCGAGCGGGACGAGTTCCGCTGCTTCGTCATCGATCCCGAGCTCGCCGAGGACCAGTACCTGAATGGACTCCAGGTGGTGCCCGGCAACAACAAGGTCGTTCATCACGGGGTGATCGCCATCGATCCAACGCGGTCGATCGCGGACCTGGCCGGCCCCGACGGGAGCTTTCCGTGCGGCGAAGGCGAGGTCGAGGAGGGCTCGATCCTGGGGGATCTCCAGGTGCTCGTGGCCTGGGCTCCCGGCGCCGACCCCATCGATCTGCCCGACGGGGTGGGTCAGCTGATCCCGAAAGGGTCGCTCCTCCTGATGCAGGTCCACTACCACCCCGCCGGCACCACGGCCGACCCGGACCTGACGCGCCTCCAGCTCAGGCTCACCAGCGAGAAGCCGAAGTACGGCTTCCTGTACCACATGATCGGCAACTTCCAAGAGCCGGTCAACGAGCTTGGCTTCGGGCTGCTGCCCGGGCCGGGCGACAAGGACGGCGTCGAGTTCCTCGTCCCCGCGGACAGCAAGGCTCACGTGGAGACGCAGCAGTTCACGGTCCCGGCCGCAGACTCGCCGGTGGCGCAAGCGATACCGATCCCGCCGGGCACGCGCGTCTATGGCCAGCTCCTGCACATGCACTACCTGGGCTTCGACCAGAAGGTGACGGTCACGCGGGCGAACGGCTCGCCCGATCAACCCGAGGAGGAGTGCCTGGCGCACGCGCCGAAGTGGGAGTTCGCCTGGCAGCGCTCGTACGCGTACGACGCGCCCATCGAGTCGCTGCCGACGCTCGAGCCGGGCGATGTGCTCCAGATCCGGTGCACGTACAACAACTCGACGGAGAACCCCTACGTGGTCAAGGCGCTCAAGGAGGCTCACATGACCTCGACGATCGACGTGGCCTACGGCGAGGGGAGCACGTTCGACGAGATGTGCGTCGCCGGGCTCTCGCTCGTGTACCCGATGCCCTGACGCGCGCGTCGCCACCCACGCCGAGCGTCGATGCGCGCGGTCGCTTCAGGTCGCTGCGCACCCGCCTGGACAACCATGTCGGCGCCTCGGCCGAAGCCGCTCACGGACGCCGCCGGGCGTCCAGCCGCACTGGGATCACGGTCGCGCGGGCGTCACTGCGCGCGCGCTCAGCCAGCGCGCCGCCCGGGCGCGGCGCAGCGCGCCACCCCGAGCCCCGCAGGGGAGCGAGAGGGCGCCGCGGGACAGCGCGGCTGGCCTGGTGAGTCAGAAGACCCCCGATACCGCATGAATCCACGAGAACGAGCGCAAAACCCGCTCCCCGGCCTCAGCCGTTGTGATACATCGAGGACACCTTGTCCGACGCGCTCACTCAGGTTCACGCGCTGCTCGACCTGCGCGACGACAGCCCGGACAAGGGGCCGCGCGAGAGGGCCGCTGTCGACCTCCTGCTCTTCGAGCTCGGCCCGGTGACCTTCGCCCTGAGGGCCCAGCAGGTCGAAGAGGTGATCGCATGGCGCACGCCCCTGCCGCTGCCGCGCGCCGATCCGCGGGTGATGGGCATCCTCCAGGACCGCGGCAGGATCATCGTGATCGTGTCGGCCCCGCTCGCCGAGCCGGAGGCCGCGCCGCTCCGCATCGTCGTCTGCCGCACGCAGCGGGGTTACCTGGGTTTGCCCGCCGGCAAGACGCGGTGTGTTGCCGCGGTAAAAGTGTTCGGAGAGCTCGCGCCGAAAGCTGTGGTCGACACCAGCGAGGGAGTAGTAACCTTCCTCGACGTGCTCCACCTGCTCGACGCTTCCGAGGGCGCGCCGCAGCCGTCCGTCGCGCCGCGCGACGATCCGTCCGCCTGGTTGGGTCGATGAGCGATCCGAGCTCCCGATCTCCCACGACGAGGCCGAGGCCCCCGGCCGATCCGGTCGATGACGCGGGGACGCCCACGAGCACGTTTCCGCCGCCGAGATCGCCGTCGAGCGCGCCGCCGAGCCCGCCGGTGCTCGTCATCGACGACAGCGAGATCGCCCGGGAGGAGGTCTCCCGTTTGCTGCGCTCGGCCGGCTTTCAGGTGGTCGCGCTCCCCTCCCCCATCGGGGCGACCCAGGCCATCGTCCGGCATCAGGCGCGGATCGTCGTCGTCGACGTCTTCATGCCGACCATCCGCGGGGACCGGCTGCTCACCCTGTTCCGGAAGAACCAGCGGCTCGGGCACCTCAGCGTCATCCTGATGTCCGGGCACTCCGAGCGTGAGCTCGAGCAGCTGCAGATGGAAGTCCAGGCGGACGCGGTCCTCTCGAAGCGCAACCTCGATCGCCTGCCAGCCCTCGTCCGGCGCCTCGCCGGCAAGGAGCGGTGACGTGGGGGCCGTGGTCGCCATGCTGCACGCCGGGGTGCGATGCGCGGTGCCAGCGCAGCAGGTGCTCCTCGCCGAGGGCGGCCCCGCGCCCGAGCCCGGCGCCAGCCTCTGGGGCGACCCCGCGCCCGAGCCCGGCGCCAGCCTCTCGGGCGACCCCGCCCCGGGCCGCGCGGCGGGCGCGGCCCCCGAGCCGGCCACGCGGACCGTGCGCCTGTCGACCGGCGGCACCCCCCGGGCGATCGCCTGCGCGCGCCCCCGGCTCGCGCAGGTCGACCGGGAGCGCGTGTGGCCGCTGCCGGAGCTCCTCGCCGAGATCCTGGCGCTGCCCCACGTCGTCGGGCTCGCCGAGATCGACGGCGCCCTGCACTGGGTGGTCGACGCCCGCCGCCTCCCCGACATCGGCGCCTGATGCGGCGCCCATCGAAGATCCGTTCGCGGTCGTTCAAGGCTGACCAGAGACCCATGGCGTTTCCGAGCTCCTCGATTCGAATGCTGATGGCCCTCCTGCTCGTCACCACCGCGAGCGCCGAGGGCCGCTCGGCCGCTTCCGTCCCGTACGAGCTGAGGGGCGCCATCCTCCTGCGTTCGATCGGCTACGAGAGCGGGTTCGCGAGCCGGAAGGGCGCGGCCGTGCTCGCCGTCGTCGGGGGGGAGTCGGGCGAGAGCGCGGAGGACGCGAACGCGATGGCCGCCGTGCTCTCGAAGCTGGCCGCGAAGACGACCGTGGCCAGCCGGCAGGCGACCGTCCTGCGCGTGACGTACACCGGAAAGGCCCAGCTGCAGGAGGCGCTGCGCGCCGGCGGCGCCGAGGTGGTCTACGTGGCGCGCGGGCTCGCCGCGGCCATCCCCGACATCCCGCCTCGCGAGGGCGCCGTGGTCCGCATCGTCGTGTGCGGCGACGGCGACGACACGAAGCGCGGCTGCGCCGTGGCCGTGGCGCTCGCCGGCACCAAGCCCGAGCTCCTCCTGAACGTGAAGCACGCCAACGCCATCGGCCTCCGCTTCGATCCGCAGTTCCTCCGGCTCGCCCGCATCGTCGACTAGGGCCCTCGCGACCCCGGCCGCCGGCCGGCCGACACGGCGCGTCGCCCCTCTCAGGATTCACGGTTCACGGCTCGCGACTCACGATCTCTCCCGCAGCGTCCGCCATCGATCAGCGACCCTCATCGATCCTCCTCCTCCGCCGCCATGCTCAACTTTCGCTCCATCCGCTGGAAGATCGCCGCCCTCGTGGCGTCGGTCGCCATCGTGCTGTCGGCGCTCGATCTGTGGCTGATCCCCGACCGAACGGCGCGGGCGAGCGAGGCCGAGCTGCACGAGCGCGCCGGGATCCTCGCCACGATGCTGAAAGAGCCCATCGGCGTCGCCATGGACCTCGAGCAGCCGCCGGAGACCTTCCCGGACACCCTGCGGGCCGCCATGACCGATCCCCTGGTCAGCTGGGTGTCCGTCTACGACGAAAAGGGCGCGCGCATCGCCGCGATCGGCGCGGTGCAGGCGCCCGGGAGCTCGGCGGACGTGCGGGGCGACGGCGACGGGGGCGTCGTCGTCAGCGAGGCCCCGATCCGCTCGCGGAACGGCGACCGCCAGCTCGGGACGCTCGCCGTGGGGCTGCGCAGCGACCGGATCGCCCAGCGCCGCGCCGACGCGCGCAGGACCATCGCCCTCCAGTCGGCGGGGATCATGCTGCTCGGCCTCGGCCTCGCGTGGGTCATCTCGGCGCGCATGACCCGCTCGATGGCCCACATCAAGGAGGCGGCCGACCGCATCGCCCGCGGCGACGTGTCGGCGCGGCTGTCGCTCCGGATCTCGGACGACGAGCTCGGGGACATGGCCAGCGCCTTCGAGCGGATGAACACCCAGCTGCGCGAGCTCCAGGAGACGGCGAAGCGGGTCGCGGGCGGCGATTTCACCTGCAAGATCACCGGCGACGGGGAGCTCTTCGCCGCCTTCCGGGCTATGGTCGCGAGCCTCCAGGAGCTCGCCACGCGCATCGGCAACACCTCGTCGGAGGTCGCGTCGGCCGCGGCCGGGATGTTCTCGTCGGTGCGCGAGCAGGAGACCACCGCCAACCAGCAGAACGCGGCGCTCGAGGAGATCCGCCGGACGGTGGAGGCCCTGACCGCCAGCGCCGATCACATCGCCAAGGACGCGGCCACCGTGCACGAGATGGCCCAGCGGAGCCTCGTCAGCGTCCAGCGCACCGCCGAGCAGACGCGCCTCGTCAGCTCCCACTCGGACCGCATCGGCGAGATCCTCTCGCTGATCCAGAGCATCGCCGACAAATCGGACCTGCTCGCCCTGAACGCCGCCCTCGAGGGCACCAAGGCCGGCGAGGTGGGGCGCGGGTTCTCGCTCGTGGCCGCCGAGATGCGCCGGCTGTCCGAGCACGTCATGGACTCGGTGCGCGACATCCGCAAGCTCGTGGCGGACATGCACGCGGCCTCCCACGCGTCCGTGCTCGCGACCGAGGACGGCATCAAGCTGGCCCGCGACACGGCCGCCGCCGCCGCCAAGATCTCGGACGCCGTGGACCACCAGCGCGAGGGGACGGCGCAGGTGAAGACCGCGATCGTCGACATCGTCGGGGCGGTGAACGACACGCTGACGAGCAGCGCGGACGCGACGCGCTCGGCCGAGTCGCTGCTCCAGCTGTCGCACGCGCTCAAGGCGACGGCGCGGGCCTTCCGGGTGAAGCCGGCCGGGGCGAAGCGCGAGAAGGCAGCCAGCGACGAGGCGGACGCGGATGAGGAGCCGGGCTGACCTCGTCGCCGCGTTCCACCGGGCCATGCCGGACCGCGTGGCCCAGGCGACCGACCTCTGGCTCGGCTTCGAGCAGGGCCAGGCCGGCAACCTCCCGGTCCTGCGCCGCCTCCTGCACACGCTGAAGGGTGAGGCGCACATGCTGGAGCTCGCCGCGTGCGGCGACCTCGCCGAGCTGGCCGAGACCGTCATCGACGCGGTGCGGGGCGGCGCGCGCCCCACGCAGCTCACCGGCGACAGCCTCCTCGGCGCGCTGGAGGCGCTCGGGCTCCTGTCGGCGAGCGCCGGCGAGGCGGCCGCGCTCGACCTCGGCCCCGTGCAGGAGACCCTCCGCGCGGCGCACGCGGAGCTCACGGGCGCCCCCGCCGGAGAGCCCGCGCCGCCGCCCGCCCCCGCGATCGAGAGCGCCCTGCCGCCGCGGCTCGACCCGGCGGACGCGCCGGACCAGGCCGCCCCGCCCGCGGCCCTCGACGCCGCGGCGGTCGGGGCGGTCCTGCACGAGATGCAGCGGCTCCACGGCGAGCGGGAGGTCCTCCAGCGGCGGCTCCGCGAGGCCCAGCGCATGCTCCGCGCGCTGCTCGTCGAGATCGACCCCCGGGGGGCCGCCGCGGACCGGGTCGCGGAGCGCATCACGAAGACGCTCGGCTACGGCGCGGAGATCGAGCGCCTCCTCGGCGCCGTGCGCGCCGACTGGTCGAGCAACGAGTTCGCGGCCGGGCGCGCGCTCGGCGAGCTCGACGAGGTGGTCCGCAGGGCGTCGGTGGTGCGCACCGAGCGCCTCCTGAACCAGGTGTCGCTCGCCGCCCGGAGCGCGGCGCGCATGCTGGGCAAGGACGTCGAGGTGCGGGCCCTGGGGACGGGGCTCCTCGACGCCGCCGTGGAGCGCCGCCTCGAGCCGGCGCTGCTGCACCTCGTGCGCAACGCCGTCGACCACGGCATCGAGCCGGCGGACGTCCGCGCCCGCCGCGGCAAGCCCGCGCGCGGGGCGGTGGCGGTGACCGTGGTCCAGACGGACGCCGCCGTGCGGGTCGAGGTGAAGGACGACGGCGGCGGGGTCGACTTCGCGCGCCTGCGCGAGGTGCTCGCCGACGCGGTCCCGGACGTCGCGTCCCTCGACGACGCCGAGCTCATCCCGTACCTGTTCGCGCACGGGCTCACCACGACCCGCAGCGTCGGCGCGATCTCGGGCCGGGGCGTCGGGCTCGACGTCGTGGCGCGGGAGATCGGCGCGCTGGGCGGGCAGGTCCGGGTCGACTCCAGGCCCGGCCTCGGGACGACGATCCTGCTCGTCGTGCCGAAGAGCCCCCACGGCGAGGAGGTGGTCCCCGTCACCTGCGGCCGGTTCCGGTGCGCGGTGCCGACGCACGCCGTGCACTCGGTGATGCTGCTGGAAGAGGTGCTGCACACCTCGGAGGGGCCGCGCGTGCGCCTGGCCGGCGGCTCGGGCGTGGAGCTCGTGCCGCTCTACGCGCTCGGGGCGGTGCTCGGCGACGGGGGCCAGCCCGCGCCGGGGGACGCGGCGCTCGTGCTGCACCACGCCGCGGGCCTGTTCGCGGTGAGCGTGGACGGGTACGAGAACCCGCGGCTCGTCGCCCTCGTCCGGTCGGAGGAGCTGCCGTGGAGCTCGCCGCTCGTGCGCGGCGTGGCGCCGACGGCGGACGGCGAGGCGATGCTGCTCCTCGACGTCGAGCGGGTGTTCGCGTGGGCGCGGCAGGCGCCCCGGGAGGCGCCGGCGCGCGCGGCGGCCGGCGCGCCGAAGCGCGAGCCGCTCGCGCTGGTCGTCCCCAAGCGCGAGCCGCTCGCGCTGGTCGTGCCCAAGCGCGAGCCGCTCGCGCTGGTCGTAGAAGACGCCCCGGTCGCGCGGGAGCTGCTCTCCGGGATCCTGCGGGCGATCGGCCTGCGCGTGGAGGAGGCGAGCGACGGCCGCGAGGGGCTCGCGCGCGCGCGGGCGGCGCCGCCGGACGTGGTGCTGACCGACCTCGAGATGCCGTACATGAGCGGCCTCGAGATGGTGGCGGAGCTCCGGCGCACGCCCGCGCTCGCCCGGGTGCCGGTCGTGGTGCTGACGACGCAGACCGCCGCGACCCACGCAGAGAACGTCGCCGCGCTGCGCGAGCTCGGCGTGCGCGCGGTGCTGTCGAAGCAGCGGTTCGTCGAGGAGGAGCTGCGCCGGATCGTCGCGGAAAGCCTCGGTGCCGCGTGACGACGCGGGTCGTGATCGCCGACGACTCGGACATCGCCGCGGGCCTGCTCGAGGCGATCCTGGAGGAGGACGCGGGGATCCGCGTGGTGGGCCGGGCGCGGACCGGGGCGGAGCTCCTGGCGTTGCCCGCGGTCGCGATCGCCGACGTGGTGCTCGTGGACCTGCTCATGCCCGAGCTCGACGGGCTGTCCGTGATCCGGGCCATCTCCGCCCGCGCCGGGGTGATCGTGGTCAGCTCGCTCCCGCGCGGCTCGGCCGCGGTCCGCGAGGCGCTGGCGCAGGGCGCCGTCGACGGCCTCGAGAAGCGCGATCTCGCCGGCGCCCCGGCCCGGGCGCGGCTGCGCGCCGCGGTGCTCCGCGCGGCCCGGCGGCCGGTCGCGGCGCGGGGCGGGCGCGTGATCCTCGTCGCGGGCTCGACCGGGGCGATCCCCGCGCTGGAGGCGCTGGCGCGGGGGCTCGGGCCCCTCGAGGTGCCGGTGCTGATCGTGCAGCACCTGCCGGATCGGCGGGAGCGGGACCTCGCGCGGGCGCTCCGCGCGCTGGGCGCGCGGGCGCGGCCGGCGCGCGCCGGCGACGCGCTCTCGCCGGAGTTCCTGCTCGCGCCGTCGGGGTCGCACATGGCCATCGACGGGCGCGGGCGGATCCAGCTGACGGGCGACGGGCCGGTGGGCGGGCACCGGCCGTCGGCGGAGGTCCTGTTCGCGTCGGCGGCGCCGCTCGCCCGGCGGGTCGCCGCGCTGGTGCTGTCGGGCCTCGGGAGCGACGGCGCCCGGGCGCTGCCGGCGCTCGTGGACGGCGGGGGCCTCGGCTTCGCGCAGGAGCCCTCGGAGTGCAGCGCGCCGGCCATGCCGCGCGCGGCGCTGCTCTCGTCGCCGCGGGTGCGGCCGATCCGCGTCGCGGATTTCGTCGAGCTCGCGCGGAGGTGGGTGCTCGGTGAAGGATGATCGCCCGCTGGAGCTCGCCCTCGCGCGGGTCCTGTCGCCGCGGCTCGGCCACGCGCCGTCGCGGTGGCCCGAGCCGCTCTACCTGCACGTGCGGGAGCGCGCGCAGCGGGCCGGGCTGGGCGAGGCGGAGTACGTCGAGCGCGTGGCCCAGGCCGGGGAGGCGGCCTCGCTGGCGATGCTGCTCGACGCCGCGACGATCGGGCACACGGCGGCTTACCGGCACCCGGAGCAGTTCGAGCGCCTCGGGCGCGTGCTGGCCGACCTCGCGCCGCTGCGGCCGGGCCCGCTGCGCCTCTGGTGCGCGGGCTGCTCGACGGGCGAGGAGGCGTACAGCGCCGCCGCGTGCGCCGAGGCGGCGGGGGTGGACGCGGCGGTGCTGGGCACCGACGTCAACCCGGTCGCGATCGCGGTGGCGCGGAGCGGCCTGTTGCCGCAGCGGCGCTCGGTGGGCGCGCCCTTGCCGGCGCCGTGGGCCGAGCGGGTGCCGGAGGCGCTGCGGCGGCGCGTGCGCTTCGAGGTGGCGTCGCTGACGGACGCGCAGCCGGCGCTCGGGGCGGGGCCGTTCGACGTCATCTTCTGCCGCAACGTCCTCATCTATTTCGAGCGGGAGCAGGTGCCGCGCCTGCTCGGGCGGCTCGCCGCGGAGCTCGTCCCTGGCGGCCACGTCGTCCTGTCGCCCGCGGAGGGCATCTTGCCGCTGCCGCCGGAGCTCCGGCGGGGCCCGGCGCCGGGCTGGCTGCAGCGGTCGGAGGGCGATGCCGAGGTCGAACCGGCGAGCCCGCGGGCGCCCGGCGCGCTGGCCGAGGAGGGGCCGGCCTCGGCGGGCGCGGGCGCGGGCGCGGCGGCGCGGGAGGCCGGCGCGGAGGCGGCGGCGAGGCTGCTGGGCGCCGGGCGCGCCGACGAGGCGGAGCAGGTGCTGGCGACGCTGCTCAACGCCGATCCGGAGCACCTCGAGGGGTGGTTCCTGCTCGGGGAGGCGCTGCTGGCGCGGGGCGAGCGGGCGCAGGCGCGGGCGGCGTTCCAGCGGGTGCTCCGCTGCTCGGCCGCCGGCGCGCGCCACGTCGACGCGGGCGCGCTGCGGCGCGCGGCGGCGCGGCGCGCGGAGGCGCTGCGCGACCCGCGCTGAGCCGCGGGCACGCCGCGCGCCGGTCAATTCGCGCCGGTCACTTCGCGTCGCCCGGCTCGCCCGGCAGCGCGATGGAGATCTCGACCCGCCCCGCGGGCAGCTTGCTCTCCCCGAGCGCGGCGCCGGCGGGGTCGTGCTCGGCGTGCCCGACCGCGGACAGCCGGGCTCCTGGCAGCGAGCACGCGTCCTGGAGGGTCTGCGCGACGCTCGCCGCCCGGGCCGCGGAGAGCGCCCACGGCGTCGGATAGCCGCTCTGCAGCGCGGGCGACACCTGGTCCGGAGGGCCGCTGACCGCGCCCACGCGGATCGGCGCCTGGCCGAGGGCCGCGACGGCGCCCGCGACATGGCACAAGAGGGCTCGGCCCTGCGGGCTCACGTCGAGCTTGTGGGGAAGGAACACCGCCGTCTCCGGGAGCGCGACGAACGCCTGACCGTCCGCGACGGCGACGGCCGCGGTCCCCTTCTTGATCTGCTTGTCGAGCTTCCCCGCGAGCTCGGTCTTGAGCTGCTCGATCCGCGCGAGGCCCGACTTCTTGGCGTCCTCGGTCTGCCGTCGCTCCGCGTCGAGCTTCTCGACCTGCGCGGTCTTTTGCTGGAGCTCTCCGCGCACCTGGCTCAGCGTCTGTTCGAGGTCTTTGCCTCGCTGGTTCGACCTTCGCTGCTCCTCGATCAGGAGCAAGTGAGCGCGGCGGAGCGGAACGTAGTAGGCCGCCACGAACGTCGCGCTCGCGACGAGGAGGAGCGCCGGCACGAGCCGGACCCAGCGCCAGAAGCCGGACGATCCAGCGCTGTTGCTGGCCCCGACCTCACCCGCTGTGCTCATGAATGCCTCCATGCTCCGCCCCCATCGGCCGCGAGAATACCTACATGGCGAGGATCCCGCCAGCGCCACGGGTCGCACCGCAATTCGCTGAAAAAATCCGTACCGTCTCGAAAGCGCGCCGCGCCGCATGTCGGTGTGTACAGGTGCGCTCGGGCCGTGGCATCCTCAGGCGCGCAAGGGAGGACTTTGTATGAAACCGCCGCCCCTTCCGGCCAGGCGTCCGGCGCCGCCCGCTTCACCCACCCGCTCTGCGCCGCCCGCTTCGACCATGCGCCCGGCGCCGCCTGCTTCGACCATGCGCCCGGCGCCGCCCGCTTCGACCATGCGCCCGGCGCCGCCCGCTTCGACCATGCGCCCGGCGCCGCCCGCTCCGGCGGCCGACGATCGCGAGAATCTCTGGCACGTCGCGATCGCGCCTGACGACATTAAGGTGCTCACATTGGAGAAGCTCGACGATCTGTTCCGGCTCGACGTCATCGACGAGTCCACGAAGATATGGAAGCCCGGGATGGCCACCTGGCAGCCGCTCGGCGTGGTGGCGGGGCTCGACGCGGACCCGCCGGCCGAGTCGGCGCGGGCTCCGGCGAGCACGGCGCGGCGGGTTCCGCCGCCGCCGCCCAGTCCTCCGTCGCGGAACATGGATTCGGATCATCCGACGCCGGTGGTGTCGAGCCTGTCGTCCATCATGTTTCCGGTCTCACCCACGATGCCGATCGAGGAGCTGGACAGCTCGCCGAACCTCGTGACGCGGACCGAGGTGCAGGCGCCCCCGGCGGCGATCCTCGCGGCGTCCCGGCCGACGCCGCCGCCCGGGATGCCGGAGTTGCGCGCCCCGCTGCTGATGATCCAGCCGGCCGAGGCCGTCGAGGCGCCGCCGCGCGCGCGGGCGCGCGACACGGGCCGGGCGCAGCGCCTGATGCTCGCGCTGTCGGTCGTGACGGGGCTGACGTTGACGCTCTACCGCAATGACGTCCTCCTCGACGCGGCGCGCTCCGCGGGGCGGGAGGGCGTGTATCAGAAGATCGAGACCGCGCTCGGGGGCCCCGGGTTCGGGACCCCGCGCTCGATCGATCCGCTCCGCGCGCCCGCGGAGCCGGCGCCCGCCAAGTAAGCGCGCCGCGCTCCTGCGCGTCTGCAACGAGCGGCGCTCAGCCCTTCCTGACACGCCCCCCCCGAGAAGAACGCCGCCGAGGCGCGGAGCACGCCGGGAGAATCGAGCGATCCTCTCCTTGGCATCCTTGGCGTCCTTGGCGGTTCATCTCCTTCTCACCAGAACGCCCCAGAGAAGGGAGCCGCCAAGGCACCAAGGACGCCAAGAGGATGAAGAGAGAGGCTCACTCGGCATCTCGCCGATTCGCCCTCTCCGCGCGAGCGCCGCTATCGTGCTCTCGCTGCCAGCGATGGCTCGCTGCGAGGCTCGCCTCCGCGTCGCGCGTCGCGTGAAGCGTGACGCGCTGGCCATAGCAGCAACCTCCGTGCCACTAGACTCGTCGTCTCGGCCACGCGTTGGTCATGTGCCGGCGTCGTAAATCAACCTTGACAGTGCGGACGACCTCTGCGCTTGCTATAGTAAAGACCTTACCCTAATCGGGGGTGCACCTTACCGGAAGCCATGCGGTCCCCGGTAGATGCCGAGGCTTTGTCCAGCGCGTCCACCGCGGCCTGGAGCGGTGGGATTTGGTCGGCAACGTCACTTGAAACGAAACAGTGAGGTAGTTCTATGTCGCTTGTTATCTCACGCGGCCCAGCTGTTTTCCTGGCTCAAGTTGGTTTGCTCACCACGGCTTCGTTGGCCGTCATCGGGTGCGTCCAAGCGGATCCCCTCGACGAGCCGGTCGAAGCTCACGCCGACGCCATCTTCGCCCATGATTTCGACGATAACGAGGCCGCCGCCGACGACACGTCCTTCACGTCGCGCGAGATCACCCGGGGTTTCGAGTATCCGATGCGGATCGTCTGGGGGCCGGACGACACCCTGTGGTTGACCGAGCGCACCGCGAAGCGCGTCGTGCGCGTGAGGCCGGAGGACGGCGTGCGGACCACGGCGATCACCATCTCGGAGGTGTACCAGTCGGGGGGGCAGGACGGCCTCCTGGCCCTGGCGCTGCACCCGGATCTGCTGAAAGGCAAGGGGAGAGACTACGTGTACGTCTCGTACACCTATGACGCCGACCCCGGTACGGAGGTGGACCGCAGGACGAAGATCCGCCGCTACACGTACGACCCGGCGACCCAGACGCTGGGGAGCCCCTTCGACGTGATCACGGGCCTGCCGGGGAGCGACGATCACAACTCCGCGCGGCTCCTGTTCGGCCCTGATCGGAAGCTCTATTACACGATCGGCGATCAGGGGAACAACCAGTTCGGCAGGAAGTGCATCCCCATCCGCGCGCAGGCTCTGCCCACGAAGGCCCAGGTCGCGGCGCACGACTGGTCGACGTACGTCGGCAAGATCCTGCGCTTGAACCTCGACGGGTCGATCCCGCACGACAACCCGCGGATCGACGGCGTCCGGAGCCATATCTACTCGTACGGCCACCGCAACCCGCAGGGCCTCACGTTCGGTCGCGGCGGCAGGCTGTATTCGAACGAGCATGGGCCGAAGACCGACGACGAGCTGAACCTCATCAAGCCCGGCAAGAACTACGGCTGGCCCCACGTCGCGGGTTATCAGGACAACCAGGCCTACACGTACGACAACTGGTCGGCCTCGAGCCCGACGCCGTGCGAGGAGCTCGCGTGGAACGACTACCAGGCCCCGCCCTCCGTCCCACAGCAAGAGGAGAGCGCCTTCAGCCATCCGGACTTCAAGGAGCCGCTCCTCACCTTCTTCACCGTCGAGGACGACTACCAGTTCTTCGATCCGGCGTGCGGGTTCCTCCAGTACATGTGCTGGCCGACGATCGCGCCCTCGTCGCTCCACTACTACCCCACGGGGTGGCACGGCATCCCCGGGTGGGGGAACTCTCTCCTGATGACCAGCCTGAAGAAGGGCGCGCTTTACCGGGTGAAGCTGAGCCCGAACGGGAAATCCGTGGTCGGCGAGCCCGTCGTCCACTTCGACACCACGAACCGCTACCGCGATCTCGCCTGGAGCCCGGACCGCCGGACGCTCTACGTCATCACGGACACCGCCGGAAACACGGGCGGACCGAACGGCGGCGCCACGAACGTCCTGGAGAACCCGGGAGCGCTCCTCGAGTTCAAGTACACCGGCTCGCCCTGAGCCAGCGCCGGAGTCGCGGGGCCCGCGCCGGTGCGGCGCAGGCCCGCGACCGCGCCCGGTCCCGAGCGCAGAGATCCCGCCTGGCCCGTAGCTGGCCCCTCCGCTGCGCGGCCGCAGCTCACGTCAAGCGCTCGAGGTTCCAGGATTTCCGCGGAGCGGCCCCTCGGCGATCGAGCGCTTCCGAGCGCTGCTGAACGAGGGCTCGGTCGAGCGGCGGACGGCGGCGCCTCGCCCGCTCAAAGCGATGGCGATGCGCGCCGACCATGGCAGCATGCATCGCACATTCCCCGCCGCACCGCGCCTGTGAACACGATTCCCGTCTGCACCGAACACGGGGCGTCGTCCCGTTATGCCATCATCGCGGTCCTCTGCGAGGGTTCGGACACCGTTCTTTACCGGGCTGTGCGCGAGGACGACGGCCTCCCCGTGGTGCTCAAGGTCCTGCGACGCGACCACGCCGACGCTCGCGCCCTCGGGCGGCTGCGCCACGAGCACGAGGTCGCCGCGGCGCTGAACACGCCGGCCATCGCCAAGGCCCATGGGCTCGGATCGGTCGGCGGCCAGGCGGCGCTGATCCTGGAGGACTTCGGCGGCCGCTCGCTCGAACGGCTCCTCGGAGAGCCGATGCCGCTCGAACGATTCTTCCCCCTCGCCCTCCGCCTGACCGACGCGCTCGCCGAGCTGCACCGGCACCACGTCATCCACAAGGACATCAAGCCCCAGAACCTGCTCTACAACGCCGAGACCGGGCAGGTGAAGATCACCGACCTCGGGATCGCCTGTCTTTCGCCCCGGGAGCCCCAGGACGTCGTCCACCACGGGCTCATCGAGGGGACGCTGGCCTACATGGCGCCCGAGCAGACAGGCCGGATGAACCGCTGGATCGACGAGCGGACCGATCTGTACTCCCTCGGCGTCACCTTCCACGAGATGCTGACCGGCGCCTTGCCGTTCCGGGCCAGCGATCCCGTCGAATGGGTCTATTGCCACATCGCGAAGAAGCCGCCGGCGGCGCACGCGCTCGTCCCCTCGATTCCCCCGCTCCTGTCCGCGGTCGTGCTCAAGCTGCTCTCCAAGGCCGCCGAGGAGCGTTACCAGAGCGCGCTCGGGCTGCGGCACGACCTGGACGCGTGCTTCGCCCGGTGGAGGGCGAGCGGCGCCATCGAGCGCTTCCCGCTCGGGCAGCGCGACGTCTCGGACCGGTTCCAGGTCCCGCAGCGGCTGTACGGGCGCGAGCGCGAGGTGGAGGCGTTGCTCGCCGCGTTCGAGCGGGTGGTGACGCAGGACCGGCCAGTGCTCGTGCTCGTGTCGGGCTATTCGGGCATCGGCAAGTCGTCGCTGGTCGCCGAGCTGCACCGACCGGTCGTGAGGGAGCGGGGGTTCTTCCTCTCGGGCAAGTTCGATCAGCTCAAGAGGGATATGCCGTACCACGCCTTTCTCCAGGCGTTCCGGGGGCTGGTGCAGGAAATCCTGTGCGTGAGCGAGGAGGAGCTCGAGCGCTGGAGGCAGCGCCTCCGGGAGGCCCTCGGCCCGAACGGCGGGCTGCTCGCCGGCGTGCTCCCCGAGCTCGAGCTGCTCCTCGGCCCACAGCCGCCCGCGCCGGAGCTCCCGGCGGTCGAGGCCCGGCACCGGGTCCACGCGACGCTCCAGCGCTTCGTCGCGGCGTGCGCGCAGAAGGAGCGCCCGATGGTGCTCTTCCTGGACGATCTGCAATGGGCCGACGCGGCGAGCCTCCAGCTGCTCGATCAGCTCGTCACGTACGCCGAGGCCGAGCACCTCCTCTTGATCGGCGCCTACCGGGACAACGAGGTCGGTCCGGCGCACCCGCTGTCGCTCATGCTGGCCGACGCGCGGAGGCGCGGCGCCGTCATCAGCGACATCGTCCTCGCGCCGCTCTCGGCCTCCGATGTCGGGGCGCTCGTCGCCGGGGCGGTCCACGCCGGCGCCGACGAGGTCGAGCCGCTCTCGCGGCTGGTCTACGAGAAGACCGGCGGCAACCCGTTCTTCGTGCTCCAGTTCCTGCTCGCGCTGCACGAAGAGGGGCTCATCGCCTTCGACGCGGGCAAGGCGGCGTGGCGATGGGACATCGCCGCGATCCGCGACAAGGGCTTCAGCGACAACGTCATCGACCTGATGGTGGGCAAGCTGAAGCGACTCTCGGCCTCGACGCAGGACGCGCTCAAGCTCGCCGCGTGCCTCGGCAGCAGCCTCACCCTCGACACCCTCGCGGTGGTCGCGAACCGTCGGGCGGCGGAGCTCCGTGACGCGCTCGAGGAGGCTGTGCGCGAGGGGCTGCTCCTCCGCCGGAACGGCGACTACCGGTTCCTCCACGACCGCGTGCAGCAGGCCGCTCACGCGCTCATCCCGGCGGCGCAGCTCGCCGAGGTGCACCTCTGCATCGGCCGGCTGCTCCTGAAGGGGCAAAGCGCGGGCGAGCGCGAGGAGGCGCTCTTCGACATCGTCGGCCACCTCAACCGCGGCGCCGCGCTCATCCGCTCCCCGGCGGAGCGGGGCGACCTCGCCGCGCTGAACCTCCGCGCCGGCAGGCGAGCCCGGGCCGCGGCGGCCCACGAGTCTGCGGGCGCCCTCTTCGCCGCGGGCATGGCCCTCCTCGGCGAGGATCGCTGGGAGACGCAGTACCAGCTGACCTATGACCTGAGCCTCGAGCGCGCGCGCTCCGCGTACATCACCGGCAGCTTCGAGGAAGCCGAGCGGCTCCTGGGAGAGCTCATGGATCGCGCGAGGACCAAGATCGAGACGGCCGCCGCCGTCGAGCTCGCCGCCGCCATCTCCCAGACCCGCGGACAATGCGCCCGCGCGGTGGAGATCGGGCTCTCGTGGCTCCGCGCTTGCGACATCGATCTTCCGCTCCACCCCTCAGGCGCGCGGCTCGATGAGGAGACGAAGAGCGTCTGGCAGGCCCTGCGCGACCGGCCGATCGAGGACCTGATCCGCCTGCCGCCCATGACGCACCCGGAGATCAAGGTCATGATGGACGTGCTGCAGGGGGTGACGGCCCCTGCGATCTTCGTGGACCACGACCTGCACTATCTGCTCGTCATGCGCATGGTCAAGCTCAGCCTGCTCCACGGCAACGCCGAGAGCTCCGCCCTCGCGTACGCCGCCTTCGCGAGGCTGATCGGCCCGCGGTTCGGGCGATACAAGGAGGCTTACCTCTTCGGCAAGCTCGGCTACGACCTGGCAGACAGGAGCGGCTCTCTCACCACGAAATCGCTGGTGTTCACCCTCTTCGGGCAGATGGTCGTCTTCTGGACACGCCACTACAGAGAGACGTATCCCTATACGCGCGCCGGCTTCAGCGCCGCGGCCGACTCCGGTCATCTGAACATGGCGTGCTTCAACTGCATCTGGGCCGCGCTGTTCCCGCTGCTCTCTGGCGAGCCGCTGGAGAACGTGCTCCACGAGCTCGAAGAGCGCCTCGGCTTCGTGCGCAGGGCCGGCTACGCGTTCGCGCACAGCGCCCTCGTCGGCGGCCACGCCATGATCCAGACGCTGCGAGGCAGGCCGGTCCACTTCCCGACGCTGGACGGCGCCGCTCTGGATCGGTCGACCTTCGAGGCGCGGCTGAGCGAGGGAGATCTCCAGGGCGCCCGCGGTCTCTATTACAGCTTGGAGGCTCAGGCGCTCTTCGTGCTCGGCTCTCCCAGGGCGGCGCTGGCCGCAGCGACCCGCGTGACGGTCGAGCACCCCTGGACGACCGAGCCGTACGCGCTCATCGCCGAGAACGTCTATTACCTCGCGCTCGCGCTGGCGACCCTCGCCGACGAGGCGCAGCCGTCCCCGCCCGGAGCGCTCCCCGCGCAGCTCCTCGACTGCGAGCGGCAGCTCGGCGAGTGGGCCAGGAGCTGCCCCGACAATTTCCTCCACAAGCACGCGCTGGTCCGCGCCGAGATCGCCCGGCTCCGAGGGGACGACCCGGAGGCCGCCCGGCTCTACGAGCAGGCCATCGCGTCGGCGCGGGAGGGCGGCTTCGTCCAGCACGAGGCCATCGCCTGCGAGCTCGCCGCGGGGTTCTACCGCGCGCGGGGCCTGTCCATCCCCGAAGGCGCCTACCTGCAAAAGGCCCGCGCCGGGTTCTTTCGCTGGGGCGCCCACGCCAAGGTGGAGCAGCTCGACCAGCGCTATCCCCACCTCGTCGACCGCAAGCCGATCGCGCCCACCGTCACCTTCGCCGTGCGGGCCGAGCAGTTCGACGTCCTGTCCGTGGTCAAGGCCTCGCAGCGCATCTCCGGCGAGCTCAAGCTCCCGCGCCTGCTCGAGATGCTGCTGCGCATCGTGGCCGAGCACGCGGGCGCCGACGTGGGATGCGTGCTCCTCGTCCGGGGTGAACATGCGTGGACCGCGGCGATCGAGGCGCCGAGCGGCGCGGTGCGGCTGCTCGGCGCGGACGAGGCGTCCTCGGCCGCGCTGCCGCAGTCGGTCCTCAACTATGTTCGCCGCAGCCACGAGCGCGTGCTGCTCGACGACGCCGCCGCCCGGCACCCCTTCATGGAGGACGAGTATTTCAGGCGCAGGCGCACGAGATCGATGCTGTGCCTCCCGATCGTGCGCCAGGACCGGCTGCTCGGCGTGCTCTATCTGGAGAACAACCTCGTCACCGGCGCCTTCACCCCCGCGCGGCTCAGCGTCGTCGAGCTGCTCGCCTCGCAGTCGGCGATCTCGCTGGAGAACGCCCTGCTCTATGCCGAGCTGGAGGAGGAGAACGCCGAGCGACGGCGGGCGGAACAGGCGCTGAAGACCAACCAGCAGACGCTCCAGGCCATCATCGACAACTCACCGGCGTCCATCTACGTCAAGGATCACCAGGGCCGACACCTGCTCGTCAACCGGCACGTGGGCAACATCTTGCGCCTGCCGCCCGAGCAGATCCTCGGCAAGAAGGTCGCCGACGTGTTCGCTGCTCCGCTCGCCGCGACCATCGAAGACCACGACCGGAGGGTGCTCGCCGCGGGCGTGCCGATGGAGTGGGAGGAGGAGGTGCGGCTGGAGGACGGGCTGCACACCTTCCTGTCGGTCAAGTTCCCTCTCGGCGAGGGGCCCACGCCTCCCGCGCTCTGCGGCATCTCCACCGACATCACGGAGCGCAAGCGCGCCGAGCGGGCCGAGCGCTTCCTGGCCGAGGCGAGCCGCAAGCTGATGGCCCTCGGCTACGGCGCGACCCTCGAGAGCGTGGCGCAGCTCGCGGTGCCCGAGCTGGCCGACCGGTGCGTCATCGACGTCGACCTCGCCCGCGGCGCCCTGGGACACACGGTGACCGCAGGGATGTCCGCCGCGCTGGCCGACGCGGTCGCGGACGCGCTGCGGCCCCTGGCAGCGGCGTCGCTCGACCGGCCCGAGGTCGGCGACCTCCGCGCCGCGCCCCTGCTGCAGCAGCTCGATATTCACGCGTTCCTCCGGGTTCCGCTGGTCGCGCGCGACCGGTGCCTCGGGGTCATGACCCTGCTCTCGACAACGCCCCAACGCCGCTACGGCCCCGCCGATCTGCGGCTGGCCGAGGAGCTCGGGTACCGCGCGGCGCTCGCGCTCGACAACGCCCGTCTGTTCGCCGACGCCCAGGAGGCCATCGCGCGGAGGGATGAGTTCCTCGTCGTCGCCTCCCACGAGCTCAAGACGCCGCTGACCTCGCTGCAGCTGCAGGCGCAGCGCGTCGAGCTGCTGTTGCGCCGCCACCAGCGCGCGGAGCTCGCCCCGGAGCGGATCGAGGGGGCGCTCCGCGTCTTCCATCGGCAGCTCGCGCGGCTCGGACACCTCGTGAACGAGCTGCTCGACGTCACGACGCTGAACGCCGGGCGGCTGACGCTCGCGCGCGCGCCCGTCGGTCTCGCGGACCTGACCCGCGACGTGCTCGAGCGGCTGAGCCACCAGCTCGCCGACGCGGGCTGCCGGACCGAGCTCGATCTGGAAGAGCCCGTGATCGGGCGCTGGGATCCGTCTCGCGTGGAGCAGGTCCTGCTCAACCTCCTGTCGAACGCGATGAAATACGGCGCCGGCGGCCCCATTCACGTCAGCGTGCGCCGGCGGGAAGGCCACGCCCTGCTCGCGGTCCGAGATCAGGGGATCGGTATCGCGGAGGCGGATCAGGCCAGGATCTTCGAGCGCTTCGAGCGCGCGGTGTCGGTCTGCAACTTCGGCGGCCTCGGCCTTGGGCTGTATATCGCGCGCTGCATCGTGATCGCGCATGGCGGATCCATCCGCGTGGAGAGCCAGCCGGGCGCCGGCGCGACGTTCTTCGTGGAGCTCCCGCTGGACCCGACAGAGGCGGACGAGCGCGGCGCCGAGCCGGCCTAGACTGGAACGCCGAACGGGTTGAAACCCCGAGAAAATGAACCACAGAGAAAATGAACCACAGAGACACAGAGGGCACAGAGGAAGAGAGAGAGCTCGGAATCTTTTCTTCATCCCTCTGTGCCCTCTGTGCCTCTGTGGTTCCAATCTCTTCATTCTCGGGCGTTTCAAGAGAATGGGTGCTCCAGCGCTGCGTTCCGAGCGCCGGTGCGCGCCGCTCCTCGGGCGCTGCCCTCACCGCGCGGGGACGCCGGCCGGCGGCCCCTGGGGCATCAGCATTTCGCCGGCCGTGATGGACACGGTCGCCCCGCGCGAGAGCCCGAGCGTCACCTGGGTCCCCGCGGGGACGACGGAGAGCGGCAGGTAGAGATACGCCATCTTCCCGCGGACGTCGTGGCCGTCGACGGACACGATCACGTCGCCCACCTGGAGGCCCGCCTGCGCGGCGGGCCCTCCGGGGCGCACCTCGATCACCTCGAGGGTCTGCGCGGGCCGCTCCATGTCGAATGCGTCCTTGATCGAGAACCCGAGATCGCCAGGCGGATTTTCCCGCCCGACGCGGCGCTTCGCCATGACGACGCGCCCGACGTCGGTCACCACGCCCGGCTGCGCGTCCACCGGGAGCGCGGCGACGTCGTAGGGTGAGCCCATCGGATCGGGCGGCGCACAGACGAGCATGATCGGCCCGGAGGGGGCCTGATTCACCTCGAAGCGCCCCGCGTCGTCCGTGCGGATCTCCTGCTGGAAGCTGCCCGGGCCCACGGGCGGCACCCCCTTGCGAGGATAGACGTTGATCCGCACCCCGGCGATCGGCGCGCCGCCGTCGAGCGACACCACCTGCCCTCTCAACGAGGCGCGCGGCGCGAGCGCGAGCACCACGCCGCTCCGCTGCTCGCCTGGCGCGAGCGCGACCTCCACGGACGCCGTCCCTTCCTGCGTCTCGGTGGAGAGCTCGTATTTCCCCTCCGGGAGGTCGCTGATCGTGAATGCGCCTGCCGTGAAGGCGAAGGTCTCGGCGCGGAAGAGCGCCGCTCCCCGGTCGAGCGCGCGGACGGTGAACTGCTCGGGGATCTTCCCGGAGGGCACGGACAGGGTGCCCGAGATCGCGCCGGCCGGCTTCAGGGTGAGCGTCACGCTGTCGCCGGTGTGGACGCGCTCGGCGAAGGCCTCGCCCCCTCCCTTGCGGTACGCGTGGACCGTGTACGTGCCCTGGGGCAGGCTCCCGACGACGAATTTGCCCTCGGGATCGGTGAGCACCGGCGATTGCGCGAAGGCGCCCCACCGCGCCCTGCCCTGGTTGCTCGCCCCCGGCGGGCTCGCGCCCTCGAGCTCGCGCTCGGCGTGGACGAAGGCGTCCGTCACCGGCTCGCCGATGTCGTCCACGACGCGCCCGTGAATCTCGCCGTTCCGGCGCTCCACGACCAGCGTGACGCGCGCGCTCGCCCCCGCCTCCACGCGCGCGGAGGCCGCCGGGGGCGCAGCGCCGCGCTCGCCCGGGCCCGGCGGCGGCAGCGCCGGCGGCGCGTCGCTGGCCGAGACCCGGTAATCGCCCGGCGGGAGCCCCCGCATCACGAAGCTCCCGTCGTCGAGCGATCTCACCATCCCGCCCGCGGGCGGCCGCATGAGCCCCATCGCCGCGCCCGGCGCCCCCATGTCCGGCGGAGCCCTCAGGATCGAGACGTTCACGCTCGCGACGGGCTTCCGGTCCTCGTCGACGACGATCCCCTCGATCGCGCCCCCGCGGTCGACAACGATCGTCACCTCGGGGGCTTGCTCGTCGCGGAGCTCGACCTCGACGGGCGCGGGCTCGGCATGGCTGACCGGACGCGTCATGATCATGTACTTCGCGGGCGCGAGCCCCTTCAGCACGAAGGTCCCGTCGGGCTCGGTCCGGGCGGCCGCTCCGGTGGCGCCCCGGGCGCCTATCATCGCGGGCGCGTACGCGTGGACGGCGGCGAGGACCGGGCTCTGGTCGCGGTCCACGACCCGGCCGCGGATCGCGAGGCCGGCGCGCACGGTCCACACGAGGTCTTCGACGTCGGCGTCCCCCACCTCCACGACCGGGTAGGTCGGCTCTGCGACGTGGTCGGCGCAGGCCACGAGCACCTCGTAGGAGCCGCGGAGCACGGCCTCGAAGAGCACCGAGCCGTCGGCCTCGATGGCGGCGCTCTGGATCCCGGCCTGCCCCGGGCTCAGCAGGGCGACGTTGCCGCGCTTGCAGGGCGCGCCGTCCGGCGCGACGTCCACGCGGCCCGCGACGACGCGCGCCGGGTGGACCTCGATCACCACCTCGCGCGAGGTCTGGCCCAGGCCGAGGAGCACGCTCTCGCGCGCCTGGCCGAGCTTGCCGAGCGCGCGGGCGACCAGCCGGTAGCGCCCCGGCGCGAGCCGATCGACGCGGAAGCGGCCCTCCGCGTCGCTGCGCGCCGCGGGCATGCCGTGCATCGGCCCCCACGCCCCCTCGCTGTCGAGGGAGATCGTCGCCCCCTCGACCGGCGTCCCGGTGCCTGCCTCGACGACCCGCCCGACGAGCGCGGACGCCGGCGTCAGCAGGAGCTTGAGCGAAGGCCCCGGCGCCACGCCGTCCCTGAACGCCGCGGCGTAGCCGTCGGCCTGAGCGCGCGCGACGTAGGGCCCCTCGTCGATCCACGCGGCGTAGCGGCCCTGGGCGTCGGATCTCGCCACCACCGAGCCCATCCCTGGCTCGAGCCAGTCGAGCGTGACCAGCGCGCCGGAGATGGCGCCGCCGCCGATGTCCTCGACCTGTCCCCGGACCTCGACCCCGCCGGCCGGGAGGACCAGATCGACGCCGGCGCGCGCCTCGCCGGCGCCGAGCTCGACGAACGGTGTGCGGGCGGCGTCGGGCGAGGCGTAGCGCGCCGGGCGGTGATGCGGCGCCGAGGCGGTGATCGTCCAGCGCGCGGGCGGCAGGCCGGAGAGCGCGTAGCGGCCGTCCTCCGCGGAGGGCGCGCACACCGGCTCGCGCGCCTCGGCGGGCGGCGGCGCGCCCGGCGCGGCCGGCTCGACGACGGCGCAGACCACGGCGCCGGCGACCGGCGCGCCCGCGGGCTCGGCGACGCGGCCGGCGATGCTCCCGGGCTCGCGGGGCAGTGGCTCGGTCGCGCGCCGGCGCGCCTTTCCCGCGGCCGGCGCCGCGCTCGCCGGCGGAGGCGCGGCGCTGCCCGGCGGCGCCGGGGTGGAGAGGGAGCAGGAGGAGCGGACGAGGAGGGCGAGGAAGGCGAGGCAGAGCACGCCGAGCGCGCCCATCGTCTTGGTCCAAGGTCGCTTCATCGGGCTGTCTCCGGGGCGTTCGCGAGGGCCGTCAGGGTAGGGCACGGGAAGCGAGCGGAGGGCGAAGAGCACATCACCGGCGCGGAGCGCGCGTTCCGTCCCTCCGAGTCCGGTGGCTGGCCCCGCCGTGCGCGTGCGCGGCCCCGTGCTCGTCTGCCGTCTCCCGTCTCCCGTCTCCCGTCTCCCGTCTCCCGTCTCCCGTCTCCCGTCTCCCGTCCTCGTCTGGCATCCCCGTGCGCGTGCGCGTGCGCGTGCGCGAGTTGCTCCGGGTCCGATCTCGCGCACGCGCACGCGCACGAAAGACGGGAGACGGCAGACGGCAGACGGCAGACGAAATACCGCGGACGAAAGATCCGGGGCGCGCCACGGAACAGGCGGAAGGCTGAATACGCGACTTCCACACACATGGGCTCCCATTGTCTCAGATCGGGCCCTCGCCGACGATCAGGGTATCTGCCGCGCCCGTCTTCATGCTCTCATGAAAGGAAACCAAGAAAGGTCCGGTGCAACGAGATGCGCGTGTTGTCTTCCTTGACCGTGGGGCACCTGCTCTTACGGCTGTCCTTGCTCCTGTCCGCCGTCGCCGGAACCGCCTGCGGCGCCGATTCGCCGCCGGTGGAAGGGGAAGACCTCCCGTCGTCGGCATCGTCGGGTGGGGAGGGCGGCACCGCGGGCGCCGGCGGGCTGGGCGGCGGCGGCGATGCCAGCGGCGGGGGTGGCGCCGGCGGTGAAGGCGGTGGCGGCGGCCAGGGCGGCAACGGCGGCAACGGCGGCGCCGGTGGCCAAGGCGGCAACGGCGGCGCCGGTGGCCAAGGCGGCAACGGCGGCGCCGGTGGCCAAGGCGGCGCCGGTGGCCAAGGCGGCAACGGCGGCGCCGGTGGCCAAGGCGGCAACGGCGGCGCCGGTGGCCAAGGCGGCAACGGCGGCGCCGGTGGCCAAGGCGGCGCTGCCGGCTCCGGTGGCTCCGGCGGCGCTGCCGGCTCCGGCGGCTCCGGCGGCGAGGCCGGCTCCGGCGGCTCCGGCGGCTCCGGCGGCTCCGGCGGCTCCGGCGGCTCCGGCGGCTCCGGCGGCTCCGGCGGCGGCGAGGACGTCCCCCCGGTGCGCGTCCGGCTCATGGCCGCGAACCTCACGAGCGGAAACCTCCAGAGCTACGACCCCGGCCACGGCCAGCGCATCATGCAGGGGGTCAGACCGGATATCGTCCTGCTCCAGGAGCTCAACTACGGCAACAACAGCGCGGACGCGCTCCGCACCTTCGTCACCGACACCTTCGGCAGCACGTTCAGCTACTACCGCGAAGCGGGCGCGCAGATCCCGAACGGCATCGTGAGCCGCTATCCGATCCTCGAAGCCGGCGAGTGGGAGGACAGCGAGGCGCCCAACCGAGACTTCGCCTGGGCGCGCATCGACATCCCCGGCCCGATCGACCTCTGGGCCGTCAGCGTCCACTTCCTGACCTCCAACTCGAGCGACCGCCAGGCCGAGGCGCGGCAGCTCGTCGAGCGCCTCCTCGAGCGCATGCCCGAGGGCGATTACCTGGTCATCGGCGGCGACTTCAACACCGACACCCGGACAGAGTCGTGCATCTCGACCCTGTCGGAGGTCGTCGTCACGTCCGGCCCCTACCCCGCCGACAGGAACGGAGACGCCGATACGAACGCCGGCAGGAGCAAGCCGTACGACTGGGTGCTCGTCGACGACGACCTGGATGCGCACGAGACCGCCGTCGTGCTCGGCGAGAGCAGCTTCGCGAACGGCCTCGTGGCGGACACCCGCGTCTACACGCCGATCGCGGAGCTCAGCCCCGCCCTCGCGACCGACAGCGGCGCCCCCCAGATGCAGCACATGGGCGTCGTGCGCGACTTCTTGATCCCCGTGGACACGTCCCCCGTCGATCCGACGCCGGGCGCGGCCGCCGTCTTCCTCAACGAGATCCTCGCCAACGAGCCCGACAGCGTCACGGCCAGCGAGTTCGTCGAGATCGTGAACCTCGGCGCGTCGGCCGCCGACCTCGGCGGGTGGACGCTCTCCGACCGCGTGTCGGTGCGGCACACCTTCGCCGCCGGGACGACGCTCGCGCCCGACGCGGCCATCGTTGTGTACGGCGGCGCGACGGCCGTGCCCCCGGGCGCGAGCTGGGCCGTGGCCGCGTCCACGGGGCTCCTCGGGCTCACCAACGCGGGCGACGACGTGACGCTCAAGGACGCGTCCGGCGCCACCGTGGACGCGATGACCTACGACGCGACCCTCTCCGCCGACGGCGTCTCGATGAACCGCGACCCCGACGCCACCCCGGGAGAGCCCTTCGCGCTGCACACCGCCCTCGCCGCGAGCGACAGCTCGCCCGGCACGCGCGTGGACGGCTCGCCGTTCTGAGCCGCAGCGGCCCGCCGGGCGCCGCCCCCGCCGCGCCCGGCAGCGGCGGCCGCGCCAGGCGGGCGGCCCTCGCGACGCCGCGGCCGGAGCGCGCCCGCGCTCAGTTCCAGAGCCGCGCGACGAGGCCGTACGTGGGGAACGTCTGCCGCGTGCCGGCCACGAGCAGCTTGCCGTCGGCCGCGACCGTCATCGACTGCACGGCGTTCTCCTCGCCGAGGAACACCTCCTGCACCCCGTTCTCGCCGAACGTCGGATCGAGCGCGCCGTCGGGCAGGAAGCGCGCGAGCGTGGGCCGGCTGGCCGCGTGCTCCCCCACGTTGCCGGCGACCACGATGCGGCCGTCGAGCTGGAGCGCCATGTCGACCGCCGCGCCTCCCGGAACCCCGGCGAGCGCTTGCCCGTCCTCCCCGAAGGTCTCGTCGATCGTGCCGTCCGCCTCGAACCGCACCACGAGGTAGTCGCTCGATCCCGCCTCCTCGCTCCGCGCGGCCACGAGGATTCGGCCGTCGGGCTGGACGGCCATCGCGACCGGCTCCTGGAGGCCGGCGCGCGTCACCCGCATCATCCCGAGGCCGCCGACCGCGCCGTCCGCGGTGAGCTCCAGCAGCACGAGGTCCCGCTCGCCGCCGTCCTCCACCCAGCCGGCCACCAGCGCCGCGCCGCGCGCGCCCGCCGCGAGCGCCGCGCCCGCGCTCGCGCCCGGGCTGCCCATGGACGGGACGGTCCAGCCCTCCGTGCCGAAGTCGCGGTCGAGGTACCCGTAGGTGGGGTTGATGGCCGCCACGAAGAGCTGGCCGTCGCGCTGGCCGGTCACGAGGAGCCGCTCCGAGGCCGACAGATCCATGGCCGCGACGCGCTCCTCGCCGCCGAGATCGAGCAGATCCATGCCCGTGTTGGCCGAGTCGACGCGGTCCAGGGTCCCGTCGTCGCGGTAGCGGAGGAAGGCGATGTCGTCCGTCGCGTCTCCGGGGGCGTAGCCGACGAGGAAGACGGCGCCGTTCAGGAGCCGCGTGATCCCGCGGAGCTCCTGGTATTTCGTGCACCCGCAGAAGCGCTCCGACACGCTGCCGCCCGCGAACGACGCGTCGGCCGCGCCGTCGCCGAGCAGGCGGAAGCCCTCGAGGCGGGCCCCGCCGAGGCCGTCGATGCTGTTGCCGGCGGTGAGGATCTTCCCCTGCGCCGTCTGCCGGATGTCGTAGAGGCCCCCGCCGTCGGAGCCGAGGTTCCAGGCGGAGATGCCCGCCTCGCCGAAGCTCTCGTCGAGCGTGCCGGGCTTTCCCGTGACCACGGCCCGCACGGTGTCGGTGCGCACGGTCCCGCCGGAGGTCGCGACGAGCTCCAGGTCGAACGCGGTGCCCAGCGTGAGCGCCCCGGAGGCGCCGACCTCCAGCCTGCCCGCGCTGCTGCCGGGCGCGATGGTGATCGCCGTGGCGACGAGGCCCGGAGGCGGCGCCTGCACGTCGACCTCGACCGGCCCGTCGAAGCCGCCGATCCGGGTGATCGCGACGTCGACGTGATTGACGCCGTTGTACGGGACGTTGACCCCGGTCGACTGGATGGCGAACGTGAAGTCGCCCTGGGCCTGGCCCCCCTGCCCTCCGCCGCCCTCGGCCGGCCCCCCGCCGTGCGTCGAGGTCGAGGCCGAGGACGACGACACGCTGGCGCCGCCGCCGCCCGCGCCCGGGTCGAGCGACACGTCCTCGATGCCGAGGAGCGCCTCGCAGCCGAGGAGCGCCGCGGCGCCCCCCAGGAGGGCCGCATGGGCGGCGATGCAGGCCAGGAAGGCGGGGTTTCGACGGGGTGTGCGGCTCACGGGATCGAAGAGGCTAGGCCACCCGCGCCACCGCGTCGAGACGGCGGCCGCGGGCGCTCCCGCGCGGGCGCTCAGGCGCGCGCGGGCGCCCGGTGCAGCTGCAAGAGATCCGTGGACGGCGCCCGGCTGGTCAGCCGGAGGTCGTAGCGCTCCTGCAGCAGCCGCAGCACGTTCGGCGAGAGGAAGGCCGGCAGGCGCGGCCCGAGCACGATGCCCTTCACGCCAAGGCTGAGCAGCGTGAGGAGCACCGCCACGGCCTTCTGCTCGAGCCACGAGATCACCGGCGTGAGCGGCAGATCGTTCACCCCGCAGCCGAACGCCTGGGCGAGCGCGCCGGCCACGCGGATGGCGCCGTAGGCGTCGTTGCATTGCCCCATGTCGAGCAGCCGCGGCAAGCCGAGGTGCGTATTTCTGGTGCTGCCGTGCAGAGCCGTAGTGGCCGGCGAGGTTCGGGTGGGCCGCGAGCTTCGGATACGCGTGCGCCGGGAGCATCTCGCGGCGCGCGCCCTCGACTGGCCATGAGCTCAATCAACGATCGTGCCGCCGGCGCGCGCCGGGGCTCGGGCCGAAAGGCACGGGTGAAGCCCGGGTCTCCGGCGCTCCCCCGTGCCGGCCGAGGCGCAATCATCGCGCATGGGCGCAAACGGTGGGAGTCGAGCCGGAGCCTCCGTGTCGGCCCGAGACGAGCGCCGCGATTCACCCTTGACGCCGGCAAACCGCTTTGGTCTTGCTTCTCCCTGGCCCCCTCCACTGGAAAGGCTGATGCAGATGACGCCTCCTTCGGAAAATGAGTTTTCAAATCGCTCCGGCCCACCGCCGGCAAAGCGGTCCCCTTCGATGACGATCCGGAGAGCCCCGCTCCTCCTCGTCGGGCTCCTGGGCGTCGCGCTCGCGAGCGCCTGTTCCTCGGGCGGCGGCGATGGGCCGAACGGCACCACCGGCAGCGGCGGCGGGTCCAGCTCGGCGGGGGGCTCCACCGAGGCGACCGGCCCGACGAGCACGAGCGTCGGCTCGGGCGGCGGCGCCACGACCGGCGCCGGGGGCGATGGCGCCGGAGGCGAGGGCGGAATGCTGGGCTCCGACGAGGAGTACCCCCTGCCGGACTCCCTGCCGGACGAGACCGGAGCAGACCTCTGGCTCCGGTACCCGAAGGTCCCGATTCCGAGGCGCCTCGCCGAGTACCAGGCTGCCTTCAAGCGCGTCGTCAAATCGGGCAGCGGCGCGAGCCTCGACATCGCCGAGGCCGAGCTGGTCAAGGGCCTGAGCGGCCTCACCGGCGGGGCCGTCGAGACCGGCGCGGCCGTCGACGGCCCGGGCGCCGTGGTGATCGGCACGGCCGCCTCCGACATCATCAAGGGCCTCCCGCTCGCGGCCCGCCTCGGCGACCTCGGCCCCGAGGGCTACCTCGTCGAGGCCGCGGACGTGGGAGGCCAATCGGTGATCGCCGTGGCGGGCAACACGGAGGTCGGCGTGCTCTATGGCGCCTACGCCCTCCTCCGGCACCTCCAGAGCCACAGCGCCCTCGCCGGCCTGTCGCTCGCGGGCTCTCCCAAGATCGAGCATCGCATCCTGAACCACTGGGACAACCTCGATCGCAGCGTGGAGCGCGGCTACGCGGGCCGCTCCATCTGGGACTGGAGCGCGCTGCCGGGCACGCTCTCCCCCCGTTACAAGGACTACGCGAGGGCCAACGCCTCCCTCGGCATCAACGGGACCGTGCTCACCAACGTGAACGCCAACGCGCAGGTCCTCACGCCGTCGTACCTCACGAAGGTCAAGGCGCTCGCCGACGTCTTCCGCCCTTATGGCATCAAGGTCTACCTCACGGCCCGCTTCAGCGCTCCGGTCGAGATCGGCAACCTGAGCACGGCCGACCCGACCAACGCCAACGTCAAGCAATGGTGGGCGAACAAGGTCGACGAGATCTACAAGCAGATCCCCGACTTCGGCGGCTTCCTCGTGAAGGCGAACTCCGAGGGTCAGCCGGGGCCGCAGGACTACAACCGCACGCACGCCGACGGCGCCAACATGCTCGCCGACGCCCTCGCGCCCCACAAGGGCATCGTGATGTGGCGCGCCTTCGTCTACTCGGACACGAGCCCTCCGGACCGCATCAAGCAGGCGTACGAAGAGTTCAAGCCCCTCGACGGCAAGTTCAAGGCGAACGTCCTCGTGCAAGCCAAGAACGGCCCCCTCGACTTCCAGCCTCGAGAGCCGTTCCATCCGCTGTTCGGGGCGATGCCGAAGACGCCGCTGGCCCTCGAGCTCCAGATCACCAAGGAGTACCTCGGCGAAGACACGCACCTCGCCTATCTCGGCCCGCTCTACGAGGAGGTCCTCAGGGCGGACACCCACGCGAACGGGGAGGGCTCGACCGTGGCGCGGGTCATCGACGGCTCCCTCCACGACTACGCGACCACCGCGATCGCGGGCGTCTCCAACGTCGGCGACGACGCGAACTGGACCGGGTCCCACATGAACCAGGCGAACTGGTACGTGTTCGGGCGGATGGCCTGGAATCCGGACCTCTCCGCGGAGGCCATCGCCGAAGAGTGGGTCCGCCAGACGTTCTCGAACGACCCCGCCGTCGTCGAGCCGGTCGTTCAGATGATGATGAGCTCTCACCAGACGCTCGTCGACTACATGACGCCGCTCGGCCTCGTCCACATCATGGGCAGCGACCACCACTACGGGCCAGCCCCGTGGGTGAACAACCTGAGCCGCGCCGAGTGGAACCCGGTCTACTACCACAAGGCGGACGCGAACGGCATCGGCTTCAACCGATCTCCCTCGGGCAGCAACGCGGTCGCCCAGTACTTCGGGCCCGTGGGGCAGCAGTTCGGAAGTCGGGACACGGTGCCTGACGACCTTCTGCTCTTCTTCCACAAAGTCGGCTGGCAGGACGAGCTGAGCTCCGGGCGGACGGTCTGGGAGGAGCTCGTCCATCGCTACAGCCTCGGCGTGGACGGGGTGGGGCTCCTGCGCGAGGCGTGGACGTCCGTCGAGGGCCGCGTCGACGCCAAGCGCTTCAAAGACGTGGCCGATTTCCTGCAGATCCAGCACTACGAGGCGCGCTGGTGGCGCGACGCGTGCCTCACCTACTTCGCCCAGGTCGGGAGGCTGGAGGTCCCGAGCGGCTATGCCCCTCCGGCGAACTCGCTGAGCTTCTACCAGGGGCTCCGCTGCCCCACCGACGCAAAGAAGCCCCGCTGCTCGCAGGTCTACACGGGGGAGCCGTCGCCGGCCATCCTCCCTTGAGCTCGCCCGGCGGGCGCGGCCCGGCCCGAGCGGCCAGCGGATCGACACCCGATCATCGGTAGCAACCGGGCTGTGCGGCGCGCCGCCGCGCCCCTCCAAATCTCTCGCCACGCGCACCGGCGCGCCGGGGGCGACCAGGTGCCCCGGCATCCTCCTCGTCCCCCGGCGACGCCGCGGGGCCGCGCGCGGGGCCATGTGACCTGGCCCCCTGTCGAGGGCGCGGTGAGTCGACGCTCAGCGCCGAAGCTGATACGGATAGACGGTACATGACGCAATCATGGCAGCTGGACGAGCTCGGCCGGTTCTTCGAGCTGTCCGTCGATCTGGTGGGCATCGCCGGCTTCGACGGGCACTTCAAGCGCATCGGCCAGGCCTGGGAGCGCACGCTCGGCTACTCGCGCGAAGAGCTCCTCTCCAGGCCCTTCCTCGACTTCGTACATCCCGACGATCGAGAGCGCACCCTCGCGGAGTCGGCGCAGGCGTTCGCCGGCACCGGCAGCGTCACGTTCACGAACCGTTACCGGTGCCGGGACGGCTCGTACCGATGGATCGAGTGGAACTCATCGGCCAACCAGGAGGCGCAGGTCGTCTATTTCGTCGCGCGCGACGTCACGGACCGCAAGTGCGCGGAGGAGGCGCTGATCGCGACCGAGGCCCGGTTCCGGGCGGCGATCGACGGCAGCCTGGACGTCTTCTGCGTGCTCCGGCGCGCGCCGGGCGAGCGCGGGGCGGACGGGGACTTCGAGTTCACCGAGGCCAACGCCAAGCTGATCGAGATGTTCGGGAGGCCGCGCGAGGCCGTCATCGGCCGGTCCGTCGACGAGATCACGCCGGAGACCCGCCAGGTGGGGGTCGTGGCGCTGATGGAGCGCGCCCTCCGGACCCGCGAGCGGGTGCTCGAGGTGATCGAGTTCCGCGGGCCCGACGGCGCGAGCTTCTGGCTGCACTACCAGATCATCCCGCTGAGCGACGACGACGTCGCGGTGACGGCGAGGGACATCACGCCGTTCAAGCGGCTGGAGGGCGACCTCAGGGAGTCGCTCCAGCGCCGCGAGGCCGACGCCGAGGAGCTCGAGCAGAAGAACCGGATGCTCGCGCAGGAGAACGCCGAGCGCGAGCGCGCCGAGGCGCTCTTGCGGCAGCAGCAGGAGACGATGCTCGCCATGTCCACGCCGATCATCCAGGCGTGGGAGGGGGTCCTCGCGCTGCCGGTCATCGGGACGGTGGACACCGCGCGGGCGGCGCAGATCATGGAGCGCCTCCTCCCCGAGATCGTGCGCACGCAGGCGCGTTATGCCGTCCTCGACCTGACCGGCGTCAGCGCCGTGGACGCCGCGACCGTGTCCCACCTGCTCGCCGTGGTGCGCGCGGCGAGCCTGCTCGGGAGCAGGTGCCTCGTCTCGGGGATCTCGCCCGCGATCGCCCGGACGATGACCGAGATCGGCGGCGCCGAGGGGGCGTTCATGACCTTCGGCCTGCTCCAGAACGCCCTGCGCTACGCGCTCTCGCGCTGCCCGGCCGGCGCCGCGCGCTGACGCGGCGCGCCCGCCGGCGCCCGCGCCGCCGCCGCGGGTCCACGGGCCCTCAGGGGCAAGCGACCGAGTTCGGCAAGCACTGATTGCAGGTCGTGCCGCCGCCGCCCTCGCAGCAGTGGAATCCCGAGGGGCACGCGGGGCCGGGGGGCGGCTCGGGGTCGTACACGCGCTCGGTGCACACGGTGCCGCAGTCCAGCATGAGCCCCGTGTTCTTCGAGGTCTCGTACATCCAGCTCCGCTTCGGCGGCAGGAGCGCGGCCTGCTGCTTCATCAAGCGCGCCGACACATCGTAGTAGCGGCCCGAGTGGACGCCGACGATCGAGCGCACCCCGTTCCGGGTGAGGAGCCAGGGCGCCCCCGAGTCTCCGTCGCAGGTGTGCCTGCTCGCGTAGAGCGACTTGATCGTGCGGACATCGAACCCTTCCTTGTCCATGACGAAGCCGGTGGCGATGCGCTTCGTGCTGTCCGAACCGGTGCAGGCCGGGCCCGACAGGCCATAACCGATGATCGAGAACTCGCGCTCGCTGGTCGAGGTCGACGTCCACGGCGACGTGTAGCCGAAGAGCCTGGCCGTGCCGGTGACGCTGAGGTTGACGCCGGTCGCGCCCGTGAGCCGGACGATCGCGATGTCGTTGTCGACGTCCGGCGTGATCCCGGAATCGTAAAACGTGTGCTGGTACGTCCGCGCGTTGCCGCTGTAGACGTTCACGACCGAGCCGGCGCTGTTGCGGGTGCTGACGCTGACCGTCGTGAGCGCGCCCGTGGACAGGCTGTCGACGCAGTGAGCGGCGGTGAGCAGCCAGTGCTCGGTGAGGACCGACGCCGTGCAGCGGGCGCCGATGCCGGTGAACGCCAGGTTGACGATCCACGGCTCCGCGGTGGTCGCGGGCGAGTCGGTGAGCGGCTGCGGCGCCTCGCTCACCTCGCCTTCGCCCTCGATCTCCAGCTCGTCCGAGCTGGCCGGGGCCTCGGTATCCATCGCGCAGCCGCTCGTGGCGAGCACAGAGAGCGAGAGGGCGGCTGCGAAGGCGTGCGTCGAGTTCATACGATGTCTCCCTGATCCGGTTGGCTATGAGCGGGTCATGCCCTGTGTTGGTGATGAACGGCGCCGCAGGATCGAGGCCCAGCGGCCTCGATGAAGGCAGGCTCGATCCTGCGTCCCCGGTCGAGCCCGGGTGTCGGCGAGGAGAGCAAGCGTGGGGCCACCCCTTGGGCGCGGAGGCCGGCGGCCCTCGGGCGCCGCGCGCGCCGCGCATCAGGCGACGGATCTGCGATGCACGACCGCCCCGCGTCGCGCACCGCGGCGCGCTGGAGCGCCCTCGGTTGCGCGAGGCCCCGCTCACTTGTGCGAAGCTTTGCGCAAGCGCGCTGCGCGGCCGCCGGAACCGTGCTGCGCCGAGAAGTGAGCCCCGCTGAGTCGTACTCTGCCCCACGGCGCGTTCGTCAGCGCCAACGAGGGTATCATGAAGGAAACCGACATCTCGGCCGCGACCATCCGGAGCATCGAGCCGTCCTCCACGCGGCGCGCGGGCACCCGCGCGGGAGGCGGGAGGCGCGGCCGGGCGGCGCTGCGCGCGGCCGCCGCCGTGACGGCCCTGCTCGCGCTCGCCGCGCTCGTCGCCGGATGTCCGTTGTGCAACGGCAACGACGTCGGCTGCTCGGACGGCGCCCACATCTCGGGGCCGATCGGGCTCGCCGTGAGCGCGCCGGCGCGCATCGAGGTCCGGGCCTGCAGGAACGGGAGCTGCGGGGAAGCGACGCTCGGCTCGGATCCGGGCGATTCGCGGAGCTCGCCGGGCCCGACCAACGCCGCGACCGCCAGCGTCGATGGCGGGCGGTTCGGCTTCTCGCTCTTCGATGACGACCCGACGAACACGCAGTGGGAGCTCTCGATCGATTACTCGCCGGACTTCGGCAAGGAGCTCGAGGACGGGGACGTCTATTCGGTCAGCGTCATCGACGCCGACACGCAACGCGAGCTCGTGAGCTTCGAGCGCAGCATCCTTTACGGTGAGTTGCAGCCCAACGGCGAGGGCCCCGCCTGCACGTCCTGCAACGTCGCGGACGTCAAGCTCCCTCCGCCCGCTGCGCAGTGATCGCGTGAGCGCCGCCGGCCGGCGGCGCTCCGCCGCGGGTGGGGTCAGCCGCGCTGGAGCCGGCTGACGGCGAACGCGCCGTCGCCGAGCAACGCCTGCGCGCCGAGCCCGATCATCAAGAAAGCGACGTACTCCCAGCCGCCCCCCTGGCCGGAGAACATCCAGCCGTTCGGGAGGTGCACGAGCAGCGCGCCGGCCATCACGGGCAGGAGCGCCAGCGCGACCGCGCGCGTCCGGAGCCCGGCCAGGAGCGCCGCGCCGCCGAGCAGCTCGGCGAGGAACACCGGGTACGCCGTCCAGCCCGGGAAGCCGCTCGCCGCGAAGAACGCCACGGTGCCGGGCAGCGTGAACACGAGCGGCTTGGCGAGCGCGTGCGCCAGGAACACGGCGCCCAGGCCGAGGCGCAACAGGAGCGCGGCCAGGTCGGTCGAGCGGGGGGCGGTGAGGATCGTGTCGATTCGGTTCATGGGTGATGCCTCCATGCCCCGAGGAGTAAGCCCCGGCGCGGCGCGGCGGTAGAGCGCGCCTCGGAACGAATTGTTCTCCGGGGAGAACGATCCGCCCCTACGCCCACGAGACGCCGCGGAACGCCGCGGCCAGGTGATCGATGAGCCGGCGCACCCGCGCGGGCGGGCGCCGGCCGGCGGCGTGCACGGCGTAGATGCCCATGGGCCGCGGCGCGAAGGCGTCGAGCAGCGTGACGAGGCGCCCGGCCCGGAGATCCTCGTCGACCATGAAGCGCGGCAGCACCGCGAGGCCGATCCCGGACACGGCCGCCTCGCGGAGCGCCGTCCCGTTGCTCGCCGTGAGCGGGCCGGAGACGGGCACGGAGATGCGCCCCGAGGCGCCGTAGAAGCGCCACTCGTCCTCGACGCGCAGGTGGAGGTAGCGCAGGCAGTCGTGGCGCAGGAGATCCTCCGGCTGCTCGGGCCGCCCCCGCCGCTCGAGGTAGCCGGGCGCGCCGACCACGTGCAGCGCGGTCGCGGCGAGCTTCTGCGCGACCAGGCTCGAGTCCTTGAGCTTCGTGATCCGGATGGCCAGGTCCACGCGCTCCTCCACCAGGTCGACGAGCCGGTCGTTCAGCATGAGCTCGACGTGCGCCCCCGGGGTCGACCGCAGGAACCGCGCGAGCGGCTCCGCCAGGTACATCTGCGCGAAGGTGACCGGCGCGTTGAGCCGGATGCGGCCGCGGTCGGCGTCGGACGCGCCCCGCACCGCCGCCGCGGCCTCCTCGAGCACGCGCGCGCAGCGGGCGTAGAGGTTCATGCCGGCGTCCGTGACGGTGAGCTTGCGCGTGGTGCGCACGAGCAGCCGCTCGCCGAGGCGCTCCTCCAGGCGCGCGACCCGGGTGCTCACCATCGACTTCGACACCCCGAGCTCGGCCGCCGCCGCGGTGAACGAGCGGCGCTCCACGACGCGGGCGAAGCACAGCATGGCGGGCAGATCGTCGAAGAGCGGGTCGAGCATGCGCCCACGGTGCACGGCGGAGCGGATTGTTCGCAAGGGAGAACGAGACCCGGGGCCGCGAGGACCGGGGCGGCTCCGGCTTGCCTTCGCCCCTCCCCCTCCGGTAGCGTCGGCCCCGGGTAGAATTATCGTGGCGGCCCCGATCGTCGTCGACATCGCGTCGGGCCCTGCCGTGCAAGGCGAGCTCCCGGCGCTCCTCGTGGAGGCGTGCTCCCGCGCCGCCGGGGGCGGCGGGTGCGCCCTCGGCGACCCGAAGCGCACCGGGACCCCGGTCCGGGCGCTCGCCGTCGTCTGGCTGGACGGGCCGGACCACCGCCGCCTGCGGGTCGACGTCGCCTCGCTCGGCGCGCCCGGGGGCACGCTGTCGTCGCGCGAGATCGAGTTCCGCGAGGAGGATCCGCTGCCCGACCGCTACCGCACCGCGGGGCTCCTGGTCGCGGCGCTGGCGTCGGAGCGCGCCGGCGCCCCGGCCGACGCCGAGCAGGCCGACGCCGAGCAGGCCGACGCCGAGCAGGCCGCGGAAGCGACGCCGCCGCGCCCGCTCGGCTGGTTCATTGGCGTCGGCGGGCTCGCCGGCAGCGGGGTCGAGGGCGGCCCTGCCTGCGCCGGCGGCTGGGCCATGGCCACGGCGCTCGACCGGCGCTCGGGCTTCTTCGGGACGCTGTCGGCGTCCTATGCCACGACCTTGCGCGAGCCGGCCCCGGAGCTGTCCGTCCAGTGGCTCGGGCTCGGGGTCGGCGGCGGCATCGCCGCGCCCGTCGCGCCGCTCGACGCGCTCGTGCGCGCGAGGATCCAGGCCGCGGCCGAGTGGGTGATCGCCTCCCCGAACGACCCGAAGAAGCCGGAGGAGACAGGGCACGGGTGGACCTTCGGGACGCGCACGGCGATCGACCTCGCGTGGCCCGCCGAGGGCAGCGTGGCCCTCCTCGGCAGCGCCGAGGCCTTCGTGCGGATCCATCAGACCGACCTGCACGGGCCCCCGAAGCCCAAGGCGACGCTGCCGAGCGGCGGCCTCACGGGGATGCTGGGGGTGCAGCTGCGCCTGCGGTAGTGAGCTCCGCGCGTCGGAAATCCCGCCAGGATTCCGCCGCGGTGTCGAACCGTCGCGATCCGTTACCTTCGGCGGGATTTCGGGGGGGCGTGACGACGGATCGCACCCCCTCGGGTGGCATGGCCCCAACCCGGGCCCAACCGCCGAGCCCTGGGCCCGGGGAGCTCGCGACGGTCGATCCATCGCCTCGAGCCGCCGTGGTTGCGTCGCTCGCCGCCACCCTGAGCCGAGCCGTCGCCCTCGGGGACCCGGAGGCAGCCCGGGTCGTGCACGAGGCGATCGGTCAGCTGCTCGGGCTGCCGGTGGCACCGGAACGGTGAGCAAGCTTGGGGCTCGGTGATCGGGATCATCGGCGTGGACAGCTCCGCTAGCCGGCTCTGCTGCACCCGGATGATCTCCTCCTGCAACGCTGCGCGCTCGCGTTCTGCGTTCTCGCGCGCCGACATATCGAGCGCGAGCCGGGGGCTCGGCGAGCGCCTCCGCCGCCGCGGCAGCGAGCGTCGCGGCCCGCCGACCCCCGGCCCGCCACTCCGCCATGGCGCCGCCAATGGGCGATAGCCCGCTCCGGAACCCACATTATCACGGTGCCTCTGATCTCCCGGGCACGCTCGATTATCACTTCATGCGCCGCGTCGCCGAGCATCTGCTCACGCGGGTCGGGTCTGCTAGGCTGCCCATGACCCTGCTGAAAGCCTCGGAAGGTGGACCCATGACCTTGTATAAAGACTGGGGCACGCCCCCCGCGCGGGCGGCCACATCAGCCTGCGTTTGGGGTACTCCGCCATCACGGGCAAACCATCCCCACCGGGTTTGCCGCCCCAACGTCGCCGAGCTGCGCCTCTGTCATCTCGAACCCGAGGCCCATGGTGATGCCGTCGCACGTCTGGTTCGGATCCTGACTGCCGTCGGCCATGATGTCCGATGCCTGCCGGATCTGGGTCACCATGTTATCGAACACGTCACTACCACAGAGATTAAGCAGGTAGCCGACCTTCTTGAGCTCGGTCACGAACTCCTCGGTGTTGAGCACGCCGCCAATCATGCCGCCCGTCGCGCTCTTACGATCCGCGGCGAGGGTCATGGTCATCCGCGCGGCACGCAAGGTCAGCTTGATCGACGTGCTCGCCGTTCTCGTCTTCAACGGGATCGTGAGGATGATCGTCACGTTCTTTCCCGAGTCGAACGTCGTGCCCGTCACCGAGCTGTTCTCGAAGGCGATCGTCGATGACTCCGGATCCATGGGATCACTGAGGAGTCCGGGCTCGACCGGCCACTTGTCCGTCCCGTCGAGCTTCGGCCTCGTGCCGAGCGAGGTCCCGCCGACCAGCGTGGTGACGAGCGCGGGGACATCGCCCGTCGGAGGCAGGCAATACATCTTCAGCAGCGCGGTGAAGACGCCGTTCCGGATGCCGTTGTTAGCATCGGTCGTCCACGTTGGGTACAGTGAGAGGATCGTGGGCAGGAGGTTCTTCCCGAACGAGTTGTCGATCCCGTCGTCGCCGTCGGGGTATGCCGTAGCAGGCAGACCGTCCGCGTTCGGAGTGCACACGTCGTTCGAAGCCGCGATCGACACTCGGTCGTCGAGGTTGAAGCCGACCTTTTTCCACTCCCCGCTGTTGCCCTCGCCGAAATGGAGCGCCGTGATGGCGAGCACCGTGCCCTCCCTCGTCGGGCAGCTCGTCTCCACGTCGCTGCCGCCGCTGCTGCTGCTGCTGCTGCTGCTGCTTGTGGAGCTCACGGAGGAGGTAGTCGCCCCCTGCCCGCTGCCGCCGCTGCCCGCTGTATCCGCGTCGCCACCACAGCCCGCGGCCACGGTGGTCACGAGCGCGAGGGAGAAAAAGACTCGATGGATCCCAAGCATATTGTCCTGCACTTCCCGGAGTAATACTTACTTTAGAGCTCAAGCACGGCCGGCGCAGACTTCGCGCTGCTCAGCGACGATACAATAAGAGCACGTGTGCTTCAATTGACCACCGATTGGCACCCGAAGAGGGCGGCGACCTTCGCGTTGATGTCGACCTGCACCGTGGCGCAAGACGCAGGGCAGAGGACGATCTTTCTGGGAGCGATGTTGCTGTCGTAATACCAACCAGGCTGGTCATTGCAGTCGGCAAGATCGTCGGCGCGGGGCAAGAGCTTCGGCGTACCCATGCCGTTCGGCGTATAGGTGAAGTTCACGATGTTCGGGTCGAGCTCCTGGCCATTCGGCGGCGGCGGGATCTCGAAATCGCACCCGAGCTCCGCAGTGCGAATCTCGGCCATCTTCGCGGAGAACTCGCTGATGTCCCGCGTGATGTCATAGGCCGCCGTCGTCCCGCCCGCCGCCGCGATCTTGTCGAGGGTCGCGATCGTCGAGCCGGACACGCCGATGACATAGGTGAGAACACCGTTGTAGTTGAGCGCGTTCCTGGCGAGGTTCGCAATCTCGTCGATCGACTGCCCCTCACAGCCGTTGGGATCGCCGTCGGTCGCGAGGACGAGGATGACCTTGTGCGTCGGGTGCGCGTCCTGGTAGGCGGTCGCCGCCATGAGCGCCCCCTTGAGCGCGCCGTAGGTGGGTGTACCAACCCCCGTGGCGTCGGCGGGCATCGAGTTTGTCAAGGCAAATCCGTGCCCCGGCAGCGAATCGATGGGCACGTCGAGGACCATATAGTGTGTGACATCGCAGTCGTCCGGCTCTTGGGTCGGAAAGTAGACCATGCCGGCGCCGATGCCTCCCGATGCCGGATCTTCGAAGAACGTTCTCAAGGCCCTGGTGGTCCCGGTCCACTTCTCGCCCGTCATGCTGCCCGACTGGTCTATGAGGAAGACGATGTCGAGCGCGATGCGGTGGGCTTCTGCGCTCGTGGAGGTGCAGGCGCCCGTTTCACCGCCGCCGCCGCCGCCGTCACCATCGCTGGCGTACTGCCCCCCGGTGCCTCCCGAGCCGCCATTCCCGGAGGATGAGCTCTGGCTCGTGCTGCTCGTCCCCGTCGTGGGCCTGTCGGATGCCGTCGCGCAGCCCGACCACGCGGCGGCGATGCAGGACAGGGTGAGTGATACGAAAAGGTGCCGGTGGCTTCTTGCAAGGCGGCTCATGGACTGTGCCTCAATCGATGAAGATATCGTCGATGTAGACGCCGGGGGAGGTCCCGGAGGAATCGCTCTGGAAACTGAACCGCAGGCGGATGATCTGGCCGGCATAGGCCGAAAGATCGGCTTGCACGAGCTGCCAGCCGAGCCCGGACTGGTGACCACCCCACGCGGGCTGGCCGCCGATGAGCAGCGGGTACGCCGGCAGGACGCTGTTGACGACCGAGTAGGTCATCCCGCCGTCGGTGCTGATCTGCAGGTTGGCGCCATCGTACGTCGAGCCCTCGGTATCGACCCACATCCGGAACGTGAGGATCGGGCTCGACGCGGCGGTGAGGTCGATGTCCGGTGAGGTGGCGGTCGTTCCCGCAAACGTTTGGTGGTTGGTGTAAGGGCCGGCGATCTGCGTGGCGACGCACTGCGTCCCCACGTACGCCGTCGCGGGGCCCACGTTGATGGGGACACCGCACTGCCAATCGCCGGTCAGCGTCCAGCCGTCCGGGCACGCGCCCTCGAAGCTCGTGTAGTACGAATTGGGCTTGACGGTGAAAGTGAACGTCTGCTCCGCAAAATTCGAGGGCAACGTCGGCTCCTCGACGTGCACGGTGACGCTCACCGGCCCTGTCTCTGCCGCCGAAGGCGTGCCCTGGAGCAACCCGGTCACAGGATCGATCGTGAGCCAGGCCGTGTTCATGCCGCCTGGCTTGATGCTCCACACCGCGCTGCTCGTGCCGCCGACTTTGACGATCTGTGCCGAGTAGGCCATTCCCGCATATACGTCCGCGAGCGACGATGGCGTGGTCACAAAGAGCGGGATCTGCAGCGGCTCCGCGACGACGACGTCATCGATGTAGACACCCGGGAAGACGGTCGCGCCGTCGCTGCGGAAGGCGAAGCGCAGGATGATCGACTGCCCGGCGTAGGCGGTCAGATCCGCCGTGTAGTTCTGCCAGCCTTGCGCCGAGTGATCACCGCCCCACGTGGGTTGACCGGCGATGGTCAGGCTGTAGGCCGGAGTCACCGTCGTAACCTGGGTGAAGCTCCGCCCGCCGTTGGTGCTGACTTTCAGATTCCAGCCGTCGTAGGTGCCGCCCTCGGTGTGGTCCCACGCCCAGAAGGAAAGAATCGGGTTGGTTGCTTGAGCCAGGTCGATGGGCGGCGAGTCCGCGACAGCGGTGCTGAAGCTCTGGTTTACGTGGTACACACCGCGGAGCTGCGTGGCGATGACCCCGTTGCCGAGGTGGGCCGCGGGTGGCCCCACGTTCGCGGGCGCGCCGCATTCCCAATCGCCGCCGAGGGTCCAGTCATTCGGGCAGGCTTCGAAGTCCGCGTGGAGGTAAAGTACACAGCCGGCGACCGGTGTGTCCGCCTCGCAAGTGGCGGCCATGCATCTGTCCCCATCGGTGCAGGCATTGTAGTCGTTGCACGCGCTGCCATCGGCCGCCGATGCGGATTCGCACGTGCCCTTCGCGTTGCATGCGCCCACATGACACTCGGGGATGCCCTCGGTACAGGCGGTACCGACCGGCGCGTGTGCCCGGTCACAGAGGCCGGTGTCGGGGTCGCACACGCCGATGTCGCACCTCACGTCAAGCGCCGAGCAATCTTTGGGCACGCCGCCCACGCATTGCCCGGCCGCGCATGTCCTGTTGACTCTACAGAGGTCTCCCGTGAGCACGCACGGCGTGTTGTCCTTCCTGGGGTCGGGTGTGCCCGCGCACTGGCCCGTGGCCGGATCGCACGCCACCGTGTTGCACTCGTTCAGCGGGGAGAACGTGCAGTTCTTCCGCTCGCCCACGCATTCACCGATGCGGCATACGCCGTTGATCTGGCAAAGGTCCGTCGGGGTGCATGGGGTGCCGTCGTTCACCGGCGTAACATCGCAGGACTTCGATTCCTCGTAGCAAATGACGGCCGAACACGGAGAGGGCGTGACCCCGCAGTCGTTCCGGTGCCCGCCAACGCAGGTGCCGTTGTCGCAGACCTCGCCGGTGGTGCAGAATCTGCCGTCGTCGCACGCGGTTCCGCTTGGAGATGGGACCACGATGCAAGTGTTCAGTGGACCGAGCACCTGCCCGGTGTTGCATACCGCCACCGTGCACTGCGGTGTCTCGAGCTGCGCACAGTCCACACCGCAGGGCCCGAGATCAACGCCGCCCGCGGCGCCGCCGCCGCCGTCGCCGCTGTCGGTGCTGACGGGGGCCTCGCCCACGCTGCAGCATGCGGCGATCGACACTGCGGGGAGCAAGGGCAAACACCGAAGAACGTCTCTGATGCGACCGAACATGAGCCTCGCCGCTAATGTAACACAACTTGAAGCCGCGCGGGCAGGGGGAGAAAAATGACGCCGATCGTGGGCAAGCCGCCCCCCGTGCTGGGTCCGCTCGTTGCCGCTGCTTGTCGCTGGACTCTCGCGATCTCCTCGATGAAGATCTTACCCATCGCCGTCGCGACCTCTGCGCGAAATGCAGCCAGGCGCCGGAGCTCGCCAGCCGACGAGCAGCAGCTGACTCCACGGCCATCGGGCGCCAATGACGGGGCCCGCGATGGCGATGGTCCCGCGCCTCGCATTCCCGAGCCGCCGTGCTACGCTTCCACGTTGCGAGGTTTCTCGCCCCCTCCAGCGCGCCCGGAGGCCGCCGGCCGCGGTGCCCCTGTGGAGCCAGGATCGGCGGGCTCGGCGGCTCCCTTCAAGGATGGTGGACTTGCCTTCGGCTGCCACCGTGGAAGCCGAAGGTGGTGCGACGGCGTCGAGCTCTCGCTTATGAGCCCGTCCGCCGCATGTGTTTGGTTGCTCCGACGAGCGCACGCAACGCCTCGTTGACGGCTTCGGCACTGCCCAAATGCGGCGAGATGTCCGGATCGATGGTCACCGCCGGACCGGCACGCAGTGCGTGTGATGACCGCGCCCGGGACGACGCCGGAACTTCGATCGCCGGAGCTTCGCGACCTTCTTCGTGCGCATCGCGGTCTGGCACAGGCCGAGCCGGCTCCTGCGCGCTTCGGCGATGGACACGGTGCCGAAGAAGAACAGGTATCGAAACCCGCGGATGTGGTAGGCGACTTTGCGCTCACGTGAGTCGCGACCGTGATAGCCGGCGCAGGTTCGCCCAGGACGGGGTGTTGTTCGGCGTGCTGACCCGCATCTTCGTCGAGAGCGTGGAGCGGTTCTACGAAGAGCGCGGTGCGCGCCGAGGCTTCAGCGGCGCGGTCAAGAGCGGCGCGGTGACCGTCGTGCAACGCACGTCCGGCGACATGCGGCTCAATTCGCTTCTGCACGTGGTCTTCCTCGACGGGGCTTATCACGAAGACGGCACCGAGCTCACAAGCCGCTGTGCGCTGCGCTCGATGGCTTCACCTCGCACGCAGCGACGCGCGCCGGTGCGCACCATGCCGCGGCGAGGGAGGCGCTGCTGCGTTACGTGCTGCGACCCCCGATCGCAAAGGAGCGCGTCGAGCCGCAGCAGGACGGCCTGGTGCGGCTCTCGCTCAAGCGCGCCTTCGCTGACGGGACTGTCGCGGTGGACATGGATCCGCTCTCGCTCTTGTGCCGCCTCGCAGCCATCGTCCCGCCGCCGCGCTTTCACACCGTCAAGTACGCGGGCGTGCTCGCCTCGGCAAGTCGCCCACGTTGGCGCGCAATCGCATCGGACCGCGCCCTGCGAAGCCACAAGAGCCTACGAAGGCGGACGAAGACGCCGCTTCGAAACGCAAGCGTGGCGGCTATCGGGCGATCGACGAACCGCGCCGAGCTCTTGCGCCGCACATTTGCCATCGACGTCCTCGAGTGCCCAGCTTGCAAGGGGCGGATGAAGCTCGTCGCCATGGTGACCGAGCCAAGGAACATCGCCCGCTTCCTCTCCGCGCTCGGCGAGCCGACCGACGTCCCAGCACGCTCTCCCAGCGTCCACGCGGCGGCCGCCGTACTGGAAGAGCACCGTTCTGCGCCGCAAGGCGCTCGGTGACGCCGTATAGCGTCTCGCGTCGCGCCTCCCGGGCCAGACCAACGCCCGGACGGACACGTGTGCCCACGCCACGCCGATGCGCCCCCGTAGCGCGCTCGGCGCCGCCCGGACCACGCTCTTTCGGCCCAGGACCGAGCCATCACGACGCTCGCGGCCCCACCCTTTCGGTTTGCGGCGCACCACTTCTTCGCGCTGCGCTCCGGCTTCTTTTACCTACGCGCCACGGCGGTCGGGTCAACCTGAACCGGGACCAGCATCTGACCACGTGCCCACGCCGTTCGGCGCCCGCTGCCACGCACCCATCCATGGCAACGCCAGAGACTACCTGGTGGCGAATGTGAGCGTTTACATGACTGGCGTCAACCGAGATGGACGGCGCGCGGATGTCCTCGATCCGGGGGCGGGCGGGCGACCGAGATGCTGTGATTCCGCGGACTTCAGGAGCGCCTCACCCTGGCGGCGCCAGGGTGGCGGCCGTCACCCCATCGGGCCGCAGCCGCAGGGGTCGCCGCAGAAGGATGCCGCCTGCTGGGAGGCATGCCACGTCGCGGTGAGCAGCAGGCTCACGCCGCGACAGAAAAACTTCGCTCCGGCAATATCTGCTCTCGTGGTGAGCCGGTCCGATGGCGATCTGCTACTGCCATTGGTGAAACCGTCTCACCCTGCGCGCCGAGGACGAGCGCACCAGACGGCCGTCAAGGCCGCCTTCAAGGCGTCAGGGTACAAAGTGAAGCAGCTCCTGAGCGAGCTCACGAAGACGGATGCTTTCCACGACACGGCTGCGTGACAGGAGGGGTAGGGTATGTCGAAATTCCGCTTGAGCCGACGTGCCATGCTGCGAGGCGCCGGCGCCATCGCCGTCGCGCTGCCGTGGCTGGAGATCATGGGAACCGAGCGCCCGGCGCGCGCGCAACCCGCGCCCGCCCGGCGCTTCCTCGCCGTCTACACGCCAGGCGGGACCCTGATCGACCGCTGGCGTCCGACCGGCACAGAGACGAGCTTCACCCTGGGCCCCATCCTGGCGCCGCTCGCGCCGGTGCAGGACCGCCTGCTCGTCCTCGACGGCCTCGACATGAAGAGCGCGCGCGGCGAGCAGCACCAGGCCGGGATCATCGCCTGGCTCACGGGCACGCCTCAAGAGGGCTCCCCGAGCGGCTACGGGAAGGGGCCGTCCATCGATCAGGTGATCGCCTCCCGGATCTCCGCCGGTCGGACGGCGGAGGCGAGCATCCAGCTCGCGGTGCGCTGGGCGACGGGCAAGTCCCACGGCCTGATGACGCCGATGAACATCGCCAACTTCGAGGAGACCGCGCCGTACAGCCCCATCCCGCCGCGCCTCGATCCGGTGGAGATCTTCTCCGAGCTCTTCGGCACGCTGGACCCCGGCGCCAGCGACGACGCCGCCCGTCGCCTCGCGCGGAAGCGATCGATCCTCGACTTCCTCGACCGGCGCTACGCCGCCCTCTCCGCGCGGCTCGGCGCCGCCGACCGGCAGAAGATCGACCAGCACCTCACGAAGATCCGCGAGATCGAGATGAGCCTCAGCAACCTGCCGGCCACGACGAGCGCCTGCCAGCCCCCGGATCTGGTCGACACGTCCGACTACAACCCGAGCGCGGGGCTCAACTCGGACGACCCCGGCTCGATCAAGGACACCTCGACCGACGCGGCGATCCCCAAGGTCGGCAAGCTCATGATGGATATGCTGGTGATGGCGCTCGCCTGCGACATCACCGCGGTCGGCACCCTGCAGTGGAGCGACACCGAGGCGAAGTACACGTTGCCGTGGCTGAACCTGACCGAGCACCACCATTTCTACCAGGAAATGGGCGGCTTCAGGCCGACCGAGTGCGAGCTCATCTACACCTGGTACTCGGAGCAGCACCTCTATCTCTTGCAGGAGATGGAGAAGGTCGACATGGGCGGGCACTCGCTGCTCGACGAGAGCGTCGTCTTCTTCGGCTCCGAGATCTCGCATCCGCCGACCCACGCGAAGACGAACATGCCGTTCCTGCTGGCCGGCGGCGGCGGGGGCCTGCGCACCGGGCGCTGGGTCCGCTACCCGAGCCTCCCGCACAACAACCTGCTCGTCTCGATCTTGAACCTGTTCGGCGACACCCGGACCACGTTCGGCGACCCCCGGTACTGCACCGGGCCGCTCACGAACCTCACGTAGGCATTTCCCGCGATGCCTGGCTGAAGGCGAGTCCCGCGATGCCTGGCTGAAGGCGAGCTTCGCCGCCGGCGCGAGCGGCGGGCGCGAGCCATCCTTGACCGCCGGCTCGCCGGAGGTGCCCCGTGTCTCCCGCTCGAGCGCGCGCACCAGCAGCGGCGCCGCCGAGCGCAGGGCGCCGGGCGTCCGGGACGCGGATCTTCGCTGCGCCCTTTTTCGTCGGGGCAACGACGAATTTGCGCGCCGTGGTTCGCGGGGGGCGCACGCACGGAGCGCGCGGGGGAAGGCCATGTTTTCCCCTTCCCGCTGCAAGCGTATATCAGACATGGGGGCTTGCTGGAAGCCCTGGATCATGCCGCACACTCCCTGGCCATGACGAAGCACACAGTGGTCATTGCTGGTGGGGGGCCGACGGGGCTGATGCTGGCGGGGGAGCTCGCGCTGGCGCGGGTGGACGTCGCCATCGTCGAGCGGCGCGAGAGTCGGGAGCTCGCGGGGTCGCGCGCAGGAGGGCTGCACGCACGCACGATCGAGGTGCTCGATCAGCGCGGGATCGCGGATCGCTTCCTCGCGGAAGGGAAGGTCGCTCAGACAGCGTCGTTCGCGACGACGCCCCTCGACATCAGCGACTTTCCGACGCGCCGTAACTACGGGCTGGCGCTGTGGCAGAAGCACTTCGAGCGCATCCTCGCCGCGTGGGTCGAGGAGCTCGGGGTGCCGAGCTACCGCGGGTGTGAGGTGACGGGGTTCGCCCAGGAGGACGCGGGGGTCGATGTCGCGCTGTCCGATGGGCGGTCGTTGCGGGCGGCGTACCTCGTCGGATGTGACGGTGGGCGCAGCCTGATCCGCAAGAAGGCCGGGATCGGTTTCCCGGGGTGGGAGCCGTCGGTCAGCTACCTGGTGGCCGAGGGCGAGATGGTCGAGCCCGCGCTGGGCATCCGCCAGGGGGACAAGGGTGTCTATGGCATCGGGCCGCTCGAGGACGGCAAGCGGGTGCGGGCGGTGCTGTGCGAGAGGGAGATCCGGCAAGTGGAAGCTGGCGCAGGTGGTCCACGGGACGTCGCCGGAGAGCCTGCTCGACACCTACCAGGCCGAGCGGCACCCGGTCGGGGCGCGGGTGCTCAAGCACACCATGGCGGCGACGGCGGTCCATCGGGGCGACGAGCGGACGAAGGCCCTGCGCGAGACCATGGCCGAGCTGTTGGCGCTCGAGGAGGCGCGCAAGCGGTACGCCGGGCTGATCTCGGGTCTGGACATCCGCTACGACCTCGGCGCGGGACACCCGCTGCTCGGGCGCCGCATGCCCGATCTGGACGTGGAGACCGAGGGCGGGCCACGGCGGGTGTTCACGCTGCTGCACGAGGCCCGGCCGGTGCTGCTCGATCTCGATGAGCCCGGGAGTCTCGACCTCGGCCCCTGGGCGGATCGGGTGAAGCGGGTCGACGCGCGCTACGCCGGGGTGTGGGCGCTCCCGGTGCTCGGCGCGGTCGCGGCGCCGAGGGCCGTGTTGATCCGCCCCGATGGATACGTTGCGTGGGTGGGACACGGCACGGACAAGGGCCTTCGTGAGGCCCTGACCACGTGGTTCGGGCCGCCGGCGGGGGCGTAGCTCGCTCGGCCGCCCGCGTCACACCCGGTCGCGCGGCGATGAGGCGAGCAGGCCCGCCCTGGCGGCGGGTCTGGACCCCTGTCCACCTCAGCCCTTGTTTCCCGCTTGGTCCTCCCCCGCTTCCGTCGACGCCCCCGACGGCACGTTGACGACGCGCGCTCCGCCCGCCGCCCGCAGCGCGGGCAAGAGCCGCAGCGTGAGCTGGAAGTGACCGAGGTGGCTGGTCGCGAATTGGAGCTCGTAACCGCGCGCGTCGCGCGCGATCTCCTTGGGCGCCGGCTTGCCTGACGGGAACGAACGGCCCCAATTCTAAGGTGCTCGAAACGACGGCGGCTCCTCGCTCGGCCTTCTCACCGTCGCGCTTCGTCGGGCCCGTTCGCGGCTCCGTGCCGCTGCGAGGTCGTGCGCGTCGCGTCAATCGACTCCCCGACGGCAGGACTCCGCTGTTCTTCCGCGTGCACGAGGGCCGTCACCGCCTCGCCCTGTCCTCAGCCCTGCGCCGTGGGCCACACGACGACGCTGCCGACATTGACCTCGGGCGGCTGCTCGATCGCGAAGGCGATGGCGCGGGCGCTGGATCCCCTTTCCCATGTGCTGTCGGCCCTGGGCGTGCGCAGCGTCAGGTCCACGCGGTTCGAGGCGTCGGGCGGCTGGGCGCTCGCCTTCCCCGGCAAGGCGAGGCTGAAGTTCGTCGCCCTCCTGCGCGGGCGGTGCTGGATGCTCCTGCCCGACCACCCGCCGGAGGCGCTGACCGAGGGCGACGTGTTCCTGATCGGCGATACTCCCTATACGGTAGCGAGCGACCCTGCGATCGAGCCTGTGGAGGGCGCGCCGTTCTACGCGCAGCCGGACCATGACGTCTGGCGCCTGGGCGACGGCCTCCAGACAGGGCTTCTCGGCGGGAGCGTCGACTTCGCCGACGGCGATGCGGCCTTCATCCTGGAGGCGCTGCCCGCGTTCCTCCGGGTCGATCGTGCCTCGCCCGGGGCGGGAGCCGTCGCGCGGACGTTGGCGTGCCTGGAGGCGGAGATCGGCGAGGACCGGCCGGGGGCCCCGCTCATCACCGACCGCCTGGCGGAAATCCTCCTGGTCGAGGCGATCCGTGCTCATATCGCGATGGGTGCCGAGGATCGCGTCGGCTGGATCGGCGCCCTGGCAGACCGGCAGGTCGGCGCGGCGCTCCGGCTCATGCATAGCGAGGTGGCCGAGCCCTGGACGGTGGCCAGGCTGGCAGCGCGTGTCGGCATGTCGCGCTCCGCCTTCTCGGCCCGCTTCGTGGCGCGCGTTGGCCGGCCGCCGCTCGATGATCTCACTCATTGGCGCATGGTGCTGGCGCGACGATTGCTGAGCGAAGGGCGGGCCCCCCTCGCGAGCGTGGCGGCCGAGGTCGGCTATAGCTCGCAGAGCGCCTTCGCCCATGCGTTCAAGCGCACGTTCGGATATCCGCCGCGGAGCGTCGCTTGAGGAGCGCGCTGCTTCCTGGCGAGCACACCACCGGAGGCGTCGTGATCCTTGTGGAGGTAGAGCATGCGGTGGGCACGTTCATAGGTAATCCGTGCAAATGCGGCGCTGCATGCGTGGTCCCGGTCGCAGGACCTCTCGGACCTCGCCAGGTCGGTGATCGAGCGCGGCGCCTCGTCGGCCCGCTACCCTGCCGGGGGTCGGCGGTACCCAGGCCGCGGCAGATCCAGGACTAAGCGGACCGTGCCGACATGGCTCGGCCCCCGCGGATCTTGGCGTCTGTCCTACCCGGACGCCTCATCTCTGCGGCCTGCTACTGTCGGCGCGACCGTGCTCGCCCGTCCGGGGCCACCGGCAGCCCGAGCAGCCGACCGATCGCCCCATGAACGACCCGGGCCGCCACCCCATCCCCGAGGGCGACGGCGCGGCTCAGGGTGCCAGCGAGCGAGGCGACCACAGCGGCGCGAGGCGATTGGTCGGGCTCGGCGAGCTCCCCGGGCCCAGGGCTCGGCGGTTGGGCCCGGGTTGGGTCTGTGCCTCCCGAGGGGGTGCGATCCGTCGTCACGCTCTCCCCCAATCCCCAGGGAAGCGACGGATCGCTACGGTTCGCCCCCGCGGAAGAGTCCCGCCAGAACAACCGTTCGAGGGCGAACGGTCGCCGGAAACAGTAGCGTGGCGATTCGCCCCCGACATCCTTGAACCGACCCAGGTTGCGGCGCGAGGCCGTGCGGCGCGAGGCCAGAGCTCCCGCGCGGCGCGCGAAGCTGCTCACCTGGGCCCTGATGTCACGCGCAGGTCGACGGTGCGCCCGCGGTCCTGCAGGTGCGGCATCCGCCGACCACCTCGATCGGGGCGGCGCCGGGTCGAGCGCGGGTTCGGCTCGCGTCCTGCTGCACGTAAAGGCGGCGTCCTCGGGGAGCGCGCGATGAAAAAGGCGGCATGCGATGTCAGCCGCGGCAGGCGCCGCGCATAGACCTCCATCAAAAGCGAGAGGCGCTCGTGACCATGGGCGTTCCACCATGCTGCCATTCGAGTCCAAGATATCGGACAGGAAATCGATGATGGAACACGCAAGGAAATCGAACGTCACGGAGTGAACCATGGAACTTGCGACGAACATCGAGCCGCGGCCGGGCGCCGTGGTCAGTGAGGTTGAGCAGCGGCTCGGGCATCTGATGATGCGCCACCACCCGTTCTTTCAGCGCGCCGACGCCAAAGACCCTCGGTTCTTGCGCACGATGTTGCAGCTCGGCTTCGAGTTCAGCGAGGTGCTGGGCCGCTACCTCACTCTGCTGGCGCACCGGATGTGGGACACCAACAAGCCCGTGGTCAGCATTCTCGTGAGCCAGGTGCACGACGAGCTCGGCCGGGGCAAGTTCACCGACGACGGCCACCCCAACCTGTACCGCGACATGGTCAAGGGCCTCGAGGCTTGGGCCGACGGCGCGGCGATGGAGTTCATGCGCGAGCCGCAGGAGCGGCTGATTCAAGAGCTGAAGCAGTGCCTCGGCTCGGACGACGTCGACCAGAGCCTCGGCGCCTACGTCGGCACCGAGATCATCGCTTCGGACATCACCGTTCATATCAGCCAGGTGATGGGGCGGCTCGGGCTGTCGGAGGGGGCCATGCGCTGGTCGCAGTGCCACGACGTCGTCGAGCTCGAGCACGTCCAGGGAATCTACGAGGTGCCCCGCCACCTGCCCCAAGACCCCGAGCGGCTGCGCCAATTCTGGGGCGCGGCCGAAGAGATGATGCGCGCCATGTGGCGGTACTTCGACGCGCTGAACCGCCTCTCGTTCGCCTGAGGCCTCGGCCGGCGGGGCCGGCGAAGTGCGATGGGCCGCGCACCTGCGCGAGCGACTGCGCACCACGCGCGACATAATCGCGATTGCTCGCATCAAATTGAGCATGAAAATGAAAAATTATTTTGAACCGGATCCTAACGACCTTACGAGCAAAACCGGCTTCGACCGTTCGGGTGCGACGACCTCGACTCCGTCGGCGTTCCGAACGACCATTGCGCAAAGCCCAGCCCGCCGGCGCGCGCCTGGCAGGACCCCCATGCCGACGTCCTCGCTCCATTCGCCGCCTTCCGTTACCGTTTCGCGCGCCGCGAGCGCCAAGAGCGCCGCGCGCCCGCCCCCTGCCTTTCTCGGGCTGTGGCGCGCGGCGCGTTGGAAGAAAAACCTGCCGCTCACCCTTCTCCTCTTCGGCGGCATGCTGGTCTCGCCCGCGCCCGTCGACGCCGGCGCCGCCGCCGTCGCGCTGCTCACGTTGCTCGCGAGCTCCGCGTTCATGACCCACGTCAACGTCCTCACCGACGCCGAGCTCGACGCGAGCGCCAAGCCCGAGCTCTACCGCTGGCTGTCGGTGAGCCGCACCTTCACCGTCCGCGCCCTGGCGGCCGAGCTCTTGGCGAGCGCGGCCGGTATCGGCTGGCTGCTGGCCCGGGGGCGCGCCTTGGCCGGCGTCGGGCTCGGCGCGTTTCTCGCGCTTACGGTGCTTTACTCCTACAATTACCTGTCACCCGGCGCCGCGGCCGCCAGGCGCTTGAAGGCATACTGGTGGGGGCACCTCCTGACCTGCCTGGTCAGCTACTTCGCCCTCTGGGGCGCGGGCCTCGGCCTGCACACCTCGGGCGACGCGCGCGCGCTGGCCGCGTGGGGCCCGGCCTTCTTCTTCGTCTCGCTGTCCGAGTACGCGGTGTTCCTCTCCGAGAGCGCCGTCGACGCCGCCGAAGAGCGGAGGGCGGGCCTCAAGACGCTCGCCGCGCTGCTCGGGCGCAGGGGCAGCAGCCTCGCCGCGGCCTTGCTCTGGCTCGCCGCCGCGGCGGGGCTCTCGCTCGCCGGCGCCCTCGCCGGCCCCGAGCAGCGCAGGCTCTTGCTCGTCTGCTTCGCGCCCGCCGTTCTCTGGCGGGGTATCGTCGTCGCGCTGCTCGCGGCGCCGCTCGATCAACACCGAGACCGCGTGCTGCGCTTGGCGGTACCCGACGTGACCTTCTTCGGGAGCCGGCTGCTGACCGTCGTCAGCCTCGTGGTGCTCGACGCCGCCTCGTAGGCGAAAACCTTGCGGGAGAATGACATGACACTCTTCGAACACGAGAACACGGGCCCCTATGACGTGGCCATCATCGGGGCCGGCCTGGCGGGCCTGGCGGCCGCGCACGCGCTGCGCGACCGGAACATCATCGTCCTCGAGAAAGAGCCGCGCCCGGGGGGCCGCGTCTACACGAAGTCGGCGGGCGAGAGCTTCTACGACCTGGGCGCGGTGTTCGCCTACGACCCCGCGGCGGCGCCGATCGCCCTGCGGACGCCCGCGCTGCACCCCGAGAGCGAGCGCATCGGGCTCTTCGCCCAGGGCAACGTTCACTACGGCACCTCGGTGAGAGAGTGCCTGCGCCAGCTCGACCTGGCGCCGCACGAGCTCGACACGCTCGACGCGTTCGAAACCGACCCCGAGAAGGACGCGAGCACCCTCTTGCCGGGCGCGTACCGGCACCTCAACAGCTTCTTTCGCCTCATTCACCCGGGCGACATGAGAGAGTACCTGCCGCAGCGGCAGCACGACGCCTTCATCAAGTTTCCCACGCGGCACTACGAGACGGCGAACGGCTCGCTCGTCGAGGGGCTGGCGCGGCCGCTCGAGGGCCGGCTCGAGACCGGCGTCGAGGTGCTCTCGCTGACCGAGAAGGGCGGCTCGGTCGAGGTGGTCTTCCGGCGCGGCGAAGAGACCCACACCCTCGCCGCCCGCGCCGTGGTGTGCACGGCGCCGGCGCCGGTGGCGAGGCGGCTCGTCACCACCCTCACCAACGATCGGTGCCGGGTCTTCCTCGATTCGCTCCGGTACGGCGAAGGCACCGTGGTGGTGCTCGGCCTCGAGGGCGCCGACCTCGCCGACTTCAGCTACATCGTCACCCCCGACCTGCCGTTCAACACCGTCATCAAGCACCGGGGGCGAGACGGCAAGCCCGACACCCTCTTCGTGTACTACGTGGGCGAAGCGTCCGAGGCGCTGAGCGGCCTGCCGCACGAAGAGATCGTCCGCCGGACGCTCGAGCACGCCCGCGCGCTGAAGGTCGGCGCGCTCTCCGAGGAGACGCTCCGCTTCGCGGACGTGCACCGCTGGCCCACGGTAGGCCCTCGCATCTCGCCCGCGAGTTACGCCGATTGGACCGACTGGCAGGCCCGCGCCTGCGAGCGCATCTTCTTGGCCGGCGACTACGTCTTCGTCGAGCCAGACAACGTTCTGCCCTTTGGCACGACCCAGGCCTTGCAGTCTGGCAAGAGGGCGGCCGAGAGCGTGCGGGCGTACCTCGACGTGCCGGCCGAGGTCGAGGCGTTTCGCTCGCAGACGTTGATCGAGACGACCATCTACCGACTGGCGGGCGAGCGGCCCGCGTTCGTTCAGACCAAGAGCGAGTGCAACATTTCTTACTACGGGCTACTGCTGCAGGCGAACCCGAGCCGGCCGCTCACCGAATATCTGCTGCAAAGCGCGCGCGAATCGCTGTGGGAGTATCAGGTTGGCTTCGGCGTGACGGCCGACGACAGCCTGCTCGTCTTGGAGGGCCTGCTCGCGGCGGGCGTGGGCCGCGACGTACTTCAGCCGAAGCTAGACCGCCTGGTCGAGCTCTTTTACTCTCGGCCGCAAGGCGCGTTTCACAGCCTGTCGGAGCGCCGGGCCGAGATCAAAGGGTGCGCGCAGGGGCTCGCCGACTACTGGCTCGGGCCCTCCGTGTACGTGTCGGCCCACGCCGGCCACCTCTTGCACCGCGTCGCGCCAGAGCGCTACCCGCAAGAAGTCGGCGCCTGCACGCAGTACGTCGCGGGGCTGCAAGAGCCGGAAGGCTACTGGAGCAGCATCTGGTTCTCTTCGAAGTTCGTGACGACGCTGCACGCCGCCAAGCTCTTGGGCATTCACGGCGAGAGGTACCGCCCCCAGCTATGGCGGGCGACCGCCTTCATTCTCGCGACCCAGGGCCACGACGGCAGCTGGGGCGAGACGGTGCTCGAGACCTCGGCGGCGGTGCTCGCGCTCGAAGCCCTGGGCGAAGCGGGCACGGCCGCGCTCCGGAAGGCAAAATCGTGGCTTCGCGCGCGCAAAAAGCCCGACGGCTGGGAGGGCGAGCCCATGCTCTATTACTGGTTCGAGACGGGGCCCTCCGAGAAGATGTTCTTTCACTGCCGAGACAAGGGGGCCGTCACCTCCGCCTGGGCCACTCTCGCGCTGGCGAACCCAGCGTAACGCCGCACCCCTCTCGGGTGCGCGCGACAGATGCAGACACGAGCCGCCGTGACCGAGGGCGCCGAGGCGCTGGCCGCTCCTCGTGCGCCGCCGCCTCTCGGCCGCCGCGAAGGCGCTATTTCGCTAGCCAGGGGCGGGTTCCGCGACCAAACCGGGCCATCATTTCCCTGGCGCGCGGAGATGAGCTGAGCTGGTTCACCACCACCAGCGGCGTCATCGTCCGCCTTGGCAGGCTCTTCTGGCTTCGCAGCCCGACCTTGGCAGCGGCGCGCTGTGCCGCGCGCCCAGCCCTCACTCCCGGGCCGCCGCGCGGGCCTGCTCGACGCGGCGCAGGCACGTCTCGCGGTTCGCGCGGGCCATGGCTTCCGACACGCGAAGCAGCTCCATGCTCCGCTCGACGGGCATGCAGTAGCTCGTCGCGGCCCACAGCTTCGGGTCGTCGACGCCGAGGAGCGGCTCGATATCGGCCCATATCCGCACGAGCTTGTCGTCGGAGGCCGTGACGATCCGCCGGCCATCCGGGCTGAACGCCGCAGAGTTGACCCCGGCGTCGGAGCCCCGAAGAACGAGGAGCTCGCCCGTGCCGTCGGCGTTCCACAATCGCACGGAGTTGTCGGCAGACGCCGTGACGACGCGCTTGCCGTCAGGGCTGAACTCCGCCCAGAATATCTGGAACTCGTGACCCCGGAGGACGATGGGCCCTCCGGCGCCGTCGGCGTTCCACACGCGCGCGGTCCTGTCCGCAGACGCCGTGACAATGCGCTCGCCATCGGGGCTGAACTCCGCCGACCAGATCCGATCCTCGTGACCCCGAAGGACGATGGGCTCTCCGGTGCCGTCGGCGTTCCACACCCGCACGCTCCCGTCGAGCGATCCGGTGACGAGGCGCTTGCCATCGGGGCTGAACGACACCCACCCGGCCGCCAGGCCGTGACCTCGAAGGACGATGGGCTCTCCGGTGCCGTCGGCGTTCCACACCCGCACCGTCCTGTCGTCCGACGCGGTGGCGACGCGCTTGCCATCGGGGCTGAACGACGCCGAATAGACCCGAGCCTCGTGACCCCGAAGGACGATGGGCTTTCCGGTGCCGTCAGCGCTCCACACCCGCGCGGTCCGGTCCGTCGATGCGGTGGCGATGCGCCTGCCATCGGGGCTGAACTCCGCCGAGAAGACGTCCGCCTCGTGACCACGGAGGATCAGGGGCCTTCCGGTGCCGTCAGCGTTCCACACCCGTACGGTCCTGTCCGCAGACGCCGAGACGATGCGCCTGCCATCGGGGCTGAACGTCGCCATGTTGACCTCCGCCTCGTGGCCGCGGAAGACCTTGATCTCGTTCGTGCCGTCGGCGTTCCACACCCGCGCGGTCTTGTCATTGGACGCCGTGGCGATGCTCTTGCCGTCAGGGCTGAACGCCGCCACATGGATATCCTCCTCGTGGCCGCGGAGGACCAGCGGCTCGCCCGTGCCGTCGGCGTTCCACACCCGCGCGGTCCTGTCGTACGACACGGTGACGATGCGCTTGCCGTCAGGGCTGAACGCCGCCGAATAGACCCGAGCCCCGTGGCCGCGGAGGACCAGGGGCTCGCCCATGCCATCGGCGTTCCACACCCGCGCGGTCCCGTCCTCGGACGCCGTGACGATGCGCTTGCCGTCGGGGCTGAACGCCGCCGCGTTGAGGCCATTCTCGTGACCGCGGAGGACCAGGAGCTCGCCCGCGCCGTTGGCGTCCCACACCCGCGCGGTCCTGTCGTACGACGCGGTGACGATGCGCTTGCCGTCAGGGCTGAACGCCGCCGCATGGATCCCTTCCGCGTGGCCGCGAAGGACGATGGGCTCGCCCGTGCCGTCCGCGTTCCACACCCGCGCGGTCCCGTCCTCGGACGCCGTGACGATGCGCTTGCTATCGGGGCTGAACACCGCCGAGTAGACGCGGTCGGCGTGACCGCGGAGGACGACGGGCTCGCCCGCGCCGTCGGCGTTCCACACCCGGGCGCTCCTGTCGTCCGACGCGGTGACGATGCGCTCGCCGTCAGGGCTGAAGGCCGCCGAGTTGACGGTCGACTCGGGGTCACGAAGGACCACGCGCCCGCCCGTGCCGTCGGCGTTCCACACCCGGACCGTCCTGTCCGCGCAGGCGGTGAGGAGGTGCTTGCCGTCGGGGCTATAGCTCACCCACAGGACGAGGTCCGGATGGCTGAGCACCGCGCGGGCGACCCCGCCGTGCAGCGCCGAGAGCGCGAGGACGGACCACGCGCGCGGCACGTCGGGCGGCTCGACCTCGCGCAAGATCGCGAGCACGGTCGTGGGATCGTCCTGCATCTCGCGGGCGGTCGCCATGCGGGTGGCGTTGCGCGCCTCTCGCGCTTCGACGTGCGCGCGCGCCGCTTCCTGGTCGGCGCGCGTGGCTTGCTGGTTGGCGCGCGCGGCCTGCTGGCTCGCGCGCGCGGCCTGCTGGCTCGCGCGGACCGCCAGGAACGAGACCATGACCGCGATCGCGGTGAGCGTGGCGATCATGCCCGTCGCGAGCCGCCGGCGCAGGCGGCGCGCGCGCTCGCAGAGGGCCACGACCGCCAGGAGATAGCGCTCCTCGCGGAAGCCGAGCTCGGAGCGCCCCCCGTCGCCCTGCGCGGCGCAGCGGCGCTCGTACCACCCTCGAGCGTCCTCCGCCGCGCGGTCGCGCCAGAGCAGCCCCTCGGTGTGGCCGCTCGCCTCCCACTGCTGGGCCGCGGCGCGGAGCCGGGCCAGAAACTCCGCGTCCTGCTCGCTCTCGGCGAGCCACTGCCGGAGCTTCGGCCAGCGCTCGATCAGGGACTCGTGGACCAGCTCCACGGTCGTGCCGTCCCGCTCGCCGACGGCCTGCTCGCCGCCCGTCTCGATGAGCAGGAGCCGCGCGCCGGCCAGGCGCTGGACCACCTGCGCGACCGCGTCGCCCTCGCTGCCTTGCGCCAGATCGCGGAGCTCGTCGAGGCTCACCACGGCGCGCGTGCGCTCGGGTGTGACGAGGCGGAGCAGCACCGCCCGCGCCAGCCGCTGCTCGCGCGACGACAGCGCCGAGAGCACCGCGTCGGCGTGGGCGGACAGGGCGCCGGCCACGCCGCCGAGCTGGTCGTAGCTGTCGCGCGTCAGGAGCCGGCGCTCGCGGTCCCGCGCCTCCCACAGCTTGGTGGCCGTGAACTGCAGGAGCGGCAACGGGCTGCGCGTGCGCTCGAGCGAGCCCAGCATGTGCTCGACCATCTCCGCGGTCTCGAAGCGGTGACCGGCCGTCTCGAGCGGCCTCGTCAGGGCGTCGCGCAAGCCCTCGCGCCCCATCGGGGGCAAGAACGACAGCCCGCGGGTCGCGTCCCGGAGGAAGGCCTGGTCGTCGGCCATGCGCTCGAGGAAGTCCGAGCGGACGGCGAGCAGGGCGCGCAGGGGGGACGAGGCGTCGTCGGCCGCGCCCTCCAGGCAGGCGACGAACGCCGCCCGCTCCTCGGGGGCGGCGCCGAGCGTGTAGAGCTCCTCGAACTGGTCGACGAAGAGCAGGATTCGGCGCCGCTGTCCCTCGCGGCGGCAGCGCGCGCGCAGCCGCGCGCCCAGGGTGCCCGGCTGCGCGCGCAGGGCGGCGACGATGCCATCGTGGTCGAGGCGCTCGGGCGCGCCCGTGAGCGCGCCCCCCTTGGTCTCCGTCTCGGCGACCTGCACGAGCACATCCGCGAGCGCGGCGAGCGGCGCGCGACCGGGGCGCAGGATGAACGCTTCCCAGAGGTCCCCCGACCGCTTCAAGGCCGGGATCACGCCCGCGCGTACGAACGACGACTTGCCCGCCCCGGAGGGCCCGGCGACGACCAGGAGCGGCTGGTGGCGCAGCCGCGCCGTCATGGCGGAGATCTCGCGATCGCGGCCGAAGAACCACGCGGCGTCCGCCTCCTGGAAGGCGGACAGGCCGGCGAACGGGCTCTCGTCCTCGCCCAGCGGGAGCGCCCTCCGGCCGGGCAGGAGCGCCTCGAGCTCGGCGAGCAGCTCCCTGGCCGAGCCGACGCGCTCGGCGCTGCGCTTCTTCAGGCAGCGGTCGACGAGCTCGCCGAGCGCGCCCACGTCGGGGCGCCTGGCGGCCAGGCTGGGCATCGGGGCGGCGAAGTTCACGATGTCCGAGAGCCGCGCGAGCGAGAATGGCTCGAACGGGTGCTCCCCCGCGAGCAGCTCGTACAGGAGGAGGCCCACGGCCCAGAGGTCGGCGCGGGGATCGACGCAGGTGCCCAGCAGCTGCTCGGGCGCCATGTACCGTGGCGTGCCGATGGCCGCGCTGCTCCGGCTCAGGCTGGCGCCTCCGCGGGGCGCCGCCCGCACCCCTGAGAGCGTCGCGGCGTCCTCGGCCTCCATGCGCTTGGCGATGCCGAAATCGAGCACCTTGATGGCGCCGGCGTCGTCGAGGAGGATGTTCTCCGGCTTGAGATCGCGGTGCACGATCCCGAGCTCGTGCGCGCAGACCAGCGCGCGAACGACGGGGATCACGAGCTCGATGGCGACGGCGGGCGCCCTCGGGCAAGGCGGCGTCGCGACGCCCGGCGACCCGGGCGCGCTGGGGTGCTCGCGCTGGGCCATCCACGCGCGCAGCGTGCGCCCTTTGACGTACTCGAGCACGAGGTAGGGATATCCATGGATCTCGTCGACCTCGTGGATGACCACGATGTTCTCGTGCCTGCAGCGCGCCGTGGCCCGCGCCTCGGCCAGGAAGCGCTCGACGGTGTCACCGGTGTACTCGAGGAGGACCTTGATGGCGACCAGGCGGCCGAGCTTCGTGTCGCGGGCCAGGAACACGACCCCCATGCCGCCCCGGCCCAGCGTGCGGATGATCTCGTAATGCTTGAGGGTGCCGCCGACGCCCACGGGCATGTGGCTCGCGCTGGGCTCCGCCCACCCGTCCCTCGTTCCGGCCTGGAGCGGCGTGGCGCCGTGCGCCTGGTCGCCGGAGCTGGCCGGGGTCAACGCGAGCATGACCGTGCGCGCGAAGTCTTCGCTGGACGACTCGGGCGTGCTCTGCTCGTGAGGCTCGATCACCACACGGCGCCGTCCCACGGCGGGATCGACGCAGCCGGCGTTCTCCTGCGTTGTCGCCTGTGCGCCGCTCTCTGGTGCGAAGTTCTGCCGGCCCATCACCACCTCTCCGGCCGCTGCAGCCTCGCGCGGCAGCCTGGGGCGAACGCCGCGCACGGTGGGATCGGCCAGGCGCTCCCGGCTGTCGGGCCCCTGCGCCGCCGGCGGGAGAGCTCGACGAGATGGCCGGTCTGATGCTCGGGCGCCCAACGCGTCGCTGCTCATCGCATCATAGCGTCGCCGTTGCCCCCTGTCCGCCGCAGGCGCGCCCTCGGAGCACCGCGCGGCGCCCTGCCGGACGAGAGCGCCGGGCGGCGCCCCGCCGGACGAGCACCGCATCCAGGCTGGCTGACCGAGGGCGCGCGGGTGGAGGGGCCCCCAGGACAGAACAGGCACGATCACGCGCGCTCCGGCTCAGCTTGTCTCGCAGGTTGCGCCAGGACTAGGCTGTTCGGCGTGGCGCGCCGCGCGGGCGAGCGATGGAGCGAACGAGGCTTTGATTGCCGGCCTCGCTCGGCGAGCACGGTAGAGGCCGATGGCCTGGCTGTGGTTGGCGTGCTCTGAAGGGGCCGCCGTGGCATCCCGGTCCTGGGCGCTTGCGCTCCCGGCAGCAACCGATCGAGCATGACATCAATGAACACGAGCGACGAGCTGACGCAGCTACGCCGGCGTATCGAGGAGCTCGAGCGGAGCGAGGCGCGTTACCGCGGTATCTTCGAGAGCTCCCCGATCTCCCTCTGGGAGGAGGACTGGTCGGCGGTCAGGCGGCACCTCGACCGGATCATCGCGTCGGGCGTCACCGATCTGGACACGCACCTCCGAGCCCATGTCGACGACGTCTTCACGGGCATCGCCCTGGTGAAGATCCTCGACGTGAACAAGGCCACGCTGGAGCTCTGCCGCGCCTCGAGCAAGGAACAGATCCTCGCCGGGCTGTCGGTCATCTTCGACGAGCCCTCGGTGCTGACCTTCCGCCGCGAGCTCGTCGCCTTGGGGAGCGGGGCGACGTCCTTCGAGGAAGAGACGTTCATCTCCACGCTCGACGGAGAGCGGAGGACCGTCACGCTCCGGCTCGCGATGAGCGCGGGCTCCGAGCAGACGTGGGAGCGCTGTTTCGTGTCGCTCCTGGACATCACGGATCGCAAGCGGGCCGAGGAGGCGCTGCGCCAGAGCAAGGAGGAGACCATCCGCGCGCAGATGACCATGCTGGCGCAGCTGTCCACGCCGGTGATCCCCATCAGCGACGACGTCATCGTCATGCCGCTCATCGGGGCGCTGGACCGAGCCCGGATGCAGCAGGCCACGGGCGCGCTCCTCGACGAGCTGCAGCGGCGCTCGGCGAGGGTCGCCATCCTGGACATCACCGGCGTCCCCGGGATGGACGCGGAGGCCACCCACGGGATCCTCCAGGCGGCGGGCGCCGTGCGGCTGCTCGGGGCGAAGGTGGTGCTGACGGGGATCCGCCCGGAGGTCGCGCGGTGCCTGGTCGATCTCGGCTCCGACCTGCCCGACATCGTGACCCGCGGGACCCTGCAAGCCGGGATCGCCTACGCGATGCAGGGCGGCGCCGGGGGACGCTGAAGCGACGGGGGGTGCGAGCCTACGGACCTCGACACCATCAACGCTGGCGAAGACCGAGCGAGGGACGCGGGACGGTGACCGTCGTGCGATGTGCGTCCGGCGACCTGCGGATCGGTCCACACCCGCACGTCGTCTTCCTCGAGGGGCGTACCGCGAAGACGGCGCAGAGCCGTACCGCGAAGCCGGGCCCGTCCTACTCGCGCGTTTCCCGGGCAGAGCTCGTCATTCGCGCGAGCTCCAGGATGGCTTGAACCGTGGCCTCCGGTTGTTCCTCGGCGAGCCAATGACCGGATGCTCCGATCACGACCTGATGGACCTCACCGACCCCATGCTGCTTCAGGTCGTCCGCCAGGACCGGCAGGCTCTGCCCCATCGACGACTCCGCCCCTACGATCCAATGCGGCAGGTCAATGGCCGAAGTCTGCGAGGCGAAGAACTCGCTGTCCGCGTCGAAGGCCCGGTAGAGCTCGAACCCCGCGTGCAGTTGCTCCGGGGTCGAATAGGCGTCGGCGTAGGCCGCGACAGCTTCGTCCGAAATTGCACCCGGGTTCGCGGCGACGTGATCGATGAAGTAGCGGAAGTACTCCACCTGTCGCCCCGCGACGAGAGCTTCGGCCAGGGGCTCCTGGTCGTGAAAATGGAAGTGCCAGACATTCGGCGTTTGCATGAGCGCCTCCCAGGGCGCCAATCCCGGGATCGGGACATCGAGAATCGCGATACCGCCGGCGTCTTCCTCGAACTGTCGCCCGTACGCGTAGGCGACCATGCCACCGATATCGTGGCCGACGATGAGCGGCCGCTCGAGGTTCAACGCCTCGACCAGTTTGTGAATATCTCCTGCAAGGATCTGCTTGCGCCAGTCCTCTTCGGGCGCGGATGAGCCGCCGATGCCGCGCAGGTCCGGGGCGATGACCACATGATCTTCCGCCAGTTCAGGCATGATGCCGCGCCACTCCTCCGAGCTCTGCGGCCATCCGTGGATCAGCACGATCGGCGCGCCAGAGGTCCCGGCGCTCAAATAGCGGAGCGTCTGCTCATCCACCTGGATTGAGCGCTCGCTGACGCCATCTGCCGGAGACGGGTCCGGGAAAGAGCATGAGGCGCAGCCCCAAATCACGAGCGCCAACGACAGGGCGCGTTTTTGGCCAAAGGACGGTTCAACGCTCCGTGATTTCGTCATCGTCCTGACGTAGCGCCGGACGACCCACGGCAGGAGGGGGGCGGCTTTTCCTGAAATTGGCGTCGTCTTCGATCGGGGCGCGGGCGCGCCTCCTGGAGGCGGCCCGGCTGCGCTTCGCCCGCGAGGGCTACGACCTGGCCCCGCACCTGGGAACGGTGGCCACGGGCCTGCCCGGCCGCCCGATGGCGGCTCCTCGGAAGGGTGAGCCCAGCGTCACCCGCGCACCCCGCGGCAGGTCGGGGTCGACGTGTGGCGGGCGGGACCACAGCGGCCGCGCGGCGGGCATCGAAAAAGCGACGCGGCTCAGCCTGCTTTCGGACGGAACGGCTACTGCATGAGCATGGGAACCGCCGAGCCACGACCAGCAGACCGCCGGCTCAGGCTCGTCTCCGCTCAGGCCGACGGGCAGCCCGCGCCCGCGCCCGCCAGCGACGAGGAGCTCCTGCGCGCCTTCCACCGGGGCGAACGCGGGATCGGCCTGCGCCTGTACGAGCACCTGCTCCCCGTGGTCGACCGGACCCTGTACCGGATCCTGGGTTGCCGCGAGCAGGACCACGCCGACCTCGTGCAGGGCGCGTTCGAGCAGATCGTGAGCACGCTCGCGAAGCGCCGCTTCGCGGGGGAGTGCAGCCTGGCGGGCTGGGCGTCCGTCATCGCCTGCCACGTCGGGCTGAGCGCGCTGCGCGCCCGCCGGCGCGAGCGCAAGGTCATCGATCGCGCGCCGGGGCCCTCGGAGGAGACCGGCGCCGCGCCCGAGCCGCCCGCGCAGAGCGCCGACCCCGAGCGGGCGGTGAGCGCGCAGCGCGACCTCGAGGCGCTGCGCCGGCACCTCGCGGCGATGGACGGCGACCGCGCGACCGCGCTGCTGCTCCACGCCATGGGCTATTCTCTCAATGAAATCGCTAACTTGACCGGCGTCTCCGAGGCCGCGGCCCAGTCGCGGCTGTCGCGGGGGCGGCGGGAGCTGAAGGCGCGCTGCGAGCCCGACGCAGCGACGCGACGCGACCCCGATCGGCCCGAGGAGCCACGATGAAGCAGGACGACGTTGACGCCACCCCGGAGGACCGCGCCGATGCGCCCGGCGTGGAGGCCTCGCTGCGGGCGCTTGTCGAGCAGCCGGTGCCGCCGCTGCCCAGGGCCCAGGCGCGGTACCTCCAGCAGCGGATCGCCGGCCGCATCGACCAGCTCGCCGCCGAGGCGGCGGAGCGGCGCGGCCGCGTCGCCCGGCGGAAGCGGGACGCCCTCGTCGCGGCGGCGCTGGCGGCCGCCCTGGCGGCGGCGGTCGCCGGCGTCCTGATCGGGGTCCGGGCGCAGGACGCCTCGCCCACGGCGGCGCAGGTGACGGCGCTCCAGGGCTCGGTCGAGATCGCGGCCGGGGGCGCGACGCGCTCGCCGCCGTCGCTCGCCCTCGTGCCGCTCACGAGCGACGAGGAGCTGCGGACCGGCGAGGGCGCGCGGGCGAAGGCGTCGCTCGCGACGGGCGCGACCGTCGAGGTCGGGCCGTCGACCCGGGTGCGGTTCGCGCCGGTGGGGGCCGGGCGCGACCGCCTCGGCGACGTCGTGACCCTCGAGCAGGGCAGGATCGCCGTCGAGGTGCCGCCGCTGCCGACGGGCGTGACCCTGTCGGTGCGGACCCTGGACGCCGTGGTCACGGTCCACGGGACGCGCTTCTCCGTCGAGCGGCAGCCCGGCGCGGCGGGGGCGCCGGCCGAGACGCGCGTGTCGGTCATGGAAGGTCGGGTCGCCGTGCACAGCGACGCGGCCGAGCGCGCCCTGAGCCCCGGCGAGACGTGGTCGTCCCGCGACGAGGAGCGCCGGGTGGACCAGCCCGCCGACGGGCGGCCGGGCGACGCGCCGGCGCCGCCGCACGGGCAGGAGCAGGACAGCGCCGCCGACGAGGGCGACAAGGGCGGCCGGGCCGGCGAGGGCGGCAAGGCGGAGCCGCGCGCGCCGCGCGAGGCGCCGGCGCGGGCCTCGCTCACGGCCGAGAACGCGCTGCTCCAGAGCGCGATGGCGGCCCGGAGGGGCGGGCAGCCGAGCCGGGCGATCGAGCGGCTCGACCTCCTCCTCGACCGCTACCCGGACTCGCCGCTCGCCGAGATCGCCCGCGTGGAGCGCCTGCGCGCGATCGAGATGCTCGGCGACAAGGAACGCACGGCGGCGGAGGCGCGCCGCTATCTCAAGGACTACCCGCAGGGCTTCGGCCGCGAGGAAGCCACGTCCGCCTCGCGCCCGAGCGGCGCTCGCCGGTGAGCGCCCGAGCGCGGCGCCGTCACGATTTTTGACGAACCCTGCCTGCTCTCGGCGCCTCCGGCGACTTCCACTTTATCAGAGGAACTCACCGCGCCGGCGAGCGGGTTCGCCGGCGGCGGCAGAGGTCGTGCTTGCTCTTCGATTTCGGAGGATCCCGATGCGTTCGTTCGCGTTGACTGCGTGTTTGTGTGGTGGGCTGTTGTCGCTCGCGATCGTCGGCCCGGCGTGTACCGTGCTGGGGACGGGAGATGCGGGCAACAACATGGTCTCCGGGGACGACTGCGCCCCGTCGGACGAGGGAGGGAGCGCGCCGGCGCCGAGCTTCCCGGGGTCCGGCACGTCGGGCGCCGGCGAGCCCATCACCGCCGATCTCGATTCGCTGTCGTGTGGGGCGAGCCGCCTGGGCACCCCGGTGGACGAGACCGCCCAGGTCGACTGCTATTACACGAACAGCAACCCGACGACACCGATGGCCTTCGTCGAGCGGGTCGTCGAGATCGCCGAGAGCGAGGAGCTCGTGCACGTGCGGCTGACGCTCAACCCCGCGTTCGTCGACAACACGTACGGCGAGACCGCCATCGGCTGGGGCGGCGAAGCGCAGCCCGAGCAGCAGCCCGCGCCGGGGCCCGGGCCCGGGCCCGGGGGCGCGCCGAAGCCGAAGGGGCACAAGGGGCACACGTTCAAGGATCTCGTGGGCAGCGACAAGGCCCAGTTCCAGCTGACGGACGGGAAGGGAGAGCTCGTGCTCGACTTCTTCGTCGACTACGTCTCGGTCGACGAGGCGAAGCCGTCGGGCTACGGATCGCTCGGCGTGCTCGGCGGAGAGGGCAAGATGCTCCTCGGAGACGCGGGGGCCGTCGTCGCGGCGACCACCTCGCTCGACCGCGATCTCAACGCGTGCGGGTACGGCGCGTACGTCGTCGACTCCCCGGAGACGGACGAGAGCTACACCCCGAATCCGCAGACGCCGGGCTGGGACTACCGGGTCGTGTACGACGTGTGGGTGAGCGCCTCGGCGTTCGGCGCGGCGGGCTTCGGCGACGCGACCATCAGCTATGTGCACGCGTCGCCGAGCAAGTACCCGTCGGACACGCTCACCGTGACGCCGGGGCCGTGCCCCCCCACGACGTGCGAGGGCGAGGACCCGCCCGCCGGCGAAGGCGGCAGCGATCCCGGCGAGGAGCCGGACGGGGGTGAGGAGTGCAAGGATTCGGGTGGGGAGTGCACGGCGAACACGGACTGCTGCTGGGACAGCGACGTGTGCCTGGCCGGCGTGTGCCAGCCGTTCGAGATTCCCCAGTGAGGCGGCGCTCCCCGGCGCCGGGGCGGCCGTCCGCCCCGGGTCGGGCCGCCCGGCTCAGACCGGGTCGGGGCGGTCCAGCGCGGCGTTGAAGACGGTCGCCGGCACCCGCAGGCGCTCGTCGCTCTCGTAGCGATGGCGCAGCTCGGCGAAGCTCGCGTCGGGCGAGCGCGTGAGCGCGGCGAGCCCGTCGAACAGCGCGAACCGCTCGTCCCCGTGCGGCTCGTTGGGGCGGCTCATCCCGCCCCAGCAATCCCAGGGCAGCATCTCCATGTTGTTGAGCGCGGCCGCGTCGCGCACGATGTTGCCGTCGATGAACCAGTACCCGTGCTCGTCGAGGAAGCCGAACTTCGACGGATCGGCCTCCCCGGCGCGGCACCGCGCCCAGGCGTCGCCCGCGACGACGAAGCGGTCGCGGGGCACGTCGAGCGCGTCGAAGTCGGGGTTCAGCGCCGCCCGCTGGACGTCGTCGAGCTGCGCGTCGACGAGGACCCAGCGCGCCTCGGCGGCGTTCCAGTGCTCGGCGACCCAGTGGTCCATGAAGCTGTCGGGGGAGAAATAGCCGGCGAAGCCGCAGCGCGCCCGGGCGGGGACCCCCTTGGCGCGCAGCAGGGCGACCAGGAGCACCGTGAAGTGGCGGCAATTGCCGACGAGGCGCGCGCCGGGCGGCCGGGCGGCGGAGAGCGGCCGGCCGTCGTGGGCGAGGAGGCGCTCCAGCATCCGGTCCGCCGGACGGAGCTGGGCCTCGCCGCGGCGCTCGTCGGAGAGCTCCACGCCGTAGGCCTGCGCCCAGTGCTGGTGCAGCAGCAGGCCCTGCACGACGCGGACGAGCGAGGCCACGTCGCTCGGCAGCTCGTCGAACCGGGCCGCGTGCGCGCCGCCGGACGTCATCGCGCCGGGGCGCGTGTAAAAGTCGGAGATTTCGTGTGCCGGTGTTGTCATCCGTCGTCCGCGAGGTGTGATGTTCCGGGGGTGCTGCGCGCTGCCCGGTGGAGTCTCCCATCAATTCGGGGGTGCGGGAAGAGCTCGGGGCTGGGTCCGCGGCGCCGAGCCGCCGCGCGGCCGGCCTGCCGCCGGGCGTCCCCCTCCCCGCTTTCGCCGTCAACCGAGGGTTGACGCGGTTGACGTCAGCGGTGTTGAGCGCGCGCCGACCAGCGCGTGCATCCGCGAGAGCTCCACCGGCGCCCCCGTTGACGCCGCCGCCCACGCCGGAAGGCGCCGCGACGACGGCGCGATCGTGCCCGCATGGCGCCTTCCGGCACACCCGTTGCACAGGCGACGTTCGGAAATGTTCTTCTGAGCGAGGTCCTATGTCGACGAGAGCTTTCAATGCGTCTGCCCGGCTCCGGGCCGGTCTCCTGATCTCCGCGGTTTCACTCGTCTGGGCGTGCTCGTCGCCGTCCGACGACGCGCCCTCCGAGGCGGGCGGGAGCACCAGCATCGGCGGCTCGGGAGGCGGGCCTGTCGCCAGCGGAGCGACGGGCTCGAGCACTGCAGGCGCGGGCAGCGGCGGCGTCGGATCCGGCGGTGGCGCGACGAGCTCGAGCAGCGGCGCGACGAGCTCGAGCGCTGCGGCTTCCGGCAGCGGCGGCTCCGGCGGCGGCGCGGCCGCGAGCTCGAGCGGCGCGGGGGGCGGGGGCGTCGTCCCGACCGGCGATCCGATCGACATCCTCAGGGAGTTCACGCCGGCGGACGAAGAGATGGCCGAGGCCTACGAGGGATATATCACCGACGAGGTCGGACCGCTGACCTACGCCACGGAGGGGACGGGGACCGCTCGGACGATCTCCCAGACCATCTTCGTTCCCCCTCATGCCGTGTACGACGGCAAGGGCGAGACGCTGAGCGCCGACGTCGACGCGATGAAATGCGACACATCGAGCGGTGAGCAGGGCGAGAGCCAGCGGCCGTTTTTCCTGCTCGCGCCGGGCGCCAGCGTCAAGAACGTGACCATCACCTACCCCGGCTGCGAGGGGATCCACATGATGGGCGACAACGCGCTCGAGAACATCACCTGGGAGGACGTCGGAGAGGACGCGGCCTCGGTCCGCAGCTACTTCCCCGGCGGGCGCATCACGATCAAGGACAGCAAGGGGTTCAAGGCCGCCGACAAGATGTTCCAGTTCAACGCGCCCTGCGACGTCCGGATCGAGAACTTCACGGGCGCCGAGATGGGCAAGCTCCTGCGCCAGAACGGCGGGACGGAGTTCGAGCTGCGCATCGACCTCAACACCGTCACGGTGACGGGCGTCGTCTCCGCCGTCGTGCAGAGCGACAGCCCGCTCTGCTTCGTCCGTCACCACGACCTCACCTACGAGTTCACGGGCTCGGGCGACAAGAGCGACCGCGTCTTCCGCGATGTTCCGCCGGAGAACATCACCGAGTACTGAGGCTCTCGCTCGCCCGGGTCGCCCGGGCGCTCGGCGTCCGGCGTCGTCGCCCAGCGCTGCGGCGAGCGCTCGCCTCGGGCGCAGCCCCCGGGCCGCGCGCCGGGTCTCGGCCTGGAGGTCGCCCGGAGGCGCGCTTCGCTCGATTTGGTACACTGCGGCGCAGAAAGGGCTGGCGCGCGAGGGTGCTCCGCATCGTTCGCGCGATCCCCGGTCGCGCGCCGCATCGACAGCACATGCAGCCATCCCAGCCGACCTCCTCCTCACGCGCAGCGCCGCACGCAGACCGGCGGCCGCGCGCGCTCCTCCTTCTCCCGGCGCTCGCCGCCGCCCTCCCCACGTGCGGCGGACGGAGCGAAATCCTCGAGGAGGGCGGCGTCGAGGAGGTCGCCCCGATCCCGGTGTGCGAGCCTGCGCCGGAGGTCTGCGACGGCCTCGACAACGATTGCGACCGCGTCGTCGACGAGGGCTGCCCTTGCGCGGAGGGGCGAGAGCGGGGCTGCTACTCGGGCCCGCAGGGCAGCCTGGGCATCGGGGCGTGCAGGGCCGGCGTGCAGGTCTGCTCCGGGGGCGCGTGGGGCCGGTGCACCGGCGAGAGCACGCCGGCGCCCGAGGTGTGCGACCTCGTCGACAACGACTGCAATGGACAGACCGACGAGGGCACGTGCCCCGACGGAACGGCGTGCGGCGCGAGCCTCGTCGCGGACATGGCGTCGCCGCCGGAGGGATGGTCCTTCAACGGGACGGCCTTCTGGGACCCGGAGTCGCGGACCGCCGTGCTCACCGAGGCCATGAACCAGCAGGCCGGCACCGTCATCTACCGGAATCCCCTCGCCGCCGACGCCTTCACCGCGACGTTCGAGTTCCGCCTCGACCGCGGCCGGGGCGACGGCGTGGGCTTCATGCTCCAGGCGACGGGAGCGACGGCCGTGGGGGAGCCCGGCGGCGGACTCGGCATGGCCGGGCTCGACGGCTACGGCGTCGAGTTCGATACGTACCAGAACTTCGATTGTGATGACGTGAGCGATGAGCACATGGGCATCGCCGATCTCGCCCGGCCTTGCTCCGACGGCGTCCTCGGCGCGCTGCTCCAGGTGGAGGGCGGCCTCCGGCTCGGCGACGCCGCGTTCCATACGGCCCGCATCGAGCTCAATCAGGGCGAGGCGAGCGTGAGCCTCGATGGCAGGCCGCTGATCGAGAAGTTCGCCATCCCCGGCTTCCCCGTCGGGTCGAGGCTCTTCTATGGCTTCGCCGCCGCCACCGGAGCTGCCGTCGCGCGCCAGGAGATCCGGAATGTTACGATCACCTTCCCCGCTCCACGCTGCCTTTAGAGCGGGTTTCGCTCGGGTTCAACGCAGGCGTCTTCCGTACTTCGTCTCTCGTCTCCGTGCTCGTCTGCGTGCGCGTTGACTCCGGAGAATCGCGCACGCGCACGCGCACGCGCACGAAGGACGAGCACGGAAGACGGAAGACGGAAGACGGGGACGAGAGACGACGCACGGTGTCTCTCGTCCCATCTTCCGTTCTCCGCTCCCTCTTACGTCTCCCCTCTTACGTCTGCCCTCTTACGTCTGCCCTCTTACGTCTCCCCTCTTACGTCTCCCCTCTTACGTCTTCGTGCGCGTGCGCGTGCGCGTGCGCGATTCCCCGGAAATCATGCCGGACACCTTTGTCGTCACGCGCTCGCGGGGCGCGGGCCGCACAGCGGGCGCAGCGCGTCGCGCTCGGCCTGGGGCAGCACCGTGACCGGGTACTTCGGATTGCCGCTCGCGCGATCGAAGAACGGGTGTGGCCACGTCTTGCCGCGGATCTTCCAGCCGAGCACCTTCCCGATCGTGCGCGCGAGCAGGGGCACGTTCGGCTTCACCGTCCCGGGCGGAGGCTCGCCGATCGCGAACTTGCCGAAGATCCCGCCGCGCGGCGGGCCGAAGACCTCGTCGCACGGGCTCGCGCTCGGCGCTTGCTGGAACAGCTCGGTGGCGATGCCGAGGACCGGCAGCCGCGGCGTCGGCGTGTTGCCGAGCGGCGTCTTGCAGCAGCTCGCGTACCACCGATAGAGGCCCCGCGGCGTGAGGCGCACGGCGGCGATGACCTCGCTGCCGCGGTCGAACGAGATCGCCGACGGAGGGACCTGCACGATGTCCGAGCCGCCGTGCTCGTCGAGCAGATCCGCGCGGCCAAGGTGGTGCAGGAACGCCTGGCAATCATTGCAGTAGCAGATGGCGCGGTTCACCGTGCTCGGCGACGCATCGCGCAGCCATCCGTGAACCTTTCCGCAACGACACTGGAGCTCGATATCTCGGGACATGGAGCCCACATATCATGTTCTGACGCGCGGCGCGCGCGCTTCTCGCCGCGCACGCTTCTCGACGCGCGCGCCTCCCCGGAGCCGCTGGTCACCGCCGGCGCCGCGGCGCGACCCGGACCGCGGCTGGCAGTGTTATTGCTCGCGCGATGAGCCGCCGCGCCCGCCTCGCCTCTCTGGATCTGAACTTGCTTGTCGTGCTCGACGAGCTGCTCCGGAGCCAGAGCACCGTCGTCGCGGCGAAGCGCCTCGGTCGGGCGCAGTCGTCGGTGAGCCACGCGCTCGGCCGGCTCCGCGAGGTGTTCGGCGATCCGCTCTTCGTCCGCACCGGAACCGCGCTCCGGCCGACGAGCTTCGCCGAGGAGCTCGCGGCGCCGCTGCGCGTGCAGCTCGACGCGCTGGAGCAGCTCCTCGAGCCGACGGCGGGCGTGGAGCCGTCGCGCCTGGAGCGGACGTTCACGCTGTCCGCGCCTGACTGGGCCGTGGTCCTGATGCTGCCGCCGCTCATGGCGCGGCTGCGCCGCGAGGCGCCCGGCGTCGATGTCGTCCTGCGCTCCTTCAGGATGGATGTGGATCGGGCGGTCCAGTCGGGCGAGATCGACGTGGCGCTCGGCGTGAGGTTCCAGCCGCTCTCCGGCCTCGTGATGCAACGGCTGCTGGAGGAGCCGTTCGTGTGCATCGCGCGCCGCGACCACCCCGACCTCGGGGAGCACATCACGCTCGACGCGTACGCCGCCGCCGCCCATGTCCTGGTCGCGCCCTACGAGCTGCCCGGGAGCCCTCTGGACGACGAGCTCGCGCGGCTCGGGCACCGCCGGCGCGTCGTGCTCCGGGTCCCGCACTTCTCGGCGGCCCTGTTCGTCGTCGCGCAGACGGACCTCATCGCGACGCTGCCGCGCAGCTTCGTCCACGCGACCGCGCCGCTCCTGCGCCTCCGCGTGATCGAGCCGCCGCTCGCGATCCCGCCCTTTTCGTTCTCATGCCTCTTCAGCGCAACACGGCAGAAGGATCCCGCGCACGTCTGGCTCCGCCGGTGCATCTCCGAGATCTGTCGCGAGATCCACGCCGGGACGCCGCGTGCGGTGGAAGGCCGACCTATCGACGCCATCGATAGATAGTAACAGCCAGTCGGGCGCGCCGCGGCGTGGACCGTCCTCGGGGCCGCCGTTACGCTCTGGTCCGACGATGGAAGGCCGTCGCGCGGCGCGCCGCCGCGATCCGCGAGGCCCGGGGCCTCGCGAGCCACCGAAAGGAAAGAACACCATGCGATCGATCACCGCACTCGGCTTCTCCCTCTGCCTCTCTCTCTCCGCGGCCGCCTGCGCCGGCGATGAGTCGGGCGGCGGCGAGGGCAGCGCGGCCTCCGGCGGCGGCGTCGACGAGGGCGCGCGCCCGGGCTGGCGCGGGCTCGCTCCGATCGCGGGCGGCCCGCGCCAGGAGCACGGCGTGGTCGCGCTCGACGGCAAGGTCTATGTCATCGCGGGCGTCGGCGGCGAGCTGCTCAACACCGGGCGCGTCGAGGTCTACGATCCTCGCGAGGATGCGTGGTCGGAGGCCGCGCCGCTGCCGATGGCGCTGAACCACCCGAACGTCGCGGCCCTGAACGGCAAGATCTACCTGCTCGGCGGCATGATCGGCGAGTTCCCCTGGACGGCCGTCGGCAACGCGTTCGAGTACGACCCGGGCTCCGATACGTGGACGGAGATCGAGCCCATGCCCGAGGGGACCGAGCGCGGGAGCGCGGCCGTCGGCGTGGAGGGCACGAAGATCTACCTCGCGGGCGGGCTGCGCTCGCTGACGCCCCGCTTCCAGGACACGGTGCTCGACGTCTCCTCGTACGACGTCGCGACCGGCGCCTGGGAGGCGCTGCCCGACCTGCCCGAGCCGCGCGATCACGTCGGCGGCGCGGTCGTGGGCTCGACGTTCTACGTGCTCGGCGGCCGGGCGAACGGCCAGGGGAACGTGAAGGACACGGTGTTCGCGTACGACCTCTCGGCGCGGACGTGGTCGACGCGCGCGCCGATGCCGACGGCGCGCGGCGGCGTCGCGGCGGCCGTGAAGGGCGAGACGATCTACGTCATCGGCGGCGAGGGCAACGAGGAGCCGGGCGCGCTGGGCGTCTTCGACGACAACGAGGCCTACGACGCCGCGCGCGACGCGTGGCAGGTGCTCGCGCCGATGACGACGCCGCGCCACGGCACCGGCGCGGTCGCGGTCGACGCGGCGATCTACGTTCCCGGCGGCGGGACCCAGCAAGGCTTCGGCTCGACCGACGTCACGGATGCGTTCCTGCCCTGAGCGGGGCGCGACCGCGCGAGGCCGGAACGACCGTGTTCCAGCGCTGGAGCGTTCGAGGGGTGAGCAGATCCGCGCCCGGACGGAGAGTTCGTGGCGCCGGGCATCCGGGCGCGAGCGCCCGGGCGACGGAGCGCTATGCCTTCCTCTACGCCGCGCTTCAGGAATCCACCTCGACGAGCAGGTGGATGGCGGCGACGGTCACGGCGACCGACGGGCGCAGCGCGGAAGGCGCGTCGCGAGCGATGTACGAGCGCCGAGAGCCCGGGGTGATGTCGACCGCCCCGAGGATGCTGCCATCGGCCAGCACGTAGTAGCCGCCGACGTTGCTCGGGCGCACCGTCTGGTGCGCCCACTCGACCCAGAGGACGCGCTCGTCCTCGCTGCGCAGGAGCGCGTCCCAGTCGAGCAGCTCGCGCGGTTCGGGCTTGGGCCCCCCGATCTTGCGCATCTCCTTCACCCACTCGGGCACCCAGTCGGGCTCTTTCGGCCAGGTGGTCTTCAGCTCGACGTCGAACCGCATCGCCCAGGCGCGCGTGCCGTCGTGCAGACGACAGCCGAGCTGACGCGAGCCGCGGTTCCTCCAGGGGTCGCGCGGTCCGGCGCAATCGATGCTGCCCGCCGGCATGTCGGGCCCGGTCATGGCGGCGCGGAGCCGCCAGCGGCTGTCATGGCTCACCTTCGCCGAGCCGAGCTTCATCAGGGCAACGCCCCTGCTGCGCTCGTAGTCGATGGCGGTCACGCGGTAGAGGCCGATGCGGAGGTACTCGGGCGGAAAGAAGCCAGACGGCCTCTCCGTCGGCAGCTCTTCCGCCCGGGGGGCGAACTTGGGATCGAGCTCGAGCTGCACGCAGCCCGCGCAAAGCCAGGCCATCAGGAGAGCGCTCGGCAAGGACGACATCGCAGGGCGTCGCGAGATCGCCGTCTCTCGGGGCGAGCGGTTGACCGGGGGGTTCGACACGAAGGCGCTCCTGGAAGGTGGAGGGGAAAGGGCACGCGCCGAGCGCGTCGCGCAGCGACGAGCGCTCGTCGTCGGTGAATCAACCGCCGGCCACCAAGCAAGCCACGTGCCTCGCGGTCCGGCGCTCGGACCGCCGGAGCGCCGCGCGCGCGAGCGCGCAGCGGCCAGGCGTGACGCCGGGGCGACGCGGCGGCTGTGACTGCCCGTTCATGGTCCGGACGAGGCGCCGCCCCCGTCTCGCCCGGTCACGTCTTCACGGCGCCCGCGGTGAGCCCCTGGACGAGGTAGCGCTGGAGCAGGAGGAACCCGGCCACCACGGGCACGCTGACGACCACCGAGGCGGCCATCACCTGGTTCCAGTAGATGTTCGACTGCGTCGCATACCCTTGCAGCCCCACGGCCAGGGTGCGGCCGTCGTCGTCGGTGAGCACGGAGGCGAACAGGACCTCTCCCCACGCGGTCATGAAGGCGTAGATCGCGACCGCGACCACGCCCGGCTTGGCCGCCGGGAGCACGACCCGGAGCAGCGCGGTGAGCGGCCCGGCGCCGTCCACGAGGGCGGCCTCGTCGAGCTCGCGCGGGATGGTGTCGAAATACCCGGCGATGAGCCAGATGGAGAACGGCAGCGAGAACGTCAGGTACGTGAGGATGAGGCCGAGCCGCGTCCCGTGCAGCGCAAGGCCGGTGGACCGCTCGATCGTGACGAAGAGGAGGAAGAGCGGGAGCAAAAAGAGGATCCCGGGGAACATCTGCGTCGACAGCACGGTGGTGAGGAACGCGCGCCGGCCCCGGAAGCGGTACCGGCTCACCGCATACCCGGCGAGGATCGCCAGCGCCACCGAGCACACCGTCGCGGCGGCCGCGACGACGGCGCTGTTCACGAAGTAGCGCGCGAGCGGCACCGTCCGCCACATGTCGACGAACGGCTGGAGCGTGACCTCCGTCGGCACCCAGGTGAAGCGCCCCTGGACGTCGCGCAGCGGCTTGATCGCCGAGATCAGCATCACGTAGAGCGGGACGACGGTGAAGACCGCGAGCGCCGCGAGCACGGCGCCCCGCAGCCAGGCGACCCACGCAGCCTCACGCATGGCGAGCGCTCCTGCCGGTGATCAAGAGATAGCCTGTCGTGACGACGAGCAGGAAGCCCACGAGGAGCACGGACATCGCCGAGCCCAGCCCGAAATTCCAGGTGATGAACGACGCCTGGTAGATGTGGATCGCGATCACGTCGGCCTCCGGCGGCGCCGCCCGCCCGAAGAGCGTGTAAGGCGTCGTGAAGTCGTTGAAGCTCCACAGGAACAGGACGAGCAAGAGCACCTGGTTGACCGGCCGGAGCATCGGGAGCGTGATCGACCGGAAGCGCGTCCACGGGCCGGCGCCGTCGACGCTGGCCGCCTCGTAGAGGTCCGACGGGATGGCCTGGAGGCCCGCCGTCACGGTGAGGAAGGCGAACGGCCACGTCCGCCAGATCGCCACCACCACCAGGCTGAGGAAGCTGCTCTCGCCGAGCAGCCAGAACGGGCGATCCTGCACGAGGCCGAGCTGATCGACGAGCACCGTGTTCACGATGCCCGTGTCGCGCTGGAGCATGAAGCTCCACGTGATGACGCCGGTGAAGATCGGCATCGCGAACGGGATGAGGAACAGCGTCCGCAGCGCCGAGCGGCCGCGGAACGGCTTCTGCAGCGCGACCGCGGCGGCCGTGCCGAGGAGCCACGAGCCGCCGACCACGAGGACGCTGACGGCGACCGTGACCGCGAAGGAGCGCAGGAGCTCGACGCCGATCGGAGAGCCGAAGTCGACCGCGATGCGGTAGTTGGCGAGCCCCGCGAACGGCGCCTTGCCCCAGTTGCGGATGTAGCGCTGCGTGAGCTGGAGGAAGCTCATCCACGCCCCGACGAACATCGGGACGATGTGCACGGCGAGCTCGGCGGCGAGCGCGGGCAAGAGGAGCACGTACGGGAACGCCCGCGGCCAGCGCGAGCCCGCCCGCGGCCCCGCGGCGCCGCGCGCCGCCCCGGCGGGCGCCTCTCCCCCGGCGCCTCCCGCGCCGCCCTCCCGCATTACTTGCCGCTCACCATCTGCTGGTTGGCCTTGGTCAGCTTGGCGCGGATCGCGGCCTCGTCCACCGCCTTGCCGGAGGCGGCCTCGGCCAGGAGATCCTTCATGGCCGTGCCCACCAGCGTCTCGAACTGCGTCGTCTCCTCCATCATCGGCATCGACTCCGCCGTCTCGGCGAGCACCTTCTGGAACACCTGGATGTTCGCGGTCTTGAAGCGCTCATCGGCGTAGGCCTCGGTCACGACCGGCAGGGAGTTGAAGGCGGCGTTCAGGATCCGCTGCTCCTCGGGGCTCGTCATGAACGCGACGAGCTTGAGCGCGGCGTCCTTGTGCTTGCTGTCCTCGAACACGGCGATGTTGATGCCGGCCACGTGGCTGTTCACCCGCTTGCCGTTCGCGGGCAGCGGATCGGGCAGCGGGATCGGCGCCACGCCGTAGGCGTCACGGGCGAGGCCGTTCTGCTCGATCGCCGTGGCGGCGTAGCTCTGGATCATGAGCATCGCCGCCTTGCCGGCGGCGAAGTCCTTGAGGATCTGCGTGTCGTTCACGTACTCGGCGTTGCTCGGGTTCACCACCTTGTGGACGCCGAGCAGGTCGATGTACTGCTTGACGCCGGCGACGAGCTCCGGGTCGTCGAAGCGCGCCTGCTTGCCCTCGAAGATCTTGGCGCCCTGCTGGCGGCCGAACATGAACGCGAAGTGGGCGTTCTCGGTGTAGCTCGCGCCCATGATGGCGAGGCCGTAACGGCCGCTCTTCGCGTCGGTCAGCTTCTTGGCGACCGCGAGGAGCTCGGCCCACGTGGCGGGCGGCTTCTCGACGCCGCCGTCGGCGAACATCTTCTTGTTGTAGAAGAGCCCGTAAGCGAGGCCGTAGAGCGGCACCGAGGCGGGCGGCTGGCCGGGCGCGCCGGTGGCGGACATGCTCGCCGGGATGAACCGGTCCTTGCCGCCGACCTTGGCGAGCGCGGCGTCGTCGAACGGCAGGAACGCTCCGGTCGCCTGGAGCGACGCAGACCACGAGTTGCCGATGTTGAGGACGTCGGGCCCCTTGCCGCTCGTGGTGGCGCCGAGGATCCGGTTGAGCAGGTCCGACCAGGGGATGACCTCGAGCTTGACCTTGATCCCGGTCTGCTTCTCGAACTTGTCGAGCTCGGGCTGCAGCACCTTCTTGTCGTCCTCGACGCTGGGCCCCTGGTTGCTCGCCCAGTACGACAGCGTCACCGGCCCGGACCCCGGCGGAGCCGCGGCGGGCGACCCTGACGGCGAGGGCGACGACGACGGCGCGTCGCCCCCGCTCTTGCCACACGCGGCGGCCCCGAGGGCGAACAGGGCAAATGCGGCTACGGCCTCGATCGTGCGTGACCTCACGGCGACTCCCTCTCCGTCTGAAGATTCACACCTTGTCGCGCGGGTCGCGCGAGCCCGGGCAAGCTACCCCTTGCGCCGCCGGGGTTGCAACGGGGAGCGCCCGCGAGGAGAGCACTTAATCGGTTCAGAGTCAACGGCCAAGAGGGGGCGGCGCGCCCGTCCGACCCGGGCGCGGGCATGACGGCGGCAGCCGGCTTGACGCGCCGCGGGCGCGCGGGGAGCCTCGGCGGCATGGCGCCTCTTCCGCCCACAGGCCGCGACCGGCTCATCGCCATGCTCCGCGCCCCTGACGCCCGCGACCGGCTCCCCATCCGCATCGGGGGGCCCACGCTCCAGGTCGGCGTCACCTGCGAGGACGGGCGGTGGCGGCTACGCCGGCTCGTGCTCGATCACGACGCGCTCACGGAGTTCGGCCGCCGGCAGCTCGCCGCGGGTCGAGGGTTCTTCCCCGACCACGCCAACATGTTCCTCATGCCGATCGGGGAGGTGCTCGCCGAGGCGGGTGATCTCGACGCCTTCTGCGAGGCGCTCCGGCGGCTCGCCTGGGACCCTGGCTGGTGAAACGACGACGTGACAACCGGGCGACCTCATGCATGCCGTGCATGACGTTCATGCTGCATTCTCATTGGAAAGATACTTTCCAATGACATAGACATCGCCGTCGCGCCGATACGACGAGACCTCGCGCAGGCGGTCCCGCTGGACGGCCGCGCCTGCCCTTCCGCTCGACGTGGGATCACCACGGGACGCGTCCTCCACTGACGTTCGCACCTCGGAGAGCGAGACACGGCGCGTGCGCGCCGCGTCGAGCGCGAGCGCGGCCGACGGAGGACGCCGGCCCGCGGGCACGGAGCGCGAGGCGGGCGACCGGGCGTGGGGGCTCGAGACCATCGGGGCGACAGGAGAAGCCACCAGTGCGCGCATCTGTATATGCTTTGCTCTCATTGTCCTTGGTCGCCTGCAGCGTGGAGGGCTACGTCGAGACCTCCGAGGAGATCGGCGCGGCGGACGACGCGCTGATCGGGGGGCGACCGGCGCTCGAATCGGAGTATCCGTCGACGGTCATCGGCCCGGGATGCACCGCGGCGAAGGTCGGGCCGCGCCACTTCCTCACCGCCGCTCACTGCGTGGATGACGAGTACAACGCCACCGTGTCCCCGAGCTACGGGCCGGGCGGCTCCTACTGGGTCAGCGCCACCAACACGCCCCCGATCTGGCCCTACGTCGAGCTGACGATCGAGCAGACGTACATCCACCCGCAGTGGCTCGCGGACTGCGCCGCCGCGCTGGCGGGCGGAGCGACCGATTGCGCGGTCAACGTCCTGAACCCGGGGCACACGCCCGACCTCGCGCTCGTCGTCGTCAACGAGCTCTCGCCGACGATCCCGGCGGCCGTGGTGGACGGGGCGCCGGTCGCGGTGGGCGATCCCGTCGTGGCGACCGGCTACGGCTGCGAGGACCCGAGCGGCTCGGGCGGCGGCCTCTTCAAGCTCCAGAACCTCACCGCGTCGGCCTCCTCGATCCTGAATCACCCCGGCTCCTACGTCTCGGGCCAGGGCATCATCGACGTCGCGGCGGCGTACGTGCTCACGCCGGGCTACGCCAGCAGCACCAGCTACGCCAGCCTGTGCCCCGGCGACTCGGGCGGCCCGCTCTATCGCCAGAGCTCGACGAGCCTCGTGGTCGTCGGCGTCAACGCCTATTACACGTTCCCGTCCGGCTGGTCTGGCCCGGCGCCCTCGCAGACCAACTGGCACACGCGGCTCGACACGTCGGCGCGCTACCCGGTGACGTCGTGGCTCCAGTCCCTCGGGGTGAGCGTGATCAACGGCGGCACCGCGCCGACCTGCACCGACGGCGTGCAGAACGGCACCGAGACCGACGTGGACTGCGGCGGCACGTGCACGGCCGACTGCGCGAACGGCGATACGTGCAGCACCAACGCGGACTGCACCAGCCAGAACTGCGTGGCCGGGGTGTGCCAGCCCAGCACCGGGACGGCGCCGTGCAGCAACCTGTGCACGAGCCCCACCGCGTTCACGGGCCCGAGCTACAACTCGGGCAACCTCGGCACCGGCGCGCGCTGCTTCGAGACCACGGCGAACCTGACCGGCGCCAACTGCGGCAACTTCGCGAGCGGCCGCACGTTCTCGGTCAACGGCACGGCCGTGACCTGCAACGGCGGCAACATCTCGCTGCCCGCGAAGCGCAACGGCGGCTACTGCTTCCAGGCGTCCGCCGGCAACCAGTCGTGGGCGTACTTCAGCACCTGGTAGACGAGATCTCGTGAACCGAGGCGCCTCGACCGAGGCGCGCCCATGGTGAGGCCGCGGCCGCACCCCGGACAGGGGGGCGGCCGCGGCCGCTCCATCACCGGAGCTTCTCCTTCCCCGGCGGCGCCTCGAGCCCGAGGTGCTTGAAGAGGAACGCGAACACGTCCGTTTGCTCCTCGATCTTCTCCCCGAGCGGCGTCCCGATCCCGTGGCCCGTCGAGCCGCTCGCCCTGAGCAGGATGGGCGCGGAGCTCGACGTGGCCGCTTGCAGCCGCGCCGCCATCTTCCGCGAATGGTACGGGTCCACGCGCGCGTCGTTCGCGCCCGTCAGCAGCAGCGTGGCCGGGTACGCGGTCCCGTCCTTCACGTGGTGGTACGGCGAGTACGCATAGAGCGCCTTGAACTGCTCCGGGTCCTTCACCGTGCCGAACTCGGTCACGTTGAACGCCCCGTTCGGCGTGAGCTCCACCCGGAGCATGTCGTAGATGCCGACGTGCGAGATCACCGCCTTGACCATCTCCGGGTGCTGCGTGAGCTGCGCGCCCATCAGCAGGCCGCCGTTCGAGCCGCCCAGGATCGCGAGCCGGTCCGGGCGCGTCATGCGGCCGTCGACGAGGTGCTTGGCGCACGCCGCGAAGTCGTCGAAGACGTTCTGCTTCTTCGTCAGGTTGCCGCCGCGGTGCCACGCCTCGCCGAACTCGCCGCCGCCCCGCAGGTTGGCGACCGCGAACACCCCTCCCTGGTCGAACCACAGCCGCCAGAGCGGGTTGAACCCGGGAGCGATGCTCATCCCATAGCCCCCGTATCCGGTGAGCAGCGCGGGCGCGCTCCCGTCGAGAGCCGTGTCCTTGCGGCGCAGGATGTTGATGGGCACCTTCGTCCCGTCCTTCGAGGTGCACGCCTCGCGGACGACCTCCACGTCGGCGTAGGACACCGGGGACGTCATCGCGAGCGGCGTCTTCGTCACCTTGCCGTCCTTGGCCGCGACCGCGAACCAGGCCGCCGGCTCGGTGTAGCTGACCCCGCGGAAGAGCATGTCGTCGCCGTCCGCGCGCACGAGCTGCCGCACCGAGGACACCGGCGGGATCGGCACGGCCCCGAGCGCCTTGCCCTTGAGGTCGAAGACGCGGATCTGGGACGGGCCGCCGAGCAGATCCCGGACGTAGAGCCGGCCCTTCGTGGGCAAGAAATCCTGGATCACCGCCTCGCTCTCGGGCACGACGAGCTCCGCCTTCGCGAGATCGAGCTTGCCCGGCGCGAGGCGCACCACCTTGCCGCGCGGCGCGTCCTTGCGCGAGAGGAGGTAGAGCCGGTCGTCGGCGCCGAACTCGGCGTAAATGATCTTGTCGGGGAGGTCGGCGAAGCGGGTCCATTTGCCCGTGGCGTCGAGGAGGTAATGCCAGTACTCGCCGCCGTCGCCGTTCTGCACGCTGGCGAGCACGAGCTTGCCGCTCTCGCTCGTCCTGAGCTCCACCTCGGCGATGCGGGGGAAGTCCTTGCCGAGCGAGTACGTGTCGTCCTTCTCCGGCGCGCCGAGCTTGTGGAAGTAGATCTGCTGGTAAAACCCCATGTCTTCCTGCGGGCGCTCGCCGGGGTGCGGGTGGCGGGTGAAGTAGAACCCCTTGCCATCGCCGCTCCAGGCGAGGCTGCCGCCCGCCGTGCCGCTGCTCGCGTAAGGGACGATGTCGCCCGTCTCCTTGCCGGTCGCGACGTCGTAGACGCGCACGGTGCCGTTCTCGGTGCCGCCCTGGGACAGGGAGACCGCGACCTTCTTGCCGTCGCGCGAGGGGACGAACCAGTCGATGGTCGTGTGCCCCTTCGGGTCGACGACCTCCGGATCGACGACGATCCGCTCGGAGCCGGGATCGTTCGCGGATTTCATGACCACGAGGAAGGGCTGCTGCTTCGGCGGCTGGTCCTTGAGGGCGAAGAGCTGCCCGCCGGCGTCGTCGACCGCGAAGTAGTTCGTGGAGGTCGCCGACAGGATCGCCTCGACGCGCGCCCTTACGGCGCCGCGCGCGGGCAGCGCGTCGAGGGTGCCGCGCGTGAGCCGGTTCTGATCCTCGATCCAGCGCTGGACCTCGGGAGAGCTCGAGTCCTCGAGCCATTGATAGGGGTCGACGACCTTGGTGCCGTGGTACTCGTTCGTGACGGGCCGCTTCGGGGTCGCCGGGTACGGCAGGCGAGCTCCTCCTGCCGCGGGCGCGGCAGGCGCGGCGAGCGGCGGCGGGGCCGCGGCGGCGGGCGCGGCCGGCTCGTCCGGCGGCCTCGGCGCGGGCGCGCTGCACGCCGCGAGCAGCGGCAGCGCCAGGGTGATGGCGGGGATCGGGCGCAGGCGGTTCATGCCGTCGAAGCTAGCCCCCGCCGCGGCCGCCGCGGAAGAGAATCGGCCCGGCGGCGGGCGCCTCGCGATCCTGCAACGCTGCAACGCCGCCCTCGCAGGATCGAAACCGCCGGGTGGATGTCCCCGACAGAAAATGCGGGGAATTCCGGGGGGATGGGTCTGGTACGGACGATGCTTATCCGCCGGCCAGCTCCGCCGGCGGCCTCCGCTACCCCCCGAGGCGCCCGGCGGCGCTGCTATTTTGTGCCTTGATTCGGGGCGGCGCATTCCCCCGGTCCACGCGGTCGCGGTGCCGCGCGCGCGGGGCGCGGCGCCCTTCGTGCTAGCGTGCGCCGCATGGCGAACGACGTGAACGAGGGAGCGACCACGACCGCCGACGTCGAGGTCCGCGAGGTCGACGACAGCGTCCTGAAGGACCTCGAGTCGAAGTACGCCGACGTGGCCTGTCCGATGCACGGCGGGCCGCCGACGTTCGAGCTCGCCTCCGACGGGTCTGTGGTCGAGCGCTTCTGCTGTCCGGCCCTGCTCTCGATCGTCCGCGAGCTCCAGGTCGCCGCGGGCGAGCGGCCTCCGCCGCCGGAAGAGGGCGCGTGAGGATCGAGGGAAAGCCAGCGGAGATCGCTCCAGGACGCCGCCCTGCTCCTGGTCTAGGGCACCGAACGGGTTGAAGACCCGAGAAATTGAACCACAGAGGGCACAGAGGACACAGAGGAAGAGAGAAGAGATAGCTCAGAATCTTTTCTTCATCCCTCTGTGCCCTCTGTGCCTCTGTGGTTCCAATCTCTTCATTCTCGGGCGTTTCAAGCTGTTCGGTGCGCTCTAGGCCTCTCCACGACAGATGGCCTGAACGATCTCGCGCGTGAGCCCGCGCAGCCACGCGTGCGCCTTGTCGCCCTCGAAGCGCTGGTGCCACAGCTGGACGATCCGGACCTCCGGCACGTCGAGCGGCAGCGGCAGGGCGCTGAGGTGGAGCGGCCGCAGCATCGGGCCGCAGACCCGCGCCGGCAGCGCGACCACGAGGTCGCTCTCGCGGGCGAAATGGGCGGCGGCCGCGACCGTGGGGGCCGCCGCGACGACGCGCCGCCGGAGCCCCTGGGACTCCAGCGCGTCGTCGATCCGATCGCGCAGGCGGCCGCGCCGCGACACCGTGACGTGGAGCGCCTCGGCGTAGCGCCTGGCGGTGAGCCGGCCGCGCGCGAGCGGATGACCCTGACGAACGGCCACCACGAGGCGATCCTCGCCGATCGACTCCCCGCAGATCTCCGGGAGGGCGGGCTCCGTCGCGCCGATCTCGAGATCGACGCGCCCGTGACGCAGCTCGTCGGTGTCCCCCGCGGGCTCGGCCAGGAGCCGGAGCTTCACCTGAGGGGCCTGCTCCTGCACCGCGAAGAGCAGCCGTGTCCCGAGCGCCGTCGTGAGCGCGTCGTGGCAGCGGACGGTGAAGGTCCGCTCGAGCTTCTCGAGGTCGAGCGCCCGCTCCGGCGCGAACACCGCATGCGCCCGCTGGACGAGGGCGTGGACCTCCTGCCGCAAGGCCAGCGCGCGGGGCGTCAGCGTCATCGTTCGCCCGGTGCGCACGAGGATCGGGTCCCCCGTGGCGTCCCGGATGCGCCCCAGCGTCCGGCTCATCGCGGGCTGCGAGAGGTGCAATCGGGCCGCGGCGGCGCTGACGCTCCGCTCCTCGAGCAGCGCGTCCAGCGCCGTCAACAGGTTCATGTCCACATGCATCTGGGTAATCCTTCGTATAGCAAGGATGCATTGGACGACATACCACGTCCAGGGTTTACTCCTCCGCGCTGGAGCTCGCGAGGACGCGCGGGCCGCACGCCCAGGAGGATTCATGTCGACCCATTCGGAGCCGATGACAGACCATTCCATGCGACGGGACCCGAGCGCGGCCCGCGCGGACGACGAGGCCCTGCTGCCCGCGGTCGTCGCGGCGCTCTCCGCGGCGGGAGAGCGGCTCGTCGCTCGCTTCTCGCCAGCGCCGCGCCTCGGGAGCCGCGAGGAGGTCTTCGCCGCCCTCGGCGACAACGACGCGGTGTCGCTCGACGCGCTCCGCGAGCCGCTCACGCGCGCTCGCCCGGGCGCCGGGTGGGTCGAGGACGAGCTCGAGCGCGGGCCGCTTCCGCCGGGCGAGTGGTGGGTCACCGACGCCGTCGAGGGGAACATCAACCACGTTCACGGGATGACGGACTGGTGCGTCACGGCGACGCTCGTCCGCGACAACGAGCCGGTCCTGACGGCGGTGCACCTGCCCCTCCGCGGCGAGACGTACACCGCCCGGAAGGGCGCCGGCGCCCACCTCGGGGCGAGGAGGCTCCGGGCCTCGGCGAAGACGGCGCTCGACGCCGCCTTCGTCGGGACGGGCCAGGCCATGCCGGGCGAGGACCAGGAGACGCACCGGCGGATCGGCCAGTCGGTCGCCGCGATGCTCGGAAGCGCGCTGGTGCTGCGCGTCTCGGTCCCGGCCACCCTCCAGCTCGTCGAGGTCGCGGCCGGCCGGATGGACGTCTTCTGGCAATACAGCCAGGTCCTCTCCGGGCTCGTCGCGGGCGCGCTGCTCGTCGCGGAGGCCGGGGGCGCGGTCACGGACACCCGCGGGAACCCCTGGAGCCTGACCAGCGAAAACTTCCTGGCCGCAGCGCCAGGGCTTCACGCCGGCGCGGTCGCCGTCCTGTCCACCGTTCGTTGAGGAGAGAGGTCTCGACCATGGAACGCATCTCGGAAACCATCGGAATCCTCGGCTCGGGCCGGGTCGGAAGGGCCCTGGCCGGCAAGCTCGCGAGCGCCGGGCACGCCGTCACCGTCGGCACCAGGGACCCCGCGCGCGCGGCGGCGAGCTTTTCGGGGGCGCGCGTCGCGCTCGGCGATCCCGCGGAGACCGCGCGGAGGGCCGCGATCGTCGTCAACGCCACCCCCGGAGACACGAGCGTCGAGCGGCTCGGCGCCCTCCGCGACGCGCTGAAGGGGAAGATCTTGATCGACGTGTCGAATGCGACGCTGCGCGGCCAGGACGGCCTGCCCGGCAGCCTGCTTTACCCGAACGGCAGCGTCGCCGAGCACCTCCAGGCGGCGCTGCCGGAGACGGCGGTGGTCAAGACGCTGAACACGATGCTGTTCACCGTCATGGCGGATCCCACGAGCCTCGGCGTCCGCCCGACCGCGTTCCTCTCCGGCAACGACGAGAGCGCGAAGGCGGTGGTCGCGAGGCTCCTCGGCGATCTGGGGTGGCCGGCGGACTGGATCGAGGATCTCGGGGACATCGCGACCGCCCGCGGGCCCGAGGCGGTCGCCTTGCTCGTCCCCTCGGTGCTGCGACGGCGAGGGCTCGCGCCGTTCGCCCTCGCGCTCGCCCGGTGACGTCGCGGCGCGGTGAGGGGCCTCCCTTCGCGCGAACCGCAGCGGGCGCGTCGTTTTCGTGCCGGTCGGGCGGACGGGGGCGCGCCCGTTCGGCCGGCAGCGATAGAAGCGGCGGCGCGCTGCGGGCATGGCGCCCGCTCCGCGGGGCCGAGCGCGAGAAATCGTCAGGCATGGTTAAAGGGTCCCGGGTGTGACGCGGAATAGGCTCATCGATGAGGCTGCGCTACCCGGGCACACATCGGCTGCAGATCGCGGATCGCGCGTCGGTCGCGACACGAGGGCGCGCTCCTGGGCTGCGGGCGCAGCTCGGCCCTCCCCTCGCCTCGCGAACGAAGCGCAGGGCGGGCTCGCGGCTGCCATGGCTCCTCGGCATGGCGGGGTGGCTCCTGCCGGCGCTCGCCGGCGCTCAGCCGGCCGCCGCACCCCAGGGGGCGATCGAGGCCGCGGCGATGCCCTCCACGGCGCCGAGCGCGGTGGTCCCCCCACGCCTCCTGTCCGCCCCCGAAGCGCCGTATCCGCCGGGGGCGACGGGCGACGCCTCCGTCGTCCTCACCGTGACCGTCGACGCAACGGGGTCTGTTCGCGAGGCAGCGCCGGTCGAGCAGCACGAGCCGTTCTCCAGCGCCGCGGTCCGCGCCGCCCTCGCCTATCGCTTCGAGCCTGCGACCCGGAACGGCGTCGCCGTGGCGGCGAAGATCCGGATGCGGGTGGACTTCACGGCGCCCCGCGAGGCCGCCGCGCCGCCGCCGGACGCGGCGCCCGCTCCGGCGCCGGGCGCCGCGCCACGCCACGACCGCCCGGCAGACCAGGTCGCCGGCGCGGCGCCGATCGAGGTCGTCGTCCGCGGCGAGCAGCTCCCGCCCGCCACCCAGTCCATCGCGCGCGGCGAGGTCCGTCAGCTGCCCGGCGCGTTCGGGGACGCCTTTCGCGCCGTCGAGATCCTCCCGGGGGTGATCCCCGCCATCTCCGGGCTTCCGTACTTCTATGTCCGCGGGGCGCCGCCGGCGAACGTCGGATACATCCTCGACGGCGTCCGCGTCCCGCTCCTGTATCACTTCGCCGCCGGGCCGTCGGTCGTCCATCCGGCGCTCGTCGAGCGCGTCGACCTCTACCCCGGAGGCTACCCCGCCCGGTACGGGCGCTACGTCGGCGGCATCGTGGCGGCCGAGACCGCGGAGCCGCGGCCCGAGCTCCACGGCGAGGGGAACATCCGCCTGTTCGACGCCGGCGCGATGGTGGAGGCGCCGTTCGCGGACGGGCGCGGGACCGTGCTGCTCGGCGGCCGGTACTCGTACACGGCGGCGGTCGTGTCGCTGATCGCGCCGGACGCGGTGATCGACTACCGCGACTACCAGGCCCGCCTGACCTACGACGTCACGCCGGACGATCGCCTCACCGTCTTCAGCTTCGGATCGTACGATCTCCTCGGGGAGGAGCGGGACGACGGGCTCTCGATCCTGTTCGGCGTCGAGTTCTACCGCCTCGACCTCAGGTACCGACATCGGTTTCAGAACGGCGAGCTGCGGCTCGGCGCCCTCCTCGGGCTCGATCGGACCGCGCTGGAGGGCAATCGCACCGCGCGAGACCACATGCTCGCGACCCGGGCCGATTTCATCGCCCGCGTCCACCCCGACGCCGAGGTCCGCCTGGGCGTGGACGGGTCCATCGACGCGTACGCCACCGACATCGTCGGTTATACCGTCAGCCGCGGGGGCTCCAAGCGGCTCGAGCAGCAGTTCGGCTCGCGCGACGACGCGGCGCTGGGCGCCCACGCCGACGTGGTCCTGAAGCTCTCGCCCCGGTTCGAGCTGACCGCCGGCGTGCGCGCGGACCTGTTCGCCTCCGGCGGCGCGACGGCCGTCGGCGTGGACGGCCGGCTCGCGTCCCGGCTCGACGTGACGAAGCGCCTGCGCCTCGTGAACGCGTTCGGCGTCGCGCATCAGCCGCCCTCGACCGTGGCCCCGCTCCCCGGGGTTCAGGTGGCGGGCCTGCGCGGCGGGCTCCAGAAGAGCGCGCAGGGGAGCGCCGGCGTCGAGGCGGATCTCCCCGAGGGGGTCACCGCCGGCGCGACCGCGTTCCACAACGCGTTCTTCGACATGACGGACGCGCTGGGCGCCGTGGCGCACCGGTGGACGGACGACGTCGACGACCTCGCGGACGTGCCCCGGACCCTCGGGTCGAGCTACGGAATCGAGCTCTACGCGAGGCGCCGCCTCACCCGGAAGCTCGGCGGGTTCGCCTCGTACACGCTGTCGCGCTCGACCCAGGCCGCCGGGCGCTCGCGGTCCCCCGCCCCGTTCGACCGGACCCACGTCGCCAACCTCGCGCTGACCTACCAGCTCGACCGGAACTGGCGCGCCGGCGCGAGGTTCCTGTTCTACACGGGCAGCCCGGGCGCCTCGCTCGCCGCCGAGGAGCGCGACGGCTCGGGCGAAGCGCCGAGGATCGACCGCGATCCTCCCTTCTATCGGCTCGACGCGCGCATCGAGAGGCGCTGGTCCATCGGCGAGCGCGGCTGGATCTCGGCCGTCCTCGAAGGCATGAACGTGACCGCGAAGAAGGAGGTGATCGGTGGAGAAGCGATCGGCCCTGTCACGATTCCGAGCATCGGTGTGGAGGGCGGGCTCTGAGCCCAGGAGGGGACGATGAGATCCCGTGCTTCGCTCCTCTCGACCGCCGCGCTCTTCGCCCTGGGCGCCTGCCTGCCGAGCGAGACAAGGCCCGAGCCCGGCGAGCTCGTCTACACGATCTCGGGCGCGGCCGACGTCGTCGGCGGCGTGCAGAGCGCCGACGGCTGGAGCATCGAGTTTTCGAGGTTCCTGCTCGCGGCGCGGTACGTGACCACCCACGAGTCCTCCGAGTGCGCCGTCACCGCCATCGCGGACACGCCCACGCTCGTCGACGCGCGGGTGCCGGGGAAGCACGAGGTCGCCAGGGTCCTCGCCAATGGGGAGTGCGGCTTCACCTACCATGTCGGGCCCCTCCCGCCGCGCGAGTACTACGACGCCGAGGAGTGGCTAGGTCCTGGGGTGACCGACGACGATCTGGCCCTCGTCGAGGCGCTGGCGACCGGCGCGTACGTGGAGGGCAAGGCGACCAAGGGGGCGGTGACCAAGGTGTTCCGGTGGAGCTTCCTCTTCCAGGATTTCTGCAGCGGTGGATTGCTCTGGAACGCCGGCGACGGCTCGGGTCCGACGATCCGTCTGCGCTCCGGCGCGACCGAGCGGGCCGACCTCGCGATCCGCGGCGATCACCTGTTCTTCGATCGCATGGACGAAGCGGCGGCCCAGGTGCGATTCGATCCGATCGCCGGAGCGGACACCGATCCTGCCTACGGGAACGCCGACGGCGAGGTGACCCGGCAAGAGCTGGTGAACGTACCGCTCTCGACCGTCGCGCGGGCCGACGGCGCTTATTCGAGCGAATGGGCGCTCGACCTCGCCACGTGGATGGACATGCGCATGGCCAACGTGGGCCACCTCAACGGGACGGAAGCTTGCTCGTCCCTGGACCTGGAGTAGGCGCCGACGAGGCGCCCCTCGCGGCGGGCCGAAGGAGCCCGTCAATCGGTCTCGGGGCGCACCGTCGCGGCGATGATGCCGTCCATCGCGGCGGGCGAGCCGTCCGCGTTCTTGGGGTCGTGGATCTCGATGGTGGCATACACCGCCTCGAGCCGAGCGTGCGAGACGTCCGCCGACGGCTGGCTCGGCTCCTCGCCGAGCAGCGGCTCCACACGGGCCCTCGACGTGTCGAAGACGCGGAAGAGCGGGAGCCGGTGATCCGGGATGAAGTACAGGTCGCCGTCCGCGCCGCGAAAGAGCGTGCCCGACACGTGCTCCGTGCCGTCCTGCGCCCGCGGGCGCGCGTCGGACACCGGCGCTGTGGCATCCGCCCCCTCGGAGGGCATCTCTGCTGCTTGTCGCTCCGCCATGACTCAGGTCCTCCTTGAACGGCTCGCCTACGCCGACGAGCGGCGGCCGGCACGAGGTTCGCGGCCGGCGATCCACGCAGTCTAGGGCAGAGCCTGGGGGCCCCACAAGCGCCTGGCGGTGCCTCCGTCGCCGCGTCCTCAGGCAGCGCAGCGCAGCAGGATCTTCCCCTGAACAGCGCGCGCCCGCAGCGCATCGAGCGCGTCGGCGACGCGCTCGAGCGGCCATGTCGCGTGAACGACCGGATCGAGCGCTCCGCGCTCGACGAGCGCGAGCACCTCGGCCATCGTGCTCGAGAACCGCTCCGGCGCCTCATTGGCCACCGTGAACAGGTCGCTCATGGCGAGCGATACGCTGCGTCCGAAGCCGTCCGCGAGCGCGGCGCCGAGCTCGACGCCTGGCGGCCCTTCGAGGAAGCCGAAGGACACGAGGCGGCCGAAGGGGGCGAGCAAGCCGAGGTCGCGCGCGAGCGTCGCGCCGCCGGTCGCGTTGAGCGCTGCATCGACGCCGCGCCCATCGGTCAGCGCGCGCGCCCGCGCCGCGACGTCCTCGCGGCCGTGGACGATCACAGCGGCGGCACCGTTGCGCGTCGCATGATCCACCTTGGAGGCGTCGCCGACGAGCGCCACCGCGCGCGCGCCGAGGTGCCGCGCGAGCTGCAGAGCGGCGGTCCCGACGCCGCCGGCCCCGCCGTGCACGAGCACCGTCTCGCCGGGGGCGATCCGGGCGCGCTCGCGCAGGAGCACCCACGCCGTCGCGTAGTTGACGATCGACGCGGCGGCGCGGTCGAGCGGCAGACCGTCGGGCACGAGCGCGGCGCGGCGCGCCTCGACGTCGGCGAGCTCGGCGAACGCGCCGGTGTGCGGCGTGCCCATGGCGACGACGCGCGCGCCCACCGCCGGCCCGCGCGCGCCCTCGCCCAGCGCCTCGACCGTCCCCGCGAGCTCGAGGCCGAGCCCCACGGGCATCGGCGCCAGGGGGAGCTTCCCGTCGGCGAGCAGTAGATCGATGTGGTTTACCCCGGCGAACGCCACGCGCACGCGCACGTGCCCGCGTGGAACGGGGCCGAGCTCCCGCTCGCCGATCACAGCGCCGCCCGCGCCCGGGCCCGGTCCCAACAATGCAGCTCTCATCCGTGCTGTCCCTCCGCGTTGAACAGGCCCCAGCGTGCGGGCGCGCGGTCCGCCCGTCCAATGGATGCACCGGATGCTATGCATTCACGTCGTGAATCTCTCCGCGCTCGACCTCAACCTGCTCGTCGTCCTGGAGGCGCTGCTCGAGGAGCGCAGCGTGACCGCCGCCGGCAAGCGCGTGGGCCTGAGCCAGCCCGCGACGAGCAATGCCCTCGGCCGGCTCCGCGCGCTGCTCGGCGATCGCCTGCTCGTCCGGCGCGGCCGCGCGCTCTTCCTGACCCCCCGCGGGGAGCAGCTCCGGCGCGACGTGCGCCCGGCCCTGGACCGCCTGCGGGCGGCGCTCGCCCGCCGTCCGGCGTTCGACCCCGCGGCGCTCTGCGACGAGCTGCGGGTGGGCATGAACGACTACGCCGCGTACGTGCTGCTGCCGCGGCTCGTCCGGCGGCTCCGGGCGCGCGCGCCGAGGGCCAGGCTCGCGGTGCTGGCGTTCGAGACGCGCGACGCCGCCCGGGCGCTCGACGCGGGCGAGGTCCACGTCGGCCTCGCGGTGGAGGGGCCCGGGCTGGCCGGGCTCGAGTCCCGGCCGCTCCTGCGCGACGACTTCGCCCTCGTCTGCCAGCCTCCCGCGCCGCGCACGCTGCGGTCGTTCCTCGCGCGGCCGCACCTGCTCGTCTCACCGCACGGCGGGCGCGTCGGGGTGGTCGATCGCGCGCTCGCCGCCCAGCAGCTCGAGCGCGACGTCCACGTCACGCTGCCGCACTTCCTGATGGCGCCTCACCTGCTTTCGGGCACCGACCTCATCGGCGTCCTGGCCGGCGCGGTCGCGCGGGACATCGCCCCTGCGCTGAAGCTCGTCGTCGCGCGGCCGCCGCTCGCTCTCCCGGGCTTCACGCTCTCGGCCGTCTGGCACCCCAGGCTCACGGACGATCCGGCGCACGCGTGGCTGCGCGAGCAGCTCGCGGAGGCCGCGGCCGAGCAGCAGGCGTCGCGGCCGGCCTCCGCGCCCGCCCGGCGACCGCGCGACACCTGACGCGGCCCTCCACGCGACCGACAGCCGCCCCATCGATGGCTGCCCGGCTGCCGCCGATGACGCTGCCCGCGCCGGGCGTCGACTTGAAGCGCCGCGATCCGATCGGACCGTTTTGCTCTTCTCTCCTCCGAGCGAAGATCCTGGCGGGACTCTTCCGCGGGGGGGAACCGTCGCAATCCGTCGGATCCCCAGGAATTTGGGCAGGGCGTGACGACGGATCGCTGCCATGTGTGCTGGCTCTGATGATTCTCAGCTTCTTGCGCAGGAAGCTCGAGCAGGCAGGGATCTCGCTCAGCGTCGCTGACGCATGATCGAACGGCTCGCCGGCATCCACGAAGTCTCCGTCGTCTGTCCGACGACGGCAAAGGGAGGAATCCCTCGCGCCAGCACGGTGCTCTCCGATCTCAATGCCGAGCAGCTCGCGCTCTTCCAGCACCTCGACCTCGCGCGCTTCCGCGCCGCGTAGGGCACGCGTAGGTCGCGTCGCGCGTCGCGCGTCGCCGACAGCGATCGCGTGCTCGCGTTCGGGACCGTGAAGTGGAAGCACGCCCGCCAGGCACCGAGCTCACCGTCGACCGGCGGCGCGCGGTCTTCACGCCGGTGCTGGCGATCCGCCGCTGATCGCCGGCGCCGGCTGGACCGAGAGGTCGAGCATTTGCGCGCACGCGAGCACGAGCCGCTCGCACGGCTGCGACGTCGCGACGATGGCGCGCATCTGCTGGAAGTACGCGCGGTGCAGCTCGCGCAGGCGCTCGAGGTCGGGCGCGGAGACCGTGAACAGGTTGTACGAGCTCGGCCCCGGCGCGCCGAGCTCGAGCCGCTCCACCGCGCGCTGGCTCCACCACACCTTCACCTGGTGCGCCGCCTTCGGATCGCGCCGCGTGTCCACCGTGCGCGACGGTGCGATCGCGTACTTGCGGTCGACCAGGTGAATCTGTCCGGTGCGCTCGAGGACCGCGAGGCACTCGCGCTCCTCCTTGGGCGTGATGCCGATCCGCTCGGCGATCCACCCGTCGCGGTGCCGCGGCAGCTCCTCGTACGCGCGCAGCTCGAGCGCGAGGAGCACCGCTTGCGACCACGGGACCTCGTAGGCAGCGCGCCGGCGCGTCTCGAGCTGCTTCCACGCCGCGCGCGCGCTCGGCAGAGCCCGGGGGTCGACGAGCGTCGCCAGGAAGTCGAGGAGGCGCAGCGAGCACACGTCGACGAGGCGGAGGAAGTCCGGCAGGCGCGGCTCGGCGTCGCCCTGCAGCCAGCGCGCGACCGCGAAGCGGCTCCGCCCCGCGCTCCGCGCGATCTCCACGATGGTGCGCCCGGCCCGCAGCTCGCCGAGGAGCTGCACCACGCCCTCCGGGGTTCCGAGCGAAGCCCGCGCGAGCCACGGCGGCGCGGCGCCGAAGAAGCGGGCGATCGCGGCGGCGGTGTCGACCCCCGCCCGCTCCGCCACTGCGAACGCCTTCGCCGCCGTCGGAAAGCTGCGCCCCGACTCCCACGTGTACGCGATGTTCGTGCGGTACCCGAGCCGGCGGCTGAACGCGCGCTGCGAGCGTTTTCCCCGCACGGCGCGCAGGAGCTCGCTCGCGAGGACGTCGAGATCGAGGTTGTTCATGTCTTGGAGGTTTGCACACTGGAGGGCCGACTGACCACACGATATGTGCGAAACGGCCCTTGCGGCAGACGGGGTCGAGGCACAGCATCGCGATCGCAGCTGGTCTCGAACCGCATGAGGCGCCGCGTGACGCGCGCGCCCGGGAGGTCGCCGTGTCGTCTTCACTTCGTCGCTCGTCTTCGCTTCGTCGCTCGTCCGTTCGCGCCGGTGGGCGCGGTCTCCTCGTCGTCGCCGCGCTCCTCGCGGCGGCGTGCACCGCCCCCCAGGGCGGCAGCCAGACCGGTCACGACGGCCTCGGGACCGGCAACGGCGCCTGCGAGGAGACATCCATCGTCGTCGGCTCGCTCGAGGAGGCCACCGCGCTCGGCTTCACCGCCGGCGAGGTGCTGGCCCAGGCCGAGGGGACGTTCGAGAGCCCCATCGTGTGGGCGCCACCCGACGACATCGTGAACGCCGGCCCCGAGCAGGGCGAAGGCGAGATCACGATCAACGTCGCCCACGGCGGCGGCGCGATCCGGTTCGTCGAGTCGCGGTTCGTCGAGTCGCGGCCCCGGGAGTCGAACGACGAAATGGAGGGCGGCCCCGCGATCGCCGGCGACCTGTGCAAGAGCCGCATCGAGATCGACGTGGAGCTGACGATCGCGACGAGCGGCGGCGCGCTCGCGGAGACGGTGCCCGCCATTCTCTCGTCGTCGGATCCGCGCCACGTCGCCCTCGAGGCCGAGCTCGATCTCGACGCGCTCTCCGGATCGCTGGTCTTCACGCCGCAGAGGGAGGGCTGGGCGCTGGCCGATCTCACCATCCGCGGCGGCATGGCGGCCGGCGCCTCGTGGGGATCCATCGACGCGCGGCTCGAGTACTCGGACGGCGAGGTGACAGGCGCGGGGTTCCGCTCGTTCGCGTCGTGGCCGACCGCCGAGACGTGCGCCCGAGGCGGCCTGCCGCTGCCCCTCGACACCGCGCTGCTCGCGTTCTCCGCCGCCGACGTGCTGGCGGAGAACGCCGAGGTCGCGGCGACGTTCACCTGGGATGACGGGACGACGACGCGGATCGCGCTGTCGCTCGAGGCGGCGGACGACGTCGCGTGCGTGTCGCTCGGGGGGGAGTTCGACGAGGCGGGCGTGCGCATCCCGGCGCGCCTCCACCTCGTGACCGAGGACGGCCGCGTGGATCTCGAGACCGACGTCGACGTGTACGCGCTCGCCGACGCCGAGGGGCGCCTCGTCGACGCCTCGTTCCAAAGCGTGCAGCTGCGCGGCGTCGCGCCCGACGACTTCGAGGCGACGTACGGGATCACCGGCTTCGACGTGAGCGGCTACGACGAGGCGTCGTCCACCGTGCGCGGCACGTTCACCGGCGGCAGCAGCACCGGCGCGCTGAAGGTGCTCGGCCTCACCGTGCCCGAGTGCGTGCGCGATCCCGCCTCGAACCCCGGCGGCGGGTGCGAGGGCATCGACATCACCGAGCTCGGCGGCGGCACCTGGGCGCCCTGAGCGCCCGCGCGGTTTCGGTTCCGCGAAATGACTCGGGCCGCTGCGCTCCTCGCGCGGCGGGCCCGGATCGTCTCGGGAGGCGCGGAAAAGGACGCGCGCCTGGCTCGGCCGCTACGGACGATGTGGGCGCGACGGAGGCGGGCGGCGCGATCAGCGGTCGCGGAAGGCGAGCCGCGAGCCGGTGATCCGAGCCAGGTCCAGGTACTTGAGCCGCACCTCGGGATGAGGCGTTGTCGCGTCGCGATCCAGTTCTTGGGACTCAGGTCGAGGATGCGACTGAGCGGATGGCTCGGAGCCACGGTCAGGATCTCCTGCAAATAGAGCTCGGGGTCGAGCCCGTGCATCCTCCGCAGGATCTGTGGGCGCATGAGCTCCCGCAGGGTGTGGAGTGGCGGTGCGAGAGCAGCGTCTGCGCGAGGCCCGCGCTGCCGTGCACTTGCACCTCGCGCTCGTAGCGTTGCTTCAGGCCGGCGACGCCCGGCGACGACATCGCGATCGATCGTCGCGGGGTCCCAGTCGGCGCGCCCGAGCGTGCGGCTGGCGACGTGCTTGGGCAGCTCGTTCAGGCCGCGGGCGATCGGGTCGGGCCGGTCGGTCACGCGGGGCCAGTGCGACGCGAAGATCTGCGCGCCGTTGGGCCACACCGGCGCCCCCCTCGGCGGCGAAACAGGCGGAAGCCATGAAAATCGCTACTCTCTCCGGCGACCGCTCGCCATCGACCGGTTTTCCTGGCGGGACTTCTGACGCACGGCACTAACGCTCGTGGGGCTCGCGCAGCCGGACATAATGGTATTCGCGCAGCAGGGCGCGCAGGAACATCGGCTCGTCGCGGAACCCGGCCCGGAGCGCGGCCTCGGCGAGGTCGGGAGGCGCGGCGCCCTCGCCGCGCCGCTCAACGTACCATTGAAAAAGCGATTCCCGCGAGAGCGGCGCCGCCGCGAGGTCCGGATCGGCGAGCCCGGCCTCCTCCAGCAAACGTTGCTTGTCGCGCGCGCGGGCCCATAGCCCCACATACAGGTCGTCGAGGCGCAGCTGGTCCACGAGGTGCGCGCTGATGTGCGGCGCCGCCCAGCGCTGCACCGCCGCGACCTGGGCCTCGCTCTCCATGAGGCGCGCGAACTCCTCGGCGCGGAGGCCGTTCTCGCGCAGCCAGCCCTCCATCGCGTCCGCGTCCCAGAGCCCGCGCGCGCGACGGAAGCTCAGGATGGCCGCGTCGACCTCCTCGCCCAGCGGGCGCGCCGCGTGCTCTTCCGCGAGCGCCTGGGAGAGCAGGCGCGTCAGCGCGCCCTTGCGCGCCAGCGCGTAGGCGACGGGGTGGAGCCGCGCCTCGTCGAGCAGCGCGCTCTGCAGCCACGACCCCTCCCCGCCCTCGTCGCGCGGCTCGTCGAGCGGCGCGGCGGCCTGGCGCAGCGAGTCCCAGAAGATCGTCGCCTCGAAATGATACCGCACCCGCTTCGGCGCGAGCCCGGCCGCGAGCCTCGCCTCGATCGCGCGCAGCATCGCGAGCGCGTCGGCGCGCTTTCGATCGACCTGGCCCTCGAGCAAAAAGCCCTTCAGGGCCGAGAGCTCGCCCGGGTCGAGCCCCGCGGCGGAGGCCTCCGAGAGCAGCCGCGGGTAGCTGCGGTCCGGATAGAACAGCTGCTTCGCGATCCGCAGCAGCGCGGCGCAGGTCGCCGGCCGAACGACCCCGCGCGCCTCCGCCGCCGAGAGCGTGGCGCGGATGTTGACCATCGCCACCGAGAGCGCGCGGTAGCCGTAGGCGGCGGGCGCGTGCGCGACGGCGACCTCGTCGTCGTCCTCCAGCTCGCCCCGCTGGTACGCCTCGAACACGTCGCCGACGCCCTCCATGCCGAACGGCGACAGCTCCACCGCGCGCAGCGCGCCCATGCTGGCGCTGCCGAACACGTGGACGCCCTCGCGCATCGCCCAGAGGATCTCCTTGTGCCAGACCGACGGCACGACCTCGAAATAGCCGTCGACGATGCCGATCACCGTCGCGCCCCGCTGCACCGCGCGGTAGACGTCGCCGTGAGCCACCGGCGGCAGGATGACCGCGTCCAGCACCTCGGCGGCCTCGGCGGCGGCCAGCGTCGGCCCCAGGAAGAGGTGGACCGTCATCCGGCCTGCCCCTGCTGCGCCTTGGCGCGCGCGCCGGGCACGTAGCTGCGGTCGCCGGACAGCGGCTCCAGGCCGGGCACCACCACGCGCACCACCGGGATCCCCAGCTCCGGTCGGGTCAGCTCGACGGCGATCACGCGCTTCACGCCCGCGGCGCGGAGCCGCTCGAGCTCCCAGGCGACATCGGCGTTGAGGGTATCGGCATGGAAGGTCGGCCCCTCGGCGAAGCCGCGCCGCGGGCCGGGCCGCTCCAGCTCTTCGCGCGCAGCAGCGGTGATGTTCGGGTCGCGCTGCCGCACGTACTGGCTGGGGGTGCGATCGTCGCGGGAGCCGGCGATCTGGGTCAACCGGCTCTGGGCCGCCTCGGTCAACGCGCGCAAGAGCGCGATCTCGCGCGCGGGGTGGCAGCCCATGCCCTCCGTGACGCCGAGCCTGCGCAAGGGGTTGTCGCGCCGGTCGCAGACCTTGCACAGGAAGGCGGGGATGCCGATGTCCGACGTGATCTCCCAGACGCCGACGGCGACCTCCGCGCGCGCGTACATGTCGAGCACCGCGCGGCAGCTCCCCTCCGGAACGCTGTCGAGCTCGATCCGCGTGGCCGCGCGCGACTCCGGGCTGCGCTGCCGCCACAGCGTCGTCGCGTCGCGCTCCACCGCCTCGCACAGGCCGTGGCTGATCGCCTCCAGCGCGCCATTGCCGGAGGCCAGGCCGTTCGAGCTCGCGACGAAGCCGACGAGCGTCCGGTGCATCGCGACCGTGTAGTTGGTGTGCACCACCTCGAACGGCACCCACACCGGCTCGCGCTGGAGCAGGTCGACCCCCTCGACCCAGAGGATCGGCAGATCGGCGTGGAATTGAGCGCCCGCGATGCGCGGGAGATCGTCGACCTCGACGGCGCGGTGGGTGTAGCGGAGCTCCTCGTACGAGGCCAGCTTGAGCGGCAGGTCGATCCGCTCCGCGTGATACGCCTCGACCGACTCCATGAGGCCGGACGCCTGCGCCGTCGGGAGATCCAGCCCCTTGCCCTGCGACACGGAGAGCGAGCGGGAGTTCGGCCGACAGACCATCACGACCGGAATGCCGATGTTGTCGAGGCCGGTGACGTTGGCGACGCGGGTGATGCCCATGACGGGCATGAGGCGGCGCACCCGCCGCAGCGTCTCCTCGGGCGGCACCTGGCGGTGGGTGCCGGCGAGATACCCCTTGGGGACCGGGCTGTCCAGCGTGCTCGGATCGAACCGGTAGGGCGCCATGCGCGACGGATCGGCACCCTACCATGAAAGCGCGCCGGCTCGCCTCTCGCGTGCGATGACCTCCATGCAGGAAGTGATGATCCGCTCGCGGACGTCGGCCGGCCCCTCTCCCTACATGACTCCGCCGTGCTACAGCAGCCGCCCCGCGCCGTCGTCAGCCCTCGGCCTTGACAACGCGCCCGTCCCTGCTAAACAATCGTTTCAATCCTTTGTTTCATACGGATGTCGACGGAGTCTGGCTCCTTGACGTCGCCTGGCGGCGTCGCGCTCGCGCATCCCTTTCCTGTTCGTCTAGAAGGAACCTTGTACATGAGATTGAAGCATCTTCCCTACACCTCGACAGCGATTGCATCGATTCTACTGCTCGGAGCGGCGGGCTCGGCGCACGCGGCCGTCTATCCTGCGAGCTCGTCCAGCGGTGGGCCCGGCGTCAGCGGGTGCACGGGCGGCGCGAACTGCACGAATGAAAGCTGGGGCGTCGACCTCAATGACAACACCGGATTCGTCTGGAACGTGGCCGGCGGCGCCGGCGGCAACGCGGACCTCTATGTGAAGATCGCCGTGCCGTCGCAGACCAGAGCGATGAGCCTCTGGCTGAACGGCAGCCAGATCGCCGTCGTCACGTCCACCGCCACGGAGAGCCCGCGCCCGACCGGGAAAGAGCTCGGCCCGTTCCCGGTGACGCTGCAGGCCGGGAACAACACGGTAGAGCTGCGGGACACGCAAGGCACCGCGGAGTTCGACGTGCACAGCCTGCGCGTCGAGCCGACGAACGCCGGCGATGATGAGCTTGAAATCGGACTCTGGCGACTGATGTCCCGCGCCGACCGTGGCACGCTGAGCCGCGATGCCATCACCGGGCAGCTGGTCGGCGCCGATTACTCGGGCGACGACCATCAACACTGGCGCTTGATCGGCGTCGGCGCGAGCAAGTATCAGTTTTTTCACGAGGAGACCGGCCAGTGCTTGGTCGCGTCGAGCGGCACGGCGGTGCTCGGCGGCTGCAGCGGCAGCGCGGCGGAGTGGACCGTGGAGACCTTGCGCGCCCGCACGGTGGACCGCCCTGCCCTGGTTCGCTTGCGCTCGAACGGGAACAGCTGCGCCATCCCGAGCGGCGGCGCACAGCCCACCCTGGGGACCTGCAACGACAGCGCGCGCTGGTACCTGGAGCCTGTCGGCTTCGGTGAGCGCCTCGCGAGCGTAGAGTTCGATTTTCATGGGCTCCTGCTCGTCAAGCCCTATACCAACGTCCCTGGTGTCACGCAAGGTTCGCTGTCGACCGGCGTCGTCGACGCGGTGCAGGTCGCCTTCGAAGATCGGGTGGCTTACTGGGTGGATCTGATCACGGACGGCCGGGTCGCATGGCATGGCTCCAGCGTCGTATCCAACGATCCTATCACGTCGCTGTCGGGCTCGGGCAATGACAATTATTTGCCGGCGGCCATCCACCTCCAGCCAGACGTGCAGAGCTTCGTGCCCCGCGGCCAATACGACACCGTGCAAGTGTTCTTCACGCCCGGCGACAGCAAGCCGGGGGGCTGGGGGTGGGGCCCGGGGAGCAGCTACGAATCGAACTACACCCTGTGGACGACGGTGAACGGGAAAAACACCGTCGCCTCGGACTGGCTGTCCACCGTCAACAGCGAGCCTGCGGAGGTGTTCATCCATGAACCCATGCACGGCCTCGATGGGTTCTACGAAGAGCTGGGGATCCCGCTCCCCGAAGGGGTGTTGCATGGAACCGGATCCAATCGTTATGCCAAATCCACGATTCCCGGCCGTTCGTGGTTGCACTGGTACCGCGACTACTGGTTGGGGACCGTCATCGCCTCCGACGACACCTACCGCGGCTTCGGCCCACGCGCGTTCGCCCAGATCACGCCGAGAGATTACGCGTTGAGCTCCGCGGTCGACGAGTACAAGATCGTGCAGCACACCAGCGGCAAATGCTTTGTCCCGCAAGGCGGCGCCACGAAGCCGGCCGACAACACGCCGCTGGTGCTGTCGAGCAGCTGCAGCACGCTCGCCTCTTCTTTCAGGGTCCTGGCCAGCGGCCTGCTGAAGCATCTCCCGAGCGGACTTTGTATTCACCCGAATCAAGGCACCGCCTACAACGGCGTTGGCCTGATCCTCAACCCCTACTGCGGCCCCGAGGTGCGCCTCGCCTTCGACGTGACGTCCGGTGGGAGCCTGCAAAACAGCGAAACCGGCCGCTGCGTTCACCCGGAAGGCGGCTCGGCGACCCCCGCCGAAGGAACCAACCTGATTTTCCACGACGGTTGCGACGAAGAGCGCTTGCGCTTCAACCTGGTATTGCAGTAGACAGTTACGAGCTGCTAGTACACCGATCACGTCGGTCGACCCGAGATGAACCTCCAGGCGGACCTGGGGTCCCGTCCGCGGCCGATACCCTGATGCAGATCGTGAGTCATTCCATGCAATCGAAGATGAACGTCCTGATGTTGTGTGTTGTTGGTGCCCTGGCGATGGGGTGCAACGTCTGTGAGGATCTGGACGCGCGGATGTGCGCAGACCTCGGGGCAGAGGATTGCGCCCTCTGGCGAGAGAAGGGGCTGAACTTCGTCGCCCAGGCGAAGTCGAGGCCCCGCCGAATGATGAAGGACACGCTGTTCGGGGCCGACGCGCAGACGTGCGAGTCAGCGGGGAGCGACGCGGTGTACTCGCAGATCCTCCAGGCGACGAAGACGCAGATGGCCGCCTTCCGCAAGGCGCAGCAGGCGGCGGGGGCAGCGGCGAAGTAGGTGAGGGCGCCGCCCACGCGCCGCTGAGCCCCTCCTCGACATCACCCTTGCCTCGCCACCGGCGCGCGCGCACGCCGCCGGTGGCGGGAGCGAGGGCGGAGGGGTACGTCTCGCCGACGTGGTTCATCGAAGCGCCGCCGCGGTGAGCGGCGGCCTCCGCGGCGATAGCGGCCGCCCGCTCAGGGCTTGCCGAGGTAGTCCATCTTGCCGATGTCGAGCCCGTTGTGGCGCAAGATCGCGTAGGCGGTCGTCACGTGGAAGAAGAAGTTGGGCAGCACGAAGCCGAGCAGGTACGGCAGGCCCTTGAACTTCATCGGCTGATCGCGCGTGGGGATCGTGACCTCGCGGTCCTCGGAGCCGTCGATCTGCTCGGCCTTCAGGGTGTTCAGGAACGCGATCGTCTTGGCGATGCGGGCCTGCAGGTCGTCGAAGCTGGCCTCGTTGTCCTCGTACTTCGGCACGTCGACGGCTGCGAGCCGCGCCCCACAGCCCTTGGCGCTGTCGCTCGCGATCTGGATCTGCCGGGTGAGCGGCAGCATGTCCGGGGCGAGGCGCGCGTCGAGCAGGACGCGCGGCTCGATCTTCTTCGCCTCGGCGTACGCCTCGGCCTTCTTGAGGATCGCCGAGAGGTTGTTGAGCCCCCTCACGAGCACGGGGACCGACGCCTGATACATCGAGATTGCCATCTTCGTCTCCTTGTTATCGCACGCTGCGGAAGCGGGGCCCCGTACGTCACGGGCAGCGCGGTGCGGAAGCACCGCCGGTGGGGGCGCGCGGGCGCCAACATAGTGGTCGCCCCGCGCCCCGGGCAAGCGCGCCAGCGCACAGAAATCGCCTGCGGCCTCCCGACCGCTCCCGGCGCCGCGCGGGCGCTCCCGGCGCCGCGCGGGCCCGCCGGCCGCCGCGCACTCCGCCGCAGAGCGCGCGCCGCAAAGGCGCCCCGCCTCGTGGAAACCACGTGAAGTAGTGTAAAGCCTCTTGACGTACCGGCCTTCCGACCTTCTTAGAGGGCCAGGATCGGGCGAGCGCCGGCGCGTCCGCCGGTTCCACCTATCTTGAAAGGATCCTTGTCGATGAAAACCACGGTACGCCGATCGCCCTCTCGCCTGCTCGCGCTCTCCGCCCTCGCCCTGGCGTCCTGCGGAGTCGAGCCGCTCGAGGAGCAGCCGCCGCTCGGCAGCGCCGAGGCGGCGTTGAACGGCGCTGTCGCGATCGCGGGGCACGTCGGCAACGACGCGTCGAGCGCGGGGATGAGCGGCGTCATCGTGCAGCTCAGCGGCGCCGCGAGCGCCCAGGCCGTCACCGACAGCCACGGCAACTTCCTCTTCGCCGGCTTGCCCGCGGGCACGTACACGCTCACCGCGGTAAAGCCGGGCGCGACGCTCACGCCGAGCACGGTCAACCTCGGCAGCGTCACGGCCGATCACATCCAGAGCTTCACCTGCGCCGGCGCGTGCGGCGCGGGCCCGGCGGTCGATCCTTACAAGGAGATCGCGATCGTCGACCCGTCGGTCACGCAGGACGCGCGCGCCTCGAACGCGACCGGCGGGCCCTGGAGCTTCCGGTACCTGATCGAGCAGATGACCCCGAGCGGCGTCGATCCCGCGGATTTCGTGGCGGAGTGGCTGGAGGGCTTCCAGCCGCTGACGATCAACGGCTACCCCACCACGAGCCGGGGGATGTTCTCGCTCTTGAACCTCTGGCCGACGCGGCCGGACGGCAAGCTCGACCTCGCGCAGGCGCCGTTCCGGCTCCTCGGCATCTTCAACCGGACCGACCTGCACGCGAGCGGCAGCGGCGAGGCGCGCTTCGTGTTCGGCATCGTCCCCCCGAACCACTTCATCGGCGGCATGACGGTGATCTTCGAGTACCGCCTGCCGACCAACTCGATCGCGCCGGACCGACACAGCTGGATCGCCCGCTTCCACGCGCTCGGGCAGCACGCCTTCGGCGCCCAGTACAACCAGGAGCTCCAGGCGATCACCGATCTCTTCACGCAGCGCGGCGCCGAGCGCAGCACGATGGGCAACCCCAACGCGAGCGCGCTCGCCCAGCTCCGCACGAGCGAGGATCTGATGGGCGCCCCCTGGTCGTGGCGGGAGTTCCACCTCGTCCCGGAGCCGACCGGCTATCAGGCCTTCCTGCGGCTCGTAGAGGCCGCCCAGACGCCGGATCAGCAGCTCAACGGCGACGCCGGCCTCGAGGCCTTCCTGCTCGCGAACCGCACCGGGATCATCGCCGGCGCGACGCCGCTCGATCCCTCGTTCCTCGGCGGCGAGGCGGAGGGCAACATCGTCCCTTCCGCCACGAAATGGGTTTTTCCCGGCGTGGACGAGCCGCTCCGCCACGCGTTCGCCGGGCAGACCTGCAACGGGTGCCATAACGCCGAGACCCAGCAGCTCGCCACCTTCTATCATGTGGCGCCGTTCGCGACGCCCGGCCCCGACGGCACCGGGGTCCTCTCGAATTTCGTCAAAGAGGTCGAGATCCCGCGGCGGGTGAGCTTCATGCAGAACCGGCTCACCTGCGCCCCGCTCGCGGGCGATTGCTCGCCAGGGTCCGAGTCGGTCGCCCCCTGATCTTCCTTTTGGCGCCCGAACGCGGGCGCGGCGATCCGGTCGAGAGTGGTGGCGCGCTCTCCGGAGGAGCGCGGCGGCGGTCCTCGACGGCCGCGCCGCCGGCGCGCTATAGGGGGAGGTCATGCGAAACCACCTTGTCCTCTGCTTGATCGCCGCAGCGCTCGCGGCCGCGTGCGGCTCGACGACGACCGACCCGGACCCGACCGGGAGCGGCGGGTCGGCCGCCAGCTCGACGAGCGCCAGCTCGACGAGCGCCAGCTCGGCCACCGGGACGTCGTGCGTGCCCGGATCGACCATGTCCTGCACCTGTCACGCCGTGAGCGGTCCGGGCGTCGCGACGTGCCTCCCCGACGGCAGCGCCTACGGGGCGTGCATGGACGCGGACGGGAGCGACTGCGCCTGTCCCCTGGGGCGCGGCGACGGGTGCTGTGCGGGCGACGGCATCTGCTGCGCGTGCGTGCAAGGCTGCGATCCGGGCGCGGACATGCTGCAGGACGCCGAGACGGACGCGCTCATCGCCTGCGTCTGCGCGGCGGGCGTGTGCGCGGACGAGTGCGAGGTGGAGTGCGCCGGCGGGGGCATCACGGCGGACTGCGCGCCGTGCGTGCAGCAGGCGGGCATGGACGCGTGCAAAGCGGAGTTCGAGGCCTGCGGCGGAATGTGAGCCCCGCGGCGCGCGCGTGCGATCGGCGAGGCCACGGCGCGCGTCGTTTTCGGTGCACGGATCGAGCGAAGCTCGAAGCAGGTCGCGCTCGTGCTCCGGTCCCGAGACCTCGCCGCTACGTCCCCGCCGCCGGCTCCGCCGCCTTCGCCGGCAGCAGCGCCTCGACCCGGCGGATCAGCTCCGCCGGCTCGATCGGCTTCGGCAGCACGCGCCCCCCGTACGCCGCCAGGAACCGCCGGCTCACCTCGCTCGTCCCGCCTCCGGTCATGAACAGCACCCGGTCCGCGAGCGCCGGCAGCTCCGCCTCGATCCACTCGTGGAGCTCTATCCCCGAGCCTTCCTGCATCACGAGGTCGCAGAGCACGACATCGAAGCCCGCGTCCCGCCGGAGCGTCCTTTGCGCCTGCGCGCCCGAGCCCACGCACACGACCTCGTGCGATGACCCGAGCAGCCCCCCGAGCGCCCGCAGGATGAGCGGCTCGTCGTCCACGACGAGGATTCGGGCGCGCCGCGCCGGCCCCTCGTCGCGCGCCGGCGCCGGCAGCGCCGCGGGCTCGGCGCTCGTCCAGACCGGCAGCCGGACGCGGACGCAGGTGCCCACGCCGGCCTTGCTGCTGATCCCGATGCTCCCGCCGCACGACTCGACGATGCTCCGGCAGATCGCGAGCCCGAGCCCGGTCCCCTCGCCCGCGCGCTTCGTGGTGAAGAACGGCTCGAACAGCCGGGGCATGTGCTCCTCGGCCACGCCGCAGCCCGAGTCCACGACCTCCGCGACGACCTCGCGGCCCTGCTGGCGGGTGCGCACCTCGACGAGGTTGTCGGCGACGCGCCCCTCCCGGATCGCCTGCGCCGCGTTGATCAGCAGGTTCACGAAGACCTGCGTGAGGCGCCCCTCGGCCCCGCCCACGCGCGCGACCGGGGCGAGCTCGCGCACCACGCGCGCGCGGTGCTTGATCTGGGCGTGCACGATGTTGAGCGCGCCCTCGATCACCGCGTTGACGTCCGTCGGCCCGATCGCCTCATTCGCCTCGCTGCGCGCGAACACCCCGAGATCCCGGACGATGTGCATCACCCGCGCCGCGCCGTGGCGGGCGTCGTCGAGCGGCTGGGCGAGGTGCGCCGTGGCCGCGCCCTGGCTGGAGAGGCGCCGGATCTCGCGGGCGAGCAGCTCGAGGTTCGCCACCACGTACGCGAGCGGGTTGTTGATCTCGTGGGCCACGCCCGCCGCCAGCTGGCCGACCGCGGCGAGCCGCTCGGTGCGCTCGAGCCGCAGCCTGAGCTCCTCGGCCCGGCGCCGCCCGGTCACGTCGCGCAGGAGCGCCATGCGCGAGGGCCGCCCCTGCCAGTCCACGTCGACCCATCGAACATCGATGAAGACCGTGTGCCCGCCGAGCTCCAGGCTCGTCTCGCCGGCGGGCAGCGCCACCGGGCAGCCCCGCCCGGCGACGAGGCGCCCCTCGCCGAGCAGCGCCTCCGCGGCGGGGTTCGCGAACAGCACCGCCCCGCCGGGGTCGAGCACGATCACCCCGTCGGCGCTCCGGGCGATGAGCTGGTGCAGGTTGGCCTCGTTCTCCCGCGCCTCCGCCATGGTCCGCGCGAGCTGCGTCACGAGCTGCTGGCGGCTGACCGCATAGCGGATGGCGCGCCACAGCGCGTCGGCGTCGAGGCTGCGCTTCACGAGGTAATCCTGCACCGACGCGCCGAGCGCGCGCTCCGCGAGGCGCACGTCGTCGTGGCCGGTCAGCACCACGATCGGCACGTGCGCGTCCACGTCGCGAATGCGCTCGACCACCTCCAGGCCCTCCCCGTCGGGCAGGGAGAGGTCGAGGAGGACGACGTCCCACCCCTCCTTCACGCGCGCGAGCCCCGCCGCGAGCGTCTCCGCGTGCGCGAGCTCGGCGCGCTGCCACGGCACGGCGTCGAGGTGGCTCTGGACGATCGAGGCCGCGATGGCGCTGTCCTCGATCAAGAGAAGGCGAAAGCGCGGCGCCGGCGGAGCCTGGCTGGATTCGGCGGACATAGGTGACCCCCCCTTCGACCAAAGAACTCGAAGGCTTTCCCGGAAGTCAAGCACCTCGCGCGGGCGGCGGCACCCGCGTTATCGTCGCGCAATGGAGTTCCTCGCCTTTCCCAAGATGCCGTGCCTCGGGGCGAGCGATGCTCCGACGTGGGTCGCGCTCGAGAAGATCCACGGCGCGCAGCTCGTGATCGGCGTCGACGCGGCCGGCGTCCGCTTCGGCAAGCGCAAGGAGTGGCTCCGGGACGAGGACCCGTTCTTCGGCTGGCAGCTCCTCCGCGCGTCGCTCCGGGACGCCGCCCGCGCGGCGTTCGCGGCGGTCGGGGCGGAGCGGATCGTCCTCTACGGCGAGCTCTTCGGCGGCGGCTATCCCCACCCGGACGTCCCCGCTGGCGGCGTGATTCCGGTGCAGACCGGCGTCTGGTACGCGCCCGATCTGCGGTGGGCGCTCTTCGAGCTCCGCGCCATCGACGGCGGCGAGGACGCGTTCCTCGCCTTCAGCGAGGCGGCGCCGGTCGCCGCCGCGGCGGGGCTGATGATGCCCCCGCTCCTCGCCCGCGGGCGCAAGGCGGAGGTCGCCGCCCTGCCCGAGCGCTTCCCGTCGCGCGTCGCGTCCGCCCTGGGCTTGCCGCCGCTCGGCCCGGCCAACCTCGCGGAGGGGCTGGTCGCCAAGCCCGATGTCCGCATGCCGGCGGGCGCGTACATGGCGCTCAAGCGCAAGATCGCCGAGATGCGCGAGGACCGCTTCGACGAGAGCGCGCCGTGGAATCCGGAGCGCCCGGTGGATCTGCCCACGCTGGTCCGCTGGGGCGAGCGGCTCGCGAACGGCCCGCGCCTGGCCTCCGCGGCCTCGAAGGTCGGGCGCCACGATCGCGCGGCCGTCGATGCGGAGGCGGCGCTCGACGTGCTCGTCGACCTCGAAGCGGCGTTCCCGGGCGCGATGCGCGCCCTCTCGCGCGAGGACGGCGAGGCGCTCGAGCGCGCCGTCAGGGCGGCCGTCGCGGCGTATCCGCTCTAGACGAGATCGGTGTTCGGGCGAGCATCGGAGTCGCCTCTCCTCGCGGGAGCGCCGCCGTCCGTCACGGATCCGCGCGCTCGACCGGCGCCGGCCCTTGGCTATCATCCGCCCCGTGCAGACCGAGCCGCCGCGCATCGTTCGACTCGTCCTCGTCACCAGGGCGGGCGAGCTCCTGGGCGCGCTGCCCCCCTATCCGGTCGCGACGCCGTGGTGGCAGGAGACCGGAGCGGTCATCCAGGGGGCTCGCGAGCGCTTCGGCATCGCGGTGACGGTCCTCCGGATCCTCGCCACCGAGCTCCCGGCTCCCCACGGCGGGGGCGTCACCTACCTCGTCGAGGCCGAGGCGCCGCCGCCGCCCGGCGTCGCGCCGTGGCGCGGGGCGCTCGACGATCACCCGCTCCGGCAGCCGTGGGCGCGGCCGGGCGGGCCTTCCGGCGACCTCGCCTGGGCGGACTCGGTCCTGCGCGCTCGGGGCCTCTCGCGCACGGCGCCCGCGGAGCAGATCCGGTCCTGGAACCTGTCGAGCGTGTGGCGGCTCCGCGCCGGAGGCCAGACGTTCTGGCTGAAGCACGTCCCGCCGTTCTTCGGGCACGAGGGGGCGCTCATCGCGCGGCTCGCGGGCGGGCCCGTGCCGGCGCTCCTCGGCCACGACGGCCGGCGGATCCTCATGCCGGAGCTCCCGGGCGAGGATCTGTATCACGCCGAGCTGCCGATCCTGGAGCGGCTGGTCGCGCTGCTGGTCGGGCTGCAGCGCGACACGAGCCGGCAGGTCGACGAGCTCCTCGGGCTGGGGCTGCCGGACTTCCGCGGGGCGACCCTGACACGGCTCATCGCCGACGCGGTGGAGCGCACGCCCGAGTTGTCCGCCGGCGATCGGGCGACCCTCGACGGGTTCGTCGATGGCCTGCCGGAGCGCTTCCGTCGCCTGGCGGAGGCCGGTTTGCCCGACACGCTCGTCCACGGCGACTTCCATCCTGGCAACGCCCGCGGCGACGCGACGTCGGTCGCGCTGCTGGACTGGGGCGACAGCGGCGTCGGGCACCCGCTGCTCGATCAGCCGGCGTTCCTCACGCGGGTTCCGCCGGGCGCGGTGGGCCCGCTCCGGAGCCTCTGGGGCCGCGCGTGGCGCGTCGCGGTCCCGGGGTCCGACCCCGAGCGCGCCGCCGAGCTGCTCGCCCCCGTCGCCGCTGCCCGCCAAGCGGTCATCTACCGCACGTTCCTCGACGGCATCGAGCCGTCGGAGCACCCCTACCACGCCAAGGATGTGCTGGAGTGGCTCGAGCGAACCGCCGAGATGGTGCGCTGGCGCCCTTAGAGCGGTTTTCGCTCGGGTTTGATGAAGCCGTTCTCCGTTTCTCGTGCTCGTCTCTCGTGCTCGCAGATTCCCGGGAATCGCGCACGCGCACGCGCACGCGCACGAAGGACGAGCACGGAAGACGGAAGACGGAAGACGGGTACGAGAGACCGGTACGAGAGACCGGTACGAGAGACGGAAGGCGGAAGGCAGCAACGAAAGGCGGAGGACAGTGTGCCAGTCTCAGCTGCAAACCGCTCTAGGCCGCCGCGTCGGGGAGCCATTCGCCGTGGAGCCCGAACGGGACGCGGCACGGCAGGCGGACGCGCGCGACAGGAGGCGACGCGAACCTCGCGGCGTCGAGGATGACGAGCTCGGTCGCGGCGCCGTCGCGGCGGTGGACGAACAGGATCACCCAGGCATCGTCCTCGGCGGCGCTCCCTGGCCGCGGCGCGACGGCGCACTCGCCGGGCATCGCGCCGTCCCCGAAGTCGTGAGCGATCGCCGCGCCGGTCTCGAGGTCGAGCCTTCGCGCGATGGTCCGCGAGAAGCCGCCGTCGGGGCGGAAGTCGCAGAGCTCGGTCGTGTACGCGCGGCGATGGCGGGCGCCGACGACCGCCGGGTGCACGCGCGGGAAGTCGAGGAACCGCGGATCCAGCTCGGACTCGGCGGCGCGGCCGCTGGCGAGGTCGAACGTGAACCGGTGGAGCGCGTGCGGCGCCATGATCCGCGGCGCGCGCACCGCGTCGAGCACGATCGCATTGCCGTCCTCGAAGGCGTTGACGGTGTGGCTGATCGTGCAGGGCGCGACATCGAACCATCGCATGTCCTCGTTGCCGCCGTCGCGGGGCAGGACGCCGACGCGCGCGGGGAAGTCGTCGTCCCACCGGAGCGGCACCGCCGAGCGCACATCGCCGAACAGCACCGGCAGGACGTAGAAGAGGACGTATCGCTCGGTGATCGCGAAATCGTGCATGAACGTCATCGCGGGGACGTCGATCGGCGCGCGGTGGACCACGCGGCCCGCGGCGTCTGCGCGATAGTACGTGAGGTGCGGGCGCGAGTGCCCCTGGGAGAAGAAGAGCAGCTCTCCGGTGCGCGGGCAGATCTTCGGGTGAGCGGTCATCGGGCCGCCGAGCGCTCCGCCGAAATCGTAGGTCCCCACGGTCTCCAGGTCTCCGGTCACCTCGACCGGCGGCATCGCCTCGACGAGCGCGAGCATCCGCCCGGCGTGCCGGATCACGCTCGTGTTCGCGTAGATGCCGGCGATCCAGCGGTTTCGGTACCAGCGCGCGCGGCCGTCCTCCAGGCGCACGCCGTGGAGCATCCCCTCCGCAGCGAACCACGCCGGCGACCACCCGGTCCGAGGATTCGGCCCGTTGCGCACGTACGTGCCGCGGAGATCCGCCGGGATCTCGCCGAGCACCTCGAGATCGAGGTCGGTCCGCTCCTCGCGCACGGGGGCGAAGGCGCCGGCCAGGTGAAATGGCGACGAGTCCGTGGCCGAGGTCGCGTCCGTGTTCGTCATGTATGCACTGTATACTCCGGGAGCGAAATGTCGAGCGTGAAGAGGAAGAAAACTGGCACCTATCATCACGGCGATCTGCGTCAGGCGCTTGTCGACGCTGCGTTGCGGACGCTCGAGCATCAGCGGGCGGAGGACCTTTCCTTGCGAGCGCTGGGCCGGGAGCTCGGCGTCAGCCCCCGCGCGCCGTACCGTCATTTCGAGACGAAGGAGGAGCTCTTGGCGGCCGTCGCGGTCGAGGGCTTCCGCGCCTTCGGGGAGCTCCTGAGGCCGCGTGTGGCGGCGGCGGGCGCGGATCCGATCGCGCGGTTGCGCGCGATCGCGGAGGCGTATGTGGTGTTCGCGGTGGAGCGCCCGGCGGCGTTCCGGGTGATGTACGCGCCGTATGACACGGTGAAGGAGAGCGCGCCGGATCTCGTGCGGGCGCGCGCCGAGGGCCACGGGGCGACGATGGCCAGCATCGCGGAGGGGCAGGCGGCGGGGATCCTGCGCGGGGGGGATCCGATGCAGCTCGCTTTGGTGCTGTGGTCGAGCATGCACGGGCTGGCGGTGCTGCTGACGCAGGGGCAGCTCGGAAGGTACGACAAGCCGGTCGAGGCGGCGCAGCTCGCGAGCCTGGTGAGCGGGTTGCTCATGGAGGGGCTGAGGCCGCGGACGGGGGAGCCGTCAGCGGCGGGCGCACCGGCGAGCGCGGCGCCGGCGGGGGCGGCTGGCGCGGCGACGGCGGGGGCGCGGCGGCGGAAGCGACAGGCGGGAACGTGACCGGCCAGGCCGACCTAGCCGTTCGCGGCGAGGAGCTCCCGGGCATCGCTGATGACGGCGACGCGGCGGATCCAGCGGTCCAGCTCGGCGAGATCGGTGCTCGCGAGGACGCGCTCTCGCACGTCGGCGGGGATCTCCAACCCGCGGGTCTCTAGCACGGCGAGCACGGCCTGCGCCTTGGCCTCAATGCTGCCCTCCTGCCGGCCCTTGGCCACGTAGCTGCGCGCGAATTCACTCTGATACTGGTATCCGCTCTTCATCATCGCCTCCAACATCCGCCTCGCCGCTTCGTTCAGCGAGGATAGCACCACGTCCGCGTACAAGGCGCGGCGCTCCTCATTGAGCCCGGCTGCTGCCGCCGGGAACGCCACGCCGATCGCCTTCCTGCCTCGCCCTGTCCGTAGGCCATCGCCGACAGCACCACCACCTCGGGCGCCGTCCCGGTCCGCGCTCAGCTTGCTCGTCGCCGGCTCAGGATCGCCGTTCACGGATCCAGGAAATCTTCGAGCAGCGCCCGTAGCTGTCCTGTTGCCCGACCAGGTTCGAGCGGGACGGCGCCGATACCATTCCAGCGTCGGCCGTCCGCGGTTTCGGGGTATGTCGCCCGCCGGGAGCCCGGGTAGAGCACGAACGCACCGACCGCTTCTCGAATCGCGTCGCGGTACGTGTGCATCTTGTAGAGGTCCTCGCGGGTGACCGACCGATCCCAGCCGGAAGGATCGTCATCCTCCAGTTCGTCGAGGCGGTCGCCATCGAATTTGAGCTTGGCGTCCAGGATCAGAGCCTTCCAGCCCTCGGGGCGCCGCGCTCGGACAACAACGTCGGGGCGAAGCCTCACGGAATAGGAGCCGGATCCCCGGCGATAGCTCCCGTTGTACACGAGCTCGACCTCGCCACGGCGGTAGCGGAGCCGAGCCGACCAGGGCACCTTCCGGCGCTTCTCGTCGGTTTCGGCGAGATCGGCGCTCTCGGGCTTCCCCAAGAGCGCGTCGAGCGCCCGCTTGACCTCGAAGAAGGACCACAGCTCATAGAGCAAGGCCCCGTTCTTCAAATCGAGCAGAGCGTGCCAGCGATCGCGGTCGCCGGCCAAGACCGAGGAGAGCGACAACCGGACGAAGTGCCCGAGGAACTCCCGGTACCCTTCCCGGCGCTGGAGCACCGAGGATTGCGACGGGACGATCTGTATCGGGCCGACCTCGCGCAGGAAGTCGAAGGACAGCATCCAGTCGATCTCCTCGCGCATCGCGCGTACGTCGTGCCCGAGATCGGGGTTCACGACGTCCCGCCCGTCGAAGGCGTCGAGGATGTCCGACGCCAGCCGAAGGACGTGAAGCACGAGCCGGTTCTCGTGCGTATCGAAGCCCTCCGTCGGGTCGGAGACCAGGGCGCTGACCGGGAACACCGGCTGATGCCGGCTCAGCCGACGGCCCAGCCCGGTTTCCGCGAGCCTCGATCCAGGTCGGAGGCGCCCAAGCCGCTTCGGATGACCGATGACCGCAAGCAGGCCTCCGGGCCCGATGTGCGCGGCACGTTCCACCGGTACCCAGCGTGCCTCGGGCTCCACCCGGCGATGCGGATGCCGGGCGATCTGGAGGAAGTGCCCAGCGAGTTGGTCTTCGCCGTCCACGCGGCGCATCACATGCCGGAGATACGCCAGGGCATGATAGAGGACGTCCTGAGAGGACGAGCGGAGATCGCGCTCGAAGGGCAAGGTCGTCGGCGAGCCGTAGTCGAAGGCAAGATCGGCCACGTCGCGGACCACCCCGTCGAGCATCGCGGTGAACGCAGGTTCGGTGAGCTTGGCGTGCCGCACCCGGAAGCGCAACCCGGCGACCTGCGCCAGCCCCACGTAGTTGTTGAAACAGAGCGTGGCGACCCTGCCGCTTGAGCCGGGCTGGATCGTGAGGTGGCGCGTTCCTGCACCCAGCGGTTCCTCGGAACGGAGCAGATAGGTGCGCTGGTCGTGGACCACGAAGGCGCCCGTTGCGTCCTGGTGAACGGGGTCGCCGCTCCCGGCATCGTAGATCTGGATCACGGCAGCTCCATTCCCCTCATTCGAGGAACGAGACGAATCCCTGCGCTCGGAGCGTACGCAGCATCCACGACAGCTTGGCGGCCGAGCGCGTCATCACCACGCGCTCGGCCTCTCCTTCGACCGGCGGCGGCACAGGCTCCCCTCTCCGGAGGGCCTCCTCGATCCTGTCGAGCTCCTGGGCATCGCGGTCCTTCTCCACGTCGTTGCCGAGAACAGCGAACAGCAGCAGGCGCCGGAGCGGCTCAAGGAGCTTTTGCTTCGAGCCGTGGAGCTTGGGCAGCACCTTCTGGAGCACCTGCAGATCGAGCGCCGTGTCCACCGCGTTCGGTCCGACGTGCTCCACCGCGTTCTTCACGTAGAGCGCGATCTCGTTGGCCACGCGATAACCGAAGTGCAGGTTGGAGCCCCTGAGGATCCCGTTGAGCGCCGCGAGCGTCGTGCGCGCTCGATCCGGCAAATCGAGGAAATCGTCCTGTCGGGCCGGCGTCGCGACCCCGAGGTCAAGCCGGCCATTCTTCAGCGTGAAGCGGCCTGGTTCCGCTTGCTGGCCGTACCCGAGGAGATCCACCTCGTTGAACTCGATAACATTGGCCCGGTCGAGCACCTTGGACGAGAACGTATGGGTGGTCTCATCGATGTTGACCGTACCGGTGATGTAGACGTTGGGCGGCATCTTGAGGCGAGGCGGGACCAGCTGCACGCCCTCGAAGTGCAGCGGGCAGCCGTCCACCTCCTCTTCCCTCGCTCTGCAGGAGGCGCAGCGCGCAGGGCGCTGCCATCCCTCGGGCCGGACGAGCGGTAAGCAGCGTTGTTCGTCGTGAAGGTGGAGGGCTTCTTGCTGCAGCTTACCTCCGCGCAGCGTGCGGGACTCGGTAGCCGAGAGGAGATCGGCGAAGTAGTGCTCGACGCGGGCCAGGTTCATCTCGTCGAGGATGGCAAAGTGCGGCTTCCCTGGATCGCGATGGGCGCGGAGAAGCAGGCTCAAGAAGGGTCGCGTTGTGTACGCCTCGGTCAAGACATTGTAGAAACCGAGCACCTCCTTGCCGTCGAGCCAGTCGGGCCGGACGGAGATGAACTCATGGCGCCGGACGGGCTCCATCTCGCGCGCCTCGTGCTCCTTTTCTTCCTTGAGGTCTCCCCCCTCCTCGCTGCCAGCCCACTCGGCGACGGCTTGGGCGAGCTTGGTTTTGCCGGTGCCGCTGATGCCGGAGAAGATGACGAACGGTTTGGTCTTGAGAGACAGGAGGTAGGTGGTGACCAGCTCCGCCGGGAAGTGGAGCCCACAGTCCCGCAGGTAACCATAGATATCAGGCCGCCGGCTGCCCTCCGCCGCGCTGCTGTCTTCGGCGCCTCCAGCCGGGTCGCCTTCCATGGCCTCCCCCTCCTCGAGGGCCCCGAAAAGCGCCTCGTACACCTCGGCTGTCATCGGCAAGACGGTCGCAAACCAATGCTTCTGTCGGGCGATGTCACGTTTCTGTGTGTCGAACCAGTGGACCGGCAGGCAGTTCGCGTACTCACCGCGCTCGCCTCGGAACTCAGGCGGCCCGAGCACCACGCCGCGTCCGACGACCTTCGATTGCCCCTGGTTCGCCACGATGATGTGGCCCGGCTTGATGTCGCGCAGGAACCACCAGACCATGCGCACGTTGGCCTGAGCCTTCTCCTTCGTGTATTTGAACACCCTGGTGTAATGCGCCTCGAGCGCCCCCCTGGACTCGACGGATCGAGGATCGCCGGCTTCACCCCACCCGACGGCGATGATGCCGCTCTCGCGGTTCTCGTCCCAGAACGTCGCCTGCTCCCCGGGAGCGATCTTCCAGTGCTTCGGCGTGCTCGCCGGAAGCGCGACGAACTTCCATGTGGTCTGCCCGCCCCGTGCTCCCTCGAACGCTCCGGCGCCGAGGAGAGCCTCGCCCCAGGCGACCAGGCGCGCGGCCATGTGCGGATCGGTGGTGAACTCCATGTCGAGGGCTTTCTCGATCGCGCGGCACGTGAAGTTGCCATCGAACGGCGCCCCACCGACCTCGCCCCGCAGAGAGGCCTCGTAGACGTCGAGGTCGATCCCGGCAAAGCCGACAAACTTGCCCGGCCCGAACTCGCCGGTCGTCGGATCGAAGACCCAGTACTTCGTGGAGCGCAGCAGGGCGCGCACACGTGCCGCCGCTGCTCTTGCCTGCTGGTTGAACCGGGCAACCGACGCCCGGATCTCGTCCGGGGTCCTGACCTCAACACGCTTGCTCGACACGCTTGCCTCCGGTGCCCGAGACAGGCCTCCGCCTTTGAGCCATGATGCGCCGATGCTACCGCAGACGGCCGGCGCTCGCGGTAGCGATCCCGCGGCCTCGTCCGCCCAGGATGCTCTCTCGCCGCGTGCTCCCGGTACATCGCGAGCGGCTCCGCCGGTCGTGACGTGTCGGGATGGCGCATCGTCGGGCCGAGGTCCCTGAGGAGCCAGGGGGAAGCCGCATCGTCGATCGTCGCAACGAGCAGCCGGGTCGGATAGCGATGCCGAGTTCCGGGTCCGGCGGTCATCTCGCGCGCTGCACCGGCGAGCACGGCGGCGGCGGGGACGCCTGGGGCGGCGCCGGAGGGGTCCGCCGGCGTGGCGCCCGCGGCGAGGGCCGGGGCGGCGCCCGCGGGGTCGCGGCGACAGAAGCGGCAGGAGGGAGCGTGACCGGCCCGCCGAGCCTCGGCGGCGCGGCGGCCCGACGTGCCAGCTGGGGCTGGGCGAGCGGGAGGTACGACGAGGCGAACGGGATTGGGGGCGGCTCGGGGTGGGGGCCCGCGGCGTCCCCTTAGGAGCCGTTCGTGGCGAGGAGCTCCCGCGCGTCGGTGACGACGGCGGCGCGGCGGATCCAGCGGTCCAGCTCGGCGAGGTCGGTGCTCGCAAGGACGCGCTCCCGCACGTCGGCGGGGACCTCCAGCCCGCGGGCCTCGAGGAAGGCGAGGACCGCTCGCGCCTCGCCCTTCGCCACGTAGCTGCGCGCGAATTCACTCTGAAACTCGTATCCGCTCTTCATCATCGCCTCCAACATCCGCCTCGCCGCTTCGTTCAGCGAGGATAGCACCACGTCCGCGTACAGGGCGCGGCGCTCCTCATCGAGCCCGGCTGCAGCTGCCAGGAACGCCACGCCGATCGCCTCCCCCGCCTCGCCCTGTCCGTGCGCCATCGCCGACAGCACCACCACCTCGGGCGCCGCCCTCGCCTGCTCGGCGTCCGTGACGACGGGGACACCCTCCGGCCCGAGCACCAGCGGCGTCAGCGTCAAGCCGGGGTGGCCCGTGTCGATCGGCCTCGAGCACCACTGGGCCATCGCCGCGTCGATCGTCACGACCAGCAGCCGGGTCGGACAGCGGTGCCGGGCCCGCGTCTGGGTGACGTAGACCGGCCAGACGTACGGCTTGTTCGCGTCGACGCCGAGCTGAACCTCGACCACGATGGCCGTCGCGGGCCTACGTTGCTCGCCGACCAGCAGCACGACGATGACGTCCGCGCGCCGGTCAGAGGGCAGGATCTCGGTGAGGTCGGCGGGTTCGAGGCGCGCCTCCGTGAAGGCCGGGACCGGCTGGCCGAGCGCGTCGTGCAGCAGCTCGGCGGCCAGCGTCGGCCGGTTCTTGAACAGCTCCACCAGAGCTTCATGGGTGACTGAGGGCATCGGGTAGTCTCTCGGGTAGTACGGCCATGCTGAACCTTGAGGCGGCGTGCCAGGCGCGTGCGGCGGGTCCCGCAAGCGCCAGAGCAGACGCGTCTCACTCTTGAATTCCGGGCAGCGCCCCCGATCCGTCACGCCGTGTGGCCTGCGTGCGCCCCGACGCCAGGGCACGGGCCTTCACTCCTCGGCCATGGCCACGCTCAGCTGGCTGTCGCTGGTGACCACGCCACCGCGCACCGGCACGCGCCACGTCCTGCGGCCCCGCTCCAGCTCTCAACGGCCCATCCGCTCCGCGGCGCCCGGCCCTCGGCGGGACCGGGGCGTACTTTTCTTCGTGCGCGGGGCTCGACGGCACGAACCCACGGAAACAGGAACAGCGAAGAGGTCACGCAAAGCGCGCAGGGCGTCGCCCGTCCCAGGCCTGCACGCAGCCGATCGACCGCAGATCGCCGCGAGCAACCCCAGTCACGAGGAGCATCGAACCATGTACACCTCGAAGGCTTACTCCGCCGCCAGCGCGACATCGCCGCTGGCCCCCACCCAGATCCCGCGGCGCGATCCGACCGCGCACGACGTGCAGATCGAGATCCTCTTCTGCGGAATCTGCCACTCCGACCTCCACGCCGCCCGCAACGAGTGGGGCCGCGCGGTCTACCCCATCGTGCCGGGCCACGAGATCGTCGGCCGCGTCGCCGAGGTCGGCTCGGCGGTCACTAGGTACAAGCCCGGCGACCTCGCCGCGGTCGGCTGCATCGTCGACTCGGACAGGACCTGCCCGAGCTGCATGGAAGGGCTGGAGCAGTTCTGCCCGAACCAGATCATCGTCTTCGGCTCCCCGGACAAGCACCTCGGGGGCGTCACGTACGGCGGCTACTCCGACAGCATCGTCGTCGATGAGCGCTACGTCCTGCGCGTCCCCTCGAACCTCGACCTTGCCAGCGCGGCCCCGCTCCTCTGCGCCGGGATCACCACGTATTCGCCCTTGCGCCACTGGGGCGTCGGGAAGGGCAAGAAGGTCGGCGTGGTCGGCTTCGGCGGGCTGGGCCATATGGGCGTGAAGTTCGCCCGCGCGTTCGGGGCGCACGTCGTCGTCTTCACCACCTCGCACGGCAAAACGGAGGACGCGCTCCGTCTCGGCGCCGATGAGGTCGTCGTCTCCCGCGATGCGAGCGAGATGCAGAAGCACGCCGGCAGCCTCGACTACATCCTCGACACCGTCTCCGCGGACCATGACGTCAACGCCTTCCTCAACCTGCTCCGCCGCGACGGCAACATGACCCTCATCGGGGCGCCCGCGAAGCCCCTGAGCGTCGCCGCGTTCGGGCTCATCATGGGGCGCCGCAGCCTCTCCGGCTCGAACATCGGCGGCATCGCCGAGACCCAGGAGATGATCGATTTCTGCGCGGCGAACGACATCACCGCCGACGTCGAGATCATCCCCATCCAGAAGGTCAACGAAGCCTACGAGAGGCTGCTCAAGTCCGATGTGAAGTACCGCTTCTCCATCGACATGGCGTCTCTCCGATCCGCGTGAGCGGCGCGACGCGCCGATGAAGGCCTATCCCAAGAAAGATTTCCCGGTCGCCGAGATCCGTCGGTTCCTCGAGCCCGGCCCGATCGTGCTCGTCAGCTCGGCGTGGCGGCGCGAGACCAACATCATGACCATAGGCTGGCACACGGTCATGGAGTTCACGCCGTCGCTGGTCGGGTGCGTCATCAGCAGCGCGAACCACAGCTTCGAGCTGATCCGCCGGAGCAAGGAGTGCGCGATCAACGTCCCCACCGCGGAGCTCGCCGAGGCGGTGGTCGGCATCGGCAACTGCTCGGGCCGCGACACGGACAAATTCTCGGCCTTCGGGCTCACGCCGGTCCCCGGCGCGGCGGTCGGGGCGCCGCTCATCGCGGAGTGCTACGCGAGCCTCGAGTGCCGACTCGCGGACGCGCGGCTCGTGAAGACGTACAACTTCTTCATCTTCGAGGTGGTCAAGGCGCACGCCGCGACCACGCCGCGCTACCCGCGCACGATCCATTACCGCGGCGACGGCATCTTCATGCTCTCGGGGGAGAACACGCGCCGGTATCGCCGGCGCTTCCGTCCCGACATGCTGTGACGCGCCGCCCGCGAGCAGCGCCGGGGCAGCGCGCCCCACCCGGCTCAGCGCGCCGCCGGCGCGTTGACGAGCCGGGCCGCGCACCGGCCCTCGTGGCAAAGACAGCCGCCGCCGCAATCCATCGTCCCCGGCCGGCACTCCTGCGTGCACATCATCCCTCCCTCGCACGCGGGCGCCGTCGCCTTCGCGACGCAGGCGGCCGGGTGGCACCCGCAGACGGGCACGCAGTCCGCGTCGCTCTGGCACGGGTCGCTGCCCACGGCGATCGAGTCGTCCGTCGGGGTGGCCGTGGGCGTCGTCGTGGCCGGATCCGGCGCCGGCGGCGCGTTCGAGCCGGGAGGCTCGTTCCGCGAGGCGCTGCACGCAGCACAGCAGAGCACGGCGGCCAGGAGGAGCCCCATCGAGCGGTCGAGGATGTGTCTCATGCGCGTGCTCTCTCACGGATCACCACGAGGTTCCATCACGACCTGCGAGCTCATCCGGGCGCGACGCCCGCTCCCCGCGCCGCCGCGCGCGCCGGCTGCGATGGCGGCCGCCCCGCGGCCCGCCCCCAGGTCGGCGACCCGCCCCAGGGGGCCTCCGCCCCGGCGACCCCTCCGAAAAAAAATCTCGACCCCATGTCGAGCCCGCGCGTCGTGCTCCGACATCCAGGCGAGGCGAGGTCGCGGTGACCGCGCCCCCACCCACCGCCGGGCTCGACCCCGGCCAGGAGCCACGACCATGACCACCCCGCAGAAGATCAAGACCTTCCTCTGGTTCGACAACAACGCCGAGGAGGCCGTGCGGCTCTACACCTCCGTCTTCAAGCGCTCGCGCGTCGTCGAGGAGGTCCGTTGCGGCGACGCGGGCCCGGGGCCCAAGGGCGCGCTCCTCACCGTCGAGTTCGAGCTCGAGGGCCAGCGCTTCGTCGCCATGAACGGCGGCCCGCACTTCAAGTTCAACGAGGCCATCTCGCTCGCCGTCACCTGCGAGACGCAAGCGGAGGTCGACGAGCTCTGGAGCAAGCTCACCGAAGGCGGCGGCGCCGAGAGCCAGTGCGGGTGGCTCAAGGACAGGTTCGGCCTGTCCTGGCAGATCGTCCCCTCGGCGCTGCCGCGGCTCCTCCAGCACCCGGACCCGGCCAAGGCGGCGCGGGTCATGCAGGCGATGATGCAGATGAAGAAGCTCGACATCGCGCGGCTCGAAGAAGCCGCCGTCTAGAGCCCCCGGCGGCGCTGGGCCGCCGCTCATCGCCCCCGAAAGCTCTCCACCAGATGGTCCACGAGGGCGCGGACGCGGCGCGGGAGATGGCGGCCCGCCGGGTAGACGACCGACAGATCCGCCGCGCGCACGAACCGGTTCAACACGGACTCGAGCCGGCCCGCCTCGAGGTCGCCCTCGACGTCCCAGAAGGACTTCTGCGCGACCCCGAGGCCGGCGAGCGCCCACGCGCGGACCAGCTCGCCATCGCTCGAGCTGCGCCGCCCCCGCACGCGGACCGCCTGCGTCCCCTCGCCCTCCGCCGCGAACGTCCACGTCGCCTCGTTCCGGCCCTCCGGGTTCCAGAGCAGGCAGTCGTGATCGGCGAGATCGCCCGGCGCGCTCGGCCGCGGGTGCCGAGCCCAGTAGCCGGGCGCCGCGCACACGACCCGGTGCCCCGTGGCGAGCCTGCGCGCGGTCAGGCTGCTCCCCTGCAGCGGTCCCACGCGCAACGCCACGTCGAAGCCCCCGCGCACGAGGTCGACGACCTCGTCCGAGAGGTGGAGGTACACGCTGATGCGCGGGTGCGCCTCCAGGAACGCCTCGAGGACGGCCCGCAGGCGGCCGCGCCCGAGATCGGACGGCGCGGTGATGCGCAGGCCGCCGCGCAGCGAGCTCTGCCCGCGCCGGATGCACGCCTCGCTCCGCTCGATCTCGTCGAGGATGCGGCGGCAGTCGACGAGGTAGCGCTCGCCCTCCTCGGTGAGGCGGAGCCGCCGCGTGCTGCGGATCACGAGCTGCACGCCCAGCCGCGCCTCCAGGGCCGCGAGCCGCGCGCTGACGGTCGACGGCACGGTCGCGAGCGAGCGCGCGGCCGCGCTGAGGCTGCCGCGATCGACGATCTCCAAGAACGTCTGCATCTCGAGGAGCGCGCCCATCTTTCGATTTTATCGAAAGGTGTTGCGCGGCTCGAGCCCGTACTCGCCCTGGCCGCCGCGCTCCACCTTTCCCCTGCGCTCGCGAGCACGGACGGGGCGCGGAGAGACCTCGAAGCAGGAGCAAACCATGAGCATTCAAAACAAGGTCGCCCTGGTCGTCGGCGCGCAGGGGATCATCGGCCGCAACCTCATCGATCACCTCGAGGCGCTCGGCGAATGGGACGTCATCGGCCTGTCCCGGCGCGGCGGCGCGCCCGCGGGCCGCGTCCGCCACGTGGTCGTCGACCTGCTCGACCGGGACGACTGCCGGAAGAAGCTCGGCGGCCTGGCCGAGGTCACGCACATCTTCTACGCCGCCTATCAGGACCGGCCCACCTGGGCCGAGCTCGTGCCGCCCAACCTCGCCATGCTCGTCAACGTGGTCGAGGCCGTGGAGCCGGTCGCGCGCGGCCTCCAGCACATCAGCTTGATGCAGGGCTACAAGGTCTATGGCGCGCACCTCGGCCCGTTCAAGACGCCGGCCCGCGAGACCGACGCGCACCACATGCCGCCCGAGTTCAACGTCGACCAGCAGGCGTTCCTCGAGGCCCGGCAGAAGGGCAAGGCCTGGTCCTGGTCGGCCCTCCGGCCGTCGGTGGTGTGCGGCTTCGCGCTGGGCGTCCCGATGAACCTCGCCATGGTCATCGCGGTCTACGCGGCGATGTCGAAGGAGCTCGGGCTGCCCCTGCGCTTCCCCGGCAAGCCGGCCGCCTACGACAGGCTGATCGAGATGACCGACGCGCGACTGCTCGGCAGGGCCACGGTCTGGGCGGCGACCAGCGCGCCGTGCAAGAACCAGGCGTTCAACATCAACAACGGCGACATGTTCCGCTGGAGCGAGATGTGGCCGAAGATCGCCCGCATGTTCGACATGGAAGCGGCGCCCCCGCTGCCGATGCCGCTCGCGGACGTCATGGCCGACAAGGAGCCGCTCTGGAACGCCATGATCGAGAAATACGGCCTGGCGCGGCACCCCTACCGGGACGTGTCGTCGTGGCGCTTCGGAGATGCGGTGTTCTCGTGGGACTACGACATGATCGCCGACGGCTCGAAGGCGCGCCGGTTCGGCTTCCACGAGCACGTCGAGACGGAGGCGATGTTCCGGGGGATCTTCGAGGATCTCCGGCGGCGGAGGATCATCCCGTGATGGCCCCGCGCTGCCTCACGCGAGCGCCCGGATCGCCCGCAGCACCGCCTCCACCTCCGCCTCGTCGTTGAGCAGGCTCGGCGCGACGCGCGCGTACGAGTTCCGGTACGGCGACGTCGACGCGATGATCTTCCTCTCGCGGAGCCTCGCCACCGCGGCCTCCGGCGTCATCCCCGCCACCTCGAAGGCGATGATCCCCGCGGAGAGCGCGTCGTCGAGCGGCGTGTGCAGCGTGACGTGGCGCATGCCCGCGAGCCCCTCCTTGCACTGCCGGTTCAGCGCGTGGATGCGCTCCGCGACCTTCGCCTTGCCCATGCGCCGGTGGAACGCGAACGCCGCGGGCAGCGCCCAGCGGTGCTCGAAGGAGTGGAATCCCCCCGGCGTCATCATGTTGGCGTTCGTGGGCGGCGGCGGCTGCCCCTGCAACCAGGCTTCGTATGCCTCCTTGCCGAAGTGCGGGATGCTCGGGCGGAGCAGCGGCCAGAGCTCGGCCTTGCCCCAGAGCACGCCCGTGCCCCGCGGCCCGAAGATCCACTTGTGACAGCCGGCCGCGAAGAAATCGCAGCCGAGGTCCGCCATCGTGACGTCCTCGACCCCGAAGCCGTGCACGCCGTCCACGCCGCAGACGACGCGATCCTCCGGCGCCCGCCCCTGGTTCGCCCTGGCGACGACCTCCGCGATCGCGCGCACCGGCGTCTTCACCCCCGTGCTCGAGTGGACCCACGTGATCGCCACGACCCGCGTGGCCGGCGTGATCGCCCGCTCGATCGCGCCCGCCATCTCCGCCTCCGTCGCGGCGCTGCCCCGCTCGTAGAGCGCGACCTTCCGCACCGTCGCGCCCGACCGCTCCGCGGCGAGCCGGAGCGACTCCTGCATGGCATAGTGATCGTGCGTCGTCGTGAGCACCTCGTCCCCGGCCTTGAGCGGCAGGCCGAGGTACAGCGAGGCGAGCCCCATCGTGGTGCTGTCCGTCAGCGCGATCTCGTCGGCCTGGGCGCCCATGTACTCCGCGGCGGCCTCTCGCACCGGCGTCGTGTCCTCGTGCTCGTGGACCGCGTCCACCGGGTTCTCGTCGAGCTCCCGCCGCAGCGCCTCGATCGCCGCGCGCACGGGCCGCGGGTGCGAGGTGAGATAGAAGCACGTCATGTGGATCCACGCGGGTGACACCTCGAACTCGTCCCGGACGCGCTGCCACGCGTCGGCCGGCGCCTTCGCCCCATCGCCCGCGGCCGCAGCCGCCTCCGGGGCCGCGCAGCCCGCGGCGCCGATCATCAGCATGCCTTCGAGCAGGCAGCGCCTCGATACCTTCGTCGTCATCTACAGCTTCCTCCCCTCCGTGCCGGGCGCGGTCCCTCTGGAGCCGCAAGCTCGCGCGCCCACGGGCGCGTCGATGCCGCGCCAGGGAGGTCCCCCCTCGCCGCGCCGGCAGGGGAGTATGCACCGGGGCTCCAGACAGGCAGTGACTATCTGAGACCCATCAACGTTTCACCGTCACCGCGCCGGGCACGGGGTGCATCGCATCGATCCGCGATCTCGGCCTCTCCCGTCACGCCGCTCGAGCGCGACATTCCCGGGTTGCCATGGATGGCCGGTGTCGCCGGCGCGCGGTCGCGCTCGGGTGCCTGGATCTCAGCGGATGAGGTAGCCGTCGATGAACGACGCGACGTCGTCGGCGAGCGTACCGACCTCGACGGGGACGCCGGCGGCGCGCAGCAGCGCGACCCCGCGGCCGAGGTTCCGCGGGTGGCTGTCGATCACGGCCACGAACACCGCGCCGACCCGCCGGGCGATCAGGGCCTTCGCGCAGGACGGGGTGCGGCCGAAGAACGAGCAGGGCTCCAGCGTCACGAACGCGGCGCAGTCGGAGAGATCGCCGGGAAGCGTCGCGAGCGCCATGGCCTCGGCGTGGTGGCAGCCGGGCGCCTGCGTGAAGCCCTCGGCGACGATGCTCCCGCCGCGCACCACCACGCAGCCCACGGGCGGGTTCGGGCGGCAGCGGGGGAGCGCGCCGCGCGACACCTCCAGCGCCCGCGCCATGAAGCGCCGCTTCTCGGCCTCGGTGTATGAGGGCCGAGCCCGCCGGACGATCTGCGCCTCCACGGCCGGCGCGCTCACGGCGCCGGGCTCGGGTAGCGGGCGTGGATCTGCTCGATCTCGGCGAGCACGTCCTTGCCGAGCACCACCCCCGCGCTCTTCACGTTCTCCTCGAGCTGCGCGAGCGTGGTCGCCCCGAGGATGGTGCTCGCCACGAACCAGCGGCTGCGCACGAAGGCGAGCGCGAGCGACGCCGGGGTGAGGCCGTGCGCGCGCGCGAGCTTCACATAGGCCTGCACCGCCTCGTCCACGTTGGGCTTCCGGTAGCGCTGGCCGAACGCCTCGAACCGGGCGAGGCGCGAGCCCGGCGGGGGTCCGCCGACGTACTTGCCCGTCAAGAGGCCGAAGGCGAGCGGGCTGTAGGCGAGCAGCGGCACGTCCTCGCGGCGCGAGACCTCCGCGAGGGCCGCGTCGAACGTGCGGTTGACGAGGCTGTACGCGTTCTGGATCGACACCGGCCTCGGGAGCCCCAGGTGCTCCGCGACGCGGCTGAACTGCGTCACCCCCCACGCGGTCTCGTTGCTGAGCCCGAGATAGCGGACCTTGCCGTCGCGGATCACCTCCGCGAACGCCGCGAGCTGCTCGGGGATCGGCGTGCTCGAGCGCTCGTTCGCCGGGTCGTACGCGGTGGCGCCGAACTGGGGCACGTACCGATCCGGCCAGTGGATCTGGTAGAGATCGATGTAGTCCGTCTTGAGGCGCCGCAGGCTGTCCTCGACCGCGCGCCGGACGTTCGCGCGGTTGACGGCGAGAGAGCCGCCCCGGATCCACGGGAAAGGCCGGCCCGACGCGGCGATCTTCGTCGCGAGGACCACCTTGTCGCGCGGCCTCTGGCTCAGCCACTCGCCCACGTAGCTCTCGGTGCGGCCCTGCGTCTCGGCGCGGGTCGGCACCGGGTACATCTCGGCCGCATCGACGAAGTTGATGCCCGCGTCGAACGCGTAGTCGAGCTGCGCTTTCGCCTCCTCGAGCGTGTTCTGCTCGCCGAACGTCATCGTCCCAAGGCAGAGCTCCGAGACCCGGAGCTCGCTGTCACCCAGCTGTCGGTAATGCATCGCTGTTCCGTCCGTGGGCCTCCAGTACCACGGAGCGGCGGCCTCGTCCACCATAACGGACACATATTCTCCTATAGCGGATGCGGCGTGGCGGCGTGGCGGCGTGGCGGCGCCCGACGTGCGCGTGGAGCGCATCGGCGATCGAGGGCGGCCTTCGCTCAGGCCGCGGATTTGCGCCGGCAGCAGAAGCGCATCGCAGGGGACCACGATCGTTCCCCGCCCCCCCCGCTCCCCGGCGGCACCAGCGCCAAGCGACCCCCAGCCATCTCCGATTCCGCCAAGCATGCTGCGCGGACAGCGTGGATGGAGCGACATTCCGGCGGGGGTGAACAAGCGAGCTGGTCAATGAGGCCACTCAAAATAATCTGAAGGGTCGCGCCCTCTGTCGGCACTAAGGGCAGTGAGCTGGCCGAACGGTGCGGCGGGGAGCACGCCACCGGCGAGACCAGACGCAACTCTGCTCGAATTCACTTCGGCGAATCCGTGTCCACGGGTCGTCGACGCCGTCGACACGAGGCAACGAGCTCGAGTTCGCGCTGCGCTCGCATCCCGCACGTTCCTTCGGAACGCCTCTCAGCGCATTTACGCATCCTGATCATAACGTGATTGGGATCCGGGATCGATCTGCTGCGCGCGATCGGGCATGGGCTCGGATCGCGGCGGTCGGTCCGACGCTCCGGGGTAGGACGAATCAAGGCGGAGGACGAGGTGAAGATCTTACAACGACAGTGCGTCGCGGCCCTGGCGGTCGCCTCGCTGGGCTTGGTGTCTGGCTGCGTCGGCGAGGCGGAGTCCGACGTGAGCGCGCCGATCACGGGCACGGCCGCGGCGGAGGTCATCGGGCCGAACGTGACCGAGGTCCTCGTCTACGACAATCCGGACCTCGCAGACGACCTGCCGCGCGAAGTGCCGGTCGTCGTGAGCTTCAAGGACAACAAGCCCAACGTGGTGTTCCAGATCGGCTGCGGCTCGAATTATGGGCCGATCCTGGAGGGCTTCGGGTACCCGCGTACGCTCGACCTCAACCAGGCCGCGTTCTACGACTCGTTCGACTCGGTGCAGAGGCAGCTCGAGCGCGACGCGGGCGGGCCGGTCCCCATCCATACGCTGCGCTGCGACGCCGATCCCAACGTCACGCGCCAGCAAATTTTCCAGGTCTATCGCCGCGTCGACGCCGATCTGGGGAAGGGCGAGTCCGAGTACTACCTCCGGCTCCGCGACGACCCCGGGACGATCTACACCGTAGGATGCAGCAACGTGCTCTCGGCGCTCTCGTGGACGAAGGCGGACGGCAGCAACCTCGAGCAGGTGAGCATCCCCATCAACCGCGCCGTCCTCGATGTCTGGAACGCGCAGGGGATCGCCACGCGGGACATCAACTGCCACACGAGCACCGGGAAGGCGCTCCCGCGGGCCCGCCGCGATCTCCCGCAGCAGATGGCCGAGACGAGCTACGCCGCCGAGGCGGAGCTCTACCTGGTTCGCTATTCCTTCACCGGGATCAGGACGCGCGTGACGCCCTACCTGATCGCCGGCGGGAAGGGCTACGCGATCGACTGCGGCTCGAACGCAGACATGATGAAGCGGGCATTCGGCTTCGACCCCGCGGCGACGCTCGAGGAGCTGTCGACGAGCGACCCGCGCTTCACCGCATCGGATCCCGACCGGCAGCCGCACCTCGCGTGCGACAGGAGCGTGAAGATCTTCCAGACCGCCGATCAGTCGCCCTCGGCGCGCTATTTCCAGCTCGCCGGCGGCAAGACGCTGGTTCGCTTCACGTGCCCGACGGCCGCGAATTTCTTCGCCGAAGGGGCGCCGGCGGCGCAGTCGGTCCCGAGGGCGGCCGTGCCGTACCTCTTCGTCGACCCGAACGCGCCAGCCAGCAAGACGCGGATGCTGGAGGTCGGGTGCTGGGGCCCCGGTCGCGCCAGGATTGCGCAGCTGTTCTTCTGGGTGTTCGGGCGGGAGCCGAACGACCGCGAGCTCCAGGACACGATGGCGGCCTATGCGGAGTACAGCAAAACGGGCGACACGAGCGAGGCCGAGGCCAATACGATGATGTCGCGCGCCTACGCCGTCTACCTCGGGCTCGCCGACCCGCTCAACGACATCCTCGGTCGCGCCGTCGGAAACGGCAAGAGGAGCAACCCGCGCCGCACGAACCTGGACGGCGGGCGTGTCTTCGACGAGGAGCGGACGTACTTCACGAACGAGATCAACGCGAACATCGAGCAGGCGGCCCGGTATGGCCTCTACAGGTGGATGAACGAGCGCGTGACGAACGCGACGCCCGCGTCGCGCGACGAGCTCCTGGCGAGCTACGATTGGGCCTACGGGTGCTGGCAGACGCCCGTGGAGGTCGGCCCGTGCCCCGCGCCCGAGGGGATCGCGTGGTGGACCGGCGAGTTCTACACCCCCGCGAACAAGGACAAGGGCTACACGCAACGCTCGCTCGAAGCGGAGCACGCGAGCTACCTCAAGAGGTGCTCTGACAAGGCGAACGGCTGCTTCTACGAGATCGAGAACGTGACCGACCGCGCCTGCCACAGGAGCGGCAGACCGTGCGTCGGGGACGCGGCCTGGGCGGACTACATCGGGGCGTTGATCCGCGGCAACCATATCCCCGGGAACTACCTCTCCATCATCTGCGTCGTGGAGACCTGGGGCAATTCTTCGCCGAACATCGCGGCCTGCCGCAAAGAGCGCTGAGCGACCGCGCCGACGGGAGTGACACCATGAAGATCAGGGTTCTCAGCATCGTCGCCGGCGCGGCGTGCGTCGTCGGCTCGGCCGGCGCCGCGCACGCCGGCGTCGCTCCGCCTCCCGCGTGCAGGGCGGCGGCCTCGGAAGGGCCTGTGTTCACGCAGAACAAGCGCCTCTGTTACGAGACGCTCGCGGCGCGGGGGAGCTACCAGGAGATCGTCGATCTCATCGAGGTGGAGACCCTCGGGCTCACGCCGCAGGAGCGGTACTTCCTCGGGATGGCCTACTTCGGGCTGTCGAACCGGACGGGCGCCGACAGCCTCCGGTGCCACGCCGCGGTCCGCGCCAGCGCGCTCCTCGAGGCGTTCCTGACCGAGCAGCAGGTGCTCTATCGCGAGCAGCACTCGTTCGGCACGTCCGACGACATGAAGTACACGTACCACGCGACAAAGATGGTGGCCGCCCTCGAGGCCGTGACAGGGTGCGAGGAGTCGTCGCACACGCCGGCCAGCCTGGAGCGCTACGGCCGGCGGTACGCGGTGGGGCGCCTGCGGGGGCTCTTCTACGAGACGTCGGGGCCGGACGCGCTCCGCGACCGCTTCGACGAGAAGATGACGCAGCTCGGCGACCAGATGAAGGCGTTCGTGGCGACGGCGTCCAGCGTGGAGACGCGCTACGGCCTCAACCTGACCGAGATCGACGTGGGGCGGCAATACCTCTTCGGGATCCGTGACCGCATCAACGGCCTCTTCGGCGCCGAGGCGGTCAAGGTCGCAGCGCAGCCCGTCGGAGGTGACGAGTCGTTCCCCAGCTTCGTGTACGACGCGACGTGGAAAGCGCAGATCCTCGGGACGATCGGCGCCAAGACGACCCGCTTCACGGATCTCCTGTTGCCGGAGAAGCGCGGGGAAATCGCGATCATCGAGGCGGAGATCATCGCCGCGATCGGCGGCCTGTCGATGGAGGATTACGTGAGTCGCAAGGAGCGAACGGTGATCGAGCTCAGGGATCTCTCGACGTCGCTGATCCTGGGGACGAACTTCTGGACGGCGATGGAGGCGCCCGAGCGAACCGGCAGGGCCGCGCTGGACGACGCCCTCGCGAAGCCGAACCGGAACGAGCTCGCGCGGACCGCCGCGCACGTCGAGACGCTCTGGCAGGAAGGGATGGCGAAGTACTGCAATTCCTCGAGGCCGGCCTGGTACTGCAGGAGGACGCCGTGAAGAAGATCACATGGCGTGTCGCGCTGGCCATCGTGCCCCTCTCGGCGCTCGCGTCGCTCGCCTCGCACGCGGCCTCGCTCCCGACCCCGAGCGGCCCCGCGATCGCGGCGCCGTCGTACGTCGATGTCGACGAGGCGTTCCGCCGGGCGACCGCAGGGCGGCCGCTCGAACCGGCGCTCCTCTCCTTCGCCTCGAACGAGCTGCGCTCGCCGACGTCGGGCGGCGGCAGCTCGGGCGGAGAGATCATCGAGGACGACGCCGTGCCCATCGAGGAGGTCACCGGATCCGTGACGACCGTGCGTCTCCTGCCCATCGCCGGCGTCGAGCCGGCCGCGGCGCGCGAGCTCCACCGCCGCGTCGCGCTCCTCGAGCTCCTCATCGGGGCGCTCCGGAGCTATCGCGAGCCGGAAGGCGCCCCGGCGGGCCGGAGCGACGAGGTCCTCCAGATGGCGAACACCGCGCACCTCGAGCTCTTCGTGGCCCATAGCCTCGCGTACCTCGAAGGGCAGACGCGCGAGGAGAAGTGCCTGTCGTACCAGCGGGCGAACGAGCACGCGCGGTATGTCGGGTTCGGCGTCGACTTCGGCCTCCCCGTGCCGGTCCGCGCCGGCTGGGAGACCCTCCTCGAGGAGGCGCGGGCGTTCCACGCCGGGCCCTTCGCCGACCAGATCCCGGCGAACCTCTGCTCGATGCGCAAGGCGGTGCGCAAAGCCGAGGTGGAGTCGATGCTCCGCGCCGGCATCGACGAGCGGATACGCTCGCGCATCGAGGCGGAGATCGACGCGACGTCGCAGAGCCTCGCCGAGAAAGAGCGGCAGTACGCGGCGGCCCTCCGGGACTCGGCCGTGGAGCTCCCGACGCGCGAGATCTTCCTGCTCAAGAAGACCGTCGAGGACACGGCTTCTCTCTACGAGTTCGTGGAGCGGGACACGCTCGGCCTCGAGCGGGCGCCGGCCACGACGCCGCCGGGGCAGTCGCTCATGGCGCGCCTCCGCGCGAAGCGCAGCGAGATCGACCGCATCCGGAGCAACGCCAGCGCCGCCGGGGTCGACGCCGACGTGGCGGCGGCGCGCGCCACGCTCGAGCGCCACGCCGCGCTCCTCGGCGCCGTGGTGGAGGCCCTCCGCGAGATCGCCGGGACGCCAGGGCTCGACTGGGCGACCCAGGAGAAGCTCGGCGTCTGCGCGACGATCCCGGGCGCGCTCACGCCGGAGAACTTCGCGGAGTACGCCGGACGCGTCGACGCCTGCCTGACCGAGGCGGCGCGGGCCTACGGCGCGCTCAAGGACGAGGCGGGCGCGAGCGACCCGGCCCGGACGGCCTTCGTCGAGAAGGTCTCGGGGCTCTCGAAGGCTTATATCGGGTACATCAATAGTCTTTAGCCGACGGCAAAGCTTGCTGGAGCGATCCATGAAACGACTGTTGTCTTCATTCGCCCTCGGTCTGTTGCTGCTGCCTTCGCCCGCGCGCGCCGAGGAGATCGAGTGCATCCCTTCGAACGAGACCGCGATCCGCGCGGAGGTCGGGCGGCTCGTCTCGGAGCTGAAGATCGCGCAGTACCGCGCGAACATGGCGCTCCTCGAGGACAGCTTCGGCGATCTCGAGGCGCTCGTCGGCGCGAGGGGGAGGTGCCCCGAGTCCATGACGACGCGCGTCTGCGATGCAGAGTGCTACTACCAGCGCGCGAACGTCTATCGCTTTCGCGCCACGGGGCTGCCGCTCCTCGACGCGAAGGGGGCCGCGGCGCCCGGCGATGCGCTGACGAGCCCGGCGGAGCTCCTCGCGCAGGCCACGGCGGGGCTCGAGATCGTGGAGCAGGGGATCGCGCGCCTCCCGCGGCAGACGAGCTCCGGGACGGGCGAGGAGCAGAAGAACATCGCCTTCAACAGGTATCTCAAGGCGATGGCGCAGCTCCAGGGGCTCAAGGCGAAGCTGCTCGTTGCGGCGGGCGACGTCTGGTACCGCGAGGCGTCCGTCGCGCGGCTCGACCACATGAGCTACCTGGTCGGCGAGGCGCTCGGCGACGCGCCCGCGGCGGACGGGGACAAAGGGAGCGAGTACTACAAGGCGGCCACGTATTACGATCAGGCGTTCTGGCTCGTCCTCGAGGCCAAGGGCTCCCTCCCCGATCGGGACCTCTTCACCGCCGAGCTCGCGACGCTCGCCACCATCGAGAAGGACGTGACGCTCCGCCTCGACTCGGTGCGCAAAGGCTACCTGTACATCAACATCGATCCCGAGGATTTCCCGCTCATCAGCATCGAGCGGCTCGGCCAGCAGCTGCGGATGCAGGAGGCCGCGATCGAGCAGCAGGACCTCAACATCCAGAACATGCTCGAGACGTGGGCACGGAAATACACCGATCTCCAGAACCAGAAGTTCGACATGGCCAACATGAAGCACTCTCGGGCCATCGAGCTCGAGGTGTACAAGATGGCGCAGCTCCAGGACATGGCCGAGCAGCTCAAGAACGACGTGCAGCAGAAGCTGAGCGCGCTCCAGAGCGACATCTCGACGTTCGAGCTCGAGCAGAGGATCCGCGTGCTCGAGCTGGCCTTGAAGCGCGAGACGAAGGAGCTCGAGAACCAGATCGTGCTCCTCCGGGGCCAGCGCGAGCAAGATCTCCTCGCGCTCGACCAGGACGCGGTGCGCGAGCAGATCGCCGAGATCCAGTTCAACATCGACATGACGCTCGCCGCCTTCAACTTCGAGATGCAGCGCGACGGCCTCGAGCTGCAGATCGACGAGCTCTTGAACCGCGTCGCGTCCGACGACAAGGAGCTCGAGCTCGTCGACAACCGCAAGGCGCAGATCGAGCGACAGATCGCGCTCGAGCAGAAGCGCATCGAGGGCTCCGAGATCATCACGAGCCGGCTCCGGACCTCGCAGGAGACGGTGTTCGAATCGATGCGCGTCCCCGTCGTGCACCAGATTTGCTCGGTCGACGCCGAGCTCGCGTTCTACACCGGGGCGGCGCAGGGGTTCACCGATCCGATCTCCGGGGCCACGTGCACGAGCCCCCCGTCCATCGAGGCGCCGAAGCCGGCGCTCCTCGATGAGATCTGCATGGCGCGGAAAGAGCTCTCCACCAAGAGCAAGGAGGAGATCGACAAGATCAGGGCTTGCATCGACGGCTCTGGCACGAGCTGCTCCACGAAGGACGAGAACCTGAAGCGGGTCGCGGAGGAGCTCTACAATCAGAACCTCAAGATCTTCGACCACCAGCGCGACATGTGGCAAACGACGATCAATCAGATCAACGATCGCATGCGGGCGCTCGACGCCGCGATGGCGGAACAGAACGGCCTCGATGCGCTGAAGGGGGCTGCGCTCGCGCTCTCGGCCACCGCCGCCGTCCTCGCGGCCATCCCGGACGGCGATACGGGCATCATGGGCATCTTCCCCGTCAAGACGTTCCGCTTCGTCGAGGCGGCGGCGGCGGCGGCGAAGGTCGCGGCCGACACGGCAGCGCAGGTTTACGAGTGGCAGTTCGGAGAGCTGCAGTTCGAGCAGATGATCGCGCAGGAGCGGCACGAGCTCAACGTTCGGGTCGAGGAGCTGAGGAGGGAGATCAACGCCCTCGACATCCACAAGCTGATCGAAGAGTGGACGAAGAAGCGCGCGCTCGCCGAGATCTCGGTCCAGCTCGCGGAGCTCGACAAGGAGGTCGTCGAGATCACCGGCGAGGAGAAGCTGCACGCGATCCAGTGCAGGCTGGACCGGGGTGAGATCGCGTCGACGGTCGCCAAGCTGCGGGCCGACCGCGCGGCGCTCGTGGCCGATCTCCAGACCAAGTCGGACGAGTCGGCGCTCGTCGACTTCGACATCGACGAGCAGGAGAACGTGCGCGAGCAGGCCCAGATCGAGATCCAGCGGCTCACCCTCGCGCTCGGGGAGCTCGACATCGAGGCGAGCAGGCTAGAGCAGGACAAGCAGAACCTCCTCGCCATGAAGTCGTCGATCGAGGCGCAGATCAGCCGGATCGGCCACTACCAGGGGAGGGTGCACGATCTCGAGGGGCACTACGACGCGACGCGCCAGGTGCTGAACGACATCCGGGAGAAGATCCGGCAGAACACCATCAACATCTCGGAGGGGCAGATGGCGTTCCTCGCGTCGGTCATCGAGGACGAGCGGGCGGCGACCTTCGTCCAGATCGAGGACCTCCGCCGGCAGATCCGGATGGTGGAAGAGGCGAAGGATCTCGAGCACGAGCTGCTCGCCATCGAGCGGGAGATGCGCGAGGCGGTGCTGGAGAGCCGCACGCGCATCATGGGGCTCGTCGAGATGGCGCCCGTGAACGACGCCGCCGAGGTCCTCTTCTGGGACTTCGAGGACATGCAGGCGGAGCTCACGCGGGGAGCGAGCGAGTTCCTCGAGGCCAAGCGCCGCGTCGTCGAGAACGTCAACTTCACCTACAACCTGTACCGGAACCGCTACAACGTGCTGAGCGACTTCGCCGGCGACGTCGGGCACCTGTCTTCGGACAGGACGTTCATCGGGACGGCGGCCGAGCTGGATTCGTTCCTCAGCGACTGCGGGACGGTCGGCACGAGCGAGGTCTGCCGGCCTTCTTCGCTCGCCTGGAGCACCGAGACGATGGCGGGCAGCGTGGCCGAGTTCACGCTGGAGAAGACGAGCGGCCTCGTGTCCGAGCTCCTCGAGAACGGGCGCGCGCGATTCGAGATCTCGCCCTTCGCTGGCTCGCAAGCGGATAGCCGGAACCTCGGCAACTTCGTCCTCTGGGACGAGATGACGATGAACGAGAGCGAGCCGATGCGCCTCGTGCACGTCATGGCCGGGGTCTCGAGCTCGTCGTGCCGCTCTCAGCAGATGCAGATGACCCACCTCGGGTTCGGGACCGTCTTCTCGCGCCTGTCGAAGGACAGCGGCGAGATCGTGCCGAGCCTCGTGGTGAAGCGGCCGGTCACGGCGCTCATCCCGGTGTACGGCGGCTCGGACATGGATCTCATGAACGACGAGTACCTCCGCTTCCGTCGCGGCCCGTACACCGCGGAGGGGCTCGAGCGGCGCCTGACCGACGGCCTGATCCAGAACGCGTATCCGTTCGTGGGCCATCCGCTCGTGGGGACGTACGAGATCATCGCCGACGAGAACCTGGTTCGCTGCCTGAACCAGGGTGCTCCGTCGTTGCAGCTCGGGTTCATCTTCGTGCGCAAGCCGGTGCGCTGACGTCCGCGCGCGGGCGGGGAGCCGAAGCGTTACACAGGATAGAAGGAGTCTGACCGATGGTTCGACAGGATATGGCTTCTTGCATCCCGCTGGTCGTCGCGGCGGTGTTCGCGACGCTCCCGGGGATGAGGGTGGCGGCGGCCCAGGTGGACGACGAGTGCTCGCGCAAGCTCGCGTCGTGCGACCTACAGGAGCGGAAGACGCACCTCCGGGCGCAGATCTGGTCCGGTCCCTGCGATCCGTCGCAGTGGGACGCGCTCCCGCGGCAGGGTTATCCCTTCGACACGGTCGATGGGAGGCAGAAGCTCACGGTGGGGCCGCGCGCGCCGGTGCACTTCCTGAACGGGGTGTGCGAGGCGCATCGTCCGGACGGCGACGTCGACCACGGCCTCCACGAGCTCGAGAAGGCCGCGACCGTCGGGCTGCTCCCGTCGCAGCGGAACGCCGCGGCGCTGCTCGAGGGGCTCCTCCACTGCCGCAAGCTCGCGCAGCTGGAGGATCGGTATCAGGGCGAGCTCACCACGAAGCTCGCTCCCCGCGAGGCGTTCTGCATGCACCGGGGCATGGCCAAGGCCAGCTTCACGCGCGTGCGGTGGGAGGGGCTCGAGATGAGCTACGACACCTCCGACTTCAGCCTGACGGGGCACGCCGAGAGCATGGCGCAATGCTATGCGGAGTACCTGCACGGCGGGTACGACGCCACGTGCGGCGTCGTGTCGTCGCCCTCGCCGGCGGCCATCGACGCGGCGGCGGAGGTCGTCTCCCGCGATATCCTCGCGGATTATTTCGGCTCCGCGACGGAGGACGCCCCGCCCGGCGACAGGGCGATCCCGCCGCTCAAGGCGATGCTGGCGCGCAAGATCGAGATGGCCGACAGCTCGCTCCGGGACTCGACGGCGCTCCTCGGCGGCCTCGTGCAAAAGAAGGACCTCCTCGTCAGCTCCTACCAGGGGATGGCGTCGATGTTCTGCCTCCCGGGGAGCGAGACCACGGGGCTCTGCTCGGGTCCGCTCCCCTCGGCCGTGACGCGCCTCCACGAAGGGTACGAGCGCGCGGTGCTGCGGAGCCAGACGATCCTCGATTTCGTCGATCGCTGGGTCGGCGGTCTCTACGAGTACCAGGGCAAGGACGTCCGCGTCGAGCTGCAGAAGAGCCATGAGGGTCTCCGCGACATGCTCGCGCGCGCCGAGCTGCCGGCGGTGCCGAACGAGATGACCCTCCTCGAGAAGCTCGATCTCATGAAGCGCGACATGGCGCTCCTCGCCGACCGGAGCACGGTCGAGGACGAGACGATGAAGCGGCAGTGCAGCATCTACTTCTGCGAGATCCGGAATCGTAACCGGACGTTCTTCACGAACGCCTGCAACCAGATCGACGCCACCGCCGGCCGCCCGCTCAAGGACGTGAACAAGCTCTGCGCGGCGGACGTCGCCGGGACGATCGTCTCCGGCACGCAGACGGCCGCCGCGCTGTGCGCGAGCGTGGGGCTCCCGGCGTCGTACGTCTCCAACACGGCGATGACCGCCAAGGCGGTCGACACCTGCATGAGCGAGTTCCACCCGTGACCCCACGTAGCGAGGCCAAGTTGAACACGCGAAGATGGTTGTGGGCGCTCGTCCCGGTCGTTGCGAGCGCGTGCGGAGATGCGGGCGGGCCGGAGATGGCGATGACGAGCGCGCAGGCCCTCCTGGCCGCCAAGCCGACGCTGTTTCGCTACCGCGCGATCGGCGCGGCGGGCTCGGAGATGCGGTATGCCGCCGAGCTGCCGCAGGAGGACGGGACGATGATCCTGCTCCGCCTGGAGGGGTGCCTCGACGAGCGCGTCGTGCGCGAGCTGTTCGGCGTGAGGCGGAGCGCGATCGCCGAGCGGACCGACGTGGTCATCGACGCGACGGCGCCGAGGATCGCGTGTCCGGACCGCATCGCCGCGGACGCGAACGTCTACGCGGAGCCGAGGACGCAGGGCCTGTCGCTCCTCGAATACCGGCTCGACGGCGAGCCCCTGGAGGCCGGGCCCGGGCGCTACTTCGTCATTCCCAACCGCTGCGGGGGGCTGATGAAGCACCTCGGGATCGCCGAGCGCGCGCGGCGCGCGCCGGCCCCTCCCCTGGGGAGCCCCGGATGGACGCCCGAGCCGGGCGCCGCGCCGATCCAGCTCTCGTGCGCGAACGAGCGCGCGACCGAGCCCTACGACGGCTGGGAGGTCCACTCGGCCTGGTTGCCGAGCGTGGAGTTCCGGTGGATGGTGCTCGTCAAGAAGGGGAATACGTCGTTCTTCGTCGAGTCGCTCGACGGGCGGCCCTACAACGACCTCACCGACGCCGAGCGCGCCAAGGCGCTCAGCGACGTCAGGAAGCTCCTTGCCGTGCCGAGCTCGTGGGCGTCGACCGACGTCGTCCCGGAAGACGAAGAGATCCAGCCCGACATGCCGTTCTTCGACGTGTGCCTGGAGCGGTGCGGCACGGCCAGCTGGGTCCCGGCGCACAAGGTCCTGAGGGACGGCTACCTCGAGTGCGAGAGCGGCTCGCTCGATCCGAGCACCGGCGGGTGCCTGGACGGCGAGCGGAAGGGCTATACCGACCGCCTCGAGCTCAACGGGACGACGAGCCGGCGCGCGCCGCTCGGCGGCGTCACCCTGGATCTGCCCATCTGCACCGCGAGCGAGACGTGGGAGCGCCGCTTCGGCCTCTCGGGCCACGACGGCGGCGGGACGTGGCTGACGCGGCTCATCGCGGCCTACAACGCCGGCAAGAGCGAGGGCGCGGCGCCCCGTCGGGTCTCGCTGCCGTGCCTCGTGCCGGAGCGCACGTGCTCGGTCACGCTCCGCGAGGGCGTGGACCTGTCGACCACGACCGTCGCCACCCTGACGCGGAGCTGCGCGGTGGACGCCGACGCCCTGGAGGTCCGCGTGGGCAAGCGCGCCGCGGTGAGCCGGCCGCCGTTCACCCTGGACGCGGCGACGCTCCCCGCGAGGATGCGCAAGGTGCGCATGATCGGCGAGCCGGAGGGCTCGACCATCACCGTGGCGCAACCGACCTGCGGATTCGGCACGAGCACCGCGTGCACCGACGCGCAGCCGGCCCTCCTGGTGCAGGGGGATCTGACGGTCGATCTCGAGCACCTCCGGCTCGTGTCGCGCGCCCCCACGGAGAGCACCGCGGGCCCGCCGGCGCCGCTCGCGCGCGTGGGCGTGCAGGCCGCGGGCAGCGCTGCGCGAGGGCTCGTCCTGCGGGTCCGCGACGTGGTCATCGGCGGCGACACGGCGCCGGTGTTCTACAAAGGCATCGTGTTCTCGGGAGGCACGCTCGCGCTCCACAGCTCGAGCGTGCGCGCCTTCACCGACGGGGTGTCGGCCGACCGGGCGCGCGTGTCCATCGTTTCGTGGCCGGTCGCCGGGGGCCATAGCATCGAGTCGCTCGCCCAGCCTGACCTCACGGCGGATGATCTCGTGGATCTCCGGGGGGAGTGGCTCGGGGGCTCGGTCGCGAACTTCCGCGCGCTGACGCTCAGCGCCGACGTGCAGGCGTTCGTCGTCGGGATGCGCGTGTCAGGCCCGATGGCGGTCGCGTGGAACGACGACCGCGCGACGTGGACCGAGGACGGGCTCCTCGCGGTCGACAGCACGTTCACGAGCACTCCCGGCTACTTCGATCGCGAGTCGGTCATGCTCTCGGTGGCGGGCAGGGGCCAGCTCAACTTCGTGAATTCGAAATTCGTCAACTTCGGACACGTGCTCCGCTGCCCCTCGCGGCTGTCGGGAGGGACGGCGAAGATCATCTTCGATCGGCCGGAGTTCGACGAGATCACGTATGGCCTGAGGCAGGGAGCCTGCACGGTCGAATCGGCGACGCTGTGGGATCCCACCGGCGAATAAGGCGAGAAGGACCATGACAAAAAGAGAGAGAATCGTCGCCGCGGCCGCGGCGGTGGGGTTCGTGTGTCTCGCGCTGTCCGTAGCGGTCGTCGTGCTGCGCCGCGCCGAGCGCGACCGTGGAGTCGATCTCGAGCTCGCGCAGTCGGTGAGCGCCGACTTCGGGGCGCGCGTCGAGGAGCTCTTGAAGCCTTACCTGAACGCGCAGCCGGGCGTGCGCGTGCGCGTGACCTACAAGCCCCGCGCGGCCGAGGAGGGCCTCTCGGGGGCCCGAGGCGCGCACCTCGTCCTGCGCCCCTTCGAGCCGGCGGAGGCGGACAAGGTCGCGCCGCTCTTCGCCGCGGACTACGCGGTGCTCGCGTATGACCGCAGCCGCGTCGCCGAGCCGCCGGCGAGCTTTCCGGATCTCGTGACGCAGGCGCTCGCGCTGAAGGCGAAGGGCGATGTGGCGTATGGCCTCGCGCTCCCCGAGGAGACCCATCCCCTCCTCCCGCTCTTCTCGGACGTCTTCTGGCCTGCCGCGCCGCAGCACGAGGCGAAGGCGGCCGCGAAGGAGGCCTTCGCGCTCCTCGGCGATCTGCGCTTCACGTACGGCCTCTCGCCTCACGCGTGCACGTCGGACTGCGCGGCACGCCTGCTCGCGGAGGGGCAGGTCCCGTTCGCGGTCCTCGGCGAGTGGCGGATCCCCGAGCTCCGGCGCGCGCTCGGCGAGCGCCTCGGGCTGGCGCCGCTGCCGTCGCTCTCGCGCGGGGGGCCGCCGCTCAGGAGCGTGGGGCGCACGTACGGCGTGGAGCGCGCGCCGGCGCTGAAGGATCGCGAGGCGAGCGCCGCGGACGGCGTTGTCGCCTACCTCCGCGGCGAGGGGCAGAAGCGCGTCTTCGCGGCGCTCGGGAAGCTGCCGCTCGCGGAGCCGCCGGGCGCGGCCGACGGCGCCGCGGAGGCGCCGGCGCCCGAGCAGGTGGAGCAGGAGCGCACGCTGCGCGCGCCCGCCGTCTCGGCGGATCCGGCGAGCGTGCGGGCCGCGGACGCGGCCCTCGCTCCGGTCTGGATCGAGTTTGCCGACGGGCGCATCGGCGCGGAGGGGGCCGCGCGCGCGCTCGTCGAGAACATCACGGCAATCCATACGGATTCTTAGATGGGCGGAGATCGAACAATGAAGCGAAAATTCTTATGGTCCAGCGGTCTAGCCTTCGTGCTGATCGCGTGCGGGGGCAGCGCGCCCGGGGACGACGTAACGAGCTTCGAGGAGGGGGTTTCGCCTGCGGCGTCGTCGGCGGGCGCGTCGCCCGGCGATGTCTCGTCGCTGGCGCCGCGGCCGGCGCTCAATGTCGCGGTCACGCCGGAGCGCGGTGAGCTGTCGGCGGGTCTTGCGTTCCCCGCCTTGCCGTCGCGCGCGTCGTCCGCCGCGGAGGTCCTGCTGTCGTACGGGTCGGTACCCGCGGACTTCTCGGCGGGGTTCGGCGTGGGGTTCAGCCTGAGCGTGCCGTCGATCCAGATGACGACCGACTGGGGCGTGCCCTACCGCGCTCGCCTGAGCAGCTCGCAGGACGTGACGGCGCGCCTGTCGCTGGGCGCCGAGCGCCTCGTCTGGGTGAAGACGGATACGGTGAGCGGCAAGACGAGGATCGAGTACCGGCTCGACGCCTCCGAGACGACCGTTCGGCTCTACCGGTATCCGCAAGGCGGGACCGTGGCGATGCGCGACGCATCGGGCGCGCTACAGAATGTGGCGTTCACCGGGTTCGAGGTCGTGTATCCGGACGGCCGGCGGGAGATCTACAGCGAGGAGCCGACCGTCGCCGAGGGGGTGGCGGGCTCGTCGACGTTCTCCCCGACGCGGTGGCCGCTCGTGCACGCCATCTCGCCGACAGGCGACGCGGTGTCGTACGAGTACACGAAGGCGAGCGACCGGTCGTACCTCAAGAGCGTGCGGTTCGCCGGCGGGCGCTCGGTCTACACGCTGGAGTCGGTGCCGCGGCGCGAAGGGCGGGTGAGCCACCTGATGGGCTACCCGCAGGGGCCGGGGCAGCTGTACACGAAGCTCGTGGCGAGCTTCGACGGCGAGCCGATGTACACCTGGTGCTTCGTGCACGCGGTGCACGGCGAGAGCGGCCCGGAGATCGTGACGCACCCGGATTGCCAGGCGCTGGCGAGCGAAGACTTCGAGTCGGACCGGCAGCGCGTGGCGGCCTCGCTCAGCAGCGAGAGCAAGCTTCTGGGGGTGGTTCGGTTCGGGCGCAGCCAGGCGCCGTTCGACCGGTCGACGCCGGCAGAGCCGCTGATCCGGTTCCGGTACACGGCGTGGGGCGCCGACGACCTGTCCGGCCACGAGCTGGTCTATGACATGGACGTGCCGGACGTGTTCGGCTTCGGGCCGAGCGGCGGCTCGGAGCTGATGGACATCAACTCGGACGGCCTCGCGGACATCGTGCGGTATTCGGCGCGCGAGGGGACCAGCGTGCCGTCGTACAACGGCGGTGATCTCGCGGAGGCGAGCCTGTTCGCGACCAGCGGCGCGCCGCTCACGGTGGAGCGGACCGTCGGCGGCGTGTCGCGGAGCGACGTCCCGCGGTTCGACGCGGCGGCGCAGGCGACGAGCGTGTTCCTCCCCGGCGACTTCGACGCTGACGGTCGAACGGACCTTGTGCAGGCAACAGCGTCGGGGACGCGAACGGAGCTCGCGCACTATGCGGGCCGCGGGGAGCGGACGCGACCGTTCTCCGCGGCGACGAGCTCGACGGTGGTCGATGTCGAGCTGCCGCGGTTCGCGCGCGGCCGGACCCAGGCGATCGACCTCAACGCCGACGGCAAGGCGGACCTGCTCACCACGGTGGCCGGGTCGACGGACAGCACGTGGACGGCGTTCATCAACGTCACAGAGCCGGGCGCCAGCGCGCTGTCGTTCAAGCCGCTCGTGGGGCTGACCTTCCCGTTCCAGCAGGGCGCGGGGACGGAGCTCGACAACCCGGGCTATCGCTTCCTGGACGCGAACGGCGACGGGCTGACCGACTTCGCGGTCATCCGGTCGACCGGCGCCGGCGAGAAGGGCATTTGCATCTACGAGAACCAGGGCAAGGTGGTGGCATACCCGGCTGGCTCGTCCTCGGTGGCGAAGCTGACGGGAGGGCTGCTGTTCGGGGACGCGAGCGCGAACGACCCGGTGTGCGGGCAGGGCCGGTTCGTGTCGGTGCCTGATCGCGCGGCGAGCCAGAACATCAACGCCATGTGGCTGATCGACGTCAACGGAGACGGGGACATGGACCTGGTCAACGTGACGGCGGCCGCCAACGAGCTCGGCGTCTGGCTCGGACGAGGGCAGAAGGGCTTCGCCGCCGAGCGACGGATGCCTCTGGACGAAGGGGTGTCGGTCGATCCGGACAACAAGTGGAACACCCGGGTCCTCGATATCGACGCCGACGGCGCGGAGGAGATCCTCGTCTACGAGCCGAGCGCGGGCGGAGGCCGGCTCAAGGTCATCGACTTCAACCGACACGGGGTGAAGAACCTGATCGGCCCTGACCTCCTGTCGGAGGTGGAGGAGGGCCCGGGCCTGAAGCACGCGGTGCAGTACGCGACGAGCACGGATGAGTTGATCCGCGACGCGCGCCGCTTCGGCCGGAACGACGCGCGGGTGCGGGCGCTGCCGTATCCGGTGACGGTGGTGAAGCGGCACCTGACGGCGGTGGGCGCCGAGGCGCCGCGGGTGCGGGAGCTCCAGTACCACGCGCCGTACTTCAACGAGCGGGAGCGCGACTTCGCGGGCTTCGGGCAGTGCGAGGAGCTGGATGTTGGAGACGACAGCGCGGCGAGCGTCGTTCGCCGGCGCGTCTACCAGGTGGCGTCGGCGGCTGCGCCGGTGAGGCGCTTCTTCGCCGGCAAGCTGCGCACCGAGGAGTTCTTCGAGCCGCGGCTCTCGAGCGCGCAGGCGGCGCGGATCGCGGCGAGCGCGGGCGCGTGGCCGAGCGGCGTCGAGGCGGCGTCGCAGACGGCGGAGACCTGGAGCGAGGAGCCCTACGAGGTGGAGGCGCTGCACAGCGTGCACGAGGAGGCGTGGGCCCTTTTGCCCGCGGCGCCCGACCCGAAGACGCCGGCGTTCTTGCGACAGACCGGCACGCGCGACGTGCAGTGCAGCGGAGCGGGGTCGTGCGCCGAGGGGGCGACCGTGACGCAGACCAACACGTACGACACGACCTACAACCGGCTCGTCCGCCGGGAACAGTCGCTGGCCGCGGTCGCCGGGCCGAACGGGACGGAGCTGCCGGCGCGCCGCTACGTGAGCACATTCACGTACGACGCGGGCTGGGAGGCGCGCGGCGTGCTCACGGCGGTGCGGGAGCAGTCGCTGCTCGCGGGGCCATCGGGGCGCGTGCTGCAGAGGACGTCGTATGAATACGGGCCCGACGTGCCGCTGCCGGTGCGCGTGACCCAGCCTCTCCTCATCGACGCCGAGGCGCTCGCCTCATTGCCCGCGGCGGTGAGCGCGCCGCTCCTCTCGTCGCGCACCCAGGTGCATGCGTCGCGGTACGACGCCTTCGGCAACGTCGTGGAGACCTCGGACGAGCACGGGCTCCTGAGCAGGAACATCTATGACGCGACCGGCGTCTTGCTGGTCGAGAGGCAGAACGCCCTCGGGCACGCCGCGCAGTACTGCTACGGCACGGCGGGCTGCGCGCTTGCATCGCTCGCCCCGCCGTCCGAGGGGCTCGTCCCGGCGCGGAGCCTGTTGCCCACGCATGTCCGGACGCCGCAGGGCGACGTGGAGCTCACCGAGTACGACGCGCGCCATCGCCCCGTTCATCGGGTGCGCTCGAGCGGCGCGGAGGGCCGCTACGCCTACCGCGACGCTGGCGCGCATACCCCGGCGCTGGTTCACATCGCCGCTCGGCGCACGGCGGCCGACGCGGGGAGCGAGCCCGTCGAGCGCCTCGCCGCCTTCCGGGCGGATGGGCTCCCCGTCGGTCAAGCGGTGAAGCACGAGGAGGCAGGGGGCGCGCGGGTCGTCGCGTTCACCCGGCATGGGCGCCGCGGCGACCCGATCTTCGAGGCGCTCCCGTATTCGACCGCGGTGGGTATCGATACAGCCTTCGATGCCGGTCGATTCCCCTCGCCCGAGGGCGCGGCGCGCGGCACGAGCACGGCCTACGACGGGCTCGGGCGCGCCGTGGTCCGCACCGACGCCGCGGGGCTCGTCACGCGCATCGCACACCAGCCGTGGGGCCAGCGCGTCGAGGAGAACCGCGGCGGGAGCGATGCGCGCGTCGAGACGCGCCTCATGGTGGCGCGCGGCGACGAGGTCTACGCGATCGTCGACGAGCTCGGCCAGGTGCAACGCTACGAGCGCGACGAGCGCGGCAGCCTGCGTGCCGTCACGCTCGCGGGGGCCGGAGCCCCGCGCCGCATGGCCTACGACTCGGCGGGCAAGCTCGTGATGACGTCGCTCTCCGGCGGTCCCACGCGCCTGTGGGTCCGCGACACGCGCGGGCGGGCGACGGAGATGCGCACGTGGGATCGGGCGTTCGCGGCGTGGGAGAGCGTCGAGATGACCTACGACGCGCTCGACCGTCCGGCGGACATGTTCGCGTCATCCTCGTCGCGCCCGGAGGGCTGGGACGAGCGCTCCTTCCTCTACGATGGTCGAGAAGGCGAAGCGCCGCGCCCCGAGCTCATCGGGAAGCTCGTCGAGGCGACGACCTTCGACCGGATCAGCGGGCAGCGCGTCCAGGAGTCCTTCGCGTACGATCGCGATGGGCGGACGACGGCCCGGACGAAGTCCGTCGATGCCGGCGACGCGCGCCGCGACTACGAGGAGCAGTGGACGTACGACCTCGATGGGACGGTCGCCTCGTACCGCGATCCGTTCGGCAACACGCTGTCGTTCACGCGGACGCCCTCGGGCGAGCCGTCCTCCGTCGCCTGGTCGGCCGGCGATCGCGCGGCGGCGCCGCTCATGACGGACATCACCTATGATCCGCGCGGCCAGCTCGCGAGCTACCGCGTCCCGTCCACCCGCCTGCACCGGACGCTCGGCTATGATCCGAGCTCAGGGCTGCTCACGCACCTCAAGGCGTGCGTGGGCGAAGGGGCGGACCCCTGCGCGCTCGGGCCGCTGCAGGACGTGGCCTATGATCGCCGCGCCGATGGCCGTGTCGTCGCGGCGCGTGAGAGCGCTCCGGGCGCGGCGGGCTCCGGCGTCTCGTCGTACACCTACAGCGCGCGCGGCGAGCTGCTCGGCGCCTCGGTGGCGGGCGTGGCGCACACCTATGCGTATACGCCCGCTGGCCTGGTCGCGTCGCTCGGAGAGGGGGCGGAGGCACAGCCGTTCGTCGTCGAGGACGGGCGCGACGCGTTGCCGTTGCCCGAAGCGGGCCATGGTCAGCTCGACAGCTTTGGCCGGCTCACCGCGTTTGGGCGCCTCCGCAACGCCGAGTACGACCCCTGGGGCAGGCTCCGGCGGGTCGAGGTCGACGGCGGCGTCCTGGAATACGGCTACGATTCTGCCGGCGAGCGGCTCTCCAGGCGGCTGCTCCGCCGCGAGGGGGACATCGAGGTCCCCGGGTCGCTCGTGGTGTATCCCACGCGTGCGACGCGTGACGACGGCGTAGAGCGCCAGAGCCTCGTCCGCATCGGGGACCACCGCGCTGTGGTGCTCGTCGACGAGGCGCGCGTCCTCTCGCTCATCGACGACCAGCGCGGGGTCGTCCAGCGCGTGGTCGACGAGCGCGGCGAGACGGTCCTCACGGCCGACACGACGCCGTTCGGAGCGCTCGCGCGCGACATCCAGGCCGCCCCTCCGAGCCTGGGCAGCACCGAGCTCGTCCTCGCCTTCACCGGCCAGCTGCGCGATCCGGAGACCGGGCTCGTCCACATGGGCGCGCGCGACTACGTGCCAGCCATCGCGAGCTTCGCGACGCCGGATCCCTATGCGCTCGGCGACCCCGAGCTCTGCGCGAGGAGCCCGCTCGAGTGCCACCCCTACGCTTATGCGATCCACGACCCCGTCAACTTCGTCGACGAGTCGGGCTTCCTGGGGCAGTGGGTTAGCCGGCAGCGGCCCTCAGCGCGGCGGCAGCGGCAGCAGCAGCAGCAGCGGCAGGCGCTGCACCGGGAGATCCTCGACGCGATCGGCCCTGCGAGCGGGGTGCACACGAATCGTCCAGGCGAGATCCCCTACAGGAACCCGCCGGAGATGTACACCACGGATCCCGGACACCCGAGGGCGACGAGGTTCACGGGCTTCGATCAGCTGGACATCACCAGGACGTACCTGTGGGTCGTCAGCCCAGCTGGGCACTTCCACGTGGCGCCCGAACGGCAGGCAGGGTTCCTGCGGAATGACGGTCGAGAGCACAGCGTCAAGCACGGCGATCTGACGCCTGGCAACCGGGGGCTCACGCGTGGAGAAGCGCGCGCGGGTGGCGAGATCCGCCGTTATTACGATGAGACCTCCGAGTTCTGGCTGGTGGACCTTAACTCCAGTTATGCGTTCAACCGTACGGATGGCTTGAGGCTGGTCCAGGACAACCTGTCGGCCGTGCAAGAGCTCCTCGAGTTTCATGGAATCAATACGGAGGGTGTCCTCTTCTATGATCAGTCGTCGAATTAGCAGTGACGCATCGGCGGGAGGGCCGCGGCGCGCAGCGCATCTCGTGAAGGGAAGCGTGACAGGACGATGGAGTCCGTCATGGTCGACCGGATCGTCGATGGGCATGATCCCGCAAGAGCGCTCCGACGCGGGGCCGCGACAAGGCCGATCGTGAGCCACGGGATGTCATGAGCGTATCGCAGATGCGGCTTCGGTCCTCTCTTGCTTGAATTTCTCAGCGGGCGCATCGGCGCGAAAGGGGTCGCGCGTCGATGCGCCCGTGGGAGAGCCTGGTGGTTCACTCGCACGATAACGAGAACGGATGATTGATCGCAGGTCGCCAGTCCTCCGTGGTGACCATTCGCCCGAAGCGGCGGTCACGGCGAGCGCTGGAATCGCCGCGTGAGCGATTCGACGAGGAAGTCGCGGAACACCGCGACGCGATGAGGCAGGTATCGCGCGGACGGGTACACGAGGTGCAAGGGGGCGTCCGAGGCCATGTGCGACGGCAGCACGCGCACGAGGCGGCCCCGCGCGACCTCGTGGGCGCAGAGGATCATCGGGAGGAGGCCGACGCCGACGCCCGCCAGCACCGCGCGGCGCGCGAAGCTGAGCTCGTCGACGGCGAGCGGCCCCTCGACCTCCACCGTCTCCTCCCCCGCGGGCCCCGTGAGCCTCCACGCGGCGCGGTTCCGCGTCGCGCGGAAGAGGACGCACCGGTGCGCCGCCAGGTCGGCGAGGCTGCCGGGGGTCCCGGCGCGCTCGAGGTACCGCGGCGAGGCGTACAGCGCGTCCTCCACCTGACCGATCTTCCGCGCGATGAGCGAGCCGTCGCGCAGCGGCCCGGCCCGCAGCGCCAGGTCGAAGCCCTCCTCCACGAGATCCACGACGCGCCCGGTGAGGACGACGTCGACGCGGACGGCCGGGTGGCGCCGCACGAACCGGGCGACCACCGGCTCGAGCATGGCGACGCCGACGTCGACGGGCGCGGTGATCCGGATCGGGCCGCGCACCACCGACTGGAGGTCGGCCACCATCGCGGCGGCCTCCTCGAGGCTCGCGACGCCGCGCGACGCCCGCTCGTAGAACGCCGCGCCGGCCTCGGTGAGCCGCACGCTGCGCGTCGAGCGGTGCAGGAGGCGCGCCCCGAGCGCCTCCTCGAGCAGCGCGACCGAGCGGCTGATCGAGGACTTCGGCAGCCCGAGGACCCTGGCCGCCGCGGTGAAGCCCTGCTCATCGACGACGCGCACGAAGACGGCGATGCGGTTGAGGTCCATTGTTCGTCCCAGGAGAACAACCCGTTCTCGGACGCCTGTCTAGTGCATCCTCGAGCAACGACGCATGGTGGCTCCTGTGACGCACGGCGCGCGCCCCGGATGAGCCGGGCGCGGCGGGCCCCTCTTCACGAAGAAGGACGACGAGCCATGGACAACACGACCATCACCAGCACCCCGAGCGCGATTCCCTCCCAGGCCGCCCGGTGGACGATCGACGCGAGCCACTCGAGCGTCTCGTTCTCCGTACGCCACATGATGATCTCGAACGTGCGCGGCGAGTTCGCGGGCGTCGCCGGCGAGGTCACCTACGATCCGCGGCGCCCCGAGGCGTCGAAGGTCTCGGCGACGATCGACGCGGCGTCGATCCACACGCGCGAGGACAAGCGCGACGAGCACCTCCGGAGCGCCGACTTCTTCGACGTCGAGGCGCACCCGACGATCACCTTCGTCTCCAGGAGCGTCCGCCGCCGCGGCGAGGGGCTCGACATCGTCGGCGACCTGACGATCCGCGGCGTCTCGCGCGAGGTGACGCTCGCGGTGAGCGAGCTCTCGGGCGAGCACGGCGATCCGTACGGCAACCGCCGGCTGGGCGCGACCGCCACGACGAAGATCCGCCGCAGCGATTTCGGGATGAGCTTCAACGCGGTGCTCGAGACCGGCGGCGTCCTCGTGGGCGATGAGGTCTCGATCACGCTCGATATCCAGCTGATCAAGCAGGCGTGAGCGCCGGGGGGGCCGTCGCTCGGCCCCGCGCGGGCGCGCCGCGGCTCGGGGAGGCGCCCCTTCGCGCTCGCCACCATGGGGCTCCGGGCGGCCCAGGACGACAACCCCGTGGTGCTCGTCTGGGGCAACGTCCTCGCGGGCCTCACGCCCGCGCGTCCCGTCTCGCGCGCAGGGTGGCTTGGCGACGAGCCTCCGCTATTGCATCCAGGCCTGCGCGAGCTCGAGCAAGCGCGCGTGGGCGGGCACCGCGTGAAGGAAACCGCGCCGGAGCGCGGGATCCGGGATCTCGTCCGCCTGAGCGAGCAGCGTGGCGCGCACCGACGCGAGCGTCGCGCGCGCCTCCTCGGTCGCGCCGGCGGCGTGGAGCGCCTCGACGTGGACGAGCGCGTAATCGTCGAGGATCAGGTACTCCGGCCCGTAGGCCCGGGCGCACGCCGCGGCGCTCTCCCGCGCCAGCGCCGCGGCCTCGGCGGCGCGGCCCTGTGCGAGCCGGACCCGGGCGAGCTCGATCAAACGCCAGATGTTCTCGGCCATGCTCGCCTCCCCCCGCTCGAGTCCCTCGAGCGCCTCGCGCTCCGCCGCGGCGAGATCCCCGAGGCCGCAGAGGACCCGCACGAGCGTGAGGCGCACCTGCACCGCAAAACCCCACCCTGCCCGCGCCTGCGTCACCGCGCGCAGGTCCGCGAGCGCCTCGTTGTGCGCGCCGCGCGAAACACGCACGCTCGCGCGCTGCAGCAAGGCGAGCTGCGCGTTGAGCTCGCTCCCGGAGGCCCCCTCACGGACGAGAGGGCTCAGCATCTCCTCGGCGTCGTCATAGGCCCCAAAACGGCTGCACGCGAAGGCCCTGAACGCGCGCGCGCTCTCCGCGAACTGGCGATGTCCCGACGCTTCGAGCGCGGCCACGGCCTCCCCGAACCGCCTGTACGCCTTCCAGGGGGACGGGCGCCGAACGCCGGCGTCCATCGCGCTGCCGAAGGAGCGCCAGCCGGACACCGCCGGATCCCGGCCGCCGAGCGCCTCGTCGAGCTGCCGGAGGCGCCCGAGGTGCGCGTCGGCCAGCTCGACCTGCGCCGTGTGCATCAGCAGGAGGGAGTACCGGTGGAACAGCATGGCGGCGAACGAGCCGGCGACCTCCGGGTCGGGCTCGATCGCGAGCAGCTCCCCGTCGCGCAGGCCGAGCTGCTCGAACGGACGGTCCAGCATCATCGAGGTCATGAGCTGCCCGGCGATCGCGCGGCAGAACACCCGGCCCCCCGGCCGGGCGAGCTGCCGGGCCTGGTCGAGGAAGGCGACGGCATGCTCCAGGTCACCCGCCCACAACGTCGCCTCGCCCTGCGTCGCGCGCAGCGCCGCGAGGAGCTCGCCCTCGACGCCGCAGCGCACGCCGCGCTCGGCGACCTCCATCGCCCCCTCGGGGCAGCCCCCGCGCAGCAGGCGCTCGGCGGCCTGGGCGTAGCAGGCGGCGGCGCGGCCGAGCTCTCCGCCACGCTCGAGGTGCTCGGCGAGCACCGCCGGGTCGCTCTCGCCGGCGGCCTCTAGCCACGCCGCCGCGAGCTTGTGCCCGCGCGCGCGGTCGGCGTCGGTCAGGCTCGCGTAGGCGCCCTCGCGCAGCAGGGCGTGGCGGAAGGCGAGCTCCTCCTCGCCCGGGAAGCGGCTGTCGTCTCGGCGCGCGAGGATCTCCTCATCGACGAGCGCCGCGAGCGCTGCGGCCGCAACGCCGGTCGACGGATCGCCCCCGAGCACGCGGCGCAAGCCGCCCGACCAGAAGACCTCGCCGAACACGCTGGCGGCGCGCAGCACGCGCCGCGCAGCCGGGTCGAGCGCGACGAGCCGGGCCTGCACCATGGCCAGCACGGTCTCGGGCAGCGCCTTGCCCTGCCCCTCGGCGGCGGCGCGGATCAGCTCCTCCAGGTAGAAGGCGTTTCCGGCGGCGCGCTCGACGAGCGCCGCGACCTGCGGCGCGCCCGCGGCGTCGCCGAGCGCGTGCCGGACGAGGCGCTCGGCGGCGCGGGGCAGGAGCGCGCCGAGCCGGATCTCGAGCGTGCTGCGATCGGCCCAGAGCCCGGGAAAGCGCTCGCGGACCTCGGGCCGCGCGAGCGCGACGACGAAGACCGGCCGATCGGCGAGGCGGGCGAGGGCCTGGTCGACGAGGCGCACCGAGGGGCCGTCGCCCCAGTGCAGATCCTCCATCACCAGGCAGAGCGGCGCCGCGTCGGCCTCGGCCTTGACGAAGTCGGCGAACGCGCGGCCGATCTGCTCGCCCATGAGCTGCGCGCTCTGGCGGGCGGCGCGCAGCGGCGGGCTCTCCTCGTCCGGGAACGGCACGCCCGCGATCTCGCCGAGGAACTCCGCGACGCGGCGCTGGTCCGGCCCGGCCACGCGCCGCGCGACCCGCGCCGCGAGCAGCGCCCTGCGCTCCGGCAGCGGCGCGCCCGCCGGGGCGCCCGCCGCGCTGCGAACGGCCGAGCCAAGCACGCCGAAGGGGGCGCCCTCGCCGACAACGTCGCCGCGGCCGATCCAGATCTCCACGCCCGGCTTGAGCGCGCGGAGCCGCCGGAGCGCCTCGTCGCGCAGCCGCGATTTGCCGATGCCCGGGGGTCCGGTGACGAGCACCGCGCGGGCGAGCCGCTCCGCGGTGCACTCCTCGAACAGGTCGATGATCGTCCGGAGCTCGCGATCCCGCCCGACGCAGGGGCTCGGCCGGCCGAGCAGGGTGCGCGCGCCCTCGCCGATCTCGCGCTCACCCAGGAGCTCCCAGCCGAGCGGGCCGCACGCCACCTCGAAGCGCGTGTCGAGCAGCGACTGCGTGACGTCGTCGAGGCGGGCGGCGCCCGCGTGCGGCGGCCCGCTCGCGAGCAGGGTCGCGGCGCGGTCGAGCAGCCTGCCCACGGGCAGCCGGCCGCTGATGTCGGCGGTGCCGGTGACGACCGCGATGCTCCCGCCCCTCGGCTCCTGCCGCTCCTGGCTCCCCGCGAGCAACGGGCCGAGCAAGAGCGCGCAGCGGGCCGCGCGCGCCGCCTGGTCGGTCGCGCTCCCGACCCCCTGCAGGGTCAGGAGCAGTGCCCCGTTCGCCAGCTGGTCCACGCGTGCGCCGAGGTGGAAGAGCGCGGCCTGGATCCGCGAGCGTTGCTCCTCGTTCAGGTCGGCGGGCAGCGTGTCATCGAGCACCACGCCCGAGGCTCCCTCGGGCATGGCGACGACGACCGAGAGCACGCGTTGCTCGCCGCCGGTAATCGCTTCCTCGGTGACGCGCCGGGTGATCGCGTCGCCGGGGGACGGCGGCGCCGAGAGGTCTGCCCCGAGCTCGCCGATGTCGCGGAGCGCGGCGGCCGCCGCGGCGGCGTCGGCGGGCCGCGCCGCCGGGTCCTTCGCAAGCATGCGCGCAACCAGGACGTCGAGCGCGGGGGGAATATCGCCGCGGAGCTCGCGGACGCGCGGCGGCTCCTCGAGCAAGAGCCGCGCGAGCAGCGCCATGACGTTCTGGCCCATGAAGGCGGGCCGCCCCGTGAGGCACTCGAAGAGCACGGCGCCCAGGGAGAAGACGTCGGTGCGAGAGTCCGTCGGCTCCCCCGCGGCCTGCTCGGGGGCCATGTACCCGGGCGTGCCCAGGATGGCGCCGGGCGCCGTGAACGCCCGCGAGGTGCCGCCGAGGCGCGCGATGCCGAAGTCGAGCAGCTTGACGCGCCGCGGATCGCCGCCGACGAGGAAGAGGTTGGAGGGCTTGATGTCGCGATGGACGACGCCGCGCGCGTGGGCGGCGGCGAGCGCGTCGGCCGCGGCGACCATCGCCGCGACGCTCTCGCCGACGCTGAGCCCCGCGCGGCCAAGCCGCGCCGAGAGGTCCTCGCCGTCGAGCCACTCCATGGCGAGCCAGCGCTGCCCTGCGGCGGTGACGTCGTGCGCGATGCAGCGGACGACGCCCGGGTGGTCGAGCTCGGCGACGATCCGGGCTTCGCGGGCGAAGCGCGCCTGGTCCCGGGGATCGCACGCGTTCAGGAGCTTGAGCGCGACCGGAGCCCCCTCGGCGCGATCGAGGGCCCTGTATACCGTCCCCATGCCGCCGGCCCCGGCCAGGCGCTCGATGACGAAGCGGTTCGCGAGGACATCGCCGGGCTGCACCGCGTCAGCATGCCCGAACGGCGCGGCGGGCGGGAGGGACATCCTCGGCAACCGGGAAAAGCCGCACGCCGCTCTCGCTTCACGACAGCGCGGTCGATGAGTGGATGTCCCGGCGACCGACGGGCCCAGCTCGACGTCGAAGAGCGCTGCAGCCGGCGCCCTTCAGCGCGACGTCACGGGAATGCGCGCGACGCCCCCTGCGTCGAGCCAGGCCGCGAGCGTCTTCAGCCCCGGGTGAATCGCCCGGAGCGAGGGGATGTCGACGTCGACGCGGAGCCGGATCGCGACCTCGACGACGCGCTCGATCAAGGGATTCTGGCGCAGCGCCTCGGCCGGAACCGTCGCATACGCGAGCGCCCGCCCCGTCGCGCGCCCGAGCGCGGCCGCCACCTCCTCGCCCGTGAGCACGTCGCCCGCGAGCTCGAGGGTGCGGCCCGCGAAGGTGTCCGGCGCCGCGAAGACCGCGGCCGCGATCGCGCCGATGTCGTCGGCCGCGATGAAGGGGATACGATGCCCCGGCGGGTAGAGGAACGTGAACGCGCCCGGCGTCGCGTAAAAGTTCGGCTGCGTGAGCAGCTCGAAGAACGCCCCGGGGCGCAGGATGGTGAAGGGCACGTCGAGCGAGCGGACGTACGCCTCGATCTGCCACTTGCTCTCGAAGTGGCCGACGCCCGTGCCCGGCACGAGGCCGGCCATCGAGGTGTACACGAGGTGCCGGACCCCCGCCGCGCGCGCGGCGTCGGCGACGTTCTTGCCGAAGCGCAGCTCGTCGTCCGAGGTGACGCCATACTGGGGCTGCCCCTCGCTCGGCTGTACGCTGAAGACGGCGTCCGCCCCGCGGGCCGCAGCCTCGAGCGAGGCGCGATCGCCGAGGTCGCCGCCCACGACGTCGGCCCCGAGCCGGCGCAGCGCCGCGGCGGGCTCGCCGCTCGGGTCCCTGACGAGCGCCCGGACGCGGACGCCGCGCGAGAGCAGCGCTCGCGCGGCGCCGCCGCCCTGCTGTCCCGTGGCGCCCGTGACGAGGACGAGCCTCTCCTTGTTCGTTGTCATGACGAGCTCTCCCTTCGCAGGTGGGTGGCGGGCCTGCGGCGCCCCGGCGCCGGCAGCCCGCGCACGTCACGATAAGGGCTCGATAACGGACGGGCAGCGTTGTAACGTCCATAAAAATGGTTCGATCGTCCAGCAGAGAGGACGCATGGACATCCTGACGGAGACGCTGCGCAGCGTGCAGCTGCGGAGCCAGATCTACGGGCGGCTCGAGATGAAGGCGCCCTGGGGCATGCGGGTCGACGGGCACGACGTGACGACCTTTTACGCCCTCTCGCGGGGCGGGTGCGTGCTCGACGTGGGCGGGCGCCGGCTGACGCTGGCGCCCGGCGATGTCGTCTTCCTGCGCGCCCGGCTCGCGCACGCGCTGCGCGATCGCCCAGGCTCGCGCGCCGTCTCGGCCGAGGAGGTGTACGCCCAGCGCGGGGGCCGCTGCGGCGGCATCGTGCACTACGGCGGCGAGGGGGCGCCGACGACGATCGTGGCCGGCGGCCTCCACTTCACCGACGCGCGCCTGAACCCGCTCGTCGCGAGCCTCCCCGAGCTCATGCACGTGAAGGGCGACGGCGGCGTCGCGACGCGATGGCTGGAGTCCACCCTGCAGTTCGTCGCCGCCGAGATGGACGCGGAGCTGCCCGGCCACGAGCTGGTCGCGGGCCGCCTGGCCGACGTGCTGTTCGTGCAGGCGCTGCGCACCCACGTCGCGGGCGTCACGTGCGAGGAGGCGGGGTGGCTGCGGGCCCTCTGGGATCCGACGCTCGGCGTCGCCTTGCAGCGGATGCACGAGCGGCCCGCCGACCCGTGGACGGTCGAGGCGCTCGCGCGCGCCGCGGGCGTATCGCGCTCGGCCTTCGCCGCCCGCTTCAAGGGGATGCTCGGCCTCGCGCCGCTCGAGTACCTGACGCGCTGGCGCATGCACCGCGCCGCCGACATGCTCGCCGACGAAGCAGCGAGCACCGCGGCGGTGGCGAGCGCGGTCGGCTACGACACCGACGGCGCGTTCGTGAAGGCCTTCAAGCGCCACGTGGGCGAGACCCCGGGCGCCTACCGGCGCAAGGCGCGCGCCCGGGAGAGCCGCTAGCTCTGCCCGCCAGGAGTCCGGCCAGGGATCCGGAGAGAGAGCTCGACGCAAAGGCGCAAAGGCGCAAAAGAACCGACGCCGCCGAGGTGCTTGGGCCCACCGAGGGACGAGCGAAGGCCCGCCTGGCGGACGCGCTGCGCGCGGTGCGCCCGCTGCTCAGCTGAGGTTGAGATGCCACGCGAGGAGGGGATCCCGCGCGCATGCGGATCGGACGACATCCGCCATGAGGGCCGCGTTCTGAGCAGGCCAGACGATGCCGAGCTCGTAGGGGACACCACCGACCTCGATCGCCAGTCCACTTCCGTGGAAGATGCCGCCCAGCAATCCGGCCTTGGATGCTGCATTGGTGATGATGGCGATCACCGGATAGCCACGGTGGTGGGAATGGAGAACGCCCCCGGCCGTCAGGAGCCGGGTCAGCTGCCTGGCCCGGTGGGGCTTCTCCACGTAGAGCCAGTCCACCTCGACGAGATCCTCGCGCCGGAGGTCGGTCCTCCCTGTCAGGCCACGCACGTCGGTACGCTGCCACACGTCGGGGATCACCCTCTCAAAGACGAAGGGGGCGCTGGAGGCACGCATGATGCTCATCATCCCGACGGCGCGCCTCGAGCTCCCGTCCACCGCCTCGACCAGCAGGAAGTCGCTGCGGTCGAAGTCGGACTCGACGAGCTCCAGAGGGTCGTCGATCTCCGCCATGAACTGTTCCTGTAAGCAACGAATGGCCGGCTTGTCGGCCACGCCTGCCAGCCGGATGATGTACTGTGTCATGTTGCCCCTTGTGCGACGAGAAATTCGAGACGCGATCCGACCGTCGTTGTCCTCACAGCGGCCCTCCCACGTACAGCCACGCCGCGCGCTGGTTGCCATAGAGAGGCCGATGCGAGCCCGCCCTCCTGAAAGAAAAGATGACGCATGGCTCGGTGACAGCACCTGAAAGGCGCATCTCCCCGCCACAGCCAGTACAGGAGACGATGTCGATCGGACATGGTCTGCTGCAAGGGCCGTGCCCACGGACCCCGTGACGGACATCGACCTGCGCCGTCGGGGCGATCCGAAATGCGGCGGCGAGGTGAAATCCGCGACCGTGACCGCGAGCCGTCCTGCATTGGACCAGAGCGATCGGACCGGGATCGCTCCCTCCGGGACGGGGCTCGATCAGCGACGTGGCAGCCGCCTCCCCGAGCGTGAGCGCGAGCGCGGAAATGGACGAGCGCGCTGCCAAGCCTGCTCGGCCCTAGCGCGCCTGCAGGGCCTCTCGTCGGGCACATCGCCACCTGAGACGTGGCACGCGGGCACGTGGCACGTCGCCATGTGCCACGTCTCAGGTGTCACGTGCCCTTCCTTCGTTCCCGCGCCGAAATCGGGGCCGTTGGTGGCTCGGGAGCATGACGGCGCGGCACGAGGTGAGGCCACCCTCCCGTGACGCCCAGGCGCGCGCGCTGAGCTTCGATGTTCGCTGCGCGCCGCGAGGCGCGAGCGGTCCCTCCAGCGAAGATGCGCCCCGCCCCTCTCCGCACGTCATACCCAGCTGCCGGCGCCACGCAGGCGACGAGATGCCTTCCCCCAGACGGCACGGCCTGGCACATGCATTGCAGTGCCTTGCGTCGAACCCATGTACTCGGTCAAGAGACACAAGTTCTCGAGAGACATACTTAAAGACGTCAGGGCCTGCTACGCGGCGGACAACTGGCATGGTCCCCTGGAGATCGTCAGGCACTGGCTGTTCATTTCATTTTGGATTTGGTTCTCCTGCTGGTCGTGGCGGCATCTGCCTCTGGCGCTGGGCGCCGCGTCGTACCTCGTCGCGATCTTCTTCATCGGCGGGCGGCAGCGCGCGTTGGCAGGCGTGCTCCATCAGGCCTGCCACGGCACGCTCATGTCGAACACCAAGATAGGCTCCATCATCGGAGCGGCGTTCGCCGGACATCCCGTGCTCCAGAGCTACACCGGGTACCGCCTCTCCCACGTGGTCAACCATCACGGTCGTTTCGGCGACCCCCAGCGAGATCCCGACTACCTCCAGTACCAGCGCATCGGACTGTGCGGGCAAAACCTCCAGCGCGCAAAGCTGCGCGACTATCTGATGAGCCTGGCCGGCCCACGCTCGACGTTGTCCTATATCGCGTACCTGATTCGACATAGGATCTTGCACAAGGAAGAAGCGACCTGGGAGCGCTACGTCAGGCTCGTCGGCCTCCTGACGATCGTCGCCGGCGCCGCGGCCACGGGGTGGCTCGGCGTGCTCGTGGCGTACTGGATGGTCCCGCTGGTCACCACGCAGATCTGGATAGGCGCGGTCGCAGAGCTGCTCGAGCACTATCCGCTGATCGAAACCGCGTCACGCGTCGACATACGCATGACATGGAACCGAGATTACGGACCAGCCGAGCGTCTCCTGCTCGGAGAGGAGGAGGGCGAAGGATACCATCTGGTTCATCACCTCTTCCCCCGGGTCCCCCTCTGGCGCTTGAAGGAAGTGCACACGATCTTGAGGAGGGATCCCGAATACGCCGAGCTGAAGCGTCCGAAGGGTCTGGCCGCGCTCTCCACCGTCTTCGCGTCGCTGCCCGAGCCGGAGATGGAACGATCCATCGCGAGCGCCTGACCGAGCGGGCGACCGGGCGCTCGCGTCGAACGAGCGACGCGGGGGCGCGCAGGCAGCGCGCCCGGGCGAGCGCTCAACAACGATTGCACACTTCACAGGACCGAGAGCAGAACCATGCTTACGAACAAGAACATCAGCGTCGAAGTGCACAACGAGTGGGATCCGCTGGAAGAGGTGATCGTCGGCAGCGCGAAGTTCGCACAGCTGCCCTACCTCGACCACGGGATGAACGCGATCGAGCCCGGCACGCGGCACATCCTCGAATCGACCCAGGACCGAAGGTTCCCGGCCAAGGTGATCGAGGAGACGGAAGAAGATCTCGCGCGCTTCATCGAGATACTGGACAGGCTGGGGATCGTCGTCCGAAGGCCAAAGCCGATCGACTTCTCTGGCCTCGTCCGAACGCCGTTCTGGGAATCAGAGCACTACTTTCCGTACTGCCCGCGAGACGTCCTGCTCGCGATCGGCGACACGGTCATCGAGTCACCGAACCCGTTCCGTTCGCGGTACTTCGAGTCCATGGCCTACCGCGACATCATCGTCGGCTACTTGAAGCACGGCTCGCGCTGGCTGTCGGCGCCGAAGCCGTCGCTGAGGGATGAGCTCTACGAGACCAGCAACCCTGCTCAGCCGACCCTGCGAGAGATAGAGCCCGCCTTCGACGCTGCCAACGTGCTCCGCCTCGGGCGCGACATCATCTACCTCGTGTCATCCACCGGCAACGAGCTGGGCGCACGGTGGCTGCAGAGCGTGCTCGGGCCGGAATACCGCGTCCATCCCTGCCGCGATCTCTATTGCGGATCGCATATCGACACCACCCTGGCGCCCATACGCCCTGGCCTCGTGCTGATCAACCCAGAGCGCGTCAACAAGGACAACCTTCCGGCACCGCTCAGGGAGTGGGAGATCATCGAAGCTCCCGAGATGGAGGTCGTGCACTACTCGGATCTTGCGCCGAGCGCGTCGATCTGGCTTGGGATCAACCTGCTGATGCTCAGCCCGCACCTGGCCGTCGTGGACGCAGATCAGACACGCCTGATCCGCCTGCTCGAACGGCACCGCGTGGAGGTGATCCCGCTCCGGCTGCGCCATGGCCGCACCCTCGGCGGGGGCTTTCACTGCGTCACGCTGGACGTCCGACGTCGAGGAAAGCTGGAATCGTATTGCGAATGAAGCGCTGCGGCGCGACGCCCGGCTTCGTCGAGGCGTCCGTCGCGCTCCATGGCGTTCCCCTGATGCCCGGCCCGCGCCCTTCATCTACTTGGCAGGAAGCGCCGAACGGCGATGGCCGCAAGCTCAACCGAGGTTCTGGTGAAAAGCAGCTCTAGGCTCCTCCTGACGAAGCCGGTCGCCGCAGAGAACGTGCCGGTGGTCCAGCCAATCTATCAGACCACGCTCTTCCGCATGCCGAGCTACGATGTCGCCGTCGGTTCGGAGCACGCGACGCGGCCGAGCTCTTACTACACGCGTTGGGGCAACCCGACGGTCAGCTTCCTGGAGAAGCAGCTGGCGTCGCTCGCCGAGACGGAGACCGCGATCGGCTTTCCTTCGGGCATGTCGGCGATCACGACCGTGCTGCTCGCCCTCAACGATCCTGGCGACACGCTCGCGGTGTCGACCCGCATTTACGGCGACAGCTTCAGGTTCTGCGCCGAAGAGATGCGACGCTTCGGCTACGAGGTCCGCTTCTTCGTGCCCGAGGACACGGAGCAGCTCGAGGAGCTGCTCCGACAGGGCTGCCGATCCGTGTACTTCGAGACGCTGAGCAACCCAGAGCTCATCTTGCCGGACTGCAAGCAGATTTGCCGGCTGGCCTCGCGGTATGGGGCGACGAGCATCTGCGACGCGACGTTCACCCCTCCCGGGGTCCTGGAGACGTCGACCCTGGGAGCCGATGTCGTGGTCCACAGCCTGACGAAGTACTTGAGCGGCCACTTCGCCGTCCACGGCGGCGCCGCGATGTGCTCGGACGCGCTCGCCGAGAAGATCTGGCGCAGGCAAACGCTGTATGGATCATGCATGGATCCGCACGCGGCCTGGCTCGTCTCCGAGGGTCTCAAGACGATTCATGTGCGCGTGGCGCAACAAAACGCGAGCGCCGCCCGCATCGCCGAGTTCTTGGAGGCGCATCCCCGCGTCACGTCGGTTCGCTATCCGCGCCTGCGGTCGCATCCGCAGCATGACCGGGCGCGCGAGCTCCTCGACGGCGGCGGGGGCGTCATCTCCTTCTCCGTGGCGGGCCCCGCGAGCAACATCGCGCGGCTCTTGGAGGCGCCCCGGATCATCGGGCTCTCGGTGAGCCTCGGAGGGATCTATAGCGTCATGGAGCATGCTCAATCGATGTCGCACTCGATGGTCCAAGACGCTGGTGGAGAAGCCTCACGCGGGAGCAGGCCGGCCGACGATCTCTTCCGCCTGTCGGTCGGGCTGGAAGACGCGGACGATCTGATCGCCGACCTCGCGCAAGCCCTCGCGAGGTTGAGCTGAGACTCCGCTGGATCCGTCGGCGTCGCCCTCGGGTTCGGTCAGCGAGGAGCGTCCTCCATCGAGTCGAGCACCCGCTCGATGTCTGCATGCGTCTTCCGCGGGTCGATGATGACGATCCGCACGGCCGGTTCGCCCTGGAACGTCGTGGGCACGACGAACCCCGCGCCCGAGGCGATCAGGTGGGCCGACCAGGCATCGTAGTCCGCCGCGGACCAGCCGCGGCGGCGGAACACGAGGACGCTCAACTCAGGCTCGATGAGCAGCTCCAAGAACGGCCTCGCGCGGATCGCTCCTGCCGCCTGCTGCGTCAGCGCCAGCGTCGCCTCGATCGCCGCGGAATAGGCGTCCGTCCCGTGAACGGCGAGCGAGAACCAGAGAGGGAGCCCGCGAGCGCGTCGGCTCATCTGCAGCGCGTAGTCCGCGGGGTTCCAGTCGGAGCCCTCGTTGATGGGATCCAGATAGGCCGCCGATTGGTTGTGCGCCGCCCTCGCCTGGGCCGGGTCGCGGTACAGGAGCGCACAGCAGTCGTAGGGCGCAAAGAGCCATTTGTGTGGATTGACGGTGAAGCTGTCGGCCCTCTCGATCCCGGCAAAGGCCGCTCGCTTGCTCGGCGCGGCCAGCGCCGCGAGCCCGTAGGCCCCGTCGACGTGCAGCCATGCACCCCGCTCGCGGCAGACCTGCGCGACGCCGGAGAGATCATCGAGCAGGCCCAGGTTCGTTCCTCCCGCCGATGCGACCACCGCGAAGAGCCCATCGTCCCCCTGCGCGTCGAGCGCTTCCCGGAGGGTCGTGCCGGTCATGCGGTGGCGGCCATCGACGGGAACCTCGATGAGATCGACGTCCATGATGCGCGCCGCCTGCTGGATCGACGAGTGGCCGTCGGTCGACGCCGCCAGCTTCCAGCGGGCCGGCCGTACCCCCTGGCGCCGCACGAGCGCTGCATGTCGCGCCGCGTGGAGCGCCGAGAGGGTGCCCAGCGTCCCGCCGGGCACGAAGGTGCCCCCGGCTGCCGCGGGGAAGCCGGCGAGGTCGGCGATCCAGCGCAGCGCCTCGTTTTCGGCGTAGACGGCGCCCGCAGCCTCGAGCCAGCTGGCCGCGCAGAGCCCCGCTCCGCTCACGATCAGGTCGAAGAGCACCGACGCCTCCGTCGGCGCATGGGGGATGAACGCGAAGTACCGGGGGTGATCGGCGGCGACCGTCGCCGGCGCCAGCTCGTCGACCCAGCGCCGCAGCGCCTCCTCTCCCCCGAGGCCCGCGCTCGTGATCGTCTTCCCGACCCGCTGCGCCAGCACCTTCGGCTCGACTGGGCCACCGAGCGGCCAAGCGTCCCGCTTGCGGCGCAATACGATGTCTATCACTTGACGCGCCAAGTGCTCCGATTCGTCCGTCGAGTCGTGCAAGGTTTTCGTCATTCCGATGAACAAACAGGTGAGCCCCAGCGGCGATGGGGGAGCCCGGAGGTCTTACCCATCAGGGGATGGATGCTGCATGGGATCATCCTCGAACAGGCGCCTGGTTCCGAAGGTGATCTTCGCGATGCCACGAGATGCTAGAGCGCTGCAAATCGAAATGCAAGCACCGCGCAGGATTTAGCCCCAGAGTTCCGAGCGGCAAGCCTGCGTCGTGGCCACGTGGCCCCGCGCGGGTCGAGCCATCTTCAACGAAACGCTGAAACTGTTTCCGCGCGCCGCCGCTTGTCCGCGAGGGCGCGCTCCTCAAGCATGGAGGACCACCACGACGAGGAGACAAGCATGCATCGGTTTTCCCATCTCAAGCTGAAGCTCGCGAGCGTGACCCTGGCCGCGGCCGCGGCGGCCTGCGGCGACAGCGCCAGCCCGGCGCCGCCGCCGCAGCCCACGCTCGAGGTCTACGCTCGGCTCGACGCGACCGGCGTCGGCGGCATCACCCAGATGCCCGACGGCCGGGTCATCATCGGCTTTCACCCGTTCTACGAGCCCGAGGTGCAGGTCGCGCTGCTCAACCCAGACCGGGAGTCCACCACACCGTACCCGAGCGCGGCGTGGCAAAGCTGCAAGAACGCCGACGGCAGCTGGAAATCCGACTTCGACGCCTGCCTCGACTGGGTGCTCGGCCTGCATACGGACCAGAACGGCGTCCTCTGGCTGCTCGACTCGGCCAAATCCACGGACAAGGCGGCGGGGCGCCCCGCGGACCTCGTGCCCAAGCTCGTCGGGTGGAACACCCACCAGGACAAGCTCGAGCGCGTCATCCCCATCTCGCCGGAAGCCACCCTCACCGAGTCGCAGCACAACGACTTCGTCGTGGACCTGAAGCACGGCGTGATCGTGATCGCCGATGAGGCCATCGGCGAAGGCTCGGGCGGCGTCGGCGACAAGGCGGCGCTCGTGGTGGTGGACCTCTCCACCGGCGAGAGCCGGCGCCTCTTGCAAGGCCACCCCAGCGTGATGCCTTTGAAAGAGCCCATCCGCTGGGACGTGGGTCGACCCACGAGCGGCGCCGTCGACCTGTACGTGGGCGTGGACGGCATCGCCCTCGACACGAACAGCGAGTGGCTCTACTTCGCCGCGCTCAACGCTTACAAGATGTACCGGATCCGGATGAGCGACCTCCTGGACACGTCGCTCACCGCCGCGCAGCTCGGGGCGAAGGTGGAGACCTACGCGGACAAGCCCTTCAACGGCGGCCTGGCCATCGACCAGGACGACAACCTGTACCTCACCGAGGTCGGCGAGCGCGCCGTGGGCGTCATCCCGTCCGACACCCGCAAATACGAGCGCCTGGTGAGCGACCCGGACATGGTCTGGCCGGACGGCGTCACCTACAACAGCGACGGCAGCATGTACACCGGCGCGGCGCAGCTGTCCCTCACCAGCGCGCTCCAGGCCGACGGCGTGGCCAGGAACGAGGCGCCCTACCTGGTCTATCGCTTCAAGCCCCTGGCGCCGGGGACACCGGGCTTCTGAGGCGAGAGGTCGCGGAGCTTCGCCGCGAGGAAGTCGACGAGGGCGCGCACCCGCGCCGGCACGAAACGATGGCTCGGCAGGATGGCGTTGAGCGGATAGGGCTCACCCTGCCAGCCGGGCAGCAGGCGAACCAGGCGGCCCTCGCGCAGATCGTGCACCAGATCCAGCTCGGACTTGTAGAGCAGGCCGGCGCCGGCGAGGGCCCATTGGTGGGCGATGGCCGCGTCGTCGGCGTCGCGGTCGCCGTCGACGCGCACCTCGGTCCATGCGCCGTCCTTCTCGAAACGCCAGGCCACGTGCCGCTTGTGGTTCACGTGGAAGGTCAGGCAGTTGTGCTGGGCCACGTCCTCGGGCGAGCGCGGCGGCGCGTGCCGCGCGAGGTACGCGGGGGAAGCGCAGAGCACGCGGCGCGTCGTGGAGAGCGCCCGGGCCACAAGCCGGGAATCGCTGAGCTCGCCGTAACGTAAGGCCAGGTCCACCACGTCGCGCATCACGTCCTGCACGCGATCGGTCACGGACAGGGACAAGCGCACGCCCGGATGGGCCGCCACGAACTCGTCGAGCCAGGGCAAGAGCACGCTGCGCGCGAGATCCGACGGCGCCGCCACGCGCACCGTGCCCACGAGCGAGCGGCGCTGCGACGCGAGCTGCGCCTCGCCCTCTTCCAGGAGATCGAGCGCGCGGGAGGCGTAGTCCAGGAGGATCTGGCCCTCCGGCGTCAGGCGCAGCGCGCGCGTGGACCGCTCGAACAGCCGCTCGCCCAGCTGCGTCTCCAGCCGCTTGAGCATGGCGCTGGCCGCGGCCGGCGTGACGCCCAGGACCCGCGCCGCCGCCGTCAGCGTCCCGCGGCGGGCCGTCTCCACCAGCACGCGCAGATCTTCGATGTTCTCGATGCTCACGTGGCTAGTTTCGCCCGAGGAGCGCGCCAGTCGGCTGGACTCCACGAGCGATCTCGACGGGACGTTGCAGCGCCTGCACCACGAGGGCCGCGAGGCGGGCGGTCGGGAGCTCCGGTTCCGCCGTTGCCTGGTGCAGGGCCAGGGGGAGCGCGGGCAGCGCCGGCAGCCCGGCCTCCCCGGGGCCGAGCGCGCGCACGCCGGCGGGCAGCCCGATCGGCGTGCGCACCGTGAACCCAAGCCCTGCCGCCGCCGCGGCCCAGAGCCCGCCCAGGTCCGGGCTGGTGAAGGCGAGCCGCCACGGGATGCCAGCGCGATCGAGCGCCGCCGCCCCGGCATCCCGGAACCGGCACGGCGCCTCGATGGCCAGGAGCGGCAGCGGCTCGCCCTCCGCCCCGGTCCGCGCAGGGCCCCCCGCGGCCGACCCGATCCAGCGCATCGGCAGCTCGGCCAGACGCTCGCCATGCGGCGCCCCCATCCCGTCGCCCCACAGGAGCGCGAGATCGAGCCGGCCCGACGTGACCCGCTCGAGCAGCTCCGCATTCCGCGCGACCCGCACCTCGATCCGCACCCTCGGGTGGGCGCGCGAAAACCGCCCCAGCACCCCGGAGAGCAGCACGTCACCGAAGTCCTGTTGCAGGCCGAGCCGGACCCAGCCCTCGAGATCGACGCCGCGGACCGCGGCCGCCGCCTCGTCGTTCAGCTCGAGCAGGCGGCGGGCGTACGCCAGCATCGTCTCGCCCGCCTCGGTCAGCGCGAGACCGCGCCCGGCCTTGCGAAAGAGCGGCGTGCCCGCCTGCTCCTCCAGCTTCTTGAGCTGAGCGCTCACCGCCGAGGTCGACCGGCCCACCCGGCCCGCCGCCCTGGCGAAGCTGCCCAGCTCCACCCCCGCGACGAAGCTGCGCAACACGTCGAGATCGAAGGTGACGCGTTGCATGCCAACCATCCCATTTTTCTGAACTATCCGTACCAAAGTTCCTGATTTTCAGCACGATGGTGCTCCGTCATGCTGGTGGCGTCAAGGCGAGCCGGAGCCGCCTGACAGAACACAGGGACCCACATTCCATGCGTTTCGCTCACGTCTCACCGCGGAATGGCGAGCCGCCGCTGCGCGACGGGGACCTCCCTCGCGATCTCGCCGACAACCATCGTCGCACGCGGCGTCCGGGGAGAGCGCTCCCTGGGAGCGGGCGCCGGCTCTCCCGGGCTGCGCTCGCGGTAGCGACAGCCTTGCTCTGTGTCGGCGCGGGATGCGCGCGGGACTCGGTCCTGGAGCGAGCCTCGCTCGGGACTCACGCGGTCGCGGGCGGGAAGGCCGTGACCCGCGTCGAGGTGCAGCGGCTGACGTTGCCCCCTGGGTTCGAGGCCGGGCCGCACACGCACCCCGGTCCGGTCGTCTGCTATGTGACCGAAGGGCGTATTCGGTTCCAGGTGAAAGGCCAACCGGCCAGGTACTACACGGCAGGGCAGACGATCTTCGAGCCCGCGAGCACGCCCATCGAGCGCTTCGACAACGATTCCAGCTCGGCCCCCGCGACCTTCATCGCCACCTACCTGCTGGGCGACCAGGACACGGAGTTGCTCCGCAGGCTCCAGTAGACGCGCGTGCGCTCTCTCCCTCGTGCCCTCGTGCCCCTTGCGTCCTTGCGGCTCCTGTCCTTGCAGCGTCCGTGCGCTTTCTGCATCAGACGCCCCCGGGGAGCTGCGAGCGCCGTCACCGGGACGGCCGCGCTGGTCGACGGCGGCCTCTCCATCACGCGCACCTGACCCGAGGAGGAGGCGAGGAGTGGCGTCGAGGCGAGCCCCGCCGGCCGACGTGAGGAGAGGCGGCGAGCTCTCGTGCTTCATGCAGAGGAACGTGCCCTTGCAGTTCACGGTCATCCTCCGGTCGAACACGTCGGCGTCGGTGATCGGCACGAAACCCTCGCGAGGCGCGCCGAGTCGACCGCGCAGTCGAGGCGGCCCCAGCGCTCCACGGTCGCCGCGACGAACGCCCGCGTACACATCACCAGAGAACGGAGGGCCGAGGGCGGCGCGCGGGCGCCCTGTGGTAAGCTACCGAGGCCGCGGCTCCTCGCGAGGCCGTCCCGACCGCGATCGCCCATGCTCCCCCAAGATCGCCCGATCGTCCTCGGTGGCCGCTACCGTCTGGTGAGCGAGATCGGCCGGGGCGGGGTGGGCGTGGTCTACATGGCCGACGACCTCGACGGCGGCGGCCCTGTCGCGGTGAAGGTGCTGCTCCGGGCGCCGCGGGTCGGCGCGGCGGCTGCCCGCTTCGAGCGCGAGATCCGGGCCATGAGGCGCCTCGACGCGCCCGGCTTCGTGCGCATGCTCGACGCCGGCGTCGCGCGCGAGCTCGACGATTCCCCCTTCCTGGTGATGGAGCTGCTCCGGGGCCACGATCTCGAGCAGCTCGTCACCACGCAGGGCAAGCGCTCGCCCGGCGAGGTGCAGCGCTGGCTCGGCGAGGTCGCCGGGGCGCTCGAGGTCGCCCACGCGCAGCGCCTCTTCCACCGCGATCTCAAGCCCGCGAACCTCTTCCTCGCGATCGGCGACGACGGGCAGGAGCGCGTGAAGATCCTCGACCTCGGGCTGGTCAAGGAGCTCGAGCCCGGCGCGCTCGGCGACTCGGGCGGGCTCACCGCCACCGGCACGGCCGTGGGCACGCCCTTCTACATGGCCCCCGAGCAGGCGCGCGGGCGCTCGGACCAGATCGGCCCGGCGGCGGACGTGTGGGCGATCGGGCTCATCGCCGTGCGCCTCCTGACCGGCGACATCTACTGGACCGCGAACAGCATGGCCGAGCTGATGGCGGCGCTCCTGGTCATGCGGCTCTACCCGCCGTCGATGCGCTGGCCGTGGCTCCCGCCCGCGTTCGACGCTTGGTTCCTGCGGTCGTGCGCCCGCGTTCCGGCCCGGCGCTTCCCCTCGGTCACCCAGCAGAGCCTCGCGCTGCGCGCCGCCCTCGAGGGCTACTGCGCGCCCGCCGAACCGTCCGGCGCCGAGCGGCCGTGGTCGAGCGGAGGCCGTCTGAAGGCGAGGATGCCCAGCACCGACACGATGGAGCTCGCGGGCATGGTCGAGGCCCCCCCGCGGCGTCCGCCGCGGGCTCACCCTACGGTGCTCGGCAGCTCCTCCCGCGGTTCCGGCGCCCGCTCGACCGATCCCGGCGCCCGCTCGACGGACCCCGGCGCCCGCTCGACCGATCCCGGCGCCCGCTCGACCGATCCCGGCGCCCGCTCGACCGATCCCGGCGCCTTGCCGCCGTTCAACCCGAGCGCCTCGACGCCGGCCGACCTGAACGTCTCGCCGGAGCCCGAGCGGCCACGCCACAACCTGCCGATCCAGCGCACGACGTTCGTGGGCCGCGCCCGCGAGCGCGCCGAGGTCGCCGCGCTCCTGCTCGACCCGAAGGCCGGCCTGCTCACGCTCACCGGCGTCGGCGGCACCGGCAAGACCCGGCTCGCGCTCCAGGTCGCGGAGGATCTCGTCCCGGTGTTCTCCGGCGGCGTCTGCTTCGTGCCCCTCGCGTCGCTGCGCGAGCCCGCGCTCGTGCCCTCGGCGATCGCGCAGGCGCTCTGCCTCGGCGACGGCGGCGCGCGGCCGGATCTGGAGCGCGTGGCCCAGTTCCTCCGCGACCGCCGCCTCTTGCTCGTGCTGGACAACCTCGAGCACCTGATGGCCGCGGCGCCGGTCGTCGCGCACCTCGCCGCGAGCTGCCCGCGCCTGTCGCTGCTCGTCACGAGTCGCGCGGCCCTGAACCTCTCGGGCGAGCGGCGCTACGTCGTGCCGCCCCTGGAGCTGCCGGAGCCGCGCGAGGTCACGGTCGAGGCCGCGCAGGCGAGCTCGGCGGTCAGCCTGTTCTGCCGCCGGGCCTCGGCGGTCAAGCCCGGCTTCCAGCTCGGCCCGGCCAACGTCGCCGACGTCGTGGAGATCTGCGCGCGCCTCGACGGCCTGCCACTCGCGATCGAGCTCGCCGCCTCGCGCCTGCGGGTGCTCACCCCCGCGGCGCTGCTCGCGCGCTTCGGCGACCGCGGCGCCGCCGGGCGCGCGCCGGCGAACGCGGGCTCGTTCCGCCTGCTCACGGGCGGCGCGCGCGATCTGCCCGAGCGCCAGCAGACCATGCGCGCCGCCATCGACTGGAGCTACGGCCTGCTCGAGCCGGAGGAGCAGCTCGTGTTCCGCACGCTCGCGGTGTTCCCGGGCGGCTTCTCGCTGGCCACGGCGGACGCGATGTGCGCCTTCCGCGACCCGGCGCTCGACACGCTCGGGATCCTCGAGTCCCTGGTCGACAAGAGCCTCTTGCTCCCGGTCGCGGGCGAGGAGCCCCGGTTCCAGATGCTCGCGATCCTGCGCGAGTACGGGCTCGATCGGCTCGACGAGGAGGGCGCCGCCGCGGCGTGCAACCGGCATTTGGTGGAGCTCTCGCTGGAGCTCGCCGAGCGCGCGGCCGAGGCGCTGCGCGGGCCCGAGCAGGCCGCGTGGCTCGCGGCGCTCGACCTGGAGCACGCGAACCTCCGCCTCGCCCTCGAGCTCGCGCTCGGGGGCGGCGAGGGCGACGCGGGCGTCGCGGTCCGCCTCGCCGCCGCGCTGGCGTGGTTCTGGTACATCCATGGGCACTACCAGGAGGGCCGCGCGTGGCTCGGCCGGGCGCTTGCGGGGGCCGCGGGGGTCCCGCCCGAGCACGTGGCGCCGGCGCTCCGGGGCGCGGGGACGCTCGCGCTGCTCCAGTGCGACTACCGCGAGGCGCGCGCGCTGCTCGAGCGGGGCGCGGCGCTCTACCGCGGGCTCGGCGACGAGCGGGGGCTCGCCTCGGTGATCCAGATCCTCGGCAGCGTCGCGCGCGAGCAGGGCGACTACGAGCGCGCGCTCTCGCTGCACGGCGAGAGCCTCGCGCTCGCCACGCAGCGCGGCGACACGCTCGAGGCGGCGCGCGCGCTCGGCTACACGGGGTTCGCGGCGTGGCTCTCGGGCGACGTCGCGCGGGCGGAGAGCGCGTGCCAGCTCGCGCTCACGGAGTTCCGCTGCGCCGGCGACCGCGAGGGGACCGCGAGGGCGCTGCTCTACCTCGGATGCGCGGCGTTCTACCGGGGTGAGCTCGACGAGGCGGCCCGGCTCTGCGAGGAGAGCGAGGGCCTGTCGCAGCAGGTGAAGTTCAAGGAGGGGATCGCCTGGACGAGCAACATCCTCGGGCTCGTCGCGATCGAGCGCGGCGATCTCGCGCTGGCGGGGCGGCGCCTGCGGGCGAGCCTGCGGCTGCACCGGGAGCTCGGCGACCTCTGGCGGTCCGCGAGCGTCCTGGAGGCGCTCGCGCGCGCGGCGGTGCGCGCGGGGAAGCCGTCGCGCGGCGCCCGCCTGCTGGGCGGCGCGGCGGCGCTCCGCGAGGCCATCGGCACGCCGGTGCCGCCCATCGAGCGGCCGGCGCTCGCGGCGTGCCTCGAGGCTGCGCGCTCGGCGCTGGGGGACGCCGCGCACGAGGCGCGCTTCGCCGAGGGGCGGGTCGCCGGGCTCGACGCGACGATGGCGACGGCGCTCTCCGAGTGAGCGGGCGCGCGCGCCGCATTGTAGGCTGTGCCGTCGCGCCAGAGCCCTCGGTGGTGGGATGAAGCTCGTCGCCATGTCCACGCACACGCCGGGCAGCACACCGAGTACGGCGGATCGATGACGAAGCTTGCCCTTGCACGCGGGGCAATCGATGGACGCCCGGACGTAGCCTCCGAACACGGCGTTGGTGGTGATCATCGAGACGAGGCGCTCGTTATCGACCGTTTTTTCTGGCGGGATTTCCGTGCGGATGCGGAGCGAGTGGAAGAAACGCCAACAATTTCAATCACTTCCGGCTGCTCTGTCGCCGCGCTAGGCGCCGGTTCGGCCCAACGCGGGCCCAACGCGGCCCCGTCGGCCGCCGCTTCGTCTTCTGCCGCCGAGGCAGCCGGTACGTCGGCCGATGCCGGCGTCTGGCCCGGAGGCGCGGCTCCCAGGAAGCGGCCTTCGCCCGCCGCCCCGGCCTCCGCTCCCCCCGACAGGCGAGCGCCTCTGACCGCTCGGCCCTCGCCTCGCAGCTCGGGGATCGCCTCATCAAGGGGTGCGAAGTCTCCCAAGCCGAGCTCCGCGACCTTACGTGCGGCGCGCTTGTAGTGGTGGATCTGGCTGCTCGACTTGTGCCCGGTCCGATCGGAGATCCACGTCTCGGTGCGCCCGTTCGCTAGTTTGATGGTAATGAAGGTCGCGCGAGTGTCGTGCAAGCGAATGTTCAACCTAGATTCCGTGATCTCGAACAGTTCAGGCCTGTTGATACCGGCGCAACGCAGGTGATATCGAAAGCTCTTCGCCCCATCACGACCGGGTAAGGGTAGCCCGCTTGGCCTGGAGAAAACACGCTGCTTTGGAGGACACATCGCAAAGTAGACGCGCAGCGCGCGCACGACATCGGGCGAGAGCGCCCACGCGCGCGGGTCAGAACATGATTCAGCTTATGCCGGTACTGTTCCGGATGTCGAAGTGGTTTCACATGCAGCAGGTACTGCTCGGCAAGCTGGCCAGATAGCACCCGCTCAGCGAACCCCCCCGGCAGGCGCGCCGCGGAGGGTGACGTCACGCCTGGATCCGCCGCCCGGCCCGGAGGGCTCCCCGCTGCTGGACGAGCCACGCGCGCGCTTCGGCTTCCGTCTCGAAGAACACGAGCAAGGGGAACCGCTTCGTGAGGAGGTTGATGCTCTTCACGATGAGCGTCGCCATGACGCGGATATGGAAGCCCGCGCCGAAGACCGCGATCCCGTCGAGGCGCGCCGTGCGCAGCCCGTCCAGGTACACCTTGCGCGCCGCCGGCGTGACCGTCCCGCAGCGACGCGCGTCGGCGAGCACCAGCACCTCGCGGCCGCTGTCCGTCAGGCGCTGGAAGGCGTCCACGAGCGCGCGCGCGTTGTCCTCCAGGACATCGCCGTCGGTCGCGATGACCAGGAGGCCATCGGGCTCCTCGCGGAGCTCGAAGCTCGCGCCCGCCGGACGGGGATCGCTCATGCCAGGCATGGTAGCCCATCCCCGCGACGCGCGTCCTGCGCGCCGGCGCTGCGCCGATGGGGCGCGCCTCGGCGGGCGGCGGGCGTCATGCGCCCTGCCGCTGCGTGGCCCGGAGCGCGTCTCGCTGGGCGAGCAGCCACGCGCGCGCCTCGTCCTCCGTGTCGAAGAACGCCAGCGGATAGACCTCGCCCGTGAAGAATTGCACGCTCCTCGAGGCGAGCGTCGTCACGACGCGCACGGAGAAGCTCGCCCCGAAGCTCGCGACCCCGCCGAAGCGCACGCCGCGCAGCTCTTCCGCCAGCGCGCTGCGCGCCGCCGCCGTCAGGGTCCCGACGCGGCGGGCGTCGGCGAGCACGAAGACCTCGCGACCGCTCTCCCACACGCGCCGGAACACGGCGCAGAGAGAGCGCGCGATCTCGTCCGAGATATCGCCCTCGATGGCGAAACAAAGAACGCCGTCGGCGTCCTCGCGGAGGAAAGGGCATGCGTCCTCGGAACGGGGCTCGCTCATCTCCAGCAGGCTAGCGCATCGGGCTCACGGCGAGACGAGCGCTCGTGGGGCCGGCGCGGGAGAGCGCTCGCCGGGTGACGCGCCTCACCGAGCGCCGCTCCGCGCGCTGCCGCCGAGCGCGTCGCCCGGCGCGTGAACCCCCGCTCAGCGCCGGCGTTCACCACGATCACGGCGAGGTCATCGGCGCCCGCCATGTCGACCAGCGCCGCGCCGGAGGCGACGTCGCCGGCGCGCACCACCTCGCCGTACACACCTCGCGGGAGAACCGCGCTTCGACGTGGTCGCGCATGGCGCCGTGTAGGCCAGCGGGTCGCCTGGAGGCGCGCCCACCACCGCGCGGTGGATGCTGCCGAGATCCTCCGGGTCGAGGAGGACTGCAGCTCGACGAACACCGCATCTCGCGCCCATGAACGAGGTCGGCGCGGCTCCGCCTCGGCGTCCTCGCGCTCACCTCTCGGCTGAGGAGCCGCCAGCCACGTACAAGGAACGCGATCTCCGAGGATGGATCCTGGTCCCAGAGGTTTCCACAGCAGCTTGGCGTGATCCCGCCATCCAGATTGGAAGTTTTCGCCCTGGACGCCACTTGACATGCGGCTCCTCGCTGTGATGCGATGTCCATCAGGTCGAGCAAGGACTCGATGTGACCTGTCGCGTCGCATCGCTCCGGGGGGAACAGGCACGTGATGCGCTGGCCGCTCGTCCCGCTGCCGACTCGATCGTCGTGATCGAGTGGGCCGTCTCCGGACGCCGGGCGCGCATCAGGTCTGATCTGCGCGCAAGGGTGCCGCGCGCGACCGCACGAACCACGTACGAACGAGCGACAACCTAGCAGGGGGTCTCATGACGATGATTGGGCGAAACTGGGCAGTGGCCATCGGGCTCATGCTGACGACGGCGGCATGCGGCTCGAGCGATCCGGACGCGGCGCAGACAGCCGCGCCCATCCAGCGAACGCCGCTTCCTCGGAGCGAGTTCATCCCGCTCGAGATCGAGGCGACCATCGACGAGCTCGTCGCCGAGATCAACAAGAGCTCGATCGAACCGATGCAGATCACGGTGTTGCTGAAGTCCCTCGACAACTTCTTTGCGCCGATCGCCACGGGCGCGAACCGAGCCATGGGTGAGCTCGGGGACTCCGGGAGGGCCACGGGGAACGTGCTCGCGCCTTACAGTACTGAGACAGAGCTAGAGGAATTGATGAAATTCCAGACTCAACACATCGAACGGTCGGTGGCGGAAGGCGCCGAGGGGATAGTCATCACGCCCGTCGGCGAAGGCAACGCGGCCGCGCTCGACGAGGCCATCGCGAAGGGGATCCCCGTGGTGACGCTCGACGCCGACCTGGTGAACTCGAAGCGCCAGATCTACGTCGGAATACTCAACGAGTATGCCGGGGCCGTGGCAGGGAACACCCTGCTCCCGATGCTGCCCGAGGGGCCGGGCACGGTGCTCATCCACGGCTGGGCCGACCCGATCTGGCTCGACGGTGTCCATCGAACCAACGGCGCCAGGGACGTGTTCGAGGCAGCCGGTTACCACGTTCTGGTACATCAGTCCATCTATCATGACCAAGCCATGGACGTCGAGTTGATGAGAGGCGAGATCGAGGACGCCGACCCGCCCGTCGTGGGCCTGATCGGGATGTTCATCGACTCGTATCGATGCGTGCTGGCCGCGGACGCCGCGGACGCGCCCGACCTCCCCATCGTCACCTTCGACTTCGCGCCGGAGACCGCCGATTATATGCGCCAGGGTCGCATCAAGGCCACGCACGTCCAGCGGCAGTACTACGAGGGGTACCTCGGGCCCTACATCGTCTACGGCATCAAGAGCATCGGCCTCGACGCGACCAAGGAGATCCTCGCGCCGCAGCTCGTCGAAGGCAGCCTGTTCGACCTCGGCGTCGACGTGGTCCCGTGGAAGAAGGTCGACGCCTACAACGAGTTCCTCTACGAGGTCGGCGCAGAGCAGTAGCGGCGCGCAGCTCGAGGAGGATCTGCTCCTCGCCGCGCTCGAGGTCGTCGCCGATCCTCCGGACGTGACTCCCCCGTCGGGCTTCACGCTCGTGCACGACCAGCCGTCGTCCACGAGCGACGGGCCCGTCCACGCCATGGTCTCCACGAAGGTCGTGGGCTCGAGCGAGCCTGCCGAGTACACGTTCGATGTTCCGGCGGGCGTCCCAGGACCGAGCCATCACGACGCTCGCGGTCCCACCCTTTCGGTTTTGCTGCGCTACACTTCCTCGCGCTGCAATCCGGCTTCTTTTACCTACGCGCCGCAGGGCAAGCTCTCTGGCGGGATTTCTGGCCCGCGGCTGCTGCCGGCGAGCGCGCGTCGCGCGCTCGCGCGCGGCCGCGTCAGAACGCCGGCACCACCGCGCCGCCGTAGGTCGACGCGATGAAGCGCCGCACGTCCTCGGAGTGCAGCGCCTTGATCAGCGCCTGCACCTCCGGCCGCGCCTCATCGCCCTTCCGCACGGCCAGCACGTTCGCGTACGGGTTGCCCTTGGCGGACTCGCTGCCGAGCACCTTCGCGTCGAGCTTCAGGTTCTTCTGCGCCTCGAGGAAGTAGTTGCCGTTGATGACGGCGGCGTCCACGTCCGCCAGCGTGCGCGGCTGCTGCTCGGCGTCGATCTCCCGGAGGGCGAGCTTGCGCGGGCCGTCGAGCACGTCCCTCACCGTCGCGGCGGCCCCCACCCCCTCGCGGAGGCGCAGGAGCCCGTGCTCGGCCAGGAGCTGGAGGGCCCGGCTCCCGTTGGTCGGATCGGCCGGGATCGTCACCTGCGCTCCCTCGGGCAGGTCCTCGAGGCGAGCGTGCTTGGTGGAGTACAGGGCCAGCGGCTCGAGGTGCACCGCCGCCGCGCTGGTCAGCGAGAGCTTCCGGTCGGCGCAGAAGCGCTCGAGATACGGCACGTGCTGGAAGTAATTGGCGCCGAGCTGGCCGTCCGAGAGCGCGATGTTCGGCTGGATGTAATCGGTGAACTCGACAACCTCGATCTTCACCCCTTCCCGCTCGGCCAGCGGGGCGGCCACCCGGAGGATCTCGGCGTGCGGCACGGGGGTGGCGCCGACCTTCAAGGTGCGGCCGCCGCCGGCGCCGGCCGGCTCGTCGGGCTTGTTGCAGCCGGAGAGCAGCGCCATCACGGAGAGCAGGAGAGCGGTGAGAACGATCGCAGGGGTTCGCTTCATGGTCGGTCCTCCGGAGGGCTCACGTGGCGAGGCGGCGCGGGCCACGGCCCTGGAACGGGTCAATCGCGAGCGCCGGCGCCCCGGGTGCTCGTGCGGTCGAATCGGGAGGCGAGCCGGTCGCCGAGCAGCTGGACGCCTTGGACGAGGACGAGGAGCACGACGAGACAGCCCAGCATCACGTCGGTGCGAAAGCGCATGTATCCATATTTGACGGCCAGGTCGCCGAGGCCGCCGCCGCCCACGGCGCCCGCCATGGCGCTGGTCCCGAGCAGGCTGATCACCATGAGCGCCGCGCCGCGCACGAGGGACGGCAGCGCCTCGGGCAGGAGCACCCTCAGGATCACCTGCCGGTGGGTGGAGCCCATCGCCACCGCCGCCTCCACGAGCCCGGGGTCCACCTCCCGCAGGCTCTGCTCCACGACGCGCCCGAGGAAGGGGATCGCCGCCACGACCAGCGGCACGATGGCGGCCGTGGTGCCGATGGTGGTGCCCACGAGGAGCCGCGTCAGCGGCACGATCGCCACCATGAGGATGATGAACGGCACCGAGCGCCCCACGTTCACGAGCGTGCCGAGCGCGCGGTGGAGCAGCGGCCGCTCCCAGAGCCCGCCCCGGTCGGTGATCACCAGCAGCACGCCCAGCGGGAGCCCCGCGACGAGGACCAGGATCGCGGAGACCGACGCCATGTAGAGCGTCTCCACCGTGGCCGTCCACAGCGACGCCGCGAGCTCGCTAGTCATGCGCCACGGGCTCCGGCCGATACCGCTGCTCGCGCAGGTGGTCGAGCGCCTGCTCCAGCGCGTCGGGGGCGCCGGTGAGCTCGACGAGCAGCCGGCCGACCGGGACGCCGCCCACCCGCTCCAGCGTGCCCTCGAGCAGGGCGGCGTCCACGCCGAAGCGGCGCGCCAGCACGGCGAGCACCGGCCGAGCGGCGGTGTCGCCGACGAGGGCCAGGCGAACCAGGCGACCTCCGGGGCGGACGGGCCAGGCGCCCGCGGCGAGCGGCGCATAGCACAGCGCGCTCAGGCGGGTGCCGGGATCCGCGAGCAGGTCGACGACCTTGCCCTGCTCGACCACCCGGCCCCGCTCCAGCACGGCCGCCGAGCGGCAGATCTCCTTGAGCACATCCATCTGGTGGGTGATGAGCAGGATGGTGAGCCCCAGCTGACGGTTGATGTCCCGCAAGAGGCCGAGCACCGAGCGCGTCGTCTCCGGGTCGAGGGCGGAGGTGGCCTCGTCGGACAGGAGCACGCGCGGCCGCGGCGCGAGCGCCCGGGCGATCCCCACCCGCTGCTTCTGGCCGCCGGAGAGCTGGGCCGGGTAGGCCTGCGCCTTGTCCGTGAGGTCGACGAGCGCGAGCAGCTCCTCGACCCGCGCGCGGATGCGGGCTGGCGGCCAGCCCGCGATCGCCAGCGGATAGGCGATGTTCCCCGCCACGGTCTGCGAGGAGAAGAGGTTGAAGTGCTGGAAGATCATGCCGATGCCCTGGCGGGCCTGCCGGAGCTCCCGCGGGCCGAGCGCCAGCATGTCCCGCCCGTCGACCTGCACGTCGCCCGCGGTGGGCCGCTCGAGCAGGTTGACGCAGCGGATGAGGGTGGATTTGCCCGCGCCGCTGTGCCCCAGCACCCCGAACACCTCGCCTGGGGCCACGCGCAAGGAGACGCCGTCGAGCGCGATCACCTCGCGCTTGCCCTGCCGGTACACCTTGCTGACGTCCCGCAGCTCGATCACGGCCGACGACCACCTCCACACGGCCCCGCGGCGGGCTCCGGGAACGGGGCGCCGGCGGAGAGCGACACCCGTGCCGCTCGCGCGGAAGCTGCGGGCCAGCTTATAGCGACCACGTCGCGCCGGAGCAACACGGGGGCCCGCGATTGCTGCCCACGCAGCAGCGCGGTCCCCCCGGTTCAGCGGATCGAGGAGATGCCGAGTCGCTCGGCGCCTGATCCGGGGCGGCCCTACGGCGTGCAGTAAGCGACGGTGCGGCCGCCCTGCTCGGCCGTGGCGCAGCCGGTGTAGCCCGCGGCGCGGCAGTCGAGCGCCGCCGGCTCTCCCCAGCTGCAATACCGGAGGACATCGCCGTCGCACGCCTCGTCGCTGCCGAGGTCGCACGCGCCGCCGACCAGCCCGCAGGAGGCCGCGCCGGCGAACTGCCCGCTCTGGACGAAGCCGCACCCCTGGCCGGCCGGCTCCAGCGCGGCGCAGTCGCGGCGACCCAGCTTGCCGCCCGCGCAGGTCTCGAGCACCGCGCCGTCGCACCGCTGCGAAAAGAAGGAGCACGCCTCGCCCGTGCCCACGCAGCCGAGCGCGCTGCGCTGCTCGTCGAACCCGCAGGTCTCCCCCGCGATCGAGAAGACCTGCTCCCCCTCACGGCCGTTCACGTGGACCAGGTTGTACTGGCTCGGACAGTGGACCCGCGTCAGGAAGCCGGCGGGGCTGCACTCGACGAGCACGTCCCCGTCCTCGGGATCGCACGCCGCCGGCGTGGTGGCGTAATCGCACGGCTCGGCGCCGCACCCGGCGATGAAATCGGACATGCACGAGAGCCCGGCGGCCGCGCAGTCCATCGCGGCGAGCGGCGCGCCCAGGTCGTCGCAGATCACCCAGGTATCGCCCTCGCACAGATCGGCGCCGGCCCGCTCGCCGCACCCCGCGCCGAGCTCGTCGAGGGCCGGCGTGCACGCGCGGACGCCGGCGCAGTCGGCCGCCGCGAGCTTGCAGTCCATGGCCGCGAGGCCGAGCCGCCTCGCCCCGGTGGTGGCCCAGGCCCACCGCTGATCGAGCTCGTGGCCGAGGCAGGCCTGGAGCCCCACCGGCGCGCCGCCGTCGGCGTCACATGCGTTGATCCGCAGGCACGCCTCGACGCGCGGGTCGAGCTCCGCCGGGCCCCCTCCGCCGCCGCCTTCACCCCCGCTGCCCCCTCCCCCGCCGGCGGCGCTGCTCGTGCCGCCGGGGTCGCCGCCGCCCTTGCCGTCGTCGTCGCCGCAGGCCAGGAGCGAGAGGCCCAGCAACATCATCATCACGCAACGTGAGGTGCAGATTACAGTCATGGCGTATCTTATCACGACGGCGGGCAAGGGGGACGTGACACCGAGCGAGGCGCGCCGCTCGGCAGCGCTCCCTCGGCGACATCGAGGTTGGCTCTCTCGGACACGGCACATCGCGCGTGCGCGTGGCCCGGCGAGCCCCGATGCGCTCGCGCGCGAGCGCGTCGTCGGATTGCTGCTCTCCACGCGCCGTCTCTTGTGGTGGAGCACACTTTCACATAGAGGTGAGGACGTACGGCTCCGCTGGTCCGAGCGCGGGCTGCGCTGGGGGGAGGACAACGGATCTGCTTGAACGACTCTGGCTCTCGATGGCCGGAGCGCGCCTCCCCGACAGCCGGTCGTCGGCCCTCGCCGGCGCGGCCGTTCTGCCAACAAGAGGAGATCGATATGGTCCAAACCACGAGTTTTCCCCCGGGCGCGCTCTCTCTGCTGTATCACCTGGCGAACACCGAGGATGTCCGGGCTCGCTTCAAGGCGGATCCCTCCTCGGTGCTCCACGAGTTCGCGCTCTCACCGCAAGCGCAGCAGGCGATCAGGGCGGCTGGTGACGACCTGACGCCGGAGAACTGCGCCGCTGTCCTCGCCTTCGTCCAGAGCGAGGTCGAGCAGCGGCGCGAGCTCATGTGGTAGCAGCGCCATGACCTGGGCACCCTGCGAGACCGTGGCGCGGGTGGCTCCTCACGTACCCGGGGAGCTGGTCTCCCCGGGTGCGCTCGAGAGGATCCTCTCGCTGAGCCAGCGCCTGCCCCACGGGTGGGGCTCTTACTACATCGAGTGCCGCCTCGATCCGGGCGAGCAGCAGGTCGATTTCCTGGCCGGCGTGGGCGGGGAAGGTCGCGAGGAGCTGCACCGGAGCCTGGCCCTCCTGCTGCGTGAGGGGGAGCTCGACGCGCCGTCCTCGTGGCAGCGGTTCGCCGAGCTCTGCGCGGCCTGGCGCGAGCCCGGCTCCGAGCTGCACGCGCAGGTGCCCGCCCTCTGGCTGGAGCTCGACGGCGCGGGTCACCCGGCCCCCGCCTCCCCATCGCCCAGCTTCTGCGTGTGTGTCGCCCAGGAGTACCGCTCTCCTCGCACGCTGGCCGCGGACCCCGAACGCGCCTGGTCCGCGCTGGTCCGGTCGCTGCGCTGCCTGCTGCCTGGCGTGGAGAGCGCCACGCTGCGGCGCCTCGAGCGCACGGTCGCCGCGCTGCCGCCCGGCGGGCAGCTGATCCACCTCTCGGTGATGCTCGGGAGGTCTCCCGCCGCGGCCAAGCTGTACGTGGCCGTGCCCCGGCGCGAGCTGTCAGCCTACCTGCACGAGATCGGGTACCCCGGCGCGCTCGACGACGTGGCGGCGCTGACGCGCGAGCCGTTCCCGGAGGTGGAGCCGGTCTATCTCGATCTGACGATCTCCGACGCGGTGAGCTCCCGGATCGGGCTCGCGTTCTCCCAGCTCCACTTGCGCGGTCCGGGCCAAGCGACGCGCGACTGGGGTGGGCTCCTGGATCTCTGCGTCGAGCGGGGCGCGTGTTGTCCCGAGAAGCGCGCGGCGCTCGGCGCCTGGACAGGGAGCGAGCGCGTCTGTTTCGATGGCGAGCGCTGGCCTGTCCGGCTGCACCGCTACTTGGACGTCAAGCTCGTCGTGGCCGAGGGGAAGCCGCTCCTCGCGAAGGCTTACCTCGGGTTCCAGCCGCGGGCGGCGTTCCTGTGAGCGCTCCCGGCGCCGAGGAGGCGTGGCTCTCCGCCGCGCTGCCCCACGACGTCGACGTCGATCGCCTGCGGCCCCACGTCGATCCGGCCGAGATCGACCGCATGTTCGATGCGCTGTCCTGGCAGACGTTCGTGGCGTTGATCTGGCCGGTCGACCCGCTCGAGCGGCCAGCCCCCTCCCTGGCCGACGCGCGCGGCGTCCCGCGCTGGCGGACCTTCCGCAGCGGGCGTGAGCTCGCGCCGCCGCACGGGCTGCGGCCCCTCCCCTGGTCCGCCGCCCGCGACGCGAGCGGCGTCCCGGCGCGGAGCCCCGACGTCTCGGATGCGCGGTTCCGCTTCGTCCCCGAGCCGACCCAGGCCGACGGCAATGTCCTCTGGGACCAGAATGGCCACAGGGTCATGTACGAGGTCCTCGTCAATCGCGTGCTGTTCGAGTTCATCGTGAAGCACGGGCTCTACAGCGTCGAGGGGCAGCGCGCCTTCGCGCCGAGCCCCGTGTACATGCCCCCGGGGCTCCACTGGAACAAGTTCCCCCAGGGCGGGCAGGTGCTCGAGCGGGACCACGAGCGGTCGGGCGCGATCGCGCTGAAGCTCGCGTGGAAGATCCTGGGAGGCGGCGACGACCCGCGCCGCTTCTACACGCAATCGATCCCTGTCGAGGGCGACGACGGGCGAGTCCGGCGCGCGGACGCCGGGCTCGTGGGCATGCACGTGGCGCACAAGACGCAATCGAGCGCCAGCTGGGTCTGGTCGACGTTCGAGCACGTCGACGCGCTCTCGGCCGACGACGCGCTGACCGGGGCCGTGGCGCGGCCGATGTTCCGGGATCCGGGCGCGAGAAAGCCGGCCAACACCGTCCCCGAGCCCGACGCGGACGGCCGGCGCCGGACGCAGGTCGAGCGGATCGTCCCCGTCTCCGAGATGACGGAGTCGCTCAACCGGCAGTTCAGGGCGCGGCTCTCGGAGGTGGGCTCGGTGTGGCGCCATTATCGCCTGCTCGGGACGCAGCGGATGGCGCGGACCTCTTACTACCGTGAGCTCCACCCCATCCCTCGCTACCTGGCGAATCCGTTGTTCGAGACCTATGTGCCGCTCGAGCGCTCGAGCGCGCTGTGCGCCCACCGCGCCGCGACGCTCGCGGTGTCGCCCGGGGGGGCCGCTCAGGACGCCGACTTCGTCTTCCTGCTCAGGCGGGCTGCGGCCGCCTGGCAGAGCCTCCTCGAGCTCTCCGCCGAGGAGTCGGAGCAGCTGCGTCGAGAGTCGGTTGCGAGCCGCGCGCTGCCGCGCTGGCTCGCGGCGCGGCTGTCGGGGCGAGGGCTCGCCTTCGACGAGCGCGCGCAGCTGCAGTGCGTGGTGCCGGAGCTGGAGTGGCTGATCGCGGACGGCGCGCGAACCCTGGTCGTCCGGTCGGAGACCGGCGGCGGGACGGCGGTCTACGCGCCGCCGCCGTGAAGCCGAGCGCGCAGCCGGGCGCGCCCGACGCGCGCGAGCGCCTCGCCGCGCGGCCACCTACGCCCATGCGCTCGCCAGCCGGCAGGCGCGCACGATCTCAGGCACGCACGCCGTGTACCGCGCGCGCCAGGCGGCGTCGGGAATGGCCTCCACCCGCGCAGCGATCCCGCGCATCGCTTCGTCGAGCGCCGCCCGCGCCTCGTCGACCCTGCCGCCGGTCCAATACGCCTCCGCCAGCGCCACCCGCGCGTCGATCTCGACGTAGCCGCCTCCGCCCAGACACGCGAGCCCGGGCTCGATGCGGCTGGCCACACGCGCCGCCTCATCGCGGTCACCCAGCTGGATCAACCCGCGGACGAGCAACGCCGTCACCCAGAGCCGCCGCAGCGGGATGCGGGCGCACAGCGCATCCGCCTCGCGCGCCTGCCGCACGGCGTCGTCGTACGAGCCGCGCTGGAGGAGAACCTCTGCGCAGATCCCGTGGGCCCAGCCTCGGTATCCCACGCTCACCCCCGCGGCGCCGAGCAACGATCTGGCCATGTCGCTCGCTTCTCCCCATTTCGACGGATCCGAGCCGCGCGAGAGCAGCGCCGCCAGGTGCAATGCGGATTGGCGTTGCGCAAACGGGATCGCAATGCGCTGCGCCAGCGCCACGGCCCGCCGCAGCGTGGCCTCGCCCGCCGCCGGATCGCCGAGCTCGGCCTCGGCTTGGCCGAGCCTGTTCAAGGCCGTGATCTGGTTCCGGAGATCCTCGATCGCCTGGAACGCCTCCACCGCCTGTCGCGTCAGCTGGAGCTGCCGCCACGGATCCCGCTCGAAGGCGCGCACATAATCGCTGCGCCCGATGGCGAGCGCGCCCCTGAGATCGAGATCCAGGGCGGGCATGGCGGCCGCCAGCGCGTCCGCGCGATCGAGCAACGCTTTGCAGAGCTCGCGCCGCCCGTAGGTCTGGAGCAGCGACGCGGCGAGCGGCGCCCAGAGCATGTACTCCCGGCCCGCTTCCGCGTCCGGCTGAAACTCGACGAAGCGGTCGGCCGTCTCCATGAAATCGTCCTCTGCGTCGAGGACGAGCGACGCCCACGCGCGATGGAACAGCGCGATGCACGCCCACCGGCTCCCGCGCCCCGTGAGCGGCAGCGCAGCGGCGCCCGCCTGCTGCGCTGCATCGAACTCCGATCGCCAGCAATGCGCCATCGCCCGCAGCGCCATCAGGTTGCCGAGCGTTTCCCCGTGCGCGCCGCAGTCGACGCCGCGCTGCGCGCGCGCGAGGGCGCTCGCGAAATCCCCGCGATCGCACGACTGGCGGCCCGCGCGCAGGTAATGGCACGCGGCCTGATCGAGCGCTCGCCCGCGCTGGAGGTGCTCGGCCAGCACCACGGGATCCGGCTCCCCCGCCCGCTCCAGCCATTCCCCCGCCAGCCGGTGACCGAGCACCCGATCCCCCTCGGTCAGCATGGCATACGCGCCCTCGCGCAGGAGCGCGTGCCGGAACGAGAGCTCCTCCTCGGCCGGAAAGCGGCTCTCGCGGCGGCGCACCAGGATCTCCAGCGCCACGAGCGCCTCGAGCCCGGCGGCGACCTGGCTCCGGCGCGCCTCGCCGCCGACGAGCGCCGCCACCCCTCCAGCCCAGCAGACCTCTCCGAAGACGCTCGCCGCCCGCAAGAGCCGCCGCGACTCGTCGTCCAGCGCCCCGAGGCGCGACTCCACCATGGCGACCACCGTCCCCGGCACGTCCGGGCCTCTGCCCTCCGCGGTCCAGCGGATCAGCTCTTCCAGGTAAAACGCGTTCCCCTCCGACAGGCGCACGATCCGCGCGATCGCGTCGGCGTCCGCGCGTTCGCCCAGCACGTGCCGCGCGAGCCGCTCGCCCGCGCGCCGGCTCAGCTCGTTGAGCCGCAGCTCGTTCAGCCGCCGCCCCTCCCAGAGCCTCGGGAACAGCTCGCGCACCTCCGGCCGCGCCAGGGCGAGCACGAACAGCGGCCGATCCGAGAGGTCGCGCAGCGCCGCGTCGAGGAGCGACACCGTGGGTCGGTCTCCCCATTGCAGATCCTCCAGCACGACGATCAGCGGGCCGGCGGCGACGATGGCGGCGAGGTAATCGAGGAAGGCGGCGCGCACCTGGTCCGCCATGCGCTGCGCGTCGCGGCGCGCGGCCCGGAGCGGCAGGCTGTCCTCGTCCGGGAAGACAGCGCCCACGATCTCGCCGAGGAACTCCTCGACGCGCCGCCGGTGGCCGGGCGGCACCCGCGCCTCGATCTCTGCCGAGAGCTTCCGGCGCCGCGCCTCGATCGGCTCGCCCTCGTGAATCCCGCACGCGCTCCGCAGCGCCTCGCCCAGCATTCCGAGGGGCGAGCCGGCCCGCAGCGCGTCGCCGCGCACGGCCCACACCGACACCCGCTCGCCCTGCCCCCGGAGCTCCTGCAGGAACTCCTGCGCCAGGCGCGATTTGCCCACGCCGGGCGGCGCCGTCACCAGCGCCGCCTGCGCCGTGCTCTCCTCGATGCTCTCGAGCACGAGCGCCCGGAGCATGCCGAGCTCGCGCTCTCGCCCCACGCACGGCGTGGCCCTGCCGAGGAGCAGGCGCGTCCCCTCCGCCAGCGGGCGCTCGCCGTGCAGCGTGAAGGACCCCTCGCCTTCCCGCACCTCGAAGCGCGCGTCGAGCAGGCCTGCGACGACCTCGTCGATGATCACCGGGGCCTCCGGGGCAACGGGGCGCGCCGTGGTGCTCGCCAGCCGCGCCGCCCGGTCGATCGCCGGCCCCATCGACCGCGCCGTCCGCTCCCCCCGCCCCATGGCCAGCGCCACGCCCCGGCCCGCGGCGCACCGGCGCAGCGCGAGCGCGCACCGCGCCGCTTGCGCGCACAGGTCCGTCGCCGTCTCCTTGCCCGCCAGCATCACCACGGCCGACCCGTCGAGCAGGCGCTCGCTCCGGCCGCCGTGCGCCTCGGCCTCGCGCGAGACGGCCTCGTCGCCAGGCGCCAGGACCAGGGTCGTGTCCCCGCCGAACGCCCTCACCGCGGCGTCCGCCGCCGCGCTCACCACGATCACCGCCACGGCGCGCTGCTCGCTGCTCGTGAGCGAGGGCGAGGGGACCGAGCTCACCGCCGGTGACCGCGACGCATCCTCGAGCGCGCGCAGCGCCGCCGCCGCCTGCCCGCTCGCGGGCCGGTCCTCCCGGCGCTTCGACAGCATTCTCCGCAGCAGGTCGTCGAGCGCCTCGGGCACCCCGGTCCGCAGGGTTCGCAGGCTCGGCGTGTCCTCGAACAGCACCTTGGTCAGGATCGCCGCCGCGTGTTGACCCCCGAACGCAGGCCTGCCCGTCAGACACTCGAAGAGCACGCAGCCGAGGGAAAACACGTCCGCGCGAGCGTCGATGCACGCCTCGCCCCGCGCCTGCTCGGGCGCCATGTATCCGGGCGTCCCCATCAGCACGCCCGAGCGTGTCATCCGCGTCGCTTGCCCGAGCCGCGCGATGCCGAAGTCGAGCACCTTCACGCTGTCGAGGCGCCCACCTGGCAAGAACAGATTGCTTGGCTTCAGGTCGCGGTGCACGACGCCGCGCTCGTGCGCGAATCCGAGGATGTCCGCCACCGCGGTCGCCAGCGCCACGCTCTCGTCGATCTCGAGGGGACCGCGCGCGAGCCGCGCCGCGAGATCCTCGCCCTCGAGCCACTCCATGACCAGGTAGGGAGTGCCCTCGGCGCTCGCCCCGTGCGCCACGTACCGGACCACGTGGGGGTGAGACATGCCCGCGAGGATCTGCGCCTCTCGCTCGAACCTCGCCGCATCCTCTCCGTCGCGCTGGGGCGAGAGCTTCACCGCCACCGCCTCGCGCGTCTCCTGGTCGTGCGCCTTCCACACCTCGCCCATGCCCCCCGCGCCAGCGCGGTGCTCAAGGCGGTAGCGTCCGGCCAAGACCGCTCCTTGCTCCACGATGGCAATTATCCGTCGATGAGGCGAGGGATGTAAAGAGGCTCGCCTCGGCGCCCCCCGCGCGGCGGCACCGGCCGGCCGCGGCTGGATGCCGGGCCGCTGCCGGCGTAGCCCGCTGCCCGGCAGTCGAGCGTCGCCGGCTCTCTCGAGCCCCGCTCTCTCCGGGATCGCCGACCCGTGCAGATGCCAGTGCGACCACACGAATCCAGGGTACATGCACCCTCTCGAGCTCCCCATCAGGTCATCTGTAGCCGTCGCCGCCCGGGTTGCTTCCCATGCTTTTTGTGGTTTAGTTCCGTCTCTTGAAGAATTCGCTTACCCGAAAGGAAACAACATTGATCTTGAGGAATCTCAGCGCCAGAGCGCTTCTCGTCGCCTCGATTTCGCTGCTCGGATGGGCTGGCTGCATCTCCGTCGATCACCAGGACACGGACTTCGACGGTGACGACGCCGATGAAATGGGCGCGGCCGTTCAGCCGCTCTCGACGGTGACCTTCCGCTCGAGCTCGACGGCGACCGGGAAGAACGTGACCTCGTTGACGCTCGCGAAGCCGGCGGGCGTCGCGCAGGGCGACGTCCTGCTCGCGCGCATCGCCAACCGGAACCAGGTGGGCGCGGTGATCGCTCCGCCGGCGGGATGGACGGTCATCCGTTCGGATCAGAGCGCGTCCGCCGTCAAGTCGTGGGTCCTCTGGAAGGTGGCGACCGGCGCGGAGCCCGCGAGCTACGCCTTCGGCTTCGACGTCTCGGCCTACCTGGCGGGGAGCATCGTGGCGTTCAGCGGCGCCGATCCCGCGAGCCCGATCGACGCGGCGAGCGGCCAGAAGAACGGCAACTCCGCGACCCTGGCCGCGCCCCCGGTCACCACCACGGCGGCGAACGGCGTCGCGGTCTGGTTCGGTACGCAGGTCTGGACGGGCTCGTCCTGCCCGGCGAGCCCGATCGTGCCGCCGTCGGGCTTCACCGAGCCGTTCGACACGTGCCTGCTCTCGTCGTCGGCGGGCCTCCTGTTCGACGCGGCGTACAACCAGCTCGGCGCTGCGGGCTTGCAGCCGGCGTGGAGCGGCACCTCTCCGTTCGCCAACACGAACACCGCGCAGGTCGTCGCGCTGAAGCCCGCCGGCGCTCCGAGCTGCTCCGCGGGCGATACGTTCGCGAGCGCCTACACGACGGTCGGGAGCCTGACCGCGACGGACATCGTGGAGATGTCCGGGCTCGCCGCGAGCCGCGTCAACCCCGGCATCCTGTACGCGCACAGCGAGAACAACGCGAACTTCGTCGCCATCCAAAAGACGAACGCGGCGGTCGTGGGGAGCTATGTTGCCGGCGTGCTCCCCTGGGACTGGGAGGACATCGCGACCGGTCCGTGCCCGGCGGGGAGCTGCATCTTCATGGGGGACATCGGCCGCTTCAGCGGACGCCCGCCGCCCTACCCGACGACCTTCGCCGTGGTCCGCATGAAGGAGCCGAACCTCGCCGCGGGGGAGACGAGCGGCACGGTGTCCGGCGATCGGTTCCCCTTCCAGTACCCGGACACGCCGCAGAACGCCGAGGCGCTGATGGTGCACCCGACGACGGGGGACATCTACGTCGTCACGAAGGAGGGCACGACCGGGCTCAGCAAGGTGTACAGGTTCCCGAGCCCGCTGCCGGCGCCTGATACCCTGTCCACGCTGATTCACGTGGCCGACCTCCAGATGCCCCTCGGCCCGGACGAGAACTTCCGGTCGGTCACCGCCGGGGCGATCCACCCGTGCGCCGACCGGTTTCTGCTGCGCACCTACCGAGCGGTCTACGAGTACCGAGCGCCGGCCGGCGCGGGCTTCGAGGCGGCCTTCGCGGCGTCGCCCGTCGCGCTCACGGACACGGTCGAGGGTCAGGGCGAGTCGATCGAGTACGAGGCGGACGGCTCTGGGTATTTCACGATGACCGAACGGGAGGCCGCGCCATACCCGCTCAAGCGCGTGGCGCGCCAGTAGGCGCCGCGTCGAAGCGCCCGTCGACCAGCCGCGGTCGACGGGCGCGCGGGGCCGCGGGGCGGTTCTACGTTCTTTCGAACGAGTCCTCGTGGGACATCTTCACGTCGTCCAGGGTCAGGGACGACATGACGCTCTCGTAGCTCCGGAGCAGCATGCGGCACGAGACGGCATCCGCAGGATCTCCCACCAGCAGATCCTTGGTGGCGTCGTCCCAGATGTCCGGACCGCGATCCGAGCTCACCGGGATGGGCCTGTCCCGGCGGTTGTACTTGATCCGCTCCAGCTTCGTGTTCGGCACCCGGACCCGCTCCAGATCGGCCTTCAGGTGCGATATCGCCCTGGCAAAGCGCTCCGAGAAGCACCGGCTCGCCTGACACATCGTCCTGACCACCTCGTAGGCGCCCAGCGTCCACAGCCACATCAGATCCGAAGCGCGCGCCCTCGCCTCGTGGGGAAAGGCACCCTCGCCGGAGGCGCACGCGTCGAGCCCCTCGAGGATCTCCTTCGAGATCGACAGCAGGACCTGGTGCCGGCCGGACAGGTAGAACGAGAATGCCGCCAGCGGATGCCGGGTGGACATCTCTTCGCTTCGCGTGAGCAGGAGGGGTGTCGTCACGGCTCCGGCGGAGACGCGCGCAGCTCCTCGACGAGCTCCCGGAGCGCGCCCTCCAGCGCCGCCGGGTCGCTCGCGTCGATCTCCCATTCCTTTCGGCTGTAGTACTTCGCCGCGCCCCGCGGGGCGCCGCTCAGATCGAGGCAGTAGTCGAAGCCCTTCACGTCGCACGGACGCGCGTCGAAGGCGACCTCGTGCTTCGACTTGTTCTGCGGGAAGAGCAGCTGCAGCTTGTCGCTGCCGCGCAGCTCGTAACGGAACAGGGCATACGAGCCCTCGAACTGGGACGTGCGCCGGAAGATGCCGATCGGCTCGTCGGCGAGCATCACCATGAGCTCGATCTGGTCCGTGTCGTCCCTCGGAATCCGCTCGATCCAGAGGCGCCCGACCAGCGTCTTCGCGTCGGACCCGCGCGAGCCCAGGAGCCCGTAGCCGCCCGCGGCCGCCGCGAGGGCGAGCGCCGCCGCCGTCATCATCTTGGAAACGCGGTTCATGGACGGCATCCTACCCCGTTCCGGCGCCGGGCGGGGCCCGGAGCCGCGCGAAGCACCGCCGCGACGCCTCCGCCGTCCCGCGCTCGCGGCGGTCGGGCCGCCGCGGGCCCCGTCAGCTCGGCGCCGAGGTCCCAGCGGCGCCGCGCCGCTCACCGCGCGGGCGTCTGCCCGGTGACGAGGCGGCCGCACGCGAGCTGACGCGCGACCTCGGCGACGCGGCGGCCGAGGTGCTCGGCCGTGCGCAGATCGGCCTCCGGCGGGGCGACGTCGGGGCCCTGGTCGACGTTCGACTGCGCGCCGGCGCCGAGCCAGAAGCCGAGTCGATTCAGGTCCTCCTCCGATCCCTTCGTGGAGTTGTTCGCGGGCGGCAGGCCGAGATTGACCCAGTGCATGCCGTGCTGGGCGGCGAAGAGGGCGATCTGGATCAGCGTCGCCAGCTTGTCGCCGGAGCGGGAGCCCGAGTTGGTGAAGCCGGCAGCGAGCTTGTCCTTCCAGGCGAAGCCCCGGGCCATGACCGCGCGGGAGCTCGCTTCCTGGAAGGCCTTGAACGCCGCCGAGGCGCTCGCCATGGTGGTCGGCGCGCCGAAGATGATCGCGTCGGCGGCGGCCAGATCGCCCCAGCGCGCCTGCGCTTCCTCGACGGTCAGCAGCAGGGCCTCGGCGCCCTCGACCTGCTGCACGCCGGCTCGGACGGCCTCGGCCTGCCGCCCGGTGTGGCCGCGGCCGCTGTGGTAGACGACCGCGACGCGGACCCCCGGCAAGGGCGCTTCTCCGCTCGCCGCCGGCCGCGAGCCCTGCTGCGCCGTGCGCTGAATCGTGTGCACACTCAACGTACTTCCTCCTTGGCTGTCGCCGCCGGTCGCGAGCGCGTCCGGCGCGTCACCGCTCTGACGACGCGCGGCGAGGAAAGGTGACCGCCCCCCGCGCATCGCCGTTCGGGGCTGCCCGGCCCGCTCGGCCCGTCACGGCGGCGCGGCGTCGACGACCGCGAGCCGGAGCTGGCGGAGGCGGGCCGGGTCGCCGATGACGTCGATCGCGGCGATGCGGTCGCCCTCGACGGCGACCGCGAGGACGAGCTGCAGCCGCCCGCGCGGGGCGACGACGACGCCGACGGCGCCGTTCACGAGGGCGGGCCGGGCGAAGCGCGCCCGACCGGCGTTGGTGGCCGTCTCCTCGGCGACGCGCCGGGCGCCGCGCACCTCGGCCTCCGCGCCTCCCCGCAGCGCGGCGCGGTCGGCGCGCCGGACGACGTCGGGGGCCAGCACCGCGAGCAGCGCGCCCAGATCGCCGGTGCGCGAGGCGGCGAGGAAGGCCTCCACGACCTCCCGCTGCCTGGCGAGCTCGGCGGCGGGCGCGGCGGTCCCGCCGCGCACGCGGTGGCGGGCGCGGCTCGCCAGCTTCTTCGCGGCGGCCGGCGACCGGTCGACGATCGCGGCGATCTCGTCGAACGGCACGGCGAACAGGTCATGGAGCACGAAGGCGACGCGCTCGGCGGGCCCGAGCCTGTCGAGGACCACGAGCAGCGCGAGCCCGACGGCGTCGGCCAGCGCCGCCTCGTCCTCGGGGCCGGAGGGCCCCTCGCGGTCGACCCCCCGATCGAGCTCGCCGATCTCGGTGAGCTCCTCGCCCCGGCGCCGGCGCGCGCGCAGCATGTCGAGGCAGACGCGGCCGAGGATCGTGGTCAGCCATCCCGTCACGTTGGCGACGGCGCTGGCGTCGGCGCGGCTGGCGCGCAGCCAGACCTCCTGCACCGCGTCCTCCGCCTCGTCCACCGAGCCGAGCATGCGGAACGCGACCGCCCGCAGGTGGCTGCGGGCCCGGTCGAGCTGCTCGGCCAGCTCGGCCTGACTGATCATCGGTCACCTTTCGTCGTCGCGGCTCGTCATACACCTCGTGAGAGGACGGCGCAACGTCGAGAGCCGTCGTCGCGAGGTGGATGTCGAGCGCCCATCACGCTGCGGCGAGCCGTGGAGATCTCGACGCCGGATCCGCCGAGGGGCAAACCGGAAGAGCACGGCACGCAACGAGAGGAGAGACCGCAAGGGCGCAAGAGGCGCAAGAGGCACAAGAGGCGCAACGAAACAGAGATGGATTTTTATTCTTCTCTTGCCCTTGAGTCCCTTGCGCCCTCGCGGTCCTCTTCCCATGAAATCGATCTTCGCCGCGTTATCGAGCCATCATCGCTTTTCCGGGAGGGCGGACGGCGCGCTCCTCGTTCCGTCGAGAGCCCGTCAGTGCGACATGGCTGTACGGCAAAATCAGCTACACATGGCGATTGGCGCTCCTTCCACCCAAACACACATGACTGCAATATGGCTGTACGGCAAATCGTCGAACAAGAAGCTTGACTCCGGCGCGCGCTTGCGTGCTTTAATCTCATGACATGCTCGGGCCCATCTCGCACCGGGCATATCCGCGCAAGACTCGCCTCGACAGCCACGGTGTGACCGGGCATACGACCCGTGCAAATGGGTGCACGCGGTCGTGATGAACAAGCTCTGGCCGGGAATCATGCTGCCCCGGTCCATGGGCGGTGGGGCTCGCAGGCGCTTCTGGTTTACTTATCCACCTTGAACAGAAGCCTGAGACCCGTCCGTCCGGATCATGGAGAACCTTGATGCGTATCGATCGCTTGCTTGGCCCTGTGTCCCTCTCCTTCGTGTGCGGCCTGCTCGCCTGCGCCGTCGAACCAGCTGACCTGGAGGACAGCGAGGCGTACGAGTCCGCGGCGAGCAGCGCGGACAATACGATGAAGGCGGATCTCGCGCTCCAGTCGGAGTGGGGCAGCGGCTACTGCGCGAACGTGACGGTGACGAACACGAGCACCGGCCGGTCCACCTCCTGGGGCCTGGTCGTCGGGCTCAACGGCTCGACGCTGGCCAACCTGTGGAACGGGCGCTCCTCGGCCTCGGGCGGGCAGCTGAACGTCACCAATGAGGTCTACAACGGAACGCTGGACGCGGGTAAGTCGACGTCGTTCGGGTTCTGCGCGAACGGCACCGGGAGGCCGACGATCGTCTCGGTCAACGGCAACGGAGGCACGGGCACCGGCACGACCACCTCCTCGTCGAGCAGCTCGTCGAGCAGCAGCTCGAGCGCGTCGAGCTCCTCGTCGAGCAGCGGCACGGGCGGCGCCGGCGGCGCCGGCGGCTCGGGTGGCGCCGGCGGCTCGGGCGGCTCCGGCGGCTCGGGCGGCTCCGGCGGCTCCGGCGGCGGCACCACCGGGAAGTTCGTGGGCAACATCACGACGAGCGGCTCCGTGCGCAACGGCTTCGCGAACTACTGGAACCAGATCACGCCCGAGAACGAGGGCAAGTGGGGCGAGGTCGAGAGGTCCCGCGGCGCGCGAGACTGGAGCAGGCTCGACGCGATCTACAAGTACGCGAAGGACAACAAGATCATCTTCAAGCACCACGTGTTCGTGTGGGGTGCCCAGCAACCCAGCTGGATCGGCGGGCTCTCCGGCTCGGAGCAGCAGGCGGCCGTACGCGACTGGATGAAGGCGTTCTGCGCGCGTTACCCCGACACGAAGTACATCGACGTGGTCAACGAGCCGCCGCCCCACACCACGCCTTCCTACAAGAACGGCATCGGCGGCGACGGCGCCAGCGGCTACGACTGGATCGTCAACTCCTTCAAGTGGGCCCGCGAGTTCTGCCCGGGCGCGGTCCTGATCCTCAACGACTACAACAACATCGAGTACGAGAACGATCACCAGAACTTCATGCGGATCGCGCGGGCGGTGATCAACGCGGGCGCCCCGGTCGACGCGCTCGGCGCGCAGGCCCACGACGCCTACAAGATCAACACGAACACCGTGAAGGGGTACATCGACAAGCTCGCCTCGCTGGGCAAGCCCGTGTACATCACCGAGTACGACATCGGCATCGCGGACGACAACCAGCAGAAGCGGGTGATGGAGGAGCAGTTCACGATGTTCTGGAACCACCCCTCCGTGAAGGGCATCACGCTGTGGGGTTACATCGTCGGCGCCACCTGGCGGGACAACACGGGCCTCCAGCATTCGAACGGCACCATGCGGCCGGCCATGAGCTGGCTCATGAACTTCCTCGGCCGCTGACGAGCCGCCGCCCCGGCCGCCGAGCCCGGTGATCCGCGGCTCGGCGGCGCGGCTCTCGGAGCCCGAGCCCTTCGCGCGGCGCGGGAGGCCTACGCCGCCAGCTCGGCCGAGATCCACGCCAGGAGCGACGGGCATTGCGGAGCCCATCCGAGCTCACGACGGGCGCGAACGGCCCGAACACGACTGTTCGAGCCCAAGAGGTAACGCGCCGGGATCTCGCCCCACAGGGCCGTCGCTTGCTGGAGGCTGCAGTTCCGGATCGGACCGAGACGCAAGCGCGCGGCGATGGCCGCTGCGATCTCCTCGAACGAGGCTTCGCCGGCCTCGGCGAAGTAGAACGCGCCGGCGGGAGCACCGCGGAGCGCCAGCGCATAGAGCGACGACATGTCGCGTACGTGCACGTTCGACCATCGATTGACGCCCCTGCCAACGACGCACACCGCGCCGACCTCGCGGGCCGCCCTGACGAGCATCGGGACCTGGACGCTCTCCGCGCGCAGGCCGAGGCCGATGCCGTAGACCATCGCGTTGGACAGGACGATGCCGCGCACGCCCACCCGTGCTGCATGGAGGACCTGGACCTCCACCTCACGCAAGGCCTTCTGCATGGGATGCCCCCCCTCGACGATCGGCTCGTCATCGCTGGAGATTCGCTCGCTGACGACGTCGCCGCACGCGTCCTCCGACACGAGGCCGATCCCGCTGCTGTGGATCAGCGCCTTACCAGAACCTTCCAGTCCGCGCAGAAGCGCCGTCACCACGTCGCCGCGGAGGCTGTCTGCGGCGTTGACCACGGCGTCCGCTCGGCGCGCCTCGGCCTCGAGCAGCCCATGGTCGCTCAAGTCGCCGAGCACCGCGCCGATGCCCTGCGCCTCGAGCGATGCCGCCAGCTCGCGGCGCCGGACCAAGCCTCGAACCGAGTGTCCCTGCTCGGTGAGGTGCTTGGCAACAGAGCCGCCGATGTACCCCGTTGCTCCCGTGAGGAAGATCTTCATTCCGGTCCTCCGGACCCGCCACGGGTCGCCAGCTCCGCCGTGAGCTCGTGGTTGAGCATCGCCGCGGCCTGCATCCCGGACGCAGCCGCGAGGATCGCCCCTTGCATTCGTGAGACGAGATCCCCGCCCGCAACAACACCGGGTACGGACGTCTCGCGGCTCACCGGGTCGACCTGCACGAAGCCGTCGTCGTCGAGGGCCACGCCCAGCGCCCGGACCAGGCCCACCTGGCGTTGCGGGGGATGGGCGAACAGCACCTCGCAGGGGACGGTCGCGCCGTCCGAGAGCTCGACGCTCTCCAGCCGATCCTCGCGCGCGACGAGGCGCGCGACGGGCCGCGCCTCGACGCGGATCCCCGCGGCGCCGAGGCGGGCGCGGGTGTCCGCCGGGACGTCGAACGCTCCGCCCGTGAAGACCACGACGTCTCGCGTCCATCCACGCAAGAGGAGCGGGAAATGGAGCGACTGTACCCCTCGCGCCAGGTAGCCCCACCTCCGGTCCTGGACCTCCCATCCGTGGCAGTAGGGGCATTGAAGGATCGAACGCCCCCACAGCTCGCGGAACCCCTCGATGGCGAGCGGCTCGTCGATCAGCCCGGTGCAGAGGAGGACCCGGCGGGCCTCGACGGTGCCCGCCGCCGAGGTGACCTGGAATGCGCCTCGGGTCCCCGCGATGGCCTCGACCCGGAGGTCGCGCGCCTCCACGCTCGGGTACGTCGCGAGCTCTCGGCGGCCGATCGCCCGGAACTCGTCCGGCGGCGTCCCGTCGCGCGTGACGAAGTTGTGGATGTGCTCCGCGGCCGCGTTCCTGCGAGCCCCCGCATCGCAGAGCAGGACACGCTTGCGCGCGCGGCCGAGGGCCAGCGCGGCGGAGAGCCCGGCGGGGCCGCCTCCCACGATGATGACGTCGTATGACATGTTGGCTTTCCTCGCAGAGGACGCTGGCCGCGAAGCTCCGCAACCCGATGCGCAGCCCGGGACGGCCAGGGCGGTGCCGAGCGCCGCGCTCGCCTGAAGCCACGCGCGTCGCGTGAGCAGCGGGTCGTCGGTCTCGCTCGCCATGTCCCCGTCGTAGCTCCGCGCGCCGAGCCCCTGAAGGGCGGGGCTTTCGGTCCGATCGACGAGGTTTTCGATGGGGCCCGGCTGGAGCGGGAGGAGGAGAGGCTCCTCCTCCCGCCGGCGAAGCAGCTCAGGTTTCGCGAGCGCGCGCCGGATCCGGCGAGACGGCGGTCGCCGGGGACCTCTCCACCCGCCACACGAGGCCCAGCACGACCACGGCCATGAGCGCGCAATAGGCCGAGAGCGGCCATGCCGTGTCCCCAGGCAGCAGGACGACCAGCGTCGTTCCGACGACCCCCACGACGAGGCTCTCGATGCAGTAGTAGAGCGCGGTCGCGGTGCCCGCGACGTCACCGAAGCGCTGGAGCGCGCCGTTGGCCGTCACCGAATTGGCGAAGACGATGCCGATCGCGATGACCCACATGGGCGGGACGAAGGTCCAGAACGACGGGGCGGCGATCACCTGCCCGACGACCAGCAGCGCGGCCCCCAGGAGCAGCATTCCCATCGCGCGGACGAGGCTCCCGGCCCTCCCCCACCGCGCCACGAACCGCTTCGCGAACCGGGTGGTCGCGATCATGACGAGCGCGACCGTGGCAAACAGGAGGCTGAAGGCGAGCTGCGAGAGGCCGACCCGATCGATCAGGACGCGCGACGCCGTCGAGAAGAAGACGAAGAACGCGCCCATGGCCGCGCTGAAGCCGAGCGTGTAGGTCCAGAACGAGGCGTCCGTCAGGATCTCGCCGAACGCCGCGCGCGGCTTCGACGCGTTCACGGGCCGAGTCTCATGCCACCTCGGCGCCGCGTTCAGCGCGGCCGCGGTGGCGGCGGCGCCGAGCGCGACGAAGATCGCGCGCCAACCGAGGTGGTCCGCGAGCAGCGCGCCGATCACGGGCCCGAGCGCGGGCACGAACGCCAGCATCGAGCCGAACAGGCTGTAGATCACCGCCCCTTCGGCGCGCTCCGCGTAGACGTCGCGCACCGTCGCGAACGTCGCGACGAGCGCCGCGGCCGCGCCCAGCGCCTGGACGACGCGGAGGGCGACGAACGCCGCGGCGGACCCGGTGCCCGCGAGCAGGTACGACGCGGCGGCAAACAGGACGGCGCCGCCGAGCAGGACCGGCCGTCGGCCGACCCTGTCCGAGAGGGGCCCGAACACGAGCTGTCCGGCGCCCAGGACGACCATGTAGAGGCTCAACGTCAGCTGAACGACCGAAGGCGACGTGCCGAGGATGCCTGGCATGCTCGGCACCACCGGCAGATAGACATCCATGGCCAGCGAGGCCAAGAGGTCGAACGGGGCCATCAGCAGCAGCGCTGCGGACAGCGAGAGATTCCAATGTGTTGAACGATTTCGAGGCACGACGATACACCCGCGCAAATGGTGGACATTCGGCGGCGATCTGCCTCCAGGACGGCACGCGTCGGACGATCGAGAGCAGATGGCCGCAGCAACGATTTCAGGGGTTGCTGCGGCTCAATCGTCTGACTGGGCTGTATCCATCCTTACACCTCGGCCTGCGTTCCTTGCAGGCGGCGAGAGAATAGCGGCGGCGGAGCGGCTCGTCGAGGGATCACGCGAGCTCGACCCCGGCCGCGCTCGGCGGCGACGCGGCGATCACCCGCGCTCGCCTCACGGGGGCGGCCAGCGGACGCCGAGCCCCTGGTGCGGCGAGTCGGCGCTCAGGCGGATGTCGTCCGCGGGGGGCGGGAGCGCCCGCCACGCGTCGGGGTGCTGGTCGGGCTGCTTGCCCTGGTTCTCCTCGAGCGCCTCGTAGAGCGCGCCCTGGTGGAGGACGTAGGCGCCCTTCGGGTACACCACGGCGCGCTCGTCGGGGCTGAGCGTGGCGCGGTCGGTCCACCACTCCAGGCGGCGGTAGTTCTCGTCGATGCCGCCCGCCATGAAGTCGCGGAAGCGCGCCCGGGGCACCGCGACCGTGGGGTTGTCCTCGGCCGTCACGCTGTCGAAGAGCCACTTGATGAACGGATAGGGCCCGTCCACCCGGTTGCCCCGGAGGACGTGCGGATTGGGCGCGTTGCTCCCCACGCCGAAGACCTGCACCGGCTCCTCCGTGTCGGGGTACACCTCGCCGTAGTTGAAGTGGAACCCCAGGAACACGTTGCGCTCGAACCGTATCGTGGCCCCGGTGTCCACCGCGTGCGTGTACACGCCGCTGAGCGAGGTGTCGGCGAAGTAGTTGTCCGTGAACGAGATCGTGTCTCCGGGCGAGCGCGGGTCCTGGTCCACGCGCGTCGGGAACACCTCGACGAAGAGGTCGCCCGTCCCGATCACGAGGTTGTGGTGGAAGCTCGAGCTGCCGTAGCGCTGGCCGAGCTGCACGTTGCCGTCCTGGTAATGGTCGAACGCCGACCGCCACCGGACCGCCCCGGGCCCGAGGACGTTGTGGTGGATCTCGCAGTCGGACCCGAGCTGGCCGACCTGCAGCGCCTCGGTGCCGGTGCGGAGGAACCGGTTGTCGTACACCTCGAGGCGCTCGAACGCGTGCTGCGGCTGCGCCTGCGTGCTGCCGAAATAGATCCCCTCGGACCCGACGTCGTGCACGTAGAGGTCGTGGACCTTCACGTTGCGCATCGTGGCCTGCCCGTCGTCGTCGGTCTTGGCGATGACCCCGGCGAACTCGACGCGCGCGACCTCGATGACCTCCAGCTCGAAATCCGACGCGCCGCCGCCGATGGCCAGCCCGGACAGGCCCTCCTTGCTGAACGCGTCGTCGATGAAGATGCCGTAGGTCCCCTGGCTGTGGGCGAAGCCGCCCTCGGCGTGCCCGCGGAACCCCGCGTCGCCGGTCTTCGAGACGGGATCGTGACGGCCGGTCAGGATCCAGCCCTTTCCGCCCTTCAGCACGAACAGGTGATTGGCGGCGTCGCCGCCGACCTTGACCTGGCCGCCGAGGTTCGTGATGACCAGCGGGCGCTCGGCGCTGCGCTCGGGCAGGCCGCCGAGCAGGATGCTCCGGTACTCGCCGGCCGGGATGTAGAGCCGATCGAGCGCGCTCCAGTCGACCTCGGGGAACGCCGTGGCCAGGTCGGGGACCGCGATCGCGGGGCGCTCGCCCTCCTTCGGGGGCGGCGCCGGCAGCGTGAAGGTCGTCCTGGCCTCGCCGAAGCGGCCGTACGCCGGGACGCCCGGCGCCTCGCCGCCGGCCCCGGCGCCGCTCGCCGCGCCGGGCCCGGTGGCCCCACCGGCGCTGCCCGCGCCGCCCGCGCCCGCCGAGGCGCCTCCGGCGCCGGCCGCGGACCTTGCCTCCTCGCCGCCGCACGCCGCCATCGCGACGAGCAGCGCCCCTATCCTCGCGCTCTGCTTCATGCGATGGAGAATACGCCCGCGGCCGCGCCGTGGGCGGCCGCGAGCGCCTCCGCCTCGCGGGGGCGGCGTCAGGGACAGACCGAGCCGAGGTTCGCTCCACGCGCCCTGAGCTCGGCGATGTTGCTCGCCTGAGCGACGCAGTCGATCGGGTTGCCGCCCACGTTCAGGGAGACCCCTGCGCCGATGCTCGGGTTGGCGACGAGGGGCGACAGGTCGGACACCGAGTTGCTAAAGAGCGTGATGTAGAACAGGTGAGGAAGGCTCGAGAGTGCAGACAGATCGGAGATGCGGTTCACGGTGAGCATCACCTGACGCAGGTTCGTCATGGTCGACAGGGCCGAGATGTCGCTGATCTCCGCCTCGTTCGCCACGAGGACGTGGAGCGCCTCCAGACCCGCCAGCGGCGCCAGCGTCGGGAGCGGGGAGCCGCCGAGGTACAGCTGAGTGAGGTTGACCAGCGAGCCGAGCGGGCCGAGATCGCCGATCGGATTCGCGATCAGCCGCAAGGTGCGCAGCTCGGTCATCGCGCCGACGACGGTCACGTCCGAGATCTCGTTGTCCGACAAACCCAGGTGCTCCAGCTGGAGGAGCGAGGACAGCGGCGCGATGTCCGAGATCAGGTTGGACCCGAGCTCGAGGTAGCGCAGCTCCGTGAGCGAGGACAGCGGCGTGACGTCGGTCACGAGGTTCCCGGTGAGGTCCAGCGCGATGAGCGAGCTGATGCAGTCGAGGCCGGAGAGCGACTGGATATCGCGGTACCTGGCGTCGATGTAGTCGAGCGACGCGACGTCGGCCGGGAGGAGGGGGCCGTCCGGCATGCCCACGGCCTCGCGCACGGCCGCCTCGAGCGCCGCATCGGCGAACGCGAGCGGTCCGGCGCACGCTTCGCCGCCGCCAGCTCCACCACCGCCCACGCCACCAGCGCCGCCCACGCCACTGCCGTCGGCGGCGCCACCACCGCCCCCGCCGCCGACACCGCTTTCACCGACGCCACCCGTGCCGCCGACACCGCCACCGCCGCTGCCGGCCGTCGCTGGCTCCTCCCCGGGGCCCGTTGACCCACCCTCGCCGGTCGTGACGCCCTCGCCAGTCGTGACGCCAGGAGGATCCCCCGTACCGGTCGCGCCGGGCACCGGATCAACGGCGATCCACCCGCACCCGGTGCTCGCCGCTCCGGTCAGGAGCGCGATACCCAACCATCGGCCGACGCTGTCTAGATTGTACATATCCCCTCGTCCTGTAATGAAGTCAGGTCAGACGGAGCGACGCCTCGTCGAGCACGGGGCATCGGCAAGCAAGCTGCATGGAAGGAAGCGCGCCTCTCGAAGCACGAGGGGTGCCACCGATGCCGGCGCGCCGCTCCGGCCCGGAGGAGCGATGAGCGCCGCGACCCGCGGAGCGCCCCGGCGCGCGAGCGCTCGCGAGCCACGCGCGCGGACGCATGTGCCAGCGTGCCAGCGTGCCAGCGTGCCAGCGTGTCGCCGCGCCCCAGCCGGCGCGCGCGGGTGTCCGGAGCCGGCTCGGCGCGAGGCCCGCCGCGCCGCGCTCCGGCGCTCCCGCGCCGGTCACCCCGCGCGGCGGATCTCGGGCGCGCCGTCCTCTCGCCGCCTCGCCTGCCGGTACGCGATGGGGCTCACGCCGTGGGCCCGCGCGAAGGCCCGCGCGAACGCGGGCTCGCTGTCGTAGCCGACGCGGGCGGCGACGAGCTTCACGGGGAGCGTCGTCTCGCCGAGCAGCACCGCGGCGCGCTGGAGCCGCAGCCGGCGCACGTGGTGGCCGAGCGGCTCGCCGAGGAGCGCCGTCGAGCGCGCCGCGAACGCCGAGCGCGAGAGCCCGGCCTGCCGCGCGAGCTCCCCGAGCTCCCACGCGCGCTCGGGCGAGGCGCGCACCCGCGCCAGCGCGGCCACGACCGGCTCGTCCCGGAGCGCCTCGGCCCGCGGCAGCGACGCCCCGGGGTCGCGCAGCGCGCTCGCGAACAGCGCGTGCGCCCACGTCTCGCCGATCGACCGGCGCAGCGCCGGCGAGAGGTCCCGCGCGCCCGCGAGCAGCGCGAGCGTCTCGCCCAGCCAGCGCGCGAGGCCCGGCGTGGCGCCCGTGATGTGCACGGCCGGCGGCAGCAGCGCGAGCCACGGGGCGCCCGCCGCGTCGAGGTGCAGGTCGACGATGACGAGGTGCGCCTCCGGCGGGGCCTCCGTCGCCAGGGCGCGGTCGGCCACGGCGTGCATCCCGCGGCAGAGGGCCTCCGGCTGCTCGAGCGACGTCGTCGGCCGATCGCGGATGGCGTGCGCGTCGGCCCGCGGCAGGAACACGAGCTCTCCCGCGCCGAACGCGAGCCGCCGCCGCGCGACATCGATCCACCCGCCGCCGCGCTCCGCCGCGTACACCCGGGCGGACGCGCGCTGCGCCGGCTGCCGCTTGCCCCAGCGATCGCCGAGCGCGAAGCGCATCACCTCGGCCTCGCGGAGCGCGATGCTCCGGGCCATTTCATCGAGCGCGGCAGACATGGCGCGATCGATTGTACCGCACGCGCGGGGCCCCGCCAGAGGCGCCGTCCGTGGACGCGCGGATCGGAGAGCCGGACGCGCGGCAATGGCGGCCTGGCTACGTTTTCCCCGTCACCCACCACGAAAGGGCCTTGTATGACTCAGCCTCTGCCGCATTCACGCCCGCTCGACGCCGCGCAGGCGCTCGACGCTCTTCTCGACCTCATCGTCCGCGACATCGAGGGATGGCTCGCCCTCTTCGCCGACGACGCCATCGTGGAGTTCCCCTATGCGACCGCGCTCGGCGTGCCGGGCCGATTCGAGGGCAAAGCGGCCATCCGGCGCCATTTCCAGGGCACCATCGAGCGCTTTCGCGACCTGTCGTTGCGGGACGTGCGGCGGTATCGGACGACCGATCCGGACGTCGCGCTCGCCGAGGTGCACGGCTCGGCGATCATCCTGCCGGGCGGCAAACGCTACGAGCAGGACTACGTGATGGTCGTCGCCACGCGCGACGGCAAGGTCGTGCGGTACCGCGAGTACTGGAACCCGGCGCCCGTCGCCGAGGCCTTCGGCGAGGTCGCCGCGCGTCGCGAGGGGGCGTCGTGAGCGCGCGCGCAGGGAGCGGCGGGCCGCGCGTCCTCGTCATCGGCGGGACGGGCACCACCGGGCGGGCGCTCGCCGCGCGGCTCGAGGCCGCCGGCGCGCGCGTCCGCGTCGCGAGCCGGACGGCGCCCGCCGGCCGCGAGGGCGTGGAGCACGCGCGCTTCGACTGGGCCGACCCGGCGACGCACGCGGAGGCGCTCCGCGGCGTCGACCGCGCGTACCTCCTGGCGCCCGCGCTGGTCGAGGACCCCTCGACGCTCATGCTGCCCTTCGTCGAGCGCGCGCTCGCGGGCGGCGTGCGCCGCCTCGTGCTGCTCAGCGCCTCGGTCGTGCCGGAGGGGAGCGCCGGCCTCGGCCTCGTCCACCGCGCGCTCCGCGAGCGCGCGCCGGAGTGGACCGTGCTCCAGCCGTCGTGGTTCATGCAGAACTTCGTCGACCCGCGCCACGCGCGCTGGGCGGGGATCGTCGGGCCCGGCGAGATCACGACCGCGACCGGCGACGGCCGCGTCGGCTTCGTCGACGCCGAGGACATCGCGGAGGTCGCCGCGCGCGCGCTCCTCGACGAGGCGCCCCACGACGCCGCGCACGTCATCACCGGTCCGGAGGCGCTCAGCCACGACGACGTGGCGGCCATCCTGTCCGAGGTCGCCGGCCGGCCGATACGCCACGTCCGCGCCGACGAGGGCGCCGCCCGCGCGCACCTCGTGAACGCGGGGATGCCCGAGCCGTACGCCGCGTTCCTCGCGCGGCTCGACCTCGCCATCCGCGACGGGGCCGAGGACCGCGTCACCGACACGGTGCAGCGCGTGACCGGCCGCGCGCCGCGCGCCTTCCGCGATCTCGCGCGCGCCCACGCGCACGTCTTCCGCGGGGCGCCCGGCGCGCGCCGCGACGGCCGGGCCGCGTAGCCGCCCGCCGGCCGGGCCGAGCCGAAGGGCGCGCGCGGGCTCGGCCGACCGCCGCCCTCGCGGCGCGGACTCCACCGCTCGCCCCGGCCGACGCCACCCTTGTCGGTCGCGCCGGGACTGGCAGACTGCGCCGCTGGATCCATGCATGCACAGAGTCGTTTCGAGGACTGGCAGGATTTTTTGGACAACGCCTCTCTGGGTGTCCACCTGGTCGACGCGGGCGGGAAGATCCTGTGGGCGAACAAGCTCGAGCTCGAGCTCCTCGGCTACGCGCCCCACGAGTACATCGACCGGCATATCGCGGAATTCCATGTCGACAGGGAGGTGATCGACCACGTGCTGGGCGCCCTCGCGGGCGCCGGCCGGCTGCTCTCCTACCCGGCCCGCCTGCGCGCCAAGGACGGCAGCGTGAAGCACGTGCTCATCAACGCGAACGTCTTCCGGCGCGACGGCCGGTTCGTCCACACGCGCTGCTTCACGAGCTGCATCTCGGAGGCCGCCTACGAGCAGCGGAGGGGCGAGCTGCTCCGGAGCTCCCGCTCCGCGGGGGAGCCCTCGAGGTGATCCTCGACGCCGCGGCGCGCGGCGCGGCCGTCACCCGCGCCAGAGCTCCTTCACGCCGTCGGCCATGAACTGCACGGCGATGGCGGCCAGGATGAGGCCCATGACGCGCTCGAGCACGGCCACGCCGGACGCCTTGAGCGCCCGCTGCACGAAGCCGGCGCCGCGCAGCACGAGGTAGGAGGCCGCGAAGGTGATGGCCACGCTGGCGAGCACCAGCGCCATGGCCACGGGGTCGTTGCCCCCGCGCGCCATCAGCACCATCACCGTGGCGATGGCGCCCGGCCCGGCCAGGAGCGGCATGGCGAGCGGCACGAGCGCCACGTCCTCCTTCTCGATGCCCTCCTGCTGCTCGGACGGGGTGGTGCGCGTCGCCGAGGCGCGGGCGCGCAGCATGTCGAGCGCCGTGACGAGCAGCAGCAGGCCGCCCGCGACGCGGAACGCGGCCAGCGAGACGCCGAAGACCTTGAAGATGACGCCGCCGAAGAGCGCGAAGAAGAGCATGAGCCCGCCGGCGACGGCGCACGCGCGCCGCGCCGTGCGCCGCACCTTCTCCGGGGGATCGCCGGCGGTCATCGTCAGGAACAGCGGCACGATGCCGATGGGATCCACGACGAAGAAGATCGCCGACAGCGACACGAGGAAGACCGAGACGTAATTGGCCATGCTCACCGGACGCGTCGCGGATCCCGCGGGCCCGACGCTCTCCCACATCGCCGACGGCCGCGCTAGCGGCGCGGGCGAGCGATGGAGAGCTCACGGGCGCCAGAGCGAGGGCTGGGCGTGAGGCGCCGGGCTGGAGGGCCGCAAGGCGGCCAGCGCGGCCTGGTAGACGGTCTGGAAGCGCGCCTGCTCGGGCGCGAGCTCGGCGGCGCGCCTCAGCGGCTCGAGCGCCTGGTCTCGCTGCCCTTGCCGGACCAGGGCGAGGCCCAGCGCGTGGAGCAGCTCGGCCTGGTCGGGGAGGCGGGCGATGCCGCGCCGGAGCAGCGCGGCGCCGTCCGCGTCGCGGCCGAGCTCGCGATAGAGGTCGGCGAGGTTCACGTAGGTGGGGACGTAGCCCGGCTCGATGCGGAGCGCGGCGAGGTAGGCCTGCTCGGCGTCGCGCGGCTCGCCGGTGCGGGAGAAGACGAGCCCCAGGTTGTTCTGGGCCTCGGCGCGATCGGCGTTGAGGGTCTGCGTGGCGATGTACTCGCGCAGCGCGCCGTCCAGCTGCTGCGCGGCGCGCTCGGAGACGGCGCCGAGGTCGACGCCCGCGAGCACGCGCGCGGCTTCGACGCGCACGCCGCGCACCGGATCGGCGAGGAGCGGCGCGGCGACGGCCGCGATGCGGCGAGGGTCGTAGCCCTCCAGCGCGCCGAGCGCGGCGCGCCGGAGCAGCGGGTCGGGATCGGCGAGCGCGGCGCGGAGGACGGCGAGCGACGCGGCCGTCGGGGCGGCGCGCAGCGAGGCGAGCGCGGTGGCGCGCGCGATGGCGGGGACGGCGCGGTCCTCCGCGAGCCGCTGGAGCGCGGCGGCGACGGCCGGGTCGCCGGGCGCGGTGCGCGCGCGCGCGAAGACCTCGGCGTAACCCTGATAGCCCTGCGCCGGGCGGCCGAGCCAGGCTCGCACCGCGTCGGCGGCCCAGCTCGCGGGCTTTTGCGCGTGGCAGTCGGTGCATGTGTCCGGGATCCCGAGGCGGGCCGAGAGATCCGGCCGAGGCACGCGGAAGCCGTGATCGTGGCGGACGTCGACGCCCATGTACGTGCGCGCCGGCATGTGGCAATCGACGCAGCGCGGAGCGGCGGGCGCGCCGGGCGCGGCGGCGGCGTTCGCGGCGCGGTGGTGATGATGCTCGGGGACATCGAAGCGCGCCGGATCGTGGCAGGACGCGCACACGCCGTTGCCCTCGGCGCGCAGGCGGCCGGCGTGCGGCTCGTGGCAGTCGCTGCACGTCACGCCGGCGTTCGCCATCTTGCTCTGCTGGAACGAGCCGTAGGTGAAGACCTCGTCGCTCATCACGCCGTCGGGCGTGGTGAAGGGCGCGGTCAGCAGCTCGATCGCGACGCTGTCGAGCAGCGGGGCGCCGTGCCGGAACGGCTGCGAGAGGCTCTCGCGGCGGCTGTGGCAGAGCGCGCACGCGGCGCTCTCGGTGCCGCTCGAGGGGCCCTTGTCGCGCCGCGCGGTGCCGCTGGGCAGCCGCGTCCACGTGGCGTTCCGGCGCTCGTCGAAGCGCACGTCGAGGCCCTTCGAGGGGTCCGGCGTCCGCGCCTCGGCCCAGTCGAGGTGGCGCGCGCCGCCGCCGTGGCAGCCTTCGCACCCGACGCTGATCTCCGACCAGGTGGTGGTGAAGCGGTCCGCGGCCGCGTCGTACCCTTTCGTGACGTGCGTCGAGTGGCACTCGGCGCACATGTGGTTCCAGTTCTGGCTGGCGGCGGTCCAGTGCAGCACGTCGCCCGCGCGCACGCTGTCGCGCTCGTGCAGGTGGTACCAGCGCTGCCCGCCGCGCGCTCGGGGGCGCGCGTCCCACGCGAACGGCAGCGCCTGCAAGCGTCCGCCCGGGCCGGCGACGAGGTACTGCTGGAGCGGCTCGACGCCGAAGGTGTACAGCACCTCGTAACGGTGCAGCTGGCCATCGGGGCCGTCGGTGGTGACCCAGTATTTGCCGTCCTGGCGATCGAAGCGGTGGACCTGCCCGGCGTAGCGCAGGCGCGCCCCCTCGAAGTCCCCGAGCACGGTGGCGGCGCTCGCGTGCTGCATGGCCCGCGCGTGCTGCGAGCCCTGCCACGCGGCGTGCTCTGCGGCGTGACAGGGCGCGCAGCGGTCGCTGCCGACGAAGCCGGCCGCTGCGCGCTCCGCCGAGCTCACCGGCTGCACCGGAGCCGACGAGGCGTCCGCGGCGTCGCCGTGCGCCGCCCCGGGCGTCGCTCCCGGAGCGTTCGCGGTGGAGGCGTCGGCTGGCGTGAGCGAGGATGGGCGCGCGGGCGCGCGCCAGACCACGATCCCGGCGAGCGCCAGGGTCAGGGCGGCGATGGACCACCAGCGAACGGGTCGGGGATCAGCCATGGGCGGAGCGGAGGCGAGCGCCGCCGCGGGACCCGGGTCGCGCAGGGACGCCCGGGTCTCGCGCGCGGCGCGGTGCGCGGTTACTCGGTGAGGATGACGCCGCGGTCCGTGGCGTACTGCGTCCACGCCGCGGCGAGCTCGGCCGTCAGCTCCGGATGCGCCGCGGACACGTCGTTGATCTCGCCGCGGTCGGTGGCCAGATCGTACAGCGTCCAGGCGCGCGGCGTCGGGCCGTAGGGCGCGCCGAGCCACAGGAGCTTCCAGTTGTCGCGGATCACGTAGCGGTGGTTGCCGTGCTCCCAGATCAACGTCTCACCGGGCGCGCGCACGGCGGTCGCCCGATCGTCGAGCACCGGCAGGATCGAATGCCCGCTGATCGGCTCGACGTCCCTGCCCTTGTAGGTGCTCCCCGGATTGGGCAGGCCGGCCAGCTCGAGCACGGTCGGCAGGAAATCGACCACGTGCGTGGTCCCGTCGAACTGCGGCTTCGCGTGGTGCTGTCCCGGCAGGCGCGCGATGGCCGGAACGGCGACGCCGCCTTCGGTCGTGTAGCTCTTCCACAGCCGGAACGGCGTGGCGCTCACCTCGGCCCAGCGGGGTCCGACGCCGATGTACGAGCCCGGTCGACCCAGGTTCTCGAGCGTGTTCACCACCTCTCCGGAGCGGCTCGGGTCGTTCGCGGCGAAGCCCTCGCGATTGCCGCCTTCCGCGCCGTTGTCGGACTGGAAGAAGATGAAGGTGTTCTCGTACTCGCCCACGCGCTTGAGGTACTGGATCAACCTGCCGATGTTGGCGTCGAGGTTCTCGACCATGGCGGCGTAGATCTCCATGCGCCGCGCCTCGTAGGTCCTCTCCTCCGGCGTCAGCTGCTCCCAGGTCTTCGGGCTCGTGCCGTCGCTCGGCAAGCGCGGGTTCGGCGTGAACGATTCGGGGATGATGCCGCGGCTCTTGAGCCGCGCGAGGCGCTGCGCGCGGATGGCGTCGTAGCCCGCGTCGTAGCGGCCGCGGTACCTGTCGATGTACTCGGGCGGAGCCTGGAGCGGCCAGTGCGGCGCGGTGTACGTCGCGAACGCGAAGAACGGCTTGCCGTCGGCGCGGTTGCTCTCGATGTACTGGATGAGCTTGTCCGTGTAGAGCTCGGTCGCGTAGAAGCCGCGCGGCGGCTGCGTGTACACGCCGTCCTCGCGATAGAGCCGCGTCTGCGCGGTCGTCGGCGGGTCGGCGTACTCGTTGAAGAACGCCGCCACGCCGCCGAGCAGGACGTACGATTTCTCGAAGCCGCGCGCCGGCGGGCTCTGATCCTCGTCGTCGCCGAGGTGCCACTTGCCGGCGATGTACGTGTGGTAACCGGCGTCTCTCAGGATCTCGGCGACGGACAGCGCGTTGTCGGTCAGGTAGCCCTCGTAGCCGGGCTGCCCTGCTTGCGGGCCGGTACCACCGCCCATGCGACCCAGCCCGACCGAGTGGCTGTCGGTGCCGGAGACCAGCATCGCGCGGGTCGGCGCGCACAGCGATCCGGAGCGGTGCCCGGTGAGGATGCGGCCTTCGGCGGCGAGCGTGTCGAGGTTCGGGGTGCTGATCTCGCCGCCGAACGCGCCGAGGTCCGAGAAGCCCAGATCGTCGGCCACGATGGTGACGATGTTGGGCAGCTCGGCGCCGGTGCCGCCTCCGCCCGCGCCGCCTTCCCCGCCGGCGCCGCCCGAGCCCGCGGTGCCGCCTTCGCCGCCAGCGCCGCCCGAGCCCGCGGCGGCGCCGCCGCCCGTCCCGCCGCCCGCGCCGCCCGTCTCGCCGCCAGCGCCGCCCGTCCCGCCGCCCGCGCCGCCCGTACCGCCGCCCGCGCCGCCAGCGCCGCCCGTCCCGCCGCCCGCGCCGCCCGTCCCGCCGCCCGCGCCGCCCGCGCCGCCCGCGCCGCCCGTACCGCCGCCCGCGCCGCCCGTACCGCCGCCCGCGCCGCCCGTACCGCCCGTCCCGCCGCCGTCGCCGCCCGCGCCGCCCGTACCGCCGCCCGCGCCGCCCGTCCCGCCGCCCGCGCCGCCCGTCCCGCCGCCCGCGCTGCCCGTCCCGCCGCTCGAGCTGCTGGCCTGACTGGCGCTGCCACCGTTGCCCGCGTCGTCGTCGCTCCCGCAGCCGATCGGGCCGACCAGCATGGCGAGCAACCAGGGCCCGCTCGCGAGCGCCGAACCAATCCATTTATGACGTCCGAAGAACCGCTTCATACCTGTCTCCTCAGGAGTGCTGAAAGCGCCGCATGCCGGAGCCGATCGCCGTCGGAAGCGAGCACCCGCCGCCGTCCTGGAGGGACGCCTCGTTCCGCGCGCCGGCGAAAGCTCGGCCGGCACGCCACGAGAAGGGCTGACGCTGACGGCGATGAGCCGCGTGGCTCGGCCGTCACGACGAACGACAGCGTGGCGCGTCGCCGTGGACACGGGCGCGCTGCCTCGCTGTTCTCCGCGCCGCAGCTCGCGCCACGGCGTATGCGGCTAACTACAGCTCGTTCGACGACACGCGCCTCTGGCCCCTAGGTGAGAACCGAACGTCCGCGCGGCGACGAGGCAAAGAGACATGCGTCCGCTATAACGGAAGCCATGACGTTATACAAGACGATTTTCACGTCCCGAGCCGATCAGCCAGCTGCCCGTGTCGCCGGCGGCGACGTCGGGCCCTCATCGCGCCCCCGCCGCGACGCGCGCGAACGCGTCGGGAAAGAGGCCCACCTCGGCCTCGCTGCGCGTCTCCAGCGTCTCGGGATCGAGCCGGAGCACCTTGCCCGGCGTCGTGGTCTGGTCGCCCTCGCAGACGATGAAGAGCCCGTGCTCCTCGTCGAGCGCCGCGAGGTGCGGCCTGAAGCACGCCTCGCTGATGTTCCGGGAGACGGCGCCGCGGTCGTCCGCGGTCATGCCGATCCGCGCGATCGTGTCGGGCACCTGCGTCGGCACGTAGATGGCGCTCCCGTCAGGGGTCCACGCGGCGAAATAGGGCGCGCCGATCGTGAGGATCGTCCTTTCCTCGTCGAACGTCTCCGACGCGACATCGAAGAAGCGCACTTCCCTGCTGTCCGTGTTGCTCACGGCGATGGTCTTCTGATCGGGCGACATGACGGCGGCGTAGGGCCCGTAGGACGACGCGTGGGCGTCGGACGAGAGCGGCGGCCCGACAGGGACGAGCTTCACCTCGGCGTCCGGGTCCGTCAGGTCGACGATCGCGAGGGCGTCGTCGCCATAACAGGCCACATAGGCCCGAGCGCCGTCCGGCCGCGAGAGGGCGATCCCGTTCGCGGCCTTGCAGACCGGGATGCGCGTCGGCGCGGCCGAGCCATGGGGCAAGACCGCGTCGGGATCCACGACCGCGAGCGAGGAGCGCGCCGCCTCGAGGTCGTCCGGGTTGTCGAGCGCGCGCTTGAGATCGAAATGAGAGACCACCACGCGCCCGCCGTCCTCCGAGATCGCGATGTCGCCCGGGTTGGCCTCGACGCGCACCTGCCCGAGGATGCGCAGGTCGTCGAGCGCGAGCTTCTGGACATAGCCGGCCACCGCGCTCCCGCCGTGCACCGCGTGGGGGCCGCTCGATCCGGCGGTGTCGGGGTACGACAGCGCGATGTAGAGCGCGCCGCCCGCGGCGTCCACGGCCACGCGGTGAGGCCCGTCGATCGTCACGGGCTCGCGGCCCACGGGGCGGACGCCGAACCGCTCCCCGGTCTCGAGCGCGATGAGGGAGATCGTATCGGAGAGGCTATCGGTCACCACACCCATTCCGCCCTCCGGGATCGCGATCTCCGGACGCCGGTTCGGATAGGGGTCGCCCTCGTAAGCACCGTAGCGAACTTCGACGATGGGATCAGGCTCGCTGCAGCCCGCCAGCGCCGCCGCCGCGAGCGCGCAACCCAGGAATCGCGCGATGACCATGGATGACCTCGAGACGAGCGCCGCCAGCCCGGCCCTTCCGCATCCTAGCAGCCGCCCGCGCTGGACGCGGCTCGCCGTACCACGGATCCGCCCGCACGTGCGCTCCGCGGCGCCGGGCGACCGGCAGCCGCGAGGTGCTGCACCCGGGCAACGAAATTGCGCTGCCACGGGCGCCCGCGGCCGCCCGGGCCGGCGCCGCGCCGCGCCCCGATGCTAGGCTCACGCTTCGTGACTTCACCCCCGCGCACGGCTCCCAACGACTCGACGCTCGCCGTGATGGGGCGCGCGCTCCGGCACCGCAATTACCGCCTCTTCTTCTTCGGTCAGGGCGCGTCGCTCATCGGCACGTGGCTGACGCGCGTCGCCACGAGCTGGCTCGTCTACCGCCTCACGAACTCCGCGCTGCTCCTCGGCTTCGTCGGGTTCGCCGGCCAGATACCCACGTTCCTCATCGCCCCGATCGCCGGCGTCCTCGTCGATCGCTGGGATCGCCACCGCGTCCTCGTGATCACGCAGGTGCTGGCGATGGTGCAATCGGCGCTGCTCGCCGCCTTCGCGCTCACGGGCACCATCACCGTGTGGCACGTCCTCTCCCTGGCCGCGTTCCAGGGGGTGATCAACGCCTTCGACACCCCGGCGCGGCAGGCGTTCGTCGTCCAGATGGTGGAGGCGCGCGAGGACCTCTCCAACGCCATCGCGCTGAACTCCTCGATGGTCAACGGCGCTCGGCTGCTCGGCCCCTCGATCGCCGGCGTGCTCATCGCCGCCGTGGGCGAAGGCTGGTGCTTCGCCATCGACGCCATCAGCTACCTCGCCGTCATCGCCTCGCTCCTCGCGATGCGCATCGCCCGCCCGGCGCAGCGCGCGGCCAAGCGCGGCGACGTCCTCGCCGACCTGCGCGAGGGGTTCCGTTACGTGTCCTCCTTCGCGCCCATCCGCGCGATCCTGCTGCTGCTCGCCCTGGTGAGCCTGACCGGCATGCCTTACACGATCCTGATGCCCGTGTTCGCGGGCGAGGTGCTGCACGGGGGCGCGCACACGCTCGGGCTGCTCATGGCGGCGTCGGGGGTCGGCGCGGTCGCCGGGGCGCTCTGGCTCGCCTCGCGGCGGAGCGTCCTCGGGCTCGGGCGCGCGCTGTGGATCGCCGGCGCGCTGTTCGGCCTGGGCCTCGTGGGGTTCTCGCTCTCGCGCTCGGTGTGGCTGTCGGCGCCGCTGCTGGCGATCATCGGCGGCGGCATGATGGTGCAGATGGCGGCCAGCAACACGCTCCTCCAGACGATCGTCGAGGAGGACAAGCGCGGCCGCGTCATGAGCTTCTACACGATGGCCTTCTTCGGCATGGCCCCGTTCGGCAGCCTGATCGCCGGCTGGCTGGGCGGCCGCATCGGCGCGCCGGCGACCGTGCTGTGGGGCGGCGTCGCGACGCTCGCCGCGGTCGGCGTGTTCGTGCGCAAGCTGCCGGAGCTGCGGCGGCTCACCCGGCCGATCTACGTGCGGCTCGGCATCCTGCCCGAGATCGCCGAGGCCCTGGACCAGACCACCGAGATGACGTCGCCGGCCAAGGAGTGAGAGAGGCGCGAGAGGTCGAAGCGAACCTCGGGTCACAGCGCTCGAAGGCGCCGCGCCGGGCGATCAAGGAGTCCAGAGCAGGACTGCCAGATCGCCGGTCTCGCCCCGGGTGACCAGGAGGTCGGGGCGCGCGTCGCCGTTCATGTCGGCCATGGCGAGCGAGAGCAGCTCGGAGCCGACCTGGATCGCGGGCGCGGGGCGGAACATGTCGCCCTCGCCGATCAACACGGTCACGCTGTCCCCCTGGAGGACCAGCACGTCGTCGCGCTCCCCATCGCCGTCGACGTCGGTCACCACCGGCGACAGGAGGGGCGCCTCGAACATCCAATCTTCCTTCGAAAAGGTCGCCGCGTCGCCCGCGCCGAGCAGCAGCGAGAGCGACGCGTAGTTCACCGCGACCAGGTCCTGATTGCCGTCCGCGTTCAGATCGCCTGTCGCGACGGCGGAGGCCCCGGTGTCCGCCACCGACACGGGCGTGGGGAACGACCCGTCCCCCTCGTTGCGGATCACCACGGTGGAGGACAGATCCGCGTCCTGCGCCCCGCCCGCCAGGTCGAGCTCGCCGTCGCCGTCGAGGTCGACGAGCGCCGGCGCGTCGAGCGCGCGCACGCTCTCGCTGGTGAAGCTGCCGTCTTCGCCCCGCCGGATCAGCCAGGCGTCCAGCTCGGAGCTCTGGGAGGCGTAGATCTCGGCGCGCCCGTCGCCGTCGAGATCGCCCAGCGCGGCGTGCGCCATCATGGGCTCGTGGAGCCCGTCCTCGGGCACCTCCAGCGCCACGACCGGGGCATCGAACGTCCCGTCGCCCAGCCCCGGGTAGACCTCCACCGCGGCGCACGGAAAGGCGTCGCAGCTTCTGATGGTCACCAGGTCGAGGACCGGGTCGGCATCGATCGCGGCCAGGAAGACGCCCGAGGGGGCGCCGCCGAGCTCGATCGTGTCGACGGGCTCGAGCGCGCCGTCGCCCTTGTTGCGCAGCGCCACGGCGGACGCGCCCTCGACGCCCGCCAGGACCACGTCGTTCGCGCCGTCGCCGTCGAGGTCGCCGACGGCCACGAGGCGCGCCTTGTCCCCGCCGCTCGCAGGGTATGCGCCCGCCAGCTCGTATCCCCCCTCTCCCCCGCCCGCGCCGCCTCCCGCGCCCGCATCTCCTCCCGCGCCCGCATCGCCTCCGGCGCCCGCGCCGCCTTCCGCGCCCGCGCCGCCTTCCGCGCCTGCGCCGCCGCCCGCGCCGCCGGCATCTGCTGGCGGCGTCGCCTCGTCGCTGCACCCGCCCAGGATCGAGCCCAGCGCCACGAGAGCTCCCCAGATCAACCTCATTGTCTTCGGCATCGTCGGCATCCCTCCTCGCTATTGTACCCGCGCGCATCCGTTCGATCGACCGTGCGCCGCGGGCCATCCACGACAGGCTGGTCGGCGCTGAACCGCTGTTCGTCAGCGTGATGAACCGAACCGTCGAACCGTTTCAGCGCGTCAGGCACCCGCGCGAAGCACCTTGACGAGCGCGGCCGGCGCTTCGCTCCCGTAGCCTGCCGCCACTCCCCTCCTGAAGAGCCCCGCGACGAACGCCGGGAGCTCGTCGTCGATCCCCGCTGCCCTCGCCTGGCGCAAGAGGAGGTCCATCGACTTCGCGCAGATCTCCAGCGATGCCTCGGGGTTCTCGTAGTCTCCGGCGTGGATGGCGTCGCCACCTCGCCTGACCATCCCGCCGATGGCCGGAGCGGCGCCGGCCATCATGGCTCCGAAATGGTCCACGCGGAGGCCCTCGACCTCGCAGATGCGAGCGCCGTGGTAGAAGCCCACGAGGCCCGCGAACAGGTACGAGAGGAACGCGAGGTCCAGCGCGGACGCCCCGCCGACCTGCCCCCCGAGGTACGTCACGGTCCCGGCCATGCTCTCGAGGAGCGCCTTGCTCTTCCGGTACGCCGACTCCGCCCCCGAGACGAGGATGGCGCTCTCGGGCTTCCCTATCTGGTTCGGGATCGCCAGGATGGCTCCGTCGAGGTACTCGATCCCCCGCTGCTTCGCCCATGCCTCGCCCTCGCGGGCCTCGTCCGGGCTCCCCGTGCTCAGCTGGATGAGCACCTTGCCGGCGAGGGCGGAGGTCACGTCCTCCGACGCCAGCGCGTGGTACGTCGCCTGGTAGTCGGTGACGCAGACGATGACGACCGCGCTCGCCTGGACCGCAGCCGCGACGCTCGGCGCGAGCGCCGCTCCCTCCGCGACGAGCGGCTCAGCCTTCGCGCTCGTCCGGTTCCAGACGGTGACCCGGAAGCCGCCGCGGAGCAGCGCCCGAGCGAGCTCGCAACCCATGAGACCCAGACCGATGATCGAGACGTCGCGCATACAATATCCTCCATTGGCGCACCCGCAGTCGACGGCGGGCGCCCGCTCGCCGGCGGGCCCGCCCGGATGCTCGCCATGGGTGCGTCCTGCGCGAGCCGCCGTCGCGCACGATCGGGTGCTCGCAGAGCACGTTCGGACGATCGTCGCCGGTCCACGGGCTCGCGGCTGGCGACCCGAACGATGATCCACGAGTGTTGGGACGTGTCGCGCGCTCGGCCGCTCGAGCTCGTCGGGCCCGCGTGCTGAGGAGAGGATTCGGGGAGCGGAAACGAAGAACGCCGGCGAGCGCCGGCGTTCTTCGCTCCAGGTAGCCGGTGCAGGCTACTTGGTCATGGTGGGCATGCACATCATCATCGGCATGCCGCCGCACATCATCATCATGGGCATGCCGGCCGACATCATCCTCGTCATCGAGTCGCAGCAGTCCTTCATCATGTCCATCGACATGCCTTCGGCCGGCATCATCTTGCAGGTCATCCCGTCCTTGGTCATCTCGCAGGACATCTTACACATCATCGGCATGCGCGCGCCCATCATGTTGGGCATCATGCCCATGCCCATCATGTTGGGCATCATGCCCATGCCCATCATGTTGGGCATCATCGGCATACCCATGCCCATCATGTTGGGCATCATGCCCATGCCCATCATGTTGGGCATCATCGGCATACCCATGCCCATCATGTTGGGCATCATGCCCATGCCCATCATGTTGGACATCATCGGCATGCCCATGCCCATCATGTTGGGCATCATCGGCATGCCCATGCCCATCATGTTGGGCATCATCGGCATGCCCATGCCCATCATGTTGGACATCATCGGCATGCCCATGCCCATCATGTTGGGCATCATGCCCATGCCCATCGTGTTGGGCATCATCGGCATGCCCATGCCCGTCATGCCGGGCATCATGCCCGTGCCCATGCTGGGCATCATTGATCCGCCCGACGTCTTCTCGGTCGTGGGCATCGTGGAGTTCGTCGTCGTCATCGGCATCGCGGTGGACATGGTGATCGCTCCTGTCTTCAGCGTTCGTCGCTTCCTAGATCATCTATACCCCGCCATCGCGCGCTCACAACGCCTTCACCACGGGCGCCCGTCGCTTTGCTCCAGCCTAGCGGAGACGCCTCCACGGCGTTGGAGGCGCCGACGCCCCGAGCGGACGATCGTCTATCATGGCGGCGGTCGCCAGGGGGGTAAGCGACCCCAACAACACCTCTGCGAGCCGCCGAGTCCGCTTTGGCTCTCACATGCTCGAACACAACCGATGAGCTCGATCGGTTCGCGCTGGAACACGACGTCTTCTGCGTGGGAGGCGGAACCACGGCGGCATGCTCGCGCTCTGGCGAGCGCACGGGCTCGACAGCAGCTCTGTGACCGCTCGGATCACAGGCACGCTGCACCGCCCGCGCCGCTCAGTCGAGCGGCACCGGCCAGGCGGCCACGTCGACCAGGGAATCGCGCGCGTCGACGCCCCGCTCGCGCGCGAGGGCGAGCGGGACGGGCCGGTAGAGCAGCGTGGCCGTGACGTTCGCCGTCCCCGAGCAGCCGGCGGGGACCGCGAAGCCGTGCGAGGTCACCGCGACGTGCCCCGGCGGAATGCGGTTGTCGCTGGCGATGTCGACGGCGCGGTGCTGCGGCGCGTGCCGCGCGCCTTCCGGATCGACGAGCACCTTGGCGAAGGTGTAGCCCGCTGCGCCGGCGAACGCGGCCGCCGGTCGCTCGACCTCGGCCGGCGGCGCGGGCACCGGCGCGCCGAGGTAAACGATGTCCCCGTCCTGCGCCGGAATGGCGCCGCTCAGCGCGATCGCGCCGCCGCCCGCCTCGACCACCCGCGCCTCGCCGACCGGCGCGCGGATCTCGAGCCCCTTGTCGGCCGCGTCGAGCGACGGATCCGCGAAGCGGCCGACGCCGGTGTAATCGTCGTACACGCCGGTGGGGCGGACGACCCGCACCACGTCCCCTGCCCTCGCGCGCGCCGCGCCCTCCGGCCAGGCGAGCGCCGCGCCCGAGAGCTGCGCGCCCTGGCCCACGCGCGCCTCCGCGAGCGCGCCGCCCGTGTCGTGCACCGTCATGCCGCTCGACGGCGCCATGGGCGCGCCGCAGGCCTCGGCGGCGACGAGGAGCACGAGCGCGCGCATCGGCTCCCCGGTCGGGACCGCATGGCCCGCGAGCTCGCTCGTCAGGGCGACCGTGACCTGAAGCTCGCCCGACGCGACCGAGGCGGCGGCGACGCGGACCTCGACCGAGCCCCGGATGAGCGGCGGCTCGCCCTGCAGCGGGCCGAGGAAGACGTGCGAGAGGACCGACCCCGGCGGGCGGACGAAGCCGAGCGAGATGCTCGCGTTCGCCTCGGTCGTCACGTCGACGCTGCTCTTCAGCGAGGGGGTCTCCGGCATGTGGCAGGCCTGGCACTGCGACGTGGGGCGGTTCCACGCGCTCCCGGCCCACTCGGAGAACGTCTCGTGGATCGGCAGCCCGTCCGGCCAGCGCGCCGGGTCGAGCGCCGCGCCCGGCAGGAGCGCCGCCTGCTTCTGCTCGTGGCAGCCGCCGCAATACTCCGAGGTCGAGTACTTCGGCTGGTAGCTCCCGCCCATGAACCTGTTCGGCACGTCGGGCCGCGGGCCGAACATCACGTCGAGCAGCTTCGAGGAAGGATCGGCGGAGATCCGCTCCCGCGGGCGCTGGATCATCAGCGCGCCGGCGACCCCGGGCGGCTTGCTCAGATCGACGTCGCGGACCTTGTGGCACGCGTCGCAGTGGTCGCCCTTCTCGAACGCGATGCCGGTGGCCTCGAGCAGGTCGCGCCCGCCCGCGGGGCCGTCGATCCCCGCCGCGTGGCAGTCGGCGCACGCGCCGAACGCCGCCGGCCGCTCCGCCGCGGGCAGCGCGGGGTCGTCGCACGACGGCCGCCCCGCGCCGCCGCAGGACGGGTTGAGATCCGGCAGCACGCCGCTCCCGAGGTAACACCGCATCGCGACGCCGGCCTCGGTCCCCGGGACGCGGCCGGCCTTCCAGCGCCCGCCCGCGGCCGCGCACGACGCCTCGTCGCCGTGGGCCAGCGAGACCCCGGCGTAGACGGCCTGGAGGAGCGGGCTCTTCGCCGACCGCGCGTGCCCCGACTCGAGGAACTGGGCCACGAGCGTCGTGTGGCAGTGATCGCAGAAGCGCGTCGAATTGTGGGGATCGCCCTCGCCCGGGTCGCCGTAGGCGTAGCCGAGCGCGTTGTCCGGCGGCGACACGCGGCGCACGGCGATCTCCACCGGCCCGTCGGGGACAGCCTCGAATTCGATGCCGTCGGTCCGATACCCGATCTTCGCCGCGACCACGGTCGGCTGACCGGGGATGTCGCGCGTGATCTCGACGGAGAACGCGCCGTCCGGGCCGGTGACGAGGGCCGGCGCGCCGCCGGCCTGCATCACGATGGCGCCCTCGAGCGGCGCCGCGCCGTCGGTGACCACGCCGGTCACGAGGAACGAGCGCGGCAGCTCCTCCGGGGCGCCGCCGAAGCCGGCGCCGACGCTCACGTAGGTGGTCGTCACGGACGTCGCGCCGGCGCTGCCGGGCCCGGCGCCGCCCTGGCCGGCCAGGGGCGGCGGCACGTCCGAGCAAGCGCCGCCGAGCAGGCAGGCGGCGAGCGCCGCCGGGAGCGCGGGCGCTCGTCGCCGGGTCAGGGGTCGCGCCGCCGTTCGCATCGCGGGAGATCGGTACGGTAGACCCGGCCAGGCGGCCTGTCGACCGGGCAGCGCTCGCGGGCGCGACGCGGTCAGCTGGGCGGGTCGCCGAGGATCGCCGTGCGCTCCATCTTGCGCACCGCAGGCCAGTAATCCTGGACGGCATAATGCTGGGTGCAGCGGTTGTCCCAGATCGCGACGCTGTTCTTCCTCCAGCGAAAGCGGACCTGGTACTCGGGGATCGCCGCCTGGCTGATCAGGTAGCTCAAGAGGTGGCTCGCCCCGGGCGTGAAATCCTGGCCGACGCGCACGTTGTCCGGCGTGTGGAAGTTGACGAAATGCGTGGTGAAGGCGTTGACGAACAGGACCTTCTCGCCGGTCTCCGGGTGGGTGCGCACGACCGGGTGCTCGGCGTCGGGGTAGCTGGCCCTGAGCGCGTGCCGCTTCTCCATCGCCATCGCGCCGCCGAAGGTGGCCTCGAGGCTGTGCCTCGCGCGGAGCCCGGCGATCCGCTGCTTGATGCGCTCGGGCAGGCGGTTGTACGCCTCGACCATGTTGACCCAGACGGTGTCGCCGCCGACCTCCGGCGTCTCGACGCAGCGCAGGACGCAGGCCATGGGCGGCGCCTCGCGCCAGGTCGCGTCGCAGTGATACGAGTTCTCGTAGTGATCCGGCGGGCTGTTCGCGTCCCTGTAGATGCGCACCAGCCCCGGATGATCGGGATCGCTGCCGGCGATGGGGTGGTCCTCGAGCTCGCCCCAGCGCCTCGCGAAGGCGACGTGATCCGCGCGCGTGATGTCCTGGTCGCGCAGGAACAGGACCCGGTGCTTCAACAAGAGCGCCCTGATCTCCGCGAAGAGCGCGTCGTCGCGCGCGGCGTCGGCCAGGCTGACGCCGCCGAGCTCGGCGCCGATGGTGCAGGTGAGCGGCGCGACCCGGATGGAGCCGCGCGCCGGCGCGCGAGCGGCGGCCGATCCGACAGACGTTGAGCTGGTCATTCTGGTCCTCCGGGTTCAGCGCGCGTGGGCGCGCGTAACAGGCGATCTCCTGCGTCAAACGACGAAGATGGAGGACCCGGTCGTCCTGCGCGACTCCAGATCGCGGTGCGCCTGCGCCGCGTCCTCCAGGCTGTAGCGCTGGTGGATCTCGATCCGGATCCGCCCCGCGGCGACGTGGCCGAACAGCTCGCCCGCGAGCTCGCCCTTCTCCACGGGATCGGCGATGTAGTCGGCGAGCGCCGGGCGCGTGACGAACACCGATCCCCTGGCCGCGAGCTGCGCCACGTCGAGCGGCGGGACCGGGCCCGAGGCCGTGCCCAGGCACACGAGCAGCCCGCGCCGCCTCAGCGAGGCGAGCGAGCCGGCGAACGTGTCCTTGCCGATGCCGTCGTAGACGACCGAGACGCCGGCCCCGCCGGTCAGCGCGCGCACGCGGCTCGCCACGTCCTCGCGGCCGGAATGGATGATGTGGTCGCAGCCGTGGGCGCGCGCGATCTCCCCCTTGGCGTCGCTCGACACCGCGCCGATCACCAGGAGGCCGAGGAGCTTCGCCCACTGGGAGACGATCAGGCCCACGCCGCCCGCCGCCGCGTGCAGCAGGATGCTGTCGCCGGCCTTGAGCGGCCAGATGCGGCGCATCAGGTAAGCCGACGTGAGGCCCCGCATGGTCATCGCCGCGGCCGTCTCGCAGCTGATGCCGTCCGGCAGCCGGATCAGCGGCGCCGCGGGCAGGATCCGCTCGGTGCAGTACGCCCCGAGCGTGTCGAGGAAGCCGGTGTACGTCACCCGGTCGCCGGGCGCGACGTTCGTGACGCCTTCGCCGACCGCCTCCACGACGCCGGCGGCCTCCACCCCGATGCCGCTGGGGAGCGGCACGGGATAGAGCCCGCTGCGAAAATAGGCGTCGGCGAAGTTGAGCCCCACGGCGACGTGCCGGACCCGGGCCTGGCCGGGACCCGGGCTGCCGACGGAGGCCTCCTCCCAGCAGAGGACCTCCGGCCCGCCGGTCTTGTGGAAGCGGACTGCGTGTTCCATCGAATCCCCCCGAGAACGCCGCCCCGGCGCTAGGCCGCCGCGCGCAGCGGCACCCCTCGCTCGCCCACCTTGCGGTTCGGCGCATAGCCGAGCTTCGCCAGCGTCTCGTCGGCGCTCCGGTAGGTCTCGCCGATCTTGTAGATGCGGCGGGCCTCCTTGCCGTCCGCGAGCTCGCGGCCGAGCTCGCGCGCGATGCGGACGGTCTGCTCGATCTGCTGCACGGAGGTCATGCGCTGCCCCTTGCGTCCCCACAGCGTGTCCTCGATGCCGCAGCGGGCGTGCAGCCCCATCGCGATGGCCATCGTGTTGATCGGCAGCACGTTCCGCATGAGGGTCTCCAGCGTCAGGCAGGCGCCGTCGGGCACGCGTCGGATGAACTCCATCATGTTGTAAGGGTTCGGCCCGTCGAACCCGCCGCCGATCGCGACCCACGTGACGTTGAGCGGCCCGGCGTAGACGCCACGGCGGATCAGGCGCTCCACGGTCTCGAGCTGAGGGACGTTGGCGAGCTGAAAGTGAGGCTGGATGCCCGCCGCCGAGAGCCGCCTCAGGTGCTCCTCGACCCAGGCCGGGCCGGCCGGCACGGTCATCTCGCGGTAGGCCTCGTGGACGTCCGGCCGCGCGAACGAGCTGCCGGCGACGTCGTCCTCGCTCATCAGCTCGACGACGTTCATCTGGGTGGTGTTGATCGCGATCGTCACCTGGTCGGGCTTCGGCGAGAGCTCGGCCAGCCGGTGGCGCGCGTCGTCGCTCAGCCATCTGGCCTGCTCGCCTTCGCTCTCCGGCGAGAAGGAGATCGATCCGCCGACCTGCAGGATCATATCGGGCACCGCGTCGCGCAGGCGCGCCAGCAGCTCGTTGAACATCGACAGCCGCTTCGAGCCCTTGCCGTCCGCGTCGCGCGCGTGCACGTGCACCACGGCGGCGCCCGCGTTGTAGCAGTCCACCGCCTTCTGGACCTGTTCGGCCATCGTCACCGCGATGTCTTCCGGGAAATCGGCAGGCTCCCACTCCGGCCCGTACGGCGCCACCGTGATGACGAGCTTCTCTTGATTCTCGGGAAACAGGGAATCATCCAGAAAGTTCATAGGGATTCCTCGCTTCAGGTCGCCGTCGAACCGGGCGGTGCGGAGGTCGTACGCGTCGGCGCGCTGGAGCGCGCCGGTGAAGCCCTCCCTGGTCTCTGGCCTTTGCGAACGCAAGGGCGCCGCTGCCAGGGACGGCTCGGCCGATCCCCGAGGCGTCGACATGCGCCCGCAGGTTCCGGCCAAGACGGACACGACCGAGAGTGCAAGGACGCGACCGACGGACATCGTTAGGCCTCGGCCCGGCGAGGGCGACTGAGGTAGTGTCGATGGCCGCCGTGACGAGCTCCCAGCCCATCGCTGCCACGGAGAGGGATCATGGATCGTTCCGTCTACATCACCAGCACTGGCGCTTTCTTGCCTGGCAGGCCGGTCCCCAACGAGGAGATGGAGCAGTACATCGGCAAGATCGACGACAGGCGCTCCAGGCTCGGGCGCCTCGTCCTCCGGCAGAACGGCATCAAGACACGCCATTACGCGGTGACGCCGGACGGCGTGCACCTCCACACCGGCGCAGACATGGCGGCTCGCGCGATCCGGGACGCGCTCTCCCGCAGCGAGATCGCCGCGGAGAGGCTCTCCTTCCTGGCGGCGGCCACCACGCAGGGCGACCTCCTCGTCCCTGGTTTTGCCAGCGCGGTCCACGGCGAGCTCGGCCTGCGGCCCATGGAGATCGCCAGCTTTCAGAGCGTCTGTGCCAGCAGCATGATGGCGTTCAAGTCCGCCTACCTCCAGCTGAAGGCGGGCGAGCACGACTGCGGCGTGGCCTGCGCCGCCGAGCTCTCCAGCCGCTTCTTCCGGCCCGGCTTCTATGCCGGTCTGGAGCAGGAAGGCGAGGGCTCCTCCGCGTTGATGGAGACCGAGTTCCTCCGCTGGACCCTCTCCGACGGGGCCGGCGCCTGGCTCCTGGAGACCCGGCCGAACGAGGGGCGTCGCTCCCTGAGGGTGGACTGGATCGATCTCTGCTCCTACGCCGACCGCTTCGACCCCTGCATGTATGCGGGCACCTCCAGGAACCGAGCGGGCGAGAGGAAGCCCTGGAGCCACTACGACAGCCCCGCGCTCGCAGCGCAGCAGGGCGCCGTCGTCCTCAAGCAGGACTTCGATCTGCTTCACCGCATGTTCCCCGTCTGGGCGAAGCACTACCTCGAGCTCGTGGATCGGCGGCAGCTGAGGCCCGGAGCCATCGATCACTTCCTCGCGCACTACTCGTCCCACTCTCTCCGCGGAGAGATGGTCAAGCTGCTCGCGAAGACCGGCGCGATGGTGCCCGAAGCCCGCTGGTTCACGAACCTCTATTCCCAGGGGAACACGGGCGCCGCATCCATCCTCCTCATGCTGCACCAGCTGATCGAGGAGCGGGATCTGCAGCCGGGCCAGCGGGTCCTCGGCTTCATCCCGGAGAGCGGCCGCTGCGTCATCGCCTTCATGCTGCTCACCGTCGTCTGACCCGCCGTCCTCACCAGGGAGGTCCAGCATGCTTCCGGAACGTACGTCGCCTCGAGACGAAGATTCACCGCAGGCCGTCCTGCGCGGCCTGTCGTCCATCTGGCTGGATTTCGAGTCCCAGGTGGATCACATCCCGATCGTGCGGCGCGTGCTCGAGCGCCGGATTCGCCTGGCCGATTACCACGAGCTCCTCTTGAACCACCGGGCGCAGGTCATGAACGGGGCGCTCTGGATCGCGCGCGCCGCCTCCAACATCGGCCACGAGTTCGCCGAGCTGCGCTCGCGCTTCATCCGCCACGCGGCCGCGGAGCACCGCGATTACCTGATGCTGGAGCAGGACTACCTGGAGAGCGGCGGCGACCCGGCCGGGCTCGCGCGGCACGAGCTGAACATCGGCAGCGAGGCCCTGTCTGCCTGGATCTTCCATCGCGCCGATCAGCCGAACCCCTTCGACCTGCTCGGCGCCATGTACATCATCGAAGGCCTCGGCAAGCGGGTCGCGGCCCGGTGGGCCGAGCACGTGCGGTCTGCGCTCCGCCTGGAGGCGCAGGCCGTCGGCTTCTATCTCTATCACGCCAAGGCCGACGAAGATCACCTGGGCGAGCTGGAGGAGGCGCTCCGCTCTGGCATCTTGAACCTCCCGCGGATGGCGCCGAGGATCCTCAAGACCGCACGGGTCACCGCGCGGCTCTACCGCCTCCAGCTCGAGGAGATCGGGAGCTACTGACATGGATTTTCGAGACTTTTTCAGGAAGATGAAGCACGATCCCAGCGATCCCGATCCGTGGCTGGCCTTGTACCTGGACCGGTCGTTGCCGATCGACGAGAAGGCCAAGGCCGCCCTCCTGAAGAGCCAGCGCAGCTTCACGCGCAGGGTCGTGATGCCGATCGTCAGGCCGTTCGCCCGCCTGTCGATCTCCGGGATCAAGCTCATGAAGATCCTCGCCCCGGCGAGCTGGCAATCGCCGTGGCTCTTGCATCGGTCCATTTACTGGGGCCTGAGGCTCTTCGTCGCCCCGGAGGCCAATTACCTCATCCTGCGCCACTTCACGATCGGCACGGAGATCTTGAAATTCATCGAGGACAACGTCCCGGGCATCGACATCGAGACGACCACGCCGCTGAGGACCAGGCGGCTGGAGGACCTGCTGGACAACACGTTCACGGTCCATGATCTGACGTTCTACAACTTCATCATCGAGCTGAACGAGAAGCTCCGCGCAGAGGGGCGTGAGATCGAGCCCCGGAGAGAGGTCGACTACTCTGCCATCACCGACGACGACGCGAGCCTGGACGACCTCCCGAACACCTGGCTGAACGTCGTCGACCTGCAGACCGCCATCGAGATCTACACGCCGCTCTATGCGCTGTTCCTGTCCGACCACCATTTCTGGCGGGCGAGCAATTCGCTGCAGCTGGACGAGATCATCGCGCTCTACGTCGGCAAGATCCTGGACGACCCGCTGCCTGTCGCCTTGGTCCACAACCATCATCCCATGGTGCCCCGATCGACGCTGGAGGCTGGCTTTCGGTTGACGCTGCATGGCCTCGACTCGGAGACCCTGCACGGACACCTGAAGAAGCTGAAGGCAGCAGCGAAGAGCGCGGCGGCCCGGGGATCCGTCGCGCCGTGACGCGCTCCTGAACCCTCCTCCTGGAGCCGATCCGCCCTGCGCGCGGGCCAGGAACCATCCCGCGCAGTCCGGCCGGCGGAAGCCGCCCGCCGCGACCCGCGTCGCCGCCGCCCCGCTGCCGCCGCGCGCTGCGCTCGCCAGCGCAGCGGCTGGGAGGCTGGGAGTCTGGACGGCTCCTCCCGCATGCGTAAGAGAAAGATCGCACGCAGGCCAGAGAGACGTTTATCCATACAATGCCCCCTCGCCATGTAATTCGCTCTGGCGCCTCGGAGACGCATCGCCGAGGAGGTCTTCTCCTGCGTCTCGGGCCCTGCGAGCGAGGTGATCCGCGAGGTGCCGAGGCCGCCGACCGAGCAACAGCCGGCCCGCACGCCCCGCGCGTCGCACGGCGGAAGGCGGAAGGAGGTGCGTCGTGAAAACAGGCGGAAACGCTGACGGGCCACGTCGCCTCGGCCCTGCCGCCGCGTTGTTTGCGAGCTACTTCCTCCTGGCTTTGTTGGGCCTCCAGTGGGCGACGGTCCGCGGCGCCGCCTCCTCGGTGTTCCCCGCCGCGGGGGTCGCGCTCGCCGGGCTCTTCCTCGGGGGCCCGTGGCTGTGGCCGGCCGTGTTCGCCGGGACGATGGCCGCGTTCCTCCTGCAAGCGCCGTCCCTCCCGCTGTGGGTGAAGGCCGCCCTCGCGTCCGGGAACACGCTGGCAGCCCTGGGCGGCGCATGGGCGCTGCGCCGCGCTCGCCTGCGGCCGGCGCTCACGCGCCTGACCGACGTGCTCATCGTCAGCGCCGCCGCCCTGGGCAGCTCGGCCATCGCCGCCACTGCAGGGACGTTCGCGCTCGCCGGCGCGTTCGACCTGGGCTTCAGGCACGCGCCCACGACATGGCTCAACTGGTGGGTCGGCGACGTGACGGGGGTGATCGTGGTGACGCCCCTCGTGCTGAGCTGGGCGCGTGGCGAGCCGGTCGATTGGGACCGGGGGCGGTGGCTGCACCTCGCGCTGTGCACGGCGGCTGCCTGGGCCCTGGCCTGGCTGAGCTTCGGGCCTGAATCCTCCCATATGGTCCGCCCATGGCTGACCTTTCCCGCCCTGACCTGGGCGGCATTGACGTGGGGCGCTCGTGGCGCGACGACGGCAATGCTCCCGGTCGCGGTCGTCGCGATCCAGGCCACGACCGACGGGCACGGGCCGTTCGGCACCCCCGAGGGGTTTCAGTTCGCGCTGCTCCAGCAGTTCATCGGCGCGACCACCGTGACCACGCTGGTGCTGGCCGTCGTCGCCGACGAGCGACGCAACAGCGAGGCGCTGCGCAGGAACGAGGAGCGGCTGCGGCGAGCCAGCCGCGCCGGTCGGATCGGCCTGTGGGAGTTCAACATCGACAGCGGAGCCGCTGCCTGGACGCCCGAAACCTGCGCGCTCTTCGAGGGGTGCCGTCCGGGGAGCGGCCGGGTGGATTACGCGCGCTGGCTCGAGGCCATCCATCCCGAGGACCGCGCGGCCGTCGTCCGCACGGTCGACCAGGCGATAGCGCAGGCTCGATCCAGGCTGTCCGAAGCCCATTACAAGGACGAATACCGCGTCCTGCACGCCGACGGCACCGTCCTGTGGTTGGCGTCGACCGGCGCCTTCGAGCGCGCGGGGAACGAGCTCGTGATGCTCGGGGTCGTCCGGGATATCACCGAGCGCAAGCACGCCGAGGAGGCGCTGCGGGAGAACGAGGCGCGGCTGCGGCTGGCGCTGCGCGCCGGGCAGACCGGCGTGTGGGATTGGGATCTCGTCACCGGCCGCGTCGTCTGGTCCGACGAGGTGTGCGGCATCTTCGGGATCCCGCCTGGCACGTTCGAGGGGACGCTCGAGGCGTTCGAGCGGAGGATTTACCCCGACGACCGGGTGCGGGTCCGGGCGGAGGCGCAAACGGCCCTCAAGGGGCGGACGGGCTATGCGATCGAGTTCCGCATCGTCCGCCCCGACGGGCAGATCCGCTGGGTCACGGACTTCGGCGCCGTCGAGCACGACGAGGCCGGACAGCCTCGTTCCATGATCGGCATGGTCACCGACATCACGGAGAAGCGAGCGGCCGCGGACGCGATCCGCGAGAGCGAGGAGCGATTCCGCAACATCGCCGACAACTCCCCCGTGATGATATGGGTGACCCGGCCCGACGCCTACTGCACCTACCTCAACAAGGTCTGGTCCGACTTCACGGGGCAGGCTCAGGCCGTCGGCCTCGGGTTCGGTTGGCTCGACATGCTCCATCCGGAGGACGCCGAGCGCTCGGCGAGCATCTTCCGCGCCGCCAACGCCAGGCGGGAGCCGTTCCGCCTCGACTACCGCCTCCGCCGCCGTGACGGGCAGTACCGGTGGTGCATCGACGCGGCGGCCCCGCGGTTCAGCCCGAGCGGCGAGTTTCTCGGGTATGTCGGCTCGGTGATCGACATCACCGACCGCAAGCAGGCCGAGGAGGAGCGGGCGCGCCTGCTCGAGGTGGAGCAGGCCGCGCGCAGCGAGGCCGAGCGGGCGAACCGGCTGAAGGACGAGTTCCTCTCGACGGTCAGCCACGAGCTGCGCACCCCGCTCACCGCCATCCTCGGCTGGTTGCACCTCCTGCGCCGTCGGTCGAGCTGCGAGGACGAGGACCTCCGCAAGGGGCTCGCGGTCATCGACCGCAACGCCCGCGCGCAGGCGCAGCTCATCGAGGACCTGCTCGACATGGGCCGCATCACGTCGGGCAAGCTCCGCCTGGACGTGCAGCCGCTGGACCTGCACGACGTGGTCGGCGCGGCCGTCTCGTCCGTCGCGCCCTCGGCGGAGGCGAAAGGGATCCAGATCGAAAAAATCTCGAGTCCCGCCGTCGGCGTGACGCGCGGCGATCCGAGCCGGCTGCAACAGGTGGTGTGGAACCTCCTGAGCAATGCCATCAAGTTCACCCCGGAGGGCGGGCGCGTGCAGGTGCAGGTCTCCCGCGCCGGCGATCACGTCGAAATCACCGTCTCGGACACCGGGGAAGGCATCAAGCCCGAGTTCCTCCCCCACGTCTTCGAGCGTTTCCGCCAGGCCGACGCCTCGACGACGCGGCGGCACGGCGGGCTGGGCCTGGGGCTCGCCATCGTGAAGAACTTGGTCGAGCTCCACGGCGGCGCCGTGCGGGCGACGAGCGCCGGCGTGGGAAAGGGCACGACCTTCACCGTGGAGCTCCCGCTCGGCGTCGCCCACGCCCCGGCGGAGGGCGGCACGGACGGGCCGGAGGTCGATGCCCGGGCGAGCATCGATGACATCGGCGAGCTCTCCGACCTGAGCGGCATCTCGGTGCTCTTCGTGGACGATGCCCTGGATACCCGCGACATGGTCAGGACCTTCGTCGAAGAGCGCAAGGCGCGCGTCCGGCTCGCAGGATCCGGGGAAGAGGCGCTGAGGCTGCTCGAGCTGGAGAGGCCGGACGTGCTCGTGAGCGACATCGGGATGCGCGGGATGGATGGCTACGAGCTCATCCGCCGGGTGCGGGCGCTGCCGCAGGAGCGCGGCGGGGACGTGCCGGCCGTGGCGCTCACCGCGTACGCCGGAGACGAGGACCGCACGAGAGCGCTGCTCGCCGGGTTCCAGACGCACCTCGCGAAGCCGATCCAGCCGACGGAGCTCCTGATGGCCATCGGGGTGCTGGCAGCGCGCGGAGAGAGAAAGGGGCGGCGGCAGGCGGTCGACGGGGGGCCGCCCTTGCCATAGAAGCGCACGACGCGGCTCAGGCCTCCGCGGGCATCGAGGATCAGAACACCGAGCCCGCGAGCAGGCCGCGCCGCCTCAGCCCCTCACGCTGCGGCCCGTGACGAGTCACGGTGCAACCCGTGACTTGTCACGGTGCAACCCGTGACTTGTCACGGTGCAACCCGTGACTTGTCACGGTGCGATCCGTGACGGGCAACGGCGAATCGCCCCGCATTTCCGGCTCTGCCGTGCCTTTTCCGCGCCGAGCGTGATGTCTGGACGACCAGGCCATCGCTGAACCTGGCACGAGGCGTGCTGATGCTGATGACGTTCGGGCGGCGGTCGAGGAGGACCGTCGTTCACGACGACCGCGAGACATCGGGCCTCCGGGCATGGGGTCTCCGGACGATGAGCGCCCCGGCAGAGCTGGCAGCCAGCGCGCAGGCGACACAGCTGCCACGAGCCCGAGCCGCGCCGATCGTTCGTCCACGTTCTTGCGGAGCTTTCGAGCCGAGCGCGAACCGATACCAGGTGCTCGCCAGCTCCGGCCATGGGGGCCCGAGCGGCACGGTCCAGGCTGCAGAAGTAAGGATGGAAGTGACGGGATGAGTCAGCTGGTCAAGCATGACACTGGGACAGGGACGGGGCTGCATTCGACCCCACGGGATTCGAGCTCTCCGGGGCTGCCGGCGGAGCGCTCCAAGGACCGCTGGATGGGGCGGCTGCTCGCTGGCTGCGCGATGATCGGGTCGCTGTTCTTCGCCTATGAGCTCGGCGCCCGGGCGACGCTTCCAGAGCGCGAGCGGCAGCACGAAGACGGCCCGTCGCGGCAAGGCTCGGTCGCGCCGAACGCCGCCCCGGGAGCGGAGGAGCGCGCGCAGCACGCTCACGCTGATGAGCACGCCGCCGGCGCTGCCTCTCCGCCCGACCGGCCCCTCGATCCGGGGCCGCCTCCGAGCGAGCCCGCCGAGCCGCTGAGGGAGCCATCGCCGCGCGAGCATCGAGATCGTGTCTTGCGTGCGCTCCGGGCTTCAGGCCCGGACCACCGCCTGTTCGCGCCTGCGTCGGCCGTCGTCGACGCGTGGACGAGCAAGCTCGCGCAGCTGGGGGCCGCGGGGACGTTCGAGCCGCTGGAGTGCTACGCGAAAGGCTGCGCCGTGACGGTCGTCCACGCATCCGCGGTGAAGGCGGAGGAGGCCACCGAGGCCATCACCCGGACGGGCGAGTTCCACGGCTGGCAAGCCGGCAAGATGCGCAGCGGCTTGATCGAGCGCGACGGCGATCGGGTGGAGGTCACCTGGATCCTCGACGCGCCGCCGCCGGACAGCCCCGTACTTCCGGAGGAGCTGCCTCGGGACGGCCTCGACGAGCCCGTGGAGCGCGGCTCTCGGCGATGAGAGCTGCGCTGCCGCGGCGCGGCGTCGAGCCTTGATCGGCTCGACGTCGAAGTGAACGGAGAACAGAGGAGAACGGTATGGGACACAAGGTACGAATAGGGGCGCTGGCCTTCTGCGCGATCGGCCTGGTCACGGTCGGGGCGCACGCGCAGTACGTCTACACTCGAGGTCCGAACCACGTCAACATGAGCGGCACCCGCTGCCGCGCTGCGTTCGGTGATGAGCAAGACGAACTGACGCACTCGGTGCAGAGGACCTCGGTCAGGTTCGACGCTTCTGCGCCCGTGTTTATCGTTTGCCCGATCACGAGGCGCGCGACCGCCTACTACGGGGATTCGGTCTCATCAAGCATGGCGACCGAAGTGACCGCGACCGGGATGAAGGCCGAGGTCAAGGACTATCATACGGGAGAGTCGGTGCGCTGCACACCGTTCGCGCAATCGATCGGCGGCAGCATCGTCTGGGGCACCTCCCGCTACGCGTGCTCCACCGCCGGGGGTTGCGCCAGCGCGCCGGCGGGGTCCTACATGACTCCTGCCGGTGAGTTCAACACCCTCTCCTGGAGCAACCCTTTCACGTCGCAGACCTCGGTTCAGTGGGGTCTGGCCTGCACCATGCCAGCTAGCTCCATCATAGGCTCCTACGAAGCAACGGTCTCTGCGAATTGACAGGTGAACGGCATGAAGAAGATCACAATCGTGGCGCTCGTCGCCGCAGCTCTCTCGTTGAGCCATTCGGCGCTCGCGACGCACAAAGCCTGGCTGATGAAGAACGGGGGGGCAGAGTGTACATTCGCGTACCCGCTCGCCACCGATCGGATGGATTCGAGCGGCGCGATTTACAACTCCGGCACCTCGGAGCGCGACGTCATCTGCCCGATCGCCTTGTCGGGCCGCTGGGGCTCGAACGGGACGACGGCGTTCAACGCCAAGCGCTGGGGGGATGCGCTCTCGGCGATCGTCTACTTCGATCGCAGAGGAGCGGGGACGCGGACCGTGAGCTGCTACGCCGCGATGCGCGCCTCCGATAGCTTTGTTTACTACAGCGCCTCGGTCTCGAACACCGGCGGCTCCGGCGTCGGTCGGCTCGACGTGGCGGGGTCGACGAGCGGCGGTGGCCAGTGGGCGGGCGGTACGGGCAACGGCACCACGCTGGAGGCCCATGAGGATACCGTCGTGAAGGGCCTGGAGTTCGTGTGCTCGGTGCCCGAACGAACGGCGATTCTCGGTTACAAGGCCAAGCTCTGCCAGCTCACGGGTGACTGCACTCACGGAAGCGGCGATCCGGAGGACGACACCACGATATCGACCAGCGGCTGGAACTACGTTCAGACGAGCGGCGTCGAATGTTCGCCGGCGGGCACGCAAGGTGCGATCGAGACCGTCTATCGGAACGGGGGTGGGGTCACGAACCTCGGGAGCTCTCCCGTCGACATCTTCTGCCCGATCGCTCCACCCTCGGACGACAGTCGGGAGCATAATCGCAGCGTCACAGCCACGACGGTCTACTACTCGGATCTCTACAACACGGCTGCCTCGAACTCGAACTCCTGCGTGGGCGGCGCGACTTGCCCGAGCTGCCGGCTCATGTGGTATGATAGGGATGGGATCATGCAAGATACCGGCGCACTTTCGAAGATTTCCGGCGTTCGTGAGTTGTACCAGGGAGCCAGCGCGCAGCTTATCGGTAAAGAGCTACAGTTCGGGGTGATGTGCCGGACGCCGCCGGACGTGACGATCGAAGGGATCACCTCCCTCGTGACCGTGAGCGATATCTCAGGCGGAATTTGATCGTCGTGGTTCCTGCTGTCGAAGAGGAAGCCGGTGACGAGCCCCGAGCCTACGGTTCGCTCGACAGGAGAGGTCGTATCTTCGCCGTCAGGAGGGGGATGATCTCCCGGACCTTGGGGAGCTGGGTTCGATGCGCCGGGAAGACGAGGTGCATCGGGATGAGGCCGCTCGACCACTCCGGGAGGACCTGAGCGATCTCTCCGCGGCCGAGGGATCCCCGGATGAAGCTCTCGGGGACGAAGCCGATCCCTTCGTGGGCCTTCATCAGCTCTTCCATCGCCGCGAACGAGTTCGCGCTCGTGGTGATCCTCGCTCTTATTTTTGCCTTCAGGCCCGAGGCCGTCTGCAGGTTCCAGACGGTCTCGGAGCCGGCCTTGTCCGGGCCGAGGAAGCCCAGGCACGAGTGCGCGCGCAGGTCCGCCGGAGCGGTGATCCGGGCGGACCGCCGCAGGTATTTCGGGCTCGCCGCCAGGATCATCCGGCCGACGCCCAGCCTCTTCGCCTTGAGGCTCGAGTCCTTCAGGTGGCCCCCGCGGATCGCGACGTCGATCCGGTCGCGATGGAGGTGCGCGAGCTCGTTCGAGAACAGGATCTCGACGCTCATCTGCGGAAATCTCCTCCGGTACTCGGCCACCGCCTCGGCGATCTGAAGCGGCGCGAACTCCGCCGGACAGGCGAGGCGCAACGTCCCGCTCGGCTGCGCCTGCGCCCCGGAGGTCTCATCGAACGCGTCGACGAGCTGACGGACCGCCGGCGCGCTCCTGTTGAAGTACTCTTCGCCCGCGTCGGTCAGCCGCAGGCTCCGCGTCGTCCGCGTGAGCAGGCTCACGCCGAGGGCCTTCTCCAGGGCGGCGACCCGGTCGCTCACCGTCGAGGAGGGCATCTCCAGCCGCTTCGCGGCCTCCGTGAAGGAGCCCGCGGCGACGACCTCGACGAAGATCCTCGTGGCGTTCAGGTCCCAGCTCATTATCCGTACCCCCGGACAGACTATCCGGATTATCCGGCGTAGTCAAACCGTCCGCCGCGACCGACAATGAGGCCAACGGGAGACGACACATGAGAAGGATCTTGCCGCCCGAGGCCCTGAAACAGATCTTCACCGAGGCGCGCTCGCATCACGACTGGACCGAGCAGGACGTGACCGACGAGGACCTGAAGGCCATTTACGAGCTGTTCAAATGGGGACCGACGTCGGTGAACTCGATGCCGGCCCGCTTCCTCAACATCCGCTCGAAAGAGGCGAAGGAGAAGCTCTACCCCGCGCTGATGGAGTCGAACAGGCGCCAGGTCGAGCGCGCCCCCGCGACGATCGTCATCGCCTACGATGAGCGGTTCTACGAGCGACTCGACGAGCTGTGGCCCGCGTTCGACGTCAAGCCGTACTTCACGTCGAACGCCCAGCTGAGCCACGAGACGGCTTTCCGGAACAGCTCGCTGCAAGGGGCTTACCTCATGCTGGCCGCGCGAGCGCTCGGGTTCGACGTCGGCCCGCTCTCGGGGTTCGACAACGCGCTCGTCGACGAGGCCTTCTTCAAGGGCACCTCGCTGAGATCGAACTTCATCTGCATGGTCGGCCATGGCAAACCGGAAGGGCTCTACCCGCGCGGCCCCCGGCTCAGCTACGAGACGTCCGTGAGGACGATCTGAGATCGGTCCCAAGCCGTTCGGATGCCCCGAGACGTCGCCGCGCGGAACCGGCGGTCGCTCAGCGCCGAGTTCCGCGCCGAGTTCCGCGCCGAGCGCCCGGCCGGCCCGCCGAGAGAGCCTACCGCGACGGCGCGAGCTCCGGCGGCGGGGGCGGCGGCGCCGCGACCTTCGCGGGCCGCGCGGCCGGCGCGGGCGGCGGCGCCATCCACCACTGCGGCCCCCGCGACGACGGGGGCGGCGGCGGCGCGTCCAGCAGCTGCAGCTCGCGCAGCTCGGCCGCGGTGAGCTGCCGCGTGCTGCCGTGCCCGGACAGCGTGGTCGCCGTGGCGGCCGCGTAGGCCTCGGCTTGCTCGAGGACGCGCACGAAGTTCCCGCCCAGCAGGCTGAGGATGTCCCCCTCCGAGTAGCCGCGGCGGAGGAGCTCCAACGTGATGCCCGTGAGCCCGTCGGCGCCGGCGCTCCCCGCCTGGAGCGCCTCCCCATCGCCGAAGACCGAGCCGACGGCGACGTGATCCATCCCCGCCATCTTGACCAGGTAATCGATATGGTCCGCGATCCGCGAGGGCGGCGGCGGCGTCATCGGCGCTTCCTGGGCCTTGAGCTTCTCGAGCTCCTCGCGGAGCGCCCGCGCGTCGCCCTGGAGCCGCTCGCCGAGCTCCTTGAGGTGCGCCCCGTGCTTCTGCACGAAGCGCTCGGACTGCTCCGCGTAGGTCGCGTCGAGGAAGAGCGCCCAGGAGTTCACGAGGACGACGCCGCCGTTCTCCGCGATGGCGCGCAGCATGTAGTCGTCGAGGTTGCGCCGGAGATGGCCGGCGGCGGGCATCGTGGACGAGGTGATGACCGGCGCCTTGGCCACCTTCATGACGTCCTGGAACGTGTCGTCCGACGCGTGCGAGAGGTCGACGAGCATGCCAATCCGCTGCATCTCGCGGACCACGGTCTCGCCGAAGGAGGAGAGGCCGCGGTGGCGGGCGACCCCGGGCTCGAGGGGGCCTCCCGCGGAGTCCGCCCAGCTGTTCGTCGTGGTGTGCGTGAGCGCCATGCTGCGGACGCCGAGCCGGTAGAACGAGCGCAGCGCCGGCAGGGAGTTCTCGATGGCGTGCCCGCCGTCGACGCCGAGGATCACGGCGATCCTGCCCTCACGCTTGGCGCGGCGCACGTCCCGCGCGCTCTGCGCGAGCTTCAGCGCGTCGCGGTGGCGCTCGATCTGCCGGTGGGTCGCGTCGATGAGATCGAGCGCGCGGCGCGCGGCGCCGCCGCCGAACGAGGCCTGCGCCGAGGACGCGCTGACGTGGATCGAGAAGAACGCGCCGCCGACGCCCGACGCCTTCATCCTGGCGAGCTCCTCGGCCGTCGCCTCGTGGTCCGGGCTCGCCCGGTGGGGCGCGCCGCCGAGCAGCGGCGAGGGCACGCTGCTGTGGCCGTCCACGAGGGGCGCCTTGGCGAGCAGCCGCGCGGCCCGCTGCTCCGCCGTCTCGGGCCCCACCGGGCTCTCCACGATCTCGGGCGCGGGCTCGGTCCACGGCGCGATCTCGCTCTCGGCCGTCGCGAAGGGATCGGGCGACTCTGCGGTCGCCTGGGGAGGAAGGCACGCCGCGAGCGACGCGGCGGCGAGGAGCGCGAACGAAAGGCGTGTGCGCATGATCGGAGCGTATCACGCGATCTCAGCGGTAGGACGGTCCGCGTGGCGGCCGGATCGTGCCCCCCGCCGTCGCTGCCGCGGCGCCCAGCGGCGTCGTGGGCGCGGCGTACGAGTGGGCTCGTATGCTCCTTCGACCCACGAAGAAGCACCTGACGGCAGAGGATTGCGTCCCTGCCAGCCGGCGCCGCGAGCCTCGCTTGACGTCCTCGAGTCTCTCTGCTCTTCCTTCTCCCGCGCTGGCATCGCAGCCAGCCCTCGGGGGGAGAAGCCGGCATGCTCCGACCGATCACGGGCTACCACGAGGACGACGCGGGCGACTGGGTGGCCGAGCTGAGCTGCGGTCACGGTCAGCACGTCCGGCACAAGCCCCCTTTCCTCCTGCGCCCGTGGGTGCTCACCGCCGAGGGCCGCGCCTCGATGCTCGGCACCGAGCTCGATTGCGTGCGGTGCGATCGGCTCGACATGCCGGGCGGGCTCTCCGCCTACAAGCGGACCGCGGAGCTCGACGAGGGCACGATCCCCGCCGGGCTCCGGAAGAACCATGCGACGAAGCCCGGGGTGTGGGGGGTGATCCACGTGGTCTCGGGGCAGCTCCGCTACCGCGTCGAGGGGCCCGCGGGGCGAGAGCTCCTCTTGACCCCGGAGACCCCCGGGATCGTCGCGCCGGAGGTGCTGCACCACGTCGAGCCCGACGGTCCGGTCAGGTTCTTCGTGGAGTTTCACAAGAAGGGCGCGTGACCAGGATCGATCAGGAGCCCCCATGTCGCTCAGGCAGCGCGATTACCTCCTCCGCATGATCGAGCAGCTCGCCGAGGCCATCGGCCGGATCGCCGGGCTCCGGCGCGCCGGCCAGCTCGACGAGGCGGAGCTGCTCGTCCGCACCACCGCGGACGGCCTCTTCGGCCCGATGCGGGACATGCTCGACCGGGTCGACGCCGCGGGCGCGGCCACGCTGCTCGGCGACCCCGAGAAGATCCGCGCGTACGCGGCGCTCTGCGCGGAGCAGGCCGAGCTCCTCGAGCTCCGGGGCCGGGCCGCGCAGGCGCTCGCGGAGCAGAGGCGCGCGCTCGAGCTCCACCTCGAGGCGATGAGCCGCGCGCCCGAGGGCAGCCCCCGCGCCGAGGAGGCCGCGCGCGCGCTCCTCGGCCGGGTGGACGCCGCGCGCCTGTCCGAGCGGTACCGCGCCCTCGCCGCGAAGCTCGGCTGACCGGGGAGAGCGGGCCTCGCCGGGCCCGACGGTCGCCGGCCCCTTGGCCAGCTCGGTGGCCGTCTTACAAGGCGCGATGGCGTCGATGCGGACGCCGCGCCGCGCGAGCGCGGGGGCGAGACTCCGCGTCGTCGGCGCCACGGCGGCCGTGGGCGACGCCGGCCAGCGGGTTCGCCGCGAAGTGCTCGACGAGGTGATCCCGGAGCGCCGTCACCTTCCGCGGGACGTGCTGCGACGGCGGGTGGACCAGGTAGAGCGCCCCCGACCGGTGCGAGCACTGCGGCAGCACGCGCGAGAGCCGGCCCTCGGCGACGTCGTCTCGGACCAGGAATGCAGGCAGCGCGCCCAGGCCCATTCCGGCGCGCACCGCCTGACAGATGAAGAGGATATCGTCGCCGACATGGGCCTTCTCCTTCGGGATCACGACCGGCAGCGACATGTTCATGTCTTTGAGCAGCACCCACTCGTGCGTCGCCGTGTCCTTCGCCGTCCGCGGCGTCCCAGCGCGCGCCAGGTAGGCCGGCGCCGCGAAGAACTGGATCTCGACGTCGCTCAGCTTTCGCGCGATGAGCGACGAGTCCGAGAGCCGCCCGAGCGAGAGGCGTAACGCCGCGTCGAAGCCCTCCGCCACGAGATCGACGCGCCGGCCCGTGAGCCGCACGTCCAGCCGGATCGCTGGATATCGCCTCGAGAAGGAGGCGAGGATGCCTGGAAGGATGACGGTGCCGATGTCGTTCGGCGCCGTCACGCGGAGGTCGCCGGACGGCTGCTCGTCGCGCTCCGGGAGCGTGCCGAGCGCCTGGTGGAGGGAGGCGAGCTGCGGCGCCACCTTCGCGTGCAGCGCGGCCCCGGCCGTCGTGAGCGCGACGTGGCGCGTGGTCCGGCTGAAGAGCTGGACGTCGAGCGAGCGCTCGAGGGCCGCGATCCCGCGGCTGACCGACGAGCGCCGCAAACCGAGCTTCATGGCTGCGGTCGAGAAGCTCGAGGCCTCCACGACCGCGATGAACATGGACAGGAGATTCAGGTCCATCGCTGCTGCGCGTGCACTAGCCTCGTTCGGCGCCGGCGGCCAGCCGCGCGGGCTCTCCGCAGCGAAACCAGGGACGGCCGTCCTTCTCGTGACCGGCTCCGTCATCGGCTTCGACGAAAGACGAAAGGAGACGCGGAGCGCGCGCGCCACGCCCACCCCGGCAGGGCGAAGGTCATTGGTGCGCGCGGCGCAACAGACTGGATCCGTCTCGAGGCCTTACGCCGGACGTGCGGTGATGCAACCATCGTCGTCGCAACGCGGAGCGACCGCCGCGCTCGACGCGGCGGAGGCGCGCTCGCGCAGGACGACGAGCTCGCGCTCGACGGCGATCCGCCGTCGCGTGGAGCTCACAGCGCACGGAGATGAGGACATGAGGAACGACCCTGAGAACGACGGCTCGCCGAGGCGGGTCACGCGTCGAACGATCCTTGGCGGCATGGGGCTGAGCTTGCTGGCCGTGCCGCTCGGCCAGCTGATCGCGTGCGGTCCGGCCGACGAGCACGAGGCCGAGGGCCGGACCGACTCGGTCCCGTGGGCGACCGGCGGCACCGCCGCCATGACCGCCGCGAGCGCGTACCCCGACCCGTTCGCCGCGGGCCCGGGCGCCGCGTGCAAGCTGACGTGCGAGCAGGTCCTGGGCCCCTGCTACGCGGCCACGCTGGTCCGAAAGGACATCAGCGAGGGCCAACATGGGCTCCCCGTGCGCCTCGCCTTCCTCGTGCTGGACGAGTCGTGCACGCCTATCCCGGGCGCCGAGGTCGACATCTGGCACAGCGGGCCGAGCGGCCACTACTCGGGCGACGACGCCCACCCGTTCTGCGCCCACGACGACCCGGACGCGCTCGCCGGGCGGTGGTTCCGCGGCGTCCAGACGACGGACGAGAGAGGTCGAGTGGATTTCGACACCTGCTTCCCTGGCTGGTACCCCGGCCGGTCGATCCACATCCACTTCACGGTCAGGGTGGGCGGCAAGGAGCACGCGACCTCCCAGCTCTACTTCGATGATGCCGTCGTCGACGCGATCGTCGCCACACAGCCGCTCTACGACACGCGCGGAGCGCGCGACACGAGGAACACGGACGACCTGGTCGTCGATCAGGACCAGCTCGCCGATTTCACCTTCCAGACCGAGCGGATGCCGGACGGGGCGATGCTGGCGTGGAAGGCCCTCATCGTCCGCTCCTCGACCGACGCCGAGCGGTGCGACGCGAGCTCGGAGGCCTTGAAGGAGCTGATCGAGTCCGGCGTCGATCTGAGCGACCCCAGCACCTTCCCCGAGGGCTTCCCCTGAGCCACGGCGCGCGGCGACGCCGCGACGGATCCCAGGCCTGCCGGCTTGCCATGGCGCCGGCGCGAGGCCATGAGACGCGGAGCCGCCGTGGAACCGACCACCTCGTCCGCCAGCTTCGCCGCGCTCGGCATCGGGCCTGCCCTCCTCGGCGAGCTCGCCGAGCTCGGCTACGAAGAGCCCACCCCGATCCAGCGCGAGGCGATCCCGCACCTCCTCGGCGGGCGCGACCTGCTCGGGCAGGCCGCCACCGGCACCGGGAAGACGGCCGCGTTCGCGCTGCCGCTGCTCCAGCGGCTGGAGATCGGCAACGCGCCGCCCGGCCGCCCCGTGGCCCTCGTGCTCGTGCCGACCCGCGAGCTCGCCATGCAGGTGGCCGAGGCGATGCACCGCTACGGCCGCCGGCTGGGCGTGCAGGTGCTGTCGGTCTACGGCGGCCAGCCGTTCGGGCAGCAGCTGCGCGCGCTGCGGCGCGGGGTCCACGTCGTCGTGGCGACGCCGGGCCGGGCGCTCGACCACATCGGCCGCGGCACGCTCGCCCTCGACGGCATCCGCACCGTCGTGCTCGACGAGGCGGACGAGATGCTCGACATGGGGTTCGCCGAGGCGCTGGAGGAGATCCTCGCCGCCACCCCGGGCGAGCGGCAGACGGTGCTCTTCTCGGCGACGCTGCCCGCGCGGATCGCGGCGATCGCCGGCCGGCACCTGCGCGACCCGGTGCGGGTCAAGATCGCGGTCGAGAAGGCGGCGCCGGGCGAGCTCCCGCGCGTGCGCCAGACGGCGTACATCGTGCCGCGGGCGCACAAGCCCGCGGCCCTGACGCGGGTGCTCGACATGGAGGACCCGTCGTCGGCGATCCTCTTCTGCCGCACGCGCAACGAGGTGGACGAGCTGACCGAGGCGCTGCGCGCCCGCGGCTACGAGGCCCAGGCGCTCCACGGCGGCTTCTCGCAGGAGCACCGGGATCGCGTGATGGCGCGCTTCCGCGCCGGCGCGGCCGACCTGCTCGTCGCGACCGACGTGGCGGCGCGCGGGCTCGACATCGAGCACGTGTCGCACGTCATCAACTACGACGTCCCCTGCGCCGCCGAGGTGTACGTCCACCGCATCGGCCGCACGGGGCGCGCCGGCCGGGAGGGGGCGGCGATCACGCTGATCGAGCCGCGCGAGCACTACCTGCTGCGCAACGTCGAGCGGCTCACGGGCCAGCGCATCGAGGCCGCCACGCTGCCGACGGTGGCGGATCTGCGCGCCCGGCGCCTCGAGCTGACGCGGGCGTCGCTCCGGGAGGCGCTGCTCCAGGGCGGCGCCGAGCGGTTCCGGGTCGTGGTCGAGGGGCTCGCCGACGAGTTCGACGTCATGGACATCGCCGCGGCGGCGGTGCAGCTCGCGCACCGCGCGACCGAGGGGGATCGGGAGGAGGAGGAGGCGGAGATCCCGTCGTTCCGGCCGCCGCCGCCCGCGCCGGAGCGCGCGCGGCGCGGCCCGCCGGGGGCGCGCGGGCGGGCGGGCGAGGCGCCGGGGCGGCCGGGAGAGGCGCCGGGGCGGCCGCGGCGCGGGCGCGAGGAGCGGGAGGCCGACGGCAGCGTCGCACGGCTCTACATCGGCGCGGGGCGCGCCGCGGGCATCCGGCCGGCCGATCTGGTCGGCGCGATCGCGAACGAGGCGTCGCTGAGCTCTCGCGACATCGGGGCCATCCAGATCGCGGACGGCTTCTCGGTGGTCGAGGTGCCGGCCGGCGCGGTGGACAGCGTCATCGAGGCGCTGCGCGCCACCCGGCTGAAGGGGCGCAAGGTGCAGGTCCGCCGCGACCACCACGACGCTCCCGGCGACGCGCGGAGCGACGAGCGCGACGAGGCCGGCGCGCGCGGCGGCGCGGCCGACGAGGACAGGCCCCGGGGCACCGCGGCTGGAGCGCGGGCGCGGGCGCGGAGCGGCGCGGTCGAGGAGGACAAGCCCCGGGGCAGCGCGGCCGACGAGGTCAGGCCCCGGGGCAGCGCGGCCGGGGCCCGGGCGCGGGCCAACGCGGCCGACGAGGACAGGCCGCCGGGCCGTACGGCCGGAGCGCGGGCTCGGAGCAGCGCGGCCGACGACGACAGGCCCCGGAGCAGCGCGTCCGACGAAGCTAGGCCGCCGGGCCGCGCGGCCGCGGTCCGGGACCGCGCGGGGGGCATGGCGCCCCCGCGGCGTCGCCCCCGGGACTGAGCCCTGCGGCGCTCCGCTTCGCGGCCACCCGCGCGCGACGGCGGACCCGCCGCGCTGGCGCCCCCGCACGCCGAGCCGCGGGAACGGCGGCCGCCGCTCGGCGCTCGGCCTATCCGCCCCCCGCCGCCCGGGCCCGCGCGCCCTCGCGCCCCTCCGGCCCGGGCTGGATGTCGGACGCGAGCCCCAGCGCCGCGAGCGCGCGGATGAACAGGAACGCGAGGTCGTGCTGCCCCGGCGCCATCCCGTAGCGGGCGGCGCGCGGGAAGGCGTGGTGGTTGTTGTGCCAGCCCTCGCCGAAGGTCAGCACCGCCACCCAGCCCACGTTGCGGCTCCCGTCGCGGGTCTCGAACGCGCGGCGGCCGAAGCGGGGCGCGTGGCAGACCGAGTTCACCAGGTAGGTCGCGTGCATCCAGCCCACGAGCGGCAGGAAGAACACGAACGGCACCGCGCCCCAGCCCAGCGCGAGCCCCGCGAGCAGCACCGCCGCCGCCTGCGGCGCGAACCGCCACCGGAGGAGCCACCGGTAGTAGGGATCGCCCGCCAGATCGCGGCAGTACCGCTCCGGATCGCGCGGATCGGTCGAGCGGTCGTCGACGATCCACCCGAGGTGCGCGTACCAGAGGCCTCGCCGCGGCGAGTGGACGTCGCCGTCGCGATCGGTGTGGGCGTGGTGCCGCCGGTGCGTCGCCACCCACGCGATCGGGCTGCCCTGGCCGCTGATCATCGCCACCGACACGAGCGCGTACTCGACACACCTCGGGCAGCGGAACGCGCGGTGCGAGAGCAGCCGGTGCAGGCCGACGATGGTGGACAGGTGGAGCGCCGCGTACAGCCCGGCCGCGAGGGCGACGTAGCTCGCCCGGATCGGCAGGAGCAGCCCCAGGACGGCCAGCCCGTGGACCAGGGCGAAGTAGGCGATCGCCGCGCCGCTCGCGCGGCCCCTCACGACGGCCCCCCTCCCCGCACGACCGCCGCCGGGCCGCTCCCCCGCCGCGGCCGGATCCGGGCGAGCCCCCGCGGATCCGCCCGGCAGGACGCGGCGTCGATGCGCTGCGGCTCGAGCCCGAGCTCCCGCATCCTCTCCGCGTCCCACGCCTCGATCGGGTCGCGCCCCGCGATGTAGCTGCGCGCGCGGTTGGCGAGCGGCGCGCGCAGGCTCATCACCTCGGGCGCCGACATCAGAACGCACGTCTTGTAGCGGGGCAGGTCGCTCGTCATCAGCCGGCTCCACAGGTGGCGGCCCACGCTGCGCAGGCCCCCCAGGGTGCGGCTCAGGCGCTGGAAGTGCTCGATCGCCTCGGAGGGGTGCAGCCGGGTCGGCCGGTGACACAGCGTGTACCCGTCGAGGTCCCGGCTGGTCACCCCGGGCAGCAGCCGCCCCTCGGCCGCCACCTGCGCGAAGAACGGCGTCTCCGGGTACGGGCAGACGATCCCCAGGAACGTCGGGCACTGATCCCCGAGGTCGTGCAGGTACGCGGGCAGCCGCTCCAGGTACTCGTTGGTGTCCCCGTCCGCGCCCACGAGGAGCCCGAACGAGAGCACGATCCCGCTCGCCGAGGCCCGCTTCAGGACCTCGCGGACCTCGCTCAGCTTGTTCTGCCCCTTGTTCATCGCGCTGATCGACTCGGGGTTCAGCGACTCCAGCCCTGTATAGACGTAGCGGCACCCCGCGCGCCCCATGAGGCGCACAAGCTCCGGGTCGCGCAGCACGTTGAAGGTCAGCGCGCAGCCCCAGATCTTCTTGAGCGGCATCAGCGCCTCGCAGAGCTCGCGCAGGTAGCGGGGAGAGCCCCCCAGGTTGTTGTCGAGGAAGCTGAACACATCGCCGGTCACCCCCGGAATGCGCCGGTTGAAGATCATCCGGTCGCGGATGTCCCGGATCACGTGGTCGATCGGGCGATAGCGGTACTGCTCGTGCCCGGTCAGCACGCAGAAATTGCAGGAGAAGGGGCAGCCGCGCGACGCCTCGATCCCCGGCAGGCGAACGACGTTGTTGCGGTAATCGATCAGGTCGTAGCGGTAGGTGGGGATCCGGTCCGGGGGCACCGGCGGGAGCGCGTAGACGGGCTGGAGCTCGTTCCGCCGGAAGTCGGCGACGAGGGCCGGCACGTTCGACTCCGGGTCGCCCGCGATCACCGCGTCGAAGTGCTGGAGCGCGTCCGCCCGGAAATGGCTCGCGTGCCGGCCGCCGGCCACCGTGGTGACGCCGCGCCGACGGAGCAGCGCGGAGAGCACTTTGGTGTGCTCGTAATAGGCGTGCAGGTACGAGAAGAACACGAGGTCCCAGGGGCGATCGAGGGGGATGTCCGTCTCCTTCTCGTTGTAGAGCTCGATCTCCGCGTCCGGCGGGCACAGGGCGGCGATGAGCTCGGGCACGGAGGACTGCATGATCGAGCGCTCCTTGCGGTGCAGGCGGCTCGGGTGCGTGTAGGTCGAGAGGATCGCGATGCGCATCGAGGGGGCTCCTGGTTCAGCTCAGGCCGACGGCGACGCTCGCGAGGCCCAGCGGCGGCGCGCGCGAGCGTCGCCCCGGCGGGGGTGCCGCGCCGCGCGTGGAGCGCGCCGCAGCGGATGCCGATGGCGAAGATGAGGAAGGCGAAGCCGAGCGCGAGGTGAAGGTGGCCCGTCCGCGCGAGCGGCGGCGACTTGCGGCGCACGCACCGCGCGACCGGGACGAGGAGGGCGAGCAGAAGCCGTCAAGAATAGGCCATGCGCCGCGCCGCGAGCAGCCCCGGGATCGCTGTCCGCCGGACCACTCAAGTCGCCCACAATCTTCCCTGTGTTCCTGGCGACCCCCTCCGTGGATCGTTATAGTGGCGCCCTTCGGCGGGGGGCGTGACGATCCGTCGCAGCGAACGAGCTGCCAACGTCGGATGGAGGTGAACGGATGCGGACCTATGTGCTCGATCTCCGGGAGGTCGATCGAACGAAGGCCAACGTGGTCGGCGGGAAGGGCGCCAACCTGGGGGAGGTCTCCAGGATCGAGGGGCTCCTCGTGCCCGCTGGCTTTTGCGTCACGACCGGGGCCTTCCAGCGGATCCTGGGAGAAGCGCCGTCGATCGGCGGGTTGCTCGATCGGCTGTCGTCGCTCGCGGCGGGAGACCGGGACGGGATCCGGGAGCTCAGCGGCGAGCTGCGCCGGATCATCGAGGGGACGGCCATCCCCGAGGACCTGCAAGCGGCGCTCACCCAGGCTCTCTCCAGGCTCGGCGCGGGCGATGCCTACGCCGTGCGGTCCAGCGCGACGGCGGAGGATTTGCCGGGGGCTTCCTTCGCGGGCCAGCAGGATACGTACCTGAACGTCATCGGGACGCAGGCGGTCCTGCAGCACGTCCGCCGGTGCTGGGCATCGCTCTTCACCGAGCGGGCGGTGGCCTACCGCATCCAACACGGCTTCGACCACCGCAAGGTCCACATGGCGGTGGTGGTGCAGAAGATGGTCTTCGCGCAGGCGGCCGGGATCTTGTTCACGGCCGATCCCGTCACGTCGAACCGGAAGGTGTCGTCGATCGAGGCCGGCCTCGGCCTGGGGGAGGCCCTGGTCTCCGGCCTGGCGAGCGCCGATCGCTACAAGGTGCGGAACGGCCAGATCGTCGAGAAGGCGATCGCCAAGAAGACGCTGGCCACGCGCGCCCTGGAGGCGGGCGGCACCGAAGAGCGGGCGATCGAGCCCGAGCGGCAGGGCGGGCAGGTGCTGACGGACGCGCAGATCCTGCGGCTGGAGCGCCTGGGCCGGCAGATCGAAGGGCATTTCGGCCACCCCCAGGACATCGAGTGGTGCCTGGCCGGCGATGAGCTCCACGTCGTCCAGAGCCGGCCGATCACGACCCTGTACCCCATCCCCCAAGCGGGTGATCGAGGCAACCGCGTCTACATCTCCGTCGGCCATCAACAGATGATGACCGACCCCATGAAGCCCCTCGGGCTGTCCTTCTTCCAGCTGGCCGCTGCTGGCCACATGCTCGCAGCGGGCGGCAGGCTGTTCGTCGATCCCACGAAGCAGCTGGCCTCCCCGGCCAGCCGGGACGCCCTCCTGAAACTCGTGGGGCGCTCCGATCCGCTCATCAAGGACGCCCTCTCGACCATCCTCGAGCGGGGAGACTTCATCGAGCCCTTGCCCGTCGATCCGGCGGCCTCGAGTCCCGGCCAGGGCGGGCAAGGGGCGGCGCCCTCGCGCTTCGACGCGCAGGTCGAAGACGACCCGGCGATCGTCACCGCGCTGATCGAGCGGGCCCAGGCCGGGCTCGAGGAGCTGAAGCGCGACATCCGAGGCAAGACCGGGACGGCGTTGTTCGACTTCATCCTGGAGGACCTCCAGCGAATGAAGACATCCATGTTCGGTCCACAGAACATGGGCGCGATCATGGCGGCCATGAACGCTTCATGGTGGCTCAACGACAAGATGATGGAGTGGCTCGGCGAGAGGAACGCCGCGGATACGCTCTCCCAGTCCGTGCCGAACAACGTCACGTCGGAGATGGGCCTCGAGCTGTTGGACGTCGCCGACGTGATCCGTCCTTATCCGGACGTGGTCGCGTATCTGCAGAACGTGAAGCACGACGGCTTCCTGGAGGAGCTGGTCGAGCTCGACGGTGGGCGGCAGGCCCGGGACGCGATCGTGGCGTACCTTCAAAAATACGGCATGCGATGTGCCGGGGAAATCGACATCACGAGGGCCCGCTGGAGCGAGAAGCCGACGACCCTGGTCCCCTTGATTTTGAGCAACATCAAGAACTTCGAGCCTCACGCCGGCAAGCGGAGGTTCGAGCAGGGGCGGCAGGAGGCGTTGCAGCGAGCGCAAGAGTTGCTCGACCGGTTGAGGCAGCTGCCGGAGGGGGAGCAGAAGGCCAGCGAAGCCGAGCGGATGATCCGCCGGCTCCGGAACTTCCTCGGGTATCGCGAGTATCCGAAGTACGCCATCGTCAATCGCTACTTCGTTTACAAGCAGGCCTTGCTGCAAGAAGCCGAGCGGCTCGCGCAGGCCAACGTGATCCACGACCCCGAAGACATCTACTACCTCACGTTCGACGAGCTCCGCGAGGTCGTGCGCACGCATCGGGTGGACGACCAGCTCATCCGCCAACGGAAAGCCGAACACGAGCTCCACAAGAAGATGACGCCGCCGCGCGTCATGACGTCCGACGGGGAAATCGTGTCAGGCGCGTTCAAGCGCGCCGATCTCCCCGCCGGAGCCATCGTCGGCCTACCGGTCTCCTCCGGCGTCGTCGAGGGACGAGCCCGCGTCCTCCTGGACATGGCCAATGCGGATCTGGAGGCGGGGGACATCCTGGTCACCGCCTTCACCGACCCGAGCTGGACGCCCTTGTTCGTGTCCGTCAAGGGCCTGGTGACCGAGGTGGGCGGCATGATGACCCATGGCGCGGTGATCGCCCGGGAATATGGCTTGCCGGCCGTCGTCAGCGTGGAAAATGCGACCAGGTTGATCCGGGATGGGCAACGCATCCGCGTGAATGGGACGGACGGGTTTGTCGAGCTCCTGACCTGAGGAAGGTGCGGCCTTCCGCTTGCTCCTCTGGGCCGCGCTCGCGAGGAGACGGTGCGCCGCTCCTTGACGGCCTCGGCGATCGTCTGGATAAGCTGCCGCATGAGATCCGCGGCGCTCGCGCTCCTCGTCGGGGCGGCGCTCGGCACCTTCGATCGTCCCGCCGCGGCGGAGCCGCGCACCTCGTCGCTCGCGTGGGTGCGGATGCCTGGGGCCGAGACGTGCATCGACGCGCGGACGCTCGCGCTCGCCGTGGAGCGGCGGCTCGGGCGGGTCGCGTTCGTGCCGCCCACCCTCGGCGAGGTGGCCATCGAGGGGCGCATCGAGCGCTCGCAGGAGGCCGGCGTCTGGCGGGCGACGATCCGCGTGTTCGGCGCGGGCGGGACGGCGATCGGGTCGCGGGAGATCGAGGCCGCTCAGGTCGATTGTCGGGCGATCGACGATCCGCTCGAGCTCGTGATCGCGCTGCTCGTCGACCCCGACGCCTCGCTCGGGCTCCCCCGCGCCGCGGGCAGCCCGGCCGCGAGCGCCGGCGGGGGAGCGCCGGGCGCGGCAATGCGGCCCGCCCCGCTGCCCCCGACAGCGATGCTGCCCCCTACAGCGATGCTGCCCCCCACAACGATGCTGCCCCCTGCCGCGAAGGCGGCCGCCGCGCTTCCGGCGTGTCCGCCGGCGCCAGCGGCGCCGAGCGCTCCCTGGCGGGTGGGCGGCGCGGTGGAGGCGGTGGGCGGGCTCGGGCTCGTGCCCGGGCCCGCCAGCGTCGGGGTCGGGGTGCGCGCGCACGCGACGCCGCCGCGCGGGCCGGGCTTCGAGCTGGGCGGCGCGCTGTGGGCGAGCCCGGAGGTCCGCGAGGCGCCCGGATCGCCGGCGTTCTCGCTCGCCTACGGGCGGCTGTCCGTGTGCCCCATCGCGATCGTGCGCGGCGGGACGGCGCTCTCGGGCTGCGCCGGCGCGATGCTCGGATCGCTGCGCGTCGACGGGCCCGCGGTGCCGAGCAGGTTCCGCCACGAGCGGCTCGTGTTCGATCTGAGCCTCGACACGCGCGTGCGGCGGCGCTTCGTGGGGCCGCTGTTCGGGGCCGTCGGGCTCGGGCTCGCGGTGCCGACCGCGCGGGACGTCTATTTTTACACCGACGCGGCAGGGGCGCGGCACGACATCTTCCAGGCGTCGCCGGTATCGGCGATCCTCGACCTCGGCCTCGGCCTCGAGCTGCCGTGACCGGGCCGCGTCGATTCCTTCAAAACGCGTCCGCCGCGCGTCCACTCACCCCAGCGCATGTCCCTGCTCGCCACCGCGCGCGAAGGCCGGCCGCACGCGATCTCCGCGCCGAGCGGCCCGGTCCCGTCCTTCGAGCAGCTCTTCTTCGATCACGCGCCGTTCGTCTGGCGCGCGCTGCGGCGGCTCGGCGTCCATGAGGCTGACGCGGAGGACGTCTGCCAGGAGGTCTTCATGATCGTCCACCGGCGCCTCGCGGGCTTCGAGGGGCGATCCTCGGTCCAGACCTGGATCTACGGCATCTGCGTCCGGGTCGCGGCCGATTACCGCAAGCGCGCCCACCGGCGGCGCGAGTCCACGCGCGCCGAGCTGCCCGACCAGGTAGCGCACGAGGACCAGCACGGGGCGCTCGAGGACCACGAGGCGCGCGCGCTCCTCGACGCGTGCGTCCAGACGCTCGACGACGACAAGCGCGCGGTGTTCGTGCTCTTCGAGCTGGAGGAGCTGCCGATGACGGAGGTCGCCGAGGCGGTGGGCTGCCCGCTCCAGACGGCGTACGCGCGGCTCTACGCGGCGCGCCGGGTGGTCGAGGCCGCCCTGCGGCGCGCCACGGCCGGGAGGAGGATGCCGTGAGCAAACCGAAGGATCCGCCGCGGCTCTTCGATGCGTCCTCGGACACGACGGACGCCGTGCGCGCCGTCCTGCGCGCGGGTCGGCGCGAGTTCCCCGGGCCTTCCGACCTCGCCCGCCTCGCCGCGCGCCTCCCGCTCGGGCCGCTCCCGCCCCCGGGCGCCTCGCCCCCGGGCGCCTCGCCGCCGCCCCCGGTCGCCTCGCCGCCCCCGTCGCCTCCGCTCGCGCCGGGGCACCTCACCGCGGCCGTCGCGGGGCCTTCCGTGGTCTCCAGCGCGCTCCTCGGCGCGCTCCTCGGCCTCGGCGTCGTGGGCGGCGTGTGGTGGCGCGACGCCGCCACGGCGCCGCGCGACGCCGCGCCCAGCGCCGTCGCGAGCGCCGCTCCGCCGCGCGTCGCCGCGCCCACGCCCGCCCCCCCGCCGTCCGCGGAGCCCGGCCCGGGCCGCGCCGGACACGCTGGATCGGAGGCCGGTCGCGGCGCGGCGCCCGATCCCGCGAGCGCGACCGCGCCGCACGGCGCGCTGCTCCCGCGCGCGAGCGCCGCCGGGCCGCGCGCCGAGGAGGCGGCGATCCCCGCGCCGGGCGCGCCGAGCGGCGGGGCTCCCCCGGGCTCGGGCCCTCCTTCCGCCGGCGCCGCGGGGGAGGCGGAGACCGAGGTCCAGCTGCTCCACCGCGCGCAGGACGCGCTCGCCACCGACGCGGGCTCGGCCCTCGCGCTCACGGTCGAGCACGCGCGGCGCTTCCCCGCCGGCGTGCTCGGTCAAGAGCGCGAGTTCATCGCCATCCGCGCCCTGCTCGCCCTCGGCCGCGCGGCCGAGGCGCGCGCCCGCGCCGCGCGCCTGCTCGAGCGGTTCCCCGGCTCCGCGTACCGCGGCAGGCTCGAATCGCTCGGCCTCGAGGAACCCCCTTCAAAAAATTGAGCCGCTCTCTCCACGCACCCAGTGACCGCGCGATGCGGTCCATTCGATGGAGATGACCCATGTCGAATCGCTTCTCCTCGCGCGCCGCGCTCCCGCGGCGCGCCGCGAACCTCGTTCTCCTCGCTTCGCTTGCGGCGACTGCGCCGCTCCTCGGCGGTTGCGGGATGGAGCTCCAGATTGGCGACGGGTCCAGCGGGGGTGGAGATCCCGGCGCGGGCGGCTCCCTGCCGGGCACCACCGCCGCCACGGGCATGGGCGGCTTCCCGCCGGCCACCACCGCCGCGACGGGCATGGGCGGCGGGGGCACCGCCGCCACGGGCATGGGCGGCTGGACCACCACCGCCACGGGCATGGGCGGCGGCGCCAGCGCCGCGACGGGCATGGGCGGCTGGACCACCACCGCCACGGGCATGGGCGGGCGAGACGACTTCCCGCCCGAGCATTGCCTGAACACCGTGGATACAAATCAAGGGCTGGAACCGCCGCCAGAAGAGGCGTGTCCGGACATCGGGGCGGCGCTGAAGGCCGCGCACGACGCGGGCCTCCAGGGCGCGGAGCTCGAGGTCGCGCCGCTCGCGGGGACCTGGGTGACCGGCAGCGGCCCCGCGCGCATCGAGCTCGTGCTCGACGCGAGCGGCCAGGGCACGCTCCTCTTCGGGGAACCGACGGACCTTCCCCCGATCTCCGCCCCTCACGACCCCTACCTCACGACCAGGGAGGCGAACGACGCCAACGATATCATGGGGCTCTTGTACGTGAAGAGATACCCTGGTTTCAAATACTCCGTCGTCGCCGAGAGCGGTCGCGGCAGCGAGATGTCGTTTCACATCTGGGTCATGCAAGTGTGGGACGGCTGGTGCGCGACGCAGACGCCCGTCTTCTCTCCGCACGCACGCCACTGCTATGCCTGCATGTACGACGACGGGCTCTACAGCTTCGTCTCCAGCAGCTCGAGCTGCGAGGAGCCGGGGGGCTGCTACGCGGGCCGCTCTCTCGAGGAAGCGACGCGGGTGGATTGCGGTCGCGTCGAGCTCTGCGTCATGCCCTACTACAATGCGTGCAGCTGCACCGCCGACGAATGCTTCGCCAACCTGGCGCCGGAAGGGGGCCAGCTCACCTCCTATCCGTACGCCGTGACGATCGATCCCGTCGACACGACGATCCTGCGCCTCAAGAGCCTCTCGGAGCTCGAGGACAAGACGACGTACTATCTCGTCAAGCAGCCGTAAGCCCGGCGCGAGGGGGGCCCGCGCGTCATGCGCTCGTCGTCGGACTGGGCGCCGCGCGAGGGCAGAACGACAACGTTGTGCGGCGGCCGACGCTGACGAGGAGCTGCCATGGTGGTGCTCCCCCGATCTCGCGTTTCCGCGGCTCTCCGCTACGTGTGGGCGCGGAGCGGCGAGGCTACCATATACCGCTCGCGCGGGTCCTGATAGAAGACGTCCATCGTGGCGAGGATAACGTTCGCGAGCTTAACCAGGAGATCGTGCGCCGGGAGCCGCTCCAGATCCTTGAGCAGCGCGCGCTCGTAGCTCGACCGCTCGGCCTGCACGAACTCTCGTGCCTGGTCTTGCGTCATGAACCGCTCCACGAGCAACACAGCATTGGCGCGGTCCCCGATCGAGCGCTCCTTTTCGGCGCTGGCCACGTCGTTCTGTAGACGCGTAGCGAGGGCAAGGTTCCTGATGATGCGCGTGTACACCGCGTCTGTGCGCGACTCCAGACCGTAGTTACAGGCCAGTGACACTGCGGTGATAAAGTGCGGCAGGGCGATGCTGATCTCCCCGTTCTGGAGGTACTCCGCGTAACCCCACGTTCGCTCGCCGGCCGACAAGAGCCAGTTCTCACGGTAGGCGTGGAACAGGTCGACCGCTGTATCCTGCCACCTCGTGAATGCGGCGCTGGTGGCCGCCTCTCGCGCCATGTGCGCGCGCATCCGGATAAAGCTGAGGCCCTCAGCGGACGTAGACGCCTGCTCGTCGACGTGAAGGAGCGGCTTCCAGTCGATGTGTCGAGCGGAGGCGGCGCTGGTGTCGATCCGGTCGTCGAGCCAGAGCAACCAGGTAAGATCAAGGGCGATTATCCACAGCGCGCGGTCACCCTCGACGCCGATGCCAGGGACAAAGCGACCGCTCAGGTCGTGAACCCCCTCGATCATGCCATGAGCCATCTCCAAGCCATCAACGGCGTAGGATTCGGCGAAGCCCTCCAGGCCGTCGCCGAAGGCTATCAGTCGCTCGAGAACACGTGGGTTCAGGTTCACAGTAGTCCTCCAGAAACGCGGGCCCATCATCGCAGACGGAATTTGAGTATTCGTATCTCGATACCGTGCAGCCGCCATGCATTGTAGAAATATTCATGCTGCTGGATAGAGGTAGCCAGGCGCCGCCGCTCGTCGATCTCGAGTTCCTCGGTCGCCAGTACGCTCTCCGACCAGGCGATGCTGTGCCGCCAAAACTCGGCCGTCTGATCGGTCAAATCGACGTCTTGCTCCAGCGTGAAGCCTGCGGCGGCAGCGGCGTCGGCGTACTCCTGCACGCTGCCGACGTGCGTCCGCCAGTACCGGTCGAACAGCACGCGGTAGTCGCCAGCGCGGGCGAACGGCTCCTCGACGCACACAACGCCGCCCGGGCGCACGAGCTCCTTGAGACGGCGGAACCAGGCCTGACGCGGCAGGTAGCACGAGGCCTCGAACGCGACCGCGGCGTCGAATTGCCGCTGCGTCTGGAACGCGCAGGCGTCGGCGAGCACCGGGTTCACCCTGGGAGCGACGCCGGCCTGGCGCGCTAGCTCATTGATGATGGGAATGTGCTCGGCCGCGACCGTGAGAGCGGTTACGTTTGACTGGTACTCCTGCGCCCAGAACAGCGAGCCGCCGCCCAGACCGCATCCTACATCCAGGACTTCGCCGGTGAGCCACCGCCGCGCGTCCCAGGACTCGGCGGCCAGCCGCATGAGCGCCTCCTGCGCGGCTACGATCGTACGGCGGTGATGCAGCGGATCGCGCACGCCGACCGTAGGCGGCGCGTCGAGCAGCCCTACATGGAAATGGATCCGGGGCCCAGGGCCATATTTCTTGAGAATAGAGTCGGTCTTTGTACGATAATAATCGGTTACATGGCGCGGCACGTGTGTGGCGTGCGGCGTCGCGGGGGCGTTCGCCTCACTATGTGCTTCATCGAGAGACATCGCGACTCCTGGCATGAGCCCCTCGCTGGAGCGGCGCGTTCAGCGCGGCCGCTGGCGACGTCGGCGCCAACGTGGGGGTTGAGGGTCCCCGTAAGCTCGCTGGTCTCGGCATGACGACAAAGAGGGACCAGGTTGCCGCCTGACCCCTCTCTCGGCGCGGCGTGACCGAGATCGGCGCGTCCGAGCTTCGCCCAGACGCACCAGGCGATGCAAGAAATCGTCACGCCGTCCGACGGAGGGCGCACGACGATGACGTCGTCTCCCATGCGGTTCCGGCCCCGACGGCAGCTCTGGTCTGTCTTGACACTACGTTCCATGGAAGGACCTCCAAACGCGATCCGAAAGTCAAGATCCTCGTCGCGGCCGTCCCACCCACCATCCAGTCGCGCTGCATGCGCTGGTGGACATAAAGCACCTTCCCCGATCCACCTGTTTCCTGGAAAAGTGGCGCCGTATCAACAACCTCTCTGCGATCCAGCTCTCCGGGAAAACAACGCTCTATCTACAACCCATCCATGCTCCAGACCGGCCGCCTTCACGCCACGGCCTGCGGGAGCGGCGATTCACCGGCGAAGCGCCCCCGCCGGCTGCCGGAAGATGTAAGGGAGTGGGGGTGTTGGTGCGACAATTGCGGCTTGTCTCCGTCGTGTTTCTTGCGCTAGGCCCTTGCTTGGTTTCGCCGCCCACTCGTACAGTGAGGGGCCGTAGTTAACCTTGCGAGTAGCGTGAATCCTGCGCCGAACGTCTTAGCGACCAACGCGGCCGAGCTCGGGCCCGGGTCCGTGTTGGGTCGTTACGAGCTGCTGCTGCCGATCGCAGCAGGCGGCATGGCCATGGTGTGGGCGGCGCGGCTGAAGGGGACGCGCGGCTTCCAGAAGATCGTCGCCGTCAAGACGATGCTGCCGAAGCTGTCCGAGGACGACCAGTTCGAGCGCATGTTCCTCCTGGAGGCGTCGCTCGCGTCCCAGATCCGCCACCCGCACGCCGTCGAGATCCTCGATCTCGGCGAGCAGGACGGCGTGCTGTTCCTGGCGATGGAGTGGATCGACGGCGTCCCGCTCAGCCAGGTGATGAAGGTCGCGAAGCGGCGGACCGGCGTGCCGATCCCGATCGCCGTGCGCATCGTGGCGCAGGCCTGCGCCGGCCTGCACGCCGCGCACGAGCTCAAGGACAACGGCGGCAAGCTCGTCGGCCTCGTGCACCGCGACATCTCCCCGCAGAACATCCTGGTCACGTACAACGGCATGGCCAAGGTGGTGGACTTCGGCGTGGCCAAGGCCACCGCGTTCAACGACAGCACCACAAAGGCCGGCCAGCTCAAGGGCAAGGTGAGCTACACGGCGCCGGAGCAGGTGCGCGGCGACCCGATCGACCGGCGCGTCGACGTGTTCGCGATGGGCATCGTGCTCTACGCGCTCACCACCGGCAAACACCCGTTCCGCAGGGAATCCGAGGGCGCGACGCTGTTCGCCATCTCGTCGCCGGACCCGGTGGTGGCGCCGCGCACGTTCCAGCCGAGCTACCCGCCGTCGCTCGAGGCCGTGCTGATGCGCGCGCTCGAAAAAGAGCGCGACCAGCGCTACGCCACGGCCAACGAGCTGCTGCGCGCGCTCGACAGGGCGCTGCCGCCCAACCAGCGCGCCACCGAGGACGACGTCGCCGCCTTCATCCGCGAGCTGTTCGAGGAGGAGCACCAGCAGACGCGCGCGGCCCTCGCCGAAGCGCTGGAGCGCGCCGACCGCAATCCGCCGAGCGGCAACCTCGGCATCTCCGACGTGACCGGCACGAGCCACTCGGTGGTGAGCGCCTTCAACCCCGTCGACATCCGCCGCGCGGCCCCGGGCGCGTCCGGAAGGGGCGCGCTCGACGACGAGCTCCCTCCGTTCGCGCGCCCCAGGAGCCGCGCGCCGCTCGCCGTCGCCATCCTCGGCCTCCTCGCCGCCGGCGTGCTCGCCGTGCTGCTGCTCCGAGGCGCCGACGCACCCGCCCCTCCTCCGCTGGTGGACGCGACCGCCGCCCCGGCGCCGGCGCTCCCCAAGGCGGAGGGGCCGGCGCCCGCGCCTCCCGAGGCGGCGGCGCCCCCCGCGGCCGAGCTCGGCGCGCCCCCCGTCGAGCCCTCTGCCTCCGCCTCGGCCAGCGCAGCGCCGGCGTCGCGCCCGGCGTCCCACGCGAGCCCAGCGCCCCGCCGTCGGGACAAGTCCGCCGAGCAGGCCAAGCCGCCGAGCCCGACGCCGACGTCCGCGCCGCCCAAATCGTGGAAGCACGATCCGGGGTTCTGACGCTCAGAACGCGCCCGAGAGACTCGCCCCTATCTCGGATGCGCCCGCGACGGGCACCAGCGCGAGCGAGGTCTTCGCGGGCTCTTTGGGCTTCTTCTGAAGGAGCAAGATCGCGGTCGCCGTGCCGACCGCGGCGACGCCGACGCCGAGCGCCACCTGCGCGCCGTAGTGATAGAACTTGAGGTCGTCGTAGCGCGACTGCATGGAGGGCGGACACGACTTGCCGCCCGGACCGCAGGCGTCTTCCAGATCCTTGAGCGCCCCCTGGCGGAGCACGAACAGCACCCCGGAGCCGATCAGGCTCGCCGCGCCGACGCCCCCGACGACGAACGGCACCACCTTGGACGGCGGCTTGTCCGGCAAGGCGCCCGCCCGGATCAGCAGCTCTTGCGGCAACGCTTCGAGCGTCACCTCGACGCGCGTCACCCCGCCCTCCTTCAGCTCCACCGTCTTTTGAAACGGCCTGTGATTGGGCGCCTTGGCGGTGAGCGCGTGAGGCCCGGGATCGAGCGGCACCTCGACGCCGATCGACGCGCCGCCGAGGGCGACGCCGTCGAGCGCCATGGCCGCGGAGGCCGCCCCCTTGCCGCGCGCGATGACGAGCTTCGGGATCCGGGCGCGCAGCCGGCCGATCGACTGCTCGACCTCGCCCCGGAAATCGGGCCCCACGGCGTCGGCCTCGGCGAGCGCCAGCTCGTAGCCGCCGAGCGCGGCCACGAGCCGCCCCAGATTCTCCTCGCACACGGCGATGTGGAAGCGCACCTGCGGCGTCATCCGCACCTGGCCGACCTCGCGGAACTGCTGCAGGGCCGCGGCCCAGTTGCCAGCCTGCTCCAGCTCGGTCGCCTGCTGGAACTGCGCGCGAGCGCGCTTGAGCGCGTCGTCGTCCTGGGCGAGCGCGGGCGCCTCGAGCAGCAGCAGCACCGCCGCGACGCGGAACATTCGTGGAAAATTCCTCACCGCCGCGGCGCGGAACATTCGTAGAAAATTCCTCACCGCTGCGACGCGGAACATCCGTAGGAGATTCCTCATGCGAGGCTTACCATAGTGGCTTGCCGTCTCCGCTCCTGTCAACGTGGCGGCGCGGCCTCCGCGGCGCGCGACGCCGCGCCGCGTCGTCGTCGGAGGTGCGAGCGCGCCGGCAGAGCTCGGCGCTGTTCCCGGCGCTGTTCCCCGAGCTGTTCCCGGCGCTGTCGCGATTTGTGGCCGCGAAATCCGCCGGAGGATGGTACTTTTGGCGGTGGATGTCGACCCCGAGCTTTCTGCGTTGCTTCGCGCTTCTCCGCGCGTTCTCGGCCGCCGCGCTGACGGCGGGGATCTCCGCCGTTTCGTGCAGCGTGCCGGACTTCGAGTTCCCGCCGGAAGGCGGCGCCGCCCCGGCGCACTGTACCGACGACACGCAGTCCGACGGCGAGACGGGCCTGAACTGCGGCGGCGAGTGCGATCCGTGCCCGCTCGGCGCCGGCTGCGCCGCGAGCCGCGACTGCGCCGAGGGCGAGTGCATCGACGGCATTTGCCAGGAAGCGGGTTGCATGAACGACGCCCGAGACGGCTCGGAGTCGGACATCGATTGCGGCGGCAGCTGCGACAAGAAGTGCGCGACCGGCCAAGACTGCAACCAGGGCAGCGACTGCGAGAGCCGCGTGTGCCAGGAGGGCCTGTGCGTCGCGCCGACCTGCACCGACGGCGTGCACAACGGCACCGAGAGCGACGTGGACTGCGGCGCCGACTGCGGGGGCTGCGAGGACCGAAAGACGTGCCGCTCGAGCAGGGACTGCCTCAGCAACGATTGCATCGACGGGGTGTGCGGCCCCACCTGCGCGGACGGGTACGCCAACTGCGATCGCCAGGTCGAGGGCGAATGCGAGGTGAACCTGCGCGGCGACGTGGACAACTGCGGCGACTGCGGCCAGAAATGCGCGCTGCCGCGCGCGACGGCCGAGTGCCAGGGCGGCGCTTGCAAGGTCAAGGCGTGCGAGGCGCCGTACGCCGACTGCGACGGCGACCCCGAGAACGGCTGCGAGGTGAACACCGCGATCGACTCGAGCCATTGCGGCGCGTGCGACGAGCTGTGCCCGGCCGTGAACGGCGACGCGTATTGCGAGGCGTCGGAGTGCAAGGTCGAGTGCGACGAGGGCTTCACCGACTGCAACGGCCTCGTCGGCGACGGCTGCGAGAGGGCGGTCACCCGCGACGTGTTGAACTGCGGCGGGTGCGGCATCGAGTGCAAGCCCACGGCGGGCGGCAGGCCCTGGTGCCGCGACGGTGAGTGCGGAGAGACGGTTTGCCCGGCCGGCAGGGGCGACTGCAACGGCGACCCCGAAGACAGCTGCGAGGTGAACCTGGCCGCCGATCCGGAGAACTGCGTCACGTGCGGCAGCCTGTGCACGGTCGCCAACGGCACCGGCAAGTGCACGGCCACCGGCTGCGCCGTCGGCACCTGCGCGCCGGGCTTCGCCGACTGCGACGGCATCTACGACAACGGCTGCGAGACCAACACGGACACGAGCCTCAGCCACTGCGGCGGCTGCGGCGAGACCTGCACCATCGCCGGCGGCGCCCCCAAGTGCGAGGGCGGCGAATGCAAGGTGAGGACCTGCAACAGCGGGATGGGCGACTGCGACGGCGACCCGGACAACGGCTGCGAGACGAACGTCAACGCCAACCAGACCCACTGCGGCGCCTGCGCGGCCGCCGGCGGCGTCGACTGCAACACCATCTACGCGAACGCCACCGCGACGTGCCAGAGCGGCGCCTGCGCCTTCGTCGGCTGCAAGGCGGACTACGCCAACTGCAACAGCTCGCTGAGCGACGGCTGCGAGGCCAACGTCAGGACCGACGAGGCGCACTGCGGCGACTGCAGCACCCAGTGCAACACCATCCACACCACCAGCAACCAGTGCGTCGACGGCGTCTGCAACCCGGTGTGCACGACCGCGCAGTACGACGACTGCGGGGTACCGAAGAACGGCTGCAACATCGACCTGTGGAACGACGAGAGCAACTGCCTCGGCTGCAACCTCGCGTGCCAGAGCGGGTCGAGCGCGCACGTCGTCAGCAACACGTGCAGCTCGTCGGGCTGCAACCCCGTGTGCGCCGGAGCCTACGAGAGCTGCGACGGCAACGCGAACAACGGGTGCGAGACGGACACCGCCACGAACCCGAGCCACTGCGGCGATTGCAACCAGGTGTGCAGCACCGCCGCCGGCGCGCACGTGACCAGCAACGGCTGCAGCGGCGGCGAGTGCCGGCCGGTGTGCAGCGGCACGTGGCGCAACTGCGACGGCAACGGCATGAACGGCTGCGAGAAGAACACCGCCAGCGACATCAACTCTTGCGGCGATTGCGACACCCGTTGCCTCACAGCGCACGCGAGCGCCACCACCTGCACGGCCGGCGCCTGCGTGCCCACCTGCAGCGCGGGCTGGAAGGCGTGCGCGAACCCGCAGGACGGCTGCACGACCCAGCTCGGCACGGTCAGCAACTGCGCCGACTGCGGCGACGTGTGCAGCAACGCGCACGCGAGCGCCGTCGCCTGCACCGCCGGCACCTGCGTGCCCACCTGCAACCCTGGCTGGAAGGCGTGCGGCGACCCGAGCGACGGCTGCACCACCCAGCTCGGCACCTCCAGCAACTGCGGCGACTGCGGCCACGTGTGCTCGGGAGCGAGGCCCATCTGCTCGAACGGCAGCTGCGTCGTCACGCCGGACATCGTCGTCGTCAACTCGAGCACCGGCAGCGCGAGCGCCAGCGGGATGGTGACGCCCATCATCACCGTGAACCACGCGCTGCAGTCGCCGTCGGGCAACGATCGCATGGTCCTGGTCGGGGTCGTCGCCTCCGAGAACGCGCTCGTGCCGGTGAGCGTCACCTACGACGGCACGCCGATGACGCTCTTCAACGGGGTGACGACCGAGAGCAACGCCGCTGCGCGCATCTACTACCTCCTGGACAGCCAGCTGCCGGCCACCACCGGCACCAGGCCCGTGGTGGTGCAGATGGCGAGCTCGGCCAGCTGGGGCGTGTCCTTCGCCAACGTGGTGGAGCTGAAGGGCGTGCATCAGTCGAACCCGTTCGCGAGCACCACCTCGACTGGCCTCCTCAACAACGCGACGGACTGCAACGGCACGGCCCGAGGGGTCACCACCAACTTCAGCGCGACAAACTCGTTCGTGTACACGTTGATGGCGGCGCGCAACGCCAACGCCAGCCCCACCATCAGCCCAACCTCGGCCACCTCGACGATGAACCTGCGCCAGACCTCGCCGGCGACCATGGTCGCGCTGGCCGGCTACCTCGTGGCCAACTCCAACACCACCATCTCCTGGAATGTGAGCAACTGCTGGAGCACCGCCGGCGTCGGCGTCGCCGTGCGGCGCGCCGGCGGCGGCTGAACCGAGGCAACGCGGCCGTCGTCGTGAGGGGGCAGCGCCGGCGCCGAGGGCGGCGGCGAGGCGCCGCAGCGGCGGCCGCGCCGGGCCGCGGGTGGGCTCGGGCTCACGCGGGGCCCTCGCCGCCGGAGGCGCCGGTCCGACCCGAACGACGCTTGGCCTTCTGCCCGCGAGCGCTCGCGACGCTCTCGATCAGCGCGCGGAGCTTCGGCTGCTCCTGGGTGCGCGCCGGAAAGTACAGGTAAAAGCCGGGTCCCTTCGTGATGAACGCCTCGAGCACGCGCTCCAGCCGTCCCTCGGCGAGGTCGCGCTCGATGGCCTGGTCGGGGACGTACGCGAGGCCCGACCCCGCGCACGCGAGCGCGACCATGAGCGCGATGTCGTCGACGACGATGCCGCCGGGGACATCGACCGTGATCGTCTTGCCCCGGCGCTCGAGCTCCCAGCGATACACGGTGCCGCTCGCGATGAGGCGCTGGCGGATGGCGCGATGGCGGACGAGGTCCTCCGGCGAGCGCGGCCGCCCCGCCTCCGCGAGGTAGGCCGGCGAGCCGACGATCGACCACGACGAGTCGCTCGTGATCGGGACCCGCACCATGTCCTTCTCGACCGCGTCGCCGAGCCGGATGCCCGCGTCGAAGCCGGCTGCCACGAGGTCGACGAAGGCATCGTCGAGCGAGACCTCGATGGACAGCTCCGGGTACGCCTCCCGCATCTGCGCCACGAGCGGCGCGAGGAGCCATGCGCCGCTCATGCGCGGCGCGGTGATGCGGAGGTTGCCGGAGGGGCGCCCGCGGTAGTCGCCGAGCGCGGCGAGCGCCCCCTCGACGTCGGCGATCGCGGGCTGCAGGCGCTGAAAGAGGCTCTCGCCCGGCTCGGTGAGCGCGACGCGCCTCGTGGTCCGCTGAAACAGCACCACGCCGTACCGTCGCTCGAGGAGCTTGATCTTCTGGCTCACGGCGGTGGGGGTGACACCGAGCGCGGCGGCGGCGGCGGTGAAGCTCTTGCAGCGGCCCACGGCGAGGAACGTCGTGAGCCCGTCGAGCGCGTCGATCATGCCCGATTATGAACCGCAGATTCATAGAGCTTCAAGCGTTTCGCTGATTTTCTTCATGGTCGGGATGCTGCATCTTCACTCGTGTGAGGGGGGCGCAACCCGCGAGCCCCGGACCACGAAGAGGAGATCCCCATGGAAGCGAGCGAGAACAAGCGTGTTTGGTTCATCACGGGAGCGTCGCGCGGCATCGGCGCGGAGATCGCGAACGCGGCGCTCGCCGCCGGCGATCGGGTGGTCGCCACCGCGCGCGATCCGAGGAGCGTCACGGACCGCTTCGGGCAGCATGAGGCGCTCCTCCCCGTTGCGCTCGACGTGACGGACGAGGCGTCCGTCGCCGCGGCGGTCGAGGCTGCCGTCGCGCGGTTCGGCCGGATCGACGTGCTGGTGAACAACGCCGGCTACGGCGTCGTCGGCGCGGTCGAGGAGACCCAGGGCGACGAGGTGCGGCGCGTCTACGAGACGAACGTGTTCGGCCTGCTCGCGGTGACGCGCGCCGCGCTCCCGCAGCTCCGGAAGCAGCGCGCCGGCCTGATCTTGAACCTCTCGTCGCTGGGCGGCTACCGGTCGGGGCCTGGGTTCGGCATCTACTGCTCGACGAAGTTCGCCGTCGAGGGGATCTCGGAGGCGCTGCACGCGGAGCTCGCGCCGCTCGGCGTCGCGGTGACGATCCTCGAGCCGGGCTACTTCCGGACGGAGTTCCTGGAGGCGAAGTCCACCCTGACGACGGGGAAGGTCATCGACGATTATGCGGAGACCGCGGGCAAGGTCCGGAGCCACGCGAAGGAGGTCAGCCTCCAGCAGCCTGGCGACCCGGTGCGGCTCGCCCGCGTGGTCGTCGAGCTCTCCCGCGCGAAGAACCCGCCGCTCCGTCTTCCGCTCGGCACCGACGCCGTTGCGGCCATCGAGGCGAAGAACGCGCTCGTGGCGCAGGAGCTCGCCGCGTGGCGCGCCGTCTCGGCGTCGACCGACTTTCCGACGTGAAGCTCGCGCGCCCTCCCGATGTCGCCCAGGCTGAGTTTTGCTGCTGCGCCACGTATCGATGCAGAATGGTTGACGTAGGCGCGTTCGGGCGCTCGCCGAGTTCGACCTCACCGCCGGCACGGTCTGGAACGAGAGCTTCGACGGCCCTCGAACGTCACGTCCCCTCGCGGCAGCGCCGTCGGCTCAGTCGACGAACACGTCCCAACAGAGCGCGTTTCGCAGCTTCTGGTCGTCGAGGACGAGGTCCCGTATCTCGTCGGTCAGCCGCTCCCACTGCCACGCGCGTTCGGCGCGCGCAGCCGCGTCCCCTTGGCCCGGCGGCGCGGCTTCCCGGGCAGCCCTGATGGCGTACGCCGCAGCCCCCAGCTCATGGGCGGCGACATGCGCCACGGCCACCGCCTGACCCGCCGCAAGGGCGGCCAAGCGGGCGGCGGGGGGCGCGTCGCGGCCTGCGGCGTTGGAGGCGAACGCCGCGTTGTGACACTCTCTCATGGTGGCCTCGCCCCGGGTCCACGCCCGCACGAGCGCGATCGCTCTGCGCGGCCGGTCGTCGTCTGGCCTGTATTCATCGAAGAACCTCAGGACGTGCTCCGCGCACTCTGCGGCCCAGATGGCCAGCGCGTGGTGGGTGCCGTCCTCCAGGAGCCCTCCGCGGCGGATGGTGATGAACCGTGGGTCACGTTTTTTGGGGAGAATCATCGTGCTCCTCGTTGAACTGTCCCTGGATATACCCGATCCATCCGCGCTCGCCCGTCACCCTCGCCGTCGCCCCAGGGCGCTCCGCGCCTCCTTCGAGGGCGACGGTGACGGGCTCGGCGGAGAAGAACCCGGCGCGCGGCGAGGGAAGCCGAGCCGCGGCGAGCGCGCCTGTGCCCAGGTTCGCGCTGCAGCACGCCGCCGGCGCGCACCCTGACCCGCGGCGCTAGTCGGCGGTCGTCTTCCGCCGCTGGAACTGCGCGAACAGCGCGGCGCGGACCTCGTCATGCAGCGGCTCGCCCGGGATCCCCTGGAGCGCGTCGATCGTCAGCTCCATCTGCCGCAGGTAGGTCCGGCACCGATCGCACCACGCGAGGTGCCGCGCGCAGCCCTCCTCCTGCTCCGAGGACAGCTTTCCCTCGCTCCGGTCGGTGATCATCTCCGTCAGCTGACAGCACGTGACGACCATGCGCGCTCACCCCCTCGTCAGGTATCGCTCCAGCGCGGCCCGGAGCTTCGATCTGCCACGGTGCAACAGGACCCGCTGGTTCGCCTCGCTGATGCCCAGGATCTCGCAGACCTCGTCGGAGGGACACCCCTCCACGTCGCGCAGCAAGACCACCGCGCGCTGGCCAGGCACCAGCGCCTCGAGCTCCCGCTGGAGCACGGCGCCGATCTCCTTGCGCAGCAAGAGCCCCTCCGGGCTCTGCTCCGTCCACGGGGCAGGCGGGCTCACCCAGTCGCCCGTGCCGTCGAACCGGGCCGGATCGACCGCGGGCTCGCCGCCCTGATCCCCCGCCTCCAGCCAGGAGACAGGGACCGTGCGCTTCTCCCGCGCGCCCCACGTCCTCGCGCGGTTCGTCAGGATCCGGAACACCCAGGTCTTCAGCGCGGAGCGCCCCTCGAAGCGGACGAGCCCGTCGAAGACCGCCGCCCAGGTCTCCTGGACGACCTCCTGCGCGCACGCGGGGCCGGCGATGGTCCGGGCGAGCCGGAGCATGGGCGTGTGGAGCTGGGTCACGAGCCGCTCGAAGGCCTGCTCGTCCCCCGCGAGGAGCCGGCGGACGAGCGCGACGTCGTCCGCCGACGCCGCGGAGCCGGCCGCGCCGTCCGCCGCGGGGAGCGGGCCTATCTCGGCCGAGGCGCGCTGCGCCGGTGCGGCCGCAGGGCCGTCGGCGCCGGCCAAAGCGTCGTGGGACACGCGGAGCACGGTACCACGCCGCCGCGCCCCCCATCAATCGACGCCGATCCGTGGCGGCTCGCCCCCGCGAGGGCGGCGGCCGCCGACGGGGTCACAGCGACGCCAGCGCGTCCGCGACCTCCTTCGGCTTCGTCAGGAAGGGGGCGTGGCCCGCGTCGATCGAGATCACCTTCTCGCAGGGCAAGGCCGTGTACTGCTGCCGCTGCTCCGCAGGGCTGATGGCGAGATCCTGGAGCGCCTCGATGTAGACCCGCGGGACCCTCCCCCACCGCTCCTCGGTGACGTGGATGGGCTCGTCGAACGGCTTGGCGGGCTCCTCGCGCAGGTGGCTCTCGAGCGCCTCGATGTCCTCCGGAGAGCAATCCTGGCAGAAGGCGCCTTCGGCCCACCCCTCCTTGAAGCTCAGCGAGGTGCCGTCGCTCGACGCGGCCGCGTACGCCTTGATCTCCGCCCCCGCGTCGTCGGCCCACTCCTGGTTCAGCGACTGGCCGTCCTTCATCAGGAACGCGGTCAGGTAGACAAGCGTCTTCACCTTGTCGGGCCGCTGCTCGGCCGCCTGGCTCACCACGATGCCGCCCATGCTGTGGCCCACGAGGACGACGGGGCGAGAGGCGCTGTCGATGGCCTCCACCACGGCGTCGGCATAGGCCTGCAGGCTGGCGTCCGCGAGGGGCGTCCGGTCCTCGCCGTGCGCGGGGAGATCGAGGGCGATCACCTCGTGGCCGCCGGCCTCGAGGAGCGGCACCACCTTGTCCCACGCCCAGCCGCCCACGAAGGCGCCGTGGACCAGGACGTAGGTGTTCTTGTCCGACGCCTGGGGGCCGCCGGCCCCGGTCGCGCCGTCGCCGTCCCCGCCGCCGCAGGCGGGGAGCGCGGACGACATGAGCGCCGCGGCCGAGATCGTGGTGCCAAACCGAAGGACCTTGCGAAGCAGACCGTTCATGGATGTCTCCTCATCGTCGCCTGGCTCTCCTCCAGCGCGACGTCATCACGTGTCTCGACGTGCGATGAATGCGCGCGCCCCTGCGCCCGGGCCTGTCCCCGGCGCCACGGCGGCTCATCCCGCTACGAGCACAGTCTCGGAGGGGGCCCGAACGTTACAGCCCGATCGAGGAATCGTACGGAGGGGGTCGCGGCCTCGCGCCGCGGGCGCCGGGGCGGCGGCCCGGGGCCGTCGGAGCGCCGCGGCGCCGGGCAGGGAGGCCCCCGTGCCCGGCGGACCCTGGTGGCGCTGCGCGTTCTGGGCTAGACGCGCCGCGATGCCCTGGCGAACGGTCGAGCCCCGAGGAACCCGCGCGCTCGCGCGCCGCAGCCCGCTTCGACGCGAAGAGGACGGCGAGCCGTCGGCTCGGCAGGCCCGGCGAGGAGGGCGCCGTGGCTAGCGGCGACGATCTCGTCGCGCGCGACCGCCGCTGCGTGATGCACCCCTACGCCGCGCCCATCTCGAGCGCGCCGCTCTTCGCCGTCGAGCGCGCGGAGGGCGTCCGCCTCACCCTCACCGACGGCCGCGAGCTCGTCGACGGCATGTCCTCCTGGTGGGCCGCCATCCACGGCTACGGGCACCCGGCGCTGACCGCGGCGATCAGCGCCCAGCTCGGGCGGATGAGCCACGTCATGTTCGGCGGCCTCACCCACGCGCCCGCGGTCGAGCTCTGCGAGGCGCTCGTGGCGCTCACGCCCGAGCCGCTGACGCGCGTCTTCCTCGCCGACTCCGGATCCGTGTCGGTCGAGGTGGCCATCAAGCTCGCCTTGCAGTTCTTCATCGCGCGGGGGCAGCCGGAGAAGCGCCGCCTGGTCAGCGTGCTCGGCGGCTACCACGGCGACACGTTCGGCGCGATGGCGGTCACCGACCCGGTGAACGGCATGCACCACCTGTTTCGCGGCGCGCTCGCCGAGCACCTGTTCGCCGCGGCGCCCGGCCCGGCCTTCGGCGCGCCCTGGTCGCCGGATGCGCTCGGCAGCATGGCCGCCCTGCTCGAGCGGCACGCGCACGAGGTGGCGGCCGTCATCCTCGAGCCCGTCGTGCAGGGCGCCGGCGGGATGCGCTTCTACCACCCGGGCTACCTGCGCGAGCTGCGCGCCCTCTGCGACCGCCACGACGTGCTGCTCGTCCTCGACGAGATCGCGACCGGCTTCGGCCGCAGCGGGGAGATGTTCGGCTGCCATCACGCGGGCATCGCGCCGGACATCCTGTGCCTGGGCAAGGCCCTCACCGGCGGCACCATGACCCTGGCCGCCACGCTCTTCACGGAGCGGGTGGCCGAGACCATCGCCGGGAGCGAGCCGCGCGTGTTCATGCACGGCCCCACGTTCATGGGCAATCCGCTCGCGTGCAGCGCCGCGCTGGCCAGCATCCGGCTGCTGCTCGACTCGCCCTGGCGCGCGCGCGTGGCGGCCATCGAGGCGCAGCTGAAGCGCGAGCTCGCCCCCTGCCGCGCCCTCGACGCGGTGGCCGACGTGCGCGTGCTCGGCGCCATCGGTGTGGTCGAGCTCAAGCGGCCCGTCGACATGGCGCGCGTGCAGCCGGCGTTCGTGGAGCGCGGCGTCTGGTTACGGCCGTTCGGGAAGCTGGTCTATACGATGCCGCCTTACATCATCGCGCCGGAGGATCTGTCGCGCATCACCGGGGCCATCGTGAGCGTGGCGTCCGAGCTCTGATCCGCACGCGCAGGTCCCGCTGCTCGAGCGCGACCACAGCGTAAGCACGAGCGACCACGGCCTTGGCGCGCTTGCCCTTCGGCGGAGCCTGGCGCGCTCCATCGCTCACGGGCGCTGGAAGACGACCTTCCCCTGGGCGAAATCCGCGGTGACGCGGAAGTAGCGCAGCGCGCTGCCCCCGAGCGCGCCTTCCACCCTGGCGTCCATCATCGAGGACATGAACGCGTGGAAGCTCTCGTCCTTGCGGAAGGTGAACCACACCGGACCCACCTCGTGGGCCGCAATCGACACCTTGGGGACCTCGATGATTGCAAAGCCAGTGCGCCGCTCGGCGTCGGCGACGACGCGCCATTCTGGATGGCGGGAGCGCCAGCGCTCGAATACGCCGCGCGCGATGAAGCTCGTTCCCCGGGTCGCGGGACCGCCGTCGCCCAGGGTCGCGAGCGCCTCGGGCGCGAGGGTCAGGGTGGCGCCGGTGTCGAACAGCAGGTCGATCGGCTCGCCGTCGACGAGCACGGTGACGCGCCCGAAGTGCATCGTGGGCAGGCCATCCTGGGCGCGAGGTAGATGGAGCGGGATTGCATCGGAGGACGCGTGGGCAGGGAAGTCCCCCGCGGCGCGCCAGAGCAGCTTTCGGGCCGCATAGTCGAACGTCCACGTGCGCCCGCCGAACCAGCCCTGGCCGAGGAACCCGTCCCCCTCGTCGAAAGCCTCGTCGAGGACCAAATAGTGCGTCTTCAGCTCGGGAGGCTGGTGAATGGCGAGCGGCGGTGGAATGCTCGCCTCGGCGCGCCAGGCGGGAATGGGCGTGAGGGAGAGCTTCTCCCCGTCCGCCTCGATCGTGCGGACCGTGAATCCGAGTCGCTCCACCGCCGGCGGATGGAGGAATTGCGTGCCGCCGCCCGTGTCCGTGTAGAGGCGCAAGGGTCGCCCGTCGACCATGACGGGGCGGACGAAGATGCGGTCCGCGACGAACTCCGCGGGCAAGGCGACGGGACGGCCCGGCGCGGGCTCCATGGGGCTGGGCGCGGTGACCGCGACGGGCGTGGGCGCGGGCCCGGGCGAGGGAGGCGCGGCGGGGGTGCACGCCGAGGCAAGGAGGAGCAACGGAACGAGGGCTCGCACGCCGACCGCATAGCACGTGCGCATTGATGCGCGCGGCGTCCGTGCCGCAGGGGGGCGTCGTGTCGCCGACCTCGCGCGTCGGCAAGCTCGACCTCCCGCACCGCCACCGGGACGGCCGGCGGGCCGAGCGCACGCCTCCGCCGCGTCACTGCGGCGCCTGGAACGTCACCTTGCCCTGTGCGTCGAGCATCTGGATGCGCGCCTGCCCGTCGCGGTCGACGCCCAGGATGATGCGCTCGCGGCCCTGCGGGTCGGAGAGGACGATCTGCGCGTCCTCGTTGTGGTTCTCGATGGCGATGCGGCGCTGCACGACCTTGCCGGCGGCGATCACGTCCAGGTCCTGCGGCGGACGCGAGTTGATGAGGAAGCCGGCCAGCGCGTCGGCGCCGTCCGGGCTGATGCGCGTCACCAGCCCCATCGCGTCGTAGTTGGGATAGTCGAGCGCCAGCGCGCCGACCTTGCCCGTGCCCGCGTCGGTGATGGCCAGCCCGCCGACCTCGTTGCCCCTGGCGTCGTAGAACACCAACCCGGCCGGATGCACCGCGCGCGGGTATTCCTTGCCGGCGAGCCTGGGCAACGGGAAGCGCTCGGCGTTGGCGATCACCAGCCGCGTCGCCCCGTTGGGATCGACCACATTGATGCGCTCGGCGGTGAGCTCCTCGCCCGTGCCCAGCGATCGGGCCGCGGTCAGCGCGACCGCGCACATGGCCAGCGTGGACAGCGCGGCGTAGACCTTGAGCCAGCGCACGTCGCGGCGGAGCCGGTGCAGCTGCGAGGCGAGAACGGAGATGTCTTCGGCGTGTTGCGGTTCCATGCGGGCTCCGGGCGATGCAGGGGGGCGCGCGGCGCGGCTCGGGCTGCGGCGGCCGTCGCCCGCGGTTCCAACCATGCGCGCAACGGCGCGTCCAGCGCAGCGTCCCTGACGCCCTTCCCTTCATCCTCGCGGCGCGCGCCGCGGCGCGAGCCGGGCCGGAGCGCGCGCACGCGAGGACCGCGCTCGCGCCGACGAGGAGGAGCAAGGAGCCGCCGCCGTGCTAATGTGCGCGCCCCAACCATCGCTCCGGCGCACACCGATCGAGCACGACCACGGGAGGTACGACCATGACCAAGGGCGCGTGTCTATGCGGAACGGTCCGCTACGAGATCGACGGTCCGTTCCAGCTCATGCTGAACTGTCATTGCTCGTTGTGCCGCAAATTCCACGGCTCGGCGTTCGCCACGGCCGCGGTCGCTCCGCTGGCAGGCTTTCGCTGGCTCGCCGGCGAGCAAGCCGTCCGCGCGTCGAGCGCGAGCCCGCATCGCTTTTTCTGCGTCACCTGCGGCGCGGCCGCGCCGCTGCTCTCCCACGAGCGGCAGTTCGCCCTGGTCCATGCCGGCAACCTGGAGGGCGATCTCGGCGTCGAGCCGCAGTTTCACCAGTTCGTCGGCTCCAAGGCCCCCTGGTACACGATCACGGACTCCCTGCCTCGGTTCGAGCAGTGGCCGCCCGGGACCCAGGCGCCGGTCGTGGAGCGCCCCGCGGTCGAGGCCAGAGAGGGAGTCACCCAGGGCAGCTGCCTGTGCGGCGACGTGGCGTTCGAGTTCGACGGGACGCCCCTGCGCATGATGTACTGCCACTGCACGCGCTGCCGCCGCGGGCGCAGCGCGGCGCACGCGGCCAACGTCTTCGTGGCCCTGGACAGGTTCCGCTGGGTCCGCGGCGAGGCGCAGGTCGCGAGCTACAAGCTGCCCGAGGCGCGGTTCTTCGCCGTGGCCTTCTGCACGGGCTGCGGCGGCGCGGCGCCGCGCCTGTCGCCCGAGCGCGGCTCTGCCGTGGTGCCCGCGGGCACGCTCGACACCGATCCAGGCATCCGGCCGGCGGCGCACATCTTCGTCGGCTCCAAGGCGAGCTGGTTCCGCATCACGGGCGACGTGCCGCAGTTCGACGAGCTGCCACCCCAGGCCTGAGGACGGCATCGAGGACTCGGCCGGGGCGCCTTGGCCGGGCTGGCCCGGGGGGCGCGTGCTCGCGATCGAGGACCCGTCATCGCGATGCGCAGCGCAGATCCCGCGGAACAGCCGGGAATCAACGCAAAGCGGCGACGTTGTGGGCCGGTGCTGGCGTCACGCGATCGGGCGCCGCCCGGCCCGGAGCACGTCTCGCTGGGCGAGCAGCCACGCGCGCGCCTCGCCCTCGGTGTCGAAGAACTGCTGCGGGTAGGGCCGTCCCGTGAGCATCTGCGCGCCTTTGGCGAGGAGCCCCAGGACGACGCGCAGGGAAAAGCTCGCTCCGAGGATCGCGACCGCGTCGAGGCGCGTGCGCCGCACCTCCTCCGTCGTCGCCTTGCGCACCGGCGCCGGGAGGAGGCCCGCCTGAAGCATGTCGGCGAGCACCAGCACCTCGCGGCCGCTCTCCGCCGCCCGCCGAAACACGCCAAAGATGGCGCGCACTCGCTCTTCCGTGAACTCGCCGTCGATCGTCACATGCAGGATGCCGTCGGGCTCGTCACGTACACCCGGGCTCACGCCCTTGAGGCCGAGATCGTTCATGCGGACCATGCTAGCTCCTCTGCGGCGAGGCGGTGTGCGTGCCTTCACGGTCAACGCCGCTGTCGACGCGGCGATGCGGGCGAGCGAGCTCATCGTTTGAGGCGGCGGACGACGCCGAGCGGTCCTCGGACCGGTCGGCGCGGCGTCATACGGCCGGACGCCGCCTGGCCCGGAGCGCGCCCCGCTGGGCGAGCAGCCACGCGCGCGCCTCTCCCTCGGTGTCGAAGAACTGCTGCGGGTAGAGCTGTCCTGTGAGGATGTGCACGCCCTTCGCAAGGAGCGTCACGACGACGCGCTGGGAAAAGCTCGCCCCGACGATGGCGACGGCATCGACGCGCGCGGTGCGCATCTCTTCCGACGACACCTTGCGCGCCGACGCCGGGATAGAGCCCGTGTGACGCACGTCGGCGAGCACCAGGACGTCGCGGCCGCTCTCCGCCGCCCGCCGGAGCACACCGATCACAGCGCGCGCCCGGTCGTCCGTGAGGTCACCGCGGAGCGCCACGCGCAGGATGCCGTCGGGCTCGTCACGTACGTCGAGGCACGCGTCTTGAGGGCCGAGATCGCTCATGCCGAGGATGCTAGCGTCTCGCGCGGCGCGCACGCGACCTCCGTCAAGGCCGGCTTGTTCTGCCGCGTTCCCCTGTCCCGCCGCTCGCGGCGGTCGCAGCATGGCGTTCCGCCCTCGGACCGAGCCGGCGCGACGCGCCTCCGCCCATCACTTCGCGCCCGCGAGCCGCAGCACCTCGGCCCGCTCGGCGTCGGTCGGCTCGCGCTGGCAGTCCTTGCCAGCGCCCTGCAAGGCGTCGAGCTGACGGACGAGATCGCCGGGGTCGACGCTGAGGCAGCCCTCCTCGAACTGCGAGCACTCGGCGACCGAGAGCGCGGTCCCCGCGACATAGCGGCAGTCGGGATCCCCGGGCGGGTACCTCAGGAACGTGGAGGCCTGGGTGAGCAGACATGCGGCGTCCGACGGCGTGCTCGCCTCCTTGCAGCGCGCGGCGGCGATGCGCGCCATCCGTTCCAGGTCGGCCGCCGGGTACATCGGGACCCGAGGGCGCGCAGGCTGCGCGCTCGTGGCGCCGGCGGTCCGCGGGCCCGCCGCCGGCCGCGGCGTCTCGGAGCACGCGCACGCGAAGCCGACGCACGCGCCGACGAGGGCGAGCAAGGATCCCCCAGGCCTCATGGTTGCGACAAGTACCACGCTCGCTTCATGGCCCGCAACCGACGCAACCAGCGTAACCGGCGCAACCGACGCAACCGGCGCAACCGACGCAACCACGCGCGCCTCCCCCGGCTCTCCTCACGCCTCCACTCCCCTCCATCGCGCCAGCCCCGGCGCGCAGGTCCCCGCTGGCCGTACCTCGGCGGCCCGCCACCTCGGGCCGCGCCGCCGCGCCAGCCCTCGAGCGGCGGCCCGCGCTCTCCCATTACCTGGGAGGTAATCGACCCGCGCCCGCGGCGTGGTTCAACTCCTCCTCACGACGCGCGACGAGGAAGGAGAACCGCAATGACTGAACAGCACATCGACACGCCGGCCACCCCCGTGGATCCCGAAGCCGGCCCGGCGGCGAGCCCCGGAGAGCCGCGGCCGGCGCGGAGCAGGCCGCGGCCCGCCGCCGGCCCGTTCATCGAGGCGCAGGACGGCGCGCGCCTGTTCCACCGCGACTGGGGCACGGGCAAGCCCGTGGTGTTCCTCTCCGGCTGGGCGCTGAGCAGCGATATGTGGGGATACCAGATGGTCGACCTGGTCGATCACGGGCTGCGCTGCGTCGCCTACGACCGGCGCGGGCACGGCCGCTCGAGCGATCCGGGGCGGGGCTACGATTACGACACGCTCGCCGACGATCTCGCCGCGGTGCTGGAGCAGCTCGATCTGCGGGACGTCACGCTGGTGGGCCATTCGATGAGCGGCGGCGAGATCGCGCGCTACCTCTCGCGGCACGGGGACGGCCGGATCGCCCGCGCCGTGTTCCTGGCGCCCACCACGCCGATGCTCCTCAGGGCGGCGGACAACCCGGACGGGCTCGACCGGCGCCTCGTCGAGCAGGCGCGCGCGGCGATGCGCGCCGACTACCCGGGATGGCTGGCCGACAACGCATCGCCGTTCTTCGTGCCCGAGACGTCGCAGGCCATGAGGGACTGGGTGCAGCAGCTCATGCTCCAGTGCTCGATGAAGGCGCTCCTCGACTGCAACCGCGCGTCGATCGAGGCCGACTTCCGCGACGAGCTGCGCCGGATCGCGGTGCCGACCCTCGTCATCCACGGCGACCGCGACGCGTCGGCGCCGCTCGCGATCACCGGCGAGAAGACGGCGGCGCTCATCCCGGGCAGCCGCCTGCTCGTGATCGAGGGCGCGCCGCACGGGCTGTTCGTCACCCACCGCGAGCCCGTCAGCCGTGCCCTGCTCGCCTTCGCGCGCGCCTGAGCGGCCGCGCCCGCGCGGGGCGACCTCGCGGCTTCGCGCACGACGCGCCGAGCAAACCGCTGCGCGTGGTGGTTTGCTCGACCGCGCAAGTCGCCCGGCAGCCCGAGCGCGCGGCCCAGCGGGCGCGGCCGGTAGGTGGGCGCCGCCAGCGGGCGGAGCGCGCGCTGCGCCCGCGAGAGCGCGGCCGGCACGGCGCGTGCTCTTGGTCAGAGAGCCTACCATGACCTGCGAGTTGGCTTGACGCGCCGAGCCCGTGGAGCACCGCAGTCGCGCGGGCTCCGCAGAGCTCGACCGTCCCAGCTGGCATGTCGGGCCACTGCAACCATCACATGATTGAACGGAAAGGAAATAGCATGACAAGCAAGATCATCACGGCGCTCGCGGTGTTGTCTTTGTTCGTCGGCATGGCGTTGGCGCACGCGACGGCGCCCGCGGCCTCGGGCCTGAAGGCCCGCTCCGTCCTCGGCGCGGAGGCGAGCGCCGCGACGCCAGAGACGGTGGCGTTCTACGGGTCCCCCGCGGCCGACGTGGCCACCACGACGCAGGTGGACCCCGCGGGCATCGCGATCGGGGCCTCGGGGGTCGTCTCGCAGGCGGCGGTCGCCCCGGCCGGGGGGATCGGCAACATCGGTGTCTCGACGACCAACGCGCAGGGTTTCCAGGGCGGCGGCTACGGGGCCTGGAGGAGTATCGCGATGAACGGCGCACCTGCGTGCGGCCGAGCGGACGTCCTCTTCGACAAGTAGCTATCTCGGCCGGCCCGCCGGGGCCGCCGCCGTTCACGGGCCGCGCGCGGCCTTCTCTCCGGCGACCCCGAACCCGGAATGGACGAACCCGTGCGCCGTTACCTCCGCGTGCTCTCAACGTCCGCGCCCGCGCTGCTCGCCTTTCATTTCGCGATGACGCTCTCGTACCTGACGCCGCAGAACCCGCTCAAGCTCCGCGACCGCGGAGATCGCCGCGCCGAGCGGCCAGGCTCGGGTGAGCGCCTGCGCTCAGATGGCCTGGCAGTAATAGAACGCCATGTTGTCGCAGTGATCTCCGCCGCACTTCGCGCCTGCGATGTAGTAGCCCGGCGGGAAATAGATCGACCCAGCGTTCTCCTCGGAGATGAATCCGCTCCAGTAGCAGCTGCCCCAGGTCTTCCCGTTGAGGTGGGAGCACTGGAGCGACACGTTGTCGCAGTAGCTGCCCGTGCACGCGAGCCCCGTGACGAAATCCCCGTAGTTGCACCTCCGGTAGTTCGTGCTCTCCTCGGAGAAGTAGGAGGTCCAGTACGTGGACGTGTTGTAGGTTCCAAGGGAAGAGCAATAGCCCCTGATGTTGTCACACTCGGAGCCGCTGCAATGGAACGCGCTCATGGCGTTGCCGCTGTCGCACGCGACTGGCGCCCAGCCGTCGGACGTGTCGGCCGTCCATCCATTCGTGATAGCGTCGGCTGCCGTTCCGACTTCCTCGTCCGTCTCGGTGTCGGCGTCGCTCGCGCTGTCGACCGACTCAGCCATGCAGCCGGCCACCATCAACAGGGTCGATCGCGCCGCTCGCGGCTCAACCCGGGTCGGGGAGCTCAACCCGGGTCGGGGAGCTCAACCCGGGTCGGGGAGCTCAACCCGGGTCGGGGAGCTCAACCCGGGTCGGGGAGCTCAACCCGGATCGGCCCGCCCGCCGCGGCCGGATCCGGGCGAGGCCGCGCGGAGCCGCCCGGCAGGACGCGGCGTCGATGCGCTGCGGCTCGATCCCGAGCTCCCGCATCCTCTCCGCGTCCCACGCCTCGATCGGGTCGCGCCCGGCGATGTAGCTGCGCGCGCGGTTGGCGAGCGGCGCGCGCAGGCTCATCACCTCGGGCGCCGACATCAGAACGCACGTCTTGTAGCGGGGCAGGTCGCTCGACATCAGCCGGCCCCAGAGGTGGCGACCCACGCTGCGCACGCTGCCCAGGATGCGGCTCAGGCGCCGGAAGTGCTCGATCGCCTCGGAGGGGTGCAGCCGGGCCGGCCGGTGACACAGCGTGTACCCGTCGAGGTCCCGGCTGGTCACCCCGGGCAGCAGCCGCCCCTCGGCCGCCACCTGCGCGAAGAACGGCGTCTCCGGGTACGGACAGACGATCCCGAGGAACGTCGGGCACTGATCTCCGAGGTCGTGCAGGTACTCCGGCACCCGCTCCAGGTATTCGTTGGTGTCCCCGTCCGCGCCCACGAGGAGCCCGAACGAGAGCACGATCCCGCTCGCCGAGGCCCGCTTCAGGACCTCGCGGACCTCGCTCAGCTTGTTCTGCCCCTTGTTCATCGCGCTGATCGACTCGGGGTTCAGCGACTCCAGCCCTGTATAGACGTAGCGGCACCCCGCGCGCCCCATGAGGCGCACAAGCTCCGGGTCGCGCAGCACGTTGAAGGTCAGCGCGCAGCCCCAGATCTTCTTGAGAGGGATCAGCGCCTCGCAGAGCTCTCGCAGGTAGCGGGGAGAGCCGCCCAGGTTGTTGTCGAGGAAGCCGAACACATCGCCGGTCACCCCCGGAATGCGCCGGTTGAAGATCATCCGGTCGCGGATGTCCCGGATCACGTGGTCGATCGGCCGATATCGATACTGCTCGTGCCCCGTGAGCACGCAGAAGTTGCAGGAGAAGGGGCAGCCGCGCGACGCCTCGATGCCCGGCATCCGGACGAGGTTGTTGCGGTAATCGACCAGGTCGTAGCGGTAGGTGGGGATCCGGTCCGGCGGCACCGGGGGGAGCGCGTAGACGGGCTGGAGCTCGTTCCGCCGGAAATCGGCGATGAGGGCCGGGACGTTCGACTCCGGATCGCCCGTCACCACCGCATCGAAATGCTGGAGCGCGTCCGCCCGGAAATGGCTCGCGTGCCGGCCGCCCGCCACCGTGGTGATGCCGCGCCGCCGGAATAGCGCGGAGAGCACCTTTGTGTGCTCGTAATAGGCGTGCAGGTACGAGAAGAACACGAGATCCCAGGGGCGATCGAGGGGGATGTCCGTCTCCTTCTCGTTGTAGAGCTCGATCTCCGCGTCCGGCGGGCACAGGGCGGCGATGAGCTCGGGCACGGAGGATTGCATGACCGAGCGCTCCTTGCGGTGCAGGCGGCTCGGGTGCGTGTAGGTCGAGATGATCGCGATGCGCATCGAAGGGGGCTCCTGGTTCAGTTCAGGCCGACGGCGACGCTCGCGAGGCCCAGGGCGGCGTGCGCGAGGGTCACCCCGGCGAGGGTGCGGTGCCGCGCGTAGAGCGCGCCGAAGAGCAGGCCGATGGCGAACGTGAGGGAGGCGAATCCAAGCGAGACGTGGAGGTGGTAGACGCCGAAGAACGCCGAGGTGAGCGCGAGCGGGACGGCCCGGCCCGACCGGGGCAGGAAGCGCTCCAGGGAGGTCTGGATCACGCCGCGCGCCACGAACTCCTGGAGCAGGCAGTGGGGCGCGTAGAGGACGAAGAAGAGCGCCCGCGAGGTCGCGTCGTAATCGGCGATCGATCCCCAGGTGACGAGGGGCTCGCCGCGCGTCCACGCGCCGAGCCGCAGCGCGAAGCAGGCGGCCGCGAGGGCGAGCGCGACGGCCAGCGACTCCGCCAGGCTGCTGCGCAGGCCGGCCGTGGTCACGCCCATCCGCGAGAGCGGCAGCGACTGGCGGCGCACGTACCACGCGACCGGGACGAGGAGGGCGAGCAGAAGCCCCCAAGAATAGGCCATGTGCTGGGCGGGGGGCAGCCCGGGGGTCACCGTTCGCTGGACCACCCGCGCCATGAGGAGGAGCGCCGCGGCGAGGGCGATGAAGGAGGTGATCTCGCGGCGGAGCTTTCGCGCAGGGGCCCCACACACGGGTTCGAGGCTGCGTTCGCGCAGCCCGGGAGCGATGGTCGCCGGAGCGTCGATGGCCATGCCGGCTCGCTGAGCAGCGGATGTGCCACGCGGGGATCGGCGGCGAAGGCCGCTATCGGCCGGCGGACGAGGTGCGTGAAGGCGGCGCGAATTGAGCCGACACGGCACAACGACATGGCGCCTTCGCCCTGGTGGTCCCGGCCGGCTCCCGGCGCCGGGCGCACGGGCGTGTGTCCGAGATCACCAGAGCCGCTCGTGGCGCGCACCGGGACCGCTGTCGGCGCGGGCCCTCACCGGGTGCCTGGCGGCGAGCGCGCGGCGCCGGCGCGCTTCGCTGGCTCAGCCCTTCACGGCCTGCAAGGTGTAGCTCGCGGCCAGCCGCTCCGGCCTTTCGCGGAGCCGCCATTCGCCGCGCTCGTCTTGCACCATGCCGTCTCCGAGCGGATTCCAGGGGACCGAATCGTGCTCGGTGAGCGCGGAGAGCCGCAGGTTCGCCGCGAAGAGCGCGGTGACGATCTCGCCGAGGCCGTGGTTGAAGCTGATGCTGTCCGGCGCGGCGAGCTCCCCCTCGTGGGATACGTAGGTCTGCTTCTCGTGGAACAGCGTCCCGCCCTCGACCTCGAAGTAGGGATACTCCACGACCAGGAGGCCGTCCGGGCGCGGCTCGGCGAGCGCCCACAGCATCGGATGGCCCTCGCGCAGGAACAGGCGGCCGCCGGGCTTCAGCAGCGCCGCGACCGTGGCGGCCCAGCGCTGGATGTCGTCCAGCCAGCACAGCGCGCCGACGCCCGTGTACACCACGTCGAAGCGCCCGGCGCCCAGCGCCTCCACCGCGTCGTAGACGGTGCTGCACACGTACGCGATCTCGGCGCCGCACTCCGCGGCCAGCCGCCTCGCCACCGCCAGCGCCGGCTCGGAGAAATCGAGCCCGGTCACGCGCGCCCCCAGCCGGGCGAGCGACAGCGTGTCCGTGCCGATGTGGCACTGCAAATGGACGACGTCGAGGCCGCGCACGTCGCCGAGCCGCTCGCGATCGAACTCGACGACGCCCGAGAGCCGCCGCGGGTCTTCGCGGAACCGGTGGAGCTCATAGCCTTGCTCGTGGTGCGGCACGCGGCTGTTCCAGTTCGCGAGGTTGATCGACACGTAGTCGCGTTCGTGAGAGCTCATGGCGAGAGGATACACCGCGCTTCGTCTCTCGTCCCCGTCTCTCGTCCCCGTCTCTCGTGCGCGTCTGCGTGCGCGCTGACTCCGGGGAATCGCGCACGCGCACGCGCACGCGCACGAAGGACGAGCACGGAAGACGGGAGACGAAGCACGGAAGACGGGAGACGAAGCACGGAAGACGGGAGACGAAGCACGGAAGACGGGAGACGAAGCACGGAAGACGGGAGACGAAGCACGGAAGACGGGAGACGAAGCACGGAAGACGGGAGACGAAGCACGGGAGCGATCTGCATTGAACCCAAGCGAACCCCGCTCTAGGCCCCGTCCGGCAACCCCGTCGAGCTCCTGCAGGCCGCGCATTGAGGACTGCTCCGCCAGGCACGTCGCCTGGCGGCCGTCGGGTTCCTGGGAAGACCGCCTCAGGCCAGCAAGGCTCTCCCGCCCTCATGTAATGACAGGTACCACCCCCGCAGGATCGCGCCCCCTCCAGCGCGCCCCCTGCGGCTCCCGCGGTCCAGCGAGACGCGCTGGCTTCGGCTATCCTGGCGTCCGATGCGCGCACGCCCGTCGCTACCCCTCGTCCTGCCCGTCATCGCCGCGGCCGCGCGCGAGGTGCTGCGCTCTTCCGGCGCCGTGGCCGCCTCCGATCGCGCCGCCGGGCGACGCCCGCGGGCTCCGGGCCCTGGCCGAGCGCGGCCGCGAGGCGCTTCGGCTCGCCCCGCGGGCGGCGCGGCGCGCTAGAACGAGCGGAAGTGAGCAAGGAGAGAGACGTGGCTGGCGCGATGTCCCCCCGGAAGGATGCGCAGAACGACGCGCAGCATGCCCTGGAGCTCGCGGTGTTCGCCGGGGGCCGCGTGACCCGGCACCCGCTGCCGGCCGAAGGCCGGGTGTCGCTCGGCCGATCGAAGGAGAACGACGTCCAGATCGACGAGAGCTCCGTCTCGCGCCGCCACGCGATCATCCACCTCGGCGCCCGGCTCGCCATCGAGGACCTCGGCAGCGCGAACGGGACCCGCCTCCGGCGCGAGCGCAGCGCCGGGCCGACGACCAAGCTGCTCGAGCTCCAGCTCGAGCCAGGCAAGACGACCGAGCTCGCGGTCGGGGACGCGGTCAACCTGGGCTCGACCCTGATCGTGATCCTGCCGCGCGAGGGCACCGCGAGCGCCGCCGCCGGCCAGGCGCCAGGCGAGCCCATCGTGCGCGACCCGGCCATGCAGCGGCTCTACGCGCTCGCCGAGCGCGTGGCCGCGTCGCCCCTCAGCGTGCTCCTGCTCGGCGAGACAGGCGCCGGCAAGGAGGTGCTCGCCGAGCACATCCACCGGCGATCGCCGCGCGCGCACGGGCCGTTCCTGCGCCTCAACTGCGCGGCGCTCGCCGAGTCGCTCCTCGAGAGCGAGCTCTTCGGCCACGAGAAAGGCGCCTTCACGAGCGCCGGCCAGGCGAAGCCCGGGCTGCTCGAGACCGCCGAGAAGGGCACCGTGATGCTCGACGAGGTCGGCGAGCTCCCCCCAGGCATCCAGGTGAAGCTGCTGCGCGTGCTCGAGGACCGGAAGGTGATGCGCGTCGGGGGGCTGAGCCCGCGGCCCATCGACGTCCGCTTCATCTCGGCCACGAACCGGGACCTGGCCGCCGAGGTGAAGCGCGGCGCCTTCCGCGAAGATCTCTTCTTCCGGCTCAACGGCATCGCGCTGACGATCCCGCCGCTCCGCGCGCGCGCCTCCGAGATCGCGCCGCTCGCGCGCGCGATGGCCGAGCGGACCGCCAGCGCGCTCGGGCGCCGGGCGCCGGCGTTCGCCCCCGAGACGCTCGCCGCGCTGGAGGCGCACCCGTGGCCCGGCAACATCCGCGAGCTGCGCAACGTCATCGAGCGCGCGGTCGTGCTCGCCGGCGGGGACACGCTCCTGCCGGAGCACCTCCTGCTCGACGCCTCCGCGCCGCCGCCGCTCGTCGAACCGCGCACCCCGACGTCCATCGACGCGCACCCCGCCGAGGTCGCCGCGCTCGCTGGTCCCCTCCCCGCCGGTCCCCTCCCCGCCGGTCCCCTCCCCCCAAACCCCCTTCCGCCGGGCCCTCCCCGATCGGCCGAGGCCGCGGGCGGCCTGCGCGGCGAGCTCGACGCGATCGAGCGGCGCCGCATCGTCGACGCGCTCGAGCAGTGCGCCGGCAACCAGACGCAGGCCGCGGCGCTCCTCGGCATGCCCCGCCGCACCTTCGTCGCCCGGCTGAGCGCCTACGGCATCCCGCGGCCGCGCAAGGGCAAAGCCAAGGGCTGACGCGGCCGGCGCGGCCCGCCGGCGAGGGCCCGCGTCCGATGGCGCAGGCGCCGCGCCAGGGGGCGCTTCATCCCGCCGGACAACGCCTCACTGCGAGCCGGCGAGCTTCAGCACCTCGGCCCGCTCGACCTCGGTCGGCTCGCGATCGCAATCCTTGCCGGCGCTCTCCAGGGCGGCGAGCTGGTGATCGAGATCCTTGGGATCCACGCTCTGGCAGCCCTCCGAGAAATCGGAGCACTCGGCCACCGACAGCGCCGTCCCCGACACATAACGGCAATCCGGATCCTCGGGCCGGTATTTCAGGAACGGCGTGGCCTCCGCGAGGAGGCACGCCGAATCCGACGGCGCATTCACCTTCTTGCAGCGCGCGGATGCGACGCGGGCCACCCGGCGCAGCTCTTCCGCCGGATAGACGCGGCCCCGGGGCCCCGCGGAGCGCGCCGCCGCGTCGCTCTGCGCCGGCGCCGGCGCGCCCGCCGCCGGCACGCCGTCCGCCGAAGCGCGCGCGCCGTCCGCGCCGTCCGGCAGCGACGGAGACAGCGGCGACGAGGACGCGCACCCGCAGGCGAGGAGCACGGCAATGGTATTGAAAAGAATTCCCCCAACCTTCATGGGGGTCTCATATCACACCTTGTCGCTCGCTCGCAATGCAGAGTTCTTGCCCATCACGCCGACGCCGTGGCATCGCTCCTCGTTTCCCCGGCAATTCCGCCGGCAATGCGCCTCTGATTGAAGAATTGCAGCGCGAGCGCCCCCGCGCGGGGAGCAGCGCTGTCGCGATGCTCAGCGATTGCGCCGCTCGCCCTCGCCGTCACGCGCGCTCGGGCACGCCGCCGAGCCGCTCCCGCGCGAGCGCGAGCGTCGTCCGGTTCTCCGGGACCTCCTCGAGGAAGCTCTTCCGGTAGGCCGGCTCCGGGATCGTCCCGGCGATGCGGAGCAGGCGATCCCGCGCCGCGGCGAGCGCCGCCTCGGCCGCGCCGCGCCGCCCCACCGCGTCGAGGCACGCGACGTGCGCGAGCCGGATCCGGGCGCCCCCGAAGAGCCCGCAGGCGCCGCCCGTCGCCTCGACCCGCGCGAGCGTCTCCTCGACCGCCGCGAGCGCCTCGGCGGCGCGGCCCTGCCGCAGGCGCAGCTCCGCGCGCGCCGCGATCGCGCCCGGGCGATCGATGCGGTCCGCCCCCGAGAGCAGCCCGAGCGCGGCGTCGAGCTCGCGGCCGGCGCGCTCGAGCTCCCCTGCGCGGCCGAGGACCTCGGCGAGCAGCCAGCGGCCGCGCCCCTCGTGCGGAGAAGGGGACCGCGCGCGCCCGGACGCGATCAGCGCCTCGGCCAGGCGGCGCGCGCCGTCGACATCCCCCCGCTCGAGCGCGACGTGGACGCGGACGAAGGGCCGGTACGACGACCAGGCCCCGTACTCCTCGTCCGGGCCCGGGACGCAGCCCAGCACCTCCTCCGCGCGCGCCGTCGCGCCCAGGGTCCACAGCACCGTCCCGAGCAGGATCCGGATCGCGCCGGCGCCGCGCGCGTGGTCGGCCCGGAGGGCCGCCTCGAGCGCCGCCTGGGCGCGCTGGAGCGCGCCCCACGGGTCCTCCAGCGCGAGGAGGTGATCGAACATGAGCGCGGTGTGGAGGAGCGCGGCGGCCCACGGCTCGCGCTCGCCGTGGCGCTCGAGCGTCGCGCGCGCCCGCTCGACCAGCTGCCCCCGCTTCGCGACGTCGCCGACGTGGAGCGCGCTGTACAGCCCCGCGAGCAGCGCGAACGCCCCGCTCGCGATCGCGTCCTCCGCCGGCTCCACGGCCGCGAGCGCGCTCAGGATCGCCTCGAGCTCGTCCTCCATGCCGAGCAGGGTCGCGTGCAGCGCCGTCGCCGACGCGCCCTGCATCCACGGCCGGCTGCCCGGCGCCGCCTCGCGCATCACCCGCGTGCCCGCCTGCCGGAGCGCCGCGAGGCCGGCCTTCGGGACGCGCCACATGGCGAGCTCGCAGCGCAGCCCGAGCAGCGCGAGCTCGACGTCGGCCGGCGCCTCGCCCGCGAGCCCCCGGTCGAGGCGCGAGAGCGCCGCCTCGACGTCGCCGCTGCGGTGGGCGATCTCGGCGGCGCGCAGCCAGCAGCGCGACGCCCGCGCGCGCTCGCCGCCCTTGTCGAGGTGCTCGGCCAGGACCAGCGGGTCCGCCTCGCCGCGCTCCTCCAGCCAGCGCCCGGCCAGCCGGTGCCCGAGGGCGCGATCCTCGTCGCCGAGCATGGCGTACGCCCCCTGCCGCAGGAGCGCGTGCCGGAACCCGAACTCCTCCTCGCCGGGGAACCGGCTCGCCGGCCGCCGCACGAGCAGCTCCGCGGCGGCGAGGAGCGCGAGCCCGTCCCTCACCGGCTCGCCCACGAGCGCCTCGACGCCCGAGGCCCAGCACGCCTCGCCGAACACGCTCGCCGCCCGGAGGAGCCGCCGCGCCTCGGGGCCCAGCCCGTCGAGCCGCGACTGCACCATCGCCACCACGGTCTCGGGCAGCGCGTCCCCGCGGCCCTCCGCCGCCGCGCGGATGAGCTCCTCGAGGTAGAACCCATTGCCGTCGGCGAGCGCCACGATGCGGTCGAGGGTCTCCTGCGACGCGCCCTCGCCGAGCAAGAGCCGCGCGAGCCGCTCGCACGCCCGCTTGCCGAGGTCCTTCAGCCGGAGCTCGTGCACGCTCCGCTCCGCCCAGAGCCGGGGGAACCGGACCGTGACCTCCGGCCGCGCGAGCGCGAGGACGAACAGCGGCTCGTCGGCGAGCTGCCGCAGCGCCGCGTCGACGAGGCGCGTGGTCGCGGGGTCGCCCCAGTGCAGGTCCTCGAGCACCAGCACGACCGGCCCCTCCGCGCACGCGGCCCGCACGAGCGCGAGGAGGGCGCGCTGCACCTGCTCGCCCATGATCTGCGCGTCGCGCCGCGCGGCCCGGAGCAAGGCGCTCTCGCCTTCCGGGAACGGCGCGCCGATGAGCTCCCCGATGAACGCCGCGGTCCGGGGCCGCTCCGCCTCCGGCACCCGCCGCGCGACCTGCGCGAGCACCTTGTCCCGCCGCGCCGCGAGCGCCTCGCCCTCCACGATGCCGCACGCGCCCTGGATCGCCCCGGCGAGCAGCCCGTACGGCGCGTCCGCCCGCAGCGGGTCGCCGCGGCCGGTCCAGATCGACGCCCGCGGGGCGCGCTCGGCCGCCCGCCGCAGGAACTCCTGCGCGAGGCGCGACTTGCCCACGCCGGGCGGCGCGATCACCAGGACCGCCCGCGCCGACGGCTCGTCGACGCACGCCGCGAACGCCGCCTCGAGCATGCGGAGCTCGCCGTCGCGCCCGACGCACGGGGTCGGCTTGCCGAGCAGCGCCCGCCCGCCGCCGGCGCTCGAGCGCTCGCCGACCAGGAAGAAGCGCCCCTCGTGCTCGCGCACGTCGAACCGCGCGTCGATGAGCCCCACGAGGCCCTCGTCGATCGCGATCGGCCGCGCGTCGCCAGGGCCGGCGGGGCCGCGCGCCGAGATGAGCCGCGCCGCCCGGTCGATCGCGTCGCGCAGGAGGCGCATCCGCCCTGCGGCGGCGCTCCACCCGAGCGCGAGCGCCATGGGCCGGTCGGGGGTCTGCCGGCGCAGCGCGAGCGCCACCCGCGCGGCCTGCCACGCCAGGTCCGTCGCCGCGCCCTGCCCGGCCATGGTCAGCACCGCCGCCCCGCCCGGCAACGGCTCGACGCGCGCGCCCCACGCCGACGCCTCCTCGACGAGCTGGCTCGGCACGGTCGCGATCTCGGTCGCGACGTCCGCGAAGGCGGCCGCGTCGATGGCGCCGATGAGGAGCACCGCGACGGACCGGCGCTCCGTCGCGGTCAGCGCCTCGGGCCGGGATGGCGCCGGGCCGTGCGCGCTCGCGGGGGCGTGCTCGCCGCGCTGGATCGCGAGGAGCGCCTCCGCCGCCTCCCGGCCGTCCCGCGGCCGCGCGTCCGGTCGCTTCGAGAGCATGCGCGCGCACAGCGCCGCGATCGGCTCGGGCACGTCGCCCCGCACGTCCCGCAGCCGCGGCGGGTCGGCGAAGAGGACCTTGGCCAGGATCGACATGAAATGATCCCCGCCGAACGCGGGCTCGCCGGTCAGGCACTCGAAGAGGAGGCAGCCGAGCGCGAACACGTCCGCGCGCGCGTCGACCACGTCCCCGCCGCGCGCCTGCTCCGGCGCCATGTACGCGGGCGTCCCGATCACGACGCCGCTCTGGGTCATGCGCGTCCCGCCCGCCCACGCGACGCCGAAGTCGAGCAGCCGCACGTCGCGGGAGCCCTCTCCGACCAGGAACACGTTGCTCGGCTTGAGGTCGCGGTGGACGACCCCGCGGGCGTGCGCCGCGCCGAGCGCCTCCGCCACGCAGCGCGCGACCTCCACGCTCTCGTCCACGCCGAGCGGCCCGCGCCCGAGCCGGCGCGCGAGGTCCTCGCCCTCGAGCCACTCCATCGCGAGGTACAGGGCGCCCGACGGGAGCGAGCCGTGCGCCACGTGCCGCACGATCCCGGGGTGCTCGAGGCCCTCGAGCAGCCGCGCCTCGCGCAGGAACCGCGGCGCGTCGGCGCCGCTCGCGGCGCGCAGGAGCTTGACGGCGACGGGGGCGCCGCGCTGGAGATCGGTGGCGCGGTAGACCTCGCCCATCCCGCCGGTGCCCGCCTGGGCCTCGAGCACGAAACGCCCCGCCACGAGGTCGCCAGGCCGCATCGGGCGAGGAGGGTACGTCCGCGCTCCGGGGCTGTCGAGCGCGCGCGCGGCGCCGGGCGGGGCGCGCGCCGGCGCCGCTTGCGCAAGGCCTGCTCAAGTCGAGCGGGGGTGACGCGACCTGCGGCGCCGGGGCGCGAGGGCTCCCCGGATCCGGCCCGGATCGCCGCGTCCTCGCCGTGGCACGACGCATGCTCATGCTCCGAAGCGAATCGCCGCGCACGGAGCCGATGTCCCGGCAGAGGGGCGCGCAGGCAACCCGAAACAAGGAGCTTCATCATGATGCGTGCATTGTTTGCTTCGCTGGCCGTCGTGTCGTTCGCTGGTTGCGCCGCGGCGCCCGCAGAGGACGCGACCCAGGAGGATCTCTCCCCGATCGACGCGACGGCCGCGGAGGACGAGGTGGACGTCGCCGTGGCCGCCCTCTCCTCGTCGGTCACGTTTCATTCGGAGACGCCGTTCTACATCCCCCCGCACGTCGGCGGCGACGCCGACTTCGGCGGGCACGGGCCGCGCGTCAACCTCGACGTGGAGCTCCACGTCTTCAATGGCAACGAGGTCTGGGCCTCCGTCCACATCGACGCCATCGAGACCAAGAGCGACTGGACGCGCGCCGAGGGGACCGGCTGGTTCCACCTCTACACCGCGCCCGGCACCATCGCCGAGATCCTCAGCCCCACCTACTTCGAGCACGAGTACACCGACACCGACCACGCCCGCGATCTCTACGCCTTCTCGCCCGGAAGCCTCGTGTCGCTGCTCGACTACGTCGGCGATACAAAGGGCAACGAGGCCGGCTCCAGGACCGGCGTCCAGGTCTTCTTCCAGCCCATCACCGTGGGCCTCCTGTGAGCCCTCCCGGCGCGCGCGGGCCCGGGAGGGCCCGCCGCGCCGGGGGCGCGCGCGACGAGCGAAGCGGATAGGATTCGGACGTTCCACCCACGAGACGAGGAGATCATCGAACCATGAGCACTGGATCGGGCACGGGCGAGCTGGATGTCACGAGGGGAGACCTCTTGCCGAAGGCGCCGGAGGACACGGAGCAGCCGGACCAGAACCAGATCCCCATCGACTCGAAGCTCCGCTTCATCGAGGCGGTGACCGAGAGCCCGCTCCTCCAGGTGGCGGTGACGGGGTCGAACCCGCCCCCCGGATACACGGCGAAGACCGAGTACTGGTCGAGGCGCGGCCCCCTGAAGACGAGCTCGATCATCCTGGAGTCGATCGGGTTCGCGAACCGCTCGGGATCGGCCGGGTACCCGAAGGAGTTCCATGACTGGCTCGCCGGGGGCAGCGTCCTCGCGACGGCCCAGGAGGCGTCGGCGCAGCAGTGGATCCAGGGCGTCCACCAGCCGACCTCTCCGAACAGCGCGCTCTATTGGGCCGCCGATCCGGACGCGCCGAGCACGCGCCGGATCGGCCTCCTCTTCGAGCTCGGGAGCGCCGGCGAGCTGCTCAACGTGATCTGGTACAAGACGAAGCAGCCCACGGGCGGCCTGATCTTCCAGAAGACCCCGAGCAAGCTGATCTTCACGCTGCTCGTCGTGGGCGAACAGAGAACGCCGTCGACCGATCCGCACGACATCGACGCTCAGAGCACCTGGTACTACTACCGCGGCGAGATGAGATCCGCGTGAGCGGCCCGCGCGCCTCCCGCCGCGCCCCGGCCGCGGCGGCGGCGCGCCCGGACAGGCCTCCTGCGCCGGGCGGCGGGCCGCTCACGGCGGCGCCGAGCGCGCCAGCCTGAACCCGATCCCCCCGAAGCGATCCCCGGGCTTGCCCGCGAAGCGCCCGGCCGCGCGGCAGAGGTTCGGCGACGTCGACCACGCGCCGCCCCGCGCCGCGCGGAAATCCGGGTCGCCGTCGTCGGCCGGATCGAGCAGCACGACCCCCTCGTCGGTCCGCGTCCCCTCGCGCTTCCACGCGTCGATGCACCAGTCCCGCACGTTGCCCGCCGCGCCGCGCAGGCCATAAGGGCTCTCGTCCAGCGGGAAGTCGTCGACCGGGCGGCGGCCGGCGACGCCCGCGTGGCTGCCCAGCATGCACCCCCAGGTCGGCTCCAGGAAATCGCCCCAGGGCATGCAGCGGCCGTCGACGCCCCGCGCCGCCTTCTCCCATTCGAGCTCGTTCAGGAGGCGCCACGGCGCGCCGGTCTCGGCGGCGTACCACGCGGCGTAGCGCATCGCCGCCCGCCAGTGGACGAAGGCGACCGGCATCCGCGGCTCCTCCTGGACGTCGGTCGGGATGAGCCCGAGCCGGAAGCGGCCGTCGTCGCCCCGCTCGAACCGCAGCGAGTCCGGGCCCGCGTCCGAGGCGGCGCGGCCCAGCGAGAGGCGCGGGCAGCACTCGAGCGCCTCGGCCTCGCGGCCGCTCGCCACGAGCGCGTTGAGGAAGGCGAGGTACTCGGCGTTGGTGACCGGGTGCCTCCGGACGATGAAGCCGTCGCACCAGAGCCGGCGCCGAGGGAGGCTGTCGCCCGCGTCGGGATCGCCGCCGGAGACGAACCAGCCGGGCGGCACGTAGAGGTCGTCCTCGCCGAGCTCGCCGAGCCGGAGGAGGCGGACCGGGTGCGGCGCGCTCGCGCCGGGCCGGACGCCGTCCCAGGGCCGCCCGCGCTCGATGAGCACGGGATAGCGGGCCTCGTGGTGCCCCGGCGCGCGCAGCTTCAGGAGGTAGCTCCCGCGCGGGAGCGCCACCCCGCGGAGCGGCGTGGGGCCGAGCTCGCGCGCGTGCTCGGGCACGAGCCGGCGGTCGCGCTCGACATAGCGGTAGAGCGAGGCCTCCGCCCCCTCCGGCTCGGTCGACAGCGAGAGCGCCCCGTCGCCGGCGAGCAGCACCGCGTGGCGGCCGCGGTCGTGCTGCCGGAGGAGCGCCTCGGCGCGCGCCGCGCCCCGGGCGTCCCGCGCCTGCTCGGCCTCGAGGAGCTCCTCGGCGTGGTGGTCGGCCAGCGCCTCGTGCGCCTCGCGGAGATCCGGCGCCTCGTTCAGCGCCGCGCGGAGGAGCTGCATCCACTCGACCTGGCCGAGCGACGCCTCCCGCTCGAGGTGCTCCGCCTCGTCCTCGAGCCGCCACCCGCGCGCCTTCAGCTCGGCGGGATCGAACGAGCTCAGGCCGTCGAGGAGGGCGCGCGCCTCGGCGCGCAGCGCCCGCGCGCGCGCGCGGATCGCCTCGATCTCCGGCTGGATCGCGCGCGCCTTGTCCACGATCGCGAGCGCGCGCTCGCGCCGCCGCGCGCCGTCGAGCCAGCTCCGGACGTCGGCGGCGAGCGCGGCCGCGTCGGGGTGGCGAGCCTCCGGGGCGAGCGCCATCGCGCGGGCGCAGATGGCCGCGAGCTCCGCGGGCACCTCGTGGGGGGCGCTCTCTTCGACCGGCCTGAGCCCGCCGGTGAGGAGCGCGCTCCAGACCGCGGCGAGCTGGCCGCCGTACGGGTGGCGCCCGGCGAGGATCTCGTAGAGCACGACGCCGAGCGCGTAGACGTCGCTCGCCGCGCCGAGGCGATCGCCCTCGCCGCGCGCCTGCTCCGGGGCCATGTAGAGCAGCGTGCCCAGCACCTCGCCGGGCTGCGTGAGCGGGGCCGCTTCGAGGACGTCCCCCGCGCCGGCGGCCCCGGGCGACGCGCGCGGCGGCGCGGCGGGCCGCGCGAGCCCCCAGTCCATCACGAGGACCTCGCCGAACTCGCCGATCATCACGTTGGCCGGCTTGAGATCGCGGTGCATCACGCCGCGGCTGTGCGCGTAGGCCACGGCCTCGCAGACGCGGAGGAACGTGTCGACCGCCCGCCGCAGCGCCACCGGCGAGAGGCTCCCGCCGCCGGCCGCGTACAGCTCGTCGAGCACCTCGCCCAGGGTGCGCCCGCGCACCTCCTTCATCGTGAACCACAGCCGCCCGTCGGCGAGCGCGCCGCAGTCGTGCACGGGCACGATCCCCGGGTGCTGGAGCGCCGCGGTCAGCCGCGCCTCGGCGAGGAAGCGGGCGCGATCGAGCGTCGCGTCGCGCGCCTCGGACGACTGGATCTTCATCGCGAGCACGCGCCCCATGATCCGGTCGCGCACGCGGCGCACCTCGCCCATGCCCCCGCGCCCGATGCAGCCGAGGTCCTCGTAGCGCTCCTCCGCGGAGAGGGGCTCGGGCGCCGCGACGGGGACGGGCGGCCGCTCGGGCGCCGGCGAGGCCGGGGACACGCGCAGCCGGAACGTGACGTCCGACGCGGCGCCGGCCGGCGGCACGTCGCCCGACTCGTCCGGGCCCGCCGCGCCGTACGCGGGCAGCGTCATCTCCATCTGCTCGCGCTCGCTGCGGCTCATGATCCGTCGCTCCGCGGATCCCGCCCGGGAAGCGCTCCGGGCCGAGGTCCGCGCCGACCCTATCGTCGAGGCGCGCAGGCCTCAAGCCGCGAGGGGCTGTCGGCGCGCGGCGGCCCGGATCCGGCGTCGCGTCACGAGCCCAGCACCACGCCGACCCCGCCGGTGAAGCCGAGCTCGAGCGAGGCGCTGCTCTGGAGAGCCCCGCCTCGTGAGCTCTCGAGGCGGGTGAGCCGGAGCACGAGCTCCGGGGCCATGTGCAGATAGATGTGCTCCCAAGGCTGGTAGACGAGCCCGACGTCGGCGACGCCGATCCACGCGTTCATCACGGAAGCGTCGCCTGCCGACCCGACCGGGTCGGCGCGGGTGCCGGCGTACCCGAACCCCGCGCGCGGCCACAACGAGAACTGCTCGTTCAGCGCGAACGCGTACCCGACGCGCGGCACGACGGAGAGCGTGAAGGCCTCGGCCTCCATCGAGGTCGTCCCCCCGCCCGCCACGGACAGGCGGGCGTCGTAGCTGGCGTACGAGAAGCCGATCGTGCCCCCGATGGAGACCCCGTCGGCCACGAACACGTCGACCGAGGGCGAGACCCAGACCGTGCGGGAGGTGGCGGCGAACCCGTCCTCGTCGGCGCTGCGGTCGTCCGAGAACGTGAAGCCGATGAGCCCCGTGTACCCCGTGGCTCCCCAGACGGTGTCCGAAGGCCCCCCGGCGACCATGTGCGGGCCGAGGTGGCCGCCTTCGGTGGTCACCCCGACGACGTTGTCGAAGGCGACCTGCCCGCGCCCCCCGAAGCGGCGCTCCGCGGGGGCGCCCGCGCGCGCGCCGGCGTCCTCGGCGCGGGCGGCGCCGGCCGCGGAGAACGTCGCGAGCACGAACATCAAAGCGACGAGCCGGATGCGACGGATACGGTGACTCTCCATCATGATTCTCCTCTCGATGGCCGAGGCCAGCGGCCCTGGACCACCCTGGATTGACGAGCGCAGCTCGGCGCGCTCCGCCGGAGACCGCTCGGGCGACGACGCCGCGCCTCCCCCGGTCCGCCGCAGTCAACGCCGGACAGCCGCGCTGGCTTTCTGCCATGTTGTCAATCGCTCTCGAGGGCTCGAATCCGACGGGCGCGCGCGACACCGCTCCTCCCAAGGCACCTCCGCCGCTCGCCAGGGGCCTTATTTCCGCGCGCGGCGCGGCGGGCGGCGGCCCCGGGTCAGCCCGGGTCCTGGTACGGGCTCGCGTCGAGGGGCAGCTCCAGGGCGAACGTGGTCCCGCGCTCGGCGTCGCTCTCCAGCCTGACCCTCCCGCCGTGCGCCTCGGCGCACCCGCGCAGGAACGCGAGGCCGAGCCCCCACCCGCGCGGCACCGCCTCGGACGCGCCGGCCCGGAAGAACGGCGCGAAGACGCGCGCCTGGTCGTCGGGCGGGATCGCCGGGCCCTCGTTGTGGACCGCCACGACGGCGAGCCCCGCCGCCGCCTCGACCGTGATGGCGACCGGCGCCCCCTGCGCCCCGTGCTGGAGCGCGTTGCTCACCAGGATCCCGATCGCGCGGCGCAGCTCCTCCTCGCCCCAGACCCCCCGGACGCACGCCTCCCCCTGGACGACGAGGCGCTGGTCGTGGAAGGCCGAGAGGTCGTCGGCGACCTCGCGGGCGATCGCGGCGAGATCGCACGCGCCGAGCGAGAGCGGCAGCCTGTGGCCGGCCTGGAGCCGCTGCACGTCCCGGAGGACGCGGATCATCTCGTCCATGCGCCGCAGGCTGCGGACGATCCGGCCGGCGAGCCGCTTCGTGTCGTGCTCCGCCCGGGCCAGCTCGAGGCTCTCCGCGTAGAACATCGCCGCGGTCAGCGGGCTCCGCAGGTCGTGGGTGATGCGCGACAGGGCCCGCTCGTGGCGCCGCTCGAGCTCGGCCTCCTGGGCGCGCGCCGCGGCCTGCTCGGTGGTGTCGAGGATCTGCACGAGCAGCCCCCGCGGGCGCGCCTGCTCGTCGAGGAGCGGCGCCGCGATCGCGGTGCCGTGAAACGCCCTCCCCCCGGGGGACGCGAACGCGATGTCCGCCGCGACGTCGGTGACGCCGTCCCGGATCACGCGATCGAGCAGCGCCGCCAGGCCTTCCGCCTGCCGGAAGAGATGCGTGAGGGGAACCCCCGAGAGCTCGCCGAGCGGCACGGCGGAGAGCCCGCAGAACGCCGGATTCGCGTAGAGGACGAGGTGCTGTGCCGTCGTGGTCAAGACCGCGGGGAGCCTGGACCGCTCGATCGCGGGCCGGTGCTGGCGTGCGAGGTCCACGTCGTCGGCGTCAGCCATCGGCGTCCCCTCCCGCCGCGCAGCGCGCGCCGGGCGCATCGCCCGCGCGGGGGGTGGCCGCGTCGAGGGCTGGCGTCGCGTTGCTCGTCATCTCCACGTCAGCACATCTACTACGGAAGTGCGCGACGGGAAGCGGGGCTCGAGACCGGACGAGCGCTCGTCCGGTCTCGAGGATGGCAGTCTCAGCAATCGTGATCTGCCGAGCTCGCCGGAGGGCGCCGGGCGAGCGCGCTAGCGTGCGTTGGCGTCGGAGGTGGGGGAATCAGCCGCGCAGCGCGGCGGTCGCCTGGGGCCGCAGCGCCGGGCGCGGCCGCTTGGCGACCTCGGCCTTCCGGGGCACCGAGGGCCGGGCGTCGGCCCTCCAGGGCTGGAAGCGCTCGTCTTTCCACATCAGGAGGCCGCCCGACAGGGGCGCGTCGGGGGCCGCGCCGTCCTCGGAGCGCAGCCAGACGAGCGGGCGCGCCTCGAAGACCGGCTTCGTGCACGCGATGTCCTCGAACGCCGCCGACCAGGAGCCGGTGTTCCCGAAGAACACCCCATGTTCCCAGCTGCCCTCCGGGTTGTGGGTGTGCCCGAAGATAACGGCCTTCGCGCGGTGCGCCCGGGCCACGAGCCGCGCCGCCCCGTTCACGCCCTGCCAGACCGCGTCGAGCGTGGGCTTCGGGACCGCGCACTCGTAGGCGACGAGGAGCGTCGGCGCGAGCAGGGCCGCCGGCGCGAGCCCTTCCGGCATCCACCACAGGCACGCGAGCGTCGCGATGAGCCCGACGAGCACGAGGCCGAGCCGGTCGAGCCAGAGCTCGCGGGCCACCCGGCCGAGGCAGTCCTCGGCGGGCCGCGCGAACAGCCGCGCGTGCTTCACCACCGCGGGGAACGGCGCGCCGGTCTCGTGCGCGGCGGCGGCCAGATCGGCGCGCCGGAGCGCGCGGCGGCACGGGTCGCGGCGGCGCACGAGCTCGAGCATCGTGCGCAGCGCGCCCACGGCGAACGCGAGCACGAGCGACCGGCCCGAGAACAGGTAGTACCGCGCCCAGTGGGAGAGGTATCCGAAGCCGGAGAGCATGAACGACGAGTCGACGTGCGGGTTGAAGTACCCCATGCGCGACACGAGCAGGCGGCTCACGAGCGAGCCCATGGTCGGCTGGATCTCCCCCCGCTTGCGGCCGAACGGCGCCATCGGGTAGCGGTACGAGCAGTACGAGTCGTACTGATTGCCGTGCTCGACGATCACGCCGTCGCGCGTGCGGTGGAACCAGGCGCGGAAGACCACCCGCGCCTCGAGCGCCGCGCGGAGCTCCCGGGCGGCGCCCGCCGCGGGGGCGCCGTCGCGGGCGGCGAGCGCGTGCAGGGCGGCGTCGACGACGCGCCGCCTCACCGCGTCGCGCACCTCGGGGAGCGTGAGCTGGATGTCGTGGTTGCCGGCCACGAACACCACCGTGTGCCCGTCCGCGACGACCCGGCCGACGGCCGCGACGAACACGGGGTGATCGCGGAGGATGGCCTCCATCGCCGGCACCGCGTGCTCGGCGGTGCGCGGCAGGTCGTGGACCACGCTCTCGTTGTCGATCACGCGCGGCGCGTCCAGGTCGAAGATGTCGCCGTTCAGGACCAGCGTGAGCTCGTCACGCTGCGTGTGGAGCCCCCCGGAGCCGCCCGTCCCCTTCCGGATCTCTCCTCGGAGGGCGTCGAGCATCGCCGCGATCTCCCCGTCCGGGGAGTACGGCGCCTGCCGATAGCGCATCCAGAGACCGGCGGTCGGCTCGAGCTCACATAGATGGATGTCTGAGATAGCCACCGTGTGATGCATCGGCCGGGAAACTGACATATCCACATTTCCACGCCAGCCACGGGACCGTCAAGACTTGGTGTCATGGGCCGTGCGGCGCGCCCCGGCGGCGTTCGCCCGGAGCGTGATTCCACGGATCGATCGCGCTCTGCACACCTGTTCGCCACGGTGCATTCCTGTGAATGTCGCGCGCTCGCCACATGCGCTGTCGGGGCGCGGGGGCGCAACGTGCATGAAGGACCGTCTTCAAGAATTCTCATCAGGCGAGCGGATACCATCGGTTGTGGGTCCATCGAGCCGGCCCCCACTCCGTTGGGGTCGGCCCCGGAACGCGCGCGGATGCGGCGCGCGCGGCGGGCGGCCGCGGCCCTGGGGCGGGGCGGGCGGGCCGATCGGCGGCGGCGCCGGCGAGCCGGTCCGCCGGGGTGGGCGGGCTCGCTGCGCGGGCGGCTGGTACGGTGCACACTGGCGGGGCAAGGTGGACGCTCGCCAGTTTGGCTGGACGGACGGCTGAGCCCGCGGGGCGTTCCGCGTGGAGAGGTGACCATGTCGACCCATTTCATCGACGGCTGCTGGGTGTCCGGCACGGGGGAGCCGTTCGCGAGCCGGAACCCCGTGACGCAGGCGCTCGTCTTCGAGGGGCGCGCCGCGGCCGAGGGGCAGGTGGACGCGGCCGTGCAGGCGGCGCGCGGCGCGTTCAGGGCGTGGCGCGACGGCGGCGCGGAGGCGCGGGTGTCGCTGGTGAAGCGGTTCGCCGGGCTGCTGGGCGAGCACAAGGCCCGGCTCGCCGACCTGATCGGGCTCGAGACCGGCAAGCCGCGCTGGGAGGCGCTCACCGAGGTCCAGACGATGATCGGCAAGGTCGACGTGTCGCTCATGGCCTTCCGGGAGCGGACGGGCGAGCGGCAGGCCGAGGCGGGCGACGCGACGGCGGTGGTGCGGCACCGGCCGCACGGGGTGGTCGCGGTGTTCGGGCCCTACAACTTCCCGGGCCACCTGCCGAACGGCCACATCGTGCCGGCCCTGATCGCGGGCAACTGCGTGGTCTACAAGCCGTCGGAGCTCACGCCGAAGGTCGCGGAGGAGACCGTGCGGCTGTGGCAGGAGGCGGGCGTTCCGGCCGGGGTGCTCAACCTGGTTCAGGGGGGGAAGAGCACCGGGATCGCGCTCGCGGGTCACCCGGGCATCGACGGCCTCTTCTTCACGGGGAGCTCCGCGACGGGCAGCGCGCTGCACCGGCAGCTGGCGGGGCGGCCGGAGAAGATCCTCGCCCTGGAGATGGGGGGCAACAACCCGCTGATCGTGCAGGACGCCGCCAACACCGAGGCGGCGATTCACCATATCCTGCAATCGTCCTTCATCTCGGCGGGCCAGCGGTGCACGTGCGCGCGGCGGCTGCTCGTGCCGGCGACGCCGGAGGGAGACGCGCTCCTGGAGCGCCTGGTCGACGCGGCGGGGCGGCTCAAGGTGGGCAGGTACGACGACGCGGAGCAGCCGTTCATGGGCGCGGTGATCTCGCTCGCGGCCGCGGATCGGCTGCTCGAGGCGCAGGCGCGGCTGATCTCGCTCGGAGGGGAGGCGCTGCTCGAGATGCGCCGGATCGAGGAGGGGACAGCGCTGCTCTCGCCCGGGATCATCGACGTGACCGCGATCGAGGAGCTGCCGGACGAGGAGTATTTCGGGCCGCTGTTGCAGGTGCAGCGCTACGAGAGCTTCGATGAGGCGCTCTCGCTGGCGAACCGCACGCGCTACGGGCTCGCCGCGGGGCTGATCTCGGATCGCAGGGAGCTCTACGAGCAGTTCTGGCGGGAGGCGCGGGCGGGGATCGTCAACTGGAACAAGCCGCTCACGGGGGCGTCGAGCGCGGCGCCGTTCGGCGGGATCGGCAGCAGCGGGAATCATCGGCCGAGCGCGTACTACGCGGCGGACTACTGCGCTTATCCGGTCGCGGGGCTCGAGGCGGCGAGCGCGGCGCTGCCGGCGCAGCTGGCGCCAGGGATGCGGGGGAAATAACTAGAGGGCAACGGCCGCCGGCGGGAGGGGAGGGTGCGCGCGGGGGGCGAGGGGGGCCCTTCCCGCGGACTCGCGCCTTGTGGTGGCTATGGCCATGAGAACGGGAGATGACGATCTGGGAGGAGATGGCTTCGATGCGGGCCGGCGCTCGGATCCGCGGGGCCCTTCCCCCTCGCCCCCCGCGCGCACCCTCCCCTCCCGCCAGCGGCTCGAGGCGCTCTGTTGGCGGGGGAGAGGTCGAGTTGCGTGGAGGCGGGAGGCTCGATGGGCGCTGTCGCAGGATGCGTTGAGATCAGGAGGCGGAGCTCTGCGCGCCCAGCTCGACCGGCATGGCGGTGAGGCTGCGGATGCCGGGGCTCTGGCGGTAGGTCAGCGGGGCGGAGGAGAGCGCGGCGTTCGGGAAGCGGCGTAGGAACGTGGAGATCGCGGCCTGGGCCTCCACCCGGGCCAGCGCGGCGCCGGCGCAGTAATGCACGCCGAGGCCGAAGGAGATGTGGCGGATGTCCGTGCGGCGGAAGTCGAGCCGGTCAGGATCGGGGAACTGCGAGGGATCGCGGTTCGCCGCGCCGAGCACCAGGAAGGCGCGATCGCCCTTCGCGATGCGCACGCCGTCGAGCTCGATGTCGTCGAGGGCGACGCGGCTCATCCACTGGACCGGAGAGTCGTACCGGAGCAGCTCCTCCACCGCCGGGCCGATCAGCGCGGGCGTCTCGCGGAGCGCGTCGCGCTCGGCCGGGTGGTGGAGCAGCGCGAGCAGGCCATTGCCGATCAGGTTCTTCGTGGTCTCGTGGCCGCCGAAGAGCAACATGCAGCACGTCGAGAGCAGCTCCTGCTCGCCGAGGATCATCCCCTGCTCCTCCGCGACGAGGAGCTGGCTGAGCAGGTCGCTCCCGGGGTTCTGCCGCCGGGCCGCGATCACGCCGCGGAAATAGTCCTCCATCTCGGCGACGGCGCTCAGCGCGCCGCCCGCGATCTCCAGCGTCGGCCGGCCCGAGCCGAGGAACCCGCCGAGCGCGTTCGACCAGCCCTTCAGCCGGTGCCGATCCTGGGTGGGCACGCCGAGCACCTCGCCGATCACGAGCAGCGGCAGGACGTCGCCGAGGTCGCGGAGGACGTCGATCCGGCCCGTGGGCGCGACCGCGTCGAGCAGCTCGTTGACCAGCGCCTCCACCCGGGAGCGCAGCCCCTCGACGAGCCGCGGCACGAACGCCTTGTTGATGAGCGAGCGGATGCGCGTGTGCTCCGGCGGATCGAGCAGCAAGGCCCACGACGCCAGGTTGCGGCGCAACGGCTCGAGCCGCTGGCGCACCTCCTCCGGCAGCTTCGTCACGAAGGCGCCGGAGCGCTTCGCCGAGAGGCGCGGGTCGCGGAAGCCCGCGGCGACCTGGTCGTAGCGGGTGATGAGCCAGCCGTTGTAGGCCGCGCTGAAGTACACCGGCGCTTGCTCGCGCAGCTTCGCGTACACGGGGTACGGGTTCGCGAAGGTCTCCGGCGATTGAAGGCGAAACGGGTCGAGATCAGCGTCCGCCGCTGGAGTGGCCGCAGGCGTCGCGTCGGGCTTCGGTGCGTCGGGCGAGTTCATTCGGCCAGGGTACGCCGGCCGCGCCCGCTTGGGAACCGGCGCGGCCCGCGCCCGCTCGGGAACCGCCGCGGCTCGCGCCCGCTCGGGAGCCGCCGCGGCCTTCGCTCGCCGGGCGCCCGCCCCGGCCGGCGCACCGCGGGCGAGGCGGCCGGGCCTGCCCGCGGCGCGGGGGGCGCTTTGCTAGGCCCAGAGCTTGATTCCGCCGAGCAGGCCGGCGACGTTGTCGACGACGACGACGTTCTCGGGCAGCCGCGAGACGTCGAGCAGGCGCGCGTTGCCGCCGCCGAGGTAGAGCTTGCGGTAATTGAAGATCGGCTCGAGCTGCGCGATCATCTGGCGCACGCGCTTGTTCCAGCGCTTCGGGCCGATGCGCTTGCACTCGGCGTCGAACACGCGATCCTCGTACTTCAGGTCCCGCTTTCCGTAGGGGTGGTGCCCGAGCTCGAGGTTCGGCACGTAGTGGCCGTCGATGTACAGGGCACAGCCGAGCCCCGTGCCGAAGGTGAGCACCATCTCGAGCCCCCTGCCCTCGACGACGGCGAGCCCCTGGATGCCCGCGTCGTTGGCCACGCGCACGGGCTTCGCGAGGCGGCGCTCGACCGCCTCGGCGAGCGGGTAGCCTTTCCACTTCTCGTTGTCGAGGTGCGGCGCCGTCTTGGTCACGTTGTCCATCACCACGCCGGGGAAGCCGATCGAGACGCGATCGAACTCCCCCAGCGCGCGGGCCATCTCCTCGATGACGTCGAGGATGGGGTCCGGCGAGGCCGGCTGCGGCGTCGGCACGCGCATGGGATCCGCCATCGGAGTCCCCTGCCCGTCGAGGATGGTGCCCTTGATCCCCGTTCCGCCGATATCGATACAAAGCGTGCGCATGGATTCCTCTGTCTCCTCCCGGAGATCTTCCTCCGGGGCCGCGGGCACATCGACGCGCCCGCGATCGCGGCGGACATCATCTGGAGCGCCGGCCGTGTGTCAACTGGAGCCGCAACTTGACCGCCCGAGCGGCACGAGCGCGCGCCGGCTCGATCCGATGTTAACGCTAACAGGTGGCCAGCATCGGCCCTGTGAAGGAGGGAGCGGAGCACGCCGAGCGCCGCTGGGCCGTTGGCCACGAGGAGGGCGGAACCGTCCAGCGAGCGCGAAATCGGCGGGATTCGGGGCCCGATTCAGCGCCCATTTCTTCTGACGCGGCGCTCCGGCGGAGCCCCGCCAGCCAGGTGCCGCCCCCGGCCCGAGGAGCCCGCGGGCCGTCCGGTTTGGCGTTGACATGGGCCATGTGATCGTTCACATTTGGTCCGAGCCGCATCCTTTTGCTTCGTCTTGGAGGGGTCGTCTTGCGCGCCGAGAGCTTTGCCATCGATGGTCTCGGCGCCGATTCCGTTTGATCGGCCGTCGCGGGCGCGATCGCGGATCGATGAAGGGTAGCGTTTTACCAAGGGTGTTCCACCAGAGAACACGGTCCACCTCGCCGATTCGGCGAAGGTCGTGAGCTCCTGGGCGCTGCCCACCGGAAATGATTCCTCCAAGGTCCGGCGACGCGGCCGGAGGCGAGCGCGGGGAACGGCGTGACCTACGTGGCGGCGACCATGACGAGATCCTCCTCGGGGGCACCGGTTTGATGGATGAGGCCCATCCGGGAATTTTACCGAGCCACGCGAGAGGCGATGCATTCACCGTCTCATTGCATTTCTTCGCTATGGCTGCCAATCGCTCCTCGAGATTGATGGCGGGCCCTCCGGGGGCTGCCGCGCGATAATCTGACGATGTCGTCAGAGTGCCAGCTGTTCGACAATTACCTTCAGCGTGCCCACTGCGGGCGAAGAGGGATGTTCATGTCTAGGCCCTCCCATCATGACCAGGCGCGTCCTCTCCGAGGCTCTCGGTCGGCGATCCTGGCCGCGTTGCTCCTGGCCAGCGGCTGTATCGGAAACGTCGGTGGTTCCGGTTCCGGTTCAGGTTCCGGCGACGAGCCCGGCACCGTGCCTGACGACGGCAAGGATCCCACCACCGGGGCCCCGCTCGCGTGCAAGGAAGGCGTCGTGTACCCCGGCCGAGCGCCGCTGCGGCGGCTCACGCGCGTCGAGTACAACAACACCGTCCGCGATCTCCTGGGCGACACGACCAACCCCGCCTTTTCGCTGCCCAGCGAGGATGTCGGGAACGGCTTCGGCAACGACGCGGACACGCTGTCGGTCTCGAGCCTGCTGGCCGAGCAGCTGGGCACCGTCGCGGAGGGCGTCGCCCAGCGCGCGACCGCCAGCCCGGAGGCGCTCGCGAAGCTCGCCCCGTGCGCGAGCAACGTGGGGGCGGCGGACGAGGAGGCGTGCGCGCTCACGATCATCGAGAAGCTCGCCCCGGTCGCGTACCGCAGGCCGCTCGCCGACGGCGAGGCGAACGAGCTCCTGGCGCTGTACAGGGTCGGCCGGACCGACGCGACGTTCGCGACCGGCGTCGCGACGGTGATCGAGGCGCTGCTGCAATCGCCAGACTTCCTCTACCGCATCGAACGCGGCATGCCCGACCCGGAGCGCCCCGAGCTCCGCCGGCCCACGGGCGACGAGATGGCGACGCGGCTCTCGTACCTGCTCTGGGGCACGATGCCCGACGAGGATCTGCGCACGGCCGCGCAGGCAGGTGAGCTCTCGACGAAGGAAGGCGTGCGCGCGCACGCCGAGCGCATGCTCGAGGATCGCCGGTCCCGGCCCACCATCCGGTTCTTCTTCGACAACCTGCTCCCCATCAGCAGCCTCGCGGATCTCGAGCGGAACGCGGAGGCGTTCCCGACCTTCTCTCGCACCATCGGCTCGCTGATGCGCGAGGAGACACAGCGGCTCATCGAGCACGAGATCTTCGAGGGGGGCGGGACCTGGCCGTCCATCTTGACGACCCCGTACTCGTTCATGAACGAGCAGCTCGCGGCGTTCTACGGCATCTCCGGCGTGACGGGCGACGAGTTCCAGAAAGTGGAGCTCGACACGACCCAGCGCCTCGGCATCCTCACCCAGGCGGGCATGATGGCCGGAACGACGCACTCGAACAACACGAACCCCGTGACCCGCGGCTCGTTCGTGCTGCAGAAGCTCATGTGCATCCAGATCCCGCTCCCCACCGGCGACATCCTGGAGCAGGTGAAGCCGCCGGATCCGTACTCCGGCAAGACGGCGCGGGACCGCTTCAGCCAGCACAGCCAGGACAAGGCGTGCGCGGGGTGCCACCAGTTCATGGATCCGGTCGGCTTCGCGTTCGAGAACTACGACGCGGTCGGGCTGTACCGCACCACCGAGAACGACGTCGTGATCGATCCGAGCGGCACGGTCCCGGGGACGCTGGGGGACGTGAGCGGCCCGATCGAGCTGGTGCAGAAGCTCGCCGCTTCCGAAGAGGTGCAGGACTGCTTCGCCAAGCGCTGGAGCGAGTTCGCCTACGGCCTCACCCTGCGCAAAGAGGACCTGTGCACCGAAGAGGCTGTCACGACCGCCTTCAAGGCGTCGGGGTACAACGTGAAACAGCTCCTGATCGATCTCACGCAGACGGACGCTTTCCACTATTTGGCTTCGGGACAGGAGTGAAGGTCATGTCGAAATTTCGTTTGAGCCGACGTGCCATGCTGCGGGGCGCCGGCGCCATCGCGGTCTCGCTCCCCTGGCTGGAGATCATGGGCACCGAGCGCCCCGCGCACGCGGCCCCCGCGCCCGCCAAGCGCTTCCTCGCCGTCTACACGCCCGGCGGGACCGTGCTGAACCGCTGGAGGCCGACCGGCTCGGAGACGAGCTTCACCTTGAGCCCCATCCTGGCGCCGCTCGCGCCGGTGCAGAACCGGCTGATCGTCGTCGACGGCCTCGACATGAAGAGCGCGCGCGGCGAGCAGCACCAGGCCGGGATCATCGCCTGGCTCACGGGCACGTCGCAGGAGGGCTCCAACAACGGCGGCTACGGGAAGGGGCCGTCCATCGATCAGGTGATCGCCGCCCGGATCTCCGCCGGTCAGAAGGCGAAGGCCAGCATCCAGATCGCGTTGCGCTGGGCCACGGGCAAGTCTCACGGCCTGCTGTCGCCGATGAACGCCGCGAATTTCGAGAACGACGCGCCGCACAAGCCGATCCCGCCGCGCCTCGATCCGGTGGAGATCTTCACCGAGCTCTTCGGCACGCTGAACCCGAACGACGGCAACGACGCCGCCCGTCGCCTCGCGCGGAAGCAATCGATCCTCGACTTCCTCGACCGGCGCTACGCCACGCTGTCCTCGCAGCTCGGCGCCGCCGACAAGCAGAAGATCGACCAGCACCTCACGAAGATCCGCGAGATCGAGCAGAGCCTCAGCAACATTCCGGTCGAGACGAGCGCGTGCAAGGTGCCGACGAGGGTCGACACGTCCGACTACAACCCGCGCACGGGGCTCAACTCGTCCGACAACGGCTCGATCAAGGACACCTCGACCGACGCGGCGATCCCCAAGGTCGGCAAGCTGTTGACGGACATGATGGTGATGGCGTTCGCCTGCGACATCACCGGGGTCGGCACCCTGCAGTGGAGCGACACCGAGGCGAAGCACACCTTCCCCTGGCTCAACCTGACCGAGCACCACCATTTCTACCAGCACGACGGCGGCTTCAGGCCGAACGAGTGCGAGGCCATCTGCACCTGGTACTCGAAGCAGCACCTCTATCTCCTGCAGGAGATGGAGAAGATCGACATGGGCGGGCACTCGCTGCTCGACGAGAGCGTCGTCTTCTTCGGCTCCGAGCTCTCGGATCCGCCGTCGCACAAGAAGAACGACATGCCGTTCCTGCTGGCCGGCGGCGGCGGAGGCCTGCGCACCGGACGCTGGCTCCGGTACCCGAACCTCCCGCACAACAACCTGCTCGTCTCGATCTTGAACCTGTTCGGCGACACCCGGACCACGTTCGGCGACCCGCGGGACTGCACCGGGCCGCTCACCAACCTGACGTAGCCGCTCCGGCGTCGCGACGCCGACTCGCTCGACCGCGACGGGGGCGGGGCTCGCCCCGCGCCCGCTACGGTGAGCCGCAGTCGTCGCAGGCGACGCTGGGCGGCGGCTCGCCGTTCACGAGCGCGTCGAGCCATCGGACGAGGCGCGCCCCGCCCGACTCCACGGTGTAGAACTCCGGCCGCCAGAGGATGCAATGAGCGCTGCCGGCGGCGAGGTACGCGCTGAAGTTCGGCGTCGACGCCTCGATGTGGTCGACGGACGCCCTCATGCCCTCCGACCACGCCTCCGCGCCGCCGCCGCCCATCGCGCGGAAAAAGAAGATCTGGTCCTCGTCGTGGACCGTGTTGTACTGCGACAGACGCATGTCGGGGTAGTGCGCGCCGATCTTCTCGTAGAGCACGTACAGGTTCACGAGCTCGGCCGGATCGAGCCCGGGGATCCACGTCGGATAGGCGCCCTCGGGCTTCCAGGAGGGGAGGCTGTCGTTGAAGAAGGCTTCGGTGATGACCCCCGCGCCGCTGTCGGCGAACTGGACCACGGACGCGTTCTTGTAGTGCTCCCGCAGGTGGGCAGACCACAGGATCGAGCCATACGCGCCCGCGCTGCAGCCGGTCACGAAGATCTTCTCGGGCGCGGGGACGTTCGCGTAGATCCAGTCGAGCGCGGCGCGGACGTTGACGGCGCCTTTGTGCCGGACGGTGACGGCGCTGCTCCCCTCTCCGTACGTGGCTACGTTGTCGCCCCAGTGGATATCCCCGGTGCAGTAGGGGATGTACACATGGTGCCAGTCCCTGAACGGGTTGTCCGGGTTGTCATGATCGTAGATCCCGGTCGTCAGCGGATCGTCGCCGACGGTCTCCTGGAAGATGTCGGCGCCGGGGGAGCAGGTGGCGGCGCTCCAGCACGCGCCGCCGCCGCGGAACTCGACGATGAGGCGATTGACGGTGCCCGGGCGCACGAGGTACTTGAACGGATCGCCGCGCGCGCAGGTGGTCTCGCCGCCCGGCTCGATGGTGTTCCATCCGGAGGGCAAGCTCAGGATCCCCGCCCGTGGCGGGCTGTTCGGGCCTTCGTCCTTGGCGGACGAGCCGCCACAGCCGGCGATGGCGAGCAGACACAGCGGGATGTGGAATGGGGGGAATGCGGGGTTGAAGCGCATGATGGGAGTGAGGATAGCATTCCGCGACTCCCAGGCTTGTCCGCCGACGACGGCGCGGGGATGAGCGCTACGGCGCCGGGGCGTGCTCTGCCCAGAGCTGCGCGGCGGCGGCGCTGACCGCGCGGCGAATCGAGCCCTCGTCGAGGCGCGCTCGGTCGCGCGGCGCGAGGGCGGCGCAGATGGCGAGCGCGACGAGGTAGAGGGCGCCGATGAGCCCGATCCAGCGCAGACCGGACGCGCCCAGCCGGGAGATGATCTCGATGGGCACGATCTGCGCGCGGATCTGGACCGCGCCGATCACGAGGACGGCGCGGTCCCCTTCCTGGAGCTCGATGTCGGCGGGGCCCGTCAGCAGGCGCCCGAGCCCGTCGGCGCCGTGGACGCGCGCCCGCGTCCTCCGCGGTACGTGCAGCACGTAGCGCGCGCCGGTCACCTCCGCGATGACGGGGGCCGACCTGTCCAGCTCTATCGACGGCACGCGCGCGATGGATGCGGGCGTGTCGCCGATGTGCGCCCGGCCCTCGGCGAGCAGGTGACGGACGCCGATCACGTCCTTGCCTCGGACGGCCACGAGCTCCAGCGCGCGCCGCGCGGAGGCGCTCGCCGCGGGCGGCCGCGATCTCCGGTCGCTGACGGGTTCGGCCCTCGATGCCTCATTAGGACCTTTCGCCATACTCTACAGCCCCCCTCGTCGGCCGCGGGCAGGGGTGGACTCTGCATGTCCCCTGGTCACCTGCCCTCGGCGCGCCGCCCCGCTCGCCGCCACATCACTCCCCTTCCCCGCTCCTCTGGCATGGATCGTTCCGCGGCCAAGCGCGCAGGGACGTGGCGCCCCGGCGGCCCCTGCCAGCGCGCGCCTCGTCGGCCTGAGAAGGAGGGAGAAGGCGACGGAGAGGACGACCGCGGCGGCGCCCGCGGCGCGGCGGCTGGCGGCCGTCGTCGCTGACGGACCGGAGCGCGGGCTCGACCTCGACGTCCGGACCGGCGGGCGCGAGCGGAGCGCCCGGCGCGCCGCCGCGGCTCGCCTTCACGAGGCCTCGCCGGAGGGGACGCGCGGATGCGGGCTTGCTCTGTCAGGGCGTCACGTAGCAGAGGTCGAGGCGCGGCCGCTCGGCGGCGTTCGCCTCCTCGCTCGACCGGAGGGTCCGCTTGCCCGTGCCGAGCTCGCGCAGGAGCACGCCGTGGTTGGCGAGCGCGCCCGAGACCCAGTCCTGGACGAGCGCGGTCACGTCGCACGACACGGTGGTCGTCAGGTTGGCCGGCACGGCGAGCGACGCCTCGACGGCGGGATCGAAGGCGCCGTTCAGCGTGTTGTACGTGACGGTGGCCTCGGTCCACGGCGCCGTGATCGCGTGGAGATTGAGCGTCGCGGCCGTCGGGGCGTAGAGCGCTCTCACCGAGAACGTCGCGCCCTCGATGGTGGCGTCCCCGGGGATCCCGGAGAGATCGAAGGCGACGAGGCTCATCTTCTGTCCGGCGCCGGAGACGCCGGTGAAGAGGTTGGGATACGACCCCGAGGTCGTGTTCGGCTCGGAGCTGGAGATGAAGGCGTCGGCGGCCCCGCCGGCGCCGCCGCGGCGGACGGCGACGCAGATCGGATCGCAGGCGTTGCCCACGCCGTCGGCGTCGTTGTCGCCCTGCCCCGGGTTGGCGTCGCCCGGGCAGTTGTCGCACGCGTCGCCCACGCCGTCGGCGTCCGCGTCGGCCTGGCTCGCGTTCGCCGCGAGCGCGCAGTTGTCGCACGCGTCGCCCACGCCGTCGGCGTCCGCGTCGGCCTGGTCCGGGTTCGCGGCGAGCGGGCAGTTGTCGAAGGTGTCGCTCACGGCGTCAGCGTCGGTGTCGACCCACGCGGGGACGCTCACGTCGAAGGAGGCGCTCGCCGCGTTGCCCGCCGCGTCGGTCGCGCCGCAGGTGACGGTGGAGACGCCGACCGGCAGGACGGTGCCCGGCGCGGGGGAGCAGGTCACCGGGACCGCGCCGTCGACGACGTCGATCGCGACGGCGACGAACGCGAGCTCGGCGCCCCAGGGCCCCGTCGGCTCCAGGGTCATCGGGCCGGGGACGGTGAGGACCGGAGCGCTCGTGTCCTCGACGATGACGGCGAAGGTGCCGTAATCGAGGTTGCCGGTGGCGTCGAGCGCGTAGCAGTGGACGACGGTGACGCCGATCGGGACGGTGCTGCCCGGGGGCGTCGTGCAGATCACGGGGACGGCGCCGTCGACGTCGTCGATCGCGGAGACCGTGAACGTGGCCGGGGCGCCGCTCGCGCCCGTCGCCTCGAGCACGAGGTCGTCCGGCACGGAGAGCGTCGGCGCGGTCGTGTCGCCGACCGCGCCGGTGCCGCAATCGAGGCGCAGATCCAGATCGAAGACCGGCGGCGGGATGTGCATGACGCGGCTCTCGACATACGGCTGCGCGGCGTCGTCGGGCGCGTGACAGCCCGGCTTCTCGGCGCGGACCTTGTAATAGCCGGTGATGACATCCCAGCCGAAGTGACCCTCCCCGTCGGAGATGCTCGGGTTGGCGCGGTTCAGGGGCGACATGATGGCGCTGCCGTCGGGCACCACGGTGAACGAGCCCGGCGCCCCGCTGTCGGAGCGGAAGAGGGTGACCGTGGCGCCGTCGATGGGAGCGCCGCCCACGGTCCGGACCCACCCGCTCGGGTCGATGTAGATCGGGAACACGATGCTCGTGACCGTCGGGCCGCACTGCGTCTGGATGAGGACCGTGGCCGCGCCGTGGTTCGGGTAGAAGGGAGGAATGACGGCGGTGAACTGGCCGTTGCCGTCGAGCTGCATCGCGCCCGACGCGAAGGTGACGGAGCCGAACTTCACGTCGTAGGTCGCCGTGCCGCCGGCGCAGCCGGGCGTGGTCAGGGTGGTCGGGTCGTGCCAGTAGACGACGGGGACGTCGCCGCCGCCCGGGAACGAGGGCTCGAGGCCGGTGCCGGGGGGCGGCGCGACCGGCGTGCCGAGGGTGATCGGCGGCGCCTGTTGCGAGATGCCTTCCAGGGCACCCACGGACACGTCGCTCTGGATCAAGACGCTCCCCGCCGGCGGGAACGCCGTGATCGTGTACTGGCCCTCGGCGAGGGCGTTTGCCGTGAACCCGCCGCTCTCGTTGGTCGTCCCGAACCACGGGCAATCCGGCGCCGCTGCGGCCACCGTGCGGCAGATCTGCACCGGCGCGCCGGCCACCCCCTCCATCTGGCCCTGAGCGTTGAGGGCCTGGACGGTGCCCATGATGACGCTCGAGCCCAGCCCCCCCGTATTCTCGTCTATCTTGATTTTGTAGCGCCCTTTTTTGCTGCTCCCCATCTCGTTGTCGATGAGCTTGTAAGATACATCGTAGTCCGTGAAGATGTCCCTGGGCTCTGGATCCGTTTGGAGCTGGGGCTTCGGCAGCTCGAAGGCCCCTACCCCCGTGCCGGAGGCGAAGCCGACGCGGGCCGTCTCGCCGCCGATCCCGTCGAGGCCTCCGCTCGCAGACCCGGAGTTCCACAGGATCTGATCATAATTGAACCAGATGTCGAAATCCCCCGCCGGCCGATAATCCTGGCTCGCCGGGTCGCAGTTCGCGTCGGGGTCTCCCGCGACGCACGTCTGCGCGTCGACGAGGAGGAGCTGAAAGATGTTCAGTTTGTCGGTGCTCTGAGGGTAATAGCCGACCCCTGCGAACCCGTTCGGCGGAGCGACGGGGTCCGCCCACAGCACGCAGAAGGCCTTCCGGGGCCGCTGATAACCCGGGAGTATCCCCTGGAATTCGCCCCAGTGCACGACGCCCGAGCCGGCGCCCGTGGTGTCGACGTCCGCGAAGAAAGGCGCGATGATGGCGCGGTTCGTGGTCTCGAGCGGGAACGGCGTGTAGACGTTGAGGGGGCCGTCGAAGGTGATGTTGCCGTTGTTGTTGATGTAGACCGTGTTGTAGTGGCGATTGTAGAAGTTGACCTCGAAGGGGAGCGGCACGACGCCGCTCGATCCGTCGTCGTTCGGCGGCAGCGAACCTCCCGCAAGGCAACCTGGGTCGTAGATCACGGCGTCCGGCCCGGCCGCGAGCACCTCGCTCGAGACCCCCCCCGTGAGCGCCACGATGCCGACGGTCAACACCCGATGAACGTTGCGTCTCATCCTGCCCTCGCTTCGCCTCCACACAAAGAGGCGTCATGATAATGCATGTGCCCGCGGCTCCATGGAAGCTTTTTTTTACGATCAATCGCGTTTGTCGGTAACGCCTGAAGCGACTGAAGCGCCTGAAGCGCCCGGGGCGCGCGGGCAGCGCGCGCCTCGCCGCGGGCCATCTCAGGACGCTTCGCGCGTACTCCATCAAAAAGGCAGAGAAAACCCACGTATCCGGGCCGGAGCGCGCGGATCGTGTCGCGGGGCAATGGCAGCGAATCATTCAGCCACAACAGAAATGCTCTCACATCGTTCCGGCTTGACGACGTTCCAGGCGCCTGGTTCTCATGGCTGCAATGTTGCGGGGCTCCAGATCGCTCGGGGAATGCTCGGCGGTCCGCCATCCCCTGCGGGCAGCGTGGCTGCTCGCGGCGATCGCGGCCCTTGGGGGCTGCGGCGAGGCGACGGCGCCCGCGGCGGCCGAGGCGCTCTCGGAGCGGTTCCCCGCGGTGGCGGCGCGCGTGCTCGACGGGGGCGAGGCGCTCGTCGAGAGGGGCGCTGTGTTCGCGCTGCCGCAAGGCCCCGCTCCGGGGCTCCTCACGGTGGAGCTTCCCAGCGACGCGGGACAGGCGATCCGCTTCCGCCTCCCTGGAGCCGGAGGGTGCGACGGCCCCGAGGCCGTGTGCCCTGGCGCCCTGGACATCCGGGTGCGCGAGGCGGGCGCCCAAGGACAGGGGACGCGGGCGGGCCGCGCGATCGCCTACCGGCGGCCCGGGGGGACCTCCTTCTGGACCGCCGCGTCCGGCGTCGCGGAGGAGTGGCTGCTGCTCGAGCCCGGGGCGGTCCAGCGCGGCGCCCCCGTGGCCTCATGGCACATCGAAGGCGCCTCGCTGCGCAAGGCGGGCGAGGTGGTGCTCGTCGTGGACGAGACGGGCGCTCCGCGGCTGCGCGTGACGGCGCCGGAGGCGTTCGCCGACGGCGGCAAGCGCCCTGTCGAGGCGCGGCTCTCCGTCGAGGGCGCGACGCTCGCGCTGCACGTGGACGCGGAGGGGGAGGCGGTGCTCGTGGATCCGGTCTGGGAAGAGGTGCCCACCGGGATGAGCGCGGCGCGCCGGGAGCACACCGCGACCCTGATCACGAGCGGATCGCGCGCCGGCCAGGTCCTCGTCACGGGCGGGTACAACGGGGCCATCGCCCTCAGCAGCGCGGAGCTGTACGACCCGGTGACGAACGCGTGGTCGCCCGCGGCCGCCATGAGCACGGCGCGATACCAGCACACCGCGACCTTGCTGAGCGACGGGCGCCGCGTGCTCGTGGTCGGCGGCCGCGTCGACGCAACGTATCTGGGCACGGCGCAGATCTACGACCCAGACACGAACACCTGGACGAACGCCGAAGCCATCCCCAATCGAGCGCTCCATACGGCGACGCTGCTCGCGGACGGCGACGTGCTCGTGGCGGGCGGCTACAATGGCACTGCGGCGATCGGCGACGCCCGCCGCTACGATCCCGAGACGGGCAGATGGTCGACCGCGGGGACGATGAGCGTCCGTTACGCGCACAGCGCCGTGCGGCTGCTCAACGCCACCGTGCTCGTCGCGGGCGGCTACGGCACCACCTACCTCGCCACCGCGGAGACCTACGACCCCGCCGGCAATGCGTGGTCGGCGGCCGGCAGCCTGGCCACGGCGCGGCGGCTGCACAGCGCGACGCTCCTCCCGAACGGCGATGTCCTCGTCGCCGGCGGCACGAACGGGACGCACCTGGCGAGCGCCGAGCGGTACAGCCCGACGGCGAGGACCTGGTCGCCGGCCGGCACCGTGCCGGGCGCGCGCAGCAGCCACGCCGCGTTGCTGCTCCCCTCGATCGGGCAGGTCCTCGTCGCCGGCGGCTTCGACGGCAGCGCGTATCTCCAGACGACCGCGCGGTACGATCCGACCGCGGCGCCGTCCGCGGCCTGGACCACGGACGATGTCATGGCCGCCGCCCGCGGGTCGCACACGCTCGTGGCGCTCGCCAATGGCCAGCTCCTCGCGGCGGGCGGGCGGAACACCGCGCTCGCCCTGTCGAGCGCCGAACTCTACCTCATCGAGATTCCCAACGGCGCGCCCTGCCTCGCCGATGGCGAGTGTCTGAGCGGCCACTGCGTCGACGGGGTCTGCTGCAACACCGCGTGTGGCGGCGGCTCTCCCGGCGACTGTCAGGCCTGCAGCGCCGCGGCCGGCGCGTCCACGAACGGCGTGTGCGGGCCGCGCGCCTCGGGCAGCCTCTGCCGCGGCTCGGCCGGCCTCTGCGACGTCGAGGAGCGCTGCAACGGCAGCTCCCTCGAATGCCCTGCCGACGCCTTCGCCTCCGCCACCACGGTCTGCCGCGCGGCGGCGGACCTGTGCGACCTGGCCGAGACCTGCACCGGCTCTTCCGCCGCCTGCCCGGCGAACGCCCTCGCGCCGGCCACCACCGTCTGCCGGCCTGCGGCGGGCGTGTGCGACCTGGCCGAGACCTGCACCGGCGCTTCCGCCGCCTGCCCCGCCAACGCCCTCGCGCCGGCCACCACCGTCTGCCGGCCCGCGGCGGACGTGTGCGACGTGGCCGAGACCTGCACCGGCGCCGCCGCCGCCTGCCCCGCCAACGCCTTTGCCTCCGCCACCACCGTGTGCCGGCCCGCGGCGGGCGGGTGCGACGTGGCCGAGGCCTGCACCGGCTCTTCCGCCGCCTGCCCCGCCAACGCCTTTGCGCCGGCCACCACCGTCTGCCGGCCCGCGGCGGACGTGTGCGACGTGGCCGAGACCTGCACCGGCGCCGCCGCCGCCTGCCCCGCCAACGCCCTCGCGCCGGCCACCACCGTGTGCCGTCCCGCGGCGGGCGGGTGCGACGTGGCCGAGGCCTGCACCGGCTCTTCCGCCGCCTGCCCCGCCAACGCCCTCGCGCCGGCCACCACCGTGTGCCGTCCCGCGGCGGGCGGGTGCGACGTGGCCGAGGCCTGCACCGGCTCTTCCGCCGCCTGCCCCGCCAACGCCCTCGCGCCGGCCACCACCGTCTGCCGACCCGCGGCGGACGTGTGCGACGTGGCCGAGACCTGCACCGGCGCCGCCGCCGCCTGCCCCGCCAACGCCTTTGCCTCCGCCACCACCGTGTGCCGGCCCGCGGCGGACGTGTGCGACGTGCCCGAGGCCTGCACCGGCGCCGCCGCCGCCTGCCCCGCCAACGCCTTTGCCTCCGCCACCACCGTGTGCCGTCCCGCGGCGGACGTGTGCGACGTGGCCGAGGCCTGCACCGGCGCCGCCGCCGCCTGCCCCCCGAACGCCTTCGCGCCGGCCACCGCGGTCTGCCGGACGTCCGCCGGCCCCTGCGACGTCGCCGAGGCCTGCACCGGCGCCGCCGCCGCCTGCCCCGCCGACGCCCTCGCGGCGCCGGACACGGTGTGCGCCCCCGGCGCGTGCGTCGACGCGACCTCCAGCGTCCCGCCGAGCCGCTGCACCGAGGGCGGCGCCTGCGTCGAGCGCGCCGCCGTCGAGTGCGGCCTCTACGTCTGCGCGGACGACGCGTGCCTGACCCGCTGCTCCGCGCACGAGGACTGCGCCGCAGGCGCCTACTGCGCCCCGCCGACCTGCGCGCCGAAGAAGCCCCTCGACGCGCCCTGCGGCGCGACGGTCGAGTGCGCCGAGGGCGCCTGCATCGGCGGCGTCTGCTCGCTCGATCGCGACGGCGACGGCATCGTCGACGCAGGGGACACGTGCCCCGACACGCCGAACACCGCAGACGTCGACATCGATGACGACGGCGAGGGGAACGCGTGCGACGAGGACGACGACGGCGACGACAAGCCGGACGTCGAGGACGCCTGCCCCACGATCGCGGACCCGGGCACCACCTCCAATCGGGCATGCAGCTGCGAGCCCCCCAAGCAGGACGGCGATCCCTGCGACGACGGCGATCCCTGCACCCTTGCCGACACCTGCCAGGCGGGGCGATGCGCCGGCGCCGAGCGCTACGTGTGCCCCCAGCCCGATCCGGGCCCTTGCAAGAGCTTCGTCTGCGTGGCGCCGAACGGCGCCTGCATCGAGCGCAGCAAGCTCGAGGGGACCCCGTGCCCCGGCGGCGAATGCCGCGCCGGCGGCTGCCTGCTCGACGACCCGCCCGGCAGCGGCGGCGCTGGCGGCGAACCGAGCGGGAGCGGCGGCGAACCGAGCGGGAGCGGCGGCGAACCGAGCGGGAGCGGCGGCGGGACGGGCGGGAGCGGCGGCGGGACGGGCGGGGCCGCCGGCGGCTCCGGCGGGGCGGGCGCGGCGGCGGGCGGCGACGCTGGCGGCGACGAGCCCCCCGGCGACGCCCGCCGCGGGGAGCTCCGGCTCCACGGCAACGGCTGCGCGGCGAGCGCTTCCCCCGGCGGCGCCCCGGGTGATGCCGGCCACGGTCCGCTCTGGCTCCTCGCGGCGCTGCTCCTCGGGCGCCTGCCTATTTCGTGGCGCGCTCCCCGCGCTGGTGTAGATCGCCGCCCGTGAGGAAACGCCCCCTCGGCAAGACCACCCTCCAGGTCTCGGAGCTCGCCCTCGGCACCTGGGGTCTCTCAGGCGACGGCTACGGCCCGGTCTCCGAGCTCGAAGCCGATCGCGTCATCGATCGCGCGCTCGCGGTCGGCATCGACCTCTTCGACACGGCCGACGTCTACGGCCGCGGCGAGATGGAGCGCCGCCTCGGCAAGCGGCTCAAGGGCGCCGGCGCCACCTTCGTGGTCACCAAGATCGGCACCGATCTCGAGGGCCTCCCGCCGACCAAGCGCTTCGACCCCGCCTACCTCCGCACCGCGTTCGAGCGCTCCCAGGAGCGGCTCGCCCGCGACGTCGTCGACGTCGTCCTGCTCCACAACCCCACCGTGGCCGCGATGCGGACGAAGGAGCCCCTCGCCTATCTGAAGGAGCTCAAGCAGGCCGGGAAGATCCGCGCCTTCGGCGTGAGCGCCGGCTCCGCGGACGTCGCCCGCTCCGCCCTGCGCGACGAGGTCGACGTCATCGAGCTCGCCTACAACGCCTTCCTCCCCGGCGACCTGCACGAGGTCGCCGCCGACGTCTCCGAGAGCGGGGCCGGCGTCCTCGCCCGCTCGGTGCTCGCGCACGGGCTGCTCGCCGGCCAGTGGAGCCCCGACCGCGAGTTCTTCCCCGACGATCACCGCATGCACCGGTGGACCCGCGACGAGCTCCGGACCCGCCTCGGCCAGCTCGACGCCCTCAGGCCGCTGGTCGGGGGCGCCGTCGTCTCGCTCCGCTCCGTGGCGCTGCGCTTCGTCCTCGCGAACAACCTCATCTCGTCCGCCGTGCTCGGCCCCCGCTCGGTCGCCCAGCTCGACCAGCTCGTCCGCGAGGCCGGCATGCCCCCCTACCTCCGCGACACGGCGCTCGCGGAGCTCGCAGGTCGCCTGAACCAGGTCGGGATCGAGGGGTGAGCGGGATGAGCCAGAGCGACAGGGAGCTCGACGAGATCGTCCGCATCGCGCGCGCGGCGGCGGCGATCGTGATGGACGTGTACGCGACGCCGTTCGCCGTCGAGATGAAGGGCCCGGGCGATCCGGTGACGCGCGCCGATCGCGAGGCGAACGCGCTCATCTGCGGCGCCCTCGAGGCCGCGTTCCCCGGCGAGGCGATCCTCGCCGAGGAGAGCGTCCCGGCCGGCGACGAGCTCGCCGCACGCTTCGGCCGGGAGCGGGTGTTCTTCGTCGATCCGCTCGACGGCACGCGCGAGTTCGCCGACCGGAACGGCGAGTTCGCCGTGATGATCGGCCTCGCGGTCCGCGGCAGGGCGGCGCTCGGCGTCGTGGTGATGCCCACGACGGGCGAGGCGCTGGCCGGCCGCGCCGGCGACGACGGGGGCTTCGCCTTCCTCGAGGCGCGGGACGGCAGCCGCCGCCCGCTCCAGGTCTCGGCGGTGGCCTCGCCGGCCGACGCCACGCTCATCGTCTCGCGGTCGCACCGGCCGAAGGAGATCGAGCCGCTCCTCTCGCGGCTCGGCATCGCCAAGGTCGTCCCGTGCGGCTCGGTCGGCGTGAAGATCGCCCGGATCGCGACGGGCGAGGTCGACCTCTACGTGCACGGCGGCGGCGGCGCCAAGCTCTGGGACAGCTGCGCGCCCGAGGCCGTGCTCCGCGGCGCCGGCGGGCGCTTCACCGACCTCGCCGGCGCGCCCATCGACTACACCGGCCCCGGGCTCAAGCTCGCCCGCGGCATCATCGCCTCGAACGGCGCGCTCCAGGACGCCGTCGTCGCCGCGGCGAGGTCGGAGCTCGGCTGAGGCGCGATGCGGGCGCAGGCGGAGATCGTCATCATCGGCGCGGGGATCATGGGCCTCGCGATCGCCTACAACCTCGCGCGGCACCACGGCATCACGGACGTCGTCGTGGTCGACCGGAGCTACCTCTGCGGCGGCGCCAGCGGCCGCAACGGCGGCGGGGTGCGGGCGCAGTTCTCGAGCGAGGGGAACATCCGGCTCATGCAGGAGAGCATCCGCATCTGCCGCGATTTCGCCCGCGAGATGAAGATCAACATCTGGTTCCGGCAGGGCGGCTACCTCTTCCTCGTGCGCAGCGAGGCCGGCCGTCGGACGCTCGAGAAGAGCGTCGCCGTGCAGAACGACTGCGGCCTCGGGACGCGGATGCTCACGGCGAACGAGGCGCGCGCGCTCGTGCCGGAGCTCTCCACCGAGGGCGTCGTCGCGGCGAGCTACAACCCCGACGACGGCGTCGTGTTCCCCTGGCCGTTCGTCTGGGGCTACGCCGAGCGCGCCCAGAAGCTCGGCGTCGACATCGCCACCTTCACGGACGTCCTCGGCTTCCGCACGCAGGGCGCGCGCATCGACGCCGTGGTCACGGATCGCGGCGAGATCCGGACGCACCGGGTGGTCAACGCCGCCGGCGCGTGGAGCCCGGAGATCGCGCGCATGCTCGGCGTGGATCTGCCGAACCGCCCGCACCGCCACGAGATCTGCTCGACCGAGCCGCTCAAGCCCTGGCTCGGCCCGCTCGTCGCCGACCTGTCGAACGGCCTCTATTTCTCCCAGTCGATGCGCGGCGAGATTGTGGGCGGCATCTCCAACGAGGACGTGCCCGAGGGCCTCGACATGGGGTCGAGCCACAAGTTCCTCGCGCTGTACGCGCGGGCGCTCGTCACGGCGTGCCCGGTCCTCGGCAGCGTGAAGGTGCTGCGGCAGTGGGCTGGCTGTTACGACCTCACGCCCGACCAGAACCCCATCGTGGGCGGGGTCGACGAGGTGGAGCACTTCTATCAGGCCTCCGGGTTCATGGGGCATGGGTTCATGATCGCGCCGGTGATGGGCAAGCTCATCGCGCAGCACATCGCCGAGGGCACGGCCCTGCCGCTGTTCGATCGCTGGAACCTGCGCCGCTTCAAAGAGGGCCGGCTCCTCAGCGAGGCGATGATCATCGGGTGATCCCGGCCGCGGCCGTGTGTCGCGGCAGCCGTGTACCGATTCGGTATTCGTCTAGAGCGGTTTTCAGCTGGGATTGGTACACCGGCTCTCGTCTTCGTCCTCCGTCCTCACGTCTTGCCTCTCTCGTGTGCGTGCGCGCTGATTCTGGGGAATCGCGCACGCGCACGCGCACGCGCACGAAGGACGCGCACGGAAGACGGGAGACGAGCACGGGAGACGGGAGACGGGAGACGGGAGACGGGAGACGAGCACGGGAGACGGCTGACGCGGTTCGAATCTCTGCTCTTTCGAGCTATTTCATCCCGTTTGTCGCTCTCGTGAATCCTCGCACCTCGTCTATACTCGCCCCCTCCCCCATGAGTGACCTCATCCTCATCACCGGATCCTCGAGCGGCATCGGCCTCGCGACCGCGGTCGCCTGCGCGGCCGCGGGCCACCGGGTCGTCGCCACGATGCGCCGCCCCGACAAGGCCGGCGCGCTCCTCGCCGCGGCCGCGGCGGCGGGCGCGTCGCTCGAGGTCGAGCAGCTCGACGTCGCCGCGGCGAACGCCCCCGACCGGGTCCGGGAAATCCTCCAGAAGCACGGCCCCGCCTACGCCCTCGTCAACAACGCCGGCATCGCCGTCGGCGGCGCCTTCGAGGAGCAGGCGGACGACGACGTCCGCGCGCAGTTCGAGACCAACGTCTTCGGGCTCATGGCCGTGACGCGCGCCGTGCTCCCCGCCATGCGCGGCGCCGGACGCGGCCGCGTCGTCAACGTCTCGAGCGTCTCCGGGCTCGTCGGCCTCCCCGGCGTGAGCGTCTACGCGGCCACGAAGCACGCCGTCGAGGGCTTCAGCGAGGCGCTGCGCTGGGAGGTCGCCCCGTTCGGCGTCCACGTCTGCCTCGTCGAGCCCGGCACCTTCAAGACCGAAATTTTCTTCGAGAACCAGCGTCGCGGCGCCCACATCTCGCCCGACGGGCCCTACGCCGCCATGACCCGGACGCTCGAGCAGCTCATCCTCCAGGACGCCGCCAAGGCCCCGCCGCCCGCCCCGGTCGCGGCGGCGATCCTCCGCCTCATCGAGGCGCCCTCGCCGCCGTTCCGCACGCTCATCGGCCGGGACGCTCGCGCGCTCGTCGCGCTGCGCCGTGTCATCCCCGACCGGCTGTTCGCCACGGGGATCCGCCGGCTCGTGTCCGTGCCGCGCTCGCGTTGACACGTCCCCGGGCGCCGAATAGTTTCGGCTCCGCCGTTTCCATGGCGGAGCGGCGCCACGTCGTGGCCGAAGGGGGGCCGCGCCCCCTGCCGCGCGCTGTTTTTGTCCACTTTCGTCCCCTCAGGCTAACGAAGGCTAGCCGCTGACCGCCTCTCCTTTCGCGCGCCTCGCGACGGCGAGGTCAGGCCGGCAGCATCACCGAGGTCCCGGAGGAAACACCATGTCCCGCTCAGCACGCAGCATCCTGCCGCTCCTTCGCTCGCTCCTCCTGGGGGCCGCCACCGCGTCGTCGATGGCGCTCTCCGCAGGGATCGTCGCCGGGTGCGCCGACGAGAACGACCCCGAGACGCACGTCAAGCGGCTCGACGACCCGGCGACGGTTACCCCCTCGGTCAACCGGCTCGTCCAGTTCTTCGAGGACGCGATGACGCGCGACAACAAGGACCGGAACGGCCCGACCGTGAAGCCGCTCCTCGACAAGATCATCGAGCCGATGACGCAGCGGTGCGTGGCCGGCGACCTCGACGAGCGCACGAACTCGAAGCTCATCAAGTTCATCTCCGACACGCGCGACCCGCGCGGCGACGCCTGCCTCATCAAGGCGCTCAAGGACTACAAGCCCGAGTCGACCGAGGAGGACGTCCGCTGGGCCGTGCGCGGCCTCGGGGCGATGAAGTCGGAGAAGGCCGCCGAGCCGCTCATGGCCGTCTTCACGAAGCTCCAGCACGGCAAGCCGAAGGGCTCCACGATCTCGCGCGACGTGCACGACGCGATGATCGAGATCAACAGCAAGTCGTGGGAGGACGGGCTCATCACGATGCTCGGGCGTCCGATCAACGATCCGAAGGACGTCACCACGATGCGGAACGAGCTGTTCTGGCAGATCACCGCGGCCGAGCTGCTCGGCTGGCAGCGCAGCGAGAAGGCGGTCGTGCCGCTGCTCAAGGTGGTGCTGTCGCCGATCAAGGCGGACGCCGCCGCGACGGCCATCCTCGCGCTCACGAAGATCGGCAAGCCCGCGATCCAGCCGGCGATCCAGCTGCTCCAGGGCGAGCACAAGGAGCTCATCGAGTACTCGAAGGTCGAGAACCTGAAGGCCGCCGGCGACAAGCCGAGCGCGGAGCAGAAGAAGGCGGCGGAGACCGCCCACGTGGCGGCCGCCGCGCTCGTCCTGGCGACGATCGGCCGGCAGGAGTCGGTGCAGCCGCTGCTCTCCGCGCTCGAGAAGGCCGAGGACGTGCCGCGCGCCATCATCGCGCGCGAGCTCACCAAGGTGCCCAAGACGCCGGAGACCCTCGCCGCGTTCCAGGCGGCGTACGAGAAGACGCCCGCGAGCCTCGAGATGCCGCCCGCCGGCCTCAACGCGCGGGTCATGCTCGCCGAGGCGGCGGGCAACTTCTTCGACGCGAGCCTCGTGCCGTGGCTCGTGAAGACGGGGCTCGAGGCGCGCGGCGAGGAGGACGACGTCGCGCAGATCCGCGACGTCTCGCTCCAGACGGCGCTCAAGCTGATGAAGCCCGACCAGGTCGCCGACGTCGACCGGCTCGCGAACACCCGCACGAGCGGCGGCGGCACGGTCGGCAAGTCGATGGAGAAGGAGATCAAGCTCGCGAAGGACCTGCTGAACGGCTGCGGGACCAAGGTCGACTGCTACGTCGGCAAGCTCGGGGACCCGGCGTCGCAGGCGAAGGAGACGCAGTTCCAGGGGATCAAGGCCGCCTACATGACGGGCGTCCTCGGCTCCCCCGACGTCCGACAGCAGATCATCGACGCGCTGCCGAAGGTCTCGAACGCGGCCGTGCGCTTCGTGTCGGTCTCGGTCATCGACTCGCTGTCGCCGAAGGGCGACGCCGAGGTCGCGACCAAGCTGCAGAAGATCGTCGACGAGGGCGAGGCCTCGAAGGATCCGGAGAAGATCTCCGGCAACGCGCCCTTCAAGACGGTCATCTACCGCCTGACCGCCCGCGCCCAGTAAGCGCCGCCGCCGCGCGCGCCGCCCCGCGCTCGGCCCCGGGGTCGCGCGCGGGCGCGCGCGGGAACGAAGCGCGCGGGCCGGGGTCGCGTGCGGGCCGGGGTCGTGCGCGGGCCGGGGTCGTGCGCGGGAACGAAGCGCGACGCGACCTCCTGATCCCAGATTTTCTTTGCCGAGCGCCTTCCGGGTGCGATGTTTCGCCCGAGCGCAGGGCTCCCCGGTTTTTCCTGGCATCTCCTCCGTCTTGACGGTTTACTCCGGGCCTTCCCCACGGGGCCTTCCTGGCTGAACGAACCATGATCGTGCTCGAGGTAACCCAGGGTCTCGCTGCCGGGCGCGCCTTCGAGCTCCAGGGCGAGCTCATCACGCTCGGGCGCTCTCCGGACAACCGGGTCGTGCTCGACGATCGCCACGTCTCCGGGGCGCACGCGCGCATCGTGAACGGCGCCGACGGGGTGATCCTCGAGGACCTGCGCTCCACGAACGGGACGAGCGTGGTGCGCCGGGGCGAGCGGCTCGAGCTCGGGCCCGGGCGCAGCGCGGTCGCCCTCCAGACGGGGGACGTCATCGAGCTCGGCTCGGGCGACGCGGTCACCCGGATGGTGGTGAAGATCCCGGAGGAGGCCGACGACGCGCGGGTCGTCTCGATCCGGCGCCTCGACGAGATCGAGCCCGCCGAGGCGAAGATCGAGCGCGACCCGAGCGCGCTCTCGGCCATGTACGCGGCGCAGAAGCGCATCGGCGCCGCGGACGATCTCGACGAGGTGCTCGCCGAGATCGCCGACGCGGTGCTCGCCCTCGTGCCGAGCTCGACGCACGTCACGGTGGTGCTGCGCGACGACGACCAGGAGCCGGGCGCGGCGCCGGCGGCGTTCGTCCCGGTGCTGACGCGCGTCCGCTCCCCGTCGGGCCGCGGGGCGCCGCCGGCGGGGCCGGTGCCGATCACGCGCAGCGTGTACCGGAAGGTGATCAAGGAGCGGGCGGCGGTGCTCGCGGCCGACGCGCCGATCGAGGTGGGGCAGACCGAGTCGCTGATGGGCGCCTCGATCCGCAGCACGCTGGCCGTGCCGCTCTGGAAGGGCGAGGAGATCATCGGCGTGCTCCAGGCCGACAACCGGAGCGCGCCCGGGATGCTGAACGCGGGCGATCTGGAGACGCTGCTCGTGCTGGCGGCGAACGCGTCGCTCGCGGTGGCGAACGCCCGGCTGATCAAGCGGCTCGTGCTCGCCGAGGAGCGGCTCCAGAAGGAGAACAGCTTCCTCAAGGGGCGCGAGGAGAAGCGCCGGGGCGGGGGCGCGGTCGACATCATCGGCAACAGCGAGGCGATGCGCCGGGTCATCGGCCAGCTCGACAAGGTGGTCGATACGCGCGTCACGGTGCTGATCGAGGGCGAGACGGGCACGGGCAAGGAGCTCATCGCCGCCGCCGTGCACTACCGCTCCCGCCGCCGCGACAAGCTCTTCGTCGCGCAGAACTGCGCGGCGCTGGCCGAGAGCCTCCTGGAGAGCGAGCTCTTCGGCCACAAGAAGGGGTCGTTCACGGGCGCCACCGAGGAGAAGAAGGGCCTGTTCGAGATCGCCGACGGCGGCACGCTCTTCCTCGACGAGATCACCGAGACCCCGCTGTCGCTCCAGTCGAAGCTGCTCCGGGCGCTCCAGGAGGGCGAGATCCGCCCCGTCGGGGCGACGAGCCCGAAGCACGTCAACGTGCGCATCGTCGCGGCGACGAACCGGAACCTCGAGGACGAGGTGGCCAAGGGGCGGTTCCGCGAGGACCTCTACTACCGGCTCAAGGTGTTCCCGATCCGCCTGCCGCCGCTGCGCGAGCGGCGGGACGACATCCCGCTGCTCGCGGCGCACTTCCTGGAGCGCTACGCGGACGAGATCGGCAAGCCGTGCGGCGGGTTCAGCCAGCAGGCGATGGAGCTCATGGTCGCCTACGACTGGCCGGGCAACGTCCGGGAGCTCCAGAACGAGGTGCAGCGGCTCGTCATCCAGCTGGATCCGGGGGCGTTCGCGACGCCGGAGCTCTTGTCGCCGCGGATCCGGCAGGTCGAGGGGCTCGTGGCGCGCGCGGGGACGCCCAAGGGATCGCTCAAGGAGATGATGGACGCGGTCGAGAAGTTCTTCCTCCTGGAAGCGCTGCGCGGGCACAACAACAACAAGACCAACGCGGCGAAATCGCTCGGGATCACGCGCGAGGGGCTCCACAAGAAGCTGCGGCAGTACGGGATCTGACGGGGCGCGGGGCCCGGGGGCGGGGGGCGGGGAGAAGAGCCGGGGCGCGGGGGAGCCATCGGGAGGGGGTGGCGCGCGCGGGGGTGGCGGGGGGCCCTTCCCACGAACTCGCGCCTTGTGGTGGCGATGGCCCGCTGAACGGGTGAGGGAGGACCAGGAGCGACTCGCTTCGATGCAGGCCGGCGCTCGGATTCGTGGGGCCCTTCCCCCGCCACCCCCGCGCGCGCCACCCCCTCCCGATGGCTCTTCCCGAGGCGCGGCGGGGGGAGAGCGTGAGGGCGAGACGCCGGTCGTGAGATCGAGCCTCGATATCAGCCTCGCGAAGCACAAGGCTTCTGTCCACGATGCTCCAGGGCATGGACCGTTGCGCCTTGAAGCATCGCCCCGATCCCTGCGCCCACCGGACCTCTCTTCGTTGGTACGCCAACCATCTCTCTGCCACATCGCGTAAATGGGATTCCGCCCTACACAGACCTTGTAAAGAGCTTGGACATTCCGAGCAGGTTGGTGTTACAACCGAATCTCAGGGGGCGCGATGAGCGCATGGTCGGCGGCAGGGGTGGACCGGCGATCGACGCGGGTGGGGCGCGACTACGGGCCTGCGCGTCGCATTGGGCCCGCCCTACGAGCGAACCGGCGAGAGGGGGGGACGTGAACGAGCTCGGAGACGAGCGTCTGAAGACGCGGACCGGGGAGTTCTCCTTCGATAGGGAGAACGGGATCGTCCGCTTCGATGTCGACGAGGGCGCGGTCCAGACGCTCGCCGACGCGAAGGAGAACATCGCCGCGAACAAGCGATTCAGCAGGGGCAGGCCGTACCCGGTCCTGTGCGATCTCACGCGGTGCAAGGCCACGGACCTGGACGCGCGCAACTACTACGCATCCGAGGAGGCGACGCAGGCGTACCGCGCGATGGCGCTCCTCGGCGGGCGCCCGATCGCGCGGATGATCGGCAACATCTTCCTCACCGTCTACGGGAACCGCGCCAAGCCCGTTCGGCTCTTCACCGAGGAGAGGGAGGCGATTCAATGGCTGAGAGGCTTCGCTGACTGATGGGCACAGGCCCACTGGACGATCCGCGCGTGGCCGAGCTCTGCGCGCTCGTGCTGCGCCTGCTCCCGGCCGAGCGGCGCGGCGCCCTGCCGCCGGCCTTCGGGGCGGATCCGCTCGACCAGGCCCTCTCCGCGCTGCGATCGCTCGCGGCACCGCTCGCGGCGCCGCGCCCGGCCGAGGACGAGCTGAGCCAGCGGCTGGAAGAGCTCATGGAGGTCGTCGTCGCGCTCGTCGGGTTCAATTACGCGAGGAAGGCGCCTGTCAGCGACAGGAACGATCTGATCGACGCCATGGCGGCCGGGCTGAACATGCTCGGCGAGGAGCTCGCGAGCTCGACGGTCTCCACGACGTACGTGACGAGCATCATCGAATCGATGCTCGACCTCCTCGTCGTAGCCGACCTCGACAGCGGGATCCGGAGCGTCAACCAGGCCGCCTGCGACCTCTCGGGGTACACCCGGGAAGAGCTCGTCGGCAGGCCCCTCGACGTCGTGTTCCCCGGGCTCGCGGCCGGCGCGCTCATCGACGCGGGCGGGGCGCGCGACGAGAGGGTCTGTCTGCGCAGGGACGGGCGCGCCGTCGCCGTGTCGTTCCTCGCCTCGGTCATGCGGACCGACGGCGGGCAGGTCCACGGGCTCGTCTGCGTGGCGCGGGACCTCACCGAGAGCAGGCGGGCCGACGAGGAGCGCTGGCGGCTCCGCGAGGCGGTCCACCGGCAGACGATCCTCGTCGAGGAGCTCTCGACGCCGATCATCCCCATCACCGGCGGGATCATGGTGGTCCCGCTCGTCGGCTCGCTCGACGAGCAGCGGCTGTCACGCATGACCGAGTCGCTGCTGCAAGCGCTCTCCGAGAGGGCCGCGAGCGTGGTCATCCTCGACATCACCGGGGTGCGCACCGTGGATCAGCAGGCCGTGCACGGGCTCATCCGCTCGGTCGGCGCGGCGCGGCTCCTCGGGGCGCGGGTGCTGCTCAGCGGCATCCGCCCGGACGTGGCGAGGGCGCTTGTCGAGATCGGGGCCGACCTCGACGGGGTCGCGACGTTCGGGTCCCTGCAAGACGGGATCGTCCACGCGCTGCGGGGCGCCGCGAAGGGCCGGCCTGCCGCGGGCGCGCGCTCCGCGTAGCGACCGTGCGGGCGGCACCTCGCGCGGCGAGGACGCGGGCGGCACGCCGAAGAAGGCAGGCCGCGCTGTCTGGCCGATTCACGTGTAGCGGGCGGAGATCTCTGCCACATACTCGCCCGCGTCGACGAGCAGCGCGTCGCCGCCGATCCGCAGGAGCAGCGGGGCGACCTGTCGCAGGTCGTTGCCGTCCCCGGTCCAGAGCATGTCGGACCGCAGCGGAGCGCCGGTGACGGCATCCAGCACCCATCCGAGCACCTGCGCCGCTCGTTCGAGCGAGAGCACACCTCCGAGCTGCGCGAGCAGGAAGTAGCCCCAGCTGTCCCCGGGCGGATGTTCCTCGGCCGCGAGCACGGCGAGCTCCGCGAGCGCCGCGGCGCGCTCCGGCGGGACCGCGAGCGCCGCCTGGGCGAGGGCCGCCATGCGATCCGGCCCCTGGACGGCGAGCGCCTCCGCCTCCGGTGCCGCGAGCGCCTCCGCCGTCCCCGCTGCCCCCCTGCTGCCCGCGGCCCCTGCGGCGAGCTCGGGCGACGCGCCTTGCGAGGAGCTCGCGCGCGCCGTCCGAGCGCCTTTCCTGGCCTGTGCTCCCTGGCGCGCGTCGCTCGCTCCCGCGGCGTCCACGGGAGCCCCGAGCGACCGGAGCCGCTCGAGCAGCGCGGGCATCACGCGCCGCGACCCCGGCGCGTCCATGAGCCCCCGCTGCGCGTTCGCTTCGAGCGCGACCTCGAGGGAGACGAACGGCGCCACGCGCCGCAGGTCCTCGTAGACCGACGCGTCCCACGCCTTGCCGGCCGCGAGCGCCGCGAGGGCGTCGCGCGCGACCCAATCCGCCGCTGCCGAGCGGACCTGCTCATTCAGCCTGGGCGAGAGCAGCGCGAGCACCGCGCGCCGCGACGGGTGCTCCGGCCCCGTCGCGTCGACCGCGCGGGCGCAGAGCGCCGCCGGCCAGGACGCCGTGGCGCGCTGGAAAGACCCGAGGAGCTCCCTCGAGACGAGCGCGAGCACCTGCGCGAGGACGTCGTCGAGCGCGGCGCCCGCCGAATCCGCCGCTGCGAGCCCGTCGTTCGCCGCGGAGCGCGCCTCGGTCGAGCGCGTTCCGCCGGAGGACGGCTCGGCGGCATGCTCCGTCGCTCCCGGCGCCTCGCCTCCGAGCACGCTCGCCGCGGCGCAGAGCACCTCCAGCCGCTCCGTGGGGTCCTCGGGTAGGCGGCGCAGCGCCTCATCGAGCAGCGCGGCCCGCTCCCCGCTCGGGCTCACCGTCGCCGCCGCGAGCAGCGCTCGAGCCGAGCAGGGCTCTCGCCGCGCCACCTCGCGCGAGCGCGCTGCCAGGCGCTCGCGTGCGGCGCCGCGAACGCGCTCGGCCCAGCTGGCGAGGAGCTGCGCCGCGGCCGCGCTGTCCGCGAGGGGCCCTCCATCCACCCAGAGCCGCGATCGTAGGGACGATTCGACCAGCGCCGCGTGGACCGCGAACGCCGCAGCGCGCGCCCTCTCGTCCGGCTCGACGTCCTCGCGCCTCGCGGCGACGATCCCCGCGGACGTCTCGGGCTGCTCGATGATCCCGACGGCCGCGCGCTGCGCCGCCCGCCGCGCCAGGCGCGCGTCGTCGACGCGGCCGCGCGGCGACGCTTGGGCCGCCGCGCAAAACGCCTCCCACGCTGGCTCGACGAGCTCGGGGAACGCGGTCCACGGCGCCCTCGAGAGCACCAGATGGCCCGCGCGGCACCCCGCCCAATAGGCCCTCTCGTCGCTGCCCGGAGCCTCGCCGCACGCGGCGCGACGTGCCGCTTCCGCGAACCTCGCGTGCGCTCGCCCGAGCTCCGCCGGCGCGAGCGCTGCCTCCACGCCGGCCCGCCATCCGCTGTCGCGATAGGTCACTCTCCCGCCCTCGACAAGCAGCCGCCCGCCCGGTCCCGCTGCCTCGGCGAGCCACGCGGCGGCCGTCTCCGGATCGACGCCCGCCGCCGCGGCGAGCACCGAGATCGGCGCGGGGGCGAGGGCGACGGCGATTGCCGAGGTGAGCCCCTCCATGCCGCCGGTTCCAGGGAGCTGCTTCGCGGCGCCTCGCCCCGGCAACCGGATTTCCTCCGTACCGCCGGCTCCTTCGCGGACACTGCGCAGCACCCGAACGCCGTTCTCCGGCCCCTCGTCCAAAATCGTGCCCGGCGAGAGCCCCACCGCGTCCTCGGGCGCGTCCACGATGAGCACCGTCCCGAGGGCTTGGAGCGCCTCGCTCGAGAGCCGGAGGCGCGCATCGTGGGCGACGTCCTCGCTGGTGGCCGGCATCTGACCGCTGTCGAACGCTGGATCCACGGCCGCGAGCGCGGCGACCAGCGCCTCGACGCTAGCGAGCGGCAGCGCCGTGCCCCACCTTCGCCCGATCGGCCATAGCACCACGGTCGCGCCTCGACCACGCAGCGCCGCGATCACCCCGCCGAGCACGGCCCAACGGTCCGAGTCGTCGTCCGCGACGAGGGTGGCCGTCGTCCCGCAGGAGAGGCGCTCGAGCACGGCGGTGACCGCAGCGCTGACCTCCGAATCTCCACCGCACGCCGCCGCGGCCTCCTCGAGCGCGGTCCGGAACGTGTCCTCCACGGTTCGTCCAGCGGTCCCGCTCATGCCAGCTCCACCATCTCAGGCTCCGCTCAGGTCCCGGTGAAAGGAGGCGTCCTCGACGGCTGGGTTGCCCCGATCAACCCGTTCGCAGCGTCGTTCTCCTGGCGCGAGGTGTTGTCGTTCCGGTTGTTGCGCCAGATCGACTGCCCGTCCCACAGCCCCCGGTTGTTGCCCCTTCCCGGGTTCGGCGCGGCGACCCCGCCCGTCGCGTTGGCCGCGGCGCCCTGGTTGATGTTGCCCGGGTGAAGCCCGAGCTCCCGGAAGGTCTGCGCGCACATGTGGCAAGGGCACATCGCGGGCCCGCCCCCGTTCATCCCGTTGTTCGTCGAGATGCGGGCGCCGTTCCGGAAGCGCCGTTGCATCTCCCGCCGCACCTCGGCCCGGCTCATCCGGCGGTTCGGGTTATCCGCTCGGATCTGCTGCGCCATCTGGTGCAAGGCGGCGATCTCGGCGCACCCCTCGTTGCCCGCTTGGCGCCCGGGCCCGCCCCCGAGCGCGACGCGGGCGTTGTAGTGCGCATAGCCGACGGCAGGATCGAAGCCAGGATCGCCCCGCTGGGGCACCTGGCCGCTCCGCCCGACGATGTCCGGGCGGCCCGGCTGCGTGATGACCGCCATCGGGAGCAGGCCGTCGGGGTCGACGTGCGTCGACGGGTCGTTGTCGGCGTAGGCGAAGACGTTCAGACCGCCATGGACGCCGAGCGGATCGGGGCTCAGATAGCGCCCGATCCTGGGGTCGTAATAGCGATAGCGATTGTAGAAGAGCTCCGTCTCCTCGTCTGCAATCTGCCCCAGGAAGCCCAGCGGCGCCTCCGCGTCCCCCTCGCGCCGCTCCACGCCTCCCCAGGGATCGCGCAACGTGGATCCAGCCAGCTGTCCGTCGCCCTGCACCAGGTGGTGGACCGCGCCGAGCTCGTCGGCCACGCAGAAGAACCATTCCTTCCCCTCGGCCTGAGCCAGCGGAGCCCCGCTGTCGTCGTCGGTCAAGAAGACGCGGATCCGCTCTCCCTCCGCCGTCCGTCGGCGCTCCTCGAGCACGCGCGCGCCATCCCAAACGTAACGCGTGGAGGAGAGCGTGCGCCCGGCCGGATCGATCACCCGCTTGGCGAGCCGGCGAGCGAAGGTGTCATAGGCGAACTCCACCCGGGTGCCGTCGGGCCGCTCGACGGCCTCGAGGAGGCCGGTCGCATCCCACACGAAGCGCGTGATGAGGCGATGGTCTGCCTTGCCCTCGGTGATCGCGATCACCCGGCCGGCGGCGTCCGTCGCGACCTCCCGGCCCCCGACCCGCTTGAGCCGGTTGCCCGGGCCGAACTCCGCCGGCTCCCCCGCCGGTCCACGCAGCAGATTGCCGGTCGGATCGAAGAGGTAGTGTCTCGTCCTTGTCCCGTCGCCCTCGTGATCGCCAACCAGCGCGGCGAGCCGGCCGAGCGCATCCCGGTCGAGCCGAAATGCGCCGAGCAAGCTGTCATCGACACGGAGCAGCTCGCCGTCAGCGTCGCGGTTGTACCGCCGAGCCACCGTGAGCCCCGCGTCGATCTCGCCGACCCATGCCGGCTCGCCCGGCCTCACGGACGCGGTCGTCATCGTGCGGCGCACGCGCTGCGCGCGGAGGAGCCCCTCAGGGCCGAGCTCCACCTCGATGCGCCCGCCGCCCGGGAGCACCCGCGCGCGCTCGCGCCCGCCTTCATCCTGCTCGAAGGTGATGCGCTGCCCCGCGCCGAGGATCATGGCGCTCGCGCCGCCCATCAGGTCGCGCTCCCAGGCCACCCCGCGCCCTCGCTCCGTCCAGCGTCGCACGGGTCTACCCATCGCGTCGTAGTCGACGTGCACCGTCATCGTCTCGGCGCCCACGGTCTGACGTTCCTCGACGAGCCAGCCCACCGCATTGTAGCGCAGCTCCACCCGCACCGGCCCCCGGGTCGCGTCGACGAGGCGACCGGCCTCGTCGTGCGTGAACTCGTCCTTCGATCCGTCGTCGTAGAGGCGGGCGACGAGCTGGCCGGCGAGGTCGTAGAGGAGCTCCGTGCGCTCACCGCGCTCATCCACCAGCGAGGTGAGCCGACCCGCGAGATCGTAGCCATAGCGGCGCTGAGCGCCGTCGAAGCTGCGCTCGGAGAGCACGAGTCCCCGGGCGTCGTGCTCGAAGGTGTGCCGCGCACCCGCGGCGTCGACGATCGCGACCAAGCGCCCCTCGCGGTCGTAGAGCTGGGTCGCAGTCACCGCGCCGCCGATCTCCACCTGATGCAGCCAGCCGAGACCTCCCCAGCGATAGCGCTCCGTCCGGCCGTTCGCGTACGTCACGGCGGTGACGTTCCCGAGCCCGTCGTACGTCATCTGCACGGCGCGCCCCTCGGCGTCCGTGATCGCGAGCAGATCGCCGCGCGCTGAGTACGAGTACCAGGTTACCGCGCCCGCCGGATCGATCGCGGAGCGCCGCCTGCCCCAGAAATCATACGAGAATCGCCATGTTCGGCCGAGCGCGTCGGTGCGCTCGATCAGGTTGCCTGGCCGGTCGTAGCGATAGCGCGTTCGCCCCCCGTTCGGGGCCACCGTCTCGGTCGTGAGGCCCCGCTCGTCGACCTCCACCTCGAAGACCGCCCCGATCGGATCTCTCCAGACGAGCCGCCGGCCGATGCGTTCCACCGTCGTCGTGGCGCCGGAAGGGTCCGTGAAGCTCCGGATGTGACCGTCCGTGTCCCGCTCGACCGTCAACGTCCGGCCGATCGGATCGGTGATCTTCAAGGGCCGCCCGCACTCGTCACGCTCCCAGCGGATGGTGGCCCCCAGCGGATCGGTGTAGGAAGCCACGTGGCCGCGCTCGTCGTAGGTACGCGTCACGACGCTCGCGTTGTGGACCACCCTGTCGAGCCGACCGTCGCCGTCGGGGCTGTAGCGCTGCATCAGCGCGGCGTCGACGACCTCGCAGTAGCCGTCGGGGCCGTACTCGAAGACGCAATGGAGAATGCCCTTCGCGGGCGTCCTCCTGTCCGCCAGCGTCGCAGGCAGATCGGGATCCAGGCACGGGTCCACGCCCGTCTCCGGTGCTCCCCAGGTCTCGACGCAGCGGCCCTGGGCGTCATAGCGATAGTGAAACACCATCCCGCCCGGATAGCGGTGCTTCGTGATCCGGTGATCTTCGTAGTCGAACGAGGTGACGAATCCGTCGGGATCGACGACCTCGGCGAGATCGCCCGCGGTCGTGTAGGAGTAACGCACGACCAGCGAGCCGGACGAGAAGCCGTCCTGGCTGGGCACCTCGAGGGCTGCGATGCGGCCTCTCCCGTCCCGGCGCACGAGGATCGCTCGCCCGGCGCTGTCTTCGAACGCGACGAGGATGCCGCGCTCGTAGGTCAGCGAGATCCGGTTATTGTAACGGTCGAGCACCGCGGAGAGCCCGAGCTTTCCGTCGCCCAGCGGGGCGTCGAGGACGAGCCGGAGCCCGTCCTCCCGGACCAGCTCCAGCCGCTCTTCGGCCGCGCGCCGTACGACCCACCCCTCCGCGCCGAGCAGCGCCTCGCCGATCCCGGGCAGGGGCAGCAGCAGCTGCGCCCCCTCGGCATCGGTCACCTCGACGGCCCTGCGCCCGACACGCGCCGACCAGGCAAAAGAGTGCGACCAGCCGTGCCCGAAGCCGACGTCGACCATCGCGCTATCGCTGGAGTACGAGCGCGCGAGCACGAATGGCAACGGGCCCGGGAGCGCGAGGTCCGGCTCGGCGTCGACGAACGTCCGGCCGCCCACGACGTCGACCGGATCACCGCGCGAGGCCGGCCCTCGGTGGCCGGGGTGGGTCGGCACGCAGCTCCCGCGCCGGCTGCAGGCGTTGCGGCCCCCGCCTTCCGCGCCGCGCCCGCCGTTGCGACCGCGTCCGCCCTGTCGACCGCCGCTGCCATTGCCCCTCCGGCCGCCCGCGCCCCCACCCCCGGCGCCTCCGCCCATGACGAAGACGCCGGGGTTCATGCCGGGAATGGCCGGGATGTTGGGGACCGGTGCCGTGCGCGCCATGACTTCGTGACTAACGGCGCGGTCTCCGAGCGTCAATCGAACGCCCGGCGGGCTACTGCTTCGGATTCGCGCGCATTCGCTTCGAGATCTGCTTCCAGCGCCGCTTCTCCTCGAGCTTCGCGCGCACGTCCTGCTGCCGCGCGAGGTAGCGCCGCTCCGCCCCGAGCTTCAGGTACGCGCCGAGGCGCTCCGGATCGAGCTCGCCCTCCTCGATGGCGCGCAGCACCGCGCACCCGGGCTCGCCGTCATGGCTGCAGTCCCGGAAGCGGCAGGCCGCGGCGCGGGCCTCGACGTCGTCGAAGCCCGCGGGGGCCGCGCCGTCGTCGGACCAGAGGCCGAGCTCCCGCACGCCCGGCGTGTCGATGAGGAGGCCGCCGCCGGGCATCACGAAGAGCTCCCGGTGGGCGGTCGTGTGGCGGCCACGCTCGTCCGACGCCCGGATCGCCCCCTCGCGCTGCACCTCCACGCCGAGCAGGCGATTGCTGAGCGCCGACTTCCCCACGCCGGACGAGCCGACCAGGGCGATGGTCTCCCCGGCCCCGATCTCGGCGCGGAGCGCGTCGAGGCCGGCGCCGGACAGGGCGCTGACCAGCGCGATCCGCGCGGCGGGCGCGACCTCCCGCGCGGCGTCGATGAACCGCCCCGGATCGGGGCAGACATCGGCCTTGTTGAGCACGAGCACCGGGCGGGCGCCGCTGTCGATGACCGCCTCGATGTACCGCTCCAGGCGGCGCACGTTGAAGTCGGCGTTCAGCGATGTGACGATGAACACCTTGTCGACGTTGGCCGCGAGCACCTGCGCCTCCATCGCGGGGCCCGCGGCCTTGCGCCGCAGGCACGTGCTCCGCGCGAAGGTGTGCACGATGTAGGCGGGCCCGGCGCCGTCGCCGGGCCTGAGCCCCACCCAGTCGCCGACGGTGGGCAGCGCCGCGCGGCCCGCGGCCTCGTGCGCGAGGCGCCCGCTGACGACCGCGAGGCGCGGGCCGTCCGCGGTCTGCACGTGGTGCCGCGAGGCGGAGGCGAGGAGGACGCGCGCCGGCTGCACGGCCTCCTCCAGGGACGCGAGCTGGCTCGCGAAGAAGGGAGTCCATCCGAGCCCGATCAGATCGGGCCGCGGTTCATTCTGCGAAGACGGATCAACGGAAAAATCGGAGTCGATATGCATGACGGACGAGCGCTCCATGGCGTTCGGCCGCGCGGCGCGAGCTGCGGCGCGCGGCGATCGACGGACAAGGGCGCGGCGGCGCGCGAACGCGCCCGCGCCGGCCATTCCACGCGCGGGGCCGCCGCGGCGCGGAGCTCGTCGACCGTCAGGACGTCACGCCGGAGGGCGCGCCCGGCCAGGGCGGATGCCCTGCGAGGCGCGCGCGCAGCGCAGGACGAGCGCGCGCCGATCAGGGCGCACGCACGCCTTCGCTACGGCGTGGAGACGAGCTCAGCTGGCCGCGGCGGAGACGACGGCGGCGGCGCAATGGGTTTGCTGTGTATTCCCACTCATGACCTGACCTCCGTGTTCGGCTCACGTCACAACGACGCGGCAGCGTCTAGAATCCGCCAGCACGGCGCCGTCGTCAAGCGCCTCCTGCCCTGCCCGGCCGCATCGCCCCACCCGGCCGCATCGCATCGCCCCACCCACCCCACCCTGCCCCGCCCCGCCCCGCGCGCCATCCCGCACGCAGGTGCATCGCGCGGCATCGTGCGGGCGGCGCGTGGTCGGTGTCCGACCACGGCCGACAGCTGGCCGACAATTTTCGGTCGGCCGGTGGTTGGTGCACCGACGAGGCCGGACCTCTGGGGCCTCTGGGGCGTGGAGCGGGCCGTGACCGCGCGGGAGGTTGCGAGGAGGCCCTCGCCGCACTAGGGTCCTTCGCTCCATGCCCACAAACTTCGAGCTCGTCTCCGATTTCAAGCCGTGCGGTGACCAGCCTCGCGCGCTCCAGGAGATCTGCTCCGCCTTCGAGCAGGGCGAGACCTTCCAGGTCCTCCTCGGCGTCACGGGCAGCGGCAAGACGTTCACCGCCGCCAAGGTGATCGAGAAGCTGCAGAAGCCGACCCTCATCATGGCGCCGAACAAGACGCTGGCGGCCCAGCTCTACGGTGAGATGAGGGAGCTCTTCCCCAACAACGCCGTCCACTATTTCGTCAGCTACTACGACTACTACCAGCCCGAGGCCTACGTCCCGACGAGCGACACGTACATCGAGAAGGACGCGATCATCAACGACGCGATCGACCGCATGCGCCACGCGGCGACGCACGCGCTGCTCTCGCGCCCGGACGTGATCATCGTCGCCTCGGTGAGCTGCATCTACGGCATCGGCTCGGCCGAGAGCTACCACGGGCTCCTGATCAAGCTCGAGCGCGGCACCGAGATCCGCCGCGACGAGCTCCTGCGGCGGCTCGTCGACATCCAGTACACGCGCAACGACGTCGACTTCCACCGCGGCACGTTCCGCGTCCGCGGGGACGTCGTCGAGATCTTCCCCGCCTACGAGGAGTCGCTCGCGATCCGGGTCGAGTTCTTCGGCGACGAGATCGAGGCGATCAAGGAGGTCGACCCCGTCCGCGGCAAGGTGGTCGGCCAGCTCGACCGCTACGCCGTCTTCCCCGGCTCCCACTACGTCACCGAGCAGCAGCAGCTCCGGCTCGCGATCCAGGCGATCCGCGAGGAGCTGCGCGAGCGCATCGACTTCTACGACAAGGCCGTGCGCTTCCTCGAGAAGCAGCGGATCGAGCAGCGCACGATGTACGATCTCGAGATGCTGGAGCAGATGGGGTTCTGCAACGGCATCGAGAACTACTCGCGCCACCTCTCGGGCCGGAAGCCCGGCGAGCCCCCGCCCACGCTGATCGACTATTTCCCGAAGGATTTCCTCCTCATCATCGACGAGTCGCACCAGACCATCCCGCAGGTCGGGGCGATGTTCCGGGGGGACCGGGCGCGGAAGGAGACGCTGGTCGAGTACGGGTTCCGGCTCCCGAGCGCGCTCGACAACCGGCCGCTCAAGTTCGAGGAGTTCGAAGACCACTACGCCCAGGTCCTCTTCGTGAGCGCGACGCCCGGCGACTACGAGCTGCAGAAGTCGGCCGGCGCGGTCGTCGAGCAGATCATCCGGCCGACCGGGCTCATCGATCCGCAGATCCACATCCGGCCGGTGGCCGGGCAGGTCGACGACCTGCTCGCGCGCATCCGGGAGCGGGTGGACCGCGGCGACCGCGTGCTCGTCACGACGCTGACCAAGCGGATGGCCGAGGATCTGACCGAGTATTACACCGAGCTCGGCATCCGGGTCCGGTACCTCCACTCGGACGTCGACACGCTCCAGCGCGTGGAGATCCTCCGCGATCTCCGGCGCGGCGAGTTCGACGTGCTGGTCGGCATCAACCTCCTGCGCGAGGGGCTCGATCTGCCGGAGGTGTCGCTGGTCGCGATCCTGGACGCCGACAAGGAGGGCTTCCTCCGGAGCCCGCGCTCGCTCATCCAGACGATCGGCCGCGCCGCCCGCAACGTGCACGGCGAGGTCGTGATGTACGCCGATCGCATCACCGACGCGATGAAGCGCGCGATGGACGAGACGAACCGGCGGCGCGCGATCCAGGAGGCGTACAACAAGGAGCACGGCATCACGCCGGCCACGGTGAAGAAGGCGATCCTCGACCTGTCGCCCACGTCGGGCACGCGCGACTACTACGCCGTGCCGAAGGGCCCGGCGAAGCCCGCGGCCGAGGCGCGCGCCGCGGTCGACCTTGTGGACCAGATCGACGCGCTCCGGCAGGAGATGTTCGCGGCGGCGGAGAACCTCGAGTTCGAGAAGGCGGCGCGGCTGCGCGACCAGCTCCGCCAGCTCAAGGCCCAGCAGGGCGACGGGGAGGCCGGCACCGCGCGCGAGGTGGCCGAGGAGAAGCCGGCGCGCTCCGGGCGAACGGCGAGCCGGCGGGGCGCGGCCGCGGGCGCCAAGGCGAGCGGCGGGCGCGCGGGCTCAGGGGCGGCGAGCGGCGGGCGCGCGGGCTCAGGGGCGGCGAGCGGCGGCGGGCGCGCGGCGGCGGCGCGGGGGCGCGGTCGATACCGGTGACGGCGACGGAGCCCGGCTCCGCGGCGACAGGCGCTCTTCCGGGCTTCCGGGCGTCGCGCGGGATCGGCGTCGACCCTGCGGCGCGGCCCTGATAAGGGGCGCGCGATGGCCGCCTCCGATCCCATCCTCGTCACCGTCACCGGCAGGGACCTCCCGGGCATCACCGCCCGGCTCACCGGCGTCCTCAGCGACATCGGCGCCACGCTGCTCGACATCGAGCAGGTGGTGGTGCACGGCAACCTGAACCTCGCGCTGCTCGCGCTCTTCCCGGAGACGCGCAGCGGGCTCAAGGAGCTCCTGTTCGCGGCGAAGGAGCTCGGCGTGGCGCTCGACTTCAAGCCGCTCGACGGCGGCGCGCCGCCGCGCGCCCCGGGGAGCCGCTACGTGGTGACGGCCATCGGGCGGGAGCTCGGCGCCAAGCAGCTGCACGACGTGGCCTCCACGCTCGCGCGCCACGGCGCGAACATCGAGAAGATCGCGCGGCTGTCGGTCGAGCGCCTGTCGTCGGTGGAGATCCAGGTGCTGCTCCAGCGCGAGGAGGAGGCCGACGCGCTCAAGCGGGCCCTCCTGGCGCTCGCCATGCAGAACAGCTTCGACCTCGCCCTGCAGCGCGAGGGCCTCTTCCGCCGGAGCAAGCGGCTCGTCGTGATGGACATGGACTCGACGCTGATCCGCATCGAGGTGATCGACGAGCTCGCGCGCGAGAAGGGCGTGGCGGAGCAGGTCGCGAAGATCACCGAGCGGGCGATGCAGGGGGAGATGGATTACGACGAGTCGCTCCGCCAGCGGCTCTCGCTGCTCCGCGGCCTCGACGTCGGCGTGCTCCGGAAGCTCGCCGCCGAGCTCCCCATCACCGAGGGCGCCGAGACGCTCATCCGCGTGCTGAGGCGGCTCGGCTACCGGACCGCGGTGATCTCCGGCGGCTTCTCGATCGCGGCGGAGGCGCTCAAGGCCCGGCTCGGGATCGACTACGCCTACTCGAACTCGCTGGAGGTCGAGGGCGGGAAGCTCACCGGCCGGGTCACCGGCCCCATCGTCAACGCGCAGCGCAAGGCGGAGCTCCTCGAGACCATCGCGCAGGCCGAAGGCGTGCTGCTCGATCAGACCATCGCCGTGGGCGACGGCGCCAACGACCTCCTGATGCTCCAGCGCGCCGGGCTCGGCGTCGCGTTCCGCGCCAAGCCCAAGCTGCGAGAGGCCGCGGACACGTCGCTGTCCGCGAGCGGCCTCGACGCCATCCTCTTCCTGCTCGGCATCACCGAGCGCGAGCTCCTGGAAGTGGCGTGAGCGGCGCCGCCCGCAACAGACGAACCGGGCCACCAGGCTGAACCGATTCAGCGAACACGGTGTCCGCCGGGGGCGGAGACGGTTCCCCCCTCCGCAGCCCGGAGGATCTCGGCGCGCTGACCGGGGCGCCGCGCGGGGCGCCGCGCGGGGCGGCGCGACCGGGGCGCCGCGCGGGGCAGCGCGGCCCCTCGCCCGCGGCGCCCGCGCTGGGAGGGGGTGTGGGAGCGGCTGCGCAGGCCTCGGGCGGCGCGCGGTCCTGCGCGGCGCGAAGCTCGCCCGCTGGCCGCCGTGCTATCCAACCGGGGCCATGCGGCGGAGCAGGTCCACACGAGAGGCGCGCTCCACCGGCTGGAGCGGAGGTGAGGCGTGAAGCGTCCGACGATCACGGACATCGCGTGGCGTGCGGGGGTGTCCAAGGGAGCGGTCTCCTATGCGCTGAACGGCAGGCCCGGCGTGTCGGAGCCGACGCGCGAGCGGATCCTCGCCATCGCGGCGGAGCTGGGCTGGCAGCCGAGCAACGCGGCGCGCGCGCTCTCCGACGGCCGGGCCAGCGCCGTCGGCCTGGTCATCGATCGGCCCGCGCACACGCTCGGCATCGAGCCGTTCTTCATGCAGCTCATCTCGGGCATCGAGGCGGAGCTGTCCGAGAAGGCGGAGGCGCTGCTGCTCAAGGTGACCGAGGATCGCGCGGCCGAGCTGGAGACGTACCGCCGCTGGTGGGCGGAGCGGCGGGTGGACGGGGTGATCCTGGTCGATCTCTGCGAGAACGACCCGCGCGTGAAGCTGGTCGAGGAGCTGAAGCTCCCGGCGGTGGTGGTCGGCGGGCCGACGGGCAAGGGGCGGCTCTCGGGCGTGTGGAGCGACGACGCGAGCGCGATGCGCGCGGTGGTCGACTACCTGGCCGCGCTGGGGCACCGGTCGATCGCGCGGGTCGCCGGCCCCGCGGAGTTCATGCACACCGCGCTGCGCACCAAGGCGTTCAACGCGGCCGCCCGCCAGCGGCGGATCGAGCGCGTGCAGACGGTCCACGCGGACTACACGGGCGAGGCCGGGGGCCAGGCCACGCGGCGGCTGCTCGCGGGGGCCGCGCCGCCCACGGCCATCGTCTTCGACAACGACGTGATGGCCGTGGCCGCGCTCGCCGTCGCCCAGGAGATGCGCGTCCCCGTGCCCGAGCGCCTCTCGATCGTGGCCTGGGACGACTCGGCGCTGTGCCAGCTCGTGCACCCCGCCCTGACCGCGGTGCGCCGCAACATCGCCGAGCACGGCTCCCGCGCCGCCGCGCTGCTCCTCCGCCTGGTGGCCGGCGAGCCGATCGACGACGTCGAGTGCAGCGCGCCGACGCTCGCGACGCGGGGCAGCACGGCGCCGCCCCCCCGCGCCTGATCCGGCCCCGCGCCGCCGCGGGTGCGTTCCTCCCTTGCGGAGCGCACGCTGAACCGATTAAGTAATCTGATCGGGACGTGAGGACTATGCATCGCAATTTCGCCAAAGTCGCTGTTCGTCAACAGGCCGTCGCCTGGCTCGGGGCCAATTTCTGGTCGAGGCGCGGCGGCCCGCTCATGTGGCAGAGCTACGATCCGGCCCTGGTCCGCGAGGAGCTCCGGGTGCTCGCCGAGCACGGCCTCACGATGACGCGGTCGTTCTTCTACTGGCCGCACTTCATGCCCGAGCCCGACCGGATCGACGAGGGCTGCGCGGAGCGCTACGGCGATTTCCTCGAGGCGCACGTGGAGGCGGGGATGACCACCATTCCCACCCTCCTCGTCGGCCACATGTCCGGCGAGAACTGGGATCCGGTCTGGCGGCGCGGGCGCGATCTCTACGGGGACGTGTGCATGGTCGCCCGGCAAGCGTGGTTCGCCGAGCAGATGGCGCGGCGCTTCGCGGGCCACCCGGCGGTGACCGGCTGGCTCGTCTCCAACGAGATGCCGATCTACGGCGAGCGCGAGCGCTCGGTCCGCGAGACGGTCACGAGCTGGGCGAGCCTGGTCGTGCAGGGCTTGCGGGCCGGCGGGGCGAGCCAGCCGATCTCGATCGGCGACGGCGCGTGGGGCATCGAGGTCACCGGCAACGACAACGGGTTCTCGGTGCGCGACCTCGGGGCGCTCGTCGATTTCCTCGGCCCGCACGTGTACCGGATGGAGAACGACCTGGTCCGCCAGCACTACGGGGCGGCGTTCATCTGCGAGCTCACGGGCTTCCTCGGCAAGCCGGTCGTGCTGGAGGAGTTCGGGGTGTCCTCGGGTTTCGTCTCCGACGAGAACGCCGCGCATTACTACCGGCAGGTCCTCCACAACACCCTGCTCGCCGGCGCCACCGGCTGGATCGGCTGGAACAACACCGATTTCGACCTCATCGACCAGGATCCCTACCGGCATCACCCGTTCGAGCTCCATTTCGGGCTGACGACGACCGACGGTCGCCCCAAGCCGCAGCTCAAGGAGATGGCGCGCTTCGCCCGGGTGCTCGCCGACATCGACGTCCTCGGCTGCGAGCGCGAGCCGGCCGACGCGGCGCTGATCGTGCCGTCGTACCTGGAGGGCGCGTTTCCGTTCACCGAGGCCGAGGATCGCAGCTACCTGTTCACGACGCTGCGGCAGGCCTACGTCGCGGCGAAGGAGGCGGATCTGCCGGTCGGGCTGACCCGCGAGCGGGACGGGATCGCCGAGGATTGCCGGCTGTATCTCCTGCCGTCGGCCAAGCAGCTGACCGCGCCCAGCTGGCATCTCCTGGAGCGGCTGGCCTCGGGCGGCGCGGTGGTCTACGCGTCCTACTCCCACGGCACGCACGGGTCGCAGCGCGGCCCGTGGTACGCGCACCTCAACGCGATGTTCGGCGTCGAGCATCAGCTGCGCTACGGGATGGTCGACCCGATCGAGGACGATCGCGTGCAGCTCACCTTCGAGCGGGGGTTCGGCACGATCGCGGAGGGCGCCACGCTCGCGTTCCCGGTCGCCGGCACCGAGCACAGCCGCGCTTACCTGCCGGTGCGGCCCAAGGGCGCGGAGGTCGTCGCGGTCGACCAGCGCGGCCGGCCGGCGCTGCTGCGGCGCCGGGTCGGCAGCGGCAGCGTCGTGCTCTGCACCTATCCGATCGAGCACTTCGCCGCGGCGACCCCGCGGGTCAACCCGGAGCCGACCTACCGTCTTTATGATGCGCTCGCCGTGCTCGCCGGCGTGCGTCGGCCGGTGACCGTGGACGACCCGCGCGTCGCGGCCGACACCCTGCGCCACCGGGACGGCCGCCGCTTCGTGTTCCTGGTCAGCCAGGCCGACGCGCCGGTCTCGGTCAAGCCCGTCGCGGCCTCCGGCCACCTGACCGAGCTGGGCGGCAAGTCCAAGGTCCACGCCGTGGAGCTCGCGCCGTACGACGTGCGGATCCTCGAGCTGCGGGCCTGAACCGGGTGAGCGCGGGGCCGCCTGCCCTCGTTTCGCGCGGGCTTATCGAGAGGTCCACTTCACGTCACAGCCGCTCTCCTGCGGGCCGATGTCGCTATCACGCCCAGCCCAAGCACCGAGACGTCCTGCATGGCATTCACTCCATCCGTTGGCGATGGCTGCAACGTAGGAACTGAGCATCTCAATGAGCTACGCGAAGAAGCTGGCGAAGGCCGGCGCCGCGAGGCCGCGGCAGCCCTGAGGCGCGCGCCCGTGGCTCAGTACCAGCGCGGCGTGCCGCAATCGATGTGCAGGTGGTCCCGGTGGCTCGCGTCGAAATCCGGCCCGAGGACGCGCGCGGCCGCCCCCTCGGCGCGGAGGCGGCGGGTCACGCCCCGGAGGAAGCGCGCCTCGCGGGTGGTCGGGTCGCTCCCGTAGAGCACGTAATCGCGGAGCACGCTGATCGCGCGCCCGCGCTTCGGCGAGAAGCGCGAGATATCGAATGCATTGCCGAACGAGTGCTCGCTCAGCCCCTCGCTCCACCTTCGCATCCTGCCGACCACTTCCCTGCAGGCGTAGCTCCCCAGGGTGCTGATGCGGGCGATCGGCGAGCCCAGGTGCGTCTCCGCCTCTTCCTGGATCACGCGCTCGATATCGGCCAGCCGGAGGGCGAGCGAGCAATCGACCTGCAGCGGCGGCGAGTAAACGATGCCGGTCGGGCCGCGCGTCAGCAGCACGCCGCGCGGGATGCCGCACCCCTTCTTGTTGGGCTTCGCGACGTCCGGCAGCGCCTGGAACCGCGCGCCGGATTGCTTGAGCGCGTCGCGGCAATCCGCGCCTGCGGCCGCGGCGATGTGGTTCCACTGGCGCTGCGCCCGCGGCGGCCGCTCGCGCAGCCCGGCGGCGTCGGCGAGCTGCTCGACCCAGGGGCCGGCCCATCCCGACGACGCCGCCGGCGGCGCCGCGGGAGCTCCGCCGGCGATGGCGGGCGCTGGCTCAGCCAGGGTCGGCGCGCCGCCGGCGTCCACCGTCGCCGCTCCCGCGAGGGCCGGCGCTGCTCCCGCGAGGGCCGGCGCTGCTCCCGCGAGGGCCGGCGCTGCTCCCGCGAGGGCCGGCGCTCCGCCGACGACGGCCGGCGCCGGGGGCGCCATCAGCGCGGTTCCCCCGAGGTCCGCGAGGGTAGGGCCGCCGGGCGAGCAGGACAGCGCCGAGATCATCGCCGCCGCAACGAGCCCCACAAGGAAGCGTGCGTGCACATCGATGTCCGTACCCCAGCGGGCGACCGGCGCAAGACACGCGATTCAGCCATCTCTGGGCGACGTCTCACATCACCGCCGCACCCGCCAGCCTCGGCCCACTCCCGCCCCGGTGAGGACCGCCCTCGCCGGAAGCGTCCCCACGATGGTGGCAAGCTATTGTTTTAATTAATAGTTTCCTGCTTCCCGCCCTCAGGGTCCCTCGGCTCCCCGTCCCCGCGGCGCTCGTCCTCTTCCGGCGCTCCCGGCGATGCCGACCGGAGCAGGAGCAGCCCGGCCAGCGAGACGACCGCCGCTGCGGCCGTCACGCTCCACGGCAGCAGCTCTCCCTCGACGATCCCTTGCACCGACGGCGGCTTGAAATAGAGCAGCGACACCGCGAGCCCGTTGTTCAAGGCGTGCAGCAGCGCCCCGGGCAGCACCGAGCCGGTGCGGTGGCGCGCGTAGCCGAGCACCAGCCCGAGCGAGAGCGTCGGCAGGAGCCGGTACACCGAGCCGTGCGCGAGCCCGAAGAGGAGCGCCGACACGCCGATCGCCACGGCGGGCCCGGCGCGGCGCAGCCCGGCATAGACGAGGCCGCGGAACAGGAGCTCCTCGCAGACGGCCGGCGTCACCGCGACGAGCAGCAGCACGACCAGGTACGGCTGCCCGCCGAGCAGCACGAGCTCGCCGAGCTCGCGGACGAACGGCTCGGGCGGGGGGAACCACCGGAGGACGGTGCCGCCGATCGCGGCCCACGCCGACGCCCCGAGGAGCAGCGCCCCGGCGAGGCCCCGGACCGAGGGCCGCCGGAGGCCGAGCGTCGCCCGCGGCGAGTAGCCGAAGCCGGCGACCAGCGCGAGCGTCGGGGCGAGGAAGAAGCCGACCTGCGAGACCGCGAGCTGGACCGCCACGCTGGCGCGGGCGATGAGCAGGCTGCCGTAGAAGAAGAGCACCTGGACGCCAGCGAACGCCGCGAGCGAGAACCCGGCCGACGGCGCCCCGCCGGCCCGACGCCGGAGGCCCAGCACCGCGGCCGCCGACTCCTGGCCGCCGAGCAGCACGTTCTCGCGCTCGAAGACGCGCGCCGCGAAGAGGAGCGCGAGGCAGGCGTAGAGCGCCGAGGAGAGGAGCGCCGTGAACAGGAGATCGACCGGCGCCTCCCCGACGAACAGCGCCTTGATCAGCACCGCGATGTTGAGGACCGGGGCGTAAGCCGTCCACGGGTTGAGCTCGACCACCGGCAGGGCCGTGATGCCGGCGAGCAGCGAGAGCGGCAGGTACGCCGGCATGAGCGCGTTCTGGCCGTCCTTGAAGTCCTTCGCGAACACGGCGAGGGCGAGGAACAGCGCCGAGAACAGGAGCGTGACCGGCACGAGCAGCGCGAACGTCAGCGCGAAGATCCAGGGATCGACGACCATCACGTCCGGCAGCATCCGGCTCACCGTGAGCGACAGGCTCACCACGTTACCGAGCGCCGTGAGCAGCGAGATGATCCACACGGCCAGGAACTTCCCCGAGATGATCTCGATGGATCGCACCGGCGCGCAGAGCAGCGTCTGCATCGTGCCGCGCTCCTTCTCGCCCGCCGTGAGGTCGATCGCCGGAAGGAAGCTGCCGAGGAGCGACATCAGGATCAGCATCATCGGCATCATCGAGCCGAGGATCTGGCCGACCTTGCGGCTGTCCTCCGCGACGTCGCGCGGCACGACGTCGTAGGCGATCGAGAACCCCTCGGGCAGGCCGCGCGCGGCCTCGCGCTCGGCGACGATGCCGCCGCGGGCGCGCCGCAGCGCGCCCGCGAGGCGCGCCTCCGCCGTGGCCGAGTCGGCGCGCACCGAGTCGAAGTAGATCGCGACCGCGCCCTTCCCGCCGCGCCCGAGCTCGGCCCCCAGCGACGGCCACGGCACGAGCACCGCGTCGACGTCGCGCGCGCTCACCGCGGCGCGCGCCGCGGCGAGCACGGGGTTGTCCGGCTCGATCCACCGCGGCCGCGGGTCCTCGGCCCCGGGCGCCTCGTCCTCGGCTCGGGGTGGAGGGTCCGCCGGCGGCGCGAGCGCCCCGGAGCGGAGCCCCTCGCGCACCTCCGGCGGCGCGCCGGCCCACGGCACGAGCTCGAGCTTCGACGCCGACGAGAGCCGCGTCGAGAGGTCCTCGGCCAGCTCGCCCCACACCGCGATCCGCGACGAGCGCGCCTCGCGAGCCGCCGCCTCCGAGCCGACGAGCTTGCTCATCGCGAGCGCGAAGAGCGGATAGAGGAGGATCGGCACGAGGACGAGGCGCACGAGGGTGCGCCGATCCCGGAGCGACTCGACGAGCTCCTTGCGCAGGATGGTCCAGACGATGGCGAGCCTCACCGCGCCGGCCCTCCCGGAGCAGCCGCGCCGGCGCTCCCTGAGTCGTCGCGCGCCTCGCGCGGGCGGCTCCGCTCCACGTGGTACAGGAACGCGTCGGTCAGGTTCGCGGTGGCGGTGCGCTCGAGGAGCTCCGGCAGCGCGCCGCTGTCGGCGATGCGCCCCTCGTGCAAGAGGGCGATCCGGTCGCAGAGGTACTCGGCCTCGCCCATGATGTGCGTCGAGAAGAGGACCGCCCTGCCCGCCGCGCGCTCGCGCCGGATCGACTCGACGATGAAGCGGCCGCTGATCACGTCGAGCGCGGTCGTCGGCTCGTCGAGGATGAGCACCTCGGGCTCGTGAAGGAAGGCGCGCGCGATGTTGGCGCGCTGCTTCTGCCCCGCCGACAGCGTGCTGCACGGCCGCGAGGCGAACGCCTCCATCTCGAGATCGGCCACGAGCGCGTCGATGCGGCGCGAGAGCGCTGCCTCGCCCATGCCGTACAGCCGGCCGAAGTAGCGGAGCACCTCGCGGGGCGTGAGCCGCTGGTAGAGCTGGGTGTCGCCCGAGAGGAAGCCGATCCGCTGCTTCGCCTCGAGCGGCCTCGCGGCGAGGTCGACGCCGCCGACGAGGACGCGCCCGGCGGTGGGCGACAGGATGCCGGCGAGCATCCGCAGGGTCGTCGTCTTGCCCGCGCCGTTCGGCCCGAGCAGGCCGACGATCTCCCCGGCGTGTACGGCGAGATCGATCCCGTCCACGGCCGTGAAGTCGCCGTACCGCTTCACCAGACGCTCGGCGCGGAGTGCGGCGCGCATGCGGCACGTCCTATTCGGTCCGCGGCGGGGCGCAAAGCGCCGGTCTCCCGACGGGGCCGCCGCGCGAGGCGGCGCCAGCACGCGCGAGCTTTCTGCTCACGCCGCCCGCCTCCCGTCTGCCCTGTTCCGCGACGCCCCCCTCGACGTCCGCCGCAGACCCCCTAGACTACCCTGAAAGCGCATGTCGCCGAGCACACCTTCCATGCCCTATCGCAACCGCACGACGTCCGAGCCGGTGCAGTGCCCCTGCGGACACGGCCGTGATCACTACATGGTGAGCGCCGAGGCAGAATACCGCGTCATGGGGTACATCCAGCTCGCGTTCGGGATCTCGGCGCGGCCGACGAAGGTGAAATACCGGTGCCGTCGCTGCGACACGGTGTTCTCGACAACGACCGATCCGGCGGTCCTCGACAAGCACTATTGACGCGCGGCGGCGGATGCCCATGAACGACACATGGCTGGCCGCCCTCCGCGGCCCGGGGGCTCCATGAAGGGCCGCGTCCTCATCGTCGCCGGGTCCGACTCGGGCGGCGGCGCTGGCATCCAGGCGGATCTCAAGGCGGTCACGGCGCTCGACGCGTACGGCGCGACCGCGATCACCGCGCTCACCGCGCAGAACACCCGCGGCGTCGCCGGCGTGTTCCCGGTGCCGCCCGACTTCATCGGCCGCCAGATGGAGCTCGTGCTCGACGACATCGGCGCCGACGCGATCAAGACCGGCATGCTCCACTCGGCCGAGGTCATCGACGAGGTCGCGCGCGTCTACGAGCGCCTCGGCCGCGGCGCGCCGCTCGTGGTCGACCCCGTGATGGTCGCCAAGGGGGGCGCGCGCCTCTTGGTGCCCGACGCCGAGGGCGCCCTGCGCGGCCGGCTCCTGCCGCTCGCCGCGCTGCTCACGCCGAACATCCCCGAGGCCGAGGCGCTGACCGGCACGGTCATCGACAGCGTGGACGCGATGCGCCGCGCCGCCGCGCAGCTGCTCTCCATGGGCCCGCGCGCCGTGCTGCTGAAGGGGGGCCACCTCCCTGGCGCCGTCGTCGTCGACGTCCTCCGGACCGCGCCGGAGCCCGGCGCCTCCGGGCACCCCGGCGGGGAGCAGCTGTTCGAGGACGCGCGCATCGAGACGCGCGCGACCCACGGCACGGGTTGCACGCTCGCCTCGGCCATCGCCGCCGGCCTCGCCCAGGGCCTCGCCCTCGTCCCGGCGATCGCGCGTGCGCGCCGCTACCTCCGCGAGGCGATGCGCGCCGCGCCGGGGCTCGGCCACGGCCACGGCCCGCTGAACCACGCCCACACGGCGCGGCCGTTCTCCTGAACAGCGCGCCGGGCGGCTCCCTCCTGTGAACAACGCGCTGGGCGGCGCCCTCCCGCGGGCGGGCGCCGCGGGCGGCCGCGCGCAGCCGGCCGCTGCGCGCGGTCGGCCGCGCCGGCGGGCCCGCGCCGGCGGCCGTGGCGGCCGCGCGCCGGCGGCCGTGGCGGCCGCGCGCCGGCGGCCTGACGGCGGCCCGCGGCCGCTCCGCGCCGCGCCGAATGGGCAAGCCGCAGCGCATGTGCAACGACTCGTTGCGCCCGGGGCTCGAATGGACGACCCTGCGCGCAGTCCGTATCGGCGTGCCGGCGGTTCAGCTTCGGCGCCGGCGCGGAGCTCTTCCTCACCCTTCGTGCGCCCGTGGCCGTGACCAAAGATCCCCTCCCTCCCATCGACGTCGGAACGGTCATCAACGACCGGTACGAGGTCCTGAAGAGCATCGGCAAAGGCGGCATGGGCGAGGTGTTCTTGGCCTTCGATCGCCTCACCCAGCAGCAGGTGGCGCTCAAGGTGGTGCCCGAGGCCTCCGCCATGCCGGGCGACGACGAGGCGCTGCGGCAGGAGGTGATCCTCGCCCAGAAGGCGCGCCACCCGAACGTCTGCCGCGTGCACGACCTCGCGCCGAGCCCGTGGGGGCCCATCCTCGTGATGGAGTACATCCCCGGGCAGACGCTCCACAACCACATCCGCAAGCGCAAGACGTCCGGCGGCTTCAGCGCCGACGAGTTCCGCAAGATCTCGACCGACGTCTGCGCGGGGCTCGCCGCCATCCACCAGCAGGGGCTCGTGCACGGCGATCTGAAGCCCGGCAACGTGATGGTCGCCGACGATCGCGCCGTCATCCTCGACTTCGGCTTCGCGAAGGAGCGCGCGCGCGCGGCCGTGCGCAAGCCGGGGGCGCCGCCGGACGGCGGCACGCCTCACTACATGTCGCCGGAGCGGCTGCGCAACGGCGGCGCGAGCCCCGAGGACGACGTCTACGCCGCGGCGCTGACGCTCTGGGAGATGTGGACCTGCCGCGTCCCCGAGCCCGGCTACAAGCCGCGGCTCAAGACGATGAAGCAGCAGATCACGTTCGACGTGCCCGCCGCGCTGACGAACGATGAGATCAGGCAGATCTTCCGCGCGCTCAACCCGGATCCGCAGATGCGCCCGCAGGCGCGGCACATGCGGTTCTTCAACCCGACGCAGACCACGACCGCGCCGATCCAGCTGCCGCGCGAGCGCATCGATCCCGGCCCTGCGCCCGGGCGGGCCATCAAGACGCAGTTCACCCCCGGCGCGCAGTCGCTGCTCATCACGTACGCCACGAACGCGCCCGACAGCGTCGCCACGCTGTTCCCTCTGCAGAAGCCGGTGCTCTCGATCGGCCGCCGCAGCGATCAGGATCTCGTCCTGGCCGAGGCGACCGTCTCCGGATCGCACGCGCTCCTCCGCTGGCAGACGGGCTCGTGGCTGGTCGAGGATCTGAACAGCACGAACGGCACGTACGCGGACTTCCCGTTCGAGCGCAAGGCGCAGGTCTCGCTGCTCCACGGCGCCGAGGTGCAGCTCGGGGAGTGCCGCCTCATGGTGGTCACGTTCGGACCGGACTCGCCGCACCACGACAAGGCGAAGCGCTACCTCGCGCGGCGCGACGGCCTCACGGGGCTCCTCGTGCGCGAGCACCTGATGAAGGCCATCGACGAGGACGGCTTCTTCGCCGAGTGGGCCGAGGTGCCGATGCAGATCGCGCGCTTCGAGCTCCGCGGCCAGAACGGCCTCGTGAGCCTGCGGCCGACGATCCTCGAGATGCTCGCGCTGCGCAAGGCGGCGCTCCAGGTCGTCGACCTGACCCAGACGCTGCTGCTCAGCCTGACGCCGGCCGCGGCCGGGCGCACCGGCCCGCTCACGTTCGTCGTCTCGATCGTGGGTCCCAACCTGGACGAGGCCCAGCACGTGGTCGAGCAGGTCGTCGCGCAGGTGCAGGGCACGCTCCCCGAGACGCTCGAGCTGACCGCGACGCTCGTGAAGTGCGAGCCGGGTCGCCCCGCCCGCACGCTGATCGACTGACGGCGGACGGCCGCGCCGACGAGCCGTTCGCGCGCGCGGAGGGCGACCTCGGCGTCGCCGACACCGTCGACGCGTGATCGCGGCCGCCTAGCCTTCCTTCGCGCCGCTGGGCCGTCCCGCGGCCGCGTGCTCCGTCGAAGATGCAGCGCTCGTCACGCAACCGCGCGGCCGCCGGCGCGAGCGCACGCTCGCCGACAGCTCGCGCGCGACGGGACCGCCCCCGCGCCGGAGCGGCGAGCGATCACAGGGACGAGCCGCTGCAGGCCTCGCCCGGAGCGGCGGCGTGGTCGAGCACCACCTCGCCGGACAGCTTCCGGGCGTCGATCTCCCCCTGCCAGATGAGCTCCGCGCTGCCCTGCGCGTCGACGACGTCCCGCAGCAGCCGCACGTACACCTTGCGCGCGGCGACCTCGGGGATCGAGACCGCGAAGTCGAACGCGCAGACCGAGTCGCACCGCGGGCTCGCCGCATCGGGCTCGTCCCTCTCGGTGATCTCGTAGATGCTGTCGATCCGGTCCACGTGCATCGCACGCTGGCCGCAACAGTTCAGCAAGAGCCGGCTGTCCGCGACCTTCAGGGAGCCGGTCGACGGATCGTAGCGCCAGCGCAGCACCTCGGCGCCGCAGTAGCTCTCCTCCCCGTCGACGGCGAGCCTCCGCTCCGGATCCACGAATCCGCCGGCCTCGCTCACGGTCCCGACCTGCGCGGGCTCCGTCTCCAGACACGCGCTCAGAAGAACCAGCGATCCAACCGTTGCAAGCGCCCTGCAGGCCCCCACGTACTTCATGCCCCGACGTCCTTGGCTATCCCGCCCCACTGTTAAAATACGCCCAAAATGAAGAAGCAGGGGCTTCGATAAGAAGTCGCAATCCGTTTCCGCGGCACATGCCCCGGATTCAGTCGCAGGCAGACGTGGGTAGGTGGCGCATGCACGCTGCACCCCGGAGCAGCTGCACGCACATTCGGGTGTGATCTACGCGTTCGTGGAATAAAAGTCCAGGTGAAAGTGGCAGAGTACGCTCGGTCGTCTGACCTAAGCCGTCATGGTCGGTCGACCTGCTCCACCATCCCACCTCCGTCCGGTCTGTCGAGGTGCGTCGCCGACCCGGCCGCGATCCCGCAATGCCGGTCGCGGCGGGGCGACGCGGGCGACGTCGTCACCTCGCGGCGACGGTCGTGCTGCGCCGGCGCGGCGGGCTCTGCTCCTGGCAGCCGGCGTCCGCGGGGGCATCGTCGAGGACGACCGCGCCCGCGGCGACGTCCAGGTCGAGGGTGCCGCTCCAGACCACGCCCGGGCTGCCCTGCCGATCGACGACGTCGCGCAGCAGCTTCACGTAGATCTCGCCCCGCGGGACGTCCTGCACGCCCACCGACAGGTCGAAGGCGCACTGCTCGCTGCAGCGCCCCTCGGCGTCGTCCGGCTCGTCGCGCTCGGTGACCTCGTAGAGGCTGTCGATCTTCTCGACGTGGATCGCGCGCTTGCCGCAGCAATCGAGCATCAACCGAGCATCCGCGAGCCGGAGCGTCGCCGACGGCTCATCGTACTGCCAGCGGAGCACCTCGGCGCTGCAGTAGCCCCCGTCCTCTCCCGGGGCGAGCCGCTGCTCCGGATCCCGGAAGCCCCCCTGCTCGCTGATCTTCGCTTCCTGGACCGCCTCCACCGAGCTGCAGCCACCGGCGCAGAAGGTCCAGACGATCGCGATGGCGGTCCAGATACGGCTCGACACCATGCTCTTCTCCATGTTCGTCTCGCTGGCTGACCAGGGCGGTCTACGGCCAGTCCGGTGCAACTTTCCAGCCAACTCACCCCTGAGCAGTCCGGAGGCTAACCGCGGCCGACGCAGCGGGCCAAAGAAGCGGTGACCCAGGGCGCGGTCTCATGGCGCTCCGCCCGGTGCGGAGACGCGCGCGCTCGCGCGGGAACGACCTTCGTAAGACGCGCCTGGGCCGGAGAAGTTGCCGGACGGCGAGCCCCTGGATCCAGCCGCGACGAGACGCCCGCCGATCCCGCGCGCGGACGTCCTGGCCGCGCCGCCCGCGGCGTGCCGTCCATTGGAGCGGGGGGCCGACCGTGCGGGACGCCTTGCCACAGCGTGTGCAGCGTCCGCACGCCGCGCGCCCGTTCTACACGCCACCGCCGGGCTCGGCTCAGCGGAGCTCGTGTCGGGACGGCGCGCGCGCTCGGGTCAGTTCTTCGCCTCGACGGCCTTGCCGGGAGGAAGGGGATCCCAGCGCAGCGAGTCCCCGAGCAGGTTGGAGATGCGCTTCGGGCGCTGCCCGTCGACGCGCATGATGTAGAGCCCGGGGCCCTCGCCGGACGTGCGCGTGGAGAAGAAGGCCACGAGCCGCCCGTCGGGGCTGCAGGCCGGGTACCCGTTCCTGCCCTGGTTCTGGGTCAACCGCGCGAGGCCGCCGCCCGTCTCCCCGGAGACGACGAGGTCGGTGTTCTTGCCGACCCCGACGGCGTAGATCGCCTTCACCCCGTCGGGGTGGTTGCAGAACGTGGGCGCCGACGCGAAGAGCCCCTCCGGCGAGATCGCCTTGCCGCCCACGTAGATGCGCTGCCCGTACCGGCCCTCGCCGGAGAAGGCGAGCTTGCCGGTCGGCGTGAACGCCGGGTGGAGCGCCATCCCCACCTCGGACGCCGGCTTGATGCTCTGGAAGTCGGGCCCGGAGAACAGCTTGATCGTCGATCCGACGCCGATGCTGAGCGCGACCTGGGAGCGATCCTTGGAGAAGGCGATCCCGTAGACCGAGCCCTTCACGGGCAGCGCCTGCGGGCCGCCCGCCGGCGTGAAGATCTTGTACTCGTCGCCCTTCACGCTCGCCGCGTAGTAGAGCTGCTCGCCCTTCCCGAACGCGGGGGCGATGGCGGTCTGATCCGGCGGGGAGACCGCCTTGGCGTCGTGCCCGTCGGCGTCGATCGTGAAGACGCGGCGAAGCGAGCCCGAGCCCGAGGCGAACGTCATGTGGCTGGCGAAGCCGCCGTTCTGGCCGGTGAGGGCGCCGATGAGCTGGTCGGCCACCCGGTGCGACTCGAACCGGACGTCGCGGAGCGGCACGATGAACTTCTTGTCGAACACGGGGGCCTGCCCGCGGTTCACCAGGAACGCCTGGCCGACGAGCTCGGCCTTGTCCGCGCCGAGCTTCTTGCCGCGCACGCTGACGACCGCCTCGACCCCCTTCGCGGACCACGCCTTCACGTCCACCGGGCTGTCGGAGAGGTACAGGCCGTCGGGCGCGGCGCTGTCGGGCAGCACCTCGAACTCGCCGCAGAGCTCGAGGTCGCGCCGGACCACGCTGTGGAGCGTCACGTCCTCGGGGTCGGAGACGAGCGACGGCAGGACGCCGATCTTCGGGAGCGGGCGCGACGCGCCGGCGACGACCGTGATGTGGCCGAGGATCTCCTCGGCGTTGGGGGGCGCGGTCGAGGCCGGCGCCTGCGCCGGAGCAGGGGGGGCAGCGAGGGCGGCGGCGGCGAGCGCCAGCGCGCCGAGGGCGTATTGAGCTAGTCGCATGTGTTCTCCCGACAGACGAAGGTGACGCTGACCTGCTTCTGACCGAGGTCGGGATAGTTCTCGGGCGGCGGCGGCAGCGCCTGTCCCTTCGCCCCCTCGAGCGTCGCCCGCGCGGCCGCGTCGAAGACGGGATTCCCGCTCGGCGTCAGCGTGTAGCTCACCATCTGCCCGTCCGACAAAACGATCACCGCGCGCGGCTTGTGCTTCGTGAGCTCCTCCGGCGGGAGCCCCGAGCCGTTCACGCGGAACCTGCTCGAGAACCAGCCCGCGATGCGGGCCAGGTACAGATCCACCGCGCGCGCCTTGAGGGGATCGGTCTCCGTCCCCTCCTTCACGCCGTCCGCGTGCCCCTCCTGGTCGACGTTGGGGGCCTCGCCCGCGTCGATCTTCGGATCGAGCTCGATGTCGACCTGCTTCGCGACCTCGGCGTCGGGGGGCGGCGGCGCGGTGCCCGCGTCGGCGACCTTGATCTCCGGCGGCGGGATGTCCTCCTCCTTCTTACCCGCGTCCGGCGAGACGAACGCCTTCTGCTCGACGCGCGGCTTGGGCGTCTGGCGCACCCACCGGTCGGGCAGCTTCATCTTGTCGCGCTTGCCGCCCAGCTTGAGCAGCGGCGTGTCCATGTCGAGCACCGGGATCACCTTCACCGGGACGCTCGGCCCCTTGTCGATCTCGGGCGCGGCGGCCGGCACCGAGAGGTCCGCCAAGGTGATCGCCACGGCGGCGCCCGCCTGCACGGCCGCCGCCACCGCGACGGCGAGCGCGACGTCCCGCGGGCGGAAGTCGCTCCTCGGCCGGCGCTGCCCCGGCGGCGTCGGTCGCGGCGCGCGCGCCGCGGCCGTGCTCAAGGCGCCGCTCCCCCGGGCCGCGGCGCCGCGCCGCCGGGCGGAGTCGCCGCGCCGTTGGGCCGCGGCGCCGCGCTGCCGGGCGGAGGCGCCGCGCCCTCGGGCTCGAGCTCCGGCTGGACGAGGAGGTTCAGCCCCTCGACCCCGGCGGCCCGGGCGGCGGCCACGACCCGCGCCACCGCGCCGTAGCGGGCGTCCTTGTCGGCGCGGATGTAGAGCTCCTTCTCCTTCTGCACGCGCCCGTTCGACGCGAGCACGCCCTCGATGTCGGCGGTCGCGTCGTCCTCGCCGAAGAGGATCTTCTCCTCCTTCGTGACGGTCACGACGAGCTTCGTGTCCTTGGTCGGCGCCTCCTCGGCGGAGACGTTGGGCAGTTCGACCCGCAGCCCGGCCGTGAGCAGCGGGGCGGTGACCATGAACACCACGAGGAGCACCAGCATCACGTCCACGAGCGGCGTAACGTTGATCTCGCTGAACCCGCCGCCCCGCCGCCTGCGCCCTCCGCCGACCGACATCGCCATGACCGGCCCCGCCCCTCAGCCCTTCGGCATCACCGGCGTCGGCCGGTCGCTCGTCCGCTGGAGCGCCAGCGGGATGGACTCCTGGATCCCCCGCGCCGACAGCGACGCGATCTCCACCCAGCCCTCGCTCGCCGCCTCGAGCGCGGCGAGCAGGTCGTCGATGCGCTTGTTGAGCGCGTTGTAGGCGATGACCGCGGGGATCGCGGCGAACAGCCCGATCGCGGTCGCGATGAGCGCCTCGCCGATGGCCGGGGCGACGACCGGGAGCGACGCGCTCTTCTGCTGACCGATGCGGAGGAACGCGTCCATGATCCCGTAGACGGTGCCGAACAGGCCGATGAACGGCGACGCCGCCGCGATCGACGAGAGCGTCGGCATGAGCGAGCTCGCCCGCTGCGTCTCGGTCACGATCGCGCGCTTCGCGATCGACTCGAGGAGCTTGCCCGTCCCGGCGCGGCGGCTGAGCTCCAGCACGACGCGGGCGCCCGGCGCGTCCGCGTGCCGCTGCGCGAGCGCGAACAGCTGATCGGGCGAGTGGGCGTGCGCCGACTCCTGCTCGAACCGCGCCTGCTGCGCCGAGAGCCGGGCCAGCTGGAGGACCTTGAGGACGGCGATCACCCAGACGAGGATCGCCGCGAAGATCAGCAGCCAGACGACCAGGAAGACGGGACCGGAGGCGTGGAGGATCAGGGAGACGGGATCGAGCTTGATCGGGACCGCCGTCGCCGCCTCGGGGGCGCTTTGCAGGAAGGCCATGTCGATCTCTTCGGGTCAGGGAATCGGCTCGTCGGGGATGCGCGCGCGCGGCCCCGTCCAGTGCAGTTTGCGGCCGCGGCCCCCTCTCTCACCTGGAAGCGCGGCCGTGGCCCTCTTCACATCGTCGCGCGCCGGCGCGCGGCGCGGCGCTCAGTCCGCCAGCAGGATGTCGACCTTCCGGTCGCGCGCCCAGCCCTCTTCGTCCGTGCCGGTCGCCTCGAACTCGCCCTTCGACGAGGTCGCGATGCGGCCCTGCTCGAGGCCCTTCTTGGCGAGGTACTCCGCGACGCTGCCGGCGCGCTTCTGGCCGAGGCCCAGGTTGTACTCCGTCTCGCCGCGGGGATCGGCGTGGCCGATGAGCTTCATCCCCTTGCCCTTCAGCGGACCCGAGACGAAGCAGCGCGCGAGCGCGTCGAGCGCGCTCGCCGCCTCGCCCTCGATGGCCGTCGAGTCGAACGCGAAGCGGGCCGTCGGCAGATCGCCGCAGGCCTTGAGGATCTTGTCGTCGATGCGGATGGACCCGCTCGTCGGTTTGGCGGTGTCCTGCTTCGGGGCGGGCGCCGCGGTGCTCGCCACCGGAGGGGGCGCGACGGTGCCGCCGACATTCGCCGGCGGCTGCGGATCGGAGCCACATCCGGCCGCGAAGGCCGCGAGGGGCGCCGAGACCACGAGGATCAACGCAGGCAGTTTTGTCATGGGCATGCCGTTACCACGCCGGGGGGCGCGTTGCAGCATTTTGAGCGGCCGCCGGCGAGCCGGCGCGCCGGGACGACGGTCATTCCTGTAAAGTGCCGCGGATGCATCGCCGGACCCCGGCACGGGAATATTTTGGGCACCAACGAAACGCCCCGCCTCGCGCCGCCCGTGGCGCCCTCCATGCGCTCGGCGCCGCGCTCCTCTCGCTCGGCGCCGCGGCGGCGATCGCGGCCCCCGGCGAGGCGCGGGCCGAGGCGCCGGTGCGGCGCACGTTCTTCCGGCTGCCCTCGTCGAACGGGTTCGGCGCGGTGCTCCTCGATCTCGGCGCGGCGAGGCTCACCCACTTCCGCGAGCACCTGTTCGCCACCGAGGAGCCGCTCCTCGACGCGCGCGGCGCGGAGGTCTGGGTCGGCAACCAGCCGCAGGCCGTGGCCACGCGCGACCTGCTCTACGACGCGTACTTCGGGCTGCGCTCCGACGGCAGGCAGCGCTGGCTGACCGACGTCCCGGTCGATCTCGACGCGAGCGGCTACGCCGGCTGGACCGGCGGGGAGCGCGGCGGCACGGGCGTCGTCACGATGGTCCAGCGGGTCGGCAACCTCGAGTGCGCGCAGTTCTTCTTCGCGCCGCAGGGCCTCGCGCAGGCGGGGTTCGTGATGGCGATGCGCGTCGAGAACCGGGGCGACGTGCCGGCGGAGGGCGTGTCGGCGTTCTCGCTGCACAACTTCCACCTCGGCTTCGGGCGCCCGGGCGTGATGGCCGACATCGGCGAGTCGGGCGAGACCGTCGCCTACGACGCGAGCGACGGCCGGCGCGACTTCCTCGAGCGCGCCTTCGCGGGCGTGGTCGCCGCCCGCGCGCTCGCGCCCGTCGCGCGCCACGGCGCGTCGAGCGCGAGCAGCCCGGCGGACCTCAACGTCTACCGGATCGTCGCGGGCGGCGCCGTCGCCGACCTCCCGGACCTCGACGGGGTCGCGCCGACCTCGGACGGATCCGTGAGCGCGTTCCAGTGGGACCTCGGCAGCATCGCGCCCGGCGAGGCGCGGTGGGTCGGCGTGGCGTTCGCCCACCACGGCGACCCCTCGGGCGCGGCGGATCCGCTCGTGCAGGGCGCCCTCGACGCGTACGTCGGCGACAAGGGCGCGGCCGAGGTGGTCGCGGGCGAGATCGCCGCGTACCGCGCGTTCCAGGGCTCGGTGAAGGTGCCGCCCACGGCGACGCCCGAGGAGACGGCGTTGCTCCGGCAGTCGGCCGTGATGCTCCGGATGGCGCAGTCCCGCGAGAACCACGCCTTCCTGCGCGAGCACCTGACGCGCGACCACGAGCCGCGCGCCACGCGCTTCGGCGCGACGCTCGGCGGCGAGCCCGCGGCGCTGCCGGCGACGGTCGCCCACCGCGGCCGCGGCGCGGTGCTCGCGAGCCTCCCGCCGGGCGAGTGGACGGTCGCCTGGATCCGCGACGGCGCCTACGCCACGGTGGCGATGGCGGCCCTCGGCATGGAGGCCGAGGCGCGCGACGCGCTGAGCTACTACCTCGACGCGGAGGCGGGGCGCTTCCAGCGCTGGAACGAGCTCGCGTCGTACGACATGCCGCCCTACCAGATCAGCCTGGTGCGCTATTACGGCTTCGGGGTCGAGGAGACCGACTTCAACGACTTCGGCCCGAACCTCGAGTTCGACGGGTTCGGCCTGTTCCTCTGGGCGCTGCGCCGCTACGAGGAGCTCACCGGCGACACGGCCTTCGTGGACGAGCGCTGGGCCGAAGCGTCGGCCAAGGTCGCGGACGCACTCGTCGCGCTCATCGACCCGGACACCGGCCTCGTCCGGAAGGACTCGTCGATCTGGGAGACCCACTGGAACGGGCGCGAGCGCTCCTTCGCGTACACGAGCATCACCGCGGCGCGCGGCCTGTGCGACGCGGCGGACATCGCGGCGCGGCGCGGCGAGGCGGAGCGGGCCGCGGGGTACCGCGACGCCGCGAACCGGCTGCGCGCCGCGATCGCCGCGCGGCTCACGGACGCCTCGGGCGCGCTCGCCGCGAGCCTGGAGGAGCTCGAGGCGGGCGCGGGCTACTGGGACGCGGCGGTGCTCGAGGGGATCGCGATGGGCCTGTTCGATCCGCGGGGCCGCATCGCCGCCGCCACGCTCGCCGGGCTCGACGAGCACCTGCGCGTCCCGGCGGGCGCCGGGTGGTCCCGGAACGACGACCGCTTCGATCACGCGGGCGCGAGCGACCTGAGCCCCTGGGGCAGCGAGTACGACAGCGCCGAGTGGGTCGTGACCGATCTGCGCGGCGCGGTCGCCGCGCGGCTCATGGGGGACGAGGCGCGCTCGGACAGGCTGCTCCGGTGGGTGCTCGACCAGTCGTCCGCGAACTACCTCGCGATCGCGGAGACGTACGACGAGACGAGCGGCGCCTACAAGTTCAACGCGCCGATGATCGGGTTCGGCGCGGGCGTCTACGCGCTCGCCCTCGCGGCGCGCGACGGGCTGGTCGTCGGGCCGGCGTGCGGCGCGTACTTCGACGAGGGCCCCACCGACGTGGCCGGGGCCGGGGGCGGCCCCTCGAGCGGCAGCGCCGGCTACGGCGGGGCGGGCGCAGCGGGCGCCGGAGGCGCAGGCGCTGCGGGCGCCGGAGGCGATGACGGCGGGGGCCGCGACGGCGGTGGCGGCGACGGCGGTGGCGGCAACGGCGGTGGCGGCGCGGGCGGAGGCGTCAGCGGCGGAGGCGGCAACGGCGGAGGCGGAGGCGGCATCCAGGACGACGCCGGTTGCGGCTGCCGCCTCGCGACCGCGGAGGGCGCGGCGCGCTGGCCGCTGCTCGCGGCGGCCGTGGCCGCGGCCGGCGTCGCGCGACGGCGGCGCGGGAGGGCGCGGCGCTGACGCTCGCCGGGCGCGCGGCGCTGACGCTCGCCCAGTGCGCCTCGCGGGTTACTCCTCGCTCCGGTCCTCCTGCTGCTCCGGCTGCGCGGCGGCGGGCGGCGGCGTGCCGGCGACGGCGGCGGCCATCGCGTCGGTGAGCGACACGGGCGGCGCGGGCCGCGGCGCCTCTTCGGACGCGGGCGGCGCGGGGGGCGGCGCCGGCGGGCGCGCAGGCCGGGCGCGGGCCCCCGACGCGGATGCCGCGCGCGCGCCTGCCGCGGCGAGGGCGCGGACGCCTGCGCTGGGGGCCGTGCGAGCGTCCGCGCCGGAGGCCGCGCTCGCCCCGGCCCTGGCCGCGGCGGCCGGCGCCGGCGCCGCGCCGCGCTCCGCTGCGCCGGCCTCGTCGGACCCAGACGCCGGCGCCTCGCGCCCGCGCGGCGCCGCGCCGGGCTGCCCGGGCGCATCGGCCGGCGCGCTCACCTCGCGCGCGACCTCCCCGGCCCGGGAGACGCCGCGCTGCGCGGCGGGCAACAGCGCGTCCTCCGGCGCGCGGAGCCGCTGACGGGCGACGACCAGCGCGACCAGGACGGCGATCGCCAGCGCGACGGCCGCCGACGCCGCCACGAGCGCGCGCACGCGGGCCCGGTGCCGCGCCCCCGAGGGCGCCGCGACCGGCGCGAGCGCGCCGTAGACCCGCAGCACGTCGGTCACGCTCGGCGGCGCGTCGACCGCGACCGGCGTCGACGCCGCGACCCGCCCCGCCGCCAGCCCCGTGAGGCCCGCCGGAGCGGCCGGGCCGCCCCCCGGCGGCGGCGAGCCCGCCGCCGCCGCCGCCGCCCTCGGGGCGGGATCGGTCGCGAGGAACGACTTCAGGGCGAGCGACCGGAGATCCATCATCGTCGGGTCGTCGTCGTGCCGCGGCACCGGGGGCGCGCTCGACCGCCGGAGCGGCGGGGGAGGCCGGCTCGATCCCTCCCCGGCGCCCGCCGCCGGCAGCCCGGCCGTGCCCCTCCTCCGCGCGCCGTGCATCGCGCCGCCGCAGACGCGGCACTCGATCGCAGCCCCGCCGCGCGCGCCGCCCGAGACCGTGGTGACGATTCCGCAGACTTCGCAGTAGACGTCCATGAGCCCCCCGCAGGCCTCGCACCGTGACGGCGCCGAGCACCCGCCACGTCGTATTCTGTGATCTAAATTACATCGTGAGTATGGCGTGCTCGGGCCGCCCGTGCATGGGGTCTCCCCGGGAATCGAGCGCGGGACGCGCGATGGGTTGTCATCCTGGACGGTCGAGGAGGTGCGCGAACCGTCCTGGACCGAAGGATTCCCGGGTGGGCGCTTGCGATGCCTGCCTCTGAGCCGCTGTGGTAAGAGCCGCGCTTCGATGTGGTCGGGAGCGGGCCGGAGGTCCGCTCGACGGGGTCGGGGCTCCCTGCCGGGGGTCACGCTGACATGGGTCTGGGGGCCGCGTCCGGCCTCCGAAGCGCCCGGAGGAGTTCGAGAATGGGTCTCAGCGAAACGCTGCTCGATGCGAACAAGAAATCACAGGTCATCGCCGACTGCTGCACGCTTGTCGACGAGGAGGTGGCTTCGAAGGGCGGGCTCTCCGGCCTGGCGGTCAAGGCCGGCTACGCGGCCGTGAAGGGCATCAAGCCCGGCTTCATCGCCCAGGTGGTCGAGAAGCTCCTGCCCGAGTTCGCCGCGAAGCTCGATCCCATCTGGGCCGAGGCCACGCGCAGCGGCAGTGCGAGCTCGTACCTGACGTCGAACCGCTCGCGGGTCGCCGACGCGCTCCTCAGCGTCACCGATGAGAAGGCGAAGACGTCGACGAGCGGCGTGGTGCGCGGCACCTACGAGAAGCTGCGCGGCTCGGCGAAGAAGAACGTCGAGGAGGCCGTCCCCCGCCTGGCCCAGCTGATCCAGAAGCACGCGTCCTGATCGGCCCGGCGCAGCAGGCCCGCGCCGGCCTGCTGCGCGCCGAAGCGCCGCCGGCGCGCCCCGTGAGGGCGGGAGATGTCGGGGGGACGAGGGAGCGCTCGGCGCGCCGGCCGAGCCGGCGCGCCGAGGGATTGTCGGGAGAGCGCTCGCGCGCGGCTCAGTCGGGCGCGCCGAAGCTCCGCGCGAAGAGATCGCGGATGGCCTCGCGGCCGGCGTCGTTGAGATCCTGCGTGCCGATGCCGGCGAAGTTCTCGCTGGTGATGCTCGGCTGCCGCGCCATCTCCCAGGCCGTGCCGCTCCAGCGGAACCAGCCGCGCTTCTCCTGATCGTAGACGAACAGCGGCTTCTTCCAGAGCCGCGCGAGCTCCGCGCCCCAGCCGGTGCCGCCGCGCACCGTGCCGTCGTCCTGGAGCGTCCCCACGACGAAGACCTGGCTGGCCGCGTTGATCTGGTGCCAGATCGTCTGGAGGATGTTGCGCACGAGCGGGATCTCGCTCAGCACGCGGCCGAGGCGCCGCGACACGTAGACGAGGCTGAAGTCGCCCTTGCGCAGCTCGTCGTCGCCGAGCACGACCACGCCCCGCTGACGCTCGAGGAGCCGGTGGCCCTCGAAGCTGTAGTTCAGCTCCTGCACCGCGTACCGCTCGGCGCACGCGCCGAACTCGGCCTCGGCCCCCTTGGCCCCGCCCGAGTGCAGGCGGAACTTCCGCGGGTCCTTCGGCCGCTCCGAGGGGGGGCGCACGTCCTCGTCGATGACCCGCATCGAGTGGGGATCGAGGCGCAGGTGGAGATCGGCGAGGTCCTTGTTGCCGTGGTCCTTGAGCAGCCGCAGGCGGACGACGTCGCGCTCCGGCTGCAGGTAGACGACGACGCTGAGGTGGCGCTCGACCTTCTCGAGCGCCGCCGGCAGCTTGCCCGGGGCGACCGCCTCGTCGACCTGCGCCGCGACCCAGACCTCCGCGGAGCGCTCCTTGGCGAGGCGGCCGAGCGCCTCCATCGCCTGCTCGGACGCCACCGCCACGTCGAAGCCGTCGACGATGATCACGTCGGGCTCGAAGTGGGCGACGCCGCGCGCGAACGCCACCGTCTCGAGCATCTTCTCGACCCACAGCCTCGCCGCCTGCTCGGGCGAGTCGGGCGACGCCTTCACGTGGCCGAGGTGCGAGTAGATCTGCCGGTGCCGCTCGACCTCGAGCCGGACGGCCTCGGGCTCCTCGAGCCGCATCGACTGCGCGAGGTCGTGGAAGATCTCGTCGTAGTACGCGCGGACGTGGTCGACCGCGTTCTCGTGCGAGATGTGCAGGACCCTGCGATCCCGGAACAGATCGTCGAGCGCGATCTGCACGAGCAACGCCGTCTTGCCCACGCCGGGCCGAGAGACGATGACGCCGACGTTGCCGCGGCCCAGGCCGCCGTGCATCGACCCCTCGAAGACCCGCATCGGGCTCCGCTCGTTCACCTCTTTGCGGTACATGCCCACCCCCCTCACTTGGCCTTCTTGGCCTGCTCCTCCCGGTACTTCTTGATGAGCTCCTCCGAGAGCGCCGCCGGAAGGGGAGCATAGCGCGAGAACTCCATCGTGAACTCGGCTTTGCCCTGGGTCGCAGAACGAAGGACGGTCGAGAAGCCGAACATGTCGGACAGCGGCACCTCCGCCTCGACGCGGCAGAAGCCGTCCGCCTCGGTCGAACCGACGATGATGCCGCGTCGCTGCATGAGGATGCCGACGATGCCGCCCTGGAACTCGCTCGGCCCCTCGACGGCGACCTTCATCAGCGGCTCCAGGATCTGCGGGCCGGCCTTGGGGTACGTCTCGCGCCAGGCGCCGCGCGCGGCCTCCTGGAAGGCGATGTCGGACGAGTCGACCGAGTGGGCCGCGCCGTCGTTCAGCGTGACGGACACGCCCGTGACGGGCGCGCCGATGAGCTGCCCCTTCGGGAGCATCGACTGGAAGCCCTTGTCGACCGCCGGGATGAACTCGCGCGGGATCGCGCCGCCGACGACCTGATCGTCGAACCGGTACGGCGCCTCGGCCCACGGCTCGATGTAGCCGCCGACCTTGCCGTACTGGCCCGAGCCGCCGGTCTGCTTCTTGTGCGTGTAGTTGAAGTCGACCTTGCGCGTGATCGTCTCGCGGTAGGCGACGCGCGGCGGGCTCGTGATGACCTCGGCCGAGTACTCGCGCTTCATGCGCTCGATGTAGACGTCCAGGTGGAGCTCACCCATGCCCTCGATGACCGTCTCGCCGCTCTCCGGATCCGCCCCGACGCGGAAGGTCGGGTCCTCCTTCGTGAAGCGGCGCAGCGCCTTCGACATGTTCGCCTGGGACTTGTTGTCCTTGGGCGTCACGGTCAGCGAGATGACCGGGGCGGGCACGTGCATCGACGTCATCGCGACGCTCACGGTCCCGTCCGTGAAGGTGTCGCCGGAGTTGCAGTCGATGCCGAACATCGCGACGATGTCGCCCGCGCTCGCGCCCTCGATGTCCTCCATCTCGTCCGCGTGCATGCGGACGAGCCGGCCGACCTTGTGGCGCTTGCCCGTGCGGGTGTTCGTGATCTCGACCCCGCGGGACACGCTGCCCTGGTAGATCCGGAGGTACGTGAGCTGGCCGAAGCGGCCGTCCTCGAGCTTGAACGCGAGCATCACGAGCGGCTTCTCCGAGTCGCTCGCGAGCGTGACCACGGCCTCGTCCTTGTCGAGGTCGACGGCCTTGTTCGTGATGTCGCCGGGGTTCGGGAGGAAGCGGGTCACGGCGTCGAGCAGGACCTGCACGGCCTTGTTCTTGTAGGCCGACCCCATCATCACGGGGACGATCTGGAGCTTCACGGTCGACTCGCGGATCGTCTTGTACAGGAGCTCCTCGGTGACGCGCTCCTCGAGGATCGCCTCGGTGAGCTCGTCGGAGTACATCGAGAGCGCGTCGAGCATCTCCTCGCGCGCCGCCTTCACCTCGTCCGCCATGTCGGCCGGGACGTCGCCGGTGATGATCTTCTCGCCGTTCGCCCCCTCGAACCGGTAGGACTTCAGCGTGACGAGGTCGACGACGCCCTCGAACTTGTCCTCGAGCCCGATCGGCAGCTGCAGGAGGACCGGGTTCAGGTTGAGCTTCTCGCGCAGCTGCGCGCGGACCCGCAGCGGGTTCGCGCCGGCGCGGTCGCACTTGTTCACGAACGCGATGCGCGGCACGCCGTAGCGGCGCATCTGGCGGTCGACGGTGAGCGACTGGCTCTGCACGCCGGCGACGGCGCAGAGCACCAGGATCGCCCCGTCGAGCACGCGCATCGCGCGCTCGACCTCGATCGTGAAGTCGACGTGCCCGGGCGTGTCGATGACGTTGATCTGGTGCCCGTTCCAGAAGCAGTGCGTCGCCGCGGACTGGATGGTGATCCCGCGCTCGCGCTCGAGGTCCATCGAGTCCATCTTCGCGCCGACGCCGTCCTTGCCCTTGACGTCGTGGATGGCGTGGATCCGCTTGGTGTAGAAGAGGATGCGCTCGGTCAGCGTCGTCTTGCCCGAATCGATGTGGGCGCTGATCCCGATGTTGCGCAGCTTGGACAGATCGCTGATCACAGAAGGCTCCCCGCCGCGCACCCGTGAGGGCGTGCCCGTGGAGGGCGTGCGGCACGCAATGAACCTCAGCTGGGCGGGCGCACTCTTGCGATCGCCCAGTCAGAAATTCGGCGCGGCTCTTAATTCGGCCCCATCCCAAGCGCCAGGGGGAAAATGATCCTTCGCGATCATTTCAACTACTTGGCCTGGATCCTGGAAAGCCCGACGGTCTCGTCCCACTCCGGTCCGTAGCCGTCGTAGTGGATGCGGTAGCGCTCCTGCCCCACGATGCCGGTGACGACGGCCGGGTACATCTGCCCGTGCCACTCGACGCGCACCCTGTCGCCGATCTTGTACAGGTTGGTCTGCGAGGCCTGCAGCCCCTTGCTCCGGACCTTCGGCGGCGGCGGAGGGTGAACGACGTTCCGGTCGACGAGCCCGCGGATCCGCTCTCGCGGTACAACTTCATCCCAGATGTCATCGTACCCCTGGTAGTGGACCTTGAACTTCGTCGGCCCCACGACCTCGATGACCTTGGCCGGGTAGTCGTTCCCTTCCCACGACACGAGGACGTCGTCGCCGATGGCGTATTGGCGCTTGCAGCCCCCCAGAACCAGGGCAAAGGCCAGGAGGAGGGCCGCAGCGTGAGCGCGCGCTGCGGGCATACGTCTCGCCCGCCTTACCGCCCTCCCCGGCGCCCTGCAAGGGGGTTCGCGCCCGGGGGCGGCGGCGTCCTGCGAGGGGGTGCCGGGCCCGGAGGGCGCCGGCGCCGCCGGGGGGCAGCGGCGCGGCGCGGGGCGCGCTGGCGTCGCCTGCGGTGCGCCGCGCCTCCGCCCGCGCCGGTGACGCCGGGCGCTGCCGCGCGGCGCGAACCCGTGTAGAGGACGCCGATGGCCCGAGATGTTCGTCCTGGCACGGGGAGCCTCTCCCGCCCGTGCCCGTGCGGCTCGGGGCGCGCGTACCGCGAGTGCTGCGCCCCCTGCCACCTGGGGGATCGCGAGGCGCCGGACGCCGTGGCGCTGATGCGCTCGAGGTACGCCGCCTTCGCGGTCGGAGACGCCGCCTACCTCTGGCGGACGCTGCACATGGGCCACATCGACCGGGGGCGCGACAGGGACGAGGTGCTCCGCGAGCTCAAGGCGACGATCCACCACCACCGGTACCGCGGCCTGAAGATCCTCGACAGCTTGCAGGGCGGCGACTCCGCGTCGGTGCTGTTCCTCGCCCAGATCTTCCAGGCGGGCGCGGACCGGTCGTTCATCGAGCTCTCCGATTTCCTCCACGACGGCGAGGGCTGGCGCTACCTCCACGGCGTGGCCGTCCCGCGCGCCCGCATCAGCGTCCCGCCCGACGAGCTGACGATCGCCCGCTTCTCGACGCTGGTCGCCTGACCGCGCTCCCGGCCCAGGGCGCCCCGGTCGGCGGCCGCGCCGGCCGCCGGCCGCCGCGCCGGCAGCGGCCGCCGCGCCTCAGCCAGCCGCCGTGCCCGAGGCGCGCGCCTCGTGCCACCCCACCGCCTCGACCACCGCGCGGTTCTTCTCCATCCACACCGCGATGCGCTCGCGCGTCGTGCGGTACGCGTACTCGAGGATGGCGCGCCGCGCGCGCAGGTTGGCCGGGTTGTGGAGGAACAGGAGCGCGTCGTTCGGCGCGGGCTCGAGCACGAGGACCTGCATCTTGCCCTCGGCGAGCGTCCGCCCCACCGCCTGGTGGAGCCGCGCGTGCGCGCCGATCCGCATCGCCTGGTTGAAGATCCACAGCATGCCCTTGTCGCGCACGCTCTCGCGCACGCCGTGACCGGTCGGGACCGGGCGGTGCGCCGTGGAGACCGGCACGAGCGGGCTCACGATGATCGTGAGCTCCGCGCCGGCGGCCTGCGCGAAGTCGAGGTGCGCCACGTGGCCGAGCCCGCCGTCGAGGTAGTGCCGGTGGTCGATGCGCACCGGCGAGAAGAACAGCGGCAGCGCGATCGACGCGGCGCAGGCGAGCGACACGGGGACGTCGTCGAACCCCTCGGTGCCGAAGATCACCCGCTCGCCCGAGTCGAGGTCGTACGTCGGGATGCGCAGCGTCCGCGGCATCGCGCGGAACGAGTTCGGGATGCCGCGCCGCAGGAAGAACTCGGCGAGGAACCGCTCGTACCGATCGAGCTGGAACAGGCCCGCGGGGAGCGAGTCGTTGAAGCGATCGAGCTGCTCGAAGAGGTACTGCTGCGCCGGCGCGTTCGGGGTCGCGTCGCCCCGGGTCGAGAGCCGGACGATCGCGTGGCGGAGCGCGACCAGGCTGGTGGTGAGCGCGCGGCGCCACTCGCCGACGTCGAGGTGGAGGAGGTGGCCGCGCTCCAGCGGGAAGAAGTTGTCGACCGGATCGAGCAGGGCGCGGTAAAGCCGCTCGGTCGGGATGCCGCCGGCGAGGGCCGCGGCCACCGCGGCGCCGCTGCCGTGCCCGAGGTAGAGCGAGAAGCTCTGGTTGTCGATCCCCTCGACCCCGTCCTCGAGGGCCGCGAGCGCCCCGATCTGGTAGAGCGCGCCCGTCAGGCCGCCCCCCGGGAGGCAGAGGCTCACGCGGGCCCGCCTCCCCTCGCGGCGCGGGGCCGCGCGGCCCCCGCCGTTCGCTTCCACGGTGGCGGGGGCGCGGCCTTCGCCGTCCCCCGCTGCGATCTGCGCGGTTCGGCTCGCGCCGCCGCCTTGGCTCTCGAACGCCGGCATCATCGGAGGTCCTCTTCCCTCGCGCGGGCTGCCCCCTCGGCGCGGTTGCCGAGGGCGCAGGCGAGCGCGGTCAACACAAGCGCGCAGGCGGAGCTCACCGCCACGAGCCACCCCGGGATCGCCGCGGCCTCCGGCAGCGCCGCGCCGGAAGCGGCGGGCACCTCGTCGACGGGGCCCGCGCCCCCGGCGGAGAGGAGCGCGAAGCACTGGATCGCGTTGTAGGTCCCGTGCATCAGGATGGGCGGCAGCAGCGAGCCGCTCGCGACCCGGACGACGCCGAGGGCCGCGCCGAAGAGCGCGATCGGCAAGAGCTTCTGCCACTCGCCGTGGGCCGCCCCGAAGAGCGCGGCCGTGGTCGCGACCACGACCGGTGCGCCGTGCGCGAGGCGCATCGGGCGGGCGAGCGCCCCGCGGAAGAAGGCCTCCTCCAGGGCGGGGCCGAGCGCGATGAAGATGAGGCCGAACGCGATCCGATCGAGCGCGCTCGCGTCCACGAAGGCCTGGACGAGACGGCCGTCGCTGATCCCCGACGGGAAGCGCCGCTCGATCGCCTCGTAGAGGGCGGTGACGGGCGGCTCGAGCGCGAAGCCGAGCGCGACCGCGAGCGGGTAGAACGCCGCGTGCGTGCCGCGCACCCCGAGCAGCTCGCGGGCCTTCGCGCGCGGCGCGTGGACGCGGCGCACGCCGAGGAGCCCGAGGACGTACGCGGCGGACTGGCACGCGAAGCTGCCGACCACGTCGAGCCTCGGCGCCGGCGGGGGCGAGCCGGCCGCGCCGCCCGGCGCCGGCCGGAGCAGGGCGAGCGCGCCGAGCAGGCACACGAAGACGAAGGTGACGGCCGCCGTCCAGCCGGCCGCCGCGAGGACCGACATCGGTCGCTCCCCGCGGCCGCGATGGACGAGCGAGCCTCTCGCTCCGTCGCTCGGCGGAGGCTCGGCGGTGCTGCGCGGATCGCTCATCGACCTCGCAGATGAGGCAGCACACCCCGCTTCACGACCGTGTCCGTGGAGAGGCGATCGTTCGTCTCCGGGTAGTCGATGGTCGAGTGCAGCCCCCGGCTCTCGTGCCGGGCGGCGGCGCAGCCGACGATGAGCTCCGCCACGGTGGCGATGTTGCGCAGCTCGAGCAGATCCCGCGTGACGAGGTGCTTCCAGTAGTACTCGCGGATCTCCTCCTGGAGCAGGGCGATCCGCCGGGCGGCGCGGCGGAGGCGGGCGTCGGACCGGACGATGCCGACGTAGTTCCACATGGTCCGGCGCAGCTCGTCCCAGTTGTGGGCGACGACGACCTCCTCGTCGCTCGCGACCGCGTTGCCGACCTGCCACTCGGGGACCGACGGGAACGGGCTCTGCCGGAGCTCGTCGATCTGCGTGGAGAGGCGCGCGGCCGCGCGGTGGCCGAAGACGAGCCCCTCGAGCAGCGAGTTCGAGGCGAGCCGGTTCGCGCCGTGGAGGCCGGTGCACGTGCACTCGCCGATCGCCCAGAGGCCGGGGATCGTCGTCCTGCCGTAGAGGTCGGTGGTGACGCCGCCGCACATGTAGTGGGCGGCCGGCACGACGGGGATCGGCTGGACGGTGATGTCGATGCCGTAGCGGAGGCACTGCGCGTGGATGGTCGGGAAGTGCTCGCGGACGAAGCTGGCCGGCCGGTGGGTGATGTCGAGCAGCACGTAGTCCGAGCCGGTCCGCTTCATCTCGAAGTCGATGGCGCGCGCCACGATGTCGCGCGGCGCGAGGTCCTTGCGCGGGTCGTGGCTCGCCATGAAGGCCGTGCCGTCCGGCAGGCGGAGGATGGCGCCCTCGCCGCGCAGCGCCTCGCTGACGAGGAAGCTCTTCGCTTCCGGGTGGAACAGGCACGTCGGATGGAACTGGTAGAACTCCATGTTCGCGATCTCGGCGCCGGCGCGGTAGGCCATGGCGACGCCGTCGCCCGTCGCGACGTCGGGGTTCGTCGTGTAGAGGTAGACCTTGCCCGCGCCGCCGGTGGCGAGCACGGTCGCCCGCGCGAGGTAGGTCTCGACGACGTGCGGCTTCGAGGCGGGGCGGTGGCGGGGCGCGGGCCGCTCCGAGTCGCGCGGCCGCGGCGCCGGGTTCAGCGCGGCGTCGGTCTCGTCGAGCACGTAGGCGCCGGCGCAGACGTCCGGCCCGCCGAAGCGGGAGAGCAGGATCAGGTCGATCGCCGTGTGGTGCTCGGCGAAGCGGATGTTCGGGTTCTGCCGGGCCTGCTCGAGGAGCGCGCGCTCGATCTCCTGGCCGGTGGCGTCGGCGGCGTGCACGATCCGCCGGGCGGAGTGCCCACCCTCGCGCCCGAGGCGCACCTGACCGTTCTCGTGGTCGAACTGGGCGCCCCGCGCGATGAGCTCGCGCACCCGCTCGGGGCCTTCACGCGCGCAGATCTCGACGACCACGTCGTGGCAGAGGCCCGCGCCCGCCTCGAGGGTGTCGGCGATGTGCGCCTCGGGGGAGTCGTCCGGCGCGAAGACCGCGGCGATGCCTCCCTGAGCGTATTTCGTGTTGGACTCGTCGCGCGAGCGCTTGGTGACGACGATCACCTCGCCGTGCTCGGCCGCCTCGAGCGCAAATGTAAGCCCGGCCACACCGCTGCCGATGACGAGGAAATCGGTCGTAATCGCCACGGCCCGGTAGGGTAGCAGGAGCGGGGCGTGTGAAGGTAGGCCGTGGTGCGCGTCCTGCACGTGAGGGCGCTGCGGGCCTGGCGATCGGGCCGGCGCCGCGCCGAGCGGAGCCGAGGCGAGCGCCGGCGCGGGCGGCGCCGCGCCGAGGTGAGCCGCGCCGAGGCGAGCGCCGGCGTGGGGGGCTGACGCGAGCCGGCCGCGAGGCCGACGCCGCGGGCAGGGGCGAGGTCGATGCCTTGGTCGAGGCTGGCCGCACGTCCGCCTCACCCGCGAGGCGGACGTGCGGCGTGTCTGCCGAGCCGGGCCATGGCCGACAGCTCTCGTCGAGGGCGAGGGCGAGCCCACGAGGAAGATGTCGCCTGGCTGGGTGCGCTCGACATGGGTCCTCACTTCCACCACCGCGTCACAGCCGAGCACCCGTGTCGCCGCGCGTGCGTGGTGCGTCAACATGGCAGGCGCATCAGGCGATGATGCCATCTGACAAGCACCCCAACAGCACTACGGGAGACAACCCATTCCCCGGATCCACCGGCGCCCCAGGCAAGGCCACGCGTCAAAGCTCTCCCTGTGGCTCGTACGACGCCTCGGCGCAGGGCCCGCCGCGCCTGCCTCGGTTCAAGCCCTCAAGCGTCCTTGCGCTCGACACGCGGTGAGCGCACGAGCCTCAGCCTGCCTCGGCGCTTGCTCGGCCACTTCGGACCACCCGCCCCAGGAGCGGTCTTCGCCCAGCCAATGCCCAGCAGCGGCTTCGGTCGGCTCCCCGATGGCGGAGCGACCTCCTCCACCGCGTCGCCGTGAGCCGCTCGCTCCGCGAGGCAGTGCTCGCAGCATTGCTCCGGCTCCCACGGGATGTCGTCGAGGCCCATCTTCCGTACCCACTTCCGCTCCCACTCTCCCATCCCACTCAGGCTCGGGCGCCTGCGAGAGGGAGGGAGGTCGTCTCGGCTGGACTTCCGACGCATCGACATGGCGGCTCCTTCGGCTCGGACAACGCCGATTCTGCCGAGATCGGAAGAGCCCGCCAAGCGGTTTCTTCCAGAAATCAGTGCTCTTTCGCTGGTTTACGTTTAGCCATGTCGGTTTATCACCAAATCGTACGGAGACGCGCCGGTTCCACGGTTCTCGCTGGGAACGTAGTTCCTGCGGATCGCTCGCGACACCTCGCCACACCTCGGAATGCGCCTTCCCCTCCGATAGCTCCTCATGCGCTCGCCACCAACCTCTCGCTGCCCTCTCCACCGCGGCGCGGGCGGTGTTCCGACGACACCGCCCGCTGCCTCATCGCTCGCTCACGGAAACTTCTGCTCCGCCGCACTTACGCCTTCGGCGCCGACGTTCTCCGCAACGCTGCTGCTTCCTCCGGGTGGCACGTGCTCGGCCCTGCGGGCCTGCGCGCGATCCGCCCCTCCCATGCCCCGCGCTATGCGCGGGAGGGGTCCCTGGAGCGCCGGCGGCTCTCGATGCTGCGCAGCGACGCGTCCACCCGGCCATGGTCACGGCTCACGGGTCCTCCACCGCGTAAGCTCGCGGGCTCGCCGCCGCGCAAGAGCGATCTGCTGCTGGGCTGCCTTCAGCGACCGTCGGATGACATCCGCGCTCGCGGCCCGACGCAGAAGGGTTCAGCAGATCGACGGTCCGTCCGCCCGCGCCTTGGGCATTCCACTCTTCAGTGGCGACGTTGTCAGCGCCGGGCAGCCCACCGTGCCGCGTTTCCGCGACAAACCAGTCCCTACACCCCAGCGTGGGGTGCGTCCACTCATTTCTTGTTGTGTCCTTCAGCTCAGCGGCTCATGAGTCGCAGCCTTCGTTGCTCGACCAATTGCATTCCGTTGAGCTCTACGGAATTATCGATCAACAACACCGCGCCTATCGCTGCCCACAGCTGGCATTGGCGGTGAAGTCCCAGCATTCTCCGCTCTCGCCCGGTTTGCCGGCGTTCCCGCCCGGCGCCGTGGTGCCGCCGTCGCCGGCTGTGCCCGGCATGAAGCTCGCCAGCTGGACGGCTCCACCCGGCACAGCGGCGTAGGCGATGCCCACCGCGTGACCGCCTCGACCGCCCGCACCGGGGCCGCCCATTCCGCCTTGACCTCCATCGCCGCCACGGCAACCCGTCGAGCCACCTAGCGTCGAAGGATTCCCACCGACGCTGCCGCTGCCCCCAACTGCACCGCCTCTTCCGCCGGCGCCATCTCCGCCCCTGCCCGCCGTACCCACCTCGACCGTCACCTCCGTCAGCACCAGCTTCGTCCCCAGACTCACGATCCCGATGCTCGACCCGCCGGCCTTTCCGCCGCCGCGTCCCTTGCCTCCGCAGCCGCCGGCGCCACCGCCGCCGCCGCTCGCGCCGGGACCATCGACGGGGTTCGGGATGGCCTGGCAGAACTGCCCCGCCTTCGTTCCTGTCCCGGCCGGCAGTTGCCACCGGTCTGCCCTGCGCCGCCGAGACCGTACTCCTCCGGGTTCGGCTCCGGCGGCGGCACGCCATCCGTCCCGTTCTGCCCGTTGCCGTCATCGGTACCCGTGATCCCGCCGAGCCCGCCGGCGCCGACGCGGGTCAGGCCGTCTTCGCAGGTCGTCTCGCCGGGGTCACCGCCATGCACCGCGCCAGATAGCGAGCGCGCCGCCGACGCGTTCATCTCCGGCGCGCTCGCGCCGGCCTGCGGCCCCTCTGTCGGCGTCTCTCCATTGGCTCCATCCATCCCATTGCCCGCGGTCACGTCCACCTGCGCCAGCTCCGCCTCGATATCCGCCACCACCACGCCGATCGACGACCTTCCCGCCTCCGTCGCGTGAGCCTCGGCGTTCGCATCCTTCGCGTCCGCCGCATGGATCGCGAAGCTCCGCACCGTCGGCTTGCTCGCGGTCTCCGTCAGGGTCAGCGCCGCCGCGCCCGCACGCCCCTCGATCGTGTTTCGCGCCTCCACGCCGATCCCCACCACGTTCCCGCCCCCAGCGCGATCACCGGCACCCAGCTCCTTGGCTGCGGCGGCGATGCCGGCTCCACCGGCGCCCTAGTACTACAGCCGCACCTCGACATCGCTCGGGTTGGATCCAGGATCGGCCCATGGATCCGCGGGCAAGCGAGCTGCCAGCAGCGGCCGCGTGGGACGCGCTGGCAGCAGATTTCGAGGCATTTCACGCGCGATTCGCGACGCTGTTCGCGCGCAGCGAGCCGCGCGAGCAGGCGATCAAGTACGTGCGCTCGCTGATGGGGCCGGCGGCAAGGCGGAACGGTTGGCAGCTGGCCGAGGCCATCGGAGATCCGACGCCCGATCGCGTGCAGCGGCTGCTGTACAGTGCGGACTGGAGCGCGGATGCGGCACGCGATCTGCTGATGGACTTCACGATCGAGCAGTTCGGCGACCCGCAGGGCATCGGTGTACTGGACGAAACGGGCTTCCTCAAGAAAGGCACCAAGTCCGTCGGCGTGGCGCGGCAATACAGCGGGACGGCAGGCAAGATCGAGAACTGCCAGATCGGTGTGTTCCTCAGCTACACCAGCCCACGTGGGCATGTGATCCTTGATCGTCGTCTTTACTTGCCAGAATCGTGGTGCAGCGATCCGGAGCGGAGGCAGGACGCTCACGTTCCGGAGGATGTCGCGTTCCGGACCAAGCCGCAGCTGGCGATGCAGATGCTCCATGGCGCCTGGCAGCGTGGTGTACCGATGGCGTGGGTCACCGGCGATGAAGTCTACGGAGACGATCCCGTGCTTCGCGACGGCATCGCCGCGCAGGGCCATCGGTATGTTCTCGCCGTCATCTCGAGCACGCCGGTATGGCCCCGGCGACCCGCGGTCGCGGAGCCCCCTACCGAGCGCGAACACCCTCGTGGCCCGCGCCGCACGCGCACTCGTCTTGCACCGGGCGCGCCGCACGCCTCCACCGTGGCCAAGGTGGCGGCGCAGTGGTCGCCGAAGCAATGGCATCGCCTTGCCGTCCATCAAGGCGAGAAGGGGCCCATCGAGTACGACTGGGCCCGCGCGCGCGTCGTCGACAGCCGTCGGCGCTTGCCCGCCGACGAGCTCTGGCTCCTGGCCCGCCGCTCTGTCTCGAAGCCGTCGGAAGTGGCCTACTACCTGTCCAACGCCGGAGCCGCCACGCCGTTGGCAACGCTCGCGCACGTGGCTTCCACGCGCTACACGATCGAGCAGTGCTTCGAGGAAGCGAAGGATGACGTCGGCCTCGACCACTACGAGGTCCGCTCGTGGCCAAGCTGGCATCGGTACATCACGCTCGGGATGATGGCCCTGGCGTGGTTGGCTTCCGTGCGCGCGAAGCTTCCCGCGGAGGGCGCCTTCCCGTATGCCCCGGCCATGAACCCCGAGCTCGTGCCCAAAACGGCGCGCCCGAGGCTGGGGAAGAACGTCGAGCGCATGCAGAAGACGGCGCTTGACACGTCGGGGAAAAAAAGCCCACGGCGCCCGCAGAAAGCGACGGTCCGTCGACGCTGGCGCCCTGGAGCATTCCCGAAGTCCGCCGCCTGATGGAGCTGGTGCTTCCGCTGCCCGCCCATTCGCCCGAGTTCCGCTGGGCATGGTCGAGGTGGCGGCGCCGAAAGCGCGCCCAGGCTCGCGCCTGTTGCTACCGGCGCCGCCGCAACCGGCCGCGCGCCCGCGCCCGGGCTCCCTAACCGCGGCTGTAGTACTAGGCGCCAGCGCTGCCGCGGGCGCACCGGCCTGCGCACGCAGCGCGCTCGTGCCCACGTCCGTCTTCACGACCGGCGCCGCCTCCTGCGCCTCGCTCTTCGCCAGCATCACTTCCGACTAGAGAGGATGCCCACCCCCGGTCGGTGCTCGGCGCTTCGCGCCTGCGCGCCGCCCGCCCCTCCCAAGTCCCGCGCTACGCGCGGGACGGGAGGGGTCCCCTCGCCACAGCCCCGCCGCCCTCCCGTGCTGGCGTACCATTCCTTCTCGTAAGTTCCACCGCTCAGCTGTCGCCCACACGCGCCAGAATACACGTCACGAGCTCGGGCTCTCCGTGCTCATGAGCGCAGTCCATCAGCAGGCTCGCCGCGAGACGCAGCTCACGGTACGCTGCAAGGATGCCACGGATACGGTGCTCGGGCACCGAGCCCCACAGGCCGCCCGAGCACACGAGGAAGATGTCGCCCGGCTCGGTGCGCTCGACCTGCGCTTTCGTCTCCACCGCCGATTCGCAACCGAGCACGCGAGTCGCCGCATTCGCATGCTGATCCGGCGCCCTAGACACGGTGCCTTCGCTCAAGAATCCTTGCGCTTGGAGCGCGACGAACGCACGAGCTTCAGCAGCGTCTGCTTACCGCTGCCCTTGCTCCGCCCCTTCGGACCGCCCGCCCCGGGTGGGGTCTTCGCCCAGCCAAGGCCCAGCAGCAGCTTCGGTCGACTCCCCGACGGCGGCGCAACCTCCTCCACCGCCTCGCCGCGAGCCGCGCGCTCCGCGACGCAGTGCTCGCAATATCGCTCCGGATCCCACGGGATGTCCTCGAGACCCATTTTCCGTACCCACATCCGTTCCCACTCCCCCATCCCGTTCAGGCAGGGACGCCTGCCAGAGGGAGGGACGTCGTCTCCGCGGGACGTTCGGCGCATCGGCATGGCTGCTCTTTCGGATCGGGCAGCACTGATTCTGCCGATGTCGGAAGAGCTCGCCAAGCAGTTTTTTCCGGAAATCAGTGTCCTTTCGATGGTTTACGCATAACCATCTCGGTTTGTCACAAAATCCGACGGCAGCGTTCACTTTCCGCGACTCTCGCTGGAAACGGACTTCCTCCGGCGCCCGCTCGACACCTCGCCCACACCTTGGGATACACCTCTCCCCCTGCGATCGCTCTCGCGCGACCACCAGCACCTCCTCGCCTCCTCACTCCGCGGCACTCCGCGGCCGTGCGAGCGGCGCTCTCGACGACGCCGCCCGCTACCTCACCGCTCGCTCACGGAAATTTCTGCTCCGCTGCACTTATGCCTTCGGCGCCTGCGTTCTCCTCAACGTTGCTGCTTCCGCCCGGCCCCCCAGCACCCGCCGTGCCGGGCATCAGCATCGTCTGCCCTTCCTGCCTCACCGCCTCCCCCCGGTACGCGATCGCCAGCGACGGTCCGCCGAGACCTCCTCCTCCGGGGCCACCGTTGCCTCCCTGGCCTCCCTTCCCTCCATCGCACGCAGCTTTGGAGCCGCCCATCCCCGTGCCCCCGACTCCGCCGAGACCGCCGAGCCCGCCCGGCTGCAGGTCGCCGCCCGCGCCTCCCTTGCCTCCGTTACCCGCCTTCAACACGCAGTCCTTCAGCGTCACCTTTCCCTCCAAGCTCGCCAGCGCGATGCTCGCTCCGCCGGCTCCGCCGCCTTGCCCCGGCAGCCCGCCGCAGCCGCCAGGCCCACCGCTGCCTCCGCTCGCTCCGGCGCCCCGCACGCCGCCGGGGCAGATCGCTGCGCCGCCCTTCGCGCCGCCACCTCCGCCTCCGCCCTGTCCAGGCTGACCCGCTTTACCGGTTTCGCCGCTCACGCCGGCGTAACCCGACGAGCTCAACATGCCGAGGCCGCTCGCGGCCGGCCCAGCTTGGCCGGAGGAGCCGCTCACACCATCGTCGCCGCGGCCGTTAGGCTCATCGCCAGCACAGTCCCAGGTGCCGGCAACTGTTTCGCCAACGCCACCACGTGCAGTCTCCGCGATGCTTTGGCTGGTCGCACCATCGCCACCATTGTTCACTCTGCCATCTCCACCCTCGCCACCGATGGAGAGCGCATCGCCGCCACACACGCTTTCCACCTGCGCTCCTCCAGGTAGCGTCTCATCGGGTGCTCCAGACGTATCCAGATCGCTGCACGCATTGGCTCCGGCGTTTCCAGGTGCCGCCTGCGCTGGCATCTCGCTCGGCGCATCCTCTCCTTCCGCGCCATCTGCCCCGTTCCCGGCGACCAGCTCGCACCGCACCAGTTCCGCCTCCGCGCCATCCACCAGCACCGCGATCGACGATGCTCCCGGCGTCTGAGCATTCGCCGCGTACACCGACACGTCCTCGATTCTCACCGTGCCCTCGCCCTGCATCACCTTCAGCGCGATTGCCTCTTCGCCCGGCGTTACGACCGTCCTCGCCGTCTCGCCGATCCATCGCCACCCCTTCGCGCAGTCGAGCCCGCCGAAGATCGACATGCCCGCGGGCACCTCCGCCGCCTCCGCAAACTCCTCCGCGCATGCGTACACCGCGCTCCCCTGCTCCGCAGCCGCCCGCGCCATCGCCACGCTCAGCGTTTTCACGGGATCCGCCTTGGTCCCGACGGCATCATCGTTGCCGCTCGCCGACACGAACACACCACACGCGTCCCCAACTGCCTCCGCGTTCTCGCTCGGCACGCAGCTCGGTGGCGTCCCGCCACCACTTCCAGCTCGAACGAAGTAGTCGCACGTCAACATCCGTTTGCAGTCCCCTGTCACATCCAGCCACAGCGCATCACAGCCCGTGGCCATGATGGCGGTCGCCACGGCCGCCCATACTCGCTGCTTCGTTTGGAATCTCATCTTCTTCTCTCTCGGGCTCGTTACCAAACGCCGAGCAGGGCAATCCCTGCGCTATGAGCACCCACCTCGGGCAACACGCGCACCGGCGCCGCTATCCGCGCCTCCGGACGAGGCCACAGCGCATAGGTCACCGCGGCGACGGCAAGCACGCCCGATGCGACAAACGCTACTCGTGCCGCGTTGCCCAACGTTTCCTGCCGCGAGCCGGCGTCGTACAGCTTCGAGCATCGATCGGCGAACGCGCTCGGTGGATCCTTGCACTGTCCGCCTGCGTCGATGATCGCGCGCCCCTGCGCGTCAACGTCACGGCTCGCAGCGTTCGACGCGACCGTCGTCCCGATCCCCACCCCGAGCCCCACCACGCTCGCCGCCCCCAGCGCGATCACCGGCACCCAACTCTTTGGCTGCGGCGGGGATGCCGGCTCCACCGCCACCCCAGGCGCCAGCGCTGCCGCAGGCGCGCCGGCCCCCGCGCCCGGTGCGCTCCCGCCCTCCGCCGCCTCTGCGCCCGGCGCCGCCGCCTGCGCCTCGATCTTCGCCAGCGCCATCGCGAGCGTCACCTCCGCCGTCCCGCCCTTGGCCACCTTCACCGTCTGGCTCGCCGGCGCGTACCCCTCCAGCTTCGCCTCGACCCGATGCTCGCCCGGCTCGACGAACACCTCCCCCTCCAGCGGTGCCTTGCCCACGGCCTTGCCGTCCACCAGCACCTCCGCCCCCGGCGCGCCCGCCGTCACGACCAGCGCTCCCACCTGCGCTCGCGACTCCGCCAGCCGTTTCTCCGCCGTCGTCTTCAGCTTCGCCGCCGCTTTCATCAGCGGCCAGTGCCGCAGCGCGTGCGAAAGGTACTGCGCTGCTTCCTTGTGCTTCTTCAGCTGGTACTTCGTATTCCCGAGGTTGTACGCCACGTCGAACGTCGGGTTCAGCTCCCACGCAGACTGAAGCTCCGCCTCCGCCTCCACGTATTTTCCGTCCGAGTACAGGCGCAAGCCGCGTCGATAAAATGCATCGGCTCGCGCCGCTGCATCAGCGCTGGCCGAGGCTTCCCGCGGCGCCGCAGGCTGTGCGGCAGCGATCTCCGGGGCGGCAATCACGGTCGCCGCAGTGAATAATAGAGCAAAGGATCGGCAGGTCATCATCATGGCTCCACGCGGGTTCACTCCATCACATCATCGGCAAGCGGCCGTTCGGTAGGCACGGGTGTCGCCGGCGCCTGCGGCAGGCGCGGCGCCGCACCCACCGGCCGCGCAGGCGCCGTCGGTGCAGGTGCAGGCGGGTCGCTCGCGGTCGCGGAATCGTCAAGGCTTGGCTCGACCGCCTCCGGCGCTTCCGGTGCTGCCGGCGGCGGCGGCTCCGAGGCGGCCGGCGGCGGCAGCGCGCTCCGCGCCGGCGCCCCGCTCGACGGCGGCGCCGGCGCCTGCTCCTTCGGCGGCGTCTCTCTCAACAGCAGTGCCGCCAGCACGAACGGCATGCTCACCGCGAACACCGCTAGCACGACCATCAGCCACGTCGGCATCCACGGCCGGCGCTTCGCGGTCGCCGGCACGCTGGCCGGCGTCTTCGGCGTCGCCACCGGCGGCGGCCTGAGCGGCAACAACGACGACGGCAGCAGCGACTTGTCGATCGGCGGCAGCGTACGATCCGCCCACTGGCTCGGCGCCATCGCTCCAGGCTGGCTCGGCGCCATCGCTCCCGGCTGCGCCGCCGCGCTCCGTGGAACCACGGCACCGGGCATCGCCGCTCCCAGCGACGCTACCGCGCCACCGTACAGCGGCACCGCCGCTCTGGGATGCGCCGCCGCTGGTGTGTGATGCGCTACCGCCGCTCCGTGATGCGCTACCGCTGCGCCCTGCTGCGCCGCCATCCCCGGCAGCGGCGGCGGCCCCACCGCGCCCTGTTGCGCCCCCACCCCCGGCAGCGGCGGCGGCCCCGGCCGCACCGGCGCCACAGACGGCGTCGCGTGCCCGTGGGGCACCGCCGGCACCACCGGGAACTGGAACAGCGGCTGCCCTGTCGGCTTCTGCTGCTGCATCTCGGACAGCGCCCGGTCCAGCTCCGGGTTGTTCAGCGCCTGCTGCAGCTTCCGCTCCGCCACCGCCGGATCCGCCTCGCGCCGGATGCTCTCCAGGTCCGGCAGGTACTGCCGGACGTCGTCGCTGTCCTTGTTGCTGCTCATCTCGAAGACCTCTCTCCTCAGCGACTAGAACGGCCTGCACCCCGCCGACTCGCACGGGCCTTTTCGCTTCGCGCCCCCTGCATCCGCAGGCGCCGCCTTCGGCCCCGGCGCCGCCTTCTTCTTCTCCTCCGACAGCACCCGCAGAAACGACGGCTTCTGCCGCTTCGGCATCGGATAGACGTCGTCGTCGTCCTCCGTCTCCGCCGGCGCCGTCCTGACCGGCGACGCCTTCACCGGCGGCGGCTCGCTCGCCGGCGGTTGCTCCTTCGCAGGAGGAGCCTCCGCTTGCGCCACCGTCTCGGCCTTCGCCGGTGCTCCGGGCTCCGCGGCCCCCTCGGCCGTGCTCACCGCCGCCGCGCTCGCCGTCGCCTCCGGCGCGGGTGCCGCGGGGACCGCCACCGGCGCTGGCTCGGCGGCGCTCGCCGCCGGCGCCGCGCTCGCCGACACGCTCCCGGCCGGCGCCGCGGAAGCCGCCGGCTCTCCCTGCGCCCCCTCCGGCGCGGCGCCGCTCATCGCTCGGATCCCCAGCGCCGCTCCGACGCCCACCACCGTCATCACCAGCGCCAACAGCGGCGCCAGCACATACACGCGCGTCGCTCGCCGCGGCTGCACGAGCATCGCCGCCGGCGTCCTCGGCGCCTCTCTCTGCAACGACCCAGGCGCTTGCGCGCTCGGCGCCGTCACCGAGCTCGGCGCCGCAGGCGGTCCCGCGACCAGCGGCGGCAGCGATGCCGCCCGCGGCATCTCGATCATCGACAACGGCGGCGTCGCGTACTGCGCCGCGACCTCCCGCTGCTGCGGCATCGCCTGCGGCGACGTCGTCTCCGGCAGCGGCGCCGGTGCGGCTCGTTGCGTCTCCGTCACCGGCAACGGCGGCGGCACGTGCCGCTCCGCGAGCGCCCGCAGCTGTGGCGTCACATACAGCGACGTGACCTCCCGCGGCTGCTGCGTCGGCACCGCCCGCTGCGCTCCCACCTCGAGCTGCGCCGCCGCCGGGTACTGCGCCGCAGCTCGCGGCAGCCCCGGCGCCCCTCCTCGCGCCGCCGCCCTCTCCGCCCACGCCCCCGCCAGCACCGCCGTCGCCTCCCGCGGCGCCGCGCTCCCGCGCACCCCCGCGCCCCCGCGCATCTGCAGCGGCGCCAGCGTCGGCGGCAGCGGCTCCGTATACCCCACCCCCCGCCCGCGCGGCACGCGCGCCGGCTCCCGCGACGCCGGCGCGAACGGCAGCGGGCTCGCCGGCGCCACGAACTGCTCCAGCGGCGCCGTCTCCCCGTGCACCACCCGCCGCCCGCTCGCCTTCTCGCTCTCGCTCCCCCGCTCCATCCCGCCCCCCTCTCTCCCGCCCTCGCCGCGCTCCTCCCCCGCCACCGGCGCGCTGTCCTCCATCTCCACCCCGGCGAACGCCGCCTGCCGCTCCGCCCTCATCCGCTCCTGCGCCAGCCGCTGCGCCAGCACGTGCCCCGCCGGCACCGTGTCCCGGAGCAGCCCCCGCAGGTCCCGCGCCACCTCGTCGAACCTCGGATACCGCTCCTCACGGTCGATCGCGATGCAGCGCGCCACCACCGGCCACACGAACTCGGGGCAATCCGGCACGATCTCGTGCACAGGCTCAGGCGCTGCCACGAGGTGCCCCGTCAGCGTCTCCTCCGCCGTCGCCGCCTCGCTGTCGTCCAAGAACAGGTGCTTGCCCGTCAGCACCTCGTAAAAAATGGCCCCGAACGCATAAATATCCGTCCGACCGTCCGGCCTCGAACCCTCCCCGCGCTCCGCCTTCTTCGACGCCCCGTACAGCATCTTCACCTGCTCCGGCGAGATGTACCTCACCGTACCCACGTCCGGCAGGTCGTCCGTGTTCATTCCCCCATCGGCGAACTTCGCTATCCCGAAGTCCAGGAGCCACACGTGCCCCTTCGCGTCCCCCTTCGCCCCTACCATGATGTTCTCGGGCTTCAGGTCGCGGTGCCATATCCCCTTCGAGTGCACGAACGTCATCGCGTCCGCAACCTGCAGCATCACGTGCATCGCGCTCAAAAAATCCAGGCGGTAGATCTTGTTCAGCACCTTCCTCAGCGTCCGCCCCTCGAGGTAGTCCATCACGATGTACGCCACCTCGTCCGCCGACACCCCGGCCTTCCTCATCCTCACGATGTTCGGGTGCTTCAGCTTCGGATAGAACTTGCACTCCTGCCGGAACCGCCTCGCGAAGTCCTCTCTCCTCACGTGCCGTGGCGACATGCACTTGATCGCCACCACGTCGTCCGAGTACTCCTCCACCGCCTTGTACACTTCCCCCATCCCACCCGCGTCGATCACCTCCGTGATCCGGTAGTCCAGGAACACGTCCCCGGCCTTCAGCGCCTCACGCGCCATCACCACACCCCCAGGCCGTGCAGGAGCAGCGCCGCGATCAGCGAGAACACCACCGTGCTCGCCGCGGTCAGCGCCGCGAACAGCCGCGCGTCCACCCGCTCCGCCCCCCCCGCCGCGCCCGGTGCCACGCGCGCGCGAGCCCCCGCCCCGCCGGTGCCGTCCGGCGTCGCCTCGAACCACGCCCCGATCTCCGGCGTCCACGCTGCCCCCGCCTCCCCGCCGCCAGCCCTCGCCCCCTTCGATGCCCGCTCTGCCGCCGCCGACGACGCGGCCCGCTCCGCTGCGCCAGTCCCCGCCCCCGCGCTCCCTCCCGCCTCCCCCAGCGCCGCCGCGATCCGCCCCAGCTCCTCCGCGAACGCCTCGGCGCTCTGAAACCGCTCCTCCGGCCGCTTCGCCAGCGCCCTCAGCACCGCCCGGTCCAGCGCCGGCGGGATGGGCTGCGCGGCGCGCCGCGACGGAGCCGCCAGCGCTTCCAGCACGTGCGCGCGGAGCACCGCCAGCGCGTCGTCCAGGTGAGCGAACGGCCCGTGCCCCACGAGGAGCGTATACATCAGCAGCCCAACGGCATACACGTCCGCCCGCGCGTCGACCGGCTGGCATTGCGCCTGCTCCGGCGACGCCGTCCGCGGGGTCCCGACGAGCAATCCGGCCTCGGTCGGATACGCCGGCCCGTCCAGGGGAAAGGGCCGCTCCGCGCCCGGCTCGACGCCCCCGTCGAGCACCTTCGCGACCCCGAAGTCGAGCAGCTTTGCGACGCGGCCGCCGCCCGGCGCCGCCGACCCCGGCGCGCACAGGAACACGTTGTCGAGCTTCACATCGCGGTGCACGAGCCCGACCCGGTGCGCCGCCGCGAGCCCTGCCAGCACCTGCCGCACCAGATCGATCGCCTCGGCCACCGGCAACGCCCCCCGTTGCGCGAGCTCCTCCCCCAGCGTCCTGCCTTCGAGCCGCTCCATCACGAGGTAGGGCCGCCCCGCCGGCGTCCGTCCCAGGTCGAGGACCGCCACCACGTGCGGCGACGACACCGCCGCCAGCGCCTGCGCCTCGACCCGCAGCCGGTCGGCGAACCGCGGATCCCCGGCGAGCGCGCGGCGGACCAGCTTCACCACGACCCGCTTCCGGAGGGCGCGGTGCTCCGCCTCGATCACCTCCCCCATGCCCCCGCGCCCGAGCAGCCGCAGCGCCCGATACGGCGTTCCTTCCAGCTCGTCCCTCCCGCCGCGGGGAGGCCCTGCGCTGCCTGACGTGAGGCGTGCCACCGGCGTCGTCTCCTGAAGGGGAAATCACGAGCACGCGGCCGGTTCCGACAGAGAAAATGCACCGGCGCGGTCGATTGTTGAAAAGCAGCGTCGATTCACGTAGTTGCCTGGCCACGAACGCCCGCACATCCGCCCCCGGCCCGCGCCCGCCTCCGCCGCGCGCGCCCGGGCGGCGCAGAAAGCAGAGAAACGACGGGGGGCGTCGCTTTCCCTGTCCGAACCGGTCCACCGATGGTGATTTGAGAAGAGGAAGGACGAAGGGGCGCCGCGCCGCACGCGGGGTCCCGCCACGCGAGGCCCCATGACGCACGAAGCCCCCGAGCGCGACGACCTGGACAGGATGGGTGACGTCGATCCCCTCGTCGATGCCTGTGTCGCCGACGCGCTGGGCCCCTACCTCGGGGCGCTCTCGCCCGAGGAGATCGAGGACTACCGCAGGCTCCTCGAGGTCTTCCTCACGACGCACCCGGCGTCGATGCCGCTCTACGATCGCTTGCGGGCGAGGCCTCCTGTCCAGTCCGAGAGCGGCGAGGTGGCGCGCGAGGGCGCGGGCGCGGAAGGGGCGATGGCGACCCCATCGGCGCCGGAGCGCGGCGACGGGACCTTCGGTGGGCGGCGGTGACGGGCAGCCAGCGTCCGCCTCCCTCTCCTCCGGATCATGAGCGCGTGCTGGAGGCGCTCCCGATGGCGCGCCACGTGGCGCGGACGACCGCGCGGGTCTACGGCGTGCGGACGCGACAGGGCCTGGAGGACTGCGAGCAGACGGCGTATCAAGCGCTCCTCGAGGCGAGCCCCGGATACGACGCGGCGCGCGGCGTCCCGTTCGGCGTTTATGCCTGGAAGCGGGTGGCCGGCGCCGTCATCCGGCTGCTCACCCGCGAGGCGTCGTTCCGGCGCGCCGGCCTCGACGCCGCGCTCGACGCGGCCGAGTCGATGCGCGACGCGAGCGATCCGTTCGGCGACGACGACGCCGACGCCTTGAATCAGCTCAAGGACCAGTGTCGCGCGCTCGTCTTCGCGCGCTTCGTCGCCGGCGCCGGCGCGCGGCTCCGGGCGCACCCCGAGGACACGATGGCGCGCACCCAGGCCCTCGAGGCGCTCCGGACGGCGCTCCGCGGCCTCGACGAGCGGGAGGCGCGCCTCATCGAGCTCCGGTACTGGCAGGACCTCTCCTGGGCCAAGGTCGCCGCGGCGCTCGGCGTGCACGAGAAGTACGCGACGCGCATGGACGAGCAGCTGCGGAGGCGGCTCCGGGGCGATCTGCGGGCCAGCGAGGTCGATGAGCCGCCGCCGAGCGAGGGGGCCTGAGGAACTCACCACATCGAGCCGCCCTCGAGCCCTGGCACCAGGCTCGAGAGTCTCCTCATCATGCTTGGTCCTGAAGGTCCATCACCGCACGCCGCGTGGAAGCTCCAGACCAGGGCGTCAATGGGCGAGGGCACGGCCGGCCCGCGCCTCGCCCGCTCGACGTGACGGCGGCAGGAAGCCGGCGCCGGGCGTCCGGGGTTCACGCCGGCGGAAAAACTGCCGCCGTGATGGTGGCCAGGGCACGTTCGCGTCGGGCGAGCGGCCTTCCCAGACAGCGCTCGACCTGGGAGCCTGGCCGGTGGTGCATTCCCCGGCGATCGCCGCCGGAGGACAGCCAAGGAGGCACCATGGCGCTCAAAGACCTCTCTCCTCGTCAGATGGTTCAGATCACGGCCGCGTGGCTCGACCCGGAGCGCGAAAGGCCGCTCCTCGTGTCGCTGAAGCGGTGCGCCCCGCTCCTCGACGATATCGAGGCCGCGCACGACGGCATCTTGAAGTCGCACCGCCGGCAGAAGAAGGCGAACGACGAGCTCTCCGCGATCCAGCAAAAGCAGGTCGCGGCCGACCAGGTTCACGACCGCAAGGCCCGCGGCGCGCACGCGGTGCTCACCGGGTTCGCCGATCTCGCCGACGACCCCGAGGACGCGGCGATCTACCTCGAGATCCGCGATCAGCTCTTTGCGGATGGGCTCAAGTTCATCTCGGCGAGCTACAGCGATGAGGCGGGCGAGGTGAAGCTCGCGCGCGACCGGCTGACGCCGGAGTCGAAGGCGGCGCTCAGGGCGCTGCCGACGCCGGGTGGTAACCTGCTCAAGGCCGTGCAGGCGTGGTTCGCCGCGGGCGACGAGCTCGGCAAGCTCGACGCGCAGCGCATCCACCTGGAGGCGCAGGACAGGCCGGACACGGGCGACTCGCGCGGCGGGCAGATCCGGGCGCGCAACCGCTGGATCAAGGTGGTTCGCAGCGTGCTCCAGATGCTGGAGCTCGAGGAGGCCGACGCGGAGACGACGCGCCGGCTGCTGGCGCCGCTCGAGCGGGAGGCGGCCAAGGCCGAGCGCCGGCGCTCGAGCGGCAAGGACGAGGCTGAAGGCGGCGCGCCGACCGACGGGGGCGGCGCGGGGAAGCCCGCTATCGACGAGGAAGCGCCGGAGATCGGCGTGGATTGACGCGGCAGACGCCACCGCCAGGCCCTCGTGACGGACTCGATCCGTTACGGCGCCCCGCCGCCTGGCCCTCGTGACGGACTCGATCCGTTACGGCGCCCCGCCGCCTGGCCCTCGTGACGGACTCGATCCGTTACGCCCCCCCGCCGCCAGGCCCCTCGTGACGGACTCGATCCGTTACGGCGCCCCGCCGCCAGGGCCTCGTGACGGACTCGATCCGTTACGGCGCCCCGCCGCCAGGCCCCTCTCAACGGATCGCATCCGTTACGCCCCCCGCCGCCAGCCCCCCTCCAACGGATCGCATCCGTTACGCCCCCCGCCGCCAGCCCCCCTCCCCCTCCAACGGATCGCATCCGTTACGCCCCCCGCCACCAGCCCCCTCTCAACGGATCGCCTCCGTTACGCCCCCCGCCGCCAGCCCCCTCCAACGGATCGCATCCGTCACGCCCCCGTCCGCGATTCCCTCTCAACGGCCTCTGCCCGGCTCCATCACCCCTCCCCCGCCGCGAGCTCCCTCACGCCCTCACACCGGCTCACCCCCGGGCTCCCTCCCCACCGCGAGATTCCTCACAACGAGTCGCCTCCATCCCACAAGAACCGCCGCGTCTGCTTGACGCACCACGTCGGCGCTGCCATGACCGATTTCCTCCGCCTCGGGCGCGCTATTTCAGTCGGGCTCGCCGGATCCACGCTCGGGTCCGCCGGCCCGTCTGTCGTGTAGCGCGCCCCTGCCCGGGCGGACTACGCTCTGCGTTACCCCCACAGCCACAGGAGCCAACCGAGCCGTGAAGATCCTCGTTCCGCTCAAGCGCGTCGCCGATCCGGATAACGCGAACAAGGTGAAGATCCCTGCGTCAGGGGACAAAATCGAGACGACCGGGCTCGAGTGGAAACCGAACCCGTTCGACGAATACGCGCTCGAAGCAGCGCTGCGCCTGACCGAGGACGGCAAGGCGCCGAAGACGCGGGCAGGCGAGGTCGTCGTCGTCACCTTCGGACCCAAGGACACCGAGCAGACCCTCCGCGCCGCCCTCGCCACCGGCGCCGACCGGGCCATCCGCGTCGACGTCACCGACGACAAGCTCGACGGCGACCTCGTCGCCCGCGCCCTCAAGACGCTCGTCGAGCGCGAGAAGCCCGACGCCGTGGTCATGGGCAAGCAGGCCGTCGACGGCGACTCGAACCAGGTCGGCCAGATCCTCGCCGAGCTGCTCGACTGGCCGCTCGCCACCTTCGCCGCGACCCTCAAGGAAGAGAAGGGCGCCCTGCTCGTCGGCCGCGAGGTCGACGGCGGCGTCGCCACCCTCCGCGTGCGCCTGCCGGCCGTCGTCACGGTCGACCTCCGCATCGTCGCGCCGACCAGCGTCTACTCGATGAAGACCGCGCCCGCGTTCAAGTACAACGACGGCGTGCGCTTCGCGGCGCTCCCCGCCATCATGGCCGCCAAGAAGAAGCCCCTCGCCGAGGTGAAGCTCGCCGATCTCGCCGCCGACCAGGCGCTCAAGGTCCAGTACCACGCGTTCCAGCCGCCCCCGGCGCGCAAGGCGGGCATCAAGGTGAAGGACGTCGGTGAGCTCGTCACCCGCCTCAAGAACGAGGCGAAGGTCCTCTGACGGGACCCGAAGGGCAGATCCCCGCCCGCGCGGGGGTCAACCGACACCAGTTGAGGAGGTGCAGGAGGGATCATGGCTGACGTTCTCGTGGTGGCCGAGGCCGCCGAAGGAAAGCTGAAGAAGACGACGCACTCCGCGGTCACGTTCGCCAGGCAGGCGGCCGCGGCGCTCGGCGGGACGTACGCGATCCTCGTGATCGGCGACGCCCTCGGCGATGCAGCCGCCGAGGCGGCGACGCTCGGCGCGGCCAAGGTGCTCGTCGCCGAGTCGGGCGCGCTCAAGGACTACGTGGCCGAGCGCTACGTGCCGACCGTCGCGGCGGCCGCGAAGGGCTACGCGGTCGTCGTGGGCACCGCGAGCGCCTACGGCAAGGACCTGCTCCCGCGCGTGGCCGCGCGGCTCTCCGCCGGGTTCGCGAGCGACATCTCCGAGCTCGTCGCCGAAGGCGCGACGCTCAAGTACAAGCGCCCCATGTACGCCGGCAACGCGTACGGGATCTGCTCCGTCGCGACCCCGGTCCAGGTCGTGAGCGTCCGGCAGAGCGCGTTCGCCCCCGCCGAGCCCGCCGGGTCGAAGTCGCCGATCGAGCAGGTCGCGGTCGTCGCGCCGAGCGCCGCCGCGGAGCGCGTGGAGTTCGTCTCCTTCGACCAGGTGAAGAGCGAGCGCCCCGAGCTCACCGAGGCCAAGGTCGTCGTCTCCGGCGGCCGCGCCCTGAAGGAGCGGTTCAACGAGGTCCTCGACCCGCTCGCCGACGTCCTCGGCGCCGCCGTCGGCGCGAGCCGCGCCGCGTGCGACGCCGGCTACGCCGCCAGCGACCTGCAGGTCGGCCAGACGGGCAAGGTCGTCGCGCCGTCGCTCTACGTCGCCGTAGGCATCTCCGGCGCCATCCAGCACCTCGCCGGGATGAAGGGGTCGAAGGTCATCGTGGCCATCAACAAGGACGCCGACGCGCCGATCTTCCAGGTCGCCGACTACGGCCTGGTCGCCGACCTCTTCACGACCGTGCCCGAGCTCGTGAAGCAGATCCAGGCCGCCCGCGGCTGATCCAGGCGGCGCGCGCGGCGCGACGCCGAGAAGCCGACGGGCCGCGACCGGCCTGGCCGGGGCGCGCCGCGCCGCTCTGTAGAAAGCGGCCGCGGGCGTGCCCCGGCCCACCGGAAGAGTCCGTCCAGCGAGAAGTCCACGTACGGCAACGTAAATTCCGTGTCAGGTCGCCCGCATAGCATCTTGTTCGCGTCCGGCGGCCGTGGGATCCCTTGAACCCATGCCCGAACGTTCGGACATCCCGATCGTCACGGCCCTTGCGCAGGCGCGGGCATCGCTCCTCGAGGCCGCCGCGACCGCCGAGCAGCGCCGGCTCATCGGCCCGGCGGTCATGGAGATCGACCGCGCGATCGTGAGCCTCGACCCGGCCGCGAGCGCCTCGTTCGAGCTCACGCCGCTCGCCGCGTCGGTGCCGCCGATCGACACGGAGATCGAGACGCTGCGCCGCGAGGTCGAGCGGCTGCGCGCCATCACCCGGCACGAGCGCGGGCTGCTCGACGCGCTGCTGAGCGAGAGCCCGCACGGCATCATCGTCTCCGACGCGCAGGGCAAGCTGATCCTCCAGAACCGGGCGTCCGAGCGCATCTGGGCCGGCAGCTCCACCGCCGACAACGTCGAGGGGTGGGGGCGCTACCGCGCGTTCCACCCCGACGGCCGGCCGTTCGAGGGCGAGGACTGGTCGATGGCGCGGTGCCTCTCCAGCGGGGAGAGCGTGCCCGCCGAGGAGCTCCACTTCCAGCGCTTCGACGGCAGCCACGGGATGATGCTCGGGAGCTGCGCGCCGCTCATCTCGCCGGAGGGCGAGCTGCTCGGCGCCGTCTCCATCTTCGCCGACATCACCCAGTTCAAGCAGCTCGAGGCGGACCTGCGCGTCAGCAGGACGAAGTTCTCGACGACGCTGAAGAGCATCGGCGACGCGGTGATCTCGACCGACGGCTCGGGCCGGATCGACTTCATGAACGCCGTGGCCGAGACGCTGACCGGGTGGACGCTCGAGGAGGCGCGGGATCGCCGGCTGTCCGAGGTCTTCCGCGTCATCTCCGAGCAGACGCGCGACGACCTCGACAACCCGGTCACCGAGGTGCTGCGCCACGGCGGCATCATCGGGCTCGACGACACGACGCTGCTCCTGCGCAGGGACGGCTCGGAGCTCGCGATCGACTCGAGCGGGGCGCCGATCCGGAGCGACGAGGGCGAGCTCGTCGGGCTCGTGCTGGTCTTCCGCGACGTGACCGAGAAGCGGCTCGCCGACAAGCGGCGCTACTTCATCGGCGAGGCGAGCCGGCAGCTCGCGCTGTCCGGCCTCGAGTACGACACCACCCTGTCCAACGTCGCGCGCCTCGCGGTGCCGCACATCGCCGACGCGGCGGTGGTGGACATCGTCGAGCCCGACGGCTCGCTGAGCCGGCTCGCGGCCGTGCACGCGAGCAACGTGAAGCAGGCGCTCGGCAACGAGCTGTCGGCCCGCTACCCGAGCGACCCCGAGGTGCCGCGCGCGGTGCACGCGGTGCTCCGGTGCGGCACGTCGCTGCTGCTCCCGGAGGTCGACGGCGCGGCGGCGTGGCAGCGGGCCTCGTCGCCAGAGCCCGGCGGCGAGACGTGGTCCGGCGCGCACGATCCGGTCTACCCCGCGCTGCTCCGGGAGCTCGGCGTCCGCTCGGCGATGATCGTCCCGCTGCGCGCGCGCGGCCGGACGCGCGGCGCGATCACGCTGTTCTCGACCGAGTCGAGCCGGCGCTACGGCGTCGACGATCTCGCGCTCGCCGAGGAGCTCTGCAACTTCGCGGCGCTCGCGCTCGACAACGCGCAGCTCTACCGCGAGTCGCAGCAGGTCAACCGGGCGAAGGACGAGTTCCTCGCCACGCTCTCCCACGAGCTCCGGACGCCGCTCACCGCGATCCTCGGCTGGGCGCGCATGCTCCGGCAGGGCTCGCTGAAGCCGGACACGCACGTCCGCGCGCTCGAGGCGATCGAGCGCAACGGCACGCTCCAGGCGCAGCTCGTCGAGGATCTGCTGGACGCCTCGCGCATCATCACCGGCAAGCTGCGGCTCGACGTGATGCTCGTGGATCTGCCGCCGATCATCAACGCGGCCATCGACGCGGTCCGCCACGGCGCGGACGCGAAGGGGATCGAGCTCGCGGTGCAGCTCGACGCGGGCGCGGGGCCGATCTCGGGCGACCAGACGCGGCTGCAGCAGGTGGTGTGGAACCTCCTGTCGAACGCGATCAAGTTCACGCCGCGCGGCGGCAAGGTGTCGATCCAGCTCAGCAGGGTCGAGGGCCTGGCGCGCATCCAGGTGAGCGACACCGGCCAGGGCATCGTCCCGGAGTTCTTGCCGTACGTGTTCGACCGCTTCCGGCAGGCCGACAGCACGAGCACGCGGCCGCACAGCGGGCTCGGCCTCGGCCTCGCGATCGCGCGCCACCTGGTCGAGCTCCACGGCGGCACGGTGAAGGCGGAGAGCGGCGGCGAGGGCAAGGGCGCGACGTTCACGGTGGACATCCCGCTCGCGCCGCGGGGCGCGATCACGGCGCTCCGGAAGGCCGAGGGGCTGAGCAACCTGACGGCCGATTCGGAGCCGACGCTGCAGGGCGTGCGCGTGCTGATGGTCGACGACGAGCCGGACGCGCGGGAGCTCGTGACGACGGTGCTGGAGCGCAAGGGGGCGAGCATCACGGCGGTGGCGACGGTCGACGAGGCGCTGTCGGCGATCGCGCGCGAGAAGCCCGACGTGATCCTGAGCGATCTCGGGATGCCCGGGGAGGACGGCTACAGCCTGATCCGGCGGCTGCGCGCGCAGAGCCCCGAGCACGGCGGGCGCATCCCGGCGGCGGCGCTGACGGCGTACGCGAGCGCGCAGGACCGGACGCGGGCGCTGCTGGCGGGGTTCCAGTCGCACGTTCCCAAGCCGATCGAGGCGTCGGAGCTCGCGGCGGTGATCGCCAACCTGGCGGGGCGTACCGGATAGCCGGGGGCGGGGGCGAGGGCCTGCCGAGATGCCCGGCCCTCGGCGGGGGTGGTCGCCGCGCGGCGCACGGAGGGCTGAACTCGCCTGTGACGTCGCTCCTCAGGCTTCGCCGGAGGAGCGACGTCGCACAGGCTCAAACATCAGCCCTCCGTGCGCCGCGCGGCGACCACCCCCGCCGAGGGCCTACCGCATGGCTAGGAGCGCTCTCCGACGCGGGTGGGAGCCCGCAGCGGCAGCTCGTCAAGCGCGCTCAGGGGCGGGCCCGCAGGGGCCGCAGCGAGCGGCTGCGCAAGGGGGCCCAGCGGCGGCTCACAGAGGGCCACGGCGGTGGCTCGGCGGCTCGCTGAGGGCCATCGAGCGTCGCTCGCGGGCGACAGGGATACCAGCGAGGGCGACGGACGCCCTCGCTGCGATCGACCTGTTCGAATGTCGAAGAAAAGGGTCGGGGCGAGAGGATTTGAACCTCCGACTCCTCGGTCCCGAACCGAGTGCGCTACCAGGCTGCGCTACGCCCCGTACGCTGCCGCAAGAGCAACGCCCGCTGAACAGCGGGCGCGCAACATCGCTAAGAGCGGGCCGCTTGTCAAGACGAAATGATCCAGGGCGCCCCCGCCCCGACCCGCGCCCCCAGGAACGCCCGCCCGCCGCAGCACGGACAAACGGCGGAAAGTGCCCAGAAACACTCCTGTTTCCCGCCTCACCCGGCGCCCCGGACGTTTCACGAAGCCAAGAATCGAGGGAGCGCAAGAAAAAACTCCCGTCTACGACTTGCTCAGACCGTGTTAAAGTGTCACTGGAATCCCGATGTTGCCGAGAGGAAGCAAAGCGCGAGGGGCCTGTGGCGCCGGTCAGGGCCTCGCCCCCTGCTCGCGCAGCGTTGGGCAGGGGACCGCCGGTGCGGCCCCTTCCAGAACAGACCAGGGCGACCGGTTTCGGCGGTCGTGCGGGTGCGTGACACACGGGCGACCAGCTTCGGTCGGACGTGAGACAAAGGCGACCGGCTTCGGCGGTCCTACGACGGGTACGTGAGAGGAGGAACAGGTGGCAATTGAGCTTCCCGCTGTGCGCATTCTGATCGTCGACGACGACCGGGCGATCTGTGACTACATGCAGACGCTGCTCGAGCGCGACGGCTATCAGGTCAAGACGCTGGGCGATCCCACGACCGTGGAAGAGGAGGTCCGCGCGGGCGGCTACCACCTCATCATCCTCGACCTCATGATGCCGAAGCTCGACGGCATCGAGGTGCTCAAGCGCATCCGCAAGGTCGACAACGACATCGCCGTCGTCATCTTCACCGGCTTCCCCAACCTCGAGAGCGCCGTCGCGTCCATGAAGCTCGACGCGGTCGACTACATCAAGAAGCCGTTCAACGTCGACGAGTTCCGCGAGGTGCTCGCCCGCGTCATGCGCAAGAAGGGCCTCGCGCGGACGCCCGAAGAGCAGCTCCACCGCGTCATCGGCGACACGATCAGGAACCTCCGCAAGGACAAGGACCTGACGCTCAAGCAGATGGCGCGCCGCACGGGGCTCAGCGTGTCGCTGCTCTCGCAGATCGAGCGCGCCGAGTCGTCGGCGTCCATCTCGTCGCTCTACAAGATCGCGGTCGCCCTCGAGTCGCGCATCCAGGACCTCTTCGGCCACTACTGATCCGCGGCGGACACCGCCGCGCACGCGGGCGACCGGGCGGGCGCCGGCTCAGCGCCGCGCGCCGCGCTCGATCGCCGCGTCGAGCTTGTCGAGCTCGAGGCCCGCGAACGCGTCCAGGTGCGCGCCGGTCGTGTCGTAGACGATCACGTACGGCAGCTTCGAGACGTGCTTCAGGTAGCGCTGGGCGAGCGGGGTGCCCCAGTCGCCGATGTCGAGCTTGCGGTAGGCGACGTCCGGGCGAGCCTCGATCACCTTGGCCATGTGCGCGTCCAGCTTGCGGCACGGCAGGCACCAGCTCGCCGCGAAATCGATGACCGTGACCTTGCCCGGGACGACGTGGGCGCCGAGATCGGGGATGTCCGCGCCGCCCTCGGAGATCGTCCGAGCGTCCGCCCCCTCGGGGAAGGTCGCCCAGCCGAGGTACTGCCCCTTGCCGCCGCCGAGCACCGCCTCGAACCCCTCGTCGGCGGCGAGCTGCTTCACGGCGCCCGCGACGTCGAACGAGCTCGACGCGGTGACGGCGATCTCGGCGCGGCGCTTGTCGAACGTGGCCGCGTAGACGCCGGGGCGCTCGCGGAGATCGGCGACGAGCTCGGCGCCGCACGCCTCGCAGTCGATGTTCCGCAGCGAGACGACGGTGGTGCGGGCATCGGACGGGGCGGGCTGGGCGCCGCCGCAGGCAGCCAGGCAGAGGACCGACGAGAGGACGATCGCGCTTCGCACGGTGTTCCCGGGCAACCTTGGCCTCCTTCGCCGGACGGCGCAACGTCGTGTAGGCTCGGCGGCGATGAGCTCCGTCGTGACCCGCACCCTCCCGGCCGATCACATCACGCCGGTCCGCGCCTACGCCGCGCTCCGCGCCCACGCCCCGGGCCGATCGTCGTTCATGTTCGAGTCCGCCGTCTCCGGCGAGCGCTGGGGCCGCTACGCGATCCTGGGGTACCGGGCGCGCGCCGAGAGCCTGCTCCCGAGCGGGTTCGACCCGTTCGAGGCGCTGGCGGAGGGGCTCGCGGAGCCGGCGGCGCCGGGCTCGCCGCGCGACCTGGCCGCCCGCGTCTGCCGGTCGTGGGTCGGCTTCCTCTCGTACGATACGCTGCACCAGCTCATGGGCATCGAGCCGTGGCCCGAGGAGATGTACCTCGGGCGCGTGCTGAAGGACGCGACCGTGGTCGTGTTCGACAGCGTGGCGCAGACGATGACCATCGCCGGCCGATCGCAGGGCGCGGTGAACCGCTGCGCCTGGGAGATGACGCACGGGCCGGAGCAGCCGGGCCTGCCCGCGCTCGATCCGGAGGCGCTGCCGGAGCACCTCGAGACGCCGGTGACCGACGAGGGCTACGCGGCGAAGGTGGCGGCCGCGCGCGAGCGGATCGCGGCCGGCGAGGCGACGGAGGTGGTGCTCGCCCGCAAGTTCCGGTCACCGCTCCGGGGCGCGGATCCGTTCGATGTGTACCGCGCGCTGCGGCTGCTCGCGCCGTCGACGCACCTCTACTTCCTCGACTTCGCCGAGTCGCCGTTCGCGCCGGGGCTCACCATCGCGGGGACGTCGGGCGAGACGCTCGTGCGCGCCGAGCGCGATCCGTCGGCCGAGCCGCGCCCCGGGGACGCGTCGTTCGTCGAGGTGATGCGCGCCGCCTTCGCGGGCGGCAGCGCCGTCGGCCAGCCGGCAGCGCGCGCGAGCGCCATCAGCCGCAGCCTGGAGGCCGGCCCGCGGTGGGTCTACGGCGGCGCGGTGGGGTACTTCGGGCCGGAGGGCTCCGAGATCGCGCACACGCTCGGCGCCGTCTGGAGCGCGTTCGGGTACTTCGAGGTGATGACCGGCGCGCGCATCGGGAACGGAAGCGAGCCCCGCGCGGAAGCCGAGCGGACGCGCCGCGACGCGCGCGGCCCGCTGTCGGCCATCCGCGCGGCGCACGAGGCGCGCAAGGCGCACGACCTCGCGCAGGAAAAGAAGGCCGCCGCCGAGAAGGCCGCCGCCGAGAAGGATGCCGCCGAGAAGGATGCCGCGGGGGACGACGCGTCCCGGAGCGGCTGAAGCACGCGCGCGCCGCGCTCGCTCAGTCCGGCGCGAAGCCGTGGCGCACGCGCGCGGGCGCGGGCCCCGCCGAGGAGCCCGGCCGCGCCGGGCGCGGCGGCGCGGCGTGCGGCGGCGCAGCCGTGGCGGCGTGGGCGCTGCGCTGGGGAGAGGCGTGAGGGGCTCGCCGGAAGAGCGCGGACGAGGCCGCGGCGGGCAACGGCTCGGCGCGGCGCACCGCGAAGGAGGCCGAGAGCACCGCCGCCCTGGCGCCGCTGACGGCCATCGCCGGCGCGGGGCGATCCAGCCGAGCGCTCGTCGCGAGCGCCACCGCGCCGAGCAGCGCCACGAGGCCCGCCGGGAGGAGCCACGCGCCGCGCGCGGGCGGGCCGTCGAGCCCGCGCAGGACGTCGGCGCTCTCCGCGCTGAGCAGCGTGTCCGGGGCCGCCCGCTGGCCCGCGCTCGGCGGCTCGGGGTCGGGATCCGCCCGCGCAGCAGCGCCGGACGCGACCTCCGCGGACAGCGCGGCCAGCGGCCGCGCCGCGGCCGCCCACGGGGGGACGCGCGCCGGCGGGGGCGGACGCAGCACGCCCGACGAGGGAGGCGGCGCGAGATCCGCGATGCGGACGAGCGACTCCGCCATCTCCTCGATCGATCGAAAGCGCCGCGCCAGATCGCGCGCGAACGCCTTCTCGAAGAAGCCGTCCAGCGCAGCAGGCAGGCTCGGCACGAGCTGCGTCGCCGCAGGCGGCGGCGCGAGCAGGATCTTCGAGGCGACGACGCTGGCGATGTCGCCCGGAAACGGGAGCTGGCCGGTCACCGCGCGGAACAGGACCGCCGCCAGCGACCAGAGATCGGTCTGCGCATCGAGGGTACGTTCCGACCGGATCTGCTCGGGGCTGAGGTAGTGGAGCGAGCTCGCGCTCACCTCGGCCGCGACCTCGCCCACGAGCCGCGGCGCGACCGCCCTCGGGAGCCCGAGATCGAGCACCTTCACGACCTCCTCGCCGCCGTCCAGCGCGAGGAAGAGGCTCTCCGGCCGGAGGCCCTGGTGGAGGAGATCCGCCGCGTGGGCGCACCGCAGGGCCTCGCCGGCCTGCACGGCGATGCGCGCCGCCTCCTGCAGGGAGAGCCGGCTGCGCCGGACCAGGCGCGCCGCGAGATCCTCGCCGGAGAGCAGGTCCATGGCCAGGTAGACGACGTCGCCCTCGGCGCCGTGGTCGTGCACGCGCACCACGTGCCGCGACGAGAGCCCGGCGGCAGCGCGCACACAACGATCGATCCGGAGGAGCTCTCCCGTCGCGCCAGCGTCGGGGTGGAAGAGCTTCAGGGCGACGCGCCCCCCGAGCCGCAGCTCGCGCGCGACCCAGACCGAGCCTCGGTCGCGCGCTGGCCGCGCGCCTGGGCGCACGAGCTGCCTCTCCAGCAGATATTTCCCCCCAACGATGGTGCCCGGTGTGGTGTTCATATACCTGAGCCTCCTCCCCCACGGTAAAGTTGCACATCGACCTCGGGGCGCAATTTGTAGCGGCGCGAATCGATTGCGAAATCGCCTCGGCCGTGGATGCGCTGTGAGCGTTCGCACGGGGGGAGCGCACGGGGAGGGCCGCCCACGTCGGGCGCGGCCGTCAGGGGCCCTGCGGGTCGGGCGAAAAACGGAGCGGCACGACGAAGCGCAGGTCGCCGCCCTCCGGCGCCGGGAACGTGAGCGCGCGCGCGCGCCGGAGCACGCAGCGGGTGAGCCGTTCGTCCGGGAAGCGCGACTCGACCTCGAAGGCCTCGTCGACGGCGCCGCCGTCGGTCACGTGGAAGCGGATGGCGAGCCGGCCCCAGAGCGCCGGCGCGCCGGCGAGGGCCGCCTCGTAGCAGCTCCGAAACGCGGGCATGGCCTCGGCCACCGCGGCCTCGATCGCGTCGGGCCGGAGCTCGCCCGGGCCGGGAGCGAGGACGGACGGCGGAGGCTCGACCGGATCGTCGCCCGGGTAGACCTGCAGCGTGGCGACGACGGTCGAGCCGGCCTTGGCCCTGGGCAGCGGGAGCGACCGCGCGCGCGCGGCGAGGCACGAGACGACGTCCGGCGCGGAGAGCGTGGACGACGTCGCGCGCGCGCCCGTCACCTTGCCGGCGCGGCTCACCGTGAGCCGCACGGTGGTCTTGCCGTGCAGCGACGGATCCCTGTACGCGCGCAGCCGGTAGCACCCGTAGACGTGGACCCAGAGGTGCCGCCGGGCGATGCGCTCGACCTCGCGCGCCTTGAGCGGCCCCTTCACGCTGTCGATGTCCACGATGATCCGCGGCAGCGGGTGCCCCTCGGCCGCCGGCGGCGGCGCGGGCGGCTCTCCCCTGCCCCCGGCGTTCCAGCGATCCCGCTCCGCCGCCTCGGCCTGGCCGCGGGGCACCTGGTGCCGGCCGAGCTTGTAGGGCGGCTCGATCGCGATCGAGGGCCCCTGCGGCGCGGCCGCGCCAGCGGCGCCGCCCTCGCCGGACGCGGCGGGCGGGGCCGCGTCGGCGGCGCCCGCCGCGCCGAGCGCCGCCGACGCGGCGGGCGCGACCGCCGAGGGCGCGGGCGGCGCGGACGGCGCGGCCGCGCCGGACGCGGCGGTGGAAGCGGCGGCGGCCGCCGGCGCGCCCGCGGGCCGCGGCGGGCGCGCAGGCTGGACGGCGGCGGGCGCAGGGAGTCCGGCGGCGCGCGGCGACGGGCGCGGCGGCGCCGCGCACGCGGCGAGCGCGACGGCCGCCGCGAGGAGGGGCCGGGGATCGATCGCGAGCGGCAGCTTCATGGGAGGTCGACCTGGGAGCCGCGCCCGCGCGCGCGACCGCCGGGGCGGATCGCCGCGCGGCGGGGCGCTGCGCTCAGAACCGGAGATCGCCGCGAGGCGCCTCCACCTTGCCGTCGAGCAGCTCGATCGCCTTCGCCACCTCGGGGTCGTCGGCGGTCGGGACGTGCACCACGAACTTCACGTAGAGGTCCCCCGGCTCCTTGCCCTTGCGGGCGATGCCCTTGCCGCGCAGCCGGATGACCTGGCCGGTCTGGGTGCGCGCCGGGATCTTGAGCGTCACCTCGCCGTCGGGCGTGGGGATGCGGATCTTCTCGCCCCGGTAGGCCTCGCCCAGGGTGACGGGCACGTCGAGGTGGAGATCGTCGCCCTCGCGCTTGAAGAACGGGTGCGGCGTGACGTGGATGTTGAGCAGCAGATCGCCCGGCTCACCGCCGCCCATGCCCGGGCCGCCCTGGCCGCGGATGCGCAGGCGGCTCCCCTCGGCGGCCCCGGGCGGGACGCGCACGGTCACCGGCTCGGGCTCGCCTTCGCGCTGGAGCTGGAGCGTCGTGCCCCGCACCGCCGAGACGAAGTCGATGGTGAGGTCCTGCTCGACGTCGCTGCCGCGGCTGCGCATGGGCTGCCCGCGCCGGCCCGCGGCGCCGCGGCCGCGGCCGAAGAGATCGCCGAGGATGTCGCTGAGGTCGCCGGCGCCGCCGCCGGCGTTGCCGAAGATCTCCTGCACGTCGAAGTTGCCGGGCGCGCCGCGGCCCCCGCCGGCGGCCCGGGCGTTCGCGTAGCGACGGTAGGCGCGCGCGCGCTCGGCGTCGAAGTTCTGCGACAGGCTCTCCTCGCCGAACTCGTCGTAGAGCGCGCGCTTCGCCTTGTCGCTCAGCACCTCGTGCGCCTGGTTGATCTCCTTGAACTTCTGCTCGTTGGCCTTCCCCGGGCTCTTGTCCGGGTGGTACTTCATCGCGAGCTTGCGGAACGCCTTCTTGATGGTGTCCTCGTCCGCATCGCGCGAGACGCCGAGCACGGAGTAGAGATCACGAGCCATGGTCGTCCGTCGTCATTCTGGGCTGCAGGAGATGCAGGCGACGCGGGCCGCGAGGGGCCCGCATCGGGCGGAAACCTAGATCTGCCTGCCGTTTTCGTCCACTGGTGCTGAGGACGGCCGCGGCCGGGGAGCGCGCGCGGCGGACCTCGCCGCGCACCGGCGAGCCGAGCGGGGCAGGCGCCTCGGCCAGCGTGTCGCGGAGCCGCACCTCGGGCATGGCCCCCGGGTCTATCAAGGCCGGCGGATGCTGTCACCGGTCCGCGTGCTTAAGTAGATCGCGATGCTGCCCGTCCGAGACCAACTGCCCACCCGCAAGGTGCCGATCGTCAACTACCTGCTGATCGCGGCCAACGTCCTCGGCTTCTTCTGGATGCGGTCGATGATCGCGGCCGGGTTCCCGCCCGACCGGCTGCTCTCCCTGTGGGGCCTCGTCCCGGTGCAGCTGCTGACGGAGCCGACCGACACCTGGTGGACCGTCTTCAGCAGCATGTTCATGCACGACCCGACGGGGTGGGCCCACCTCGGCGGGAACATGCTGTTCCTCTGGATCTTCGGCGACAACGTCGAGGATGCGCTGGGCAGCCTCCGCTACGCGGCGTTCTATGTGCTGTCCGGGATCGCCGCCGCGGGCGCCCAGATCCTGATCGATCCCGGATCGATGATCCCCATGGTCGGCGCCTCGGGCGCCATCTCGGGCGTGCTGGCCGCGTACGCGTCGCTCTACCCGCGCTCGCCGATCACGGTGCTGAACCCGATCTTTCTCCTGTGGTTCATCTTCGGCCTGTTCCTGGAGCTCCCGGCGTGGCTGGTCATCCTCGAGTACTTCGTGGTGAACCTGCTGAACGGGCTCGGCTCCATCGGCATGCGCAGCGGCGGCGTCGCGTTCTTCGCGCACCTCGGGGGGTTCGTCGCCGGGCTCTTCCTCGTCCGCCTCTTCATGGTGGGGCGCTCCCCGCGCGAGCACGAGCGCTGGCAGCACTGGCGCGCGGCGCCCCGGCGCCCGGCAGCCCGCCGCCCCGCGCCGTGGGACGCGCCGCGGCGGCGTGACCCCTGGGGCTGGTAGCGCGGCGCGATCGCGGCGCTCGTGGTTCGCCCAGGATGCAAAAGCGTGATAGCGTCCGGGCCGCAGCGATGCGACGACCCCTTCGAAGGCGCCCCACCGCCGGCGGTTCTGCGGCAGAGGCAGCGAACCCCCGGGCCAGGCTGCTGGCGCTCGCGGTCGCGCTCGCCGGCTGCGGAGGCCCGTCGTTCGACGGAACGGTCTACCGCGGCTCGGAGGTCGCCTTCCGCGTGCCCGCGGCGCCGGCGAGCTGGAAGCAGCTCTCGGTGTCCGACGCCGCCGTGGCGTACCGCGACGAGGCGAACGGGGCGACCATCGCCCTGAACGGACGCTGCCGGAACGAGGACGATGTCCCGCTCGTCTCGCTGACCAACCACCTCTTCCTGCACTTCACGGAGCGCGAGGTGCTGAAGCAGGAGGTCGTCCCGTTCGACGGCCGCGAGGCGATGCACACGGTCCTCTCGGCGAAGCTCGACGGGGTGCCGAAGGTGTTCGACGTCTGGGTGCTCAAGAAGAACGGCTGCGTGTACGACATGCTCCTCATCGCCGATCCCGCCCGCTACGCCGCCGGCGAGCCGGCGTTCACGCGGATGGTCCGCGGCTTCTCGACCCTGCCGGCCGATGACGACTGAGCGCAAACGTCCCCTGGAGGCGGCGCCGCCCTCCGCGAACAGCCCGGCCCCGGCCAGCGCGGGCCCGAGCAGCCTGCCGCCGAGCAGCCTGGCCCCCGGGAGCCGGGGGCCGTCCAGCCTCGCCCCGCCGCCGCTCCCGCCGCTCGTCGCGAGGATCAACGACACGGCCGTCGGGTTCGTCGAGCACCTCGGGCAGTTCGGGCGGATGACCTGGGGGGCGATCAAGGCCATCTTCGAGCGGCCGCTCGAGCTGCGCTCGACCATCTACCAGATGGAGTCGCTCGGCGTGCGCTCGGCCGCGATCGCGTCCGTGACGGCGCTGTTCGTCGGGATGGTCATGGCGGTGCAGTTCGCCATCGGCCTGCAGAAGTTCGGGGGCATGGAGTACACGGGCCGCATCATCGGCCTGTCGTTCTCGCGCGAGCTCGCGCCGACGCTGACGGCGGTCATCGTGGGCGGCCGCATCGGCGCCGGCATCGCGGCGGAGGTCGGATCGATGGCCGTCACCGAGCAGATCGACGCGATCCGCGCCCTCGGCGCCAACCCGGTGAAGAAGCTCGTGCTGCCCCGGCTGCTCGCGAGCATCGTGGTGATGCCGGTGCTCGGCGCGTTCGCGCTCGTGCTGGGCTTCAGCGGCGCGATGCTGATCTGCGCGACCGAGTTCGGCATCCCGGCCGGCTTCTTCCTGAGGACGGCGCTGAGCTCGGTCACGTTCATGGATTACTTCAGCGGGATGTACAAGACGCCCTTCTTCGGGGCGATCATCGCGCTCGTCGGATGTCACTTCGGGCTGATCACACGCGGCGGAACGGAAGGCGTCGGCCACGCGACCACGCGCACCGTGGTGGTGACGTCGATCGCCATCCTGATCGCCGACTTCTTCCTGACCAAGATGTCCATCCTGTTCTTCCCGAGCCGGTGATCGCGCCCGGTCCGGAAGGCGCACCGATGCCGTCATCGACGTCGCCGCGCCGGGGGATCGGGTTCGTCGCGCGGGCCCTGCCCGCGCTGCTCGTCGGGGTCGCGGCATGCCAGGGAGACGCGGGGCGGGAGGGCGCGGCGGCGCCGGCGCTCGACGGCGGGGACGCGCTCGCGGCCGAGGGCACGCCGGCGCCGCGGCGGCCGACGCGGTATTACCACCTCCGGCGGACGGACGACGGCTGCGAGCTCTTCTGGATCGACGGGGACCTCGTCTCCGCGTCCCAGACGGTCGTGTGCCCGCCCGACCTGGAGGTGGGCGAGCGCGTTCGCCTGACCGGCAAGACGTGCATGCGCGAGTCGGCGCAGACCCCGAGCCGCGCCGTGCCGGTCGTCTGTCCGCTGGTGCTCATGAACCTGGAGAAGGCGGACAGGGCGCCGCCCGACGCCGGAGCGCCGCCCGACGGCGGCCGAGACGGCGGCAAGCCGGACGGCCGCAAGCAGGACGGCGGCAAATAAGACGAGCGACGGAAGCGCGCAGCCAGGCTCCTCCTCGGAGCATCGGAGTCCGAGGGGGGACGCATGAGGGACGCGGATACCGTCGTGATCGGATCGGGCGCCGGCGGGCTCACGGCCGCGCTCGCGCTCGCGCGCGCCGGACAGAAGGTGATCGTCGTCGAACAACACTACCTCCCCGGCGGGTGGACCCACAGCTTCGCGCTGGACGGCTATCTGTTCAGCCCGGGAGTCCACTACATCGGCGAGCTCGGCCCGGGAGGCGCCGTGAGGCGGCTTTATGAGGGGCTCGGCCTCTCGGAGGATCTCGAGTTCTGCGAGCTCAACCCGGACGGGATCGATCACCTGATCGTCGGCGGAGAGCGGTTCGACGTGCCCAAGGGCTTCGAGCGGCTCGTCGCCCGGCTCACCGCGCGTTTCCCCCACGAGGCGGCGGGGATCGCGCGGTACTTCCGCGTCCTCCGCGGGCTGAGCGACGATCTCGGCCGCGTCGACGAGATGCTCGAGTTCCCGAAGGTGCTGCTCTTGCCGTTCAAGGCGCCGGACCTCGTGCGCTGGGGCCTCCGCACCCAGGAGGATCTGCTGGACGCGACGATCCGCGACCCGCTCCTGCGCGCGTTCCTCGCCGCGCAGGGGGGAGATCACGGCCTCTCGCCGTCGCGCGTCGCGCTGCCGATCCACGCGAGCATCATTGGCCATTACCTCGACGGCGGGTATTACCCGCGCGGGGGGGCCAGGCGCATCCCGCTCGCGATGATCCGGGCGCTGCGCCGGCTCGGGGGGCGGGTGCGGACGCGCGCGCGGGTGAGGCGCATCCTCGTCGAGCGCGGGCGCGCGGCCGGCGTCGAGCTGGAAGGGGGCGAGATCTTGCGGTCGGCGAGCGTCGTCTCGAACGCGGACCCGGCGATCACCTACGGCGAGCTGCTCCCGCCCGAGCTGACCGCCCGCGAGCGCCGCAAGGTCCAGCGGATGGAGTATTCCGTGAGCCTGCTCAGCGTGTTCTGCGCCGTGGACATGGATCTGCGGTCGATGGGCTATGACTCAGGCAATTACTGGTGGTACCGCGGAAGGGACGTGGACCGCATCTACGAGCGCGCGGAGCGCCAGATGCCGCGCGGCGCGGTGGACGGGCTGTTCCTGACCATCACGACGCTGAAGGACCCCGGCCACCCGACGCGGGGCGATCACCACACGATCGAGATGTTCACGTTCGTGCCCCACGGCCCCTTCACGCGCTGGGAGAAGACCCACACGGGCAAGCGAGGCGCCGAGTACGAGGCGCTCAAGGAGTCGCTCGGAGATCAGATGATCGCCGCGGCGGAGAACGTCATTCCCGGGATCTCCCGCGCGCTCGTGTTTCGCTCGGTGGCGACGCCGCTGACCAACGACTTCTACTGCGCCTCGCACCGCGGCGCCGCCTACGGCACCGCCAAGACGCCCTGGCAGCTCGGCCCGCTGTCGTTCTCCGTCACGACGAGGATCCCGGGGCTGTACCAGTGCGGCGCGAGCACGCTGAGCCACGGGGTGGCCGGCGCCGCGATGTCGGGCCTCATGGCGGCGCAGCGCATCACCGGCGCGGCGCGCGCGGCCGACCTGCTGGGGCCGGCCGATGGGTCGCTGCGGGTCTATCCCGCCGACCGGCCGGAGGAGTGGCTGCACGAGAAGAGGAGAGCCGTCGAGGCGCAGGCCGACGCGGACGAGAGCAGCGAGACGACGTGAGCTTCGCGAGCCGCGGAGCTAGCCCGCAGGCGTCCTGGACCGGAACGTGATCTGCACGAGCGGCATCACGTTGGGATCGTCCTGCGTCTCCCGCTCGAACTGGAGCACGTCGTAGTACCCGCACCGCGGCCTGCCGGGATAGTCGCGGCAGACCTCCGGGCGCGCCTCGTAGATGGTGCAGCCGCGCGTCGTGAGATCGAGGAACCGACAGACGCGGCCGAGCAGCGGATCCGCCTGCCGCCGGAGGATGCGCTCGCCGTTGTAGCGCTTCGTGAAGCGCTCCTCGGCGGCCTCGAGCGTGAGGCCGAAATGGCGGGCGAGCCGCCGCAGGTCGCGCGGCGTCACCTCGACCCGCTCGTAGATGGAGCAGCAGTAGGCCGGGCACTTCGAGCAGTCGTAAGAGACGCGGCGCTTGGCCTTGAGGGTCGTGGTCATGGATCGTGAGGGACGTGCGGCCGATGCCGGCGAGGAGAGGCGGCGCGCTCGCTGACAGGCAGCGGAGCATACGCGGCCGCGCGAGCCTCCGCGACGGCGAAGTGCTCGCGACGGCGCGCGCTCAACATAGCGCGGCGGCGCGCGACGACGAGCGCGCGGGCGCCCGCGCGCTCACTCGGTGAACCCGAGCTGCTCCCGCGCCTCGGCCAGGCCGTCGCTCACGGCGAAGACGATGAGGTCGCGCGCCTCGGCGTTGCGCCCGATCCAGGTGACGCGGTCCTTGCCCCCGGCGGGCGGCGCGTTCGTGTGGCCGCCCGACCAGGCGATGCCCGTGAGGGCAATGTTGAGGTCGCCCACCGCGAGGAACGCAGCCCGGTTCCCCCAGCCGTTGACCGCCGTGTTCAGCGTCGACGCCCGGTTGCCGATCGAGCCGATGACGTCGGCGGCGAGCACGCCGAGCTTCGGATCCAGCCCGCCCGCCGTCACCCGCTCGATCCGGCCCTGGTACTCGCGCAGGCGACCGGCGTCGGCGCCCTGCGGCGTCCACGAGGGCGTGAGCGCCTTCAAATAGGCCGCGAGCAACGGCCAGAGATCGATGGGCGCCGTCCGCGAGAAGGCCGAGGCGTTGGTCTGGAGGATCTTGACGGCGCGGTGGATGAGGAAGAGCCGGACGTCCTCGCGCGGCGAGGCGACCAGGGGCTGCCCGAGGACGATCTTCGGCGGGCTCGAGGAGGCCGGGACGCAGACGGCGCCGAGCGCGGCCGTCACGTAGACCTGCAGGTTGGGCAGGCCGTACGCCGCGCCGACGCCGCGGGCCAGGTCGGTGATGTCGGCGTGCTGGGGCGGCAGCGGGGTCGCGCGGATCGAGTCGAGATCGAACGGCACCGCGGCGTCGAGCAGCGGGCCGGTCTTGAGCAGGAGCTCGCGGAACGCCGCGGTCATGAGCTCCGGCGCGAGGTGGACGTCGAGGCGGGCCGCGCCCGCGGCGTTGCCGGCGCCGCCCATCGCCGCGTCGCGGCCGTCGAGCGCGGCGACCGTCGCGCGCGCGATGCGCGAGGCGCCGGCGCGGCCGCGCAGCTCCGCGACGGTCGCGACCGTCGAGAACAGGTACGGCTCGAAGCGGCCGGTGTTCAGCGCGCGGCGGGCGTCGGCGATGGCGCGATCGAGCAGGACGCCCGCCGCGGAGGCCTGCTCGGTGCGCTGGTAGTAGCGGGCCAGCGCGCCGAGCGCGAAGTCGTCCTTGGGCCACGTCTTGCGCGCCGTGAGCAGCGTGGCCTCGGCCTTCTTCATGTCCCCCATCGACTCGTAGATCTCGGCGAGCTCCGCCGTACGGCGGCACTTCTGCTCGGGCGCCTCCGCGGCGTTGATGAGGAGGTTCTGCTGCTCGAGGGCGCGGGCGCCGTCGCCGGCGCGCTTGTACAGCGCGACGAGGCGCTCGCGCGCGCTCACGTCGCCCGGCGCGCGCTTCAGGATCTCCTGGTAGGCGAGCTCGGCGCGCTCCGCGTTCGGGAGGTGCTCGTCGTAGAGCTCGCCGAGGCGGAGGTAGATCGCGACCTGCTTGTCGGGATCGGGCACGAGGCGCGCGAGCCGGATCCAGGCCTGCTCGGCGCCGGCCCAGTCGCCCTCGCCGGCGCAGACGTCCGCGAACGCGGACAGGGCCTCGACGTGGTCGGGGTTCGCGTCGAGCGCGGCGGCGAGCGCCCGCTTCGCCGCCGCCGCGTCGCCGACGTCGGCGAGCGCCCGGCCGCGGAGGACCTCCATCTCGACCCGCTCCGCCGCGTCCGTCACCGCGTCGAGGCGGCGCTCGAGGAGGGCGGCCAGCTCGGCGCGCGCGCCCTCGGCGATGTAGATCGCCTTGAGCCGCGAGAAGACGTCGGCGTACGACGGGTCGACCGTGGCGACCGCCTCGAGGACGTCGCGGGCCCGCGCGGCGTTCTGGACCTTGTCCTGCCAGAGCACCGCCGCGGCGTAGAGCGAGTGCGCGCGCCCCTCGGAGCCGACGCTCGCGCCCGCCGCGGACTCGAGCGCGGCCGCGGCGGCGGCCGCGTCGCCGCCGCGCTCGAGCGCGTCGGCGAGATCGAGGTGCGCGACGAGGTAGTGCGGGACGAGCGTGATCGCGTGCCGGAAGAAGGCGACGGCGTCCTCGATCGAGCCGGCGAGGAGGGCGTCCTTGGCGGCCCGCACCGAGAGGGCGGCGGCCTCGGACGGGCGATCGGTGCGCTCGATGAGCTGGCGATCCGCCTCGATCGCGAGGGCGTGATCCGCCTTCGCGCGGGCGTGCGCGGCCATCTGGCGCAGCGCCCAGATGCCCCGGGGCTCGTTCCTGTACGCGATCTGGACCGGCTCGAGCGTCTCCTCCCACGGGAGCACGCGCAGGCGCAGCCGCGCCGACAGGAGCGCGTGCGCGATCGCCTCGGGGCCGTCGAGGACGCGCGCGATCTCGAGCGCGATGGGCTCGAGCTCCTCGTCGCGCCCCTCGCCGATGAGGTAGGAGGCGACCCGGCGGAGCGTCGGCAGGTGGTGCGGCGTCTCCTCCAGGATGGAGCGGCGCCAGAGCAGGGCGTTGCCGGGGTCGCTGCGCCCGAGCTCGTCGAGCTCCGCGAGGCGCTCGTAGATCTCGAGGCGCTCCACCGCGTCCGCGGCCTCGCGGGCGCGCGGGATCAGGGCGTCGACGAGCTCGCCGGCGCCGTGGCCGGCGACGGCCGCGCGGTAGAGGGCGATCGGCGCGAGCGCGTCGTCGCCCGCGGCGATCGCCTGGCGGGCCGACGCGGCGGCCTGCCCGAGATCGCCGGCGCGCTCGTACTCGAGGGCGGCCTCGAGGGCGAGGCGCGCGGCCTCGACGCCCGTGGGGGCGCGGTCGTCGCCCTCGGCCGGGGCGCGGCCGTCGCCGCCCGGGTGGAGGGCGCGCATCAGCTCGGTGGCGCGCTCGGCGCGCCAGGCGGCGCGGTCGGCCGGGGGCTCGGGCGCGAGCCGCTCGAAGAGCTCGCGCAGGCCGATGTCCTGCGGGCGCGAGCGGTGCGCCGTCTCGAGGAGCGACGCGGCCGACGCGGGGTCGGCCTCGGCGACGAGGAGCGCCTCGCGGACGAGGTCGTGGGCGCGCTCCAGCGGGTCGGTCGCGCTCTCGCGGCGGGTCCGGAGCCACTCGAGGAGGCCGTCGCGGTCCACGCGGGCGCGCGCGCTCCGCTCGCCGAGGTGGAGCGCGACGGGGAGCTTCGGATCGATCTGCGCGGCGCGCGAGAGCAGGCGCTCGCCCTCGTCGTTGTCGCCGGCGTCGAGCAGGCGGATCGCCGCCTCGGTGACGAGCACCGCGGCGCGCGGCCCCTCCTCGAGCGTGAGCGCGTGCTCCGCGAGGATGCGGGCGGCGCCGACGCCGCTCTCCTGCGCGGCGCGGGCGCGCGCGGCGCCCTCGTGCTGCGGATCGGCGGCGCGGGCGCGATCGAGGTCGCCCATGGCCGCCCGCTGATCCCCCGCGATCTCCGCGATCGCGGCGGCGGCGAGCGCGCTGTCGCGCTCGGACGCGACCTCGCGGAGCGCCGCCACGGCCCTGGCGACGCGGGCGCCGCGGTCGCCGTCGAGATCGAGCTCGAGCGAGAGGGCCCGGAAGAGCGGGCTCTCGGGCGCGGTGTCGCCGTAGGTGACGACGGCGCGGGAGAAGGCGTCGCTCGCGTCGATGCCCCCCTCGGCCGGGACGGCCTCGCGGGAGAGCGCGCGGCCGAGGACCGCGGCGGCGCGGGCGCTCGGGCCGCCGAGGGCGCGCACGCCCCGCGGCGCGGGCGCCTGGGCCGCCGAGCCGCCGGCGTCGCTCAGGGCGGCGCTCGCCGCGGCGCAGAGCGGCGCGAAGTCCGGATCGTCGGCGAGGGCGTCGAGCCACGGCTCGATCTCGCCCGCGGAGCCGCCGGCGAGCGCCGACAGGACGATGCGGTCGGCCGGCGAGAACGCGTCGCCGTCGTCGAGCGTCGCCTCGCGCGCGGCGGCGGCGTCGCCGAGCTCGATCGCCTGCGCGGCGAGCGCGCGCCGCGCCTGGCCGGCGTGCGAGCCGGCGGCGACGGCGCGGAGCGCGCCGAGCGCCGCCGGGCGGGTCTCCTTGCGCGCGGCGCTGAGCGCGGCGGTGAGCCATGCGACGCCGGGCGCGAGCGAGGTGCCGCGCAGGGGCTCGAGGCTCGCGAGGCCCTCGGAGAGGTCGCCGGCGCGGAGGTGGGCGCGGGCGCGGAGCAGCGCCTCGTACGGCGTGGCGGGGGCGGCGCGGCCGCGCGCCGGCCGCAGCGCGCCGCGGTGCGCGGCGACCTGCGCGCACGCCGCGGCGAGCGGCGCGAGCTCGGGCGCGTCGGGCAGGCGGAACTTCGCGATGGCCGAGCCCTGGGCGTCCGAGTCCGGCGCGGCGAGCGCCTCGCAGAAGCGCTGGACGTGCGGGCGCGGATCGGCGGGGTGCATCCGGGCCGCGAGCTCCAGGCGCTTGTGCGCGCCGTCGGGGTCGGCGAGCGAGATGCGGGAGAGCTCGGCGCCGAGCGCCAGGTTGTGGCAGCGCGCGGCCGGCGTCCCGAGGATGCGGGTCTCGGCCTCCAGCGCGTCGAGGGCGGCGGGCAGGTCCCCCTCGCGCATCAGGAGCCCGCGGAGCTGCCGGTGGGCGAAGATCAGGCTCGGGGCGAGATCGCGCGCCTCGGCGGCGATGGCGCGGGCGGTCGCGTCCTCGCCGGCCATCACGTAGAGCTCGGCGACGGGGAGCAGCGCGCGCGCCCGGGACGTCGGATCCTCGATGAGCTCCGCCTCGGCGCGGAGCCAGGCGGCGCGCGCCGCCCAGACGTCGCGCTGCTGCGACTGGACGAGGATCGCGCTCGCGTCCTGCTCGGCGTCGAACACGGACGCGGGCGGCGGGATCGACGGCAGCGGCGGGAGGCTCTCGGGCGCGCGGGCGGGCGCGGACGAGCGCGGCGGACCGAACGCCGAGCCGACCTCCGGCCTCCGGCTCGCGACGCGCGTCTGGGCGAGATCGTCCTCGTCGACCGGCCCGTCGAGCAGGCTCGACTCGTCCACGACCTCGCCGGGATCGCTCTCGATCGCGGCCTGGTCCCAGTGGCTCGCCGGGGCGGACGGCTCGCCGGCGTACGGCCGGGTCGTGGGCCCGGGCTCGTCGAGGGCCTTCGTCTCCTCGTCGTCGAAGCCGGTCGTGTCCTCGTCGTCGAAGTCCGGCGCCGCGGCGCGCCGGGTGCTGTTCACGAGGCTGGGCGGCGCGAACTCGAACGGGGAGTCGCCGCCGTCGGGGATGGGCGTGGCGCGGTCGCCCGGCTCGGCGGTGTCCTCGTCCTGCACCGGCTCAAGGCGCCTCGGCTGCGGCTGCGGCGGCAGCGGGGGCGGCACCGCGGCGGCGGGCTGCGGGCGCGGCGCCGCGGGCCTCGAGGACGCGGACGGCGCCGGGATCTTCGGCGTCCGATCGCTCGGCGCGAGATCGGCGGCGGGCGCCTTCACGTCGCTCGGCCTGCCCGAGCGCGGCGGGGCCGCGGGGCGGGGCAGCGACGGGGGCCGCGGCGGCGGGATGGGGGGCGAGGCGCCCCGGCGCGCGCCGGGCAGCGCGGGCGCCGAGGTCACGACCCCGTCGTCGGCGTCGTCGGCGCGCTGGTCCTCGAAGAGCATGTCGAGGAGCGCGTCGCTCTCCCCGGCGCTCTGCGCCGGCCGCGCGGGCACGGGCACCGGCTCGCGCGAGAACAGCTGCTTCAGGCCGCCCTCGCCGACGCGCTCGCCCTCCTCGGCGCGGATCGATTTGATGAGCTCGTCGGGGATCTTCGCGAGGAGCGTGGCCTCCTCGACGTCGCCCTCCGAGACCGCCGCGCCGTACATCGCCGGCGGCGGGACGGTGATCTTCTCCTGCGACGGCGTGCCCTCCTCGCCGCCGTTGCCAGAGGAGCTCTTGGATTGCGGATTCTTGCTCACCGGACCCCCATCCCGAGCTTCTTCCGGAGCTCGAGGTAGCTCTGCGACAGGACGAACGCGACCAGCTGGCGCGCCCGCTCGCTCTCGGCGACGACGCCGCCGAGCTGCTCGCGCGGGGTGTTGAGGATGTCCGAGAGGACCAGCGAGACGTCGCCGGCGGCGATGACGGCCATGCGATCGATGCTCCTGCGGGCGGCCTGCGCCCAGCGGTGCGGGTCCTGCTGGCTCGAGACGATGCGCTGGCACACCTCGGCGATGGCCTTCCGGGTCGCGCGCGACATCTCCTTGTGGATGGCGCGCGAGACCTCGCCGAAGACGGCGTAAGGCGGCTGGGGGACCGCGAGGCCCGCCTCGATGCACGCCGCCGCGACGAGCGAGGCGACGGTGTTGTCGTCCCGGGTCCTGAGCGACGTGATGCCCCGGCGCAGGGCGAACGCCTCGCGCGCGATCGCCGAGCGCGAGGCGGCGTCGAGCGGCGTCGTGATCTCGGGGCCGAGCACGAGCGCCGGCAGCTGGCCGTAGACGCCCGTCGCCCCGCGGGGGCTCGGGCCGCCGACGTAGAGCTCGAAGTCGGTCTCGAAGCTGAGCGCGCCCATCCACTCGGCGACCGCGACGCGCAGCGGGTGGCCGCCGCGCGCCTCGATGCGGTCCTTCTTGCCGACGCCGAGCGACACGAGCGAGGGGCCGAGCGCCATGGAGATGGTCTCGGCCATCTTCGCGAACAGCTCGCCGACCGGCCCGGCGTCGAGCGGATCGGCGATGTCGGCCATGGCCTTGGCGTCGAGGGCGATCTGCGGCCGCGCCGGGACGCGGGCGTCGATCTTCTTGAGCTCCGCGGAGATGCCGTCGTCGATCCGGCCGAGCGCGACCAGCGCGCCGAGCGTGGCCTGCCGGAGCGGCGCGTCCTGCCCGGCGCCGGCGATCTTCGCGAGGAGCGCGACCCGGTCCGCGTCGATCGGGTCCGACGCGAGCGCCTGGATCAGCGTCGCCTTGGCGCGGCCGAGCACGCGGGTGCGGAACGCCGGGTCGTAGTCCGTCGTGAGGACGAGATCGATCGCCTCGCCGTCGTCCGGGGCCTCCTCGAGGAGCTTCGCCACGGCCCGCTCCGCGCGGCGGGGCGCGCGGAGCTGGTCGCGGTAGATCGCCATCGCGAGCCGCGCCGCCTCGATGCGCCCGTCGGGGGCGTCGCGCTCGACCATGAGCTCCTCGAGCAGGCGCGTGGCCTCCTCCCAGGCGCCGACCCGGGCGGCGACCCGCACGAGGCGCTCGCGGACCGGGAGCGTCGACAGCCCGGCGCGGTGCAGGCCGACCAGCACCTCGAGCGCCTTGTCGTGGTCGCCGAGCTTCTCGTACGCGTCGACCGCCGTGATCCCCGACATGAGGCGCTGCTCCCCGGGCGCCTTGGCGACCCGCGAGAGCTCGGCGTAAAACGCCGCCGCCTGGCCGAGGTCGCCCTGCGCCTTGGAGATGTCGGCGGAGAGCGCCAGCGCGCCGATGTGATCCGGCTCGAGCAGCGTCACGTTCTCGAGCGCGGCGAGCGCCTCGTCGAGCTTGCCCTTCTTGCGGAGCACGCGCGCGCGCTCCCAGAACAGCTTGCAGATCTCGAGGTCGTTGTCGGCCACGCCGAGCCGCCGCTCGATGATGTCGAGCAGCCGATCGTCCTCGTTGCGCGCGCGGACCCGGCGGAACAGCCGGTCGAAGGCGACGCCGCGCCGCGGGTCGCGCGCGAAGGCGCGGTCGAAGGCGATCTCGGCGTCGTCGTGCGCCTCGGTGTGCTGGAGCAGCAGGAGCCCCGCGCTCTCCCAGAACCCCGCGCCGCGCGCGTCGTCCTTGCAGAGCGCGCCGAGCTGGGCCGAGGCGAGCGCCGTCGACACCGGGTCGCGCAGCGCCTCGGACGTGGCGCGCACGCCCTCCCAGGCGGCGACGTCGTCGGGCCTCCGCTCGACCACCGCGCGGAACGCGCCGAGCGCGCGCTCGTGATCGCCGGCCGCGAAGTCCGACCAGCCCGCGAGCGCGAGCGCGGTGAGCTGCGCGTCCTCGCCGAGCGCGTCGCCGAGCCCGTGCAGCGCGGCGGCGCGGCGCCGCGGATCGCAGCCCGGGAGCGCGAGCTCCAGGTTGGCGAGCTGCGCGGGCGCGTGCTCGCCCGACAGGAACGGGCGCGGCAGGTTCGGCTGGTCGAGCGCGCCGACGATCGCGGCCGAGGCCTCCATCGCCGCGCGGGCCTCGCCCTCCATGTGGCGCGCGAGGGCGCTCCGGGCGGCGACCTCGGCCTCGCGGTCCTCGGCGCCGAGCGCCGCGCCGAGCCACTCGAGCTCGGCGTGCGGGCTCGGGTCGGCCGCGGCCCACGCCGCCGCGCGCGCCGCGGTGCGCGCGCGGTCATGATCGAGCGTGCGCGCGAGGCGGAAGCGCTCGGCGTGCGCGATGGACGTGGCGCCGTCGCCCCGCTCCTCGATGTAGTCGAGCGCGCGCTCGACGGCGCTCCGCTGCTCGAGCGCCGGCTGCCAGAGCAGCCGCCCGAGCGCGGCGGCCAGGGCGAGATCGTCGCTCGCCTGCGACTCCAGCGCCTCGAGCGTCGCGAGCGCCTCGTCGGCGTCGCCGCCCTCGGCCGCGCCGATCTCGAGGCCGAACCGCGACAGCGCGAGCGCCGCCGGGTCCTCGCCCGCCTCGCCCGCCACCTCGAGGGCGCGGCGCCGGCCGAGGAGATCGCTCGCCTCGTGGCCGCGGAGCGCCCAGGTGAGCGCCGTCGCGCCCGCCCGCGGCGCCTTGCCCCGCGCCGCCTCGAGCTCCTCGACGGCGCGCCCGCGCTCGCCGGCGCGCCAGAGCAGGATGGCCGCCTCGATGTGCAGCGCCGCCGACAGATCGGCGTCGTCGATCGCCGCGGCGCAGGTCGAGAGCGTCGCGGCCGCGGCGGCGGGGCTCCCGGCGCGCCGCTCCAGCTCGGCCAGGAACACCGCGACGACCTCGTCGTCCGCGGACTGCTCGAAGAGGGCGCGGAGCCGGCTCCGCGCGCGATCGACCTCGCCGCTGCGCGCGCTGCGCAGGGCCGCGACGAGCCACAGCCCGCGCGCGGTCTCCGGGCCCTCGACCTCCGCGAGCGCCTCGATCACCGTCGGCGAGCGCCGCGGGCCGGGGGCGCCGGGCTCGTCGCCGCGCTCGCGCCGGCTGCGGACGAGATCGACCGCGAAGGCGCCGAGCGCCCGCCCGAGCCACGCGTTTGGCGCGGCGCCGCCGTCGTCCGCGCCCGCGGCGGCGAGCTCGGCGAAGGCGCCCTCGGCGCCGTCCGCGTCGCCCCGGAGCAGGCGGCTCCGGCCGATCTCGAACCACAGGCTCGCCTTCTCGGCCGGGTCGACGCCGGTCGAGAGCAGCCGCTTCGTCGACTCCTCGTACCAGGCCGCGTCGCCGCGGAGCGCCGCGAACGACCGCCCGAAGCGCGCGAGCACGCCCGGGTGCACGCCGGCCATGCCGGCCTGCGACAGGGCGTCCTTCGCGGCGCCGACGTCGTCCGTCCGCACCGCCCAGACGTAGGCCGCGAGCAGCAGCGCGCGCCCCCTCGCCTCGTCGCTGCCGTACGACGCCGCCATCGCCTCGAGCGAGGCCGCGAACGCGGACGGGTCCTGGCCGTCGCCGAGCAGATCGATCTCCAGCGCGCGCGCCGGGATGCACTGCGGGTCGGCCGTGAGCGCGCTCCGGAGCGCCGCGAGAGCGGCCTCGCGGTCGCTCGCCAGCGCCGCGGCCTCGGCGATGCGGAGCCACAGCGCCGCGGCGCCGGGCCCGCTCGCGCCGCGCGCGATCTCCTGCTTGGCCAGGCCGGCGGCGGCCTCGGCCTCGCCGGCGGCCTCGAGGGCGGCGATGCGCGCCCGCCCGAGCAGCGCCGACTGGGGCAGCCGCTCCGCGGCCCGCTCGAGGAGCGACGCGAAGCCGCCCGTCCCCGCGCGCTGCGTCAGCTCGGCGGCGCGGAGCCACGCGTCGGCCGCGTACTCCGGCTTGCGCATGTACCGCGGGACGCCGTTGGCCTCGCCGCTCGCCTCGTCGTCGAGCGCGTCGGCGATGAGCTCCGCCTGGCCCTCGAGGGCGCGCGCGAGCGCGCCGAGGTCCTCCTCGCGCCGCGCGATCGCCTCGAGCGCGAGCTGCGACCGGAAGCGCGCCCGCCCCTCCAGGGCGGCGGCCGCGTCGAGCAGCTCGTAAGCGCGCTCCACGTTCTCGGTCGCGGCGGCGAGGTCGGCGAGCTCGATGAAGAGCAGCCCCTTCCACGTCGCGTCGGTCGCGAGCTCGGCGCGGGCCTCGATCGCGCGCATGCGGCCGGCGAGGTCCCCCTCCTTGGCCGCGATGAGCTCGAGCTCGAGCCACGGCGTCGCGTCCTCCGGGTTGCTGAGCGCCGCCTCCTCGAGCGCCTCCTTGGACGCCGCGAGGTTCTGCTCGTGGTCCTGGAGGTACGCCGCGCGCTCCCAGAACGCGCGCGCCCGCTCCTCGGGCGTGGCCGCGGCGCGCGTGAGCGCGTCGAGCAGCTTGCCGAGGTTCTTGATCGACTTGCGGCGGGTGAGGATGCGGACCAGCGCCTCGAGCGGCTCGCGGAACTGGGGGTCGGCGTTGAACGCGGCGAGGTAGTCGCGCGCGGCCGTGGGCTCTTCGCCGAGCGCCTCCTCGAGCGCGCCGAGCTCGTGCAACAGGAGCGCCTGGAGCTGTCGCTCCGGTTGGTCGCCTTGCTCCGCGCGGAGCCGCGCGATCAGGGCCGTCATGCTCTCCACGTGCCCCTCGGGTACCTGAACCGTCATCTCGCTCGCGTCGCCTCCGAAGGGGGTCTGATCTGTGCGCAACGCATGACGATGGCGGAGAGTAGCGAACCGAACGTCGCGGAGTAAAGCTCGCCGGGCGGGGGTGGGCTCGGGCAGCGCCACGCGCGGCCGCTCCTCCGGTGTGGCCGCGGCGTGGCCGCGGCGCGCGTGGCCGCGACCGCTGCGGCCGCCGCGCGCGGCCGCGACCGCCGCGCGCGCGCCCCTGGAAAGCGAGGTGCTCACGGGCGCTGCCACGCGCGATCCGCGCGGCGCTTCGGGTGGAGGTCGCTCGCCGGCGCGGGCCTGCGCGGGCGATGGACGAGAAGAGACCGAGGCGAGGACGACGGGGCGCGGGGCGACGATGCGCCTCGGGCAGCCGCGCGGCGGGCGCCGGCGCGGCGGGCGATCGAGGCGCCGGGGGCGCCCTCCGGGTCGAGCCCGGCCGCCGCGGCTAGGCCTTGGAGAGCACGGCGTCGAGCTTCTCGTTGACCTTCGACTCGACCATGCCCTTCATCGCCTTCAGCAGGAACGGGAGATCGATGTCCACCTGGACGGCGGAGGCCTCGACGCGCACGAGGCCCGTCGTGCCCTTCGCGGCGCCGCCCGGGGCGTCGAACCGGATGAGATCGCCGTCCCATCGCCACCGGATGCCGAGCTTGTCCTCCATGCCCCGCGCGAGCTCTTCCGCGCGCTTCTTGGCCTCGTCCTTGGTGAGCGCGTGCTGCCGGCGGATCTCGATCGTCGCCATACGGTATCTCCACTCGTTCGCGCGCGCGGCGACGCGCCGCGCGGTAGGCCCTACTTACTCGATCCGCCGCGCGATCCAAAAGCCGCGCGGCGTGTCGACCGGGCCGCTCACGCCCCCCTTGGGGAGGCTGAACAGCTCGTACTCCGGGGCGGGCTCGAGCACGCCGCGCGGGATGTAGCCGAGATCGTCGGTCGAGCCCTTGTCCCCCTTGTCGACGGCGGCCTTGAAGTCCGTCTTGGCGACCTCGGCGAGCTCCCTGGCGAGCGCCAGCGCGGCGTCCTTGGGGCGCGCGCTCTGCGGCGCGCCCTGCGCCCCGCGGTACTGGACCAGCACCACGCCGAAGCGCACCTTCTTCGGCGCCTCGCCCGACAGCGCGGGCGGCGCCTCGCCCGAGAGGAGCGTGACGCCCGCGTCGGATCGCACGGCCAGCTCCGGGCCGCTCTCCTGGACGAGCCCCTCTGCGCCGGCGTCGGTCCCGGCGTCGCCGTCGCCGGCCGCCGTCGCCGCGGGCGAGCCCGCGTCGGCGTCGGCGTCGGCGCCCGCGTCGGCGGGCGCGCCGGCCGCGCCGCGCCCCCCCTTCGGACCGCCGTTCGCGATGACGAACGCCAGCGCGCCCGCAAAGAAGAGCGTGTAGATGACCGCCGTCGAGCGCTGCATGGGCGGCAGCGCGTTAGCACAGGTGGAGGACGCTTGGCGAGGCCTTCACGCCGGTGCTGTCCCGGCTCAACGCCGGCGCCGTCCCGGCTTCACGCCGGAGACAAGCACGCGATATGCCCGAGGAAATCGCCGATTTGAGGACGGCCCGTAGAAGAGGCGATCCAAGGACCACAAGCCCTGCTAGTAAGGAGAGCGGATGTCGGGGCATCCCGGCCTTATCGCAGGCCGAACGAGCGTGAAGGCGCCTGCGGAAACCCTCGCAGCGCCGGCATTGGGTCGGGGAGCATGATCAAGGTCGAGTGCGACGGATGCAAATCGCCGTACCAGGTCGACGAAAAGCGCGTTCCCCCTGCGGGGCTCAGGATGCGCTGTCCGAAGTGCGGCACGAGCCTGCTGGTGACCAAGGGGGGCGCGACCCCTGCGCCGACGCCTGCGCCTGCGCCGACGCCCGCGCCGCGGGCTGGAGCGGGAAGCTTGCAGCTCTCGGAGCGGAGCGCGCCGGCGACGCACGACGACGCCGATCTGCCCGTGGCGGCCCCGGAGGACGTCGCGTTCCCCGCGGTCGCGCCGCCCCGACGTCCGGCGCCGGCGCCGGTGGCCACGCCGCCGCGCCGCGCGGCGACCACGGTCCCCCAGCGGCCCGCGCCGCCCGCGCCGCCCGCGCCGCCCGCGCCGGCTCCTGAGCCGCCGGGCCCCGAGGTCTTCGGCGAGATCGGCCTGCCCGACGTCCCCGATCGTCCGGCCCCGTCCGATCGGCGCAACGCCAAGACGGTGCCGCAGCGGCGCGGCTTCGGCGAGATCGACCTCATGGTCGAGCTCCCGAGCCCGACGGACGCCGAGGTGCAAGGGCTCGATCCCGACGACCTGCCGGTCGTCTACGGCAACGCGCCCGCCGCGCCGGCGCCGCTCTCGGCGCGGTCGCGCGCGCAGTCGCGCACCGCTCCGGCGACGCCCACCGCGTTCGCCGAGGCCGACCTGCCGGCGCGGGTCGATCCGCTTCCTCCGAGCAGCCGGCGCACCCTCGGGTTCGGCCTGCGGGACTCGCGGCCGAGCGCTCCGTCCTCGCCCGGCGTGCCCGGCACGCGCGACTCCGGGGCCGCCTCGCAGCCGCTCGGCCGCGGGCGCACCCGCGGGATGGGGGACGTCGCGCCCCCGCGCGTGGCCCCGGAGTACGACTTCGGAGACCTCGACGACGACGCGCCCCCGGCGCCTCCGGCGCGCGCCAGCAGCGGCTCCATGTCGTTCGGCTTCGGCGAGCTCGAGCTGCCGCTCGAGGGCGACGGCGAGGCCGAGCTGCCCTCGTCGGGCGATCTGCCCATCGTCGCCGGAGATCTTCCGAGCTCGGTCCCGGGCGTCATCGGCATGCCCGCCCCGTTCCCGGACGCGAGCCTGCCCGCGCCGGCCTCTGCCCCGCTCCCCTCGCCGGTTCGCGCCGGGCTCCCGGCCACGGCGTCCGCGGGCTACCCCTCCCCGGCGCAGGCAGGCTTCCCCTCCCCGGCGCAGGCAGGCTACCCCTCCCCGGCGCAGGCAGGCTTCCCCTCCCCGGCGCAGGCAGGCTTCCCGGCCACGGCCCCCGCGGGCTTCCCCACGAAGGCCACCGGCCCCGCCCTTCCCACGAAGGCCACCGGCCCCGGCTTGCCCGCCGGACCGGGCACCATCGTCGGCGCCGAGCTCTTCGACGAGGCCCCGCCGGACTACGACGACTCGCGCGTCGGCGCCGCGTTCCAGGCGCCCGGCCCGCGCCCGCTCCCGCCGGCGCCGCCCGAGCCCCCGAGCAGCGGCGCGATGCCGCCGGCCGACTTCGGTCCGAGCGCCGGCGCGATGCCACCGGCCGACTTCGGCCCGAGCAGCGGCGCGATGCCGCCGGCCGACTTCGGCCGGAGCACCGGCGCGATGCCGCCCGCCGGCTTCGGCCGGAGCACCGGCGCGATGCCGCCGGCCGATTTCGGCGACGAGATCGCGCTCGGCGAGGGCGTGACCCACCTCGCCGCCGGCGCCGCGCCCGCCGCCTACGATCCGTCCGACCGCTCCGCGAACTTCACGCAGACGCCGATGGACGCCGACGATCGGGGCATCGAGCTCAGCGCTCCGCACCCCAGCGTCGGCGACGAGGTCGACCTCACGGGCGCGGGCACCGAGATCGGCGACCTGAGCGCCGGGACGGAGGCGCAGGCCGAGAAGCCCGCGCCTGCCCAGGAAGCCCCGCCGCAGAAGTCGAAGGTCAAGCGCTACGTCGTCGCGACGCTCGCCGTCGCCGCCGTCTGCGGCGGCGCGCTCGCGCTCGTCCCGGACGTCGGCGCCTTCGGCGTGAACCTCATCAGCGACCGGCTCAACGCCTTCGCGCACGAGGCGGCGCTCGCCGATCTCCGGCAGCGGACCCAGTCCGCCCTCGCCAAGGACACCGCCTCGGCCGCGAACGGCGCGCTCAGCGACGCGAAGTCCACGCGCGCGAGCGCGCCCCGCCACCGGCCGACCATGGCCTACGCCGCGTACGTCGCCTTCGCGCGCAGCATCCGCTTCGGGCACCGGACCGTCGACGACGCCTTCGGCAAGGAGATGGTCGCGCTCGCGAGCTCCCGCCCGAGCGACCTGCTCACCCTCGCCGTCGCGGCGCAGGACGCGGCCACGGGCCAGCTCCCCCGCGCGCGAGAGGCCGCGCAGGCGCTCGGCGCCCAGCTCAAGGACGACATCGACGTCGCCGTCCTCGCCGCCGAGATCGAGCTGCTCGCCAAGGACGCGCCCAAGGCGGCTGCGGCGTGGCAGCGCGCGCGCGAGCTGCAGAAGAGCGCGCGCACGCTGTTCGGCACGGCCCGGGCGCAGCTGCTCGCCGGCGACGCGGCCGGCGCCGAGGCGAGCGCCAGGAGCGCGCTCGAGGCGTCGCCGGACCACGTCGGGGCCCGCACCCTGGTCGCGTCGCTCGTCTGGCAGACGCCGGGCCGCGAGCAGGAGGCGCTCGACCTGCTCGGCAAGGTCACCGGCGACGGCCCGGTCCGGGCCGCCGCGAGCGACCCCGAGATCGTCGAGGCGTACACGCTGCTCGGCACCATCCACCTCGCGCGGTCGCGCATGAGCGCGGCCGAGCAGGCCTTCGCCGCCGCGGTGAAGATCGACCCGCAGGCGGTGCGCGCGCTCATCGGCAACGGCGAGGTCCTCTACCGGTCCGGCCGCTACTCCGAGGCGCAGGCGCGCTTCGAGGCCGCGTCCCGCGCCGACGCGCAGAACCTCGCCGCGCACATCGGCAAGGCGAAGACCTGGCTCGCGCAGGAGCGCATGAAGGAGGCGAAGGACCTCCTGAAGGGGCTGCAGAAGACCCACGCGGCGGATCCGCAGGTCGCCTACTGGCTCGGGCGCACCGAGCTCGCGCTCGGCAACAAGAAGGAGGCGGAGCAGGCGTACCTCGACGCGGTGAAGTCGAGCGAGAACCGCCCGGAGGTGGTCGACGCTTACGTGGCGCTGTCGTCGCTGCTGTCGAGCCTCGGGCGCAACGAGGCGGCGGCCGCGAAGCTGTCGGAGGCGACGGCGAAGTTCCCGGACCTGCCGGCGCTCCACAAGGCGAAGGCCGAGGTCGCGCTCCAGACCGGGAGGAACGAGGAGGCGCGGCAGGAGCTCGAGCTCGCGCTCGCCAAGGAGGAAGACCTCGGCAGCCAGTTCAAGCTGGGGGTGGCCTACCGCCGCCTGCGCCGGTTCGAGGACGCGGCGCGGCTCTTCGACAAGGTCACGGCGGCGGACAAGGACTACCCCGGCCTGGCGCTGGAGCGAGGGCTCCTGTTCGAGGAGACCGGGCAGAGCGAGCGCGCGCTGGAGATGTACGCCGACGCGCTCCGCAAGGCGCCGAACGACGTCGATCTGAAGCTGCGCGTCGGCTCGACCCAGGTGATGGCGGGGCACGCGAGCCAGGCCGAGCCCATCCTGCGCGAGGTGATCCAGAACCGCCCGAACTCCGCCGAGGCGAACCATTTCCTCGGCCGCGCGCTCCTCGGGCGCGGCACGAACATGGCCGAGGCGCTGCGGTTCCTGGAGCGCGCCGCGGAGATCGACCCGAACCGCGCCGAGTACCACCTCTACGTCGGCTGGGGCGCCAACGAGACGGGCCAGACCGCGCGCGCGGAGGTGGCGCTCAAGCGGGCGCTGGAGCTCGACGCGGAGCTCGGCGACGCCTACTGGCAGCGCGGCGTCCTCTTGCAGAAGCAGGGGGCGAGCCGCGACGCGCTGGCGGATCTGCAGATCGCGCTCGAGAAGCGGCCGTCGCGCTACGAGGCCTACGCCACGATGGCGCTCTGCTACCAGGATCAGGGCAACTGGGCGGCCGCGGAGGAGGCGTGGCGCAAGGCGATCGCGGCCAACGACAAGGTCCCCGAGTGGCACTACCGGCTCGGCAAGATCTACGCGTCGCGCGGCAACCGGGCCGGGGCCGCGGCCGAGATGGAGCGGGCGGTCACGCTGGCCGAGGCGCCGGAGCGCTCGACCCCGCCGTGGCTGTTCGACGCGCACTTCCTCCTGGCGGAGGCGCTCCGCGCGACGAACGACCGCGAGAAGGCCATCCGCCACTACCAGCGCTTCCTGGAGACGGCGCCGACCGACAACGCCTACCGGCGCGACGCGCAGCAGGCGCTGGAGAGCCTGGGGGCGGGCAAAGGGCGGTAGCGCCGGGCGAGCGGCCTTCGCTCGGCTATCCTGGCGGATGACCTCCCCCATCACGGTCCGCGCGGCGGAGCGCGCGGACATGCCCGAGGTGGCGCGCTTCGCGGCGCAGCTCGTCCGCCTCCACCACGCCCTGGATCCGCACCGCTTCCTGTGCCTTGAGCCGCTCGAGCCGGGCTACGAGCGATGGCTCACCAGCGAGCTCGAAAACCCCGGCGCCGCCATCGTCGTCGCCGAGCAAGGCGGCGCCGAACCGGCGCTGGTCGGCTACGCCTACGGCCGCCGGGAGCCGCGCGACTGGAACAGCCTCCTCGACGCCCACGGCGCGCTCCATGACGTCTACGTCGCCGAGCCAGCGCGCCGGCTCGGCGCGGGCGCCCTCCTGCTCGAGGCCGTGATCGCGCGCCTCCGCGCCCTCGGCGCGCCGCGCGTCGTGCTCCACACCGCGACGCAGAACGCCGCCGCGCAGCGCCTGTTCGAGCGGTTCGGCTTCCGCCGCACGATGATCGAGATGACGCGCGAGCTCTGAGCGCCACAAGCGCGCCGCGGGCGCCGCTCTCAAGATGGGAGGGTGCTCGCGGCGCGGTGGCCGAGCGCGGTCATCTCATGAGCTGTGCACGCTCCCGCGGCAACGGTGTTGTCACATGACGAAGGGACTCAGTTGAAGACGGGAAGGAGGGGAGATCATCCGCATTCTCCCTGACTCCCCGCCTTCACGCTCAGGTGGTCTGTTCCCGGCTCGGCCCCGCGAGCTCCGCGGCGGTCTGCTCCCACACCATGGTGTCGCGCGGCTCGCCCGCCGGCGTCAGGGCGTTCGCCTCGAGCGTCGTCACGTGCCGATACCCGAGCCGCCGGGGCACGGCGGCGCTCGCGGTGTTCCGCGGATCGCAGCGGATCTCGACGCGGCTCCACCCGACCTCCTCGAGCGCGACCCGGGTCAGCCGCGCCACGGCCTCGGTCGCATAGCCGCGGCCCGTCGCGCCCTCGCGGAGCCAATAGCCGATCTCGATCGCGCCCGGACCGATCCGCGGGTGTAGCCCCGTACCCCCGAGCACCTCGCGCTCGTCGCGCGTGAAGATGCCGTAATGAAAATCGCGTCCTGCCGTGAAGTCGTCCCGGAACTTCTCCAGCAGCGCGGTCGTCGCCTCCAGGGAGGCCGGCTCGTTCACGGCCCACGGCATCCAGGGACGCAGGTGCGCAAGACTGGAGTCGATCGCCGCCCTGATCGACGGGGCATCCTCGGGACGCCACGCGCGCAGCGTCAGCCGCGCGGTCAGGATGCATGCCGGCGGGCGCTCACCGGCCATCGCCCCGCTCCGTACCCGCCCTCATCGCGCCACCGACGCCGATGGCCCTCCCCTGTCGAGCGCAGCAGGCCCCGCGAAGGACATGTCCCCCACCGCAGATCGCTCCAGCTTGGAGACGAGCCGTCATCATGCACCGGAGCGTACAACGAAGACCTCCCCCGCACAGCCCCGCACTCCGGCCGACTTCCCCGTGCGCCATTCCCGCCGCGAACCCTCCCGGGCGCTCCGACGGGCGCATCGACCCCCTGACGGGCGCATCGCCCCCTTCGCGGTGCGGCTTGACACTTCCGTTATAACGGACTAACTTCCGTCCCAGAAGAGTAAGGCGGAAAACAGCAACGCTCCCTCCGTTGCGCCGGTGAGGAGGTCCCGCGTCCACGCCCGCGCGTGGATGACCCGCTCGAGCAGAGGCGCCACCCGACGCGGTAGCGCCGACTGCGCCTCTCTCTGTGTCGCATCCGCGACCAGCAAGACACGAGGAGGAAGGATGAAGATCTGAACCTGCGACTCCCGAGGGGCGCAACGCCTCCCGGGCGTTTGACTCAATTCGCCCCTTCCCTCACGGCGATCCACCCCTGCGCCCGGCGCTCCGCGGAGCGCCGGACGAGCAAGCCGACCCCGATCACCTCGAACGCGCGCCGACCAGGCGGTCCATGGCGCCCCTCTCGGCATCCCGGGAGGCCGCCGCCACAACCGCGCCGCGCGCCGGATCGATTGCTGCCGTAGCAGCACATCATCAGCATCGCCTTGCTCCTGTCGCAGCAAGTCCATGTCCACCATGACGGATTGCGATCCGTTCCTGCGACAGCGCCCTGGCACGCTACCTGCTCTTCCGGCAGCTCGTGAGATGACGCGCACGCAATCGACGATCGCCGCCGACGCCGGCGCGCGCTCCGAGCGTGGAGCCGCGCGGCGCACCTGGAAGGAGGTCCGATGGGCCCGGATCCTGGTGCTCCTGTTCCTGCTCTTCGCATGGCAGGCCGTGACGTCGCTCGGCCTCGTGTCGCCGCGCGTGCTCGCGTCGCCGACCACGGTGGCGCAAACGGGGCTCACGCTCCTCGCCAGCGGGGAGCTGCCGCGCCACCTCTGGGTGTCGCTCGGCCGGGTCAGCCGAGGGCTCGCCCTCGGCGTGAGCGCCGGCGTGACGCTCGCGCTCGTCGCGGGGCTGTTCCGGCTCGGCGAAGACCTGCTCGACGCTCCCATCCAGATGCTCAGGACCCTCCCCGTCCTGGCGCTCGTGCCGCTCTTCATCCTCTGGTTCGGGATCGGCGAGACACCCAAGATCGCGCTGGTCTCGCTGGGCACGTTCTTCCCCGTGTACCTGAACACGTACGCGGGCATCCGCAGCGTCGACAACAAGCTCGTCGAGGCCGCGACCACGCTCGGGCTCGGCCGCATCGGGCTCGTCGCCCACGTGGTGCTCCCCGGCGCCCTCCCGAACGCCCTCGTCGGGCTGCGCCATTCGATGGGCGTCGCCTGGCTCGTGCTGGTCATCAGCGAGCAGATCAACGCGACGGCCGGCATCGGCTACCTCATGACGAACGCGCGAGAGTTCCTGCGGACCGACATCATCGTCCTCGGACTCGCGATCTACGCCCTGCTCGGGCTCAGCACCGACCTGTTCGTCCGATGGGTCGAGCGCAACGTCCTCGCCTGGCGCGCGGCGTTCGCCGGCCGGTGAGGGCGAGAATCCCATGGAGCGCAGCGTGGAGGCTTCTCGGATGAGCACGATCCCTGGTTCCGCCGTGCGCCTCCGCGACGTCCGGCGGGCGTTCGGAGCCCGCCCGGTGCTCGGCGGCGTCGACCTCACCGTCCGCTCCGGCGAGTTCGTCGCGCTGCTCGGCGCGAGCGGCTCCGGGAAGAGCACGCTGCTGCGGGTGCTCGCCGGGCTCGACGCGCACGCGAGCGGCGACGTCGCCGTCCCGGACCGGCGCGCGGTCGTCTTCCAGGAGCCGCGGCTCTTCCCGTGGAAGCGGGTCTGGCGGAACGTCGCGCTGGGGCTCCCCTGCCCGCCGGGCGAGGCGAAGCGGCGCGCGCTCCTCGCGCTCGCCGAGGTGGGGCTCTCGGCCCACGCGGACGCCTGGCCGCTCACGCTCTCGGGCGGAGAGGCCCAGCGCGCGGCGCTGGCCCGCTCGCTCGTGCGCGAGCCGGAGCTCCTGCTCCTCGACGAGCCGTTCGGCGCGCTCGACGCGCTCACGCGGCTCCGCATGCACGGCCTCCTGGCCGAGCTCTGCGCCCGGCACCGGCCCGCCGTGCTGCTCGTCACGCACGACGTCGACGAGGCGCTCCTCCTGGCCGATCGCGCGCTCGTCCTCGCCAGGCCGTCGCCCGAGGCCGGCAGCGTGATCACCGCGGACCTCGCCCTCGATCTTCCCTCGCCGCGGCGGCGCAGCGGCCCCCGGTTCGCGGCGCTGCGCGGCGCGCTCCTCGCGCACCTCGGCGTCGAGGGCGACGGGCCGGACGACGCTCCCCTCCCCCGATCGACCGCGCGCACGCAGCGCGCGCCCTCGCCACCCCCTGCTCCCGCCGAAGCGCGGGCCCTACCGTCTGTCGTCTCCTGAAGGAAGGCCCATGTCCATCGCCGCTCTCCTCGACGCGCTCGCCCCGCTCCGCCACGCCGCGGCGGCGCTGCTCGCCCTGTCCGTCGCCGCGTGCTCGAAGGCGGGGGACGCGCCCGCTCCCCCCGCGGCCGGCGAGCCGCCCGCGGTCGACCTCGCGGCGGTGACGCTCCGGATCGGCGAGCAGACGGGCATCGTGAAGAGCGGGCTGGAGGCCGCGGGCCAGCTCGACGGGATCCCCTACACGATCGAGTGGGCGACGTTCACCGCCGGCCCTCCGCTGCTCGAGGCCATCAACGCCGACGCGGTGGACATCGGCGCCGTCGGGGATACGCCGCCCATCTTCGCGCAGGCCGCCGGGGCCCCGATCCGGATCGTCGCGGTCACCCGGAATCGCCCCGAATACAAGGCGATCCTCGTCCCGAAGGGGTCGAGCATCCGGGCCTTCCGCGAGCTCAAGGGCAAGAAGGTGGCGGTGGCCAAGGGCTCCTCGGCCCATTACCTGTTGCTGGCGGCGCTCCGCCGGGACGGCCTCGGCATCGCGGACATCGTGCCCGTGTACATGAACCCGAACGACGCCCAGCCGGCCTTCGCCAGCGGAGGCGTCGACGCCTGGGCGGTCTGGGAGCCCTATGTGGCGAGCAACGTGCGGCAAGGGGCGGTGAAGCTCCTCGACGGCGCCGGGCTCACCGACGCGCTCTCGTTCCAGGTGAGCAGCGAGAAGGCGCTCGCCGATCCGGGCAAGGCCGCCGCGATCGCGGACTACCTGGCCCGCTCGCACAAGGCCCACGAGTGGTCGAACGGCCACAAGGACGTGTGGGCGCGCAAGTTCGCCGAGGTCACCAAGCTGCCGCTCGAGGTCGCGGAGGACATGTTCGAGCACCACGAGCCGAGGTACGTCCCGCTCGACGACGAGATCGCCAGAGCGCAGCAAACGATGGCGGACGCCTTCTTCCAGGAGGGGCTCTTGCCGCAGAAGATCGAGGTCTCGAAGGTGTTCGACGGGCGGTTCAACGACCGCGTCCCGCCCCGTTGAGCGCGCCCTCGGGTCCGGACGACAGGAGCGCTTTTCGCGTGGCAGACGCCACGAAGGAGAACAGGATGACGAAGCTGCGACTCTACAGCGCGAAGGCGTGCCCCTTCGCTCACCGCACCCGGCTCGCGCTCAAGGAGAAGGCGATCGACGCCGAGCTGATCGAGGTCGATCTGCAGAACAAGCCGCGGGCGTTCGTCGACGCCTCGCTCTACGGCAAGGTCCCGGCGATCGAGCACGAGGGCCACCGCATCTGGGAGTCGGCGATCATCAACGAGTACCTGGAGGAGTCCTTCCCCGAGCCGCCGCTCCTGCCGAGGGAGCCGGGCAGGCGCGCCCTGGCGAGGATCTGGATCGATTACGCCAACACGCGCCTCGTGCCGGCGTTCGCCCAGCTGCTCCGGGCCGAGACGCCGGAGCAGGAGGCCGAGGGGCGCAAGGCGCTCGGCGACGTGCTCGCGTTCATCGATCGGGAGGCGCTGGCGAGGTCGTCGGGCCCTGGGCCCTACTGGCTCGGCGCCGACGTCAGCCTCGTCGATCTCGCGTTCTATCCGTGGTTCGAGCGGCTGCCCGCGGTGGATCGGCTCCGCGGGTTCTCCATCCCGGCGGAGCTCACGCGGCTCCGGGCGTGGATCGACGCGGTGGCGGCGCGCGACGCGGTCCGCGCCATCGCGAACCCGGTCGATTTCTACGTGGAGCGCTACGCGAAGTTCGTGAAGCCGGCGGCGGCGGCGACGGCGGCCTGAGCGGCGCCGCCAGACAGGAGACATCATGTTGAAGCTCTGGGGTCACAAGAATTCTTCGAACGTGCAGAAGGTCCTCTGGGCGCTCGACGAGCTGAGGCTCGATTTCGAGCGCATCGACGCCGGCGGGCCGTTCGGCCGCGTGAAGGACGCCGACTACCTCACCCTCAACCCCAACGGGCTGGTGCCGACGCTCGAGGACGGGCCGCTGGTGCTCTGGGAGTCGCACGCGATCGTGCGTTACCTGTTCTCGCGGTACGGCTCGCCGCCGCTCCAGCCGAGCGATCACGCGGACAGGGCGCGCGCCGACGCGTGGACCGACTGGCAGTTCGGGACGCTGTGGCCCCCGGTCCGGACGCTCCTTGTGCAGCTCCTGCGCACGCCGGAGGAGCGCCGCGATCAGGGCGCGATCGACGGCGCCCGCAAGGCGGCGCTCGGCGCCCTGGGGATCCTCGACCGGCAGCTGTCGAAGCAGCCGTGGGTCGCCGGAGAGTACTTCACGTTCGCCGACATCCCCCTCGGGGTGGCGGCGCAGCGGTGGTACAACCTGCCGATCGAGCGGCCCGCGCTCCAGCACGTCGACGCGTGGTACGGCCGCATCAAGCGCCGGCCGGGCTTCGAGCGCTGGGTGGATCTCCCGCTCACGTGAGGCGCGCGCCGGCCGCGGGCGCGCGACGGCTCGCCCGCCCCGGCGCCGCGGCGCCGCCCGTCCGGCTCACGGCGTGATCTTGTAGATGTGGTACGTGTGCTCGGCCGCGAACGCGTCCGTGAACGCGCCGCCGTTGACGGCGATGGTGCGGTTCTCGTACAGCACCTGGACGGTGGAGCCCGTGAGGCCGGGCGGCAGCGTCAGCGCGTAGCTCCCGGTCGGCTTCGCGCGCCCGAGCATCGCGAAGATGTAATAGGAGCCGCCGTGCTCCTTGAGCATCGTGTCGAGGTTCGCGTTGAAAGCGTACGCGTACGACTGCGTGTTGAGCACGGGCGCGAGGTCCTTGATGCGCAGGTTGGTCTCCTTGACCTTGGCGCGCTGCGCGGCGTAGCAGGGCTCGCGCAGCGCGTGCTGGGTCTCGCACGGGCCCCCGAAGCTGTGGTTGAAGTAGATGATCCCGCGGGCCTCGTGGATCAGGGACGACATCACCGCGCCGGCGATCTGGTCGGGCGTGATGCTCGGCGCCCAGTCCTCCGTGAAGGGGTGGCCGACCTCGATGAACGCCCAGATCGGCTGGCGCTGGCCGTCCATCCCGTCGAGGTGGCGCATCCTGTCCATGGTCACCCCGTAGTTCGCGGCGAGCCGGCACGTGGACGACGGGAGGCCGAGGAACGTCTGCATCTCGCCGCAGATGTTGGGATCGGTGTACCAGTAAAGGTCATTGGACACGACGTGCGTGTACGCGTTGACGAACCGCTGCGCCTCGCTGTCGCTCTCCCAGAGCATCACGCCCTTGCCGTAGTTCGCATAACGCACGCGCCCGTCCGACGGCGTGTCGTCGACCAGCGTCTGCATGACGGTGTAACCGCACGACGCGCTCGAGGGGCTGCAGATGGCGCCCTCGCCGGGATAGTTGCCCGTCCACGCGGCGGAGCCCGGCCCGGCCCACATGTCCGGCTCGTCCGTCAGCATGTGGCCGATCGTCTCGCCGCTCTTGCCGCTGACCCCCGCGATGGCGAACAACCCGTTCTGCTTGATCAGCGGCATGTTGCTCCCGCCGGTCAGCTCGACATAGGTGTTGATCCCGGCGTCCTTGTCGAGATCGATGTCGCCCTGGCCGTAGACGCCCTCGAACCAGACGCCGATCGGGAAGAACACCGGGCTGTCCCAGGCCGCGGCGTCGGTGTACGAATACGCGCTGTAGTAGGAGGGCCCGCCCTCCCACGCCACGCGCGGCAGGTTCAGGCTCCCGCCCCCGCCGGAGGGGTTGTCGACCGTCACCGTGCGCGAGGCGCTCGCAGTGTTGCCTGACGTGTCCGTGGCGCGCACGGTCAGCGTGTGGCTCCCGTTGGTCAGCGACAGGGTGTTGAGCGCGTACGTCCAGCGGCTCGTGCCGGTCACCGTGGCGAAGCTCCCGGCGTCCACCTGGAGCTCGACCTTCGAGAGCCCCGCGTCGTCGGAGGCGGTGCCCGTGATCTGCGCCGTGCCGGTGAGCGCGGCGTTCGCGGCCGGGGAGGAGATGGCGACGGCCGGCGGCGTCGCGTCGCCGGCGGACCGGAAGAGCACGTCGACCCAGTAGTTCGAGCCTCGCCACGTGCTCGTCGGGAACCCGGAGGCGCCGTACTTGTAGACGCCGTTGCCGCCGGACTCGCCGTCCCTGAAGACGTAGAGGGGGCCGTTCGCGCGGCCGGCGCTGGAGAAGTAGCCGTTGTTCGCCGAGTACCGCCCGTTCGGCGCGTGATAGCTCACGACGTAGGTCTGGTTCGCCTGGATCGGGACGGGCGCGGCGAAATAGGCCACCTGCCAGCCGCTCGCGCTCTCGTTCATGAAGGTGACGGACGAGAGCTCCTGCCCCGATGAGCTCCAGAGGCGCCCGGTGTGCGTCCCGGTGTTGCTGCTGCTCTTGTAGAAACGAACCCCGGTGACCTGACCGGCGACGCTCGATCGGAACTTCACGCCGAGCTCGACGGCCTGGGTGTCGGTGTCTGCGAGGATGGCTGGCACCTCCGCGCCCGACCACAGGCTGACCTCCGGGCCGAGCACCTGCGCGGCGGCCGTCGTGTCGGCGGAATCGAGCGGGGTCCCGGCGAGGTCATCCCCGAGGACGCAGCCGCTGGACATCGAGAGCACCGCCATCATCGAGGCTGCCAGTGCGGTGGTCAGCCTCGTTCGCGAGAACAGATCGATACGTCGAGCCATGATAAGCCCCTTTCGGTGTGGTTGCGTGGTCTCGCCCTGGCAGGCAGAGCTCCGCCTGGAGCGCACCGCCGGCGCTGTGCCGTTACTTCACGAGCTCGGGGCCGACCTCGGGGTCAGGGCCCCCAGAGCTCCTGGTAGAGGGCCGAAGCCTCGGGCGCTTCGACCGGATCGTGCAGAGACGTGCAGAACTCCCCCGCGTTCGGGTCGTTGTAGTACGTCTCGTACGCCATCACGTCGGCGTTGGCCGCGAACGTGTCGTGCATCTTCTGGATGAAGAATGGATTGTCGCCGCCGGCGTCGCCGAAGCCGTTGCACGTGACGACCGCCCACTGGCCCACGCCCACGCGCTTGCCGTGAGCGCGCGCGAACTCGATGACCGCGCACAGGCCGTCAGGGCCGTTGCACTGCCGGGTCCATGCGGCCTCGTCGGGAGACGAGGGCGTCATGTCGAAGGTGTCGATGCCGACGACGTCGACGTACGCGTCGCCCGGGTACGCCTCGGAGGAGTCGCCGCTCGCGGGGTTCCGCGTGCCGTGCGCGCCCCTCGACCAGTCGAAGAGCGCCTCGGGGGCCGCCTCGCGGACGGCCGTGACGATGTGCCGATAGCAGGACACCCACGCGGCCGGGTCGGTCGCGCTCCACTCGACGTCGTTCCCGTTGAACTGCCAGCCCAGGCGGATGATCGAGCCAGCGCGATCATGAGCGACGAGCGTCGCTCCAAAAGCGCGCCAGTGCTCGTCGTACTCGCCTCGCGCGCACGTCGCGAGGCTCCCGCCGCTGCCGGCCGGCCAGAAGGGGAGCGCGATGACGAGCTCGCCCGTGAAGCCCGCGAGCCCCTCGAGGACGCCGTCCGGCTGGGTGATGCCCGGCCAGCTCGTGTAATCGGTGAGCACGAGCGCGACGTCCGCGGGGCGACCCCGGTACGACGCCCACGCGGCGATCCGATCGAGGTCTTGCGCGTTGGTGCCCGAGGGCCAGGGCAAGCCGGAGAGCGCGCCTCCCGGCGGCGCGCCGGGCTCGCTCCCACCGAGGCCCGCGCCATCGCTGCCGAGCGACGAGGTCCCTCCCGCTTCGCACCCGAGGCCGAGCAAGAGCGACGCCGCTGCCCCGAACAGGGGGCGAAGGTCGGCGGGCCGCGTGGGAGCTCGCCGCCGGCTCATTCGCGCCTCCCCTTGGCCTGCGCCGGGCCCGGCGGGGCATCCACCGCGCACGCGCGCCGGATCCGCTCGCCGAGCGGGGAGCGCGGGTGCTGGCGCAGGAAGCGCTCGGACGCGGCGCGCGCCTCGGCCGTGCGGCCGAGCCGGCACAGGGTGAGGATGTGCGCCGCCGCCCGCTCCTGGCCGAAGATGCCTTCGTTCGGGTTCGCGCGGCGCGCCTCGAGCATCTCGAGGGCCTCCTCGTCCTTGCCGGCTCCCAGCGCGGCGCGCACGTCGCGCAGGAGCTTCGCGTCCTCCTGGAAGCCGTTGTCCGGCGCTCCAGCGGCCGGGCTCGCGCTCCTCGACGGCGCGGCCGCCCTGGGCGAGGGCGCCGGCCGCTCCTCGCGCTCCTCGCGCTCCTCCGCGGGCCCGGGCGCGACGGGCGCTTCACGCGTCGCGCTCTCGGCCTCGGCGAGCGAGCGCTCCCTCCGCGCGACGATCGCGGCGCTCGCGGTCACGGCGGCGCTCTTGGACAGGCGCGCCTCCAGCGTGTGGCGCTGCGCGGAGCCGCCCGTGACGAGGTGCGCTGTCACGGCGACGGCCGCGAGGGTCACCCCCATCGCGAGCTTGCCGCCGAGCGTCCCCAGCCCGAAGCTCACGCCCGCCTTCACCGCGGGCGCGGCCGCGGTCGCAGGGATCGCAGGCGCGGCCGCCCCTGCGCTGGCGGAGGCCGCGGCGGCGTCCGCCGTCGCAGCGGCCTTGGCCGGGGCCAGGGCGGCGGCGCCCGCGACCCCCGCGGCGATGCCCAGCCGCTCGAGGAGCTGCGCGCGGTACCGCGCGTGCTCTTCCGGGGTGAGGCCCTCTTCGCGACGGGCCGACGCGATCAACGAACGCGCCTCGCGGCTCAACTCGCTCATCGGGGGCTCCCCAGGTTCTGCTGCGCGCGGCGGCGCGAGAGGGCGCGCTCGAAGGCCTGGCGCGCGGCGCGCAGGCGCGAATAGACCGTGTTCACGTTCAGCGAGAGCGTGCCGGCGATCTCCGGCACGCTCATCTGCTCGAGCTCGGCGAGCACGAAGACCTCGCGCTTGTCGTCGTCGAGCGTCTCGAGCAGGGCGTAGAAGAGGCGGATCTCCTCGGCCTGCGCCGCGCGCTCGAACGGCCCGTCCGAGCGCTCGGCGGCGAGGCTGTCCGGGTCGACGCCCGCCGCGAGGGCCTCGCGCTCCGGCCTCCTGCGGACGAGCGTGCGCCGGTAGTTCCGGGCGATGCGGAGCGCGATCACGAAGAGCCACTGCTTGACGTACGCGTGCGCGTGGAACTCACCGAGCCGCCGGTGGACGACGACGAAGACCTCTTGCAGCGCGTCGGGGAGGTTCGCCTCGACGACGCCGAGGCGGCGCAGCGACCGGTACACGTAGTCGGCGTACGCGTCGTAGAGCGCCTCGACCGTGAGCTCGCCCGCGGCCCTCTCGCTCACCGGCGGCGGGCTCGATGGGGCGCGAGACACGGGCGTCTCCGCGGCTTGACCGGCAGCGAACGAGAAGACCACGTGAAGCTAACTGTCCGCCTCCGTCCGGATCCGTCACGAAAAAGCGAGGAGGAGGGGGACATCGCTCGGGCGCTCTCGTGCTGTCGCAAGAATCCAGCGAGCGTGAGAGGTTGTTCGGCTCAGAAGGAAAGTTCCAGCCCCAGGCTCGCGCGCCCAGCGACCGCCGAGGGCCGGTGCACGAGGCCCACGTCATCGATGGCGAAGCGCTCTCGCCGCGTCGGGATCAGGAGCGCGGCGTGGGCGGCCGCGCCGAGCGGGCCGAGGAGCGAGAAGCGCGCGTCGAGCCCCGCGGAGAAGGACAGCCACGTCGCCGATGCGCTCGCGGGGAAGCGCACGCCGAGCCCGGTGCCCGTGAGGTGATCGAGCTCGAGGCCGCCGCAGAGCGCGACGGGGAGCGCGGTTGGCTCGCCGCAGCCCTCGACGCCGACGACGGCGAGCGCGAAGGAGCCCCCGATCGGCGTGCCCTCGGGGCCCGACGCGATCGTCGTCGAACGACCCGGCCAGAGCGCTCCATGGAGGCCGAGGCGCACGCGGCGACGGCCGAGCGCGACGCGGGCGCCCACGCCGAGCGACGCGCCGGGCAACGTGCCGAGGTCGCCGGCGGCCGCGAGGCGCGCCATGAGGGTGATGCGATCGCCGGCGTCCGCCGCGCTTCGCTGCCTCGAAGGCGCCGGGACGGGGGCAGGCGAGGCGCTGGCGGCGTCGGGGGCCCGGGGAGGAGGAGGTGGTCCGGGCGTCGCAGGGCCGGCGCCCGTCGCGCCCTCGCGCGCGGCCATGGCTTCGGGGTCGATCATCCACGCGAGGATCACCACGGTCGCCTCGGCCATCGCGCGGCACGACCGCTCCTCGATGACACGGACGCCCTGGGAGGAGCCCATCCAGGTGACGAGCTCGACACGAAAGCGCCCGCCCGCGTCGCGATGAACCTCGGCGCTCGCGCGCACGGGCGCTTGCTCGCGCGTGGGGGCGGGGCCCACGAGGCGCTGCACCTGCTCGATCACCTCGTCCCTGGACGGGCAGTCGCTGCCCTCCGGCGTGCGCCAGACCAGCGACACGCGCGCGCCGTCGTCCCCGGCGCTCGCCGCTCTCGGCGCGGCGAGCGCGGCGAGCGCGGCGAGTGCGATGCAGCGGTGCGCCGCGCGGCGCCACGAGCGGATCATCGTGGCGGCTAGGCTTCGATCGGGGCCCGGGCTCGTCCAGCGCATTCTGTGCGTCATGCCCGCCTCGACGGTGCTGTCCGCGCTTCCGAGGAGCGCGCGGCCCTGGACCTCAGAACATCGGCAGCTCGGTGTCCAGCCCGAGGAGCACGCGGCCCTGGACCTCGCGCGTCTGCGGCGCGACGAGGGCGTGCTGCGTGACGGCGTGGACGTCGCGGAAGCAGCGCTGGAGAGGGCTCTTCTCGTAGAGCGCCGTGGCGCCGCCCGCCGTGAAGGCGAGATCGACGGCGCGGGCCGCGCTGAGCGCGGCGTTCGTCGCCGCGAGCCGGACGCGCGCTCGCTCCTGGATCGAGATCGACGCGCCGGCGACCGCGGCGCCCCACACGTCGCCGACCGCCTCGACGAGGTACGCCCTGGCCGCGCCCAGCGTGGCTTCGGCCTCGGCGACGACGGGCGCGGTCGACGGCCGCGTCGCGAGCGACGTCGTCATCCCGGCCGGCCGCTTCGTCGCCGCGAGCGCCCTCAGCTCATCGAGGGCTGCCCGCGCCATCCCGAGCGCGGTCGACGCGACCGCGCTCGCGAGGAAGCCGAAGAGGGGGAACGCGAAGAGGCGCCCCGGATAGGTCGGCGCCGTCAGCGGGAGACGGATGCACCGGCTGCTCGGCACGAAGACGTCCACGACCTCGAAATCGTGGCTCCCGGTGCCGGCGAGGCCGGACACGCTCCACGTATCCAGGATCTTGCACTCGGAGGCGCGGAACATCGGCACGACGGCCGCGGGCACGCCCGCCGGCGACATGCGCGGGGCCGCCCCGTCGAAGATCACCGCGGTGCCGCCCAGCCAGTCGCAGTGCTCGCAGGCGCTCGCCATCGCCCACCGCCCGGTGACCCGAACACCTCCGTCGACCTCGACGGCGCGCCCGCTCGGCGTGAAGACCCCGCCGCTGACGACCTCCGGGCTCGCGTACATCTCTCGACCTCCCTCCGCCGGGAGGTACGCCTCGAACGCGCCGGTCGTTCCGCAGATCATCGCGCACCACCCCGCCGCGCCGTCGGCGCGCGAGAGCTCCTCGATCACGTGGAGGGCCGTGAGCGGGTCGGCCTCGAGCCCGCCGACCGCGCGCGGACGACACATGCGGAAGATCCCCGATTCCCTGAGCGCCTTCGCGACGGGATCGGGCAGGCGGCGCTCGCGCTCCCCCCGCAGCGCGTGCTCCTTGATGAGCGGGACGAGGCCGCGCGCCGCGTCGAGGAGCGGCGCGGGCTCGGCGGAGGACATCGTGGCCATGGTGAGCTCCAGATCGCGGCCCATGCGTTCACCCCTTCTCCGGCGGCGGCGGCGCGTACCGCGCCTCTTCCGCGTAGTACCCGGGGAACCCGACGATCTCCTGGAGCGCCTCGAAGCGCATCCGGGGGTCCGGGTGCCGGCCTGCGCGCAATGCGGCGAGCGCCTCGCGCATGGCGGCGGCGGCGACGGAGAGCAGGGTGAGCGGATACGCCGCGATCTTGTAGCCGATCGCCTCGAGCTCGGCGGGCGGCAGCACCGGAGTCCTGCCGTGATCCACCATGTTCGCCATGGCCGGCGCGCGCACTTCCCGGCAGAACGTGCGCATCTCCTCGACGCTCTCGGGCGCCTCCAGGAACACGATGTCGGCCCCGAGCTCGGCGAACGCCTGGGCGCGGGCCAGCGCCTCGTCGAAGCCGTGCGTCTGCCGGGCGTCGGTGCGCGCCATGATGAGCACCCCGGCGCCCTCGTCGCGCGCGTCCACGGCGGCCCGGATGCGGGTGAGCGCCTCGTCGCGGGGCACGACCTGCTTGCCGCGCGTGTGGCCGCAGCGCTTCGGGGCCACCTGGTCCTCGATCATGACGCACGCGAGCCCGGCCTGCGCGTAGCCGCGCACCGTGCGCTTCACGTTCATCGCGTTGCCGTAGCCCGTGTCGCCGTCGCCGAGCACCGGGATCGACACCGCGGCGCAGATCGCCCGCGCCTGGTCGACCATCTCGCCATACGAGATGAGCCCCGTGTCCGGGGCGCCGAGGCGCGCGGCCGAGACCGCGAAGCCGCTCATGAACGTGAGCGGGAAGCCGGCCTGCTCGATGAGGCGCGCCGACAGCGCGTCGAAGCAGCAAGGCATCACGAGGAGGCCGGGCGTCGCGAGGAGCTCGCGGAGCGTGTGGGCGGAGGACACGGCGCAGACGATACCGCGCCCGGCGGCCCTGCGGGCAAGCGCGAACGCCCGGGGCGCGCTGGCGGCGCGCCGGCGCGGAGGGCGCGCCGGGGTCTCTGTTACCTTCTGTTACCGGCGCGCGCCGCGGGGAGGCGACTCGCCTCTTGCCCGATGGCCAGAGCGCCTGATCCCAGCGCTCACACCCCTGTCGGGTACGTCTCCGCCTCGGGCTCGCGCCGCTCGGCGGTCCACTCCAGCGGCCTCACCGCGGTCGTCTCGTCCATGTGGATGACCGCGTCGAACTGCTCGCTGAGCCTCGCGTGGAAGTAGTGGCTCGCCCGCTCGGTCTCCGGGAGGTAGAGCACGCCGATCGCGCGCTCGAGCGAGCGCTCGCGCAGCGCCTCGACGAGCTCGCGGCGCGCGCCCGCCCCGGGCCGCAGGTCGAGCCAGAAGCGCGAGAGCTCCGTGTCGTGGAAGAGCCGCTCGTAGCTGTTCGGCAGCGACGGCCGGACGCGCTTGATCTCCGCGGGGTCGCCCCACTCGGAGGCGGCCATCACGGTGCCGGTGTGCGTCGAGAAGCCGACGAGGAAGGTGCCTTCGCCGAAGCGCTCGCGCAGGAGCTGGCCGACGTTCCACTCGCCCGATTCGCCCATCTGCGTCGCGCGCGCGTCGCCCAGATGCGAGTTGTGCGCCCAGAGGACGGCCCGCGTCGGCGCGTGGAACCGGTCGAGGTGCGCGACCAGCGCCTCGACGGTGTCGGCCATGTACCGGTCGCGGAGGTTCCACGACGACACGGGGCCGCGGAACATGGTGCGATAATACTCCTCGGCGCTCTGCACGAGCCGCGCGTTCTGCTCGACCTGGAAGTACTCGTCCTCGGCGACGCGCCCGTCGAGCTTCGCGTACTCGGCCTGCTTCTTCATCAGCTCCATCAGCTGCTCGACGACCTCGCGCTCGCACGACCCGCTGAGCTCGAAGCCGGCCGCGTACCCGTACACCTGCGGATCCTCGCTGAACCGGTCGAAGCAGCCGTAGCGGCGCCGCGCCCGCTTGGCGGCCTCGGGATCGACGCGGTCGAGGTACTCGAGGACGGCCTCCATCGAGGCGTGCAGGCTGTAGAGGTCCATGCCGTAGAAGCCCGCCTTCGCCTGCCCGCGCGGCACGCCGGCGTTGTGCTCGCGGAGCCAGCGGACCAGGCCGAGGACGTCCTCGTTGCGCCACATCCACTGCGGGAACCGCTTGAAGCCGGAGAGCGCCTCGTCGGCGCTGCCGTCGTCGTCCATCCCGCGGACGTAGCGGTTCACGCGGTACGCGTCCGGCCAGTCGGCCTCGACGATGACCGCGGTGAAGCCCTTCTCGGCGATGAGCCGCCGCGTGATCTGGGCGCGCGCCTGGTAGAACTCGTGGGTGCCGTGCGTGGCCTCGCCGAGCAGGACGAAGCGGCGATCGCCGATCGCGTCGAGCAGCGCGTCGTAGTCGCGCGCGCCGCCGCGCAGCGGCCGGGCGGCGTCGCGGACGAGGGCGGTCACGGGTTCTCGAGAGCTGGGCATGGTGTCACTCCTTGGTCCGTGGCGGCCGCGGCAGCCTCGGGACACGGCAGCTCGTCTCCAGCCCGCCGGATCGACGCCTCCGGCGAACGGCAGAGGATGCCCGTGAATTGCCGCTGTGCTCGCTGTTCCATGGATCCGGATTCGGTGTCTGGATAGGCGCCATGAGTTGCAAAACCCGCGCCGGAACAGACCACGACCTCAGGAGCCGCCCGACTCCCAGAGACTCCGGAGCTCGGCTCGGCGCGCGTGCTCCGCGCCGGTGCGCCCGATCGAGCCCATGCCGCTCACGGCAGGGTGTCGCTCACGGCATGGTGGAGACGCGCGCGCGCTTTCCGAGCTGGACCGAGGCATAGAGGAGATAGAGGCCGGCGAGCCCGACGAGCACGTAGACGATGCGGCTGATCGTGCTGAGCCTGCCGAAGATCGCCGCGACAAGGTCGAACTCGAACAGCCCAACGAGCCCCCAGTTGACGGCGCCGATCACGGCCAGCACGATCGCGGCCCACGTTAGCCCTGAAATCCCACGGTTGACCTGTTCCATGCCCCCGGGAGAAGCACGAGCCGCGCCGCGCGCGACGTGCACCGCGCGCCCGCTGCGGCGCTGACGCCGCCGGCTCGCTCGGCGGGCGCGAGGCGGTCATGCGTGCGTCGGCGCGGCGGTCATGCGTGCGCCGGCGCGACGTCGAGCAGCGAGGGGAGGATCTCTCCCGCGCCGCCGGTGAACACGAAATCGCAGAGGCTGGTAACCGCGCTGGGCTCGACGTTGACCTCGGCGATGAGGGCGCCGTGGCGCTTGGCCAGGGGGACGAACCCCGCGGCCGGGTACACCACGGCCGAGGTGCCGACCACGAGCAGGAGGTCGCAGCCGTCGACGCCGGCGGCCGCCGCGGCGAGGTCGCTCTCTTTCAAGGCCTCGCCGAACCAGACGACGTGCGGGCGCTGCACGCCGCCGCAGGGGCAGTGGGGCAGCTCCGCGGTGGTGAAGCGGCGGGCGCGGGTCTCCGGATCGGGGGAGCCGCTCCCCGCGAAGGCGGGGGTGATGGGCACGTCGCGGTTCTCGGTCACGCTCCCGCACGAGAGGCAGCGCACCTGCCACAGCGAGCCGTGGAGCCGCACCGGATCCTGCGAGCCCGCCTGTTCGTGCAGGCCGTCGATGTTCTGGGTGATCAGGGTGAAGGCGCCGCCGGCCTCCCGGAACCGCGCCTCCAGCCGCGCCAGCGCGTGGTGGCCCGGGTTCGGCTGGCAGCCGCGCGCGCGCTCGCGCCGGTGGTTGTAGAACTCCCACACGAGGCCCGGATCGCGCTGCCACGCCTCGGGCGAGGCGAGGCTCGTCGCCTCGTAGCGCCGCCACAGCCCCCCGGCGCCGCGGAACGTGGGGATGCCCGACTCCGCCGAGACGCCGGCGCCGGTCAGGACGGCGATCTTCCTGGCGCGGCGCAGGCTGGACTGGAAACGCTCGCGGCTCGTTGCGCTCATGGCGGACCTCCTGAGAATCGAGCAGGGAGGCGGGAAGGCGGGAGGGCGATCGCGCCTGCCCGGTGCTCCCCGCGTTCCAGCGCACTCTAGCGCACGCCGCGGGGCGACGTCTGCGCCGCGGCCGGCGCGCGCCGCACCGCGACCGCGTCCACGATGGCCGGCCGCGCCCCCGATCCCGGCTGCGGCGGAGGCGCCGCCGACGCGCCCTCGATTTCGGGTGTAAGCCGCCGGAGGCGACCGCGTTTCCCTGGCACTCGGACGCGCCGGGGCCCGCCACCGCGAGCCCCGGCCGCGCCGGACCCTTCGTCGGCCGCCGGACGACCAGCGGCTCGCGGCTCTCGCGCGGCGAGGCGGCGGAGGGATCCGTCTCGCCCCTGAACGGGGGCCGCGCGTGCGGCCCTCGCGAGGACGTGTGTCGGGGTCGGCGATGGCCGCCCCGCGAGAACGCACTGCGGGGATCCGCGCTCGCGATCCCCTTCAAGGAGGACACCTTATGCGCATCCGGCCCCTCGATCTCGTCGCCCCTGCTCTCCTCGCCGCGCTGCTCGTCGGCTGCGGCGGCGCCGCGCCTGTCGCCCGGGAGCCGGCAGCGCCGGCGGGGCCGGCAGCGCCGATGGACACCGCCGTCGCGCCGTCGATGCAGCCGGAGTTCGACGCTCCGCAAGAGCAGGGCCGCGCGTCCGCCGCCGCGGAGAAGGCCGAGGAGGCGGACGCCTCCGGCGCCCCGGCCGTCGCGGCGGCTCCGCCCCCGCCCGCCTCGCCGTCGCCGGTGGCCCCGTCGGCCGGCGCGACCGCGGCAGGCAAGCCGGAGGCGCGCCGCAGCGTGGCGGGCGCCGCGCCGGCGCCGAAGAAGGTCTCCGCCCCGGCGCCGGTCGCCGCGCCGCGCCCCGCCGCCCCGCCCGCGGCGGTCGCCGTGACGGCGCCCGAGCCCCAGGGCAGCGAGTCGTACCGGGACTACGGCGTCAACCCGGTGGAGGACCCCGCGAAGGACCGGCTCTCGACGTTCGCGATCGACGTGGACACGGCCTCTTACGCGATCGCGCGCCGCAAGATCCTGGACGGCGCCCTGCCCCCCTATCAGGCCGTGCGCGCCGAGGAGTTCCTCAACTACTTCGATTATGGCTATGCGTCCCCCACGGCGGGCCCGTTCGCGGTGCACCTCGCGGCCGCGCCCTCGCCGTTCACGGTGGGCCATCACCTCGTGCGCGTGGCGGTCCAGGGCAAGCGCGTGCCGATCAAGGAGCGGACGCCGGTGCACCTCGTGTACCTCGTCGACACGAGCGGCTCGATGCACGCGCCGGACCGGATCGAGCTCGCGAAGAAGAGCCTGCGGATGCTCACCGAGTCGCTCAAGCCGGGGGATACGGTCGCGCTCTGCACCTATGCGGGCAGCGTGCGGGAGGTGCTGGCGCCGACCGGCATCGAGAGCAAGGGGAAGATCCTCGCGGCGATCGCGGACCTCACGGCGGGCGGCTCCACCGCCATGGCGAGCGGGATCGATCTCGCCTACAGCCTGGCGGAGCGGACGCTCGTGAAGGGGCATATCAACCGTGTCGTCGTGCTCTCCGACGGCGACGCGAACGTCGGCCCGACCTCTCACGAGGAGATCCTGAAGACCATCAAGCGCGCGCGGGACAAGGGGATCACGCTGTCCACGGTCGGCTTCGGCCAGGGCAACTACAAGGATGTCATGATGGAGCAGCTCGCCAACCAGGGCGACGGGAATTACGCGTACATCGACAGCGAGGCGCAGGCGCGGCGGGTCTTCTCCGAGCAGGTGGGCGGGATGCTCCAGGTCATTGCGCGCGACGTGAAGATCCAGGTCGAGTTCGATCCGAGCTTCGTGAAGAGCTATCGGCTGATCGGCTACGAGAACCGCAACGTGGCCGACCGGGATTTCCGGAACGACAAGGTGGACGCGGGCGAGATCGGCGCCGGTCACAGCGTGACGGCCATCTACGATGTCGAGCTCAAGGACGCCGCCCTGAGGGGCGCGGGAGCGGCGCCGCTCGTCGTGCGCCTCCGCCATAAGGCGCCGCTCGGCTCGGACGTGGCCGAGGAGACGCTGGTCAAGATGGCTCCGGGCGCCATCGCCCCCACCTTCGACGCGGCGCCGGCCGATCTTCGCTTTGCGTCCGCGGTGGCCGGCTTCTCCGAGATCTTGCGCCACAGCCCGCATGCGCGCTCGTGGAGGCTCTCCGACGTCGAGAAGATCGCGAGGGCGGCTGCGTCCAGCAAGGGCGATCAGCAGGAGTTCATCGGCATCGTCCGCCGCGCCGGCGCGCTCGCGGGCGGCAAGACGGACGCGGTGGCCGCGAGGGGCGCCGACTGACCGGCCCGGGAGGCGGCGGTGCTTGCCGGGGGGGACGGCATTGCTGAAGCAGCAGTGGCTCGAAGGCGAGGTGTAGAGATGCCAGGATGAGGGAGGTAGAGAGAAGAAGAGTTAACGCGAAGGCGCAAATGCGCAAAGACGCGACGCCGGCAACCGGCACATCGAGCCGTGACAGGGAACGACACGCCGGAGCTCGGACGTATTTTCGAAGCGCACTCTATTGTACAAGCGCTCACCGCGGATCACAGCGCCGGCTCCCTCCAGCGGCCCCCTCGCGGTACCGAACCGCGATATCGCAGACCTGCGCCGCGTGGAAGCGCAACGCCCGCCACCCACGACGAAAGCCGATGAACGCCGATGAACGCCGATGGACGCCGACGAGCGCGGACGGCAACCGACCGACGAGAGCAACCGGCAGACTGGATTCCAGCGCGACGCAGATCCATTGCAGTTTCTCGACTGGAATCCGCAGAACTGTGACTTGACATCTCGTCACCGATGTCGCTTTTATCATTCACCGTCCTCGGGCGTTTCGCGCGGGACGAAGGCGGGAAGCGAGGACGCTGCCGTGGAAGCGCTGTGCGTAACGATGCGGGGGCGGTGCCGGTATTGCCAGGCGATGCTGCCCATCAACCGGGTCGACACGAAGATCTTCTGCTCGGGGTGCGGCACGTTCACCGAGATCGCCAACCGCGTGTGGCATCGCATGCTACGCGAGCCGCTCTACCGCGCTCCGCGCCTGCTGCCCGGCGAGGTGCAGCGTGTGCAGGAAATGTCACTGTCGCTCGAATTTTCTCGGTCGAAGCCCGCGTGCCGCTCTTGCCGGACGCCGCTCGCGGTGGATTCGAGCGCGCTCACGCCCCTCTCGTGCTCGAGCTGCGGGGCGCAGCACGCCCGCCGCCGCTGGCCGGCCGCCATCCCCATCGCCGGGCTCGACCCCGAGGCGGTCCTCGTCGGCGAGGAGGCCGAGACCGCGCCCCCGGACGAGCGCCCGGACGCCCCAGGGCTCGATCCGTCGCCCTGCGCGCTTTGCGCCGGCGCGCGCGACTCCAGCGCTCCCGGGGAGGGCTGCGAGCGCTGCGCCGCGGCCCCGCACGTCCCCGAAACATCCTCGCAACGAGCCCGTGACCGCGCGCCGATAACGTGGCTCATCGCGTCCGAGCGGTTCGCCCCCATCAGCGGGCACGCCGCGCCCGTGCAAGAAGGGCTCTTCGACTGGAGAGAGGCGCCCAGGGTCGCTCCGCTCGACGACGGAGGGTTCGTCCTGCTCTCGCTCGCCAGCGGAGAGTGGACCGGGCCGCGGCGGAGCGTCGACGAGGTGCACGAACGCGTCGTCATGGCGCTCGACCCGGACCTCCGGGTGCGGTGGCTCCGGCGCGAGCGCGTCCCCGGCAGGCTCGGCAAGCAGGCGCTCGGCCTCGCGTCCGACGGCGAGCGCATCATCCTCTATTCCTCCCGCGAAGGGCACGAGGTGCTCGACGGCAAGACGGGCGCCTCGCTCGGGAAACATGCGACGAGCGACGCGATGATCGCGTCGCTCCACGGGCGGGAGGCGCGCGCCCTCGGCCTCCACCTGCGGATCGACAAGGGACGCCTCGCCGTGGTGCACGGCGACGCCGCCGCGCTCCCCGGAGCGGTCCTCGGCCGGCGCGGCGTGAAGGTCGTCCGGCGCCTGCCCGGCGGCGGGCTCGGCGTCCTCTCCCGCCACCGCGGGGTGCGGCTCGACGTCGTCGATCCGCGCGGCGGGCTCAGGACGTTCCTTGTCAATCCGAAGGACGGCTCGCTCGACGGGCTCTCGTTCTCGGTCAGCCGGAGCGGGCTCGTCGGCGTGCTCAACCACCGCCGCCTCTGGGTGGCCCAGCCCGGGGACGAGGAGCTCCGCACCTGCCTCGACGGCCCGGCCGATCGCGTTTGGCGCGACTCGGTGCTCCTCGCCGCCGACGACGGCGTCTGGCTCTTCGAGAACGGCTCGGGCGCGCGCCGCTACGCCCCAGACGGCGCCTTGCTCTTCGACGCCGAGATCTGCCCGCGGCCCAAGGCGCGCACGCCGGCGCAGCTCGCCAGCGAGTCGACGCAGAAGCGGATGGAGAGGGCCCGGAGACACCGGCTCTCGCGCGCCGGCAAGGCGGAGCACGAGCTCGGCGAGGGCGCGCGGAGCGAGGCGGCGCGCCAGACGAAATGGCCGCTGCGCGCGCTCGCATGGCTGCTCGGCCGCACGACGCTGCTCGCCCTCGGGCTCGCCCTGGGGCCGAGCGGCGCGCTCGGCGGCTGATCTCGCGCGAGCGGTCACCTCTCATCGGCGCGAGGGCCCGCCCCGCGGCGCCGCGCCGCCGCGTTCGTGGTATGCGGCGGACATGGGGTTGCTCGCGATCTGCGGCTCGATCACCGCCGATCTCCTCGGTTACGGCCCGCGGCTGCCGCGCCCGGGCGAGTCGGTGCTGGGCCGCCGCTTCCTCGTCGCGCCGGGCGGCAAGGGCGCGAACCAGGCGGTCGCGGCGGCGCGCTCCGGCGCCCGCGTGCGGCTCGCGGGCGCGCGCGGCGACGACGCCCACGGCGAGCTCTGCGCCGCCGCGCTCGTCGCCGACGGCGTGGACCTCTCCGCCGTGGCGGTCCACCGCGGCGCGACGACCGGCGTGGCCCTCATCTGCGTCGACCACGCCGGGGAGAACCAGATCCTCGCGATCCCCGGCGCCAACGCGCTCGTCGCGCCGCCCGCGCCGTGCGGGGCCTCGGTCTGGCTGTGTCAGGGCGAGATCCCGGCCGAGGCCATCGCCGGCGTGCTGTCGGCGGCGCGGGCGGACGGCGCGCTGTCGATCTGCAATCCATCGCCCGTCAACGCCATCGACCCCGCGCTCGTCGGCCGGTTCGATCTCGCCGTGGTCAACGAGCTCGAGCACGAGGCGCTGCGAGGTCACCTGCCGGAGCGCGTGGTGCTCACCCGCGGCGCGCGCGGCGCCGTGCTGCTGCCCTCGGGCGAGGAGCTCCCCGCCCTCCCCGCCCGCGCCGTCGACACGACCGGCGCGGGGGACGCGCTCGCGGGCGTGCTCGCCGGCGGGCTCGCCTCCGGGATGGCCATCGAGGCCGCGCTGCGCCTCGCGATCGCGGCGGCCGGCATCTCGGTCGAGCGCGAGGGGTGCCAGCCCTCCTATCCGACCCGCGCCGAGGTGGAGCGCCGCCTCGGCGCCTCCCCGAGCCCGTGATCGCCGCTCCGCCCGACCTTCCGGGCGGGGCGCGCTGCCCTCACGCCGGCTGGACGCTCGCCTCCGCCCGGGCCGGGTGCTCCGCGATCCATCGATTCAGGAACGCCGCGCTGTCGTCCCAGCCCGCGCGCATCTCCTTTTCCATGAGGCCCTCGAGCATCTTGCCGAAGCCGAAGATCTTCGCCTCGATCGTGGCCCTCGCCACGCGCGTCACCTGGCCGGGGCCTGACGGCTCGACCTGCAGGGTGCCCGAGTTGCGCAGCCGATCGGAGAGCAGGCTCGGCGCCATGGTCCAGCTCCACGTCCGCGCGGCCTTGTCGAAGACGCTCTCCTCGACGTAACGGAAGTTCGGCCCGAGCATCGATTGAAGGGCGGCGGGGAGCGCGTGGATACGGGGTTGCCCGACCGCCTTGCGCACCCGCGTGCGCTCGTCCTCCCGCTGCTCCAGCACCTCGAACGAGGGGAATTTGAGGACGTCGCGGTACATCCGTTCATTGACCTCACCGCTGAAGAACAGCTCCCAGAAGGTGCCCTCGTCGCAGCGGATCACGTGCCTCGCCTCGATGTGGATCATGCGTTTTCCCTCTCCTGCGGACACCTTGGAGCCGGACGGGCCGACTGACAACCGGCGCGAGGAACCTCGGCGCAGATGCCTTGGCGCCGCCCGCGCGCGGGTGCCTGCGCGCCGCGAGAGTGGCAGAGAACACGAGGGCACCCGTCGATCCGCCGAGGTGCGGTTTCTGCTGGCGACACATCTCAAGGTCGACTGCGCTCACCTTCGCGGCGCTCCGGGCTCATCGGTAGAGGCCGCTTGACCGAGGTCGGGCGCCGGCCAATGATGGATTGATGACGATGCGAGAGAGGCTCTCCTCTGCGAGCTCTGCGAGGAGAGGCGAGCGCGGCGAGGCCCGGGGCCGGCCTTCACCGCGGCAGGTCGAGCGCTGGTGACGCGGGTGAAGCGCGCTCGTGGGGGTGCCGCCCTCGCGCTCTCGATCTCCCTCGCCGCCGGCGCGCTCGCGGCGGCCGGCTGCGCCGAGCCCGCCGCGGTCCGCGCGGCGCCCGCCTCGGCGCACGGCGCGGCGCCGGTCGAAGGCGCCGCCGTCGGGCCTCCGCCCGCAGAGCCGGCGGGCTCGGCGGCGTCGGCGCCGGCGCCGGCGAGCGCCGGGGGGCGCCGGGCGAGCCTCCAGTTCGAGCTCAACGAGCGCCCGTTCCCCTCGCCGCTCATCGATGCCGTCGTCGCCGGCCAGCCGACCGCGCTGATCGTCGACACCGGCGCCTCCCACCACGTGCTCGCCCGCTGGCTCGCCGACGAGCTCGCGCTGCCGCTCTCGACGGCCGGCGACGTCGCGGTCGATCACGCGGGCAGGCCCCTGCCGGTCTCCCGGATCGAGCGCGCGACCATCGCGCTCGCCGGGTGGGGCTCGGTGGACGCGCCCGCGCTGCTCGTCGTCCCCGTCCCCGACGCGCTGCAGCGGCTCGGGATCGGCGGCGTCCTCGCGCCGCAGGCGCTGGCCGGGGCGGGCCGCGCGGTCGTGCTCGACCTGCGCGAGGGCCGGATGACCGAGGCGCCCCGCGACGAGGCCGCCCGCGCGCTCCGGGCGCGGTTCGGCGAGGCCGCGGTCGCGGAGCTCGGCCACTGCGGCAGCCCGAACCAGGGCCACGAGATCACCGCCGCGGCGACGGTCGACGGGATCGCCGTGACGCTGAAGGTCGACTCGGGCGCGTCGCAGAGCTCCCTCTTCGCCGCCTCGCCCGCGGGGAGGCGGCTGTCGCGCCGGGCGGCCGGCGGCCGGAGCGCCTACGCCGCCTCCGGCAAGCACACCGTTCCGGTGCTGTCAGGCGCTCGCCTCCACCTGGCGGGGTTCGACGCCGCCGCGGAACTCGATCTCTTGCCCGGCGAGCGGCGGGGGGCCTGCCCGTCGGACGGATTTGCCGGAATGGATGTGCTCCGCACCTGTGTGCTGCTGCTCGCCGAGGACGGCGGCCTCGCGGCCTGCGCCCCGCGGTGAGCGGAGCGCGCGCGCTCCCGCGTTGAGGGCCGCGGCCCTGGGCCGGGGCCGAGCCGCCGAGGGGCGCGCCATGCCCCAGCGAGGTCGCGATGCGTCGTGGTAGAAGAGGCGCACGCGTGGACGTCCGGTCGCCGCGGCGGGGGAGGGATCCAGCTCGCCGCGACGCGGAGGCGTCGCGCGGTGGTCGGGAGGCATCATGTCGACAGGTTTCGAGTTCTTGACCCAGGATGACGAGCGGCTGCTGCTGGAGAAGTCGACCTGCGTCACCTACCGACCGGGCGAGCAGATCCTCGAGGAGGGCTCGCGCAGGCAGGGCATCTTCATCGTGCGCAGCGGCCTGGTCGGCGTCGAGGTCGCCCACCTCGGGCGCGGCGTGGCCCTCCGCCAGCTCGGCCCCGGCGCGATCTTCGGCGAGATGTCGTTCCTCGAGAGCGCCGCCGCGAGCGCCTCCGTCGTCGCCCGCGAGGAGTGCACCCTCGACGTGATCGAGGGCCCGTATGTCCACTCGCTGCTTGCCTCCGTCCCCGGCCTCGCGGCGCGCTTCTACCAGTCGCTCGCGATCATGCTCGCCCAGCGCCTCCGCGAGAACACCGCGATGCTCCCCCCGCTCCTCGTCGAGGACGTGCCCCAGGTCAACCGCTTTCACGCGGCGAGGACGGGCCAGGCCGGCACCAACAACATCCCTCCGAAGCTCATCGACACGGTCGAACAGTTCAAGTTCGAGATGATGATCGCCGACAGGATGGTCAAGGAGGCCAAGCACCCCGAGGCGGAGATCCAGGAGAAGGTGAGCGCCGCGTGCCAGACGATCGTGTCCGCGCTGCGCGAGCACATCGAGCGCGAGCGCCACCTCGAGAAGGGCATCGGCGCCTACGTCTTCCGCGAGACCTTCTCGCTCTTCATGCTGAGCCGCACCGTCGACCGCTGCTACACGAAGCCGCGCGGCTACGCGGGCGATTTCTATACGATCGAGATGATGTACAACGACGAGCCCTCGGGCGACGGCCGCCTCGGCCGCTTCATCGACCATTGGGGGCTCGAGCTCGAGGCCTGCCGCGCCGTCAAGAACAGGCGCGGCGTGCTGAGCCGCGCGCTCCGGGAGGCCTGCCGCGTCCACGGGCCCGGCCAGATCCTCGTGACCAGCCTGGCGAGCGGCCCGGCCCGCGAGCTGTTCGACCTCTTCGCCGAGGGGGGCGAGCCGCCCGACATCAAGGCGACGTGCATCGATATCGACAACCAGGCTCTCGCCTACGCCGCCGGCATCGCCGAGGAGCTCGGCGTCATGGACCGCTTCAGCTTCGCCCAGGACAACGTGGTGCGGCTCGCCCACGGCCGCGGCAGGACGGTGCTCAAGCCCCAGCACATGATCTACAGCATCGGGCTCACCGACTACCTCCGCGACGACCTCGTCGTGAGCCTCCTCAACTGCATGCACGACAAGCTCCTCCCCGGGGGCATCGCGGTCGTCGGCAACTTCGGGGTGAACAACCCGAGCAAGGCCTTCATGGACCACGTCCTCGAGTGGGAGCTCATCCATCGCAGCGCCGATGATCTCAAGACGCTCTTCGCCCGCTCGAAGTTCGGGACCACCCCCGTCGAGGTGCGCGCCGAGGAGGCGCAGGTCAACCTCTTCGCGTTCTGCACCAAGACGTGACGCGCCCGCCGCGGCCCCCGCGCCGGCGCGCGGCGCGACCGCGCCGCCGCGGCCTCAGCGGAGCCAGCGCACCTCATACTCGCAGGTGGGGTGTCCCTCGAAACGGCACCTCGTGTGGAGGCTCTGCCCGCCCCGCGCGCCCGAGAGCCGGAGCGCGTTCTCCTGCCACGCCGGCACGGCGTCTCTGCAGATCTGGCGCCCCGGGTCGGACTGAGGATCGACGCCGAGGTAGAGGATCAGGCGGAAGAACCGCTCGCCCTCCGCGAGCGGGGCGAGCCGGCCCCCGTTGAAATACATGCCCCACATCACGCCGGCCTGCCGCATGACGAGCGCGGGCGTGCCGAGCTTGATGAGCACCTTGTGCGCCAGCGTCAGGTCCTGCTCGGCGACGTAGGCCGCGAGATCGCGGATGACACCGGTCTTGTTGGGCCACCTCGAGATCTCGTCCGCGATGGCGTTCCAGACCGCGACCGGGTACCAGCTGTGCGCCACGAGATCAGGCGAGGAGAAGACCGCGCGGGCGGCGGCGGGCAGCTTGGCGTCGAGGACCGACATGGCCTGGCTCCCCCACCGCGTCTGCAGGTAGGTCCTCGTATGCATGAGCGCTGAGCCCCGGATCTTCATCGAGACGGCCGCCCGTCCAGGATAGATGCTCCCCGGCCGCTCGGGCCAGCGCGGAGCGGCGGCGCCGGAGCGCGCGCGGACACACGCCCGCACACGCGGCGCGCTCCGGCGCCGCCGCTCCGCCGTGTGTGCCCTCCGTCGCGCGCGGGCGCGCTCACTGCAGGCGCTCGGCGGCCGCCGGCGGCGGCGCGTCGCCCGGGCCCTTCGCCCGCCGAGCCTGCGCGGACGCGTCGAGCACGGCGCGCACCGCCTTCGCGAGCTGCGTGGGCGTGTACGGCTTGGAGAGGAAGTGGACGGACCCGTCGAGCAGATCGCCCGGGAAGAGGGAGTCCTCGGTGTAGCCCGACGCGTACAGGACGGGCAGCGGCGCGCGCGCGCGGGCGAGCGCCGCCGCGACCGCGGGGCCGCGCGCGTCAGGCAGGACCACGTCGCTCACGAGCAGGTGGATGACGCCGGAATAGGTCGCCGCGAGCGCGACCGCCTCCTTGCCGTTCCGCGCCGCGAGGACCGAGTAGCCGAACGAGCGCAGCGCGGTGACGCAGAGGTCGCGCACCTGCGCCTCGTCCTCCACGACGAGCACCGTCTCCCCGCCCCCAGAGACGGCGGAGGGCGCCCGCGCGGGCTGCTCGGACGGCGCGCCGCGCACGCGCGGGAAGCAGATCGTGAAGCGCGTCCCCTCGCCGGGGGCGCTCGAGAACCAGATGTGGCCGCCGTGCTGCTTCACGATGCCGTGGCACGTCGCGAGCCCGAGCCCCGACCCCTTGCCCGGCTCCTTCGTCGTGAAGAACGGCTCGAACACGTAGTGCCGGATGGCGTCGTCGATGCCCTGCCCGGTGTCGGTGACCGTGAGCTCCACGTAGTCGCCGGGCTCGATCTCGGGCCTCGACGCCGCGTCGCCCGCCTCGATCGTCGTGTTCGCGGTCTCGATGGTCAGGCGGCCCCCGGCGGGCATCGCGTCGCGCGCGTTCACGGCGAGGTTCATGAGCAGCTGCTCGAACTGGCCGCGATCGATGTGGATGGGCCAGACCTGGCTCCCCGGCAGCACGGCGAGCTCCACGTCCTCGCCGACGAGCGGGCGGAGGAGCGGCTCGACGCCGAGGATGAGCGCGTTCGGGTCGACCACCGTCGGCTGGATGAGCTGCTTGCGCGCGAACGCGAGCAGCTGCCGCGTGAGCGCCGCGGCGCGCTCCGCGGCGGTGCCGATCTGCGTGAGGTGATCGAGCACGGGCGACGACGGCGGCACCTTGCGCACCGCGAGCTCTCTGTGCCCGAAGATCGCGGTGAGCATGTTGTTGAAGTCGTGCGCGACCCCGCCGGCGAGGCGCCCGATCGCCTCGAGCTTCTGGCTGTGCAGGAGCTGCTCCTCGAGGCGCCGGCGCTCGGTGATGTCGAGGCTCGTGCCGACGAGCCCCGTGATCGCCCCGGCGTCGTCGGTGAGCAGCTGCGCCGCCATCTGCACGTGCCGCAGCTCCCCGCTCGACGGGCGCACGACGCGGCACTCGACGGGGCTCGCGATGCCGAGCGGCGACGCGCTCTCCGCGCCGCCGAAGACGCGGTGGCGGTCCTCCGGGTGGATGAGGCTCGCGAAGAGCTCGAACGTCGGGCGCACCGACGGGTCGACGCCGAGGATGTGGAAGAGCTCCTCGGACCAGCGGATGGTCCGCGACGCGAGGTCGTAGGACCAGCTGCCCACCTGGGCGATGCGCTGCGCCTCGTTGAGCATGCGCTCGCTGCGGCGGAGCTCCTGCTCGGCGCGGCGGCGCTCGGTGAGGTCGACGACCGCGCCGAAGAACCGGGTGGGCGGGCCCGCCCCCTCGACGACGGGCAGGCTGCTCAGGAGGCACTCCCGCACCGCGCCGTCCCGGTGGAGCACGCGGAACGCGCGCGCGCCCGATCCCTCGCCGGTCTCGATCGCCAGCTCCAGGCCGGCGCGCATCTGCTCCCGGTCGTCGGGGTGGATGGCCGCGAGGAACGTCTCCGTCGACGGTTTGTCCGTCGCGGGGTCGCAGCCCAGGATCCGGAACAGCTGCCGCGACCACGTGACGTGGTTCGAGCCGATATCCCAGAGCCAGTTGCCCATCTGGGCCGCCTGCTCGGCCTCGTCGAGCTGCGCCTCCCACCCGATGGCGACGGGGCCTCGCGCGCTGCCCGGCTCCGCGGGCCGGTCCGGGCTGGAGCCGCGCTGGCGTGACGCCTCGGCGCGGGACAGCGCCTGCTCCAGCTCGGCGACGCGCGCGCGGAGCGCCTCGAGCTCACGGCTCGCAGCCGCGCTCATGGCCGTTCTGTCCCTCGTCGCGGAGCGCCGGTGCTCATGACGCGCATTGTATGCCGCGGCGCGCCCCGCGGGGGATCCCTCTTCTGCGGCGCGCTCCGCGGTCGCGGCGCGCGAGCGCGCCTAGCCCCTTCGCCGCACGAGCAGCGTTCGCGTGATCTCCACGACCTTTTCCTTGACCCTGCCGTCGGCCTTGCCGAGCTCGGGGGTGAACAGATCGGCCCCCTGCTCGAGCAGCGCGCGCGGCGGCGTGTTCTTCACGCCGACGATCCGGAACGTGACGCTCCCCGCGCCCGCGCCGGCCTCTTCCCGGGCGATCACCTTCGACGCGGCGAAGAGCGTGTCGCCCGCGAGGACGCCGCTCGGGTGGGCGCCGTCGTCGAGGCCGAGGTCCCAGACGCCGCACCCGGCCGTGTCCCGGCTCGAGAGCGCGAGCACCCAGGACAGCACGAGCCCGCCGTGGACGACGCGCGTCTTCGCGAAGGAGCTCGCCTTGCAGTACTGCTCGTCGAGGTGCAGCGGGTGGGAGTTGCGCAGGAAGGTCGCGAGCTGCATGTGCTCGCTGTCGCCGACCGTCCGGCCGACCTCGTGGGTGAGGACGTCGCCCACCTCGAAGTCTTCCCAAAAGCAGGCGAAGCCGCCGTGGCGCGCCGGCGGCGCGAGCGGGCCGCCGAGCTCTCGCGGCAGGCGCCCCGGGGGCTCGTCCGGCTGCACGACCGCGTGCGGCGCGTCCGCGGGGCGCTCCGCGACGCGGCCGGGGGGCACGAGCGCCTTGCGCTCGAACGAGCAGACGAGCTGCCCGTCCTGGTTCACCACCTGCGTCCGGACGTGGACGACGCCCTTGTCGCCCGTCGACACCGGCTTCTTGCCGATGACCATCGAGCTCGCGCGCAGCGTGTCCCCCGGGTAGCAGGCCTCCGGGAACCGCACGTCGATGTACGCGAGGTGCGCGATCGCCTGCTCGCTCACGTCGTGGACGCTGAAGGAGATCCCGAGGTTGAGGAGCAGCAGCGGGCTCACCGGCCTGTCCCTGAGCCCCACCGCGCGGGCGGCGACGCGGCTCGAGTAAGTCGGGATCGCGTCCTGGAACGAGGCCGCGAAGAGCGCGAGCATCCCCTCGTCGACGGTGACATCCCAGGGGTGGGCGTACACCGCGCCGACCGTGAAATCGTCGAGCTTGCGGCCGTAGCGGGGAGAGCGGACGCGGACCATCGGTCCGCGCGATGATGGCACAGGCGCGCACCGCTGACGACGGCGCCGCCCGCGCGCGCTGGCCCGGCGCGGCGCGCGCGCCCACGGCCGCGTGCGCTCGCGCGCCGGAGCGGGCCCGCTCAGGGCAGCGATCCTTCGAGCAGGGCGCGCGCGATGCCCTGCGCGAGCACCTCGCGCGTGCCCAGGTGGAACGCGAGGCTGCGCGCGTCGAGCAGGAGCCGCGCCGGGACCGAGCTTTCTGCGTAGCCGTTCGACCCGTGGATCTGCATGCAGGCGTCGGCCGCGTCCCACGCGGCGCGGCTCGAGAACAGCTTCGCCATGGCGGACGTGAGCTCGCACGGCTGCCCCGTGTCCGCGGCCTGCGCCGCGGCGCGCGTGAGCTGGCGCGCGGCCGCGACGCGGGCGATGAGCCCGCCGATCCGGTGCGCCACGCGCGGGAAGGAGATGAGCTGCGACCCGAACTGCACGCGCGTCCTGGCCCGCTCGAGCGCGAGCTCCAGCGCGGCCTGCGCCACCCCCACGCCGCACGCCGCCGCGTAGACGCGGCCGATCGCGAGCGACCGCTGGATCTGGGCGATCCCCTCGCCCTCGCGCTCGCCGAGCAGCGCCTCGCGGCCGACCTGGAGCCCCTCGATGCGGAGCTCGTAATGGCCCATGCCGCGCTGTCCGAGCGCCCGCAGCTCGGACCCGGCGATCCCCGCGTCCGGGAAGTCGGCGCCGGGCGCGCCGCGCCGCTTGGCGATGGCGAAGAGGCTCGGCCCGAGCGGCTGCTGCCCCTGTCCGCCGTGCGCCGTCGTCCTCGCGAGGGTGAGCACGAGGTCGGCGCGCGACGCGCCGGTGACCCAGGTCTTCTTGCCGGTGATGAGGTAGCTGCCGTCGGCCTGGCGCTCGGCGCGCGTGGCGACGCGCGCGAGGTCCGACCCGTAGGCGGGCTCCGAGAGCGCGAGGGCGCAGCGCGCCTCGCCGCCCGCGATGCGCGGCAGCCAGGTCCTGCGCTGGAGGTCCGTCCCGGATCGGGCGAGGAGATCCGCCGCGATGGATGCGGTCATGGTGAGCACGCCGAAGCCGAGCGACCCGCGCGCGAGCTCCTCGACGGCGGCGGCCATGGCGGCCGCGCCGAGCCCATCGCCGCCGTGCTCCGGCGCGGTGGCCAGCCGGAACACCCCGAACTCCCCCATGCGGCGGACGATCGACTCCGGGATGAGCCCGTTGCGCCGGTGGATCTCCGGGGCGAGCGGCTCGACCAGGCGCTCCACGAAGTCGCGCATGTTGTGCCGTATCCAGCCGACGCGCTCGTCCTCGGCGCCGCCGCAGCCGGGGATCCCTTGCTCCGCGGCCGTTCGCGCGAGCGCCGCCACGGCCGCGCCCGAGCCCGCGGCGCGCGCCCACGCCGTGACCGCGGGGTGTCCGATCGCCTTGGCGACCTCGTCGTCGCGGAGCTCGAGCTCGCCGAGCGGCGCGATCTCTCCGCCTCCCAGATCGACGCCTCCGCGCAGCGAGAGCACCAGCGCTCCGGCGTGCGCCTCGGCGACGGCCCTGGCCTCGCCGCCCGCCTCGCACGCCCAGCTGGCGAGCGATCTGCAGGCCTCGATCTCCGCGTAGAGGTGGGCGAGCGCGTGGGCTGCGAGCTGGTGTCGATCGAGCAGCATGCGCGACACGTGCAGCGGCACGGCGGCGCTCGGCCGGACGAAGCTCGCGCTCCTCGGCGCGCCCCGGAGGCCTGCGTTCGTCGGGCTCCCGACGTCCACCACCCGGTCGCGGAGCCGCCCTCGCGCGACGCGCGCGAGCTGCTCGACGGAGGTGATCGCCTCGCGCATCCCCCCTGGGCTGTCGGCCTCGAGCTTGCGAGAAACGATGGTGGCGTGCTGCTCCCGAATCGCCCTCATCCCCAATCCCCCCGATCGCGGACTACGACCCACCCCTTGCTTCACGAGGCGCAGGGCATATCCCCTCTGCGCCGCCCCACGCTCATGCCCGCCGCGGCAGGCGCGGAAAGGTCTGGCGAGGATGGCACTCCAAACACCGTTCGTCGAGCCGGCCCGCACGCGCTCTGTCTCGCATCGACGCCGTATTAAGGCCTTTCCCGAAGCCCGTTGTTCGCTTCCGTCCGGCGACGCGCAAACAGCCCTGTTCCTCCGCAACCCCTAAGTCTCGGACGGCCCGCCGAGCTCCCCCCTTTGAACGGCCGTAGGCCCCCGAGGGCACGCGACGTCCCAGGCGAGCTCAGCCCGTCCGCGTCCGGCGCGAACACACCCTCCTCCGGGGGCCGCGCACGCCGAGCAGAGCCCGCTACGCGGAGCTCATGTTCGAGACCTCCGCCCGCCTCGCGCAAGCCCGGAGGAGCCTGTCCCCCAGCTCGACCGCCCACGACCGCACGTCGTCGGCCCGCGGGCACTGCGGCACCGACTCGACCGCGTCCTGGATGAGCCGCTGGAGCAGCCGCGTCGTCCCCGAGAGCCCGAGCTCCAGCGCCGTGTTCGGCCGCCCCAGCGCCCCGTCCCGCCCCGCCGGCTTGCCCATGTCCTCCGGCTGGCCGATCAGGTCCAGCACGTCGTCCGCGACCTGGTACGCCTCGCCGATCCGCTGCCCGAGGTCCCCCCAGGCGGCCCCGTCCTGGCCCGCCGAGAGCGCGCCCAGCGTCGCCGCCGCCTCGAACAGCGCCCCCGTCTTCGCGCGCCGGTACGCCGACAGCGCGACCTTCGCCTCCGACTCCCACGCCTGCCCGGCGATGATCCCCTGGGGCATCCCGACGCCGCCCGCGAGCACCTCGAAGAACCGGACCGCCCGCCGCGCGTCCGACACGCCGCTCGCCACCGCGTGGAAGGCGCCGCGCGCCAGCGCCTCGAAGGCGAGCACGATCAGCTGATCGCCGGCGAGCACCGCGATCGGCTCGCCGAAGGCCCGGTGGACCGAGGGCTGGCCGCGCCGGAGCGGCGCGTCGTCGAAGCACGGGAGGTCGTCATGGACCAGCGACGCGCAATGGATGAGCTCGACCGCCGCCGCCGCCGCGTCGGCGACCTCCGGCGCAGGATCGCCGTACGCCGAGGCGACGGCCAGGCAGAGCCGCGGCCGGATGCGGGCGCCCCCAGGGAAGACGGCGTGGTGCGTCGCCGCGAGGAGCCCGGGCGGCGACGCGGGCGAGGAGAGCGACTCGATGGCGACGAGAAGGACGCGCTCGATCCGGCGATCGAAATCCATATCGACCGAGTTTTGGGCGATGATCGAGGGATTGTCAACAGTTTGAACACGACTTAAACAAAGTATAGACAAACCGCGCGCGCCGGGTACACTGCGGATCCATGGTGGACAAGAGAGATCGCGTCGTGGTGATCGGCGGGGGCATCGGCGGGCTGACCGCGGCCGCGCTCCTGGCATCGAACGGGCTCGACGTCGTGCTACTCGAGCGGGCGGCGCGCGTCGGCGGAAAGATGCGCGAGTTGGCCATCGGCGATCGCCGCCTCGACGTCGGCCCGACGACGCTCACGATGCGGTGGGTCTTCGACGAGATCTTCGCGTCGCTCGGGCTCCGCTTCGGGGACTGCGTGCCGCTCCGCCCGGTCGAGACGCTCGCGCGCCACGCCTGGCTGGACGGCTCGAGGCTCGATCTCTTCGCGGACCTCGAGCGCAGCGCGGACGCGATCGGCGCGCTCGCGGGCGCGCGCGAGGCGGACGGGTACCGCCGGTTCTGCCGGTACGCGCGCGAGATCTTCGACGCGGTGGAGGCGCCGTTCATGCGCGCGGAGCGGCCCACGCTCAAGACGATCCTGAGCACGGCGGGCAGCCTGGGCCTCGGCGGGATGATGAAGATCGACGGGCACCGCACCCTCCACCGCGCGCTCAGCGACTTCTTCGCGGACGCGCGCCTGCTCCAGCTGTTCGGGCGGTACGCCACCTACTGCGGCTCGTCGCCGTACCTCGCGCCCGCGACGCTGAGCGTGATCGCGCACGTGGAGCGCGAGGGCGTCTGGGCCCCCGAGGGCGGGATGTACCGGGTGGCCGAGGCGCTCGCCGCGGCCGCGATCCGCGCCGGGGCGATCCTCCGCTGCGGCGCGCACGTCGCCGCCATCGAGGACGGCCGCGGCCGCGCGACGGGCGTCGTGCTCGAGGGCGGCGAGCGCATCGAGGCCGACGCGATCGTGATGAACGCCGACCCGGCGGCGCTGCGGAGCGGCCTCTTCGGCAAGCGCGCCGCCCGCAAGGCCCCGGCCGAGGCGCCGCGGTCGCTCTCGGCGCGCACCTTGGCGCTCGTCGCCGAGGTGAGCGGCTTTCCCCTGCTCCGGCACAACGTCTTCTTCTCGAGGGACTACGAGGCCGAGTTCCGCGACCTCTTCGAGCGCGCCGAGACCCCGCGCGACCCCACCATCTACATCTGCGCCGAGGACCGCTGGAGCCAGCCGCCCCCCGAGCTCGACGCGGCGCGCGCGCTCGCAGAAGAGCGCCTGTTTTTCATCGTCAACGCCCCCGCGACCGGTGATATGCACACCCCCTCATCCACGGAGATCCACGAATGGGAACAGCGCGTGTTCCAGCAACTGCAGCGGTTCGGCCTCTCGCTGAGGAGCACGAGCCACTCCCCGGTGTCGACGACGCCGGCGGACTTCGAGCGCATGTTCCCGGCGACGGGGGGCGCGCTGTACGGGCCGGTGTCCCACGGGTGGAACTCCACCTTTGCGCGCCCGGCCTCGCGATCGAAGCTCCCGGGCCTGTACTTCGCCGGCGGGAGCGCGCACCCGGGGGCGGGCGTGCCGATGGCGGCGCTGAGCGGCCACCTCGCGGCGCGGAGCGTGATGGAGGACCTCGCTTCGACCTCGAAATCCCGAGCGGCGGCTACGCCTGGTGGTACCTGGACGCGGTGAGCGACGACGGCCGGAGCGCGATCACGATCATCGCGATGCTCGGGAGCGTCTTCTCGCCCTACTACGCCAGGGCGCGCGCGCGCGGCGCCGCGGACCCGCTCATGCACTGCGCGATGAACATCGCGCTGTACGGCCCGCGCGCCGACCGCTGGGCGCTGACCGAACGGCCGCGGGGCGCCGTCTTCAGGGCGCCGCGGTCGCTCGCCATCGGCCCGAGCGTGATGGAGTGGTCCGGGGGCGAGCTCCGCGTCGCCTTCGACGAGGTCACGGCGCCGGTCCCCTCGCGCCTCGCCGGGACGGTGCGCCTCCGCCCGTCCGTGCCCGAGGCCGCGGCGCTGGGCGCGCGCGCCGGGGTCGCGCTGGACCGAGCGGGGCGGCACCGCTGGTCGCCGCTCGCGCCGATCGCGCGCGCCGAGGTCGAGCTCGCGCACCCGTCGCTGCGCTTCTCCGGCAGCGCCTACCTCGACACGAACGCCGGCGACGAGCCGCTCGAGCGCGCGTTCGAGCGCTGGACCTGGTCGCGCGCGGTCGGGTCGGACGGGATCGCCCTCACCTACGATGTCCGGCGCCGCGACGGCACGCGCATGCTCCTCTCGCCCGCGTTCGACGCGAGGGGCGGGGCGCGCGAGCTCCCGCCGCTCGCCGCGCGGCCGCTCGGCGACACGCGCTGGGGCATGGCGCGGGAGATCGCCGCCGACCCGGGCTCCGCGCCGCGGCTCCTCCGCACCTACGAGGACACGCCGTTCTACGCGCGTTCCCTCGCGGCCGCGACGTTCGGCGGCAAGCCGGCGACGGTCGTCCACGAGGCCCTCTCGCTCGACCGCTTCGCCAGCCCCTGGGTGCAGCTCCTCCTGCCGTTCCGCATGCGGAGGGCGCGATGACGCTCGCGATCTGGATCGCCACGGCGCTCGCCGCCTTCGCGGTCATGGAGCTGTGGGCCGCGCTCCTCCACGGCAGGGTCTGGCACCACGCCCTCTGGAGCATTCACCGCTCCCACCACACGAAGCGGCGCGGCGCCTTCGAGCAGAACGACGCGCTCGCGTTCCTCCACGCCCCGATCGCCGCCGGGCTCATCATCTACGGCGTCGACGGCGCGCCGGGGCCGCTGCGCGAGGCCGCGTTCGGCTTCGGCCTCGGCATGACCGCCTTCGGCCTCGCGTACATCCTCGTCCACGACGGCCTCGTCCACCGGCGGCTCCCGGTCTCGGGCCTCGCGCGCATCCCCTACCTCGCGCGCGTCCGCGACGCGCACCGCGTCCACCACAGCACCGGCGGCCCGCCGTACGGCCTGTTCCTCGGCCCCCTCGTGCTCGCGCGCCGCACAGCGGCGGGCGCCGCGGAGGACGCGCGCACTCAACGCGCGCGGTAGAGCTCCCGCGCGAGCCCCGCGCCCCAGCGGCCGATAGCCCGGAGCGGCAGCGCGCTCACGACCTCGCGGTACACCTCGGGCCGCCGCGCCGCCGTCTCCCGCAAGAATCGAACGAAATCGGCCGCTTGCATCTCGTCGCGCAGCAGCGCCGCGTAGGCGTCGTCGCCCATCGCGTGGAGCACGGCGAACGCCGTGTTGAGGAGCGCGTTCATCTCCCCTGCCCTCGCCCCGCCGGCCGGCCTCGCCATGAGGGCCGCCAGCGCGCCGGTGCCCGCGTGCACCGGCGCGTCGCGCGCCGCGCTGGGCGCGCTCGGGTCCGCCACCGCGCGCGCCAGGTCGGCGGCCGTGGTCGCGAGCTCGCGGACGTTCGCGCCGAAGCCGCAGAACGTCAGCGGCGAGTGCCGCGCCGCCGCGTCCCCCACGAGCCGCACCCGCCGCCCCGGCGCGCGCGGCGCGGGCGACAGCCGCGACCAGCCGGGGATGAACCCGAACGTCGGCCGGACGAGCCGCGCGTCGCCCTCCTTGTACCGCGAGAGGAGCCGGAAGAACCGCGCGTAGAGCGACAGGAGCGCGCCCGGCCCGACGTCCCCGGAGCGCGCGTAATAGAAGAGGTAGACCGTCGTCTCGCCCGGCCGCCCCGGGAACGCCTCCCAGAGGTGCTGCCGGCCCTCCTCGACGTCCTCCGTGGTGGCGAGGATCTCGCCGACGTCCGGCCGGATCCGCCGCTCGCCGTCGCCCTCGGCCAGCCCCGCGAGCACGCCGCCCACCGTCGGACAGACCAGGTCCGCGGTCGCGTAGGGGCTCGCCGCGCCGCGCGCGTCGACGAGGAGCCGCGCCGACAGGCCGCGCGGCGCGGCGCCCGGCCGCGCCTCGGCCACCGCGAGCGCGACCGCGTCCGGCCCCTCCGCGTGCCCGAGCAGCGCGTGCCCGTCGAGCAGCGTCACCCCGAGCGCCTCGGCCCGGGCCCGCGCCGCGGCGAGCAGCCCCCCCGCGTCGATGGCGTGATCGAGCACGCCGCGCACCGGGTACGTCCCGCCGCCGTGCCAGCGGCACAGCCCCTCGACGTAGCGGGCGACCACGAGCCGCTCCACCTCGCCCGGCGCGAAGATCCCCGACGCCTCGAGCGCGGCCACCTCGGCCGTCCCGGCGTTCCACTCGCGGTGCGCCGCGCCGATCCGCGCCCGGTCGAGCACCGCGACCCGCAGCCCGGCCGACGCGAGCATCGGCGCGAGCAGGAGCGACAGCCCGCCGCCCGCGATGACGACGTCGAAATCGACGGCCGCGCCCCGGTCCGGCGGCCGCGGCGGCGGCGCCGGCCCCGGAGGCGCGGCCCGCGCCGCGTCGAGGTGCTCGAGGCGCGCGAGCAGCGCCTCGCCGCCCGCCTCGCGCACGCGCGCCCGCGCCGCGTCGCGCTCCCGCGCCGCCGCGCCGCCTGCCCCGGCGCTCATCGCGCCGCCTCCAGGAGGAAGCGGACCTCGTCGAGCGGCGGCGCCGCGCCGTGCTCGCGCTCCTCCGCCGGCGCGACCGGCCTGCGGACGAGCGCCTGCAGCACGAGCCACAGCTTGCGGCCCGGCGACACCACGGCCCGCGCCGACACCGAGTCGAAGCCGCGGCGCGCGATCTCGCGCCCGATGTCCGCGTAGATCAGCCGCGCCGCCTGGATCGCGGCGCGGCAGTCGCGCGGCAGCATCGGGATCCCGGCGCCCGCGCGGCGGTAGAGCACCTCCGCCTCGTCGAGCAGCCGCGCGACGAGCCGCCCGAGCCGGTCGTCGAAGGCGGGCCGCAGGAGCCACGCGTCCGGCTCGATCCCGGCCTCCCGCATCCACGCGAGCGGCAGGTAGATCCGCCCGCGCCGGGCGTCCTCTCCCACGTCGCGCGCGATGTTCGTGAGCTGCATGGCGACGCCCAGATCGCACGCCCGCGCGAGCGCGTCGGGCCCGCGCGCCCCCATGAGCGTCGACATCGTCGCGCCCACGGCGCCCGCCACGCGCGCCGCGTAGGCGTTCAGCTCCGAGAGCGTCTCGTAGCGGCGCCCCTCCGCGTCCCACGCGAACCCCTCGAGCAGCGCCTCGATGAACGCGCGCGGCAGCGCGTGCGCCGCCATGACGTGGGCGAGCGCCCGGTCGACGGGGCCGTCGTCGGGGCGACCCATCGCCGCGCGCGCGAGCCGCTCGCGCAGGGCCGCCACCGCCGCCGCGGCGGCCGACGGCGGGGCGTGCTCGCCGAGCTCGTCGACCGCGTCGTCGGCGACGCGGCAGAACGCGTAGAACGCCGCGGCCGGCTCCCTCACCCGCGCGGGCAGGAGGAGCGCCGCCGCGGCGAAGCTCTTCGACCCCTTGCGCAGGAGCGCCCTGCACGCGGCGAAGTCCGCCGCCGACGCCTCAACCGAAGGTCGATGCATCCGGCACCACCCGATCCAGCACGCGCGCCGACGAGAGCACCCCGGGCAGGCCGGCCCCCGGGTGCGTCCCTGCCCCGACGAGGTAGAGGTGCTCGACGTCCTCGCTCGCGTTGTGGGGCCGGAAGAAGGCGCTCTGCGTGAGCACCGGCTCCGGCCCGAACGCCGCGCCCCGGAACGACAGCAGCCGGTCCTGAAAATCCTGCGGCGTGAGGAGCCGCGAGCTCGCGAGCGCGCCCTCGAGCCCCGGCAGGAGCGTCGCCTCGAGCAGCGCCGCGATCGAGCGCCGGTAGCGCTCCTGGGTCGCGGGCCAGTCCGTGCCGCTGAGCAGGTTCGGCACCGGCGACAGCACGTAGAACGCGTCGCACCCGGGCGGCGCGAGGGCCGGGTCCGTGGCGGTCGGCCGGTGCAGGTACAGGCTGAAGTCGTCTGCGAGCACGTGCCTCTGGAAGATGTCCTCGAGCAGCGGCCTGTACCGCGGGCCGAGGAGGATGGTGTGGTGCGCGACGTCCGGGTACTGCCGGCGCGTGCCGAAGTACCACACGAAGAGGCTCATCGAGTAGCGCTGCCGCTCGATGCGGCGGTCGGTCCAGCGCCTCCGCGCCTCGGGCGCCACGAGGTGCCGGTAGGTCCACGCCGAATCCGCGTTCGAGACCACGACGTCGGCCGCGAGCCGCTCCCCCGACGCGAGCTCGACGCCCCGCGCGCGGCCGCCCTCGACCGAGATGCGCCGCACCTCGGCGCCGCACCGCACCGATCCGCCGAGCCCCTCGATGAGGGACACGAGCCCGCGCACGAGGGCGCCCGTGCCGCCGATGGGGAAGTGCACGCCCCAGTTGCGCTCGAGGAACGCGATCAGGCTGTAGATCGAGGTCGTCGAGAACGGGTTCCCGCCGACGAGCAGCGGGTGGAAGCTCAGCACCTGGCGCAGGCGGTCGTCCTTCACGTGCTTCGCGACGAGCCCGTAGACCGTGCGGTAGCTCTCGAGCCGCATCATGTCGGGCACGATGCGCGCCATGTCCGTCCACGACCCGAACGGCACGTGGGCGAGCTCCTCGAACCCGACGCGGAAGATCGCCTCGCTCCGCTTGACGAAGCGCTCGTAGCCCTCGACGTCGCCGGGTGACAGGCGCGCGACCTCGGCGCGCATGGCGGTGGCGTCGCCCGTGTAGTCGAAAGTCACGCCGTCGTGGAAGCGGATCCGGTAGAACGGCGCCACCGGCCTGAGATCGACGTCGTCGGCCATGTTCCGGCCGCACAGCTGCCAGAGCTCCTCGAAGAGGAACGGCGCCGTGATGACGGTCGGCCCCGCGTCGAAGGTGAAGCCGTCCTGCCGGTGGACGTACGCGCGTCCGCCCGGCGCGTCGAGCTTCTCGACGACCGTGACCTCGTAGCCCCGCACCCCGAGCCGCACGGCCGCCGCGAGCCCCCCGAAGCCGCTGCCGATCACGACGGCGCGCGGCCGCGGGCCCCGGCGGCCCGCCGCGCGCGGCGCCCGCGCCGGTGCAGCCCCGTCCCCGCCCGGCGAGGCGCCGGGCCGCTCTTCCTGCGCCGACGAAGCGCTGGTGTTTTGCATGGCGGCGAGTATAATGTTTGTCCCAGCCTTTGACAAAGGCGAAAACATCTGCACAAGATGGCCTTCCTGGGCCTCGCTGCCCGTCGGCTCGGCGCGTCGAGCCGGCGCTGGCGGCTGAGGCCCGGCGGGTTGACCAGGGTTGTCCACGTGAGCCGTTACAGAATCCATGCCGTCTCCAAGATGTGTGGCGTGTCCTCGGCGACGCTGCGCGCGTGGGAGCGCCGGTACGGCGTGCCGTCCCCTGCGCGCACGGCGTCGGCGTACCGCCTGTACAGCGATGACGACGTCGCGGTGATCAAGAAGATGCGCGACTACGTGAACGGCGGGATGGCGGCCGCCGAGGCGGCGCGCATGGTGCTCGAGACGGAGGCGCCGCGCGCCCCGGCGCCCTCGAACGGCGGCGACGCGTTCGCGGGCGCGAGCGAGCGCATCGTGGACGCCGCGATCCGGTTCGATCCCGACGCCCTCGAGGCCGAGGTGAACCGCGCCCTCTCGCTCGGCCCTGCGGTGACGATCTTCGAGCGCGCGCTCGGCCCTGCGCTCGAGCGCATCGGCGATCTCTGGCACGAGGGGAAGATCACGGTCGCGCAGGAGCACCTCGCCTCGCAGGTCCTCGGCGCGACGCTGCTGCACCTCCTGCGGCTCGCGCAGCCGGGCGAGAGCGGCCGGCGCGTGCTGCTCGCCGCCTTCGCCGACGAGGATCACGTGCTCGGGCTGTTCGGCGTCGGCCTGCGCTTCTGCGCGTGGGGGTTCCGCTCGATCGTGCTCGGCCCGCGGACGCCGCCCGCCGCGATCGCGCGCGCGGTCGAGTCGCTCGCGCCGGACATGGTCGCGCTGACGGTCGCGATCCCGCCGCCGCCGCCGACCGCGCGCGAGCTCATCGACGCCTACGCCGACGCCTGTCGGGACGCGGCGTGGATCGTGGGCGGCGCGGGCTCCGAGGCGCTCCGGCCGTTCATCGAGGCGCGCGGCGGCATCGTGGCGGCCCCGGACATCGGGGAGATCCGCGCGCAGGTCGAGTCCGCGCTGCTCTCGCGCCGGCGCCGCAAGGACGCGAGCTGAAGGCGCGCCGCGGCCGGCCCTCGACGCGCCGCGGTCAGGACGCGCGCCGCGGTCAGGACGCGCGCCGCGGTCAGCCCTCGACCTCTTTGCGGAGCAGGTCGAGGAGCTTCGTCTGCGCCTCGGGCTTGAGCTTGCCCTCGGCCGCGAAGAGCACCTGGCCGTTCTTGCCGACGAGGATGACGTTGCTGATGCCGCGGCGGAGGCGGTAGGCGTCGCGGAAGGTGCCGTCCCAGTCGCAGTAGATGGTCGCGCCGACCTTCCGCGACTCCTCGCGGATGGCGTCCTTCACGAACCCCTTCGCCGGCCAGAAGTCGTAGGAGCTCACGTCGGCGACCGCGGCGACGGCGATGGCGCGCCGGTAGCGGTCGCCCTTCGCGAGCTTCGCCACCGCGTCCTTGAGGGCCTGGTTCTGCGTCGCCGAGTCCTTGTCCTCGTACATGATGAGGACCGGCTTGCCCCACAGCGCCTTGAGCTGGAGCTCGCGGCCGTCGGCGTCCTCGACGCGCGCGTTCGGCGCCCGGTCGCCCACGGGCGGCAGCGCCAGCGCGGCGCCCGAGATCAGCGCGAGCGACAGCGCCGCGGCGGACGCGGCCGAGAGGAGGCGGGCGGTCCGCGAGCGGCGAGCAGGCGGGCGGTTCGGCATGTCCATGGTTTGTAGCATTTTCTGGAACGTATCTCTAGGGTTGTCCAAGCTGGGCGATATGCCGGGCGGGCGCGTCGGTGAGGGTCTTGCTGGAGCTTGCCGGGGGCGCCTTGCGGGTGTCCTGGAGGTCCTTTGCCGGGAGGCGGGCCGGAGCTGTCGTGTCCGCTTTTCCTGCCGGTCTGGCGCGGCGAGAGGTGGCTGGCCCGGCTCTTGACACCCCCGGCGGCGTGCGAAGATTGGGCGGTGCGAAGAGACCGGCTCTCGGAGCCAAGGTCCCGTAACGCTACAACAAAAGGGCCGTCGCGAGCAGGGTGACGGCGCCGCGGGCGAGGCCCCGGCGCGCGCCGCGCGCGGGGGTCACGGAGGAGTCGCCATGCTGAACCGTTACACGGATTTCGATCGCACGTTTGCCATGATGGATGAGCTTCGCCGGCGGATGGATCGGGTGTTCGAGGAGTACGACGCGCCCCGCTCGTCGCTCCGCGGCGAGTTCGACCAGTCGCCGCGGTACACGCCGGGCCCGCGCATCCACCTCTACGACACGGGCAGCGCGCTGGTCGTGAAGGCGGACCTTCCTGGGCTGACGGAGAAGGACGTGCAGATCTCGCTCAACCAGGACGTCCTGACGGTGAGCGGCGAGCGCAAGCCGGACGCGCCCGAGGGGTATCTGGTCCACCGCAAGGAGCGGGGCGGGGTGCGCTTCAGCCGGAGCTTCACGCTGCCGAGCAAGGTCGATCCCGAGAAGACGACGGCGGTGCTGAGGAACGGCGTGTTGACGCTGACGCTGAACAAGGCCGCCGAGGCGCAGCCGCGGCAAATCACGGTGACGGCGCGCTGAGGCGGGCGGGAGCTGACGAGAGCTGACGGAGAGGGAGGCTCCCGCGAGCAGCGGATTTGGAATGCACTGAAGGAGAGGAAGCGAGGAAGGAGTGAAGAAGATGAGCACCGATCGCAATTTGACGAACCGCGCTGAGACCAACCCTGAGAAAATCCAGCAGCGCCCTGCGGTGGCCCCGGCGGTGGACATCTACGAGAACGCCGAGGAGCTCCTGGTCGTGGCGGATCTCCCGGGTGTGACGCAGGATCATCTGGCCATCCGCCTGGAGAAGGGGGAGCTGAGCTTCGAGGGCCGGCGCACGGACGCGGCCGAGCGCGAGCAGAGCGCGGACAACCTGCCGGACTTCCGTCGCAGCTTCGTGGTCCCGCAGGGCATCGACTCGGAGAAGATCTCCGCGGAGCTTCAGGCGGGCGTCCTGCGGATTCACCTGCCGAAGAGCGCGTCGCTCAAGCCCCGTCAGATCCCGATCAGCGCGGGTTGATGTGGCGTGTGAGCGGTCGAGGCACCGCGTTGCCTGCGAACGGCGGGCCCCTCGGGGCGGCGCCGGGGCGGCACGCGGTGCCTTTCGCGCGTTCGGGGTGCCCTCGGTCGAGGTGCCCCTGTCCTGGAGGGGCCGGTCTCGGCTACTGTTTCCGCGTGCCTCCTCTGCGTCGTGTCCTGCCATCCTTTGCCTTGACCACGCTGCTCGTCTCCGGCTGCGGCGCGCTGCTCGGCCTCGACGAGTTCACCGATGCGCCGTCCGGGGGGACCGGGGGCGGCGACGCGACGCCCTGCGAGCGGGGCGACACACGGGCGTGCTACGAGGGCGCGAGCGAGACCGAGGGGGTCGGCATCTGCGCGCCGGGCACGCAGACCTGCGGCGCGGACGGGAGCTGGGGGGCTTGCGAGAAGCAGGTGCTTCCGGGGGAGGAGGACTGCAACGAGAGGGGCGATGAGGACTGCGACGGCGTGGGGTGCAGCGACGTCCTGTGGGCGAGGATGTTGGGCGCGGGGCCTGGATACTGGGTAATGTCGATGGCGATCAGCCCCAAGGGAGATCGCATCGCGCTCGCAGGTCTCTACCAAGGCGAGCTCAACTTCGGTGCGGATACCACGACGGTCCTGCCGGAGCATTCTCACGGTAGTGCTTTCCTGGCCATGTTCGATGGCGAGGGTAATCACGTGTACAGCATCGGGCTGCCGCTCCCGGGAGACAGCGCTGCCGCGGTGGCTCTGGACGCAGACAGCAATGCGCTGTTCACGACGAAGTACACGGGGACCGTGAACGTTGGCGGCGGCGATCTTTCGGCGAACGGTACCAGTGACATGCTGGTCGTCAAGCTCGACGCGAATGGCAAGCACAAGTGGAGCAAGCAGTTCGGCGGTCCGGAAGGTCAAACTATACCGATCGACATCGCCGTGACGCCCGACGGCGATGCGGTGATCACCGGGGCGTTGAGCAGGACCGTGACCTTCGGCGGCCCGACGCTTGAGACCGCGGAAGAGTCGGACATGGACGGCTTTCTGGTACGACTGAGTGGTGAAGACGGCAGCCACGTATACAGCGCTCAAATCGGGGACCACACAGGAGATATCCCGGGAGACCAATACTGCAGAGGCGTCGGGGTCGATGCAATGGGCCGTGCGGTGGTCGTCGGCACATTCACAAACTCGATCAACTTCGGCTCTGATCGCACGCACGACGACGCCGACAACACAGGAGCACTCAGCTGGGTGGCCCAGTTCGACGCGAAGGGAATGCCGCTCTGGAGTACCACTTTCGTGCATGGCAATGACGGAAGCACGGTGGAGATCAGCGGTGTTGACGTCGATCCTGCGGGCAACGTAGGCATCGTGGGGCTCTTCTCCGGCACGGTTAAATTCCCGAGCACGAACAACCTCCGCGTGACGCGCGAGACTAAAGGCGCGGACGACGTCGACCTATTCGTCGTCCGCCTATCAACGACCGGCACTCATTCGTGGTCGAAACAGCTCGGAGATAAGACCGACCAGAGCTGGAGCCTACCATTTCAGGGCGTCACGCTCGACAGCGAGGGGGAGCTCGTCTTCGCAGGGGGTTTCCGCGGAAAGGTGGATTTCGGCGGCGGGGAGCTGACCGCCAACGACACAGACTGGTTCATCGCCAAGTTCGATGCGTCGGGAACTCACAGGTGGAGTCATCGTTACGGAAGCGGCGCGGCGTTTCAGGGAGCGACATCCGCAGCGGTCCATTCTGCGTCGCGCGAGATCGTCGTAGCAGGCCTCACTGACGGCGCGATCGATCTGCTGGATCCGCCGCTGACGACGGATAACGCCAGCCTAGTGTTGGCGCGACTGTCACCCTGAGGACGATCGCGAAGAAGAAGCGCTGTTCCGCGCGACGCACGTAGGATCAGCCCGAGCGGCAGCAGACATGTCGGGACGTGCAGGCTCAAGGCAACGCTGCATTGTTGCCGCTGACCGTCAGCGTCCACGCCGCATCGTCGCCGCAGGTGGTCCCTTCCACATGCCGCACCTCGAGGCTGAACCAGCGGTGGTCGTCAAGAATCGGGAAGTCATCCCATGTCGCATAGAACGACTCAGGCGTACCCTGCCCCCTCACGCCGGAGGCAAAGCAGTCCGGCGCGTCGAGCCCCCCCTCATAGACGATCAAATCGAAGTTCATGCCCGGCGGGGAAGTGAGCGTAGCACGGAAATGCTCCGAGCTAGCCTCGTCCTCCCAGTCGATTACCTTGATCTTGAACCACTTCGACGTAGTCCCTGTCACTGTCAACTCATCGCCGCCATCGTCGCCCAAGATCTCACCGAGATCTTCGGCCCCCGCGCACGTGTTCGGCGAGCCATAGTCGCACTCGCCCGCCGCTCCCCCGTCGCCGCCCTCGCCCCCGCCTCCATCGCTGCTCCCGCCCTCGCCCCCGGCGCCGCCGGCCCCGGCGGAGCTCGAGCTGGTGCTGGCGCTTGAGCTCGCTCTCGAGCTGGAGGACGCGGTCACCCCTCCAGCCCCGCCCTCGCCTCCCCCGCCGCCGCTTCCGCCTCCGCCGGCTTGCTCCTCGTAGTACCCGGGCATCAACTCGTCGGTGCCGTTCGCGCACGCAGCGAGGATGAGGAGGAGCGCAGGAACGACCAGCTGCCGGTGGGGCGTGAGCATTGAGAGCATTCTATCTGCTCTCGCGAGAGCGGTCCAAGGAAGCCACCCGGGTGGAATGCGATACCGTGACGATGCGCACCACGGGCCCGTAACGCCGACGACCTGCAGAGTTGCATCCGTTACCATAAACCTGAATTTCCCAGGAGATGCCCCAGGCGCACCGCAGCACGGACGGCCGCGGCAACGTCGTCGATACACACCTGGAACTCGGTACCTGGCCCCCTGCTCGGTCCGTCACCTGGCGCGCTGCTTGGGCCGGGAGGACATCGCTCCCTCCCGGCCCGCCAGCGTCGAGGACCCCGACGAGCGCCAGTTCCCCGGAGCCCCGCTCCCTTCCCCGACCCCCCTCGCACCGCGCCCCGCCCGGCGTCCCACCCGGTTGCTTCCACCTCGGCCCCAGCATCGGCCCAGCACGCCTCCGCCCGTCGGCCGCTCCATCCAGCGCTCCGTCCGCCGCGCTTCCGCACCGGCGCGCATTTCGATAGGCTCGGCGTCCCTGACGCTGAAGCCCGCCCTCGACGCCCTGCTCTCGCTGCGCGCGAAGACGCTGCTGGCGATCGCCGCCACGCTGCTCGGGCTCAGCTTTGCCCTGTACGGCGTCTCGTCGCGGGCGCTCCTCGCCAACTCCATGGCCGCCGAGGCCCAGGACACGCGCCGCACCGTCCAGGTCGCCCTCAACCTGGTGAGCCAGGCCGTCCACGACTTCAACGCCCGCTGGACCGACTGGAGCCAGTGGGACGACGCACACGCATTCGTGCAGGACGGCAATCAAGAGTTCGTCCGCTCGAACCTGGTCGCCGAGCTCTTCGATATCGCCCGGATCGATCTCGCCGTCTTCGCCGATGCGGACGGAATCCCCGTGTACAGCACCGGTTACGATCGCGCCGGGAAGCGCTGGGCCCCGCTCCCTCGAGGCATCGCCGAGCGGCTCCGCGTCGGCGATCTCCTGTTCGGGCGCGACGCGCCGCCGAGCGCGGTCCGGGGCGGCATCGTCCTCCTGCCGGACGGGCCCATGCTCGTCTGCTCCCAGCCGAGCGTCGGCAGCTCGGGCCGCGGGCCCGTCGCCGGCACCGTCACGTTCGGCCGCTTCCTGACCGACGCCGAGATCAAGCGACTCACCGAGCCCGCCGGCCTCTCGCTCGCCGTGCGCCGCCTCGACGACCCCGACCTGCCCGCCGACTTCCGCGAAGCCCGCGCCGCCATGGGCGACCCCGACGCCATCCTCGTCCACCCGCTCGGCGAGGACCGGATCGCCGGGTACACCGTCCTCGACGACATCGACGGCCGGCCGGCGCTGCTCCTGCGCGTGGACAACGACCGGGCGATCCTCAGGATGGGCCACGACACCCTGCGCTACCTCGTCCTGGTGACGGTGCTCGTCGGCCTGGTCTTCGGCGGCGTCACCCTGCTGCTCCTGGAGAGGCTCGTCCTCTCCCGGCTCGCCCGCCTCAGCCGGGAGGTCACCGACATCGGCGGCGTCGGCGATCTCTCGGCGCGGGTCGCCATGCCGGGCACCGACGAGCTGTCGCGCCTCACCGGCTCGATCAACGGCATGCTCTCGGCCCTCGACGCGAACGCCCGGCGGCAGAGCCAGCAGAAGGCCGCGCTCGAGCAGGCGAAGGCGGCGGCGGAGCGCGCCCACGAGCGCTCGGACCGGCTCCTCCTCAACATCCTGCCGCGATCCATCGCCGATCAGCTCAAGGAGCACGAGCAGCTCATCGCCGAGCACTTCGAGGAGGTGACCATCCTCTTCGCGGACATCGCCGGCTTCACCTCCCTCGCCGCGCGGCTGAACCCGACCGAGCTCGTCGGCCTCCTCAACCGCATGTTCTCGTCGTTCGATCAGCTCGCCGACCAGCACGGCCTGGAGAAGATCAAGACCATCGGAGACGCCTACATGGTCGTCGGCGGCCTGCCGGCGCAGCGCCCCGACCACGCGAGGGCGATAGCGCAGATGGCCCTCGCGATGACGCGCGCCATGAGCCAGTTCCTGGCCGACGACGGCGAGCCGTTCCGGCTCCGGATCGGCATCAACACCGGGCCTGTCATCGCCGGCGTGATCGGCAAGAAGAAGTTCAGCTACGATCTCTGGGGCGACGCGGTGAACGTGGCGAGCCGCATGGAGTCGAGCGGAGAGCCCGGGCGCGTCCAGGTGAGCGAGGCGAGCTATGCCCTGCTCCGGGGGGACTTCCTCCTCGAGGAGCGTGGCCTCGTGGCGATCAAGGGCAAGGGCGCCATGAAGACCTATTGGCTCCTCGGCGAGAAGACACCGCAGTAGCGCGGCCGACGCGCGACGCGCGACACGCGATGCGGGGCGCGCTTCGCCCGGCGCGGCCGCGCGGACCGCGGCGTCCGCGCCCAAGGCCGCGATTGACAAGGCCTGGCGGGCGTGCAATGGCTGCCCCCCGCCCGATGTCAGACCTGGAGCGACGCGCCCTCATGGACAAGCAGGCACTGAACGAGACGACGCTTCCCGTCACCGTCCGCGAGCCGGGCCCCGGAGAGGACCGCGACGAGCTCGTGCGCCTCCTGTTCGGCGACGCCGCCGCGTCGGCCAAGCGGCCCGAGGAGTACGAGGCGCGCTATCCCCGCCGCGCCCTGCCCAAGGGCGCGATGGTCACCCGCTACGCGCCGAGCCCGACCGGGTTCATGCACATTGGCGGCATCTTCGTGTCGCTCATCAACAAGCGGCTCTCGCTCCAGAGCGAGGGAGTCTTCTTCCTCCGCCTCGAGGACACCGACGTGAAGCGCGCCATCCCCGGCGCGCTCGACACCATCGTCGACTCGCTCGCGCGCTTCGATCTCTCGCCCCAGGAGGGCGTGCTCCGCGCGCCGGCGAAGGAGGGCGGCGGGCCGGAGGCGCGGGGCGAGTTCATCCAGCAGGGCAGCTACGGCCCCTACATCCAGACGGAGCGGGTCGAGATCTACCGGGATTACGCGATCGACCTCATCCGCCGCGGCTTCGCCTACCCCTGCTTCTGCACGGTCGAGGAGCTCGACGCCATCCGGCAGGAGCAGATGGCGCTCACGGTGAAGCCCGGATACCACGGCCGGTGGGCGAAGTGGCGAGACGCGCCGCTCGCCCGGGTGAAGGAGGCGCTCGCGAGCGGCACCCCGTTCGTGCTCCGGCTGCGCGCCCCGGACGACGTCTCGGGCCGGGTCGAGTGGAAGGACGGCGTGAAGGGCGTCATCTCGATGCCGGTCAACGATCTCGACACCATCCTCCTCAAGTCGGACGGCATCCCGACCTACCACTTCGCCCACGCCGTCGACGATCACCTGATGCGGACGACGCACGTGATCCGCGGCGACGAGTGGATCTCGTCGATGCCCCTCCACCTGCAGCTCTTCCGCGTGCTCGGGTTCAAGCCGGTCGAGTACGCCCACGTCCCGCCGATCCAGAAGCTCGATCGCGTGGAGGAGGCCGACCCGGAGACGGGCGAGCCGAAGGTCTCGGACGCGCGACGCAAGCTGAGCAAGCGCAAGGATCCCGAGGCGAACATCGAGTATTACCGGGAGATCGGCGTCCCGGAGACGGCCACGATCGAGTACCTGCTCAACATCGCCAACTCCGCGTTCGAGGACTGGCGCAAGGCGAACCCCGACAAGCCCTATTCCGCCTTCCCCCTCAAGCTGAACAAACTCGCCCCCGGCGGCGCCCTGAGCGACCTGGTCAAGCTGAAGAGCGTCAGCCAGGCGGTCGTGAGCCGGATGAGCGCCGAGGACGTCTACACCCAGGGGCTCGACTGGGCGAGGGCGTACGACAAGGAGCTCGCCGCCCTGATGGAGCGAGATCCGGAGTACACGAGGCGCGCGCTCGGCATTGAGCGCGGCGGCAAGAAGTCGAACAAGCGCATCGTCACCTGGCCCGACCTGCGCCCTCAGCTCTTCTTCTTCTACGACGAGCTCTATAGCAACCTGGAGTCGTTCGATTTCCCGGAGAACGTCCCCGAGGCGGACCGCTCCGCGGTCCTCAAGCAGATGCTCGACGCCTTCGATCCGGCCGACTCGAAGGAGGCGTGGTTCGAGAAGGTCCGGCAGATCGGGGTGACCCTGGGCTACGCCGGCGAGGTGAAGCAGTACAAGGCCTCTCCCGAGTCGTGGAAGGGCCATGTCGGCGACGTCTCGATGGTGATCCGGGTCGCGATCTGCGGGACGCGCAACAGCCCCGATCTGGCCGAGGTCATGGCGGTGCTGGGCGAGCAGCGCGTGCGGGCGCGCATCGCGCGCTTCCTCTGAGGCGCGGGGTGGCGAGCCCGCGGGCGGCGCGCCCAGGGCGCGGGCGGCCTCGGCGCCGCGGCCGGCGGCGCGAGGTGCAACGATGAGCGAGGTGTGCCGGTTCGCCCCGTCGACCACCGGGCCGGCCCACCTCGGCACGCTCGCCGCGGCGCTGCTCGCGTGGCTCGACGCGCGGTCGCGGGGCGCGCGGCTGCTGCTCCGGCTGGAGGACCTCGATCCCGATCGCTGCCGGGCCGAGTTCGCGCGCTCCCTGGAGGAGGATCTCGCGTGGCTGGGGCTCGATTTCGACGAGCGCGTCGAGCAGCACACCCGGCGGGCGCACCACGAGGCGGCGATGGACCGGCTGGAGGCGCTCGGCGCGCTGTACCCCTGCTCCGCGACGCGCGAGGAGGTGCGCGCGATCGGCCGGCGCGCGCCCGACGGCGGCTGGGCCTACGACAACCGCGGCCGCGGCCGCGCGCTGCCACCCGGCGGATGGCGCGCGAGCGCGGAGCCGATCCGGGCACGGCTGCCGGACGGGGTGTTCCGGCCCGTCGACGAGGGCGGGCTCGACCTGTCGCAGGAGCCCGCGCTGGCGATGGGCGATCCGGTGGTGCGCCGGCGCGACGGCGCGTTCTCGTACCAGCTCGCGGTGGTCGTCGACGACGGGGCGGCCGGCGTGACCCGCGTCGTCCGCGGGCGCGACATCGCGCCGAGCACCGCGACGCAGGCGGCGCTCCAGGCGCTGCTCGGGCTGCCGGCGCCGGTCTACCGCCACCACCTGCTCCTCCTGGAGGAGCGCGGCGGCAAGCTGGCCAAGACGCACGGCGCGGCGCGCGGCGCGGCGCTCGCCCGGAGCGCGCCCGCGCTCTCCGGCGCGCTCGCGTGGTGCGTCGGCTTGCGGGATCGGCCGGAGCCGTGCACGCCGGCGGAGCTGCTGCCGGAGTTCAGCTGGGCGAGGGTCGCGACGGCGGACCGGGTCGTGGCGTGGCGGGACGGGGAGCTCGAGGTGCGTTCCTGACGAGGTCGCGTCGAGGAACGGCGCCGCCGTCTCAGGCGCTCGATGGGCGGGCGGGCGCAGGTCAGGCCGGCAGCGGCGAGACGGCGAAGCTCAGCAACGGAAACAGGGCGACGATCGCGTTCGGGCGCGGCAGGTCGTCGTCATCGTCGTCGTCGCGCCGGCCATCGCGCCCGCGGCGCGAACGGCTCCCGAACAGCATCCAGGCACGCCGCGCCTGCGCGGCGAGGTCGCGCGCTAAGCCCGACGAGGTGTCGTCTCCATGGGGCATCATGTCGGGCAGCCGCTTACCACGATTCCGGGCCGACGCGCCAGCTTTCTGCGCGCAGGCTCGACCGCCGCCCCCCCGAACCACGGGCCGCCCCGAACTGCGGATCGCCGAGACAGAACGCTCTCTACCGACGAGAGAAACAACCTCACTGATTTTTGATGAGGTGGGCGCAGGGCGTCCCTGGCGGCCCGTGCTGGAATGCGCCATGAACGTCACCCGGACTTTTCATGGCCGCCGATCTCACCGCCCTGAAGCCTTCGTCGCCTTTCGCCGCCTTCGAATCGCACGATTTCCGCGTGTACGCGGCGGCTCGCCTGCTCGCCACCATGGCGTACCAGATGCAGTCGGTCGCCGTGGGGTTTCAGATTTACGACCTCACGCGCGATCCGCTCGCGCTCGGCTACGTGGGTCTCGCCCAGTTCCTCCCCATCGCGGGGTTGTCCCTCGCCTCCGGGCACGCGGCGGATCGCTTCGATCGGCGAGGGATCCTCCTCCTTTGCTACCTCACCTCGTCGCTCGCGGCGCTCGGGCTCTTCTTCCTCGCGCGCTCGCCGACCCCGAACGTGTCGGCCATCTATGCCGTCCTCGTGCTCCTCGGCACGGTGCGCGCGTTCCAGGGGCCAGCCGGCGCGTCGCTCCTGCCGTCCCTCGTGCCCGCGGCGCACTTCCAGAACGCCGCGACGTGGCAGTCGACGCTCTGGCAGGTCGGGGCCATCGGCGGGCCGAGCCTGGGCGGGGTGCTCTACGGCGTCTGGAAGGCGCCCGCGCCGGTCTACCTGACCGCGAGCCTCGCGCTCGGCGCGGCGTCCGCGGGCCTCCTGGCCGTGCGGGCGCGCACGGGGCGCATGGAGAAGAAGCCGCCGTCGCTCGCCACGGCGCTCGCCGGGCTGCGCTACGTCTACCGGAGGAAGGTCCTCCTCGCGTCCATCTCGCTCGACTTCGTGGCGGTCTTCCTGGGCGGCGCGGTCGCGCTCTTGCCCATCTTCGCGACCGACGTGCTCCGCGTCGGTCCCCAGGGGTTCGGCCTGCTGCGCGCCGCGCCCGCGGTGGGGGCCGGGCTCATGGCCGTGCTCCTCGCGTTCCGGCCGATCCGGCGCCACGCCGGGACGAAGATGCTCTTCTGCGTGGGGGTGTTCGGGCTCGCCACGGTCGTGTTCGGCCTGTCGCGCAGCTTCCTGCTCTCGCTCGTCGCGCTGACCGTGATCGGCGCCGCCGACATGGTGAGCGTCGTCGTGCGGATGACCCTGGAGCAGCTCGCGACGCCGCCCGAGATGCGCGGCCGCGTGAGCGCGGTCAACATGGTGTTCGTCGGCGCCTCGAACGAGCTCGGAGAGCTCGAGTCGGGCACCCTCGCGAGGCTCATCGGGACGGTCCCTACCGTGATCGTCGGCGGCCTTGGGACGATCGCCGTCGTGCTGCTCTGGGGATGGCTGTTCCCCGAGCTGCGCGCGGTGGACAGGCTCGAGGACACGCGCGCGACCTCCGAGGAAGACGCCGCCGAGAAGGCGTGATGAGCGCCGCGCGGCGACGTGCGCCGCGCGCCCGCGCGGGCTCACGTCCGGCAGAGCGCAGCACACACCGCCGATGCCGTGCTCGCGCCGGCTCGATGAAAGAGGAACGATGAGCGCGAGTCGCTCTCGCGAGGACCCGAAGGGAGCCAATCCACGCTTCGGCCCCGCGACAAACGCGCGAAATGACTCTGCTGCGAAAACACTTGCGCACCGCGTACGGCCGTCCGCACGATTGGCAATTTGACGAGGACGGTATAAATGCACGCTGGGCGGCACGCAATCATACAATGCTCGGCGATAATCCCAGCCAGGCTGTCCTAATTGCTTGACACAGGGGGACAACAGGACCTTACATATCTCATGGACTCGATTATCGCGTGGGCGGTCGGTATCATGATCGCATGGGCCCCGCCCGGGACGAGCCACATCAAGGACGCGGTCGAGACGCCCGAGGACGGCCGCGCGCGCTATCACGAGATCGCGCGCGCGGCGGCGAAGGTGGCGTATGATCCCGAGTTGAAGCCGCTCTTCGGCGGCCCGCGCGGGCGAGCCGAGACGATGGCGCTGCTCCTGTCGATCGCGTATTTCGAGAGCGGCTACCGCCGCGACGTGGACCTCGGCCTCGGGAAGCTCGCGCGCGGCTCGGGGGTCGACTCCTGTCTGCTCCAGATCCGCGTCGGCGCCGGCAAGACCCGGGAGGGGTGGTCGCACGAGGACCTCGTCTCGGATCGCGAGAAGTGCTTTCGCTCGGGCCTCACGCTGATCAGGAGATCCTTCGGCGCGTGCCGCAAACAGGAGGCGCGCGACCGGCTCAGCGCATACACGCGCGGCAGGTGTATCGACAACGACAAACACTCGAGAGCACGTATCGGACGCGCGCAGAACGTGCCGCGCGCTCCGATGACGGACGAGGCGGTGCTCGCCTCCATGTCGGGGGGCAAGGCCAAGCCCGCTCCGCGCGCGGCGCCGGCGGCGGCGGCCGGAAACGATAGCTAGGTCGAAAGATCGGCAGATCGATCGCTCCTCGTCCAAGCAACGTGGATGCCGATGCTGCGTGGAGCAGAGTCGGGCTCGGGCCGGTCCGATGCCCGTTGGCTCGGGGATCCGAGTTGCTGTAGAGTCCCCGGCCAACACAGGAGGACGAGGATGAAGCTCACCTATTTTGCAGTGCGCGGACGCGTGGAGGTCGCCAGGCTCATGATGGAGCTGAGCGGCGTGCCTTACGAGAACGAGCTCATCCCTCTGGAGCGATGGATGCAGCCGGATACCAAGGAGCGATTCCAGAGCTGTACCCCGTTCGGGCAGCTGCCCGTGCTGCAGGACGGGCGGCTCACCCTCTGCCAGTCCCAGGCGATCAACCGCTATCTGGCGCGCAAGCTGGGGCTGTACGGCGACACGCTCGAGGAGAGCGCGCGCGTCGACGAGGTGACCGAGACCGCGCTCGAGGTGCTCCTGGACGTCGGCGCGCTCTTCTGGAACCCGCGCTTCCATGAGGTCCGCGCCGATCACCGCGCCGCCACCGGGGCGAAGCTCGAGCGGCTGGAAGACTATTTCGTGCGCACGCGCGCCGACGCCGAGCACTGGATCCAGCCCGGCCGAACCACCCTGGCCGACGTCGCCATGGCCTTCGCCGTGGAGACCGTCATGCCCGTCCATACCGGCCTCGTGAAGGAGTTCCCGGAGCTGCTCCGCGCCACGACCGCCTTCTTCTCGGCCGACCGCGTCCGCGCGTACGTGCGCAGCGATCGGCGACCCCGCACGTGGACCATCCCCATGGCCACCTTCGGCGGGAAACCGGAAGAGACCCACCAGTGGACCGACTGAGGTCCGGCGGGGCCGGAGACGCCGCCAGCGCCCTCGACCAGCCCTCGCCGCGGCGCGCGGCTCAGCCGCGGAGCAGGGCCGTGGCCGCGTCGGCGGTGAGGTAGCTCTTGCTCTTCATGCCGAGGCGGATCGACGACAGGCTCACCTCGGGCTCGCCCTGGAGCGCCGCGAGCGTCAGCGCGTTGTGGCAATAGATGTTGATGAGCTTCGGGCTGCCGCCGCTCCGCGCGTGCAAGAGCTGCTGGGACGCGAGGTCCAGCTTGAGCCCCCGCCCGCTCCCCCCGACCGACCGCATCCTGAAGTCGATGTACTCGATCATCTCCTGCTGCGTCATGCCGGGGAGCAGGAGCGATTGCGCGCCGGTGTAGAGCTCGCGCGGCACGCCGTTCGACGCGAGCGTCGCCGGTAGATCGGGGGCGCCCACCAGGATCATCGACAGCCGGCCCAGGGGGGCGCAGCGGAGGATGTCGTGGAGCTCCATCAGGAGTTCGTGATCCTCCGGATCGACGCCGTCGATGACCAGGACCGCGATCGCGTCCGGCCCGGCGCGGAGGAGCGCCTGACCGAGGAACGCGTCGACAAGGAACTGCTGGCTCAGGTTCGGGGAGATGGCCGTCGCCCCCACCTGCCTGCACAGCGACACGAGGGGCCGCGTCCCGAAGAGCAGCTGCGGCTCGATCGTGAAGACCTGGATGCGAGGGACCTTGTTCTTGATCATCTCGCACACGAACGTCCGGCCGCTCCCGGGCTCGCCCACGAGGATCGCAGGGCGCTGCCCGGCCACGATCTGCGACGCCAGGGTCCTCAGGATCCAGGCATACGGGCCCGCATCCCAGAAGGAGCTCGGCTGCCGGATGTCGCTGAACGGATACCCGGTCAGCCCGAAATGGTCGCGGTAGCTGTACTGGCCGGTGAAGTGCCCGAGCGCGGTCGAGCTGCTCACCAGGATCGTGCCCGTCGGCGTCGCGACCGAGCCCTTGGGCGCCGGCGGCAGCTCGCTCATCCGCGTGTCGGAGAGATCCATCGTCGAGAGCAGGCTCGGGCGCTTGGGCTCCGGCAGCTCCCGCGGCCGCACGCTGCTGCGCCGGAGCATCAGCATGTCCTCGAGGAACGCCACGATGTGCCCGGCGGACGGCCGCTCCTGGGGCCGCTTCGCCATGCAGCGGCGCAGGAGCTCCGCGAGGAGCGGATCGATGTCCGGCATCGACACCTTCGGATCCGGGACCGGAGCGTGGCAGTGCGCCTGGAAGCAGCCGGCGAGATCCCGCGCCGAGAACGGCGTCCGGCCGACCAGCAGGTGGTAAAAGGTGCAGCCGAGGCTGTAGATGTCGGACGGGGGCGCGATCTCCTGCCCGGTCCACTGCTCCGGGCTCATGTAGAACGGCGTTCCCTCCAGCGTGCGGGAGGCGCTGGCGCTGCCGAGCGGGCCGCTCTCCGGGTGCGACGCCAGGCCGAAGTCCGCGATCTTGAGCGTCCCCGACGCGTTCAGGAGGAGGTTCGCGGGCTTGACGTCGCGGTGGGAGATGCCGAACGAGGCCGCGAGCTCGAGCGCCGCCGCGGCCTCGCGCATCTTCTCGATCCCGAACTGCTCCGGCAGGCGCCCGCCGTGCTGCTTCGCGGCCTGCGCCATGGTCAGGCCGTGGACGTACTCCATGGCGATGTAACGGACGTCCTCGTCCTCGCCGACCTGGAAGATCTGCACCACGTTCGGGTGGAGGAGGCGCGCCGCCGCCCGCGCCTCGCGCAGGAAGCGGTCGCGCCGGTCGGGATCCGTGTCCGCGCTCCCCTTCGCGATGAGCTTCACCGCCACGTCGCGCTGGAGGACGGTGTCCCGGGCCAGGTAGACGGCGCCCATCGCGCCGATGCCGAGCAGCTGGATCAGCTGGAAGGGGCCCAGCCACTGTCCCGCCAGGTGGGTCAGCGTCATCGCAGGATCCGCGATCATCGGAGAGTTATTCCCATCTTGACATCAAACCCCTGCGCTCGCCCGGCGCATGCGTCGGCCCGAGGTCACCGGTGATCCCCCGCGCGCGGGCTCACAGCCGGCCCCCGCCCGGCCCCGCGTCGCTCCGCGCCCGGCCCCGCCCCAGGAGGTGGCCCATCGTGAAGGCGGAGAGGACCAGGACCGTGACGATGATCGGCACGGCGTAGGTCGCGAGGGACGCGATGTTGGTCGACGCCCGGTCCGCCGCGGCGCCCGCGCCGGCCGCGGCCCGGTCGGGCCCGCCCACCGTGAGCAGGATGGCCGTGGCCATCGAGGCGGCGATCGAGAGCAACCCGATCGCGAGGCCGGCGACGAGGCCGCTCGGCCCGGTCGGCTCCTGCGCGACCGGCGCGGCGGGGGCCACGACCGGCGCAGCGGCGGGGACCGTCACGAGCGGGCCGTCCAGCTTGACCTGGACGTGGAGGACCATGTCCTGCCCCGACAGCGGGACGACGAGCCCCTGCGGGCTCGCCGGCACGCCGGCGGCTGGCCTCGGGCCCCGAGGCGCCTCGTGGTCGATGCCGCTGCTCGCCAGGGCCTCGTGGGCCGGGTTGGTCTGGTAGTGGAGCGTGTCGGCGTCCTCGTCGATCGGGCTCCGCGGGCGCTTCTTCTGCGGCATCACCTCGGTCACGCTCTGCGGCGCCGGCGCCCGCGGCTCCGACATCGGCGGCCGCTGCGGGCGCTCGCGGGGCGGGGCCGCGTCGGCCTTGCCCGGGGCCCCGCCGGCGACGTGCTCGGCGGCCGCCTTCTTCATGACGTCGGCGATGACGCCGTAGACGTCCTTCCACGCCGCCTCGACGTCGCGCGTGAAGCCGTCGCCCAGCCCCTCGCGCAGCGTCCAGAGCAGCGCCTCGCCCACCACGTCGTAGTGGCGATCGACGACCATGTAGCCGTGGTGCCGGACGCCGAGCGCCTGGAGCACGGGCACGAGCCGGTTGAGGTTGCTCAGCCCGTCGACGGCCACCGCGAGCGTCTGCATGAGCTTCTTCTTCTGCTCGGCCATGTCGTTCTTGAAGAGCGGCCGCACCGACGGATCGAGCTCGAAGAGGCGGTCGTAGAAGAGCGCCGACGCCGCGTCCGAGATCGGCATCACCTTCGCCCACGAGCGCTGCACGAGCTCGATGGTGCGCGGGGTGATCGGCCCGCCCGCGCTCGGGCCCGCTGCCGCCGGCGCCGCTGCCGGCGGAGGCTGCTCGCCCTGCCACGGCGGGACGACCCCGACCAGCGTCCGCGCGGCCTGGGCCGACGAGGGCGGCGGCACCGACTTCGGCCGATGCACCGGGTCCACGGCGCCCGGGCGCGCCGCGGGGCCCGGCGCGGGCGGGGCGTTGCCCCGGGCGCCGTCCCTCCCGCCCGGCGCGGGCGTCGGCGGGAGCGCCTGCGTGGTGCCCACCGCCACGTGCGCCGCGGCGGCCTTCTTCATGACGTCGGCGACGACGCCATAGACCTCTTTCCACGCCGTCTCGACGTCGCTCGAGAAGGCGTCGCCGAGCCCCTCGCGCAGCGTCCAGAGCAGCGCCTCGCCCACGACATCGTAATGGCGCTCGGCCACCATATAGCCCTGGTGGCGGACGCCGAGCCCCTGGAGCACGGGCACGAGCTTCTGCAGGTTGTTCAGCCCGTCGACGGCCACCGAGAGCATCTGCATGAGCTTCTTCTTCTGCTCGGCCATGTCGTTCTTGAAGAGCGGCCGCACGGACGGATCCAGCGTGAACAGCCGCTCATAGAACAGGGACGCCGCGGCATCGGAGATGGGCATCACCTTCGCCCAGGACCACTGCACGAGCTCGATGGTGCGCGCGCTCAGGAGCTCGGCTGGCGGCGCGGTGCGGGCGGCCTTGTTCAGGAAATCCGGGGCGCCGTAGGCCCCCGGCCCTCGCTGGGTGGCGGGCCCGGCCGACGTCGCGGGCAACGCGCGCGCGGCGGGCGCGGGCGCGCTGACCCCGCGTTGCGGCTTCGCGGCGTCCCCCGGCGTCGCGGAGCCGCGCGTGTTGGTCGGGGGTGCGAAGGGATCGTTCGGTTTGGCCATCGTGAGTTGTCCGCTGGGGGTTACCGGGATTGCATCGGTGAGTTGCGCGCCGTGGCGCGCGCGTTCAGAGCGCAGGAGCTGCCGCTACCGCCATCCTACATCAGGGAGCCGGCGCCTGCCTACGGCGCGACGAGGACCGCGGCGCGACGGCGGCGCGGCGCCGGCGAGGACCACGGCGCCGGCGAGGACCGCGACGCTGATGAGGACCGCAGCTCCGGCCGGGGGTGCGCGCCGCGGCGTGCTGGCGTTCCCCTCGATATCGCTGGAGAGCGACCCCGGGTGGGCCCGGCGCGAACGTCGGTGTCGGAAGAAGCAGTGCCCGCGTCCGTGGTCCCCGGCTGCGCCAAACACAAGGGAGCGGCGTAAGGTTGGGACGTGGCCGAGGCTGCGGCAGCACGAGCTGGTGGGCGGGCTCGCATCGCCCGACGACGGGGCTCGTGGCAATGAGCGGGACTGGCCGGCGGTGTTGCCGACGTGGCCCGGCGGCCGCGCGCCGGAGGCGATCAGGAGGAGCAAGCGAGGCTTGCTGGACCGCAGCCGCCGTGCAGCGAGTCACACGCGCGCCGAGGCGAGGGCCCGGAGGGCTGAACGCAAAAAACGCGAGGCGGCCAGATTCGGCCAGCCCTCGCGTCTTTTTGCGTCGCTTCGTGCTGCGCTGCTTGGGGTCGTGGTTGCGCGGGCGGGATTTGAACCCACGACCTTCGGGTTATGAGCCCGACGAGCTACCAGGCTGCTCCACCGCGCGGGAGGGAATCTACTCGCGGCCCTGCGCAGGTCAAGGATTCTCTCACGGCGCACGTCGCGGTCGGCGCCGTAGCGATCGCGCTGCAACCCCTCAGGCTGGCTGACGGTTCGCCGAGCAGGCTCATCGACGGGGCACCGCGGGCGTGCTCGACGCCGAAGCAGCCCTCGCCCGGACGAAGGCCCGGCTTCCGCGCGGGGCGCGAGGTCCCGCGCAGCGTGCGACGAGCGCGTGGACACTCGGTACGGGGATCGAGCGTGTCGTCGTGGAACGTGCCCGGGTCGAGGGCCGAGAGGGTCGATCCCGACGGCTCCTCCTGGCCGGACGCGCCCTCGCAGGCCGGGCTCACGGCACGAGCGAGCTCAGATACTCCTCGAGGTTCGTGTAGCCGTCGCCGTCGCGGTCCCCGTTTCGATCGTCCGCGTTCGCCGGGTCGAGATCTCGTGCGCTCTCCCAGGCGTCCGGCATGCCGTCCCGATCGGCGTCGCTCGGGGCGCTGCCGCCGGGCAGGGCGCCGACACCGTTGGCGAAGCCGAGGCTCGACTCGTTGCTGATCGTCGCGCCCCGCTCGCCGAGCGAGGCCAGCTCGTCGAGCACGTAAAGATCCGCGTCGTCGCGGTGGATCGACGCTCCGGCGTGCGCGCTGACGTACGCGTAGGCCTCCTGCGCGGTCATGGCGGGCACGTCAGGGAACTCGACGGAAGGCGCGTCGAGCCAGGTGACCGTTCCGAAGTCGCCCTTGCCGAGGAGCCTGCCGTCGAGCGCGCCGTCCTTGTCGCTGTCGTAGTAATTGCCGTCGGCGTAAAGATTGTACGCGGGAGTGGGGCTATCCAGCGTGCCGCCCCTCGTCTCCGGGCCAGTGATGAAGTAGTTGCCCAGCATCGAGCCGTCCGAGCGGCCGCTGGTGTCGCCCAGGATGTAGCCGGACACGACCCAGTTGTAGACCACGTTGTTGACGAACTGCAGCGTGCCGCGCGCCTTCGGGTTGCGCGAGTTGTTGTCGATGTAGAGCGAGCGGATGATCGACGTGCCGGCGGTGTTCACCAGGCCGCCCGTGCTGTGCGACTGGAGCCCTTGCGCGACGATCGAGTCCTGAAGCGTCAAGTTGTAGAGCTCGGCGCCGCTCTCCTGGTTGAGATCGAACGTGCCGTCGCGCCCCCAGCTGAGCGAGCAGTGGTCCCAGATCACGTCGTGCCCGTTCGCCATGGTGACGGTGTCCTTGCCCGAATCGCCCCCGGCGCCCATGCGGAAGCGGACGAAGCGTACGATGGTGTTCGACGCTCCGGAGAACGAGGTGCCATTGCCGTAGATGGTGATACCGCCGCCCGGGGCCGTTTGACCCGCGATCGTCTGGTTGCTCTTGAACACGAGGCGCGACGAGATCTCGATCACGCCGCCCACGTCGAACACGACCGTGCGGTTCGGCTGGCTGATCGCGTCGCGCAGCGAGCCCGCGCCGGCGTCGTTCAGGTTCGTGACGTGCACGACGTCGCCGCCGCGCCCGCCGACCGCGTGTCGCCCGAACCCCTGAGCCCCCGGAAACGCGAGCACTTCGCCGCTCGGCGGGGCCCCGCCGCCGCCGGCGCCGGAAGCCGCGGAGCCCCCGCCGGCAGGAGCGCCGCCGCCGGACGAGCCGCCGCTGCCGGCGACCGCCGCCCCGCCGTCCCCCGCGGCACCACCGCTCGAGGCGACACCAGAGATCGAGCCCGATCCTCCCCCGCCGCCCGCGGATCCTGCGCCGCCGTCCCCCGGCGCTCCAGCCGCGCCCGAGCCCGGGGGGCTGCCACCGCCGTCGCCGCACGCGGGCGTGACGAGCGCCGCGACCACGAGGAGAACAGCTGGGGTCGTGCTCGAGGCACGGAGCATGACCCCACGCGAACGATCGTTGAGTCGCTTCATCGGCACCCTCCACGCGTCAAGGCCACGGATCCGCCGCCGGTCGTTCGTGGTGAGAACGGGTCGCCCCCGGCCAGCGCACCAGACAGCACGGGTAAGGAGCGCGCGGGCAGCGGCGCCGTGGTCCATGTCGGACCCAGTTGCTCGAGGGAGCGTGCACCCATCACGAATCGTGAGGTCCCAAGGACGATTGACGCGCCGCCGCGCCACGACGGCGGCAACCGCACGGTGGGCCAGCGCGGTACGAGGCGACCTCGCGCCGAGCCCCCCGATGCCGTCGACGCGAGCTCGCGAAGAATCGCAGAGCGCGGACAGCAAAAAGCCCCGGGGGATAACCACCGGGGCTGCTTGGGTTGGTCCTCGTGACCGTTTGGTTGCGCGGGCGGGATTTGAACCCACGACCTTCGGGTTATGAGCCCGACGAGCTACCAGGCTGCTCCACCGCGCGAGAGGGAATCTACTCGCGGTCCCCTGAAGGTCAAGGATTCTCTCACGGCGCCATGTCGATTGTGTCGAGCTCGCCTCCGAGCCGGTTAGTCCCGGCTCCGCGGCGCCGGCCGGCCCGGCACCGCGGCGCCGGCCGGCCTCAGCCCAGCCAGTCCGGCAGGAGCGGCGACGGCGCCGCCGTCGACACCGCCCAGAGCTGGTGCGCCGCGCGCGTCGCGCCGATGTGGAGCAGGTGCCGCGACTCGTCGTCCGCCGGGTAGGTCGACGCGTTCACGTCGACGAGCACCACGTAGTCGTACTCCAGCCCCTTCACCTGCCGGATCTCCGTCACCTCGACGCCGGGGCGGAACGCGAACTCGTAGGCGCGCACGCGCCGGAGGTTCGGGATCTCCGCCATCCTGAGGGCGTCGTAGTAAACGTCCGCCTGCTCGGGGTGGCGCGCCAGGATCGCCAGCGTCGCGCGGGGCTCGCGGGCGAACAGCGGGCGGATCGCGTCGGCCAGGAACGCGACGGCGGCGCCGGCGCTCGGGAAATGGTGGTGCTCGACCGGCGCGCCGCTGCGCGGCGCGAGCGGCGGCGTCGGATCCGCGAGCGGGCCGAGCACCGCGCGGGCGAACGCGAGCACCTCGCGCGTGGAGCGGTACGCGATGCGCAGCGGCTCGACGTCGACCCGCGACAGGCCGAGGTCGTCGAGCGTCGCGCGCCAGTCGCGGAAGCCGGAGTCCATGAAGAGCCGCTGCGCCGTGTCGCCCGCCAGCGTCACGCTGCGCGGCTCGGCCACCACGCCGAGCAGCACCGCGAGGTCGATCGGCGCGAGATCCTGCGCCTCGTCCACGAACAGGTGCTCGTAGGTGAGCACGTTCTTCCCCTTGCGGAGCTCGCCCCGGAGGAGCTGGTACGCCCGCAGGAGGAGCGCGTCGTCCTCGGGATCGAGCACCGCGCGGTCGTCGCTCGAGACCTCGCGCGCGTCGGCGCCGCGCTCCTCGTCGCGGTCGTCCGCGGGCTCGTCGGCCATCGCCGCCTTGCGCTCGGCGCGATCGCCGGGGTCGAGCTCGAGCACGGCGGGGCAGCGATCCGCGCACCAGCGCCACGCGCGCTTCACCTGCTCCGGGCCGAACTCGGGATCCCCCGCCGCCTCGAAGGCGGCCATCACCCGATCGAGATCGGTGAGCAGGTCCGCCCAGAACGCGAGGGTGCCGCGCGAGTCGCGGCGCGCCCGCGCGTCGTCCTTGAGCTCCGACGCGCGCTGCTCGAGGAGGTGGAGCATCGCCGGGTGGGTCTTGTACCGGGTCACGACCGAGGGCGTGTTCTCCTCGACCGGCGCCTCGAGCCACGGGAACGCGCGCTTCCTGGCCACGCGCGCCCACTCGGAGAACGTCTCCACCGCGATGCCGCCCAGGCCGAGCGCGGGGAGCGCCTCGCTGATGTACGCGCGGAGCGCCGGGCTGCCGACGATGACGAGCATCTTGTCGGCGGTGAAGCGGCGGCCGCCGTTGTACGCGAGGAAGGCGAGGCGGTGGACGCCGATCGTCGTCTTGCCGCTGCCGGCGCCGCCCTGGATGACCACGATGCCGGCGTCCGGCTTCGAGATGAGCTCGAACTGCCGCGGGTCGAGGAGCGCGGCGATCTCGGGCAGGTGCCGGTCCTCGCGCGCGTGGAACGCCGCCCCGGTCCCGAGCCCGCCGCGCGCGCCGGCCGCGAGCGCGATGTCGCGCATGTCCTCGGGGCGCACCGCGCTGCCCTGGCCGCCGGCGAGCTCGGTCGCCCGCGTCGCGATCTCGCGGAAGCCCGAGGGCGCCCGCACGAACGTCCCCTGCGGCGCCGCGATGCGGTAGAGCTCGCCGTTGTCGATGGTCACGGTGCGCCGCACGAGCACAGTGCCCTCGACCTCGCGCTCGCCGAAGGTCTCCTCGTACTCCGCGCCCTCCTCGTAGCGGTAGTAGATCTGGCTGACCGGGGCGTGGCGCCAGTCGACGATCCGCACGCCCGCGCTCGCGTCGACGAGCGTCGTGCGCCCGATGAGCACGTCGCGCTCGGGACGGCCCTTCTCCCGCAGGCGCAGGTGGCCGAAGTAGGGCGACTTCGGGTCGACGGGCTCGACGACGTTCTCGTTCCGCCGCGCGGCGATCCCTTGCAGGCGCTCCATCTGCTGCACCAGCGCCGGCACGTCCTCCAGCCGCGCCGCCGCGATCTGATCGCGCAGCGAGAGGAGCTGCTCCTCGTAGTTCTCGACGGGCGGCGGCCGCGACGGCTTGGCCGTGGCGGTGGCGAGGTGCGCGGTCACGCGGGCGAGCAAGGCCTCCTCCTCGCGCACGATCGCCTCGCCCTTCGCGCTCAGCCCGGCGCCGGGGGCGCCGGCTGCGGGCTGGGCGGACGTGGTCACGACGGTGGCCGAGGTCGGCGCGGTGGACTGCTCTTCGGTGGGCGTGGGGCTCGTAGAACGATTCGCGGTCACGGGAATGCCGGTGCGGTGAGGATCAGGTGACAGGCTGAGCGGCAGCGCCAGCGCGCCGGACATCCGTCGAGGCCCGCTGGCAGGAGGGTCGGACCTATTGACCGATCCGGCCCAGCTCCGCAACCGCCGCGTGGGGGCCCCCACCTGGGCGGCGCGCCGGCGGTGGGCGGCGCGCCGGCGGCCGCCGTGCAAGCGCCTTCGCGGCGTAACGCGCCCCGCTTCCGCGGGTGGATCCGCCGAGGGCGGTGGCGTTCTGGATTGAGGTCGCGAGGGTGAACACCGTAAAAGGCAGCGATGCAAAACTGCGCGACCCGGTCCGACCGGCTCCTCGAGCTGATCCTCTTCTCGCTGCGCGATCGCGGGGCGCTCTGCGCGCTGGTCCTCGCCGCCTACCGCGCCGAGCTGACCAGCCTGCTCGATCGCGTCTCGGCGGGCTCGATCGGGGACGACGAGGAGCGGGACGTCGCGTCGTCGTTCGTCCAGAAGGGTCGCGCGGGCGGAGCCGGGGCGCGCGGGCGCGCCGGGGCGCGCCGCGCGGAGCCCCGGATCAGCGAGGAGGACGCGTTCCTCGTCTACGATCTCGCCGGGTGCATCGCCGAGGCGGCGGCCGCGGCCCGCCTCCCGGTCGTCCGCCGCGACGCGCTCGCGCTGCGCGAGAAGGCGGCCGAGGTGCACGCCGGGGGCGAGCGCGCTGAGCGGGAGATGTTCGCGGCCGGCCTCAGGGTCATCGAGCGGATCCTCGACGCGGCGCGCGCGCAGCCCGCGCCCCGGGACGAGCCGGCGAGCAAGGACCTGAACTGAGCGCGGCCGGCGGGCGGCGGCGCGCCGCTCCCGCGATCTCCGTCCACGACCGAGCCGCACCGGGGCCGCGCGGGCGCGTGCCCCTCTGGACGACGGCGCTCGAGGGCCGCGGCTCGCTCCCCGCTCGGGCGCGGGCGTGCGTGCACGCCGGGCGCTCCATCGCTGGCTCGCTCCCTGCACCGGGGGCCGCCGCGGGGCGCTCCACCTCGGTCCCTGGACCCCTCTCGCGTCCCGTCGGGTCGCTCCCGCGCCGAGGCATTGCGCGTTGAAGCCGAGGCATTGCGCGTTGAAGCGTTGAAGACGACATGAGCACCCCCTGCGCCGGCCCCCTCCTCGCGCCGCGAGCGCCGCGAACCCCGCTCCGGCGCGCGGCCGCGAGCGCCCCGATGCGCGTCTCCTTCGCCGGAGGCGGCAGCGATCTGCCCGGCGTCGCCCTGCTGGACGGCGGGCGCGTCGTCGGCGCGGCGATCGATCTGCGGGTCCGCGTGGTCGTGGAGCCGTTCGACCGGGGCTGGGTGCGGATGGAGCTCGCCTCGCGCGGCCAGCGGCCGCCCGGCGGGGGGACCGAGGCCGCCGAGGCCGGCGCGCCGCGCGTGCTCACGCGGCGCCGCGCGGATCCTCCGCGCGACGATGTCGCGTTCCGGCTGATCGAGGCGACGCTCGCCGCGACGGGCGTGGGCGACGGGGTCGCGCTCCGGGTCGAGACCGAGATGTCGCCCGGCGCCGGGCTCGGCGGCAGCGCGTCCGCGGCGGTGGCGGCGCTGTTCGCGCTGCGCGCCTCGTTGGGCGAGGTCGCCTCGCCGGAGGAGCTCTCGCGCGAGGCGGTCGCGATCGAGCGCGAGCGCCTCGGCAACGCGTGCGGCGCGCAGGATCAGGTGTTCGCGGCGTTCGGCGGGCTGCTCGATCTCGCCTTCGACGCCCGGGGCTGCTCGGGGGTGCGGCGGCTCGCGCTCGGCAGCCCGGAGCTCGTGCCGGCGCTCTCGGCCGGGCTCTTGCTGGTGGACACGGCGGTGCGGCGCGTGTCCGGCGAGGTGCTGGATCGGGTGGACGCCGGCGCGGCGTGCCGGGCGAAGGGCGAGCTCGTCGCGGCGGCCGGCGACGTCGCGCGCGGGTTCGAGATCGGCTCGCTCGCGCTGGTGCTCTCGGGCATGCGGCGCGGGGCGGCGGCCAAGGTGCGGCTGTCGGAGGCGGCGAGCGCGATCGCGGTCTCCATGCAGCAGCGGCTCGACGGGCTGGGGGTCGAGGTGCTCCGGATGTGCGGCGCGGGCGGGGGCGGGCACATCCTGATCTGGGCGCCGGCGGAGCGGCACGCGCGGATCCTGGCGGCGCTCGGGCCGTGCCTGGTGCGGCGGCCTGCGCTGGGGGCGGCGGGGGTGCGGCTCGATCCCGAACCCGCGGCGTGAGCTGCCGAGCTGCCCGGCCGCTCGCGCGTTGCCTCTAGCGGTCCAGCTCCGCGGCGGAGAGCTCCGCCACGCGCAGGTCGATGTCGGGCGAGTCGCCGTCCCCCAGGAACCAGGCCGCGGACAGGCCGGTCCACGCGAGGATCCAGCGCAGCAGGCGCGTCCGTTCGAGGCCGGCCGCGAGGGCCACGATCTCCAGCCGCCGGGCGAACCGGCCGGGCTCCGTCGCGACCGGCCGGGTGGGATCGGCCAGATCCGGGTTGGTGAAGATGTTGGCGAAGTCGAAGCTTCGCTCGCCCGCGAGGTGCTTGGGGTCGATCGCCAGAAAGCCGCGGTCGCCGAAGTCGAGCACGTTGTCGTGGTGCAGATCGCCGTGCAGCACGACGACCTCGCGGGGCTCCGCGAGCAGGGCGCGGGCGGCTTCCAGGCAGCGCACCAGGATGCCGCCGTGGGCCGCGGCGGCGGGCTCGAGCGCCCGGAACCAGCGCGTGAGCGGGACCAGCTCCGGGAGGGGCCGGGCCCTCGGCGCGTGCAGCCGAGCCGCCACGGCGCACAGGATCCGGCATGCCTCGTCGTCCTCTCCGTTGCGAGACATCTCGGCCAGCGACCTCGGCCCCTCGGCGCGCTCCAGCAGGATGGCCTCGCCTTCGCGGGCCAGCACGCGGGCGGCGCCGTCGCCGCCCCACCACTCCATCACGAGGCCCCCGCGGCGCTCTTCCTCGTGCACGGCCAGCTTGAGCATGGCGGGCTCGCCCGCGCGCCGGACCGGCAGCAAGCGTGCGTTCCGGGTGACGATGGGCTCGCCGTCGGGGATGAGGCCCCAGCGGCTCAGGTACGTGTCGAACATCCGCCTCCGTGTGCGCGCGACGCGCGGGGACTTCCGACCTGCGAGGCTTAGGCGCTCGTCCTCAGGCGGGCCTTCCGGGCGCCGCGCTCGAGCGCGAGGGCGATGAGGCGCTCGATCAGCGCGCGCGGCGGGATGCCGCTCGCCTCCCAGAGCTTCGGGTACATCGAGATCGCGGTGAAGCCGGGGATGGTGTTGATCTCGTTCACGTAGAGCGAGCGGTCCGGGGCGAGGAAGAGGTCGACGCGGGCCATGCCCGACGCCTCCAGCGCGCGGAACGTGCGGAGCGCCAGCAGCTGGACGGCGTTCGCCTCGGCCGGGGAGAGGTCGGCCGGGATGCGGATCGTGGCGCCGTCGGCGTCGATGTACTTCGCGGCGTAGGAGTAGAAGCCGTCGGCGTGGCCGACGACGATCTCGCCGGGCACCGAGGCGATGGGGTCGTCGTCGCCGAGCACGGAGCACTCGATCTCGCGCACGCCCTCGATGCCCCGCTCGCAGACGATCTTCAGGTCGAACTCGAAGGCGTGCTCGACGGCCGCCTCCAGCTCGGCGCGCGCCGTGACGCGCCGGACCCCGACCGACGACCCGAGGTTCGCCGGCTTGACGAAGATCGGTCCGAAGCCGCCGCCCCCGGCGGCGGACAGGCCGGCGATCTGCTCGAGGCACGCGCCGCGATCGCGCTCCCACGCGGCGCGGCGGAGCGCGACGTGAGGCACGATCGGGATCTCGGCGTCGCGGAGCAGGCGCTTCATCACGTCCTTGTCCATCCCCACGGCGGAGCCGAGCACGCCGGAGCCGACGTACGGGACGCCGGCGAGCTCGAGGAGGCCCTGGACGCACCCGTCCTCGCCCGTGGGCCCGTGCAGGACGGGGAAGACCACGTCGATCGGCGAGCGCCCGCCGCCCGGCACGGTCAGCGTCGCCTCGCCGGCGGGCCCCGGGTGGGCGGCGAGCGCGATCTCGGGCATCGCCTCGTTCAGCCGGGCGAGGCGGGGGTCGCGCGCGGCGCCGAGGAGCAGCGCCTCGTCCTGGAGCAGCCAGCGGCCGGACCTGTCGATGCCGATGAGCACCGGCTCGAAGCGATCGCGGTCGAGCGCCTCGACGACGAAGCGCGCGGACAGGAGGGAGATCTCGTGCTCGGCCGAGCGGCCGCCGAACAGGACGGCGACGCGCACCTTGGCGGGGTTCCGCATGGCGGCACCCTAGCCGCGATCGGGCGCGGGGGTGAAGAAGGCGGGGTCGGGGCGGCCGGGAGGCGCGCCGCGCTACTCGGAGAGGACGCGGAACGACGCGCGGACCGTCGCCATCGCCACGCGCGCGATGTGGCCGTCGGCGAGCTCGACGTCGACCGCGGTGAGCTGCCCCTGGCGCTCGATCAGCCTGGCCACGCTCACCCTGGAGCCGCGGGCGACCTCGGCGCGCGCGACCTTGACGTCCGCGAGCGCCTCCAGCTGAACGCCGACGGCGATGCCGCTCGCCACCTTGGCCGGCGCCTCCTCGGCCGCGCCCGCCGCTCCGCCGGGGACGACCACGGCGAGCGCCGCGACGGTCGCGACGATGAGGCTGCCCGCCGTGCTCCTTCGACCGCGGATGAGCATCGGGGGTGATTCTACGCGGAAGGTGGGCGATGTCACCTGCGATGTCGCCAAATCCGGCGCTCCGTCCAGGGGGCGCCTCGCGACGACATCGAGCGCGGCTGTCGGCACGGGGCCACAGCGGCGCATCGCCCCCCCGGAGCGCGACCCCCGAGCGGACGGCTGAGCAAGGAGATCCGCGGCGGCGGCATGGCCGCGTGGGCGTGCTCCGCGACGCGACATCGAGCTCTGCCAAAAGGGTCCCAATCCGTGGACGTCGCTCGTGTCCGAGTACAGCGAGGAGTCATGATGAAGCCGCGATCGCTCTTTTTGGTGACAGCCGCGCTGTCGTTTCTCTGCGTCTCGATCCCCGAGGCCGCCGCGCAGGACAAGACCCCTACGAAGCAAGAGAATTACAGCTACACATTCACGGACGACCTTCTCGATGCCTCGAACAGCGCCGCGACCGGCGCCATGCTCCAGGTCCGGCAGCCCGGGCGCCGCGACAGGCTGCTCCGGCCGAGGCTCCACTTCATCCCGGAGATGCTCAAGTCGGTCGAGTCGATGTAACTCGATGTAACTCAATGTGACGACGTGACGACGTGACGATGTGACGATGTGACGATGTCCGGCGGGCGGAGCTCGTCGGGCCCGGCCCCGGGCGCGCCTGGGATTGACGAGTCCGTCGCGATGTGGTGCCATGACGGTTCTGCTCAGCTCGAGCCGATCGTCCGATGAGTCACCGCTTTCGTATCGACTCCTTCCCTGAGGTCGTGTGGATTGCACGAGGCTCCGACGTGCCGGCGCACGCAGGCGCCCAGCGGCTCTCGGCGCTGGAGGCGACGTGGTGGCTCGACGTGCGCGCCGCCGACCCGATCTACGGCCGGCTGGCGCTCGCCGACATCTGTGATGCGCTCGGCCACACGCCCTCCTCGGGACCGTGGCTCGATCCGAGCGGGCTCCGGGCGCGGGTGCGGGAGGCGCTCCTCGACGGCCGTCTGGTCGCGTACCGCACGAAGCGCGCCTCCCCCGGCGCGCCCGTCCCGTCGCCGGAGCTCCCCGAGCCCAGCGGGCCCGAGCCGCCTGCCCGGGAAGAGAAGACCTGGATCGCGATTCAGCTCATGGACGACGGGGAGCCGCCGCAGCCCGTGCCTTTCAAGAAATACCGCCTGGAGCTGCCCGGCCAGCTGCCCCGCGAGGGCTTGCTCGATCAAAACGGTCGGATCTTGGTCGAGGGGATCGACCCCGGGACGTGCAAGATCTCGTTCCCCGAGCTCGACGCCGACGACTGGCGGCCCGCTTAGGCGCAGAGACGACATGAGCGGCCACGACGCTCGCGGCGCGGTCGGCGACCAGGCGTGGCGCGAGGAGCCGGGCGCGGAGCGCGCGCGGTCCTCAACGAGGTCCAGCCGCAGGCGGGAGCCTCCGGACGGGCTCCCCGAGCCTCCGGCTCACGGCAGACACCCCTGAGCGCACGCCTCCTCCTCGAGCTTCCGCGCCGCCTCGATGACCCGCTTCGCCTTCGGGATCTTGTCCCACTTCCTGTCGGGCAGCTCGACGGTGCACGTCACGTCGGGGAAGCCCGCCGTGAGCACGATGTAGCCCGGCGCGCTCTCCCGCTCCTTCGGCACGAGCCCGCAGAACCCGACGTCGAGCAGGAGCTTGTGAAAGGCCGCCAGGCTCTCGGGCTTTACCTGCCCATGCCCCACCACATCCGGCTCGAACCCCGTGCTGAGCCGGCGCGTGGCCGCCCCCGAGGCCGTGATCGAGAACAGCTTACGGAGCCCCGAGGTGTGGACCTCCACGACCGGCGGCGCAGGCGGCGCCTCGCTCGCCGGCGCGGCGGCACGCGCGGGCGCCCCGGGCGCGGACGCGGATGCGGGCGCGCCGGACGCGGAGGCGGGCGCGCCGGGCGCGGACGCGGAGGCGGGCGCGCCGGGCGCGGACGCCGACGCCGCCGTGGGGGCCGGCGCGCTCGACGCGTACGGAGGCGTAGCTGGCCCTCCAGAGGAGCAGGCGGCCACAAGCGTCAAGACCGAGCATAGACCGCGACGCGTCGTCATTCTCCCTAGACTCCGTTATAGGCGAGGCCGCGGGCCTTCACGTCGTACTGCTGATCGGCAAGGCCGTCGCCCGTCGCGTGGACTCGCGGCCACAGATAGGAGTGATCCGGCGCAAGGCCGCTCGCGCCAAGACCGTTCTTGTCTCTCGCCGTGAAGATGACCTCGACGGTGGTCGCCGGGGCGGCGAGGTCGGCGACGAGCACCCTGGGGTTCTTGGTGCTCACGGAGGCGCCGAGCGCGGAGTGGCTGCTGAAGATGGTCTTGAGATCGAACTGCTTGAAGGTGTCACGTATGTGGATCCACTGCACCTTCACCTGGCTGATCTTCCCGCCGGCCAGGTGGGTGATCTCCACGCGGTACTCGCTCTCGTCGAGCAGCCAGGCACGCATGCGGTCGAGCACGTCGGGCGTGATCTCGAACGTGGAACCGCCCTTCGCGGCGCTGAGCTTGTGGAAGACCCGGACGCGGTAGGGAGGCGGCGGGTCGACGATCTTGACCTGCTTCGCAGCCCTCGACGCCGAACCCAGATAACTCGACAGGTCCTTTCCGCCAAGGGCCTTGCGCGCCGCCCACCCGTCGAGGGTGTCACCCATGGCGTCCTCGTGGACCAGCGCCGCCCAGTTCTGTCCGGTGTTGGCGGCCTTCCACGCCTCGTAGAACGTCTTCTTGCTCTTCAGGTGCGTGAAGAACGAGGTCGCGATCGGGATCGACGAGACCGCCGCGGGCGAGGCCTCCTCGTACCCGAGGATGCCGCGCACCTGGGGCGCGCTGCGGGCCATGACGCGCGCCCACATCGCCCAGGTCGTGTTGTTGAGCGTCGAGCACTGGGCGAGGACGATCCACTCCGGTCCGCTGAACGCCCGGCCCGCCACGTCGAACCTGCCGACCACGAAATAGGCGTTGAAGGGGAGGTAGACCTTGCGCGGGTCGTCGACGATGCCGGCCGTGGGGAGCGGGAGCGCCGCTCGGTGCTCGGGGTTCAGGTCGCCCCGGGCGAAGCCGCCGAGCCAGCCGTGAGAGCTCATGTACAGCAGGCTGGCGCGGAAGAGGGTGCCCTTGGCGCCGGCCGACGCGCCGCTGACGATCTGCTTCTTGGCGCCGTCGACCTCGACCACGGGATCGAGCATGAACTCGCTGAGGAACTTCGCGGAGAGCTCGGCGCCGGCGTGGCGCCCGACGAGCTTCTCCCAGTTCGTGCCCTTGAACTCCGGGAAATCCACGGCCGCGCCGCCGCGGAAGTTCTGCCACATGCCGTCCTGACCGAACCCGTTGAGCCCGCCCGGGCAGATGCAGGCGATGCCCTTCGGATCCTTCGCGGCGAGGGCGCCGGCGCGCTTCAGCTTGTAGATGGGCAGGAAATCGTGCTTGGGATCGACGAGGCGCCCGGGCTCGGCCGGGTCTTGGTCGAGCAGGTCGAGCAGGTTGCGCCAGCCCGTGGCGCCCCCCTTGGCGTCGAGGAGCTTGCCGAACGCCTCGCTGTCGACGGCCGAGGTGCCGTCGGCCATGGCGTAATAGAAGAAGCTGGGGGCCGCCTTGACGACGCTCATGCCGTCTCCTCCCGCAGGCTCTCTTGCAGGGAGTCATCGCCTCCCTCGACGATCCGCCGGATCGCGTCGCGCGTCGGCCCGTCGAGCTCCCCCGAGCGCTCGAGGCCCTTCGCCGCCTGGAAGCGCAGGATCGCGCCGCGATCGCTGTCATCGTCGTGGGTGAAGCCGAAGTTGCGCAGGTGGCAGAGCATGGCCTCGTCCGAGCTCGGGTCGGCGTCGGTGACGAGGACGCGCAGCGTGATCTCGTGATCGCTCCCCTCGGGCGTGTAGGTGACGACGATCGCCTGGCGGCCCTTGGGCACGGCGTTCTTGATCCAGCCCTTCGCGTCCGCCTTGCCGTGAACCCGCGCCTGAGAGGGCAGGGTGAGGCGATATTCGACGTCGCCGGACGGGCGGTAGAGCTCGTCGTGGATCTGGAGCTCGAACGGCTGGAGCTCGACGCCGGGGCCGCAGGGGCAGCGCTCGGCGATGCCGCGGTAGACCTGGCAGCGGAAATGAGGGGTCTTGTCGTCCGGGGGCGGGGGCGCGTCCTTGCCGCGGAGATTGCCCTTGCACGGCCCCACATCGCCCAGGCGGCACGGGAGGCCGCTCGGCCTGGTCGAGGGGCTGAAGAGGATGACGACCACGCGGCGGCTGGCGTCGTCGGCGACGCCCTGGGTGAAGGGGTTGTACTCGCCGCAGCCCATGAACTTGGAGCCGCCGACGTCGAGGACCTGCGCCGCGTCGATGGGCTCCGGGATCGAGCGCTGGAAATACGCCTTGAAGAGGGCTTTGCGGGTGTCAGGGCCGGCGTCGCCGTCGGGGCCGAGGCCGGAGCGCTCCTGAAAGCGCTCGATCGCGGCCCTTGTCTTGGGGCCGAGCACGCCGTCCTCGGCGAGGCGAGGGCTCCTGTCCTCGGGAGGCTGAACGGCGTTGAGCATCACCTGGATCGCGCTCGGGCCCCAGTGCTCGGCCCGATAACGCTCTTCCCATGGCTCCGGGTCATGGGTGAGCGCCGCGTGGGCCAGGCGGGCGCGCTGCTCGGAGAGCCCCTTGTTGTACGCCTCGTCGCCGACCGTGTCCGTGTGGCCGAAGATCGCCGCCTGTTTGCTGGGCTTGGCCTTGACCGTCGCGGCGATCGAGCCGAGAGAGTCCATCCCGCCGGGGCGAATGAACGTGCGATCGAAATCGAAGTGAGGGCCCGAGAGCTCACTGCACTCGATCTTCGGGCTGAAGATGAAGCGGTGGGCCTTCCCGGTCGAGATCGCCACGCCTTTCGCCTCGTCGCCCTCGGCCATGTCCCGCGCTCACCACCTCCGAAGCCGGCACTACATCGCGAGCGTACCGCGGCTGTCAAGGCGCGCGCTCGGCGCAGCGCGGGCGCCCGCGCTTCGCCGGCCCGGATCGCCTGTTGTTCCGCCTCGGGCTGTTGTTCCGCCTCGGGGAGGATGCGGCGCGGGAGCCGTGGGCGAGGACGGAGGGCCTGCCGGAGGCGCGGAGCTAAAGCACCCAGACCCCGACGCCCCGGAGCGACACCAGCGCGCCGACCGGCGGGGAGCTGTACGCGACGCCCACGCCATCCACCGAGAAGTCGTTGCGCCGAATCGGCAGCAGCGCGGCGGCGCCGACGTCGAAGCCGAGCGGACCCGAGAGGCGCGAGAGCGACAGCTCGAGCGGCACCGCCAGCCACGCCTTCTCCGCGACGTCGTTCCGCGTGTAGCCGCTCGCCGCCACCTGGAGCCGGCCGGCGTGAATGCCGGAGCAGACATCGAAGCGCAGCGCCTCCGAGCCGGCGGCCGCGAAGCAGGCGCGCGCGGCGCCGCCGAGCAGCGTTTCGCGGAGCTCGCCCGGTCCGTGCCTCAGCGTCTGCGGGACGAGCCAGAGCGCGCCCATCGTCGCTCGCCACCGCGCGCCGCCGATGCCGACCTCCGCGGAGAGCGCGGGCGCGAAGGGGCGCACCACGCCGAACAGGCCGGCGGCGCCGGCCGCGAGCGTGAGCCGCGTCGCGCCGCGCTCCGGGCTCGGCGCCTCGACTCCCCGCTCGCCGCCGTCGGCTGGCGTGGGCGCGGGCGGCGCCACGGCCGATACGGCGGGCGAAGGCGCCCGCGCTCCAGCGGCTGGCGCCGGCGCCCCGGCGGCAGTCGCCGGCGCTCCAGGGGCCGGCGCCGGCGCTCCGGGCCCGGGCTCGCCGCCCGCGTCGGCCTCGGACGCTTGCGAGGGCGGCTCCCGCGCGTCGGAGTCGAGCAGCAGCGCGAGCGTCACCGCCGTCGCCTGCTCCAGCGCCGCGCAGCTGCCGCCGCGATCGCGCAGCTCGCGCGCGCCGCTCCCGCTCCGGATGGACGCGCGGAAGCCGTCGTCGCCGCGGGTGAAGCTGACGGCGTAGGCCCCGCTCGCCCCCGTCTCCGGTCGACCCCGGAGCTGCTCGACGCGCGCGATGAGGTGCGCCGCGTCCGGACAGCTCTCGGCGCCGGCACCGCGCGTCACGCTCAGAAACGGCTCCGCGCGCGCCCTGGCGGTCCCCGCGGCGGCCAGCATCGCACAAAAACCCACGCAAAGAGCGCGAATCCTCCGCATCGGGACGACGCGAGCGTAGCCGCAGCGCGGAACACGCGCGATTTTTTGTGATCGGGTCGGGCCCGTCTCCCCACAAGGGGGCCGAGTGGTATCGTTTCCGTTCGACTCTCCGTACAATTCCGCGCCCGAGCTCGCGGGCTCGGCGCATTGCGCTCGCTGAGCAGGTCGCCGGACGTCACGGGCATGAGCACACCGGACCCCAGCTTTCGAGCCCTCTATGACGCGCACTTCAACTTCGTCTGGTGCTCGCTCAGGCGCCTCGGCGTGCGCGAGGCGGACGTGCTCGATCTGGCGCAAAAGGTGTTCTTGACCGCGCACCTCAAGCTCCCCGAGTTCGAGGGCCGCTCGCTCGTCACGACCTGGCTCTTCGCCATCTGCCAGCGGGTGGCGAGCGACTACCGGCGCTCCGCGCGGTTCCGGCGCGAGGTCACGACGGACGCCGCGGAGATGGACCTCTACGGCGGCGCGTCCGAGGAGCTCGCGCAGAGCGCGGAGTCGCGGCAGCGCGCGCAGGAGGCGGAGGCCATCTTGAACAAGCTGCCAGAGCCGCAGCGCCTCGTGTTCGTCCTGTTCGAGCTCGAGGAGATGTCCGGCCAGGACATCGCAGATCTGCTGGGAATCTCGGTCGGCACCGTACGCTCGCGCCTGCGCCTGGCGCGCGAAGCGTTCTCGCGCGAGGTCAAGCGCCTCGCCCTCGCACAGGGCACGGGCCGAAAGGAGGCGGTGTGATGGGGGATCCGGAACGGTTGCTGAGCGCCAAGGGCGGCGCGGACCCGCTCGAGCGGGAGCTCCTGGGGAGCGTGCGCCACGTGGGCCCGCCCGAGGGCGCGAAGGAGCGCGCGTGGCGCGGCATCGCGGGCGAGCTCGCGGCGGCGGCGGCCGTGGGCGTCACGGCGGGCTCCGGCGCGGCGGCCGCCAAGAAGGCGGTCGCCGGCTCGCTCCTGTCGTCGGCGCTGTCGATCAAGGCAGCGGCGCTGCTCGTGGGCGGCGGCCTGGCGCTCGGCGGAGGGTACTGGGCGCTCTCGTCGTCGACCGAGCCGCCGCCGAGCCGCTCGGCGGGCCCGGTGCAGGCGCCGGCGGTTGCGCCGCAGGCGCCGGCGGCGGCGCCGCAGGAGCCGCGGACGCCGGTCGCAACGGCGGCCGAGCCGGCGCCGCGCCCCGAGCCGCGGCCGGAGGCTCCGATTGCGGGGGAGCCGGGCCGGAGGCCGAGCGGACCGAAGCCGACCGAGACCGATCTGCTGCGCGCGGAGAGCGCGCTGCTCACGGAAGCGCGCGCCAAGCTGCGCTCCGGAGACGCGGCGGGGGCCGCGGCGACCCTCGAGCGCCTGCGCGCGCAGTTCCCGAACGGCGTCCTCCGGCAGGAGCGCGAGGTGCTCGCCATCGAGGTGCTGGCCTCGCGCGGCAATGTGCAGGAAGCGAAGCGGCGCGCTCAGGCCTTCGTCAAGCAGTATCCCGGGAGCCCCCACAGCGCGAAGCTGAAGCGGCTCCTGGATCAACCGTGAAGCGCTGGTCGGCCGCTCGCATTGCGGCGCTCGGCTGCCTCGCGGCCTCCGGGTGCGACGCGGAGATCACCTCGGTCGGCGCGTGGGCGCCGGTCGTCTCCGGATCTTCGTACGTCGAGGCGGAGCTCGGAGAGCTGACCGGCGGCTTCACCGTCGGCGAGGACAGCCGCGCTTCCGGGGGCCGTTTCCTCTCGCCCCCCGACGGGATGAGCTCGGGCGAGGCGCCGGGGCCCGCGCGCGCTCGCTACCGCTTCGAGGCGCCGAGCGCGGCAGAATACGTGATCTGGGGGCGGATCCACGCGCCGGACGCGATCGCCAACCGCTTCTGGTTCCAGGTGGACGGCGGAGCGTGGACCCTCTGGCGCATCAGCGTCGGCGAGATCTGGTTCTGGGACGACCTCCACGACGACACCCGCTACGGCGAGCCGCTCCGCTTCTCCCTCGCGGCCGGGGCTCACGAGCTCGTCCTCGCGAACGCCGCCGACGGCGTCCGGCTGGATCGGCTGTACTTCACGCCGGACGGCGATGAGCCGCCGGGCAACGACACGCCGTGCGATCCCCCGCATTCGATCGAGGTCGCCGGCGAATGCCTCCCGAGCTGCGGCGCCTTGCAGGGCACCGAATGCGGAGAGGCCCAGTGCGCCGGGCGCGAATTGCTCGACGCCTACGACTGCGGGGTGTGCTGCCGCATCGAAGGACCGTGAGCCGAGCCGCTCCCCGGGATCGGGTCGGAGCTCGTCGACCGAAGACACACCTCTTCGCACCCCATCGAGGCGCCTCCACGCCTCGATGACGAAAAAGGTGATCGCTCCCTCGCTGGACTCCCACCCACCCGGAGTCGCCAGCAGCCCCGAGCGGAGCCCTGAATGACTACGTTATTCATCGATAAATCCACGATCCACGGAAGCGTGGGCGTGCTCGCCCTGGCGCTCGCGCTGTCGGCGTGCCTCGGCAATCTGGGCGGTGTCGACGGCGCGCCGCCCGGGGAAGGCACGAGCGGCACGAGCGGCAGCTCGAGCGGCGGCGGCCCGGGGACGGTGACCCCCGGTGAGACGCTCGCGTGCGACGCGAGCGTCGTCGATCCGGGGCCGTCGCCGATGCGCCTGCTCTCGCGGGAGCAGTACCTGAATACGGTGCGCGACCTCGTCGGCGACGTGCCCGGCCTGGAGGCGGCGCTCGGCCCCGCGATCGAGGCGTCGGCGTTCGGCCTCGTGCAGCCCGACGTGACGCAGGTCGAGCTCGAGCATTTCCAGGCCGCGGCGGACGTCATCGCCGCGGCGATCGCCTCGGACCCGGCGCGGCTCGGCACCATCGCGCCTTGCGGGGCCGGCGCCGAGCCGCGCGCGTGCGCGCGCCAGATGGTCGTGAGCTTCGGCGCCCGCGCCTACCGCGCGCCGATCACGGACGCGGCGGACATCGAGCGACACCTCGGGCTCTTCGGCGTCGGCGCGGAGACGAGCTACGAGCACGGGATCGAGATGCTCCTCCGCGGGATGCTGCAATCGCCGCGCTTCCTCTACCGCGTCGAGATCGGCACCGCGGAGAAGGTGAGCGAGCGCGCCGTGAAGCTCTCTCCGCACGAGGTGGCGGCTCGCCTCTCCTACACGCTGTGGGGCACCCTGCCGGACGCCCGGCTGAACGAGGCCATCGAGGACGGCAGCCTGACCACCCGGGAGGGCGTCGCGGCGCAGGTCGGCTGGATGCTCGAGGACGAGCGCGGCAAAGAGCTCCTCCACCGCTTCCTCGGCAGCTGGACGCACCTGAACGGCCTTGTCGGCGTGGTGAAGGACGAGAGCGCCTTCCCCGAGTGGCAATCGCGGTCGTTCCGCGAGTCGCTGCGCGGGCAGGCCGACGCCTTCTTCGACCACGTGCTCCACGACCAGGGCGGCGCGCTGCGCGCGCTCTTCACCTCGACGACGGTCTTCTACAACAAGGACCTGGGCGGGTATTACGGCGTCACCGGCGGCGACGCCTTCCAGGCGCTCGAGCGCGCGGACGGCACCGCGTCCGGCATCCTGACGCTCCCGGCGCTGCTCGCGGTCCAGGCGAAGCCCGCCGAGAGCTCGCCGATCTACCGCGGGAGGTTCGTGCGCGAGGCCCTGCTCTGCCAGCAGCTGCCGGCCCCGCCGGCCAACATCCCCAAGCCGCCCGAGGTCGACGCGAGCAGCTCGACCCGCGATCGGCTGGCGCAGCACGAGGTGGACCCGAGCTGCTCCGGCTGCCACCAGCTGCTCGACCCGATCGGCTTCGGCTTCGAGCATTACGACGCGCTCGGCCGCTACCGCGAGCTCGACGGCGGCAAGCCGGTCGACGCGAGCGGCAAGGTCGTCGCCACCCGCGACATGAACGGCGATTTCGTGGGCGTGGCGGAGCTCGGCGAGAGGCTCGCCGGCAGCACCGAGGTCGAAGAGTGCGTGGCGCGCCAGTGGTTCCGCTTCGCGATCGCCCGCTTCGAGCAAGGCATGGATGGGTGCTCGATGGAGCAATTGCTCGAGACCTTCAGGGCCGCCGGTCAGGACCTGAACGCGCTGCCCCGCGCCGTCGTGGAGACGGACGCTTTCCTCTACCGCCGCCCGATCGATACGCAGGAGATGCCATGAACCGCAAAGGCCCGATCGACCTCCGGACCCAGATCAGCCGCCGCAAGCTGCTCGGCGGGCTGGGCGCCCTGACCGTCGCGCTGACGAGCCCCATCTGGCGGAGCGCCACCGTGTTCGGACAGGACGCGAACCAGCCGGTCGCGAAGCGCTTCATCGGCATCTTCTCGGCGAACGGCACGGTGCCGTCGGCGTTCTTCCCGCCGGGGGACGCGCACGAAGCGCCGCTGTCGCTCGGCCCGATCCTCCAGCCCCTCGAGGCGCACAAGCAGAAGATGCTGGTGCTCAAGGGCGTGCACATGAACTCGACGGTCGAGGACGAGCTCGGGGTGCCGAGCGCGAACAAGCCCGGCGGCCCGCACATGAAGGGCCCCGGCGCGATGCTGACGGGCGGCTCGCTGCTCGCCGGCAGCTTCACCGGCGCGGGCGGGCCTGCGGGCTGGGCGGATCGGATCTCGGTGGATCAGTACATCGCCAATCGGATCGGCGGCAACAGCCAGTTTCCGTCGCTCGAGTTCGGCGTGCGCATCGAGGGGCAGGAGCCGCTCCGCGTCATCTCGTACCGCGGCGCGAACCAGCCGAACATCGCGGTCGACGACCCGTTCCAGATGTACGCGCGCATCTTCGCCAACGCGGACCTGTCCGACACGGAGCTCCAGCGGCTGATCGCCGAGCGCCAGAGCGTGCTGGACTTCTTGAAGGACGATATCGGCCGGCTGCAGGCGCGCGTCAGCTCGGAGGACAAGGCGCGGCTCGAGGCGCACCTCGGCGGCATTCGCAACATCGAGCAGCGGCTGCAGAGCTCGGGGGTCTCGTGCACGCCGCTCGAGATGCCGGAGAAGTTCGACACGCGCGCGATGGAGAACTACCCGAAGGTCGGCCGGCTGCAGATGGATCTCATGCTGCTCGCGCACATCTGCGGGATGACCCGCGTGTCCACGTTCATGTGGGCCAACGCCGATAGCTGGCAATACTATCCCTGGATCGGCGTGAACGAGGAGCACCACGAGCTGTCCCACGCCGGCGACGACGACGCGGTCGCGAACGAGAAGCTCGTGAAGATCAACCGGTGGCACAGCGAGCAGGTGAACTACGTGCTGGACCAGCTGGCGCTCGCCAAGGAGGTGGACGGCAGCTCGATGCTCGATAGCACGCTATTGTTGTGGGGGAACGAGCTCGGCGTCGGCAATACGCATACGTACAGGGACATCCCGTGGGTGCTCGCGGGCGGCGCGGGCGGGTACTTCAAGATGGGGCGTTACATCAAGTATGCGGACTTGCCGCACAACAACCTGCTCGTGTCGGTGTGCAATGCGATGGGGCTGGAGGACGTGACGACGTTCGGGATCCCCGGCGTGTGCACCGGGGCGCTGCCGGGGCTGGTGGCGTGAGCTGGGGTGGCGGCGGGGCGTGAGGGAGGTGGGGCGCGGCGCTCGTGAGCGGCGTCCCCGTGCAGGCGGGGTGTGAGGATCAGGGTTTGACGGCAATCGAGGCCGCCCGGGGAGGTTCCGGATCGATCCGGACCCCCTCGCGAGGGGGCGCTTGCACGTCGCCACCTCCCCGGCCGGCCCTCCGAGGCCGTCCGTTGAGGTGCCGGATCGACTTGGACCCCCTCGCGAGGGGGTGCCGGCACGTCGCGACCTCCCCGGGCGGCCCTCCGAGGCCCTCCGTTTCGGTTCCGAACCGATCCGCCCCCCTGGCGAGGGGGTGTCGGCACGTCGCCACCTCTCCAAGGGGCCCTCCGAGGCCCTCCGTTTCGGTTCCGGATCGACCCGGACCCCTCGCGAGGCCCTCCGTTTCGGTTCCGGATCGACCCGGACCCCCTCGCGAGGCCCTCCGTTTCGGTTCCGGATCGACCCGGACCCCCTCGCGAGGCCCTCCGTTTCGGTTCCGGATCGACCCGGACCCCCTCGCGAGCCGCGAGCTCGTCGCGGAGCACGGCCACAAGGCGCGCCTCGGCGCCTCCAGCCAGCGAGAGGCAGAGGCCAGCCGCCCGGGCCGCCTCAGCGCCTCGACGCCCGCATGCAGACCTGGAGCGCCTGCCGGAGGTTCCCGAGCGTCTTGATGCGCGTGAGATCCACGCCGGCCGAGACGATGGTCTGCGCCACCTCGGCCCGGAGCCCGACCACCATGCCCCGAGCCCCCAGCAGCTCGACCGCGCGGATCACCGAGATCACATGGTGCGCCGTGACCGTATCGACGACCTCGACGCCGGTGAGATCCAAAATCGCGAACCTGCAGTGCTTGCGCGTGATCGTCGTCAGCAGCACATCCATGATCTGCGCCGCGCGCTGCCCGTCGATGGCCCCGAAGATCGGCATCGTCACGACGCCGTCCCACACCTCGATGATCGGCGTCGACAGCGCCCGTATCGCGTCCTCCTGGCGCACGACGATCTCGAGCTGCGCGCGCAGCTCGTCCTCCACCCGCTTCCGCTCGCCGTTCTCGCGGGCGAGCCCCTCGTAAAGAAGGGCGTTCTCCACGGAGATGGCCGCCTGCTTCGCCACGAGATCCAGCAGCGCGAGCCGGTCCGCCTTGAACGCGCCGCTCGTGAGATCGTTCTCCAGATAAAGGATGCCTGTCAGCGCCTTCTGCCTCGTGATCGGCACGCAGCACGCCGACTTCGTCCGGCGGCGCGCGACATACTCGTCGGTCGCGAAATGGCCGCCCTCGGACGCGTCGTCCAGGATCACGTGCTCTCCCGTCCGCTTCACGTAGCTGACGATGGACATCGGCACGCAGCCCGCGGGCAGCGAGCCCCCCTCCGCGAGGCGCTGGATCTCCACCGGCTGCTCGGCGCAGGCGCTCGCGAGCAGCGTGAACTGGCCATCCTGGACGAGGAGCAGGCGGCATCGCTCCGCCGCCGCGTGCTCGATGACGACGCGGAGCAGGTTCGAGAGGAGCTTGTCGAGGACGATCTCGCTGGAGATGGCCTGGAGCGCCCTCACGACGGCGAGCGTGTCCAGCTGCCGGCTGCGGTCGCCCGCGGCGCGCTGGGGCGCGCCGATCGCCGCCTGACGGAGCTCCGGGTACCGCTCATCGAGCCTGTCGACGAGGAGCGCCGCGCCCCAGCGGGCGTAACACGCCCGCGCCACGCCGAGGTAGCCGAGCCCCGCGGTCGTGGCCCCGCGCGCCATGTAAAAGCGCGCGGCGATCTCCGCGCAGAGGCCCTCGTCCTGCACGAAGCCGCCCTCCCGGGCCGCGCCGATGGCGCGCTCGTAAAGCCCCATCGCGTCGAGCGCGCGGTCCTCGATCCTGGCGATCTCGGCCTGGATCAGCGCATGTTTGTGCGCGAAGTTCTCGGGGCAATTCTCCGCGAAGCCGCGGAGGCGCGCCTCGTGCATCGCGAGGGCCTCGCGCCTCCTCCGGGGGTCCTCGGGATCGGCGGGGCTCGCCGCGAGGGTGAGGGCGGCATAGCAGTGATAATCCGGCACCAGGATCTGGAGCACGCTCGCCCAGTACATCTCCTGCGCCGCCGCCGCGGCCCGGGCAGCCTCGTCGAGCTCGCCGACGAGGAAGCGCGCCTGGAGCCGCGCCACGTGATACCAGAGCGCCGCGAGCGGCGAGCTCCCATCGGCGAGCCGCTCCACGAACTCCGCCTCGTCGAAGCCGTCGCCGCTGAACGTCAGCGGACCGCTCGTCTGGCCCATCATGTTCTTGATGAAGCGCTGGAGGACGACGAGGCAGCGCTCGGCCATGGCGAAGCTCGCCGCCCGCACGGTCTCCATCCGCGCCTCGCTCGCGCGATAGAGCTCCTCCAGCGGCTCCCCCCGCGCGAGGCCGTGCGACACCGTGCCGAGGGCGAGGAAGGCCGAGAAGATGAGGTTTCCGGACTCGATGGCCGCGCCAAGGCCCCTCCGGATGACCTCGAGGCTCACCGGCAACGGGCGCACCCAGGGCGAGATCATGACCCCGTGGAGGTCCGCCGCGACGCCCAGGAAATAGATCGATCCGCGCTGCTCGGCGAAATCGTAGGCGAGCTCGCTGAAGCGAACCGCGTTCTTGTAATCGCCGAACCGCTGCACGAGCGACATCCCGAAGCCGCCGTACGCGAGCGCCGACGCGTCCGCATTGCCGCGCGTCATGCTGAGGTGCACCATCCAGCTGGCCGTCAGGTGCGCGACGTTCTCGTCCATGAACCACGTCGCGACGTAGGTCACGGCCAGCGTGCTCATCACCGCCTGGCTCTCCGGGTCGGCCATCGGCGGCAGCTCGATCAGCGACGCGACGGGGCGATCCCCGAGCGCGCGCCACACCTTGTCGAACGCGGCCTGGACGTCGGCGTCGCTCGGGCGCTCGGGCACGCCCACGCCGAGGGCGCTCAGGCACTCGAGGATGCAAGGCATCGTGTCGGGGCTGAACCGGCTCGTGCAGATCTCGATCTTCACCCGGTAGACGGGCGCCCTGTGCAGGAGCGTCCTCGCGTGCGAGAGGAGGAGGGCGCAGAGCCGCTCCGCCTCGTCGAGGTCGCCGTTCTGCTGCGCGCACTCGGCGCGCTCGAGGTGCAGGGCGAACGCGAGCTCGTGCTGCGTCTCCCAGCAATCCTCCGCGAGCATCGCGATGCCGGCGGCGAGGTAGTCCGCGGCCGGCCGGTAGGCCGCGGAGGACTTGGCCCTTCGCCCCGCGTCGAGGTTCAGCGCGGCGACCCGCGCCCGCTCGCCCCGCTCGCGGATCAGGGCCGCGCCCAGGTTCATCTGGGTGGCGACGGCGAAGACGCTCTGTTCCGGCGCCTCCGCCGAGAGAAGGAGCCGCCCGATGCGGAGGTGCTCCGCCGCGCGCTTCTCCTCGGGGATCAGCGCGTAGGCCGCCTGCCTCACCCGATCGTGCACGAACGCGCACGTGCGCTGTCCGAGCGTCACGAGCTCCTCCCGGGCCGCCTCCCGGAGGTGCTCTCGGAGCGCCTCCTCCGGCGCCCCGGCGAGCAGCGCCAGCGTGGCGACCTCGAGCTCGTCGCCAATGCACGCGCCGAGCCGCAGCGCTGCCCTCGCCTCGCTCGACAGGCGCTCGAGCGCGCTCGCCGACAGGTCCGAGGCGCCGCCGAGCTGCCCCTTCGCGTCGATCTCGGCGAGATCCCACCGCCATGCGCCCTCGCCGCCGTCGAAGCGCACGAGCCCGCGCTTGTGCAGCGCGGTGAGCGCCTGCGCCGAGAGGAACGGGTTGCCGCCCGACGCGAGGTGCACGCGCTCGGCGAGGGGCGCGGCGGCCTCCGGATCGCAGGAGAGCGTGGCCGCCACCAGCGCGCGCACGTCGGCGGCGGCGAGCGGCCCCAGGGGGACGCGGCGCACCGGCGCGCCCGCGGCGGTCAGCTCCTCCACGATGGCCGTCAGGGGGTGCGAGCGGCCGACCTCGCCATCGCGGTAGGCGCCGAGGATGAGCAGGGGGCGCGACGGCGCCGGATCGAGCAGGCGCCGCAGCAGCCGCAGGCTGGCGGCGTCCGCCCACTGCAGGTCGTCCAGGAACAGGACGAACGGGTGATCGGGGGCGGCGAAGACGCCGACGAACTGCTGGAACGTCCTGACGAAGCGGTGCTCCGCCTCGCTCATCGGCAGCCGCTCCACGGGCGGCTGTGGCCCGAGGATGAGCTCGACCCGGGGGATGACGTCGATGATGAGCTGACCGTACCGGCCGAGCGCCTCGAGCAAGCGCGCCCTCCACGCGTCGAGGCGAGCCTCGCTCTCGGTCAGGAGCCCGCGGACGAGCTCTCCGAACGCCTGCGTGAACGTGGAATACGGGATACCGCGCTTGTACTGATCGAACTTGCCCGAGGCGAACGACCCGCGGGCCCTCACGACGTGGTGGAGCAGCTCGCGCACGAGCGATGATTTGCCGATCCCCGAGGGGCCGGTGACCAGCGCGAGCGCCGGCGTTCCCGTCGAGACGACCTGCTCGAACGCGCCGGTCAGCGCGGAGATCTCGCGGTCGCGCCCGAGGAGGGTCCTCGGGATCTGGAACCGATCCGGCGTGTCGCGAGCGCCGAGCGCGAACGGCGCGACGTCGCCCGCCTCGCGCAGGGCGGCGGCGCACCGCTCGAGATCGTGCGCGAGCCCGCGCGCCGTCCTGTAACGCTCGTCGGGCATCTTGGCGAGGAGCTTCAAGACGATCTCGGACACGAGAGGCGGTGTCGCCGGCGCCACCTCCGTGAGCGGGCGTGGCCGCCGGGCGACGTGACAATGGGTCCACTCGAGCAGGTCGCTGGCCTGAAACGGCGGCGCGCCCGAGATCATCTCGTAGAAGATGGCCCCCAGCGAATACAGGTCGGCGCGGTGATCGATCGGCCGGTTGATCCGCCCCGTGATCTCGGGCGATATGTACGGAAACAGCTCCGGCTGGGCGAGCACGTACGCCACGAGCTGCTCTCGGTCGAGAGCGCCGGCCGGAGGGGCGACGATGCGGAGCGGGTCACCGCCCTCCCCGACGAGCAGGCTGCGAGGCGACAGCCGTCCATGGATCGAGCCGTCCTTGTGCAGCTCCGCGAGCGACAGGGCCAGGCGCACCGCCGCGGCGAGGAAACGCGGCATGTCCATCGGCGCGGCCAGCAAGGTGCCGGCAGGGGGGGCGTGCGAGTCCAGGAACGGCTGCATGGCGAGACTCTCCTGATGAGTCTGCCCTCTTTATCGCAGGACGGCCGCCGGTGGCCACGCTTACGTCATGGCCGTGGTCGATCCCCGCCGCGTCGAGGCGTGCGCAGCGATTCAGGAAACGGGCCAGAGCCGCAGGCGGCGCGGGTGACGGGCCGCTAGGCGGCGATGGGCGACGATGTGCGCGTCCGCGCGCGGATCAGGGCGTGTCCGAGGGATCGGCGGGATCGCTGCCGGCGTCTTCTTCGTCGCCGTCGAGGAAGCCGTCGAGGTCGCGGTCGATCCCCGCGCGCTCTCCGGAGCCTGGCGGCATGCAGGTATACGTCAGCTCCCGGCCGGTCACGACGGCCAGATACCGGAGCAGCGGTTCGCTGAGCGGCGGGGCGGCGCTGCGGTTGGCGGAGAAGTAGCCGCCGCCCAAATAATGATAGCCGAGCGATCGGCCGAGCAGGGTTGTCCTCGCGACGAGATCGCACTCGCCGGCGTCGGCGCGCGAACGCAGCAGGTGGATGCGGGGCGCCGCGACGTGCGCGTTGTGGCGGGTCAGCGTGATCTGCTGGCCCACGATGGGCGCCATGTTGGTCGGGAACGCGAGGATGAGCGACTCGAGCCCGCGGCGGAGCGCGTCGCCCTCCGGCGTGACCGGGATACCCGTCGGGTTCTCGGCGAACGGCGTCACGAACTGATCCGAGAAATCCGAGACCCGGAGGAACCTGAAGATCGTATCGAACGTCCCGTCGTGGATGTAGCCGAAGCCCCGCACCTGGTCTCCCATGAACGGGAAATCGTCGAAGGTGTTCGAGAGCGGGAGCTCCGCGCCGAACATCCCCACCTTCTGGTAAGCGTTGCGCAGGTGCGGGATCTTGAGCACCATCGGCTGGAACTCGAAGGTCGTGAACGCCGTCGTGCCGAAGAAGCCGGGGGCGTCGGACTCCGGGTTCGCGGCGGGGTTCACGGCGTGGCAGTCGCCGCACCGCTCGGTGATGTCGACGACGACGTTGTTGAAGAAGTCCTCGGCTTGCTGCTGGGCGGGGGTCAGCGAGTTGTCGAGGTTCCGGACGGGGTTCGGCGGGTAGGTCACCTTGAGGATGAAATCGGTGAAGGCCTCCATGTCGGCCTCCGGGATGAGCTCGTGCCGCCCGAGCAGGTCCATGAAGGAGGGCCGGAACTTCTTGAAGGCCGCGCGCTCGTCGAACGTGCCCGTGTCGGGCTGCGCCGAGGGCGCGTCGGGGGTGCCGCCCGTCCGATCGCCGCGCCAGTGCATGGGCCCGTGGTTGGCCATGCCGCGCAGGCTCTGCGTCGTCATGGGGCCCTTCATGGGGTGGAAGTCGGTCGGCATCGGCTCGCCGGTGAAGAAATTCGTGATGTTCCCGAACGGACCCGGGTTCGGCTCCACGGGGGCGTCCGGGTTGCCGAGGTCCCACGCCAGGCTGTCGAAATCGCCGAAGATATGGCAGCTCGCGCACGACGAGTCGCCGTGGCTCGAGGAGAACGCCGCGTCGTAGAGGAAACGCCGGCCGTTCACGATGGCGGGGGGCTCGGGGGTGAACATCGTGACGTGCGCCACCTCCTTGCGCTTCTTGGTGTTGATGATCGAGATGCCGTTGTCGAACCGCGTCATCACGTAGAGCTGGCGCCGCGCGTGGTCGAGCACGAGCCCCGTCGGGCCGCCGCCGCTCACCGGGATGTGGCTGCTCGGGTCGGGGACGAACGTGTCGTCCTCCAGCGCTTCCGTGCTGAAGACGCCGACCTTGCTCGAGCCCAGCGCCGCCACATAGAGCGTCTCGCCGTCGGGCGAGACGGCCATGCCCGTGGGCTGGGCGAGGCTCTTCTTGCTCTCCGCGTTGGGCACCGGCGCGCAGCAGCTCGCGTAGTCGATGTGCTTGTTCAGGTGCCGCGGCGCGACCGAGCCGCCCCCGAGGACGGTGATCCGGCTCTCGTGGAGGTGCCCGCGCAGGCTGCTGCCGGCGAAGATGCCGGGCCCCTCGAAGCGCTGCAGGTTGAGCGCCTCGGTGTTCGAGACGTAGACGTTCCCGTTGACGGGGTTCACCGCCATGTTGAACAGGATGGTGCCGACGCCGGTGAAGAAGCCGGCGGGGCCGCTGACCTGCTTGGGCGGGCTCGCCATCGCGTCGATCGCGAACACGTCCTTGTCGGGCAGCGAGAGCTTGATGACGTCGTCCCAGTCGCGCCCGGCCTCGTCCTTCCAGTGCGCGCCGTCGTGCTGGACGATGACGGAGACCTCCGGCGCCTGGAAGCCTTGCGCGTTGGTCGACGGGCCGAGCGTCCCGCCGGGCCCGAAACCGTCGGGGATGACCTGCTCGTTGACGACGGTCGTCCGGTTGCCCGAATGGAAGCCCGCCGCGTAGACGCGCTTGCCGTCCGGCGTCGCGACGAGCGCCCTGGGGGTGTCGGTGAACAGGGTGACGATGGTGAGCGGGTCGCCGCCGAGCGACGCGCCGAGGTGGTTCGCGTCGAAGACCCACACGTCGGCGCGGCCGACGCCGGGCGTCGTGAACTGCGGGTCGAAGGGGACGTTCTGGCCGCGATGCGCCGTGGTGATGAAGGCGCGGCGCCGTCCCGGCCCGGCAAAGACGATATCGCGCGGCTCGTCGCCGACGAGCAGCGTGCGCACCACGCGCCCGCCGGTGCCCCCGGGGTCGAGCTCGACGACGCTCACGCTGTCGGACAGGTGATTGACGACCCACACCTCGTCATTGGTCCGCGCGGCGACCGCCACCGGCTCGACGCCCACCGGGATCGACGCGCGATGGGAGAGGCCGCCCTGGTGGGCCCGGAAGACCTCGAGGCGGCCGTCGGGCGTGTTGAGCGCGAGGAGCAAGTTGCCGTCGGGCGACATGGCCAGGGGGCGGACCTGGCCGCTCTCGAAGAGGGTGTACGACGGCGCGCCGCGCGCGAGATCGCTCGTCGCGAGCGTGCCCAATGAAGCGGCCGCAGCGACGGCGAGGCGCGCATGGAAGCGCGCGAGCTTGACATTCGATTGCATGATTCCTCCCTCCCGTTCGTGGGATCCGGGGTGATGACGGGCGAGGATTTGAGGCTAACAGCATTTTCGAATCAATGGCTATCCCTGATCACGACCGACGCGCGCAGGCGCGCCGACGCCGCGCGGCAAAGGAGATCGAGTCGAGGGCGCGGGGCGCCGCGGGATTGGCGCGGATGGCTGTGTGTGCGTGTCGGGAAGGCGTGCGGTGTGTGGGGGTGAAGGAATCCCACCCTGCATGCGCGTGGGCGTCGAACTCCCCCGGGCCAGGAGCTTCGATGGAATGAGCGTGAGATGGAGAGCGTCGCGCGCCCCCGCGCCGATCATCGGCGCTTCGCGCCGGAGTCGGGCTCGAGGCACGCCTCCAGCGTGTCGCAGATCGTCGACAGCTCGTCGGTGGTGTGCGCCGCGAAGCCGAAGCGAAACGCGGGCAAAGACCCGTCGGCGACGTGCGCAGACCCCGGCGTGAGGGTCAGGTTGCGCGCGTGCGCGCGTCGGACCAGCTCTTCCGCGGTCACGCCGCGAAGGCGCAGCCAGAGCGCCAGTCCCCCGCCGGGCGGATCGCACGCGAGCGCGGCGCGTAGGGGCGGCCGCGACGCGAGCTGCTCCAGCAGGTGGTCACGGCGCTCGCGGTAGAGCTGCCGGGCGCGCCGCGCGTGACGCTGGACCTCGCCGTCCTCGATGAGCTCGGCCACGGCGCGCTCGAGGACGACGTCTCCCTGACGATCGAGCAGCTCACGGACCGAGCTCAATCGCGCGACCACGGACCTGTCCGCGATGATGTATCCGAGCCGCAGGGCGGGGGCGATGAGCTTCGACAGCGAGGCGACGTAGACGCAGCGCGACGAGAGGTCCTTGGTCGCGGAGAGGGGCAAGAGCGGCGCGCCCTCGAAGTGGTACTCGTAGTCGTAGTCGTCCTCCACGATGTAGAGCCGGTGAGCCTCGCAGATCCGCCGCAGGTGCATCCGGCGCTCGGCGGACATCGCCACGGTCGTGGGGTATTGATGGTGCGGTGTCACGTACACGGCCTTGAGGCGCCCCTTGAGCCGCTTGGCGTGCGCCTCCAGCTCATCGGTGCGAAGGCCCTCGGCGTCGACGGGCACATGGACGACCTCGGCCCGGGCGAGCCGGAAGGCGCGCCACGCCGGCGCGTAGCCGGGGTGCTCGGCGGCGACGACGTCCCCGGGCTCCAGCATCGCCAGCGCGAACAGGCTCAGCGCGCCCTGGCTGCCGCGCGTCAGGACGACCTCCTCCGAGGAGCACGAGAGGCCGCGAGCGTGGTTGACGAAGCCCGCAAGGACATCCCGGAGCACGGGATCGCCCGCGGCGTCGCCGTAGCCGAGGCCCGTCCGGGTCAGCGCTCGGAGGGCGCGCCGCTGGGCGCGGGCGAGCGGGTCCACGGGCGCGATCCGGGCGTCGGGGACTCCGTCGCTCACCGCGATCACGGCGGCGCGCCGCTGGGCGGGCGCCGCGCCGACGGAGCGGCGGCCCTCGGCGTCCGCGACGGCGAGCGTCGGCAGGTTGAGCGCGACCCGGGTGCCGCGGGCGGGGAGCGCCTCGAGCCACCCTTGGGCCACCAGCTCGCCCACGGCGGCGACGACGACCTTCCTGTTGACCTTGAGCTGGGCCGCGAGCGTCCGGCTGCCCGGGAGCGTCGCCCCCGGCAGGAGCCGCCCGCGCTGGATCTCCTGGACGATCGCGCGGCTCAGCTGGGTTTGGCGCGGCACCGACGCGCCGCCGTCGAGCGCCAGGTCGAAGCGCCACGGGCGACCAGCTGGACCCGTCGATATGTTGGTTCTGGAGCCTCCCATGGGTCCAGCATCGCGCTATTCCTTCTCCTGCGCAAGGCGCTCTTCGCGCCGACAAGGAGCAGACATGGGCGAACGGTTTCATTCAGCAGACTTCGACAAGACGCCGCCGCGGCCTCGCGTGGTGATGCCCGAGCGGCTCGCGCACCCCGCGGTCGAGTCGGACGGGCATCGCGACGCCTACTCGAGGGCGAGAAAGCACCCGGTCTTCTTCGTGGATCTCCCGTCGCACGCGATCAGCGTGACCATCGGCTGGCTCGAGCCGGGGCAATCCTCGAATCGGCACCGGCACACGTACGAGACGATCCTCTACGTTCTGGAGGGAGAGGGCTATTCGTACGTGGGCGGGAAGCGCGTCGACTGGAAGCAGGGGGACGCGATCTACGTCCCGGTGTGGGCCTGGCACAACCACGTCAACACCGGAGAGGGGCGGGCGCGCTACCTCGCCTGCGAGAACGCGCCGGCGCTGCAGAACATGGGCGGGGTCGCGCTGCGCGAGGAGGTGCCGGGCCGGGCCGACCTGCTCTTCGACAAGCACCACGAGGCGGAAGGAGGCGCGCGATGACATCCCCTCTCCGTGGCATCGTCGCTTACCCCATCACGCCGTTCACCGAGGCCGGGCGCGTCGATGAGCAGCTCCTCGGGCGCATCGTCGACGACATGCTCGCCGCGGGCGTGCATGCGATCGCGCCGCTGGGCAGCACCGGGGTGCTGCCGTACCTCTCGGACGAGGAGCGCGAGGCCGTCACCGACCTCGTCGTCAGGCGCGTGGCCGGCCGGGCGCCGACCCTTGTCGGCGTGTCGAGCCTCACCACCGAGCGGACCGTGCGCCACGCGAAGTACGCGGAGCGGGCTGGCGCCACCGCGGTGATGATCATCCCGATGAGCTACTGGAAGCTCTCGGACAAGGAGATCGTGGCGCACTTCGAGGCCGTCGCGAAGGCCGTCTCCATCCCGATCGCGGTGTACAACAACCCGGCGACGGGCGGCATCGACCTGAGCCCCGACGCGATCGCGCGGCTACTGCGCATCCCGAACGTCACGATGGTGAAGGAGAGCACCGGGGACGTGAACCGGATGCACCGGCTCGTGCAGCTCTGCGGCGACCAGGTGGCCTTCTACAACGGGAGCAATCCGCTCGCGCTCGCCGCGTTCGTGGCCGGGGCCCGCGGCTGGTGCACGGCGGCCCCGCACGTGATCCCTCGCCTCACCGTCGAGCTCTACGACGCGGTGACGCGCGGCGACCTCGACGCCGCGCGGAGGTGCTTTTACCGCCAGCTGCCTTTCCTTCAGTTCATCGTCGCGCACGGCCTGCCGCGCGCCATCTCGGCGGCCCTCGAGCTGATGGGCACCCGGGTCGGGCCGCTCCGGGCCCCGCTGCAGCCGCTGGAGAAGGAGCGGGTCGAGGAGCTCCGACGGATCCTGGTCGATCTCGCCGTGCTGCCGTCCGCGTGACGCGCTCTTCGCGTCGGCGCCGCGCGCCGGGGCGCGGCGTGCGGGCGCTCAAGGCGCTACGGCTCCGCAGACGATCTCGCGGATCTGGAGCTGGCCCGCCTCCTCCTGCGTGAGAAAGATGCGCCCCTCGGTCGACGGGATACGAGGCGTACGCGCCGCTGGAAAGGGTCCGCCCGTGAGCGGGATCAGGGTGTCGTCCTTCCAGCGGGCGAACGTGGATCCGCTCGAGCTCCGGAGCTCGACGAGGGGCGAAGCTCCGCCGGCCACCCAGGAGTAGACTGGAACCGCGTCGGAGGGGGGCAGCCGCGCCACCTGGCTCAGCGCGCCGGGCGCGAGGCGGTACACCGTGAGCCCTCGGGGCCCCGCGTCCGGCAGCTTGTCATGAAAGGAGAAATAGATTCCGGTCGGGTCCACGGAGACCGCCGGGCACGAGAGCGTGTCGGGCATCGGCCAATCGATCACCGCTCGAGCCTCCCCGGTCGCATCGAGCTCGACGATGTGAAGCGTGCTCGAGTTCACATCGACCACGCTCCCCAGAGCTCCGTGCTCGGTGCCCGTGAGCGTGAAGCAGTCGAAGACGAGGCTGTCCTCGTGTTCGTACAGCTGCGCCTCGCCGAGTTTGTGAGCCTTCTTGTCGAGCAGCGCAAAGTGCGGGACCGTCGTGCCCGGATGGCCATTCCCGACCGCCACGCGTTCTCCATCCGCCGAGACCGCCACCGCGTTCCTCGACGTCGCTCGATGGAAGATGTCGAGCACTTCCTCGGGCTCCGAGGCGGGCTCGCCGCTCGCCAGGAAGGCCTGCGCCACGAGCGTGGTCTCGTAGCCGAGCCCGTCCCGTGCACGGGAGAGGATGAAGAGCGGGTCGGCGGCGCTCCCGGCCACCGCGAGCGAGATCGGAGGGCCGACGTCGGACGGAGACGGGATCGACGGCGCCATCCACGCGTTCTCGTCCGTCCCGAGGAGCCAGACGTTCCGGGACACACCGGAGCCCGAGCCAAACGATTCGGCCTCGCACGTGCCGAAGCCTCCGGGGATGCGGCCGAGGATTGCAGGGAGAAGGCTGTCCGTGACCTCGGTGACGAGCCGGCTCACCTCGACGCAGTCATCCGTTCCAGGTGCTGGAGCGCCGCCTTCTCCGCCTGTCCCCGCATGACCGCCGGCTCCGTTCCCACCGTTTCCTACGGCCCCGGGTTCCCCGGCCTCGGCCTCACCGCCGCCGCCCGATGTCTCACCGCTCGATGTCCCGCCGCTCGCAGCCGGACGATCGGCGTTCTCGCTCCTGCCGCACGCCATGGGCAGAGCGAATGCGACGCCAATGAGCGCGATCCAAGTCGGCCGTTTCGGAACCCCCATTCCCTCAGCGTACCTCGAGGAGTCAGGGCTGCGATCCTCTCCGTAGCCGACCCCTTGACCCTTCGCGGCCTAGCCGCCACCCGAATCGGAAAACTTCGACCAAGCTTCCCTCCATCGCGATCTCGAGAGGCCCGGCCCCCGGTGTGTCGCAATGCATTACGCTTTAACCAGTGTCGGTCCACCTCACCTGGTATATCTCTCGGTCAATGTCGCAAATCGCCGGTGAAGTGATATACGGCCAGTGCCATCGCTGAGGCGTGCGCTCCACATGTCGCTGCTCGTCTCTCGGCACATGGTTCGTGTGCCCTCCCCTCTCCGTGGCCTCCGCGGCCCTAAGTCCCCCTTTTTCCTCTCCACCGGGCGTCAAGGCGTGAGCGCCGGGGTGGGGGTGTGCGCGGCAGCGCGCGGGGGGCGCGCTGGAGCACCGAACGAGGTGCCATAAGGTCTCAGCGGTCTCCGCGTCCCAGGCGCGCCTTGTGTGGCGCGCACCATAACGTCTCAGCTGGCATGGCCCGAAGTGAGACATGCCGGGCGGTGTTCTCAGCGCGAGCTCCCCCGCCCCCGTCTTGGCGGATGGCCAGCGCCCCCCGCGCGCTGCCGCGCACACCCCCACCCCGGCGCCGTCGCGCCTGGACCCCCGGTCACTCGTCTCGTGACCACGGCAGGAGCCCGGTCGCCAGGCTCTTCACCGCCGCCGCCAGCTCGATCGGCTCGATCGGCTTGGGCACGTGCATCTGGTAGCCGGCCGCGAGCGCCCGCACCCGGTCCTCGGTCCGCGCGTACGGCGTCAGCGCCAGCGCCGGCGTCCGCCCCACCTTGCGCGGCAGGAGGTCCCGCACCTTCCGGATCAGCGAGTACCCGTCCTCGCCCGGCATCCCGATGTCGACAACGAGCAGCGCCGGCTCCGACGTCTCCAGCAGCTTGAGCGCCTCGGCGCTCGACGTCGCCGTGCTGACCTCGGCCCCGCAGCGCCGCAGCACCGACGTCAGCATCGCGAGCGTGTCGGGATCGTCGTCCGCGATGAGCACGCGCACGCCCGAGAGCCGCGGGAAGGGGTTGCGCGGGTCGGGCGCGATGCCGGCGCTCGTCAGCGCCGTCGCCGTGGCGCCCGTCGACAGCGGCAGCTGCACCGAGCACGTCGTCCCGCGCCCGGGGCCGGCGCTCGTGATGCGCACCGTGCCGCCGTGCAGCCCCACGACGTGCCGCACGATCGACAGCCCCAGGCCGAGGCCGCCGTGGCGGCGCGCGCCGCTGTTGTCCTCCTGCCGGAACCGCTCGAACACGTGCGGCAGCGAGTCCGCCGAGATGCCCTCCCCGTCGTCGACCACCTTGATCTCGGCGTGGCGGTCGTCCTGCGAGAGCTGCACCTGGACCAGCCCCCCGGGCCGCGCGAACTTCACCGCGTTCGACAGGAGGTGCCACACGACCTGCTGGAGCCGCGCCGGATCGCCCTCCACGAACACGCCCTCGGGATCGAGCCTGGTCTCGATGGCCACGCCCTTGCCGGCGGCCGAGGGGAGGATCGCCTCGACCGCCGTCTGCACCGGCAGCGTCAGCTCCACCGCGAGCCGCTCGATCTTCAGCGTGCCCGTCACGACCTGCGACGCGTCGAGCAGCTCGTCGATGAGCGTCACCTGGTGCTCGGCGTTGCGCTCGATCGCCGACAGGGCCCGCGTCTCCGCCACCCGATCGAGCGAGCCCGCCTGCATCATCCGCGCCCAGCCGAGGATCGCGTTGAGCGGCGTGCGCAGCTCGTGCGACACCGTCCCGAGGAACTCGTCCTTCAGCCGGTTCGCGTCCTGCACCTCGCGGTACAGCCGCGCGTTGTCGAGCGCGAGCGCGGCGCGGTGCGCGACCTCCTCGGCGAAGGCGACGTCGGACCGCTCGAAGAACCGGCCGGACTCCGACGACACGAGCGAGATCGCGCCGAGGATCCGCCCGCGCGCCCGGAGCGCCACCACGAGGTACGAGAGCGGCGCGAGCGCCCGGTTGGCCGCGGCCTCCTCGCTCGTCATCGCGTCGTGCAGCAGCACGTCCCCGCGCACGTCGGCGTAGAGCTCCGACCGGCCCGTGCGCAGCACGCGCGCCACCGGGCCCGGCTCGCCATCGACGCGGCTCGGGTGGAAGTACCGGAGGAGCGGCTCCTTCAGCGGGCTCACGTGCGCGACCGCGACGTGGCGCAGGCCGAGGCCGTCGTCGATGTCCACCAGGCAGAAATCGGCGAGCACCGGGAGGACGAGCCGCGCGAGCGACTGGAGCGTGGCCGTGAAGTCGAGCGACGCGGCGAGCGCCGTGCTGAGCTCCGCCAGGAAGGCGAAGCGCCGCGCCGCCTCCTCGGCCTCGGCGCGCGCCGCCTGCACCCGGATGAGCCGCGCGCGCTCCTCCTCGGACCGCTTCCGATCGGTGATGTCGCGGTGGATGCCGACCAGGAACAGCGGGCGGCCCTCCTGGTCGTGCACCGCGTACGCCGTCACCTCGATCGGCACCTCGGAGCCGTCGCGCCGCACGCACGGGACCTCGCCGACGAAGGTGCGCGCGTCCTCGATCTGCTGGAGGATCCTCCGCGTGGTCTCGTCGCGGACGTCGTCGCGGTGCAGGAGCGCCATGCTCTTGCCGACGATCTCCTCGGAGAGGTAGCCGAAGATCGACTCGGCCTCGCCCATCCAGTACCGGATGTTGCCCTCGACGTCGGTGACGAGGATCGCCTCGGGCATCTGCTTGAGCACCTCGTGCGAGAGGTGCATCGCCTCCTCCGTCTGCAGCGCGGAGAGGCGCGCCCGCTCGAGCGCCTGCGCGCTCTGCTGGACCAGCGCGAGCATGAACGCCCGGTCGTCCTCGGAGAACGACTGCGGCGCCGAGAAGCCGAAGCCCACGGCGCCGAGCACGCGCCCCTCGAGGAACAGCGGGATCGCGGCGTACGCGCGCTCGCCCGTGGCGGCGCAGCAGGACACGAAGCCCGGCTCGAACTCGACGAAGCGCTCGTCCGACTCGAGGAAGATCGGCTGCCGCTCGCGGACCGCCCGCGCGAGCGGCAGCTCCGCGCTCAGCTCGAACGTCTTGAAGCGCGCGATCTGCGCCTCCAGGTACCCCGTCGAGCGCACCGTCTCGAGCTCGCCGCCGAGCCCGGCGCGCAGCGCCACCATGCCCGTCACCGCGCCGGCGGCGGCGACGACGTCGCTCGCGAGCACGCGGAGCACCGCGGGCGGCGTGATCGCGTCGGAGAGCGCGGCCGTGACCGCGAAGAGCCAGGCGGCGCGGTCCGCGCTCCGCTCCGCGGACTGGCGCGCCTCCTCCGCCTTCCGGTAGAGGTAGGCGTTGTCGAGCGCCAGCGCCACGCGGTGCGCGAGCTCGGCCGCGAGCACGAGGTCGTCCGCGGAGTAGATGCGGTTCGACTCGGAGACGCCGAACGAGAGCACGCCGAGCTTGCGGCCGCGCGCGATGAGCGGCACCGCCATGGCCGAGCGCGTGCCGAGCTGCTCCAGCGCGGCGGCGCGCTCGGCGGCCTCCTCGCCCTGGTCGCCGTCGAGCTCGTGCAGCAGCTCGGACTCGCCGCTGTGCAGCACCTTGGCGATGCCGAGGCGCTCCTCGGCGTCGGGCGAGATCGCGCGGAGGAGCCCCTCGCGCTCGGGGTTCACGTGCTTGGCCGCGACCCGGCAGAACCGGTTCTTCGGCGCGCCCGCCTGCCCCGCGCGCCCCTCGCCCGCCGCCTCGGCCGCGGCGCGCTGGCGGCGCTGCGCGTAGATGCCCGGCGCGGGCGTGACGTCGAGCGCGCTCACCCCCGGCGCGAACGGCGGCCCGTCGGCCTCGGACAGCGGCGACGGCGGCGGCACGGAGCTGACCAGGCCCATCGCGTCCGCGGCGCCGCGCTCGATCAGGTCGACCGTGCACCAGTCCGCGAGGAAGGGGACCGACAGACGCGCGAGACGCTCCAGGATCGTGTGCGGATCTAGCGATCCGGTGAGCTGCTCGCTCGCGTCCGCCAGGAACATCAGCTCATTATGGATCGCCCCGCCGCGGGGCTGCTTGAGGACCTGCCACGCCATGGCGGTCTCGGTGGGGTTGCCTTCACGCTCCATGATGGTCGCCGGCGGCCCGCATCGTAGCGAGGGCCGATCGCAGAAGCCAGCGGCGCAGGAGCGGGGCCGGGCGCCTATACGTCGGCGCTGAGCCGCGCGCGGGCGCGGTGGACGAGCGCCTGGACGGCCCGATGCGACTCGTCGCGGACCGCGCCGACGTCCTGGCCTGCCGTGGCGATGGGCGCGCCGACCTCGATCGCCGCGGGGATACGTCGCGCACGGCTTACCCGGGCCATGTGCGCCGCGAACGACTCGTCGGCGTAGGACGATTCCGCGCCGCCGTACGCGAGCCCGACGGGGACGATCTCGGCGCCGACGCGGCAGGCCGCGGTGAAGCCGCCCGCGCGGAACGGCCGCACCTCATCCCCCGAGAACGTGGTCCCCTCGGGGTAAACCATCACACCACGGCCGCGCTTGAGCGCGGTGCACATCGCATGCACGACCGCGGAGCCGCTGCGCTTGCTCGACCGGTCGACGAAGAGCGTTCCGACGCGGCGCGCCGCCATGCCGATGACCGGCCAGCCGGCGAGGTCGGCGCGGCTCACGACGGTCGCCTCGAAGAAGGCGAGCGTGACCATGATGTCGAGCGCGGAGCGGTGGTTCATCACGAACAGCCGCCCCATCCCCCGCGGATCGCGCCCGGGGTAGTACGCCCCGCTCGCCACGGCCGGGTCGGCCGCGCCGCCGGCGGGGCCGCGCGTGGGCTCCGCCTGGACCAGACCGCCGGCGCGCACGTCGAGGCCGTACAACTTCAGGAGCGCGCGCCCGTAACGGCGCATCCATGTATGGAGGACCACCTCGCGATCGGCGTCGCTGGAGAGCGCGGTGTCGATCTCCAGCAGGCCGTACATGCCGAAGGTGAGGCCGACGAAGCCGGCGGTGCGGAGCGGAAAGCGGAGGGCGTCGAGGGGGAGAGCGCTGACCATGCTTCGGGTGTCCTGGTCGCCGGGCGGTTCAGGCGGCGGGGCGATCCTTGGCGTGGAACCGCACGGAGAGGAAGCCTCGGCGCGCCCGCGCGTCGCAGGCGACCGCATACGGGATGCAGATGACCGCGGCGAGACCGCCGCTCGCCAAGTTCGTGGCGAGCGCCCGGCGGGACGAAGGCCCGCGCGACGCCCGCGGCGGCAGCTCCCTTCCTTACGCGCCGGCGGCGGGGGCGCCTTCGAGCAGCCGCTTGAGGACGTCGTTCACGACGGCCGGGTTCGCGCTGCCCCCCGTCTTCTTCATGATCTGCCCGACGAAGAAGCCGAGCAGCGCGGTCTTGCCGGCGCGGTACGCCGCCGCCTGCTTCTCGTTCGCGGCGATGATCGAGGCGGCGATCGCCTCGATCGCGCCGGCGTCGCTCATCACGGCCATCCCCTTGTCGCGGACGATGTCGCCGGGCGCACGGTCCGTGCCGGCCATCTCCATGTAGACCTCCTTGGCCTGCTTGCCGCTGATCGCGCCCTCGTCCACGAGGCGGAGCAGCCCGGCCACCTGCGCCGGGGAGACCGGGAACGTCGCCGACAGGCCCGCCGTGCGGGTGTCGCGCAGCACCTCGCCCTGGACGAAGTTCGCGACCTTGACCGCGTCGCCGTGGAGGCGCGCCGCCTCCTCGAAGAACGCCGCGATCTGCGGGTGGCCGGTCAGGACCTGCGCCGCGTACGGCGTCAGCCCGAGCGACTCGGCGAAGCGGCGGCGCTTGTCGGCCGGCGGCTCCGGGAGCGCGGAGCGCACCTCGGCGAGGAACGCCTCGTCCACGACGAGCGGCGGCAGGTCCGGCTCGGGGAAGTAGCGGTAGCCGGACTCGTTCTCCTTGTCGCGGAGGAGGTACGTCTCCTTCTTCTCGGCGTTGTACCCGCGGGTCTGCTGCCGCACCCGGCCGCCCTGCTCGATGAGCGCGATCTGCCGCCGGATCTCGAGATCGATCGCCTCGGCGACGAAGCGGAACGAGTTGATGTTCTTGAGCTCGGTCCGCGTGCCGAGCTTCGCCTCCCCGACCGGGCGGACCGAGACGTTGGCGTCGCAGCGGAAGCTGCCCTGCTCGAGGTTGCCGTCGTTGACGCCGATGAACATCAGGATCTCGCGCAGCCGCTTCAGGTACTCGGCGGCCTCGGCGCCCGAGCGGAGGTCGGGCTCGCCGACGATCTCGATGAGCGGCGTGCCGGCGCGGTTGAGATCGACGACCGACAGGCCCCCGATGCCGTGGAGGTTCTTGCCCGCGTCCTCCTCCATGTGGACGCGCGTGATCCCCGCCCGCCGCTTGCCGGCCTCGGTCTCGATCTCGAGGGCGCCGCGCAGCGCGAGCGGCCGATCGTACTGGCTGAGCTGAAAGCCCTTCGGGAGGTCCGGGTAGAAGTAGTTCTTCCGCGCGAAGATGCTGCTCTCCTGGATCTCGCAGCCGAGCGCGAGCGCGGCGCTCACCGCCATCCGGACCGCCTCGCGGTTCAGCACCGGGAGCGAGCCCGGGAGGCCGAGGCAGACCGGGCAGGTGTGCGTGTTCGGCGGGTCGCCGAAGCTGGTCGCGCAGCCGCAGAACGCCTTGGTGCGGGTGAGGAGCTGCGCGTGGACCTCGAGCCCGATGACCGCCTCGAAGGAGCCGTACGTCGTCGCCATGGCTCGCCGTTCTAGCAGAACCTCGCGCGGGCGAGGTGCCTCCGGCTCTACCTGTCGTGGTTCATCGCCCGGCGGGCAGGAGCCCGCCGTCGCTCACCGCCCGGCGGGCAGGAGCCCGCCGGTTCATCGCCCGGCGGGCAGGAGCCCGCCGGGTGGGCGCGGCTCAGTGATCCGCGGCTTCGCGCGTGAGGCCGGGGTGCGTCGGGTCGCCCGGCTCGTGGCGCTTGTTCGCCGTCAGCCGCGAGCCCGAGCGATCGGTGAGGCTCATGAGGAGATCGCGCCGGTAGATGAACTGCTCGCGCGAGTCGTAGGGCACCGCGTGGAGGCCCGTGTCCATGCGGATCGCGTCGACGGGGCACGCCTCGACGCAGTAGCCGCAGAAGACGCAGCGGAGCTCGTCGATGACGAAGCTGCTCGGGTACCGCTCGTAGCCGTGCCGCCGATCGCCCTCGGGGTACTCGGCCGGATCGATCGCGATGCACTGCGCCGGGCACGCGGTCGAGCAGCAGAGGCACGCGACGCAGCGGGGCGAGCCGTCCTCGCGCAGCGTGAGCCGGTGGATGCCCCGGAAGCGCTCCGGGTAGGGGCGCTTCTCCTCGGGGTAGCTGATCGTCGTGACCCCCGGCTCCAGCGCGTTGAGCACCGGGTCCGGCTTCTGGCCGAGCACCATCTCCTTCGTGTTCTTGAAGAAGTGCTTCATCGTGAGCCCCAGCCCCTTCACCATCTCGGGGATGTAGGCCTGCACGTCGGCGCTCCGGGAGGGACGCGGGATCGGCTTGCCGGCGACGGGCCTGCCGGCCGGCTTCGTCCAGGGGTTGCTCGGGGTAGCCTTCGCCATGGGATCCTCCTCTACGCCTGCTGCGGCGCCGCCTTGGTGCCCCCCGCCGCGGCGGCGAACCGGGCCGAGGTGGAGACGATGATGCGCTGGCGCTCGACCGGCTCGAGGAGGCCGGCGATCATCGCCACGACCGCCGCGAAGCCGCCCACGGCGACGACCGCGTGGGTGATGTCGGCGGCGACCTGGAGGCCGCCGCGGAGCCCCGCCGGCGCCGAGTCGACGGCCAGGATCACGATGCCCGTCACCATCATGTTGACGAGCGTGAGCGGCAGGAGCTTCGTCCACCCGAGCCGCATCACCTGGTCGTAACGGAAGCGCGGCAGCGTCCAGCGGAAGAAGACCTGGACCCACGACATGAGGATCGTCTTGCCGAAGAAGGCGAGGACGTACGTCAGGCTCACGGCCCAGTGGGTCATCTTGTACTGGAACAGCGTCGCGTCGCCGAGGACGATGTTGATGCCGTCGCGGTCCAGGAACGGCAGGTGGTAGCCGCCGAAGAAGAGCGTGACGAGGAGCGCGCTCGACGTGATGAGCTCCACGTACTCGCCCGTCATGAACATGCCGAACTTCATCCCGGAGTACTCGACGAAGTAGCCGGCGACGATCTCGCTCTCGCCCTCGGGCTGGTCGAACGGGATGCGCTTCGTCTCGGCCGCGAGGGCCGCGAGGAACAGGATGAACGCGAACGGCTGGACGAAGATCCCCCACGCGTGCTGGGCCTGCCACTGCACCATGTCGCCGAGCCGGACGCTGCCGTAGATCATGAAGAGCCCGACGACGCTGAGGCCCATGGCGACCTCGTAGCTGACCATCTGGCTCGCGGCGCGCAGGCCGCCGAGCAGCGAGAACTTGTTGTCGCTCGCCCAGCCGGCGAGCGCGGCGCCGATGATGCCCGTGCCCGCCATCGCGAAGATGTAGAGGATGCCGACGTTGAGGTCGGCGACCTGGAGGTTCACGACGTGGCCGCTGCACGTGAACGACGGGTCGACCGTCCGCTGGAGGAGCGGGAGGTCCGCGAAGCCGAAGATCCCGTCGCCGTTGTCCGCGAAGCAGAGCTTGTCGCCGAAGGGGATGACCGCGAACGTCACCAGCGCCGGGAACATCGCGAGCAGCGGCGCGAGCGAGTGGAGGAGCCGGTCGGCGTTCTTCGGGATGAAGTCCTCCTTCCAGATCATCTTGATCGCGTCGGCGGCCGCGTGGAGCGTGCCGAGCAGGCGCAGCGGGATCTTGCCCTCGGGGACGCGCAGCGCCGTGTACGCGCCCGTCACGACGAGCAGCGCGCCGAGCAGCCCGCACACGACCCGCGCGGCCGTGGGCGCCGCCGCGACCGGGACCGCCTGCGTGACGAAGAAGGCCAGCACGTGGCCCAGGACGCCGGCGTAGAAGATGTTGCGCGGGTCGACGCGGGCGAGCGCCTCCTCGGCCCCGTTGATCGGGCCGCCCCGGCGGGCCGACGCGCAGAACACGAGCAGGCCGAACCAGGTCACGAGCACCGCGAGCTGCGCGCCGACCACCAGCGTCTCGACGGCGGACGGCCCGGTCATCTCGCGCGTCGCCGTGAACACGGCGAGCGCCCCGAGCAGCGCCGGCGGGAAGAACACGATGCCGCGCACGAGCATCGACGGCAGGTAGACGACCGCGCGGTTCGGGCCGACGCGGTCCTGCACCATCGCGCCCTGGCGCCGGTCGGCCCAGGTGGCGATCGCCGCCATGTTCAGCAGGAACAGGACGACGATGAGAATCTTCACGATCGCGAGAACGACCTCGACGAGAGTCATGCCGTGGCCTCCGTCTTCTTCGGCTCAACCCGCGCTCCGTCGGCGACGGCGGTCGCCGCCGCGGTGTGCGCGGGGGGCGCCGCGCCGAGCACCGCGGCGGGCGCGCCCGCCCCCGCGACCGCGCCGGGCGGCATGGCGCGGCGCAGCTCTGCGAGGGTCTTCCACCCGGTCTCGTACCCGAGCGCGCGCCCGAGCCGGCCGATGAGCTCCCAGGCCGGGCGCGCGTCGCCGTGCGGGAGCAGCGCCCGCTCGCTCCGCTGCGCGAGGCCCTTCCGGTTCACGTACGTCCCCTCGGCCTCGGCCCAGGAGCACGCCGGCAGCGCGACGCGCGCCGCCTTCGCCAGCGGCCCCTCGTGGGCGGCGATCGTCACCACCCCCTTGAGCCGCGAGAGCGCCCGCTGCGCCTCGCCCGCGTCGACCTCGAGGTCCGACCCGAGGGCGACGACGTACGCGTACTGCCCCGACGCGATCCCCTGGAGCAGCTCCGCGACCGGGCGCGGCGGGGTCGCCGCCGCGATCTGCACGGCGCCGCGGGTGTTCGGGTTCTTGTCCTCGCTGATGAGGATGTCGTCGCCCTGGCCGAGCGGCCTGCCCGACACGAAGAAGTCGGTCGCGCCGAGGTACGTCGTGGCGAGGTGGTAGAGCGCGAAGTTGTCCTCGTTCGAGTGCTGGGCCGACAGGACGATCGCGACCCGCGACGGGTCGTCGGCGTGGCCGCTGAGCTGCTCCTTGGCCGCGGCCAGGGCGTCCTCGACGCTCGCGTCGTCGTTGCCGACGAGCGCCGTGAGCAGCCGCCCCTCGACCGCGTGCCGGTACGACAGCATGCCGTCGTCGCACATCCAGTACGTGTTGACGGCCATGTTCTCGCGCGGGCGGTGCCGGTACGGCGTGTTGTTGCGCGGATCGTAGTCGAGGTAGGCGTTGCAGCCCGTCGCGCAGCCCTGGCAGATGGTCCGGGCGCTGCGGAGGAACCAGACCCGCGCCTTGAACCGGAAGTCGCGCGACGTGAGGGCGCCGACCGGGCAGACGTGCTCGGTCATCAGCGTGTAGTTGTGGTCGAGCTCGCGCCCCGGCGAGACCGTGATCTCCCCGAGGTTGCCGCGCTCGCGGACCGAGAGCACCGGATCGCGGGCGAGCTCGTTGCAGACGCGGATGCACCGCGTGCAGACGATGCAGCGCTCGGCGTCGTAGACGATGGTCGGCCCAAACGTCACCGCCTTCGGCTTGTGCACCGGCTCCTGGTGCATCCGCTTGCCCTTGCGCTGGTGCTCGAGCCAGTAGTCCTGGAGGCGGCACTCGCCGGCCTGGTCGCAGATCGGGCAGTCGACCGGGTGGTTCAGGAGCAGGAGCTCCTGCACCGCCGAGCGCGCCTCGGACACGTGATCGCTGCTCTCGGACAGCACCTCCATGCCGTTCGCGCAGGCCATCTGGCAGGCCGGCTGGAGCTTCGGCTTCGCCGCCGGCACGTAGTCCTGCTTGGCCGGGTCCCAGCGGAGGATGTCGAGGCTCATCGCCGGGCGCCCGGGCGGCGGCAGCACCTCGACGAGGCACATCCGGCAGTTGGCGGCGACGCTGAGGCCCGGGTGCCAGCAGTAATGGGGGATGTCGATCCCGGCGCGGTGCGCCGCCCGGATGATCGTGTCACCGCTCTCGAAGGGGATCTCCCTTCCGTCGATCTTGATCGTAGGCATCGTGCTCTCGGTTCCCGGCGGGGCCGCGCGGGCCCCAGCTTCCTTAGGTCGATGACGGGAGCGCCGTCGCTAGTGGTCGCACTCCCCGCCGATCATGTTGAGCGAGCCGAAGGTCGGCACGACGTCGGGGATCATCAGCCCGGTGATGAGCTGCGAGAGCCCCTGCGTCGTGGCGAAGCACGGCGGCCGGATGCGGACGCGGTAGGGCGTGCCGCTGCCGTCGGACACCAGGTAGAAGCCGAGCTCGCCGTTGCCGGCCTCGGTGTACGAGTAGCACTCGCCGGCGGGCACCTTGATGCCCTCCATGACGATCTTGAAGTGCTGGATGGTCGCCTCGATGGTCGTGTAGACCTCCTCCTTCGGCGGCAGCACGATGCGCGGATCGTCGATGTTGACCGGCCCCTCGTCGGGCATCTGGTCGAGCGCCTGCTCGATGATCCGCGCCGACTGGCGGATCTCCTCCTGGCGGCACATGAACCGGTCGTAGTTGTCGCCCCGCGTGCCGACCGGCACGTCGAACTCGAAGCGGTCGTAGACCATGTACGGGTTCGCGCGGCGCACGTCGTACGCCAGGCCGGTCGCCCGGAGCACGACGCCCGTCCAGCCGAGCGCGAGCGCGTCCTCCTGCGAGATCTGCCCGACGCCGTCGAGGCGATCGAGGAAGATGCGGTTCTTCAGGATGAGCTTCTCGGCGTCGTTGACGAGCGCGAGCACGCGCGCGAGGCCCACCCGCACCATCGACTTGAAGTCGGGCGTGGGCGGCCGCGCCATGCCGCCGACGCGGCCGAAGCTGTGCGTCAGGCGCGCCCCCGTCTCCTCCTCGAAGATCTCCCAGAAGATCTCGCGCGCGCGGCACAGGTAGAGGAACGGCGTGAAGGCGCCGAGCTCCATGCTCATGGCGCCGCTGCAGATCATGTGATCGCAGATGCGCGCCATCTCGCCGAGGATCACGCGGTAGTACTGGCAGCGCTCGGGCACCGTGACGCCGAGCATCTTCTCGACCGCCAGCGCGAAGCCGACGTTGTTGAGCATCGGCGAGACGTAGTTGAGCCGGTCGACGTACGGGAAGACCTGCGTCCACGTGCCGCGCTCGCACATCTTCTCGAAGCCGCGGTGCAGGTAGCCGATCTGCACGTCGGCCTTGTTGATCGTCTCGCCCGAGAGCTCGAGCACGATCCGCACCGTGCCGTGCATCGCCGGGTGGGACGGCCCCATGTTGAGGAGCATCGGCTCGCTCGGGAGATCGAGGTGGGCCTCGTCCAGGTCGCGATCCAGGGGTTCCATCGTTCAGCTCCGCTCCTGCAGCGCACCCACGCCGATGCCCTGCGGTTTGCCCTTGTCCGAGGCCTCGTCCCCGCCGGTCGACTCGAGCGACGCGCCCGCGCCCGCGTTCAGCATCGCGAAGTCGTGCGTCTGGCGGCCGAAGCTCATGCCCTCGTCGGGGCCGAACGGCGGCAGCTTGCCGATGTTCGGCACCTCCCGGAACGGGATGAGCGGCTGGATGCGGTTGGCCGGGTAGTCCTTGCGCAGCGGGTGCCCCTCGAACTCCGGGTACATCAGGATGCGCCGGAGGTCGGGGTGCCCGCGGAAGACGATGCCGAGCAGGTCGTAGCACTCGCGCTCGAACCAGTTCGCGCCCTTCCACACCGGCACGATCGAGTCGATCTCGGCGCCGTTGCCCTCCTCGTCGCCCACGCGCGCCTTGATCCGGATGCGGTGGTTCCTCTCGAAGGAGCGCAGGTGGCAGACCACCTCGAAGCGGGGCACGTCGCCGCGCCAGAGGTAGTCGACCGCCGTGAGGTCGACGAACATGTTCATCAGCGTCCGCGGGTCGTTGCGGAGGAAGAGCGCGACGTCGCGCCACACCGCCGGGTCGATCACCGCGGTGTCGTCGCCGAACTGCGAGTGCGTCTCCAGGACGGCGCCCGGGAACTGGGCCGTCAGGATCTCGAGGACCTTCTTGCTCACTGCTGGCTCCTCTCCTTGCGCTGGAGGGTGACGAGGCGCTCCGCGGTCTGGGCCGGGTCCTCGCGCGGCTTCACGATCGCCGGCGTGCGGTCGCCGCGCGCGATCTTGTCCTGGAGGAGCATGAGGCCGTCGAGCACCGCCTCGGGGCGCGGCGGGCACCCGGGCACGTAGACGTCGCAGGGGATGATTTTGTCGATGCCGGCGACGGTCGTGTAGTTGTCGTAGAAGCCGCCGCACGAGGCGCACGTGCCGAAGGCGAGCACCCACTTCGGGTCGGCCATCTGCTCGTAGATGCGCCGGAGCGCGGGCGCCTGGCGCTGGCTGATGGTCCCCACCACCCAGAGCAGGTCGGCCTGGCGCGGCGAGAAGCGCGGCACCTCGGCGCCGAACCGCGCCATGTCGTAGCGCGGGCTCGCCATCGCCATGTACTCCATGCCGCAGCAGGCCGTCACGAACGGGTACTGGAACAGGGAGTACTTCTTCGCCCAGTTGAGCAGCGCGTCCACGCGCGTCGTCGCGAACCCGTGCTCGGAGCCCTCCATCACTCGCGTCGAGGGCCCTCCACCCTTCATTTCTCCCATTCCAGAGCTCCCTTCTTCCACACGTACACGAGCGCGACGACGAGCAGCGCGATGAACGAGCTCATCGTTGCGAGGCCCGTCCACCCCAGGGAGCGGAACTGGACCGTCCACGGGTAGATGAGCACCGCCTCGATGTCGAACACGACAAAGAGGATCGCCGTCAGGTAGAACTTCACGCTCGGCTTGACGAATCGCCCGCCCGTCGAGTCGCTGCCGCACTCGTACGGGATCATCTTCTCGGGCGTCGGGTTCTTCGGGCCGAGGAGCGACGTCAGCGTGAACATCGCGAGCGCGATGACCGCGGCGACGAGAAACAGCAGGAACAAGGGGATGTAGGTGGCCATCGAGAGAGCACTCCTACGGGTCGACCCCGGGAGGGTCGACCGCCTCGCCGCAGCGCGCGGCGTCTCGGGCGAGACCTCAGGGCCCGCGGCCCCGAACCATGCAGTCCAAAAAGGTGAGAGCGACGCGGCGATTGCTGCCTGAAACAGCAAAAATCCGAGCGATCCCGGCTTAATCCGCGCCGGATCTAGTCGGCCGCCGCGGGGGTGTCAATGGAGGCGGTCGGTCAACCTGCCCCCAACCGGCGGGCCGCAATCCTAGGAGCGGCTCGCCACGAGGACCAGCCCTCTCCACGCGGTCAGGGCCGTTCCCAGGGTCGCCTCGATCTCCCGGATCTCCTCCACCATCTCGGCGTCCGGCACGCCGACGCTCCGCGCCTCGCGGACGCAGGCGAGGGCGGCGACGAACTTCTTGCGCTGCACGAACGCCCGCGCGAGGAGCGGCCAGATCTGCTTCGGCGGGGCGCCGAGGTTCGCGGCGCGGCGGAGAGGGCCGATGGCCTCGCCCGCCCGGCCGTCGTCGAGCATGGCCTCGCCCAGCCGGCGGAAGATGTCGCCGGCCGCGGCCCCGTCGTGCGCGTACTGGACCGCGAGGCGCATGACCTCCTCGCCCTGGTGCTCCTCGCCGAGCTTGACGCACGCGGTGCCGAGCAGGCCGAGCCCCTTGGCGATCAGGCTGCGGGCGTCCGGGGTGAGCATCTGCCCCTCGGGCGTGCGCAGGAAGATCGCGAGCGGCGCCGGCCAGGTGCCGAGCAGCTGGATCACCTTCGGGTAGTCGCCGCGCTGGGACGCGACCTCGGCCTCCGCGACCTTGGTGAGGTCGATGGCGGAGCGCGCGCCGGCCGAGGCGCGCTCGAGCTCGTCGCGCACGTGCGAGCGGATGCGGGCGCGGAACTCGTTCAGCTCGTGCGTCTCCTCGATGCCGTCGCGCAGGAGGAGGAGGCGCGAGGTCTTCCCCTCGACGGAGAGCTTGCGGAGGCTGTAGCCGTAGAGGGGGGCGAGGAGCAGGTAGCGGACGCCGATGTGGAGCTGGATGCCCTCGAGGTCGGTGTCCCGCTCGGGGGCTTGCGGCGTCGTGTCCTCCGTGAGGAGGGCGCCGACGAGGCGGTGGCGGAAGTCGGCGAGCGTGAGCCGCTGGACGTCGCCGTCGATCTCCTCCTCGCCCGGCGGCGCGATGACGAAGTCGACCAGCGTGTTGTCCGGGTTGCGGCGGTCGACGGTGAGCGCCGTGATGCGGGCGCCCGTAATCATCGAGAAGGCAAAGAACGCCTCGCCCACGATCTCGCAGAGCGCCTGGAAGCTGCCGATGCCGTCGCCTATGCGCTCGAACCAGCCGTCGGTCCGAACGGCATCGAGGGAGAACACGCGTTCCTTTGGCATGGTTCGACCCGGATCCGAAGGGCGCGTCCCGGATGGCGGACGCAAGTCCCAGGGGGGCGAGACTCGCACGGTCGCGCGCGGCTCTCAAGAAAACTCCTAGGGATCGCGCGCATCGGCGTCGGCCTCGAGCGCGCCGCCGCCGCCGCCGTCCGCCGTCCGCCGTCCGCCATCCGCCATCCGCCATCCATCGCGCCACGCCGGGCCACCTGCCCCCACCGCGCTCCGAGGGGCCGCCCCTGCCCGCTCGTCCCCCCGCCGACGAGCCGCAGCGGCCGGCCCGACCCAGCCCTGTGCCTCACGCCCCGCGCGAGCCGGCCGAGGGCGCCAGCGGCGTCGCCCGTCGCACGAGCCTATCCCCCTGGCTCTGCTCCACGCGGGCCAGGAGCGGCTCTCCGATTAGGAGGAAAAATAAACCGCCAAGGCGTGGAGGACGCCAAGAAGAGAATTTTTTGACTCTCTTGCTTCCTGGCGTCCTTGGCGGCTTCTCCTACGGGTCGACGCCGGTGGCCCGCGCCCGGTCTAGGGCTCGGGATCGGTCCCCGCATCCGGATCGGTCCCCGCATCCGGATCGGTCCCCGCATCCGGATCGGTCCCCGCATCCGGATCGGTCCCCGGGTCGGGATCGGGCGCGCGCGCGGCGTCGATGTGCAGCACGAGGTTGCCGGAGGAGGAGGGCCGGCTGTCGCCGACGATCGTGATCACCTGGCCCGCGGTGAGGGCGACCTCCACCCGCGAGGCGACCCCGCTCGCGTTGTCGTTGCACGCGAGCTCGGCGCCGGTGCAGCTGTCGCCGTCGTGCACGTGGAGGATGGTGTCGAAGGTCGAGGTCAGCGTGTCGATGATGTACGTCCGGCTCTCCGGCGCGGTGAAGCGGTAGACCCGGTCGTTGCCGCTCGACGCCGCGCAGCCCGGCGCCGCCGAGTTGGGCTGCAGCAAGGTCGAGCCATTCACCACCTGCGGGACCGTCGAGCCGAGGTTGATCGGGTTCGCGCAGGTGCCCTCACCGTTGGACAGGGCGACGTTGAGCTTGAACGCCCCCGAGGCGGACGGCCCGGAGCCGTCGACCACGACGACCGTCTCCTGCCCCGCGACGAGCGGCACCGCGACCCGCGACTGGGGGCCGGCCGTGTTCTCGTTGCAGCCGAGCGACGGGCCGCCGCACGCGCCGTCGTGCACGTGGATGACCGTGTCGAAGCTCGAGCCGAACGTGTCGAAGACATAGACGCCATCCTCCGGGGCGACGAACTTGTAGGTCGCCTCGGCGCCGCCGGGCGCGCCGCACGGCGCGCTCACGAAGTCGCCGAGGCCGGTGGTCGTCCCGTTCACGGTCAGCGGGACGCCCGACCCCAGCTCGTTCGCCGGGCACGGGGGCGCCGGGATGCCGCTCACGTTGAGCTTGTAGGCGCCGGAGGCGTCGTACGCGCCGTCGACGACCACGTACGCGGTCTGCCCCGCCGAGAGCGGCGTGGACACCACCGACTGGGACGAGGACGACGCGTTGTCGTTGCAGCCCAGCGTGGGGCCCGCGCAGCTGCCGTCGTGGACGTGCAGCACCGTGTCGAGGCTCGACCCGATCGTATCGAAGGTATAACGCCCGTCGACGGGCGCCGTGAAGCTGTAGGTCGCCTCGGGGCTGTCGCTCGAGGCGCAGGGCGACTCGAGGACATGGTCGAGGCCCGACGTGTTGCCCGTGACCGACTGCGGGTAGGTCGAGCCGAGATCCATCATGGGGCACGGGGGCGGCTCCCACGCGGCGACGTTCAGCGTATAGCGCCCGCCCGCGCCCTCGAATCCATCGACGACGGCCACGATCGTCTGACCGGCCTCGAGCTCCACGACGGCGCGCGACTGCGATCCTCCTCGCGAGTCGTCGTTGCAGGCGAGCACCTCACCGTCGCACTCGCCGTCCTGGAGCTCCAGGATGGTGTTGAATTCGGAGCCGAACGTATCGAATACATACTTCCCGTCCGCCGGCGCCGTGAAGGTATAGCTCACGTCGGGGCCGCCCGGGTGGCCGCAGCTCGGCGTGATGGCGTCGCCGAGCAGCTCGGTGTCGCCGGTGAACGTCTTCGGGAGCGTGTCGCCGACGTCCTCTGAAGGGCACATCGGCGGACCTGCCTTCGACAGGTGAAGCGTGAAGTCGCCCTCCGAGCCGTCGAAGCCGGTCACGACGATCAAGACCGGCTCGCCCGCGCCGATGACCGCGCGGACCTTGGACTGCAAGATGGTAGGACTGATGTCATCGTTGCACGCGAGCTGAGCGCAGCTGGTCGCCGACACAACGCCAAGGGCCGTATCGAAGCGGGACCCCGAGGTGTCCAGCGTGTACGTCCCGGCCTCGGCGGGCGTGAAGAGGTAGACCCGCTCCGACGAGCCGGACGCCACGCACGCGAGCCCGTAGTTCGTCTCTCCCGCGATGGTGGTCCCCGTCACTGTCTGCGGGAACGTGTCGACGATCTCGTCGTAGGTGCCGAGGGCGCAGGTGCACGCGCCCTCCTGGCAGATGGCCCCGCGCTCGCACGCGACGTCGCAGGAGCCGCAGTGCAGCTCGCTCGTCTGCAGGTCGGCGCACGAGCCGTCGCAGTCCGTGAGGCCTTCGGAGCAGGAGCAGGCGCCCTCGACGCACAGCTGGGTCGGCGAGCAGCGGGTCTCGCAGTCGCCGCAGTGGGTCCTGTCGGTCAGCGCGTCCACGCAGGCGCCGTCGCACGCCGTGAGGCCCTCGGGGCAGGCGCACTCGCCGTCCGCGCAGACCTGCCCCTCCTCGCACGCGACGTCGCAATCCCCGCAGTTCCGCGGGTCGGTCTGGAGGTTCACGCAGCGGCCGTCGCACTCGGTATGCTCTTCGCTGCACGCGCCGTCGGCCCCCCCTTGGCCCGGAGCGTCGATGCCGCCCTCGCCGAACTGGCCGCCGCCTTCGCCCCCCTCGCCGCCCCCGCCCTCACCGGGGTCTTCGCCCTCGACGCAGGTGCCCGCCGCGCAGCGATGCCCCGCCGCGCAGGCGTTGCCGCATTCGCCGCAATGGTCGACGCTCGCCTGGGTATCGACGCATTCGCCGCCGCATTGCGACTGCCCGTCCGTGCACGGGTTCAGCGAGTTGGCGCTCTCGGCGCAGGACGACGCGAGGACAACCCCGGCGACCAGGAGCAACGCAGCGGACGAGAGGGTGGGCCTGAGGCGTAATCCGGATCGTTTCATATGCATCCTTGGGGGTACCTGGCCGTTGGGGGCGGAGCGGACAACACGATACGCCCACGCCCGAGGTATCCGCAACCGGCGGGGGCGCGCATGAAGCGAGAAGTTCGCCTGTCCACGCGCGGCTCGAGCCGCGACCTGGACCGTGCTCGCGGCGCCTCGCGGAGGCGCCGCGGCGAGCTCAGCGCGGCGGGCGGCGGCGCCGCCAGACCGGCGAGAGGGCGAACGCGGCGTCCTCACGGAGCGGGGTTGATGTTCAGCGTGAAGCTGCCCGACGACGTGCCGTATCCGTCGACGACCACGGTGATGACCTCACCGGCGGTGAGCGTCAGCTCCACCTTCGACGTCCCGGAGCCGCCACCATCGTCGTTGCAGCCACGCGAGGCGCCGCCGCAGCCGTCGCGGTGCACGTGAAGGAAGGTATCGTACGACGATCCGATCGTGTCGATGACGTACTCGCCGCCGGCCGGCGCGGTGTAGGTGAACACCATGTCCGCAGCGCTCGAGCCGGACGTGCAGGTGGAGGGGGGCGTCGCCGAGTTGGGCTGGCCCGACGTGGTGCCGGTCCTCGTGAGCGGCAGCTCCGAGCCGAGGTCGATCGGCGTCGAGCAGGTCCCCGGGCCGGTGAAGCGGTCCAGCTGGAGCACATAGTCGCCGGCGCTGGAGCCGCGGCCGTCGACGACGATGAAGACGGTCTGACCCGCGACGAGAGCGGCGGAGATGCGCGACTGCCGGCCGCCCGAAACGTCGTCGTTGCACCCGAGCGACGCGCCCCTGCAGCCCCCATTCAAGATCTGGAGGACCGTGTCGAAGCTCGAGCCGAGCGTATTGAAGATGTAGGTCCCGTTCTCCGGCGCGGTGAAGCTGTAGATCATGTCCGGAGCGGTCGAAGAGCCGCAGCTCGGGGTGACCGACCCGGGCTGATCCACGGTGCTCCCCGTGACGACCTGCGGGTAGCTGGAGCCGAGCTCGATGGGCGTCGAGCAGGTGCCGCCGCCGTCGAACCGCTCGACATTGAGCGTGAAGTCGCCCGACGCGCCCGCCGAGTCGCCGTCGATGAGCAGGATGATCGTCTGCCCCTCGTCGAGATCCAGCGTGAGCAGCGACTGCTGGCTCCCTGCCGCGTCGGCGTTGCACGCGATCGTGGTCCCGGAGCAGGAGCCATCGAGCGCGGCGAGGGTCGTGTCGAAGCTCGATCCGAATGTATCGATGAGGTACGTCCCGTCCTCGGGCGCGGTGAAGCTGTAGGTCGCCTCGCGGCCGCCGGCTTCACCGCAGGTCGGGCGCAGGACGTCCGACGCGTCCGCGGTCGTCCCGGTCACGGTCTGAGGCACCGTCGTCCCGAGATCGATCAGCGGGCACGGGGGGACGAGGGTCTGGCTCACGTTGAGCGTGTAGGCGCCGGAGGACGAGCTGGTGTAGCCGTCCACGACGACGATGACCGTCTGCCCCTCCTCGAGCAGCACCTTTACCTGCGATGGGCGGACGCCGGTGGCCATGTCGTCGTTGCACCCGAGGCTCGGCCCGCGGCACGTGCCGTCGTGGATGTGGAGGACCGTGTCGAATTCGGAGCCGATGGTGTCGAAGGTGTAGAGCGCGTCCGCCGGCGCGGTGAACGCATAGGTGACCTCAGGGCCGGCGCCGGAGCCGCAGGGCGCCGAGAGGGCGCTCTCGCGATCCACGATCGCGGTGGTGCCCGTCACGCGCTGCGGGAACGTGGCGGCGTCGAGGACGAGCTCCGGGCACGGCGGCGGCACGTACTCGCTGACGTTGAGCGTGAACGGCCCGTATTCTCCATCGGCGCCTTCGACGATCGCCACCACCGTCTGGCCCGCGGTGAGGTTCGCGACGACGCGCGACGTCTCTTCCGATGCGTTGTCGTCGTTGCAGGAGATCACCGAACCTGCGCAGGTCCCGCTGCGCAGCTCGAGGACGGTGTCGAACGAGGAGCCGGTCGTGTCGAAGATGAACCTCCCGGCGCGCGGCGCGGTGAACGCGTAGCTCGCCTCGGGGGTGTCGAGCGAGCCGCAGCTCGCCACGAGGGCGTCGCCGAGCGTCCAGGTGTCGCCGTGGACCGACTGCGGGAGCGTCGGCTCGAGGGTGCCCACCGGGCAGGCCGGCGGCGCCGCCCGGTCGATGTGGAGCTCGAAGTCGCCTTGCGCGCCGTTGTACCCCGAGACGACGACGAGGACCTCCTCCCCTCCCTCGAGGACCACCGAGGCGGCCGCCTCGGCCCCCGCGCGATCGTCGTTGCACGCGAGCTCGCGGCAGACCGCGCGGTCGAGCACGGCGATCGCGGTGTCGTAGCTCGACCCGGCCGTATCGAACCTGTACGTGCCGGCCTCTGCCGCCGTGAACTCGTAGACGACCTCGGTCGAGCCGGCGGCCACGCAGTCCAGCCCGAAATACGTGTCTGCGCCGAGCGTGGTGCCCCTCACGACCTGCGGGATCGTCGAGCCGATGTCCTCGTGCTCGCCGACGATGCAGGCGCACGTGCCCGCCTGGCAGACCAGCCCCCCGCCGCACGCCGCGCCGCACGCGCCGCAGTGCTGCGGGTTGCTCGCGAGATCGACGCACTTGCCGTCGCAGCCCGTGAGGCCCTCGTCGCAGGCGCACTCCCCGTCCACGCACGCCGCGTTGAGCCCGCACCGGACGTCGCAGCCCCCGCAATGCAGCGGATCTTTCGTCAGATCCGCGCAGCTGTCGCCGCACTCCGCGAGGCCGCCGTCGCAGCGGCAGGCGCCGCCCTCGCACAGCTGCCCGGCCGGGCATTCCTGGCCGCAGCCCCCGCAGTGATGCGGGTTGACGTCGAGATCGACGCAGCCGCCGCTGCACGGCGCGAGGCCGGGCGCGCAGAGCGCGCCGCCGGTCCCGTCCGACTGCCCTGGGGCCTCTATGCCCCCCTCGTCCCCGCCGCCCCCGCCGTTCCCCTTGTCCTCGCCGACGCACTCGCCCGCCTCGCACCGCTGCCCGCTCGCGCAGGCGCCGTCGCAGCCGCCGCAGTGGTCGGGATCGACCTGCGTGTCGACGCACGCGCCGCCGCACGTCGCGAGGCCGTCATTGCACGTGATGCTCGAGGTTTCTGCCCGCGCGCAGGACGAAGAGCCGACGAGGAGGGCAGCTGCCGTCAGCCAGAGCGCTGTGAACGACAGCCCGAACCTGGAGCGCAATCCGGGTTGACTCATGAACTTCCTTTGGCGGATACGCCGGCCGCCTCGCGGCTCTTGGAGATTTCGCGGTCGAGGATACCCCTCTTCGCTTTCGCTCTGCAATCACGGATCACCGCGCATCGACGCGAGATCGTTCGACCTCCACGCACTCGGACGCGCGCTCGTGAGCGCGTTCGTAAGATAGAGCGCACAGCCCAGCACGGAGGGGCGGTCCGGCGGAATGCGCGATACGGCCGCGCGGGGCGCACGCGTCACGCAGCCGGGAGATCCGGCAGCGGATCGGCCTGGTCGGAGGTGGGTTGACGCGCCTGGACGGCCTCCAGCGCCGGAGCGCCCGTCTCGGGCCCCGGCGCGTCTTCGGGCTGCCGCTCCGGGCCGAGGAAGCGGGCGATCGGCTCGAAGAGCTCGACGCCGGTATAGGCGCCCACGGCGAGGTCGCCGTGGCCGTAATCTTCCCGCGCCCCGAAGTCACGGCCGAGCACGAGAAGCCGCTTGGGCGTCTCCGGGTGATCGCGCCCCCACGCGTCGAACGCGGCGCGCACCGACGAGACGGGGGCAATCCTGTCGGCGCTGCCCGCGATGAAGAGGGCCGGCGCCGCGACGGACGCGAGGCCGTCGAGGACCCGCTCGCCGTCCACGCGGATCTCTCCGTCGCTCGCCAGCCAGGCGGCGAAGTCCGCGTTCAGCGCAGCGGGGATGTCCTCGATGCAGTTGACGAGCGCGAGCCGCGTGACGCCGGGAGGCACGTTGCGCGGATTGGCGACGGCGCGGTGAATCGGCGTCGGCAGCCACTCCGAGGCGAAGGCGACGCTGCGTGCCATGAAGCGGAGCGGCACGCCCGGGAGCAGCCGCCCCGGCAGAAAGCGCATGAGCCGCGCCGGCGTGCTGAGGCGGCCCGGAGAGCCGACGATGACGACGCGGCGCACCTGATCCTCCGGCACGCTGCGGCCGAGCGCGGCATAGAGGAGCATGCCGCCCATCGAGAAGCCGACATAATCGAGCGAGCGGGCGCCGGTGCGCTTCAGGATGGCGTCGAAAGCGCAGGGCAGGTCGTACCGGACCATGGCCGAGAAGCGGACGCTGCGGCGCTCGAGGCGGGTGAGGAGGCGGCCGCTCCGCAACGTCAGCAGCCACACGTCGCGTCCGAGCGTGGCGAGGTGGCGGGCCAGCGAGTAATCGGGGTGAATGTCCTGATTTCTATGGTTCGCGGCGATCCCGTGGACCAGGAGGATCGGTGGCAGATCCGGCTGCGCTTCCGCGCCGGGCGGGACCGGGACGCGGCGGATCTCGATCCCGGCGCCGTCCTCGGTCCGCAGGACCTCTTCGACGCTGTACTCGAGCGGCAGGGTCAGCCGCTTGACCCAGTAGAAGAGGTGCGCCCACAGCCCGATCGCCGCCAGCGCCACGAGGGCCAGCGCGACCAGGAGGGTTGCCCCGAATGTCCAGACCATACGCCCAATCTACCTGCTGGCGCCGTTTCCGCATGCGAGCGCGCTCGGCAATACTGGCGCACGGACGGAGCGCGGGCCAGCCGCTCGCTGAGCTCGCTTACCGGCGCTCGGCGCCGGATGATCATGAATCCATGAGAACATGATGTTTCATGATCATTTCTACCAGCGCGCGAGAAAGTCACACAGCGCTCGCCCGTCGACTCCGCCGCTTCCATCCCACAGCGCGCTTCCGCGGCTGCTCTCGACGGAAACGGACGTCGCGACGGCTCGTTTCGAGCCGCGTCGCATCGCGCGGCGATGGCGGCGAGTGTCCGGGGCCACAGGGCTCGGCGTGAAACCTTCGCTGCACGCGTGCACAAAGGTTCCATCGTGTCCGGCCCGGGACGTGGCATGCGGGTCGCATCACGTCGGGGAGAGGAGAGACGTGGAAAGGGTCCCGTAAGCACCCCGGTGCACGGGGGCACACATCAAGGCGCCGCAGCGGAGCTCGGGGGGGCTCCGCTGCGGCGCTCTTCGTGTCACGCCGGGCGGACGCCCTCTGGCGCCCGTTGAAACAAAATGAAAAAAGCGCCTCGCGGACCTGGGGGGGGAAGGTCTCCGCGACGGCGCTCGCCCACCGATAGAGCAGGCTCTGTGCCGGCCTGTCGACCACCATGTTTCAGGTGGTTATCACGCAGCGCCCTCGCCACCCTTGCATCCTTGCAAAACAAAATTGAAATCCGGTGCAAATTCGAAGGATTTCAAGGCCTTCTGCGGCACGACCTGCAGCTGTCCTGGACGAAACGACTGTGCACGGCGTGCTCACTCGTCCCAGTGGCGGCAGACGGGTTTCACGCCGCACCCCTGGCAGCGGACCGGATCGCGTCGCGACGGACACTGCTGGAGCATGCCGAGGTGGCAGAGGGCGAAGTCGTACTTGACCGGGTCGGCGGGATCGAAGCCGCGGAGGGCGGCGGTGATCTCCTCGGCCGTCTTCCAGGTGGCTCCCCTGCGGTCGGTGAGGCCGATGTTGTAGCCGAGCTTCTGGATGTGGGTGTCGACGGGGATCAGGAGGGCGGACGGCGGTATCGGCCAGAGGCCGAGATCCACGCCGTCGGCGGGGCGGATCATCCACCGCAAGAGGAGCATGAGCCGCTTTGTGGCGCTGCCCTTCTCGGGGTCGGGGAGGATGTGCGCCGCACCCCGGTCGTCCGGGCGGCGGTCGAGCCCGCCGGCGCGCCGGATCGCCCGCACCCACGCGCCGAGGGCCTGGCGCAGGTCGCGGCTGCGCGAGAGCTCGGCCGCGAAGGCGGCGCCGAGCGAGCCCGAGGCGCGCTGCACCCGCCGCGCGCCGACGAGGAGCGCCGCGAGGTCGCGGTCGCGGTAGACGCGGTGCCGGAAGCCGCGGAGGCGCGCGGAGACGGCCCGGGCGTCGTCCGCGGTGAGGGCGATCTGCGGGCCGAGCCGGTCGAGCGCCTCGCCGATCTTGGCGCGCAGCGCCTTCACGTTGCCGAAGGCGAGCGACGCGGCGAGGAGCGCCACGAGCTCCTGATCGGCCGGATCGGTGTAGCGATGGACGAAGGAGACCGGGTCCTGCGCGCGGCGCTCCTCGATGGCGCACCGCGCGCGCACCTCGTCCAGCGCCGCCTGCAAGGCAGCGCTCCGCGCCGCGTCCCGCCGGGGGGCCGCATCGCTCCGCCGGGGCGCCGCATCGCTCCGCCGGGGCGCCGACTCGCTCCGCAGAGGCCCCGTCTCGCTCCGCCGGGGCGCCGCATCGCTCCGCCGGGGCGCCGACTCACCGCGCCCGTCGCGCACGCGCGCCCTCACGTCGCCCCCGCGCCGGGCGCCGCGTCGGCCGCGAGCGGCTCGGCCCGCGCGGTCCGCTCCGGCGCCTCGCGGTCGTGCTCGAGCGCGGGGAGCGACACGACGAAGGCGCTGCCGCGCCCGTCGTCGGTGACCGGGCTCTCGACCCGCACGGCGCCGCCGTGGCTCTCGGCGATGTGCTTCACGAGCGCGAGCCCGATGCCGCTGCCGCGCACCTGCCGCTCGCTCGCCCGCCGGCCGCGCGCGAAGCGCTCGAAGATGTGCTTCTGCTCGTCCGGATCGATGCCGGGCCCCCGGTCGCTCACCCGGATGGCGACGCGCCTCGCGGTGTGCGTCAGCGCGGAGAGGCGCCCCCCGCCGCCGCCCTCGACCTCGACCGCGACCGCGACGCGCCCGCCGTCCTTCGCGTACTTGAGCGCGTTGTCGAGCAGGTTCACGATGGCGAGCTCGAGCGCGCGCGCGTCGATGAGCGCCTCGGGCAGCCCGTCGGCGACCGTCAGCTCGACGGTCATCTCCTCGCGCTCGGCGCGGTAGCGGTACATGTCCACGGCGCGCGCGGCCACCTCGGCGACGCTCCCGCGCGCGAACTCGTAGGCGGCCTTGCCCCGCTCGACCCGGGCGAAATCGAGGACGTTCTCGATGAGCGCGGTGAGCCGCTCGCTCTCGCTCACGATGATCTGCAGGTACTGACGGCGCTTCTCGTCGTTGGGCACGCGGTCGCCGAGGAGGAGCTCGCCGAACATGCGGACCAGCGAGAGCGGCGTCTTGAGCTCGTGGGACACGTTCGCGACGAAGTCGCTCTTCAGCGCCGCGAGCCGCCGCTCGTTCACGGAGGCGAGCACCACGATCGCGAGCCCGGCCAGGGCGACCAGGGCCGAGAAGCCGACCATCAAGATCTCGATGAGGCGCTGCCGCTCCACCTTCTCGCCGAGCTCCTCGGCGGTGGTGAGCGCCATCTGGAGGCGCCAGTTGTAGAGCGTGGTGGGGAACGGGCGCCCGACCGTGAACTCGCCGCCGATGATGGGCGGGCCGAACACGATGCGGCCCTCCTCGTCGATGACGTTCATCCGGCTCTTCTCTCGATCGAGGTCGCGGAAGAGCCGGGGCATCACCTCGTGGACCAGGCGCGGCACCTCGTGCCAGGCGACCACGAGGAACCGGCGCCCCTGGTGCTCGCGCTGCCAGTAGCTCACGAGCAGGCTCTGCTGGTCGATGACGTGGTGGAGGTGGCGCAGCTCGGCCGCGTCGCCGTCGAAGTTCATCTGGGGCAGGAGTCGGGCGAGCAGGAGCTTGCGGAAGGCGTCGTCTTCCCGGCCGGACGCGCCGCGCGAGGCGAACGCGAGCACGTCGTGGGCCTCGTGGTCCATGTCGAGGACCAGGATGGCGCGCACGGTCGGCGTCTCGCGCGCCGCGGTGGGGAGCCACCTCCGCGCGATGACCGAGAGGTTCGCCACGTCGACGTGCGCGGCGACGACGTTGTCCTGCGCGATGATCAGCTTGTCGAGGCGGTCGACGCGCTCGTCGGCGAGGGTGAGGGTCGCGTCGAAGACGGTCTGCTGGCGGGCCTTCTCGATCTGCAGCGTGGTGCGCAGGGCGATCCCGCCGAGGACGAGCACGGCGACGACGATGGCGGGGACGAGGGCGAAGTACGGGACGCGATGGCGCTGCCCGACCGAGGGGAGGAGGTCCATCGCTGAGCTCCGCTAGCGGGCGGCCTTCTTCGCCCCCGCGGTCACGAGGCCGGGGTCGAGGACCACGCCGCGGGCCCCGACGAACTCCGCGAACTGCTGGCCGATGTAGGTGAGCGCGTTGCCGTCGCTCTCGGAGAACGGCTTGCCGTCGAGGGGGTTGCCGATCTCGAGGAGGCCGAGGTAGCGGCCCGCGAGCTCCACCGGCGCGCAGATGACGCTCCGGAGCTCGACGCCGATGTCCTTCCACCGGTCGTCGATGACGCGCTCGTCCCTGGACGCGTCGGGCACCACGACGGCGCGCCTGGACCGCATGGCGGCGAGGGCGAGCGGCGCGCGCTCGGACAGCCTGGCGAGGAGCGCGCTCTTGCCGCCGTACTGCCGGACGACGACGAACTCGCGCCGGTTGATGTCGAACAGCGACACGAGCCCGAGGGCGCACGGGATCTTGTCGAGCGTGAGCGCGAGGATGAAGTCGGCGCCCGCGAGCGTGTCCTGGAGGAAGTGCAGGTCGCTGCACGCCTCGAACAGCTCGGCGATGAGGTCGTCGCCGGAGAGGCGGCCGTTCCTCGGCGGGAAGGAGGAGCGCCTCCGTGGAGGCTGGCTCGGCGTGGGCGCGGGGATCTCGGCCGACGCCGGAGCGGCCTCCAGCCGCGGCTGCGCGCTCGGCTCGCCGGCCGACGCAGCGGCGGAGGGCGATGCGTCGGCCAGCGGTGCGGCGGTGGATGGCGACGCGTCGGCAGGGGGCGCAGCGGCAGAGGGCGACGCGTCGGCCAGCGGTGCGGCGGCAGAGGGCGACGCGGCGGCCGGCGGTGCGGCGGTGGATGGCGACGCGTCGGCCAGCGGCGCGGCGGTGGATGGCGACGCGTCGGCCAGCGGCGCGGCGGTGGATGGCGATGCGTCGGCAGGAGGCGCAGCGGCGGAAGGCGACGCGTCGGCAGGGGGCGATCCATCGGCCGGCGGCGCAGCGGCCGGCGCGGAACCGTCGATCGACGGCGTGGCGGCCGGCGGCGCATCGGCCGGCGGCGCGGCGGCAGAGGGCGACGCATCGGCCGGCGGCGCGGCGGCAGAGGGCGACGCATCGGCCGGTGGAGCAGCGGCCGGCGGCTCGACGGCAGCGCGCGACGCATCGGCCGGCGGCGCAGCGGCCGCCGACGAGACGTCGGCCGCTGGCGACCCTTCGGCGGGCGGCGCGGCGGCCAGAAGAGCCCCCTCGGCCGGCAGCGCGGCGGCCAGGAGAGCCCCCCCGGCCGGCAGCGCGGCGGCCGGCGGCGCGGCGGCCGGCGGCGGCGAGGTGGCGCCGGTGCGCGGGCGAAATTGGATCTCGGGCTCCGCCGAGCGCCAGTCCTTCCAGGCGAGGGTCGCGAGCGGACCGCGCTGAGGCCGGCCGCGGAAGACGTGATCGAACACCGCGATATGGATGAACTTGCCCGGGCACGCGTCGTCGATGAGCTGCCGTGCCTTCTCGAGCCGGTCGAGCAGCAACGCGCTGACGAGATCGCGCGGGGTGCCCGTCGGGACCGCATAGACGAGCTCTCGGTACGTGAGCGGCGAGCGTTCGGACGGGTTCTCCTCGCGCTGCGACACGAGCTCGAACGGCGGCAGCGCGCTCGGCTCCGGCGCGGCGCCCCGCTCCGGCGCGGCGCCCCGCTCCGGCGCGGCGCCCCGCTCCGGCGCGGCGCCCCGCTCCACCGCGGCGCCCCGCTCCACCGCGGCGCCCCGCTCCACCGCGGCGCCGCCTTTGGCCGCCTGCGCCGCCGCGGCGGCGGGCTCCGGCACGAGGAGCGCGGTCCCCATCGAGATGAACGGGACCGTGGCCGCCACCGGCCGTTTTCCCGGCAGACGAGCCCCCGGGTCGGCGGGCCTGGGAGACGCTGCGCCGGCCGGCGGCGCGCCCGCCGGAGGGTCTGCCCCGTCCGTCAGCGCCGCGTCGTCCGGCGCGCGCTGCACGACGTACCGCACGCGCGTCGCCGGATCGATCGCTCGGTAGCCGCTCTCGAGCAGGTCCACGGAGAAGTTGTTGAGCGGCCCGCCATCGCCGCGGAGCGCCCGGGCCTTCTGCAGCGCGGGCTGCCACTGCGGGGCCTCGACGCACACCTTCCTGGTCGGCGGCGCGTTCTGGCCCAATGACGAGATCTCGACGAACCAACGCATCGTTTGCGGTTCCAATCCGCGCTGGCGCTGACTGGGTCGCGCGCTCTGGCGCGAACATCGTTCTACTCGACGCGCGCGAGAGGGGTCAACGCGCAGACCGCACGGAGAGCGCGCGGGCTCCTTTGGCGCAGGACCCGAAATATTCTCAACCGCGGACCGGCAAGGAAACTCCGCCCTGTCCTGAAGTCACGCCCCGCGCGGCGAGGCGCCGCCGTCGAATCCGCTCGGCCACTGAACGGCCGCCGGGTATTCCTGTAGAGGCGGGAGATCCCGGCTGTCGCGCCGCCGGCGGTGTCGTGCGATGGAAGGGGCCACTCCGCCTCGGTCGCCTCCAGGTCATCCTCCTCCGCGCGGTCTGGTCATCCGCTGTGCCGTCTGGGAGCGGGAACGGCGTCGCCCATCCGGTCGCGAGAGGCGCGAGCGCGGCGCGGGCCGCGCGGCGCCGGCGCCTGCGGCCTCGGGCGGGCTCAAGCCGTCCAGCCGAGCAGCCGTTCGCCGAGGGTGAGCAGGCCGAGCCACACGGCCGCCGACATCAACGGGGTCGCCGCAGCCAGCCACGGGCGGCTGCCCCGCACCCGAATGGCCATCACGAGCAGCGCAATCCAGATCGCCCAGAGCGCCGCGACCGCCCAAAGCGGCGCGAGGAGACCGGCGAACGCGTAAGCCGGGCCGATCACGAGGTGGACGGCGATCCCGACCCAGGGGACGATCTGCGATGCTCGACGCTGCAACTCCACTCGTGCGCTGATCCACCCCCGAGGGCCCGCCACGCTCGCTATTGCGTCCGCAGGATGATGTCGAAGCCGAACGCCGTCTCCACGACCCCGCTCAGCGAGCCGGCAGCGACCCTGGTCCCCCCGGGAGGCCGGTGGTGGCCCAGTTTGCCCCGGAGTGACTCCCATGAAGGCGGGAAGGCAGGAAGATCATTGATCTTTTCTTCCCGCCTTCATGTTCAAATCCGGCCACCACCGAGAGGCTGGGCCGCAGCAGGCTGGGCCACCGCCCTCGGCCCGCGCTGCATCCGCGATCCAGCGCGTCGGTCCGCGTCGCGCCGGGGGTCACCAGCACAAAAAAACAGAGCGCCCATTCGACGGTGGGGGGGGAGACCGTCACGGGCGCTCTGGGCTCTGTCCTGAGCAGGAGGCGGGCCAAGGTACATTCTTCTCGTTTTCGGGCACTTTCCCCACAAAACCGGCGTACGCCTTTCAATCCTGAAGCGGCCGCTTGCAAACGTGCTGGACAGAGCCGTCAGCCGCAGGCGTTCACCCGGCTGCCGGCCCCTCCCCCGCGCCGGCGCCCCTTCGCGGACCGGGCTCCGCGGGCTCGGGCCGCGCGAAAGTCGTGTAAAAGAGCCGCGTGTCACCGTCCAGCGCCGAACCCGTGTCCTCCGCGCCGCCCGGAGGAGCTGCGCCCCCGTCTCGGCCGAACAGCGTCTCCCCTGGCGACACGGACGCCGCGGCCTCGCAGGGCGCCGGTCCGGCAGCGCCCCCCGGCCGGCTCGATCGCGTGGTCGCCGCGTGGCCGCGCCTCGATCCGGTCCTCTTCGCCGTCTACGCGGGCGCGTGCGTGCTCTACGCCGCCGCCGCGTTCTACCGCGCGATGCACGAGCAGACGGGCGGCATGTGGTCGGCGCCGCTCGATGACGTGTTCATCCACTTCGACTACGCACGCGCCACGGCGCGCGGATACCCGTTCGAGTGGTCCGAGGGCAACGGCTTCTCGAGCGGGAACACCAGCCTGAGCTACCCGTTCGTCCTCGCGCTCGGCTACCTCGTCGGCTTCCGCGGCCTCCTGCTGATGCAGTGGGCGGCGATCGTCGCCTGCGCCTCGACGCTCGGCTTCCTGCTCGTCGGCGCGCGGCTCCTCGAGCCGATCGGGCGCTGGGCGAAGTACCTGCTGCCGCCCGTGGCGCTCTCCATCGGCGCGCTCGACTGGTCGCTGTTCAGCGGGATGGAGAACGCCTTCCACCTCGGCGTCTGGGCCCTCGCCACCCTCGCCGCGCTCTCGCTCGCCGGCGCGGCCGGCGCGCCGCGCGAGCCGGCCGGCGCAGGAGAGCGCGCCGCAGCGCCGCCGGAGCGCCTCGCCCGCCTCGGCTGGATCGCCGGCCTCGCCGGGGCGCTCCTCTACGCCACCCGGCCGGAGTCGGTCGTCTGCGTCGCGGCCCTGAGCGTGTACGCGGCCGCCGCCGTGGGGCGGGCCCGCGGCGCGCGCGCCGCGGTCGCGACCCTGCTCCGGACGTCGGTGCCGGGCGCGATCGCGTGCGTCGCCCAGGCGGTCGCCAACCGCGTGTTCACCGGGGAGTGGGCCGCGAGCGGCGCCATCGCCAAGCTCGCGCTGAACAACCCGTACATGACGTCCCAGGAAAAGTGGGACACCTACGAGTTCCTCGTCAGCTACGTCATCGCCCGCAATACCAACCACCACTTCTCGGACGCCCTCCCCTGGGGCTGGCTCGTCCCCGCCCTCGCGCTCGTCCCCCTCGCCTCGCGCAGGACGCGCGGGATCGCGGCGCTGCTCTGGGTCCAGGTCGCCGGCTGGCTCGCGCTCGTCTCCCTGAACGGCCAGGTGCGCTGGCAGAACGAGCGCTACACCATGCCCGCGGTCGCCTGGCTGCTGGTGCTCGCGGCGATGGGGCTCGCGCTGCTCGTCGCGCGGGCCGCGTGGGCCGCGCCGGACGGCGAGGCGAGCCGCGCGGCGAGGCCCGACGGCGCTCGGGCCGGGCTCGCGGCCCCGCTCGCGGCCCTGCGGGCGCGCGGCCTCGGCGCCCGCCGCGACCCGGCCGCCGGCGGCGCTCCCGGCGGCCTCGCGGCCCGCTTCGGCCTCGCGGACCGCGGCCTCTGGGCCGCGCGCGTCGCGCTCGCCCTCGCCCTCGCCGCGCTCTTCTGGGTCCACCAGCTGCCCAGGATGCGCGACCAGATCTGGTTCTTCGGCCGCGCGAGCCGCAACATCCGCGATCAGCACCTCGTCGCCGGCAAGGTCCTCGAGCAGCTCGACGTGCGCCGCGTCCTCGTCGGCGACGCGGGCGCGCTCCTCTACGCGTCGGACCGGCCCGGGCTCGACCTCATCGGGCTCGGCGGCTACCACGACCTCCCGTTCGCGCGCGCGGGCGTCCACGGCCTCGGCGCGTCGCTGGAGCTCATCGAGCGCATCCCCGCCGACGACCGGCCCGACGCGCTGGCCATCTACCCGACCTGGTGGGGCGAGCTCCCGGCCATCTTCGGCAAGCGGATCGTCGGGATCCCCGTCGTCGGGAACGTCATCTGCGGCGGCGCCGAGAAGGTCATCTACCAGGCCGACTGGAGCCCGCTCGCGCACGGCGAGCCGCCCGCGTCGATGCGCGCCGGCGAGCAGGTGCTCGACGAGCTCGACGTCGCCGACCTCGTGAGCGAGCGGGCGCACGGCTACGCCTTCCCGCGGCCGCAGGCCGGCTTCGTCAGCTTCAGCGTGCTGCCGGATCCGCGCGGGTCCGGGCGCGATCGGTTCGACGCGGGGCGCGTCATCCCGGGCGGCAAGAGCGAGACGGCCCGCCTGCGCGCCCCGCGCTCGGGCCGGGGCCGGCTCGTCGTCCGCACCGCCGCGTCCCGCCCCGCCAAGATCCGCGTGACCGCGGACGGCCGGGAGCTCGGCCACCTCGCCGTCCGCGAGAGCGACGGCTGGACCGAGGCGTCGATCGACCTGCCCGAAGGGCTGCCCGAGACGTTCACGCTCGCGCTCACGCCGGTCGAGGGCGAGTGGGTCGATCACCACGTCTGGGTCCTGGAGCGCGCCGCGCGCTTCGAGGCGCGGCCGCTCGCCGGGCCGTGACGTGCGCGCCGGCCTGCCCCGCGATCCCGCGCAGTGGATCGCGCTCGCGCTCTCCGTCGCCGCGCTGCTCGCCGGCGCCTGGCTCCTCCGCCGCGGCCGTTCGCCCGCCGCCGCGCGCCCTGGCCCGGCGCCCCCGCGCCCCGGCGCCGCGGGCCTCGATCCCGCGCCTCGCCCCGGCGCGCCCCGCGGCGTCGCCGTCGCGGCGGCCCTCGCGCTCGCCGCGGCGCTGATCTCGGCCGCGTACGTCGCGGTCTACCTGCGGGGCGGCCCCCGGATCATCGACGCGACGAGCTACTGGCTCGAGGCCCGCGCCATGGCCGCCGGGCACCTCGCGTGGCCCCTCGGCGAGCCCGAGGCCTCGGTGCTGGGCCGCTTCCTCGTCCGCAGCGACGCCGCAGGCGACGCGGCCCGGCGCGGCGCGGCCGAGGTCGCGGTCATCTTCCCCCCGGGCTACCCCGCCCTCCTCGCGCTGGGCTTCCTCGCGGGCGCGCCGCTCGCGGTCGGTCCCCTGCTCGCCGCGGCGCTGACCGTCGCCACGTACGACCTCACGGCGCGGTTCGCGAAAGGAGCCCCGGCGTCCGCCGGGAGCGGCGCGCGGATCCCCCTCGCGCCGCTGCTCGCCGCGCTCTTCTCGGCGCTCTGCGCCGCGCTCCGCTACCACACGGCCGACACGATGTCGCACGGGCTCGCGGCCCTCTGCTTCACGGTCGCGCTCGCGTCGGCGCGCCGCGCGCTCGACGAGTCCCCCGCCGCCGCGGCGAGCGCGCCGCGCTGGTTCCGCGATCCCGCCGTCCGCGCCGCCGCGCTCGCGGGCGTCGCGGCCGGCTGGCTCGCGGCCACGCGCCCGCCGAGCGCGCTCGCCCTCGTCGTGGCGCTCCTCGTGGCGCTCCTGCCGGAGCGCCCGCCGGGCAGCGCCGCGGCCGGCGCTCGCGACGGCGACGCCGCGCCGCGCCCCTCGCCGCGGCTCGGGCGGCTCGCCGCGGCGCTCGCGATCGGCGCCGTCCCCGGCCTCGCGCTGCTCGCCGCGCACCAGCGCGCCGCGACGGGCGCCTTCGCGTCGTCGCAGGGCGCCTACTATGCCGTCTCCGACGGCCCGCCCGGCTGCTTCCGCTACGGCTTCGGCGAAGGCGTCGGCTGCCTCTTCGAGCACGGCGACTTCGTCCGGCATAACCTGGCGGAAGGATACGGTTTTCTGGCCGCCGCCGGCACGACGCTGCGCCGCCTCAAGCTCCACCTGGTCGACGCGCTCAACGCCGAGCCGCTCGCGCTGCTCGTGATCGCCGGCGCCGCGATCGCCTTCCGGCAGCGGCGCTCGCGCGCCCTCGCGATCGCGCCGCTCCTCCAGATCGCCGCCTACGCCCCCTTCTATTTCGACGGCAACTACCCCGGCGGCGGCGCTCGCTTCTTCGCCGACGTGCTGCCGGTGGAGCACGCCCTCGCCGCCCTGGCCTGCGCCGCGATCGCGGAGCGCGCGGGATCGCCGGCCGCGCGCGGCGGCCTCGCGCGGCGGCTCCGCGCGCTCCTCCCGGTGCCGTTCGTCCCGGCGGCGCTCTTCGCGGCGGCGCTCCCCCTCGCCGGCTTCGCCTTCCGCGCGGGCTTCGACCACGCCGCGCTCCGCGACCGCGAGGGCGGCCTGCCCATGTTCGATCCCGCCGCCGTCGCGCGCGCGGGCGTCGCGCGCGGCCTCGTGTTCGTCGACACGGACCACGGGTTCAACCTCGGCTTCGACCCCGCCCCGGGCGACGTCGCGGTGCTGCGCTACCGCGGCGACGCGATCGACCGGATGGCGTGGGAGGCCCGCGGCCGCCCCCCCGCCTACCGCTACCGCTTCGCGATCCCGGACGGCGGCGGCCTGGCCTCGGTCTCGATCGCGCCGCTCGCCTTCGATGCCGCCCCGCCCCGCGAGGCCCTCATCGAGGGCGAGTCGCTGTGGCCGCCGCGCGCCCAGCGCGGCGCCTGGGCAGCGCCCGAGCACGCCGGCGGCACGTGCGCGTCCGGGGGGCGCCTCCTCGCGGTGCACGCGGCGGCGAGCGGCGAGGCCGTGGTCCGGGTCGGCCTGCCCGCCCCGTGGCTCCGCGGCGCCCGGATCAGCCCGCGCGTGGCGGTCTCGGGCGACGGCGCGGGCGAGTTGGTCCTCGCCGTCGACGGCGCCCCCATCCACGTCTGGCGGGTCGAGCCCGCCGCGCCGGGCGCCCCCGGCGCGCCGCCCACCTGCGTCGCGCTCCCGCCCCACGCGATCCCCGAGGACGCCGTCGGAATCGAGCTCTCCATCGCGCGCGCGAATGCGCGCCAGCACGGAAAGTTGCGGCGGGACGCGCGCGAGGGCCCGCGCGACGAGGCCGGCGCCGCCGCGCCGACGGCCGCGAATGCCGCGCGGATCCGCGTCGAGGCCGCCGCTGAGAGCGCTCCGGGAGGCCCGGGCGGCCCCGCGGCCGGGGGCCTCTTTGCGCTCGACGCGGTCGCGGTCGCGGGCGGGAATTCGGTTGACCGCTAGTCCCGTAACATGCGAGCTTTTCATAGGATTCTGTTGTCATGCGGCTCCCGGACCGGCGCGTCTCCCGGGGCTCTGCGGTGGAAAGCGGCAAGTCGGGCGCCGGCGGCGGTCCGCTCGGGTGGGGGAGGTGGACCATGACGAAAAGCGAGCTCATCGACGCGATCGCGGGACGGGGGGAGCTCACCAAGGCTCGCGCCGAGCTCGTGGTGAACTGCGTCTTCGACGCGATGACGCAGGCGCTCCAGCGCAACGAGGGCATCGAGATCCGCGGGTTCGGCAGCTTCACGGTCAGGCCTTACAAGCCGTACAGCGGCAGGAACCCTCGCACGGGCCAGCCGGTGCCCGTGCCCGCCAAGCGGCTCCCGTTCTTCAAGGTCGGCAAGGAGCTCAAGGAGCTCGTCAACGCGAGCCGCGCGTACGCCATCTCGGGCGACGACGACGACGAGGACGACGAGGACGACGACACCGACGACGAATGAGGCGGCGCGCACGCGACGCCCGATGACGTCGCCGGCGCCGTCGACGTGACGCGCCCGCGCGCCTCGAGGCGCGCTCGCCGCGCCGAGGTCGTGACGCGCCCGCGCACGCCCGCGACGGCGTCGATGTGAGCGAGGTCGGTGACGTCGGCGACGTCGATGTCGACGCGCGCCGTGCGTCGCGCGCGGCGCGGGGCGCGCTCGCCCCCTGGCGGGCAGTTCCGCTGCGCGGTAGAAGCGGGGCCCCATGGTCCCCGCCGAACGTCAGCTCGAGATTCTCTGCAAGGGTGCCGTCGACCTCCATGTCCGCGCCGAGCTCGAGGAGCGGCTCCGCGAGGGCAAGCCGCTGCGCGTCAAGGCCGGCTTCGACCCGACCCGCCCCGACCTCCACCTCGGCCACACCGTGGTCATGCAGAAGATGCGGGAGTTCCAGGACTTCGGGCACACCGTCATCTTCGTGGTCGGCGACTTCACGGCGATGGTCGGCGATCCGACCGGCAAGAACGAGCTGCGCCCGCGGCTCTCGCGCGAGGAGGTCGTCGCCGCGGCCGAGACCTACCAGGCCCAGGCGTTCAAGGTCCTCGACCGGAACAAGACCGAGGTCCGCTACAACTCCGAGTGGCTGAACAAGCTCGATCCGGCGCAGATGATCGAGCTCTGCGCGAAGTACACCGTGGCCCGCATGCTCGAGCGCGACGACTTCAAGAAGCGCTACGAGGAGGCGCGGCCCATCTACGTGCACGAGTTCATGTACCCGCTCCTCCAGGCCTACGACTCGGTCGAGCTCGAGGCCGACATCGAGCTCGGCGGCACCGATCAGCTCTTCAACCTGCTCGTGGCGCGCGACCTCATGCCCCGCTACGGCAAGCGCGCCCAGATGGTGATGACGATGCCGCTCCTCGAGGGCACGAACGCGCGGATCGAGGACGGCAAGGTCGTGGGCCCGAAGATGTCGAAGAGCGCGGACAACTACGTCGGCATCACCGAGCCGCCGTTCGACATGCTGCAGAAGCTGATGCTCGTCGATGACGGGGTCATCTGGCGCTACATGGAGCTCCTGTCGTCGCGCGCGCCCGAGGAGGTCGCCCGGCTGCGGGAGGCGGTCCTGCGCGGCGAGGAGAGCGTCATCGCGGTGAAGGAGCTCTTCGCGCAGGAGATCGTCACCCGCTTCCACTCGGCCGACGACGCGCGCGCCGCCCTCGAGCGGCGCCGCAGCGTCGCGGCCGGCGGCCTGCCCGAGGTCATCGAGGAGCTCCACGTCGCGAGCGACCGCGACACGATCCCCATCGGCAAGGCGCTCGCGCTGGCCGGGCTCGCCAAGTCGACCTCCGAGGCGCTCCGCCTCGTGAAGGGCGGCGCGGTGCACCTCGACGGCGAGGTGATCAAGGACGACCAGCTCAAGCTCGAGCGTGGGAAGCGATTTCTGGTCCGCGTCGGCTCGAAGAACCGCCGCTTCGCCTACCTCGTCGTTGGCTGACGCGCCCGGGCGGGGGCTCCGCCGCCGCGGCGCGCTCGGCGGCATCCTGGGCTGCGTCCTCGGCCTCGCGCTGCCGTCGTGCGGCCGCGCGCCGCGGCCGCACGCTCGGCCGGGCCCGCCGCTGCCGCCGCTCGGCACGGCGGACCTCACGCGCCTCTTGCCGCAGGCGGGGCTCCGGTGGCTCATCCTGGTCCGGCCCCGCGAGATCGCGACCGTGCCGTGGCTCATCCCCTCGATCGCGCTCGTGGCGCCCGAGGAGAACCTGGCCCGGCACGCGCGCGCGACCGGCGTCGACCTGCGGCAGGTGCGCGAGGCCGCGATCGCGTCGTACGCGGGGGCGTCGGGCGAGGCCAGGTTCTACGTGGCGCGTCACAGCGGCGATCCCCGGACCATCGAGCGCCTCTTCCGGCGGCGGCTCACGGGCAAGGAGCGGCGGGCGCTCGATCGCCCGGACGTTGTGCGCGTGATGGGCGACATCGGCACGGCGCCGCACGCGCTGGTGCTCCTCGGCGAGGACGTGGTCGGCGTGCAGGACGGCGGCAGCCCGCAGCGCGGGCCGGCGCGCGTGGCATCGCTGTACGCGCTCGGCCGCCTCAAGCGCTCGCCGACGGCGCTGTCGGAGGGCCCGCTCGCGGCGCTCGCGGCCCGCTTCGGCCCGGCGCCCGCGCGCGCGTTCGCGCTGGGCCCGTTCGACGGGGAGCTCGCCCGCGGCGCGCGCGGCCTGCTCGCGGCGGCGACGGCCGTGGGCGCGGCCGCGAGGCCGAGCGCGCGCGAGGGGATCGCGCTCGCGATCGCGGTGGCGGGCGACTTCTCGACGAGCGGAGCGGCCGCCTCGGAGGAGCTGCTCGCGGCGTGGGAGGAGCTCGCGCACGGCTCGTTCGGCCACCTGCTCGGGCTCGACGCGCCGGTCGAGCCGCCGCTCGCGACGCACGCGGAGGACGCGGTGGCCGTCGCCGTCGAGCTGGACCCGCGCGCGCTCGCCCGGGGGCTGGCCGCGGCGACGGGCGAGAGGGTCGAGGAGATGCTTCGGTAGGCGCCGCCGCGCCTCGCCGGTAAACCTCATCGGAGCCATGCCCACCACGACCAGCGGCTTCTTCCTGCAATGCGCCTCGCGCGGCACGCTCGAGCTCGTCGCGCCCGCCGCCGGGGCGCCGTTCGGCGTCGAGCACCACCGCCGCGAGGACGCCGCCGGGCCGTGGCGCCACGCGGCGACGTTCGCCGCGGACCTCGGCCCGGTCGGCGCGGTGGCGCTCATCCAGAGCAACTTCGGCGATCCGGGCCACCTCGAGGCGGTGGTGCGCGCCGGGGATCGGCTGGCCGCGTTCTGGTGCGCGCCCGCGCGCGAGCCGTCGTGGAGCGCGCCGCGCTTCTTCGCGGAGGGCGCGGCCGGCGACCCCGCCCTGATCCAGGGCGCCTTCGGCGGCCGGGGCAACTTCGAGCTCGTGGTGCCGCACGCGGGCGGCGGGATCGCGCACTACCACCGCGACAACGACACCGCGGAGCTCGGCTGGCACGGCCCGGCGATCTTCGGCGCGGAGCTCGGGCGGTTCGAGGCGGTCGCGATGGTCCAGCGCGGCGCCGGCGCGCCCGGAGCGCCTGGCGATCTCGAGGTGGTCGCGCGCGCCGGCGATCGCCTGGTGATGTTCCGCCGCTCTCCCGGGGCCGCGTGGCAGGGCCCGGAGGAGCTGGTCTCCGGGGTCCGGGGGGCGCCGGCGCTCTTCCGGAGCGCGTCCGGCGGCGAGGGCGCGCTCGAGCTGTTCGCGCCGCTCGCGGGCGTGGGGCTCGCGTGGTGGCGTCGCGGCGATGGCGCCCGGGGGGCGCGCTTCCGCGGGCCGACGGTGTTCGCCACCGCGCTGGGCCCGTGTGAGGCGGTGTCCGTCATCGAGAGCCACCCGCTCGGGCGGATCGAGCTCGCCGTGCGCGCCGAGGGGCAGATCGTCCACCTGGTGCGCGACGGCGAGCTCTGGTCGCGGCGCGCGGTGCTCCGCAGCGGGCTCGCTGCGGCGGACGCCCCCTCTCCGGCTGCGCCGCCGCCGCCCGCGTCCGCCCCCGCGCCGCCGCCCTCGACCGCGCCGCGCCCCGCCAGCGCTGCGCTGCATCTGCGCGCCGGACCGCACCGAGCGGGGTTCCGGCGCATCCGCGCGCTCTCGCTCTCGGAGGACGCCCGCTATCCCGACACCTGGCCGTTCCAGGGCACCCTCTACCGCTGCCCCGCGCAGGGCGCTGCGCTGCTCTACTACCCCGCGTCGGCCGACGGCGAAGAGGCGCCGCTCTCACCGGGAGGCCCGTTCCCGGTCATCGCGATCGCCCACGAGCGGCGCCTCCCCACGAGCGCCGTCACCGGTGGGTCGCCCGCCGGCATCGGCCAGGATTATCGCCAGCTCGCGGGCGTCATGGCGCACCTCGCGCGCTGGGGCTTCGTCGTCATCGCGCCCGATCTCTCGTGGCTCGCCCCGGACGACGCGCCGCTGCGCCGCGCCGCGGTCCTCCGGGACGCGCTCGCGCACCTCAGGGCCGGCTCGCGGGGCCCGCTCCTGGCCGACTTCGATCGCGTGGGCGCCCTCGGCCACGGGCTCGGCGCGCAGGCCGCCCTCGCGCTGGCGCTCGATCCCGCCTGCCCGTTCCACGTCCGCGCCCTCGCGCTGCTCGCGCCGGCGGGCGAGCCGGATCGAGCCCCGCCCATCGACGCGCTCGAGCCTCGCCCGGTGCTCGTCCTGCGCGGCACCGCGGATCCGATCTCCGCCTCGGTCCCGGCGGCGCTCTACGGCCGCGCGCGCGCGGCCAAGCACCTCGTGACCCTGCCCGGCGCGAGCCACTTCGGCTACACGACGTCGCTCGGCCTCGCCGAGCCGCTCGACGGCCCTGCCGAGCTCCCGCGCCGCGAGCAGCAGGCGATCGCGATGGGCTACGTCGCCGCGTTCTTCAACGGCTACCTCCGGGACGCCCGCTGGTGCCTCGGCGCGCTCTCCGGCAAGGAGTCGCTCGAGGGGCTCGAAGCGAGGGAGATCCCGGTGAGCGCGGAGATGGCTGGCCGCGGCGCTGGACTCTAGGGCTGGCCCCGCGGCGCGCCGCCGGCGCCGCCGCTCCTCGTGGAGGCGCGGCTCGCTCGCCCGGCGCCGGCGGCCGGACGAACGAGCGGCGCGATGCTACTTTCGAGCACGTGTTCCAGCTCGGCGGCCTCGTCGTCACGCTCGTCAACGCGCTCCTCGGCCTGCTCGTCTGGCGGCGGCTCCGCGCGGCGTTCCCGCGGCATAGAGCGCTGATCGACGGGCTGTGCGCCGCGGGGCTGCTGCTGGTCGCGCACCCGGCGCTGCTCATGACCGTGGCGAGCTGGTCGGGGCTGCGGGCGATCCAGCGCCACGTGCCCGAGCCGGTGTCGCTGATCGCGATGGGCGCTCAGGTGGCCCTGCTGATGTACGGGCTGCTCCTCGGGATCGCCGCAACCGCGGCCGCGGTTGTCCGGGCGCTTCGCCGCGGTCGGACGGCCCCGAACGCCGGGGCGGCCATGGACGCTCGGGTCGACACGAACGCTCCGGCCGATTCAGCCGCTCAGGCCAACAGCGCTCCAGCCGCTCAGGCCAACAGCGCTCCAGCCGCTCAGGCCAACAGCGCTCCAGAAGAAGCCGAGACCGCGCCGGAGCCCGTCGACGAGATCCGACGTCGGCTCGTCGTCGGCGCGTCGTGGGCGCTGCCGGCGGCGGCCGTCGCGGTCTCGATGGGCGGCGTGCTCGCCTCGCGACAGCGTCCGGTCGTGGTGAGGGTCGCCCTGCCCGTGCGGCGCGAGCTGACGGGCCTCCACGGCGTCACCATCGCGCAGCTCAGCGACGTGCACGTCGGCAGCTTCATGGACGCGGAGCGGCTCGACGAGCTCCGCGACGCCATCAACGCGGTCGGCGCCGACATCCACGTCATCACGGGCGACCTGCTCGATCACCACGTCTCCCAGCTCGAGCTGTCCGCGCGGCTGCTCCGGGGCCTGCGCCCCGCCCGGGGGCAGCTCTTCTTCTGCATGGGCAACCACGAGTACATCGCCGCGCGCTCCGCCAGCATCCCGGCGATCGTGAAGGGCCTCGAAGAGGCGGGCGCCCAGGTGCTCGTCGACGAGGCGCGCGAGGTCCGCCTCGGCGGCGATCGCCTGTGGATGGGCGCGATCGACTACCCGAGCCGCGCGCGCCCTGGAGAGCCCGCCCGGCGCCCGACGGCCGACGGGCTGGCCCGCGCGCTCGGGCAGATGCAGGACGACGGCGCGCCGCGCGTCCTGCTCAGCCACCACCCGGGCACGTTCCGCGCGGCGCGCGAGCTGCCGTTCGATCTGATGCTGTCCGGCCACACGCACGGCGGGCAGATCTCGCTGGGCCGGATCGGCGATTACGCCCTCACGCCGATGCTGCCCGCCGGGCTCTATCACAACGGGCTCTACGAGCACCGCGGCCGGCGCCTCCACGTCAACGCGGGCGCCGGCGGCTGGCTGCCCGTGCGCATCAACTGCCCGCCGGAGATCACGCTGGTCGAGCTCGTGCCCGCCTGACGCACCGGAGCACGCCGAGCGCAGGCTCCGTGTGGACGCGCTCGGCGTCCTGGGTGAAGCTGAGGACCATGGCACAAGCCGCGGCGCGCACCGGCCTTTCGCCCCAGGAATACCTGGCGTTCGAGCGTTCCTCGCCGCTCCGCCACGAGTACGCGGACGGCGAGATCTTCGCCATGGCAGGCGGAACGCTGGAGCACAGCGCGGTCGCCGCGAACGTCATCGGCGAGCTGCGGAGCGCGCTCCAGGGTCGAGGATGCCGTGTGCTCACCTCCGACATGCGCGTCAAGATCGCCGCGACGCGCCGCTACGTGTACCCCGACGGCGCGGTCGTTTGCTCGCGCCCCGAGTTCGAGGACGAGCAGCGCGACACGCTCCTGAACCCGCGCCTCGTGGTCGAGGTGCTCTCGGACTCGAGCGAGGCCTACGATCGCGGAGAGAAATTCGCGCAGTACCGGACGCTGCCGTCGCTCCAGGAGTACGTGCTCGCGTCGCAGAAGGCGCCACGAATCGAGGTCTTCACGCGCCAGCCGGACGGGGCCTGGCTGCTCCGGATCCACGGGCCGGGCGAGCGCGCGGCGCTCTCGTCCCTGGACTGCGCGCTCGACGTCGACCGGGTGTACCTGGACGTCTTCGAGCAGGGCGCGACAGGCGATGGGCCGCCGGCCGCGCCCTGACCGAGGCGGAGCGCCCTCCGCGCGCGGCCGCGCCGGCTACAGCGTCACCTCGAACGGCGCGCGCGCGAGCTCCTCGCCCGTCTCCGACCGCACGACGGCCGTCCACTCCCCCGCCTTGCGCACCCCGCGCGTGAACGCCCACGTCCGCCAGCGCGGCGACGGCCCGACCCCGAGCGTCACGTTGCCGACCGGCGCCCCGCCGTCCGGCGGAACGAACGCGACCGTCACCTCGCCCTCCGCGTCGCCGCGATTCTCGATCTCCAGGAAGGCATAGAGCCGCTCCGTCTCCGGCGCGCGGAACGTCGTCCCCGGCGCCACCGGCTCGCGGTCCTTCACCCCCTCCGCGAGCACGAGCCGCTTCACCTTCAGCTCCGCCGCGCCCCTCCCCTTCTCCCTGCCCGCCTTGCCGCCCTTGTCCGCCGCGGCGCTCGCCTCAGGCGCCGGCGCCGGCGCCGTCACCGCCGCAGCCGGCGGGCTCGCGGGCGGCGCCGCCGCGGCGACCGCCGGCTCGGGGCACTGCGCCGCCGCGGCGCTCGCGGCGGCGGCCGCCGCCGGAGGCCGCGCGTCGTGACGCTCACCGCAGCCAGCGAGCGAAACCGCGCAAAGCGCCAGAAACGTCATCCGTCGAGCGATCCTCGTAGCCATCGAAGCACTCCTCCGTGTTCCGGGGCGTCCCCGTCTCGCCGTCGTTATGGCAAGGCGCGGACCGCCGCTGATCCTTCGGAATCATTGAGGATTTCGCCGGCCCTGTGGTCGCAGGGCCGCGCCCTGTGTGTCCGGCGCGACGGCGGCCCCGCGCCGCCGCCGGAGACCACGTCGAGGAGCTCACCCGCCCGACTTTCCTCCCGAAGCCGGGTCGATCCCGTCGGCGCGCATCCGCTCCGCGCTCGCCGGCCCCGCCACGGTGCCGGCCGGGTGCGCGTACCAGCCCGAAGGATCCGCCGTGTCCGGCGCGTCGCGGACCTTCAGGATGGTGAACATCCCGCCCATGTCGATGTACGAGAACGGCCCGGGCCCGCCGCGCATCGGCAGGCTGTTCGCGGGCACCGGCATGGGCATCTCGCCCATGCCGCCCATCCCCGTGGTCCCCATCGTCATGTAGTCGGGCATCACGCGGCTCATCCGGCGATCGAGCGCGCGGGTGTCGGCGCCGACCATGTTCGGGAGGCCGTGGCCCATCTGCATCATCGTGTGATGCGTCATGTGGCAGTGAACCGCCCAGTCGCCCGGCTCCTCGGGGACGAACTCGATGACCCGCGTGCTGCCGACCGGGACGAGGACCGTGGTCTCCGGGTACTGGGCGGACTCGGGGACATACCCGCCGTCGGTCGCCGTGACCTGGAACGACAGGCCGTGCAGGTGGATCGGGTGGTGATCCATGGGGCCGAGGTTCCCGAGGCGGATGCGCACGCGCTCGCCGCGGCCGACGAGGAGCGGCGCCGTCGCGGGGAACGCCTTGCCGTTGAACGTGAGGACGTTGAAGTCGTTCATCGCGTTCGGATCGGGCCGGCGCGCCCCGGCGTTGATCTTCCACTCCTGTGTCACCAGCACGAAATCCCTGTCCACGCGCGGGCCGCGGGGCCTCCGCGGGTGCACGACGAACATCCCCAGCGCGCCCAGCGCGATCTGGGTCATCTCGTCGAAATGCGAGTGATACATGTACGTCCCCGGATACCGCACGACGAACTCGTAAACGTACGTCTCGCCGGGCGGGATCGGCCGCTGGTTGAGCCCGGCGACTCCATCCATGCCGTTCGGCAGCACGAGCCCGTGCCAGTGGGCCGTGGTGGGCTCGGGCAGCCTGTTCGTCACGTAGATGCGCAGGCGATCGCCCTCGACCGCCTCGATGGTCGGGCCGGGCGTGCCGCCGTTGTAGCCCCACACCTCGCTCTTCAGGCCCGGCGCGAACTCGTGCTCGAGGGGGGCCGCGACCAGGTGGCCGACCTTCACGCCGTCCACCACCCGCAGCGGGAGCGTGCTGCCGTTCGGCGTCACCACGGCGGGCTGCCCCCCGGGCGCCGCGATCCGGCGGGGCGCCGGCCCCGCGGCGCCGGGCGGCGCGGCCGGGCGCTCCTGTGCGTGCGCGAGCCCGCGCGTGAGCAAGGCGGCGCCGGCGGCCAGGCCGCCCGCGTGAATGAACGAACGTCGATCCATCTCAGTGCCCTCCTTCGCTCGTGCCCGTGGCCCTCGGCATCGCGGCGGGCGCCTCCGCCCCCGCCGCCTCGACGCGGCGCCCCGAGAGGAGCGCGTCGAACGCCGCCTTCGCCGTCCAGTGCTCGCGCAGCGCCTCGACCGCCGCGAGCTCGGCGTCGAGCTGCTCGCGGCGCGCCGAGAGCAGCTGGAAGACGCCGACCTGCATCGCGTTGTACTGGAGCAGCGTCTGCTCCAGGACCCGCTTGCGCGCGGGGAGGACGACGCGCTCGTAGTGCCGCGCCCGCGCGTGCGCGGACGCGAGCCGGTTCCGGGCCTCGCGGACCGCCGAGCGAATGTCGACGGCGCGCCCGTGGTAGCGCTCGAGCAGGCTGTCGAACTCCGCCGTCTGCGCGGCCTCGGCGCCGCCCCGCCGGTTGAAGATCGGGAGCGCGACGCGGAGCCCGGCGCCGAGGACCCACGGGTGCTCGTCCACCTCGCCGCGCTCGGGGAGCTCCCGCTCGCCGCGCACGCTGATCGACATGTCCGGCACCCAGCCCTCGGCGCGCAGCGCGCCGGCCCGGCCGGCCGCGGCGTCGAGCCGGCTGCGCAGCTCCGCGAGCTCGAGGCTCGCCCGCACGGCCTGCGTCTCGGCGCGCGGGGGCGGCGCGATCGCCTCGGGCGCCGGCGGGAGCGCGCCGGCGATCGTCCACGCGGTCGCCGCGCCGGAGAGGCCGAGCAGCCGGTGGAGCCGCTCGCGCTGCGTGAGGAGCTCGAGCTCGATCTGCGCCGCCGTGACGCGCGCCTCCTCGTAGCCGGCCTCCTGGGTCGCCACGTCGAGCTCCGGGACGTTGCCCGCCGCGAAGAGCGCGCGGGCGGCGTCGCGGGCGGCGGCGAGCGCGTCGAGCGCGCGGTTCGCGATGCCGAGGCGCTGCTCCGCCGCCTGCGCGGCGTAGAACGCGGCGCGCACCTGGTAGCCGAGGTCGATGACGGCGCCGGCGGCGCGGAAGCGCGCCGCCTCGTGATCCGAGCGCGCCGCCCGCGCGCGGAGCGGCGACAGGAGCGCCGAGGTGAGGTCGATCTCGACCGCGAGCTCGACGTGCGTGTGCTCGAGCCCCTCCTGCCGCGGCGTGACCTCGACCTCGATCTCCGGGTTCGGCAGCGCGCCGGCCTGCTCGAGCTGGCCCCGGGCGACGCCGACCTCCTTGAGCGCGGCGCGCAGCTCGCGGTTGTTGACCAGGGCGAGCCGCACCGCGGCGTCCGCGGTGAGCGGCCGTCGGGGCGCCTGGCCGAGGGTGCGCGCGTCGCCGGCGGGCTCCGGGTCGACGGCCTCGGACGTCGCGCTCGGCGGGAGCTCCGCGCCGGAGAGCGCGCGGATCCGCGCGATGTCGGCGGTGGCCGAGGGGGCGCCGCAGCCGGGCGCGGCCGCGGCGAGGAGGGCGAGGACCGCCGCGCGCGGCGCGAGGCGCGCGGCGAGCGGGCGCGAGCGACGGGGTTCAGTGCGCATGGGCGGGCTCCTTGGGGGCGCGCGGCGCGGGGCCGCTCGGCGGCGCCGGGGCCGGCGCGGCGCCGGGGTGATGGTGGTGGTGAGCGCTCGGCGGCGTCGGGGCCGGCGCCGGACCGCTCGGCGGCGTCGGGGCCGGCGCCGGACCGCTCGGCGGCGTCGGGGCCGGCGCGGCGCTGCTCGGCGGCGTCGGGGCCGGCGCGGCGCCGTGGTCGTGGTGCTGGTGACCGCCCGGCGGCGTCGGGGCCGGCGCGGCGCTGCTCGGCGGCGTCGGGGCCGGCGCCGCGCCGTGGTGGCCGTGGTGATGGTGATGATGGTGATGCTGGTGAGGATCGGCGCCGGGCGCTGGCGCCGGCTCGAGCCCGACCCAGCCGGCGGTGGGCTCTCCGGGCAGAGGAGGGTCCTCCGAGAGGGCGACGCCGATCCGCGGCGAGGGAGCCTCCGCGGCCTGCGGTGAGGCGGCCGACGAGGCGGGGAAGCTCGCGGGAACGCTGCGCGGCGCGCAGCCGGCGAGCGCAACGACGAGCATCAGCAGGGCGTTCGGCCCGGCGAGGTGACGTGGTTTCATGGAAGCCGCTCCAGCATCGACGAGCGCGATCACTTGCGGGGCTCGACGACGATGATGCCCCGTAGCATGTTCATGCCGCATTTGAACTCGATCTCTCCCGGGCTCAGCGCCGGAAGATCGATCACCACCGGCACGTTCGTCGGCAGCTCGCGCCGGATCCCGAGGGAAGCGAACACGACCTCGCGCGAGCAAGGCGAGTAGTCCCGCCGGACCAGCTTCAGGCGGACCCGCTCGCCCTCGGTGACGACGATGCGGCTCGGCTTGTAACCGCCGTCCACCACGATCTCAATCTCGCGGACGGCCTGCGGCGATGGGGCGGGCGCCTCCTCCGCTGCGGCGCTCGGCGCGCGCAGCGAGGGGACGAGGAGCGAGGCAGCGAACAAACCGGAGACGACAAGGAGACGCGTCATGACCATGGGTACCTTCGTTCGGGGTTGTACCTGGCGGACGCGCGCGCCCCGGCGGCATTACACGGTCTGCGATCGGATCCATGGGCTGCTGGGCCGGGGCGATGGCTCAGCCTGCTCGGCGGCTCCCTCGGGTGTCCGGCTCGTCAAGAGCGGTCTCTTTCAGCGCCAGCGGAGGGGCTGGCTCGTGGACCTGCGGCGCCCCGCCGGCGTCAGGGGGTGTAGAGCTCGGCGCTCGACATCGACATGCCGTCGCTGCCGCCGACGACGAGCACCTTGCCGGTCCCGAGCCGGACCGCTGCATGAGCGTACCGGGGATCGTTCAGCTCCCCGGTCACCTCGTGGTCATTCGTCAGGGGATTGTAGATGACGGCGGTCCGTCGCGCGGTCTCTGCGTTGTCGCTGCCCCCCGCGATCAGCACCTTGCCGTCGTTGAGCAGCGTCGCGGTAGGCGAGCGGCGGGTGCCGATCGAATTGACTCCGGACCATGTATTGAGCGCCGGGTCATAGAGCTCGTACAAGGCCGTCGAGTCTCCCCCCGCCGCCAGCACCTTGCCATTGTCCAGCAACGTCAACGTAAGATGGTCGCGGGGCTCGTTCATCCAATCTGCGACCGACCAATGATCGAGCGTCGGATCATAGATCAGGGTGCCGGTGATCGGCCCCACCGTGCCGCTCGTACCGCCCGAGACGAGAACCCTGCCGTCGGCGAGCAGCGTCGCGGCATGATAGGCACGCCCATAGGCCATAGGGGCGGCGGACGACCAGCTGTTGGTCACCGGGTTGAAGAGCGCCGCGGAGCTCAGCTCGGTCGTGGTGGAGGCGCCGACCTGCTTCCCTCCGACCACCAGCACCTTGCCGTTCGGGAGCAGCGTCGCGGTGTGCCCGATTCGGTTCAGCGTTGGGCTTGACGAGCCTACGGACGACCAGGTGTTGCTCACGGGATCGAACAGCTCGGCGTTCGCGCTGTACGTGATGAGGTGAACGCCCACGACCAGCACCTTGCCGTTGCCCAGCAGCGTCGCCGTATGGTACTGGCGCCCACCCGACATCGAGGGCCCCGTCGTCCATGTGTTGGTCGCTGCGTCGTACAGCGCGGTGCTCGTTCCCGTCAGGTTACCGCCCGCCACGAGCACCCTGCCGTCGTTGAGCAGCGTCGCGGTCGGCGCAATGCGGCTGTTCGGAATCGACGCGACCGGCTGCCACGTCCTGGCCGCCGGGTCGTGGATCTCGGCGCTCGACAGGTACGTGGCCGACGGCGAGGTGGGGCTGTACCCGCCCGCGATGAGCACCTTGCCATCGCCGAGCAGCGTCGCGGTATGGTCGATGCGGACGCTGCTCATCGACGGGACCGCTGTCCAGGTGTTGGTTGCCGGATCGTAGGCCTCGGCGCTCGCATTGGCGGTCGAGGCAGCGCTCGATCCGCCCGTCACGAGCACCTTGCCGTTGCCCAGCAGCGTCGCGGTATGGCTGGAGCGCTTGGCGCTCATCGACGCGGCGGTCGTCCAGGAGGGTGACGACGGGTTCGGGTCGTAGAGCTCGGCGCTCTGCAGCTCGCCCGAAGGATTGTTGAAGCCGCCCGCGATGAGCACCTTGCCGCTCGAGAGCAGCGTCGCCGTGGCGTGGTAGCGGGAAATCGCCATCGACAGCGTCGCTGTCCACGTGTTGGTCGCCGGATCGTAGATCTCGGCGCCCTTCAAAGAGGACCCGTTGCGCCCGCCGACGGCGAGCACCTTGCCGCTCCCGAGCAGCGTCGCCGTGTGCTCGCTGCGGCTCGTCGCCATCGACATCGACGACACGGACGACCAGGTGCCGGACGCCGGATCGTACAGCTCGGCGCTCGCCAGATAGGAGGAGGCGCCGAGCCCGCCGGCGACCAGCACCTTGCCGTTGCCCAGCAGCGTCGCCGTGTGCCCGGCGCGGGACGTGACCAGCGCGCCGGTGGGCGACCAGGTATTGGTGCCCGGATTGTACAGATCGGCGTGCGCGTAGACGGTGGTGCCGAAGTTCTTGCCTCCAGCGATCAGCACCTTGCCGTTCGGGAGCAGCGTCGCCGTGTGATCCTGGCGGGCCGTGGCCAACGTTCCGGCCGGCGACCAGGTGTTGGACACCGGATCGTACAGCTCGGCGCTCCCGAGGAGCGAGCCGTTGTACCCGCCCACGACCAGCACCTTGCCATTCCCGAGCTTCGTCGCCGTGTGCTTGGCGCGCGCCGCGCCCAGGGTCCCGGCCGGCGCCCACACGGGGTCGACCAGCACCGCCTCGCCGTCCGCGTCGACCCACAGCTCAATCCTCGCCCCGCGCACTTCGAGCCACGGCGCGACCGGCCGCCCCCCGCTCGCGTACGCCGCCGGCGCCGTCACCCGCATCCGCGCCGCGCCCGCGCCGTCCACGACCGCGACCGCGTCGCCGTCCTGCTGCAGCGTCGCGCCCTCGACCTCCCACGCGGCCACCGGCGCACCGCCGTGCGCCACGCCGGCGTCGAGCAGCAGCCACTCCTCGTAGCCCGCGTCGACCGCCGACCAGAACGACGTCCCGCCCTCGCGCCGGTACGCCACGGCCCGCTCCACGACCGCCCCCTCGCCCTCGGCGCCGAGCTCGCGCACGCCGATCTCAAAGCCGCCGGGCAGGTGGAAGCGGAGCTTGCCGTCTCCGCTCGCCGGCAGCGCGGCGTGCAGCCCGCCGCGGCGCTCGAGCAGCGCTTCGAGCTCGCGGACCGCGTCGCCGGTCGACGCCAGCGCGAACCCCCCGTCGACGGCGACGAACGCCTCGCTGCCCGCGAGCACCTGCGCCGCCTGGCCAGGGAAGCGGAAGCGCAGGTCGTCGCCTCCCGGCGGCGCCGGCTCAGGCGCGCAGCCGAGGCCTATCAGGAAGAGCGCTCCGACGACGAGCGCGGCGAGCCATGCAGACAGAGCGAGACGTGAACCTTGTAATGGGATACGGACACGCATCACGGATGCTCCTATGGTATGGAGGAAAGCCCATCGGGCCCACGCGTCACGGAGCGCGATGAGGCTTGAGATGAGGAGCGTCGGACTCGCCCACCATCATGGAGCGCGAGGCTCGGCTTCCAGCGGAATACGCCCCGCATCCCGCGTCGACGCAGCTCGCGTCTCCGGCCGGAGGATCCCCCGTTATCGACCCAATGAAATGGAGCTCCAAGCCATTGCGAAGCCGCCTCACAACCAATCAGGCATTCACATATCGGCGTCAAGCTCTATTTCTGCGACGCTCATCCGGGACGAATGGATTCCGGAGCGGGCGCGGTCGCTTCAGGGATCGGGAGATGATGGGCCAGGCAGCTCCGCGGTGCGGAGTCGGCCTGCGCTTCGCCGCTCTATAATCCCGTCTATCAGCCAAGCCACGTCAAGCACGATCGGCCAGGAGGCCGTGTCGGCTTCGTGCTCATGGCCCTTCTTTCAACGGCCCACGTCGAGGCGGCCCACGTCGAGGCTAGGCGTGGATGTACACGAGCGTCCCGCCCTTGTCGTTGAACGCGGCGTGCCAGCCCTCGGGGACGGGGGGATCGGTCCACTCGAACAGCCACGCGGCGTCGGCGGGCGCGAGGTTCACGCAACCGCTGCTCCGCACCTTGCCGAACGCGTCGTGCCAGTAGACGCCGTGCAGCGCATAGCTGTTGTGGAAGTACTGGACATAGGGCACGTCGCGCAGATCGACCGACGTCTCGCTGAGATCGTCGCCGTCCATCGTCGCCGTGACGTGCTTCTCGCGGACGAAGAACGTGCCCTGCACGGTCGCGCTCGTGGTCGCCGGGTCGGCGAGCTCGCCCTTGCCCGTCGACACCAGGGTCGCGAAGACGGGGCGCACGCCCTCGTAGGCGACGAGCATCTGGAGCTCGATCGAGATGTCGATCCACTTCCGGCCGCGCGCCGCGTGCCCCCAGAAGTCGCGGCCCAGCCGCGCGACGCGCAGCGCGGACGCGGGGATCCACGCGCCCGCGTCCGTCTCGGCGTAAGCGCCGCCGGCGGCCGTCTTGCCCGTGAGCACCCAGCCGGAGCGGAACGGCGCCCAGGCGTCCGGCTTGAGCTCGCCCGAGGCGTCCGGCTTCAGCGTGCGCACCCCGTGGTGCATGACGAACGCGGGGGTCCCCTCGGTCTTCACCTCGACGCCGCGCATCGCCGTGGGGACGACGGCCGAGGTGCGGTCGATCGGGATGAGATCGAGCTCGGTCGTCAGGCCGAAGCGCCGCCCGGTCCACGCGAAGGTCGAGATCAGGCCGAACGCCGAGTCGGCCCGCGCGCGCCCGCGGTGCGCGGGGAAGCGGACCTTCTCGGCGGCGCCGAACGGCTTCGGCAGGTCGCGGCGGCTCGCGAAGAACGGCGTGAGCGGCTCCGGCTCGCCGAGGAGCGCCTCGTCGCGGAGGGACCACGCCGGGGTGCCCTGGCCGCGCGAACGCCCCTCGACGCGCCGCTGCTCCGCCTCGCTCGGCAGGTGGACATAGAGGTGCGGCGGCGGCTTCCGCGACACGACGTAGCGGTAGGGATACGGCTGCCCGCGGCGCGGGCCGGCCGGCGTGGCGGCGACGATCTCGTGGTTCAGGTCGAGCGAGGCGCCCTTGCCGACGCACACGAAGCCGCGGGGGTGCACGGCGTACCACCCGCCGGGGCACCCCGCGTCGCCCGACGGCGCCGCCGCGCGCTCGACGACGGCGCCGGCCCGCAGGTAGCCCAGCTTGGCGGCGCCGCGCTCGGGCGCGGCGTACACGAACGTGCGCATCGCGATGCTCGCGAGCTTGTCGCCGCGCCCGGGGCGCAACGCCTCCCGGGTCGCCGCGGGCTCGACCTCGCCGCCGGCGCCCGCGTCGAGCGCGGCGAGCAGCTCGGAGGGGCCGGAGGCGGCCGGCGGCTGCTCGGGGGCGGCCTGCAGCGCGGCGGCCGAGCGCCCCGGCGGCTCCTCGCCCGGGCCGCAGGCGGCCGCGAGGGCGGACGCCGCGAGCGCCACGGCGCGGAGCGACCGACCCGGGCCACCGCGATGCCGCGCGCGCGTTTCTACGAAAGAGCAAGCCATGACGAGCAACGGGCCTCGTCTAGCTCAGAGGCCGCCCGCCGGCCAGAGGGCGTCGCCACACGGCGCGCCGCGCGTGCGCCGGAGGAGGAGCGGACCCAGCAGCTCGGCGTCCGGATCAGCTGCCAGCTCGTGTCTGCCATCGTCTGCTGGAGGGTGGAGGCCCGACAGCATGCCGGCAGGCCGATTCGAATTGACGCCCCCTAATGTTAACGTTAACAATCTGGTCCTGCGGGCTCCCTTGTCGTGAAGGGAGAAGGAATTCCAAGCGCATGGAAACGTCAGGCCCCGACTGACGGCGCTGCCCCCTGGCCGGCAGAGCGTTCTCGTGCGCTCCGAGGTTCCTCCTGCCGGTCCGCCCTGCAGGAGCGACGCTATCTCAACAGTTCATCCATGCATCCAAGGCGCCGCCCTCACGCCGCCGCCTGCGGGAGCTCGTCCACAATTGCCCCCGCGAAGGAGCATTCCTGGCGAGGTCAGGGCCGCCGCAAACCGCCGGAATCGCTGAGATCCGCTGTCCAATCCCTTGTTCGCGAGGAGCCATGCGAAACTTGATCAATCGATATCTTTACGTGGCACTGATCGGCCTCACGCCGCTCGGCGGCGCATGCTCGGACGGGCCCGACCCCGCCCCCGATCCGGGTACCGGCGGCACGGCGACCGACGCCGCCAGCACGACCGGCGTGGGAGGCGGCGCGGGCGGCGCCGGCGGCGCCGGCGGCGGGGGCGGCGCGGGCGGCGCCGGCGGCGCCGGCGGCGGGGGCGGCGCCGGCGGCGGGACCGGAGGCCAGGGAGGCGACGACCAGCTCGTTTGCCCGCCTGCGCCAGCAGAGACCGGGGCTTATGCGATCGACGCGACCGGCGTCACCTTCACCTTGGGAACCGGTCTGCTGAAGCTGGAGGTTTGCAACGAGAGCATCATCCGCGTCCAGTACACCAACGCCGCTTCGCTCCCCGACAAGACCTCTCTGTCCGTCGACAACACGTGGGGCACACGGAGCTTTTGCGTCGAGGAAAATTCGGGGGTCGTGACCATCACCACCACACGCCTGAAGGCCAGCGTCGACACGGCCAGCGGCTTGGTCACCTACGCCGACTTGGACGGCAACGTCATCTTGTCGGAAGACGGCAAGACCGTGACCCCCGCGACCGTCGAGGGGGTCAGCACGAACCGCGTCGAGACCGTGTTCAAATCGCCCGCTGACGAAGCCCTGTTCGGCCTCGGCCAGCACCAGGACAACGTGATGAACCGCAAGGGCACGAAACGACGCATCATCAACGTCAATACAGAGATCAACATTCCGGTGTTGGTGTCCAACAAGGGTTACGGGATCTTCTGGGACAACTACTCCGTCTCGGAGTTCGACGGGACCGAGTCCAACAACACGAAGTACAGCTACTCGTCCGAAGCGGGCGAGATGGTGGACTACTATTTCTTCTATGGCCCGAGCATCGACCAGGTCGTCGCCGGCTACCGCGCCGCGACCGGCGCAGCCCCGATGTTCCCCAAATGGGCCTACGGACTCTTTCACTCGAAGGACAAATACGGCAGCCAGTCCGAGCTGCTGAGGGTCAAGGACGGCTACCGCGACAACAACATTCCGCTCGACTGCATCGTTCAAGATTGGGACTACTGGACCCCGTACGCGTGGGGCTCCCATCTCATGGATGAGAGCCGCTATCCCAATCCAGCGTCCCTCATCACCCAGATGCACGAAGACAACGTCCATACGGTGATATCGATCTGGCCATTGTATCAACGCGTGAACACGGAGAGGAAGCCGGGAGAGCTGGACAACTATCGCGCGCTCGATGAAATTGGGGCGCTGTACGCCAGCGGCGGCTCACACCACTTCTATGACACCTTCAACCCCGCCGCCAGGGCTCTCGTGTACCAGCAGATCCATGATCGCCTGCTGGGGCCGCACGGCTGGGACGGCATCTGGGCCGACAACACCGAGCCGCAGGGCTATCCGGACGCCGTCAACGTGCGGGCGGCAAATACCGCGCTCGGCAAGGGGGCGCTGTACGTGAACGCTTATCCCCTGCAGCACTCCGCGGGGCTGTACGAGCACTGGCGTCGCATCGGCCCGAAAGGGAAGCGAGTCTACAACCTCACCCGCAGCGCCTTCGCCGGCCAGCAGCGATACTCCACGACGTGCTGGTCGGGAGACATCAACAGCGACTTCCCGACCTATGTCAAGCAGATCCCCGCGGGGCTCAACTTCTCGCTGGCGGGGATGCCCTACTGGACCACGGACATCGGCGGGTACTGGGGCCACAACGTGAACTGGAGCACCAGCGCGAACAACGAGCTCTTCACCCGCTGGTTCCAGTATGGCGCGTTCTCGCCGATCTTCCGGATCCACGGAGGCGGGTCGAGGGAGCTGTACGGCAACAGCTGGAGCGCCGCCACCAAGGCCAACCTCCTCAAGATCGACAACCTGCGCTATCGGCTGATGCCTTACATCTACTCATTGGCATGGAAGGTGACCAGCGAAGGCTACACCATCATGCGGCACCTGGTCTTCGACTATCCCAACGACGAGAAGGTGTTCGACATCAAGGATCAGTTCCTGTTCGGGCCATCCTTCCTGGTCAATCCAGTGACCGCCGCGGGCGCCACCAGCCGCTCCGTCTATCTCCCCGCGGGGACCTGGTACAATTTCTGGACAGGCGCGACGACGAACGGCGGGAGCACGATCACGGCCCCCGCGCCGCTGAGCGAGCTGCCGCTCTTCGTCAAAGCGGGCTCGATCGTCCCCATGGGTCCCAACATCCAGTACGCGACGCAGAGCATCGACCCGCTGGAGATCCGGATTTATAAAGGTCAAAACGGGTCGTTCACCCTGTACGAGGACGAGGGCGACAGCTATGACTACGAGGACGGCCAATACTCGCAAATCCCGCTCACGTGGGACGAGGCCACCCAGGACTTGACCATCGGCGCAAGGGAGGGGAGCTATGACGGGATGCCGTCCACCAGGACGTTCAAGATCGTGTGGGTGGGCGCCGATCATGGCGCCGGCGTCGACGTCACCGCCGCCGCGGATCAAACGGTCACGTACAATGGCTCGAAGGTGGTCGTGAGCGCGGACTGAGCGACGGCCCGCACCTCCGCCACACCCCGCGGCCTTGCGTCGACGCTCCGGCAGACGGAGGCTCCGCCACGCGAAGCTAGGGCGCGCTCCACCGCGCGTCGCCCTCGATCGCCCAGCCGAGCGCGCGCCGCGTCTCCTCGGCGACCGGACCGTCGTACCGGTGCCCGGCCTCCTCGCTGCGCACCACCCGCGTGAGCACGCCCGCCTTCTCGAGGCGCGCGGCCGCCGCCTTCGCCGCGGCGCCGCACCCGGCCTGCGCGCAGACGAAGAGGACGCGCTGCCCGCCGCCGTCCGCGAACGCCCTGGCCGCCTTCGGCGTCCACTTGTCGTGTCCGCCCTCGACCAGCACGAGCCGCGGGAAGAGCGCCGCCCGCCGCGCGGCGATCGCAGAGCCCATGATCGCGCCCAGCGAGAAGCCGGTGTAGAGCACCGCGCCGGGGTCGACGTGCTCGGGAAAGCGCGCGCGCAGCGCCGCGAGCCCCGCGTCGATCTCCTGCTCCAGGCGGGCGTTGCTCTCGTACGTGAAGCGAACGTCGCTCGCCGACGGCGAGTCGGACCGCGCGACGCCGCGCGGGCACAGGATGAACGCGTCGCCCCCCGCGATGTCGCGCCACACCTGGCACTGCCACTCGGGCCGGTCGTAGTTGCCATGCGAGGCGATGAGCACCGGGCGCCGCGCCGTGGCGCCGATCGGCACCGACACCACCGCGCTCGCGAACCCGTCGACCGGGAGCTCCACGAACGGCGCGTCCGCGCGGAGCGGCGCGACCGGCGCAGCAGCCGGCGCGGCGCCCTCCGCCGCGGAGGCGGGCGCGGCGGCGTCCCCCGTGGGCGCCAGCGTCGCCCCGCCGTCCGCGGCGGGCGCCGCGCCCTCTCGCGCCGCGGCGGGCGCCGCGCCCTCCGGCGCCGCGGCGGGCGCGGCGCTGGGCGGCGCGGGCGCAGGCCCGGCGGCGCGGCCCGCGCGGTCGCAACCCAGCGCCGCCGCCGCGAGGAGCGCGATACAAACGAGCGGGCGGGAGAGCGGGGCGGCGGTGGGCGTCATCCGACCCAGGATGACGCATCGTCGCCGCGGAGACGACGCGCAGGCCGGCGGAAGCTCGAGCGGACGCGGCGCGGCGACCTGCGGCAGCGCTACGGCAGCGCCTCGGCGAGCTTGTCCGCGAGCGGAGCGCCCCAGCCGGTCGGATAGTCCCAGCCGCGCCCCGCGCTGAACCCCTCGCCGTTCCCGTCGTCGGTCTTGCCCTCGGTGATGTCGCGGAAGGCCGCCTGCACCTTCGCGTCGGTGTAGAGCGCCCGGTTAAGCCACCCGACGACGGGCTTGCCCTGCGCGAGCCGCTGGCTGTTCACCGTCGCCATCAGCCCGGCGAACACCGGGGCGGCGAACGACGTGCCGCTGCGCCGCTCCCACTCGCCCAGGTAGTAGAGCCAGTACGTGGAGTCCCCCGAGGCGTTCAGCGCGACATCGGAGACGGCGCGCTGCCCCTGCGCGTCCAGGACGACGCCCTGCTGCCACCACGGGGTCTCGAACTGGCGCGATCGCCCCGACCCCGAGCCGCTCCACGCGACCTCGCGCGCGACCTCGCCGTCGCCGCCGAACTCGAGCCGCGTCCCGCCGACGCACGTCACGTACGGGCTCGACGACGGCACGTCGGGCTTCGCCGAGTCGCCGCCCGCGACGACGATCGTCATCCCGAGCGCCGCGCCCATCCGCGCCGCCTCGTGGTACTGCTGGCGGATCGGCTCCGCCTCCGTCTCCTCGCGGTGCGCGAACGACGTCGAGAGCACCGACACCTCGCCGGCCGCGATCGCCTCGTTCCACGCGTAGAGGATCGAGAGGGTGCGCGCGTCCGGCCCCTCGTACGCGATGAGCTCCGCCTCGGGCGCCATCGCGCCCGCCCACTCCGTGTCCAGCGTCGTCTCGAGGTAGCGGGTCGAGATCGGATCCGCCGTGGCCACGACCTCCGGGTTGTCGCGCGACGTGATGCCGAACGATTGCCAGAACGACTGGAGATCGCGGGTCTTGAACGTCGCCCCGACCACGATGCCGAGCTTCACGCCCTGCCCGCGGTGCCCCTCGCCGTGGAGCTTGTCGACCGCGTAGGCGCGCGCGATCTGCGCGGGCGTGACCCCCTGCTCTTGCCCCTCCGGCGGCGTCTTCTCGATCGAGCCCGTCTCGCCGGGGAGCGGATCGGTGTCCGCCGGGACGTCGACCGCGATGACGCCCGACGTGAGATCGATGATCTTCTGCGGCGGCCTGAGCGGATCCAGCGCGCCGAACGTGCGGAGCGGCTTGCCGCCCTTCGACGGGTTCTCGCGCTCGAAGTCGCGCAGCTCGGTGTCGAAGGCGGTGTTGAACTGCTCCACCGTGCCCGCGAACTCGAGCAGGAGCCGGTTCCTGGACCGGCGCCGGATCTCCATCTTGTGCTGGGTGAGCCAGGCCTCGACGGCCGCGATATCGCTCTCGGACGGGGCGTGGCGCTCCATCCAGGTGTCGACCGACATGTACTTCCGGAACGTCTCCGGCTTCCCGGGATCGTACATGTCCTCGATCGCGCTCTCGAGCCCGGTGACGTCCCGGGTCGGGAACCCGATCAGCGCGCGGAAGCGGTCCTCCTCCGGCGCCGGGCCGAAGTCGAGGTAGACCCCCGCGAGCGGCCGCGGGAGGCCGCTCGGGAGCACCGGTCCATCATCCCCGCACCCCACCGCGGCGAGGGCGAGCGGCGCGACGCACCAAACCGAGAGCGAACGCATCAACGAGGGCCTTGCGAGCGAGGGGGAAGGAGGTCGTCAGGCGAGGCTCAGCACCAGACGTGCTCGACGAGGTAGCAGGTGTACGTCCCCGGATACCAGGTCTCGGGGCGCCCGCCGGTGACGTTGTCGGTGCAGATCTCGCAGTACGCGTGGATGCACTCGGGGTCGGTGCTCTGCGGGCTCGCCCCCGGGGACTTCACGGGCTTCTCCGAGTAGAAGAACCCGTCGGCCTTCAGCTGGTCGAGCTCGCTCTCCGACAGCTTGCCGAAGGCGGCCGCGTCCGCGGCGATGCTGAACCTGTCGTCCGAGCTCTCCGTCAGCACGGGCGCCGGGTAGTCGCCGTAGTCGGCGCTCTCCACCGCGGCCATCTGCTCGGAGAGCAGGATCTCCTTGCCGTCGCCGGTGGAGAGCTTGACGCGCGCGTAGTCGATCGGCGCCGCCGAGTAGTCGAAAGCATAGACCGTCTTCTGGTCCATCTCGAGGCTCAGGAACCCGGCCTCCGGGAGGTCGGCCTGCGTGATGCGCTCGTGCGTCACCGCGTCATCGACGACCGGCTCCTCCGACGCGCCGCATCCGGTAAAACCGGCCGCCGCGATGACGCCGAGCGCAACACTGAGAGCGAGCGATTTGGAAGAACGGATGGACTGTCGGATCATGTTGGGCGTTCCTTTCTTGAGGCTCACTGACGGAGGTCACCTGGCCTAGCGCTGACCAGAGGGAGCTCCACCCCTGTCGGTCCTTCGAGCGATGGCTGCCTGTTGGACCCCACGACTCCCGCGAGTCGAGCGGAATGAGGGGAAGATGATTTCAAACGGTGCCGCAGCCCCCCCATACCTGGCAAGCAAATTCCCGGCGCGAAAGAGAATTCCATCGTTCTTTCTGCGGCATAGTGGTCGGGACGGTGCGCTGTGCGGGCCCGGCATACCTGCCGCAGTACAGCGGGCGCACTGCGGGAATCAGGGGTTGCCTTGAGAGCCGGTCACGGACATACCGGAGCCTACATGGTGGACGAGCAGAGCGCGCGGTCCAGGCGAGTCGAAATGACGGCTGAGGCCGACATCGTGGTGCTTGACGGCCCGCTCGGGACCGAGCTCGCCGCGCGAGGGGTCGAGACGCCGGCGCCGCTCTGGAGCGCGGCGGCCTTGCTCGACGCGCGCGGCTGCGACGTCGTGCGCGCGATCCACCGGGACTACGCGCGCGCGGGCGCCACGGTGCACACGGCGAACACCTTCCGCACGAAGCGGAGGCAGGCGGGCGCCGCGTGGGCCGAGCTCCTCTCGCGCGCGGTCTCGCTCGCGCGCGAGGCCGTCCGCGAGGTGGACCCGCGGCACCGGATCGCCGGGAGCATCGCGCCGCTCGAGGACTGCTACCGGCCGGATCTCAGCCCGGCCAGCGCGCGCCAGGAGCACCGCGAGCTCGCGCAGGCGCTCGCGGCGGCGCGCGTCGACGTCCTGCTCTGCGAGACGTTCCCGCACGTCGGCGAGGCGCTCGTGGCGCTCGAGGAGGCCGTCGCCACCGGCGTCGAAGCGTGGGTGTCGTTCACGGCGGGACCGGGCGCGGATCTCCTCTCGCCCGAGGACATCGGCGCCGCCGCGCGGGAGGCGGCCGCCCGCGGCGCGCGGGCCGTCCTGGTCAACTGCACCCCGGCGACGCGCACGCTCGAGCACGTCGAGCGGCTCGCGGCGTGCGGCGTCCCGTTCGGGGCCTACGCGAACGCCGGCGCCGAGGCCGAGGGGCTCGGCTGGGCCGAGGGGCAGGGCCGCCCGTCGGCCGCGCGCTACGCCGACCTCGCGCGCGGCTGGATCGAGGCGGGCGCCACGATCGTGGGCGGCTGCTGCGGGACGGGGCCCGCGCACGTCGCGGCGCTGCGCGCGCTCGCCGACGAGGCGGCGCGCCGCCCGGCGGGGCCTCTGCGCTGAGGCGCCGATCGCCGGTTGCTCTCCCTGGGTCGACGTGCCACCGATGCCCGAGGCGCAGGGCGGCGCCGGCGCGGCGCCCTGCAGACGATCCAGATCCCGAGATGGCACGCAGTCGCGATCGGCGACACACCACGGAGACGGAGCGCACGATGATCGACCTCTATTACTGGCCCACCCCGAACGGCTGGAAGATCAGCATCATGCTCGAGGAGACGGGCCTCCCGTACAAGCTCATCCCGGTCAACATCGGGCGGGGCGATCAGTTCAAGCCGGAGTTCCTCGCGATCAGCCCCAACAACCGGATGCCCGCGATCGTCGATCACGATCCGCCGGGCGGCGGGGCGCCGATCTCGGTGTTCGAGTCGGGCGCGATCCTGCTCTACCTCGCGGAGAAGACGGGCCAGCTCATCCCCTCGGACGTCCGTGGTCGTTACGAGGTGACCCAGTGGCTCATGTGGCAGATGGGCGGCCTCGGCCCGATGACCGGTCAGGCGGGGCACTTCAGCCAGTATGCGCCGGAGAAGATCCCGTACGCGATCGAGCGCTACACGAACGAGGTCCGCCGACTCTACGGCGTGATGGACAAGCGGCTCGCGGATCGACCCTACCTGGCGGGCGAGTACTCGATCGCCGACGTCGCGAGCTTCCCCTGGGCGATGCTGCACGATCGGTACAAGGTCTCCGCCGACGAGCTCCCGAACTTCAAGCGGTGGCTCGATGCGGTGCGCGCGCGGCCGGCCGTCGCGCGGGGGCTCGCGGCGGGGAGCGAGCTGCGGAACCAGAGCCAGTCGCTCGACGACGAGGCGAAGCGCTGGCTGTTCGGCAAGAAGCCCCAGGCGTGAGCCGCCCGTCCGCGGGGCGCGTGAGGCGCGGCCACCGCGCCCCGCGGCGGTGCGCTCGAGCGTCGCGGGCGCGCGACGCTTCGTGAACGGGGCTGCTGCGTGGGCGGACGGGTCGACCTCGGACGAACCGTCCCGTCCCAACGCCCCGGCGATGCACACGCGGCTCGAGCGACGAACGTCCGAGCAGGGCGAGGCCGTCGCGCAACACGCCTCGCGGGCGGATCATCGCCCCGCGCCTCGGAGGAGCGGTGCGCCCTCGCTGGACCCGGACGCCGATCGCGCGCGCTGCATCTTCCGCCGCGCCAACGTCAAGCATACCGGGAGCGGAAACGTATGCACACGTCGGACAGGCACACACTCTGCTCTGCGGTGAGCCGAGATGTCTGGGCCTGCTGGGCCCTCGCGGACATCGGGGGGAACCGATCATGTCGATGCATAGCAAGCTGCTGGTGCCTGCCGTTCTTGTCGCTGCCCTTGCCGCGGGTTGCGCGGTGAGCGCGGACGAGGCCGATCTCGATCAGGCCGAGCTCGACGAGGCCTCGATAGCGTCGGCCGAGCAAGCGCTGGGCGGATACGTGGGAATGGGCACGTCCCAGCTCGGTCCCAGCCAGGCGGGGCTCGTCCCCAGCCAGGCTGGACTCATCCCGAGCAAGGGCTCTTTCGGTCCGAGCAAGGGCTCTTTCGTCCCGAGCCAGGGCTCTTACGGTCCGAGCAAGGGCTCTTACGGTCCGAGCAAGGGCTCTTACGGTCCGAGCAAGGGCTCTTTCGGCCCGAGCAAGGGCGCCTTCGGTCCGAGCAAGGGCGGGATCCCGTCGAAGGCTGGGTTCGGCTACGGCGCCCAGCAATCCGGCCAGGCGATGCTGGGCCAGATGGGCCAGCAGGCCGGACTCGGCCAGACGGCCATCGGTCAATCGGGCGCTTACGGTCACGTCGGCCAGCTGGGCGTCGGCCAGCCGTGGGCAGTCACGCCCGGCGCCACGGGCCAGACCGGCGGGTTCGGCCAGCAGCGCAACCCCTGATCTCCCCGCGCGCGAGCCCCTCCGGCTCACCGGAGCCGCCATGGGCCCCGCCCCGCACGGCGATCGGGCAGGATCGGCCCTGGATCCGCCGCGCCTCGGGCTGTCAGAACACGACGGTCCGGCGGCCCTCGACGATGACCCGCCGCTCCAGGTGCGCCCGGACGGCGCGAGAGAGGACGAGGCGCTCCACGTCGCGCCCCACCCGGGTCATCTCGTCTGGACCCAGCTGGTGATTCACGCGCGCGACGTCCTGCTCGATGATCGGCCCCTGGTCCAGGTCCCGCGTGGCGTAGTGCGCCGTCGCGCCGATGAGCTTCACGCCGCGCGAGTGCGCCTGATGGTACGGCTTCGCGCCCTGGAACGCGGGCAGGAACCCGTGGTGAATGTTGATGACGGGCGGCCCTTCATCGAGCATCTGCTCGGACAGGATTTGCATGTACCGCGCCAGCACGACCAGATCGACATGGTGCCTCTTCAGCAGGTGGAGCACCTGGCGCTCCTGCTCGCGCTTCGTCTCCGGGGTGATCGGGAGACAGAAGAAGGGGATTCGGAAGCTCTCGGCCACCGCCTCGAGCGTGGGGTGATTGGAGATGACGAGCGGGATCTCGCAGCGGAGCTCGCCCGCGCGCTGCCGGAGCACGAGATCGTAGAGGCACGCTGGATCCTTGGTCACCAGGATCGCCATCTTCGGGACGTGATCGCTGTAGTCGACCGACCAGCGCGCCGACAGCGACGTGGCGAGCTCGCGAAAGGCGGCCTCGATCGCGCTGCGGGTGGCCGAGCCGCCCAGGGCGGTGACCGCGGCCGGCGAGGAGAGACCGGACAGATCGACGACGAGGCGCATGAAGAAGCGCGGTCCCTCGTCCGTGAACGCGTCCGTGTGATTGCTCGCGTCGATGATGTTCAGGCCGATGTTGTAGAAGAACCCCGCGAGTCGCGCGACGAGGCCGGGCTGGTCGGGCGCGGCGATGAGGAACGTTGCGTGGACAGGACCCGTCATGCGGGCCATGGTGCTCGCCCCGAGGCAGCGGCGCAAGCGCGGGGCGCGGCGGGGGGCGCTAGCGGCCCTCGCCGCTCTCCGAGGACGGCGGCCCCGACGGATCCTCCGCGCTCCTGGGCGCGAGCGTGGAGAGCTCCGCCCAGGGGATGCGCACGGTGCGCTCGACGTCGCGCAGGTGGGCGCTGTCGTTGTAATAGATGAGGTGCCAGGCCTCCGCGCGACCCCAGCGCCGCCGGCGCTGCCAGTGGGTGAGCGACGTGTGGCGGGTGGCGAAGTGCGCCACCGGGAACGCGAGCGCGTTCATCTTGAAGAAGTGGAGGAACGCGACGTCGATGAAGCCGCCGTGCGTGACGATCGCGATCGTCCGCCCCTCGTGCTCGCGGGTGATGCGATCGAGGGCGACGGAGACCCGCAGCATGAACTGAGCCCAGCTCTCCCCGCCGGGGCTGGCCGGGCGGTACGGCTCGCGCTCGAAATCGATCGCATAGCGCACCATCGCCTCTCCGACGGGCATCCCGTCCGCCTCGCCGGGGCGGAGCTCCTGGACGTCGTCGTCGAGCGTGATGGGCAGCCCCAGGGCGGGGGCGACGATCTCGGCGGTCTGCTGCGCCCGGCGAAAGGAGCTCGCGATCAGGACATCGGCGGCGAGCTCGCGCGTCGCGGCCAGGCGATCGCGCAGCCGCTCCGCCTGGAGGACCCCGAGCGACGTCAGCCCGGTGTCCCCGCGCATCCCGCCCACGATATGGTTCACGTTGACGAGCGCTTCTCCGTGCCGGATGAGATAGAGGTTCGTCACGATCTGAGCCTCCGAGGCGCGCGACCTGGCGAGGGGGTCGGCCGCGCGGGGCGGTCCGCGCCCGCTAGGAAGAGCAAGGCCCCCCTCGAATGTCAAGGGTTTGTGCCGCGGCCGCGCGGGCGCTCAGGGGCAGCCGTGGAGGAGCGCGAAGAAGGCCGCGCTCTCGGAGCAGACCTGCTCGCCGCGCAGGGCGCTGCAGAAATCGTCGGCCGTGCGGAAGGCCTTCTCTCCCGTGCTGCCCTCGATGCAGGAGATCGAATAGACGAACCGCGCGTCGCCCTCTCCGGGCTCGCCGGGGCTCCCCGGCTCGTACGCGCCGCCCGCCTGGGCGCCGCTGCCGCCGGCGTCCCCCGGCGGATCGACGCCGAACGCCGGGAATACCACGATGGGCAAGAGGCCGAAGAGGCCTGCTACGAAATGCGGGACCATGAGCTCACCTCCAACGTCGATGAAAATGCATCCGCGTACGAGGTAGCGAGTGCATCTGTCGTATCGACATGCATTCGACAGGCCAGCTCGGCGCATGTCCGCCCATTGCACACGGCCGCGCGGCGCGCGCGCCCCGAGCGAGGGAGCCGGCCCGTCCGGGCCGGAGGAGGCGCCCGGCCCGATCGCCGGGGCCGCGCGGCGCCGCCGCCCGGGTCCCCGCCGGCGGCGCGCGGGGCCCCGCCGGCGGCGCGCGGGGCCGCGCTTGCCAGCGCGCTCCGACATGGCCTACAAGGCGGCCCCCTGAAGGAGACCTCATGTACCGTCGCAGCTTCATCGCGGCCGCGCTGCTCGGCGCCGCGGCCCTCGTCGGGTGCGCGCCGAGCTGGCGCGTCGTGACCCAGGCGAGCCCCGCTCCGTTCGTGGGCCAGCGGTATTTCGCCCTGATGCCCATCGACTTCGTGGGCCTCCAGATCATCGACCAGTCCGAGGACCGGTACCTCGCCGGCAAGGACGGGGACGACTACCAGCGCTTCATGGCCGACAAGGACTCCATCAACGAGGAGTTCGCGAAGGCCCTGGTCGAAGGCGCCAAGGACGAGGGCATCGAGGTCGCGGAGGCGGCCGGCACGACGTCGGCGCCGTTCGTGCTCAAGCCCTATGTCGGCTACATGAACCCCGGCTTCTACGCGGTCGTCTCCTCGGCGCCCAGCCAGATCCGGCTCACCTTGCGGATCACGACGCGGGACGGCAAGGTGCTCGACGAGGTCCAGTTCTCGAGCCGCACGCCGTCGCCCATCCCGAACACGGCCTTGAGCGCCGCCGAGGCGGACAAGCTGACGATGGGCGGCCGCTGGCGCGAGGACGCGCGCGTGATCGGCGCCTACGCGGCCCGCTACCTCGCGTCGCGCGTCGACCCCTAAGGCGCGCCAGCGCGCGCCGCCCGCTTCACAGCAGGATCCCGCGGAGCAGGAGCTCGGCCACGCTGAAGTAGATCACGAGGCCGGAGACGTCGACGAGGGTCGCGACGAACGGCGCCGAGGCGCTCGCCGGGTCGAAGCGGAGCGCCCGGAGCGCGAACGGCAGGAGCGCGCCCGCCAGCGTGCCCCACGTCACGACGCCGACCAGGCTGATGGCCACGGTCAGCGCGAGCAGCACGTAGTGCCGGCCGTAGGCCCCGAAGAGCTGCTCCCAGGCGAGGACGCGCAGGAAGCCGATCCCGCCGAGGATCCCGCCGAGCAGCAGGCCCGACGCGAGCTCCCGGCGGCTGACGCGGAAGAAATCGCCGATCCGGATCTCGCCGAGCGCCATCGCCCGGATGACCAGCGTCGTCGCCTGAGATCCGGAGTTGCCCCCGCTCGAGATGATGAGCGGCACGAAGAGGGCCAGCACGACCGCGCGGGCGATCTCGTCCTCGTAGTGCCCCATCGCGGTGGCGGTGAGGAGCTCGCCCACGAACAGCGCGGAGAGCCAGCCCGCGCGCTTGCCGAGCATCTTGAAGAGCGGGGTCCGGAGGTACGGCGCGTCGAGCGCCTGCATGCCGCCGAGCTTCTGGATGTCCTCGGTCGCCTCCTCCTCCACGACGTCCACGATGTCGTCGGCGGTGACGATCCCCTTCATGCGGCCCTCGCCGTCGACGACGGGGATCGCCACGAGATCGTGCTCCGCGAAGCGCCGCGCGACCGCCTCCTGGTCGGCGTCCTCGTTGACCGAGACGACGTCGGTCTTCATGACGTCGCTGATCCTGAGGTGGCCGGGCGTGATCATGAGCTGCCTCAGCGACACCACGCCGCGCAGCCGCTGCTCGGCGTCGAGCACATAACCGTAGTAGACGGTCTCGAGGTGATCCCGGGCCTGCCGCTTGAGGTAGCTGATCGCCTCGTCGACCGTCGCCTCCGGCCGCACGCGCGCGAACCACGGGCTCATGAGCCCGCCGGCCTCGTCCTCCGCGTAGGCGAGGAGGGCGCTCACCTCCCGGCGCGTCGGATCGTCGAGCAGCGAGAGGAGCTCTTCCTGCGTGGCCGGGCACACCTCGAGGAGGATGTCCGCCACGTCGTCGGGCGCGAGCAGGCGGAGCCACAGCCTCCGCTCGCCCTTGGTGAGGGCGGCGAGGAGCGCGGCCTGGTCGGCGGTGGGGAGGCCCTGGAAGAAATCCTCCGCCTCCTCGCGGCGCAGGCGGCGATAGGCCTGCACCCGCTCCTCGTTCTCCAGGGCCGGCCACGACACGGACAGCTCGGCGGCCGAGAGCGTCTCGTTCGCCTGGATGGGCGGGCGTTCCATCATCGCCTCACCTCGTCGAGCGCCTGGCCCGCCCCGTCGGCGTCGCCCGGCAGAAGGTGCTCAGTCAGAGGAGCCCAGCGGCAAGCTGGGCCCTCGATCCACGGTGATCACCCGGTTAGCAACGCGCGCGCCACGGCCGCGCTGGCCGCGCCGGTCGCGCTGGCCGCGCGCCCGCGGCGCCGCCCGCCTGCGCCAGCGGCCAGCGCCGCGCGTCAGCGCTCCGCCTGGGGCGATCCAATCGCCCTCCGGCACGTTCCGATACCCTCGAATTTTTCCTTGGCCAATCAAACCGTGTCGACGTGCGGAGTTCGGTTTGACAGAAGCCAGCCGCGACGACTAGGATGGAAGCGCTTTCCTTCGACTTGTCTTGTACTATGAAATCTTCGCCTGAGGCTGTCACGATGAACTCCGGCGCTCGGCCGACGGTGCGCATGGAGGAGGTGGCCCGGCACGCCGGGGTGTCGCCGGCGACCGTCAGCCGGGTCCTGAACGATCGGGGCAAGTGCAGCGCGAAGACGCGCGAGCGGGTGCTCGCCGCGATACGCGATCTCGGCTACGTGGCGAACGCGGCCGCGAGGAGCCTCGCGCAGGGCCGGACAGGCTCCCTCGGCTTTCTCCTGCCCACCATCGGCACCGAGTTCATGTCGAGCTTCCTCCAGGTCGTCGCCAGCGCGGCCACCGAGGAGGGGTATGATCTCCTCATCGCATTGCGCTCGGAGAGCTCGCTGCGTCGGATGCTCGGCCGGCACAACACCGATGGCGTCCTGATCTTCGGCTCCGCGATGGGCGAGGCGAGCCTGAGGCGGCTCGCGGCCGAGGGGTTCCCGGCGCTCCTCGTCTATCGAACGCCGCCGCCGGGCCTCTCGTTGCAGAGCATCGCCATCGACAACGAGGCGGGCGTGCGGGAGTCGGTCGAGCACCTGATCCAGGCGCACGGCCGTCGCAGCATCGCGTTCCTGCGGGGCCCCGCGGGGAACGAGGACGCGGGGCGGCGCGAGGAGGCGTATCGGTCAACGCTCGTGCGCCACGGCCTCCCGGTCGATCCGCGCCTCTGCCGCAGCGGGCTCAGCGCCGAGGAGGCGCGCGCCTCGACGATGGCGTGGCTCCGCGAGCAGGCGCCGTTCGACGCGGTCGTCGGCTGGTGCGACGCCGCCGCGATCGGCGCGATGGATGCGCTGCGGAGCGAGGGCCGGAGCGTCCCCGGCGACGTGTCGGTGGTGGGGTTCGACGACATCGGCCCCGCGCGCCACCTCGATCCGGCGCTCACCACGGTCCGCCCGCCGACGGAGCTCGTCGCGCGGCTCGCCGTCCGGGAGCTCGTGCGGCTCATCCAGAGCGGCCAGAGCGGCGCCGCGGAGCCGCAGCCGCGGCTGCCGGTCGAGCTCGTCCTCCGTCGCTCCTGCGGCTGCTCGCGCTGACGAGCGGCTCGCGCCGGCGAGCGCCGTTCCCGCGGCGGCTCGCGCCGGCGAGCGCCGCGGGAACGGCGCTCACGCGGGCGCGGGCGGGCCGAGCGGGTCGACCCCGAAGCGGCGCAGGAGGCGGCAGAGCGGCACGAGCGGCAGCCCCACGATGGCGGTCTCGTCGGCGTGGCGCACGTCGTCGAACAGCCACGGCCCGTGCTTCTCGAAGAGGTACCCGCCCGCGCTGCCGATCGGCCGATCCAGCGCGACGTAGCGCCGGATCTGCGCGCGGTCGAGCGGCCGGACGCGGAGCTCCACCGTGACGACCTCGGCCAGCGTCCGCGGCTCCCCGGGCGCGAGCGGCAGCCCCGGAGGCGCGTGCACCGCGACGGCGGTGTGGAGGGCGTGGACGCGCCCGGCGAGCCGCCCGAGCTGGTCCGCCGCCTCGTCGAGCGACGCCGGCTTGCGGAGGAGCTCGCCGTCGAGATCGAGCGCCTGGTCGGCGCCGATGAGGAGGGCGTCTTCGTGCGCGGCCGCGAGGCTCAGCGCCTTCCCCTCCGCGAAGACGCGGGCGCAGGCGACGGGCGGCAGCCCCTCGGGCGCGATCTCGTCGAACGCGGGCGCGACGGCCTCGTACGCGAGCCCGAGGCGATCGAGGAGCGCCCTCCGGAAAGGAGACGTGGACGCGAGGACAACCCGGGACATGGCCGGATCCATGGCACGAAACGACGCCCGTGCCGAGGGGAACCGGTTCCCCGTGCGCGTCTCGGAGGAGAGAGAAGAGAAAACCGCCAAGGCGCCAAGGACGCCAAGAGAGGATTCTTGGGTTTCCCGTGGCCCCCGCGCGTTCTCCTCCTCTCACCCCTTGCTGTTTTCTTGGTGCGCTTGGCGCCTTGGCGGTTTGCCTCGCCTCACTTCTCGCTCTCTTGGCGCGTCGGCGGCTTTCTTCGTCTCAACTCACCTCGATTCCGTGCCAGACACATTCGATCGCCGCTCGAATTCCCCGCGCAAAACCCTCCGCACTTCTGCGCCGATTCGCCGACCGCATTCATTCCATCGAATCTGCCTGCGGACGCGGAGATTCAGCAATGGCCAAAATACCGCGGATCCGCGAAAGAACGGCGTACATGGGCCGCCGTAAGGTGTCGCCTGAATTACCCATCATGCATTTCATTAAAAAGCAGCTTGCAATCCGACTCCGCAGCACGTGAGATTGCGGCGATGCAGCAACTCAATACAAGACACCTCGTCACGCTCTCTCTCGCCGCGCCGGGCATCGGGCTCTCCGTGCTGCTCGCGGCCTCGCCGGCGAGCGGAGCGACGTACGAGGTGGGTCGAGGCAAGCCGTATTCGAGCCTCGCGGAGGTCGCCCCTCGCCTCGCTGCCGGGGATGTGGTCGAGGTCCAAGGCGACGCGACCTATCCAGGGGACGTGATCTTCAAGAAATCCGGCACCGAAGCGCAGAAGATCACCATCCGCGGCGTCCGCGTGAACGGCCGCCGCCCCGTGCTGTCCGGAGGGACGAACACGGTGGTCTTCGGTGGCAATCATTACACCTTCGAAGGATTCGAGATCACCGGCGGCGCGAGCCGCTGCGTGTTCAACCGTGCGCACGACGTCACCGTCCGCGACGCGGTGGTGCACGATTGCCCGGGCCACGGCATCCTAGGCGCCGACTCCGAGTCGGGCTCGTTCACGCTGGAGTACGTCGAGGTCTACGCGTGCGGCTCCGGCGACACCAGGCACCCCATCTACATCGCGACCGACGAGGAGACGCGCCTCGGCTCGGTGTTCCGCATGCGGCATTGCTATGTCCACGACGGCAACGGCGGCAACAACGTGAAGAGCCGCGCCGAGCGGAACGAGATCTATTACAACTGGATCGAGGGCGCGAAGTACCACGAGATCGAGCTCATCGGGCCCGACGGCCAGGACGAGGGGCTCGCGCGCGAGGACTCGGACGTGGTCGGCAACGTCTTCGTCAAGACAGGCCAGCACTTCGTCGCGCGCGTCGGGGGCGACGGGACCGGGCAGACGTTCGGCCGCTTCCGGTTCGTCAACAACACGTTCCTGCTCGCCCCCGGCTCGAGGCCGGCGATCCGGATGTACGACGGCATCGAGAGCGTCGAGATGAGCAACAACGTGTTCTATCGGCGCGGCGGCGGCGGCGTGGAGGTCTACGTCGACAGGTCGGCGAGCTGGGTGACGGGAGCGGCGCTCATCGCGGGCGCGAACAACTGGGTTCCGTCCGGCTCTTCGGCCATCCCCGCGGCGTGGACAGGCACGCTGCAGGGCGCCGATCCCGGGTTCGCCGACGTCGGCTCGCTGGACCTCCGCCCGTCGGCGGGCAGCCCGCTCGTCGACGCCGGCGCCCGGTGGACGCCGAGCCCGGACGGGCACCCGTTCCCGAGCCCGCTCGCCGCGCCGCGGTTCGCCCCCGCGAGGGGCGTGCGCGCGGCCAGCGGAGCGCTGCAGCGGCCGAGCGCGGGCGCGATCGACATCGGCGCCTACGAGTTCGGGCCCGGCCTCGCCGACGCGACGATCGCCATGAGGGCTGCCGTCGCCGACGGCGACGCCGCCGACAGCGACGGCGCGGACAGCGATCCCACCGGCGGCGGCAGCGCGGAGAGCGCGAGCGACGCCGCCGACAGCGACGACGACACCGCCGCCACCGACGCCGTCGCCGGCGACAGCGACGCCGCCGCCGCCGACCACGCCGGCTCGTGCAGCGCCAGCGGGGCGCTCGCCGGCGCTCCGCTCGCCGGCTCGGGCGCGGCCGCCGCCCTGACCGCGCTCCTCGGCGCCGCCCTCCGGCGCCGCGGCCGCCGCCGGAGCGCGTGAGCCGCAGCGCGGGCGCTCACGCCACGAGCGCGCGCAGGAAGCGCCGCGCCGCGGCCGGATCGGGCAGCTGAAACGCCGCGGAGCTCTCCCCGCCGCCCACGTGGATGGTCAGGGCCGTCGGGGGGAGCGCCGCGAACAGATCCTCGTCCGTCCGGTCGTCGCCGAGCGCGACCACCATCGCCTCGGGCGGCACCGTCGACAGCACCCGCGGCACGATCGCCCCCTTGTTCACGCCGCGCAGCCGCACCTCCAGCACCTTCCGGCCGGGGATCAGCTCGAGATCGCGCTCGCGCAGCACCTCCTCGAGCTTCGTGGGCACCTCGCGCGCCATCTGGCTGGCGAGCTCCGGGTCGGCCGACCGGTAGTGCCACGCGATCGACACCACCTTCTCCTCGATGAAGCTGCCCGCCGTGCGGTCGACGAACCCCTGGAGGATGTCGCGGACCCGCGGCTTCCAGTCGAGCGACGTTTCGCGGAGCGCGACCCAGGGCTCGCCGGGGGACGCGCGGGAGAAGAACCCGTGCTCCGCGTGCAGGGTGATCGGCAGCTCGCCCAGCCAGCGGTCGAGGTCCTCGCGCGGCCGGCCGCTCACCACGTGCACCTGCGTCCGCGGGCGCGCCGCGAGCTCGCGCAGATCCGCGATGAGCTCCTCGTCCGGCGGCGCGAGCTCGGGCATCGGCGCGAGCGGGACGAGCGTGCCGTCGTAGTCGAGCATCACGACCAGCGACGGGGCGCTGCGCGCGCTCGCGATCGTCGTGAGCTCGGGCGCGTCGGTGCGCCGCCGGACCGCCCCGACCTCGGGCGCCGCGCTGCTCGCGCGCTCGAGATCGTTCAGGAAGCCGTGCGACCAGCGGTGCACGTCGTGCGTGACGACGCGGCGCCGGAGCGCCTGCATCCGGACGCGCTGCTCGGACGGCGGCATGACGAGCGCCCGCTTGATCGTCGCGGCCACCGAGTCGATGTCGTACGGGTTGACCGGGAGCGCCTCGATCAGCTCGGCGGCCGCGCCCGCGAACTCGCTCAGCACGAGGGCGCCGGTGTCGTCGATCCGCGAGGCCACGTACTCCTTGCAGACCAGGTTCATCCCGTCGCGCAGCGGCGTCACCATCATCACGTCGGCCGCGAGGTAGAGCGCGACGACCTCGGACATGGGCATCGACCGGTGCAGGAAGTGGATCGGGACGTCGTCGAGCGTCGCGTAGCTGCCGTTGATGCGGCCGACGAGCTCGTTCACGGTGCGCCGGAAGTCGGCGTAGGCGTCCACCTTCTCGCGCGTCGGCACCGCGAGCTGGATGAACCGGACCTTGCTCCGGAGCTCGGGCTCGCGCTCGAGGAAGCGCTCGATCGCGAGCATGCGCCGCGGGATCCCCTTCGTGTAGTCGAGCCGATCGATGCCGAGCACGATCTTCCGCCCCTGGGCGCGCTCGCGGATGCGCCGCGCCTCGGCGCGGACCTCCTCGTCGCGGGCGAGCCGCACGAACTCGTCGACGTCGATGCTGATCGGGTGGACGCCGAGCCGCACCTTCCGCCCCTCGACCGCGAGCGTCTCGAGGTCGGGATCGAGGCCGAGCACGCGCGCGGCGGAGTAGACGAAGTGGTACCGATACGACGCCGTGTGAAACCCGACGACGTCGGCGCCGAGCATGCCGCGCAGCACCTGCTCGCGCCACGGCAGGCTCCGGAAGACCTCGGCCGCGGGGAACGGGATGTGCAGGAAGAAGCCGATCCGCGCGTCCGGGATGCGCTGGCGCAGCATCGCCGGCACGAGCGTGAGCTGGTAGTCGTGGATCCAGACGCGGTCGCCGGGCCTGTACTGCGCGACGATCGCCTCGGTGAAGCGCTCGTTCACCTCGCGGTAGGTCTCCCAGTCGCGCCGGGCGTCGAGGTGGACCTTCTCGGTCAGGTAGTGGAACAGCGGCCACAGCACGCCGTTCGAGAAGCCGTCGTAATAGCGCCTCACCTCGGCCGGCGTGAGGTGCACCGGGACGGTGCCGAGCTGCCGGAGCTGCTCCTCGAGCGCCTCGCGCTGCTCCGCGCCGAGGCGCGAGACGTCGCCCGGCCAGCCCAGCCACAGGCCGCCGTGGCGCTCGTGCGGGCTCCGCATCGCGGTGACCAGGCCGCCCGCCGATGGGGCGACGGAGACGTCGCCCTGATCGACGTGGACGGTCACGGGGAGGCGGTTCGAGACGATGAGCAGGCGGGACATGCGCGAGCGAAAAAGCTAGCGCATGGCGACCGCGACGCGCCCTCGCGGCGCCGCGAAATCCAGGACGAGCCGATACGGCGTAGGGCTCGTCCTGAACGTCAGCGGTCGATCCGGATCGGGGGCGCCGTGTTCTCGGGGGTGGAGGGCTTCGTCGTGGGCGGAGGCGCGGCCGGGCGAACGGAGCGGCCCCAGTTCCTCTTGCTGCCCGAGTTGGAGGGCTGGTCCTCCGTCTTCGCCGGCGCCGCCGCCTGCGCGAGCCTCGCGACGGTCTGGACGGACATCTCGGACGGCCCCTGGACGATGGAGTAGGGCTGGAAGCCTTCCTTCTGCAGCGTCAGCCGGCGCGGCGCCGCGCGCACCTGCTCGTTCTCGATCGAGAGCTGGAGCGGCGTGAGCCCGAGCGACTTGCCGTCCTCGAGGACCTCGGCGCCCGGCGGGATCGACTCGATGATGAGCATGAACGACGGCGCCCCCTTGTGCTCGCTGGGCGCGCTCGCCGCCGGGGGCGCGGCGGCGGGCGGAGGATCGGTCGTGGCCTCGCTCTGCGCGGGGCTGCGGGTCAGCACGAACACGACCGCCGCGACGACGACGGCGCCGATGGCGGCGATGATCGCCGCCTTGCGTCCGCCGCCGGGGCGCGCCTCCTGCGCGCCCGCGGCGCCCTTCGACGCGTCCGCCGTGGTCGCCGCCGAGACCCCGGTGCCGACGCCGGAGGTGCGGCCGCTCGCCTCGTCGTCCGTCGACGGCGCGGGGAGCGTCACCGCCTCCTTGAGCGCCTGCACGGTCGACGAGCGCGACGAGATCTGCACGCCGGGCAGCGACTCGAACGAGGTGATCTGCGTGCCGCCGAAGGCGGTGGTCACGCCCATGCCGCGGGCGCACTCGCCGAGGCCCTGGATGAGCGCGTCCATCGTCGCGGGCCGCCCGTCCGGATCCTTCGCCAGACAGCGCATCACGAGCGCCTCGAGCGGCTCCGGGATGTCGACGTCCGGGTTCCGATCCTTCATGCGCGGCACCGGCTGCTGGAGGTGCGCCATGAGGATCTGGATCGACTTCTCGGACTCGAACGGGACCTTCCCGCAGAGCATCTGGTAGAGGATCACGCCCAGCGAGTAGATGTCGGTCCTGAGATCGACCTTGCCGTGCGAGATCTGCTCGGGCGACATGAAGCGGGGCGATCCGAGGAACGCGCCCTGCTGCGTGAGCTCCTCCGAGTCGTCGCCGAGCTGCTTCACCAGGCCGAAGTCGAGGATCTTGACCGCCTCCTCGGAGTCCTCGTTGGAGACGAGCATGACGTTCGACGGCTTGAGGTCGCGGTGGACGACGCCGTGCTTGTGCGCCTCGCGCAGCCCGCGCGCGATCTGCCGCGCGATGCGCATCGCCTCGGGCGGCGGCAGGCGCCCCTGCCGGCGCACGCGCCGGAAGAGCGTCTCGCCCTCGAGGAACTCCATCGCCATGAAGAACCGGTCCTGATCGTCGGCCTCGATGCGGCCGTAGTCGAAGACGGTGACGATGTTCGGGTGCTGGAGGCGCGCGAGGATGCTCGCTTCGAGGAAGAAGCGCTTGTGGAAGTTCGGGTCGAGCTGCCGCGAGGCCTGGTTCGGGATCAGGACCTTGATCGCCACCGGGCGCCCGAGCGGGATCTGCTCGCCGCGATAGATCGTGCCCATGCCGCCGGTCGCGAGCATGGACAGGATCTTGAACTTGCCGTTGAGCACCTTTCCGAGCAACGGATCGATCGGCTCGCTGCGCGCTACTTCATCGACGACGTTTTCGTTGGCACTCATATGAACTCCGTCGCCTTCCCCGTGCGGGCGCGGGCGAGCCCTCCCCTCGGTAACGATGCCTCGCGATGCGTGAGCTTGAACCTCATGATCGTGGGGGGCGTCGGTGCGTGGGGCCGTCGGGGCAGTCTAAACGGAAGAAAAGTCCTTGGCGACCTTTCCTCGATCGCCCCGTCCGCGAGGCCGAGTGTCCCCTGCCGGGAGCCCGCCCGGAGGCCCTGCCCGAGGCCGGGCGGGAGGCGCTGCACCATGCGCCGAGCGCCATAGCCCCGATCGAAGAGGACCGCCAGTTGCTGGCACCGAGCGTCTGCATCCCACCTGCGCACCACGAGACCCTGCGAGCAGATTACACTGCTCCGCGCCGGCGCAACGCTCTTCCGATCGTCCCCGCCTCGCGACGCCGCCGCGGGCGCCGGACGTCCCTGCCGGCCCTCTCGCCCCGGCGGGTGGGGACGAGGTAGTAGAGAAGGATGCGACCCGATCGCGCCCTGCGGCGCTGGTGGAGGGGGAGAGAGTACCGGAGCCTACTCGACCAGGCGGCGTCCGAGCTGGCCGGCTCCCGCCACGCCGAGGCCGAGGCGACGTGCGCCCGGGCGATCGCCATCGCCGAGGAGATCTACGGCCCCGAGGACGCCGAGCTCACGGGGCCGCTCTACGCGCTGAGCTCGGCGCAGCTCGCGCAGGGGCGGCTCTCCGAGGCGCGCGCGAGCTCCGCCAGGGCGATCGCCATCGCCGAGGCGGCGGGGGCGGGCGCGGACCCGCCGCTGCCGAGGCTGCTCGAGCAGCTCGCCGCCATCCTGGAGCGCCAGGGGGCGGCGGAGGACGTGGAGGCGCTGTTCCGCCGGATGCTGGCGGGCTACGACCGGATGCGCGACCCCGATCCGGTCGAGCTGTCCGCGCTGCTGAACCGGCTCGGCCTGCTGCTCGGCCGGAAGGGGGCGCGCGCAGAGGCGGCGCCGCTCTTCCAGCGGGCGGTCGCGCTGCGCGAGGGGGCGCTCGGCGCCCGCCACCCGCTCGTCGCGGAGGCGCTTTACAACGCGGCCACGTTCTTCGAGGAGGACCGCCCGGCGGCCGAGCGGGAGGAGATGCTCCGGCGGGCGCTCGAGATCGCCGAGGCGGACCCCGCCGTGGAGGGGGCGCTGCGCGCGTCGATCCTCCACAACCTGGCGGCCGCGCGGGAGGCGCTCGGGGACGCGGCCGAGGCGGCGGCGCTGTACGAGCGCGCGCTGGCCGCGCGGGAGGCGATCGTCGGGGACGCCCACCCGTCGCTCCGGCCGACGCTGGTCCGGCTCGCGCAGGTCCACCACGCCGCGGGGCGGCCGTCCGCGGCGCTGCCGCTTTACGAGCGGGCGCTCCGGCTGGCCGAGGCGGAGCTCGGGTCGGATCACCCGATGGCCGGGGCGATCAAGGCCTGGATGGACGAGGCGCGGAGCCGGAGCTGACGCGGGCGATCGGGCTCAAGGGGAAGGCGGCGCGGGGTCGCCGCCGTCGCGCCAGCGCTCGACGAGCTCGGGGAGGACGGTCGAGGCCATCTGGAGCAGGTGCGCCATGTGGTGCTCCGGCGTGTTGCCGCGGAACCCGCGGACGCGGAGCTCGCCCACGGTCGCCTCGGTGGTCGGGATCATCTGCTTCTCGAGCTTCCTCGAGACGGCGCCCTCGGCCGCGCGCAGGCGCAGGTGCGGCGGGGCCTCGTGCGCTGGCGACCGATCGACGGGGTGCCCGGCCGCGGCGCCGAGCAGGTAGTTGGCCGTCGCGCTGGAGCTGGCGTACGCGATCGGGTCGATCTCCGAGTGCGTGATCGTGAACAGCACCTGCCCCGCGGCGGCGAGCTGCGCGGCGCGCGCGAACGAGGCGAGCTGCAACGTGTTGAGCCCGCTCGGGTGGTCCGGGACGAAGCCGCAGTGGATGCCGTCCGTGACGAGGATCGCGTCGAGCGCGTCGATGCCGCGGCGGAGCTCCAGGATCTTCGCGATCGCGCCGTAGCCCGCGCTCCAGGAGGAGAGCGCGAGCCGGCGGAGCTTCGGGGTCGGCAGGCCGCGCTGGGCGAGCGCCCGGTCGATGTCCGCGAGCAGGCTCTCGTAGACGCCCGGCTGCGCGTAGAGCTCCTCGTAGGCGCCCGAGCCGATGCCCAGGTTGATGACGGCGACCGCGGCGTTCAGCCCGGCGACCTCGGCGCTCTCGCGGACGAGCTGGGTGTTGCCGTGGAAGTGGATCACGAGATCGTAGCTCGATCCGGTGGGCCTGAACGTCTCGGGCGTGAAGAGCACGCCGCCGCGGATCGACGCGTAGCCGTCGTGCCGGATCTCGGGCGGCGGCGTCGCCCCCTGCCAGCGCGCGAACACCTCGGGCGCGACGAGCACCCTGGCCGCGGCGCCCTCGGCCACGGAGCGCGAGGCGAGGAGCAGCGCGCGGCTGACGGGCGTCATGGCGCGGAAGGCCTCGCCGTTGACCGGCATCCTCGCGGCGATGCCGCGCGCGGTGAGGACGACGACGGCGATCACGGTCGCCGCGGCGAGGACGAACGCGCCGAGCGCGTGCCACGTGCGGGCGCGGCGCTCGCGCGGCGACGGCGCGGAAAACGAGCCGTACGGCCCGACCCCGGCGAGGTGGAGCGGCGCCCCCGACAGCGCGGGATCGACCAGGCCGGGCGCGAACCCCGGCGGGAGCGGGCCGGGCGCCGCGCCGGAGGGCGGCGGATCCTCGAAGAGAGGCCCCGGCCCCAGCGGACCGGGCTCGGCGCCGAGGGGCGGCGGATCGAAGAGCAGCCCTTGCTCCAGCGGACCGGACGCCGCGCCGAGGGGCGGCGTGTCGAGGGGGAGACCGCGATCCGGGGAGCCCTGGACCACGGTGACGGGCGGCGGCGTGGGCGTCGGTGAGAGGTCCGCAGGCGACCTGTCTGCGCACACGTTTCCCTTCATGTCGATACGCCTCCTCACATCGGGGACGTAGCGCTCGGCCTTGGCTGCCAGGCGCTGCTTCTGTTCGGTGAGCGCGTTGCACGTGCGGCGCCGCGCTGCGTTTCTGCTCCTGCCATGAGCCTGGAAGGCGCCGTGGCAGCGGGAGGATCGACCAGCACGGCCCTAAGCTCAAGCGGCAACCGTGCCGTGAGCGCAGATTTAAGCGTGACCGTAATACGATGTGCCCTGCTGGATCACGCGTGGGTGAGCCCGCCGGGCGTCGAAGCGGGGGAGCGAGAGCGATGTGCTCGCGGCGGCGCGGGTGAGGTGCGCGCCGTGAACAGAGCACGGCGGCGATGAAACGCGCACTTGCACCCCTCCCCGTCACCCAGCAAGGTGCTCCGCGCTTGCTCCCCCGTGAGGCCCGCTTCCTGATCGCAGCGACGCTGCTCCACGCTGCCATCCCGTGGCTCTCGCGGATCGCGGACCGCCCGGCGCCGGCGCTGGTGGCCCGATCGAGCGGCGTCTACCGCGAGGTCGAGATCGAGGTGGAGCCCGTCGCGCCGCTCGCTCCGCAGCGGGACGCGCCGCGCGCGCCGCCGCGCGCTCCGGACGGGGCGCGGCCGCGCGAGGACGCGGCGCCGGCCCTCGGGCGGACGGCGCGCCGCGATCGCCGGGAGCCGGAGGCGCCCGCGCCGCCGGAGGGGCCGGTCGAGCCGCGGGAGGGCCCCGCCGCGCCGCCGGCGCCGGCGCCGGCTTCCGAGTACGACGGGCCGCCGAGCGCCGAGGGGCCGCCGGGCGTGGCCGGGCTCGGCGGCGTACCGGTGTGGCAGCTGCCCGGCGTGCTCCCGGACCGCGCGCCGGCGCCGGCGGCGCCGACCGCGCCCCCCGCGCCGCGCGAGGTGTCGATGGACAGGGGCGGCGAGGTGCTGCGCGAGGCGATGCGCGATCGGGACAAGACGCTGGGGCTGGATCTGCCCGCCGCCGGCACGGTCGCGTCCGTGGTGGCGGACGCGGTGCGCGCCGCCGAGACGCCCGCGACGGCGCGCGCGGTGTTCGAGGTGCAGCTGAGCGGCGCCGGCGCGGTGCTCGGGGTGCGCGCGCTGTCGTCGACGGCCGGAGCCGCCGCGCTCTGGGCGCGGGTGGCGCGCGAGGCGGCGGCGCAGCTCGCCGGGCGCGTCCTGGCGATGACCGCCGCGTTCGCCAAGGGCGCGAAGGTCTACGTGACGGTGAGCTCGTCGGTGAAGATGCCGAGCGGCGCCACGTCGGGCGGGATCCACCACCAGGGCGCGGGCTTCGGGTTCGACGTGGCCGACATCGGCGCGGGGCGTCACCGCCTGGTCCAGTCGAGCTTCCGCGTCGAGGCGATCGACTGAGGCGCGCGGGGGCGCGACCGGGGCGCGGGCGATCCGCGGCCGGCGCGCGGTCCGCGGCCGGCGCGCTGGCGCTCGACGGCAGGCGCGCGGGCGATCAGCGGCCCCGCCGCGCGGTCCAGCGCCGGTAGCGCGCGGCGCCCGCGGCGAGGCCGATCCCGAGCAGCCCGAGCAGGCTCAGCGCCGCGGGGACGCCGGCGAGCCACACGAGCGCCGGCGGCGGGGGGCGCGTCGGGCAGGCGCGCCGCGTGGCGAAGCGGCAGGCGTGGTGCTGCTCGAGCGCCTCGGCGGCGGCGCGGACCTCGGGCGCGTCCTCGGGCAGGCCGCGCAGGGCCGCCGAGGCCATCATGTAGGCCGCGGAGGCCGAGCGATCGTGCGCCGGATCCGGCGGCACGCGGTCGCGCACGAGCTCGAGCAACCGGGCGGCGCGCTGCGCGGGCGTCTGCTCGGCCAGCGCTCCGGCGAGGTGGCGGGCGAGCACCTCGTCGAACTGCAGGGCGCAGGCGACGGCGCGGTCTTCGCCGGGCGTGAGGTGGACCGTCTCGCCCGACGCCGTCTGGCGGGGCTCCGTGCCGGACACCGCGACCGGCCTGCGCAACGCGACCCGCGCCCCGCGGACACAGCGGGGGACCTTCGGGAGCTCGCGCAGGTGCACCGCGGCGTAGCGCTGGTGCGCGACGACGGCGATCGCGCCGAGCGAGAGCGCGAGCGCGAGGAGCGCGGCGATCCAGCGCGCGCCGACGCCGGAGCGCGCGGCGCGCCCCTCGCTCGCATCCGGCGCGCCGCGCTCCTCGCCGGTCCCCGGCGCCGAGGCCGGCTCGCCGGAGGGCTCTCGAGACGACATGGCCGCGGGTATGGCCAGCCGCGACGACGCTGTCAATCGATGCGCCGTCAGGCAGGGGGCACCGCGCCGGCGAGGCGCGCCACCTGCGTCCACGTGCGGGCCGCCTCCTCGTGCCCGGTCGCGGCCGCGAGCCTCGCCAGGAACTGCGCGCACGCCTGCTCGCCGCGGCGATCCGCGGCCTCGCGGGCCCGCGCCAGGGCGCTCAGCGCCTCGAGCAGGGCGCCCTCCGTGCGGCCCGCGGCGGCGAGCGCGATCCCGTAGGCGAGCAGCGCCCTCGCCTTCTGCGCGGGCGACGCGTCGGCCTCCGCCGCGATCCGGAAGCGCCGCAGCGCCTCGTCCTTGGCGCCGCGCCCGAGCGAGATCAGCCCGGTCATGCGCTCCACCAGCTCCGGATGCTCGCCGGTGCGGCGGAGCTCGTCCACGAGCCGCTCCAGCGTGCGGAGCTCGCCCTGGACGAGCGCCTGCTTGGCCAGCTCGGCGAGGCGCACCGCGATGTCGTTCATCGACAGGACGGGCGACTCCGAGGTCTTCGCGAGCGGGTCGCCCGAGGCGTCGGCGAGCGGAAAGTCGTCCTCCAGCGGCGCCACGTCGGGGAAGCCCGCGGGCGCCCCGTCCGGGAGCGCCGCCGCGCCGTCCGGCCGCGACGCGCGGGGGGCGCCGTCGCGCGCGCCGCCGCTCTCGACCGGCATCGTGGAGCCCCGCCGGCGCGCGGCGCTGTCGGCCGCCTCGCGCGACACGTCGAGGCCGGAGCCGTCCGAGGCGGGCGCGCCGCGCTGCGGATCCGGCGCGTCGCCGACCACCTCGATCGGCGTGCGGAAGGTGGGCGGCTGGCTCGAGGTGCTGTCCGGCGCCCCGTCGAGCCGGTGCTCCCTCCCGGTCTCCTGCTCGTCGGCGAACGCGAGCAGCTCGGCGGCCGACGACTCGAGCAGCGCGTCGCCGGCGGCGCGCGCGGCGCGCCCGGCGAGGTCGGCGGCGGAGCGCCGGTCGCCCGCCTTCGCGGCGTGCCACGCCGCGTCGGCGAGGCCGAGCACGCCGGCGTGGTCCTCGACGACGCGCGCCGCGGCGAGGTGCCACGCGGAGCGCTCGCCCGGCGGGACGGCCGCGAGCAGGACGTCGCGCAGCGTGCGCGAGGAGAGCTTCAGCCAGCCCGGCTCCGGCCGGACGACCCAGCCGGCGCCGAGCAGCGCCGCCTGGACCGCGGCGACCTTCGGCGCGCCCGTGCCGTCGCACAGGGCCTCGATCGCCGACTCCGACGCGTCGCCGCCGAGCGTCGCCAGCGCGGTGAGGACCGTGCGCGGGCCGATCGCGAGCAGGCGCAGGCGGCCCTCGATCGCGCGGGACGCGGGCGGCGCCGCGAGCTCGGCCCCGGTCATGGTGCGCGCGGGCCCGCCTCGCCCGGCGCTGCGCCGGCGCGGCGCGACGCTCCTGCCGATCCAGCGCAGCGCGCCGCTCTCCAGCGCCTCGCAGATGAGCTCGCGCAGCGCCAGCGGGAAGGCCGGCGCGCGCGCGGCCCACCTCCGCGCGCCCGCCTCGTCGATGCAGCCGTCGAGGAGGCGGCGGACGAGCTCCTGGGCGCCCGCGGCGGAGAGCGGCCCCAGCGCGGCCGTCGCGGAGACGGTCATCGCGTTGAGCGGCGCGGGGAGCGGCTCCGAGCGCCCGAGCCGGACGACGGCGCGCAGGCCGCCGCCCATCTCGAGCGCGATCGCGAGCGTCTCGAGGCTCGCGGCGTCGACCTCGCCGGTATCGTCGACGAGGAGGAGGCCGGAGCGGGCGCCTTCCGGGGCGAGCCACGAGGCGACGACCTCGGCGGCGGTCCACGGCTCGACGCCCTCGCCGGCGATGAGCCGCGCGAGCGCGGGGCTCAGCCGTTCCGGGAGCGAGGGCGCGCGGGCGCGGCCCTTCTCGGCGCGGGCCGACGCGCGCGCGAGGGCGCGCCGGAGCGCGCCGAACGGCTCGCGCGAGGCCCCGATCGGCGCGACGAAGAGGCTCCGCGACGGGGCGAGGACGCGGCTCAGCTCGAGGAGCAGCCGCGAGCCGCCGGCGCCGGGCTCGGCGCGGACGAGCGCGAGGGAGCCGGGGGGCACGGCGAGCGTGGCGAGCTCGCCGTCGCGGCCGATCAGCGGCGGCCGAGCGAGGCGCGCGACGCTCTCGGCGACCTGCCGGCGCAGCGGCTGCTGCGCGTCGAGGCGCAGGCCGCGCACCCGGCGCGCGCCGTCGACGCCGCGGTGGGCGCCGAGGGTCATGAGCTCGCCCGCGAGCACGGCGGGCAGCGCGGGGTCGAGGAGCACGTCGCCCGGGAGGGCGATGCGGGCGAGCATGACGGCGACGAGCAGCGGCTGCCCCCACGAGAGCGCGGTGAAGCGCCCGGCCTCGCCGACGTACGTCATCTCCCCCTGCGCGATGCCGACCGCGAAGCGCGCGTCGGGGTGCACGGACGCGTCCTCCGCGGCGAGCGCGGCGAGCAGCACCGCCTCCTCGATGTCGTCCGGCGTGAACTCGAAGGAGAAGGTCTGCGCGCTCCAGGCGCACAGGGTGGCGCCGAGCGCCTCGGCGCGCTTCTTCAGCGCGAGCGCCCGCGCGAGGTAGCTCTCGTCGCCGCGCGCCGCGGCGCCCGCGTCGCGCGGCGCGCCCCGGTGGCGCGAGGGCGTCGCGGGCGCGCGCGCGGCGCCGCGGCGGCCGAGCGACGGCAGGACCGCGTCCGTGCTGTCCGGTCGCGAGAGGGCCGCAGTACCTCGAAAGGACACGACGATGCGCTCCGGCATTGGCGGCGAGTGTAGCGGGGCGCGGCGAGCGCGTGGGCGGTTCTTGGCGTGCGCGCGCCCGCCCCGCGGTACGATGGATCCTCGATGCGATCGCCCCCCGTGCGCGCTGCAAAGCCGCGCTCTCGCCGCGCGCGCGCCGCCGCGCTCGCCGCCGCGGCGCTCTCGGCGCTGCCCTCCCCTGCCGCTGCGAACGGCGTCTTTCCCTCCGCGGACCAGATCGTCTTCGACCCGGCGGACCCGGCGCGCGCCGTGGCCCGGATGACGTACGGCCTGCTGGCCACGCGGGACGGGGGCGCGAGCTGGCAGTGGATCTGCGAGGGCGCGGTCGGGTACGACGACACGGGCGGCGTCGCGCCGCCCATCGCGGCGGCGGAGGGCGGCAGGGTGCTCGCCGCGCTGAGCGACGGGATCGCGATCGGCGCCGAGGGCGGCTGCGCCTTCACGCGCGCCGCCGAGCTCGAGGGGAAGGCGGTGATCGATCTCTCGGTCCGGCAGGGCGATCCGTCGCACGTCGTCGCCGTCGTCGCGGGGCAGAGGCACGGCCTCTGGGCGTCGCGCGACGGCGGCGCGAGCTGGGCCAGCGCGGGGGCGCTCCTCCCGGCGGGCTTCCAGGCGCGGACGGTCGACGTCGCGCCCTCGGATCCGCGGCGCATCTACGTGAGCGGCCTCGCGGGCGGAGGCGGCCCCGTGAAGGGGGAGATCGCGCGCTCGGCCGACGGCGGGGAGACGTGGGAGACCTCGGTGGTGCCGGGGAGCACGACGTCGCGCGAGCCGTACATCGCGGGGGTCGATCCGCGCGACGCCGACGTGCTGTACGTGCGGATCGCGAGCGCGCCGGGGCGCCTGTTCGTCTCGAAGGACGGCGGCGCGACGTTCGCGCCGGTGTTCGACACGCAGGGGTTCGTTCGCGCCTTCGCGATCTCGCCGGACGGCGCGGAGGTGGCGGTGGGCAGCGACATCGACGGCGTCTTCCGCGCGCCCTCGTCGACGCTCTCGTTCGAGCGCGTCTCGAGCGTCGCGCCGCGCTGCTTCGCCTGGACGGAGGCGGGCCTCTACGCGTGCGCGAGCGAGTTCCTGGACGACTTCACGATCGGCCGCTCGCTCGACGGCGGGGCGACGTTCGAGCCGCTGCTCCGGCAGGCGTGCATCCGCGGCCCGCTCGACTGCGCGACGAGCACCTCGGTCGGGGCGCTCTGCCCGCTCGACTGGCCGCGCATCGCGATGATGACGGGCCACGAGGACTGCGCGCCGGACGCCGGCTCCCCCGCGGCCAGCGGCGGCGCGAGCGCCAGCGCGACCGGCGCGACCGGCGCGACCGGCGCCGGCGGAGCGACGGCGGCGAGCGGCGGCGGGGGCGCGTCGAGCGGCGGCGGGGGCGCGGGCGGAGCGCCCGAGGGGTCCGCCGGCGGGGCACAGCCTGCCGGCGGAGCGACGCCGAGCGACGGGGGCTGCGGCTGCCGCACGGGCGGCGCGATCGCGGGCTGGTCCGGCGCCGTCGCCGCGGCGTGCCTGGCGGCGGCCGCGGCGGCGCGGCGGCTGCGGCGGCTGCGGCGCGCTTAGCGCCGCCTGCCGCCCGTCCCGGTCGCCAGCTCTTGCGGCATCGGCTCGGGCGCCGCGTCCGGCGTGTCCTCGCGCCGCACCTGCCCTTCGGTCCGGACCTCGGCCTCCTCGCGGCGCACGGTCGCCCTCGCCTGCTCCTGCTCGTGGACGACCTCCTTGCTGATCCGGAGCTCTTCCTTCACCACGGGCCGCTTCGAGATCTCCACCTGCTCCTCGCGGACAGGGACGCTGATCGACCCCTCCTCGATCGTCGTGCCGGACGCGATCGGGCGCGCCTCGCTCGCGGGGACGCGCTCGACGTGCACGACCTCGCGCGCCACGGGCACGGTGACCTGCTTCTCCTCGGTCACGACCTCTTTCCTGACCTGGACCCGACCGACCTCCTGCACCGTCGTCCCGGCCGTGATCTCCTCCTCCACGAGCGGCACGCGTATCTCGTCGCCCGCCGCGATCGCGCCGTCGGCCCCGCGCCCCTGGTCGCGCGCCCCGGCGAGCTGGTCGCGGGGGTGCGTGAGGATGACGTCCCCGTCCCGGATGCCGAGCACCTCGTCGTAGCGCACGGCGTACTCCTTCGGGAAGAAGAAGCCCTTTTCGATCTCGAACGCGTCCACGTCGAGCCGCGTCACCTTGCCCAGCTTCTCGCCGTCCGAGCTCCGGACGACCATTCCACGCGCAATCTCCTGTTGCTTCACCATGATCTACCCCCAACCCCGGAATCCTCCGGCCCTGCATCGCGAACGGGCGCCGCCGGCGCGGGCCGCTCGGCTCCCCGCTGAGCGGCGCCCGCTCGGCCCACCGATCTCGGGCGACCGCTCGCTCGCCCTGTCGCGCGTCGCGGCCCCCCTCCGGTGTCCCTCCCCGCCATGCAATCGCCATGCAATCGCAGCGTCGGCAGAACGTCGGGGGTCTTGGCGTCGCCGTCGCTCCCGAGACCGACGTCGCCGGGAGCGCGCCGCGCCCGTCCGGCTCCGTGCGTCGCGGTGACAGCGGCGGGAGGCCCGGGTCGCTGCGCCAGATGTCAGGGAGCGATGACGACCCGCTGCGCAGCCGTCGCCGCGTCGCCGTTCGGGTCCTCCAGGGCGACCTCGACGTCGAGCGCTCGGCCCCGGACGGCCTCGACCGAGAGGCCGCGATCCACCTGGAAGCGGATGCCGTAGATCTCGCAGCGGCCTTCCCCTGCGCGGCGCAGCGTGACCAGGGCGGTGAAGGGGAGCAGCTCGCGCTCGAGCTCGGGGAAGTAGCCCCCCACCCGCAGGCGCGAGCCCATCTGCCTGAGCCCGGTCACGCGCAGCGCGAGCCACACGTGGTGCCCCCCTTGAGGGCCCGCCTCGCTCGGCACCACCTCGCCCTCGTCCAGGGGGGCAAACGCGCTCTCCCCCTGTCCGATCACGATCGCCGGCTCGCCCGAGGAGGGCGTCTTGCACGCATCCTTCGCCGACGCGATCCACATGGGATCGTGGTCGTCGAGGGCGGACGGCGCGATGAAGGGATCGACGCATGCCCCCGCCGCGCAGGTCGCGCCGGCGGCGCAGGCCAGCCCGGAGCACGCCGCGTCGATCGAGACGGGCAGGAGCAAGCTTCGACCGAAGGCCGCGCGGGTCGCCGCCGTCCGCGTCACGACGGGCGCCGCCTCGCCGTCGCGGAACGCCGCGATGGACAGCTCGATCTCGGCGCCGTCTCGCGCTTCCGCGAGCGGGAGCTCCGCCGGGAGCGACAGATCGCCGCTGCCGTACGAGAGGCGCTCGGCGCGCGTGATGACGCCATCCACCTTCGTGGTGCTCTCGATCGCGTGGACCTCGAAGCCGATCGCCATGTCCGTCGTGAGGCCGGCCACCACGCGCGCGTCGGCCTCCTCGCCCCCGCAGGCCGAGGCCATGAGGGCGAGCAGCGCGAGCAGCTGGGAGGCCGGCCGCAGGATCACGTGGCGCCGATCAGCGCGGCGCGCGCCTGCGCCGCCGCGCGAGCCAGCCTGCCGCCGCGGCGAGCGCGGCGAACGGCGCGGCGAGGGAGGCCTTGCTCCCCGGGCTCACGGCGCACATGCCGGCGGACAGATCCCCGGTCACGCCGTCGGGGCCGATGGAGACCTCGGCCTTGGCCTCGACGGAGATGCCCTGCGCGAGCAGCGCCTTCACGCACGCCGGGACCTGCGATCCGGAGATGATGAACTTCCCCCCGCAGAAGAGCGCGCCGTCCCCGCTGCAGGAAGCATCGCAGTTCGCGCGGAACTCGTGCTCGCATTCCTCGAAGATCTCGTCCTGACAGGTGGTCTGGCAGTCCATGTTGGCGTCGGCGGTGCACGAGCCCCCGCAGCACTCGATACAGTGCTGGTAGCAGCCTCCATCCACCGTCACGCACTGGGCGTCGCACTCGCTGTCGCAGTTCGCGTCCCACGTCGCGGAGCACTGCGCGGGGTCGGCGGCGGCGGCGCACTCGGCGTCCCGCTCGGTGGTGCACTCGACGAAGCAGTTGTGGGAGCAGATGACGTTGACGCCCCTGTCGCAGTCCGTCTTGCACTGCGTGGTGCAGCTGTCCGTGCAGGTCGCCTCCGCCGACAGGGAGCACTCCGTCTTGCAGACCGGCACGAGCTTTGTGGCGCACGCCGTCTTGTAGATACCGAGCTCGCTGCAGCTCGCGTTGCACTCGGCCGAGACGCGCACCTCGCAGTCCGAGAGCCCGTCGAAGCGGATGTTGCCGCACTCCTCGATCCCCGCGCTCGCGGGGAGAGCGGCCGTCAGAACTACGGTGATGCTCGCCAACCCAAGAATTCTGGATGCTCTCACGATGAACTCTCCTTTTCGAACGGCCGCAAACTCAGGATGCTACACAGGGCAAATCTCGTCAGGGAAGCGCTATTTGCGCGGCGCGGGGAGCGGCTCAGGGCGCGTCGGTTCGCGTCGGTTCGCGTCGGTTCGCGTCGATGCGCGTCCGTTTCAGGACACCGGGCGCGCCTGTGAACGCCAGTGGATGGGCTCCGTGTGAATGCCGGGCGACGGGCTCGGCCGCCCCGCGAGGCCGCCGCGGCGCGTCTCCGACGCAACGGCCTCGCGGGAGGAGCGCGGAATCAATCGGCGGGCCAGGGGTTCGGCGGCTCGGCCGGCGTGTAGGGCTGCACGCTCGCCTCCGCCGTGATGAGGTTCTCGATGAACAGGTCGACGTAGCGCAGGTCGTCCTCGACGTCCGGGTCCGGGTGCTCCTCGAGCCACGCCTCGACGTTCGGGCGCAGCGCCTCGAGCGTGCGCCGCGCGGTGCGGGGGTCGGCGTCGGCGGCCAGCTGCGCGGCGAGCTTGAAGCCGGCGTAGAGGTTCAGCATCACGAAGCCCTTCTCGACGGTGTCGCCGGAGAAATAGCCGCCCTTCGGCGGCGCGTCGGGCGTGCTTGGCGCCTCGATCTCCACCTCTTGCGCGTGGATCTCGCCGGTCAGCGGGTGCCTCCACGACAGCGCGAGGGAGCCCACCGCGTGCGGGTCCTCGACCCCTTGCTGCTCGGGGTTCGGCACGAGCTCGAACAGGATGGCGCCGCCGCCGCCGCGCCGGCCCGAGCCGACGGGCTCCGCGGCGCTGGTCCGGCCGGCGAGGAAGAGGCTCGGGATGCGCACGGCCCCGCCGCGCTCGCCGCCCTCCCAGCCGTTCGTGCCGTAGGCGCCGCGCACGACGTAGCCGTCGCCCACGGCGACGTCGAGCTCGACGTCGAGCGCCAGGGGCACGAGGAACGTCTTCACCTCCTCCGTGAAGACCTCCTCCACCGCCTTCGGGTCCTCGAGGAAGTAGAAGTTGCCCGCGCCGACCTGGCTGATCCCGCGCATCGCCTCGACGTCGAACTCGGCGCCGACGCCGACGGCCGTGACGCCGATCCCCATCTCCGCATACCCGCGCGCGAGCGAGACGAGCCGCTCCGGGGAGGTGAGCCCCGCGGTGGCCACGCCGTCGGACAGGAAGATCACGCGGTTCTGCCAGCCCGGATCGAGGTGCCGCTCCGCCACCGCGAACGCGGTGAAGAGCCCCTCGTAGAGGTTGGTCGACCCGGCCGCGACGAGCCCCTCGAACGCCTCGGCGAGCGCTTCCCGGTCCGAGCCCTCCGCGTGCTCCAGGACGACCTCGGCGGCGTTCGAGTAGCGGACGAGCGAGATCCGGTCGTCCGGCCCGAGCGCGTCGATCATCTCGACGAGCCCCGCCTTCAGGTACGCGATCGGGTCGCCCATCATCGAGGCGCTCGTGTCGACCGCGATGACGAGGTGCAGCGGCGGCCGCTCGAGCGCGCCGAGATCCACGGGCGAGTTCATCCCGACCTGGATGAGCGTGCAGGGCGACCCGCTGATCATGTTGCCCATGATCCCGAGCAGGCCGTGCATGCACACGTCGTCGCCGCAGGTCGGGGCGGGGTAGTCGAGCTTGTGCTCGGCGAAGAAGCCGACGTCGTCGAGCGTGTCCGGCCCTGGGATCTCGCCGTCCTCCAGGATCTGGCGGAACAGGCCGAAGTCCTGCGAGCCGCCCTGGGAGACGCCCACGCTGCCCGGCGGGGTCCCCGGCACGCTCGGATCGGCGAAGCCGCCGGAGTCGCTCGCGTCGTTGCCGCAGCCGATCGCGCCGAGCGCCGCGGCGGCGCAGAGCGCGAGGAGAGGATGCATTCGAAGCTTCATGGCGTGACCTCCTAGGGCGCCGGCGCGGCGGCGATCCAGATCGACTCGAGCAGGCGGGGTTGATCGATGGGGGCGGTGAAGCAGTCCGCGTTGCGGACGGGCATGTCCTCGGCGCGCACGACGAGGAGCGTCTCGGCGCCCTCGACGAGCTCGGCGCTCTCTCCGGCGCGCAGCGAGACGACCCCGGAGACGTCGTCGCCGAGGAGCGACACCTCGAGCGGCTCGACGAGGCTGCCGCACGCGTCGTGGAACCCGCGGCAGCCCTTGAGCGGGGTGAGCTCGGCCCGGAAATCGACGGACCGCTGCCGGCCGATCATCGATCCGCGGGCGAGCACGTTGCCGCGCAGCACGAGCACGGCGTGCGTCTCGCTCTCGATGTGGATGCCGCGCGCGAGCGCCCGCTCGTTCTCGGGGCGCTCCGGGTAGACGCCGCCGTCGATCTCGACCGGGCTCAGGTGGAGGAGGTCGCCCGCGCTGAACGGGATCGCCTCGGCGGGAGCGCAGAGGAAGAAGGTCTCACCGCGATCGAGCGCGAGGGCGTGGCACCCGTCCGGGGACGACATGATGCCGGTGAGGACCGCCGCCTCGGAGACGGGCACGGTCCAGTCGAGCCGGCTCCCTTTCACCGACACGCCGCACGCCTCCGCGGGCGGACGGGGCTCGACGGGGGGCGCGTCGAACACGGCCGGGTGCTCGGCGAGCGCGAGCCTGGCCCCGTCGCGCTGCAGCGCGATCACCCGGCCGGGCAGCGAGTTGTCCGTCGTGGTGACGAGGAGCTCCTCCGGGAACTGCTCCGCCGACCACGCGAGCAGCGTGAGCGGCAGCCCGTCGGCGTCGATCAGGTAGGCGTCGCACCCCGCGTTGTCGAGCGGGAGCGCGCGGCCGGGCGCGATGAGCCAGGTCTCGGCGTTCTCGAACAGATCGCGCGAGAGGGCCCCTCCCGGATCGGCGAGCATGACGCTGCAGTCGACCCGCGCCGACCCGCGGAGCCGGCGCACGCGGAAGAGCTGCTCGGTCTCGGTCGCGTTGCCGATCAGGAGCGACGCGACCTCCTGCGGCGGCGGCGGTGCCCACGGCTCGCACGCCGGGTCCTCGTCGCCGCCGCACGGCTCGTGCGGGGAGCTCGTGGCCACGCACGCGAGGCTGCCCGCCATCAGCGCGAGCCGGCGCGCGATCGGGCGCGGCGCGGGCTCGGGTCGACGCGCGGCCTCGCCGAGCACGCGGTACGACACGACGAGCATCGGCAGGGCGATGAGGTCGGTCGGGTCGACGGTGATGCGCCACGGGAGCGGCGTGAGCGCCATGAGCGCCTCGACCGCGCGGGCGGCCTCCGGAGCGAGCTTGATGGCCGAGAAGACAGCGCCGGTGGCGACGTGCGCCCCGAGGAAGCCGCGCCGCGAGGAGAGGCGGAGCAGCGAGGCGAGGACCGCGGGCGCGACCAGGAGACCCGCGAAGTCGCTGAGCTTTCCGGTCGCCCATCCGGGGAGCAGGCCGGACCCCTTGAGGGCGTGATCGTTCAGGACGAGGAGCGCCAGGGCTCCTAGCCATAAAGGGTGAAGGAGCGATCGATACGAGCGCAGATCTCGAGGCATCGGGGCTGTCCTTCCGTGCGATGGGGGCCAGCACGGTGGCCAAGCAAGCGAACGAGGGGCTTGCCGAGGACCGGCCCAAAGCAAGGGTCATACCCCACAAAAATATTCATAAATTCAACAATTTATACGTCTACATCCCGGCGCGCCCCCTGACGCGGATGTCAGGCAGCCGGGCTGCGCGCCGCGCGGCGCGGGCGCCGGAGCGCCCGAGGCCGCGGCCTCGGGTCGCGTCGACGGGCGAGCGTCGTCGGGGTGAGCTCGGGGAGCGACCGCGCCGGCGGCGGGCGGCGCTGAGGGCGCGCCGCGGCGCGCGGGCGCGCGGGGAGCGGTGGAATCCGGGTCAGGGCGTGAGGACGACCTTGACGCAGTCTTCGAGCTTCTTGTTGAAGACCTCGTAGCCGTGCGGGGCGCGCGAGAGCGGCAGGCGGTGCGTGATGATGTCGTCCGCGCGGAGGTGGCCCTCCTGGATGTGCCGCAGGATCTGATCGACGAAGTTGTGCGCCGGGGCCTGGCCGGCCCTCATCCTGAGGCCCTTGTCGAAGAACTGGCCCAGCGGGAAGTTGTCATACGGCACGCCGTAGACGCCCACGATCGGCACGACCCCGCCGCGGCGCACGGCGCTGAAGGCGAGCTTCAGGGTCGATATCGTCCCGACCTGGCCGTGAAGCACGTTGGCGGCCTTCTCGAGGACGGTGCGATGCGCCTCCATCCCGACCGCGTCGACGCACACGTCCGCGCCGCGCCCGTCCGTCATCGAGCGGATCGCCTCGACGGCGTCGGTCTTGTCGACGTTGATGGTCTCGGCCTGGGCGACGTCGCGGGCCTTCTTCAGGCGGTACTCCTCGCGATCGACGCCGATGACGCGCCCGGCGCCGCGCAGCCAGGCGATCTTCATGGTCGCGAGCCCGACCGGCCCGCACCCGAACACCGCGACCGTCTCTCCGCCCTTCAGCTCTGCCCACTCGATCGCCGTCCACCCGGTCGGCAGGACGTCGGTCGTGAAGAGGACCTGCTCGTCGGTGAGCCCCTCGGGCACCTTCCGCGGCCCGAAATCGGCGTACGGGACGCGCACGAGCTCGGCCTGGCCGCCGTCGTAACCGCCGTAGATGTCCGTATACCCGAACAGGGCGCCGCCCTTGCTCTCGATCACGCCGCCCTCGGGGCCATAGTGCTTGGGGTTCGACCGCTCGCAGTGGCCCGGGAGCGCCGCCTGACAGAAGAAGCAATGTCCGCACGCGATGGGGAACGGGACGATGACCCGGTCACCCTTCTTCAGCTTCGTGACCTGCGGGCCGGTCTCCTCGACGACGCCCATGAACTCGTGGCCGAGCACCATGGACCGCGCCTGCGGGAAGAAGCCGTTGTAGATATGGAGATCGGAGCCGCAGATCGCAGTCGCGGTGACGCGCACGATGGCGTCGGTGGGCTCTTTGATGCTGGGATCCGGAACGTCTTCGACGCGGACGTCGGAAGGTTTGTGGAAAACAAGCGCCTTCACGATGCCTCCTCCTCTGGTGAACCCTCGGTACAGGGCGATCGACGGCTCTACCCGGTCGAGCCCACGCACGAACAGCTGGACCGCAGCGCCGGCTCGCATAAAGCGAGCCACGGAGGGAATGCGGCGAGCCACGGAGGGAACGCGCGCCCGAGGACGGAAATTGGAGGGCTCCGGAGAATCCGAATGTGGCGCGGTGCCCCAGGGTGGCGCTTTGTCTCGGAGCCGCCGGACAGCCGCGGGCCGGGCCCCACCCGCCGCCCTCGTCGACGCCACGCGGACGCCGCGCGCGCGGGCGGGCGGCCGTTCGTCGCGACGCCGCTGGCCCCTTCGCCGGCGCCGAGGTCTACTCGTCTCCGATGCTCCCCTCGCCTCCTTCCGGTTCCGGTTCCGGCCCCGGTTCCGCGCCGCTGCTCGGCGCGAGCTTCGTCCGCGAGCTCGAGGTCCTGCAGCGGCGGCTCGAGATCCGCGCCCGCTCCGGGGGCGCCGGCGAGCACCTCGCGCGGCGCCGCGGCGGGTCGGCCGAGTTCAAGGAGCACCGCGCCTACGCGCCCGGCGACGACCTGCGGCGCATCGACTGGGCCGCCTACGCCCGCACCGGCGAGCCGGTGCTCAAGCTGTTCCGCGCCGAGGAGGACGTCATCGCCCGGCTCGTGTGCGACGCGTCGGCGTCGCTCGACTTCGGGGAGCCCACGAAGCTCGACGCCGCCCGGCGGCTCGCGGCCGCGGTCGGCTACATGTCGCTCGCGCGCTCCGAGCGCGCGCAGCTCTTCGTGGCGGGCGACGGCATCGCCCGCGAGCACGCGCCCGTGCGCGGGCGCGCCGGGCTGGCCGCGCTCCTCCGCGCGCTCGACGGCGTGAAGGCGGCCGGCGGGACGCACCTCGCCCGGGCCATCGACGCCGTCGTGCGGCAGAGCGCCCGGCCGGGCCTGCTCTGCGTCGTCTCCGATTTCTTCGATCCCGGCCCGGTCACCGCCGCGCTCGGTCGCGCGGCGCAGGCGGGCCACGACGTCGCGCTCCTCCAGGTCGTCGCCGCCGAGGAGCTCGCGCCGAGCTTCGAGGGGGACCTGACGCTCGAGGACGCCGAGACCGGGGCGCTCGTCGACGTCACCATGGACGCCGCGGCCCTGTCCGCCTACGCGGCGCGCTTCGCCGGGCTCTGCGAGGCGCTGCGCGGCTGGGCCCGCCGGCACGGGGCGACCTACGTGCGGGCGCGGAGCGACGAGCCGCTCGAGGGCGCCGTCCGCCGCTTCGTCGCGAGGAGCGTCGACTGACGTGGCCGCGCCGCTCGCCCAGGCCTCCGCGGGGGCCCCGCTCGCGCTGCTCTCGCCGACCGGCCTGTGGCTGCTCGCGCTGCTCGGCCCGCTCGTCCTCCTCTACATCCTCAAGATCAAGCGGAGCCGCCGCCGCGTCCCCTCGACGTGGCTCTGGGCCGCCGCGCAGCGCGACCTCATGGCGCGCGCGCCCTTCCGGAGGCTCCTCGCCCAGCTGCCGCTCATCCTTCAGGCGCTCGCGCTCGCGCTGCTCGCCCTCGCCCTCGCCCGCCCCGCCTCGCGCGGGCGCGAGCTCACCGGCGATCACGTGGCGATCATCCTCGACGCGAGCGCCTCGATGTCCGCGGCCGCGCGGGGCCCGTCGGGCGAGGCGACGACGCGCATCGAGCTCGCCAAGCAGCTCGCCAGGGATCTCCTGTCCGGCCTCGCCCCGGGCAGCGACGCGCTGATCCTCGAGGCGGGGCGCGACGCGCGGCTCGTCGCGGCGCTCGATCGCGATCTCGTCCGGCTCAAGGCGGCGCTCGATCCCGTCGCCGCGCGCGACGTCGAGGGCGATCTCGGCGCCGCGGTCGCGCTCGCGGTCGACCGGCTCCGGCAGCTCGGCGGCGCCCGCCGGATCGTGGTGATCACCGACGGCAACCTGGCCCGCCCCGGCGCGCTGCGCGGGGTGTCGCTCCCGCTCGACGTCATCACCGTCGGCGATCCCATCGACAACGCCGCCATCGTCCGCGTCGACGTGCGCTCCGGCAGCGCGGGCAGCGCGAGCGGCGAGCCGGCGGAGGCCAGCGAGGAGGTGCAGGCTTTCCTCGTGGTCGCGAACTTCGGGGCTCAACCGCGCGACGTCTACGTGACGATGCGGCAGGACAGCGCGCTCGACGTGCTCGGCTCGCGGCGCGTGCTGGTGAAGCCGGGCGAGCGCCTGCCGGTCGTGCTCACGTTCCGCCCGTCGCCCGGCGACTACCGCAAGGGGCTCGTCTTCGAGCTCTCGCCGCGCGACGCGATGCCGCTCGACGACGTCGCCTACGGCCGCGTGCCGGCCGGCGACAAGCTCCCGGTCTTCCTCGCATCGGGCGGCGCGGGCCGGGGCGATCCGGGCACGGGCGCGCAGCCGGGCGCGGGCGCGCAGCCGGGCACGGGCGCGCAGCCGGGCGCGGCCTCCGGCGGCGCCGCCTGGCTCGAGCGGGCGCTCGCGTCCGACCCGATGACCTCGGTCACCTCGGGCGGGCTCGCGGATCTCCTGGGCGCGCCCGGGCTCGATCCCGACACGTTCGTGGTGATCGACGGCGCCTGCCCGCCCGACCCGCCGGGCGGCGATCTGCTGATCGTGAACCCGCCGCCCGGGCGCTGCTTCGGCACGGTCGTCGGGCAGGCGCTCGAGCGCCCCACGCTCACGTCGTGGGACACGGCCGATCCGCGGCTGCGCTTCCTCACGCTGGACGGCGTGCACCTCCGCGCCGCCTCGTCCCTCACCCCGGAGGCGGCGGCGCAGGCGCTGATCCGCGCCCAGGAGGGCACGATCGCGACCGACATCTCCACGTCGTCGCGGACGGGCACGCTGCTCGGCTTCGACGTGGGCGAGAGCGACTGGCCGCTCAAGGCGTCCTTCGTGCTCTTCGTGCGCAACCTGCTCGAGCAAGCGCGGGCCCACCGCGCGCACGGCATCACCGGCCCGGCGCGCACCGGCGAGCCGCTGCGCGTGAGCGTCCCGGCGACGGCGCAGGATCTCCAGGCGATCGGCCCCGCCGGCGAGCGGCTCGACGTGGCGCAGCGCGCCGGCGTGGCGGTGGTCGCCGAGACGCCGCGCGCGGGCCTTTACCGCCTCGCCTGGCAGGGGCCGCAGGCGGGGTCGGCCGTCGTGCCAGCGAACCTCACGAGCGTCGCCGAGAGCGATCTCACGCCGAGGCCGGTCGTCGCGGAGGGCGGCGGCGGGGTCGCGGTCTCCAGCGCGGCGGGGGAGCCGGACGCCCACACCGAGTGGACCTGGCTCGTGGCGCTCGCGGCGCTCGCGTTCGTGGTCGTCGACGTCTGGTATTTCACGCGCGTGCCCCGGCCGCTGCGAGGCGGCGGCAGCCCTGCGGGCTAGGGCGCTGCCGGGGCGCGCCTCGGGGTGCGCGGGTTCAGGTTGCCTCGTCCTCGTCGAGCCCTTCCCACCACTCGGCCAGGTCGATCTCGACGTCCTCGAACGGCGCGGCGCGCACCTTCTCGTCTCGCCCGTGGAGACCCAGCTCGACCCACCGCCCGTTCTCGAGCTGGCTGACCAGCAAGGTCCGCCGGGCGGGATCCACGTACCAGAGGTGAGGCACGCCGATCTCGGCGTAGAAGCGACGCTTCACGAGGTTGTCGTAGCTCGCCGTGCGCGGCGAGAGGATCTCGCAACACCAGTCGGGAACGAGGGCGATGGGCTCCTTGGGCGGCGGCACGGGCACGCGCGAGCGGCGCCAGCCTGCAACGTCAGGCGAGATCTCGGGCGCGCGCTCGAGCTGGATGCCTGGCTCGGAGAGGATCCACCATCCCCCCGGACCGCCCCTGCCGCGCTGGTAGGGGTTCTTGAGGTCGGCCGTGATCAGGTCCTCGATGTTCCCGTGAGCGAAGCGCGGACGAGGAACGGCGTACAGCGTGCCGTCGATGATCTCGCCCCGCCAGCCGGGCGGCAGCTCGTCGAGATCGGCGAGCGTGGCGGGCCGGACGAGCTTCTCGGCGAGGTCCATGCGCGGTGTGCGGCGAGCATACACCGCCGCGGCCTGCGCGGCCGGACCTCCCGACAGGCCCGGCCCCGCCGGACGAACACCAGCACACCTCGGGCGGGCGATACCGTACGGTCGGCGCGGCGCGCTACGCGCTTCGGCCGGGCGACGGCTCGTCCGCGGGCAGGTTCTCCAGCCAGGTGACCGCCTCGTCCCAGCTCAATACGCGCCTCGGCTCGGCGTCGCGAAGCCGCCGCCATTCCTCGTGCTTGTCGTGGGTGATGATGCGCGACTCGGCGTCTTCCTCGACGGCGAGGGCGATGAGCCAGTCCGTGGTCATCGGCATCTTTCCAGGGATGATCTTGAAATCTGCGATCAACTCGCCGCCGAGCGTGCGGTGCTTCGCCAGCTCCCACTCGGCGTCGGTGGGGTATCGCTGGCACAACTCGTCAGCCCATCGCGCAGCGGTCGGCTGATCGAGGTGGATATCGACAACTCGGATCCGGTGCACCATGAGAAAGTCATCAAACGCCGTCCCCGAGAACTGCTCCCCACTCTCGACATGCTGCTGCCGGCGTCGTTCCAGGTAGACCTGCGCATGGATCAAGACCTCGACACCTTTGCTACGAGCGAGGCGGCAGAGGCCCCGAATCGCCCTCGGGCTGCGAGCTGCGTTCGTGTCAATCCACAGACGCATGTCAGGTATCTTTCGAGGACCCGTCGCCGAGGCCGAGCTGCTCATCGAGCTCTGCCTCCGTCCACGCCTCCCAGCGGCCCTCCGGCCTGGAGCGTAGGAACCAGAGATACCCACCGTTCTGCAAGCTGAGCTTGTTTCGCATCTCCGCAGGTAGCTGGGTATAGCCGTCCGGCGTGACCCACTGCTCTTCAGCACCGCTCTCGCGCGCATGGGCCCGGAGCCTGTCAAGCGAGCGCGAAGGCTGCCGCCTGACGCGCGTCTCCCCCTCGGGGGAACGGCTGAACCTGAGCACCTCCGGGCCGTCGAAGACCTGAACGTGGCTCTCGAGGAAGATCTGGTCGACGATCCCGCGTTGCACCTGCTCTCTCAGGATCCCGCGGACGAGTTCCTGGTTGTCGGGGTGCAAGCTCATCTCCGGCTCCTCGATGGCGACCAGAGCGGCGCGGGAGGTCAGCACGGCCGCGACGAGGGCGACCACCTGCTGCTCGCCCGAGCTGAGCTCGGACAGCCGTAGGATTTGCTTGCCGCGGACCTCGAAGCGCAGATCGGTGACCTCCTCGCCGGATATGGGAGCCCGGAGCACGGAGATCTCTCGATCCGAAAGCGTCTTGAACCGATGGATGAGGTCCACGAAGGCGCGCCAGCGCTCCGTCTCTTCCGGATCGAGAGATGTGGCCAGTGCGAGGAGGCGTTCGGCTGTGGTCGCAGACAGAGTACTTGTCCCCTCGTCGTGCGGCCACCCCTCGCCGATCCCGCGGAAGTCGCGACGGCGAGCGTCCAGCAGGAAGAACGGCTTGCTTCCAGGGCCGAGCGGCGCCTCGATGGCGTTCTTTAGCGCTGAAATCTCGTCATCTTGCGGCCCATTCTCCGTGAGTTCTTCCCACGGTCGCAGTCGCGACACCTTCTTGCCCCTCGGCTCCCTCCAACCCTTTGCTGGGGCGGATGTTGCCATCTCCAGTCCGAGGATGACTTCATTGCCCGACGGAGTCAGCGTAACGCGCAGCGCGCCGAGCCGCGCATCATCGAAGTGAACCTCGATCCGCTGTGGGTCACGAACACCGGGAGGCCAGCTCCGGTGGTTCATCGTCAAGCCGAAGTGGCTGTCTCTGAAGTCCCACCGCAGCTTGAGCACTGTGTCCAATGGCTTGGTTCCGCCGGCGCTAACGGCCGAGCTCAACCAATAGGAGGCGAGCCGAAAGAACAGATCGATCGCCGCGAGAGCGCTCGATTTACCGGTCCCGTTAGAACCGTGGAACACGGGCATCGCATCCGCCGTGCCGCCGGATGCGAAGACGATCTCCGTGGGACTTCGAAACGTCCGGAAATTTTCGATTACGAGCCGCGCGATGCGCAGCGGTGGTGTTGCGCGAGCGTTCACCCGCCAGAGCAAAGCAAGACACAGGCCGGCAGGTCAAGCCATGCCCTCCGCCGTGCCGCGCTTCCACCAGCCCATCGCACGCACCTACCGCACGCTGACGGGCCCGGACCGCTCCTCAGCGCCCCCCGCCCTCACGGGCAAGCCGCCTGCTCCGCATGAGGCCGCCCCCGGTGCAGCCGGTGCCCCCGGCGGCGCGACGACCACCGGCGGCTTGGCCGGCCTCGCTCTTCCAACCATGAAAGGCGTGGCGTTACGCCACAACTCACGGGCGCGCAGGCCTCCTCGCGCGGGAGCCACTCGCCCTCGAGCGACACGCCCCGCACGTCCTCCCGGACGCCCCGCGCCTTCAGCCACGCGGCGAGCGCCTCGCCGAGCTCGCGCATGCTCGACCAGCGCAGCGACGGCTCCTTCTGCAGCCCGCGCTCCACGATCGCCCAGAGATCCGCGTCGAGGCCGCACGCGTCGACCAGCGACGGCACCGCGTCCTGCAGGACCGCGCGCAGGCCGTCCAGCGCGTTCTTCGACGAGAACGGCGGCCGCCCCGAGAGCAGCTCGTACAGCGTCGCGCAGAACGACCAGACGTCGGCACGGCGATCGACGTCAGGCACGGCGAGCGCCTGCTCCGGCGGCATGTAGTCCGGGGTCCCGAACACCTCCAAGCCCGCCGCCGCATGCCCCTCCTCGCGCTCGGCGACGAGCTTCGCCACGCCGAAATCGACGACCTTCGGCTGCAGCCGGCCGCCGCCGCGGCGCACCAGCATCACGTTGTCCGGCTTGAGATCGCGGTGGACGACCCCCTTCTCGTGCACCGCGTGCATCGCGCCCGCGACCGGCAACAAGAGCGCGATCGCCCGCTCCGGCGCCATCCCCCCCTCGCGCGCCAGCACGCTCCTCAGCGACTCGCCCTCGATGAGCTCCATCACCAGGTACGGATCGCCCTCGGCCGTCTCGCCGAGGTCGAAGATCCGGACGATCTCCGCGTGGTTCAACCGCCCCGCGGCGCGCGCCTCGCGGAGGAAATACTCGTTCAGCTCCGCCGACCGGAGCTCGGGCCGCATCAGCTTGATCGCGACCTCCGATCCGACCGCGACGTTGGTCGCGACCCAGACCGTGCCCATCGCCCCCTCGCCGATCTTGCGCACCAGCCGGTACTTGCCCGCGACGAGATCCCCCTCCTGGTAATGCACGCCGCACGGGGCCTCACCGAACCCCTCGTCGAGGTCCCATGAGCTGTCGTCCGAGGTGCTCCAGGCGTCCGTGGTCTCGATGCGCGACATGATCTCTCCTGCCCCCTGCTGCGCGGCCCCGCCGCACCCGTGCCCGCGCTGAAGCAGACAACGTGCCATCTTTGACAAACATGGGAATGTGAACAGGCGGGGCCAAAATGCCGCCCGTAACCCGCTTGAAACCGACAGGGACGCCGCACGGCTGCCCCGATGGGGCACTCGGCCACACCCGCGGAAGCGGCATCCCCGGAGCGCCGCAAAGATGATTTACTGCGGCACGACCGCATGCGGACCGAACGGAGGCCTCCCTGATCCCGGCGGCCGCGCTGCGCGCCCTGCCCTATGTCGCCACGCTGGCCGGCGCGCTCCTCTTCGCCGCGCTGCTCCGCCTCGCCCTCCGACAGGGTGCGCTCCGCCGCCCGATCCTGCTCGCCTGGATGCTCGCGGGCGCGCTTCCGGCGCTCTACGTGGGGCTGGCCTGGTGCGGGCTGCTCTCGGGCGCGCAGCTCCGGCTCGCGCGGCCCTGGGGCACGCTGCTCGCGGCGGGCGCCACGTCGTTCGTCGCGCTCCGATACCTCGCGCTCGCGCTCGCGTCGCCGTACGCCCGCAGGCAGGGGGCGTGGCGCACGCGGCTCGGGGATCTCCTTACGCCCTTCGCGGCGTTCGCCGCGGCCATGGCCGCGGCCGGGCCAGAGATCGGCCGGCCACTCGACCGGCTCACCGTCCTGATCGCGATCGATCGCAGCCGCTCGATCGACCTCGTGCCGAACGCCGACGAGCGCGTCGCGCGGGAGCTCTCCGTCGCCGAGCTCGGCATGCGCGAGGACGACCGGATCGCCACCATCGCGTTCGCCGCCGGCGCCGCCACCGAGGATCCGCCGCGCCCGCGCTCGCAGCTCCCCGCGCCGCAGCGGGTCGCGCTCGGCCGCGACGGGACCGACCTCGCCGCGGGCATCCGGCGCGCCCTCGCCGAGGTGCCGCCGGACTCCGCGGCGCGCGTCGCGCTGCTGACCGACGGGGTCGCCACCCGCGGCGACACGATGGCCGCGGCCGCGGCCGCCGTCGCCGCCGGCCTGCCGATCGACGTGCTCCCGCTGGAGCAGCGCATGGTCCCCGACGTCCGCGTGGTCGCCCTCCGCGCGCCCGCGCGGGCCGACGAGGGCGAGGCGCTCGATCTGCGGCTCGTCACCTCGTCGCCGTCGCCGGCCGAGGTCGAGATCCGCCTGCGCCGCGACGGCGAGCTCATCGCCCGCGCCGACGCCTCGATCGCCGCCGGGGAGGACGTGCTGCGCATCCGCGAGAAGGCGCCGGGGCCGGGGCTGCACCGCTACGACGTCGAGATCACCGCGAAGGATCCGCGGCTCGACGAGGCCGCCGAGGACAACGCGGCGAGCGCGTTCCTGCGCGTGCGCGGGGCCGCGGCCGCGCTCGTGCTGGAGGGCGACGCCGGGCAGGGCGCCTTCATCGCGCGGGCGCTCGCGGACGGCGCGTTCCGGGTGGACGAGGGCGGCCTCGACCGCGTCCCGGCCGACCTCGGGGAGCTCGCCGGCTACGACGTGGTGGTGCTCAGCGACCTCCGCGCGGCGGACCTGTCGCCGAACCAGATCGAGGCGCTCGCGAGCTACGTGCGCGATCTCGGCGGCGGCCTGATCCTGATGGGCGGCGACCGGAGCATGGGGCCGGGCGGCTACGCGCGGACGGCGCTCGAGGAGGTCTCCCCCGTCGCGTTCGACCTGAAGCAGGAGCGCCGGCGGGCGAGCCTGGCCGAGGTGATCGGCATCGACATCTCCGGCTCGATGGCGGCGAGCGCCGGCGCGCACACGAAGCTCGAGCTCGCCAACGAGGCCGCCGCCCGGTCGGCGTCGCTGCTCGGCCCCGGCGACCGGCTCGGCGTCGCGCACGTGGACACGGCGGTGCGGTGGAGCGTGCCGCTCGGGCCGGTGGCGGACAAGGCGGCGATCGACAGGGCGATCCGCGCCGTGGGGCCGGGCGGCGGCGGGATCTACGTCGACATCACGCTCGACGCGGCGTACCGGGCGCTCGACCGCGAGGCCACGAACCTGAAGCACGTGCTGCTCTTCGCCGACGGGTCGGACGCGGAGAACATGGGGCCGTGCCGCGCGATGGTGGGGGCGGCGATGCGCCGCGGGATCACGACGAGCGTCGTGGCGCTGGGCCAGGGCGGCGACGTGCCGGAGCTGGAGACGCTGTCGCGCCTCGGCGGCGGCCGGTTCTACCTGGTGGAGGACGCCGGGCGGCTGCCCGCGGTGTTCACGCAGGAGACGATCCTCGCGGCGAGGAGCGCGATCGTGGAGGAGCCGTTCCAGGTGGCGCTGGGCGCGCCGTCGTCGATCACGGCCGGCGTGCCGTTCGGCGAGGCGCCGCCGCTCGCGGGCTACGTGGTGACGGTCCCGAAGAGCCGGTCGACGGTGCTGCTGTCCGGGCCGGAGGGGGATCCGGTGCTCGCGGTGTGGTCGGCGGGGCTCGGCCGGGCCGCGGCGTTCACGAGCGATCTGAAGGGCCGCTGGGGGGCGGCATGGACGCGCTGGCCGGGCGCGGCGCGGATGATCGCGCAGGCGGCGCGCGACGTGACGCGCAAGGCGGAGGATCCGCGCGTGCGGCTCGAGGCGGACGCGTCGGGGGGCGAGCTGTCGGTGCGGGCGAGCGTGATCGGCGACGACGGGCGGGCGCAGTCGTTCCGCCGGCTGGTCGTGCACGTGGCGGGGCCCGACGGCTTCTCGCGGGAGCTCCCGCTCGAGGCGACGGGCGCGGGGGCGTACACGGCGACGCTGCCGCTGTCGCGGCCGGGCACCTACGTGGCGGTGGCGCGGGACGAGCTGACGGGGGAGGCCGTGGGGACCACGGGGGCGGCGATGACCGCGGGCGAGGAGCTGCGCCCGACGGGCAGCGATCTGTCGCTGCTCGCGCGGATCGCGGAGTTCACCGGGGGCAAGCGGCGCGACACGCTCGCGGGCATCTTCGAGGACCGGGCGTCGAGGCGGTTCGCGTACCGGGACGCGACGCCGGGGCTGGTCGGCCTGGCGGCGCTCGCGTTGCTGCTCGCGGTGGCGGCGCGGCGGCTCGCGCTGCCGGAGGCGGCGTGGGCGTGGGCCGCGCGGGCCGGGGAGCGGCTGCGGGCGCGGCGGTCGGGAGCGGCGGTGGAGGCGGCCAGCGCGGGCGAGACGGTGGGGGCGCTGCTGTCGGCGCGGGAGCGGGGACGCGGGCGGCGCGAGGGCGCGCAGGCGGGACCGGCGCTGCGCGATGACGGCCGCGGCGGGGGCGAGGGCCGCGGCGAGGGCGAGGGCCGCGGCGGGGGCGAGGGCCGCGGCGGGGGCGAGGGCCGCGGCGGGGGCGAGGGCCGCGGCGGGGGCGGGCCGGCGTGGACGGCGCCCACGCGGAGGCCGGCACAGGCGGAATGGGGGGCGCCGCCCGGGGAGGCCGCGCAGCCGGGATCCGTGGGGGCCGCGCAGCCGGGATGGCCGGCAGAGCAGGCAGCCGCGCGGCCGGAGCAGCGCGGTGCGGCCGGAGCACCGGCGGCGGGGCGAGCCACGCACGAGACGGCGGCCCCCGCAGGCCACGAGACGGCGCGCGAGGGGCGGCCGCTCACCGCGGCGGAGAAGATCCTGGCGCGCCGCCGCGGGCGCCAGTGACATGGCATGTGGTGGAGAGCCTCCCGAGCCCTGTCCGCCCCCGCGCGGGAACCATCGCAGCCACGTACTGTCGCTCCCCTCGCATGTTCACCGCGCGCCCCCGTCCGCGCGCCTGCCGCCCTGCCGTCCGGCCGGCGCTCGCGGCCGCGCTGACCGCCTCCCTTCGCCGCGCCAGTGCCGTCCTCGCCGGCGCCGCGCTGCTGCTCGCCGCCGCGGGCGCCCGGGCCGATGGCCTCGACACCGTCGAGGGCACCGAGACGAGTGCGCTCGTCGAGAAGGAGCACCGCATTGCGCTCCGCCTCGACCGCGGGCACGCCGAGCTCGTCGTCCAGCGCACCGTCCATAACAGCGGCCCGCGCCATGATCAGGCGCTCTTCCTGCTCAACGTGCCGCAAGGTGCGGTCGCGACCGGGCTCGCCTCGCTGGGGCTCAAGCACGGACGACCGTTCTGGTTCCGCGCGGACCTCATGGAGTCCGAGGCCGCCGCCGCGAAGTACAGGGAGCTCACCGGGGGCGGCGGCCTGTATCCCAAGGCTCCGGCGCTCCTCTCGTGGCGCTCGCAGGACGTGCTCGCGCTCCAGGTATTCCCGTGCGCGCCCGGCCAGCCCAGGACCGTCGAGTACACCCTCCGCCTGCCCACGGCCTACCGCGAGGGCCGCCATCACCTCACCTTGCCACGCGTCGGGACCGAGACCCTCGCCGCCACCGTCGTGGTCTCCGCGGCGCGCCCCGGAGATCGCCTGTTCCTCGACGGGAAGCCCATCTCCCCCGGCGCCACCGTCCAGCTCGCGCAGGACGAGACCGATCTCGCCCTCGCCCCGCGCCCCTCGCTCGCGCTCGACGGCGCCTTCTCCTCCTCGCTTCTCGGCAGCGGCCGCGAGCTCGTCGCGCTCCGCATCGACGCTCCGCTCCGCCTCTCCGAGCCGCCGCGCAACGCCCGTGTCGTCGTCCTCCTCGACGCCTCGCGCTCGCTCCCCGAGCGCGACGGCGCCGCCGCCATCGCCGCCGCCCGGGCGTATCTCTCCCATCTCGACGGCTCCCTCGTCGAGGTCCTCACCTTCGACCGCGAGGTCCGCCCGCGCCACGGCCGCTTCGTCCCCGCCGCGCGCGCCGCCGCCGACCTTGGCACGCTCGTCCTCGCCCGCCGCAACGGCAGCCGCCTCGACGACGCCCTCGCCCGCGCGGACGCCCTGCTCGCCGCGACGCCCGCGGGCCTCCCCCGCCGCATCCTCGCGCTCACCGATCTCCGCACCCGCTCCGCGCTCACGCCCCGCCGCCTCGGCGCGATCCTCAAGAGCGGCGCGCTCGTGCACGTCGGTGTCGTCGGCGAGGGCGCGCCGGATCTCACGCGCAACGAGCACCCCTTCGCCGCCCCGGTGCGCGCGACCGGGGGGCTCGTCTGGACGGCGCGCGCGAGCGCCAGGCCCGGCGACGCCGGCGCCATGCGCCGCGTTTACGAGGAGTGGGTTCGCCCGCTCCGCATCGACCGCCTGGACGTGCGGTTGCGCGGAGCCGGCCTTTCGCAGGTCGGCTTCGGCGAGCAGCTGCCCGAGGGCGACGGCCTGGCGCTGCTTCGCCTCCACGGCGGCCGGGTCACTAGGGCGGTGCTGACCGGCGAGCTCTGGGCGCGGCCCGTGCGGCGCGTGTTCACGCCGGACCCGGCGCACGGCCGGCTCTGGTCTGCGCTCGTGTTCGGCTCCGAGCTCCTCGAGTCGCTGACCGAGCCGGAGATGGCGGTCCTCGCCTTCCGCGGCGGCGCCGTCTCGCCCGTGACGAGCTACGTCGCGAGCGCGCCCGGAAAGCGTCCCAGGACCGTGAGCCTGGGAGGCGGCACGGGAAGAGGGGCCAGCACCCACGAGGGGCTCAGGCGCAGCCTTGGCCACGGCGGCCCGACGGGGAGCGGGAGCGCGTTCGACCATCGCGCGCACCTCCGCGCCGCGCTCGACAAGGCGTTCGGCGGCTGCCCTCCGGGTCCGAAGAGCGCGCGTGTCACGCTCGAGACCACGGTGGACGAGGTGGTCGACGTCCCCGCGGTCAGGCTCGCGGGGAGGCATGCCGCGGCGGTGCGCCAGTGCCTCGGGGAGGCCGCGTGGTCGCTCGCGCTCCCGGGGGAGTTCAAGGAGCAGCTCGCCCGCTACGAAATCGAGGTCTCTCGCTGAACAGCGGGAGACGGAAGGCGGGAACCGCTACGTGGCTGCCTCGCCTCACTCGCCTCAATCGCGGTACGGATGCCTCGGCGCTCGAACGTCGTCGCGGCTCCTGTGCCCGGCGATCTCCCGGAGGGCGCGCCGGACGGCCGCGGCCCCGAGCGCGATGCCTTCTTCGGCGGCGGTGGCCTCGATCGCCCGCGCCAGCGCGTCGCCGTCGGCGGGGCGCCCGGACGGGTCGCGCGCCATGCTGCGCTGGACGAGCCGCTCCACGCTCGCGGGGAGATCGGGCCGCAGGGCCCGGGGCGGAGCGAAGCGCCCCGCGGCGATTCGCTGGAGGCGCTCGATGGGAGAGCCGGCCTCGTAAGGGCTCGCCCCTGTCAGCAGGCGGTACAGCACCGCGCCCAGCGACGCCACGTCGGCGGCGGGGGTGCGCGGCAACCCCAGGACCGCCTCGGGCGACAGCGTGCCTGGGCCTGGCTCCGGCGCGTCGGGCGGGCGCCCGTACCCGATCTTGCCTGCCACCGGGACAGGGCGCAGCAGCACCCGCCCTCGGGCGGAGACGAGGATGCTCTCGGCGCTCAGCGCGCCATAGATGGCGTTCATGGACGCACCGTTCAGCGTCCAGCGGTGGAGCGCTCCCAGCCCGAGCGCAACGTCCCGGGCCATGGAGAGCGCCGCGCCGACCGGCCAGGGCAGGCCCGATCCCGCCTCGTGCCACGCGCGCAGCGAACGGGCCGACCGCCACGGAAGGACCATGTAATAGCGTCGCCCCTCGTTACCCAGGCCCTGCAAGCGCAGGAACGCAGCGTGGTGAAAGAGGGTGAAGAGCGCCGCCTCGTCCCAGTAGAGCTGCATGAACTCGTCGTGCGGCTGCTCCACCCAGACCTCCAGCCGGACGAGAGGGGCGGCCGGATCGGCTCGGTCCAGCGCCTGATAGAGCTCGGTTCCCTGAGGGCTGCTCAGCCGGCGATAGATGCGATAGGGCCCGAGGTCGTCGCCCATCCTGAGGGGCACGAGAGGCGGGTCGTCGAACGGCTTCATGACACGCCGGGCGACCGGCGCGGAGCCCCGTGTTGCGATATGGCGATGGGCCGCTCACCGCGTCGCGTGGAACCTCCGGATTCGCCGGCGCGCGTAGCCCGCTCCGGGCGGGCTGGCGCGGGCATTACGCGAATGCTCCCCCGGCGTGCGCCGGCGCCCTCGGGTGCCCGGGCGGCAGCCCGAGGCGCTGCCGCACCTGCGCGATGCCGACGCCCACGCCCCCGGCCGCGAGCGCGACCGGCCACGGCTTCCCGGTCGTCTGCCCGATGAACGCGCGCACCCGCCCCACGTCCTCGAGGACCGGCGTGAGCTGCGCCGGATCGTTGAAGTTGTTCACGAAGGCGTTCGCGAGCGCCTGCGGTCGGCTCGCGTTGTCCGCCCGCCCGTCGCTGCCGTACTGGGCGAAGAGGAGGTGGAATATCCCCGCCGACGCTCCGGAGAGGAGGAGGTTGTTGAACCGGTCGGTGGGCCCGCCGTGCCGCGCGTAGAAGCGATCGAAGGTGCGCGTCATCCATTCGGCGTCGAAGGGGCGATCGCCGTGCTGCACGACGCACTCGATCAGGTTGCGCGCCATCTTGTTACCGCTGTTGGCGCCCTGGCCGCCGATCGGGTCGAGCGACATCGCCGTGTCGCCCAGCGGCGTCACGATGCGGCCGGAGGGCAGCCGCCCGACGGGCTTGCGCACCGCCGGGACGACTCGACCTTTCTGCCATCCATGCTTGTCCGACAGCTCGGCTGTCCTGAACCATTCGTAGTCCCAGGGGATGAGCTCCTTCACCAGCTCCTTCGTGATCGCGACGATCTCCTCGCCCGTCGTCGCGCCCTGGAACCGGTCGAACGCCCCTCCGGGCACCGCCTCGACGATGCAGTTCCAGCTCGGTCCCACGTCCTTGTGGTAGTAGGGCACCCAGAACGCCTCCCCGAGGCCCGCGAACAGGTTGAACTTGACGGGAATCAGCGGGACGCCGTCGAACCCGAGCTTCGGGCCCGTCACGCAGATCATGACGAGGTTGCGCTGCGCTTCCGTGTGGACGCTGCGCGCCGGGTCGCGCTCGAACAGGTTGCACAGGTCGCCTCGTCCCGCGGCGACGATGGTGAGATCGTTCTCCGCCGCAATGGCGTCGAGCCGCGGGATGGTGACCGGCTCGATCGCGATCTTGCCCCCGCGCCGCTCGAGCTCGAGCATCCACCGGTGGCTCTGGAGCCGGAGATCGATCGCCCGGAAGGGCCGCTCCAGGCGCCCTGCCAGCGTCAGGAGGCGGTTGCCCGGCGCGGGGCACGCGGTCAGCTGGACGCCCTCGCCCGGGGGCGCGGCGTCCTCCCAGAAGGCGAGGCCGAGCTCGCGCTCGAGCTGGAGCGCCCTGTCGAACCGGGCGGCGCTGCCGGTCGGCTTCGATTCGTGGAGCCACTGCTCGGGTGTCCGATCCGAGTAGAGCGTCACGCCGTAGCCGGCCTTCACCAGGCCGTGCGCCGCGAGCAAGCCAGCCTGTCCAGACCCCACGATAGCAATCTTGCGCATGAGGAAACCCCCGGGTTGGGTTGGTCTGCGCTCGTCTCACGACGACGCGCGCCGAGCCGTCCGAGTCGGTTCGCCGTCAGGGGCACCGGAGGCGTCGCGAGCAAGGGAAGCCCAGTCAAAGGAGACCGTATCACCTCGGCCAGGAGCGCCGGAAGCCTCCTACGAGGTGCTGGACGACCGACAACCGCACAGGCGTCCCCTCCCTCCCGACAACCGCACAGGCGTCCCCTCCCTCGGAGAGAGCCCTCGGGGGGAGGGGGTGTCGCGCGGGGGGCCGAGGGGGAGGGCCCCACGAACCCGAGCGCCGGCCCGCGTCGCAGCGGGTCGCCCATGGACTCGGCACCTCCGCACAGGAGGCCATCGCCACCACGAGGCGCGAGTTCGTGGGAGGGCCCCCCTCGGCCCCCCGCGCGACACCCCCTCCCCCCGAGGTCTCCGTTGCAGCCCGAGGGCTCCGTTGCAGCCCGAGGGCTCCGTTGCAGCGCGCGGAGGCCGCCCCGGACCGAGCCCGCCCTGCACCGAGCCCGCCCGCCGGTTGCGAGGCGCAGCGCCTTGGAGTAGCGTCCGCGCCGCCGCAGGGCCGGGCGACGCCGATCGCCCCGCCCGAGCGGACGAGCCGGGCCTCTGCTGCGCGCCCCGGCTCGCGCGGCCCCCATCGCGCACTGGAGACGAGAATGGCCCGAGGCTCGACAACCACGCACCGCGAATCGGACGCCGCCGAATCGCTCATCGGGAGGGGCTCCCGCATCCGCGGGCGCGTCCACGGCGACGGCTCGCTCCGGGTCGAGGGGAGCGTCGAGGGGAACATCCAGCTGACCGGCGATCTCGAGATCGAGGACGGAGCGTCGGTCACCGGGGACGTCGAGGCGAGCTCGCTCGTCGTCGCCGGACAGCTCACGGGAGACGTGACGTCGCGCGGCCCCGTCACCATCCGGGCGACCGCGCAGTACGCCGGGAACGTGGGCGGCAGCGAGGTGATCCTCGAGGAAGGCGCGGCGTTCGCCGGCCGCATCGAGGCGGAGTTCGACCTGCCGGCCGAGCTCTCGGAGCGGACCGGCGGGCGCGCGCAGAGCCCCCGGCGCGAACCGGCGGGGCGGTAGCGCGCGTTGACGGACGGAGAAGCGCGCCGCGACGGCGCGACGAGGAGCACGAACGTGGCGGGTACGATCATCGGAAACGGGCTCACGATCGAGGGCGAGATCACCTCCGACGACGAGGTGATCGTCGCCGGGACGGTGCGCGGCAAGCTCACCGTCGAGGGGCCTCTGACCATCGACGCAGGGGCGCTGGTCGAAGCGGACATCGGGGCGGCGTCGCTCCAGGTGGGCGGCAACGTGACCGGCAACGTCACGGCGGCCGACCGCGTGGACCTCCTCGCGGGCGGTCGCCTCGTCGGCGACGTGAAGGCGTCGCGGCTGACCATCGCGGACGGAGCCTCGTTCAAGGGCAACGTCGACATGGACGTGTAGCCGATGGCCGCCCAGTCCTCGATCGGGCCGACGACGGCCATCCGCGGGAACGTGCAGGGCGACGGGGATCTCGAGATCCTCGGCCGCGTCGAGGGGAGCGTCGTCATGACCGGCGACGTGACCATCGGCGAGGGCGCGCTCATCCAGAGCGACGTGCGGGGGCGGCGCGTGGTCGTCCGCGGCGCGGTCGCCGGGAACATCTCCGGCGAGGAGGCCGTGATCCTCGAGCCCGGCGCGCGCGTCGTCGGCGACCTCGGCGCGCCGCAGATCGGCATCCACGCCGGCGCGCTGGTGCGCGGCAACGTCACCACCGGCGCGCCGCTCGCCGCCGCGGCGCCCGCCCCGGCCCGGGCCGCCGCCCCGGCAGCTGCGCCGCGCGCCGCGGCCGCGCCCGCGGCGGCGCGGCCGGCGCGAGCGCCGGCGGAGCGCGCGCCCGCGCCTGCCGCGCGGCCCGCGGCTCGCCCCGCGCCGGCGCCCGCGCGCCCCGCGCCGGCGGCCCGCCCGGCCCCGATCGAGGCGAGGCCTGCGCCCGCGCCCGAGCCGCGCCTCGCGGCGGCGCAGGACGAGGAGGAGGCCGATCTGTCGGCCGCTGCCGCGGGCGGCGAGGGCGATGAGGCCGACGCGGCCGAGGGCGCCGGCGGGCCGCCGCCGCCCGTCGTCCCCGCGCTCCGGAAGGGGGCGGCGAAGGCGTCGCTCCGCAAGCGGGGCGGGCGGTGAGCGCCGCCGGCACGTCCGAGCGGGAGCGGCTCGTCGCGCTGCTGCGCGAGCGATCGTTCGAGCAGAAGCGCGTCGTCCTCGCATCCGGCCGCGAGAGCGACTTCTTCATCGACTGCAAGCAGTCGGTGCTGACGGCCGAGGGCCACGCCCTCGTCGGCGCGCTGATGTTCGAGGCGCTCGACGCGCTCCCCCGGTGCGAGGCCGTCGCCGGCGTCGAGCTCGGCGGCTGCCCCCTCGCGAGCGCGGTGTCGCTCACGAGCTTCCTGCGCGGCCGCCCCCTCCCCGCGCTGTACGTGCGCAAGGAGGTCAAGGACCACGGCTCGCGCCGCCTGGTCGAGGGCGATCGCGGGCTCGCGCCCGGGATGCCCGTCGCGATCCTCGAGGACGTGATCACGACGGGCGGCTCGACGCTGAAGGCGGTCGAGAAGCTGCGCACCGCGGGCGCCTCGGTGGTCGGTGTGATCGCCCTGGTCGACCGCCTCGAGGGCGGCGCCGAGGCGATCCGCGCGGCGGGGCTGCCGGTCGTGTCGATCTGCACGCGCCGCGATTTCATCCCCGACAGCCCGCTCGGCTGAAGCGGGCGGCCCTCCCGGCGAGGCGGCGCGCAGCGGCGCCGCCTCGGCCCGCGGCGCGACTCCGCCGCCTCGGCCCGCGGCTTTACTCCGCCGCCTTCGCCTGCGGCTCGCCGAGGAGCGGGTAGCCGAGCGCCTCGCGCTGCGCGAGGTACGTCTCGGCGACCGCCCGCGCCAGCGCGCGGACCCGGCCGATGTAGCGCTGCCGCTCGGTCACGCTGATCGCGCCCCGCGCGTCGAGCACGTTGAAGCGGTGCGCCGCCTTCACCACGAAATCGTACGCCGGCAGCACGAGCGCCTTCTTCGGATCGATCACCGCCCCCTTCGCCGCCGGATCCGCGCCGCGGTAGAGCAGCCGCTTCACCTCGGCCTCGCACACGTCGAACGCCGCGAAGTGCTCGGGGATGTCGGCCTCCTCGAAGTTGTAGGTCGACCACTCCCACTCGGCGCGCTGGTAGAGGTCGCCGTAGCGCACGATCTTCCCGCCGCTGTCCGAGTAGACAACGTCGTAGATGCTGTCCTTGTCCTGCAGGTACATCGCGATCCGCTCGAGGCCGTACGTGAGCTCGCCGGACACCGGGCGGCAGTCGATCCCGCCGATCTGCTGGAAGTAGGTGAACTGCGAGATCTCGAGCCCGTCGATCCACACCTGCCAGCCGAGCCCCCACGCCCCCAGGGTCGGCGACTCCCAGTCGTCCTCGAGGAACCGGACGTCGTGCTCGAGCGGGTTCGTGCCGATCGCCCGCAGCGACTCCAGGTAGAGGTCCTGGATGTCGATCGGGCTCGGCTTGAGGATCACCTGGAACTGGTGAAACTGCTGCATCCGGTTCGGGTTCTCGCCGTAACGACCGTCCGCGGGCCGCCGGGAAGGCTCGACGAAGGCCACATTCCAGGGCTCGGGGCCGAGCGCGCGCAGGAACGTCGCCGGGTTGAAGGTGCCAGCGCCGACCTCCGAGTTGTACGGCTGCACGATGAGACAGCCGCGATCGGCCCAGAACTTCTGCAGGGTGAGAATGAGGTCTTGGAAGGTCATGGTGGGAGGGCCGGTTCTTAGCCTGAATCGCCCGCGCAGGCGACGCCCCGCGAAGGATCGCCCGCACGGTCCGCCCGAGGGGCGGCGCGCGGTCCGCCAGCGCGGCGCGCCGAGCGCCGCGCTGGCGGACCACCGCCGCCCGTCGCCCCGCCGGGCGTAGCCCCGTCGAGGACGGCCCTGCCTCAAACCACGCCGGCCCGCCTCGGACCACGCCGGCCCGCCTCGGACCACGCCGGCCCGCCTCGACCCGCGCCGATCCGCGAGGCGCCGCCCGCGCGGCGCCGCCGGCCGCTTGCGCTTGCCCGGCGCGTGGCGTAGCTTCCGGCGCGTTGTATGGGCTCCCATGCATCTCCAGCGGCGCGGCGGAAGACCGCCGCGCGGCAGGCCCAGGGCGGGCCGGACGCGCAGCGGGTCATGGACGCGATCCGCGCCATCGTGCAGCGCCTGCGCGTCTCCTCGCGCGCATGCGAGCGGCAGCTCGGCCTGAGCAGCGCGCAGCTGTTCGTGCTGCAGCAGCTCGACCAGGCGGCCGCCGCGTCGGTCGCCGAGCTCGCGCAGCGCACGCTCACCCACCAGAGCTCGGTCTCGGTCGTGGTGACGCGCCTCGCCGAGCGCGGGCTGGTCGCCCGGCGCGCCTCGCCGGAGGACGCGCGCCGGACCGAGATCTCGCTCACCCCCGCCGGCCGCGCGCTGCTCCGCCGCGCGCCCCGCACCGTGCAGGCCGAGCTCGTCGCCGCCGTGGACCGCCTGCCGGAGGACGAGCGCCGCGGGCTCGCGCAGAGCCTCACCACCCTCGCCCGCGCGCTCGGCGCCGGCGACGAGGCCCCACCCCTGTTCTTCGAGGGCGAAGACGCCCTCGCCGGCGCCGCGGCGGCAGACCGCGAGGAGAGCTGACATGTCCAGCGTGCACGCCCCAAATACCGCGGCCGGCGAGAGCATCCCGGTCGCCCCCTCCATGAGCCCGACCCTCGAGGACCTCCGCGTCCCCGCCCCGGGCGCCGCCGTCGACCGGCGGATCGTCCTCGTGAGCGGCCTCGCGATCGCGATCGCCGGCGCCGCGTTCCTCGCGGCGGAGCTGCTCACCGCGCTCATCGCCGTCATCACGAACCTCGCGTTCTTCGGCCGGCTCTCCGCGGCGCCCGCCTCCCCCGCCGAGCACCACGCGGGCGCGCTCGTGCTCGTCATCCCGATCGCCGGCGCGCTCGTCGTCGGCCTCATGGCGCGCTACGGCTCCCAGGCGATCCGCGGCCACGGGATCCCGGAGGCGATGGAGCAGGTGCTCTTCAACCAGAGCCGCATCCCGCCGCGGATGACGCTGCTCAAGCCGCTCTCCGCGGCGATCGCGATCGGCACCGGCGGGCCGTTCGGCGCGGAGGGGCCGATCATCGCGACCGGCGGGGCGCTCGGCTCGCTGGTCGGGCAGCTGCTCCGGATCACCGCGGACGAGCGCAAGACGCTGCTCGCCGCGGGCGCGGCGGCGGGCATGTCGGCGACGTTCGGCAGCCCGGTGGCGGCGGTGCTGCTCGCGATCGAGCTCCTGCTCTTCGAGTACCGCCCGCGCTCGGTGATCCCCGTCGCCCTCGCCGCCGCCACGGCGGCCGCCGCGCGCCTCGCCGCCGGCGAGACCGCGCCGGCGTTCGAGATGCCGGCCGTGGCGCCCTCGACCGGCCCCGCGCTCGCCTTCTACATCGCGCTCGGCGCGGCGCTCGGCGTCGCGGCCATGGGGGCGACCCGCGCCATCTACGCGATCGAGGAGGCGTTCGAGCGCCTGCCGCTCCACTGGATGTGGTGGCCGGCGATAGGCGCCGTCGCGATCGGCGCCGTGGGCTACGTCGCGCCGCGGACGCTCGGCGTGGGCTACGACAACATCGGCGACATCCTGAGCGGCCGCCTGGCGCTCGCCGCGCTCGTGTCGCTCTCGGTGCTGAAGTTCGTCTCCTGGTCGATCGCGCTCGGCAGCGGCACCTCGGGCGGGACGCTCGCGCCGCTCTTCACCATCGGCGGCGGGCTCGGCGCGATCCTCGGCCTCTCCGCGGCCGCGCTCTTTCCCTGGCTGGGCGTGGACGCGCGCGTCGCCGCGCTCGTCGGGATGGCGGCGATCTTCGCGGGCGCCTCCCGGGCGCTCCTCGCCTCGGTCGTCTTCGCCTTCGAGACGACCCGGCAGCCGATGGGGCTCCTCCCGCTGCTCGGCGGCTGCAGCGCGGCGTTCCTCGTCTCGAGCCTGCTGATGCGGCACTCCATCATGACCGAGAAGCTCGCCCGCCGCGGCGCGCGCGTGATGGTCGAGTACGCGGCCGACCACCTGGCGCAGATCCTCGTGCGCGACGTCGCCTCCCGCCCGGCCGTGACGCTCGCCGCCGACGACACGGTCGAGGCCGCCCGCGCCTTCCTGCTGTCGCGGGCGGAGGGCTCGCGCCACCAGGGCTTCCCCGTCGTGGACCGCGGAGGCGAGCTCCTCGGCGTGGTCACCCAGCGCGACCTGCTCACCGAGCAGCCCGGCGCGCTCTCGGTCCGCGACCTCATCCGTCGCCCGCTCGCGGTGGTGTTCGAGGACAGCTCCCTTCGCGAGGCCGCCGATCACATGGTCACCGAAAGGGTGGGCAGGCTCCCGGTCGTGTCCAGGGAGGCGCCGCGCAAGGTGATCGGCATGCTGACGCGCAGCGATCTGCTCGACGCGCACCGGAGCCGCATCGAGGCCGGGCAGCGCCGCGAGCAGGCGCTCGCCGCCGCGAGGCGCTTCGGCGACCGCGCCGCCGTCGCTGGTCTGACGGCCGATGGTTCCGCTGGGCGCAGCTAGCGGCGAGGGCGAGGGCCGCGCTAGTCGACGAAGTACTCGCGGTCGCCCGCGAGGCCCTGCTCGAGCGCGGCCATGCCCTTGGAGACGTCGAGCTTCACGCCCTCGCGCTGGAAGCTCATGCCCATCGCGTAGAGCGTCTTGAACAGGTTGTGCGAGCGGCACTGCTCGCCCATCTGCCCGACGCGCACGATGTTGAGGCCGAAGGCGCCGGAGATCTCGACGCGGAAGGCCTTGGTCATGTACTCGCGGATCCGGGCGCTGTCGACGCCGCTCGGCAGCTTGATGGCGAGCACGCTGTTGAGGCGCACGTCCTTCGACGCGAACAGCTCGAGCCCCATCGCCTCGAGGCCCGCCTGCATCGCCAGCGAGCTCATCTCATGGCGGCGGAACCGCCGCTCGAGCGTCTCCTCGCAGACGAGGCGCAGCGCCTCGTGCAGCGCGAGCACGCCGGGAACCGGCGCGGTGTAGTGGTATTGCTGATACCCCCAGAACCGCTGCGCGCGCGTGGCGTCGTAGCACCAGTGCGGGCGCGGCGAGGGGCGCTCCTCGACCGCCTTCCACGCGTCCTGCGAGAACGCGCAGGCCGACACGCCCGGGATCGACGACAGCGCCTTCTGCCCGCCGACGATGCCGACGTCGATGCCCCACTCGTCCATGTGCACCGGCATGGCCGTGAGCGTGACCACCGCGTCGACGATCGTGAGCGCGCCCTGCGACTTCGCGAGCTTGCAGATCTCCGGCATCTCCACCATGCGGACGCCGCAGGACGTCTCGCCGTGCGCCATCGTGACCACGTCGTAGCGCTGCTTCTTCATCGCCTCGCGCACGTCGGCGAGCGTCACGGGCCGGCCGGGCGGCCCCTCGAGGAAGGTCACGTCGGCGCCCACGCCGAGCGCCATCTCGCCGAGGCGCCCGCTGAACGTCCCCACCTTGAGGCAGAGGACCTTGCGCCCGGGCCAGCACAGGTTCGAGACGGCCATCTCCATCGCCGCGGACGCGGGCCCGGCGATGCCGATGATCTTGTCGCTGCGCGTCTGGAACGCGTAGGCCGCCATGTACTTCACGTTCTGGATGACGCGGTCCATGGTCGGGCCGAGGTGGTTGATGATGACCCCGTTCGCCTGCGCCACCGCCTGCGGGATCGGCACCGGACCGGCGCCCATGAGGAGCAGCGGCTCGGACGGCAGGATCGCGGCGAGGGGCGTGATTGGCGGGGGCAGGATGGAGAACGACATGGCCAGGACCTTGGGCGAGAGCGCGGAGCGCGCTAGCAAGCCCAATGCATCCTGCGGCGTCAAGCGCTACCGGGCAAGCCGGCGGGGCCCGCGGCGGACCCGGGCAGACGCGGGATGGCCGGAGGGCGCGCCGGACGCTGGGCCGACGCGCCATCTATCGTATTCCGTTCCGTCCCGGGTCTGCCCGGGGTGCCGGTTCGCGGGCTGCCGGCTCGAAGGGACCCGGCTCGTCGCACGGCCCTGGGGGGGCGAGCCATGCGACGAGCCAGGCCCCCTCCGGCCTGCCGAGGAGGCCCTGCTCGTCGCACGGCCCTGGGGGGGCGAGCCATGCGACGAACAGGGCCCCCTCTGGCCTGCCGCGAGGAGCGAGGAGAGCGCTGCGGCGCTCGAGCCCGAGTCGAGCTCATGCACAGCGACGCCTCATCCCCCGTTCCTCGTGCGGTCGGCCCGAGGTGATCCCGGACGTCACGGGGCGCGGCAGCGGAGCGAGAGCTCCTCCTCGTCGCGCCCTGAGACGGTATCGGGCGTAGCGCCTCACGATAGGGTCAATCGACCCTTTCATACCACCGAGCGGCGGCGCGAGATCGCCTGATAGGCGGCCGTGAGCAGGATGGCGCCGATCAGGGACATGAAGAACCCGGCCGGCTCCCCCTCGCGATACATGAAGAGCATGCGGCCGAGCAGCCCGCCGACGAAGGAGCCGACGACGCCGATGATCATCGAGACGACCCACCCGCCAGGCTCACGCCCCGGGACAATAAGGCGCGCCAGAGCACCGACGACGAGGCCAAACAGGAGAAAGAGAATGAACGACATGATGAACCTCCCAGAGTAGAGCGAAGCGCTCCTGGTTGCTATGCAGTCTGTTCAGCAAGCGCCGCGCCATGCCGTGGAGTCCGGCCTCTCCACAGGCCCTCAGGCGAGCTGAACGGCCCGGACAGCGCGCCGGGTCACCCTTTCCATCGCGAAATCCGACCGCGGCGGGGAATGCGCCCAGGAGAGCCGGGACGGTCGGATCGGACGGTGGGACCGCTCGCGTCGCGACCCCGTGGCGGATTGCCTCAGACGGGCTGAAAAGCAGAGCGCGGGCGAGGTAGCCTGCCTCATTCGCCGCCGCGACCTCGACAACGCGCCGCGCGCGGCGGTGGCGCAGCGGTTGCTACCTCCAGAGGGCAGTAGCGCACCGCAGAGATGCTCTGCGGGCGTTCACCATGAGGAGGGTACGATGAGCAACGAGAGCGATCGCAACGAAGGGGCTGCCGAGGAGATGGGCGGCAAGCTCAAGAAGGGCCTCGGCAAGCTGCTCGGCGACGAGCAGATGGAAGCGGAGGGCCGCGCCAAGGAGCTCAAAGGAAGGGTCCAGCAAGAGGACGCGAAGGCGGATGAGCGCGCGCGGGGCGCGCTCGAGGAGGCCGCCGGCGCCATCAAGAACCGGATCGGGAAGCTCGTCGACAACGAGCAGATGGCGGCCGAGGGAAAGGCCAAGGAGCTCCGGGGAGAGAACCGGCAGAAGGCCAATCAGTAGGGTGCGCGCCCTGCCCGCCCGCACGAGCGGGCGCGCCGGCGCCCGCTCGGCAGGAGCCCGGCCCACCGCGGCCGGGCTCCCGCGCGGCCTCGCGCCGTCACACCTCGGTCGCCGAGACGCCGTGCCGCTGGAGGAGCTCGCGCAGGTGGCTCCGGTCCATGCGCGCCGCGCGCGCGGCGCGCGAGAGGTTGCCGCCGTTCGCGCGCACCAGGGCCGTGAGGTACGTCCGCTCCCAGCGCGCCACGGCGCGCTCCTTCGCCTCGCGGAACGACAGGCTGAGATCGTCGTCCCGGAGCGCCTCCACCGCCGGGGCGCCGCCTTCCTTCTCCCCCGCCATCACCGCCTCGCGGAACAGCGCCGGATCGATCATCAGCACCGCGCGCTCCACCGCGCCGCGCAGCTCGCGGACGTTGCCGGGCCAGTCCTGGCGCATGAACGCCTCCAGCAGCTCGCCCGGCGGGCTCTGGTCCGGCCCCTGCGCGAGCTGCCGGTAGAAGTGCGCCGTGAGCAGCGCGATGTCGTCGGGGCGCTCGCGCAGCGCCGGGACGCGCAGGCGGACGATGTTCAGCCGGTAATAGAGATCCGACCGGAAATTCCCGCGGTTCACCTCCTGGCGGAGATCGCGGTTCGTCGTCGCGATGACCCGGATGTCGAGCTTGGTCGGCTCGATCGTGCCGATGCGCCGGATCTGCCGCTCCTCGAGCACGCGCAGGAGCTTCGGCTGCATGTCGAGCGGGAGCTCGCCCATCTCGTCGAGCAGCACGGTGCCGCCCCGCGCCGCCTCGAAGGCGCCGGCGCGCGCCGCCTGCGCGCCCGTGAACGCGCCCTTCGCGTGGCCGAAGAGCTCCGCCTCGATCAGGGTCGGCGGGATGGAGCCGCAGTCGATCACGACGAACGGCCCGCCCGCGCGCGGGCTGTTCTCGTGGATCGCCTCGGCGAGCAGGCCCTTGCCCGTGCCCGTCTCGCCCTCGATGAGCACCGTCGAGTCCGACGCGGCGATCCGCGGCAGCGCCGCGAAGATGCGGCGCATCGCGGTGCTCTGCCCGAGCACCCGGCCGTACCGGTCCTCGTCGCCGAGCGGCTCGCGGATCTCCTCAGCGAGCGGCTCGAAGCGGAGCGTCGACTGCCCGAGGCCGAGCGTGGCGCCCGGCTGGAGGTAGGCCGCCTCGACGCGGAAGCCGGAGAGGGTCGTGCCGTTCTTGCTGCCGAGATCGCGGAGCAAGAAGCCCCGCGGGGTGACGGTGATCACGCAATGGTGCCGCGATACCGCCCGGTCGCTCAGGATGAGCTGATTGCCGGGCGCCGTGCCGATCACGAACTCCGTGGCGTCCGACACCTGGGACGACCCGGCGTCGGGGCCGTTCGTCACCTGCACGCGGAAGCGGCTGAACGCGATCTCTTTGGAGCGGACCTTGAGGAGCGCCGTCTCGGCGCTCGGTTGAACCTTCGGCTCGGAGCCCATCGCGCCAGCCTACCACGACGGTGCCGCGCATGGCCGGGGCTGGCCGGCTCTCTCGCCTATCTCCCCTATCGCCCCTCCAATCGCCCCTCCATGTTCCCTCCGCCTCGCCCCCGTTGCGCGGCGCCCCACACAGGTGCGGCGTGAGCCCGGCCAGCCCAGGCGCGCCGGGCGGCGCGAGCGCGGACGTCCTCGTCGTCGGCGCCGGCTTCGGCGGCCTCGGGGCGGCGCTCTCGCTCGCCGAGCGGGGGGTGAAGGTGGTCCTGTGCGAGGCGCTCCGGTACCCCGGCGGCTGCGCCAGCACCTTCGAGCGCGGCGGCTACCGCTTCGAGGCGGGGGCGACGCTGTTCTCCGGGCTCGCCCCGGAGCAGCTCTTCGGCCGGTGGATCGCGCGCCACGGCCTCGACGTCGCGGTCGACTGGATCGACCCGCTCGTCGAGCTGCGGACGCCCTCGCTCCGCCTCCCGATCGGCCGCGACCGCGAGGCGCTCGTCTCCGCGCTCGCGGGCCTGCCGGGCGCCCCGGCGGCCGGCGTCCGCGCCTTCTTCGCCTACCAGGCGCGCATCGCCGACACGCTCTGGGCGCTCTTCGACGACCCCGCCCTGCTGCCGCCGCTCGGCGCGGGCGCGCTCGTGCGCCACGCGGCCAGCGCCCCGCGCTACGCCGCGCTGCTGCCGGTGCTCGGCCGGCCGCTCGAGGGCGTGCTCGCGCGGTTCGGCGTGGCGGGCTTCGCCCCGCTCCGGCACTACCTCGACGGGCTCTGCCAGATCACGGTGCAGTGCGGGGTCGCCGAGGCCGAGGCGCCGTTCGCGATGGCGACGATGGACTACTACTTTCGCGGCACGGGCCATGTCCGCGGCGGCATCGGCGCGCTCGCGTGGGCGCTCGTCCGGGCGGTCGAGCGGCTCGGCGGCGAGGTGCGCATGGCGACCCGGGTGCGCTCGCTCGAGCCGGGCCCCGAGGGGTTCCGCGCCGGGACGCGCTCGGGCGAGATCCGCGCGCGCCACGTCATCGCGAACCTGCTCCCGCAGGACGTCCGCGCGCTGCTCGGCGCCGCCCCGGGCGCGCTGCCGCGGCTCGATCGGCTCGCGCGCGGCGTCGAAGAGGGCGGCTGGGGCGCGGCGATGCTCTACCTCGTGGCGCGCGCGCCCGAGGGCGCCTCGCCCGCGGCGCACCACCTGGAGCTGGTGCAGGACCCGGGCGCGCCGTTCGTCGAGGGCAACCACCTGTTCGTGTCCGTGAGCGGCGCCGCCGACGAGGGCCGCGCGCCGCCGGGGCACCGCACGATCACGGCGTCGACGCACGTCCCGCTCGCGAAGCTCCGCGCGCTCCCGCCCGGGCAGCAGGGCGAGTACATCGGCGCGATCCAGGCGCGGATGCGCGAGGGGCTCGCGGCGCTCGCGCCCGAGTGGAGCGCGAACGTCGTGCACGCGCTGACGGCGTCGCCGCGGACGTTCGCGCGCTTCACCGGGCGCGCGGGCGGCGCCGTCGGCGGCGTGCCGCGGCGCGCGGGGCTCGGGCATTACCTGTCGGTGTGGCCGCGCCCGGTGCAGGACGGGCTCTGGATGGTGGGCGACTCGGTCTTTCCCGGGCAGAGCACCCTGGCGGCGGCGATCGGCGGCGCGCGCACCGCGGAGAGCGTCGCGCGCCGCCTCGGGCGCGCGGGCGGGGGCTGAGCGGCGCCGGGCGCACGAGGGCCCCGGTGCGCGCGGGATCGAGCCCTGGCTCGCTCAGCCCGAGGCCGCCAAGAGCTCCGCGTCGCGCGCCTCGGCGCCGGGCCCGAGCGGCTGGCCGTACGAGAACTCGATGTAATTGCCGTCCGGGTCCTTGAGCGCGCAGAAATACGCCACCGGATAGGGCAGCTCCTTGGGCGGCCAGACGAGGTGCTCCCGGCCGCGGCGCGCGATCTCGTCCACGGCCTCGCGGCTCTCGAGCGCGAACCCGAAATGGCTCATGTCCTCCGGCGCCTGCGGCGCGCGACGGCCGCCCTCGATCATCACCAGGACGAACGCCCGCTCCTTCCCCTCCTCGGCGAGCCAGGCGACGCGCGTGCCGGCGTCGTTGCGCTCGTGAACCACCCTGAGCCCGCAGAAATCGCGATAAAAGGCGATCGTCGCGTCGAGATCGCTCACGTGGAGCGCAACGTGGGTCATCAGCGGCTTCATTGTAAACTCTCCTGCTTTTCTCTCCAGATAGACTATACAGACGAACGGGCACGGCAGCAGCAGACACCGCTCCTCGATCGCTCGAGGAGGGGCTCTCGCCCTAGGCGGGCTCGAACGCCTTGCTCGCCGCGTACCCGCGCGCGGCGGACCGGATCTTCTCGATCTGCGCTGGGTCGAAGGAGACGGGCGCCCCGGTGCGCGTGTAGCTCATCACGTTGTCGTCGACGCCGCTGTGCCCGAGCCCGAAGAAGTGCCCGAGCTCGTGGGCGAGCACGGTGGGCCGCGCGTTCGCCGCGACGATGACGCAGCGGCGCTCCGGCGTCGCCCGGTTCCGCCAGTGCACGCCCATCCGGAAGCGCCGGGGATCGTCGACGTCGCGCAGCGACGCGACCACCATCACGTTGATCCGGCGCGGCTCGATGGCCGCGGCGAGCGCGTCCCGGTCGGCGCGCGTCTCGAGCCGCGAAAAGCGCGGGGCGAGCGCGCGCGAGCCGACCTTGCGCAGCGCCACGCCGGCGGGCTCGAACAACCGGACCGCCTCGGCGATCTGCGCGTCGATCCACGCGTCGTCGCGCACCGGCGTCCCCGCCGCCTCCTCCGCCACGGCGATCGACAGGGGGAACGCCGGGAGGGGCGCGGGCGCGCGGCCCGCGGCGCGGGCCAGGCCCGGGGCGAGCGCGCCCGCGAAGGATAGACCGGCTGCGGCGAGCACGACGCGGCGGGAGATCATGGATAAGACCCTATCTCATCGACCGCCCGACGACCGCGAAAACGCTTGTGCGCCGCCGCCCTGCGCCGGCGCGCGAGGCGATGGTGCGCGGCCCGCCGCGGCCGCTTGCTCCCCTTGTCGCTGCGGCGCGCGGCGGGTAAGAGGTCTCCCCATGATGCGAGGCGCGCTCAGCGATATCACGAGGGCCGTCGGCCACACGCCGATCGTCAAGCTGAACCGGGTCACCGAGGGGCTAGAGAGCGACATCTACGTCAAGTGCGAGTACCTGAACCCGGGCGGCAGCCACAAGGATCGGGTCGCGCTGAACATGATCCGCGACGCCGAGGCGAGCGGGCTCAAGCCGGGCGGGACGATCGTCGAGGCGACCAGCGGCAACACGGGCGCCGCCCTCGCCATGGTCGCCGCCATCCGCGGATACAAGTGCGTCTTCGTCATGCCCGACAAGATGTCGCAGGAGAAGATCGCGACCCTGCGCGCCTACGGCGCCCGCGTCGTGGTCTGTCCCACCGCCGTCGAGCCCGACGACCCGCGCAGCTATTACCAGGTCGCGAAGCGCATCGCCGACGAGACGCCGAACTGCTTTTACGCGAACCAGTACCACAACCCGTCGAACCCCGACGCCCACGTCGGCTCCACCGGCCCAGAGATCTGGGAGCAGTGCGGGGACGAGCTCGACGTCTTCGTCGCCGGCATGGGGACGGGCGGCACCATCAGCGGCGTCGGCAAGTTCCTCAAGCAGCGGAGACCGGACATCAAGATGGTCGGCGTCGATCCGGTCGGCTCGCTCTATTACGATTACGTGAAGACCCAGCGGATCACGAAGCCTTTCGCCTACAAGGTCGAGGGGATCGGCGAGGATTTCTTCCCGAGCACGATGAACCTCAAGATCATCGACGAGATCATCCGGGTCGACGACAAGGAATGCTTCCTCATGACCCGGGATCTCGTGCGGCTCGAGGGCCTCTTCGTGGGCGGCTCCGCGGGCGCGGCGGTCGCCGGCGCGATCAAGTATGCGCGGCAGAGCGGCAAGAAGGAGAACATCCTCGTCCTCTTGCCCGACGGCGCGTCCAAGTACATCTCGAAGATCTTCAACGACGACTGGATGCGCGAGAACGGCTTCCTCGAGGAGGACAAGGGCCTCGGGACGGTGCGCGATCTGCTCGCCGTCAAGCCGAGCGGCGCGGTGGTCACCGCCGACGCGAACGCGCGGGTCCGCGAGGTCATCGACATGATGAAGTCGCACGGGATAAGCCAGCTCCCGGTCACCGAGGGCGGCAAGCTGCGCGGGATGGTCCACGAGATCGACCTCTTGCGGCACCTCGTGGAGGGGAGCGGCACGCTCGACTCGAGCATCGGCGGGCTCGTCGAGAGCGACTATGCGACCGTGACGCCGGCGACGAAGGTCGAGCTCCTGAAGGGCGTCCTGAGCGACGCGAAGATCGCGCTCGTCGTCGACGAGGAGACGGTGCTCGGCGTCGTGTCCAAGATCGACCTCATCGATTATCTTGCCCGCAAGGCGACGCCGGCGCTCGGCTGAGCGGCTTTACAGGACAGGAAAGGGACACCGCGGTGACACACGACCTCGAGACGGTGCGGCGCGCGCTGCACGACCATATCGTGAACGAGATCCTGCTGCGCAAGGCGCCGCTCGCCCTGGACGAGGATCTCTTCGAGGGCGGGTCCGGGTTCGACTCCATGTCGCTGACGCGGGTGCTCGTGTTCATCGAGCAGCGCTTCGGCGTGAAGATCCCGGACGAGGAGGTGGACCTCGACGCGGTGTCGACCGTGGACCGCATGGCGCGCTTCGTCGCCGGCCGCATCGCGGCCGCGCGGGGCTAGCGGGGCCGCGGTGGCCGTCCCCTACCGGCTGCGCGCCGAGGACCTCTCGGCGCGCGGCGGCGCCGTGGCGCTCGCGTCGCGCGCCGCCGCGGTGACCTACGCCGAGCTCGCGGCGCGCGCGGCGGCCGTCGGCGCGGCGCTCGCCGGGGCGGGCGTGCGCCCGGGCGACCGGGTGGCGCTGCTCTCCTCGGGCCGCGCGCACGACGAGCCGGTGGCGCTCGTCGGGGTGCTCACGGCCGGCGCGGTGGCGGTCCCGCTCGACGCGACCGCGCCGCCCGCGCGGCTCGGGCGGATCGCGCGGGCCCGGGGGTGCCGGGCGCTCGTGCTCGACGCCGCGGCCGGGGGCCTCGCGGACGGGATCGACGCCGCGCTCGGCGGCGGCCTCGCGCGCGTGGAGCTCGACGCCGAGGGCCGGGTGCTGCGCGGGGCGGCGCCCACCCGTGCGGGTGGCGACGATGGCGCGGGCGGCGAGGACGGCGCCCGAGGCGCGGGCGAAGGCGGCGCCGGAGGCGCGGGCGGCGAAGGCGGCGCCGAGGCGCAGGAGCTCGCGTGCATCCTGCACACCTCCGGCAGCACGGGCGAGCCGAAGCCGGTGCCCATCACGTGGGCCGGGCTCGACGCGTTCACCGCCTTCTGCATCGATCTCGTCGGCCTCGCGCCGGCGGATCGGGTGCTCCGGGTGGCCGAGCTGGTCTTCGATCTCGCGTGGTTCGACCACCTCGCGACGCTCCGCGCCGGCGCGACGCTCGCGACCATGGCGCGGCGCGATCTCGCCTCGGGCCGCGCGCTGCGCGACGCGGTCGCCGCGCTCGCGCCGACGGTCATCTACGGCGTGCCGTCGATGTTCATGAAGCTCGTCGCGGCGCTCCCCGCGGCGGGCCCGGGCGCGCCGGCCGGTGCGCTCTCGCCGCCGGTGCGCGCCATCCTCTTCGCCGGCGAGGTGTTCCCGCCGCGCGAGCTCGCGGCGCTCGCGGCGCGCGCCCCCGGCGCGGCGCTCTACAACCTGTACGGCCCGACCGAGACGAACGTCTGCACGTTCCACCGCGTCGACCGCGCGGCGCTGGACGGGGTGAGCGAGGTCCCGATCGGCGTCGCGTGCCCCTACGCGGCTTGCGCCTTGCTGGCGCTGGACGCCGACGATGAGGGCGGCCGCGCCATCGAGGGCCCAGGCACGGGCGAGCTCGTGGTCTCGGGGCCGACGACCGTGGGCGGCGGCCCGTACCGGACGCGCGACCGGGTGGAGCGCAAGGCCGACGGGCTCTTCTACTTCCGCGGCCGCATCGACCGGATGGTGAAGATCCGGGGCTACCGGGTCGAGCCGGGCGAGGTCGAGGCCGCGCTCGCGGCGCACCCCGCCGTGCGGCAGGCCGCCGTGATCGCCGTCGAGGACGCGCGGTTCGGCAAGACGCTCCGCGGCTTCGTCGCCCTCGCGGGCGACGCGGACGACCGCGCGCTCCGGATGCACCTCGCGGAGCGGCTGCCTCCGTACATGGTCCCGGAGACGATCGTGACGCTGGACGAGCTGCCGAGGACACCGACGGGGAAGATCGACTATCGCGCGCTGCCCGGTTGAGCGCGCGCGGCGCTCCGGGGACTGGCATGCTCGCGCAGGCCTCGTGGCGCGCCGCGCTCGCGGCCCTGAGCGTCGCGAGCCGCCCGGCCTCGCGCCGCTTCAGGTGTTCGACCGCGCCGGGCGCTCGTACGAGCCCGGCTCTTTCCGGAACGCGATCGCCATCCGGTTCCAGGCGTTGATCGTCGCCACGAGCCAGGTCAGATCCGTGAGCTCCCGCTCCGAGAAGCGCTGACGCACCTCGTTGTACACGTGATCGGGCACGTGGTCCTGGGCCACGAGGGTCACCGCCTCCGTCCAGGCCAGCGCCGCCCGCTCGCGCTCGGTGTAGTAGGGGGCCTCATGCCACGCGCTGAGCCCGTAGAGCCGCTGCTCGCCCTCCCCGGCCGCCCGCGCGTCCTTCCAGTGCATGTCGATGCAGAACGCGCAGCCGTTGATCTGCGAGGCGCGGAGGAGCACGAGGTGCTTGAGCGGCTCCTCCAGCGCGCTGCGCTTCACACAGGCGCTCAGCGCCAGCATCGCCCTGTAGGCCTCGGGGTTGACGCTCGCGTAATCGATGCGTGATTGCATGCTCATCCTCCGTGGGCATCCCTTCTGCGCCGGCCACGCCGCGCGCGACAGCCCACCTGTAAGGGGCGCGCGGCGCCGCGACGAGGGCCACTTCGCCACGATCGACGGGATCCACCGTGCGCGAAGCGCTCGGGCGAGCGCCGGGGCTCGCGCAAAGACGCCAATGCATCATATTTGGTGCCTTTACGCCTTTGCGCCTTTGCGCCTTCGCGTTGAGCTCTCCCTCCGGCTCCCTGGCCGGACTCCTGGCGCGTGGAGCTAGCGCAAAGCCGCCCTGAGCCGGCGCGCGCCCTCATCGATCTCGTCCTCCCCCACCGCCGCATAGCCGAGCACCAGCGCCCCCCGCCCGGCCGAGCGCACGCGGAGCTCGGACAGCGCGACGCACCGCACGCCGTTCGCGGCCGCCCGCTCGGCCGCCGCGCCATCGTCGCGCCCTGCCGGCAGCCAGCCGAGCAGGTGCATGCCGGCGGGCGCCGCGCGCACCTCGAGCAGCCCCCGGAGCTCCCGCTCCGCCGCCGCCACCAGCGCGGCCTGGCGCCGCTCGTACAGCACGCGCATGCGGCGCACGTGGCGCGCGAAATGGCCCTCGGCCATGAAGTCCGCCAGGACCGCCTGCTCCAGCGGGGGCGACGACACGTCGGCCAGCGCCTTGGCCGCGACGAACGCGTCGACAAGCCCCTCCGGCACCACCAGGTATCCGAGCCGCAGCGACGGCGACAGCACCTTGCTGAACGTGCCCGCGTAGATCACCCGCGCGCCCGGCGACTGGCCCTGAAGGGCGGCGAGCGGCCGGCCCGCGTAGCGGAACTCGCTGTCGTAGTCGTCCTCGAAGACCCAGCCGCCCGACGACCTCGCCCAGTCGAGCAGCGCGAGCCGGCGCCCGAGGCTCATCGTCACGCCCAGCGGGAACTGGTGCGACGGCGTCACCACGGCGAGCCGCGCCGGCAGCCCCCGCAGGGCGGCCGCCACGTCGAGCCCCTCGTCGTCCACCGGCACCGGGACCGGCGTCGCCCCGGCCGCCACGAGGGCGCTCCGCGCCGCGGTGTAGCCCGGATCCTCGACCCAGACCGGATCGCCCGGATCGAGCAGCACCTCGGCCGCGAGCGAGATCGCCTGCTGGGCGCCGCCGACCACGATGACCTGCTCCGGCGTGCACCGCACGCCCCGCGCGGTGACGAGGTAGTCGGCGATCGCCCGGCGCAGCGGCGCGTACCCCTGCGGCTCGCAGCGCGGCACGAGCGCGCGCCACGAGCGATCCCAGCGCCGGCTCATCAGCCGGCCCCAGACGGCGGCGGGGAAGGCGTCGAACGCGGGCACGCCCACCTGGAACGCCCAGCCGGCAGGCCCGAGCGGCGCGGCCGCGCGCCGGAACGGCGACGCGGCGCCCGCCACGAGGGCGCCGCGCCTCGACAGGGCCCCGGCGCCCGGCGAGGGCGCCGGCTGCGGCTCGGGCCTCGGCCTGGCGAGCAGCAGGCGCTCCGGCAAGGCGTCGGCGACGTACGTCCCGGAGCCGATCCGGCCGCGCAGGTACCCCTCCGAGAGGAGCTGCGCGTACGCGCCGAGCACCGTGTTGCGCGACAGGCCGAGGTGGGCCGCGAGCGCCCGCGTCGACGGCAGCTTGCTCCCGGATCGCAGCCGCCCGGCGAGGATCGCGCCGCGCACCGCTTCGTAGACCTGCCGGTGGAGCGGCGCGCTCGACGCCGGGTCGAGCACCACGGCCGTCACGGCGCCGGCGGGCGGCGAGGCCCGCCGCGGCCGCTTCGTCGCGGTCGTCTTCGCCGTCGTCGCGGTCGTCTTGGCCTTCGTCGCGGTCGTCTTCGCCGTCGTCGCGGTCGTCTTCGCCGTCGTCGCGGTCGTCTTCGCCTTCGTCGGGGTCGTCTTCGCCGTCGTCGGGGTCGTCCGCGTCAACGAGGCGATCTCCGACGCCGCTGAAGAAATCGGTGGGAAGAACGGGAGGGAGCGCCCGCCGGGCGGCCTGCGCCGCGCGCCGCTCCCCCCGGGGCGCGCGTCAGTGCGTCCCCACCCTCGCGCCCGCGCTCGCGCGCGCCGACGCCGACGCCTTGAAGCTCGGCTTGGGGATCGAGATGCTGGGCGCCTTGATCTGCACGTTCACGCTCGGCGGCGTCACGCGGACGCTCGGCGCCTTGACGTTCACGTTCGCCTTCGCGTGGGCCTTCGCGCCGGCCCCGGTGTGGACGTGGACCTTCGGGTCGAGATCGGCCTTCGCCTTCAGGTCGGCGTGCGCGTGCGCGTGGGCGTGCCAGTCGGTCTTCACGCGCACGTTCACGCGCGGGGCGCGCGCGTGAACGGCGAACGCCGCCCCGGCCCGGTAGCCGCACAGGGCCACCGCCGAGCGGCCCGCGTTCCGCACGGCGACCGTCACCTTCAGCGGATCGGCCGCGAGCGCGAGCTTGCCGGTCAGGTACGCCCCCGCGGCGACCCCCGCGGTCGCCGCCACCGGGGCGAGGACGACCACCTGCGGCGCCTCGGCCACCACGCCGAGCGTGACCTTGCGCTCGCCGATGTCGATGGGCTTCAGATCGGCGTCGAGCACGTAGACGCGGACGTCGCCGGTCGCCTCGTCGACGAGGAGCTCGAGGCGGTCGTCGCCGACGATCTCGATGCGCCCGCCGTGCGGGCCGAGCTTCCCCTCCGGGAGCCCGAGGTCCGCCGACCCCTTGGCGTTGGCGTAGAGCTCGGCGGTGCCGCCGGCAGGGACGTGCAGGGTGCCGTTCCACGGCTTGCCCGCGACGCTGAGCGTGTAGCCGATCTCCGTGAGATCCGCCTCGAGCTTGGGACCGGCGGCGACCAGGAGCCCGGTCTTCGCGTCGAGCGTCAGCGGCAGGGTCTTCTCCCCGGACGCGTCCTTCCACAGCAGCGTGCCGCTCACGTCCTCGCGGATCGGCTTGCCGTCCGGACCGCTGACCGCGGCCTTGACGTTCCCGTCCGCGGCGACGTTGAAGGCGGCCTTGCCGCTCTCGTGCTCCTCGACGTAGGCGCCTTCGCCGATCGCCGACTCGGCGGTGGCGGTCACCTCGACCGTCGCGTTCGCCTCGGCCGGCTGCTCTTCCTTGCCGCACCCGGGCGCGGCGAGGGCGACCAGCAGCAGGGCGAACACTCCGGAAAGCTTGGTGATCTTCATGAAATCCTCCTCGGTGCGAGCGAGCCCTCGGCGGTGAGCCGCGGCCTCGCTCGGGCCGGCGCGCCGGAGCCGAAAGCTCCCCGGACACGCCAGCGTCGGGAGCATCATACGACGAGATGCCCCGGAAGGCGCGGACGAGCGCGAATATCGGTGGGAATCAAAAGATCCACGAGAACGGAGGTGGGACAACGGGGCTCACGGCCGCTGAGCGGCCGTGTCGGGCCTACCCGCAATTCGTTCAGGCAGCGGGCCGCGCGTCGGCCGATTCCCGATCACGCGTTCTGCGGCGCCGCGATCAGGGGCTCTCGGCGCCCTGGCCCCCGGCCGCCTGCGTCGAGATGACCTGCGGGCACTTGCGCGCCACCGCGTCACAATCCGGAGGGACGGTGTCCAGCGCGCTCAGGGCAGAGTCGCACGTGAGCGCCCGGACCTGCTGCGTCTGGGCGATCAAGCAGACCTCGTACTCGGCCACGGTGGCGGTGCAGCCCGCGCGCTGGTCGGTCGGAGGCATGCAGTCCGGATGGGCGCCCTCCTGCTCGGCCGGCTCCTCCGCGGAGACGCACTCGTCCCTCAGCGTGCCGCACGGCTTCCCGAGGGCGGAGGACGCGAGGAGCCCCATATATTCACAGGCATCTTCCTTCGTGAGCTTCACCCTCGCCTCGAGCGAATCGCAGGTGGACTGGACGTCATCGGCCGTCAGGTCCTTGAGCTGCTTGCTGCTCATGGCGGCGTCCGTCGGGGCGGAATCTGCACCTTCGCCGCCGCACGCGGCGAGGGAGAGGACGGTCAGAAATGCCCCGAGATGAGTCGTTCGCTTCATTCGCTATCTTCCTTTCTAAGTGCGGCCGCGGGCGCGACCGTGGGCCACCCGGGAGCAAGCCATGTACCTCGTTCTCAGTTGTGCACGATTGAGACGCTCGACGGGGCGGCGGCCCCGCAAAACAGGACATCGACCACGGAGATGCGGAATCCAGCGAGCGAGAAAAGAGAACCATTCTCGACAACCCGAGCGTCCCGAGGGGGCCGAGACGTCCTTGGCCGAGCGCCGCGCCGAGCGCCGCGCCGGGAGGTGCTTCGCGGCGCCGGCGCCCGTGCGCGGGCGTGTAGTCGCCTGTCGGTGCGGTGACCTCACCGCGCGGCGCTCGTGCGATGATTGGGGCTCGACACGGACTTGTTGTAGGATCGGCCGCCTCGTGACATCATCGCAGCCCCTCGGGTGGATGTACTCAGTCCCAGCGGCGATGTGGGGAGACCGCCTTTGGCCTACCACCTGGAGCGAATCCCAGCCCAGGCCCGGGGGGCCCCGGTCCCCAGATGATCACGACGCCAAGCTCGGGCCAGGCCAGGCACGCTCCGGATCTCCCCGTGTCCATCGGGCCGTGGCGGGTGCTCGCGCAGCTCGGCCGGGGCGGCATGGGGGTCGTCTACCGCGCCCAGCACAGCGGGACCGGCGCGCTCGCGGCGCTGAAGACCGTCTGCGTCGGCGACGCGAGCCTCGTCTCCAGCATCCGCCGCGAGATCCACGCGCTCCGGGGCGTCCAGCACCCGGGCGTCGTGCGGATCCTCGATGAGGGCGTCCAGGGCGGGATCCCGTGGTACGCGATGGAGCTGCTCGAGGGGCGCACGCTCCGGGACCACAACCAGGAGCGCTGGCGCCCCCGCGGGCCCTCGAACAGCGAGGTGACCGTGAGCGTGTCCGCGATCCTCGACGCGGAGACGAGCACCGCCACGGCCGAGATCGCGCCCGACTCGATCATCCCGCGCTCGTACCAGCCGTTCGCGCCGCGCCCGTTCCACCGCGCGGCGGGCGGCGCGCTCCGCCAGGCGCTCACGCTCCTCCGCGCCATCTGCCGGCCGCTCGCGTACGTCCACGGCCGGGGCGTCGTCCACCGCGATCTCAAGCCGGACAACGTCTTCATCCGCGACGACGGGGCGCCGGTGCTCTTCGACTTCGGCCTCGCCTTCCGGTTCGAGGGCCACAAGGGGCGCGACGAGCTCCAGGCCGGCGGCCGGCTCATGGGCAGCCCGGACTACATGTCCCCCGAGCAGATCCGCGGCGACCTCGTCGACGCGCGCGCGGACCTCTACGCGCTCGGCTGCATGCTCTACGAGGCCGTCACGGGGGCGGTCCCGTTCCTCGGCGACTCGAGCGCGGTCGTGCTGTCCATGCACCTCTACGCCGAGCCGCTCCCGGCCTCCGAGCTCGTCGCCGACGTGCCCCCCGAGCTCGACGCCCTCATCGCGCGGCTCCTCAAGAAGCGCCCCGAGGACCGGCTGGGCTACGCCGACGACGTCGCGAACGCGCTCGCCGCGCTCGGCGCCGACGACGCGCCGCCGCGCGACGAGGCGCCCGCGCCGCCGGCGCAGCCGTACCTGTACCGGCCGCGCCTCGCCGGGCGCGGGGAGGCGCTCCGGCAGATCAACGGCGCGATCGAGCGCGCGAACGAGCGCCGCCAGGGCAGCCTCGTCCTCGTCGGCGGCGAGAGCGGCGTCGGCAAGACGCGCCTCGCGGTCGAGGCGGTGCACCAGGCGGCGCTCGTCCACATGGCCGTGGTCACGGGCGCGTGCGCGGCCGTGTCCGCCGAGGGCGAGCGCGACGGCGCCGTCAGGGCCGCGCCGCTGCACCCGTTCCGCCCCCTCCTGCTCGCGGTGGCCGACCGGTGCAACGAGCTCGGGCCCGGCGGCTACGACGCGCTGCTCGGCCCGCGCGGCCGGGTCCTCGCGCCGTACGAGCCGTCGCTCGCCCAGCTCCGCGGCCACGAGCGCTACCCGGAGCCGCCCGAGCTCTCGCCGGACGCGGCCCGCTACCGGCTGCGGACCGCGCTCGCCGACACGCTCGCCGCGTTCGCGGCGACGAGGCCCGCCCTGCTCGTGCTCGACGACCTCCAGTGGGCCGACGAGAGCTCGCGCGACGTCCTCGAGCACCTCGACGCCGCCTACTTCGCGGCCCACCCCGTGGTCCTGCTCGGCGCCTACCGGACCGACGAGGCGGCGCCCGCGCTCGCCCCGCTGCTCGGCGCGCCCTGGGCGTCGCGGATCGAGCTCGGGCGTCTCGATCGCGCGTCGGTCGGGCGGATGGTGCGCGACATGCTCGCCCTGGACGAGCCGCCCGAGGCGCTCGTGCGCTACCTCTTCGAGCAGTCGGAGGGGAACCCGTTCTTCATCGCCGAGTACCTCCGGGCCGCGATCCAGGAGCGGATGATCTACCGGGACGAGGCCTACGTGTGGCGCATCCGCGCGAGCGCCGAGGGCGCCGCCGCGCAGGCGCTCGCGCGCGCGGCGCGCGCGAGCCAGCCGCCCCCGTCGCTGCCGCTGCCGGGCTCGCTGCGCGAGCTCGTGGCGCGCCGGCTGTCGGGCCTGAGCCCGGGGGCGCTCGCGCTCGCGCGGCTCGCCTCGGTGCTCGGCCGCGAGCTCGAGGAGCGCCTGCTCCTCGGCGCCGCCGGCCTCGCCGACGTCGAGGCGATGGACGCGCTCGCGGAGCTCGCCGGCCGCCACGTGCTCGAGGAGGCCGAGCCGGGGCAGCTCCGCTTCGTGCACGACAAGCTGCGCGAGGTCGTCTACGCCGGCATCCCCGAGCCGGGGCGGCGGGCCCTGCACGGCGCGGCGGCGCGCGCGATCGAGCAGCGGCACCGCGACGCGCCGGACCTCGCGCTGTCGTACCCGCTCCTCGCCCACCACTACGCGACCGCGGGCGTCGTCCAGAAGACGCTCGAGTACCTCGACAAGGCGGGCGCCCAGGCGCTCGCGACCGGCGCGTCCGGCGACGCCGTCGACTTCTACCGGAGGGCGCTCGATCTGGACGGCGCGCTGTCGCCGGAGGAGCGCGCGTCGCCGCTGCGGCGCGCGCGCTGGGAGCGGCGGCTCGGCCAGGCGCACTACAACATGGGCGACCTGATCGGCGCGGAGCGGCACTGCGCGGCGGCGGTGGAGCTGCTCTCGCAGGGCGGCGCGGGGTGGCTGCGCGCCTCGCGCGGCGGCGCGCCGCGTGGGGAGCGGGGCGGCGCGCCGCGTGGGAAGCGCGGCGGCGCGCCGCTCGGGGGGCGGCTCCGCGCCGCGGCGGCCTCGATGAAGCAGCTCGGCCTGCAGCTCGCGCACGTCGCGGGCCTGCCGATCCCGGTCGCGAGCGACGCGGCCGAGCGCGAGCGCTTCACGGAGGCGTCGCTCGCGGCGGAGAAGCTGTCGGAGACGTACCTGTTCCGCAACGAGCCGGCGCTCGCCTTCCTGGCCGCGCTGGCGGCGACGAACGCCGCGGCGCGGCTCGGGCCGTCGCTCGCGCTCGCGCGCGGCTACGCGACCCTGAGCGTCGCGTTCGGGTATGTCCCGTGGAAGGCGGTGGCGGACGCCTACGCCGCGCGCGCGGCCGAGGCCGCCGCGGCGCTCGACGATCCGCGGGGCGTCGCGTCGGTGTCGCTCCTGCGCGGGCTGACGGCGCTCGGCGAGGGCCGGTGCCGGGACGCGCGGGCGCTGCTGGCCGAGGCGGAGCGGCTCGCGGAGGCGCTGCAGGACCGCCGCCGCAAGGAGGAGTGCCTCGCGCTGCTCGCCGGGGTGGCGCACACCGAGGGCCGCTGGGCGGAGGCGCTCGACCGGTACGGGGCGCTCGCGGACGCGGCGCGCGCGAGCGACAACGCGCAGGGGCACCTCTGGGCGGAGAGCGGCCGCGCGCAGTGCCGGCTGCTGCTCGGCGACGGCGAGGGCGCGACGGCCATCTTCGACGCGCTGTCGGCCGAGGTGCATCGGATCGGCGACCGCACGCAGCAGATCACGCACGGGCAGGTCGCGCTGGGGCACCTGCTCCGCGGCGCGCGCGACGACGCGCGCGCGGCCGCCGAGCGGACGCTCCCGATGATCCGCGACGGGCAGCCGGCCGGCTACCACTGCCTGTACGGCTACGCGGCGACGTGCGAGGTGCTGCTCGCGCTGCTCGAGGAGGCCCGCGCCCCGTCGGAGCGGCGGGAGCTCGGGCGGCTCTCGGCGGAGGCGTGCCGCGCGCTCGGCCGGTACGCGCGCGTCTTCCCGCTCGGGCGCTCGACCTCGCTCCGCCTGCGGGGGCTCGCCGCGTGGCTCGCGGGCGGCCGCGCGCGCGCGCGGCGGCTCTGGGTCGCGGCGATCGGCGAGGCGCTGCGGCGCGGCCTGCCCGTCGACGAGGCGCGCGCGCGGTTCGAGCTCGCGCGGCACCTCGAGCGCGGGGATCCGCGGCGCGAGCGGCAGATCGCGCGCGCGGTCGCGCTCTTCTCGGCGCTCGATCTGCAGTACTGGCGGGACCGGGTGGCGCGGCTGCGAGAGCGATAGTCGAGGATGCCCGGCCGCCCGGGAGGGAGCCGGGCGCGCGGCGCGGGGGCCCCGCCGAGCTCGCCTGGGACATCATCGCTCCGGCACATCGCGCCGGAGCGATGATGTCCCAGGCTCAAAATCCGTCCATCCCCCGCGCCGCGCGCCCGGCTCCCTCCCGGGCGGCCTACCGTCTCCTCCATGGCTTCTCGCCCGGACGTCGGCCTATGGAGACGTGTCGTCTCTCGGTCCCGGTCATCTCCTATGTCTGGAGTGGACGACCCACCAGGCACGGATGACGGCATCGGGTCGTAACCACAACCACAGAGTCGCCGCGTTCACCGCAGCACGAGCCGTGCGGCGACAAACGCTGAATCATCCAGCTCACGAGTGCGTCTAGCACCGCGCCGGATCGCGCCTCGGATCGAGCCGATCGCGCTGCGCGCCATAGCGGGCTGAGCGACACGGAAAAGAGGGCTCGCCCTGCGGCGCCCGCGTGCGTCCCACCGAACGTCATGTGGGCAGAGCAGCCATCCACCCGGAACTCCGGAAAGGCCATCTGCCCAGGACGCCTGAGAGACCGCCGCGACGGAGAGCCAAGAAGCGAAAACGTCGAGCCAATCCCGGTCTTATCCGTTGGACAACGTATGAGCCCAGGGTATACACCGACGATCATTGCCGGCCCGCTCCCAACACATGGGCAAAACACACAGGGAATCCATGCATTATCTGCGGAGCCCGTGCCCTGGACGACGAATTTCCGCGTCGACTGGGAGACTATAAGGTCTCATAAAGGAAGGCGAGCACGCGTCACCCCGCATCCGGCGGAGGAGCGGAAAGTTCTACAAGACCGAGGGCAACAAGCATCATCAACACAGGTGATCCCAAGTAGCCAGATTGGGCCATGCCCATAATCACCGACGCTCGCGCGCGAGCCCGGGGCGACACCGGAAACAGGCAACATCAACGTTCGGCACTCGACCTCGTGAAACCTATTCAACCCATCTCCCCCCGACCGCCTTGCCTGCCCCCCGCGGCGCCGGCGTCGGAGCGGACTGCCTACCAGACCATCTCCGCGGTGGTCGGCTCATCGCACTATCGCGCCCTGTCCGACGACGCCTTGAAGGACGAGGACAACGCCGCCTGGGTGCTCGGCCTCGAGCCGGACGTGAAGCAGGCGTGGCTCGACCGCATCCGCTGGATCCGCATCGTCGACCGCCTCGCCGAGAACGAGCGCATCGAGCCCCACGAGCGGCGCTTCAGCCGGTTCATGGAGGCCTGGAGGCTGCTCCGTTCACGCGGCTTCGTCGATCCGAGCTGCCCCTTCGCGGGCGAGCTCTCGGCCATCCGCGCGCTGTGGCTCCGGGACGCGATCGGCCCAGGGCACGACCCCCCCGCGCGCGCGGGGCGCGACCAGGACGACATGCAAGCGCGCGCCCTCGCCGCCTGGGACGCCTACCTGCGCGCCCTCGCCGACTACCACGCTCCCGGGCTCCTCATCCGCACGATGAAGGAGCACGACACCATGCTGGCGCGGCTGTCAGGGCATATCTTCCAGCTGGTTCCGTTCCTGACGAAGGAGCACTGGGACGCCGCCGGGGAGTTCGGCCGGCTCGATCAGTTCTTCAACAACCTGAGGGACATGCAGGAAGACGCCGATCGCGGCCTCTGCTACCTGCCCGAGGAGGAGCTCGCGCGCCACGGCGTCACGCGCGCTCAGGTGATCTCCGGACGGTGCGTCGAGCTGCCCGGATACCAGCGCCTGATGCGGTCCTGGCTCGAGGAGGTCATGCCGTCGCTCTACGCGCGGGCAGCGCCGTTCATCGACGCGCGCGGCCTCCACCCCTCGCTCGAGATCATGAGAGACTGGAGCCTGCGCCGTTATGCCCGCATCGCTCGGGTGTTCCGCGCGACCGGCTTCGATCACCGCCGGTTCCCCGCGCGGTACTGGGCCGAGGTGCGGCGCGACCTCGCCGAGCGGCGGCAGCTCCCCCGCGCTCACCCCGCGTAACGCCTCACCGTCGAGAGGAGCGCGTCCGGGTCGAACGGCTTGCCCAGCCACGCGTCCGCGCCGACCTCGGCCGCCCGCCGGTGCGCGTCGGCCGCGGCGGTGAGCACGATGATGGGCGCCTGCCGACCGTGACGGACCTCGAGCTCGCGCGCGAACTCCGGGCCGTTCATCACCGGCATCTTCATGTCGAGCAGGATGAGATCCGGGAGATCGTGCTCCAGCTTGGCCAGCGCCTCGCGGCCGTTGCACGCGATCTTGACCCGGTAGCCGTCCTCCTGGAGCACGAGGGAGACGAGCGCCACGAGGTCCGCGTCGTCCTCCACCAAGAGCACCGTCTTTGCATGTCTTTCGCTCATCGTCGGTCCACCGCGGGGGCCTCGCTGCTGAGTGGGACGGTGAAATAGAACGTGCTGCCCTTGTCCTCCTCGCTCTCGAACCAGATGCGACCACCGTGACGGGTGATCATGTCCTTCGCAAGGAACAGCCCGATGCCCATCCCGCCGTAGTCGTGTCGGGTGTCCGTGTGGGCACGGAAGAAGCGCTCGAAGATCCGCTCCTGCTTGTGCGCCGGGATGCCGACGCCCCGGTCGCGCACCGACACGACCGCCTCGAGGCCGGGGGCCGAGCCGTGGCGCTGCGAGAAGAGCGCGGCGTCGCAGCGGGCGGGCGAGGACACCGGCGCGCGCTCGGCGACGGCGACGCTGACGTCGATGTCGCCGCCGTCCGGCGAGTACTTCACCGCGTTGTCGAGCAGGCTCGCGAGCACCTGGCGCAGCCGCTCCGGATCGGCGCGCACGACGGGCGGCCGCTCCGCGCCCAGCGAGAGCCGCACGCGGTGGCGGCTCGCCGACTTGGCCACGCGATCGACCGTCTCCTCCAGGAGCTCCTTCAGATCGACGTCCTCCTCCGAGACCTGGAGCACGTCCAGCGTGACCTGCGAGATCGCCAGGAGATCGTCGACGATGCGGTTGATCCTGTCCGCGCCGCGGTCGATGGCCTCGAGCATCTTGCGGCGGGGCGCCGGCAGGTCGCTCGTGTTGCGCAGGAGCGCGAGCGCGTAGCCCTTCATGATCGCGACCGGCGTCTTGAGCTCGTGCGCGCCGACCCGGATGAACTGGTCCTTGACGAGATCGAGCTCCATGAGCTCCGTCACGTCGCGGGCGACCGTGACCGCGCCGAGGATCGCCCCGCCCTCGCTGCGGATCGGCGCCGCGCTGGTGCGCAGGAAGACGTCCCGGCCCGCGCGGCCGTTCGCGAGCACCTGCTCCTCCTGCACGATGGTCTCGCCGGCGAGCGCCCGCACCATGGGCAGCTCGTCGCGCGTGAAGGCGCGGCCGTCGGTGTGGCGCATCCGGCTGAGGTCCATCACCTCCTCGACCATCCGGCCGGCCTCCTCCGAGCGGCCCGACAGGCCGAGCAGCCTGAGCCCCGAGGCGTTGATCATCGTCAGCCGCCCCTGGCGGTCGCACGCGAACACCCCCTCGACGAGGTTGTCCAGCACGGCCCCGAGCTGCGCCGCGCGCTGCGCCGCGTCCTGCAAGAGGCGCTCGCGCTCGGCCAGGTAGCTGCGCATGCGCCGGGACGACTCCTCCAGGCGATCGACCATGGCGTTGACGCCGCCCGCCAGGGCGCCGATCTCGTCCTTGAAGTAGACCGGGATCCGCTCCAGCCGGTCGACCTCGCCGCGCTGGACGATCTTCTGGATGACCGCGGCGACCTGCTGGAACGGGCCCGCCAGGGCGCCCGCGAGGAAGCCGGCGCAGACGGGCGCCCAGGTGACCGCGACCATCGAGAAGATGGCCAGCGTGAGCTTCAGGCCGGGCTTGGCGGGCCCCGCCGTCTCGCCGAGCACCATCGCCGCCATCCAGCTCGTCGGCGCGATGGCGAGGCAGGCGCCGAGGATCACGAGGCGGACGGCGAGCGAGTAGCCCTTGCCGGGCACGGACAGGCCGCGCTCGCGGGCGATGAGCGAGATGACGCCGGCGGCGGGCGAGAGCAGGCGGCCGAGGATGCTGTAGGCGAGCGGCAGCGCCGCCGCGAAGAGCGCCAGCGCGAACAGGGCCAGCGCGACGCCGCGCTGGACGTCGAGCGGCCTCTGGTCGGGCGCGATGTAGTAGAGCGCCACGGTGACCGGCAGGTACAGGAGCGCCCAGGAGACGGCCCAGACCGTCGCGAACGAAAGCGGCGTGTCGTAGGCGGCGTTCGCCGCGGCGAGGATGAGCTCTTCCGGAGGCGCCGCGCCGCCGGCCAGGTCCTCGACGCCAGCGCCGCTCCGGAGCGGGTGGCCCACGGCGTACCGCCGGAGGTGCTCGATCGGACGGAGCATGTGGACGAGCAGCGCGATGAGGCCCGCCGTCTTCACGATATACATGAGCCCGATCAGCCCGAGCATGCGCGCCTGGACCCTTGAATCCACGACGCCGAGGAGCCGCAGGTGAGCGACCGGGACGAGCAGGCTATACGGCAGCTCGATGCCGAACGCATAGGCCACGACCCGGGGTGTGAAGGATGGAGTCCGCGCCCTCCCCGGATTCCAGATTCTAGACCAGGCGGCTCGGCTGATCGCCACGTCCGTCACCCCCCATGTTGAAGCATGGCTGCGGCGTCCGCGCCTGTGGGGTCCGCCGCGCCAAGCCGATGAGTCAGGTCGCCAGGCCGCTTTGCTATGGAACCGATGCGCGGATTGTCGACCTATTTGAGCGATGGCTCATGTCGATTCGACGAACTCAGACTCACGCGTTCCGTCCTGGCCTGGGTGATCTTTCGGCTTCCCTGAGGAGCTCAGGCGGCGCCTTATGGCGCTCCTGGCGATCAGGAGAAGGATGGTGATCACGTGGCGCGCGCGCAGGCCGCTCGCCTCGCCGCGGTAGACGGGGCGCACGCTGACCTCGCGGACGCGGAGGCGGCGCGCCGCGAGCGCGGCGAGCAGGTCGTTCGGGTAGCCGTAGCGGGGCCAGAGGCCGTCGAGGTCGAGCGCGTCGATCGCGCGGGACGAGATCGCGGTGTATCCGCACTGGCTGTCGGAGAGGGCGTCGAGCCCCGCCGCGCGGCGCGTGAGCGCGGCGAGCGCGGCCGTGGCCGCGAGCCGCGGGAGGGGCATGACGCGGAAGACGTCGGGGTGCCGCAGCCGATCGCCCTTCACATAATCGGCCTCTCCCGAGAGGATCGGGGCGACGACGCGCGGGAGGTCGCGCGGGTCCATCTGCCCGTCGCCGGCCATGACGGCGACGGCGGCGGCCCCGAGGGCGCGAGCGCGCCGGTAGCCGGAGGCGATCGCCGCGCCGACGCCGCGGCACTCGGCGTGCACGACCACCTCGAGGCGCTCGTCCCCGGCCCCGCGCGCGAGCTCGGCCGTGCCGTCTCGGCTGGCATCGTCCACGACGATCACGTGGTCGACGAAGGCGGGGACGGCCCCCACCGCCTCGGCGATCCACCGGGCCTCGTCCCGCGCGGGGATGACCACTGCGACGCGCGCACCGTGGAGCACGCGGGTTCCTAGCGGAAGGCGCGGCCCTCGGCAACGCCGCTCGGCGCCGCGTCGCGCGCCGCGAGCCCCTGCGCGCCCAGGCGTGGTAGAGGGAGCGCGCTCCGCGCCACGCCGCTCCTGCCATGCACCGTCGCACCGCCATCGCCCTGGGGATCGCCGCCGCCGCGTGCGGGCTCACGGGCTTCACCGTCATCCGCCACCCCAGCGACAGCACCCCCGAGGGGGCGTATCTCCGCCTCGCGAGCGCGCTCGGCCGCGGCGACGTCCGACCCGCCTTCAGCGCCCTCGACGATGAAGCGCAGCGCGCCTGCCACGCGATCCGCGACCATCGACAGAAGGCGAGCGACCGGGTTCAGGCCAGCTATCCGGAGCCGGAGCGCTCGAAGCTGCTCGCGCTGTACAGGGCGCACGCCGAGGCGCCCGACGGCGCGGACGTCTGGGTCGAGATGGCGGTGCGGCTCGGCTGGATCGCCCGCCTCCGCCGGGATCTCTCCGGCGTCGCGCGGGTCGAGGTCGACGGCGATCGCGCGGTCGTCGAGACCGCGCGGGGGACGCGCTACCCGTTCCGGCGGCGCGAGGGCGGCCTCTGGGGGCTGTCGATGTTCACCGCGGAGCTGCTCGCCGAGGCGGAGCGGGCCGCCCGCGACTGGGACGTCGTGGAGCGCGCGGCGCTGGACTACGATGGATTGCGGCGATGACGACCGCGCGCGGCCGTGATCGCCGCGCGCCCGGGCCGTCGCAGGCGGCGGCCCGGCGGGGCCGTCACCTGCCGGCCCTCTGCCGGAGCTCGGCGTACGACGCGCCGGGCGTGGTCGTCTCGACGGGCAGCCCGGCGGGCCCCCACCCCTTCTCGGTGAGCGCGCCGAACGCGTCGCGCGGCCCCTCGAAGCCGGCGCGCTGATCGATGACGGCCGTGTAGCCGGCCGACACCATGGCCTCGGCCGCGCGCAGGGAGCGCTGTCCGGACCGGCAGCCCACGATGATCTTCGCGTCCTTGGGATAGAGGGAGCAGACCACGTCGAGGAAGTCCGGGTTGGGCTTCATGCCGCCGGCGGCGGCGTGCATGAGCGGCACGTTGTGCGCGCCGCTCGGGTGCCCGGCCGCATATTCCGGCTCGCTCCGGACATCGAGGTAGAGATACCCCTCCTCGTCGATGAGCCTCTTTGCCTGTTCGGGTGATACGCGCTGGATGTCCGCCATGGGCGCAGTCTAGCTCTGGCGCGGCGCTGTCGTCAGAACGTATGGATGAAGAGCCCGCTGCGGAGCTTCGGCTCGAACCACGTGCTCTTCGGCGGCATGAGCAGCCCCGCGTCGCTGACCGCGAACAGCTCGCCGATCTGCGTCGGATGGAGGCGGATCGCCATCGTGAACGCGCCCGAGTCGACGCGCCGCTCGAGCTCGGCGACGCCGCGGATGCCGCCGACGAAATCGACGTGCCTGTCCCGGCGGGGGTCGCTGACGCCGAAGATCGGGCCGAGGATCTGGTCCTGGCAGATGGAGCAATCGAGCGAGGCCACCGGGTCGTTCGCGTCGAACGACCCCGGGCGGACCTTCGCGGTGAACCAGCGGCCGCCGAGGTAGAGCCCGAAGGCCCGCGGGCCGGCGGGGGTCGCGGCCGCGCCGTCGCTCGCCGGCGCGACGTCGAGCCGCTCGCCGAGGGCGGCGAGGATCGCGTCCGCGCTGCGGCCGGCGAGATCTCGCACGACGCGGTTGTACGGCATGATGTTCATCTGGTCGTGCGGGAAGACCACGGCGAGGAAGACGTCGTGCTCGCCGCCGTCGCCGCGCAGCTTCTTGTGGACGCGCGCCGCCGCGGCGCTGCGGTGGTGGCCGTCGGCGACGTAGAGCGTCGGGATCGCCTGGAAGCGCTCCTCGAGGTCGGCGGTCGCCTCGCGGCCGAGGACCCAGAGCTTGTGCTCGACCCCGTCGGCGGTCGTGAAATCGTAGATGGGCGGCGACTGCATGGCCGATGCGACGGCGCGGTCGATGCCCGCGTCGGCGCGGTACGTGAGGAACACCGGCTCGTCGTGAGCGCCGAGCTCCTCGATGTGGCGGGTGCGGTCGTCCTCCTTGTCGGGGCGCGTCTTCTCGTGCTTCTTGATGACGTCCTGCTCGTACTCCGCGACCGAGGCGCAGCCGACGACGCCGATCTGCCGGTGATCGCCCATCTTCTGGGCGTAGAGGTAGAGGTGCGGCTCCGGGTCCTGCGCGAGATCGCCGCTGGCGATGAGGTCGGCGAGGTTCTGCGCGCCGCGGGCGTAGACGGCGTCGTCGTGCTCGTCCGTCCCTTCGGGCAGGTCGATCTCGGGCCGGGAGACGCGGAGGAAGCTGTGCAGGCCCCCGGCCGCGAGCGCGCGCGCCTCGGCGGTGGAGATGACGTCGTACGGCGGGCTGGCGACGCGGGCCGCGTGCGCCTGGGGAGGTCGGTAAGCGCGGAAGGGTCGGACGGTGGCCACGGCGAGCGACTAGCCCAACGGCCGGTGCGCGTCGAGACGGCTCCGGCTGCGCCGAGCGGGGCGAGCGGACCGCGCGCGCCCGCGCCGGCGCCGGCGACGTCGGCGCTGATGGCCGCGCGCGGCGCGTGCTAGGAGGGACACGCGCGCCCCGCGAGCAGCCGCAGCCGCCCGACATCGCCCCCGCACGCCGCACGAAGAGGAACCTTGTCCAGCTCCGGTGAGTCCTACCCTCCGTCGCGCTTCTCGACCCTCCCGCCCGGCTCGTCGGACGACGACCTCGCCCTGCCGGGCGAGCTCCCCTCGTTCTCCAGCTCGCGATCCCGCCGGGTGATCGCCGTCGGCGGCGGCCGCGGGGGCGTCGGGAAGGCGACGCTCGCGGTCAACCTGGGCGTGTACTTCGCGCAGCTCGGGCGCGACGTGATCATCATCGACACCGACGCCTACAGCCCGGGACTGCACGCGGCGCTCGGGATCGAGGCGCCGCCGCTCGTCACGCGCGAGGACATCGAGGAGGGCAAGGCCGAGCCGATCGCGACCACGGTGCCCGGGCTCCGGCTCGTCCCGACCGCGTACGACCCGATGACGGCCACGCCGCTCCGGCCGAGCCGCGCCGCCTACTGGATGAAGATGATCCAGGAGCTCGACGTCGACTACGTCATCGTCAGCCTCGGCGCGGCGACCGGCTCCTCGACGCTCGACCTCTTCCTGCACGCGGACGTCGGCATCTGCGTCACCACGCCCGAGCCGCTCGCGGTCGAGCACTCCTACCGCTTCTGCCGCGCGCTCTACCAGCGCACCCTGCGCCGCGCGCTCATGAAGGAGCGCTTCAAGATCCGGCTCGTCGAGAAGGTGGCCTCGTCGCTCCCGGCGCTCGCGACGCCGCGCGATTTCATCATGGAGGTGAAGCGGTTCGACGAGGGGGTCGCGTCGCTCGCCGCCGCGCAGCTGCCGCGGGTGAAGCCGCACCTCGTCGTCAGCCAGACGCGGCACCGCTCGGACCTGGAGCTCGGCCCGGCGATGAGCGCGGTCTCGGAGCGCTTCCTCGGCATCTCCCTCGATTACCTCGGGCACATCGAGCACGACGACGCGGTGTGGCTGACCGCGCGGCGCCGCCAGCCGCTCCTCATCGACAGCCCGACCTCGAAGAGCGCGCGCAACCTCGAGCGCGTGGCCCGCCGCATCCTCGCGCTGCTCGCCGCGCGCGACTCGCGCCCGGCCGAGGCGCACGCGCGCGCCCTGGCCGCCGCCTCGAAGAGCGCGGCGCCGGCCACCCTGTACGAGGCGCTCGGCCTGGCCCGGACGGCCGCCGACGACGAGATCCGGCGCGCCTACAAGCGGCAGCGCGACATCTACCGCGAGGGGAGCCTGCCGGTCGTCAGCGTGCTGAGCCCCGCGGTGCTCCAGAAGGAGCAGGCGCGCATCGAGGAGGCGCACGACACCCTGCTCGATCCCGTGCGCCGCCGCGCCTACGATCTCTCGACCTACCCGGACGACCCGCGCACGCCGCTCGGCCCGGCGCGCGCCGAGAACGCCGCCGCCGCGGCCGAGCTCGCGATGCTCCAGGCCGAGCTCGCGCGCGAGATCAACGCCGAGACGCAGTTCAGCGGCGCGCTCTTGCGCAAGGTGCGCGAGTCGCAGGGGGTCGAGCTCACCGACATCTCGCAGCGGACGAAGATCTCGCTCGCGCACCTCCAGGCGATCGAGAACGAGGCGATGGGCGACCTGCCGGCGCCCGTCTATGTCCAGGGATTCGTTCAGGAAATCGCCAAGTTCCTGCGGCTCGATCCGGCCCAGGTGGCGAAGACCTACATGCGCCGGCTGCGCGAGATCTCCGCGGGAACACGCGCCAGGCAGCATGGCTGAGGCGGCGCGCGCCGGCGTCGAGGCCGCGCGCGCCGGCGCCGAGGCGGCGCGACCGGGCCCCGCGGCCTCGACGCCCCCGCGCGTGGGCGGAGAGGCGCCGGGCGCCGGCGGGGATCTCGCCTTCTCGGCGCTCGCGTTCGTGCTCGCGCTCCTGCCGCGGCTGTACGTGGCGATCGCGTGGGCGCGCGAGCCGGTGTGGGACGGCCATTACTACGACTTCGGCGCGCGCCGGATCGCCGCCGGCCTCGGCTACTCGGACGATCTCATCGTCGGCGGCCAGGCGGTGTGGCACCCGTGGTGCCACTACCCGGTCGGCTACAGCGGCTTTCTGGGCCTCATTTACAAGCTGTTCGGCGCCGGGCCGCACGTGGCGACCGTCGCGAACGCGGTGACCGGCGCGCTGCTCGTCGTCGTGGTCCATCGCCTCGCCCGGTACGCGACCACGCCGGCGCGCGCCCGCGCGGCGGCGCTCCTCGCGGCGCTCTCGCCGGGGCTCGTGCTCTACGCGGCGCTCGTGATGACCGAGCCGCTCGCGGCGCTCGGCCTGGTGACGGCGCCGTGGCTACTCGCGCGCGACGCGGCCCGCGGGCGCCCGGTCCGCGGCGCGATCCTCGCGGGCGCGGCGCTCGGGCTGGCGACGCTGGTACGGCCGCAGAGCCTGCTCTGCGCGCCGGCGTTCGCGCTGCTCGCGCGCGGCGGCGGCCCGGGCGAGGCGACCGGCGGGGCGCGGGCGTCGTGGCGGCGCGGGGCGCTCGCGGCGGCGCTCGCGACCGCGACGGCCCTCGCCGTGGTAGCGCCGTGGACGATCCGGAACTGCCGTGTGATGGACGGCTGCGCGCTCGTCTCCACGAACGGCGGCTGGAACCTCGCCATCGGCGCGTTTCCGCGCGCGACGGGCCGCTTCGAGACGCTGCGCGCGGGCGACGGCTGCCCGATCGCGCGCGGGCAGGTGGCCCAGGACCGCTGCTGGATGGCCGAGGGGCTACGGTGGATCAAGAACGATCCATCCCGCTGGCTGGGCCTGATTCCGAAGAAGCTGAGCTTCACGTTCGATCACGAGTCGTTCCCGGTCGGGTACCTGGGCGAGGCGAACCCGGCGGCATGGCCCGAGGGGCGGCGCGCGGCGTGGCGCCGCGTGCTCACGACGTCGCACTTCGCCTTGCTCTCCGTCGCGGGGCTCGGGGTGGTGGCGCTGCCGCGGCCGAGGCCGTGGCGAGCGCTCGTCGCGCAGCTCCTCTCGCTCGCGGCGGTGCTCGGGCTCGTCGCGTGGGGGGTGCTCGGGGACGAGCACGCGTTCTGGCCGCTCGCGGTGGCGATCCCGCTCCTCGCGGCGCTGCCGCTGCCGGGCCGGCCCGCGAACGGGGGCGTCGTCGGCTACCTCGCGTTCGCGGTCGCCTCGGTGGCGCTGACGCACGCGGTGTTCTTCGGCGAGGATCGGTATCACATGGTGGTGACCCCGGCGCTGTGCATCCTCGCGGCGTGCGCGGTGCGGCGCGGGGAGGCGACGCGCGAAGCAGGGCAGCCGGCGACAGACCGCAAGAGGGGTTGAGGCTCGCGGCGAGCCCGATGCATTGAATACGAGCTTCGCCGCGCGCTCGTTCTGGAATCGCAAGGATGTCTCGCCGTGCGCCCCCGGCGTCATCGTCGCACGCCGGGTGGTTGGCCCTCTGTCCGGGCCTGTGCGAAGGCGCTTCACCCATGGTCTCCATGCGCCACGAGGTCCTCGTGGATCTCTTCAGAAACCGACCTTCCCTCGCCGCCGAGATCCTCGTCGAGGTCCTCGGCGTCACGCTCCCGACCTACAGCGAAGCCCGAGTCGCCTCCATCGATCTGACCGAGACCACGCCCGCCGAGTACCGGGCCGATGTCGTCGTCGTGCTCCTCGATGCGGGCAAGCCGGTGCGGGTGATCATCGTCGAGGTCCAGCTCAGGAAGGACGACAACAAGGCGTTTAGCTGGCCCGCCTATCTGACGGTCTCGCGCGATCAGCATCGCTGTCAGGCGGGCCTGCTCGTCGTCGCGCCCGATCCCCTCGTGGCGGACTGGTGCGCGCAGCCGATCGAGATCGGCGTGCCCGGCTTCGTGCTGCGCCCGCCCGTGCTCCGCCGCAGCAACGTTCCGGTCGTGACGGACCCAGCGGAAGCGGTCCGTCGACCGGAGCTGGGGGTGCTCTCCGCGATGGCCCACGGCGAGACCGAGCAAGGCGCAACGATCGCCAGCGCCGTGCTACCCGCGATCGAGGGGCTCGATGACGAACGCGCCCGGCTCTACTACGATCTCCTGTACAATTCCCTGAACGAGGCGGCCCGCCTGGCGCTGGAGGCGATGATGAAGGGCTACGAGTACCAGAGCGATTTCGCGAAGAAGTACGTCGCGCAGGGCCGTGACGAGGGGCGCGTCGAGGGGCGCGTCGAAGAAGCGGTGCGCGCCCTGTTGAGCGTGCTCCGGGCTCGCGGCATCGCGGTGCCAGACGCCGCACGCGAGCGCATCGTCACCCAGAAGGACCCGGAACGCCTCGAGCGCTGGCTCGAGAAGGCCGCCACCGCGGACGCGCTCGCCGAGGTGCTCGACGACCCGAGCTGAGGACGGCCACGCACCGGCCTCACCCCGCCGCCGGCTCCGACGACGCCCACGGCCTCGCCGCGGTGCGCGCCGGGACGCCGGCCGATGAGCGAAGGCCCGATCCCGCGCCCCTCAGGGCGTCGCCGCCGCCCCCGTCTCGCCGGGCGCCTTCCCCGCCCCTTCCTGCTCGGCCTGCAGGACGATCTCGATGCGCCGGTTCTTCGACCGCCCTTCCTCCGAGGCGTTCGGCGCCACCGGGGCGAACTCCCCGGCCCCGGCCGCGGACAGGCGCTGAGGCGACACCCCGCCCTCGATGAGCACCTCGACGACCGCCACCGCGCGCGCCGTCGCGACATCCCAGCTCGACGCGCGCTTCGCGCCCCTCGCCTTCCGGTCGTCCGTGTGCCCGACGACCTGGAACCGGTGATCCGCGATCGCCCGGAGCGCCCCCGCGACCTCCGCCAGGAGCTTCCGCCCGGCCGGCTTGACCTCGGTCCTCGCGCCGTCGAACAGCGCGTCGCTCGAGATCTCGAGCAGCGGCAGCCCGCCGCGGATCCCGACGCGGACCTTCCCGCCGTCCACCGTCGCCTGGAGCCGGCTCGCGACGTCGCGCATCCGCGCCGCGCGCGCCTCGGCCGCCGCCTGGTGGCGGCGCAGCTCGTCGACCTTGGCCCGCGCCTCGGCGAGCTCCGCCGACAGGCTGCCGCGCTCGTTCGCGAGCTGACCCACGCTCTGCCCGGCGCTCCGGAGCCGCGCCGAGAGCTCCTCGTTCATCGCGGCGAGCTCGTCCAGCCGCCGCGCGAGATCGGCCTCGGTCGTCGTCACCTCGGACAGCCGGAGATCGCGCGCCCGGAGATCGTCCGCGAGCCGCGAGAGCTCCGCCTCGATCGCGGCGGCCTGCGCCGACCGCTGCGCCGCCTCGGCGCGGGCGAGCTCGGCCTCGGCGCGCGCCCGCTCTCCCGCCTCGCGCTCTTTCTGGATCTCCGCGCGCGCCTGGTCGTACAGGTCCTGCCGGACGAGGCAGCCCGGCGTCGCCAGACCGAGCAGGGCGGCCGTGAGGAGCCTCGCCACGGCGGGCCAGCGCCGCGACATCCACGCCGGGATCTTACCGGCCGTCGTCGTGGTGTTCATGCGTCGCGCGCACTCTGGCACGAAACCGTCGGCGCGACGAAATCGCGGCGAACGTCCCGCGGCCGCCCCCGAACGAGCCGTCCCACCCCGGGCGATCCCCTGGTACCCTCGCCGGCGTGAGCTCTCGGCGAACTTGGTTTTCCGCGGGCGCCCTGGCCGCGACGACGCTGGCAGCCAGCGCCGCGGGGGCGTTCCCGCACGTCGTCCGCGAGGGGGAGACCCTCGCGCAGATCGCGGAGCGCACCTACGGGCGCGTGCAGATGGAGCAGGTGCTCGTCGCCGCCAACGCGCTCGACGCGGGCGCCGGCGTGCCGATCATGCCCGGCCTGCGGCTGGAGGTGCCCGCGCTCGGCCACCACCGCGTCACCGCCGGCGAGACCTGGGCGATCCTCGCGGAGCGCCTGCTCGGCGCCGCCGACCGGAGCGACGTCCTCGCCCTCTCGAACGACACGATGCCCTGGATCGAGCCGACCGACGGGCAGGAGATCATCGTGCCGTACAACCTCCGGTACGTCGTCGGACAGCACGACACGCTGCTCACCATCGCCTATCGCTTCCTCGGCAAGCGGGACAAGGCGTGGATGCTCCACAAGTACAACCACTTCAAGAAGGACACGCTGCATCGCGGCATGGTGATCCTCGTGCCGCTCACCGATCTGCCGCTCACGACCCAGGGCAAGGCCGAGGCCGCGAGCGCCGGCGCGCTCGTGCGCTCCGAGGGGGCGGGCCGCGCGCGCGAGGCCCAGCGGCGGGTCGACGCCGAGCTGCCGCAGCTCGCCAGCGACGTGCGGAGCGGCCGCTACATCGACGCGGTGGCGCGGGCGAGCCGGCTGCTCGGCTACGGCGATCTCGCCCGGATGCAGATCGCCACGCTGCACCGGCACCTGCTCGAGGCCTACGTCGCGCTCGACGCGACCGGGCTCGCCGAGACCGCCTGCGCCGCGTGGCGCGAGCACGATCCGACCGCGCGGCTCGACCCCATCGAGCTCAGCCCGAAGATCGTGCGCGCCTGCACCTCGTTCACCGAGCAGCACCTCAGGCTGCCTCCGCCGGACCCGGCGCCGACGGACCCCGCGGACGCGGGTGGTGCGCGGTGACCTCCCCGCCGCCGGCGCCCGATCGCCTGGCCCCCGGGCACCGCGTCGCGTCGCGGTACACCGTGGAGTCGGTCGTCGGCGAGGGCTCCTCCGGCGTCGTCTACCGCGCCGCCCGCGACGAGGACGGCCAGCGCGTCGCGCTCAAGGTGATCCACCGGCACCTCTCCGGCGCGCCGCAGATCTTCCGGCGCTACCACCGGGAAGCCGCCATCCTGAAGCGCCTCGAGGGCCCGCACGTCGTCCGGATGCTCGACTTCGTCGAGGAGGGCGGGCTGCTCATGATCGCGCTGGAGCACATCGACGGCAGCTCGCTGGAGGAGCTCCTGCGGGAGCACGCGCCGATCGAGGTCGACCGGGCGATCGAGATCGCCCTCCAGATCTGCGCCGCGCTGGAGACCGCGCACGCGGCGGGCGTGGTCCATCGCGACCTCAAGCCGGCCAACGTGCTCATCGAGCGCCCGGGCGCGCCGCCGCCGGGCGGGCAACCTGGAGGCGCGCCGTCGCCGCTCGCGGGCCGCGTCCGCGTCGTCGACTTCGGGCTCGCGAAGGTGGTGCAGGGCGACCTGATGACGACCGGGCTCACCGAGCAGGGCATGATCTTCGGGACGCCGGAGTACATGGCGCCGGAGCAGGTGCGCGGCGAGGACGTCGACCCGCGCTGCGACATCTACGCGCTCGGCTGCATCCTCTACGAGATGGTGGTCGGCGCCGTGCCGTTCAGCAAACGGACGCCCATCGCCGTCATGACGGCGCACATCACCGAGCAGCCGCTCCCGCCGCGCTCCGGCAAGCGCGACGGGCTCATCTCGGCCGGCCTGGAGGCCGTCATCCTGAGGGCCCTCGCCAAGGACCCCGCCGAGCGGCACCCGAGCGCCGGGGCCTTCGCCGACGCCCTGCGCGCCTGCCGCGAGCGGCGCGTCGTGGGCCACACCCCCACGAGCCTCGCGGACGCCCTCTCGATCACCGAGCTCGGGCTCGAGCGCACCGGCCTGGACTACGCCGCGACGCCCCAGAACGACGCTTCCACCGCGGACGTCGCTCCCGCGGTTCCGCCCCGGGAGCGCATAGGGATCGGGGCGCTGCCCCCGGGCCGAGCCGCGGCGCGCGCCGACGCGCTCGGCGGCCGCGCGGCGGCCGCGGCGACGTCGGAGCGCGCCTCGCGCGAGCGGCTCCTCTGGACCGTGGTGGCCATTCTCTGCGCGGCCGCTGGCATCGTGGTCGGCACGCTGTTCGGGGCACGTTAGCGACGCTGTACCCCTGGAATGCCGCTATGGCGTGGAGCGCGCGGATCGTGATAATCGCTATTATGCGTTCTCTGCTGTCCGGCGACGCTGCTCTCGAGGCCTCCCGCCCCGCCCGGCCCCGGCGCGCGCTCCCCTGCGCCGCCGCCGCGCTCACCCTCCTCGCCCCCGCGGCCGCGTCGGCCTACGACTCGCTCGCTGCGCCGTGCGCCGACGACCCGCTCTATTGCGAGCGGGGCGCGGTCACCTTCCAGCGCAGAGACGGAATCCCGCTCGAGCTCGACTTCGAGACGGGCTGGGTCCCCCCGGGCTCACCGTTGCAAGTGAGCCTCCGGGCGGCGGTGTACGCGAACACGCAGGTCTCGCTGAGCGGGGCGCTCGAGGCGTCGTGGCCAGAGGCGCTCGCGCTCGCGGCCCCCGGCGACCAGGGCGGAGGCACGTTCAGCTGCGACTACGGGCTCGACGTCGGCGCAGAGGGCCGCATCAGCATCTCCGTCCTCGGCCAGGACTTCGAGTGGACGGGCGACATCCCTTATGTGCCCCAGATCGATTTCCAGGTGCACGAGAGCGAATCGTTCGACGCCTGGGGCTGGGAGCCGGGCATTGCGATGGCCAGCTCGACCGCGCCGCAGCGGCTCGCGTCGGTCTCCCTCGGCGACCTCATCGGCGGATCGATCCCCGGGATCGAGGGGAGGTTCGAGCTCGACGTGGCCATGGATGTCGACGCTCGCTACGTGACCCACCGCGTGGCCGTCGAGACGCTCGATCAGGCGACGGTGAGCGGGGGCGACATCACGAAGGAGCGCAGCGCCTCGTTCACGGAGTACCTGAGCGGCCCGTCGGTCGAGCTCAACGTGCGCCCCGAGGGCTCGGTGCGCTATGAGGGCACGCTCCACCTCATCCCCGCGTTCAGCGTCAGCCTGCTCGGCCGCGAGTGGTCGATCCCGATCGCCGACATCCCGCTCGACTTCCCGCTCACCGAGCGGGCGTGGCTCTTCGAGAGCGAGCGCGTCCATGTGCCGCTCCCGGATCTCGCGCTGGACACGCGGGAGATCGACTTCGGCCCGGTCGAGGTCGGGCAGGCCAACGCGGAGATCGTCCAGCTGTCGAACGCAGGCGAGGCGCTGCTCGACGTGGCCGTCACGACCGACGATCCAGAGAGCTTCGAGCTCGCCGACGAGGCGCTCGAGATCGACCCCGAGACGGCGGTCGACTTCGCGATCCGCTTCGCGCCGAAGGCGGCCGGCGCGTTCGCGGCGACCGTCCGCTTCACGTCGAACGACCCGAGCGATCCGGAGCAGGAGATCACGGTGCGCGGGATCGGCGTCGCGCCGCCGGACGACGGGCCGGACGGCGGCGAGCTCGCGGAAGAGGACGGCGGCTGCGGCTGCCGCGCCGCCGGGGGCGCCGGCGACCGGGCGTGGGCGGCCGCCGGGCTGTCGCTCGCCGCGCTCGCGGGCGGCCTCAGGCGACGGCGCCGCGCGGCCTGAGCCCCCCGGGTCCCGGCGCCGCGCGGCCCGCGCCTCAGGCCGCGCTCGGCGACCCCACGGAGATCTTCCGGCGCGTCGACATGGCCGCGATCTGCTCCAGCTCCTCGCCGCGCAGGGTCTCCTTGAGCACGAGCGCCTCCGCGGCGGCCTCGAGGCCCTCGCGGCGATCGACGAGCAGCTGCTTGGCCTTCAGGTACATCTCGCCGAGCCGCTCCCTCACCTCCTCGTCGACCTCGCGCGCGGTCTCCTCGCTGCACGTGCGCTCCTCCTGGATCACGCCGAGCATGGGCGCGCCGACGTTGCGCGACAGCGCGGGCAGCCCGAGGCGCCGGCTCATCCCGAGGCGGGTCACCATCTCGCGGACGAGCGCCGTGGCCCGCCCGAGATCGTCGTGCGCGCCGCTCGAGACCTGGCCCAGCGCGATCTCCTCCGCCGCCCTGCCGCCGAGCATCACCGTGACGCGCGACTCGAGCTCCTGCTCGGTGACCAGCTGGCGCTCGCCGCGCGGCACCTGGATCGTAACGCCGAGCGCGCCGATCGTGCGCGCCACGATCGACACCCGCTCCACCGGATCGGCGGCCGGCAGCGCGAGCGCGACGAGCGCGTGCCCGGCCTCGTGGTAGGCCACGCGCCGCCGCTCCTCCGCGGTCATGATCTGCCCGCGGCGCCGGAGGCCGAGCTGCGACCGGTCGAGCGCCTCGTCGACGTCGGCCTGGCCGATCTCGCGCGCGCCGCGCCGCGCCCCGGCGAGCGCCGCCTCGTTGACGATCTTGGCGAGGTCGGCCCCGACCATGCCCGGCGTGCGGCGCGCCACGAGCCCGAGGTCGACGTCCTTCGCGAGCGGCACCCGCCGCGCGTGCACGGCGAGGATCGCCTCGCGCCCCTGCAGATCGGGGCGATCCACGATGACCTGGCGGTCGAAGCGCCCGGGCCGCAAGAGGGCCGGATCGAGCACCTCGGGCCGGTTGGTGGCGGCCATCAGGATCACGGTCGTGCGCGCGTCGAAGCCGTCCAGCTCGGCGAGGAGCTGGTGGAGCGTCTGCTCGCGCTCGTCGTGGGTCGACAGGGCGCTGAGGCCGCCCCGGGTCCTGCCCACGGCGTCGATCTCGTCGATGAACACGATGCTGGGCGCGCTCTTGCGCGCCTCCTCGAAGAGCTCGCGCACGCGCGCGGCCCCGAGCCCGACGAACATCTCGACGAACTCGCTCGCGTTCAGCGAGAAGAACGGCACGTCCGCCTCGCCCGCCACGGCGCGCGCGAGCAGCGTCTTGCCGGTGCCGGGCGGCCCGACGAGCAACAGGCCGCGCGGGATCCGCCCGCCGAGCGACCGGTACCGCGACGGCTCCTTCAGGAAGTCGACCACCTCGACGAGCTCGTCCTTGGCCTCGTCGACCCCCGCGACGTCGGAGAAGCGCACCGGATCCTGCTTGGATCGGTCGTAGACCTTCGCCTTGCTGCGCAGGAACCCGAGCGGCCCGCCGGCCCCCTGCCCCGCCCGGCGCAGCATCATGAAGAACGCCGCGTTGAGGAGCAGGAGCGGCAGGAGCCAGATCGCCGCCTGCGCCCACGCCCCGGACCGGGCGCTCTTCGCCTCGACGCGGACCTGCTGCTCGAGCAGCGCCCGCACGAGCGGCTCGTCCTCGACGCCGGGCAGCCGCGTCACGCGGACGTGCTCCTCGGTCCGCTGCGCGCCGGCGTGGCGGACGAGCTCGATCTCGTCGGGCTTCACGACCGCCGCGCCGACCTCCCCGCGCCGCACCGAGGCGACCGCCTCGTCGTAGGGCACGAGCGGGGGCCCCGGCGGCTTGACGATCCCGGAAAAGACCAGGATCGCGGCGGCGATCAGCAGGTACCCGAGCCACGTGCGCGACACCGGCCTTTTCTCGTCAGCCATTCCATGGAGCTGATGTGTGGCGGGCATCGCCACGGCAAGCCCCTGGACCCGGAAGAACCGGAAATCACACGGTAAAGCGACGAAGAGAAGGCGCGTGGGCGAGCGCCGCCTGGCCGCGCCGCTACCCGCCCCGCTCCGCGCCTCGGCTGCGCTCGTACCGCTCGGTTGCGGCCGGGTGATCGCCCCCGGGATCCAGGCTAAGAAGCGCCCTTGTGCCGCTCGCTTCCGACCGCGCCTCGCTCGCCGCGTTCCCCATCGACTGGGGCGGGCTCGCCCCGCTCCGCCTCAAGTCGCGCGCCGTCGCCGAGGGCGTCTACGCCGGCATGCACCGGAGCATCCGCAAGGGCGCCGGCGTCGAGTTCGGCGGGCAGCGGCCCTACGTGCCCGGCGACGATCTCCGCTTCTTCGATCGCCGCGCCCTGCTCCGCCACGATCGCCTCATGGTGCGCGAGTTCGAGACTGAGACCGACCGCGCCCTCTGGCTGTGCGTCGACGCGACCGCCTCGATGTCCTACCGCGGCCGGCGCGCGCCCGGCGCCAAGCTCGCCTACGCGGCGCTCATCGCCGCGGCCATGGCCCGCGTCGCGCTCGCCACCGGCGACCCGGTGGGGCTCGCGTGGCTCGGCGGCGCCGGCACCCACGGCCTGCCCGCCATGGCGGGGCGCGAGGCGTTCGAGCGGATCGTGGGCGCCCTCGAGGCCACCTCCGCCGCCCAGGACTGGAGCGGCGACGCGGGCGCCATCGAGCGCGCGCTCGCGCCCGTCGCGAAGAAGGCCCGCCGCGGCGCCGTCGTCCTGCTCATCTCGGATCTGCTCGATCTCGCTCATGAATCGGGCGCCGAGCGCGCCCTCTCCGCGTTCACGCCGCTCAGCACCGGCGGCCGCACGCTGATCGCCCTCCAGGTCCTCGACCCGAGCGAGGCCGAGCTCGACTTCGAGGGCAACGTGCGCCTCCGCGCGCTCGAGGGCGGCGCCGTCGTGGAGGCCGACGCGGGCGCGGTCCGCGCGCAGTACAAGGCGCGCCTCGCCGCCCTCGCCGACGCCTGGGCGCGCGCGCTCGCGTCGCGCGGCGGCCGCCTGCTCCGCGCGACCAGCGCCGATCCCCCGACCGACGTCGTCCGCGCCCTGGTGCAGGCGATCGCCGAGGTGCGGCGATGAGCTTCGTCACGCTCGGCGCGCTGCTCGTCGCGCTGCTCGTCGGCGCGCCGATCGCCGCGCACCTCCTGCGCCGCCGCCGCGCCGAGGAGCGGCCGTTCCCGCCCGCGCGCCTGGTCCCGCCCACGCCGCCCACGGCGCGGCGACGGAGCCTCCTCGAGGACCGCGCCCTCTTCGCCACCCGGGCCGTGTCGGTGCTCGCGCTCGCGGTGCTCGGCGCCACGCCGCTCCTGCGCTGCACGCACCTGTCTCTCAGCCGCAGGGCCGGCGCGTCGGTCGCGCTCGCCATCGTCGTCGACGACTCGCTCAGCATGCGCGCGCGCCCGGGCGGCGACGGCGCGGAGCGCGCCGGCCCCTCGCGCTTCGAGCGCGCGCTCACGGCCGCGCGCGAGCTCGCCGGCGGGCTCGCGCCCGGCGACGCCGCGGCGCTCGTCCTCGCGGGCGCCCCGGCCCGCGTCGCCCTCGCGTCGACGACCAACCTCGCCGCCGTCGCCGAGGCGCTCGCCGAGGTGACGCCGTCGGACCGCGCCACCGACCTCGACGGCGCCCTCGATCTCGCGCGCGATCTGCTCCGCGGGCTGCCCCAGAGCGACAAGCGCATCGTGCTCCTCAGCGACCTCGCGGACGGCGCGCCCGGCGCCCCGCCGATCTCGGGCACCCCCGACATCGCCACGTGGGTGCCGCTCGAGGAGCTGGAGGCGGCGGGGCAGGACTGCGGGATCGTGCGCGCGGATCGATCCAGCCAGAAGGCGCGCGTCCGCGTCGTCTGCACCGCCGCGCAGGCCGCCGCGCCCGGGCCCGACCTGCCCGCTGCGGAGCGCGACGGCGGCGCGGCGGCGCCGGCCGCCTCCGCCGCTCCCGGCGCCGCGGCCGCGGGCGCGTCCGCCGCCGCGGGGCGGTCTCTCGAGGTGCGCGCCGGCGACGCGGTGATCGGCAAGGTCGCGCTCGATCCGGCGCTGCGCGCCGAGGAGCTCACGATCGACCTGCCCTCCGGGACGCCGGAGTTCCTCGTCGCCGCGCTCACCGGCGGCGACGCGATCGCCGAGGACGACCGCGCGCCGATCATCTCCGCGGGCGGCCCGCTGTCGATCGCGGTCGTGGTCGACCCCGCGGCCACGCACGTCGAGACGGGCGGCCCTCCGCCGCTGGAGCAGGCGCTGTCGGCGCTCGATCTCGACGCGCAGATCAGGCCGCTGCCGTCGGTCCCGGAGCACGCGGACGAGCTGGCCGCGCACGCGGGGCTCATCGTCGACGACGCGCCCGGCTTCACGCCCGAGGTGCGCCGCTCGCTCGCCGCGTGGGTCGAGCGCGGCGGCGTCGCGCTGCTCACGCTCGGCCAGCGCGCGGCCGCGGCGCCGCTCGGCGCCGGGTTCGAGCCGCTGGTGCCCGGCGTCGTCCGCTGGTCGGCGTCCCCGGCGCGCGGGGTGGATCCCGCCACGGCGGGCTGGCTCGGCCCGTCCGCGGCCGGCCTCGCCGACGTCGCCCCGCGCGGCCGGGCCACGCTGGGCGCCGAGGCCTCGGAGGGCGCCGAGGTGCTCGCCCGGTGGTCGGACGGCGCCCCGTTCCTGGTGCGCCGCCCGCTCGGGCGCGGCGTCGTGCTGTTCATGACGCTGCCGCTCAGCACGGAGGAGAGCGACGTCGCGCTGCGGCCGGCGTTCCTCTCGCTGCTCGACGGGTTCGTCGGCGCCGCGCGCGCCCGCGGCGGCGCGCGGCGGCTCGCCGCGGGCGAGACGTGGACGTTCGACGGCTACCGCGACGTCAAGGTCGAGCGCGTGCAGGTCGACCGCGCCGAGGGGCCCGCGGGGCGCGAGGCGCTCCCCGTCGTGGAGGTCGAGCGGCGCCTGCGCGTCTCGCCCCCGCTCGCCGGGCTCTACGAGCTCACCCTCGACGGCGAGCGCTCGACGCGCGTCGTCTCGGTGCCGGAGCGCGAGATCGATCTCCGCCCCCGGCGCGTCGCCGAGAGCGCCCGCGCGGCCGAGCTGGGCGGCATGTCGGCCTCGATCGACGGATCGCCGTATGTCGCGCTGCTGCTGCTCGCGCTGCTCGCGGCCGAGCTCCTGCTGCGCGCCATCGGCGGGCGGCGGGAGGCGGCGGAGCTCCGGGCGGGCTGAGGCCGGCGGCCGCCGTCGGCGCGGCTTGCGAGCGGCGCGGCCGGCGTCAGCCGACCGCCGCGCCGCCGCGCCGCCGCGCTCAGTGCGTCTGCCAGTGCGGGGGAATCTCGTCCGCCGGCGCGAACTCGGGCTTCGCCGGCGCGGCGGGCACGACGGCCGCTCGGCGGGGCCCGTTCGGCTTGAAGCTGTGCTCCGCGGCCGGGAACGTGCGCGACTGCACCTCGTCCACGTAGGCGCGCGTCGCCTCCACGATCTGATCGCCGACCTCGGCGAAGCGCTTCGCGAACTTCGGCGTCAGCTCGCGGAACATCCCGAGCAGGTCGTAGCAGACGAGCACCTGCCCGTCGCAGCCCGCCCCGGCGCCGATGCCGATCGTCGGCACGGAGACCGCCGCCGTCACCTCCTGCGCGAGATCCGGCGGGATGGCCTCGAGCACGATCGCGTAGGCGCCCGCCTCGTCGAGGATGCGCGCGTCGGCGATGAGGCGCTCGGCCGCCTCGTCGCCCTTGCCCTGCACCTTGAAGCCGCCCATCGCGTGCACCGACTGCGGCGTGAGCCCGAGGTGGCCCATCACCGGGATGCCCGCGGCGACGATCCGGCGCACGTGCTCCGCGATCTCGGCGCCCCCCTCGAGCTTGATGCTCTCGAAGCTGCCCTCCTTCATCATCCGCCCGGCGTTCTCGAGCGCGTGCATCGGAGAGAGCTGGAAGCTCATGAACGGCATGTCGCCGACGACGTGGGCGCGCCGCGCGCCGCGGGCCACCGCGCGCCCGTGATAACAGATCTCCTCGACCGTCACGGGGAGGGTCGTCGCGTGCCCTTGCACGACCATCCCGAGCGAGTCGCCGACGAGCAGCAGATCGGCGCCGCCCTCGTCGAGCAGCCGCGCCATCGTGAAGTCGTAGGCCGTCACCATCGCGATCGGCGAGACCCCCTTGCGGGCGCGGATCTCGGGGACCGTGACCTTCGTCGAGCGCTGCGCGGGCCTGCGCGCGCCGCCCCCACCATTGCCTTGCGGACCGTACATGTTCCTCCGGGTCGCGGCCGCACCTGCGGTCCACGCCTCCGGAGAGGCTAGGGCCGCGCCCGTTTCCGGGCAAGACGCGGCGCGCATGGGCCGCGGCCTACCTGGTCACAATCCCCAAGCATCCTGGGCACTTATCCACGACAGCAGCCGCGGCGGGCGCAGGCGAGGCGCGCCCGCGCTTGCGCCGGCCGCTCATCCGCGGCGGTGCCCGGCGGCGCCGGAGGGGAGCGCCGCCGCCGGCGCTCGCGACGCGCCCGGCGACGCGGACCTCGGGTTCGTCAGCGCGGTCAGGACGTGGTCGCGCCAGGCGCCGTCGATGAACAGGTAATCGCGGGCGTACCCCTCGACGACGAAGCCGAGGCGCCGGAGCAGCCGGCCGCTGCGCTCGTTGTGCGGCAGGTAGTTCGCCATCACCCGGTGGAACCCGAGCGCGTCGAACATGTACGCGATCGCGGCCTCGAGCGCCTCGAACATCACGCCCGCGCCCACGGCGCGCTGGTCGAGCGAGTAGCCGAGCGTCGCGGCCTGGAAGGCGCCGCGCACGAACTGGGTGAAGTTGCAGACCCCGATCACCTCGCCGTCGGGGGCGCCGCGCCACTGCAGCGCGAGCCGGAGCGCCCGATCGGCGGCGAAGTCGTCGTGGTCGCGGAGGAGGCGCTCGCGCCAGAACGCCTCGGTGTAGAAGCCCTCGGGGCGCGGCGGATCCCACCGGGCGAGGTGCTCGCGGTTGCGCTCGAAATAGGCGAGGTAGCGGCCGGCGAAGTCGAGGGGCGGGAGGAGGACCCGCAGCCGCGGGGTCTCGATGCAGACGGAGCTCTTCAACCCGGCCTCCCGCGCGGCGCGCCTACGACAGGGTCCCCTCGTCGAGGCGGCGCATCCCTTCGAGGAGCAGCGCCTCGGGCGAGGCGGTGATGCTGCGCGTGCTCGGCGAGAAGGTCGGGTCGAGGCGGAAGTCGCCCTCGCGGAGCGTGAGCATCCGGTAGAACGCGTCCTCGCCCTGCGCGCCGGCCCAGAGCGCGTGGACGACCTGCCCGTCGGCGAAGTGGATCTCGCCGGCCATGGAGTTCGCCTGGATCTTGAGCGCGCACGTCTTCCGGCCGTGCCAGAGGATCTGGATCATGTCCGGCAGGCCCATCTCGGCGAGCGAGCCGGACACGCCGCGCGGGGCGGCGGTCGAGGAGCGCCGCTCGATGAGCTGGCGGAGCTTGGCGGCCATGACGTCGGTCGACGCCGGCTTCGAGACGAAGTCGTCGACGCCGAGATCGAAGGCGCGCTGGGCGGTCTGCCGGTCGGTCTTCGCGGTGAGGATGACCCACGTCTTGTCGCGGCCGAAGCCCAGCTTCAGCGCGTCGGCGCGGAGCGCGAGGCCGGCGTCGGGCTCCTCGAGATCGATCTCGCTGACGACCACCTCGATGTCCTTCGTCTCGAGCTCGCGCCGCGCCTGCGCCACGTTGCGCGCGATCGAGACCTCGAACCCCTGCTCGAGGAGCCGCAGCTCGAGCACCGTCGTCTCCTCGGGATCCGGGTCGACGATGAGCGCCTGGTGCCGGTCGGAGAGGAGCTTCGCGCGCATGTCGTCGCCGGTCATGACCTGGCGGAAGAGGTCGACGATGTTCGGATCGAAGATGGTGCCGCGGTACTGGGCGAGCACGTCGCACGCCTCGGGCGGGCGGAGCGCCTTGCGGTAGGGGTTGCGCGGGTTCTGGGTGAGGTCGGCGTAGGTGTCCGCGACCGCGAGGATGCGCGCGCCGAGCGGGATCTCCTTGCCGGACAGGCCGTCGGGGAAGCCGCTGCCGTCGTAGCGCTCGTACATCAGGCTGATCGCCGAGACGACCTCCTGCGGCAGCCCGACCGACTCCATGAGGTGCGCGGGGAGATCGACGCTCTTCGTCGCGGCGAGCCGGTGCCCCTCGTACTCGGCCACGTTGAGCGCGGTGAGGTGGTACGGGCCGTTCTTGCCGAGGTCGTGCAGGTACGCCGAGGCCACGTAGCTCGCGACCGTCGTCGGCGGCAGGCCGATGCGCTCGCAGAGCTTGCGGACGATGCGCGCGACCGTGGAGGAGTGGCCCCGGAGGTCCTGCCGCGCGTTCTCGAGCAGGCTCACGAGGACGTTCAGCGTCTCGACGTACGCGTGGCTCGTGGTCGGGTGCGGCGGCGGCGGCGGGGGCGCCGCGACCGGCGCGGAGACCGGGGCGACCTGCGGCTGAGGCGGCGGCGAGGGCGGCACCGGCGTGGGCGGGGGGCCAGCCGGGGCCACGCGCGGCGGCGCGGCGGGCACCGAGGGCGCGGAGGGCCCCCGCATCACCGCCGGAGGCTGCGGCGTCGCGACGAGCGGCGCGGGGATGGAGGCGAGCGCCGGCTGGCCGTGCATCGGCTGCGCGTGCATCGGCTGACCGTGCATCGTCGCCTGCCCGTGCATCGGCTGACCGTGCATCGTCGCCTGCGGGTGCATCGGCTGCGCGTGCATCGGCTGACCGTGCATCGGCTGACCGTGCATCGTCGCCTGCGGGTGCGCGGGCGTCGCGTGCGCCGGCTGGCCGTGCATCGTCGCCTGCGGGTGCATCGGCTGCGGATGCGCAGCCGGCACGTGCGTCATCGACGTGCGATCGGGGATCGACGCGCGCTCGTACGTCATCGACGTACGCTCGAACGGATTGTTGTTGGTGTTGTTGTAGAGGATCTCGTCGAACGCGCTGACCGGCCGCAGCAGCGAATTGAAGGCGGCCGTGTCGCCCCGATAATGGTAGGCGATGGCCGCGCGCACCGCCGCCGGCCGGGCGACGATGGCGCGTACGTCCCGCACGCCCGCGGCCAGCCGGATCTCGTGCAGCGCGGCGTCGTTGTCGGGATCCGCGGTCGCGACCGAGAGCGTCGTGTTCCGCTCGTCGAGCAGGACCGGAAAGACGCCGTGCAGCGTCGCGGTGATCGCCGAGACCTTGGCGAGCACGCGGGGCTCGATGATCGCCTTCGAGAGCTTCTCGGTCGAGACGAAGCGGGTGTTGTGGACGGTCGCGATGAACTTCAGGAGCTCGCCCTCGTTGACGATATCGAGCTCGATGATGGCGTCCTCGATGCGGCCGCGGGTCCGCATCGCGTACTCCACCGCGCGACGATGGTCGTCCGGGGTGATGCGCCCCTCGAGGACGAGGCGATCGGCAATCCGCTGGTTCAGTCCTTGAACGGAAGCCATCGAAACCCTGATTCTACTCAGAAATTGGAGGTAGGCGCGCGCCCAAGAACCCTCGCGGAACGAAAGCACGCGGGGAAAGCTGGCCAGCCGCTCGCGGCGTATCCGCCATGGGGTGCGCTCGATGAATGAGAGCAGAGCTCGGAGCGGTGCGCGAGCCCCGTGAGCATCCCGGCCAGCGCCGGTTGGCCCCCGAGGTCCCGCTCGACCCGATGCGCTGCTACGTGGAGATGAAGACTGACCCCGGGTAGGCGCTCACGCCACGTCCGGCGCGGTTCGCCAGGCCGGCAAGCTCAGGGCTGGGAGAGGAAAGCGGCCCCCGGGGCGGCGCGCCCGGTGACTGGGCGTGCCGGGCGGCGCGCCCGGTGACTGGGTGCCGGGCGGCGCGCCCGGGGGCGGGGGTGGGACCCCGCCCTGGGCGCGCCGGCGGTCGTCACTCCTCGTTCACCGCCGTCAGCGGCGCCGTCTCCTCGGGGCGCGGCCGCGGGGCGACGTACGGCGCCTGCACCACCGGCTCGCCCTCGACCACGACCTGGAGGCGCTTGTAGGCGGGCAGACCCGTCCCGGCCGGGATCAGGCGACCCATGATGACGTTCTCCTTCAGACCGCGGAGATCGTCCGTCTTGCCGTTGATCGCGGCCTCGGTGAGTACCTTGGTCGTCTCCTGGAACGACGAGGCGCTGATGAACGACTCGGTCGACAGGCTGGCCTTGGTGATGCCGAGGAGGAGCGCCTCGGCGATGGCGGGCTTGCCGCCGCGCTCGATGACGTTCTCGTTCTCCTTCTCGAAGATGTGCTTCTCCACCTGCTCGTCGACCAGGAAGTTCGTATCGCCGACCTCGCGCACGCGGACCCGCCGGAGCATCTGCCGGACGATGACCTCGATGTGCTTGTCGTTGATGCCGACGCCCTGGAGCCGGTAGACCTGCTGGATCTCGTTCACGAGCCAGGCCGACAGCTCCTTCTCGCCCTTCACCCGGAGGATGTCGTGCGGGTTCGGCGGGCCGTCCTGGAGCGGATCACCCGCGCGCACCCGGTCGCCCGGTTGCACCTGGATGTGCTTGCCCTTGGGGATCAGGTACTCGCGCGCCTGATCGCCGAGCGCATGCCCGTCCGGCGAGTACGGCGTGATGATGACCTTCCGCTTGCCCTTCGTGTCCTTGCCGAACGTGACCTCGCCGTCGATCTCGCTGATGATGGCGTGATCCTTCGGCTTTCGGGCCTCGAACAGCTCGGCGACGCGGGGCAGACCGCCGGTGATGTCCTGCACCTTCGTCGTGTCGCGCGGGATCTTCGCGATGACCTCGCCGGCCTCGATGAGATCCCCCTCCTGCGCGACGATGTGCGCGCCGACCGGGAGCAGGTAGCGCGCCTCGAGCTCGCTGTTCGGGAGCTTCAGCGTCCTGCCGGACTCGGGGTCCTTCAGCGAGATGCGCGGGCGGACGTCGGCCGCCTTCGACTCGATGACGACCTTTCGCGAGAGGCCCGTCACCTCGTCGAGGCGATCCTGCACGCTGACGCCCTCGATGAGGTCGCCGAACTTCACCACGCCGGAGACCTCGGTGAGGATCGGCGTCGCGAACTGGTCCCACTCGGCGAGCAGCTCGCCGGGCTTGGTGCGCTCGCCGTCGGCCTTCTTGAGGATGGCGCCGTAGACGAGGCGGTTGTGCTCGCGCTCGCGCCCCGTCTCGTCGACGACCACGATCTCGCCGTGGCGGTTCATGACCACCATGGTGCCGTCCTTCTTCTTCTGGACGACCGCGCGGCGGAGGCGGACGGTGCCCTCGGTGCGGGCCTCGAGGTAGCTCGCCTCGATCTTGCCGCGCGCCGCGGTGCCGCCGATGTGGAAGGTGCGCATCGTGAGCTGCGTGCCCGGCTCGCCGATCGACTGGGCGGCGATGATGCCCACCGCCTCGCCGATGTTGACCCGGTAGCCGCGCGCGAGGTCGCGGCCGTAGCAGAGCGCGCACACCCCGCGCCGGAGCTGGCACGTGAGCACCGAGCGGATGACGACCTCCTCGATGCCGGCGTCCTCGATGGACCGCACCGCCTGCTCGTCGAGCTCGGTGTTCGCCGTGATGAGCACCTCGCCGGTGAGCGGGTCGACCACATCCTCCAGCGCGACGCGGCCGAGGATGCGGTCGCCGAGCGGCTGGATGACCTCGCCGGCCTCCTCGAGCTTCGCCACGCGGATGCCGTCGAGCGTGCCGCAGTCGAACTCGGAGATGACCGCGTCCTGCGCCACGTCGACGAGCCGGCGGGTGAGGTAACCCGAGTTCGCCGTCTTGAGCGCGGTGTCGGCGAGGCCCTTGCGCGCGCCGTGCGTCGAGATGAAGTACTGGAGCACGCTGAGACCCTCGCGGAAGTTCGCGGTGATCGGCGTCTCGATGATCTCGCCGGACGGCTTGGCCATGAGGCCGCGCATCGCGGCCAGCTGCCGGATCTGCTGCGTGGAGCCGCGCGCGCCGGAGTCGGCCATGATGTAGATCGGGTTGAAGCTCGGCTCGACCGACTCCTTGCCCGTCTCGTGGTCGACGACCGTCTCCTTGCCGATGCCGGCCATCATCTCGGTCGTGACCTGGTCGGCGATGCTCGCCCAGATATCGACGATCTTGTTGTACCGCTCGCCGTCGGTGATGAGCCCCTCCTGGTACTGCTCGACGACGCGCTCGACCTCCTTCTGCGCCTCGCCGAGGAGGACCTTCTTGGCCGGCGGGATCACCATGTGATCCATGCAGATGGAGATGCCCGCCCGCATCGCGTGGTCGAAGCCGAGCGTGCGGAGCCGGTCCGCGAGGAGGACGGTCTCCTTATTGCGGTGGATGCGGTAGCAGACGTCGATGAGCGCCGAGAGCGCCTTCTTGTCGAGGGTCTTGTTCGCGTACTCGAACGCGACCCCCTTCGGGAGGACCTCGGAGATGATGACGCGGCCCACCGTGGTCTCGACGATGCGGCGCTTCACGTGGCCGAACTCGTCGAGCTGCGGGTTGCCGTCGTCGTCGATGATCGGCACGCGGACGCGGATGCCGGCGTGCAGCGCGACCTCGCCGTTGTCGTAGGCCATCCGCACCTCCTCGGGGGAGGCGTAGATGCCCCGCAGGTAGCCCTGCGCCACGCCGTCCTCGCCGACGGAGAGGGTGTCGGCGCGGTACGACCCCTTCTCGAACTTGCGCTCGCGGGTCGCGTAATAGAGCCCGAGCACGATGTCCTGCGTCGGGTTGATGATCGGCTTGCCGCTCGCGGGCGAGAGGATGTTGTTCGTGCTCATCATGAGCACGCGCGCTTCCATCTGCGCCTCGACCGACAGCGGCACGTGGACCGCCATCTGGTCGCCGTCGAAGTCGGCGTTGAACGCCGCGCAGACGAGCGGGTGCAGCTGGATCGCCTTGCCCTCGATGAGCACCGGCTCGAACGCCTGGATGCCGAGGCGGTGGAGCGTCGGGGCGCGGTTCAGGAGCACCGGGTGCTCGCTGATGACCTCCTCGAGGATGTCCCAGACCTCCGGCCGCTCCTTCTCCACCATCTTCTTCGCGCTCTTGATGGTGTTGACGTAGCCGCGCTCTTCCAGCTTGTTGTAGATGAACGGCTTGAAGAGCTCGAGCGCCATCTTCTTGGGCAGGCCGCACTGGTGCAGGCGCAGCGTCGGGCCCACGACGATGACCGAGCGGCCCGAGTAGTCGACGCGCTTGCCGAGCAGGTTCTGGCGGAACCGGCCCTGCTTGCCCTTCAGCATGTCGGAGAGCGACTTGAGCGGGCGCTTGTTCGGGCCGGTGATCGTCTTGCCGCGGCGGCCGTTGTCGAACAGCGCGTCGACCGCCTCCTGCAGCATCCGGCGCTCGTTCCGGATGATGATCTCCGGCGCGTTCAGCTCGAGGAGCCGCTTCAGGCGGTTGTTGCGGTTGATGACGCGGCGGTAGAGGTCGTTGAGATCGCTGGTCGCGAAGCGGCCGCCGTCCAGGGGGACGAGCGGGCGCAGATCCGGCGGCAGCACCGGGATCACGGTCAGCATCATCCACTCCGGCCGATTGCCGCTCTCGCGGAAGGCCTCGACGACCTTGAGCCGCTTCGCGAGCTTCTTCCGCTTGGCCTCGCTGGTCGCGGCGCGCATCTCCGTCCTGAGCAGCTCGGCCAGGCCGTGCACGTCGACCTGCTTGAGCATCTCGAGGATCGCCTCGCCGCCCATGCCGGCGCTGAACTTGTCGTCACCGTACTCGTCGAGCAGCTGCAGATAGCGCTCCTCGCTCAGGAGATCGCCCCTCATCAGGCCGGTCTCCTTCGGATCGATGACGATGTAGGCCTCGCAATAGAGCACCTTCTCCAGGTCCTTGAGCGTGATGTCGAGCATGTTGCCGATGCGCGACGGCAGGCTCTTCAGGAACCAGATGTGGGCGACCGGCGTGGCCAGCGAGATGTGCCCGAGCCGCTCGCGGCGGACCTTCGACTGGATGACCTCGACGCCGCACTTCTCGCACACGATGCCACGGTGCTTCATGCGCTTGTACTTGCCGCAGTTGCACTCGTAGTCCTTCACCGGCCCGAAGATCTTGGCGCAGAACAGACCATCGCGCTCCGGCTTGAACGTCCGGTAGTTGATGGTCTCCGGCTTCTTCACCTCGCCATGCGACCACTCGCGGATCTTCTCCGGGCTCGCGAGCGAGATGCGGATGGCGCTGAACGAGAGCGGGTCTTTGGGCTTCTCGAAGAAGCTGAAGATGTCACGCATGGAGACCTCCGGAGACGGAAACGATACCGATGAACCTGCCAGCGCCCACCGAGTCGGACTTCGGCGGCGCGCCGCCCGCGCGGCGCGCCTCCCCCGTCATCACCGACCGGGCGCGCGGCGCTCGCGACGTGACGAACTGCATCACTCCTCTTCCTCCGCGGCCGAGGCCTCCACGCCTCCGCTCGTCTCGACCAGCTCGACGTTCAGGCAGAGCGACTGGAGCTCCTTGATGAGCACGTTGAAGCTCTCCGGCAGCCCCGCCTCCAGGGTGTAATCCCCCTTCACGATGGCCTCGTACATCCGGGTGCGGCCCATCACGTCGTCGCTCTTCACGGTGAGGAACTCCTGCAGCGCGTAGGCCGCGCCGTAGGCTTCCATCGCCCAGACCTCCATCTCGCCGAGCCGCTGCCCGCCGAACTGCGCCTTGCCGCCGAGGGGCTGCTGCGTGACGAGCGAGTAGGGCCCGATCGAGCGCGCGTGGATCTTGTCGTCGACGAGGTGGTGGAGCTTCAGCATGTACATGATGCCCACCGTGACGTTCTGATCGAACGCCTCGCCCGTGCGCCCGTCGAAGAGGATCGCCTGGCCCGAGGGCGGGAGACCCGCGAGCTCGAGCGCGCCCTTGATGTCCGACTCGTGCGCGCCGTCGAACACCGGAGATCCCATGAAGACGCCCTCGTCGACCGTCTTGACGAAGCGCTTGACGTCGGCGTCCTCGAGGTCGTCGAAGAAGCCGTTCATCGACTCGTCGCCCGCGTAGATGGCCTTGAGGTGCTCCTTGATCTCGGCGCTCGACCGCTGCTGCTCGAGCATCCGCTGCAGCTGGTTGCCGAGCTCGAAGGCGCCCCACCCGAGGTGGATCTCGAGGATCTGGCCGACGTTCATGCGGCTCGGCACGCCGAGCGGGTTGAGCACGAGATCGACCGGCCTGCCGTCCTGCAGGTACGGCATGTCCTCCTCGGGGAGGATGCGGCTGATGACGCCCTTGTTGCCGTGGCGGCCCGCCATCTTGTCGCCGACCTGGAGCTTGCGCTTGATGGCGATATAGACCTTCACCATCTTGATGACGCCCGGCGGCAGCTCGTCGCCCTTGGACAGGCGATCGATCTTGTCCCGGAAGTGCTCCTCGCGCGTGCGGACGAGCTCCTCGAGGTCGCGCAGGATCTGCTGGACCCGCTCGGCGTCGTCGACGGGGATCTCGCCCCAGTACTTGCGGGGGATCTCGGCGAGGGAGGCCTCGTCGATGATGGCGCCCTTCTGGAAGAGCACCTTGCCCTTGTCGTCGACCAGCTTGCCCGTCGCCTCCTTGCCGAGGAGGAGCTCGCGGATGCGGCGGAAGAACGAGTCGCGGAGGATCTTGATCTCCTCGTCGCGCGTCCGCTCGATCCGGGCTCGCTCCTGGTCCTCGATGTCCCGCGCGCGGTCGTCCTTCTCGGTCCCCTTGCGCGAGAACACGCGGGCGTTGATGACGATCCCGCCGACGCCGGGCGGCACCTTGAGCGAGCTGTCGCGCACGTCGCCGGCCTTCTCGCCGAAGATCGCCCGGAGCAGCTTCTCCTCGGGCGAGAGCTGGGTCTCGCCCTTCGGGGTGATCTTGCCGACCAGGATGTCGCCCGGGCGCACCTCGGCCCCGATGCGGACGATGCCGGAGTCGTCGAGGTCCTTGAGCGCCTCCTCGCCGACGTTCGGGATGTCGCGGGTGATCTCCTCCTTGCCGAGCTTCGTGTCGCGGGCGACGCACTCGAACTCCTCGATGTGGATCGAGGTGAACACGTCGTCCTTGGCGATGCGCTCGGACACGAGGATGGAGTCCTCGAAGTTGTAGCCCTGCCACGGCATGAACGCGACGAGCACGTTCTGGCCGAGCGCGAGCTCGCCCATGTCCGTCGACGGGCCGTCGGCGAGCACGTCGCCCTTCTTCACCACCTCGCCCGTCCGGACGACCGGCTTCTGCGTGTAGCAGGTCGACTGGTTCGAGCGCTGGAACTTCATCAGGTGGTAGATGTCGGGCACCTCGGCGCCCTCGCCCTCGGCCCGGACGACGATGCGCGTCGCGTCGACGCTCTCGACGACGCCGGGGCGCCGCGCGATCACGCAGACGCCGGAGTCGCGGGCGAGCCGCTCCTCCATGCCGGTGCCCACGAGCGGCGCGTGCGACTGGACGAGCGGCACGGCCTGGCGCTGCATGTTGGCGCCCATGAGCGCGCGGTTCGCGTCGTCGTGCTCGAGGAAGGGCACGAGCGCGGCGGCGACCGACACCATCTGGTTCGGCGCGACGTCCATGAGCTCCACCATCTCGGGCGTGACGATCTTGAACTCGCCGTTGTAACGGGCCGAGACGAGCGACTCCTTGAAGCGCCCGCTCTCGTCGAGGTTCACGGTCGCCTGCGCGATGTACTTGCCCTCTTCCTCGAGCGCGGAGAGCCAGATGACGTCCTCGGTCACGCGGCCGTTCTCGACCTTGCGGTACGGCGTCTCGACGAAGCCGAACTCGTTCACGCGGGCGAACGTCGACAGCGAGGCGATGAGGCCGATGTTCGGGCCTTCCGGCGTCTCGATCGGGCAGATGCGCCCGTAGTGGGTCGCGTGGACGTCGCGCACCTCGAACCCGGCCCGCTCGCGGGTGAGGCCGCCCGGCCCGAGCGCCGAGAGGCGGCGCTTGTGGGTGACCTCGGAGAGCGGGTTGGTCTGGTCCATGAACTGCGAGAGCTGCGAGCTCCCGAAGTACTCCTTCACGACCGCGCTGACCGGCTTCGCGTTGATCAGGTCGTGGGGCATGAGCGTGTCGATCTCCTGCGACATGCTCATGCGCTCCTTGATCGCGCGCTCCATGCGGACGAGGCCGATGCGATACTGATTCTCCATCAGCTCGCCGACCGCGCGGACGCGGCGGTTGCCGAGGTGGTCGATGTCGTCGACCGAGCCGCGCCCGTTCTTCAGCTCGATCAGGTGGCGCACCGTCTCCAGGATGTCCTGCGGCGTGAGCACGGTGAGGTCGAGCCCCGGCCGCTCGTCCTCGGGGACGTCCCGGTAGAACTTGTAGTTCAGCTTCAGCCGGCCGACCTTCGACAGGTCGTAGCGCTCGGCGTTGAAGAACAGGTTGTGGAACAGGGTCTTCGCGGTCTCGAGCGTCGGCGGATCGCCCGGCCGCAGCCGGCGGTAGATCTCGAGGATCGAGTCCTCCATCGTCTTCACCTTGTCGGTGAGGAGCGTGTCGCGGAGGTACGAGCCCACGTTCAGGCCGTCGATGAAGAGGATGCGGAACTGCTCGATGTTCGCGTCGCGCAGCCGCTCGAGCTTCGCCTCGGTGAGCTCCTCGTTGACCTCGACCACGACCTCGCCCGTCTCCGGGTCGACGATGTCGTGCGCGGCGACCTTCCCGACGAGCTCCTCCGGCTCGAGGCTGAGCCGCTCGAGCTTCGCCTCCTTCATCTTCCGGATGGCGGCGCGGGTGAACTTCGTGTTCTTCTTGACGATGACGTCGTTGCCAATCTTGATGTCGCGCGTCGTCCGCTGACCGGCCAGGAGATCGTACTCGATGCTCTTCGAGTACTTGCCCCCCTTCTCCAGGTACACGGTCTCGGTCGAATAGAAGTAGTTGAGCAGGTCCTGCGTCGAGTACCCGAGCGCGCGCAGCAGCACGGTCGCATGCATCTTCCGCCGCCGATCGATGCGCACGTAGATGATGTCCTTCGGGTCGAACTCGAAGTCGAGCCACGAGCCGCGGTACGGGATGACGCGCGCGGAGTAGAGCAGCTTGCCGCTCGAGTGCGTCTTGCCCTTGTCGTGATCGAAGAAGACGCCGGGGCTGCGGTGCAGCTGGCTGACGACGACGCGCTCGGTCCCGTTGATGATGAACGTGCCCGTCTCGGTCATCAGCGGGAGCTCGCCGAAGTAGACCTCCTGCTCCTTGATGTCGCGCACGATCCGCTCCCCGCCGTCGCGGGTGTCGTAGATCATCAGCTGGTTCGTGACCTTGATCGGGGCCGAGTAGGTCATGCCGCGCTGGCGACACTCGTCGACGTCGTACTTCGGCGGCTCGAGGTTGTACGAGACGAAGACGAGCTCGCTCGTGCCGTTGAAGTCTTTGATCGGGAAGACCGAGCGGAACACCGCCTGAAGCCCGACCTCCTCCCGCTCGTTCGGCGGAACGGTCATCTGGAGGAATTTGTCGTAGCTCGACTTCTGGATGTCGATCAGGTTGGGGACGTCGATGATGCGACGAACGCGACCCAGGTTCTTACGGACGCGGAAGTTGGATTGGACGACCGACGGCATCGATTTCCTCCGGCTCACACGAGCCGCGCGGGGCGGGCGCACGGCTCGAACCGAGCAACGAACACGAAGCTACGCACCAATGGCGAGCGAGCGTCCCCAGCACGTGGGGACCCAAAACATCTTGGCTGTGGGGGCAGAGCGGACCGCGTGGCGACCCATTGAGCTCCGGCATTGGTCGAGGACCCGCACCCGCGGTCCTCTTCAGAATTGACCGAGGACCCGTATCCGCGGTCCTCCTCAGCGTTGCGCGAGGGCCCGCATGCGCGGCCCCTTTCTTCAGACAAAAGCGGGACGTGCGGCAGGGACGACCGCCCTGCCGCCGTCCTCCGGCGGATCCCGATTTCCCCTGGCAGGGAGCGGTGATCGTTACTTGAGCTCGACGGTAGCACCTGCCTCGACGAGCTTCTTCTTCATCTCCTCCGCGTCCGCCTTGGAAACCTGCTCCTTGACGGTCTTCGGCGCGGCCTCGACCAGGTCCTTCGCCTCCTTGAGGCCCAGACCCGTGATCTCGCGGATCGCCTTGATCACGCCGATCTTGTTGCTGCCGGCGTTCGCGAGGATGACGTCGAACTCGGTCTGCTCCGGCGGCTTCTCGGCCGGGGCAGCGCCGGGGGCAGCGCCGCCGGCCGCGACGGCGACCGCCGCCGGGGCGGCCTTGACGCCCCACTTGTTCTCGAGGTCCTTGATGAGCTCGGCGATCTGGATGACAGGGAGGTTGGAGAGGTAATCGACGACCTGCTCGCGCGTGATCTCAGCCATTGCAAGACTCCTTCAAACTCTTCTGCGCGCCCCGGGGAGGGGGCCATGTAAACCAAAACCAGACGGGCGCAAGGCCCATTTTTACGAAATGGGCCGCCTCAGCCCGATGTGCCCGCCGCGTCTTCCTTCGCCTTCAGGAGATAGGCGAAATTCTGGAGAGGCGCGTTGAGCTGCTGCACGAACTGCTGGAGCGGCGCCTGGAGCGTCGCGAGCAGCGTGGCGCGGAGCTCATCCTTGCCGGGCATCGTCGCGAGCTGCGTCTCGACGGCGTCGCCGGAGAGGATCTGCCCCTCGATGAGCCCGGCCTTGATCTGGAGCTTCTGGTTGTCCTTGCGGAACGCCTTGACGACCTTGGCTGCCGCGCTCGGATCCTCGTAGCTCCAGGCCACGCCGGTCATGCCGGTCAGGCTCTTCGCCAGCGTGTTCGCCCAGGGGTGCTCCTTGATGGCGTGGCGGACGAGCGTGTTCTTCACGACCCGGTACTCCACGCCGGACTTCCGGAACTCATCGCGAAGCTTGGTGACCGCCTCGACGTTCATCCCCTTGAAGTCCAGGAAGACCGCGGAAGACATCCGCTCGAACTTCTGCCGGACGGAGCCGACGACCTCTTCCTTTTGGGACCGTTCCATGGGCTACGCCTCCTCTGCCTTGCCGATGAAGTGGACCGGGTCGATGCGAACCCCCGGGCCCATCGTCGAGGACATCGTGATGCTCCGGAGGTAGATGCCCTTGGCCGTCGCCGGCTTGGCCCGGACGAGCGCCTGGATCAGCGCGTCCGCGTTGACCTGGAGCGCGCCCTCCGCGAAGGAGACCTTGCCGATCCGGGCGTGCACGATGCCCGCCTTCTCGACGCGGTACTCGACCTTGCCGGCCTTGGCCTCGGTGATGGCCGTCTTCACGTCGAACGTGACCGTCCCGACCTTCGGGTTCGGCATCAGGCCGCGCGGACCGAGGATACGGCCGAGCTTGCCCACCAGGCCCATCATGTCGGGCGTCGCGATCACGCGGTCAAAGTCCATGAAGCCTTCCTGGACCTTGTTCACGAGATCCGCCTCGCCGACGAAATCGGCCCCGGCAGCCTCGGCCTCCCTGGCCTTCTCGCCCTTGGCGAACACGAGCACCCGGAGCGACTGCCCCGTACCATGCGGGAGCACCACGGCGCCGCGGACCATCTGGTCTGCGTGCCGCGGGTTGACCCCCAGCCGGACCGCGAGGTCCACCGTCTCGTCGAACTTGGCAGGCGCGGCTTGCTTCACGAGCGCGCAGGCCTCCTGCAACGTGTACTTTCGAGCGCGGTCGACGACTGCCCGCGCTGCGAGTTTCTTCTTGGCGACTTTCGGCACATGCCCTCCTTCTTAACGGCTCTCGCCTCCCACGGTGCGCCTAAACTACCGTGGTAAGTCTTCTACCCAGTCCGCCGGGGCGCCCTCCTCGGAGCGCCGCCTGGGCGGCGCGCATCCCCGACCGCGGGGAGCGCTGCGACTCACCTCAGTCGACGATGTCGATGCCCATCGAGCGGGCGGTGCCCGCCATGCTGCGCATCGCGGACTCGAGGTTCGTCGTGTTCATGTCCTGCATCTTGAGCTGGGCGAGCTCCTGCAGCTGCTTCTGCGTGACCTTGCCCACCTTGACCTTGTTGGGCTCCTTGGAGCCCGCGCCCGGCTTCTTCTTGGTCTCGAGCCCCGCCGCCTTCTTGAGGAGGACGGAGGCCGGCGGCGTCTTCAGGATGAACGTGAACGAGCGATCCGAGTAGACCGTGATCACCACCGGGATGATCATGTCTCCCTGCGCTGCCGTCCGCGAGTTGAAGTCCTTGCAGAACGCCATGATGTTGACGCCGTGCTGGCCGAGCGCCGGACCGACGGGGGGCGACGGGTTGGCCTTGCCCGCCGGAAGCTGCAGCTTCACGTACCCAGTGACTTTCTTCGCCATGATGAATCTCGCACCCTATCGAACCGCCGCCCGACGGGCGGTCTACTTTTCAGAGAAACAGCGGAGCGCCGCGGAGGCGCGGCGCTCGCCCGCAGGTTTGCAGCCGTTCGCCCCCGGCTAGCGCTTCTCCACGGCTGAGAAGTCGAGCTCCACGCTGGTGGGTCGGCCGAAGATGCTGACCTTCACCTTGAGCTTCTGCTTGTCCATCTTCACGTCGTCGACCGTGCCGGTGAAGTTCGCGAAGGCCCCGTCCAGGACCCGCACCTCCTCACCCACCTCGAACGTGAGCCGCGGCTTCGGCTTGACCGACCCCTCGACGATGCCCCGCCGGAGGTTGTCGATCTGCACCAGCGGGACTTCCTGCGGCGTCTGGTTGCCGATGAAGCCGGTCACCTTGGGCGTGTCCTTGACCAGGTGCCAGACCTGCTCGTTCATCTCCATCTCGACGAAGATGTAGCCGGGCAGGCTGAGCTTCTGACGGACGCGCGTCTTACCGCCGGGACGGTTCTCCGTGACCGTCTCGCTCGGGATGAGGATCTCGCCGAACCGATCTTCCAGTCCGTACTGCTTCACGCGCTGCTGGAGCGCGTCGCGCACCTTCGCCTCGTATCCCGAGTAGGTATGGATGACGTACCACTTCTTGGCCATGGCGCTTGATTCCCTCAGGGTCTCCCTGCTTCAGCTTCCATCGCCGTAAACGATGTTGGTCACGAACGCCCAGAAGCGGTCGAGCAGCGCCAGGTAGAGGGTCGCCACGGTGGTCGTCGCGATCACGACGAACGTCGAGTTCGTCACCTCTTTCTTGGTCGGCCACTTCACCTTCGCCAGCTCGGCGGCGACCTCGTCGCTCCAGGTGCGGAGCTCCGCGTTGCGGAACGCACGCAGCACGACGATGAGCGCGATGACGCCGCCGACGACCATGCCGTAGGTCGTCTTGTCGTCGTCACCCACCGCGGAGACCGCCGGCAGCGCTCGGCTGAACCAGTCCTTGTTGGAGAGGGTCGCCCAGACGCCGTGGATCACCTTGCCGAGCAGGTATGCGAGCAGCATCCCGGAGGCGAAGAAGCCGGCGAGCACATAGCGCTCGGTCCCGAGCTGCGTGGCCGCGACCTCTTCCTCGGCTTCCTCAACGTCCTCGCGCTCGCCGGCGCGCTGCGCCTCGGCGCCCTCGGCGTCAGCCGTCCCCGGCTCCTCGCCCTGCGTCACGAGGGACGACGCTTCGGCGGGCGCGGACGGTCCAGATTCGTCCGGCTCCCCATCCTCCGCGACCTTCGGCGTTTGCTTGTCTTTTTGACCCTTCGCCATAACCACACCAAACGCGCCGGCACGCGGCAGACAGAAGCCTGCTCGATGGGGCTCCGAGGGCGCCCCCTGGGCGCCCACATTCCCCGGCAGGGGCAGAGAGGCTCGAACTCCCGACCTGCGGATTTGGAATCCGCTGCTCTACCAACTGAGCTATACCCCTAGAATCGCTGCGCCTTCCTGAGCACCCGTTCACTTCGTCTCGTTGTGAACCGTGTGCTTCTTGCACTGCTTGCAGAACTTCTTGAGCGAAACCACCTGGTCGGGCGCCTTCGTGGTCTTGTAGTTCCGCGACTTGCACTCGCAGCAGGCCAGTGAGACGGCGATGCGCGCCGCACGCCACCCACCGGCCTGCTCGCCCACGTCGGCCTCCTACGCGAGGATCTTCGTGACGACGCCGGCGCCCACCGTCTTGCCGCCCTCGCGGATGGCGAAGCGCATCTGCTCCTCCAGCGCGACCGGGGCGATGAGCTCGATCGTCATCGTGATGTTGTCGCCCGGCATCACCATCTTCACCCCCTCGGGGAGGTTCACCGTGCCGGTCACGTCCGTCGTCCGGATGTAGAACTGCGGCCGGTAGTTGGTGAAGAACGGCGTGTGGCGCCCGCCCTCCTCCTTCTTGAGGACGTACACCTCACCGGTGAACTTCGTGTGCGGCGTGATCGACCCGGGCTTCGCCAGCACCTGGCCGCGCTCGATCTCTTCCTTCTCCACGCCGCGGAGCAGACACCCGACGTTGTCGCCCGCCTGCCCCTGATCGAGCAGCTTCCGGAACATCTCGACGCCGGTCACGACCGACTTCTTCGTGTCCTTGAAGCCGATGATCTGCACCTCGTCGCCGACCTTGATCACGCCGCGCTCGATGCGGCCCGTGGCCACCGTGCCGCGGCCCTTGATCGAGAACACGTCCTCGATCGCCATCAGGAACGGCTTGTCGATGTCGCGCACCGGCTCGGGGATGTAGCTGTCGAGCGCGTTGAGCAGCTGCTGGATCGTCTCCTCCCACTTCGGGTCGCCCTGCAGCGCCGGCAGCGACGCACCCCGGACGACCGGGGCGTTGTCGCCGTCGAACTTGTACTTCGAGAGGAGCTCGCGGACCTCCATCTCGACCAGGTCCAGCATCTCCGGGTCGTCCACGGCGTCGCACTTGTTCAGGAACACGACGATGTGGTTCAGGCCGACCTGCCGGGCGAGCAGCACGTGCTCGCGCGTCTGCGGCATCACGCTGTCGAGCGACGACACGACGAGGATCGCCCCGTCCATCTGCGCCGCGCCCGTGATCATGTTCTTGATGTAGTCGGCGTGCCCGGGGCAGTCGACGTGCGCGTAGTGGCGCTTCTCGGACTCGTACTCGACGTGCGCGGCCGCGATGGTCACCGTCTTGGTCTCGTCACGGACCGTCCCGCCCTTCGCGATGTCGGCGTACGAGATCGCCTTCGCCAGCTGGCGCTTCGACTGCACCTTGACGAGCGCGGCCGTGAGCGTGGTCTTGCCGTGGTCGATGTGGCCGATGGTGCCCACGTTCACGTGCGGCTTCGTACGAGTGAATTTCTCCTTGGCCATCGAGATGTCTCCTGCCGAAATGAAGTTCGCGACTGCGTTGCGCTGTCCTCGCTGGAGCCCACCATCGGGATTGAACCGACGACCTCGTCCTTACCAAGGACGTGCTCTGCCAACTGAGCTAGGTGGGCAAACGACCGACCACGGAGCGGGCGACCGGGTTCGAACCGGCGACGTTCAGCTTGGAAGGCTGACGCTCTACCAACTGAGCTACACCCGCGGGCTCCGCCGGGAGTGACCCCAGCGGATCTACATCTTGGTCGGACCGCTGTCGGAGCGAACGACCGCTCCGGTGGAGGGTGATGGATTCGAACCATCGTAGGCATTGCCGGCAGATTTACAGTCTGCTCCCTTTGGCCGCTCGGGCAACCCTCCAGATTTTTCGTCTTTTCTTTATCTTACCGCGTTCGTCCGTCCCGTGGCCTCCCGAACCGTCGACCTGCTGCCTTGCATCGGAGCTGGCGAGGGGACTTGAACCCCTAACCCCCTGCTTACAAGGCAGGTGCTCTACCGATTGAGCTACGCCAGCGACATCGACCCGCTGCTCGCCCCCGGGGCTCCGGGAGGCGTGCGTGCTGACCTAGCGACATGTCCCAAGATCGATCACTTCTGTACGAGCAATCAACTCCCGGCTCTGCCGGACCGTCTGCCTGCGCGGCTCGGGGCATCCCGGCCGGCCTGGACCGCAGCGAGGTGGAGCTGCTGGTGCTGCTCACGTCGCTCCGAAGGTAGACGAGTCCCGCGAAGGGAGGAGGCTCTTAGCCCCCTGCAAGAGACGTGTCAAGCGGTGTGCATCGTTTTCGTCTGTTTCGCTGGAATCGGCTGCGGAAGCGCGGGTCGAGCGCGCCGTCGAGCCGCGGCGGGCCGGAGCTCCCGCCTTGTCCGGCAGCGCGGATCTCGCTCGAGTGACGACCGTTTTCAAGGCGGACGTCGCGCCCAGCGCGCGAAGCGGCGCGGGAGCGACCGCGGGCTCGATCCGCACCGTCTCCGCGAGGCACGGCGGCGGGCCCGGGCCGCACGACGGCGCCGCGCGGGCACCGCGGCGAGCCGCGCCGCACCGTCGTCGCGCGGCGCGCTCCGCAGCACGACGCCGTCGCGACGCGCGGCGCGCTCCGCAGCACGACGCCGTCACGCCGCGCGGCGCGCCCCGAAGCGCGACGCCGTCGCGACGCGCGGCGCGCCCCGCAGCACGACGCCGTCGCGACGCGCGCGCTCACGGGAGCCATGGGAGGCGAGCGAAGTCACGGGAAGTCACGGGAGACCCTCGCGGACGCGCCCCGGCGAGCAAGAGCTCCCTTGCGCTCGGCGCGCGGCTGCTGCGATCCTGCCCGGCGCACGTTCGCTCGGGCGCGCAGCGGAGCAGCGCCGGGCGTCGTCGCGGTTCATCACGCTTCGGGGGTAGAGGTTCGATCGCATGGACTGTCCCGCTTGCCATCAGCCAAACATCGATGGGGCGCGCTTCTGCGCCACGTGCGGCGCGCTCCTCCCTGTCGCGCCGGTGGAGGCAGACCCGCTCATCGGCACGATCGTGGGCGGCCGGTTCCGGATCGTCGGGGTGCTCGGCGAGGGCGGGATGGGCCGCGTCTACAACGGCGAGCAGCCGATGGGGACCTCGGTGCGGAAGGTCGCCATCAAGACGCTCCTCTCGCAGCACGCGAAGGATCCGCAGGTCGTCGCGCGCTTCATGCGCGAGTGCGGCACGGTCAGCGAGCTCGAGCACCCGAACACGATCAAGGTCTACGACTTCGGGCAGACGAACACCGGGGAGCTCTACATCGCGATGGAGCTCCTCACCGGGCAGTCGCTGGAGACGGCGCTCGAGCGAGGCGGCGCGCTGGCGCCCGAGCGGGTCGATCGCATCCTCGCGCAGGTGTGCGGGTCGCTCCAGGAGGCCCACGAGAAGGGGATCGTCCACCGCGACCTGAAGCCCGCCAACATCTTCCTGACCAGGCGCGCCGGCGAAGAGGACTACGTCAAGGTCCTCGACTTCGGCATCGCGAAGCGCGACGAGCGCAGCGCCAGGGCCGAGCAGAAGCTGACGCAGCAAGGGACGGTGCTCGGCACGCCGCCGTACATGAGCCCCGAGCAGTTCACGGGCAAGGAGCTCGACGCGAGGAGCGACATCTACTCGCTCGGCGTGCTGACCTACGAGATGCTCACCGGGCGCCTGCCGTTCGACGCCGACACCCCGTGGGCGTGGGCGACGCAGCACATGACGGCGCAGCCGTTCCCGTTCGAGGCCGTGCCGATGGGCGCCGCGGCCCCGGCGAAGATGAAGGCGGCCGTCATGAGGGCCCTCAGCAAGAACCGCGAGGAGCGCCAGCAGTCGGCGCGGGAGTTCTACGAGGAGCTCACGATCGGCGCCGGGCCCCGCCTCTCGGTGCTCGCAACGCCGCCCCGCACCCAGGTCGGGCTCGAGGCCCCGACCAGCGGGACCGCGCTGATGCCGTCGCGCTCAGGTCAGACGCAGATCGGCGAGCCGCTGTTCGTCGCGGGGCCGCCCACGGGACCGGGCAAGACCGTCGTCCCCCACCACGCCGCCACCGTCATGGACCAGGCGGCGATGCCGGGCGGCGCCGTGCCGGCCCACCCGCCCGTGAACACGGGCAGCGGCCAGGTCTTCCCCGCGCCGCCGCCGCCGCCGGTGCAAAAGAACAAGACAGCCCCGATCCTCGCCGCGGTCGCGGCCGTCGCGGTGCTCGGCGTCATCGGCGTCGTCATGATGACGAAGGGGGGCGGCGGAGGGGCGACCGAGGAGAGCACATCGACCGCGATCCCCCTGCCCTCGGGGGCGTCGTCCGTCGCGCCGCCCGTCTCCGTCGCGTCGGACCCGACCGTGGCCCCGCCGACGAGCGAGCCCTCCACCCCGGAGCCCCCGCCCGAGCAGACGGGTCAGGTCAAGACGCCCCCCGACCCCGCGAAGAACACGCCGACCCCGACCGCCGGGCCGAAGACCCCGCCCGCCGGCAACGAGAAGGCCGAGCAGGAGTGCAGGGCCGCGATCAACCTGGCGAACGGCGGCAACACGGATCTCGCGGTGAAGCGCTTCGCGGCCTGCGACGGCCCCAGGAAGGCCGAGGCGAGGGCCGCGATCAGCGCGAGCGCCAAGCGAGCCGTCGCCTCCAAGGGCTGCGCGGCCAAGTCCCACGCCATGGCTGCCGCGCGCATCGGGGCCGGCGAGGCGATGTCCCAGCTGCCGGCGCGGTGTCAGTGACCCTGCCGCGCGGACGTAGCCAGCGTGACGAGGCGAACGCTGCGACGGCTGTGGACGATCGGGCGCAACGCCGGCCGGGTCCAGTCTGTTCCAGGCTTGCCTTGACGCGCGATTTTGACCGATGCTAGATCCTGCCCCGACGGGTTCTGAAAGTTCAGTGAACGCCATGACCTGGCTTGGTAGGTCGGCGCTTGACTTTGGAACATGGGGGAGAAGGTCGCTCACGGGAAATGGGCAGTAAGATTCGTTTGGCCGCGCCTCGAATGACCTGGCGCGACATATGTCGTTCCGAAGAGTTTGCTGGGCGATGGATCGCCCTTGACAACGTCCGATACGTTACGGGTGGCTGTCAGCCGGCCGAGGCCGACGTCGTGGACGCCGACGACGACCTGGCCGACTTATGCGCGCGGATGCGCGAAGCCGACCGTACGGCCTGTGCGATCCTCTTCGTCGAGGAGGAGGCCGGGGTCCCGGCGCAGGTCCAGCGACTGCCGCAGCTCTGGCGCCGCGTCGCGCACCACTGATCGGTCACAACCACCTCATCCATTTCGCCACCTGACGTAGCGAGCGCATCCGGAGCGACACGGCGCGCCGGGCACGGCCCCGGCGCGCTCGGCTCCTGGAGCTCGCCGCGGTGGCCTTCGCGCGCGCGCCAGCGCCCGCCTTGGCGGCTCGCACCGCCGGGCCGCCTGGATCGGCGCCGGCGGAGCCCGGCTGGGCGATGACGACCGGCTACTTCAGGATCGGCTTCAGCAGCGTCTTGCCGTCCTTGACGACGACGTCGTAGTCCACCGACTTGGCCGGGTTCGTCGCGCGCAGCTTCGCGGCCTGTGCGCGGAGGCTCTCGGCGAGGCGTTCGTAGGTGACGCCGGCCGTCGACTCCCGCGCGGCGCGCTTGGTCTCGACGTACTTCGCGTAGATCTGGCGCAGCCGCTGCTCCGGGAGCTCGTCGTCGCGCGCGGCCGACCGCTGCGGGGGCGGCCCGGGACGCGGGCGCGTCGCGGCGTCCGCGCCGGCGCGCGCGGCTTCCGGCGGGCGCGACGACGCGCGCGGCGTCGCGTGCCGCGCTCCGCCGCTCGCCGTACCGGTGTCCGCCGCGGGCGGCGCGGTCGAGCGACGGCGCCGGCTCGGCGGCGGTCGCTCCGAGTGCACGCGGTCCTGCCGCCTCGCTCCAGCGCCCCTCGCCTCGCCAGCCGCCTCCGCGGTGGCTGCCGGCGCTGCCGGCGCTGCCGCTGCCGGCGCCTTCGCGGCGCCCGGAGCCGATGCGGCCGGCGGCGCTGCGGCTGCCGCTGCCGGCGCCTTCGCGGCGCCCGGCGCCGATGCGGCCGGCGGCGCTGCGGCTGCCGGCGCGGCCGCTGCGCTCGGCGGAGATCGGACGGGGAGCGGAGGCGGCGGTCGCTTCGGCGGAGCAGGCGACGGATCGGGCGCGACGTCCGTCAGGCCCCCGGGAGACCCGGCCGCGACCGCCGCAGCGTCGCCGGCCTTGGCGCTCTGCGCGCGCTGCGCGCGCATCTCCGCCGCGAGCTCGGCCAGCCGCTGGCGGTTGGCGGCGCCCGCCGCGGGCGGCGCCCGATCGGCGGCAGGGCGCGCGGAGGTCCTCGACCCCGCTGGAGCTGCCTCGGCCGGCTTCGCTTCGGCCGGCTTCGCCTCGGCCGGCTTGATCTCCGGCGGCTTCTGCTGGGGCCTGGTCAAGCCCAGCCCCCGGGGCAAGCCCCCCAGCGGGGCCGGCTTCACGGCCGCCGCCGCTTGCGGCGTGGCGGGCGGCACCAGGGCGGGGCGCACCTGCGCGCCGGCGGGCGGCGGCGGCGCGACCGGCGGCACGACGGACTCGCGCGGCGAGGCCTCCTCGGCGTCCAGCTCGACCGGCGGCTGCTTGCGCGACGGCGACGCGGCGGGCAGCGGCGGGGGCGCCAGCGTGACGGCCTCGTCGTCGACGTCGATCTCCTCGTGGTCGTCGGTGTCGTCGCGGCGGGATGACTCGCGCGCCGCCTGCTGCTCGGCGAGCTCCGCGTAGCGCTCCGCCCGCTTCCGGCCGACGATCGTGAGCGCCTCCTTCGTTCCGACCCGCTTCGCCGCGCGGATGACGTCGCGACGGTACGTCCCGTTCTCGATCTCGCGCGCGATGCGGCCCCAGTACTGCTGGAACGTGTTGTAGCGCTGGATCAGCATCTGGAACTTGAACCGGAGCGCGGTGTTCCTGATCTGCTCCCGCCGCATCACCCAGATGCGGCGCTCGACGTCCTTGCGCGGGATGAGCGGCTCGATCCGCTCGATCCCCATGAAGTACTGCTCGTACAGCGCGCGCAGCCGCTCGATGCGCGTCTCCAGCTCCTCAAGCTCCCGTTCGACCTCGCTCGATTCCATCGCGGCTAGAGGGGCGTGATGCGCAGGTTGTCGAAGCAGACTGGCGCATCCCAGTCGTTGAAGCCCAGGTGCTCGTGCCCAGGGCCGGCGAGCGGCGCGGGATCGCTGAGCTCCAAGTAGTCGACGCCGTCGACCGACCAGGAGAGCGTCCTGCCGTCGCGGCGCTCGATCCGGAAGCGGTACGGCTGCCCCGGCGCGACCGGGCGCGCGCGCTCGTCGTCGCTGTCCGGATCCACGTCGATCTCGAGGCGATCCGCACCGTGCTCGTCGAGCCGGGCGAGCACGTGCTTCGTGTTCTTCCATCCGCCGAGGATCACGAGGTAGCTCGTCGCGTTCGTGTAGCTCGCCGCCGTCGCTCCGCTCCGGCCATCGCCCCAGAGCTCCGCCTTGAGATCGCCGTCGGGGGCCTCGGCGATGGCGTCGAACTCGATCCGCGCGTTCTCGGGCAGCGGCCGTCTCAACCACACGCCGCGGTTCCTCGCGCCGCGCGCGCAGAGCCGCCCCTCCTCGATCTTCCACTTGGGGCTGAGGGCGTTCCAATCGGGGCCGAGCGCCGACCGATCGAAATCGTCCTCGAACACCCCCGCGCGCTGCGCTCCCTGAACGCCGCCCGCGGCGATCGACGCGGAGGCCGAGGCCGCGACCGTCCCGGCTGGCCGCGCGCTCGTGTCGCCGGTGGCCGGCCCCTCGGGCACGCACGACGCGCTCACGAGCAGCGAAGGCACGGCGAACACGCTGACGGTGGCACGGCCAGAGAGCACGGAATCGATGCTAGCAGCGGTGCGCGCGGACTTCGAGACCGCTGGCGGACGCCATCGTCCGGAGGGAGCCGAGCCTCCGCCGCGCTGCCAGCCCGGGCGCATGGCGATCGCCCGACGCGGCCGGACCAGCAACGGAAAGCGCCTTGGCTCGCCGCGTCATGCCCGAGAGACGGCGCTTGATGGTCTCCAATCCCGGGCGTAAGGAGAGGCGCCATGCATCCCATCCTGTTCCGCGTCCCGCTGCCCGTCTGGACCGTGCCCCTGCTCTGGGTCTTCCTGATCGCTGCGGGCATCGCCTTCGCGGGCGCGATCGGGCTGCTCATCGGCAAGAACAAGCCAGGCGCCGCTGCGGCGGGCGTCGCGGGCGTCGTGCTCGCCGTGCTCGCGTCCCAGTTCAAGGAGCAGACCTACACCCTGGGTCCGATCCCCATCTACAGCTACGGGGTCATGCTCGGCCTCTCGCTCGTCGTCGGCTGGTACCTGACGCTCGGGCTCGCGGAGCGCGACGGTCTGCCGAAGGAGACGATGGCCAACTGCTACGTCGTCACCGCGCTCGCCGCGGTCCTCGGCTCGCGCGTGCTCTACATCCTCACGAACCTCGACGAGTTCGACTCGTTCGGCGCGATGTTCGACATCCGCCGCGGCGGGCTCGTGGCGTATGGCGGGTTCCTGGGCGGCTTCCTGGGCTCGTACCTGTTCCTGCGGTCCCACCGGCTCCCGCTGCTCCCCTGGGCCGACGTCGCCGTCCCGAGCCTCGCCTCGGGCCTCATGATCACGCGCATCGGCTGCTACCTCTTCGGCTGCGATTTCGGCCGGCCGCTCGGCGAGACGGCGCCCGCCTGGCTCAAGAAGCTCGGCACCTTCCCCCACTGGGCCGAGGGCACGCTGGACCACGGCAGCGGGTCCCCGGCGTGGGTGCAGCACGTCAAGGAGCGCGGGCTGGATCCGACCTCGGAGGCGTCGCTCGCCGTGCACCCGACGCAGATCTACGAGTCCCTCGTCGGCGCGGGGCTGCTCGCGCTCCTGCTCCTCGCGCGACGGCGGCAGAAGTTCCGCGGCGAGATCTTCCTGCTCTTCACGTTCTCCTACGGCGTCTGCCGCTACCTGCTCGAGCTCCTGCGCGACGACGCGGAGCGCGGCTCGATCCCGCCGACGCTCCCGGAGCACGTGCTGCTCCCCGCCGGCCTCCTCGTCTTCGCCGTGGGGTATGCGATCGGGTTCTCCCGCGTCGTCCGCAACGACGTGGCGCGCAAGGTGACGCAGGCGCTCGCCTTCGCCCCCGCGGTCGCCCTGTACCTCGCCCTCAAGCCCGAGACGTTCGGCGCGTCCACGGCGCTCCAGTACTCGACCTCCCAGGCGGTCGCGCTGGCGACCGGGCTCGCCGCGTCGATCGCGTTCGCGATCTACTACAAGGCCGCCCTCGACCACCCGGAGCAGGCGATGGCGCTCAACCTCCCGCAGAGCCAGCCCGCCGCCGACGAGGGCGAAGATGAGGACGAGGACGAAGACGAGGAGGACGCGCCGGGCGACGGAGACGACGAGGAGGGCGCGCCCAGCGAGAAGCCCGGCGCGAAGGCGAAGGCCGGCGACAAACCGTCGCGGGGGAAGCGCGGCAGCGCGAAGGACGGAGGCCGGGCGACGGCCCGCGAACGCGGCGCCGCTGCCGAGGCGCCCGACACCACCGGAGAGGCATAGGCTGTGAAGATCGCATTCGGAGAGGGCAAGCTCGTTCCGGCCGTCGTGCAGGATCGGCTGACTGGACAGGTCCGGATGCTCGCGTACATGACGCGCGAGTCGCTCGCCCGGACGCTGGAGACGGGGCGCGCCACCTTCTTCAGCCGCTCGCGCGGCGAGCTCTGGGAGAAGGGGGCGACGAGCGGCAACACGCTCGCGGTCACGAGCATTCACGCCGATTGCGACGGGGACGCGCTCCTCGTGCTCGCGGAGCCGCGCGGCCCGACGTGCCACACGGGCAGCGCGAGCTGCTTTTTCCGGCAGGTCGAGGCCCGCGGCGACGCCGAGCCGGAGGCCGCCGACGAGGGGCAGGACGCGTCCGCGGTGCTCGAGTCGCTCGAGCGGGAGATCGAGGAGCGCAAGGCGTCGTCGGCGACGAAGAGCTACACCCGCAAGCTGCTCGACGGCGGCGCGCCGCTCATCGGCGCGAAGCTGCGCGAGGAGGCCGGCGAGCTCGCGCAGGCGATCGCCGGGGAGAGCGACGATCGCGTCGCGTCGGAGGCGGCAGACGTCATCTACCACCTGCTGGTCGGCGTCGCGTCGCGCGGCGTCCCGCTGCGCGCGGTCCTCGCCGCGCTCGCGGCGCGCATGGGCACGAGCGGCCTCGTCGAGAAGGCGCAGCGGGCGCAGAAGGACCGGGCGGGAGCGCCGTGACGCGCCGCCGCCTCAGGGCGGCGGCGCGGGCATGGCCTCCACGCATTGCGCGATGCACTGGTTGAGCCGCGAGCTGCCGGACAGCACCTCGTCACAGGTCGCCAGCGCATAGCAGGCGTGCATGCATCGGGTCTCCTCCGCGCACGGGGCGAGGATGGGCGACATGGCGCCGCACTCTTTGATCCTCTGCACGCCCCACTCGCAGAAGAGGCCCAGCACGGGCGCGTGGACGCCGCACGCGACGAGCGCGTCCTGCTCGCTCTTGCAGCGCGTGGACACGGAGGCGCTCTCGTCGGCCGTGCACTCGACGTCCGCGTCGACGCAGCGCACGAAGGCCTCCGCCGCCGCCGGACAGCCCTTCCGCTCGGCGCTCTGGGCGGCGTCCTCCAGGCTGTCCACGCACTCTGCGTACTCTCCGGCGCTGCACTGCCAGCAGTCGCAGACCCCGGCGCAGGCGGACGAGACGCTATCCCTGCAACCCGGGGTGCCGAGCAGGACCGTCCCGGTCGCGACGGCGTAGGCGAGGGCGAGGCTGCCGGCGGCGGAGCTCTTCACGCGCCGAGCGTATAGACCGTGAAAAGCGGGCGCAATCCGCCGTCGCCGCTGCGCCGCGGCGCGCCCTCCGCGCCGGCGAGGGATGGGCTATCCTGGAGGCGTGAGCCCGTTCCGTGAGCCGCCCGGCGTCGAGCTCGGCCCGCTGGAGGTCGGCCTCGGGCGCGCGGCGCGGCGAGCGATGGTGGGCCTCATCCCGAGCGGCGGGAGGCTCATCGCGCCCGACGGCTACGCGGGGCGGATCCAGGGCGAGGGCGGCCCCTTCCGCTGGCGGTCGCACGCGGCAGGCGCGCTGGGCTCGCTGGGGCTCGTGCTGGTGGCCGCCTGCGCCTTCGTCGCGGCGACCGGCGGGTTCAGGCTGCGCGGCGTCGGCGCGACCGCCGCGACGGTGGCGCTCGTGATCGCGGGAGGGCTCTCGCTGGCCGCGGTGCTGCGCGCCCTCGATGCGCCGCGCGAGCGGCTCACCGTGCGCGGCGCCGTGGTCGGCAGGGCGGCGAGGCGCGCGCTCCGCAGCGCATTGCGCCTCGCGCGCCAGGCGGCGCGCGCGCCGGAGCGGTTCGGCCCCCGCCGCGTCACCGCGCTGCGCAGGACGCTCGCCATGCTCGCGGATCCGCTCGTGGCCGACTGGATCCCCGCGGACGTGCGCGGCCGCGCGGAGCTCCTCCTGGCCCGCGCCATCGCCGCGAGCGCCGGCGCGCGCTGGACGCGCGACGCCGGCGTCCGCGACGAGGTCCGGTCGCTGCTGCTCGCCGCGGCCGATCACCTGATCGAGCCGACGCCGGCCCGGCTGGATCTGCTCACGCTGGCCGAGCACACCGAGGCCGCCCCGATCTCGCGCGAGCCGCGGCGGCAGCAGCGCGCGCCCGCCGCCGCGCGGATCCGCCGCGGGGCGCCGTCGCCCGAGGCCCCTCCCGGCGACGACGCCGCGGACGCCGCGCCGCTCGCCGAGCTCGACGCGGCCGCCCCCGTCGGCGGAGCAGAAGGCCGTGCTATGGTGCGCCGTTGAACGGTGCCCCGCTGAGCGATGCGTCGTCGAAGGGTGCGTCGCTGACGTCGCAGCAGGCTCCGGCGGTGTCGCGGCGATCCTGTGAATCCTCCTCGATTCCGGGGCGCGTCGCGCTCCCCGGCCATCCCCCTGCCCCCTGTGCTCCGCCGCGCGCTCCTCGCGCTCTCTAGCGCGCTGCTCGTGGCGTCTCGCCCGGGGCCCGCGCTCGGTCAGAGCGCGGAGACGGCGCCCGGCGCGGGGCCCGCGGCGCCCGAGCCGGCGCCTCGCGCGGCGGCGCGCCAGCGCGCGGCAGGGCTGTCCGCCGGCGCGACGCCGCAGGAGAGGCACCGGGTCCGGTACACCCTCGACGGCATCGAGATCCGGGGCAACGTGCGGACCGCCGCGCGCGTGATCCTCCGCTACGTCAGGTTTCGCGCGGGCGGCATGCTCGACGTCGAGGATCCGGAGATCGAGCTCACGCGCTACCGCCTCCTCGGGACCGGGTTCTTCGCGTCGGTCGGGCTGTCGCTCCGCAAAGGGGCCGAGCGTGGGAGCGCGACGCTCGTGATCGACGTGGTCGAGCGCAACACGTTCGTCGTGCAGGACCTCTGGCTCGGCATCGCGGCCGACGAGGACACGGCGGGCAACGCGCGGCCGCTCTCCGCGTTCACCGGCGTGCAGGCCGCCGAGACCAACCTCGCGGGGACCGGGATCACGCTCGGCGCCGGCGTCGGCCTCGCGGCGGACCAGCTCGCCCTGAGGACCCGCTTCGTCGATCCCGCGTTCGTCGGGACCCGCTGGTCGGCCGCGGTGACGGTGCTCTACAACGACGCGCGCGACTTCTTCGGCAACCGGGACGTCTCGTTCGAGTCCCCGCTGCTCGAGCAGCGGGAGGTCACGGGCTACGCGGTCGTCGCCTACAAGCGGTTCGGGGCGACGCTCGGGACGGGCCACGACGTCTCCTCCTCCTCGCAGCTGTCGCTCGACTACCACCTCGAGCAGATCGACGCGACCGTGCCCACGGTCGCCTCGCACATGCGCGGAGACCGCCGCGAGCCCATCGACTTCGACATCTTGGGCGGCAGGACGGTGCTCTCGTCGCTGCGCGCCGCGATCGACTACGACACGCGCGACGCGCCGTTCCTGACGACGCAGGGCACGCTCGCCTCCGTCGCGGTCACGGTGGGCGTCCCGCCGTTCGGCAGCGACTACGGCTACCAGAAGTTCGAGTTCGCCGCGCAACGCTGGTTCCGCCTCCCGAAGCGGCACGTGCTCCGCATCGAGGCGTTCGCCGGCGCCGTCGCGGGGGACGCGCCGTTCTTCGAGAAGTTCTACGTGGGCGACCTCACCGATCTCCTGCCGGATCGGCTGCTCGACCTCGCCCCCGATCGCAGGCAACCGCCGAACTTCCTCAGCACGGACATCATCGAGGTCCGGTACGGGGACTTCGCCGCGAAGCTCGAGGCGGAGTACCGGATCCCGGTCTACGCAGGCCGCGGCTCGATCTACGGCGTCGATCTCTTCGGCGCCGCAGGCCTGTACGGGCTCGCGACCCGCCGCGAGTTCACCGACCCGCCGACCGGGTACGAGGGCTTCGCCCGCGTGCCCGTGGACATCACGTACAACCTCGGTCTGCGGGTCGACACGGCGGTCGGCGGCGTGACGCTCGCCTTCTCGAACCTGCTCGGGCTGATCCCGGCGCGGCGCGGTGAGCGAAAATGAGCTGCCCGGGCGCCGGCCGCGGCGCGGCGCGCTGGCTCTCGATCGCGCTGCTCGCGGCGCTCTCCCTGGGCGCGGGTCGGGCGGCGGCCCAGGAGCGGCCCGGCGGGGCGGACGGCGCGGACGTCCGACAGAGGACGAAGGAGATCGCCGACGCGGACGCGCAGCAGGCGCTCGGCACGCCGGCCGCGCTGCCCACGCGCGTGGCGAGCCTCTCGCTCGACAAGACGATCGTGCAGCTCACCGTCGGCTTCCGCGACGTGGTCGACGGCGAGATCTCGAAGAAGCTGCTCAGCGGGCTGCCGACCGTCATCACGATGCGCGGCTATCTCTTCCACGAGAGCGGGGGCAACCCGGTCGCGCTCGCCGCCAAGAGCTGCCGGATCGTCTACGACCTCTGGGACGAGGTGTTCCGGATCCAGCTGATCCAGGCCGGAGGTCAGTCGAGCACGGTCGCGGTCAACGTGGAGGGCGTGCTCCGCAACTGCGCCGAGGCCCGGAGGCTGCCGCTCGTGGAGCGGTCGCTCGTCCGCGACGGCAACCGCTATTTCGTGGCCGTGCTGGTCGAGGTGAACCCCATGAGCGCCGAGATGCTCGATCGCATCAAGCGGTGGGTCACGCGCCCGCCCGGCTCCACCGCGATCGGGCCCAGCGACTCGCTGTTCGGCTCCTTCGTCGGCCTGTTCGTGACGCGCATCGGCAACGCCGACCGGAGGCTCGCGTTCCGCACGCAGGCCTTCCTCCCGCCGGCTCCGCCGCCGAGCCCTCCCCCGCCGCCCCAGAGCCCCCCGAGCCGCTGAGGCGCGGCGAGCTCGCCCGCCGCCGCGCCTACCACGCGACAATCGCTGCGCGGCCGCCCCCGGTTCGTGTCTACTCCACCCCCATGCGCCTCTTTCCCATCGCGCTCGACCTCAACGGCCGGCGGGCCCTCGTCATCGGCGCCGACGGCGAGGTTCCCTATACCGTGGAGCGGCTCCTCTCGGCGGGCGCCCGCGTCTCCGTCGTGGCGCCGGGGCACGTCGACGCGTCGATCGAGCGCGCCGGCCAGGAAGGTCGGCTCGAGCTGCACCGGCGGCCGTTCTCGGACGACGACCTCGTCGGCGCGGCGATCGTGTTCCTCGCGCCGGGCGACGACGCGCTCTCGCGGCGCCTCCATCGCGAGCTCGCGGACGTCGGGCGACTCGTTTGCACGCTGGATCGACCGGAGGTGTCGAGCTTCGTCAACCCTTCGGTGGTCTCCGCCTCCGGACTGACCATGAGCTTCAGCAGCCACGGCGTCAGCCCGGGGACGATACGGCGCATCCGGGAAGATCTCAGCGCGCTCTTCTCGGATCCCCGGTTCGCGCGCTACATCGAGGCGCTGCGGCGGCTCCGCGAGAGCCTCCCGCGGGGCGCCGAGCGGGCCGCGCGCATGCGGAAGGCCACCTCGGGCTTCGGCCTGGAGGCGAGGCTGCGGTTCCCTGCATGGCTGGAGCGAGGCGACGAGCCTTGATGTCCGGAGATGCCGCACGCAGAGCCGGGGGCGCCGCGAACGAGGGGGCGCGCGCGACCCCGACGGACGCGAAAACCCTTGTGTAGAGCGGCCTTCAAGGCTTAAGTGGGCGCCCACGCGACACTATCCGCGGAGGAGGGCTTACGGTATGCGTTCACGATCGGGCCGGCTGACGATGTTGACCTCGGCGGCGATGGTCTCTGGGCTCCTGACGCTGACGAACGTCAGTCCGGTATCTGCGCAGACGGCGCCGCCTCCGGCGGGCAAGCCGACCGCGCAGGCGCCTGCCGGGGCCGCGCAGGCGCCCGCCGCGGCCGCGCAGGCGCCCGCCGCGGCCGCGCCGACGCCGGGTCCTGCGAAGCCCGCCGCCGCCGCGGGGCAGGCGCCCGGCGCCGCGCCGCCCGCCGCCGGCGCCACGCCGCCCGCCGCTGGCGCCACGCCGCCCGCCGCCGGTACGCCCGCGACGGCAGCGCCCGGAAAGACCGCCGAGCCCGCGGCGAAGGTGACCACCACCAAGCCGAAGAAGCCGCTGACGGAGAAGCAGAAGAAGGACGAGGCGAAGAAGCTCTACAAGGAAGCCGAGGCCAGGTTCGAGAAGGGCGAGTACGCCGTCGCGGCCGACCTGTACCGCCAGGCGGACGAGCACGTGCCCGGCGCCGCGCCGAAGTACAAGCTCGCCCTCTCGCTCGACAAGCAGGGGCTCGCGACCGAGGCGGTCGCGGCGTGGCAGGCGTTCCTCGACTCGAAGCCGGACGCGGAGAAGTTCAAGGACAAGATCACCGAGGCGCAGGGGCGCGTCGAGGCCCTGAAGAAGACGCCGGCCAAGGTGAAGGTCGCGACCGCTCCGGAGGCGCCGCCGGGCCTCAAGATCGCGATCGACGGCGTGGCCCAGACGGGCACCGAGCTCTCGGTCCCGCCCGGCAAGCACACCCTCACCGTCTCGGCCGAGGGGTTCATCGACTCGAGCCAGGAGCTCGAGGTCACCTTCGCCGAGGCGCGCGAGGTCAGCGTGACGCTGACGCCCAAGCCGCAGGAGCCGGTCGCCGCGACGCCGGCGCAGCCCCCGGCCCCGCCGCCGGCCGCCGAGGTGCCCCCGGCGCAGCCGCCGCCGCCCGCGCCGGCGGCCGAACCGCGCTCCCCGGTGCCGGCCTACGTGACCCTCGGGCTCGCCGGCGCCGGCGTCGTGGTCGGGACGATCTTCGGCATCCAGGCGCTCGGCGCGAAGGGCGACTTCGACGAGCAGCCGACGACGAAGAACGCGGATCGCGTCGACCGCTTCGCGCTCATCTCGGACATGTCCTTCGCGGTGGCGCTCACGTTCGGCGTCACCGGCGCGGTCCTGCTCCTCACCGATGACGCGCCGGCCGAGCCGAAGGCCGCTGCTTCGAGCTCGAAGAAGAAGGCGTTCGTCACTCCGTACGTCAGCCCGACAGGCGGCGGCGCCGCCGCGCGGTTTACCTTCTAAGGGGACTACACCATGTGGAAGAACCAGTACCTTCTCGCGATCGCGCTCAGCGCCGGCGCGCTCTCGACCCTCGGGATGGGCTGTGAGCTCATCGCCACGGTCGACCGCTCGCGCATTCCCGGGGACGACGGCGTCACCGACGGGTGTGCTGACGGCACGAAGAACGGCGACGAGACCGACATCGACTGCGGCGGCTCCACCTGCCCGCAATGCGAGCTCGCCAAGGCGTGCACGGCGAAAGGGGACTGCGCGAGCGGCTTCTGCGCCGACGGCGTCTGCTGCAACGCCGCGTGCGACGCGGAATGCGACGCCTGCACCGCCGATCTCAAGGAGTCGGGCGAAGAGGACGGCTCGTGCGGCCCCTCGAAGGCCGAGTCCGAGTGCGGCGAGGCGACGTGCTCCGACGGCGTCCAGACGGCCCGCGGCACCTGCGACGGGACGAGCGTGGAGTGCGAGGCCGGCGAGGAGACGTCGTGCGAGACGTTCGCCTGCGATCCGGACGAGAACGCGTGCTTCGCCGAGTGCTCGGAGGACACGCAGTGCGCCAAGTGCCACGCCTGCGATGCGGGCGAGGGGACCTGCTCGCTGGCTCCGGCGGGCACGCCGGGCCTCGGCTGCGAGGACGACCAGGCGTGCGACGCCGAGGGCGAGTGCAAGGCCGCGAACGGTCAGGAATGCACGGACGCGGCCGACTGCGGCAGCGGGAGCTGCGTCGACGGCGTCTGCTGCGACACCGCCTGCGACTCGCCCTGCCAGGCCTGCAACGTCGAGGGGTTGGCGGGCACGTGCTCGAACGTCCCGCTCGGCGCCGAGGACGGGATGGACTGCAGCGACGTCAACGTCTGCGACGGCGAGGGCGCTTGCAAGCTGGCAGAAGGCCAGAGGTGCACCATGCACTCGCAGTGCGCGAGCGGCAACTGCCTCGAGTCCGTCGGGGCCTGCGACGAGATCGAGATCCCGGATCCCTGAGCTCTCTCCGGCTCCCGCCGGGCTCCCCGCGGAGCCCGGCGGAGCTCACGCCCCGAACGTCCCTCGCGCGCGCGCGCCGAGCGCCTCGGCCCCGGCGGGCGGGCCGAGCACCGTCATCGACTCGGCTTCCCCGTCGAACAGCCCGCCGTCCTCCTCCAGCTCGCCGCCCTCGGCCTCCACCTCGTAGGCGGGCACCGTCGCGGCCTCCTCCCAGCGGCTCTTGAGCCGATCCGCGAGCTTCGCGAGCAGCTCCCGCGTCGTCTCCCGATCCGTGGCGGACAGGAGCACCGCGTCCGGGTGCCCGAGCCGCAGCCGCCGCCCCTCCTCCGGGGCGATCAGGTCCGCCTTGTTGAACACCACGATGCGGGGGATGCCGATGAGGTCGAGCTCGGTCAAGAGCGCCTCGGTCGTCTCGATGTGCTGATCGCGCGCGGGATCGCTCGCGTCCACGACGTGGAGCAGGAGGTCGGCGTCGGCGGCCTCCTCGAACGTCGCCCGGAAGGCGGCGAACAGGTCCTTCGGGAGCTCCCGGATGAAGCCGACCGTGTCGGTGATCACCACCTCGCGCTCCTCGGGGAAGCGCAGCCGCCTCGAGCGGGTGTCGAGCGTCGCGAACAGCTTGTTCTCGGCGAGCACGTCGGCGCCGGTCAGCGTGTTCAGCAGCGTGCTCTTGCCGGCGTTCGTGTAGCCCACGATCGAGACCACCGGCACGCCGAGCCGGGCGCGGCGCCGGCGGCGCTGCTCGCGCTGCCGGGAGAGCCGCTTCAGCTGGGCCTCCAGGAAGCTGACGCGCTCCTTCGCGCGGCGGCGCCCGATCTCGAGCTTCGTCTCGCCGGGGCCGCGCCCCCCGATGCCGCCGGTCAGGCGGGACAGGGAGTCGTCCTTCTGCCCGAGGCGCGGGAGCGTGTACTTCAGCTGAGCGAGCTCGACCTGGAGCTTGCCGTCCGACGACTCCGCGCGCTGGGCGAAGATGTCGAGGATGAGCTGCGTCCGATCGAGCACCTTGAGGTCCGTGTGCTTCGCGATCGCCGACGCCTGCGACGGGGTGAGATCCCGGTCGAAGACCAGCGTCTCCGCGTCGAGCTCCGAGGCGCGCAGCACGACCTCGTCGAGCTTGCCCTTGCCGAGCACGAGCCGCGGATCGATGCGGTCGCGCAGCTGGAGGACCGTGTCCGCGACGTCGACGCCGGCGGTCCCGGCGAGGTCGGTCAGCTCGCGCAGGCTCTCCTCGGCCCGCGCGAGCGCGCCCGCCTTGGCCTTCTCGGCGACGTGCACGAGGATCGCCCGGCCGTCCTTGGCCGCGACCGATCGCGTGCGCGACCGCTTCGCGAACTCGTCCTCGAGCGCCTGGATGAGCGCGCCGAAATCGACGTCGAGGCGGCCGACCGCGACCGGGCCCACGGTCCGGTACGGCAGCTCCGCCTTCCCGCGGTCGTCGCCGCCCTCGTCGTCCACGGTCACCGTGACCGCTTCCTTCCCGTGGACCGGCACGTTGTACGCGTACTGGAGGGTCCGCGGCTCTCCCTGTGGCGAGAGCTGCACGGCCGCGACCAGATCGAGCCGGAGGCGGACGAGGTCGACGAGGTCGTCCCGCGTGAGCGGCTCGTTGAAGAGGTGCGTGTGGACGAGCCGGAGCGCCCTGAAGCGCCCCTGCGCGGCGCGGAGGCGCCCGATGTCGGGCAGCATCAGCCGGGTCGCGTCGCCGACGACGACGTAGTCGATCTCGCCCGAGCGGTGGACCAGGGCGCCGACCTGGCGCCCCGTCTCGTGCGACGCTTCGGCGAGCGCCTTGATGAGCTCGGGCGTGGCGATGCTGGCGAGCGGGACCTTGCGGCGGTAGATGCGCTCTAGGGTCTTGGTGGCGAGGGGGCTGAGTCCGGTGGTGTTTCCGTAGAGGGTGGGCATTCGATAGTTGAAGGGAGTGTTGCTCCCGCTCCTTCATTCATAACGCACGCAGGGCCGGTCCGCGACCTGGGCCGCCGCGGATCTCGCGTGGGTCGCGCATTTTCTCGTCGCTCGTCGCCTCCCCCTCCCTCTTCCGATCCCCGCGCCTCCCCGCACCTCCCGCGCCCTCCCCTTCGTCGTTCGCCTCCATCTCCCTTCCAGCGTCCCTTCCCGCGCTTCGCGTCTCCCGCCCGCGCGCGCCTCCACGTTCCTGTAGAGGCCGCGGCCGAGCCGTGGCAACGCTGCCCACGATGGCCATCCTGACCCCCCTTTCGCTCGCAGATGCCCGCCGCATCGGCGCGCTCTACGGCCTCGAGGTCGCCGACGTGCGCGGCCTCCTCGCCGGGAGCGTGAACTCGAACTTCGCGCTGACGCTCGCCGACGGTCGCGGGCAGGTCTTCCTGCGCGTCTACGAGGAGCAGCAGCTCGGCGCGGCCTCGCGCGAGGCGCGCATGCTGGCGCACCTCGCGGCCGGCGGCGTGGCCACGCCGCAGCCGCTCCGGCGCCAGGATGGAGCGTCCGGGTCGGAGGACGCCGCGTTCATTGCAGAGCACGCCGGCAAGCCGGTCGCGCTGTTCCCGTGGATCGCGGGCGACTCGCTCTGCCAGGCGCGCGTCACGCCCGACGCGTCCCGACGCGTCGGCGCGGCCCTGGCGCGGGTCCACCTCGTCGGCGCGTCGTTCGAGGGGGCGAACGTGAGCCGGTTCGACCTCGACAGCCTCGACCAGCGGCTCCAGGGCCTCCGCGCGCCCGCGCGCCCCACCGGCGAGGCTGCCGCGGCCCTCCCGCCCGACGTGGCCGCCGCGGTGGACGAGCTCACCGGCCGGCTCCAGCGGATCCGCGCCGCGGCGCCGCGGACGCCCGGGCCCGAGACGCTGATCCACGGCGATCTCTTCCGCGACAACGTGCTGTGGCAGGGCGGCGAGATCTCGGCGCTGCTCGACTTCGAGAGCGCCTCGCGCGGCAGCGCCGCCTTCGATCTCGCCGTCACGATGCTGGCGTGGTGCTACGGCGACGACCTCGATCCGGACCTCGCGGCCGCGCTCGCCGCCGGCTACACGTCGGTGCGGCCGCTCTCAACGGAGGAGCGCGGCCGTCTATTCCACGAGAGCCTGGTCGCGGCGCTGCGGTTCTCCATCACGCGGATCACCGACTTCGAGCTCCGGCCGAAGGGCAGCGGCGTCTACAAGGATTTCCGGCGCTTCCTCGCGCGGCAGCGGACGCTCGAGCGCCTCGGCCCGGAGGGGCTCCTCGCGCTGCTCCGCGTCTGATCGCGCCCGCCATCGCCCGCGCTCTCGTCCGCTCTCGTCCGATTCGGGTGTGCGCGAAGGTCGCCTCGACATTTTGCGTGAAGTTCACGGCGCCGGGCGCGGGCGGCGTTGCGCGCCCGCGGCCCGACCGTTACCTTCGCCGGATGGCACAGGTCGGAACGCTCGATTTCAAGGGCTTCATCGAGAGACGGAAGGGCCAGCGCGCGGGCGGCGGGGACGGCGCTGGCAACGCGTACGCCTACGTGTCCGATAAGAACACGCGGCTCGCGTTCGAGAAGATGCGTCCGGTCGAGCTCGCCGTGACCGCCGCGGTCAGGCTGTTCAAGACGGTCGGCAAGAACGAGCTCCTCGGCCACGCCGTGAAGGTCGGCCCCTCGCAGTTCCCGCGCGTCCACAAGCTCGCGATCCACTGCGCCGAGACGCTCGGGATCGCGACCCCGACGCTCTACATCGTCAACAGCCCCACCCTCAACGCGGCCACCTACGGCACGAACGACGACTCGTTCATCATGGTGCACTCGGCGCTCGTCGACCATTTCACCGACGACGAGCTGCTCAGCGTCATCGGCCACGAGTGCGGCCACATCCACAACAGCCACGTCGTCTACCTGACCGCGATGCACTACCTGACGCGCATGGCGTCGGTCTTCGTGAAGTGGATCGTCGGCCCGGCGATGCTCGCGCTCTCCGGCTGGTCGCGCCGGGCCGAGGTCACCTGCGACCGCGCCGGGCTGCTCTGCGCGAAGAGCCTCGACGTCTCGACGCGCGCGCTCACCAAGCTCGCGCTCGGCTCGACCAAGCTCTACGAGGAGCTGAACCTCGAGGCGTTCATCGCCCAGCACGACGAGGGCAAGGGCGGCATCGGCCGGTTCGCCGAGTTCACGGCCAGCCACCCGTGGCTGCCGAAGCGCGTCCTGGCGCTCCGGGCCTTCGCCGAGAGCGAGCTTTACCAGCGCCACGCCGGGCTCGGCTCGGGCGGCCTCTCGATGGAGGAGGTCGACGAGAAGGTGCACGAAGTCATCAAGATCTGGGGCTGAGGGGCTCGCTCCTCCTGGCTACCGACCCAAGGCCGAGGTCAACGCACATGCTCGAATCCTTCCACAGCCGCAAAGACGACGTGACCGGGGCGCTCCGGGAGCTCTCGGGGTTCGCCGAGAGCCTCGGCGCGAAGAGCGTCGCGACGCGCATCACGAACGATCTCGTGAAGAAGCTCGAGGCCGATCGGTTCCACCTCGTCGTGGTCGGCGAGTTCAACCACGGCAAGACGACCTTCGTGAACGCCCTGCTCGGCGCCTCGATCCTGCCCGTCGGCGTGACGCCCACGACGGCGGTGATCCACCACCTCGAGTACGCGGCCGAGCCGCGCGCCGACGTGGTCTACGCGTCGGGGGAGCGCGCGGGCCTGCCCTTCGAGGACGTGCGGGCCTTCACCGTCGGCGGGGAGCGCTCGTCGAGCGCCGGCGAGGTCAAGTTCCTCGAGGTGGGGTACCCGGCCGAGCTCCTGCGCGAGCGCGTCGTCCTCGTCGACACCCCCGGGGTGAACGACCTCTCGCTGCAGCGCGCGGACATCACCTACAGCTACATCCCCCGCTCCGACGCCGTGCTGTTCCTCATCGACGCCGGCCAGCCGCTCAAGGAGAGCGAGCGCGTCTTCCTCCAGGACAAGCTGCTCGGGCAGTCCCGCGACAAGATCCTCTTCGTCGTGACGAAGCGCGACATCTGGAGCCAGGACGAGGAGGCCGAGGCGCTCGCCTACATCCGGGGCGAGCTCGGCAGGCTCGTGAAATCGCCGGTGGTCTTCCCGATCTCGAGCGAGCGGGCGCTGGAGGGCGACCGGGCCGGCAGCGGCATGCCGGAGCTGCTCGATCACCTGACCCGGTTCCTCGCCGAGGAGCGCGGGCGCATCCTCCTCGACAACGCGCTCGGCGAGGGCCTGGAGTCCGCGCGGCTGCTCGGCAAGGGCGTGGACGCGCGGCGGCGGGCGACCGCGATGTCGCGCGACGAGCTCAGCCGCCGCATCGAGATGATCGAGAAGGACCTGGCCGGCCAGTCGCGCACCATCGAGGAGCGGCGCGCCGGCATCCGCGAGGAGGTGAGCGCCATCCGGGCGTGGGTGCGCCGGGACCTGGACCGCTTCGTCGACGACGTGCTCCGGCAGCTGCCGGCGATCATCGATGAGGCCCACACCGACGAGATCAAGGTCTACCTCGGCGCGTTTTTGGAGCGCACCTTCGCCGAGTGGGCGCAGGCCGAGACGAAGGAGATCGCCACGGCGCTCGAGGCGCTCGCCGAGAAGACGATCGCGCTCGTCCGCGAGGACGCGCACGACGTGGCCAAGCGGGTCAGCGAGGCGCTCGGGGGCGACGTGAAGACGCCGAACGTCGAGGTCGACACGTTCGGCTACGACGTCGGGGTCTTCGCGCTCTTCACGATCGGCCTCGGCGTCATGTTCACGAACGCCCTGCTCGGCGGGATCCTGGCGCTCGCGGCGCCGGTCCTGGCCGTGTACGTGAAGGAGAAGGTCGAGGCCGAGACCCGCAAGAAGGCGAAGGAGATGGCGCCGGTCGCCCTGCGCGAGGCCGCCACCCGGATCGGGCCCAAGCTCGACGAGATGATCCAGGAGTTCGCGAGCCGCCTCGACGCGTGGGTGGTCACGGCCGGCCAGGAGCTGCACCGGGAGGTCATCGAGGTGCTCAAGGCGGCCCGCGAGGAGCGGGTCCGCGCCGAGCCGAGCAGCGAGACCCAGCTCAAGGCGTGCGACGACCAGGCGGAGGCGCTCAAGGCGCTGACGGCCCGCCTCGAGGGGCTGCGCAGCGCGCTCTGGACCGTCGAGAACGGCGAGAGCAAGCCGATCCCTCCGCCCGTGTCCAGCGTGCCCAACGCGCCCGGCGGCTCCGCCTGAACTCGGCTTGAGCGAGCGCACGCCTCCTGACACGGGGGGAGGCGCTGCCCGGCCCGGCCTCCTCGGCCGGGCGCCGTGGCCATGCCGGCCTCCTCGGCCGGGCGCCGTGGCCATATCCAATCGTCGGGCGCTCATGCGAGAATGCGGCCGTGCAGCTCGACTTCGCAGCCCGTGAAGTGACGATCAAGCTCGTCTATTACGGCCCGGCGCTCAGCGGCAAGACGACGAACCTCGTCTCGCTGCACGGGCTCGCCGGGTCGGACGCTCGCGGACGCCTGATGACGCTCGAAACGCAGGACGATCGCACGCTGTTCTTCGATCTCCTGCCGCTCACCTTCCGCGCGAAGGACGGCGACGTCTCGCTCCGCATCAAGCTGTTCACCGTGCCCGGCCAGCCGATGCACGCCGCCACGCGGCGGCTCGTGCTCCAGGGCGCGGACGGGGTCGCGCTGATCGCCGACTCGCAGATCACGGAGACGCAGCGCAACGCCGAGGCGTTCTTCGACCTCCGCCAGAACCTCCGGGAGAACGGCCTGGATCTCGCGCGGATGCCGCTCGTCATCCAGTTCAACAAGCGCGACCTCCCCGACATCCGGAGCGACGAGGAGCTGGCGCGGCTCGCCGCGCGGGGCAAGGAGCCGGTGTACCGGGCCATCGCGACCCGCGGCATGGGCACGGTGGAGACGTTCATGGGCCTGCTCCACCTCACGTGGGAGACGCTCGATCAGACGCACCAGCTCTCGAAGCGGCTGTCGATCAGCGGCGAGGAGCTCCTGAACAGCGCGGCGCGCCAGCTCGGGGTGACGAGCTCGGTGGGCGAACTCCTGGCGAGGCGTATGGGCGGCAGCTTCGAGAAGAGCTCCCGGATCGTTCCATGAGGCCCGACGCCCACAAGGGGACGCCGGCTGATTTCGGCCTCGACGACGAGGACCTCCTCCATGTGCCGAGCTCCGCGCCGATGCCGTCGGCGCGCGTCGCCGACGCGCCCAGCTCCTCGAAGCGCGACGGCGCGGCGAGCGCGCCCGAGCCCTCGACGCTGCCGCCCCCCGCGGCCGCGCCGGTCGTCGATCTGGTCGGCATCGGCCCGCTCTCGCTCGAGGATCTCGTCGATCGGCAGGCCCTCGGCGAGATGGCGGCGTCGTTCCACAAGCTGTTCGGGCTGCCGATCTGCATCCAGTCGATCGGCGGCGCGACGCTCGCGGAGGCCGGCGCGCTCGCGTCTCTGGCGTCTCCGCGCGGCCCTGCCGGCGACGCGCAGGAGACCCAGCGGACCGGCGCGGCGCCTCCGGATCGGCCGCAGGGGCGCGGCCCGGCGGCCGGCGGCGAGCTCGCGGATCCCCGCTTCCCCGGCGCGCTCTACCAGGTGTTCCCGATCGAGTACGACGGCCGCGCGATCGGCCGGTCGATCCTCGGCCCGTACCTGCCCGAGGGCCTCGACGAGCCCCCCGCTGCCGAGCTCGCGGCGGCGGCGCAGCTCGATCAGGCGCGCGCGGCGGAGGGGCCGCTGCCGCGGCTCCGGCCGGAGCGGCTCGGCCAGATCGCGGATCACCTCCGCGCCGTCCTCGATCTCATCCTGTTCAGCGGGCACAAGTCGCTCCTCACGTCGACGATGCACGTCGCGTCGATCCGCGAGAGCTTCCGAGAGCTCTCGCAGAAGAACGCCGAGCTGGAGCAGGCGTACGAGCGGCTGAAGGAGCTCGACCGGCTCAAGTCGAACTTCCTCGCCACGGTGTCGCACGAGCTCCGGACCCCGCTCACGTCGATCATGGGCTACAGCGAGATGCTCGCCGAGGGAATCGGCGGGCCGCTGACGGGCGAGCAGCGCGAGTTCATCGACACGATCCGGTCGAAGAGCGAGCAGCTGCTCGGGCTCATCATGAGCCTCCTGGATCTCTCGAAGCTGGAGAGCGGCACGCTGATCGTGCACCGCACCGAGGTGGCGGTCGGCCCGGTGCTCGTGGAGGCGGCGTCGACGATGGCGCCGGCCGCCTCGAAGAAGGGCGTCGAGCTCCGGATCCACGCCGAGAGCGATCTCCCGCCGGTGCTCGGGGACAGCGACCGGCTGCGCCAGGTCTTCGTCAACCTCGTCGAGAACGCGGTGAAGTTCACCGAGTCGGGGGGCGAGGTGCAGCTCGTCGCCCGCGCCGTGAGCGAGGACACGGACGATCTCCCCGGGCTGGTGCTGGTCGCGCCGCTCCAGCAGGCGGTCGAGATCCGCGTCGTGGACACGGGCATCGGCATTCCTCCTGGCGAGCGTCTGAAGGTGTTCGATCCGTTCTACCAGATCGACCAGAGCTCGACCCGGGAGCACGGCGGCACGGGCCTCGGCCTCTCGATCGTCAAGCGATTGGTCGAGGCGCACAGCGGCACGGTCCGCATCGAGCCGAACGAGCCGCGCGGCACCGTGTTCGTGGTCAAGCTGCCCACGGTCGCCGGCTCGTCGTCGAACAGCCTCGTGCCGCCCATCTTCCAATGAGCGGGCCTCGATGAGCGGGCGCTCCGAGTGGACGCGCATCGCGCTGCTGCGCGCCGTGCTCGGCGGCGCGGCGGGCGAGCACGTGCTCTGCGGCATCGGCGACGACGCCGCGATCCTCGCGCCCGTGGCCCCGCAGGGCGGGGCGCTCCCTGGCGGCGCGGCGCCGCTCGTCTGGACGGTCGACAGCGCGGTCGAGGGCGTGCATTTCCGGCGCGATCTCCTGAGCTTCGAGGACCTCGGCTACCGGGCGACGATGGCCGCGGCGAGCGATCTCGCCGCGATGGGGGCGCGCCCGCTCGGCCTGCTCGCCGCGCTGGTGTTGCCTCCGGACGTGAGCGACGACGATCTCGGCGCCATCGCCGCGGGCCAGCGCGCCGCGTGCGACGAGATCGGCGCGGCGATCGTCGGCGGCAATCTCTCGCGGGGCGGAGAGATCTCGATCACCACGACGGCGCTCGGCGTCGCGGCCGCGCCGCTCCGGCGCGACGGCGCGCGCCCCGGCGACGTGGTCGCGCTGGCGGGGCCGGTCGGCCTCGCCGCGGCGGGGTTCGCGCTGCTCGATCGGCGCGTCTCGCTGGCCGGCGCGGCGGCCGCCCCGGCGCTCCGGGCGTTCCGCCGGCCGGAGGCGCGCATCGAGGCGGGCCTCCGCGCGGCCGCGGTCGCCCGCGCGGCGATCGACATCTCCGACGGCCTCGCCGCGGATCTCGCGCACCTCGCGGCCGCGAGCGGCGTGCGCGTGTTGCTCGACCCCGGGGCGCTCGTGGGCGCCGAGCTCCGCGAGGCCGCCGCGCTGCTCGGCGCCGATGCGCTGGAGCTCGCGCTCTACGGCGGCGAGGACTACGCGGTGGCGGTCGCGGGCCCCGACGTCGGGGCGCTCCCCGGCTTCGTGGCGATCGGCCGCTGCGCGCCGCGGGAGGAGGGCGCGAGCGACGTGGCGCTGCTCGGCCCGGACGGGCAGCTCACGAGCCTCGTGGCGCGGGGGTACGACCACTTCGCCTGAGCCGCTTGCCGGGCGCGGGCCTAACGTCCTCCCGACCGCCCTGGCTCAGTTGCACTCGGCGGGCGGCGTGGTTCCGCCGAGGCTCGCTCGGATCTGGGTGAGCGCCTTCGCGCGCGGGGTCTTCCCGCTCTTCACGAGCTTCTCGATCCCGGCGCAGAGATGGGATGCCGTCGCCGCCTTCGACTTGGCCTCCGGCGACTTGCCCGACTTTGTGGCGACGGCGTGGAGCGCCGTGCAGCACGCCTGGATGGAGGCGCCTCCGCCGCGGGATGTCCCCGCCGCCGGCTCGGCCTCGGCCGTCGCCGTCCCCGCGTCTGCATCGGCGGCGGCGGCCGCGGGCTCGGCGGAGGCCGCTGCGGAGGGCTCCTGGGTTGCAGCGGGCGTCGGATCCGGCGTCGCAGCGGGCACCGGATCGGCGGCCACCGGCGCGACCGTTTGCGCGGGCGCGGGGATCGTCTCCGGCGCTGCTTCTTCTTTCTGGCAGGCGCTGGACAGGATGCCGCAGGTGAGGACGACGAAGGCCATGGACGAGCGCGACCGGATCATGCGTCGTCTTCTACAAAGCTTCGCGGAGCACAGCCATCGGGCTGACAAAGTAGAACCGCGTCCGGACGTCCCCGCAGACCTCCCGCGCAGCACGACCTCCGCCACGGCTGAGCGCTCATCGTGATCCGTCGACGAGCGCCGCCGGTGATCATCGTCACCGTCAGCGGCCAACGAGCACCATCACCGTCAGCGATCCCCCAGCGGTCCATGTTGACCGCCCACCGTCTGCGATCGTCCCGGCGATCGCTCCTCGCCCCCCTTCCCCCCTCGGGTCGGCGGGGGTGGGGGTGATGCGGGAGGGGCTGGCGGGGGTAGGGCCCCACGAATCCGAGCGCCGGCCTTCAGCGCAGCGGGGCCTTCCAGCCCCCGCTCACCGGTTCACGAGGCCATAGCCACCAAAAGGCGCGAGTTCGTGGGAGGGGCCCCCCGCCAGCCCCTCCCGCATCACCCCCACCCCCGCCCGTCGCTCTTCAGCTGCAACCCATGCTGTTGCCGCAGTTGAGGCACTTGTAGCAGGCCCCGTTGCGCACGGTGATGTGCCCGCAGCCGTCGCAGACCGGCGCGTCGCCCATCATGTCCTCGAGCTGCGCGTCGAGCGCGCTCGCCGCCCGCCCCCCGCCGTCGAGCACCGCCGACGCCGAGGCGCCCTGCGTGAACGACGCCACGCCGCTCTCCTGGGCCCGCGACTCGACCGGATCCTCCATGGCCGAGGTGACCGGCTGCACGTGGGCGAGATCGTAGCGGTTCAGGTACTCGACCCCGAGCACGCGGAAGAGGTAGTCCACGATCGAGGTCGAGAACTTCACGTAGTCGTGCCCCTCGACCACGCCCTGCGGCTCGAACCGGGTGAAGGTGTACTGCTCGACGAACGTCTCGAGCGGCACGCCGTACTGGAGCCCGATCGACACCGCCATCGCGAAGCAGTTCATCATCGAGCGGAACGCGGCCCCCTCCTTGTGGAGGTCGATGAAGATCTCGCCGAGCGTCCCGTCGTCGTACTCGCCGGTGCGGAGGTAGATCTTGTGCCCGCCGACGCGCGCCTCCTGCGTGAAGCCCTTGCGCTTCCTGGGCAGGCGGAACCGCTCGGGCGCCGCCGCCGAGGGCGAGCGCGGGCGCGCCAGCGCCGTCGCCGCCTGGAGCACGGGCCCGGCGATCTCGGCCTTGTCCGCCTTGTCCGCCTTGCCCTTGGCGTCCGCCTTGCCGTCGCTCGAGCTGGAGGTCGACGAGAGCGGCTGCGACGCCTTGCAGCCGTCGCGGTAGAGCGCGACCGCCTTGAGCCCGAGGCGCCACCCCTCCTCGTAGATCCGCTGCACCTCCTCGACCGTCGCGTCGTTCGGCAGGTTCACGGTCTTCGAGATCGCGCCGGACAGGAACGGCTGCGCCGCGGCCATCATCCGGACGTGCGCCATCGGCGCGAGGAAGCGCCGGCCCTTCTTGCCGCAACGGTTGGCGCAGTCGAACACCGCGTAGTGCTCCTCGCGCAGGTGCGGCGCCCCCTCGACCGTCATGCGGCCGATGATCGTCTCGTTCGCCTCCTCGATCTCCGCGGGCGAGAAGCCGAGGTGCTGGAGCAGCGAGAAGCCGAAGCGCGCCCGCGACTCCTTGGAGACGCCGAGCCGGTCGTAGGTCTCCTCGCCGAGGATCCACGGGCCGAAGGCGAGATCGAGATCGAAGACGCCGGGGATGGCGGCCTCGACCTTCGCGAGGTCGTCATTCGTGAGCCCCCGCGCCTTGAGCGAGGCGCGGTTCACGTGCGGCGCCGCCAGGAGGGTGTTCGTGCCGGAGACGTAGGCGACGATCTCCTGCACCTCGGCCTCGGGGTAGCCGAGCCGCCGGAGCGCCTCGGGGACGGACTGGTTCACGATCTTGAAATAGCCGCCGCCGGCGAGCTTCTTGAACTTCACGAGCGAGAAGTCGGGCTCGATGCCCGTCGTGTCGCAGTCCATCAGCAGGCCGATGGTGCCGGTCGGGGCGAGCACGGTCGCCTGGGCGTTGCGGTAGCCGTGCTCCTGCCCGAGCCGCACCGCCTCGTCCCAGTCGGCGCACGCCGCCCGCCAGAGCGACTCCGGGCAGCGGTCGCGATCGATCGCGTAGGCGGCGTCGCGGTGCATGCCCATCACCCGGAGCATCGGCTCGCGGTTCTTCGCGAACCCGGCGAACGGCCCCTTCGCCGCGGCCATCTCGGCCGAGACCCGGTACGCGTGGCCGCACAGGATCGCGGTGAGCGCGCCCGCGACCGCGCGGCCCTGGTCGGAGTCGTACGGGATGCCCTGCAGCATGAGCAGGGTGCCGAGGTTCGCGTAGCCGAGCCCGAGCGGGCGGTAGTCGTGCGAGTTCTTCGCGATGCTCCGGGTGGGGTACGCCGAGAAGTCGACGAGGATCTCCTGCGCGACGAAGAACACCCGCACCGCGTGGCGGTAGCCCTCGATGTCGAACGAGCCGTCCTCGCGGAGGAACCGGGTGAGGTTGAGGCTCGACAGGTTGCAGGCCGAGTCGTCGAGGAACATGTACTCGGAGCACGGGTTCGAGGCGTTGATGCGCGCCGTGTTCGGGCACGTGTGCCAGCGGTTGATGGTCGTGTCGTACTGCACCCCCGGGTCGGCGCAGCCCCACGCCGCCTCGGCGATCTGGCGCCAGAGGTCCTTGGCGCTCAGGGTGTCGACGACCTCACCGGTGGTCCGGGAGCGCGTCTCCCAAGGCGCGCCCGTCGCCGCCGCGCGCATGAAGTCGTCGCTCACGCGCACGGAGTTGTTCGAGTTCTGCCCGCTCACCGTGTGGTACGCCTCGCCGTTGAAGTCGGAGGGGTACCCCGCGGCGATGAGGGCCATCGCCTTCTTCTCCTCGCGGACCTTCCACTGGATGAAGTCGACGATCTCCGGGTGGTCCATGTCGAGGCAGACCATCTTGGCGGCGCGCCGCGTCGTGCCGCCGCTCTTGGTGGCGCCGGCGGCGCGGTCGAACACCTCGAGGAAGCTCATGAGCCCCGAGCTCGTCCCGCCGCCCGAGAGCTTCTCCTGCTTCCCGCGGATCGCGCTGAAGTTCGTCCCCGTCCCCGACCCGTACTTGAACAGCCGGGCCTCGGCCTTGACGAGGTCGTAGATGCTCATCAGGTCGTCCTCGACCGCCTGGATGAAGCACGCGGAGCACTGCGGTCGCTCGTACGCGTTCCGGGTCTCGACGATCTCGTCGACCGCGCCCGCCCCGTTCGCCCGGCTCGTGGACGCGCCCTTCCCGACGGCGCTCCCGTTCCCCGCGTCGGCCGAGGCCTCGTTCCAGGCGTAGTTGCCGCCCGACCCCTCGATGCCGTAGCGGTGGTAGAGCCCGCAGTTGAACCACACGGGCGAGTTGAACGCGCCGTACTGGTGGACGAGCAGGTACGCGAGCTCGGCCTCGAAGGTGTCCGCGTCCTTCGTGGAGGAGAAGTAGCCGCCGAAGTGCTCGCCCGCCTCGCGGATGGTGCGCGCGAGCCGGTGGACGACCTGGCGGACGCTGGTCTCGCCGAGCTCCTTCTTGCCGTGGATCCCTGCCTTGCGGAAGTACTTGGAGACGACGATGTCGGTCGCGAGCTGCGACCAGCCGGCGGGGATCTCGGCCCCTTCCATCTTGAAGACGACCGAGCCGTCGGGGTTGGTGATGACGCTCGAGCGGCGCTCCCAGGTGACCTCGTCGAGCGGGTCCACGCCGCGGTGGGTGAACCGCCGCTCGAACCCGAGCCCACGCGGGCGCGAGGCCCCCTTCTTCGCGGCCTTCGTCGCAGCCGCGCCGTTGACCTGCGCCCTGGCAGCCCCGCCGGTCACCGGACGGGCCCCCGCATCTTCCTTCGTCCGCGCCGTCATCTTCCCGTTCCCGGCGGGTAGCTTACCGCCGTCACCCACAACTGCCGACTGGGCCATCTCCAAGTCCTCCTGTAAGCCACCGCACCGGTCGGTGACTCGGATCGTACCGAAAGCACAAATAGTTCCCGGGAGAACACCTGAGGCTTGTTCGCCTCGGATCTCCACAGGTCCCGTTGCTTCTCCCCTGCTACCTGCTCAAACGTTCCGGCTTCCGGCCAGTGAGCATAGGTCCAGGTGCCATGCCTGAAAGGCGTGCGCCGACATTCGGGAGCGCCTGACCGCCAGCTAGTCAAACCCGCGAAGGGCCCGTGCGTCAAGGAGAACCGCTACATCTTGGTATCCCGGGCCGAACAGGGCCCACATATAGCGTCTCGTCCGTTCGGCGCGGGATTCGTCGCGATCTCTGATCAGTTCTGAACAGGTGCTACCCACCGGGCGCACAGATTACGCACAGCTTTCCCCCGCAAAAATCCGACGCCGTCCGGAAGGGGATTCAATGAATCCGGAGAGCCGGGCGAGGTGTGGGAGCGCGGGCGCGCCCACACCTCCCGCAGCCGTCGCTGCTCTAGTCGAGCTCCGTCGCTTCCGCGCAGTACGCGAGCACCCGCTCCCCCTGGCAGTGGATCGCGAGCGTCACCTCCTCGGCGACCCCGCGCAGCCCGACGAGCTCGAGCAGCGTCGGCACCGGCGCCGGCAGCAGCGGCGGCGGCGGGATGTACCGCGACGCGCGCACGATCGCCGGCTCGATGGCCGCCGCCTTCGGCCCGATCATCTGGCGCAGCTCGTGGAGCGCCCGCTCGAACCCGCCGAGCATGTCGACGAGCCCGCGCGCCTGCGCCTCGGCGCCGCTGTAGACGCGCCCCTGCGCGAGCGGCTCGATCTCCTCGACCGGACGCCGTCGCCCGCGCGCGACCACCCGGAGGAACGTCGCGTAGATCGCGTCGAGCTCGCGCTCCATCACCGCCCGCTCCCCCGCGTCGAGCTTGCGCGACGGGGAGAACAGGTCGGCCCGCGCGCCGCGCTTCACGACGTCGGTCGAGACGCCGAGCCGCTCGAGCAACGGGCCGAGCGCGAAGCGCGCCGACACCACGCCGATGCTCCCCGTGATCGTCTGCGGCTGCGCGACGATCGCGTGCGCCGCCGCCGCCACGTAGTAGCCGCCGCTCGCCGCCACGTTCGACATGCACGCCACGACCGGCTTCACCTCGGCGAGCCGCGTGACCTCGTGGTGGATGCGGTCGGACGCGAGCGCAGACCCGCCCGGCGAGTCGATGTGGAGGATGACCCCCCGGATGCGCGGGTTCTGCCGCGCCGCGCGCAGGCTCGCGACGAGCCGCTCCTCGCTGGCGAGCGAGGCGCCCCGGAAGCGGGCGCGGCTGACGATCGCGCCGTGCACCTCGACGACGCCGATGATGGGCCGCGGCAGCATCGGCCGCAGCGAGAGCGCGCGCCGCGCGCGCAGGTAGCGGCCCGCCGCCACGAGGCGGGCCCTCCCGTGCCGCCCGGACGCGAGGGCCCCCTCGCCCGCGGAGCCCGAGGCGCTGACCTGGGCGCGGCGCGGCGCGGTCGTGCCGGGGAGCAGCCCCGTCGCGAGCATGTGCTCGAGCTCGTCCTCGTACGCGACCGCGTCGATGATGCCCCGCGCCACGGCCTGCTCCGCGCCGTAGGGGGCCTCGTCGATCCAGCGCGCGGCCGTCTCGCGATCGACGCGGCGCCCCTGGGCGAGCGCCGCGACGAGGTCGCCGAGGCGCGCGTCGAGCAGGGCGCCGACCTGCTCGCGCTGCGCGGGGCTCATCGTGTCGCGCACGAGCACCTCGCCGGCGTTCTTGTACATGCCCTTCGCGAACACCTCGGGCTCGACGCCGGCGCGCTCCAGCGCGCGGCGCACGTAGCGGCCCTCCACCGCGAACCCGAGCGGCGAGACCAGCGTCTCGGGCCCGACGACGACGGCGCGCGCCGCCGAGGCGAGCAGGAGCATCGCGTTGTCGGCGCCCATCGGCAGGTACGCCACGATGTCCTTGCCCCCCGCGCGGATCTCGAGGAGCGCGTCCCGCAGCGAGGCGAGCACCGCGGGCCCCGCGTGGACCGATCGCATCCGGAGCAGCAGCCCCGCCGGGCGCGGGTCCTTCATCAGGTGCTTGCCGAGCTCCCGGACGCGCTCCACCGAGAGCGGAGCCCTCTTCCGAGGACGCCACCAGAGGGCGAGGCGGACCCGGGGCGGCTGGAGGTCGACCACCCGGCCGTCGATTTCGAGGACGACATACCCGCCCCGTGGTGCAGCAAACGCCCAGCGAAGCGCGCTCACCGGGAGCAGCAGCAGGCGGAGGAGATTGACGAGCAGGGCAGCGATCACCGGTGGCTCCTCGGAACGTTCAGGGGAAAGGCGGCTCGGGGTCCGACATCGGGCGGCGGTGAGACGGCGGAGAAGGCAAGGTGCGCTGGGACCGGACCGCGCGGCGCGACCCCGGCGAGGCCGGCGGCCCCAGGCCTCGCGCCGCGACGAGAAAGAGAGAGCGTGACGCAAGGGGCCACCCTGTGGCTACACTGTCGCTCGAAGTTTCGAAGGGGACGGCGAGCCGATGTCGGTTAGGTCTTGAAGAAGTCGTCCTCTCTCTTACAGACCAGCTCAGCAAGCCGCGGGCCGTAGGCCTCCGGCGCCCTGGGTGGCAGACCCCCTTCATCGAACGTGCATCCCGAGCAGAGCGCCCCCGCCCCGAGCCAGCTCCCCCCGCCAGCCCCGTCCACCCTGCGGCTCGTGCCTCTCGGAGGGCTCGGCGAGGTCGGGATGAACTGTCTCGCGCTCGAGCAGGCCGATGGCGTGCTGCTCATCGACTGCGGGGTGACGTTCCCGAGCTCGGACCTTGGCGTCGACGTGTACCACCCGCGCTTCGATCACGTGCTCGCGCTGCGCGAGCGGGTGCGCGGCGTCGTGCTGACGCACGGCCACGAGGACCACATCGGCGGGCTGCCCTTCCTCCTGCGCCACCTCGACGTCCCCGTCTGGGGCCCGCCGCACGCGCTGGAGCTCGTGCGCTACCGGCTCGCCGAGCACGCGCTCGAGGACAAGGTGCGGCTCCTGCCGACGCAGGTCGGGCGCGAGGTCGCGATCGGCGGCTTCGTCGTGGAGCCGCTCCGGGTGACGCACTCCATCGTCGACGCCACGGCGCTGGCGATCCAGACGGCCGCGGGGCTCGTCGTCCACACCGGGGACTTCAAGCTGGACCCGACGCCGCTCGACAACGAGCCGACCGACGAGGCCCGCTTCCGCGCGCTCGGCGACGCCGGGGTCCGGCTGCTCCTGTCCGACAGCACGAACGTGGACTCGCCCGGCGAGGCGGGGAGCGAGCGCGACGTCGCCCACGCGCTCGCGGAGCTCGTCGAGACCGCGCCGGCGCGCGTCGTGGTCGGCGTCTTCGCCTCCAACGTCCAGCGCCTGCTCGCCCTCGGTCAGGCCGCGGTCCGCGCGCGCCGCAAGATCTGCCTCCTCGGCCGCAGCGTGCAGACGCACGTGCGCGCCGCGCAGGCCGTGGGGCGGCTCCCGTGGCCGAGCGACCTGCTCGTCCCGCCCGAGGTCGCCTCCTCCATGCCGCGCGAGCGGCTCCTCGTGGTCGCGAGCGGCACCCAGGCCGAGCGGGCCTCCACCCTGACGCGGTTTGCGTCGGGGACGCACCCGCTGCTGCGCCTCGAAGAGGGGGATCGGGTCGTGCTCTCGAGCCGCGTCATCCCTGGCAACGACCGCCCGGTCGTCGATATGATGGCCGGGTTGCTCCGCCTCGGCGTCGAGCTCGTGACGTGGTCGACGGATCGGCGCGTGCACGCGAGCGGGCACGCGCACCGGACAGAGCAGGAGCGCATGATCGATCTCACCCAGCCGCGCAGCTTCCTCCCCGTGCACGGCGCGCTGCACCACCTGACGCGGCACGCGGCGCTGGCGCGGGAGCGCGGCGTGGCCGAGGTGCTCGTGGCCGAGAACGGCCACGTCGTGGAGATCGGCAAGACGCAGCCGCTCGGCCGGAGCGGCCGGGCCGTGACCGGCCGGGTGGCGACGGCGGGGGGCGAGGAGCTCGGCGAGGAGATCCTCCGGGAGCGCGCGAACCTCGGTCGCTCCGGGGTGGCCTTCGTGTCGCTGGTCGTCGACGTGCACGGGGCGCTCGCGGCGCCGCCGCAGGTCGTCGCCCGCGGGGTCACCGGGGAGCTCGAGGGCGGCGCGCTGAGGGCCGCGGCGCGCGCGGTCGCGCAGGCGGTGAACGACTGCGAGCCGCGCGCGCGGCGCCGGGACAACGACATCATCGAGGTCGCCCGGCTCGCAGCGCGCCGGACGCTCGAGGCGAAGCTCGGGAGGCGACCGCTGGTGACGGTGGCGCTCACGCGGCTGTGACGCCGGTCGAGGGGAGCACGCCGCAAGGCGGTGGCGAGGGGAGCGCGCCGCCGCAAGGCGGTGGCGAGGGGAGCGCGCCGCCGCAAGGCGGTGGTGAGGGGAGCGCCCCGCCGGCGGGCGGCGGCGGGGCGAAGCTCTCGGCGCGGGACTTCCTGGGTCCGGTGCTGCTCACCCACATCGAGAGCGTGCGCGCCGATGCGCGGCGCGTGGTCGCCACGAGCGCGCACGGCGCCGAGCCGGACGAGGAAGCGGTGCACGACTTCCGGGTGTCGCTCCGCCGGCTCCGGACGCTGCTCAAGCCGGCGCGACGCATCTACGGCAAGAAGCGGATCCGCCCCATCGCCGACGGGCTGCGGGAGTTCGCGCGGGCGACCGGGACGCTGCGCGACGAGGAGGTGCTGCGCGAGACGCTCACCGCGCTCGAGCTGGGCGAGGCGCCACGGGCGGCCGTCGCCGGATGGGTCGCGCAGCGCTCGCGCCGCGAGCACGAGGCGAGGGCCCACATCGTCGAGCTGCTCCGGCGGGATCGTCCGGTCGACAAAGGTGCGCCGAAAGCCGATGCGCCGGCGGGCGACGGGGATGAGCCGCGGGCCGACGCGCCGCCGGCGGGCGAGGCGGACGAGCCGCGGGCAGGCGCGCCCGTGGTGGGCGACGCGGGCGAGCCGCGGGCCGGCGCGCCCGTGGTGGGCAAGCGGCTCCGGCTGGAGCCGTACCTCGCGCGCCTCGAGCGGCGCATCTCGCGCAAGAAGGCGAAGAAGCGCGGCGCCGAGGCGCTCGCGCGGCGGGCGATCCGCGATGCCCTGGCGGACGTGCGCGCGCTCGCGGCGAGCGATCCGAGCGACGGCGCGGCCATGCACGCGCTCCGGATCCGCTTCAAGCGGCTGCGCTACTCCGCGGAGACGTTCTCGCCGCTCTTCGGAGAGCGCGCCGAGCGCACCGCCAAATCGGCGTCACGCCTGCAGCGCCGCCTCGGCCAGCTGCACGACGTCGACGAGGCGCTCGCGCAGATGACGAAGGCGGCGGAGCTGTCCCCCGACGATCGCGCCGCCGTCGTCGAGGCGCTCGGCGCCGAGCGGGCGCGGCTCGCGGGCAAGGCGACGGAAGAGCTCGCGCAGGAGCTCGAGACGCTCGCGTCGCTCTGGTCCGACGCGCCTGCGGCGCCCCCGCCGGGGTGACGCGGCGCGCGGGCGCGGTGCAGCAAGGAGCGCCGCAGCAAGACGGCCGCGGACGGGCGCCGAGCCTCGCCGACCGCGGAGCTCGCCATGATGGCGGGCGGTCGTGATACCGTCGCCGTGGCTGCCTTCATCGAGGCGAAGCTCGCCGATCCAGGAGGTCGTGTTGCGCCGCTCTGCCGTCCAAAGCGTCACCGCGATCGTCGCTCTCCTCGCGGCGAGCGCCTGCACCCAGGACTTCGATCAGTTCGAGCCCGAGCTCTTCCCGCAGTCGTCCGGGAGCGGCTCCGGCGGCAACGGCGGCGGCCAGACGACGACCGCGAGCACCACGAGCAGCGGCGGCGGCGGCGGCGAGCAGTGCTCGAACGGCGACGACGACGACGGCGACGGCGCGGTCGACTGCGCCGACGACGACTGCGGCGGGTTCGCGTGCGTCGCCGTGCCCGAGGACTGGCAGGGGCCCGGCCTCCTGTACCAGGGCCCCGAGGCCGCGGACGTCGCCTGTCCTGCGGGCTTCTCCACGCGGGTGGACGTGGGCGGCCGCGATCCGGTCGACGCGCCCGCGACCTGCAGCCCGTGCTCGTGCGGCGCGCCGGACGTGGCGTGCGAGCGTCCGGCGGTCACCGTGTATGGGGACGAGGGGTGTGACGGGGCGAGCGTGACGCTGCCGGTCGAGTCGGAGAACTGCATCAACCTCCGCGACTTCCAGCCCGGCAGCTACAGCGCCGACGCCCCCGACGTGGATTCGGCGACGTGCGCCGCGTCGGGCGGCGAGCCGACGTTGCCGCCGCCGCGCTTCGGCATCGAGGGGCTCGTGTGCGCCCCCGGGCCGGACGCCGGCGGATGTGACGCGGGCGAGGCCTGCGCCCCGCGAGAGGTCGACGCGCCGTTCGAGCAGGGCGTCTGCATCTGGCGCGAGGGGGAGCGGCGCTGCCCCGAGGAGTTCGGCGAGCGGCACGTGTTCGCGAGCTCGATGGTCGACAACCGCGGCTGCACGCAGTGCACGTGCGACGCGGACGGCGTGCGCTGCGCGGCGACGCTGGCGCTCTTCGGGGAGACCCGCTGTCGGGAGCCCATCGAGACCGTGCCGTTCAACGGGGCCTGCGTCGACGATCCGCCCGCCGCCGCCTCGGTGTCGATCGAGGTGACCGGAACCGGCAGCTGCCAGCCGCGCGGCGGCGACCCTCGAGGCGAGGTCGAGGAAGGCGACGACAAGATCACCGTCTGCTGCGCCCGCTGAACGAGCGCCGCGCGCCGCTCGGCGCGATCGCGCGGCGCTCGGCGCGATCGCGCGGCGCTCGGCGCGGCTACTGCCGGAAGATCTCGACGCGCTCGAGGACGACGTCCTGGTTCGGCCGGTCGCGCGTGGTCGCAACGTTGGCGATGCGGTTCACGACGTCCAGCCCGCTCACGACCTTGCCGAACACCGAGTGCCGGTTGTCGAGGTGCGGCGTCGGCCCCTCGGTGATGAACCACTGCGCGCCGTTCGTGTTCTTGCCGGAGTTCGCCATGGAGAGCACGCCGGGGCCGTCGTGCCGCAGCTCGGGGTTGAACTCGTCGGCGAACTTGTAGCCCGGGCCGCCCGTGCCCCAGAGCGGCGCCTTCTCCGGGTAGCGCGAGAGCGGATCGCCGCACTGGATCATGAACCCCGAGATGACGCGGTGGAAGCGGACGCCGTCGTAACAGGGCGTCCCCTGCATCCCCTTGCCCGTCGTCGGATCGGTCCAGTTGATCGCGCCCGTGGCGAGGCCGACGAAGTTCTTGACGGTGTTCGGGGCGCGCTGCTCCTCGAGGCGGATGGTGATCTCACCGAGCGAGGTCTTCAGTCGAGCGTGAAGCTGGCCGGTGCCGGGCACATTGATCGGGGGGAACTCCATCGGGCCTTCTCCTGTTCTTTGCCGCCGAGGCGGCGCCGTCAGCCGAGGGAGGAGGGCCGCGAGCCCCCCTCCTGCGTCCTGGTACGGCGGTCTTATCGCATCTGGCGCCGCGGACGAGCGGCGAAATCGCCTCAGGCGCGCTCGAACAGCGTCGCGATGCCCTGGCCCACGCCGATGCACAGCGAAGCGACCCCGACCTTGGCGCCGCGCGCGCGCATCGCATGCACGAGCGTGCACGCGATGCGCGCGCCCGAGCAGCCGATCGGGTGCCCGAGCGCGATCGCCCCGCCCCGGACGTTGACGCGCGCCGGATCGAGCTCCAGCGCGCGCGAGCACGCGAGCGCCTGCGCCGCGAACGCCTCGTTGAGCTCGAAGACGTCCACGTTGGGCACGCGCAGCCCGGTCCGCTGGAGCAGCTTCTTCACGGCGGGGATCGGCCCCTCGCCCATGAGGTTGGGATCCACCCCCGCGGTCGCGGTCGCGACCACGCGCGCGAGCGGCGTCGCCCCGGTGGACTGCACGGCGTCGCCCGAGGCGAGCAGGAGCGCGGCCGCGCCGTCGTTGAGGGGCGAGGCGTTGCCCGCGGTCACCGTCCCGCCCTCGCGGAAGGCGGGCTTCAGCTTCGACAGCGCCTCGAGCGAGGCGTCGGCGCGCACGGACTCGTCGCGCTCGAACAGGACGGGCGCGCCCTTCTTCTGGGGGACGGGGACCGGGACGACCTCGGCGGCGAACCCGCCCGACTCCCACGCGAGCGTGGCGCGCTCGTGGGACAGGAGCGCGAACCGATCCTGATCCTCGCGGCTGACGCCGTGCTTCTTGGCCACGTTCTCGGCGGTCTCGCCCATGGACTGGAGCTCGAACCGCGCGGCCATCCTCGGGTTCGGGTAGCGCCAGCCGAGGGTCGTATCGTAGACCGTCGGCGCGCTCCGCTCGAAGCGCTCGGCCTGCTTGGGCATCGTGAACGGCGCGCGCGTCATGCTCTCGACGCCGCCGGCGATCACGCAGTCGGCCTCGCCGGTGGCGATCATGCGCGCGGCGTCGGCCACCGCTTCGAGCCCCGAGCCGCAGAGGCGGTTCACCGTGACGCCCGGGACCTCGTAAGGGAGGCCGGCGAGCAGGGCGGCCATGCGCGCGACGTTGCGGTTGTCCTCTCCGGCCTGGTTCGTCGCGCCGAGGACGACCTGGTCGAGGCGCGGCGCGAGCGAGGGCTGGCGGCGCACGAGCGCCTCGAGGACGTGCGCCGCGAGGTCGTCCGGGCGGACCGTCGCCAGGGCGCCGGCGTAACGTGCGATCGGGGTGCGGACGGCGTCGACGACGAAGACAGGGCGCAGGGCAGCAGCCATGAGGAGAGCGTAGCCTCGCCCGGTCGCGGCGCCGCCCCGAGATGGCGCGCGCTCGAGCCCTCGTCCGCGCGGGGCGGCGACGAGGTCGCGCCTGCCCGCCGGGTCACGGCCGGCGCAGCACAGCGCCGCAGGCGACGTCGCGACGGACGGGCGACCCGATCCGTGTTCCGACGGAGCGCTGGCGCAACGCAGGCGAGCTGGCGCGCCGCAGCATGACGCTGGCGCGCCGCAGCGGCTCAGTAGCTGTCGCTGGATCCGCCGCCGCCGGAGCGACCGCCGCCGCCGCCGCCGAACCCGGATCCACCGCCGCCGCGACCGCCGCCGCCGCGGAAGCCGCCGCCGCCGCGGAAGAGGAGCGCTTGCAGGACGATCCACAGGAACCAGCGGAAGGAGGGCGAGATCAGCGCGAGCAGCAGCGCCGCCACGATCGCGACGAGCGTGACGCCGATCTTGATCGGCGAGACCGGGGTGGGCGCCGGCCCGGGCGCCGGGCGCCGCTCCTCCTCGGGCGTCCCGGCGATCAGCGCCCGGGCGATCTCGGTCGTCCCCTGATCGATGGCGTCGCGGAACCGATCCTGCCGGAGCAGCGGGTTGATCGTCTGCCGGATGATGTCGTTCGACTGGAGGTCCGTGAGCGCCCCGCCCACGCCCTTGCCCGTCTCGATGCGGACGCGCCGCTCGGACGGGGCGATCACCAGGAGGACGCCGTTGTCGGCCCCCCGCTGGCCGAGCTGCCACGTGTTGAAGGCCTCGTACGCGACGTCCTCGATCGTCTCGCCCTCGAGCGATCCCGCCACGAAGGCGACGATCTCGAAGCCGGTCTGGCGGCGGAGGCGATCGAGCTTCTGGTCGAGGTAGAGGATATCGGACGGGCCGAGCCGCCCGGCGGTGTCGACGACGTGCCCCGTGAGCTTCGGCGGCGTGAACTCGGCGAGGGCGGGCCGGGCGACGAGCGCGCAGACGAGCGCGATCGCGGCGGCGACCGCCCTGGCCACGGCCCGCAGCCGCGCTCCGCCCGAGACTGCCTGGCGCATCGCCACCCCCTCCTCTCAGAACGCGACCTTGGGCGCCGACTGGACCTCGGGGGAAGCGGTGAAGTACACGCGCGGCTTGAACGGCTGCCCCGTCGCCTTGTTCACCACCTGGCCCCGGATCTTCAGGAGCTCCGCGTTGTACTCGCGCGCCGCCTGGTTGTACTCCTCGCGCGCTCGCAGGATGCGGTTCTCGATGCCCTCCAGCTGGACCTGGAGGCTGTGGAAGCTCTGGTTGGCCTTGAGATCGGGGTACTGCTCCTGCACCACGAGGAGCCGCGAGAGCGAGCCGCTGAGCTGCTCCTGCGCCTTCTGGAAGGCCTGCACCTTCTCGGGATCGGTCAGGTCCTCGGCCTTCAGCTGGACGCTGGTGGCGCGGGCGCGCGCCTCGGCGACGCTCGCGAGCGTCTGCTCCTCGTGCTTGGCCGACGCCTTCACCACCGCCACGAGGTTCGGGACGAGGTCGTAACGCCGCTGGAGGTTCGCCTCGAGATCCGACCACTTCTGGGCCGCGATCTGATCCTTCTCGACGAGCACGTCGTAGCGCTGGCAGCCGACGACAGACGTCATGAGGGCGAGCACCGCCAAGAACACGGAGAACACCGCGAGGCGCTTCCGAAATGTCGATTTGTGAACAATCCGCATGACTGACTCCAGGGTCGCTCGCGTTACCCGACGGGTAAGGCGTCGCGCCGTGTCATGCAAAACGTCGGCCTCGTGGCGGTCGCGGGGTGTCCCGCCGGCCGCCCCGGCGACGTGGTACCCTTCGCCTGCGCGATCGCGCCCGCGGCCCGGGCGCTCGCCGCAGGAGGGCCACACGCGTGGCGCACCGCCACAGCCGCCCGTTCCGATGAGCCACCGCCCGCGCATCGCAGCCCATTCGCTCAGCCCTGCAGCCTATGCGCCGTACGGCGACATCCTCATGGCCTCGCCGCACGGCCAGCCCGGCAGGCCGGCCAACCAGGGGACCGCCCGCCGCTTCGATCACCTCGCCGCGATCGAGAACCTCCGCCCCGGGCACGCGGCGCTGAACGTCTCGGTCTTCCGCTGCGCTCCGCGCTCGAGCTTTCCGCTGCCGCTCGCGCTGCTCGAGAAGCACCCCGGCTCCACGCAGGCGTTCGTGCCGATGAACGCGCGGCGCTACCTCGTCGTCGTCGCCCTGGGCGGCGACCGGCCCGACCTCACGACGCTCGCCGCCTTCATCGCCCACGGCGCCCAGGGCATCACCTATCGCCCCGGCGTGTGGCACCACCCCATGATCGCGCTCGACGCCGAGGCCGACTTCGTCTGTCTGGTCTGGGAAGACGGCTCCCCCGGCGACTGCGCCGTCGTCGAGTACGCCGAGGGCGAGCGGGTCGTGATCGCGATCGAGCCCTGACCGCCGCTCTGTCCCGCCGCCCGTGCCGGCCCGCCGCCCGTGCCGGCCCGCCGCCCGTGCCGGCCCGCCGCCCGCGCCGGCCCGGCGAGGCGCGGCGGCCTGCGCCGGCCGAGGCGGGGCCGCGGCGGAGGCGGTCCCTCCGGGCCGCGATGCGCCGCAGCCTCCGGGGGCGCGCCGCGCTATAGAGGCGCCCCCGACCCATCCCATGCGCCGCTCGACCCCCAATTGCTCGTTCGTCGCGCAGGAGCAGCGAAGGCTGCTCGCCGCGCTCGATTCCCTCGACGTCGTCGCCGTCGCCCGCATCCTCGAGGAGTTCGTCACCGACGAGCGCAAGGCCCGGCTGCGCGGCGTCATCGCGGCGCGGCTCGACGCGGTCACCGTCGCCATGGACGCGCCGCACGACCCGCACAACGGGGCCGCCGTGCTCCGGTCGTGCGACGCGTTCGGCCTCCAGCGGCTGCACATCATCGAGCGCGCCGAGCAGTTCCTCGTGTCGAACACCGTCTCGCGCGGCTCCGAGCGCTGGGTCGACGTGCGCACGCACGCGACCACCGAGGCCGCGGTCGCGGCGCTCCGCGCCTCGGGGCACGAGCTCGTCGCGACCCGCCCGGACGGCGAGCTGACCCCGCGCGATCTCGCGGGCATCCCCCGCCTCGCGCTGGTGCTCGGCAACGAGCGCGACGGGATCCGCCCCGACCTGGCCGCCGCCTGCGCCCGCGCCGTGCGCGTCCCGATGCGGGGCTTCGCGGAGAGCCTCAACGTGAGCGTCACCGCGGCGATCCTGCTCGAGCAGGCGACCAGCGGCCGGCCCGGCGATCTGCCCGAGCCCTACCAGACGAGCCTCTACGCCCGCGCGCTGGTGCTCACCGTCCCTCACGCGGCGGAGATCCTGGCCGCGCGGGGCATGCACCTGCCGCCGCCGCTCGGAGGAACGCCGCCCCCTCCGCCGAAGCCGCGCGGCCCCAAGCCGCGGCGGCCGGCCGCGGCCCCCGCGCGGGACGAGCGCGGCGCCGGCGCCCCGCAGGAGCCGGAAGGCGGCTAGCATGCAGCCCCCCATGCAAAGCCCCGGTCCCCCGCGGCGCGAGCGCCGACCCCGCGGCGCCGTCCCGAAAGCGACCCCCGGCCCCCGCGCGCGCCTCGCCGGCGTGCGCGGGGCGCTCGCAGGGGCGAGGCGCGCCCTCGGCGCGGCGCTCGCGGCCGTGCTCCTCGCCGGCTGCATCGAGGTGCCGCCGCCTCCGCCCAAGCCGCCCCTCGAGCCGAAGGACCTCAAGGTCCCCGAGGGTGTCGGGCTCGAGATCGCGTGCACGCCGACGGGGGTCGAGCTCTGCTTCGACGCCCGCGACAACAACTGCAACGGCGTGATCGACGAGGGGTGCGGGCTCCACACCGGGATCCTCCAGTTCACGATCGCCTGGGAAGAGGCCGAGGCCGACGTCGATCTCAACGTCTACGATCCGGCGGGAGAGCTCGCCCGCGTCGGGGAGCCGACGGCGAGCGGCCTCATGAAGGACCGCGACTGCCCGCGCGTGAGCGGCGAATGCCAGGAGCAGAACGTGGAGAACGTCTTCCTCACCGAGGGCGAGCCGGCCCGAGGCCGCTACCGCGTCGTCGTGCGGCTCGACAAGCTGAACGACGCGACGGCGCCCATCCGCGTCCGCCTGAGCGCGCGGGTCGGCCAGCGCTCGTACAGCATGGCGCTCGACCTGTCTCCCTCGCCCGCGAGCGAGGAGAAGAGCGTCGAGTTCACGCTCTGAGCCCCGGCGGGCCCACCTCCGGCCCGAGCGCGATCCGCGAGCGCGCGCACCAGCAACTCCGCCCTAACAGGAACGGGATCCAGCGACAGCGATCCGCGCGCTTCGCCGCCGCCGCGCGGTTGACGTCCGCCATCCCCCCACCTTAAAAGATGTGGCCATTTTACACCCGGAGACGTCCCGCGAATGAATCCCATTTGGATGCTCACATTGCTCGTCGGCCTCTTCGCCGCCTTTGCGTGGAGCGCCAACCGGCGTTGGCAGCTCCTCAAGGTCGGGCGCGGGGAAAACCGGCTCGACCGGCTCGCCGAGCGCCTCAAAGGCACCTGGGAGTACGCCTTCCGCCAGCGAAAGATGGGTTACTACCCGCTCGCCGGGCTCGCGCATAAGCTCATTTTCTTCGGATTCCTGGTTCTCCTGCTCCGCACGCTGATCCTGTGGGGGCGCGGCTTCGACCCGGCGTTCGACCTGTGGATCCTGGGGCACGACCCGGTGCGGCTGCCGGGCATCGGCGCGGTGCCGCTCGGCGGCATCTACGAGTTCGTGAAGGACGTCATGGCCTCGCTGGTCGTCGCCGGCGCGCTCGTGTTCATCTACTACCGGGCGATCAAGCGCGAGCGGCGCATGACCCTGTCCGGCGAGGGGCTGCTCATCCTCGGCATCATCGTCACGATGATGCTGAGCGACATGCTCTATGACGGCGCCTCGCTGGTGCTGCACCACCGCTGGTCGACCGCGGCGTGCGCCTCCGGCGACGCGGCGCTCTGCGAGCGCGTCGCCACCGTGACCGCCCCGTTCGCGGGCGTCCCCGCGGACCCGGCGGCGCTCCGCTGGCACCTGTTCCCCGCGCCGGCGGGCTCGCTGTTCGCCGTGCTCCTGAGCGGCGCGAGCCCCGGGACCCTCGTCGTCCTCGCGCACATCGGGTTCTGGACGCACGTCACGCTGGTGCTCGTGTTCCTGAACCTGCTCCCGTACTCGAAGCACTTCCACATCATCACGTCGATCCCGAACGTCTTCGCGCGCAACCTCGACCCGCGCGGCCGGCTGCCGCTCGTCGCGGGCAGCGCCGAGGCGATCGGCGAGATGGTCATGAAGGCCGCCGAGGAGCCCGAGAAGGCCGAGCCGGTCGGCGTCGGGCGCATCGAGGACTTCACCTGGAAGGCGATCCTCGACTTCTACACGTGCACCGAGTGCGGCCGCTGCAGCGACAACTGTCCGGCCCACAAGACGGGCAAGATCCTGAGCCCCAAGCAGCTCACGCTCGACCTGCGCGACCACCTGTACGGCCGCGACGTCGAGTTCCTCAACCGGCCCGGCGGCCCGCGGGGCGAGGGCAACGGCCACGCGGCGCAGGCGAACGGCCACGCCGGCGACGGCGCGGCGGCGCAGGACGGCCAGGGCGCGGAGGCGGAGGGCGCCGGCCACGCGGAGCAGGCGGCGCCGGAGAACCCGGTCCCGACCCCGGAGGCGGGGTACAAGCCCGTCGACCTCGTGGCGAACGTCGTCCACCCGGACGTGCTCTGGGCCTGCACCACGTGCCGGGCCTGCGAGGAGCAGTGCCCGGTGATGATCAGCTACGTCGACAAGATCGTCTCGATGCGCCGCCACCTGGTCATGGTGAAGGGCGAGTTCCCGGCCGAGCTCGGCAATCCGTTCAACGCGATCGAGGTCAACGGCAACCCGTGGAACCTCGCGCGCCTCGATCGCGCAAACTGGGCCGAGGGGCTCGAGATCCCGACGATGGCCGACAAGCCGCAGGCGCCGGTGCTCTACTGGGTCGGCTGCGCGGCGAGCTACGACGACCGCGCGAAGAAGATCGCGCGCGCGACGGCGCGGCTCCTGAAGGCGGCCGGCGTCGACTTCGCGATCCTCGGCCAGGAGGAGACCTGCACCGGCGATCCGGCGCGGCGCGCGGGCAACGAGTACCTCTTCGCGATGCTGGCCGAGCAGAACGCCGCGACCCTGAACGGCTACAAGGAGCAGGGCGGCATCCGGAAGATCGTCACGACCTGCCCCCACTGCTTCAACACGCTCGCCAACGAGTACCCGGACTTCGGCGCGAAGTTCGAGGTCGTGCACCACACGGACTTCCTGCTCGGCCTGGTCGCCGAGAAGAAGCTCGTCCCCAAGAAGCCGGTCGAGGGGAAGGTGGTCTTCCACGACTCCTGCTACCTCGGCCGCTACAACGACGTGTACGAGCAGCCGCGCGACATCCTGAAGCGCATCCCCGGCGTGCAGCTCGTCGAGGCCGAGGGGTGGAACCGGCAGAAGGGGCTCTGCTGCGGCGCCGGCGGCGCGCAGATGTGGATGGAGGAGCAGAACAAGGACCGCGTGAACGTCAAGCGGACGCTGCAGCTGCTCCAGACCGAGGCGAAGACGATCGCGACCGCCTGCCCGTTCTGCCAGACGATGATCACCGACGGGCTCAAGGATCAGTCCAAGGAGGACTCGATCCGCCAGCTCGACGTTGTCGAGCTGCTCGAAGAGAGCTGCGCCCTCGACCGCACGGCCGGCAGCCGCGCCGCCCAGGAGGCCGCCGGCTCCGAGACGGCCGCCACCGCCTAGCTCCCCCATATTTCCGTTGCGAACGCACGCGGGACCGCCGCGCCGTGAGGTCCACGGCGTACGATCCCGCGCATTCGCCTACATTTGCGCCCTGGAGCAAGCCTGACGAGGATCAGGCGCAGCCTTCTCGTGCGTCCCGTCTCGGCCTGAGCTAGATTCGGCCGTGCCGCCGGAGGTGGATGTGATTGAAGGCGCTCTGAAGGGGACCGCGAACCTGGACCCCCGCCCTACGCTGGAGGGAGCCGCGAACGCGGAGCACCGGCTGAGGGGGACATTGACTCACCCGATCTGCATCTCGGTCGACGCGGTCGCCGACAGCGCGCTGCGCGCGCGTCAGGCCGCCTCAGGGGCGACCGAGCTCCGCTGCGATGTGTGCGACGCGGCCATCGAGGGCGAGCCCGCCGGGCGCGGCCTCTACGTGTGGTCGCGCGGCGATGAGCTCCGGATCGAGGAGCCCGCCCTGTGCGGCGGCTGCGCCGTCGCCATCGGAATGACCGCGCTGTCCGCCTGGAACGTCGAGGAAGAAGAGGGCTGAGCCCGCCTCCGCGGCCGCGTCGAGGGGCGACGGGCGCGGGCCGCGCCGCCGCCCGGCGGCTCGCTCCACCTCAGCATCTCTCAGAACGCCTCGCCGATCGCCAGGTTCACGGCGATGGGCAGCACGCCGAACAGCGCGTCCGGCGTCCGCTCGTCCGGGGGCCAGCCCTCCTCCCCGGGCGTGCACTTGCCGAACACCTGCATGCACGGGACGCGGTAGCCGACGTCGAAGCGCAGCGGGCCGACCGGCGTGGTGTAGCGCAGCCCGACGCCGGCCGAGAGGTGCGGCCGCTGCGCCCCCGCGCGGAACAGGCTGAGCTCCCGGGTGACGTCGCCCGCGTCGGCGAAGATCACGGTGCCGAAGCTCTCGCCGAGCGGTATCCGGAGCTCCAGGCTCGCCTCCCAGAGCAGCCGGCCGCCGATGGGGACCAGCGGGGCCTCATCGCCCTGGGTATCCCGCTGGCCGGTCAGGCTCGGCACGCGGGCGTGGGGACCGACCTCGTTGAACCCGTAGCCGCGGTTGCTCGTCGCGCCGCCGCTGAAGAACCCGCGGAACTGCATGAGCTGGACGTCGGCCCCCACGTCCGCCCGGCAGCCCGCCCGGGCCGGATCGTCCTCCGCGAGGGTGTCGCACCGGGTCAGATCCGCGGACGACGCGTCGCCGTAGCCGCTCGGGAACAGCCACCCGGTGGTCATGCGGAAGCCGAGGGTCCATTTCCGCGAGACGGGGAGGTAGGCGCGAAACTCGGGCTGGAGGCGGAGGTCGCGCGCGGCGCGGACCTCGTGCCCGACGATGGCGTTCGCCAGCGCGGTGTCGAATTTCAAGTACCCGGCGAGCTGCGCGTCCAGCGAGACGTAGTAGCCATGGTGAGGGGTCAGCCGGTCCGGCTTGCCCGCCCGGTTCAGGCGGCGATCGTAGGACACGAGCGCTTGCAGATAAGGGATGAAGATGGACTGGAACCCCTGCGGCAGCGGCACGTCGTTGTAGGAGAACGGGCTGTTGAGCTGAACGTTGTAGAGGAGGGCCGCGTTCAGGTCCGATTTCAGGAACGGCCGCTCCAGACCGATGGAACCGACGTACTCGCGGTAGCCGATGATCGCGTGCTCCGGCGGCTCCTGAGGAGGGTTTGCTGCATTTTCTGACTCCCCCTCTTCCGGTTTCTCTGCCTTATCGGGCTTGGTGCAGAACTCACCGGTCCGCGGGCAATAGAGCTTGAACGAGCCGCGCAGCACCGCGGCCGTGCGCCGCTCGAACGCCCCCGGCTGGCGGAGCTCGGACCGCAGCTGGATCTCCGGCAGGAGGCGGAAGGTGTCCCCGAGATCCTCGCCGAGCAGGGTCGAGAACTCGACCGGATAGAAGACCAGCCCCGGCCGGGCCTCGATGTTGAAGCGGCGCAGGCCGCCGAGGAAGTTGCGATCCTCCCACCCGGCGACGAGGTGCGCCTCGACGCGCGAGCCGACCTCGGCGCCGCCGCCGAGCTTCACGGCGCGCAGCGCGGCCGGCTCCACGGAGAACGTCACGGGGACGACCGGGCTCCTCGGCTGCCCGGGCGGCGCGAGCTCGGGCTTCACGGCGACGGCGCCGAACACGCCGAAATCGGCCAGCGCCTGCTCCGCCTCCGCGAGCGCCGCGGTCGAGAAGCGCTCGCCCTCCTCGATGCCGATCGCCGTCCTGACCGGCCCCTCGGGCAGCTCGCCGAGCCCCTCCAGCTTCACCTTGCCGAACGTGCACTCGGGGCCGAGCTCGATCGTGTAGCGGACCCGCGCCTCGTTCTTCACGAGGTCGACGTCGACGTGCCCCTCGACCGTCGCGTAGGCGAAGCCGCGATCCGTGAGCACCCGGAGCAGCGCCTTCTTCAGCTCCTCGTACTGCTCCTCGTCCAGGCGCTCGCCGACCCGGAGCCGGGCCTTCGCGTCGGTCACCGGCCGGGCGATGTCCTTGCCCTTCTCCAGGGTCCAGTCCCGCCACTGGAGGTCCACCGAGGCGATCTTCACCGGCTGCCCCTCGGAGACGACGATGCGCACCCGCACGCGCCCCTCCTTGCCGGGGCCGCCGGTCCGCTGCACCCGCGCCGCGCGCGCCCGCGCGTGGTAGAACCCGCGCGCCCGGTAATACCGCTCGATGCGCGCCATGTCCCGCTCGAGGACGAACCGGTCGAACCGCTCGTACTCGACCGTGAGCGCGTCCCAGATGCTCAGGATCGGCACGGGCTCGAACGCGCCGCCGAGCAGATGCGAGCTCTCCGCCGTCGCGATCCGATCGGCGAGCTCGTCGCCGCTGATCACCTCGTCGCCGTCGAACGAGACCTCCTCGATGGCGCACCCGCTGAGGTCCGGGCGCGTGCACGCCGGCGGTTGACGCGAAGCGGCACAGGCGGAGACCCCCAGCGCTGCGAGCGCCGTGAGCGCTGCGGCGACGGATCGCGACGGCGGGACCTGGACACCTGAAAGAGAACTTTCGGTTGAGCCGGCGACGATGCGGCCGCCCCGGTGAGCGCGATGGCGAGGATTCAACGTTTGGCCCGTGTTTTCGATATGCTGCCGTCCACTTCGGCCGCCGGAGGCCCGCTCCGAGTCTGAGCGGGCCCTCGGAGCGGCGCGAGCGAGGGAGAGCCTACGAGATGGCAGAGCCGACGCAAAAGGAACCTGGTGCCGGTGGGTACCCGGGATATGGATTGCCGCACGAGCCTGGTGCCCACGGGGTGCCCGCGAGCGCCGGCGCGCCGTTCGGAGCGCCGCCCCCCGAGGAGCGGCGCGGCGCCCTGAAGGCGCTCGTGGCGATCGGCGGCCTCGCGTACGCCGGCGCGATCGCCGTGCCGGCGGCGACGTTCCTCGCCAGTCCCACCGGCAACGCCGGCACGTCAAGCGGGCGAGAGCGCTGGGTGCGGGTCGGGCGCCTCGCGGATCTCCCGCCGGGTGAGCCCCGACGCCTCAAGGTGATCGGCGAGGAGCGCGACGCCTTCACGGTCGCGAAGGACCAGATGCTCGGCGCCATCTGGGTCATCCGCGAGGGCGAGAAGATCCGCGCGATGAGCGCCACGTGCCCGCACCTCGGCTGCGGCATCGAGCTCAACGACGACAAGAAGAGCTTCAACTGCCCGTGCCACGCCTCGCGCTTCGCCCTGTCGGGCGTGCCGGAGACGGGGCCGTCCCCGCGCCCGATGGATGCGCTCGCGACGCGGGTCGTGGACGGCTGGGTCGAGGTGGACTTCCGGCGCTACCGTGACGGGACCGCCGAGCTCCAGGAGATCGCAGGATGAGCTTCGGCGACTGGCTGAACGAGCGCGTCGGCTACCGCGAGCCCCTCCGCCGCCTGCTCGACGAGCCCATCCCCGGCGGCGCGCGCATCGGCTACGTCTGGGGCGGCGCGCTGGCGCTGCTGCTGCTCGTCGAGGCCGTCACGGGCGCGCTGCTCATGTCGGCGTACGCGCCGAGCGCGACCACGGCGTGGGCGAGCGTCGCGCACATCAATTTCACGCTGCGCGCCGGGTGGCTCATCCGGGGCCTGCACTACTTCGGAGCGCAGGCGCTCGTCATCCTGGTCGCGGTCCACGTGGCGCAGATCGCGATCCACGGGGCGTACCGCGCGCCGCGCGAGGTCGGCTGGCTCCTGAAGCTCGGCCTGCTGCTGATGATCCTCGGCTTCGCCTTCACCGGCAACCCGCTCCCGTGGGACCAGGACGGCTACTGGGGCACGCGCGTCGAGACGGGCATCATGGGCGCGGTCCCCGTCGTCGGGCCGCTCACGCAAGAGCTCGTGGTCGGCGGCAGCTCGCTCGGCCACCTGACGCTGACGAGGCTCTACGCGCTGCACGTGTTCGTGCTGCCGGCGGCCACGGCCCTGCTGCTCGCCGGCAGCTTCGCGCAGTTCCGCAAGCACGGCTTCGGCGCGCCCCACGGCGCGAACCTCTCGAAGGCGGACCGGTTCTTCCCGAAGCAGCTCGGCATGATCCTCCTCGCCGCCGCGGTCGCGCTCGTCGTCCTCTTCGATCTCGCGGCCATCGAGCACGGCGCGCCCCTCGAGGCGCCCGCGGACCCGGTCAGCGACTACACCGCCCGCCCGGCGTGGTACTTCCGCCCGCTCTTCGAGCTGCGCAAGTTCTTCCCCGGCTCGCTGGAGCTCATCGCGACCGTCGGCCTGCCGGGCGTGCTCGGGCTGTACCTCGCCCTGCTCCCGTTCATCGACAGGAAGCCCGGCCCGCTCCGCGCGCGCCTGCCGGCGCTCGCGCCGCTGTTCCTGGTCGGCCTCGGGGCCGTCGGCCTCCTCGCGAAATCGTTCGCGTCCGACGCGAAGGACGAGGGCTACCAGCGCTCGCAGGCGCAGAACGCCCAGCGGACCGCGCGCGCGATCGCGCTGTTCAAGCAGGGCGTCCCGCCCGAGGGCGCGCTCGCGATGCTGCGCAACGATCCGGAGACGCGCGGCGAGGACCTCTACAAGAAGGAGTGCGCGAGCTGCCACCGGCTGAACGATCTCGGCCCGCCCAAGGACAAGCAGACGGCGCCGGACCTCACCGGGTTCGGGACGAAGGCCTGGGCGCTCGAGGTGCTGAGGGATCCCGACGCCGACCACCTCTTCGGCAAGACGCCGTTCAAGGAGATGATGCCGTCGGTGGTCAAGCCGCCCGCGGATCCCGAGGCGGCGAAGGTGTTCACGCCGATGAGCGCGGCCGACCAGGAGACGATCGCCGCGTTCCTCGAGGCGCAGGCGCGCGGGGAGCCGAGCGCCGGGACCCAGGGGGAGAAGCTGGTCCGGCAGCGGTGCACGAGCTGCCACCGGCTCGACGGCAAGACCGACGACGAGGAGTCGGCCGCGCCCGAGCTCCGCGGCTGGGCCTCGGTCGCGTGGATCGAGGCGCAGATCGCGAACCCCGGCAGCGGCAAGGCCTACCCGCCGGCGGCCATGGCGAAGGATCTCGAGGGCCACATGCCGGCGTTCGAGGAGAAGATCTCCGCGAACGACCGGAAGATCCTCGCCGCCTGGGTGTACCGCCGCGGCCGCGGCGAGGCCGCGGCCGGCGCCAAGGAGCCCGAGAAGAAGCCCTGAGCGCGCCGCGCTCGGGCCCCCGCCGTCCCAGACCTCCCTCCGCTCGCTCCTCCTCTCGATGAACGCCGGCGCGCGCTGATCCGTTCGGGTCGCGGCGCGCATGCCGGCGCTCGCGCGCGCCCCGGCGCGCACGCCGGCATGCGCGGTGCTGTGCGTCCACGAGGGCGGGGGCCGGTGGCGACATCGTGCACGGTCGCCTCTCACGCCGGCGTGCGCGCGGCGCTCGCCTCGACGGCGGCGGCGCGCGCGCGCCCAGAAAGAGCAGGATCCGTGGACCTGGATGCGGCCGTGAAGCATCACTTCCCGTGGATCGCGGGCACGCTGATCGCGTCCGCCGCCTACTTCCAGGCAGCGGGGTTCTCGCACCTTCTCGGGAGGACGATCATCCCGGACAGAGCCGCGGGGATCGCGCCCCTGGCGCAGGCCTCCCGCCGCGCGCAGCGGAACGACCTGCACGCGACGAACGCCGACGCGATCCTGCAGCGCAACCCGTTCGATTCGGCGACGGGGCCGCTCCTGCCGGCGCCGGGCGGCGCCCCCGAGGCGCGCGCGGCCGCGGCGGGCGGCGATCCGTGGCGCGATCCGATCTGCGACGCCGGGCGCGTGGTGCTCATCGCGGCCTCGCAGGACGACGCGTGGTCGTTCGCGGCCATCGAGGGCCCCGACGGGCGGACGCAGCTCCGGCGGCTCGGCGGCGACGCGCCGGGGGGCACGCTCGCGCGCATCGCCTGGGACCGCGTCTGGATCGCCGCGGGCGGCGCGCGCTGTCAGCTGCAGCTCGGGAAGAGCGCGCGCGCGGCGGCGCCGGAGCCGCCGCCGCCGCGGCCCGAGGCGAGGCCGGTCGGCGCCGAGGGCGGCATGAGCTCGATCCCGCCGGAGATCGCCGCCCGCATCCGGCGGGTGAGCGCCACGGAGTTCAACGTCGACCGGTCGGCGGTCGACCAGATCCTCGAGCAGCAGGCGCTCCTCATGCGCTCCGCCCGGGTGATCCCGGAGCGGCAAGGGGGACGGGTCGTCGGGCTGAAGCTCAGGATCAAGCGGGGCTCGCTGCTCGAGTCGCTCGGGCTGGAGAGCGGCGACTCGCTGAGGTCGATCAACGGCTTCGACGTCACCGATCCGCAGAAGGCGCTGGAGGCCTACGCGCGGCTCCGGACCGCGAACCACCTGTCCGTGGCGATCGAGCGCGGCGGCCAGCTGATGACCGTCGACTTCAACATCCGCTGACGGCGTCGGCGCCTCGGGCGGAGCCCCGCGGGGCTCAGCCGAGGGCGTCGAGCGTCGCCTTGGCCGCCCGGCCCGTCAGCGACGGCGGCGCGACCGACTCCCACCACGCCGCCGCGTGCTGCTCGGTCCACTCGGCGTCCAGGCGAAGCGCGGCGAGCCGCTCGGACAGCTCGCGCGCGGACTGCGGCCGCTTCGCCGGGTCCTTCTCGAGGCAGTCGAGCACGAGCCGGTCGAGCGCCGGCGGGATCGGGCGCCCCGCGCGCTTCGACGGCGCGACGGGCGCCTCGGTGGCGTGGAGCAGCACCATCTTCATCGCGGTCTCGGCCTCGAACACGAGCGCGCCCGTGAGCAGCCAGTAGGCGACGCACCCGAGCGCGTAGATGTCCGTCCGGCCGTCGACGGGGCGGTCGCCGACCACCACCTCCGGGGCCATGAACGCGGGCGTCCCGGTGATCGCGTTGTCCGCCGTCAGCGTGGAGGGGGCCGCGTCCTTCTTGCGCACGGCGACGAGCCCGAAATCGAGCACCTTCAAGAAGTCGAGATCCGCGCCGTAGCGGCACAGGAAGAGGTTGGCGGGCTTGATGTCGCGGTGCACCAGGAAGGCCCTGTGCGCCTCGTGCAGCGAGTGGCAGGCCTGCCGCAGCAGGTGGACCACCCGCGCGGGCGGCTGCGGGCCGTCCAGCTTGACGAGCGTGTCGAGGTCCATGCCGTCGAGCAGCTCCATCACGTAGTAGAACGACCCGTCGCGGGCGACGCCGAAGTCGAAGATGCCGATCGTGTGCGGCGACCTCAGCGCCGCGGTCGCCTGCGCCTCGCGCTCGAACCGCGCCTTCGCGTTGCCGCCGCTCGCCGCTTCGCCCTGGAACGCCTCCGGGCGGATCAGCTTCACGGCCGCGGGGCGCGCGAGCATGCGGTGCCTCGCCCGCCACACCTCGCCCATGCCGCCGCCGCCGAGCCGCTCGACGAGGCGGTAGCTGCCGAGCTCCCGCGCCGCGTCGAGCTTGCGCCCGAGGCCGAAGACCACGCGCGACACGAACACGGAGAGCGCGAGCGCGATGACGCTCGGGAAGAAGCGGCGGAACATCGCCTCGCGCGGTGGCATCTCCATGAAGCCCGACCGGACGAGCACCCAGAGGCACGCCGGGTCGGTGAGGATCGCCACCGTCGAGGTGAGCAGGGTGCGAACGCTCGGGGCGGGGATGATGATGGGGAACACCAGCACCCAGACGGCCACCGGCGGCCAGCCCGGCAGCATCGGCCCCTCGGGCCACGGCTGCGCGTTGGTCATGACGGCGATGGAGGCGGCGCCGAGGACCTTGTAGGCGAACGAGAGGTCGACGATCCGCGGCGGCGAGAGCAGCCGCCGCCGCGCGACGACGAAGAGCGCGGCCGAGACGAGCACGAACGGCAGGAAGACCGCGAAGCGGATCGGGCGGGGGCCGAGCGCGACGCCCGGGAAGAGCTCCGACACGATGAAGCCGGCGGCGCCCACGACGATCGTGAAGAGCGCCAGCCACGCGATGCGCCGCACCGCCTCCTCCTCGAGGTCCGGGGGGAGCCGCGGCGACAGCCACTCCCAGCGCGTCCTCGCGCAGGGATTGCTGGCGTCGGGGCCGAGGAAGACGGTCTCGCTCATGCGTCGCGCGCGGCGCACGGCCGCGCCCGCCAGCCTCTAGGGGAGCACGCAGGCGGGGGGAATAGAAGAGGAGCGCGGCGCCCCCGCCGCGCGCTCCGGCGGCGCTACTTGGAGAAGACCTGCGCGGCCGCGAGCCCGGTGCCCTTCGTCGCCTTGAGGATCACCTTGCCCGGGCCGCCGACCGGCAGCGGGTTCTTCCAGCAGCCGGAGGCCTTGCCGCCGAGCGTCGCCGCGGCGCCGGTCGTGCTGTCCTGCGCGAGGACGACGGGCGGCAGCCCGGGCGCCGGCTGCGACACGAGCTGGATGTCGAGCTCCTGGACGCCGATGCCGATGCCGACGACCGTGTAGCACTTGCCGGCCGAGATGGAGATGTCCTGCTCGAGCGTCTGGCCCTCCTGGAACTGCCCCGCGAACGGCCCGCCGTCCGCCTTCATGCCCGGCGCCTCCGTCGTGCCCATCCCCTGCAGGACGGGCGTCGCGGCCACCGCGGCGACCGGCGGGATCGGCGTGGCGGCCGTGCCCGCGGGCGCGGGCGTGGCCGTCGTCGTGGGCACCGTCGTCGCCGTCGTCGGCACGGCCGACGCGCACCACTGGCCGGGCGGGCACGGGTTGCTCGGGTCGATCGTCGGCTCAGGCGTCGACGAGCAGGCGAGCGCTCCGAGCGCGGCCAGGGAGAGCGGGAGTACGTGGAAGACACGCATCATGAGAATGCTCCTTCGATGGGCATGAGCTCGCCCGATCACTGAACGAGGTGCCGGCGCTTCTTACACCGGCTGCGGTTCGACGTGTTGGCCGAGCGCGCGACGCAGCGGCCTCGACAGCGCGGCGGCAACGGAAGGCGACGAACGACAACGGACGGCGCCCGCCGCCGCCGCGCCGCTTTGCGCCCAGCGCGCGGCGTGCTATCCGAGGTTGGCCTGCGCGGTCTTGCAATTCCAAGTAGTTAAACTATACACGTGATTCGCGTCACCTGCGTGGGACGGCAGTGCGCGCCCAGTGGTGGACCTCCGCAGCGTGCCTTGCCTCCTGGCCTCCTCCGGCCCAGGCGGCGTGCTCACGCCGCGGGGGGCCGTCCCGCTGTGTCCTGAGCGCCCGGCGTCGTCGCGCGGATAACGCGCATTCGTCGGAGCAGCCATGAGCCAGGATCAAAAGCCCCCTCCCGCCGAAGGCAGCGCCCTCTGGTACAAGGACGCGATCATTTACGAGCTCCATGTCCGCGCGTTCAGCGACTCGAACGCCGACGGCATCGGCGACTTCGAGGGGCTCGTCGACAAGCTCGACTACCTCCAGGATCTCGGCGTCACTGCGATCTGGCTCCTGCCGTTTTACCCATCGCCGCTGCGCGACGGCGGATACGACATCGCGGACTACACGAACATCAACCCGTCTTACGGGACGCGGCGCGAGTTCGCCCGCCTGCTGCGCGAGGCGCACCGCCGCGACATCCGCGTCATCACCGAGCTCGTCCTGAACCACACCTCGAACGAGCATGAGTGGTTCCAGCGGGCGCGGACCTCGCCCAAGGGCTCGCGCTGGCGCGACTTCTACGTCTGGAGCGACACGCCCCACCGCTACAAGGACGCCCGGATCATCTTCAAGGATTTCGAGACGTCGAACTGGACGTGGGATCCGGTGGCCAACGCCTATTACTGGCACCGCTTCTACTCCCACCAGCCCGACCTCAACTTCGAGAACCCGGAGGTGCACGCCGCCGTGTTCAAGGTGGTCGACTTCTGGCTCGAGATGGGCGTCGACGGGCTGCGGCTCGACGCCGTGCCGTACCTCTACGAGCGCGACGGCACGAACTGCGAGAACCTGCCGGAGACGCACGAGTTCTTGCGGAAGCTCCGGCGGCACATCGACGCGAACTTCTCCGATCGCATGCTCCTCGCCGAGGCCAACCAGTGGCCCGCCGACGCCGCGGCGTACTTCGGGAACGGCGACGAGTGCCACATGAACTTCCACTTCCCGCTCATGCCCAGGATGTTCATGGCGGTGGAGCTCGAGGACAGCTTCCCGATCGTCAACATCCTGAAGCAGACGCCCGTGGTCCACGAGACCTGCCAGTGGGCGACGTTCCTCCGGAACCACGACGAGCTCACGCTCGAGATGGTGACCGACGAGGACCGGGACTACATGTACCGCGTCTACGCGCAGGAGCACACCGCGCGGATCAACCTGGGCATCCGGCGGCGGCTCGCCCCGCTCATGAAGACGCGGCGCCGGATCGAGCTGATGAACGCGCTGCTCTTCTCGCTGCCGGGGACGCCCGTCCTCTACTACGGCGACGAGATCGGGATGGGCGACAACATCTATCTCGGCGACCGCGACGGCGTGCGCACGCCGATGCAGTGGAGCGCCGACCGGAACGCCGGCTTCTCGCGGGCGAACCCGCAGAAGCTCTACCTGCCGATCATCATCGACCCCGAGTACCACTACGAGGCGATCAACGTCGAGGCGCAGCAGCAGAACCCCGCCTCGCTCCTCTGGTGGATGAAGCGGCTCATCACCTTGCGCAAGCAGAACAAGGTGCTTGGCCGCGGCACGATCGAGTTCCTGCACCCGGACAACAGCAAGGTGCTCGCGTTCATCCGCGCGTACGGGGACGAGCGGCTGCTCATCGTGGCGAACCTGTCGCGGTACGCGCAGCACGTCGAGCTCGACCTCGCGCGCTTCGAGGGCATGGTGCCCGTCGAGCTGTTCGGCAGGAGCCGCTTCCCGGAGATCACGAGCCGCTCCTACCCGCTGTCGCTCGGGCCGCACGACTTCTTCTGGTTCGCGCTGGAGCCGGCGACGCCGGCGACGTCCGTGGGCGAGGCCCAGGCGGTGCCCGCGATCTCGACGAGCGGCTCGTGGCGGGCGCTGCTCTCGCCCGAGGGGCGCAGGGCGCTCGAGCCGGCGCTCGGGAAGTTCATCGCGGCGCGGCGCTGGTTCCGCGGCAAGGCGCGCACCCGGCGCGCGACGACGCTCGCGGACGTCATCCCGATCCTGCGCAGCGAGCAGGCGGTGGCGGAGCACTACCTCCTGCTCGTGCGCGTCGAGTACACGGACGGCTCGCCGGAGACGTACGTCGTGCCGATCGGCTTCGCCACGGGCGACTACGCGCGGACGCTCGCCACGCGGACGCGCCACGCGGTGATCGCCGACGTCACGGTGCGCGATCCGGAGCCGGAGGCCGCGGCGGCGCCGGAGGGCGTCCTGTACGACGCGCTCACGACCCCGGAGTTCGCCGCGCTCATCCTCGCCGCGATCCGCGCGCAGGGCGTCGCGACCGGCGCCGCCGGCGAGCTCCAGGCGCTGCCGTTCGGGACGACGCTCGAGGCGCTCGGCGCGGAGGGAGAGCTCCCGGCGCGCGTCGCCGAGAGCGAGCAGAGCAACACCACCATCATTTACGGCGACAAGCTGCTCCTCAAGATCTTCCGGCAGGTCGAGGAGGGCATCAACCCGGAGCTCGAGATCGGCAGGTTCCTGACCGACCACCAGTTCCCCGCGACGCCGCGGCTCGCCGGGGCGATCGAGTACAAGGGCCGCGGCCGCGAGCCGACCACGGTGGCGATGCTCCAGGAGTACGTGCAGAGCCAGAGCGACGCGTGGACGAGCACGCTCGAGTCGCTGAACCGCTTCTTCGAGCGGGTGCTCGCCGACGAGGGCTCGGTGAAGGGGAGCGTGCCGCCGATGCCGGCCGGCACGCTCGTCGACGCGTCGCGCGCGGCGCCGCCTCCGGTCGTGAACCAGCTCATGGGCACCGAGCTCGTGAGGATGCGGCTGCTCGGCGAGCGCACCGCGCAGCTCCACCTCACGCTCGGCAAGGAGAGCAAGGACCCGGCGTTCGGGCAGCAGGCGTTCACGACGCTGCACCAGCAGTCGATCTTCCAGTCGGCGCACGGCATGCTCTCGCGCACCTTCACGCTGCTCCGGAAGCGCGAGCGCGCGCTCCCCGAGAACGTGCGCGAGCTGGTGTCGGCGATGCTGCAGCGCGAGGCCGAGATCAACGCCAAGCTCCAGCAGATCGTGTCGAGGAAGTTCGACGTGACCCGCATCCGGACGCACGGCGACTTCCACCTCGGCCAGGTGCTCTCGACGGGCGACGACTTCATCTTGATCGATTTCGAGGGGGAGCCGGCGCGGCCGCTGAGCGAGCGCCGCTACAAGCGCGGCCCGCTCCGCGACGTGGGCGGGATGCTGCGCTCGTTCGACTACGCCGGCGCCTCCGCGCTCCGCGACGCTCGCCTCCGGCCCGAGGACGTCACCGTCCTCAAGCCGTGGACCGACGCCTGGGTGGCGTGGATCTCCGCGAGCTACCTCGCGGGATACCTGGAGACGATCGCGCGCGCTCAGGCGGACGCCGAGCCGCGGGCGGACGAGACGGCGCCGTACGTGCCCGCGAGCGACGCGGACACGGCGCTCCTGCTCGACTTCTACCAGCTCGAGAAGTGCATCTACGAGCTCGGCTACGAGCTCAACAACCGGCCCGACTGGCTGGACATCCCGCTGCGCGGGCTGGAGCGTCTCATTACGCCCAGGGCGTAATCACCTCCCGGCGCGCCTCCCTCCCCTCCCCTTCCCCTCCAGCCGGTCAGACCGCATCGGGCGCCGCCCAGCCGAGCGCGCGCCCGATGCGCGGCGCTCGCGGAGACCCGGCGGGCTCGCGGGCTCGCGGGCTGCAGCTCGTTGCCCGCGCGGGCCGCGCCCACCGCGACCGCGAGGGCCTGTCCGGCGGCGCGCGCGTCGGCTCTCCCGCGGAGAAGGTGCTTTGGCGTGGTGCGACTGGCTTGGTCGGCAGGCGAAGAGTCGAGTCGGACGGCAGTTATCTCTGCTAGACTGGCGGCCTGCGCGGCTGACGGACAGCACCAGGAGCGCGGTTGGCCTGAACCTCGGGCCAGGAGGTCCTACCAGTGAGCAGGAGTTCGCAACTCGGTTTGGGACTACGCATTGTCGCCACGCTTCTGATTTTCTCATTCAATGTGCGCGCCGAGCCCGGAAATTCCGCCAACGACGCGGTGACCCGCTTGCGCGCGCAGGCGAACGCCGCCCAGGCGGAGGGGCGTTTCGCCGAGTCGCGGGAGATCTGGGAGGCGATCTGGACGATGGAGCGCTCGCAGGTCGCCGCCTGCAATATCGGGGCGCTCGCCTACCGGATCGGCGACGCCCCCGCGGCCGTGCGCTGGCTGTCGCTCTGCAAGGAGATCATGCGGCCGCCGCGCACGCCGGAGGAGCGCGAGCTGTACGAGTCGCGGCTCTTCGACCTGGCGCGCGCGCGCCAGCTCGTCGGCGAGCTCCGCATCGCCATCCCCGCCGGGGCGACCTGCACGATCGACGGCGAGCAGGTCACGGTCGAGCGCGACAAGCCGATCCCCGTCACCCCGGGGCGCCACGCCGTGGTGGCGACGCTGAACGGCGCCGCCGCCCGGGTCGACGTCGATGTCCGCCGCGGGGAGCTCCGCGACGTCCGGCTCGACGTGCCTGGTCCATCGCTCCGGCCGACGGCGACGAGGGCCCCTGCGCTCGCGAGCGCGCCGCCCGCCTCCAGGCTGCGGACCGGCCTCATCCTCGGGGGCGCCGCGGCCTCGACGCTCTTCCTGGCGCTCGGCGGCGGGTTGATGATCGTGGCGCACGAGGCGGAGATGAGCCGGAACGAGACCGCGCGCAGCGCCGGCGGCAACAACTGCCTTCGCCTCATCGCGCCGGAATGCAAGCGGGCCGCCAGGTACGAGGACACCATGTTCACGGCGCGCGAGCTCGGCGCCGCCAGCTTCATCACCGGCGGCGTGCTGGCGGCCGGCACCCTCGGGATTGCGCTCTTCACCGAGTCGTCGCCGAGCCCGCGCGCCGAGGTCACCGCGTCGCCCAGCGGCATCGCGCTCCGCGGCGTGTGGTGAGCCAGCCCCTCCGCTGAGCCCGCCGGCGCGCTGGACGACGCGGGCGCCGCCGTTATCCTCGAGCGCTGGTGTGGCGATGATCCGGCTGGAGCTCGCAGGCGCGCATACGCGGTTGCATTCGACGCTGTGCGGCGCCTGCCCGCAGGGGCCGACCGGCTGCTGCGCCAGCCCGCCGGGGGTCGAGTGGTCGGACATCGGGCGGATCGTGTCGCTCGGCGGCGCAGGCTGGCTGCTCGATCAGATGACCGCGGGCAACCTGCGCCCCGGCCGCCGCGGCCTGCTCATCCTGCGCGTCGAGCCCCAGGGCAGCGACGGCCACGCGCTGCCGAAGCGGTGCGCTTTCCACGGCCCCGAGGGGTGCACCATCCCGCCCGAGCGGCGCGCCGCGACGTGCAATTACTATGTCTGCGACGACGCCTTCGCGCACGGGGGCGAGGGTCGCGGCGACCCTGAAGCGCTGGCCGGCCGCAGGGCCCAGGACGCGCTCGTGGACCTCTACGGCCGCTGGGATCTCGAGCTCGCCGCGCTCATCCTTCAAGGCTGGCCAGACGGCCCTACGTGGAATCAGGATTTTCTCGACTGGCTCGGTCGAGAATACGATCGCCGCGCTGCCACTGCAGCGTCCTCCCCTCGAGCGCTCCGGGCCGAATAGACCATCACGCGGCCGGAGCGCTGGAGTCGGCGAGCAGGGCCACATTTTTCTATCATCAGCGCAATTTCTTCGCCGAAAAGGCGGTCATTGCATGACTTTTGTGGCGTAGCTGCTTGGACGCTCGCCGTGTTGGGACATACTCGTGCCCTCGATGGCTTGGCCGTATCCGGGGGCAATGGTGTGCCGCTCGGGTCGCGCCGAGGAAAGGAGACTTATGTCACGTTGGTTGAAGCTCTCGTTGCTTGCCGTTGGTGCCAGCGCCCTCTTGGCCGCGTGCGGAGACGACGGAGAATCGCCCGCTGGGTCCAGCAGCACGTCGAGCGGCACGAGCACGTCGGCCACGACCGGCTCGGGCGGCGACGGCGGGAACGGCGGCGGTGACGGCGGGAACGGCGGCGACGGCGGGAACGGCGGCGGCGACGGCGGGAGCGGCGGCGACGGCGGGAGCGGCGGCGAGTCCCTGCAGGCCGAGGCGGAGCTCCTGGAGCTCAACTCGAGCGGCCTGAGCGGGACCGCGACGTTCACGCAGTCCGGCGAGGAGGTGACGCTCACCATCACGGTGTCCGGCTGCCCTGCCGGCGAGCACTCCGCTCACATCCACGAGAACAAGAGCTGCGAGGAGAACGGCGACGCTGCGGGCGCCCACTGGATTCCGAACGGCGAAGGACTCGGCAGCTTCACGTGCGATGACGCTGGCGAGGGCACGCACACGGTCAAGCGCGGGACCGACGTCTGGACCGTCGGCGGCGACGCGGCCACCGACGTGACGAAGTACTCGATCGTCGTCCACGCCGCGGCAGATCCGAACGCCGGCGGCCGCATCGGCTGCGGCCTCATCGAGCAGGAGTAACCCCTCCGCGGAGCTCTTCTGTGGAGCTCTTCTGTCCGGGCCCGCCGAGGGCGCGCCGCTTCCCGGCAGGCGCGCTCTCCGGGCCCGGGCCGCTCGCGGCGTCCGTCAGGCGCGCCAGCGTGCGACTCGGGCGCGCCGCCCGGATACGATGACCGCCACGACGCCAAGGACGCCCGACGAGCCGAGGCTCGGAGTCTCTACTTCGGAGGCATCCCCGTGACCTCCTGACGGCGGAGGGTCACGGTGCGCTCGACGACGTCGGACGCGGAGAGCTGCAGGAAGATCGACTCGTCGAACCAGCCGGACCTGGACACCACGACGACCTGCATCCCCCGAGGGAGCTCGATGCTGAGCGGCGTCGTGCCGAGCATGCTGCCGTTCCAGCTCACGTTCGCGTCCGCGGGCTCGCTCCGGATCGTGACCTTGGCCTTCGCCACGTTGGGCTCGACCACCTGCTCGACCGTGGACTCGGGAGGAGGCCGCGTCGACACGACAGGCTCCACCGGCTCCGCCGGTCCCCCACGGAGCATCGCGACGGCCCCCACGGCCAGCAGCGCCACCACGCCGAGCGCGGAGGCGAGATACCCGCGCTGCCGCCACGACGAGACGCGCCCCACCGTCGCGCCCAGGCTGTCGGGGTCGACGGCTGCAGGCTCGTACTGGTGGTTCGCGGGGCTGCTGTGATCGGTGAGCACGGGCAGCGACGCCGCGGTCGCGGAGGGCCACATGGAGCGGTTCATCCCCATGACCATCGACGCGCGCGGGAACTCGCCGACCATCGAGGCGCGCTGGATGTCGCCCGCGACGTCCAGGGAGGTCAGGTACTCGAACTGCGCGGTGACCTGCTGGCGCACGAGCGCCCTGCTCTCCGCGAACATCTGGAGCACGTGCGCGCCGAGCTGCTCGGTGCGGACGTCCTCGCCCGAGCCCCGCAGGTAGCTCTCCAGCGCGTCGCCCATCTCCTGCGCGGTGGCGAACCGCTGCGCCGGATCCCGCTGGAGCGCCCGGGCCACGATCTCGTCGAGCGCCGGATCGATGTCCGGAACGACGGCGGAGAGCCGCGGGATGTCCCGCGTGAGCAGCTGGTGCATCACGGCGACATGATCGCCATCGAAGAGCCGCCGCATCGCCAGGAGCTCCCAGAGCACGATGCCGATCGCGAAGATGTCGGCCCGCCGGTCGACGTCGCCGCTCGCCATCGCCTGCTCGGGCGCGGCGTACGCCATCTTGCCCTTGAACGTCCCACTCTCGGTGTGCGCAGCGTTCAGGGACGCCTTCGCAACGCCGAAATCGACGATCTTTACCGCGCCGTCGTACGTGATGAAGATGTTGTGCGGCGAGACGTCGCGGTGCACGACGCCGAGCAGTCGGCCGTCGAAATCCGTGAGCTCATGCGCGTAGTGCAGCCCGCGCAGCGCCTCGGCGATGATCCTGACCCACACCGCGCGCGTGAAGTTCGCGGCGCCGGGACAGCTGCTGACCACCGCCCTCACGATGTCCTTGAGCGGCTGCCCCTCGAGGTACTCCATCACGATGAAGTACCCGCCGCTCTCGCCCCCGATCTCGTAGGTCTGGACGACGTTCGGGTGGTTGAGCCGCGCCGAGAGCTTGGCCTCGTCCAGGAACATCAGGACGTAGCGCGGGTCCTCCGCCATCCCGACGCGGAGACACTTCACGACAACGAGCTTGTTGAACGATCCGGGCCCGCGGGAAACGGCGAGGAACACATCCGCCATTCCCCCACGGCCTAATTTTGCAACCAGGCGGTATCGACCAAGCAAGCTATTGCTCGCTTGCTTGTTCGTCGAGATGGTTTGGCCGCCTGCATTCACGACATCCCCCGCTATAAGAGCTTAATTACCCCGTTGACCCCGAGTTTGCAAAGACTTTTATGTTTGGAAACACTCCGCGCACCTCCCGGAGCACCTCCCGGACGCGTGGCGCGCCGCTCCATCGTTCGCCGCCACACCGTGGCATTCTGGCGCAGCGCTCCATCGCGCCCGCGGGCAAACCCGGTCGAGGCAGGAAATGTCAGGGTCCTAACGAAGTGGATAGAATGTGAGCGGCTCATGTGTAGCCGTGCACACAGTGCGGTGATGTCATCTCGCCCGCCGCTCGGCAACGGCTTCCTTGTACAACAGCAGCTTCACGACCCGGAACGCAAGGGGCCCGGTCGAGCCTCGGCTCGATCGGCTTCGGCCGGCGGAGCGCCGGCGAGCCCGGAGAGCGCGTTTCCGTAATCCAGCCTACGCACTCTCGTCCGACCGCTCGGACACCGGCAGTCTCGTCGCTCCCGGCCGCGCCGGGGCTGCGCGAGCGCGCAACATCCGCCCAGCGCGGAGTCGCCTCCGCGCTGTCCGGGTCGTTCGTGGAAGGGGTCTTTACCAGGGGTCCTGCGCCCAGAACCTGCGCACGACCTCGAGCGTGGCGTCGAGCTGCTCGAAGTGGGGGAGGCCCCGCGTGGGCGCGATGCGGGCGACCTCGACGCGCGCGTTCCGCTGCTGGAGGTCGCCGAGGCGCTCGAAGCGCGAATACGGGTCTTGATCATGGACGATCAGGGTGGGGACGGGGAGGCGCGCATACAGGCGCTCGAAGGCGTCCTCCGTGAACAGGGCGCCCGAGATGAACGCGAGGGGCGCGCGGTGGGCGCCAGGCTCCTTCGACGTGCGGATGGCGTAGTCGACGAGGCCGGGATCCGGAGCGCCGACGAAGCTCTTCTTCAGGAACCAGCGAATGCTCGGCGGCGAGGCCAGCATGCGATAGAGCGCCCCGGCGACCGGGGGGACGTGCGCGATCGTCCGGAGGACGGCGCTCGCGCCGGGCGCCTCGCGGCCGAGCCCCGTCGGCGAGACGAGCACGAGGCTGTGCACGAGGCTCATCTCCTCGCAGGCGACGGCGGCGACGAACTCCGACGTGAGGGAGAGCGCGATGACGTCGGCGCCGCCAGGCTCGCGGACCACGTCCGTGAGGAAGCGGCGCACCGCGGCGCGATAGAGTTCGCGATCGTAGGCGCGGTCCGCGCGCTCCGAGAGGCCGAAGCCCGGGAGATCGAGCGCATAGACGGGCCGCTCCCCGCGGAGCGCATCGAACAGGGGAGCCATCTCCTTGGACGAGGCGGCCGCGTCGACCCCGTGCAGCAGCACCACGGGGCGCCCCGTCGCGCGCGTGTCCACGTAGTAGGCGAGGCGCCCGGCGCTCCACGTGTCGACGTGCCGGATCTCCGCGTCGAGCGCCGCCGCGAGGGGCGCGCGCTCCAGCCGGCGGAGCGCGCTCGGCACGAAGCGGAATCGATCGACGACCCCATCGAGGCTCATCGCGCGCGTCGTCATCACGTCCCCTCCACGGGGGGCATCCCCTCGTCGTCCGCGCGCTCGATATCGGCGATGCTCGCGGTCCTCGGAGCCGGCCGCGCCTCGGCGCCGCCAGCGGCGGCCCGTCGATCCTGGCCAGCCTGGCCAGCGTCGCGGCGCCCGTCGCGCTCTCCGCGCTCGGCCTGGTCCGAGACCTCCTGCGCGGCGCGCACCAGCCGCTCCAGGCGCTCCTCCTCCAGGTGATGGCGAGCCCCGTTCGGACCGCCGTGACGATCCTCGAAGCGGTGGTGCCCGTTCTCAGCATGGCCATGGGACACCATGCGATCAGCTCGAACTGTCATGCTCAGCTCCTTCCGCACCGAGTCAAAGCACGGACCGTGCCCCTGCGAACCGCAGATCCAGAGATGATCGCGGGGCCTAGAGCGGACTGAGCAGGGGCAAAGACGCCCCGAGTGTGACCTTTTGCCTCGTTCGATCCCGGCGAAGCGCAGGTCAAGGACCTTGTCACGAACGGATGAAACAGGGGTTTTCCACGATCGGTCCGGCGGACATGATCGCCAGTCGAACTCGTTATTTCAGGTCCGCCGGCGCGGAATGTCCGCACGTCCTGGAAGGTCTGGCGCGCGCAGCGCGGCGCGGCCGATCGGCGGCCGCGCCGGCGAGGGCCGAGGAGCTGCCCGGCCGCGATCCCCGGGCTCGGGAGCTCAGCCCGCGACGTCGAGCTTCCGGCCGGCGGGCTTGTTGATGTCGGCGAAGAAGTCGTTGCCCTTGTCGTCCACGACGATGAAGGCGGGGAAATCTTCGACCTCGATCTTCCAGACCGCCTCCATGCCGAGCTCGGGGTACTCGAGCACCTCGACCTTCTTGATGCAGTCCTTGGCGAGGCGCGCGGCCGGACCGCCGATCGAGCCGAGGTAGAAGCCGCCGTGCTTCTTGCACGCCGCGGTGACCGCGGGCGAGCGGTTGCCCTTGGCGAGCATGACGTAGCTGCCGCCGTTCGCCTGGAAGAGATCGACGTACGCGTCCATCCGGCCGGCCGTGGTGGGCCCGAACGAGCCGGAGGCATAGCCCGCCGGCGTCTTCGCGGGCCCCGCGTAGTAGACCATGAACTCCTGCATGTAGCTCGGCATGCCCTCGCCGCGATCGAGGCGCTCCTTGATCTTCGCGTGCGCGATGTCGCGCGCGACGATCATCGGCCCGGTCAGCGAGAGCCGCGTCCGGATCGGGTACTTCGAGAGCTCGGCGCGGATCTCGCGCATGGGGCGGCGGAGGTCGATCTTCACGACCTCGCCCCCGAGATCCGCGTCCGTGGTGTCGGGCAGGTACTTCGCGGGCTCGGCCTCGAGCTGCTCGAGGAAGATGCCCTCGCGCGTGATCTTGCCGAGCGCCTGCCGGTCCGCGGAGCACGAGACCGCGATGCCCACCGGGCACGAGGCGCCGTGCCGCGGCAGGCGGATGACCCGCACGTCATGGCAGAAGTACTTGCCCCCGAACTGGGCGCCGATCCCGGTCCGCTGCGCGATCTCGAGGACCTTCTGCTCGAGATCGCGGTCGCGGAAGCCGCGGCCGCGCGCGTTGCCCTCGGCCGGGAGCGTGTCGAGGTAGCGCGCCGAGGCGAGCTTCGCGACCTTGAGCGTGTGCTCGGCCGAGGTGCCGCCGACGACGATGGCGAGGTGGTACGGCGGGCACGCCGCCGTGCCGAGCGCGCGGATCTTGGCCTCGACGAAGGAGAGCAGGCTCTCGGGGTTCAGGAGCGCCTTGGTCTCCTGGTAGAGATAGCTCTTGTTCGCGGAGCCGCCGCCCTTCGCCATGAACAGGAATTTGTAGGCGTCGCCGTCCGTCGCGAAGATCTCGATCTGCGCAGGGAGGTTGTCGTTCGTGTTGACCTCCTTGTACATGTCGAGCGGCGCGAGCTGCGAGTAGCGGAGGTTCTGCGCGCGGTAGGTCTCGAAGACGCCGCGCGCGATCGCCGCCTCGTCGCCGCCGCCCGTGAAGACGAGCTGGCCCTTCTTGCCCATGACGATGGCCGTGCCGGTGTCCTGGCACGACGGGAGCACGCCCCCCGCGGCGATGCTCGCGTTCTTGAGGAGCTCGAGCGCGACGAAGCGATCGTTCGACGAGGCCTCGGGATCGCCGAGGATGCGCGCGAGCTGCGCGAGGTGGCCGGGCCGGAGGAGGTGGGCGATGTCGCGCATGGCCTCGCGCGCGAGCAGGGTGAGCCCCTCCGGCTCGACCTTGAGGAAGGTCGAGCCGGCGGCCTCGAAGGTGGAGACATGGTCGCGGCTGACGAGGCGGTACGGCGTCTCGTCATGCCCGATGGGCAGCATGTCCTGGTACTGGAATTCGGTCATCGTTCGGGTCTCCGGGGGCAGGGAGGCTGCGGGTCCCCCCTTCTTTGCATGGCTCCGGCCCCGGGCTCAACACCCGCCCAGCGCCGGCCGCCTCACGCGGGCAGCTCGCGCACGGTGTCGTCGAGGAGGGCCGAAATCGACCGCAGGAGCGGCTCCCGGGCGCTCCGCAGGAAGAAGTGCCCGCCGGGGAACATCTCGACCCGGAACGCCCCGCGCGTGTGCTCGCGCCAGGCTTCGAGCTCGGCGCGGCCCGCGCGCTCGTCCTCGAGGCCGCCGAAGGCGGAGATCGGGCAGCCGAGCGGGGGCTCGGGGACGAACGGCTCCACCTCGTTGACCGCCACGTCCGCGCGGAGCGTGGGCAGGAAGAGCGCCAGGAGCTCCGGCTCGCGCAGCACCTCGTCGGGCGTGCCGCCCATGCGGCGGATCCAGTCCAGGAACTCGCGATCGGGCAGGCCGTGGAGCGGCGCCGGGCCGGGCAGGTGGGGCGCGCGCCGGCCCGACAAGAAGAGGTGGCGCGGCAAGGGGGCGCCCCTCCGGCGCAGCTCGCGCGCGAGCTCGAAGCTCACCAGCGCGCCGAGGCTGTGGCCGTAGAAGGCGAACGGCTTCGCGAGCCAGCGCTCGATCCCGGTGGCGAGGGCCTGGACGAGCGGGGTGAGGCGATCGAACGGCGGCTCGCTCAGGCGCGCCTCCCGGCCGGGGAGCTTGATCGCGCAGACCTCGGTGTGCGCGGGGAGCTCGCGCCACCAGGCGCTGTAGATCGATGAGCCGCCGCCGGCGTAGGGGAAGCAGAAGAGGCGAAGCCGGGCACCGGGGTTCGGCCGCGGGCAGCCGACCCACGTGTCGGAGGTTGAGCTCGTGGTCATCGTGCGGCGCTCAGCGTAGCTCGCCGCCGCCGCGCCCGCCCCCTACCATTTGCTGCCGAGGGCGACGCGGATGGTGGCGACCTTCCCCTGGTCCAGGCCGAAGCCGAGATCGTCGTCCAGCGCGACCAGCGCGCCGACCCGGGTGAAGGAGCCCTTCACGAGCGGCTCCCAGTCGATGAACGGCTCCGCCGCCAGCTGGGCGGAGTTGCTCGAGGAGAGGGGGAACGCGGCCTGGAGGCGCATGCCGATGCCGAAGTTGCCGAACGGGCGAAACGCGATCTCGTTGCCCTGCTCGATGACGGTCTTCGTGAAATCCCCTGCACGGGTCGGCATGAAGAACTGAGTCGCGACGTCGTGGGTGAGGAACAGGATCTTCCCGAAGTGGATCTCGGTCCCCACGCGCGCCCGGAGGGCCCAGTGTCCGAGCAGCACGCGCTGCGCGTCGAAGTAGGCCCGCGCCGGGAAATTCGCCACCGCCGCGACCTCGAGGCGCGAGCCCGGGTGCGGATGGAGCGGGATCGTCAGGCTCATGCCGCCGAACAGCGCGAGGTTCGGCAGCGCGTTGCCAGCGTAATGCAGGCCGAACGTGGGGTTACCGAAGAAGAAATGGCTGTGCTCGCCTTCGCTCCAGAATCGCTTGCCGAACAGGTCCGTGTCCTGGCGGCCCGAGACGTCGCCGTAGACGAACGGTATCTCCGCGTCGAGGTGGAGCCCCGCGACGATCTGGTACTGCGCGGCGGCGGTGATCGCGATGCCGAGCCGATCGGACTCCTCGAGCCTGGCCTCGTCGGGGCCCGGGCGCACCTCGACGATCTGCTTCTGGTACGACGAGCTGAGGACGTCGACCTCGAACCCGAACCGGCCTCCCTGGCTCTTCGCCCAACGCTCCTTCGTCTTGTCCGTGACGGGCTGCCGCGAAGGCGGCGGCTCCTGCGCCAGCGCGGGCGCGGCCAGGGAGAGCATGAGGAACAGGGTGCCAAGAGACGCTTTGGTCGTGCTCACCTGGTGTCTCCCATCTCGTTCTCGACGCGCGGGCTCTGAGGGCGATGAACCACCTTGTCGCACTGTGCCGCCGCATCGCACGGGAGAGGCCCCATGACCGCGGCGCTCGCTCGGATCCATGCAGCCCGAGCGCCCTGGATGCAAGCTTTTTGACCGCCGCGACCCTGCGACGCCCTGCGTCGCGCGGCCCCGCCGGAGCGCGCGCCGGCCGCGCGGCGCAGGGCCGGCGGAGCGCCGTGGGTCACCGCCGGCGCCGCGCCGCGCGGCCGCCGGCGCGGGGCGCCCGGCTCACTGCGGCTCGCAGTAGCCGAAGTTGCACTTCGGCGCGTCCGACGGGCAATCCGCGTCGCTGTCGCAAGGCGCGCAGTCGGCGCTGCCGCCGGCGACGGCGTCGAAGTAACACCAGCACGAGCGCGTCGGCATGAACGACGCGAGCGGCCCCATCTCCTCGGTGCGCCGCACCCGCATGGCGCACTCGGGGACGACGTCGTGCTGCGCCTCGAGCTTGATGAGATCGAGCCCCGCCGGCGGCTGCTTCCTGCCGGTGAGATAGTCGATCACCAGCGCCGCGCCGTCGCTCAACGGAGCTCCGGTGTTGATGTTGACCCGCGTGAGGAAATGGAGAGGCCCCCAGATCGCGTAATGGCCGTCTCTGACGTTGCGCTTGTCGCGCTTCAGAGGATCGGAGTCGGGGTAATAGCCGCAGCGCTGGTCGTAGTGCTGGTAAGCGAGCACCTTGAGCAGCGAGGCGCTCTCGCTCGCCACGTTGGCGCCGAGGACGCCGATCGTGCGCTCCGCGTCGGTCGAGAACGCGACGCTGCTCCTCATGTCGTCGCTCGACTCGGTCGGCGCCCCGAGCCAGCGCGACGCGGGGACGCCGATCGCCGCCGCCATCATCTGCTGCGTGCCGGAGCCGGCGTTGCGCTGGAAGATGAACCGCTCGTCGACCCAGGGCGCGACGCCGGAGCCCTGGCCGAACCCGTACACGAAGTACGCGGCCTCGGCGCTGATCGACGCCTGCGTCGACGCGTTGGGCACGACGAAGGTCATCGGCTGGATGGGGCCGGTGAAGTCGCTGATCGTGCTCGAGGTCGTGAAGGCGGCGTCGCAGGTCGTCGCGAACACGTCGGAGACCGCGACGTCGATCGGGCTCCCGTCCGGACCGGCGTCGCAGCGGAGCTCGGTGTCCGCGTCCCAGTGGCTCAGGCCGGCGCCCGAGAGCGGCGCGCCCTCGAAGAAGGCGGCGACCCCGGAGCACGAGCCCTGCCCCTGATAGACGACCGAGATGGGGGGCGTCGACGCGCTGAGCACCTTCGCGAGCTCGGCGAGGAACGGCTTCACCGCGCTCGATCCGGTGACGTAGACCGGGAAGGGCAGCGAGGAGCACGGCACGGCCTGCGCCGCCGACGGCGACGCGACGGCCAAGGCGGCGCCGAGCAGCGCCGCAGCAGGCAAGTGGATCGGGCAAGACCGGAACATCCCGTCGCGCATCATCGTCGGTCCGCGTCCGCGGCGTGGGTCAGCGACCCCCGCTCGCGCCTGGCTCCGGCAGCGGGGGGAGCCCGCCGTCGCGGAGGTTCTTGAGCCTCGCGTTGTCGAACGGCCGGCACGCCGCGTCGGTGCAAGCGTTGAGGAGCTGCTCGTTCGTCGTCGGCGCGCAGCTGTAGCAGCCGTCGTCGCCGTCGCACCCGACCGGCGGGACGCCGTCCGCGGGCACGCAGACGCGCCCGCCCGGGTCGCAGCGGGCGCCGGGGAACCGCGCGCAGTCGGCGTCCGTCGCGCACTGCCGATCCCGGCGCTCGACGAGCACCGAGCACGAGGCGAGCGCGGCGAGCGCGAGCGCCGCGCAGAGGCCGGCGCGGAGCGCGCGCGAAGGCCGCGTGGGGCTCCGCCGGTGCGCGCTGGAAGGCCTTCGTTGCATGCGCGCGCGGCCCTAGAAGGCGCCGAGGAGCCGGAGGGACGACGGAGCGACCGCGGCCCGGATCGAGGGCGAGGCGGCGCGGGCTCCGCCGGGGCGCTCCGAGCCGCCGGCGACGGTGAGGTAGAGCGCGACCCCGCCGACGACCACGGCGGCGCCCGCGAGCAGATCGGCGGTGAGCGCGAGCGTCGCGGTCCGGGTGCGCGCGCGCTCGATCGCGCGGGGGTCGCCCGGGAAGGCGCCGAGCTCGGCGTCGAGCTCGCCCGACGCGCCGAGCGCGAGGACCCCGGTCACCGCCGCGCCCGCGGCGAGGGCGCCGGTCGCGATCCAGGGCAGGACGGGCGCGCCCCGCTCCCGGCGAGGAGCGCGGTCGCCCACGGCGCCGGGCCGCTCCGGCGGCGGGGGCGCGGCGAGGCGGGGGCCGGCGCTCGCGGCCGGCTGGGCCTGCGCGTCGGGGATCTCGAGCCGGAGCTCGACGTGATCGCCGCCGGCGACGTCGATGACCCGCGTGACGGCCGGGCGGCCCGCCGCCGTGGCGACGATGCGCCGCCGCCCGGCGCTGAGCAGCAGCGGCTCGGCGAGCGGCGTCCTGCCCACCGGGACGTCGTCGACGGCGATCTCCACGCCGGGCGCCGAGGTCGAGAGCGCGACGGTCGCGACGCGGCCCCGCAGCACGGCGATGTCCCGCTCGACCTCGGCCCGCCGGTCGGCCGCGATCTGCGCGCCGCCGTCGGCCAGGTACCGCTCGAAGGCGCGCAGCGCGCAGGCGTAGTCCCTGAGCTGGTAACACGCCCCCGCGACGTTGTAGAGCACCTGGTACGCAGGCGCGAGCGCGTAGGCGCGGCGGAACTCCGTGAGCGCGGCGCCGTAGTCGGCCTCCTTGTAGAGCTCGACGCCGCGCCGGAAGCGCGCGTCGGCCTCGGCGGTCTCGTCGGCGGGCCCGGCGAGCGCGCCGCCCGGAAGGCCGGAGACGATCGCCGCGGCGGCGAGGGCGAGGGCGCGCGAGGTCGTCATCGGGCGTAGGGGCTCTCCAGGTCGATGCGTCGCCCCGGCTTCTCGCCGCCGCGCGGCAGGACCGGCGGCGTCGCCGCCGGGGCGGGGGTCGAGGCGGGCGCGATCGCCGGCGTGCTCCGGGCGATCGGCGCCGGCTTTCCTCGCGGCGCGCCCGGATCGCGCTCCAGCGCGAGCTTCACGACGAGATCGCTCTTCGCCGTGATCGTCTCCTCCTGCGCCAGGAAACCCGGCGCCTCGGCGCGGACGACGTGCTCGCGCCCGTCCTTGACGAGCTGGCCCTGATAATCGCCGCGCGACAGCGGCGCTCCGTCGAGGAACAGCCGCGCCTCCGCGGGCGAGACACGGACCACGAGGCGCACCTCCTCTTGCGGCGGGGCCGGCGGCGGAGGAGGCGCGTCCACGGGAGGAGCGGTGAGCGCCTGGAGGGGGCCGGCCGGCGCCGCGCGAGGCGGCGGACGCAGGATGCCGGCCGTCACGACGCCCGCGGCGAGGAGGAAGGTGATCGCGATCGCGGCGATCAGCCGGCTCGAGCGCGAGGCGGGCTCGCCGCGCCCGGTTTGCCCGGTTCGCCGGGTCTGCCCCGTCTCGGTCGAGCTCACCGCGGGCGGCGTCGAGCTCGCGTCCGAGGGGCTGAACGCCGCGGGCGCCGTCAAGGTCGGCGTCATCGACGCCGGACCGGCGCCGATCTTCGGCAGATCCGAGAGGGTGACCTTCCCGTAGCTGCCGGACCAGCGCACGTCGCGCAGCTGCTCCTCGACGAGCTGCTGGATGCGCGCGCGGTCGTCCGCGAACCGGCTCGCCACGAACGCGCCGACCTCGCGCGCGCTCATCCCGTGGTGATGCTCGCGGAGCCAGCGCTCGAGATCCGCGTGCAGCTCGGCCGCGGTGGCGTACCGGTCCCCGGGCGCGTGCGCGAGCGCCTTGCGGCAGATCCGCTCGAGCTCGGGATCGACGTCGGGCGCGGCGACGCGCAGGTCCGGGAGCTCGCCCAGGCCGAGCCGCCCGAGGATGGCGAGGTCGTTGTAGCCCTTCCACATGCGCCGCCGCGCGATCGCCTCCCAGAGGATGACGCCGACGGAGAAGACGTCAGAGCGCCGGTCCACGCGCTCGCCGCGCGATTGCTCCGGCGACATATAGGCCACCTTGCCCTTGAGCATGCCGGCGCGCGTCTGGGACAGCGAGTCGGCCGCCTTCGCGATCCCGAAATCGACCACCTTGATGACGCCGTCGTAGGTGACGAAGATGTTCTGCGGGCTCGCGTCGCGGTGGACCACGTGAATGGGCGTGCCGTCGAAATCGCGCAGCTCGTGCGCGTGATGGAGCCCGGCGAGCGCGTCGGTCAGGATCCGCACCTGAACGGGGAGCGACAGATCGGTCAACCCCACGCGGGCGCGGAGCTGGCTGAGCGGCTGGCCGTCGAGGTACTCCATGGCGATGAAGAGCCGCTCGCCGTCCTCGCCCACCTCGTACGTCTGCACGACGTTGGGGTGATTGAGCCGGGCCGCGAGCCGCGCCTCGTCGAGGAACATGGCGAGGATCTCGGCGTCCTCGCACAGCTCGGCCCGCGCCCGCTTGAGGACGACCAGCTTGTTGAAGCCGGCCGGCCCCCGGGCGACCGCGAGGCAGACGTCGGCCATCCCGCCCCTGCCGATCTCGGCGATCGGGCGGTACTTGCGCCAACCTTGGGGGTCGCTGGGAGCGCTCATTCGACCTAGGCCGGCCCATCCACGAGGGAAAAGCCAGGCCCGAGGATGCGCTCAGCCTGTTACTTGCAGGCAAACGCCGGGTGACGTTCGCGCGAACGCCGCCGCGCGGGGCGCGGGCTCGCCCCGCCGCGCTCGCGGGCGGTCAGCGCTGGCCGCGCGCCGCGCCGGACCGGCGCTCTAGCCGCGCGGCGAGGTCGCGGCGCTCCTGCGACTCCGCGCCTCCGCGCGCGCGCAGCGCGAGCGCGAGCACGCGCGGGAGATCGAGCGCCTCGCCGCGCGCGCGCATCTCCGAATACGATCGCTCGTAATCGCGGGGCACCCGCAGCGACCAGTTGTGATCGCCGATGGTCCCGGGAGCATTGTAGATCTCCTTCACCCCGAGCAGATCGGAGAAGAAGACCATCACGTTCGACGCCTGGCTCGCGAAGAGGTCGGCGAACTTGGCCTGCGCGAGCGCGCGCGGATCGGACGCGAGCGCGCGCGCCATCGCGCCCTCCTCGGCCGGCGAGGGCGCGAGCCGGCCGGCGAGGTACGCGGCCTGCCGCTCGAGCGCGGAGGAGCGCGCCCACGCGTCGAGGAGCCGCCAGAGCGGCGGCGTGTCGTGCGTGCCCACCATGATCCAGTCGGAGGGCGCGGCGTTCTCGCTGCGATAGACGTCCTTCGGGTTGTCGAGATCGGCCTTCTGCGTGACCCGGAAGCGCCCGAGCCCGTGCCGCTCGAGGACCGCCTTGAGCGGGTACGGGAGCGTGCTCAGGACCTCGCACACGATGTCGGTGGTGGCGCGGCCGCGCGCCTCCGCGCAGCTCGCGATGGTGTCGAAGATCACGCTGTATCGCCCCACCTGCTCCGGCGTCAGCGCGGAGACCCAGTCGTCCGCGTACCGGGGCACGGCGCGGTTCAGCTGGGCGGGAGAGACGATCGCATAGCGGGCGAGCAGCGGGTGGTCCGGCAGGTCGGGCGACGAGAAGAGGCGCGCCCCGCCCTGGACCGCGCGCAGCGGATCGGGGGCGTCGGCGGCGTAGACCCACGGGCAGACGAGGCCGTGCGGGTGATCGAGGCGCACCCCGTCGAACTCGTCGAACATCTTCTCCATCCGCGCGCGCACGAGGGCGAGCGCGCCGGAGGAGCCGTCCGTGTACTGCGCCGGATCCAGGACAGGGTAGTTCCACACCTGACCTTCCGGGTTGGTGCGGCTCGGCGGCGCCCCCATCAGATAGCCCTTCAGGAACACCGATTGATGCGCCCAGGCGTCCTGAGGCGAATAGCCGATCTGCAGATCGCCGTAGAGCTTGAGCCCGAGCTCGCCCGTCACCGTCCGGAGCGCCGCGTGCTGCTCGTGCGCGAGGAGCTGGCAGAAGGCGTAAACCTCGAGCTCGTCGCGGTACCGATCGAGGAGCTCTCGCCTGCGCTCCTCGCAGGCGACCACCTCGCCAGGGCCGGGCGCGAAGAGGCGGCGATCCAGCGCCGGCTCGCCCGACCAGCCGTGAAACCAGCCGCTCTGGTGCTCCTCGCAGAGGGGGCCGTAGAGCCCGTCGCGCTCGAGCCACGCCGCGTTCCGCTTCCTGAACGCGTCGAGCCGCTCGGCGAGCGCCCCGAGCTCGCCGCGCCTCCGCCGGTCGACGAACGACGCGTACGCCTCACGGAGCGCGGCGCGCTGCGCGCGGTAGGCATAGCGGTGCAGCGCGCGCCCCTCGCTGCCGGCCGGCCGCTCGGCCACGATCCTCCGCACCGACTCGGGGCGCAGGAGCGCGCCGAAGGGGCCGTCCTCCGCGAGCCGGGCGAGCGCGATCGACAGCGTGCTCCGCGAGAAGATGGTGCCGTCGTACGGGGACGCGTTGTCGGCCGAGGTCTCCCCCTGGGGCCCGAGCTGGATGCCGTTGAACCCGAGATCGCGCGCGAACCGGAGGAACCGGCGCCCGCCCTCGGTATACGGGGACCCGCGCCCGGTGTCCTCGTCGTCGTTCGAGGGAAAGCTCGGATCGTGGATCGCGAGCACCAGGTTGCGGATGCCCAAGAGCTGCAATGCGGCCCGGACGAGCCCCCGCTCGTCCTCGTCCGCTCGCGCCTGGGCCTCTGCCACGTCGCCCCTGTCGTTCCCGGCGTCCTTCATCGCGGTAGGTATAGCGATGAAGGGATCGGCCCGCCAAGACGCGAAATCATGGACAGATCGCCCTCGGTGGTTGGATGAAATCGATGTCCGGCGAAACCCGAGTACGGCTGTCAGGCCCCGAGGCGCGTGCCCGCCGCGACTCCCGTGGTCGCGCCCGCGGCCTCCGCCGTCGGGAGCGTGAAGAAGAACGTGCTCCCCTCGCCCACCTTGCTCTCGACCCAGATCCGCCCGCCGTGCACCTCGACGAGCGCCTTCGCGATCGAGAGGCCGAGCCCCGTGCCCTTGTGCGCGGTCTCCTTCGCCTGCCAGTAACGCTCGAAGATCCTCGCCCGCTGGTCCTCCGGGATGCCCGGGCCGGTGTCGCGCACCGACACGCGCACCTCCCTGCCCCACGGCTCGGCGCGGACCGCGACCTCGCCGCCGGCGGGCGTGAACTTGATCGCGTTGCCGACGATGTTCGCGATCACCTGCAGGATCCGCTCGCGATCGCAGAGCGCCCGCTCGACGCCGAGCTCGACGCCGAGCTCCAGGCGCAGCGACTTCTCCGCCGCCTCCTCGCGCAGGAGCTCCAGGGCGTCGCCCAGGAGGACGGCGACGTCGTGCGGCACCGGCTGGACCGAGATGTGGCCGCCTTCGAGCTTCGCCAGGTCGAGCAGATCGCGGATGAGGCGGTTCATGCGATCGGCCGACTTCTGGATGCGCTCGACCGGGCGCCGCAGCTCGGCCGCCTCGTCCGAGCTCGGCAGCTTCCGGCGCAGGAGGCTCGTGTTCATGACGATGGTCGCGAGCGGGCTCTTGAGATCGTGCGACACCACCGCGACGAGCTCCTCCCGCGCCCGGATCGCCCGCTGCGCGCTCTCGTAGAGCCGCGCGTTGTCGATCGCCAGCGCGGCCCGCCGCCCGAGATCCTCCGCGAGCGCGCGGTCCTCCACGCCGTACGGCAGGTCGTCGCGGCCCGAGGCGATGGTGAGCACGCCGAGCATCGTGCCGCGCGTGACGAGCGGCACGGAGATGTAGCGCTGGAGGCCGAGCTCCCGGAGGAGCGCCTCGCTGGCGGACACCGGCGGCTCGCCGTCGTACGCGGCGCGATCGCCCTCGGGGGCAGGCGCGCCCGCGATCTCGCAGAGCACCGCCTCGCCCGTCTGCAGCACGCGCGAGACGCCGGCCGGGAGGACCGAGTCCATCGGCGTCTGGCCCTGCAAGAGGCGCGCGAGCTCGCTCTTCTGGGGGTCGGCGTGGACGACGACCGCGCGCCGGAGCATCGCCTCGCGCTCGATGATGTCGACCATGCACCAGTCCGCGACGAACGGGACCGGCAGCCGCGCGACGCGGACCAGCGTGGCCTCGTAGTTGAGCGAGCTGGAGAGCAGCCGGCTCGCCTCCGAGAGGAACGCGGCGCGGCGCTGCGCCGCCTCCGCCGCCGCGCGCCCCGCCTCCGCAGCGGCGAGGTGCCGCGCCCGCTCGCGCTCGTTCTCGATCATGCGCGCGTAGAGCAGGCGGTGCACGAGCGCCGTGCGGAAGGTCGACGCGAGCCTGCGCATCATGCCCCGGTACCGCGGCGCGAACGGGGGCTCGCCCTCGAAGCACAGGATGAGGCTGGAGGCGCCGCTGTCGCCCTGCCCCTCCAGCGAGAAGTGCCACGTGACGAGCCCGGGCCGCGCGAGCTCCGGGTACGGCAAGCGGAGGCCCGCGCCCTCGCCCACAGGCGCGCCGGCCGCGGCGGGCGGGCGCGGCGGGATGGGCAGCGCGCGCGAGCTCGCCGAGAGCCCCGCGGCGTCGAGGAGCCGCGGGGCGAGGGGCGTCGGCTCGACGAGCACGAGCACCGCGATGCAGCTCAGCCGCTCGGCGAGCCGCTCGAGGAAGATCGCCATCGACTGGCGCGGATCGAAGAGGTCGAGCGCGGCGACCGTGAGCTCCTGGAGGACGCTGAGCAGCGCCAGCCGCTCCTCCTGGATCTCGTGATCTTCGCCGCTCGCCATGACGGGGCTCCAGCCGCTCCGGGGCTCAGGCCCCCAGCGCGAGCACGACGGCGGTCTTGTTGTGGAACTGCGGCACCCCCCGGCCCAGCGTGCCCACCTCCCCGAACGTCAGGCACCCCATCACCGGGACGCTCTGGCCGAGCTCGCTCTCGAAGGTGGTCAGCTCGTCGCGCACCGTGTCGCCGAGCATCATGCACCGCGAGATGCAGTCGAACACGAAGGCGCCGGCGATCGGCCCGGAGACCGCGTCGCGCGCCGTGATCGCGGCCTCGCGCGCGGCGCCGACGAGGCCGATGGGGTCGCCCTCCATGACGCGGATGAGGCACCCGTCCGGGACCTCGCCGACGCAGTAGAGCCCGCCGGGGGAGACCACGCGCAGCGGGTCGCGGATGACGTGCTCGCCGTCGGCCTGCGGGATGCCGAGCGGGTGGGTCATGGCGAAGGTGGCAAAGCCGTCGAGGTTGACCTGATGGCCCTTCGCCCGGGCGGTGCGCTGGTAGACCGAGAAGGCGCCCTCGTACTCGAGCTCCGCGAGGACCGTGCCCTCGGCGCGGGTGACCATCGTCGGCGGGCCATAGGGGCGGAAGCCGTGGCGGATGCCGGTCGCCATGCGCGCCGGCGAGTCGATCGCGACCACGACCACGCTGTCCGAGTAGGCGCGGCCGCCCGCGAACTGCGCGGTGCGCACGAAGCGGAGGTTGTCGCCCGCGCCGCCGCCGGCCCAGACAACGCCCGTGCCGCCGACCTCGACCGCGCCGCGCACGACGTCGGCCGCGTTGCCCGTGAGCGCGTCCGGCAGCACGATGAGCGCGCGGCTCCACCCCGCCGGAACGGACGGCGGGAACCCCTCGAGCGCGCGCGAGGCGGCGAGCACGCCGGCGCGCCGCCCGTCCTGGCTCACCGGCTGCGCGACCCCGACGCCGACGCGCACGGTCTCCGAGAAGACGAGCCCCACGACGAGCCCCTGCCGGAGAAGGCGGCTGCCCGCGAAGACCCCGGCCGTACAGCACCCCGCCCACGGGACGCCGGGCAGCTCGCTCGTCGTGGCCGCAGCGAGCGCGTCAGCGTCGTATTGATCCGTCGACAGGACGAGCGCAAACGCGGGTCGCGCTGCGGAATGGGCGTGACCGGCGTGACCGGCGTGACCGGCGTGACCGGCGTGTTCGGAGCGCGCCGACTCGCGGAGCGCCGCGGCCACGGCCTCCGAGGCAGCCTTCTTTGGATCCGCCGTGGAGCTCGCGCCGACAAATACCTGTGTCGCCATGTTCTCTTCCCCCCCTCGGAATGTAGGCACTCGCGTTATACTGGAGATTCATCCGAACGTCACGGCGCGCGCATTCTCCTGTGATGTCGTCCGTACAGGGCGCTCCCGCTCGTCGAGCGACTCGCGATTTTCCCGGCGTGACGACCTCGAAATGAAGCGCCGGGCAGAGCCACGGCGGGCCTGCGAGGAGGAGACCTGCTGGGGAGACAGAGGTGCCCGGGACCGAGGGAGCAGAATCCTTATCCTTCAATACGACCACGTCCCCTGCAAGCTCGTCGGGCACGGCGGACACACCCGAGTCGATTGCACAGAAGCAACCGAGGCCGCGCCGCGCGCACCGGACAACGCAGCGCACCACACGAGCAACGTGGATTGCAGACCACGCTCGACGTCGCCTCGATGCCCAAGGCGGAATTGCGGCGCCTCGTCGCCCTGCGAGAGCGACCGGACGAGGTGTGCCCACCTCCCAGCGAGGGGCGGTCAGCGCGGGATACCGGAGATGGGATGATCGGGGCGGCTCAGGGATCCGCCCACAACAGCGCGTACGTCAGGGGGTGCCAGAACCCGCCGCGTGCCGTCCCCGGAGCAGCCCCGATGGCCACGAGCACGAGCCCTTGACCGTCGGAGACGTCGTCCGCCGGCACATCGCTGTTCGCCAGGATCTCGCGCATCGGCACCGAGGACGTCACCGTCGCCGAGAGCGGCTCGTAGGTCTCGATCTCGACCTCCTCGAGCGCGCCGAGGTCGCCGCGCGAGAGGCCGACGAACGGAGGGAACGGCGAGATCGCGCCGTACGAGAGGTCCTGCGCGACGGGCACCGCGCTCACGTCCGCGCGCCCGGGCGCGAGCCGCACGTTGACCGGCGGCGCCGCCGCGCTCGCATGGGCGACCTGCAAGCTCAGCCTGCCGAAGCTCGTCTGCCGCGACATGGCGACCGCCACGAGGCCGGCGGTCGGCGTGTCGGCCGTGTAGGCGTCGCCGCAGCCCTGCTTCTCCCTGGCGTGCGTGTGTCCCTCGCCGCCGAGGCAGCCGGTCGCGACGAGGAGGAGGCTCTTCTCCTCGGCGAACACCGGCGCCGGCACCACGGGGAGCCCCGCGGCGACGATCGGGGCGGCGGGCTCCGCGGCGAGCGCGAGGATCTCGGCGCAATCGAGCCCCTCCGTCGCGCCGAGGTCGCCGGCGATCACGTGCGCGCGCACGCTCGCCCCCTCGGGGATCGCCGCGCCGAGCGGCTCGATCGCCCGGGACCGGGCGAAGCCGAGGCCCGCGCCTTCGCCCGGCCAGGGCGCCACGCCGGCGCCGGTGCCGTCGGGGTAGGCGAGGAAGCAGAAGCGGACCGCGTCGTGATCGGCGACGCCGTTCACCACGGTGAGCCTGGTCGGCCCCGGCGGCTCGACGACGCCGCCGCCGCCCGCCCCCGTGGTGGTCGCGCTGCTCGAGGTCGATCCCGGGCCGCCGCCGGCGCCGGACGTGCTCGCCGCGCTCGGCGGATCCCGGCCGAGGAGGTCGTGGTCCTGCGTGCAGCCGGGTCCGCCGAGCGCGGCGAGCAGGATCCCCCCGAAGCAGGCACAGCCGATCGAGACAACACGGTGCAGCACGCTGGGAGCTTACCGTGCTAGGCGGGGTCGATGCGGGTCCATCTCACCGCGACTGCCGCCGCCGCCGTCCGCCGCGGCCACCCGTGGGTGTACCGAGACGGCATCGCGGGCGGCGGCGGGCGCGCGGCCGGCGCCGGGGATCGCCGGCGCGGGGAGCGCGCGCCTCGCGCCGGCGGCGCCGCCGCCGGCGCGACGGGCGACGTCGTCGAGCTGTCGGCCGAGGGCGCGCCGTTCCTCGGGCGGGGGCTCTGGGACGCCGACGCGCCGATCGCCGTCCGCGTCTTCCAGCGCGCGCAGGCGCCGGCGCTCGACGAGCGCGCCATCGCGGAGCGGCTCGAGCGCGCCTTCGCCCTGCGCGACGGCTGGTTCGACGGCCGCGACACGACGGCCTACCGCCTGTGCAACGGCGAGGGGGACCGGGTTCCCTCGCTGGTCATCGATCGGTACGAGCGCGTCGCGGTGGTCCGCCTCGACGGCGGCATGCTCGCGCCGTGGCTCGACCGCCTGCTCCCGCACCTCGCCCGCGCGCTCGGCGCCCGCGGCGTGCGCTCGATCGGCCTGCGCGCCCGCGGGGAGGCTACGGGCGTGGACGCGGACGGCAAGAAGCTCGCGCACCTGCACGGGCCGCCGCTGCCCGATCGCCTCTTCGTGCGGGAGACGGGGGTCGCGATGGAGGTCGATCTCGCGCGCGGGCAGAAAACGGGGGCGTTCCTCGACCAGCGCGACAACCGCGCGCGGGTGCGCGCGCTCGCGGCCGGGCGCCGGCGCGTGCTCAACCTGTTCAGCTACGCGGGCGGCTTCTCGGTGGCCGCTGCGCTCGGCGGCGCGGTGCGGGTCACCTCGGTGGACTCGGCGCCGGCCGCGCACGCGACCGCGCAGCGCACGTTCCGTGAGAACGGCGTCGATCCCGCGGCGCACGACTTCGTGACGGCGGACGCGTTCGACTTCCTCGAGAAGGCCCGCGCCCGCGGCGATCGGTACGATCTCATCATCTCCGATCCGCCGAGCTTCGCGCCGAGCGAGCGCGCCAAGCCGCGCGCGCTCGGCGCCTACCGGCGGCTGCACACCGCGGTCGCGCGCGTGCTCGATCGCGGCGGCGTGCTGTGCGCGGCGTCGTGCTCGAGCCACATCACGGCCGAGGACTTCCTGGCGACGCTCGACGACGCCACCCTGGAGCGGGACGATCTGCGGGTGCGGGCGATCCACGGACAGCCGGAGGACCACCCGACGCTGCCGGCGTGGTGGGAGGGGCGGTACCTCAAGTTCGTGGTGCTGGAGTGAGCGTTGCGGAGCGCCGGAAGCAGCTGGGACTTTCATGACCGGCAAGAGCTGCGGGCAATGAAAGCCATCATGTGAATTTCGTGACGATTCCACGAGGTCAGACGTAAGGCCGCGCAGCATCACGGATTTCAACGGGAGAGCGCTTGGCGAGCTACTCCATCGGCGGCAAGATGGGCGCCCTCGGCTCGAGAGGTGCGCCCATGTCGAAGCGTCGGTGGTTCCACAGCAGCGGCGTGCGTCGCTCGGGAAACGTGATCCACGTCAGCCCGACGCTGATGTGGGAGCTGTCGTGGGTGCGGAAGATGGGCCTCGAGGACATCGACTGGGACCCGGAGCGCTACTGCGCGTGCTGCATGGCGGAGCGGGCCGCCCGCGGAGAGGCCGTCGAGGATCTCGCGCCGCCGTCGAAGGCGCGGCCCAACGTCTTCGTGCGGGACGATGACGTGCACGCCGCGCCGTCCGGCTGCCCGCCACGGAGCGCCAGCGGGAGCGGCGCCATGCCGCGGCACCTGAAGCTCGTGCGAGCGCCGCGGCCGGAGCCCGAGGGGACGTGATCGAGGGCTGCCGCACCAACGGCACCCTTTCAGGGAACGGACGCACCCCTCCCGTCCCGCGCGGAGCGCGGGACTTGGGAGGGGCGGACCGCGCGCAGGCCCGAAGGGCCGAGCACGGGCCGGGGGTGGGCATCTGTCATTGCCCTGCTGCTCTGTTCCGAATCCGTCGAAGGAGAGATCCGGAGTCGTTCAGATAGGGAATCTCGCGAAGCCCCAGTCAGCACAGGCCACCCCTCCACACGAGGTGCCTCGCTCCTCGCTCGCCGGTGCGCCCTCGCGCTATCCCCTCACCGACGCGCGCCGACCCAGCAGGAAGGCCGCCAGCGCCTCCGCCTTGGGCACGAGCGTCGCCACCTCGATGAGCTCGTCCTTCGTGTGAAAGCCGCTGCCCCGCGGCCCCAGACCGTCGATGGACGGGATCCCGATCTCGGCCGTCGAGCTCGCGTCGGAGCCGCCGCCGATGAGCGGCGCCTCGGCGTCGCCGAGCCCCGCCGCCCGCGCGCAGGCCGCGTACTCCCGGCAAAGCGCCGCGCTCGCCTCCGTCCGCACGAGCGGCGACCGCGCGACCTCGCCGTCCACGCGCACCGAGGTGCCAGGCACCTCGAGCGCCGCCTCGCGCGCCGCCGCGGCGAGCGCAGCGAGGATCGCCTCGCCGTCCGCGAGGCTCACGAAGCGGAAATCGACCGCCGCCTCCGCCGCGTCGGGCACCGTGTTCCTCCCCTGCCCGCCGCTCACCTTGCCGACGTTGACCGTGACGCCCCGCGCGTAGTCGGTGAGCCGCTGCGCCCCGTCGATGAAGCGGGCGAGCGCCCAGATGGCGTTCGCGCCCTGCTCGTGCGCGTTGCCGGCGTGCGCCGCCTTGCCCGTCGCCCGCACCGTCACCCCCCCGGTGCCCCTGCGCGCGGTGATGATCCTGTCCCCCTCGCGCCCCGCCTCGAACACGAGCGCGCACGCCGCGCCCGCGAGCTCGCGCTGCAGCAGCGGGCGACCCTCGGGCGACCCGACCTCCTCGTCCGACACGATCGCGAGCCGCACCGGGATCTCCGCCAGCGCGCCGATCCGCTCGAGCGCCCTGAGCGCCTCGATCGCCACCACCAGCCCGCCCTTCATGTCGAGCACGCCGGGCCCGCGCGCGAGCTCCCCGTCCAGGCGGAAGCCCTCGAAGACGCCCGGGGGAAACACCGTGTCGAGGTGCCCGACGAGGGCGACGTGACCCGCCGGCGACGCCTTCGCCGCCTCGCTCTCCACCACCCAGTGCGCCGCGAACCGCGCGCTCGGGAACCGGCGCACGGACAGGCCGGAAATCGTCGCGAGCTCGTCGGCGAGGACCTCGCCCACCGCGTCGCCGCCGCGCGGGTTGTCCGTGAACGAGTTGAGGTTCACGAGCCGCTCGAGGAGCGCGAGCATCGGCGCCGTGCGGCTGGACAGCGCCTGTCGAAGGGCCTGGATCACCGCGCCAGCATGCCACGGAAGCCCCGGCGCCGCCGCGGCGCGGAGGCCAGCGCGCGCAGGGGCCCGGCGACCTCTGCCCCGCCCGCTGCAGAAGTGGTACGTGTCCGCCCATGAACCGTCCCAGAGCAACGCGGAGGCGCCCGTGACAGCGTCGGAAGGCCCGCTCGTCATCAAGCTCGGCGGCGAGGTCGTGGGCAGCCCGGCCCTCGCCGTCCTCGCCAGCGATCTCGCGGCGCTCACCCGCGCCGGCGCGCGCGCGGTCGTCGTCCACGGCGGCGGTGCGCAGGCGACCCGGCTGCAGGAGCGCCTCGGCATCCCCGTCCGGCAGGTCGCTGGCCAGCGCGTCACCGACGCGGACACGCTCGACGTCATGAAGATGGTCGTCGCCGGCAAGCTCAACGTCGACCTCTGCGCCGCGCTCCTCGCCGCGGGCGCGCGGCCCGTCGGGCTCCACGGCGCGAGCGGGCCCGCCCTCTCCGCGGTCAAGCGCCCGCCCCAGGTCTACCGGAGCGCCGGCCCCGATCCGGTGGACCTCGGCCTCGTCGGCGACATCACGGGCGTCGACCGCGGGCTCCTCGAGCTGCTCGGGCGCGGCGGCTACGTGCCCGTGCTCGCCTGCCTCGGCGCCGCCACGGACGGGCAGGTCTACAACATCAACGCCGACACCGTCGCCAACCGCGTCGCCATCGAGCTCGGCGCCGCGGGGCTCTTCCTCGTGAGCGACGTGCCGGGCGTGCTGCGCGACGTCTCGGACCCCGCCTCGCGCATCCCGAGCCTCACCGTCGCCGAGGGGCGCGCGCTCATCGCGAGCGGCGCCGTCACGCGCGGGATGATCCCGAAGCTCGAGGAGTCGTTCGCCGCGCTCGCGGAGGGCGTCCGCCGCATCCACATCGTGGGGCGGCTCCGCCCGGGCGATCTCGAGCGAGAGGCGAGCGCGCCCGGGTCGATCGGCACCGTGCTCGTCCCCTGAGGACCGGGCGGCCTCGCCCCGGCCGGCCGCGCGCCGTATGCTCCTCGCCTCCTCGATGATGGATGCCGTCCGCTCCGCGATCTCGTTCGTGCAGGCGCATCGCGAGCAGATCGCGATCGGGGTGGGCGTGGGCGCCGCCAGCTTCGTCGCGGGCACGGCGCTGGTCGCGTTCGTGCTCGTCCGCCTGCCCGAGGACTACCTGCAGAAGCAGGAGGACGAGCCGTTCCTGCCAGGGCGCCCCGCCTGGATGCGCGTGTCGGCGCGCGTCGGGAAGAACCTGCTCGGCGTCGTCGCCGTGGCGCTCGGGATCCTGCTCTCGCTGCCCGGCATTCCGGGCCCGGGCGCGCTGGTGATCCTGATCGGCGTGATGCTCCTCGACATCCCCGGCAAGCGGCGGCTGGAGCGGCGGCTCCTCGGGGCGCCGAAAATGCGGTCGGTCGCCGATCGCGTGCGCGCCCGCTTCGGCCGCCCGCCGCTGCGCGTTCAGCCGGACTCGCGCCGCTCGTCACCCGGCAAGGCCTGAGCGCTCGCTTCGCCCGGCGAGCCCTCGGCGGCGGCCGGCAGGCCCGGAGCGGCCGACAGGCCCGCGGCGGCGGGCAGGCCCGGCGCGCCCGCCTCGACCGGCGCGCCCTGTGCGCCGGCGGCCGCCGTCGCGGCCGCCGGCCCGCCCCGACGGGCCCCCGCGCGCAGCCGGAAGTGCCAGGCGAAGAGCACCGCCGCGAGCGCGAGCGCGAGCCCCGCCGAGACCCACTCGCGCGGCGCGAGCAGGATGCAGCCGGCCAGGAAGGCGCAGGCCGCGAGCGCAAGGCGCTCTTCCGCGTCGGGCATCGGGGGCACCTCCCCTCCCCGTTACCGCCCCGCGCCGCGCGCATCAAGCGCGCCGCGCCGCCGCCGCGTGAGCCCCCGCGCATCGAGCACGCCGCGCCGCCGCCGCGCGAGGCGCCCAGGGCCCCGGCGCGCCCGCGCGTCGCGACCCTGGTCGCCTCGTGCGGCGCCCGCGCGGTTGCGGTAGGTAGGGACCGACAGCGGCGAGCGCTCCGCTCGCGCAGCACCGACCTCGACGCCTTATGAACGCAAACGACGATCGCGACGAGCGCGGGCCCGAGGGCGCGCTCCGGGACGAGGACACCAGCGGGAGCCACGCGGCCGGCCGGAAGGCCGCCGCCGAGGGGAGCTCCGGCGGAGGCGAGGGCGCGCCCGCGGGCGGCGCCGCGCGCGACGAGGAGCAGAGCGGCGCCGCGGCGGACGACGGCGCCGCGGCGGACGACGGCGACGCAGACAGCGACGCCGACGGCGAGCCGGAGGCGGCTCCCCCCGCGCGCGGGCCATCGATGTGGGACATCCTCCGGGACAGCTTCTTCACGTTCGACCGGCGGACGCTCGGCTTCACGCGCATCCTGCTCGGCTTCTTCCTGATCGGCGACCTGTTCCGCCGCACGTGGGCGTGGAACGACATGTTCGCGGACATCGGCGTCCTGCCGAACCACGTGAACCTCTGGCGCCCGCAGGGCAGCGGGAACTTCTCGCTCGTCAACGCCTTCTCCACGCCGGGCGAGCTCGCGGTCCTCTGGGTCGTGATCTTCGCGACCTACGTCTGCCTGCTCATCGGCTGGAAGACGAAGCTCATGCAGGTGCTCTCGCTCGTGTTCGTCACGAGCATGAACGGGCGCGTCCTGCTCATCGAGAACGGCGGCTACGTCGTCCACAACCTGCTCCTGCTCTGGACGTGCTTCCTGCCGCTGGGCGATCGCTTCTCGCTCGACGCGCTCCTCGCGTCGATGAAGCGGAGCCGCGAGCGGACCGCCGACGATCTCAACGATCGCACCGGCCTCGACGACCCGCTCAAGCCGAACGACTTCGTGACCCTCGTCGGGCCCATCCTGCTGATCCAGATCGCGGCGATCTACTTCTTCAACGTGGTGCACAAGACCGGCCCCGCCTGGAAGAACGGGACCGCGATCCACTACGTGCTCTACGTCGACCGGATGGTGACGCCCATCGTGGCGGACATCCGCGACTACGCGCCGAACTTCGTCATCCTGTTCATGACGAAGATGGTGATCGCGTTCGAGGCGGCGATGCCGGTGTGCCTCCTCTCGCCGCTCGGCCGCGTGTGGGCGCGGCGGCTCGCGCTCGTGATGATGAACGTGCTGCACGTCGGCTTCGGCACGACGTTCGTGCTGGGGCCGTTCGCGTGGGCGCTCTGCGTGTTCTCGACGCTCCTCTTCGGCCGCGAGGACTGGGAGATCGCCGCGCGCACGATGCGGCGCGCGCACCGGGCCCGCGTCGTGCTGTTCGACCCGCGGTCGCCGGGCGCCCTCCTCGCCTGCCGCGTGCTGAAGCGGATGGACCGGTTCGGGCTGCTGACGTTCGAGGCGTCGAGCTCCGCGGCGCACGGGCTCGCCGCGCGGCGCCCCGACGGCAAGGCGGTCGAGGGCGCCTCGGCGCTGGCGGACGTCGTCGCGGCGATCCCGCTCGGCCCCGCGGTCGCGTGGGCGCTCCGCCTGCCGCTCGTGCGCGACGCGGTCACGGCGGCGATGGCGGCGGCGCACCGCCGCAGCCTGGGCCGGACGCTCGGCGTGCGGGCCCCGGAGCGCTCGGAGGTCGCGCCCCCGCCGGCGCCGCTCCGGCTCGCCGGCCGGAAGGCGCTCGTCGCGTTGCGCGAGGTCGGCGCGCTCGTGATGTTCGTCGGCGCCGTGAACCAGGCGGCGGTCGAGCTCTGGGTCATCAAGAACCGCTGGAAGGTGCCGCACCCCGAAGAGACGCGGGTCCTCGCGCAGAAGCTCCGGTTCCTCCAGGGCTGGTTCATGTTCTCGCCCAACCCGGTGATGGACGACGGGACGATCGTCGTCGACGCCGTCACGGTCGACGGCCGCCACATCGATCCTTTCACGGGCAAGCCGCCGAACTTCGATCTCCTGAACGCGAAGAGCTTCGCGTACACCCAGATCTGGTGCGACTACTTCGCCCGCATCAAGCTGCCGGCGAACACCTCGTACCGCGACGCGATGAAGGAGTACATGTACCGCTACCCCGAGCGCACGGGGCGGCCCGAGGACGCGATCGTCTCGGGGGACGTGTACTGGGTGAAGGACTGGAACCCGAAGTGGGGGAGCACCCAGAGCTACGGGGAGGAGCGCGAGCGGCTCTTCTCCTTCCAGAACCCGAAGGCCCAGGCGCGCGCGCAGGCCGAGCCGCCCGGCGAGCCCGCGCAGACGGACCAGAGCCCGGCTAACTAGGCCTCGCTCGCGGCGCAGGCCCTCGGCGCGCCGCGCACGCAGGGGGCCCCCTCCGAGGGCCTGCCCTCCGCCGAAGCCAGGGACGAGCTCGGGCGACGAGGCGGAGGAGGCTCAGGAGAGAGCGCGCGAAAGCGCCGCTCAGGCAGGGCGCGACGACCCCGGACAGAAACTGCTTTCTTCGCTTGACAGCCGCGCCCAGGCGGGTAGAGTCCGCGCTCTCGAAAGCGAGGGCCTGTAGCTCAGTTGGGAGAGCGCTAGAATCGCACTCTAGAGGTCGCAGGTTCGATCCCTGTCAGGTCCACCCTCGAAGTCGTTCAATTCTCTTTCTTAGCAGTTCTTCTTTCCACCTCCGGTATCGCCGCCAGCGGGCGCGCACCGAGCGTGGGCCGCGGTTGGCTCCACTGCACCGCGATGCGTCGTCACGCACGGCACCGTGTCTCTCGGCCGCCGCAGGACGCTTCTCGTTCGCCGCGGTGTACTTCGGTCACCGTAGAGCGCTTCCCGCGCCGCCTGCCGCGCTCGTCGCGCCGCGCCGAGCGCACCGCGAGAGCGCTGCGGCTGGCCCCATCCGAGGCGCCGAGCTCGCCCGGCCCGAGGTCGCTCGCGCGGCGGCGCGCGAGCGGTGTCACGAAACACAGGGGCACGGCGGGCGGACCACCGATGTGCCCGCCCGCCCGCGCCTCCATGGCACCTGCCCCGCCGCGGCGCGGGGTAGCGCGCTCAGTCCTCGATCGGCTCGAAGTCCGCCTTGGTCGCGCCGCACTCCGGACAAGCCCAGCTGTCGGGCAGGTGCTCGAACAGAGTCCCCGGCGCAATGCCGCTGTCGGGGTCGCCGACCGCCGGGTCGTAGATGAAATCGCAGACCAGGCACCGATATTTCTTCATCCGTGGTTCTCCTCAGGGGCTTGGCGAGCCGCGCACGACGCTACCACAAGGGCTATCGCCCCGGAGATGAACCTGCCGCGACGCGGCCCCCCCAGCGCGGCGTGGCGCGAGGCGACGGTCGGTTCGGCGGCGCTCCGCTCCGCGTCTCCCGCGTGCGGACGCGGCCGCGACGCGCCTCAGGGCGGCGCCGGGGCCCCGCGCACGGCGAGCTGCTTTTTGCGCAGCATGCGCGCGATCGGCCGGTAGACGAGCCGGAGCAGCCAGCGGGGGCAGAGGACGCCGAGGTAGACGACGAACCACGCCACCACCCCGGGCACGACGAGCGCGCGACCCCGGTCCACCGCGCGGACGAGGGAGCGCGCGCAGCGCTCCGGAGAGATCGACAGGAGCAGAGGAGGCTCGAGGCCGGTGAAATTGCCGGCCATCTCCGCGAACTCGGTCTGCACCGGCCCGGGACAGACCTGCGTCACCCGCACGCCGGTGCCGGCCAGGTCGAGGCGGAGGCCCTCGGTGAAGCTCGTGACGAAGTGCTTCGTGCCGATGTACGCGGCCATCCCCGGCCCGAACGTGAGCCCGAAGCCGGAGCTCACGTTCGCGATCACGCCGCGCCCGCGCGACACCATCGGGCCGACGAGCCGGTGCGTGAGGTACGCGAGGCTCGTCACGTTCAGCGCGATCATCTGCTCGGTGCGCGACCACGCCGAGAGGTCGAACACGCCAAGATCGCCGAAGCCGGCGTTGTTGACGAGGACGTCGACCCCCCCGACCTCGGCCGCGACGGCGAGGAGCATCGCGTCGACCGCCGCCCGATCGGTGACGTCGCAGCCGAAGACGAGCACGGTGAGCCCCGGACGCGCCGCGGCGAGCTCGGCGCGCAGCGCCTCCAGGCGATCCCTGCGGCGCGCCACCAGCACGAGCGCCCGGGCGCGGCCGGCGACCTCGCGCGCCAGAGCGCGGCCGATGCCGGACGAGGCGCCGGTGATGAGCACGACCCCGCTGTCGATCGGCGATTGCACGGCCGCAAGGGTTGCCCACCGCGCCCGGGCCGCGCAAGAGCCCCGAGCCGAGCGCCCTCGCCGCGTCCCCCCCAATCGCCCGCCGCGGCCGCGCCCGCGGCGCCGCGCCGGCGAGCGCGCCCCGCGTCCGCCTGGAGAAATCGGATGACGCGGAAATGCGCACCTCGGGGGAGATGGACGCGAAGGCGGCACCTCAGCGCCCATTGCGCTACCCTCGAGACCAGGAGTCGCAACCTGGCGGTAACACGCACCGCGTCGCCGGGCGCCCCGCGCGACGGCGCCGCGCAGCGCGCCTTGGCCGGCGGCGGCGGCGCGGCTGAGGCGCGCGTTGACGTAGCAGGCGGCTCTATCTACCGTGGACTTCGTCCTCACGAGCCAGGAGACATCATGCGTTCGCCCTCATCTCTCGTCTGTGTGCTCCTCGTCGCCGCCGGCCTCGGCGCCTGCGAACGATCCGCGGAGTACGAGTACAAGGCCCCCCCGGCCTCGACCACGGCAAAGCCCTCGACGACGGGCGACGTGAAGCCGCTCGTCTTCAATCCGGACGACGTCAAGTCCTTCAAGGTCCTGCCCGCCAAATTCGAGTACGACAAGAACCCGATCACCGATGAGAAGGTGACCCTGGGCAGGATGCTCTGGTACGAGACGCGCCTCTCGAAGAACCACGATATCTCCTGCAACTCGTGTCATGACCTGTCCAACTACGGCGTGGACAACAAGAACTTCTCCTCCGGGCACAAGGGCCAGCTCGGCGGCCGCAACTCGCCTTCGGCCTACAACGCGGGCCACCACGTCGCCCAGTTCTGGGACGGCCGCGCGGCCACGCTCGAGGACCAGGCCAAGGGGCCTATCCTGAACCCCGTCGAGATGGCCATGCCCGACGAGAAGCGGGTCATCACGACGCTCAAGTCGATCCCCGAGTACGTGAAGCTCTTCAAGTCGGCCTTCCCCGACGACAAGGAGCCGATCACCTACGACAACATGGCCAAGGCGATCGGCGCGTTCGAGCGCGGCCTGGTCACGCCGTCGCGCTTCGACAAGTACCTCGACGGCGACGACAAGGCCCTCACCGCCGAGGAGAAGGCCGGGTTCCACAAGTTCATCTCGCTCGGCTGCCCGACCTGCCACACGGGCGTCGCCGTCGGCGGCTCGACGTTCCAGAAGCTCGGCCTCGTGAAGGAGTACGCCGGCCTCAAGGACAACGGGCGCTTCGACGCCACGAAGGACGAGAAGGACAAGTTCTTCTTCCGCGTCCCGAGCCTCAGGAACATCGAGAAGACCTTCCCCTACTTCCACGACGGCTCGATCGCGACGCTCGACGAGACCGTGACCAAGATGGCGTGGCACCAGCTCGGCGTGGAGGCCAAGCCCGAGGAGGTGAAGGCGATCGTCTCCTTCCTCAAGGCGCTCACCGGCGAGCTCCCGACCGAGTACATCAAGAAGCCCGAGCTGCCCCCGAGCACGCCCGCGACGCCCAAGGCCGACCCGTCGTGAGCGGCGCGCCGATCCGATTGCGCCGACCGGGCCGATCGGGTCTGCTCCGCCCCCTCGGATGAGCGCGAGCGCCGGCGACGAGGGGCGATCCGCGCCCGCTCCCGAGGACGGAGCGGGCGCCTCCGCGGACGGCGCTCCCGAGGCGCGCGAGGGGCGCACCGCGCGGGCGCTCGTCTTCGTGCGCGAGCGCTTCGACGGCGCGTGCGTCGCCTTCCCCGTCGCGGCGCCCGACGCCGCGAGCTTCGGCCGCGACGAGGACGTCCTCGTCGAGCAGCAGCTCTTCTTGCGCGAGCACGCGGCGCGCGCCCAGCCCGAGGCGATCTCCCGGCTCTCGTTCCCGGAGGGGACCGAGCTCCTCTCCGTGGACGTCCCCGTCCCGCGCGACGATCTGCCGCGCAAGCTGCGGCGCGAGACGCCGGTGAGCTTCCCGTGCGTCGTGGTGCCCGCCGGCGAGCGGGCGGCGCGCGGCGGGCCCCAGAGCGCGTCGCCGGCGCGTGGCGCGCGCGACGCGCGCGACGCGTGGGTGCTCGTGCCGAGCCTCGGCCACGCGTTCTACGTCGAGGCCGGCGAGCCGATCGCGCCGGCGATCCGGCACGAGGTGCGCCGGCTGCTCGCCTCGCAGGCGCTGTCGACGTGGGAGCACCTGGGGCTCCTGCCCGGGAGCGCGCACCGCCTGGAGGTGCTCCACGCCCCGCTGCCGGAGCCCGAGCCCGCGGGCGGGCGCGGGCAGGGCGGCGCCTCGGTCGCCGAGCGCGCGCGGCGGAAGAAGGCGGTGGACGCGCTCGTCTCGGTCGCGACGCCGCTCCACGTGGCCGCGCAGCGGAGCCCGGCGCCGCCGCCGCTCGCCTGCCGCGACGCGGAGCTCGCGCGCCTCGCCGCGCTGCTCGACGGCGACGAGCGCCTCGGCGTCCTGCTCGTCGGCCCGGAGCACGCCGGGAAGACGGCGCTCCTGCAGGCCTACGTCGCGCGCCAGACGCGGCTCGTCTACGCGACGTCGGGCGCGCAGCTCGTCGCGGGCATGAGCGGGCTCGGGCAGTGGCAGGAGCGCATCCACGGCGTGATGGAGGCCGCCGCGGCGCTCGACGCGGTGCTGTACTTCGAGAACCTCGACGACCTCCTCGCCGAGCGCGCCGAGGGGGGGCACGTGGACCTCGCCGGCGCGATGCGGCCCTACCTCGACGAGGGGCGGGTGCGCGTCGTGTGCGAGCTGCGGGACGACCGGCTCGACGCGCTCGAGGGGCGGCACTGGGCCTTCTTCGCCGGCCTGAGCCGCATCCGGGTCGAGCCGCTCTCGGCGGAGGCCACCCGCAGGGCGCTCGCCGAGCGCGCCGAGCGCGACCGCCGCGTCGAGCCGCACCGCCCCGCGGTCGCGGGCGACGCGCTGACGGCGCTCGTCGATCTCGCCGAGCGCTACCTCCCCTACAGCGCCTTCCCGGGCAAGGCGGTCCGCCTCTACGACGACCTGCGCACCGTGCACGAGCGGGAGCGGACCGCGCAGGGGGAGCCGGTCACGCTCGGGCGGAGCGACCTCTACGAGCTGTTCTCGATGCGCACCGGGATGCCGGCGTTCCTGCTGCGCGACGATCTGCCGCTCCGGGTCGATCGCGTGGCGCGCGACCTCGGGGCGAGCGTCGTCGGGCAGGAGCGCGCGGTGCGCGCGCTCGCCGAGACGATCGCGGTGGTGAAGGCGGGGCTCGCGCCGCCGGACAAGCCGCTCGCGACGTTCCTCTTCGTCGGGCCGACCGGCGTCGGCAAGACCGAGCTCGCCCGCGCGCTCGCGGGGCTGCTCTTCGGGTCGCCCGATCGGCTCTCGCGGTTCGACATGAGCGAGTTCTCGAGCGAGGGCGCGGCCGATCGCCTGATCCGCGGGACCGACGGCGCGGGCGGCCTGCTCACGCAGCGGGTGCGCGAGCAGCCGTTCTGCGTGCTCCTGCTCGACGAGATCGAGAAGGCCCACCGGGCCGTGTTCGATCTCTTGCTGCAGGTGCTCGGCGAGGGGCGCCTCTCCGACGCGCGCGGCAGGACGGCGTACTTCCACAACGCGATCGTGATCATGACCTCGAACCTCGGCGCGGCGGAGCGGCGCGCGCAGGCGGGGTTCGCGGGCGAGCGAGGCGCGGCGCCCGCGGAGGAGCAGGCCGCGCTGGACGAGGCGCATTACCAGCGCGTGGTCGCGGGCGCGTTCCGGCAGGAGCTCGTGAACCGCATCGATCGCGTGGTGCCGTTCCGATCGCTGACGCGCGCGGAGCTCTCCGAGGTCGCCCGCCTGACGGCGCAGCGCTTGAGCCGGCGTCGCGGGCTCTCCGAGGCGGGCGTCGCGCTCGAGGTCTCGCCGCGGGCGCTCGCCCGGCTCGCCGAGGACGGCCACGCGCCGGCCTACGGCGCGCGGGCGCTCCGGCGCCACGTCGAGGAGCACCTCGCGGCGCCCCTCGCGCGGCTGCTCGCGGGCCTCGGCGGCGAGGCGCGGGACCTCACCGTGGGGGTCGCCGAGGCGGGGGAGCCGGAGGCGCCGGCGGAGGGCGCCGTGGTCGGTCGCGCGGAGACACCGGCGCTCCGCCTCGTGGCGCGGCGGCGGCGCGCGGCGCGGGCGGGGCAGCAGGCGTTCGGCGTCGAGCAGGTCGGCGATCTCCGGCGCGAGGTGGACCTCTGGATGGGCCTCGGGCCGATCGAGCAGCTCCGGGAGCAGATCGACTTCCTGCTGACGCAGCTGAGCCTGTCGAGCGGGCGCTCGCGCGATCGCCGCAAGGAGATCGACGCCGCGGCGCTGCAGGCCGAGCACCACCGGCTGAGCGAGCTCTGGGGGCAGCTCGCGGCCGCGCAGGAGGAGATGCACGGCGTCGAGGAGCTCGCGCTGATGGCGCTGCTCGAGGGCGAGGAGGTGCGCGAGCTCGCGCGCGAGGCGCGCGCGGCGTGGGAGGGCGTCCGCAAGGTGCTGCCGCGCGCGCTCGTCGCGACGGAGCCGCGGCGCGACGCGATCACGCTCATCCTGGAGGAGCTCGACGAGGGGGCGTTCGATCGGTGGCTCGCGCCGCTCCTCCGGGAGCTCCCGCGGCGGGGGTGGAGCGCGACGCTGCACATCGACGGCGACCGGGCGGGGCCCGGCGACGGCGCGTGGCCCGCGAGCCGGCGGTGGGGTCCGCCGCGCTCTCCGGGCGACGTGCTCGAGGCGCTCGATCAGCCGAAGCGCGGCTTCCGGAGCGTGCTCTTCCGCTGCACCGGCGCGTACGCGGGCGCGTTCCTGTCGCTCGAGCGGGGGCACCACGAGCTCGTCACGCGCAGGCGGGACGCGGGCGCCGCGCGCGACGCGTGCGACACGCCGAGCGACGGCCGGCTGCACGTGTTCGTGCACTTCGTCGCGCACGCGGCTGGCATCGCCGAGGACCAGTGGGAGCACCGGTCGCTCGCCCCGCCGCCCGCCGGCTCGTCCGCGGCGCGGCGGCGCGGGGCGGCCGCGCGCGAGCACGACGAGGTCGAGGGCGCGGTGCTCATCGCGGGGCGCCGGGCGCGGCTCGCCATGGATCCGGCGTGGTACTGGGAGCGCCTCGACGAGGTCGCGCTGGCGCACCTGCTCCTGTTCGAGGACGAGGGGAGCGGGCTCGATCGGAGCGAGTACTTCAGCGCGGGCGGGGACGGGGCGGCGTCCGAGTAGCGCCGGTGTCCCGGTGTTCGCATGCGGCCGAGGCGAGTTGGTGACGCCGTCGGTAAAGGTGAGACCGAGATCATCCTCCGCTGATTTCGGCAGGATCGAGGGGACCACTCAACAGCAGTCCGCCGGCTGCGTCGCACCACCGACATCCACCTTTACGGGCATCACCACTCGTTCGTTCGAGAATCCGCCGCTGCCTTCACCGATTTTCTCCGACAGAAATCGCTCTCTTCCTCCACGATTTCTCGTGCAGCGCTCTGTGGACCAATGCATGAGCCGCGCTGGCCACGCGTCGCGCACACCGGTGCGCGATGGCCTGCATCGAGAGGGGATGTTGGTCCCATGCGCGAACGCTCCGACCAGTTCATCAAGAGTCTGCTGCGCGACGCGCTCCGGCGCATGGCGGAGTCGGACACCGAGGTCGAGGTCGCCGCGGCCACCCAGCGGATCGACGTCTGGTGTGTGCCCGATCCGGCGCGCGAGGCGGTGCGGCGCGAGCTTGGCGTGCTGGGCGAGCTGGCGGCCGGGCCATGTATGTTCGAGGTCTTCCGCAACACTCCGGGCCTCCGGCACATGCGCGATTGCCTGCGCAAGCAGCTCGCGTGGCATCACGAGCTGGAGCGGCGGGCGCGGACCGCGCCCGATCGGATCGAGGCCCCGCCGGCGTCTCGCAACGAGGTGCCTTTCCCGTGGCTCATCGTCGTCAGCACGGGACGGCCCGACACGGTGCTCGACGGATACGGCTGTCAGGCGCTGAGCCCGGGTGTGTACGGTCCGCCGCCGGCGCTGCACGTGCGCGTCGTGGTGCTCTCGGAGCTGCCGCGCACACGCAGCACGCTCATCCTGCGGCTGATGGGTGCACGCTGGGTGCTGCACGAGGCGCTGCAGGACTTGATGGCGCTGCCGGAGGACGCCTGGGAGCGGAGCGTCGCCCTGCCGCTTTTGGTACACTTCGGCTACGAGATCCCCGGGCAGCTCCCGGAAGACGTGGAGGATGACGTCATCATGGAGATCCAGGAGTGGTTCAAGAGCTACCAGGCGGAGCAGCGGCAGCTCGGCCTGGACGAGGGCAAGCGGCTCGGCCTGGACGAGGGCAAGCGGCTGGCGCTGGCGCGGCTCTTCGAGAAGCGGCTCGGCAGGGCGATGACGGACGACGAGCGCAGCACCCTGGTCGAGCGGTTGGTGCGCCTCGGGGAGGAGCGCCTGGACGAGGTGGTCTTGACCCTGGACGGCGAGACCCTCGCGGCGTGGCTGGCGAATCCAGAGGGGCGCTGACGCTCCGCCGCCTTCGGAAGAACGCCTCCCCGGTGGCCGGCCGCGCAGCCCCGCTACACTCGCCGCCGTGCACTTCACGATCCCGCTCTTCGAACGCCGCACCACGAACGTCGAGTGCGTGACGCTCGGCCTCGGCCCGAGCACGCGATCGCGGGCGGGGCGGCACCCGGAGCGCGTCCAGCGCCTGCTCATCGAGGACCTCAGGCCCCTCTTCGAGAAGGCGCGCGCGGCCGAGCTCGCGCGGTTCGAGATGCCGCGCGGCATCCGGCTCGAGAAGGTGCGCCTCGAGCTCGCGCTGTCCGGCGCCGGGTCCGGCGAGCGCCGCAAGGTGAGCGGGCTCTGCCCCGTCGTGCTCGAGCCGCGCTGGGCCTCGGAGCACGAGCGCCTCGTCTTCGCCTACCACCCCACCCGGCAGGGCGACGCCGCGCCCGTCCGCGACGATCTCCCGCTCGACGAGCAGCTCCGCGCGCTGTTCCAGGCCGCGTGGGCCGAGCTCGACGACGACGCGATCGCGCAGCTCTGGAGCCGTGGCAAGGAGCGCATCACGACGCTGTCGTTCTCGTGCACCCCGCGCTCGGCGCTCGCGGACCTGCCGGATCCGCCGGGCGACGACGACACCGGCGCCGACCCGGCGTTCCGCTGGAAGAAGCGCCGCGGCCTCAAGGTCCTCCCGAGCCTCGGCGTGAGCCTCACGCAGCGCGCGGCCCAGGGCAGCCTCGACGCGGGCGTGCCGCGGCCGCCGCAGCGCGAGCAGCTCGCGCTGCTGCTCGGCGCGGGCCGCGCCCAGCCGGTCATCGTCGTCGGCCCGCCGGGGTGCGGCAAGACGACGCTGATCCACCGGGCGGTGGTCGACCTCCTGGAGGCCGACGGGTACGGCGCCCACAAGAACCTCGACCGCGCGCGCGACGTCGTCGCCGTGAGCGGCCGCAGGCTCATCGCCGGCATGAGCCACCTCGGCGACTGGGAGAAGCGCGGAGTCGAGCTCGTCGAGGACGCGCGCAGCCGGGGCGCGATCCTCGTCGTCGACGACATCCACCACTTCGGCCGGACCGGGAGGTCGCGCCAGAGCGAGCGCTCGCTCGCCGACTTCTTCCGCGGCCCCCTCTCCCGCCGCGAGATCGTGATGGTCGGCGAGTGCTCCCCGGAGGCGTTCCGCCTCCTCGAGCAGGACGCCCCGTCGTTCGCGGCCCTGTTCACGCCGCTCTTCCTCCCCGAGGCGACCCCCTCCGAGACGTTCCGCCTCATGGTGCGCGAGGTCCGCGCCCTCGAGCAGCGCCACGCCGCCCGCGTGAGCCCGTACGTGCTGCGGACGATCCTCGACCTCGGCGGCTCGCTGCTGTCGGCGCAGGCGCTGCCGGGCAAGGCCATGGATCTGCTGCGCGAGGTCGTCCGCGCCCCCGCGCCCGCCGCGGAGCCGGCGCGCGGCGGCGCGGCGCGCGGGCCGCGGCCGGTCGGCTCGCAGGACGTGCTCCGGCTCCTCTCGCAGAAGACCGGCGTGCCGAGGCTCCTGCTCGGCGGCGACGAGCCGGTCGACGCCGGCGCGCTGGAGGAGGAGCTCGGCCGCCGGGTCATCGGCCAGCCGGAGGCCGTGCGCGCCGCGGCCGATCTCGTGGCGCGCATCAAGGCGGGCCTCGTGGATCCGCGGCGCCCTTACGGCGTGTACCTCTTCACCGGGCCGACGGGGACCGGCAAGACCGAGCTCGCCAAGTGCATGGCGGAGCTCATCTACGGCAGCGCGTCGCGGCTCCTCCGCTTCGACATGAGCGAGCAGAGCGGCCCCGACGCGCCGGCGCGGCTCATCGGCGATCGCTACGCGCCCGACGGGCTCCTGACGCAGCGGGTGCGGGAGCAGCCGTTCTCGCTGGTGCTGCTCGACGAGATCGAGAAGGCGCACCCGTCGGTGCACAGCCTCTTGCTCCAGCTCTTCGAGGACGGCCGGCTCACCGACGCGGCGGCGCGGCCCGCGCACTTCAACCACGCGGTGGTGGTGATGACCTCCAACCTGGGCGCGCGGGCGCGGCCGTCGCTCGGCTTCGGCGGCGCGGGCCTCCCGGAGGCGCGGGCGCTCGCGATGGCGGAGGAGGCGGCCCAGGAGGTCGCGCGGGCCGTGCGCGAGTTCTTCCCGCCCGAGCTGTTCAACCGGATCGATCGCGTCGTGCCGTTCCGGCCGCTGACCCCCGAGGTGGCGGTGCGGGTGGCCGAGAAGGAGCTCGACCGGCTGCTCTGCCGGCGCGGGCTCGCCGAGCGGAGCGTCTTCGTGCGCCGGGGCGCCGGCGTGGCCGAGCGGATCGCGCGCGAGGCGTTCGTGGCCGAGGACGGCGCCCGCTCGGTGAAGCGGTTCATCGAGGACGAGATCGGCTCGCTGCTCAGCGACGCGCTCACCCGCGGCGCGCCCGCCGCGATGCAGCTGCTCCGCATCTTCACGACCGCCGCGCCCGGCGACGGCGCCGCGCCCGGCCCGGGCCGCGACGCCGCGCCGCCCCCGTTCTCCCTGCACCGCGAGGCGCTCGTGGAGGCCGAGCCCGCGGCCGCGGCGTGGGCGCTCGCGCCGCTGATGGCCAAGCCGCTCGGCGCGCTCACGGCCGAGCTCTCGCCGCTGCTCGAGTTCGTGGGCGACCTCGAGCGGAGCGACGGCCTCGCGCGCCTGTCGGAGCGGATCCGCTACCACCTCGCGGAGCACGGCCGGACCGCCGCGGAGGGATCCGGGGCAGAGGAGCACGCGGAGGCGGTCTACAACCTCGACGCGATGCGCGGCGCGATCCGGGCGTTTCGCGAGCGCATCGAGCTCGCCCAGCGCCGGAGCGGCGACGACGAGGAGGAGCAGCAGCTCGACCTGGAGATGCGGCGGTTCGGCTACGTGACCGTGGGAGACGACGCGTCGATCCGCTCCCGGATGCGCCTCTTCCACCGGCGCCATCGGCCACGACCGCCGCGGCGGCTGGCGAAGCAGGAGGTGCTGGAGTGCATCGCCGAGGGCCACGCCCTCCGTCGCGCGCTCCGCAAGGTGGACGAGCCGGGCCAGCACGCGGTCCTGATCGAGCTGCTCCGCGCGGCGCACCTCGACGAAGCGCCGGCCGGCGGCGCGAGCGGCGCGCGCGAGGAGGGGCTCTTCGAGGCGCTCGCGCGCGCGTACGGCGAGGCGGCGGGCGAGGTCGACGGCTGGGCGAGCGCGCCCTCCGGCCGCGCGCCTGCCGGGGAGCGGCGCGGGCCCGAGATCGAGCAGGGCCGCGGGACGGCGGGGCTCGACGCGACGCTCTCGCGCGCGGCGGAGCTGCTCGTCCTGAGCGTCGTGGGCCTGTGCGTGCTCGACTTCTTCGAGCTCGAGACGGGCGCGCACGTCTGGACGTCGCTCGCGCGCGGCCCCGAGGTGGTGCGGGTGCGCGTGCTGCCGGCGCGGCCGGGCCTCTCGCCGGCGGGCGCGGTGCGGGAGCACCTCGAGCGGCAGGCGGCGTTCGACGAGGCCGCGCGGCACGGGCGCGCGCTCCCGCCGAACCCGGCGGCGCTCCTGCCCGTGGTCCGGAGGATCCGCTTCGACCCCCCGCGCCAGCCGGGCAGGGCCGCCCCGATCGAGATCGAGGACTACGCGATGGGCTTCGCCGAGGCGTCGCTCGCGCGGAGCCTGTCGCAGGCGCTCGCGCCGCTGTGGCTGCTCAGGATGAGCCGGGAAGACGTGGCGTGAGCGCGGCGTGACGCGCAGCGCCCGCGGGGCTCGCCCGCCGGCGTCCACCCGCCGGCGGCTCGCCCGCCGGCGTCTGCCGACGTGACGCGACCGCGCCCGTCGAGCCCACCGAGACTGATTCGACATTCGTCGAAACAGATTGACCAGGCGCGGGCGCTCGCTATTCTGATTCGATGACCGTCGAACCGGATCCTGCGGAGCCCACGCCGGGCGCTGCGGGCGCCCTGAGCGTCGAGGAGCGCGTCGGCGTGCTCAAGGCGCTCGCCGACGCCTCGCGGCTCCAGGTGGTGAGCGCGCTCATCGAGCGGCCTCACTGCGCCGAGGAGCTGGCCGAGCGGCTGGGGCGCGCGCCGTCCACCGTCTCGTTCCACCTGCGGAAGCTCGACGAGGCGGGCCTCGTGACGAAGCGCAAGACCCAGTATTACCTGGTCTATGCCCTGCGCGCCGATCTGCTCGATCTGCGGCTGAGGGAGCTCGCCGCGCTGCCGCGCGCCGAGGACGGCCCGGGGCAGCGCCGCGTGGAGCGATCGCGGAACAAGGTGATGCGCGCCTACTTCCGCGACGGCGCGCTGGTCCAGCTGCCGAAGCAATGGCGCAAGCGGCGCATCGTGCTCGAGCGGTTCGTCGGCAAGTTCCAGGCGGGCCGGCGCTACCGCGAGCGCGAGGTGAACGAGATCATCCAGACCCTGTATCCCGACCACTGCACCATCCGGCGCCTGCTCGTGGACGAGGGGTACATGGCGCGCGACGGCCAGCGCTACTGGCTGATCGAGCAGGAAGCGAAGGCGCCCGAGACACGCATCGAGGCCCCGGAGCCGGGGAAGGAGCCCCCCGCGACCGGCAAGCCCACCCAGGGAGCGAGCAGGATGGATACGCGCAAGGAACTGAAGCGGAAGTACCTCGAGACCCCCAAGCAGGCGGGCATCTTCCAGGTGAAGAACACGGTGAACGGCAAGGTCTTGCTCGGCAGCAGCACGAACCTCCACGGGCCGCTCAACAAGCACCGTTTCATGCTGTCGATCGGCGCTCACATGAACCAGGAGCTCCAGCGCGACTGGAAGGAGCACGGCGCCGAGGCCTTCACGTTCGACGTGCTCGAGGTCGTGCAGACCAAGGACGATCCAAGCTTCTCGTTGAACGACGAGCTCACCTTGCTCGAGCAGATCTGGATGGAGAAGCTGTCGCCGCTCCACCCGCGCGGCTACAACAGGGACACGAAGATCCGCGAGTGATGGCGGCCGCGGGCGCTTTCGGCCGCTCCCGCCGTGCTACGGTGACCGCGCCGGATTCCCCGGGCGAAAGCGAGGGTCCTCGTGCTGTACATCCAGGAGAGCATCCGTATCGAGGCGCCGATCGAGGTGGCGTGGGCGTGGATGAGCGATCTCGAGCGCCTCATGCAGGTGAACGAGTTCCACGTGGCGATGCGCTTCGAGACCGACCTGCGCCGGGGCAAGGGGACGCGCGTGCTCATCGATCACTCGTTCTTCGGCAGCGCCCCCGAGGCGCGCGGCGCGCGGGTGACCCACTGGGAAGAGGGCGCGGGGATCGGCTGGGTCGAGACGGATCTCAAGGCGCCGAAGAGCGCCTTCCCGCACTCCTCGCAGTACCGGCTGAAGCCGCTGCCCGGCGGCGCCACGCTCGTCACGGACGAGCTGCGCGGGTCGCTCAACCTCCCCTTCCTGGGGAAGCTCGCCGACCGGCTGCTGCAGGACGTGTTCGCGTCGAGGATCGTCCGGCGCGAGTGCGCCACCCTGAAGGCGCGCATCGAGGAGTTCGCGGCCGGCTGGAAGGCCGGGAGAGCGGCGGCGTAGCGCTGCGGCTCAGAACCGGAACAGCGGGCGGCCGTAGGGCAGGAACGGCCAGGGGATGGCGGCGAGCACGAGGAGCAGCGAGAAGAGGACGCCGAGCGCGATGCGCCGGTGCCGCGCCGTGGGGTCGGCGGCCCGCTTCGCCCGGGCCGAGGCGACGTGGGCGACCGCCACCGCCACGATCATGAGGAAAACATGCTCGACGGCGAAGAAGCGCAGCGCGGCGACGGGCATCGCGGCCTTCAGCGCGGCCAGCGAGGTGGGCCGCAGCGGGCTGAGCACGACGTAGAGCAGGAGGCCGAGGAGGAGCTGGGCGTCGAGCGCGCCGACGAACGCGGCGCTCGCCTTGCGATCCGCCGGGGTCCACGGCTTCCGCTGGGTCCAGCCCTGGACCGATCGCACGAGCGCGAGGAGCCCGAGCAGCAGGACGGCCCAGCGCAGCCACGAGTGCACGACGAGGACGAACGAATAGATCATGGAGCCTGCTTTCCGGCCGCGGTGCCGGCCTCGATGATGTACTGCGCCACGTCGGCGAGGTCCGACTCGCGGACCCCGCGGAAGCTGGGCATCGGCGGGACGTCGGCGCGCTTGCGGCCCGGGGTCACGGCCCAGCGGACGATGCCCGCGGGATCGGTCGCGTAGAGGGCCGCCATCTCGCTGAGCGGCGGGCCGACCAGCTTGGCCGCGGGGGCGTGGCAGGACGCGCAGAGCGTGGAGAAGAGGGCCTTGCCCTTCGCGGCCTGCGGCGAGAGCGCGACCCCCTCGTCGGGAGCCGGCCCCTTGCACGCGGCCACGAGCAGGAGCAGGGCGGCGAGGATCGGCGACCGTGTCATGCGGCGAGCGGGAACATAGCGCGCCCGCGCGCCGAAGGAACGCGACGTCGTGACGCAGGGCTCGCCGGGGCGCCGGGCGCCTGGCCAGCTCGCGGCACGGCGGCGCGGGCGACGGTCACTGCGGCTTGAACAGGTCCAGGATCCCCTGCCCGATCGCGGACGGGTCGGGCAGGGCCACCCCGGTCGGCTCGGTGCCCTCGAGGAACACCTCCTCGACGGCGCTCTCCTGGCCGGGCGTCGCGAGCGCGCCCGTCTCCGGGTCGATGGGGAGGCGCACGATCCCGAGCGGCTCCGGGAAGTCGGTCGCCGGCCGCCCCGCGTGCGCCTTGTCCATGAACGCGATGAACGCCGGCAGGGCGGCGCTGCTGCCCACCTCGCGGCCGCCGAGCGGCGTGGCGTCGTCGAAGCCGGTCCACACGGCGCACGCGATGTCGGTCGAGTAGCCGACGAACCAGGCGTCCTTCGCGTCGTTCGTCGTGCCCGTCTTGCCCGCGATCGGCCGGCGCAGCGAGAGCGCCTGCTTCGCCGTGCCGACCTCGACGACCGACGTGAGCAGGTCCGTCGTGACGTACGCCTCCGCCGGGGTCATCGCCGGCCGCGGCGGGGGGCGCGCCGGCAAGGGCAGCGCCTCGCCGCGCGGGCCCGTGATCTTCGTCACGAGGACGGGCTCCTGGAACACGCCGCCCGCCGCGAACGTCGCGTAGGCGCCCGCCATCTCGCGCGGCGTTACCTCGTAGGCGCCGAGCGCGAGCGACAGGTCGGCGCCGAGCTTCGACGCGATCCCGAGCTCGCGCGCCCACGCGACCACGGCCTCGGGGCCCACGTCCCGGAGCGCCGCCACCGCGGCGACGTTCACGCTGTGGGCGAGCGCCTCGCGCAGGCGCTTCGGGCTCTGCCCCTCGCTCTCGTCGTAGTTGCCGGGCCTGTAGCCCTCGAGCGCCGCCGGGTTCGTCTCGAGCATCGACGCGGCCGTGAGCTTCCGCGCGTGGATGCCGTAGCCGTAGACGATGGCCTTGAACGTCGACCCCGGCTGCCGGTGCGCGTGGCTCGCCCGATCGAGCCCGCCGCGCGCGCCCTCGTAGCCGCCGACGAGCGCGACGATCTCGCGCGTGCGCACGTCGAGCGCGACGAGCGCGCCCTGCGGGCCGAGATGGAGGGCCCCTTCACGATGCCCGCGAGGAGCGCCGCCTCGGCGAGCGTCACCTGGCGGACGCTCTTGCCGAAGTAGAACCGCGCCGCCTCCTCGACCCCGTAGCGCCCGTGGCCGAAGTAGATGTGGTTCAGGTAGAGCTCGAGGATCTGGTCCTTCGTGAGCTCCTGCTCGATGCGGCGGGCGAGGAGGAGCTCGCGCATCTTGCGGTCCAGCGTGCGCTCGTGCGTGAGCAGCACGTTCTTCACGACCTGCTGGGTGATCGTGCTGCCGCCCTGGCGCGCCTCCGCGGAGCGCAGGTTGACGAGCAGCGCGCGGAGCATGCCGAGGTAGTTGAGCCCGTCGTGCTTGTAGAACCTGGCGTCCGCGGCGCGCTCGCGTCGCAGGTGAGGTGTTCCGACCGAGCCACGGTATCACGGGCCCGGGCGCCGCGGACGCCGACGATCACTGGATGTTCCACTTGTAGCTCGTCCGCTTGCCCTCGAGGGAAGTGCCGGCGAGCAGCGCCGTGTCGATCGCCACGAACGTGTCCGAAGGCACGGTGTTCCGCAGCCAGGGGCCGAGCCCCTCGTTCTTGATGGGGCCGCGCTGCCGGTAAACGATCGAGTACCCTTTGCGCTCGAGGATCGCCTCCACCCCACGCCCGCTGTGGTCGAACACGATGTCCGGGCGGCGGGTGCCGCAGCGCTGGTCGATCATCGCCTGCTTGTCGAAGTAGGTGCGGAAGTTGAGCACCATCCCGATGCGGCGTCGGCTGAGGATGCCGGGCGGCAGGCAGGTCAGGAAATCGCGCGTCGCGAGGGAGCACGTGTCGATGAACTCCGCTGATCCGTAATGCTCCTTGAAGACGTGGTAAGCCGTCATGCCCGCCTGCGACGACATCACCACGAAGCGGTGATCCGGCTTCTTCGCCTTGATCTCCCGCATGGCGTCCAGGACGACATCGGTGATGGTCGTGTCGCGGAGGTGCGGCTTGTTCGCGAGCTCGAACCAGGAGTAGTCGCGGTCCCCGACGCGCGCCTTGAGCGCCTCGCGCAGGCCGAAGGTCGACCAGATCGGCCGGCCGGACGATCTCGAGTCGGCGAGCGCGACCACGCCGACCAGGTTCACCGCGACGAGCGGCACGAGCGCGATGTGCACGCGGCGCGCGCTGCCCAGGGTCGCGGAGAGGCCGACCATGGAGACGACCACCAGGAGGGGGAGCGCGTGCGAGAGGAAGCGCCCGCCGGTCATCCAGTCGCCGCCCGTCAGGACGATGAACGCCACGTAGGCGACCGAGAACGCCGCCGACAGGACGGCGGCGTAACACGGCTCTTTCCGGAGCGCCGCCCGCGCGATCTGGACGATGCCCACGGCGACGCCCGCGATGAGCCAGAGCCCGGTCGGATAGAGGTTGGCCCAGAGGTAGGACAGGCCGTCGGCCACGTCGATCCCGGCGGCCTTGGAGTAGACCGGGTTCGGGAAGAAGGCGCCGAAGTAGAGCCGCCGCGCGCCGAAGAGGAGCGCGACCTCGGCGCCCGCGACCGCGGAGGCGACGAGCGCCGTCCGCGCCTCGCGCAGGCGGCCTCCGGCGGGATCGGCCCAGCGGGCCCGGAGGAGGGCGTAGGCGAGCGCGGCGGCGAGGACGCACGCGAGCACGAGGGGGCTCTCGGGGCGCGCGCACAGGAAGAGGAGCGACGCGCCGGCGAAGCGGAGCAGGGCGCGCCGGCCGGGCGCCGCGAGGTAGCCGTCGAGCTCGAGGACGAGCCACACCGCCGCGGCGGCGACGAGCGTGCTCTCGAGGCCGCCGAAGCCCCAGTAGATGAACCACGAGGCCGTCGCGACGAGCAGCTCGGCGCCGCGCGGGGCCGCCGGGACGGCCGCGCGCGCGAGCCGCGCGGTGAGCGCGATGGCGGCGGCGCCGGCCGCGATCGACGTGAGCGGGCCGAGGGTCGGCAGCGACACGCGCGTGACGACGCCGAGCAGCGCGAGCAGGAGCACGTGGGCCAGGCTGGAGCTCTGCTCCACGCGCTCGCCGTTGTAATTGAGGATCTGGCCGTGCTCCTTGAGGGTGTGCGCGGCCCAGTACGTGATGTGACTGTCGTCGTGTCCCGGCGCGGAGAAGAGCACGAATCCAAGCAGTACGAAGGCGGCGATCGCGGCGATCACCACGGCGGAACCGCGCGGCAGGCGTCTCATGCGGCGGCGAGTGTAGTTCAGCGCGTCAGAAATCCCGCCAGGGATCGCTGACGTACTGAGCTCGCTGAACCAGCGCGGCGCGCCGCCGGAGATCCTGCCCGATGTGTGCGCCGGCACGGCGGGGCCTCGCCGGCGCCCTCGCGGCGGGGCGATGTCCCGCTGCGGCGGGGCGTGTGGTAGCGTCCGCGGCGCCTGCCATGACCGATCAGGAAATCGACGCCCTCATCGCCGAGAACCAGTTCCATCCGAACGTCGTCTGGCGCCGCATCCCCGGCAAGGGCCGTGGGGTCTTCGCTCGCCGGTTCTTGCCGAAGGGCACCGTCGTCGAGTGGGCCGCCGTCAGCTGCTTCCCGGCGTCGGATCTGAAGACCGAGGAGCACCGCGACTGTCAGGCGCTCCATCACGTGTTCACGTGGGGACAGGAGCCCGGGCGGGAGAAGGCGTATGCGTGGGGGCTGCTCGCGCTGTACAACCACTCGTCGACGCCCAACATCGAGATGAACGACGGTCCGGTGCCGGACTCGATGGCTGCCATAGCGCTCCGCGACATCCACGAGGGCGAGGAGCTCTGCTTCGATTACGGGTACACCTGGTTCGAGCCTCGCTGATCCGAGAGCATGAGCACCATGGTGAGCGACGCGCCGTTCCGGCCCACCTCGACGAAGCCCAGGCGCCGGTACAGCCGCAGCGCGGGGTTGTCGGGTGAGACGCTGAGCGAGATGGCCGGGTAGCGGTTCCGGGCCTCCTCCAGCAGGGAGGTCAGCAGCCGGGTGCCCAGCCCTCGCCCCCGGTGCTGGGGCAGGAGCGCGATGGAGAGCTCCGGGGTCTCGTCGTCGACGTGGCCGTACCCTCGCAGCGCGCCGGTGAGCCGACGGAGCCAGGCGGCGCCAGCGACCTCGCCTTCCTGGAGCGCCACGACGCCCAGATCGTCCCGCTGTCCCCAGCCTTGCACGTACCTGGAGAGCTCGGGCCGGTGCACGATGTCCCGCGGGGGCGGCGGGCTGCCTTCCGGGACGTGGATGGCCTGGTAGAGCATCTCCCAGAGCAAGGGCTCGTCGGCCGGGGTCAGGAGACGGATCATGAGCCTTCCGAGGATACCGGCGCTCGCGCTCCAGCCTGGCCCATCGCTCTGCCCTCAGGCCGTTTCAGCGCTCAGACCGGGCTTTCGTCGTTGCGGAGGTGAGGACGGGATTCGAACCCGCGTATAACGGTTTTGCAAACCGTTGCCTAACCACTTGGCTACCTCACCGACTGTTCGAAGCGGCGGGAGGTCATGCCTCACTTCTGCCCAGCTGTCAACGCCTTTACCGCGTCCCGCCAGCATTTACGGTTGCGTCCGAGCCGCCTCGACGGGAGCCCGGCCGTGGCGCGCCTTCCGCGGCCTCCGCGATCGTCCAAGGGCTTCCGCGACCTCGAGCCGGCGGAGGGGGACGGGGGGCGAGCACGGCGCTCCCCCCTCCGCCTCCCCCCTCCGCCGGCCGCTGCGTTCCGGAGAGCGCTCCTTACTCCTCCTGCCCGCTCCGCCGCGCTCTCCGCGCCGCTCGCGCCGCTCGCGCGCTCGCCCGCCTCGCCCGTAGCCGCGCCCCGAGCACCCGACCGAGGTAGCTGCCCCAGTAGGTCCAACGCCGCGTCGACTGGAGCAACCCGCTCGGCGCGATCCCCTTCCCCGCCTGGAACGGGTTGAAGCTCAGGGCGTTCTGGTCGATGTCCACCGGCTCGTACAGCTCGATATCGGCCACGGGCATCCAGCGCGCCCGCGCTCCCCTGCGCCGGACCTCGAGCCGCAGCAGCGCGAGCCCCACCGCAGCCGAGCGCTCCAGCCTCTCCAGGCGATTGCCCTTCACCGTCGACGGGCGCAGCGGTACCAGCCGGAACTCCGCGCGACCGAAGCCCTCCACGTCGAAGGGCAGCTGCGCATAATAGTGGTTGTCCAAGAAATCACGCGTCTTCGTCGTGAAGACCGCGATCGGAAGCAGCCACAGGCGCCGCGCGCTCAAGAAGATGAGATCCTGATCGCCGGCGCTCGCCGCCGGGGTCACCTCCTGGCTGTCCCGGAAGCGCACCGCGATCCCCAGGACGTCCGGACGGCGCTCCACCTTGTCGCTCCGCCATCGCCAGATCCCGCCCGACAGCCGCACGAGCGCCGGCCCCCCGAGCCGCTGCGCCAGCGCGCCGACCTCGCCCTCCACCGCGAGCGGCTTCACCCCCGCGCAGTAGACCACGCCGTCCGGGTGGAACAGCCTCGCTCCCCGGAGAAGGCTGCCTTGCCAGGCGATGGGAGACAGGACTCCCCCGATCGCACGCCCAATCGCTTCCAAGAACCGCATCGTGCCCCCCTCGCTCGAACCTGGAGCGCTGGGGGCCCATCGCAAGCCGGGCGCAGCCCGTCAGCCCGCGCCGGCCTTCGCCGTCTCGTCCAGCTCCGGGCCGGTCTCGCGCTGCGCCCGGTGCTCGATCAGGCGCTTCACCACGAGCGTGAAGAGGGCGAGGAGGACGAGCAGCGAGGCGACGGCGAACGCCGCCGAGAAGTGGAACTCGTTGTAGAGCACCTCGACGTGCAGCGGCATCGTGTTGGTCTGACCCCGGATATGGCCGGAGACGACCGACACCGCGCCGAACTCGCCCATCGCCCTCGCGTTGCAGAGCACCACCCCGTAGAGCAGACCCCACTTCGCGTTGGGCAGGGTGATGCGGAAGAACATGCTCCACCCGCTCGCGCCCAGCGACAGCGCCGCGTGCTCCTCGTCCGCCCCCTGGCTCTCCAGGAACGGGATGAGCTCGCGCGCGACGAAGGGGAACGTCACGAACGTCGTCGCCAGGATGATCCCGGGGCGATCGAAGATCACCTGGACGTCGTGATCGAGGAGCCAGGGGCCGATCACCCCGTGCGCACCGAACAGGAGCACGAAGATCATGCCGGAGATCACCGGCGAGACCGCGAACGGCAGGTCGATCAGCGTGACCAGCAGGCTCTTGCCGGTGAACTCGAAGCGCGCGATCGCCCAGGCCGCGGCCACGCCGAAGACCAGGTTGAGCGGCACCGCGATGAGCGCGGTGGTGAGCGTCAGCTCGATCGCGGCCACGGCGTCCGGCGCGGTGATCGCCCGCCAGTAGCCCGAGAGGCCGTCCTTCAGCGCCTCGATGAACACCGCCACGACCGGCAGGAAGAGGAAGAACCCGAGGAACGCGAGCGCCGCCGCCGTGAGCGCCCAGCGCACCGGCGGTGGCTCGGAGGTCGCGCCGCGCACCGCCCCGCGCGACCTCACCCGCAGCTTGCCCGCCGCGCCCGCCATTACGACGCCACCCCGGGCGCGCCGGCCCCCGCGGCCCCCTCGGGCGCCGTCCGCGGCGCCTCGACCGGGCTCCGCGACGAGACGCGCGAGCCGCTCCAGCGCTGGAGTCGGTTGATCACGAACAGGAGCACGAAGGAGCAGAGCAGCATCAGGAGCGCGAGCGCCGTCGCCCCCGCATAGTCGTACTGCTCGAGCTTCGTCATGATGACGAGCGGCATGATCTCGGTCTTGAGCGGCATGTTCCCCGAGATGAACACGACCGACCCGTACTCGCCGAACGCCCTCGCGAACGACATCGCGAACCCGGTGAGGATCGAGGGCCAGAGCGCCGGCAGGAGGATCCGGCGGAAGATCTCGAAGCGGCCCGCGCCGAGCGACGCCGCCGCCTCTTCCTGGTCCACCTCGAGCTCCTCCATCACCGGCTGGACCGTCCGCACGACGAACGGGAGCCCCACGAAGGTGAGCGCGATGACCACGCCGAGGCGGCTGAAGGCGCTCTGGATGCCCAGCGGGTAGAGGAACCGGCCGACCCACCCCTGCTGCGCGTAGATGGCCGTGAGCGCGATGCCCCCGACCGCCGTCGGCAACGCGAACGGCAGATCGACGAGCGCGTCGACGATCGACTTGCCCGGGAAGCTGTAGCGCACGAGCACCCACGCCACGAGCACGCCGAAGACCGCGTTGATGCCCGCCGCGATGAGCGACGCGGAGAAGCTCATCTTCAAGGAGGCGATCGCGCGCGGAGACGTCACCACATCCCAGATCTCGCCGGGCCCCAGCGTCGCTGTCTTGAGGAAGATCATCGACAGCGGCACGAGCACGAGCAGCGACAGGTACGTTACCGTAATCCCCATCGCGAGCCCGAAGCCGGGCAGAACGCTCTGTCGCCGCCAGAGGAGAGCCACAGAAATTTACTTGCCGGCCTGGTAGATCTGGTCGAAGACGCCGCCGTCGGAGAAGTGCGCCTTCTGGGCTTTTTGCCACCCGCCGAACACCTCGTCAATCGAGAAGAGCGCGACCTTCTGGAAGACGCCCTCCGACTCGGCCGCCGCGAGGACCGCGGGATGGCGCGGACGGTAGAAGTGCTTCACCGCGATGCGCTGCCCCTCCTCCGTGTAGAGGAAGTTGAGGTAAGCCTCCGCCGCCGCCCGCGTCCCGCGCTTGTCGACCACCTTGTCGACCACCGCGACAGGGGGCTCGGCGAGGATGCTGATCGACGGCACGACCACCTCGAACTTGTCCTTACCGTTCTGCCCGCTCTGCTTCACCGCGAGCAGCGCCTCGTTCTCCCAGGCGATCAGCACGTCGCCGAGCCCGCGCTCGACGAACGTCGTGGTCGAGCCGCGTGCGCCCGTGTCGAGGACCGGCACGTTCTTGTACAGGCGGCCGACGAAATCCTTCGCCTTGGCCTCGTCGCCGCCCGCCCGCTTCAGCTCGTACCCCCACGCGGCGAGGTAGTTCCACCGCGCGCCGCCGGAGGTCTTCGGGTTCGGCGTGATGACCGCGACGCCCTCCTTCACGAGATCGTCCCAGTCCTTGATGCCCTTCGGGTTGCCCGCGCGCACCAGGAAGACGATGGTCGACGTGTAAGGAGCGCTGTTGTCCTTGAGGCGCGCCTGCCACCCCTCCTTGAGGCGGCCGCTCGGCACGAGCGCGTCGACGTCATAGGCGAGCGCGAGCGTGACCACGTCCGCCTCGAGCCCGTCGATCACCGACCGGGCCTGCTTGCCCGAGCCGCCGTGCGACTGCTTGATGGTGATGTCCTGCCCGCTCTGCTCCTTCCAGCGCTTCGCGAAGGCGGCGTTCACCTCCTCGTAGAGCTCGCGCGTGGGGTCATACGAGACGTTCAGCAGCTGCACCGAGCCCGATTTGCTCGCCTCGCTCTTCGAGCACCCGGCCAGCGCAAGCACGCAGCAGAGCACCATGATCAAGCATCGCATCGCTCGTCCTTACTCCCTCATCCGGTCGCCAGATACCGCGCTTCCCGCTGCGCGAGCGCGTCGAGGAGCTGCTGGAAGCGCGACGCGCCGACGCGGCGGGCCATGAAGGCCGCCCGGCCGAGCTTCTGGCAGAGCTTCTTGGCGAGCAGCACGCCGCCGTGGCTGTTCACGTCGGTCAGCACGATGACGAGGTCGGCCCGCTCGATCGCCGCCCGCATCTCGGCCGCCCCGCGGCCCCCCGTGTTGCCCGTGTGAAACTCCAGACGGTGCCCGGCCTGCAACGCCATCCGCTCCAGCTGCGCCTGGTTGCGATCCAACCCCCCGATCCAGGTGATCCGCATCGCGCCGACTCCTTGCTACCAGCAGCGGGCTCCCGCCGCTATAACGGACGTATCTCACGCTACAGCAGAGGACGCAAGCGGAATCTGACAATATAACGGAGGACACGTCTTGGATACCGGAGGGACACGTGGCGGCTGGGGTCCGGAAACGGTGGGGGGCTACCCGCGCGATCCGTAGGTCATGACGAGGTACATGACCGCCTCGGTGCCGCCCAGGTTGCGGTAGCTGTGGGGGCTGTCGGCCTCGAACAGGATGGCGTCGCCGGTCTCGAGGACGCGCCGCTCGCCGGACACGGTGATCTCCACCGAGCCCTCCGTGACGATCAGGTTCTCCGAGGTGCCGGGGGCGTGCGCGTCGGCGTGCTCCACGGAGCGCGGCGCGAGGCGGAGCTCGTAGAACTCCACGTTGCGCGGCCGATCCATCGGGAAGAGCGCCCGGGAGGAGAAGTCGCCGTTGCGGGAGCGCAGGATGCGCGCGTGCGAGGCCTGCATCACGGTCGTGACCGGCGACGTCGCCTGGCTCATCAGCGCCGAGAACGGGACCCCGAGGGCGCGCGCGATCTTCCAGAGGACGTTGATGGTCGGCGTGCTCTGGCCCAGCTCGATCTGCCCGAGCATCGCCCGGCTCACCCCGGACGCCTTGGCCAGGCGCTCGAGCGACAGGCCGCGCTCGGCCCGGAACCGCTTCAGGTTGGCGGCGACGACCGGCGTGAGGTCCGAGGACTCGTCGAACGCGAGGTCGTCCCCGCCCGGCTCGCTCGCCGGGGGCGGGGGCGGCGGCTCGGCGGTCGCCGCTCGCGCGGATGGCTGGGCTCTGCGTGCCTTCACTGGAGGGGTATCCGCCATGGTGGAGGCCGCGCGTCAAGCAAGCGAGCGCAGACGTCGCTCAGGCGCCGCCGGAGACGGCGTCCGCCACCGCGCTCCTGGCCGGCGGGCGGGGCGCCGGGGGGGAGGCCGCGGGCGCCGCCGCGGGGAGCGCGGTGGGGGTGGTGTGGCCGGTGATGAGCCGGGCGCCGCGCTTGAAGGTGATGTACTGCCACATCCACGCGAACATGACGGCGAAGCGGTTCTTGAAGCCGATGAGGAAGAGCACGTGGACGCCCAGCCAGGCGAGCCACGCGATCGTGCCCGACATCTGCAGGTGCCCGACCCTGGCGATGGCGCGCGAGCGGCCGATGGTCGCCATCGTCCCCTTGTCGCGGTAGGCGAACTGCCCGCGCGGGCGGCCGGCGAGGTCGCCGAGGATGCTGCGCGCGACGAAGCGCCCCTCCTGGATCGCCGCGGGGCTGAGGCCGGGCACCTCGACGCCGTTCCGGTCGCGGAGCATGGCCATGTCGCCGATCGCGAAGGCGTTCGGGTGGCCGGGCAGGGAGCAGTCCGGCTCGACCTTCACGCGGCCGATGCGATCGAGCTCGACCCCGAGGGCGCGCGCGAGCGGGGTGCCGCGGACCCCCGCCGCCCAGATGACGGTCGCGGCGGGGAGGCGCTCGCCGTCCTCGAACTCGACCCCCTGCTCGTCGATGGTCCGGAAGCGGCGGCCCTTGATGACCTCGACCCCGAGCGACGTGAGCTGCTCCTCGGCGCTCGCCGAGAGGCTCTCGGGGAAGGCCTGGAGGATGCGCTGGCCGATCTCGACGAGCAGCACGCGCGAGAGCGAGGCGTCGAGGGAGCGGAAATCGCGCTCGAGGATGTAGCGCGCGAGCTCGGCGAAGGCGCCGGCCATCTCGACGCCGGTGGCGCCGCCGCCGATGACGACGAACGTGAGCAGCCGCCGCCGCGCGGCGGGATCCGCCTCGCGCTCGGCGGCCTCGAAGGCGAGCAGCATGCGCTCGCGGATGGTGAGCGCCTCGTCGAGGTTCTTGAGCGCCGGCGCAAAGCGGGCCCACTCGTCGTGGCCAAAGTAGTTGTTCGCCGCGCCGACCGCGAGGATGAGGTAATCGTACTTCATCGTGTCGGCGTCGACGGTGATGCGCCGCCCGGCGAGATCGACGCCCGTGACCTCGCCGAGCAGGACCCGGACGTTGCGCTGGCGCGAGAGGACCGAGCGGATCGGGACCGCGATGTCGGCCGGCGAGAGGCTGGCGGTCGCCACCTGGTAGAGCAGCGGCTGGAACAGGTGGTGATTGGTCCTGTCGATGAGCGTGACCCGGACGGGCGCGTTGCGGAGCGCCTTTGCCGCGTTCAGGCCGCCGAAGCCTCCGCCGACGATCACGACGTGGGGCTCTTTCGCCGTCGTTGCCATGGTGCCTCCTGGCGAGGAAACGCCTCCTCGGTGGCACGCCGATGGTAGGGGCCGCCGATCAGGGGGGCAAGCTGGGCGCGCGGAGGGCGCGGCCGCCGATCACGCGGCGGCCTGCACGTCCGTGGGCGCGTCGGTCTTCACGTCGATCTTCGGGCCTCGGGCCTCGCCGCGCAGCGCCTCGGCGAGCAGCTTCCGGCCGCGGTGAAGGCGGCTCATGACGGTGCCGACCGGGACGCCCAGCTGCGTCGCTGCGTCCTTGTAGGAGAGCTCCTCGAGGTCCACGAGCACCACGGTGTCGCGGAAGCTCGGCGGGAGCGTCGCGAGCGCGCGCCGCACGCCGGGCGACAGGGCGTGCATGTCGGCGCGGCGCTCGGGCGCGGTCCACGCGCACGGGTCGGTCGCGAGCACGTCGAGGGCGTTGCGCTCGCGGCGGCTGCGCCGGCAGCGGGTGATGAAGACGCTGAAGAGGATCTGGTGCACCCACGCCCGCAGGTTGGTCCCGGGCTCGTAGCTCCCCGCGAACCGGATGGCGCGCTCCACCGTGTCCTGCACGAGGTCCTCCGCCGTCGCGGGCGATCGGGAGAGCCGCAGGGCGCGGCCGAAGAGCTCCGGTGTCATTTCGACAAGGCCCCGGAGCAGCTCGTCGACCGCCGCCCGCGCGCCCGCGCCCGGCGCCGTCCGGGCCGCGCCGAGCGACGGCCCGCGCCCGACCGCGCGTGTCACGCCGGGCGACAGCGGCGCTGGATTCGGGGACCGGGCGGGGGCATGGGCGGGGTGGACGAGCATGGCGGGACCTCCTGCGATGGGCGCTGGCAAGGCAGGTGCCACCGGGGAGATCGCGCGAAGGGCGCGAAGGACGCTGGATGGCGCGGGCGGAGGCACGCGGGCGCGTGTCAAATCGACAGCAGGTCGCCGCGGCCCGTCAGAGTGGCGAAGAGCCCCGCGGCGCGCGCCGGCCTGGCGGGCGCGCCCGCGGGGGCGCCGCGCAGGCGTTCAGCGGCGTGCCCGCGGACCCGGCGCGCCCGCGGGACCTGCGCAGGCGAGCGCGAAGCCCGGCGCGCCCCCTGCGCGTGCCCCGGGTGGCTCCGGTCGTCAGAGCGTCTCGAGGTACGCGACGAGGTCGTCGATCTGGGCCGGCGTGAGCGTCGACGTGACGCCGTGCTTGTCCCCTCCGCCGCACGGCCCGAAGCGATCGTGGAGCGTGGCGGCGCAGCCGTCATGCATGTACGGGGCGCGCGCGGCGAGCCCGCGCAGCGAGGGCACCTGGAAGGCCTTGCCCGTGCCCACGTCGACGGTCTGATCGTTCGTGAGCTTCTCGCCCGAGTGGCACGAGGCGCAGCCCACGGCGGCGTCCTCGAAGAGCGCCTCGCCGCGCTGGACGGCGGCCGGATCCGCCGGCTCAGACACGGGAACGGGCTTGATCGTGTCGAGCCACGACGCGAAGGCCTCGACGCGCTCGGGGCGCTGGTGGATGCCTCCCATCCGCTGCTCGAAGACCTCGCTCATGATGGCGTCGAGGTCGGTCATGTCGCCGTCCCAGTGCAGCGGCGCGGTCTCGAGGATGCCGCCCACGAGCGATTGCGTGCGGCGCGCTCCGATGGGATTGAAGGACCACGACCGGCCGTCGTCCTGCCCCTCCGGATGGCACGACGCGCACGCGATCGCCATCTGCACCTCCACGTCTTGGATGCCGTGAAAGAGGGCGTGGCCCGAGTCGAGCCGGCGCTCGCCGGGGAGCAGGAAGGTGGCGACGTGGGCGCCGCTCACGGCCCCGAAGCGGAGGACGCTCGGCGGCTCCCGCAGCTGCACGAGCAGGTTGCTCGCCTCGTCGTAACCGACGGCGATGGGCTCGCCGGGCACCGGGATGGAGCGCTGGTCGCGGAAGGACGCGCAGTCGTCGACGGCCCCGGTCTGCTCGGTCTGCTCGAGCACGTCGAGCGGCGTCTCGATCACCGTGCGGCTCCCCGCCATCACGATGGCGCCGCGGAACCCGTCGGGCGATATCGCCATGTCGACGGGGAGCAGGCCAAAGGGGAGGCCGCCCGCGCCCGGCGCGGGCGACGCGGGCGTCGGGTTGGCCTCGCTGGGCAGCGGTCGCAGGAGGGTCACCGCCGGCTGAACCACGGTCGTGCTGCAGTCGAACCCCGAGTAGCCGCCCTGCGTCGAATCGTCGATGTCGATCGGGTTCACGAGGCTGCGCTGGTGCACCATGGCCACGCCGCCCCCGGGCAGCGGGATCGTCCTCCAGGCCACCGCCGGCTCGAACGTGCGCCCGAACCGCTCCTGGACGTAGACCGGCGGCTTCACGCGCTCGGCCACGGCGCCGTCGTCCGAGACGACGAGGAGCTCGGACGACCGGAACCGGCTCACGAGGAGCGCGTCCCCCTCGATCACCACGTCGCGCAGGTCGCGGTCGAGGCGCAGCTCGCGGACGGGCGGGGCCTCGAGGTCGGAGGAGAGCGTGACGAGCTCCCCGCCCGCGCACGCCACGTGGAGCAGGTCGGCCGCGGCGTCGTAGGCGACGCCGCGCGGCGCGGGGCAAACGGGCCTGCGGTGCATCTGCTGGGTCGCGAGATCGATCGTGACGACGGCGCCGCCGCGGCGGAGCGCCACGTGGGCCGTGCCGGGCGGGCCCTCGGTCACGCGCCCCGGCTCGTCGCCCTCTTCCAGGGGGAGGACGGTCTCCACCTCGAGGGTGCCGAGGTCGATGATGGAGATCCTGTCGCGATCCGGGTCCGCGGCGACGACGAGGTCCTTGTCGGCCGTGACCAGGAGCGTGCCGCCGCTGATGGGCGGCGGCGGTACGGCGGACACGTCGACGTGCTGATCGCCGAACGAGCCTCCGCCCACCCCCCCGACGCCCACCGAGAAGCCCCCCGCGAAGCCTTCCGCGAAGCCCCCCGCGAAGCCCCCCGTCGCCGTGGAGCTGTCGGGAGACGGAAACCAGTCCTCGTAATCATCACATCCGGCGATGGCCGCAGCGGCGAGCGCGACGAGCCACGTTGCGACGCGAGCTTTCATCATGCCTCCTCCGCCCGGCGCCGCCCCGCGAACGCGGCCCGAGCGTGCCTCGAATTTCGGACAACAGCGCTGGAGCTCGGCTCCGCGGGCGTGCGATGATCCACGCCATGAAAAACGTCGCGGTCCTCGGATCCGGGATTGTCGGGCAGGTGCTGGCCGACGGGTTCCTCAAGCACGGTTACAACGTGATGCGCGCCACGCGCGAGCCATCGAAGCTCGCGAGCTGGCAGTCGGACGCGGGACCGAACGCTCGCGTAGGGACGTTCGCGGAGGCGGCGCAGTTCGGGAGCATCGTCGTGCTCGCCGTGAAGGGGACGGCGGCGGAGCAGGCGGTGGATCTCGCGGGCCCCGGGGCGCTCGCGGGGAAGACGGTCATCGACGCGACGAACCCCATCGCGGACGAGCCGCCCGTCAACGGGGTGCTCAAGTTCTTCACGGGGCCGAACGAGTCGCTGCTCGAGAGGCTCGCGCGGCGCGCGCCGGACGCGCATTTCGTGAAGGCTTTCTCGTCCGTCGGCAGCGTGTGGATGGTGAATCCGGACTTCGATGGCGTTCGCCCGACGATGTTCATCTGCGGCGACAACGCCCGCGCGAAGAAGGAGGTGGAGGGAATCCTCGACGCGTTCGGGTGGGAGACCGAGGACATGGGCGGCGTGGAGGCGGCGCGCGCGATCGAGCCGCTCTGCATGCTCTGGTGCATCCCCGGGCTGCTGAACAACCGGTGGACGCACGCGTTCAAGCTCCTGAAGAAGTGACGGGACGAGTGAGGGGTTTCTCGTAAGGGGTTGTGGCTTGGATCGTGGGGGAGCATTGTCCGCGCCCGTCTTCCATGTCCCGTCTCCCCTCTCCCGTCTCCCGTCTCCCGTCCCCCGTGCGCGTGCGCGTGCGCGTGCGCGATATGGATTGAGAAGAGCCATGCTCCCGAACCCTCACAGGGGAAAGCCCTGCAGTTGAGAGGACAGAGACAGCGCCCATTCGAGCAAAACCGAAGAGCATCGCGCACGCGCACGCGCACGCGCACGGGGGACGGGAGAGGGGAGACGGAAGACGGGGGACGGAAGACGGGGGACGGAAGACGGGGGACCGGGGCACCCGAGATCCGAGCCGTGAACGGAGGCTTCTACTCTTCGCGGCTCGTCCCCCGAAACGCCGTCTAGACCTGGCCGGACAGCGGATCGACTCCTGCAGCGAGCGCGGCGATCAGGCCGGGGACGAGCTCCGCGATCTCGCTCGCGAGCAGCCCCCGGTCGCTGCCCGTCTGCGCGCGCCACACGTCCCCGGCGAGCGCGTGGATCAACACCCCCGCGCTCACGGCGGCCGAAGGCTCCATCGAGCACAGCAGCGCCGCGATCATCCCGGTCAGGACGTCGCCCGATCCGGCCGTGGCGAGCGCCGGGTTGCCCGCCATGCAGATGAGCATGCGGCCGTCCGGGAGCGCGATGACCGTGCGCGCCCCCTTCAGCAGGACGATCGCCCCGGTGCGGGCCACCGCCTCGCGCACGGCGCCGAAGCGGTCCTCCTCGACGGCCCGCGCGCTGCGGCCCAGCAGCCGGCCGAGCTCGCCGGAGTGCGGCGTCAGGACGAGGCGCCCGCGCGCGGTCGCGAGCGCCTCGGGGCGGCCGGCGAAATGCGTCAGGGCGTCCGCGTCGACGACCTTCAGGCCGTCCCAGCCGAGCACGACGTGATCCACCGCGGCCCGCGCCCGCTCGTCGAGGCCGAGGCCAGGGCCGATCGCGACCGCACGCCGCCCGGCGAGCGCGCCGTCGAGCGACGCGGCGATGCGGTCCGGATCGATCGAGGTCGTCATCAGCTCCACGACGCGCGACTCCATCGCGGGCGCGGCGTCGGCCCAGGTGCAGATCGTCACGAGGCCCGCGCCCGTGCGCATCGCCGCGCGCGCCGTCAGCAGCGCGGCGCCGAGCTTGCCGGACGACCCGGCGATCACGAGCACGTTGCCCGCCTGGTGCTTGTAGACGCTCGCCTCGCGCGGGCGCAACGACGCGCCGACCGTCTCCTTGCGGATGACCTCCGCGACGTGGCCCACCTCGGCGAGGATCGGCCGGTCCGGGACGCCGAGATCGACCACGTGGACGTTGCCGGCGAGCCGCGCGCCCTCGGGCGTGAGCAGGCCGATCTTGAGGTGGCCGAACGTGACGGTCTCGTCGGCCTGCACCGCGGCGCCGAGCGGCGCGCCGCTGTCGGCGTCGAGGCCGGAGGGCACGTCGAGCGCGATGCAGAGGCAGGTCGCCGTGTTGAGGACGCCGATGACGTCGGCGAGGTGGCCCTCGATCGGGCGGTCGAGGCCCGTGCCGAAGAGGGCGTCGACCACGAGATCGGCCTCCGCGAGCGCGGCCTCGAGCGGGGCGAGCGGCGCGCCCGGGGGGAGCTCGGTCAGCGCGCCGCCGAGATCGACGTACGCGTCGTGGTTGATGCGGCTGTCGCCGGTGACCTTCTCGGACGAGGCCGCCAGGAAGACCTGGACCTCCGCGCCGCGGGCGAGGAGGTGGCGCGCCACGACGAAGCCGTCGCCGCCGTTGTTGCCGGCGCCGCAGACGACGACGACGCGGGCGTGGAGCGGGTACGTCGCGGGCTGGCCGGGGCTCGGGACGTGCCGCACCGGGAACGCGCGCACCCGCGCCGCGCGGGCGTCGTCGGCGTCGCGGCGGCCGTTGGGCGGCGGCGGTACGCTCCCCCCGGACCGAGGGCCGCCGCCGGAGGCCAGCGTCGCCGGCCAGAGCGCCTTGGCGGGCGCGGCCAGGTGCGGCGGCGGCGCAGGGCGCGCGGCGTGGCCAGGGAGCGCGGCGTGGCCGGGGAGCGCGGCGTGGCCGGGGAGCGCGGCGTGGCCGGACGGCGCAGCGCTGCGCGCCTCGATGATCGCCGAGATCACGTCGGCGGCCCCGCGGCCCGCGTTCTCCATGAGGACCACGCCGGGTACGTGGCAATGGTTGATCGCGTGCTTGTCGAAGGCGCGCATCTGCGCGCGCGAGAGGACCGGAATCACGAGCGCTCTTTCCCTTCGTCGTCCAGGTGGGGTCGGCCTTCGCCGCCCGCGTCATTCGTCGTCGGGGCTCGGCGCTCGCCGTCCCCTTCCAGGATCACCACCGCCGCCGCCACGCCGGCGTCGTGCGTGATCGACAGGTGCACCCGCGTGACGCCCAGGCGCTCCGCGAGCGCGCGCGCCGGACCGTGGAGCGCCATCGTCGGCGGCGTGCGCGGCGCGCCGCGGACCTCCAGGTGGTGCCAGCCGACCCCCGGCGCCCCGGCCAGCGCCTTCACCACCGCCTCCTTCGCGGCGAAGCGACCCGCGAGCGCCGTCGCCCGGTCGACACGATGCGCGAGCGAGCGCCGCTCGGGCTCGGACAGCACGCGCTCCCAGAACCGATCCCCCCACCGCTCGAGCGCCTCCTCCATCCGTCCGATGCCGCACACGTCGATGCCGATGCCGAGGATCACGCGGCCACCTCGACGGGCCGGCGGCCCGGCACGGGCGCGGCGGCCGGCGGGGCGCCCTCGCAGGCGACGCTCGTCGCGGCGCGATCGCCGGAACGGAGACACGGGGGGAAGGCCATGGGGGCGACTCTACCCTATTCAATGGCGACGCCTCGTGAAACGCGATCCGCGTCTCCCTCGATCGCGGAGAAACGCCCTCGTGGGGCGCGCGCCGGCGGGCCGCACGCCCGGCGCGCGGCAGGCGGCCGCGGCCTCCGGCGCCGGCGCAGCGCGGCGAGCGCGGCCGCGGGCATCGCCGGAGGGCGCCGATCGCGGCTAGCATCTCCACGCGGCGCCCATGCAGACAGCCCTCGATCTGACGGTCATGCTCCCGCCGAGCGCCTACGACTACGGCGAGCGCTCGTCGGGCGAGACCCACGGCGTGGTGCTGACCAAACCGCACGTCGTCAATCTCATCCTCGACCTCGCGGGCTACACGGCGGACCGGGATCTCGCGTCGCTGTCGCTGCTCGAGCCGGCCTGCGGCCACGGCGCGTTCCTCGTGCCGGCCGCCGAGCGGCTGATCCAGTCGGCGCGCCGCCACGACCGCGACCTCCTGCAAATCGCGTCCGCGATCCGGTCGTACGACGTCGCGCGCGATCACGTCGACCGCTCCCGCCTCGCCGTCGCCGGCGCGCTCGCCCGGCTCGGGCTGCCCCACGGCGACGCAGAGCGCCTCGCGGAGGCCTGGATCGCCCACGGCGACTTCCTGCTCACCAGCCAGGGCCGCCGCTTCGACGCGGTGGTCGGAAACCCGCCCTACGTCCGGATCGAGCAGCTCTCGCCCGAGCTGCAGGAGGAGTATCGCCAGCGGTACAGGTCGCTCTACGACCGCGCCGATCTCTACGTCGCGTTCATCGAGCGCGGCCTCGAGCTCCTCGCGCCCGGCGGGGTGCTCTCGTTCATCTGCGCCGACCGGTGGACCCTCAACCGGTACGGCGCCCCGCTCCGCCGCATGCTCTCGAGGTGGTTCCGGGTGCAGTGCTACGTCGACCTGCACCGCGCCTCCCCGTTCGAGTCGGACGTCGTCGCCTATCCGTCGATATTCGCCGTGTCGCCCGGCAAGACAGGGAGCGTCCCGGTCGCGACGCTGTACACCGCCTCTCCGGAGGAGTGCGAGGCCGCGTCCGCGGCCCTGCGGGGCGCGCCGGAGCGCGGCGACGGCGTCGCCGTGTCGGAGTACCCCTCCTGGTTCGAGGGCGACGACCCGTGGGTGCTCAGCTCCCCGGAGCACCTCGAGGCCCTGCGCGCCCTCGAGGCGCGGTTCGCGCCGATCGAGGAGGTGGGCGGGACCCGCGTCGGCATCGGCGTCGCCACCGGAAGCGACCGGATCTACATCGTCGGCGACGAGGTCGATATCGAGCGCGACCGCCTCGTGCCGCTCGTCATGCGAGACCAGCTCGACGGCGGCCGCGTCCGGGACGCCGGGCGGTTCGTCATCAACACGTTCGGCGACGACGGCAAGGTGGTCAATCTGGAAGACTATCCGAAGCTCGCCGGATACCTGCGCGCCCACGAGGCCGAGATCAGGAAGCGCTACATCGCCCAGAGGAGCGCCGCGAGCTGGTTTCGCACCATCGATCGCGTGGTCCCCGGGCTCGCCTCCGCCCCGAAGCTCCTCATCCCCGACATCGCAGGATCCAACGAGGTGGTCTACGAGGAGGGCAGGTTCCTCCCGCACCACAACCTCTACTTCGTCACGTCGGAGGCCTGGGACATGGAGGCGCTCGGCGGGCTGCTCAGCTCCAGGGTCGCCCTCTTCTTCGTGTGGTCGTACGCGGTCAAGATGCGCGGCGGCTACCTGCGCTTCCAGGCCCAGTACCTGCGGCGCATCCGCCTGCCCGCGCCGGCGAGCGTCCCAGAGGAGCTGCTCGGCGATCTCCGTGGCTCGTTCCGGCAGCGCGATTTCCACCGCCTCGACGCGCTCGCGCTCCGCGCGTACGGCATCGACGCGCTCCCGGGGTTCAGCTTCCTCGACACGAGGAGATAGCGCGCTATCGGGCGCCGGGCGCGGCGTGATACCGTCGCGCCTCCACACAACGTTCGCGGGCGAGGGACGAACGGATGACGGCGGAGAAGATCGAGTGCGCTAGCCGTATCGAGGCGGTCGTCGTGTACGCGCGCGGGGCGATCGTCACCCGCCGCGTCGAGCTCGCGGCGCCCCTGCCCCGCGGGGCGCTCGAGATCTCGGTGCCGGGGGTCACGCCCCTCGCCGAGCCGGGGAGCTTCCGCGCGCTCGTGGCGGCCGCGGGCGCCCCGCCGGACGCGGCGGCCGCCGCGCCGCGCGAGGTCGTCGGCGTGCGCGCGCGGCTCGCCGTGCCCCCGGCGCCCGTCTCGCGGGGCGCGCTCTCGGCGCAGCTCCGCGAGCTCGAGCTCGCGATCGAGCGCCTGTCGGCCGAGCACGACCACCTCCGCCGCTGGCGCGACCAGCTCGGGGCCGTCGCGCTCCACCCGGAGCTCGCGCGGCGCTTCCGGCCGGGCGACCCGGCGGCCCGGATCCGCGACGCCCTCGCGGTGAGCGGCCTGCTCTCGGGCGAGCTCGCCGCGCTCGACGCCCGCCTGGCCGCGCTCGAGGACGAGCTCGAGCGCGCCCGCAAGGAGCTCCGCTCCGCGCAGCTCGACGCCGCCCAGGCGACCAGCGGCGAGCTCGAGGAGCGCGCGCCGGCGCGCCTCGACGTGATCGTGCGGCTCGCGCCGGCGCGCGACGGGTCGGGCGGCGAGCCGGCGCTCCGGCTCGAGTACGCGGTCGGCGCCGCGCGGTGGTGGCCCGCCTACGCGGCGCGGTTCTCGCGCGGCGCGACCGAGGTCGCGCTGCAGCTCGACGCCCTCGTCGCCCAAGCGTCCGGCGAGGACTGGAAGGGCGTTCGCGTCGCGCTCGCCACCGCCGACCTCGTGCAGGACACGCGGCTGCCGGAGCTCGCCTCGCTCCGGCTGAGCCGCGCGCAGCGCCCCCCGCGCCGCGGCTACCGCCCCGCGCCGGAGGGCCTCGACGCCATGTTCGAGGGGTTCGACCGCTTCGTCGCCGCCCTCCCCCCGCCGGCCGCGAAGACCACGGCCGCCCCGGCGGAGCTCCCGCCCCCCGCGCCCGACGACGACGACGAGCCCACGCTGAGCCGGGCCGCGCCGGGCCAGACCAGCGACGATCTGCGCGAGGCGATGGTCCGCATGGCGCCTCCGGCCGGCGGGGCCGCGCTGCCGCCGCCGCCTCGCGCCGGAGCCGCCCCACCGCCGATGCGGCGGGAGCGCACCGCGGCCCCGCAGCCGCCGCCGCCCCCGGCGCCGGCCGCCGCGCCGATGCCGCTCGCCGCGCCGATGCCGGCCGCCGCGGCGCGCAAGTCGCGCGGGCTGTCGCTCCCCTCGTTCGGCGGCGGCTACGGCGGCCCGCCCCCGCCGCAGGCGCTCCAGGCCAGCGCGCCCGAGGCGCCCATGGCCGCCTTCGCCCACGACGCGAGCGTCGAGCGCTGGGCCGGCGCGGCCGACGAGCTGCTCGACCACGGCGACGAGCTCGAAGGCGCGGGCGCGGCCCCGGCGCCGGTCGAGCCCGCGCAGGTCGAAGGGTGGCTCGACTTCGACGCGCTGCACCTCCCCGGGACAGGCCCGCAGCGCGGCCGGCTCGCGCGCGACGAGCCGGGGCCCGCGAGGCGCGCCGCGCGGCGGGCGCAGATGGCCATCGACGACCTCGGCCCGCCGCCCCGGGCCGTGGACCCGCGCGACTCGCGCGGGCAGTTCGACCACCTCTACGCGGGCGAGAGCGCCGCCGACGTGCCGTCGAACGGCAGGCTCCACCGCGTCGCGCTGAGCGCCGCGCGCGCCCCGGCGACGCCGCGGTTCGTCGCCGTGCCGCGCGAGGCCGCCGAGGTCTACCGCGAGGCGCGCGTCGAGAACCCGTTCGACGCCCCGCTGCTCGCCGGGCCGGTCGAGATCTTCGTCGACGGCGCCCTCGCCGCGCAGTCCTCGCTCGGGCACGTCGATCGGGGCGGCCTCCTCCGCGCCGGCCTCGGCGTCGAGGAGCGGATCCGGGTCGCGCGGAACGCCCGCGTGGAGGAGTCGAGCGCCGGCCTGCTCGGCGGCTCGCTCTCGGTCGAGCACGCGATCACCATCGACCTCTCCTCGTCGCTCGGCGTGGGCGTCGAGGTCGAGGTCCTCGACCGCATCCCGGTGACCGACGACAAGGACGTCGAGATCAAGCTGGTCTCGTCGCACCCGAGGGCCGAGCCATACACCCAGGAGGACCTCGGCGAGCCCGTGCGCGGCGGGCTGCGCTGGCGCGTGCCGATCGCGCCCGGCGGCAAGGCCTCGGTCGCCTTCACCTACCGCGTGGTGCTCTCCTCCAAGAACGAGATCGTCGGCGGTAACCGTCGGGAATAACAGGAGAAATAGGCGCACCATGGCGACGGTGACGAGTGCGAGCGGTTCGGACCGGGCGGAGCGGAGCGCCGGCGGCGGAGACGCCGGCGGCGGGGCCGAAGGCGGGGCGAGCGCCGCCGAGGGGGCGCCCCACCCGAGCGCCGCGCGCGCGGTGACGCTGTTCGAGGATCGCGCCGAGGTCGTGCGCGCCGCGCGCGTCGAGGTCGGGGCCGGGGCGCAGTGGATCGCGATCGGCGGGGTGTCGGTGTTCGTCGACGAGCGCACCGTGCAGGCGCGCATCGCGGGCGCGGGCGCCGAGGGCGCGGTCCGGGTGACGGCGGCGCGCGTGCGGTGGAGGGCGCACCGGGAGGCGGCGCTCGGGCGCGAGGCGATCGACGCGCTTTCGCGCGAGCAGCGCGAGGCGTCCCGCCGGGCCGGCGCCGCCGAGCGCGCGCGGGACCGGGCGTCGCGCCGCGAGGCGCACCTCGACCAGCTGCTGGCGAAGTGGGCGCAGGCGATGAGCGAGGTCCCGAAGGACGCCGGCGAGCCCGCGCGCCTTGCCTCGTGGCGCGCCGGCGTCGAGGCCCTGCACGCGGCGCTGGCCGAGGCCCTCGGCGCGTCGGCCGACGCGCGCGCGGCGCGGGCGCACGCCGAGGACGACGCCCGGCGCGCCGCGGCGCGGCTGCGCGAGGGGTCGATCGAGCAGCCGCGCTACGAGGCGGTGGTCGAGGTCGAGGTGCACGCGCCCGCGCCGCAGCCCGTCGAGATCGAGCTGACGTACCGCGTCGCGTGCGCGATCTGGCGCCCCGAGCACCTGGCGCGGCTCTCGGTGCCTCCCGCGGGCGCCGCCGCGGCAGGCGCGGCCGCGGCCGGCGCGGGCGGCGCCGGGCCGCAGGGCGCCGGCGGCTCGGTCGAGCTCACCACCTGGGCCGCGGCGTGGCAGGCGACGGGCGAGGCCTGGGAGAACGTCACCGCGCGCTTCTCGACCGCGCGGCCGTCGCGGAGCGCCGAGGCGCCGCTGCTCGCGGACGACGTCCTCCGCGCGCGGCGCAGGGCGGAGATCGACCGCCGCCGCGTCGTCGTCGAGGCGCGCGACCAGGCCATCGCCACGGCCGGGCTCGGCCGCGGGGCGCGGGCGGTCGACGAGATGCCGGGCGTGGACGACGGGGGCGAGCCGCTGATCTTCGAGGCGGCGGAGCCGGTGACCCTGCCCTCCGACGGCCGCCCGACGCGCATCGAGATCGCGCGGCGCTCGCTGCCGGCCGAGCTCGCGCTGGTGCTGTACCCCGAGGCCCACCCCGCGGCGCACCTGCGCGCGACCGTGACGCTGGACGGCGGCGGCGCCGGCGGGCGGCCGCGCCCGCTGCTCGCGGGCCCGGTGAAGGTCGCGCGCGGCGGCAGCCTCATCGGCCGCGCCCGGCTCGACTTCGTCGGCGCCGGGGAGCCGTTCGAGCTCGGCTTCGGCGTGGACGACGCGGTGCGCGTACGGCGCACCGTGGACGAGGAGCAGGACACCTCGGCGATCACCGGCAGCCGCAAGATCCGCCGGCGCGTGAAGCTCTCGCTCTCCAACCTCTCCAGCGACGTGAAGCGGGTGCTGGTCACCGAGCGGATCCCGGTCAGCGAGGTGGCCGACGTCGAGATCGCGCTCGGCGAGGCCCCCGGCTGGACGCTCGACGAGGAGGACGGCTTCCTCCGCGGCCGCGTCGAGCTGCCGCCGAAGGGGCTGAAGACGATGTCGTTCAGCTACGAGCTCCGCGCCGCCGCGAGCGTGGTGTTGCCGTTCTGAAATGCCATCGCCACCGTCGCGATCCTCGCGAGGAGCGCCGTTGACAGGACGCCGCACGCTTCTGTAACTGATGGATTCTCCAGCAGCTTCACTCGCCGAGGAGGAGGATCGCCATGAGGCAGCAGATCGACGGGGCCGTGGTGCTGACCGCGGCCGACGAAGACGCCACCGAGTATTTGCCCAACAGGGGCGTCTTCTTCGCGCAGCTGCTGGGGAGAGGGCTCGGGCAGGCCTTCGGCTTCTACAAGGGCACGATGGCCCCCGGCTGCGAGATCTCGCGCGAGCTCCACACCGAGACCACCGAGACCATCTACATCCTCTCCGGCAAGGCGCTCGGCATCGTCGGCGACCGCGAGGTGCCGCTCGGCCCCGGCCAGATGATGCACGTCGACAAGAACGTGCACCACGGGCTGCGCAACGCGGGCGCCGGGCCGCTGGAGTTCCTCGTCATCGGCCACCCCGACTTCTGATCGCGCGGTCCGCCCCTTGAGGTGCAGCGCTGCCCTACGGTCCGCCATCGGCGCGCTCGCCGCGGCGGCGATGCTCGGCGCGGCGGCGGCGCAGGCCGAGCCGGCCCCGGCGACGCCCGGCGCGGCGCGGGCCGAGCCGGCCCCGGCGGCGCCCGGCGCCGCCCCGGCCGCATGGCCGACCGCGGCGCCGCCGGAGCGCGCGCGGCGCGAGGTCGCGTGGGACCCGCGCTGGCCGCGCTTCCGCGTGAGCGAGTACGTGGCCACGGGCCTCCTCGCCGCGACCGCCTTCGGGACGCTGGCCATCCCGCCCTCGGAGGGCCGGTGGACGACCGTGAACGGCTTCGACGGCTCGGCGCGAGAGGCGCTCCGCATCCGGAGCGATCGCCAGCGCGAGACGGCGCGGGACGCGAGCGATCTCCTGCTCACGCTGATGACCAACCACCTCGCGGTGGACGCCCTGCTGGTGACCTGGTGGGGGCACGGGCGCGGCAGCGTCGCGTGGGAGATCGCGATGATCGACATCGAGGCGCTCGCGTTCAACGCGGCGCTGAACGGCGTCGTCGCGGGGCTCACGAGCCGCGAGCGCCCCTACCGCGCAGGCTGCACCGGGCCGGAGGAGCAGCAGGACCACGACTGCCGGGGGAGCAAGCGCTACCGGAGCTTCTTCAGCGGCCACAGCTCGACCGCGTTCACGGCGGCGGGGCTCGTGTGCTCGCACCACGCGCACCTGCCCCTGTACGGCGGCGGCGCGCCCGACGCGCTCGCGTGCGCCGCGTCGCTCGGCACCGCGACCGCCGTGGCGACGCTGCGGGTCGTCTCGGACCAGCATTTCGCGACCGACGCGCTCACCGGCGCGGCCGTCGGCGCCCTGACGGGCTTCGGGCTCCCGTGGCTCCTGCACTACCGCGGCGGCGCCCCGGCCTCGACGTCGGCGCGCGCGCCGCGCGAGGACGGCGTCACGATCGGCTTCGTGCCCGCGCCGCTCGGCGGGTACCTGGTGGGCAGGTTCTAGCGATGGCGCTGCGCCGCACGCTCGTCGCCGCCGCGGCGCTCGCCGCGCTCGCCCTCGCGCCCGCCGCGGCCCGCGCCCAGGACCCGGCCGACCTGCCGCCGCCCGCCGCCGATGCGCCGCCGGTGCCCTCGGGGGTCGACCTGCTCCAGAAGCGCTCGTACTGGGCGCGGAGCGCGGGCGCGCGCCCGTTCGTCTCCTCGGTGCTGGAGCTCGGCGTCATCTATTACCGGCCGAGCCTCGCGCTCGGCTACGGCAAGCCGCACTGGTCCTGGCTCGGGATCGAGGGCTACGCGAGCGTGTCGCCGAGCGGCGGCGCGGAGTACATCGGTCTCCGCGCGGCGCTGCCCAGCCTGGAGCTCCGCGGCGGCGCGCGATACGCCTTCTCGACGAGCCAGTATTTCCTCGAGCCCCGGGCGTCGTACACGCGCAGGGAGACCGAGCTCATGCAAGGTCCCCTGTCGCGCTATGTCGCGGGGGAGATCGAGGTGTCGGGCTCGATACCGCTGCTCGGAGGCAGCCTGTTCGGCGTGGCCACGGGCTACGCGGTGCTCGGCGCGCCCGAGGGGCTCTACCTCTTCGAGGAGGCGCTCCACACGGTGATGAAGCCGCCGTACCTCTACCGCGCGCGGCTCGGGTTCATGGGGGAGATGGACAGGTTCGGCGAGCTCCGGTTCGGCGCCGCCGCCGAGGTGATCGGCAACCCCGGCCGCGGCAGCGTCATCGTGCGCGTCGGGCCGGTGCTGGCCGTCGCGCTGACACACCATCTGGACGCGGTGGCGACGGCGATGGTGGTCGCGGCGACGCCCGATCGGCTCGGCTTGCTGGGCGCGGATCTCGGGCAGCTCGGCCTGCGGTACCGGTGGGCGACCGGGGATCGCTGGCCGGAGTTCCCCTGACGCATGCGCTCCTCGCGGGGCGTGGTAAGCGTCTCGGCATGCACAAGCTCATTCCCCTGACCTTCCTCGCCGCGGCGCTCGCGGCGTGCACCCAGCCCGGCGAGCCCAGCGCGCCGGCGGCGAACGGCGCCGCGGCGGCGCAGCCCGCCAAGGCCGCCGAGGCGAAGCCCGCGGAGGCGAAGCCCGCCGAGGCGAAGGCGGCCCAGGCGCCCGCGACCCAGGCGAAGGTCGGCCAGCCCGCGCCCGATTTCACGCTGCCGGACCTCGACGGGAAGCCCGTCAAGCTGGCCGACTACAAGGGCAAGACGGTCGTGCTCGAGTGGTTCAACCCCGGTTGCCCGTTCGTGCAGCTCGCCCATAGGAAGGGCGGCCTGAAGGGCGTGCCGGCGCAGCACCTCCAGAAGGGCGTCGTGTGGCTCGCCATCAACTCGGGCGCTCCGGGCAAGCAGGGCACCACCCGGGAAGAGAACGTGAAAGCAATGCAGGAGTTCGGGATGAGCTACCCGCTCCTCATCGACGAGAAGGGCGATGTCGGGCGCGCGTACGGCGCCCAGCGCACACCGCATATGTACGTCATCGACCCGCAGGGCACGCTCGTCTACGCGGGCGCCATCGACAGCACGAAGGGCGGTGAGCCCGAGCCGGACGAGCAGGTCACCAACTACGTCGATGCGGCGCTCGCCGAGCTCACCGCCGGAAAGCCGGTCTCCACGAGAGAGACCGAGGCGTTCGGCTGCACCGTCAAGTATTGAGCGCCCCGGAAGCGGGCCCATCCGCAGCATCGCATCTCGACCCACCCCGGCGTCACGTCGCGCGCCTCACCAAAAATCGCCACGGACGTTGTCGCACACGCCAATTTCCTGCGTCCGCCCTGAGCAGCGCGCCCCCCGCACTCGCGCGCGCGCCGCGCGGACATCGCCCCGCGGCCAGCATCGCACCCTCGGCGCCATCCTGAAGACAGCACGATACCGGGGCTCGGGCCGCCCGGGTGTTGACATGGACATAAACTACGGCTTACCGTTGCACGACAGTTCTGTAACGACATCGCTCGTAGCTCACGCCCCAGGCGAGACGCTCACTGGCTGGCGACCAGGCGTTCGGGAGATGGCGAGTCGAGGCCATCGCGCTGGGAGCTGCCGAGGCAGGTGCGGATGCGAAGGTTCATGTCGGTGCGCTCGCGGGCGATGAGCTATGAATCGTGCAGCGGTTCGCGCGCGGTCGGCGCGCCCCTCCTCGGGCGGGATCAGCGCCCAGAGCCCGGGGGGCTCCGCCTTCGATGTTGAAGAGGGTCCGGTTCATGAGCCGAGCGGGGAGAGCGAGCCCGGAGAGCGCGAAGGTCGCGCGTCCGGCGGACCCGGAGCCCACGTCGAGGCCCGTCCCGCTCGCGCTCGAGAGCGGGCCGTCGCGCTCCGCGGCGCCGGGAGGCTCGGGCGCCACGCAGGACACCGTGTTCGAGTGCGTCGATCCGCCGTCGTCGCGCGTGCCGAGCCGGTTTCCCATCCGCGACTGGGATCGCTACGAGTGCGTGTCGCTCATCGGCAAGGGCGGCATGGGCACCGTCTACAAAGCCAAGGACCCGCGGCTCCAGCGGTACGTGGCGCTCAAGCTCATCCGCGGCAACGACCCGGATCTCGGCCAGCGCTTCATCTGGGAAGCGCAGGCCCAGGCCCGGGTCGAGCACCCGAACGTCTGCAAGGTGTACGAGGTCGGCGAGGCGCAGGGTCAGCCGTTCATCGCCATGCAGTACATCGACGGCCTGCCGCTCCACCGCGTGGCGCAGCAGATGTCGCTCGAGCAGCGGGTGAAGATCGTGGCCGACGTGGCGGACGGCCTCCACGCCGCCCACCGGCTCGGGCTGATCCACCGCGACATCAAGCCGGCGAACATCCTCGTCGAGCGGACGGCCGACGGCGCCTTCCGCCCCTACCTCCTCGATTTCGGGCTCGCGCGGGACATCGCCGCGGACGGCCGGGCGACGACCAGCGGCGAGGGGACGCCAGCGTACATGGCGCCCGAGCAGGTGTCCGGCGGCCAGCGCCAGCTCGACCGCCGCACCGACGTCTACTCCCTCGGCGCCACGCTCTACGAGATCCTCGCCGGGCGCCCGCCGTTCGTCGACCCGTCGGTGACGAGCCTCGTCGCCCGGGTGGCGAACGAGCCGCCCGTGCCGGTGCGCCTGATCGACAAGCGGATCCCGCTCGATCTCGAGACCATCGTGATGAAGTGCCTCGAGAAGGAGCCCCAGCGGCGGTACGACTCCGCGAAGATGCTCGCGCTCGATCTCGGGCGCTACCTCGAGGGCGAGCCGATCGACGCGCGGCCCGCGAGCCTCGGCTACCGCGCCCTGAAGCGGGCGCAGAAGCACAAGCTCGCGGTCTCGGCGGCCGCGGCGGCCCTCCTCGTGCTCGCCCTCTCGGGCGCCGTCGCCCTGCGCGCGAAGCTCGCCGCCGCGCGCCAGGCGGAGCGCTCGGCGCACATGGCGTCGCTGGCCCAGGGCTTCGGGCAGGACGTGAAGGAGATGGAGCTCTTCATGCGCTACGCGTACGCGCTCCCCCTCCACGAGGTGTCGCGGGAGAAGGAGGTCATCCGCGCGCGCATGGGCGAGATCGACCGGAAGATGCAGGCCATGCGCGACGCCGGGGGCGATCTCGTCGAGGGCCCGGGCCACTACGCGCTCGGGCGCGGGCACCTCGCGCTGCACGAGCCCGAGGAGGCGCTCTCGCACCTCGAGGCCGCGCTCGCGAGCGGGTACGCCGCGCGCGAGGCGAAGTTCGCGGCGGGCCTCGTGCACGGGATGCTCTACCGGAGAGGGCTCGACCGCGCGCGGCGCCTCGCCGACAAGGGGGAGCGGTCCGCGCATCAGCTCGAGCTCGAGGAGCGGCACCGGCTCCCGGCGCTCAAGCACCTCCGGGACAGCGCGCGATCGGCCGCGGAGCCGTCCTCGTACACCGCGGCGCTCATCGAGCTCTACGAGGGGCGCTTCGACGAGGCGCTCGCCGACGCGCGGCGCGCGTTCGCGCGATCGCCCTGGGAGTACGAGGCGAAGATGCTCGAGGGCGACATCCTGCTCGCGAAGGGGGCGGCGGCGCGCGACCTCGGGGAGCCCGAGGCGGCGCTCGCCGAGTTCCGGGACGCCGTCGCCTCGTACGAGGTCGCGGCGGAGATGGCCGAGAGCGATCCCGACGTCCACGAGGCGGCCGCGCGCGCCCTGAGCGAGATCATGCTGATCGAGGCGCAGCGCGGCGGCGGCGCCGACGAGCTCTTCGCGCAGGTCATCGCCCGCTGCGACAAGGCGCTCCGCGCGAACCCGCGCGCGAGCGGCGCCCACGCGAAGAAGGCCTGGGCCCTCGTGCACCGGGCCAGGCGCGACCTCGCGCGCGGCGCGGATCCTCGGCCGGACCTCGTTCAGGCGATCGCCGAGAGCGAGCAGGCGGTGCTGGGCGACCCGTCGGACGCGACCGCGCACGGCGCGATGGGGGCGAGCATCTTCCTGCTCGCGTCCCACGAGAGCTCCCTCGGGCTCGACGTGCGGCCCTCGCTCGGGCGCGCGGTCGAGAGCATGGAGCGGTCGCTGGCGCTCGACCCGAGCTCCTTCTGGGCGTGGAACGACGCCGGCATCGCCTACGGCATGATGGCCGAGGACAGCGCGTCCCGCGGCGCCGACCCCCTCCCCCTCTTCGAGCTCAGCGCGTCGCACACCGCGCGGGCGATCGAGATCGCGCCGAACGACGCGCCGCTGCACCTCAACCAGGGCTGGTTCTACGCGCAGCGGGCGCAGTACGAGCTCGACCACGGCACGCCGCCCGACGAGTCGCTCGAGCTCGCCAAGGACAACCTCGAGGCGGCGCTCCGGCTGCGCCCGGACAGCCGTCCGGCCCACGGCGCCCTGGCCCTCGCCTACCTGATCCAGGGCCGGTACGAGCGGCTCGCCGGCGAGGGTCCCGAGGTCTCGCTCGCGCGGTCGCTCGACGGGTACGGCGCGGCGATGCGCCTCCGCCCCGGGGATCTCGAGGCGCAGCAGGGGGCCGGCCTCGCGCACCTCGAGGCGGCGCGGTGGGCGCTCGACCGCGGCGAGGATCCGGCGGCCGCGCTCCGCGCGGCGCGGGGCGCGGTCGAGCGCGTCCTGTCCGCGAAGCCCGCGAGCGCGGGGGCGCTCCTCGCGCTCGGCCAGGTCGACCTGCTCGCGGCGCGGTGGCTCGCGTCCCGGGGCCGGAGCCCGGCGCCGCCGCTCGACGCCGCGGAGCGCGCGCTGCTCCGGGCCCTCGAGTCGAGCGACCGGAACGCGCGGATCTTCGGCGCCCTGGCCGAGGTCCACCGGCTGCGCGCGACCTCGGCCGCGCCGAGCCTCGTCGACGCGCGCGCGGAGGTCGAGGCCGGGCTCGCGATGATCGATCGCGCGCTGGCCATCGACCCGGCCCTCCCCGCGGCGAGCGCCGAGCAGGGCGCGCTGCTCCTGCTGAAGGCGAAGGCGGAGCCCGAGCCGGCGCAGGGCCGGGCGCTCTCGCTGCGCGCCGCGTCCGCGCTCGAGCGGGCGCTGCGCGACAACCCCCTCCTCGGCCGCGACTACGCGCCCCTCCTCGACGAGGCGAGGAAGGTCGCGGAGGCGGCGAAACGCTAGCGCCGTTTTCGCCCGTCTCTGGCACATGCGTTACAGAGCGGCGGTCACCCGCACAGGAGACGGGTCCAGCTCGGCGTTTTCGGCGCGGAAGCGCACTCCGGTGCGCTGAGCACCGAAAACGTCGAGATGGGCCCGTATCCGAAGCGGGTGACCGCCGCTCTACGCCCGGCGCTTCGGGCGTGAGACCCTGGACATGGCCTCGTCGTGGGCCCACTTGACGCGCATGAACTCGCCGGCGTCGCCGCCGCGATCGGGGTGCGTGACCAGCGCGAGCCGGCGGAACGCCCGGCGGACCTCGGCCGCGCCGGCCGCCTCCGGGAGGCCGAGCACCGCGAACGGCGACACGCCGCGCGCGGACGCGGGCCGCGACGGGGCGCGCCGCGACGGCTCGGACGCAGGCGGCGGGGGCGCCTCCCGCCGCGCGCGCGGCTTGGGCCACGGGGGCTCGCCGCGCAGGATGCGCGTCCAGGCCGTCGCCCACGCCGGCTCGATCTCGACGAGCGGGCGCCCGGCGGCGCGCTCGGCCTGCGCCCTCGCCTCCTCCACGGTCCGCGCGCCGCCCTGGCTCGCGTCCGGCGGGCGGAACGGCTCGCGCGCGGGCTCGGCCGTCCACCAGGCGGCCCACAGGAAGCGGCGGCGGCGCGTCGGGGTCACCGCGTAGACGCCGCGGAGCGGGAGCGTCATCGGGGGCGGGCCCTCAGAAGATCTCGGGGCACCACGGCGCGCGCGCGGCGCGGAACAGCCGATCCGCGCGCTCGACGGCGCCCTCGGAGAGCTGCTCGACCTGGCCGGCGTCGGCGAGGCACCGGAACGAGACGCCGCCGAGGTACGCCGAACCGAGCGCCGCGACGTCGAGGCGGAGGTCCGGCGCCGCGCTGGTCCGCGCCGCGCGCCGCTCGCCGCCGTCGAGCCGGAACCGGCCGGCGTTCCAGGGGCAATCGCGGTCGGCGATCTCGAGCGTGAGCGCCTCGGCGCTGCCGTAGGCGCGCGCCGCGAGCGCGGCCTCGACGTCCACGATGCGCACCCAGATCCCGTCGCTCGCCGTGAGGCGCAGGCGCCGCGGCTCGACGAGGAGCAGGCCGAGCGGGTGATCCGGCGGCAGGAGGCTCGCCTCGATCCGCTGCGCCAGGTCGATGTCGAAGAGGTAGCGCCAGACGAGCCGGGTCCCGAGCGGCGTCGCGCCGATCGCCTCGATCACGCGGATCGAGCCGACCGGGATGCTGGAAGCGTCCCACTTGTGGTGCATGCAGTACAGCGCGTACGCCTCCGCGCGCCCGTCGACCTCGATGACGACGCGCTGGAGCGGGCCGCCCCCCTGGCGGGTGAAGTCGTTGTCGGCCAGCCGGCGGACCTGCCACCACACGTCGGAGCGCGCGAGCATGCCGGGGGCGAACGCGCGGGCGCGCTCCCAGACCGACGCGAACGCCTCGATCGCCGCCGCCTCGTCGAGCAGCCGCGCCCGCCCCTCTGCGCCCGCCTCGTGGCGGAACGCGGCGCGGTCCCGCTCGATCGAGATGGAGCACGCCTGGGACGCGATGCCGTAGCCGAAGCGGCCGTAGATGCCGCCCTCCGTGGCCCAGAGCGAGGAGATCGGCCGCCCCTCGGCCCGCGCGTCGTCGAGGTGCCGGCGGATGAGGCGCGTGAGGATGCCGCGGCGGCGGTGCGTCGGGTTCACCGCGACCATGGTGAGCCCGGCGACGGGCACCGCGCCGCCCGGGGTGGTCATCGTGAGCGAGAACGAGCCGGCGGTCCCGACGACCGACGCGCCCTCGTAGGCGCCGATGCGCGACGTGAGCTCCGGGAGGCGCTTCACGCCCTCGAGGCGCTCGGGGGTCGTGGGCATGCCGAACGCGGTGAGGATGGGCTGACGGAACTCGACGTGCTGCTCGGCCGTCATCTGCCGGAGCTCGATATCCATGCGGGCACGATAGCAAAGGAGCCGCGCGCCCCGGCGCAGAAGCAAAGGATCCGCGCTCCCCGGCGCGGCGATCTCCGCCGGCGGCGCCGCGCCCGCGGCGGCCTACGCGCTCAGCCGCTCACGCTCCCGCGCCGCCGCGCGCCGGACGCGCGTCTTCAGCCACGCCTCGATGAGCGGCCACACCGTGAGCGGCGCGTCCTTCCCGACGACGATGTCGAGGTGTCCGCGCGGGAACTCGCGGTACGTTTTGTCCGAGGATCGGCTGAAATTGTAGGCCGGCTTCACGGACGCCGGCGGCGCGAGGTCGTCCTGCGTGCCCGCGACGACGAGCAGCGGCAGGTCCAGGTGCTCGAAGCGCTCGGCGTAGCCGAAGAGGCTCCCCATGTGGTGGCCGCTCTTCCGCGAAGCCGCCGCGTCCAGGAACATGTTCCGCAGCACCGTGATGCTGCCGCTGTCCATGGCGAGCGACATGTGCTGCGTGAGCACGCGGGTCTCCATCGAGCCCGGGACGAACCCGCGGATCGGCAGCGGGAAGATCGGGCTCTCGATGAACGCGCGCACGAACCGGAACGGCTCCCCCCACGCCGACAGCGGCAGCGCCCCCTGCCCGAGCGGGACCCGCTGATCGACCGTCAGCATCAGCCGGCCGACCAGCTCGAGCACCCGCGACCCGTGCGTGAACAGGTAAGGGCTCCCGAGGGTGACGATCCCGCCGACCGCGTCACCCATCGTCGGCGCCGTCGCGTAGCTGATGAGGCCGCCGAGCGAGTGCCCGATCAGGTACACCGGCCGCGGGCCCGAGATGCGCCGGACCTCCTCGATCGCCGCCGGCACGTCCTCGCGGACGAAATCGGTCACGTGACCCGGCCGCCGCGCGCCGAGGTGCCGCGACCGCCCGTGCCCGCGCAGGTCCAGGTTGAAGACGTCGAAGCCCGCCCGCGCCAGGTAGTTCGAGAAGCTGCGCGACGGCAGGTGCCAGATGTACCGGTTCTGGCCGTACCCGTGGATCAGCAGCACGCTCGCCACCGTGCTCCGCAGCCGCGCGCTGCGCTTCCGGATCATCGCGAGCGGCACGTCGTGCGCCACCGGCTCCCGGTCGACCACCGGGTCCTCCCCGCCCGGCGCGCGCGCCCCCTCGATCCCGCGGCTCGCCGGCGCGACCTCGACCGCCGTGCTGCGGACCCGCACCACCACGAGCTCCTTGATGAACCTGTCCCGCTCATCGCGGTCGACCGTCTGCTCGACCTGAGATTGATGCAGGATCATCCTTTCCGTCTATTGCGGATTATTTTGCCGTGCGCAACCTCGGGCCGACGCGCTTCGCGCGCCGGGGACGCCGGCGCGGCGGCGTCGCCAGCGCCGGTATCGTGCGGCCGCCCAGACCAGGGCGCGAGCGGGCGCGCTCGGGCACGCCCGGGTGGAAAAAGCTCTGCCTTGGGCGGTCCGCAGGCGTCACACGGCGCGGCGTCTCGTGTACCCTCCCCTCGGCTGGTCCCCGGTGCACCGGGGCGCGCGGAGAACCGGAGCTTGGCCTCGGCGCGTTCATTCCGTGCGTGCCCGGGTCCGGCCTTGACCTTACGCATCGCTAGGTGACCTACAATGTACCACTTGAAGATGGGTCGGCAGCTCGCGGTCGGGGTGCCTGCCAGGGCCGCCGCGCTCGCCGCGTTGCTCGGCGCCGTGTGCTTCGCCGGGACGGCCCGCGCGCAGTCGAAGGACGGCGGCGGCAGCAATCCGGACGACGCCGCCGCCGCGGACGAGCAGGCCAAGGACGAGCAGGCCAAGGATGAGCAGGCGCAGGACGACAAGGCGCCCGGCGAGAACGCCGAAAAGGACGAGCTGCCGGAAGCGCCGCCCGAGGCCGCGGACGACAACAGCCCGTTCGAGAAGGACGGCAAGGCCCACAAGTTCATCGGCCTCCGGCTCCGGAACGTCATCGTCCCGAAGTTCATGATCAACCTGTTCGCCGACGGCGGCGCGACGGTGAACGTCTTCATGATCGGCCCGGAGTTCACCTCGCGCAAGAACGGGCTCGAGATCGATCTCGGGCTGTCCTACGCCGACTACTCGATGGATCCCTTCCTCTTCAAGGGGAAGAACGACGACCAGTTCGCCTGGGAGATGGTGTCGAGCGACATGAAGCTCCTCTATTTCACCAGCGATCTCCTCTTCGACGTCCCCATCGACGACAAGGGCCGCTTCTCGCTCCTCGTCGGCGGCGGCGTCGGGATCGGCCTTGTGTTCGGCGATCTCCACCGCGCCCAGGCGTACCCGGGCGCCCCGGGGTCGAACCCGAGCCCCGACGACGTGAGCGCGTGGCGGAAGTGCTCCGGCGTGGGCGGCCCGGGCGGCGCCTACTGCGACGGCTCCAACAACCATTACGGCGATTACAGCGAGCCGAGCTGGGTCAACGGGGGCTCGAAGCCGTCGGTGTTCCCGTGGATCTCGTTCCCGCAGGTGAGCTTCCGGTACAAGCCGATCAAGCAGCTGCAGACGCGGCTCGACGCCGGGTTCTCCATCACGGGCTTCTTCTTCGGGCTGTCCGCCGGATATGGCCTCTGATCGAGGGATCGCGTGACGTCACACCCGCTGTTCCCCCCGCGATATGAGCCGATCGGGACGCTCGGAAAGGGCGGCGGCGGCGAGGTGTGGGCGGTGCGCGACCGGATCACCGGCAAGACGGTCGCGCTGAAGACGCTCGGCGAGGACGCGGACGAGCCGGAGGTGCTCGCGCTCGTCCGCGAGGCGGCGGCGCTGTCGGGCGTCGAGGGCCTCGGCGTGCCGCGCGTGCTGCGCTTCGGCCGGCTGCCCGCGTCGGGGCGGCCCTTCATGGTGCGCGAGCTCGTCGAGGGGACGAGCCTCGCCGACCTGCTCGCGCGCAAGGGCGACCTGGCCAGGAACCTCGCGGCCATCGCCGACGCGGCCGACCAGCTCACGCGCCTGCACCGCGCGCTCCTGCTGCACGGCGACGTGAAGCCCGCGAACATCATCGTCGGCGAGGGCGGGCGCGCCACGCTCGTCGACCTCGGCCTCGCCGCGCCGTTCCGCGACGACGGCTCGCGGCCCGTGGGCCTCACGCCCCGCTACGCCGCCCCCGAGCTCTTCAAGGGCGACCCGCTCACCGTCCGCGCCGAGGTGTTCGCGCTCGGCGCGACCCTCGCCGAGGCGCTCCGCCAGAGCGAGGGCGAGGGCGCGCGCGATCCGAAGGTCATAGGCGCGCTCCAGGAGGTCGTCGACCGGGCCACCGCCAAGGACCCGAACGCGCGCTACCCGAGCGCGGACGAGCTCGCGAACGCGCTCCGGCGCGCCGCGCGGCTCCCCTGCGGGCCGAGCGAGGAGCCCGCCGGACCCGCCGAGCCGGGCGCGCGGCCCGACGCGGGCGCGGGCGCGGTGGTCTGGCCGATCGTCGGGCTGGACGCGCCGTCCGGCCGGCTGCTCGCGCAGATCATGGCGCTGCCCGCGGGCTCCGGGCTCTCGATCGCCGGGCCGCCCGGGTCCGGGCGCAGCGCGCTGCTCCGGCGCATCGCGTGGTCGCTCGAGGTCGGCGGGTACGCCGTCGCGTGGGTCGAGGCGGCCCGCGTGGCCGACCCGCGCGGGGCGCTCGCGATCGAGCTGTCGGCGCACGACCCCGGCCGGGTGACGGCGCTCGTCGACGACGCCGCTCGGCTCGGCGACGCGGAGATCGAGCGGCTCGACCAGGTCCGCAAGGCCGGCGGCAAGCTCGTGCTCGTGCTCGGGGACCCCGAGGAGCGCGCGGCCGGCGGCGCCGAGGGCGCTCCGGCGGCCGGCGCGCCCTCGCCGGGCCGCGCCGCCGCCTTCGCCCGCGGGTTCCAGCGCTTCGAGATGGCGCCGCTCGACGAGCAGGTCGCGCTCGAGCTCGTGCAGCGCACCATCCTGTCGCTGAGCGACGCGGTCGCCGCGCACGTCGTCGCGCGCGCGGGCCGGTGGCCCGGGCGCATCCGGGAGATCGTCGCGCGCATCGCGCGCGCGCCCGTCGCGTCGACCGAGGACGTCGATCGGCTGCTCGAGGCGCCTCCCGCCTCGGGGGCGGCGGCGTCCGGGCCGGGCGGCGCCGGCGCCGAGGGCGCGGCGCTGCCGCCCGCGGAGATCCACCGGCTGCTCGATCGCGGCCACTTCGACGCGGCCGCGGAGGCGCTCGACCGGCTCCAGGGCGACGGCTCGCCCGTCGTGGTGATCGCGCGCGCGCGGCTCGCCGTGAACCGCGGCGACACCGCGCGGGCGCTCGCGGAGCTCGCGCGCGCGAAGGACCAGGTCGAGGCCTCGGGCGATCGCGCGCAGGCGGCGTTCTGGTCGCTGCAGATGGCCCGGGCGCTGCTCCGCACCGGCGACTACGGCGAGGCGGAGCGCCGCGCGGGCGAGGCCGTCGAGCGGGTGGGCCCGGTCAAGCTCGAGGCGGAGCTCCCCGGCGAGCCGCGCCCCGAGCTCGCGACGGCCGCCGCGTTCGGCGCCTCGCCCGAGGCGATCGTCGCCGAGGCGGTGGCGACGCGCGGGCTCGCGCAGAGCTTCGCCTCGCGGCACGAGGACGCGAAGCGCACGCTGGAGCACGCGGTGCGGCTCGCGCGGCTCACGGGCGAGCCGCGGATCCTCTCCGTCGCGCTCGTCTCGCTCGCGTTCGCGCTCCAGCGGGACGACCGCCTCAGCGAGGCGAAGGCCGTCTACGAGGAGGCGCTCACGGCGGCGGAGCAGGCCGGCGACGCGGGCACGCTCGCGACGACTCGCCTGAACCTCGCCGCGCTCACGAAGCTCCAGGGCGACCTCGGCGCGGCCATCCGCCACCTCGAGGCGGCCGTCGACCTGGGCCGGCGCTCGGGCCGCGTGACGACGATCCGGCAGGCGCTCCTCAACCTCGCGAACCTCGACCTCTACCTCGGGCGGCTCGCGCGCGCCCGGGTGTCGCTCGACGCGCTCGCGGCCCAGCGCGCGGATCTCGCGCCGCAGCAGCACGCCCAGCTGCTCGCGCTCGAGGCGGAGCACGCGGCGCGCTCCGGCGACCTCGAGCAGGCCGAGCGGCTCTGCCTGGAGTGCGCCGAGGCGTACGAGGCGATGGGCCGGCGGATCGACGGGGTCGAGGCGCGGCTCGAGCGCGTGCTCTTCGCGGTGGCGCGCGCCGGCGCGGACCCGCGCGCCCTCGGCGAGGAGATCGACGTGGCGGCGGAGCGCCTCGGGACGACCGGCGCCCACCGGGCGCTGCTCGCGCTCGCGCGCGGGCGCGTCGCGGCGCTCGCGCGCGACGAGCGGCGGGCGCGGGCGGCGTACGACGAGGCGCTCGAGGCGGCGCGCGCGGCGGGCCAGCGCGACTGGATCTGGCGCGCGCTGGAGGCGCGGGCGCAGCTCGAGACGGAGCGCGGGCACCTCATCCGGGCGCGCCACGACCGCGAGGAGGCGCTGATCACGCTGGAGGAGATCGCCTCGAAGCTGCCGCGCGACCTCCGGGAGGTCTTCTGGAACGACGCGCGCCGCAAGGAGATCCGGGCGGCGGCGATGCTCGAGCTGATGAGCAGCCGCACGGTGCCGTTCACCCAGCCGGGCGCGGCGCCGGCGCCCGGCGCGGCGTCCACGCAGGGCTCGGCGTCCCAGGCCGCCGCGGCGCCGCCGCCGGGCGAGGACCGGCTGGCGCGGGTGCTCGAGATCAACCGGGAGATCGCGGGCGAGCACGACCTCACGCGCCTGCTCGCGAAGGTGACCGATCACGCGATCGCGCTGCTCCAGGCGGAGCGCGGGTTCATCATCCTGCAGCGCCCGCCGCGCGGCGAGCCGCCGCCCGCCGCGGGCGAGGGCGCGGTCGATCTCTCGATCCACGCCTCGCGCGACCAGGCCGGGGACGATCCGCACGCGCGCTTCTCCAGCTCGATCGCCGAGCGGGTGATCTCCACGGGCGAGCCGGTCGTGACCGCGAGCGCGCGGGACGACGCGCGCATGAGCGATTACGTCTCGGTCCACCAGCTCATGCTGCAGTCGGTCGCCTGCGTGCCGATCCGGCAGCGGAGCGGGCAGGTGATCGGCGCGCTGTACCTGGAGACGCGCCTGAGCGCGGCGGCGAAGTTCGAGGCCGAGCTCCCCACGCTGACGGCGCTGGCCGACCAGGTGGCGATCGCGATCGAGACCGCGCGCCTCGTCGGCGAGAACGAGCGCCGCGCCCGCGAGCTGGAGCGCGCGAACGAGGAGCTGCGCGCCGCGCGCGCCAAGCTGGAGGAGCTCCTCGGCCACCGCACCGCGCAGCTCGCCGCGACGCGGCGGGATCTGCGCTCGGCGCGCGCGGTGATCCGCGGCCATTTCGGCTACGAGGGCCTGGTCGGCACGAGCGAGGCGATGCGCCGCGTGTACGCGCTGATCGACCGGGTGAAGGACACGGACATCCCGATCCTCATCACGGGCGAGAGCGGGACGGGCAAGGAGGTCGTCGCGCGGACGATCCACAACGCGAGCCCGCGGGCGAAGAAGCCGTTCGTGGGCGTCAACTGCGGCGCGATCCCGGAGCACCTGCTGGAGAGCGAGCTCTTCGGCCACGTGCGCGGCGCGTTCACGGGCGCCGATCGCGACCGCAAGGGGCTCTTCCGGGAGGTGACCGGCGGGACGATCCTCCTCGACGAGATCGGGGAGATGCCGCAGAAGATGCAGGCGGGCCTGCTGCGGGTGCTGCAGGAGAAGGTCGTCCGCCCGGTCGGCGGCGCGCGCGAGGAGCCGGTGGACGCGCGGGTCATCGCGGCGACGCACCGGGATCTCGCCGACATGGTCTCGCGCGGCACGTTCCGCGAGGACCTCTATTACCGGCTGCACGTCGTCGAGGTGCGGGTCCCGTCGCTGCGCCAGCGGATCGAGGACATCCCGCTGCTCATCGACTACTTCCTCGGGATCTTCGCCGCGCGCTACGGCCGGGATCGCCGCAGCGTCTCGCGCGCCGCGCTGAAGCGGCTGTCGGCGTACAGCTGGCCCGGCAACGTGCGGCAGCTCGAGAACGTGCTGCTCAACGCGTGGGTCTTGTCGGACCGCCCCGAGCTGGAGAGCGACGACTTCGAGCTCCCCGACGCGGCGCCGCGGTCGCTCCGTGGCGCCGAGGCCCCGCCCCCGCCGCGCGCGCCGCTCGGCGGCGGCGGGGCTCCAGCGAGCGCCGGCCGGGCCCCGCCGTCGAGCGAGCCTGTGCGCGTCGAGACGTCGCTCGACGCGCACAAGGCGAGCGAGCGCGAGCGGATCCTGGTGGCGCTCTCGAGCTGCAACTGGAACCGGGTGAAGGCGGCGCAGGTCGTGGGCTTGCCGCGCCGGACGTTCTACCGGCGCCTGAAGGAGTACGGGATCCAGTGAGCGCTCGCCGCCGCGCCCCGGGCGCCGGGGTGGGGCGGCGGTCGCTGCGGTCTTGCCGGGCCGCGCGCGCGAGGGCACGCTTGTGCTGCGCGGAGCGGGCGCGCCCTGCCGGCGCGCCACCCCGAGACGCGCACAGGATCCCGTGAGCGATCGATCGAACCTCGCTGCCTCCATCGACGGTGCGCCCCTCCCGGACGAGGAGGCGCGCGATCTCTGGACGCGCTTCAGCCGGTACATGGATGAGCACCGCGGCGACATGGCGGGCTTCGCGCGCGAGAGCGGCTACGTCAGCGTGACGCCGACCTTCGATCGCGGGCGAGCGCTGCTCGTGGTGCGGACGACGGAGGCGCCGCCGGACAAGCCCGCGCCGCGCGGGGGTGGCGGGGGCGAGCCGGGGCCGCGCGGCGGCGGCAAGCCGGCCTCACGGGGCGGCGGTAGGCCGACCCCGCGGGGCAGCGGCAAGCCGGCGCGCGGAGGGCGGCGCTGAGACGCCGTCCTCGGTCTCTCGTGCCGGTTTTCTGGTCTCCTCTACTCTCTTCCCCTCTTCCCTCCCCCGTCTTCCCTCTTCCCTCCCCCGTCTTCCCCTCTTCCCTCTTCGTGCGCGTGCGCGTGCGCGTGCGCGATTCCCCCGGAATCAGCGCGCACGCGCACGCGCACGCGCACGCGCACGAGAGACGAAAGACGGGAGACGAAAGACGGGAGACGAAAGACGAGAGACGAGAGACGGGAGACGAGAGACGAGAGACGAGAGACGGGAGACGAGAGACGAGAGACGAAAGACGGGAGACGAAAGACGGGAGACGAAAGACGGGAGGTTGAAGTAGAACCTCTGCCCTTCGGTCTCTCAATACCTCTCTCGCTCGAACCGCCCCGGGCTGATGGGGACCCGGGAATCGCGGGCGGCGCCCTCCTCCGGGCGCGCCGTGATCCGGCCCGAGAGGACCGCCTCCGCCAGCTCGCGGACCTCGGGGCTCGTCGCGCGATCGGCGCGCGCGAGCGCCTGCTCGGCCGCGGCGCGGGCCTCGGCCGCACGGCCCGCGAGCGCGTGCGTCCGGGCGATCTCGGCGAGCGTCGCGGAGAGCTCCGCGGCGTTCCCCGAGACGTCCAGGAGCCGCTTCGCGCTCAGGTACAGCGCGAGCGCCGCGCCGAGATCCCCCTGGATGCGCGAAAGATCGCCGCGCGCCCGGAGCACCCCGGCCTGCCCCGCGCCGTCCTCGAGCACCTCGAACAGGGCGAGCGCCTGCTCGTAGTCCGACAGCGCGTCCTCCAGATCCGACGCGTCGGCCGCCGCGACGCCCACGAGCTCGGCCACCAGCTCGAACTGCTTGCGGCGGAGATCGCCCCGCGCCTTGAGCGTCGCAGCCTGGCCGCGGCGCTCGAAGCCGGTGCGGAACAACGCGAGCGCCCGGTCGTAGTCGCGCACCGCGTCCACGAGGTCCTCCTGCAGCGAGCGCATGTCCCCGCGCGCCTTCAGCACCGCAGCCTGCCCCAGCACGTCGCGCGTCGCCGTGAACAGCTCGAGCGCCTGATCGTAATCCCGCTCGGCGCCCGCGAGGTCCTCCTGCCGGGTCCGCAGATCGCCGCGCGCCTTCAGCACGCCGGCCTGGCCGAGGTGATCCTCGGTGGCCTGGTACAGCGTGAGCGCCCAGTCGTAGTCGCGCGCCGCGCCCGTCATGTTGTCCTGGCCGAGCCGCATGTCGCCGCGCGCCTTCAGCACGCTGGCCTGCCCGCTCCGATCCCCCGCGCCCTGGAACAGCGCGAGCGCGGTGCTGTAGTCGCGCGCCGCGCCCGGCAGGTTGCGGAGGCGGACGCGCAGATCGCCGCGCGACTTGAGCGCCCGCGCGTGCGCCGCGCCGTGCGGGCGGGCGCGGGGCGACTCCGTGGGCCCCGCGCCGTCGGCGTCGGGGGCGGCCCCGCGCGCCCCGGCGCGCGGCTTGAGCGGCTCGCGATCGCCGAGCTGCAGGAAGAGCTGGATGGCCAGATCGTAGTCGCAGACCGCGCCGCCGAGATCGCCCTCCTCGGCGCGCGCGAAGCCCCGCGCCCGCAGCGCCTCCCCCTCCCCGGCGCGGTCGCCCGCGTCCTGGAACAGCGCGAGCGCCTCGTCGTAGTCGCGCACCGCCTGGACGGGGACGCCCTCCCGCAGGCGCAGCGCGCCGCGATCCATGAGCACCTGGGCCTGGCCGAGCGCGTCGCCCGCGGCCTGGAACAGCGCGAGCGCCTCGTCGTAATCGCGCGCGGCGCTCGCGTGGTCGTTGCGCCGGACCAGCAGGTTGCCGCGCTCGCGCAGCGCGTGGCCGCGCGCCTCCGGCGCCGTGCCGGCGAGGCTCGGGGGCGCGCCGCTCGATCGGGGGCCCCGCACCGCGCCGTCGACGAGCACCTCGGTCAGCGATCCGCTCTTCGGGGCGCAGCGATCCGACGCGCTCTCGAACGACCGCTGCGTGGCAGGCTCTCCATCCACGCCCTTCAGCTCGGACTGGGCTTCTGCGCGGCGACGCATGATAGACGGAACATCATACCGCGCCCGCGCCCCCCTCGTGGAGACATTGCGCCGACGCCCGCGCGCCCATGCACATTCCGACTCCGCGCCTTCCTCTCCCTCCACGCCTCCACGTACACGCGTCGGCGCGTCGCCGTACATTTCCGCGATGGCGCGTTTCGTCGCGGTCAGCGCGGCCCTCGACCCCGCCGTCCGGGTCGCGAGCCGCGGCGCGGCGACGCCCCGTTTGTGCCGCCGCGCACCGCCGCGGCTCGCTCCCCCACGCAGGCGACGGCGACGCCGCGGCCCGACCTCGCCCGGCCCCGCGCCGCGGCGGTCAGAGGCCCTTGCGCGAGACGAGCACCGCGTCCCGCTCGACCTCGTACATCGCGCTCGTCACGAGCGCCGCGGCCGTGCGCTCGCGCACGTTGAGCACGCGCAGCTCGGCGTAGGTCTCGTCCGGGAGCAGCTCCTCGTCGACGCCGAACTTCGGCGCGTCGACCTGCGCCGGCCGCTCGTCCTGCACCCGCGGCCGGAGCGTCGCCAGCTTGCCGGCGCCCCCGAGCTGCTGCACCCAGCGGTCGCCGCGCCGGACCGCGAAGAAGCGCTGCCCCGGCTTCACCCCGTCCTTCTCGCCCTTGTCGATGAACACCACCTGGTGCTGCCCGAACAGCTGGTAGGGGTAGATCGCCGCGATGATCCGCGCCTCGAGGTCCGCGTCGGCGCTCGCCGGCGGCACCACGTCGAAGCGGCGCGCCACCGAGCCGACCCGGTCCCCGCGCTCGACGACGTCGAGCGACTCGATGAGCCGCGCGCGCACCATGTGCGTCTTCGGGTTGTAGCGATCGACGCGCGCGGTGCCGCGCACGGTCACGAGCTCGCCCTTGTCGTCGCCGCCGCTCCTCACCTTCTTGATCTCGCGGAAGATCGTGAGCTCCTGGCCGATCGCGACCTCGTGGTCGTCCGAGAGGCGGAGGTAGACGTCGTCGCCCTCGCTGAGGAGCATCTGGTCGTCGGGGCTGGCGACGAGCTCCCCCCACGTGTCCTTCTTCACGTCGTCGACCCAGCCGAGGTCGCGCAGGAAGATCGTCTTCGCCGGCACCCGCCCCCCGCGGCCCGCCTTGGTCAAGCCGAGCCCGATATTGCCGCGGGTCGGCGCCTCGTTCGGGTCGCGGAGCCGGATCCGGTCGCCCGGGTAGATCCAGTGCGGGTTCTGGAGCTGCGGGTTCAGCGCCCAGACCTGCGGCCAGGCGTAGGGGTTCGTGTAGTACCTGCCCGAGATGTCCCAGAGCGTGTCGCCGCGCCGCACCGAGTGCGACTCGGGCACGAACTGCCCCTCGACGACGTAGCTCCCGTTCGCGCCGCCCCGCACCGAGGCGGGGCCCTCGCTGCGGCGGCCCAGATCGAAGCCGTCCGACGCGCGGGACGTGTCCGTGGTGCCGCGCGAGCTCGAGGGCAGGTGCGCGTTCGGATCGAACCCCGGCTGCGGGTAGCCCGGCACGACGACCTGCGTCTCGACGGTCGGCTCGGCCGGCGGGAGCTGGACCACGGTGACGCCGGGCCCCTGGCCGGCGCCCTCCGCGCCTCCCTGCTCCTGGGCGAGCGCCAGCGGCGCCGCCGCGGCGAGCGCCAGGGAGACCGTGACCAGCGTTGCCTTCGGGTGGAACTTCATCGCTTGCGCCTCGACGGGGTGGAGGGTGGCGGGCTCGGCGGCGGCGACCCGCCCGGCGGCTCGTCGATCACGACGCCGTTCGCGGTCGAGCGGAGCACCGGCGGCCGCGCGCCGTCGTCCTCCGGCGCGAGCCGCACGACCTCGAGGTCGGGCCTGTCCAGCTCCTCCGGGGAGGCGGCGCGCGGCTCGGCCTCGTCCGGGCGCGCCGCGACGCGCGGGGCGACCCGCGCGCGCTCCAGGGAGCCCACCCGGTCCGCGAGCACGGCGTTGTCCGCGCGCACCCGGACGAGCTCCGCGCGCAGCTCGGCGAGCTGCTGTTCGACCGCGTCCCGCCCCCCGCCGCACCCGGCGGCGAGCGCGGCGAGCGCGAGCCCCATCGAGCCGATGCCCAGGCCAATCCTCATGCAGCGCCCAGCCTACCCGCCGCCGCGCCGGCCGGCCAAACGCACGGCGATCTCCGCGCGGCGCGCGGCCGTCTCGACGCGCCGCCGCCCGTCGCGCCGGAGCGACGCGCGCTCCAACGGGCGGCGCGACGTCGCGCGTTACGGAGCGCGCGCAGTTCTGCTAGGGTCGCGCCCCGAGGATCGAGCTGCGAGGGGTGAACGTGCGGAAATTCTTCTTGATTTTCGTGATCGCGACGGCGGCGGCGTGCGGCGGCGACGACGGTCCGGGGCCCGCGGAGACCGCGTGCTTCGACTACAGCAGGTTCGACGGCGCGACCCCCGAGGTGAGCTTCGCGACCGACGTCCTCCCCGTCTTCCAGCGGTCCTGCTCGTTCAGCTCGACCTGCCACGGCGCCGAGGCCGGCTCGGCCGGGTTCACCTACCTCGGCCCGGCGGTGAGCGAGCAGGCCACGCCGGCGCAGATCGACGCGATCGTGGCCCAGAACGTCGGCGTCCCGTCGCGCGCGCCGTCCGGGATGCCGCGGATCGCGGCCGGCGACCCCGCGAACAGCTTCCTCATGCACAAGCTCGACGACACCCTGAGCTGCGGGGACCTCGAGTGCACCCCCGACCAGTGTGGCGCCCCGATGCCCTACACCGGCGACATCCTGCCGGCGGCGGAGCGCGACGCGATCCGCCGGTGGATCCAGCAAGGGGCCAAGGTCAATTGATCGGCCGGCTCTCCGGCCACGTCGTGGAAGAGGGCGACGAGGGCACGGTGGTGCTCGACGTCGCCGGGGTCGGCTACGAGGTGACGGTCCCGCTCGGCGCCGTGGGGCGCGCGCGCGGCCTCGCCGCGCCCTCCGGCTCGGACGCGATCACCCTGTTCGTCCACACCCACGTGCGCGAGGACGCGCTCCTCCTCTACGGCTTCGCGACGCGCGAGGACCGGGCGGCGTTCCGCGTGCTCATCGGCATCTCCAGCATCGGCCCGAAGATCGCCGTGGCCATCCTCAGCGCGCTCGGCGCGGGCGAGCTCGCCGCGGTCATCGCCCGCCGGGAGACCGCGCGCCTCACCGCCATCCCCGGCGTCGGCAAGAAGACCGCCGAGCGGCTCGTCCTCGAGCTGAAGGACAAGCTCGTCAACCTCCCCTCGGTCGCGCCCTCCCCCGCGGCCCCGCCGCCCGCGGCCGCCGGCTCGAAGCAGGAGCTCCTGCACAGCGCGCTCACCCGCATGGGCTACCGGCCGGCCGAGGCCGAACGGGCCGTCGCCGCCCTCGGCGCGCGCGTCGACAGCGCCCCGCTCGGGGATCTCGTGCGCGACGCGCTCGCGCTCCTGTCCAAGTGAGCGCCGCGCAAGGGAGCGCCGCCGGGGAGGCGAGCCGGCGGCCCCTCCGGGCCCGGCCGCCCGCGCTCGCCGCCGGCCGCCCGCGCATGCCGCCGGCCGCCCGCGCGTGCCGCCGGCCGGCCGCGCATGAACGCATGAAGGAGCGACAGACTGTCGACAGAGGGCGGCCGCGGCGAATATGCTCCCGCCGCCGTTCGCCTTGAGACCCCGTCCGGTCGCTCGTTGTGAGGAGGCCTGGTGATCACCTGCCCGAAGTGCTCCAAGGAAAATCAGGACCATTACAAGTTCTGCCTCGGCTGCGGCGCCGAGTTGCCTCGCGACGTTTCGCCGAAGAAGTTCGCGGCGGGCACCCCGCCCCACGGCGTGCCGGCGGCCTCGCGGTCGAACCAGCCCTACGGCGATGAGCCGACCGCCATCGGCACCGGCGCCCAGAAGGGCCCCGCGGTCGCGCCCCCGCCGCCCGCGCTGATCGATCCGGCGGCGTTCGCCACGCCGGTCCGCGGCGAGGACACCGGCACGAGCAGGAAGGCCGCGGCCGCCGCGCCCGCCGCCGCGCTGGCGTCGACGCCCGCGGCGTCGGCCGGCGCGGGGACGGTCGTCTGCCCGCAGTGCCAGGAGCCCAACCCGCCGTCGAACAAGTTCTGCGCGCTCTGCGGCTTCAAGCTCGTCAAGCCGGCGGGCGCCTCGGTGCAGCCGCCCGCGCCGGTCGTGTCCACGTCGGGCGCCGCGAACGTCGTGCTGACCGCGCTCCGGGCCGACGGCACCGAGGCCGGCTCGTACACCCTGCCCGCGAACCCCACGACCGTGGGGCGCGACGCGGGCGCGATCTTCGGCGGCGACAGCTACCTCTCCCCGCGCCACGCGACGTTCTCGATCAAGGGCGGGCGCCTCTTCGTCAAGGACGAGAGCTCGCTCAACGGCGTCTACCGCAGGCTGCGCAGGGACACGCCGGTGCAGCTCGACAACGGCGACGTCTTCCGCATCGGCCAGGAGATCGTCCGCGTCGAGTCGCTCACCCCCGCGCCCGCGACGCCCGACGGGGTCGAGCGGCTCGGCAGCCCCTCGAAGGGCTACGTCGCGCGCCTGGCGCTGATCATCGGCAGGGACGCGACCGGCAACGCGTTCCCCGTCCCCGACACCGGCCTGCACCTCGGGCGCGAGCGCGGCGACATCCTCTTCCCCGAGGACGGCTACGTTTCCGGGCTCCACTGCCAGATCTCGCACCAGGGCGGCCGGCTGTTCCTCACCGACCTCGGCAGCTCGAACGGCACCTTCCTCCGCGTCCTCGGCGAGGCCGAGATCACCGGGGGCGACATCCTGCTCATGGGCCAGCAGCTCTTCCGCGTGAGCGTGTGAGGCCACGCGGCCCGAGCTCCGAGGACGCGACCGTCCCGCTCGCACAACCCCACGCCCCGCCGTACGCTGGGCATCCCTGAGGCACTCGCCATGGAAATGGTCCGCACCATCCGCGTGGTCGCCGCCGTGATCGAACAGGACGGCCGGTACCTCATCACCCAGCGCCGCCCGACCGCTGTGCTGCCGATGCTCTGGGAGTTCCCCGGCGGGCGCGTGGAAGAGTCCGAGACCGACGCGGCCGCGCTCAAGCGCGAGGTCCGGCACCGGCTCGGCGTCGAGATCGAGGTGGGCCAGCTGATCTCGTTCGTGAGCCACCCGTACGAGCGCTACATCGTCGACCTGTACCTCTACGAGTGTCACATCAAGAGCGGCGAGCTCGCCTCGCTGGCCGTGAACGCGTTCCGGTGGGTCACGAGCGCCGAGTTCGATCGCTACCCGTTCACGCCGGCCGACGAGGCCAGCATGAACAAGCTCCTCGGCATGGCCTGACGCGCCCGCGGCGGCCGAGCGCGCGACCGCGGCGGCCGAGCGCGCGACCGCGGCGGCCGAGCGTCGCGCTCGCGGCGGCCCGGCGCGCCGCCCTCACAGGCGCGGCGAGCGCCGGAGGAGCGCGAGGAACAGCGGCCCGCCGAGGACCGCGGTCACCGCGCCTACGGGCGGCTCCGTGCCGAGCCACCGGAACGAGAGGCGCGCGAGGAGGTCGCACGTCGTGAGCAGCACCGCGCCGGCGACCAGCGACAGCGGCAGGAGCCGCCGGTGATCCGCGCCGGCCAGCCGGCGGACGGCGTGCGGGACGATGAGCCCGACGAAGCCGATGAGGCCGGTGCGGCTGACGATCGCGCCGACCACGCACGAGGACGCGAAGAAAATCCGGCGCTCGACGGCGCGCACGTCGACGCCCAGGGTCCCGGCCGACTCGTCGCCGAGCGAGAGGAGGTTCAGGCGCGCGGCGTCGGCGAGGAGCACCGCGCAGCCGACGGCGACGTAGGCGGCGACGCCGAGGAGGACCGAGGCCGTGGGCAGCTCGACGAAGCCGATGAGCCACCGGAGCAGCTGCTGGGAGCGCGAGGGGGAGACGATCGTCTTGAGGAACGTGATGAGGCCGGCGGCGATGGAGTTCACGATCACGCCGGCGAGGAGCATCGAGGCGCCGGAGGTGCCCTCGGCCGCGCCGCGGGCGATGGCGTAGACGAGCACCGTCGCGACGAGGCCGCCGGCGAGCGCCGCCGCCGGCAGGAGCGTGGCGCCGAGGACGGTCGCCGAGCCGACGCCGAGCGCGATCGCGAGCGCGGCGCCGAGCGCGGAGCCGCCGGAGACGCCGAGCACGTACGGCTCGGCGAGCGGGTTGCGGAGCAGCGCCTGGAAGGCGGCGCCCACGGCCGCGAGGCCGGCGCCGGAGATGGCCGCGAGGAGCACGCGCGGCAGGCGCACGTCGAGGAGGAGCGTCCGGTCGAGGCCCGGGCCCGCGAGGGCGCGCTCGACCGAGACGGGCTCGGCGCCGAGGAGGACGGCGAGGAGGAGCGCGAGGGCGAGCGCCGCGGGCGCCGCGGCGAGGGCGAGCGCGGGTCGAGGAGCGCGGCCGGGCGCGGGCGCCGCGGCGAGGGCGAGCGCGGGTCGAGGAGCGCGGCCGGGCGCGGGCGCCGTCAACCCTGGCCGCCTCCGCCCGCCGCGGGCGGATGCAGGGACGACCCGCTGCCGCGCTCGGCGTTCCGCTCGTAGATGAGGCGCAGCCCGGTGAGCGTCAGGTCGTCGTCGACCACCTCGATGGTCTCGGTCTGCGGCGCGATGAGCCGCGCCAGGCCGCCCGTGGCGATGACCCGGCACGGGTAGCCGAGCTCCCGCCGGAGGCGGTTCACGAGCCCGTCGACGAGCCCCGCGTAGCCGTACACGATGCCCGACTGCATCGAGTGGACGGGGTTGCGGCCGACGACCCGGGGCGGGAGCGCGATCTCCACGCGGGACAGCCGCGCGGCGCGGGAGAAGAGCGCCTCGGCGCTGATCTGGATGCCCGGCGCGATGACGCCGCCCAGGTACTCGCCCTTCGGGGTCACGCAGTCGAACGTGGTCGCCGTGCCGAAGTCGACGACGATGACGCCGGAGGCGGCGTGATCGCCCCGGCCGGGCTCGGGCGGCGGCGCGGGCTCGGGCGACCGCTTCATCCACTCGTGCGCGGCGACCGCGTTGACGATCCGGTCGGCGCCGACCTCGCGCGGGTTCTCGTAGAGGATGGCCATGCCGGTCTTGATGCCCGGGCCCACGACGAGCGGCTCGATGCCGAAGGCCCGCTCGACGAGCCCCACCATCGTGTCGGTCAGCGTCGGCACGACGCTCGCGATGATCGCGCTGTCGATGCGGGCGAGGTCGACGCGGCGGAGGTCGAGCATCTGCCGGACGAGCACCGCGTACTCGTCCGCGGTGCGCGAGCGCGCGCTCTCGCAGCGGAGGTGGTGCTGCAGCACCTCGCCCTCCAGCACCCCGAAGCTGATGTTCGTGTTCCCGACGTCGATGGCGAGCAGCATGCTGGCTGGACTCTAGCGCCGCGCGCTGGAAATCACGGAGGGATTTCGGAAGCGCGCGGCGGCCCGCGGGCGGGGCGGTCTCCTCGGTTTCCCTCGATTTCCCTCGGTTTCCCTCAGCGCTTGCGCGCGAGCGTCACCCCGTCGCGCACCGAGAGCATGACCTTCTCGACCCGGGGATCGCGGGCCAGGAGGTCGTTGAAGGCGGCGATGGCGCGGCCGTCCGCGGTCTCTGGGGCGAGGACCTCGCCGCCCCAGAGGGTGTTGTCGGCGACGATCAGCCCGCCGCGGCGGACGCGCGGGAGGGCCTCCTCGAAGTACGCCGAATACCGCTCCTTGTCGGCGTCGATGAACACGAGATCGAACGCCGGGCTCGCCGGCAGGGCGCGGATCGTCTCGAGCGCGTCGCCGAGCGCGATCCGGATCTTCTTGCCGTGCTCGCTGCGGTCGAAGAACGACCTGGCGACGCGGGTCACGTCAGGGTCGCGGTCGCAGGTGATGAGCTCACCGTCGGGCGGGAGCGCCTCGGCCATGCTGAGGGCCGAGTAGCCGGTGAAGGTGCCGATCTCGAGGACGCGGCGCGCCTGCATGAGGGCGCAGAGCAGCTTGAGCAGGGCGCCCTCGACCCGCCCCACCTGCATGCCCGCCCGCGGATCGCTGGCGAGGGTGTGCTCGCGCAGCTCGTCGAGGAGCGCGGGAGGCGGCTCGGTGTGGTCGTGGACGTAGCGCTCCAGGTCTCGATCGAGGAGGGGGGCCATCGTGGAGGTTCCTTGTGGGGCCACGGTAGCACGCGGGCCCGTCACCCCACCTTGAGCTGCCGGCGAACTTCGGGGTAGCGTCGACCATGACCTGCTCTTCCTGGAAGACGTGCGCTGTTGTGGCGCTCCTCGCAGCGGCCTGCGGCTCGGCGCCGGACAGCCCCGGGACGGGCGGATCCGGCGGCGCGGGCGGCGCCGGCGCGAGCGGGTCCGGCGGCGCGGGCGCGGGGGGAGCGGGCGGCGCCGGGGGAACCGGCGGGGCGAGCTCCACGGCGGCCGGCGGCGGGGCGGGCGGAGAGGCGGAGTACGCCTGCGCTTCGCTCGGCGATCCCTGCACGACGTGCCTCGCGCTGCGCTGCCAGGAGAGCTATTGCGCGTGCCAGCGGAGCGCGGAGTGCGCCGCCCTGGCCAACTGCCTTCTCGGGTGCGATCCGGCAGAGGAGCCCTGTCGGCAGACGTGCATGACCGCGCACCGGGAGGGCATCTCCGGCGTCTCGCTGGAAGGCGGCTGTGCGGCCGAGCGGTGCGCCGTGCAGTGCCCGTCGCGCGCCCCGCTGTCCGCGTGCGATTCCTGCCGGTATGCGCGGTGCGCCGCCGCGATGAACGCGTGCGCCGCCGACCCGTCGTGCCGGGCGCTCGTCGCGTGCACCGACACGTGCGCCGCGGGCGACGCCGCGTGCCGGGAGCTGTGCGCGATGCTGTACGAGAGCGGCGCGCCGGCGGCAGCGGAGGTGTCGGCGTGCGAAGGGGCGCAGTGCGACGCCGAGTGTGAGGGTGGGTGAGCCGCCGCGGCGCCGTCGTCCGCGGCGGCGCCGCGGGGGTCGACGTGGGGCTGCAATGCGCCTAACCTTTGCGCGTGCCTCTCCACGGATTGCGCGAGATCGAGCGGGACCCGTACACGGCCGTCCATCACGATCCGACCCAGCAGCTCGTGTTCATCCGGCGGTCGTCGGTGCCCTATCCGAGCATCGAGGAGCTCGAGCAGAGCTTCCGGCGCATCGAGCAGGCGATCCGGAGCATCTCCCGACCGCGCTCTCTCCTGCTCGTGGACGCGCGGGACGCGCCGATGCGCAATGACGACGGGTTCGAGGTGACGTTCGGGCAGGCGCACGCGCGGTTGCTCCAGGGGTTCAAGAGGGCGGCGGTCATCCTGAGGAGCGCGATCGGCGTGCTCCAGGTGGGGCGGCTCTCGAGGGGGGTTGTCACGCCCGTGAGCACCTTCACCCGGCCCGAGGACGCGCTCCTCCACCTGGGCGTCCGCGTCGACCTGACGCAGCTCAAGAGCCCTTAGGGGCCCTGGCGGCGCGGGACGCCTCGCCGGGCTGCCCACCCCGTCCACCGGGGGCAGCGGCGGCGATGCTCACAGGTGCCGGGTCTCTTCCGGTGGAGCTTGCCAGTTGTTGTGGCGCCCGTCGGCGTATCGGACCGGCGCGGCGAGGAGCTCCCCGGGATCGACGTCGTCGAGCGAGGCGAGCTGAACCGCCACGTAGTCGCCGCCGATCTGCTCCACGTACCCGCGCCCGAACGAGCGCACGCCGCAGTGCCGGCAGAACAGGTGGTGCCCGACCTTCATGCCGAACTGGTAGTCGCTCAGCGCCTCCTCTCCCGCGAGCAGCCGGAACGCGTCCGGCTTGATGATCGCGTTCCAGTTCCTCGTCTTGGTGCAGATGGAGCAGTTGCACTTGTTGGTCCCGGCGCTCAGGTCGATATCGGCCTCGAAGCGGACCGCGCCGCAGTGGCAGCTCCCTGCGTACGTTTTCTTCATCTGTGAGCCTCCTAGCAAGATGGGCGTTCGCGCGCGAACGCTCGGCGGCCTGGAGGCCCGACTGTACTCCATCTCGGCGGGCGGCGTAGCCCCCGACGCGTGCCCGACCGACGACCTTGGCGCCGGGCGAGCTGGCGCCGATCGCGCCGGAACATCGTCGTTCTCGAGAGCGCCTCGGGCCCTTGACGGCCGCGCGGCACGGGGGACATCGTGGCGGCGAGGGCGCCGCGGCGCGCGAGGAGGGACACATACGGTGAACATCGCTTATGTGGTGATGGACGGGTACCGAGAGCTCATGGCCGCGCGCCCGGGGGAGCAGGACGAGACCCGGGTGCTGCCGCGGGAGTTCGCGCGGCTGGGCGCGGAGATGACGACGGCGGCGTGGAGGGATCCCGAGGTGGATTGGGCGCGCTTCGACGCGGTGCTCCCGAAGGCCTGCTGGGACTACGCTGAGCGGCCGATCGAGTTCTTTGCATGGCTGGATCGGCTGCGCGACGTCGGGGCCCGCCTCCTGAACCCGCTGGAGCTCGTCCGATGGAACAGCGACAAGCGCTACCTCCTCGACCTGCGCGGCGCCGGCGTGAGCGTCGCGCCGCTCGTGTACGTCGACCGGGGCGGCCCGCGCGATCTCCGGGCCGAGCTCGCGTCGCTCGGGTGGGGAGAGCTCGTGTTCAAGCCGGCGATCTCTGCCGGCGCTTATCGCACGTTCCGCGCGAGCTCGCCGGACGCGGGCGGGGTGGCCGAGCAGATCGAGGTGATCCTGCGGGACTCGGGGCTCCTCGTGCAGCCGTTCTTCCCGGAGATCCCGCGCGACGGCGAGTGGTCGTTCCTGTTCTTCGGAGGCGAGTTCAGCCATGCGCTCCTGAAGGTGCCGAGCCGCGGCGACTTCCGCACGCAAGCGACCTTCGGCGCGACGGTCACGGCGCAGGAGCCGCCGCCGACGCTCCTCGATCAGGCCGCCGCGGTCGTCGGGGCGCTGCCCGGGAAGACGGCGTATGCGCGGGTGGATGGCTTCATCCGCGACGGGCGGCTGCAGGTCATGGAAGTGGAGCTGATCGAGCCGTACCTGTACCTGGAGCACGGCGGCCCGCTCTCGGCGCGTCGGTTCTGCGAGGCGGTCGTCGCGCGGATCGGGGCTGATCGCGCCGCGGCGCTCGCCGGCGCGGCCGGCCCGCCCCCGCCTCGTTGAACCTGCGCGCGCGCCGTGCGACAACGAGGCATGGGCGTCGGCGCGGCGGGACAGCGATGATTCACCGTGAGATCCTGGGCGACGGCTCGATCCGCCTCGCGAAGGACGGCTGTTCCTTCGTCTTCCGCCGGCTCCGCCCCGGCGCCATGCTCGTGACCATCGCCGGGCGCGACACCGGCGGCCTCGGAGACGCGCCGCTCGACGAGCTCCAGGCGGAGATCGCGCGCTATCCTCCGATCGAGCTCTACGTCGACGCGCGCGACGCCACCTTCGCCGCGGAGAGCGTGAGCGACGCGTGGACGCGCTTCTTCAGCGCCAACCGGGATCGGCTCCGGCGCGTCCGGATCCTCGTCGGCACGCCGTTCGTCCAGCTCGTGGTGGACGTCGCCAAGCTCTTCTCGCGCACCGGCGAGCTGATCCAGGTCGAGTCCGACGCGCGGCGGTTCGAGGAGGCGGTCGCGAGCGCCGCGCCCGCGCCGGCGCGGGCGCCGTCGCAGCCGGGGCTTCCGCGCGCCGCCGAGCCCGAGCGCGCCGCCGAGCCCGCGCGCGCCGCCGAGCCCGCGGTCGGCCCCGGGGCGGCGCCAGCGGGCGTCGCCGGCGCGACCGCGAGCGCCGCGATCCGGCGCGAGGTGCTGGCGGACGGCGCGGTGCAGCTCGCGAACGACCGCTGCTCGTACACGTTCCGGCGGCTCCGTCCGGGCGTGATGCTGATCGCGATCGCGGGGCACGACGGCGGTGAGTTCGGCGAGCTCCCGCTCGACGAGGTCCGCAAGGAGATCGCGCGCTTCGGTCCGGCCGCGCTGTTCGTCGACGTCCGCGCGGTGACCGTGGCGGCGCCGGGCGTCAGCGACGCGTGGACCGCGTTCTTCGCCGCGAACCGGGCGACGATCTCCCGCGTCCGGATCCTCGTGGGCTCGAAGCTCCTGCAGCTCGTCGTGGCCCTGAGCAAAGAAGCTTCGCGGACCGGCGACATGATCCAGGTCGATGACGATCCCGAGCGCTTCCAGGCGGCGCTCGCCCGCGAGGCGGCCCCCGAGCGGCCGGCGCCGCGCGGGCCGTCGCGCCCGTGACGATCCGGACACGCCTGCGGCGAGAGCGCCTTCGGCCCGCCCGAGATGCGGCTCGAGCCGACCGGCAAGATTCCGCCGCGATCTCCTGAATCCTCGCGACGCGCGCTGCACCCGAGGAGTGCCGGCCGCGCGGGGCGGCCGTCCCGACGTGTTCGCAGGCGACGCATTCTCGAGAATCGAGGAGGGTATGGGCTCACGCTTAGTTTCCTGGGCTGGGTGTCGCTTCGCCCGATGGGTGGCGCTGCTCTGGACAATCCAACTGACATGCGGGCTCGGCTGCGCGGCGCCCTCGGGCGAGGCGCTCGACGTCGAGGCGACGGCCTCGCCGCTCCTCGTGGCCCCGTCATGGACCGTCATGGCGGCCTCGGAGGCGACGATCCGCGCGCAGCACACCGCGACCTTGCTGCCCGACGGAAGGGTGCTCGTCGCGGGCGGGTGGCGACGGCAGGGCTCGTCGACGCACGTCCACCTCGCCAGCGCGGCCATCTATGATCCCGCGCTCGGTGCCTGGCTGGCCGCTGCTCCGATGAGCGCGCCGCGGTCGGGTCACACGGCGACCTTGCTCGCCGACGGCAGGGTGCTTGTCACGGGCGGCGCCACGGACGGCGCCGAGTGGGTCGCCACGGCGGAGCTCTACGATCCGGCGACCGACGCGTGGACCCCCGCCGCGACCATGACCTCGGAGCGCTCGGCGCACACCGCGACGTTGCTCGCCGACGGGCGGGTGCTCGCCGCCGGGGGCGCTCCGGCCGGCGCCGCTCCGTCTGCCGCCGCCGAGCTCTACGACCCCGTGTCGGACACCTGGTCGCCGACGCCTGCGGCGTCGAGCGTGCGCAGGGATCACGCGGCGGCGCGCTTGCAGGACGGCCGCGTGCTGCTCGCGGGAGGCAGGGTCATCGGGGCCGGCATGCTGTCCAGCGTCGAGCTCTACGATCCCACGACGGGCGCGTGGACCGCGGGGCCGGCCATGCTCCGCGCCAGGCAGCTGCCCACGGCGACGTTGCTGGCGAACGGCGACGTGCTGGTGACCGGCTGGGAGGCCGAGGCCGAGCTCTACGATCCCGAGGCCAACGCATGGTCGGTCGCGAGCACGATGAGCGTGCGGCGCGGCTCGCACACGGCGACGCGGCTGTGCGATGGGCGCGTCTTCATCTCTGGCACCCAGCCGCCCGAGCTCTACGATCCGAGCACGCGCACCTTCTCGACGGCGCCCAGGGCCGAGATGGGCCACAGCGGCGCCACGGCGACGCTTCTCTCGGATGGACGGGTCCTCTTCGTCGGCGGCGATTCGAGCGCGCCGGGCGCCGCGATCTATGACCCGTCGGTGCCGCCCTCGGGGACGCAGCTCGGCCCCCTGAACGTCAACCGGAATTACGCGAAGGCCGTGGCGCTGGAGGGCGGGAAGATCCTTATCGCGGGCGGCAGCGCCACCACGAAGACGACCGAGCTCTACGATCCATCGAGCATGACGTTTTCGCTGGCGGCGCCCTTGAGCTTCGCGCGGTATTTCCCCGACCTGACGCGCCTCGCCGACGGTAGGGTGCTGCTCAGCGGGGGCGCCTTCGACGATCTCGAGACGGATCTGCACAACGAGATCTACGATCCGGCGGCGGACGCCTGGACGCTGGCCGCCCCCGACGACGAGCGTCGCACCAACCACACGGCGACGTTGCTCGGAAGCGGCGAGGTGCTCATCGCGGGAGGCGCGGTGGCGGACTACCCGATGGAGCCGTATCTCGTCCACAGGACCGGATCGGCTGCGCTGTATCGTCCGGCCGACGACACCTGGGTCGCCGTCGCGTCGATGAATGCAGGCCGGGCGGAGCACGCGGCGACGTTGCTGAACGACGGCAGGGTCCTGGTCGTCGGCGGGATGCAGGGATACGACGACTACGAGATCTCGACCGCGGAGCCGCTCGCCAGCGCCGAGATCTACGATCCCGCGACCCAGAGCTGGTCTCTGGCGGCGCCCATGGCGGAGCCTCGGGGCAAGCCCACGGCGACGCGGCTCGCGGACGGTCGCGTGCTCGTCGTCGGTGGAGCCGCAGAGGTCTACGACCCCGTGACGAACGTCTGGACGCCCACGGGGCCCATGAGCCCGGTGTCGAGCTTCGGTCACGTCGCCCTGCTGCTGCCGACAGGCGAGGTGCTCGTCATCGAAGGCACGACAGCCCAGGTGTATGGCCCCGCGACGAACTCCTGGACACCCGCCCCGTCGACCTTGCTCTCTCACTTCGCTTCCGCGTCCGTGCTCCTGCCGAGCGGTCATGTCCTCATCGTCGGCCCCAACAAGGACGCGGAGCTGTACGATCCTCGGTGGTACGGCCCCGGGGACAACGGCTGCAGCACGGGCGCTGGCGGAGAGGGCGGCGCCGGCGGCGCGGGAGGCGCTGGCGGGGCTGAGCCCGGAACGGGCGGCGCTGGCGGGGCTGAGCCCGGAACGGGCGGCGCTGGCGGGGCTGAGCCCGGAACGGGCGGCGCTGGCGGCGCGGACTCCGGTGCTGGCGGGGCTGAGCCCGGAACCGGCGGCGGTAATCCCGGTGCTGGCGGGGCTGAGCCCGGCGCTGGCGGCGCCGGTGGCGGCGATTCCGGCGCTGGCGGCGCTGGCAGCGGCGGTTCCGGGGTTGGCAGCGTCGGCAGCGCCGGTGGCGGTGATTCGGGCACTGGCGGCATGGGCGGCGCCGGCGGCGAAGACGCTGGTGCAGGCGGCAAGGGCGGCAATGGCGGCGCCGGGGACGAGGGCGGCGGTTCGGCGAGCGGAAGCTCGACGAGCACCACCGCCGGCGCTGGCGGGGAGGGCGGCTCCGAGACCGCGACCGCATCCAGCGGCGCTGGCGGCTCGGGGACGGCGACCGCATCCAGCGGCGCTGCGGGCGCTGGCGGCGATGGAGGCCCGGGTTCGACGAGCACGTCGAGCGGCCCCGGAGCGGGCGAGCCGGTAGACACCGGCTGCGCCGTGGGGCCAAGGGCGCCCGGCGGCGGGGCGAGCGCCATCTACCTCGCTGTGGCCGGGGCCGCCCTCCGGCGGAGGCTCCGCCGCTCCAGGGCGGCAATCCCGCGGTGAATTCCGATCGCCGGCTGCTCCCGCTGAACGAGACTCCCGGGATGCAGCTCATCAACGCACGGATCAGGGGCTGAGCCGCCCGATTCCCAGCCCGGGCCGGCGCCCTCTCGCCGCCGGTGAATCGATGGGGGCTCCTCCCCGGATTACGGCTTGAGAAAACGCGAGAGCACGGGCAACAAAGCCTTCGCGCTGACCATGTGGTCCTGGCCGGCGAGCCGTTCGAACCTCGCGTTCGGGATCGCTTTCGTCAGCTGGCTCGCGACGTCGTGGATACCCGCCGGGCTCTTTTCGCCCACGATGATCTGCGTCGGCACGGCGACCCGGGCGGCCCGTTCGACCGGCGGGAGGTCCTTGGTCAAGGCGATGTCGTACGCGAGGGTCGGCGCGAGCGCGACCATCGTTTTCCAGCCAGGGAACAGGGGCAGCAGCCAGACGAAGACGCCAGGCATGCCGATGCCCTTCAAGAAGACGCGCATCGCCTCCTTGTTTTTGCCCCCATCGAGCAGCCTTTGCACCTGCTGGCTCAACTCACCGTACGTGACCTTCTCTGCCTCGTCGTGCACATAGGAAGGGTCGTACATCGCCACCCTGTCGACCTTGTCGCCCAGGCGCAGGGCAGCCTCGAGGGCCAGCACGGCGCCGGAGGAGTGGCCAACCAGGTTGGCCTTGCCGCCGGCTGCGTCGATCATGGCCTCGATGTCGTCGACCTCGCGCTCTATCGAGTACGGCGGCGTGTCGCCGCTGTCGCCGCGCCCTCGGCGGTCGTAGTTGTAGACGGTGAACTCCTTGGCAAACTCCTTGGCGTCTTGCAGGACCGGCTTGAAGGAGCGGAAACAGCTAGCTCCAGTGATGTAAATGAGCGCGGGCCCGCTGCCATGGACATCGTACGCCAGCTCCGTGCCGTCCTTCGATTTGGCTCTCTTCATGCTCGTCCTCTTCGGGTGGCTGGCGTCCATTGGCATGGGTCGAGCCCGGCGACGAGGCCCCCGGCGAGGGACCCCCTCGCCGGGCCGGGCGGCTCGGTGAGCCCTCCTGCGGGTCGAGGACGAGCTTGATCGGCCGAGCCGGCGCTAGGCGAGCGGCTTGCCGCCCGTGACCCCGAGCACCTCGCCGTTGATGTAGGTGGCCTCGTTCGAGGCCAGGAACACGAACGCTGGAGCGAGCTCGACCGGCTGCGCCGGCCGCTGCATCGGCGAGTCCTTCCCGAAGCTGGCCACCTTCTCCTCCGGGAACGACTGCTGGATGAGCGGCGTCCACACCGGGCCGGGCGCGACGGTGTTCACCCGGATGCCGCGCTTGATGAGGTCCTGCGCCAGACCCTTGCTGAAGGTGACGATCGCACCCTTGGTCGACGCATAGTCGAGGATGTTCGGGCTCGGCTGGTAGGCCTGGATCGAGGCCACGTTGATGATCGAGCTCCCTTCCTTCATGTGCGGCAGCGCGTGCCGGACGAGGTGGAACATCGCCATGATGTTGACGCGGAAGGTGCGCTCGACGCGCGCAGCGTCGATCTCCTCGAACCGCTCGGCGGCCTTGCCCTGCTCCGCCGCGTTGTTCACGAGGATGTCGATCCGCCCGAACTTGCGCGCCGTCTCCTCGATCACCTTCCGGCAATGCGCCTCGTCGGCCAGATCGCCGGGGATCGTGATCGCCTCGCGCCCCGCCTCCTTCACGACCCGCGCCGTCTCCTTCGCGTCCTCGTGCTCGCTCAGGTACGCGATCGCCACGTGGGCCCCCTCCCGGGCGAACGCGAGCGCGACGGCGCGGCCAATGCCGCTGTCGCCGCCGGTGATCAGCGCGACGCGGTCCTTCAGCCGGCCGAGGCCCTTGTACGACGACTCGCCGTAATCGGGCCTCGGATCCATCTTGGCCTCGATGCCCGGCCGGTCCTGGCTCTTGCCCTCGAAAGGCGGCTTCGGGCCCGCGCCCTTCGGATCCTCGCTCGGTCCAGTGTTCTGCATGCCTCCTCCTTCCCGCTGTCCTCTGGTGGGAAGCCGATCGCGCTCCCAGCGGTACCTGGCAATAAGGACGCCAGGCCAGCCCGACCATCGGTCGCAGCCTGCACTCCGGATCGGAGCTCCCCCTACCCGGCCGCGCGCGCCGCGAGCTCCGCCGCCGCCGCGCGCCCCGGCGGCGCGGGCGCGCCTCTCCGCGCTCGATCGCGCGACGCCACGGCATCGATCGCGCGACGCCGCGTCCTGATGAGCCCGCGGCGGCCCGCCAGTCAAGGCTTGACAGCGGACAGCTGCTCCGGTGTCGTCGCCTTGCGTTGTCCCGCAGCACGCCGCCCACGCGGAGGCGGAGAGGAGCATCGGTTTGCCATGAAACACATCGACGAGAAGCTGCTGGAGTCGGATCTCGAAGTTCGGTTCGGATATCTCATCGAGTTCGTCGGCTTTGGAGAGGCGGACATCGCCGCGATCCACGGCGCGGCGCTGCACCTCGCCCCGAAGGTCCAGGGGCTCGTCGACGCGGTGTACGAGAAGCTGTTCCTCTACGACGCCACGAAGCGCCACTTCGTGCCGAAGCAGCACGGCTACGAGGGGCAAGGGCCGACGGACGTCCTGTCGCTCACCCTGAGCCACGAGCAGATCCAGTTCCGCAAGAAGCACCTCTCCGACTACCTCGTCCGGCTCGTGACCCACCCGTACGACCCGAAGATGGTCGCCTACCTCGACATGGTGGGACGGATCCACACGGCCAAGGCCGGCAATCCAGAGATCGTCGTCCCGCTCGTGCAGATCAACGCGCTCATGGGCTTCGTGTCGGACGCCCTGCTCCAGACGATCCTGTCCCTCGGCCTGGACCGGGAGACCGAGGTGCGCACGCTGCGCGCCTTCAACAAGCTGCTCTGGATCCAGAACGATCTCCTCTCGCGCCACTACGTCCAGGCGGCCTGAGCCGCGCTGGCCCCCAGAACGAGGCTGCCGCCTCTGGCCACGATCGCCGCGCGCCCGCCTCTGGCCACGCCGCGGCGTGAGGCCCGATGCGGCGCGGGCCGCGCCCGGCCACGGCACCCCGGACGCGCGCGCGAGCGCCCCCCGTGAGAATCGTGCCATCCGGGCGCGCCGCTGGAACGCGCCGTCGGGTCGGGCGATGATCGCCGCTTGCCAAGAGCGCGGAGGCCGCGAGCGGAGGCCTCCACGGACCCGGCTCCACGCGAGCCTGCGAGGTGAAAGGCCATGCGTCGATCGTTCAGACAACCAGCGCTCGTCCTCTTGATGTCGTCCCTTCCCCTGGCCGCCGGCTGCGGCGATGGGGACGACCCCGAGCCCAGCCGCTTCGCCTGGCTCGCCATGCGCGCCGAACAGGTGCGCGAGCTGTCGTTCGAGCGCGAGGTGCCGGTCCGCACCATCTCGCGGGCCGAGGTCGACGCCGAGGCGGAGCAGGCCGCGGACGCGATCGACGAGGAAGCGCTCGCCACGCTCGCCGCCACCTACGGCCGACTCGGCTTCTTCCCGCCGGACACCGACCTGCAGGCCGCCTTCGGCCAGTCGATGGACGTGTTCGCCGCCTGGTACTCGACCGACACCAAGGCGATCTCGCTCATCGGCGAGGTGGAGGACAACGTGCTCGTCCACGAGTACGTCCACGGGCTCCAGGACCAGCACTTCGACCTCGGAGAGCTCCTCGACGCTCCGCTGACGAGCGACGCGCACCTCGCGCTGAGGGCGGCCATCGAGGGCGACGCGATGCTCGCCGAGGTGCGCTTCCTCATGCAGGAGACCAACGACGCCGATCTCGACCAGCTCAACTGGGCCGGCATCATCGACGCCGCCCAGGCGGCCGGCGAGCAGATCCTCGAGGCGAACGAGCTCCCTGCCCTGTTCGTCGACTATCCGTCGTTCGCCTACGGGTTCGGGTTCGAGTATTGCGCCCACAACCTGAGCGGCGCGAGCGCGGCGTCGCCCACGCCCGACCGGGCCTTCCCGTTCGACTGGTCACGGCAAGACGCGCTCTTCTCCGACCGCATCCCCGCCACCACCCAGCAGATCCTCACCCTCGACGGCCAGGATCCCGTGGTGCGCGTCGGGCTGGAGGAGGTGCCGGCCGAGCTCGCCGATCGGCTGGAGGCGCTCGACTGGGACTCGCTCGGCGAGTGGCTCTCCTACCTGCTCCTGCGCCCGCTCGACGGCGCGCTGGAGCTCGGGGGCCTGCGCGCGCTCGCCGCGACCTGGGACGGCGATCGCGCCCTGTTCGTGCGCGACCGGAAGACGGGCGCGACCGGCACCGCGTGGGCGTCCGCGTGGGACGACGCGGCCGCCGCGGCGAGCGTCGAGGCCGCGATGTGGCAGCTCTACGGCGGCGCGGCGCTCGACGAGGGCGAGCCGCGCCTCGGGCAGGCCGAGGACGGCGAGCCCGTCTGGATCGAGCGGCGAGAAGAGCGCGTCGTCGCCCTCAAGAACATCGACGAGGCGCTCCTTCCCGCGCTCGCCGAGGCGGCCTTCGCCTCCGGGATCAAGCCGATGCGCCTCACGCTCCGGAAGGGCCCCTCGCTCTCGGCGTGGCTCTCGCGGCGCCTGCCCGGGCCGCGCTGAGCCGCAGACGCGCCCGGCCGATCGCGGCCCCGAAATGGAGCGCTCCCGCCTCCGGGCCATCCAGCCTGGAAGCGGGAGCCAGCAGCCATCTACGCATGGAGCTGCGCGCTGACGGCTCTCCAGCGGAGCGCGCCGCGCGTCAGCACGGCGCGCTCCGGGCCATCAAGGCGCGCTCCGCGCCCTCGGCGCGCGCTCGTCGCTCAGACGCACAGAGAATCGCAGTCGTGATCCTCCTCGCACGCCGAGACGCAATCGCCGTCGTCATCGCACGCCGAGATGCAGTCTTCGCGCTCGGTCGAGCACGTGGTGATACAGCTGTCGTCGCCCTCGCCCGGCTTGTCGTCGTCCGCGTCGACGAAGCAGCCCGCCGCCAGGGGAACCGTGGAGACCAGAAGCATAGCCAACATCTTGCGAATCATGGGTTGTCCTCCTTCGTGGTGTACTGTCCGCATGCGATGCAGGGGACATCGACTCACCAAGCAGGGGGCGTACCAATCACCCTTCCCGCGCGACTCACGCGCTCTCGCGAGCCGGGGAGAGGCGCGGCGCCGCGCGCGACGAGCCCTGCGGCGGACATCGAGCCGCCGCGGCCGGTAGACGCAGCACGTCACTCCAAGGCAAATCGCCACAGGGGCGCGGGCCGCGGCTGGGCTCGGCCCCTCGATGTCCGGGATTTCCCCGGCTTCAGCGCGGCTCGGGCGCGGTGAGATCGAATGTCACACCTGCCTCGACCGTGAGCGCCCGACATCCGTCCAGGCGCTCACCTCGTCTCCCACGTCGGTCCGATCACCCCTCGTCTTCGGGCACCGGCGGCTTCGGCGGCGGCCGGTCCATCGGATAGCGCCGCAGATCCAGCGTGTACGGCGCGTCGCCGTGGGGGGCCGCCGGCTTCCCCGCCACCGGCCAGGGCGTCTGTCCCTCGATCGTGAACCGCTGCGCCCGCCGCGCCGCCGCCTCGAACCGCGTGAGCGGCGCCGCGTCGAAGGCGCGGCCCTCCGGGTGCCACACGTGATAGGCGCACGCGCCGATCGAGCGCTTGCCCCACGTGTCGACGACGTCGAGGTGGATCGGGTGGTGGATGCCGATGTGCGCGTGCAGGCTGTGCGGCGGCGCCCAGGCGCGGAACCGCACGCCGCCCACGAACTCCGCCGCCGTGCCCGTCGGCCGGAGCGGCAGCACGTGGCCGTTCACGAGCACCGTGTGGCGCTCCGGCGTGAGCCCCTTCACCCGCACCTCGATGCGCTCCATCGACGAGTCCACGTAGCGCGACGTGCCCGACGTGGTCAGCTCCTCGCCGAGCACGTGCCACGGCTCGATCGCGTTGCGCACCTCCAGCATCACGTCGCCGGCGTGCAGCGTGCCCACCACCGGGCAGCGCAGCTCGATGAACGGGCGGTACGCGTCCGCGGGCAGGGCGAGCCCGCGCTGCTCGAGGTAAGCGAGCACGTCCTCGAAGTCGCGCCACAGGTAATACGGCAGGAGGAAGCGGTCGTGCAGCGCCTGGCCCCAGCGCACGAGCTGGCCGGTGTACGGCTTCTCGGCGAACGAGGCGAGGAGCGTCCGGACGAGCAGCGTCTGCGCGACCGCCATCCGGAAGTGCGGCGGCATCTCGAAGGCGCGCAGCTCGATGAGCCCCTGCCGGCCGTGCGCCGTCTGCGGATCGAACAGCTTGTCGATGCTCACCTCGGCGCGGTGCGTGTTGCCCGTCATGTCCACGAGCAGGTGGCGGAACAGGAGATCCGAGAGCCACGGCGGCTCGCCCTCGCGGCGCTCGAACGCGCGCGCGAGCGCGATCTCCAGCTCGTAGAGGTTCTCGTGGCGCGCCTCGTCCACGCGCGGCGCCTGCGACGTCGGGCCGACGAACAGGCCCGCGAACATGTACGAGAGCGACGGGTGGTGCTGGTTGAAGGTGAGCAGGCTGGCCAGGAGATCCGGCCGGCGCAGGAAGGGGCTCGAGAGCGGCGTCGGGCCGCCGAACGTGAGGTGGTGGCCGCCCCCGCTCCCCGCCATGCGCCCGTCGATCAGGTACTTCTCGCAGTGCAGCCCGCTGTGCAGCGACGCGTCGAACACCGTCTCCAGGAGCGAGGCGTACTTGCGCACCCCGTCGGTCGGCGGGAGGTTCACCTCGAGCACGCCCGGGTCCGGCGTCACCGAGAAGCGGAGCACGTCGGCGCCGGGCGGCGGCGGGTAGCCCTCGAGCAGCACGTCGATGCCCGTCTCCTGCCGGGTCGCGTCGATCGCGGCGATGAGCTCGAAGAAGTCGGCCGGCGAGAGGAGCGGCGGCAAGAAGACGTGGACGGCGCCGTCGCGCGTCTCGACGCAGAGCGCCGTGCGCACCCCGTAGCCCGATCGCCCGGCGGCCGGCGCGGCGCGCTGGGCGTGCACCGCGCGCTCGCCGTCATGGGCGTGGCGCTGCGCCGCGCGGGCGCGCGCCGCCTCGGCGTGCTCCGGGGCGCCGTCGCCCTCCACGATCTCGACGCGGCGCTGCTTCTCCTCCTCCTCGTCGGCCTCGGGATCGCCGCGCCGCGGGTCGGGCGGCGACACGAGCTCCTCGAGCGGCGGCGGCGGGGCCACCGCGACCAGCGAGCGGAGCGGCAGGCGCAGGCCGATGGCGCCGTCGCCCTGGAGCAGGAAGAGGTGCCCGCGCCGGAAGCCCCAGCGCTCGCTGATCCACGCGCCCCACTGGCGCGCGAGGGGCAGGACGAAGCCGGCCTCGCTGCCGAGCCCCCGGTCGAGCACGCGCGCGAGGCGCCGCCGCTCCTCCGGGTCGTCGAGGTTCGCCGTGAGCGGGTCGACGTCGACGGGCAGGCTCGCCTCGTCCTGGAGGTGGCGCCAGGGGTCCTCGTAGGCCGGCAGCAGGAACTCGGAGAGGCCGAGCCGCGCCGCGAGCGCCTCGGCGAACCTCCGCGAGAGCGCGACGTTCTTCGCGCGCGGCGAGCGGCCCGTCGAGGTCGCGGGGTCCGCGTGGCGCGCCCCGGACATCTCGGTCCAGAGGCGGGCGCCGTCGCGCCGGCCGACGATCTCGAGGGCCCAGCGCGGCAGGCTCTCGCCGGGGTAGTGCTTGCCGGCGCGGAGCAGCACGATGCCGCCCGGCGCCATCCGGCGGCGGAGCTCGTGCGCGAGCCGGAGCCCCTGCGACCACTTGGTCGGGCCGAGCGCGCCCTCGCGCCACTCCGGCGCGTCCGGGTACTCGCGCGAGTTGAACGTCGGCTCGCCGCCCATGGTCAGGGTGAGGCCCGCGGCGGCGAGCCGCTCGTCGGCGCGGTCGGCCACGGACAGGAGCTCCTGCCACACGGGCTCCTCGTAGGGCGTCGTCGGCCGCGGCTCGTGGCCGAGCCGGCCGACCTTCATCTCGAAGAGCACGTCGGCCGCGCGCGTGTCGCTCGTGCCCTCGACCGGCGCCGCGAGCGCGGGCGAGGCCGTGCAGGCGAGCGGGATGTGGCCTTCGCCGCAGAGCAGTCCGCTCGTCGCGTCGAGGCCGATCCAGCCGGCGCCGTGCAGGAAGACCTCGGCCCACGCGTGCAGGTCGACGACGTCGCGGCTGACGCCGCGCGGCTGGTCGGGAATCATCCCCTCGTCGGTCAGCTGCACGAGGTAGCCGCTCACGAAGCGCGCGGCGAGGCCGCGCGACCTCAGGGCGGCGATGAGCAGCACGGCCGAGTCGCGGCAGCTGCCGCGGCCGTGCGCGAGCGTCTCCTCTGGCGTCCAGATGCCGGGCTCCTCGCGGATGACGTACTTGATGCGCCGGTTCACGGCGGCGTTCAGCGCGACGATGAGCGACACGGTGTCGCCCTTCGAGGGCAGCCCGGCGAGGAACTCGTCGAGCTGCGGCCCGCGGGCGATCGACGGATCGGCGCTGTCGAGGAAAGGGGCGAGGTCCTGCTTGAGCTCGGCCGGGTACGCGAACGGCACCTGTTTGACGCGCTCGTCGAGGTAGAAGTCGAACGGGTTGACGGGGCGGACGTCTACGGCGAGCTCGACGAGGATGTCGAAGTGCGGGACGCGCTCGCCCGCGGGCAGGAGCACCCGGGCGACGTGGTTGCCGTACGGGTCCTGCTGCCAGTGGGCCGCGATGGGCGGGTCGATCTTGAGGCTGTACGACTCGATTTTCGCCTTCGCGTGCGTCGCCGGCCGCAGGCGGATGAGGTGCGGGCCGAGCGAGGCGGGGCGGGGATACGTGTAACGGGTCCGGTGCTGGATGAGCAGGCGCACGGTGGTTGTCTCCGAGGGTGGTCCTATCCAACCAGAAGTGACCCCGTTCCGTCTCGCCCTCCGCGACGCGCTCCGGACGTACGACGCCTTCGTTTCCTGAAGGATTCGGCCGGAAGACGGCGGTGTAGCGGCGCGAGGCGCGGCGGTGTGGCGAGCGCGACGAGCGGCGGCGCGGCCGTGCCGCGGGGCGCGACGAGCGCGGCGCGGCCGTGCCGCAGGCGCGAGGAGCGCAGCGCGACGAGCGAGCAACGGCGCAACCGTGCTGCGGCGCGGGCGCGCGGCGGCCCGCGTCGCTGCATCTTTCGCGTTGTTCTGCCTGCCGTGCCGCGCGACGCCCCGCGCGGGCGCCGCGCGCTTGCCGTCCGAGGGCGAAGCGGTGATCATCGCGCGCTGTGTCGGGTTCCGAGACGAAACAGCCCTCGCTGGCCCCGGTCGAGCCGGGGACCGTGCTCGCCGGCAAGTACCGCGTGGAGCGGATCATCGGCCAGGGCGGCATGGGGGTGGTCGTCGAGGCGCGGCACATCGTGCTCGACGAGCACGTCGCGCTGAAGTTCCTGCTGCCCGCGTTCACCGAGCACCCGGAGGGGTCGGCCCGCTTCCTGCGCGAGGCCAAGGCGGGCATGAGGATCAAGAGCGAGCATGTCGCCCGGGTTTCGGACGTCGGCACGCTCGAGAACGGCGCCCCGTACATGGTCATGGAGCTCCTGACCGGGAGCGATCTCGCGCGCCTGCTCCGGGACCAGGGCGTGCTCGGCCTGGAGGACGCGGTCGACTACATCGTCCAGGGCAGCGAGGCGATCGCCGAGGCCCACGGGATCGGCATCGTGCACCGCGATCTCAAGCCGGCGAACCTGTTCCTGACGGCGCGCGCCGACGGCTCGCCGCTCGTCAAGGTGCTCGACTTCGGCATCTCGAAGATGACGACCGCCGTCGACGTCCTGACGGGCACGGACGCGGCGCTGGGCTCGGCGCTGTACATGTCCCCGGAGCAGATGCGGCAGACGCGCTCGGTCGACCACCGCACCGACATCTACGCGCTCGGCGTCTCGCTCTACGAGCTGCTCGCCGGCCGGCAGCCGTACTACGCGGAGACGCTGCCGCAGCTCTGCTCGGAGGTGCTGACGGGCACCCCGACGCCGCTCCGGGACCTGCGCCCCGACGTGCCCGCCCCGCTCGCGACCGTGCTCGAGAAGGCCTACGCCCGCGATCGCGAGCAGCGGTACGCGTCGGTCGCCGAGCTCGTCGTGGCGCTCGCCCCGTTCGCGCCCGCGCGCACGTACCCGACGCTCGTCCGGATCGCGCGCATGGGCGGCCTGTCGCTGCACGCCGCGGCCGCCGGCGGGCACCGGGCGTCGCAGCCCTCGTTCTCCTCCGTGGACCCGCGGGCCTCGGCGCCGGCGCTGCGCGAGCCGTCGTGGCCGGCCCTCCCCTCGCCCGGGGCCGCCGGTCACGCCGACGCCGCGCCGTCGCCGCGGAACGGGACGCTGCCCGGCGCGGGGTCGCCGCTCTCGCGGCCGCCGCCGGTCGCCCAGGCGACGACGCCCTTCCCGCACCCGCCGTCGCCGTTTTCCCGGCCGCCGACGCCGGTCGCTGTCGCTTCGGCGACGACGCCGTTCCCGCACCCGCCGTCGCCGTTGTCCCGGGGGTCGTCGCCGGGCGTGCCGCCGGGCGACGGCGGCGGGCCGAGCCCGGCGCCGTCCGGCGACGGCGGCAGGCCGAGCCCGGTGCCGCCGGACGGTTTCTCGCCGCATCAGCAGATCGTCCCCGGCCCGTACAGCGCGCCGATGAGCTCGCGCGCCGCGGCGACCTTCGCCTCGTCGACCCACCTGGGCATCTCCTCGGACGGGCGCCGGCTCCCCGGCTTGCCCGCCTCCCCTGCCGTGGTCATCGCGATCGCGCTGCTCTCGGCGACGCTCGTGCTCGGGGTGCTCGCCGTCAGCGTGTTCATGCTCCGCGGGCGCGGCGCGGACGACCCGGGCGGCGCGGCGGCGAGCGCGACGGAGGCCGCGAGCGCGACGGAGGCGGCGAGCGCGACGGCGACCGCCGCGCCGGCGCCGGGCCCGGAGCCGCCCGTGCCCGGCGCCGGGGCGGCGACGCCGGAGGAGCCGACGATCCTGCCGACCGGAGCGGCGAGCGCCTCGGCGGCGGCGAGCGCCTCGGCGGCGGCGCCTGCGTCGGCGCCGACGAGGGCTGCGCCCCCGCGGGCGCCCGCGGGGCGCGGCGGGGCGGCGGCCCGCACCTCGCCAGCGCCCTCGACCCAGCGTCCTCCCCGAGGCATCGACCTCAACGACCCGCACTGAGCCCACCACCATGATCTTCTCGAGATTGCCTGCGCCCCGCGCGATCCGTCGCGCTCGACTCGCCGTCGCCTCGGTCGTCCTCGCCTCGGCCGCGCTGCTCGCGCCCGTGGGCGCTCTGGCGCAGGGCATGAGCAGCGACCCGACGCTCGCCCAGACGCTGTTCGAGGAGGGGCGCCGCCTGATGGAGGCGAAGGCGTACGCGGAGGCGTGCCCCAAGCTCACGGAGAGCCAGCGGCTGCGGCCTGGCACGGGCACGCTGCTCAACCTGGCGCTGTGCAACGAGGCGCTCGGCAGGACGGCGACCGCGTGGGGGCAGTTCAAGGAGGCGCTCTTCGCCTCGAAGAAGGAGGGCAACGCCGCGCGCGAGGCGTTCGCGCAGGAGCACATCGGCGCGCTGGAGCCGAGGCTCTCGAAGATCGTGCTCCAGGCGGAGAGCACGCCCGGCCTCTTGGTCCGCGTCGACGGCCACGACATCCCCGCGGCCGCGCTCGGCACGCCGATCCCGATCGATCCGGGGGCGCACGAGGTCGAGGCGACGGCGAGCGGCTACTCGGTGTGGTCGACGACCGTGCAGGTCGGCGAGAGCGCGGATCTGAAGACGATCGCGGTCCCGAAGCTCCAGCCCGCGCCGCCCGCGCAGACGGCCGCGGCGCCGCCGGCGGGCGGCGCCGGCGGCGCCGGGATCGCCGCGGGTGGCAGCGCCGGCGGGGGCGGCGGCGAAGGGCTGCGCACCGCGGGCTTCGTGATCGGGGGCGCGGGCGCGGCGGTGCTCGGCGTGGGTGCGGTGTTCGGGATCCTCGCGGCCGGGCAGGCCAGCGACGCGGAGAAGGACCCGGCGCTGTGTCCGGACAAGCAGTGCACGCCCCGGGGTCGCGCGGAGATCGACGCGGCGGAGACCAAGGCGCTCGTGTCGACGATCGGCATCGGCGTGGGCGTCGCCGCGCTCGGCGCGGGGGCGATCCTGGTGCTGACGTCGGGCCGGTCGGGCTCCGAGGGCGCGAGCGCCGCCGGCGCGAGCGCGCCGGGGCGGGTGCACGCGCGCGTGGTGCCGCTGTTCGGCCCGGAGGGCGGCGGGGTCGGCGTGCTGGGGGCGTTCTAGCGTCCAGAGCCGTTGTCGCCCGTCTCTGGTACACGCGTTACAGAGCGGCGGTCACCCGCACAGGAGACGGGTCCAGCTCGGCGTTTTCGGCGCGGAAGCGCACTCCGGTGCGCTGAGCACCGAAAACGTCGAGATGGGCCCGTATCCGAAGCGGGTGACCGCCGCTCTAAGCGGGTGACCGCCGCTCTCTAGGGGTACGTGTCGAACGCCCACCATTCGGTCGCCATGTTGTCGTCGGTGATGATCGGGTCGTCCTGCGTCCGCTGCAGGATCGACTCTCGGCTCTCCCACGTGGGCCCGCCGCGCCAGTCCTGTTCTTTCAGCAGATCGAGCTGCGCGGCCCGGCTGCCGGCGGGCAGCACGGGACGGCCGTCGATGTGCCAGGCGTCGAGCTTTCTCTCGAAGCGCGCGCGGTCGATGGTGATCGGACCGTCGCTCGCGATCAGCATGTTCTGGTAGCGGACGGCGTGGGGGAACACGGTCGCCCCGGTCTTCTGAGCCGCGGTGGACATGGTGGTGTTGTAATAGAGCGCGCCGCCCGGCTTCAGGTGCCGGCGGGACAGCTCCATCATCTCTCGGGAGAGCAACATCGAGGCATACGAGCGCCAGTACACGATGGTGTTCTCGACGATGACGTCGAAGCGGCGCGAGGTCCGCCCCAGGTAGCGCCGACCATCGTCGATGAGGAGCTCCACCTTGGGGTTGTCCAGCGCGCTCGCGACGACGGGCGCACGCCGCGCCGCCTCGATGAAGCCGGGGTTGATCTCGATGACGGTGAGGTGCTCGACGTCGGGGTCGTTCGCCAGCACCTGGAGCCAGGAGCCGGATCCGAGGCCGATCATGAGGATGTCGCGCGGCTCGGGGTGGAACGCGGACACCAGGTAGGCCCGCAACACCCGGTTCTCGTCCTCTTCGGGCAGCGGGCTGACGCTGGCGATGCCCTCGTAGGATCCGCCGCCGTACACGGTGCCCGACCGGGAGACCGTGACGACGCCTTCGCGTCGCTCGATGACGTCGGAGAAGCGACCGTGTTCGCGGTATTCCTCCGCGTAAAGGAGCTTCTCGTAGAGGTCGCCGTAGAGCGCTTTCGCCGACCCCACGAAGGACCCGATGGCGGCCGCCAGGAGCGCGCCGCTGAGCACGCGCGAGCGCGTCGTCCTCGACGCGGAGAGCATGAGCATCACGCCCAGCGCGGCGCCCGCGATCGCGAGGGCCACGTTGAGCTCGCGCAGGGGGAAGACATCCAGCAGCACGAGGCCGGTGACCAGGCTGCCCAGCGTCGAGCCCGCGATGTTGCCGACGTAGACGTAGGACAGCCGCGCGCCGGCCAGCTCGTCCGCGGGGATCGCGAAGTGGCACAGGAGCGGAAACCCCGCGCCGAGGCAGGTGCTCGCGAGCGCGAAGACAGGCAGCGTCGAGGCCGGGTCCACGCCGCGGCCAACGAGGTGCGCGACGGCGGGGGCCACGAGGAAGGCCGCGAGCGCCCCGGCGACGATCACCCCGCCCACGCGGTAGAGCTGCCCGGAGCGCTCCGCCGCGGCGCTCCGGCAGTAGCGACCGGCGAGGAGCGATCCGCCGGCCAGACCGGCGAGGTAGGCCGCGAGCAGAAAGCCGAAGGCCTCGGGCGCGCCTTCGGTCGCGAAGCTGTAGACCCGGACCCAGAGGACCTCGTGCGAGAGCGCGAGATAGCCGCCGAGCGTGGCGACGAGGACGGCGACGAGGAGCCTCATGGCTCGCCGCGACGCCGCCGGCGCAGGGCCATCACGAGCACACCGAGGAGGACGTTGAGCGCCGCGGCGACCTCGGTGGTGGCCCGGAGGCCCAGCCCGCCCAGCAGGTAGCGCGCCGCCAGGAACGCGCCGAACGCCGCGCCCAGCGTGTTGGCGAAGTAGAGGTCACCCAGCGAGCGACCGACGTTCTGCGATCGCGACGTGGCGTGCCCGACCAGGAGGGGAAGTGTGGCCCCCATCAGCATGACCGGGGGCACCACGAGCAGGAAGGCCACCCCACCGGCGGCGACATGGCCAATGCCGTGCGTGACACCTGCAATCAGGGCGAAGAGACGGAGGCTGAGCGCGCCGTAGAGGCCGATCCCGAGCTCGGCGACAGCGAACAGCGTCACCGCAGCTCGCGGGTATCGGCGCGAGAGCGCCCCACCCGCGAGGCTCCCGAGGCCGAGACCCAGCATGAACGCGGTGACGACGATCGTGACCGACAGGATGTCGACACCGTAGATCGCGTAGAGGGCGCGCTGCCAGACGACCTGATATACCAGCGCTGCCGAGCCCGAGAGGAAGAACACCGGGAAGAGCCAGGGCTCCATGGCTTGCGCCTTCTGCTGCTCTGTGTCCGGCGGGGCGACCTTGGTCGCGAGGGTCTGCGAGGGCATGCGTGCGGCCCTTGGGGGGTCCTGGCCATGATGCCCTCACAGAGCGGCCTGGCAAGCGCATTCTTCGGTGTCCGGAGCGCCACCGGCGGCCTCGCCTCACCCGAGGACCAGCACGTCATGGTCGACGCCTCTTGGTCACGGGCGAAGGAGACCGAGGTGCCGGCGCGCGTGGGGCCGCGGTGGAAGATCGCGGCGTGATCACCGCCTCGGCCCTGGCGCCGCTCGACTTCGCGCGCGTGATCCTGGCCCGCCTGAAGGTGTTCTCGCCGGCCGCCCTCGACGCCTGGTACGGGCTATCCAAGACGCGGGAGCCGTCCGGATGAGGCGGCGCGGATCCCAATCGACCGCTTGAATGGAACGCTCCGAGCCGGCATCAAAGACGGGCGGAACCATGGATCCATGGAGGACGCATGAACATGCACCGCGCGCTCATCGGGTTGGCCGTTCTGGGTTTGACGTCCCTCTCGTCCACGGCGGCTCTTGCGCGAGTTTCCGTGAGTCAATTGACCACGGATCCGAACGACTCGTCAGACAGCTCGGTCGGGGTGACCCGACTGAATTCGATGCGGGTGAGCGTCCGGGCGACACCGCCCGAGGAGGTCTACGCCGTCGAGGCGGAGTACGCCGGGGTGACGATCCCGCTCACGCGCAACCAGGTCAATGGCATGCATTCCGGGACGTTCGACCTGACCCCGATCCCCTACGGTCCGTACACCCTCAAGGTCACCGCGTACGACAGGTACGGGGACGCTTCGACGGTTCAGCGACTCGTGCACCTGTATGCGCCCCCGACCATGTGGGTGGCCAGCCCACGCCCCTACACCCCGATCACCAGGGACACCCCCATCGTCGCGAGGTGTGTTGGAACTCCCCCCTACTCGTGCCTCAAATTCAGGGCGGTCGTATCCAGCCAGATGCGCAAGGCTGAGGTGCTGACAGGGGGGCCGTCGGCGCTGCCAGGTGCGATGGAGATCATCTTGCCCCCATTGTCGCCTCCCCTCCAGTCGGGCGAAGTGCTCACGATCAGGCTCCAGTCCGAGAACCCCGGCGGCGGCCCGCTGACGATGCCGGCCAGCTATGGCACGTACGCCCCCGCCTACTACGTCGAGGAGAGCCCGAAGCTCTCCGTGGTGCAGCGCGTCCCCGGCGCCATCATCGATTTCGACGCGACGCGCATCCTGTTCCTCGATCACAACTACCTGCTCGGCGTCGTCGACCGCGCGACCGAGCTGGTCACCTACATCGGGGAGCTCCAGCCGCCCACCCCCCACACCACGACCGAGGATTACGGCGCCCTCACGCCGTCAGGGGTCGTGATGCAATCGTGGAACGGGTACCTCTTCGCGTGGGCGAACGGCCGCTTCAGCACGACCGCGAGGCGAGGATGGATCGACGCGGTGAACGGCGACTCGCTCCTCTGGATGACGCCCGACGAGGACCGGATCAACCTGCTCACGCTGACCACGGACGTCGATACGACGTTCCATCTCAGGCCAGGCACCACCTCACCGTTTCAAGCCGACATCGCGGATTCCGGCGATATCTACTTCAGCACGTACGAGGAACCGTCGATCCGCGGCCCGGGCGAGCTCCGGCTCGGGAACCATCCCGGCTACCTGCAGCGGCCGATCACGGACGGCACGAACGTCGCAGGCCGGTGGTGGAACGGGGCCGTGTGCTCGAGCTACCTCTATACAGCGGACGGCCAGGAGGTGTTCCTCGGCGACTCGAGGCAAGGCAACGCCGCGGGGCTGCTGCTGCATGCGGGGTATACAGCTTTCCTGAAGAGCGACGGCGCCGTCAATCAGGTCTGGGTGCGGACCCCGGCGGGTGATCTGCACCAGCTCAGCGACTTCCCGACGTCGAGCCGGTTCGACCAGCAGAGGCTCCGCATCGGGCACGACGGCATCGGCGATACGGGCGATGTCGTGTTCCTGAACGACGGGAAACGTTACATCGGGCGCCCGGGGGAAGAGCCTGAAGAGATCGGCTCCGATCTCGGTCATGCGCGCTGGTTCGACGGGGGCTGGTACGTGACGCTCGGCAACACGCTGTTCGAGGTAGCGACCGGCGACGGGACGACGGGAGATGGCGCGGTCGCGGCGGAGGAGATGGCCGGGCGCCCCGTCATGGAACGACCGGAGGCGGGGCTTGAGCTCATGTACACGGCGCCGCTCGCCGCCGGCACCGCCGAACCGCCGGCGCCGGATCGCGGCGACCCCGAAGCCGCCCCGGACACCTTCGACGACGTCGAGGCGACGCCGCTCTCCGGCGATCTCGCCAGCGCCGGCGCGCTCGGCGATCCGCCGCCGGCCGCCATGGGCTGCAGCGCCGGCCGGAGCGCCGCCGGCCAGAACGCAGGTTTGCAAGGTGCCGCCGCGCTCGCCTCGGCGCTCGTGGGGCTCACGCTCGCGCGACGCGGCCGCAGGCGCCGCTCATCGACGGCCCCTCGGGCGGCTCTCGCCTCCGGGCCTGCGCGAGAGCGTTCCGCCTGACGCGCGGTGGTCACCTCGCTCGGCCGAACGCGACGAAAGCAGCGGCCTGCCGCGCCAGCGGGCGGCGCCGCGCGCGACGCCCCGAGATCGGCCGAGCGCGCTCAGAAAGATCCCTCGTCGGGATCGACATCGGGAGCATAGCAGTCCGAGAAGCCGTCTCTGCTCGTCTTGCACACCTCGTCCCCGAAGCACCAGTAATAGGTCACGCCGGACGTCGTGTCGCAGTACCGGACCCCCGTTCGCCCCTCCTCGACGACGCACGCTTGCTCACCGAGCTCGGAGCAGTCGGTGGCCACCGTGTCCGGCTGGAACCAGCACCTCGGTCGGGCCCCGGGGCCGGTCTGGCACGCGAACGGGCGCGCAGCTTCTTCGCTCGCATCGCTATACTCGCCGTACGGCGGCACGAACCCCGGGATCTCGGTCCCCGTGGCCTTCACGCTGCACACGGCTCCCGCCACGAGCGTGTCGAGGCGGCACTGGGGCGCAGGATGGCCCTCCTTGGTCACCGCGACCTCGGTCGTGTCCGGCGTGTCGAACCGCGGGTAGACGAGCTCCCTGGGGGCCTGCAGCACGTCCTGCTCCTCGTACAGCCGCCCCGTCTGCAGGCTGGCGAGCAGGATCCGGCCGCAGAGCTGCTGGCTCGCCAGGTCGCCGTAGGCCGTCGTGCAACGCTCGCGCGCGGAAGGGTCGAGCTCGGCGAACGCCGCGGCGTTGGCCTCGGTTTCATTCGCCCACAGCCGCGGCAAGCAATCCTTTGTGGCAAAGTAGTCGGCCTGTCCCTCGGAGGAGACCGACGTGCCCAGCGCGCCGGAGCTGTCCCGGCCGGAGGTCTTGAACGGGAACCCGCCGATGAAGTGCCCCATCTCGTGGCACATCGTGAGCGCGAACACCTCCGTCGTCATGCTCGGGGCCGTGAGCCATCCCTTGCTCACCTCGATGGTCCAGTCCTCCCCGGCCTTGAGCAGCACATGGGCGCTGACCGCATCGCTGTCCCAGTCGATTCTCCACGAGATCTCGTGGGTACCTGCCGGATTCGCGGCCGCGGCGTTGTCCTGGTAGAGCGCGACCACGCGATCGAGGATCGCCTCCGCCTCCTCGCGGGTCGGCGGACGATCCCTCGCCGACGGCGCGTCACCGGCAGCGCCGCCGAGGATGGCGGCGGAATTGCCGTCTGTCCCATGGGTGGAGACGTCGTCGCCCCCTCCCATGCACGCCGAGAGGAGAACGGAAGAAGCAAGAATGGTGTAAAATTTCATGTTAGACTCCGTCGAATTGGATCGCCGAGCCAAACCGGACCGAGCCAGGCGGCCGACGCTGGGAGCGGGGGCGCGCCCCCTGCCCCTCGGTGCACGAGTCGGGCGCTGCGGCCGCCTCCACTCGGGGTCCCCTGGAACATGGTGTCCAGCGCTGCATCTCGCGTACCTATGCGAGCCTTCATCGGGAGGATGGTCGACGTTCGTTCGAGGGGCGTCGCCCGGCGAAACCGAGGGATTGCTCGTCTGCCGGATCTCTGCACCTCGCCGGACTTCATGCCGCCACGGGGAGCGATCCTTCAGATTTTGTTCGTCACGACCTGCCCCGACCCGCGCGCTCTGCCGCGTGGCCATGGTGGCGGAACTTTTTCCTATGCACCGACGTGTCGCGCTCGCGGCGCCTCGCGGCTGCAGCCGCGTGCCGGACGAGCTGGGCGGGCGTGAGGCCGAGTCCGGTGGGCGGCGCCGGCGCGGCGGCGCGACTCACGACGCCGGAGGGCGGCAGTCGAGGCAGAGGCGCTGGCCGCGATCGCAGCGATGGCAGAGGCGAAGCTGGACGCGGCAGCAGGTGCAGAGAGCGAGGCGGCAGACGGACGAAGGCAATCGCCTCAGACCGCCGCTCTCTGGACCTGGAGCCCGTCTCGTGATATCAGGTGGGGACCTCCGGCGAGGCGGAGATCCAGAAGGCCCGACGGCGGCAGCCCTCGGGCCTTCGACGTTCCGGCGGGCGCGGCCTCTACGCCGCGGAGGCAAGGGATAACCGACGCTCGATCCTGCCCGCGAACGGCTCCCAACGAAGAATGATCGGAAGCGACATCAGCAACAGCAGAGGTTGACACTCGCCATGAAGACCATGTTGGTTCCCCTGGCGCTCATCGCGACATTATCCGCTTGCCAGCCCAGAAAACCCGACAGCCCCGAAGAGCTGAAAGCAGTAATCGTCGCGTATTTCGACTGCATCAGCAAGAAGGATTTCACACGAATGAAATCCTTGACAACATCTGATTTTATCATCTACGAGAATGGAAAGGTGATCAACAACGACGGCCTGATTGACATCATCAACAAATCTCCAATCGCCAAAGCCACTTACTCGTTCGATGGCTTCACGATCAACGTCGACAACGCCTCTGGAAACATGAGGTATTCCAACCACGGCGAGTTCGTGAAGGACGACGCGAGTCTCACCACGCGCGACTGGCTGGAGAGCGCGACCTTCAAGAAGGTTGGAGACGAGTGGAAGCTGGACTTCATACATTCGACAGTGAAAAAGTAGACCCGCGGAGCGCGTCGCCCCACGGCGGCTTCGCGGCGGCGGACCGGCGCGACCGGCGAGCTCCCGCCCTCAGCTCCGCTGTCCCATGCACATCCGCAAGCCGTCGCGCAGCTTCGCGCGCGTCGTCACGCGGCTCAGGTCGAGCCCGTGCGAGATCATCGTCCGGGCGACCTCGGGCTGAATGCCCGTGATGACGCTCCGCGAGCCGAGGAGCTGCACGGATCGGATGATGCGCACGAGGCGCTCGGCCGTGCCGGGATCGATCGCGCTCACCCCGGTGAGATCGATGATCGTGGACCTCGACTGGGTATGGACCACCCGCTCGAGCAGATCCTGCATGATCGTCGAGGCCCGGTCGTCGTCGAGCCCGCCCACCACCGGGATGGTGAGCACGCCGTCCCACACCTCGAGGATGGGCGTGGAGAGGGTGCGGATGAGCTCTTTTTGCCGCGCGATCAGCGCGAGCTTCTCCGAGAGCTCGATCTCGATCCTCTCGTGGGCGATCTCGAGCTCGGCGGTGCGCGTCCTGACCTTCTCCTCGAGGCTCGCATACAGCAGCGCATTCTCCATGGAGATGGCCACCTGGGCGGCGAGCAGCCGGGTCACCTCCAGCCGGTCCGGCGTGAACGCTCCGGCGGCCAGATCGTTCTCGAGGTAGATGACGCCCACGAGGCGCCCCTGCCGGAGGATCGGCGCCGCGAGGATCGAGCGGGCCTGGGTCCTCGCGATGTACGGGTCGCTCGCGAACAGGTCGCTGCGGGCGGCGTCGCCGAGGACGACGCTCTCCGCGGTCCGCGTGACGTAGTGCACAACGCTCGCGGCGACATCCCCGCACGCCTCCAGGGGGACGGGCGACAGCACCTTGATCTCCCGCGCCTCGACGTGACCTTCCGCCTGGACCACGAGCCTGTCGTTGTCCCTGAGGATCACGAGCCCCTTCCTGGCGCCTGCGCTCTCGAGGATGCTCTGCATGAGCTTCCTGAGGAGCGAGGGGAACAGGATCTCGCCCGAGATCGCCTGCGAGGCCTTGATGACGGCGAGCGTATCGAGCTTCGCCTTGCCGTGGTCCACCTCCGCGGCGTGCTCGAGGGAGGCGCTCTGGGCGGCCCCGGCGTAATCGCCCGAGCCCGTCTGGCGCGGCGACTCCCGCCCCAGCGCCTGCGGGAAGTCCCGCTCGAGGCGCTCCGTCACGCGCGCGGCGCCCCAGCGCGCGTAGAGCCGGTGCGCCTCGGCGATGTAGGCGTGCGCGAGGAACTCCCTGCCCATGTCGCGGTAATGGAGCGCGCAGAGCTCGTTCGCGAGCGCCTCGTCGTGGAGGAGCCGCGCCTCCCTCGCGGCGGTGATCGCCTGATCGTAGAGGGCGCCCGCCCCCTCGCGCCGCTCGATCCGCGCGAGCTCGGCCCGCAAGATCAGGCTGCGGTGGCGGAAGATCTGCGGGTTGAGCCCCGCCCAGAGATCGAGCTTGCCCGCGAACGCCCTGAGCCGCTCGACGTACGCGCCCCCGAGCGCCGGGGCGGCGGCCGTCGAGGCCCGCGAGAACGCCACGCCGCCATAGAAATAATAGCAAGGGCTCGCGTGCCAGGCCCCGAGCATCACGTCGGCGCCAGGGTCGGTCTCGCCCCAGACCGCGGCCACCCGCTCGTGCTCGCCCTTGAAGACGCCGCCGATGACCGTGAAGATGTTCGTGAAGTAGAGGCTCGCGGTGTTGTTGATCCGCCTGGCCTCGGCGATGATGGCGTCGAGATCGACCCGGCGCGCGCGCGGCCTGTCGCCGTCCCCCTCGGCCGACGTGCTGAGCTCTTCGCCGAGATCGGCGGCGGCGGCGACGATCCAGGTGATCGCGTTGAACCTGTCGAGCTTGCAGATGTGCTCGCTGTCCTTCGCCTCCTGGACGAGCTCGTGGAGGTTCTTCCCCTGGAGCAGGCTGCTCAGCTGGGAGTTGCACGCATTGTAAAAAGCCCAGATGTACTGGCCCGTCTCGAGGCCGACGTGCATGCCCTTGCGCAGCGACGCCTTGTAGGTCGCATAGCTCTCTTTCCAGTGCTGCACCCACGCGCCCCACATGTTGCACAGCATGGCCTCGGACTTCTTGTCCGGATTGAGCTCGTTGAGGCGGACCGCCGCCCTGCCGAACTCGTAGCCCCGCTCGACGTCGAGCCGGGCGCACAGGATCGTCCCGAAGTTGACGTACGCGTAGATCGAGTTCCTCGAGAGCCCGTGCGTGAGCGAGTTCTGGAGCATCTTCATCACGGTGATGCCGAAGTTGTTCGTCCCCAGCTGGTAGGTGGGCGAGAACATCTCCTGCAAGAGGTCCTGCAGGGCGGCGATCTCGGGATCGGTCAGGACGGGCAGATCGATGAGGGAGGCGATGGGCCGATCTCCGATCATGGCCATGGTCCGCTCGATCTCGGCGGTGAGCATGGCGTCGTCCGGGTACGGCGGCAGGTCGATGCCGAACGCGCGCAGGGCGGCGAGCCCCTCGTCCAGCGCGGCGGGCAGGTCGTTCTTCAGGATCTGCACGTTGATCTTCAGGCGCCGGACCTCGGTCTCGTGCACCCGCCCCCTCGCCTTGTCGAGGCAGCCGGAGAGCGTCGCGAGCGCGTCGTCGTGCCGCTCGCAGAGCGACTCCAGCACGCCCTTCTTCGTGTGGTAGGCGAACGTCAGGTCGTACTCGGAGGCCCACGCGTCCGCGGGGAGCAGGGAGATGCCGTGCTCCAGGTACTTCAGCGACGCGGAGAAGGCGCTCGACTCCTCGGCGCGCGCGGCCGCGCGGAGGTTGAGCCTGGCCGAGGTGAGCCGCTCCTCCGGCGCCGCGATAAGGTCGCCGGCGCTGTTCAGGTGATTGACGACATCGAACACGCTCTGCCCGTCGTCGGGGTCGAGCCTGCCGAGGAGCAGCCTCCCGATCCGGTGGTGGAACCGCGGCCGGTCCCGCGCGGGGATGAGGGAGTATGCCGCCTCCTGGATCTTGTCGTGCGCGAAGCGGTAGCCCTCGCCGGCGCTCACGATCAGGCCATCGTCGATGGCCCTGGCGAGGCTGCCGTAGGTGGCGTCGGGGGCTTCTGCGCTGACGGTGTTCAGGATCTCCAGCTCGAAGCTGTTGCCGATCGCCGCGGCGAGCCGGAGCACCTCTTGCGTGTCCTCCGGGAGGCGCCGGATGGTCTGCGCCATCAGGCTCAGGACGTTGTCCGTGTGCTCGAGCTCCTTGATCGTCGAGAGGTCCCAGCGCCACCCCGCCGCGGGATCGAGGACCAGGGCCCTGACCTCCACCAGGTGCCGGAGGAACTGCTTGACGAAGAACGGGTTTCCGCCGGTCTTCTTCAGCACCGCGCGCGCGAGCGCGTCCGTGCCGCCGGTCCGCAGGCTGTCGCTGAGGAGCTCGTTCAGGTGGGCGAGCCGGAGCGGCTCGAGGACGATGTCGACGACCCCGAGGCGCGCCGCCTGGAGCTCCTCGAGCGCGACGAGGAAGGGGTGGGTCGGGCTCACCTCGTTGTCGCGATAGGCGCCGCAGAAGAAGAGAGACTCCATCCCCTCGTCGGCGAGGAGGGACTTGAGCAGGCTGAGGCTGGCCGAGTCCACCCACTGGAGATCGTCGATGAAGACGGCGAGCGGGTGGGCCGGGCGGGCGAACACCGAGACGAACTTCTTGAAACAGAGGTTCAGGCGGTTCTGGGCCTCGACCGGGCCGAGCGCCGGCACGGCCGGCTGCGCGCCGATGAGGTGCCCGAGCGACGGCAGGACGTCGCAGATGACCTGCGCGTTGCCCCCGAGGGCGTCGAGGATGGCCCTCCGCCACCTCTGGACGCGCTCCTCGCTCTCGGACAGGAGCTGCTTGACGAGCGCGTCGAACGCGTGGACGACGGCGCTGTAGGGCGTGTCGCGGTTGTACTGGTCGTACTTGCCGCTGACGTAATAGCCCCGCTCCCGCGCCAGCGGCTTGAGGATCTCCTGGACGAGGGACGATTTGCCGATCCCCGAGTAGCCCGAGACCAGCACGATCGCGCGCCTGCCCCGGATCACGTCGTCGAACGACTCGATGAGCCGCCGGATATCGCCTTCGCGGCCGTAGAGCTTCTGGTGGATCTGGAAGAGATCGGTCCTGTCGTGCTGGCCCGGGGTGAAGTCGTCGATGGAGCCGCGCTCTTCCCAGCGCCGCCGGCACTCCTCCAGATCGTCTTTCAGGCCTTCGGTGCTCTGGTAGCGATCCTCGGCGTTCTTGCCGAGCAGCTTCATCGTGATGGCCGAGAGCGCCGGGGGCACCTTCGGGCTGAGCTCGGAGGGCGGGGTCGGCCTCACGGCGATGTGGGCGTGGATCAGCTCGAGCGGGTCCGCGGCCTCGAACGGCCTTCGCCCGACGAGGATCTCGTAGAACACGACCCCGAGCGAGTACAGGTCGGCGCGGTAGTCGACGCTGCGGTTCATGCGGCCCGTCTGCTCGGGTGAGGTGTACGGGAGCACCTCCGAGAGGACCTCGCGGCCGTAGATCGCCTCCCGCTCGCGCGTCACGATGGATTCGACGCCGAAGCCGGTGAGCTTGATCTGCCCCCCTTCCCCGAGCAGGATGTTCCGGGGCCTGATGTCGCCGTGGAGGAGGCCGCGCCGGTGGATGTCGGCCAGGGCTTCGGTCATCCGGATGGCGCCGCTCAGGAACCCGCCGACGTCGAGCTCGCCCCGATCCTTCAAGAGCTCGGACAGCGCGGCACCCGGGAAATACTCGGTCACGAGCAAGAGCCCGTCCGCGTGCTCCTCGACGCCGTGGACCTTGACGATCCGCTCCGAGTCGATGCGCCGGATGGCGCTACAGGCATGCTTGAAGCGCGTGACATCGGCGATCCGCGAGAGATCGGCGTGGAGCATCCTCACCGCCACCTCCCTACCATCCCCCTCTCGGCGGGCTCGGTACGTGACCGAGGCCGCCGTCTCGCCCGTCTTCGCGGTGATTTGATATCCGTTGATTCGCGCCGTCCCTCGCTCAACCCCCGGGCGTCTCGTTGTCATGGTCGGTAGAAGGAGAGCGCCAAAGATTCGATGATGTCAAGGACGAATGTCCGCGTTCCTCTCCGAGGATCGACGCTGGATGACGATCCGCTCATCTTCTCGAAAAGAGATGAGCAATCAACGGTTTATCCACGTACCAGCGCGTCTGTCTTCACTGTACGGCCTGCGCGCCCACAGCGGATGGAGAGCCAGCAAGCTCATGAGCGGTTGCCGACGGCGTCGCTGATGGTCCCTCAACAGCTTGGGTGAAAGGGGGCACGCCTGGCACGGGCCCAACGGGCCGCGAGGATGAAGAGCATCTCTGGGCAGGATGAAAGCAATGGTTGCAGCGACGCCGCAGCAGTGTCCTTTCCGCGCACCGTATCCCCCTCCGGTGCCCAGCCCCCCTCGACGAAGATGGTTTGTATCAGAAGCGCGTGACGGTTGGAACGTCGTGCGCGCGCTCTCCCGCCGCGTCGGTGCGGTGGGCGACAGAGCGCGTCCAGCTTCACGGCCGCGCCCGCTGGCCGATCGTCGCGCCCGGGCGCCGTGAAACTGCGGTGCTCACGCGGGCGGCGGCGCTGGGCGGGCCGGCACCTCGGGCTCGAACGCCGCAGGGTCGGCCAGGTAGTCCCGGAAGTGCCGGAGCACCTGGCTGAGATGCCATCCGTCCACGACCCGGTGGTCGATGGTCGCCGTGATCGGGAGCATCGGGCGTACCTCGACGCGGCCGTCGATCGCGACCGGCTTGTCGGCGATCTCTCCGGCGAGGACCATGAGCGGCACCTTGAAGAACGACGCGAGCGGGGCGAACCCCGTGGGGATGCCGAACATTCCCACGCTGGTGACCATCGCGCTGCCAAAGGGGCTTCGCTCCAGGCCGAGCGCCGGGAGGTCGCGGTCGAGCGTCCCGGTCCACCACGACGAGAACCGGAGCACCTGGCGCAGGATCGGCCCGGGGAGCGCGTTCCCCGTCCGCTTCGTCCGGGCGAAGCCGGGATCGCGGCCCGCCTTGAGCCCACGCGCCCGCTCGGCGAGCTCGCGGGCGAGCTCGACAGCGCTCTTGCGATCGGCGGACGCGATCTTCACGCCGGAGAGATCCCTGTCGCCCTCGACCGTCGTGATGAAGAAGATGTCGATCGATCGGCGGGGCACCGCGCGACCCGCGGCGATGCGGGTGTTCAGATCGGGCATCTCGAAGAGCGCGTGCGCCACGGCGCGGCCGACGAGGTGGGTCGGCGTGAGGTGGTGGCCCGCGGCCCGCGCCGCCCCGATGAACGTCGAGAGCGGGCCGGCGTCGCACTCGAACGCGCCGAAGATCTGCGGGTTCTCCGGCGCGCGCCATATGGCCGACGCCACCCTTCGCCACCCGGTGATCTTTGCCATCGATCCGCGGACCTCCTGAAGCGCGAGAAGCGCGCACGAACAGCAGCGCCAGGCTGCCTGCCCGGCGCCCGAGACCGGTGGGTCTCCCCGGCGGCGCCGTCACTCCATGGTGACGCTTGGTCGCTGCCGGAAGGTACGAATCTCGGGCGGCAATTGCAGTGATAAAACGCTGATGAGAGGGTTTCCTGGATCTCTCGACCATGGCAGCTTTCTCGTTTTCTCTCCTCTGGCGTCATGGCTCCATGGCGAGGGTATCTTTCTCTGCTCTCCTCATCGGCGCTCTTGGCTCCTCGGCGGCTTCTCCCCCTCTCTTTTCTTTTCTCCTGTGGGTGCCCTGGCGGCCCGTCTCCTCGCCGTCGCGTCCTCCTCGTCCGTGAGAGCGCTCGGCGCTTGCGCGAGCTCGTATGACGGCCACCGACGCGCCAATCAGGGGGTCCCCTCACGTGACATCCGCGGTGGCGCGCGCTCGCTTTTGTGGCGATGGATGACGCCGGTCCGCCCCTCACGAGCTCCCTCGCCGCCAGGCTGCAGAGCTGCAAGCGCGCCGTGATCGAGCGCTGGACGCGCCGGGTGCTCGACGATCCGAGGGCGATGGCGAAGCAGCACGGGGGTCCGTTGCTGGCGGACGAGGTCCCCAGGCTGTTCGATGATCTCATCGAGGCGCTCGCGGCGAGCCGGCGCGCCGAGCTCCGCGCCGGCGAGGACGGGGAGCCCGCGAGCGCCCACGAGCGGATCGAGGACCAGGCGCGCCTCCACGCCGCGCAGGTCCGCTGCATCGCGGCGACCCTGCGCGAGCTGTCGCACCTCCGGGCGGCGCTGATCGAGGTGTGCGCCGCACAGGGGATCTCCCTCGGCGTGAGGGAGGCGCAGGTCCTCCACGCGGTGGTGGACGCGAGCATGTGGACGAGCGCGCGCGAGATCGAGACGGCGACGCGCGCCGCGCTCGAGGACAGCGCCGCGCGCCTGCGGCTCGCCACGGAGGCCGGCGGCGTCGGGGTCTGGGATTACGACACGGTGACCGGCGCGCTGCGCTGGGACGACCGCTGCCGGAAGGTGGCCGGGGTGGGTCCGGAGCAGGAGGTCGATTACGAGCTCTTCGTCTCGGCGATCCACCCGGACGATCGGGCGCGCGTGCAGGAGGCCGTGCTGCGCTCGCAGGATCCGGCGAGCGGAGGGGAGTACAACGTCGAGTACCGCCTCGTGGGGCTCTGCGACGGGATCGAGCGCTGGGTCTGCGTGCAGGGGCGCGCCTATTTCGACGCCGCGGGGTGCAGCGTCCGGATGATCGGCACGGTGATCGACATCTCGGAGCGCAAGCGGGCGGAGGCCGCGCGGCGCGAGGAGCTCGCGTTTCGGGATCGGTTCCTGGGCGCGCTCGGCCATTACCTGCGCACGCCGCTCACGTCGGTCACGCTGGCGGCCAGCGTGCTGACGCACCATGGCAACCTGACGCCGGACCAGGCGAAGAGCGTCGAGCGGATCGCGGCGAGCGCGCGCCGCATGGCAAGGACGATCGAGGATCTGCTCGACCTGACGCGGAGCCGCTTCGGCGGCAGCATCCCGATCGCGCCGAGCCCGGGGAACGTCCATCTCATCTGCAAGGGGGCGATCGACGAGCTCAAGGCGACGCACGCGGGGGTGCCGATCCGGCTCGATCTGCACGGGAGCGGCGCCGGGCAGTGGGATCCGGAGCGGGTGGCGCAGATGGTGACGAACCTCGTGCAGAACGCGGTCGACTATGCCGCGCCCGGGAGCGCCGTCCGGGTGGCGATCCGGCCGCGCGGGGAGGACGTGCTGATCGAGGTGCACAACGACGGGCCGGCGATCGCGCCCGAGCTCCTGGCGACGCTGTTCGACCCGTTCCACCAGGCGCCGGTCGGCGGGAGGGCGAGCATGGGGCGCGGGCTCGGGCTGGGGCTGTTCATCGCGCACCAGATCGCGAGGGCGCACGGCGGGGGGATCGAGGTCGAGAGCGAGGCGGAGCGGGGGACGACGTTCACGGCGCGGCTGCCGCGGGGGGCGGCGGAGGCGAGGTGTTGAGGTGACGTGGGGGCGAGGCGAGGGCGGCCCCAGATCTCCTTCATCCCCTCCCCCCGCCGCCGTATCCTCCTCGCTGGAGGCCCCATGCCGACCGCGACGAGACCCCAGAACGCCACGCTCACCGGCGCGCTCCCGCTCGACCGCCCCACGGCGGAGCGCCCGCACCGGCTCTACGTGGCCACCACGAACCACTGCAACCGCGCGTGCCCGTGGTGCTGCACCTGCTCGTCGCCCCGCGGCCGGACCTTCCTCGCCCTCGACCGCTACCGCGAGAGCTTCCCGGCCGAGGGCCCCTTCGAGGTGCAGCTCGAGGGCGGCGAGCCCACCATCCACCCGCACTTCGACGAGATGGTGCGCCTCGCCCGCGCCGAGCCCCGCTGCGCGCGCGTCGTCGTCGTCACCAACGGCGTCGAGATCCCGCGCGATCCGGCGGGGCTCGACGCCTGGCTCCGTAAGCTCGGCGAGCCCACCACCCTCAAGCTCTCGATCAACCACCACCTCCTCGAGCACGACAGCGGCCTCCTCCCCCTCGCGCGCGCCCTTCACGCGCGGCTCGCCGCGCTCGGCGGCGACCGCCAGCTCGTCCTGAACGTGCGGCTGCGCAAGACCGAGACCGACGGCGACGCGTGGGTCGTGGAGGCGGTGCGCGACGCGGGGCTCCTCGCGCTCGCCAATGTGTTCCACCTCCAGCGCTACGGCTTCGCGCAGAAGCGCGAGGACTGGGACGAGCCGTTCCTCGTCGGCACCCATTTCACGATGCTCAACCCGGACGGCCGCGCCTTCGGCCCCGACCTCGTGGCGCGCTCCGACGCGATGCGGGGCCTGCCGTGAGCGCGCGCCCCTTCCGCGACGAATGGCGCCGCCTGAAGAGCCGCGCCTTCGACCTGACGGGCAACAGCACCGCCGGCGAGACGGTGCGCTTCGACCTGTGGGGCCGGCCGGTCGAGATCTACCGCAACGCGAACTTCTCCATCTACAGCCGGCAGCCCTGCAATGCAAAATGCCACTTCTGCGTCGAGGAGCTCAGGCCGGCGTCGCGCGGGCGGAGCCTGTCGTTGCAGAAGACCGTCGAGGAGGACGACGCTCGCTATTTCGACGCCATGGCCGAGTCCCTCGACGCGCTGAGGCCGCTCGATCCGACGGTATCCATCACCGGCGGCGAGCCGAGCCACGATCCGCGGCTGCCCCGCATCCTCGCCCTCGGGCAGGCCCGCCGAGGGCGCAAGCGGACGCTCACCACGAACGGCTCGGGGCTGCTCCAAGAGCGCGAAGGAAAGCGGGTGATCGACTGGATCGTCGACACCGGCATCCAGCACCTCAACATCAGCCGCGCCCACCCCGATCACGACGCGAACGCAAGGCTGATGGTGATGAAAGACGGCCTGAGCGTCGACGAGCTGCGCAGCGTCGTCTCGGCGGCAGCGGCGGGCGGCACCCGGGTGCGCCTCTCCTGCGTGCTCCTCTCGGGGCAGATCGACTCGGTCGATGCCATCGTTTCTTATCTGCGGTTCGCCCGGTCGCTCGGCGTGGACAACGTGATCTTCCGGCAGCTGATGAAGACCGACCCGACCGCGGTCGTCGAGAACCACGTCGTGAAGTACAGCGATCGCGCGCGCGTCCGGCTCGAGCCGATCCTCGACGCGCTCAGCGCCGACGCGCGGTTCTCGTTCGAGCGGCAGATCGTGGGGTATTACTACTATGTCGAGGTGTTCCGCTTCGAGGACATCGATGTGGTCTTCGAGGAGGCCGATCTCGCCCAGCTCGAGGAGACGAAGCGCTCGGGCCCGGGCATCGTCCACGAGCTCATCTTCCACCCGAACGCGCGGCTCGCGTCCACCTGGCAGCCCTGGGACGGCATCCTGGGCCCGCCCCCGGCGGCGCGCGCGTCCGTCGACCCGTCATGACGCCGCCCGTCATCCCCGTTCCGTACATCGGCCGGAACCTGCTCTTCCTCGAGGAGGTGCTGAACGAGCTCGACGCGCGCGGCGTCACAGGCCCTCTCCTGTTCCGCGCGAGCGAGGCGGACAAGCTGGCTCGACTCCTCGAGCACGGCACCGACCGCGCCGGATATCCGGGAGAGCGGCCGTGGACCGATGGACCGGACCAGGGGCGCCCGATCCGGCACGAGGACGTGATCTTCGCGACCACCGCCGAGGAGATCCGGCGGGGAGAGCGGGAGCCGGAGCGGTCCACGTCGCTCAAGAAATTCGCCGCGATCGAGCGGCCGCTGTTCGTCGCGCACGACGCCCGCTGCTTCGTCAAGCTCTGCGACCGGCAGTACGAATACCGCGATCCAGCGCGGAAGCAGGCGGCGCTCCTCGCGCTGTTCCCGGTGACGCGGGTCGACCCGATCCAGGGCTGGTTCTCCGAGGAAGACGGCCTCGCGTACCGAACGCTGGTGCGCTCGCTCCGGGGCGGCGCGATGGTCGAGGTGGGCTCGTGGAAGGGGCTCTCCACGGCGTACGTCGGGCGGCTCGCGGCGAGGAACGGCGTCGCGCTTCATTGCGTCGACACGTGGGACGGCTCCAGCGACGCCTACGACGAGCGGTATCGCGCCCTCTTGGCCGCGGAGGACGTGCCGGGCGTGTTCCGGGCGAACATGGAGGCGCTCGGGATAAGGCCCCACGTCCTCCAGATGCCGTCCACGGGCGCGGCGGCGCGCTTCGCCGACGCGAGCCTGGATCTCGTGTTTCTCGACGGCTCGCACGACCGCGCAGCCGTGCTCGCCGATCTCGAGGCCTGGTGGCCGAAGCTCAAGCCGGGCGGCGTCCTCGGGGGCCACGATCACAACGACGAGCACGCGGGCGTCGTGGACGCGACAGCCCACTTCATGTCCCTGGCCGGGCGGCGGATCGAGCGCGGCGCCAACTCGGTGTGGTGGGCGCGGCGATGAGAGCGGAAGAGACGAGCAAGCGCCTCTTCGTCGCGACGGGCGCCTATTCGTGCGGCAAGACCACGACGCTCCGCCACCTCGCGGCCACGCGGGGCTACCGCGTGCACGGCGAGGCGCACCGGCGCGTGCTCGACGCGCTCGGGGCGCGCACCCACGGCCACCCGCCCGACGCGCCGTTTCGCCCGATCGACGCGCCGGACCACCTCTGTCCCATGTGCCGCAAGCGGGAGTTCGCCGCGCGGGTGCTGGAGACCCAGAAGGCGATCGAGGCAGAGGCGAGAGACGGGGACTGGCTGGAGCGCGGGTATCTCGATCCGGTCGAATACTACCTGCGCACGAGCGGAGAGACTGAGTATCCCTGGCCGCCCGGCGAGCCCGCGTTCGAGCGCTATGCGCTTGTGTTCCTGTTCGCCGTGATGCCGGAGCTGCAGGCGCCGCGCTGGGGCAGGAGCAGCGAGGCGCGGGCCGCCGAGGCGGCGCGGATCAACCAGCGGCTCGGCGCGCTGTACCGCGCGGCCGGCTTCGAGGTGGTCGACGTCGGCCCGGGCACCGTGGACGAGCGGGCGGAGCTCCTGGCGAGCCGCGCGCGGCTCGGCGGCACGGCGCGCCGCGCTTGAGGTGGCCTGTCGCGGCGTGTGAGGGCGGCGACGCGCGGGGCGGGCGTGCTATCCTGCGTGAGCGCCCATGGTAGCCGCCGCGCACATGCCGTTTCCGTCCTCGACCGCTCCCGCGGGTGAGCAGCGGTTCGTGCTCCACGGCGTTCCCTGGCAGACCTACGTGAGGCTGCGGGACGAGCTGGACAGGCCCGGCCTGCGGATGACCTTCTGCGAGGGCACGCTAGAGCTGATGAGCCCGTCCATCGATCACGAAGTAGCGAAGACGCTCATCGGCCGCCTGATCGAGCTCTTCGCAGTGGAACGGGATGTGCCGCTCTACGGCTACGGGTCGACCACGTTCCGTCGCGAGGCCAAGGCACGCGGGCTCGAGCCCGACGAGTGTTACTGTGTCGGCGAGGAGATCAAGGAGTTCCCCCACATCGCGATCGAGGTGGTGCTGACGAGCGGTGGAATCGACAAGCTGTCCGTCTACAGCGGTCTCGGCGTCCGCGAGGTCTGGTTCTGGGAGAACGACGCCTTCCACCTCCACACGCTGCGCGGCGAGGCATACGAGGCCATCGCGGCCAGCGAGCTGCTCCCGGATCTGGATCTCGCCGCGCTCGCGCGGTTCGTGCGCTGGCCGGACCAGCACGCGGCGGTCAAGGCGTTCCGCGGCTGGCTGCGGAACCCCGGCTGAGGCCGCTCGGGCGGCGGAGCCCGCCGCTCACCCGTCGGCGAACTCCTGGGAGAGCCGCACGTCCTTGAGCTCCGCGCCGAGCAGCTCGATCGCGGCCGTGACGAGCGGGTGGTCGGCCACGGCCCGCCGGGCGGCCTCGACGCGCGCCTTGCGCTCGGCGGTCTCGACCTGCGCGAGCGACGGGCCGGCGCTGCCCCGGGTGATCGTCTCGAAGACGAGCTCGGCAGGGCCGCCGAAATGGGACTGTAGCACGCGGGCGAGCATGTCGCGGGCCGCGGGCTCGGTGGCCTGGCCCGACAGGAACGAGTTCGCCTCGTAGCCGAGAACGACGCGGGTCGGCGAGAGCTCCAGCACGGCCGCGTGCTCGAGCACCGAGGCGAGCGCCGGCCGCAGCGCCCGGACCGCGGAGATCACCGCGCGCCAGGTGGCGAGGTCGCTGGCGCTCATCGCCGGGGGCGGCGCGCTGCTCGCCCTTGACACCGGGCCCGACGGCGCGGGGGCCGCCGGGGCGCTCTGCGGGACGGAGTACAGCGCGCCGCGCGGCGACGGAGGCGGCGCGCTGTCGGGGCGGAACGCCGGCGCGGCCGCGCCGTTCGCGTACGGCGCCTTCGCGAACGCCGGCGCGGCCGCCCCCGCGAACGCCGGCGCGGCGCTGCCCGCGAAGGACGCCGCCGCGCCGTTCACGCCCGGCGCGCCGTTCACGAGGGAGACGACGTTCGCCGCCGCGCCGTTCGCCGCCACGCCGCCGCTCGGGCGCGCCACCACGCCCGCCGCCGGCGCGCCGTAGGCAGCCGCCACCGCGCCGCCCGCAGCCACGCCGCCGCTCGCCCTCGCCACCCCGCCCGCCGCTGTCGCGCCGCCCGCCATGGCCACCGCGGGGCCGTGCGCCACGGCCGCGCCGTTCGCCGCCGCGCCGTTCGCCCTCGCCGCTCCGCCCGCGCCCGCGCTCGGCGCGCCGCTCGCGAACGCCGCGCCGCTCGCGAACGCCGCGCCGTTCGCCGCCGCGCCGTTCGCCCGCGCCGCCCCGCTCGCCGCCGCGCCGTACGCCGGCGCCGCGCCCGCGCCGTACGCCGGCGCCGCGCCCGCGCCGTACGCCGGCGCCGCGCCCGCGCCCGCGCCGTACGCCGGCGCCGCGCCCGCGCCGTACGCCGGCGCCGCGCCCGCGCCGTACGCCGGCGCCGCGCCCGCGCCGCGCGACTCCGCCCGCGCGTCCTCCGGCGCAGCCTCCGCCGCGCCGCGCCGGGGCGCAGCCGCGCCGCCCGTCGGCGCGCCGGGCCGCTGCGGCGCGCGCTCCGGCGCACCGCCGCCTCCGCCTCCGCCTCCGCCATTGCCGCCGCCGTTCAGGCGCCGCTCGAGATCGCCGAGGCGGCGCAGCAGCTCGTCGATCGGCAAGAGCGGCGGACGCCGGGCGAGCCGCACGAGCGCCATCTCCAGCGAGGCCCGCGGCTGGCCGCTCCGCACGATGTCGTCGAACGCGCGCGAGAAGCCCTGGTGCAGCCGCGTGAGATCGTCCGCGTCCGCGCGCGCCGCGAGCGCCCGCGCGTCGGCGACCTCCTCGTCGGCGAGATCGAGCAGCGGCGCCGGATCGTCGCAGACCTTCGCCACCACGAGATCGCGCAGGTGCGCGAGGAAGTCGCGCGCGACGTGCGGCAGGTCGTACCCCTGCTGCGCGAGCTCGCCGACGATGCGCACGCACGCCGCAGGATCGCCGTCCACGAGCGCCTCCGCGAGCCGGTGCAGCACCACGCGATCGGCGACGCCGAGCACCTTCGCCACGCCCTCGGCCGTGATGCGATCGCCGCTCGTCCCCACCCACGCGATCACCTGGTCGAGCAGGCTCATCGCGTCGCGCATGCTCCCCGCCGCCTCCCGCGCGAGCGCGCTGAGCGCAGGATCGTCGGCGGGGATCTTCTCCTGCTCGAGCACCCAGCGGAGCCGCGCCGCGATCTGCTGCGCCCCGATGAGCTTGAAGTCGTAGCGCTGGCACCGGCTCAGGATCGTGACCGGCACCTTGTGCACCTCCGTCGTCGCGAAGATGAACTTCACGTGCGGCGGCGGCTCCTCCAGCGTCTTCAAGAACGCGTTCCACGCCGCGTTCGAGAGCATGTGGACCTCGTCCACGATGAAGATCTTGAACCGGTCGCGCGCCGGCCGGTACGGCAGGCTCTCCTGGAGCTTGCGCACCTCGTCGACGCCGTTGTAGCTCGCGCCGTCGATCTCCTGGACGTCGACGTCCGCGCCGACGGTGATCTCGGCGCACGCCGGGCACGTCTGGCACGGCTTCGCCGTGGGGCCGTGCACGCAGTTCAGCGCCTTGGCGAGGATGCGCGCGCTCGTCGTCTTGCCGACCCCGCGGACGCCCGTGAACAGGAAGGCGTGCGCGACGCGATCCCGCGCGATGGCGTTGCCGAGCGTCGTGGATACGTGCTCTTGGCCGACGAGATCCTCGAAGGACTGCGGGCGCCATTTCCGCGCGAGGACGACGTAGCTCATACGCTGCTCGACTAGCACCTTCTCGCGGGCGCGTCGCCGCAGCTGTGACCGGCACGGACGGCGCCCCGCATTCCGGTCAGTTTGCCAGAGTTGCCGCTCGAAACGCACCCCGCTCCGCCGGGACCGGGGCCGGCCGCCACGCGCCGACACGCGCCGGGGAGTCCCTGGAGAGGCGGAAGCGCCCGCTCGCGGCGCGACGGACCGGACGGGCCGGGGCCGGCCGGGCTCTCCGCGTCGCCTTCCCGGTTCCGGTTGCGGCGCGGCGCCGTTCACGGCATAGACCGCCGTCTGACCATGCAATTTCGCGGCGGAATGAATGAGCTGGTTCGCCAGGCGGCGCGCATGCAGCGCAAGATCGACCAGGTGAAGGGCGAGCTGAAGGACCGCGAGGTGAGCGCGACCGCCGCCGGCGACAAGGTCACGGTCGTCGTCTCCTGCGAGGGAAAGGTGCGCCGGATCGACATCGACCCCGCCTTCCTCGCGAGCGAGGGCCTCGAGATGGCGCTCGACGCCGTCGTCGCCGCGTCGAACTCGGCCCTCGAGGCGGCCGACAAGCTCGTCGAGGCCGAGATCGCGAAGGTCACCGGCGGCGTCAAGCTCCCCGGCATGCACACTTGACCGCATTGCGTCCCCCGGCCTCGCTCCCCGGCTCCTCGAAGCTCCCGAACGGCGGCCCCGCCGGCTTCCGCAGCGCGCCCGGCGGCCTGCCCGGCCGGCTGTCGCGCGTCGCCCAGCTGCTCGCCCGCCTGCCGGGCGTCGGCGAGAAGACGGCGCAGCGCTTCGCCCTCTTCCTCGTGACCGCCGGCGAGGACACCGCGCGCGACCTCGGCAGCGAGCTCGCGGAGCTCTGCGACCACATCCGGCCGTGCACCCGGTGCGGCCACATCGCCGAGCTCGACGACGACGGCCGGGCGCTCTGCGCCGTCTGCCAGGACACGCGGCGCGACGGCGCCCTCCTCTGCGTCGTCGCGCGCGTCCAGGACCTGCTCGCGATCGAGCGGAGCGGGGCGATGCGCGGGCGCTACTTCGTGCTCGGCCGGCTCCTCTCGCCGCTCGAGGGCGTCGGGGCCGAGGAGCTGCCGCTCGAGGCGCTCCGGGCGCGCGTGCGCGACCCCGAGCAGCCGGTCCGGGAGGTGCTCGTCGCCACCCCGCCCTCGGTCGACGGGGAGGCGACCGCGCTGCTCCTCGCGCGCGAGCTCGGCGCCATGGGGATCCAGGTCACGCGGATTGCCAGCGGCGTGCCGCACGGGGGAGATCTGGAGTTCGCCGACCAGGTGACGCTGGGGCGAGCCATCGAAGGCCGGAAGAGCTTCGGCTAGCGGAAACCGCGCAGCTCGGCCCCCGGCCCACGAGAGCGAGGGCCGGGGCCGGCGGGCCTTCCGCACGCCGGGGCGCTCCACGATTCAGAGGTCGACATGTCCAAAACCACCATCACATCCGACCGGGCACCGCGCGCCATCGGGCCCTACTCGCAGGCCGTCAGGGCCGGCGACCTCGTGTTCTGCAGCGGCCAGATCCCGATCGATCCCGCGACGGGCGAGCTCGTCGCAGGGGGGATCGAGGCGCAGACGGCCCAGGTGATCAAGAACCTGACCGAGGTGCTGTCCGCGGCCGGCGCGGGCTGGGACGACGTGGTGAAGACCACGATCTACCTGACGAACCTCGCGGATTTCGCCGTCGTCAACCAGGTGTACGGGGCGGCCGTCGGCGGCGCGCCGCCCGCACGGGCGACGGTGCAGGTGGCGGCGCTGCCCAAGGGCGCCGCCGTCGAGATCGAAGCTGTTGCCCATCTATCGCGATAATCGGGGAGCCGCGGCCGCGGCCCCCCTCTCCAAAATGTCCCCGGGAGCCTCGACATGAGCACAAAGAACGAGAGCGAGAGCACGGAGCGGACCGCCAGCGCAGTTCCCGAACCTGCGCACGAGGGCGCCCCCGATGCAGAGAGCGGAGACAAGCCGCGCGCGCGCAGGGTCGTCCGCTCGGCGAGCACGTCGGCCTCCGCCAAGCGAGCCGACGAGCCGTCCGAGGGCGCCTCGGCGCAGCCCGCTGGCGAAGCGCCGCGCCCCTCGGCGAAGGCCGCCGCAAAGGAGCCGCAGGGCTCGCTGCTGGACGTGATCGCGCCCCGCAAGCGGCCGGCCCTGGCGGACGCGCCGCCGCCGGCCACGACGCCGCCCACGACGCCGCCCACGACAGAAGACGCCGCGCCGCCGCCCACGGCCGCGCCGCGCGTCGTGCGCGACTACCGCGCGCCCAGGCCCGAGCGAGCCGCCGCGCCCTCCGGCGCGCCGCGGTTCGACCGGGGGCCGAGGCCCGACCGCGGCCCGCGCCCCGACCGGGGGCCCAGGCCCGACCGCGGCCCGCGCCCCGACCGGGGGCCCAGGCCCGACCGCGGCCCCAGGCCGGAGCAGGGACCTGGCGCGGCGCAGGGGGCCGGCGCGGAGCAGGGCGCGAGGTTCGACCGGGGGCCCAGGCCCGACCGGGGGCCGAGGCCCGAGCGCGGCCCGCGCCCCGACCGGGGGCCGCGGCCCGACCGGGGGCCGAGGCCCGACCGCGGGCTGTCGGCGCGGCCGGGCGCGGAAGGCGGCCGGGCGGGCGGCGGGGACGCGCGGCCCCAGGGGGCCGAGGGACGAGCGCCCGCGGCGGCGAAGCAGCAGCAGAGCGACCGGATGGTGACCGTGGTCGGCCAGGGCGCGGCCGCGACGGTGGTGACGGGCAAGGGCGCGCGGCAGCAGGGCCCGGCCAAGCCGGCGCACCTCCTGTTCGCGCTGCCGGCGGCCAAGGCGAAGCAGGTCGCGGCGGACAAGCCGGCGCTCACGGCGCGCGAGGCGCTCGCCGCGAAGGCGAAGTCGAAGCAGGCGACCGCGGCCGCGAAGAGCAAGGCCGACAGCGGGGCGCGGCCCGAGGGCAGCGCGGGCGCCGAGGCGGCGAAGGTCGAGTTCGACGCCGAGGTGCTCGCGGCGGGCTGGGACCGGGCGATCGAGGCGCTGCGGTCGGCGGGCGACGCCGCGCCGACGCTCGTCGACGCCTGGCTCGGCGCCTCCAACGCGGAGGCGATCGCGGCGGCCGCCGAGTCGGAGGAGGCCTCCGGCGCGGCGCGGAAGGCGGCGCGGCGCGCGCTCAACGTGCTGAAGTCGCGCGGGGCGGCGATCCCGACGCGACCGCGCGTGGTGCGGCTCGCCGAGGAGCGCGCCGAGGTGGTCGAGGCGACGCTGATCCCGCCGGACTCGAGCGGGACCGAGGCGATCGCGATCACGAGCCGCGACACCAGCGGCCGCTACCGGATCGCGGAGGTGATCGTGCGCGAGGGGGTCGGCGTGGTGCACGCCGGCGCGGGGTGGCTCAGCGGCTCGCAGCTCAAGGAGGGCCGGGCGCGCGCGCAGGACAACCTGGGCACGGCGCCCGTGCCGGTCTCCCTGGAGTGGGCCCGCCACCGGATCGCGCTCGCGAAGCGGCAGAACGCCGCGTCGGGGCAGGTCCTGCCGCTCGGGCTGGAGGGGTGTCGCGATCTCATCGAGCCCGCGCCCGAGGCCGAGCCGCGGCACCCGGTGGCCGATCTCGAGGAGAGCCTGACGGACGAGCAGGTGGCGTCGCACATCGCCGGCTCGGCCTCGCTGCACGACGAGCCGGAGTTCCGGCACTGGCTGCCCGCGCGGCAGGCGCTCGACGAGCTCCTGCAGAAGGTCGGCCAGCGGCTCGGGGCCGCCGGGATGCGCGATCCCGCGCTGGTGAACACGGCGCTGCGGGAGGAGCTCGAGCTCGCGACCGACCGGTTCTTCTCGCCCGAGGTGCGCGGGCAGCTCGCGACGCGGATCCGGAGCAGCGCGGTCTCGCTGCGGGCGCGCAGGGGCGACGCGGCGGCCACCGCCGCCCTCGCCGTGGCGCGCGCCATCAAGGAGGCGGGGCTGATCACCTCGCCGCCGCGCGAGATCCCCTTCCTGGCGGCGTTCTTCCAGAAGGCGCTCGGCGTGCTCGCGCAGCAGGGCGGCGGGCAGCTGCGGGTGCCGGTCCCGGCGGGCGCGGCCGCGGGTGGCGCCCCGGCGCCGGGCGGCGACGCGCCTGCAGAGGGCGCGGGCGGCGAGGCGCCCGCCGAGGGCGAGGCGCAGCAGGCGGCCGGCGGGTGATCGAAGGCGCCGGCGACACCGGCGCGTGATCAGCGCGCCGGCGACACCGGCGCGCTGATCCCAAAGAGCGGAGAGGCGAGCCCCGGTCCTTCCGGCGCTCGCCTCTCGGCTTTTGTCCTGGCGGCGCTACTTCACGTCGATGGTGATATCGCCGTTCTCGGTGAAGAGCTCGAGGAGGCCGCCGTCGCCGTCGCCCATCGTGTACGACGTCGCGTGATCGAAGCGGTCGCCGCCGCTGCCCTCCCCGGCGGTCGCCCACGTCGAGGGGAGGCCCTGCTCCACGATGTCGCCGTTGAGCGTCTGCGCGGTCATCGTCCCGTCGACCCCCGCCGGCACCGAGAGCTCGATCGCGCCGTTGCCGGAGCTGATCGCGCCGTCCGAGCTGCTCCACGCGTCGAGGTCGACGAAGACGCTGCCGTTGTCGGTGGCCACGTCGATCGCGCCGCGCGCGCCGACCACGTCGATGCTGCCGTTGTCGCTCACGATGGTCGTGCCGCGGGACGGGGCGCCGCCGAGGTCGACGTCGATGCTGCCGTTGTCCTGCTCGATGCGGAGCACGCCGTCGAAGTCCTTCCTCGGCAGGACGACCTTGATGTCGGCGCCGAGGTACCCCGAGGAGCCGTCCCTGGTGCGGGTCGTGATGACGACGTCGCCGTCGATCTCCGCGGCGAGCTCGAGGTCCTCCTCGATCTCCTGCACCGCGAGCTGGTTCTCGTCCTTCTTGCGCATCGTGAACGGAGAGAAGGTGACCTCGACGCCGCTCACGTCCCCGGTGCGGACCTCGACGTCGCCGTTGTCGCTCACGATGCGGATGCTCTGGGTCGGGAGGTACTCGACGCGCACGCTCTCGTCGTTGCCTTCGTAGCGCACGAGGGTCTCGGCGGTGATGACACACCCGGCCGTCGCTGCGGCAGAGGCCGCGCAGATCAAGAAGCAGGCGATTCGAAGCGAGCGATTCATCATGGATTCCTCTCGAGCAAAGGGTACGGCGGGCGAGGCCCGAGCCCCGTCCGGCCGCGCACGGAGCGCGCTGGCCCGTTTCTTGGACGTGGTCTCCGAGCGGCACATCCTGGATCGCAAGATTTCGACGCGGTCCGGCCGGCCGCCGCGGCTCAGGGCGCCTCCCACGGGAGAGGCGCCTCACCGAGACCCACCTTCTTGCGGAATGCGACGTGCAGCGCCCGGGTCTTCGGCCCGGGGACGCCCGCGCCGATCGCGTGCCCGTCCACGCGCACGACCGGGACGATCTCGCGGAGGCTCGAGGTGATGAACGCCTCTTCGGCGGCGAGGAGGCGGGCCATCGTGACCGGCTCGCAGCACACGGGGATGCCGAGCTCGCCCGCGACGTCGATGACGTTGGCCCGGGTGATGCCGACCAGGATCCCGGCCTCCTTGGGCGGCGTGATCAAGAGGTGCCCCGCGTCCTGCGCGCCCTCGTGCGCGGGCGGCCGCCGCTCCACCAGGAAGACGTTGGACGTCGTGCCCTCGACGACGTGGCCGGACGGGTCGAGGATGAGCGCCTCGTGGGCCCCGGCGGCCCGCGCCTCGCGCAGGGCGAGGAGGCTCTCGAGGTAGTTCGAGATCTTGGCGCCCGGCGCCGCGTCGCCGGCCCGCTGGGTGGAGGTCGTGATGGCCGAGATCCCGTCGCGGTAGAGCGCGCCCGGCAGCGGCTTGAGCGGCTCGACGACGATGACGCGGAGGGGCGCGCCCGCGAGCGCGGGATCGAGCCCGAGCGGGCCGCTGCCGCGGGTCAGCATCACGCGAACGTAGCTCTCGAGCGGCGCGCCTGCGCCCGCAGCCCCCGTCGAGCCCGCGACGCCAGCCGAGCCCGCGGCGCCAGCAGAGCCCGCGGCGCCAGCAGAGCCCGCCGCCGCTCCCGCGTCCTCCGCCGCGGTCGCGGCCCGGAGCAGCGCGCGCACCTCACGGCCGAGCTCGTTGCGCGGGATCGGCAGCGCGATCGCGATGCGCTCGGCCGAGCGCTCCAGGCGGGCGAGGTGCTCCTCCAGCGCGAACGGCTCGCCGCCGTAGGTGCGGATGGTCTCGAAGACGCTGTCGCCGTAGAGGAAGCCGCGGTCGTAGACCGAGACCTTGGCCTCCTCCGGCCGATGGATGACACCGTCGATGCTGACGAGCCGCGTCACACGGCGAGATTACGTCACTTCTTGAGCTGCGCCAGGAGCTCCTTCGCCGGGGCGAAGTCCTTCTCGTTGTCGATGGCGCGCTCCAGCATCTGGATCGCCTTCTTGTCGTCGTTCTGACGGTGGCTGATCACGCCGAGGTAATAGAAGACCTCGCCCTTGCTGATCGGCGCGCCGTCGTCGAGCTTCTGGAGGAGCAGCGCGCGGAAGGTCTTCTGCGCGCGGTCGATGTGCGCCGCCTTGGCCGCGTCGTCGCCCGACTCCGACAGCTCCAGCGCCAGCACGCCGAGGTCGCGGAGGATGGCGATCGAGCCCGGGTCGATCTTGAAGGCGGTGTCGAGCTCGGCGAGCGCGCGCTCCCGCTGCCCCTCGGCCAGGTAGGCCTTGGCGAGGCGGTGGTGGATCGCGGCGAGATCCTTCGAGCGGCGGCCGCCGTAGGACTCGACGATCTGCTGGAGCGCCTCGGCGGCCTTCTGGCCGCGGCCCGAGGCGCTGTACGCGTCGCACAGCGCGAGCAGGAGCTCGCGATCGCCCGGCACGAGCTCCGTGGCCTTGACGAGCAGGTCCGCGGCGCGGCCGGGGTCGTTCCGCTTCGTCAGGTGGATGCCCGCCGCCTTGCGGTAGAGCGCCACCTTCTCGGCCGGCTGCGCCGCCGTCTCCGCGTCGCCGGTGATGAGATCGGCGAGCTCGGTGAAGGCCTGCTGCTTCTCGTAGAGGGCGAGGAGCTGCTTGCGGATGTCCTGCGCCGACGCGTCCGCCGCGAGGCCCCGCTCGAGCACGCGCCGGACCGCGCCCTCGTCGCCGAGGGACCGGTGCAGATCCGCGAGCCGGAGCGACGTGCTCACCGCCTCGGGGCCGCTCGCGTCCTCGAGGATCACCTCGAGCCGCTGCGCCGCCTCGGCCTTCTCCCCGCGCTGCTCGTGCAGGCGGGCGAGCGCGAGGAGCGCGCCGGGGTGGCGCGGCTCGCGCTCGAGGACCGCGCGGTAGGTCTCGATCGCCCGGGCCGTGTCGTTCAGCCGGGTCTCGTAGACCTCGCCGAGGCGGACGCTGTACGAGAGCTCCGCCGCGACGTCGCCGCGGTCCTTCGCGCGCTCGATCTGCGCGACGAACAGATCCGACAGCTCCTGATCGCGGCCGGTCTTCTCGAGCAGCTGCGCGAGCAGGACCGTCGCCTTCTCGTTGTCGGGCTGCTCGTCGAGGACCGCGCGCAGGTGCTCGGTCGCCTCGCTCACCGCGTCGAGCCGCGAGAGGCAGATCTCCGCGCTCTCGAGCCGCAGCGCCGAGCGGGCCTCGGGGGACTCGGCCAGGTCGGTGAGCCGCTCGAGGAGCGAGAGCAGCTCCTTGTGCTTTCCGGCCTTCGCGTAGAGCTCGCGCAGCGCGGTCGCGGCGCGCGCGTCGCCCGGATCCGCCTCGAAGAGCGTCTCGTAGAGCTCGATCGCCGCCGCGTCGTCGCCGAGCTTCTCGCGCGCGACCGCCGCGGCGGCGTGCCGCGCGTCGCGGATGCGATCGGCCTCGGCGTAGAGCTCGGACTGGCGCACGAGCAGCCGGAAGACCTCCTTGTGGTCGCCCGCCTCCTCGCGCACCTTCGTGAGCTCGGCGAGCGCCCACGTGTCGCCCTCGTCCGCGGCGATCATCTCGCGCAGGATCGCCTCGACGAGCTCCCGGTCGGCGAGCGCGCGCTCCGCCAGCTCCTTCGCCTCGCGGCGGAGCTCGGCCGCGGTCCCCTCCATGCCGTCGAGGGCCGCGATCCGGCGGAGCGTGCCGATGAGGTCGCGCTCGCGCCCGGGGGCCCGCTGCAGCTCCTCGATCGACCGCAGGATGTGCTCGCTCGTGGGGTCGTGCGTGAGCGCCGCCTCGTACGCCGCCTCGGCGGCCTTGGCGTCGCCCACCTTGTTCTTCTGCCACTCGGCGATGCGCATCCAGAGGTCGCGCGCCGTGTCGCCGTCGAGGTCCGCCCCGGCCCGCACCGCCCGCTCCAGCGCGGCCGCGGCGCTCGCCCAGCCGCCCGTCAGCGGGGCGAGGCGCTCGATCTCGCCGAGCACGTCCGGGTCCGACGGGTCGTCGGCGAGCGCCTTCTCGAGGGTCTCCAGCGCCGCCCGCGGGTCGTTCGAGCGCACCTCGAGCACCTTGGCGAGGTCGAGGCGCATCCGGATCCGCTCCACGCCGGTCGGCGCGAAGCGGATGCGCTTCTCGTAGAGGCGCGCCAGCGCGGCGTTGTCGCCCCGCGTGCGGTAGACGCCCTCGAGCGCCTCGGCCGCCTCGTCGAAGAGCGCCGGATCCTCGGTGAGCGCCTCGAGCGCGGCGCTCGCCCGCTCGTGATCGACCGCGCGATCGAGCGCCTGCCGCAGGGTGTTCAGCCCCTGGGCCTTGTCGCCGAACGACTCGATCTGGATCACCGCGAGCCGGTAGAAGAGATCTGCCTGGTCGCGATCGCCGCTCGTCACCGCGACGCGCCGCTCGAGCACGTCCGCGAGCGCCTTCTCGTCGCCGAGGCGGCCGTAGAGCCGATCGAGCGCCTCGAGGAGCTCCGGCGTGTCGCCGGCGTGCTCGACGGCCTTGGCGTAGGCCTGGGCGCTGCGCCGGTCGTCCTTGAGCTTCTCCTCGGCGATGCGGCCGATCCGGAGGAACAGGTCCTTCGCGATCGTCGCGTCGAAGGTCGACGCGGCCCGCTGCGCGAGCGCGTCGCAGTAGCGGCCGAAGCCGTCGGTGCGCTCCGCGAGCCGCTCGATCTCGCCGTGCAGCGACGCGTCGTCCGGCGCGTCCTCCAGGGCGCGGAGCAGCGCCTGCTCCGCCTCGAGCGGCCGACCGAGCTGCACGTCCTGCACCGCCGCGATCGCCCGCAGCGTCTCGGCCCGGTCGGACGGCTCGGTCTGCGCGCGCAGGCGCAGCTCGAGCGCGGCCGCGAGCTCCTCGTGGCGGCCGGCCGCGCGGAGGACGGGCTCGAGCACCTGGGCCGCGTCGAGGCGCAGCTCCTCGCGGCCCTCGCCGATGGCCCGGACCGCCTGGATCGCGTGATCGTTCGCCGGATCCTCGTCGAGGACGAGCCGGTACTGCTCGATCGCGTCGCTCGGGCTCTCGAGCTCCCGCGCGTAGAGGTCGCCGATCGCCGTCCGCAGCTTGACGCGCGCGTCCCGGTCCGCGGCGGCGCTCGCCTGCTGCATGAGGTTCGACAGGAGCTCGTCCCACATCCGCTCGGCCCGGTAGAGCCGCTCGAGCGAGGAGAGCACCGACGGGTCGCCCGGCTTCGCCTCGAGCGCCGCGGTGAGCGCCGTGATCGCGTCGCGCGGGCTCGAGAGGTCCTTCTCGTAGCGCTCGGCGGCGCGGACGTTGAGGTCGTAGCGCAGCTCCTCCTCGTCGGGGCCCGCGAGCTCGACGCGGCGGCCGTAGAGCTCCACCAGCCGGCTCGCGGCGCCGCGGGGCTCGTGCAGCTCGATGAGCGCGTCGATCGTCATCGCGCTCTCGGGGTCGAGCTCGAGCGCCCGCTCGTACGCCTGGATGGCGCCCTCGGTGTCCTCGAGCATCTCGAGCTTGGTCTCGGCGATGCGCCGGCAGATCGAGGCGTTCTCCTCGTCCGACGCCATCTCGCTCTTCTTCTCGAGGACGGCGATCAGCGTGTCCCAGTCGCTGAGCAGCACGGCCAGGGTGTCCATCTGCTCGAGCGGCTCGGGGTCGCTCGGGTCGAGCGCGGACAGCCGCGCGTAGGCGCGGAGCGCCCGGCGCGGGTCGTCGATGCGCGTGTCGTAGACCTTGGCCAACGACGAGAGCAGCTCGCGCTTCGTGAGCTCGTCGGACGTGATGGTCACGCCCTGCTCGAGGCTCTCCGCGAGCTCCTCCCAGGCGCCGAGCTGCTCGGCGAGCCGCTCGAGCTCGCCGCGCGTCTCGCCGTCGTCCGGATCGAGGCTGAACGCCGTCCGGATCGCGTCGAAGGCGCGCAGCTCGTCGCTCCCCCGCGTCTCCCAGAGCTTCGCCGTCTCGCGCAGCACGGCGACCTTGTCGCGCGCGTCCGACGCGAGGCCGAACCGCTCCTCGTTGAGCCGGATGAGCTGCCGCCAGTCGTCCGCCCCCTCGTAGAGCGGCCGCAGGATCTCGACGATCCGCGCCTTGTGCTGCGGGTCCTGGATCAGCGCCTCGAGCGCCCGGATCGCCTCGGCGTGCGTCGGCACCTCGCCGACGATCGCCTCGAGCTGGTCGATCGCGCCCGCGGTGTCCTCGAGGCGCGTGCGGAGCAGCTCCGCCAGCGCCAGCCGGTAGGGCGCCGCCCGCTCGCCGTTCGGCGCCGCCTCGGCGCGGCGCAGGTACAGGTCGGCGAGGTCGCGCGGCCGGTCGAGCTCGCGGTAGAGCTCGGTCAGCGCGTCGAGCGCCCGGGCGTCGTCCTCGTCGACGTCGAGCGCCGCGCGGTACGTCTCGATCGCGAGCGCGGGCTCGCGGAGCTCCGTCCGCTCCAGGCGCGCGATCGTGTGCAGGGCGTCGAGCCGGTCCTCGTCCTTCCGGTAGTCGAGCGCGGCGCGGTAGAGCTGGATGCGCTCGGCGTGGCGGCCCTCCTTGATGAGCAGCCCGTCGATCGCGTCGAACAGCTCGCGCGAGTCCGGCTCGAACTCGTGCGCGCGCCGGTACCACTTCAGCGCGTCGGCCACGTCGCCGAGCTCGGCGTAGAGCTCGCCGGTGCGCCGGCTGAGCTTCGCGCTCGACGCGTCGTCCGAGGTGAGCTCGCCGAGCTCCGTCGCGTAGATCTCCGCGAGCCGCCGCTCGGCGCTCGCGACCTTGGCGAGCCGCTCGAGCTCCGCCCAGACCCCCTCGTCGGTGAGGTCCTCGTGGAGGAGCTTCGCCACCGTCTCCAGGGCCGCGCGGTAGTCCTCGAGCTGCTCCTCGTGCAGCGTCGCGAGCCGCTGGAGGAGGTCGCGGCGCTCGACCGGGTCCTGGCTCGCGGCGAGGCGCGCCTCGAGCGCGACCCGCACCCGGTTCCAGTCCGCCCGGCGCAGGTACACCGGCTCGAGCATCTCGCCGGCGCGCGCCCGGTGCTCGGCCTCGGCCGAGCCCGCGAGGATCGTCTCGAGCAGCGCGACGGCGCCCTCGTGCGCCGGATCGATGAGCAGCGCCTCGGAGAGCTCGTCGAACGCGCGCTGCAGGTCCTCGGTGTGCCGGTGCGCGACGAGCGCGATCTTGACGTGCAGCTCGGCGAGATCGCCGGCGCGCACGTCGAGCTGCCGCTCGTAGAGCCGGATGAGGTCCTGGAAGCGCCCCGCCTCGCGGTAGAGGCTGTCGAGCGCCGCGATCGCGTCCGGGTGGAGCGCGATGTCGAGGATCGTCTCGTAGGTCGCGATCGCGCCCGCCTGGTCCCCGAGCGGGCCCCGCTCGAGCTCGGCGATCCGGAAGAGCAGCCCCGTCTTCTCCTCGTCGCTCTCGGCGTTCTCGACCCGGAGCTTCAGGATCTCGAGCAGCCGTCCGGCGTCGTTCGCCTCGCCGTAGAGCTCCTCCAGCGCGATCATCGCCCGCCGATCGTCGCCGCGGGCTTCGAGCGCCTTCTTGTACTGCTCGACCGCGAGCTCGCGGTTGTCGAGCTTGTGCCGCGCGAGCTCGCCGACCCGGAGCCGGACGTTCTGCTGCACGTCGCCGTCGAGGATGTCCGGCGCGATGCGCTGGAACAGCTCGCACACCTCGGCCCAGCGCCCGGTGGCCTCGCCCAGCCGCTCGACCGTCTCGATCCAGGTCGTCACGTCGGGCTCGCCCGCCGCCTCGCGCACGCCGCGGAGCGCGTAGCCGAACGCCCGCGACGTGTCGCCGAGCGGCCCCTCGGCCGTGCGGAGCGCCTTCTGCAGCGTGGCGAGCCGCTCGCTCGGCAGATCCGAGGTCTCGACCTTGATCTCGAGGACCCGGAGGAGGCGCTCGGCGTCGCCGTCCGCCTCGTAGAGCGGCTCGAGCGTCTCGGCCGCGTCCCGGCGCGCGTCGTCCCGCTCGAGCATCGCCTCGAGGGCCGCGCGGCAGCGCGCGTTCGACGGGTCGAGCGAGAGCGCCTGGCGGTACGCCTCGAGCGCCCCCGCCGCGTCGCCCTGGTGCAGCCGCCGCACGTCGCCGAGCCGCGCGAGCAGGTCGAGCCGGGCGGGCGTCTCCACCGCGAGCGACAGGTCCGTCTCCAGCGTGTCGGCGAGGTCGACCCAGCGCTCGTCGAGCTCGTAGAGCGCCTCGAGGGCCGCGAGGGTCGAGCGCTCGGGCCCGAACTCGTCGAGCACCGCGCGCCACGCGTTGATCGCCTCGGGCACGTCGGCGAGCCGCTGCGCGAGCGTCTCGGCCGCCTTGGTCATGGCGCGCCGCCGCTCCTCCGGCTCGGTGGTCGACTGCTCCCGCGCCCGGAGCACGGAGACGAGCTCGCGCCACTGCGACGTCCGCTCGTAGAGCCGCTCGAGCGCCGCGAGCGCCGCCGCGTCGGCGCTGTCGTCGCCGAGCCGCGCCTGCCACGCCTCGATCGCCTTGGCCGGGTCGTCGAGCACCGTCTCGTACAGCGTGCCGATGCGCTCGTAGAGCGACCGCCGCGTGTCGGCGTCCTCCTCGAGGCGCACCTCGATCGCGAGCACGCCCGCGAGCGCCTGGTGCTCCTCCTTCGCCGCGTAGATGCGGCCGAGCGCCTGCGCCGCCGGGATCACCAGCGAGGGGTCGGTCGGATCGATGGAGAGCACGCGCCGGTAGACCTTCTCGGCCCGGTCGGCGTCGCCGAGGAGATCCTCGCAGATCCTCGCGACCTCCATGAGGATCTCGCCGCGGATGGACGCCGTCCCGCACGCGTCCGCGGCCGCCGTGAGCACCTCGGCCACCTGCTCGTGCTCGCCGAGGCGCCGGCCGATCTCGATGAGCCGCTCGCGCGCCGCGAGGTCCTCCGGCTCGAGCGGCAGGAGCTCCGACAGGCTGGCGAACGCGCCGGCGTCGTCCTTGAGCCGCTCGTCCTGGAGCACGCTCACGCGGCGGAGCAGCTCGCGCTGCTCGGACTCGGTCTCCGCGCCCTGGCGCCGGATCTCGAGGACCCGCACGAGCTGCCGGATCTCGTCCCGCGCCTCGTACACCGCCTCGAGCACGCGCGCCGCCCGGAGCCGGAGCGCCCCGATGTCGAGCAGCCGCTCGACGAGCTCGCGCGCCTTCGGGTCGTTCTGCCGGATCCGGAGCACGTCCTCGAGGTGCCCGAGCGACCCCTCCGGCTCGTGCAGCCGGTCGAGGTAGATGCTGCCGAGCGACAGCTTCATCTCCACGCTCTCGGACTCGGTCGCCGTCTTCAGGCGCTGCTCGAGGAGCGCCGCGAGGTCGCGGAAGCGCCCCTCGCGCTCGTAGAGCTTCTCCAGCGAGTCGAGCGCCGCCGTGTAGAACGGATCGAGCTCGAGGATGCGCTCGTAGTAGCCGATCGCCTTGGCCGCGTCGCCGATGATCTCCTCGGCGATCAGCGCCACCTCGTTGAGCAGCTCGATGCGCTCGCTCTGGTCGGTCGTGCCCTTGGCGGCGCGGTCGTAGAGCTCCTCGAGCTCGCCCCAGCGCTCGGCCGCGGTCAGGATCTGCTTCAGCCGCTCGAAGGCGCGGTGGTTGTTCGGGTCGAGGCTCAGCACCCGCTCCAGGTAGGGCTTCGCGCCCTCCGGGTCGCCGAGCTGCTCGTCGTGCAGGCTCGCCGCGCGCTCGCAGAGCTCGACCTCCACGGAGCTGCCGAGCACCTTGTCGCCCTCGGTGCGCCCCGCGACGAGGTGCACGCGGTAGGCCTCCGCGAGGTCGGTCGGGCGGCCGGCGCGGCGCGACAGCTCCGCGGCGCGGTCCCAGAGCTCGATGTCGTCCGAGAACTCGTGCAGCGCCCGGAGCAGCGCGTCGAACGCCGTCCCCGCCGCGTGCAGCTTCGTCTCCTCGACGTTCGCGAGCGTGAGGTAGAGCTCCCGCCGGCGCTCCGGGTCGCGCTCCGCCTCGAGGATCACCCGCAGGGCCATGGCCTCGCGCCGGTGGTTGCCCGTCTCGGCGTACTCGACGGCGAGCACCCGGGCCGCGCGCACGCGCGTCTCCGGGCGCTCGACGAGCCGCGAGAGCACGGCGATCGCGTCCGGGTCGTGCGCCGTCAGCTCGAGCGCGCGCACCGCCGCCTCGAACGCGTCCGTGGGCCGGTCCAGCCGGTCGAGGTAGAGCGTCGCGAGCTCGATCTCGCGCCGCGCCCGCTCGTCGCCCTCGCTGACGTCGCGGTGCGTGGCCACGATCTCGGCCGCCGCCTCGTACTCGCCCGCGGCGTTCAGGAGCCGCGAGAGCACCCGGAGCGCGTTGATGCGCCCGGGCGCGAGCGCGATGACCTTGCGCAGAAGCTCGATCGCCTTCGCCGGGTCGCCGAAGACCTCCTCCTCGAGCGTCGCCCACTCCTCGAGGATCTCGGCGCGATCCTCGCCCCCGACCTGGCTCGCCCGGAGCTCGAACAGCCACCGGAGGTCCGCCTGCCGCTCGTTCGCGCGGAGGAGCGCGTCGAGCGCCCTCACCGTGGCGTCGTCGGACGGGTCGTCCTCGACGAGGCCGCGGTAGACGATCACCGCCTCGTCGAGCTTACCCATCTCGCGCGCGTAGACCTCGGCGAGCTTCAGCCGGAGCGTGCGCTGGACGTCGGTCGTGAGGTCGGTCGCCGTCCGGAGCCGGCCCTCGACCGCCTCGACGAACGGCGCCCAGGAGCCCGCCGCCCGCGACCAGGCCTCGAGCAGGTCGAGCCCCTCCTCGTCGGGCTTGAGCTCGTAGGCGCGGCGCGCGTAGCCGAGCGCGCTCGCCTTGTCCGAGAGCGGGCCGCCCGTCACCGCCGCGAGCTTGCGCAGCATGCCGACCTGCGCCTCGGCGTCGTCGGTCGCGTCGAGGAGGATCTCGTAGAGCGCCGGCAGCCGGGCCCACTTCTCCTCCTCCTCGTAGATCGGCACGAGCGCCGCCGCGGCGCGCGCGTCCTTCGGCGAGACGCTGAGCACGCGCTCGTACGAGCGCGCCGCGCGCTCGGGCGCCTTGAGCTGCTCCTCGAAGATCCGCGCCGCGCGGAAGGAGATGTCGAGCTTCGTCGTGGGGTCGGTCGCCTTGTCCGCCGCGCCCGAGAGGAAGTCGACGAGGCCCTCCCAGTCGTTCTGCGAGGCGTAGAGCTCCTCGAGCCCGTCCCAGTCGCCCGCGGCGAAATACGCGTCGCGCAGGACGCGGAGCGCGCGCGCGTGCCCCGGCGAGAGCGTGAGCACCCGCCGCCACGTCCGCGCCGCCTGGGCCGGGTCCTTGAGGCGCTCGGCGTACACGGCCCCGAGCTTCTGCAGCGAGACGAGCCGCGCCGCGTCGTCGGCCGCGAGGTCGACGCGCCGCTCGAGCACCTCGGCGACCGTGGCGAAGTCCTTCTCGCGCTCGGCCTGCTTCTCCAGCGCGTCGAGCACCCCGGGGGCGCTCGGGTCGAGCTCGAGGATCCGCTTCTGGAGCGCGATCGCGTCCGCGCCGCGATCGAGCCGCTCGGCCGCGAGCTTGGCCATCTCGCCGAGGAGCTCGATCTTCGCGGCGCCCTCGGCGCTCTCGAGCTTGCGCTCGTAGAGCGAGTAGAGCTGCGGCCACGCGCGCCGCTTCAGGTAGAGCTCGCGGAGCTTCTGCTGCGCCTCCTCGTCGATCGGCTCGACGGTGAGCAGCGCCTCGTACGCCGCGATGGCGTTCTGCACGTTCGAGAACTGGTCGAACCAGCGCCGCGCGACCGCGCGGTAGAGCCCCGCCTTCTCGGCGCGGCTCTCGGTCAGCTCGGCGAGGCGCTGCTGGTACGAGAGCAGGTCGCGCCAGCGGCCGAGCGCCTCGTAGATGCGGGTGAGCTCCCGCACGGCGTCCACGTCCTTGTCGTCGAGCTGGACGATCTGGGTGAGGACGGTGACGAGCGCCGCGTCGTTCTTGGCGCGGTCGCGGTAGATCCCGGCGATCTCGCGGAGCACGGCGACCCTGCCGGCGACGTCGTCGGCGGGCGTGCGCTCGAGGTCCTGCCGGTAGAGCTCGACGAGGGCGTTGTACCCCTCAGTCTGCAGGTAGAGGCGCTTCAGGGCGTCGCGCGCCTGGCGGTTCTCCGGATCGGTCCGGAGCACGGACTTGTACTGCTCGATCGCCTTGGCGGCGTTCTCCTGCGACTCGGCGAGCCGCGCGAGCTCGGTGGCGATGGCGCGCTTCTCGGGGCCGTCGGGCAGGGCGCGCTGCGCGTCCGTGAGGATGGTCGTGAGCCGCGGCTTGTCGCCGCGCTGCTCCAGGACCTCGCGGTAGAAGTTGAGCATGCCGGCGTGCGCCGCGTCGGCGCGCCGCACGCGATCGAAATAGGGCTCGGCCGCCTGGGGCTGGCCGCGCATGCGCCAGTGGACCATGGCGATCTGCACGAGCATGCCGAGCTCCTCGCCGGGCTTCACGCCGCCGCTGCGGAGCTGGTCCTCGTAGAGCGCGACGAGGCGATCCCAGTCGCCCGCGGCGGAGTACGCCTCGGCCAGGAACGAGAGCGCCTCGGGCTGGCCGGGCGAGAGGTCGAGCACCTCCTCGTAGGCCGCGACCGCGCGGGCCGGGTCATTGAGGTGGGTCTTGATCGTGCGCGCCGAGCGGAGGCCCGCCGCGATGCGGTCCTCCTTGGCCTGGGCCTCGGCCTTGACGAGCGACTGGACGCGGACGACGGCTTCCCAGTCGCCCGCGGCGGCGAAGGCGATCTCGGCGAGGTTGGCGGCGCGGCGGTTCTTCGGGTCGAGCTTGAGGGCGAGATCGATGAGCTCGGGCACCTTCTCGCCGAGCTCGGCGCGGCCGTAGCGGTAGCCGATGTCGGCCGCGCTCGTATAGAGCGCGCTCTTGAAGGCGCCGTCCGTGGCGGCCTCGGCCTCGGCCACGTAGCGGTCCACGAGGTCGCGCCACCGCTCGCGCTTCGAGGCGTCGGTCTCGAGGGCCTCGGCGGCGGTGTCGTCGTCGGGGCGCAGCTCGAGCAGCCGCTTGTAGGCGGCCGCCGCGCGGTCCACGTCGATGAGCTCCTCGTGGTAGACGCGGGCGAGCTCCGCCTGCATCGCGCCCTCGACCGGGCTGCCGGCGGCGAGCGCGATCTCCAGCTCGAGGAGGCGGGCGACGGCCTGCCACTCGCGCCGCTGCTCGTGCCGCGCGCGGGCGGCGCCGAGCAAGCGCTCGACGTCCCCGGCGCCCGCGCCGTTGTTCGGAGCGGTCACGGCCTCCGCGAGCTCGTTCCAGGCCGCCTCGTTTTCGGGCTCATCCTGCAGGCGCCCAAGGGCCATCCGAATCGTCTCAACGCTCATCGTCTCTCCGCGGACCTCGCGAGATCGGTCCGGTCCGTTCACGGGCCGGGCGAAGATAGCCGGGCGGCCGACACGGTTTCAAGGTTCCTCGCCCCCGCGGGTCGGGAAGCGAGGGCGGAGCTTTCGCGTGCTTCTGCTGCGGGGACGGCCAGCGGGCGGGCCGTCGGCATGGGCGGTTCACCGCGCCCTCGGCTTCGGGTATCAACCGCGGCCATGGAAGCTACGACGATCAAGCGCTTCGGGGTGATCGGCGCGGGCCAGATGGGGCGAGGCATCGCCCAGGTCGCCGCGGCCGCGGGCCTCGAGGTGGTCCTGTGCGACGTCTCGAGGGCGCTGGCGGAGTCGGGCAAGGCCCAGATCGCCGCCATCCTCGCGAAGCAGGTGGAGAAGGGCAAGATGGCCGCGGAGGCGCGCGAGGCGCTCCTCGGCCGCGTGGCGGTCGCGGACGGCATCGCCGGCCTGTCGGGGGTCGACCTGGCCGTGGAGGCGGTGACCGAGAGCTTCGAGGTGAAGAGCGGGATCTTCAAGCTCGCGGACGCGGCGATGCCGAAGGGGGCGATCCTGGCGTCGAACACGTCGTCGATCTCGATCACGCGGCTCGCGGCGGTGACCGGCCGGCCTGAGCTGGTCATCGGTATGCACTTCATGAACCCGGTGCCGCTGATGAAGCTGGTCGAGCTCGTCCGGGGGGTGCAGACGTCGGACGCGACGTACGAGGCCGTCCGGGCGCTCGCGGTGGGGCTCGGCAAGACGGTGATCACCTCGAAGGACCAGCCGGGGTTCATCGTGAACCGGATGCTGATCCCGTTCCTGAACGAGGCGTGCTTCGCGCTCCAGGAGGGGCTGTCCACGCCGGAGGACATCGACGCGGGGGCGCGGCTCGGGCTGAACCACCCGATGGGGCCGCTGGAGCTCGCGGACCTGATCGGGCTGGACACGGTGCTCTCGATCGCGGAGGTGCTGCACCGGGAGTTCGGGGACTCGAAATACCGGGCGCCCACGCTGCTGCGGAACCTGGTGGCGGCGGGGTGGTACGGGAAGAAGAGCGGGCGGGGGTTCTACGTGTACGACGAGAAGGGGCAGAAGACGGGGCGGGCGGTGTAGCGGAGGGGGCGCGGCTGCAGCGGAGCCAGCGGAGGAGGGGGTGCCGCGCGGGGGGCCGGCGGGGGCCCCTCCCACAAACTCGCGCCTTTTGGGGGGCTATTGCCGTGGGAATGGGTGGGTCGGTCCCGGAGGGCGTCGCAAGGAGCACGCCGGCGCTCGGGTTTGTGGGGCCCTACCCCGCCGGCCCCCCGCGCGGCACCCCCTCCTCCGCTGGCTCTCTCCAGGGCGGGACGGGGTGGATGGCGGGGCTGCGCTGCGGTTCGGAAGAGGGCCTGTCTGCGCGACTCCCCTCGATAGCGCGCGGGCCGGGCGCACTTATCAAAGTGACGAATAGGCGCCAGCGCGGGGCGATTGCTGGGGCCGCTCGAAACTTGAAGTTCGTTCCATGTCCCAGAACGGGCACGTGACTTCCGCTGGAAATCGCTCGCTCGTCGGCTCAGCACAGTGGGCCCAGGCAGGCACGAAATGCCCCCTTCCCCGGCGCACGGCGCGCGCTTCCCCCCGGCGCCGGGCGCTGCTAACCACCGGTCATGACCGCTCTAGAACAGCAGCCGGGGGTCCCTGCTCGCGGTGCCCTCCAGTTCGTCGCCGTCGAGCGCGCCGGCCACGTCGCCACCGTGACCATCCAGCGGCCCGACAAGCTCAACGCCCTGAACCCCGCCGTCCTCGGCGACCTCACCGCGGCCTTCCACGACCTCCTCGCGCAGGGCAGCGAGGTGCGCGCGACCGTGCTCACCGGCGCCGGCAAGGCGTTCGTCGCCGGCGCCGATATCGCGGAGATGGCCGCCATGAACAGCATCGCCGCGAAGCGGTTCGCCGAAGCAGGCCACCGCCTCGCCGACCTCATCGAGACCGCCCCGTTCCCCGTGATCGCCGCGGTCAACGGCTTCGCGCTGGGCGGCGGCTGCGAGCTCGCCCTCGCCTGCGACTTCATCTACGCCGCGGAAGGCGCCAAGCTCGGCCAGCCCGAGGTGAACCTGGGCGTCATCCCCGGGTTCGGCGGCACGCAGCGGCTGCTGCGGCGGGTCGGCCCCGGCCGCGCGCGCGAGCTCATCTATTCAGGCGACATGATCACCGCCGAGCAGGCGCTCTCGATCGGCCTCGTCAACGCCGTCTTCCCGGCGGCCGAGCTCCTCGCGCGCGCCCGCGAGACCGCCCTCAAAATCGCCTCGCGCGGGCCGCTCGCCGTCGCCGCCGCCAAGCGCGTCCTGCTGCGCGGCGAGAGCCTCGACCTCACCGCCGCCAACGAGCTGGAAGCCCAGGCCTTCGCCGCGCTCTTCGGCAGCGAGGACCAACAGCTCGGAATGAAAGCGTTCCTGGCGAAATCGAAGGCCACGTTCACAGGAAAGTGAGTTTTCGAACAGCGCGCCAGAAGACCCAAAAAAAGACCGCGTGTCATGCTGGAGGGGGGCCAGACATGACCGCGGTAGGGAAACCGCAGCGGCGCGGAGAACGTCCGCTGCGGTGCTCGAGATAGCCCGCACGCGCTCCGGGCCGGGGGGGGAAACCGCGCCGGTGCGCATGCGGTGATCGGAGTGTGGCACCCGGAAGCAGGTTGTCGATAACAAAGTGCAACCGCTGCACGCGATGAGCGAATTGCTACCGGCACGATGACAGCCAGGTGACAGCGCAGCGCGCACGCCGCCGATTTCCGCGAATGCGCGTCCGAGCCGGGCATACCCGCGCCGGAGCAGCGTCCGGCGGAGTCGCTCGCCGCGCCCTCGAAAAGAGAACACGAGAGCCCGCCGCCCCTTCACGCCAGGCTCAGCGACGAAGCGAGCCAGGCACGGAACACTTGCTCACAAGTAAAGAGCCAGGACGAACAAAGCACACTGCGGCGAGAAAATCACCGGAACGTGCGCCGCACGCGCGGGGCGGCGCACGCTCCGAGCGGGCACCCGGGGGCGAGCGGCGATCCCGGGATGAACAAGTAAAGAGACTTTAACTACAGAAGCACATCGCTTGCAGCTTTTTCGAGGAAGCTTGTCCGCGTGCGTCTCGGTCAATTTCGCGGACGCCGCGTTGCGACCGGAGGGCGCGAGCGCGCGCAGCGCAGCCTGTCGATTCGATTGGGGCGGCGCCACGCGCGGTGGACACCGCGGCAGCGGCGGATCGGCCGCTCGCAATGCCACGAGGCCGGGCGCGGTACAGCACGGCCCCCCGCCGCGCCGGACCTCCGGACGCCGGGCGCTCGGTGGCCCGCGACGCACTGGACCGCCCGCGGCGGTAGCCCGCGCGCGCGGATCGTCACCGAGCTCGGTCCGGCGTGAGACGCGCCAGCGCGCGCCGCCTGACGGCCGCCGCGAACGCGCCGGCGCGCGCCGCCTGACGGCCGCCGCGAACGCGCCAGCGCGCGCCGCCTGACGGCCGCCGCGAACGCGCCCGCGCGCGCCGCCTGACGGCCGCCGCGAACGCGCCGGCGCGCGCCGCGAGACGGCCGCCGCGAACGCGCCGGCGCGCGCCGCGAGACGGCCGCCGCGAACGCGCCAGCGCGCCGCGGGGCAGCCGCCGCAGGACGAGCGCCTGCCCCGCGGCCGCGGCGCGACGTCCTTGACGCCGGGCGCGAAACGGGACTACCGAGCATCCATCTGACAATCCACACCTCGGGTGCCCTCTGGGCATAACAGGGAAGCCGGTGCGAAACCGGCGCGGTACCGCCACCGTGAGTGGGGAGCCGCCTCCGAAGACCACTGGGCCTCTGAAGAGGCCTGGGAAGGTGGACGCGGCGCTGGGAGCCCGAAAGGCCCCCTGAACCCATGAGCCGGGAGACCTACCCGAGCCCCCCACGAGGTGCAGCTTGCGCACGTCTTCGTGGCGTTCGGGTGCGGACTTCACCCGGAGCGCCGAAATCGGTCTTCCCGGCCGCGCTGTATCCATCGCGGCCGTGCTCCTCGCGACGCTGCTCGCGCCCCGGCCCGCGGCCGCGATGCACCTCGCGGAGGGCGTCCTGCCGCTCGGCTGGTGCGCGGTCTGGAACGCGCTCGCCCTGCCCTTCGTCGCCGTCGCCCTCCACCTGCTCCGGCGCCGCACCCGGGACGACGCCTTCTATAAGCCGTTCGTCGGCCTCGTCGCCGCCGCCGTCTTCGCCATCTCGTGCATGCCCGTGCCGGTGCCGACCGCAGGGACCTGCTCCCACCCGTGCGGCACCGGGCTCGCCGCGGTGCTCATCGGCCCCTGGATGACCGTCCTCGTCACCGTGGTGGCGCTCCTCATCCAGGCCCTCTTCCTCGCGCACGGCGGGCTCACCACGCTCGGCGCCGACGTCGCGTCGATGGGCATCGCAGGCGCGTTCACCGGATACCTCGTCTTCCGGCTCGCGCGGCGCTGCGGCGCGAGCCTCTGGGTCGCGGGGTTCCTGGCCGGCGTGACGTCCGACTGGGCCACGTACGCGACCACGGCGCTCGAGCTCGCGCTCGGGCTCGCGGGCGACGGGTCGGTGGCATCCATGTTCACCGGCGTCGCCCTCGCCTTCGTCCCCACCCAGCTGCCGCTCGGCCTCCTCGAGGGCGCCATGACCGCGGGAGCGCTCGTCTTCCTGCGCGCCCGGCGGCCCGACATCCTCGATCGGCTCCAGGTCGTCCCGCTCGCGGCGGGGGCGTCGTGACGCGGGTCGCGCCGCGCGCGCTGCTCGCCGCCGCCGCGCTCTGGCTCGCCGCCTGCGGCAACGCCTCGTGGGACGGGGTCGACGAGGCCGTCGTCCGCCGCGTCGCCGAGGACGCCGGCCGCCACGACACGGGGCCGCTGTTCGCAGGCCTCGAGGGCGACCTCCTGCTCTTCGCGTTCCTCTGGGCAGGGCTCCTCTCCGGCTTCGCCCTGGGCTACTTCTCGCGCGTGCTCTTCGTGGAGCGCGCCGGCCAGCCCGCCGGCAAGCCGGGCGGCGACGGGCTCCGTGCGGATTGACCCCCCCGCGCGGCTCCGCGACGTCGATCCCCGGCTCCGCCTCGGGGCCGCCGTGGCCGCGTGCTGCGTCGCCGCGGGCGCGCGCTCGCCCTGGACGCCGGCCGCGCTGCTCGCCGTCGCGTGCGCGGCCCTCGCCCTCCAGGGCATGACCGCCGGCGCCATCCTCCGCGCCTTCGCGCCCGCCGCGTGGATCGGCGGGCTCGCCGCGGCCCTCGCGCTCGCGCTCACCCCGGGCGAGCCGCTCCTCGCGGGCGCGCCGTTCCCGCTCGACGCGATCGCGCGCGACGGCGCCCGCCGCGCCGCGGCCATCGCCGCGCGCGTCCTCGCGGCCGCCGCGGTGCTCCGGTGGCTCTCGAGCGCCGCCGCGCCGGCCGAGATCGAGGCGGCGCTCGCCGGGCTCGGCGCGCCCGCGGCCCTCGTCGAGCTGCTCGCGCTCGCGCGCCGCTTCGCCGGCGTGCTCCAGCGCGCCGCCGACAGCGCGTGGAGCGCCGCCGCGCTCCGCGGCGGGTTCGCGCGCCCGGTCGCCGCCGCGCGCTCGGCCGGCGCCGTCGCGGGCGTCGTGGCGCTCCGGACCCTGGAGCGCTCCGAGCACGCCGCCGTCGCCATGCAGCTCCGCGGCTACCGGGGGGAGCTCCCCGTCGCCGACCGTCGGCCGAGCGCGCCCGCCGCGAACCTCGCGTTCGCCGCCCTCGCCCTCGCGGCCCTCGGGCTCAGCGTCGCCGCCGGAGCGGCGGGATGAGCGCGATCGCCCTCCGCGCCCCCCGGGTCGGCTACCGCGGCGCCGAGCCCGCGCTGCGCGACGTGCGCCTCGACGTCGCCGAGGGCGAGTCCGTGGCGGTGCTCGGCGGCAACGGCGCCGGCAAGACCGCGCTGCTCCGGACGCTCGTCGGGCTCCTCCCCGCGCCCGGCGGCAGCGTCGAGATCTCCGGCCGCCGCGTGGGCTCGCCCTCGGACGCCGTGGCCGCGGGCGCCGCGCTCGTGCTCCAGGACCCGGACGACCAGCTGCTCGGCGCGACGCTCCTCGACGACGTCCTGTTCGGCCCGCGGAACCTCGGCCTGCCCGCGCCCGAGGCGCGGCGCCGCGCCGAGGCGGCGCTCTCGGCCGTGCAGATCGCGCACCTCGCCGGCCGCGCCATCGAGGCGCTGAGCTTCGGCGAGCGCAAGCGCGCGTGCATCGCCGGGATGCTCGCGATGCAGCCGCGCGTGCTCCTGCTCGACGAGCCGACCGCGGGGCTCGACCCGGAGGGCGAGCTCTCCCTGTGCCGGACGCTGCGCGCGCTCTCGGAGCAGCAGGGGACGACGCTGGTCGCCGCGACGCACGCGGTCGACCTCGTGCCGCTCTTCGCGACGCGCGCGGTGCTGCTCGGCGACGGGCAGGTGCTCGCGGACGGGCCGCCGCGGGAGGTGTTCGCGGCCGGCGAGCTGCTCGCGCGGGCGCGGCTCCGGCGGCCGTGGGTCGCGGAGCTCTGGACCCGGATGAGCCCGGCCGAATCGATCGACCCGCGCGGCCGCGCGGGGCTCCCGCTCACCCTGGAGGAGGCGCTCGCATGCATGACCAAGGGCTCCTGCTGATCGGCCACGGCAGCCGCGACGCCGCGTCGAACGCCGAGTTCGAGGCGCTCGTGGCCGATTACGGCGCGTCGCGGCCCGCGCTCGTGGTGCAGCACGGCTACATCGAGCTCGCGACGCCGTACCTCGCCGACGCGCTCGCGGCGCTCGCGGCGCGGGTGTCCCGGGTGGCGGTCGTGCCGCTGTTCCTGTTCGCGGCCGGGCACGTGAAGAACGACATCCCCCTGGCGCTCGAGCAGGCGCGGGCGGCGCACCCGGGCGTGCGCTTCTCGGCGGCGCGGCACCTCGGCGTGCACCCGGCGCTCGCGGAGCTCGCCTTCGAGCGCGCCGCGTCCGCGCTGCCGGACGACCCGGCGGCGCGCGCCCGGACGGCGCTCGTCGTCGTGGGGCGCGGGTCCAGCGATCCGGACGCGAACGGCGATTTCTGCAAGATGACGCGCCTCATCGGCGAGGGCCGGGGGCTGCTCCTCGTCGAGCCGACCTTCATCGGCGTCACGCGACCCTCGGTCGAGGAGACGCTGGAGCGCGTCGCGCGCCAGCGGCCCGAGCGCGTCGTCGTCGTCCCCTACTTCCTCTTCGCCGGCCGGCTCATGACGAAGCTCGCCGAGCAGGTCGACCGCTTCGCGTCGACGTACCCGTGGATCCGCGCGTCGCTCGCGCCCCACCTCGGCCGGTCGAGCGCGCTCTCGGGGCTGATCGACGAGCGCGCGCGCCAGGCGCTCGCCGGCGAGTCTCCCCTCCCCTGCGACACGTGCATGTACCGCACGGCCCTGCCCGGGCTCGCCCGGGAGGTCGGCGGGCTCAAGGCGATGCTCTACAGCGTGCGCCACACGCTGACGCACACGCAGGCGTCGAACCACCCGCACGCGCACCGCCCGCTGCGCAAGCACGTGCTCGTCTGCGGCAACGCCGACTGCGTGGACCGCGGCAGCCTGGCGCTGCTCGAGTCGCTGCGCCGCCGCGTGAAGCAGGCCGGCCAGCAGCAGCTGATCCGCGTGACGAAGACGTCGTGCATGGGGCGCTGCGGCGAGGGGCCGACGGTCGCCGTCTACCCGGACGGCGTGTGGTACCGCGGCGTCCGCGAGGAGGACGCGAAGGACCTCGTGGAGGAGCACCTGCTCGGCGACCGGCTGGTGGCGCGGCTCGTCGACGACATCATGCAGTGAGGCGGGGCGAGGCAGGGCGCCGAGGAGCCGCGCCCCGGCGCGATGCGCGCTTCAAGCCCGCGCGGGCGGATGGCCCCCTTTCGGCATCCGGCAGCGCCGGTCGCTCATGATGCCTCGGGCATCCGCGGGCTCGGCGCGCTGCGGCCCATCCACCATCCCCAGCCTCCGTCGCTCCTGCGCTCCGGATCGAGCGGCGCGGAGGTCACGTCGTAGCCGTACAGCCAGTCGAAGCTCTCGAGCGACAGCCTCCTGAGCAGGAGATCGCGCCCCCGCTGGCGCAGGCCGTCCGGCAGCTGGAAGAGCTTCCCGTTGCGCACCGACAGGCGCTGGATCTGCGCCGCGCGGCGCGCGCGCGCCTGCTCATAGCGGCGGAGGGCGCCCGCCACGCCCTCGGGGGCGACCCCTTCGAGGCACCGCCCGAGCACCCAGGCGTCCTCGATCGCCTGCGCCGCGCCCTGCGCGAAGAACGGGAGCATCGGGTGCGCGGCGTCGCCGAGCAGCGTGACCCGCCCCTCACCGGGTCGAGCGAGGGCGGCCCTGTCGTAGAGCGGCAGCTCCAGCGTCCCGTCGGCCGCGTTCATGATCGCGTGGAGATCCTCGTGCCAGCCGGCGACCCTCTCGAGGGCATCTTCGCGGCGCCCTTCGCGGATCCACGACTCCGCCCCGGGGGAGCGCGAGGGCATCGCGGTGGCGAGGTTCAGGAGGCTCCCGCCCGACACCGGGTAACAGACCATGTGCTGGCCGGGCCCCAGCCAGATGCGCACCGTGGGCGGGGACGCGAGGGCCTGGACCTTCGCGGCGGGGACGAGCACACGGCAGGCGACGTGCCCCGAGAAGCGCGGCGCGTCGTCGCTGAGGCTGCGGCGGATCTGGGACCGGATCCCGTCGGCGCCGATCACCACATCGGCCGCGTGGGTCGACCCGTCCGCGAAGCGGGCGATCGCCTCCCGCTCCCCGTGGGTCACGCCCACGCACCGGGCGCCGAGGCGCAGCGCCGCGTCCGGCACCCCCGCGCGCAGCGCCGCGTGCAGATCGGCGCGGTGCATCGTGTAGTACGGCGCCCCGTAGCGCCGCGAGATCTCCGGGTTGCCGGGGATGGCGCTCAGCACCTTCCCCGTGTCCCAGCGCTTGATCTCGATGGCGACGGGCTGCACCGCGACCTTCGCGAGCGGCTCCGCGAGGCCGAGGCGGTGGAGGACCCGTGCGGCGTTGGGCCCCACCTGAATGCCGGCGCCGACCTCCCGGAGCTCGGCCGCCCGCTCGAAGCACGTCACCTCGTGCCCCGCGCGCAGGAGCACCTGCGCGGCGGTCAAGCCGCCGATCCCACCCCCGACGATCGCGACCCTCACCCGCGGCTTCGACATACGAACCTCCTATTTTACATCTTTCGTAAATTACGAATATCGTACAAATGCGCACGAGAGAGCCGCCGCGGCCCCTCCGCGGCGGCTCACACCTTGCTGGCGATCTTGCGGAACAGCTCGACGAACTGGGCGCGCTCCCCGGCGTCCGGGAGGGCGTCGAGGATCTTGCGCATGATCAGGCGCTCGACGCGGTGGTGCTCGCGCTGGAGCTCGACCCCCTTCTTGGTGAGCTCGATCAGGTAGGAGCGCCTGTCGGTCGGGTGGACGCCGCGCCGCACGAGGCCCCGCTGCTCGAGGCGATCGAGGATGCTCGTGAGGGTGCTCTGCGGGACCTGAAGGTACGCGCGCATCTCGGCGAGCGTGTGGTCGGGCTTCTCCTCGACGAACGACATCGCGTGCAGATCGAGGTAGCCGACGCCCGCGAGCTTGTCGGACCAGAGATCGAGGCGGGCCAGGTTGAGCCGCAGCAGCAGCACGTGGAGCGCCGCGTTCAGCTGCTCGGTCTCCGAGGCGCCCGACATCGTACGAAGTTCGTAGCATACGAATATCGGCCAAACAAGCCGGCCGCAGCTCGCGGAGGATCCCGGAGCCGCCTCGCACGAGCCGGGCCGCCCGCCGCTCCACCGACGGCGCACATTCACCCCCCGCGCTCCGGCGCTCGCCTCACCCGCGATTTGTCTAAGTTGACCAGAATATTCATTTGAGTCATATACGAATCGTGCCCGTCCGCCGCCCCGAAAAGCCCCGCGACCCTGCCCGTCGCGCCAGGATCCTCGAGGCCGCCAGGCGCCTCTTCGCCGAGCGCGGCTTCAAGGGCGTGAACCTCGACGCCGTCGCCGCCGAGGCCGGCTGCGCGAAGGGCGCGCTTTACCTCGAGTTCGCCGACAAGGAGGCTCTCCTGCGCGAGGTGGTCGAGCAGGCCTTCGCCGCGATCCGCGCCCGCTTCGCCGCCGAGGTGATGGGCCTCGAATCGCCGCTCGATCGCCTCGTCGAGACCCTCCGCTTCGCCTACCGCCAGCAGGCCGCGGAGCCGCTCTTCGGCAAGCTCCTCCGCGAGGACCCCGACCTCCGCGCGCTCCGCCCGCAGGACGACGCCGCGAGCGCCGCCGCCGCGAAGGCGCAGGTCGCCCAGATCGTCGGCTGGGTCGACGAGGGCATCGCGCGCGGCGAGATCCGGCCCGACGTCGATCGCGACGCGATCCCGTTCGTGCTCGGCGTGCTGCGCTTCGCGCCGCAGCACCTCGGGCTGGTCACGTCGTTCGGCAACTTCGCCGGCGAGCGCGCGCTCGACGCGATCGCCGACATCTTCCGCGCCGGCCTCGCCGCGCGCCCCGCGGCGGCCGCCACGACCACGGTCTCCACGACACACCGCGCGACCGCATCGCGCGCAGGGAGAAAGCGATGAACCAGGCGATCGAGGTGAACGCGCTCGGCAAGCGCTTCGGGGAGGTCACGGCCGTCGACGGCGTGAGCTTCACCGTCGCGCCGGGCGAGATCTTCGGCTTCATGGGGCACAACGGCGCCGGCAAGACGACCACGCTGCGCATGCTCCTCGGCCTGACCCGGCCGACCTCGGGGTCCGCGCGCGTGCTCGGGCGCGATGTCGTCCGCGAGACGCTCGAGGTCCGACGGTGCGCGGGCTACCTGCCCGCCTCGTACGCGCTGCCCCCCGACATGACGGCGCGCGGGTTCCTCCACTACGTCGCCGCGATGTTCGCGCTGCCCCGCGACGTCGCGGCCGCGCGCGCCGACGCCCTCGTGCGCCGCTTCGGGCTCGAGCGCGAGGCCGACCGCCCCCTGCGCGGCTTCTCCACCGGCATGGCCCAGAAGGTCGGGATCGCCCAGGCGCTGATCAACGAGCCCGCGGTGCTCCTGCTCGACGAGCCGACCTCGGGGCTCGACCCCCTCGGCCGCCACGAGCTCCTCGAGCTGCTCCGCGAGCTCGCGCGCGAGCGCGGCGTCACCGTCGTGTTCTCGTCGCACATCCTCTCCGACGTCGAGGCCCTCTGCCGGCGCGTCGCGGTGATGCACCGCTCGCGCCTCGTCGCCTGCGACGAGGTCGAGCGCCTCAAGGGCGCGCACGGCGCGCGCAGCATGGACGATCTCTACCTCGCGCTCGTGCGCCGGGAGGCCGCGTGATCCGCCTCCTGTGGCTCGACTACCTGGCGACGCTCCGCGAGCGGAAGACCTGGCTCTGCGCCGCGATGCTCGCCTACGCCGTGGTCGCGGTCCCCGTCCTGCTCGAGCGCCCGCCCGAGCACGTGCGCGCCGCCATCGCCGCCTGGCTCGGCGACGCCGGGCCGTTCCCGATCTTCATGTACGTGTGGATCGACCTGGTGATGAACAAGGTGATCGCCTTCCTCCCCGCGGTGCTCGCGAGCGGCGTCGTGCTCCGGGAGCGCGACGCCGGCGTGCTGCCGCTCCTCGCCAGCAAGCCGCTCTCGCTCCCGCGGTACTTCGCCCTCCGCGCGCTGAGCGTGTGCGCGGTGATGCTGACCCTGCACGCCGCGACCCAGCTCGCCGGCGCCGTCTACTTCGCGGCGCGCGTCCCCGGCTTCCGCGCCGGCAGCTTCCTCGGCGCGATGTCGCTCCACGCCTTCGCGGCCCTGTTCGCGACCGCGCTGTCCGCCGCCATCGCCGCGTGGGTGAAGCACCGCGGCGCCTCGGCGCTGATCGGATTCGCCACGCTCGGGGGCCTCGTGGGCCTCGCGCTCATCGGCTTCTACCAGCCCGCCTGGCGGGCCATCGCCCTCCTGAACCCGATCGCCCTCGGCGCGCTCGGCCTCGGGAGCCTCGACGACCTCGGCCCCTCCGTGCTCGGCCCGCCGATGCTCGCGCTCGCCGCGCTCGCCGCCCTCCTGATCGCGGCCGGCGCCGCGGGCGTCCGGAGGATGGAAGCATGACCCGGGCGACCGCCCCCGCCGCGGGCTCGCTCCGCGGCTACTTCGCGCTCGAGGCGCGCCGCGCCCCGCGCCGCACCTCCCTCGCCGCGGCCGTCGCCGGCGCGCTCGTGGTGCTCGGCAGCCACGCGCTGCTCGTCCGGATGCCGGCGCAGATCGTCCGCTTCTTCGAGCAGGCCTTCCGCATCGAGGGGATGGCGGCCGTGCTCCTGCTCAACGATCTCCTCGCCGTCTACTTCGTCGCCTACTTCGTCGCCCTGTCGGGCCTGCTCGACGCGACCGTCGCCGCGCGGGAGGAGCGTCGGCTCGAGATCCTGCTCGCCAAGCCGATCCGCGCCCGCGTCCTCCTCGCGGCGCGCACGGCGCCCTCGCTGCTCGCCGGGGCCGGGGCGGGCGCGGCGGTCGCGGCCTGCGCCGCGCTCGCCGTCGCGCCGCACATCGCGGCGAACGACAGGGTCAGCGCGGCGGGCGCGCTCGGCGCCGGCCTCGCCCTCGTCGCGCTCGCGATCGCGCTGCTCTCGGCGCTCCTGCCGCTCTTCGCGCGGATGCGCGACGGCTTCCACGCGCTCCTGGTCGCGTCGGCCGTATGGATCGCGCCGCTCTTGCCCACGGCGGCGTTCATGTACCGGCCCGACGCGTTCGAGGCGCGCGAGGGCCTCCGCGACGCGGTCGTGCTCGCGTCGCTGCTCTGGAACGACGCCGCCTCGGCCTGGCTCGGGCCGGTCGCGCTCGCGCTCGCGGTCCCGCTCGCCGCCCTCGCCATCGCCGCCGCGGGCGTGCTCCTCGAGCGCGCCGACGCGCGCTGACCCCGCTACTGCTCGGCCAGGACGATGATCCTGTCGCCCTCGCCGAGCGTCAGCGACGCGCGCTTCCTCGGGTTCACCTTCACGCCGTAGGCCTGCGCCGCGTCGTCGGCCTGCGCCGCGAGGCGGTAGCCGACCGCGACCTCGCCGCGGCGCCGCGCCGACTCGACGATCGTGGCGAACGTCACCGGGCGGGCGAGGCGCACGTAGTCGCGCGCCGGCTTCAGGTACAGCTCGGACCCCTCCGGGTCGAACAGGTCCTCGAAGACCGCGGCGAGGTCCCGGTTCTCGGAGATCTGCGCGAGCATCAGGCTGACGAGCTTGTCGCTCACGATGAAGTCGTCCGCGTGCGCGACCTCGGCGAGCTCGCGGTTCCGGAGATCGAGCATCTCGCTCACGATGCTGAAGCTCTGGCCGCGCTTCGCCTCGATGTCGCGCAGGTGGAGCAGCGTGACCAGCGTGCGCGCGTCGGCCTCCTGCGGATCGAGCGCGTCGGAGTAGCTCAGCGTCACCACGTGATCGTAGGCGCCCACCACGCGGTCGAGCGTGCGCCGGTCGGTCGTGTCGCCCCGCTCGATCCTCACGGCGAGGTTCCGGAGCTCGCCGCAGTCGGCCTCGAGCTGCTCCCTGGCGTCGGGGACGTCGGCGACGACGGTGACCTCGGAGCCCTCCGCGACGTAGTGATCGAGCTCGTTGATGAACGCCGCGGCCCGGCGGTTCCAGCCGAGGAGGAGCGTGCGCTCGGGCTTCGGCGCCGCGGGCTTGCCGTCCCGGATCGCCCGCTCGTCGACCTTCGGCGGCTTCTTCGAGGGCGCGCCGATCGCGCTGTCGTCCTCGGCGATGAGGATGACGGCGTCGCCCGCCTCGATCCGCGCGTCCATGGGCGGGTTGAGCCGCACCTCGCCCGAGCGAAGCCGGATCCCGATGACCGCGCAGTCGTCGTACGCGAAGAGCGCCTCGCCGAACGACTTGCCCGCGAGCGCGGGCTCCTCGCGCGTGTAGATCTCGTGCCCCTTGAAGTCGAGCAGCTCGCCGTAGACCACGCTGAGGCCCTCGCTGCGGCAGGTCTGCACGGTGATGCGCGAGAGCACGTCCTCCGTGGGGATGAGCGCCGCCTCGTCGCGCGCCACGAGCCGCGCGGCGTCGAGGTTCCGCCGGTCGCGGATCTGCGTGACGATCGGGTAGCGCCCCTTCTTGCGCCCCGCCTTGTTGGTGAGCGCCAGGATCGACTTGATCACCTGCGAGTCCGGGTTCCCCTGCTCGGGCGAGAGCAGGATGATCGACCGCGCCGCGTCCGGGTTCACGATGGCGATGTCCGCGGGATCACACGGGTTTCCGGTGCGGCAGACCACGCGCGTCTTGCCGGTGGACCCGACGCGCGCGCGGATCTCGTCCTCCATCTCGACCTTGTCCTTCTCGGCGAGCACGGCGATGGCCGCGCGCGGGCGGCTCTCGTTGGCGATCGCGAGCTCCTGGATCATCGAGAAGATCTGCGGCGACCAGCCGAGGATGACGGTGTGCCCCTCCTCGCAGACGAGGGAGCGGCCCTTGCGGAGCTCGGCCACGCGGTCCTCGATCCCGCTCGTGATGATGCCGATGAGGATGCTGACCATGAAGATGCCGCCGAGCGTGACGGCGAACATCGCGGCGAGGTAGGCGCGGCTGCCCGTGTCGCCGGCGACGGTGCCGGCGTCGAGGGCGCGCATCAGCGTGATCCAGAGGGCGGAGGGGAACGACACCGGCGCGCCGTCCTCCCCGTCGGGGGCGAGCCCGAGGGCCACGACCATCGCCGCGAACACGACCACCATGGCGGTCGAGAGCACGAACAGCCAGGCGATGAGCGCGGGCGCGCCCTTCGCCATGGTGAGATCGAAGCGGTAGCGGAGGCGATCGAGGAGGGTGATCTTCTGCATGGGCGCGCGAGCGCCGCGCTCGCTGGGCGCGCGGCGCCGGCCCACCTAGCACGGACCGAGCGCCCGTCGAAGCGCCCGCACGGGCCCTCCCGCCTGCTCCTTCCCGCCCTCTTCCCTAGCTGGTAGGAGGGGGCGGATTAGGAGGGAGCCGACATGGCCTGTCACGAAATCGCCGCGCTTCGCCTGGGGCTCATGAACATCCTGGGCATCGACGATCCCGCCGAGCGCGCGCACGAGCTCGCCGAGCTCGGCCCCGCGGCCGAGGCGCCCGGCCCGATCTCGGCGATGCTGCGCGCCGGGGACCTCAAGAGCCTCTCGCGGCTGTTCGAGGGGTCGCTCGCGGAGCTCCAGGAGAAGGTCGCGAAGACGCCCGCGGGCGACGAGAAGATCGCCTACCTGCGCTCGCTCCTCATCCTCACGAAGCAGGTCGAGCTCGACCTCCGCGCCCAGGTCGACGGGCTCGGCCGGCTCTACCGCGAGCTCGAGGAGATGCACGACTTCGTGCACGAGATCTACCCGGCGGAGTAATCGGGGTAGGAGCTGAAGCAGGAGCAGGAGCAGACCCATGGCCCAGGGCAGCGCCAAGATCAGGATCGTCCACGCCGAGCCGCTCGGCCACGGGGCGCGGCTGCTCCGCATCGAGCGCGTCGACGGCGCCGCGCTCGGCTTCGCCGGCGGGCAGTACGTGATCATCAACACCGGGGTCACCCTGCCCGGCGGCAAGCTCGCGAAGCGGGCCTACTCGCTGCTCTCGAGCGACGCCGAGCAGCGCAGCGTCGAGATCGCGATCAAGCGCATCGGCGCCGGCCCGGGGTCGAACGTGCTCAACGACATTGCCGTCGGGGCGGAGCTCGAGTGGAGCGGCCCCTGGGGCAAGCTGCGGCTCCCGGACGGCTTCTCCGGCCGCGCGCTCGTCGTCGCCACCGACACCGGCATCACCGCCGCGCTCGGCGTCGCGCGGGGCGCGGCCGCGGCCGGCGCGGCGCAGCTCGATCTCGTCTGGCTCGTCGAGTCCGACGACACCTTCGTGTCCGAGCGGTTCGTCCGGGAGCGCCTCCCCGAGCGCGCCCGCCTCACGGTCCTCGGCGGCTTCCTCCCGGTCGGCCACCCCGAGCGGCCGGCGCGCGCGTGCGCGCTCGTCGGCGACCGCGTGCGAGAGCTCGCGGCCGGGCCCTACGACGCCGCGCTCTGCGCGGGCGACGGCGCCGTCATCTACCCGCTCCGCGACCGGCTGGCCGCGCTCGGCGCGCCGGAGGGCAGCGTGCTGCTCGAGAGCTTCTTCAACAACCCGCTGAAGAAGTCCGCGTAATCGCTCAGGATCCTGGATGGCAGAGGTCCGGCCGAGAGACCCGAAAGGGCAGCGCGAGGGGTTCACGACGGGCGCGTGCGCGGCCGCCGCGGCCAAGGCGGCGGCGCGCGTGCTCGCGCGCGGCGCGGCCGTCGACGCCATCGAGACGACCCTGCCGAACGGGCAGCGGGTGACCTTCCCGCTGAAGCGCTGCGACCGCGAGGGGCCGCGCGCCACGTGCAGCGTCATCAAGGACGCCGGCGACGATCCGGACTGCACCCACGGCGCCGAGCTCGTCGCCGAGGTCGAGCTCCGCCGCGAGCCGGGCGTCGAGATCCGCGGGGGCGACGGGGTCGCCGTGGTCACGAAGCCCGGGCTCGGGCTGCCGGTCGGCGCGCCGGCCGTGAACCCCGTGCCGCGCCGGAACATCACCGAGATGGTCCTCGAGGAGCTCGAGGGCTCGGGCTTCGCCGGCGCCACGGTCACGATCAGCGTCCCCCAGGGCGAGGAGATGGCGAAGCAGACCATCAACGCGCGCCTCGGGCTCATCGGCGGGATCTCCATCCTCGGGACGAGCGGGATCGTGAAGCCGTACTCGACCGCCGCCTTCCGCGCGAGCGTGGTGCAGGCGATCGACGTCGCCGCCGAGCGCGGCATCGCGACGCTCGCGCTGACGACCGGCGGCAAGTCCGAGGCGTACGCGATGAAGCTCTACCCGGAGCTCCCGGAGGACGCGTTCATCCAGGTGGGCGACTTCATCGGCACCGGCGTCCGCCACGCCGCGCGGCGGCGGATCGCCCGCGCGGTGATCGTCGGCATGATCGGCAAGCTCTCGAAGATGGCGGACGGCAAGATGATGACGCACGCCGCCGGCTCGGAGGTGAGCATGGAGCTGCTCGCGCAGATCGCCGAGGAGCTCGGCGCGCGGCCGGAGATCGCGGCCGAGATCCGGCAGGCGAACACCGCGCGGCACGTGCTCGAGCTGTGCCAGCGCGAGGGGCTCACGGGCGTGGCCGGGGGGATCTGCAGGCGCGTCGTCGAGCACACCTCGCGCCACGCGGGCGGCGGCCTCGAGGTGCACGCCTGCCTGGTCGACTTCAACGGGGCGCTGCTCGGCCGGTACCCGGCCGAGGGCGCCGGCAGAGACAGAGCGGAGGAGCCATGAGCGGTGAGGAGGCGCGCGCGGTGAACGACATGCGGCAGATGACCGCGCTCGGGCGGCGCATCGAGGACAAGAGCTTCGCGATCATCGACGAGGAGGCGGGGGCGCACGGCTTCCCGGACGCGGAGTGGCAGGTCGTCCGCCGCGTGATCCACGCGACCGCGGACTTCGAGTTCTCGTCGCTCATGCGGCTCCACCCCGAGGCGATCGCGCGGGGGATCGAGGCGCTCCGGGGCGGCGCGCCGGTGCTCGTCGACGTGAAGATGATCGGCGTCGGCCTGAACGAGCAGCGGCTCGCGTCGTACGGCTGCAAGATCCACTGCTTCATCTCGGACGACGACGTCATCCAGGCCGCGTCGGCGGCCGGCTCGACCCGCGCGATCGAGTCGATGCGCAAGGCGCACCGGCTCGGGCTCCTCGACGGGGCGATCGTCGCGATCGGCAACGCGCCGACCGCGCTGCTCGAGGTCGTGCGCCTCGCGCGGGAAGAGGGGGCGCGGCCGGCGCTCGTGATCGGCGTGCCGGTCGGGTTCGTGTCGGCGGCGGAGTCCAAGGAGGCGCTGCTCGAGTCCGGGCTCCCCTCCATCGTCGCGCGCGGCCGCAAGGGCGGCAGCCCCATCGCGGTGGCGATCGTCCACGCGCTGCTGCTCCTCTCGGCCGAGGCGGCGCCGGCTCCGGCGGGCGAGCCGGCGCAGGGGGCGCGGTGAGCGCCCGCCGCGCCGTGACCGTCGTCGGCATCGGCGACGACGGGTGCGCCAGCCTGTCGAGCCGCGCCGCGTCCGCGGTCGCCCGGGCCGAGGTGCTCGTGGGGGGCGAGCGGCACCTCGAGTTCTTCCCGCAGTTCCGCGGCGAGAAGATCGCCCTGAAGGGCGGCCTGTCCGCGGCGCTCGAGCGCGTGGAGGCGCTCTCGGCCGAGCAGAACGTGTGCATCCTCGCCTCGGGCGATCCGCTGTTCTTCGGCGTCGGCGCGCTCGTCGTCCGGAAGCTCGGCGGCGAGCACGTCGAGATCATCCCGAGCCTGAGCTCGGTCCAGTGGGCGTTCGCGCGCACGGGCATCGCCTGGGACGACGCCGCGTTCGTCTCGGTCCACGGCCGCTCGCCCGAGGGGTTCGCCACGCGCCTCCGCCGGCTCTCGAAGGTCGCGGTGCTGACCGACGGCGAGAACGGCCCGGCCCGGCTCGCGGCGCGGCTCCTCGAGCACGGCGACGCCGGCTGGAAGGCGTGGGTCTGCGAGAGCCTCGCGGGCGCGGGCGAGCGCGTGCGCGCGTTCGACCTCGCCGCGCTCGCCGCGTGCGAGGACATCGGGCCGCTGAACGTGCTCCTGCTCCTCCGGAGCGATCCGGCGTGGCGGCCGCCGCCCGCGGTCCCTTACCTGCACGAGGACGCGTTCGCGAAGCGGATGCCGAAGAACGGCCTCATCACGAAGCGCGAGGTGCGCCTGCTCTCGATCGCGTCGATGGCGATCCGCCCCGACGCGGTCGTCTGGGACGTCGGCGCCGGCTCGGGGTCGGTCTCGATCGAGGCGGCGATGCTCTGCCCGCTCGGGCGCGTCTACGCGGTCGAGGTCGACCCGGAGGGCGTCGAGATCTGCCGGGACAACGTCCGCACGCACGGGGTCGACAACGTGCGCGTGATCGCGGGCCGGGCGCCCGAGGCGCTCGCGGGGCTCGAGGATCCGGACGCGGTGTTCGTCGGCGGGAGCAAGGGGAGCATGGAAGAGATCATCACGGCGGCGCTCGATCGGCTGCGGCCGGGCGGCCGGCTCGTGGTCAACGCGATCACGATGGAGAACGTGGCCGAGACGTACCGGGCGCTCCGGGCGCGGGGGCTCGACCCCGAGGTCACGCTGCTCTCGGTCTCGCGCGGCGTCCCGCTGGCGCGCTACATGCGGTACGAGGCGCTGAACCCGATCCACGTCTTCGCCGCGACGAAGCCCGCGGCGAGCGCCCCGGAGGCGCCGTGAGCGGCCTCGGCAAGCTCTACGGCGTCGGCGTCGGCCCCGGCGCGCCCGACCTGCTCACGCTGCGCGCCGTGCGCGTGCTGGAGGGCGCGGACGTGCTCGCGCTCCCCCGCAGCTCGGACTTCGGCGCGTCGATGGCGTACCGGATCCTCGAGCCCGTCGTCGGCAAGCAGCGGGACAAGGAGCGGCTGCTCCTCACCTTCCCCATGAGCAAGGACCCGGATCGCGTCCGCCCCTACGTCGACGCGGCCGTCGACAAGATCGGCGACCGGCTCTCGCGGGGCCTGTCCGTCGCGTTCGCCACCGAGGGCGATCCGTCGCTCTTCAGCACGTTCGTCTACGTGCGCCGCGAGGCGCTCCGCCGCTTCCCCGGGCTCGAGGTCGAGGTCGTCCCCGGCGTCACCTCGGTCACGGCGGTCCCGGCCGTGAGCGGGCTCTCGCTCGCCGACGGGCAGGAGCGGATCGCCATCCTCCCCGCCACGTACGGCGTCGACGACCTGACCGACGTGCTCCGGCGCTTCGACACCGTGGTCCTGATGAAGATCGGCTCGGAGATGCCCAAGGTGACCGAGGCGCTCACGGGGGCGGGCCTGCTCGATCGGGCGGTGTTCGTCTCCAAGGCGACGATGCCCGAGCAGCGGATCGTGCGGGATCTGCGCGCCGCGCAGGGCGAGCGGGGCGACTGCTTCGCCATGGTGGTGGTCACGCGCGGGGAGCGGAGCGGGCTGCTCGTCGGCGAGGCCGAGGCGTCGCTGCCGGGCAGCTTCGACAAGAGCCTGAACGAAGAGCCGGAGGCCCCGTGACGCCCGAGCGCAAGCCCTACGCCGTCTACGCCATCACGCGCCACGGGATCGACATCGCGCGCAAGCTCGTCCCGGGCCTGCCGGGCGCGGATCTCTACGTGTCGCAGAAGCTCTTCGGCGGGGCGCCGGAGGGCGCGAAGCCGCTGCCGCTGCCGATGGGGCCGCTCCTGACCGAGGCGTTCACGGCCTACGACTGCCACGTGTTCGTGATCAGCGTCGGCGCCGTCGTGCGCATGATCGCGCCGCTGCTCAAGAACAAGAAGGTCGATCCGGCGGTCGTGTGCGTCGACGACGCGGCCCGGTTCTCGATCTGCGTGCTGTCCGGCCACGTCGGCCGGGGCAACGCGTTCACCGAGAAGGTGGCCGCGCTCCTCGGCGCGCAGCCGGTGGTGACCACGGCGTCCGACGCGATCGGGACGCTGACGGTCGACATCCTCGGCCGCGAGCTCGGGTGGACGCTCGACGACCCCGACCGCAACGTGACGCGCGGCTGCGCCGCGGTCGTGAACGCCGCGCCCGTGCTGTTCGTGCAGGAGACGGGCGAGCCCTCGTTCTGGCCCGAGGGCTCGCCGCTCCCGCCGGGCGTGCGCTACGCGACGTCGCTCGACGGCGTGGATCCGGGCGCGTGGGAGATCCTGCTCGTGGCGAGCGATCGCGAGCTCGGGCGCTCGCACCCCGAGGTCGTCGAGCGCGCCGTCGTCTACCGGCCGAAGAGCCTGGTGCTCGGCGTCGGCTGCGACCGCGGCGCGCCGCTCGACATGGTGGAGCGCGGGGTCGACCGGCTGCTCGAGGAGCACGGGCTGTCGGCGAAGTCGGTGAAGGCGCTGGCGACGATCGACAAGAAGGCCGACGAGGAGGCGCTGCTCGCGCTGTCGGCGCGGCGGGGGTGGCCGCTCGTGACGTTCACGGCCGAGGAGCTCGACGCGACCGAGGGGATCGAGAACCCGTCGGAGACGGTGAAGAAGCACATCGGCGCCCGGGGCGTCGCCGAGCCGGCCGCCCTGCGCGCGGCGGGGGCCGCGAAGCTGCTCGTGCCGAAGCGGGCCTACACCGAGCCCGGCGTGGGCCGGTCGATGACGCTCGCCGTGGCGCGCGTCCCGTTCGCGAAGCGCAACGTCGAGGAGAGCCATGGGTGACAGCAAAGGAGTCCTGTCGATCGTCGGGATCGGCCCCGGCGCCGAGGAGCACGCGACCCGCGCCGCCCTCGAGGCGATCGCCGCGTCGGATCTCATCGTGGGGTACACGACGTACATCCGGCTGGTGAAGCACCTCATCGAGGGCAAGGAGGTGATCAAGACCGGCATGACCGAGGAGATCGGCCGGGCGCGCGCCGCGGTGGAGCGGGCGCGGGACGGCGGGCGCGTGGCGATCATCTCGTCGGGCGACGCGGGGGTGTACGGCATGGCCGGGCTCGTCTTCCAGGTGCTGGAGGAGATCGGCTGGAAGCGGGGCGAGTCGCCGGAGCTCCGCCTCGTGCCCGGGATGACCGCGCTCAACGCGTGCGGATCGCTCGTCGGCGCGCCGCTCGGGCACGACTTCTGCGCCATCTCGCTGTCCGACCTCCTGACCCCGTGGCCGGTCATCGAGCGGCGGCTCGAGGCGGCGGCGTCCGCCGACTTCGTCATCGGCCTTTACAATCCGGCGAGCGGGCGGCGCACGCGCCAGATCGTGCGCGCCCAGGAGATCATCCGCCAGCACCGGGCGGGCACGACGCCGGTGGCGCTGGTGAAGAGCGCGTATCGCAAGCTGGAGAGCGCGGTGCTCACCGATCTCGATCACTTCCTCGACTACGAGATCGGGATGCTGACCACGGTGCTCGTCGGGTCGACCAACACCTTCGTCTTCGAGGGGTACATGGTCACGCCGCGCGGGTATACCAACAAGTACACATGGGATGGGGAAGCGCTCCCGGGCCAGACGCCGGGGCGCACGCTCGTGCTCTCGGACGAGAGCGTCACCGCGGAGGAGGTCTAGATGGCACGCGTAGGGAGGCTGGGCGGCGCGATCCTCGCCGAGACCCAGGGAGAGTATTACCTCGTCGGCAACACCAAGGCGCCGGTCAACTTCCGGGAGGCGGGGTTCGAGCCGCCGGACGAGGCGGAGCTCGTGAAGGGGGCGTATCTGCGCCTGAAGCCGCTGCGTGAGGTCAAGGTGGCGGCGCCGGTGCTGCTGCTCGACGTCGAGGGCGAGGCGCTCGCGAAGAAGCTCGTGCAGCGCTTCGTGATCGACCGGAACGGCTCGGTGAGCGAGCGGCTCTGGCGGCTCGTCTACAGCCCGGATGACCCGCTCGACGACGCCGAGGCGCCGGTCGAGCGGGACGCGCGGTGGCTCGGGGACATCCCCGAGACCATCTGGCAGCTCGTGCGGGACAACGTCCTGCGCTGCCTGTAGCCCGCCTCTCTCTGGACCTCGCGGCGGTGGCGCAGGCTGAGCGCCGCGAGGTCGCTATCGAAGCGCCCGCTGCGCGCCGTCAGCGGCTCAGGGCAGGAAAATACTCCGCGTCGAGTTGTTGATCCCGCAGTCGATCCCCGAGCGACCATATTGACCAGCCGTGGTGCTTTGCTCCTGGTTCAAATAAAACCCGAGCCCATCCCCGCCGTAGCCGAGGTAGTACCCGTAAAGCACGGCTGAGTTTCCGGTATAATCACCTTCACCCGTGGTGACAGTGGAGATGATCAGCTTGATGGGGTTCTGGTTCCAGGTGGACGGTATGGCGATTCGAGGGAAGGTGGTGACGTTGATGATGCGGATGCTCCCCATGACGCCGATATCCCCGCTGTCCTGCAGCCGGCTCGGATCATAGGTCTGATTCGGAAGCATGAAGCTGACGGGTTGCTGTGGGTTGCATGAGAGGACTTGAAAGGTATACGACCCGCGGCTGCCGTTGATCTGAAAGCTTGCAGACGGTACGGACATGATGTTCTCCTTCGATGAAAAGACGTGGTTTGGTGCTGCCGAGCGCCAGCTGCGCGCTGGCCTCCCGCCCGGCCCGTGAATTCCGTTGCTCGCCGCCGCGCCGGTCAGGCCAGCGCGGCGTTCACGGTGATGTCCGCGGAGGTGTCGAAGATCTTCACCGTGACCGTGTCCGTGGTCGCATCGTACGTATAGGCGTTCGAGGCGGACGCCGACAGGCTCGAGGCATCCGCCACGAAGGGGATCGTGGCCTTGCCGGCCGTCACCCTCGACGGCGCCGCCGTCACGCCGAGCAGCGCGACGTAGTAGTACGGCTCGGGCGGCGTGTATCGGTCGACCTTCCGCGTCACGCGGACGCTGCGGCTCGCCGCGGTCGTCTCCTGCGTGATCGCCGAGAGGCGGTAGGACGAGCCCGTGCTGATCCCGTCGTCCTGGTAGAGCGCGTACGACGAGCTCGGCCCCGGAAAGACCGTGATCGTCAAGATGTTCTGCGGGAGCTTGCCCACCCACTGCTCGAGCTCACGCATGGGCAGGATGGCCCCGGCCTGGACGTAGATGGGCACGACGCCGAGGGGGGCATGGTACGGCGTGGTCCCGGACGTCACGCCGATGTTCGTCCCGCCGGCCACCTTGGCGCCGAGCGCGCCCTCCTCGGGAAAAGGATACCAGTCCGCGCCCCGCGGCAGGTAGATGGTTCGCGTATCCCCCTCGTCCACGATCGGCGCGATCAGGAGGAAGTCTCCCAGGAAGAACTGGTCGTCGAGGTGGTCGTAGACCTCGACGTCGTCCGGGAAGTTCAGGAACATGGCGCGGCAGATGGGCATGCCCGTCTGCGTCGCCCGGTACATCGCGTCATAGAAGACCTGGTTCAGGCGGTAGCGCAGCTCGACGTACTTGCGGCAATACGACAGGTACGGCTCCCCGTAGTTGTAGGGCTCCTGGTACCACTTCTCGTAGTGGTCATAGTGGTTGCGGTACCAGGGCAGGAATGCGCCGACGTTCATCCAGCGCACGAACAGCGCCGGATCCGTCACGTAGCCCTCCTGCGTCGAGCCCGAGCCCGTGGCGAAGCCGCCGATGTCGCAGCCCGAGATGGGCACGCCCGACATGCCGAGGTTGAGCACCTCCGGGATGTTGATCTTCAAGAAGTCCCAGCTCGACGCCGAGTCGCCGGTCCACAGCGCCGCGTAACGCTGGACGCCCGCGTATCCGCCGCGCGCGATGATGAAGTTGCGCCGCCCCGGCCGGAGCGCGTTGATGCCGTTGAACGTGGCCTTGCACAGGGACAGCGCGTACCCGTTGTGAAGGAGCGCGTGCGGCTGATAGGTCTTGCCGTCCGGGCCCACCATCATGAGATCCAGCGGCAGCGTCTTGACCTCATCGGAGTCGTCGTGGTCGCTCGTGTTGAAGTCGAGGAGCTGCTCGTAGGGGACGTACTCGCCAGCCTGCGGCGTGCGATCGTACTCGATGGCAGGGCAGGTCATGTCCTGCCAGATCATCTCGAGGCCAGCGGAGAGGAGGCCCTCGTACTGCTGGCCCCACCAGGCCTGCACGGCCGGGTCGCCCAGGTTCGGGTAGAAGCCGCACGAGATGAGCGGCGTGTATCCCTCGGAGTCCTTCTGCAAGGGCGGGGACGTGAACGGGTTCAGGCCGTAGTTCACCCCGTAGTTCTCCTGGGAGATGAACTGCTGGGGGCTCGCCCCCTGGTTCACGCGCGTATTGAAGATGAAGTAGTCGTTCGCCAGGCCCTCGTCGCGGGTAGCGTAGCGGAGGCCGCCCTCGTCGTAGGTCTTCCCGTCCTCATCGTAGGGGTTGCACGTCACGAGCGCCGTGATGTTCGTGCTGCACTTGAAGCCCTGCGCGGCGAGCTGGGAGAACATCTCGGAGACGTTCGGGAACTTCTTGTCGCTGCTCGTGAACGTGCGGTAGTTGTTCTGGAAGTCGACGTCGATGTGCAGGCCGTCGATCGGGAAGCTCGCGTCCCGGAACGACTGCGCGACCTGCTCCAGCACCTCGCGGCTGTAGTAGCCGTAGGCGCCCTGGTGGTATCCGAACACGTACCTCGGCACCATGGTCGGCCGCCCCGTGAGCTGGGTGTACTGGTCGACCACGGACGGGACGCCGTCGCCGAGGAGGAAGTAATAGTCCAGGTCTCCGTAGAGCGCCCCGAAGTAATACATCCCCTGCATGCTGAAGGACGGGTACACCGTCTCCACGTCCGCGGCGATGTTGACGTAGGTCTGCGCAGGGTTATCGAGGAAGATGCCGTAGCTGTACGGCCGCCCCGCGTACGCGCCCGTCGGGCTCGGGTTCACCTCGATGAGCAGCGGGATCGAGTTGTAGAGCGGCTCGCTGGGGTTCAGGGGGCCGCCGCAGCCCTCGGCGGGCGGCGCGGGGATGACCGAGGTGCCCCCGTACTTGAAATTATCGTAGTTGAAGAACGTCATCGAGAAGCCGTTCTTCTTGAGCTGCGAGCCCGCCTTCTCGCCCAGCCCCACGTAGACGGCGTTCTCCGGGGCGACCTTGATCGACGCGACGGCCGGCTGGCCTTCCACGTACAGCAGGCCCTTGTTCGCGCCGCTCACCGTCGCGTCGGCGTGGATGAGCTGCCCGTCGCGGTAGATCGCGAGCGAGAAGGGTTGCTTCTGCACCTTCACCTGCATGGCGCCCGTGTCGATCGTCAAGAGCGCGGTCGTATCGGCGGCGACCCGCGGCGTCACCGGGCCGAGGCTCCGGTTGACGACGGCGTACGACGGGCTGTCGTCGTCATAGCCCTCCGCGCCCGCGTTGAAGCGGACCCGGAGCGCCGTCGGCGACAGGAAGGCGAGCTGGAGCACCCGACCGTCGCTGTCGCGGAGCAGAAAGCCGGTCCCCGAGCTCGTTCGCTCGTAGGACGCGACGTCGGCGAAGGAGCTCCAGCCGCTCGTGCTGTTCGGCACGAAGGCGTTGACCTGCACGTATTCATAGTTCATGAGAACGACCTCTCTATCTCCTCTTCTCGTTGACGCACTAGTTCGAGTCTGTGGGTATCTGTACGAATACCTCGTAGATCTTGTCGTTGATCGCGTTCGGCGTCTTCCCTGAGTCGACCTGCACCCCCTGATAGAATTTGGACGGCATCGCCACGACGCCCCCGTAGAGGTATCCGAGCGAGAACGGCGTGCCCTTCGGGAGAGCGTCGAGATCGATGATGTCCTGCTGGTAGACGTTGAGGGTCGGGCTCCCCTTGGTGCGCGGGATGAACAGGGCCTCGCTGCCCAGGTAACCCGGCAGCGTGGTCGCGGGCTGTGCGACCTCGGACGTCGTTCCGGTCGTCGGGCTGGTCCACGTGTGCACGAGCGTGGTGATGCTGTTGATCCAGGGCATTCCGTCGCTGAAGTTGGGCACGCTCGGGTCGCCGATGCGCGCGTTCTCCACGAACTCGTTGATCGTGTAGTCGAAGCGCCACCGGCTTATGCCGCCGAAGAAGGTGGTGTAGGTCGCCTGCTTGGCCTTGCTGTAGAGCACCACCTTGGCGCACGAATAGGCGCTCATCTTCTGCTCGTAGCTGGTGTCGATGATCGGCGTCTGCGTGCCCTGGCCCGGGCCCAGGTAGATGGGGAAGTGATAGTTGAGCTGCACCGGGTTCGGGGTGAAGACACCGCCGTAGGCCCCGATCCCCGCCTGTCCGTCCTGCATCACGGTGTAGGCCACGTTGAGATCGCGCCGCCCGAACTGATCCGCGTTGCTGAACACCTTTCCCGGCGTCAGGGCGATGGTGCCGGCGGTGAAGTTCGGGGTGGCGCGGAACTGGTTGATCGCCTTCAGGTACGTCTGCGAGGCTTTTGCGGTGTTCTGCTGGTTATTGGTGATGAAATCGCTGTACTTGCCCTGGAAGTTGTGGCCCATGACGACGTAGAAATTGCCGTCCGCGAGCTTGAGCATCTCGGCGCCGGTCGACTGCACGAGCGGTGAGCTCGCGTAGGCGATCGAGTTGCCGAGGCTGCGTGGGTCATTGCCCGTCACCGCGTAGACGAGATCCCCGATATCCACGACAGAGAGGATGGGGAACGTCTTGTATGTCCCGTCGATGTCCGGTCCATAACCGCCCGCGATGTACAGGAGGCCGCTCGAGTAGTCCTGGTAGAAGAGCGGATTCGACGACATCCATTGCGGCTTGATCGGGTCGAATTTCGATGGAAGCTGAGCGACATCCATCGAGTACACCGTGGGGCTGCCATAGACATCTCTGATCACCCAGATCTTCGTGTTCGCGTTCGTCGCGGGGAAGTCCTCGTCGGGTTTCTTGAAGCCGTGGAATCCGTTGTTCCGTCCGGCGATGAAGATCCAGTACTGGGTATCGTTCGTGAACCGGGCGAACGCGAAGGACTGGAGCTTCGGACGGTTGTCGGTGAACCTGGCGGTGACGTCCGTGAAGCCCGTGACGAGGATGGGCGGCCGCGGCGCCGGCGCGGCCTGCACCGTCGTCGACTGGCGCTGGTCCGCCGGCGACGACGGCTGCGAGGCCAGGACCTGCGGGCCGCTGGCGCCGTTTCCCGCCGACGAGGCGCCAGGGTTCGTGGAGGTCTGCGCGGCGCCTCCGCACGCGGAGAGGCCCGCGGCGAATGCGAGGGCAACGACGGATCTGTCTATCTTCCTTGAGAGCATCAGGGTGTCCTTTCGTCGAGCGGTCCGGTGACAGGCGCAGATCCGGCAGGAGGCGGGGCGCAGCGACGCGCGGGGCCGCGGTGCCATCTGCGAGGACCTCGGCCTCAGGCGGCGTCGGGCGCTCGGGGCTCGTGCTGCAGATGAAGCTCGATGAGCCGTTGTTCGTTCGAATTCATGAAGATCCCGGCGATGGACATGCCCGTCGCGACGATGGGCACATCCATCGATGCCCACCGCACGACCTCGACCCGACAGCGGCGTCGGAGAAGGCTGCGCGGGCGCGGCGCATCCGTGCGCGCGCGAGGCGCTCGCGGACCTTGTCGGGCGGGCACCAGGCGCCGAGCCCAGCGCGCCACGCACGCGGTGAATTGCATGATGTATGCCGCTCGTGAAAAATGAGGCGGGCTGCGGGGAATGCCCCTGCGCGCGCGGGCGATGCGAGAGCGCGCGGGGGGACGGCGGCGTCGAGGGGGCTTCCTGGCGCCGCCTCCGCGTCCCTCCCGGACGCGCTGCGTCCCTCCCGGACATGGGCGCGGGGCGCCGCTCCCCGGCGGGCGCCGGACGGCGCTCGGGATCCTTCAGGCGTACCTGCGCAGCGGCGCCGCGCGAGCCGCCCGGGGAAGCCGCTCATCGCGCCGGCGCGCGACGTGCGGCCCCCGGGCTCGCTCCATCACGAGAAATACGTGCTGTGGGATACGTCCTTCCAGGCCTCGTACTCGGCGCGCTGCGCATCGAGCTTCGCCATGATGCCTGTCCAGCTGTCCGCGCCGAGGCTGAGGCGCTGGGGCATCTCTCCAGAATCCACGAGTCGGACGAGGATGTCCGCCATCCGGACGGGATCACCTGGCGCGAGTGAGCCGTCCTTATCGTTCACCAGCAGGTCCATGACCGCGTGGGCGGTGGCGCCATAGGCGTCGATCCTCGGGCTCCGGAGGTTCCGTTCGACGATGCCCGTCCGGAAGCCGCCCGGTTCGACCGACATCACCTTGAGGCCGAGCGGCGCGACCTCCTGCGACAAGGCCTCCGTGAGGCCTTCGAGCGCGAGCTTGGAAGCGCTGTAATACCCGAGGGCGGGCATGGCGACGACGCCGTTCATCGAAGACATGTTGACGATCGTGCCGCGCCCCCGAGCGCGCATGTGATGAACCAGGTCTGGGCACTCATCTTCTGTTCCTCCAGATGGCCGCATTCTGCGGCCTGCCATGCGGTCTAGAGCGCTATTCCTCCGCGGCCAGGCTCGCGAGCCTGCGCTGCGGTCGTCTCGTGATCGATCGTTCGCCTAGTCTTGGACGCGCACGACGACCTTGCCGACGGCGCCCCCTTTGAGATGGGCGACGGCCGCCGGGAGATCGCCCAAGTCATAGGTCGCGGCCACGACGGGGCGGATCCCGAGACTATCGATGGCCCTGATCATGTCCTCCAGCGCTCGCCGGGGTCCGACGCCGATCGCGTTGATCGTCGCACGACGCAGGAGCAAGGGGCCGACCGGGGTCGAGATGCGGTCGCTGTCCAGAAGGCCGACGAGCAGGATCCTTCCGCCGTAGGCCAGGGCTTCGACGGAGGTAGCGAGGTTCTCGCCCGCGGCCATCTCGATCACGGCGTCCGCGCCGCGGCCGCTCGTGAACGCCATGACCTCGCGGTCCCAGCGGGGACGGGCGCGATAGTTGATGCCCGCGCGCGCGCCCAGGCCCAGACCGAACGCCAGCTTCTCATCGCTGCTGGAGGTCAAGATCACCTTCGCCCCGTGCGCTGCTGCGAACTGCAGCGAAACGCCGCCCGTCCCCTGCACGACCCAGGTCTGCCCCGCCCTCACCCGCCCGGTCTCCACGACAGCCATCCAGGCGGTCGGACCTGCCGTCGAGAGCGTGCTCGCCTCCTCGGGGCCGAGGGTCTGGGGCGCTGCGACGAGCATGTCTTCGCTGACCACCGCGAACTCGGCCAGGCGGCCCGAGACCGCGATGGTATTCGTGTGATGACCCGGGGCCGCCCCGTCGATCCAGTCCGCGATGTCGACGCCGACCACCCGGTCGCCGACGGAAAACCGCGTCGCGAGCGGTCCGAGCTCCACGACCTGCCCGGCGAAGTCGCTTCCGGGCACATGAGGGTGCGCCAGCTCGCCCATGCGGCCTTCCCACATCAGAACATCGCGGTAGTTCAGCGAGACCGCCTGGATCCTCACGAGGACCTCACGAGGCCCAGGCTCGGGCCTCCGAGCGTCGCGGAGCGTCAGGTTCCGGACGCCTGGGGCATCGAGCTCCCAGCGCCGCATCCGCGGCTTCTGCGGCGCCTGTCCGGCGTCGGTGGGCTTCGGTGTCGTGAGACCTGAACTGATCATCTCGTGCCTCCCGTGCATCGACGGCGATTCGTCGTTGCGGAGACTTAGCCGTCGCGCCGGCGGCGCTGCAGGGGATCAGTTCGTGAGGCTCCCTCTCGTAAAACGAGAGGCCGCCGTCGCCTGGGCGGGCCGCTAGGCGCCTGGTCTCGGCTGCCCCGCCGGCGCCCCGACGCCTTCGGCCGCGAGCCGGGCCTGCAGCCGGGGCGCCATCCAGTCCAGGAAGGCGCGGACCTTCAGCGGTAGGCGGCCCTGACCGGAGAAGACGAGGTGGATCGGAAGAGCAGGCACCTCGAAGGCCTCGAGGAGCGGCGTGAGGGCTCCGCTTCGCAGCTCCGATGCGATCTGGTAGTCCAGGGCTCTCGTGATCCCCAGGCCTGCCTTGGCCGCCATCACCGCCGCAGCGGGCGAATTGACCGCGACCCGCGCGCGCGGCTCCGCGGTCACGTGGGAGGCGCTCCGGACGTACCGCCAGGGCGAGGACACGAACCCACGATAGGTCACGCCGTCCCGTTCCGTCAGGTCCTCTGGCGCCCGAGGGGCGCCGAATGCCCGCAGGTAGCTCGGGCTCGCACAGGTGATGGAGCGTGTGGACCCGACACGCCTCGCCATGAGCGAGCTGTCCTCCAGCTCTCCGATCCGGACCGCCACGTGCACATGCTCCTCCACGACGTTCACCATCACGTCCGTCAGGAAGAGGCGCAGATCGATCTTCGGATGCGCGGCAAGGAACTCGCTGGCGATCGGCAGCACGTGCAGCTCGCCGAACATCGTCGGCGCCGTGACGGTCAGCTCCCCCCGAGGCTCCTGGTATTCTCCCGCGACGGCCTTCTCGGCTTCCTGCAGCTGCTCGAGGATGTGCCGCGGGACGGGCAACGCTCACCGCGCGCGATAAACGATGATCCCGTGATTGGGATCCAACAGCGAGACGGCCACGCGGACCTCGTCGCCCTGCATCACGCGAATGCGCGCGCGTCGCATCTTGCCAGCCAGCTTGGCGAGAATTTGGTGGCCGCCTTGGACCTCGACGGAGAAGGTACCGCCCTTGCCGACGCTGACCACCTTGCCTTCAAGCTGAACCGGATCGTCTTTGCTCACGAATTCACCTCGTTCGTGTTCGTTTTTTCATACAACGCTGCGCATGCCCTCCCGGAGACTGCAGGCGAGACCTGGGGTAACGCGGAGCGCAGCGACGCGCGCAGGGGGGCATCGAGCCCGACCCATCACCGCCGCACGCTGGTGGTCATCTCGACCCCTGCCCCTGGCGCTTGCACCACGTATACCAGGAGCTCGAATCGTCTCTCCCACGAGCCGCCGGCGTGGAGATCGGCGCGGCGGCGTGCGTGGGCGGGCCGGGCCTCCCGGCAGCCGGCAGCGACCGGGGCTGCGTGCGTCACCTGGAGACGCAGCGCGTCTTCTCGCGACGCACGCGGCCGGTCCGGCAGCCTCCTTGGGCCCAGACCTCGCCCTAGACGAGCAGAGATACCGGGTTGAGCTCGCGCTCGTCGAGCGGGCGGGGCAGCCACCCCAGCGCGCACGGTACCTGGTAGAGCCTCCCCGGGCCGAATCGCGGCCAGAAGTGACGTAACCCCGGGACGATCACCTGGATCACGGGCAAGCCGATGTCGGGTCGGGTCTTGTCCACAACGACGAGATCCAGGCCCACCTCGCCGAGGCGCCTCATGCATTCCTGGATGCGGCGATCGGCAGCACGTGCAGCTCGCCGAACGTCGTCGGCGTCGTGACGGTCAGCTTCCCCCGAGGCTCTTCGCGCCAGCCAAGCGCCGCCTCGCTCACGGGTGAGAAGGCCGCTGCATGCTCATCGGCAAGCACGCCTACGATGCTGCTCGTCGAGCCGTTCTTCAAGACGATCACCACGAAGGAGATCTGCGACACCGCGACGCGCCTGGAGGGGTCTTTGGGCTCTCGTGCGAGGGCCGCGCCGCGGTGGACGCGATGGTGGCGAAGGCGCTCGCCGACGGCGGCAAGGAGGCGGGGCCGCCGGACCGCTCTGCGGGTGGTACCCGATCCTGTAGGCCTCGGCGCTCGTCGAGGCTCATGAGCTCAAGGTGAAATGGCACCCGTAGCGGTGGCCCCACGCGTATACGCATCGTGCGTCAACGCCGTATACGACGTGGGCGTCAGCGTCAAAGTGTAACTACCTTGCGTCCTGGAGATCCCCTGAACCAACAGAACATACACACTCTTATGAACCAGCCCGCTAAAACTATCAAACGTTATATTTTTGGAACCAATCTCCTTATCTGACATATCGGGCCTTGTAGCAATGGCCACCCTCCAGGCATCTTCCTGCACTTGACCCGTGGGTTGCGCTGACACCTTCAGATTGAGCTGGCTGATGGTTGTGCTGCCGTCCGTGGTCCATACGCTGACAACAACCTCAACGGGCGAAGAATACCCGATAACCGGGGGATCAGCTTGAACGCCAAGCTTATCGAATTGGGGCGCATTGATGAGTATCGACATGTTCAGCTTACCTCACTCTATTTAGGTCAGGACGGGCTCAGGACAGGTGAGCATCGCCAGGGCCCTTCGCCTGCGTCGGACCGAGGGATGCGTTCCATCTCATGCGCGGCGAACCCCATGTGTCGCGGTCGCGCCGCGACGCTCGTGTATTGCAATGCTCGTACCGCTGGGGGACCTGGGCCGCGTAGGCCGAGGCAGCGACGCGGACAATCGCCGGCGCCCGTTCGCATGGGTGCCGTACCGACCGGGGCTTGCGTCTCGGCAGGACACTGCGCGTCCCCCCCGGACGAAGGCGCGGCTGCCGAGAGCTGAGCCCCGGCGCCATGGGGGCTTGCGTCTCGGCAGGACACTCGTGGCCGCCCGCGCAGCCCCGGGCGGCTACGCTACTATCGCTCGCGGATTGAGCCATGCGCAGCTCCTCGCGCGGCTCTCGGCGGCTAGAACGACAAACGGATTGAAACCGTCTGAAACGCGCAGAGCGTCGAACCGCCAAGCCGCCAAGAAGAGAATCCCACCTTGGCGTCCTTGGCGGCGCGGCGGTTCATTTCTCGCTCGCTCAGCGTCATCGGTGTTCTGGCGCTCGGCGGTCAGACGAGCAGAGGGACCGGGTTGAGCTCGCCCTCCTCGAGCGGGCGGGGGAGCCACCCCAGCGCGCACGGCACCTGGTACAGCCTGCCCGGGCCGAACCGGGGCCAGAAATGGCGCAGCCCCGGGACGATCACCTGAACCACGGGCAAGCCGATGTCGGGGCGGGTCTTGTCCACCGCGACGAGCTCCAGGCCCGCCGCGTCGAGGCGCCTCAGGCACCCTTCGATGTCGGCGCGCAGATCGGCGCCGCCGATCCGGGGCAGGCGCTCGGCCGCGACCCGGGGGAGATCCGGGCTCGGGAAGAGATGCGCGCGGTCAGGCAGCCGCTCGTGATCCCACGGCGCCCGGCGCGCGCCCCCGGGATCGAAGAGCTGGTTCAGCTCGGTGAGCGATCGCTGCACGGCGAGCCGCGGGTCGAGGTGGCAGCCGAAGCCGATGGTGAACCGATCCTCCCGCGCCTCGTGGGCGAGCGCGACGCAGGTGGGGATGCCGAGGTCGTGCGTCAGGTCGAGCACCCAGACGGCCCAGCCGAGGCGGGCATAGTCCGCCTGGAGCGCCTCGAAGTACGGGTCCCCGAAGCTGTCGAGCGCGATGGCCGGGCGCGCGAGCCGGTTGTACCACCAGACCGCGGCGGCATCGCGCTCCACGAGCTCGAGCAAGGCCTGCAGCACGGCCTCTTCGAGGCAGGTGCCGGCCGCCACGCCGTTGCTGCAAGGGCCGCAGAACGCGGCGCCGCTCTCGGCCGGAGCCTCGGCGTAGCAGTAGGCCAGCGGGACGTAGCGCCGCTCGCGCTTGCTCAGCGACCACGCCGGCGTCCAGTCGATCCGGGTGCCGGCATCGAGCGGCTCCGGCACCCACTGGCGACGATCCGCGGCCCGCGCGTTGAGGCGAGCGCGCTCGCGGTACTGAGCCTCGCTGAAGTTCAGCAGGTCGCCGGGCGCGAGCGCCGCCGCGCCGAGCTCGTCCTTGCTGGCGCGCACGCGCGCCTCGTCCCCCTGGTACACGCCGCTGTAGCGCTCGAGGGCCTCGCAGAGCGCGCTCACCCGGGCCTGGTCCGCGCTGCGCCCCTTGCCGGCGCAGACCTTGTCGAAGACGTTGGTGCTCGGAACGCCCTCCCGGGGGCAGACGAGATAACCGGACGCGTACACGGCGCGGAGCTCGGTGTCCCGACCCGGCATCGGGACGAGGTGCGTCACGGCGCCCGTGATCGGGCTGACGAGGTGCCGGTAGCGCTCGTAGGTCCGCCGCGGGTTCTGCCGGCGGTATCCGCCATCCTCGAAATGCGCCTTCTCGACCGGCTGCAATTCGATCGGGCGCTCGCCGACGGCCGCCATTCGCGCCGGATCTCCGCACGCCGGGCATTGCGGCCTCCGGACGACCGCGTGCGCGGTGAGCTGGAACGTGACCAGATCCAGGGCGAGCACCCGGGCGCTGAGCGCGTGGGGAGAGCTCGTGTCCTGCCGGGCGAGCGCGCGAGCGATGGCCGAGGCGCCGAGCCCGCACGCGGTCCGGACGCTCGCCTCGGTGGCCGCCCCGGGGAGAGCGATGTAGCCCTCGTGCCCCCGGCGCCGGCGAACGAGCTCCTCGACCGGGCGGTTCTGGCGCATCCAGAACGCGAGGCACTCCCAGCAGGGGCCGGCGCCTGGCTCGAAGCCGGGCCCGAGGAGCGGCTGGACGCCGGCAGGCTTGATCAGGAACCAGCGCGCGCCCTCGCGCAGCGCGCGGCGGTTGATCGAGGCGAGCTCGGGCCGCAGACAGTCGTCGGTCACGACCACCTGCACGGCCGCATCGCCGTCGATCCGCGCGCCTGCCTGTTCGAGCGCCTCGGTCATCCACCCGGCGAAAGCGGCTTCGCCGAGGGCCAGGACCGACACCGGGGTGCGGCTCAGGGCCTCGGCGGCCGCCCTGCCGTCGAGACCCACCCCGCGCCAGAACGCCGCGCGCTCGGAGGGGAGCTCCGGCGTCGCGGGGACCAGGTAGCCGCGCTCCGCGAGCCGGCTCAGGGTGTACAGGGCCTCGGGCTCGGAGCACCGGCCGGCCGCGGCGCGCAGGATCTCGCCCACCGTGCGCCGGCCGTCGACGAGCGCGGCCACCTCGGCGGTGCAGGCGCCGGAGAGGACGAAGCGCTCGCGCTCGCCGATCAGGAAGATCGCCCCGGTCTCCATGCGCTCGACGCGCAGGGTGGGCTTGAACGCCAGCACCTGGCTCAGCTCCAGAGGGTCCATCGTCGGTCCTGATCCGCTCGTTCACGCGCCGCGCGGGCGCGCGGCCTCCGACAGCCCCATGAGCCGCGCAGGGTTGTCCCACAAGGCTGCCCGGAGCACGTCGTCGGCGAGCGACGCGCCGCCGCTAGCAAGCGGCGCGCCGCCCTCGAACAGCCGGGCGACGATCGCGGGATCGTGGTCGACGTGGGGGAAGTCCGTGCCGAAGACGACGCGATCCTTGCCGATGGCGTCGACGCAGTGCGCGAGCATCGCCTCGCCCGGCTCGAAGGCGATCCAGCACTGGCGTCGGAAGTAGCTCGAGGGGCGCCGGTTCACGCGACCGCTGACCTCGTTGCTGAGCTGCGCATACTCGATCTCGTCGAGGCGCCAGAGCCAGTAGGGCAGCCACCCGCAGCCCGCCTCGAGGAAGCCGACGCGGAGGCCCGGATGGCGCTCGAGGACGCCTCCTTCGAGCAGGGCGAGGAACGCCATCATCGCCTCCATCGGGTGAGAGCAGGCATGCTGGGCGAAGTGCGTCTGGAAGCGCGAGGCGCCGGCCGTCTGCACGCGCGTGTGCGTCCCCTCGTGCAGCAGCAGCGGGACGTCGTTCGCCTCGCAGGCCGCGAAGAAGGGCTCCAGCTCCGGCGCGCCGAGGGTCTTCCCGCGGACCGGGTTCGGCCGGATCACGGCGGCGCTGAGGCCGTCCGCGAGGCCGGCCTCGAGGTCCGCGACCATGTGCGCGGGATCGTGGCGCGAGAGGAACGCGGCCCCCTTCAGCCGGGTCGGGGCTCGTCGGCACTGGTCCGCGAGCCAGCGGTTGTAGGCGCTCGCGTAGGCGCGGGAGCGGTCCGCGTCGATCTCCTCATCATACACCAGAAAGCCCGTGTAGGTCGGGTGCAGCACGGCGACGTCGACCCCTGCCTCGTCCATCGCCGCGAGCTGGCCGGCCGCCGTCTCCGCGGCGATCAGCTCTCGGCGGTGCTCCTCCGCATGGAGCCCGACCTCGATGTAGCCCACCTCGGTCATCCCCCGACAGATGGGCTTTCCACCGACCGTGACCACCGGCGGGGTCGGCAAGAGAGCGTGGTCTCCCAGCCGGTCCAGGCGAGCCCGGAGGGGCTCGTCCGGCGGCGAGAGGGGGCGGACGTCCGGCGCGGCGTCGCGGTGCTTCGCCGGCAGGTACTCCGGCCAGAGCCCCATGGGCTCCATGACGTGGCGGTCGATGTCGATGATCGCAATCCCGTTGCGCACACAACCCTCTTCCTACGAGTAACTTGTCCGGAGCTCCATGCGGTGGAGAGGACGCGCCGCAGGCCGTCCTGCGGCATCGGATGGCTCGAGCCTGTCCTTCGCGCCCGATCTTGACGGCGATCGCGGGATCAAGCGCAGGTGAACGGGTACTGGGGACCCGTGTCGTTGTACGCGGCAAGGGCGATCGGCCAGTCGTGCTGCTCCTTGGGCGGCGCTGGGATATATACGGTGATCTCGTTGTAGGGGGGCCGCCCGGATTCGAACTCGCTCCACGTCTTCGGGGAGAACCTCAACCTGAAGTTCCATGGAACGATGATGCTCAGCGATTTCTGTACCAGATCCCGAGCGTCATTCGAGGCGAAGAGCTCCTTCGCGAACTCCTGATGGGCCCATGTCATCGCGAGGATGCGTGAGGTGATCACCCCGAAATTGGCGAAGTCATCGGGCGCCTGGCTCTTCCCGTCCGTCGCCGCACCGAGCAGGGACGGGAACCTTTCGCAGTAAACGCCGAGGGCGTCCGCGAGGCCTGGGATCGACCCGTGCGGCTGCTCCGGCCGCTCCGGCAAGTAGATGTGGAACTCGTCGCCGACGCCGAACCAGCCCAGCACCTCGTTCGGCCGCCACTGGGGCCTGGGCGTCGTGGCGATCGTGAACCTCACGTTGTATGGAAACTTGAAATTGTAGTTCTTCTCGAGGAGGGGGAGCGCGCCCCTGCTGTGCTCGTGCCCCGCGGAGCACGCGACCAGCTCGTTCAGAAACGCCTCGTCGCGCCAGGCGCGCGCTATGGCTCGCAGGTAGGCGGCGCGTAGACGGGGAAACGGGGCGGCGTCGCCGCTCATGGTGCTATAGTCTCTGTGTTCGTGCGTCGTGCTCATGGATCACTCCTCGATGAGAGATGCCTTCAGATCAGGAAACAAGCCGTGGAGCTGCGTCAATCGGCACACGAGCGCGGCGTCGTCCCCGAAAATACGCCGGTGCTCCTGGATCGCCGCTGCCTCGAAGCGGTACATGCCTCGATCGCCGGCCAGCAGGCGAGCCCGGGCGAGCAGCGCTCGGACGGAGTCCCGATCGGGCTTCGAGAGGCGCGTTTCATAGCGCGCGCGACGCCGCAGGAGCTCCACCTCGAAGAAGTGCTCGCCGAGCTCGGCGCACATCGAAAGGCAGGTCTCCACGTGGGCGATCGCCTGGTGCAGATGGCCGGCGTCTGCTTCGATGTCCGCCAGAAAAGACCCGTAATAGGTGAGCGCCAGGTTGCAGTGGAGGGACCTGAGGATCCCGATGATCGCCTCGACCCCCTGCAGGTCCCCCGCGGCCCACGACGCGAGGGCCGCGCCGTAGCCCTCGAAGGCAGGCAGCCCGTATGCCTTGGAAGCCTCGAGCAGCTCGCCCGTCGTCTTGCGCACCGCGGGCTTGTCGCCGTTCATATGCTGAATCTGGCTCAGATAGAGCAACGCGATCCCGAGGGACGGGACGTGGTTGATCTCCCGCGCCCAGGCGATCGCCTCGTTCGCGAGCTGAAACGCCCGCGTCGTCCGCCCCATACCCCACTGCACCCATGCGAGCTGACCCGAGGCCCAGACGCGGCAGTCCATGCCGAACGCCGAGCCCTGCTTCGCGTCGCGCGCCGGGTCATACAGGCGGAGCGCCCTGTCGAACCACGTCTCGGCGTCCAGAAACCGCCCCTCCGCATGGAAGCCGACGCCTTTGGCCGTCGCGGCCACGCACTGGAGGGACGGGTCCTCGATCCGGTCGGCGAACGCCACGAGCTCGTCGGCCACTTGCCGGCACGCCGCGCGCTCGCTCGCCACGTGGTAGTGCATGTACAGGCCGAAGAGGGTGGAGACGGTGTGCTCGGTCGTCTTGCTCCCGGGGAGCAGCGCCCGGGACTTCTCGGCCAGCGCGCGCACGTCGGGGGAGGCCCAGCCCTGCGTCGACATCAAGGCCTGCAGGCGGACGCTGTTGGCGCCAAGCTCGGCTTCCACCCGCTCGGCGGCCGGCAGCGCCTCGATCCACGCGACGACGTTGGAGGCGTGCGCGCTGGCCTCGGCGTAGGCCGAGCGCCCGAGCGCCTGCTCGGCTGCCTGCTGGGCGTACCCGATGGCCTCCTGCTTCTGCCCCGCCGCCGCGTGGTGGTGCGCGAGCAGATCCGGCCGCGTCCTGACCACGTCCGGGAACCCCTCCTCCAGCGTCTTCGCGATGCGCGCGTGGACCCGCTGCCGCGCGCCGGTCGACAGCGACTCGTACGCCGCGTCCCGCACCAGCGCGTGCTTGAACATCCCCACCGCCTCCTTGCCCCGCCGCCGGCGCAGCGCGAGCCCCGCGCTCGTCAGGCGCTCCAGGTCCTCCGCCACCGCCTCCGGGCCGAGCGGGCTCGCGGCCGCGAGCACCTGCAGGCTGAACTCCCGGCCCAGCGCCGCCGCGAGCTGCGCCGTCTGCTTGGCGCGCGCGAGCCGGTCCAGGCGCGCCGTGAGCAGCGCCCGCAGCGTCCCCGGGATCGCCGCGCCCGAGAGCGGCCGGGTGAGCTCGTAGCGATCGTCCCGCTCCACCAGGAGCAGCGCGTCGAGCATCATCCGGAGCAGCTCCTCCGCGAAGAGCGGCACCCCGTCCGCGCGGTCCGTCACCTGCTCGATCACCGCGGGAGGCAGCGCCTTGTCGCCCACCAGCCCGGCGAGCATCTCCTCCATCTGCGGGCGCTCCAGGCGGCTCAGCGGGAGCAGCAGCACGTCGGCCGTCGAGAACGACGGCGAGAACTCGGGGCGCGCCGTCATGACGGCGCACAGCGGGACCGCCGGCGCCTCGCGAACGAGCTGCGCGAGAAACTCCATCGTGGTGGGGTCGGCCCAATGCAAGTCTTCGGCCAGCAGGAGGACGGGCCGCTCGTCGGCCATCGCGAGGAGCAGCGACGCGACCGCCTTGAGCGTCAGCGCCTTCTGCCGCTGCGCCGAGACGTCGAGCGGTGCGTACGGCGCGCCGAGGGGCAGGGAGAAGAGCGGCACGAAGAGCGGCATCGACTCGGCGAGCGCGAGGCCGTGGCCGGTCAGCTCCCCCTCGAGCCGCGCGATCTTGCCGCCCGCGTCGGGCTCCTGGTCGAGCCCGAGCGCGCGCTCGAGGAGCTCGATCACCGGGCGGAGCGGGCTGTTCTGCGTGTCGGGCGAGCACCGCGCCTCCAGGAACGTGTGGTCGTCGCGCGCGACCCGGTGGCGCAGCGCGCGCGCCAGGCAGCTCTTGCCGATCCCTGGCTCGCCGGTGATGAGGCTCGACTGGCCCGCCCCCTCGCACGCGCGGCGCCACCGCTCCACGAGGAGCCCGAGCTCTCGATCTCGGCCGCAGAGCCGCGCCCTCGAGCCGTCGGGGGTCGGCCACCGCGCCGCGTCGCCGTGCTCCTGCCGGAGGGCGAAGGTCTCCATCGGCGCCCCGATCCCCTCCATGGAGCAGATCCCTTCGCTCTCGAGGTCGAAGGAGGCGCGCAGCAGCGCTTGCGACGCGGCGCTGACCGTCACGGCGCCCGGCGGCGCCAGCGCGGCGAGCCGCGCGGCGAGCCGCGGGGTGGCGCCGGTGACGAGGCACGCGCCGTCGAGATCGCCCAGGTTCCCGTCGACGACCAGGCCGGTGTGGAGGCCGACGCTCGCCGCGATCCGGACGCCCCGCGCGGCGCTCGTCGGGTCCTCGGGCGACACGGCGCCGGCCATCGCCAGCGCCGCGCGGGCAGCGCGCTTGGCGTCGTCCTCCGCCGCGCTGGGGTAGCCGAAGTAGACGAGCAGATCGTCGCCGAGCGCCGCGGCCACGTACCCTCCGTGCCGCCGCCCGATGTCCGCGCAGAGAGCGAGCGCCGCGCGCAGCGGGTCGTCCAGCGCCTCGGCGTCGGCCGCCTGCCCGGCGGCGGCGCGGGCCCTCAGGTGACAGCAGAGCGCCGTCAGCTGCCGGCGCTCGCCGTCGAGCGCGGGCGCCCTCCGCCGGTCGAGCGGCGCGGAGACCGTCGCGGCCGAGGCGAGCGACCGCGTGTCCGCGCCGGACGAGGGGCCGCCGGCGCCGAGCATCGCCTCGCGCGACAGGCCGCGCAGGCTGCAAGCCTCGAGCGCCTCGAAGAGCCCGCGGGCGGTGACGTCGCGCGCGCCCTCGTCCTTGCGGAGCGCGCGGGCGAGCAGGTCGCCGAGCGGGTGGCGCTCGAGCGCGGCGGGGAGCGGGACGGGCTCGGGGCCGAGCAGGCGATAGAAGATCTCGGCCTCCGTGCCGCCGTACACCGGCGCGCCCGTCAGGCACTCGAGGAACACGAGGCCCCACGAGAACAGATCCGCGCGCGGCGACGGCTCGGCGCCGCGCCACTGCTCCGGCGCCCCGTACCCCGGCGTGCCCAGCGCGTCGTGGCTGCCGGTCAGGCGCGTGGATCGCCCGTCGTCGAGCGCGGCGCCGATCCCGAAGTCGAGCACCAGCGCGTTGCGGCGGGCGCCCGTGGGGATCACCATGATGTTGCTGGGCTTGAGGTCGCGGTGGACCACGCCCGCCGCGTGGGCGCAGGCGAGGGCGTCGAGCACCTGGAGCATCAGGTGCCGCGCCTCGGCCGGCGCGAGCGCGCCCTCTCGCTCGAGCAGCGCGCCGAGGTCGTCGCCGGGCGCGAAGGCGAACGCGGTGTAGAGGGTCCCGTCCTCGATCTGCCCCGCGTCGACGAGCTGGACGATGTTGGGGTGGTGAAGCTGGGCGCAGAGCCGCGTCTCGCGCAGGAAGCGCGCGGCTCGCCTGTCGGCCTGCGCGGCGCCTCCATGCTCGGCGAGGCGCAGGATCTTCAGGGCGATCGGCTGCCCGGTGGTGAGCTGGCGGGCCTTGTGCACCACGCCGAAGCCGCCCTCGCCGAGCTTGGCCAGGACCTCGTAGCGCCCCGCGAACGTGGCGCCTGGTGCGAGTGCTGCATCGTTGGCAACGTAGCGCTGCATGCTCGAGCTCTTCGTCGCCGGAGGCGCGCGGAGCGCGCCGGCACCTCTCCGTCAGGGCTCCTTGTCGGCGTCGAGCACCGCCAGGAGATCCGGATCGACCTCGCCCCCGAGCACGTCCAGGACCTCGCGCACCCGCGAGAGCTCGCGGCGCAGCGTCCGGTGGTGGTTGCGGTTCTTGAGCAGCGGCTCCTGGCCGAGCAGCGTGAAGGCGTCGTCGCGGCTGCCCGTCCGCTGCACCGCTGCGCCGAGGACCATGCCCCGGAAGGCGTCGGTCAGCTCGAGCGGGAGCGGGGCGCCGCCGCCCCGGCGCCGCTCGGCCTCGCTCACGAAGCTGAGCGCCGCCCGCCAGAGCAGCTTGACCAGCGCGCTCGGCTCGGCGTCGCCGTCGAAGGTGAGCGCGCGCTCGACGTGGCGCCGCTGGATCACGAGATCGCCCCCGAGGCCGCTCTGCCCCGCGAGCTGGAGCGCGTAGGCGCGCCGGACGATGTTGTCGAGCTGCCGCAGGTTGCCCGGCCACGGCGCGGACACGAGGAGCTTCATCGCCTCGGGCTCGAAGCGCGCCGCGCCCTTGCCGTCGGCCTCCTGATGGCGCCGGTTCAGCATGTACTCCGCCCAGCGCGGGAGCTCGTCGAGCCGCTCGGCGAGCGGGAGCAGCCGCACCGGCAGGACGTTGATGCGGTAGTACAGGTCCTCGCGGAAGCGGCCGGCGCGCACGGCGGCGCGCAGATCGGCGTTGGTGCCGACGAGGAGGCGCGCGTCGGCGCGGCGCTCCCCCGCCCCGTCGTCGCCCAGCATCCGGTAGGCGCGCTCCTCGATGAAGCGCAGGAGGCCCGCCTGCGCCTTGAGCGAGAGCTTGTCGATCTCGTCGAGGAAGAGCGTGCCCTTCGCGGCGCGGGCGACCGCGCCCGGGTTGTCCTTGACCGCGCCGGTGAAGGCGCCGCGCTTCCAGCCGAACAGCTCGGCCATCTGCAGGTCCTCGGGCACGCCGAGGAGGTCGAGCGACTCGAACGGCTGGCCCCGTCGCTGCGAGTGCTCGTGGCACCAGCGCGCGAGCCTGGATTTGCCGGCGCCGGTCGGGCCGGTGATGAGGATGGTGTCGTCGCGCGGGGCGAAGGCGCGGAGCAGCTCGACGAGGTGCGCGGTGCTCTGACCGACGACCGGCAGGAACTCGTCCGGGCTCGCCGGCTCGTCCGAGCGGAGCGGCAGCGCGCGGGCGGCGATGAACGCCCCGGCGATGCTGGCGAGGATCTCCAGCCCCTCGTGGCACTCCGCCCAGGGGAGCTCCCGCCCGGCGGTCCCCCTGCAGCTCGCCTCGAGGGTGATCATGCCGTCGACGCTGCCGCCGGGCGCGCGCAGCGGGACGACGTGCACGTGGGTCGCGTCGCGATCGAGCATGCGCTTGCGCGTGGCGTCGCCGGGCACGCCGGCCGCGTCCGACGGGTCGCGGAGCTCGATCGCCCCGTCGCGCATCCAGGAGCGGATCGAGGCGCGCTGGACGTCGATCGAGACCGAACAGCGGTGCTGCTCGATCCAGCTCCAGACGCTGCCGGAGGTGAGGTAGCCGGTGCCCTCGATGCGCGCGCCGCTCGCGCGGTCGATGCCGAAGAGGCGCTGGTAGGTGCCCTCGGGGCGGAGGTGGACGACGCCGCGCAGGATCCGCGCGCGGCTGGCGAGCGGGCCGTCGGCGAGCGCCTCCTCGACGCAGGCGAACATGGCCTGGAGGACCGCCGTGGCCGCTTCCTCGAAGTACGTGGCCGACACGAGGCGCGGGACGAGCGCGGTGAAGATCTCGTCACGGGATACGGTCACGGTAGCCAGCAGGTAAGCAGGATAACGGAGGCGGGTCCAGGTGGAACGACGAGGCCGGTGTCCCCCGCGGACGCAGCGCGTCCGGGCGGGACGCGGGCCGCCTCCTGGCGCGGAGGTCGTGGGAGCGCCGGCGTCCTGCGCGAGGGATTGCGGGCGCCGACGCGGGTCCACGACCCGGGCGGCTGTCGCCCGAGCGCAGGCGGTCTGAAGGACCTCCCCGTGATAGGCGGACTGGCGCGGGCGGAGGATGTGCTCACGCTCCCCGAACCGAGCCGTGCTTCGGCACAGGCGCCGATTGCGGCTAGGACACCGAACGGGTTGAAACCCCGAGAAATTGAACCACAGAGAGGCACAGAGGGCACAGAGGGAAGAGAATAAAAATTCTATCTCTTCTCTCCCCTCTGTGCCTCTGTGGTTCGAATCTCTTCATTCTCGGGCGTTTCAAGCTGATCGGTGCTCTAGTACTACAGCCGCACCTCGACATCGCTCGGGTTGGATCCAGGATCGGCCCATGGATCCGCGGGCAAGCGAGCTGCCAGCAGCGGCCGCGTGGGACGCGCTGGCAGCAGATTTCGAGGCATTTCACGCGCGATTCGCGACGCTGTTCGCGCGCAGCGAGCCGCGCGAGCAGGCGATCAAGTACGTGCGCTCGCTGATGGGGCCGGCGGCAAGGCGGAACGGTTGGCAGCTGGCCGAGGCCATCGGAGATCCGACGCCCGATCGCGTGCAGCGGCTGCTGTACAGTGCGGACTGGAGCGCGGATGCGGCACGCGATCTGCTGATGGACTTCACGATCGAGCAGTTCGGCGACCCGCAGGGCATCGGTGTACTGGACGAAACGGGCTTCCTCAAGAAAGGCACCAAGTCCGTCGGCGTGGCGCGGCAATACAGCGGGACGGCAGGCAAGATCGAGAACTGCCAGATCGGTGTGTTCCTCAGCTACACCAGCCCACGTGGGCATGTGATCCTTGATCGTCGTCTTTACTTGCCAGAATCGTGGTGCAGCGATCCGGAGCGGAGGCAGGACGCTCACGTTCCGGAGGATGTCGCGTTCCGGACCAAGCCGCAGCTGGCGATGCAGATGCTCCATGGCGCCTGGCAGCGTGGTGTACCGATGGCGTGGGTCACCGGCGATGAAGTCTACGGAGACGATCCCGTGCTTCGCGACGGCATCGCCGCGCAGGGCCATCGGTATGTTCTCGCCGTCATCTCGAGCACGCCGGTATGGCCCCGGCGACCCGCGGTCGCGGAGCCCCCTACCGAGCGCGAACACCCTCGTGGCCCGCGCCGCACGCGCACTCGTCTTGCACCGGGCGCGCCGCACGCCTCCACCGTGGCCAAGGTGGCGGCGCAGTGGTCGCCGAAGCAATGGCATCGCCTTGCCGTCCATCAAGGCGAGAAGGGGCCCATCGAGTACGACTGGGCCCGCGCGCGCGTCGTCGACAGCCGTCGGCGCTTGCCCGCCGACGAGCTCTGGCTCCTGGCCCGCCGCTCTGTCTCGAAGCCGTCGGAAGTGGCCTACTACCTGTCCAACGCCGGAGCCGCCACGCCGTTGGCAACGCTCGCGCACGTGGCTTCCACGCGCTACACGATCGAGCAGTGCTTCGAGGAAGCGAAGGATGACGTCGGCCTCGACCACTACGAGGTCCGCTCGTGGCCAAGCTGGCATCGGTACATCACGCTCGGGATGATGGCCCTGGCGTGGTTGGCTTCCGTGCGCGCGAAGCTTCCCGCGGAGGGCGCCTTCCCGTATGCCCCGGCCATGAACCCCGAGCTCGTGCCCAAAACGGCGCGCCCGAGGCTGGGGAAGAACGTCGAGCGCATGCAGAAGACGGCGCTTGACACGTCGGGGAAAAAAAGCCCACGGCGCCCGCAGAAAGCGACGGTCCGTCGACGCTGGCGCCCTGGAGCATTCCCGAAGTCCGCCGCCTGATGGAGCTGGTGCTTCCGCTGCCCGCCCATTCGCCCGAGTTCCGCTGGGCATGGTCGAGGTGGCGGCGCCGAAAGCGCGCCCAGGCTCGCGCCTGTTGCTACCGGCGCCGCCGCAACCGGCCGCGCGCCCGCGCCCGGGCTCCCTAACCGCGGCTGTAGTACTAGGGCCCGTAATACGCCTTGAGCGCCTCGAGGATGGCGGTGCCCACCGGAGAGCCGAGGCCGGTGCATGGATTCCAGACGCCCGAGTGCGCCTCGTACGCGCCGTTGCTCCCACGCGTGATCCTGCGGAAGAGCTCCCCGGTGGAGCGCTGCAACGCGTACAGACGCGGATTGACGAACCCCACGCGCCGCTTCAGCTTTTGGTTGAGCAGGGCGAACAGTCCGGCGAGGACCGGCGTCGCGGCGCTCGTCGCGCCGCCGACCCCCCATTTGCCATCGAAATAGATGTCATATCCAGAGCATAAATCTGCGCTGGCTGCCAGATCGGGGACCCCACGTCCGGCGAATTGCTGGAGCGGCTGAAGCACCGTGTCGCGAGTCACCATCGTCGTCGCGGTAGGTGCGTCGACGCCCTCTTGATAGAAGGGGAGCTTGTTGAGCCGGCTCACTCCGCCTCCGCTCGCCATGCCGATCCCCTCGTAGATCTCCTTGCCCTCATCATCCTTGAGAATCCAGAGCTCCCCTAGCTGGTTCCAGACCGTCTCGGCGGACGTCCCGTCCCTCTCGACGACGAGGCGCGTGCCACCGCAGCTCAGCACGAGCGGGCTGGACGCGGGGAAGCTGGTATAAGGACCTGCGAGCAGGATGCCTTTGCGAAGCTCCGGCGCCGGGTTCATGGATCCGAAATCGCCGGACGGAACGCAAATGGTGATGCCGAGGAGCGCAGCCTTGACGAAGAGCTCCTGGAACGGCGCCTCGTCGCGCGCCGTCATCCCTGAGTCCTCCGGCGCGCACCAGATGACCGAGAGCACGGACGGAGCATTCACCGTGTCGAACACCGCCCTCGATATTGCGCGGTACAAATCCTGAAGCGTGAAGCTCGTCGAACCCTGGGTGTAGATCACGATCTGCGCGCCCGGGCAGACGGTGCCCGCGAGCTCTGCGTCCATGGTGACATGCACATCGAACACGAAATCAGGAGCGTGCGGCGGCGGCGTGGCCGGCGACTCGATGATGTGCGGGCGCGGGGGATATCTCTTGAAGTACGTTTCGACATCAGCCGACCTGAGCTGGCCGCCCATCTCGACGATCCCGATGCAGGGACGCGGCTCGACGATGAACTTCGACGCTGGCGGGTATCGGTAGACCTCGGCAACGCGCCTCGCTGAAATGCTCGCAGGATCACCGCTCGTCCCGCCTTCCTTGTCGTGTCCCGGGCGAGGGCTCGAGAGGAGCGAGGTGAGCGACACGCGGCGCGGGGACATCCTCGGGGCCGTCGTCGAGCGGAGGACATGAAGCACACCGACGACACGGCTCTCCACATCCTTGAACACGACCTCGGGGCCCTCGAGCGTCACTTCAGCCTTCAGCTCCGCGGCGCCCGCGAGCTTGCCGCCGTCATCGATGTGGCTGTCGCCGTCCACCACGCGCAGTTTGTACTGAGCGACAAAGCGGCCCACCGCATGGAGCGCGTCGTCGTCAGCTCCGTATTTCGCCTTGAGCTGGTCATACGAGAGATGGCCGGGCGGGGGGAGCTCATCCGGATCGTCGTGCGCCGCCCTCGAGGGCGGGAAACGGCAGACAGCATCCACCGACGGGAGCTGTTCGCGTGTGCGGAGGATGAGGGTGACCTGAACGGTGCTCGCTGCTTCGCTCATGATTGCCTTTGTTTCTGTGGGGCCGTGGTTTGCATGCCATGCTCCCGGCGCGTCCAACGACGAACCCGCCGCAGGCTCGTGCTCCAGGGCCGCCCCCGCCCAGGATTGGCCGTGCTTCTCGGTTGACGGTGGGCACGACAACGGCTTACGGTATGCCCGTAGCGTGGTCGGATTCAAGCTTCACCTTCGGGTCGAGCCGCTGGACGAGGAGCGGGTCTTCCTCGTCGGCGAGCAGGAGAGGTTCATGCTGCGCGGGCGCGTCTACGCGCTCCTCGCGCCGTTGCTCGACGGGACGCGGGCGGAGCGGGAGATCGTCACTGCCCTGGCTGGGCAGGTCTCGCCGGCGGAGGTGTACTGGGCGCTCTCGACCCTGGAGCAGCGAGGCTACCTGGCGGAGGCCGTCGCCGCCCTCGCTCCGGAGGCCACGGCATTCTGGCAGTCACTCGGCGCCGATGCGCGGCTCGCAGCGGAGCGGCTGAAACGGACGGCGGTCGCGATCCGGAGCCCGCACGGGGTGGATCCCAGGCCCCTCGTCGAGGCGCTCGAGCGCGCGGGGCTCCTCGTGGACGAGCGCGCGGGCCTGTGGGTAGTCCTCACGGAGGACTACCTGGCTGCCGAGCTCGCCGCATGGAACCTCGAGGCGCTGTCCGGCGGATACGCATGGTTCCCCGTCAAACCCACGGGGCGTTCGCCGTGGTGGGGACCGGTGCTCCAGCCGGGCGGCGCCTGCTGGGAGTGCATGGCGCACTGGCTGCGAGTCAACCGCCCGGTCGAGGGCTACCTCTCGCTCCGCCGCGGGGTCGCGGCGGCGCCCGCGGCGCCGCGCGCCGGGATCGAGCCCAGCATCCGCGCCGGGATCGAGCTCTCGGCGCTCGCCCTGTCGCGATGGATCGTGGAGAAAGGAGGCTCGATCGTCGACCACCTCTTCACCCTCGACGCCGGCAGCCTCCAGGTCTCGGAGCACGCTGTCACGCGACGACCGCAGTGCCGCGCCTGCGGAGACCCCGAGATGCTGCAGAGGCGCGCGCGCGCGCCGCTGGAGTTCGAGCGACGCCCCAGCCACGCCGACGGCGACGACGACGGCGGGTATCGCGCGCTCTCTCCCGAGGAGACGTACTCTCGTCACCGCCACCTCATCAGCCCTCTCACGGGCGTGGTCGGCAGCCTCGGCCCCTTGCCTGGATGCGAGGGCCCGCCGCGGACGGTGTATCAGGCATCGTTCCGCGTCCGTCCGCTGCACGACGCGCCTTCGCTGGACGACTTCCACCGGACGAGCTCCGGCAAGGGCCGCACGCCGGCGCAGGCCCGCGCCAGCGCGCTCTGTGAGGCCATCGAGCGTCACTGCGCCATCTTCCAGGGAGATGAGCCGCGCGTGCGCGCGCGCCTCGACGAGCTCGGCGACGGCGCGGTTCACCCGCAGCTGCTCCAGGGCATCAGCGACTCGCAATACCGGGCGCGCGAGGTGACGAACGCGAGGACGCGTGACGCACGGCTGCTCGTCCCGCCTCGGTTCGACGAGAGGACCCCGATCGAGTGGAGCCCGGTCTGGTCGCTCACCGAGAAGAGACACCGCTATGTACCGACGGAGTACTGCTACCTCAACGCTCCGGTCCGGCGTGACGAACAGTGCTGCCCCTTCAATTCCAACGGGAACGCCGCGGGCAACTGCCTCGAGGAGGCGATCCTGCAAGGATACCTCGAGCTCGTGGAGCGCGACGCCGTGGCCGTCTGGTGGTACAATCGCGTCCAGCGGCCGCGCGTGGATCTGGCTAGCTTCGAGGATCCGTTCTTCTTCGCCCTCGAGGAACATTACCGGAAGCTCGGCTGGTCCGTGCGGGTGCTGGATCTCACCCACGACCTCGAGATCCCCTCCTTCGTCGCGCTCGCCGAGGGCCCCGACGGCGCTCATTTCTACCCTGGGTTCGGCTGTCACCTCGATGCGAGGGTCGGGATCTCCAGGGCCTTGACGGAGCTCAATCAGATCTTCGATCCGTCTCTCCGCGCTTCGCCGCTATGGGACTCGAGCGCAGTCCGCGATCCTTTCTACCTTTATCCGAGCCCTGCGATGGCGCCGCGCGCGCGCGCAGATTATCCCGCCTTCGAGGCGGGAGACATCCTCACCGCGGTGGAGGAGTGCGTGGCCCGGGCGGAGCGAGTGGGGCTGGAGACGATGGTGCTCGACCAGACCCGGCCGGACATCGGGCTCTGCGTCGTGAAGGTCGTCGTACCTGGGCTGCGCCACTACTGGCCCCGCTTCGGCCCCGGGCGGCTCTATCAGGTCCCGGTACGCGAGGGTTGGCTGGAGCGACCGCGGGCCGAGGAGGAGCTCAACCCGGTGCACCTCCTCGGGTGAGCGGCCGACGACGCGAGGACGTCCATGCGTGATGGTTTCAGGATCCTCGACGCGGATCGCCACGTGATCGAGCCTATCGAGATGTGGAGCGAGTACCTCGACCCGGAGTTCGCGGCGCAGGCCCCCTACCTCGTGGACGCCGGCGCGGCGGAGACGCTGGCGTCGAGGCTGGGTCGGTTCGGCGCGAAGGGGCTGCTCCCTCCCCTGCCGACCCCGATGCTCCAGGGAGAGCCGGTGTGGCGCAAGCTCTCGGAGCGGGCGCGCGTGGAGCTCGCGTGGGCGAGCTCCCGCAGAGCCGAGCTGATGGCGGCGGGCGCGCGCCCGGAAGCTCAGCTCCTCGCGATGGACCGGTCGGGCATCGACGCCGCGCTCCTGTATCCGACCTTCACGCTCTACCTGATGGGCATCGACCGGCTCGAGCCGCGCCTCGCGTCGGCCCTCGCCGCGGCGTACAACGCGTGGCTCCGGGATTTCTGCGCTCGTGATCCCGAGCGTCTCTGGGCGGTGGGCCTGATCAGCCCGCACGACCCTGCCAGCATGGTGGCGCAGCTCGACCGCATCGCGGCGTATGGATGGAAGGTCGTCATGCTCAGGCCGAACCCTATCGAGGGGCGGACCCTGGGGCACCCGGATTATGAGCCTTTCTGGGCCGAGTGTGAGGAGCGCTCGATCGCGGTCGCGATCCACGAGGGGACGCACGCGCGTTCGCCCAGCGCCGGGGCGGATCGGTTCGAGACCCGCTTCGCCCTGCATGCCTGCTCCCACCCCATGGAGCAGATGATGGCGATGCTCGCGCTCATCGAGGGCGGGGTGCTCGAGCGACACCCGGGGCTGCGCGTAGCCTTCCTCGAGGCCGGCTGCGGCTGGCTCCCGTACTGGCTCTGGCGCCTCGATGAAGTCGAATACAAGCACATGGCAGGCGAGGTCGCGGCCAACGTCGTCCAGCCGCCGTCCGCGTATTTCCGACGACAGGGGGTCGTCGCCTTCGAGCCCGAGGAGCCTTACCTGCCCGACGTGCTGCGGTATATCGGCGAGGATCACCTGATCTTCGGCACCGATTTTCCTCACCTCGATCACGATGATCGTGTCGTCGATCGCGCCCTCGCGCTTCGAGGTCGCCTCCCTCCGGACACGGTCCGGAAAATGCTGTGGGACAACGCGGCCCGATGGTGCGGGCGCGCCGGGTGAGCCACGGGCGACGGGCGCCGGAGGGCGCTCAGCTCAGGAGCTTGGTGGATCGAGCTTGCGAGCCCCGACGCGCCGGAGCGCCTCGGGGCTCACGAGGATCTGGGGCTCCGGCGCGTCGTCCACCGCCGTCTGCAGCTCCGCGCCCGGTCCCAGCTCCCGCTCGAGCTCCAGGAGCAGGCCGGGCTGGGCGGTCGCCAGCGGAACATGCCATCCGTCCATCGCGACGGCGTACCCGGCCGCCGTCGCCCAGTCGATCTTCGCGGCGAGGGGCCCCAGGGAAGCGAGGGGACGCCCAACGAGCACGGCGGCTGCCTGATCACGGTCGAGCGTCTGCCTGGGAGCGCCGCCGGGCAGGTCCCTCGTATCGATGAGCAGATAAGCGCCGGACGCCTCCCGGCTCACCGCGAGGAGCGGCGGCCCGCCGCTCCCCGGCACCCAGCGCGCGTTCCAGGCCCGAACTTCTCGATCGATGGCGGCGATGAGCTCGGGGTGATCCGTAGCCACGCTCTCGAAGTCTCCATCGAAGTAATACGCCAGCAGGTCCGCGTTCGCGCCTTCGGGCAGAAGGTCGGAGTAGAACTCCGCGGGCCGAAGGTTCCTGATCCCGTACCGCTCCGGAGACCTCCAGTAAGGGCTGAAGCGGAACAGAGAGAGCGGCATGAATATCCTGGGGGGCTCCAGGTGGTGCAGGAGCGGCAACAGCTTCAGGTAGAGCTCATAATCCGCGGGACGATCCCCAGGGAATCCGAACAGGAGCCCCCAGATCAGGTTCAGGTATGTCGAGCGTGCATAGCGGAGTAGCGCGATGTTGTGGCGCGCGAGGAGGCCCTTGTCCATTCGACGTAAGAGCGGGCTCGAGAGCGCCTCGATCCCCGGCTGCACGATGTCCGCGCCGGCTCTCGTGAGCGCGATGACCTTCTCGAGCGTGAGGTTCGCCTTCTGCTCATAGAACATCCTCAGGCCCGGGATCTCCGTCGGCAGGCGTGGCAGCACGCTCTTGAAGTACGAATATGGCATGATGTCGTCCACGTTGTGGACCCGGGTGCCCGGGTACTCGAGCGTCAGCGCCCCGAGCTCCTCGATCACTCGGTCAGCCGACTTCTCCCGGTATTGCATCGTGGCCACGCCGCAGAACGTACAATGATGCTTCTGCCCCCACCAGCATCCCCTGCTGCTCTCGTGGGACAGCGCGATGAGATCGCGGGAGCGAGCGTCATCTTCGAGGCAATGGCCGCGCTGCCGGAAGTAGCCGGCATAATCGGGGATCGGCAGCGCGTCGAGGTCCATGCAGGGCTCACCGCGAATGACGCGTTGGCCTCTGTGCGCGCCCGCGAGGAACGCAGGGAAGACCTCTTCGCACTCGCCGGAGAACACGAAGTCGATGGCCGGGCTCAGCGCGCTGATCCCCTGGGCCATGTCGCCGGCGCAGTTCGCGCCGCCGATGATGGTCGTAGCCTCGGGCGCGTGCCGCTTGATCCCCCGCAGGATGGCGATCGCGGACGCCGTCTGCTCGAACACCGTGGTGCACCCGATCACCGGGGCGTCGAGCTCCACGACGGCCTGCACGAAGCGCTCGAGCCAGCCTTCGGCGTGCGCGGCGATCCGCGCGAGCTCATCGTAGTCGATGATGCAATGCTTGCGCCCGTAGCCAGCCTCCAGCCGGATCGACGAGAGCTTCTCCTCCGAGCGGCGGCCCAGCAGCGGCACGTCGTACGCGGCGCGCGCGAATATGCGCTCGCCCAGCATGTTGCTGAAGACACGACCCCCGGACCAGTGGAGCGTCACGGCGTCGCTGAGGGCATCGTAGACCGGCCGGGCGATCTCGCGCGCCAGGAACATCCCCGCATAGAGCACCTCCACCTTGAACCCGGCCTTCCTCGCCCTGCCCTGCAACAGGTGGAGCCCGAGGTGCGGGAAATCGAGCGCGGCGAACGGAGGAACGATCAGCAGGGCGTCCGGCGCGTGGACGAGCCCGGTGAGATCGAGCGGCATGGGGTGGAACGTCGCGCGAACCGGTGAGATCGAGGGGGCGGTCAAAGGGTCCTCGTGAACCGACCCGGCAGGCTACCGATCACGCATCAGCACTCCATGGTGCAGCGGGCGACACGGGCGGGCGCGGCTGGTCGGAGCGGAAGGCGGCCGGCGTTCAACAACAGAAGCAGGGATAACCGCGATGCTTGAGATAATCTATCAGCGCTACAGGGCCATCCTCAATCTGATCCGGTCGCTTCGGGAGCCACACGGTGATATGCATATCAGGCATGGGGATCTCGTCCGCCGTGCCCGGGGGCGCCCCCTCGTCGCGCTGGGTGGACCCTTTCACCTCCAGGGTCATGTTGACAGGCAGCTCGTAATCGCAGTGCCTCTTCAGGAAGCTGCGGGGGTCTTCCTTCAGCGCATCCTCGTACTTGCTGGGGTCACTCCATACGCGCGCGACGGCCTTCATCCATGCGAGGTTCCACTCCTCCAGCGCCTGCAGCGCGTCGAGGGTCACAGCCCCCACTCGATGACGTGAGCCTTGTTCCTTGTTCGACATGAGATGCCACCCTGATGTTATCGTGTTCGCCAGCCCAGCGCGCTTCAAGCGCGCAGTTCTTGCATGAGCTCCTGAGCCGCCGAGAGGGCGGCTGTTCCGGCTCCCTCCTCGAACCAGCCCGCGACGGCGGTCAGCCGATCGCGCGCCTCCTCGGTCCGCCCTCGCTCCTTCCAGAGCCGGCAGAGCGCGACGGTCGCCTGGAGCTCGGGCATCTTCGCCTTCTGTGACTGCGCGATGGCGATCGCCTCCAGGAAGCACTCCTCGGACCGCTGCGCCGCGCCGCCCTGCGCGAGCAGGCAGAGGCCCTTCAATCGGAGCAGCTCTGCGAGGTAATACCGCTCGCCTGTATCCCTCACGAGCTCAAGGCAGCCGTCGATCCTGCGGAGGGCGTCGTCGTACCTCCCGAGGGCCATCTCTGCCTCGGCGAGCAGCGAGCGATAATAGGAGATCCCGAGCAGCTGCCCTGTCTCCTCATGGCGCGCCAGTATCCGGCTCGCGTCCTCGACCTGGCGCGTCGCCCAGCCGCGGAACACGGCCGCATAGACATTCAGGAAGCCGAGCCCGTGACGCTCGGCCAGCTCCAGGAGCTGCTCGCTGGCCGCGAGGGCCTCCTGTCGCTCTTGACGCAAGTGACGGATCATCGCTGTGTAAATCAGCGCCAGGCCGAGGTTGCTGGCGTTGCGGAGCTCACGAGACCACTGCATCGCGAGCTCCACCTGCGCCAGCGCCTGATCCGGGTAGCCCAGGAACCAGAGCGCCGCGCCGAGGAACATGTGGCAGCCCGCCTTCGGGTCGAAGCCGTAGGCATAGCTGAGCGTCCGGTGCGCGGTCGTGTCGTAGAGGGCGATGCCCCTCTCGAGCTGAGCGCGAGCCTCCTCGGGCCGACCGTCGATCCAGAGGCACGAGCCCAGCGAGGAGCGGGCCATGGCCTGCTGACCGACGTCGCCGCCGCGCTCCGCCGTTTCGACGAGGCGCTCTGCGAGCGTGAGGGCGCTCTCCCGCTCTCCCCGCACGTGGTAATAGCTCGAGTTTGCCCATAGCGAAGGGAAGGTGAGCGGGCTCTCGCCAATCGTGTCGATGATCTCCAGAGAGCGACCGGCGGCGGCCACGAGCCTTGGCGATCCGTAGCCTTCGCTCAGCATCAAGAGCGGTATCAGCACGCCATTCAGGGTGAGCTCCGCCTCCGCGCGTTGCTGCTCGTCGTCGATGGCGTCCAGCCATGAGAGGCCGATCCCGACCTGGGAGAGGGCCTCGCGGTAGGACGACCGTTGCAGCCCGCCCACCGCGGCCTTGAGGAGGTACCCGAACGCCTCCCGCTTCTGCTCCGCCTCGGCGTGGTGGTGCGCGAGCAGCTCCGGCCGCTCGCTCACCGTCTCCGGGAACCTCTCCTCCAGCGCCTTCGCGATCCGCGCGTGCACCTCCCGCCGCGACCGCTTCAGCATCGAGTCGTAGGCCGCGTCGCGCACCAGCGCGTGCCGGAACAGGTACGTCGGGTTGCGGAGCCGCCGCTTCCGCTGCAGGAGCTCCGCGGCCACCAGCCTGTCGAGGTCCTCCTGCACCTCGGCCTCGCCGAGCGGGCTCACCGCGCGCAGCAGCTCGAACGACAGCTCCCGCCCGATCGCCGCCGCGATCTGCGCCGTCTCCTTGGCCCGGCCCAGCCGATCGAGGCGCGCCACCAGCAGATCGCGCAGCGTCCCGGGGATCGACAGCCCCGCGAGCGGCCCCGCGAGCGCGTAGCCGCCCTCGCGCTCGACCAGCGCGCCGCCCCCGATCATCGTCAGCAAGAGCTCCTCGACGAAGAGCGGCACGCCGTCCGTGCGCTCCGCGAGCGCCGCGAGCACCTCCGCCGGCAGCGGCCGGCCGCCGGTCACCCGCATCGCGAGCTGCTCGACCTCCGCGCGGCCGAGGCGCTCGATCCGCAGGTGCAGCACGGCCGACGCGGGCCACGGCGGCGCGAGCTCCGGGCGCGCCGCGAAGAGCGCCAGCACCCGCGCCGAGCCCACCTCGGCGACGAGCTGGGCCACGAGCTCCATCGTGCTCGGGTCGGCCCAGTGCAGATCCTCGACGAGCAGCACGACCGGCTGCTTCTCGGCCATCTCGAAGAGCAGCGAGAGCACCGCCACGCGCAGGAGCTCGCGCTGCTTCTGCGGCGACACGTCGAGCGGCGCCCACCTCGGGGGGAGCGCGAGCGAGAGCAGCGGCGCGAACAGCGGCATCGCCTCGGCGAGCTCGAAGCCGTAGAGGGAGAGCAGCTCCTCCAGCTTGCGCGCCTTCTCCTCCGCGCTCGCCTCGCGCCTCGGGTCGAGCAGGCGATCCAGGAGCTCGACGACCGGATGGAACGCGCTGTTCGTCCCCTCCGGCGTGCAGCGGCACTCGAGCCAGGTGTGGGGCTCGGCGGCGAGCTGGTCGCGGAGCTCGCGGGCGAGGCGCGATTTGCCGATCCCCGGCTCGCCGCCGATCAGCACGGCCTGTCCCGCGCCGCCGCGCGCCCGGGCCCAGCGCTCGAGCAGCGCGTCGAGCTCCCGCGCGCGGCCCACCAGGGGCACCTGCGAGAGGCCGGTCGTGGGATCGCCCGCGTGCAGCGTGAAGACCTCCACCGGCGTGGTGGCGTCGTCCGCCACGCGGATGCCGGTCTCCTCGAGCAGGAGCTGCTTCCGGAGCAGCCGCTGCGTGCCGCCGCTGACCAGCACGCCCCCGGGCTCGGCCAACGCGCTCAGGCGGGCCGCCAGCTTCGGCGTCGAGCCCACCACGTAACCGAGCCCGGACGTCGCCGGCTCGCGCAGCTCGCGCGCCACCACGAGGCCGGTGTGGATCCCGGCGCGCAGCTCGACCCGCACCTTGCGCTCGGCTGCGAGCGCCGCGCTGCGCCGCGCCATCTCCTCGACCATCGCGAGGGCGGCGCGGGCCGCGCGCCGGGCGTCGTCCTCGCGCGCCGACGGGTAGCCGAAATAGAAGAGCACCGCGTCCCCGAGCGCCCCCGCGACGTGGCCGCCGAAGCGCTGCGCGATCTCGGCGCAGGCCTCCTGCTGGAGGCCGAGGACGTGGTCGAGCTCCTCGATGTCGGCGGCCTTCGGCCCGGCGCCGGTCGCCGTGAGGTTGCAGCACAGCGCGGTGATCTGCCGGCGCTCGCCCTCGACGAGCCGCTGCGAGGGCGCCGCGGGTGCCGCGCTGGTCATGGCGATCGTCGCCGTCTTCGCGTCGGAGGGGGACGGCTGGATCCGCACGTGCCCGCTCGTGACGCGCAGCCCGCTGACGTCGCAGGCCTCGAGCTCGCGCAGCAGCGACTCCGCCGTGGCCTCGCGCGCCGCGGGATCCTTGGCCGTCACGCGCCGCAGCAGCGCCCCGACCGGGTGCTCGGCGATCGCCGGCGGGATCGGGATCGGATCGGCGGAGACCTGCTTCAAGATGACCTCGGCGGCGGTCGCCCCCTCGATCACGCGCTTGCCGGTCAGGCACTCCAGGAACACCAGGCCCCAGGCATACAGATCGGATCGCGCCGTCGAGGGCTGCCCGCGGAGCTGCTCCGGCGCCGCGTAGGACGGCGTGCCCACCGACTCGTGGGTCTGGGTGATCCGCGCCTCCCCCTCGAGGCGCGCCTCCTGCGTGAGCGCGCCGATCCCGAAATCCAGGACCACGGCGTTCCGCCGCGCGCCCGTGGGGACGATCATGATGTTCGCCGGCTTGAGGTCACGATGGACGACGCCCGCGCCGTGCGCGCAGGCGAGCGCGTCGAGCACCTGGATCATCAGGTGGCGCGCCTCGCTCGGATCCAGGCGGCCCTCGGTCGCGAGCACCTCCGCGAGGTTCTTCCCGGGCAGGAACTCGAAGACCGAATAGACGACGCCGCCGTCCGCCTGTCCAGAGTCGACGAGGCGCACGATGTTCGGATGGTGCATCTGCCCGCAGAGCTGCATCTCGCGGTGGAAGCGCGCGATGCGCCGCTCCTCCGCCTGCGCCGCGCGGTCGCCGTCCGGCAGGCGCAGCACCTTGATGGCGACGGACTGCCCCGTGGCGCTCTGCCGAGCCTTGTAGACGGTGCCGAAGCCGCCCTCGCCGAGGGGGCTCTGGAGCTCGTACCGCCCCTGGAGCGCCGCGCTGATGGTCTGCACCGTGTCTGACATCTGCCTGATCCAATTCCAGGATATCCTACTTTCTGTGCCTTGGGGGGCGGATCGATTGTGGACGCGACGCAGCGCTCGCCCCCGGTCGGAGCAGCCCGGGGCGAGCTTGCCCCCCGGCGGCTCCGGGCGACGCTGGGGCGGGAGCGCGCCGTCCGCGTGTCCGCTCGGCCAGCGTCGGCGCCGCGGCGCTGGCGTCCGCCGGCTGCGTGTGTCGTGCGAGAAGCGGCCTACGTCAGCTCCGAGGCGGCGCGCCGGCCGCCTTCGGCAGCGTGATCACGAGCTCGGTATACTCCCCCTCCTCGCTGTCCACCCGCATCGCCCCCTGGTGCCCCTGCGCCACGATTTCGCGGCTCAACGACAGCCCCAGCCCCGTTCCGTGTCCGGGCGGCTTCGTCGTGAAGAACGGCTCGAACATCTGCGCTCCGACGTTCTTGGGTATCCCCATCCCGTTGTCCCGAATGCGCACCTCGACGTGATCGCCCCGATCCGCGGTGCGGACGCTGAGCTCCGGCGCATAACCCGCCCCGCGCTCGCGCTTCTTCTGCCGCATCGCATAGAGCGCGTTGTCGACGACGTTGAGGAACACCCGCCCCATGTCGAGCGTCGCCATCTCCACCGGCGCGAGCCCCGGATCGTAGGCCGCGTCGACGCGCACATCGAGGTCGCCGCCGTGCGCCCCCGCGAGCGCGAGCCGCACGCTCTCGTCCACCACCGCGTTCAGATCGGCCAGCGCGCGCTCGCCCGACGGACGCCGGGCGTGCTGGAGCATCCGCTTGATGATCGCGTCCGCGCGCCGGCCGTGCTCGGTGACCCGGGCCATGCTGTCGCGCAGCTGGGCCAGGTTCTCCTCGATCCGCGCGCGCCCCCCGGGATCGAGCCGCGCCTCCTGCGCGCGCAGGCCCTCGGTCAAATCCTGGGCCAGCTCGGCGGCGATATCGGCGAAGTTGTTCATGAAATTCAGCGGATTGCGGATCTCGTGGGCGATCCCCACGACCACCCCGCTGAGCGACGCGAGCTTCGCGTCCAGCACGAGCTGCATGCGCTCCACCGTCTCGCGCTCGAGGCGCCGGTACAGCGACGCGTTCTTCACGGCGACGGCGGCCTGGCTCGCGAACGCGACGAGGAAGTCCAGATCCGGCTCGGTGAAGACGTGCGCCGCGCTGAGGTTGTCGACGTAAAGCACGCCGATGATGTCGTCCTTGGGCTTGAGCGGGACGCACATCGAGGCTCGGATCGACTGGGCGACCACGGAGCGCGCCGCGCCGAGGCGCGGGTCGAGCACGGCGTCGGCGAACAGCGCCGCCACGCTGTTGCGCAGCACGTAGTCGACGATGTTCTGGCTGAAGATCGGCTCGTCGTCCGGCGAGCGCCGCGACGTCCTCACCGCGCGCCGCTCGAGCTGCCCCGTCGCCTCGTTGACGAGCAGGATGACCCCGCGGTCCACGTCGAGGATCTGAACGATGAGATCGAGGACCTTGTGGAGCAGGGTGTCGATGTCATCGGAGACCGGGAGCAGCTTGGCGACCTCGATCAGGATCTGTAGCCGAGCCTCCGCGCTCGGCCCCCCGGCGCGGCCGGGCTTCGTGTCCCCCACGAGCTTGCTGATCGAGGTGTGCGTCAGGGGCCGGATCGCCTGCGGCCGGAGCGACGCCTCCGTCGACGCTTCGGCGTCCACCGTGAACAAGAGGTCCAGATCGCCCAGCGTGATGGTGTCGCCGCTCCGGAGCTCTCTGCGCTGGACCCGCGCGCCGTTCACGAACGTGCCGTTCTTGCTCTGCAGATCGACGATGAAGAACTTGCCCTCGGACAGCTCGATCCGCGCCTGGCTGCGCGACAGGCTCCTGTGCGGGATGCAGATCGCCTGATCCTCCGCGCGGCCGATGGTGACGGAGGCGCCTCCGATGAAGAAGACCTGCTCCTCAGGACCGCCGGGGTTGTGGATGAGCGTCGGCACGGCTCGACCTATCGCATGGTGGTAGTCGTGGCGATACGCACGGTCGGCTCGCAATTCATGGGGAGGGCGGCCCGATCGCGTCGCACCACGTTGAAGACGCTCACGGGAGGAGCGTCCGGCAGGAGGCTCCTCGCGCCGACCTCTTCGAAGTCGAACAGCTCCTGCGCGGCCTCGTGGACCGCCGCGCCGACGAGGATCTCTCCCGGCAGCGCCGCCCTGGCGAGGTGCGCGGCGGCGTCGACGGCCTCGCCGAGCACCGTGTAGTCGAGCCGGCCGTACGCCTGAGAGCCCACGCTGCCGGCGAGCACCTGCCCCGAGGACAGCCCGATGCAGATACCCTGCGTGTAGGGCGAGCCCTCGCCGGCGCGGCGCGCCACCACCGCCATCTGGGCGCGGACGGCCACGCACGCGCCGAGCGCCCTCGACAGGTGCTCCGGGCCCTGGAACACCGCCATCACGGCGTCGCCGAGGAACTTGTCCACGACTCCCCCTTTCGCCACGAGCTCCGGCACGATCACCTCGAAGTTGGCCCTGAGCAGCCTCATGGCCTCGCCGGGCAGCTTCTCCTTGATCACGGGCGTGAACTGGAAGACGCCGATGAAGGCCACCGTGGACATGACCGCCTCGCTCGCGAGCGCGATGGCAGGCCCCATCGCCCGGATCCGCTCGACCAGCGCCGCGCTCGTGTACTGGCGGAGGATCTTGTTCTCCTCGTCCGAGCGGGCGTTCCTCCGCAGCTCCGCCACGTGCTTGACCGTCTTGTCGATGGTCGCCTCGAGATCGGCGCGATGAATCGGCTTGAGCAGGAAGTCGAACGCCCCCTGGTTCATCGCGCACCGGATGTTGCCCATGTCGCCATAGGCCGACATCATCACCGTCTTCGCGAACGGGTTCACCTCCGGGACGCGACCGAGGAACGTGAGTCCATCCATCACGGGCATCTTGATGTCGGTCAAGATGACGTCGATGTCGGGGTGGCGCCGGAGCTCGTCGAGCGCGACCTGACCGTTCTCGGCGAAGATGAACTCGTAGACCCCGTCGCGGATCTTCTGCCGGAAATGCAGTTTCATCATGAGCTGCATGTCCGGCTCGTCGTCGGCGACGAGGACCTTGGTGGGCCGGCTGCTGGCCTCGGTCACGGCCGCGAACGCCGCGACGAACTCGCGCGCGGACTGGAACCGCTGCGCCGGGTCCTTCGCCAGCGCGCGCTCGAAGAAGGCGTCGAAGCCGGGGAGCAGGCCGGGGACGAGGCTCGACGGCGGCGGGAACGCGTCGGTGCAGATGCTGATGAACAGCTCCCCGATCCCGCTCGCCGAGAAGGGGAGCCGGCCGGTGAGGGCCCGGTAGGCGATGACGCCGAGCGACCAGAGATCGCTGAGGTGATTCGGCACGACGGCGCGCACCTGCTCGGGGCTCATGTACGACGGCGTCCCGAGGGTCTTGCCGGCCGCCGCCCGCTGCGCCTCTTCGTCCGACCGCTCGAAGACCGTCCACACCACGCCGAAATCGAGGAGCTTCACGCACTCCCCGGGCTCCTTCCGGGCCATGAAGACGTTCGCCGGCTTCAGATCGCGGTGGACGATCCCCGCGGAGCTCGCCGCCTGGAGGCCGACGGCGATCTGCCGGAGCAGGGCGAGCGTGGCCGACGGCGAGAGCTGCCGCTCGCGGACGAGCCTGCCCTCGAGGTCCTCTCCTTCGAGGAGCTCCATCACGATGTAAGGGCAATCCTCGTCGATACCATAGTCATGGATCTGGACGATGTGCTCGTTCCGGAGCCGGGCGATCGCCATCGCCTCTTGCTCGAAGCGGCGCCGCGCCGTGCTGGAGGTGACGTGCTCGGGCGTCATCACCTTGAGCGCCACGGGCCGGCGGAGCGCCTGGTCGAGCGCCTCCCAGATGACGCCCATCCCACCGCGGCCAATCTCACGTATCAGCGTGTACTTCCGCGCAATCGTCCGGTTCGACATGGTCATCGCGAGGTGGCGCGCTCCCGGCGGCGCGCGTCTGCCGGGGTGCATCGAACATGGGCAAGGAGCATTAGCAAGAAGAGGGCCGCTTCACGCCCAGCACCTTCATGCGGTACGACAGGGTCCGCACCGGCATCCCGAGCCGCCGCGCGGCTTCGGCCCGGCTCCAGCCCGCGGCTTCCAGCGTGTCGTGGAGGAGCTTGGCCTCGTACTGCTGCACTTTCCCGCGGACCGGCCGCCCCGCTGCGGCCGGCGCCTCCTCCGGGGCGGGCGGCGCCGAGGAGCGTGGCGCCGAGTCCAGCAACGTCGAGAGGCGGCCAGGCGCCGAAGCGCCGCCCGCGTGCGGTACGCGCTCCGGCTCTGCCGCGCGCTCCGCCGCGCGCACCCTCGGCGGGAGGTCCTCCGGCTCGATGATCGCGCCGCGCGCCACCACGACCGCGCGTTCGATCACATTCCGCAGCTCGCGCACGTTGCCAGGCCACGCGTAGGCGCCGAGCAGCGCGAGCGCCTCCGGGGCGACGCCCTCGACGTGTCGACCGTTGGCCTCGCCGGCCGCGCGCAGGAAGTGCCGCGCGAGCGGCTCGATCTCGTCCCTTCGCTCGCGCAGCGGCGGGATGTCGACGACGACGCCGCTCAGCCGATAATAGAGATCTTCCCGGAATGCGCCGGACGCAGCCATCGCCTCCAAGTCCCGGTGCGTCGCCGCGACGACGCGCACGTCGACCTCGATCTCGCGGCTCGAGCCGACGCGGCTGAACGCCCCCACCTCGAGCACGCGGAGGAGCGCGGCCTGCGCCGCCGGCGGCAGCTCGCCGATCTCGTCCAGGAACACGGTGCCGCCGTCGGCCTCCTCGAAGACGCCCTTCTGCTGCTGGAGGGCGCCCGTGAAGGCCCCGCGCTCGTGGCCGAAGAGGGTGCTCTCGACGAGGTCCTTCGGGATCGCCCCGCAGTTGACGCGCACCATGCGCATCCCCTTGCGCGGCCCGCTCTCATGGATCATCCGCGCGAGGACCTCTTTGCCTGTCCCGGTCTCGCCGTGCAGGACGACCGGGATGCGCGAGGCCGCCACGCGCTTCACGGCCTCGAGCACCGCGCGCATCCGCTGGCCGGCGATGATCCCTCCCGCGGCCGGGTCCTCCCGCGCGAGCACCGTGGCCGCAGCCGCGGAGGGGCCGTGCGCGACCGGGCGCTCGGGCGAGGCGCGGCGGGCGGCCTCGCGCGCGGCCGCGAAGAGCTCGTTCGCGTTGCTGCCGGCGTCCGGGTAGACGATGCAGCCCACGAGCAGCCGGGCGTCGCCGCCGATGGGCGAGGCCGCGATGGCCTCAGCGATGCGGCCCGCCTCCGCGGCGCCGGTCTCGGGCAGCAGCACTTGGGCCGCGCCGGTGCCGTAGAGCGCCACGCGGTGCACCGGCTGCAGGCACGCGCGCAAGACCTTGATCCAGCCCTCGGCCGTGACCGCCGCGCCGATACGCACATGGAGCAGCGCGAACGGGCGGCGAAAATGTCGCGCGCGCGTGAGCTCGTCCTCCACGCGGCGCAAGAGCCTCTCCTCTCCTTCGAGATCGAGGGACTCTCCCCCGGCGCCGAGCGCCTGCACCCGCAGCGCGACGTTGCCGAGCACGATTTCATCCCCCACCGCGATCCGGGCACGCGAGACGCGGCGGCCGTCGAGGAATGTACCATTCTTGGATCCCAGATCGTCGACCCACACCCGCCCGCCGGAGAGGACGAAGCGGGCGTGCTCCCGCGAGAGGGTACGATCGTCGATCCAGAGCGCTGCAGGCACGCTGCGCCCCACGACGAGCGGCGTGTCCGGCGAGAGCAGGCGTGTCTCCATCTTTCCGGCGTGGCGCCACATGAGGGCGATGCGCAGCGCCGCGCTTTGCTGCAGCGCTGAAGGCACCCCCGCCTCCAAGGTCCAGGTCGTCCCCGCGTCGTCCCGAACCGGTTCGCTCGACTGCATGTAATGCCCCTCGCTGCTCTCCATATCAGGTTCGTTCGACCGGTCCAAGAGACGCCGCCCGAGCGCGCTGCGAGATGTGGGCAAAGGTAGGCAATACAACAGTTGCGACTGCCGAGCAGCGGCCTGAGCGGACTTGACCGCTGGGACTCGACTGCCGAGCTCGGGACATGGGGACCCACGGGTTTGCGAGCCGCGCGCGAGCGGAGCGAGGGGGGACCTCGCCCAGTTCATGGGTGCTCTCCTGTCCCTCCGGCGTCACGGACAAGGGTCGCGTCTCCGGAGGGCGCGGCGTGCGTCGAGGACGCTCGGGCATCGCACGCCTCAGGGCGGTGCGCGCCTCTCCCTGACCGAGCCGGGGCGCGCTCGTGTCGACGATCGATCCCGTCGGAATGGCAGTCGGGCTGTCGTGGTGCGCGACCGAACGCGATTGCCCGCGCGCATCGCGATTCACCTCGCCTGGCTGCGCGAGAGCTTGCCCGCGCCGGGGCTTTGCAGCGCCCGTGCCGTCTACACGGCCAAAGCCCCTTGTCGGCGGCGCCCGACCCGACCCGGCACCTCCGAGGGCACGATCGCCGGCCGGTCAGGCATCCCGGCGACCTCTCGTCGGCAAAGATTTGCCGGCGGTGGGCAACCTGTTGCCGGCAAATCTTTGCCGGCCCTGCCGGCGGGGTGCCGCCCGCGGTAGCTCGTCGAGAGGCGCCACGATCGCCGGGCGCGGAGGACGCGTGCGGCAGCACGGCGCTTCCGGCGGTCCAGCGCGCCGGTGGACCGCGCCCGCGCGGCGGTGGTAGGAGAAGCCATGGCGAAGAGGCGCGCAGCATGGATGTGGGCGGCGTGGACGCTCACAGCCGGCGGGTGCACCGCCCTCGTGGGGCTGGATGAGCGCTACCACCTGGCGGACGGGGCGGGCGGCGCGGGCGGCGCGGGCGGCGGGTCGTCCGCCTCGGCCTCGGGCGGCGCGGGGGGCGGCGGGGGCGATGTCGCCGTCCCGACGGACCTCGATCTGATCGACGACATGGAGGACGGCGACAGCTCCATCACGGAGACGGGTGGCAGACTCGGCCACTGGTACAGCTACAATGATGGGACAGGCACGCAATCTCCCCCGGTCTACACGGAGGAGATGCCCGTCGGGTTCGTCCCCGAGGCGCTCATGCCGCCGCGCGGCGAGAGCACGCTGGCGATGCACACGTTCGGGTCCGGCTTCACGGAGTGGGGCGCCGGGATCGGCTTCGCGCTGAACGGCGAGGACATGCAGGTGTTCCCCTACGACGCGTCTGCGTACACCGGTATCGTCTTCTGGGCCAAGCTCGGCGACGCGGGCGCCGAGGCGACCATGAAGGTCAACGTCTCGGACAAGGTCTCGGAGCCCGCGGGCGGGATCTGCGATGAAGCGGCGGGCTCGGGCGAGCCCAACCGGTGCTTCGACCACTGGTTCTACACCGCGCACCTCGGCGCGGAGTGGGCCGAGGTCGTCATCCCCTTCGACGAGCTCACGCGCGAGGGCTGGGGCGCCGAGCCCGAGGCCCAGGCCCTCGACCGCGCAGGGCTCTACGTGATCGAGTTCCGGTTCGCGCAGGACCAGGATTTCGACGTCTACGTCGACGACGTCGCCTTCTACAGGTGATCGCCTGCGTCGGCGCCTCGGAGCCTGGGCCCGCCGTTCCCCGTGGCGCGCTACATGCGAATCAGCGGCTGCCCCGCGAGCGCCATGACGAAGAGCCCCAGCGCGACGGCGCCGTAGACGACGCCGAACGCGATGACCCATCGCACCGCCCGCCGCGTGCGCGACGCCGACCCCGACGCCCGCGCCGACAGCCAGGCTCCGAACAGCGGGACGGCTTGCAGCCCGTGCATCCCGAAGAAGTGCGCCGCGCGCAGGTCGCCGCCTTGCGTGCTCCAGTTGACGATGGGGAGCCCGGGCCCGCCGTCCGCGACGCCGACGCTGTGCGCGTTGTTATGCTCCGACATGAATCCGCCTTCCGCGCACGCCAGCAGAAACAGGACGAAACCAAGCCGTATGCCCCAGAGATAGGGCGCCGGCAGCGGAGGTCGCGCCGTCCAGAACCTGGACGCGAGGTACGCCGCGAGCCCCGTGTTCACCAGGATGGCGATGCCCATGAGCGCGAACACCGCCCCGTCGAACAGCGACGATCGGTTGAAGTGCGACGCCACGCCCCGCGCCGCCTGCACGGTGATCGCGATCATCTCGAAGCTCACCATCGCCACCGTGCCCCAGACGACGGCCCGCCGGCCTCTCGGCGGGAGCGCGACGTCGCCGACGAGCCAGTTGACCGTCAGCAGGTAGATGGCGATCGAGGCGGCGAATTTCGCCGGCTTGATCCACGGGTTCAACCCCGTCACGAGGCGCGTGTCGAGCGGGGCGACGCCGAGCAGCAGGACGAGCAGCGCGACGTGGACGGCGGCGGCCGTGAACAGGACCGGGCTTCGCCGGAGGAGCTCCTCGATCGAGCGAGGGAGCTGGAGAGAGGTGTGCAGCGATCGCGCGCTCATCTCAGGCCTCCTCGGCGCGGAGGCTCGCCGCGATCGCGCCGCGGGCGCGCGCCGAGCGCTCGGCCACGGCGCGGACGGCGAGGTAGAGCGCGAACCCCATCGGGCCGAGCATGAGCGTCAGATAGAGCACGGGGGCCATGAGCCAGGGCGAGATCTCGCGATCGCGGCTGTCGAGGTACACCCACCGGCCCACGAAGAGATCGAAGGCGAGGAAGTGGACCCAGCCGATCGTGGCGCCGGCCGGCGAGCCGAGCAGCGCGGCGACCGCCGCGAGGCTCGGTCGGTTGACGATCGGCAGCACCTCGCCGATGACCGGCAGGACGAGCGCCGTGTAGAGCAGCGCGGGCGCGACGACCACGAGCGGCGACTCCATGATCCGCCGCGTCCAGCGAGCGCGGGGCAGAAAGATCATCAAGGCCCAGAACGGCAGTACGAGGAAGCCACTCAGACCAAAGACGCGATCCATCACATCCTCCATCGACGAAAGTAACGTCGAAACCATGCGTAACAGTGTTAACTTTGCGAGAAAAAAAGAGAGCGGTCAGGGGCGCAGGCCTCGGACCATCATCTTCATGGCGATCTCCATGGTCCGATCGACGTCCTCGGGGCTGAAGCGGCCGCCGTTGGCCAGGGCGAGGGAGGTGATCCCGTGGACCAGGGCCCAGATCACCTGGCTGTGGCGCTCCACGTCGCCGCGCTGCATCGCGCCGGCAGCCATCGCGGACGCGACCGCTTTTTGCAGCACATCGAACGACTCGACCATCGGCTGCTGCTGCTCCTTCCGCTGGTCGAAGACGAAGTCGAACCGCTGCATGAACATCAGCCGGTAGTGCACCGGGTTCTGCATGCCGAACCGAACGTACGCGGCGCCGAGCGCCTCCATCCGCTCGATCGGGTCCGCCGTGCTCTCGGCCGCCGCGACGAGCGCCCGCAGGAACTCGGTGAAGCCCTCGTGGACGATGGCGAACAGGAGATCGTCCTTGTTCTCGTAATAGCGGTAGATCGTCGTCGCCGAGTAGCCGATGCGCTCGGCCACCTGGCGCATCGAGAACGCCTCGTACCCCTGCTCCAGAAACAGCTCGCCCGCCGCCGCCAGGATCGCGCCCCGCAGGTTCTCTTTCTGCTGCTCGCGGCGCTGCAGGCTCGACGCCTGCAGGCGCTCCGCCTGGGTCGCGCCGCCGGTCTTCGTGGTCTTCACGCGCGTGCTCGCCATGTCCGTGTCGTGGGGCCGCTGGGCGGCGGCGCAGGCTCCCGCGTCGCCAGTTCGTAACAGTGTTACTTCTTATAACAGTGAACCGACAGCGGTCAAGGCTCTTTCTTGGCGACGCGGGCGGAGCTGCGCCCGCGGCGGCGCGACCGGGAGGCTCCACGATGAGCCCTGGCGTTCGCCGCGCGTTCGCTCTAGCTTCGCGCGCCCGCCGGCCCCGGCGCGACCGCCGGCGCACGACACGAGGAGAGAACCCCCATGCGCGTCTACATCATCGGCGCGGGCCCGGGCGATCCCGGGCTCATCACGGTCCGCGGCGCCGAGCTCGTCGCCCGCTGCCCGGTCGTCATGTACACGGGCTCCCTCGTCCCGCGGGAGATCGTGGCGTCCGCGCGGCCGGACGCCCGGGTCATCGACTCGTCCGGCATGACCCTCGACCAGATCGTGGAGGTCTTCGTCGAGGCCAGGGACGCGGGGCACGACGTGGCGCGCGTGCACACGGGCGATCCGGTCCTGTTCGGGTCGACGGCCGAGCAGATGCGCCGGATGGAAGCGCTCGGGATCCCCTACGAGATCGTCCCCGGCGTCTCGTCGTTCACCGCGGCCGCCGCGGCGCTCGGGCGCGAGCTCACGCTGCCCGAGCTCTCGCAGACCGTGATCCTGACCCGCGCCGAGGGGCGCACGCCGGTGCCGCCCGCCGAGCGGCTCGAGGAGCTCGCGCGCCACCAGGCGACGCTCTGCCTGTTCCTCAGCATCACCCTGCTCAAGGACGTGACCGCGGCGCTCATCCCGTCCTACGGCGCTGATTGCCCGGTCGCCGTTGTGCACAAGGCGAGCTGCCCCGATCAGAAGATCGTGACGGGCACGCTCGCCGACATCCGGGAGAAGGTGCGGGCCGAGGGGATCAAGAGCCAGTCGATGATCCTCGTGGGCCGGGTGCTCACGTCCACGGATTTCGCCGACTCGCGGCTCTACGATCCGGAGTTCAGCCACCGCTTCCGCAAGGCGGAGAAGCCGCGCGCTCCCCGTCCGGCGGAGGAGGGCTCGTGAGCGCGGAGCAAGGGGCCGGGGCGGGCGCGGCGGCGGCGGGGCGACGAGGGCTCGTCATCGTCTATACCGGCCACGGCAAGGGCAAGACGACCGCCGCGCTCGGGATGGTGTTCCGCGCGCTCGGCCGGGGCATGCGCGTCGCCGTCGTGCAGTTCATCAAGGGGAAATGGAAGACGGGAGAGCGCCTGTTCGCCGAGACGCTCCCCGGGCTCACCTTCCTCGTGATGGGGCGCGGCTTCACCTGGGAGAGCGACGACCTCTCGCGCGACAAGGCGGCGGCGCGCGCGGCCTTCCAGGAGGCGGCGGCGCTCATCGGGGGCGGCGAGCAGGACATCGTCGTGCTCGACGAGATCACGTACGCGCTGCACTACGGCTTCATCACGGAGGACGAGCTCCTCGCGGCGCTGCGCGCGAGGCCCCCGCACGTGCACGTCGTGATCACCGGCAGGAACGCCCCCGACGCGCTCGTCGCGCTCGCCGATCTGGTGACCGAGATGCGGTCCGTGAAGCACCCGTTCGAGCAGGGGATGAAGGCCCAGATCGGAGTCGATTTCTGATGTCCCCGGCCATCCCCCGGCTCGTCATCGCCGGCACGGCGAGCGGCGTCGGGAAGACGACCGCGACCGTGGCGATCGCGCGCGCGCTCCGCGCCCGCGGCCTCCGGGTCGCCCTGTTCAAGTGCGGGCCCGACTACCTCGATCCGACGTACCACGGCCGCGCCGTGGCCGGGACGTCGCACAACCTCGACGGCTGGATGATGGGCCGGGACGCGGTCCTGTCGACGTTCGCGGCGGAGGCCGCGGGCGCCGACGTCGCGCTGATCGAGGGGGTGATGGGGCTGTTCGACGGGGCGAGCCCGACCGGGGAGGTGGGCTCGACGGCCGAGATCGCGAAGTGGCTCGAGGCGCCGGTCGCGCTCGTGGTCGACGCGTCCGGGATGGCCCGCAGCGTCGCGGCCTTGGTGCAGGGCTTCGCGGGCTTCGATCCGGCGCTCCGCGTGGCGGCGGTCGTGTGCAACCAGGTCGGCAGCCGGGGGCACCTCGACATCCTTCGACAGGCGCAGCGCTCGCCGCCGGTGATCGGCGGCCTGCCGCGGGACGAGGCGCAGCGCTTCCCCGAGCGCCACCTCGGCCTGCGGACGGCCGACGAGGCGGCGATCCCCGAGGAGCGCTTCGACCACTGGGGCGCGCAGGCCGAGGCGTGGATCGGGCTCGACGCGCTGCTGGAGATCGCGCGGAGGTCGCCGGCCTTGCCGGCGGCCTCCGACGCGAAAGAGGCGCCGGCCTTGCCGGCGGCCTCCGACGCGAAAGAGGCGCCGGCCTTGCCGGCGGCCTCGGAGGCAGCGACGTCGCCGGGCACATCCGACGCGGCGACGTCGCCGGCCGGCGCGTCCGCCGCCGGGGATGCGCCGCGCCGGGCGCGCATCGGCGTGGCGTTCGACGAGGCGTTCCACTTCTACTACGCGGACAACCTGCGCCGCCTGGAGGCGGCGGGGGCGGAGCTCGTGCGGTTCTCGCCGATCCGCGACGCGCGCTTGCCCGACGTCGACGCGCTCTACCTCGGCGGCGGCTACCCCGAGGTGCACGCGGAGCGCCTGACCGAGAACGCCGCCCTGCGCGCCGAGATCCGCGCGTTCGCCGGCCGCGGGGGCCCGATCTACGCCGAGTGCGGCGGGCTCATGTACCTGACCGAGGCGATCCGCACGCTGGACGGGCGCGCGCACCCCATGGTCGGGCTCGTGCCGGCCGAGGCCGTGATGTGCGAGAAGCTGCAGGCGCTCGGCTACGTCGAGGTCGAGACGCAGGCGCGCACGATCCTCGGCGGCCCGGGGCTGCGCTTCCGCGGGCACCAGTTCCGCTACTCCGAGCTCCGCCCCGCGGCGCCCGCGCCCTCGCCCGCCGCGCAGGCGCCCTCGCCCGACGCGCAGGCGCCCTCGCCCGACGCGCCGGCGCCCTCGCCCGCCGCGCAGGCGCCCTTGCCGATCGAGCACGCCTACTCCGTGCGGCGCCGGCGCGGCGGCCAGGTCGCGCGCGAGGGGTACCGGGCGCAGGGGGTCCTCGCCTCCTACGTGCACGCGCACTGGGCCTCGAACCCGCTCATCCCCGAGGGGCTCGTGGCGAGCGCCGCCGCGCACCGCGAGGAGCGGGCGCGATGACCGGACACGGCGCGGCGCCGCGGCGGGTCGCCCTCGTCGGCGGCGGCGTGCGCTCTGGCAAGAGCGCGTTCGCGCTGGCGCTCGGGCGCTCGCTCGGGGAGCGCCGCGCCTTCGTCGCGACCGCCGAGCCGTTCGACGACGAGATGCGCGCGCGCATCGACGCCCACGCCCGCGAGCGCGGCGACGCGTTCGTCACCGTCGAGGAGCCCGTCGCGCTCCCGGAGCGCATCGCCTCGCTCACCGGCGTCGACGTGATCGTCGTCGACTGCCTCACCCTCTGGCTGTCGAACCTGCTGCTCCGCGATGAGACCGAGGGCCGCGCGCCCGAGCGGATCGAGGCGCGCATCGAGGCGCTCGCGGCCGCCATCGAGTCGGCGGCGCCCCACGTCGTCCTCGTCTCGAACGAGGTGGGCATGGGCGTGGTCCCCGAGAGCCGGCTCGGCCGGGTCTTCCGCGACCTCGCCGGCCGCGCGCACCAGCGGCTCGGCCGCTCGGCGAGCGAGCTCTACGTGGCCGTGATGGGCGCGATCCTGCGCCTGCGCCCCGGGCCGGTCGCACTCGTCGGCGGCGAGGACAGGCGATGACGGCCGCCGCGGCGCTGCTCCTCGCGGTCGCGCTCGACCTCGCCTGCGGCGAGCCGCCCGCCGCCGTCCACCCGGTCGTGTGGATGGGCTCCGCCATCAACGCCCTGAAGCGCCGCGCGCCGCGGGGCGGCCGCGCGGCCGAGCTCCTCTTCGGCGCGCTCATGGCCCTCGCCGTGCCCTGCCTCTTCGCGGCGCTGGGCGCCTTCGCCGCCGCGCTGATCGCCCCGCACCCGGTCGTCGGCGTCGCTTTGTCAGGGCTCCTCCTGAAGCCCACCTTCGCCCTCCGCGCGCTCCGCGACGCGGCCTTCGGCGTGCGCGACGCCCTCGCGGCCGGCGACGTCCCCGCGGCGCGCGGCGCCCTGCGCAGCCTCTGCAGCCGCGACCCGTCGGAGCTCGACGAGCCCGCGCTGGTCGCCGCGTCGGTCGAGTCGGTCGCGGAGAACGCGTCGGACAGCTTCGTCGCGCCGCTCTTCTATTTCGCCCTCTTCGGGCTGCCGGGCGCGCTCTTCTACCGCGCCGTGAACACCCTCGACGCGATGATCGGCTACCACGGCCGCTACGAGTACCTCGGCAAGGCGTCGGCGCGGCTCGACGACGCGCTGAACTTCGTGCCGGCGCGGCTCACCGCGCTCCTGCTCCTCGCGGCCGGCTGGCTCCGCGGCGCCGACGCGCGCCGCGGCCTCGCGGTGCTCCGGCGCGACGGCGGCCGCACCGAGAGCCCGAACGCCGGCCGGCCGATGGCGGCGATGGCGGGGCTGCTCCGGGTCGAGCTCGAGAAGCGCGGGCATTACCGGCTCGGCGACGCGATCGAGCCGCTCCGGCGGGAGCTCATCGACGAGGCCTGCCGGATCGTGGTGCTCGCGGCGCTCCTCTTCGCCGGGCTCGCGGCGGCCGCGCTCGGGGCGACCTCCCTCGGACAGGAGCTTTGGCGATGACAGCGCTCACGGTGATGGTGCAGGGCACCGCGTCCTCGGTCGGCAAGAGCCTGCTGTGCACGGCGCTCTGCCGGATGTTCCAGCGGCGGGGGCTCCGGGTCGCGCCGTTCAAGTCGCAGAACATGGCGCTGAACTCGTTCGCGACGGTGGACGGCGGCGAGATCGGCCGGGCGCAGGCGGTGCAGGCCGAGGCGGCGCGCGTGCCGCCGACGGTCGACATGAACCCGGTGCTGCTCAAGCCGGAGGGGGACTCGCGCTCGCAGGTGGTCGTCCTCGGCAAGCCGATCGGGAGCCTGCACGCGCGCGACTACTTCGCGTACCGGGGGGAGCTCAAGGAGATCATCGCCCGGTCGCTCGGGCGGCTCCGGGAGGCGCACGACGTCGTGGTGATCGAGGGGGCGGGCAGCCCGGCGGAGATCAACCTGAAGGACCGCGACATCGTGAACATGCACGTCGCGCGCGTCGCCGACGCGCCGGTGCTCCTCGCGGGCGACATCGATCGCGGCGGGGTGTTCGCGGCGCTGGTCGGGACGATGGCGCTGCTCGAGCCCGACGAGCGGGCGCGCGTCGCGGCGTTCGTGATCAACAAGTTCCGCGGCGACATCAAGCTGCTCGAGCCGGGGCTCGAGATGCTCACGGCGCGGACGGGCGTCCCGGTGCTCGGCGTCGTGCCGTACCTGAAGCAGCTGCGGATCGCGGACGAGGACTCGGTGGCGCTGGAGGGCCGTCGGCGGCGGGCGCCGGCGGGCCCGGGGGAGCTCGACATCGCGGTGGTCCGGCTGCCGCGGATCTCGAACTACGACGACGTGGAGCCGCTGGAGCACGAGCGGGGCGTGGTGGTGCGGTTCATCGAGCGGCCGGACGAGATCGGCGGGGCGGATCTCGTGGTGCTCCCCGGGACGAAGAGCACGATGGCGGATCTCGCGTGGCTGCGCGAGCGCGGCCTGGCCGAGGCGGTGGCGGCGCGCGCCCAGCGGGGCGGGTGGACGCTCGGGATCTGCGGCGGCTGCCAGATGCTCGGCGGGGCGATCGAGGATCCGGAGGGCGTCGAGTCGGCCGAGCCGTCGGCGCGCGGGCTGGGGCTGCTCGACGTGTGGACGCGGTTCGAGCGGACCAAGACGACGGCGCAGGTGCGGGCGCGGATCGCGGGGAGGTCGTTCCTCGGCGCGGGGAGCGCTGGGGAGGGAGAGGGCGGAGACGGGGCGAGCGGAGAGGGAGCGAGCGGGGGGGCGGGAGAGCTGACCGGCTACGAGATCCACATGGGCCAGGTGGAGCGGCTGGGCGGCGCACGCGCGGCGTTCGCGATCCGGTCGAGGAGCGGCCGGGCCGAGGCGGCGCTCGACGGGGCCGTGTCGGCGGACGGCGCGGTGGTGGGCACGATGATCCACGGGCTGTTCGAGAACGACGGGCTCCGGCGGTCGCTCCTCGCGGCCTTGCGCGCGCGGCGGGGGCTCCCTGCGCCCGCGGGGGAGGCGGCGATCCCGAGCCGCCACGAGGAGTACGACCGGCTCGCCACGGCGGTCGAGGCGAGCCTCGATCGGGGGCTGCTCGACCGGATCGTGGGGCTGGATCGGCGCTGAGCGGCGGTGGTGCGGAGCTCCGGTTCTCGGGGAAGGCGGAGGACCTGGGCGCTCGCCGCCGCTACCAGCTCGCCGTGTAGCAGGCGCCGCTGCCGTCGGCCGCGTCGTTCGCCCCGTCGCCGTCGACGCCCGTGGCGCTGCTGTCCTCCGAGGCCGCGGCCACGAGGAGCGTCGTGCCGGACAGGGCGAGGCGCGCCCCGAAGGCGTCCGACGCCCCGGTGTTCGACGCCTTGATGTACGCGTCCTGAGACCACACGCCGCCTCCGCGCTCGAACAGGTACGCGGCCCCGCTCCCGGGAGCGCCGTTGTCCGACTCGAGCCAGCCCCACGCCGCGGAGCTGCTGTCCTCGCCTGGCGCGCCCACGGCGAGGAAATCGTTGTCGATCGAGACCGAGGCGCCGAACGCGTCGCCGCTCTCCGCGTTGGAGGCCTTGAGATAGGTGTGCTGCGACCAGCTCGTCCCGCTGCGCGTGAACACGTAGACGGCGCCGCTCCCGGGCGCGCTGTCGTCGGCCTGCGCGCCGTTCGCGCCCGTCGCGGCGCTCGCCTCGCCGGTCGCGCCCACCGCGAGGGCGTGCGCGGAGATCGCGACGCTCGCGCCGAACGCGTCGCCCGCGCCGGTGTTCGACGCCTTCAGGTACGCCTGCTGGCTCCACGTCGTCCCGGCGCGCGCGAACACGTAGACGGCGCCGCTCCCGGGAGCCGCGTTGTCCGTCTGCACGCCGTTCACGCCCGTCGCGGCGCTCGCCTCGCCGGTCGCGCCCACCGCGATCGTGTCCCCGGAGATCGCGACGCTGGTGCCGAACGCGTCGCCGGCCCCGGTGTTCGACGCCTTCAGGTACGCCTGCTGGGCCCAGGTCGCCCCGGCGCGCGTGAACACGTAGGCAGCCCCGGTCTGCGATACCACGGCGCCCCCCTGTCCGCCGTTCACGCCGGTGGAGCCGCTATCCTCGCCCGGCGCGCCCACCACCAGGGTGTCTCCCGCGAGCGCCACCGCGTGGCCGAACTGATCCTGCGCATCCGTGTTGGAGGCCTTGAGATAAGCCTCCTGAGACCACGTCCCTCCGCTGCGCCGGAAGACGTACACGGCACCGGAGCCCGGCGCACCGTTGTTCGCCTGATTGCCGTTCACGCCGGTGGCGCTGCTGTCCTCGCCCCGCGCGGAGACCGCCAGGGTGTCGCCGGACAGGGACAGGCTGTACCCGAAGTCGTCGTTCACGTCGGCGGTGCTCGGCTTCAGGTACGCCTGCTGGACCCAGGAGCCGCCGTCCCGCACGAACACGTACACGGCGCCGGAGCTCTTCGTATTGTCGTTCTGGTCTCCGTCGACCCCGGTCGCGGCGCTGTCCTCCCCGAGCGCGGACACGGCGAGCGTGTTGCCGTCGAGCGCGACCGCGAAGCCGAACTGGTCTCCCGCGTCGGTGTTGGACGCCTTGAGGTACGCCGAGGCGACCCCGCCGCGGAGCACCACCACCCCGTAGCTCGTCACGTCCCCGCTCGGCGCGGTCACCTCGATGGTGATCGCCGTGCTGCCGCCCTCGATCAGCGGGATGGGCGGCGAGGCGCTCCCGGAGGCGACGGCGGTCCCATTGACCGCGATCGTGGCCCCCTCGGCCGACGCCGTGGGCGTCACCTCGATCGAGGCGATTTGATCCTCGACGGACACGACATAGAGCTTCGACCCCGGATCGAAGGCCGGGCTCAGCGCTCCGCTGGAGACCGCGAGCCCGGACAGGCTCGCGTCCGCGCTCGCGCAGGCCCCCGCGACGCACGCCTCGCCCGCGCTGCACGTCACGCCCGCGCTGGCCCCCGCGCAGTCGCCGGCGGCGCCGCAGTAGGTCTCATCGGTCGACGGGTCGACGCAGGCCCCGCCGCACGCGACGAGCGGCGGCGCGCACGAGGCCTCGCACGCGCCGTGGGTGCAGATCTCGCCCGCGCCGCAGATCGCGCCCGCGTCGCTCCCGGCGCAATCGCCGCTCGCGCCGCAGTGGTCGCGGTCCGTGTCCGGGTCGATGCACCTCCCGTCGCACGCCACGAGCCCGCTCTGGCACGACAGCTCGCACCGCCCCGCGCCGTTGCAGATCTCCCCGGCCGCGCACGGGACCCCCGCGTCGCTCCCCGTGCAATCACCGCTCGCCCCGCAGTGGTCGCGGTCCGTGTCCGGGTCGACGCACGTCCCGTCGCACGCCACGAGCCCGCTCTGGCACGACAGCTCGCACCGCCCCGCGCCGTTGCAGATCTCCCCGTCAGCGCACGCCTCCCCCGCGTCGCTTCCGCGGCAATCGCCGCTCGCCCCGCAGTGGTCGCGGTCCGTGTCCGGGTCGATGCACCTCCCGCCGCACGCCACGAGCCCGCTCTGGCACGACAGCTCGCACCGCCCCGCGCCATTGCAAATCTCCCCGTCAGCGCACGCCAACCCCGCGTCGCTCCCGGTGCAATCGCCGCTCGCCCCGCAGTGGTCGCGGTCCGTATCCGGGTCGATGCACGTCCCGCCGCACGCCACGAGCCCGCTCTGGCACGACAGCTCGCACCGCCCCGCGCCATTGCAAATCTCCCCGTCAGCGCACGCCAACCCCGCGTCGCTCCCGGTGCAATCACCGCTCGCCCCGCAGTGGTCGCGGTCCGTGTCCGGGTCGATGCACGTCCCGTCGCACGCCACGAGCCCGCTCTGGCACGACAGCTCGCACCGCCCCGCGCCATTGCAAATCTCCCCGTCAGCGCACGCCACCCCCGCGTCGCTCCCGCGGCAATCGCCGCTCGCCCCGCAATGGTCGCGGTCCGTATCCGGGTCGATGCACGTCCCACCGCACGCCACGAGCCCGCTCTGGCACGACAGCTCGCACCGCCCCGCGCCGCTACAGATCTCCCCATCGGCGCACGCCACCCCCGCGTCGCTCCCGGTGCAATCGCCGCTCGCCCCGCAGTGGTCGCGGTCCGTGTCCGGGTCGATGCACGTCCCGTCGCACGCCAGAAGCCCGCTTTGACACGACAGCTCGCACCGCCCCGCGCCGCTACAGATCTCCCCGGCCGCGCACGTCACGCCCGCGTCGCTCCCGGTGCAGTCGCCGCTCGCCCCGCAGTGATCGCGGTCCGTGTCCGGATCGATGCACGTCCCGTCGCACGCCACGAGCCCGCTCTGGCACGACACCGCGCACTCCCCCGCCCCATCGCAGAGCTGCCCCTCCTCACAGGAGACGTCGCACGCCCCGCAGTGGGCCGCGTCGGTGGCGAGGTCGACGCACACATCGCCGCACAATGTCTGCCCCGTCCCGCACAGGGGTGCTCCGCCGCTGGGTTCCCCGGGGGAGTCGCTCGAGCAAGCTGCGAGGAAGAAGGTGAGACCGAGGAGGAAGAAGATCCGCACGTGGGGCATGGTCAACCTCGATGGGGAGGCACGGCTCCGCCGGTCGAACCAAGGTCGGAACGGACGATTTCGCTGGACGAGGACCCGTGATTCGACGTGATGCCTGGCTGGTGCGCTCCGTCGCCGGATCGAACGCGGTATGAGGCGGCGCAGCGCCGCGCGCGCTCGGAGAGGGAGCGAGCGTCGAGACTAGACGATTCACGCCCGGCGGGGTCAACAGGAACGACGCGCCTCGTCCCGGCGCGACCTGCCCGCTCCCGCCGCCGCGTCGCGCGCGGCCGGGTCTTGCCACGGCGCGGGCGCGGCGTCGCGCCGTGGGCCGCGGCGCGGCCGGTGCCCACGCCGGGCGCATCCGGGGCCACCGACGCCAACGGTGTCAACGGTGCACGCGGCGAAGCAAACGAACGCGGCGGACGGCATTCCGTCGGCGCGGCCGGCGATCGCCGCTCGGGCCCGCCGCGCCCCGGCGCGGCATAGGAGCTCCCGGGCAGCCCCGCGGGGCTCAGCAGCCGACAGCATGGAATAAAATCGCGGCGCCCCCGATGCCGGGGATTCGTGGACGACACACCCTGTCGCCATGATTCGACTCGGCTATGTCTGTCAGTCGCTCGGAATGCCGGAGCCCTCGCTGAAGACCGCCCAGCTCGGGCGCTACCTGAAGGGCCTGGTCGATCTCACGCCGATCTACGGGTACAACGCCGAGTACGTCCGGCGGTCCATCGCGCACTCGGCCGGCCTCGGCTTCACGGCGCACCGCATCTCCAGCGACCTCTTCCCGCTGCTCGACATCGCGCCGGGGGCGCGCATGCTGGTGCCGGATCTGCGATCCGCCCGCCGCGCAGCGGAGCGGGGCGGCGTGCACCTGTCGAATCATCCGAGCCAGTTCGTGGTGCTCTCCTCACCGCACGAGGAGGTCCTGCTGAACTCGCTCGCCGTCATGAACGACCAGGGCTGGGTGATGGATCTGCTCGGCGCGCAGGGCTCGATCACCCTGCACGGCGGCGGCGTCCACGGCGATCGCGACCGCACCGCCGCCCGGCTGCGGGCGGGCATCGCCCGGCTCGCGCCGCCGGCGCTCGCGCGGCTCGCGCTCGAGAACGACGAGCGCTGCTGGACGGTGCCCGAGCTGCTCGAGGCCACCGGGGGCGAGGTGCCCATCGTGTTCGACAACCTGCACTGGGCCGCGAACCCGCGGAGCGCGCCCCTCGAGGTGGAGCTCGAGCGCGCCCTCCGCAGCTGGCCGGCCGATCGGCTGCCCGAGCTCCATTACAGCGAGCAGTGCAAGGGGAAGCCGGCCGGGGCGCACGCCGAGCACATCACCGGGCGCGGGCTGCTCCGCTATTGCGAGGAGGTCGCGGCGGCGTCGGGCGGCCGCGAGGTGGCGATCCTCGTGGAGGCGAAGCAAAAGGATCTCGCCGTGCTCCGCGCCCTCGGGGAGCTGACGAGGCGGCAGCGGGCGCGGCTCGAGATGCTCGTCCCGGGGCTCTCCGTCGCGCAGCCGCTGCACGCGTGCTCTGCGTGAGCGGAGCACGGCGGCGGCCGCGCCGGCATTTCATGGAGTGAAGTAGCAGACCTCGAGCCAGGGGCGATCCTCGATCCGGGGGTGCTCGCTCGAGCGATACGACGTCTGCCGCGCCGGGTCGCCCTCGAGGAGGAGCCCGTGGTTCGGGAGCGCGCCGCCGACCCAGGCCTGCACGAGCTCGGTCACGTCGAGCGCCACGGCGTCGTGGGAGACCTCGGAGAGCGACGCCGCGGCGGCCTCCTCGTAGCTCGCCGCGAAGCTCCGCCACGTGACCGACTGCTCCTGCCACGGCGCCGTGATCCGGTGCGCACGGAGGGTCTGACCGCTCGACCCGTAGACGCGCGCGCCGAGCCGGGCCGACGTGACGGTGGCGTGCGCCGGGATCGCGTCGAGCGCGAACCGGAACAGCGCCTGTTTCCGGGAGCCGCCATAGAGGCCCGAGAAGGCGTATGTGCTGCCGCCCTCGTTCCTGTCGGGGTGCGCGGCCAAGATCGTCGCGTCGGCGACGTCGCCGGAAGCGCCCCGCTGCACCGTGGTGCAGGTCACCTCGCACGTGCCCTCCTCCGCGCACGACGGGCTGCCGTCGCCGGACGCGAAGCCGAGCAGGAAGGTGTTGGGGCCGCCGGTCGTCTCGCCTCCCGGCACGCTCGGCTGGGCGAGCGCGTACGCCTCCGCGCCCGCCGCGGAGAGCGCGTCGAGGGCTTCCGCCTCGGTGCCCGCCGCGCCGTAGAACAGCCGGAATACCCGGGTGTCGCCGGGATCGAGCGCGCCGAAATCGAAGTCGAAGACCGCGCCCAGGTCCGCGGGGCCCGCGTCGGTCACCGGGCTCCGCTCGTGGCTCGCCGAGAGGAGCGCGTCCGCTGGCGAGAACACGGCGTCCGCGTGGAAGAGCGCAGAGGACGTCCCGGGGTCGAGGGTGACGAACTCCGAGGGTGACCCGGACGCCGGCTGGACGTACCAGTCGACGGTCCGCCGATACCGGAGCGATACCGGGCTCGCGCTGATGTTCCCCACGGTGACGAGCACCTCGTAGAGGGCGGGCGTGCGGCTGGACGGGCGGTAGTCGTGCGTGACCAGGAACGTCGAGCCGAGGCGCACGGTCGACACCGCGGTGAGCGCGGTGGCCTCGAAGCCCTCGGGGAACGCGGAGCTCCACCAAAGCCAGCCGTCGATCATGGTCCCGAGCTCCAAGAACGGATCGCTGCCGCGGGTGTAGCCGAGCGGCGAGCCGTCGGCGTCGGCGATGGCCCAGTTGTCGACGTGGAACGTGGAGTCCCAGCTCCATGCATCCCCGAGCCCCTCGTTCCCCGTGGGGAGGTATCGGATACCGAGCTGCAGGGGCGGGTCCGAGCCGAGATCCCCCTGATGGCCGAGGTTGCCCGCGCAGGTGACGCCCAGCTGAACGACGCCGTTGCCGATGACGGCGCTGCAGGTTCGATCGCAACCATCGCCGAGCCCGTCTTGGTCCAGGTCGCGCTGATCGGTGTTCGCCACATCGACGCAGTTGTCCACGGGATCGCAGACCGCGTCGCCGTCCACGTCGCCGAGCTCGGCCAGATAGCAAAGGTCGCACGCGTCGCCGGGCAGGCTGCCATCGGAGTTCGCCTGGTCGGGGTTCGCGACGGACGGGCAGTTGTCGCACGCGTTCGCGAGGCCATCGCCGTCGCTGTCGGCCTGATCCGGATTCGGGTTGTAGGGGCAGTTGTCGTTCGCGTCGCACAGCCCGTCGCGATCCCAGTCGTCGACCCCCGCGCCGGCGCAGGGATCGCAGGCATCGCCGAGGCCGTCGCCGTCGGCGTCCTCCTGCCCGGGGTTCGGCGAATAGGCGCAGTTGTCGACGTCGTCGCAGCGCTCGTCGGCGTCGTAGTCCGACCGCCCGGCCAGCCAGCACGCGTCGCAGGCGTCGCCGGGCCCGATCGCGTCGGAGTTGAGCTGGCCGGGGTTCGCCACGGCCGGGCAGTTGTCGCAGCCGTCGCCGAGGCCATCGCCGTCAGCGTCCTCCTGCCCGGGGTTCGGCGAATAGGCGCAGTTGTCGGCGTCATCGCAGAGGCCGTCGCCGTCGCTGTCCGCTCCGCCGTACCCGAGGCAGCTGTCGCACGCGTCGCCGATCCCGTCGCCGTCCGCGTCCTCCTGCCCCGGGTTGGCGGACATGGGGCAGTTGTCCAGCGTGTCGCAGACCGCGCCGCGGTCGGGATCCGACGTATGCCAGCAGGGGTCGCAGGCATCGCCGAGCCCGTCCAGGTTGGCGTCCCGCTGGTCCGGGTTCGGCGCGCTCGGACAGTTGTCGCACGCGTCGCCGTGGCCGTCTCCTTCGGCGTCCTCCTGCCCTGGGTTAGCGACGTATTCGCAGTTATCCGATGTGTCGCAGGCCCCGTCGGCGTCGCTGTCCCAGGCGCCCGCGCCGGCGCAGGAGTCGCACGCGTCGCCGTGGCCGTCTCCGTCGGCGTCTTCCTGACCCGGGTTTTCGATGGAAAAGCAGTTATCGGCGGCGTCGCAGATCCCGTCGACGTCGAAGTCCCAGATGCCCACGCCAGCGCAGGTCTCGCACGCATCGCCGACCCCGTCGCCGTCCGCGTCCTCCTGCCCCGGGTTGGCGTCCTCATCGCAATTGTCCGCGTCGGCGCAGACGCCGTCATGATCGTAGTCCGAGGTCGTCGCGGCGCAGGAGCCCGCCTGGCACACGTCTCCTTGGCTGCAAGGGTCACCGTCGTCGCAGGCCGCGCCGCCGGGGGCCAGCGCGTCGACGCACTGGCCGGAAGCCGGATCGCAGACGCTCACATGACACACCCCCGCCGCGGCGCAGGTGACCGGCGCCGACCCGACGCACGCGCCTGCCTGGCAGGCGTCGGTCCGCGTGCACGCGTCGCCGTCGTCGCAGGGCGCGTCATCCCCCACCGGCGTCCCGACGCAAGCGCCTGCCTGGCAGGTGTCTCCGCCCGTGCAGGCGCTGCCGTCGTCGCAGCTCGGCCCGGTGAGCGGCGAGCAGACGCCGTCCGCCTCCCCGCCGGCCGCCGCCGAGCAGGCCTCGCACGCCCCGTCGCAGCGAGCGTCGCAGCAGACGCCGTCCACACAGAAGCCGCTCCCGCAATCGAACGCCGAGCTGCACGAGGCGCCGGGGGCGACTCTCCTCGTGAGCAGCTCCGCGCTGCCGGTCGCGGACTCGGTGAAAAAGATCATCCCGGACAGGTAGGAGGACCGGGCCGCAAAGTAGCCGCCCGCGATGAGGACCCTGCCGTCGAGGAGCGCCGTCGCCGTGTGATGGCTGCGCCCGAGGCGCAGCGACGGCCCCAGGCTCCACCCGCCCGTCGCCGGGTCGTAGAGCGAGGAGCGCGCGTGCAGGAGAAAGGAGGGCTGCTGGGGCGTCCATTCGTACCAGGAGTCGCATTGGAGCCAGTCGTCGTACGGGCATTTCGCGTACGTGGTCTCTTCCCCGCCCGAGATGAGGACCCTGCCGTCGGGGAGCGACGCGGCGCGCTGCCCGGTGAGGCCCGCGCTGAAGGAGGACGCGTCGTCGATCGGGCCCGTCAGCCCCGGGGCCGCGCTCCAGGAGCCCGTCGCGGGGTCGTAGATCTCGGCCTGCGCCGACGCGATGCTGCCCGTGCCGCCGGTCACGAGGACCTTGCCGCTCGGGAGCAGCGCGCCGGTGACCGCGTAACTGCGCGAAGCGAGCATGTTCCCGGTGGGCGACCAGGTGTCGCTCGCAGGATCGTAGATCTCGCCCCTTCTCGCGCTCCCGGCCACGAGGACCCTGCCGTCCAGGAGCGTCACGGCGGTGTGGCCGCGGCGCTGGTACAGCATCGAGGCAGCGGGGCTCCACGCGTCGGTCGCCGGATCGTAGATCACGCAGCTGGCCGCGCTCGAGAACGTCGGTGTGCGTCCCCCCGTGACGAGGACCCTGCCGTCGGCGAGCAGCGTGGCCGCGTGCTCCACGCTGGGGGTCGACATGGGCGCCGCGGCCGTCCAGGCGTTCAGCGCTGGTCGATAGATCTCCGCGGTCGCGAGGATACCGCTCGGCTGCCCGCTGAAGCCGGGGACGAACGCCTCCCCGCCGAGGACGAGCACCGGCCCGCCGGCGAGCAGCGTCGCCGAATGGCCGGTGCGCGGCGAGCCCATCGAGGCAGCGGGGGTCCAGAGGTCCGTCGCCGGGTCGAAGAGATCCGCGCTCGCGTGCAGGCGGGTCCCGTCATCGTGATTGTCCGTCTGGCCGCCCGCGACGAGGACCCTGCCGTCGAGGAGCCGCGTCGCCGTGTGGCGCGCGCGCGCGACGCTCATCGAGACCGCGCCCAGCGGCAGCTCTGCCTCCTGCGTGTCCTCGGGAGCGCCGCGCGCCGGGTCTCCTCCAGCGCAGCCGGCGGCGAGGAACGTCAGGGTCGCCAGCAACGGCGCGAGGCAGGTAGGGCGCTCGTCCCACGAGCGCAGGAAGGGGCTGCGTTGCCCTGTCAACGCTCGCGACGCGGTCGAACGCGGTGAATGGCGGCTCATCCTCACACCTCCAGGTTCCGAGGAACTCGCGGATGTCCATGGCGCACGACGGCCCGGTCCCCTCCGCGATGCGCGCCATGGACCTCCGCTTTCGGTGCAGCCACCCCGCTCCGCATTCATCCGCCGTCGACCTGGAGTGCCGGCGACGAGGCCCGGGGGGAGCCGCGCCGCCCTCGCCGCCCGCCTCGCTCCGCGTTCATCGCATTCGGCCCGGAGCGCCGCGGCTCACTGCTTCGTGAGCCGCATGTAGCTCTTCGCCCCCTCCGGAGCGTCGCCTTCCTCCCCGGCCTGGACGGCCATCGTGAGCGAGGATCCCTCCACGCAGAACGGCACCTCCTGCGCCGCCTCGCCGTCGGCCTGGACCGTCAAGCTCGAGCCGGAGGCCGACCAGGTGCCCGCTCCCGTCGTGGTGGTCCCCTCGAGGACCAGGGTGCACGCGCAGTTCGCGCCCGCGGCCGCGCACGACGCCGACGCGAACGGCGCGGCGCCTTGCGCCAGGAGCTCCTGCATGGTCGCGTCGAGCTGCGCGCACGTGAGCGTGACGCCCTCCATGGTCAGGCACGACGGCGGGTACACGATCTTCATCGGCCCTTCCATCGTGGATGTCGTGACATAGGTGCTGTCGGGCTTGAACTCGGCCGTTCCGACCATCTCGACGCCGCTGATATCGATCGTCGCGTTGCAGCTCTCGGTGAGCTCCGCGAACATCGAGGGGTCGAGGCACGTCTCCTCGATGGTCCACGATCCGGTCGGATCCCCGCCGCACGCCGCGAACGCTCCGCAGGCGGCGCCCCCGCCATCGCTGTCGCCGTCGTCGTCGCCGCACGCGGACAGCGAGAGCAGGGATGCCACGAGCAGGATTGAGCACGTAGGAAAACGGGATTTCATGAGTTCCTCCAGGAAGTGTCATCAAGAGAGCCCCAGGCCCCGCCGCGCGCGGCGCGGCGGCTGTCATGACCTGGAGAGCCGTGCCTCCGAATCGCGCCGTCACGGCGGCGCGCTTCCGGGCAACGAGGATCGAGGCTCGTCCTCTGTACGCATCCGGAGGGCGGTCCCCTTCCCACCTTGCACGTCGTCCCGCGAGGCCGGTCGCCCGAGCGGGCGTCATCGCTCATCCCGCGCCCCCCTTCCAGACACGCACCCGGCGACCGCGCGGCAGGCAAGGCGCTCCCCCCTCGACGTTCTGCCTTCACCCGGGCGCCGTTTCGCTCCATCGTGCTCGCGAGGATGAACCGGATTCCGACGATCCACGCCCGCCGACCACGGCGGTCTCCCTGCGCGATCGCCGCGCTCCCGGCGCTGCTCGCCCTGCTTTCGGGCTGCGAGGACCCGCAGCCCCCGCCGGCCGGCGGCCCCGGCGACGGCGGGCCCGCCGCCGCGCAGCCGACGCCGGACGCGGCGCCGCCGGCCTCGGTCGCCGCGCCCGCGCCGGCGGCGAGCGCCTCCTCGTTCGCCGCCGCGTCCGCGCACCCGGCCGTGCCCACGGCCGTGCCCGCCGCGTCGAGCGACGTCGTCGCGGGCGCCTCGCAGCGGTACGACGCCGGCCCCTCGGTGATCGCGTCGGACAGCATCGACGGCGCCGCCCTCCGGAAGCGGCATGTCGAGCGCCTCAAGGCCGACGGCTCGCCCGTCACCGTGCTCCGCGGCCAGGGTCCCCTCGAGCTCGGCAAGCGCATCTGCGAGGCGGTCGTGCCCCGCCGGCCCGCGGCGACTCCCGTGCTCCTCAAGCCCAACATTTGCGGTTTCGACAGCGTGAAGGACCCGGCGAAATCGAAGGGCGACGACGGCGTGACCGGCCGCATCACCCAGCCCGAGTTCGTCCGCGGCGTCGTCCAGTGCCTCAAGGCCCGCGGGCACACGAAGATCACGATCGCCGAGGGGTGCGGCCACTCGCACAAGTTCTGGAAGGATCTCGTCCAGCGGACCGGCTACGAGGCGATGGCCGCGGAGGAGGGCGCCGCGCTCGTCGCCATGGACGACGACGGGGTCTTCGACGTCGCCGGCGACAGGCCCGGAAAGCCCCTCGCGATCCGCGGCATCGAGGCGAGCCACGTCCCGACGCTGCTCATGCCCAAGGTGCTTGCCGAGCACCTCGATCGCGGGCTGTTCCTGTCGCTCCCGCGGCTCAAGATGCACCGGTATTCGGTCATCTCGGCCGGCATCAAGGGCATGCAGGGCACGGTCATGCTGTCGGACAGCGCGCCGGCCTACAAGCAGAAGTGGCGGATGCACCGCGAGCTCAAGCCCTACCTGGACACCAAGGCCGCCGGCCAGGAGGACCGCGCGCTCTACCTGTCGTCGCTCCGCGCCTTCGCCGAGCGGATGGTCGACGTGCTCGAGATCTCGACCCCGGACGCCGTGCTCGGCGACGGCGCGCCGGCGATGGGCGGCGACGGCTTCCAGGTCCTGCGCCCCACCGCCGAGATGGTGGCGGTCGGCGGCACGAACCCGGTGCGGGTCGACCGGGTGGTGGCCGAGCTCCTCGGCGTGTGGAACAGCCCGGCGCTCGCGCGCGAGCTCGGCGGCCACCGGACATCGCCGCTCATCGACGCGGCGGCGAAGCGCTTCGGGCTCGATCTCAAGACGACAACGATCGCGGGGGACGGCGCTGACCTCCTGAAGGCCCCGAGGCCGGTCCACTACAAGGCGATGGCGCCCTTCCGGCTCGACTGGGAGCCCGGGCAAGCGCCCTTGCCGGGCGGCGGGCCCGCCAGGGGGTCGGAGCCCGCGCCGCCGGCCCCGCAAGCGGCGCCCGCGGGCGCGCGGGACGGCGGGGCGGCCGCGGGCCCGGCGAAGCCGGAGGCGCGCGCGGCTCGGCTGAAGCCCGGAGAGCAGGTCGCGCTCGACGGGAAGGCGGACGACCCGGCCTGGGGCCGCGCGACGGCCGTCGCGTGGGACACCGATTACGCCGGCGAGCGCACCGGGTTCCCCACGCGGGCGCGCTTCCTCTGGTCCGAGGCGGGGCTCCACGCCCTCTTCGAGCTCTCGAACACAGGGCTCAACACGGATCGATCGAAGCCGGTCGGCGAGGAGCGGAAGGGGCTTTACAGGGAAGACTGCATCGAGCTGTTCCTGACGCCGGATCCGGGCGCGCCGAGGCGGTATTTCGAGGTGGAGATCGGGCCGTTCGGTCACTTCTTCGATATCGCCGTCGACCGCGGCGCGCGCCTGGAAGACACGGCGTGGTCGAGCGGCGCGAAGATCGCGGCCCGCCAGAGCGCGGAGGAGCGCACGGCGGTCATCGAGGCGCTGCTCGCGGCGCCGGAGATCGTGAAGGCGCTCGCCCCGAACGCGCGGCTGCCCATGAACCTCTACCGGATGGAGGGCAAGGACCCGCGGCGCTACCTCGCGTGGAGCCCGCCCCGCACGAGCAAGCCGAACTTCCATGTCCCCGAGGCGTTCGGCGTGCTCGTGCTCGATCCCTGACCCGACCGCCGAGCGACGGGTCGCCGGGCGGCTGCCGCGGCGCCGCCGGGCCTGCCGGGCGAAGCGCGCTTGCGGCCCGCGCGGGCTGCGCCATCGTGCTCCCGCGCATGCCGATCATCACGGGGATCGTCCCCTCGCCGGACAAGCCAGGCCACGTCGTCATCCTCGTCGACGGGGTCGCCTTCGCCACCGTCCCCGAGGCGAGCGCCGCGGGCCTCGCGCCCGGGCAGGACAGCCCCGCCGCCGCGGCGGAGCCGCCCCGGAAGGACGCCGCGGGCGAGCAGAAGACCTACGAGCGGGCGCTGCGGCTCCTGTCGTTCCGGGCGCGGTCGGCCAGGGAGCTGGAGAAGCGCCTGATCGAGAAGGGCGAGCCCCGGGAGCACGTGGCGACCGCGATCGCGCGGCTCTCGGCGAACGGGCTCCTCGACGACGCGCGCTTCGCCGAGGCGAAGGCCCGCTCCGGCATCGTGGGCAAGCCGCGCTCGCGCCGCAGGATCGAGCAGGACCTGGCCCGCAAGGGCGTCGCGCGCGACGTGGCCGAGGCGGCGATCCGCCGGGTGATGGCCGACGAGGGGACCGATGAGCTCGCCGTCGCCGAGCGGGCAGCGCGCAAGAAGCTTCGCTCCCTCTCTCGCCTCGATCCGGTGGAACAGCGGCAGAAGCTCTACGCGTTCCTGGCGCGGCAAGGCTACGCGCCCGACGTCGTGCGCCGGGCGCTCCGCGCGGTGCTCCACGCGCCGCCGCCCGAGGGCGAGGACGCGTAGCGCGGTTGCCCGGTTCGCCGCGCCCCGGGCCGCCGATTCCCCCGGAGCGCACCGGTCTTTCTGCCCTTCTCCGGCCACCTCCCGCACGGTACAAGGAGCCATGTCGCTCAAGCAGGAGGGCCCGCCGCCCGATCGCGCGGACGCCCACGCCGTGCTCGCCGGCGGAGGAGAGATGGGCGCCCGCATGCGCGCGATCGACTGGTCGACGACGCCGCTGGGTCCCGTCCAGTCTTGGCCGCAGAGCTTGAAGACGTGCGTGCGCATCATCCTCACCTCGCGCCAGCCGATGTTCGTCTGGTGGGGCGACGCGCTCATCAACCTCTACAACGACGCGTACAAATCGATCGTGGGCGGCAAGCACCCCGAGGCGCTCGGGCAGCCCGCGTCCGTGGTCTGGCGCGAGATCTGGGGTCAGGTCGGGCCGCGCGCCGCGTCGGCGATGCGCCGCGACGAGGGCACCTACGATGAGGCGCTCCTCCTCATCATGGAGCGGCACGGCTACCAGGAGGAGACGTATTACACGTTCTCCTACAGCCCGGTGCCCAACGATCAGGGCGGGACGGGCGGGATCATCTGCGCCAACACCGACGACACGCAGCGCATCATCGGGGAGCGGCAGCTGGCGCTCCTCCGCGACCTCGCGGCGCAGACCGCGAACGCGCGCACGTGGGAGGACGCGTGCGCGCACAGCGCGCGCTCGCTCGCGACCGACGCCAAGGATCTCCCGTTCGCGCTCATCTACGTCGTCGACGCCGACAAGCAGCGCATGCAGCTCGCCGGGACCACGGGCATCGCGCGCGGCCACGCCGCGGCCCCGGAGACGATCGCGCTGGCGGAGGGGTCGATCTGGCCGGTGGCCGAGGTGCTGCGCGGGCACGAGGCCAGCCGGGTCGTCGACCTGCCGCCGGACCTCCGGGATCTCCCGACCGGCGCGTGGCCGAGGCCGCCGGCGCAGGCCGCCCTGCTCACGATCTCCCCGTCGGGCGAGACCGGGCGCGCGGGGGTCCTGATCGTCGGGCTGAATCCGTTCCGCCTCCTCGACGACAACTACCGCGGCTTCCTCCACCTCGCGGCCGGCCAGATCTCGGCCGGCATCGCCAACGCGCAGGCGTACGAGGAAGAGCGGCGGCGGGCGGAGGCCCTCGCCGAGCTCGATCGCGCGAAGACGACCTTCTTCAGCAACGTGAGCCACGAGTTCCGCACGCCCCTCACGCTGATGCTCGGGCCGCTCGAGGACGCGCTCGCGTCCTCGAAGCGGAGCCTGTCGGGCGCCGATCTCGACACCGCGTACCGCAACGCGGTCCGGCTCCTCAAGCTGGTGAACGCGCTGCTCGACTTCTCGCGCATCGAGGCGGGCCGGATCCAGGCGTCCTACGAGCCGACCGACCTGTCCGCGCTCACCGCGGACCTCGCCAGCGCCTTCCGCTCCGCGATGGAGCGGGCGGGCCTCGCGTTCGAGGTCGACTGCCCTCCGCTCCCCGAGCCCGTCTATGTCGATCACGACATGTGGGAGAAGATCGTGCTCAACCTCCTCTCGAACGCGCTCAAGTTCACGTTCGAGGGCACGATCGCGCTCTCGCTCCGCGCTCACGGCGATCGCGTCGACCTCACCGTGAGGGACACGGGCACGGGCATCCCGGATCACGAGCTCTCGCACCTGTTCAGGCGGTTCCATCGCGTCCAGGGGGCGCGGTCCCGCACGCACGAGGGGTCCGGGATCGGGCTCGCGCTCGTCCACGAGCTCGTCCGGCTGCACGGCGGGACCATCCACGTCGCGAGCCAGGTCGCCGAGGGCACGTCGTTCACGATCTCCATTCCCCTCGGGACCGCGCACCTCCCGCAGGACCGCGTGAACGCCCGGCGGACGCTCGTGTCGACGGCGACGGGCGCGGCGCCCTTCGTGCACGAGGCGCTCCGCTGGCTGCCCGGGGCGGAGCCCGACAACGACGTCGCTCCCCTCGCGCCGGCGGGGCTGACCTCGCCGGCGGACGCCGCGCTCGGGGCGGGCCCGGCGGCGCGCATCCTCCTCGCGGACGACAACGCCGACATGCGCGACTACGTCGGGCGCGTGCTGCGCGAGCGGTGGACGGTCGAGGCGGTCGCCGACGGCGTCGCGGCGCTCGAGTCGGCGCGCGCGCGCCCGCCGGATCTCGTGCTCACCGACGTGATGATGCCGAACCTCGACGGGTTCGGCCTGCTGCGCGCGCTGCGCGCCGACGAGCCCACGAGGAGCGTCCCGGTGATCATGCTCTCCGCCCGCGCGGGCGAGGAGTCGCGCGTCGAGGGGCTCGAGGCGGGCGCGGACGACTACCTCGCGAAGCCGTTCTCCGCGCGCGAGCTCGTCGCCCGGGTCGCCACGCACCTCCAGCTCGCGCGCCTGCGGGCGGCGGCCGAGCGCGAGCGCGAGAAGCTGTACGACCTCTTCATGCAGGCGCCGGTCCCCATCGCGGTGTTCGTCGGCCCCGAGCACGTCTACGAGGTCGCGAACCCGCCGTACTGCGAGATGGTCGGCCGGCCGCAGATCGTCGGCAAGAGCGTGCGCGACGTGTTCCCGGAGATCGGCGAGCACGAGGTGATCGCGACCCTGGATCGCGCGCTGAGGAGCGGTCAGCCGCTGCGCATCATCGAGCTGAACATCCCGATCGTGCGCGGGGGCGTGGCGAGCGACGCCTTCTTCAATTACGTCGCGCAGCCGATCCGCGACCCGTCCGGCGCCGTCACGGGCGTCATGGTGGTCGCCTTCGAGGTGACCGATCAGGTGCTCGCGCGCCGCCGCATCGAGCAGCTGAGCCAGCACCGCGAGGAGCTCATCGCGGCGCTCGCGAAGACGAACCAGGAGCTCGATCAGTTCGCCTACGTCGCCTCGCACGACCTCAAGGCGCCTCTCCGGGGGATCGCGAACCTGTCGGAGTGGATCGAGGAGTCGCTCGCGGGGAAGATGGATGACGAGACGCAGGAGCAGATTCACCTCCTGCGCGGGCGGGTGCGCCGCCTGGAGGCGCTCATCGACGGGATCCTCCACTACTCGCGGGCGGGCCGGCTGCGCGGCGATCTGGTCAGCGTCGATACCGGCCAGCTGCTCGCGGAGGTCGTCGAGCTGCTCTCGCCGCCGGCGGGCGCCCGGATCGAGATCGCCCCCGGGATGCCGACGCTCGTCGCGGAGCGCGTCCCGATGCAGCAGGTGTTTCAGAACCTCATCAGCAACGCCCTGAAGCACGCGCGGCGGAGCGATCCGCGCGTCGAGGTGACCAGCAACGACGCCGGGGCCTTCTACGAGTTCGCCGTCAAGGACAACGGGCCTGGCATCGCGCCCGAGTACCATGGTCGCATCTGGGACCTGTTTCAGACGCTCGAGTCGCGCGACAAGGTGGAGGGCACCGGGATCGGGCTCTCGGTCGTGAAGAAGGCCGTGGAGAGCCGCGGCGGGAGCGTGGGCGTCGCGTCGCGCCCCGGCGAGGGAGCGACGTTCTTCGTGCGCTGGCCGAAGCGCGTGAAGGAGGAGGCGTGAGCGCGCTAGAGCGGTTTTCGCTCGGGTTTCGTGCAGACGTCTCCCGTCTCCCGTCCCCCCTCTCCCCTCTCCCCTCTCCCGTCTTCCGTGCTCGTCCTTCGTGCGCGTGCGCGTGCGCGTGCGCGATTCTTCGGAGTCAGCGCGCACGCGCACGCGCACGAAGGACGAAGGACGAAAGACGAAAGACGAAAGACGAAAGACGAAAGACGAAGGACGAAGGACGAAGGACGAAAGACGAAAGACGAAAGACGGATGACGGGGGCGAGCGAATCCTCGCGGTTGACGCACGCCCCGCGCCGGTCGAGGGTGCGGGCATGCATGCGCGCCAAGCGTCGTTCGAGCCGTGGCTGCGGAGCTTCGTCGCCGAGAATGGGGGCATCGCCGGGACGGTGCACCTCGTCGAGGGCGACGCGCTCGCGCTGGCCGCGGCCGTGAACATCCCCGAGAAGGTGCAGGAGATCACGCGCCTCGTCCCGCGCGGCAAGGGCATGGCCGGGCTCGCCTGGGAGCGCGGCCAGCCCGTGCAGACGTGCAACCTGCAGACGGACACGTCCGGCGACGTCCGGCCGGGCGCCAGGGCGGTCGCGGCGCAGGCCGCGGTGGCCCTGCCGGTGCGTGACGCCTCGGCGAGCGTGCGCGCCGTCGTGGGCATCGCGTTCGCCGGCGAGCGCGAGCTCGGCGAGGACGAGCTCGCCAGGCTCGCCGAGGGCGCGGGCGCGCTCCCGGCCTGAACGCTCGCCTCGCGCGGCCGTGGCCGCCGCGCTCGCCAGCCCCCTGACCCGCGCCGTCGGCTTTGCCGGGCGCGCGAAGCGCTATTTGCGCACAGCACACATCCGGATCGCACGCGCGATCGTGAGAAGGGGGGCGCTGGCCATGCCTGACGCGCATTGTACTGTTCCCTCTCTCGGGAGGTGTGCATGGATATCGTCAGCCACGGAAGAGGGGTGTTCCTGATGATCGCTGCCGCCGTCCTTGCTGGCTGCGGCTCGCCGGAGCCGCTGGGGACGGCGGCGGAGCGTGTCATGGCGGGTGAGCCGGGTTGTTCCGGCGGGGAGAGCCCCGCGGGAGACCGCTGGATCCACGTGACGAGCGGCGGCCGGGAGCGCTCGGCCCTCCTGCACGTCCCGAGATCTCTTCACAGGAAGAAGGGGCGTGTCCCGCTCGTGTTCGACTTTCACCACTTCAACGGGACGCCCGAGGCGGAGGCCGCCCTCACGGGGCTCAGCGCGCTTGCGGACGAACGGGGTCTCCTGGTCGCCTATCCCGCGGGCATCGGCGGGAGCTGGAACGCAGGCCTGTGTTGCGGCCAAGCGTGGCAAGAGGGGGTCGACGACGTGGGTTTCACGCGTGACCTGATCGACGCCATCTCGGAGGAGCACCGCGTCGACCCGCGGCGGATCTTCGTGACCGGCATGTCGAACGGCGCGCTCATGGCCCACCGCCTCGGCTGCGAGCTCGCGGACAGGGTCGCCGCGATCGCTCCGGTCGCCGGCGTCCTGCACGTGCCGCCGGCGACCTGCGAGCCGGCGCGCCCGATCTCCGTTTTGCATGTGCACGGGACCGCGGACATCGTGATCCCTTACAACGGAGGCACGGGGGTGGTCCCGGTGCCCGTGCCGGGGAGCCTGGAGTTCATCTCCGTGGCCGAGAGCCTCGCGATCTGGCGCGAGCGCGACGGCTGCGCCGACGTCTCGCACGTCACCTACGCGCGCGGCGACACGACGTGTACGGCGTGGTCGCGCTGCGCCGACGAGGCCGAGGTCGAGCACTGCGCGGTCGAGGGGGGCGGGCACACGTGGCCGGGCGGAGGGGATCTGCCGCCGGTGTTCGGGCCGAAGAGCGAGACGTTCGACGCGAGCGAGCGGCTGCTCGACTTCTTCGAGGAGCACCCGATGTGAGAGCATGGCCGAGCGGACGCATCCCCGCTCCATGCGATACGGCCTGACCTTCCTCGTCCTGAGCGCCTCGGTTGCCTCGCTCGCCGCCCTCGCGGACGGGGCCGCGCTCGTCCTCCTCTGGCCGGCGCTGAGCTTCGGCCTGGTCGGCGCCGCGTACCTGGCGCGCCGGCCCGCGATGCTGGGCAAGCGGCCTGACGGCACGCAGGCCGCGTGGGCGCTCGTCCTGCTCGGTCCGTACTTCCTCCTGACCTGGGCGCTGTGGAGCGCGGAGCGGGCGCTCGGGCGGGCGGACTGCGCCAACGAGGTGGCGCCAGGGCTCTGGGTCGGCCGCCGCCCCCTGGCGCACGAGCTGCCGGCGGGCGTGCGGCTGGTCGTGGATCTGACGGCCGAGTTTCCGGCGGCCGCCGCGGTGCGCCGCCATCCCGGCTACCTCTGCGTGCCCACGCTCGACGGCACGGGCCCCGAGGTGGAGAGGCTCCGGGAGCTCCTCGAGCGGCTGCGCGGCGTGGACGGCGTGTACCTGCACTGCGCCTCCGGCCGCGGCCGATCGGCGACCCTCGCGACCGCGCTGCTGCTCGAGCGCGAGCTCGCGGCCGACGTCGACGCGATGGAGGCCCGGCTCCGGCAGCGCCGGCCCGGGATCCGGCTGAACGCCGCGCAGCGGGAGCTCCTGCGCCGGGCGCGCTCGGCTCTCGGCCCCTGACAAGATCGAGCGTCGCGACGGGTCACGCGCCGTTCCCACCGGTGCTCGCGTCGGCGGTCGGCGATCGAGGGCCCCCGGCCTCCGAGTTCCGGGCGCCGGCCCTTGTCTTTCGCGGCGCCGATGCGAGGATGGGCGCCTTCCCATGGAGACGAACGGCCAGAGCGCCCCGGAGGCAGCGATGGGCGATCCGCTCGACCCCGGCTGCCGCCCGCACGTCCGCGTCGAGGACCTCGTGCGCGGCGCGGCGCCCGCCGGCGAGCGCGCCCCCGCCGACGCGGGCGCGGGCTGCGCCGGCGGCGAGCGCGCCCCCGCCGAGCCCGGCGCGGGCGGCGCGCCTGGCGAGCCGCTCACGGCGAAGCTCGCCCGCCGCACGGTGCCCGGCGAGCTCTACGAGCGAGGGCCCGAGGAGGGGTATCTCCGGTGCACCGCGTGCGCGCACCGCTGCGTCCTCTCGCCGGGGCGCGCCGGCGCGTGCGGGATCCGCTTCGAGCAGGGCGGCGAGCTCCGCGTCCCGTTCGGCTACGTCGCTCGCCACTACGTGCGATCGGTCGAGACGAACACGATCTTCCACGTGCGCCCCGGCGCGCGGTCGCTCACCTTCGGCATGTTCGGGTGCGACCTGCGGTGTCCTTATTGCCAGAACTGGAAGGTCTCGCAGGCGCTGCGCGAGCCCGAGGGCGACGGCGAGCCGATCGACATCAGCGCCGCGGATCTCGTCGAGACGGCCGTCGCCGCCGGCTGCGGGGTCCTCGCCAGCGCCTACAACGAGCCGATGATCACGGCCGAGTGGGCGCGCGCGGTGTTCACGGAGGCGCGGCGGCGGGGGCTCGTCACGGCGCTCATCTCGGACGGCAACACGACCCCCGAGGCGCTCGCGTACATGCGCCCGGTCACCGACGTGTTCCGCGTCGATCTCAAGGGGTGGAGCGCCGACCAGTACCGGACGCTCGGCGGCCGCGTGGAGCCCGTGCTCGCGGCGATCGGCGAGGCCCGCCGCCTCGGCTACTGGGTGGAGGTCGTGACGCTCGTCGTCCCGGGCTTCAACGACAAGGCGGACGGCCTCCGCGCCCTCGGCGCCGAGATCGCCCGCGTCGATCCCGACATCCCCTGGCACCTCAACGCCTTTTACCCGCGTTACAAGATGCGCGATCGCCTGACGACCGACCCGGCGTTCCTCGTGGACGTGGCCGGCGTCGCGTACGCGCGCGGCATGCGGTACGTCTACGTCAGCAACGTGGCCGACCGCGTGCGCGAGCTCTCGCACACCCGCTGCCCGGGTTGTTACGAGGTCGTGGTGCGGCGGTTCAACTACGAGACGCAGGAGGTCCTCCTCTCCGGCGGCGCGTGCCCCGCGTGCGGGACGCGCGTGCCCGGCCTGTGGGGACCTGCGGCCGCGTAGCGCTGCCCCGCCGGCCGCGCTCGACCGGTGGGGCGCGGCCCGGCGCCATCCCGGCGTATTGCCGAAAGATTTCCGTCTCGTTCCACGAGAGGCCCAGTCCGGAGACCCGGGACTCCGCCGTTGCGTCCGGACAGGACTCCTCCGATCACGCCGGGCTGGACGCCGGGCTGACCGGACGGCCCGGCGGCCGGAGGACCGTCTGACGCGTAGTCCGGCTGACATGCCGAGTCCGCTGCGCCGCTGGCCGGACTGGCCGGCCATTTCAAGGGTCCATTGGCCGGCCAGGCCGGCCACCGCGAGTGCCCATTTGCGCCGGGAAAAATGCGAAGGATGGTTCTCGCCGCGGCGCCGCGTGTGGTAATTTAGGAGCATGTCGTCGCCGTCCGAACGTCTTGCTCAGATCCTCAGGGAAGGCCGATTCGTCGCGACTCGCGAGCTCGGCGAAGAGTGCGCTGCGGAGCTCCACACGCACGCCAAGGAGAGGTATCTCGCGCTGGAGGCGACGATACCTCGGTTCCAGAGCAGCATGAGCCGCAAGCTCTTCGAGCTCGGCCCGCCGGTGCTCGCGATCTACCAGGCGCTCCTGCACGACCTCGGCGTGGACCGGGGGCCGGCCCTGCGCCTCGCCGAGGACATGCTGCTCGCGTTCTACCGCAAGCAGCTGAACCGGAGCCCGCTGCTCGACGCCGCGATGGATATCGTGTTCCGGCTGAAGCCCGCGCGGCGCCTGATCATGAAGAGCACGCTCCCGGGCTCGCCGGGCGGCTCCCGCTTCGACAAGGTCAGCGACGCCGGCGCGCGCCTCGCCTCGGGCGCGCGCGACTGCCCGCTCGTGGCCTTCGCGAAGCGGCACGGCGCGCCGGAGATCGTCGCCATGATCGGCCAGCTCGACGACCTCAAGGCGAACGAGCCCCGCGGCATCGAGCTCCGCCGCAGCGGCGCGCTCGACATGGGCGCCGAGCGCGACGGCTTCCGGTACGTGACGGTCAAGAAGTAGCGCCCCCGCCCGGGCGCGCCCCGCTCAGGCGTCGTCGACCCCTCCGGCGCCGACCGCCTCTCCCCCGTTCTTCCAGCCCCCTCCTGCGCCCGCGAGCGCTGACCACCGCGTGACCGCGTGACCGCGTGACCGCGTGACCGCGTGACCGCGCGCGGCGCTCCGCGGCGCAGCATTTCGACGTTTGCCTCGTGACGCGCCGTGACCTCGAAGGCCGGAACGCGCGTGGGACAGCGCACACATTTCAAAATTGAAACCTTCGCGCGCATTCATGGACCTCGAGAGAGCGTGGTTGTGTTAATCGTTGAATGATCGCCCGATCTCCGATCGCTCCCTGAAGTCGCTTGCTCGAGGAGGCCCCATGAAGTCACCGTTCGCTCTGCGAAGGGTCGCCGCCGGACGTTTGTCCGCCGCGGCGGCCGCGACCGTCCTCGCGTCCAGCGCGCCTTCGCTGGCCGGCTCGACCACGCTCTTCGAGAGCGGGCAGGTGCGCCCGCTCGCGCTGTCTCCCAGCGGAAACCTGCTGTTCGCGCTCAACACGCCGGACGGCCGCCTCGAGGTCTTCCGCGTGCGCGACGGCGCGCTCGACCACCGGAGCTCGATCCCGGTCGGGCTCGAGCCGGTCGCCGTGGCGGCGCGGAGCGACACGGAGGTGTGGGTCGTGAACCACCTGTCGGACAGCGTGAGCGTCGTCCAGCTCTCCCCCGGCGGTCACGGCGGCCGCGTCGAGCGCACGCTGCTCGTGGGCGACGAGCCGCGAGACATCGTGTTTGCCGGCCCGGGGCGGCGCCGCGCCTTCATCACGGCCGCGCACCGCGGCCAGAACAACCCGAACGACCCGCAGCTCACGACGCCCGGCGTGGGCCGGGCCGACGTCTGGGTGTTCGACGCGAACCACCTGGGCACGTCGCTCGGCGGCGCGCCGCTCACCATCCTCACCCTCTTCACCGACACGCCGCGCGCGCTCGCCGCCACGCCCGACGGCGCCCGCGTCTACGCCGCCGGCTTCCACTCGGGCAACCAGACCACCGTCATCACCGAGCTGCTCGTGCCCGACCCGAGCGCGCCGGGCCCGGCCACCAACGCGGACGGCGACCCGGCGCCCCCGGTCAGCCTCATCGTCAAGTTCGACGGCGCGCACTGGGTCGACGAGCTCGGCAACCCCTGGGACTACCGGGTAAAGCTCTCGCTGCCCGACAAGGACGTGTTCGCCATCGACGCGATGGCGAGCCCCCCGCAGCCCGTCGCCGGGCCCTCGGGGGTCTTCACCGGCGTCGGGACGATCCTCTTCAACATGGTCGTCAACCCGGCGAACGGGAAGGTCTACGTCTCCAACACCGACGCGAGGAACGAGCAGCGGTTCGAGGGCCCGGGCGCCTTCGCCGGGCAGAGCCTGCGGGGCCACCTGCACGAGAGCCGGATCACGGTGCTCCGCCGGAACGGCGCCCCGCGCGTCGCCCCGCGGCACCTCAACAAGCACATCGATTACTCGGTCTGCTGCGCCCCGACGCCGAACGCGGAGAGCGAGGCGAGCCTGGCCCAGCCGGTCGACATGGCCGTCACGAGCGACGGCGCGACGCTCTATGTCGCCGCGCTCGGCTCGAGCAAGGTGGGCGTGTTCAGCACGGCCGCGCTCGAGAACGACACGTTCGTGCCCGACGCGGCCGACCACATCGAGGTGAGCGGCGGCGGCCCGTCGGGGCTCGCGCTCGACGAGCCGCGCGGCCAGCTGTTCGTGCTGACCCGCTTCGACAACGCGATCTCGATCATCGACACCGCCGCCGGCACCGAGACGGCGCACGTCGCGATGTACAGCCCCGAGCCGCCGAGCGTCACGCTCGGGCGGAGGTTCCTCTACGACGCGCGATCGAGCTCGGCGCACGGCGACTCCTCGTGCGCGAGCTGCCATATCTTCGGCGACTTCGACAGCCTCGGGTGGGATCTCGGCAATCCGGACGCGGCGGTCACGACCAACCCGGGCCCGTTCGTCGGCCCGCTGCTCAACCTGTTCACGCAGCAGCCGATGGCGCAGGAGTTCCACCCGATGAAGGGCCCGACCACGACCCAGAGCCTGCGCGGCATGGCGAACCACGGGCCCATGCACTGGCGCGGCGATCGCACGGGCGGCAACGACGCGCCGACGGCCCAGCCGGACAGCGGCTCGTACGACGAGCGCGCCGCGTTCCGGAAGTTCCAGGCCGGCTTCACCGACCTGCTCGGCCGGAGCGGCCCGATCCCCGCCGCCGACATGGAGGCGTTCGCCGACTTCATCCTCCAGGTGACGTATCCGCCCAACCCGATCCGCCGCCTGGACAACGCGCTCACGCCGGATCAGCAGGCCGGGCGCGACACCTTCTTCAACAGCAACCTGGACGGGACCGCCATCTGCAACGGCTGCCACGTCCTCGACCCGGACAGCAACCCCGGCACGGACAAGCCCGGCTTCTTCGGCACCGACGGCAACATGACGTTCGACTTCCAGCCGCAGCTCATGAAGACGCCGCACCTGCGCAATTTGTACCAGAAGGTCGGGATGTTCGGGATGGAAGCCCCCGATTTCGGCATCCTGCCGGGCGACAACGCGCACAAGGGAGATCAGGTGCGGGGGTTTGGATTCCTGCACGACGGGAGCTTCGATACGCTGTTCCGGTTCTTCCGCGGCATGGGGTTCTCGCCGTTCACGGGCTTCACGAACCAGTTCGGCACCTTCCCCGACAACCCCGACGGCCTGCCGGACTCGCCGGCGGGCGACGCGGTCCGCCGGCAGCTCGAGGCGTTCCTCCTCGCCTTCGACTCGAACCTGGCGCCGATCGTCGGCCAGCAGGTGACCTTGAGCTGGGACGACCAGGCCGCCGCCGGGCCGCGCGTCGATCTCCTGATCCAGCGGGCCGATGCGGGCGAGTGCGACCTCATCGCGAAGAGCCACGTGATCTTGCAGGAGATCGGCTTCCTCTACACCGGCGCCGGGAAGTTCGCCGCCGACCGGCTGGCGCTGCCGCCGATCCCGGACGCCGTGCTCCGCCAGATCGCGGTCGCGACGGGGCGCCCGCTGACGTACACGTGCACGCCGCCGGGCTCGGGCTACCGCGCCGGCATCGATCGCGACGAGGACGGCTTCCTCGACGGCGACGAGCGGAGCGCCGGCAGCGACCCGGCGGACCCCTCGGACACGCCCTGATCACTCGCCCCCGCCATCGTCGCCGGAAGCGCAGTCCGGGTCGGGCGGGGACACGCAGGCGAGCGCGCACACCCCGTCTGCGCCGCAGTGGCGGTCGGCGCAGTCCGGGTCGACGAGATCGGGGCCGACATCGCAGGATGCGTCGCAGAGGCCGTCCGCGCGGCATGGGTTGTCCGCCTCGAACTCGTCGATCGTCGGCTGGATGAACCGGGAGATCTGGTCGTGATCGGTGCGCGCCTGCACCCCGTCCAGGGTGCAGGGGTTGTCGCCGAACGACGTCACGCCGGCGTGGCGCTCGACGCCCCACCGCACGAGGAACGCCGGACCTCCGGAGTCGCCGGCGCACGTGTTCATGGCGGGGACCTGGTAATAGAACTGGGTCTCGTCGATCGTCCCCGGCGTGCCGCCGACCTGGGCAGGGCCGATCGCCAGGATGGGAAACGCCACGGCGCGTCGCATGCCGAACCCTGTCCCGGCGACCCCGTCGGAGACGCCATAACCGACGAAGGTGTAGTCCGGCCCGATGTACCAGCGGCTGTTGTCCATCGACTCGCGCAGGAGCGGCGCAGGCTGCACGGGCGCGTCGCTCTCCAGCTTGAGGAGGGTGAGATCGTTCTGGAAGGTGCCCGGGTCGTACTCGGGGTGGCGCCTCGACGCTTCGACCGGCACGCTCGCCGAGCGCCGCCCGAGGTCCGTGCCGAAGAAGACCCGCGTGAGCCCGCCGTGGCAGTGTCCCGCCGTGATCACGGTGCGCCGGGAGATCACGGTCCCGCTGCAGTACGCCCGGCCGCGATTGCCCACGCCCACGACATAGGCGTGCGCAGTGTCCACGGCGCCCCCGACGATGCGCTGTCGGGACGTGAGCAACGGTTGCTCGCCCTCGCCCCCAGCAGGCATATCCGCGCAGCCGAGCCCGCCGAGGCACAGGATCGCGATCGGGATAGCATTCTTCATACTGCCACCTTTCCGTCTACAAATGATGTCTACAACGGCCATGGCGTGAGGACGCACACAGTCTTTGCGCTGCCCGGGCCCACGGGTGGGTGGAGGGCATAACAAGCGTGGTGCCAGCGCCGTGCGCGGCGCGCCTCCGGGCCTACGAGCCGGATGCGCGCGCAGCGGTGGCCTGGAAATGGCGCGCGTGGGGGGATCTCGCCGGGTCGCGTCCTGGAATGGCGCGCGAGCGGCGAGGTTCGCCGGGCGCTTGGCCGCGGCCTGCACGGCCGGGAGGTTCATGGGGGGAGAGGTCGCGGCGCCGCGCTCGCCAGGGGGGCGCGCGGGCCGTGGATGCGGGCGGTACGCGACCGCCGCCAGCTGGTGGTACGCGACCGCCGCCACCTGAGGGGTGTCGGCGGTGCGGGTGCGCGGTGTCAGGACGTCGGCGTCGCTCGAGCGACCGCGGCGCTGCGCTCGGCCATGCTCGCGATGTAGGCGCGGTTGAGCTCGCGGCACGCGGGCTCGCGGACGCCGATCGTGACCTCGATCCCGGCGCTCTCGAGCAGGGCCACGCCCTTGCCGGAGACGAGGGGGTTCGGGTCGATCATCCCGATCACGACGCGCCGGACGCCGGATCGGAGGAGCGCGTCGGTGCAGGGCGGCGTCCGGCCGTGGTGGCAGCACGGCTCGAGGTTGACGTAGAGCGTGGCGCCCTCGGCGCGGCCGGCGAGCTTGCGGAGGGCGTCGACCTCGGCGTGGGCCAGCCCGGCTCGCTCGTGGAACCCCTCGGCGAGCACCTCGCCGCCGCGCACGATGACCGAGCCGACCATCGGGTTCGGGGCGGTGCGCCCGGCGGCGCGCCTCGCGAGCTCCAGGCAGCGATCCATCCAGCGAAGATCGAGGTCGTTCATGCCGGCCCCGGGGCACGGCGGGCCGTGAAGGGACGGCCTGCCTGCCTCGCCGCAACATCGCACTGCATCACGCGGCCAGTATAGCGGAGGGCCGCGGTCGGGGTAGCGACGGTGAGCGGGCTCGCCCGCTCGTCGGGGCCGCGGCTGCGGCGTCACCTTCGACGGGCAGCCGGCTCACCCTGGGACGCATCGGGTCGGGAGGGTGGGACCCGGAGCGCCGGCGAGAGGGGCTGGCCGAGGGTCGCGGGGGTCGGCGGAGGGAGGCATGTCCAGCGCGGAGACGGGGGCCGCCCATGTTTTGGTGGTGGCACGTCCACCGGGAGACGGGTGCCACCCATGTTTTGGTGGTGGCACGTCCACCGGGAGACGGGTGCCGCCCATGTTTTGGTGGTGGCACGTCCACCGGGAGACGGGTGCCACCCATGTCCGGCGTGGACGAGCCGGCTCACCCGGATGGGTTCATGGCGTACCGCCCCCCCCGGGCGGGGGCGTCTGGACGGCTTCGGCCGTCCTGGCGGGGGCTCTTCGACGGGGCCGGGCGCGATCGTCGACCATCTCGGCGTAGATGCGCTCGTGCCATTCGTTCGTATGTGCCCGTCCGCGGGGTTGAACCCCTCGCTCCTGAGCTCACCGCGAAGTCACATTGGCGGAGGGCGTCACGCCGCAGCGAGCTCCGGGACGCGACCCAGGCGACGGAGACTCCGGCCTCGGAACGGCTGGCGACAGTGGAAGTGGATGATAACGCGCCGCCCTGCTCCCGGTCCGGACGCCCGCGCGCATGATCCGGACATGAGACGGCAAGCATCGCGTCTGCGCGGCGGAGCTCGCACCAGGACGGGGAGCAGGGAGCGGCCGAATATCCTGATCATCATGGGAGACGACATCGGCTGGTTCAACCTGAGCGCGTACAACCGGGGAATGATGGGCTATGAGACGCCCCACATCGACCGGATCGCGCGCGAAGGGATCCTCTTCACCGACTACTACGGACAGCAGAGCTGCACCGCCGGGCGCGCCGCCCTCATGACGGGCCAGACGCCGCTCCGGACCGGCCTCACCAAGGTCGGCATCCCGGGCGCGAAGCGGGGGCTCAGCGACGAGGATCCCACGATCGCCGAGATCCTCCAGCCGCCCGGCTACGCCACTGGGCAGTTCGGCAAAAGTGGCGTATGGATCATGCCTTCGTGATCATCCCGCCCCTCGCCTTCGCCAGGAAGTTCGCGGCCTCGTTCCAGAAGTTCCCTCCCCGGCAGAAGCCGGAGACGTGGAACCTGGACACCATCCTCCAGAGCATGCAACGCACCTCCGATTGAGCGGCCGCCCACCATGACATGGCATTGGATGAGCTCTCACCCCCAAGGGCGCCGCGAGGCGGGGATCTCTCGCGCGAGCGTGCCGAAGAGCCGCTCGGCCGCCGAGAGAATCGCTTCTGCGCCGGGTTCCCCGAGCCAGCAGAAGATGTACGCGCCGTACGACTTCTCGGTCAGGTAAAGCCCCGCCGGCCGGCCGCAAGCCTCGGAAGCGACGCGCTTGAGCGCGGCGATGTCTTCGGCGCCGATGGGCCGGTCCACGATCAGCTCTCGCGCTCGGCCCTCCATGACGAACTCGAGCGTCAACCTGGGCCACGGCGGGCCCCTGCGCCCCGGGACGACCACCTCCGCGTGCTCCCGGTCCGCAGCCACCGCCCCGAGCAGGCGGTGCGCGGCGTCGGCGACGGCCCTCGCGATCGCCGCTTGCCGGCGGTCCCCGAGCCAGAGGATCCGCAACACGCCGTTCGGCTGCAGCGCCGCTCCAAGGTCGACGGGATGACCCACGGATTCCTCGACGGCGTGCTCGACGGCGCTGATCTCGTCGGGCGTGAGCGGCCGTTCCACGGACAGGCGGCGCCACGGGTAGATGAGGTCAGGGTCGAAATGCCCGATGGTCAGGTAGTGGAACATGGAGGGGTCGCCTCGTCGTTTCGGTGCGTGTCGACCACGCACGAGCTGTCTGATGCGCGAGCTTCCGGCGGTGGCCCTCACCCGCCCAACCCGTGCGGCCGGAACCAGTGGGGCGTGCAGCGCGACGCCGGGGCCTTAGAGGCACATGGGCTGGTCCAGCTTGGCGACGAAGGCGTCGTGCCAGCCGTAGCGGGCCGGCGCGACGGAGTAGCCTCCGGCGCCGTCGAGGGTCAAGGCGATCGAGCGCGCGCAGGGCACCTCGACCGTGTCCGCCGAGCACTTCACCTGGTGACGATACGCGTAGGTCACCTCTCCGTGCGCGCCAGGCCTTCGCCAGGCGCTCTTCAGGCCGATCGTGGCATCTCGGCGTGAGCTGGGTGCAGAGGACGCGGCACGATCCAGCGCGATGCGCTGCGTGGACGTGGTCCTCGAATGGATGGCCCCAGCGGTTGTTCGTCCCCACCGAGAAGACGGAGAGCTCGGCCTCCACGCGCTCGTACAGGTCGCGGAAATCGTCATCTCCGCTGCGGATCTCGCCGCCGTGGTGGGGCGCGCGGACGACTCTGGCCTTCACCAGCCGGTCGTCTAGGTGAGACCAGGAGGAGAGCGGCGCGTCGCCGCCGATGAGAACCGCGATCCCTCCGCAGGTCACGCGCAGGACGGCGGAACACTCGTTGGGCTGCTCGCCGTCGACGAGCGCCTTGAGCTGCTTCCCATAGTACGGGAGCACCACGTCCACGCTCCAGCCGGCGCCGCTGCACACGATTTTGGGCTTCGATTCGCGGGTGGGCGAGCAGAGCACGAGCGTTTCGTCTCTCTCCCACGCGAACGCCTTGTCGAGGAGGGCCGTGCACGCCTCCTTCATCGTTCGTTCGTTCGGGTCGCCATCCATGCCGATGTAGAGCTCGTCGACATTGCCCCCGCGGGCCAAGAACCCTTCCAGGAAGGGGGAGGACGCCGCGGATGTGGTCGACGTCGAGGTGGGAGACAACGGCGGCCGAGAGGTGGGTGATGCCGTGATCGACGACGAAGCGATCCGCGACATGGGCGTCGTTGCAGTCGAAGAGGACCCTTCGCTGGAGAGTCGAGGAGCTTACGTGGAATCCCGCTACGGCATCGTGGCTGGAAAGGACGTGAACCGGATGCAGTCCTGCACGTCGTTCGCCCAGTCAATCATGAGAAAGCCACCAGCCTTATCGTAGCCATCGCCGGGCATGCCCTTCTCTTCGTTTACAGCGAGCGAGTTCAACGGAGGATAATCGTTGTCTCGACACCACTCCGCGATCTCTACCAGGAAGTGTCCGACCACGCGCGTGAGATGTGGCACGCCCGCTCGTTGGCACAGCAGTGCGTAGCCGATGAGGTACCGGCTGACGATCAGGCGCTTCGCGGGCGGGTACGCCTGCGTCATGGCATGATGATGGTCCAGCAACGCCTGCCCGAGGGCTCTCGACTCCGGTTTCACTACTTCGAGCCACCGAACAGGCGATACAGCCCGTAGCTCGCGAGGCCAACGACGGCGCCCGCGGCAACCAGCGGCGCAGCTCCAATCGCGACCGCCGTTCCGCCCACGGCAAGACCCATGGAGCCAACGGCGGCGGATGTCACGCCTCCCGCAGCCGCTCCGGCAGCAGTTGCCCCCGCTGCCTTGTACCACTCGGACTTGTCAACCATAGTCGTGACTCCTCTGCTTGGAAGCAATGTGAGGCTACACTCACGGTATGCGGCGTGCAAGCCCACTCGCACCGCCGTGGATCCAAAGACCGCGGTAGAGGATCAGCAAGGACGAACCGCGCAACGAGTGCACGCACCTGTCCAACGATTTGCGGCTGTGCTCTTGGGCGCCGTGCGAGCTTAGCGAGGCTCGGCTCGCGCCGTCAGCACAGCCGCTGGTTCGGCGGCGCGCCGCATAGCGTGGGGCCCGGAGAGCCATCTCGCTTTGGCAGAAAGAGTACCACGCGCGAGTTTGTCTGCATGGAGGCCCACGGTCCACCGCGCCTCTCGGCGCCGCGGAAGCGGCGCGCGACCGCAGGACATTCGGGGCCGACTGCGCTTGGAGGCGCCGCCGCCACCTCGGGTCGTAGTGCTCCGTCCCCAGGCTTGTTGATGTGAGGGCGGCCGACACGCTCAACGTACTCGAAGCACGCGGAGTGCGTCAGTGCCCGCCCCCGCACATGCAGTGTACCGAACCGCGGTAGGTGCCCGCCGGAACCCTGCCTGCGCCGGCGTAGTCGCGAGGCTTTCCCGTTTAATGGTCACGAGGACACACGGAACAGTGGGCCCAGCTATCGTTGCGGCCACTCGGCGATCACGTCATTAGTGTTGGCTCTGTAGAAACGCATGCCGCCAAGGTCCGCCACACGCTCGATGTCGAGATTCGCGAGAATGGGAACGAAGTTCTTGAATACGTCGCCATGGGCGAGTTCGAAGGCTTCGCGATTATCGTGCGAAATACTGATTCGAGGAGCGGCCCATTCGGCGCCGTGGATTGCTGCCAACCGGCGCTTGGCTTCCAGTCGGAGAGTGAAGCGAAGCCCCTCCACGGTCTGCTCGACGTCAACTTCCAGAGGTTCCTGAGTGCGCCATGCCGGTTCGCGCGGGTTCCTAAGGAGGTCCAGCGCCCGCGCGGCGATCTGCGCGAACTCTGCATGAGCCTGGCCCTGAGCAAGGCCAGACTGCGCGCCGAAGCGGATCGCAACAGCGCCAATGGTGGTCGACACCGGCAGGCGCTCCGGGGAGAAGGTAGCGCCGAAAGTCCGGATCGCATCCTGGACCTGCTCGATGGGTGTGTCATCGGCGGTGACGATGTCAACGAAGCTGAGTACTCTGTTGCCGCCAGGCGCGATCTCCACGTGCTCCGGACCTCGCGTCCCGACGTGCTCGTCCGCGACCGGCTCAACGACGGGCCGAGCCCACGACATGCCGGGCACAGCCCCAGCGCCATGCCGATACATGAATGCGTTGATGCCGCTCTTTCTTTTCGCGATCGAGTATACGTGCTGCGCGGTCAGATACATCAGGCAACCTCCTTCCTGCGAGGCGGCAGTTCCCGGTAAACCCACACATCCTCGTCCACCACCGTTCGCGTGAGGAGAGGGCTCTCACGGAGAATCGACCGAACGGGTTCGGCACCCACTGCAACTTGTTCCTCCGCGGACAATCGGGACCATGCGGCGTCCATTTTCTCCAAAATATCGTCTTCCTCCGGGGACTCAAGGCCGCGGTGGATCCATCGGATACGCACGAGTTCGTTCTCGAGGAGCCTGTACCTCTCGAGCGCTTCAGACATCGTACACCTTCCATGACGTCCGCGTTTCCGCGAGAGCGGCCTCGTATTCCGCGAGCGAACACCGGGTGGCCGGTTCGATGAGTGCGTGCGGCGGGCGATCCTCGTTCACGTTCAGGACCCTACCGACTGCGCTCATAGGAAGCGAGAAGACTGGATCTCGTCCTTCGCCTCCCAGCGATCGGGGCTTCCGATGCCTCGGAAGCCCGCCGGGATCGTCCATCGCAACAGAGAGGCCTCGGCCGGGAGTGACGTAACCGGCAGCATCGGGATAAACGTCGAACTCAGGCGGGTCTTCCGGGACGGCACCTGCGGCGGAGACTCTCACGCCCAGGGTTCGAGCGGTTCGGCCGAGCAGAGGCATGTGATCGTCCGCTTTCTTCATCGCGCGAAGCATGAGGCGGCTCATCCACGTCTTCATGTACCACGGTTCGGCATCGCTCGCGTGCACAAGCAACACACCGGCCCCTTCGGGCCACCGCACGCACAGCGACGGCGCTTGGCGCCTTCCCCTCGGTCGGGCGCGTTACACTGTCACTGTTCTGGGCCCTGCTGCACGGAGCTCTCCTACGTCGGCGAGCTATCAGGCGACGCTCTTCGGCTCGGGGAGAACCCGCAGGAAGCTGCACCATACCTGTAGAGAGGTCGCAGAACCAGCAGGCGACCGAGGCGAACCTACCGTCATCTCCGAGGACCTCCGGAGGGTTGCGGAGCTGCCGCCGCTGGTGGGCCGCCGACGTGACATGCTCAACGGCAGCCGGCCCAACATTGCTATTGTCTGTGACGCACGGCCAATCTGCGCATTTCCGCATGTAGGCCGCGAGCACCGCGGCCTACGATCCGTATTCCCACGGATGGGCGCATCTCGTGCGGCTTACGCCCGTATTCCCGTGGATAGGCCGTGACCTTCTGCGCCCTATCAGCGCACCTCCACCGATTGACTGCTGCATGAGCACGTACTTCCGGCCGCTCGGCCGCCGGCGCTCCGGTCCGTCGAGCCGCACGGAGCCTGCCCAGGACACCGCGCCCGTGCGGCCGGAACCAGTCGAAGCTTGCATGTGCATGCTCAACCGACGAGGCGGCGGCGCACTCGCGCGCGGTAGCGTACGCGGTGCAGCCGCCCCGGCCAACCACCGCGCGGGCCCCCGCCCGGTAGCCTCGACTGCCCCAAGGCCGGCGGCCTCGACCGGCCCGGCGCCCGCGCCGTCCCGCTCGGCGCCGGGTTTCCTCCACCGCCGTTCTGCTTCACACTCCCGCCCAGCACCGTCGTGCAGCGGTCCTCACCGCGGCCCGGCGTCTCCCCGTCTCCCCCGCGGCCTCCGCCGCATCCCTCATCGCCCTCGTGCCCCACGCCGTCATCACCTCGCCCAGCGCCGCCGCCCGGCTCGATCGCGCCGTGGGCTGGCTGCGCCGCCGGCGCCCCGCCGAGCGCGTGCTCCTCGTCGGCGCGTCGGTCGAGGCCGTGAGCGAGCTCGCCCGCGCGTCGATCCGCGGCCGCCGCGCCACCTTCGGCTGGCACCGGCTCACCCTGGGGCGCGTCGCCGCGGCGCTCGCGATGCCGGCGCTCGCCGCGCGCGGCCTCGTCCCGGCCAGCGCGCTCGCGATCGAGGCGCTGTGCGCGCGCGCCATCGACGGGCTCGCGCAGGACGGGCTGCTCGGCCGCTTCGCCCGCGTCGCGGACCGGCCCGGGCTGCCGCGCGCCGTGGCGCGGACGCTCGACGAGGTGCGGCTCGCCGGCGTCGATCCGGACGCGCTCGCGCCGGCCGATCTCGACCGCATCGCCCGCGCCTTCGACGCCGCCCTGGACGCGGCCGGGCTCGCCGATCGCGCGCTCGTCCTGCGGCTCGCGGCCGAGCGCGCCCGCTCCGACGACGGCGGCGATCCGCGCGCCAGGCACCCGCTGCTCGGGCTGCCGACGCTCCTGCTCGACCTGCCGGTGCGGTTCGCGCTGGAGCGCGAGCTGATCGAGGCGCTGGCCGCGCGCTCGCCCGACGCGCTCGCCACCGTGCCCGCCGGCGACGCCGCGTCGCTGCGCCACCTCGAGGCCGCGCTCCGGTCGCCGTCGCGGCGGATCTCGCTGACCGCGATCTCGGCCGCGCACGACGGCGCCGGCGCGGCCAGCGGCGCGGGCGGCGACGCGGACGACGCGGACGACGGGCCGCCGCCGGGCGCGCCCAGCACCTCGCTCGCGCGCCTGCAGGAGCACCTGTTCGATCCGCTGACCGACGAGGCCCCGGGGCTCGGCGACGAGGTCGAGATCCTCTCCGCGCCCGGGGAGAGCCGGGAGTGCGTGGAGCTCGCGCGCATCGCGCTGCGCGAGGCCGGCCGCGGCGTGCCGTTCGAGCGCATGGCGATCCTCCTGCGCGCGCCCGAGCAGTACCGCGCGCACCTCGTCGAGGCGCTGCGCCGGGCCGGGATCCCCGCGTACTTCGCGCAGGGCTCGGTCCAGCCCGATCCGGCGGGCCGGGCGCTGCTCGCGCTGCTCGCGTGCGCGGCCGAGCACCTCTCGGCGTCGCGCTTCGCCGAGTACCTCTCGCTCGGGCAGGTGCCCGACGCCACGCCCGCGGGCGAGCCGCCCCCGGCCGCGTCCGAGGCCGACCGGTGGGTGCCGCCGGACGACGACTTCTTCCCCGCGCTCCTGCGCGGTGAGCTCGACGAGGGCGCGGAGGAGCTCGGGGACGCGCTGGCGATCGGAGATGAAGAGGAGGCGCCCTCGGGCGGCGGCGCGCTGCCCGGTGCAGGCGCGCCGGGCGCGCTGGAACCGCCGGGCGCGCCGGAGCCGCGGAGTGCGCCGGAACCGCCGGGCGCTCCGGAACCGCCGGAGCCGCCGGGCGCGCCGGCTCCGCAGGCCGCGCCGAGCGACGACCGCGACGCCCCCGTGCAGGACGGCACCCTGCGCGCCCCGCGGCGCTGGGAGCGGATCCTCGTCGACGCAGCGGTGATCGGCGGGCTCGACCGGTGGAAGGCGCGGCTCTCCGGCTTCGAGCGGGAGCTCCGGCAAGAGCTCGCGCGCGCCCCGGAGGAGCGCGACGCCGCGCGCATCGCGCGGACGCTCGCCGACCTCGAGGCGCTCCGGGACTTCGCGCTGCCGCTCCTCTCGGCGCTGCCGAGCCCGGGCGAGCGCGCGACCTGGGGCGCGTGGCGCGACCGGCTCTCGGCGCTCGCGACGCGCGCGCTCCGGCGCCCCGAGCGGGTGCTCGCGGTGCTCGCCGAGCTCGCGCCCATGGCCGACGTGGGCCCCGTGGACCTCGGCGAGGTGCGCCTCTGCCTCGCGCACCGGCTCACCGACCTCGTGATGCCCCCGGCCGCCCGCCGCGACGGGCGCCTCTTCGTGGCGCCGATCGAGGCCGCCCGCGGGCGCTCGTTCGACGTGGTCTTCGTGCCCGGGCTCGCCGAGCGGATCTTCCCGCAGAAGGTCACCGAGGACCCGATCCTCCGCGACGCGCTCCGCCGGGCGATCGCCGGGGGCGCCTCGGGCCTCGACACGAGCGACGACCGGGTGGCGCGCGAGCGCCTCGCGCTGCGGCTCGCGGTCGGCGCGGCCCGCCGCAAGCTCGTCGTGTCGTACCCGCGCGTCGACATGGACCAGTCGCGGCCGCGGGTGCCGTCGTTCTACGGGCTCGAGCTCCTGCGCGCGGCCGAGGGCAGGCTGCCCGGCTTCGGCGAGCTCGAGCGCCGCGCCGAGCAGGGCGGCGCCGCGCGCATCGGCTGGCCCGCGCCCGCGCGGCCCGAGGACGCCATCGACGCGGCGGAGCACGACCTCGCGCTCCTGGAGACGCTCTTCAGCCTCCCGGAGGACCGCACCATCGGCACGGCGCGCTACCTGCTCGGCGCGAACCCGCACCTCGCGCGGGCGCTCAGGTTCCGGGCGCGGCGCTGGATCCCGGCGTGGACGAGCGCGGACGGGCTGTTCAAGCCGGTCGCGGAGGCGCGCGAGGCGCTCGCGAAGCACGCGTTCGGGCGCCGGTCGTTCTCGCCGACCGCGCTCCAGCACTTCGCCGCGTGCCCCTACCGGTTCTTCCTCTACGCCGTGCACAAGCTCGCGCCGCGCCCGGCGCCGGAGGCGATCGAGGAGCTCGATCCGCTCCAGCGCGGCCGGCTCGTGCACGACGTGCTCTACGAGGTGCTCGTCGCGCTGCGCGACGCGGGCAAGCTGCCGGTGAGCGTGGCCTCGCTCGACGAAGCGCGGGCCGAGCTCGATCGGGCGCTCGACCGCGTGGCCGCGCGCTACGCCGACGAACTCGCGCCGGCGATCCAGCGCGTCTGGGACGACGGCATCGCGTCGGTGCGGGCCGATCTCCGCGAGTGGCTGCGGCGCGCCGCGGAGGACCGCGACTGGGAGCCGATCCATTTCGAGCTGTCGTTCGGGCTGCCGCGCCGCTTCGCCACCCGGGATCCGGGGAGCTCGGACCAGCCGGTGGAGCTCGACTGCGGGGTCAAGCTCCGGGGGTCGATCGACCTCGTCGAGCGGAGCGTGTGGGGCGCGATGCGGGCGACCGACTACAAGACGGGCAAGGCGCGGGCGCCGCGCGACGCGGTCGTGAGCGGCGGGGGCACGCTCCAGCCGGTCCTCTACGCGCTCGCGCTGGAGAAGCTCATGCCGCCGGGGACGCAGGTCGAGTCGGGGCGGCTCTATTACTGCACCTCCGCCGGCGGCTTCACCGAGGTGCCGATCTACCTGGACGCGCGGGCCCGCGAGGCGGCCGCGCAGGTGGCGGGGATCATCGGCGACGCGATCGACAGGGCGGCGCTCCTGCCGATGCCGGCGGAGGGGGCGTGCGCGCAGTGCGATTACCGGCCCGTGTGCGGGCCCTACGAGGAGCTCAGGACCGGGAAGATCAAGCGGCGCGACATCGACCAGCGCCGGCGGCTGGAGCAGCTCCGCAGGCTGGCGTGAGCGCGGGTGTCGCGCCCGGACGCGCGTTCAGGGTGCCAGTCACCCGGGCTCGCCAGGAGCCGACGACGCGCTCTGGGCGCCGGTGACCCACGGCGGATCTTCCGCGTGCTGCTCCGTGCCCGAGAGCGGCGGCAGCCACGGCTCGCGGCGCTTGATCCAGATCTCGTAGCTCGGAGCGAGATCCGTCGGAGCGTCGTCCAGACACCCCAGCTTGATCTCGACCTCGCCCTCCGCCTCCCGCGGCGAGAACAGCCGCGACCCGCACGTCGGGCAAAAGCTGCGTCCCTCCCAGCACCTCGTCTCGCCCGTCGACGCGAAGCTCGACCACGGCCACACCGCGTACGGCATGAAGACGCAGCCGGTCTCCTTCCTGCACGACGTGCAGTGGCAGAGCCCCACGCGCACAGGCTCGCCACGAAGCTGAAACCTCACGGCGCCGCAGGCGCAGCTGCCGCTCCGGACACGCTCGAATCCAGCTCGCAGTTCGTCTCCCATCGCGCGCTCTTGGCCCATCGTAGCCAGCGCCGCGCTCGCGTTCTATACACTTCGTCATGGTCAAGGAAATCGCTCTGCCCTGCGCCCTGCTCGCGCTCGGAGCGGCTGGCACCGGCTGCAATCTCATCTTCGGCATCGAGCCCGGCACGGACGCGACCCCTTCCTCGTCCTCGACGACGGCCTCCTCGGCGACGGCGGCCACGGGCTCCGGAGATGGCGGCTCGGCGCAGGCCACGTCGGGCACCGGTGGCGCCGATGGGGCGGGCGGGCGCGCGCCCTCGTGCCCTCCGTCGAGCTGCGCCGTGGGAGAGTGCCCCGTGACGCAGATGCCAGGGGTGCTCGGGTCCAACCCGAAGGGCATGGTGGTCACCCAGGATGCCGTGCTGATGGCCAACAACGAGGCCATCGTCGCCATCCCGAAGGATGGCGGGGCCGCGCGCACGCTCCCGGGCACCCTCGGATTCGGCGACACCGCCTGGGTCACCTACGCGGGCGGGCAGCTCTCGTGGATCAACTGGAGCAACGGAGACGTGCTGGGGATCTCCATCGATCCGCCGAGCTCCAGCCCGATCCGGATCGCGGCGGTCCCTCGTCAGGAGGACGAGGACGTCCTTCCGGGCTTCGGCCGCATCGCCTCGTTCGGCGACAGCGTCTACTGGGGGACGCAGACGCCCCCGGCCGTCTGGCGGGCCAAGGCGGACGGCAGCCAGGCGCTCGCCGAGCAGGTCGCCGCCAGCGAACACCCGATCGGCGTCGCCGTCGACGCGACGCACGTCTACTGGTCGGATTACTGGGCGAGCCAGATCCTGCGCAAGACGAAGGAGCCGCTCGGCGAGACCGCCGAGGTCTTCGCGGAGACGAACGGCAACCCGACCGAGATCGTCCTCGCCGACGGCGTCGTATACTGGGTGACCGACAACACCGGCGCGGTCCAGTCCAAGGCGACGGACGCGGCGCTCGATGCCCCGCCCTTCACCACCACGGTCGACGCTCAGGCCGTCGCCAAGTCGCTCGCGGTGGACGACGAGTTCGTCTACTGGACCGTTTACATGAACGGCGAGGGGCAAGGCGAGGTGCGCAGGGCGCACATCGGCAAGGGCGACACGATCACCCTCACGACCGGACAGCCATACTTCTTCGAGATCGCCGTCGACTGCGGGTTCATCTATTGGAACGTCAACAACCTGGAAGCCGAAGAGGACGCCGTGGTGTTCCAGATGCCGAAGCCCTCGAACTGAGCGCGGCCCCGCACCTCCCCGGGTCGCCGCGATCGCGAGCGTGAATCGACCACGGCCCGCCTGGCCGAGGCGGGGTATCCATCCCGTATCCACCGTCTCCAGGAGCGAGCGCCCCCAGGCGCCTTGCGCTACGCCGCGCCCTGCGCCTCTTCCCTCTTCGGCCACGTGAACCGGAAGGTCGCGCCGTTCTTGCCGTCCGACTCCACCCAGGCCCGCCCGCCGCGGCTCTCCACGATCTTGCGCACGATGGCAAGGCCGATCCCGGTGCTCTCCACCTTGTCCCGCGCCTGCAGCGTCTGGAACATGCCCCACACCTTCTCCTGAAACGCAGGCGCGATGCCAGGACCGTTGTCCGACACCGAGAACTCGTACTGATCGCCCTGCTCCCGGGCGGACACGGACACCGCCGCATCCTCGCGGCCAGCGTGCTTGAGGGCGTTCGTGATCAGGTTCATCAAGACCTGTTGCAGCGGCACCCGGTACGTCCGCAAGAACGCGGGCGGCACGTCGAGCGTGACCCGCGCAGGCGGCTTGGGGGCGATGAGCTCGACCACGTCCCGCGAGAGCTTCTCGATGTCCACGCTCTCGGGCTTCTCGCGGAACCTCGTGGCGCGGGAGTAGGCCAGGATCCCCTCGATCAAGGCCTCCATGCGCCGCACGCGGCCGCGCAGCATCTCCATCTGCTGGCGCGTGTCGGCGGTGAGCTTGTCCGACAGGTCCTCCTCGATCCACTGGGCGAGGCTCGCGATGCCGCGGAGCGGCGCCTTGAGATCGTGGCTCGTCACGTACGCGAACTGGTCGAGCTCGGCGTTGGTGCGCTCCAGCGCGCGGATGAGCGACTGCGCCTCCCGGAACAGCCGGGCGTTGTCCATCGCCACCGCCGCCTGGGCGGCGAGGCCGACGGTGATGCGCTCGGAGCGCTCGGTGAAGACGCCCGGCTTCGGGTGGCCGAAGAACATCCCGCCGATGACCTTGCCGCTCCTCGAGACCACGGGGACGGCGAGGTAGCTCGCCACGGGGAGGTGCCCCTCCGGCAGGCCGTGATGAGGAGAGCTCTTTCCGTAGCGCGGATCCCGGGTCACGTCATCGATGCGGATCACGCCCTCTCCGCTGAACGTCGGCGCGAACAGCGCCGTGTTGCGCGGCATCGGGAAGCGCGAGAAGGCCTCCCTCGGCGCCCCCGAGAGCGCATACAGCATGTAGCTGCCGTTTCGCGCGTCGTTCACGTTGTAGAAGAACGCGCCGAACTCCGCGCCGGAGAGCTTCGTGCCCGCGTCGGTGACCGACTGGACGAGCGCGTCGAGCTCGAGCTCCGCCGACAGCACCTGCCCCACCTCGTGGAGCGTCTCGAGCACCTCGGCGTGCTCTCGCGTGAGCCGCTCGGCCTCGCGCTGCTGGCTGATATCCATGTTGCAGCCCACGTACTCGCGCACGCTGCCGTCCGTGGCGCGGACCGGCGCCGCGCGCGCCACCGTGTAGGCATACGAGCCGTCTCTCCGGCGGAGCCTGTACTCCGCTTCATACACGCCGCCGCGCGCCGTCGCCTCCGACCAGGCCCGCATCATCGCCTCCCGATCGTCGGGGTGGATCGCTCGCAGGAAGCCCCTCTCCAGGTACTCGGCCTCGTCCTGGCCCGTGAACTCGAGCCAGCTCGGCGAGCTCTCGACGATCGTCCCCTCCGGCGTGGCCGTCCACACGACGGCCGTGGTCGCCTGGACCAGCGTCCGGAGGCGCGCCTCGCTCGTGGCGAGCTCGATCGCGAGCTGCTCGACGTGGCGGCGCGCCAGCACCTGGTCGGTCACCTCGAAGGCGAACGCCATGACGCCCTCGGTGCTGCCGTCCGGCGCGCGCATCGCCTGATAGACGAAGTTGAAGAAGCGCTCTTCCTCCGGTCCGGCGGCGCCGCGGCGCAGGCGGAGGGGCACGGACGTGCCGACGTAGGGTTGACCGCTCCGGTAGACCCCGTCCAGGAGCTCGAAGATGCCTTGGCCGTACAGCTCGGGGAGCGCCTCCCGGATCGGCCTGCCCAACACCTCTCGGCCGCCGAGGATGTCTCGATACGTCGGATTCACCAGCTCGAAGACGTGCTCGGGGCCCCGCATGATGCAGATGCCGGCCGGCGCCTGGTTGAACAGGCCCGCGAGCTGCTGGCGAGACGCGTCGACCTGCTGGAACAGCCTCGCGTTGTCGATCTGCAAGGCCACGCGGTTCGCGAGCTCCTCGGCGAGCGCGACGTCCGCCTCGCAGAAGCGCCGGCCCGACTCGGCGTGGACCAGCGTGAGCGCCCCGATGTTCCGATCGCGCCCCCGGAGCGGGACGACGACGTAGGACCTGAGGCCCAGCGACCGGATCAGGCGCAGGTGCTCGGCGTTCATCGCGGCGGACTCGAGCATCGAGTCCGGGATGTCGGCCATCCACTCGGGGCGACCCGTGCGGATGACCGCGGGCACGCCCGTCGGGGCGTCGAGCCGGGGCGGGGACATCGCCCGCAGGCGCTCGCCCAGCGCGATCTTCGCCGGATCGCAGTGGTGAACGGCCACGCGCTCGACGGTGTCGCCGTTCAGCATGTCGACGGCGCACCAGTCCGCGAGCGTGGGCACCGCGAGGTGGGTCAGGTGCGCGAGCCGCGCGCCGACGTCGAGCGAGTTCGAGAGCACGGCGCCCGCCTCGCTCAGCAGGCGCAAGGTCGCCTGCTGCCGCTCGAGCGCGGCCGCGAGCATCTCCGCGCGCGCCCGGGCCTTTCGCTCCTGCTCGAGCAGGCGCGCCCGGTCGAGCGCCGACGCGCACTGCGCGGCCACGCTGAGCAAGAACTCGCGCGCTTCGTCGGTCCACGCCCGCTCGGCCGCGAACGAGAACGAGAGCGCGCCGAGCAGCTCTCCGTGGGCGACGATCGGCAGGACGGCGAGCGCCTGGATGTCGTCGCGAGCAGGCCTGAGCGCCGCGAGCTCGGGGTACGCCGCGTACAAGCTCCTCTGGGTGTCCACCCAGATCGGGCGGCGTTGCCGGAGCGCCTCCGAGAGCGGCAGTCGGGCGTCGAGGGGCACGATCGCGTAAGGGCTCGCGCGCTGCTCCTCCAGCCCCGACTGGCCGATCAGCGTCGCGGCCCCGGCCGCCTCGTCGACCGCGTACATCATCGTCGTCGAGGCGCCGAGCACGCGGTGGACGTCGTGGACGACGGCGGAGGCCATCTGTTCGATCGTCATCGCGCCGCTCAGCGCGGAGCTGACCGCGAGCAGCGCCTGCGTGAGCCGGGCGCTGCGATCGAGCTCCTCGAGGCGCCGCGAGAGCTGCGCCGCGAGCTCGCCGCGCTCCGCCTCGACCTGCTTCAGGCGGGAAATGTCGGCGAACACCGAGATCCCGCCCTCGAGCTCGCCACCGGGCCCGATGATCGGCGCGGCGCTCCCGAGGACCATGCCCCGCGTCCCATCGAAGCGCTGGATCCGGGTCTCCTCGCTCTCGATGACCTGCCTCGCGGACATCGCGCGCGCCATCGCCCAGTCGGCGGCCTCGTACGGGCGGCCGTCCTCGTGGAAGGCGCGATACAACGTCCAGTCCTGCATCGACTCGGTCGAGGCGCTGCCGGCCCAGATGCGCTCCGCCGCCCGGTTGTGCAGGACGAGCTTCCCGGAGGCGTCGCAGATGATGACGCCGTGCGGGCTGTGCTCGAGCACCGCGTTGAGCCACCCGCGATCGCGGGAAGCCACGACCCGGAGCCGCTCGAGCTCGCGCTTCAGGGCTTCGATGTCCATGGAGTCAACGCTGATCGAGGGGCCGGAGGACGGGCGGGGGTGCGCGGGGGTTCCCATAGAGTGACCGCAACCGGGGGCTCGGGGCGGGGCCGAGGCGTCGCTCGGGCGGACGTCGCCCGGAGCTTACGCTCATCGGCGGCGCGGCGAAAGGCGGCGCGGCGAGCGGCGGCGCGGGCCGGATCGCGCGCCGCCCCGCCGCGCGAGGCCGCGGCCGGAGCGGCTCACGCAGCGCGCGATCGAGGCTGCGCCGCCGCCGCGGCCTCGGCCGACGCCTGCCGGGTCCGCATGCGCCGCGCCGCGACCGTGGCGGCGGCGATCGCGGCGATCGTCGTCACGAGGAGCGGCGTCGCGCCGTCGCCGGACAGGTGCGCGCGCGAGACGTTGTCGAGGTGGATGCCGAGGTGCGCCGCCCACGCGACGAGCATGCTGCCGCCGGAGGCGAGGTGCAGCGCCGTCATCAGCACGCTCAGCGAGGTGATGAAGAGCGCGCTCAGCACGATCGACCACCACGGGACGCCCGGCAGGCACATCATGGGAAGGTGCCAGAGGGTCCACGCAGCGCCGATGATGAGGCTGGCGCGAATGGGCCCGTGTGCCGGCAGGAGCCGCGGGAGGGCATAGCCGCGCCAGCCGAGCTCCTCGCCGAGGGGCGCGAGCACGGCGATGCCGCGCTGCTCCGGGGTGATCGGGGGGTAGAGGAGCGTCGCCGGCATGCTCCCGCCGGCGAGCGCGAGCAGCGCGAGGCCGAGGAGGTGCAATAGCGCCGGCATGCACAGCGCGAGCGGCGCATGGGCCCAGCCCGCTGGAGCGCGGCGCGCCGAGAACAGCCCAGAGAGCCCGGCGCGGCCGCGCTCCTTCCAGGCGCACACCGCTGCTGCGACCGAGGGGCCGACGGCGCCGAGCGCGAGCGGCGCCATGGCGGCCTCCGGCGGGATGGGCGCGCCCCACTGCTGGAGGAGGAGCGGCAGCTGGCACAGCCAGGTGATGGCATAGGCGAGGACGAAGAACCGGACGACGGTCGGCGGCATGGCCCCGTGGGACAGCCGCGCGCGCCGGAGGGTTCCCGCCGGCGAGCGGCGAGCAGGTTCTTGGGCGCGCGCACGGCGGCTCGGCTGTCAGGCGGCCTGTCCGACCCGCGCCGGCGCGGACGGGGGCGGGCGGCGGCTCCGGGGCGGCGCCCCGGGCGGGCGCATGCGCGGAGAGGTCAGTGAGCGTGAGATAGAGCCGCAGCTGCGGGTTGGCTGTTTTGCGACGGGCAGGGTCGACGTTGAGCGGGACTACGATTGTCGCGCTGATGGCGCCGGAGGCGTGGGGCTCTCGGGGAAAAGACGATGCTGGCTTCGGGCTCCCCCTCGCTCACCATCCCCGCAGCGCGAACCCAGATGTTGGGGGCCGATAACCGGCAGGTGAGCGCGACAGCGCGCCGATATCGAGCAAGGAGCAAGCAGATGTTGGGCAATCGTTCAGGTCGCCTCATGGCGATCATGTTCGCGGGGAGCTTTGTCCTCGCGGGGGCTGGCGGCTGCATCGGCAGCGACGACGATGCCGAGGCGGGCCGCGGGGGGACGGCCGGCGACCACGGGACCGGCAGGGGCACCACGGGCGCAGACAGGGGCGGCGGCCAGACAGGCAGAGACGGCGCGAGAGGCGCTGGCGGGCAGCGCGGCGGCGAGCACGCCGGCGGCCGGCAGGGAGGCCGCGGGCAGGCCGGCCAGCAAGGCGGGCAGCGCGGCGGCGAGCAGGCCGGCCAGCAAGGCGGGCAGCGCGGCGGCGGGCAGGCCGGCCAGCAAGGCGGGCAGCGCGGCGGCGGGCAGCGCGTGGGCGGCACGCACGAGTGCGGCGAGCAGGCCGGCTATCAAGGCGGCAGGCAGGGAGGCCGCGGCGAGATTGGCAGTCGGCAAGGCGACCGCGGGCAGGCCGGCCGGCAAGGCGCGATGCAGCAGGGGTCGGAGACGGAGATCACGATGCTGGTCTCGCTCATCCACCGGAAGGAGGTCGAGCTGTCGGAGGTCGCCCGAGACAAGGCCGAATCCCCGGAGGTGCAGCGCTACGCCGAGCAGATCATCGAGGAGCACTCGCAGGCGGGGCAGCGCGGGGCGGAGCTGTCGCAGGGCGGCAGGGCCAACATCGAGGCCTGCTCGCGCTGCGAGCAGCTCGAGGCCAGCTCGACCGAGCTGAGCGAGTCTCTGGAAGACCAGGAAGGCGCCGAGTTCGACATCGCCTACATCTGGGCGCAGGTCTCCTTCCATCGCCGCGCCCTCGAGCTCCTCGACATGCCGCTCGTCGCGAGCGCGGACAACGCCAAGCTGCGCGCTCGCGTCGAGGCGATGCGAGCGGACGTCGAGCAGCACCTGAGGGAGGCCGAGCAGCTCTTCTGCGCGCTGCTGCAGGAGCAGCAGCAAGGCGGCCAGCAGCAAGGCGCCCAGTACGGGCAGCAAGGCGGCCAGCAGCAAGGCGCCCAGTACGGGCAGCAAGGCGGCCGGTACGGGCAGCAAGGCGTGCAGCAGCAGGGCCCGCAGAAGCAAGCGCAGCAGCAGCGCGGCCAGCAGCAGGGCGCCCAGTTCGGCCAGCAAAGCGTCCAGCAGCAAGGACAGCAGCGCGCGCAGTCCCGGCTGCAGGGCGCCCAGCTCGGCCAGCAGCAGCGCGGCCAGCAGCAGGGCGCCCAGCTCGGCCAGCAGCAACGCGGCCAGCAGCAGGGCGCCCAGCTCGGCCAGCAGCAACGCGGCCAGCAGCAGGGCGCCCAGCTCGGCCAGCAGCAACGCGGCCAGCAGCAGGGCGCCCAGCTCGGCCAGCAGCAACGCGGCCAGCAGCAGGGCGTCTAGCTCGGCCAGCAGCAGGGCGTCTAGCTCGGCCAGCAGCAACGCGGCCAGCGGCGAGGCCCGCAGGCGTACGCGCAGCAGCACGGCAGTCAGCCGAATCAGCGGTAAGGGGAATCCCTCCCCGATCGTGGCCGCGCTCTTCAGGATCGCGCGGATCACGGATATATTGGCCCTCACGCCCACCGCCTGAGAGCCCCCATGATCGCCCGCCGCCGACTGCACCGCGCCGTCTTCTCGCTCGCCGCCCTCTACAACGCCTGCTGGGGGCTTTACGCGGCGCTCGACCCGCAATGGCTGTTTCGCTTCGCGGGCATGCCGCCCCTCAACCACCCCGCGATCTTCGCCTGCCTCGGGATGGTGGTCGGGGTGTACGCCATCCTCTATGCGGAGGTCGCGCGCGCCCCGGAGCGCGGCTTTCTCCTCGCCGCCGTCGGCCTGCTCGGCAAGGTCCTCGGGCCGATCGGCCTCGCGGCCCTGCTCGCGACCGGGCAGTGGCCGCCCCGGTCCGCCGTTCTCTGCCTGACGAACGACCTCCTCTGGTGGGTCCCGTTCGGCGTGTATCTCCACGACGCGTGGCCCTTCTTCGTGCGTCAGTGGAGGGCACCACCGGAGGACGCCCTCGCCGAGCTTCGAGGCAGATCCCCGTCACGGCGCGGGGCGCCTCACGCGCCTTGACGAGGGTCTGCTCCAGGCGATGCGACGCGCGCGGCTGCGAGCCCAGGACGGGGGTAATCTGCCAGCGTTCGCCGGGCGCGAGGCCCGGCAGGAAGGTGGTCAACGCATGAGCTCGAACAGGGTAGCTGTCGTCGTCGGTGTCGGCCCCGGCCTGGGGGCCGCGGTGTCCAGGCGTTTTGCGAGCGCGGGATTCTCCATCGGGCTCGTGGCCCGGACGGCCGCCACCTGCGAGGCCGTGCAGCGGGAGATCGAGCAGGCCGGCGGCCGCGCCCTGAGCGTCCCCGCGGACGCCGCCGATCCGGCCTCGGTCGCGGCGGCCTTCGCGCGGGTGAAGGAGGCGCTCGGCCCGGCGGAGGCGATGATCTACAACGCCGGTGTATTTCGCATGGCCGGCGCCCTGGAGCTCACGCCGCGAGAGCTCGAGGACGCCTGGAAGATCAACTGCCTCGGCGGCTTCCTGAGCGCGCAGGCCGCGCTGCCCGACATGCTCGCGCGCGGCCGGGGAACGCTCCTCTTCACCGGCGCCACGGCCTCGCTCCGCGGCGGCGCGCGCTTCGCGGCCCTGGCGGTGGGCAAGTTCGGCCTCCGCGCCCTCGCGCAGTCGCTCGCGCGCGAGCTCGGCCCGCGCGGCATCCATGTGGCGCACGTGATCGTCGACGGGCTGATCGACACGCCCCGCGTGCGCGCCATGGCGCCGGACCGAGACGCCGCCACGCTGCTCGCCCCGGAGGCGCTGGCAGAGACGTACTTCCAGCTCCACGCCCAGCCGCCGAGCGCCTGGACCCACGAGATCGACGTGCGCCCGTCGGTGGAAAAATTCTGAGCGGCGCGAGCGCCCGCCGGCGGCAGGGCCTACCCGCGGCCGCTCGGGCGAGCCGCGCGCGTCACGGATCGATCCACGTCCAGGGGAAATCGACGTCCACGAGCGTGTCGTGGCCCTCGAGCACGTCGACGCCCTCGACGCGCACGATATCGCTGATGGTGTATCCGTCGAAATCCACGAGCCAGACGTCGACGTCGTAGTAACCGTCGGAGAGGCCGCCGATCGTGAGGCCGAAATCCTCGCAGTCCACGACCTCCTCCGCGACGAGGAAGCCTGCCTCGTCCTCGACGCTGACCGCGAGCCCGCTCACGTCGTGATCGAAGCACTCCCACGCGTCGTCGCTGCCGTCGATGGTCATCGTGACGGTGAGCGAGCCGCTCGTGACGTGAACGTGGTCATCGTCATCAGCGACGATGATGCACCCCGTGAGCGAGGCGGAGGCGAGGACGCAGCCAGCGAGACCCGAGAGCACCTTCGAGAGTTTCATGGGATCGTCTTCCTTTATCCAAGTCTGGCGCCGTCGCGCCGATGCGCGGAGGGTCAGCAAGCGCTATACCAGGAGCAGGCGCGCTGCCAGGCGCCGGCGGCTGCCTCCGGGCTGCCGGGTGGCATCGCAGTTGCTCCTGTGAACCCCATGGAGATGAACGTGCCAGTCCTCGAACACTCGTCCCCCACAGCCACGGCGCATCCCCCGCAGCGCAGCAGGCTCGCCGCGCTGGCCGCGCTCGTCGCGCTCGCGCTCCTCGGCGCGACCGGATGCGCGGCGGAGGTCCACACCAGGGCCGCCGCGCCCGCGACGGTCACGTACCACGAGTTCGCGGTGTACGAGGAGCCAGTCGTTCACATCGCAGCGCCGCCGGTCCACGTCGAGACCTACCCGCGCGTGTACTACCGCGGGGCCTACGTCTACTACGTGGACGGCCGCTGGTACTATCCGTCGCGCCACGGCTGGGTCTACTACCGCGACGAGCCGCACGCGCTTGTCCACTACCGCGTCGACTTCGAGCGCCGCCGCGCTCACCATCACCACCATCCCCAGGTGCGCCACGACCACGGGCACCACGTGCACCGCGGCCACGTGCACCGCGACCACGGGCACCACGCGGCCACGGTCCGGCCGGCGGCGCCGGCGAGGCCAGCGGTCACGGTCCGGGCAGGAGCGACGGTCAGGGCAGGCGCGACGGTCAAGGCGGGGGCGGCGGCCAGGCCGGCGACACCGGCGCGGCCGGCGAAGAAGCCTCGCGCGGAGCGTCGACGGCACCACGTCGAGGAGCGGCACCGCGAGCGGTGATCGCGGCAGCACGCTCCCGCCCGTCGCTGCCTCCAGGCTCCACCGAGCGCCATGAGCGCGCCCGGACGACCGGGACGACCCCGACTCACGCCGCGGCGGGCCGGCCCGCGCCGAGCCCGGGGCAGCGTGGGACGGAGCCAGATGAGCAGCGTCGCAGCCTTCGCCGCCCCGCCGGCGGCGAGCGCGCGGGCGACAATGCGAAATCGGCTACGCACCGGCTGTACCTGCACGTCGTCGCATCGCGTGATCGGACCCCCGATCGAGACTGGGAATGTGGAGGTCGAGGGTCTTCACGTGCCCATCACCCACGCAGCGCACGCGAGCGCGCATCGTGGCGACAAGGGAGGTCGGTCTCGCGCGCTGTAGGCGTCCATCCGCAATCCGCGGTATCGCTTTCGGAGCCGCTGCATGCGCTGAATGCAGGAGAGGCCGGCGCCCCCCGTGAGGGCTCGGCTCACCGAGATCAACCTTGGCACCCGAGACGTGCTTCGGTACACTTCTCACGGCTAGCCTCCGGGCGCCCCGAGGACGGGCGAGGTGGCACGCTCAGCGGACTTTCGGCGCACCCCCTGAGGTTCAGATGTCGGCGACGAGGCGCGATTCATTCTACCCGGGAACGCTCGACGGCCCGAAGAGCACGGCCCCTGCGTCGGGTCGCACGACGGGAGAGCCGCCGGACAGCGAGCAGCGCGTCGCGCAGCGGTGCGTGGATTGCGGTACTCCCGCACCGAAGACGGAGACGAACTACACGCTCATCAGCTCTCGTTATGGCTGGCGATTGACGCGGACCGTCGACGCGAACGGGCGGAGGACGATGGAGTGGCGCTGCCCGGGTTGCTACTCGCGCTATCGTGCGAAAAAGCCGCTCTGAGCTCGACACGGCGCGCCAGGGCGGTCGGACGCCTCTGACGCGCGGGCCCTCGGCGTGTCGCCATCACAGGTCTCGTGGCGATTCAGGCAGCCGCGCATCGAGCGCCTCTCGACCGGACCGGTCATGTCGCAGGCGCATCACGACATCCTCCAGGACTACCACGCTCGGCTGTGACGCGCGCTCGCCGGGATGTCTCGTGAAGCAGCGGTCCGGCGGGCCCCGCGCCGCCCGCTCCCCGCCGGGCGCCGAGCGGCGCGTCCGAGCCTTCCGCGCGCCCGGCGAGCCACCTATGCTCCGGTCACGCCGACCCGGCAGGCAGCATGCGCGCAGCGGATCTCGATCTCTCGGAGCTCCTCACGGTCGATCCGCAGGCCGGCGAGCTCCGCTTCTCCGGGGCGCGAGCGATCCTGCTCGATGCCGTCGCGATGGGCCTCCTGCGCAAGCAGCTCATCGACGCGCTGGGGGCCGCGGCCGCCCGCGCGCTCCTCACCCGCTTCGGCTTCGCGCACGGCTTCCGCACGGCCGAGGCGGCGCGCGCCGAGCTGCCGCTGGAGAGCGACGAGGAGTGGCGCGACGCGGGCGGGCGCATCCACACGCTTCAGGGGATGATCCGCCTCGCGCCGGGCGCGGACGGCCCGCTGTCGCCCGGGGGCGCGACGGTGGAGGCCTCGTACGAGGCGGAGCAGCACCTCTTGCACCTCGGCCGCGCGGAGGCGCCGGTGTGCTGGACGCTCGCGGGCTTCGCGAGCGGCTACCTGAGCTGCGTCGAGGGCCGGGACATCTACGTGATCGAGCGCCGCTGCCTCGGCCGCGGCGACGCGAGCTGCCTGTTCGCCGGTCGCACGGCCGAGGCCTGGGGCGCCGAGCTCGAGCCGCACCTGCCGTTCTTCCAGGAGGATCGCCTCGACGCCTCGCTGCGCCGCGCCGCCGAGGCGCTGGGGCGCGCCGAGCGCAGGCTGAAGGCGCGCGCCGAGACGCTCCTGCGGACCGCGGCGGCGGCGGCGGAGCCGGGCGGCATCGTCGCGTCGAGCCCGGCCATGCAGCGCGTGCTGGAGCTCGCGCGGCGGGTGGCCCAGGTGGACGCCACGGTGCTGATCACGGGCGAGAGCGGCACCGGTAAGGAGCGGGTGGCGCGGCTCGTCCACGACGCTTCGCCCCGCGCGCGGGCGCCGCTGCTCGCCATCAACTGCGCGGCGATCCCGGAGCCGCTGCTCGAGAGCGAGCTCTTCGGGCACGCGCGCGGCGCCTTCACGGGCGCGACGCGGGATCGCGCGGGGATCTTCGAGGCGGCGGCGGGAGGGACGCTGTTCCTCGACGAGGTGGGCGAGCTGCCGGCGGGGGCGCAGGTGAAGCTGCTCCGGGCGCTGCAGGCGCGCGAGGTGCGGCGGGTGGGCGAGAACCGCAGCCGCCCGGTCGACGTGCGGGTGGTGGCGGCGACCAACCGCGAGCTCGCCGCGGAGGTGGCGTCCGGCCGATTCAGGAAGGATCTTTACTATCGGCTGAAGGTGGTCGAGCTCCGGCTCCCGCCGCTGCGCGAGCGCCGGGAGGACATCCTGCCGCTCGCGCGGGCGCTGCTCGCGCAGGCGGCCGCGCGCATGCGGCGTCCGGCGCCGCGCCTCAGCCCCGGCGCGGCCGATCGCCTGGTCCGGTACGCGTGGCCCGGCAACGTGCGGGAGCTGGAGAACGCCATGGAGCGCGCCGTGGCGCTCGCCGAGGCGCGGCGGGTCGAGGCCGACGATCTGCCCGAGGAGGTGCGCTCGGCCCTGCAGCCGCCGGACGCCGGCCCGCGCGCGCCGGCGCGCGCGCGGACGTTCGGCGAGCGCGCGCGGACGCTCGGCGAGGTCGAGAAGGAGCACATCCTGGCCGCGCTGGCGCGCAACGACGGCAATCAGACGCGGACCGCGGCGGAGCTCGGGATCGGCGTGTCGACGCTGTACCGCAAGCTCAAGGAGTACGGGCGCGCGCCTGGGGGGTGACGGCGTGACGGCGCGCCTGTCGAGGGCTCCCGCGGCCGTCGCGTGAGCGCCTCAGCCGGCCTTGGCGGCCTCCGCGAAGGCCTTCCACGTCGCCTCGGCCTGGCCCACGCACGCGCGCGCGCCGTCGCGCACGATGGGCGTGCGGAGCAGGAGCGGATCGTCCAGCAGGAGCTCGGCGATCCGCGCTTCGCTCGGGCCGAGGTGCTGCAGGCCGCGCTCCTTCACCCGAGCGCCCTCCGCGTCGTAGAGCGCGCGCATGCCGCCCACGGCGCGCGCCACGCTCGCGAGCTCCCCCTTGGAGAGGCCCTTCTCGCGCACGTCGACGAGCTGCACCTTGATGCCGCGGTCGGCGAAGAACCGCTGCGCCGCCCGCGTCGCCTTGCACTTGGCGGTGCCGAAGATCTGGATCATGCGCGTCGCTCCTGCGTGGCGTGGCCCGCTTCGCGCCCCGAGGGCAGCGCGGGCGTGAAGCATAGGCGCGGACGCGGCAGCCGACCAGGCGGCAACGAGGCGGGACGCCGGTGGATCCCGCGCCGCGCGAGGACGGGACCGGCGGACCGGACCAGGAGCAGGCCGGCCGCCGGGGCGAGCGGGCGGGGACGCGGTGAAGAGCGCCCGCGTGGCGCCGGTGCGGCCGCTGTGCAGCAGCGCTCGAGCGGGGGCGAGGCTGATGATCACTCGTCAGGTGCGGGGACGGTCGCCGCACCGCAGCGGTCGACCGTGTAGTCTCCGTCGAGCGAGAGATCCTCGTTGGCGGCGCCGCGCAGCTTCACGAAGAGAGAGGCGTCGTCGCTGCTGACGATCTCGAGCGTGCCCCGGAACCCGGAGCCGCCTGCGCCCGTGCCCCAGCAACCGGGGTAGGCCAGCTCTTCGTAATAGCTGATCCGTGAATCCGACAGGTCGATGAGGCCGTCCGTCAGGAGCTCGGCCGGCACGACCAGGATGAACTGCCAGATGGGCGCGGTGTCGCACGTCACGGAGACCCAGGGGTCTGCGCACTGCTGAACAACGCTGCTGAAGAACAGGACGAGCGCGTCAGGGTCATCCGCGGGGGGTATCAGAGGCTCGATGTCGGGGGGGAAAGACACGTCGCCGGCTCTCATCGCGATGACATCGGGGTCCGCGGCGCTGCCGCCGGAGCCCGAGGGGGCATCGCCGTCGCCCCATCCGCCCTGGAATGGGGGAAAGGGGATCTCGTCACACCCTATGATCAACATGGCCACGGCTCCGACAGCCATCATTCGTCGGTTCATTCGCTCATTCTCCGGATCGGGTTGCTGATATGGAGTCCCTGGAGGGCGCGAAGACGGCTCATCCGAGCTGACGAGCGTCGCCGGGCTCCAGAGCGAGACGACGAGACGACGGCCGGGCCGAGATCCACCGAGGGGGCAAACCGGCCCTCACGGGTGGCAAGGTGCCCCGCCGGCGAGCAGGGCCGGGGGAGCGACGCTCAGGCGCGATCGGCGATCGATCGAGCTGCGCGTTGCTGGACGGGGACGCCGCGCGCGCGAAGACGCCGACGCGCTCGGCTCGGCGTCCGGACGAGGCCGAGGTCGGCGTTGGCCGATTCGCCGAGGCCGCCCGGGCTCAGCAGGGCGCCGGGAGCGAACGAGAGAGGAGCGCCGGCGCGGACGGCGACGCCGGCGCGGACGGCGACGCCGGGGCGGACGGCGAAGCCGGCGCGGCGGCGAAGCCGGCGCGGCGGCGAGCGCCGGGACGCGCGTCTTCGCGCAGATCTCGGGGGTCGCGAGCGACTCTCCGGGCGGAGGCGTCGGCGGGAAGGACTCGTGGAGGCTGGCGCGCAGGATTTCGACGACGCGGAGCGCAGCGCAGGCCCGGCCGTGGGCCGGGGGTGGCGGGGAGGAAGAGGGCATCGGGGAGCGACGTGTCGCGGGAGCAACGCTGGGCGATGTTGCTCCGACCGAGGTTGCGCAGGTCGCGCCGACCGAGGTTGCGCAGGTCGCGCCGACCGAGGTTGCGCAGGTCGCGCCGACCGAGGTTGAGCCGCCGGCCGACGTTGAGCCGCCGGCCGACGTTGAGCCGCCGGCCGACGTTGAGCCGCCGGCCGACGTTGCGGCCCTCCGACGTTGCGGCCGGCCGCCGCCGACCGAGGTTGCGGCCGGCAGCCGCAGCGTCGGTCAACGTTGTCGCGTCGATCGGCCCCACCTCGAGCGAGTTTGTCGCGGGCGAAACCACGAGCCGCTCGCCGGCGGGGAGGCTTTGGCGCGCTCGGGCCTCGAGCTTCGACAGCGACCCGAGCACGCGCACGAAGACGTCGAGGTGCAGGTCCACGAGGTGGCGATGGAAGCCGAGCAGCCGGTAGAGCACCCGCTAAACGTGCTCGGCACACCGGTCGTACAGGGCGGAGCACGCCCCGGGATCACGTCGCCCGAACCCATCCACGAGCGCCGCGTCGTCCCCCGGCGAAGGCGAACCTGGGTGGGGCGGCACCGCGAAGGCGAACCCGGGTGGGGCGGCACGGCACGGGTGGGGCGGCAGCGGTCGGACGAGCTTCAGGGGGTCGGATCAGACGAGCTTCAGCGGGTCGGATCGAGCGACGCGCCTCCCCCTGAAGTCCCCGGAAGCGCAGCCCGCGGGGAGGCGCACGGTTCGCCGGGTCGCCAGGCGCTCGCCCAGACGCCGGGTCGCTAGGCGCTCGCCAGAACGCCGGGTCGCCAGGCGGCTCGCCCGGACGCCGGACCCCGGCACCACGCACGGAGCACGGGCCCTCGACAGCGCGCCGAGCGGAGCCTCTGGAGCGCTCCCCCATGAGCCGCTCCGCTCGCTTCCAACGCCCCGCTTGCCTCGATGGATCGCGCAGGTCGGGAACGCTTCGAGCAACCTCGGCCTTGATGTCCATGACGAACAAGGCCCGGCGACTCGCTCCGCCGTGTGCGTCGGGCGCCGGCTTGGCCACCTCCAGCGACAGTACCCGACGACCAAGCCGCACCGGCGTGCACCGCCGACGGCCCAGCACGCCGTGCCCGCTCGTCTGGCGACCCGCGCCCGCGCGGTCCCGCGCCGGCGGAGGAAGCCGCCGCTCCGAGCGGCGGCAGACCCAAGAAAAACGCCTTGAAAATACGCCAAATCGGCGCGCGATTCGTTTTCCTATTTACGTCCTCGGCGGTTAGGATATCGAGGCGCCTCGATGATCGTGCCCCCTCACGCCCTTCGTGGTCAGGCACGACGCAGCGGCAACCCTGGAGCGCATTGAATGAGGTTCCGTTCCTCGCTCTCGGCGAGCGAGTCCGAATCGAGTTTTCCCGTTTCCATCGATTCCGCGGGCGAGCGCGGGGGCGAGCGCGCTCCTGCGCGCCGTGCGAAGGCCGCAGGCGCGCACGCCACGCTCGGGGCGACCGAGCTCTACTTCCGGTCGCTCGCCGGAAGCCAGCCGCTCACGCGCGAGGGCGAGGTCGCGATCGGCCGTCGCATCGAGGCGGGCGCGCTCGCGTGCTTCGAGGCGTGGGTCCGCTCGCCGGTCGCCCTTCGCGAGCTGGCCTTCACGGCGGAGGACGTCGAGAACGGGGCGCTCAGCCTCCGGGATCTCTTGTGCGAGGCCGACGCGAACGATCCCGAGGCGGACGCCTGCGCGACGCGGCTCGCGGGCCTGCTCGATGTCGCGCGAGCGCTCGCCGCCCGCAAGCAGGACGACGAGGGCGTGGAGATCGCCCTCGCGGGCCTGGCCGCAGGCCTCGCCGAGCTGCGCCTCGATCCGGCCTTCGAGGAGCGCATCGAGCGGAGCCTGCGCGCCGCGGCGGCCGCAGCTGACGCGGCGGAGCGCGCGTCCATCGAGGCCACGCTCGCGGCGATCGCCCGGGGGCGCCGCGCGGTCGCCCAGGCGAAGTCCGAGCTCGTCCAGGCGAACCTCAGGCTCGCGGTCGCCATCGCGCGGGAGCACCAGCGCTTCGGCGTCCCGCTGCTCGACCTCGTGCAGGAAGGCAACCTCGGCCTGATCCGCGCCGCCGACAAGTTCGAGTACCGCCGCGGCCACCGCTTCGGCACCTACGCTGCGTGGTGGATCAAGCAGGCCATCAAGCGGACGATCCTCAACCAGGGTAAGCCCGTCCGCATGCCGGTCCACCTCACCGCGATCCGCAGCCAGGTGGTGCGCGCCCGGCGCGACCTGGTGCAGGAGCGCGGGCACGAGCCCACCGTCGAAGAGGTCGCGGAGCGCAGCGGGCTCTCCGTGGAGAAGGTGCGCGTGATCGGCGAGCTCGCCCTCGAGCCGCTCAGCCTCGACGCCCCGGTCGGCGAGGAAGGCGACACCCGGTTCGGCGATCTGCTGGCCAACGAGGAGCCGACGCCCGCCGACATGCTGGCCCGGCGCCGCTTGATCGAGCAGACGCGCGAGCTGCTCGACTCGCTGCAGCCGCGCGAGCGCGAGCTCCTGCGGCGCCGCTTCGGCCTCGACGGCAACGAGGACGAGACGCTCGAGGAGATCGGGCAGTCGTTCTCGCTGACGCGGGAGCGCATCCGCCAGATCGAGGCGAAGCTGCTCGAGAAGCTCCGGATGCGCTCGCGGCAACGAGAGCTCGGCTCGTACCTCGAAGGGTGACCGCGGGGCCGAGGCGCGCGCGAGGGCGCGTGGAGCCGCGCCAGCGCTCGGTCAAGCGACCGGCGAGCGGGGGCGCGGTGAGGGCGCGCTCGCGCAGCCTTCGATCGGGCCGGCGGCGGCGGCGCGGACGCGTCGCGATCGGCCCAGGGAGCTCGCCGATGCGCAGCTGGAACCACGGAGCGACGTGGTTCGCTGCTCGGCGATGCGCAGGATCCCGCCACACGCGCGAGGCCGCACCCACGGGCACCCGGTGCGCGACGCGCCTGCGGGGCCCGATCGCTCCAACCTGGTAGGCGCGCGACCGGCTCCTCGGGTGACGGGCATGGCTGAAGCGCCGGAGCACGACGCGCGCCAGCGCCGTCGTCGCCCGCGCCCGCAGCGCCTCGTCCGTGTCGGCGCTGATGTCGTCCAGCGCGACGCGGAAGTGCGGCACCCGTCCCCAAAAACGACCGACGACCGATGAGTTTCGGGGCGCCGGTCTGTCCAACACTTCGAAGAGCGAACGAGCACGAGCCAAGGAAGCCGAGGACCGGAACGGCGGCGCCGTGCTCGCGTCCTTCTAAACGCTGAACGCCACGCGCATCCAGCCGTCTGAGGCGGCGGCTGCCCAGGGCTCTCTCGAACGTCCTACGCCCATCGCCGAACGAGGAGACGACGCATGACCACCAACCCCGAAGCCACCCCGACTTCTGACCGCGACCTCGTGTTGACGCGCATCATCGACGCGCCGCGCGAGAAGGTGTTCAAGGCCTGGACCGACCCTGAGCTCCTCAAGATGTGGTTCGCCCCTCAGCCGTTCACCACGCCCTTCGCCGAGCTCGACGTGCGGCCTGGCGGCGCCAGCCTGATCGTGATGCGCGACCCACAAGGGAACGAGTACCCGAACAGGGGCGTCTTCCTCGAGGTTGTCGAGAACGAGCGGCTCGTCTTTACCGACGCGTACACCTCGGCATGGGAGCCGTCGGACAAGCCGTTCATGACGGTGATCCTGACGTTCGAGGATCAAGGCGGCAAAACGAAGTACACCGCCCGCGCCCGCCACTGGACGGTCGCCGACCGCGAGGCGCACGAGAAGATGGGGTTCCACGAAGGCTGGGGCCAGTGCGCTGCCCAGCTCGAGGCGGTCGTCACGGCCCACGGGTAAGCCGGCCCGGACCTGACGCTGAGTGGGCGGACCTGACCCCCATTGAGTGACGCGGACCTGACCCGGATTGGGACTTCCCCGACCCGGGTTGCCCACCCGCAAGCCACCCGGGGCGGCTTACCCGGCCCGGATGCTCACCCGCGAGCTACCCGAGTGGAGGTCGGCCGCGGGACTTACCCGACCGACTTACCCGACCCGGGTTGCTCACCCGTACTATCGGGCTTGCTCGACCCAGGTTGCTCACCGGGCTTACCCGACCCGGGTTGCTCGCCCGGACTTACCCGGATTTGCCCGACCCGGGTTGCCCACCTGCAAGCCACCCAGGGGCGGCTCACCCGGCCCGGATGCTCACCCGCGAGCTACCCGAGTGGACCTCGGCCGCTCGCCAGTCACGAATCTGTACAGAGCACCTCGCGCTTGTACACCCACGCGCCGCAGACAGCTTCAAACGGACCCGTGAAGAGCAATTCAACTCGGGTTGCAACCTGCATTGCCACCTGCGACCTACCCACCCGAGTCAACCCAGGTTGTGTTCGATCCGACCAAGCAGAGCCTGTCGCAATCTCACCCCGGCGCCACATCGTGGTCGCTCGGCCCGCAACGCCATCCCACGTCGTCATGCGCATGGCTCATGGGCGTCTTGAGTCGCCTCGCTCCGCCATCTTCAGACGCACGTGCCCCCCGGCGACGTGTCGCCCCCCGTCGCCTCTCACCGCCTCACTGTGCCCCGCCGGCGCAGCAACTACACCGTGAGCACGGCGTCCGTCACGGCGACCCCGTGAAACGCTCGCATCCACCACGTCCCCGCGGGGAATACGGCGCTGCGCACCCCGCTGCGCCACCGTTCGAGCGCCGCGCGGTACGACGCGCGAAACGCGCGCACGGCGGCAGCAGCGTTTCGCCATGCATCACCCTGCTCGCGGCCGACCGCAAACGTCGGACTGCAGTCGCGCAGCGGCTCGAAGCTCGTGGCACGCTCATAGGGGGACACCCGGATGGCGCCCTCGGCGCCAAGGACGTGTTGCCCTCGCCGCTCCACCTCCTCACGTGCGTGCGCTTCCTGTCGCTCCAGCTCGGCGGCGACCTCGCCGCGAAAGCCGTCGCCGCCGTCCTGTTCTATGGCAGGCGGCAGCGCGAGCGCGAGCGTTACTTCTTCTGGCCACTGCGGGTTTTTCGGATCGAGATATGCCGCGGGTCGCATCGCGCGCAGCACGCCGCAGCCGAGCTCGTTCACGTCCACCTTGGCGCCCGGCCACTCGCGCGCATGTCGGACCAGGCCGGCGGCCACGGGATTCGCGAGCACGTAGGCGATCTTCTCCACCACCGCCGTCCGCGTCAGCAGCCGCACCACGCTCGTCGCCTCGTGGTCCCACACTGGCCCTTCCCACGTGCGGAGCACCTTGGTCCCGAGCGCGACGATGCGATGGTAGAATTGCAAAAAACGCGGCAGGACGCCCATCGTATCGGTCACGACGAGGTGCAGGTGCGTCGACATCGCGCAGAGCGCGTGGACCTCGATGCCGAAGCGGCGCGTCGAGACGGCGAGGGTGTAGACCAAGAGCTGGGTGATGGCGGCGTCGGGGCGGAAGAGCAGATGCCTGCGCAGGACACGACGGGTGATGAGGTAGGTGGCGCCTGCGGCAATCTCGCGGGGCTGGCTCATGGCTGGCGTGCAATGACAAACGCCGTGCCGGCGGCTGGGGCGAATGATTTCAGGGCCTTGGCTCGCCCCTTTGGGTGGCGCCGCCAGGGCGCCCGGTGGTCCGCCACCTGGACAGTCTTGCGGCTCGCCCAACCTGCGGCGGCTCCTCTGGCCTGGGCTGCCCCTCCCCCACCCACACCCATCCCCAACCTGGGTTCTCCCTCCTCCCCTCCCCTGACCTGTGTTCGTCACCATCGCCCTCCTCCTCCTCTCCCGACCTGGGTTGGGCGAGAGCGGAGGGCGGAGAGCGGGTCGGGCGCCACCAATCTGGTCGTCCCAACCTCGGTCGGTCGCGCAACCTGGGTCGGGTGGTCGGGTCGGGTCGCAGTCGGTCGCGCAACCTGGGTCGGATGGTCCAGTCGGTCGCGCAACCTGGGTCGGATGGTCCTCAACCTGGGTCGGGTGGTGGGTCGTCGGGTGGCCCTGCAACCTGGGTTCACGCGTGGTCCGCGCGACGTGATCGGATCGGCCCTCTCTCCTGCCAACCCGGGTAAGGCCGTCCGGGGTTATGGCCATCCGGTTGGGTCGTCCGGGTTGGCGTCGTCCCAACCCGGGTAAGGCCGTCCGGGGTTAAGGCCATCCGGTTGGGTCGTCCGGGTTGGCGTCGTCCTGGTCCTCCTTCACTGCTCCGACGGTGACGGCGCCTTCACCGGCTCCGGCGCGGCAACCGCGGGCTTCTTGATGTTCTGGCCCATATCAGGCCGTTGCTCCAGCTTGAGCGGCGGGATCGCCTCGACCCTCCCGCTCGCCGCGGAGCTCTGGATCGCCAGCATCACCCGCACGTCCGCGAGCCCCTCGAGCCCCGACGGCTCCGGCTCCCTGTCCTCAAGGATGCAGCGCGAGAAATAGACGAGCTCGGGGGCGAACTGGTCGCGCTTCTTGAACGTCTTCTCCTCCGTCTTCCCGCCCACCGTCAGGTAATGCTTGATGTCGGCCGTGTAATCAAAGGCCGGCTCCACGCGCAGGTCCCCCTCGGTGCCCGCGAGGCGGAACGACGACACGCTCGCGAGCCCCTGGCTGACGGTGAACTGCGCGACGGCGCCGCTCGGGAAACGCAGGATGGCCGCCGTGGTCTCGTCGACATCCTTGGCGCGCCTCTCGTCGATCCGCAGGCTCGTGGCGAGCACCTCGCTCGGCTCCTCGCGGAAGAGGTACCGAGCGGCATTCACGCAGTACACGCCCAGATCGAACAGCACGCCCCCGCCCTCGTCCCTCCGGGTGCGAATGTCGCCGGGGCGCACCACCTGCGTGAACAGCGAGGTGAAGGCGCGCACCTCGCCGAGCTTGCCCGAGCGCGCGATCTCGATCGCCTGCAGGTTCGCCTCCTCGAAATGCAGGCGATAGGCGATCATCAGCTTCACGCCGCGGTCCTTCGTGGCGCGGATCATCGCCTCGCAGTCCTCCTCGGTCATGGCCATGGGCTTCTCGCAGAGCACGTGGGCGCCCGCCGCCGCGGCCCGCTCCGTGTACTCGCGGTGCATCGCGTTGGGCAGGGCGATGTACACCGCGTCCGCCCGCGCGCGCCTCAGGACGTCCTCGAGCTCGTCGTACCCGCCGCGCTCGGTGATACCGTAGCGCTCGCCCAGCGCGGCGAGCTTCTCGGGGTCGCCCGAGACCAGCGCCACGAGCTCCGAGTTCTCGGCGGCGTTCTTGAACGCCGGCAGCACGGCGACCTGCGCGATGTTGCCCGCCCCCACGACGGCGTAGCGGATCTTCCTGGTCTCGTTCGACGCTGTCTTGGACATGGTCCCTCCGTGCGCGGACAACCCGCGTCCGCGGGGAACATGGAGAGATGACCGCAGGCGTCAACCGCCGGGCATGTCGCCCAGGGCGCCCGCCCCCCGAGGCCCCCCACCCCCCGCCCGCGGCCCGCCCCTCCGCCCCCAGAGCACCCCCGCGCGCCGCGTACTACCCTGCGCCCGTGCGCTGGTCACCGCGTCCCCTCACGCTCCGCCAGCTCCAGCACTCGCTCGCGGTCGCCGAGCACCGCGGCTCCCGGCGCGCCGCGGCCGCCTGCCGCGTCGCGCAGCCGTCGCTATCGGCCGGGGAGGATGGAGCGATGAGGAGCGGCACCACGAAGGATACGGTTCACGAGAGCACCCGCACCCCGACCACGCGGCGGGGACGCCCGGCGAGCGGTACCGCGCGTTCGAGCCCTGGGAGCGCGACGAGCTCGTGAAGAACCTCGTTGAGGCGCTGTCGCAGCGCGACCGCGCCGTCCAGGAGCGGATGATCGGCGACCTCGTCCAGTGCGATCAGGACTACGGCCGTCGGGTCGCCGAGGGGCTCTCTTCAAGGGCCGACGGATCCCCTCGGGCTCGCATCGACTCGGCAGCGCGGGGTTCGCCGTCCTCGCCACGAGGGCGAGCTCGACGGCAGCGATCGCGACGCTCACACTGTAACGACGTGCGCTGTCTCCCGCGGTCGAATGCCGCGCAGCCGGAGAGCACCCAAGGCTCCCCCGGCGATCTCCGCTGCGCGGGGCCGAGCGTTGTCGGCGCCTTGCCTCGAGCCCGACGCAGGGCCGCTGAGCGGACCGAGTTGCCTCCCGAGCGCTCGTGATAATCTCACCTCGCGCCTGCCGGAATCCTGGTAGAAGGCGCGAGGGGCGGAGTGAACAGCGACGACGGAGGGCGTGGGGCCGAGCGGGGTGGGCCGTCCGGGAGGGGACGTCGCGGCGAGCCGCCGGCGCCGGACGGCGCGCTGGCCGGCGCCGTGGCCGACGCGTCGCTGGCCCTGTTGCGCGCCGGCGAGGGCGGCACGCCGCGCGCGATCGTCGCGGCGGCGTCGCGCCTCCTGCAGGCCGACATCGCCTGTCTCTACGAGCTCGCCGAGGGACCGCGTACGCTCGTGCTCGTCGCCTCCGAGGGCGGCGGTTGCTCGCTGGACGCGCTCCAGCGCCTACCGCTCGACGCCCCGAGCCTCGCGGCCGAGGCCGCCCGCGCCAGGGTCGTGCAGGGCGCGCCCGACGGCCAGGGCGCCGCGGCGCTGCTCGACGTCGCCCACCTGCGCGACCGCTGCGGCTGCGCCCACGCGGTCGCGATCCCGGTCGCCTTCGCCGGCGACGTGCGCGCGGTGCTGCTCTGCGCCGCCGCGCAGCCGACCCTGCCGCAGGCCGAGGCGGTCGAGATCGCGAGCGCCCTGGCGAGCCTCTTCGGGATGGCGCTCGCCGCCGCCGAGCCCCGCGCGCTGCGCGCGCGGATCGAGGAGCTCGAACAGGAGAAGCGCGCGCTGGAGCGCACGCGCGAGCAGCTGAACGCGGCGATCGCGGAGGCCAGGAAGACCGAGGCCGCGCTCCGGCTGAGCGAGGACAGCCTCGCCCGGGCGCAGAAGATCGCCAGGCTGGGCAACTGGGACTGGCACATTCCGACCGACGAGCTGTTCTGGTCCGAGGAGTGCTATCCGATGCTGGGGCTGTCCCGCGACGCCGGCGCGCTCACGTACGAGCGCTTCCTCGCCTGCGTCCACCCGGAGGATCGCGAAGGCCTCATGCGCGCCGTCGACCTCGCGCTCCAGGGGGAGAGGCCGTATTGCATGGAGTACCGGATCCTCCGCCCGAGCGGCGAAGAGCGCCTCATCCACACCGAGGCGGACGTGGTCCGCGCCGACGACGGAACCCCGCTCCGGCTCATCGGCACGGCCCTCGACGTCACCGAGCAGCGGCGCGCCGAGCACGCCTTGCGGCTCAGCGAGGAGCGCCTGCGGCTGATCGCGGAGCACGCGAGCGACGTCATCTTCCGCATGCGGCTCGGCCCCGAAGGGGGCTACGAGTACATCAGCCCCGCCGTCCTCGAGCACACCGGTCATCCGCCCGAGGCCTGGTACGAGGACCCTCAGCTGTTCCTCACGCTGATCCATCCCGAGGACAAGCGGCGTTATTACGAGTTCGTCGAGCAGATGGCCGCGGCCGGCGGGCGGCTCACCTTCCGGATCATCGACAGGAGCGGCCGGACGCGGTGGATATCGACCCACATCACCATCCAGCGCGACGAGCACGGCAACCCGGTCGCCGGGATCGGCATCTCGCGCGACGTCACGGCGGAGAAGCTCGCCGACGAGGAGCGCGAGCAGCTCCTCCGGCAGCTCTCGGCCGAGCGGAGCTGGCTCAACGCGGTCATCGAGCGCTCGCCGGTCGGCATCCTCCTCCTCGACCAGTCCGGCGCGCAGATCGCCTGGAATCACCGCGCCCAGGAGCTCGCCGGCATCGACGCGCCGCCCGGACAGGCGGGCGCGTGGGGCCTCTACTCCCTGGACGGGCAGCCGCTCCCCGACGGCGAGCAGCCCTCGGCGAGCGCGCTGCGCGGCGAGGTCACGAGCTCGAGGGAGCTCGCGCTGCGGCGCGCCGACGGCGGCACGCTGGCGGTGCTCGTGAGCGCCGGGCCGATCGTCGACGGGAGCGGGAAGCTGCTCGGGGCGGTCGTCGTGTTCGACGACATCACGCGGCTCAAGGAGCTCGAGCGGCTCAAGGAAGAGTGGACGTCGGTGGTGGCGCACGATCTGAAGCAGCCGGTGACGACGATCATCGGCTATGCGACCCAGATCGAGCGCAAGCCCCAGGTGGCGGCCGCGGTGAAGACGCGGGCCGGGCATATCCTGGCGAGCGCCAAGCGGCTCGGGCGGATGGTGTCCGATCTGACGGACATCTCCCAGATCGAGTCGCGGCGGCTCACGATCGAGAGCGCTCCCGTCGATCTGCCGGCGCTCCTCCAGGCGGTCGTGGAGCGGATGGCGGGCGAGACGGCAGGGCACGCGGTCGAGGTCGAGATCCGGGGCGAGATCCCGGTCGTGTGCGCGGACGCGGGGCGCGTCGAGCAGGTGCTCAGCAACCTCCTCTCCAACGCCGTGAAATACGGTGATCCGGAGACGCCGATCCGGGCGTCGCTGGAGCGGCGCGGCGATGAGGTGCAGGTCTCCATCCGGAACAGCGGCCGCGAGATCCCGGCCGAGGATCTCCCGCTGCTGTTCGAGCGGTTCTTCCGGGGGAGGGCGAGAGAGGAACGCGCGGTCGGGCTCGGGCTCGGGCTGTACATCGCGAAGGGGCTGGTCGAGGCGCACCACGGCAGGATCTGGGTCGAGAGCCCCAAAGGGGGATTCACGACATTCTATTTCACGCTGCCGGTGGGGGCGGCGCCGCGGCGGGACGCGGCGTAGTCACAGGCCCTCTGCGGCTCAAATCCGCTGCGCTCGGGCCGCGGCGGGGGCCCACAGCGGTGGCTCGGACGCGCCCTTCTCCCGGGCGCCCGCCGGTACGGCGTGGCTCCGCCCGGTGAGGCGCTCGAACTCCACGACGTCATGAGAGCACACGAGGGTCACCTCGTGGCCGTGCTCCCGGCGCAGCGCGCGCAGCCGGCGCTGGTTCTCGAGCCGCGCGCCGCGGTCCTTCTCCATCATGATCTGATAGAAGCGCAGGCCGGGCGTGCAGGTGGGCCGCACCAGGTCCATCTCGCGGTGATAGAAGTACGCGTCGCCGGCGAGGAGCAGCCAGCCGCCATCGCTCCGGATCGCCACGCCCGCGTGGCCGAGCGTGTGACCGACGAGCGGGACGAAGAGCACCTCGTCCTTCAAACCACCCACCGGCCGCGCCCCCTCGAAGCCGAACCAGCGCTCGCCGCCGTCCGAGGGATAGGCGATCCAGTTCGGCTGCGTCGACCACTGGGCCGGCCGGTAACGCATCCGGTCGAGCAGCGTCCGACGGGCGACCGCGGCGTCACGCTCGTCCGCGAGCAGGTGGACCTCCGCGCCGGGAAAGTCGTCGAGGCCGCCAGCATGGTCGAAATCGAGGTGGGTGAGCACGATGTGACGGACGTCCTCGGGCCGAAAGCCGAGGCGCTGGATCTGCCGGTACGCCGTCATCTCGGCGCGAAACTCCGGTCGTACCAGGAACAGAAAGAACCGGCTGAGCCGCTTTCGCGCCATCGAGACGTCCAGCAGCCCGAGCCCGGTGTCCACGAGGACGAGGCCGCTGTCCGTCTCCAGGAGCAAGCAGTGGCACGTCAGCCTCCCGCGGAGCCCCAGCGTCTGGCCATCCATCAGCGCGCCGCCGATCGGACAGGTCGAGATGCAGTTGAGATGATGGATTCGCACGGACGCCTCTCCTTTCGCCGCTACCCTGCCCCGGGGACGGCCGCGCGATGGCCCGGTGTCGAGGCGGGCACACCGCACGTCGCGCGCTCGGCGCGCTCCCGGCGACCCGCTCGCCGACGATCGCGAGGACAAAGCCCGGGCTCCCCGGAGCGCATGAGGCACGGTGAGTGCATGGAGCATGCCGGTCGCCGGGCTCCAGATCGCGTGAACGGGAGGACGGCAAAGGCACGGCCACGGACGGAAACAGGCGGGATCCTCACCCGGCTTTCCCGGCTGCGCAGAGGAGAAAACGACCTTTCTGCCACACCGGGACACTCCGCGACATCGGCGCACGAACGCCGAGCGCGAAGAGCGTGCTCTACAGCTGCGCGCCCGCCTCGGGCGGTCGCGCAGCCCGGGGGACGGAGTAGACCGGCGCCGCCGCGCACGTCACCGGCAGCCGGTCGAGCCCGCGCAGGATGGCTGACGGCTTCCACGTCAGGGACGAGCGCGGCACGGCGAGCCGCAAGCCGGGGAGATCCTGGACGATCGCGGGAAACGCGATCTGCGCCTCGAGGCGCGCCAGCGGCGCGCCGAGGCAGTAGTGCACGCCGCTGCCGAAGGCGAGGTGACGGTTGGGGTCGCGGTCGAGCATCAGCCGCTCGGGGCTCGCGAAGACCTCCTCGTCGCGGTTCGCCGAGCCGAGCACCGCGAAGAGCCGCTGCCCCCGCGGGACCACGCGCTCGCCGAACGCGACGTCCTCCGTCGTGTACCGCTCGGTCGCCAGCTCGACCGGGCTCGTGAAGCGCAGGAGCTCCTCGACCGCCGGCTTGATCAGCGCAGGCTCGCGCCGCAGGCGATCGAGCGCCTCCGGATCGTCGAGCAGGGCGAGCGTCCCGCTGGCGATCAGGTTCACCGTCGTCTCGTGGCCCGCCACGACCAGGAGCATGACCATCGCGAGCAGCTCCTCCTCGTTCAGCCGGCTGCCCGCCTCCTCGGCGCGCACGAGCGCCGCGATGAGATCGTCCCCGCCCGCGCGGCGGCGCCGCTCCAGCAGCGCGCGCAGGTAGCGCAGGAACATGTAGAGAGACGGCATCGCGAGCACCATGTCCACGCTCGTGGCGATGCCGACCATGCGGTTCGTCCAGGCCCGGAAACGCGGCCAGTCCGCCTCGGGAATGCCGAGCAGCTCGCAGATCACCGTCATCGGCAGCGGCAGCGCGATCTCCTCCAGGAGGTCGACCGCGCCGCGCGCCCGCGCCCGCGCGACGAGGCGCTGGGTGATCGCCTCGACGCGCCCGCGCAGCTCCTCCACCCGCCGCGGCGTGAAGACCTGGTGCACCAGGGCGCGCAAGCGGGTGTGATCCGGCGGGTCCTGATCGAGCATGTTCTTCGTGAACGGGCGAAAAAACTCGGGCGTCCACGGCACCTGCCTCGCCCGCTCCTCCGCGCTGAGCGCGCGGTACGGGTCCTTGCCCAGGCGCGGGTCCTTGAGCGCAGACGCCACGTCGGCGTAGCGCGTCACGAGCCACGCGGGCTTCCCGTCCTTGAGAACGGTGCGCACGACCGGCGCCTCCGCGCGCAGCCGCGCGTACAGGGGATAAGGGTTCGCCTTGTGCTTCGCGCTGGAGATATCCGGGATCGACATCATGCTGGACCGCCTTTCTTGGAAGCTCGTGGCCGCCTGGGCCGGCGCCCCGCGCCCGCCTCGGGCTGCGCGAGCGCGAGGAGCGCGTCGCGCAGCGCCCGCAGCTGGCCTTCGCTGAGCGCCATCGCCCCGAGCGCCTGGGAGAGCCAGAAACCGTCGAGCGCAAACTGGATCGCGATGGCCCGCCCCTCCGGGATGTCCTCGGCAGCGTCGCGCGCGACCGCCTCGGCGGTCAGCTTGCTGCCGTGGCGCGCCAGCGCGGGCTGAGCGCTCGCCGCCTCGATGATCGCGAGGAGCAAGGCGCGAGGCGCGGCGGTCTCGCGCTTGTCCTCATCGAAGGTCAGCGCGATCTGCGCCCGCAGCCGGGCGCCCCGGGGCTCCGGGTCCTGCGCCGCGCGCCTCGCGGCGTCGTCGTTCACCCGCGCCGTCAGCCGATCGACGATCGCCAAGAGGAGCGCGTCCTTCGTCGCGAAGTGGTGAAAGAAGCCCCCTTTGCTGATCCCCGCCTCGGTGATCACCGCCTCGACGGTCAGCTGGTTCACCCCGCGCGAGACGATGAGCCGCTCGGCCGCGTCGAGGATGCGCTCTCGCGCGCTGGAGTAGGTCCGCGCCGGCATCGAAGATGTATACCGACCAGTCGGTCGGTATGCAAGGCGATCGCTCCCCTCCAGCGCCAGGCGCCGGAGGATCCCGAGGCGGCCGCCCTGGACGGGCGGCGGCGCCGGGCTGACGGCCTTGACTTTTGCAGCCCGCCTGGACAGTTCCTACCTCCCGAGCGCCCGCATGTCCTTCGCCGCCTTCGCCCGCGCCACCGCGCTCCACCCCGAGTTCCGCCGCGGCGCGCGCGAGATGCTGCACGTGTCGCTCGGCGTCTCCGCCTGGGGGCTCGTGACCGGCGTCGCGATGGTCAAGAGCGGGCTCACGGCGCCGCTCGCGGTGCTGATGTCGCTCGCGGTCTTCGCCGGCAGCGCGCAGCTCGCCGCGATGCCGCTCATCGCGTCCGGCGCGCCGATCTGGGTCGTCTGGGCCACCGCCGCCTGCGTGAACCTGCGGTTCGTGATCTTCAGCGCGATGTGGCGGCCCTATTTCGCGCCGCTCCCGCGCTGGCGGCGGTGCCTGTGCGGCTACTTCAGCGGCGACCTGAACTACGTGATCTTCATGAAGCGCTTCCCCGTGCCCGGCCCGGCGCCCGAGCAGGAGCCCTATTTCTGGGGCGGCGTCGCGACGAACTGGTCGGCGTGGCAAGGCTCGTCGCTGGGCGGCATCGCGCTGGCCAACGTGATCCCGATCGAGTGGGGCCTCGGCTTCGCGGGCGTGCTCGCGCTCCTCGGCGTGACGTGCTCGCTGCTCCAGGACAGGGCCACCTGGCTCGCCGCCGGCACCGCCGCCAGCGCCGCGGTGGCCGCCTACGCGCTGCCGCTGAAGCTCAACATCCTCGTCGCCATCGCCGCCGCGGTCGTGGTCGGCCTGGGCATCGAGGCGGCCGAAGGGGCGCACCGACGCGCGCGCCAGGGGGCCGAGGAGGCCCGGCGATGAGCCCCTCGGAGATCTTCGTCGCCATCCTCGGCCTCGCCCTGATCACGGCGTTCACCCGCGCCTTCTTCCTGTACCCCGACCGGGATCTGCCGCTGCCCGGCTGGCTCCGGCGCGGGCTGCGCTATGCGCCGCTGGCCGCGCTGGCGGCCGTGATCGTGCCCGAGGTGGTGATGACGGACGGGCGCCTGATCGCGACCTTGCAGGACGCGCGGCTGCCCGCGAGCCTCGCGGCGAGCGTCTACTACTTCTCTCGCCGCGACATCCTCGGCACCATCGTGACCGGGATGGCGGTGTTCCTGCCGCTGCGCATCGGACTCGGCTGGTAGCCGCGGGCGACACCGGTTCTCCTGGAGCGCCGGGGCTGGTACGCTGCGCGACATGTCGGATGAGAGTGCCCACCGACCGGAAGGAGCCACGGTGTCCTCCGCGGGTCAGAGCGACTCGTCGCGGAGGCGCCTCGGCCCGGGGGACGTCGTTGGCGAGCGCTGGCGGCTCGAGGAGTTCCTCAAGAAAGGGGGCATGGGCCGGGTCTTCCGGGCGACCGACCTTCACCTCGGCGGGCCGGCGGCGCTCAAGCTGATGGATCCGGGGGTCGTCGGGACCGAGAAGGCGCGCGCCCGCTTCCTCCGCGAGGCGCAGACCGGGGCGAAGCTGCGGGGCACGAACGTGGTGCAGGTCCTCGACTTCAACGTCGATGCCGCCACGCAGGTGCCCTACATCGCCATGGAGCTCCTCCGCGGCGAGGACCTGGCCGAGCGGATCGCCCGCGGGCCGCTCTCCTACGAGGAGACGGTCGCGGTCCTCGGCGACGTCTGCAGCGCGCTCGGCAAGGCCCACCGCCTCGGCGTCGTCCACCGCGACATCAAGCCGGCCAACATCTTCCTCGTCGACGACGATCGCCCGCTCTGCAAGGTCCTCGACTTCGGGATCGTCAAGCTCGAGGACCTCGGGCTCGATCGCCAGGGGACGCCGCAGACCGACGCGGGCGCGACCCTGGGCACCGTGAGCTACATGAGCCCGGAGCAGATCGCCAACGCCCGCGGCGTCGATCACCGCGCGGACCTGTGGTCGCTCGGCGTGATCGCCTACGAGTGCATGACCGGGCGCCGGCCCTTCCGCGGCGAGTCGCTGTTCGAGCTGGTCCACAAGATCTGCTTCGATGTCCCGCCGGCGCCGTCGCGGCTGGCCGAGGTCCCGAGCGGCTTCGACGCCTGGTTCGCCCGCGCGACCCACCGCGACCGCGACCGCCGGTTCGCCTCCGCCGGCGAGCTCCTCGAGGCGCTCCGGGCGCTCGCCGGCCGCCCGCCGGACAGGCCCGCGCAGAGGCCGCCCCCCGGCGGCCCGCCCGACCTCCCGAAAGACCACAGCTGGATCTCGGACGGCAACCAGATCGACATCGGCGCCCTCAAGGACCTGACGTTCAAGAACGCCGTGGTCCGCGAGTTCCTCGACAGCGCCAAGAAGCACTTCGTCTCGGGGAGCAAGGGGCTCGGCAAGACCCTCCTCCTCACGTACAAGCGCTCGGTCCTCAGCGAGATCTACCTCGCGACGGGCCGCGAGCGCCGCCACGCCGCCGTGCAGTTCATCCCGGAGGGGCGGCCGTACCTCGACTTGATGGGCGACCTGCCCAGCGTCGACCAGCCCCAGCGCGACCTCATGTCGCGGCTCAACGACTGCAAGCGGCTCTGGAGCTTCAGCCTCCGCCTGTCGATCGTCTCCTACCAGTCCGGCGCCGGCGCCGGCGATCCCGAGGACCTCTCGCCGCTCCCCCGGAACCTGCGCGGGCTCCTCGAAGGCCGGCCGGTCGAGCCGACGATGGTGCTGAAGGAGCTCCTCTCGATGACCGTCCGCCAGATCAACCAGGTCGTCGACGCGATGGAGCGCCCGCTCGAGCGGCGGCTGCGCTCGCTCCACAGCGGCGTCTTCATCTTCATCGACAAGCTCGATCAGGCGCTCCGGGGGCTGCCGCGGGACGCGTGGATCCACATGCAAGCCGGGATGATCGAGGCCGCGTGGGATCTGATGAACGCCAATCCGCACGTCAAGATCTTCGCCACGATCCGGGAAGAGGCGTTCTCGGCCTACGAGTCCGACATCAAGAACAACCTCTTCGGCGCGACCGCGAGGCTCCGCTACGAAAAGCACGAGCTCTTCGAGCTGCTCGAGAAGCTCTCGTATTATTACGAGCGGCTGCCGCTCCGCGAGTTCATCCACCTCGACGAGGTGCGCGCGGGGCGCTCGGCGCGCGGCGAGTCGACCTTCGACTTCCTCTACCGGCACACCCTCGGGCGGCCGCGCGATCTCGTGATCCTCGCCTCGGAGATCTCGCGCAACCGGCAGGTCCTCGACGAGCGCACCTTCACGCGGATCGTGCAGAGCACCAGCGCCGGCCTCCTCGTCGCCAACATCTTCGACGAGATGCGCGTCTTCCTCGAGGTGCTCCGCCACCGCGACAAGCGGGCCGAGTTCCTCGCCCTGCTCCCCAGCGACGTCCTCACCCACGACGAGCTGGTCGAGGTGTGGTGCAAGTTCCACCAGGTCGACCGCGCGTACTTCGACGCCCACGGCCGGGACGCCGACGATGTCTACCACCCTTTCCGCGAGCTCTTCGAGTGCGGCCTGCTCGGCGTGCTCGGCGACGAGCCCGAGGTCCAGCGCTTCCGACAGCCGCACGACGCCGTGGTCGGCTCGCGCCACGCGCTGCCGCGCTCGCGGTATTACCTGCTCCACCCTTCCCTGCGCGCGCTGATCGAGCCGCTCCCCGGCGGCGGCGAGTTCCACGCGATCCGCAACATCGTCATCGGCCACGGGGAGCCCTGGCCCCGCCACTGGGACCTCGTGGTCGACGTCCAGCGCGAGCTCTTCCGGCGACCGGACGCCGACGAGGAGATCGGCGACGCGGTGTTCTCCCTCCTCGACCGCCTCTCGGCCGACATCGCCGACGGCGAGGGCGAGGGCGCCGCGCGCCGCGCGATCGCCGCCTCCCCCACCTTCGCCCGCGTCAGCGCGCACCTGGAGCGAATCCACTGGGACGACCTCCACCTCGCGCTCCTCGAGCTCTTCCCGACACGGCGCCGGGAGGAGGAGCCCGAGCTGACCGACCGGGTGGAGGTGGCGATGCTGCTCATCGATATCGTCCGATCGACCCGCATGCTCCACAACATCGGCGATACGAGCTTCGTCGCTCACCTCGACCGGCTCCGCGGCGCGCTGCGTGGGTCGACGAGCCCGCGCCTCCTCAAGGGGACCGGCGACGGGTACCTCGCGGTCTATTCCACGGTGGCCCGCGCGGTCGAGGCGGCCCGCGTGCTCCGTCGCGCCGTCGGCGACGCGGCCGAGCTCCGCCTCATCGTCCACTGGGGCCGGGTGCGGATGAGCGATCACGACGTCTTCGGCACGGAGGTCCACCGGCTCTTCCGGATCGAGGCGGTCACCGAGGAAGATCGCGCGGACGAGCCGAGCTCCGGGGTCGCCCTGCCGCGCCCCGGTCGGGTGACGCTCTCGCGCGCGGCGGCCGCCGCGCTCCCCGACGCGGCGCGCGCGGACTTCCGCCGGGCGGGCGCGTTCCGGCTCAAGGATTTCGACGCGCCCGAGTCGATCTGGGTCGAGATCGACGCCGGCGCGTGAGATCGACCGGGGTGGGCCCGAGGCCTGCGGCGAGGAGCCGCGCCCTCCGCGGGCGATCGGCCGAGGGCGCGCGGGCGCGTGTGGTAGGCTGCCGGCGCCATGACCGAGCTCCTGGGCCTCGTGTTCTCGCCGTGGACCGAGAAGGCGCGCTGGGCGCTCGACGTCCGCGGCGTGCCGTACACCTTCCGGCACTACCAGCCGCTCCTCGGCGAGCCGGCGCTCCGGGTGAAGCTCCGCCGGCTCACCGGGCGCGTCTCCGTGCCGGTGCTCACCGCCGACGACGGGCGCGTGCTCGCGGACTCGGCCGACATCGCGCGCTGGGCCGACGGGCGCGGCGCCGGTCCGACCCTGTTCCCGGCCGAGCACGAGGCCGAGATCGCGCGGCTCATCGACCTGTCGGAGCGCGCGCTCGCCGCCGGGCGCGCCCGCGCGCTGGCGCGCATGCTGGCCGACGACGAGGCGCTCGCCGAGATGGCCCCGCCGCCGATCCGCCGCGCGCACGGCGCCCTCGCCGCGCGGCTCGGCGCGTTCGGCGTCCGCCGCACCCTGCGCAAGTACGGCGGCCACGAGGACGGCGCCGAGGCGCACCTGCGGACGATGGTCGCGGCGCTGGACGAGCTCCGCGCGACGCTCGCGCGGAGCGCGCCGTCGGGCGACGGGCCGAGGACGCTCCTCGGCCGCTTCACGTTCGCCGACATCGCGATGAGCCAGGTGCTCGTGAACGTGGCGCCGCCCGCCGCGCTGAAGCTCGGCGCGGCCAGCCGCCGGAGCTTCTCCGACCCCGAGATGCGCGATCGCTACGCCGACCTGATCGCGTGGCGCGACGAGCTCTACCGCGCCTTCCGGACGAGCTGACGGGCCCTGGCCGGCGGGCGCGGCATCAGCGGCCCTTCGGGGTCGACCCGGCGCGCCTCACCAGCGCACCGCGGCCTGCTCCGCGGCCTCGCTGGCCTGCGCGAGCGCCGGCGCGATGCGGTCGCGCAGCCCCTCCACCACCGCCGCGGGCGCGGAGTCGGGCGAGCCCGCCTGGAACGGCGGATCCGGGTCGTACTCCATCACGAGCTGCGCCGTCTGCGCGGCCGCCTCGCCCCGAATCTTGGCGGCGATCCGGAGGCCGAAATCGATGCCTGACGTCACCCCGCCGCCTGTGATGCGGTTCCGGTCCTCGACGTAGCGCGCGTCGACGCGCTCGGCCTCGAGGAGGGGCAAGACCTCGCGGAATGCCCAGTGCGTGGTCGCGCGGTAACCGCGGAGCAGCCCCGCCGCGCCGAGCACGAGCGACCCCGTGCAAACGCTCGTCACGTAGCTCGCCTGCTCCGCGCGCGCCGCGAGGAAATCGAGGACCTCGCCGTCCTTCATCACGGCGATCGTGCCCGCGACGCCGCCCGGAACGAAGAGGATCTCGAGCTCCTCGGGACACGTGTCGAAGGTCGCCGTGGGGGAGAGGGTGAGGCCCGAGTCCGTCGTGATGGGGTCGAGGGTCTTCCACACGAGGTGTATTTTCGTATCTTCGAGGATGCTGAACGCGGTCTGGGGACCGATGAGATCGAGCGCGGTGAAGCCCGGATAAACCAGCATGGCGATGTGCTGCATGGGGGAGCTCTCTCCTTCAGGCGTTGTGGGCGATGGCCCGGGGCCGGCGTCGTCCTGCGCGCATCCGCCGAGCGTTTGCAGGGTGGCGAGCGCGGCGCTCACGGCGGCGAGGTCCAAGATTTGTCGGCGTTTCATGAGGCCTGTGTACGCGCTGTCCTGCGGCGCGCCTATGCGACACGTTGTCCTGCGGCGCGATGTCGCATGAGCGGGAACGCCGGGAGGAGCAGGCGCGCTCGATTCCGGAGGAGCGAAGGCGCTTGTCTTACGGGCGCGGTTCGCCGCCTGCCGCGCCGCCCGCGCCGCCGGCGCCCGTCTCTCGGCCTCCTGCGCCGCCTTCTCCGGACCACCCGCCCTCTCCGAAGCCGCCCTCGCCCAGCCAGCCCCCTTCGCCGAACCCACCTTCTCCCGACCAACCCCCTTCCCCCGACCAGCCGCCTTCCCCCGACCAGCCGCCTTCCCCCGACCAGCCGCCCTCGCCGAACCAGCCCCCGACGCCGGCGCCGGGGTCCGGCGGGTGGAAGTCGCTCAGGTACGCGAACGCGTCGGAGCGCTGGGCCTGGCAGATGCCGAACGGCAAGGGCGGCTGCAGCACGCACGCCGCGCCCTCCCCGCAATCGCCGTCATCGCAGCAGTATCGTTGGCACGCATAGAGACCGCCCCTGCACGTGAAGCCCGGGCCGCAGGTCTCGAACGCGATGGAGCAGGTCTCGCAGCTCTTCCCGTCGTTCGTCGGCCAGAGACACTGGAAGAAGCCGGCGAAGGCATCGTAACCGCACGGCCCCGCCTGCCCTTCGCACCCCTCGTTGGTGATGGGATTGCAGGTGACCATCGCCCCGTCGACCACAACGCAGCTCCCGTTGCTCGCGGCCGGCTCGGGCGGCGCATCGATGCACGCCGGGAGGAAGCCGCTGCCGGACAGGTCGACCTCCGTATCGATGAGGTCATCGTCGTCCGAGGTCTGCACGGCCACGCACTCGCCCGCCACCAGCGTGGTCCCTGGCCCGCACCGCACCGCGGGCGGCGTGCCGTCCGGCTCGGCCACGCACTCGTCCCCTCGCTGCACCGTCCGGTCGCCGCACGCGAGCGACGGCGCCGCGGCCGCGGGAGGGGCCCCGCCGCCGTCGCCCTTGCAGGACGGGAGGATCAGCGCGCACAGCAGCGCGCCGACCAGCGCCGGCCCCGCCGCGCCGCCGGGCGCAAGGCGCGCTCCAGGCCATCGCTTCCCAGACATGCTTCCGCTCTCCATCGCTCGGGTGGGTGCCATCGCTTCGGTGTCTCCGGCTCAGTCCAGCTTCGCCCCGGCCTCGATCCACGCGCGGATCGCCGCCCGCTCCTCGGCGCCGAGCGCTCCCCCGATGGGCATCGGCGCGGTGCCCTGGGCCCGCTCGGCGCAGCCGGGCTCGATCTTGCAAACCAGGTAGCTCTCGTCCGCCGCGCCCGGCGCGATCAGCGCCCGGCCCGGCACCTCGCGGGACGGCGCGCCGATGACCTCGCCCCCGGCGAGCGCGGCCCGCCGCAGGTCGAGCCCCGACGCGCGCTCGGCGCCGTGGCACGGGGCCGACGCGCAGCGCTGGTCGAAGATCGCCTGCACCGCCTCGTAGTCCGACGCGACTGGGCCGCCGTCCTCCGGGCCGCTCGGGCACCCCGCGTACGCGATGGGCTCGTCGGCGACGCGCGTGTCGGGCTGCCAGCCCTCCGGCAGCCCGCGCACGAAGCAGTAGAGCGCCCGCGTCGCCTCCTCGGACCAGCCGTTCTCGACGAGCGGCATGCGCGGCCCGAGCTCGTCGCCGAGCAGCCGCAGGTAGAGGAAGCTCCGCTCGGGCCTCCCGGGAACGAGCTGCCTCAGCCCGGCGCCGGCGGCGTCACGGCCGTTGCCGTTCGCGTCCCCGACGACCACGTCGGCCCCCCGCCGCGGCCAGCGCCGCAGGTCGAACGCCCGCGCCACGTCCTCGCCCGCCCGGCTCAGGTCGAGCCGCAGCCGCGACGCGGGCTCGAGCGGCGTGAACACGACGCCGCGGAGCTCCTGCCGGAACTCGGCCTGGCCCTCCACGACCGGCGCGCGCACCCGCGCCACCGCGCTCACGTCGCCCGCGGGGCCGTCCAGCGCCACCGTCACCTCGGAGGGGACCCGCGGCGCGCCCTCGGGGACGCTCACGCGCAGCAGCGCGCGCTCGACGCCGTCCGCGAACACCAGGCGGTCGCCCGGGCGCTCACAGCCGTCGACGATCGCGCGCGGATCGCCGACGCCGGTCTGGCAGAACGCGCCCGCGGTCGCGATGAACGCCTCGAACGACGACAGCTCGGGCTGCGCCCAGCCGTGGTGGCAGCTGCCCTCGGCGCCCGCGCACGACGGCGCGACGGCGCCCTCGTAGAGGGCCCGCGGCGTCGGGAAGCGCGCCGCGACCGGGTCGTCGCCGGTCGACGCGGAGGCGCTCGAGCCGGTCGACGCGGAGGCGCCCTGGCCGCTCGACGGCGGGCCGCCGCCGTCGCCGCTCGCCGGCGGCGCGCCGCCGCCGCCGTCGGAGCACGACGCGAGCAGGATCGCGCCGAGGAGCAGGCAAGGACGTCCCGGTGCACGGAGCCGCGAGGAGGCCATGGTCACTCCCTCCGCAGCCGGACGCCGCCCGCGGCGCACTCGACCTCGAAGCCGTCGATGGGCGGCTCGGCGGCGAGCCGCGCGCAGACCGCGCCGTAGGCGGCGTCGGGCGGTGTGAGCTTCGGGGTCGCCTCGACGCCCCGCGGCACCAGCGTGCCCAGCATGAACTGCGGCGACTCGAGCAGCGCCCCGCACACGCCGCGCACCCGGCGCTCGAGCGCCTCGGGATCGAGCGCCGCCACCTCGGCGTCGAGCGAGGCCCCGAGGACCTGCTCGAGCGCCTCGCGCTCGCCCGCGTCGCCGAGCCCGGGATCGCCGACGATGCGGTCCTTGAGCGCCGCGATCACGTCGGCCACGGTCGCGTCCGGCTGCTCCGACGCCGCCTCGAGGAGGCGCGCCACGAGGTCGCCCTCCGGGGCGATATCGCACGCGGCGAACCGGTCCTCCCAGACGAGGCGCGCCTGGAAGTCCAGCCCCCGGTGCCCGGGCTGGCCGTCGTCCACGAACACGCCGATCGCGCCGAGGAACGCCGCGTCGGCGATCGGCACGGCGATCGGAGCAGGCCAGTCGAGCGCGCCGTGGGCCGCGCTCAGCAGCGTCCGGCCCGACAGCGGCGCGATCGCGTCCCCGACGCTGTTCCTGCGGCGCGCGGGGTCCTCCTCGGCGATGATCCACGGGTCGAACAGGGGGGCGAACGCGTACGGCTCGTCCGCGCAGCCGTCCTCCGGCGCCTGCAGGTTGAACCCGGGGCTCCGGAGCACCTCGAGGAGCAGGCGGACGTGCGAGAAGCCCGAGGCCAGGAATGCCTCGGTGACGCGCAGCAGCTCGCCGCGCGACGCGGCGCTGCGGGGATAGTAGTGCGCGACGGTGAGCGGCGTGCCGATGACCTCGCGCCACACCTCCTCGGCGATGTGCGCCGACACGAGGTACGCGAGCGCCTCGTCGGGGTTCGGGATCTCGCCGCGCTCGCCGCGCGAGAGGCCGTGCTGGCGCAGCCCGACGAAGCCCCGCTGCAGCGCGGCGGACAGGTCCCACATCGACGTGCGCGCGCCGCGCACGCTGCCGAGGAGCGCGTCGACCCCCGCCGGATCGTCGGTGATCTCCGAGAAGAACTCGCCGCACCCCGCGGTCCAGCCCCAGGGCCTCACCACCGCGTTCGGGAGCACGACGGGCAGCGGCTCGGCGTCGCCCATCGACGCGACCGAGAACCCGCCGAAGCGGAACACGCCGTAGGCCCGGGCGATGCCGTCGTGGCCGTCCTTCTCCGGGGGGCCGCTCGAGTCCGTGAACAGGCTCTTCTCCAGCAGGCCCGGCAGCGGGAAGAAGCGGTTCTTGCTCGGCTCCGGGTCGAAGGTGACCGACGCCTCGCTGTTGTGGCAGCGCAGGCACACGATGTCCCGGTGCAGGTAGGCGCCGCTGAACCGCGCGCCGAAGTTCTGCCGGCGCGCGAGCTCGAGCTTCACCGGGTCCGCGTTGGCGCCCTCGAAGCTCTGCGACACGATGCTGAACAGGTTCGCGACGTAGATCGACGAGACATCGTCGCTCTCGAGCGAGCCGAGCATCAGATCCAGCATCGAGAACTCGTCGCCCTGGGCGCGCGCCGGCTCGCGCCGCACGCGCTCGGCGGCCTTCCGGCGGGCTTCGCCGTCGGCGCTGAGCAGCGTCGAGAAGCACTTCGCGGAGCCCTCCGTGGCGCGCACGACGCGCAGGCTGTCCAGGTAGAAGTCCGCCCAGCGGCGGAGGTAGTCGAGCTGCGACGTCTTGATCATGGCGAGCACCGCGGTGCGCCGCCCCGCGCTGAGCGGCGCGCCCTCGGCGAGCGGCGCGCCGCCGTCGACCTGCCGGATGAGGTCGGTGTAGAAGCGCACCTCGTCCTGGCTGCGCGGCCTCCGCCCCAGCGTCGCCAGGTGGGCGCGGCGCACGAACGCCGCGTCGGAGTCCTGGCAGCGCGCGAGCGGATCCTTCGCCTCCTCGACCGGCCGGTCCACGCCGGCGTCGGGGACCTCGGGCGTCGGGGGCGCGCCCGCGTCGTCCTCCATGGCCGGCGTCTCGGGCGCCCCCGGCGCGCCGGGCGCGGGGTCGGGGCCGCAGGCGCCCGCGCCGAGCAGGGCGCCGGCGAGGCCTGCCGCAAGGAGCAGCGTGGAGCTCAGCGTCGCGCGTCTCATCGTTGTCGCCCCGTTCATCCGTGCCCGAGCACCCTGGCGAGCGCCGCCTCCGCGGCCTCGCCCTCGTTGCGCGTCCCCTCGACGTCGCTCACGCCGAAGCCCTCCTGGGCGAACGGCCAGATCCCGAGCGCGAGCAGCGCGGCGATCCGCTGCTCCGGCGGCTTCACGAACGTCGTGGCGCGCCCGTCCGGCCCGATGGCCCCGTAGATGCCGCGCTGCTTCTCGCGGATGGGGCCGCCGAGGTACACCGTGACGTAGCCGTAGGGCCAGTGGTTGCGGCCGAGCTCGTTCTGCGCGCCCGGCGAGCGGCCGAACTCCATGTTGAGGATGACGAGGGTCCGGTCCAGGTCGAGCTTCCCCTCGGCCTCGGGCCCCTGCTCGTCCGGGCGCCGGACGTGCGACAGGAGCTCGGTGAGCGTGTTGCCGAGGTTCATCGCCTGCGTGCGGCACGTCTCGGCGTGGGTGTCGTAGCCGCCGCCGCCGTCGGCCATGACAAGCCCCGGATCGATGAAGCAGCAGTAGCGCGCCGGCGTCGCCGGGTGCGTGAGCAGGTGCGCGATGACCCGCAGGCAGATGGCCGGGGCGTTGATGTTCTCCAGGCCGCAGAGGGCGGTCACCGTCTGCTCGAACAGCGCGCTGTCGAGCACCGCGTCGAGCTCGTGCGCGCTCGCGACGGCGCGGATCGTCTGGCTCAGCTCCGACAGCCGCGAGGCGCGGAGCGGATCGCCCTCGCGCCTGTACCTCACCCGGTCGCGGTACTGGTCGACGTAGCGCGACAGCAGGCCGTCGAACGCCGCCCGCTCGGGCGCCGCGCCGACCTTCGGCCGCTTCAAGAGCCCCAGGAACTCCTCGCTGCTCGCGCGGAGGAGCAGCGGCCGCGCCGCCGCGGGGTGGAGCCCTGTCGCGAGCGACGCCTGCAGGTTGTCGCCGGGGATGCCGAGGTCCGTGAACGTGTAGGCGTAGGGGGCGGCGCGCCCCGGATCGCCGTGCTCCATCGCGTGGCGCTGCACGTGGGCGCCGAGGCACGCCATCTGCGGCGAGCCGAGCGCGCGGCCGCACAGCGCGTAGGGAATGGCGGCCTCGTGCGGCTCCAGGTCGTGCCGGGTCACGACGACGCGCATGCGATCGAGGATGTCCTTGCGGGCGATCAGCGGGGCGAGGAGCGGCCCGAGGCTCACGTTCATCCCGAGCGCGTCGCGGGCGAAGGGGACCAGCCCGAGGTCGCCCGCCGCGAGCCCGCACTCCAGGAGCACCGAGGAGAGCAGCGAGCTCTCCGGCGCGGCGGGGTTGTAGAAGGTGTGGAGCTGCGTGCCCCGCAGGTCCGGGTCCGGATCGTCGGGGCGCCCGTACGCCTCGACTCCATAGAACGTCTCCCACGTGGTCAGCCCGCCGTACAGGAAGACTTCCAGGATGTTCTCGGCGCGGAGCTCGGGCGGGAGCCCGATCTGCCGGTACGGCTCCGGGGTCTCGCCGAAGGCCGCTCCGGCCCTCGAGCTCCGGAACAGCGTGCCCGCCGCGGCCATCGCGCCGAGCGCCGCCCCGGACTGAAGAAAACGACGACGTTTCATCGCCCCAGCACCTACCCTCGCGCGACCTACCCTCAGCCCGGGGCGCGACACGCCCCTAAAAAATACCGTATCGCCATCGACATCTGTGACGTGAGCGCGCGCGAGCGCGCGACCCGCGGAACGTGCCGAGTCGTCGCTCGCGTCGTGACCTCATGAATGATGATGGGCCCGTCGATCCTTCACGGGATCGCGCGTGGCTCGTCGTTTTTTCACGGTGCGCCCCGACGGCGCAGCGCACCTGTCCGATGGAGAGATTCGAGAGGGTCTGCGCAGGCGAGGCCTGAGCGCTCGATCTCCCCGATTCCTCTCCAACGGGACGCCTCTAGAATGCTCCCATCGCGCGCCGTGGGGTATCGTGGCGCACGATCGCGACGTGCGTCCGGTGCGCGGGCGCGGCAGCTCGCGTCTCTTGCGCGGCGATCAGGCCTTCCGGCCGCGCGCCGGTTTGCCGGGCGCGGGGGCGAGCCACCGATCGATCTCGCCCGACACGTGGTGGAAGTCGAACGCGCCGGCGTCGATCCCGAGCTGGAGCATGGCGCCCATGATGAAGGACGTGATCATGGCGGCGGCCGCGCGCGGATCCAGATCGGAGCGCAGCTGTCCGGCGCGCGCGCCTTGGCGCACGAGGTGCTCGACCCCGAGGTTCCACTCCCTGTGGACGGCGCGAAACGCCGTCCGCGCGGCCGGGTCGCGCTGCGCGCGCAGGGACAGCTCTTGGAGGACGGTCGCCAGGTGCGGATGGTCCTGGAAGCTGCGCCATGCCCCCTCGAGGTGCGCTCTCAGGCTCTCGGGCGGCTCCGCCGGGCTCGCGGCGCCCGCGCGGCGGGCGGGCTTTCGCTCCTTTCCGAACTTGTCGGTCACGTGCTCGACGATGGCGACGAGCAGCGCGTCCTTCGTCCCGAAGTAGTAGTGCAGCGTCGAGATGTTGACGCCTGCGCGCGCCGCGATGTCGCGCGTCCGCAGCCCCTCCAGCCCCTTCTCGGCGATGAGCGTGTACGCCGCCTCGAGCAGGTCGCGCCGCCGCGCTGCACCGAGCTCCGAGGTCGAGGCCTTGCCGGCCGCAGCGGCGCGTCTCGTCTTCGCCAAGCCCGCGCAACGCTACAGGTTTCCTCCGGGTCCATCAAGCGCCCCCGGCGCGCGCCTTGACCGCTCGCCCGCCATGGCGTAGCGTCAATCAACTGATTGATTGACGCTCGTCGTCGGGATGGAGGAAAACGCATGACGTCCTTGGGGTTCACGGCCGCGCCGCTGGCTGCGCGGGTTCAGCGAAAGGCGATCGGCGTGGGAATGCGCCTCTTCTTCGCCTGGTCTCACCTTGCTTATCGCCTGAGTCCGCCGTGGGGCGGCAAGCTGCGCGCGGTCGATCACCTCACCCTGCCGTGCGCGGATCTCGGCGTGGCGGAGCGGTTCTATGTCGGGCTGCTCGGCGCGCGCGTGCTGATGCGCGTCGACGCCCCGTTCCTCGAGCGGATGGGGCGGCCGGCGGACGAGGTCGCGCGCGGCGTTCACCTCTCGATCGCCTTCGCGGGCGGGCCGCGGTTCGATCTCTTCGAATCGCCGATCGGGCAGCCGCCCCGCAACGCGGATCATCCGCACTGCGCGCTCTGGGTCGCGCCGGGAAGGCTGCTCGCCTGGAAGGAGCGCCTGAACCGCGCTGGCGTCCCGACGTACGGCCCCACGCGGCTCGGGCCGCCGGGCCAGGCGTCGCTCTATTTCAACGATCCGTTCGGCAATCGTCTCGAGCTTGTCACGCTCGGATTCACGGGGGAGATCCCCGTCGGCGCGCCGGACGTCTCCGCGTTGGAGTACGCCTGGACGGGCACCTGAGCCGCGCGCGATCGCCTCCTTCGTTGCGCACGGTGAGGTTGAGCAGTATGGGGAGCGTATCCGAACGGCGGCCTGGCCGGGCCCTGCCCCGCGGGGGAGGATCTTCCGTGCCCGGGTCTGTCGTCACGAAAGGAGCGCTCCGATGCCTGTTGACGTGAAGTACACGACCCAAGCCACTGCTCAGGGCGGCCGCGACGGCCGGGCCAAGACCGCGGACGGTGCCCTCGACGTGAAGCTCTCGACGCCGAAGGAGCTTGGCGGCGCCGGTGGCGAGGGGAACAACCCGGAGCAGCTCTTCGCGGCGGGTTACGCCGCCTGCTTCCTCGGTGCGTTGAAGTTCGTGGCCGCGCAGGAGAAGGCGCGGATCCCGGCCGAGGCCACGGTGACGGCGACGGTCGGCATCGGCCCCCGCTCCGAGGGCGGCTTCGGGCTCGACATCGGTTTGCGCATCTCGCTGCCGGGCATCGAGCGTGCGCAAGCCGAGCAGCTGGTCGAGAAGGCGCACCAGGTTTGCCCCTACTCGAACGCCACCCGCAACAACGTCGCCGTCCGCCTGGAAGTCGCCTGATCGACGCCCGTCGCCTTCCCACGTCGGAGCGACATCACCTGCATCTCTAGACCACCTCTCAGGGGCCCGTCCCCTCGCGGTGAAGCGCCGCGAACACCCCTCCTCGGGCGAGCAGCTCCGCGTGCGTCCCCTGCTCCACGACCCGCCCGTGGTCGAGCACCACGACCCGATCCGCGTGCCGGATCGTGCTCAGCCGGTGCGCCACAACGAAGCTCGTCCGCCCGCGCAGGAGCCGCCCGAGCGCCGCCTGCAGCCGGGCCTCGGTCAGCGCGTCCACCGAGCTCGTCGCCTCGTCGAGCAGCACGATGCGCGGACGCGCGACCATCGCCCGCAGGAAGCACACGATCTGCCGCTGCCCCAGCGACAGCCCCGTCCCCCGCTCGCCCACCTCGGTGCGGAGGCCCTCCGGCAGCCCGTCCAGCAGGTCGAGCACGTCCAGGTCCCGCGCCGCGTCGCGGATCTCGGCGTCGGTCGCCGCCGGGTTCCCCATGCGCACGTTGTCGAGCACCGTGCCGCTGAAGAGGAAGTTGCTCTGCAAGACTAGCCCGAGCTGCGCGCGCAGCGACGCCGACGAGCTCGCCGCCAGATCGTGCCCGTCGACGGTGATCGACCCCGCCGTCGGCAGGTACAGCTTCGCCAGCAGGTTCAGGATCGAGGTCTTGCCGCTGCCCGTGTGCCCGACCAGCGCGATCATCTGGCCCGGCTCGGCGACGAGATCGACGCCGTGGAGCACCGGCTTGCCCGGCTCGTACGCGAAGCTCACCCCCTCGAAGACGACCCGGCCGCGCGCCGGCGGCAGCGCCGGGAGGCCGCCCTCGTCGGGCCAGTCAGGCTCGGTGTCGAGCACGCGGAAGAGCCGCTCGGCGCCCGCCATCGCCGTCAGGGCCTGGTTGTACTGGTTGCCCAGGACCGGGATCGGGTTGAACAGGAGGTTCGCGAGGAAGAAGAACTCCACGAGCACGCTGAGCTCGATCGCGCCGTGCAGGGCCTGATAACCGCCGACGACCACGAGCACGGCCAGGAACAGCTGCCCGTTGAACTCGAGGAGCGGGAGGAAAGCGGCCGAGTGGCGCGCCGCATCCATGTTGTAGCGCGAGTGATCGAAGATCAGCGCCCGGAAGAGCCCTCCATTGATGTCCTGCCGCACGAAGCCCTGCGTCACGCGCACCCCCGTGACCGACTCGGCGAGCGTCGCCGTGACCCGGGTGAAGCTCTCCTGCGCGCGCTGGTGCGCGGCCCCGAGGCGCTTGTGGAAATAGACGATCAGCCCCCAGAAGACGGGGACCATCGCCGCCACCACGAGGAAGAGCGGCCAGTGCGCGCGGGCCATCAGCGCCATCGCCACCGCCATCGTGCCGAGCTGCACCGTGCTCACGAACACGACGTCCTGCACCGCCACCCGGATGGCGTCGATGTCGGAGGTCATGCGGCCGATGAGGCGCCCCACCTTCGTCTTCACGAAGAAGCTCATCGGCATGCGCAACAGGTGCCGTTCCAGCCGATCGCGCATGTCGAACACCACGGCCTCCCCGAGCTCGAGCGCGAGGCGCGCGCGGAAGTGGAAGACCACCGCCGTGAGCAGCGCGAACGCCCCGAAGCCGAGGACGGAGAGCACCGTGGCGCGCGCGTCGCGCCGGGCCACCGGGCCGCTGATGATGGCGCCGACCGCCCAGGTGAGGAGCGGGAGCTGGATCGACCGCACCACGACGAGCGCGAAGAGCGCGTTGCGCTTCCTCGCGTACGGGCGTGTGAACGCGAACACGCGCCGCACGAGCCCGAGATCGAGCCGGCCGAGGGCGTGGTCCCGCTCGTCCTCGATCGCGGCGCGCGAGAGGCCGAGGCGCACGTCGATCGGCGCCGGCTCGGCCGCGGCGCGCGCCGGCCCCGCCGCCGCCTTCGTGGCGCGGCGCGTCGCCTCGCCGGCGCGGCTCACGCCGGCTCCTCGGCCGGGCCCGGCGCCGCGGGGCGCGCGCCGCGCCGCGAAGGCGGCGGCGGGCTCTCGTCCGCGCTCTCGTCCGCGCTCTCGTCCGCGCGCGCGACGGCGGCGTGCGCGTCGTGCAGCGAGAGCGCGCTCGCGTAGTGGCCGCGCCGCCGGAGCAGCTCCTCGTGGGTTCCCCGCTCGACGACGCGGCCCCGGTCGAGCACGATCACCTGGTCCGCGCGGCGGAGCAGGTGGGCCCGGTGCGTGGCCATGATCGTCGTCCGCCCCCGGGTCGCGCTGAGGATCGCGTCGAGGATCTCGCGCTCGGTGCGCGCGTCCACCGCGGCCGTCGGGTCGTCGAGCAGGAGCAGCGGCGGGTCGAGCAGCACGGCGCGCGCGATGGCGAGCCGCTGCCGCTGGCCGCCCGAGAGGTTGACCGCCGACTCGCTGAGCTCGGTGTCGTAGCCCTCGGGCAGCTCCCGGATGAACTCGTGGGCGCGGGCGATGACCGCGGCGCGCTCGATCTGCTCCCGCGTCGCGTGCGGGGCGCCGAACGCGATGTTGGCCGCCACCGTGTTGCTGAAGAGGAAGTTGTCCTGGAAGACGACCCCCATGCGCCGGCGGATCAGGTCGAGGTCGTGCCGCCGGAGGTCGACGCCGTCGAGCAGGACGCGCCCGGAGGTCGGGTCGTAGAAGCGCGGGATCAGGCTGAGCAGCGTGCTCTTGCCCGCGCCGGTCGGGCCGATCACGGCGACGAACTGCCCGGGCGCCACGTCGAGGTCGACGCCGTGGAGCACGGGCCTCTCCGGGTCGTACCCGAACGTGACGCGCTCGAACACGAGGCGCCCCTCCGCGCGGGCGGGGCGCTCGGGCGCCTCGGGGCTCGCGATCTCGACGGGGGTGTCGAGCACCTCGAAGACGCGCCGCGCGCCGATGAAGCTCTGCTGCGCGGTGTTGACGATCGTCGCCATGCTCGCGATCTGCCCGGAGAACTGCTGCAGGATGCCGGCGAACACCACGAGCTGCCCGAGCGTGATCCGGTCGCGCGTGACGAGCAGCCCGCCCATGCCGAGCAGGAGGACGAGGCTCAGCTGCCCGAGCAGGTCGATGGTCGGGCTGAGAACGCTCACCTTCCGGAACGTGCCCTGCTGCTGCTCGCGCACCTCGCGGTTCCGCTCGTCGAAGCGGCGGTGGGCCTCGCGCTCTCGCCCGAGCCCCTTGATGACCTGGATCCCCTGCAGCCCCTCGCTGAAGCTCAGGACCATGCGGTCGACGAGCTCGCGGTTCTGCAGGTAGGCGGGCCGCACCCAGCGGGCGAAGAGCGTGCTCGCGATCCAGAGCAGCGGCGTCGGCGCGAGGCACACGACCGTCAGCAGGGCGTGCGTGCGGAGCATGTACGCGACGTACACGCCGAGCGACAGGACCATGATGACGCTCTGCAGCAGCACGCCGTCCACGAACGAGCGCACGAGCTGCACGTCGCCGGTGACGCGGTTGATGAGCGAGCCGCTCGTGTTGGCGTCGAAGAACCGGAAGCTCAGCCGCTGGAGCTTGTCGTACACCCGCGCGCGGAGATCCGGGACGATCTCCATGTGGACGAGGTGGCCCACCGAGAGCGCGTACCCGTAGTTGAGCACCGCGCGGGCGGCCGCCATGGCGAGGATGGCGCCGCCGATCGAGAGGACCGCGGCCATGGGCTCCCGCTCCACGTCGATCAGCCGGCCGACGCCGAGCGGCAGCGCGGGCGCGCGGATCGACGGATCGAGCCGGTGGCGGAGGATGTCGATGGCGAGCCCGGTCAGGCCGAGCCCCGCGAGCCCCAGCGAGAGCAGGACGATCTGGTAGCCGAGCACGCGCGCGACCCGCCCCCGGTACGCCCAGCTCAACCCGAGGAGCCGCAGCAGGAGCGAGCGCCCGCCGCGGGGGCGCGCCGCTTCGGGCGCGGGGAGCGCGCCGCGATCAGAACGTGAGCCGGACGACATCAGAGCAGGGCACCTGGCAGACCGGCCACGCCGGGGGCCCGTAACCTACCGGCTCGCGCGGCGTTGGCCAGCGGCTGGCGCGCGCGGATCGGCGGCGCGTGTGCAGCGACGCACGTGGGAGGATCGCCAGGCTGCCAGGGACGCCAGGATGTCCGAGAGAGCTCGCTTCCTGGCAGCCTCGGCAGCCTGGAGGTCGTCGCCGCCTTCGCCGGGGCGCCGCTAGTACATGAGGTTGCCCTGGCCGAGCCGGTAGGTGATGTTCGAGCCGAACTGATCGCGCGCGTTCTGGACGCGCAGGACCGCGATCGAGATCCGGCTCTCGCGCGCCGACCATCCTGCCGCCGAGAGGGCCGCGGCGATCTCGGTCTTCGCCTGCCGGAGGCGGTACTGCGAGACGGGGTGCAGCGGCGCGCCGCCGGAGACGTGGAGCGACTCCAGCGCGTCGTCGATCTCGACCTCGGCCAGCTCGATGAGGCGCTCCTGGACGTCGTCCCGGGTGTCGTGGAACCGGCGCGCGAGCTCCCGCGCGGCCTGCAGGCGCTGCTTCGCGAGGTCGAGGTTGAACGCCGCGTTCAGGACGCGGAGAAAGCGCCCCATCTTGTCGATGTCGGAGTTGGGGAACTGGATGGGGGTGCCGAACCGCGCCTCCAGCTCCCGGCCAGCCGGCGAATCCTTGAAGTCCGACCTGGTGTAGAAGGAGATCGCCGCCTCGATGGTGTTCCCGAAGGCGTTCGAGTGGAAGAACGGCGGCGTGTCCACGGCCTCGATGATGGGCGGGGTGTTGAACGTGCCGTCGCCGTACCCGTCGAGGATATTGCGGCCGAGGACGTCGATGTTGGGCGTCGAGAGCCCGGCGCCCCCGAACCCGCCGTCGAACGCCCCCGGGCTGCTGCCGGTCCCCGGCGCCTTCCGGGCCCCCGTGTCCAGGTTGCGGTTCCGCCCCGTGTCCAGGTGGTTCGCGCCCGCGTTGGAGTGGCACACGTTGCAGCGGCCCCGCTGCGGATCCAGGAACGCCAGCCGCCCGTCGTTCGCGTCGGGGTCGGTGAGCTTCACCCGAGTCAGGTCGAGCTCGTTCGTCCGCCCCAGGCTCATCTGGTAGGCCAGGGCCAGGTCGAGCTCCTCCTCGGTGGGGAGCCGGAACGAGACCCCCGGCTCCCGGCTGAGATCCTTCGGCAGGTGCTGGGTGACCGCCCCGGTGAGGAAGTCGCGCAGCGAGCCGCTGCCCGGGGCGCCGTCGCCCGACCAGCCGGTGCGCTCGAGCGGCATGCCCTCCCCCTCCTGCGCCGGGTCCGGCGCGATGGTCGTCGCCAGCGAGAGCGTGTGCTGGACCCCGCGCATCACGTACTTGCCGTCGAGATCGTCGAAGCCGTCGATGTTCTCGCGAATCAGGCCGTTCGTCTTCAGCTCGTACGTCTCGAGGTCGGTCAGCGCGGCGTCTTCCTCGTAGACGAACAGCGGGTCAAAAGGGTTGATGTCGAGGAGAGCGTCGATGAAAGGAATGTCAATCGTGAAGTTGTTTTCGACAGGATGACAGGACCCGCAAGTCCGGCCGTTGCCCTCGAAGGTCTCGCGAAAGAAGATGTCAGCGCCTGCGCAAATTTCCCTGGTCACGAGCCCGGCGATCACGCGGGGATCCTGCTGGCAAGCAGCGATCCTGTCCTCGGCGGTGAGCGCGCTCGACACGGCGGCGTGACGCTCGCCCCCGGGCGCGGAAGGGGCGCACGAGGCGAGGAGGGTGACGGCGACGAGCGGAGCGACGAACAAGGAACCCCAATTCGAACTTGGCATAGCGCTCTCTCTTCCTGTGACCGTTGTTCCGTACAGCTGCCGAAACGCGACGCTCGTGGGTGCTGCGCGCCGCTCGGCGTGCAGCGCCGGGAAACGCGGTGGAAACCGGCTCGGCGAGCGTCGGCCGCCGGCGCGACCCGGGCCGGCCATGCGGGCTCAGCCGTGGGGGAGATGGCCCCTCTCGGTCCTCCATGCCGCCCTCGCGGCGTACCGGAGATCCATGATCCGCTCCCCTGCGACAAGGGCACTCTAGCCGCCCCGCGGTCAGGTGAGCCGCGCGGGGGCCGGCGCTAGGGCGGTCTCGGGGGGCGACTACTTAGCGGACCAGGACAGGCACATCAACCTTCACCGGCGCTCGCAGCACGATTCCGACTACATCATGACCTACCACAGAGGACCTCGAGACGGTACGCACCAGCGGCTCGATCTGCAACAGGGTTGCGATCACGGGCGGATCGGGCGCGAGGAGGGGCCGGAAGCCGGGCTCCGCGGGCGTGCTCGAGGGGATCGAAGCGAGACATGGGCGTGACGACCGGCGGCGTCCCTCCGACCGCTCCCTCGGCGGGGTCTGCGACCGTTCCGGTCCAACGGAGAACGTCTAGACCGGCCGGTGGCGCCCCTCCAACTCATTAGTAGCATGGGCCACATGCATCCCGTGCATCTTGCCTCGATCGACCTGAACCTGCTCGTCGTCTTCGACGCCCTCCTGGCGGAGGGGAGCGTCACGCGCGCGGCGGCGCGCGTCGGGCTGAGCCAGTCGGCCATGAGCCACGCCCTCGGGCGCCTCCGCACGTTGATCGACGACCCCATCCTGGTGCGCACGCCGCGGGGGATGATCCCGACGCCGCGCGCGCAGGAGCTCATCGGCCCCATCCGCGAGGCCCTCGCCCAGATCGAGACGACCGTCGCGCGCCGCCCCCGCTTCGATCCCGCGACGGCGCGCCGCTCGTTCGCGGTCGCCACGGTCGATTACGTGGAGCTCATCCTGCTGCCCCGGCTCGTGCAAAAGCTCTTCACCGACGCGCCGTTCGTCGATCTCATCGCGCGCCCCTACGACAGCGACATGTGGAGCTCCATGGAGACCGGAAAGGTCGACCTGGCCATCGGCCTGCTCCCCACCGTGCCCGCGGGGTTCTACCGGCAAAGGCTCATCGAGGAGCACTACATGTGCGTGGTGAGGAAGAATCACCCCGTGGTGGGCAGCAAGCTGACCCTCAAGACCTACACGAGCTTGCCGCACGCGCTCATCAGCCCGCGCGGCGACGGCGGCGGCCGGGTGGACGAGGTCCTGGCCGAGCGGGGGCTCTCGCGCCGCGTGGCGCTGCAGATCCCCCACTTCCTCGTGGCGGCCCACATCGTCGCGCAGACGGATCTCGTGCTGACCGTGCCGGCGCGCATCGCGCGCGTGTTCGCGGAGATGGAGGCGCTGCGCGTCATGAAGCCGCCCGTGGAGCTCGGCGGGTTCTCGCTGGATCAGGTGTGGCACGAGCGGCAGGCGAAGGACCCGGCGCACATCTGGCTGCGCGGGATCTTCGCGGAGATCGCCCGCGACAGCTGAGGCGCCCTCGTTCGACCTGCCGCGCGCCCCGCGCCCGCCGCGCCCCTGTCGCCCGGAGGCGGGCCGGCGCGGCGGGGAGCGGGACCGTAAACCGGTTAAGTCGTTTTCCCTTTCCCTCTGCTTGTCCGTTCAGGTAGGGCCGCCGGGCGCGGCGATGAGCTCGACGCCCTCGCGCTCGGCGAGCTGCCGGTGCAGCGCGGTCAGCCGGGCGGTGACGGGGCCGCGCTCGCCGCGGCCGATCGTGCGCCCGTCGAGGCTCCGCATCGCGATCACGCCGGCGCCGGTGCCGGTCAGGAACGCCTCGTCGGCGGCGAAGAAATCGAGCCGCCCGAGCGAGCGCTCCACCACGGTGAGGCCGATGCTGCGCGCGAGCTCCATCACGGCCGCGCGGTTGATGCCCTCGAGGCACCCGTCGGTGGGGGGCGGCGTCGCGAGCACGTCGCCGCGGAGCGCGAACACGTTGGCCACGGAGGCCTCGGCCACGTGGCCGCGCGCGTTCAGGAGCAGCGCGTCGTCGGCGCCGCGCTGCCTGGCCTCGAGCTTGGCGAGGGCGGAGCCGAGGTAGTTCAGGCTTTTGATCCGCATGTCGAGCGCGTCGGCGTCCGGCCGGCGGTAGCTCGACGTGATGAGCTCGAGGCCGCGCCGCCGCTGCTCGTCGTCGAAGAGGCGGATCGACCCCACGATGCAGAACAGCCCCGGCCGCTCGCAGGTGGTCGGGTCGACGCCGAGCGGGCCCACGCCGCGCGTCACCACGAGGCGGACGTAGGCCTCGCGCTCGGCGTGGGCGCGCGCGGTCTCCTCGACGATCGCGCGGAGCCCCTCGAGCGGGCGCGGCAGCGCGATGCCGAGCGCCTTCGCGCCGGCGTCGAGCCGCGCGAGGTGGCGGTCGATCCGGAAGAGCCGCCCCGCCGCGACGCGGATGCCCTCGAAGATGCCGTCGCCGTAGAGCAGCCCGTGATCGGTCACGTTCACGGTCGCGTCCTTCGCGTCGACGATTCGCCCATCGATCCAGGTCTTCATGACGTTCACCTCCTGCTGTTCCCCTCGAGAGCGCGCGCGACGCGCTCGGCGGCGTCGCGCGTGTGTTGCACCGCGGCGTCGCGTCGATCGCCGCGCAGGCTCTGGGCGGCGGCGGCGCAGGCGATGCAGCCGTGCAGGCCGCCGCGCGCGAGCACCGGGGCGGCGATGACGGTCAGCCCGTCGATCCACTCGCCCTCGTTGACGTCGTAGCCGCGCTTCGCGGCGCGCTGCGCGGCGCGCTCGGCGGCGGGGCCCGCGCCCTGCGCGCCCACGAGCTCCGGCGCGTGCGCGAGGTAGAGCCGTCCGCTCGCGGTGACGTCGACCGGGACCTCGGCCCCGACCGTCGGGGCCGCGCGCAGGAGCCCCGTGCCCTCGGCCTTGTCGAGCACGACGAGCCGCCCCGCGCGGGCGGCGACGAGGAAGAACGTCTCGCCGAAGGCGCGCGCCGCCCGCTCGAGCTCGGGCTTGGCCACGCGCGCGACGGGGTCGAGCCCTTGCGCCCCGAGCCCGAGGCGGATGAGGCCGACGCCGAGCCGGTAGCGCCCCTCCCCGTCCTGCTCGACAAGCGCGTGCGCGGCGAGCGACGCGAGCAGCCGGTGCAGCGTCGCCTTGGGCATGCCGAGGCGCGCCGCGAGCTCCGCCAGCGAGGCGCTGCCGCCCCCCTCGCGCAGCGCCTCGAGGGCGCGCACCGCCTTGTCGACTGTCCCAGATCGTTCCATTATTCGGAATCAAGTTCCGATATTTGATTTACTCCGTTCCGGGGCCGCCGTCCAGGGCGCGTCGGTCGGGCGCCGTGACGCCGCGGGATCCGGCGCCGTGGCGCCGCCGGATCGGGGACGGAGAGCGGGCTCAGGGGCGCGGGCGAAGCGCTCGCTGGTGTCGCTGGGGGGCCTCGGATAGCGTCCGTTCGATCGAGGTCGAGACAACGTCGAGAGCCGAGGAGGCGAGGAGCTCATGAGCAAGGTCGATTCGGTGGTGCTCGTCCACGGCGCCTGGCACAGCCCGGCGTGCTGGTCCCAGGTCGCGTGCCGGTTGCTCGGGGGCGGGCTCGACGTCCGCGCGCCCGCGCTGCCGAGCGCCGGGCCGGACGCGGCTCGGCTGGGCGGCCTCGCGGCGGACGCCGAGGCGGTGCGCGCGGCGCTGGCCGAGGTTCCGGGCAAGGCCGTCGTGGTCGCGCACTCGTACGGCGGGCTGCCGGTCACCGAGGTGGCGGCCCGCACGGGCAAGGTCGCCCACCTCGTCTACCTGTGCGCGTTCCAGCTCGGCCCGGGGGAGTCGCTGCTCTCGTCGATCGGCGGCAAGGAGCCGCCGTGGTTCATCACCTCCGCCGACGGCCTGACGCTGCGGCCCGCGGACCCGCGGAACATCTTCTACAACGACTGCGCGGACGAGGTCGCGGCCGCCGCGGAAGCGGCCCTGCTGCCGCAGGCCAGGGCGTCGTTCGTGCAGCCGCTGAGCGCCGCCGCCTGGCAGGAGCTGCCGTCCACGTACGTGATCTGCGAGCGCGACAACGCCATCCCGGTGGTCGCGCAGGAGGCGATGTCGCGGCGCGCGCGGCAGGTGCGGCGCCTCGACGCGAGCCACTCTCCGTTCCTGTCGCGGCCGGATGACGTGGTCGCGCTCGTGCGCGACATCGTCGCGGCGATCTGAGACGTCACAAAACCGGTTCATTCACGGCGCGATCCGGGCGTCGCTGCCGAGCGCCTTCGCGCGCGGCCGCCGTGCGCCTCGGACAGCTGCGCTGCTGAGCGGCTGCTCCAGAAGCAGCAGCGTCGCGCCGCCGCGCCTGCCGCTCGCAGCTTTCCGCGCTGGTACGCCGCGTGCCCTGAGCCGGTCGATGGAGTGAGGTGCAATCATCATGACAGAACGCAAGCTCTTCTACCCGGAACGCTTCAAGACCGCCTCGCAGTACTACACGACCGGACGCCCTACCTATCCGAAGCTGCTCAGCCGCCGCGTCGCCGAGCTGGTCGGGCTCACGCGGGACGGCGGCGTGCTCGATCTCGGGACCGGTCCGGGGTTCCTCGCGATCGACTTCGCGCCGCGCGCCCGGGCGGTGACGGCGGTGGATCCGTCGCCCGAGATGCTCGCGGCGGCCAGGGCGAACGCCGCTCGAGCCGACGTCTCGATCCAGTTCGTTCAGGGCAGCTCGTACGAGCTCGGGCCGCACCTCGGTCGTTTCCACCTCGTGACCATCGGTCGCGCGTTCCACTGGATGGATCGTGTCGAGACCATCAGGTCGCTGGACGCGCTGCTCGATCGGGGCGGCGCGGTGGCGCTGTTCGGGGAGACCTACCCCGAGGTCCCGGCGAACGCGTGGCACAAGGAGTTCCAGGCGCTCATCGACAAGTACTCGACCGAGGACCCGGCGCGGCCGCAGATCCGCGAGGCCGTGAAGAACGAGGCCGTGTTGCTCGACTCCGCCTTCAGCCATCTCGAGCGGATCTCGGTCCTGGAGCAGCGAGCGACGCCCGTGGAGCGCTTCGTCGACCGCGCCCTGTCGTTCGCGGCGACCTGGCACGGCCGGCCGGGATCGCGCGAGGAGGACCTGGCCGTCGAGGTCCGCAGGGCGATCGCGAAGCACGCCGACGCGGACGGCATCGTGCGCGAGGTCCTGGAGGGGCACGCGCTGGTCGCCCGCCGCCCGCGCGAGGTGGCGTCCGACTGACCCGGCGGACATCGACGCCGCAGCCCCTCCGCCGCGCGAGCTGGCTTGTCGCAGCGAGCGCCGGGCCGTAGAGAGGCTGCGATGCCTTATCCCGGTGGGCTGGGCCGCCTCCTCCGCGCCTGCGCAGCCGCCGCGGTCTGCCTCGCGCCGGCGGGCTGCGTCTTCTACACGCGGCTGTCGACGTACGCGCCGAGCCCCACGGCCGCCGACATCGCCGGCGGGCTCTCGGACGGCGCGCTGAGGGTCCACGCGATCACGAGCTCCCGTGCGGTCACCTCGGTGATCCGCGACGCGTTCCGCGGATCGCGCTTCGTTTACAGCGAGGAGGTCGTCGAGGACAACTCGGCGCAGCGCGATCCAGGGCGCGACCTGTGCGCGTTGCTCGAGCGCTCGGGCGCCGAGCTGCTGCTCGTCGCCTCGGACGAGCTGACGTTCGCCGGCGGCGCGCCGGAGCAGGAGTGCCTCCGGCGCGAGACGGTGCCGAGCGGGAAGCCGTTTCCGGAGGCGGATCCGCTGGTCAGCGTGTGCGTCGAGCACGAGGATTCCTCGAAGTACGAGGCGCGCCGGGCCCGGTACGGGGAGCTCACGTCGGTGGTCCAGCTGGTCACGCCGGCGCGCTGCGAGAGGCCGCCCGCGCTGGGGGCGAGCGCGTCCGCGCTGTCCGGCACGCCCGAGCGCATCCGGGAGCAGCTCGCGGACCTGCTCCCGCGCGCGGCGGTCGTCGAGGCGCGCGGCGAGCGCGCCTGGGCGCAGGCGATCCCCGGAACCGCTCCGAGCGCGGGCGCCGAGGCCCGGGTCCCCGCGCGGGTGGGCGCCGCCGCCAAGACCGGCGTCGTTACGGAGGTGACCGGGGATCGCGCCGAGGTCCGCAGCCTCTGGCCCGATCGGCCGTTCGCGCCGAAGGACGGCGTCGTCTTCGGCGGCCCGCTCTGGGGCGTCGCGTTCGTCCCGGAAGCGCGAGTATCCGTGGGCAACGCCGTCTCTGCCGGGGTCGCCTTCGAGGCGTATCGCGTGCATCACGGGCCGCTCCTCGGCCTCGGCGTGCACGGAGTCGTGGGGACGTCCGGCCCGGCCGGCGTCGGCGGCTTCGGAGGACACCTGTTCGCAGGCTACGTGCTCTGGCCGGTTCCGACGCGGCTCGGCCTGTACATGCGCGGCCATGGCGGCGTGGGCTCCGTGCGCGCGGGAGGCGACGCGGGGACGTTCGGCTTCGTGGGTCTCGCCGCGGGCTTGAAATGGCGCGTGCCGTCCATTGTCGTCATCGACGCCTCGGGCGGGTACGATCTCGGGCCCTCCGCGGCGGTCTCCGCCGGGGGTCCGGCGGGGACGACCGCGTTCGCGTGGAGAGGGCCTGCCATGCGCCTGACGCTGGCGCTCGATCTCTAGACGAAGTCTCCAGGCGAAGTCGAGGCGGCGGACCGGCGCGTTCTTCCGATATGCATGCGAGCGCCGCGCCCGGAGCGCGCGAGCCGCAGCTTGGCCCGGAGCGCGCGAGCCGCAGCTTGGCCCGGAGCGCGCGAGCCGCCGCGTGGTGGTCAGCGTATCGTCACCGCAATAGTTAGTAAGGCTAACTAACGCGATTCGGTCGAATCGCGGCGCGGGCAAGAGCCCTAACGCCACGCCGGAGCCGGCCGAATAGTTCGTAGAGCGAACTAACGCGATCCGGCCGAATCGCGGCGCGCACGAGAGCTCCAGCGCCGCGCCGGAGCCGGCCGAATAGTTAGTAAGACTAACTAACGCGATTCAGTCGAATCGCGGCGCGGGCGAGAGCCCCAACGCCGCGCCCAGGCCGCCGAATAGTTAGTAAGACTAACTAACGCGATCCAGCTGAATCGCGGTGCTGGCGAGAGCCCCAACGCCGCGCCGGAGCCGGCCGGCCGGCCGGCCGGCCATCATGCATGCTCTCCGCGGGCCCCCTCGGCCGGCACGCTGGCGCGCGCCGCGTCGCACTCGTCGCAGCCCTCGTGGGGCGGACAGAGGAATACGAGCGGGCTTTTCGCGAGGTGCTCGACCGCCACGGCGACGAGATCGCGTGAAGCACACAGTCGCGCGTGGGCGCCGCCCACCCTCCCTTCCCGCTGTAGCCCCCGTTCGCGCAACCAGCCATCGGCGAGCCCGAACCGACGGCAGCAATGGTCCGTCTCGTGAATCATCGCGGTCCGGGTCACGCCGTCGACCTCGATCAGGCACGGGTGCGTGACCGAGTAGGGGACCCGCGCGATGGCCTCGGCGACGTGGAGCGTCGTGTTCTCGGCGTGCGTGACGCCGAGCAGCAGCACCTGACCTCCGAGTTCGTGGACGCGGCCCGGGGGGCTGTCCGGCCCGTGCGGGGGCGACAGCGGCTGCGGCGCGCAGATGCGCTCGGCGAAGCGACCGGCGGCGGCGAAGGAGCCGCCAGGATGGCCGCTGCGCAGCACGCCCGGCTGTCTCCAGAACGTCTCGGCGGTGATCCCCATGCCGCTGGTCGGCGTCGACCGGGGATCGAACACGCTCTGTCCGTCGGTCATCGTCGGCATGACGAGCGTGCCGTCGTCCCCGAGCGCGGCGCGCAGGGCGCGGATCAGCCCGAGCGGCCCGCCCTCGACCGGACGCACCGCCCTGAACGACGTGTGGACGAGGAGGACGCCGCCCCGCCTCACGCCGAGGGCGAGCAGCTCGGCGACCACCTGGCTCACGCTGGGCTCATGCATCGTCCAGGCATATCATTCTTGTGCATTATCGCGGTCGCTCCTCCCTGGAAGGGCGGCTCCCTGCCGGCGCCGGAGGCAGGGTAGACGCCGGGCGATGCACCGCTGGAGGTGGACGTCCGGGCGATTCCAGCCCTGCAAGAAAGGCTGTCTCGCCCAGCGATAGCCCGCATCGGCTCCACAAGCGCATCGCCCCGGAAGCCTTCACGAAATCGATAAAGACGGCGCGCTTCCGCGCGCGCCTCCCGTATTGCGCCGCGACGCGAGGCGCCTGCCGCCGCCGTCCGCCGCCATGGACCGCTTACGACGCTCACGCGCGCCGCCTCGCACTAAATTCTTTACATTGCGCCGAAGAGCCATGTTACCTTTCCAGGTCATGGTCGCCGCTCTTCGGGCGTCGGCCCTGCAATCCCATCACCGAGCCGGCGCCGGAGGCTCGGATCACTCATCGCCCTGAACGTGCCGCGCGACGCTGAGGCATCGGTGCAACCTGCCTGCACGTCCCGCGCGAGCTGGAGGTGTCTATGTCGATGCGACAGATGCGTATTCTCTATTTTGCACCTCGCGCCTGCTGGCCGCTCGACACCGGGGCCAAGCTACGCAACTGGCACTTTGTCCGGCAGCTCTCGCGGTTCGCGCGGGTGACGTACCTGAGCTTCGCCGACGACGGCGCCGTCCGGAACGGGCGGGTGCGGATGGGCGCGGCCGGCCCCGCCCCGCATCCGATGAACGATATCGCGCAGATCACCGATCAGGTGCTCACGCTGACGCAGGAGAAGCCGAACTCCCTGGGCAAGATCCTGCGCGGCGCCGTGGGGCCGCTGCCGCTCGTCGTCCTCAATTACACGACGAGCGCCATGCGCCAGGAGCTCGCGCGCGTCCTCGACGAAGGCCAGTTCGACGCCGTGCAGGTCGAGAGCGTCCACCTCGCCGGGTATTTGCCCTTGCTGCGCGCGGCGCGCAATCGGCCGCTGCTCCTCTGCGACTGGCACAACATCGAGTCGGAGGTGCTCTCCCGCTACAGCAAGAACGCGCCCGATCGCCTCCGCGGGCTCGCGGCGTTCGCGCTGGCGTCGCAGCTCGCCGGGTTCGAGCGCAAGGTGCTGGAGCAGTTCGACGCGCACCTCACGGTCAGCGAGCGGGATCGCGAGAAGCTCCTCGCGCTCCGCCCCGGCCTGCGCGCCTTCGCCGTCGACAACGGCGTCCACGTGGACGCCTTCGCAGGCGCGGGCGGCGCCGCGTCTGGGCCGCGCCGCCGCGTCGTCTTCGTCGGCTCGATGGATTACCGCCCGAACGCGCAGGCCATCGTCGCCTTCGCGCGCGATCTCTGGCCCGCCATCCACGCCGCCCGGCCCGCGTGGCGCCTCACCGTGGTCGGCAGGAACCCAGGGCCGGAGGTGCGCGCGCTCGGCGCGCTGCCCGGCGTGGAGGTGACCGGGACCGTGCCCGACGTGCGGCCCTACTATGCCGACGCGCTCGCGTCCGTGGTGCCGCTGCGCATCGGGGGCGGGTCGCGGCTGAAGATCCTGGAGGCGCTCGCGGCCGGCGTGCCCGTCGTCTCCACCGAGCTCGGCGCGGAGGGGCTCACGCTGCGCGACCGCGAGCACGCGCTCATCACCCGGAGCCCCGAGGCGATCGGCGGCGCGCTCCTCGAGCTCGACGCCGATCCGGCGCTCAGGGCGCGCCTTTGCGCGGCCGGCCGGGCGCTCGTCCAGAGCAGGTACGACTGGAGCGTGGTGGGCGACACGCTCGCCCGCATCTACCAGCAGCTGCACCAGCAGCGCCGCGGCGCCCCGGAAGCGCTCGCGCCCTTGGCCGCGAGCCTCGCCGCGCCGGCCTACTGACCCGAGCCGCCCGGGAGATCTGCCGCGCTCCGCGGGAGGCGCGCCGCCCGCCGCCCGCGCCGATCAGGCCCCCGCGGCGTCGCCGCCCGGCGCCCGCGCCGATCAGGCCCCCGCGGCGGCGCCGGTCGCCGCGGCGCCGGTCGCCGCGGCGCCGGTCGGCGCGGCGCCGGTCACCGCGGCGAAGGCCTCGAGCCACGCGTCGGCCTGCCGCTCCGCCGTGAACCGCGACAGGAGCCGCGCCCGGGCGCGCGTCGCCCGCGCCCCCGCCTCCTCCGGCCGCGCCAGCGCGTCGAGCAGCGCCCGCGCCAGCGCGCCCGGCTGCCCGGGCGGGACGAGCCACCCCGTCTCGCCGTCCAGCACGAGCTCCGGCACGCCGCCGACCGCGCTCGCGACGACCGGCGTCCCGTAAGCGAACGCCTCCAGCACCACGTTCGGCAGCCCCTCGGTGCGCGACGGCAACGCCAGCACCTCGAGCGCCCCGATGAGCTGCGCGCCGTCCCGGCGCAGGCCGAGCAGCCGCGCGCGGTCGCCGAGCCCCCGCGCCGCCACCTCCGCGCGCACCGCGGCCTCGTCCGGTCCGTCCCCGACCAGCACGAGCGCGGCCCGCGGGTCCGCGCGCGCCACCGCCGCGAACGCCTCCACGAGCGAGCGCTGCCCCTTCTCGGGGCTGATCCGCCCCACCGCGCCGACGAGCCGGGCCGACGCGTCGAGCCCGAGCTCCGCGAGCAGCCGCGCGCGGGGGACCGGCGGCGGCATCCGATCCAGGTCGATCGCGTTCGGCACGTGGAAGATCCGCGCCTCGCGCACCCCGCACGCCCGCACCGCCGCGCGCTGCGCCTCGGACACGACCACGACCCCGTCGTGCCAGCGCAGGGTCCGGCGATCGGCCCACTCGAAGAGCTGCACCTTCAGGTCCTCGCCCGTCCACCCGCGCGCCACCGCCAGCACCCGCGGCGCGCCGCGCCCGCGCAGCCCGAGCGCCAGGAGGTCCGCCTTGTACCCCACCGTGCACACCACGTCGGGCCGGAGCCGCGCCGCGATCGCGCGGAGCCGCCGCGCCCCCTCGAGCAGGTCGTAGCCCCGCTCCAGCGCGAGCGGCTCGGCCTCGAACCCCTCCGCGCGCGCCCCCACGACGAGCGGGTTGTCCGCGACCTTCGCCTCCCGGTGCGGGATCACGGCGAACGAGACCTCGCACGCGCCGCGATCGCGCAGGATCCTCGCCGCTTGCACGGTCTGCCGCTCCGGGCCGCCCCAGAAGCGACAAGGCATCAGGTGAAGGAGCCGGAGCCGCCGCAGAGCCTCCGCTCTACACGATCGCCGCGCGCGCCGCACCTGGTTTACCCGGCGCCGGGGCGCCGTGGTACGAGCGCGGGGAGGCGGGCCTTATGCGGAAGATCAGCGTGTGCACGGTGGTCATCAACCTCGATGTCGGTGGCCTCGAGAAGGTCGCCGTCAGCCTCCTGAACGGCCTCGATCGCGCCCGCTTCGACCCGTCGCTCATCTGCCTGGACGCCCCCGGCAAGCTCTTCGATCAGGTGGACCTCCCGCCCGGGCGAAGGCTCGTCCTGCGGCGGCGCCCGCGGCTCAACCTCGGCTTCGCCCGCGTCGATCCCGAGCTGCCCCTCGCGATCCGCGGCTTCCTGCGCGACGTGCGGGCGGACGTCCTGCACGTCCACAACTTCGCCCCGCTCATCTTCGGCGGCGTCTCGTCGCGCCTGCTCCTGCCGCGGCCCCGGGTCGTCTACTCGGAGCACAACGAGATCAACAGCGCGAGCCCCCGCTCGCTGCGCAAATTCAGGTACTACGTGCGGCTCGCCGACGCGATCATCGCGGTCTCCGGCGATCTGGAGACCAAGCTCCGGCGCGAACTCGGCGTCCGGCAGCCCGTCCACGTGATCCGCAACGGCATCGACGGCGCGCGCGTCCGCGCCGGCCGCCGCGAGCGCCTCCGCGCCGAGCTCAGGTTGCCCGAGGACGCGCGCGTGCTCGGCACGGTGGCGGTGCTGTCGCGCCAGAAGGGCATCGACGTCCTGCTCGACGCCGCGGCCGAGGTCCTCGGCCGCGACCCGCGCGCGCACGTGGTGATCGCCGGCGACGGGCCGGCCCGGGCCGACCTCGAGGCCCGGCGCGCCGGCATGGCGGCGCGGGAGCGCGTGCACTTCCTCGGGCTGCGCAGCGACGTGCCCGACGTCATGGCGGGCCTCGACGCCTATGTCCTCTCGTCCCGCTGGGAGGGGCTCCCGCTCGCGGTCCTCGAGGCCATGGCCGCCGGAAAGCCGATCGTCGCGACCCGCGTCGGCGGCGTGCCGGAGGCGATCGCGGACGGCGCGGGCGGCTACCTCGTCGCCCCCGAGGACCCCCGGGCGCTCGCGGATCGGCTCCTCGCGCTGCTGTCCGATCCGGCGGTCGCCGCCGCGATGGGCGCGCGCAACGCGCAGGCGTTCGACGCGCGCTTCAGCCTCGGGTCGATGCTCGCGGCCCACGAGCGGCTGTTCACCGAGATCGCGCCGGCGCGATAGCGGCGCCGCGCGTCTCTCCGCGGGCGCGCCGCGGGCGCGCCCGCGGCGAGACGCGCGCACCTCCGCGCCTCAGGGCGTTTGGCAGGAAATGCAGGCACGTTGTCGTCATCGCCACGCGCGCGACGGATAGCGTTGTCGCGTGAACCGCCCCCCGCCGATCGAACAGCGCTCCCGCGTCGCGCCGGAGGACGATCGGCCGCGCCGCGGTCGGTCCTGATCGGACGCGCCCGGGACGGTCAGCGGATGAACGAGCGAAAGGAAGAGGGACGAGAGATGACGAAAGCTTATGAGTTGAAGATGCCAGCTCCGCAGCCGCCGCTCCAGATCGGCATGGTGCTCTATCCGGGTCTCACGACGCTGGATCTGATCGGTCCGCAGAACGTGCTGGCCGTTCACGCGGAGACCCACCTGCTCTGGAAGACGCGCGCCCTGGTCACGTCCGACACGGGGGTCTCCATCCAGCCGACCGCGACCTTCAGCGACTGTCCGGACGACCTCGACATCCTGTTCGTGCCGGGCGGCATCGGCACGACCGAGGCGATGGCGGACCGGGAGATCCTTCAATTTTTGAGGGACCGAGGCCCTCGGTCCAGGTACGTGACCTCCGTATGCACAGGGTCGCTCATCCTGGCTGCGGCAGGGCTGATGCAGGGATACAAGGCCACGACGCATTGGGCCATGCGCCACATCCTCGAGGCGCTCGGCGTGGAGTGTGTGCATGCGCGCGTGGTGGTCGATCGCAACCGGATCTCGGGCGGCGGGGTGACCGCAGGCATCGATTTCGGGCTGACGCTCCTCGCGCTGCTGCGCGGAGAGGACGTCGCGAAGATGACGCAGCTGATGCTGGAATACGACCCCGCCCCGCCGTTCCGCGCTGGAACGCCGGAAGCCGCCGGGCCCGAGCTGACCCAGCGTATGGTGAGCTTCCTCGAGCCGCACGATCAGGCGATGCGGAAGGTCGCTGCAGAGATGAGCAGCAGGGCGAGCTGACCGCCGAGCTAGCGCTTACCAGAAGCAGCCGCGGCGGCAGGCGCCGCGGGCTGCGCTTGCGGCATGATGACGCGGAATTTCCCGCTCAAGTGCAGCAGGGACATCGTGTACAGCATGCCGTCGTAGTACCGCCACTTGCCGGTCGGCGGCTCGCGTGAATACACGTCTTTGACGAAACGCCAGCCCCGCGGATGGCTCGCAGCCAGCGCCGCAACGCCGTTCATCGCCACGAGCCCGAGCGATCCGTGGTCGACGAGGGGCTTACCCTCGAGGGTGAAGTTGGCCTTGTACTCGGGGCCCTGCGACTCGAAGAACGCGAGGATGCGATCGCTCAGCTCGGTCTCCCGCGGGTCCTTCGCCCACCACGCCGCGTCCACGGCCCAGTTCATCGCGGTGCGGAACGCGTCGTACCGGAAGTTGGCGGTCCCCGCGTCCCAGGAGGCGGCCTTGGGGGTGCCGTCGAAGTTGGCGTAGTCCGGAGCGAGCCCGGTCTTCGGATGCGTCGTCTTGACGAAGAAATCGCGGCTCACCTTGGCCGCGTCGGCCCAGAACGCGCGATCCGCCTCGGGGCCCCAGGCCGCCCAGAGCTCGTAGAACGCAGGCAGGTGATACGACGGGTCGGTGTGGTCGCCGTTCTTCGCGAAGTTATCCGCGTCCGGCGTGAACCGCACCATCTTGTGCTCGGTGTTGAAGAGCGAGTGCAACGTGGTCTTGCGCTTGTTCGCGTTGACCGCCCCCGCGATGGCCTTGCGGTTCTTCATCGCATCGAGCAGGCCCAGGGCCTCCTTCCGATAGTCGTAAATCCCCTTGCCGTTCCCCCAGCGATGGGACGCAAAGAAGAGCGCCGTCGCGAAATACTCCTCCGCGTCGGGGGCGGGATTCTCATCGATGGCCGTGCCGTCCGGGCGCATCTGCCAGGAGAAATAGCCGAAGCCGGGGTGGCGCTGATCCGCGTGATACATGTGAGACTTGGCCCAGTTCCACAGGGCATCGAAGTCGTCTTTTCGATCGACCTGAACGGCGATCATCATGCCGTACGACATCCCTTCGGAGCGGACGTCGTTGTTGCCGATGTCCATGATGTACGCCTTGGGGCCGTTCGCGTTCTTCCCCGCCGCGAACATGACGGCTTCTTCCTTGGGGTCGCCGTGGAACAGCTGGGTGTACGCCTTCGTGATCTTGGCGTCGATCTCGGCCGGCTTGTGGCCCAGCTCCGCGAACAGGTTGCGATACTCGCCCGTGAAGTACGCTCCCTTGGCCGCAGGCCGCAGCGGGGGCCCCTGGGGCGCAGGCTCCGCCGCCGGGGGCGTCTGAGCCGCGCCGGCCTGGCTCGAGGCGCTGGCAGGAGCGGCGCTGCTGGCCGGATCGACCGCGCTCGTCTGAGCGGGCGAGCCGACCTGGCTGCCCTGGTTGCTGGGCGCGCAGGCGAGCGCCGAGAGCGCAAACCATGACGATGCGACCGGAAACGTTAGCATTCGCAAGTTCATCAGTGTCCTCATCGACGAGCTCGCGTCCTACCGGAGACGTGCTCGGCGTGAACATCGTTGGCGAGTTCACGTGTGTTATGCTCGCAAGGTTCGATCGGCGTAGGACGACGCGAGCTGGATGACGCCGCGGGCGGGAAGGAATTCCAACCGCTCCCAGGCGTCAAGCCCCAACTGCGGAGCCCGCCTCGGGCCGGCAGAGCCTCCTTCGATGCGGTCCGGCCCTTCTGGAAAATTGGCGTTATATCGAGAAGTTAGCCGTGCGTCGAAGCGGCGGCCTCGACGCCACGGCCCGCGGGAGCTCGTCGGAACAGCCCGGGTTCGCCTCGAAGCGTGCCGCCGTCGAGCTCTCGGGGGAGCCCTCGGCGGGCTGGGGTCCGTTCGGCTGGAGCGTCGGGACCCTCACCCGAGGGGGCTCGCGCGGCGCGCCCCCGTCACTTGAGCGCCGAGAACGACGGCGCCGCGAAATCCTTCACCATCGGCGCCTCCGGCCCGTCGTTCAGCTCGCACTCGTCCGCCAGGGCCTCCCAGAAAGCGCAACCGGACTTCCGGTTGCCCCAGCGGCTCGTCCTGTTGAGGAACGACAGCGCGCCCGCGTAGCTGCCCATCGGCTGCCATTCGAAGGGCACCACCGTGTTCCACGTGTGCCACTCGACGCCATTCCCCGTGTAGTCGGCCAGGTAATCCCCGTTCGGCAGGTCCTTGTAGACGTGCTTGCCCGCCTCCGCATACAGGCCGTGCGAGCCCTTCGCCGAGTACGTCTCCGCGTGCCAGCCGTCGATGCCGAGGTGCTTCTGCCCGTAAGCGAGCGTCTCCCCGCCCGAATGCTGGGCGAGGAACACCTGCGCGGGCCGCCCGTCGATGAAGCGTACGGTCATGTGCTCCCAGTCGCCCACGTGGTTGCCGAACCGGATAGACTTGCCGCAGGTCGTCCCGAGCCCGTAATCCAGGTACAGCAGGCAGACCACCTTTCCGTTGTTGTACGGATAAAACATCCAGTAAATGACGTCCGTGGTGTCGACCGACGTGCCCGTGCGCTTGACGATCTCGGCGTACACCGGCACGCTGATCTGATCCGGGCGCTGCCCGTCGAGGAAGGCGGGATTCGTGCAGTTATTGCAGCCGAGCGACTCGTTCGTCACCAGGAATCCGTTGTCCTCGTGCACGTTCGCGAGGAAGAACTCGGCCGAGGAAGGGAAGTACGCCTCGCTCGGGTCGAGCCGGACCTTCGGGGCGAACATGGTGGCCGAGAGGCCGGTCACCGGCCCGCCGCGCAGCTCCTCGTTCGCCGTGGCGCTCTTGTTCAGCACCCAGTACCGACCCGCGCCGCCGTTGTCGCCGTGGCTCGGCCGCGAGACGAACGTGGAGGTCGGGAGCCCGCGGTAGCTCTTCGTCGTCGCCTCCCAGATGCCGACGTCCGCGTCCGCGCCCGACCCGGCGTCGTCCCAGATCTTCGCGGAGCCCCCGGAGAGCACGTACTCGCTCTTCACGCAGCGGATCAGGTCCGTGGACGGCTTCGTGTAATTGCCGGCCGCGACGTGGCCGAGGCAGGTATACCCCGCCGGCGCCACCGGCTCCCAGAAGCTCCCGTCGTGATCCCCGCCGGAGCCCTTGTCGGTCCAGACACGGTTGTAATCGACCGGCCTCGCGAGCACGTCGCCGTCCCCCTTCACGACGAACGTGCTCCGCGGCGCGCCGCCATGGTTCGCCATGGCCACGTCGCCGAGCGCGTAATAGCCCGGGTGCTGGCCGAGGTTCGGGCGCCAGATCGAGACGTCATGGTCGGCGCCGGTGCCAGCGTCGTCATAGATCCAGACGAACTGCGTCGCCGGCTGGACGAGCAGGCTCTGCGGGTAGCGCAGCGAGGCGAGGTTGGAAGAGATCGCGAACTCGCCCGCCTGGCCCGAGGCGACCGTGGCGGCCACGAGCCTGTACGTGCCCGGCGAGAGCGTGAACGCGATCCGCGCATTGGCACCATCTCCGCCGTCGTTGTCCTGCGCGAGCACGTTGCCGTTCGCGTCGAGCAGGTACAGGTACGCATCGACGGTCGAGGTCAGGTCGAACGTGACGGCGCGGGTCGGTCCGGCATAATCGACCAGGAACGACCGGTTTCCAGCGCTCGTCGCGCTCTGGCCGCCGGAGCTCTTCCAGTAGCCATACAGGAGGTTCCCCGTCGTCTCCACGCGGCTGAGCTTGAACCTCTGGTTGTCGCCGCCGTGGCAATCCCACACGTAAACCGCCGCGGCGTCGGCGGCGCTGCTGACGTCCATGCATTTCCCGCCCTGCTTGGCCTTGAGCGAGAAATACCCGCCGCCCATCGGCAAGGGCTTCCACTTCTGATCGTCGCCGCTGCCGCATGTCCACTGCTGTATCGCCGTCCCATTGCTGGTCCCGGGGCCGGCGACCTTCAGGCATTTCCCGCTGTGCTTCGCCGCGAGGCGGTAATACCCATCGCCCGTCGATTCCAGCGAGAATTTGCGCTGATCCGCGCCGTCACACCCGATCTGCCAGACCTGGGCGCCGTCGGCCAGATCGGCGTTCTTCACGGTGACGCATTTGCCGCTGTGTTTCGGGATGAGCCTGTACGTGCTCTCGAACGTCTCGAGCGCCTCTTCATCGGACGCGATCGCCTCGTCCTCGAAGCTCCCTTCTTCAGGCAGAGCGACGCAGCCGGAGAGGGCGGCGATGGCGCAAAAGGTGGGAGCGGGGAAGGTGGGGGCCGAAACGAGGGCACGGAGCGCGGAGGCGGCAAAGCGGTACATGGTTCGTTCTCCTTTGAAAACTCGCAAGATCCAGGATAGTTTCGGCCGCTCTGCGTACAATGACCGCGGGTGGCCCACCGTGGGCCGCGTTCCGGCCAACGAGGGGGCCCGATGGATCTCGAGGAGCTGCAAGCCTTCCTGCACGTCGTCAAGCAAGGCTCGTTTCACGCCGCCGCCGAGGTGACCGGCACGCCGCGCACGACGCTCCGGCGCCGCGTGGAGTCCCTGCAAGCGCGCTCCGGTGTCCCCCTCCTGGAGAGCAGCCGGCAGGGCGTCGTGCTCACCGAGGCGGGGCGCGCGCTGGCGGAGCGCGGGCAAGCGATGGTCGAGGAGGCGAGCGCGCTGATCTCGTCGATTCGCGAGATCGGGCGCGAGCCCTCGGGGCTCTTGCGCCTGGTCCTGCCCGTGGGCCTGCCGCCGCACCTCATGGCGCCGATCTTCGCCTCGATCCGGAGCACGTACCCGCAATTGCGCCTCTCGTACGAGTTCAGCAGCGACCCGCTCTCCGAATCGCTCGTCGACGTCGACGTCGCCGTGCATTTCGGCGAGGGCGCCCCGCGAGGGCCCTGGCTCTCGCTCGTGCTCATGCGCATTCGAGAGCGGCTGTGCGCGAGCAGGGAATACCTCGCGCGGCGGGGGACGCCGGCCTCGATCGACGACCTCGCCCGCCACGAGCTCCTCTCCTGGCGCGCGCCGGGCGAGGACGCGTCCGCGTGGCCCACCCGCAATGGCGGCAAATTCCCGGTGGAGCCGGCCTTGCTCGCGACCGACATCCACCTCGTCCGGCACTGCTGCCTGGCCGGGCTGGGCATCGCGTTGATCCCGGACGCGATGCTCGATGAGCCCACCGGCGACGAGCTCGTCACGGTCCTGCCGGAGCTCGTGGGCCGCGAGCGGGCCGTGCGGGTGACGGTGCCCGAGGCGCTGGCCGAGATCCCGAAGGTGAAGATGGTGCTGACGCACGTGCGGAGGCTCCTCCGCGAGGTGACCGGCTGATCGGGGAGGCGCGCCGCTCGGCCGCGAGGCGCAGGAGCGGCTCGCCGGCGTGCGCGGAGCGCTCCGCCGGCGAAGAACGCCTATCGGTCGTCCGGCAGGTACAGCTTCACGTCGTCGAACTCGGCGGTGCCCTCGTAATAGTTGATGTGCGGGTCGCCGAAGAAGAAGTGATCCGGGTACGCCGACCCCGCCGGCCAGGTCTCGAACGGCTTGCCGAAGTCGACCGTCTCGTTATGGACCTGGCCCTCGAGCTCGTCGGGGCGCTGGTTGAAATGCCACGTCACCGGCGGCTCGCGAAACGCCCGCCGCGCCGCGTACGTCGTGAGGCCGCCGTGGTGGAACCGGCCCGCCGCGGACATCGCATACCCCTCGCCGTCGCGCTCGACGGTGAACACGTAGGTCTCCTTGTCGAGGTACTTGTCCACGAAGACGGGGCCGTCCCTCCACCCGCCGGCCGTGTACGACGTGAACCCGTTGCCGGTCCAGGGGCTCCCGAACGCGTCGCCGCGGAGCCAGATCATGCTCACGTACCGCGAGCCGTCCGGCTCGGCCCGGCCGGTCACGGGGTTCCAGATCTCCGACCAGGGGCCGTCGTCGCCGAAGTTGCTGTCGGTGTCCATCACGACCTTCCGGTGATGATGGATGAAGACGTTGTTGTGAGGCGCCGGCCGCGCGTAATCGGTGATGCAGAGAAAGTAAACGCCGTTTCCGAAGGTGGCGGACAGCGGCTTCGTGCTCCGATCGGTGAACCGCCACGGGTCGGCCACCTCGTCCCCGTCGTAGCCGTTGATCTTGCCCCCGTGCGTCCAGCTGCCCTCGCGCTGGCCGCCGAAATCGATGCTGGAGACGGTCACCTCGACGCGGTACCGCGCCGGCAGGGGCGCGGTCGAGCGGAGGATCGCGCCGTCGTAATGGCGCGTCGAGACGAGCCTCGCCTTGCCGGAGGCCGCCTCGAAGCGGCCGCCCGTCTCGGGCACGCCGTCGCGGTCGCTGTCCCGGCCGTACAGCTCGACCGTGAGCCAGCCTCCCTCGCCGTACGTGAAGGACTTCCGGAACGAGCGGAACCTCCGCAGGCCCTCGCGGAACGCCTCGCCGCCGCGCGCGGCGAAGAACTCGCCGTCGTCGTCGAAGACGTCGACGTGGTAGGGGCTCGCGTCGCCGTACGCGTCCTCGGTCCACGCCGCCGGCTCGTGAAAGGGGGCATCGAAGGTCTCGTGGTGCACGAGCCGCCATCCGCGGCCGGCGGCCGGCGCCGCCGGCTTCGCGGCGTCGCCGGTCGCCCCGAGCGTGTCGCGCGCCGGCGCGCGCGAGCACGCCGCGAGCGTCACGGCGAGCGCCGCGAGGGGCCGCGTCACGGATCGCATGCAGTCCTCAGCGCTCGCCGCGCCGCGCCGCCTCAGCGGTTCGGCTGCGGGGTGAGGCGCAGGTACGGGCGAACGGCGTTGTAGCCCTTGGGGAACTTCTGCTTGAGGACCTCGGGATCCTGGAGCGAGGGGACGATCACCACGTCATCGCCGTCCTTCCAGTTCGCGGGCGTCGCCACGGAGTGGCTGTCCGTGAGCTGCAGCGAGTCGATGAGGCGCAGGATCTCGTCGAAGTTGCGCCCGGTGCTCGCGGGATAGGTGAACGTCGCGCGGATCTTCTTGTTCGGATCGATGACGAACACCGACCGGACCGTGAGCGTGTCGTTCGCCTGCGGGTGGATCATCCCGTACAGGCCGGACACCTTCCGGTCCACGTCGGCGAGGATCGGGTAGTTCAGCTTCGTGCGCTGCGTCTCCTCGATATCGACGGACCAGCGCTTGTGCGAGTCGACGTCGTCGACGCTCAGGGCGATCGGCTTGACGCCGCGCTTGTCGAACTCCGCCTTGAGGTTGGCGACCGCGCCGAGCTCGGTCGTGCACACCGGGGTGAAGTCCTTCGGGTGCGAGAACAGGATCACCCACGAATTCCCGGCCCACGCGTGGAACCGGATGGTCCCGTGCGTGGACTCTTGCTCGAAATCGGGCGCGATGCTTCCGAGTTGCAGGCTCATGACAGTCCCTCCTGGCCGCGGGCCATGTGTCCGCTATGGCGGAGGAATGTCCGCCAAGCCGCGTATGGTGTCAAGCCGGTCGCTGCCGTCTTTTACGTGGGCGCGTACGTGGGCGCGCGGGCGCGTGGGCGCCGCGCCGGCGGCCGCGGCCTGCCCGGCGGCGCCGGGCCGGGCAGCCGTACGGGCCCTGGCTCGGCGCGCGGGAAATCTGGTGAGGGCGCGGGAATCCGGTGCGGGCGAGATCGCCTCAGAGCGCGCCGACCTCGCGCCGGAAGCCGTCCCAGGGGATCTCCGGCGGCGGGGCGGCGCGCCGTTCGCTTGCCTCGGCCGGCTGCGCCGGGGTGGAGCAAGCGCCGTGCTGCAGCAGGTGGAGGGCCTCTGCGAGGCACGCCTCGTCCGCGTCGCCGAGCTCCGCGTCGAGCGTGTCGGTGACGGGGCAGTCGGGGGCGAAGCCGTCGTAGAAATCGCCCTCTTGCTTCGCGTTGAGCACCCGGAACGAGATCGGGTGCACGATCTTGTCGCAATAGTCCCACCCGTGCATACCGACGGGCTTGCCGTGCGTCGTCGAGCCGACGATCTTGACGTCGATGTAGGCGCGCAGGCTGTTGATCAGCGTCTCGCTCGCGGAGGCCGTGCCGCCGGTGGTGATGACGACCAGCCGGGACAGGGGGAGCGCCGGCTGGTCGAGATCCTCGAACGAAGCCCGCTTGTCCCACGTGAGGTGCCTGTCGTTATGCGCGGTGATGTCGAGCAGCGCGCCTTTGTCCGCGGGCCGGTGGATCAGGCTCGCGAGGTGCCGCTCGACGGCGAGGCGCCCGCCGCCGTTGTAGCGCAGATCGAGGACGAGCTCGTCGACGTGGTTGGCCCGGAACATCGCGAAGGCGTCGTCGAGCTCTTTCGTGGTGGGCTCGATGAACGTGGTGAGCATGAGGTAACCGACCGTCGCGGACCCCGCCTGCAGGATCCGCGGGCTCATGACCGTGGTGACGCCGTGCACCGCCTTCCGGACGGCGACGGTGAAGACCTCCTCGCCCGCGCGCTCGATGGTCAGCGAGATCTCGTGTCCTTCCTCATCGGGGCCCGTCACCTCCGACCAGAGGTTGTCGTTCGCCACCTGCTCGACGTCGATCCCGTTGATCGCCAGCACCCTGTCGCCGCGCCGCAGGCCGGCCGCTCCGGCGGGCGAGGCGGGGTGGACAAGCGCCAGCCGGAGGCTGCCCTCCGGGTCGAAGCTCCACCGGTAACCGAGCCCGAGGGTCTGCCCCTCCCGGAAATAGGCCTCGTAATCGCTCTTGCTCGAGATGTAGCTCCAGCGGTCCCGCGACGGGTCGACGAGATCCTGGAGCAGCGCCTCGGGCGACGGGTAGGACCGGGGATCGAGCTCCGGCACGCGGTCGTACCAGAGGTAGGCGTCCCGCATCAGGTCGAAGAGGAACTGGTTCTGTCCCGGCGTCGAACAGTCTTCCGCGTCGGGCTCCGTGGCGTCTGAAGTGCAGCCTCCGATCACGGAGGCCGCCAGCGCGAGGGTGCATGTGGAGAGGACCGCAACAAGCTTCGAAGCGACCATGCCGCCCAGCTCATCACGAAGGCAAGGGGCGGGCAATGCCGATCTGGGGACCGGATCACGCTCAGCGCCGCAGGGCCCGCGCTCGTTCCGACGCGGACGAGCTGGGCGGCGAGGCTGGGTCGCGCGCTGTGCGCCGGCGGTCTGCCGCGGACCGCCGGCGCGTCGGCGGGTCAGCTCGCTTGCGCCGCCGCCGCGACCGCCGCCTCGTGCGCCGCGGCGAGCTGCGCGTCGTCCGCCGTGACCCGCGCGAACGACGGCCGGCTGCAGACCCGGGCGACGTAGGCGGCGATCTCCGGCAGCTCGGGGATGAGCTTGAACTGCGTCATCCACCGGAGCGCCGTACCCCAGAGGATGTCGGCCGCGGAGAACCGCTCGCCGAGCAGGTAGGGGCCCTGTCGGAGCGCCTCCACGAGCGTGCCGAACATCGTGTCGAAGTCGCCGTAAGGCGACATGCCCGGCGGCGCGGGCTCGCGCTTCATCGCGCGATCGGTCATGGCCGGCTCGAAGCAAGACCCGTAGTAGACGAGCCAGCGGAGGTAGGGGCCTCGCTGCGGATCGCGGGGGGCCGGGGCGAGGCCTGCTTCCGGGAAGAGGTCGGCGAGGTAGATGAAGATCGCGACCTGCTCGGTGACGAGCGCGCCGTCGTGCACGATGGCGGGGACCTTCCCGAGCGGGTTCACCGCGAGGTAGGGCGCCTTGCGCTGTTCGCCGGCCTTCATGTTGAGGACGCGCAGCTCGTGCGGCGCGCCGAGCTCGTCGAGGAGGATGCGCGTACCTGACGCGCGCGTGTGCGGTGAATGGTAGAAGACGAGGTTTCCCCGCGTGGGCGTGGTCGAATCAGCCATGTCGTGCCTCCGGGCCGGACCCTACTGCCCGGGATGGGCCCCGTATTGTAAAAGAGCGCCACGCGATGAGCTCGAGCAACCCCCCCGGAGGTCGCACCCTCGGCATCCTGAACCCCGCGGCGGGGCTCAAGCGCTTCGAGCTGCGCCGCCACGCGCCCGCGCCCGATCTGGCCGCGCTCGTCGACTGGCACTGGGTGGTCCGCTGGTCGCTCCCCGCGCCGTTCGAGCAGGAGATCCTGCCGCACCCCTGCGTCAACCTGGCGATCCAGGTGAACGGGTCGATCGTGAACGGGCTCGGGACGCGGCGTGAGGTCTCGCGGCTCGAGGGGACGGGGCGCGTCGTGGCCACGAAGTTCAGGCCGGGGGGCTTCTTCCCGTTCGCGCGCTGCCCGATGCGCCGGCTGGTCGATCGGGTCGTCCCGCTCGCGGAGGTCTTCGGTGATGCGGCGAACGCGCTGGAGCGCGAGGTGCTCGATCAACCGGACGACCTCCTCGGGGTCCGGGCGATCGAGGCGCTCCTCCGGGCGCACAGGGGTCCTTCGGATCCGGGGCTCGACGAGGCCATGACGCTCGCCGCGCGCGCGCAGGGGGATCGCGACATCCACCGCGCCGAGGATCTCGCGCGGGTCGCGGGGGTCTCGGTCCGCACGCTGCACCGCGCGTTCGAGCGGTACATCGGGGTCGGGCCCAAATGGATCATCCGGCGATCCCGGGTCCAGGAGGCCGCGGAGCGCGTGGCGTCGGGGGCGTCGGTGGCGTGGGCGGCGCTCGCGACCGAGCTCGGGTATCACGATCAGGCGCACTTGATCCGCGATTTCAAGGCGCAGGTCGGGTTCACGCCCGCCGCCTACGCGGCGCGGTGCGCGGCGGCGTCGGCGGCGCGGGGGTGACGCCGTGGGAGGAGCGGTAGGAGAGGTCTTGTCGTTGGGCGAGGCGGCGCTCTCTAGTCGCGCGTCATCCAGCGCCGGCCTCGGAGCAGGGGCCGCAGCGCCGACGGGTCGCGGTGGATCGGCGCGACGCCCGTCCAGGATTCGAGCGCGCCGAGGGCGAGCGCCTGGTCGGCCGGCGCGAGCGAGAGGATGACGGCGCCGTGGGTGCCGCCAGGCGCGATGAAACGGTGGGAGTCGCGGGCGGCGCCGATGTCGAAGGCGGCTGCGGTGTACGGATCGTTCTCGCCGTAGATGAACAGCAGCCGTTCGCCCTCGGTGGTGAGCCAGGCGGAGATGTCCTGCATCGCCCTGGGATCGAAGCGCGGGGTCTTGCCGGGCCCGGCCTCGACGAACGAGGTGGGCACGTTCGCGCCGGGGTAGAGGAGCAGATCGGCGATGTGCTCCTCCGCGAAGCTCGGATAGCCCAGCTCTGCTGCGGCTTGCCAGTAATACGGCTCCATGGCGAAGAGGTAGGGGTCGGACCAGAGGCGGGGGGCGTTCGCCTCGTCGAGGAAGGCCCAGACGGCGGCGTCGTCCGAGGCGGCGTTGGGGACGCGGGCGCAGAAGCTCGAGTCCTTGTATTGCCAGAGGGAGAAGACGGACTCGATGACGGCGATGTCGAGGGCCCTGTCGATGCCGAGGAGGTCATAGGTGACGCCGAGCTCGGCGGCCTCGGCTTCCATGAGGTCGAGCATGGCGGGGCGGCGCAGCAGCACCTCGCGCTGGAAGCGCTGGAGGGCCTGCCGGCATGCGGGGTCGCCGCGCTCTGCCACGAAGTCGAGGTAGCGCGGGTCGGAGACGCCGGCGCTGTGCGGGGCCACGTACGCGACGGTGCCGTCGACGTCGGCGGGGTAGAAGCGGCGATGGTAGATCGCGGTCATGCCGCTTTTGCTGGCGCCGGTGGAGAGCCAGCGGCCCTCGTAGAGGGGGCGGAGCGACGCGATGACGCGGTGGAGGTCGGCGGCGGCCTGCTCGATGGTGAGCAGCGACCAGTCCGCGGGCGCGGGGCGAGAGGGGGTGAAGAAGCGGTGCTCGACGCGGATCTGGTTGGCGGCGAGCAGCTCGGCGGGCTCGTCGAGCCACTGCGCGTCGGGGTAGAGGTTGTACCCCTCGGTGACGAGGACGACGGGGGCGGCGGGGTCGCGGTGGTGCAGGAGGAGGCGCTGCTGGAACCGCGCGGCGTCGGGGTGGTCGTGGTCGGCGGGCTGGTCGAGCTCCAGGACGAAGTAGCGGTAGCCCGGGAGGGTCGAGTCGTGCTCGACGGCGGTGAGGCCTTCGAGGGTTTGGAGCTGATCGAGGAGGTCGCGCGAGGCGGGGGCGGTGGGGGCGGTGGGGCCGCCGCCGGAGCCGGCGGGGCCGCCGCCGGGGCCGGTGGTGCTGGTGATGCCGGTGGTGCCGCCCTCCCCCTGAACGCTCGCGCTGCCGGTACCACCGCCCGCGCCAGCTGCACCGCCATCACCGCCACCGCCCTCAGACGGCCGGCCGCTGCTGCCGTCGTCTCCACACGCGGCAACCGCCAGGGCGGACAGGGTGATGGCAAACCATGTAGCAAAAAGAGTGCGCATGTCGGACGCAGGCTACATGAACCGGCGCTCGACTCGTCCGGATTTAATAATAAAGTCGAGTAGTTGTGGCTGATCTAACGGCGCTTACCCGACCGGGGTTGAGCTCCCGAGATGCCGCTTGTTCCGACCCAGGTTGGGCTTACCCGACCGGGGTTGGGGCATTTTGTATTTTAATTTACTTATGGCTTGTTTGAGCGGCTCACTGGCTGCTCGGCTCGCCCGACCGGGGTTGAGGTCCGGCTGCCCGACCGGCGGCTGCCTGACCGGCGGCTGCCCGACCGGGGTTGAGGTCCGGCCGACCGGCGGCCCGACCCGGGTTGCGGGGTGGGTTACCTGAACGGGGCTCACCCGACCGAGGTTGGGGTTCTGCCGTGCCGACCGAGGTTGAGGTCCGACTGCCCAGGCTCACCCGGGCTGGCTCACCCGACCGAGGTTGAGGTTCCGCCGGCCCGACCGGGGTTGAGGTTCCGCCGGCCCGACCGGGGTTGAGGTTCCGACCGGGGTTGAGGTTCCGCCGGCCCGACCGGGGTTGAGGTTCCGACCGGGGTTGAGGTTCCGGAGGTTCCGGCCCAACCGGCGACCCAGGTTGCGGCCCAACCGTAATTCAGCTCACTCCGCCGCCTCGATCAGCTCCTGACCGTGGTTGCGGTTCGCCGGCCGCGGCAGCCCGTAGTTCTCGCGCAGCGTCCTGCCCTCGTATTCCGTCCTGAACAGCCCACGCCGCTGCAGGATCGGCACCACGTGCTCCACGAACGCCGCCAGCCCCGACGGCAGCACCGGCGGCATCACATTGAACCCATCGGCCGCCCCCTGCTCCCACCAATGCTGGATCGCGTCCGCCACCTGCTCCGGCGTGCCGGCGAACGTCCGGTGCCCCCGGCCGCCGCCCAGCCGGCCGATGAGCTGGCGCACCGTCAGCCGCTCCCGCCGGGCCAGGCTCACGATCAGCGTGTAGCGGCTCTTGGCCCCCTCGATCTGATCCTCGCTCGGCAGATCCCTCGGCAGCTCGGCGTCCAGATCGAGCTCCTCCGGCTTCACGCGCAGCGTCTGCGCGAGCTGCCGCTTCGCATACTCCGGCTTGATGAGCCGCTCCAGCTCCGCGTCGAGCGCCTGCGCCTCCGCCTCGGTGGCCCCGATCACCGGCACGATCCCCGGCAAGATCTTGATCGACTCCGGATCGCGCCCCAGCCCCCGCACGCGCGCCTTCAGATCGGTATAGAACTGCTGCGCGTCCTCCAGCGTCTGCTGCGCCGTGAACACCGCCTCGGCGTACCGCGCCGCCAGCTCCTTGCCGTCCTCCGACGATCCGGCCTGCACCAGCAGCGGATATCCCTGCGGCGGGCGCGGCACGTTGAGCGCCCCCTCGACCTTGAAGTACTTGCCCACGTGCCGCGGCGGATGGATCTTCCGGTCGTCGCCCCAGACGCCGTTCTCCTTGTCGCCGAGCGGCGCGTCGTCGTCCCAGCTGTCCCACAGCTTCAGCGACACATCGATGAACTCCGCCGCCCGGGCATACCGGTCGCTGTGCGCCGGCAGCTCGTCCAGATTGAAGTTGCGCGCCGCATCCACGCCCGCCGTCGTGACGATGTTCCACCCGGCGCGCCCCCCGCTGATGTGATCCAGCGACGCAAACCTCCGGGCCAGGTTGAACGGCTCGTTGTAGGTGGTCGAGGCGGTGGCGATCAGCCCGACGTGTTCGGTCACGCCCGCGAGCGCCGCGAGCAGCACCGTCGGCTCGAGCGTCCCGGCCGGCCTGCGGCCGACGTTGTTCCAGAGCACCGGGCTGTCGGCGAGGAACAGCGAGTCGAGCTTCCCCCGCTCCGCGATGCGGGCCAGGTTCTTGAAATGCTCGATGTTCGTGTTCGCGAACGGATCGCTCTCCGGCAAGCGCCACGAGGCCTCGTGGTGGCCTACGCTCATGAGAAACGCGTTGAGATGCAGTCGTCCGGGCCGATGGGTCACGGGGCACTCCCTTCCAGTTCAGAGCTCGAATCGGTGTCTTCGGTCGAGGCCGCGGCCGGCGCCACACCAAGCGCGGCCAGCAGCGACTCGCGGTACGCGAGGAAGCGGGGATCGCGGAGCGGCCGCGGGGCCGGCAGATCGATGCGCTGCTGCTCGGCGATCCGACCGTCCACGAGCACCAGCACCCGGTCGGCGAGCGCGATCGCCTCGTCGACGTCGTGGGTGACCAGCAGCACGGCAGGCCGGTGCCGCGCGCACAGCTCGCGCAGCAGATCGTGCATGCGCATCCGGGTCAGGGCGTCGAGCGCGCCGAACGGCTCGTCGGCCAGCACGAGCTCCGGGTCCCGCACCAGCGACCGCGCCAGCGCCACCCGCTGCTGCTCGCCGCCGGACAGCTCCACAGGCCATGCGCGCTCCCGCCCCGCGAGGCCGACCTCCGCCAGCGCCGCCTCCCCGCGCGCCCGCGCCGAGGGCGCGTCGAGCCCCAGGATCACGTTGTCGAGCACCCGCGCCCACGGCAAGAGCCGCGTGTCCTGGAACACGACCGCTCGATTCTCCGGCACGTGCAGCTCGCCCGAGCCGGTCACCTCGAAATCGAGCTCGGCGATCGCCCGCAGCAGCGTGCTCTTGCCGGAGCCGCTCCGGCCGAGCAGCGCGACGAACTCGCCCCGCTGGATCTCGAGATCGATGCCGTCGAGGACCGTGCGGGCGCCGAAGCGGCGAACCAGGTTGCGGATCCGCACCGTGGGCGGCGGCGCGGTCAGCCGGCCAGGATGCGACGCCATGACAGGGTCCTTCTCTCGATGAGCCGCACGGCCGAGTCGGAGGCCAGGCCGAACAGCCCATACACGACGAGCCCGAGGAGGATGATCTCCGTCTGGCCGTAAGAGCGGGCCAGCGACATCATGTGACCGATGCCGCTCGTGGCGTTGATCTGCTCGACCACGACGAGCGCCAGCCACGCGCCGGTGACCGCCAGCCGGAGGCCCATGAGGAAGCCCGGCATCGCCCCCGGCAAGGCCACCCTCCGGATGAACTGCCACCGCGTCAGGCGGACCGTCTCGGCCAGCTCCACGTAGCGCGCGTCGATGGTGCGCAGCGCGGCGTGGGTGTGCACGTAGACCGGGATGACCACGCCGAGGGCGATCGTGAGCACCTTCATCTGCTCGCCGATGCCGAACCACAGGATCAGCAGCGGAATCAGCGCGAGCGTCGGTATCGCGCGCTTGATCTGCACCGGCCCGTCCACGAGCGCCTCGCCGATGCGGGTCAGCCCGGAGAGCAAGGCCAGGACCGTGCCGAGGCCGACCCCGAGGGCGAGCCCCAGAAACGCCCGCTGCGCCGACGTGAGCAGGTTGGAGACGAGCCGCCCGTCGGCGATCAGGTCGCGCGCGGTGGTCACCACGGTCCACGGCGCGGAGAGCACGCGCGCGTCGAGCACGCCGGTCGCCGACGCGACGGCCCAGGCGGCGATCAGCAGCGCCGGGCCGAGCGCCAGGCCGTACGGGATGCGCCGGCCCGGGCCGAGGCGGCGCGACGAGCGGCGGACGGCGGCCGGGCCGCGGGCCGGCGGCGCGCTCGCGCCGAGCTGCGGCGAGGAGACCCCGGCCGTCGCGGTGAGATCCGAGATGCTGGCGAGGCGCGGCGATGAGGCCCTCGTGGGCAGTGCGGTGGTCATGGCGTGCTCCTCCCGGCCGTCGCCGGCCGGTCCGTCGGTCCGGCGCCCTGGGCGGCGCCGGCCACCTCCGCCCCGATCTTCTGGAAGCGAAGGTCGAAGATCGTCCTGGCCTCGAAGCGCTTCTGACCAGAGGCCTCGGCGAGCAGATCGACGGTCTCCTGGGTCAGCGCGATCGCCTCGGTCCAGTCGGCCGGGTACTGCGGCTTGCCGGCGGACTCGATGAGGAAACGCCCTTCCCTGGCCGTCAGGCCCTGATCCTTGACGTAATAGGCCTCGATCCACGGCTCCGGGTGCTCGTACGCCCACAGCTGGGCCCTGGTCCGCCACTTGGCGTACTCGGCCAGCGCGGCCGCCTTGTCGGCGTTCTCCAGCACGGCGCTGCGCACATAGAGGAAGCTGAGGTTGTCACGGACCCCGTGCGGGATCGACGAGGCGCCCTCGGCGCGGTACTCGTTCAGGTAGCGCAGGAGGATGATGCCGGACAGCGGCGCGACGTCGACCTGGCGGCTGGTGAGCGCCTCCTTGAACTCGCTGCTGCTCAGCTGGACGAGCGTGACGTCCTGCGGCGACAGCCCGGCCTTCTTGAGCACGCGCTGGACGAGCGCGCCCTGCGCCTGCCCCGGCGAATACGCGATCTTCTTGCCACGGAGCTCCTCGATCGACGCGAGCCGCACGCCCGGCGCCGTGGCCAGCTCGTAGATGGGCTTTTCCCGGACCTGCACCGTGACGATCTTCACGTCGAGCCCGGTGAAGGTGGCGTGGATGGGCGGCGTGTCGCCGACCGCGCCCGCGTCGAGGGCGCCGGCGCGGAACGCCTCGACGGTCTGCGGTCCACCGCTGATGTTCTGCCAGTCGACGCGGAACGGCAGCCGGTCGATGTCGCCCGAGAGCTGGAGTTGCTTCTGCACCGTCGGATCACCGATGCTGAGCCGCGTCTCTCGCGGGAATTCGGCCGGGATCGCGGCGTCCAGGGCGAGCCGGGCGCCGGCGCTCACCTCGCCCTCGCGCTTGCACCCGGGCAGGGCGAGCAGCGCCGCGAGCAGCAGAAGAAAGCATTTCCTGTCGATGAAGGTGCGCAGATGGACCTCGGTGCGCGGCTGGAAGCGGGGCCGCTCCTCGGGTGTCCGGGCGCCGCCCCGCCGCCGAGCCGGCGCCGGAGAGGGTTCCGTGAGAGACGCTGAGAGGAGCTGCGGTGAAGGCGGTGAAGGCGACCCACCCGCGGGAGCGCCGCGCGGCGACAGAACAGCAACACCCGTGCCGCCCTGCGACTCGCCCCCTGGCGGCGGCGGTCCATGGGCGCGCGCCCGCCGCCGCGCAGCGCCCGGCGGCGGGGCTGCGGTCGCGTTGCTTCCCCAGAAGCAGCCGGTGGTGATCCGCTGCTCGGGCGCGAGCACGGCCGGCGTCCGTCCGATCGGAAAGACGCGGTCAGGGTCCGGTCCGACCGGGAGACGCGGCCGGGAGCGACGACGGACGAGCCCGCTATCGCGCGGCGGAGGCCTCGCGCCGCCCCTGGACGCCGAAGGCCTCGAGCAGGTAGTCGCGGAAGGCGCGGATCTTCGACGGCAGGAAGCGAGTCCCCGGGTGCACGAGGTAGAGGGGAGCAGCGCCGTCGATCGCGTGATCCTTGAGCACGGGCACGAGCCGCTTCGCGTCGAGATCGCTCCGCACGTTGACCGCGGGGACGAGCGCGATCCCGGCCCCGGCGAGCGCGGCCTCGCGGCAGAAGGAGTAGTCGGACGCCGCGATCGCCGCGCGCACCCGGAGCTCGGCGCGGTCGCCGCCGTCGCGCGGCTGCAGCGCGAGCGTCGCGTGCCCGCGGGTGGTCTGGGCGAGGAGCAGCCGGTGCGCCGCGAGGTCCTCGGGCCTGCGCACGGGCCCGTGCTTGCGGAGGTAGGCCGGCGCCGCGAACAGCCCCATCTCGATGTGCTGCAGCCTGTAGGCGATGAGCGACGAGTCCGGCAGGCTCGCGGTCGCGCGCAGGGCCACGTCGATCTGGTGGGCGTCGAAGTCGAGGAGCGCCTCGGTGAGGAGCATCTCCACCGAGATCTCCGGGTAGCGCTCCGCGAAGCCCGCCGAGAGCGGCGCCAGCAGGCTCAGCCCGAGATCGAACGGCGCGGTCACCCGGAGGTGCCCGCTCGGCCTGGCGCGCGCCTGCTGCACCGCCGCGTGCGCGTCCTCCAGGAGCTCGAGCGCCCGGCCCACCCGCATCCGGTAGGCGAGGCCGTCCTCCGTGGCCTGCACCCGCCGCGGGCTGCGCCGGAGCAGCTCCACGCCGAGCGCGTGCTCCAGGCGGGTGATGCGGCGGCTGACGCTGCCCTTGGTCTCCCCCAGCGTCCTCGCGGCCGCCGTGATCGATCCGAGATCGACGACCAGGCAAAAGGCCCGCAAATCGAGCAGATCTGCATCGATGGTTTCCTTTTGGACAACCTGGCGTTTCATTGTGGGGGCATTGTACCATTCCCGGAAACGCCCTAGGGTTCGCTCATGGATCGCCGGGCCGCGCTGAAGCTCCTCCTCGCCGCGGGCGGGGTTGCGCCCATCGCGGGCGCCGCGTGCCGGCGCTCGACGCCGACGACATCGAGCTCGGCTCCGACAACCGGCGCGACGTCGATCGCGACCGAGGGAGGTTTCATGTCCGAGACCCACGACAAGGCCCACGCCGGGCGCATGCCGGCCCTCTTCCTCGCGCACGGCTCTCCGTTCCTGCTCGACGATCGCGCGTGGGTGGCCGAGCTCCGCGCCTGGGCGCAGGCGATGCCGCGCCCCGAGGCGATCTTGATGCTCTCGGCCCACTGGGTCGACGCGCCGGCCACCCTCGGCGCCACCGAGACCGTGCCCCTCGTCTACGACTTCTACAACTTCCCCGAGAAGTATTACCGCGTGACGTACCCCGCGCCCGGCGCCCCCGCGCTCGCGCGGCGCGTCCGGGAGCTGCTCGGCCGCGTCGGGCCGGTCGCCGACGATCCGCGCCGGGGCCTCGATCACGGGGCCTATGTGCCGCTCGTCTGCATGTATCCGGACGCGGATATACCCGTGCTCCAGATCTCGTTACCGACGCTTTCTCCAGCCCCTCTCCTCGAGATGGGCCGAGCGCTCGCGCCGCTGCGCGACGAGGGGGTGCTGCTGATCGGCAGCGGGTTCTTGACCCATAACCTGCGCGCGGCAGACTGGCGCGGCGATGCGGTCGCGCAGCCCTGGGCCACGGAGTTCGATGCCTGGTGCGCCGAGGTCCTCGGGCGCCGGGACGTGGACGCGCTGCTCGATTACCGCAGGCGCGCGCCGGGCGTGAAGATGGCGCTCCCGACGCACGAGCATTTCGTACCGGTCGTCGCCGCCCTCGGGGCGTCGATCGACGTGAGCGAGGCGGCGGCGTTCCCCATCACGGGGCTCACCTATGGCTCGTTCACCAAGCGTTCTGTGCAGTTTGGCTGACCGACAAGGAGAATGTCTCTCATGATCACGACCCGCATCGTTCGCCTCGCGCTCCCCGCCGCTCTCCTGCTCTCGCTCGCGGGCTGCGAGGATCCGACGAAGGACAAGCCCAAGGCGACCGTCTCGTCCGCCGCGCCGGCGCAGACGCAGGCGGCCGCGCCCACCGGCGCCGCCGAGACGTTCCCCATCGACGCGACCGCGTCGACCATCGGCTTCGTCGGCTCGAAGGTCACCGGCAAGCACGAGGGCAAGTTCGAGAAGATCTCGGGCTCGATCACGCTCGCCGGCGGCAAGGCCGCGGGCGGCAAGCTCAGCATCGAGGCCGACACCGCGTCGGTGAAGACCGACGCGGAGAAGCTCGACGGCCACCTCAAGTCGGCGGATTTCTTCGACGTCGAGAAGTTTCCGAAGGCGACCTTCACCTCGACCGAGATCAAGGCCGGCGGGGACAACGGCGCGACGCACACCATCACCGGGGAGCTCGATCTGCACGGGGTGAAGAAGACCATCACCTTCCCCGCGACCCTCACCGAGGGCGCCGACGCCGTGTCGGGGAACGCCGAGTTCGTGATCAACCGGAAGGATTTCGGGATCGTCTATCCGGGCAAGCAGGACGACCTGATCCGCGACGACGTGCTGCTCAAGCTCTCGCTCAAGGCGCCGCGCAAGCAGGGCTGAGCGCCGGCGAAACACCGGGTGAGCCGCCCGCGCCGGCGGCGCGGGCGCGGGCTCACTCGCACAGGGCGGTGTCGACGAGGTCGAGGATCTCCAGGTAGGCTTCCTCGGCGCCCTCTTCGCCATACAGGAAGTACGGCAGCACCGTGACGGCGACGGTGACGGCGCGGCCGTCGTCGGTGACGCCGCCGCGGGTGTGGTAGCCGGGGATGTCGCCGCCGTGTCCCCAGACGGCGCCGCCGCAGCTCAGCGGGGTGCTGATCACGCCGAGCCCGTACTGGGCGCCGGGCCACATGCCGGGGGCGTCCACGGTGGTGCGCATCTCCTCGAGCTGCGCCGGTTCGAGCAGCTCGCCGCCGAAGAGGGCGCCGAAGAAGCGGTTGAGATCGCTCGGGGTCCCGATCACCTGTCCGGCCGCCCATCCCCAGGACGTGTCCAGCTCGGTGATGTCCTGCAGCGGCGCGCGGGGCTCGTCCGTGTGATAGCCCTTCACATGGCACCCCCGGATGTCCTGCTCCCCGACGCCGGGGAGATAGGTGTCGCGCAGCCCGATGCGGTCGATGATCCGGCGCGTGATCTCCTCGTTCAGCGGGCGGCCGGTGACCTTCTCGATGATCAAGCCGGCGAGGACGTAGTTGGTGTTGCTGTACGCCCATTCGCTGCCGGGGGCTTTCCCCGGCTGCGACAGCCCCATGTCGAGCAGGGTGTACGGGTCGAAGTAGGTGTGCTGGATCTTGAAGACGCCCTCGGCCAGGAGCACATCGTCGTAGTCGGGCAGCCCGCTCGTGTGCTGCAGCAGCTGCCGGACCGTGATCTCGCGGCCGTCGATGCCCTCGCCGCGGACCAGGTCGGGCAGGTACGTCTCGACCGGCGCGTCGAGGTCGACCTTGCCCTCGCCGACGAGCTGCAGGACGACCACGGCGGTGAAGGTCTTGCTGTTGCTTCCGAAGCGCACCAGCCCATCGACGGGCACCTTCGCCTGCGTCTCCAGGTCGGCGACACCGGCGGCGTAGTGGTGGGTATCCCCGTCGGGGTCGACGACGGCGGCCAGGACGGCGGGGAACTTGCGGTCGCTCACCATGCTGTCCATGACCTGCTGCACCGGGTCGTCAGGATCGGTGTTGGCGCCGTTCGCAGAGGAGCACTCGCCCGGCGCTGTGCCATGACCGCCGCTGCCGCCCTCGCCGCCGCTGCCGCCCTCGCCGCCGCTGCCGCCCTCGCCGCCGCTGCCGCCCTGGCCGCCGCTGCCGCCCTCGCCGCCGCCGCCCACGCTGCTCGTGGCGTCGGTGTTCGCCGGGGCCTCGTCGTCGTCGCAGCCCGCGAGCAGGGCCGAGGAGCCGAGCAGCGCCGAGAGGAGGGCCACCGAGAAGACATGGCGCAAGCGCCTCGCACTGGCGCCGGCGATACGGGTCCTCGGAGAGGTCAAACGATGGTGCATGGAATTCATGTTCAGCTCCTGTTCGATTGCGGGCGCCCTCGGCTCACCGCCGCGCGCCCGCGGCTCGCGCCGCCGGGCCTCGCTGCGTCTCGTGGGAGAGCGCCGCTCGATTTCGCAACTCTGTTCCCGGACTCGCGAGGATCGTTCATGACTCGATACGATTTCTACTTCGATGCCCCGCTGTGGATCATGCCAGCACGGCTGTCGTGACCACCGGCGCGAGGGCGCGCTCGAGGCTCAATCGCACAGGGCGGCGTCCGTGAGGGCGAGGACGTTCTCGTAGACGGCGTAGGCCTGCTCGCGGGTCTGCACGCTGGGCACGGCGGAGGGCAGCGCCGTGACGGCGACGGTGACGGCGCGGCCGTCCTCGGCCACGCCGCCGCTGGTCTCGTAGCCGAAGATGTCGCCGCCGTGGCCCCAGACGACGCCGCCGCAGCGCAGCGGGAGGCTGCTCAGGCCGAGCCCGTACCGGTAGCCGGGCCACTGGCTGGATGCGTCGACGGTGGCGCGCATCTCCTCGAGCTCTGCCGGCTCGAGGAGCTCGCCGCCGAGCAGGGCGGTGAAGAAACGGTTCATGTCGCTCGGGGTGGAGATCATGTTTCCGGAGGCGCCGGCGATGGACGGGTCGAGCTCGGTGACGTCGCGCAGCGGCTCGCCGAGGTTCGCGTGATAGCCCCTCGGATGGCACCGCCGAATGCCCTGCTCGCCGACCTCAGGGACGTAGGTGTTGCGCAGCCCGAGGCGATCGAGGATCCGGCGCGTGACCTCCTCGGCCAGAGGGCGGCCGGTGACCTTCTCGACGAGCAGGCCGGCGACGATGTAGTTGGTGTTGCTGTACGCCCATTCGGTCCCGGGAGCCTTCCCGGGCTGCGTCAGCGCCAGGTCGAGCAGCGCGCGGGGCTGGACGTACGTGCGAATGGCCTTGAAGAGGTCGTCGGCCAGGAGCAGCCCGACGAAATCGGGCAGCCCGCTCTCGTGCCGCAGCAGCTGCCGCACCGTGATCTCGCGGCCGTCGATGCCCTCGCCGCGGATCAGGTCCGGCAGGTAGGTCTCGATCGGCGCGTCGAGGTCGACCTTGCCCTCGCCGACGAGCTGCAGGACGACCACGGCGGTGAAGGGCTTCGTGTTGCTCCCGATGCGCACCTGCCCGTCGACAGGCACCTTCGCCTGGGTCTCCAGGTCGCCGACGCCGGCCGTGTAGTGACGGGTCTTCCCGTCGAGATCGCGGACGGCGACGAGCACGGCGGGGAACTTGTCGTCGCGCACCAGGCGATCCATGGCTTGCTGGACGGGATCGTCCGGATCGGTGTTGGCCTCGATCGTGGCGTCAGCGGCGCACTCGGCCGGCGGTCTGCCACCGCCGGCGCCGGCGTCATCGCCGCCACCGCCGCTCTCATCGCCGCCGGTGCCTTCGCCGCCGCCGCCGCTCGTGCCGCTCGCGGCGTCGGTGCTCGCCGGGGTCCCGCCGGCGTCGGAGCAGCCCGCGAGCAGGGCCGAGGAGCCGAGCAGCGACGAGACGAGGAGCAGAGAGAACACCCCTCGCAAGCACCTCGTCGCCGCGCCGGCGCCCTGCGTTGTCGGAGAAGTGAAGTGATGATCGATGGATTTCATGATCGGCTCCTGGTCGTGTGCGGGCGTCCCCGGCTCACCGGCGCTCGCCCGCGGCTCGCGCCGGGTATCGCCATGTGGATTGAAGGGCGCCGTTCGATTTCGGAGCTCTGTTCCCGGACTCGTGAGGATCGTTCAACTCCGGAGGCGAGCTTCTCTTCAGAACGCCACCGGTGGTTCACCGAGCGCCGCTGGGCGCGCTCTGCGGCGGGAAGCCTGCGCGCGCGCTCGCGCCTCGACGCGGATATGCGCTTCGTCGAGCGGCGCCTCGAGCGCTCTCTGGCTCTGGAAGAGGGTAGACCGAGGGGCGCGTGTTCGTCGCGCGTCGCGGGGAGGGCCGATGTGGGAGACCTAGAGTCCTCGCTCCTCCGGCTCTGCCGGAGAGCGAGGGCTCTGGCGAGTTTGGCGTCGTCCCCGCGCCGCGCGACGAGCACGCGCCCCTTGGGCCGGGCGGCCCGTCGGGGCCTCCGCCTCCTGAACGACGCGGAGCTAGTCAGTCACCGCACACCACCCAGCCCTCTTCCGCGGCGCGGGCCCGCGCTTCGCCCGGAACATCGCTGAAACGCGAGCAGCGGTGGCCAGCGTGGCCCCGCCGATGAGCGATGCTGTGGGAGCGCCGTGATGTCCAGGTTTCCTCAAGCCGAACTTCATGTGCATAGGCAGGCCCTCGTCAGGATGAGATGGTCGGTCGCTGGCTCGAGGGAAAGGAGCGCCGCCGGCAAGCAGCCAGGGAGACGCGCGTCGGCCCAGAGCACACGAGCGACAACCCTCCGCCCGATTTCGGGCAGCTCACCGGACTGGATGCCGCCACGGCGGACGAGCCTTCACAGTATTTTGCTGGGGTTTCCTGGGGCCCCTCCGCTCGACCGCATGATGGTAATGTTGCTGCGGAGATGGTTTCGTTACCGTGAGGCCTGATGATTACAGCCGACAGCCGATCGCGACCGCAGGGTCCTGGAGCCGGACGGCTCCCCTCGAGCGCCGGCCCGGCGGGGATCCCGGGGGACGAGGCGCCGCGGCGCCCGCGCGCGCCGGCGCGCGTCGGCCGACGGCGGGGAGCGCCGGCGCGTTGACGCCCGTGCTCGGCGCCATCGAGAATGGACGGATCCGGCGGCGTTGCTCGGACGACGGAGGCGCCGAGCCCGGGACGCGATGACGCCGGCGGAGCTGCACCTTTACCTCGACGAATGCCGCGAGCTCGTGACGGCCGAGATCCGCCGGATCATCCCCGCCGATCCGCGCCGCGGGGCGGCGCTCTACGATCTCATGCTGGACTACCCGCTGCGGGAGGCCAAGGGCCTCCGCCCAGCGCTGTGCATCGCGGCCTGCCGCGCCCTCGGCGGGAAGCTCGAGGCGGTGCTGCGCTCGGCGGCGGTGCTCGAGCTCTACCACAACGCCTTCCTCATCCACGACGACATCGAGGACGAGTCGCTCCTGCGCCGCGGCGGGCCGACGCTGCACCGCGCGTACGGGGTGCCGGTCGCGGTGAACGTGGGCGACGCCATGCTCGCCCTCTCGCTCCAGCCGCTCCTCGACAACATCGAGACGCTCGGCCTCGGCCCCGCGCTGCGCATCCTGCAGGCCGTGGCGCGGATGACGCGCGAGTCCGTGGAGGGGCAGGCCCTGGAGCTCGACTGGGTCCGGCGGGCAGCGTGGGACCTGGCCGACGAGGACTACGTCACCATGGTCGAGCAGAAGACGTGCTGGTACAGCTTCATCACCCCGGTCGCGATCGGGGCGATCGCGGCGCGGCTCGATCCAGGCCGGATCGAGGCGCTCTCGAGCTTCGCGCGGCGGCTCGGGGTGGCGTTCCAGATCCAGGACGACATCCTGAACCTCGCCGGCGACGTGGGCGAGTACGGCAAGGAGATCGGCGGCGACCTCTGGGAAGGGAAGCGAACGCTGATCCTGCTGCACGCCCTGCGCCACGCGGCGGCCGAGGATCGCGCGGAGGCGATCCGGATCCTGGCGCTGCCCCGGCACGGGTCGGCGGCCGAAGCGGGGGCCCGGGTCAAGACGCCGGACGAGGTGCGCTTCTTGCGGGCGCTGATCGAGCGGACCGGCAGCATCGACCACGCCCGGGCCGTGGCGAGCGCCTGGGCGGGCGAGGCCCAGCGCGCCTTCGACGGCTGCGCGGCGTGGCTCCTGCCCGGGGTCCACCGCGATCTGCTCCAGAGCCTGATCCAGTACGTGCTCGAGCGCGTGAGGTGAACGAACGATGATCGACCTGCTCCGGATGCTCCCCGCGCTGTACCCCGCGCCGCCCGCCGAGGACGGCGAAGGCCGCGAGCGGCCCGCGCTCTTCGATCTGATCCGGCTCCAGGCGATGATCTACGAGGAGTCGAGGCGCCTCCAGGACCTGCTCTTCGAGCGCCTGCTCGCGCCCGCCGCCCGGCCGGCCGAGGGGGGCGAGGGCGCGGGGGCGATCCCCGCGATCCTGCGCCGGGCGCAGCTGCTCGTGCTGAAGCACCCGGTCGCCGCGCAGGCGGCGTTCGCGGCGCTCATCGCGGAGGGGCGGCGATTCGCGGCGACGCCCGAGGGGACGGAGTGGGCCGCGGCGCTCGCCGGCTCGGACCTGGTTCGCCGGGGCCGGCAGGTCTGGGACGCGGTCGGGATGAACATGCTCGAGGACGATCCGGACGCGATCCTGCCGTCGGCGTACCTCGAGGCGCTGCTGCGGGCGGCGCGGTCGCCCGACCTCGAGGACGCGCTCCGCGGGCTCTACGACGCGGCGAAAGGAGATCCGCTTGGCGCTGCTCGATAGCGTCCGGGACGCGTCCGCGGAGGGCAACGCGCCCCTCCACCTGCTCCTCGGGCTGGTGTCCTTGGCGCGCCGGCTCGACCGGCTGCTCGGGGCGCCGGCGGCGGCGACGCAACCTGGGTTGGGGGCGACGCCGGCGACGCAACCTGGGTTGGCGGCGACGCAACCTGGGTCGAGGGCGCCGGGGTTGGGGGCGCCGGCGGCGCAACCTGGGTCGGGGGCGCCGGGGTTGGGGGCGCCGCCGCCGCAACCTGGGTCGGGGGCGCCGCCGGCGCCGGCGACGCAACCTGGGTCGGTCGCCGGCGCGCCGGGGTTGGGGGCGGGCGCGCCGGCGCCGCAACCTGGGTCGGTGGAGCCGCCGCCGACGGGCGCGGCGGCGTCCCCGGGCGGCGCGGCGACGGACGCCCGCAGCGACGCGCTGATCTACCTGCTGCTCGGCGCGATCTCGGTGCGGCGCACGCTCCTCGCGGAGCTCGATCCGCTGCGGGAGGTGCGCCGTGAGCAGGCGCGCCGGGAAGAGGCGCGCCGGGAGGACCGCGGCGCCCCCGAGCCCGCGACGGCCGGTCGCGGGCTCCGGAGCCTGCTCCGGTGACCGCCGCGCTCCCCTTCCCCGCCCCAGCGCCGCGCGTCTCGGCGACGCTCGCCGCCACCGACTACTTCCGGCGCTCGCCCGCGCGGCTCCGGGGGCGGGCGGATCACAAGGAGTGGCAGCACTTCCTCGTCCACACCGAGGGCGCCCACCTGCTCGTCAACTTCAACCTGGTCGACGATCGCTGGGCGCCGGACCCGCGGCGCGCCGAGGTCGCGCGCCTCATCGCGCTGGCGCGCACGGACGCGTGGGACGGCGGCGTCGATCGCTTCGCGGACGGCGAGGTCGAGGTGGTCCCGGGCCGCATCGACGCGCGCTTCGGGGAGAGCTGGCTGCGGTTCGATCGGGGACGCTACCTGCTCTCGATCGCGCTCCGCGACCGCCCCCTCGCCGCCGAGCTCGAGCTCGTGCCGACCACCACCCCGGCGCTCTCGGCGAACCAGCCGCTCTCCCCCGAGCGGAGCCTCTCGTGGCTGTTCGTGCCGCGCCTGGTCGCGCGCGGCACCATCACGGCCGGCGGCGTCACCCGCCGCGTGGAGGCCGCGCCCGCGTACCACGATCACAACTGGGGCCACTTCCTCTGGGGCGACGATTTCTCGTGGGAGTGGGGCTCGGCGCTGCCCTGGGATCCCGCGAACGCGTGGAGCGTCGTGCACGTGCGGATGACCGACCGCGGCCGGTCGGCGGCGCGCTACCAGGGCCTGTTCCTGTGGCGGGGGAGCGAGCCGCTGCGGGTCTTCCGGGACGAGGAGATCCGCGTCGCGTACGACGGCTGCTTCGACGTGGGGCGGCCGCTCCGGGTGCCGCGGGTGATGGCGCTGCTCGCCCCCGGCGCAGCGAGCGACGTGCCGCGCCGGATGGAGGTCGTCGCGCGCGGCGACGGGGACGAGCTCCGCCTGCGATTCGCGCCCGAAGCCGTGGCCCAGGTGGTGATGCCGAGCGAGCGCGAGCTCGAGGCGGTGACGGTGCTCAACGAGGTGAGCGGGCGGGCGGCGCTCTCAGGGCGCGTCCGCGGGGTCGAGGTGGCCATGGAGGGCCCAGGTGTCTTCGAGTTCCTCCGCGACGGATGATCGGGGCCCGGTGGCGCGCCTGCTCGCCGAGTCGTTCGCGGCGCTCGCCGCCGAGCTGCCGGAGTCCCACGAGCGGGTGAGCGCGCGGCTCGCCGGCCGGGCGGTGGCGATCCGGGTCGACGGCGAGCGCTTCGTGGTCGAGGCGGACGGCGGCGCGCCGCAGGTGCGCGCGGCGGGCGCGGACGAGGAGGTGGCGGCGGCGGTGCGCGTCGCGACGAGCCGGCGCGCGATCCTCGACGTGCTCGACGCGCGGCGCTCGCTCGCGGAGGCGGTGCTCGCGGACGAGGTCGAGGTGGTGGGCGCGCTGGAGCGGCTGGTGGAGGCGCGCGAGGCGCTGCTCGCGTACGTGCACGGCGCGGTGCGGTGCCCCTCGTTCCCGGCGCTGCTCGAGCGGTTCCGGAGGCTCGCGCCGTGAGCGCCGGCGGGGAGCGCGCCGGAAGCGCGGGCGACGCGCGCGCCGCGAGCGCCGCCGGGGATCCCCCGCGCGGACCGCGCGAGATCGAGGTCCACCTCGCGCGCACCGAGGACGCGGGCGATCCCTTCTCCTTCCCTTACGGCCCCGGCCGCCACGGCACCGTCGGGTACCTCCGCACCCGCGCCGACGGCACCTCGGCGGACGCGCAGTTCGCGTGGGACGAGGAGGTCTTCGCCGACCTCCTCGACCTCCGCAGCCCGACGCCGGATCCGGGGCGGCTCCCTCACCTGGGAGCTCGCCTCCGCCGCTTCCTGGGGCGCCTCGGGTGGGACGCCGACGAGCGGCAGCTCGAGGACCCGCGCCATCCGGTCCAGGTGACCCTCGAGCTCGGCGCGGCGGAGCTGTTCGCGCTGCCGTGGGAGGCGGTGGAGCTCCCGTCCGGCGCGCGCCTCGGCAAGCTGCCGCATGGCCTGATCCGGTACGCGTGGCCGGGCAGCGCGACGGCGCCGCGGGCGCCGGATCCGCCGCCCGAGCACGGGCGCATCCTCGTCGCCTGGTCCGCGGGCGGGATGGGCGTCCCCCACGAGGAGCAGCTCGCCTCCATCCGCGGCGCCTACCGGGACGGCGGCCACCCGGACGAAGGCGGCAGCGTGATCGAGCTCGGCGACGCGTCGCTGCGGGCGCTCGGCGAGGCGCTCGCGGCGCACGCCCCGGTGCACATCCTGCACCTCGTATGTCACGGCGGATCGCTGGCGTCGGAGCGCGCCGCCTACGGGCTGCGCCTCCGCACCACGGACGGCGCCGGCTACGAGGTCGTCGAGGCCGAGCGGCTCGCCGACAAGCTCCGGCCGCACGCGGGCGTGCTGCGGCTCGTCGTGCTCTGCGCCTGCCACGGCGGCGACGCCGGCGAGATCGACAGCCGCCTCGGCAGCGTCGCCCTCGCGCTCCACCGCGCCGGCATCCCCGCGGTGGTCGCGTCGCGCTACCCGCTGTCGTGGGACGGCGCCGGCGCGCTCACGGAGGCGCTCTACCGGGAGCTCCTCGTCGCGCACGGCTCGCTCGAGGACGCGTTCATCGCGGCGCGCGAGCGCCTCGCCGCGCTCGCGGCCGACGCGGGCGGCGTCGACTGGGCCTCCCTGCAGCTCTACGCCCGCGCCGCCGACGGGCCGGACCACCGGCCGTTGGTGCTCCGCCCCTACCGGGGCCTGCTCGCCTTCCAGCGCGAGCACGCGCGCTACTTCCACGGCCGGCAGGCGGAGATCGAGGAGGCGGTCTCCGACCTGATGCGGCTCGTCGAGGCGACGGACCGCGCGCCGCGGCGCTTCCTGATCGTCACCGGCGCCTCGGGCACCGGCAAATCCTCGCTGGTGCTGGCCGGCGTCGTCCCGGCGCTCAAGGCGCGCGACCCGCGGTGGGTCGCGCCGCCAGCCCTGCGGCCGACCCCCGACTTCCGCGAGCGCCTCGCGCAAGCCCTCGCCGCGCGACAGGATCCGGCGGCGCCGCTCCTGCTCGCCGTCGATCAGTTCGAGGAGATTTTTACCGTCTTGCCAGACAAGGCCACGCGCGAGGGCTTCCTCCGCGAGCTCTGGCGGCTCGCGGGGGACGCCGCCTCCGGCGTCAGCGTGATCGCCACGCTGCGCGTCGACTTCCTCGGCCGCTGCGGCGAGCTCCGGCTCGGCGACGGCGAGCCCGACCTGGAGCAGGTGGCCTACGATGAGGCGCACCGGATCTTCGTGCGGCGGATGCGGCGGGACGACCTCGCGGGGATCATCGAGCGGCCCGCGGCGCAGGTGGGCCTCGCCCTCGACGAGGGGCTCGCGGCCGAGCTGGTCGACGACGCGGGGGACGAGCCGGGCGCGCTGCCGCTGCTCGAGTACACGCTCGACGAGCTGTGGAAGCGAAGGAGGGGCCGGCGGCTCGCCCGCGAGGCGTACGAGCGGCTCGGCGGCGTCACGGGCGCGCTCGCCCGGAGGGCCGACGCGATCCTCGACGGGCTCGACGAGGTCCGCCGGCGCGCCGCGCGCCGCCTCCTGGTCCAGCTGGTCGACGCGCGCGACGACGCCGCCCTGAACACCCGGCGGCGGCGCCGGCTGGAGGAGCTGCGCCGCGGGCCCGACGCCGAGGCCGCGGTGTTCGACGAGGTGCTCGCCCTGCTCGCGGCCGAGCGGCTCGTGGTCGTCGGCGGCGACGAGGAGCGGAGCGCCGAGATCGCCCACGAGCAGCTCATCCGGAGCTGGGGCCGGCTGCGCGGCTGGGTGAGCGAGGACCGGAAGATGACCGCGGACCTCGAGCTGCTCGCGGCGTGGACGGCCGAGGCGAGCGCGTACGATCACCTGCTCGAGGGCAAGCGGCTCGCCGCCGCGCAGGAGCTCCTGAGCCGCCACGAGCACGAGATCGAGCCCGGCGCGCTGTCGCTCATCGCGCGGAGCAAGGACGCCGAGGCGCGGCGGCGGTGGCGGGCGCGGGCGGCGGGGATCGCGGCCGGCGTCCTCGCGGTGGTGATGGGTGTGCTGGCGTTCGTGGCGTGGTCGAAGAGCACGGCGGCGACCGAGGCCGCGATGGCGGCCGAGCGCGCGGCGGAGGAGGCCAGGCAAAGGACGATCGAGGCGCGGGACGCGGCGCTGATGGCCGGGGTGCGGGAACTCGCCTCGCGCGATCAGCAGGCGCGGGTGGGCGAGCTGCTGCTCGAGGTCGCGGCGCCGGAGCGGGCGCGCGGCTTCGCCCAGCTCGCGCTCGACGCGCTCGCGGCCACGGCGCCCTGGAGGACGCCGCCGGGGCTCGTGATCCACGCCGCGGCGTTCCGCGCGGACGGCGCGTGCCTTGTCGTCACGGGCCGGCACGACAACGAGGTGCAGGTCCGGGAGCTCGGCGGCGCGGGCAAGATCCTCGCGACCAAGGCGTTCCCCGTGATGGCCCGCCTCGCGACGTTCAGCCCGGATCGCCGGCGCGTCGCGCTGTCGATCGGGCTGGACGCCGTGCACGTGCTGGAGCTCGACGGCGCGGGCGCGGCGCTGCAGCTCGCGGGGCCCCCGCGCGTCGCGGCGTTCAGCCCGGATGGCAGGCGCCTCGCCACCGACTTCCAACCCACGGGGAGGATCGCGCGGATATGGGAGCTCGACGGCTCGGGGAAATTCATCGACCTCGAGGGGCACACGGGCAGCATCTCCTCCGCGGCGTTCAGCCCCGACGGCAAGCGCCTCGTCACCACGTCGCGCGACGGGACCGCGCGGGTCTGGGAGCTCGACGGCTCGGGCCGATCTCGCGAGCTCAAGGGGCACGCGGGCACGGTCACCTCCGCGGCGTTCAGCCCGGATGGCGAGCGCCTCGTCACCACGTCCGAGGATCGCACGGCGCGGGTCTGGGAGCTCGACGACCCGGCGAGGCCCCGCGAGCTCAGGGGGCACACCGCCCCGGTCTACGAAGCGGCGTTCAGCCCGGATGGGAAGCGCGTCGTCACCGTGGCGTCCGAGCCGACCGTGAGGGTCTGGACGCTCGACGGCGCGGGCGAGGTCCTCGAGCTCAAGCGGCACACGGGCGCGGTCACCTCCGCGGCGTTCAGCCCGGATGGCGGGCGCCTCGTCACCGCCTCGAGCGACGCGCGGGCGCTGGTCTGGGAGCTCGAGCGCCCGGGCGAGGTCCTCGAGCTCCGGGGGCATGCGGCGCCCGTCCGCGGCGCGAGGTTCAGCGTGGACGGCGAGCGCGTGGTCACGGTCTCCGAGGACGGCAGCGCGCGGCTGTGGCCCGTCACCCTCCGCGGCCTGCGGCGGCGGCTCCAGGAGGCGACCTCTTCCTGCTTGCCGGCCGAGATGCGCGCGCTCTACGCCGGAGAGAGCGAGGCCGAGGCCCGCGCGCAGCACGAGGCCTGCGAGCGGTCCCACGGCCGTACCCCCGGAGCGCCCGCCGCCGCGCGACCCTGACCCCATGCCCCTCCACCTCTTCCTCGCTCACGCCGACACCCAGGAGCCTGTGCTCTCCGGCGGTCTCCCGCAGGACGCCGTCGATGCGCCGCCGAGGCCGGCGGCGCGGTCGCGCAGGCCCACCCACCTGGCCGAGCGCAGCGGCCTGCCCGACGCGCTGCCCGCCCAGCGCTGGGGCCTGGTCGTCCCCCGCGGCGACGCCGGCAGGCGTCTCGTCGACCGGATCGCCCCGCTCCTGGACAAGCGGCGCGAGGATCAGCAGGCCCAGGTGAAGATCTACGAGGTCGAGCCCGGCATGGATGCCGAGGCGGCGAACCGCTGGATCGGCCAGGACTACCGGGATGAAGTCGGCCGACAGCTCGCCGACCTGCCCCGCTATCTCCTGATCCTCGGCGGCCCGGACCTGGTCTCGTGGGAGCTCCAGCAGATGCTCGGAGGCGAGGCGTTCGTCGGCCGGCTCGCGTTCACCGACGAGCGGGGCGATGTCGACGAGCACGCCTACGAGGCGTACGTGGCCAAGCTGCTCCGCTGGGAGCGGCAGCGCGAGGAGGAGCTCGCCCGGGGCGCGCCCGCGATTCTCTACACGGCGCGGGACGGCACGGGCGCGATCGCCGAGGGGCACGAGCACCTGATGAAGCCGCTCCGCTCGGCCGCAGAAGCGCTCCGGCGAAAGGGCAGGTTCCCGGCCGCGGACCTCGTCGAGATCGGCGGCGGCGAGGGCCGCTTCTCGGACGACGATCTCCTGGATCACGCGCACGACCTGCTGGCGCGGGCCGAGCGCGCCGAGGCCGGGCTGCTGTTCTCGATGAGCCACGGCCTGGGCCTGCCCGCGAGCGGGCGCTGGGCCTCGCCCGAGGAGCAGCGCCGGCTGCAGGGGGCGATGAAGATCAGCCGGAGCAACGATCGGATCGCGGCGAAGGATCTCCGGGGCCGGAAGTTCCTGCCCGGCGGCCTGTGGCTGTTCTTCGCGTGCTTCGGCGGAGGCACGCCCGCGCGGAGCGCCTACCTTCCGTGGCTGGAGCAGCTCGCGGCCCTGGGGCTCCACGACGACCACGCGCGGAGCGTGCTCTCGGCGCTGCCCCGGGAGGGGGAACGGCCGTTCGTGGCGGCGCTGCCCCAGCAGGCGCTCGCCAACCCCGACGGGCCGCTCGGGGTGATCGGCCACGTCGACCTGAGCTGGACGTGGAGCTTCCAGGACGGCATCGCGACGGCCGGCGGCGGGGCCCCGCGGCCCCGGCACGAGCGCTTCCAGGAGGCGCTGCGGTCGGCGGTGAACGGCCACCGCTTCGGGGTGGTGCACCACGAGATCGCGAGCTTCTTCGGCGAGATCGACCGGAACCTCACGGCGATGTACGAGAAGGACGCGGCCTCGCCCGGCGGCGCCGACGACGGCGCGCGGAGGGCCAGGCGGGCGGATCTGTGGATGCAGCGGCAGGATCTGTCGGCGTACGTGCTGCTCGGCGATCCGGCGGCGCGGCTGCCCGTCGCGCGCGTCCCGCCGGGGGTCGCCGTCGCCGTCCGCGGGGCCGCGCCGGAGGGGAGCGCGGCCGCCGGAGGCGCGGCGGCGCGGGCGCCGCGGGATCCGCGGGAGATGGAGGCTGCGGTGCTCGCTTACCTGGGCAGCGGCGAGGCCGAGCCGGTCGCCGCGCAGCACGGCGCGTCGCGCGAGGAGCTCTTGGGGTGGGTGGAGACGTACCGGGAATGGGGGCGGCGGGGGCTCGCGACGCGCGGGTAGCATCGCGCCGAGGTGGCGGATCTGGCGGTACGCCTGGCGGCCGCCAGGCCCCGGAGCGCGGAGCGGGCCTCGAAATGCGGCAAAAAGCCCAGGCACGCCGCTCGCAAAGAGCGCCTCCCGAAGCGCCGCGAGGTCCGACCTCGCGCTGGCCTCGCCGTCGCGGGGCAGCGCGGAGGCCCGGAAGCGGCGATAGCTCGAGCCGGCGCCGCGCGTCGCGCTCGATGGAGGCACGCATGTTGGTTCGTCACTCCCTGTCCACGCTTCTCCCGGTCCTCGCGCTCGCCTGTTCTGCCGCGCACGGCGCCGTCCCGCAGCAACCGGAGGACACCGCTCCGCAGCCAGGCGGCGCCGGGGCTCCGGCCGGCTCGACCGGCGCGCAGAGCTTCATCGACGCGGAGTCGTACTTCGCGAGCTCGGCCGAGATCGACGCATGGTACGCGCTGCGCCGCGGTCTGGACGACGATTTCGACGCCGTGTGCGGCGACACCTTCTGCGAAGGCGACTACAGCAATTACAGGTCGCTTCGATTCCGCTGCTCCGTCGAGGAGCACGCCGGGACGATAGGCCGCTGCGTGTGGGTCCTCGCGGCGAGCAACGAGGAGGTCCTGCCTTCCACGGGCGATGTGGAGGTGGATGCCAGGATCTTCCTCTGCGAGGTGCCCGTCGCCCCGGAGACCGCCGTTGTCGACCTCGTGGCGGCGCTCTCGGCGCCGGGAGCTCGGGCGATCGACGCCGCGCTCCCCGGGACGGACAGGTCGATTTACGACGGCCTCGTCGATTGCCTCTGACGGCCCGCCGGCGTCGGCGAGGATCCAGCGCACGATGGCGCCCCCGGCCGCCGCTGTGTTCCGTACGCCGAGGATGAGAGGCGGCGCCGGCACCCCGTGTGGAGCTCACGCCATGACCGGCCCCACGCCCTCCGCTTCGGCGAGCTGAAGCAGCGGCGCGCTCAAGGGCCCGCGCGTCAGGAATGACGCGCGCAGCCCCTCGTCCTGGATGTCGGCCGCGATCGCCAGGATCTCGGCGCGGGTCTCGGCGAGCAGCGCCCGGGCCGCCGCGCGGTCGCCCGTGGCGAGCAGCGCCTCGGCCTCGACCGCGCGCGCCTGAAGCCGTGCAGTCGCAGAGCTCCTGGCGTCGGGGTCGCTCACCCCCCGCGCGATCGTCAGCGCGTCGGCCGTGTCGCCCTGGGCGAGCCGCACTGCGGCCAGCGCCGCGTAGATTTCACGCAGCGTCATCGTCTGTCTCGCCAGCGAGATGATGCCGCGGAGCTCCTGCTCGGCTGCGGCGTACGCCCCTCGCCGCTTCAGCACATACGCCCGCCCGTACCGCGCGAGGATCTCGGTCACGTGATCGCTCGCTGCGTGGGCTTCGGTCAGGGCCCGGGTGGCCTCGCGCAGCCCCTCGTCCAGCGCACCGCGGTGCGCGAGCAGCATCGCCAACCACGTCCGCGAGAGGATCCCGCTCTGCACCCCGGGCGCGGCCTCCTCCACTTCGCGGCGGAACTCCGCCTCGGACTGCTCGAAGGCTCCGAGGTTCCACAGCGCAAAGCCCAGGCTTGCATGGGCCATCCCGGCTTGCAGGCGATCGCCAGCCATCTGAAACAGGTGGACAGCGTGCTCCGCGTCGCGCAGCGCCTGCTCCAGAGAGAGCACGACGGTCTGCCGGATCGTCGCGCGATAGAAGAAGAAGTGGCCGAGCGAGCTCGGATCGACGCTCTCTCCGAGCGTCTCGACGATGGCCTCTGCGCGCGCGTAATAAGGCTGCGCCTGCTGCGCTTGACCGATCAAACCGAGGGTCATCCAGAGCGAGCCCAGGAGCGTGAGGAGCGGGCCTGCGTTCTCGGGTGTGGCGGCCACCCCTTCGACCATGGAGATCCCGAACGGGATGAGGTCCGCCGCGCTCCGCTGGACGAGGAGGATGATCTTGATGTGCCCGGCGGCGCACCACACGCCGCAGCCGCGCGGCGTGGCCTCGAGGACCTGATCGATCCAGCGCTCGGCCTCGGCGAGGCGGCCAGCAAACCAGGTCGCGCGCGCGATGGCGTAGCGCGCCTGCAGGCGGACCGCCTCGTCGGGGCTGAGCGCGAGGGCCCGCTCGGCGTGCGCGATGCCGCCGTGGGGATCGTTCCCCGCGAGCGCCCGCTCCACGGTGCGGCAATACCACTCGGCGGCGCGGCCAGGCTGCTCGCCGCGCTCGTAGTGGGTCGCGAGGATCAGCGGATCGGCCTCGCCGGCCTGCTCGAGCCAGCCGGCGGCCAGGCGGTGGGCGAGGGCGCGGTTCGCGTCGGTGAGCGCCGCGTAGGCGCCGTCGCGCAGGAGCGCGTGGCGGAAGGCGAGCTCTTCCTCCCCCGGGAAGCGGCTGTCCTTGCGGCGGACGAGGATCTCGCGCGCCACCAGCGCGTCGAGGCGCTCGGCGACGGAGGTCGCGCCCTCGCCGCCGAGCAGGGCCATCACGCCGCCCTTCCAGAAGACCTCGCCGAAGGCGCTCGCCGCGCGCAGCAGCCGGCGCTCGTCGGAGGAGAGCTCCGCGAGCCGGGCCTGGACCATCGCAGCGACCGTCTCGGGCAGCGCGTCGCCGTGTCCCCTGGCCGCGGCGCGGATCAGCTCCTCCAGGGAGAAGGGGTGGCCATCGGCGCGATCGACGAGGCGCTGCACGAGGGCGTCGCCCGCGTCCGGCAGGGCGTGGCGGACGAGCTGCGCGGCTGCGCGGCGGGTCAGGGGGAACAGGCGCATCTCCTGGGCGCCGTGGCCGGCCCAGAGATCGGGGAAGCGCTTGTGAAGCTCGGGACGGGCGAGGGCCATCACCATGAAGGGACGATCCGAGAGGCGCGCGATCGCAGCGTCGACGAGCTGGAGGCTGGGCCCGTCGCCCCAGTGCAGATCCTCGAACACGAGCAGGACCGGGCGCGCGGTGGTCTCGGCGGCGATCAGATCGAGGAACGCGCGGCGGACCTGCTCGGCCATGATGGCCGGCTCGCGGCGGGCGGCGGCGAGCGCCGGGTAGGCCGCGGCGGAGAACGGCGCCGCGGCGATCTCGCCGAGGAACGCGGCGACGCGGGCGCGATCCGCCTCGGGGACATGGCGGGCGACGAGCTCTCGAAGCCGCCGCTGCCGGTGCTCGATCAGGTCGCCGGCGCCGGCGCCGGCGGCGCGCTGCAGCAGATCCCCGAGCAGGACGAACGGCGAGCCGGCGGCGAGCTCGTCGGCGCTCGCCGCCCAGACCTCGACGTCGCCGCGCTGGCGCACGAAGCGCAGCAGCTCCTGCCGCAGGCGGGACTTGCCGGTGCCGGCCGGGGCGGTGACGAGCACCGCGCGCGCCACGGGCTCTGCGATGCACTCGTCGAGCAGGTCCATGAGCACGCGCAGCTCGCGATCCCGACCCACGCAGGGCGCCGCCCGGCCAAGCAGGAGGCGGCGCTCCTCCTCGTCGACGGCGCGCTCCGCGATGAGCCGGTGGCCGAGCGCCGCGGGCGCGATCTCGAAGCGCGCCTCGACCAGGCGGGCCGTGATGTCGTCGATCGGGACGGCATCGTCCAGCGCCTCGTCCGCGTCGAGCAGCGCGGCGGCGCGCTCGAGCGCCGGGCCGAGGGGCAGCGCGCGGTGCAGCTCGGCCATGCCGCACGCGAGCGCCATGGCGGCGCCGGGCAGGCGCTTCCTGGCCAGCAGGGCGGCCCGCGCGGCGCGCATCGCCTGATCGCGCGGCACGCCGGGGTCCTTCCAGCTCGCCACCAGGCCGCCGTCGGCCAGGCGATCCGCGCGGCCGCCGCGCGGGCGCACGAGGGCGAGCAGCCGCTCGAGAGCGTCGCGCTCGGGCGGGATCGCGAACGGACGCTCGGCCGGCAGCGTGGCGCCCGCGCGGGCGTCGCCGGTCGGGGGCGCCCCCGCGTCCGAGGCCTGCTCGGGAGCGGGGCGGATCAGCAGCACGCAGGCGAGGCGCTGCTCGTCGCCGGTGATGGCCGGCGCGGCCAGGGTCCCCCCTCTGGCCACGCTGCCCTCGAGCGCGGGGAGCAGCGCGGACAGCGCGGCGGCGACCGTGGGGGCGTCGGGCCGCTCGTCGGGCTGCTTCGAGAGCAGGCGCGCCACCAGGTCGACGAGCGCGGGCGGCAGATCGGTCCGCACCGCGTCCAGGCCGGGCGGCTCCTCGAGCAGCACCCGGGCGAGCACGGTCATGAGGCTCGCCCCGGTGAACGCAGGGCGGCCGGCCAGGCACTCGAACAGCACGGCGCCCAGCGCGAACAGATCCGCGGCGGGAGCGATCTCGCGCTCACCGCACGCCTGTTCCGGCGCCATGTAGGCGGGCGTGCCGACGAGCGCGCCGGTCGCGGTCAGGCGCGGCGCCACGCGCGGCACGCGGACGATGCCGAAGTCCACGAGCTTGACCTGCGCCACCTCGCCGCCCGGCAGGAAGAGGTTGCTCGGCTTGAGGTCGCGGTGCACGACGCCGCGCGCGTGCAGGAAGCTCAGGGCGCCGGCCACGCGCTCGCCGAGCAGCGCGACCTCGGGCGCCGTCAGCGGGTCGCGCTCGAGGCGCTGGGCGAGATCCTCGCCGTCGAGCCATTCCATCGCCAGGAACGGGCGGCCGTCGGGCGTGAGCCCGTGGGCGACGAAGCGGACGATGGCGGCGTGGTCGAGCGTGGCGAGGGCGTCGGCCTCGGCGATCGCGCGGGCGCGGAGCTGCGCGTCGTCGAGCGGAGCGAGCTTGAGCGCGACAGGAGCGCCGCTCAGGCGATCGACGGCGCGGTAGACGGTGCCCATGCCGCCGGCGCCGACGGGGCGCTCCAGGACGAAGCGATCGGCGATCAACGTGTCCGGGCGCATGATGTTATGCAGCCCACACTATCCAAGGCTGCAAGCGGCAGCAAGGAGGACCTCCCCGGCGCGGGCGCGCCGTCGGGCCCATCGAGCCCAGTCGCCGAGACGGCCCTCGGGTGGTCGCAGGAGTAGAATCGAGATTGCCTGTTCGAGGCGCGCCACGAGGGGATCGCGCAACAGCGTCGTGCGAGCGACCGCCCCCGGCGCCGCTCGGCCGAACACCGTTCGCGCGGCGCCCGGCGAGCCCCGCCGCGCTCAGTACATCAGGTTGCCCTGACCGAGCACGAACGTGATGTTCTGCCCGAACTGGGCCCGCGCGGTCGTCACGCGCGCGACGGCGTTCACGATGCGGTTGCGGCGCTCGACCGCCGAGCTGGCCGCGACGCCCTGGGCGATCTCGGTGCGCGCGAGGTCGAGCTGCTGCGACGCAGCGGGATACAGCGACATCGGCGCCATCACCTCGATGGCGTCGTCGATCTCGACGCGGGCGAGCTCCAGCAGCCTCTGCTGCACGTCGGCGCGCGTGTTCGCGAAGCTGTCGACGAGCACCCGCGCGGCGTCCAGCCGTTGCTTCGCGATGTCGACGTTGAAGGCGGCGTTCAGCGCGCGCAAGAAGCGAGCGATGGCGTTCGAGTCGAGCGGCGCCAGGTTGAGCGGGGTCCCGAAGCGCTGCTCGAGCTCCTGGGCGGCAGGCGACAAGTTGAAGGGCGTCGAGGCGTAGAACGTGACGGCATCGTTGATGCCCGGATCCGCCCTGTCGTTGATCTGCAGGTTGTTGTGGAAGAAGGGCGGCGTGTCCGCGGCCTCGATCAGGGGCGGCGGGTTGAAGGTGCCGTTGCCGAACGAATTGGGGAAACCGATACCCGTGCCATCGAAATTGGGCGCTGGCAGGTCTCGCCCCCCGAAGCCGCCGTCCGCGAGGAACTCGCCCCCGAAGCTGCCCCCGTTGAGCGACGACCCCCTTCTGCTTGTCCCGGTGTCGAAGTTGCGGTTGTTGCCGGTGTCCTGGAAGTTCGCGCCAGCGTTGTGGTGGCACACATTGCAGCGGCCGCGCTCCGGGTCCATGAACGCTTGCCGGCCGTCCTCCGCCTCCACATCGAACATGCGAACGCTCGCCAGATCCAGCTCGTTCAGCCGGCCCAGGCTGAGCTGGAAGGCCAGCGTCACGTCCTCTTCTTCCGGCGTCGGCAAGCGGAAATCGACGCCCGGCTCGCGCGCGAGGCGCTTCGGGAAATGCTGGGTGACCGCGTCCTTGAGGAAGCCGCGCAGCGTGCCGTCGCTCGAGCCGTCCCCGCCCCACCCCGTCCGCTCCGCGGGCGGATTTGTGGTGCCGTCCCCCGAATCCGCCCGAATGCTGGTGCTCAGCGACAGGACGTGGTTCACCCCGCGCGACACGAACCGGTGCGTCGGATCGATGAAGCCGTCCACGTTCTCGAGGATGGCCGCGTCCTCCAGGAGGTCCGAGGTCTCGAGCTCGGCGAGCTCCGGCACCTCCCTGAAGACGAAGAGCGGGTCATCGGGGTTGGTCTGGTCCAGGGCCGTGATGAACTGCACGTCGAGCGTCGTGTTGTTGGCCACGGGGTGGCACGTACCGCAGGTGCGGCCGTTGCCCTCGAACGTCTCGTGGAAGAACACCCCCGCGCCCGCGCAGATGTCCTGCGAGACGAGCCCGGCGACCACACGCGGATCCTGCGCGCATTGATCGAGCCGATCCGCCAAGGTGAGCGATCGCGAAACTTCGTCGACGCGCTCCGGGATCTCCTCCTCGGCATCCGAGCACCCCCCGGCGAACAAGGCCGCTCCGACCCCGCACGCCCACAGCAGCCCCATCTTCGAGCTTCCCATCCAGGTATTCTCCGTTACAAGCGCAGCGCCCGACCGCCGCGAAGGGTTGCGAGCAGTCGAGCGGCGCGTTCCATCCATCCTTCAGCAGGGTCGCCGGACGGCCCGTGCCGCCCAGCGGCGCAGCCCGGGCCTCGTGCCCCACTCCCCCGCAGGAAACCGCCGGGGAGACAGCCTTCGCCGCCCAGCGCGCGACGCCGCGCCCAGGGGGCGACCAAGCATGGCTCGGAGCGACCTCAGGCGAGCGATGATGTAGCGGATTACACCCGACGTTCAATGTCCAGCGCGGTCGCGGCTTTGTTTTTAAACATTCTTTACAAAGTCGCCGCGAGCTGACACGCCCGGACCGGGCGATGTGCCGTCGTCGAGCGCCGGCGGACGGCGCGCGATGCCGAGCTCCGTGTCGCCCGGCCCGCGAATGGCCTCGCTGTTGCCGGTGGTCGGGTCAGCGCTGCCGTCTTCCACGTCCACGGACTGACCCACCTTGCAACACCCCCTACGGCTCCCCGCCCTGAAGGATCGGAGGTCGTCGAGGTCGAGGCTGTCGCCGCCCGAGCCGGGAGCGCCGGCGACCGCGGCCGCCGCCCCGACGAGCGTGAGCACGCGGGCTCCCCCGCGCTCGCGGCCACGCCGCAGGCCGGCGATCAGGTGACCACGGCGCCTCGACGACGAGCGGGCGTGGCGCCCTCATGGCGAGGGCGTGCCATCCACGGGAACGCACGCTCCCGACGCCCGCCCGGGTTGCAAGGCGGCCCACATCCCTCTAATCTTCTAGGTCCTTAGATTTGTGAGGAAATGTGCGCCAAGAGCCGGCTCCGCCTGCATTTTCCGACTTCATCTTGCTCCTCATCTCCGCCGCACCGAAGCTCGGCCTGCCGCTGGAGGCGGTCCTGCGGGGCGCGGCGCTTCCGCCGGGGGCCCTCAGCCAGCGCGGCGTGCCGATCCCCTTGAGCGCGGCGCGCTACGTCTGGTCGTCCGCCGAACGGGTGAGCGGCGACCCCTTGCTCGGGCTCCGCATCGCCGAGACGCTCGACGTCGGCACGCTCGACATCCTCGACTACCTGTCGCGGAACAGCGAAAGCTTCGGCGCGGCGCTCTCCCGCTTCATCCGCTTCGCCCCGCTGCTCGCCGACTCCGGCGAGCTGAGCTTGAGCGCGGACGGCGGCCGCGCGCGCTTCCGCCACGTCGCGCCCAACGGCCTCCCCCCCGTGTCGGAGCTCCTCGCCGGCATGACCGTGCTCCGGGCGCGCACGTTCTCCGGCGAGCACGTCCGCCCGCTGGCCGTGCGCTTCCGGCACCACCGCCGAGGCAGCGCGCGCGCCTACGAACAGATCTTCGACGCGCCGGTCGAGTTCGGCGCCCCCTGCGACGAGCTGGTCTTCCGGCGGGAGCACCTGGAGATGCCGTTCCGCTCCCCCGACCTCCGGCTGTGCGAGATCCTCGAGGAGCTCGCGGAGCTGCGGCTCCACCAGCAACGCCGGGTCGACGCGCCGCCGCCCGTCGCGCCGTCCGGCTTCATCGACGAGGTCCGCCACGCGCTCCGCGAGTGCATCGCCCAGGGCAACCCGAACATCGACCAGGTGGCCGAGCGCATGGGCGTGAGCCCGCGCACGCTCCAGCGGCAGCTGCGCGAGCAGGGCACGTCGCACCGCGCGCTCCTCGCGGAGACGCGCGCCGCGCTCGTGGATCGGTACCTGGCCATCGCTACCCCCTCGCGGCACGCGCTCGCCGCCGAGCTCGGTTACGCGAGCGCCCGCTCCGCGTCCCGCGCGCTGCGGCGCCGGTAGACCCGCCGCGGCGCCGGTAGACCCGCCGCGGGGCCGGCAAGGCCCGCCGCGGCGCCGGAAAGCCAAGGCCCACCGGCGCTGCGGCCGCGTGGTCACCCGCGACCGCCCGCGCTGGCGCCGGGGCAGGCCCGCGCCGGGGGCGCGGCGGCGATCACGGATGCCACGCCAGCTGGAGCTGCCGGCTCGACGTCGTGCTCACCTGGTAGACGACGGGGCTCGCCGCGCCCGGGAACGGCGTCGAGAGCTGCATCCCCCAGCTGTTCGCCGCGGGGCTCTGGGCCGCCCCGCCGTTGACGGACACGCTGACGCCGTTCAGCGGCAGGCCGTCCATCGCGGTCACCTGCAGCCACAGGTTCGCCGGCGTCCACCCCGTCGGGTAGTTCGCTGGGTCGATCTGGAAGCACGCCGTGCCGTTCACCGTCGCCGTGGTCGCCGGGCCCGCCTGGCCGAGGCTCTGGCAGGTCACGACCGTCGTGGGATCCTTGTAAACCCCGAACTTGTACTGGCGCGTGAACATCGGGACGGTGGAGTTGCCGGCGTGGTCCGCGAAGACCGTGATCTGGTGGCTCCCCCCCTCGGCGAACTGGCTGAACTTCGTCGAGTAGACGCCATCGTTGGCCGTGGTGTCGCCGTGCGCGGCGAGCCCGTCATCATAGAACGTGAGCGACGTGCCCGCGCCGCTCGGCGCCTCCATCTCGGCGATGACCGCGGCGCCCGTCACGGGGGCGCCCAGGTGGGTCACCGCGGCCTCGACGACCAGCGGCTGCGACCCGACGTTCAGGCCGTTCGTGGTGACCTGGAGCTGGATATCGTCGATCAGCGTCGACACGGCGGAATAGATATAGATGTCCGACGGCGTGTTGTTGACGGCGCAGACATTCCAGAAGCCCTCCTCGTACGACTGCGTGAGGTTCAGCGAAAAGCGCTTGAAGTTGTCGGCCGAGAAGAAGGTCAGGTCGGAGCTCGACGACCCGTAGCTCGCCTCGGTGATGCCGATATGGTGCTCCGGGTGCTGCGACGGCGGAATCAGGTACACGTCGGGGGCGGCGCTGCCCTGGAAGATCATCGTGAAATCCACGATCTGAGCGGCCGAGACGTACACCTCAGCGCACGACGCATCCTGCGGCGAGGTCCCCGGCGCGAGCCGGTTCAGCCCCTGATCGATCATGCCGCCCTCGCGGCAGTCGTTCGCCATGCGGTTGAACGCGCCGAGCAGCTCGAGCTGGTCGATGTCGGAGCTGACGTCGGCGCGCATGAAGAGCCCGGGCGAGGTTCCGTAGTTCGTCGCGATGTCGGCCATCAGCGGCTCGTCCGCCCCCGCCCCGAGCGCGATCGAGTGGACCTCGTCCACGCGGGTGAAGTAATCCGTGAAGAAGTCGCTCGGCGCCGGCGGCGTGTTGTGCTGCCCGTCGGACAGGAGGACGACGCACTCGCGCGGCCCCTTGGTCGGGTTCTCCGCGGTGAGCATGTCGAGCGCCTGCTCGAGGCCCGCCCCGATCGAGGTCGACCCGTCGGCGACGAGCGCGTCCACGGCCGCGTCGTAGCCGGACGCCGGGAGCGGCGTGATCGGGAAAGACTCCGAGGCCGTGTCCGAGTAGCTCGCCAGGCCGATCTGCTCGGTGAACGACTGCGAGGCGGGCACGTTGCTCGAGGCGAGCGTGTTCTTGTAGATCTTCGCCGCCTGCTGCGCGAGGGCGAGGTTGATCCCGTACATGCTGCCGGAGCGGTCGATGATGACCACGTGGTTCGTGTCGAGCGGCGTGACCTGAGCCAGCGCCGTGGACAGCCCCACCACGCTCGCGAGGACGCCAAAGGGGATGCCTGCGAAACTACGGACTACGCTTCTCATTGTCTCTATTTCCTCTTCGTTCTTGGACAGGGCTAAAAGAAAAACCGAAACTGAAGTCGAACAGGAGCCGCGTCACCGGGGGCTCACCCTGACGCTCAGGGACGGTGAGGCGCGGCGGGATGGCGGGCGTCGTCGCGCGGACGACGGCCCGCCACCCTGCCTACCTACCTGGCCGGACCGGTGACGCCGGCCCTCACGGAGTGCGGTACTTGATCACGAGCTTCGGGCGCCTGTGGGCGGTCGCGTAGTCGCTCGACGTGAACGAGACCTCCCGGTAGCTATCCGCTTCGCTCTGGAGCCGGATCATGAATCCATGGTTGTTCCCGGTCCCGGTGAGCATGTCTCTCACGAGCGCGGTCACATCGATGTTCTCGTAATCCTGGCTCGTGGACGTGCTCTGCGGCAGCAGCACCTCGTTCGCGGTCGTCGAGGCCGGCTGGTTGTTCCACGTCACGGTGTTCTCCTGCCAGGCCGCGGTGACGCGCTGGAGCAGGAAGGCGTTGGAGCCGCCGACCGTCGAGTGCCCCGGGGGCTCGGTGTTGGTGATCCCCTGGTAGTACAGGGTGGCGTCCGGGTCCGCATAGAGGCTCAGACGGGCCTGCTCGACCGTGGCCCCCGCCGGGAGCTGCGAGAAATCGAAGCGGATCAGGCTCCGGTTCCGGAACCAGGGGTGCGGAATGAAGGGGCTAGTCCAGGAGCCGGCCGTGAGGTTCACGGCGTTGCCGTAATTCGTGTTCACGTTCGAGCTGAGGCCCCTGATCATCGCGTCGACGCCTTCGCTTCCGGGCTGCAGCTCCAGCGTCTGGACCGGGTTCTCGCAGGCCCCGTTGACGGTGAACACCGCCCCCGGCACCGCCGCGCACTGCGACTGGGTCGTCGGGTCGTGGCAGGTCCCGTCGGCCTCGTGGCAGGCGCCGACAGGCTCGCTGCCGCACGCGTCGACCTCGGCGCAGCTGTAGCCGCTGACGAAGTAGCCGCCGGCGCTCGCGCAGCTCTGCCCGGAGCTGATCCCGCCCTGGCCGAGGTCGGTGCAGCCGCCCGACCGGCAGCACGCGCCCTTCGACTCCGGCTTGCAGAGCGCCGAGCAGCCGTCGCCGCTCACCGTGTTGCCGTCGTCGCACTGCTCCGCGGCCTGCTGCACGCCGTCGCCGCAGCACCGCTCGACGGTGACGCCCGCGTTCTCCACGACGGAGCACTCGGCGACCGTGTTCTCCGGCGTCTGGCACGTCCCGCTCACGCAGGTCAGCCCGGGGCCGGTGGTGCAGTCCGCGTCCGTCTGGCACGCGCAGGGGATCGTGTCCTCGTAGTGGTCGTCGAAGCAGGTCTCCACCTCGGCGAGCCACGCCTCGGACATGGCGGTCCGCTTCGCCAGGTTCTCGGGCTCGAGGCCGGCGTCCGGGTCGACGAGGACCTTGGTCAGGTCGAAGTGGGGCGTCCCCGGGTTGACCACCGCGCCGCTGAAGTCGCCGATGGCCAGCTGGAAGGACGTGGCCGTGCGCTGCGTGTCCAGGCACCCCCAGTGCTTGAGCAGGTGACGATGCGCCTCCTGGCACGGGAAGCTGAGGCTCCCGCGCGAGCCGGTCTGCGGACCGACGTACGAGCAGGTCCCGGTCACGAACGTCTGGGTGAGCGCGTCCTGGTCCTGCAGCCAGTCCGTCATCGGCTGGCCGTTGATGCAGAGGTTCTCGGCCGACGAGACCGTCTCGCCCAGGTCGAAGCCGAAGTCCACGACGTCCTCCACGCCGCCGACCACGTCATCGGTGGTGGGGGGCAGCGGGTCCGCCGCGTGCAGCGGCATCTCGTCCTTGCACCACGCGAGGAAGTCGGCCGTCGACGCGTTCACCTGGGCGTACCGCGTGACCTCGCCGGGCTGGTAGTTGGTGATGTCGCCGAGCGGCGAGGTGTCCCACTGGTAGGTGGCCTCGAGCCCGGGCTGGAACTTGTACTTCGAGACCGAGCCGATATCGAAGGTCCGGCGCCACTTCCACAGCGTGAACTTCTTCCACTTCTTGAACAGCTTCGCCTCGAGGCCCACGTGGATGCCCGCGTTGAGCGCGGCGATGAGCTCGATCTCGGTCAGGCCGTACGTCGCGATCGCGTGGGTCGGGTCATCCCCGTTCTTCATGCCCCAGATCACCTCCTCGGCATAAGGCACGTTCGGGCCCGCCTTCGGCTCGCACGTGCCGCCGGGCGTGCAGACCTCGTTCTGGCCGCAGGCCGTGCTCGCCGTCGAGGGGCTGTAGGTGCAGTGCCGGGCGCACGCCCCGTTCACGCAGGCGCGACCGGGCTGGTTCGGGCAGGTGCTCTGCGCGGTGCAGACGCAATCGACGGGCGTCCCGCCGACGGTGCACACCTTCGCCTGGACATCGCACGTCTCGCCGCTCGCGCAATCGGCGTTCGAGGTGCAGCCGCACGCCGACGGGAAGCCCGTCTGGAGCGGGTGGCACCCGGGCCCCTGCCACTCCGTGGCGTCGGCCTTGGTCTCCGACAGGCAGCTGTACGCGTCGAAGTTGCCGGGGCACTCGGCCTCGGTGACGTCGAACACGACGGCGCCGGGGATGCCCGAGTCGCAGTCGCCGCTGATCTTGCGGACCGTCGCAGGGGTCGTGTCGCTCACGTAGATGTCGCCGGTCGGGAGCACGGCCACGCCCGCGGGCAGCTCGAAGATCGCGTCGTCGGCCAGGCCGTCCGTCGCCACGGTGCCGGGAGCACCGGAGACGGTCGTCACGGCGGAGGTCTCCGGGTCGAAGCGCCGCACGCGACCGGGCTTGTTGCCGTCGACGACGAGCACGTGACCCGCGCTGTCGACGGTGAGCCCCTTCGGCGCGGTGAACCGCGCGGCCGAGCCGATGCCGTCCGCCGAGCCCGCCGAGCCGCTGGTCCCGGCAACGGTGGTGACCGCCGCCGAAGCGACGTCGAACCGCCGCAGCGTGTTGTTGATCGTGTCGCTGATGTACAGCCTGCCGCGCCCGTCGGCGACGAGGTTGGTCGGCTCCGAGAACCGGGCCGCCGAGCCGATGCCGTCGGTGCCCCCGGTCTGGCCCGACGTGCCGGCCACGGTGGTGGCCGCGCCCGACGGGAGCGGGATGCGGATCAGCGTGCGGGCGCCGCTGTCGGTGGCGTAGAGGGCGCCGTCGTGCACGGCGACGTCCCGCGGCGTCAGGAACACCGTCCGATCCGCGATCGTGGTCACCTGGTTCGTGCTCAGGTTGAGCTTGCGGACCGAGCGAGCGCCGCGATCGGCGATGTAGAGCGAGCCCGCGTCGTACGTGATCCCCGAGATCGTGTTGAACCGCGCGGCGGTCCCGACCCCGTCGACGTTGCCCGCCGCGGCCGAGCCGGCGATCGTCGTCACCTGGCCGGTCTGCAGGTTGATGCGGCGGATGGCGGTCCGATCCGCGACGAAGAGGCGGTTACCGCCGCGATCGTAGGCGAGGTCGGCGGGCTGGAGGAAGCGGGAGCCGCCGAACGTGCCGTCCGTGATCGACAGCGAGTAGGCCAGACCGTAGGGCGAAGAGACCGCGGGCAGGCAGCACACGCCGTGCTTGGCGCACGCCGAGATCTCGGGCAGCGCGGGGGCGCGCAGGCTGTTCGGGCAGGTGCCGTCGTTCGCGCACTCCTCGCACGACTTGTTCGCGCTCCACTGGGTCGTGAAGCCCTGCTGGAAGATGCTCTTGTACGTCTTCGCGTCCTTCTCCTTCAGGAAGGTCGAGAACAGCGCGTACGAGAGCTTCGACGGGCTGCACAGATCCTGCGTGATCCCCGTCCAGTCGTCGAGGCAGGCGCGGCTGCCGTTGATGAAGGTGATGCAGCAGGAGTTCTTCGTGTCGAGCGGGGAGCAGGCGAGATCCAGCGACGACTCGGGGATGTACTTGTTCGAGCAGGACGCCTCATCCTTGTAGGAAAAGACGGGCTTGCACTCGAGGTCCTCGTTCGGGTTGCTGTTCACGAGCGCCTGCTCGAGCGAGGCGTTGAGGTCGACCACGCCGCCGGAGCCCTTCGGCTTGAGATCGACCGAGAAGCCGATGCTGGCCTCCACGCCCACCTTCAGGAGCTTGCCGATGGGCACGCCGAGGAAGAGCTTCGCGCCCACCTCCGGCCTCACCGACACCTGCGTCCCGGCCTCCGCGGTCACGTCCGGCGCCTGGAAGCCATGCATGTCGCGGTTGAAGTCGAGATCGGAGATCTTGTGCGACGTGTTCTTGTTGAGCGCCTCCTGCAGGCGCTTGCGCATGAAATACGCCTCGTCGTACCACTTCACCCCTGCGCCGAGCTTGAAGTACGGGATGAGGTACGCGCCGGGGACCGGCGGGAGGGGGATCGGCGTCAGCTCCTTCTCGATCGGCTTCAGCTTCAGGTCGAGGTTGAGCGCCGCGGCGAGGAGCGCGGCCGACTTCCCCTCCCAGTCCTCGAGCGCCTCCGCGCCCTCGCGGGGCCAGGTGAGCTGGGCGGGGACGCCGTCGGTCGGCGTGTAGTTGAACGGCATGTACGTGCCGATCAGGAACTCCTGCGGGGAGACGCGGCCGTCGCCGTCGGAGTCGAGCGACGTCATCTGATCCTCGTCCGCGAGGTAGAAGACACCGAGCTTCTTCGCGGCGTCGAGGCTGACCCCGCCGCCGGCGAGGTGGCCGAGCTCCTCGATGCCGAGGGGAGCTTCACGGTTGAACCACTTGTAACCGTCAAGCTGCATGTTGAACTCCATCCCTGGCAGGATGCTCAGCGTCTCGCCGAACGCGGTCACGGCGAAGCCGCCGGTGCGCATCTGGGCGCGGCGCTCCTTGCTCAGCGTGTGCGACGTGTAGCGGCCGCCGATGCCCCACCGGTCGCTGTCCGACAGGTTGGCGTACGCGCCGTGTCCGGCCCACGGGATGCACATGTGCAGGTCGGGCCGCTGGTCCGAGTAGCTGCCGAGGTGGTACCCCTCGGTGTACTGGTCCACGTAGCACTGGATCTTCGACATCACCTCGCTGATGTTGTCGAGCTCGCCGCCGAACTGGCTCAGGAAGTTGGCGAACTGGCCGCCGCCGATCTCGTCGGCGATCTTGTCGAGCCACTTCACCGTGCTGAGCGCCCACTTGGCCTTGCCGGCCTGGGTCTGCTGGATGTCGTTGGAGAGCCACACGAGGACGCCGGTGCTGCACGGGTTCGCCGAGGGCGAGCTCGGGTCGCAGAAGTCGAGGCACTCCTCGTACGTCGTCTTGTCCTGCTGGATGACGTCCAGGCACTGGGTGGACACCTGCTGGCTGCAGACGCACGTGCCCTTGTCCGCGTCCGCGGCCGGCGCCGTCTTGAGGCCGTTGATCGCCTCGGCCGTCTTGTTGACGATCGACGCGAGGAGCTGGATCGACTGGAGGACGTGGAAGTTCGTAGTGATGTTCTGGAGATCCGCGCCCTTGGGGTTCGGGTTCTCCGGCAGCTTGCCGAGCTGGCTCGGATCGCACGCCTGCACCTGGAACGTGCCTGTGCCGGCGTCCGGGGCCTCTCCTTCGATGACGGCGTCCGGCCGGTCGGGCTGCTGGGACCACGTCGGCCAGTCGTGGATGGTCGTGTCGTTGCAGGCCACGTCGTCCGGCGCGCAGAGCGCCTGTTCCGCCTGACCGACGGGCTCGTCCAGCTCGACCGGATCGTCGGCGCCGGCCGTGCAGGCGGTCGTGAGCGCGCCCAGGCACGCGAGGAGCGGCAAGCGCCCCGCGCGCCATGGGGCCGCGCGTGATTGAGCGACCTGACGTAGCAGTATGGATCGTAGACTCGTCATGAATAAGCCCTCGACGCCCTTGTTGATGGGAGGAGACGAGGCGAATCCGCTCTCGCCCGGGCCGCTCGCGCGGCAACGGGCGCTCTCCCATTGCGACCGCTTGTGTACTCGGCTGTAAACCGAGCGCGAAGGCGACAAATCGCGCCACGCGGCGACAAATCGCGCCACGCGGCGACAAGCCGCGCCACCAGCGACAAATCGCGCCACAAGGCGACAAATCGCGCCAGGCCAGGGGCGGTCGGCACAACCTCCCACGATCTCCGCCGCTCTGAGGCTTTGGCGCATCCTCTCGACCTCTGGTCCTCCCCCGCTTCGGCGAGCAGGATCCGGGGCTCGTCATGAAGCTCACGCTGGCTCAGCTCCGGCGGATCCATCTAAGATCGGACCGAGGAGGTTCTTCATGCGCACGCATCGACCTGTCTTGCTCGCGACGCTGCTCTCGGCCGTGGCTGTCGCGATGTCCGCCGTGCCCGGATGCGGGGATGACGAGACGCGGGCGAGCAGCGGAGGGCCGGGGCCGACAGCCGGCGATTTCTTCTCGAGGTACGCGAAGGCCCTCTGCGACCGCACCTTCGCGTGCTGCGACGCGGCGACCCGGGCCGCGCATGACCTGGACGCGAGCTCTGCCGACGCGTGCGCCTCGGATCTCGAAGCGATCCTCGTTGCCGTCACCGGAGGCGAGGTGAACGGCACCTTCGTCCCGGAGAAGGCGGAGGCGTGCCTCGCCGAGGTGGACGCGGCCCCCTGTGCCGAGCTTCAGATTCTGGGCGTGCTGTTGGGGGTGAACGACGGGTTCACGCCGTCCTGCCTCGCTGCGTGGGACGGCTCCGTGCCCGAGGGCGGGACGTGCGCGACCGACTGGGATTGCGCCCGGGACCGCTGCCTGTACACCGGCGACGCGAGCGGGCAGAGGACGTCGGCGTGCAAGGCGAAGGCGGCGGCCGGAGAGCCATGCTCGTCGACGTTCGACTGCGACGAGGCGCTCCGGTGCGACCAGCCCTCGCCGCCCGACGAGGGGACGTGCGCGCCACGGCTCGCCGTGGGCGGGTCGTGCGAGGGGAGCCTCGACTGCCAGGAGGAGCTTCACTGCGAAGACGGCACGTGCCAGGCGCGGCAGCAGGCGGGCGGTCCATGCGCGTCGGACGGTGACTGCGCGGCCGGCACGGCGTGCGATGGCGCCACGTGCGCGCCGCTCGGCGCCGCCGGCGCGCCCTGCTCCGCCGATTCGGACTGCGCGTCCTTCGCGTGCGCCGATGCGACGGGCACCTGCGCCGACGTCTGCAAGGGGAGCTGAGCGCAACCACGCTCGATCTGTTCCAGCGAACCTGGGTGCTGCTCGCCGAGGACGCGCGGTGGGGCCTCGCCGCGGCGCATGCCGTCGAGCGGCTGGGCGTCGCGCTCGAATGCGTTCGGATCGGCGCGGAGGTGCGCCCGGTCGAGGAGAGAGCGCTCCGGAAGGCGTTCGGCCTCGGGGCCGGGGGCGCGTCGCTGGTGCGCCCGGACGGCCACGTGGCGTGGCGCTCGATCGACCTGCCGGCGGATCCGCGCGGCGCGCTCGCCGACGCGCTCGCGCAGGTGTCGTCCGCCGCGCGCCGGCCCGAGCGCGTCGCCCTGTAGGGCCGGCGATCCTTCATGGCCTGACCAAGAGACTCTGGAGTCATTGCTCGAGGCGAAGCAGCGGGGCCGCTAACGGCGGAGTTCTACGCGCTCGCTGCTTGGCTCGATCGCCGGTCGACGCCGCAGAAAAAAGACGCCGTCCCGCACGGTTTGCGCGAAGGACGACCGAGGGTGCCGGCATTCACCAGGGCAACCGAGCAGCGACGCAGGACAAAGCCGGACCTCGGGGGTCGAGTCCGCCTGCGGCCGTTCCTGTCGAGGCGCTCCGTGCCTCGCACGCAGGGGGAATGACTCCGTGAGACAGTGGTATCGGGCCCTGGCGAAGCTGTCCTGTGTCGCGGCAATGGTCCGTGTCTCCGCCGTCTGCGGCAGCGACGAGGGCTTATAGCCATCCGGAGCTCGACACCGACAGCTCCGCTGCAGAAGCGCCGCGAGAGCCCATGCGCATCGACACAACGCAGGAGAGAAGGACAAGGATTGTCCCATAGAATCGATAAACGCCCACCAAACCCGACAAGGTGAATACCATGAAAATTTCCATCATCATGCTTGCCGCGTGCTCCGTTCTTGCCGGCTGTCTCGGTGACGCGACCGACGCCGATGTTCAGGAGACCGACAGCGACCAGGCCGCGCTCATCGATACGGCAGGTCAGCTGAAGTCCGCTGCCGGGGCCTGCCTCGGCGTCGATCCGACGGACTCGAGCGGGGCCGTCAAGGTCGTCAGCTGCACCCCCAGCGCGACGTCCGCGCCCGACTGGATCTTCCACCGGGACGGGGCCGCCGTCATCATCGAGAACGCCGTGACCCACAAGTGCATCGACGCCCTGGATTCGGGCGTGGCCTCTGGCACGCCGCTGGTTCAGGAGGATTGCCGGCTCGACGGCGGCTTCTTCGACAGCCAGAGGTTCCACACGCAGAACCGAGGCGGCGGCAACTACAGGCTGGCGCCCATGCACGCGCGCGACCCCTTCCCCGGCATGTGCATGACCATCCCGGGCGGCGCCACCACCGCGGGGGTGGAGGCCGAGCTGCAAGCGTGCGGCAACGTCAGCGCAGCCCAGTATTTCAAGGTCCCGCAGTGACGTCGGCGGCCGCTTGACGAGCCGGCGCGCCGCGCCCCGCGAGCGGCAGCATCCCGCGGCGGGCGCGGCGCGCTCGCGGCTCTCTCTGCCGGTCGCTTCCGGCTGCCGCGGAAAAAGACCGATGGCGAGCGAGCTCAGCGGCCCGGCGGCGCGAGGATCACCGCCGTCCTCCCGGAGCTCGGAACGAAGGGCCGAGCGAGGGGTATGATGCCGGGACATCATGAAGATCGCCGTTTACGGTCTCGGAGCCATCGGCGGGCTGCTCGGCGCCCGGCTGGCCGCGGTCGGCTGCGACGTCAGCGCCGTCGCGCGCGGAGAGAACCTCGCCGCCGTGCAGCGACGCGGGTTGTTGCTGCAAACCCAGGGAGAGACCACCCGCGTGCCGATCCGCGCTGCGCCGGATCCGGCCGCGCTCGGCGCGCAGGACGTCGTGATCATCGCGGTCAAGGCCACCGCGCTGACCGACGTCGCTGCGCGGATCGCGCCGCTGCTCCGCCCGGACACGATCGTCGTCCCCGCGATGAACGGCGTGCCGTGGTGGTTCTTCGCGCCCGAGAACGTGCCCTATGCCGGCGCCCGGCTCCGGTCGCTCGACCCGGGCGGCGTCCTGCCGCGCGCCATCCCGCTCCGCCAGGTGATCGGCTGCGTCGTGCATCTGTCGGGCTCCAGCCCGGAGCCTGGGCTCGTGCGCGTCGGCCTCGGCAATCGCCTGCTCCTCGGCGAGCCGGCCGGCGGACGCTCGGACCGCGTCGCCGCGCTGGTCACGCTGCTGCAGCGCGCCGGCTTCGACGCCGAGGCGAGCGCCGATATCCGGACGGACATCTGGTACAAGCTGTGGGGCAACATGACGATGAACCCGGTGTCGGTGCTCACCGGCGCGACGTGCGACCGCATCCTCGATGATCCGCTGGTGCGCGGCTTCTGTCTCAAGGCGATGGAGGAAGCGGCGGCGATCGGCGCGAGGATCGGTTGCCCCATCGCGCAGAGCGGAGAAGACCGGATGGAGGTCACGCGCAAGCTCGGCGCGTTCAAGACATCGATGCTGCAGGACGCGGAGGCCGGCAAGCCGCTGGAGATCGACGCGCTGGTGACCGTGGTGCATGAGATCGGCAAGCTGACCGGCGTGCCCACGCCGACCATCGACGGCTTGCTCGGGCTGGTGCGCCTGTGCGGCCGCACGCGCGGCCTCGTCGCCGAATAATCCTTGAGCGAAGCCCGCTCGTTCCCGGCGCGCCGCCGCGCTACCCGAGCAGCGCGCGGCGGCACGGCTCGACCACCTCGGCGAGCGCCTGCCGCCGCAGCGCGCCCATCATCTCGCGCGACAGCAGGCCGTGCTCGGGGGCGACGGCGCCCGGCGCGACGTCCGGATCGGCGCTCATCCGCGCGACGGCGCGCTCGAAGGCGCTCGCCGCCACCGCCCGCAGCTCGTCGCCGGCGCCGCGCAGCAGCCAGGCGAGCGCGCGCCACCCCAGCTCCGCGTGCCGCCCCTCGTCCTCCGCGATGCGCGCGTACGTCCCGGCGAGCGCCGGATCGCGCACGAGCCCGGCGAGCGCGCGCGCCTCGGCGGCGCCGACCGTCTCGCCGACGCACGCCTCCTCGACCAGCGCCGCCACGATCGCCGCGGCCGAGGTGGCCGGGGCGACGCCGGTCACGTCGAGCGGCCCCGGGCCGAGCGCGGCGCCGGCGTACGCGCTCGCGAGCGTGTACGCGGCGCGCGCGTGGGCGACCTCGTCCATCGCCGCCTGCTGCGCGCCGGCGAGCAGGGCCGGCGGCGCGCCGAGCGCGAGCAGCTCCAGCGAGAACCGCGCGAAGCTCGCGATCGACGCGTGCTCGAGCGCGGCGACGTCGCGCCAGTGCGCGGCGAGCGCGGCGCGCACGTCGCCGCGGAGCCCCGCGGTCTCGGGGGTGAGCGAGGCAGAGGTCCAGTCGGAGCGCGCCGCGCCGCCGGCGGTGCGCGCTCGGCCCTCGACGGCCAGCGGCCGGCCGATGGCGCAGCTCGGCGGCTCGCACGCCCACGCGCCCTCGCCGTCAGGCGCAACGCACTGCTCGTCTCCGGCCCTGCAGTCGGCCGCGGTGCGGCAGGCGTCGCCGGGGGCGCGGCAGGCGAGATCCAGCTCGTATCCGCACCCGTCGTCGTACAAGGAGACGCCGCACTCGCCGCTCGCGCAATCGCCGTTGGTGCGGCAGCTCGCGGACACGCACGTCGGAAACAGAGCACCGCTCGGCAAGACGCCGGGGCACACGCAGGCCTCGCCGGGGTCGCAGTCCTGGTCCGTGGCGCAGGGATACACGCAGCCGCAGTGCCACACCGGGCCGTCGAAGTTGTCGACACGATACGATCCGCATTTCCCCCCGGGCTTCTGCGCGCAGTCAGCGTCGGTCTTGCACGAGATCTCGTCCTCGACGCCCTGGCACGCCGGCAACGAGCTCTCGCAGGCGACGGCCTCGACGCGGTGAATCGTGCCATCAGGGCACCTGGCATAGCCGCTGTACGCCCCGTTCGGCTGGGGCAGCGGCACCGCGCCGTCGCACGGGACCGAGGGGTCCGCCGTGCCGGTCGAGCTGGTCGCGCCGCCGCCTTCGCCGCCGCCGCTCGCGGGGTCCACCGTGACGTGGCCGCCGCACGCGGACGCCGTGAGGCCCAGGGCGGCCCAGATCGAGGCGCGCAACGGCGCGAACGCGGCGACGAGAAAACCACGATGAATCGAGCTTGGCTTAAGCATGAATGACCTTCTTGTGCGGGTTCGCCGTGAGCGTGAGGGCCGTGAGCGCCGGGCGGTCGCGGTTTGCCGGTGCCCGACCCTGGCTCGACCCATGGCCCCCCACACCGCGTCGATGCACGCCGGATGCCACCAAGGATGACGCCGCTCCGTGAGCACCTGAACAGCCGCGTCGTGCCCGTCCGCGCGCATCGGCTCCTCGACGACCAGCCCATCGAAGAGCTGCTCGTCGCGCCGCCGCCGTCCTGCGCGGCGATGCGCTTTCGGGATCGCCCGGCTACGAGCCGTGCGCGGAGGCGAGCTTTGCGAGCGTCGCTCCGTCGGCCTCTCCCGTCACCGGCAGGCCGTGGTCGCTCTGGAAGTCTTCCAGCGCGATCCGGAGGAGGCCCTCCTCCCGGCCCTGCTCTTCGGTCTCCAGATAACCGAGGCTCACGAGCCGCACCAGCGGCCCTTCCGCCGTATCGAGGGGCGGAAGATGGCCGAGCGAGAGCGCCATCTCTTCCTGGTCCTCGCCGGTGCCCAGGAGGAGCCGTCCCCTCGCCGCGGCGGGTGAGATGGGCACGACGATGAAGCCGTCGCCGTCCGTCTCGCCCTCGAACGTGGCGCCGTCGATCTCGAGCACGTAGGGGACGCCGGCGCGCGGCTCGGACTTCGCGTCCAGGAACCGGAGCCGCAGCTCTTCGGGCACGCCGCGGCGCCGGAACGTGTGACGAGCGCCCGTGGGCCGCGCTTCGAGCTTCAAGCGCTTGTCGGGGATGAAGACGACGTCTTCGGTCGGCGAGAGGGCGCTGGGGTTCGACCGCTTCTCGCGGAGGGCCGCGTTCTCGGGCAGGTTCCAGAGCGTATCGGGGTAGAACCCATAACGAAAAGCGATGCTCGACAGACACTCGCCTGGCCTCACGACGTGCTTGAAGCCCATCACGAATTCTCCTTGTCCTTCGAGCCCGTCTCCCCCTCGCCTCTCGAGACCACCTTCGAATTGTCGTTCGATCGGAGGAGCCGCGCCTGGAACTCGCCGACCTCGACGTATGGAATCGGCTCGAAGCGGCTCTCCTCGTCCCTCGGCTTGATCGAGCCGTACGTCTCGTCCTCGTCCTCCAGATCGAGATCGCCGAGGACGTAATTGAGGAGGTGCAGGTAGCGGTTGGCCTTGTGGACGCGGTTGCAAAGCTCCATGTCCTCGCCGACGAGCTTCTCGAAGCCTTCGGGCTTCCCCGCCACCCAGCAATCGAGGAGATACCCCCGGGCTCGTCGATCCCACGGAGCTTCGGACTCCGGACCCCTGTCGATCCACCCGAGGCCCACCTGGCGGAGATCTTCGTCCGACGGCTCCTTTTCATCGAGCTCCATGCTCGTCGGGCCGACGTTCTTCGCCTTCTTGTTCTTCTTCTCCGCCTTCACGGGGGCGGGGCCGAGCTCGAGCACGGCCCTCAGCCCCGCGTCGATGGGATCGGCCTTCAATCGAGCGATCATGAAGTTCTTGAGCCGCTCGTCGGTCGGACGTCGGACGTCGTGGCAGTACGAGAGCCACAGCAGCAGGGACTCGCCGGTCAGCCCCTTGGACTCCCTGGCGAACGCTTCATAGTCCGCTTCCGGCACCTTGGGCGCGAGATCCGACAGATCGGGATCCTTGAGCACGCACGAGAGGAGGACACAGAAGCTCTTGAGGCATACGGTCCAGTCGTCGCTCTTCCCTTTGCGCTGCTTCGCGAGCGCGCAGAGGTCGGCCAGCGACTGGCTGATCCCTCGAACCGCGTCCCTCCGCATGCACGCCACCTTCTCGCAGGCTTCCTCGATCTTCGACCTGAAGTTCTTCGGTAATTTTTGGACCTCGAACCGGCGCCAGGATTGGGGGCGGTCCCCGGTGCAGAGGAGGGCGCCCACCGGGCAATGATCGCTGATGTCCGACCACCAGTTCAACGCGCGATGGTCGAAGTCGAGCGGCAGGAGGCCGCCGCCCGGGGCGACGATCCCCGCCTGCCGGAAGGCGAACGTCCTCGAGTGCGCGAAGAAGTCCGCGCGCTTGTTGAGGACGACGACCCTCCGCTCCCCCGACTTCCCGTCCTCCTGCTTCGCGACGATCATCCGGGTCGTGCGGTCCTGGATGTTCTGGGCGTTCCCCTTCAAACGGGTCTGGTTCGTCGCCGAGACCGAGATCGCGAGGTCGAGGTTCGCCTTGGCCAGATGGGACTCGAAGAGCTGGCTCTTGCAATGGTTCAGCTTGGTCGACTTGACCACCGTCGATTCGGGATCGAGGTAGTAGTCGCCGGCGAGCACCCAGTGCCCGCCCGCCTTGCCGACATAGGCGAACATCCCTTCGAGCTGCTCGTACTCTCCCTGCCGCTTGAGCCCGTGTCCAGCGGGTGTCGTGTGGACGACGCCGACGGAGACCTTCTCGCCCTTCGGCTCGAGGAGCTCCAGGTCGTGTACGACGACGGGCCGGCAGTAGGCTGGCCAGAAGCGCGTTTGCAGGTAGGCGACGAGCTGCCCTTCGGGCTGGGCGTCGAGCTGCCGGCACGCCTTCTCGTAGTTCTTGAACTGGCGAACGAGCTTCTTGTCCGGCTTGGCCGTTTTGTTCGTCTTCTTGTAATCGGCGATCACCTTCTTCAAGGCGTCCGCGGGCTTCATCTGCACGAGCAACAGCTGGACCTCGGGGTGCTGGTCGAGCGTGAAGACCCATTTGCGGACCCAGGGCGCGCCTCTGGAGCGAGCGGTGCTCTTGATCGAGCGGACGTAGGTGCCGGCGTTGGTCCGCACGGGCGCCCCTCCGTTCCTGTTGAGCTGCAGGTTCAGCTCCTTCAGCAGCGCCACGGGCAGGTGGACGGAGCCGTCCTTCGATGGTTTCTTCTGAGGGAGCCTCTCCACGACGGGCAGGGACTCTTCGGCTGGGATCTCGCACAGCTTGAGGGCGCAGGGTTTCTTTGCCCAGTAATGGACCTTGGGCGCCAGGCGCTCGCCGTCGTAGGACGCCCAGGCGTCGTCTTCGCGAGCCTTCCTGAACATGCGGGATCGCACGACGACGGGGTAGTACTCCGGCTGGCCGAGCCGCACGCTCTTCCAGGTCTTGAACCACCCCATGTCCACTTCCACCTCGCGGAGCTTCACGCCCTCGCCCTCGCCGGTCACGCGGACCTTGAGGTCCTTCCCCCAGATGGACCATGTCTCCTCTCTCACGGCGCCGCGATCGTAGGACTCGGGGGCGTCCTCTTCGGGGGAGCCGTCGTCGTCTTCGCCCTCGTTGTCCGTCTCGTCGTCCTCGCCCTTCGTGCTCCCCTCGTCGTCCTCCTCGTCGTCGACCTCGATCTCGGGGCCGACCGCGGAGAACGATCGCATGAGCGGGCCGAAGCGGCACTCGAGGCCCCTCTCCTCCAGCGTGGCCACGAACGCGTCTTTCTCGAGCACGTCTCTCCCGGCGAGGTTCACCTCCTGGAGGGCCAGGACGTCGATCCAGAGGTGGCGCATGAAGATCCAGGCGATGGTGCTGGTCTTCTCCTCCGCCTGGTTGATGTGGTTGAGGTTCCACGTCGCCACGCCGAGGCTGAGGGGAGCGAGCTTTCGCGTGTTGTCGGACAGCTTCTTCGGGTGCCCTCTGCCCGCCTTGGCGACCTTGAGCAGCTTGGGATCCGGCTTGAATCTCTTGTTCGGATCGAAGGTCGCCCCCTCCTTGGCGCGCGGCCTCTTGCTCTTGCTGGAGGGCGGGTCCTCCTTGGTCGGGGTCTCCGTGCTCGTCGAATCGAACTTGATCGACCAGGAGCTCCAATCGAGCCATTGCTCCTGCACGTTCGGCACCTGCGGGTACAGCCACGAAGAGCCGAAGTCGAACCCGACGAGGCGTTCACTCTCGTGCATGTGACGCTCGTGCGCGTTCCGCGCGCAGCCCGGGTTGGTGCAGGCGAAGCAGCGACGGCATTGGGTCCGCCCCTGGCAAGAGAAGCAGCCGTAGAACGCGGTGAGCGTCTCGCACTTGGGGCACAGCGGCTCGTCGATGACGTTCATGGCAATCCTATCGCTCCGATGTTGCTCACGATGGGTTCACGGGATCACAGAACGCTGACGCGATCGCAGGACCGCGCTTCTCTCGACCGAGGCTCGACGTCGCGAATCCTCCTGACAGATACTGGCGTTTTGGACGTTGCTCGCTGCTGGCGCGCTCAGGCCTGCTTGCTCCCCTCCTCCACCGCCTTTCGGATCCCCCGCAGCATCTCCAGCACGGCGTCCGCCCCGCCCCACGGGTATGCCATCCGCAGCGTCCCCTCGAGCAGCGCGTCGAGCGACGCGCCGCCGGCCCCGGCCGGTCCGGCGCCCGCCTGCGCCCCGGCCGAATGGGCGAGCTTGGAGACGAGCGACGGGATCCGCTCGATGCCGAGGAGATCCCACGGGTGCGGGAGGCCGCGCTCCAGGCACCACGCGTCGTACTGCTTGGCCAGCGCGAACTCGGGCAGCTCCCAGTGCTCCATGTCCCAGATCGCGCAGTAATCGCCGGCCGGGGTGGAGCGGTAGAAGACCTCCGATCGCATGTGGCGCGCCGCCTGGGACGCGGCGCCGGCGTAGCCCCCGCCCGGCGCCGGCGCCGGCCCGCCCGCGGGGACGCCCGACGTCGCCGGCGCCCCGGCAGGCGCGCCTGGCGTGGCCGGCGCCCCCGCCGCGGCCCCCGTCGCGGGCGCCTTCACGAGCCGCAGGTGGTCGAGGATCGCGTTGACGGCGTGGCGCCCGGACTCGTTCGCCGCCTCCATGGTCGACATGCGGGTGAAGGTCTTCAGGTACACACCGGCGAAGACCAGCTTGCCCCAGTGCACGAGATAGCCGCCGTGGGGCGCCTGCCACAGCGCCGCGTCCGGCGCCTTCGCCGGCGGCGGGCTCACCACCCGCGGGGTCGGATCCCACGGCGGCGGGCCGGGGCGGCGCTGGAAATCGGCCTTGATCGGCACGAGGTACGGGACCCGCGCGCGCGTGAACACGCCGCGATCGTCGAACTCGAGGTACTCGTCGAGGTAAAACCAGGTCGGCGCCGGAGGATCGTAGATCGGCGCCTCGGCCGTCGCGCCCGCCGGGCGCATCTCGGCCACGATCTGCGCGAAGACCTGCTCGGCGATCTCCACCGGGCCGCACTCGGCCGCGCTCCTCCCGGCCGCCGCGCCCTCCCGCGCCCGGGTGTTCCAGTCGCAGAGATCGATGCTGAGCAGCGAGACGAACCCGTCGCGCTCGAGCGTGGGGCGGCGCCGCCAGAACTGCGCGCTGTTGATCGAGGTCAATCCCCAGGGCGCCTGGCTGTAATAGACATATCCATTGTTGATCTTCAGCTCCTGGGTAAAGAAGAACTGGAGACCCGACATCGTCTGGAAGCGATCCCAGGCCGTCACCCCGAACGCGTGCCCCGCGCCGGCCGCCGGCCGCGGCGACCCCTCGCCCTCCTCGGGCGGCGCCGGCCGGACCTTCGTGGTGAAGCCGCCGAGATCCCTCGGGACGCCCGCGGCGACCCCGGCCCGGCGCAGCGGCTCGGTGACCGCCTCCGCCGAGCACGCGTCGGTGGCGACCACGTGGTAATCGGCGCCCCGGAGGGCCTCGGCGAGCTCCCGCTCGCGCGGCGTGAGGTCGTCCCCCTCGGCCCGCTCCCCGGTGGCGAGGCGGATCAGGAAGCCGTGGGGCACGATCTCGCCGCCCTCGAGCTCGAGGCGCTCCAGCCCGCCGAGGATGAACTGCACCCCGAGGCGGCGCTCCAGGTAGGCCCTCCAGGGATCGAGCCACGCCTCGCTCGTCGGGCCGCTCAGCGTGCCGTCGACCTTGGGCAGCGTGCGGACCCAGTTGTAAAAGAGCTGCACGTACGTGTTCCCGCACGTCCGCGCGTCGCCCCACACCGCGTCGAACGAGGCGAGGACGCGCGATTGCGTCTTGGCGTCCCGCTCGAAGCGCTCGCTGTAATGGTAGAGCCGGGCGCCGGTCGCGGGATCGTACCCCTCGAGGTACTCCCACCACGAGATGCGCTCCATCTCCAGCGCCCGCCGCCCGGCGGAGGTGCACATGTACCGCAGGACGCGCAGCATGAGCTGCGTGAGATCCGCCGCCGTGTAGCCCATGGTGCGGAGCGCCGCGAGGCGCTCGGCGCGCTCGTGATCCGAGCCGGGCGGCGAGCGCGGCATGATGAGCGGGCTGAGCCCGCCGCTGACGATGCCCTGGTTCGGGGTGGGCACCACGTTGTCGTAAACGGTCCTGCCGCTCTCGTTCCCGTCCTCGTCGAGGAGCGGGATCCGGCGCATCGTGTCGAAGACGTGGTTGTAATACGAGGGGAAGAAGCGAAAGCCGTGCTCGCCCGGGAGCACCGTGAAGCAGACCTCGACGACGGCCCAGCGGTTGTGGTCCGGCGCCGCGCCGTCCGAGCGCCGCGGCGCCCGCTCGCCCTGCCTGCTGGCCGCGATCGTGCACGCGGCGCCGCCCGCGGCGGCGGCGATCAGCGCGCGCGCCGCCTCGGCCCGCTCGACGCAGAGCTCGCGGTGCTCCTCGGGGTTGGTCAGCGGCCGCGAGCCGGGGCCGGGCGGCGGCGCGTCGTCGTGGGCGTCGGCGTAGCCGGTGATCTCCAGCCGGAAGTCGACGTCCTTGCCGCGGAGGTAGGCGAGCAGGGCGCGCACGCGCGCCTCGACGTCGGCGCGCGTCTCGCCGCCGGGCGCGTCGTGGCGCCCGCGCGCGAACGGGACGTGGATGGGGACGAGGCGCAGGTCGCGCGCCTCGGCGACGGCGCTCATCCCGTCGACGTCGCTGCGGCAGAACCGCGCCGACCAGGGCCCCTCGGCCCCGACCGGCCGCGCCTGCCGGCCGATCGCGTACTGCGTCCGCGCCACGCCGCCCATGGCGATCCGGCGACGGCCGTGCCGGTCGAGGCAGGTGTCCTGCTCGATGACGCGCACCACGAAGCCTCGCTCCGCGAGCTCGTGCGCGACCGTCAGCCCGGCGATCCCGGCGCCGAAGACGTTCACGGTGGGCCGCCGGCCCGCATCGCTCCCGCCGCTCATCAGAACGCCGCCTTTCCGCCGCCGTGGAGGTACGCGCCGGGCTCGTCCGCGAGCGCGCCGGCGCCGCGTCCCGGCCCCACGCGGAGCTCGACGCGGCCCCGCTTGGTGGACGCGCACTCGAGCAGGAACTGGCTGTCGGGGACGTCGGGCGTGGGCGTCAGGCACAGGGAGTGGACGCGCCAGACGGCCTCGATCTCGGCCGCGGCCGGGCCGCCGCGCAGCGAGCCGAGGAGCCGGGCGATCGAGAGCCCCTCGGCCTCCATCGAGAGCCACGCCGAGCGGTAGAGGAGCTCCCCGTCCGACCTGCGCCGGAGGATCAGCCGAGCGCGCCCGCGCGGGCGAAGGTCGGAGCGCACGGCGCCGAGATCGGGCAGGAGCCCGACGCCGCAGAAGCGGAGCGACTCGGTCTCGGTCTCGAGCGGGTCGGGGAAGCGCGTCCACAGCGCCCCCTCGACGAGCGCCTCGGGCTCGGCGGGATCGTCCTGCCGCACCTCGTCCAGGCCGGGGGTGCCCCAGAGCTGCAGCGCGCGCTGCTCGCCGTCGTCGTGCTTGCGGAGGACCAGCGCGACGCGCCCCGCGCCGGCCGCCGAGCCCGCCCAGAAGAGGCAGGCGCCCGGCGCGACGCGATCCCAGAGGGCGCCGCCCCACTCCCGGAAGGGGAGGAGCAGCTCCGGCGCGTCGGCCGGCGCGATGGCCTCGCCGAGCTCCCGGCAGCGCTCGAGGCCCACGAGGCCGCGCCCGATGTCGCCGTGCCTGCCGCCGTCCCAGCCGCCCACGCACAGGGCCGCCGTCACCGCGTCCTCGGACAGCGCCGCGAGCGGCACCCGGCCCTCGATGAACAGCGCCCGGGCGATCGCCGGCCGCCCCTCGGCGTAGACGCGGGCAGGGTCCGCGATCGGGACGCCCGTCAGGTGCTCGGCGACGGCGCGCGCCCACGCCTCGCCCGCGGACGCGTCGAAGCGGCGGTAGGCGCCGTGCTCGAAGGCGCGGGCGAGGCGGCCGCCGTCCCGCGCCCGGTCGAGGAGGAGGCCGGCGATCGCCTGGGGGTCGTCCGGCGCGCCGCCCTCGTCCGGGAAGAGGTCCGGATCGTTGAACGCGCGGCGGAGCCTGGGCGGCTCGAGGTCGGCCGCGAAGCTGGCCGCCCGCGCCTTCACGCCGTCGCTCCGGAAGGCGCCGAGCGCCCGCTCCAGCGCGGGAGGAGCGGGCGCCCCCGGGCGCGGCGCGGGCGCGGCCTCCGGCGCGCGCCCCTCGCCGCCGTCGAAGAGGTGCACGGGCGCCGGCACGGGCCTACGGCGCGGATCGGTGTGTCGCTGCTGCATGGGTCCTTCCTTCCGGTGAGAGATCGAGCCCCGGCGCCACGGCCGCCGCGAGCGCCCGCGGCCGCACCACCCCCTGCCCCGCCATCCACGCCTCGGCGCGCCGGACCTGCGCGGCCCCGGCGCTGCCCCCCGCGAGCTGCCCCAGCGCGAGCCGCGCCGCCTCGCGGTGCAGCGCCATCTCCAGCCGATCGAACTCCGCGATCGCGGCCTCGAGCGCGCGCGCCGCCTTGCCGGCGCGCCCCTCTACGCGCGCGATCCCGGCGCGGAGCAGCTGCCCGATCGGCGCGCCGGCCGCGAGCGGATCCCGCTCGATGCGGCGGATCTGCGCGCGCGCGTCGTCGAGCAGCGCCCGCTCGGTCCACCCCGCGAGGGCGCCGGCCGGGCGCGAGCGCGTGGCCGCCGCCGCGAGCGCGGCGCGCGCCCGCGTCCAGCGCAGCTCGAGGCCCGTCCCGCGCAGCGGCAGCAGGAACGACGCTTCGAGGCGCGGCCAGTGATCGAGCACCGCCGCCCACGCCGCCCACGGGTCGCCCCGGTAGAGCGCCGCGTAGCCCGACGCGATCATGGCGGCGTACTCCTGGCGCCGGTAGCCGTGCTCGGGCCAGCGGCGCGACCGCGACGCCTGGCGGCCGAGCGCCGCCGCCGCGCTGGCCTGCGCCTCGTCGCCGCGATCGGCGGCGAGCCACGCGAGCATCGGCTCGCCCACGTGCGCCTCGCAGAGCGCGTGCATGTCGCCGCGGCGGCGCGCGTCGCCCGCGAGCTCCGACAGGCGCGGGAGCAGCTCGCGCAGCTCGCCGAGCCAGGCCAGGGCGAAGTGGTGGAAGATCGCCACGGTGACGCGCTCCCACGCCGTGCCGGGGCAGCGCTCGCGGAAGAGCGTGTCCGCGCGCCGGCACGCCTCCGCCGTCCTCCGCCACTCCCCGCGGGTGAACGCCACGTTGGCGAGGGTCAGCTCGCGCCACGCCTGGTCGTAGGGATCCCGCGTGCGGGCCACGAGCGCGCTCACCTGCTCGAGCAGCGCCTCGACGCTGCGGTCGAGCAGGGCGCCGCCGAGGTGCGACTCCATCGAGGCCTCGTACGCGAGCGCGCGGCAGACGGTGGAGGCGTCGCCGACCTTCAGCACCCGCCGGAGGTGCTGCATCCGGAAGGCGTCGGCGAGGTGGGGGCTCAGCATCGACATGCTCGTCGAGGCGGTCCACAGCGCGTCGAGCCGCGGGCGCTCCGCGGCCGGCAGCGCCGCGGGGAAGGCCCGCCGCCGCGCGTCGAAGCGCCCGAGCAGGAAGGCGAGGCGCCGCCACGACGCGGCGGCGAGCGCGCCGGCGAACGAGCCCGGGATCGGCACGCGGAGCGCCTCCAGCGTGCTCCGCATCCCGCGCCACCCCGCGTCGATGAACCCCGCCTTGAGGTGCTGCTCGGCCGCGCGCCGCCGCAGCGCCAGCACCCGCTCCGCCGCGGGCGGGCCGCCGACGTGCGCGGCGGCCTCGAGGTAACGCTCCGCCGCCTCGGGCGCGCGGCCCAGGTTCACGAGCGCGTCGCCGAGCTTCTCGAGGATGTCCGCGCGCCCGGCCGCGTCGCCCGAGAGCGCGAGCCCCTTCTCGTAGAGGACGGCGGCGTGCTCGAAGGCGAGCGCGGCCGCCGCGCGGTCGGCGGCGCGGAGCGCGTGCTCCCCTGCCCTCCGCGGCTCGCCCGCGCCCTCCCAGTGGTACGCGAGCGCCTCGGGGTCGCGCGCCCCCTGCGCCTCGAGCGCCTCCGCGATGGCGCGGTGCCTGCCGGCGCGCGGCTCGGCCGGCAGGGCCGCGAGGAGCGCCTCGCGGATCCGGTCGTGGTAGATCGCCACGCCGCTCGCGCCGTCGCCCGCGATCTCGCGCAGGAGGTTCGCGTCGCGGAGCCGGGCGACGAGGGGCCGCTGCCGCTCGTCGAGCCCCGCGGCCGCGAGCGCGACGCCGCGCTCGAGCGGCTTGCCCGCGACGGCGGCGATCTCGAGGAGGCGCTGCGACCCGGGGTCGAGCGCGCGGACGCGCGCCATCACGAGCGCCGCCACGTCGAGGGGCGCGCGCTCGTCCCCGGCGCCGCCCTCGGCGGCGCGCGCGCCGAGGTAGCGCGCCAGCTCGGCCGCGATGAACGGGTTGCCCTCGGCCTGCGCGACGACGGCGTCGATCTGCCCCGCGCGCCGGGCGCCGTCCGCGCCGAGGATCGCCCGCGCGAGCGCCGCGACGTCGTCCACGGCGAGCGCGCCGAGCTCGATCGTTCGCGTCGCCCCGCCGCCGCCCTCGGCGCCCTCGAGCAGGTGCCGCAGGAGCGGGCTCCGCTGCCGCTCGTCGCTGCGGTACGTGAGCAGGAGCAGGAGCGGCGGCGCCGGCGCGCGGGTGAGCTGGTCGAGCAGCGGCGCCGAGTCGACGTCGCCCCACTGCACGTCGTCGAGCCACAGCACGAGGAGGCGCGTCGCCGCGAGGCGGTCCAGGAGGTCGCGCAGGGCCGCGGCGCCCTGCTGCTGGAGGGCGATCGGGTCGGGCTGGGCGGCGGGCTCGGGGCCGGCGAGGAACGCGGGGAACTGCGCGAGCACGGGGAAGAGCTGGGTCAGCGCGCGGGCCCCGGCGGGCACGAGGGCCGAGAGCGCCTCGGCGGAGAGCGTCTCGAGGTGGGCGGCGAGGCCGTCGATCGCCGCGTCGAGCGCCTTGTAGGGCAGGCTCTCCGCCGGGTGGCAGCGCCCCTGCAGCACGAGGAGGTCGCCCGCGCGCCGCTGGACCTCGAGGAGCTCGCGCACCATCGCCGATTTGCCGATCCCCGAGGGGCCGTGGACGTGCACCGTGATCTGCCGCCGCGCTCCGGCGACCTCGTCGAGCGCCCGCGCGATCGCCGCCATCTCGGCGGCCCGCCCGACGAACGGCGGCCCCGGCGCGGCCTCCGCGGCGCGGGCGGCCGCGGCGCCGCCCTGCTCTCGCGCGAGCACGGCGAGGCACGCCTCCGCGCCCGGGCGCCGCTCGGGATCCGCGGCGAGGAGGGCCATCGCGAGCTCGAGGAGGTCCTCGGGCGCGTCGGGGGCGAGGGCGAGCGCGGGCTTCGGCGCGTAGTGGACCTTCTGGTAGAGGATCATGTCCACCGCCCCGCGGAACGGGAGCACGCCGGTGAGCGCCTCGTAGAGGATGACCCCGACCGCGTAGAGGTCCGCCGCCCGCGTGATCGAGCCGCGGAGGACCTGCTCGGGCGCCATGTACGCCGGGGTGCCGGCGATCTCGCCCGGCGGACGCTCGCTCGCGCCGCGGAACGCCGTGACCAGCCCGAAGTCGAGGAGCGTGATCCGATCGCCCGCGGAGACGAGGACGTTCGCGGGCTTGACGTCGCGGTGGACGCGGCCGGACGCGTGCAGGGCGTGCAGCCCCCGGACGAGCCCGGCGAGCCCTTCGCGCAGGCGCGCCCAGGCGTGCTCGGGGACGGGCCCCGCGAACGGCGCGCCGCGCGCGTCGTCCAGCGCGCCGGGCGCCGGCGGCGCGCCCGCCGCGCTCGACGAAGGGCGCGGCGCGAGCGGCGGCGTCTTCCCCGCCGCGCTGGCGGTCGTCTCGCCGCCGGGCGCGGGGGTGGCCGGGGTCAGGGTCATGGTGGCCGTCGCGCGCTCGGCGGTCGGCGCCTGGACGGCGGCCCCGGGGATGCCGAGATCGTCGCGGATCCAGCGGAGCAGGTCCTTCCCCTCGACGAGCTCCATCGTGAAGAAGCAGCGCTCGTCGTCGACGAAGAGCTCGTGCAGCTGGAGGAGGTTCGGGTGCGTCACGCCGGCGAGCGCGCGGAACTCGCTCTTCAGGCGGAGCACCTGCTCCGGCCCCGGCTGGTGCATCATCTTGAGCGCCACGTCCTGGCCGAGCTCGCGGTCGTGGACGCGGTAGACGGTCCCCATCCCGCCGTGGCCGAGGTGGGCTCGGAGCTCGAAACGCCCGGTGCCCAGGAACGAGGCGCTCTTGCTCGTCATCCGCGGGTCGGAGAGTATAGAGGAGAAGCGGACGTCCACGCAGTCGCGCGGGCAGGGTGGCAGGAAAATCGATGGTCGCGCCGAGCCTAGAGCGGCACCTCTTGAACCACAGCCTGGCGATGGCGCTCCTCTCGTGGAACCTGCACGTGTTCCAGCCGGCGCTGGCGCTCCGCCGGCTGGGCCTCTACCGGCCGGCGACGCTCGGCGAGCGGCCGGAGGCCGGCGCGCCGCGGGGCGGCGGGCCGGAGCTCTCGCTGCGTCACGCGCAGCCGGTGCTGCTGCCCGGCGAGCCGGAGGGCTACGAGAGCGTGCGGGCGTTCGACGACGTGGCCCACCTGTACGAGGCCGTGGTGCGGCCGTTCTCGGATCCCATCGTGGACGAGACGGTGGCGCTGATGCGGCCCTACCTCGCGCCGAGCGCCCGGATCCTCGATCCGTCCGCCGGGACGGGGCAGGCGGCGATCCGGCTGTCGCGGCTCGTGCCGGAGGGGGAGGTCGTCGCGGCCGATCTGTCGCGGGGGATGCTCGAGCAGGCCCACGAGGGCGCGCGGCGCGCGGGCTGCGGCAACATGGCGTTCTTCCAGGCCGACGTGGCGCGGCCGCCGGCGGCGTTCGCGGGGTACTTCGACGCGATCGTCTGCTGCCTGTCGTTCCACCACTATCCGGACGGCGCGGCCGCCGCCCGGGCGTTCCGCGGCGCGCTCGCGCCCGGCGGGAAGGCGTTCGTCGCCGACGCCGGCCCGGCGTGGTTCGTCGAGCTGGCGCGCCCGATCTCGATGCTCGCCGATCCCGGCTTCGTCCGGCACCGGACGGGCGAGGAGTTCCAGCGCCTCTTCCTCGAGGCGGGCTTCTCGTCGGTCTTCTGGATCGAGGCGCTGCCGGGGATCGGCGTCACCATCGCGTCCGCGTAGCCGCGGCGAGCGCCTCGCCTCGGAAGGCCCGCGTCAGCGCGCCGCCGCCGCGCCTGCGCCCGGCCGGGCGTCGCGCTCGGACGGCGGCACGCGCGCCGGGCGCCGGCGCGCGTGCCTGGTCCTCCGGATCACCACGCGATCGTCAGGGACGCGGGCTGGCTGGTGTGCGCGCCGTTCGACGCCGTCACCTGATAGACGCCGAACGGATACTCCTCCTCGATCAGGATCCTGCGCTTGTTGATCTGGGAGATGGGGGCCAGCACGTCGATGCCGTTCCCGGTGATGCGCACGGTCGTCAAGCCCGGGACGAAGTTGTCGCCGATGACGTAGATGGGATACCAGACGGGCATGTCGGTCCGGTCCGACGCGAACCGCAGGATGCTCGGCGGCAGGTTCGGGTTGGGCGCGGGCTCGGGGGGGCAGGTGGTGACCCACGGCGGGCAGTCGCCGAGGGAGCGGTACGGATCGCGCCCGAGCAGCTCCTGAACGCGCCATTCGGAGACCAGCCGCAGGCGGATCCCTTCGTAATCGGACGCCATGCTGGGGAGCGACGGCGCCGCGGGCACCGCGTCGAAGCAGCCGTTCCCTTCGGCGTGGTCGCGGCACACCGCCGTCGCGAACGAGCCGGGGGCGAAGCGAGAGATCCACTGCGCGATCGGGAGAGGCCCCGCCGGCTCGATGGCGGGGTCGAGGATCATGAGCTGTCCGCCGACCCGGACCACGGGCGCGACGTGGTGGCTCCACGACACCTCTCCGTCCGGCTCGTTCTCGGTCTGCAAGGTCAGATTCCCGGTCACCCTGGCATACCAGGGCGTCGGGTAATTCGCCTCGTGGAGGAAGTAGGTCGCCGCCGGGGCCCGCTCCTCGCAACCGTTCTCGGGGTCGAGCCAGGGGATCCGCCGCGGAAAGCCGGGCTGGGACGGCACGGTGAGCTCCTCGAACCGCGTGTCGCGGATCAGGGCGAACCCGGCGCTCAGCTGCGCCTCGGTCCAGCTGGGCACGCAGTCGACCGGCACGTTCGCGAGCGGGCCCTTCAGCTCGTTGTACGAGTGTGCACCGTCCAGCAGCGGGCAACTCCCGCTTCCCTCGAGCGGCGCCGTCCCGTCGGATCGCTCGATGTCGAGATCCGGCGCGGCATCGGCGCCTTCGTCGCCGCCGCAGGCCACGGGGGCGAGGGCCATTGCCGCGACACAGAACAATTTCGTCAAGGCAAGATACGACGGTCTCATCGATTCATTCTCCCTGCATGCGCGACACGAACCGCCACGAGAGCCTGGCTCCCCTGGGGGACAGGACGGTTATCCGGGTGAATGCGGGCAACCTCGGTCGTCCTTCGCGCGAATCGCCCCGACCGCGTCGTTTTCCTGCTGCGCGCGCCCCTCGGCCGCGACGATCGACGCCGATCGGGCGAGCTCGCTCGAACACGCGTGGTCGAGCTCGCTCCAGCGCGGCTGCCCGGGTCAGCGGTCGAGCGCGTCGACGTGCGGAGAGAGCACCTCGGCGATCCAGCTCATCACCGCGCGCACGCGGCGCGGCACGCTCCTGCCGTGCGTGTGGAGGAGCGAGACCGGCATGGGCGCGCAGGTGAAGGCGGGCAGGACCTCGACGAGCGCGCCTGCGGCGAGGCTGCTTCCGATCCTCCCCGCCCGCGGCGCCTGGATGATGCCGAGCCCCGCCGCGCACGCCGCGAGGTAGGCGTCGGCGCTGTTGACCGTCACCACGCTGCGCATCGGCCGCTCGCGATACCCGCCCTCGTGAGGATACTCGAACGACGGCGCGTCGGCGCCGAGCGTCGACGCGTAATGGACGACGAGGTGCCGATCGAGATCCTCGAGCCGGCGAGGCGTACCGTGCTCGCGCAAGTACGACGGGCTCGCGCAGTTCGCCATCCGCAGGGCGCCGAGCCTGCGGCCGACGAGCCCCGGGTCTCCCGGGGCGCCGATGCGCAGGACGCAGTCGAAGCCCTCGCGGAGCGGCTCGACGCGCCGATCGGTCGTGCTGAGGAGCACCTCGAGCCCCGGGTGGCGCGCGAGCAGCTCGGGCAGGCGCGGGATGATGACGTCGCACGCGAAGCGCACCGGCAGATCGATCCGCACGCGCCCGCGCAGGGCCCTCGCCGCCTGGAACATCGCGCCGACCTCGTCGGCCTCGAGCGCGAGGCGCCGCGCCCGCGGGAGGAGCTCCTCGCCGTCGGGCGTGAGGCGCACGACGCGGGTCGAGCGCTGGAGGAGCCGGGTGCCGAGCTCGGCCTCGAGGGCCGAGAGCCGCAGCGACACGCGCGCCTTGGGCATGCCGAGGTGCTCGCCCGCGCGCGTGAAGCTCCCGAGCTCGGCCACCTTCACGAAGATCTTCAGCGATTCGAGGTCGACGCTCATTGTTTCGGCTGGCGAAACAGTGTGTCGGAACCCCGGGCCTTTCTCAACCGGGATCGGGTCGCTATTCACTACCGCAGACAGCGGCGAGCGGCCGCGTCTCCACCGAAAGGACCCGACCATGAGCACATCGAAGCAGAGCCCCGTCGCCCTCGTCACTGGCGGGAGCCGCGGGCTGGGAAAGAGCATGGCGCTCCACCTCGCCGATCGCGGCGTGGGCGTCATCGTCACCTACCGCGGCGGCGCGGCCGAGGCGGCGGACGTGGTGAAGCAGATCGAGGCCAAGGGGGGCAAGGCGGCGGCCCTCGCGCTCGACGTCGCCGACACGCGCGGCTTCGGCGCGTTCGCCGAGGCGGTGAAGGCGGAGCTCGCCGGCCGCTTCGGGCGCGATCGCCTCGATGTCCTGGTGAACAACGCCGGCATCGGCGTCCACGCGAGCTTCGCCGAGACGACGGAGGAGCAGTTCGACGCGCTCGTGAGCGTCCACCTGAAGGGGACGTTCTTCCTCACGCAGAAGCTCCTGCCGCTCATCGCGGACGGGGGGCGGATCCTCAACGTCTCGTCGGGGCTCGCGCGGTTCACCTTCCCCGGGTACGCCGCTTACGCCGCGATGAAGGGCGGCGTGGAGGTGCTCACCCGCTACCTGGCGAAGGAGCTCGGGCCGCGGAAGATCTCGGTCAACGTGCTCGCCCCGGGCGCGATCGAGACCGACTTCGGCGGCGGCGCCGTGCGCGACAACGCCGAGCTGAACAAGATGATCGCCGCCCAGACCGCCCTCGGCCGGGTCGGCCTCCCCGACGACATCGGCGGCGTGGTCGCCGTGCTCCTCTCGCCCGAGAGCCACTGGATCACCGGCCAGCGCATCGAGGCGTCCGGCGGCATGATGCTCTAAGGCGCGCCCTGGAGGGGCGGCGGGAGGCGCCGCCCCTTCAGGAAATCCGGCGCGGACGCGCCTTCGCGCCCCTCTCGGCGCGCGCGCCCATCTCGGCGCGCGCGCCCGCGCACGGCGCGGCGCTCGCCGGGGGGGCTTCGGGCGCGGCCGGGCGCTGCATGCGGGCGATCTCCTCGGCCATCAGCGAGGTCGCCTGCTCGAAGAAGTCGCAGATGAGCCGCAGCTCGTCGAGCGAGTAGCGCGAGCAGAGCACCGCCCAGCGCTCGCGGAACGGCGCGAAGAGCGCGCCGATCTCGGCGTAACGCTCGACCACCGGCTCGACCACCAGCTGCCGCCTGTCGCTCGGGTGCTTCACGCGGCGCACGAACCCCGCCGCCTCCAGCCGATCGAGCACCCCCGTCACCCCGCCCGACGTCAGCCCGGTGAGCTGCACCAGGTCGCCCGGCGTGACCGGCCCCGCCTCCGCCGCCCGCCGGAGGACGTCGAGGTACTTGTGGTCCGTGCCCTTCAGCCCGAGGCGCTCGGCGATCGCCTGGTGAAGGAGCACCGACTGCGTGCTCAGCTCGCGGCCCAGCCGGTCGCCCAGGCTGTCGATCAGCTCGCTCACCTCCTTCGCGCTCGCCCGTCTCGCGGCCATCGCCTCTCGCCTCGTCCCGCCGGCACTCTACCCGAGCCGCCGCCGGCTTGACAATCCACGCTAACTATCTTACTTACTAAGAGAGTTACTTGACAAGGAGAGCTCCCATGGATCGTTCGACCGACGAGGCGGCCATTCGGCGTCTGTTCGAGGCCCTGTGCGAGGCGTGGGCGCGCGAGGGCGCGAGCGCCGTCGACGCGTTGTACACCCCCGACTCCGACTACGTGACGTTCGACGGCTCGTGGCTGCGCGGCCGCGAGGCGAACCGCCGGGTGCACGAGGAGCTCTTCGCCGGCGTGCTCGCCGGCACGCGCCTGGTCGGCGAGATCGAGAGCGTGCGCTTCCTCGGCCCGGATGCGGCCGTGGTCGTCAGCACCGGCGCGGTGCTGTGGCCCTGGCAGAAGGCGGCGCCCCCGAGCCGGCGGTCGCGGCAGACGCTGGTGGTGGTGCGGGGCGACGACGGGCGCTGGCGGGTGTCCTCGTTCCAGAACACCCGGGTGCGGCCCCTGCCCCCGTCCGACAGCCTGTCCATGCGCCTCTTCGCGGCCGTGATGCGCTGGCGCCTCGCCCTTTGGCGACGGCGCCACCCCGAGGCCCTCGCGGCCTGAGCGCCCGGCGAAGCGCCCCACCGCGCGCGGCATGACGCGCGCCGTCTACGCGCCCTGCAACGCCGGCATGACCCGCGCCGCGAACAGCGCCATCGCGCGCATGACCTCGGCGTGCGGCAGCACCTCGCCGAAGTTGAACCAGGCGATGATACGCCCCATGCCGAAGCGCGCGGCCAGCGCGCGCAGGCGCTCCACGCACCCCTCCGGCGTGTCGAAGACGCCCATCGACGCGTCGAGGCTCGCGAGCGTGGTGGCGCGCATCCCGGCGAGGAGCGCCTGCAAGCGCTCGCGCTCCGCCGGCACGGAGGCCGACGCCACCTGCGGCGCGAGCGCCGACGACACCATCGCGACGTAGCTCGCGACGCCCGGGGCGAGCTGGCGCTCGATCGCGGCGCGGTCCTCGGCCACGAAGAGCGGCATCACCACGGAGATGTCGTCCGGCGCCGGCGGCGCGTGGCCCGCTTCGCGGCGCGCCTCGCGGTACGCACCCAGGAGCCCCTCCAGCTTGGGGAACGGCGTCACGTGCGAGGCCGTCAAGACCGGCAGCCCCATCCTCCCGGCGAACACCGCGGTCTCCATCGAGTTGGCCGCCACGCGCACCGTCGGGCCTCGCGCCTGCACCGGGCGCGGCACGATCTGCACGCCGGCGACGTCGAAGTGCCGCCCCCGGAACGAGACGCGCTCCTCGCGAAAGGCCCGCAGCAGCAGCGCCACGCCCTCCTCGAAGCGCGCGCGGCTCTCGGCGATGGGCACGCCGAAGCCCGCGAAGTGCGCCGGGTGCACGCCGCGGCCCACGCCCGCTTCCACGCGCCCTTCGCTGAGCACGTCCAGCGTCGCCAGCTCCTCGGCCGCGCGCAGCGGGTGGGTCAACGGCAGCTGCACGATGCCCGTGCCGAGCCGCAGGCGGCTCGTGCGCGACGCGACCGCCGCGAGAAACAGCGTCGGGCACGAGAGCACCGACACGCGCGGATCGAAGTGGTGCTCGACCGGCCAGATCGACTCGTATCCCAGCTCGTCCGCGGCCAGGGACGAGGCGAACGTGTCCCGATAGCGCTGGTGCACGTCCTGGCCCTCGGCGCAGGAGACCAGCTGATAGATGCCGAACCTCATGCCCGGCCCTCGTGCAAGGACAGGGCCGCTGCTCGCCCTCCTGAAGCCCGGGCGTCGTGACGCGTCGTGCGTAGGTGCGTGCACGCTGCACGGAAAGGGGGCGCCTGTCCTCCGACCGGGAGCGCGCAGGCTGAACGGGCGAGCGGCGCGGCCCGGCGAGCAGCGCTCTCGCAGATCCAGCGCTTGCGCGATCGCGCAAGCGCGCAAGCGCGCAGCGACCGCCCGCCCCCCCGCCGTCCGTGGACATGCCGAACCGATTCCGCCGCAGCGCCGGCTGGTCCGCAGATTGCTCGATGCGGCGCGGGCATCCAGCCCGTGAATGCGACAGGAGGGCGGCGCTGCGTGGTCTACGGCTCTCCCTGCTCGCCTGATAAGTGAGGTGCCATGAGCCTGCTCGCAACGGCGTTACAGATCGCTTCCTTGCTGTTCAACGTCACCCCCCCGAGCGGTTCGCCGCCGGCCAACGACCGTTCCGGCGAGCGCGGCCGCGGCGACGCCATCGGGGTGAGCGACGACGCTTCCCGGAGGGACGGGCCGAGCCTCGCCGATTGCCGCGGGCCGATCGCCTACACGTTCGGCACCGCATTGGCGGACACGCGCTGCGCGGGCCCCGACATCGTGATTTTCGCGGACTCGGAAGTGGAGGCGCTGGGCTGCGCCGCCGCGAGCGCGCTTCGCCGTGGCGTTCGGCTCGCCGCGGCGGGGACGGCGCGATCGTACGCGATCTGCGTCACCGGAACGTTCGGGAGGTCGACCCATCACGTCACGGCGTACTCTCGCGCAGACGCCGAGACGTGCGCGCGCTCCTATGTGTGCGGGGCCTTCGGCGACTGCACCGCCGCCCCGAACGCGTGCCGGTGACGCCTCCTCGCTGGATAGCCGCGGCGGGAGCGAGGTCGGCGGAAGGGGCTGCCCGCCGGGGTCGATGGCGTGACGAGCGCCTGCGGGCGAGGGCGTCGACGCGGCTGCTTGCAGGCGCGGCCGCAGGTTGGTAGTGCCGGGCCATCATGAGCGTGAAGCGGCTGTTTCCCATGCTCTCGACGGAGAGCCTGGACCGGGCCATCAAATTTTACGGCACGCTCCTCGGCGGCGTGGAGACGTACCGCTTCCCCGACGCAGGGCCCGCGGCGTTCGTCGCGCTGCGGCTCGGCGAATCCGAGATCGGCCTGGGCGCGCTCGGGGATGGCCCTGCCCTGCACGGGCAGCCGCAGCGACCGGCCTCGGGGCACCGCATCGAGCTCTGCGTCTATGTCGACGACGTCGACGCGACGGTGGAGCGGCTGCGGGCGGCCGGCGTGCCCGTCGTGCTCGAGCCGGTCGATCAGCCCTGGGGCGAGCGCATCGCCTACGTCGCCGATCCCGACGGCAACCTGGTGATGCTGACGCGGTGACGCCTGCCGGCGCCCGCGCTGCCCCCTTGCGGTGAGCTGACGGGCCCCGTGAGCCGCTCTGGCGTCCTCCGGGCGGCTCGCCGTCGTCGCTGCTCCCGCCGCCGGGCGCCGCGCCCGGCCGCGAGCGAGCGCGGCAGCTCGCTTGCGTGCTCTTGCTCCTCGTCGAGGCGCGGCGCGCCGGAGGGAGGATAGACTCGCGCGCGCGCCACGCGCAGGAGGATCCCATGACCGTGCACGCCGGCATCGATCTCACGAGCGAGAGCTTCTTCGTCGACCCGCATCCGACCCTCGATCGGCTCAGGACCGAGAGGCCTGTCTTCTTCTTCGAGCCGATGCAGTGCGTCCTCGTCAGCGCCCAGGCCGACATCGAGGCGCTCGTGAAGGATCCGCGCTTCACCGCGCGCCGGGCCAGAGAGCTCCTGGGCGGGCTCGGGCTGCTCGGCGACGACGAGGCCTCGACGAAGATGCTCGACGCGTGGTCGCGCATCACCTTCTCGCAGGATCCTCCCCATCATACGCGGCTCCGGCAGCTCATCTCGAAGGGGTTCTCGCCGTCGGCCATCGAGTCGTTGCGCCCGAGGATCGCCGGCATCGCCGGGCGCGCGGTCGACAAGGCGCGCGGCGACGGCGAGATCGACGTCGTCGCGGATCTCGCCGAGGTCATCGCGATCACCACGCTCGCCGAGATGTTCTCGATCCCCGACGCCGATCGCCCGAAGTTCATCCGCTGGACGACCGATGTCGTGAAACCCTCGGATGGAGGCGTCATGTCCGAGGACCTGAAGAGGACCGTGAAGCAGAGCACGAGCGAGCTCGTCGATTACATGAGCCGCCTCGTCGAGGAGCGCCGTAGAGCGCCGCGCGACGACGTCGCGAGCCGGTTCATCGCGGAGGAGGCGGAGAGCCCCGAGCTCCAGGGCGAGGCGGCCATCCAGTGTTTTCAGATGGTCGGGGCCGGGTTCGTCACGTCCATGAACCAGATCGCGAACACGGTGGTCGCGCTGCTCAAGCACCCGGGCGAGCTCGCCAGGTTGCGGCAGCACCCCGCGCTCCTCCGGGGCGCCATCGAGGAGAGCCTGCGCTTCGAGCCGGCGGTCCTCTCCCTCCACCGCCTGTGCGCCGAGGACACGGAGATCCGCGGGGTCAGGGTGGCGAAGGGGGGGTTCGTGTTCGCCCTGACCGCCGCGGCGAACCTCGATCCCGCGCTGTTCTCCGAGCCGCGCCGCTTCGATATCACCCGCCAGCAGAACCGGCACATGACCTTCGGGAGCGGGATTCACTACTGCCCGGGGGCTCCGCTCATCCGCATGGAGGTCGAGGAGGCGCTCCGCGCCCTGCTCACGCTGCCTCGCTGGGAGCTCGCCGAGGAGGCCCTGAGCTACGCGGGCTCCAACTTGCAGGACCGGGGGCCGAGCTCGCTCCGCGTTCGCTTCTCGTGAGGGCCCGGCGCGCCCTCGCCCCGGGCGCCGTCAGCGCCGTCTGACCTCGAGCGCCGGCCGGGGCGCTCAACCCCCGATGCCTCAACCGGCATCGTCGGGCGGGAAATCCTCCGCGCACACGTAGATCTCGTCCTCGATCTCCGGATCTTCGAAGCGCACGCAGCCCATGCTGCAATGCCGGCGAGATTCGCCGTCCGGGGGCGCGCAGGTGACGAGCACGGTGGCCTCCTCTTCGCAGCGCGTCCACCCGACACCGTTGCCGCAGTCGTGCTCCGGCATGTTCGGCTTGAACCAGCACGCCGATCGAGCGCCGAAGCCCTCGTGACACGAGGCTGGTCGGCTGTCGTCCTCCGAGGCGACGCTGTGATGCCCGTACAGGCCGGTGATGGGCGACGGCAAGAGCCCGGGGATCTGCGTGGGATCGTCGCGCTCGGGGTCGCACAGCGCGCCGGCGACCATCGTGTCGAAGCGGCATTGATCGGCCGGATAACCGTAGGTTGTCGTCGAGACGACCGTCGGGTCGGGAGTCCTGATATCGACGCTGTAGGGCTCGGCGTTGTTCCTCCAGCGCCCCCACTCGCGCGCGACGACGATGGTACGGTAGCACATGTCGCGTCTGTCCTGATCGTCTCCCCACACGGCGTCGCAGCGCGCTTTGCCCTCGACCGGGACCAGGTTTTGGTACGCCGGGTTGTCCGGGTCGCCCGCCCATACCCGCCAGAGACAGCTCTTCGTGGCGAAGTAGTCGGATTGTGCTTCCGACGCCAGGAACGTGCCCAGGTTGGTGACGTCCGGCGCGCTTCAGCGTCCTTCGAACGATCCGCCGGCGCGCAGCCCTGAATGGCCAGGCCGACGATAAGCATGCCCAAGCTCGTGGTCTTCTTCATCTGACGCTCCGTTCCATAGCCCCAACCGACGCGCACCGATGACGCAAAATGATGAGCGGCGCGCCCCTCTGCCAGGGCGCTCAGGGCCTCAGCATGCTGGATCGGCGGACAGCTTGCCTCCAATGCATAGCGTTCATGCGCTTGGTGCAGCAGGCGCATCGCGCCAGGAACGCTCTGGAAGTCGTTGTGGATAAAGCTCCCTCGGCGCGTGCGCCCATGGGCCGATGACGCTGCATCGACCCGAGGGGCGCCTTGGCGTCGACCTTGCGGCGAGGCGTGCTTGCGCCGCGCGCCGAGCACCGGACGTGCCTTGTACGAAGCCGCGAGCGGCGTGGTCGGCGTCCTGAAGAGCTCGCTTCGTCCTGGGTGTCGCGCGTGGCGCTTACACCATAGAAGTGCTAGGTTGCCGGTTTTGGCAGCCGTCCAGTTCTTCGGAGACGGCATGCTGCGATGTCGACCGTTCTCCACACATGCGCGCTCAGGGGGCTTGGTGGCGCTGGGTGAGCGCGGCGCACATCGTTTGTGGAGCGCGGCCTTCGTGAGAGGTCCGGGGGGGAGATGCGCACGATGAGACGAATGACCGGCGTGGTGTTCCTGTTATCCGCTGCTGCGTGCAGCGTCGTCCAGGATGGCGGGGGTTTGGAGGAGCGAGCGGCGGAAGGGCAGCTCGCCGTCGAGATCAGCGGGCGAGGGGTCGCGTCCATCCGCGTGGATGAGCGGGGGATGTCCCACGTCACCGCTGAGGACGAAGTGACGGGTTACGGCGGCCTTTGCTATGCGATGGCGCGCGACCGGCTCTTCCAGATGGACGTGCTGCGCCGGAGCGCAGCGGGGCGCCTCGCGGAGATCTACGGGCCCGGCGACGGCGACAGCATCCTCGGTCAGGATCTCCTCGCCCGCGCGCAGAACCTCTCGGCGCTCGCTGCGGCACGCTACGCGGCGGCGGCCCCGCGGACGAAGCGCGCGCTGCAGGGCTGCGCGGCGGGTGTGAACCAGTACATCAACGATGCGAGAGCGTCGAAGAGCGGCCTGCCGCTCGAGTTCCAGGTCCTCGGCGTTCAGCCGGATCTTTGGACGCCCGAGGACAGCGTCCTCGCCTACATCTACGTGGGGGTCACCTTCGACACGCTGACGTGGTTCACCAAGCTCGAACGCGCGGCGGTGGCGTTCATCGCCGGGACGGACGTCGCGACGACGCTGATCAAGGAGGCCGGCGACGAGGTATCGATGTTCGACGCGCAGGGCAACCTGAGCCCGATCTCGCAGTTCCTCGTGCCGCCCGGCCCGAGCGGGCCGGCCGCGACCATCGTCAATCCGCCCCCGCCGGCGTGCCTCGCGGGCTCGCGCTGGCTCTCGGGGCGGTCGCTGGACATGACGCCCGCGAGCGGGCGCGCGAGCAACGCCTGGGCGGTCGACGGGCACCTCACCTCGACCGGCAAGCCGCTCCTGGCGACCGACCCGCATTTCCCCCACGCGACCCCGTCCGCCGTCTACGTGGCTCGGCTCAAGGTGAGCGGGCAATACGACGTTGCAGGCTGGATGGTGCCTGGGTTCCCCGGGTTCATCAGCGGCCATACGGAGAGCATCGCCTGGGTGCCGACCTATGCGCTCTTCGACAGCGTCGACCTGTACGTGGAGACGCTCCGGCCGGCGAGCGGCGGCGGCGAGGAGGTGCTCGTCGACGGCCAGTGGAGGCGCGTCACCAAACGCACGGAGGTCCTCCGCGTGAAGGGGCGGCCGGAAGTGCGGCGGACGTTCCGCGCGACGCCCCACGGGCCGATCCTCAACGATGGCCTGGACGGTCTGGAGGCGTTCGGCACCCTCGCGCTCAAGTCGACCGCGGGTCAACCGGAGTGGAAGATCGACGGCTACTTCGAGATGCCGGCGGCGCAGACCTTCGCGCAATTCCGGGCGGCGGCGCTGAAGCAGAGCATCGGGTGGAACTTCATCTTCGCGGATGACGCGGGCACCCACGGCCACATCGGCTACCAGCTCTCGGGGCTCGCGCCGCAGCGCGAGAGCCCGCTGAACGCGCTCTATCCGGTGCCGGGGACGGCAGGGCATGAGTGGACCGGATACGCGACCGACGCCGAGCTGCCCTCGGTCTACGATCCGCCGTCGCATCTCCTGGTGACGGCGAACCACCGGATCGTTCCGCGCGGCTACGCGCCGCAGGGCCGGCCGGTCCACCTGGCCAACTACTGGGACATGCCGTGGCGCGCGCAGCGGATCATCACCCGCCTCACCACGGCGACGGCGCCGCTCACGCCGCAGGACATGGCCTCGATCCAGCTCGACACGCAGACCACGATCGGGCTGCCCCTCCGCGACAGCTACCTGGCGGCGCTCGGGCGCGCCGGGCTGCCGGCGGACGATCCGAGCGCGGCCGCGGCGGCGGCGGCGCTGGCGCAGTGGGACGGGAACGCGGCGGCGAGCAGCCAGGGGGCAGCCGTCTACGAGATGCTCACGCTGATCCTGCTGCGCAACACGGTGAGGGAGGTGATCGGTCCCGACGAGTACGCGTTCTTCGCGCCGAGCGTGTTCCTCACGAACCAGCTCGGCGGCTTGATGGACGTGCTCGAGAGCCCGCGCGCGCCTTATTTCGGCATCAGCGCGGGCGTCGACCCGGGCGCCGCGCGGGACCAGGCCGTCCGCGCAGCCCTCGCCGAGGCGGACGCGATGCTCCGCGAGGCCCTCGGCTCGGATGTGAGCGCGTGGACCTGGGGCGGGATCCACGAGCTGACCTACAACCACCCGCTCGCGGACGCGGACGCGCGCTTCGACATCGGCACCTTCCCCGCGACCGGCGACGTGGAGACGGTGAACATCGGCGGGTGGTTCGCGAAGGTCGGTATCCTGGCGCTCCCGCCTGGCGAATTCGAGGGGGCAGGCGGGGTGCGGGCCGCGCTCGATCAGGATTCGCTGAGCGCGACGCGGATCATCTGGAACCTCGCGCCGGTCGACGGGTCGCTCGGGGTGATGAGCACGGGGATGAGCGGTGATCCGCGGACGTGCCGCTACGCGGATCACGCGGAGGCGTGGAGGGCGGGCCAGATCTTTCCGATACCGTTCACGTCCGCGGCGATCCCCTGAATCGATGGGCGCCGCCGGCGAGCGCGCCACGCGTCCGCGGGGCGCCTGAGCGGAGGGGGCGCTCGAGACGCCGGCGGCGCCGCCCGCGAGGGCGGCGCGCGGACGAGCCGGACGGCGCGCTAGGCGGCCAGCAGCTTGTCGCGGAAGAGCTGCAGGACGCGGTCGAGCGCGGCGCGCGTCGGCTCGCCCGGCGCGTCGATCAACGCGCCGGTGAGCACCGAGTGATGCTTCTTGAGGGGCCCCTCGGGGTGCCCGTCGGCTTGCTCCAGCTCCACGGCGACGAAGCCGTCCCCGAGGCGCTCGCGCAGGAACTGGAAGCGCTCCTCGGGGACCAGCGGATCGCCCTTGAAGCGGAGCGCGATCACCCGGAGGCCCTCCCGGTCGCAGCGCTGCGCCACCGCGTCGAGGGCCGCAGGATCGCAATCGATGGATCGCCGCCGGCTCTCGGTGAGCCCGAACGGGAGCGACGGCTGCGACAGGACGGGCGCCAGCACCCGGGCGTCCGCCGCCATGGCGAGCGCGAACCCGCCGGTGAAGCACATCCCCACGACGCCCACGCCCGGCCCGCCGCAGCGCTCGTGCTCCGACGCGGCGAGGGCGCGGAGCCAGTCGACGACCGGCGAGGAGCGCCCCGTCGCGAAGACGGTGAACTCCTTGCTGACGCAGGCCTTGGCCATGGTCGAGAGCGCGTAGAGCGCGGCCGACAGCCTGGACGGCTGCAAGGGGTCGCGGCCGGCGGTCCCGAAGAGGTTCGGCAGCACGGCCGTGCAGCCGAGCGCCACGACCCGGTCGGCGAACCCGAGCACCTGGGGAGAGATGCCCGGCATCTCGGTCAGCACGAGGACCGCGGGGCCCTTCCCTTTCCGATAGACGTCGCGCGTCTCCCCGTGGTGCGTGATGCGCTCGCGCTGGAAGGTGGCGAGATCGCCCTCGGGCGCCTTGGGTTTGCTCGGTGTGGTCACGGCGCCACTGCATCACGGCGCGCGAGCGCGGTAAAGCCCATCATCGATTCGCTTCTTCTCCCCAGCGTCAGGCGCGGCGAGCTCTCCTCCGCCGGGCCGCGACAGCCGCGAGCGCGGCGACGGCCGCGAGCGCGAGCCCATGGGGTGTCGCGCTGCTTCGGGGCTCCAGGATCACGCGGCGCGCCGGGGAAGACCTGGCCGTTCTCCCCCGCTCTCCGCGAGGAGGGCGACGCGGCCCGCCGCCGCGCGGCCATCGGGTGCGCGTGGGCAAAGCTCTTCTCCAGCGCGGCGACGTCCGTCCGGGAACGTCGAGGTGGCGCGCAGCGAGCCGTCGCGATCGCGCAGCTGAACGATGATCTTGTCGAGGCGGGTCAGGATCCAATCGCTCGCGCCGTCTCCGTCCATGTCGGCGAAGCGCACGTTGTGCGTTCCGAGAGGGACGTCGAGATCCGTCGTTCCCCAGGAAAGAACACCGATCCGCACTCTTCGGCGGCGCGCGATACGCCAGGCGGGCCCTGCGCTATCGTACAAGCAATTGCGAAAACATGTCGTCTCATACGGCAATCCTACCATGCGATTGCGGCTCGCTGTGTGCCGGTTCAGCGGTCTCCAGCGGACATCGCGGGGGCTGTCGCGACATGTCACGTGACATGTCACGGCTGCAGCGTGACATGTCACGTGACATGTCGTGGCTGATGCGTGACATGCGGGCGCCCTGCGCGGCGCAATCGACGCCGCGCAGAGCAGCCCCTGGATGGCATAGGACGTGCAGAGCGCGGCCGAGCAGCGGAGCGGATCAACGCAATGACGCAGAGAGGTGTGAGTCCTATGCAGATGCACAGCCTGATCATGCAGTTGGGGGCGGCGGCCTTCCTTTCTCTGACGGCGTCCGGCTGCATCATGGCCGAGGGCGCAGAGCAGGCTGAGAGCGAGGCGCTCGACTCGGCAAGCGCAGCCCAGATCGACATCGGATACAAGGCGTGGCGGCTGTACACGGCGACCTTCTCGAACGGTCAGCCGCTGTTTCAGGTCCTCGCGATCGGCGGGACCAGCGTGGGCAACTACCAGGCGAACACCGAGTATTTCTCCGTGGCCACGGCGAACCTGCACTACCTCGGTCAGAGCAACGTGACCTTCAGCCACACGGATGGCAACGGCACGCCGCCGTCGCAGAGCGGCTCGCAGCAGTTCCACATGCCCCTGGGCTCGTCCTGGACGTCGTTCTCGACCGACCCGGTGAGCGGGGGATACCGCTACGACAGCGGCAACGTGCACCTGCGCATCGGCACGGGCAACGGCAAGATCACCCGGCTGACCTGGTACCAGACGATCCCGACGGGTCAGAACCCGGCCAACATCACGCCGAGCGGGACGTTCACGACCGGCTCCGGCGCCGTCACGGTCCCGAGCGGGAGCGCCGGATACCACGCCGACAGCACGATCCAGTGACGCCGAGGAATTCCGAGGTGTCGAACGAGCTCGGCAGCGGGGGCCATGGATGCCTGCGCCAGCAGCACGAGCTCGCCCCGGGAGCGCGGTGGTCTCGGTGGTCCTGGCGATCTCGCCGCAGGCCCAGCGCCGTCGTACAGGCGATCTCGAAAACATGCCGTCTCATACGGCAACGCTACCATGCGATTGCGGCTCGCTGGGTGCCGATTCGGCGGTCTCCAGAGCGGAGCTCGCGGAGGCTGTCGCGGCTGGTGCGTGACATGCAGGCGCCCTGCCCGGCCGCATCGACGCCGTGCCTCGCGACCGCTGGGCGGCATAGGACGTGCAGAGAGCCATCCGAGCAACGGAACGGATCAACGCAACGACGTAGAGAGGTGTGACTCTTATGCAGATGCGCAGGCTGATCATGAAGTTGGGGACGGCGGCCTTGCTTTCTCTGGCGGCGTCCGGCTGCATCATGGCCGAGGGCGCAGAGCAGGGCGAGAGCGAGGCGCTCGACTCGGCGAGCGCAGCCCAGATCGACACTGGATACAAGGCGTGGCGGCTGTACACGGCGACCTTCTCGAACGGTCAGCCGCTGTTTCAGGTCCTCGCGATCGGCGGGACCAGCGTGGGCAACTACCAGGCGAACACCGAGTACTTCTCCGTGACCACGGCGAACCTGCAATACCTCGGTCAGAGCAACGTGACCTTCAGCCACACGGATGGCTACGGCACGCCGCCGTCGCAGAGCGGCTCGCAGCAGTTCCACATGCCCCTGGGCTCGTCCTGGACGTCGTTCTCGACCGACCCGGTGAGCGGGGGATACCGCTACGACAGCGGCAGCGTGCACCTGCGCATCGGCACGGGCAACGGCAAGATCACCCGGCTGAGCTGGTACCAGACGATCCCGACGGGGCAGAACCCGGCCAACGTCACGCCGAGCGGGACGTTCACGACCGGCTCCGGCGCCGTGACGGTCCCGAGCGGGAGCGCCGGATACTACGCTGACAGCACGATCCAGTGACGCCGAGGGGCGCTCGCGCACCGTCCGGCCGTCGTGGCGGCCGGGATGGCCGCTGCAGGGGCCCCGAGCTCCCCGCCTATCCTCTCTCGCGCGGTCCTCCACCGACATGCGTGGAGCGATACCTCGACACGGCGGCCTCCACGCCGGATCTCGGGCTGCTCAGGACAGGGATCCCGAGATGTCGAACGAGCTCGGCGGCGGGAGCCATCGACGCCTGCGCCAGCAGCACGAGATCGCTCGGGAGCGCGGTGGTCTCGATGGTCCTGGCGATCTCGCCGTGATAGCCGGGCTGGTCACCCGTCTCGAAGAGCCGCCATGCGCGCTCGCACAGCGTCTCTACGACGTCGATCGAACGCTTCGCGTCCGATGCCATCTGGTGAAGCAATGCCACGGTCGGCTGGAACGTGCTCTGGAGCGCGGCCAGGACGACGATCCGGCGGCCGCTCGCGACGGCTTGCTCCGCCATCGGGCGGTCGATCCGCATCACGACGCAGCCGGCGACGGGCACCGCCTCCGCGACGCCGCCGAGGGTCGAGCAGGTGCACACGATCACCCGCGCGCCGTCGCCGGCGAGGGCCTCGATGACCGCAGCTGTGGCCGACCTGACGCCGTCCGTGATCCCGCCGGCCGCCACCGCGTCCGCGAGGAGGCTCTCGTGAACCTCATGCCGGACCGGGATCGCGTCGTCCACCGCCCGGACGAGGCGGCCGAAGGTCTCGACGTGGACGCGGGCCGTGTGGAGGAACGCGAGCATGCCTCTCCCTCGGGGTCACAGGGTGATAACGATCTTCCCACACGCCCTCCCCTCCCCGAAATAACGAAACGCGTCGGCGACCTCGGCGAGCGGGTAACAGCGATCGATGACGGGCCTCACCTTCCCAGCTCGAAACAGCTCCGCCAGGACGGCCAGGTCATGGTTCGCCTTCGCCGCCAGGATGCGCATCTTCTTTCGCTCGCTCCGGGAGATCCAGGGACCGAGCAACAAGAGCTCGAGGATGCGACCGACGGATCCCCCGAGCATCACGTAGGTTCCCCCCGGGCTCAGCGCACGCGAATAGTCGAACATCGAGCGATGCGCCGCGGCGTCGAGGATCAGATCGTACGTTCTCCCGTTCTCCGCGAAGTCCTCTCTCGCGTAGTCGACGACGTGATCCGCGCCGACCGAGCGCATCGTCTCGAGCTTTTCCGCCCGGTCCACGCCGGTGACCTCGGCGCCGAACGACTTCGCGATCTGGATCGCGAACGTGCCGACCCCTCCCCCCGCGCCGTTGATCAAGATCGTTTGCGCGGGCCGGATCGCGCCCTCATCGCGGAGCCCCTGCAGGGCCATGGCGCCCGCCTGGGGGATGGCCGCGGCCTGCTCGAACGTCATCCCCGCCGGCTTGAGCGCCAGCGCGCTCTCGCGGGCGCGCGCGTACTCCGCGAAGCCGCCCCAGCCACACTGGCAGAGATCTCCGAACACCTCGTCGCCCGGGCGGAACCGGGTCACGCTCTTGCCCACCGCCTCGACCTGTCCCGCGATGTCCGCGCCGGGGACCCGGTGCTTGGGCTTGAACAGGCCCCAGAAGCGAAAGAACACCGGCGTTCCGGTCACGAGATCCCAGTCCCAGGAGTTCACGGACGCCGCGCGAACGCGCACCAGCACCTCGTCGTCCCCGATCTCCGGCACGGCGATGTCCGCGAGCCTCAGGACGTCGGGCGCGCCGTACCGGTCGTAGACGATGGCCCTCATGTCGCCCCGGCCGGCGCGGCGAGGCGCGCCCCTCCGCGCAGCGGCGTCAAACCAGCCTCGATGACGGCCGGCGGGCATCGTGAGAGCGGCGTGGTGGGATGGTTCATGCCGATGATTCTAGTCATCTCCTCGTCGCGACCGCCACCCGGCGCGGCAGGCCGGCACCGGCGGCGACCCGGGCTCGAACGACGCAGCCGGGAACCTCAGGCCCACCCCGCTGTCGATCGCCCCATCCCACGCCGGCGGGCCTGCGCGTTCAGGCGCGGCCCGCCGCGCCACGACCGGAGGCCCTCGTGCGAAGCTCCCTCCCCCGCGGCCGCGCTGCGCGCGCCGCGACCGCCGCTTTCGTCCTCGCGCTCTCGAGCTGCGCCGACAGCGCGTCGCCGCCCGCCGCCCCGGGCGCGCACCGGCGCGGGCCCGACCCCGCCGCGTCGCGCGCCCAGCCCGCGGAGCCGGCCCCCGCCGCCGCGGCGCGCGGGCCCGCGGCCGCGCCGATCCGGCTCACCGCCGCCGACGGCACGGGGCTGCGCCTCGTCGCCCTCACCGGCCGCGCCGTCATCGAGGCGCCGCTCGCATTCACCGAGCTGCACCTCACCTTCGAGAACCCCGAAGATCGCGCGCTCGAGGGCACCTTCCGCGTCACCCTGCCGCCCGGCGCGAGCCTCGGCCGCCTCGCCATGCGGCTCGGCAAGCGCTGGCAAGAGGGCGAGGTCGTCGAGCGACGGCGCGCGCGCGAGGCGTACGAGGACTTCCTCCACCGCAAGCAGGATCCGGCGCTGCTCGAGCAGGCGGCGGGCAACGAGGTGACCGCGCGGGTCTTCCCCATCCCGCCGCGCGGCGTGAAGGAGATCGTCCTCGCGTACTCCCAGGAGCTCCGCCCCGACGCCCCCTTCACCGTCCCCCTACGCGGCCTGCCCGTCGTGAGCTACCTCGATCTCGAGGCCACCGTCGCGGGCGCCGCCGCGCCGATCCACGCGCTCCGCCGCACGGACGCGGCGCCCGACGCCGACTTCGTGGTGGAGCCCGCGCGCCTCGCGGAGGTGGAGGCGCGGGCCGGCCTGCGCAGCGGCGAGCTCGCGCTCGCCCGCGTGCGCCCCGCCGTGGAGCCGCGGCCCGATCCGCTCGCCTCCGCCGTCGTCCTCGTCGACACCAGCGCCTCGCGGGCGCTCGATCTCGAGGAGCAGCTCGGCCTGCTCGCGGCCATCGCGCAGGCGGCCGCGCGCGCGGGCGGCCCGGACGCGCCGCTCACCGTCGCCTGCTACGACCAGACCGTCGCCCCCGTCTTCGACGGCGCGGCCTCCGCGTTCGGCGGGGCGGAGCTCCGGCGCATCCGCGAGCGGAGGGCGCTCGGCGCCTCGGATCTCGGCCGTGCGCTCCGCTGGGCCGGCGAGCGCGCGGCCGCCCGCGGGCCGCTTCGCGTGGTGCTCCTCTCCGACGGCGTCGCCACCGCGGGCGAGGTCGCGCCGGGCGCCCTGCGCGGCGCCGCGGCGGCGCTGCGCGACGCGGGCGTCGAGCGGCTCGACGCGGTCGCGCTCGGCGGCCTCCGCGACGAGGCCGTCCTCCGGCAGCTCGTCACGGCGGGCCTGCCCCGCGACGGCGCCGTGATCGACGGCACCCGCGGCGTCGCCGAGCTCGAGCGGCGCCTCTCCTCGGCCACCCGCTCGGGGATCGCGGTGAGCGTCGAGGGCGCGCGCTGGGTCTGGCCCCGCACGCTGGACGGCGTGCAGCCCGGCGACGAGGCGCTCGTCTACGCCGAGGTGCCGGCCGAGCTGCCGGTCCGGATCACGGTGGACGGCCGCACCTCCGCGCCCGACCTCCGCGGCGTGGAGCGCCCGCTGCTCGAGCGCGCCTGGGCCCGCGCGAAGATCGACGGCCTCCTCGCCGGCGACGCCGCGCCCGGCGGCCAGGGCGCCCTCCGCAAGCAGATCGTCGACCTCTCGATCGCGCACCGGGTGCTGAGCCCGTACACCGCGCTGCTCGTGCTGGAGACCGAGGGCGACTACGAGCGCTTCGACATCCCCCGGCGCGGCCTCGCCGACATCCTGACCGTGGAGGGCGGCCGAATCGCCGTGCAGAAGCGCTCGTGGCCGCCGGCCGAGAAGCCGCAGGCAGCCGCGCCGCCCGCCGGCCCGCGCGACGACGGCGCCGCCGGCGAGGCCGCGGCCCTGCGCCCGCCCCCCGCGCCGCCGGCGCCTCCCCCCGGCGCGCGGGAGGAGCCCTTCGGCGCGGGCGGGCTCGGGCTCTCGGGCATCGGCGAGGGCGGCGGCGGCCGCGGCGAGGGCATCGGCCTCGGCGCGATCGGCACCCTGGGCCACGGCGCCGCCGCGCCCGCGCCGTCCGCGGGCGCCGGCCAGGGCTTCGGCAGCGGGCACGGCCGCCTCGGCGGCCACCACCGGGCCGCGGCGCCCTCGGTCCGCATGGGCGCAACCCAGGTGAGCGGCCGCCTCCCGCCGGAGGTGATCCAGCGCATCGTCCGCCAGGGCTTCGGCCGCTTCCGCCTCTGCTACGAGCGCGGGCTCGAGCGGAGCCCCCGCCTGCAGGGCCGCGTCGCCGTGCGCTTCACCATCGACCCGAGCGGCGCCGTGGTGAACGCGCGCGACGGCGGATCCGATCTGCCCGACGGGGCCGTGGTCTCCTGCGTGATCCGCGCTTTCTACGGACGTACGCGTTCGGTGACCCACATGCTGTTTTGGAGCCTCGGTGCTGCGTAGAAACCGGCGCCGGAGGTGTGGATGGACGAGAGCAGACGCATCTGGCGCGACCGGGTGGCGCGCTGGCACAAGAGCGGGCACTCCGCCCGCGTGTTCGCGGAGCAGGAGGGGGTCAGCGCCGGCACGCTGTACTCCTGGAGCCGCCGGCTGGGCATGAAGCGGAGCGAGTACCGGCAGCGCTCGGATAAGGCGACGCTGCCTGCGTTGCTCCCTGTGGTGGTCGCCGCATCGGGCGCGACGGCGCCCTCGCCGGGCGCGGCGCTGGAGATCGTCCTGCCAGACGGCGCGGTCGTGCGCGTGCCGCCGACGTTCGACGAGGACACGCTGGCGCGCGTCGTTCGTGCGCTCGGGGGCTCGCGATGATCCCGGGCCGCGTCTCGATCTACGTCGCCACCGAGCCGCTGGACCTACGGCGGTCGTTTGATGGCCTCGCCGCCGTCGTGCGCGAGGTGCTGCGACAGGATCCGCTCTCCGGAGCGCTGTTTCTGTTCTTCAACCGGGCAGCCGACCGTTGCAAGGCTCTGTGGTGGGACCGCAGCGGGTACTGCCTGCTTTACAAACGTCTAGAGCGCGGGACCTTCCGAGCCCCGCGTGCGGTCACGCCGGGAGCCACGAGCGTCGTCATCGACGCGGCCGAGCTCGGGAAGATCCTCGAGGGCATCGCGCTTGCGCCGACGAAGCTGCGGCGCGAGGTCCGCCTCGCCGAGGCTGCACCGGCTCCAGCCCCCTGAGCTCACCTGAGCTTCGCGCACTGCCGGGCAGCGCACGCGCTGCATTCCGGCGAGAGCCACTTCTTTTCCTACGACAACCCCCTTCAAAAAGCAAGAAGTCACGAGTACTTAGCGCCTCGTGGGCAAGTCGCTCGAAGAGCAGATTCATGACCTGAAGGACAGGCTGGCGCGCGCCGCGCACGAGCGCGACGAGTACCGCAAGCTCTACGAGCTCGCCAGCATCGAGCTGGAGCGGCTTCGCCGGCACATCTTCGGCCAGAAGGCCGAGCACGTCGACCCCGGGCAGATGCAGCTGGCCTTCGACGCCATCGTGCAGATGCTCGCGGGCGCAGGGGCGCCGACGGGCGCAGCGGCGCCAGCCGACGCGGACGCGCCAAGCTCGCCTGAAGGCGGCGGTGCGGCGCCAGCAGGCGCATCCGGTGGCGGCGGCAAGGGGCGCAGGACTACCCCGCACGGACGGCAGAAGCTGCCCGAGCACCTGCCCATCGAGCGGATCGAGCTTCTCCCGCCCGAGATGCGCGACGAGCGCGCCGCCGCGATGGTCCGCATCGGCGAAGAGGTGTCCGAGACGCTGGAGTGGCGGCCCGCGAGCTTCGTGCGGCTGCAGATCGTGCGGCCCAAGTTTGCCAAACAGGGCGAGCCGGAAGCGGGCGTGGTCATCGCGGAGGTGGCCGACAGTCCCGTCCCCCGGTCGCTCGCCGGACCAGGGCTGCTCGCGCACGTGCTGGTGAGCAAATACGGCGACCACCTGCCGCTGCATCGGCAGGAGAAGATCTTCGAGCGCCAAGGGGTGCACCTGGCGCGCTCGACGCTCTGCGGCTGGGTCAGCTCGTGCGCCGAGGTGCTGGGCCATCTGGTCGCCGCCATGGCGAAAGACGCGCTCTCCGCGCATTGCATCGCCATCGACGCCACCGGGGTGCTCGTGCAGGCGAAGGACAAGTGCCGGCGCGGTCACTTCTGGGTGCTCGTCGCAGACCGCGACCACGTGCTGTTTCGCTTCACGCCGCGTCACAACCAGGATGGTCCCAAGGAGTTTCTCCGCGGGTACAAGGGTTACGTCCAGGCCGACGCATCGAGCGTCTACGAGGAGCTGTTTCGGACCGAGCAGGTCACAGAGGTGGGCTGCTGGGCGCATTGCCGGCGGCGCTTCTTTGAAGCGATGTCGTCGGACCGGGAGCGCGCGATGGCGGCTCTCGGCTTCATTCACCAGCTCTTCGCCATCGACAAGGCCACCAAGGACCTGGCTCCCAGCCGCCGCACCGAGCAGCGCCGCAGCAGCGCCCAGCCCGTGCTCGATGCCTTCCGCGCCTGGCTCGACAAGGAGGAGCTGCTCGTGCTGCCCAGGAGCCCCATCGCCGGAGCCATCGGGTATGCGCGCAACCAGTGGACTGCGCTCACCCGTTTCCTCGAGGACGGGCGGCTTCGCTTGGATAACAACCGCAGCGAGCTCGAGCTCCGCAGGGAGGCCCTCGGTCGGAAGAACTGGATTTTCGTGGGCAGTGACGACGGAGCGGAGTGGAACGCCACCATCGTGTCCTTGATCGCCTCCTGCGCGTTGCACCAGCTCGACCCCTGGGCCTACCTGCGCGACGTGCTGATCCTGCTGCCGGGCTGGCCGCGCGATCGGGTCATCGAGCTCGCTCCCAAGTCCTGGAAGCAGACCCTCGAGAACACCGACGCTCGGCAGCGGCTCGCTGCCAGCCCGTGGACGTGGGCGCCAGCCACGCTGGCCGCGTGAGCGCTGCGGCGCCTGCTCTGCGCTACGGGTGACCTCCGGCGGCGTCGCGCTGGCCGTGGGCGGCGCTCGCCGGCGTTGCCGCGGGGGTGAGGCATCTCCGCCGTCCGCCGCGGTGCGTGGCGTGCAGCCGACCTTTTGCTGCTCAGGCTCCGCAGCAGGGGCGTTCGGTCTGCCGGCGCGCCGCCTCCGCATGCCGACGTCGCCAGCCGCGCGCTCCTCGGCCTCCGCCTCGAGTCCCTTCCGTCTGGTCTCGCCGCTGGTCACGCCGCCCTGCCGTCGCTCTCGCATCGCACGGCAAGCCTATGTCCCCGGTCTGCTCGGCGTCAGGATGGGCTCTACCGAACGCATACCTACGGACTGACCTTCCCTCGGCCCGAGGTCGGAAGCGTCGATGTGGTGTACCCGCTCCAGCTGGCGCCTCCGGACGCCGCGGCCGCGCCGCACGCCGCCCCCGGCGCCGCCGCGCCGCACGCCGCCCCCGGCATTGCCGCGCCGCCGCCGGAGCCGCCGGCGCCGCCGGTCCAGCCGTACACCGGCCGCTTCGCGCGGGTCCACGACCTCCTCGCCCACGGCGACGCGCAGGCCGCGGCGCGCGACGCCTCGGCCTGGCACGCCGACGCGCCCGGCGACGTGCTCGCGCTCGTCGCGCTCGGCGAGGCGCTCGAGGCCGCGGGCGACGCGCCGGGCGCCGCCCGCGCGTACGGCTCGCTCATCGACCTGTTCCCGGCGCGCGCGGACCTCCGCCGCTTCGCCGGCGCGCGCCTCGAGCGCCTCCCGGCCGACGTGGGCCTCGCTCTGGCGGTGGACACCTACGAGAAGGCGCGCGAGCAGCGCCCCGACCACCCCTCCAGCCACCGCCTGCTCGCGTTCGCGCGCCTCAAGCGGGGCGAGCACGCCGCCGCCTTCGACGCGCTCGCGGCGGGCCTCGCGCGCCGCTACCCGTCGGGGCGCTTCGCCGGCGTGGAGGGCATCCTGCGCGAGGACCTCGGCCTCGTCGCCGCCGCGTGGCTCAAGGCGGAGCCGGCGCGCCGGCCGACCATCCTGGCCCGGCTCGCCAAGGCGGGCGCCGCCCTCGATCGGGCGCCGTCGCTCCGCTTCGTGCTGACCTGGGAGACCGACGCCAACGACGTCGATTTCCACATCCGGGACGACCGCGGCGGCCACGCGTACTACTCGAGCCCGGCGCTGCCGAGCGGCGGGCGCCTCTACGCCGACGTCACCACCGGTTACGGGCCCGAGTGCTTCACGATCCGCGCGCCCCGGGACCGGCGGGCCAGCCGGTACACCCTGCAGGCGCATTACTATGCGCGCGGCCCGATGGGCTACGGCATGGGCAAGCTGCAGATCGTCGATCACGACGGCAAGGGCGGCCTGAGCTTCGAGGAGCGGCCCTTCGTGATCATGACCGACCAGGCGTTCGTGGATCTCGGCGCGGTCGCGCGCTGACGCGCGCTGACGCGCCCAGGACGCGTCGAGGCGCGGCGGGACGGTCACGACCGGCGGAGGATGACCATGTCGTCGTCCTGGCTCAGCCGGTATGCGCCGTCCTCGGTCCGACACCGCGCGGCGTGCCCGCGGATCTTCTCGTCGAGCTCACGCGCCTCGGTCTCCGTCATCGCGGCGAGCTGCTCGGCGGAGATGCAGTCCGCGAGCACGAAGAACCGACAGAGCGTGACCATCTCCTCGAGCGTGGCCGCCGTGTAGGCGTTGTGGCTCCCCACCACGTCGAACGCGAGCTGTTTGTCCCGCAGCGTTTTGATGAGCACGGAGCTGTCGATGACCGTCGACGTGAAATCGCGGTGCATCTCGTAGTTCTGCCCCCGATCGGCGCCGAGGACGATGGCGCAGTACCCCGCCGGCTTCGCGAACGAGAGCAGCCTGTCGATGAAGCCGCCCCAGTCCGTCAGGGGCACGTGATAGAGCACGTGCGAGCAGAGGACCAGATCGTAGCGGCGCGGCGACTCGAACCGTTCGAAGGTGTCGCGGAAGATCTCGGCGCCGGCCGGCGCGGACGAGCCGAGCTGCGCCTCGTTCGGCTCGATCAGGGTCATGGCGCCGAACCAGGGGGCGAGCCGCGCCGCGACGGCGCCGGGACCGGCGCCGACGTCGAGCAAGGACGGCTGCTCGGGCAGCTCGGGGACGATGCGCTGCCGGATGGCCTCCGCGATGTTCTCCGGGTGCCTGGAGGTCGCGGAGAGGAGGCGGAACGCGGTGGCGTAGTCCTGGGGCGACAGGGTGATCTGCATGGTGCATCTCCTTGGGCGAGGGGGGGTTCGGTCTGTCTCGGGCGCGCCGTGATGTGAGGTGAGCGAGAGCGCCTCGGCGACGCGGGCCGTCGCGCCCAGCAGGCCGCGCCGCGGTCGCGGGCCTCGGGGAGAGAGGGTACTTGCGCGATCCGCGATCGTCCCGGCGATCTGAACGCAAACGAACAGCGAGCCCTGCCACCGTGGAGCCCTGGTGGGTCGTTCCGGTCACGGCGGCCTGCGCGTGCGCAGCTTACCCGAGCAGCTCTGCCGAGCGCGCGGGCATCCGCCCGTCTCAGCGGTCTCCCTCGTCGCCCGGCGCCGGCGGCGCGTCGGCCCAGACAGGTGGATCGAGGGGCTTGCCCGTCTGTGGGTCGAACCGCTGGAGCCGCCTCCCCTCCGGCGCGCTCTGCCCTGCTGCCGGCGCCTGGCGGGCCTGGAACGGCAGGTCGGGCCGCGGGACGAACTCCGCGATGTCGGCCGTGCCTTGCAGGATACTGACGCGCGCGGCGGCGCTCGGCGCCACGGTCGCAGTCTGCACGGGTCGAGGTGGCGCCGGCGGGCTCGCCGCCGGCGGTGCCGCCTCGAGGCGGGGCGGCGCCGGCGCCCAGTCTCCCGCACCGGCGGATCGGGCGCGCGCGCCCGCAGCCCAAGGGGAGACCTCGTCGCGGTCCGGCGGCGAGCCCGGCGAGACGTACGCCGGTCCTGGCGGCGGCCCTGGCGTCAGGGGACGCGCCGACGCGGTGCTCTCGGCCGCCGGGCGCTGCGGCGGCCCGAGCGACGCGAGCGAGGGACGCTTCGCCTCGAGGCTGCGCCGGGTCCTCGCGAAGACCGAGCTGAAGCGCAGCGCCTGGATGCCCTGGTTGCGCTTCGCCGAGAGCGCGAGTTCCGCCGTGTGCTCGGCGTCGGCCCGCTCCCATTCCGCCGGCGCGACGCCGAGGCGCGCGAGGACCTCGTAGAGGTCCTCGCCCCGGAAATAGACCACATGGGCCAGGACCTCGGCATATCGCTCAAGACGCATGACGATCTCGCCCTCTCCGCTCCAGGTTGACCTCTCTCGTCACGGGCCGTCCGCGTCCGGCGGGACGGGCCTCTTCAGGCGGCGGAGCTCGTCGCACGACTCCTCTCGATGAGGGCATACGGCCGTGAAGATCTCCACCGCCTTCTCGACGTTCTTCTGCGTCCCGCGGCCGGTCTCGTACATCTCCGCGAGCCGCTCGCAGCTCATCAGCCAGCCGACGACGCGCTTGTCGACGCGGCAACCCATCTTCGTGACCTCGAAGATCTTCTTGTCGACCTCAGGCCCGCTCCCCTGCTTCCGGATACGCCCGACCGTGCGCCAGCACGCCAGGTCACGTCCGTGCTGGCAGGCGGCCATATCGAAGAAGCTCGCCTTCTCCAGGTCCTTGGGCACGCCTTTACCGCGCTCGAACATGTCCGCGAGCTCCTCGCATCGCTTGAAGTCGCGGCTGACGACGCACGCGCGGTAGGTGAGCTCCGCCACGGCTTCCGGTCCTTGCGGATCGAAGCTGTCCTCCCCGACACATCCGATCGCGAGCGAGCATGCTCCCCGGCCCGCGCGGCACTCGGCCTGGGAGGATTTGCACAGCTTGAGGCCGAGGTCTTTTGTGAGGCTCTTCCGCTCGGCCGGTGTCCTGTCCGACCACGGGTAGCGGAGCACGCGCCCGCACGCGCCCATCTCGCCCGCGCGGCACATCGCCAGGAGCTTCGTCGCCAGGGCCTCCGCGCGGGATTTGTCTCCGCTCCGCTGGGCCACGTCCATCAGCGTCGAGCATGCGGCGACATGGGACGCCGCACAGGCGTCCTCCGCGGTCTTCTGCGCGGTCTTGCCCACCGTGTCCTTGTAATATGCCTCCAGCTCCTCTGGGTGGCGGAGAAAATCCAGGGCGAGCGCCAGGCAGCCCTGCTCCTCACCGTGCTCGCACGCCAGCTTGTGCTGAACCGCCTCCACCAGCTCTTCCGTCGCCTTGATCGGCCAGTCGTGCCAGTGGTAATACTCCACGGCGAACTCCATGCACGCCCTGGTGTTCTTGCCTTTGCACGCTTTCGTATACAGATCATCCGCGCGAGGCGCGTCCTCCGCCAGGCCGAAGCCGTGGAGGAAGAGCCAGCCCGCAGCGCGGCAACCCTCCATGTCGCCCCGCTCGCAGCGCAGGAGGTCCGCCGAGGGGTCCTCCGCAGCCGGCATGGAGAAGAGCACGACGTCCGGGGCCTTCACGGGCTCGGGCGGCGCAGCGCTCGGCGCCGGCGGCGGCAGCACGACGACCCGCGCTCCGGCGCTCCTCGACGGCGCGCTCGACGCGCCGCATCCGGTCAGCAGGGCCGAGAGGGCGACCATGGCGAAGGCCGAGCCATCAGACAGAAGCTTGAGCATCGCCGTCTCCCATGAGCGAGGTCGCGCCGTCCAGGAACATCGAGGGCGTGAGCGCGTCGATTCGCGCTTTGGCCTCTGCCCCTATGCCGAAGCTTGGATGCCAGTAGATATCATTCCAGGCGGTCTCCTTGAGCCTGTTCTCGATCGCCATGGGCCAGGCGGCGCTAGGCTCTGCCTTCCCTGAGCCACCCGTCATGTACTTCCATCGGCACTGGAACTGCGCCTTGCCCGCGTAGTCCGCTAGCTGCCTCCCGCTGTTCGTGATCGCCACGGCGGGCAAGTAGTTCTTGTGCAGCTTCAGGCTCGCAGGGCCGCCGAACTCGGTCTTGTATCTGGGGGCGACTTCCGACATGAACATGCTCAGCGTCATCTCGCGCCCACCGTGTGCCCACATCGACCGGGCGAGGGCCCCGCGCGGGATGAAGAAAATCGCCCACGGCTGCAGGTCGGTGAAGCCGGGAGTGTTCCGGATCCCCCAGAGCATCTGCGCGACGGTGTAGTTCTGCTCCGGGGAGCTGCCGTACATGCGGGCCAGCCGGCTCACATAGAGCACGTCGTTCGGCGTCATCGCCGCCTTGCTGGGCCGCATCGTCAAGACGAGGCGAAACAAGCCGATCGGACGTGCCTTCTTGATGAAGTCAGCCATCTCGCCGAGGTCCTCGGGAGGAGGTGGCGTGACGCCCATGCCGCAGAAGCCGAGCATCTGCCCGGGGCCGACCTTGTCCTGCGCGTTGCCGTCCACGATGCCGGCCTGCATGAAATCGACGAGCGCTCCGCGCCCCGGGCTCTCCTTGTTGATCTTCGCCCAGAAGTTGGCCCCGTTGCCGGTGTCCATGAGCTGCACGAGCGGCTTGTCCTTGTGCACGCGGAGGACGTAGTGGATGTGCGAGCCGTCGAGCTGCTTCTTGAGGTCGATGACGACGGCGCTCGTCCGGGTGTCGAGCGCCAGCGCCTTCTGGGACTCCCAGGTCGCGAGATCCTCCTTGAGCTTCGCCTGGATCTTGGCGCGCGTGACGTCCGCGTTGGCCGCATCCCCTCTCTTCTCGAAATATCGGAGGTCCTTGAGGAGCTGGGGGTCTTCCTTCGGCTTCGCGAGCTCGAAGTCTTGCTGGTAATCAGGGGCGACTCTGTCTCTCTGCGAGTAGGGGCTCTCGACCTCCTGCGCACCCGGCGTCTTGCGCGCTGCGAAATGTCTCAGGAGGATCTTTTCACGCAGGCATTCGTCCTCGTACCTGCTCAGGTAGAGCGTGACCTTCTGAGCTCCGGCGTCGGGATCGAAGACGAAGATGGTGCCTGGCGCGAGCGGCGGCGAGAGCTGCCTGGCGCGATCGATCTTGAGCAGGTCCTCGTACGACACCGGCGGAGACGATGCCCCTGCATCCGGCCCCGCGCTCGCCTTGTCGGCAGCAGCCGAATGGAGGGTATACCAGCGCCCGCCCTGGGGCGGCGGCTCGTTGCCCGGCGCCGCCGGCTTTGCCGAGAAGATGGCGAAGCTCCCGGTCGCGAACTGGGCCGCATAACCGATGCTGTCCAGGTGCTCGATACGGAACCCTCGCGTCAGCGCGCCGTAGGTCGCAAGGTGCTGGCAGGCGACGACGATCGGCACGGCCGGGTCGTCGTTCTTTTGCTCTTTCCAGCGGGGCCCCATCGGGTCTTCGAGCAGCCTGTCGTCCTTCATCGGGCCAACGACCGGCGCCTCGTCTTCGACCAGCAGCGCGTCGTCGGGGGTCGCCGAGCCGTCGGGAAAGCTCGATGCTCCTCCCGTCGGCCGAGCCGTCCCCAGGTCGTCCTCGATCGGTTCTGGTATCCGCCAGGATCCGATGTTGTAATGCCCGAAAGTGACCTTGTATCTCTTCGACTCCCGCGCGAGGGTGCTCCGGTACCTCCGCTGGATCCGGCTGAAGATGTAGGTCTCCCAGTTCTCCGAAGCGGGGGACCGCGCCACGCCCTTCTTCGTCCCCATGGCGTAGCTGCTGCCGGGACCGCCGTAGGTGGCGCCGAAGAGGATCTCCGTGACCGCCTGGGCCCATTGCTCCTCCTTCGGGTCCGCGCACCAGCTCATCATCGGCCCGACCTGCGTGAGCCACACCTGATCCATCGGAAAAACGCGGATCCGCTGGTCGATCCACGCGAGCACATCGCCGATCGTCTCCGGCCGCTTCATCGCGTCGTCCGGCAGCAGATGGCGCTTGGGGCGCACCCCGTCGTCGCCGAACTCGGTGCCGTCCGGCGCCCCCGCGGCCATGTCGTTGATCGCGACCGTCAGCCGCGGCGGCTCGTCCCCGTAGGGGTACGCCTCGGAGAGCTTCGTCAGGAAATCGCCGGCCGGCGCCTGCGCCGGCCCACCACCGCCCTGGTTCCCGTCCGCCATCTCGATGCTCCTCAGCCGCCGTGTACCCGCGCGAGCTCGCTCGCCGTCTGCGCGTCGAGCTCCCCCGTCTCCCCGAGCTCATGGTCCTTCTGGAACCACGCGAGCGCCGCCCGGAACCCCTCGTCCGCCGGAGGGTTCTCCTTGATCGCCCCCTCATAGTAACCGAGGTTCTTCAGCCGCCGCAGCGCCCCTTCCACCGTCGTGGCCTCGGGCAGCGCGGCGACACGCACGGTCCACTGCTTCTTCGGGCCCGTCGGGTATTTCCCCGGCCACATCGTGATCTCGACGAGCTGCGCCGTCTCCGCGATCTCCACCGCGATCGCCCCGTCCACGTCGGTCTCGCCCTCGAACCGCCGGCCCTCGGCGACGAGCTGGTAGCGCTTGCCGCCGTAGGGCTCGAGCTCCTCGTCCGTGAGCTGCACCTTGAACGGCTTCGTCTTCGGCTCCTCATCGTCGCCGCCGGGCGGCGCCTCGTCGCGCGAGCAGTTCAGCTTCACCAAACGGCCCCACAGCGAGGCGTCCTCGCCGAGCTCGAGCGCCGCGTCGGTGGAGAGGATCCGGACCTGCTTGGCGGCGATCTCCGCCTCCTCGCCGAGCGACACGGTCGGTCCCTTGCCCGAGAGCGACAGCATCTGCGCGCCGGCGATCTCCACCTTGCCGGCCGTGATGCGGATCCCCTCCGGGTCGATCTCGATGGAGCTCTCGCCCGCGGAGAGGGTGAGGCTGCCCTGTGTGACGAGGCGCAGCGACTTCGAGCCGCCGAGCACCAGCGCGCCGGAGACGTTGATCTGCGCTGCGCCCGCGTCGTCGCCTGCGCCGACGTCGACGCTGTACTCGCCCGTGACGCGGAGGATGGACGGCCCTTCGACCGTGAGCACCGAGCCGCCGAGCAGGCTCGTCTTGTCGATCCCGTCGACGCGCAGCGCGCGGTCGCCGATCACGTGCTCGTCGCTCTCGCCGTACACGCGGACGCTCCGCCGGCCCTCGACCTCGAGGTCGTCGTCGCGGCGGACGTTCGTGAGCCGGTCGCCCGTGTCGAGCGCGTCGCGCCCGGCCACCACGACGGAGCGGTCGTTTCCGACGCCGACCCGCTGATGGGTGCCGACGTGGACGTCGAGCTCGCGCTCGGCGCGGAGGTGGATGAGCTCGCTGCCCTTGCGGTCCTCGAAGCTGAGCTCGTTGTGGCCGCCGCCGCTCGGGCTGCTCCGCGTCTTCACGCCGCTCCGGGTCTTGGCCTCGGGGAGCGGGAACGGCGTGCGGTTCACCGCATTGCCGACGCAGCCGGTCACGAGCGGGCGGTCGACGTCGCCGCCGAGAAACGTGACGACCACCTCCATGCCGACGCGCGGGACGAACTGGGTGCCGAAGCCGCGCCCCGCCCAGAGCTCGGCGTGGCGGATCCAGCACGAGCTGCGGTCGTCGCCCTGGCCCTCGCGATCCCAGTGGAACTGGACCTTGATGCGCCCGAACGCGTCCGTGTGCACCTCCTCGCCCGGCGGACCGACCACGGTCGCGGTCTCGACGACCTGCTGGATGCGCCGCGGCGCGGGGCGCGGGCGGACGCAGACCGTGTCCGGCGCGCAGGCGAAGCGGGCGCGGTAGGTGGGCGACGCGCCCGCGACTTGCGGCGCCTCGCCGTCGTGATCGACGCGCGTCACCACCCAGCCCCGACCGTACGCCGCGACGTCGTGCGCCTCCAGGGCGAAGCGATGGCCGGGCACGAGCCTCCGGCACGAGGTCTCGCCGCGGGCGACCACGGCCTTCCGGCGCAGCTGCTCCAGCCGGATCGCCGCGTCGTCGCGCGCGACCTCGGCCTCCTCGTAGTCGCCGTGGTGCTCGTAGTGCTCGTACCGGCCGTCGTCCGCGCCGCCGCCCTCTCGCTGCGCCGTCCGTGCCGACGAGGATGGGTGAAACAGCGGGCGCTCGAAGTCGTAGTCGCGGATGACGGCCGCCGTCGGCCGCACGGAGCGCTCCGCGGAGAACCGCTGGACGTGGTCCTCGCCGGGCGAGAGGGCGCCGAGCCCCGCCGGCGCGCTCCTGTGGACGAGCCGCGGGGCGCCGGCGATCGGGGGATAGATGCTCGCGTCGTCGCCGATCACCATCGTTTCGGCGCCGGCACCCGGGTCGTGCTCGAAGTAGTAGAAGAGCCCTTCCTCCGCGAGCAGGCGCGTCACGAAGTCGCGGTCGGTCTCGCGGTACTGCACGCAATAGGCGCGCTTCGACGAGGCGCGGACGAGCGCGAACCGCCGGGGGACACGCCACTCGCCGAGGACGAGGTCCACGATGGCGTCGACGGTCCTGTCCTGGAAGATGCGGCTCGTGCGGCGCCTGCCGAGCAGCGAGAGGCGCGAGGCGAGGCGGAGCCGGTAGACGCTGCGGCCGTCGTCGAGGGCGGCGCTCCACCTCACGTGGGTGCAGACGCCATGGATGACGCGGTGAGGGGCTCCCTCGCCTTGGAGCGCGAGATGCATCGGCTTCACGAGGATCTGCGACTCGAAGGCTGCCGGGTCGGCGACCGGCACCGCAACGTCGATGTCGACCCGATAGCCGCGCGAGATGGACTCGCGACCGCGAAACGCGAGCACGGTGAGGTCCTGCGTGGCGAGAGCCCCAGCGCGAAGCCCGAAGGTGGTTGGATGAAGCGCCCCAGTCGACATGGAGCAGCCCTTCTATCACGATGCGGCGGCCCCCCTCCTGCTTTCAGCATCTTTCCCACGCGTCGGCCCCAAAGGTCAGCCGCGCACCCACGTCACGCTCGGATCGGAGAGCCCCGCGAGCCAGCGGGCGACCTGGGCCTTCGCGGCCTCGAACGCCGCCTTCGGCATCGGGAGCTCCGCGATCCCGCGGCGCCGGGCGCGCCGCTCCCCTCGATGCCGCGGCACACTGGGGAGCGGACTGGGCGGGCGACGGCGGGTGGGACACGCCGGGCCAGGGCGGCGGGAGGCGGAGGCCTGTTCTACTGACCGGGTGACTAGGATCAGATTGCCATTTCCATCTCGATCAGAAACTTCCGCGAAACAACACGTTTACTTGGATGTCGACAGCGCTTCCGAGTCCGGAGCCACCGTCTGCGCCGATGCCTTTCTCAGCTCAGCGCGCCGCACCATTTTCTCGAGACGGTAAGCTGCTTCCCCCTGGAATCCACGTCCCCGCCGTTTCAAATCCGTTGACACGTTCCACGGCCATCACTACGTCCACGCGACCACCATGAGCGTGGTCTTGTGCGCGAGAACCTACCAAACTCTTCCGACCAAAGCCAGATCGTGGTAAGGTCCGCGTGCTCGACTGGCGGGAACTGAACGACGCGGTGCACGCCCGAACGCGCATGATCGACCGTTCCTTGGTGTACTTGAGAAGGAGCTGCGGCGATTGACCGGCCTCGGCGGCCTGCCGAGTCGTGAGTGCCCCTCTGAGCGACCGCGTGCTGAAGAGGCGGCCCCGCGTGCTGGAAGAGGCGGTCCCGATCGGGCACCGCCGGGGTATGGGAGATCACACAAAACTTAAGTTAGGGTTTAGCTGTGTGCAAATGTAGCCCAGTTATCACCAAGGGTGTGCGAATCGCGGGCGCATTTGAACATTCCAATCCCCTGGAGGAACAGGTATGGCTGTCGATGAGGGTTCGTATGTTCACGCCACGAGCCGTTCGGGGCTCGTGCACAACGAGGGTGGCATCGTTCGCGAAGAGGCAGCGAGCTTGCAACCCGTCGTGATGTCACCCTCGGCCATGGCAGTGTCCCCAGCGGCGACGGCGGATGAACTGCAGGTGCAGACGGCGCCGGGCGACGAGGGCAGCCCGCTGTCCCTCTTTCAAGAGCGGCTGTGGATCCACCACCAGCGCAGCCCGGAGAACACGAGCTACAATCTGCCCCTCCTGCTGCTCGTCCGAGGCAACCTCGATGTCTCGGCGCTGGAGCAGAGTTTGAGCGAGATCGTCGCCCGTCACGAGAGCTTACGCACCTACTACGGGCAGACGGACGAGGGAGAGCCCGTGCAGTTCGTCGCGCCGCCGGAGCACGTGCGCCTGCCGGTGATCGCCGTCGACCGCGCTCGGATGCTGGAGCACCTCGAGCGACACCTCGATCATCGCTTCGACCTCCTCCGGGGTCCGATCTTCATCGTGAGCCTGCTGCGCTTGTCGGGGGACCGGCACCTGCTCCTGTTCAACGTGCACCACATCGCGGCGGATGCTTGGTCGCTGAGAGCCATCTTCCTGGGGGAGCTTCAGAGCGCTTACGCGGCGTTCTGCCGCGCGGAGCGGCCAGCTTTGCCGCCGCTGACCGTACAGTACAAAGATTATGCACGCTTGCAGCGGGCCTCGGACGTGTCCGCCCGCCTCGACTATTGGCGTCGAACGCTCGAGGGCTACGAGGACAGCCTCGAGCTCCCCACGACGCATACGCGGCGGGCGAAATCCGGCACGAAGAGCGGGAGCTTCGTGCATCGCTATTCGAGCGAGTTTGCGCAAAACCTCGAGCGGTTGTCTCGCCAGCACGGCTGCACGATCTTCATGTCGTTGCTCGCGGCGCTCGGCGTCACGCTCAGCCGGTATACGAACAGGGACGACCTCTGCATCGGCACCACGACGTCCAACCGAACGGACGTCGAGTTCGAGCCCTTGATCGGGTTCTTCATCAACATCTTGCCGCTCCGGCTGCACATCGACGAACAGAGCAGCGTCGGCGCGCTGCTCAAGGCGGTGCGCGCCCAGGTGCTGACCGCGTTCGAGCATGCCGTGCCCTTCGAACGGATCCTGCAGGCGACCGACGTCGCGCGTCGCGGCGGCGCGAACCCGCTGGTGCCCATCGTCATGAGGCACCAAAATTTCCCCGAGACTTCGCTGGGCGCTCCGCTGCCGGGTGACGTCAAGTTCCACGCTTACCCCGATCCCGACGAGGGCGACGACGCGGTTCGGAGGCTGCTCGCGAGAGAGCACGTCCCCGCACGATGCGAGATCGAGCTGTCGTACTCGGGCGGGGCGGACGAGCTCGCGGTGGAGGTCGTGTACGCCTCCGATCTGTACGATCGCGAGGCCATCGAGCGCTTGCTCGCTCACCATCAGCAGGTGCTGGAAGGCATGTTCAGCGACGCGGGCCGGCGCGTGCTCGAACTGCCTCTGCTGCGCGCCTCCGACGTTCAGAAGCTGCTCGAGCAGTACAACCGAGCGCCGGTGACCCCAGCTCCAGCCTGGTCTTTCGTCCAGCGCTTCGACGCGCAGGTCGAGCGCTCGCCGGGCGCGGTGGCGTGCTGGGACGAGCGGGGCGCCTGGAGCTACCTCGAGGTCGCGCGGCACGCGAACCAGGTGGCGCACGCGCTCGCGGCGCGGGGCGTCGCGCCAGGGGATCTGGTCGCCGTGTGTCTGGATCGCAGCGGCCAGCTGCTCGCGACGCTGCTCGGTATCTGGAAGGCGGGGGCGGCGTACGTGCCGCTCGACCCGGCATACCCGAAGTCCTACGTGCGGCAAATCCTCGATGACGCGCGCCCGAGCGCCGTCGTCTGCGGCGCCCGGCAAAAGGATCTGCTCGAGCTCGACGACGCTCGGTGCCTCAAGCTCGAGGAGGTCTGGAACGCCGCGTCGGCGTACCCGGATACGCCGCCGGAGCTGCGCGCGCAGCCCGAGGCGCTCGCCTATGTCATGTATACGTCGGGGTCCACCGGCAAGCCCAAGGGCGTCCGGGTGCCCCATCGCCAGCTCAACAACTGGCTGAGCGCCCTCGAAGCCAGGCTGCCGTTCGAGGCAGGCGAGGTCGTCGCCCAGAAGACGACGTTCGTCTTTGCGGTCGCGGTCAAGGAGCTGTTCGCGGGCCTGCTCAACGGGTGCCCGCAGGTGTTCATCGGTAACGACACCGTTCGAGATGCGGCGGCCTTCGTCGCCGCGCTGGCCGAGCACCACGTCAGCCGCCTCAACATCGGACCCTCGCACCTCGCGAGCGTCATCGAGCAGCTTCAGTCGAGCGGGCGGCGCTTGCCGGCGCTGAAGATATGTATCACCGCCGGCGAGCCGCTGCCGAAGGCCCTGGTGCTCGCTTTCCGCGAGGTGTTCCCGAGCGCGCGCCTGCTCAACAACTATGGCTGCACCGAGCTCAACGACATCACCTACTACGATACGTCGAGCTTCGACGGCCAGCGAGATTTCGTCCCGATCGGCACGCCGATCGCCAACACCAAGGTCTACGTGCTCGATCGCCAGGGCAGGCTGGTGCCCGAAGGCGTCGCCGGGGAGCTGCACGTGGCCTCCGTGAGCGTGCCCGAGGGGTACCACGGCCTCGATGCCCTGACCGCCGAGCGCTTCGTGGCCAACCCGTTCGGCGCTGCACCGAGCGATCGCCTCTACAACACGGGCGACGTCGTCAGGCATCTGCCGGACGGCACGCTCGACTACATCGGTCGCTGGGACTTTCAGGTCAAGGTGCGGGGCTTCCGCGTCGACGTGCGCCAGGTGGAGAAGGTGCTCGGCGACTTCGAAGGCGTCCGGGCCCGGGCGGTCGTGGGGAACGGCGATCGGCTGGTCGCGTTCTACACGAGCGCGCCCGGCAGCGCCGTGCAGATCCTCGAGCTGCGCGCGTTCCTGCAAGACAGGCTACCGGCGTACATGGTGCCGGACGCGTTCGTCCTGCTCGACGCGATGCCGCAGCTGCCGAACGGCAAGCTGAACCGCCGCGCGCTCCTCGAGGCGAAGGGCGAGCTGCAGCAAAGCGACCCGTACGAGCCTCCGGCGAGCCCGACCGAGCGCGCGCTCGCCGACATCTGGTCCCTCGTCGTGAACGTGCCCGCCGCGCGCATCGGTCGCCGAACGCACTTCTTCGGCGTCGGCGGGCACTCGCTCTCTGCCATGCGCGTCTTGGCGAGGATCAAGGACGCATTCGGGGTCGAGCTCGGCGTGTCGGAGCTCTTCGATTCGCCCAAGCTCGACGCGATGGCCGCCGCGATCGACCGCGAGGTCGCGCGCCGGCCTCCCAGCGAGCGAAAGGCGCAGCCCTCCTCCACGGCGCGACGAGCGCCGAAGACGCGGGCGGGCTCCGGGCTGCTCCAGGACAAGGTGGCGCTGGTCACCGGCGGCAGCCGCGGTATCGGGCTCGCCACCGCGCTGCTGCTCGCGGAGCACGGCGCGAGGGTGGCCATCAACTACCGGGACAGCGAGGCGCAGGCCCGGCGCGTCAAGGAGCAGATCGAGGCGGAGGGCGGGATCGCGGAGGTCTTCGGGGCCGACGTGACGCACGCCGGCGACGTGGCCAACCTCGTGAAGGCGGTCCACCAGCGCTTCGAGCGCATCGACGTCCTGGTGGCGAACGCGCATATGAACTTTCGTCATCGCCCCTTCGTCGAGTACGACTTCACCGATCTCGAGCGGAAGGTCAGCGATGAGCTCAAGGCGGTGTTCTACCCGTGCCAGGCGGTCGCTCCGGAGATGCTCCGGCGCAAGAGCGGCAGCATCGTGGCGGTGTCGAGCAGCCTCTCCAAACGCAGCAATGAGGGATTCCTCGCGCAAAGCACGGCCAAGGCCGCGGTCGACGCCTTCGTTCGCTCGATCGCCGCCGAGCTGGGTCCTTATGGCGTTCGCGTCAACACGGTCGCGCCCGGGCTCACGTTGACGGACGCGGCCATGCCGATGGCGCCCGCGGTCAAGGAGGCGATCGCCTCCAAGTCCCCGATGCGCCGCAACGGCTTGCCGGAGGACATGGCGGGCGCCGTGCTCTTCTTGGCCAGCGACCTGTCGCGGTTCATGACCGGCTCGTACCTGCCTGTCGATGGTGGGCTCACGATGTTGTAGCGGCCGCGCCGGGGGGGAAGGCGGCGCCCTCTCTCTAACGAAAACACGAGGCTAGAGCATGCCTGCCAAGCTTCTCGTCATCGACAACTACGACTCCTTCACCTTCAACCTCGTGCAGATGTTCCGCAGCTACGACCTGGACATCTCGGTGTTCCGCGCCGACGCGCTCTCGGTGGAAGACGTCGCGCGCCAGCGGCCCGACTACGTCCTCGTGAGCCCTGGCCCCAAGAGCCCGAGCGCCGCCGGCATCTCGACCGAGCTCATCCGCCACTACCAGGGCGAGTTCCCCATTCTGGGCGTGTGCCTCGGCATGCAGTGCATGAACGAAGCGTTCGGCGGCAGCACGGTGCACGCGCCCGTGCCGATGCACGGCAAGACGAGCGCCGTCCATCACGACGGGACGGGTCTCTTCGAAGGCGTCCCCCAACCGTTCACGGTAGCGCGCTATCATTCACTCGCCATCACCGGCGTCAGCGAGGATCTGAGGGTCAACGCCCGGTCCACGGACGGAGTGCCGATGGCGATCCAGCATGTTCGCCATCCGCTGTTCGGCGTCCAGTTCCACCCCGAGAGCTTCCTCACCCAGCACGGGTTCACGCTGGTCGAGAACTTTCTGCGCTCGGGTCCGCTGAAAGGAACGCTGTCATGAACGCAGCTGCGATCGACGTCAGCCTGCCCTGGCTCCGAAGAGTGACGGGGGTGCATTCCGAGCCCCTCGACCTGAAGGAGCCGTTCGTGGAAGTGGTGCGCCGCTTCGCACATCTGCCCGGCACCGTGGCCCTGATGAGCGGCGGGGAGCTCGACTCCGCCCGTCACCACATCCTCGGCGTCTATCCCTGGCTCTCGCTGAGCGGCCACCGCACGCGGACCACGCTCGCCGACGGCGAGCATCGCGTCGAGCTCGACGAGGACCCATTCACCGCGCTGCGCCGCCTGCTGCAGCGCTGCAGCGTGCCGGAGCTGGGAGCGCCGCTGCCGCTGTCGAGCGGGCTCCTCGGCTACTTCGCGTACGATCTGAAGGACTGCCTGGAACAGCTGCCGCGGACGAGCATCGACGATCTCGGGCTGCCGCTGATGCACCTCGTGGCGCCGGCCATCCTCGTGATCCACGACCGAATCTCGGGGGCGACGACGCTCCTGGCGATCCGCTTGCAAGGGGACGACGCCGCGTTTCACCGAGACGTGGCGCGCTTCAAGGAGGCGCTCGGCGCGCCGGCGGCGCCCCGCGAGCGGGCGCCGCAAGCGAGCGGCAAATGCGCTTCGATCGTTTCGCGAGAGGAGTACATCTCGGCGGTCGAGGCGATCCGCAGGTACATCGTCGACGGCGACGTCTACCAGGTGAACATGTCCCAGCGCTTTCAGGCGCCGTTCGCCGGGGACCCCTTCGACTGCTTCGCCAGGATGTATGCAGACAATCCGGCCCCCTTCTTCGCGTACATCAACGCCGGAGACCACCAGATCGTCTCGACCTCTCCCGAGCGGTTCATCCAGCTCAGGAACGGCAGCGTGGAGACGCGGCCCATCAAAGGCACACGGCCTCGCGGGAAGACGCCGGCCGAGGATGATGCCCTGCGGACGGAGCTGCAGGAGAGCGCGAAGGAAGACGCCGAGCTGTCGATGATCGTCGACCTGCTCCGCAACGACATCGGCAAGGTCTGCCGCCCGGGGTCGGTGCGCGTGCTCGAGCACAAGCGCCTCGAGGCCTATCAGAACGTCTATCACCTCGTCTCGATCGTGACGGGCGAGCTCGATCCCGGCATGGATGCCGTCGATCTGCTCCGCGCGACCTTCCCGGGCGGCTCGATCACGGGTTGCCCGAAGATCCGGGCGATGGAGATCATCGACGAGCTCGAGCCGGTCCGCAGGCACATCTACACGGGCAGCATCGGCTACGTCGGGTTCGACGGTGCGATGGATCTATCCATCGCGATCCGGACCGCGACGTTCACGGGCGGCAAGGTCGTGTTCTCCGTCGGTGGTGGCATCGTCTTCGACTCGGATCCAGCGAGTGAGTTCGAAGAGACGCTCCACAAGGGGCGCACGCTGACGAACGCCCTGGATGCGACGAGCGGCGACGAGCAGGGCGCCAGCACGGTCTGGCAGGACGGAGCCTTCAAACCGAGCGCGGCCGCTTCGGTGCCGCTCGACTGCGAGGGACTGACGTACGGCTTCGGCTTCTTCGAGACCTTGCGGGTTCAAGCGGGCCGCCCGATCCTGCTCGAGGCCCATCTGCGACGCTTCGAGCTCGCCTGGCGGGAGTTCTTCCAGTCCGCGCCGCCGGACGTCACGTGGGCCGACGTCATCGCGCAGCTCATCCAGAGGAACGGCCTGTCGAGCGCGGTCGCCGTGGTGAAGCTCTTGGCGGCCGCGGGCAGGCCGAGCGGCGCGCGGCCGTCGCCCGTGCTCTTCGCGAGCGCCAAGCCCTATTCGCCGCGCCCCGCCCTGAGCTCGCGGCCAGGGCTGTCCCTCCGGGTGTACCCGCACTGCCGGCACACGCACCTCGCCGGCCACAAGACCCTCAATTACATGTACTACAAGCTGGCCGGGGATTGGGCCAAGCGCCACGGGGGGGACGAAGCGTTGATCCTCAACGCGGATCGCTCCGTGTCGGAGACGAACACCGCGAGCGTGTGCTGCGTGTTCGGCGACACCGCGTGTTTCCCCGCTTCGGCGCACGCGCTGCCGGGCACCATGGCGGCCGAGGTCCGGCGGCTCCTACCGCAGTGGGGCTTCGCCGTCGAGGACCGGCGCCTCACGGTGGAGGATCTGATGGCTGCGGATCAGGTGTTCTTGACGAACTCGTTGATGGGCGCGGTCCCCGCGGTGAGCCTCCACGACGCGAAGCTCGGCCACGACGCGGCGCTCTGCGACAAGATCAACCGAGCCGTGTTCGACAGAGCCTGACGGCGGGTGGCGCGGGGCGGCCGCCTCATCGGGAGGTTGGCGGAAACGTACAGTCCGTTCATAACCGCGGACCGAAGGGGCCGCCCGGGCACACCGGGCCGCCCCGAGGGCGATCCGGCGGCGGGCGCGCGCTCAGCCCTCGCGCGCCATCCGGATCGCCTCCGCCAGCTTCTCTGGCGTGATCTCCCGGTCCTGCAGCACCGCCGCCGCCCAGGCCGCGACCTCGGCCGGCGTCCGAAAGATGTTCGGCGGGGGCGCCTGCGTCCCGCTCGGCTGCAGCTGCATCATGATGGCGCGGACCGAGGCGGCGATGAACCCCTCGGCCTCGACGAGCGTGGCAATGCCCTTCATGTACCCCCCGGGAGCGCTCGCCGCCCGCTGCATCGCCGCCCGGGTCTCCTCGTCGGGCGGCCCGGTGCGCTCGCGGGGGACCACGACCAGGAACGCTGCCCCTCCCGGCTGGCGCTCCGCCCAGGCCCGGAAGAGCGCCCGGGAACGCTCGATGCCGGCGACGCTGTCCTGCCCGCGCCAGACGAGCAGCATGAGCCGCCGCCAGGTCGCCACCACGTATCCGTCGGTCCGCTCGTGCAGATCGACCAGCACCGGCCAGGAGGAGGTCCCCATCGCACCCGATTGTCATCCCCGCGGGGTGGCCGCCGCAAGGCCCCCGCGTGTCCAATCGTAACCGGCGACTGCGTAAGCCATCTAACAAAAGAAAATTTCAGGCCGCCGATTCGTGCCGGCCAAGTGCCCCCTCGTCATTGGCCGGCAGCCCGCCGATGCCAGTGACTCGCTTCATAGGACCTCCGAGGACGGGTCGTGGTGGTGAGGGAGAGCGTGCCTTCTGCGGATCGACGCACGAGCCGCGCCGCGCCGCGCCGCGCCGCGCCGCGACGCCGGCGCGACCGCTCCGTCGGCCATCACTCCATGGGTTGGCGGATGATGGTCTTCCACTTCGCCGGATCGGCGCGACGTATGTCGCTCAGATACACCTCGTGGTGCTTCCCTGCGAGCGCCGAGCGCGCGCCGATGAAGTCATGCACTCGCTGGATGGTCGGCCCCTCCTCCGAGAATGGGCCGACGTGGAGTATCTGCGCGCATGATCCTTCGGTGAAGCTCTCCAGCCTGAGCGCGTCCACCGCGGGGAGCGCCTTCTTTCGCCGCACCTCCGCCATGGCCGCCTGGATCACGGCCTCCTCCACGAAATGAGGCTGCATGATCATCATCGTCCATTTCCACCTCGATCTATCGTTGGAGGTGAAGACGGACATGTCATCCGACCACCAAAGGCCTTCGAGGGGCATGACCGCATAGTCGATCCCTCGCGCCCCCTTCTTCACCATGAACTTCGCCGTGTAGGAGACGGAGAACAGCGCCTCCACCGCCTTCGCATACGCCTCTGAGGTGTTCGGGTCGCCCGCGCCGTCGATCATGAGGAACTTGAATGTTGGCACGTCGACCTGGACCACCTCCTTCGCGGACGCCTGGTAGAGATGTTTGAGCTCTCTCTTGAGATCAACCTTCGACACGAATGCACCTGATGATAGCAAATGGTCAACCGCTCGGCGGCCCATCGGCTGGCTGGGCGGGGCTGCAGCTCACCGCTGTTCCGGGAGATCATAGACATTGACGCGAAGCCCCGCCGAGCACAGGTTCCGCTCGATGAGGGGCTCGATCTCGCTCCAGCTGCCTCCGGCCAAGCCTGCCCCGATGCGAGGCATGTGCACGGATGCGTCGTGCTGGCGCGCGAAAGCGGCGACCGCCGCGAGCGCGGCGTCGATCGCCTCGTAGCGCACCGGTGGGACCCCGTCGCGCGCCCGCACGCCGTGCTGGCCGATCATGTTCGCGACCCACAGCCTGGCTTCGACCTCCACGAGCTGCGCCTGGCCCAGCCCGAACGGCGGACCAGCGAGCTCACCTCGGTGCCAGCGCCGGTACTCTGCCTCTGGCGCAGCCCAGCGCGCCGACAGCGCGGTCACGAAGCCCCGGCCCCAGCCGCCGATGTCATTGCACACGTGGGCGATGATCCGTGCGCCCTCGCCGACCGGCCTGGTAGCGTCGCCAACCACGTAGTTGATCGTTGTCATCGGTCCTCTGCTTCACCAAGGGGTTGGACTCCGGAGATGGCGAGCTTTTGGCCCAGCGTGCCGGTGAGCCGGCGCGCCGCGGGCGCGGCCGGATCCATCGGCTCGTTGCGCCGCCGCGGCCGCCCGGACCTGCGCCGACAGACGCAGCGCTGCGGCCAGGACCTGCTCGACGTCGCTCATGATGCGGGGAGCTTACCGCAAGTCCGGCCGGGTCACGAGCCGGGCCCGCCTCGGCGCGGGTCCTGGGCGAGGGGCCGTGGCTCGCGGCGGGCCCCGGTCCTCGATCCGCGGCCCGGCGACGCCCGGCCTGCAGGTCACGCGGAACGGAGCCTGGCTCGTTCCCGACCGGGCGCCGCTCGTACCCGAGCGCGGAGCGATCCTCGCCGCGGCGACCCGTACCCGCCCAAGGGGGGCCCTGCCGTCGGCACGAGGGGCTCAGCCTTCGATCGCTCGCCCGGCGCTCGCGCTGGCTGGGCGACGCGCGCCGCCTTCGAGCCGCTAGAGCTCCTCCACCGTGCTGTGCTCGTAGTACTCGATCAACGCGCGACCCGTCTGGCTCAGGCCTGCCTGGGCATTGATGTACGGCAGGGCGTCTCGCACCGCCTTCATGGTGGTGGCGATGGCCTGGCCCTCACCCACCACGAGGGCCGTGTGGTGCTCCACCGCCCGCTGGGGGTCCGTGACGTAGCGGAAGAGCTTCTGGATACGCGGGATGTGGACGCGACCGCGCGTGCCAAAGGTCTTGATGCGGTCCTCCGTCACGCGCCCCACGCCACCATACATGAAGATGTTGCCCTCCCGCGCGTTGGTGCACGGACGCAAGAAAGCGCACGTCCCGGGCTTGAGATCGCCGTCGACCGCGCCCCAGCTGTTGTCCTTGCCCACCTCCTTGGCCAGGATCTGATGCTCCGTGATCTTGGCCCCGGGGTGCATGACGCTCTTGGCCCAGACGCCGCAATGAAAGAGGTCGACCTCTTCACGGTCGTCGTCGAACATGTTGTTCCAGTCCCCCAGGACCGGAACCAGGCCGGACGCGCATTGCAGCATGTACATCCCCATCCAGCCCGCGATGTCCGTTTCACACGCGGCGGGCAAGAGCTTGTCCGAGAGCATGCTCATGCACGTGCACGGCATGACCCCGACCGTCCCGCCGATCTGGTACTTCTGCATCTCCGTCCAGCACCGCACGGCGATGCCGTCGAGGTCGTTGTCGCGGATGAAGCGGTCGAAGACCACGCCCATGCGCGCGATAGCGTCCAGCGAAGACGGCGGGACATCGACCGCGCCAAAGTGGGCGCGGATCTCGTCGCGCTTGTCGGAGAGCTGCGCCTCATCGACCTGGCGCATCTGCCGATCCAGGGCGATCAGCTCCAGCCCCACCGTGCTCAACCCCATGTGCCCCAAGAGCTCCGTGGAAACGTGGGTGACCGTTTGGAAGGCGTCCGGCCCCGACCCTACCAGCCCCAGGCGAACGCCGCGGCCGCGACGCCGAAACTTGGAGGCCAGAACACACGTGGCATAGAACGCGTGCAGATCCCGCGCGAACTGGGCAGAGCGCACCGACTCGCAGTGCTTGGTCGTCAAGGTGTAGGGGTAGCCGATGTGGCGCAGGGCGTTGGCCGCGGAAAAACGGCCACAGGCGCCGTCACGGCGGCCCCGCTCCCCCATCCTCCCCTGGCCACGCACGTCCGGCTCCGTGTGGATCAGGACCGGAATGTTCAGATCCGCGAGGCGTAGGAAGTCTCGAATGCCGTTCTCATCCGAGAAATTGTACATGGAGCAGATCACGCCGATAGCGCCGGCGCCATCGACTCCCTGCCGGTACTCCTGAGCCACCCCCGCAGCGCGCTTGGCGTCTGCGTAGGACTCGACATTGCCTAGATCGACATATTTGACGTGCTCTCCGAGCAGCGCCTCCACGACCGCGGCCGTGGCCCGCGCGCCCTCCACCGCGAACTCCGTGGGGAAGAACCCCCGGTTGCCCATGAAACCCAGAATGACTGGCTTGCGCGTCTCCATCACCACCCTCTTGCCCGGCATGTCTGCCTTCGGGCCTTGCTGACTGAGACCTCACGGTGCGCGCCGAACGACGCGCGCCTGCGACGATGCGCGCCGAACGACGCGCGCCTGCGACGATGCGCGCCCCACCACGCGCGCCTGCGACGGCGCGCGCCGAACGACGCGCGCCTGCGACGATGCGCGCCGAACGACGCGCGCCTGCGACGGCGCGCGCCCCACCACGCGCGCCTGCGACGATGCGCGCCCCACCACGCGCGCCTGCGACGATGCGCGCCCCACCACGCGCGCCTGCGACGGTGCGCGCCGCACGGGGCGCGCCTGCGACGTCAAGCCTCCTCGGGCCTTATGGCACCTCGGGCGGCGCTCGGCGCGCCCGCCCGCCCGTCCCCGCCCCGCGCATCCTCCCGCCCGCGCTCACGCGTGGGCTGGAGGGAAAGCGAGCGAACGCCCCGAGGAGGCGCAGTCCTCTAACGCGGCGGCGATGGCGGCGTCGAGCTGGAGCGCGCCGGGGATGCCGTCCGCTCGCTCGATCGACCTACCGAATCCACCGATTGACGATGTTTTCGTACAGCTCCTGCTGACCGCTCGTGAGCTTGACCTCACCACCGGCGTTGCCGATCTCGGCCAGCTGCTCCAGCGTCAGCTTCCCCTGCTCGAACTCCGCGCCCTTGCCGCCGTCGAACGACGCGTAACGAGCCTTGCGCATCGACTCGAGCGGCGACTTGCGGATCAGGTCATCGGCGATGATGAGCGCGCGGGCGAACACATCCATGCCGCCGATGTGACCGTGGAAGGTATCGACCAGATCCGTCGAGTTGCGACGACGCTTCGCATCGAAGTTGACGCCGCCACCCTGGAACCCGCCGCTGCGGAGCAGGATGAGCATCATCTCCACCGTCTCGTTGATGTTGTAGGGGAACTGATCGGTGTCCCACGCGTTCTGATAGTCGCCGCGGTTGGCGTCGATGCTGCCGAGCATGCCGGCGTCCGCGGCCACCTGCATCTCGTGCTCCATGGTGTGGCCGGCGAGCGTCGCGTGGTTCGTCTCCAGGTTGAGCTTGAAGTCCTTGTCCAGGCCGTGCTGGCGCAGGAAGCCGATCACGGTCTCGGCGTCGAAATCGTACTGGTGCTTCGACGGCTCCATGGGCTTGGGCTCGATGAAGAAGGTCCCCTTGAAGCCCCGGGCGCGCGCGTAGTCGCGAGCCATGGTCAAGAAGCGGGCGAAGTGCTCCTTCTCGCGCTTCATGTCCGTGTTCAGGAGGCTCATGTAACCTTCGCGGCCGCCCCAGAACACGTAGTTCTCACCGTTCAGCGCGATGGTGGCGTCGAGGGCGTCCTTCAGCTGAGCGCCGGCGTAGGCCACCACGGAGAAATCCGGGTTCGTGGAGGCGCCGTTCATGTAGCGCGGGTTGGAGAACAGGTTCGCCGTGCCCCACAGCAGCTTGACGCCCGACTGCGCCTGCTTCTGCTTGGCGTACTCGACGACGCTCTGAAGGCGGCGCGACGTCTCGGCGCGGCTGTCGCCCTCCTCCACGAGGTCGATGTCGTGAAAACAGTAGTGCGTCGCGCCCAGCTTGGTGATGAACTCGAAGTTCGCGTCCATCTTCATGCGAGCGCGGGTCAGCGGGTCCTTGCCCTCGTCCCAGGGGAAGTTGATCGTCCCCGGACCGAACGGGTCGTGCCCACGACCACAGAACGTGTGCCAGTAACACACGGCGAACTTGAAGTGGTCCTTCATGGGCTTGCCAGCGACGACGCGGCTTTCATCGTACCACTTGAAGGCGAGGGGGTTGTCGGACTCGGGCCCCTCGTAGGGGATCTTGCCAACGCCCGGGAAATACTCTTTGTTTCCGATCACAACGGTCATGGACGGCTCTCCTGCTCGTGGCTAGCGTGCGCCTTCGTCAGGCCCTGACCAGACGCACCACGGGGACGGTTCATCACAGCGGGCTTCCACCGGCCCGCGTCTCGTGGTCGGAAAGTAAGTTAGCACTATTTACTAAGTCCGTCCACCCCTTTGAGCAGCGCACCGTCGGGCGCCTCGTGGCGCGCCGCGTAAGCCGCCGCGTCGACGCGCCTGCGCTCGCCTCGACCCGCCCGCGGCTGCCATGTCCGGGGGCTCCGGCGCTGCGCGGACGCTGCCCGAGCCGCTCCACCGGGCCCCGGTGTACGTCGGCGTGCGCCGCGATGGGGTGGAGCGCCGGGGTCCCCCGCGTCAGGCGTGGCTCGCGATGAAGCGGGCCGTCGCCTCGGGCGACGAGAGGATCGCCAGCGGCGACGCTGGCGCCGCGGTGCTCGGAGCCGCTTGACCAAGGTGGCGGCTCTCGCGCGCGGTCCGGCGCAGGAGCTCGCACCGCCATCCGCGGCATGGCACGCTCGGGCGCGGCCGGTGGACCCGGCCACCGATCGGAGGACGGAATGATCACGCTCTATGGCTTCGGAAGAATCTTCCCCGAGGGGATCGGCGAGACGAAAGATCTCCGGGCGCAGTGGGCGCTCGAGGAGACCGGGCTGCCGTATCGAGTCCACGCGCTCGACCACACCGCCGGCGACCTCGACAGCGAAGCCTACGGCCGCATCAGCCCCTTCCGCCAGGCGCCGGTCATCGACGACGACGGCTTCGTGGTGGCCGAATCTGCCGCGGTGGTGCTCTACCTGGCGGAGAAGGCCGGCAAGCTGATCCCGTCCGATGTCCAGGGCCGCACCCGTGTCGTCCAGTGGTGCTTCGCCGCGGTCGGCACCGTCGAGCCGACCCTGGTGTGCCTCGACATGATCGGGATCTTCGACAGCGGCAAGGCCGCGCCCACGCTCCACGCGGAGGTGCCCAACCTCGCCCGCCGCTGGCTCGGCCACGTCGAACGCCGCCTAGAGGGTCGCACGTGGATCGCCTGCGACGATTTCACGGCGGCCGACATCATGATGGCCGGCGTCCTGCGCAGCATCCGCAAGACCGACCTGATGGATCCCTTCCCGAGGCTCAAGGCCTACTTCGAGCGCTGTCAGGCCCGCCCGGCGTGGCAGCGCACCCTTGGCCTCTACGCCGAGCGGCTCGGCGTGAGCGTCGACGACATCCGCTAGAGCATAAGCTCCGGGGCGCGGCGCCGAAGCCGAGAGGCAGGAGCGCACCGTGGCGCAGCGCTTCGAAAGCACCCCGATCTCAGGCCCGGCCGAGGATGCGTCGGAAGAAGCCGGTCTTCCGGGGCGGCGCCTCGACGGGTCGCCCGACCAGCCAGCAGTCGGCGATCATAAGCGTCGCGCGCTCCGGGATCTCCACGGCGTCCGCCGGCGCCACGATGTCGATGGGACCGCCGAGGGTACGGACGCGCGTGTGTACGAACGTGCCCCCAGCGATGTCGTTGCGTGCGAGGGTGACCGACTCGACGTTTCCCGTGAGCAGGGCGCGGGCGCGCGCGCCGAGCTGGCCCTCGGCGCCGAACATGCCGTGCGGCATGAATGCCTGGGCCGCGAGGCGCATGGGCTTGCCGGGCGCGCGCGGGACGCCGGGCTCGGCATCGCCGAAGAGCGCCGCCTGCGCGCGCTCGAAGTCGTCGGGCGTGGAGCAGAGCGAGAGGGACGAGGCGAAGCCGACGATCACGACCTCGAACGTCCGCTCGTCCGCGAGCCAGGCCTGATAAGGCTCGAAGAACAGGAATTGCAGCGCGGTCCGCGTGTACATCTCGCCGGACGAAGGGTCGAGCACGTCGCAGTCCGCGCCGCTGCAATGCAGGCACTCGCGATCGAGGTGCGGCGCGCTCGTGTGCACGCGCCAGCGCGTGCCGCCGTCGGGCGCGGCGAAGAAGGGGGTGAGGCATTCGATCCCCTGTCGGGCGTCGAGCCGGGCAGCGAGCGCGGCGCCGCTCGCGTCGCGGAACCAGAGGTAGCGCGCCGCGGACGCGCCGAGGTCCGGCGGCGGAGCGGCACGCTCGAGCGCGGCGCCGACCGTACGCCGGAGGTCGTCCTCGGAGGAAACAGCGAAGCCGATGGCGGACAGGTTGCTCATGGGGGAGGTATACCCGAGATCCGCGCGCGCGCGTTGATGAGCACGATTTCCATGCGGTCTCGGACATCGTCGCCCGCGGCGCCGGCCGCCGCGGCGCCCGCTGCCCGAGGTCGCGATCGGCGCGCCGAACTCCGCGCGCTGCAGCGGTGTCCATGGCCGATGCGCTACGTTCGAGGTGAGGCGGGACCGGCGGCGGCCGTTGAGCTCCTGTGCCTTCAAACCGGCGCCTAGCGCATGTGCTCGATGTCTTGCGGCATGACCACCCAGCCATGCATTCGCTCTTCGTAGACCGAGAACGTTGGACCGGGGAAGGCCGGGTCCGCGAAGGCTCCCACCGGTATGGCGATCACGTCCTCGTGCCCGGCCATCGCGTAATAGACCGTGGCGCCACATTCGGGACAGAACGTGAAGGTGGTCTTCGTTCCTTCGTCGCCGATTCGAACGAAGTCCTTCCCGTGGCCGTTGATCTTCACGCTCTCGCGGCCGAACCTGGCTTGAGCGCCGAAGACGCTCCCGGTTCTTCGTTGGCAGGCCAGGCAGTGACACACGGACACGCGGATCGGCTCGCCTTCGACCTCGGCCGACAACGCGCCGCAACTGCAGCTCGCGAGGCGATTGCTCATCGTGGTGCTCGGGTGGATGGCGTCGTATCGCGCTCGACAGGACGGGCCGCCGCGCGCGGGCGAACCCCGCTCGTGGACGTCCCTTCGACGGAAGGGTCAGGCCTCGGGCTCATGGCAGACCACTTCGATGTTGTGCCCGTCCGGGCCGATGACGAACGCTGCATAGTAGTTGGCGTGGTACTGCGGGCGCAGACCAGGCGCGCCGTTGTCTTTGCCACCCGCCTCCAGAGCTGCGCGATGGAACGCTTCGACTTGCCGGCGATTCGCGGCCGTGAACGCCAAGTGGAGACGCGCCGGCTTCTCCTCGGTTTGGCAGATGCACAGGGACGACTTACCGTCTGCGCTGAGCTCGAGGCCGAGCGGCCCCTCCAGGACGACGGCCACGCCGAGCGGCTCGAGCGCCTTGAGGAAGAACGCTTTGCTCGCTGCATAGTCGCTGACTCCGAATACGACGTGGTCAAACATGAGCTCTCCTGTAGTGTGGGCCTGCGCCCGCCTTGCGATGGCAGCCGGCGGGGTTAGCCGCCTCATCCCCCGACAAAGGCCGCCAGCTCGTCCGGCGTTCCCATGGGAAAGGACTCCTTCAAATGGTCGAGGAAGGCGGAGACACGAGCGCTCAGCAGCCGCCGGGACGGATAGAGCGTCCACAGGACGATGTCTGGGCCGTCCACATCGCCCCAATGCACCAGAGCTCCAGCGGCCAGATCGTGACTTACAAGTGAAATGGGGAGGCGTCCGGCGCCGACGCCCGCCCGCACGGCATCGCGGACCATGACGAGCGACGACAGGCGCAGGACTGGCTCGACCACGATGCGTGATCTTCCAGCTGTCGCCGTGACATCCCAGGCCGCGGTCCGGTCGCCTGCCCCCCGCACCACGGCCGGAACAGCAAGATTGTCCGCCGGTCGAGCGAGCCCCGGGCTCGCCACGACGACCAGCCGATCGCGCAGCAAGACTCGTCCGACAAGGCTCTCATCCGGAGCCGGGTTGACCCGGATCACCAGGTCATAACCTTCCTCGACCATGTCGACGATCCGATCTTCCGTCGTGACCTCGAGCCGGACCTCCGGATATTTCAGCGCGAACCCGGCCGCGATCTTGCCCATCGCGATCTGCGAGAAGAGCAGAGGCGCGCTGATCCGCAACTTGCCTCGCGGCCGGCCCCCACCCGAGGCGATCGCCGCCGCGGCCTCGTCGAGCTCGGTGAGCAATGCCCCCGTTCGCTCGAAGAGCGCCCGTCCTTCCTCGGTGAGCTTCAGCGTGCGCCCCCCGCGCTCGACGAGACGCAGGTCTAGGGCGGCCTCCAGCTCCGCGACCCGGCGGGACAGGGTCGCCTTCGGGCGCCCCGCGGCGCGTGCGGCTCGTCCGAAGCCTCCGTGCCGGGCGACGAGGATGAAGTCGGCGAGAGCAGGCAGATCCATGCGTTCCACCAGTGGGACGGCCTGTTCCAAGATAACGGCTATCGGCACGAATGTACATCACTAATTTACAGGCTGTCCTTTGACCCACACCGGAGCGACCCCCATGACCATCCTCGTTACCGGCGCAACCGGTACAGTCGGCCGCCACGTCGTCGAACAGCTCGCGAAGCGCGGCGCCGCCGTGCGCGCCCTCGTCCGCGATCCCGCCAAAGCCAACTTCCCGGCGGGCGTCGCCGTCGCGCAGGGCGACCTGCTCGACGTCGACGCGCTGCGGAGCGCCCTCTCGGGCGTCTCCACGCTCTTCCTGCTCAACGCCGTGGTGCCCGACGAGTTCACCCAGGCCCTGATCGCGCTCAACCTCGCCCGCGAGGCCGGCATCGAGCGGATCGTCTACCTGTCGGTGATCCACAGCGACCGCTACGTGAACGTGCCGCACTTCGCGGGCAAGTTCGCCGTCGAGCGCATGATCGAGCAGATGGGCTTGAACGCCACCATCCTGCGTCCCGCGTACTTCATCAACAACGATCTCACGATCAAGGACGTGGTGACCGGATACGGCGTCTACCCGATGCCGATCGGCGGCAAGGGGCTCGCCATGATCGACGCGCGCGACATCGGCGAGATCGCGGCCATCGAGCTGATCCGCCGCGAGCAGGCCGCCGCCCCGCTCCCCCTCGACCGGATCAACCTCGTCGGTCCCGACACGCTGACCGGCGCGGATGTCGCGGCCATCTGGACGGAGGTCCTGGGGCGCCCGATCGCCTATCCTGGCGATGACGTCGCCGGGTTCGAGCGGAACCTCCGGCAGTTCATGCCGAGCTGGATGGCCTTCGACATGCGCCTGATGAGCGAGCGGTTCCTCTCCGAGGGCATGCTCCCCGAGGCCGGCGACGTGGCACGTCTCACCACGCTCCTGGGGCGCCCCCTGCGCTCCTACCGCGACTTCGCCGCGGAGATCGCGACCTCGGCCTGACGGCCGGGCGTACCTCAACACCAACGACAAGGAACATCATCATGATCTATGCGACCGCCACCGTCCCGGTGAACCCGGAAGGCGAGACCGAGCTGACCCGCGCGCAGGTATGGGAGGGCCTGGTCCTCAAGGCCCGGGACGCCCGCCTGTTCCTCCCGCCCGGCCTCTGCACCCGTTGCGACGTCGTCGAGGAGAGCGGCTCTCATATCGTGCGTGAAGCCACGATCGCAGGCGACGACGTGCGCGAGATCATCACGTTCGAGCCGCAGAGCAAGGTGACCTTCTTCCAGGCCACCGGTCCCCGCGAGGGCGCGATCATCAACGAGCTGTTCGAGGACGCCGACGGCGCGCTCCAGCTCCGCTTCTACTGCTACCTCGGCCTGCGCGGCAAAGCGCCGAACGGCCCCGAGGAGCAGGCCGAGCAGGAGTGGATGAACGGCGATAAGGGCTACAAGGGCGCCTTGCTGTCGACGCTGAAGCGCACCCGCGAGCTGCTCGCGGAGGGCCGGCTCTGATCACCACGAGCGACATGAACGACGGGACTGCCTCTCGGGAGGCGTCCCGCTCTCCGAGGTAGCGACCATGCAAAACTCCGTGACCGACGACACCCGGACTGCCCAACCGAAGATACTGGTCCTTGGAGCGACCGGCGCCACCGGCCGCCTGATCGTCAGCCAGGCGGTGGCGCGAGGGTACGACGTCACCGTGCTCGTGCGCTCTGCCGAGAAGGCGGGTGACCTCAAGGGGGCGAAGCTCGTCGTCGGAGACGCCCGCGACGAGGGGGTCCTGCGCCAAGCGCTCAAAGGCCGGGACGCCGTGGTCAGCGCGCTCGGCACACCCGCTAGCCCGTTCCGCGAGGTGACCCTCCTCTCGTCCGCGACGCGCGCGCTCGTGAGCGCCATGAAGCTCGAGCGAGTTTCGCGTCTGGTCTGCATCACGGGGATCGGCGCCGGTGACAGCGCTGGGCACGGCGGCTTTCTCTTCGACAACCTGATTTTCCCGCTCCTCTTGCGCAAGGTGTACGCCGACAAGAACCGGCAGGAGACCATCGTCAGGGACAGCGGGCTCGACTGGATCCTCGTTCGCCCGTCCGTCCTCAACGACAAGCAAAGCCGCGACACGATCCGCGCGCTCACGGATCTCTCCAGCTTCCACGGTGGAACCATATCGCGAGGAGATGTCGCGAGCTTTGTCTTGGACCAGGTGCGCGACGACGCCTGGGTGCATCGTTCGCCGTTGATCACCTGGTGAAAGCAGCTCAGCGCGATCAGACCTGTGGTTGCCCGTGATGATGCATGGAATCAGCTCCATGCCCTCGAAGGAGACCCACGCTCAGCCGCAGCCGCCCGAGTCCTCCCCGCCGCAGTCGTCCCCCTCGACGACCCACAACCCGGTCGCTCCGTCGCATTCGGCGATCGCTGTGCCGCATTCGTTGTCGTAGTTGCACGGTCCCACGCCGTCATAGCCCTCGCAGCTCGTCCCGCTCTCGGGCAGCGCATCGGGGCACGGATCGCACTCCTCGACCCACACGCCGTCGATGCATCGGCTCCAACAGCCCGAGCACGCGTTGTCGCATATCTCGTCTTCTTTCGCGCAGGCCGCTCCCGGCTGAGCGCCGCCTCCCAAATGGTCGCACTCCACGGGGCCGCCGCCGGTGTCGCCCGACGCGCTCGACGACGTCTCGGGGGCGCCGCCGGTGCCCGTCGACGCGCTCGACGACGTGGTTCCTCCGGACGAGCCGCCCCCCGAGCCGGTTCCAGTGGGCTGCTCGACGGGATCGGAGCAGGCGAGCACCTGGAGCAGCGCAACGGGGATGAGCCATCGAATCGAGGTCTTCATGCCGTGCCCCTGGAGCACGTGACGTGCCAGCATCAATCGCCAGGTTTTCTGCGTGATGAGGGTGTGCCTGTGCCAGAGTGAGTCTTCTTGCGCACCGCCCCAGGCCCACCCGGGCTGCGGAGCTCCAGCGAGGCGGACGAGGCGGCCGGGGCCTGCGCTTCGTCACATGCCGCGACCCGCGCGCCGCTCGGAAGCTCGACGGGCCCGATGACGACCCGCCGTGCCTGCGCGCTCGGTCGACCGCGACGTCGAGGGACGGGACGGAGAAGGAGAGATGTGGAGGCTTATCGCTCGCCGGAGATCCGCGAAGCCCGCGGCGCCTCACGACGTCTCCCCCGGCGCCACGCGACCAGGCCAAGGCCGACCAGCGCGGCGAATTGCCAGCGCTCCGACGAAGCACGAGGGAGACTGCAGGAACAACCCGAACTGCCCTGGTCCGTGGTGCCCCCATCCGCGTCCCCCGATCCACCGGAGCCGCCCTCGGACGCGCCGCCAGCCGCTCCGCCGCCAGCCGCTCCGCCGCCAGCCGCCCCGCCGCCAGCCGCCCCGCCGCCGGTCGCTCCGCCGCCGGTCGCTCCGGTGCCGGTCGCTCCGCTGCCGGTCGCTCCGCCGTTCTCCGAAGACGAGACGCTATCGCACAGCGTGCCAGTTCCAGGAGGGGGCGAGCACGCGCCGTCGTCCGGGATGGTCTCACCCGCCGTCCCGGTGAGACGGAAGTAGATGCCGTACCTATCTGCGTAGCGCTGATAGTGCGGAGTGAACGTCAACGTGCTGTCGGAGTCCGTGTTCCGCAGCGTGAACTCCGCCGTACCTGGGGTTTGAACCAAGTTGTTCTCGATGTCGGCGATCCACTCGTTAATCGTGATACCGCTCTTGATACCGATGGTGTCTTTAATGACGACGCCGGGGGGAATGATAGCCTTCTCAGATGCCCACTGGGGCTCCGACAGCATCCTCTCCGTCCCGAGGCCGGCGCTCAAGACGACCGGTCCGTAGACGAACGCCACCGCGTTGGGGTTGTCGGGGAGCCTCGACACCTTCACCTCCATCGGCAGCGTGAGCTCCACCTTGTCTCCGGGCTTCCAGGTGCGACCTACCGTGAGATAGCCGTCCGCCTCCGTCGCGTCGCACGCCCGACCGTTCACCGTGATGGTCACGGGCTGACACCGAGCAACCCAGGAGGGCTTCCTGAACTTGATCGTGACCGCATCGTCCGGGGCAGCGGTGATCTCGAAAACGGACTTGTTGGAGAGAGGGATATTGGAGGTCTGTTTCAACGACAGACCCCGCTCGGTCCACGTCAACGTCGAGCTGAGGAACATGTTGACGTACAGATCCGTGTCGCTGTGGAAGTACACGCTGTCATTGAGCTTGGTATAGTTCTCCATACCGGTCCCGTTGCAGCACCAGAACGTGTCATGCGGCTTGCCGAACACCTTGTGGTACCCGGTTCCCATCGGCTTGAAGTAGGTCGTCATCCCATTCGTCGGATTGACGGCAGACATGATTTCGTTGATATGCGTCTGCTCGTAGTAGTCGGCGTACTTGACGTCCCCCGTGGCTTTGAAGAGCCCTCTCGAGAGCTTCAACATGTTGTACGAGTTGCACGTCTCGTTGTTCACATTGTCCCGCTGCGCGTCCAGCTTCCCGGGTTCGTGGAAATGCTCGAGCTGGCTGTTCCCACCGGTGACATAGGTGTGATCCCTCAACACGATGGTCCAGAACTTTTCTGCCGCGGTGTAGTAGAAGTTCTCCGATTCGCCCAGCGTCCGATAGCGGTTCAGGGCGCCGATGAACTTGGGGATTTGCGTATTGGCATGCTTGCCCGGCAGGACGTTGTTGCCTTGAGAGATCGGAGTGAAGAGCGAGTCCTCGTCGAAGGCGTGGGCTGCCGCCAGGTGGTTGGCGTTGTTCGTCAGCCGGTACAGATCGTACAGGCAGTCGTTCATGCCGCCGTACTCGACGCCCAGGACCTTCCTTCGAAGGTCCGCGTTCCAGGTCGAGCTGCGATTGTAGGTCCAGTCCCCCAACCTGCTCGCGATTTGGAGGGCCGTCGCGTTTCCTTCAAACTCGTAGACGTCGATGAGGCCTGCGATGATCTTGTGCATCGTGTACCATGGCGCCCAGCTGGAGCCGCTGGCCTTCCCCTCGATGACGTCGAAATGCGTCTCCGGCGACGCGAACAGGTATCCCTTGGGGCTCGCGTCTTGGAATGACTTCAATTGGCCGATCGTGTAGTCGATCTTCTGCGCGATGGCGGCGCTTTGCTCCGCGTCGGAGTTCTTGAGCTGTTTGTACGCTCGCGCCATGGCGGACAGGTAGTGGCCTATCGTGTGCCCGCGCAGAAGGCTCCAGCCGCCCTCCCACCCGCCGTAGAGGTTGATGCCCTGCGCGCTCCCAGGGTCCTTTCCTTCCGACACCGCCTTGAAGCCCGCTACGAGTCGGTTGGGGTCGAGGCTCATGATGTACGCGATCTCTTTCGAAGAGACGTTCTGGTAGTACGCGTCGGTAACGCTCACCTCGTCCAGCTCGAACTCCTGCAGCTTCTCGATGGGGTCCGAGGCGGACGCCACCCCTGGAGTGAGGGCTCCTAGCAGAAGCGAGGCGGTCAGCGCGGTGGCGCCCGAGAGCGAGCGGCGGTACTGCAGGATTCCCTTACTCATGAAAGCTCCTTTCAGATCTCGAATTCGTCTCTTGGCGCGCGTGATGTCACCGCTCTGGCTCGCGATGATCTTCATGTCCCGACGTTTCGCGATGGCCTCGGCGAAGCCGGTCTTGCGCATCACCGCCACGTCCGCCGCCGGCGTGCCCACGAGCGCGATGGGGCGCGCGTCGGCGTTCGTCTGCTCTGCGAGCCACGCCGCGCGGGAACAACCGGCGGCGACGGATGCCGAGCCCAGGGGGGCCAGGGGCATCCCCCGTGACACGTGGTTTCGAGGGTTCATGCTCCTCAACATGGATTACGCCGTCGCCGGCGGCTGTGCTCCGGCCACGTCGCCAGCACCGCCGGCTCTTCGAAGGAATCATCTCCGGCGAACGGCGCTCGAGATTTCACGACCGCCGCCAAACGAGCGCGGGATGCCGCGTTCTCTGGTGGAGCCCCCTCGGCCTGATGCCGATCCCATCGTTCAGGGATCGCCTCCGCGACGACCGAGCCAACAGATCTGGTGAAAAAAAAATCGATCAGACGACGAAGGCCCAGGTACGCGTGGCGACCCGAGCAATGCGCAGCAACAGGGCTACCCCTGAGCGGCAATGTTAACGCTAACATGGCCGCCGTCAATCCCAATCGACAGGTCCGTAAGTATCTCGATCCCGAGGGAGCACGAGGCAGGCGAGCTCCTCCGGAGCGCCGCGGCGCGAGGGGCGGGCGGCGTACCGCGATCCTCGGCGGCCTGATCGACGAACTCGAAGCCGATCAGCGATCGGCGGCCGGCGCGGACGCGGCGCGTGGCGTCCGCATCGCCAGCTCGAGGTCGCGCCGCCGCGCGCCGGTGGCGGCGGCGCACCGGCGCCTGGTGACCGCGGCCCGATGCCCGCCCCTCGCGCCGCGGCGCTCCGGGAGGAGACCTGTCTGCCATCGGGGCACGAGGGCGGTCGCCGGCGGTCGTTTCGAATTGACACCCGTAATGTTAACGTTAACATTACGGCTCTGGGTACGCTTCGGCGCTGCCCAGGACCAGGCTCGTCCTACGGAGGCAGGTTGAGCTCGCCCTCGTTGGCGGCCGCTTCGGCGCTCCTGCTCCCTCGAGCGCGCGTCGATGCTCTCACGCCGCGCGCCTCGAGCCCACGCGGCCGAGGTGCGTGTCGCCGAACGCCGTCCCGTACTTGAGCCCATAGCCCAGCATCCGGTCGAAGCCGATGTGCCCGACCCAGATCGCCGCGCCGAGCAGCAGCGCCGGCGCGCCGAGCGCGACCGACGCGGCCGCGAGCAGCGCCGGAGCCACGTGGCTGTGCCCCGCGTTGTAGACCACCGCGCCCACGCGCGGGCCCGCGAGGTAGCCGAGCAGCGACAGGTCGGGCAGGAGGAACAGCGCCGCGAACCATCCCCAGCTCCCGCCCAGGTGCGCGTAGGCGAGCAGCGCTGCTCCGAGCACGAGCGCGCCCTCGAGGCGCAGGAGCGCGCGCGGCATGCCCTTGGCCCCGCCGGCCGAGACCTCGCAGGCGGGCTGCGGCACGGGGCGGCGGGTCGAGGGAGCAAGGTCGAGCGCAGGGAGCGTCGCGGCGGTGGTCATGGTCGTTCTCCTCGTCGTGCGCACCGGCGCGGGTGCCGGCGACGTGGAGAGCATGGTCGCTGCGGGCGCTCATGAACATTGTACAAATGCGTCCATCCGCTCATCATCTTTTGATGAGCCCAGGCGAGCCCTCGTGGGACCTCTACGGCGCCTTCCTTGCCGTCATGCGCACCGGCAGCCTCTCCGCCGCCGCGCGCGCCCTCGGCGTCGCGCAGCCCACCGTGCGACGCCAGATCGAGCAGCTCGAGGCGCAGCTCGGCGTCGTGCTCTTCACCCGCGCGCCGAACGGCCTGGTGCCGACCGAGCTCGCGCTCGCCACGCTGCCCTACGCCGAGTCCATCGCCGCGAGCGCGCGCGCCCTCGTGCGCGCCGTGTCGAGCCCCGCCGATGCCGACCGCGGCACCGTGCGCGTCACGTGCAGCGAGGTCGTCGGCGCCGAGGTGCTCCCCCCGATGCTCGCCGCGCTCCGCGTCGCGCATCCGCGCCTTCAGATCGAGCTCGTCGCCACGAATCGCACCGAGGATCTCCTGCGCCGCGACGCCGACGTCGCCGTGCGCATGGCGGAGCCGACGCAGGCCGGCCTGGTGAGGCGCTGCGCCGGGCGCGTCGAGCTCGGCCTCTTCGCCACCAAGGCGTACCTCGCCGCGCACGCTGCCCCGACGTCGCTCGCGGGGCTCGTGCCGCACCACGCCCTCATCGGCGCCGACGGCTCCCGCGCCATCATCGACGCGCTCGCCGCCGCCGGGCTCGCCACCACGCCGCGTGATTATGCGTTCCGCAGCGACAGCGACATCGCGAAGCTCGCCGCGGTGCGCGCCGGCCTCGGCATCGGGGTGTGCCAGCTCCCGCTCAGCCGGCGGCCGGTGCCGCTCGTGCGCGTGCTGCCCGCGCTCGCCTTCCACCTGCCCGTTTGGGTCGTCATGCACGAGGATCTGCGCGCCGTGCGCCGCGTCCGCCTCGTCTTCGAGCACCTCGTCGCGCAACTCGGTGCCTACGCGACGACCCAGGCACGCGAGACACAACCCGTGGCGGCGAAGGCCGGGCCGGCGGGCGCGCGGGGGAGGCCCCGCGCGGGCCGAGCGGCGAGGACCCGTTCATGACGACCGAGGTGTTGCGGTTGCTGCGCGACGCTATCTCCCGGGTTCGGCGCCGAAGCGCGTCGCCGCGAGGTAGTCGCACCAGCGCTCGACGCTCGTCCGGATCGGCGGCATCGCCAGCCCGATCGCGCGGGCGTGGGCGTCGGCCGCGCCGGTGTCATAGGCATCCTCGGCGAGGAACGACAGGCTCTCTCGCGGCACTCCGGTGAGCGCCTCCGGCACCAGGCGTACCAGGCCGACGGGCAGCACCCACCTCGGGGGGCGGCGCTTCAGGTGGGCGGCGATGCCGCGGACCAGCGCGGGCAGCCGCGGCGTCGCCTGATCGAGGATGCAGAGGTCCTGTTCCGCCGTCTCGGGGCGCTCGGGCACGCTCGCGAGGAAGCGCGCCAGGTAGTCGACGGTCACCAGCGGCAGGAAGGTGCGCTCGCTGCCGACCAGGGCCGGCAAGCGGCCCTGCCAGAGCCGCTCGACCGTCTCGCCGAGGCCGGTGAGCTGCGTTGTCTCGCCGGTGCGCGAGTCGCCGATGACGCTGCTCGGATGCACGGCCGTCCAGCGCAGCCCGCGCTCGGCCGCGAAGCGGCGCACGGCGAGATACGACTCGTGCTTCGACGCCTCGTAGGCGCCGAGCCGGCGGTAGAGCCGGCCCCGCGCGCGCTCGGTCAGCGCGCTCTCCGCGCCCGGCCGGGTGCTCGCGTGCAGCATGCGGTAGCCGCCGAGATAGACGAAGCGCCGCAGGCGGGGCCGCGAGAGCGCCCACCCGGCCGCGTGCAGCGAGCCCTCGACATTGCAGCGCCGCGCCTCCTGCGCGCCGAGCCCGAAGGCGAAGCGCGCCGCCAGGTGATAGACATCGCGCACCTGCTCGAAGCGGTCCGAAAGGCCGAGCGACGCCTCTTCCACATCGCCCTCGACCACCAGGAGCCGCCGCGAATCGCCGCCGTGCGCGTCGACGAACGCGGAGAGCGCTGCGGCCCGCTGCCGCGCGCCGCGCACCGGCGCCGCCACGACCTTCGTCCGGGTCAGCTCGGCCAGCAGCCAGCGCCCGATAAACCCCGTACCCCCCGTCACCAGAACCTCGACGTCGCTCACGTTCATAGGCCGCCCAGCATGCGTCGCTGGACCCATGATGAAAATTGGATGTATCTCATACCAGATATGAGCGAAATCGATGTCCGCAGCATCAACCTGAACCTCCTCCCCGCCCTCGAGGCGTTGCTCATCGAGGGCAGCGTCAGCGCTGCGGCGCGCCGCGCCCACGTCAGCCAGTCGGCGATGAGCCACTCCCTGGCGCGCCTGCGCGAGCTCTTCGGCGATCCCCTGCTCACCCCCCTCGGCCGCGGCCTCGCCCCCACGCCGCGCGCCCTCCAGCTCCGCGCGGCCCTGCCCGCCGCCTTCGAGCATCTCCGCCGCGCCCTCGCTTCTCCCGAGCCCTTCGCGCCGCGCACCTCGGCGCGCACCTTCCGTATCGCCACCGTCGACCACTTCGAGCTCACGACCCTCCCCGATGTGCTCGACCACCTGGGCAAACACGCCCCCTTCGTACGCCTGGAGATCGAGCGCTTCTCCCCCGATACTGTCCCCGCGCTGGTCGTCGGCGACGTCGATCTGGCCCTGATCGGCGCCTCCCAGCCCGTGCCCGCCGCTGGCCTCCGCCGCGCGCCGCTCTACGAGGAGCCGTTTGCCGTCGTGGTCCGCAAAGGCCACCCGGCGATCGCGCGCCGCCTCGACCTCGAGACCTACGTCTCCCTCGGCCATGTCCTCGTCAGCGTCGAGGGCCGCCGCGACGGCGCCGTCGACCGCGCCCTGGCCCGCCTCGGCAAGAGCAGGCGCGTCGCCCTGCGCGTGCCTCACTTCATGGCCGCGCCCCTCGCCGTCCGCAGCTCCGACCTCATCTGCACGATCGCGAGCAGCGTCGCCCAGCGCGCCCGCGAGCTGTTCGGGCTGCGGGTCTTCGCGCCCCCCTTCGAGCTGCCCGCCGCGCAGGTCGTGGCCCTGTGGTCGCAGCGCCACGACGACGACCCGGCGCAGCGCTGGTTCCGGGACCTCTTCTTCTCGGGCCGTGCCCTCTCGCCGCACCTGCGGGCCCTGGTCCGCCGGGGCGCGGGGGAGTCCGGCTGACGGCCGGGCGCTACCTGCCCGGCGGCACGGAGGACGGTCGCGACGGCGAGCCCACCCCGACGCCGAACCCCAGCAACTACGGACGGCGAGGACGCGGGGACGGGGCCGACGTGGGCTGCACGGACGGCCGTGACCTCACGGATGCCGGCCCCGGCGCAGCAGGAACGCGCGCAGGCGAACTCGATCCGAGTCGTTCATGTCCAGGAGCTGGACAGTCGCGCGCCCCTCCGCTGTAAGCCCGTTGATGATTCCATTCGATTCCGTGACGAAGTGCTCTCGCCACGCGTGCCGCCTGGGATGACAGAGCTGTACGACAAGCTTGCTCTCGGGGTCGATCGACGCGATATTCGGCCCCTTCTTCAAGTTGGGGCGAATACAGCATAGACACAGGCTGTCGACATCATCCGAACCACGATGTTGCCTTCCGATGATGTGGTCTACCAGGTGGGGCAAGATGGATGCGTCCTGCGGGATGTGGCAGTACTCACATGCCCCCTGGGCGCGCCGCTGGACCAGCTCTCGCGTGTCGCTCGGCAGCTTCACGACGCCGCGCGCATGGTCCACACCTCCTCTGCCTGAAGCTTGAGGAGGCTGAGCATGTCGTTCAAGCGGACGACCTCGGCATGCTCTAGCATGGCTCGGGTCCGCCACGCACGGCGATGCGGCCTCCAGCTCGATGGCCCGCCGCACCCGCGCCAGGCTGATCTGCTCGCGGGCCAGAACAGGCGCCGACCCCGACGTCGGCCCCAGCAACTACGGACGGCGAGGACGCGGGGACGTGGCCGACGTGGGCTTGTCATAGCTCGGCCTCATGGATCGCGCCTGGGTCGGCCAAGCGGATCCTGTGATCGCGAGCGCCGCCAGCACCGCGATCAGGACCCGGGCGATCGACGCTTGGGGTCGGCCAAGCGGATCCTGCCACCCGCTCGACGTGCTCATGTCTTGCTCTCCTTCGATGCCTCCGCCGCCCGGCGTCGCCGGCCCGGGGGAGGGTTGCGGTACGAATCGCCCTCGAGGACGAGGACGTGGGCGTCGTGGAGCAGCCGGTCCATGGCAGCGCTGGCGAGCAGCGGGTCGCCGAACAGTCCACCGAACTCCTCCACGGCGCGATTGGACGTCAGGATCATCGCCCCGCGCTGGTAACGCAGCCGGATGACCTCGTAGACATCGGCCGCCTCTTCGACCGTCAGCGAGCGGAGACCGAGGTCGTCGACGATGAGCAGGTCGACCCCCACGAGTCGCGCTAGCCGGCGGTCGTGGCTGCCGTCGGCGCGGCCGGCGCGCAGCTGCTTGAGCATGTCGCCGGCGCCCGCGTACAGCACCTGGTAGCCCGCGCGACAGGCGCGGTGACCGAGCGCCTGAGCGATGTGCGACTTGCCGACCCCCGCCTGGCCGACCAGCAGCACGTTCTGCCGGCGTTCGACGAAGGAGCAGGTCGCCAGGTCGATCACCTTCGCCTTCGGCACCCTCGGATTGAACTGGAAGTCGAAGTCCTCCAGCGTCTTGAGGCTGTCGAAGCCCGCTCGGCGGATGCGCTGATCGAACTGCCGCCCGTCACGGCGATCGACCTCGTCGCACAGCAGCCGCACGAGGAACTCCTCGTGCGAGAGCTGCTCGTCGACGGCTTGCCGCACGCGTACCTCCAGCGACTGCAGTACGCCCGACAGCCGCAGCTTCTTGAGCACCGGCACGAGCTCGTCAGTGAGGCCCATGGTCCCCTCCTGTCGACGACAGCCGCGAGGCCGCGAGCAGCCGGAGGTCGCGCGCGAACCGCGGAGGCGCCTCCGCCCACGCCGCCGGCGCAGCGCTCTGCGGGCTCGGCTCGAAGTCGAGACCGCGCCGGAGGATGTCGCGAACACCCTGGTAGCTGAGGTTGCCGTAATGGCTCGCTCGGCGACACGCGGCCTGCGCGCGCTCCTTGGGGAACTTCTCCAGGTGCGTGACGATCGCCTGCACCTTGCGCAGCTGCGAGAGCACGTCGTCGGCGTCGAACACCTCGCGGACGAACCTGCCCACGTCCTGGCCCATCTGGTCGGCGCGCTGCTCCCAGTAGGCGCGGCTCCGGTGCCGCAGCGCCGCGCGCTCCTCGGGCAGGTGCCGATCGAGCGTGCTGCGCAGGCCGGCGCCGCGCCGATCGTGCCGTGCCACGGCCTCGTCGTCGGCATACACCACCACGCTCGACGGCGTCGCGCGCAGCCACACCTCGCGTTCCACCAGCCGCCAGGGCACCGAGTACAGCCTTCCTCCGAGCTCGACGTGGCAGTCGCGATGCACCCGCGCCCGCTTCCAGGTCACCAGCTCGTACGGGCGCAGCGGCAGCGGCTGAAGCCGGCTCTTCTCCTCGGCCTCGAACACCTCGAGCGGCCTTCGCTTCGTGGTGCCGTGCTGCCGTGTGCCCGCGATCTCGACGATCCATCGACCGAGCGCCGCGCGTACCTCGCCCACGTCCTGCCCCTCGCGACCCGCCAGGGCGTTGCGCTTGACGTACTTCACACTCGCCTCGACCTTGCCCTTCTTCTGCGGCGCTCGCGGCGGCGTCGGGTCCACGGTGAAGCCGTAGTGCCTCGCGAGCTCGCGGTAGCTGCGGCTCAACCCCGAGTCCTCGTCCACGCCGAACGCGGCCCGCACCACCGCCGCCTTGAGGTTATCCGGTACCATCGTCGACGGCACCCCGCCGAAGGCGCGGAACGCTTCCTCGTGCAGCCGCAGCCATGTCTCGGTCTTCTGGTCGAACACGATCTGCGCGAACAGATGCCGGCTGTAGCCGAGCACCATCACGAACACCCACGCCCTGCGCAGGCTCTTGGTCTCAGGGTCCCACAGCCGCCCCGCGTACCCGAAGTCGACCTGCGCGACGTGCCCGGGATCGGTCTCCACAACGATGGCGATGTCCTGGGGCCTGATCCCTTGCTCCCTCTGGAGCGTCGCGACCATGCGCTTGACCGCGGAGCGGCTGCCGCTGAAGTCGCGCTCTTCGAGCCGCAGCCGGTCGTAGATCGCTGCCGGCTTGAGCCCTTCCTCGACGCGCGCCGCGATGTACGCTCGCCACCGCTCCACGCTCGACTGCTGCTGCGGCGCCACCTTCGGCGGCACGTGCTTCTTTACCGCTTCCTTCAGCTCCTCGAGCGCGGGGATCTCCTCCGCGCTGCCTTCGAGCAGGCCAGCCTGCGACAGCGCCGTGCGATACCGCCTCTCGGTGTTGGGCCCCATCCCCAGCAGCCGCGCTACTTCCCGGCAGTCCTCGCCCCTGCGGTGCAGGCGCACGAGCTCCTGCAGCCTGTGCATCTCCGTCCTCCTCGCGCTCATCCCGGCCTCCTCGAAGCCGGGAGCCATGCCCGGCCCTATCAGGCTCGGGTGTACATGCCTCATCGCTGTCTGACGCCCGAGAACCGGCACTTCCGCCGTCTCAGCCGTGATCCACTTGGCCGACCCGGTCGCGATCCGCTTGGCCGACCCGGTCGCGATCCGCTTGGCCGACCCGGCTACGATCCACTTCGCCGATCCCGCTCCTACGATCGCCGTCTCCGACAGTGCGTGTGACGCATTCCGGAAACTCGACCCAATTTCTCTCCCTCCGAGGGCCCTCCCTGCGGTCAGGCGCCTACCTATCGCGATCCGCTTGGCCGACCCGACACCGATCCACTTGGCCGGCCCGAGGCCGATCCGTTTCGCCATCCCGGTCGCGATCCAATAGGCCGGTCCCTGACAGGCTGCACGGAAGGAAGCTACGGGAGCTACGGCGCGCGAGGCACCGTCGGCGCCCCCGGCCAGATTATCGGGCGCATCGGCGAAGCCGGCTGGGAAACGGACCGGGTCGGCGACGGCGGCTGGGGCACGCCGGACCAGCGCGGCGGCGGAGGCGGCAAGGGGGGCGAGAAGCCGGTCACGACGGGCAGGGGGACGTTCGCGCACGACGGGCAGGGGGACGTTCGCGCGTGCCACGGGCGGCGAGATTGCGCTCCAGCGTGTCCTTCGCCGGGACCTTCAGGCGGGCGACGCGCAGCCGCCGAAGCGTGGGCTACGGTTGCAGCGCACCATTTTTTGCGGCAAGAGGAGGCCGGGAGATTTTTCCTCCCAAGAAACGAAGACACACGAGAACATGCAAATTCCGAGCAACCTCACGTCGCTGGTCGACGAAGGGCTCATCGACGAGGTTGTGCGGCCGCTGATGAGCGGAAAGGAAGCGGTGGTCTTCCTCGTCCGGTCGGGCGGCGAGCTGCGCGTCGCGAAGGTCTACAAAGAAGCGCAGAACCGCAGCTTCAAGAACCGCGCGGCGTACACCGAGGGCCGCAAGGTGCGCAACAGCCGCGACCAGCGCGCGATGGACAAACGGTCGCGCCACGGCCGGGCTCAGGACGAAGCCGCCTGGCGCTCGACCGAGGTCGATATGATCTACCGCCTGCGCGACGCAGGCGTCCGCGTGCCGACGCCGTACCACGCGATCGACGGCGTGCTCGTGATGGAGTTGGTCGCCGACGCCGACGGCAGCCCCGCGCCTCGCCTCGCCGAGACGAGCCTCGACCGAGAGCAGGCCACGTGGGTCTACCATCGCCTGATCGGCGAGGTCATGCGGATGTTGTGCGCCGGCGTCGTGCACGGCGATCTGTCGGACTTCAACGTGCTCATGAGCGCCGACGGGCCAGTGATCATCGACTTCCCCCAGTCGGTGGACGCCGCGAAGAACCAGAACGCCAAGCAGCTCCTGCTCCGTGACGTCGACAACCTCCATCGCTTCCTCACGCGCTTCGTGCCCGAGCAACGGCGAGCCGCCTATGGTGAGGAGATGTGGGAGCTCTACGCCAGCAGCGCGCTTACCCCTGAGACCCGATTGACCGGCCGCCATCGGGTCTCCGAGCGAAGGGTGGATACCCGCGCCGTGCTCGACCTCATCGGCGACGCGAACTACGACGAGCGCAAGCGCCGCGAGCGTCAGGGCCTCAGCATGCGGGGAGCGCCGAAGACCGCCCCATCGCCCGCGCCCGCGCCCGCCCCCGCCCCCGAGGCGCCCACGACCGAGGGGCGAACGACCGATCCGCGGGACCGACCGCGGCGGGCGGAGACGCCGGCTGCGCATGCCGGGAATGGGGGCGGGCCAAGGCCGCGGCAGCACGGACCAGGGCGAAGGCCGCAAAACGCCGGGCCTGACCAGAGGCCGCAGCACGCGGGCAACGCGCCTGCCCAAAGGCCACCGCAGCACCCATCAGGACAACCGCCGGTGCAGTACGAGGCGAGGCAGCGACCACAGCGGCATCGGCCAGACCATCGGCCGGCCCAGCATGCGACGGCGCAACGGCCCGCGCAGCACGAGGCGCCGCACAGGCCGCAGCAGCACGAGGCGCCGCACAGGCCGCAGCAGCACGAGGCGCCGCACAGGCCGCAGCAGCACGAGGCGCCGCACAGGCCGCAGCAGCACGAGGCGCCGCACAGGCCGCAGCAGCACGAGGCGCCGCACAGGCCGCAGCAGCACGAGGCGCCGCACAGGGCTCAACAGCACCAGGCGATGCAAGGGCCGCCGCAGCAAGGGGAGCCTCAGGCGGCGTCGCGGCCACGCCGCCGTGTCGTCATCTCGGTGAGCACCAGCGATCGGCGTTCGGGCACGCGCCGGAACCCCTGATAGGCCCCGCGTGGGGTCGCCCGCGGCGGGTCCGCGCGTCACCGCGTCTCAGCGTGCTGGGCGCGCACGGCGGTGAGGTGATCGCAGAGCTGGGGATAGGCGGAGCGGCAGCTCGCCGGCCCTGCTGTGCAGTCCGTCGACCCTCCTGCGAGCTTGGCGAACGCTTTCGGGCCGACCCCGACCGCGTCGCGGAACACGCGGCGGAGGTGGCGCTCGCTCACGCCGAGATCGTCGCCGATGGCATTCACGTGGCTCGACTCAAAGAGCGCTTCGAGCCCACGCGGCCGAGGTGCGTGTCGCCGAACGCCGTCCCGTACTTGAGCCCATAGCCCAGCATCCGATCGAAGCCGATGTGCCCGACCCAGATGGCCGCGCCGAGCAGCAGCGCCGGCGCGCCAAGCGCGACCGACGCGACCGCGAGCAGCGCCGGCGCCAGATGGCTGTGCCCCGCGTTGTAGGCGACCGCGCCCACCCGCGGGCCCGCGAGGTAGCCGAGCATCGACAGGTCGGGCAGGAAGAACAGCGCCGCGAACCATCCCCAGCGCCCGCCCAGGTGCGCGTACGCGAGCAGCGCTGCTCCGAGCACGAGCGCGCCCTCGAGGCGCAGGAGCGCGCGCGGCATGCCCTTCGCCCCGCCCGCCGAGACCGCGCAGGCGGGCTGCGGCGCGGGGCGGCGGGTAGAGGAAGCAAGGTCGAGCGCAGGGAGCGTCGTGGCGGTGGTCATGGTCGTTCTCCTCGTCGTGCGCACCGGCGCGGGTGCCGGCGACGCGGAGAGCATGGTCGCTGCGGGTGCTCATGAACATTGTACAAATGCGTCCATCCGCTCATCATCTTTTGATGAGCCCAGCCGAGCCCTCGTGGGACCTCTACGGCGCCTTCCTTGCCGTCATGCGCACCGGCAGCCTCTCCGCCGCCGCGCGTGCCCTCGGCGTCGCGCAGCCCACCGTGCGCCGCCAGATCGAGCAGCTCGAGGCGCAGCTCGGCGTCGTGCTCTTCACCCGCGCGCCGAACGGCCTGGTGCCGACCGAGCTCGCGCTTGCCACGCTGCCCTACGCCGAGTCCATCGCCGCGAGCGCGCGCGCCCTCGTGCGCGCCGTGTCGAGCCCCACCGACGCCGACCGCGGCACCGTGCGCGTCACGTGCAGCGAGGTCGTCGGCGCCGAGGTGCTCCCCCCGATGCTCGCCGCGCTCCGCGTCGCCCATCCGCGCCTCCAGATCGAGCTCGTCGCCACGAATCGCACCGAGGATCTCCTGCGCCGCGACGCCGATGTCGCCGTGCGCATGGCGGAGCCGACGCAGGCCGGCCTGGTGAGGCGCTGCGCCGGGCGCGTCGAGCTCGGCCTCTTCGCCACCAAGGCGTACCTCGCCGCGCACGCTGCCCCGACGTCGCTCGCGGGGCTCGTGCCGGACCACGCCCTCATCGGCGCCGATGGCTCCCGCGCCATCATCGACGCGCTCGCCGCCGCCGGGCTCGTCACCACGCCGCGCGATTATGCGTTCCGCAGCGACAGCGACATCGCGAAGCTCGCCGCGGTGCGCGCCGGCCTCGGCATCGGGGTGTGCCAGCTCCCGCTCAGCCGGCGGCCGGTCCCGCTCGTGCGCGTGCTGCCCGAGCTCGCCTTCCACCTGCCCGTTTGGGTCGTCATGCACGAGGATCTGCGCGCCGTCCGCCGCTTCCGCCTCGTCTTCGAGCACCTCGTCGCGCAGCTCGGTGCCTACGCGACCCAGGCACGCGAAACACGGCCGGTAGCGGCGAAGGCCCGGCCGCCGGGCGCGCGGGGCACGCGCAGCTCGGGCCGAGCGGCGAGGCCCCGTTCATGACGACGGAGGTGTTGCCTTCCGATGATGTGGTCTACCTGGTGGGGCAAGATGGATGCGTCCTGCGGAAGGCGGCAGTACTCGCATGCCCCCTGGGCGCGCCGCTGGACCAGCTCCCGCGTGTCGCTCGGCAGCTTCACGAGGCCGCGCGCATGCTCCATACCTCCTCTGCTTGAAGCTTGAGGAGGCTGAGCATGTCGTTCAAGCGGACGACCTCGGCATACTCTCTGTGCTCTTCAGGCGTGAGGACGCCGCTTGTGCTCTTCTGAGCGAGCTCCTCGACGCGGGGCGCCAGGTCCTTGCTGACGGCGTCGAGCGCCGCCTCGAGCTGCTCGATGGTTCGCTTCTCCATGAGTGTCTCCGTCTTCAACGCCTCGCGTCAGCATGTCATCGGTCTGCCGCCGGTTCAAGGTCCGCCACGGACCGGCGGCCGTGCAGCCCAGCCGCTGGGCGGGCCCAGTCGTAACCGAGCTGGGAGCATTCCTCGCCGCCGTCGAGCCGCCCGTCTACGTCGGCGGCGGCAGCATGCCTGCGGACCAGCAGACCGGCCGCATCGTCATCGCGCCGCGAAGCGGCGTCGGCTTGAAAGAATGGTTAGCCCTCATCCGGATCTGGCTCCCGCGGAAGCCTCTCCCAGGGGGCGCCTACAGAATCCCGCCAAGCCTGCCAGCCGATAGGAAGGTCCGCCAGCTCTCCTACACTTTTGTCCCGTTGATAAGCACAACCGAGGCAGACTATGGCGCCATGGGCGCTATCGTTGCTGGTGCCGCAAAGGATCTGCCAATCACCGTCATGGTCGTGGCTGACCAGCAGAACGGGATATCCCTCGCGCAGCACGCGGGTTGTGGTGAACGCAACCTTGTTGGTGGGTTCCGTGAATGGCCACTCTGAGGCCGGGAATGAATGCGGGTGTTCCTCTACTGTGTCCATGAGGGCTGACCATTGTCGTTCACACGCGGCCGGACGCAGTCGGGCGCAGTGCCCCTGCTGGGCGGAGTCTCGACAGAATGACACCACATGTCGATCGACGCATGCTTTGATCCCAGTACGATCATGCATCTGCCCAGATCACACGGACATCATAGGGCGTCATGAGCCTATCGGCGGTGACGAGCTGGATGTCCTCGACCTGGGCCTGCGCGACCAAGATCCGATCAAATGGATCCTTGTGATGCGGGGGGAAGTCCGGCGACCTGGAGGGTGTGCCGTTGCTCGATGGGCAGGGAGAGGTGACCGAGGGCGGCCATGCGAGAGGGAATGTATTCGGCAGGCGGGATGGGGAGGGAGAGCTTTCCGAGCGCGTGCTTGATGACGATTTCCCATGCTGTCGCAGCCGAGATGTAGACGTCAGTGCCTTCTGCGAGGAGCATCTCCACGACGTCGCGCCTGGTCCTCTCGGGGTCGGCGACGAGCCAGAGCCAGCAGTGTGTCGAGCAGCAACCTCATGTCTCGCCGTCGAACGCTCGCTGTAGGTCCTCCGGCAGCGGCGCGTCGAAGTCATCGGCGATCTGGACCGTACCCCGATCCATGCCAAGCGCTGCCCGCTTGTCGCGTGGCGCAGCCTTCTGCGGGGAGGTGATGAGGACGATCACCTCCGCTGGACCTTCTGGGAGGTCTGCGGGCACCTGCAGCTCTACCCGACGGTCTGCGGGGATGACGATGGGGATCTTGGCGGCTTGCACGATGCTTCCTCCTACTCCGTTACCGGCGATCTCAGTCTAGCGTCAGCGCTCCCCGGCGTCACGCGCGATGCCCGAGGCGGGCCGACCGGTGCGCGCGGCCCTGCACCGGCAAACGCTCCTCCGCTTCTTCGATCTCCGCTTCAAGAAGAGCCCGGAGGGGCAAAAGCGGCTCATGGCGATCCGCGCGGGCAGCGGCGACGCGGATCTGGTCCAGGACGTCTCCGACCTGCTCTTGCTCTGCTCCGAGCACGCGGAGGCGCTTCGAAAGGCGCCCCGCGGCTAGGCCGACGCGGCGGCCCGCCTCCGCGCGCTCTCGCCCGAGCCCGCGCGCATGCTCGCCGACAAGACGTTCTCTCCCGAGGCACAGCGCGCGCGCAAGCTCCGCGACGCCGCGTACACGCTCGTCGTGCATGCCGAGCGGAGGCTGCGCGCCGCCGCGGAGTACTGGTATGCCGGCACCGACAAGATGAAGGATTATGCGCCCTTCCCCGTCTCCCGCGGCGCCGCGTCCACCGGAGAGGAAGAGGAAGAGGAGGAAGGCGAGGCCGCCGCGGAGGACGGCGCGCCGGAAGGCGACGCGTCGGAGGTGGACGCAACGGAAGACGGCGCGCCGGGCGAGGGCGAAGACGAGGGGTGATCGCCCCAGGCCGCGGCGGGCGCGTCAAGGAGGGGGGCGCCTGGCGCGTCGCGAGGGGTCGAGGCTCCCCCGCCAGCGCGCCGGCCCGGCCGGGCGCCACGCGGGGGAGGCTCGGGCGGGGCCGGCGGCGGCGGTGGCCGAGGCGGCAAGGGGGCGAGAACGGCTCCCCGAGCGTCGGCCTCGTCGCGCTGCACGCCAGGGCGACCCGGCGCGACAGCGAGATCGAGACGTCCGACGGCGGCCCGGGCGGCGACGGTGGCGAGCCCCGGCGAGGCGGACGAGGCGTGACCGCCGAGCCAAACGCATCGTGACCGCCCGCGCGGCGCCGGTTACCTATTCCCATCAGGGGCCTGGCTGCGGCGCGGCCTGGCACGTGCCGGCCACGCACGCGAGTTGCTGCGGCGGTGGCAGGCACGGGAGGCACTGGACGTGCTGGCACGCGGGGGGGAGACGGGCGTTGAGCTGACGGTAGAAGGCTTGGCTGCCGTCGTGGACCATCAGGTTGGACGCACTCGCCGCGACCGCCCTCGACGTGACCGTGCCGCAAGCGCAGCAGCGGTCGACCGCGAACACAATCACGCAGTCCGACGCGGCAGCGCAGGTCGCCGGGCCGGGCGGCAGGGGCGACCCCGTCGGCCAGTCGGCGACGGTCGCCGTCGATGCCGCAGTCGGCGTCACGGCGGCAGCGGGCCGTTGCACCGCGCCCTGCTGGGGCCCACTCGGAGGGTGTGTGCCGCCGCAAGCGGCCAGCAGCGCGGCGATCGCGATCACGAGACGACCAGCTCCTCGACCCAAGCTCGTATGCATTCCGGGGGAACGGTCGACCTTCCTGCCCCCTTACAGTGCTTCACTGCGGCTACGGCGGCCCGGGGCGCGGGGACGATTCGATCGGCATCGCCTACCTCGACGAGGACCGGCTCACGGCCCTGGGCGTCACCTTCACGCTGGGGCCGCCGGGCAAGGGCGGCATCCGCTGGGACGAGCAGGGCGAGACGATCACGGGGGAGGATGGCGTCGCCCTGGAGATGCGCCGGTTTGCTGAATCGCTGGAGTGGAGCTCGCCCAGCGAACCGCACAAGCTCACCTGCCCGGCGGGCGGGGGGCGCGGGGGAGCCACGAATCTGGGAAAGCCTACAGGCCTGCCAGGCCAGGTGCAGCGCCTGGTTCGGCCCTAACAGCTCTTCTCCGCGAACCAGCCGTTGTAGTCAAAGAACGGGTGCCCCCGAACCCGGTGCCCGCCCCGTAGCTCGTTCAGCGACCACAGGTGCGCGGTGTAGTCGTCCATCGCCGCCCCGCTGAACCGGGACAGCAGCCCGGCCACGAACCCGGCCACCTGCTCGTCGCCGGGGTGCCGCCCGGACACGTCGGCGATCACGCAGGCCGCCGGCTCACCGCCGAACCTATGGACGATGTCGGCCCAGTCCTCCGGCTCGTGCTCACGAGGGCCGTCCCGGTACAGGTTGATGTACAGGCAGGGGTCACCCTCCACGAACACGACCCACGGCGCCCGCTGCTCCGGGTAGGCGGCGTCGAGGTACGCCGTGACCGCAGACTCCATCGTGTCCCGCAGGAAAACGACGACCGATCGCATCGCGCCCCTACCGCCTCGCTCGCCGATCGACTTGGGCTTCTGCCGCGTGTGGGTGCGCTGCGCGCGCCCACACGGCGGTCAGCAGGCCCTTGTTGGGCGGAGCTATCGCCCATCGCCTCGTCACGAGGCTTTGCGAACGAGCGTCGCCTCGCGCGGCGGTAGCCGTACGACCTTCCGCCCGCTATTGGCCTCACGCGCCTTAAGCGCCTCGGCGAGCTTATCAATATCATCGTCGTGCTCCTTGGCGATGGCGTCGCGGGTAGCACGGACCTCGTCGATGATGGAATCGGAATAGCGCATGATGTTACTCCTCCACGAGCTCCAGAGGCGTGCAGATAACCGGAGGCTCGAAGCCACCAGCTCGGCAGATCTCCTCGATCTTGGGGCGCATCGTGGCGTTGGAGATGTGCGCGCAGTTCCAGGTGAGCAGGTAGCGCATGCCGTGCGCCGCGGAGAGCGCGATATGAACTGCATCGCCGGCGGCCTTGGACGGGAGGGCGGCGGCGCGAAGGAGCTGCCGGGCGAGACCAACGCTTGCACGCTGCACCCTCCCACCAGCGTCAGCGGGAGCATCGGCGCAAGGCTTCCGCGACATGCTCAGAGGCGCGCGCCAGGAAGGGGAACTGCCGACCCGTGACGGACACGTTGCGGTTCCTATTCGGTGCGCAAGGTCTGGAGAAGCGTCTCGGCCGCCTCAAACGCTTGGTCGGGCGACCACACGGAGTAGGACTGGCCCGCCCGGAGCGCAGGCGGCTTCTCCGCCTCCGCCAGCTCCTGTGCGAGGAACTGGATCAGCTTGAGCTTGTCAGCACGCGGCAAAGACTGGATATCCGGGAGCACCTCCACGAGCGACATGACGCGTCACCTCACTTGGTTCTCAGCGATGAACTCGTCGCCCAGCCCGGGGCGCCTCTCGTCGTACCAGCTGGCCGCCGCACGAAGCTCAGCGCGCGCTTCAGGATGAAGCTCGACCCGCACGCCGGTCCTCGAGCTCCTTCAGGATCTCCGCTCGCGCCGTGCCCCAGCCGACCGTCTGGACCTTACCCTCCGCGACCTCGCGCGCCCGGCGCGTCAGCTCACCCGTCCACGCAGCAGCGACCTCCTCGGCGTCGGGCTCCTCAAGGCTGGAGAGCACTTCTTCTGCCAGCCGGGCCCGCTCGTGGCGGGGCAACAGCAGCACCTGCGCGAGAAGTTCCTCGGTGGACATAGGGGAGCTGTAGGATGGCTCGGGTCCGCCACGCACGGCGATGCGGCCTCCAGCTCGATGGCCCGCCGCACCGGCGTCAGGCTGGTCTGCTCGCGGACCAGAACAGGCGATGGTACCGGCATGCCGGTGCTTCTCCGGGCCGCGCAAACACCGGTCGAGATCCTCCGAGGCAGGTGTTTCGCCCCACCTACGGGTGGGGGCCATGACGGCAAGGATTTGCCCGGGCCGAGCGACGTAGCCGACGGCGCCGATGGGAGGGTTGGCGGCGACGCGTGCTCGGCGGAGACCGTGACCGGCGGGGCTGCCGTGGTGAACCCGTGCGAGGGCGGGCTCCCGAGCGTCGGCGGCAAGGGCGGTGACGGATTGCCCGGCGGCGCGGAGGACGGGCGCGACGGCGAGCCGACCCCGACGCCGAACCCCAGCAAATACGGACTACGAGGAAGCGGGAGGTGGCCGACGTGGGCTGCCAATGGGTATGGACTCCGCGGCGCCCCTCGACGTCCGAGATCAGCCCGCTGCTCGATTCGCCGGCGCCGAACGCGAAGCGGTGGTGGTGGCGGAGCTGGCCCAGATCGACGTTCTCGGTGAAAGAACAGTCGGCGAGGGCCGAATCGTACATGGCGGCGGTGTCCGGATCGCGCGGTTCGAGCTGATGCCAGACGACGCCCGCGGAGGATTCGGCTGGGCTGTCGGTCACGGCGACGATCGCACCGGAGACCCTCCGGTGCCGGATTGAAATCTCCAGGGCCGTGCTCTAGGTCCAAACGGCAGCATATGGAGCGCACCCGCCAGGGACCGGCGGCAAAGAAACGAGGGCTGTCATGAGTAGCCGTGCACAGGTGCTGTTTCAGGTGGGCGCGTGGGCGTGGGTCGTCACCGGGATCGGGCACCTCGCGATCACCGCGCTGCTGCTCGGTCGCCCCGCGACGCCCGCCGCGGAGACCGCGGTCCTCGGCGCGATGCGGGCGCACCGGGTGACCATGATGGGGCTGTCGCGCGACCTGCTCGGCCTGCACCTGGGGTTCAGCGTGGCCATGGGCCTGGTGCTCGCGCTGCACGGCGCCGTCTGCGTGCTCGCCGCGCCCGCCCTCGCCGCGCTCCCTGCTGTCGTGGCGCTGAACGCGGCGGTGTCGCTGGCGCTGCTGGCCATCGCCGTCCGCGCGTTTCCGCCGCCGCCGATCGTGACCATGCTGGTCGCGACGGCGTGCTTCGGCGCGGCGCTCGTGGTGGGCTGAGCGTGCGGGCGGAGATAGCCCATAGCCCATCGCAGTCGCCAGGAGCGGGCCGTCGGAGGAACCGTTGCGGCATCGCTCGTTCAGGTTCCGGCGGCCCGCGCCGCCATCGCGAGGCGGCGGCCCGCAGGCTGGGGCGTGAACGCGGTCCCTTCGGCGCGGCGCCTCCGGCTGCCCGTCCGCTGCGCGCCCTCCAGGCGCCCCAGGCCCGACATGCGGCTCTCGCCGCGGTCGACGACCATGGCGATGGGTGGGCGGTTACCTGCGATCCGCGATCCGGTGCTCGATGAACATTCTCCGCCGCGACCGGCGAGACGTCAGCCACCCCGTGCACCGGCAGGAAGCGCGGCGGCTCGGTCGATGACGGCGGCGAGAGCTGCGAGGTGTCGGTGATCCTCGCGTCCCGCGTCCGATCGGTGAAGACCGCGGCGACGTGATCGTTGGCGTTCACCGTTCACCGCCGGCCCCCGCGCCGATCTGGGCCGCGCTCGCCTCCGCGGCGTAGACGTTGCGCCCGCCGAAAAGTCGAAGGCCCGAGGGCTGCCACCCTCGAGCCTTCTGGAGCTCCGCCTTCGGAGTCCCCCACCTTCACCACAAGCCGGGCTCCAGGTCCAGAAAACGGCGGCATGGAGCCTGTTGCCTTCGTCCGTCTATCGCCTCGCCCTCTGCTCCGGCTGCCGCGTCCAGCTTCGCCTCTGCCGTCGCTGCGACCGCGGCCAGCGCCTCTGCCTCGACTGCCGCCCGCTCCGGCGCCGTGAGTCGCTCCGTCGCGCCGGCGCCGCCTACCGGGCCCGGCCTCGCGCTCGCCGCCTCCAGGCCGCTCGTCAGGCCCGCTACCGCGACCGGCAGCGGGACAAGTTCTCCGCGCAGAAAGTGACGCATCACGGGGTGACGCAAGCCGCGGCCGCGTCGATGTCCCAGGTCGCGCCGGAGCTCTCCTCCGGCCGAAAGGACGACCATGACGATCGGTTCCGAGATGTCAGCCGCTGCTCGCTCTGCGGAGCGCGGCTTTCGCCCTGGGCCCTGCGTGAGCGACGCGCGCGGCCAGCTCTTCATCGACGCGCTCCCCGCGTCCCACGCGGGCCTGCGCCGTGACGGGAGGGGGCGGTGATCACCAAAGAGAAGGAGGCGGAGATCCTGCGCCTCTACCACGGCGAGAAGTGGCCCATCGGCACCATCGCCGGCCAGCTCGGGTTGCACCACACCACCGTGCAGCGCGTGCTCGGACAAGCGGGCGTCGACCCGAAGGCCGTCGCGCCGCGCCCGTCCATGGTCGACCCCTTCGTGCCCTTCATCGTCGAGCAGCTCGGCAAGTATCCCTCGCTGCGCTCCAGTCGCCTCTTCGTCATGCTGAAGGAGCGCGGCTATCCGGGCGGTCCCGATCATCTGCGCCGGGTGATCGGCCGTCTCCGCCCCAAGAAGCCGGCGGAAGCTTTCCAGCGGCTGCGCACGCTCCCCGGCGAGCAAGCGCAGGTCGACTGGGCGCACTTCGGCAAGCTGGCTGTCGGCCGGGCACTGCGTCCGCTCTGGGCCTTCGTCATGGTGCTCAGTTACTCGCGGCGGATCTTCCTGCGCTTCTTCCCCGGCGCGGCCATGCCCTTCTTCGTGCGCGGGCACGTCGAGGCGTTTGCCGACTTCGGCGGCGTCCCGCGCGTGCTGCTCTACGACAACCTCAAGAGCGCCGTCGTCGAGCGCCACGGCGACGCGATCCGGTTCCACCCCACGCTGCTGGCTCTGTCGGCGCATTACCGCTTCGACCCGCGCCCCGTCGCCGTCGCCCGCGGCAACGAGAAGGGCCGCGTCGAGCGCGCCATCCGCTACGTCCGCGAGGCCTTCTTCGAGGCCCGGGCCTACGCCGACCTCGGAGACCTCAACCGCCAAGCGACCGAGTGGACCAACTCCGCGGCGCTCGATCGCTCCTGGGTCGAGGACCGCACCCGCACCGTGCGTCAGGCCTTCGACGACGAGCGCAGCGCGCTCTTGCGACACCCCGACACGCCCTTTCCGGACCACGAGCGCGTCGAGGTCGAGGTCGGAAAGACCCCCTACGCACGCTTCGATCTCAACGACTACTCGGTCCCCCACGACCGGACGCGCCGCACGCTGGTCGTCCTCGCTGACCTCGATCAGGTGCGCATCGCTGACGGCAACGAGGTCGTCGCGGCCCACGTCCGCTCGTGGGACCGCGGCCAGCAGATCGAGCAGCCCGAGCACCTCCAGCGCCTGGTCGACGAGAAGCGCCGCGCCCGCGAGCACCGCGGCCTTGATCGCCTCGCGCGCGCCGCCCGCAGCAGCCAGGCATTCCTGCGCATCGTCGCCGAGCGCGGCGATAACGTCGGCAGCGCGATCGCCCGGCTTCTGCAACTGCTCGACGCCGTCGGCGCCGCCGAGCTCGAAGAGGCCCTGGTCGAGGTGCTTGAGCGCGACACCATCCACATCGGTGCCGTCCGCCAGGTGATCGACCGCCGCCGCTCCGAGCGCCACCTGCCGCCCCCCGTCTCGATCCCCGTCACCCGCGGCCAGCACGCCGCCCTCGTCGTCACACCGCATTCCCTCGCCACCTACGACGCCCTGAAGAAGGACCCGACGCCATGACCGACCTGACGCCCACCGAGACCAAAGACCGCCTCAAGAGCCTCGGCCTCTTTGGCCTGCTCGCCTGCTGGGAGCAGCTCGCCGACAAGCCCTGGCTTCGCGAGGTGCTCGCCATCGAGGAGCGCGAGCGCCACAAGCGCAGCCTCGAACGCCGCCTGAAGAACTCCCGCGTCGCCGCCTTCAAGCCCATGACCGACTTCGACTGGTCCTGGCCCAAGAAGATCGACCGCGAGGCCGTCGACGACCTCTTCGGCCTGGGATTCCTGGCCACCGGCCACAACGCCGTGCTCGTCGGCCCCAACGGCGTCGGCAAGACCATGATCCTCAAGAACCTCGCCCACCAGGCCGTCGTCCGCGGCCACACGGTCCGCTTCTCGACCGCGAGCGACATGCTCGCCGACCTCGCCGGGCAAGAGTCCTCGGCCGCGCTCGCGCGCCGGCTCCGGCGCTACACAGTCCCCGCTCTTCTCTGCATCGATGAAGTAGGCTACCTCTCCTACGACAGCCGCTATGCGGATCTGCTCTTCGAGGTCGTCACCCGTCGCTACGACGCGCAGAAGCCGCTCTTGCTCAGCACGAACAAGGCCTTCGCCGACTGGGGCCAGGTCTTCCCGCACGCCGCGTGCGTCGTCACGCTCGTCGACCGGCTCGTGCACCGCGCCGAGGTGATCGAGATCGAGGCCGAGAGCTACCGGCTGAAGGAAGCCAAGGAGCTGAGCGCCACCCGCATCAAGCAGCGCCGCACCAAGAAGCACTGAGCGGCCTCTTCACCGGTGAACTTCACCGGCACCCGGCCTGGTCTTCACCGGTGAACTTCATCGGCATCCGGCATGGTCTTCACCGGCACCGGCTGCGGGTTTCACCGGTGAACTTCACCGAAATCCCGCGGGTTGACGAGATCATCTACACGAGGCCCCGTCAACCCGCAGCCTCCAGCGCCACCAGTACAGCTGCTTGGGCTTGTACCCCTGGCGCCGCGCGAACTTCTCGGCACTCAGCCCGCTCCGCTTCCATCGTTCCACCCGCTCGGCCCGCTCCGCTCTCGTCGCCATCGCTTTCTCTTTCGTCGCGATGGGGACAGGTAACCGGCGCCGCGCGGACGGTTACGATGCCCTTGGCTGGGCGGATACTCTGGGGCTCCAGGTCGCGCTCCCTGCGGCCCAAGCTCTGAGTCGACCGTAGATTCCTTATGTCGTCCGCCACCGATGCAATACAAACAACCAATCCACGCTTCGGAGGACAATTTTCGCCCCACAACCAGCCTGCAGCGGCGACGCAGACGGTGGCCCACTGCGGGTGTTATGATGATCCACGAATCAACGAGTCCCGTGCATCACCATAGCTCTTCCTCTGGCTCTAACCGTGGGTCACGAACAATCATTCTCCAGACGCCATCCGATTTCGCGAACGCAACACGCGGGTCGTTAGCCACTTTGTCGAAAGGAAGCTGGGCAGTTGCCCTTACCGGGATTCGCGTTACCCCCTCGGCGGTAGCGAGCAAAATTCGATCGTTCAGTCTTCGCGCGTGCAGCAACTCGGCATCCTCTGTGCCAACAAGCTTAAATTCTGGAAACGTCGGGAGCGTCTGCCGTCGCTGACGTGCAGCATCTGCCACCATCAGCTCCAACCAGTCTGCCGTTTCAGTAGACACAAGCGGTCGGATGCTCTCAACCAACTTGGCATTCCGCAGCTTCCGACCAATTTCCGAAACCGTTGATCCCCAAGCGAGATCAACAGCGGCTAGCTCTGTAGCGGCTGCACGGGAACGAACACCTGCAAGAAAGATACGGGCCGCCAGTTCGGATGGGACACCGAGCTCCACCAGTAAGGCGAGTCTTGCAAGCGTCTCAGCCTTTCCGGACTCTTCGACACCACGGAGTTGTTGAGATGCCGCATGAATAATCCAGGGCAGCTTCCAGCCGTATAGCTCCTTCGAGATGATACGCACGTCAGGCTCGATGGTGCTCAGCGTCTGAAGCCCGATCCCCCCAAGCCATCCCTCCCGTATCGAATCAAGCTTGGCCGCTTCCGGCATCGCCCCAGTCACGGGTCTCGCGTATGTTCGAGCCCACTCCTCGATTGCACGCACCGCGGACGCGAGTTCTGGCAGCGCCTGTGAATCTGCATCGTAAGAGGTGGCGATTGCACTAAATACCTCGGTGCTCTGATGCGCCCTGAGGGCCACGCTCATTGGCAAGCCGGATGAAACGACAGCCTTGCGTGCCCGCTGGGGTACACGTCTCAAGGCCGAGGTAGCTCGCGCGCGCAGAAAGGCAAGCACATCCTCGGTTCCTGCCTCAGACGTTCCTGCGCGTGCCTGTAGAGCTGCGAGAGAGTTCCGAAAGACCTGCTCTACCCAAACCTCGGGTTCGCTGGCCTCGCCGTTGACTACAGGATCCGCGTGCAGGGCGAGCAACTCATCATCGAGAAGGTCGCAGATCTCTTCGATAGCCTTTGATTCACTTCCAAGACTAGAGAAGTCATTGCTTGCAGCGAGTTCAAGAAGAACTTCAAACGAGACACCAGCCTGCCCCGCAATGCGCCGAAGCAGTTGCACGACGAACAGGAGCCCGCTTTCGACACGATCACCAACACCGGCACCGAAATAGCTCCGAGCAAGCGATTCGTCCTTTTTGATCTGCCATCGCTCACGCGTATCATCGATGGCGTAGAGAATTTTGCCCTCACCGTCGACGAATGCACGACCCGCGCGCCCGCATATATTCCAGAAGTCGCGCTTGTCGATAGTGGATTTGTCGCCAATGTATGGCGTATATACTATTACCGAAGACACTCCAACATTTACACCTTGCGCAAGCGTCGTTGTTGCAACAATGATTTTTGGCGGCTTCGACCGCATCAGATGTTCCATTGCGAGGCGCACTTGTGGTGTTAGCCTGTTACTATGGCACACCACGCCCGCCCGGGCTGCACGCAATTCCAAAGCGTCGGAATCCAGTTCTTCGCGGCAAATAGCTTGGAAGACTTGCCATTCATGCTGTGGCCATGGATGATCTGCCGGCGTCTCACCGAGTGCGACGAGAACGGCCTCCGCCAGCGTGGGCACGGAGACCGCTCTTCCTGTAAAGATCATCACAGGTCCAATGGCGCTTAGACGTACTGCCGTAGCGGCCACCGCCTCGCTCTTGTTACTCGGGAATGGCTTCCGTCGCCTGCCAAATCCAAGTGGCTTCGCTTCTACAAAGGACGGGTTAAACGACGCAGTATCACCATGCCAATCGATTCTTACACACGACCCGTTCCACCTAAGCATTCCAAATCGCTCTGCTGACGGTTTCCACTGCGAGATGGCGACTGCAGCGCGATCTCCCGTCACCCATTCGGCGAGTTCCTGCGGGTTCGGGAGCACGGCCGATAGCAAGAGGAGGCGCGCACCTGTCGCACGCACAAGGGCCCGAAGATGCTCGACGAATACTTCATTCCGAACGAATCGCTCCGACGCTCCAATCAGATGTCCCTCGTCAATAATAATCAGCTTCATGTTCTCGAATATATTCGGTGCAGCCCGGGAGAGAGCTCGTGCTTTTTCAGGGGTTGCGATGGTGATTGCCGACTCCGCCGCCAGTTCGGTATCAACGGAGCTTACGCGCGATCCGCCGTACAGGTGTGACACCCCGTGGCCGAGCCAACTGAACGTCGCTGCGAGCGTATGCTCAACCTCGATCGCCAATGAACGAAAAGGTGCGAGGTACAAAATACGTGCTGCTGGATCATTAATTAGGGTCTGCAGAATCGCCAACTCAGCCACGCGTGTCTTGCCCGCGCTTGTACGGAGATTGATTATACCTCCGCCATTATTTGAGTCGAGTGCGAGGGGCAGAGCGGTTCGCTGCGATGACCAAAGCTCTGCAATCGGATGTTTGGCGAATGCAAGCAACCCTATGTACCTACTAAGAGCGTCGGACAACTGTGGACCAAAGTAGGGCGGCAGAACCTTCCAAGGTGAAGAATCTCCCAGATCCTTCAACATCAGCCGGAACAGGCGTATAATCCACCACCATGCAGCATAATTTCCGCACGATGCGATGATGGCAGCATCTTCGAGTTGTTGGTCGGCGTATGCGAGCGCCGTGCTGACACCGGTGAATATAAACTCAAGTGCGACAGCGGCCGCTCGCGAGATCGCAATCGTGATTGCCCACTCGTCGAGGTCGAGCTGGTCTTCAAATTGAACAGGATCACGCAGTAGCACACCGTTCAACTGATTTATTAACGATGCAACATCCTTACGGAGGAAGGCGGCGATCGTTCGCGCCGCTGCCGTTTGCTCTTCAATGGGGCGAATGGTTACGAATGCGCGGGAGTAGTGACCAGCTGCATAAAATGCCATAGATGCAACCAGGGCGTGAAATCCGCTTTCACGAGACTCCCTCGCAATCGGTCCGTGGACATAGTGGAGCAGCGAAGCTGCACGCTCCACGGCCGCGGAACCTTCAGACCTATCGCCCTGTTCGATGATGCTGCAGCCCGCAGCCAGCAGGGCGTAGACCAAAAAAGTAACTTTGTCATCAAGGTTTGGGTCGAAGTTGGGGAAGTTCTCTGTGGCCTCCCGTACTTCGTGTAGAACATACTTGGCGTGAGCCTGCGCGAAGAGTGTTGCGACTTGCGGCACTTGGAGTCTCGTAAGAACCGCGTGCGCCTGTTCTCTAGGAATCGACATGCGTCACTCCAGCTGGTCGTAGCAGGAATGGACCAGAGCGTCTGGAACATCAACACCGAACGAAATCATTGCGAGCCTGACAGAGGTCGCAGGAGTAAAGTCATTGACCCGGGCCGCAGATTTCGCGTCACTTAACAGCAGCCCAACGTAGTCCAGCCTTAGCTTGTTACGTGCGAACAGAATGGCACATTCGAGGACGCGATTTCCAAGTTCTGCCTGCCCCTCATCGAAGAGGCGGTCCGCGACGAACTGCAAGGATGCCGGCACTCCGCTCCTATGGGACCGGAGGAGCCCATCAACAATTTCTATGACGGCGGCAGCAGACGACGCCCCACGAAATTTTGCCTCGCCTACGACGAGTCTCACGGGGTTCGCGTCCAAGTCGAACGCAAGTACATCATCGCCCTTCATAGACTGATCAATGTTCGGATTGTATCGAAGGCGATAGGTCGGAAGGGCGAGTTTGCTCGACGCGACGATGTACTCTGCGAGCACAACCTCCGCGAGGTTGCCCTTCTGCGTTGTGGGATTCGTCGGAAAGCGACGAAGTCCTGCCTGTTCCCTTCCGAGTCCAAGACGCTCCATCGCTTTGCGTTTTTGTTGGCTCCGCTCCATCGCCTCCGGGCTCGCATGGTGCCGCGTAAGCATCTCACGGAGGACCGTCACGGTAGCCGGACGCTTTCCGCTGGTCTCTGTCAACGCACGATGAAGAACACTATTAACGGTCTTGCCATCCTTCGCCTCGAGAAGTTCTCCAATTGGATGTGAAGGTGGCGGATGATCGCCCAAAATCCGGTCGTCCGCTGCATTCGTGGCCTGGGAGATGGTTGCGCCGCCAGGCGGAGCGGTCGGCTTCGCCGTCGGTGCCGGGGACGTGGTTGCGCCGCCTGGCGGAGCGGTCGGCTTCGCCGTCGGTGCCGGGGACGTGGTTGCGCCGCCTGGCGGAGCGGTCGGCTTCGCCGTCGGCGCCGGGGACGTGGTTGCGCCGCCTGGCGGAGCGGTCGGCTTCGCCGTCGGCGCCGGGGACGTGGTTGCGCCGCCTGGCGGAGCGGTCGGCTTCGCCGTCGGCGCCGGGGACGTGGTTGCGCCAGCGGGCGGAGCGGTCGGCTTCGCCGTCGGCGCCGGGGACGTGGTTGCGCCGCCAGGCGGAGCGGTCGGCTTCGCCGTCGGCGCCGGGGACGTGGTTGCGCCAGCGGGCGGAGCGGTCGGCTTCGCCGTCGGCGCCGGGGACGTGGTTGCGCCAGCGGGCGGAGCGGTCGGCTTCGCCGTCGGTGCCGGGGACGTGGTTGCGCCGCCTGGCGGAGCGGTCGGCTTCGCCGTCGGCGCCGGGGACGTGGTTGCGCCAGCGGGCGGAGCGGTCGGCTTCGCCGTCGGCGCCGGGGACGTGGTTGCGCCGCCAGGCGGAGCGGTCGGCTTCGCCGTCGGTGCCGGGGACGTGGTTGCGCCGCCTGGCGGAACGGTCGGCTTCGCCGTCGGCGCCGGGGACGTGGTTGCGCCGCCTGGCGGAACGGTCGGCTTCGCCGTCGGCGCCGGGGACGTGGTTGCGCCAGCGGGCGGAGCGGTCGGCTTCGCCGTCGGCGCCGGGGACGTGGTTGCGCCGCCTGGCGGAGCGGTCGGCTTCGCCGTCGGCGCCGGGGACGTGGTTGCGCCAGCGGGCGGAGCGGTCGGCTTCGCCGTCGGCGCCGGGGACGTGGTTGCGCCGCCTGGCGGAGCGGTCGGCTTCGCCGTCGGCGCCGGGGACGTGGTTGCGCCGCCTGGCGGAGCGGTCGGCTTCGCCGTCGGTGCCGGGGACGTGGTTGCGCCGCCAGGCGGAGCGGTCGGCTTCACCGTCGGCGTCGGGGACGTGGTTGCGCCAGCGGGCGGAGCGGTCGGCTTCGCCGTCGGCGCCGGGGACGTGGTTGCGCCAGCGGGCGGAGCGGTCGGCTTCGCCGTCGGCGCCGGGGACGTGGTTGCGCCAGCGGGCGGAGCGGTCGGCTTCGCCGTCGGCGCCGGGGACGTGGTTGCGCCAGCAGGCGGAGCGGTCGGCTTCGCCGTCGGTGCCCGGGACGTGGTTGCGCCGCCAGGCGGAGCGGTCGGCTTCGCCGTCGTCGCTGAGAGCGTGATTCCCCCGGCAGGCGGAACTGGCAGCTTCGCCTTCCTCGCTGGAGGCATGGTTCCCCCACGCGGCGGAACCGGCGGCTTCGCCTTCTTTGAATCTTCCATCAGCGTGTCTCGCAACCGGAAGCAGCGATCTGTGTTAATCGCACACTGGACGCACAGAATGCGCTAGTTCCAGGTACCGCCAGACGCGTTCACCGCCGCGTCTGGGCCAGCTTGGGATAGGAAATCCAAACGCAGTCCGAAGTCAAGCACCTTCGTAGAGGTCGTCCCGTGCAGTTGGACTGTACAGTGCGCGCGCGACTGCTGGTATAGGGGCGTCGGAGCTTCTTATCCCTGAAGGTGCGATCCACGTGATCGCCTCGGCCACCTACGGCCGTGGTCAGCAAGTTGTCAACGATGTGGAATGGTTTCTGAATCTGCCGATCATGCGTGCAACTACGGCCGTCGAGCAGCGTCAAGCCGATGTAGTACGAGGTGGCCGCAGGCGGTCGAGCTGCGGACACCGAGCGATGGCTATCAAACGCCGGCGGGACGCTTGCGCGGCCTCCCGCGCGTCGTGTCCGGCATCTCGGCTGGCCGGAACAGTGCTGCTGGTGTCACGCCGAGGGCGTTGGCGATCGCCACAAGAGCCGCGACGCTGACGTTGGTCTTGGCGCGTTCGAGACGATGGAGCAGGCCAGGGCTCACGTCCGCCGCTGCCGCTAGCTCGTCTTGGGTCAGCCCTCGCCCGACCCGAAGCCGCTGCACGTTCGCCGCGATGTACCGAAAAACCGTATCAGTATCGATGGGTTCCATCGCCACGGGCTGAACCTGGGCAGGCCGAAAGTAGTCGTAGATGGCGACTTTACTTGACTCGGATCGCGCCTCGCACGTACCCTGAACAAAACACAAAGTGCCCCCGCGACGGCTGGCACCGTCCGGAGGCGTGGCCGAACCCCGCTTCCACGAGGTCCGACATGGAAACCGTACGTCTACGCCCTGACCAGGGCCAAGAGATCGATCCGCCTTCCCGTCGCCGTCCCCGCCCCGCTGCTCGCAGCCGGCTCGCCCGACCGCCCAAGACCCCTCATCAGCCCCCGCACCCCGCCGTCTACCTCGACCCCACCGCGCTCCTCGAACAGCGCCCGCTCATTCGCCGCACCCTCCGCGCCCGCGGCGTTCTCCCCGCCGATCTCGACGACCTCACCCAGGACACCCTCCTCGGCGCCTGGCGCAGCCTGCGCGCCGGCCGCTTCCGCCCCTCCCCCGCTCTCCCTCCCGCCGACGCCCTCCGCCGCTGGCTCGCCGGCATCGCCTCGCGGCAGGCCTCGCACGACCGCGACAAGGCCCACCGCCGCCACGAGCTCCCCGCGGTCGACCCGGACCGCCTCTCCGCCTTCGCCGCCCCCTCGCCCGAGGCCCGCCTCGTCGCCCGCGGCCTGCTCCGCGCCTTCCACCGTCTCCGCCCCGAGCTGCGCGAGATCCTGGCGCTCGCCGCCACCGGCCTTTCCTCGCGCGAGATCGCCGCCTCCCTCTCGCTCCCGCGCCCCACGGTCGCCACCCGCCTGCGCCTCGCGCGCCGCCTCTTCGCCCGCGCCCTCACCCGCTCTCGGAGGTGGCCCCGATGAGCCCGATGAGCCGCGCCCCCGTCGACGCCCCCGCCGAGACGGCGGCCGAGCTGCCGACCGCGACCGAGGCCGCCCTCCTCGAGATGGTGCTCGGCCTGCCCGGCGTCGGCCCGCGCATCCTCGGCACGGCCGCCCTCCCCTCCCTCGGTCGCCTCTCGCCCGCGGCGCTGGCCGAGCGCACCCAGATCGCCCTCTTCGACGCGACCCGGCTCGCCGCCGCCTTCGAGCTCGGCCGCCGCCCCCACGCCGCCCGCGCGCGCCGGGGCGCGCTCCTCACCGACGCCGCCCGCGTGGCGCGGTACTTCGGCCCGAGGCTCGCCTCCCTGGTCCACGAGGAGCTCTGGATCGCCGCGCTCGACACCCACGGCCGCGTCCGCGAGACGCGCCTGCTCGCCCGCGGTTCCGACGACGCCCTCTACGTCGGGCGCTCCACCGTCCTGCGCACGGCGCTGGACATGGCCGCCCACAGCTTCGTCCTGGTCCATAACCACCCGAGCGGCGACCCAACGCCGACCCGCGAGGACGAAGCGATGACCCTGGAGCTGCGCCACCTCTCGGCAGAGCTGCACGTCCCGCTCACCGCCCACGTCATCGTCACCCCCAGCGGCCGCTACGCCGCCGTCCACGAGTAGGTCTCCTCGCGGGGCGCAGCGCCCCTGCGCATCCAGCCGCCCGCCCCAGCGCATCGCCCCGACCGGCTGCTCCGCAAGCCTCCGGCAGCGGCCGCTCAGGCTGGCGGATGGCGCCCCCCGCACCATCTCGTCCGGCCGGGTGGATGGCCATCGCGGGAGTCTCTCGTCACAAGACCCGGGCAGGATCCGCGCAATGACGGCCGGCGAGACGCCTGGCGCCGCATGCCTGGATGGCGTGCGGCACTGCCCGCCGCGACGCGGGAGCTCGTCCGTCGCATCCGTGCGTGATACGCTCCACCCGAGATGGTCGATCCTGAAGCGGCACCTCCGGTCTACAATGAGGACGGCGTCGATCTCACGCTCATCCGCTGGATGCTGAGCCTCACGCCAGCAGACCGGGTCGCCACCCTCCAGGCCCACATTGACTTCGTCACGCTCGCCCGTCAGAGCAGGCGCGCGCGAGAACCGCATGCCCGCTCCGACGAAGATCGCTGAGCTCCTCGGGGTGCTCGCCCGGCATCGGGTCGACTTCATCGTCGTCGGTGGCGTCGCCGCCGTGCACCCACGGCCGCGTTCGCGAGACGCGCCTGATCGCCCGCGGTTCCGACGACGCCCTCTGCATCGACCGCGCGACCATTCTGCGCACCGCGCGGGACACGGCACACCCTCATGCGTGTTCACGCGATCGCGCAGGGATCCCGCTTCGTGGTAGAGGCAGACTTCCTCGACCCTCCGAGCAACCAAGGACGGAACATGGCAACTCGACAGATTGTGGTTGATGTGCCCGAGAAGGTGCTCCTTGCGGAGAAGATGGATGAAGCTGAGTTCGCGCGAGAGCTCCGCACCCTCGCTGCGGTCAAGCTGTACGAGCTGGGGCGGCTCTCGTCCGGCCGCGCTGCGGAGCTCGCCGGCATGGCGCGGGTCGAATTTTTGTTGAGCCTGGGCCGCTACAAGGTTTTCCCTCTTGAAGCCGAGCTCCGCTCACTGGAGGCCGCGGTTGGCTGAGGCGATCAGCAATACCTCGCCCCTCCTCTACCTTCACCGCATCGGTGCCATGGACTGGCTCGCCGAGATGTTCAAAGACGTCTGGGTCCCCAGCGCTGTGGATCGTGAGTTGAAGGAAGGGCGACGCAAGGGGTATGAGGTCCCCACGCTGAGCACCTATGGGTGGCTGAGCATCGTCGACCCCCAATCCATGCCATCGGAATGGCTCGCGCTCGACCTGGGGGCAGGAGAGCTTGCTGCCATGGCCCTGGCGCTGGAAAATCCATCCCGTGTGATTCTCCTCGACGATGCGCTGGCACGACGCACGGCTCAAGCGGCAGGTCTGGTCGTCTGGGGAACGCTCAAGATCCTGCTGGAGGCAAGGTCTCGAGGGATAACACACAGCGTCGGGCCGTGGGTCGACAAGCTCGCCGATGCGGGCATGTGGCTATCTGGCGAGATCCGCCAGAGAATCCTGTCGCTGGCTGGCGAAGGGGATGAGCCGCCGCCTTGACGAATCCTTGATCGCCGAAGCGCTGGCTCGACGGCGAAGCGCTCTTGCCTCCCGCGTCCACCGCAGCGCGATGTCGACCGCCACCGTCACCCTCGTTCTCCCCGAAGCGCTCTACCAGCGACTGAAGGGGACTGCGCTCGCGACCCGACAGCCGCCCGAAGCCGTGATGCCGCGGGCGCTGAGCCTCGGCAGCCCTCCCGCCTGGGACGACGCGCCCCCGGAGTTCCAGGTCGGCCCTCTTCGACGCGGCCCGGCTCGCCACCGCCTTCGAGCTCGGCCGCCGCTACCACTCCGCCCGCGTTGACCATGTCGTTTTCATCACGTGCTCTCCCACGCCCCCGAATCCAGGACGTCGCCCTCTTCGTCACGCCCCTGGCCACGCAAGAACCCGATGGCTGCTGCGACGAGGGCTCGACGTTCGTCCTCCGACAGGAGCGGTGCGACCGCCTCGCGCCAGAACCTCGCGAACGTGTGCGCCTGCACGAGCTCCTGCACCGTATCCATGGGGTCGATCTCGTCCTCCAGGTACCCCCTCTCATCGAGGACCCGATGGTCGAACTCGGACAGCTCGGCCGGGTCGAGGGACGGCACGCCCTCGCCCGCGCGCTCGGCCTCGTCGAACGCGCGCCACAGCGCCTCCCGCGCGCCCTCGGCGAGCCCTAACAGCCCCTCTGCGCGCGGCTGTACACGCACGACGGACATCCACGTCAGCCAGTAGCCGGCACGGCCGACCACCGACGTCACCCAGCCGAGCAGCGCGCCCGCGAACTCCGGATCGCGCGCGCGCAGGCACCCGAGCGCGGCGACGGTGACCTGATACGGGGCCTCGCGCGTGTTGACGGACCAGTCACGGTCCGCCGTGCATGACCGCAGCGCCTCCTGGAATTGCTCCTTGCTCGTCACGCGCAGGCCCATCTTCTCGTAGTGCGGCCGTACGCAGTCGAGCGACAGGAGGAAAAACGCACGCTCGATGCTCCCGCCTTCGCGCGCGATCCTCGCTTCGTCCATCATGGCGTACCCCCTCCTCACGACCCGCCGCCGCCGGTGGGCGGCGGGGGCGGCATCGGCCCCACCCAGTCCGACGCGGCGGGGGGCGGCTTGGTAGACCAGGGGCGCGCGTCGGGCCGCAGCGGCGGCATCGCCGTGCCGGCGGCGACGCGCCGATCGTACTCGGCAATGCACTTGCGAAGCCCCGACTCCTGCCCCGTGATCTGGTCCTCATGGTTCTGCCAGCTCGGCGTCCCAGGCCCGTTCGCGCCGTGGATCTGCTCGCGGAATCGGTGCGACAGGCCGTGCGTGCCGCCCCCGCCGAGCGCACGCTTGTCACGATCGATGAAGTCGTCGACGCGCGACATCAGCTGGGCGCACGCGCTGCCGCTGCACCTCGATGCGCCACCCGAACGTGTGCGCCCACCCCCAGCCGAGCCCCGCGTCCTCGCGGTGGATCGTCGAGCTGCACGTGCGCGCGAAGCGCAGCGGGAGCGGGCCGGGCAGCTCGAAATCAACGATGGGGTGCGTGAACGCTCGCCCGGTGACGACGTCGACCGGGTGGGATTTGGTCCCGCAGGTCGGATACTTCTTGGGATCCGGCGCTTGCTTCCCGCCGCCCTTGGCGCTGTTGCCGCCGTTGCCGCCACTCCCGCCCTGCCCGTCCCCCGAGCCCCCGCCGCCGGCGCCGCCACCGCCCCCACCCGCGCCGCCACCGCCGAGGATAAAGGTCCCCGGATTCATGCCAGGAATCGCTGGGATGTTCGGAACTGGAGCGGTTCGCGCCATGGTTTCATGAACCATGGCTCTATCTGGGCTGTCAAGCGCCGGACTCCGGTGGCGGACTGTCATCGGCCAGGCGCCGCGTCGCGAGGAGCGAGCGGCGCCGGCAGGGCTCCTGGTGGAACGCCGGGAACCGGTCCTGGCCAACTCACCATCGTACGACCGGGACGCTAGGTCCGCGCGGCGGCAGGCTCTGCCTTGCGCCGCCGGGCTGAACGAGGCCGCCTACGACGCTCGGGCACGCCCTGGCCCTGGTAACGCCTTCGTCGCCGAGGTCCAAGGCGCAGTCGATGCCCTGGCTGCGTCACCGCTCGCGGGGAGCGCCGTGGAGAGCGATGTGCGCTGGTGGCTCGTGCGGCGATTTTCCTGCTGCGCGTTGTACAGCGTACGCGAAGACCACATTCGTATTCTCGCGATTGCACGTCAGAGGCGGCGGCCCTTCACCTGGCGCGGACGCCAATCGTCCGGCTCGGCGCCTGCTCGCCCGCGGTTCCGACGACGCCCTCTACGTCGGCCGCTCCACCGTCCTGCGCACGGCGCTGGACATGGCCGCCCACAGCTTCGTCCTGGCCCATCAACACGCCAGCGTGATCCGACGCCGACCCGCGAGGACGAAGCGATGACCCTGGAGCTGCGCCACCTCTCCGAGGAACGGCACGTCCCGCTCACCGCCCACGTCATCGAAGACAGGGCAGACGCGCCTCGGCGGTCCACCTGGGGCGGCGTGAAAGAGGATCCCTGCGCCGCCCCCACGCCTCGCCTCTCGATAAATCCCAGTTCGTTCATCAACGGAAACACTGACGAAACGCAGCCGCGTCTACATTCCTCGGCACGTCGTGAGAGCTCGATCGCCCCGGCACACGCCTGGGCGATCCGCTCGCGCTGCCGCCCAGGCCGCGCTGGCCAGCGCGGCGCGGCCTGCCACGGGCGGGCGCGCCAAGCTCGAGCCCTCTCGAAAGTCACGTCTTCACGGAGGAAAGCCAAGCTTATGTCCTATCTGGCGCCGACAGAATTTGTCACCAAGATGGTCGACGCGGGCGAATCCAAGGTCTTCATGTCGACCCGGGACACGTTGATCCGAGCCTACATGGCCGGCGCGCTGCTCGCGCTCGCCGCCGTCTTCGCGGTGATGGTCACCCAGCAGACGGGCTACCCGATCATCGGCGCGATGCTGTTCCCGGTCGGCTTCTGCATGCTGTACCTGCTGGGCTTCGATCTGCTCACGGGCGTGTTCGTGCTGGCGCCGCTGGCGCTGATCGATCGCCGCAAGGGCGTCACCCTGGGCGGCGTCCTGCGCAACTGGGGCCTGGTCTTCGCGGGCAACTTCGCCGGCGCCTTCACCGTCGCCGTGATGATGGCGATCGTCTTCACCTTCGGCTTCTCCACGGAGCCGAGCGCCGTCGGCAAGGCCATCTCCGGCATCGGCGAGGCGCGCACGCTCGGCTACAAGGAGTATGGCGCCGCCGGCATGCTGACGCTCTTCGTGCGCGGCGTGCTCTGCAACTGGATGGTCTCGACCGGCGTGGTCGGCGCGATGATCTCCAACACCGTCGGCGGCAAGGTGACGGCGATGTGGATGCCCATCATGCTGTTCTTCGCGATGACGTTCGAGCACTCCGTGGTGAACATGTTCCTGTTCCCGTCGGCCATGCTCATGGGCGGCAACTTCTCGATCATGGACTACATCGTGTGGAACGAGATCCCGACCGTCGTCGGCAACATGCTCGGCGGCATCACCTTCACGGGCCTCACCCTGTACGCCACCCACCTCAAGACCGCCCCCAAGCTCGTCCCCGCCGCCAGGGAGCGCGAGCTCCCCGCCGAGCCGCTCCGCGCCTCCACCAGCTCCGCCGCCTGACGCGCCCGCAAGCAAGCGACCCGCCCCCGGCGCTGCGCACCTCCGCCGCTGGCTGAGGCCATCAGCAATCCCTCACCCCTGCTGACCCTTCACCGCATCGGCGCCATCGACGGGCTCGCCGAGAGGCTCAAGGCCCACGTCATCGTCACGCCCAGCGGCCGCTACGCCGCCGTCGACGAGTAGGCCCTCGACGCCCTCGTCCCCCGGGCGGCGCAGCGATCCGGCCGGCGATGGGCACCGCGGGAGGGTCGTGGCGCGGGCGCCGGCGGGCTCGAGCGCATTCCCGCCCTGCTGCGCTCCCGCCCGGCCCGCCTTGATCTATCTACCCATCCTCTCATGCCAGCGAGCTTCACCCAGCCCCGCCTCGTCGTCCTGCTCGCCTTCGAGGGCGTCGCGCTGCTCGATCTCGCCGGGCCTCTCGAGGCCTTCACCGTGGCGACCACCTTGCGCGCGCCGGGCGCTCCTCCGCCGTATCGCGCGATCGTCGCCTCGACGGCCGGCGGGCCGGTGCGCACCACGACCGGGCTCGCCGTCGGCGCCGAGCCGCTCGCGGCGCTCGACGACGAGGCCATCGACACCCTGATCGTGCCGGGCAGCGGGCCGCCGGAGGCCCCGGCCGTGCCGCCGGATCTCGTCGCCTGGCTCGCCCGCCGCGCGCCGCGCGTGCGCCGCACCTGCGCCGTGTGCACGGGCGCCTTCCTCCTCGCCGCCGCGGGCCTGCTCGACGGTCGCCGCGCGGCGACCCACTGGCGCTCCGCGCCGCTCCTCGCGGAGCGCCACCCGCGCGTCCGCGTCGACGCGGACTCCGTCTACCTGCGCGACGGCTCGATCTGGACCTCGGCCGGCATCTCCGCCGGCATCGACCTCGCCCTCGCGCTCGTCGAGGAGGACCTCGGGCACCGCGCGGCGATGGCGGTCGCCCGGCAGCTCGTCGTGTTCCTCAAGCGGCCCGGCGGGCAGTCGCAGTTCAGCGCGCCGCTCGCGGCGCAGGCCGCCGAGGGCGGCACCTTCGCCGACCTGCATGCCTGGATGGCGGACCGCCTCGCCGGCGATCTCCGCGTCGAGCGCCTCGCCGCGCAGGCGGGGATGAGCCCGCGCACCTTCGCGCGCGCGTACACGGCCGCGCTCGGGCAGACGCCGGCGAAAACGGTCGCGGCCATGCGCCTCGAGGCCGCCTGCCAGGCCGTCGCCGGCACCGACCTCCCGCTCAAGCGGATCGCCCACCAGTGCGGCTTCGGCGACGAGCAGAACCTGCGCCGCACCTTCCTGCGCCGGCTCGGCGTGGGACCGCTCGAGTACCGGGAGCGCTTCTCCGGGAACGCCCGCGCGCGTGGCAGGAAATGACCGCAGTTCGGCGGGGCGCCCGGCCAGCGAGCGCGCACCCTCCTCTCGCTCGGCCTCCGCCGGCAGACAGGAGCCCCCGCCATGACCACAGCGATCGCAGGAATCCACGCCCCCGACACGCGCCTTGCCCAGGACGCGACCGAGCTCGCGCGCGAGGTCTCGGCCCCTTACCTCTTCCACCACGTGATGCGCTCGTACTACTTCGGCGAGCTCGCGGTCCGGCAGCGCGGCCTCGCCTGCGACCGCGAGCTGCTCTACCTCTCCGTGGTGCTGCACGACCTCGGCCTGACCGAGCGCTTCGCCGGCCCCGAGCGCTTCGAGGTCGACGGCGCCAACGCCGCCCGGGCCTTCCTCGTCGACCGCGGCCTGCCCCGGGAGAAGGCGTCCCTCGTGTGGGACGCCATCGCGCTGCACACGAGCCTGGGCATCGCCCCGCACAAGGAGCCGGAGGTCGCCGTCGCCCACCTCGGGATCGGGATCGATTACGGCGGCCTCGGGCTGGAGGCGCTGCCGCGCGGAGCGGTCGAGGAGATCCTGAGGGCGTATCCGCGGCTCGAGATGAAGCAGGAATTTCGGCGCGCCCTCTGCGGCGTCGTGGAGCGGAAGCCGCACACCACGGCCGGCAATTTCCTCTCGGACTTCGGCCGCCGTTACGTGCCTGGTTTTCAGCCCTTCGACGCCAGCGCCCTCCTGGAGGGCGCCCCCTTCGACAGCTGATCTGGACGGAGCGCTCATGAAGATCACGGCGAACGGGATCCAGATCCATGTCCAGGAGCGAGGCGAGGGGGACATCGCCCTCGTCTTCCTCCATTACTGGGGCGGCTCATCGCGCACGTGGGCGGCGGTGGCCGAGGCCCTCTCCCCGAGGTGCCGCACGGTCGCGATCGACCACCGCGGCTGGGGCGACTCCGACGCACCGGAAGAGGGCTATCGCATCGGCGATATGGCCGATGACGCGGAGGCCGTGATCCAGGTGCTCGGCCTCGAGCGCCACGTGCTGGTGGGCCACTCGATGGGCGGCAAGGTCGCGCAGCTGCTAGCGTCCCGCCGGCCTGCCGGGCTGCGGGGGCTCGTCCTCGTCGCCCCGGCGCCGCCCACGCCGATGCCGCTCAGCGACGAGCAACGCGCGACCCTGGCCCGCGCCTATGACTCGCCGGAATCGATCGGCTTTGTGCTCGATCATGTGCTGACCGCGCGCCCGCTGAGCTCCGCGCTGCGCCAGCAGGTGATCGAGGACAGCTTGCGCGGCGCGCCCGCCGCCAAGGCCGCCTGGCCGCACGTCGCGTCGCAGGAGGACATCTCCGCCGACGTCGCGTCGATCGACGCGCCGGCGCTGGTGATCGCCGGTGAGCTCGACAAGGTCGAGCGCCTCGACGTCCTGCGGCGCGAGGTGGTGCCGCGCATCGCCGGCGCAGGCCTGCGCGTCCTGCCCGGCACAGGGCACCTGTCGCCCCTCGAGGCGCCCCTCGCGCTCGCCTCCGCGCTGCGTGATTTCGTCACGGAGCTCGGATCGGCGTGAGCCGGAAGGCGCAAATCACGGACGCTCGAAGGGCCCCTCCGCGGCCGTCGCTTCGCGCGCGGGCCTCCAGCCCTCGCCGGTGCCCGTCAGCCCGAGCCCGCCCTCGAACCTCCGCTCCGGGAAGCGTGCGTCCGCTGTACCGGATGCCCCCTTGCTGCGCCAGCAGCGGGCGCGTGCTGCGCGTGTGCTGCTGGAGCAGCAGGCCGCGGGCCGCGGGCTGACGCCGGCCTCCTGCCGTGGCGCCGGGGGCGACGAGGCGGTCGGCGTGGGTCTGCGCCGGCTCGGGAGCGTGATTTGCAGGGCGCCCGCGCGGCAGCGACACCCGATTCGGCACGGCGGACGAACGCGCCGACCGACCGGCCGCTCGCCTCGGTTCGCCTGATGACCTCTTCGCCGTCTCTCCCCCAGCGTTATCTTCTCGGCTTCATGGTGCTCGGCCTGCTCGCGGGCACGAGCAACGGCGTGGCCAAGGTGGTCCTGCCGCTGTATGCCGCCTCGCTCCACGCCTCCCCCTGGCAGATCGGCCTGGTCGGGGGCCTGCAGTTCACCGGCATGCTGCTGCTCTCGATGCCGGTCGGAGGCTTGATCGACCGCCACGGCAGCCGACCGCTGTTCCGCTTCGGCGGCCTCGCGGGCGCGGCGCTGTACCTGCTCGGCTTCACCCAGATGGACCGGCCCTGGCAGCTCATCGCGGGCGTGGTCCTCTTCGGGCTGCTCAACCCGTTTCGCATGGTCGCGACCCAGACCGAGTTTCTTCACCTGCTTCCTCGCCTCGGCCCGCGGAAGGCAGGCTGGCAGCGCGCGTCCCACTCGCTCGGCATGTTCTTCGTGGGCCCGATGCTCGGCGCGCAGCTCCTCGGCCTGCTCGGCTACACCGGCGTGTTCGTGGTGACGGGGCTCGGGCTGCTGGCGACGGTCTTCGTCGGCGATCGCGTGCTCTCCGGGGCTCCCCCCGGCCGCGGGCGCTCGGCCACGCCGCTCGTCGAGCGCCTGCGCGGACAGGTCGGGATCATCCTGTCTCGCCGCGAGCTGCGCCAGAGCATGCTCATCGAGCTGTGTGGTCAGATGGCGATGTCCTACTTCGCCGTGTTCGTGGTGTTGATCGGGATCCGCGAGTTTCACCTCTCGGTGCCGCAAGCCGCGAGCCTGGTGACCCTCCAGGGCGCCGTGTTCGTCTTGACCTTGCTCCTCGCCGGCGGTGCCCTGTCGCCGCTGCGCGACGCTGCCCGCTACGCGATCGCCTTCTCGCTGCTGCTCGCGACCGAGCTCCTGCTCGCATTCCCCCTCGGCGTCGCGTCGCTGTGGATCGGGGCGGTCTTGCTCGGGCTCGGGCTGGGCGTGCAGCACCTCACGAGCGTCAATCGCTTCGCGGCGCTCACCGCCGAGCTCGGCCGCGGCCGGGTGGGCGGTCTGTTCTCGCTCTCGGGACCGGCCGGGAGCCTGATCGGCGCGGTCGCGGGCGGCTCGCTCGGGCAGCGCTTCGGTCTGCTCAGCGGTTTTCGCGTGCTCGCAGCGCTCTATGCGGTGCTGATGGTGTGGCACGGGCGCGGCGTGCTCACCGAGAACCACCAGCCCGTCGCGCTCGCCGAGGGCGAGTCGGAGTGACGACCCCGTCGCGCTCGGCAGCGTCCGCGATCATGCCCTCGATCGTGGACGGGAGCGGGCGCCGCCCCGGACCCGCTCGTCGTTGCGGCGCGTGGTGCCGGCGGTCCGCGTCGAGGCGTCCGCGCGGTACTCGGTGAGCTCTACGAGGTCGGGCCGCTCGCGGATCCGCGTCCAGTACTCGACCCTCGCGTCCTCGTCGATGTAGACGACACCCCCGTAGAGCTTGTCGGCGCCGTCCTTGCGTGGGCCGGATACCCAGTATGCCTCCCGGCTCTCCGCGTCGACACAGTTGTACTTGTACCCGCCCCCCGTCTTGGCCAGTTGGCGACCGCGGTAGAAGTACGTCCGCCCCGATCGGGAGAGCTCGACCCAGCCGATGCGACCATCGCCGTCGAGGCCGCCGCTCTTGTTCTCCACGTACATGATCCGGCGCATGGCGACCTCTCTCGTCCATTGCTATCACGACTCGATCGGGAGCGCCCGGGCGTCTCCCCATCGTGATATGAAGGAGCGCGCTCCTACGCCCGCTACTGTCGATCCGCGGCGAGGAGCGGCTCACTGTCCTCGCTCCACCGGCAGGCGAAGCAGAAAACCGGGGCCTCGTGGGCGTCGCTCACCAGCGGGTTGGGGGCATGGATGTGGACGTAGAAGGGCGCCGCGGGTCATCGCGCTCCGGATGAACCGCGCGAGGGCGCTTCAGCGCCAGACGAAGCGGTAGCGCTCGGGCCCACCGTAGATGCAGAGCTCCCGCTGCGCCTTGTCCCACGTGTTGCCCCAGACGCGCGCGCGCACCACGACGGGCTCCTCCGGCGCGGGCGGCGAAGGATCTCCCTTCACCCCGAACACCTCGACGGCGGCATCGGGGGCAGCCTGGAGCGCCACTTGGAGGGCGATCACCAAGTCCCCCTCGTTGCGCGCAGCGACCGTTGTCCGTGGCTCGCGGCTGTAGGGGTCTGCCGCGACGTCGAGCACCGAGATGCCGTCGCGGTACCACATCGAGGCATGCTGGTCCGTGCCCTCCGGCACCGGCGCGGCGCCGAGCGCAGCCGCAACCGCCAGGCCGACACGCGCCTTGATCTGGCATGAGCACGGGAGTTCGCCCTCGTCCGCGCTGGCGGCGCCGAGCCGCTCGAGGCACACCGGCCAGGACACGGCGATCGGCGTGGGGTCCAGGTGCTCGTCCTCCAGGTGCACCGCGCCCTCGGCGTCGACGGCGTAGCTCACGTTGCCCAGGATCTCGGCGCCGATGGGGACGAGCTGGCCCTCGTCCACGCTCGCGGCCTCCTTCGCGGCTGGCCGGTCCGGCCACGCGCCGACGATGCCGAACGGCCCCCACTGCAAGTCGGCGAAGCGAAGACCGCCGAGGCGCTCTTCGAAGTCGAAAGCCGCCTCGTGCGCCGGCAGCTCCCAGCAGGTGAGCAGGTGCTCGAGCGATGCCCGCTCGCCCTTGCGCCGGGGGTCAACGCGCGCGCCGAGCCGCAGGAGCCCACGGACAGCGCGCGGCGTGAGCAGCAGGCCCAGCGTGTCCTCGGCGCCGGTGAAATCACGGATGCGTGCACCCCGTTCATCGACAGTCTCCCAGGACAGCAGCGTGCCCGCGAATAACCGTGTTTGCTCCAGACGCGGAGGCCCTGGTGGCGCCCACACATGGCCGGAGGTGCCCTCCTCCCCAGCGGCCGCGAGCAGCGCGACCGCGTCGCCTTCGCGGAGCACCTCGGGCGACGGCGCCCCCGGCGCGCTCCTCGGCGGTCCGATCTGCAGCTCGGCGGCGGCTGTCGAGAGCTCCGCACCGATCGCTCCGCACGCCGAGCCCGCGGCACGCAGCGCGGCGATCGCGTCCGCCAGGGTGGGGGCCCACACGAGCGTGTCGCGCTCTTCCTCGTCCCGCAGCGGGTGTCCGTCTGCGATGACGAGCGGGCCGCGGCGGAAGAAGCGGTGGAAGCTGTCGGTGGCCTCGATGGCAAGCTCCGCACCGAGGGCTCCCGCGAGCGCCGCGCCCACGTACGGGCGGAATCGCAAGCGCAGCGCCCCTTTCGCCAGCGGCTCGACGCTGGCGAGCAGGGCGAGCTTCTCGAGCAGCGTCCAGGGGCTCGCGGCGACCGGGGTGAGCTCTTTGTCTCGCGGCGCGTCGCGCATCCGGTAGAGCACGGCGCCGGCATCGATGAAGTACGCCGCGCCTCCGCTGCGGCCGACGGGGACGGCTACCTCTCCGTCGGGCGTCCGCCTGGCCGGCCAGTGCGCCAGCCGGCGAGCCGTGGCGAAGGTAAGCGACAATGCGGGCACGGAGAGTCCACCGACGTCGCGATGGAACTGAAGCGCGGCGTCGAGCTCCGGGAGCCCCTTGCTGCGCAAGGCGCCGCGGAGCGTCGATTCATCGACACGGCCGGCCTCTTCGATGTGTACGCCGAAGGCAGTCAGCGTGCGCCGCGCGTGCTCCGACAGCTTTTCGAGGATGGTGTTCAGCTCCCCTGCCACCTGCGTGCTCATATCACACCGATCTCCCGTAGTTTTCGTGCCGCTGGTAGCTCACGCCCTCGGGAAGTGGGTCTTTGAGCCAGTTCGGATCCTTCGGGCTCGAGAAGTTCGTGCGCTCGCCGATCCCCCTCTTCGCCCCCTTCTTCCCGGTCAGCGCAGGGTAGCCTTCTTGGATCGTATCTGGTCTAGGGCCACCCCACTTCGAGTGCAGGTTCGCGAGGAGCTGGCTGCAATTGGGGCAGGGGGCGCGGTCGACGCCCTCTTGGCTCCCGTTCGCCGGATTGTGGGCGCTGATACTAGTGATTGAACCAAGACATTTCCGGATGTCTGCGTGATCCTGCGGATTGCTCGGATCGAGCGGCTTGCCGTCCCGGTTGTCCTTCTCCCATTTCTTTATGTAAGCCGTGAGCGCGCGGGGCTCCGCGCACGACGTTGGATCGGGACCGCCGGGATATTTACCGTTGACCTTGGGCGGGAGCGATTGCTTGACGATGTCGTGCAGGTCCGGGTTCGTCCCGCCTCCGATCTCCGCCGGAGACTCCTGACTACCTCTCGTGAAGGAGCCGGAGCTGCCGCTCACGGTCGAGAGCACCGGGTCGAGCCCATCGGGGTCGACCACGAGCAACGGCTCGTTGTTCGCGTAGCCGAACGGCCGCAGGCCGCCTTGGAGGCCAATCGGATCGGCGCTGATATACCGCCCGCTCTCCGCGTCGTAGTACCGATAGCGGTTGTAACACAGCCCGGTTTCCTCGTCTTCGTACTGGCCCGGGTAGCGCAGCGGCGTGGCGGCCAGGGCGCTCTCCTGTTGCTCGACGCCGCCCCACACCCGGGTGTCGAGCTGCGCGAGGACCTCGCCGTCGCCGCGGACGAGGGCGGCGGGCCGCTCCGTGCGATCGTTCACGTAATGAACCCACTCGGCCGCCGGGCTGCGCGAGCCATCAGGAATGGCGTCAACATGGGCCAGCGGGAAGACCGTTCCCGGCCGGAAGCAGTAGGTCCGTTGCTCCACGACGGGGGCGCCGGTCGCACCGGGCGATTCGTGGAGTTCGTGCACGAGCACGTCGCCATCCCAGACAAACCGAGTCAGCGACACGAGCCCGTCGCTCGCGACCGTGCGTTTGGCGACCCGACGCGCGAAGGGATCGTACACGAACTCGACGCTCTGCCCGTCCGGGTTCACGACATTGGAAAGAAGCCCGCGCGCGTCCCAGTGATATCTCCACACGCGTCGCTGCCCGTCAGATTCGGTGACGCGCCTCTCGACCAGGCGTCCATCACGGTCGTAGAGGAGCTCCGAACGCCCGCGCCGCACGAGCCTTCCTCCAAGCTCGTAGGTCCTTGGTTCTGCGCCCGCACCCTGCTCGAAGAGGTTTCCTGCCTCATCGTAAGCATAGACCTCGGCGCGCGCCTGCTCCGGGAGCTTGGAGAGGAGCTGTCCGGCTGGATCGTACGTGTAGATTATACGCCCCTTGGAGAGATCCCACTCCTCCAGAAGGTCGCCAGCTGCCGAGTACCGATAGGCATGTTCACTTGTGATCTTCAGCGGCAACGGACCGACCCACTCGGGCTGCCCGGGGCCAACCACGGGACCGCCGGATTGCTTGATCACGCGGCGTCGCTCGACGCGCCCGAGGGGGTCCACCTTCGTCTGGACCGCACCGCCGCCCGGGAGCACGCGCTCGGTCTCGAACCCCTGCGCATCCCAGCGGAATTCGATGGGATCGACTCCGCCGAGGAGCAGGCGCACCGGCTGGCCCATGGCGTCGTGCTCGACCGCCTCGCGGTACCCGAGGGAGGTGAGCTTCATCCGGCGCTTGCCGAGCGCGTCGTAGGCGCTGCTGACGACGTTCGTTGCGCCTCCGAAAATCTGCGTCTCGCGCGTCATTCGTCCGCGCTCATCGTAAGTAAACTCACACTCGACGGCATTGCTTGAGGCGGAGGTCATGCGGCCACAGGCATCGTATGCGAAGCTGTCCTTCGTTGCGTCCGAGTAGATGCGCTCGACGATGCGTCCGCAGGCGTCGTAGACGAACTCTGTCTTGTCACGGCTGTCGCTCTCGATCAGGGTGATTCGCCCGGCGACGTCCATCTGGTAGCGAACGTGCCGTCCATCGAAGGTTTGCTCCTCGACGATCCAGCCCGCTGAGTTCCGGACGATCCGGTGGCTCTCCCCTTTCTCATTGATGACGAGGGTGAGCGCCCCCTCGCGATCATAGCGATAGCGGATGCGCGATCCGTCCGGCTTTCGGAGCTCGTGCACCGCGCCGAGCCCGGCCCAGCGGAGCTCGTGGACGCGCCCGACGGGGTCGGTAAGGCGCTCGATCCGGCCGTCGGCATCGTAGGCGAACGAGTACTGACCACCGTCTGGAAGATGAACCGCGACGACCTCGCGCCGGGCGCTGTAGACATACCGGCGCTCATGCCCGCGTTCGTCCGTCATGGCGTGCACGCACCCCAGGTAGTCGTAGCGTATGCGCTTGAAGGCCCCGCTAGGCTCGATAATTTCGGTTGGATTGCCGTGCGCATCTCGGCGGATCCTCGTCACACCCCCGCTGGGTAGTGTGGCCTCCACGAGCAGGCCGCGATCATCATACGTGTAGATCCGTATAGGCGAGCAGGTTCCCGTACTGATCGTAGGAAGAAGTGTGAACGCCGACGCCCCAGGCGGCTTTGTCGATCTTGCCGAGTCCATTTCCGAAGTAGCGGCGCACCTGGCGTGAATCGATAACCTCGGTGTACCCGTCACCACCGTATTCGAGCTTGCAATGATGAACGCCCCTCGCTTCCGTCGTCCTGTCTGCCAGGAATGCCGGTACGTCGTCCGCGAGGCTTGGATCACGCGCACCCGGGTGCTCCCCCCACGTCTCGACGCAGCGCCCCTGTGCATCGTAACGATACACCACGCGCAGGCCCGCCGGATGCGTGTGAGACGTCATGAGATGTTCGGAGTACGAAAACCTCGATGCGTGCCCCTCTGCATCCGTCGCACAGACGAGGTCCCCAGCTGTATCGAAGGTGTACGTACGGTAGGCGATCCACCGGCCCTGCGAAGGGCTGTTCTTTACCTCGAATGCCGCGATGCGGCCGCCCTGGTGGCGGCGTACACGGACGACACGCTGCACGCTGTCGATGATCGACTCGAGTACGCCATCACGGTAGTTGAGCTTGATCGCATTTCCATTGCGGTCGATGATGCGGCTCAGTAGCAAGCGCTGACCCGGGTTGGGAGTGCCGGTGAATTCATGTCGTCGGCCGTCCGAGGTGATGAGGGTGTAGCCGGTCGCGTCGTGGAGAAGCAGGGCGCCATCCTCGAGCACGGTGGAGTCCCCGGCCTCAAGGCGGTGAGAGGAGAGGAAAGTTCCCTCAGGGCGCCACACACGAACCGAGCGGCGCCGCACTTCGACTTCCCACGCGAGCGAATGTGTCCACCCGAAGCCGAGGCCTACATCGCGGCTACGTGCTGTCGACGAGTACGCGCGGGTGATGATAAGCGGCAGAGGGCCAGGGAGCGCCAGGTCGACGACGGGCTCGGTGTAGACGCGACCGGTAACGATATCGACGGGGTCGCCCGCGGCAGCGCCGCCGCCCCCGCCGTGCACGGGGTTGGAGCAACCGGCACCTTTGCCTTGGCCGCAGCCGCTGGCGTTCTTGCCTCCGCCATTGGCCTCGTTGCCTCCGCTCTGCCCATTGGCCCCTTGCCCATTGGCCTGTCCGTTGCCACCCCGTCCATTTCCCCCTCCGCCCGCGCCGCCGCCGCCCATGATCCACACGCCGGGGTTCATGCCAGGAATCGCGGGGATGTTCGGGACGGGTGCGGTGCGCGCCATGGCGGTGATGATAACCCGATGGCGGCAGCTGTCAGCATCGGCACGAAGCTCGCTACGGAGAAAATAGCCGTCTCTCACACGACCGCGATGCGGCGTACCGCAAGGATTCGACGCCCCTGGTCGGTCCTCACCGGCCAGAGTGTCCGCAACCCCGCTTCGGGTGCAGCCCCGCCCCGGAGGAGCACCTCGCCGCCTCTTCGCCCGCGCCCTCACCTGCTCTCGGAGGTGGCCCCGATGAGCCCGATGAGCCGCGCCCCCGTCGACGCCCCCGCCGAGACGGCGGCCGAGCTGCCGACCGCGACCGAGGCCGCCCTCCTCGAGATGGTGCTCGGCCTACCCGGTGTCGGCCGCGCCGGGTCGCGTCGAACACCGCGACCTAGGTGCTCGGCGATGGCCCGCTGCGACGTCCAAGGCGGGAGGACTGCGACGGTCGAATTTTCGGCGCGTCGTTGAAGCGCTCGTAGGTGAGCATGCCGATTCGTGATCATGGGAGGGCTCGCGCCGGCAATCCAGGGCTCGATCCGCACGACGAACCATACCGAACTATGTTGCTCGCGTGATCGTGAGAGCTTGCGGCGCCCCCCACGCGCCCGAGCGACCCGGGCCAGCACGGGCCGCGGGCGCAGCGCAACGTGCTGCTGCGGGCCCTCGCCCCTCGCCCGGGCGGCACGTGAGGCCCGCCCCGGCCCTCCTCTGCCGGTCATCCCCGCGCTCCCGGTTCCGCACCCCATGAAAAATCAGCCGGCCACGGGCGAATTTCCGAAGGGCCGTCGGGTTCGCCACCATCCAAGGAGCCAGAGGGCGCCGCGCGCGGACGTTTCCCTTCGTAAACAGAATTTCTAAATCCTGTTCGCGCCCGAGCTCCCCGGCACACGCAACCACTTCCGACGGATTACCAGTCGACCTGCTGCAGGCTGCTCGCGCGTGAGCGCACGCGCCGATCCCCGCTTTGCGGTGCGATCACGACATCGAGCGGCGCGAAGCCTCGCCAGCCTCCCAAACGGCCTCGCGTCGGCCCGCCGCCGCGCCAGCGCTGCTGGAGCAGCCGTGCGCCGACACCGGCGCGCGCTCCCCGATGGCGGGTCCGCCGCAAACGCTGTTTCTCGCGCGAGGAGCCCGCGATTAGCCAACCGCTCGGCCTCCCCGGCGTCGGCCCGCGCATCCTCGGCACGGCCGCGGATCTCATCCTCGTCGCCGACCCACGCCTGCCCCCGGCCGATCACCGGACGCGCTGAGCACGCGCGACACGAGCGCGAGCAGCATCTCGCGCGCGCGGTCGCGGTCGACGCCCGGATCGCGCAGCCGGATCGCCTTGCTGCCGTCCAGCACGGCGAGCAGCAGGGTCGCGAGGTCCGCCGCCGGCAGCGTGCCGTCGACGAGGCCGGCGGCCTGTCCGCGCGCGATGGCGCTCGCGAGGAGCTGCTTCATCTCGGCGCTGTGGCGCTGGAGCCGATCCGCGATCGCGGCGTTGCGCTGCGACTCGGCGAGCAGGTCGAAGAGGAGGGACGGCCCCTTGCCGTCGTAGAGGTCGGCCACGAGCGCGGGGAGGTCGCGCGCCTCCTGCACGTCGCCCGACAGGTGCGCGGCCGCCTCGTCGAGCACGAGCTGGAAGAGGCCCTCGAGGATGGCCTCCTTGCTCGGGAAGTAGTGGTAGAGGTGCCCAGGGCTGACGCCCGCCTCGGCGCAGATGCTCGCGATGGAGGCCTGCACGCCCTCGGCGGCGAAGCGACGCAGGGCGGCGCGGAGGAGCTCGCGACGCTTCTTCTCGTGCTGGTCGGGGTTGACAGTGCGCATGCGGGGAACCATTGTTAGAGCGTTCGCTCTAACATTGATGGAGGGAGGTAGAACGATGCCCATGCTACCGCGCACGCACCTCGGCAAGAACGGTCCACTCGTCGGCGCGCTCGGCCTCGGCTGCGGCGGGATGTCGCCGAGCCGCGGCCCCGACAGCGACGCCGAGAGCATCGCCACGATCCAGGCGGCGCTCGACGCCGGGATGAGCCTCCTCAACACCGCCGATTTCTACGGCATGGGGCACAACGAGGCGCTCATCGGGCGCGCCATCGAAGGCCGGCGCGACCGGGCCTTCGTGAGCGTGAAGTTCGGCATGCTGCGCACCCCGGGCGGCAAGTTCCTCGGGATGGACGGCCGCCCGGCCACGGTGAAGACGTTCGCGGCCTACTCGCTCCAGCGCCTCGGCGTTGACGAGATCGACCTCTACCAGCCCGGGCGACCCGACCCCGACGTGCCCTTCGAGGAGACGATCGGCGCCATCGCCGACCTCGTGCGCGAGGGCAAAGTCCGTCACGTCGGCGTGTCCGAGGTCGGCGCAGAGCTCCTGCGCCGCGCGCACGCCGTGCACCCCATCGCCGCGCTCGAGATCGAGTACTCGCTCGCGTGCCGCTTCATCGAAGCAGAGATCTTGCCGACCGCGCGCGAGCTCGGGATCGGCATCGTCGCCTACCGCGTGCTCGCCGATGGGCTGCTCAGCGGCGCCACGGCGCCGAGCCCTGGCGCTCACTTCGTGGCGCCGCGGATGGAAGGACACGCGCTGGAGCAGAATGTCCGCGCCGCTCGCCCGCTCGTCGACATGGCCGCCCGGAAGCGCTGCACGCCAGCCCAGCTGGCCATCGCGTGGCTGCGCGCGCGCGGCGACGACATCGTGCCGATCGTCGGCATCCGCCGACGCGCGCGGCTCGACGAGAACCTCGCGGCGCTCGACGTGCGCGTCTCCGCGGACGAGCTCGCGCAGCTCGACGCTGCGTTCGCGCCGGGCGCGATCGTCGGCGATCGGTACCCCTCGTTCGTCATGAAGTACGCGGCGCGCTGAGCGACTCGGGTCGCGACCCCATGCCGGACCCCTTGGCGGAGCTCCCGGCCGCGCCGGCAGACCCTCATTGACCAGGCTTCAAGGGCGGTCGCGTCGTGACGTTCAGCCGGCCTGCGCCGTGCCGAAAGGATGTTTTGCGCGCTCCTCCTGGCCGGAACCGCGCGCCGCTACGTCACCTTCATCGTCTCTTCGACGGCGCCGGATCGAGCTCCGGATAGCGCCGGAAGATGCCGTCTTCGTTGAAGGGTATCCGCCGATCCGAGGCCAGGTAGGCCGCGATCCGCGGGCGCTCGGCCACGCGGTCGTGCAGCGCGACGAGCCCAGGGATCCTGGGCGCGAAGGCGGCCATGGCGTGCGGGAACGCGTAGCGGAGGCCCTCGATCACCTGGAACAACGAGAGATCCACGTAGGACATCGCGCCTCCCAGGAGGTGACGGCCGCCGTGGCGATCGAGGACGCGCTCGAAATAGCCGAGGAACTTGGGCATGCGCTCGGCGAGGAAGGCCTGGCTGCGGCGGAGGGCCTCGGGCTTCTGGTCCTCGTAATAGAGCTCGACGGAGATGGGGTGATGCGTGTCGTGCACCTCGGCGATCAGATCGGTGATGGTGAGCTGGAGCTGATGGGCGCCGAGCCTGCTCGCCTCGTCGTCCGGCGCGAGGCCGAGGCGCGGGCCGAGGTAGAAGAGGATGTTGGCCACCTGCGCGATCACGAGGTCGCCGGAGCGGAGGAACGGCGGCGCGAAGGGCTCGAGCGCGAGCGCGTGGCTCTTCATGAGCTTCTGCATGGCGGCGACGCCGCCGTGCTTCGCCGCGGGCAGGCGGGCGACATCGACATAAGGAGCGCCGGCGTCCTCGAGCGCGAGGCGCACGAATTCGCCGCGGCCCTGAATGCCCGGCCAGTAATACAGCTCGTACGTGGGCGCGTTCATGACGCATCATTCGCGCCGGCGATGGCCGCGGTCAATGGGCGCGCCGCCGAGCAGCCTCACGCTGGAGGTGGTGGCCGCCGAGGGAGCCGGGCGCGTCGTCGAGGCGAGGGCTCATGCGCGACGAACGAAGCCCCTTGCGGCTCGCGCGCGGCGGGGTTCTGCTCGCCGCATGTCCAACCTCAAATTCTATTACGCCCCCATGACGAGCGCAGACCGGGTGCACTGGGCGCTCGAGGAGCTCGGCGTCCCGTACGAGAAGGTCAAGCTCGACCTCGCGGCGGGCGATCAGCGCAAGCCCGAGTACCTCGCGCTCAACCCGAACGGCAAGGTCCCGCTGCTGGTCGTCGACGGGCAGCCGATCTTCGAGGGGCTCGCGATCCTGCTCTACCTCGGCGAGCGCTACGGCGTGGACAAGGGCCTCTTCCCGCCGCTCGGCGCCGACCGCGCGGAGGCGTTCAAGTGGATGGCCTGGGCCAACGTCACGCTGTACGAGGCGACGACGCGGCTCCTGCGCAACACCCTGGAGCGCTTCCCGGCCGACGAGCGCAACCCCAAGGTCGCCGAGGGCGCGAAGCAGGACCTCGCGGACGGGATCGGGATCCTCGACCGCGCGCTCGAGGGCAAGGAGTACCTCGTGGGCAACCAGTTCTCGCTCGCCGACGTGGCGATCGTGACGGCCCTGCCGTTCCTGGCCCGCTTCGGCGTGGACCTCTCGCCGTTCGCGAACGTGAACGCGTGGATCGCCCGCTGCACGAGCCGTCCCGCGGCCAAGCGGGTCAGGCCGGGCTGACGTCTCCGCCTCAGCCATGGCGCTTGCGGAGCATCACCAGGAGAGCCGGGCCGCCGATCAGCGCAGTCACCGCGCCGACGGGCGGCTCGGTGCCGAGGGGCGGGCAAGACGCGCGGCAGGCGCACCTCGACGACATGGCGCGGATGGTCGAGCTCGGCCCTGGCCTCAAAGCTCGAGGCAAACCTTCCCAAAGTGCCTTTGGGATTCATCGTACCTGAAGGCGTCGGCGATTCCCTGCCTTTTGCCGAACGTGGGCGCGGGTGCGCTGCCTCGCTGTTCCCCTGGCCACAGCTCGCGCCGCAGCGCGTGCGGCGAACCACGCACAAAAAGGAGGACCGCCCCAGGCGAGGCTCCCACGAGCCACGCTCGCGTGTATGCTCTCGGCATGAAGGACCCGAAGCACCTACCCCGACCGGAGGGCCTGGCTCATGTCTAGTGAATCCTGCGGCGTCTGTGGCGGCGACGGCCGCATCGCCAACTCGTTCTCCGGCAGCACCGCCACCTGCCCCGGCTGCCACGGCACCGGCCGGCGCTCGGACGACCCCCGCTTCCGCGACGTCACCAAGACGAAACCTTCCCACTTCCGGCAGCCGAACAAGACGGCGGCCGTCGAGAAGCCGCAGGGACCCGCGTCGCTGGAGGGCATCCATCTCGCCAGGGAGGTGAACGCGGCTGCGCATCTCTCCAGCGGGACGAAGGCCAAGCTCACGCTCGAGATCATCGAGCATGAGGCCACCCACGGAAAGTGCACGCAGACCTTCATCAAGAAGGTCCGCAAACAGCTCCGTCCGCCCGGATCGTGATGGTCGGTGCTGAGGTGCGGCTGCTCGGCTTGCCGCAAGCCATTCAGGAGCGCGAACGCTACAGCGTCGCCTGAATCGTTCGACACGACGGCTACCGAAAGCCTCCGGGCTGAGCGTCACACACGGTGGTGTCGAAGCCAGGTCTCGAAGTCGGTGAGCGGAATCCCGAGCGCCCGCGCCGCCTCGGGGGTGGCCGGGCTGCCGTACTGGTTCAGCCGCGCGTGCGGGCGCGCGATCATGGGCATGAGACCCCGGGCGATGGCCTCGTCGGCCGTGAGCGACGGAGCTTCGATGGGAATGCGGAGCGCGCGGGACAGGGCACGGGCGATCTCCCGCATCGTCAGCCGTTCGCTGGCGAGCTCTAGCTCGACGCCGTGAAACCGTGACGGCTCCTGGACAGCGGCCGCGGCCGCTGCCCCGATGTCCTGCACGGCAACGACGGCCAGCTCCGTGTCAGGCGCGATCGTGGTGAGCAGGCGGTCCCCCGTCCCCCCCTCGAACATGATGGAAGGGCGGACGAAGTTCTCCATGAAGAAGGCCGGCTTGATGAGGGTCCAGAAGCGGAATCCGGCATTCTTCACCAGCTCTTCGGTGTACGCCTTGCTCTCCCAATAATTGCGGATGGCGCCCCGCTCGAGCTCCCAGCCCGGCGCTCGCCGGTGGTGCGCGCCGGCGCCGGACACCGACGTATGGATGAACTGCGGCACGCCGGCCGCCCGGGCTGCCTCGACGAGGTTCTTCCCCTGCACGCGCTCGGAGTCCGACTCCATGTCGGCCATGTTCGGGTGCTGCACGGAGAACACCGCCCGCGCTCCCTCGCAGGCGACGCGCAGCGAGCCGGGGTCGTCGAAATCGCCCCGCGCGAGGACCGCGCCGCGAGCGCGCAACGCGATCGCAGGGGCCGCGCCAGGGTCACGAACGAGCGCACGCACGGGGACACCTCGCTCGAGCAGCGCAGCGGCGACGGCTCCGCCTTGCCTGCCAGTCGCGCCGGTGACCAGCACCGGCTCGGTGGTCGCTTCGATGGACATGAGTTATCCTTCCTGAGGCGAATGAAGGCCTCGAATCACCCCTCAACGATGCGGCGCCCCAGCGGAGACGACCAGTCGAGCGCGTCCACGTTGCTTGCGAAATCGTCCAGCCGGGGCCGCTCGTGGATCCGCTGAGCGAGCTCCTTTCCTCGGTGCGAGCGAGGGCGGCGTCGTGGGCCCGCCTCGACGCGAGGGCGCCGTGGGGCGTCGCGCTTCGAGGTAGGCCCTCGGCCTTCTGCATCCACCACGTGGTAAGCGGCGCGGCCTGGCTCTCGACCGAGGACGACGGCGACGCGCTCGCCCTGACGACCGGTGATGTCGCCGTGGTGCCGCACGGCCGGGCGCATTCGCTCCGGGATCGCAGAGGCACGCCGGTGGTCGCTCTCGAAGAGCTGCCCGGGGTCCGCGCGAGCGGCGACGCTCGCGTGTGGCACCTGACCCTGGGCGGAGCGGGGACCGAGACGCGGGTCACGTCGGCGCTCGTCGAGCTCGAGGATCCGTTCTCCGTCCCGATCGTGTCGTCGTTGCCGCCCCTGTTCCGGCTCGCGGGTGCGGGCGCGGGTCAGACATCGCTCGGGGAGCACCTCCGCCTCCTCGCGCGCGAGATCGAGTCGAGGCCGTTCGGCGCCGATCTCGCGCTCGCCCGCATGGCAGACGTGCTGTTCGTCCACGTGATGCGGGCGTACGTCGAGACGCTCGGCGACGAGCCTTCGCACTCGTGTCGATCCCTCGAGCTGGTGAGCGCGCTGCGCGACCCGGGCGTGGCCACGGCCATGGGTCTGATGAGCCGGCGACCGGAGCATCCGTGGACGGTCGCCTCGCTCGCCGAGGAGGTCGGGCTGTCGCGGTCTGCCTTCGCGGCGCGCTTCACGAGCCTCGTGGGCGAGCCGCCGCTCGGCTTCCTCACGCGGATGCGCATGCAGAAGGCGACGATGCTGCTGCGCGAAGGCGCGACGCTCGCGCTCACCTCTCAGCTCACCGGTTACGCGTCGGAAGCCTCGTTCGGCCACGCGTTCCGGCAGTGGTCGGGCATGTCGCCGGGGGCCTACCGTCGCCAGCAGCAGCAGCACGCGCGCCAGAGCGATCTTCGCGCTGAGCCAGGCGCTCGGCCCCGAGCCGAGGATCCGCCAGCTCGACGAGCCTCGAGGGCGTGAGGCGCGGATGCGCGCGCCCATGGCATCGGCGGGCTCGCGCGGCAGCCGACCGACCGAGCCGCTGGTACGCGTTCGGTGACCCACATGCTGTTTTGGAGCCTCGGTGCTGCGTAGAAACCGGCGCCGGAGGTGTGGATGGACGAGAGCAGACGCATCTGGCGCGACCGGGTGGCGCGCTGGCACAAGAGCGGGCACTCCGCCCGCGTGTTCGCGGAGCAGGAGGGGGTCAGCGCCGGCACGCTGTACTCCTGGAGCCGCCGGCTGGGCATGAAGCGGAGCGAGTACCGGCAGCGCTCGGATAAGGCGACGCTGCCTGCGTTGCTCCCTGTGGTGGTCGCCGCATCGGGCGCGACGGCGCCCTCGCCGGGCGCGGCGCTGGAGATCGTCCTGCCAGACGGCGCGGTCGTGCGCGTGCCGCCGACGTTCGACGAGGACACGCTGGCGCGCGTCGTTCGTGCGCTCGGGGGCTCGCGATGATCCCGGGCCGCGTCTCGATCTACGTCGCCACCGAGCCGCTGGACCTACGGCGGTCGTTTGATGGCCTCGCCGCCGTCGTGCGCGAGGTGCTGCGACAGGATCCGCTCTCCGGAGCGCTGTTTCTGTTCTTCAACCGGGCAGCCGACCGTTGCAAGGCTCTGTGGTGGGACCGCAGCGGGTACTGCCTGCTTTACAAACGTCTAGAGCGCGGGACCTTCCGAGCCCCGCGTGCGGTCACGCCGGGAGCCACGAGCGTCGTCATCGACGCGGCCGAGCTCGGGAAGATCCTCGAGGGCATCGCGCTTGCGCCGACGAAGCTGCGGCGCGAGGTCCGCCTCGCCGAGGCTGCACCGGCTCCAGCCCCCTGAGCTCACCTGAGCTTCGCGCACTGCCGGGCAGCGCACGCGCTGCATTCCGGCGAGAGCCACTTCTTTTCCTACGACAACCCCCTTCAAAAAGCAAGAAGTCACGAGTACTTAGCGCCTCGTGGGCAAGTCGCTCGAAGAGCAGATTCATGACCTGAAGGACAGGCTGGCGCGCGCCGCGCACGAGCGCGACGAGTACCGCAAGCTCTACGAGCTCGCCAGCATCGAGCTGGAGCGGCTTCGCCGGCACATCTTCGGCCAGAAGGCCGAGCACGTCGACCCCGGGCAGATGCAGCTGGCCTTCGACGCCATCGTGCAGATGCTCGCGGGCGCAGGGGCGCCGACGGGCGCAGCGGCGCCAGCCGACGCGGACGCGCCAAGCTCGCCTGAAGGCGGCGGTGCGGCGCCAGCAGGCGCATCCGGTGGCGGCGGCAAGGGGCGCAGGACTACCCCGCACGGACGGCAGAAGCTGCCCGAGCACCTGCCCATCGAGCGGATCGAGCTTCTCCCGCCCGAGATGCGCGACGAGCGCGCCGCCGCGATGGTCCGCATCGGCGAAGAGGTGTCCGAGACGCTGGAGTGGCGGCCCGCGAGCTTCGTGCGGCTGCAGATCGTGCGGCCCAAGTTTGCCAAACAGGGCGAGCCGGAAGCGGGCGTGGTCATCGCGGAGGTGGCCGACAGTCCCGTCCCCCGGTCGCTCGCCGGACCAGGGCTGCTCGCGCACGTGCTGGTGAGCAAATACGGCGACCACCTGCCGCTGCATCGGCAGGAGAAGATCTTCGAGCGCCAAGGGGTGCACCTGGCGCGCTCGACGCTCTGCGGCTGGGTCAGCTCGTGCGCCGAGGTGCTGGGCCATCTGGTCGCCGCCATGGCGAAAGACGCGCTCTCCGCGCATTGCATCGCCATCGACGCCACCGGGGTGCTCGTGCAGGCGAAGGACAAGTGCCGGCGCGGTCACTTCTGGGTGCTCGTCGCAGACCGCGACCACGTGCTGTTTCGCTTCACGCCGCGTCACAACCAGGATGGTCCCAAGGAGTTTCTCCGCGGGTACAAGGGTTACGTCCAGGCCGACGCATCGAGCGTCTACGAGGAGCTGTTTCGGACCGAGCAGGTCACAGAGGTGGGCTGCTGGGCGCATTGCCGGCGGCGCTTCTTTGAAGCGATGTCGTCGGACCGGGAGCGCGCGATGGCGGCTCTCGGCTTCATTCACCAGCTCTTCGCCATCGACAAGGCCACCAAGGACCTGGCTCCCAGCCGCCGCACCGAGCAGCGCCGCAGCAGCGCCCAGCCCGTGCTCGATGCCTTCCGCGCCTGGCTCGACAAGGAGGAGCTGCTCGTGCTGCCCAGGAGCCCCATCGCCGGAGCCATCGGGTATGCGCGCAACCAGTGGACTGCGCTCACCCGTTTCCTCGAGGACGGGCGGCTTCGCTTGGATAACAACCGCAGCGAGCTCGAGCTCCGCAGGGAGGCCCTCGGTCGGAAGAACTGGATTTTCGTGGGCAGTGACGACGGAGCGGAGTGGAACGCCACCATCGTGTCCTTGATCGCCTCCTGCGCGTTGCACCAGCTCGACCCCTGGGCCTACCTGCGCGACGTGCTGATCCTGCTGCCGGGCTGGCCGCGCGATCGGGTCATCGAGCTCGCTCCCAAGTCCTGGAAGCAGACCCTCGAGAACACCGACGCTCGGCAGCGGCTCGCTGCCAGCCCGTGGACGTGGGCGCCAGCCACGCTGGCCGCGTGAGCGCTGCGGCGCCTGCTCTGCGCTACGGGTGACCTCCGGCGGCGTCGCGCTGGCCGTGGGCGGCGCTCGCCGGCGTTGCCGCGGGGGTGAGGCATCTCCGCCGTCCGCCGCGGTGCGTGGCGTGCAGCCGACCTTTTGCTGCTCAGGCTCCGCAGCAGGGGCGTTCGGTCTGCCGGCGCGCCGCCTCCGCATGCCGACGTCGCCAGCCGCGCGCTCCTCGGCCTCCGCCTCGAGTCCCTTCCGTCTGGTCTCGCCGCTGGTCACGCCGCCCTGCCGTCGCTCTCGCATCGCACGGCAAGCCTATGTCCCCGGTCTGCTCGGCGTCAGGATGGGCTCTACCGAACGCATACAGCCGCTGTCGTCGAGCAGCGCGGCCGGGCGGCTGCTCGGGTCAGCGCATCATCACTGTTCGTCGATGGTCAATGCGGTGATGTACGACTTGCCGATCGGGATCGAACAAGACACGCTCGTGAAGTAGGTACCGCCGTGCGAGATGTCGTTGATCCGGACGTAACCAGCGCCCGTCCAGGAGCCTGGTGAGCTGGCGCAGCCCCCGGCCGTGCTGCAACCATACTTCGTGTCGGCCCAAACGACCGTGGACCAGTCGTCAGCGACCTCGTAAGCGGTGCACAGGAAGTCCCCGGCCGCGCCCGACACGAGGCCCTTGTCCTCGTAGTAGACCCACAAATCGTCGTTCGTATCCAAGCTGTTGTCCTGACCGACCGCGCAGGTGACCCACGCGTGAACGGTCGTATGCATATTTTTTACCGCGCCATAGGGGTCGTATTGCAGGACCATGGAGCCGTCCTCAGGGGAGCAAGCGGCAGCGGGCGCGAACGATTCGTCGCCCGCGCTTGCCGGGACCGACGTGAGGGCGACCATCGCTGCCGCGGCGGTCGCGAGGGAGAGCTTCGATGTGGGCATCATGTTCTGGATCTCCTGTTGCTGAAGGACGAGGTTCTATCGGGCGGAGAGAGCTTCGTTGAGGCCCGGGAACGATTCACCGGCCCTCGACAAGAAGAGCGTCGTCTGGTACCCCCCATCGGGACCCGGGTGCCGGCGCATCACGACTTGCCCGCCGAACCCCGGCGGGTTTGCCTTCTTCACGGCCGTCAACAAGTCCATATGCGCTCGAGCCTGCTCGTGGGAGACGACCACCGCGCACAGCGAGCCGCCGCAGCGCACGGATTCCAGCACCGGTGCGTCCTCCAGGGTCCCCAGCGTGGCTCGAACGCCATTCTCCACGCTGGCCGTCCAGCCGCGGTCCGGAGCCTCTCCGTCGAGACGCGCGCGCAGCTCCTCCTCGTAAGCGGCCATCGCTGCGCGTTGCCGGCTCCTCAGCCCGGGCTCGGTGGGTCGTCGCGATGTCTCCAGCTCCGTCTCGCTGCTGGACGCCGGCTCCTCCGGGCGAGCCTCCGCCAGCGTGCGTTGCACCGCCGAGCGCGTCAGCGAGGCCTCGCGGCGCATGCGCGTGTTCTCGGCTTCGAGAGCGGCGACACGCTGCAGCAATTCGTCTGCAACACGACCTTGCTCTCCCGCTGCGCGGAGCTCGTCAGCGCTGTCCGCCGGGCTGCGCGACGAGAGCCACCAGAGCACGAGACCCGAGCTCAGCAACAGCGGCAGAGCCATCCACCACAGTCTTTTCATCGCATCCTCCAGACTCTCACGTACGAGTGCGCCCCCGATCGTGGTGACGCGAGCTCAGCGTCGCTCCCCCGCTCCGCGACGCTCCTGAAGCGCGAGGTGGCGCTACAGACCCTCTGCCACGCACCGGACCGGTCTCGGCAGCTGGCTGTCCCTGAACTACAAACAACCCAGGACTTCGCTCCGGGCCGTCGTACTAGGGGGCCATCCCCGGTCCCACTCCCTCGCTCCGTCTCCGATTACGATTTTCGAGCTTCGATCAGGTGAGTACCACTACATCCCGAGCCACGCAAGAGGGCCTGCGCGCCGTGGCGCGGGCGATGGGCGGACCGATGCCGTCTTCTGGGGCTCAGGATTAGGAGAGTTCGGCGACACGACCTTTTTGCAGCGGAGCGACGATTGCGACCGGTCTCGCGCGACTTCGAGCTTCGGATCGCATTCGGCCCAGATCGCATTGGCACGACCGGCCAGCAACTCGTGCGGCGCGATGTATCCGATAACGCTGTGCAATCGCGCGCCGTCGGAGAGAGAGAAAAGAAATTTCAAACACAGAGGCACAGCGGACGCAGAGGAGAGAGCAAGAAATGAACTCTTTTTCTTCTTCCTCTCTGTGCCCTCTGTGCCTCTGTGGTTTGTCTTCTTTTGTTCTCGGGCCCTCTGGGTTGGCGATGGAGGCCTCTGGTGAATGCAAGAGGCGACGCGCGTCGGTTTGATGCTATTGGCAGGCGCGAGGGGCTACCGCCGCCAGCGGTCGAGGAGCTCGCGGGCGGAGCCGCCGCGCTCGAGGCGGGCGCGCGTCACCGCGCCGTCGGGGGCGATGTCGACGATGAACTCGAGCGTCGGGTCGCCGCGCAGGTGGTAGCGGAGGTCGGCGACGCGCACGGTGGTCCCGCCGTCGCCGGCGGGGGCGTGGCGGACCACGGGGAAGCGAGCCCAGGCGAGCGCCTCACGCACCGTCGGGATGGCGGCGACACGGGCGGGCACGGGGCCGCTCGGCGCGCGCGCGACCCGGCGCTCCTCGGTCGGCGCGCCGCCGAGCAGGTCGACCGTGCCGGCGGCGTACGCGTCCTCGTGCGTCGCGATGAAGCGCCACGTCGTCACGCCGAGCATCGCGGGGAACACGGCGACGTGCCGCGCTTCGGGGTGGGCGGCGGCGACGCGGGCGACGAGGACCTGCTGCGTCGCGATCCGGCCGCCGACGTACGCGGCGGCGACGGCGGCGCCGACGAGGATCGCGCGCCGCCAGCGCGCCCGCCGGCGCCACGCGACGAGCGCGCCGAGGGCGAGCGGCAGCGTGACCAGCGGGTCGAGCACGCCGGTCCAGTCGAGCGTCAGGCGCGCGTCCGAGAACGGGAGGAGCAGCCGCGTCCCCCACCCGGTCCAGAGATCCGGCAAGAGGTGCGCGAGGGCGACCGAGAGGACGCTGAACGCGTAGACCGGGGCGAACCGAGCTCGCCGCCGCAGGACGAGCCAGGCGACCCCGGCCGCCACCGCCGCCCCCACCGGCGCGAACAGGAGCGCGTGCGACGGGCCGCGGTGCGCGCGCAGGGTGCGCAGCACCGCGTCCCCTGCCGGCCAGAAATAGTCGAGATCCGGCAGCTCGGCGGCGATCACGCACGAGAGCAGCACGGCGCGGTCGGTCGGCGACGCGCGCCCCTCGCCGGGCCTGACGTCGGGGCGACGCGTTGCGCCGACCGCCAGCCCGAGGAGCCCGTGCGTGAGCGTATCCATGACGGTCGTCAGCTACCCCATGGCCCCGAGCGAGCGCAAGGCCGCGACCCGCTCGGCGTCACCCGGGCGAGCTCTGCGGTCTTGCGCGCAGCGCGCTTGTCGTCGTGCATCTGGCGGCGTGCAGGAAAGCCGAGGGATACGCGCCCGCCGCCGTCGACTCACGGAGCGAGCGACGTCTTGTCGAGGTGACCGAAGTCCCAGGTCACGGAGGAGCCTTGCCCGTAGTCCACCTTCACCGGCTCCTGGGCCGCGAGGCGGTCGAAGGCCGCGCGCGGGAGCAGGAACTGAACGGTGTGGAGATCACCGTTCGGATGGCGAGCTCGGGTGCTTCGCTCGGCGCCGACGGTGAGCACCAGGTTCGTGGCGCGGAGATCGAAGAACTCGGCGCTCGTGAGCGTGAGCTCGACCGCGTCGGGGCCGCTGCGCCTCACGCTCTTGATGGCGTTGCCGGCCGTGATCCGTCGCGGCTCGGGGGCGATCGCTCCGGCGTCGCGCGCGATGGATCTGCGTGGCGCCACGCTCGACGCGACGGGGGCGAGCCGCGCCGAGGCTGCCGCGCTCGCGGTGGTGGCACGGGTGGCGCGGATGTTCGCCATGAACAGGTTGTCTCCGTTGAGCGGGGTGCTGAAGGTCAGGCGAACCCCGCGCACCGACCCGAGCGCAGCGCCGCTGAACGAGGACAGCGGGATGCGCGCGGTCTGCAGCGTGGTGCCGCCGCGCGGCGGTGAATCGAGCTCCAGGAACTCGTCGATGGCGACGGCGCTCGACCGGCTATTGTCGGCGTTCACGAGCTCCACGAGGAACGTCGCCGAGATCGGGTCGGAGCGCCAGCCGACGTCGGCGCGGAGATCGAGGTAGTCGTACCCCGTGAGATCGAAGCCCGTGCCGGCGGCGGACCAGTTCGACTGGAAGAACGTCGAGCTGCCCGCGACCACGCCGTGGATCCAGGCGACCCGGTGCGAAGGGTCGTGTCCGGCCAGCATAATGTGCTCCACCGAGATGGTGCCGCCGGTGCTGTTCGGCAGGCCGTAGGAGCTCGTGCCTGTCGGATGGATGAAATCCTCGAGCATCAAGCTGTAGGCGGAGTCGCCGCCCGGATGATAGCCACGGTTCACACGGTAGGGAACATCCGGGAAGGGGAAGGCGGGGTCGAACAAGGCGTTGGCGGCCTCGTCGCGCTGCGCGCCCACATTCGCGGTGAAGAATGAAACGGCCGCGAAGCGACCCGTCTCGCGCTGCGCCGGCGAGCCGTGCTCGGCCGGATCGAAGAGCTCCTCATGATCGATGCAACCTGTGAATCCGGGGCCGTTGCTGTCCGCCTGCTGCCACTCGCTGTTGTAGTAATTGTGATTGGCGCCCCACACATGGTAAAAAGACTTAAAGAAGGGCGCCGGCTCGGCGATGCTCATCATGCGATCGAACGGACGAATGCCGGGCAGATCGCTCTGGTCCCAGTCGCATGCCGGCAGGAGCACGTTCCAGGCCGTCTGGTCGGCGTTCAGGAGCTGGCCGTTCACGCCCCGATCGGTCGGACCGATCTCGAAGATCCCGCGGATGCTCACCGGGCTCTCGATCAGCGCAGGCCAAGGGCTGCCGCTCCGGCGGTACTCGTTGTACGCGAATCGCACGGACTCACCGCCGCGCGAGTGCCCCATGAAGCCCACCTGATCGAAGTCGATGCGATCGAGCAGATCGACGCCGATCTCCGAGGGAGTCGGCTCGGCTCCGCTGTGCCAGCGGCTCAGCCGCTCCAGGTGACGGAGCACCAGGCGCCCGCGCGGCCCGATGGCGAACTCGTCGTCGGGCGAGCCCGGGGCAGCATGGATACCTCGGTTCGCGTTGATGGACACCACGAAGTAGCCCCTCGCCGCCAGGTCCGAGGCCATGTAGTCGTAACCGCGGTGGTTGGGGACGACGACGTAGTTCGCCGGGCACGTCCCCGTCTCGGCATACTGGTTGTTGTTGTCCAAGCGCGGGTTTGCGCCCGTGCCGCACGTAGCGTGGTTTCCATGCAGGAACACGAGCAGCGGATACCGCCGGCCGGCCTCGAGGCTCGCCGGGCGGTAGAAGGACGCCCAGAGCTCCGTCGCGTAATCAGGGCTCACCATCGCGTCGATCGCAGCCGGGAACTTGTACTCCGCGATCGCCACGCCGTTGCCCATCGGCGGCAGGTCGCTGTCCACCGACAGGATGACCGGCTGGATCCCTGGGCTCGGGATGCTGGCGCAGAAGCCGAACTGGACGTTGCCCGACGGCGGGATCGCCGCGTTGTTGCCCAGAGGAGTGACCGTGATCTGACCCGTGCTCCCGCTGAACGTGCCGTCCCAGCTCGAGAAGACGGCGCCCGGGCCGACGTCGAGCCCGACGCTCCACGTCCCCGTCGTGGCGCTCGGGTGCTGGTTGCTCACGATGATACGCGTGCAGTACCCCTGACCCCACTGCGAGTCCATCACGCGATCGGCGCTGATCCCGTTCGCGCCCTCCAGCGCGGCCTGCGATGTGTCGATCGGCTCCTTCGAACCGTCGCCGCATGCCGGCAGCAGCGCCAGCGCTGCAGCGGCCCCCCACATGTTCCATCTGCTCTGGAAGTTGTGCATCGATCCTACCCAAGTTGGTGCCCAAGTTGGTGACGGAGCGTGCGGTCGTCGCGCCCTGCCAGCGGCATCGGCTGCCATGGCTCATCGCGCCTGGCGCCGCACGCCCGCTCGACGATATGGCTCCAGCACTCGACGTCGTCAACGCGCGGCACGAGGCTTTATGATTAAGTTTTCCAAAGCCATCTTGTTAAACAATGTGAATGAACATGAAGTTCATGGATGTTCTCTCTCCCCACACGGTCGCGGCCGGAAGCATCGTGAGATGCGCGTCGTCCTCGTGCGCGACGATGCGCATCGACGCCTCGGCCTCCAGCGGCTGGCGCGCGACGCGCTCGGGGCGAGCTCGGAGCAGGATTTCCGCGGCCACGCGCGGAACGGCGCCGGGCCGCCCGTGCCGGCGACGGCGAGGACGCGCCGCCGCCGCGCACGCGCCGACCGCGGCGGCGGGACCGCGGCGGCTCGTCCGCGCCGCGCACCTCGTCAGATCCGGGCGAGGAACTCCCGGATGGCCTCGGCAAAGCCGGCAGGGTCGTCGTCGTGGATCCAGTGGCCGCACCCAGGGAACGTCGTCCACTGGGTCCGCGGCCTGCGCTCGGCCATCGTCCGCGCCATCGACGCCGAGAGCATCGGGCTCTCCTGGCCGTGCAGCAGCAGGGCCGGGCAGGAGGACGCCAGCCAGTCCTCCCAGAAGTCCCCGAGCAGGGCCTCTTGCGAGGCCATCATGTCGGCGTAATCGAAGAGCAGACGCCAGCCGTCGGCGTCCTCGGTCGCGCTGTCCATGAAATAGCTCGCGTCCGGGATGCCCTGGGCCTCGATGGCGGCCGCGAGCGCCTCCCGGGTCGGGGCGTGAACGGGCCACCGGCTCACGTCGAGGACCGGGCGCTGCACCTCCGGCTCGCGCACCACGGCGCCGATGTCCTCGATGATCAGCGCGCGGACGAGCTCGGGGTATCGGGCGGCGAGCTGGTAGGCGTTCACGCCGCCCATGGAGTGGCCCAGCACCACGGCCGCACCGAGGCCGAGCGCGCGCAGGAGCTCGGCGGCGTCCTCGACGTAGTCCTCGCGGGTGAACGGGCCGCCGTGGTCGCTGCGCCCGTGGCCACGCTGGTCGAGCGCCACCAGCCGGTGTCCGCGGCCGAGCGCGGCCGCGAGCGGCGCGAACATGCGGGCGCGCCCGAAATGACCGTGCAGCGCGAGGATGGAGTTCCCGGCCCCGCCGAAGTCGAGGAATGAGAACCGGCGCCCTCGCAGGGTCAGGTGAGCTTCCACGATCATGGCATCGACCTGAGCGGGGTAGCGCTCCTCGGGAGCGCGGATCCACCAGCCAGGTGGGAGAATGCAGCATGGGAACGTGGCGTCCGCAAGGTCAATGCCCTGGCTCCCGGACCTGCCGACCGTGGCCGCGCAACCGGACACGACAGCAAGCGGCTTGGGACGCCTCGCGGAGACCCACGGACAAGCTCTCGCAGGGGTCGAAGGCAGACGTCGCGCGTCAACCTACGGCGCTGCGCCCTCGGGAGCTTGCTCCAGCGCCGCCTTCCGAAACAGCCGGGCCGACGTGAGCCACAGCGCGACGAAGAACCCTGTCAGTATCAAGGTGTAGCCCCATCCGGCGATCAGGGCGATCACGGCGACCAGCGCCTGAGCGATCGCCGTCGCGATCATCGCGCGATCCATTCCATGCGGCTGGAAGCGCGCGACGAGCGCCCCGAGGATCCCGACGGCGAGCACTCCTCCGTACATCAGATTGGCGGGGTTCTCCTCATTGCCTAGGATACCGACGGCGAGGTTCATCCAGACAAGGATGAACGCCGCCGCGAGCGCGACGGCGACGGCGGCTCGGTACGCCTTGTTGCCCGTCACCCTCGCTGCCAGCTCGTAGGTGCCGCAAGCGCCGACCAGCATGGCGCCGAAGATGGCGAAATCCGCCAGATCCCAGGCCACCTCTTCGGTGAACTGCATCGCGATCAAGGGCAGCAGCAGGACGAGCGCTGCAACGCCCCAGACCGCTATCCTCCAGGGGCTTCCGTGCCGTCCGCCGCCGCTCTGCACCGTTCCTGTCATTGCCTTACCGCCGTGCGTGAGTGAGGCCTTGAACCTAGCTCACAGGACGGGTGGGCGGCATGGGCAGCTCGTGGAGCTTGGCGGAGCGATTCGTGCAGGTTTCGTGAAGAACGGCACCTGGCCGCGCGAGGGCCGCCGTCCGTGAGGGTCCTTCCCGCCTGGGACGGGGGAGCCCTGACCTCGCCGCGCTCAGGGCGAGCGCCTGAGCTGCCTCGCTCCCGGGCCTACCGCGGGCGAGATCTTCTCCCAGCGCCCGCTCTCGGCGGAGCGGAAGAGCGCGTCGATGACGCGCATGTTGCCGACCGCGACCTCGATCCCATTCTCGACGGGGCCGCCCGTGCGGATGGCGCGCGAGAACGCCTCGCTCTGCAGGTGGTACTGGTCGACGGCGGGAAACGAGATGACCTTGGCCGAGCTGCAGTTCAGCGTCGACCCGTCATCGAGCCATACCTTGCACGGCTGGTCGGCGGGGGCGTTGAACGGGATCTCGAGCTCGATGCGGCCCTTGGTGCCGAACGCGTTCACGCGCTGGTAGGGCACCGCCTGCGTGCTGCACGTGAACGTCAGGTGCGCGCCGCCATAGTCGAGCAGGCCCGAGGTCAAGCGGTCGGTGCCGAACTCAGGGTCGTGGTCGACGAGCGCCATCGCCCGCAAGGGCTCGCGCCCGAACAGGAAGCGCGACGTGTTCACCGCGTAGCAGCCGATGTCGTAGAGCGCGCCGCCGCCGACCGCCTTCTTGTTGCGGATATTGGTGGCGTCGCGGTTGTAGTACGAGAACGCCGCCTGGACGCTGACCAGCTCGCCGATCTTGCCGCGGCGCACCCAGTCCCTGGCCTGCTGCCACTGCGGATGATGGCGGATCATGAACGCTTCGGCGATCCGCTTGCCCGTCTCGCGCTGCACGTCGACCAGCGCCTCGGCGTCCTCGGCGCTGAGCGCGATCGGCTTCTCGCAGAGGACGTGCTTGCCGGCGCGGGCCGCGCGCGCCGTCCACTTCACGTGCAGGTGGTTGGGCAGCGGATTGTAGATGGCGTCGATCTCCGGATCGTCGAGCAGCTCGTCGTAGCTGCCGTACGCCCTCGGGATCCCGAGCGACCGCGCGGCGGCGCTCGCCTTGCCGAGGTCGCGCGACGCCAGCGCGGCGAGCTGGGTGAGGGGCCCCCGCTTCATGCCGGGGAGGCTGACCGTCAGCGCGAAGTTGCTCGCCCCGAGGACGCCCCAGCGCACGGGGGTGGGTTGTTCGTCGAACTCCGGACCTTGGGCTGATGTGGACATGGGCACCTCACTGCTCGCCAGGCTAGTGGCGAGCGGCGCGTCTGTAAACGCAACGTCGTCGGCGTCGACCGGAGCTCCTCGGGGCCAGCGCTGGCCCGAGCCCCGGCGGGTACGGCCAAGGCTGCCAGGAGAGGGCGCGCCCGGCGCGAGCAGCGGAGAGGGGGGAGAGCCGAGAGAGGCGCCTCAGAACGCGGCGTCGCGGAGCTTCGCCTTGTACTCCGCCTTGTACAGATCGTGGCAGGCCTTGCAGCTCGCCTTGGCGCCGTCGATGTCGCCCTTCTTGGCCTTCTCCGCGCCTTCCTTCGAGATCGCGACCCACTTGGGCATCCCAGGCGGCGGCTTCGACGCGACGTAGTCCAGCGCCGACGCGATCTTCGCGCCGTCGCCGCTCGTGGTCGCCGACTGCATCACCGTCTTCATCCAGCCCTGCATCGGACAGGCCTTCTGTCCTTTTGCGCCGCAGCCGAAATCCTTCCCCTCGGCGACCGAGGCGGGGAGGTCCGGCGCCCCGCCCGCGGCCCACGCGGCCCCCGCAAAGCCAATGCCGACGCTCATCAACACGGCACCCATCAGCTTCATGCTCATCGACATGCGACGTCTCCTGTCAGGTAAGGGCAAGCTCAGCCGCACGATCGCGGCTCAGGACCCATATGTTAACGTTAACATGACGAGCGTCAATCCAAATCGACCGATGTACGCCGCCATCCCCGGCGGGCGCGCAGCGGCGGCCGGCCGCCGCGACCGCGGGCGGGCGGGCGCCCTCCCCTCCTGACGCGGCGCTTCGGAGCAGCCCCGCCCGCCTCGTCCTCCCCCGGATCGAGGGGACCCGCGGGCCGGTCGATTCGCGTTGACACCCCAAATGTTATCGTTAACATGAGGACGAAGTGTGTGCTTTTGCTTCACCGTGGGTGGGTCGTCACGGGCACCGAGACCTCCGGGTCTAGGCACCCATTCCGTCGCTCGGTCGTCGTGAAAGCGATCGCTGCTCGACGGCGCTCGTGGTCTCACCAACGGTCATCCAGAGAGACCACGACGAGCCTCGCTCATTCGACGGCTGATGCGTAAGGAGATCTCCGTATGAGGGCGCTTTGTTTCGCGGCGGCCGCCGTCGCCGTCATGATGTCCGGCTGTCAGGAAGGCGGATCGACCAGCGGCGCGCCCGCCTCCGGCACGCCCAGGCTGGCGGTCGCCATCTACCAGTTCGACAACACCTTCATGTCGTACATCCGGCGGACCATCGAGGAGAGCGCCAAGGGCAAGGCGGAGCTGAACATCGTCGACAGCCAGAACCAGCAGCCCATCCAGAACGATCAGGTCGACCAGTTCCTCGTGCAGGGCTTCAAGGTGATGGCCATCAACCTGGTCGACCGGACCGCGGTGCCGATCATCATCGACAAGGCCAAGGCCAAGGACGTGCCGGTGGTCTTCTTCAACCGCGAGCCCCTCAAAGAAGACATGGCCAGGTGGGACAAGGCCTATTACGTCGGCGCCGAGGCAGAGCAGTCCGGCACGATGCAGGGCGAGATCGTCGTCGATTACTGGAAGGCCCACCCCGAGGCCGACCGGAACAAGGACGGAAAGATCCAGTACGTCATGCTGACCGGCGAGCCCGGGCACCAGGACGCCCCGATCCGCACGGAGTACTCCATCAAGGCCATCACCGGCGCCGGGCTCCAGGTGGAGAAGCTCGCGGAGGACACGGCCATGTGGGAGCGCGTCAAGGGACAGGAGAAGATGGCCGCCTTCCTCGCCGCGCACAGCGACAAGATCGAGGTCGTCCTCGCCAACAACGACGACATGGCCCTCGGCGCGATCGAGGCGCTCAAGGCGGCCGGGTACTTCACCGGAGGCAAGTACATGCCGGTCGTCGGCGTCGACGCGACGCCGCCCGCCCTCGACGCGATCGCGAGCGGCACGCTCCTCGGCACCGTCCTCAACGACGCCAAGGGCCAGGGCAAGGCGATCTTCGACATCTCCCTCGCGCTCGCCACGGGCGGCGAGGTCAAGACCAGCGTCGCGCCGCTCGACGGCAGGTACGTCTGGGTCCCCTACCGGAAGGTCACGAAGGAGAACCACCAGCAGTACAAGTGACGCGAGCGCGCTCGCGACGCGCGCCGCCGCGTGGGAGGGCGGAGGGCGCGCTCCGCGCGGCGGGGCTCGTCGGCGGGCGAGCGCACAGGAGATCGTCATGGCCGGCGCCGATTACGCCCTCGAGATGAGCGGCATCTCCAAGGTGTTCCCGGGGGTGAAGGCCCTGGACTCGGTGACCCTGCGGGTCCGTCCAGGCACCGTCCACGCCCTCATGGGCGAGAACGGCGCGGGCAAGTCCACGCTGATGAAGTGCCTGTTCGGCATGTACACGCCGGACTCCGGCACGATCGCGCTGGCCGGCAAGACCGTATCGCTGCCGTCGTCGCGCGCCGCGCTCGATCATGGCATCGCCATGATCCACCAGGAGCTGCAGCCGATCGCCTACCGGAGCGTCATGGAGAACCTCTGGCTGGGGCGCTACCCGGTCCGCCGGTTCGGGCCCCTCAAGCTGGTCGATCACAAGAAGATGCTGCGGGACACGCAGGCGCTCTTCCAGGAGCTCCGGATGGACATCGACCCGACCGCCTGGGCCGTGGACCTCCCGGTCTCGAAGCTCCAGTCGATGGAGATCGCCAAGGCGGTCTCGCAGCGCGCGAAGATCATCATCATGGATGAGCCGACCTCGTCGCTCACCGAGCACGAGGTGGAGCACCTCTTCGAGATCATCGGCAGGCTCCGGCGCGAGGGGGTGGCCATCATCTACATCTCGCACAAGATGGAGGAGATCCTTCGCATCTCCGATGAGGTCACGATCATGCGCGACGGGCGCCTCGTCGGGACCTACCCGTCGTCCGAGCTCACGACCGATCTCATCATCCAGCGCATGGTCGGCCGCGACATGACGCACCGGTTCCCGCCGCGCGAGAACGACCCCGGCGAGGTGGTGATGCGGGTCGAGGGGCTGACCTCGGCGGATCCGAGGTCCTTCAAGGACGTGAGCTTCGAGCTCCGGCGGGGCGAGATCCTCGGGGTGAGCGGCCTCGTGGGCGCACAGCGAACCGAGGTGATGGAGGCGCTGTTCGGGCTGCGCGCCGTCGCGAAGGGTCGTGTCGTCGTCGACGGGAGAGAGGCGCAGATCGGGAGCCCCATCAAGGCCATCGCGCGCGGGATGGCGCTCCTGACCGAGGAGCGCCGCTCGACGGGGATCTTTCCGATGCTCCACGTGGCCGACAACACGCTGTCGGCGAGCTGGAAGAACTACAAGCGCAGGGCCGGCCTGCTCGATCTCGGCCGCGCCGAGCAGGACGTGCGGCGGCTCGTGGAGGCGCTGCGGGTCAAGACGCCGAGCACGCGCGCCTTCATCCAGGACCTGTCCGGCGGCAACCAGCAGAAGGTCATCCTGGCGCGCTGGCTCCTCACGAGCCCCGACGTCCTCATCCTCGACGAGCCGACCCGCGGCGTGGACGTCGGCGCCAAATACGAGATCTACACGATCATCGCGGACCTCGCGAAGCGGGGGAAGAGCATCATCCTGATCTCCTCGGAGCTGCCCGAGGTGCTCGGCATGTCCGATCGCATCCTGGTCATGTGCGAGGGGCGGGTCACGGGCATCCTGGAGGGCAAGAGCGCCACCCAGGAGGAGATCATGGCGCTGTCCACGCAGTTCCGGTGAGCCACCGAATCGATCGAAAGCAGAGGGACCACGTCATGGCAACCAGCAGCGCCGGCGGCGCCGCCCGAGATCGCATGAGGGCAGTTCGAGAGTTCGCCAGCCGGCAGGCGATCTCTCTGGTCCTCCTCCTCCTGGTCCTCGTGATCGGCGTCATGCGGCCGAGCTTCTTGAGCGTGGCCAACCTCATCAACGTCCTCATCATCTCCTCGGTCCGGGTGATCATCGCCCTCGGCGAGGGAGGGGTCCTGATCACGCGCGGGACCGACCTCTCCGCCGGCCGCACGGTGGGGCTCGCCGCCTGCATCGCCGCCTCGCTGCTGCAGCGGCCCGATTACGCGAGCCGGATGTACCCGCACCTCGCCAGCCAGCCGGTGCTCCTGTGCGTCGTCGCGGCCGTCAGCGTCGGCGCCACGGTCGGGCTCATCAACGGGTCGATCGTGGCCTTCCTCAACGTGCCGCCGTTCATCGCCACGCTCGGCACGATGATCATGGCCTATGGCGCCGCGTCGCTCTACGTCGACCGCCCGCCGCTCGGCGCCCAGCCGATCGGCGGCCTACGGGACGACTTCACCGCCATCGGCACCGGCGCGATCCGCTTCGGCGGCGACTGGGCGCTGCCCTACCTCGTCATCATCGCGGCGGTGATCACGTTCTTCATCTGGGTGCTCCTCAACCAGACCCGCCTCGGCAAGAACATCTATGCCATCGGCTCGAGCCGCGAAGCGGCGGTCGTCTCCGGGGTCGACGTCCCGAAGACGCTCCTGCTCGTGTACCTCCTGGCCGGCGCCCTCTACGGCCTCGCCGGGGCGCTCCTCGCGGCGAGGACCGGCGGCGCCACCAACAACTATGGCCTGATGTACGAGCTCGACGCCATCGCGGCCTGCGTCATCGGCGGCGTCTCGACGTCGGGCGGCGTCGGGACCGTCGGCGGCATCCTCACCGGAGTGCTCATCTTCGAGGTGCTCAACAACGGCCTCGTCATCCTCGGGGTGTCCCCTTACTGGCAGCAGATCATCAAGGGCATCATCATCGTGGCGGCCGTCTCCGTCGATATCCGCAAGTACCTGCGGAAGCGCTGAGCCGCTGTCCCCTGGAGCGCGAGGGACGAGCCTGGGTGATGCGGCGCTGGCCCGAGAGGCCTCGACCCCGCCGGGGAACGGCAGGCACGCCGGGGAACGGCAGGCACGCCGGGGAACGGCAGGCACGCCGGCGCGGCCGGCGGCTCGAAATCGCCCGGGTTACGTCCGTTCCTCGAGAGGTTACGCCCCTCGGGTGGCGCCCGCGCGGCTCGAGGCGGGCGGCCCGGGAGACGGCATGCGCCGGGCGCGGTCCCGATGCGGCACCTCGAGCCAGGAGAGCGCACGATGAAGGTCGTCGAGCTGGGAAACACGGGCCAGAAGGTGAGCCAGCTGAGCCTGGGTTGCATGCTGATGGGCACGCTGACGGGCGAGGAGGAGTCGCGGCAGATGCTCGATCGCTACGTCGAGCGGGGCGGCAATTTCCTGGACACCGCCAACTGCTACGGCTGGTTCTTGCGACAGGGCAGCCACGGCGGCGAGAGCGAGGCGGTGCTGGGGCGCTGGCTCGCGCAGCGCGGCAACCGCGGGCAGGTGTTCCTCGCGACCAAGGGCGCGGCGATGGTGCGGACCCCCGACGCGCACTGGCGCGGCGGCGAGGTCGACTGGCCGAGCGCGCGCCGCGACTTCGAGGGCGCCGGCCGCGAGACGCTCGAGCGCGCCCTGGAGGCGAGCCTGCGCCGGCTGCAGACGGACTACGTGGACCTGTACTACGTGCACGTCGACGATCGGGTGACCCCGCTCGACGAGACGCTGGAGGCGCTCGCCCGGCTGGTGAAGGCGGGCAAGGCGCGGTTCATCGGCTGGTCGAACGTGCGCACCTGGCGCCTCGAGCGCATCCGCCAGCGCTGCGCGGCCGAGGGCTGGCCCGCGCCGGTCGCGCTGCAGCAGCAGCACAGCTACCTCCGCCGGCGCCAGGGCCTCGAGCACACGTCGATCGTGGACGACGAGCAGCTCGACTACCTGCGCGAGCACCCGGACCTGACGCTCGTCGCGTACTCGCCGATCCTGAAGGGGATCTACGACAGCGCCGAGAAGCGGCAGGGCCACTGGGCCATGCAGCCGTACGCCGGCAGCGACAGCGACGCGCGCCTCGCGGCCGTCGCCGCGATCGCGCGGCGGCTCGAGGTGCTGCCGCACCAGCTGGTGCTCGCGTGGCTGATGCACCAGCGCGCCCCCCGCGTCGTCCCCCTCGTGGGGCCGCGGACGCTCGAGCAGCTCGAGCAGAACCTGCGCGCCGTGAACCTGGAGCTCTCGCCCGAGCTCTGCGCGGAGCTCGACCGTGCGAGCGGCTGAGCGGCGCAGCGAGGGCGCTCAGGTCGGGGGGGTGTAGACGCAGTGCACGCCGGTGCGCAGCGCCGCCTCGAGCTCGTCGGCGATGGCGGGGCTCGCGGCGCGGATGCGGCGCAGCGCGAGCGTGAGGCGGCGGCGGACGTTGACGCGCGCGCGCTCGACCGCCGAGGCGCCGCGCCGCGCGCGACCGCCGAGGCCGAGGCCGCGCGAGAGCTCGCGGGTCACCGCCTCGAGCTCCGCGGCGAGCCGCTCGCGGCGGCCGAGGTCGTTGAAGCTCGCGGCCTCCTCCACCTCGGCGCGCAGCTCGCGCATCCGCGCCTGGTACTCGGCGCGCGCGCGCGCGTCGTGGATCTCGCCCGCGTCGCCGAGATCGACGCCCGCGGGGCTGCCCGAGAGCTCGAGCACGTGGAACTCTCGGCCGGGCTCGTCCACGAGCTGCGCCAGCATGCGCATGCCGCGGCTGTCCTGCACGCGGCACAGGGCGCCCGCGGCGCTGACGGTCCAGTACTCGCCCTCCCGGACGAGCCGCAGCGGCTCGGCGCGCCCGGGTCGAGGGCCGGCCGGCGCCGGCCGAGGGCCGGCCGGCGCCGGCGCAGGGTCGGCCGGGACGAGCGGCGCGAGCGGCGCGCCCTCGATCCCGGCGAGCGCCCGGCGGCAGCGCTCCTCGAGCGCGCTCAGGCCGACCTCGCTCGCGAGGGCCGCGGCCCGCTCGAGCCGCTCCCGGGCGCTCGCCGCGAGCGCGTCGCGCTCGCCGGCCGCTGCCGTGCGCCGGCGCGCGAGCGCGGCGCGGGCGTGATCGTGGTGGATGCGCGCCAGGAGGGGCCGCGCGCCCAGCCGCTCGGCGGCGGCGACGGCCGCGCGGGCGTGCCGCTCGGCATCCTCCCAGCGCGACAGCGCGGCGCTCAGGTTGAGGAGGGCGAGATCGACGAGCCCGTGCAGGGAGAACGCGGTCGTGGTCAGCACGAACGCCGTCCCGGCGGACGGCGCGAGCTCGTCGTAGAGCGCCTGCGCCCAGCGCGCGTCCCCCAGGGCGCACGCGATCTCGACGGCGAGCTCCGGCATGTGGATGTACCCGGCGACGCTCGGATCGTCCGGCCCGGGGCCGGCGCGCGGGGGCTCGGGACGCCGCAGGAAGCCCGCGTAGCCGCGCGCGCACAGCGCCTCGAGCGCCGCGCGCGCGGGCCCTTCCTGGCCTCGCCAGCTCGCGAGCAGCGCCGTGAACAGGGGCACGGCGGCGCTGTCGGGCGCCCGGCTCGAGAGCTCGCCCAGGAGCCGCTCGAGGCGCTCGGGGTCGCTGCGCCCGAGCGCCCGCGCGAGCGGCCGGGCCGGGACGAGCGCCGCGCCTTCCGCGTTGCCCTGATCGCGGATGCGGCGCGCCTCATTCTCCCAGTGCAGGGCGCGCTCGAGGTCGCCCTGCCACTCGGCGCGCATCGACCGGAACATGGCGGGCACCCAGCCGTAGCGCGGCTGGCCGAGCTCGCGCGCGAGCGCCTCGCAGCGGCCGAGCGCGCCCTCGAAGCCGCCCGCGTCGAGCAGCTCGGCGCGATCGAAGGCGAGGCGCTGGGCCGCGAGCAGCGCGCGCGGGCCGTCGCCGAGCGAGGCCGCGAGCTCGAGCGCCTCGGCGTTCAGGCCGGCGCGCTCCTCGGGCGGCGCGAAGTCCATCAGGGCGCCGAGGGCGGCGTGGATGACCGAGAGCGAGAGCGCCGGATCGTCGAAGCGCCGCGCCATGGCGATGGCGCTCCGGGCGAGGTCCATCGGCCCGCGCGGATCGAGCTCGGGCTGGCGCGCGCTGGCGAGCCGCGCGCTGACCCGGGCCGCGAGCGGGCTGTCGCCCGGCGGCAAGAGCGCGAGCGCCTCGCCGAGCAGGCGCGCGACCTCGCGATCGGCGGCGCCGGCGCGGCTCTCCGCGCCGAGCGCGAGCGCGGCCCGCGCGAGCAGCGCGCCGTCCCCGCGGGCCCGCGCGAGCGCAACGGCCCTCTCGCACGCGGCCTCGGCGCTCGCTCGCTGCTCGGCGCGCGCCAGCGCCTCGACGTGCGCGACGAGCAGCTCCCCCTGCCGCGCCGGATCGACGGGCGAGGCGAGGGCCTCGGCCGCGAGCGCCCGCTCGTAGAGCGCGGCGGCGTCCGCGAACGCGAGGCGCGCCATGGCGAGGCGCGCGGCGCGCTCGGCGGCGCGCGCGGCCCGCGGCGCCGACGCGACGCCCGCCTCGAGCCAGTGGCGCGCGATCTCGTGGAGGGGCGCGGCCGGGTCGCCGTCGTGGCGGGTCTCCAGGGCCTCGGCGGCGCGCTGATGCAGGAGCGCGCGCCGCGCCGGGGGCAGCTCCTGCACCAGCGTCTCGGCCACGAGGGCGTGCGAGAAGCGGTAACGGCCCGGGCTGACCGGCGCGAGCACGCCGAGGGCGCACGCCTCGTGCGCCGCGGCCTCGAGCTCCGCGGCGGGCCGCTCGAGCAGGGCCGCCACGAGGGGCAGCCCGAACTCGCGCCCGACCAGCGCCGCGGCGCGCAGCGCCTCGCGGTGGCCCGCCTCGAGGGCGGCGAGGCGCTCGCCGACGAGCGCGCGCAGCGTGCCCGGCAGCTCCGCGGAGGAGCGCCGCGCGGCGGGCGCGGGCAGCCGCAGCAGCTCGTTCACGAAGAGCGGGTTGCCGTCGCTGGCCGCGTGGATCCGGCGCGCCGCGTCCGGGTCGTCGTCGCCCGCGGTCTGCTGGAGCCAGCGCCGCACGTCGCCCTCGGACAGGCGCTCGAGCCCGAGGTGCTCGCAGAGCCGCGCGAGCCGCGAGAGGCGCCGCTCGACCTCCGGCCGGCGGCCGTCGACGTCGCGCCGGCTGCCGAAGAGCGCGACGCGCTCGGCGCGCAGGCCGCGCGCGACGAACTCCATGAGCTCGAGCGACGAGGGGTCGACGGCGTGGAGATCGTCGAAGAAGAGCGCGATCGGCTCCTCGCGCGCGTGCGCGGAGAGGTGGCAGGCGACCGCGTCGTAGAGCTGGAACACGTCCGCGCCGCGCGCGGGCTCCCCCGGCGCGAGCTCGAGCAGCAGCCCGCGCAGCCGGCCGGCGAACGCCGCGGGCGCCCGCGGCCGCCCGAGCAGCGCGCGCAGGATCTCGAGCCAGGGCCAGAAGCTCGGCGCCTGGCCGAGCTCCCACCCGCGCCCCCACGCGACCGCGAAGCCGCGCGCCCGCGCGCGCTCGGCGAGCTCCTCGAGCAGGCGCGTCTTGCCGATCCCCGGCTCGCCCGCCACGAGGGCGCTCGATCCGCGGCCGGCCAGCGCCGCGCCGAGCAGGTCGTCGAGCAGGCTCAGCTCTCGGTCGCGACCCACCCAGGCTGCCGGACGCAGGACCACGCGCCCACCTTACCACCGGGCGGGCGCGCGCCGGCCCGGCATCGGGCGCGGGCGACGCAGGGGAACGCCTGCCAGCGCCGGGCGCGCGCCGGACCTTGCCGGCGGAGCCGGCGCGCGCACCTGACGCTGGGAGCGATTCAAGACGTGCCGCGGGACTCTCCGCCACGCTCAGATGCAGATGTCTTCGTACAGGTCAATGCATGCATTGACGAACTGTTCCAAGGTACACCCGCCGTTATCATGGCAGGTCGCCGTCCCGGTACGCGGGTCGACGCAGTAGTCGAGCCACACCCAACAGTACGCGGCCGCGTCGGAGGTCTCGCCGGTCGACTGCGCTTCTGCGGCAGGACCAGAGGAGGGCCCGCTCCAGCTGCCGAGCGGGTTCTCTGCGGCTTCGCTCGGGTCCAGGCGGACGATCTCCGGCTCCGCAGGCTCTTCGGAGCCCACGCACCCGGTGATGCCCACAGCAGCAATGATGCCAAAGGCCGCGAACGCTCGTCGCATCTTCATGACATAGCTCCTGTATCGCAGGCCGTCGTCCAGGGCGCGGAATGCGCGCGTCGCGCCTGCGACGCCGCGAACATAGAAGAGCCTCGTCGAACGTGCAAGACGAAGCATTGATAAGATTTGGTTAAGACAGAGCACAACATGAAGCCACGGCCGGTCACATGGCAGGCTCAGCTTGAGATCTCGCAGGTCGCGTAGCGCTAACAGCCTCATCAATACCCAAATAAGGAGCCGACAAACACCATTGTCTTATCGCGAGGATAGCAGGACTCATAAGATACTTCGTCGGCGGCGAGGGGGCGTGGCGGTCTGCCCTGGACACGACATCGTCGCAATCGACGGCACGTGGCCGGTTTGCATTTCTTCACATTGTTTCCCCGGCCCCAGCCGATCGACGGAGGTTACCGAGCTCGCCTCTGCGCGGAGGATCTGGTGGAGCGCTTGTTGCACCTCGGGGTCGAGGTGCCGCCCTCCGGACGACCCCGGACAAGCGCGCTCGCGATGGTTCAACGCATCTCGCCGCGGCGGAGACCGTGACGTCGTCACCGCGCGGCGAGCTCGGCAGCGCGGTATCAATACTCGCGGCAGTCGCCCGGCGCCGCGAGCGCGCCGAAGCTGTAGGGCCGCGCCTGCTTGACCAGCAGCCGCCGCTCCGGACCGATCAGCTTCCACTCGATCTGCATCGCGTAGAGCCGGTTCTCCCCCTTCGGGTCCACCAGCGGCCGGTAATGGTCGTGGATCGACCCGAGCACGCAGCCGAGCCGCTGGACCTCCGGGAACGACAGCACGTCGCGCCCGCGCGTCAGGCTCGAGCGAGCGTGGTACTCCGCCTTGATCGTGCGCGGCGGAGGCGTGTACACGATCTCGTCGCTGGTCACGCCGGGCGCGGGGTTGGTGACCGACGCCTCCCCGATCTGCGCGTTGATGTAATACTGGCTGTCGCGGGTGGCGTCGAGCGCGTTGCGGCTGATGGCCACGCCCTGCGCGCGCTCCGATTGCCAGGCCTGGTGCACCAGCACCGCCATGGCCGCGCGCGCCTGCTCGACGTGGCCGAACTCGCGCTCGTCGTAGGCGCGCGTGTTCCAGAGGCTCGACCAGACCGTCCGCAGCGCGTCCTCGATGGAGCTCGACTCCGCCTCCAGATCGCCGCTCGTCGACGTGTGCAGCCCCGCGCCGTTGAAGGTCGCCAGATCCTCGGTGTTGCTGCTGCTGCGCAGCCGCACGCGGCCGCCGCCGAAGCGCCGCTCGATCGCGGCCTCGACCTCGCTCAGGAGCGCGGGATCCACCGGGTGCTCCAGCATCCGCGCGCGCACCTCGGCCAGCCCCTCGGCGTGCGCGCGCGGGTCCGCGCGGAACTCGGGGTCCTGCTCGAGCTCGGCCAGCAGCTCCGCCGCGCCGCTCGCCTCGAAATGATCCATGTAATGCGAGAACGGGATCGCGAACGCCGCGGGCGGCACGTACAGCGGAATCAGGTCGGGCGGGCAATACGCCCCCACGCCGCTCACGCGGTACAGCTCGGCCATGCCCGCCGCCTTGGACCCGATGCTGTCGCTCATCGCGTAATTCGCGGCGTCGAGCGACACGATCCCGCGCACGGAGACGTCGAGCGCCGGCGAGAGCCGCTCGCCCTTCGGCTTGCGCGCCTCCCAGTAGGCGTCGGCCTCCTGCGCGGTCGCCTCGCGGAGGTCGAAGTCCGTCGCGCGCACCTCGAGCCGCACCAGCTTGCCGAACAGGCCCTTCAGGCGCCCGTCGTCCCGCGCGCCGCGCAGGGCCATGTTCGGCGTGCCCCGGCCGCGCGCCAGCACGTTCACGTGCGAGAGCGGCGTCTGGAACGCCTCGGTGATGAGGCCGCCCATGAACGCCGTCTCGTTCGGCACGTCGTCCGTCACCACGATCACGTTCGGGCCGAGCTCCGCCGACTCCAGCTCGCGCCCCGGGACGAACGTCAGCGTGCCGAACCCCTCGGCCGGGTTGAGCGGCTGATAGGTCAGCCCCCGGTACGGCGCGTTCGGCCCGACCAGCGGCGCGGTCCCCTCGATCGCGCGCGCCTCGGCGATCTGGCGCGCCTCGGTGGGCCGGATCGACCACGCCTCCGGGTCGGGCACCGCCTTCATCGCCGCGAAGAACGCGCGCCGCATCTGCGCGCCGACGATCTTGTCGCCGGGGGCGAACTCGACGGTCTTGGCGCCGTTCGTGTGCTGCACCAGCGTGCCGAGGAGGAAGCGGCGCCCCTCGACGCGGAAGTACTCGGACTGGCTGAACAGCCCCCAGCCGGTGTTGAACTCCGCGGCTTGCTCGGGATCGCAGCGATCGAGGTGCGGCTCCCGCTGGATCTGCTCGCGGATGAAGGTGTAGTGGAGCGCCCACTTCTCCGTGCTCAGGAGGTGCACGGTGTCGTTCGCGGCCATGTCGACGACGAACTTCACGCCGGCCTCGCCGACCTCGGTGCCGCCTTTCGACAGCGCGTCGAAATCGCCGGCGGTCTCCAGCCGGCGCGCGCGCCCGCTCGCGAGCGGGCGGCCGGACAGCTCGGCGCAGCCATCGTTCGCCGCGCCGGGGCTCGCCGCCTCGCAGAAGCGCGGCGCCCCGGTGGCGTCGGGCACGCGGGCCAGCGACGCGCCCTCGGGCCACGCCATGAAGTCGATCCGATCGCTCGGCTCCGGCCGGCCGGCCTGCCACAGCGTCACCACGCCCTCGAAGTCCGGCGAGGCCTCGATCTCGGCGGTGTCCGCCGCGCTCACCGGGACGCTCACGCGCTCCCCGGGCGCGAGCGCGGCGGACGGCGCCGGCCACGCGAGCGGCACGCCCGCGCCCTCGCCGGGCAGCGCCTGCCCCGGCGCGAGCGCCGAGAGGCGCAGCGCGAAGCCGTCGAGCGCCACGGCCTCGCCGCTCGCGTTCAGCACCTCGACGAACCCCGCGGGCCGCAGCGAGAGCTCCGAGATGACCAGCGGCCCGGCGATGGCCGGGAACGGCTCCGGCCACGGGTAGGGTGCGAACTTGAAGTCGTCGTCGAGGCTCGGCGGCTCGGGCGGATCGCAGCTCTCGCCGTTCTCGCGCTCGGGCGTGGCGTAGCGGCAGATCGACGGCTCGCCCGTCCCGTCGGGCAAGCGCGCGTAGCTCTCGGAGCGCGGCAGCTCCGGCACGTCCATCGCGTCGGCCAGCGCGCACGAGGGCGACCAGAGCAGCACGCGCGCGCCCGAGCTCGAGAGCTTGAACGGCAGGTGCCGCGGGCCCTGCTCGGGCGCGTCGTCGGCCCAGAAGAGCGCCGTCTCGCCCGGCCCCAGCGTCTGCTGCGGCAGCCGCGTCGCCTCGCCGAGCTTCTCCCCCAGGGCGTACTCCCCGAGATCGAGCGCGCGATCGCCGATGTTGACGAGCTCGATGAAATCGTCCGTCTCGCCGATCTCGTCGACCCACGCGCCGTCGTTGCCGGTCATCACCTCGTTGATGCGCAGATCGCCGCTCGGCGCGGGCGCGCCGCCCGCCGGGAGCACGAAGTCGCAGCTCGTCGACGTCTGCTCCGGCGGCGGATCGGGCGTCTCGCCCGAACAACCGACGAAGGTGGCCAACGACAACAGGCCCGCCCGCGCGCGCGCACGGCGCGCGCGACGCGGGCGGCGATCGCGGGATGAGCTCGCCGTCATACCCGCCCCGTGAGCATGCCGTATGCCACGCCGGCCGGCGCCTGACATGGCGAAGTAAACCATCAAGTTCCGACACTTGTACGCTTGGCACAGCGTCCCGTGAGCCGCGTTGTGCCAGGTCCCGCGCCGCCATGGCCAGGGCCGGCGCGCAGGGCGAGCCACCCCGGGCGCGGCCGCGGGCTCGCCGTGCACGAGTCGTACGGGAGCATCGTCGCCGAGGTGGCCGAGGTCTCGATCGACCAGGGGCGCATCCGCGTCCACGAGGTCACCTGCGCCGTCGATTGCGGCACGGCGGTGAACCCGCTCGGCATCGAGGCGCAGCTCCAGAGCGGCATCGTCTTCGGCCTCACGGCCGCGCTGTACGGCAAGCTGCCCCTCGTCGACGGCAGGCCTGTCCTGGACCCGTCGATGGCCAGCGTGCTCTCGCCGGCAACCTGGCAAGTACTTGCTTGTTGCCGGCAAACCGTTGCCCGCGCGCGCAGGCCCGCGAGCGCTCGGGGGCCGTCCCGAGCGCCGCAAACGCCGCCTTCGCCGCGGTTTGCCTCGCTCGCGCGCGTGGCACGAGCACTGCAATGAAGCGTCTCAGGGTCATCGCGGCGGGCATCGAGGCCCGACAAGGACCCAACCTCGGCGCCGCTGAGTCACAGCCTCACGGAAGCGCTCCTCATCGGTCGATGCATCCGACGATGCCACATGCCCGATGAGGCGAGTCATCTCATGCGCTTGCAATCCGCGAACACAGTGATGTCAGCGGTGGCGGCATAACCGATATAGACAGGAGCTCGACATGAAGATCACGCTTCAGCAAAAGGTTACTTTCGATGACACGGCGCTCGGCGGGACGACGCTCGGCGGCGCCTCGCCCTTGCTCGTCGCGTGGACGGGGACGGACCAGGAGCACCACGTCAACGTGGCTCAGAGCAAGGACGGCCGTTCCCTCAGCGGCAAGGTGACCCTGCCTGAGACGTCCATCGGGCAGCCGGCCATCGCGTCGGGGGGCGCGGCGCTTTACGTGGCGTGGACCGGCACCGACGACCCGCACCACCTGAACGTCATCGCTTCGTCCGACGGCGGGCGGACGTTCCCGCCCGCGACCAAGGTCACGCTCGGAGAGACCAGCAACGCCGCGCCGGCCCTCGCCTACGGCAATGGCACGCTCTACCTCGCCTGGACGGGGACGGACGGCCGCTTGAACGTCATCTCCTCGACGAACGGCCGCCAGTTCTCCGACAAGGTGACCCTCGGCGAGACCAGCGGCGCCGCGCCCTCGCTGGCGTTCGTGAACGGCACGATCTACCTCGGCTGGAGCGGCACGGACGCGAACCGGAGCCTCAACCTCCTTCAGTCGAAGGACGGCCGCAGCTTCGGCAACAAGGTGACGCTCGGGGATTCGAGCGATCTCGCCCCGGTCTTCGCGCCTGCCAGCGATAACGTCACCTACATGGCATGGACCGGGCGCGACGCGCAGCGACACCTCAACATGATGGCGTCGCGCGACGGTGGCCGGACGTGGGGAAGCAAGGCCACCTTCGAGGATACCAGCGCGGCGGTGCCGTCGCTCGCGTGGCTCGGGGACAAGCTGATGATCGGCTGGACCGGGACCGATCCGAAGCACCAGCTCAACGTCGCGCACATCGTCGTGTACCTGTGAGCCGCAGGCGGCGTCCGGCGGCCCGCCCCCTCCTCGACGCGCTCGTGATCGAGCAGGGCAGCTCCCGCGAGGACGTCTCGCATCCTTCCGCCCCCGAGCGGTGAGCGAGCAGCTGCCCCCGCGGCAGGCAGCGTCAAGCCGCCGGCGGCGCCGCCGGCGAGCCCGCCGCGGTCGCGAACGCGATCGCGCTCTGCAGATCGCGTCGGACCACGACGCCGCCGAGCTCGATATCGAGGCCGACGATGGCCCGGGACACCTCGGGCCGGATGCCCGTCAGGACGACCTGCGCCCCGAGCAGCCGGACCGCCCGCGCCACCTGCAGGAGCGCGCTGGCCGACGCCGTGTCGATGTGCGGCACGCCGGTGACGTCGATGATCGCCACCCGCGCCTGCCGCTCGACCACCTTGCCCAGCAGGTTCTCCATGATCTGCTGCGCCCGCGCCGCGTCCAGCACGCCCACGAGCGGCAGCACGAGGACGCCTTGGCTGATGGGCACGATGGGCGTCGACAGCTCCTGGAGCGTCTTCGCCTGCATCCGGAGCGTATCCTCGAGCCGCTTTCGCTCGGTGACCACCTCCGTGAACAGCATGATCCCGCCGATCTCGCCGCTCGTCGTGTGCCACGGGAAGATCTTCCAGCGCACCCAGTCGACGTGCCCGTCGCTCCGCGGGAAGGCCTCCCCATCATGGCCTTCCGAGGCCCCCGCGAGGCACCGCCGGTGGACCGCCCTCCAGTGCTCGGGGATGTCGGGGAAGAGCTCATAATGGCTCCGGCCGATGATCTCTCGCTCTTTCAAGCCGTAATCCACCAGCCATCGGCTGCTGGCCAGGATGTAGCGCATGTCCCGATCGAACATGGCCACCGCGGCCGGTGTGTAGGTGACGAAGAGGCGCACATGCTCCTCGCTCCGGCGCAGCGCCGCCCGGAGGTGATCCCGCTCCTCCGCGGCCTGCTCCAGCTCCCGGATGCGCTGCCTCAGCTGCTGGTTCTCCGCGACGATACCGCTGCAATCCGCCTCAAATGCCATCCGTTCCCCCGGTCCTATTCCGCCCTGTATATCAAAGAAGCACGTCGCAGGGCGATCGGAGCGGCGCAGCGCGTGCGCTGCCGAGGAGGGCGGCGGCGGTCGCCGCTCGACGCGCATCGGACCGCCGCGACCCGGGCGCGCGCTCCGCGAGGGGGCGCGCGCCGCGAGCGCGCCCGGGTCCGGCCGCGCGATCGTCGCCGCCGGCGCGCGGAGAGGAAACCGACGGCGAGCTCGGTTGTGGTGAGGGCGAGATGGCGGAGCTCATGGTCGGCTCATGGTGCGTCGCGGCGGACGGGTCCCTCGCGCGGAGGCTCCCGTGAACCTCGCCGCGCGATCTCAGCTCGGCCCACAGGCCCGGGCCGAAGAGATGCTCTCCCCTCCGGGCGACGACGGGCGCGACGACCCGACCGAGCGCGTCGGTCCGGCGCCGCCGCCGGGTACCCCGGCCACGGCGCGGCCCTCGGGCGCGGCGGCGCTGGAGCTCGAGGCGCTGTACCGCCGCCACCATCGCCTGGTGTACCGCCTCGCCCTCCGTTACGGCCACGGCAACGTGGCCTGGGCAGAGGACGTGACGCAGGACGTGTTCCTCGACCTCATGAAGGCGCTCGCGACGCTGAGCGATCGAGACAACCTCGAAGGATGGCTGTACCGGGCGACCTCGAATCGATGTCTGAACCGACTGCGGCGGGACCGGTTCCTCGCCCTCCCGCCCATCCGCTGGCTGCTCGGGCAGGACCAGGCCGATCCGCGCCCGGCGCTGGAAGACGTGACCATCGCGCGCGACGATCTTCGCCGGGCGTTCGAGGCGCTGGGCAAGCTGCCTCCCAAGGAGCAAGTCGCGTTCTCGATGTTCTATCTCGACGGCAAGGAGCAGGAGGAGATCGGGAGCGTCCTCGGCCACTCCAAAGGGTACGTGTGCAAGCTGATTCAGCGGGCGGTCGCGCGGCTCCGCGACGCCGGATGGGAGGTGAAGCCATGACGCGAGACCGTGACCTGCTCGCGTTGCTGCGCGAGGTGGACGAGCGGCTCGCCGCGGCGACGCCGCCGCCCCGACGAGGGGCGCGCGCCCTCGCGCGGCTGCGCGGGGCGCGCCCTTCGCTCGTCGGGCGCGTGGGACGCCCGCTCGTGCTCGCGGTCGCCGCCGGCGCGGCCGCGGTCGTCTTCGGCGCCGCCCTCCAGCGCCCTGCGCCCCCCGAGGTCTCCACGCGCAGCCCCGCCCATCCGGCGGTCGGCATCACCGGCGATCGCCCTGATGGAGACGGCGGGCTCCCCGAGCGCACGCCCGCCGACAACCACGAGGCGGCGCCGCCCCGGATCCACGCCCCGCTCCTCCGAGGCCCGTCCCGCCCGATCGCCCCGTCGCCGCGGACCTCGCCCCCTCCGCCGCACAGCTCCGCGGCGCCGCCGGACGTGCGCGAGGCGCCTTCGGGGCGGCGCCGCAGCGAGCTCCCCGTCGACCGCGTCCCGCCCCCGCCGCCACGCGCGCGTACCCAGCCGCCGGCCGTCGCGCTCCCGTCGAGCCGGGGATGGGTCGACGCGCCGGAGAGAGGTCTGTCCCCGCATGCGTCGCGCGGACAGCCCCCCTCGTGGCACCGCAGCTCCGGCGGCGCAGCCGCCCCTGCGGAGGGCGCCGGACAAGACGGGGAGCACGGCGCCGAGAGCAGCGCGGCGGGCCCGGACGAACCTGGAACAGCGGAGCCAAGGCCCCCGCACGAGGAAACGAGCTGCCGGACGGCGGAGGCCTTGTGGCGCGAGGCCGAGGCGAGCTGCGGCGCGCAGGGCCTCGCCCTCGGCGAGGTCAGGCTGCTCGATCCGTGCAGCGGCGGCGGCTATGGCCGTATCGAGCACACGTGCGCCCACGGCGAGCCGACCGAGTGCTGGCGCGGCGAGCTGGGGGACGGGCTCACGTGCGTTCACGGCGTCGAGCTGAAGGATCAGGCCTACATCACGTGCAGGAACCAGGGCGCGGACCTCGCCATGTTCGATTACGAGAGGGACAGCCCTGGCTGCACCGGCGTCACGACGGCCAGGGCCTTTTACGAGTGCTGCCCGGCGGCGGAGCCCCTGCCCTCGCCCGCGTGCTGGACGAGCAAGATCGACCACGGCGACGCGTGCCAGCCCGTGCAGACGCTCGATGAAGAGGCCAGCGCCCTGTGCGCGGAGACCGGCCAGCAGCTCTTCCACATCGGGTACGGCACAGGCGTGCTGCTCTGCCCCGAAGCATGGGTCACCAGCGCGCTCTTCACCTGCTGCCCGTGAGCCGCGGTCGCAAGATGGCCTGACGGAGGAAACCGGCAGGCCGGCCGCGGTTGATAGAGCGCGGAACGACGAAGAGAGCGCGGCGACCGGAGCTCCGGCGGCGCGCGCGTCGACGCTGCCCGGCCGGAGCCGGGCTTGACGGAGGATATCATGCGTTCTTTCTGCACGATGGGTCTCTTGTTCACCCTATCGATTCCCGGCCTCCTCGCCGGCACAGGCTGCATCAGCCCCGAGCTTCCGGACCCTGACAGCGATACGGTCTCGGCGGGCGTGGAGAGCGCCGACGCCGATCACGGATCGAGCTGCGATGGCGACAAGCTGCCGCCTCCCCCTCCTCCGCCGGAGACGTGCTGGGGCGGCGAGCTGGGGGACGGGCTCACGTGCGTTTACGGCGTCGAGCTGAAGGATCAGGCCTACATCACGTGCAGGAACCAGGGCGCGGACCTCGCCATGTTCGACTATGAGAGGGACAGCCCTGGCTGCACCGGCATCACGACGGCCAGGGCCTTTTACGAGTGCTGCCCGGCGGCGGAGCCCCTGCCCTCGCCCGCGTGCTGGACGAGCAAGATCGACCACGGCGACGTGTGCCAGCCTGTGCAGACGCTCGATGAAGAGGCCAGCGCCCTGTGCGCGGAGACCGGCCAGCAGCTCTTCCACATCGGCTACGGCACAGGCGTGCTGCTCTGCCCCGAGGCCTCGGCCACCAGCGCGCTCTTCACCTGCTGCCCCTGAGCCGCGGTCGCGTCCCTCCCCTCTGCGCTCCGCGCGATGAAGCCTCACCGATGACGGGGGTCGCGCAGGCGAGGGAGCACGGCGGCCGCGCTCGCGATCCCGGCCGCCGTCCCGCGTGTCGCGCTCCGCTTCGCTGCTATCCTCGGCCGGGCCGCCGCGCCGTCGCGGCGTCCAAGGCCGCATGACCCTCTACGATCCGACACGGCACGTCACCCTGCCGCCCGAGCCCTGGGACCCCGGGCGGGCGCAGGCGTGGCTCGAGCGATGGGCCGCGGACGCGCTCGCCGCGCGGGGCCGGCACGGCTGGCCGGTGCATCCGCGCGACGCCGAGGACGCCCCGGGCCCGGGGGCGCCCCGCCCGTACCAGGGCCTGTACTTCGGCGCCTGCGGCGTCTGGCTCGCCCTCGCCCGCGCGGCGGCGGCGGGGTTCTGCGAGCTGCCGATGCGCCTGCCGGAGATCTTCGACGAGGTGCTCGAGGCGTACCTCCGCTCGCCCGACGACGGCCAGCGCGTGCCGTCGTGGTTCCTCGGCGAGAGCGCCCTGCTGACGGTGTGCTGTCTGGCCCGACCGGACGCGCGCAAGGCCGATCGCCTGGCCGAGATCGTCCGCGACAACCGCGACAACCCCGCGCGCGAGGCGCTGTGGGGCGCGCCCGGGACGATGCTCGCGGCGCTGTTCCTGCACGAGGCGACCGGGGACGAGCGCTGGGCGGCGCTGATCCGCGACAGCGCGGCGGCGCTGTGGGAGAGCTGGATGCGCGACGAGGCCCTCGGCGTCTGGCTGTGGGAGCAGGACCTGTACGGCCGCCGGGTCCGCTATGTCGGCGCCGCGCACGGGTGGGCCGGCAACCTCTATTCGCTCTGGCGCGCCCACGCCCTGCTGAGCCCGGAGCAGCGATCGCAGCTGCGCGCGCGGACGCTGGAGGGGCTCGGCCGCCTGGCGACGATCGACGGCGAGCTCGCCAACTGGCCCGCGCACGCGGGGCCGCCGTCGAAGCCGCTCCTGCAGTGGTGCCACGGCGCGCCCGGGATCATCACGTCGCTGCGCCACGCGGATCTGCCCGAGGCGCTGCCGCTGCTCCTGAAAGGCGCGCGGTCGATCGTGGCCGCCGGGCCGCTGGCCAAGGGCGTGGCCCTGTGCCACGGCACCGACGGCAACGGCGCCGCCCTGCTCGAGATCTACCGCCGCACGCAGGACGCCTCCTGGCTCGATCGCGCCCGCGCGTTCGCCATGTGGGCCGTCGCGCAGTCCGAGGCCGAGCGCCACCGGGCCGGCCAGTGGCGCTACAGCCTGTTGACCGGGGACGCCGGGCTCGCCTGCTATTTGCTCGACTGCCTCGACGGGCGCAGCCGCGGCATGCCGGGGATCGACAGCCTGTGGTGAGCGCCTCGCGCCCCGGCGCTGTAGAGTCGGCCCCGGAGAATACCGCCGTCCTCAACCCCTGGAGAGGTCCATGCTGACGAAGCTCGACGAGAGTGAAGCCGTCGCGTCCTGCGAGCGCTGCTGGGAGCAGGAGATCGTCCCCGCGCTGCACGACTACATCCGCATCCCCAACAAGTCGCCGGCCTTCGACCCCGCCTGGCGCGAGAACGGCCACATGGACAAGGCGGCGTCGCTCCTCGCCGCCTGGTGCAAGGCGCAGCCGATCCCCGGGCTCACGGTGGAGGTCGTGCGCCTCGAGAACCGCACGCCGGTCATCCTGATGGAGGTGCCGGGCAGGGGCGACGACACGGTGCTCCTCTACGGCCACCTCGACAAGCAGCCCGAGATGACGGGCTGGCGGCAGGGGCTCGGGCCCTGGGAGCCGGTGCGCGAGGGCGATCGGCTCTACGGCCGCGGCGGCGCCGACGACGGCTACTCGGGCTTCGCGTCGCTCGCCGCGCTGCGCCTCCTGCACGAGCAGCGGCTCCCGCACGCGCGCTGCGTGGTGCTCATCGAGGGCTGCGAGGAGAGCGGCAGCCCGGACCTGCCCGCCTACATCGACGCGCTCGCGGACCGCATCGGCAAGCCGAGCCTGGTCGTGTGCCTCGACTCGGGCTGCGGCAACTACGACCAGCTCTGGACCACGACGTCGCTCCGCGGGCTCCTCCAGGGCACGCTCGAGGTGAGCATCCTGCGCGACGGCATCCACTCGGGCGTGGGCAGCGGCGTCGTGCCCTCGAGCTTCCGCATCCTGCGGCAGCTCCTGTCGCGCATCGAGGACGAGCGGACCGGGCGCGTCCTCGTGGACGCGCTGCACGTCGAGATCCCGAAGGAGCGCGTCGCGCAGGCGCGGGCCGCGGCCGAGGTCCTGGGCGCGACGGTCGTGAGCGAGCTGCCGTGGGTGCAGGGCGCGCGGCCGGTGACCGCCGAGGTGGCCGAGCTCCTCCTGAACCGCACCTGGCGCCCCGCGCTCTCCGTGACCGGCGCCGACGGCCTCCCGCCCATCGCCAGCGCGGGCAACGTGCTGCGCCCGTTCACGCGGGCGAAGCTCTCGATGCGCATCCCGCCGCGCGTCGACCCGAAGAAGGCGGCGGCGGCCCTGAAGGAGACGCTGGAGCAGGACCCGCCGTACGGCGCCGAGGTCCGGTTCCGCGTGAGCGAGCCGTCGCCCGGCTGGGACGCGCCGGCGACGGCGCCCTGGCTGGAGGCGGCGGTGCGCAAGGCGTCGCAGGCGTTCTTCGGCCGGCCGGCGATGGGGATCGGCGAGGGCGGGACGATCCCCTTCATGGCGATGCTGGGGGAGAAGTTCCCCGAGGCGCAGTTCCTCATCACCGGCGTGCTCGGGCCGCAGTCGAACGCGCACGGGCCGAACGAGTTCCTGCACCTCGGCATGGGGAAGAAGCTGACCTGCTGCGTGGCGAGCGTGATCGCCGACCACGCCGCGCGGCCGCGCTGAGGGGCCGGCGGCCGCGCCCGGCGCCGCGGCGCCCTCAGCGGCCGCGCGCGCCCGCGCCGGGGGCGGCCGCGAACGTGAGCACGACCCGGGCCCCGCGCTCGCGGCCCTCCTCGATCCGGATGGATCCGCCGAAGCTCTTCATCCGGTTCGCCGAGAAGTGCAGCCCGATGCCGTTCGCGCCCTCCCGGGTCGTGAACCCGTATTGAAACACCTGCATGCGCGCGGCCTCGGGGATGCCTGGCCCGTTGTCCTCCACGGCGCAGCACACCTCGGCCCCGTCCTGCCACGTCGAGATCTCGATCCAGGGCTCGCGCGCCTCCGCCTCGCCGAGCGCCGCCCGCGCGTTGTCGAGCAGGTTGTAGAGGATGGTCAGGAGATCGTGGCGGTTCGCCACGACGTCGTCGACCGGCCGCAGATCGAGCTGCAGCGCGACGCGCGCGTTCACGAGCGCCACCCCGTGCGCGTGCAGCGACTCGTGGATCACCTCGCTCACGGAGAGCCGCTCCGTGCGGTACGCGTTCCTGTACGCGTACCGCTCCTGCGCGCGGATGGCGTCGCGGATGACGTCGAGCTGCTCGCGCAGGCGCTCGACGTCCGCCGTCGTCTCCGCCTGCTCCTGCTCCAGGGCGGCGAGCGCCAGCTCCACGTAGCGGCGCAGGCTCTCGCTGCGCGGCTCGCCCGCCGGCTCCGCGAGGTCCGCGCCGCCGCCCGCGAGCAGCTCGCCGAGCGCCCGCGAGAGCCGCGGCAGCCGCGACCTCGCCAGGCGATCCCGCACCAGATCGGCCGTGACCCCGGCGCTGCTCAGCGTGTTGCCCGCGCTGTGGAGCACGTCCATCGCGACCTGCGCCATGCCCGAGTGCCGCGCGATCTCGGCCTGCTCCGCGCCGAGCTGCTGGTACGACCGGTAGAGCCGCACCATCGACCGCACGCGCGCGAGGAGCTCCCGCGGCGAGAACGGCTTCACCAGGTACTCGTCGGCGCCCCCGTCGAGCCCCGACGCGATCGCCTCGTCGTCCGCGCGGGCCGTGACCAGGATGACCGGCACGTGGCGCAGCACGGGGTGCGCCTTCAGCCAGGCGGTGAGCTCGATGCCGGACATCCGCGGCATCATCACGTCGGAGACGATGACCTGCGGGGGCGAGCGCTCGATCAGCTCCTGCGCCTCGATGCCGTTCTGCGCCTCCAGGAGGCGGTAGCTCGGGGACAGCAGCGCGCGCATGAACTGCCGCATGTCCGGGTTGTCGTCGACGAGCAGGAGCAGCGGCCGTTCCGCCTCCGCGGCCGGCCGCGCGGCGCGCGGGGCCCCCGGCGGGCGGCTCGACGTGCGCGCGGCGCGCGGCGCCCCGGCGTCCGCCTCCAGCCCCTGGCCGTCGGGCGCGGCGCCCACGGGCGGCAGCGAGCTCAGCCAGCGCCGCGTCTGCGCCGTGCTGTTCTCGCTGCGCGACCTCGGCTCGTCGCTCTGCGGCGGGCCGTCCTCGACCGACCGCGGCAGGCGCACGCGGACGGTCGTCCCCTGGCCGAGCTCGCTCTCGATGGCGACGGCGCCGCGCATGAGCTCCGCGAACTGCTTGACCAGCGAGAGCCCGAGCCCCGTGCCCTCGTACCTCCGCTTCACCGAGCCGTCGACCTGGGTGAACTTCGAGAACAGCTTGCCGAGCTCGCCCCGCGGGATGCCGATCCCCTCGTCGCGCACGCTGAGCTCGAACGAGGCGTCGTCGAGCGCGCGCAGGGAGACCTCGACATGCCCGCCGGCGTGGGAGAACTTCAGCGCATTGCTGATGAGGTTGAGCAGGATGCGCTCGTACTTGTAGCGGTCCAGGAGGACCACGCCGAGCGCGTCGCCGCTCATCGACAGGGTGCGGCCGCGGGCCACCGCGCTCGGCCGGATGTCGTTCAGCATCAGCGCGGTGAACCGGTAAACATCCACGGGCTCCCAGTCGACCTCCATGCGCGCCGCCTCCGCCTTGGAGAAGTCGAGCAGGTCGCTCACCACGTTGAGGAGCCGCGCCGTGTTGCGGCGGATGAGCTCCAGCTCGTCGCGCACGTCGCCCGGCAGGGCCGCGTGCTGGGCCTCGAGGAGCCGCTCCAGCGGGGACAGGATCAGGGTGAGGGGCGTGCGCAGCTCGTGGCTCACCGCGGCGAGGAAGTCGCTCTTCGCGTTGTTGGCGCGCTCCGCCTCGTCCTTGGCGCGCTCCGCCTCGTCCTTGGCGCGGGCGAGCGCCATCTCGGTGAGCTTGCGGTCGGTGATGTCGGTCCAGGAGCCGAGGATGCCGAACACCTCGCCGTTCTCGTCCTTGAGCGGCACCTTGCACGTGAGCAGGTACCGGGTGCTGCCGTCGGCCTGGCGCTGGGTCTCCTCGATGTTCAGCATCGGCTCGCCGGACTCCATGACGGCCTTGTCGATGCGGATGTAGTGCTCGGCCTCGTCGCGGGTCCAGGGCAGGTCGTAGTCGGTGAGGCCGATGATGTCCTCGGCGCGGCTCAGCCCCGCTCCCCGGGCGCTCATCTCGTTGGTGCCGAGGTAGACGCAGTCGCGGTCCTTCCACCAGATGCTGTAAGGGAACGTCGAGATGATGTGCCGTAAGAGCTGCTCTTGCTGGGGCCCCGGCAGGAACGGCGGCGTGCGCTTTCTATCTTTCGGATCCGACATAGGAAGGCCGTGACGACGGGCGGAGCTTTCCGTGGCCGTCCGCGCGACGCTCCTGGCCGGCGGCCGCCACGCGACCTCCCCTGCAGTCTTGCCGCTCCGCGTGCCGCCGGGGATGGACCTGAGACCCGGCGAGCATCCTATCTCACGCCGCGGGCGCGGCGCAAACCATCGGCCTGGGAGGCGGGGCCGCCCCGACGGCGGTGAGGCCGGCTCAGATGGTGATTCGCGTGCCGTCGAACCGGGTGAAGGTGAACCCGTCGAACGGCTCGCGGAAGGTCCGGCGCTCGTCGCGGAGCAGGCTGATCGCCACCGCCTCGCCGAGCGCCAGCGACGCCGCGGCGTCGGTGCGCCAGTGGATGCCCGCCCAGTTGCGCCCGAAGGCGGCGTTGGTCGCCAGCTTGTTCAGCTCACCGCCCACGGTCAGGGGCGGCCCGCTGTAGGGGACGAGCCGTGTCGGGTCGGCCGGATCGGGGACGAACGGATCCTGGATGACGTGGTCCTCGTCGAAGAACGCCTTCAGGAGCGTCACGTTGACCCCGGCGATGGCGGCGGCGCCGCCCGGGTACGACCCGTGGAGCGGGGCGCCCTCCGGGAAGGCCTGCGGCAAGAGGTAGCTCCCGAAGGTGTCGAACGTCAGCTCGACCGCCAGCGAGCCGAGGATGTCGTCGTGCAGCGGGTAATCGCGCCCGTTCGCGAGGCGGTTGTGGACCAGCCCGCCGTACGCCTCGGGGCGGAGGCTGCGGTGCACGAACCACTTCTGCCAGTAGGCGGCGCGGATCGCGCGCGACGTCCCGAAGGGGAGCAGGCCCTGCAGGTAGGCGAGCGAGAAGGTCGCGGCGGCCGAGGCCTGCGTCTCCGACGTGAGGTAGGGGTTCGTGGGGCTCAGGGGCGCCGCGATGCCCCCCGGCACGCCCGGGTTCGCGCTGCGCGCCGCGCCGAGGAGCAGCGCCGCGCCCCAGAAGCTGGCCGCGCCGCCGTGCACGTACTCCGCGAGATCGCGCCCGGTCGAGAGGTAGCGGCGCACCGGGTCGTACGCGATCGACCGGGTGGGGCTGAGCCCGTTCTGCACCGCGAGCCACTCGTTGTAATCGGTCTGGAAGTCGTTGCCCGGCAGCGCCGTGCGGAACGCGCCTTGGAGCACCTGCGGGCCATAGGGGATGTCGCGCAGGAGGAACTGCGAGATGTAAGGGCCGTCGAGCACGCCGGGAGGGACCACGTGCTTGGCCGTCCTGCCCGAGCGATCCCGGGGATCGGCGTAGGTGACGCTGCCGCGGAACAGCGTCTCCAGCGTGACGCGGCCGCCGGCGCGAGGGCCGGTGTAGCCCGAGAGGCGATCGATCTCCTCGATCGCGTCGGCCACGTCGCTGCTGTCGGCGTAGCTCTCGAACGGCACGTCCCGCAGCAGCGCCTTCCAGTAGACCTCGACCGCCTCGGCGGCCTTCTCCGCGCTCGCCAGCGCGGGCGCCGGGGGCACGCCGATCTGGGCCGGGGTCGTGCCGATCAGGCTGACGGCGAGCGTGCCGATCGGACTGACCAGCTTGCGGGTGCCGCCGAGCGGGATGGCCTCGAAATCGTCCCATTCGCGCGACGCGTGGGCGCGCGAGGCGACGCGGTACGCGGCCCGATCCACCTCGCCTCGCGCGTCGTGCGGCAGGCCGCGCGTGTCCGTCCCGATCTTGTTGGGATAGCGCTCCTCGTCGCCGTTGTCCGGGTGAGGCGCGATGGGCTCCTCGAACTGGTCGACCGCGGCCTCCACGCGCACGCGCAGCGCGCGCAGGCGGAGCTCGTGATCGAGCGGCGAGACGCGCGGATCGCGGCGCAGCGACCCGATCCCGTCGAGCAGGTCGTCGACGCCCCTGCCCCGCGCCGCTTGCGCGACGCCGGGGCTCCCGGCGAGGACGCCGCCCACCGCGAGCGAGCCGGCGACGCCCATGAAGGCGCGCCGGCCAGCCGCCTTGTCGGCCCTCGGTCGCGCCGCGGCGCCCTCGGGGCTCTGGGCGTCGGGCGTCGAAGCATCGCTCCGGGGATCGCGATCGTGAGAATCGATGGTCATGGCGTTCAGCTCCGTTGGTTGCATGGAGGTCGGCGTCCGCCGGCCGCGCGTTCGCGGCCGGGCACCCGTGAGATCCGGCCCGTGAGCTCGGACGGAGGCGTCTCGTCCAGGAAGCGGAGAGGATGAATGCAGAAGACGAGCTTCCGGCGGCGCGCGCTCCGAGCGCTGACGAGGCCAGGAGGGAACAGGCAGCGGTCTCCGTCCGCCTATCCGTTTTACAGGATGAACGTCTACTATAACGGATAACGTCGAGCAAGGACTTTGTTTTGCGGCGCACCTGCGGGCTTTTGTCGTCCGGGGCGAGCTCGCGTTCCGGACGCGCAAAATGAGTATCCTTCGCGCCATGGAAGACGCGATCCCCCTCCCGTCACGCGATGAGTTCCGGCCGCACGCGCTCGACGGGGCGCTCCTCTGGTTCCACCCGCGGACGGGGACGAACGTGCGCTGGGACGGGGCCGAGACGCGCCGGCTGACGAGGCGGGCCCCGCGCGTCGCGCTGTTCGGCATCACCAACCGGTGCAACCTCGCGTGCTCGTTCTGCTCGCGGGACCGGGAAGCGGGGAGCGAGTGGACGGTGGACGGGGCGTTCGACGTGCTCTCGGGCCTCGCGCGCCGCGGCCTCCTCGAGGTGGCGTTCGGCGGAGGGGAGCCGCTCGCATTCGCCGGCTTCGACGAGCTCTTGACGCGGCTCGCCGAACGGACCGGGCTCGCCCTCCATTTCACCACGAACGGCACATTGCTCACGGAGCGGAGGCTGCGCGCGCTCGCGCCGCACGTCGGGGAGATCCGCGTCTCGGTGTATCGAGACACGCCCTGGGAGGACCGGCTGGAGCTGCTCGCGGCCGCGGGCGTGACGTTCGGCGTGAACGTGCTCGCGACGCCCGCGCTGCTCCCTTCGCTGCCCGCGCTCCTCGCGCGGCTCGCCCAGCTCGGGTGCCGCGACGTGGCGCTGCTGCGGTATGTAGGGCTCGACCCGGACAACCACCTCGGCCCGGAGGGCGAGCGTCGCCTCGCCGAGATCATCGCGGACAGCCCTGTTCGGGCGCGGCTGTCGGTCTGCTTCGGGGACCGGCTGGAGCCCGTACCGCGCCTCTTCGAGGGCGTGGACGGCGATTGTGGGGCCGGCCTCGACTTCGTGACGATCACCTCGGATCGCACGCTCAAGGCCTGTTCGTTCCAGAAGCGGGGAACGCCCGTCCGGTCGGCGGACGACGTGCTCGCCGCCTGGTCTGCCGAGCGAGCGCGGCTCCTCGGGCCCGCGCCGCTCCCGGGCTGCGCCCGCCCCGCGCGGCGCAAGGCTCGGCTCTCCGACGGTATCCGCATCTGGCAGGGGTTCTCCGGCAACAACAGCGGCGACTGCGTGCTCGTCGGGCGCTTCGAGGAGCTCGACGACGCCCGCCGCTACATCGACGATCTCTTGCCGGGATGGATTCCGGGCGAGCCGTTCGGGAAAGAGTGGCGATCGCTCCTGGAGCGCGAGGGGATCCGCCTGGGGGACGGAGAGGTGGCGCCGGACTCGATCGCGCGCGTCGGGCGGACCGTGATGGTGCACACCGACATGGCCGTGGACGACGACTTCCCGTCGCTGCGAGCGCTCCTGTGGAAGCGGGGCGGACGAGCGGTGTATTCCGGCGTCCACGAGCACGATCCGGTGGAGATCGTGGCGGGCCTGCGGTTCGAGGACGCGGCCTCGCTGGAGGCGGCGGAGATCGCGCTGGCGGTGGACGACGTCGCCGTCCTCGAGAGGCGCGGCCTCGACCTGTACGGCCCCGTCCCGGTCCGCCACGTGTCGCTCTCCTCCGGGGCGCCGGATCTGGGAGCGCTCCACGGCACCCTCTTGCAGCTCCAGGCGATCGCCGAGAGGCACGGCGCCCACCTCGCCGCCGAGCTGGCCCCGCTCCCCGGTCAGGCCCGCTGGCCTCAATGGCTCGCTGCTCGCCCGCCGAGCGCCGAGCGCGCGCGACTCTGGGCCTCGTTCCCGGACGCCGCGAGGGCCGCCGCCGTGGCCGGCTCGCTCGACGGCAGGGCGGTGATCGCGGACCGCTATCTCATCGCCACGTCGGCGCGGATCCCGGCGCGCTACGGCTTCCAGATCCAGCGCGCCGGCGGGACCGCGGAGTGGATGGACGGCGGCCCGGTCCGACTCTCCGCCACGTTCGGGCGGCGTTCCCAGGAGACTACGGAGAGCATGACGCCCGCGGCGCTCAAGGTGGCGTTGCGGCCTTATCTGACCGCGGAGGACGAGCTCGCGACCGACCAGGGGTGGATCCACCCCTTCGCCACGGTGAGCACCGCCGAGCCGGGTCGCGTAGTGCCCGCGCTCGTCGACTTCGCGAGCAGCCACGGGTTGCAGATGTGGCTCGACGCCGCGCCGCGTGACCGCATCGTCGCCGTGATCGCGCGCCTGGAGGACGACCTTGCCCGGGCGCAGAAAGCTGCGCGGACGAAGTAGCACGCCGTCGCTCGCGCGCTCACCGCTGAATCGTGGCTTCGGTCCCGACAGCTACCGCCCCGGGGCGGCCTTCGCCCGAGCCTTCGCGCGCTCGGAGGGGGTAGCGCCGGGCATCGCTACCGGGCGCCGCGCGAACGCCGCGCGATGGGCGAGCGGGCTGCGGCCGGTCGTCGCGGCGAACGCGCGCGCGAAATGGCTCTGATCGCAGTAGCCCGCGTCCGAGGCGATCCGCGCGATGGAGCGCGCCGGCCGGCGCACGAGCTCGTCGGCCGCCCACGCGATGCGGAGCTTGCGCAGCAGATCGCCGGGCGCGACGCCGTACGCCTCACGGAACGCGCGGGCGAAGTACACCGGGTGCAGGCCGGCATCGGCCGCGAGCGCCGCGACCGTGAGCTTCTCGCGGAACTCGGTGCGGACCCGCTCGTACGCGCGCGTGAGCCACGCCGCGGGCGACGCCGGGCGCCTGCCGTCGTCCGCGAGCGACAGCGCCAGCATCTCGAGCGCCAGCCCCTCGACGAGCAGGGCCTTCGCGCGGTCGCTCGCGCCGAGCTCTCGCCGCAGGCGCGACGCGAGGGCCGTGACGGCGGGGCGCGCGAGGACCGCGGCGCGATCGATGCGGAGGCCGCACTCGTCCAGGAACGCGGGGTCGATCTCGAGCTCGACGTTGACGACGCCCGCGCTCGAGATGTCGTTCGCGTGCGGCTCTCCCCCGGGGCGCAGGACGACGGCGCCCGGCTCGCACCGCGCGGGGCGCGCGCCGCGGTGCTGGACCTCGACGAGCCCGCCGCCGGCGATCGCGGTGAGCGAAGGCTTCTCGTGCGCGTGCTCGCCGATGCGCATGCCGCCGGGGTAGAGGGCAACGGCGAGCCGCAGCCCGCGCAGCGACGCCTCGCCCGTCATGTACTCGCGGCGCGCGGGGAGCGGCAGCTCTTGCGGGGCGCGACGGCACGACATCAACGTGAGCGTACCGCCGAGGTTGCGAGCGTACCAGCGGGGTTTCGCCCGTACGAGACGGGGCCGCCGGGCGCGCCTACGTTCTGCGGCGAGGAGGCCCCGCGATGGCCACGAATTTCGACGACCGCTACATCACGCGCATGGATAACAAGTACGGCACGCTGACGCCGATCGACATTCCGGCCGAGGTGGCCGCCCACGAGCCGTGGTTCAACCAGACCCTGACGCGGGTGAACGATGCCCTGCTGCGCCTCGGCATCTTCCGTGGCGAGTACCATTGGCACAAGCACGACGTCGAAGACGAGTGCTTCGTGGTGCTCGAGGGCGAGCTCTACCTCGATGTCGAAGGGCGAGGAACGGTGACGCTGGGCAAGCACATGGGCTACACGGTGCCCAAAGGGGTCTTGCACCGCACGCGCGCGACGGAGAAGACCGTGGTGCTCATGATCGAGGCGGCGACGGTGACGCCCACGGGCGACCCGTAGCCCCCCTTCGCCCATCGCGCGGCGGGCGCGGCGCGCCGAGCGCCGCCTCGCCACGCCCTCGTTCACCCGCGGGCCGTCCGGGGTTCGCCCGCGCGGCCGTCAGCGCCGCGAGCCGCTCGCCGCCGCGCTGCAGCCTGCCCATCCTCGCCGCGACTCGTCCGTTACAACGCACAAATTTCCGCCATAAAGGACACGGCCGAGCCGTGGCCTCGGCAGCCGGCCGGACGCACGAGCGGCCGCCGCGCTCCGCCCGCCGATCACCCGCTGCCGCGGTCCGTGAATGTCGCGACCCACCCGTGCATCGGAGGCGTCTGGCGCGGGGAGCGCCTACGTCCACCACGCCGCCCGCGGCGAGCGGGTCAGCACGATTCCTTCGCCTCCGGCGAGGCCGCAGCACGAGCCGAGCAACGCCGGCGCCAGCACAGGTACCAGCACCCCGAAGGGCAAAGCCATGTTTCTCCTCGCTCAACAGACCCACCGGATGCTCGTGTCGTATCACCCTCGGATCGGCCACCTGTACGTCCCCAACCAGAAGGCGCGCGTCCCGCATGAACGCGGCGGCTATCTGGTCCGCACCAACGCGCAGGGCTTCCGCGCCGATGTCGACTACGCGCCGCGGCGGCAGGGCAAGCCGCGGATACTCGTGTTCGGGGACTCGATGACCGCCGGCGACGGCTGCGAAAACCACGAGCGGTACACCGAGCACCTCGGCCGCCTCCTCTCCGCGGAGGTCTACAATTACGGGCTCTCCGGGTCGGGCACGGACCAACAGACCCTCATCCTCGAGGAGCTCGCCGCCGGGGTCGAGGCCGACCTGATCGTCCTCGCCGTGTACATCGACAACGTCGATCGCGTCCTCTCGACGCACCGCGTTTCGATCGACAGCGCAACCGGACGCAAGCTCCTGGTGCCGAAGCCCTATTTCGAGCTCGTCGATGGCGAGCTCGTGGTTCGCCAGCAGCCGGTGCCGCGAGACAGGCCGGACGCGGGGCTGGCGTGGGAGCACCACTTCCCCAGCATGCCCGGGCTGGCCATGCTGTACAGCCAGCTGCGCGGCGTCCCCGTCGAGCCGGCCAACATGACCCCCATCACGCGGGCGGCCTCGGACGTGATGGAGCGGCTGCAGGGGCAGCCTCTGTTCGATCAGCTCGTTCGTTTCGCCGCGCCTCGATCGTGGGACGACATCAGGCCATTCCGGCCATGGATACAGCGGATGCTCGGCTTTCGCCCCTGCTCGGCGCACTACGATCAGCCGACGTCGGACGGGTCCAGGCTCCTGCGAGCCATCATCGCCAGGTTCGTCGAGGCCGCTCGCCCTCGTCCGGTCCTCCTGATGCCGGTCCCGGTCCGCTACTATTGCCAGATCCCGAGCGCGGCGAGCTATCAAGCCTTCTTCGCGGACACGGCGCGCGATCTCGGCTGCGAGCACCTCGACCTGCTCGGGGAGCTGGCGCGGCTCCCGTTCGACGAGCGCAAGCGCATCTCGTTCCCCATCGACCCGCACTTCAGCCCGGAAGGTCACGAGCAGGTCGCGAGGATCCTCGCGCGGCACATCGAAGATCGTGGCTTGCTCCCGGCGCGGAGCGCGCCAGCCCCGGCGCGGAGCGCGCCGGCGGCCGGAGGCGTCGTCGCGCAGCCGCGGCATGCCCGCCCGCGCGAGAAGTACATCCTCGGGATCTCCTGCTTCTACCACGATTCCGCGGCGTGCATCGTGCGCGACGGCGAGGTGGTGGCGGCCGCCGAGGAAGAGCGGTTCTCCCGGGTCAAGAACGACCGAGGTTTCCCGCGCCAGGCCATCAATTTCTGCCTGGAGGAGGCGAGCGTCGCGCTCTCGGATCTGGCCGCGATCGCCTACTACGATGACAGCGCGCTGGCCTTCGAGCGCGTCCTCTCGAGCGCCGCGGCCGCCGGCCGATCCGCGCGGGATCCGTGGGCAGCCATGCTCCCGTCGTGGCTGTCGACAAAGCTCCGGATCGCCGAGGTGCTGGAGCACGAGCTCGCCTACAGAGGCCTCGTGCTGGAGAACTTGCACCACCGCTCGCACGCCGCGAGCGCGTTCTTCCCGTCCCCGTTCGAGGAGGCGGCGATCCTGACCATCGATGGGGTCGGCGAGTGGAGCACCGCGAGCATCGGCGTCGGCAAAGGCTCCGAATTGCGCCTCCTTCAGGAGATGCGGTTCCCCCACTCGCTCGGGCTGCTCTACTCCGCCTTCACGCAGTTCACCGGCTTCAAGGTGAACAGCGGCGAATACAAGATGATGGGCCTGGCCCCCTACGGCGAGCCGCGCTACGTCGACAGGATCCTCCAGAATCTCGTCGAGATCCGTGACGACGGCTCGATCCGCCTGAACCTGGAATACTTCACCTTCTTCGGGGAGGACACCATCACGAACGCGAGGTTCGCGGCGCTCTTCGAGGGGCCGGCGAGGGATCCCGCCGCGCGCATCACGCGCCGAGAGATGGATCTGGCTCGCTCCGTGCAGGTCGTGATCGAGGAGGCGGTCCTCAAGATGGCGGCGCACGCGCATCGCCTGACCTCGGCCTCCAAGCTGTGCATGGCCGGCGGGGTGGCGCTCAACTGCGTGGCCAACGGGCGCATCTTGCGGGAAGGGCCGTTCGACGAGATCTGGATCCAGCCCGCCGCCGGGGACGCGGGAGGCGCGCTCGGGGCAGCGCTCGACGCCTACCACAGCCACTTCGGACAACCTCGGCGCCCGGCGAGCTCGCCCGGCTCCGCGCAGCGCGGCTCCTATCTCGGGCCGGCGTTCTCGTCCAGCGAGGTCGAGGCCTTCGTGCAGACCCACGGCCTTCCGTGCGAGCGCCTCGAGCCGTCCAGCCGGGCTGCCCGCGTCGCCGAGCTCCTGGCCTCGGGTCGGGTCGTCGGGCATTTCAGCGGGCGCGCGGAGTTCGGCCCGCGCGCGCTCGGCGCGCGCTCGATCCTGGGCGACGCGCGCAGCAGCGAGATGCAGGTCACGCTCAACCGGAAGATCAAGTACCGCGAGTCGTTTCGACCGTTCGCGCCGTCCGTTCTGGCCGAGCGAGCCAACGAGTACTTCGACTGCGCGGGCGAGAGCCCGTTCATGCTGCTCGTCGCGCCGCTCGTGGAGGACAAGCGCAAGCCGTTCTCCCGCGGCAGCTCCGAGGATCTGCTCGAGGTCGTCCGGGCGCCCCGCAGCGATGTGCCGGCGGTGACCCACGTCGACTATTCGGCCAGGGTGCAGACCGTGACCCGCGAGGCGCACCCCACCTACCGGGCCGTGATCGACGCGTTCGCCGAGAAGACGGGTTGCCCGGTGATCGTCAACACGTCGTTCAACGTGCGCGGCGAGCCGATCGTCAACACGCCCTACGATGCCTACCGCTGCTTCATGCGGACCGACATGGACGCCCTCTTCATCGAGGATCATCTGTTCCTCAAGGAGCAGCAGCCGCCGTGGCCGGAGAAGGGCGGCGCGTACGACGAGTGGGCGTCCGTCGGGGCTCCGGCGCCCGAGCAGCTGACACGGCCGCTCGAGCGCCTCTTCGACCGCGATTTCATGCCCGCGGTCACGGACATCGCGGGAGGGCTCGCCAAGACAGGGGCGGCCACGCTCTCTCCGGCGGATGGCCGGTGGGAGCGGATCGACCCGGCGACCTCCTATCCGCGCGTCCTGGAGCGGCGCCCAGCGCAGCCGGACGCCTTCGGGCGCGCGATCACGAGCGGCTGGAGCTCGCCCGAGCTCGCGCGCGCCCTGGCCCCCGTCATCGCGAAGGGCGTTCGCATCGTCGGCCACGTGCCTCCTCGCGCGCAGCGGGAGGTCGTGTCCGACACCATGTACGTGATGTTCTGAGCGCGCGGGCCTCGAAGCGGCCTCGCCCGGCCAGGCGCCCGGTCAGCGCGCGGCGCCTCAAGCGCGCTGTTTCGCGGCGCCCTCGGTCGCGTCCGGGCCGTCCGGGGGCGGCAGCGCGACCGTCAGCGCCTCGACCCGCGGGAGCTCGCGCCGCAGGCGAGCCCGCTGGAAGTCGGGGTCGAACGGGCCATTGAACCAGAGCACCAGCACGTAGATGCCTCCGAACGACTCCGCCATGTACGAATCGTCAAGAGATCCAGCGGGATGAGCGACGCGGAGCCGCCCGCCTCGGCGGAGGGGCGGCCCCGGACGTCCGGCGAGCTCCCGCTCGGCGAAGCGCGCGGCGAGCGGAAGGACGGTCGACGCGACCGGCCAGGCACACCAGATGTTGTTCGATTCGTCGATCACGGCCGCCGCGGCGGCCCCGGCGCGGGCGACCAGAGCGCGCAGGGTGTCTCGCAGCGCCTTCCACTCGGGGACGTCCTCGCTGAGCGGCATGCCTTCAGCATAGTGCATCAAAGCACCGGACGCCGCCGGAGAAGCGGCCCGCGCGCGGGCCGCGGGGCTCACTGGATGACCGAGTCCGTCACCGCGATCGGCGTGTCGTCGTGGTTCGAGATCTGCGGGTAGGTCGGGTACCAGGATCCGCCGATGTTCTCGGTGATCACCGACCGATCGATGACGATGTTCCCCGAGTGGTCGTTGCTCACGAAGAAGATCGCGCTCCCGTGGGCGTTCACCTCGTTCCGCTCGATCCGGGTCCCGCAGAGCGTGAGCGTCATGGTGTTGCCATCGTTGTAAATAGCCCCGCCGCTGCCGCCGCCCGGCGTCCCCGCCATGGCGGGGTTGCCGCCGTTCCCGATCGCGCGGTTGTGGGAGAACAGGCTGTTCACGACCGTCCACGAGACGCCGATGCTGCTGATGCCGCCGCCGTTCGCGCACACGTTGCCGTAGCCCTCGGCGCCGCCGAAGGTGCTGTTCACCACGTAGACCGGCAGACCGTCGTATTGCATGAAGGCGCGGATCCCGGCGCCGCCGACGTCGGGGCCGGCGGCGTCGCACGCGTTGTTGAAGAAGCGCGCGTTGACGACCTTCAGGCGCCCGCCCTGCGCGAAGATGGCGCCGCCGCCCTCGTCGTCATCGCCGGTCGAGTCGCCCTCGATGAAGGTGAGGTTCTGGACGGTCAGCCGCGGGTGATCCTGGTTGTCGCAGTTCGGCGTCGTCCACACCTGGGCCTCGTCGCAGGTGTTCATGTAGAGGATGCGCCGCTCTCCGCCGCCGCTCAGCGTCACGAGCCCGCCGCCGTCGATCACGATCTCGGGGCCGGTATCGTTGAAGATCTTCGCGGTCTCCTCGAGCGTGATGGTGATCGGGTCGGGGCCGCAGTCGAAGGTGATGATGCCGCCGGCCGCGACGCCGCTGACGACGGCCTCCGAGGTGCAGCTCTCCGGCGTGCCGTCGCCGATCACCGTGGTCGGGGACGAGGTGTCGGCGGCCTGCGCCTCGGCCGGCACAGCGCAGCTCCCGTCGGGGTTGCCCGCCGCCGGGCCGCCGCCCTCGTGCGCGGGCGATCCCGCGCCGGCGCCGCCCGCGCCGCTGCCCGACGCGCTCGCCGCTCCGGCGCCCCCCGTGTCGGTCGTCCCCTCCCCTCCGCTCGAGTCGTCCGCGCAGGCCTCGAGCGCGGTCACCATCGACAGGCACAAGATCAGCTCCAGCGATCGTCGCATCATGTCCTCCTCACCCCGAGAGCAGGCTGGCAGCGGCGTGGACCGCTCTCGGACCGCTCTCGCCGCACCACGGCGCTGGGCATGGTACCCCACCTCCGCGGCGCTGCCCCCTGAGCCGATGGCGCGCCGGGCGCGTCCACCGGCGCTGCGACCGGCGGCGCAGGGCGGCCGCGCTGGTGATCCCGCCGACTCGAGCGCGGCGCTGGAACGCGCAGGAGGACCCACGGCCGGGAGCCGCCCGCGCGCCGCCCCCATTGACGCACCGCCGGAGCCGCCGTGTGCTGTGCGCCGAGGAGAACATCGTGATGGCACAAGGTCGATTCATCATGCTTTGCTTTGCCGCGATCTGCGCGGGAGGCTGCGGTTCGAGCGACGAGCCGGGGGACGCCACCACGACGGCCGCGTCGTCCCAGGCCGCGAGCGGCACCAGCGGGGCCACGAGCGGCTCCGGCGGCGGCGGGTCCGGGGGAACGGGGACGGGGACGGGCGGCGGGCCCGCGTCGACGACCGTCGTGGTGAACGAGATCTCGGCCAAGGGCGGCGACTGGATCGAGCTCGGCAACCCGGGCCCGGGGTCGGCCGATCTCAGCGGGCTCGGCCTCTGCGACTCCGACGACAGCGGGGCGTGCAACACGGCCGACGCGCTCACGTTCCCCGAGGGCACGCAGCTCGCCCCGGGGGCATACCTGCTCGTCCTCGGCGATCAGGCCGCCGAGGCCGGCCCCGGGCCCCACACCACGTGTCTGCCGGACGGCGGCCCGAGCAGCTGCTTCTATGCGACCTGGAAGGTCAGCGCCTCCAGGGGCGAGACCGTCCACCTCATCTCGGCGAACGGCCAGGTGCTCACCCAGCTGGAGTACCCGATCGAGGCGGCAGCGGACGGCGAGACGTGGGGCAGGCTGCCCGATCTGACCGGCGAGGGCGCCGTCACCGCGCCGACCCCGGGGGAGGCGAACGCGGCGCCCTAGCGCCGCCCGCGGCGAGCGGCAGCAAAGCGTGCGAGAATCTCACCCCACAGGGAACCTCATGTCACCGATGCCCGCGACCGAGATCCTCCGCGCCCCGTTGCTGCCGCCGCGCCCCCTCCGGGCGCCCCGCCCGCGCGGCGGGCCTGCGACACGGGCCCTGGCGCGGCGCGCGGCGGCGCCAGCGCTCGCGCTCTCGCTGCTCCTTCCGGGCTGCGGAGCCTCGGATCCGCCGCCGCCGGAGGTGCGGGTCACGGGCTGCCCTCTCTGCGCCGGGGTGGCGCGGGTCGGCGCGCTCCCGGAGGGCGACATCGACGAGTGCTCCGGCGTGGTCGCCAGCGGGCTGCACCCGGACGCGCTCTATGTGCACAACGACCACGGCGACGACCCCCGGTTCTTCGCGATCGGGCTCGGCGGCGCGCTGCGGGCCGAGGTGGACGTGGCCGGCGCGGCCGCGATCGACTGGGAGGACATCGCGCGCGGCCCCTGCCGCACGGGCGAGGGCAGCTGCCTCTTCCTCGCGGACATCGGCGACAACGACAGCGAGCGCGACAGCTACGCGATCTACAGCGTGCAGGAGCCGGACGCGCTCGGCGGCGCCCCGCGCGCCTCGACCGCCGAGGTGTTCGTGATCTCGTACCCCGACGGCAGCCACGACGCGGAGACGCTGCTCGTTCACCCCACCACCGGGGCGCTCACCGTGGTGACGAAGGTCAACAAGGGCGTCTCGGAGGTCTACGAGCTGCCGGCGCTCCCCGCCGCGGGCGCGCCGGCGACGCTCGTCCACGCGGGCTCCCTCCAGCCGCCCGCCGGGAGCGCGCGCTTCACGGGCGGCGACGTGCACCCGGACGGCGCGGGGGTGCTGCTGCGGACCTCCTCGCACGTGCTCTACTACCCGATGACGCCGGATCAGACGGTGGCGCAGGCGCTGGCCGGCTCGCCCTGCGTGCTGCCGTCGGCCGACGAGGAGCAGGCCGAGGCGATCGCGTGGATGCCCGGCGGCTGGGACTACGTGATGATCGGCGAAGGCAAAAAGGAGCCGATCCACCGCGTGTCCTGCCAGGCGCCCTGAACGGCGCCCGAGGCCCCGGCGCCCGCCGTAGGTAGACCCGCCGGCCCAGCGCCCTCCGCGTTCACGCCGTCCCGGTGGCCTCGAGCCGCCTGGAGGCCTCGAAGAGCTCGCGGCCGATGGCGCGCGCGGCGGCCAGATGAGCGGCCGGATCCTGCGTCTCCGAGTCGAACAGGAGCTCGGAGGTCGCGACGCGCGCGCCGCAGTAATCGAAGATCCCGTGATCGATCTGCGTCTTCATGGCGCCGAGATAGCCGTGCCGCGCGTAGACCCGCGCGTCGCTGCCCGCGATGGCGACGAGGTGCACCCGGAGGCGGCCGAGCTTCTTCACCAGCCCGGACTCCAGGCCGAAGTCGAAGGCCCAGCCGTTGGAGAACACGCGATCGATCCACCCCTTGAGGAGCCCCGGCATCGACCACCAGTAGACGGGATAGACCAGCACGAGGGCGTCCGCGCGATCGATCCTCGCCTGCTCGGCGGCGACGTCGGCGGGCGGCGGCGCCTTCCTGCGATGGACGGCGAGATCCGCCGCGGTGAACCTCGGATCGAACGCCTCCGCAGCGAGGTCCGCGATCTCGAAGGAATCGCCGGACAGGGACACCTCCTCGGCGATCTGCGCGGCGACGCCATGGGTGAGCGACGTGGGCTCGGGATGCGAGACGACGATGAGCGCGTGCATGCAGAACCTCCTGCGCGACGGTCACGGGCGAAGGTGTGTTACTCTTGGTAAGTTACCTTTGGTAGATTGCCTTGTCAAGGCAGGGGCGGACCTCGCTGGAGCGCCGGCGACCTGCCCGCGAGCGGCGCCACCGTCGGCGGCGCGAGCACCGGCGACCGCGCGGCCCGTCACCTCTTTCGATACGCGCCGGGCGTCATCCCCGTACGGCGCTTGAACGCCGTCGTGAGGTGCCCCTGGTTGGAGAAGCCGCAAGCCAGCGCGATCTCGGCGATGGACAGCCGCTCGTCCCGGAGCATGGCCATCGCCCTCTCGATGCGGCGCGAGAGCACGTACTGATAGGGCGTCTGGCGAAAGGCGTGCTTGAACAGGCGCGAGAAATGGTCGGGCGAGTAGCCCGCCATCCCCGCCAGGTCGACGAGCCCGAAGTTCGAGGAGAGCTCGCTGTCCACGAACTTCTCGATCCGGGTGCGCTGGCTGATCGAGAGGCTCGTGCTGCGCAGCGAGCTCTCCGCCTTGGCCCCCGCGCCGTACCGCGCCGAGAGATACGAGGCCAGCGCCAGGGAGAGCGACTGGACGTACACGGCTCCCAGGTACTCCTGCCCCTCGGCCTGCGCCTGAAGCCGGAGAACCAGGTCGACCACGTGGGCGTCGACCAGGCCGAACTGCGGGCCCCGCTCCGGAACCAGGCCGGGGGACGGAGACGAGCAGAGGGCCAACATCGATGCTTCGGGGAAGTTCACGGCCGTGCACACGGACGGCCGCCCCCGCCACTCGACGCTGTGGAGCCTGGTCCTCCGCGGCAAGAGGTCCATCATGCCCGAGAGCCGCTCGAAGGAGTGCTCCCGGACCTCTCCTGACGTCGGGTCCGCGAAGCAGATGTGGACGTGCGAGGGGCCTCCGGTCCAGACCAGGACCGCATCCGATTCGTTGGAGAGCGCCTCGAACCGGCCGCTTTCGGGTACGTGCCCGATCCGGAGAGGCAGCCCCACCCAGTCCGATCCGGTGAGGGCCACTCCGTACTTTGCTGGAAGCTGCGCGGTCATGCTCGGCGTCGCCAGGAGCATCGTCGGCATCGAGGAACACAGCGGTCAAGCCCTTCGTGCGCGGGCCGCGTCCCAGCGCGCAGCTCTGCTCGCTTGCGCCGAGTGGATCGGACCCAGCACGTCGAGATCCTGAAAACCTTCGCCGGGAATTTGAACGACATCGCTGCGAGCGCCTCGTACCCTTCCGCCACTTCTCGCAGAGGCTGCGCGGGCGGTGTGGCAATGGGCCGAGCCCGCCGAATTTAGGCCATAAACATAATTTTCCACCACTTGGTCGCCTACGACCGGGAGCGCTGCTCACATGTCGCCTTCGACCTCTCCGCTTGTCGTCCGCCGTGGTGCATTCGGCGCCTTCGCCCGCGCGATTCCCCTCGCGTGCCTTCTCTTCGCCGGTTCCCTGGCCTGCTCCAGCGATTCTGACGGGTCGTCCTCGGGCTCGGGCGGGTCTGGAACGGCGAGCTCCGGCGGCGCTCCGACGACCGGAAGCGGCGCTTCGACCACGAGCGGTGCGGGCAGCGCGACCGGGACCGGTGGCTCCGGCGGGGGCGCGACCACGGGGAGCGGCGCGACGACGGGGAGCGGCGCGACGACCAGCGCCGGGGAGGGCGGAGCAAGCTCTTCCACGAGCGCGACCTCCGGCGGCTCGGGCGACGGTGGGGGCGCTCCCGATCCGGGGTTCCAGCCTTGCCCCGCGACGGGCCCCTGCAAGGTCCTGCCCCTCGGGGACTCGATCACCTTCGGTCTCGGCTTCGACGGCGGGTACCGGGTCGAGCTCTTCCGCCTGGCCCTGCAGGACGACCACGAGATCACCTTCACCGGCACGCAGCAGAAGAACGGCCCCGCGATGGTCGACGGCGTGACGTTCCCCCGCAATCACGAGGGGATCAGCGGGCAGACCATCCAGCAGATCGCCGGTCGTGTGCCGAGCCCGGCGCTCAACGAGATGCCGCACATCGTGCTGCTCCACGCGGGCACCAATGACATGGTGCAAGGCGCGAACGGCGCCGACACCCGCCTGGCCGCTCTCCTGGACAAGCTCATCGACGAGGCGCCCGACGCGCTGATCGTCGTGAGCAACATCATCCCTCTGCCGTTCGCCGCGAGCGCGGTCGATACGTTCAACGCCACCATCCCCGCGATGGTCGAGGAGCGGGCCGCCGCGGGCGCGCACATCATCTTCGCCGATCAGTTCACGGGTTTCCCGCCGTCCGAGCTCGGCGACAACGTCCATCCCAACCAGGCGGGTTACGCCCGGATGGCGGGCGTCTGGTACGAAGCGATCGAAGGCTACCTGAGGTGAGCCCGCCTGGGGGCTAGAGCACCGATCAGCTTGAAACGCCCAAGAATGAAGAGATTCGAACCACAGAGGCACAGAGGGCACAGAGGGGAGAGAAGAAATGGGATTTTTATTTCTCTTCCCTCTGTGCCCTCTGTGCCCTCCGTGGTTCATTTTCCCGGGGTTTCAACCCGTTCGACGTCCTAGCGCCTCACCTGGTTCCACCCACCACGAGCCGCGGCCAGGGATCCGGAGAGAGAATTCAACGGAAAGGCGCAAGGGCGCAAAGGCGCAAACGAACGAATAGAACAGGCCCCGGCAGGGACAGGGCCTGCGCCGGTACGACGCAGGCCCGGCCCCTCGGGTGCTGGCTCAGTGCGATCCCGTGTACGTGAACTCGAGGATCGCTCCCGGGTTGTCCAGGACCGTCGTGCCGAGGCCGGTCGGTCCGCCCGTGCCCCCCGACGGGTCCGTGATCACGTACAATGTCCGGCGGTCCGGGCCGATCGCGAGGTCGCGGTAGCGGTTGCTGGTGGCGAGCTCGCGGACAGGCTCGCCGACCACGGATTCCCCGTTCCCGCTCAGCTTCACCCGGAGCACCGCGCCCCTCTTGAGGCTGGTGATCAGGAGAGAGTTCCCCCACCCCGGGACGCCGCGCCCGGCGGGGTAGTAGTGGAGCGAGGAGGGCGCGATCGTGGGCCAGCAGATCCAGAAGAAGTCTTCTCCGCACACCGAATGGCGGAAGTCGTGGCCGTCCTCGACGGTGTAGAAGGTGAGGAGCGGCTCCCGGAAGTCGGGGTGGCTCCAGGCGCTCTCCTCCTGCTGCGGGACGGAGGGGGGCGTCTCGAAGTCGTTCCACTCGAGCGCCTCGCAGGGCGTGGGGCTCGAGGCCGACCAGTTGTCGTACGTGTACGCCTGGTCGTCCTGATAGCCGGCGACGTGCGGCCAGCCGTAGTTCTTGCCGGGCAGGATGAGGTTCAGCTCGTCGTCGCTCTTCGGCCCATGCTCGTTCGCGTACAGCTTGCCACCCCGGCCGAACGCGAGGCCCTGCGGGTTGCGGTGGCCGTACGAATAGACATGGCTGCGCGTGCCGTCGATCTGCGGGTTGTCGTGCGGGATCGAGCCGTCGACGTTCAAGCGCAGGACCTTGCCGGCGTACTTCGACCAGTCCTGCGCCGCGACGTCCGCCGCCGTGGGCAGCGCCTGCGCCCGGATGGGGAGGCACTTCCTGCCAAACTGGTTGTTCCCCTGATCTCCGACCGAGTAGTAGAGCTTCCGATCCGGGCCGAAGAGGAGCCGCGCGGAGTTGTGATCGTCGCTCCCGGGCAGGCCGGTGATGATGTCGAGCGGGCTCCCCAGGGTCCCGGTCCCCGGATCATACGTGTAGCGGCGGATCTTCGTCCTGCGGTCCACGGCTGTGCCGGGATCGACGTCGTAGGTGAAGGAGACGTACACGTAGTCTCTGCCCTTGCCCTGGAGCAGATCCGGGTGCAGCGCCAGGCCCAGCACCCCGTCCTGCCCCCCCGACTGGAACGCTTCCTCGATGGTGACCGCGGTCGTCTGCTGGCCGTCCTCCGGCCGCACGCGCAGGACCCGCTTCGACACGCGCTCCGTCAACCACAGGAAGCCGTCCGGCCCCAGGACGATCCGCATCGGAGACTGGAGGCCTCGTGTGATCTCGCGCGAAGCGAAGGAGGCTCCCTCGCCGGCGCTGGCCTCATCGCCGTCGTCGCCGGGCTCGCCGTCGACGACGGCATCCCCATGAGCGCCGATGGGACCGTCCAGGCGATCCGCCGGGCCGCACCCGGCGAAGCCCAAGGAAGCCGTGGCGAGCAAACCAACCTGAGCCAGGAAAGCAGCTGGGCTGCGTAAGATGAAGAGGGACATAGAACTACCTCACTGATTCTTCGAATGGAGAACGCGGATCGGGGCCCACCGCGTCAGGACGCGGCAGATGTGCTGAGAGAGCCTCCAGCGTCGCGGAGCATACGGCGTCCGACAAGCTGTGTCCCGAGCAAAGTGATCAGTCTTTACAATATAAACTCTGCAGAGGCCTCTCCCGCTGTCAAGTTGATTCTGTGTTGCAGCACGACGGGCACATCGCGTAAACCGCCGGACACAGCGGCACGGACGTCGCGGCAACCACGGTGATGGACACGGCGACAGACGCGCGCACCTCGCCGCAGGCCGTGGGCGCGAGCCCCGGGTCACGCGCGGTTCACTCCGGTGCTCGAGCCGGACGACCGCGCGTGCGCCACCGGCGTTTATGCGCGAGCTTCTTCCTCGCGGGAGGGCAGCTCGGATGGCGCGCCGGCGGCCACGAATTCCACCGGGACGCCGGCGAGGGTGTCGCGGACCGGGCAGATCCGGCGGATGTGCGCGACGAGCGCCTGCACGTTCTCCGCCGGCGAGGGCGAGTCGACGTCGATGTGGCAGCGGATCTCGAGGAAACCCGGGCGGACCGGCGCTCTCTCCTGGAAGCCGTCCGGATCGAGGTCGCCGTCGACGCGCACCCGGAAGCCCCGGAGATCGACGCCGTGGGTCGGGGCGTAGAGGGAGGCCAGGACCGTCAGGCACGATCCGAGCCCGCCGAGGAGCAGCTCGACCGGGTTCGGCCCCTCGTTCTTGCCGCCGAGCTCGGGCGGCTCGTCGACGATCAACCGGTGGTTGCGCACGCGCACCTCGGCGCGCGTGCCCTCACCGCTCCACGTGGTCTCTCCGGAAAACGTCATCTTGGCCATCGGTCACCTCCGGGCAACAGCTCTCCCGGAGGCGCGGGCGCGGCGTGCGCCACGGTTCACGCACCGCGTCCCGCATCGAATCCGTTCGCCCGCCCTGAAGATGGACCTGCATCGGCCCGCAACCATTGATCGGACGAGCAACTGGGTCAATGCCCAAAACACAAGAGGTCTCCGGCAGCGCTGGAGCGATGGGGGCGCCGGCAGCTCCTGCCACAGACGCACACGTCATCGCATCCCACCTACGACCCCGCGATCTCATCCCGGCGCGGGAGATGGCCCCTTCGGGACCTCGAGCCTGGCGGCGCGGCGACGGGGGCGTCGCGCTGATTCAGAACCAGCGCGCGAGCGCGTCGTCGAGCGACGTCGACGACGCGTCTGTCCACGCGATGCAGCCGTCGGGGCGAACGAGCATCGACGGGCCGTCTTGGGTGCGCGCGACTTGCACGTCTTGCGGGAGTGACCGCCTTAGAGGCGAGATGAAGAGGCCGCCACCTCTCTCCATCAGCGCGTAGAGCCGCTCTTCGCCGCCGCCTTTGAGCGTGAGGAGCTGGTCCTTCGCGAGCGTGCCGACGAGCGGGTCGTCGTCACCGAGGTCGTAACGAACGCCGACGCCCGTGATCATCTCGCCGAAGTAGCGATTGCCTTCGGGCAGCTTCATCAGGTCGCTCACGATGGCGCGGAGCGCGCTCGTCAGCGGGTCAGGACGCATGAGCGCGACCTGCGCGCGGGTATTTTCGAGGACGCGCGCGGCGACGGGATGGCGCTCGGCGGTGTACGAGTCGAGGAGATGCTCGCGCCCCTTCACCGCCGCGGCGAGCTTCCAGCCGAGGTTCGCGGCGTCGACCAGGCCGAGGTTCAAGCCTTGGCCGCCGAAGGGCGAGTGGACGTGCGCGGCGTCACCGGCGAGAAAGACGCGGCCCATCCGGTAGGTCGTCGCTTGCCGCGCGTTATCGGTCCAGCGCGTCGCCATCGTCATCGACAGGATCTTGACGTCGGTGCCGCTCACGCGCTGGATCGCCGCTTCGACCTCGGCTTGCGTGATCGGCGCGTCCCGGTGGGGCGGCGGCCCGTTGAACTCCGCCGTGAAGACGCGCCCCGGCGTCGGGCCGGACGCGACGAGGCCGCGCGGCGTTCGGTGCCAACCCGTCGGCAGCCTCTCGGGCGCATCGAGCTCGACGACAGCCTGATAGCCGGTGATGGTCGGATCCGTGCCGGGGAACTCGAAGCCAGCGAGCTTGCGGACGCGGCTCCGCCCGCCGTCGCAGCCGACGAGGTACTTCGCGGTCACCGGGCCCGCGCTCGTCTGCGCGGTCGCGCCGTCGTCGTCCCGCTCGAGGCCTTCCACCGTGATGCCGCGACGGATCTCGATCCCGAGCTCCGTCGCGCGCGCGCTCAGGATCTTCTCGAGCGCCTCTTGCGGCACGGGACGCATGCGGCGCTCCGGGTCGCGCTGGAGGCCCTGGTCGATCAAGAACAGCCCGGAAAAATGGCCTCCCGGCTTCTTCACCGTTCCAGTTCCGAAGCGCGCCTTCAGCGCCGGCATCATCAGCGCCATGGCGGCGCGGTGCTCGTCGTCGAGCGCGCCCGCGAGCCCGCGTCGCTCCAGCGCCTCGGCCGCCACCGCGCCGACCGCGGCGGCCTTTATCGTGCGGTCGGGCTCCGCGAGCCGCTCCAGCACGAGCGGCTTCACGCCCGCGGTCGCGAGCTCAATGGAGAGGAAGAGCCCGACCGGGCCAGCGCCTACGATGACCACGTCGTGAGTCATGACGTAAAACGTAGACTCGGTAAAAACTTGTGCAAGCACAATTTTTGTCTTAGTCTAAGATTTGATCCATGGGCGAGCTCCGCGAAAGGAAGAAGCGCGAGACCAGGCAGCGGATCTCCGACGTCGCCACGGAGCTGTTCTTCGCGCGCGGCTTCGACGCGGTGACGGTCGAAGAGATCGCCGCCGCCGCCGATGTCTCCAAGATGACGGTGTTCAACTACTTCGCGCGCAAGGAGGACCTCCTCTTGGATCGCGAGGACGAGGTGAAGCAGCTCCTGCGCGAGGCCATCGGCGAGAGGCCACAAGGGCAGTCGCCGCTCGACGCGCTCCGCCGCCTCGTCGACAGGTTGTGCGAGCAGAAGCATCCGTTCGCGCGCATCGACAGCCAGACCGTCGGCTGGTGGCGCGTCGTTGCGGCGAGCCCGTCGCTCAAGGCGCGGCTCCGCGAAATCGGGGACGAGGTGGTCGAGGGGCTCGCGATCGAGCTCGCTGGTCCGAAGCCCGATGGCCTCGCGCGGCTCGTCGCCGGCATGGTCGTGCTGACGTGGCGCACGGCGTACGGCGAGGGGATCCGCGTGTTCGAGCGCGGAGGCTCGGCGAAGAAGGCGAACGCCGCGTTCATCGCGTTGATCGATCGCGGCTTTGCGGCCGTTCACGGGATGGCGGCGGGCTCGAGCCGGCAGACGAGCGGATGACCCATCCCCGCCCAGGGGTTCGCGCGTCATGCATCGTCGACCCACGAAGCCTGTCCCCGCTGCCATCGCGCCCGCGCTTCGCCCTCGCTGGAGGCGAGGCGCGCGGTCCGGAGGCTCCCGGTGCCCAGGTGGACTGCCTCCTCGGCCCCGGCGCAGCGGGCGCCGGGCGGCTCATGGCACCGCGTGGCCGTCGACCCGGAGCTGGAACAGGAAGTACGGCGGGATGCAGGCGCCCTCGCCCGAGCTCGTCCTGGCGCACACGTAGTCCTCGCGGCAGGGCGCCTCGCTCGAGCAGCGGCGCAGGCCCGCGGGCGCGACGTGGCGGCTCAAGCACTCGGTGAACGGCGTCCCGCGCGCGAGGCAGCGGTTGAACGGATCGAGCACGGCGATGGCGCCGCAGACGCCCTCCGCCGGGAGCGCGCCGCAGCTGCCGGTGCACATGCCGCCGGGGAACCCGACAGGGCTCGTGTTGCACACCGCGGCGGGCGGGCACGCCCCGGGCTGCGCCGCCGCGGCGCGGTCGCGGTGCGGGTCGGCGTGGGGGACGACGGCGCCGACCTGGCAGGGGTCGCCGACCTCCGGCGCCGCCGGCAGGCAGACGCCGACCGTCGTCCGGTCCTCGCGCGGCGCATCGTACGCGGAGCACACGAGCCCCTCCGCGCACGTCCAGCCCGCGAAGCTCGGGTCGCCCAGCCCGCAGCGGGCGCCGTACCCGGCGCGGGCGCCGTCGGCCCGCTCCGGATACGGCACGCCGTGGTCCGGCGCCGCGCCCCGGGCGACGGCCTCGACCACCGCCTGCCGGCGCGGGAGATCGCCCGCGAGGTGCGCGGACTCGGCGGCGGCGAGCGCGTCGTGGACGCGACCGGGAGGCTCCTGCCCGAGCAGGTGGAAGCCGGCGATCGATCCGCTCTGGTGGCACCCGGGGCAGGTCATCTGGTCGAGCCGCCGGAGCAGCCCCTCCGGCGAGCGGACGCGCGAGAGGCCGCCGAAATCGACGCCGGCGAAGTCGCGGGGCTCGAACAGGACGCGGAACGGCCGGTTGGCGCGGCGCGCGAGGCCGTGGGGCGTGGCCGACAGCGCCTTCGTCGCGAGGAACTCGCCGGGCAGGAGCGCGGTGCCCTCGTCGATGCGCGCGAGGTTCTCGGGGGCCGACAGCCAGGCGCGCAGCCGGTCGCGCTGCTTCGGGTCGCGGGCGATCCGGGCGACGTCGGGGGTGTTCTCCAGGGCGAGGGGCGCGTAGCGCCCGGCGCGCGCGTCCCAGCGGAAGGCGCGGAGCACGTACTCCGCGTGCCCGCCGAGGTCCGGGCGCACGGTGGACGGCCAGCGGACGCTCTGCAGGTTCACCACGAGCCGCGCGAGGTTCGCGCGATCGACGGCCGGGGGAGCGAGCGGGCCGCCGGCCGAGGTGAGCCAGCGGGCGAGCGCCGGGCCGGAGAGCTCCGCCGCGCGCGACCAGGCCTGCGCGAGGCGGCGGCACGCGGGCGCGTCGCCGCCGGGGGCGAGGAGCTCGAACGCCGCGGTCATCGGGAGGCGCGAGGCGGCGGCCGCGGCGCCGGCCGCGCCGTCCGGGGGCTTCACGGCGTAGGCGAGCCGGTACACGAGGCGGGTCTCGCCGCAGGCCGAGGCGTGGAACGGGCGGCGATCCATCCGGTTCACCACGCCGATGAGCTCGAAGCGGGCGCCCTCCGCGGAGAGCCACCGCTCGTCGAAGAGGCGGTGCGCGTGGCGCGCGACGCTCGTCCCGCTCCTCGGATCGGCGCGCTGGACTTGCCGCAGATCCTCCGCGAGCACGCCGGCGACCGACGCGAGCTCGGGGGTGCGGTACAGCGCGGAGAGGGCGGCCGGCGCGCGCGGCGCGCCGGTGAGCACCGCGCCGAAGTCGAGGCCCGCGGCCTCGAGCTCGGCGAGCGCCGCGCGATCGGTGACGAGCAGGAGAGGCCGCCCCGCCGGCGCGCTCTCCTGCCGCGCAGCGCCGGGCGCCGGCTCGCCCGCGGCCGAGCTGGCGGAGGGAGGCGGCGGGGCGGACGGCTGCACCGCCGCGCTCGCGGCGTCCTGGTGCGGCGCGGAGGGGCGCTCGGACGCCCGCCACGAGCACCCGGCGATGCCGGCGCCGGCCGCCAGCGCGGCGAAGGCGAGGGCGTGGCGGAGGCGGCGGGCGCGCATGCGGTCAGGCTACACCGGCGCGCGCGACGGCGCGCAGCGCGGTTCGAGCAGCGGCGCACGGCAGCGTGGAGCGACGGGTCGTCGACGCGTTCCACCGGCTCGTGGTGTGACGGCACGATCTGGCCGACCGGGCGCCGATGTCATACGACCCAGCGGTCGAGCGGGCTCTTCGTCGAGACAGCGCGCCCGGTCCGGATCTTGCCGCGGCCGCGGCCGGAGGCTTTGAAATGCGGAATTACTGGGGATTGATGCTTGTGGCGAGCGGGCTTCTGGGGGGATGGGCCACGGGGTGCTTGCCCGGGGACGGCGGTTCGAGCTCCAGCGGGAGCAACGGGTCGAGCTCCGACGGGAGCGGCGGCTCGGACGGCTGCGGTTGCGTGGAGGACACGATCCGCTGGGGATACTTCGGTGGGTTCACCCCGAACGAGGAGACCAGCGCGCTCTCGCCGTGCCGTGACTTCTCGTTCGAGCGGCGCGCGATCCGGGGCGACACGCTGCTGATGACGTGCTCGCAGGAGCTCGAAGCCTGCGAGGAGGGGGTGAGCGCCGGCGACGTCGCGAATGCGCTCGGCCATCCTGATGTCGTCGCGGCGCTCGCGGCGGCGCCTGTGCTGTACGGGAGAGACGCGCGACCCGTGGACGGGAGCTTGTTCCGGATCCAGGTCGACGACGCGGTCGTCGATGTCGGTTACGAATGCGGGGAAGCGCCGGGCTGCGTCCCGATTCCGGACGGGGTGGCCGCGCTGGTCGACGTGCTCCGGACGCTCACGCAAGAGCAGCTCGCGCGCCATACGTGCGGGGCCGTCACGACGCCGTGAGCGCGGGGGGCGCTCAGGCTTTCTGGAGGAGCTCGAGCTAGCTCCACCCGCCAGCAGTCCCGCCAGAGATCCGGAGAGAGAGCGCAACGCAAAGGCGCAAACGCGCGAAAAGAACACATGTTCTTCATTTTGCATCTTTGCGCGCTGAAGGACTGACCGTCAGCGTCCGGCGAGGTGCGCTGCTGGGGAGCAGCGATGGAGACGAACCGCCCGACGCTGGTCGACCTCCCTCGCGGATGCCTTCTCCTCATGAGGTGCAGCGCCGCCCGGCACGTCGGCCTCACGCGGCCAGCGGCGGCCGTGCGAGAATGTGCGGCGTGACCACATCGCCGCAGAAGCCGCGCAAGGATCCGCGCCAGGAGCGCTCGCGCAGCACGGTCGACGCCATCCTCGAGGCCGCCGGTCAGCTGATCGAGCGCGAAGAGGAGGCGAAGCAGAACCGTGTATCGACCACGCACATCGCCGAGCGCGCCGGCGTCAGCGTGGGCTCGTTATATCAGTACTTCCCCAACCGCGAGGCGCTGGTCGCGGCGCTCTTGCGCCGCTTCGTGCAAAAGCGCTTCGCCGAGATCCGCCGGGTGCTCGACGAGGTCGAGCCGCTCCCGCTGGACGCGGCGTTGCACCGGCTGGCCGGCCGGCTGATCGAGCTCGAGCTGGCCCACGCGCGCGTGACAAAGGCGCTCATGAAGTGGTTCGTGCGGGTGGGCGACTTCGATCTGATCGCCGACGCCGATCGCCAGGCCGAGGCCGCGCTGGCGGAGCTCTTGGTGCGCATCCGGCCCAAGACCCGCGCGGTGGATCCGCAGCTCGGCGGCTTCTTCCTGCTCCACGCAATGCGAAACACCTTGGGCATGGCGGCCTTCCGCGAGGGCGACATGCTGCGCGCGCCGGCCGCGCAGGCCGAGCTTACCCGGCTTTTGTACGGCTTTTTGCGGCCCGACTGACGGCCGCTGGCGCGCGCGGGCGCGGCGCCGGGAATGCGAATGGGCGGCGCCGGTTGCGCTGCCTAGATCGAGGCGCATGCGTTCCTTCGAATGGGTCACGCGCGCCGAGCCACACCGCGCGCGCCGGCGCCGTATCCTGCGCGAGCACCCCGAGATCCGCGCGCTGTTCGGCTACGATCGGCGCACCATCGCGGTCACGCTGGCGGTGGTGCTCGCGCAGTTCGCCGTCGCCTGGCTGCTCGGCGTGCTCGGCGCGCGCTGCTGGGTGGTCACGCTGGCGGCGGCGACGTTCGGCGCGGTGCTCTCGCACTGGTGCGCGATGGCCATCCACGAAGCGGCGCACGATCTGGCCGCGCGCCGCGCGCGCTCGAACAAGCTGCTGGCGCTGATCGCCAACCTGCCGATGGTGCTGCCGGTGGCGATGAGCTTCCGCCGCTACCACCTCGCGCACCACGCGCTGCTCGGTGTGGCCGGCGAGGACACCGATCTGCCGCGTTCGCTCGAGGTGCGCCTGATCGGCACCGGCCGCGCGCGGAAGTTCCTGTGGTTGTTCTTCTACTTCGTGGCCTACCTGGGCCGCGCCGCGCGCTTCGCCAAGCTGCCGACCCGCGATGAGTGGATCAACCTGGCCATCCAGCTGCCCGCCGCGTGGCTCTCGTGGCGCCTGCTCGGCGCGCCCGGCTTCACCTACTTGCTGCTGTCGACCTTGATCGGCCACAGCCTGCACCCGGTGGCCGGCCACTTCGTGCACGAGCACTACGTGTACGCGCCCGAGCAGGAGACCTACAGCTACTATGGGCCGCTCAACCACGTGACGTTCAACGTGGGTTACCACGTCGAGCACCACGACTTCATGAACGTGCCCGGCTGGCGCCTGCCCGCGCTGCACCGCATCGCCAGGCGCCACTACGACACGCTGGTCTCGCACCGCTCGTGGACCTGGGTGCTGTGGCACTTCATCACGGACCCAGCCATGGGCCCGCACGCCCGCATCGTGCGCTCCCGCGCCGTCCATGACGACGCCGTGAGGCGGTCGATCCAGGTTGGCGCCAGCGATGGAGGAGCGCGGAAGCCGAGCCAGAGGACGTAGACGGAGAGACCGCGCACGGCCTCGGCGTCGGGGAGCCGCGCGCGATGCCGGCGCCGACGAGGCTGAGCAGGAAGAAGGGCAGGACCCGTGTCAGGATCGCTGCTGCTTCCGGCGGCAGCTCGTCGTCGACCGGTGTTTCTGGCGGGATTCCTGACCCGCGGGACCCGATGGACCGGCTCACCGAGCTCGCCATCGGGGGTCGCTCGCAGGGCCAGCGTCGGCTGGCTCCGCCGCGCCCGCGAGCGTCTGGACGACGGCATCCAAGGCGGGCTGCATCTGCCCGGGGTCGACCTGCGCGGCGGAGCGCGCCTCGATCCAGCGGCGGAACAGGCCGGCCTCGCCCGGAGGGAAGAAGGCCGTGGGCGGCACCTCGGCGTGGTAGCGCCGGAACGCGGCGCTGAACTCCGCAGCATCGCGGTCGAACCACGCCTCGGCCTCGGGCGATCCGCGCAGGAGCCGCTCGAAGCGGAGCCGCGCCACGAGCAGCGCCGACATCCGCACGCCGTCCTCGTCCGCGGCGATCAGCGCCCGCCGGAGCGCGGGCGGGAGCGCCGGATCTCCGGCCGCGGCGCGGAGCGCGGCCACGGGGTCCTCGGCGGTCATCGCGCGGGCCACCAGCGCTTCGTAACGCGCGTGCGCCTGCGCCCCGGTCAGCCGCGCCGCCGCGCGCTCCCCTGCCCCCCCGCCGCTCGCGCGCCCCGCCGCGCCGCCGCGGGCCGCGCGCTCCCCTGCACTCCGGCCGGCCGCGCGCCCCGTCACCTGCGCCCCCCGCGCCGGCCGAGCACGCGCCGCGCGCGGCGCAGCTCCTCCCGCACGGCGGCCGCGTCGGCCGCGCCCTGCACCGTGCCCTCCATGCGCTCCAGCGTCACCCCGCGCAGGTTCGGGCACCGCGGCGCGACCTCTTCCAGGAGGCGCCACACCGGCTCCGGCACGGCGTCGTCGTGGCCGTCGAGCCGCATCACCCGGCCGGAAGGCAGCCAGCCCGGATCGCTCGGGCCGCCGCCCGACAGGTGGATCTCGATGACCCGCGCCAGATCGAGCCGGGCCACGTACTCCGCCGGATCGAAGCCGAAGTTCTGCGCCATGGTGAAGACGTTGTGCAGGTCGAGCAGCAGGTGCGTCCGCGGCGCCCTCAGGATGCGCCCGAGGAAGCGCGGCTCATCCAGCGGATCGCCGAGCACGAAGTAGCTGACGCTGTTCTCGACGCCGACGTCCTCCACGACGGCCTGCATCTCCCGGAGCGCGCGGCGGGCGACGGCCGCGCTGTGCGCGCTCATCGGCAGCGGGAGCGGCAGCCCGGCCGAGAGCCCGGCCGGCGCGCTGACCCCGAGGTGATCGGTGTACCAGCGGAAACGGAAGATCGCGTGATCGCGCCGGAGGGCCGCGCGCCATCGGGCGCGCCGGCCCGCGTCTGCGGCCGAGGCGCCGCCGATCGAGAAGCCCACGCCGTGCGCGACGAACGGCCGATCCGACCGGCGCGCGAGCTCGGCGAAGCGGCGGTGAAAGCCGTTCTCCTGGAGATCGGCCCCGGCGTCGTCCGGCGCGCGCCACAGCGTCTCGGGCGCCACCTCGTAGTAGTCGGCGTCGCGCAGGATCGCCTCGCCGAGCAGATCGAGGAACGCCGCGTCGGGCTGGAGCGTGAGGCCGACCGGGATCAACGCGGGGGTGCCCCTCGCCCCTCGACCGCGAAGAAGTAGAGGAAACGCCGGGACTTGGAGGGCACATGCCCCATGCCGCAAGCCATCAGCCCGGTCTCGTCGACCCCCTCGACCTCGGTCCCGCATCCGCTGGCGATCGCCCAGCGCGCGCCCGCCGGCGGCGCCTTCACGAGCCGCGCCCGCACGCTCGCGGCCCGGGCCTCGAGGTTGTCCGCGCCGGCGCCGAGGCCCTTGCGGAGCAGCGCGCCGAGCGCGCCGATCCGCTTCGCCGCGATCGCGTCGTCGCGCTTCAGCAGCTCCTCCCGGTTCCCGGTCATGAGGCGCATCCCGTCGTAGCTCGGGAGCGCGACGTCGAGCTGCGTCGCGGCGACGGGCACCTTGTCGGTCCTGACCACCACGAGGAGCGGCTCCCCGTCGCCTGCGCTCGGCACGAGCTTCTTCAGATCGGCCATGGTCGCGCAGACGACCTCGACGCCGGCGAGCGGGGCGATATCCCGGTCCGCGCCGAAGTTGAGCAGCTCGCCGAACGCGTGGCCGCGCTCCCACTTGGCGTTGTCGTCGGCCGGGATCACGAAGACGAGCAGCGCTCGCTTCGCCTGCCGGGCGCGGCGGAACGCCGCCGAGACCTGGACGAGCGACCCCGCGGCGGCCGCCGGCTTGCCCGTCTCGTCGCACGCGGCGCCGTCGCCGAACGCCTCGCGGAGGAACGCCGGCCACGCGGTGGCCGCGAGCCCAGCTGCAGTCGCTCCCAGCAAATGCCTGCGCTTCATGGTCACTCCTCGCCGGCGACCGCGCCGGCATCGTCGATCAACTCGCTCTCGGGCTCGGCGCGCCGCGACGGCTCGGGCGCGAGCGGCGCGAACTCCGCCCAGTCCGGGTGGAGCAGCCTCTCCCGATCCCGGCCCAGCACGATCGGCGCCGCCCCGCGGGATCGCAGCGTCACGCGATCGCCCGCGGCCGAGTAGTCGCCGGTCGCGATCACCGCGCCGGTGCAGCGGTCCTCGATCGTGAAGCCGCCCGAGGCGTCCAGGAGGAGCGTCCGCAGCCCCGCGGCGTAGAGGCCGACCAGCTCCGCCTCCGCGCTGCCAGGCTCCTGCGCGCCGGCCGCGCTGCCGGCGGCGGCCGCGGCCGGCGCGGCGAGCGCGTCGAGGGCCTCCTGCGAGGCCGAGGGCGTGAAGGAGGCGCGATCGCGCGGCGTGTCGGGCAGGGCCTCGATCACGCCCGCGGGCGGCTCGAGGAAGGAGCCGCGATCGAGCAGGTCCGGCGCGGCGAGCGTCCACAGGCCGTCGCGCCACGCGGTGATCTCCCCATCGACGAGGGCCGCGAGCGCCGCCGCGGCCGCTTCGCTGGCGCGCACGGTCAGGCGGTCGTAGCGCGCCTCCTCGCCCACCGCGAGCCAGCGGACCTCGCCGCCTCCGCCGCGCACGTGCGCGAGCATGCCCCCGCGCAGCTCGAGCACCTCCGCGCCCCCGGGGCCGCGCAGCAGGGCCGGCTCCGCGGCGTCGAGGGCGACCGGCAGGACCGGCGCGCCGCGCCAGCCGTCGCTCTCCACGGTCCAGCGAGCGCGCGCCGCGGGATCGAGCAGCACGTACGCGGTGCCGTCCGGGGCGTCGATCGGCCGGGCACACCCGGCGGAGAGCGGCGCCGGGCCAAGAAGGGACAGCACAAGGAAGAGACCACGACGTCGGGGCATCGGGCGGAACCTCCGGCGAGCTGAGACGCGCCACGGCATCGAAAGTTCCATCGCCCACCAGGGCCGCGTCCCCCCCGGGGCGACCCCCTCGCCGGGGTCGCCTCGGCCGCGGACGGGGGAACGGCGGGCGGCGCGCCCGACGTCGCTCCGGCCGCCGGGAGGCGGCTCGGCTCCTGGGTCGATCGGGCATCGGCCCCGCGGGGGCGCTCTGCCCTGCTCTTCGATGGATGTCAGCCGCGCCGCATGCCTCGCATAAACCCTCATCGACGAACGGTGAGGCGCTCGGGCGGCACGAGCTGACCGAGAGGCTCACCGAGCCGTGCGTCGCACGAAGGCGATACAGAGCAAGGAACAGACCTCATGAAGACCATTCAAAGCATCGCACTCATGGGAACCATCTTCAGTGTTTCCGCCGTCGCCGACGCGGCGGTCCAGAACCACCACGGCGGGATCTGTCGCGCCCAGGCCCCGGAGCACGCCAATCGGGTGTACTACCCGGCCATGGGCATCGAGGCACTGCAAAGCGTCAACGTGGCCTGCCCGCTCGTCACCACCGGGGAGCAGATCAATGAGGTCGAAGTCAACGTCAGGGACACCACCCGGCCTGCCACCCTCTGCTCCGTGACGGCCACCAACTGGAATGGGACCGAGGTCGGCAACCTCAATTTCAGTATCGCGCCCGGAGCGCAATGGAAGTCGGTGACGGTGCCCGACTCGATGAAGGGGCCATTCGTATCGTACCTGGTCACCTGCTCGCTCCCGAAGAATCAGATCCTCACGAGCATCAACGTCAGCATCCCGTGAGCGTCGGGGGTGCGGTCCCCGCGCACGCGCACCGGCGCGGCCGGCCGCGCCCCGGAGCGGCCGGCCGACGCGCGCGTCTCCGTCCGCTCCGGGCGCCGGGCCGCCCTGCTGAACCGGACGGGGCCCCTTCACCTCCGCGCCGGTCACCGGTATAACGAGGAGGCCATGAGCGCCGATTCGTCAGGCCTGAAGCGGCCCAGGTACCCGATGCCGGATTTCGTCAAGAACGCGCTGGACGAGCGTGGCTTGATGCTTGCTTACAAGCAGCGCCCTGACTACCAGCAGAACGATTACATCGGGTGGATCGACCGGGCGAAGCGCCAGGAGACCAAGGAAAAACGGCTTCTCCAGATGCTGGATGAGCTCGAGGCGGGCGGCGTTTACATGAACATGAAGCACCCAGCCTCGGAAAAGGGTTGAAATGCTGGCCTACGTGTTCTGGCACTGGAGACAGCCGCAGGCCGCCGCGAAGGACTACGAGAGCCGGCAGCGCGCCTTTCACGCGGCCCTGGCCGCAGCGCCGTCGCCAGGCTTTCTAGGGTCGTTCAGCGTCGGGCTCTCCGGGGCTCCCTGGGCGGCCGGCGGCGGCGACGTCTACGAGGACTGGTACCTCGTGCAAGATTTCGGCGCGCTCGGCGCATTGAACGAGGCCGCGGTCTCGGCCAGCCGCTCGGCGCCGCACGATGCCGCCGCCGCTGTTGCCAGCGGCGGGGCCGGGGGACTGTACCGCCTGCGGGGCGGAGCAGCGCTGCGCGCGCCCGGCTGCGCCCACTGGTTCGGCAAGCCCGACGGCATGTCCTACGGTGAGCTCTTCGCCCGGCTCGCGCCGGTCCTGGACCAGGCGGGCGCCGGCCTGTGGATGCGCCAGATGGTGCTCGGGCCTGGCCGGGAGTTCTGCGTGCACGCGAGGGCCCCCGTGTCCCTGCCCGCTCCGTTCGATGCGCTCGTCCTCCCGCTCCGGCCGGCGTGGCCGGCGCTCGACCACGGGGACACCGAGCCGGCGCGCTGAGGCGGGCGCCCTCGCGGCGCCTCTTCGTTGCTCCGGACGCGACCCATGACCCCTGGCAACATCGTCGCATTGCTCGGCACGATGCCCGCGTTCCTGGCTCTCTCCCGGGTGTCCCTGGCCGACACGGCCATCCTCATGTCGACCGCCACCGTCGTCGTGGGCGGGGTGAAGCTCGGCTATGCGTACGCGGCGGAGCGAGCGACGTCGTTCTTCGAGAACGCCACGGCGAGACGAAGGCTCAACATGGCCGCCGGAACGGTGATGCTCGGCACCGGCGTCTACGTGCTGCTCCGCGGATAGCGCAGGTCTGGCCATGCAGGCCGGTGTCGCGCGACGCACTACAGAGGCGCCGAGGCGGTGTCCTGCCGATGTGCCACCTCAGCCTGTACGCTGAGCCCTTGCTGCGGTATAGACTCGATATTTCGCCGGAGCGCGCCATCGTCCTTTGTAGCGCACGACACATCGAGCGTTGGTGAATCGTGGAACGAGGACCTGACATCGGTCCGCTGAGGGAGAACGAATGAACGGAGAGGTGGTTCATGATGACGCGTCCACCTCCGACCTCGCCGCGGCGCGCCAGCAGATAGGCGCGCTGGAGAGCGCGCTGGCCGACGCGCAGGCCGCGCTGGCGGAGGCGCGGGCGGCGCTGAGCCAGACGCGGGCGGCGCTGGACGAGGCGCGGGCGGGGTACCAGGGCCTGGTCGAGGTGCTGAACCAGTCGCCGGCGCCCACCGCCATGTGGCAGGGCGACGACTTCACGTATACCTTCGTGAACCCGGCCTACTGCGCCGCCCTGCCGGGCCGCGAGTTCCTGGGCAGGCCGCTCGTCGAGGTCGCGCCGGAGGCCAAGGAGCAGGGGCTCCTCGACCTCTTCAACCAGGTCTATCGCACGGGCAATCCTTTCATCGCCAGCGAGCTCCCGGTGGCGGTCCGCGACCCCGCGACCGGCCGCGACGAGCAACGTTGGTTCAACGTCGTGTACGCGCCTGTTCGCAACGGGGCGGGCGCGATCGTCGGGGTGTGCCATTTCAGCGTCGAGCTGACCGAGCAGGTGCGGGCGCGGCAGGCCGCCGAGGCCAGGGCCGCGGAGCTGCGGCGGAGCGCCGAGCTCATCGCGGCGCAGCAGGAGACGATCCGCGCCCTCGGCACGCCGCTCCTGCCCCTCGCGCCCGGCGTGCTCGCCATGCCCCTCGTCGGGCCGATCGACACCCGGCGCTCCGAGCAGATCATGGAAGGGCTGCTCCACGGGGTCGCGAAGGAGGGCGCCTCCACGGTGATCCTGGACGTCACCGGCGTGGAGACGATCGACACGCAGGCGGCCAACGCGATGATCCGCGCCGCGCAGTCCGTGCGATTGCTCGGGGCCCGCGTGCTGATCACCGGGATTCAGCCGACCATGGCCCACGTCCTCGTGCAGCTCGGCATCGATCTGCGCGGCATCGCCACCTTCAGCACCCTGCGCTCCGGCATCGCGGCGGCCCTGGGCGCGAGGTAGCATCGCGACGCCCAACCATTCGATCTCGTTGATGATTTTTCGTTCATCCCGCGCCGCACGCGCTCCGGCAACGGTGGAGTCGTCGCGGCGCCGCGCCCGGCGGCGGGCGGGCCGGACGGCGCCCGCGTTCCGTGTACAATGCGCGCCATGAACCGCTTCCTCATGATCAGCATGCTGACTCTGGCCGTCGCGTGTGCCCCCGAGCCTCGGGAATTCACGCCGGATGGCTCCTCTGCCACGAGCGCGGCGACCTCCGGCGGGGGTGGGAGCGGCGGGGTCGACCTGCCCGGCTGCGACGAGGGCGAGGTCTCCTGCTCCGGTCTCTGCGTGGATCTGCGCTCCAATCCGGAGCACTGCGGGGCTTGCGACCATTACTGCCTCGGAGAGGCGTGCGAGCAGGGGCGCTGCGAGCCCCTCCTCCTGGCGTCGGGTGGAACCGAGCCGGTGGACATCGCGGTCGACGACACCAACGCTTACTGGGCCGATGCCGTCGCTCGCAAGGTGATGATGGTGCCGGCCGGCGGCGGCAATGCCTCCGTCTTCGTCGAGGGAGATCCCCCCTTCTCCCCCCGGAGCGTCGCGCTCCACGGCGGCATGGTCTACTTCACGGACTCCGGCACCGAGATCATCATGAAGTCGTCGCTCGAGGGCGATCTCGAGATCCTCGCGGGTGGGCAGACGTACCCCCTGGACATCGCCGCCGACGCCGCGAACGTCTACTGGACGAGCGCGGACCAGGGCACCGTCATGAAGGTGCCGGTCCAGGGCGGCGACGCCGTCGCGCTCGCGACAGCGCAAGAGTCGCCCCTCGGCGTCGCGGTGGACGCGACCCACGTCTACTGGGTGAACGAAGGGGGCACCGTGATGAAGGTGCCGATCGAGGGCGGCGACGTCGTCACGCTGGCAGAAGGGCAGACGAAGCCCAAGGACATCGCCGTGGACGCCGCCTTCGTCTACTGGACCAACGACGGAGGCACCGTCATGAAGGCCACGCTCGATGGAGGCGGCCCCTTCACGCTCGCGGAGGGGCAGCGCAACCCGCGGAAGCTCGCGATCGACGCCGAGAGCGTCTACTGGACGAACGATGACGGGACCGTGAAGAAGGTGCCTGTCGGGGGCGGCGACATCACGACGCTCGCGACAGGGCAAGATCATCCGCTCGGCATCGCGGTGGACGCCACGAGCGTCTACTGGACGAACAGCGCCGCCGGCACGGTGATGAAGCTGCCGAAATGAGCCCCGCCGGCCGCCTCGGGCCTGCTCCTGCCGAGGCCGCTTGCCACGCGCGCCGTTTGGGCGCGACGATTCGGCGCTCTATGAGACGAGCCGCCCTCCTGCTGCCGATCGCCCTCGCCGCCGCGTGCGCCGGCGCTCCGGCCCCCCAGCGCGGCCCTGTCGCGGCGCTGCCTCCGGCGCCGCCCCCGGCGCGCGCCCAGCCCGCCCCGGCGGCGGCGCCGCCCGTGACCGCGCCGGAAGGGCTCTCCTCGGTGCTGCGGGTCGCCGACCCGCAGCGGAGCTGGAGCCACCTCACGCGGCTCGTCGCGAGCACGCGCGCCGGCGCGTGGCTGCTGGTCGCCGGCCCCATGGCACCGGAGATGCTGCTCGAGCAAACGCTGGGTCCGGCGCTCGCCGACGTGGTCGATCTGGACAAGCCGATCGACGCCGCCTGGTTCGGCGTCACGGAGGCGACGTCGCGCCTCGTGGTCTCCCTGTCGGTCGCGGAGCAGGCGGTGCCGCGGCTGCACGAGCTCTTCGTGCTCAAGCAGCACCGGCGCCTGCTGCGCGTGGAGCGCGCGCGCGACGCGGAGCCCGACGAGGAGGCCGCGCCGCTGGTCTGCGCCTTCGATCTCGGCGAGCGCCGGGGCGGCGCGCGCCTGCTCTGCGCCGAGGACGCGAAGGACGTCGCCGCCGCCGCGCCCTACCTCGTGGACGTCGTGGGCCGGGAGCCGATCGAGGCGGACGCGCGGATCGAGATCACGGAGTGGGCCCTCCGCGAGATCATGAAGAGCGAGGCCGACGCGGGCGACGACGGCGACCGCGCGGGGGCGCTGGGCCGGGAGCTCGGCGGCGCGCTGCTGCGCGAGCTCGAGGGCGTGAGCGTGGACCTCAGGTGGGGCGGCGCGGAGGTCGACGTCGGCTTCACCATGCGCTTCGCGAGCCGGCGCTCGCCCCTCACGCTGGCCCTCGTGCCGGCCGTGGCGCCGGACGCCGCCCCGCCGCCGGCCTTCCTGCGCCTGCCGGGCGACACGGCCATCGGCGTCTACACCCAGGGCGCGTCGCGCGCGGAGCTCACCCCGCTGCGCGAGGCCCTCCTCCGGGCGCTGCGCGACGACTGGGTGAGCGACGGCTACGACGCGGCGATGCTCGATCGGTTCATCCAGCGCCTCGACGCGCTGGCGCTCACGGGCGGCCCCCTCGTGATGGGTGCGGGCGGGGATCGCGCGGCGGCGGAGCGGGCGATCGCGGCCTACCAGGCCGGCAAGGGCAACGCGCGCGCGCAGAAGGCGGCGCGCCGGGCGCTGCAGAGCTGGATCCTGGTCGCGGTCGAGGAGCCGGCCGAGACCTGGATCGCCGGGGTGAAGGAGCTGCTCCTGCTCGGCGAGGAGCTGGACAGGCGCAAGGCGAGCCCGCAGGCGGCGGGCGGCGCGGGCGCGCCCGGCGGCGCGCCGGTGGGCCGCGCGAGCAAGGGCGAGGACAGGGAGCCCATCGCGTACGCGATCGTCCGCGCGCCCGCCGCGCTGCCCGCGGGGACGCTGCACGTCGAGCTGCGATCCAAGCCGCCCACGAAGGGCGCCCCGCCCGCGGACACGGCGCATCTCTACGTCGTGCCCGCGGGCCAGCGGACGTGGCTCGGGTTCAGCGAGGACGACGCCGTCGTGGTGGCCCGGCTGCGCATCGCCGCCGACGCGGGGCGCGACGAGCGCACGCTCGGCGCGGCGCCCGGTCTGGAGGCGCTGCGGCAGCGCGGGACGCTGGCCGGCGGGGTCTTCTCGCTGGCGGGCCTCGCGCTGGTGGCGGCGCGCGGGGACACGAAGGAGGCGATCGAAGAGGCCGCGAAGGAGTTCGCCAGGCTCGCGACGCTGCCGGCGCGCGGCGAGGTCGCGATCCCGATCGCGGTCTCCTCCGAGGTGCTCGGCTCCGGCGCGGCCCGCGTCACCGCCCGCGTGCGGCTGCCCGTGGCGGCGATCCAGGACGCGATGGCGCTCGGCTCGCGCTGACGCCGATGCGCGTCCGGCGAGGCCCGGGCAGCGCTCTCGGCAGGTTCACCTCGAGATGTTGATCGTGGGCGTCTGGTCTGTCGTCCAGGTGGTTTCGCCCGGGAAATAGGTCGTCTCGTCGTTGCCATCCCTGGTCGTTTGGATCTGGTACCGGCGGTTCGTGCCGCAGTTGAAGAGCGCCCCGTAAACGATCGATTTCGTCTCACCGGGGTCGACCCGCTCGGACGAGTTCCTCGCGAGCTTGTCCCACGTGCCGCCCTTCGCCTTCACCTTGCTCGCATCCCAGTTGACATCGAAACCATGGCTGCCGGAGTTGTGCACGCGCACCGTGATCTGGCACCCGGCCACGGCGTCGTTCGGCACGCTCGCGGCGACCGCGGCGCCGATGGGCAACATGGCGGCGGCGGCGATCAAGGTCCGGCGGACGAGCACACGTCGATCGAGCTTCATGATGAGTCCTCCTCGGGTTGGGCGGCCGTCGATTCACCGCGACGGCGCGCTCGCGGAGGCACGCTCAGCAACCGGCAGGCCAGGCGCGCGATCGCGCCGATCCCCGGAGATCGAGCCGTCTCGCGGCCGCGCGGCGCCTGCCTCGGAGGCGCCGCGACACCCGCGCTCCGCACGGCCGGCGCGCCGACGCGCCCTCTCCGCGGATCTCTGCGGGTGACACACTGTCACAGGGGTGTCCGGTGACACCCTGTGACAGGAGACGCTATGCCCGCTTCGGCGGGATCGGGTACATCGCGGCCAGGTCGTCGTTCCGCCGGAACCCGAGCGCCTCCCGGTGCACGCGCAGCTCCCAGAGCGCCTGTGCGGCCACCTCCCGCTGCCGGTTGTAGGCCGCGATCATCGCCGCCCGCTCCCGCGCGTCGGCGCCCTGGCCGCGGGCGAGCTCATCGAGCGCCTTGCCCTGCAGCTCGAGCTCGAGCAGCGCGACGTTGATCTTGTCCTCGGATCGCCCGAGCGCCGAGGCCATCTCCCTGAGGATCTCGCCGGCGAGATCCGACGGGGCGGCCGCGGGCAGGCGCTGCCGGAGGCGGTCGAGGTACGGGCTCTTGTGCCCCTGGTCCTTGAGCTGATCGACGAGCTTCTTCCACGTGGGCTCGGACATGCTCCTTCAGCGTAGCAGCGCCCCGGGATCGCACCGCCTCGCCGCGGGCGCGCGGGCGTCGCCGGGGCCGGCCGAGCTTGCCTGGCCCGCGCCCGCGCCCGCGCCCTCGACCGCGCGCGCGGCCCGCCCCGCCGCGCGGTCAGCCCCACCCCTCCAGCACGATCTTCCCCACGGTCTGCCCCGACTCCAGGCGCGCGTGCGCGGCGCGCAGGTTCGCCGCGTCGATCCGGCCGAGGTGCTCGCGGCGCGTGGTGCGGAGGCGGCCCGCTTCCACCCACGCCGCCACGCGCGCGAGGATCTCCCGCTGCGCGGCCATGTCCTCGGTGCCGTGGAGCGATCGCGTGAACATCAGCTCCCACGAGAAGCTCGCGCTCTTCGACATGAGCTTGCCGAGGTCGACCGGCCCCGACGTCTCGACGATGCCCACGATGCGCCCGAGCGGCGCCACGACGTCCACCATCGTGTCCCACCAGGCCTCGGTGCTCTGCGTGTTGAAGATCAGCTCCACGCTCTTCATGCCCGCCGCCTCGAGCTGCGGGCGGAGCGGCGCGCGGTGGTCGACGAGGACGTCGGCGCCGAGGAGCGCCGCCCACGCCCGGCTCTCCTCGCGCGACGCGGTGGCGACCACGCGCAGCCCGGCGGCCTTCGCGAGCTGCACCACCATCGAGCCCACGCCCCCGGCGCCGCCGATGACGAGCACGGTGCGCCCGGCGTCGCGGCCGTCGGGCTCGACGCCGAGGCGCTCGAACAGCCCCTCCCAGGCGGTCAGCGCGGTGAGCGGCAGCGCCGCCGCGTCGGCGAAGCCGAGCGTCCGCGGCATCGGCCCGGCGATGCGCTCGTCGACGAGGTGCACCTCGGCGTTGCTGCCGGGCCGCGCGATGCTCCCGGCGTAGTACACGCGGTCGCCCGGGCGGAAGGCGGTGACCTCCGCGCCGACCGCCTCGACGACGCCGGCGGCGTCCCAGCCGAGCACGCGCGGCGCGTCCTCGACCCGGGGCTTCGGCGAGCGGACCTTCACGTCGACCGGGTTCACGGCGACCGCGCGCACCCGCACGCGCAGGTCGCGCGGCCCCGGCTCCGGCTCCGGAAGCTCGACGTCGAGCAGGCTCTCGGGGTGATCGATCGGGAGGTAACGGTGGAGTCCTACGGCGCGCATGGCGTTCTCCTCGCGGGGACCGGCAGAGGTCCCCGTCACGCGTCGCAAGGTGCACCCGGCGGCCGCAGCGCACAATCGGCCCTCGGAGACGAAGATCTGTGAATGCGGTTCATCAATGACGCCGGCGCGGCGGCCGAGCTCACCCCGCGGCCCTCGGCGGCCGTCAGCGCCGTCGGCGGCCGTCAGCGCGCCCGGAGCGCCTCGTCGAGATCGGTCCAGAGGTCGTCGAGCGACTCGAGGCCGATCGAGAGCCGGAGCAGGTTCGGCGGCGCCAGCGTCCGCGGGCCCTCCACGGTCGCCCGGTGCTCGATCAGGCTCTCGACGCCGCCGAGGGAGGTCGCGCGGAGAAAGACCTTCACGCGGCCGGCGACGCGGAGCGCGTCCTCGGCGCCGCCGCGCACGAGGATGGAGAGCATCGACCCGAACCCGCCCTGCATCTGCCGCGCTGCCGCCGCGTGACCCGGGTGGGACTCGAGCCCTGGGTACAGCACCCGCTCGACGCCGCCGTGGGCCGCGAGGCGGCGGGCGAGCGCGAGAGCGGTGCCGCTCGCCCGGCCGACGCGCACGAAGAGCGTCCGCATGCCCCGCAGGAGGAGCCACGCCTCGAACGGGCCGGGGACCGCGCCCTGCACGTGACGGAGGTGGCGGATACGCTGCCATGCCTCGTCGTCGCGCGCGGCCACGAGCGCGCCGGCGAGGACGTCGCTGTGGCCGTTGAGCGCCTTCGTGGCCGCGTGCATCACGAGGTCGGCGCCGAGGGCGAGCGGCTGCGTGTGGACGGGCGTGGCGACGGTCGAGTCGACGGCGAGCCGCGCGCCGCCCGCGCGCGCGATGTCGGCCGCGGCCGCGATGTCGACAACGTCCCAGGTGGGGTTCGCGGGCGTCTCGATCCAGACGAGGGACGTCGGGCCGCGCTGCACGGCCGCGCGGAGGGCGTCGAGGTCGGTCGCGTCGACGAGCTCGAGATCGACGTTCCATGTCGCGCACCACTCGGTCATCCAGAGGCGGAGGCCGTGGTACATCGCGCGCGAGGCGACGAGGCGCGCGCCGGGCCGCACGAGCGCCTGCACGGCCGTGGTCGCGGCGGCCATGCCCGACGCGAACAGGCGCGCGTCGGCGCCGCGCTCGAGGGCGGCGAGCAGCGCCTCGGGCGCGCGGTACGTCGGGTTGTCGTCGCGCGTGTACTCGTGGGCGGCGGGCAGGCGATAGCCCTCGTCGCGCGCGTACGTCGTGCTCGCGTGGAGCGGCGGCACGACCGCGCCGGTCGCGTCGTCGATGAAGTGGCGCGCCTGCGCGGCGAGCGTCTCGGGGGAGGTCATGGGGGCCGAGGATAGCGCGGGCGCCGGCGCTCGCGCCCGCCCCGGTCGACGGCTCGCGGCGCGTCGCCGCGGCGGGCCATGGACAGCGGGGCGACTCGACTCAATCCACGCGCACGACCGCGACCTGCGCAATCCTTCCAGGAGGCTCGACGTCCACCGTGACGAAGTGTCGCCCGATGCCGTCGAGCCGCTCGGGGATCGCGCCGCCGCCGCCCGAGATGTACGCCGGGATCCCCGCGTTCTCGAACGCATAGAACGAGTGGATGTGGCCGTAGAACGTGAGATCCACGCGCCCGTCCGCGAGCATCGTGAGCAGCTTGTTCGCCTCGGCGCGGCTCGCGAACGCGCCGTTGCGCGAGCCCACCGGGTCGAGGGGCGCGAGGTGCATCGTGACCACGTGCAGGCGCTCCCGCCCCTCGGCGAGCCAGCCGTCGAGCCACCCGTACGCGAGCGGATCGATCGTCGCGCTCGCCGAGTCGAGCATCGTGAACTGCACGCCCCGGAACGGGAAGCTGAAGTTCCCCCGGCCGAACCACTCGTGATACAGGTCGTCCCGCGTGCCGAGCTCGTGGTTGCCGAGCGTCGCATAGCACGGGAAACGGAGCGTCTTCATCTCGCGCTGGAACCGCTCGAGCTGCTCGGGCGAGCCGCGCGAGGTGAGATCGCCGCTGATGAGCGCGAAGCGGACGCCCTCCGCCTCGTTCATCTTCGCGTAGATGTCCTGAACGCTGTCGATCTTCTCCTGGACGTCGGCGAACACCGCGAACCGCCACGGCTCGAGCCGCGCCTCGTCCGGCGGGCGCAGCGAGAGCGCCGCCTCGGCGCCGGGCGGCAGGGAGAGGCGGAAGGTGCGCTGGGTCGGAAACGGCGCCTCGACGAGCTCCACCGGCACGCGCTCGTCGCCGACGCGGGCCGAGAGCTCGGCGTCGGCGAGCATGTTCTCGATCGTGATCGTCCACGGCCCGCCCGCCTCGTCGGTGAGGCGCATCGAGAGCGCGGGCGCGCTCGCCCAGAGCGAGAGCGCGCCCGGCTCGAGGCGGCGGATCGCCGCGAGCCCCTCGTCCACGGCGACGCGCGCCTGGCCCCGCGAGGCCTTCCCCACCTCCAGGTCGCGGCGCGCGCGGCCCTCGGCGACGTCGAGGCAAGACAGGGTGAGCGGCGCGGTGAGGGCGAGCAGCGCGAGGAGAGCGTGTCTCGGGATCATGGCGAGCCTCCAGGGCGGAAGAGCAACGACAGGCGCCCGACGTACGCGGAGCCGGCCTCCACGTCGGCGAGCAGGCCCCAGCGCGGCGAGGCGTAGAGCCGGCCCTCGAGGCCGAGGTGGCCCGGGACGCCGCTGCCGAGGCCGGGGATCTTCGCGCCGCCGGCATACCCGTCGTGGCGGTGGTCGTAAAACACCTTGGCCTCGCCGCGCGGATATCCGGCGTGCCCGAGGTACATGCCGAAGGCGAAATGGGGAATCAAGAGCTCGTTCCCCTCGAACGGGCGGCGGCCGTAGCGGTAGGCCTCGATCGCGATCCCCCACCCCATCTCCGCGAACGAGCCCCGCAGCGTGCGCCCGATGTGGGCGAGATCGAGCCGGCCCTGGAGGGTGACCTCTCCGGTGGTGATCGAGAAGTCGTCGGAGGTGTAGCGATGATGGGTGAGCGCGCCCTCGAGCTCGAGAAACGAGCCGTCGGCCGCGCGCGGGCCGTCCGGCGTGCCGGGGCCGAGGAAGCGGACCGCGGCCTCGGCGCGGAGGCGCGCGTTGTCGTCGTTCAGGGAAAACCAGCCTGAGCCCGAGAGGCGGAGCGAGCGCAGGCGCAGATCCATGCCCGGCACGAGGAACGTGCGGTAGGCGAACGTGGGGTCGTACACGTACGCCATGCCGAGCTGCGTCTCGACCCAGGGCAGCGACCGGGGAGGGCTGCCGGTGCCGCCCTCCGGGGCGAGCACGCCATAGAGGTCCGCGAGGAGGGAGATCCCGAACAGGCCTGCGCCCGTCACGGTGGTGAGCACGATGGGGGCGATGACGCGCCGCGAGGCCCCGGAGACCGCCGCGCCCGCGAGGCCGCCCACGGCGAGCCCGGCCCCTGCGCCCTCGAGCCCCAGGAGGATCCAGCCGGTGCGCGCCTCGCCGAGGAGGAAGTGCCCGGTGCCGTGCGCGACGACCCCGGGGACCACCGCGCCGGCCGCGGCGAGGGCGCGCCGCCCGGTGGAGACGTGTTCCCTCGCCGGCGCGGCGGCCGCGGGCGCTGCGCTCGATGCGGCGGACGCAGGCGCTGCGCTCGATGCGGCGGACGCAGGCGCTGCGCTCGGCGCGGGCACGGCCGAGCCCGGCGCGCCCTCGCCCTCCTCGGCCTGGACCGGCGCGGCGACAAGGAGGAGCAGCAGGAAGAGGAGGTGGCCTGTCGTACGCGGGGTCCTCAGCATCGAGCTCTGCGCGGCGGACACCTACCGTGACACGGTCTCGCGCGCTTTGCACGCGTCGAGCGACCGTCTTGCTGGTGCTGGGCCTCGCCGGGCACCCGCGCGAGCGCGACCTGCGCGGCACGGCTGCTCCTGGTGAAGGGAAAGCTCGAGCAGGGAGAGTGAGCCACGTGCTCGCAATCGAGATCGCTATCGAGCGGTTCAGCCTGCCAGCGGACGAGGAGCTGCCGGTGCGCTCACGGGATCTTCATGAGGGGGTGATCGCTGGGCTGATCCATCCGCCGTCAGTCGGAGGGGGAGGCCTTGAGGACGGAGGGCTGGGTGCTGGTATAGCGGTAGGTGCGGCCGCCCCTGCCCTCGCTGAAGCCGTCGGGGTAGAGTTGCTTGGCGCGGCGCACGTGGGAGGCGCGCGCTCCGGCGGCAGCGCCCCCATCACGTCGAGATCGTGAACGGTGATCTCGTCGGGCTCCGGTACATCACCCGCGAGACCTGCGCGATCGAGCCGTGTGAGTCCACGCGACATGCTCGTTGATTCCTTTTCGGGCTCCTCACGATCGCGCGCTTTTCACCACGACCAGGGCAGCAGGCTCGCGTAGTTCGACATAATGACTTGGCACGTCGGCAAACTGCGGTATGAGACCGTGGAAGTCTTGATAGATCGCGCTGGCGCCGTGCCGCAGCAGGGTCGGATCGCCGCCGATGCCGACGCACAGGGCGCCGCTCTGGACCGCCGCCTTGACCCCGCTCTCGGAATCCTCGAACACCAGACATTCTGCGATCGGCACCTCCAGCCGCCTAGCCGCCAGCAAGTAGCTGTCCGGGTGCGGCTTACCGAGCGCCACGTCGTCACGGCTGATCACGGTGGCAAAGGCGCTCCTCAGATCGTGCTGTCGTAATACGTAGCCGATCCGTGCCGGCCAGCTGCTCGTCACCAGCGCGAGCGGCACCCGGGCATGGCGCAAGGCGTCCAGCAGCTCGGCGACGCCCGGCACCAGGGCACAAGGGGCGGTTTCCTCCTCCGCGTCGACACGTTGCTTGATCGCCTGGCGCTCGGCCTCGGAGACCCTGCCAAACAGCGCGTCTAGCGTGTAACTGCCCGGTCGCCCGTGGATGTGCGCCTGTATGCAGGCCTCGGTCAGGGTAATGCCGTAAGCGCGCGCCACGCTGGTCCAAGCGCGTTCGATCACCTGACGAGATTGAAGCAGCACGCCGTCCATATCAAAAAGGACGGCGGAGAACCGCGCGCGCGTCATCCTTTGCTCCTGTTCGTTGGTTGGCCAAATAGGCTGTGACGGTGCCGCCGAGGGCGATCAGCGCCATACATAGATAGGCCCGGCTCGGGCTGACGTCGAACAGCCAGCCGGCGAGCGGGGTTACGATGCCCATTGGCAGCGCCACTGCTAGAGAGTAGTAGAGGCCTTGAATTAGCGTGCGCACGCCCTCGGGAGAGTGGTCGCGAAGATAGCGCATCAGCGCAGCGTGATAAGCGGCAAAGCTGGCGGCGTGAAGCAGCTGACCCGACAGGATTGACACCAGTCCGCCGCCCAGCGCGGCGAGCAGCCAGCGCAGCACGGCGCACAGCCCGGACAACACGATCACTTGCAGCGGGGCGATGCTCCGCATCACCCGCGCCGACAGGGCGAAGTAGCTAATTTCGGCTATCACTGCCACTGCCCAGAACGCGCCGATCAGCGGCGGGGAGTAGCCAGCGGCGCTCCACATATTGGACGCTGTCGAGAAGTACAGGCAGTGACTGAGCTGGATCAGGCCTGCGGCGGCCAAGGTTAGCAGCAGCGGCGCGTTGCGCAGCTGCCGCCAGTCAGGGGCTGGCCGCTTGGCGACCGGACACACCGACCCACTCACGCGGCGTTGTGCGGCTATGCTGAAACAGGTCTGCGCGGTCAGCAGCATGCAGGCCGCCACCAGGCCGGGCACCAGGCCTTGGCCAAAGCGCTCGAGCAAGCTGCCTACACCGATGGACGCCAGCACGAATGCCAGCGAGCCCGCGGCGCGGATAAGGCCGTAGTCGTGAAGCGCCTGCTTGTCGAGCTCCAGCAGATATGATTCACCCAGCGGCAGCACCGCTGTCCACAGTCCCCCGTAAAGGATGGTGAGCAGCAGATATAGGCCGACATGGTGCGGCAGGTAAAATAGCAGCATGCACAGCGTCGCCAGCAGCGCCGCTGCCGCCGCGAGACGCATCTGGCCAAAGCGCCAGTCGGCGAGGTAGGCGAGCAAGAAGCCGACCAGGACCTGGGGCCAGTAGGCGGCGGCGATGAACAGACCGATATCGCTGTTGCGATAACCGAGCGACCTGAGCCACGTCGGCCAGAAAGGATAGAGAATGCCTTCTGCCGCGAAGTAGTACAGGTAGATCCGGTACATCGGGTGGGGTCGATGGCGGGCGGACGGATGTGCGGTGGGATCCGCCCGCGCCGCGGAGGGCCTATTCAAAATACTGCCTGGCGAAGCGGTTGCGGCCTCTCTTCCACACCAGTATCTGCTCGTTTATCACCACGAAGTCAACCATGCCAGCTCGCAGCGCATCAAACGCGTCGCGAGCGCTGCTGATAATCGGCTCCTCATGCTTGTTGAACGAGGTGTTGATCAGCGCCATCTGGGCCGTACGGGCATGCCAGGCGGTGAGCAGCCGGTGCATGAACGGGTCGCTCTGCGGGTACACGATTTGCGGACGGGCGGTGCCGTCGATGTGCACCGCTGCCGGGCAGGCTCGGCTGAACTCAGGGTGACACTCGTAGGTCATCGTCATGAAGTCGGCCGCTACCTGGTCGGGCTTCCAGCCGATATAGCTTTGGGCGGCATGCTCGACGGCGCTGACCGGTGCGAACGGCATGAACTCGGTGCGATGCATCCGAGCGTTCAGCCAGTCGTTCACACTCTTGTCGGCGGCGTGATAGATGATACTCCGGTTGCAGAGCGCGCGCGGCCCGAACTCCATCCGCCCCTTGACCATGCCGAGCACCTGGTCATGGGCCAGCGCCTCGACGAGGCTGGAGATGATGTTGTCGGGCCGGTGATAGCTCAGCTCCGGATAATCGCCCGACAGCAGAGCCAGGGTGGCTCGCGTGTCGCCGGAATCGGGGCCCAGCGCCATCGACGGGGTGGAGAATCGGCTACCGCGCTTGAGGTAGGCAGCGCCGACCGCGGCCGCCAGCGCCAGGCCGCCATCACCCATGCACGGCAGCACGTAGACATTATCAATTCCGCGAATCTCACGCAGGCGCTGATTGATCTTCACATTGCCAAACACTCCGCCAGCGAGGCACAGGTTTTCATCCCCGTCGCGATTGAGGTGATGGCGAACCGTATCGACCAGCAGGTTTTCGGTATGGCGCTGCGCCGCAGCCGCGATGTCCTCCGGCTTTTCCTGGGCCAGCAGCGCTCTGAGCCGGTCGCTATAACCGTCGTAGGATGGCTGGTACAATTCGCCGCAGCGGGCGCGGATCCTGCCGTCTGTGAAGGCGATCATCTGTTGCATCAATGGCAGCAGTTTCTCCGGGTCGCCGTGGGCGGCCAGGCCGGTGATCTTGCCCTCGTGGCGGTTCGGCGTGTAGCCGAGCAGCCGGGTGATTCGGCCATAGAAGTAACCCAGGCTGTCAATGCTGGTTTCACGCTGTAGCACCGTACTGCCGTTTGGGCCGTAGCGGCTGACGGTCAGCGACTGGTAATCGCCACGACCGTCGCAGGTGAGCACGAGCGCCCGCTCGAACGGTGAGCACACAAAGGCGCCCAGAGCATGGCACTCGTGATGGTCGAGGTAGATCGCCTTGTCGCGCAAGCCGCGCTCGGCCAAGAAGGTGTCGAACTCCAGGCGCTTGGCCTTGTCGTTGTGGATCTCGTCGGTGATGCGCCTGCGGACATGCACCAACCCGGCCGGATTCTGGGTGGCCTCTTCGACGATGCGGTCGAAGTACAGCGGCAGGTGCTTATCGGCGTTGAAGCCGGCATTCCAGCCGTATGCAATGTAGTCTACCTGCTCCAGGCGCAGCCCGGCAGCGCCCAGCACATAGGCGATCGAGCGCGCCGGCCAGACCTTGTCATCCTTCCTGCGAGTAAACCGCTCCTCGCTGACCGCAGCGACGATATTGTTATCCCTGACCAGGCAGGCGCCAGCCAGATCGTTATTGCTAATTCCAACCACAATCATATCGATCTCTCCGGGACTCATGAGCCGTTCAATCGCTGCGCTCGCCGTCGAACGCCGGCGGTTTCACCGGCCGTCGGCTTCACCGCTCAAGATCTCCACGCACCGGCTAAATCACCACCGGCGGGCGCCCTGTGCGGTCCACGTTGATCGGCCTACGGATTATCGCGCTCGCTTGGTCGAGCGCCGCATCTGCACCGACTTGTGCAGGTGCCGTGCCACCCTCGCCAACAGGGCGAGGCCGTCTCTCCACGGCCGACGGTGCGATCACCAAAGGCGACCGAGCGCCCTCGGGTCGCGATGGAAGCGGCGTGTCGGCGAGCAAGAATTTGCGTGCGCGCGCAAACTCGTCTCGCGCGTCGCCTGCGGCGAGGGCTGTCTGGTCGGCGCGCGGGCGAATCTGGGCGCGGCTCTCGCAGGAGAGCGCGGCAGAAGAGCGCGGCAGGAGAGCGCGGGACGGTTTTCCTGACGGGATGTCTGGCGCGCGGAGCTAGGCCACTCGCTGCCGCTCGAGCCGCTCCCGCATGACGTTGGGGATCCTCCCCGCCGCCTCGATCGCCCGCTCGAGCGCCGCCTTCGCCTGCTCGTGGAGGCCGCGCCGCGAGCGCGCCCGCGCGCGCGCCTCGATGACCTCGATCTGCTCCTGCCCCACCGAGTGGCGGGCCGACCGCTCCTCGAGCTCGTCCCACGCCTCGTCGCTCGCGTCCCGCGTCGCCAGGTCGATCATCGACCAGAGCACCTCTTCCGCGGGCGCCATCGCCGCGTCCTCGCGCCCCGCCGCCGCGGCCTTCGCCTGCTGCGCCTGGATCCCCTCGATGATCTCCCGCGCCCGGCCCTCCTCGCCGCGGTAAAGGAGCAGCCTCGCCTGGAGGAGGTGCACCACCGCCCGCGCCTCGTCCCCGCGCTGCTGGCGCTCCAGCGCCACGGTCCGCTCCACGTGGGGCGTGGCCGCGTCCAGATCGCCCATCAGGTAAAGGTACTCGCCCAGGTTGAACTCGCTCACGAGCTCCAGCATCCCGAGGCCCAGCTGGCGCGCGATGGTGAGCAGGCGGCACAGGTCCGCGATCATCGCCGCGCTGTCCCCCTGGCAGGCCCTGAGCAGCGCCCGGCCGTTGATCGCCGGCCCGAGGTGCAGCAGATCGCCGCGCTCCTCGCACATGCGGATCGCCCGCTCCAGCGCCGCGCCCGCCTCGTCCAGCTTCCCCAGCCCCGGATAGATGAAGCCGAGGAGGAGCAACGACACCACCAGCGTCTCGTACCCCTCGTCGCCGAGCCCTTCGGCCTGCGCCGCCGCGCGCTCGAACTGCTGCGCCGACTCCTCCTCCCGGCTGTCGCGGTGGAGCGAGCGCGCCACCGCCATCGACAGGCGCGCCGCGAGCGCCGGAGGCAGATCGCCCGGAGCGAGCGCCCCCGCCTCCTCCACCCGCTGCTTCGATCGCCCGTAGTCATCCATCCAGTCGAGCGCCGTGGCCTCGTCGAGCAGGATCTCGATCTGCTCGGTCACGTCGCCCTCCTCGACCGCCATCGCGCGCGCGCGATCGAGATCCCCGAGCGCGTCGTGGTAGCGGCCCAGCCGGTAGCGCATGAGCCCGCGGCCCCGGTACGCCGCCCTCCGCCGCGCCCCGCGCTCCTCGACCGGCTGGGCGAGCGCCCGGCTGTAGTAGAGCTCCGCCTCCACGTAGGCGTGGCGCGCCCGCGCCCGCTCGGCGAGCTCCAGGTAGACCTCCTCCGCGACCGTCGCGAGCCCCGCCTCGGCCGCGTGGTGCGCGATCTTGTGCCGCCGCTGGTCCCGGCCCTCGTGCGCCGCCTCGCGGTGGTGCTCGTACGCGGCCAGGTGGATCCGCCGCCGCTCGGCCTCGGCGACGTCCTGCGCGACGGCCTCCCGCACCATCGCGTGCCGGAAGCGCAGCCGGCCCTTCCGCTCGTCGACCAGCACGCCCGCCCGGAGCAGCCGCTCGGTCCCGACGCGCGCGTCGAGCGGGAACGCCGCGCCGTCGCCGCGGAGATCCAGCTGGCGCAGCACGCCCGCGATCTCGTCGATCGACACCTCGGCGCCCAGCAGCGAGACGAGCCGCGCGTGCGCCCCGAGCGCCGGCCCGAGCGCCTCGATCTCCGCCTGCGCCAGCGGATCGAGCTCGGGCAAGGCAGGCAGGCTGTCGAGCTCGTCGGTCGCCAGGTACCACGCGTCGCCCCGCCGGTGCCGGCGCAGGATCCCCTCGCGCTTGAGCCCGTGCACGAGCTCCACGAGGATCAGCGGCACCCGCTGGGAGCGCTCGAGCAGGCGATCGATCGCCGGCTCCGGCACGTCCCGCGCGGGCAGGAGCAGCCGCCGGCACAGCGCCCGCGCGCTCTCGTCGTCCAGCGGCTCGAGCCGCAGCGCCTCGCGCCGGGCGGCGCGCGCGCCCCAGGAAGGGTTCGCCTCGGCGAACGCCGGGCGCCCCACCGCGCAGATCCACAGCGGCGTGGCCTCGTCCGCGAGCGCCGCGTACTCGAGCGCCGCGAGCGTCGCGTCGCGGGCGTAGTGCGCGTCGTCGAGGACGACGAGCACGGGCGCCGCGGCCGCGCTCCGGCGCAGGCACTCGCCCGCGGCCCGCACGCGCGCCGAGTGCAGCGCGCCGGGCGCGGCCCGGAGCGCCTCGAGCTCCGGGAAGATCTCGACGCCCGTCTGCTCGTCCACCCACCCGAGCGCCATCGCGAGCCCCGAGCAGAGCTCCTCGCCGACCGCGGGGCCGAGCCGCTCGGCGAGCGCCGCGCGGACGCCGCTCTCCGGGGGCTCCTCGGGCACGCCGAGCGCCTCGCGCACGAGCTCGTGCAGCGTCGCGTCCGAGGCGGCGCTCGTCGGCTCGTGCCCCCGGAGATCGATGATGTGGGCGTGCGGCAGGCGCTCCCGGAGCCGCCGGACGAGCTCGGCGAAGAGGCTGCTCTTGCCGTGGCCGGGCCCGCCCGTCAGGGAGACGACCGTGGGCTGCTTCAGGCGGAGCGCCTCCTCGGCGCTCTGCAGGAGCTGCTCGAGGATGTCGCGGCGGCCGACGAACGCGTCGGGCCGCGTCGCCTCCCGCGACTGGTCCTCGATGCCCGGCGGCAGCTCGTCGGCCGGCGGGGCGTGCGGCGCCTCCGGGAGCGCGGCCGACGCCTCGGGCGTGAGGAACGGCCCGGTCGGCCCGGAGGCGGAGGGCCACCGCTCGGCGCGCGAGAAGAGCGGGCTGAGGAGACGCCGCGTCCCGTCCGCGCGCGCCTGGATCGACACCGGCGCGAGATCGATGAGCACCCGCGCGCACACCCCGCGCCGCAGCAGCTCGTCGGCCGCGCGCCGCGCGCGGCGGGCAGGGCTGGCCGCGCCCTCCTGGGCGAAGACGCCCACGTAACGCGCGCCCGAGGCGTGCGCGAGCTCGCCGCCGAGCGCCCGGAGCCTGCGCTGCACGGCGATGCGATCGGACGCGCTCTCGAAGAACAGGAGCCCCATCACGCGGCGCTCGATGCCGGCCACGGAGCGCGGCGCCTCGCGCTCGCCCGCCGTGCGCTCGTCCCGGAGCGCGCGCTCCAGCGCCACGCGGAGCTCGGTCGCGCTCGCGAACCGCTCGCTCCGCTCCTTGGCCAGGCAGCGGTGCACCACCTCCTCGACCGCCCGCGGCACGGCCGCGCTGGCCGACAGGCGCGGCGGCCTGCGGCTCCGGTGGTCCTCCAGCACCGCCGCGCGCGGCCCCCAGAACGGGGGCCGGCCCGCGAAGAGCTCGTAGAGGATGACGCCCATCGCGTAGATGTCGGCGCGCGCGTCGAGATCGGCCCACCCGGCGGACTGCTCCGGCGCCATGTACTCGGCCGTGCCGACGGCCAGGTCCTCGCCCTGCCCGTCGTAGCGCCGCCCCACGACGCGGGCGATGCCGAAGTCGATGAGGGTCGCCTTGCGCTGATCGACGAGGATGTTCTCGGGCTTGAGGTCGCAGTGCACGTAGCCGCGGGCGTGCACGGCCTCGAGGGTCGCGAGCGTCGCGAGCCCGAGCCGGGCGGCCTCCTCGAGCGGCGGCGCGGGGCGCGCCGCGAGCCGGGCGGCGAGCGTGGGCGCGGCGATGTGCTCGATCACCGCGTAGGGCGAGCCGTCGTCCAGCGCCCCCCACGCGTGCACGGCCGGCACGTGGGGGGCGCCGACGGACGAGAGCGCCTCGATTTCAGCCCGGAGGCGCTGGGCCGCGTCGCGCCGGTCCGCGCGCGCCAGCTTGATGGCCACGCGCGGACCGCCCCCCTCGGGCTCGGCCTCGACGACGAGGCCGAAGCCGCCCTGCCCCAGCGTCCTCCGGGTCCAGTAGCCGGGGAAGCGAGGCAAGGAGACGGGGACGACCTCCGTGATGTCCGGCGGGATGCTCGACTGGCCGGGCGGCGGCCGCTCGGACGGCGCGCACTCGGGGCACGCGCCCTGGTTCCGGCGCCCGCACGCCGGACAGCGCCGCGCTTCGTGGGGCGGGCGTTCCGGCTCCTGGCCACGCAGGGCTTCCGAGCGCATTCAGACCCCTACTGCGAGGGGGCAGGCGGCAAGAACGTGGTCATCACGACGTCCGTGCGCACCCACGGCGAGACCGAAGGATTCAAGAGACACCCCCTGTAGAAGCCGCTCGTGTAGTCCGTCCCGTTGCACACCGTATCGCAGGATCCCACGATCTGCATGGAACCACACTGCTGAACGGTTGTGGCCCCGGTCACCGGGTCGACGTTGATGTGACCTGCCGCACATTCACGTTGCAGCTGGCGCGCGCGCGCGACGCCTGCTGGTGAGTAGCAGGCCCGCAGGAAGGGCGGCTCCGCCGTGGAGAGCACGTTGCCCCAGAACGCGCCCTCCCTCACCGGAAAGGCCGCGCGCTCCTCCGGCGTCGAGTTCATCTCGTTGTTGCGCAGGGAGATCCTCACCGAGACACCGTACCAGTTCATCCGCGCGGCGAGGCAGGCCGTGATCTGGCCCTGAACATAGGTGTTGTTGGAGTTGGCGGTGCCGAGGGGGGTGGTCGTCCACCAGGACGCGTACCCGAGCTCGCCGCGGTAGACCTCCGGGTGGACGACCCCGTTGGCGTCGGTCCATGAGAACGAGAACGTCTGGTCGGGGCGCAGCGCACAGCTGACGACGTAGCGCAGGAGCTCCCTCGACAGGGCGCCGCCCGCCCCCGGATTCTTGATGGCTGACAGCGCGTTCGGGCTCAGCGCGTTCGGGCTCAGCGCGTTCGGGCTCAGCGCGTTCGGGCTCAGCGCGTTCGGGCTCAGCGCGTTCGGGCTCAGCGCGTTCGGAAGATAGCCGTTGTCCGCCTCGAGCGCGCTCTCGGCCTCATCGAGCAGCGCGTCCGATTCAGCATCGAGCTCGGCGCCGATGCAGGCGGTGGTGACCAGAGGTACGACGAGGAGTGCTGCGAGACGCGTACAGTAAAGTTCCATGACGGTCTCTCCCTTTCATCGCTGAGTTTTCGAAACGAGGTCGAGCTATGGGAAAGTTTAAGTTACCATTTGGAAACGCTCCTGTATATGCCTTGATAAAACTTCATAAAAAACTCTCACCCGATCAAAAAACTATCGCTCAGCTGAACGCGCGCCACTCACACGATTCACTCGGCGCGCGCGGCGTACGCGGCGTACGCGGCGTACGCAACACGCGCGCAGGTGGTGCGACGGGAACACACCAGGCGAAGAGGCGACATGACCGACGAAGACGACGAGACCAGGACCTTGCTGTATGCTGAAAGGCTTATCGCCCACAGCGAGCTCCCGCCGGGCACGATGGCCGGCGAGTACGTCCTCGAGGAGTTCATCGCCAAGGGCGGCTGCGGCGCCGTGTTCTCGGCGCGGCACCTCCACACGGGGAAGCGCGCCGCTGTCAAGGTGCTGAACGAGGCGGTGGTCCACTCCACCCGCGTGCTCGATCGGTTCGCGCGGGAGATCGAGGCCCTGCGCAGGATCTCCCACCCGAACATCGTCGAGATCTACGAGGTCGGCGAGATCGACGATCACCGGCCCTTCTACGCGATGGAGCACCTCGAGGGCCAGACGCTCGACGCGCTCATCAAGGCCGAGAGGCGGCTCGGGCTCCGCGACGTGCTGGAGCTGATGGAGCCGGTATGCGCGGCGCTCGGGGCGGCGCACGCTGCAGGGATCATCCACCGGGATGTCAAGGCGAGCAACATCTTCATCTGCTCGGGCCAGCCGCGCACCGTGAAGCTGCTCGACTTCGGCATCGCCAAGATGATGGCCCCCGAGGAGAGCTCGACCTGGCTCACCACCGCCGGACGTATGCCCGGGACGCCATCGATCATGGCGCCTGAGCAGATCCTGGGCGGTCCCATCGATGCGCGGGTCGATATCTACGCGCTCGGGGTGCTGCTCCATCGCATGCTGGTGGGCCGATTACCATTCCACACAACCGACACGGACGAGATGGTGCGGAAGCACCTGGAGGAGACGCCGCTGCCCCCGAGCGTGCGGGTCCCGCTGCCTCCCGAGCTCGACGCGGTGGTGCTGCGGTGCATGGAGAAGATGCGTGAGCGGCGCTACAGCTCGGTCGAAGAGCTCATGAGCGCGCTCCGGGACGCCATCGGCGGGCCGGCGTCGGTCTCGCCGGGCGGCCCTGATCCGACGCACCCGGCGGTGGCGGTTTACCTGGAGGTGCGGACGCGCGGCGGCGCGGACGAGCTCGACGAGGCGCTGGCCATCGATATCGGGCAGGTGCTCGACCTCGCGGAGGCGCGGCTCTCGCGCGCGGGCTTCATCCTGGCGTCGCTCACCAGCAACGAGGTGCTCGGGGTGCGCCTCCTCCCGGCCACCGCGGCCGAGGAGCGGCGGGCGCGGCGGATGGCGCTCGACGCCGCCGCGTCGCTCCACGAGGCGCTGGCGCAGCGCCCGGACGCGGACCCGCGCGTGCACGTCAACGTGTGCGTCCACGCGGACGAGGTGCAGGCGCGCCCCGGACCGCCGCCCGAGATCACGGGGGGCGCGCTGATGAACGCTGGTCAGTGGGCGCCGACGGACGAGGTGCACGGCGTGTTCGCGACGCCGAGCGCGACCGCGGGCATGACGAGCAACGACCCGACGGAGCCCACGCCCATACGATGACCGCGCGATGACCGCGCGATGACGGCGTCGCGCTTGCGTCCGCGCCCCGGTCCTCGGTACCTCTCCATCCGAGGAGGATCCCATGGCAAAGGCCGCTGTTCTCCAGTTCTTCCCCGACTGGATCCACGCGCAGCAGGGCGAGATCGAGCGCCGAGGAGCGCTCAGGATCGAATACGACATGAGCCGCCTATCGCGCTGCTTCACGACCTGGCGCGGCGCCAAGATCGGCGACATCGTCGCCTACGTCCGCTTCCACCCCCGCGGCGAGATCGTGCAGGGGAGCGTCGTCGAGGAGGTGCGGGCCGAGGGCAGGCCGCCCGGGCCCGTGGTCGCGCACCGGGCCGCGCCGCTGGAGCTCGCCGTGCCCGACGACGCCACGCGGGTGGAGATGTGGTTTCACCATTTCTCTCAGACCAGCCGTCGCTGCGACGCGTGGGACAGCCGCTTCGGGGAGAACTACTGGTTCGACGTCGGCGGCCCGCCGCCGCGGAGCCCGGCGCAGCCGGTCGTCTACCGCGCGGGGGCGCAGGCGCGGGCCGACATCACGAACGTGCAGACCGCCCAGGTCTCGAAGCTCAACGCGTTCCCGAGGCCCGCCGACGGGCCGAGCGTCGGGAAGGACATCCAGACGCACCTCAACCTCGTCGCGTGGGTCAGCCACACGGCGTGGGGCGCCAACGCGTGGATCGATGTCCACGTGTTCGACGGCGGCGACGCGCTCATCCACGCCGAGACGCTCCCGCTGGCCTATGCCGGGTTCGGCCCGGTCCAGCAGTATATCTTCACCGGCAAGATCTTCCAGGGATCCACGGCGACGCCAGGGTCGGTGTCGCCGCGGCCGGACGCGCGCAAGGTGCAGTTTCGCTCGTACTATGAGCTCGACGGCCAGGTGTTCACCGACGGCATCCTGCACCAGGCGGAGCTCCCTGAAGACGCGCTGATCTGAGACGCGCCCCGCGCGCGCGCAGGGAGCGCGGCGCGCCGCGGCGCAGGCCGCCGACGGGCCCCCCGCGCCTCGAAGAGGGGCCCGCTGGCTCCTCGAACGCGCCCGGGCGCGGAGGCCGCCGGGCGCGCCGCTCCCTCGAGGGCCGGCGCGCCCCAGACGTCCGCGCGCCACGCGCCGCGCGCCGCTCGCCGCCTCGCCGCGGGAGAGCGCCCCATGGTAAGAGAGCGCTCCCATGGCGAGCCGCTTCTACGTCACGACGCCCATCTATTACATCAACGACGTCCCGCACCTCGGCACCGCCTACACGACGATCGCCGCGGACGTGCTGTGCCGTTATCACCGGGTGCGCGGCCACGAGAGCCGCATGCTCACCGGCACGGACGAGCACGGCCTCAAGATCCAGCGCGCCGCCGAGGCGCGCGGCCTCGCGCCGGGCGTCCACGCCGACGAGATCTCCGCGGCCTTCCGCGCCACGTGGCCGAAGCTCGGCTGCGCTCCGGACGACTTCATCCGCACGAGCGAGCCTCGCCACAAGAAGGCCGTGCAGGAGCTGTGGCGCCGCATCCAGGCGCGCGGGGACATCTACCTCGGCCACTACGAGGGGCTCTACTGCGTCGGGTGCGAGGCGTATTATACCGAGAAGGACCTGAAGCAGCCCGGCAACGTCTGCCCGCTGCACCACCGGCCCGCCGAGAGCGTCAAGGAAGAGAGCTACTTCTTCCGCCTCTCCAAGTATGGAGACGCGCTGCTCGACTACTACCGGCGCAACCCCACCTTCGTGCAGCCGGCGAGCCGCCTGAACGAGGTGACGAGCTTCGTGCGCGAGGGGCTCCAGGATCTGTCGGTCTCCCGCACCACGTTCCAGTGGGGCATCCCCGTCCCCGGCGACCCGAAGCACGTCATGTACGTCTGGTTCGACGCGCTGGCGAACTACCTCACCGCGCTCAAGGAGCCGGAGGACAACACGCGCTTCTGGCCGGCCGACGTGCACCTCATGGGCAAGGACATCCTCCGCTTCCACGCCGTCTACTGGCCCGCGTTCCTGCTCTCGGCCGGCTACGGCGAGGCCGAGCTGCCGCGCCAGGTGCTCGCCCACGGGTTCCTCACCTACAGCGGCCAGAAGATGTCGAAGACGCTGCGCAACACCATCAGCCCCGTCGAGGTGGCGGAGGCCCTCTCCGAGGCGGCGGCGGCGGCCCACCCCGGCGGCGCGGGCGCCGCGGCCGGCGCGCCGCCCGTCGGGGTGGACGTGGTGCGCTATTGCCTCATGCGCGCGATCTCGTTCGGTCAGGACGGCGATTTCAGCATCCAGGACCTCCTGGCCCGGTACGGCTCGGAGCTCGGCAACGCGCTCGGCAACCTGCTGAACCGGGTGCTCCCGTTCGCCGACGAGGTCCCCGAGAAGGGGGAGCTCGGCCCGCTCGAGGAGGAGCTCGCCAGCGCGCACCGGCAGGCCTCGGCGGCGGCGGCGGCGGCGTTCGACGGGCACCAGCCGACGCGCGCGCTCGACGCGATCTGGACGGCGGTCGCGGCGGCGAACCTCTACGTCGACAAGGCCGCTCCGTGGGTGGCCAAGAAGACCGATCCGAGGCGCCTCGGGACGATCGTCGCGACGCTGATCGAGCAGCTCGGGGCGATCAGCGTGATGATCTCGCCCGTGATGCCCGTCGTGGCGAGCAGGATGCGCGAGCAGCTCGGGCTGCCGCCCATCACGCCCGAGCCGGGCAACGACCAGTGGCCGGAGCTCCCCGCTGCCCGAGCGCCCGGCGAGAAGCTCCGCAAGGGCTCACCGATCTTCCCGCGCCTCGAGAAGGAGAAAGAGGCCGAGCTGCTCGCCCGGTTCGCCCCGCCGCCGGCGGACGCCGAGGCGACCAAGGCCGCGCCGGCGGCCAAGGCCGCGCCGGAGGCCAAGGCCGCGCCCGAGGCCAAGGCCGCGCCCGAGGCCAAGGCCGCGCCGGAGGCCAAGGCCGCGCCCGAGGCGAACGGCGGCGCCGGGGCGGCCGCCCAGCCGGCGCGCCAGGGCAAGGGCCCCGTGCCCTTCGACGACTTCGCCCGGCTGGATCTCCGGATCGGCGTGGTCACGAGCGCCGAGCGCGTGAAGAAGAAGGACCGATTGCTCGATCTGCGGGTCGATACCGGCGACGGCGTTCCCCGGCGCATCATCTCGGGCATCGCCGCGAGCTACGCCCCGGAAGAGCTGGTCGGCACGCGGGTCGTCGTCCTCTGCAACCTGCCGCCGCGCGACTTCGGCAAAGGGCTCGTGTCCGAGGGCATGCTGCTCACCGCCGAGGTCGAGGGGCGAGTCCGCACCATCACGGTCGAGGACGCGGCGCCGGGCACGCCGGTGCTCTGAAGCCACGATCCGATTTGTAACATTTATCGCATTACCGGCACACGGCAAACCTCCCGGCGCCACCGCCGCGGCGTTCCGACCAGCCCGCACCCGTCCGTTCCAAACAGATACCCCCGGCGCGCTGTGCCGTGTTATGGGTCTTTTCCGATGGTTCCCAGTCGGCTCGTCGAGATCGGCTCGCCGGGATCACCGTTGGGGAGGGAGACGGAGGGTTCGATGCGCTTCCTTGGCAGCCTGACGAGGTCTCGTGGGCGGATGTCGACGGCGGCGGCCCTGCTCGCCTGCACAGGGCTCCTGTGGGGCTGCGACGACGGGAGTCCGCAGAAGAACGATGTCGCGCCGCCGGCCGAGCAGGCCAAGAACGGCCAGGCCAAGGCCGATCCGGCGAAGACCGACACCATCAAGATCGGCGTGATCGCCACGATGACGGGCCCGCTGGCCTCGCTCGGCGAGGAGGCGATGCGGGGGGTCGACCTGGCGTTCGACGAGCTCGGCGGCGCGATCCCCGGCAAGAAGATCGTCCTCGTGAAGGAGAGCTCGGACGCGACCCCGAACGTCGCGCGGGACGCCGCCCGCAAGCTCATCGAGCAGGAGAAGGTCGACTTCATCGTGGGCCCGCTGTCGGGGGACGAGGGGCTCGCCGTCCGCGATCTCGCGAAGAGCCACCCGGAGCGGGTGTTCGTCAACGGCAGCGCCGCGGCGCAGGACATCACGCTCCGCGACCAGGCGCCGAACTTCTATCGGTTCTCGCCGGACGGCGCGCAGTGGATGACCGGCGTCGGGAGCTACGCCTTCAAGGAGAAGGGCTACAAGCGGGTCGCGACCCTCGCCGAGGATTACTCGTACCCGTACACCCTGGTCGGCGGGTTCATGGCCGAGTTCTGCCACGTGGGCGGGCGCGTGCCGAAGAAGCTGTGGGTGCCGCTCGGGACCAAGGACTATAGCTCCGTGATCTCGTCGCTGCCGAAGGACATCGACGCCATCTACGTGGCGCTCGGCGGCGCCGACGCCCTGACGTTCCTCAAGCAATACAAGCAGTTCGGCGGGAAGGCGCCCCTCATCGGCGGCTCGAGCACGGTCGACCAGATGGTCCTCGATTCGAAGGGGGATATCGCCGAGCACCTCGTCGGGACCATCTCCGGGGTGCCGATCGCGGACGACAACCCGAGCGAGGCGTGGCAGGCGTTCGTCAAGGCGTACCGGGCCAAGTTCCCCGACGCCTACAAGTTCCCCTCGGGCACCCTCCACTCGTATTACACGAACATGAAGGCGGCCCTGCTCGCCCTGAAGCAGGCCGGCGGCGACCTCTCGAACGGCCAGCAGAAGCTCAAGGACGCCCTGGCCAAGCTCGAGTTCGAGGCGCCGAGCGGCAAGGTGAAGCTCGACAAGAACCGCAACGCCGTCGCCGACTCGTACCTGACCGTGGTCGAGAAGAAGGAGGACGGGACGCTGTTCAAGCGCCTGCTCAAGGTCGTCCCCGAGGTGAACCAGACCATGAAGCTGCCCGAGGACGAGTTCCTCAAGCTGGGCTCGTTCAACCGCGACAATCCCAGCTGCCCGTGACGCGGGAGCCGCCCCGCCGCGCGGTGGGGCGCCGAAGCGCGCCGCGGCGGCGGGCGGACCGGACGCCAGGGAGATGACCCAGCTCATCCTCGTCACGCTGAACGGGCTGACCCGCGGCGCGCTCATTTTCCTCGTCGCGAGCGGGTTCACGCTCGTCTTCGGCGTGATGCGGCTCGTCAACCTCGCCCACGGCGCGCTCTGCCTGATCGGCGCTTACGCCGCCTACGCGATCCGCGAGGCGACCGGGAGCTGGGTGCTCGCGATGCTCCTCGCGCCGCTCGTCACCGTCGTCGCGGGGCTCGCCCTCGAGCGGACGCTCCTCCGGCCGACGAAGGGCTCGGACATGCGCCAGGCGCTCGTGACGATCGGCGCCGGGATCGTCATCGCCGACCAGCTCCTCGCGCAGTACGGCGGCCACACCGTCGACGTGACCCCGCCGCCCGCGATCGACGGCAGCACGAGCCTCGCCGGCGTCGTCTACCCGACCCTCCGGCTCGCCACGATGGGCGCCGCGGTCGTCGTCGGGGTGGTGCTCTGGCTCGTGCTCCAGCGGACGCGGCTCGGGCGCCTCGTCCGCGCGGGGATCGACGACCGGGACATGGTCGCCGCGCTCGGCATCGACGTCGACGCCGTCCTCCTGGTCGTCTTCGCGCTCGGGGCCTTCCTGGCGGGGCTCGCGGGCGCGATCGGCGGCACCAACCTCTCGATCTCCCCCGGCGACGACGGGAGCTACCTCCTGTCCTCGCTCGTCGTCGTCATCGTCGGGGGGCTCGGCAGCATCGGCGGCGCGGCGCTGGGCGCGCTCCTCGTGGGGCTCATCGAGCAGGTCGGCCTCGCGTACTTCCCGACGTACTCGGTGATCGTCACGTACCTCTTGATGATCGCCGTCCTCGCCTTCCGCCCCCAGGGGCTCCTCGGGAGGGCCAGGTGACGGCCGAGGAGCCGACGGCCGAGGAGCCCCGGAGCGCCGCCGGCCCGAGCGGCCCCGCGGCGCTCGCGATCCTCGCGCTGCTCGCGGCGTGCCCGCTGCTGCTGCCCGACTTCTTCGTGGTGCAGATCGGGGCGCAGTCGCTGTTCCTCGGGACCGTCGCGCTCAGCGTGGTGTTCCTGTCGAGGTTCGCCGGGATGTTCTCCCTGGCGCAGGTCGCGATCTACGGGGTGAGCGGCTACACGGTCGCGATCCTCACCGCGACGCACCGATTGCCGTGGTACGCCGGGGTGATCGCGGCGCTCGCGATCGCGAGCGCGGTGGCGTTCGTGTTCGGGCTCGTCGCCTGCCGGACGCAGGGCATCTATTTCTTCATGATCACGCTCGCCCAGGCGATGCTGCTCTACCGGTTCGTCGACCAGGATCACGCCCTCGCCAACGGCCACACGGGCATCAACGGCGTGCGGGCGCCGTCGTTCGGCGCGATCTCGCTGTCGAGCCCGGGCGCGTTCTATGGCGTGAGCCTCGCCGCGGCCGCGGCGATGTACTGGCTCGTTCGCCGCGTCGTCCGGACGCCGTTCGGCCTGACGCTCCAGGGGATCCGCGACAACCCGCGCCGGATGCGGACGCTCGGCTTCAACGTCGCCGCGTACCGGGTGGCCGCGTTCACCCTGGCCGGCTTCGTCGCGGCGGTCGGGGGCGTGCTCGGGGTCTGGTACAACGGCTCGATCTCTCCCGGGTCGATCGACATGTCCCGGACCGAGGCCATGGTGGTGATCGCCGTCGCCGGCGGCCTCGCGCACCTGGAGGGCGCGTTCCTCGGAGCGCTCCTGTTCACGCTGGTCAATAACTTCGCCAGCTCGTACACCGACCGCTTCAACACGCTCATCGGGCTGATCTTCCTCGGGGTCACCCTGTTCCTCCCCGAGGGGCTGGCGGGCGTCGTGCGCCGGGCCGCGCGCCCGCTCGGGCGGCGCCTTCGCCCCCTCGGGGACCGACTTCTCCAGCGCGGGGGCCGCCGTGATCGCGGGCCGTGAGCGCGCGCCGGCGCTGGAGGTCGCGGGGCTCGGGCGTCGCTTCGGGGGGTTCCACGCGCTGCGGGGCGTCTCGCTCCGCGTCGAGCGCGGCGAGCGCCGCGCGATCCTGGGGCCCAACGGGGCCGGGAAGACGACGCTGTTCAACCTCCTCTCCGGGGAGCTCGAGCCCACCGAGGGCGCGATCCTGCTGTTCGGCGAGGACGTCACGCGGCTCTCCCCGCACGCGCGGGCGCGCCGGGGGCTCGGCCGGACGTACCAGACGGCCCACCTCTTCGCCGAGCTGACCGTGCGCGAGCACCTCTTCCTGGCCGCGCGCGGGAGCGGCCAGCGCCGGGCGAGCCTCTTCGCGGCGCTGGCCGAGCGGCCCGACTGGGCGCGCGCCGACGCGATGGCGGAGCGGGTCGGGCTGAGCGCGGAGCGCGGCACGCCCGCGGCGGCGCTCTCGCACGGGCAGCAGCGGCAGCTCGAGATCGGGATGGCGCTCGCCGGCGGGCCGCGGCAGCTGCTCCTCGACGAGCCGGCCGCCGGCCTCTCGCCAGGGGAGCGGGGCCGGCTCCTGGAGCTGCTGTCGGAGCTCGAGCCGGACATGACGGTCCTGCTCATCGAGCACGACATGGATATCGCGCTCGAGTTCGCGAGCGTGGTGACGATCCTGCACCAGGGGCAGACGGTCGTGACGGGGAGCCCGGAGGAGATCCAGGCGAGCGAGGAGGTGCACGCGCTCTACCTCGGAGCGGTCCATGGGTGACGCGCTCCTCTCGATCTCGGGGCTGCACGCGTATCACGGGCAGGCGCACGTGCTCATGGGGGTGGATCTCGAGATCGGCCGGGAGCCGCTTTCGCTCGTGGGCCGCAACGGGATGGGGAAGACGACGCTCTGCAATACGCTGATGGGGCTCGTCCCGCGCGCGGAGGGGCAGGTGCGGTTCGACGGGGTGGAGATCCTCGGGGAGAGGCCTGACCGGATCGCGCGCCTCGGGATCGGGTATGTCCCGCAGGGGCGGCGGATCTTCCCGTCGCTCACGGTGGAGGAGCACCTCCAGATGATGGCGGAGCGCGGCGGCACGCCGGGCGCGGGCTGGACGCGCGAGCGCGTCCACGCGCTGTTTCCGCGGCTCCTCGACCGTCGGCGCGTCCTCGCCGGCGCGCTCTCCGGGGGAGAGCAGCAGGCGCTCGCCATCGCGCGGGCGCTGATGATCGGGCCGCGCTTCCTTATTCTGGACGAGATCTCGGAGGGGCTGGCGCCGCTCGTGGTGGAGCAGCTCGTCGAGGCGCTGCGATCGCTGTCGCAGGAGGGCATCGGGATGCTCGTGGTGGAGCAGCGGCTCGCCGTGGCGGCGGCGCTCTCGCGCCGGCTCGCGGTCATGGTCGGCGGGCGGATCGCGCTCGAGACGACGTCTGCCGCGATGATGGCGAGCGCGGAGGATCAGCAGCGGTACCTCGGGGTGAAGGGCCGTCGAGGGCAGAGGGCGCGGTGAGGGGCTGAAGGCTGGGCGCGCGACTTCGTAAGAGGCTTTACATATCCAGCCGATGACATCGCCACCGGCGAATGCCGGTCCCTGCAGTCGCCGGCAGCCTCCGGCGTGGCCACCGCCGCAATCGTGCTTTTCGCGACGGCGGGCGGGGGACACCCGGGGAGTCCGGTCCGCGCGCCGGGGGACATGCTAGCCTCGATCGATGCGTAGTCGCCTTGCATCGAGGAGGCGGTGAGCATCTCGTTGCGGGGACGCGAGGCCGTGGCCCTGGCCATGGCGGTCGCGGCGCACCTCGCCATCCTGGCGGCGCCGACGCCCGAGCGGCTCGCCGAGGCCCCGGCCGGACCGCAGGCGGCCGTCGACGGCATCGACATCGAGCTCGAGCCGCCGGCTCCCCGGGGTGCGGCGGCGGGCGGCGAGGCGGTCGCGAGCGAGCCGGAAGAGGCCGGCGAGGTCGGCAAGGCCGCGCCGGCCGAGAAGACGCAGGCGGCCGCGGCGGGCGCCGCGGCCGCCAAGGTCGCCTCGACGGAGCGCGCGAGGCCGGTGCCGGCCGCGCCCGCGGCGCCCGCCGCCGAGCCGAAGGAGGCGCCGGAGACCGCGGCGCCGGAGGCCGCGGCGCCCGCCGCCGAGGCCGCCGCGCCTGCGGCTGGGGCGCCCGGGGCCGTGGCCGAGGCGCCGGCGCCCGCCGAGGCGCCTGGGCCCGTGGCCGAGGCGCCGGGACCGCCGGCGGCCGCGCCGCCCGGCGACGAGTACGGCGGACCGCCCCCCGCGGCGGGCGGGGGCGTCGCGCTCGCGCCCGGGATCGGGACGCCCCTCTGGAGCGTGCCCGGCCTGCTCCCCGGCCCCGACGCGCCGCGCGCGGCACCGACGGCCGCCCCGCGCGCGCAGCCCATGGATCCGGCGATCGCGGGCAAGGTGCTGAACGAGACGCTGCACGGCAAGGACAAGAGCGTGGGGATCAGCGTCCCGGCCGCGGGCGTGGTGGCGAGCACGCTGGCGGACACGGTGCGCGCCTCGGCCGCGCCCCTGGACGCGCGCGCGACGTTCGAGGTCAAGCTCGGCGCCGACGGCCAGGTCCTCGGCGTCCGGCTGGTGAGCGCGACGGCCGGAGACGGCCCCACGTGGGATCGCATCGTGGACGCGGCCAAGGGCGCGCTCGCGGGGAGCGCGCTGCAGATGGGGCCCGACCGGCAGCCGGTGACCGTGACGGTCAAGGTCCAGTCCAAGGTGCAGTATCCGTCCGGCAGCAAGAAGAAACCCAAGCCGGAGCTCGTGTGTGCCGAGGAGGTGCTCGAGCAGCTCCAGCAAGCGGTGGAGAACCCGAACATGATCGGCGACCGGCGCGGCCTGGGCGGCGGGGCGGCGGCGGCGGCCGACATGGATGAGGAAGAGAGAAAGCGGCTCTTCTGCATCCCTATCGGGCTCCGCGCCAAGGGGGATCTGTCGGATGTCGGGGCGCACAGGATCAACGTGGTCTCGGCGTCGTTCGCGGTGAAGCGCGAGGGCGAGCGCGCGCTGCCGCACGAGGACATCCTGCCGATCGACACGCGCGTGCCGTGGGCGCCCAAGGACCCGAAGAAGATGAAGCCGCCGCCGAAGCCGAAGAAGAAGTGGAAGAAGAAGAAGCAGCAGCAGCCTTGAGGCTTCGCGTCGAACGCGACCGTCTGCGCGGCACCCGTTGCCAGGTCCATCGCTGACGAAGGAGGCGATGGCGACGAGAGCGGCGTGGGCCGATCGGGGGGGCCCCGCGGATGCCGGCCAGGGAAGCCGGCGCGTTCGTTACGACGCCCGCGTCGGCTTCCGCGGGGCTGGCGACTTACGCCCCTTCCGCTCCGGGACGCGCGAGCGATTCCCCGGGATCGAGCGCTGTGCCGCCCTGACCGGTTCCGGCGCGAACACCTCGCTCATGGAGGCGGCCGTTGCGGCGCGGGCGATCCATCGATCGAGCTCCGCCGGGATGGTGCAGGCCTCGATGTGAGCGCGCTCCTCCGCCGTCAGCGACAGGCCGCGCGCGTCGAGCACGGCGAGCAGGGCCTCCTGCTTGCCCTCGATCTTGCCCTCGGCTCTTCCGCGCTTTTCAAAGAAGAGCCGGAAACGCCGAGACGCTTGGGTTTCAGGGACTTTGCTCGGATCCATGGCCAGCTCCCTGAGCGAGGCGAGCATGGCGTCGCTCAGCACGGCCAGGATCGCACGTGCCTGCGCGTCTCGCAACGGCTCGTCGGTGAGGTGCTGCTCGGTGAGCTCCAGGGCGCGCACCACGATCCTGCGCGCAGCGGGCCCGTGGCGGTGGTGCACGGCCCAGGCGGCGAAGAGCGCCAGCTCCGGATGCGCTGGATCGAGCAGCGCCTCGACGCGCCGACCCGAAAGGAGCAGCACCCGCGGCGTCAGCTCGAAACGCGTGCCGAGCTCGCCCCGAAAGCGCGCGGCCCGCTTCGCCCAGGAGGCCACGCGGCGGCTGGCCGTGATCACGATCACCTCGCCCATCGCCTTCTCCTGATGGACGAGCACGCTGACCGCCAGCGGCCAGCTCCTCCGCTTACGCTCATCGATGGAGTTCTGGATCTCGACCATCACCCAGCCTAGCCCCCGCGAGCGCAGGAGCAGGTCCGGACGAACCTCGATGGCCCTGGTGAAACGCACGGTGGCATCGGTCGCCTCGGCCGGCGTGCCGAACGAGCTACCGGTGAGCCGCCGGAAGAGGTCGGCGAGCAGCGCTGGACGGTCCCGCAGCGCGACGATGAGCACCTCGTGAGGTGTTCCCGGCATCCGCTCCTCTCTACTCGCCGCGAGCAGCGTTGGCGAGGCATCCGATCGCGAAATTGATGCTCGTCTGAGGACCGTCCACCGTCCGGAGCATTCGTGAGAGCCTTTCTTGCTATTGCTGACTAAAGAGGTCTGACGCACGCAATGAGGTGCGGAAGGCGCCAAGAGCTACCTGCAAGAAGAGCGGAGCGCGGCCGCGTTGGTCTGCCGCGAACCCAACGTGGGTGTGCCGGGAGGGGGCCCGCGAGCGCCTCGGGCCCGGCGCCCCTGGCGGCCGCCACCCCCTCCGCCGCATCCGCTCCCCCGGACTGCCCGTAAGTCCCTGAAATTGCGTGCGTCCCCGCCTGGCACGCCGTTCGCGAAAGGGCTCGGACATGCAGGCCGCGATGCTCACGTTCTCGCTGCTCGGGCTCGACGCCCCCCCATCCGCGTGGGGGTCGACTCGGGCCGCAGCCCCTCGTTCTTCCCGAGGGTGGGCCTCGCCGAGGCGAGCGTCCGAGAGAGCCGCGTGCGCGTCCGCGCCGCGCTCCAGCAACTCGGCATCGTGCTCGATCGCCGAGCACCTCGGCCAGGTCGCCGCGCATCTCCGCGGCAACAAAGCCGTCCCGGCGCCGGCTCCGTGGCCACGCTCGTCCCCGAGCCCGGCGCCGCGGCGGTGGATTTCGCCGAGGTCGGCGGCCAGCACGGGGCGCGCCGCGCCCTCGAGATCGCGGCCGCCGGCGGACACAACCTCATCATGATGGGCCCGCCGGGCAGCGGAAAGACCATGTTGGCTCGCCGACTGCCCACGAGCATGCCGCCCATGTCCTACGAGGAGGCTTCTCCGCCGCCGAGAGCTTCCGCCTCTTGCCCGGCTTCGGCACGCTCTTGCCGGCGGCGCCACTCGAGCGGGGCGCAGCGCCCTGCGCCGCTGGGGCGGGGGTAGGATCGACGGATCGCAGATGGGAACCCTTCGGCACGAGTCTGATGGCGATGATATCCAAGGCCGTAGGCATTCGACCCCAAGAAGGTGTTGCTTAGGGGAGCGGGAGCTCCCCGCGTTCATGAAGGGTCGACGGAGCGCGTCCGAACAAGCGCTCCTGCGTCAAGGAGCGGCGCTGCAACCAGGTCCCTTCTCCCAGTTCTCCGCGAGCACGACGTAGTCCAGCTCGTCGATCCAGCCATCGTGATTCAGGTCGGCGCACGGATCGCCCCCGGCCTCGACGGTCACGCCGAATTCGGCGTTCCAGACGTCCCAATCCTCCATGTCGACACACTGGTCGCCAGTGATGTCTCCAGCGGTGCGGCTCGTCTTCATGCAGACGCTGCCCCCGCCCGCGCCGCCGTCACCTCCACCGCCGGCGCCGCCGTCACCTCCACCGGCGCCGGCGCCACCTGTCCCCACGGAGCTTCCGGCTCCATCGACCTCGGCCATGCCGGCCTCGCCGCCCGAGTCCGGTCCGTCCTCGGGTAGACGCACCTGGGCGCATGCCGCGTTCATCGCCACCATCATCGCGAGCCCTGCGATAGAGCTCCGCAGCCTCAAGCAAACCTGGTTCATGTCGTTCATCCGATCTGCGCCAGCGATGCCGCATCAGGCGAGATGCCAGCGCAAGAGAAGCTCAGCAACCCAACCACCGCTCGCCGTACCTGTCCAGCCGTAGAGCAGCCTTCCCACGATCGACGACTCGAGCGCCGGTGGCGCGGGGCCACGTGCCGCGGGCCCGAGGGGGATCTGTCCGATGTCGGGGCGCACAAGGTCAACGTGGTCCCGTTGCAAGTCCCCATCGTTGACGAAGACCGAAGCGATGGGACGAGAGCGGAGTGGGCCGTTCGGGCGGGACGATGGGAGCGGAGCGGGCCTATGTCAAACTCGAACGAGCTCCGTGGGGAGCCGTACGAACGAGCAGCAGCGTACCTTTGCGTTCACGAAGGGTCGACGGAGCGCGTCCCAACAAGCCCTCCTGCGTCAAGGAGTGGCATTGCAACCAGGTCCCTTCCCCCAGTTCTCCGCGAGCACGAGGTAGTCCAGGTCGTCGATCCGGCCACTGTGATCCAAGTCGGCGCACGGATCGCCCCCGGCTTCGACGGTCACGCCGAATTCGGCCACCAAGACGTCCCAATCCTTCATGTCGACACACTCGTCGCCAGTGATGTCTCCAGCGGTGCTACTCGTCTTCATGCAGACGCTGCCTCCGCCGGCGCCGCCGTCACCTCCTCCGCCGGCGCCGCCGTCACCTCCTCCGGCGCCGGCGCCACCTGTCCCCACCGAGCCTCCGGCTCCACCGACCCCGGCCTCGCCGCCGGTTCCGGTCGCCGGAGCGGGGCTGCCCCCCGAGCCTTCGCCCGCGCCTACTGACCCTCCGCCCGCTCCCGTGCCACCTGCCCCGCTCCCGGAGGCATCTCCACTGGTCGCCGCCGTCGTGCCGGCCCCGCCGCCCGACTCCGGTCCATCCCCGGGTGGACGCTCCTGGGTGCATGCCGCGTTCAACGCCACCATCATCGCGAGCCCTGCAATAGAGCTCCGCAGTCCCAAGGAAACCTGGTTCATGTCGTTCATCCGATCTGCGCCAGCGATGCCGCATGAGGTCGCGATGCCAGCGCAAGAGAAGCTCAGCAACCCAACCACCACTCGCCTTACCTGTCCAGCCGTAGAGCAGCCTTCCCACGATCGACGACGCGAACGCGGGTGGCGCTGGGCTACTCGCCGCGGGCCCGGAGATCGCGCAGGCGGGAAGGGCTGGCCCGGATCGCGGCGTCCGTCACAACCCCGTCAACGCGAGGAGGCCTTGATGGCGGCGAGAGCGGACGTGTACTCGGCCATCGCCGCCGAGATCGTCGCGGCTTGCCGCTCGAGCGACGATGCACGTTGGAGCGCCTCGCGCTGCCGCGAGAGCGCATCGCGCGCGAGATCATCATCGCCCGCCAGGACCGCGAGCTCCGCGCGTCGCTCCCACTCACCGGCGTTCGCGGCATGCTGTGCAGCCTCTCGCGCCAGCGCCGCGCCGTACTGCTCGAGGGATTCCAGGCGGCGTTCCACCTCGTCGAACCGGCGAGCTCCCTCATCCCCGGCGTTCGGCGGATCCTTCCGACGTCGAAACCTCGAAAGGACGCGGGCGAGCCAAGAAGGCGCGGTTTCCCGTGCCCGCGCGGGGCCGAGCCGGGCAGCGGCGGCCGCGCCATCATTCATGCGCTTCAGCTCGCGTTCGATTCGCTCGGCGAGCTCGGCGAACTTCTCACCCTGGGAAGCCATTTCGATCCAGCAGCCTCGAGGCCCCCGCAGGCGCCGGGCGCGTCACTTGCCCGGGCCGCGGAGCCCCGCCTCGGTGACGGCCCGCTCCACGCGGTCGGGCGACCACGCGCCGGCGTGGCGCGTGAACAGCGTTCGCCCCTTGAACGCGCGGCCCGCGAGCGCCGCGGGCATGTCGGGCCAGCGCGCGACGAAGCTCCCCTTCGGCGCCCCCTTGCGCGCGGCGACCCAGGGAGGGGCCCCGCCCTCGATCGTGAACCAGTCGATCACCCGTTCCACATCCTGGGCCGCCTCGAGCCGCCCGATGAGCTTCGTGCTCGTGTTGCCGAACACGTTGTAATCCACCGAGCGAGGGCTCTGGGTGCATAGCAAACAACCGACGCCGTACTTCCGGCCCTGGGTGAAGAGCCGGATGAGCGGCTGCTTGGCGGGCGGCTTGCTGCCGCCGGCCGGGATCCAGTCGCGCGCCTCGTCGATGTAAAAGAGCAGGTTCACGCCGCCGGAGGTCGCGTCCACGGTCGTGATCATCCACCGGTACAGCTCCGTCGCGAGGGCCGCGAGGAAGAAGTGCTTCTCGTCGTCGTTGCTGAGCGCGTTCAGGTAAACGATGTTGAGCGGGACGCGCCCCGGCCGTGAGGGCCGGAGCAGCTCGGTGAAGTCGAGGCGCGTCCCTCCCGAGAACAGCCGCGCGGACGGGCCCTGCACGAACGTGTTGAGCCGGCGCGCGAGCCGCTCGCGCTCGGACTTGCGGATCAGGCTGTCCACCTCGTCGATGCCCAGATCCTCGGGGGCGGTGACGGCGGCCACGATGTCCCTCAGCCGGACCGGCGCCGCGCGCGGCAGGCGCTGCAGCACCTGGTAGAGGAACGTGCGCTGCGACTCCTCCTCACCGCCGCACGCGCACAGGCTGACGAGGTTGGCCGCCACCGCCACGAGCAGTCCCTCTTCCTCCTCGGCGCGGAGCGCGGGGTTCGCGATGTGCGACAGCTCGCTCGCGCTCGGGAGCCGCAGGGGGTCGAGGCAGAGCCTCTGGCCGTGCGACGACCCCGGGGTGAGGATGCGCGGCTCCATGCGCTCCTGGAGCTCCTCCCACGCGCGGAGCAGCGCCGGCGGCACGTCGGAGCGCGGGCGCGCTTCCATCATCTGGACGAGATCGCCCTGCGGGTCGATCGCGAGGACGGGGACGCCGGCCCGCAGCGCCTCCTCCGCGATGATCTTGGCCATCCACGTCTTGCCGCTGCCCGCCGCGCCGACCACCGAGACGTGCGTCCGCAGCACCGCAGGATCCATGCAGACGGGCGAGCCGCCGTCGTCGAATCCGAGGAGCATGCCGGTGACGTCCGCGGTCCGCGCCGCCGGCGGCCCTGCTCCCGCGTCGGGCGCCGCGGGCGTCGAGCGCTCACCGCCTGGCGGCGCCTTCGGCCCACCGCTCGGCGGCGCCTCCGCCGGCGTCGAGCGCGCGCCGCCCGGCGGCGCCTCCGCCGGCGCCTTGTTCCCTCGGCCCGGCGCCGGCCTCTGGCGCTCGCCGGCCGGCTTCACGACCGCCAGCGCCTCCTCGAGCTCGGGGTCGTCCTCCACCATCGGCTCATCCGCCGGCGCCTCGTCTGCCAGCGGCTCTCCGGCCGCCGCCGGCGCGCCCGCCGCGACGCGCGCGCGCGCCTCCGCCGCCTCGCCGCGGGTGGCCTCGAGCGCGGCCCAGCGCCGGTCCCACGCGCCCCTGTCCTTGTGGCCGAGCTCTGCGACGCAGGCCCCGGACCGCTCGTGCTTGCAGCCGTCGCAGTACGTGCGGTCGCCCGGCGGCAGGAGCCCCCCGGCGCCCAGCGCGTGGTCGGACCACGCCACCATGCTGGCGATGAGCTCGTGGATCTTGCCGCGCTTCGCCTCGACCTCCTCCCAGCGCGCCTCCCGCACGCTGCGGGTCGGGTGGAGGTAGAACACCGCCACGTCCGGCTTCGTGCCGTGCTGGTGGTGGTGCATCAGCGCGTACGTGAAGACCTGGAACAGATCGCTGTTGGGAGAGGTCGCCGGCGTGAGCTTGTAGTCCACGATCCGGTGCTTCCCGAGCCGCGGATCGAAGTACACGTAGTCGATCGCCCCGGTCACGTGGACGTGGACGTCCTCCCCCACGTGGAACGTCACGTCGACCCGCTTGCGCGAGTCCCCGAAGAGCTGGCGCCTGAGCTCCGCGGCCGGCAGGCCGGCCGCCCTGGCGTGCACCGCGAGGCGCGCGAGCTCTTCCATGTAGACCTGGACCGCGGCGATGAAGCCAAGCCGCAGCGGCACCGGGCGCGCCGCGAAGGCGTCCAGGTCGATGCAGCTCGCGTTGAACCAGCGCATCAGCGCCTGCTGGAGGCCCGCGGCGTCGCGGGCGCCCTCGAGCGCGGCCAGCACCTCGTCCGAGCTCGCGGCGGCGGCGTTGAAGCGCTCCACCGCGGTGTGGAACAGCGCGCCGCAGCCGGGCGCCTCCCCGCCCCTGCGCCAGATGCGGCTCACCACCTTTCGCCCGTCCTGCCGCTCGGCCGTGGCGCGCGTGTCGAACCAGTGGAGCCTCGGGCACGTCGCCGCGACGCGGAGCTGGGTCACGTTGACGTGGACGAGCCTCATTTCCTGCCCCGGAGCTGGACGAAGAGGTCGTCGTCGGTGGCCGTCGCGTGGACGAGCCCCTCGTCATGGAGCGCCTGCGCCGTCTTCTTGATGTGCGACCAGACCTCCGGGAAGCGCTTCTCCGAGACCTTCTTCCGGCTCGCGAAGATCTGCGCGAGCTCCTTGGCCATCAGGCCGAGGCGCCACGACAGCTCGGCCATGACGTGCTCGCGCGTCTGCTGCGGATCCCACGGCGGGGGCGGCACCGAGTCCCCGCCGCCCTTGACGATCTCCTCGGTGAGCAGCTCGCGCAGCAGCGGGTGGGCGAGCAGCAGGCTCTGGCGCTGGAAGGACGCGATCACCTCGTCCTCGGTCACCTTGCGGTACTGCCCGCGCGGGTGCTCGATCTCGAGGTCCTGGCTCCTCGCGGCGCCGAGGAGCCCCACCAGCGAGTCGAGCTCCGCGTGCCCGGCGAAGTCGAGGTGGAGGTGGAGGAAGCGCTGGCGGCCCAGCTTGCAGAGCGCGTCGTACGCGGCCTTGCCGGCGCCGCCCAGCCGCAGCGGCCGGCGCTCCTCGTCGGTGACCAGGATGCGCTTGTCCGTGTGCTTCGTGTCCTCGGCCATGCGCTGGAGCGGCATCCGCGCGCCGTGCCCGCTCGGCGCGCAGAGGAACGTCACGCCCGTGGTCACGATCACGCCGTCCGCGCGCCGCTCCTTGGCGAGGAGGTGATACGCCGGGGCCTTGCCCCGCTTCTTCGCGGTGAGGTGCTCGATGCCGAGGAGCGTCGCGTTCGCCTTGCCGGCGCACCGGGAGAGCAGGCGGTGCGTCAGGCTCGCGAGGTTGTCCTCGTCGGGCGGCAGCGACGCTTGCTGCAGCCGGCGGCGGTTCTTGCCCTCCTCGAGCTTCTTTCTCACCTCGGCGTCGATGACGTCCTCGAGCTTCGGCGGAGGCGGCTTCGTTCCGCCGTCCTCGGAGCCCGGCCACTCCTTGAGCCAGCGCTTGCCGCCGACGGCCGCGAGCCGGTCTTGCTGCGCTTCCCAGCGGTCGCGCGCCCAGAGGATCGCGTCGCGCGGCCGGAGCTCCTGCACGCCGTCGAGGCGCCGCTCGAGCCACTCGCTGCCGAGCGGGAAGAGCCGATCGCGCTTGCGGGCGGCGATGACCTCCTCGATCTCCTTCTCCTCGAAGCCGGAGAGCGCGGCGTCGAGCCGCCCCGCGAGGATGGCGCGGGCCTCCTCGGGCGAGATCATGTGCAGCTCGAGGATCCGCTCGGCGATCCGGTCCCACGCGGCGGCCGGGATCACCTCGCTGGTGCGCAGGGAGAGCATGGACTGCTTCACGCCGGAGACGATCACGACGAGGTGCTTGGCCCGGTCGAGCAGCGCGTGGGCGTACGACATGAGGGCGCGCACGGCGTCCGGATCGAGGTTGTCGACCTGGTCGAGGCAGAGCACGAGCGGGAGCTCGGCGAGCGCGCACAGGTGGGAGAGGACGTGGAGGACGCGCTCCACCGCGGCGTCGTCGGGGAGGGAGAGGCCTTCCTCGCCGGCGGCTTGGTCGAGCAGGCGCGCCTGGTCGAGCAAGCGCGCCTCGTCGGGCCCGAGCGTCTCGCCGGAGAGCCAGAGCACCGCGGCTTGGGCGCGCTTCTCGGCGCTCGGGTCGCCGAGGCTCGCGTGCGACGTCCCGGTGAGGAACGCGTTGAGCACGGGGATGACGGCGTTCTGGGGGTCGATCTTGGCGCCGAGGCGGGCGAGCGCCTCTTTTCGCGCCTCGATCTCCTTGGGGCCGGTCATCATCTTGCGGCCCTTGAACGCGCCGGTCCGGATGAGGGCGCGGTTGAGGATGGTGTAGAGGCGCGACTGCGTGTAGTCGCTCCCGCGGTGGCCCGCGAGGTCGCTGACGGTCGCGTTGAGCACGTACCGGAGCATCCGCTCGGGCGAGGCGAGGATGTTGTGCAGGTAGACGACGGTGGCCTTGTCTTCGCCGGCCCACTGGAAGAGCCGCGCGAGCAGGTGGCTCTTGCCGACGCCGGGCGCGCCGATGAGCAGCGCGCCGATGCTGGTGGGCTCCTTGGCGGCGTCCTGCACGACGCGCGTGAGCTTGGTGAAGGCGTTCTTGTGGATCGACTCGACCGTGGCCTCGCCGCCCCCGACGTCGGTGATGCGGTGGCTGCGGAACGGGTTGGTGCCTCGGAGCGCCTGGAGGAAGCGCTCGAACGTGGGCTCCTCGGCGCTCATGCGTCGTGCCTCCGCGCGACGTAGACGAGCAGGTTGCCGGCTTCGAGGATGCCGGCCTCGCGCTCGGCCTCGGCCATCTGGTGGTGGCGGCCGTCGGAGGGGTCGAGCGAGTAGCGGCGCTGGCGCCGGAGGGCGGCGAGCTCGGCGTCGAAGGTGGCGCGCGGGACGTCGGGGAGCGCGGCGCGGAGGGCGCGGAGGGTGACGTAGTTGTTGCCGCCGGAGTCGCGGTCGAGGGCGGTGAAGGCGGCGTCGAAGCGGGCGGCGAAGGGGGCGGGGGCGCCGACATGGGAGGCGGCGGGGGCGCCGGCAAGGGAGGCGGCGGGGGCGCCGGCAAGGGAGGCGGCGGGGGCGCCGTTCGAGGGAGCTTCGGTGGGCGCCGCGTCGGCAGGTGCTGTGCGGGCGCCGTCGGGGGCCGCGGGGCGGGAAGCGCCGTCCGTCGGGGCCGTGGTCATGGTGGGGCGCGCCGGCGCGCCGGCGGCCGGGAGGACGGCGTCGGCGAGGAAGAAGAAGAGCGGCTTCTTGCCGGTCAGGGCGCCGATGGTCCGGGGAAGCCGGCGCTCGGCGAGGCGCTGCACGAGCGCCGCCTTGAACGCGCGGCCCAGGTCAGGCAGGAGGCCCTTGGGAAGCTGCGCGAGATCGACCGCGGGCGCGTCGGGCTTGCGCGCCGACTGGAGCTGCAGCTCCAGGAGCCGGTCGGACTGCGCGACCGCCTGGAGGTCCTCCTTGAGCAGCACGAGCACGGTACCGGGCGCTGGCTTCTTCTTGCCTCCCGCGGCGCGGGACAGCAGCACGCGCCCCTTCGCTTCCTTGGAGCTCAGTGCCTTGCTCGTCACCGCGGGCGTGTCACCGGTCAGCTCCGCGAGCCGCTCGAGCGTCGGCGGGTACGACGCGCCGCCGAGCTGCCGCTGCGACTCGAGGACGCCGAGGAGCATCGGCACCGGCGAGGGCGGCGCATCCTTCTTGCGCCCCGTGCTCTTCGGCTTCGCAGGAGCCTTCTCCTTCGTCGCGGCGGCCTTTCGGGGCGCGGCAGCCTTCTTCGGCTTCTCGGCGCTGCTCTTCCTGGCTGCCGTGGACTTCGTGGTCGTCGCCCGCGCGCGCGGGCTCGATGCGCTGTTCGTGTTCGTGACCCACCTCCCGAGCGTCCGAGATTACCCGGGCGTCCAGCCATGGGAAGAGGCTCCGCGCCGCGGCGCGGCGGCGGAAGGCGAGCGTCTCGCGGGTCATTGGCTTGGGAGGATCAGATCAAGTGTAAGGCCCTGACGCACTCCGTGGCGAAAGCGGGCTCGTCCGTGGAATCGCCACGGCGTTCGAGCAATGCAGGCCGCCCGGCGCATGGCCGGTCGACGGTGACTGACCCGAGGGTCTGGCAGGATCTCGTCCAGATACGACACCCTGGCGCCGACACGAGGACGGCTGACCAGGGATCGCTGGGTCGGAGGAAGGCCTCTCCAGCGCAGAGACGGGTGCCGCCCATCTTTTGCTAGAGGCACGTCCACTGGGAGACGGGTGCCACCCATCTTTTGTTGGAGGCACGTCCACCGCGGAGATGCGTGCCACCCGTCTTTTGTTGGACGCACGTCCACCGGGAGACGGGTGCCACCCATCTCCCGCGTGGACGAGCCAGGTCACCCGGATGGGTTCACGGCGTCCCGCCCGCCTCGGGCGGGGGCGCCGGGACGGCTTCGGGCTTCCTGGCGGGGGCTCTTCGACGGTTCCTCGCGAGATCGTCGACCATCTCGACGTAGGGCGCCAGCAGGAACGCGGCCAGCGCCTCGCTCCCCGGGATCTCCGGATCGGCGTGGCTCTCGATCTTCTGGATCAGGCTCCGCAACGCATCTCGGGCGGCGCTCCACTGCGGCCGGCCATCGGTCGGCGTTCCCTCCTTGGCGAGGACCACGTTCGTGAAGCCGTACGCCTCGCCGAAGCGCGCGTGGGCGGCGATGAGCTGCCGGTGATGCCTGGTCCCGCCGAACCCCTCGATCACCGCCTGCGCGCGCTCCTCCTCCAGCGTCTTCATCCGCTGCACCATCGCGGCCCACTGGACCCGGGGCCGGCGCGTGATGAAGCGAAGCCCCTCGGGCGCCGGGAAGAGCTGCGCGTAGAGCCAGCGCGCCTCGGACGGCGCCGGCGTCTGCCCATCGTCGGAGAGCCCGGCGGCGCCCGCGTTCCACTGCTCGAACGCGCGCCACCGATCGTCGACGTCGGAGTTCGCCGCGCTCCGCTCCTCCTCGCTCGCCGCCGAATGGCGCTGATCGGCCTGCGCGCTCGCCCGCATGCCGCGGAAGCCCTGCAGCTCTGTCGCGGCCGCGTCGAAGCGCTTCCACGGCCTGTCGATGTGCGGCGGCAGCGCCGCGAGGGGCTCGAGCCCCTTGGGCAGCGGCGCGTCGGCCTCCTTGCGCTTGCCGCCCCTGGGCCGAAGCACCGCCGCGATGCGCGCGCTTATCTGATCGCGGAGACCGATCACGTCGTCCGCGACGAGATCCGGGGGGAGGACCATGGTTGAAAACATCGGGGATTCACTCACGGGGAAAACCTCCTGTGATGGCATATGGATCTGGGCTGCCGCAGTGGCGACATGCCGTGGTTTCGTTGCGGCGTGGCGGGACGGCAACAGATGTGCCGATGTGAGATGCGCCCATGCCTCGGTGCAACGAATGAGGATGGCAAGGAGGGAAGCGCAACGCTCTGCCATGCACCGCAACGGGTTGCGCCGTTGCGCAATGCTTCCGTCGGCGCATCACGGGCGTTTGCACGTCGAGCTACGCAGGGGAGCTTCGATGCGACGACCGCGGAGGCGTGGGAGACGGCCGCGCCGTCCCTCGGCACCCGCTCTCCAAAACTCCGGGGCGGGAGCGGACGATATTGCCGGGCGAGAGATCCGCAGCCGGGTCTCCTCTTCCAGGTCGCCGCGCATAGGGACGTCGGTGCCGGCCCGGCGCGCGCTTACCGTCTGGATGGGCCGCCACCACGGGGAGGAATGATGCCGCTCATCCTCGCGATGGCGACTGCGCAAGCCGCCGCTGAGCGAGTAGCGAACGCGGCCCAGCGGAGACCGCAACCCTATCATAGCCCATCGGCTCTCGGCCTCGCATACCACTGCGTCGGCTCCATAATAAAGCGACGTTTCATGCCTTCACATGTGTATCTTCTAATCTCAGGCATTGTCACGGCATTCATCACCAGGTATAGTCGCCAGAGCGGATCACAGTGCGCCGTCGCCCACTCATTACGCGTCAAAAAGAAGCGCTGCTCACCCGCACTTCCCTTGACTTCGACATGAAGCTCTCGCAGATCGCTTACTGCAAGCAGGTCGTATCCGCAAAGCTCGGGCTCACGGGTGTGCACACGATAGCGCTTCGCGCTCAACCACGAGGTGACGTAGTCGACCGCTGCTCTTTCGATCTCGGGGCTTGCGCGTCCCCAGCGCGAAACCGCTACACGTTGGGACTGGTCGTCAAGCGCACACGAGAACCGTGTAACAAAGTTGACGATCTGATAGGTGAGGTCATCAAGCGCATCGGTAGACAGAGGCCATGGCCGGGGATAGTGCACGCCGAGGAAAAATTCTGAACTCGGCCGATCCTCGACGAGCCGGTCAAAATGTTCGTATCGCAGAGGGTCACGATAGCGAAGGAAGGCTCTGCTCCTTACGAGGTCGCGCTGAGTCCGCACCAACGGGGGTTCCACAAAACCAGCCTTCGGGGCAAGTGAGGCCAACTCACGCAGACGGTCACGCGTAGGGCACTCAAAGCCGAACCAGAAGTGCGGCTCAGGGTGCCCGGAAAAATGATCAAGAAATATAGTCGCCTCCCCACCGCCGCCCAGGGCTCCAATGGAAGCACAGAATCCAGCCGTCCACGTACTGGCGATACGAATAGATTCTGGGTTCGCGGGATCGAAGCACTTAAATTCGCCCCTCCGCCTCCGCTCATGGAGCAAGGATGCACACCGCGTCGCTGTTTGCGTCAATGCTACTCGGAGTTGGTCCATCATGTCACCGTGAGTGCTGGTCGTTCGAACGTCGCAATGCCGAGCATGCACCACATGTCTACGCAGCTCCCCGAGCAGGCCGCGAACTGTGTTCCACACCCTCCTCACAGCTTCTCGACCCACCTGGTCGAGGCAGACACCGACCCCAGCCCCTCGTGCCGCCCCCACCCATTGTGAAAAATTAGCGTATGTGATGGCTACCCCGTCCTGTCAAGGCGGTCAGCGGAGGAGCGTGCGGGCTCCACGCCGGACGAGGGCGCGAGCGGGCCCTCGATGCCGACCCTGGCGAGAGTTGTGGCCCTGCAACGGACCGGCCGATCAGCAGCCGTACTGGTCGGGGTTGGACGCGGGGTTCGGTCACGCCACCCGGGGTATTACCAGCACCCGCGGGCTGCGCTTTTGTGATCTCGCGACGCTACGAACTGGCAGTTCAAGGAAACCCGATCCGCCGGATCATTATTCTGAACGGAGCTCAGGGGTATGAGGTCCGACATGGAAACCGCACGTCGACGCCCCGACCGAGGCCAAAAGATCGATCCGCCCTCTCGCCGCCCCCGCCCCGCTGCTCGCAGCCGCCTCGCCCGCCCGCCCAAGTCCCCTCACCAGCCCTCTTCCCCCGCCGTCTACCTCGACCCCTCCGCGCTCCTCGAACAGCGCCCGCTCATCCGCCGCACCCTCCGCGCCCGCGGCGTTCTCCCCGCCGATCTCGACGACCTCACCCAGGACACGGTCCTCGGCGCCTGGCGCAGCATGCGCGCCGGCCGCTTCCGCCCCTCCCCTTCCGCGGCTCCCGCCGACGCCCTCCGCGCCTGGCTCGCCGGGGTCGCCGCGCGACAGGCATCGCACTACCGCGACAAGGCCTACCGCCGGCACGAGGCGCCCCCGCTCGATCCTCACCGCCTCTCCACGCTCGCCGCCCCCTCTCCCGAGGCCCGCCTCGTCGCGCGCGGCCTCCTGCGCGCCTTCCACCGTCTCCGCCCCGAGCTGCGCGAGATCCTGGCGCTCGCCGCCACCGGCGCTACGTCGCACGAGATCGCGGCCTCCCTCTCGCTCCCCCGCCCCACGGTCGCCACCCGCCTCCGCCTCGCGCGCCGCCTCTTCGCCCGCGCCCTCACCCGCTCCCGGAGGTGGCCGCGATGAACCGCGCCGCGCAGCGCGCCTCCACGACCGCGCTCGCCGACATCCCCGCGGCGCTCGCGCCGCCGCCCATCGACACCGCCACGGGGGCGCCATGAGCGACGCGGTCGACAGCCTCCCCACCGCCACCCCGCTCGTCGACGTGCACACCGCCCCGGAGGCCACGCTCGTCGACCTGGTGCTCGGCATCCCCGGCGCGGCCTCGCGCCTGCTCGGCCTGCACGGCCTGCTCGAGCTCGGGCGCCTCGCGCCCCACGCGCTCGCGCAGCGCACCGAGCTCGGCCTCCACGACGCCCAGCGCCTGCTCGCCGCCCTCGAGCTCGGCCGGCGCGTCCACGCCGCGCGCTCCCGCCGCCCGAGGCGCCTGCGCTCGCCGCGCGACATCGCCCGCTTCTTCGAGCCCACGCTCGCACCGCTCGTCCACGAGGAGCTCTGGATGGCCGCCCTCGACGTCCACCGCGGCGTGCGCGGCGTCCGCATGCTCTCGCGCGGCGGCCTCACCGCCACCGTCGTCCAGCAGACCGACGTGCTGCGCGCCGCCCTCGAGATGGCCGCCACCTCGTTCGTCCTCTGCCACAACCATCCGAGCGGCGACCCCAGGCCCACCGACGAGGACGTCGAGCTGACCAACGCCGTCGAGCACGCCGCGCACCTCATCGGCGTGCCCCTCGTCGATCACGTCATCGTCACGCCCGCCGGGCGCTTCTCCTCCGTGCTCCGCCGCTGACACCGCTCCGGCGCTGCCGCCGGTCGTGCGCGACGCCGACCAAGGTCGGCCGCCGCCGTTGCGGATACCTTCTTACCGATGGCAACGCCACCCCATCACGGTAGTTGATGTCCATGGCAGCGGTCGGGCGCACATACCCCCGCAGTCTCGCTGCCTTGCCCCCAATCTGGCGACTCGCTCGTTTACCACGCAGCTATAAAAGCGACCGACAACGATTTCCACACGACTGGCTCCCCATGCCGGGAAGCGTTCTTCGTTCGATGCACACGGCGCAAAGATGCCTCAAACCGCCTCTTCTCGTCGATTCGAGATGGCACATGACGCGACGATGAATTAGTGTCGTCCCCCGATGCACAACCGCTCTGACCAGTTCGCGAAGAGCTTGCTGCGCGACGGGCTCAGCCTCGTCTCGGCGGCGGAGACCGAGGTCGAGGTCCTGGCGGCGACCCAGAAGATCGATGTCTACAGCGTGCCTGATCCAGCGCGCGACGCCGAGCGCGCCAGGATGGGCCTGCTCGGAGAGCTCGCCGCGGAGCCGAGCCTGTTCGAGCCGTTCCGCGGCACGCCGAGCCTCCGTCAGGTCCGGCGGTGTCTGCGCAAGCAGCTCACGTGGCATCACGAGCTCGAACGCCGCGCCCGCGCCGCTGCCGGCGCCGTCGTGCCGGACGAGGACGCCGACGCGCCGACGCAGCCGCCGGTGGCGTTCCCCGCGCTGGTCGTCATCAGCCCGGGCCGTCCGGAGACGGTGCTTGACGCCTACCGCTGCGAGCCGGCGCAACCAGGCGTCTACCACGCCGTGCCCGGCCTCGTGACGCGGGTGGTGGTGCTCGCGGAGCTGCCCCGGACGCGCGCGACGCTGATGCTGCGCCTGCTCGGCTCAGGCCGCGTTCTGCGCGACGCGCTGGCCGATCTCGCGGCGCTGCCGGACGATGCCTGGGAGAAGAGCATCGCCACGCCGCTGCTGATACACTTCCGGCTCGGAACCGAGGAGCCGGCGATCGACGAGGAGGACGAGGTGAGCGCAGAAATCCGGGCGTGGGTCAAAGAGTACGAGCAGAAGCTTCGGGCCGAGGCGCGAACGGAAGGCCACAGGGAAGGCCACAGGGAGGGCCACAGGGAAGGCCTTAACGAAGGGCGCGCCGAGGAGGCGGCGCGTGCCGTTCTGACCGCGCTCCGGGTTCGCGGCATCGCCGTGCCGGACGTCGTGCGGGAGCGCATCCTGGCCGAGAAGGATCCGGAGACGCTGGAACGGTGGCTTGAACGAGCCATCGTCGCCGCGTCGCTCGCCGAGGTGGTCGACGGGTTGAGCTGAACGACGCTGCTGCGGCTGCTCGCCGCCATTGAGCTCGGCCGGCGCACCCAGGAGCCGGCGATCGACGAGGAGGACGAGGTGAGCGCAGAGATCCGAGCGTGGGTCAAAGAGTACGAGCAGAAGCTTCGGGCCGAGGCGCGAACGGAAGGCCTCAACGAAGGCCGCAAGGAAGGGCGCAACGAAGGGCGTGCCGAGGAGGCGGCGCGTGCCGTTCTGACCGCGCTCCGGGTTCGCGGCATCGCTGTGCCGGACGTCGCGCGGGAGCGCATCCTGGCCGAGAAGGATCCGGAGACGCTGGAACGGTGGCATGAACGGGCCATCGTCGCCGCGTCGCTCGCCGAGGTGCTCGACGGGCTGAGCTGAGCCCTGCCGGCCTACGCCGTCGCGGCCGCGCCGAAGCGCCTCCCCGCATGTCGACGTGGCCCCCTCATGGACTGGCCGCGTGCGCCCCCGCCGCGCGCCCCCCTGCGCGCCTCCCCGGCTCGAAGCGGACCGGCAGGCGCGCCGGGCCGTGCACGATGAGCGCCTTGCGCGGCTCCCACGGCTCCTTGCTCGCCAGCTCTAGGCCCCTCAGCCGCGTGAGGAGATCCGGCAGCGCGATCCGGGCCTCCAGGCGCGCCAGCGACGCCCCGATGCAGAAGTGGATGCCGTGCCCGAACCCGACGTGCGGGTTGGGATCGCGCGCGACGTCGAACCGGCCAGGGTCGTGGAACTGCTGAGGATCCCGGTTCGCGGAGCCGATCACGGGCAGCACCAGCTTCCCGGCCGGGATCGTTTGGCCATGCACCTCGACCGCCCGCCTCGTCTCGCGGAAGACCATCTGGAGCGGCGAGCGATAGCGCAGGACCTCCTCGATCGCCGAGGGCACGAGATCGGGGGCAGCCCGGACGCGGGCCAGCTCCGCCGGGCTCTCGAGCAAGCACAGGATCGCGTTGTCGATCAGGTTCGTGGTCGTCTCGGTGCCCGCCGCGAGGAGGAACTGGAAGAAGTTCAGGAGCTCGTCCTCGTTCAGCCGCTCGCCGTCCACCTCGGCCTCGACGAGGCGGGTCAAGAGGTCGTCCTCCGGCGCCCTCCGGCGCGCCTCGAGCAGGTCCGCAACATAGGCCTTCATCTCCTCCTTCACCGCGGCGTGCTCGCTCACGACCCTGGCCGCCTCCTCGCCCCCCGAAAGCGTGTGGCTGAGGTTCACGATCGCCTCGCTCCAGCGCATGAAGCGCGCCCGGTCCTCGGCGGGAATGCCGATCATCTCGGCGATCACGATCGTGGGCAGCGGGCCCGCATAGTCCGCCGCGAGGTCCATCGTCCCGTGCTCGATCCGCTGATCCAGGAGCTCGCGCGACAGCTCCCGGATGCGCGGCTCGAGGCCCGCCACGGATCGCGGCGTGAAGGCCCGCTGCACGATCCCGCGGAGCTTCGTGTGGCGCGGCGGGTCGGAGAAGACGATCCACTCCGGGGCCTTGCCGGTCGGGGGCGTCACCGCGGAGCTGAACGCGTCGTGGTCGGTCAGCGCCCGCTTCACACCCTCGTAATCGAAGATCATCCAGAGATCGAACGGGGCGATGTAGAGCAAGGGAGAGCTGCCCCGCATCTGCTCGTACAGGGGGTAGGGATCTCGCCGCATCTCGTCCGGAAACAAGTTCATCGCCAGGACCTCCGTCGTGTAGAGCCGCCGGGAGCTGCCGCCCGCGGAGAGACGATGCTAGGGGATGTTGCGAGGGGATGGCGCGCTCGAAGACGCGTCGCCCGCGTCCTCGAGGCCCTTCGCGACCCGGCCGCCGACCCGCGCCCCGCCGCGCCGGAGAGGGCGTCGCCGGCGCACCTGCGGGCGCTGTCCGTCCGCGACGTTGGTCTGCCGCCTGTGTTGCTGCCGGCCTGCCGTTCTATCGGCGTTCGTAGAAGGTGAGGCTCACCCCACCCGCCGCCCCGCCCGGGTCGGAGCTCACATACGACCCCGTGTTGAGGATCGCGTAAGGGCCGTCCGCGCGCGTCTCGAAGACCGGCACGAGCGCGCCGAACGGTCCACAGTTCCTCACCACGATGACCTCGCCCTCCTTCGACGACAGCGCGTACCGGGCGTCCAGGACCGTGCTCGATCCGATGAGCTGGTAGTCCGCGCCTCCGGGGAGCACCGAGCCCGAGAGGCCGCTGAGCAGCATTCCACCGGTGACGGTGCCCCCGGTGATCGGAATGATGTTGCGCGTGCCGCGCTTGCTCGCGCCGACGGAGATGGAAGAGCCGAGCGTGACGGTCTCGGTGAACACGCTCGAGCCCTTCGCGCCGGTCGCCGTCGAGCACTCCCACGATTGGTGGGGGACGCCCTCGGGATCCTTGAGCTGGACCTTCGGCTCCGCGGCGGCAACGTCGGCGATGTCATAGACGTCGAGCTGGATCGTGCCCGCCTCGGCGTCGACGACGCGCGTGCCCGCGAACTTGCCGGTGTTGAGCCAGGCCAGCGAGCTCGACTGCGCTACCTCGAAATCCGGGACGATCCGGACGACCGAATCGCCGGCCGCGGCGACGCCGCAGCTCCGCAGATAGATGAGGGAGCCGTCGCTCGCCTTCAGGATGTTGATCTCCTCGAGCTCGACGGAGCCGTTCGACAGCGTGAGCTCGAGGTCCATGCCGCCCGTCAGGAACGTGGCCTGGATCTTGTCGCCCTCGAGCGTGCCCCCCTTCACGTCGAGGAGGCGGCGGCGCCCGAACTGGGTGGTCCCGACATCGTGAGTCTCGCCGAGCTGGAGCGTCGCCCGAAAGACGAGCTCGCCGCGCGTGGGGAGCGGAATTCCGCCGGGCATTCCGCAGGTCCACGAGGGATCGGGGACGATCGTCGCCTCGCCGACGCCGCCGCTTCCACCGTTGCCGCCGCTGCCGCCGCCGCCGTCGCCGACCGTCCCGCCGGTGCCGCCGCTGCCAGCGGTCTCCATGGCCCCACCGGTCCCGGCGACTCCGCCGCCCGCGCCGCCCGCGCCGGCGCCGTCACCGGTGCCCGTCGTTCCACCAGAACCGCCCGGCGCCGCGCCGCCAGAGCCGCTGCTCGCCGTTCCGGCGCTGCCATCCTCGCTGGACGAACCACACCCGCCAGAGCAGATGCCAAGGATTCCAATCAACAAGAGCTTCATCGAATCATTCCCGATCTTCATCATCGGATCCACCTGTCCAGGCAAGGGCATGTCGCTCGGGCGAGCTCTGATTCAGAACTGCGAAAAGAACTTCCAGATCGACTCACCGGAATTGTTCGGCATGGTGTGGCCGCCGCTGAACTCACACCAGACGACGGGATAGCCCGCGTCGCAGCCCTCGTAGCTGACGCAGGGGCTCGGGTCGACCGGCGTGGTCTGCGAACCGCAGCCGTTTCGCTCGAGGAAGACATCGCGAGCGGTCCGACCATTGTCGAGCGGAACCACGTTGTCGGCGTCGCCGTGGGCGCCCCACATCGCCACAGGGTGATCGCCGTCGTCGCAGCCGCTGTAGAGCGCGCCGGACATGGGGGCGATGGCACGGAAGACGTCGCCCATCGCGCAGCCGATCGCGTAGGACATCATGCCGCCGTAGCTGAACCCCGTCGAAAAGATCCTGCTCTCGTCGATGCAGAGCTCGCCGCGGAGGCGGTCGAGCATGGCACGGAGGAACGCGATGTCGCGGCCCCCCGTGTTCGCCCAGCCCTGGTCGATGCCCTCGGGCGAGACGAAGATCGCCGAGCCGGCGGCGCGGCTCTGGAGGCCGTAGTAGCCGCCGCCGAACCCCGTCGCGACCTGCTCGGCCGAGCCGCCGCGGGGGTGCCAGGCGAAGATCAGCCGGTAAGCACGGCTCGAATCGTAGCCGTCCGGTACGGCGAGGATGTACTCGCGCGTCGTGCCCCCGACATCGATGCTGAAGCGGCCGCTCATCGGCGCCGTCGCGCTGCCGCAGCCCGCGCTCTGCGTCTCGCCCCCGGAACCGACCGAGCCAGAGCCGGCGCCCATGCCGCCCGCGCCAGCCTCCCCCGAGTCCGGGCGCCCGCCGCTGCCGCCGACGCCACCGGTCACCCCCGACGAGCCACCCGTCGCCGGCGAGCCGCCCGTCGCTGACGAGCCACTCGTGGCGCCGGGGCCGCTGGCGCCGGAGCCGCTGGCGCCAGGCCCAGCGGGCCCTCCGGCGCTGCCGCCGGCCTCGGTCGAGCCCTCTCCCTGGCTGGAGCAGGCCAGCGCCGCGAACGCCGCGAGCGCGACGATCCCTGGAGCGATCGCGCTCCAATTTCGAAGCGTTTCCATTCGCCCTCGCCTCCCTGTCCCGAGATCACCGTCCGTCGCCGCATCACCCGGTGCGGGTGACCGCAACGACGTCGTACCCGAGCGCTCTGGCGCGAGGCATAGGCATACTCGCCTATGCCTCGATGCGAGACGTCACGCCGACGTGAGTGGACTGGACGATCCTCGCGAGCGTCGACTTCGAACGAGCCCCCCCGCGCGACGCCGATCCCTTCCGCCTGTCGCCCCCTCACCCGGTCCACGCCGCCCAGACGTCGTCGCGCTCCACGCGCGGGGCGCGCTCGACCACGAGCTTGGCAAACACGGTCGGGTGCGGGACGCGGTCGAGGCGCACCGTCCGCCAGGGGAACACGGTCTGGCCTCGAAACAAGGCGATGCGGCCCGATTGCAGGCGCACGAGCGAGAGCTCGCCCCACGCGACGCGGGCGCCGCGGATCGCGAGGCCCTGCCGGTCCAGCTGCACGGGTCCGAAGGTCAGGACCTCGCCGTCGCGGACCGCGCGCCGCGCCTCGTCCATCAGGGGGTGCGAGCAGCACAGGAGGATCCAGCGCGCCACCTCCTCGCCATCGGTGACCTCGACGGGCACGAAGCGCTGCTCTCCGGAATGGGTCACGAGCCGGATGCCCCGGAGGAACACGACGGCCCCGAGCGGCGTCGAGGTCCGGTCGAGGTCGAGCCACACCTCGTCCACGCCGTCAAACACCGTGACCTCACGGCCCTGCCGGCGATCCACCACGATGCCGTGGTCGTGAAGCGCGATCCGCAGGCCCCGGTGGCGCAGCGCCGAGGCCGCGAGCACGGAAGAGCCCGCCAGCCCGAACGGGAGCGACAGCAAAAAGCCTTGCCAGCCGGCGACGAATGCGCCGAAGATGCTCGTGAACGAGAGGAGCAGCGCGCCGCGCCCCGCGTGGAACAGCGCATAGCGCCGGTGCACGGCGTGCAGGGAGCGGAGCTTGCCGAGGCGTGGCTCGTCGGGAGGCGCCGTGGGGCGCTCCGCCGGCCGGCGAAATGGGTGCGGCTCCACGAAAGCGGCGTAGCACGGGGGCGGCCGCGACCGTGAGAGAAGCGCGCCAGCGCCGGCACGACGAGCGCTCGATGGTGTTCGAAGCCGGGACACGCGATGTGCCCCGAGGCGCCCGCCTCGATTCCCGTATGCAGACAGGGGCGTCAAAGGCACCACGGCGGCCTCGCCGCGTCCACGGCGCGCTGCGGCGGACGCGAGCCGGGCGACGCCTGCCTCGCGAGACGGCGCCCCCCGATGCGCGTGGGCCGCAGCGCTGATGTCTGTAGACCTCTATCGCCCTGCCGCGGAGCCGCCATGAGGCCCGAAGTCGCCAGAGCTCGCCGGCGCCGCGCGCGGAGAGGCGTGCACAACGCTTGCATAAGCCCGGCAGCGACGTCGCTGCGAAGCCCGGGTCGCAGCAGGAGCCGACCTGTTGAGGCCGAACCGAATTCGGCCGGCCGCCCCTCGAAAAGTCCACCGACGGCGTCCGGCGGAGAATATAAGACGGCCCGGGATTCGCGGCAGCGGACCGCTGCCTCCACGGCGAGGACGCGGTGTTTCCCCCAACGTGCCTGCGCGCCGGTGCAGTCGACGGCCGCTCGCCCCATGCACTCATAGGTGATCCTGCGCATGAGAGTCCATTTCCCCCCTCGATGGATCTGCGGCGCCGCCGCCCTAGCGGCGGCGGCGTGGGCCGCGCCAGCGTCCGCTCAGGAGGCGGGACCGGCGCGCGGCCTCGCGCTCGACCGCTTCAACCCAGCGCCCGCCGGCGACCGGATGTTCAGCGTGTCGTCGCCGTACGCGGCCTCGCCGCACCAGGACGGCAGCCCCACGCTCCACCTCGCCCTGCTCGGCGACTACGCCCACAACCCGCTCGTGCTCACGCGCGTGGGCACCGAGGACCACCTCGGCGCCATCGTGGGGCACCAGCTGTTCCTGCACCTGAACGGCTCGCTCTCGCTCTGGGACCGGCTGCACATCAACGTCGACGTGCCGCTCGCCGTGCTGCAGGAGGGCGATAGCCCGGCGGCCGAGGGGCTCTCGTTCGCCTCGCCGAGCGGCGCGCAGCTCGGCGACCTCCGGGTCGGGCTGCGCCTCCGCCTGCTCGGCGACTACTTCGACCCGTTCCAGCTCGCCGTCGGCGGCTTCGTCTGGTTCCCGACCGGCGGCGGCGAAGGCTCGTTCGTGGGCGAGGACTCGGTGCGCGGCATGCCGCAGCTCATCGCCGGCGGCCGGATCCCGGGCTTCGTCTGGTCGGCCGCGGCCGGCGTCGATCTGCGCCCGGCGCAGACGTTCGCGCAGGTGCGGCAGGGCCTGATGTTCAACGGCGGCGCGGGCGTCGGCCTGCTGCTGCTGCCCGAGGAGCAGCTCCAGATCGGGCCCGAGGTGACGGTGTCGACCGTGCTGGAGGAGCCGGAGGCGCGCAACACGAACGTCGAGGCGCTGCTCGGCCTGCGCTACCGCTTCGCGCCGGCGGTCCGCGACTTCGAGATCGGCGTCGCGGCCGGCCCGGGCTTCACGTCGGGCATCGGCACCCCGGACTTCCGCGCGGTCGCGATGCTCGCGTACTCGCCCGAGGTCCGGCGCGAGGACCCCGACCGCGACAAGGACGGCATCGCCAACGAGAAGGACGCCTGCCCGGACGTGCCCGGCGTCGGCGACCCCGATCCCAAGAAGAACGGCTGCCCGCCGTCGGATCGCGACGAGGACGGCATCCTCGACCGCGTCGACGCGTGCCCGGACACGGCCGGCATCGCGAACGACGACCCGAAGAAGCACGGCTGCCCGCCGCCCGGGGACCGCGACAAGGACGGCATCACCGACGACGTCGACGCGTGCCCGGACCAGGCCGGCCCGAGCAACGAGGACCCGAAGAAGCACGGCTGCCCGCCGCCGCCCGACAAGGACGGCGACGGCGTGATCGACGCGGAGGACGCCTGCCCCGATATCCCCGGGCTCCGCACCTCGGATCCGGCGACGAACGGCTGCCCCGGCGATCGCGACGGCGACACGGTGCGCGACGACAAGGACGCCTGCCCCGACGAGAAGGGCAAGCCCGACCCGGATCCGGCGAAGAACGGCTGCCCCGTGGCGGTGCGCGTCACCGAGCAGGAGATCGTCATCCTGCAGCAGGTGCAGTTCGACACCGGCAAGGCGACGATCAAGAAGGCGAGCGACGAGCTCCTCGATGAGGTCGCGGGTGTGCTGAAGGAGCACCCGGAGATCACCAAGATCGAGGTGCAGGGGCACACAGACCCGCGCGGCGGACGCGCGTACAATATCAAGCTCAGCCAGGCGAGGGCCGAGTCGGTCACGAAGGCGCTGGTCCAGCGCGGCATCGAGGCCGAGCGGCTCGCGTCGAAGGGCTACGGGCCTGACGTCCCGATCGCGGAGAACGACACCGACGAGGGACGCCAGAAGAACCGCCGCGTGCAGTTCAAGATCCTCGAGAAGAAGCCGAAGCAGCAGCAGGAGGCGCCGTGAAGAGACGTTACGTCATAGGTGGTCTTGTCGGGCTCGCCGTGGTCGGCGGGCAGGACGGCGCAGCGCACGCCGCGCCCGAGCTGCGCGTGCAGGTCGATCAGCGGGGCGACTTCGCCCTGATCGGGAACACGCTGGGCAACGAGTGCGGCATCGACGGCATCGATCCGCCCGTGGTGGGCGACCGAGGCCCCTGCGGGAGCTCCACCGGCGACACCGCGCCCGACACCTACTGGCGCGCCGACTCGCCCGCGGAGGGGCAGGCGGAGGCGAACTCCACCATCACCGCCGCCCAGGCGCGCACCACCGCGGTGCTCCAGCTGCCGGCCGGCGCGTCGGTGACCCACGCGTACCTGTACTGGGCCGCGCACCTCGGGCCCGTCGCGGGCGCCGGGACCGCGGACAACGCCATCACCCTGGAGCGGCCCGGCGCGAGCGGCTTCTCCCAGGAGGTGACGGCCGATGACAGCGTCGAGAGGGTCAGCTCGAATCGCCTCTATTACCAGTCGGTCGCGGACATCACCGGGATCGTCCAGGCGCAAGGGTCCGGCGCGTACCGGGTGAGCGGCGTCAACAGCGCGAGCTTCGTGAACAACGACTTCGACAACCACTTCGCCGGGTGGTGGCTTGTCGTGTTCTACGAGCTCGCCTCCGAGCCGCCGCGCAACCTCGCGCTCTTCGACGGCTTCGACACGGTGACCACCGGGACCGCCCAGGAAGCCACCCTGGACGGGTTCCTGGTGCCCAACGCGGGCTACGACGCGAAGATCGGCATGGTCGCGTTCGAAGGGGACGTGGCCTTCGATGGAGACCAGTTCTTCTTCAACGACCCGACGGGGACCAACCCGCTCGGCGACGACCTGAATCCGGCCAACAACTTCTTCAACGGCACGCGGTCGTACTTCAACATGCCGGTGTCGAACGACGGGGACCTGCCGCAGCTCGCCGGGACCGCGGGGACCATGGCCGGCATGGACATCGACGTCTTCGACATCACCTCCAGGGTGGCCCCGAGGCAGACCTCGGCGCCCATCCGGGCGTCGAGCACCCGGGACCTGTACTTCCTGGCCGGCTTCATCACGTCGATCTCGACCTTCAAGCCGGACTTCACGTCCTCCACGAAGTCGGCCCGTGACGTGAACGGCGGGCTGCTGCTCCCGGGCGACCTGATCGAGTACACGATCCAGGTCGTCAACACCGGCAACGACGCGTCGGCCAACACCGTGCTGACCGATCTGCTGCCCGCGGGCGTGACGTACGAGCCGGGCACGCTCTCGGTCACGGCGGGCGCCAACATGGGCGTGAAGACGGACGCGGCCGGCGACGACCAGGGCGAGTACGACGCCGCGGCGCGCACGGTCCGCGTGCGGCTCGGCGCCGGCGCGAACGGCGCGACGGGGGGCTCGCTCGGCGCCCGCGGGTCCGCCAACGCGTCGTCGACGGTCACCTTCCAGGTGAGGGTCGACGCCGGCGCCTCGGGCCTCATCCGCAACCAGGCGATCGTCAACGCTGGCGGGCAGCTGGGCGCGCCGGCCGAGGACACGCCGACCGACGGCAACGGGCCGACCGACGGCGTGCCGCCGACCGAGAGCGTCGTCGACGAGTGCGAGACGAACGCGCAGTGCGCCGCGCCGACGCCGTACTGCGAGACGGCGGGGACGCCCAACACGTGCGTCGAGTGCCTCACCGACGCCCACTGCGGGCCGCTCACCCCGACGTGCGATGAGGGCAACGTCTGCATCTGCGAGCCCACGGGCGCCGAGGTCTGCGGCGACGCGATCGACAACGACTGCGACGGCGTGTTCAACAACGGCTGCGACTCGGACAACGACGGGATCGAGGATCCCGACGAGCTCGAGGGCGGCACCGACCCGAACGACGCCGACACCGACGATGACGGCGTACCCGACGGGCAGGAGCCGGATCGCGGCGAGGACACCGACGGCGACGGCCTCATCAACGCGCTCGACCCGGACAGCGACAACGACGGGCTCTACGACGGCACCGAGCTCGGCCTGCCCTGCGACAACCCGGCCACCAACGCGGCGGCTGGCCACTGCCGCGCCGACGGGGACGAGGGGGCGACGAAGACCGACCCGCTCGACGCCGACAGCGACGACGGCGGCGTGTCCGATGGGAACGAGGACGTCGACCTCGACGGCGTCATCGACGAGGGCGAGACCGATCCGAACAACGGCGAGGACGACGCGACCCCGCCGGTGGACTCCGACGGCGACGGGCTGAGCGACGAGCTGGAGGAGACGATCGGGAGCGATCCGAACGACGCCGACAGCGACGACGACGGCGCGCTCGACGGGCAGGAGCCGAACCCCGCCGACGACACCGACGGCGACGGGCTGATCAACGTGCTCGACGTCGACAGCGACGACGACGGGCTCTTCGACGGCACCGAGCTCGGGCTGGGCTGCGACAACCCGGCCACCGACGAGGAGGCGGGCCACTGCATCGCCGACGCGGACGAGGGCGCGACGAAGACCTCGCCCATCGACGCGGACACCGACGACGGCGGCGTGCCCGACGGCCAGGAGGACCTCGACCGCGACGGCGCGATCGGCGGGGACGAGACCGATCCGAACGACGGCAGCGACGACTCGGCCCCGGAGGACACCGACGGGGACGGGCTGATCGACGCGATCGAGACCGAGATCGGCACCGACCCGAACGACGCAGACAGCGACGACGACGGCGTGATCGACGGCGACGAGCCGAACTTCCGCGACGATCACGACGGCGACGGCCTCATCAACGCGCTCGACCCGGACAGCGACGACGACGGGCTCTTCGACGGCACCGAGCTCGGCCTGCCCTGCGACCTCGAGGCCACGGACGCCGAGGCGGAGAACTGCATCGCGGACGCCGACCCGGCGACGAGGACGCACCCGCTCGATCGGGACACGGACGACGGCGGCGTGGCCGACGGCGTGGAGGACGCGAACCACAACGGCGCCATCGACGAGGGCGAGACCGATCCGAACAACGGCGACGACGACGCCGTGGCGGACGATCGCGACGGCGACGGGCTGCCCGACGCGGTGGAGGAGATGATCGGGAGCGATCCGGACGACGCCGACAGCGACGACGACGGCGCGCTCGACGGTGAGGAGCCGAGCCCCGGTGAGGACACCGACGGCGACGGGCTCATCAACGCGCGCGACGTGGACAGCGACAACGACGGGCTGTTCGACGGGACCGAGCTCGGCCTGCCCTGCGACCGCGAGGACACGAACGCGGACGCGGGCCACTGCCGCCCTGACGCGGACAACGGCGCGACCAAGACCGACCCGCTCGACGCGGACACGGACGACGGCGGCGTGCCCGACGGCCAGGAGGACGTCAACCTCAACGGCGCCATCGACGAGGGCGAGACCGATCCCAACAACGGCGACGACGACGGGATGCCGGCGGACACCGACGGCGACGGGCTGGGCGACGCGCTCGAGGAGGAGATCGGCACCGATCCGAACGACGCGGACAGCGACGACGACGGCGTGCTCGACGGCGACGAGCCGAACTTCAGCGACGACCACGACGGCGACGGGCGGATCAACGCGCTCGACCCCGACAGCGACGGCGACGGGCTGTTCGACGGGACCGAGCTCGGTCGTGACTGCGCCGACGCGGCGACCGACCCGGCCGCGGAGACCTGCATCCCGGACGCCGATCCGACGACGACCACGAACCCGCTCGATCCGGACACGGACGACGGCGGCGTGTCGGACGGCGACGAGGACGCGAACCACAACGGCGCCATCGACGAGGGCGAGACCGATCCCAACGACGGGGACGACGATCGGTCCGACGCGTGCAGGCAGGACAGCGACTGCGGCGGTCCGACGAGCGGGTCGATCTGCGTGGATCACGCCTGCGTGGACGGCTGCCGCGGCGCCGACGGCAACAGCTGCCCGTCCGGTGAGGTGTGCAGCTCGACCGACAGCGCGCCGGGCACCTGCGGGCCCGCCGAGGCGAACGATCCGACCGGCATCTTCGCCGAGGGCAACGGCCTCTGCACCGCGCGCCCCGGGCCCGCGGGCAACGCCCGGAGCGCGGGAGCGCTCCTGCCCATGCTCGCCGCCCTCGCCGGCCTCGCCCTGCGCCGGCGCCGCACGGGCCGCTAGCGACCGCGAGAGGGCCCCGCCGCGGCGCGGGGCCCTCTCATGTAGTTTTCTTGCCCACCTGTAGCGCTCCTCCGTAGCGTACCGCGCCGAGGAGAACGACCATGGAAATGCTGCTCGCCAGCGAGCGCCGCGTCACGCGCCGCGCTGCGATCGTGGAGTGCCATGCCGTGCGCGAGCGGGGCTTCCGGCTGCTCGGGACCCGGGCGATCGACCTGTCCGTCGACGGCATGCTCGTGCTGACAAGCGCCCGCGCGCTCACGGGCGAGCCGGTGATCGTCTCGTTCCGGCTCCCGGACACGGACGTCTGGATCGACGCGACCGCGACGATCGCGCGCACCCTGCACGGCCGGCGCGAGGGCGACCCGGGCCGCGCGGTGGGCCTGCGCTTCGACCCGCTCGACAGCGCGTCGAGCCGGCGCCTGCGCACGGCGCTCGAGCGCTTCCCGCCGACCTACCCGTACCGCGCGCAGCGCGTCGATTACGCGGCGACGGCCGCGATGATCGCGCTCAGCTGATCGGCGCGCAGGGCCGAAGTACGCGGCGCTGATCCCTGCATTCATGCAGCCACACCTGGCCCGGAGCGCGGCCGCTCATCGACGGAGGCCGCGACGACGGCGGTGTGGAACCTGATCGAGATCGGGGGTACCTCTCGGGGGCCGCCGGCAGAGCCCGCCGCGCGCATCGAAAGGAGCTCGAGCGATGATCACGATCTCCGGGCCGAACGCCGACCAGATCCAGTACTGGAACGAGGTCGGCGGACCGAAGTGGGTGTCCCTCCACGACGTCATCTCGGCGCAGCTCCGGCCGCTCGGCGCCCTCGCCATGGATCGCGCCGGGATCGCCGCGGGAGAGCGCGTCCTCGACGTCGGCTGCGGCATCGGCGACACGACGATCGAGCTCGGCCGCCGCGTCGGCCCTTCGGGCGCCGTGGTCGGCGTGGACGTCTCGGCGCCGATGCTGGACCGGGCGCGCGCGGCGGCGCAGGCTGCGGGCGCCGCGAACGTGGCGTTCGAGGACGCGGACGCGCAGACCGCGGCGCTGCCCGGTCCGTTCGATGTCCTCTACTCGCGCTTCGGGGTGATGTTCTTCGCCGACCCCGCGGCGGCCTTCGCGAACCTCCGGAAGGCGCTGCGGCGCGGCGCGCGGCTCGCGTTCGTCTGCTGGCGCTCGCTCCAGGAGAACCCCTGGCTGCTGGTGCCGACCCAGACCGCGGGCAGGCACGTCCCGCTGCCGCAGGCCGACCCGCACGCGCCCGGCCCGTTCGCGCTCGCCGACGCGGCGCGCGTCGGCGACGTCCTCTCGCGCGCGGGGTTCGTCCGGGTGCATTGCGAGCCGATCGACCAGGAGCTCTCGGTCGCAGGCGGGAGATCGCTCGACGAGACCGTCGACTTCCTCCTGAAGATGGGTCCGGCGTCCGCCGCGCTGCGCGAGGCGAACGCCGCGCCGGAGCTCGTCGAGCGCGTGCGCGCCGACCTGCGCGAGGCCATCGCGCCCCACGCGGGCCCCGAGGGCGTGCGCATGGGGAGCGCCGTGTGGGTCGTGACGGCGGCCGCGGAGTGACGGAGAGGCGAGGCGAGGCGGACATTCCCCTCCTTGCTTCCAAGATCCTGTTTTGAGTTGGCTGTCTCGCTGCCGGGGCCGGCGGGCACATCAGCGCGGGGCCCGGCGCGATGCTACGGTGCGGGCGCCGTACGATGCGCCTTCGCACCCGCCCCGGCCCGGGGTCTCCGCTCCTCGCCGCGATCGCGCTCGCTGCCTCGCTCCTCTCCTGCTCTCCCGCGCCGGCGGGCGGCGGCGCCGCCCTCATGTCGACGCGCGAGCCTGCGGCGACAGAGGCGCCGGTGAGCGCGCTCCCGGGCGCCTCCCGCGTCGACTTTCAGCTGCCGCGCCGCGGTCTACCGGACTTCTACAGCCTCCCGTGGCCGAGCGAGCTCCTGCGGCGGGAGGACGGCTCTCTGTCGTGGAGCAGCTTCCCCGGCGCCGACAAGGCGCTCATCGCCACGTACATCGCGGCGGTCGAGGCCGAGGGAAGCGGCTTCTCGGTGGCGCCGTCGATCTACTTCCACTTCTCGTCCGAGCCGGACACTCGCCGTCTGCCGGATCGGCCGGTCGACACGATGTCGCTCCGATCCCCCGTGTTCCTCATCGACGTGGACCCGCGGAGCCCCGAGCGCGGCGCGCTCGTCCCGCTCGAGCTGCGGTATCACCGCGCGCCGCTCCGCTTCATCCCGGCGGGGACGCTCGCCGCGAAGCCGGCGCCCGGGCTCGTGCTCCGGCCGGACACGCTCTATCTGGCCGTGGTCCGGCGCGATCTCGGCGATCCGAGCGGGCAGCCGCTCGGCACCACGCTCGATCTCGAGCGGACGAAATGGACAGGCCCGCTCCGCGACGCGAGCGAGGAGCGCGCCCGCGCCCTGCACGCCGCGCCCCTCGACGACCTCGCTTCGCGCGGCGTCGCGCGGGGCGAGATCGCCGCGGTGGCGCTCTTCCGCACGGGCGCGCCGCACGCCCTCTCCGAGCGGCTCTTCGACGCGGCGACGCGCCTCCCGCCCCAGCTCGCCCCCAGGATCGTGAGCGCAGCATGGCAGACCGATCGGCGGGGTTCGCCGGGACACCGCTCCTATGGGACGATCACCGGGACCTACTGCACGCCGAACTTTCAATCGCAGATCGCGAATGCCCCCTTCCTCTCGGGGGGCGGCGCCCTCGCGCGGGGCGGCGGGGGAGCGCCGCGCGTGGTCGAGATCCCGCCGGGATCGCGCTATCGCACGGACGCGTGCGGCGGCCTCATCCGCGCCCGCTATGTGCTGACCGTGCCGAGGACGCGGCCGCCGGCCGGCGGCTTTCCGCTGCTGGTCACGGCCCACGGCACCGGCGGCGACGCGACGACCTTCCTCGGCGAGGACAACTTCGCGGGATGGGCGGCCCGCCAGGGCATCGCCGCCGTCGCCACCGATCAGCCGCTGCACGGCGGCGCCGACGCGCTGGGCGCGCGCCCGGGCAGCCGCGACGCCGGGGTCCTCGCCCTGGCGGGCATCCCCGCGGGCCTCTTCCGCGGCCAGAAGCTCGGGGCGGCGCTCGCCTTCTACAACCCCGTGAACCCGGCGGCGACCCGCGACAACCTGCGCCAGGCCGGCATCGACGCGAGCCTGCTCGCGCGGGTGATCGCCGAGACGGACTTCTCCAGGGCGACGCGGCCGGGCGGCGGCCCCCTCCTGCCCGCGCTGCCCGGCCGGCCGGTGCCCCGCTTCGACAAGGGCCGTGTCCTCCTCGCCGGCCACTCGCAAGGGAGCCAGTCCGCGGCGGCGCAGGCGGCGCTGGATCCCCTGTTTCGCGGTGTCCTCCTCTCGGGGTGCGGCGGCGACGCGCGCCTCGGCATCCTCCGGCGCGGCGATCTGCCGTTCATGCCGTTCCTCGAGGCCGCGCTGGAGCTCCGCAAGGGCGAGCTGACCGAGCTTCACCCGTTCATGACGCTCGTGCAGACCCTCGTCGATCCCGTCGATCCGCAGAGCTACGCGCGTCTGTACCGCGAGCCCCTGCCCGGCCGGAGGCCCCAGAACGTGCTCCATGTCGGCGGGCTCCCCGACACGTACACGCCGCCGGAGACGGCCGTGGCGCTGGCGATCGCGCTGGGCGCGACGCCGCTCCGCCCGGTCCGCGCGGACGCGGGGGCGCTCCCGTTCCTCCGCGCCGCGCAGACGAGGGGCCCGCTCCGCGGCAACATCGCGGGCGGACAGGCCACCGCGGCCTTCGTGCAGGTGGCCGCGACGCGCGGGGAGGACGGCCATTTCGCCCTCTTCTACGAGCGCGACGCCGCGCGCCTCGCCATGCAGTTCCTGCGCAGCGCGGCCGCGAGCGCCGGCGGCCCCGCCGAGGTGGGCGCCGCGCCGGGGCGCTGAGCGCGCCGCGCCGCGCGCCCTGGTAGCGGTCAACGTTGCCCACAGAGAGAGTCCACATGAAGGCGGGAAGGCGGGAAGATCATCAAGGTTTCCTTCCCGCCTTCCCGCCTTCATGTTCGAAGTTGACCACTACCGGCGCCCTCGGGCTCAGGCAGCGTCGGGGAGCTCGACGTCGGCCGCCGGGAACTCGGCCCGGAAGCCGGAGAGCCGGACGGCGAACACGACCCGCCCGGCGTCGATGGGCGGCATGCGCGCCGGATCGACGCGCGCGTCGAGCAGGCGCGCGCGGCGGACGCGCCCGCGCGCGGTCGGCGTGCAGAAGTAATCGCGCCCGTCGCGGTGGTGCACGAGCCCGCGGAGGCGCGCGGGCACGAGCGCGCTCGAGGCGGGCAGGCTCGGGCCCGCGGCCGCGAAGCGCACGTCGGCGAAGACGTCGCCCCCCTGCGACGCCCGGAGCCGCTCGGCGCCGTCGGCCTCGCGCGCGAGATCGAGATCGGCGCGCTCCTTCGGGATACCCCAGTTGACCTGGCCGCTCACCACGCTCTCCCACGAGCTGACGTAGATCTTGCTGATGGACCAGCGCAGGCCGCGGCGCGTGCGGTAGCGCCCGGGGATGAACAGGAGCTCGCGATAAGGCCCCACGTTCGAGGACGTGTAGTCGAGCGCCATGAGCAGGCTATAACGCCCGTCGAAGCGCGGGCGGAGCGCCTCCGGGATGAAGCACCGCTCCCGGAGCAGGCGCTCCGGGAGCTCGAGCATCGCGATGTAGGCGTCGCCGGTCAGCGTCCACGGCGCCGGAGCACTCTTGACGTCAGGGGGATGACTTCCGGCGCTCTGACCCATTCCAGATCTCCGTGGACTCGATAGAACGAGGCGGCACTCTATCACGGTCGAGCAGCGTCAGCGGTCCCGCTACCCGAGCAGGTCGATGCCTCCCGGGGGCCGCGGGGCGACCGCGAGCTCGGACCGCTCGAGGTGGGCGAGGACGGCGAGGACCGCCGCCTCGTCCCAGGCGTCGCCGATGATCTGCAGGCCGATGGGCAGGCGCTCGGCGTCGATGCCGACGGGCGCGGTGCCGGCGGGGAGGCCGGTGAGGTTGGCGAGGAAGGCGAAGCGGCACACCCCGTCGAGGGCCGCGGGATCGAGGAAGGCGCGCCCCTCCTCGGCCTGCTGGTAGCGGGGCGCGGTGATCGCGGTCGTCGGGAGCGCGAGCACGTCGACGCCGGCGAGGGCCCGCGCCACCTCGCGCCGCATCCCCGCGCGCAGCCGCGCGGCGTCGCGCCGCTCGCGCTCGGTGACGCCCGAGAGCACGCTGAAGGTGACGCGCAGGTCCTCGCTGATGAGGTCGCGCTGCTCCCGAAAGGCGCGCTGGTGGGCCTCGAGCGACTCGGGGCCGATGACGAGGTAGCCGATCTGCGCCGCGTACCGGGCGATCGGGATCTTCACGTCCACGAGGACGGCGCCCTCGCGCTCGAGCGCGCGCAGCGCGCCCCGGCACGCGCTCGCGATCGGGACGCTGGCGTCGCGCCACTCCGCCTCGTCCACGCCGATGCGCAGGCCGCGCACGCCGGCGCCGAGGAGCGCGCCGAAGCCGCCGGGGGGCGGCGGGGGCGCCCACGCGGTGAGGTCGTCGTCGGGGTCGGGCTCGCTCGCGACGGCGTCGAGGAAGAGGGCGAGGTCGGCCGCGCTGCAGGCGATCGGGCCGGCGTGGGCGACGGAGCCCTTGAAGCCGTCGCCGGCGCGGCTCACGCGGCCGAAGGTGGGCTTGAGGCCGAAGACGCCGTTCAGCGCAGCGGGCGTCCGGATCGAGCCGCCGCCGTCGCCGCCGGCGGCGAGCGGCGCGAGCCCGAGCGCGACGCCCACGGCGGAGCCGGTGGAGGAGCCGCCGGCGGCGCGCTCGCTGTGGTGCGGGTTGTGGGGCATGCGCTGGTGGACGTTGTTGCCGAGCGGCGACATCCCCCACTCGGTCAGCACCGTCTTGCAGAGGAGCACGGCGCCCGCCTGGCGGAGCCGGGCGACGACGGCGGCGTCGCCCGGCGCGGGCGCGAGCGGGCCGCAGCGCGAGCCGAGCGTGGTCGGGAGGCCCTCGACGTCGAACTCGTCCTTGACGAGGAAGGGCACGCCGTCGAGCGGGCCGCGCGCCCGGCCGGCGGCGTGGCGCGCGGTCGCCGCGTCGGCGTCGCGGAGCGTCGCCTCGCGCGCGGCGGCGACGGCGATGTTCATGCACGGGCGCTGCGCGGCGAGCGCGTCGATCTCGGACAGGGCGCGCTCGACGACGCGGCGCGGGTCGGCGGCGCCCGCGCGGTAGGCCGCCGCGTAGGCGAGCGAGGTCCTGGGCCAGTCGCGGCGCGGGAGCGCGCCGAGCGCGGCGTCGTCCCAGCGCCGCGGCGCCGCGGCCTGGATCGGCCGGGCCTGCGCGGGGATCTCGTCGCGCCATGCTTCCGGGAGCGACGCGAGGCGGTCGATGCCCAGGGTGCGCTTCAGCACCTTCCGGAGCGCGGCGGACGATCCGGGCGCCTCGGCCGCGAGGCGCGCTGCGGTGAGCGCGCGGCCCGTGAGTCGGGGTACCTTCATGCGGCGCAGCTTACTCGACGGACACCGTCGCGCGGCGTGCCGCGATCGCGGTGCGCGTCGAGATCGCGCCGCGGGCGGTGGGTGCGCCGGGGCGGGGCGGGCGGGGGCGTGGCGGCGGGTCCGCGGCGGCGGGGGCGCGGCGCGGGCGGGGGGCGTGGCGGCGGGTCCGCGGCGGCGGGGCGCGGCGGCGGGCTGGTTCGGCGCGGCTCGTGGCGGCGCGTGCACCCAGGTGCGAGGGGGGCGTCGTGGGCGCCGGCGGTCCGGGGGGTCCGCTAGGCTTGGAGCGAGGCGGCGTGCTCACGAAGGCCGGAGCGGACGCGCTCCAGGTGCACCACGACCATCGGTCGGGCGTCTTCTCGAAGCTGCCGCCGGAGGACCAGGCCGACCGTGTGGCGACGGACGCCCTCGCAGAAGGGCCGGGGCGACGTCACGACAATACGGGAGCTTCGATGTCATGACCCGAAGCCCCCTGCGATCCCGAGCACGTCCGAAACGCTGGACACGCGGCGGGACATTCGCTGAAGGCCGCACTCCTCCACGAGCCACACGGCATCCCCGTCCGCGAAGACCTGCGCAGTGGCGTCGGAGAGGTCTTCGAGGAGGCTGAGCCCGGGCGGCAGCGCCTCCTCCGATCGGCACGTGGACTCCAACGCATAGCCGTTCTCGAGAAGGGATGTCTGACGTTCGAACCAGCGCTCCACGCTCGTGCGCACCAGGCGCACTTGCACCTCGTCGTCGTCGTCTGGCTCCTGCCACGAGGCCCACGCCCCGCCCGTCTCGTCCACGTAGATGCCCGTGCGCACAGACGTGTTCTCGATCCAGCCGACGAACCAGGCTCCATCGTACGGGTGAACCGGGCAGATCGTCGCGCATCGCGATGCTCATGGGCGGGGTCCCCGTCCTTTCCCGGAGGCGCCGCCGCCCATGATGAAGACACCGGGGTTCATTCCCGGAATGGCGGGGATGTTAGGGACCGGAGCCGTGCACGCCATGCGGCGATGGTCGCGGAACGAGCCGCGGTGTCAATAGCCGCCGCGAGGAGGGATGAGGCTCGGAAGGGGCGCCGCGCGAGGTGGTGGATCGTGTATGAGGCGCTGGACAACCTCCCTCGATCCGCCGGTGCAATGCGAAGTTACGTGGAGTATCTCCGATCGATTGGCCACACGGCCCTGCAGCATCATGAGGCTCACTTGAATCGTCTTCGCGCCAGGTTGGGCCGCAGCGCACGGTGAGGGCGAGGCGGTCTCCGCAGCGTGAGGACGCGAGCGGGAGGCGCCGTGGCCTGCGCGGAGCCGCCATCCGCGTCGCGCGTCCACACGTTCACGCTGCGCGCTCGGTGTGTGCCCTCGCCTCGCCGTCTCCAGGCGCGCACGCCGCGGATCGCTCCCTGGCACGGCGCCCGCATACCTGCCCCCCGTAACCGCGACGGGGGGGACCACGCGGAGGAGACCCATGAGCCAGAGACCATCCGATTCATCCATCCAGGTGAAGCCGCTCGCAGGGCACATCGGCGCCGAGATCCACGGCGTCGACATCTCCAGGCCGCTGCCTGACGAGTCCGTGGCGGCCATCCGCGCGGCGCTGCTGAAGTGGAAGGTCGTCTTCTTCCGGGACCAGCCGCTCGGCCACGCCGAGCAGATCGCCTTCGCCGCTCGATTCGGCGAGGTGACGTACGCGCACCCGCACGAGGACGAGCCGTTCGACGAGCACCCGGAGATCCTCGCCATCGACAGCCGCCGCTACGATCGCCGCTACGGCAAGCGCTTCAGCTACGAGAACCGCTGGCACACCGACGTCACCGCGGCCGTGAACCCGCCGGCGGCGTCGATCCTGCGGGCGCACATCCTGCCGCCCTACGGCGGCGACACGACCTGGACCAACCTCGTGGCGGCCTACGAGGGGCTGTCCGCGCCGCTGCGCGCGCTCGTCGACGGCCTGCGCGCCGAGCACCGCTTCGGGCTGAGGTTCGCCCCGCAGGACCAGGACAGCCCGTACCTGCGCAAGGTGCGGGAGAACCCGCTCATCTCGATCCACCCCGTGGTGCGCGTCCACCCCGAGACGGGCGAGCGCGCGCTGTTCGTCAGCCCCGGGTTCACCAGCCATATCGTCGGCCTGTCGCCGCGCGAGAGCAGCGCGATCCTCGACCTGCTCTTCGAGCAGATCAGCCGCCCGGCGTACACCGTGCGGTTCCGGTGGGAGCCCGGCAGCGTCGCGTTCTGGGACAACCGGGCCACCGCGCACCTCGGCCCGCAGGACCTCGGGCACCTCGACGTCGAGCGCGTGCTCTACCGCGTGACGCTGACCGGGGACATCCCGGTCGGGGTCGACGGGGTGCGCTCCGAGATCGTGGCCGGCGAGCCGTTCGGCACGCGGCCCCCGAGCAAGCTGAAGGCCGTCCGCAAGGAGAAGGCGCCCGAGGCGGAGGTGCAGGCGTGACCGCCGCGAGCGCAGGCGTGGAGAGGACGTCGTTCCGGGGTCCCCATGGGCCGGTCGAGGCGGTGCAGGTCCGCCCGCCGTCCGCCGGGCGCTCGCCGGCGCCGGCGGTGCTGATCCTCCACGAGGGGCTGGGGCTCACCGCCCACACGGTCGAGCTGGCGAGGCGCTTCGCGCAGGAGGGTTACCTCGCGTTCGCGCCGAACCTGTACTCGCACGACGCGGTTCACCGGACCTTCACCGAGGCGGAGGTGGCCCGAGGCGTCGGGCTGTTGCGCGCTCCGGACCGCGACGAGGTGGTCGCGCGGCTGCCGGCGGACGAGCAGGAGCGGCTGAAGGCGGTGTTCGCCTGGTTCAGCGACCGCGATACGTCGACGTACCTGCCTGACGCCAGGGCGGCGGCGGCGCACCTGGCTGGGCGGTTCGACGTGCGTCCGGGGGGCATAGCCGCGGTCGGCTTCTCGCTGGGCGGAGGGCTGGTGGGACAGCTCGCGGTTGCGGGCGTGGAGCTCGCGGCGGGCGCGGTCTTCTACGGGCAGGCGCCGCCGCTGGACCAGGTAACGAGCGTGCGCTTTCCGCTGCAGGTGCACTACGCGGAGGAGGATCCGGCGATCACGCCGAAGGCGCGCGCGGTGCAAGAGGCGTTCCGGGCTGCGGGGCGGGAGCTGATCTCGTTCGTGTACCCGGGGACGCGGCACGGGTTCTTCAACGAGACGCGGCCGGCGTACCACGCGGATGCGGCGCAGCTCTCGTGGCGGCGCACGCGGGAGTTCTTCGCCGAGCGCATCGGCGGCGGCGTCGTCGCGCAGCCGCGGCCGCTTGCGCTCGCCGGCGAGAGCGTCCGGGCAGCGGGGTAGCCGCACGGGAGCGCGGCCGCGGGCGCATGCCGCCTAGGACATAAGGGGCTACCTCAACCTGGGTCGGGGTCGGTCAGTCACCTCAACCTGGGTCGGTCACCTCAACCTGGGTCGGTCACTCCTCTGGGGGGCTACCTCAACCTGGGTCGGGGTCGGTCAGTCACCTCAACCTGGGTCGGTCACCTCAACCTGGGTAGTCACCTCAACCTGGGTCGGTCACCTCAACCTGGGTCGGTCACTCCTCAACCCGGGTCGGTCACCTCAGGTCGGTCACCTCAACCCGGGTCGGTCACCTCAACCCCGGTCGGTCACCTCAACCCCGGTCGGTCCGCTCCCACCTCTCTGGCACGGCCGCTGCTCAGGCCCAGGCCATGACCGCCTCCACGCCCATCGCCGAGAGCAACGCTCCGAGCCCCATCCACACCGACGACGCCGGCCTCATCGCGGGCGCCGTCACCGTTCCCGCGCCGGCCGGCGACCTCCCCGGCTACCGCGCCCACCCCGCCTCCGGCGGACCGTTCCCGCTGGTGCTCGTCATCCAGGAAATCTTCGGCGTCCACGAGCACATCCGCGACGTGGTCCGCCGCCTCGCGAAGCGCGGCTACTACGCCCTCGCCCCGGATCTGTTCGTCCGCCAAGGCGACCCGAGCCGCCTCAGCACCATCGACGAGTTCCGGGCGCTGGCCGGGCGCGTCCCCGACCGGCAGGTGCTCTCGGACCTCGACGCCAGCATCGCCTTCGCGCGCGCCTCCGGCAAAGCCGACCCCACCAAGGCCGCCGCGGTGGGCTTCTGCTGGGGCGGGCGCATCACGTGGCTCTACGCCGCGCACAACCCCGCGCTCAAGGCGGCGGTCGCCTGGTACGGCCGCCTCACCGGCGACCGGACCGACGCGCAGCCGAAGCACCCGATCGACGTCGTGAGCGCGCTGCAGGTCCCCGTCCTGGGCCTCTATGCCGGGCAGGACCAGGGCATCCCCCTGTCGACGGTCACCGAGCAGCAGCAAGCGCTCCGCGCGGCCCAAGAAGCCGGCGGCGCGCCCGGCGCCGCGCGCTCCGAGATCCGCGTCTACCCCGACGCCCCGCACGCCTTCTACGCCGACTACCGGCCGAGCTACCGGCCCGAGGCCGCCGCCGACGCCTGGGAGCGCCAGCTCGACTGGCTGACCCGACACGGCGTCGCCTGACCGCGCGCCAGACGCGACCGCGCCTCCGCGGCCGCTGCTGCCCCGGCACCACGCTGCGCCTCCGCTGTTCCTCCGCACGCACCCGAGCTCCCTCGCTCCGAGCGCCCCGCGCCCCCGGCGCCCCGCCGATCGGCTACCCTGACGCCGTGCGCGCGAGGATCCGAGACACCGAGATCTACTTCGACGTCGAGGGAATGGGCCTCGTCCCCGACGGCCCCGAGATGCGCGAACGGCCGGTGATGTTCGTCGTGCACGGCGGGCCGGGCGCCGATCACTCCTCGCACAAGGGCGGGATGACGCCGCTCTCCGACCGGGCGCAGCTCGTTTACTTCGATCACCGCGGCCAGGGGCGCTCGGCGCGCGGCCCGAAGGAGACATATACCCTCGAGAACAACGTCGAGGACATGGAGGCGCTTCGCCAGCACCTCGGCCTCGATCGCATCGTGGTGATGGGCACCTCCTATGGCGGCATGGTGGCCATGGCCTATGCGCTCCGGTACCAGCAGCACATCTCGCATCTCATCCTCGTGGCCACGGCGGCCAGCCACCGCCTCATCGACCGATCGAAACAGATCGTGGCGAGCCGCGGCACCGACCCGCAGAAAGACGCATGCGAGCGCCTCTGGGCCGGCAAGCTCGAGAGCGACGAGCAGTTCGCCGAGTTCCTCCGGATCATGGGGCCGCTCTACTCGACCACGTTCGACCCGCACAAGGCGGCGGAGGTCAGCGCGCGCGCCATCTACAACGTCGAGGCGTGGAATGTGGCCCTGGAGCGGTTCATGCGGACATTCGACTTCACGCCGCGCCTCCCCGAGATCGAGGTCCCTACCCTCGTCATCGCCGGCCGGCACGACTGGATCTGCCCGCCCGATCTGTCGGAGGAGATCGCGCGCCTCATCCCGGGCGCCGATCTACGTATCTTCGAGCGCAGCGGCCACTCGGTGCGCGCCGACGAGCCGCGGGCGCTGCTCGACGCCATCGCCGGCTTCCTGGTCTACAGGCGGTAGCGCAGGCTCTGGCGCCGAGCGCGGCGCGCGCGCTACTGGATCCCGGCCTTCTTCATCGCCGCGGGCATGCGCTGCATGATGACCGACCCGACCTTCTTTCCCACCTCCCCGCTGATCTCGGGGAGGAGCTTCGCGGCCTTCTTGCCGACCGGCGTGCCGTAGAACTTGATGAGCTCCTTCAGCTCATCGGCGGTGAACTTCCCCGCGTAGATCTCGACGTTCCACTGGACCAGCTCGTCGTACGGCAGGACCTCGGCGACGACCGCCTTCAGCTTGCCGGTGTCCTTGGCCGAGATCTTCGCGCCCGCTTGCTGCATCGACGCCCCCATGTTGGTCATCAGCTGATCGATGAGGGCGTTGTAGACCTCCTTCGGCATGACGAGGTGCGTGAGCTCCAGGGCGAGCTTCTTCTCGGCCTCACCGGCGTGGGCGTCGCCGAGCGACACGAGGGAGAACAGGGTCACGAAGGCGAGCGAGACGATCCAGGAACGAGGCGCGTGCTTTCTCATGATCCATGTCTATCACGGACGCGCCGCGGTCCGCGTCGCCCCGGCGAGCCCGCCGCCTCCCGTCGCTCGATCCCCCGGACCGCCCGTGGCGCGGGCGCGCGCGAGCGGCCCACGCTCCCCGTCACACGAGCGTCACCTCGTCCCCCACCCGCAAGGCGCCGGACTTCGTCTCGTGGATGTAGTTCTGACCGAAGTTCACGTCGCCGGGCTTCTGGGGATCGCGCCGGTACGTGGCGAGCGTGCGGAGCGGCTCCGGGCCGCGCTCCGCGGTGCGCTGATCGGTGGTGGTGACGACGCATCGGGCGCACGGGCCGCCGGCGCGGAGCACGAGCTCGCCGATGCGGACGCGGCCCCACCGGTCCTCGTCGAAGGCGGCGCAGCCGCTCACGACGAGGCTGGGACGGAAGCGATCCATCGGCAACGCCGCGGCGCCCCGGCCCTCGAGGTGAGCGTTCAGGTCGGCGAGGGAGGCCTCCGAGATCACGAGCAACGGGAACTCGTCGGCGAACGACACCACATCTTCCGGGCGTGCCACCGAATCCTTGAGGACGGGCCGCCGGAACGCCTCGCCGGCCCGGACGAGCCGCGCCGGGTGTTCCAGGAAGTCGCTGAGCCACGCGGCGACCTCATCGCCGCAGTCCTCGGCCAGAAGGCCGGTGCTGCTCCAGACCTCGACGGTGAGCAGGCGCGCGCCCTGCGCCGACTGCGACGCGCGCGGCACGGAGACCGGCGAGCGGCCCGCGGCGCCGAGCGTGAGCTCGCCCTCGGAGAGCTGCGCCTCGATGAGCGCCATGCGCGGCAGCGGGCGCTGGGTGAGGGGTTTGCCCTCGGGGTCGATGATCATGAACCGCCGGTCGCCGGCGAGGCCGAGCTCGTCGACGGTCGCCGCGTCGAGCGCGAGGCCACGGCAGCCTTTGACGGGATAGATGTGGATGGCGGAGAGGCGCATCGCGGATGTATAGCAAGTATCCTGCCGCCGATCATCTCACCAAATCATGGTGATCTTGAGACGGCCGTCTGCGCGCCCCGCGAGCGCGGGCGAAGCACGCGCCATGCGGGGCCAGTCGTCGTGCCGTTCAGCGCGGGCGTTGATCTTCACTTCGACGATGCTTGGTCAGAGCATCGCCACGTCGCACATTCACCCACATGAAACGGCGTTCATCCTGCTAGGGCTCAGCGAGCGGCGTGGAAGGGATGTGCAGCCCTGAGCGAACGCTGTCAGGGCCTGATTGACTCACGCTCGCAACTTCAAGGACGCGCCTTGCCCCACTCTCTCGGCATTGTTAGCCTCGATGTGGCTCATGAAACCCGGCACGCTCATCGGAGGCAAATACCGCGTTGAGAGGCTGATTCACGAGGGAACCAGGGGGACCGTGTGGGCCGCAGTGAATGAGACGACCTCTCGCGATGTCGCGCTCAAGCTGGTCCATGAGTCGACCGATGGTCTTCGACAGAAAATTCTGCGCGAGGCACGCATATGCGGGAGGCTCCAGCACCGAAACATCATCGATGTATATGACCTCGGGGAGACCGAGGAGGGGGATCCCTTCTTGGTCATGCAGCTGTTGCTCGGGGAGAGCCTCAAGGACCGCCTTGATCGCCCGCCCCGGATCGAGCCGCACGAAGCTGCGCAGATCGGTCATGATGTTGCGAAGGCGCTTGCTGCGGCTCACATGGCCGGTATCATTCACGGTGATCTCAAGCCCTCCAACATCTTCCTCAACTCCGACGAGTCACACACCAGCGACGCTATCGTCAAGGTCCTTGGCTTCGGGTCCAGCAAGACCGTCGCGGCCCTGAACGACTCGAGCGCCAGCACGAGCGCTGCAGCAGAGCCACACGCACACCTGAGCCTGGAGGAGGCCATCGACCCTGGAAGGCTCGACGTCCGCACGGACATCTGGTCTCTCGGGGTGATTCTGTTCGAGATGATCACGGGCAAGAGCCCCTTCACTGGCGGTCCAAGCCATCTTACCTCGATGATCACCCAAGCAGAGATCCCCCCCATATCGCACTATGTTCGGCATCTCGCGCCCGGGTTGGTCACGCTCGTCTCGAGCTGTCTTGAGCCGGATCGAGAGAGGAGGCTCGACTCCGCGTCTGAGCTGGCGGCGCGCCTGCTTCCCTTCGCGCTCGGCGGGACCTCCACCGCAGCGCGCCAGGCTGTCGCCGTACGACTGGGAGTTCACGGCGCGGTGTCTTCAGACGCCAGGAGAGATCGCTCAGATTCCGTCGTCCTCGACGGCGAGTCAGGCAGCGGAGTACATTACAGCGTCAGCCCGCGTACATCCAGGCAGCATGGCAACCACGCGCTCAATGCGAGCTCGATCGTGGCGACGGCCTACCGGGCAGGCGCCAGCGATGCCTCCACTCCGACGCCGATATCGTACGCCGGCGTCCTCCCGCTCGACAGCGACAATCAGAGCCAGGCGAGGCGCATCCACACGGGCACGAGCTTGAGCCTGGCCCCCCTCGCGCCGCCGACGACGCTTCACGATGACGTCTGGTCGACGCTGCACCATTCGTTGCCGCCGAACATGAGGATGCAAGCGGAGCCGATCAAGCAGTTCATGCGTATCCTGGCCAATGGCTACGAACCTGTGGCTGAAGGCGTCATCAGGCTGAGCGGAATTCGCATCGACGTCGACGCGAGACGCCAGCTTCTCGCGGCGTTCATCGGGCAAGGGGGCTCGCCGCTGAATACGTCCACGTTTGCGCAACTATCCACTCCGCTCGAGAGGTACCTGGGTGAGGCTGACCCATCGATCCAGAAGGTCGTCATTGCAATAGTTGACTCCATGAACTTCGGCGCCGGCGCCCGAAATCGAATTCTGGAGTACAGAAAGCGGTACACCGCGATGGTCGTGCCGTTATATCTGGGCGAAGTCCAGCGCGCTGTCAATGACGGCACGCTCGAGGCGTTGTTCAAAGACCGGATAGCAGATTACCACGCTGCCCCGGACCAGTACGAGAGCCGCGGCACGAACGTCGATCCGCTTCGGTTCTACGGTATGAAGGCTGAGCTCAACGCGCTTTTGATGGCACTATCGGAGAGCTCGTCGTTCGTATCGATATGTGGCCCTCCTGGCTCCGGGAAGACCGCCCTGGTGAGCATGGCGCGCTACGGGCTGAGCTCGCATCGATTCCATACATTACGATGCAGCGAGTCCTGCAATCGAAGAATAGACTCGTTCGTCCAAGAGCTCGTCGATGCCCTGATGAGCAATGGAGCCCACGAGCACATCGACAGCAGCCAACCAATTCGTCAGCGCATAGCGGCCGCGATACGGTCAGCAATCTGCAACGCTCACCAGAACGAGCGCTTGGTCCTGGTCCTCGAGGACGCTGATTGGCTCCTGGGCTCCCTGGTAGACAGCCATTCTGGCGAGGAAGAGCGCTCCGCGACGCGCGAGTTCTGGACTGCCCTGGCAGAGCAGGTCAGGCTCTGCTCGATCAGCGTCGTGGTCACCAGTTTCTACGGGTTTACCTTGAAGAGTCGCGTCATCCTGGGCTGGGAGAATCCGGTGGCAGCTTATGCGAATATTATAAAGCTCAGACCCATGGACCACGACGCCGCCGAACGACTCGTCAGCGAGCTCGGCGCAGACATGAACGTACATTTCGAGGCGGACGCGGTGCGCGAGGTCTACTCTGTGTCCGGCGGCAACGTGGATGTAATCAAGAAGATATGCGGGTGGTCACTCTCTCGAGCGAGAAAACAGAACGAATGGCACCCGCTCAGGGAATGCACGATAAACGCCGGCGCCATCAGAGAGACCACCGAAGATCTTTGCAATGTAGGGACCACGTTCGGCGACAGCTTCCTCCCTTGGCTTCATCGGATCGATCGCCTCGTCCTTCACGCCATCGCCATGAAACACCCTCGTACGACGCGCGCAGTCATGCGACTGCTGCGCGATGAGTGCACGCCGGAGGAGTGCGCGGCGTCGATCAATCGCTTGCACGAGGTTGGCTTCGTGGAGCGTCGAGACGGGCGGGAGCGGGTGTCGATTCCGCTGTTGGAGAGATGGGTGAGCTGTCATTTGGAGTTCGCCCCGAGCGAGCTTCATCGCGCGGCGCGGAGGCGAGGTCACTTCATCGCGGTGGGTGCCTCGCTCACTGCGATATTGTTCGGCTTCTACTTCTCGGCATTCAGGACGAAGGTCGCGTCGACAGGGCGCACTGCGCATCGCGGCTGCGAGTACCAGGCACGGCACCTTGAGCGAGGTGCCGCCAAGGACGTCATACCCGTGTACGTGTCGCGCAGCTGCACGGGGACGAGCCCTAACCCGATCAGCTTGGTCGCCGCGCTTGGCACGGTAGCCAAGGTCAACAACAATCTTGGTGGAAAGGCCGACATCATGACGTGCGCAGCGGGCAGCGACTGCAATACCGCAGAAGCGTCGGTCGAGCTGCTTCACTCTCTCGATGGGCGATACGAGCTTCGGCTCGAATCCGATGGTGTGCGCTTGACTGACATCGTGATCAAGGATGATCCGTTCATGGCGGTCAAACGGACGTTCGACGGAGCAATGAGGGTCGTATCTGCGCTACCAGTGCTGATCGGCCTGGTGCTCGCATTCTACAAAGAAATGCTCGAGTCGCTTCATCGCGTCGCGGCCGCCTTGGTTCCCTACAGGTCTCGCGTCGAACGCAGGGCGCCGCCTGACAGCAGACCTCCGCCTCAATGAGCAGCGTATCACCACCGTACCCTCGACGCTGTTAGCGATCGCGAAGATGCGCGGAAAACTGGTGAAGACCTCCGCCGGGGGGCGCTCAGTGCGGGGCGACCTGAGATCCGTGGAGGACCTCGAGCCGGACCAACCAGCGGCGGTCCCCGAAGTGATGTGCGACCTGTGCGACGCGTCGGCCCGAGCGCGGGATGATGAGCGTGCTCTTCCCGATGCCGGCCGCTCCGACCCGGCGCAGCCCTGGCCCGGCACCGCCTGACGCGTCAGCCAATGTGCGTGTGGAGGAACTCGACCGTGCGCTGCCACGCGAGCGCGGCGCTCTTCGGCTCGAACTTGGACGAATCGGTCGAGCGCATGAACGCGTGGCCGGCGTCGTAGACGTAGAGATCCATCGCGCCTCCACCGGAGCGCGCCGCCTTCTGGATCTTCTCGGCTACGGAAGGGTTCGCCCAGTCGTCCACCTTGGCGTAGTGCCCGCAGATGGGCGTCCTCACCTCGGCGAACTCCTCCGGTGCGATCCGCGGAAGACCGTAGAACGGGACCGCCGCCTCCAGGGCCGGCCGCACGTAACGTGCCGCAGCGAGCGTGAGCGCGCCACCCAAGCAGAAGCCCGCGACCGCGACCCTCCCGTTGCACCGGGGATGCGAGCGCAGGTATCCGACCGCGTGGCCGAGCTCACCTACGGCCTTCTGGAAGTCGAAGGCGCCGATCAGCTTCGCCGCCTCCTCGTCGTTCTCGGCGAGCTTGCCGTGATAGAGGTCGGGGGCGAGCGCGAGGAAGCCCGCCTGCGCGAACTGCTGGCAGTGCGCTCGCATCACCTCGTTGAGGCCGTGCCACTCGTGGACCACGACGAGCCCCCCGACCTTGCCCGAGCCAGGCGGCTCGGAGAGGGCGCCCTTCATCTGCCCCGCGTTCCCCAACGAAAACGTCACCATCGTCGTCATGTTGTCCTGCTCCTTTCGTCACTCACTTCTCTTCACCAGGGCACGGGGCCGCGCGCGTCGAAGAACCCGCCGGTCGGGCCGGCGTCGTCGAGGAGCGCGAGCCTCACGGACGCGCGGGCGCCTTCCTCGACGGTCTGCGTGCCGCGGTGGCAATTCAGGTCGGTCGCGGTGTAACCGGGGTCCGCGGCGTTGACCTTGATGCCCGTCGGGGCGAGCTCCTTCGCATACTGCACCGTCACCATGTTGAGCGCCGCCTTGGAGGCGGGGTACGCGATGGCGTTGAACGACGCGTACTCCCACGCTGGGTCGCCGTGGTTCGCGAGCCCGCCGAGCCCGCTCGACACCATGACGATGCGCGCCGCGGGCGACGCTCGTCGGAGCAGCGGGAGCATCGCATTCGTCACGGCGATGGCAGCGAAGACGTTGACCTCGAACACGTGGCGCACCTCGTCGAGTCGCGTCGCGCTCGGCGTGGAGCGGCCGAGGAGGATGCCCGCGTTGTTCACGAGGACATCCAGCCGCCCGAGGTCGCGCTCGATCGTGCGAGGCGCTTCGGCGACGCTCGCGGCGTCCGTCACGTCGAGCGCGATGAAGCGCGCGTCGATGCCTTCTCGGCGCAGCGCCGCAGCGGCTCGCGCGCCGCGCTCCTCGTCGCGTGCTCCGACGATCACCGTCATGCTCGCGCGGCCGAGCTGGCGGGCGGTCTCGAGGCCGATCCCCTTGTTCGCGCCCGTGACGAGCGCTGTTCGCTGGACATTCATGCCCTCCATCTACGACCGAGCGTCCAGAGGAGATTGGGCGATCTTGGCTCGACGCGCGTCCTTGGGGAGCAGCCCGACAACGCCCTAGCGCCGAGAAGGGCCGCGCGGTATCGTCCTCGGCGTGGACCTCTCGGCGGCGCAGCGCGGGCGGAGCCGGATCGCATTCTCACGCCCGGCTGCGCTCCCCGGCCTCACCGTCGGGCAGTTCCGGAGCGACGGGCCCCTGTTCACCTGCGTGACGGACCGCTACGCCACCGCGCTCCACTTCAGTGGCCGCTCCGAGTGGTCGCTTCGAGGCGCGCGCTGGTCGAGCGGCCCGGGCACGATCGACGTGAAGGTCCCCGGAGAGGTCTTCGCAGAGCACGCCCGCCAAGGCCAGCGGCGGTTTCAAGTCGTGATCTTCGACGCGCGCATGGTCGACGAGGCGCGCGCGACGCTGGACTCTCCCGCGTCGCCCCCGACGGAGAACGCGCTCTGCGCGCACGACCCGCGCGCTGCACCGTTGGCGGCGCTGCATCGCTCGCTGCTTCGCGGCGACGCGACGCCTCTCGAGCTCGCGGGTGTGTCGTCCGAGGCGCTCGCCGCCCTGTGCGAGCTCACCACCATGCGCCGAGATCCGCCCCGTCCGCGCAGCGCGTGGGCTCGCGCGGTGACGCGCGCGCGCGAGCTCCTCGATGCGCGGTTCACCGAATCGATCGCGCTCGACGAGCTCGCCGCCCACGCGCGACTCGACAAGTTCCGCCTCTGTCGTGCCTTCCGCGAGGAGGTCGGGCTTCCCCCGCACGCGTACGTGACCTACCGGCGCGTCGGACTCGCAGGGGCGCTGCTCGCCCGGGGAGTCCCTCAGGCGGAGGTCGCTGCGCGCGTGGGGCTCTACGACCAGAGCCAGCTCCACCGGCATTTCAAGCGCATCGCCGGGGTGACGCCGGGGGCGTACGCCCGAGCCGCCCGCTGACCCTTTCTCCTCGACGCGCCGCGCCTCGCCTACGCCTGCCGGATCAGCTTGTCGATCTCCGGCGGGATGCAGTCGTAGCCTTCGGCGGCGGCGAGCAAGGCGGCGTTGTGAGGCAGCCCGAGCAGGAAGCTCCGCGAATAAGGGGTGCCCTCGAGGCTCTTGAGGCGGCGGAGCAAGGGGGCGATCCCGCGGGCCATGGCGTCGCGGGCGCCGCGGAGATCGCCGATGTCGACGTACGCGCCGTGGAGGCGTCGGCGAGCTCGGCGCGGCCGCCGTCCACCTGGTCGAGCTCGGGCTCGACGCCGGCCACGAGGACCTCAAGCTGCCGATGATCGCGGCAACCGGCTGGAATTCGGTGAAGTTGACCGGTGAAGTCCGCACCGGATGCCGGTGAGGTTCACCCCCTATGCCGGTGAAGTTCACCGGTGAAGAGGCGGCGCAGTGCTTCTTGCTGCGGCGCTGCCTGCTGCGGGTGGCGTTGAGCTCCTTGGCTTCCTTGAGCCGGTAGCTCTCGGCCTCGATCTCGATCACCTCGGCGCGGTGCACGAGCCGGTCGACGAGCGTCACGACGCACGCGGCGTGCGGGAAGACCTGGCCCCAGTCGGCGAAGGCGTTGTTCGTGCTGAGCAAGAGCGGCTTCTGCGCGTCGTAGCGACGGGTGACGACCTCGAAGAGCGGGTCGGCGTAGCGGCTATCGTAGGACAGATAGCCGACCTCATCGATGCAGAGGACAGCGGGGATCGTGTAGCGGCGGAGCCTTCGCGCAAGCGCGGCCGAGGACTGCACGATGGCGAACGGGGGAGTGCTTACCCGCGAGTCAACGCGCGCAGAAGAGATCCCATGACGAGCGTTGAGAACACGCGGAAGCGCTGGAAAGGCACCCCTCCGCGGCGACCGCGCGTCGGGAGCGGCTCCCGCCGCCGCTCCCCCTCACGCGACGCCGCCGTCCTCCGGGATCCCGAGCACCTGCCGCAGGTCCATCCCCACGATGATCTCGGCGTTCTGCCGCACCCAGTCGACGAGCGCCGGGCGCAGGGCGCGCGCGACCTCTTCCTTGACGAGCCCTTCGACGGCGCTGGGTCCGAGGTGCTTCGGGTCGAACGTGACGCCGCCGCCCGCGGCCAGGGCGCTGAACAGGCGCACGAGCGACTCGACGCCCGCCGCCTGGCCGGCCGCGCCGAGCGGCTCGACCCGCTCGACGGCGATCTCGCCGCCGCGCTTCACGACGAAGCGGCGGAGGTCGGCCTGCTCGACGCCGCGCTTGAGCAGCACCGCCGAGGAGCAGTCGACCTCGATGCGCTGCACGCGCGGCGCCGTCTCGATCTCCTGCCGGGTGCCCTCGACGTCGACGCTGGCCGCGACGGTGGCGCCCGCCGGGATACGGAACCCGTCCGAGCCCACCGCGCCCGCGAGCGCCTCGCGCAGCGTCAGCCGCGCGGACACGCGGGCGCCGCGGACGGCGCGGCCGCCGCCGTCGGACTCGAGGTTCAGGAGCACCTGACGCACGGTCACGACGAGATCGGGATCGCTCGTCGGGTCGTACGGGGGTATGGCCATGGGCGTCGAGGTGACGAGCCCGCGCATGAAGGCGCGGGCCTCGCCCTCGGCCGAGTCCTTCCCGACCCGGACGAGCCCTCCCGTGTAGAAGACGTTGGGCGTCATTGCGCCTGAGCGGAAGTCGTACTCGACTTGCTGCAAACCCATGTCGCCGAGCGGCGGCGGCAGGTCGATGACGAGGTAGGGCTCGAAGGTGACGCGCAGGAGCGTCGGCGCGAGCGTCAAGCGCAGCGCCGTGGCGCTCGACGTGGCGAGCGCGGCTATCCCGGTGCGCTTCAGGACGGTGCGCGCGGGGAGGTCGAACGAGATCGAGACCGACTCGAGATCGAGCCACGGGGGCAGGAAGCGCCAGGCCATTCGGGGAGGGTACACCCATCGCGCCCCTGGGAGGGCGGCCTATTGACCCGCCGCCCGGGGCGCGCCCATCATGCCACCCATGAAGCCAGAGGAATTCCTGGGCGAGCTCGACCGCAGGGTGGGAGAGCGCCTCGCCCGCATCGGGGCCGCGGCCGGCGCGGCGGAGCCAGGGAGCGGGATCGGCGTCCCGGAGCTGCTCGCGACCGCGCTCAAGAAGGAGCTCGAGGCGACCGAGGAGGCCGCGCTCTGGCTCACCACCGAGACGGACGTCGAGGTGAAGCTCGCCCTCGCCCGCCAGTGCGGCGATGAGGCGAGGCACTACCGTCTCATCGCCGAGCGCCTCCGCGCGCTCGGCGTCGATCCGGCGTCGATCCCTGCCAGGTTCGGGCCGCCCACGCCGATGTTCGGGTACCTGAAGGGGCTCGGCTCGACGGTCGAGCGCGTCGCAGCGGGCCAGTTCACGCGGGAGGCGCTCGCCCAGGTGCACAACCAGGCCTTCATCGAGTACTGCGAGTCGCAGGGGGACGCCGAGACGGCGCGCCTCTACCGCGACGTCATCCAGCCCGACGAGGGCCATCACCACGAGATGGGCCGGCGGCTCCTGGCGCGCCTCGCGACCACCGAGGAGGCCCAGGCGCTCGCGCGCGCCGCCGCGATGCGCACGCTCGAGATCGCCGAGGAGCTCCAGGAGATCGCGCGCATCAAGATGGGTATCTGCCGCGCGCCCGGGTGCTAGCCGCCCAGCCCGCGACGCTCTCGCCGCCCGCGGCGAACTCGCGGACGCGGGGGTGGGCCCAGGCTCTCCCGGTCGACGCCGGGACGTCGCTCGAGCGCCACCGCGTCCAGCCATCGCGCGGAGCGGTCGACCAGGGCGGGTGCGGCCGTTCGGTCGCGCGCTCGCATGCGTCCCCGGGCGTCCGAGCCGCTCGCGCGACGCGTTCGGGACACGAGGGCTCGAGCGCGTCGGTCGCTGCTCCGAGGCCTATATGCGGGATGGCCCGACGTGCGAAGATCGCCCAATCCATTCAACCTCTGGATACCAAGGTTGCCTCGTTGTCGCGAGATGTCCTCGAGGCGAGGAGCGGCCCAGTTGACCGAGGGGGATTGTCATGAGCAGGTTTCCGGGGGACAGATCGTTCCGGGAGGTGGCTCGGTTCACCCAGGATTGTGGCTCGATCTGCACCCATGCAAGCCAGTACTGCCTCGAGATGGGAGGCGGGCACGCCGACGCCACGCATGTGCGGCTGCTCCAGGACTGCGCTGACATCTGCGAGGCGGCCTCGAAGCTCCTCCTGCGCAGCTCGCCGCAGCGCGCCCAGATCACGAGCGCGTGCGCGAGCCTCTGCGACCTGTGCGCGGCGAGCTGCGACAAGTTCACCGGCGACACGCAGATGAAGACGTGCGCGGACGAGTGCCGCCGCTGCGCCGCTGCGTGCCGGCAGATCTGAGTCGTCGGCGCGTCCGTTCGCTCCGACCCGCGCGCATCGCGCCTCCCGGCTCGTGCGCGCTCGAGCGATGCGCTGTCGGGAAAAGCGGGGCGGCCAGCGGATACCATCGAGCTTCTTGGTGCTGTGCCTGGATTGACTTACGGCTCTGGCCACCGGAGCGCTTCGACGAAGCAGGTTGCTGGATGCTCTTTTCGCCCTGGCGATTCTTCGCTTGAGCCGAGCAGCGTCGTCGCTTCCTCGCCTTCCTGCGGCCCCTGTCGTTCCTCATCGCCCCATCCCTTGCGCACGCGGCCTCTGCGCGCGGCGGCCGGACCGCGCTCGCGGTCGCGCGCGGTCCGGCCGCGGAGCGCGACGCATGTGGCGTCGGCCATCGGCTGCCGTGATATCCTCGCGCGCATGCGTTATCGAAGGACGAAGGGGGCGGCCGGGGTCGCGCTCCTGTGCGTCGGGTGCGGCGCGGACGCGCCCGAGGTTCGGGTGAGCGCGGTGCGCGACCTGGGCGCGCTGACGTTCGAGCCATCGATTCGAGGGCGGGACGGCGGGTACAGCGCGCGGTGGGGTGACCGCTCGGTGTGGGTGTTCGGCGATACGACCCTGGAGGCGCCGGGGGCCGACAGCTCGCTCTGGAGATCGAGCACCTTCTGCTCGACCGACGACCTGGACGCGTCGGACGGGCTCTCGTCGCTGACCGAGCCGCTCGACGCGGCCGGCGCGCCTGGGGAGTTCCTGCCGTTCACGGCGGAGGAGCTCGAGTTCAACGCCGCGCACTTTGGCCCTGAGGCGGAGGAGACGTGCAAGGAGGACTGCGGGGCGCGCTACGCGCTGTGGCCGGGGCCGATCGTCGTCGATGAGGCGACGGGCCGCGCGCTGGTCTTCTACAGCAAGCTGATGGGGCGTGCCGGGGGGTTCAACGTCGACGCGCTGGGCTCGTCCATCGCGGTCTGGGAGGGCCTTGACGCGCCGATCGTGCGTCCGGCGGTGCGCCCGGGCGCCGCGGATCCCACGCTGATCTTCGGCGCGGACGAGCCGTCGTTCACGGCGGCGGCGCTCGTCCGCGAGGGGCTGCTCTACGCGTATGCCTGCGCGTGCTCGGGGCTCACGTGCCCGTGCCTCATCGCGCGCGTCCCGCTCGCGCGAGCGACGGAGCGGGGGGCGTGGCGGTTCTTCTCGGACGGCAGCTGGGTGGAGGGTTATGACGAGGCGGAGCCGGTCATGGCGGGAGCGCCGATGATGTCGGTGCACTGGAACGAGCACGCCAGCAGGTACGTCGCGATCTACAGCGAACCGGTGTCGTCGGAGGTCTCCGTGCGGACGGCCCCCGCGCCCGAGGGCCCGTGGTCGGACAGTGAGGTGGCGTTCACCGCCGAGGCGCCCTCAACCCCGGAGGCATGGCCATACGCCGGCCTGGGGCACGCGGAGCTCGCTCAGGAAGGAGGCCGGGTTGAGTACGTGACCTATTTCCGGGAGACGGGTTTCTTGGAAGGAGAGCTCCGACTCGTGGAGCTAGAGCTCGAGTGAGACGAGCCTGGCCATGGACGGGACGACCTTGACCCTGACAACGACCTGACCCGGGTTGACCGGGACGACCCGCGACCCAACGACGACGACGACCCGACCCGGGTTGACCGGAACGACCTGACCCGCGAACGACCCGACCCGGGTTGACCGGCAAGACGACAAGACCGGGTTGACTGCGGACCAGGGGACCCGACCCGGGTTGGCCGAGCGCCCCCCCATCCGCGCCACTTCACGCGCGTCGAGCTGATCCCTGGTTGGCGGAACGGCCCAATCCCGGTCGACCTGTCGATTGGACCCAGCCACCCATATGTACGCCCCTGTTCGGTCAAGCCGAGCCTACACCAACCTGCGTCTTGAGTCGCCTCGCCCCGCCATCTTCAGACGCACGTGCCCTCCGGCGACGTGTCGCCCCCCGTCGCCTCTCACCGCCTCACTGTGCCCCGCCGGCGCAGCAACTACACCGTGAGCACGACGTCCGTCACGGCGACCCCGTGAAACGCGCGCATCCACCACGTCCCCGCGGGGAATACGGCGCTGCGCACCCCGCTGCGCCACCGTTCGAGCGCCGCGCGGTACGACGCGCGAAACGCGCGCACGGCGGCAGCAGCGATTCGCCATGCATCACCCTGCTCGCGGCCGACCGCAAACGTCGGACTGCAGTCGCGCAGCGGCTCGAAGCTCGTGGCACGCTCATAGGGGGACACCCGGATGGCGCCCTCGGCGCCAAGGACGTGTTGCCCTCGCCGCTCCACCTCCTCACGGGCCTGCGCTTCCTGTCGCTCCAGCTCGGCGGCGACCTCGCCGCGAAAGCCGTCGCCGCCGTCCTGTTCTATGGCAGGCGGCAGCGCGAGCGCGAGCGTCACTTCTTCTGGCCACTGCGGATTTTTCGGATCGAGATATGCCGCGGGTCGCATCGCGCGCAGCACGCCGCAGCCGAGCTCGTTCACGTCCACCTTGGCGCCCGGCCACTCGCGCGCATGTCGGACCAGGCCGGCGGCCACGGGATTCGCGAGCACGTAGGCGATCTTCTCCACCACCGCCGTCCGCGTCAGCAGCCGCACCACGCTCGTCGCCTCGTGGTCCCACACTGGCCCTTCCCACGTGCGGAGCACCTTGGTCCCGAGCGCGACGATGCGATGGAAGAATTGCAAAAAACGCGGCAGGACGCCCATCGTATCGGTCACGACGAGGTGCAGGTGCGTCGACATCGCGCAGAGCGCGTGGACCTCGATGCCGAAGCGGCGCGTCGAGACGGCGAGGGTGTAGACCAAGAGCTGGGTGATGGCGGCGTCGGGGCGGAAGAGCAGATGCCTGCGCAGGACACGACGGGTGATGAGGTAGGTGGCGCCTGCGGCAATCTCGCGGGGCTGGCTCATGGCTGGCGTGCAATGACAAACGCCGTGCCGGCGGCTGGGGCGAATGATTTCAGGGCCTTGGCTCGCCCCTTTGGGTGGCGCCGCCAGGGCGCCCGGTGGTCCGCCACCTGGACAGTCCTTGCGGCTCGCCCAACCTGCGGCGGCTCCTCTGGCCTGGGCTGCCCCTCCCCCACCCATCCCCAACCTGGGTTCTCCTTCCTCTCCCGACCTGGGTTGGGCGAGAGCGGCGGCAATCCACCCCAACCTGAATCCACCCCAACCTGGGTCGGGTCCTCTAATCCAAATCCACCTGAACCTGGGTCGAGTCGCCGACCTGCGGGACGCCGAGCCGGATCGGGTCGGTGACCACTTGGATCCCGGTCGGTGGCAGCTTGGGTCGGGACGTCCAACCTGGGTCCGGTCGCCGCGCCCAACGTGGGTCCGGTCGGGGTCGGCAACCTGGGTCCGGTCGCGTTCAACCTGGGTCCGGCATCGGCATGCCAACCCGGGTCCGGTCGCGAACCTGGTCCGTCGCGAACCTGGGTCGGTCTCAGTCTCAGGTTCCGGTCTCACAGGTTCCGGTCTCAACCTGGGTCCGGTCGCGGTTTTTCTCAAGCCAGGCGTCAGGTAACCTCCCCCTGTGGCGACCAGCGACAGGAGCCGAGCCGAGTACCAGAAGCGGGTCAACCGCGTCATCGACTACATCCAGGCCCACCCCGGCGAGGAGCTCTCCCTCGAGACGTTGGCCGCCGTGGCGGCGTTCTCGCCGTTTCACTTCCACCGCGTCTTCAAGTCCATGACCGGCGAGAACCTCCGCGAGTTCATCCAGCGGACACGCCTCGAGACCGCCGCCAACCATCTCACGTTGCGGCCGCGCGCCGACGTCCTCGAGATCGCGCTCGAGAACGGCTTCAGCTCGGCGAGCGCCTTCGCCCGCGCGTTCAAGGAGCGCTTCGGCATGAGCGCCTCCGCCTGGCGCAACGGCGGCGCCGCGGCCGCGCGCAAGGCGCGGCAAGCGGATCGCAAGCCGGGTGAAGTCGATCGCAACCCCGGCAAAGCAGCGGCGTGCGCGGTCGCCCAAGATGACGCCTCGTCGGGCACGGACGCCCGCCAAGACGAGGAGAAGATCATGAACGTGACCGTGAAGACGCTGCCGAGCTACCACGTGGCCTACGTCAGGAGCGTCGGCCCCTACGGCCCCGGAAGGAGCGTCGCCGAGGCCTGGCAGCGCCTCATCCGCTGGGCGAGCGCGCGCGATCTGTGGACCCCGGACCGCATCTGCCTCGGCATCGCGCACGACAACCCCAAGGTCACCGACCCGTCCAAGTGCCGCCACGACGCCTCGATCGTGATCCCGGACGGCTTCCAGGCGGACGGCGAGGTCAACGTGACCGACATCGCCGGCGGAAAGTACGCTGCGAGCCTGTTCGTCGACGAGGCGCACACGATCGGCGCCGCGTGGGACCGTCTCTTCGCCGAGTGGCTCCCGCAGAGCGGCTATCAGCCCGACCACCGGCCCTGCTTCGAGCTCTACCAGGGCGAGTTCCACGATCCCAAGACCAACACCTACCGCTGCGAGCTCTGCCTGCCCGTGCGCCCGCTCTAGCTGTGCTCGCCCGACGCCCGGCGCCCCCTGGCCGGACCTCTGCGCCGCGCCACGCGCCGGGCGCGGGCGCCCCCGGCTCTGCCCGGTCGGGGCCCCGCCGCCCCCTCCGCGCACCCATAACTACCCGACTTTGCTCACATTTCCCTCAGTCCCCGCCCCGGCCGCATTTGACAGCGCGAAACGCGTGCACTACGAGCCGACATGGCATTCATCTACGATGAGCCGAGCAGGACCTTTGGCGAGTACCTGCTCGTCCCGAATCTGACGACGAAGGACTGCGTCCCTGCGAACGTCGACCTCACGGCCCCCGTTGCCCGGTTCAAGGCCGACCGGAGCGCGGGGCCGCCGGACCCGAGGCTCGCGCCGCTCACGATCAACGTGCCCATCACCAGCGCGATGATGCAGTCGGTCTCGGGCGCCGAGCTCGCGATCGCGCTCGCGCGCTGCGGCGGCCTGTCGTTCGTGTACGGCTCGCAGGGCATCGAGGAGGAAGCCGCCATGGTGCGGCGCGTGAAGAACTACAAGGCCGGGTTCGTCGTGAGCGACTCGAACCTGCGCCCCGAGGCCACGCTGGGCGACGTCCTCGCGCTGACCGATCGCACGGGCCACTCCACGATCGCGATCACCGAGGACGGCACCCCCACGGGTCGGTTCGTCGGCATCATCACGAGCCGCGACTACCGGCTCGGCAAGACGCCGCTCAGCACGCCGGTCCGCGAGATCATGACGCCGTTCAAGTCGATCCACTGCGGCAAGGTCGGCATCGATCTCCAGGAGGCGAACGAGCTCATCTGGCGCCACAAGCTCAACACCCTCCCGGTCATCGACGAGCGGCAGCACCTGCAATACCTGGTGTTTCGGAAGGACTACGAGTCGCACCAGGCGCACCCGCTCGAGAACGTCGACCACGAGAAGCGGCTGATCGTCGGGGCCGGCATCAACTCGCGCGACTTCCGGGACCGCGTGCCGGCGCTGGTGGAGGCGGGCGCCGACGTGCTCTGCATCGACTCGTCGGACGGCTACTCGGAGTGGCAGCGCGACACCATCGCCTTCGTGAAGTCGCAGGGCAGGCCGCTCTACATCGGCGCCGGCAACGTCGTCGATCGCGAGGGGTTCCTCTACCTCGTCGAGTCCGGCGCCGACTTCGTCAAGGTCGGCATCGGCGGCGGCTCGATCTGCATCACGCGCGAGCAGAAGGGGATCGGCCGGGGCCAGGCGTCCGCCGTGATCGAGGTGGCCAAGGCGCGCGACGAGTACTTCCAGCGCACCGGCGTCTACGTGCCGATCTGCTCCGACGGCGGCATCAGCCAGGACTACCACATCACGATCGCGCTCGCGATGGGCGCCGACTTCGTGATGATGGGCCGCTACTTCGCGCGCTTCGACGAGGCGCCCGGGCGCAAGGTCCGCGTGAACAACCAGTTCATGAAGGAGTACTGGGGCGAAGGGAGCAACCGCGCCCGCAACTGGCAACGCTACGATCACGGCGACGCCAGCAAGAAGAAGGACCAGCTCGAGTTCGAGGAGGGGGTCGACAGCTACGTTCCGTATGCCGGCAAGCTCAAGGACAACCTCGACATCACGCTCGCCAAGGTGCGCTCGACGATGTGCAACTGCGGCGCCATCTCGCTGCGCGACCTGTACATGCGCGCGCGCCTGACCGTCGCCTCGGCGGTCAGCATCCACGAGGGCGGCGTCCACGACGTGATGCTGAAGGACACGCGCAGCAACCCGCGCGAGGCCTGAGCCCCGGAGGCCGGCCGCGCCGGCCTCTCCGAGGAAGATACTACGCCCGGAGGAGCGCCCGCGTCCGCTGCTCCGCGCGGCGCCCCTCGGCGGCCAGGCGCTCGATGAAGCGCTCGATGATCGGATTGCGTCGGAAGTTCTCGCGCATCATCAGCTCGACGGGCAGCGGCTCGACCTCCTCGGCGACCTCGACGTCCAGCCGCGAGCGCGCGACCTCGGTCAGCGCGAGCGCCGGCGCGAGGCCGATGCCGAGCCCACCCGAGACGTACGAGACGAGGAGCGACACGCTCGACACGTCGATCGTCGAGATCGGCCGGATCCGCTCGCGATCCAGGTAGGCGTCGAGCAGCCGCCGCCCCACGCTGCCGGGCGCCAGCCGGAGCAGCGGCTCGTGCCGGAGCCGCTCGCGCAGCGCCGGCGCCTTGCCCTTGAGCCGCGGCCCCACCCAGAGGAACGGCTGCACGAACAGCGGCTGCTTCACGAGGTCGCCGCCCGCCGAGGACGCCGACGCGAGGCCCAGGTCCACCTCCCCGCGCTCGACCCACCGCGCGGCGTCGATCGAGTTCGCCGTCGTGATCGCGAACCGCACCGGCGCGCGCTGCTCGAGCATCTGCCGGATGACCGGCACGAGCAGCCCCTTGCCGAGGTAGTCGCTCGCCGCGAGGCGCAGCGTCGTCGACGGCTCCCCCGCCAGCTCCGAGAGCAGCTCGAACACCCCTTCCGCCTGGTCGAACAGCCGCGTGATCGCGCCGAGCGCCGCCTCGCCGGCCGGGCTGAGCCGCACGCCGCGCCCGTCGCGCTCGAACAGCGCCACGCCGAAGTGCTCCTCCACCCGGCGCACCTGCTGGCTGATCGCCGACGGCGTCTTGTGCAGCCGCCGCGCCGCCTCGGCGACCGAGCCCGACCGGGCCACCAGGAGGACATCCTCGAGCGCGGGGAGGAGCGACGCATCCATGTAGCGTTACTTAACCCATCGTGAAAAAAGTTTCATTCGACTTAATGCTCGCGGGCCCGCATAGTCATGACGCCCGCCCGACGCCGGACCGCCGGATCGGGGGCGCGCCGGCCGCCTCCCTGGAGCCAGCTGTCGCGCCCCGGCGCTCGGGCCGGTCCGCTTCGCACGCCGTCCCCTTCAGCCGCGTTCAGTTGCACCGCGAGAGGCCATCATGGGTAAGAGTCTCTATGACAAGGTTTGGGACCTCCACAAAGTCCGCACGTTGCCGAACGGCGAGGATCAGCTCTTCATCGGCCTTCACCTGATCCACGAGGTGACGAGCCCGCAGGCGTTCGGGATGCTCCGCGATCTTGGCCTGCGCGTGCGCATGCCCGATCGGACGTTCGCGACGCTCGATCACATCGTCCCCACCGACAACCGCAAGCGGCCGTTCAAGGACTCGCTGGCCGAGGGGATGGTCGACGCGCTCAAGAAGGCGTGCACCGAGCAGGGGGTCACCTTCTTCGATCTCGAGTCCGGGCGGCAGGGCATCGTGCACATCATCGGCCCCGAGCTCGGCCTGACCCAGCCTGGCATGACGATCGCGTGCGGCGACTCGCACACGTCGACGCACGGCGCGTTCGGCGCGATCGCGTTCGGGATCGGGACGACGCAGGTGCGCGACGTCCTCGCCACGCAGACGCTGAGCCTCCAGCGGCTGAAGGTCCGGCGCATCCAGGTCGAGGGCAAGCTCGGCCCGGGCGTCTACGCCAAGGACATCATCCTCGAGATCATCCGCCGGCTCGGCGTGTCGGGCGGCACGGGCTACGCGTATGAGTACGGCGGCTCGACCATCGAGGGGTTCTCGATGGAGGAGCGGATGACCCTGTGCAACATGTCGATCGAGGGCGGCGCCCGGGTCGGGTACGTCAACCCGGACCAGACGACGTTCGATTACATCAAGGGCCGTCCGTACGCGCCGAAGGGCGAGGCGTGGGAGGAGGCGCTCGAGTACTGGCGCTCGATCGCGTCGGACGAGGACGCGCGGTACGACGATGTCGTGCGGATCGACGCGAGCGCGATCGCGCCGACGGTCACGTGGGGCATCACGCCGGGCCAGGCGATCTCGGTGAAGGAGAAGGTGCCGGCGGCGGAGGACGTGGCGAACGAGTCGGAGCGGGCGTTGATCCGCGAGGCGCTCGAGTACATGCGGCTCGAGGGGGGCAAGCCGATCGAGGGGACGAAGATCAACGTGGCGTTCATCGGCAGCTGCACGAACGGCCGGCTCTCGGATTTCCGGGAGGTGGCGCAGCGCCTGAAGGGGCACAAGGTCGCGCCGCACGTGCGCGCGCTGGCGGTCCCCGGGTCGATGGATGTGGCGCGGGCGGCCGAGGCCGAGGGGCTGGATCGGATCTTCCGCGAGGCGGGCTTCGAGTGGCGCGAGCCGGGCTGCTCGATGTGCCTGGCGATGAACCCGGACAAGCTCATCGGCGATGAGCTGTGCGCGTCCTCGTCGAACCGCAATTTCAAGGGCAGGCAGGGGAGCCCCACGGGCCGCACCGTGCTCATGAGCCCGGTGATGGTGGCCGCCGCTGCGGTCCGCGGCGAGATCGCGGATGCTCGTGACGTGTTCGGAATCTGACGACGCTCGCACCCGAGGGAGATTTCCATGGCACTCGACTTGATCCAAACCGTCACCGGTCGCGCCGTTCATGTTCCGGGGGACGACATCGATACGGACCGCATCATCCCGGCGCGCTTTCTCAAGTGCGTCACCTTCGACGGCATCGGCGAGCACCTCTTCCGGGACGTGCGCTTCGACGAGCGCGGCGAGAAGCGGGAGCACCCGCTGAACGACCCGCGGTTCGCGGGGGCGACGATCCTGATCGCGGATCGCAACTTCGGCTGCGGGTCGTCGCGCGAGCACGCGCCGCAGTCGATCGCCAAGGCGGGGTTCAAGGCGGTCGTCGCCGAGAGCTTCGCCGAGATCTTCTTCGGCAACTCGACGACGCTGGGCATCCCCTGTGTGTCGGTGAGCCGCGAGCACCGCGCCGCGCTCGTGGCGCGCGTGAACGCCGATCCGTCGACGGTCGTCACGGTGGACCTGCGGGAGCAGGTCGTGCGGGCGGGGAGCGATCTCGCGGTGCCGTTCACCATCAAGCCGGGGGCGCGCGAGTCGCTGCTGCGGGGCACGTGGGATCCGATCGCGCAGCTGCTCGAGGGGGCCGAGGAGGTCCAGAAGGTGGCGGCGCGGCTGCCGTACGTGCAGCGCACCACCGCGCAGTAGCCCGCGCTCGGCCGGTGTAGCCGCGCTGGCGGCTCGCCGGCAAAGCACCTCCATCTGAAAGCAGGTCGAGCACCTCAACCTGGGTCGAGCACCTCAACCTGGGTCGGCCATCTCTGGGCGTCCCGGGTGCGCCAACTGGCTCAAATTGGCACCCTGCTAGCGCCCTCGGGCACCTCCGGGCACCTCAACCTGGGTCGGGCACCTCAACCTGGGTCGGGCACCTCAACCTGGGTCGGCTGACGGCTCCGTGCCTCAACCTGGGTCGGGTCGCCCCAACCTGGGTCGGGTCGCTGGTCGCTGCTAGCGCCCTCGGGCACCTCAACCTGGGCCGGGCACCTCAACCTGGGTCGGGCACCTCAACCTGGGCCGGGCACCTCAACCTGGGTCGGGCACCTCAACCTGGGTCGGGCACCTCAACCTGGGTCGGGCACCTCAACCTGGGTCGGGCACCTCAACCTGGGCCGGGCACCTCAACCTGGGCCGGGCACCTCAACCTGGGTCGGGCACCTCAACCTGGGTCGGCTGTCGGCTCCGTGCCTCAACCTGGGTCGGGTCGCTGCTCCGTGCCTCAACCTGGGTCGGGTCGCCGCCGTGCCTCAACCTGGGTCGGGTCGCCGGGTCGCCGGTCGGGTCGGGTCGCCCGGGGTCGGGTCGCCCCAACCTGGGTCGGGTCGCCGCTGCACATGGCCCAACCTGGCACGCGACCAGCTTCGTCCGTCACACTGTGGCCCCTTCCGCGCTCGCCGTTGACACACGAGCCAGCCCATCCCTCTCCCACCCCAAAACTCTCCGCCTCACGCCGCGCGCTGGCCGGCAGGAGGTGTCGCCGAGCGGCCGAACGGGCGTGGCATATCCAGTGCTTTGTCTCCCCGCGAGCTCTCGGACTGGCGCTGAGGAGGCGCGGAGCAGCAGCGCTCCGCATGCCGCGGCGCAGCGCCATCGTTCCTTGATCGCGTGTCTCTCACGGACGCGCAGGACGGAGTACCCCCATGCGACTCGCATTCTTCTCTTCTCTTATCTTGCGTTCGTCGACCGCTCGCTCCTCGCTCCAGGGGCTCGTCGCGCTCTCCGCGCTCGTGGTGCTCACCGGCGCCAAGGGGCAGGGCTGTGGCTCCGCGGACGTGCCAACGACGACGCCCGAGCCCGACTGTGGGCCTGGCTTCCACTGGGAGACGGTCTGTTCCCCGTGCGAGATCGGCGAGATGTGCGAAGAGCAGTGTGTGCCCGATAAAGTCTGTTCTCCTGGATGGATCCAGCAGACCTTCTGCGGCGGCAGCAGCACCAGCGTCACCACCTCCGCGGGCCAGGGCGGCATGGACGGCGACGTCGCCATGCCGATGCCTCCCGAGGAGTGCTGGACCGAGTGCGTGCCGCCGCAGCCGTTCTGCCCGCCGGGCACCATCGAGCAGATCGCGTGCAGCGGCGGCATCACCACCACGACCGCCACCGTCGGCTCCGGCGGCTGGACCGGCAGCAGCGTCGGTGTCGGCGGCGCCGGCGGCATGGACGCCGGCGCCGCCATGCCGATGCCTCCCGGTGAGTGCTGGACCGAGTGCGTGCCCGTCGAGCCCCACTGCCTGCCGGGCACGAAGCCGCAGACCGTCTGCGGTGGCACCACCGTCGCCGTCAGCAGCAGCGTCGGCGTCGGCGGCTCCGGCGGCTATGCCGGCTCCGGCGACGCTGGCGCGTGGGAGGGCACCGGCGGGACCGGCGGGGTCGCGGTCCCGCCGCCCCCTCCTGGCTGCTGGACCGAATGCGTGCCCGTCGAGCCCTACTGCCCGCCGGGCACGAAGGTGCAGACCGTCTGCGGTGGCACCACCGTCGCCGTCAGCAGCAGCGTCGGCGTCGGCGGCTCCGGCGGCGACGCTGGCTCCGGCGCCGGCGGCTCCGGCGGCGCTGGCGCGTGGGCGGGCACCGGCGGGTCCGGCGGGGTCACAACCCCGCCGAACCCCGGCGATTGCAGGACCGAGTGCGTGCCCGTCGAGCCCTACTGCCCGCCGGGCACGCAGGCGCAGGAGATCTGCTACGACGGCATCCCCGAGACGACCGTCAGCGCCGGCACGGGTTACGGCAGCGGCGGCGCCTGGGGCGGCTGCTTCATCGAGTGCGTGCCCGTGGAGCCCTACTGCCCGCCGGACACCATCCCGCAGACCGTCTGCGAGGACAGCGTCCCCGGCACGAACGGCAGCACCGGCACCGGCTACGGCGGCGGCGCCAGCCCGTACCCCGGCGGCGGCTGCCGGACCGAATGCATCCCGGTGGAGCCCTACTGCCCGCCGGGCACCCTCGAGCAGAAGATCTGCTCCGGCGCAGGCAGCACCGGCGCAGGCATGGACGATGCCGCGTACCCCGGCGAGTGCTGGACCGAGTGCGTGGAGGGCTCCATCTGCCCCCCCGAGGCGATCAAGCGGACCATCTGCGAGGAGCCGGCCGACGGCGGCTCACCACCGGTCTGCCGGACCGAGTGTGTCCTGATGCTGCCGTGACGCGGCGAGCGCGAGCGCTCCCTCGCGGCCACGGGGGATGTCGGGAACGCGTCAGCATCGCCCGCTACCCGGGAGCGTCATCGCTCCGGTGAAAGAAAAGCGCCAACAGCGCCGTGGGGGATTCCACCCCTGCGACGCTTTTGGCGTATCAGCGGTCCAAGAGGGCGCCGCGGCGGCCTGGCGCGGCCGCGCCCTCCTGGAATGACGCCGGCCGGTACGATTTCGAGAAGGGCAACCAGGCCCAACCGCATCCAGGGGAGCAGGAGGCAGCTCCATGACCCTGGCCCACCCAGAAGCATCTTTCTGCCCGGCCTATCGACGGCCTCTGGCCCTGGTGCTCCTCTCGTGCGCGGCGCTGCCGCTCGCGGGGTGCCCCCTCCAGCCCGCCTCCATCGGCCGTCGCAACGAGGAGGCATCGCGCGTCGAGGCGCCCGATCCAGCGGGCCAGGAGATCGGCAGCGAGACACCGAACGTCGGCGGAGGTCCGCCCGAGGACGACGACGACGACGGCGGCGGCGGCGGCAGCGCCGGTGCCGACGCCTTCCTCGACGACGCCGACGGCGGCAGCGCCTCGGCCAAACCTCCTCTCCCCGACGCGAGCCTCTGCACGGCGAGCTTTCCCATGACCGTGCGCGACTTCTCCGAAAAACATCAAGATTTCGGCCCTTCTCAGACCACCGGCGGGAAGAAATTCGAGCCCGAGACCGAGCTCCAGAACGGCAAACCGGTCGTCGAGAGCCCGCCCGAGGAAGGCGCCAGCGCGGGCGACAGCTTCGACGAATGGTTCCAGGACGATCCGGCCGTCAACAGGACGCTCCACCAGCTCATCCACCTCGATATCCGGAACGGCCGCGGACAGCTGGGCGACCGGAGCTTCTATTACGTCGACGGCCGCGGGTTCGGCAACGAGGGTTACGCGCACAACTTCGGCTTCACCGTCGAGTTCGAGGTGCCGTTCACCTACGAGCAGGGGAGCTCGTTCTCCTACGAATCGAGCGACGACGTCTGGATATCCGTCGACGACACGATCGTGGCCAAGCACTCCGTGCGCGACGGGGTGAACGGGGGAATCGTCCGTCTGGACGCGTGGGCCGATGCGCTCCACCTGAAGCCCGGGTCGTCCCACAAGCTCAAGGTCTTCTACGCCGAGCGAAACTTCGAGGCCTCGGTTTTCCTGCTGGAGACCGCGCTCAACATCGAGTGCGTCGAAGCCATCGATTGAGCCGCCCGCGGCGCGGAGGGGCGCGTCTCCGGGTCAGCCCGCGCGTCGGTCGGCGCGCGGCACCTTTGTGTACCTGAGCTCGAAGGCCCACGCCGGGAATACCGTGGCCGCGAGGCCCGCGCCGAGCCCGTAGAGGATCTCGTCGACCGGCACGCCGAGGAGTGTCCGGCCCGGCAGCAGCACGCTGGGCCGCCAGGTGCGCTCGAACACGCCGGGCACGAGCGCCGCGAAGACGAGGCACAGGCCGAGGTAGAGGGCGGCCGACAGGAGAGCTCCGAGCAAGCCCGGCACGAGCAGATCGCGGCGCGCCCCGACGAGCGCCGCGGTGACGGCGATCATCGCCGCCACCGCGGCGTAGAGGACGGGCACCCCGGCCGCGAGGAGCGCCCCGGCCGTCGCGAGCGCGAGCGCGACCCCCGCCGCCGCCCGCAACCACGGTCGCGCCGCCACCCGCAACCACGGTCGCGCCGCCGCCCGCAACCACGGTCGGGTCCGCGCCCGCAACCACGGTCGGGTTCGCGCCACCCGCAACCCCGGTCGGGTCCGCACCGCCAACCACGGTCGGGTCCGCGCCACCCGCAACCCCGGTCGGGTCCGCGCCACCCGCAACCCCGGTCGGGTCCGCACCGCCCGCAACCCCGGTCGGGTCCGCACCGCCCGCAACCCCGGTCGGGTCCGCGCCGCCAACCCCGGTCGGGTCCGCACCGCCCGCAACCCCGGTCGGGTCCGCTCCGCCAACCCCGATCGGGTCCGTGCGGCGCAGGGCACCAGCGCGCGGCGGAACACCACGGCGTACGCGGTGGACGAAAAGGCGCTGAGCCCGACGAGGAACAGCAAGTCCTCGACGCCGAACCCGACCCGATCGGCCAGGTCGAACAGGAACTTGGGCGTCCAGTACGTCGGATAAAACAGCCGCTCGGTCGCCGCGAACGGCAGCGACGCGACCGCCGCGCGCTTCATCAGCGCGCGCAGATCCGGGCGCGCCACCCAGATGGCCATCCCCGGCAGGAGAAAGAGGACCGAGAGCAGCAGGAACTCGTGGGTCACCGCCCCGCCCTCCTCCTCAGCGCGCGGCGAGCGCGACGGTGGTTACGGCCACAAGCGACAGCGTCGCCGCCCCCGCGGCCGCGACCCGGACCAGGAGCAGGCGCGAGCCCGGCGGCGCTGGACGCGCCAGCAGCACGACGAGCGTCGCCGCCGCCGGCACGAGCAGGCCCGGCGCCGGCCGCAGGCCCACCGCGCCCAGGCCGACCGGCGCGAGCAGCAGCGAGAGCCCGTTCAGGAGCGCCACGCACAGCGCGGCCCGCTCTCCACCCACGCGCACGGGCAGCGTCCGCTTCTCGCTCTCCCGGTCCGACGGCTCGTCGGGGAGCGCGGTGGCGATCGCGCAGCCGAGGTGGCTCGGCAGCAAGAACGCGAGCAGCGCAACGGGGAACCGCCCCAGGTCGCCCCCCTGCGCCAGATACCCGTAGAGCGGCAGGACCACGCCGACCCCGACCATCTGGAGCAGCGCCCCGCCCCCGCGGTACGAGAGGCGGAGCGGCGGGTAGCTGTAGGCCCAGAGGAGCGCGAGCGCCGCGATGGCGAGGAGCACGAGGAGCGGCGCGCCGACCGCCGCGGCGAGCGCCGCCGAGACGGCCACGAGCGCCGCGGCGCAGGCCACGGCCGCGGCGCCGAGCGCCCGGGGCGAGAGGCGCCGCTCCACAAGCACGCGCGAGCCGCCCGAGAACGGCGTGGCGGTCCGGTTGCGGCGGTCGGTCTCCTGGTCCGCGACGTCGTTCGCGTAGACGATGAAGAGCTGGTCGAGGAGGCCGAAGAGCTGGACCGCCGCGAGCGCCCCGAGATCGAGCGGGCGGCCCGCCGCCCGCGCGCCGAGCAGCTGCCCGAGCAGCAGCGGGAGCGCGATCGTCGGCTGCGACGCGAGCCGCGACGCCGCGACCCAGGCCCGGAGCGCCCCCGGCCGGGCGCTCATCGCCCGCCGCCCCGCGACAGGCCGAGGCGCTCGGCCAGCTTGGCGCGCAGGTCGGTGAACGGGAGGTCCCAGCGGCGCTCGCCGTCGAGGCGCCACGCCTTGAGCGGGATGAGGTCCACCTGGGCGAGCAGATAATGCAGCTGCGACTCCTCCCGCGGCTCGCGGATGAAGCTGAACGGGTTGCGGTACTCCCGGCCGTTCAGCTGCGAGTACTTGCGATCGTTGCTGGCCACGAGGTCGACGAGCGCCTTCTGCCGGCCGTCGAGGTAGTCGAAGAACGCGAGATCGAACGGCCCGACGCCCGAGCGCTCGTCCGGCTTGCGCGTCACCCAGCGGGCCCAGTCGTAGCCGTAGAGGAAGTCGTGCGCGTAGCGGAAGCGCAGCTTCGACTTGTTGCCGAAGCCCACGCAGAGCGACACCACGCGGCCCGCGAAGCCATCGATCGCGGGCGCGCTCCCGGCCTGCCACAGGCAGCACGCCAGGTAATCGAGGTCCCAGAAGATGTTGTCGGGGAAGTTGTCCGCGATCGCGCGGATCACCTCGCAGAGCCCGCGGGCGAACGCCTGCGCGCGCTCGGCGTCCTCGCTGCCGCCCACGATCTGCTCGACCAGCGCGACCGGGGCGGGCGCGCTCGGCCGACCCGGCGCGACCGAGGCACGCGCGCCGAGCAGCGGCGTGAGCTGCGCGAGCTCGTCGCGCGCCTCGGCGGGGATCGCGCAGGCGGCCGGGTCGTCGGTCACCTCGGCCCCCCGCCGGCGCAGAGCCCGGCGACGAGCACGCCCGCCGACAGGACGGCCGTCCCCCACCAGATCGCGCGGTGCAGCTCGAGCTTGTAGGCCGCCTGCGCGGCGAAGGCGTTCGTCACCGCGCCCGCGCTCTTCTCGACGAGCCGCGCCCGGAAGTAGAGCGCGACGGCCGCCGCCGGCGCGACCGACCCGATCGGCGGGGCGCCCGCGGCGAGGAGCGGCGCCGCGAGCCAGAGGAGCGGGCCGAGGCCGGCGAGGGCCTCCGTGGCCCGACGCGTGATCGCGTTGCCGAACAGCGCGGTCACGGTGCGCTTTCCGCCGGCGCGATCGCTCTGCTCGTCGGAGAGCCCGCTGGCCAGGGCGCTCGCCAGCGCGAGCGCGAGCAGGCCCGGCAGGAGCGCCGCGAGCCACGCCGGCGCCCACGCGCCGCACTGGGCATACGCGTGCATCACGGGGAGCACGCCGCCCACGCCGATCATCTCCAGGAGCTCGCCGCCGCCGCGGTAGTTCAGCCGGAGCGGCGGCAGCGTGTACGCGGCGAAGACGAGCAGGCCGAGCGCGGCCAGGGGGAGCAGCAGCGGGCGATCGAGCGCGTCGCCGGCCCCCCAGGCGACGAGCAGCGCGGCGGCGCCGGCGCCGAGGCCGGCGAGGAGCAGGGCGCGCGCCGGGAGGATGCCGTCCGGGATGGTCTTCGGCGAGCAGCCCTCCGGGAACATGCGCCGCTTGAGGGCGTCGACCTCGCGATCGCCCCAGTCGTTCAGGAGCACGACGAACGCGACGTCCGCGACCATCCACAGCGCGCCGAAGGCGAGCGCGCCCGCCGACAGCCGGCCCGCGACGGCCGCGCCCACGGCCTGCCCGCATACGGCCGGGACGAGCACCTTGGGCCAGCTCGCGGGCTTGAGCGCGTACCACCACCGCGCTCCAGGGCTCATCGATTCGACGCGCATGGCTCAGCTCTTTCTGCTGCTAGCACAAGAACATGCGCGCTCATGGGCCCCACGAGATCGCGCGCGTTCGGCACGCTCGCCGCTCGGGCGCGCCGAGGCAACGCCGCGGCGTGTCGGCCGCGCGCCGTGCGGCGTTTCCTTCCACGCCGATCTGAGCCACCTTATGCCCCGGCGGCCTCGCCGCACGACCTCGCGCGGCGATCGGCGCGAAGGCGGGAAGACACGAAGAAAGTCCAATGATTTTCATGCTTTCCCGCTTTCATGGGCGACCTCTCCGGTCCGAGGGCGGCGCCGCCGCGCGGCGCGTCGCCTCCCCCTCGCCCCCCTCCTCGATCCCGGCCGGCGCCCCCCTCCGGCGCGACCCCGGCGAGCGCCCGGATCCCCGGCGGAGGCGCCCGTGAGCGCCGACGCGGCCCGGGCGCGCGGCGCGCGGGAGCTCGCGGACGAGCCCGCCCGCCGCCGCATCCGCGAGGACCTCCGGACGACGCTCGTCGTCGAGGCGGCCGCGGGCACCGGCAAGACGACCGCGCTCGTGTCGCGGATCGTCGCCGTGCTGCGGAAGGCGCCCGAGGAGGGCGGCGGCACGCTCGACCGCATCGTCGCGGTGACCTTCACGGAGAAGGCGGCCGGCGAGATGAAGCTGCGCCTCCGCGCCGAGATCGAGCGGGCGCGCGGCGACGCGGCGTCCGGCCCGGCGGAGCGCGCGCGGCTCGACGAGGCGCTCGCGCACCTCGAGGCGGCGCGCATCGGCACCATCCACTCGTTCTGCGCCGACCTCCTGCGCGAGTGGCCGGTCGAGGCGCGCGTCGACCCGCTGTTCCAGGTCGCCGCCGCGGACCAGGCCGAGGCGCTCTTCGACCAGGCCTTCGACGCCTGGTTCCAGCGCACCCTGAACGACCCGCCCGAGGGCGTGCGCCGGATCCTCCGCCGGCGCCCGCGCGACGGCGCCCAGGGCCCGCGCGACCTGCTCCGGAGCGCGGCGTGGCGGCTCGCCGAGCACCGCGACTTCACGCGCCCCTGGCGCCGCGATCCGTTCGATCGCGAGCGCGCCATCGACGAGCTCCTGGACCGCCTCGCGGCCCTCGCCGACCTCGGCGCCGAGGCCGACCGGGAGGGCGACTACCTCGCGCAGAGCCTCCGGAACATCGACCGGTACCTCGCGGAGCTCCGCCGCCGCGAGGAGGTCACGGGCGGGCGCGATCACGACGGGCTCGAGGCCGAGCTCGGCGAGCTCGCGCGCTGGAAGGAGTGGCGCTGGAAGGGCTCGGGCAAGGCGTTCGGCGCGGACCTCTCGCGCGCCGAGGTGCTCGCGCAGCGCGACCGGGTGAAGGTCGAGCTCGACGCGGTGCTCACGGCCGCGAGCGCCGACCTCGCGGCCTGCCTCTCGCGCGAGCTCCGGCCGCCGATCGAGGCGTACGACGCGCTCAAGGCGCGCGCCGGCAAGCTCGACTTCCTCGACCTGCTCCTCTGCGCCCGGAACCTCCTCCGCTCGAGCCGCGCCGTCCGCGAGGAGCTGAACCTCCGCTTCTCGCACCTCTTCGTCGACGAGTTCCAGGACACCGACCCGCTCCAGGCGGAGATCCTGCTCCTGCTCGCGGCCGACGACCCGGCCGAGATCGACTGGACGCGGGCGCGCCCGGTGCCCGGCAAGCTCTTCGTCGTCGGCGATCCGAAGCAGTCGATCTACCGCTTCCGCCGCGCCGAGGTCGCGCTCTACGAGGCGACGAAGGCCCGGCTCGTCGCGTGCGGCGCGAGCGTGCTGTACCTGTCGACGAGCTTCCGCAGCGCCCCGTCGATCCAGGAGGCCGTCAACGCGGCGTTCGCGCCGCTGATGCAGGGGGGGTCGGGCGAGGGCGCGGCGAGCCAGGCGCGGTACGTCGCGCTCGAGCCGTTCCGGGACGACCCCGTCGGGCAGCCGACGGTGATCGCGCTGCCGGTGCCGCGGCCTTACGCCGACTTCGGGAAGATCTCCGATTTCCGGGTGCGGCAGTCGATCCCGGACGCGGTGGGCGCCTTCGTCCACCACCTCATCCACGGCGGCCGGGGCGCGGCGGGCGGGCGGCGGTGGACGGTGACCGAGCGCGAGCGCCCGGGCCAGCGGGTGCCGCTCGAGGCGCGGCACATCTGCCTTTTGTTCAAGCGGTTCCAGACGTTCGGCGAGGACGCGACCCGCGCTTACGTGCGGGCGCTCGAGGCGCGGCGGATCCCGCACGTGCTCGTGGGCGGGCGGTCGTTCCACGATCGCGAGGAGGTGATGGCGGTGCGGAGCGCGCTGCTCGCGATCGAGTGGCCGGACGACGAGCTCAGCGTCTACGCGACGCTGCGCGGGCCGCTCTTCGCGCTGACGGACGACGTGCTCCTCCTGTACCGCGACCGGTTCCAGCGCCTGCACCCGCTGGCTCAGCCCGACGGCGGGGCGCTCGATCTCGCGGTCGAGGGGGGTGCGCGGCCGCTCTGGGAGGTCGCGGAGGCGCTCGCGGTGCTCGGGCGGCTGCACCGCGAGCGCAACCGGCGGCCGATCGCGGACACGATCGGCGGGCTGCTCGACGAGACGCGCGCGCACGCCGGCATCGCGATCTGGCCGACGGGGGAGCAGGCGCTCGCGAACGTGCTGCGGGTGATGGATCTCGGGCGGCGGTTCGAGGCGGGCGGCGCGACGTCGTTCCGCGCGTTCGTGGAGCGGCTCGAGGCGGACGCGGAGCGGGGCGAGGTCGCGGAGGCGCCGGTCGTCGAGGAGGGGACGGAGGGGGTGCGGATCATGACGGTGCACCGGGCCAAGGGGCTCGAGTTCCCGGTGGTGATCCTGGCGGATCCGGCGTCGCCGGCGGTGCACCAGCACCCGTCGCGTCACGTGGATCCGGAGCTCGGGCTGTGGGCGGAGCCGCTGGCGGGCTGCGTGCCCGCGGAGCTCGTCGAGCGCCGCGACGAGGTGCTGCGGCGCGATCGCGAGGAGGCGGTGCGGCTCGCGTACGTGGCGGCGACGCGGGCGCGCGAGCTGCTCGTGGTGCCGGCGGTGGGCGACGCGCGCCCGGGGGACGGATCGAGCGACGGCTGGCTGGACGTGCTGCACCCGGTGCTCTACCCGGCGCCGCGCGACCGGCGCAGCGCGCGGCGCTGCGAGGACCTCGGTTGCCCGCCGTTCGGGACCGACACGGTGCTGGAGCGCCCGGCGCGCTGCGAGGCCGACGAGCGCGACGCGGTGGCGCCCGGGGAGCACACGCCGATGGCGGGGTCGCACCGGGTGGTGTGGTGGGATCCGAGCACGCTCGACCTGGATCGCGAGCCGGAGGCGGGGCTCCGGCAGCAGCGGATCCTGCAGGCGGACGCGAGCGGGGCCGGCGCGACGGCGGGCGCGGCGGTGGGCGCGGGCGCCGCGGCGGGCGTGGGCGCGGGCGCCGCGGCGGGCGTGGGCGCGGGCGCGACGGCGGACGTCGGCGCGACGGCGGGCGCGGGCGCCGGCGCGGCGGCGGGGGAGATCGGGCAGCGCGGGTACGAGGTGTGGCTGGAGGCGCGGCAGCGGGCGATCCGGGACGGCGCGGTGGCGGCGATCCGCGTGAAGACGGCGACGCAGATCAGCCATGAGGCGGCGGCGGCAGCGGCGGAAGCGGCGGCGGCCGGCGCGGCGGGGCCGGCCCAGCAGCGGAGCGGCGCGGCCGGCGCGCCGCGCGCGGACGCGTTGCCGGTGATCTCGTTCGAGCAGACCGCGATCGCGCGCGAGGGCCGGCCCTACGGCAAGCGGTTCGGGACGCTGGTGCACGCCGTGCTCGCCGAGGTGGATCTCCGGGCGGGCGAGGACGAGGTGAGGACGGTGGCCGCGGCGCAGGCGCGGCTCCTGGGAGCGCCGGCCGAGGAGGTCGACGCGGCGGTCGCGGCGGCGCTCGCGGCGCTCGAGCACCCGCTGCTCCGGCGCGCGGCGGAGAGCGCGGCGCGCGGCGCGTGCGAGCGGGAGACGCCGCTGCTGCTGCGGCTCGAGGACGGGACGATCGCCGAGGGCGTGGTCGATCTCTCGTTCCGGGAGAGCGTGGGCGACGTGGGCGTCTGGACCGTGGTCGACTTCAAGACCGGCTCGGACGCGGGCACGGCGCACGCGGCCCAGGAGGCGCAGGTGCGGCTCTACGTGCAGGCGATCGCCGAGGCGACGGGCGAGCGGGCGAGAGGGGTCGTGCTCCGGGTGTGAAGGGCGCCGCCGGACGCCGCTCGGAAAGCCAGCGAGCGAGGACCGGCGGCGCGCGAGGCTCGGTATGACGCCGCGCCCCCGGATGGCCGCGGAGCGCGGGAGCATGCGAGTCGAGCAGCCACGCTGAGCCGCGGACGTGAGCACATCGACGCGGCTTCACGGCCCGGCTCACGCCCGCAGCGCCGTGCCACCTCGCGGACGACGTGTCGATCGAGCGATGGAATCACCGCTCCTCGATCCGCGAGCGCGAGGGTCGACGGCGGGATCAGCGCGTGACGCCGCACGCGGATCTCCTCTCATCCAGAGAGCATGTACTCGCCTGGTAAGCACAGCCAGCCCGTGCGATGATACTGACTCTGGGCGCGAGGGCGAAGCAGGCGGCGAGCGATGGCCCCCATGCGAGCATCCACGCATCGATTCGGCCATGACCCGCCCGCTCTCGCGAGCACGGAGCACAGGGAAGAACGCCCCTTGCGCGCGGGCGCACCAGGCAGCCCGAGCATAGAGCAACCGAGGAGAGCCCACGATTTACAATATTTTGGACTATGGCGCAGTCGCGCTCACCCGCGTCAGCGACAACCTCAACAACTACGAATATGGCAACGATTATCCGGACATCGCCAATACGGACAACAAGCAGGCGATTCATGACGCCATCGCCGCCGCCGAGGCAGCGGGCGGCGGCGTCGTCTACTTCCCCCGCGGCGTCTACCGGATCCAGTCGCCGATCCAGGTCTCCTCGGACGGCGTGATCCTGGAGGGCGAGGGGCGCCATAGCGTCATCCTGTACTGGCCTGCCGGGAGCACTTCCTTCAAGCCGGTGCTCCTCCAGAAGGGCGACGGCTTCGAGGACCTGAGGAACGTGGGCGTGCGAGACCTCACGATCGCATTCAAGGCGGGCGGTCCGGACAGCGATGGAGCGCTCCATTTCAACGGCTGCGTCGACTGGTTCTGCGAGCGGGTCACCGTCGTCGGGGATGGGGCCGGCATGAGCGGGTCCAAGACCAACGGGATCAACGTCTCCTACCGCTCGCGCGACGGCATCATCTCCGGATGCGTGGTCGACGGCGTGAGCAAGCCTGGCATCTACCTGGGCTGGGCCGAACACGTCACCGTGGTGGGGTGCGTGGTGAAGAACGTCAAATGCACCGTGTCAGGCGCCGCGGACAACGGTGGCGGGTTCAACATCGCAGGCGGTCACGACCTCACCCTGCTCGATTGTCACGCGTATAACTGTACCGGCGACGGCATCCAGCTCAGCACATCAGGGTTCCCCGAGTCGTATACAGGCACCATCACGGCGGTGGCATCGCAGACCAGCTTCACCGTCCAGATGCCGACGGTACGGACCGAGCAGGTCATGAAGCTCCTGGGCGCCTGGGACGAAGTCAAGAAGCGCATCGAGCCGCTCCAGGTCGCCTCTCTGACCGATCTCGGAGGTGGCACCTCGTGGTCCGTGACGCTGAGCAAGGCGCCGGACCAGACGCTCGCCGTTCACAACCCGAGTGGGAGCGTAGGAAACGGAACCGTTTACGCCAACTTCGTGCCGTTTCGAAACGTCAAGATCATCGGCGGCTCATCGGCGGGCAATCCGACCGGGATCACATTGGGAACCAAGAAATCGGGAGCCATCGGCAGGGACGTCGTGATCTCCGGGGTGCTCTGCGAAAAGAATACGGTTGGCCTCTCCGTGGCCTCCGCGGAGGACGTGCTCGTGCAGGGGTGCATCTTCCGCGGCAACGGGGATGGGGTCAAATTGACGGACGTCACTCCCGGAAACAAGCCCGGCGACCTGCCGGTCGACCATCAGACCAACCGGATCACGATCAGCGACAGCGCGATCTATGACAACACAGTCGTCGGACTGAGGCTGCGGTCGGTGAACAACGTCACGGTCCAGAACACGAGGTTCTCCCGCACATCGAGCGGGCTTCAGAATATCGCCATCGCGTTCGACACGACGTCCACGGGCGGGAGATCGACCGACATCAAGCTGCTCGGGATCGATCTCACCGGGTACACCTCGACCACCAGCTCGCCGATCGTCGATCTGAACGTCAACCAGGGCGTCCCGCAGAGCGTCCCGCAGACGGGCCACTACGAGCTCGCGTACCCGCGGTCGCCGGCGGGCTTCCTCTATGCGCCGACGGGCTCGGTGTACCGGGACACGTCGAACGGCGCCGTGTACCGGAAGACCCAGGGGTGGGCGAAGGACAACTGGACGGCTTCGCTCGGCGGCCATGTCCAGACGACCACGGCCGCGGAGGCGATCGTGGCCAGCTACGCGCTCCCGGAGAAGTCGGTCGTGCACGCGACCGCGGTGGTGGTCGCGCGCAACACCGCGGCGGACCAGTGCGCCGTCTACCGGTGCGCGGTCGGCGCCAAGCGGCACGACGACGACCCTGCGGCGCTCCTGGGAGCATCGCAGAAGATCGGCGCGGAAGGGGAGGACGTCTCGGGCTGGGACGTCACGTTCGGCGTGGCGCCCAGCGGCAACAACCTCGAGCTGCGTGTCCAGGGCGAGGCGAGCAAGACGATCGACTGGGTAGCCCGGCTCGAGCTCGACATCCACACGGCGGCGTGACGCCGGGCGACGTGACGCGGCGCCGCCGGCGCCAGGCACATCGCGCGGAGCAGCAGGTGCGGGCGCCGGGACACGTCCTTCCGGCGCCGTTGCGCTAGGATGGCGCCATGCTCGACCGATGGCGGCAATTCCGTACCAACGCAGGGAAGTGGGGTGTGGTGCGCACCGTCGTGGCGCTCGCCCTCGCGCTCACGGGCGCCGTGATACTCACCGCGTACGCGCAGTCCTACTGGCCCACCGTGCCCGGCGTCGCGCTCGGGTTCGTGATCCCCTACCTGGCCCGGGACGCGCTCGTCGAGCATGCGCAGAAAGTGCAGCGATTTCAGTCTTATTCCATGATCGGCATCGGGCTCATCGCCGCGGTGGGGCGCGACGTCTTCAAGGAGGTCGGGCCCATCGGGCTCGCGGTGGCGCTCGCCTTCGCCGCGGCTCAGGTGGGCACGTACTTCTGGCTGCTCTCGGATCCCCGGATCTCGATCGTCCACAGCTGAGGCGTCCCCTGGGTTGCTCCCGGGGACATCGAGGCGCGCGCTCGGCGGCGACACGCCGGAGGAGCCATCGCGCGCCCTCGGCGGAGCGATGGCCATCGCCGCGCCCTCGGCAGAGCGACGTCGAGAAGCGGCGATGTCCGCGAGGAGGCGATCGTCCCTGGTACGATGCGCGCTGGCGCGGAGGCCGGCATGGGGACGAGCGACGAGGGTGGGAAGAAGCTGGGGGTCATCGGTACCGCCATTGCGGCCATCGGAATGATGGTGGCGCGCGGCGCCGACGACTGCGGGCGCCTTGGGTTCAAGGGCCTCGGGGCGGCGGGGCATGCCGCGCCAGCGGCCGTGGGCGCGGGGGATGCGCTGCTCGGCGCGGGCAAGGCGGCGGCCGTCGGCGACGACGCCCTGCTCGGCGCGGGCAAGGCGGCCGTCGGCGACGACGCCCTGCTCGGCGCGGGCAAGGCGGCCGTCGGCGACGACGCCCTGCTCGGCGCGGGCAAGGCGCCCCTCGGCGATCCTGCGCGCGCCGCGGCGCACGCGGGCGATGGCGCGCACGCGCCGAAGGTGCTCGAGGCGCAGCCCGGCAGCGCCACCGAAGACATGGCCGGGAAGCTTGCAGAGCAGGGGCTGGATCTGGGGGTGGAGATGCTCCCCGGCGCGACCGACGAGCAGGAAGCGGACGCGACGGAGCCTGCGCCGGAGGCGGCCGCCGCTGCCGGCGTGAAGGGAGCGCGGCGGGCGCCGATGCCGTCCGGCGCCGGCAGCGCCGATGCGGGCGCCGACGCCACGGCCGCGCCGGCGCCCCGGACCGTGGAGCGCCGGTCCCCCGCAAGGTGATGCAGCGCGCGTACGTCAGTCTGTCCGGTCGATGTCGCGAGGGGCGTCGAACGAGCCGTCGCCCACGTCATCGACACCTGGCAGGACGGATGACGGCAAGCGGCGCGGCGCCGTAAGATGCTGCGGCCTCCCGTGGTCCATGCCCCCATGAACGCACCTGCCCTGCTCCTCTGCCCGCTGCTGCTCTCCGTGATGGGCTGTGTCGCCGGCGAGCCGGCCCCCGCGGCTCCCGCTCACGCGGGGGCCGACAACCCCTGCGCGCCGGGCGGAACGCCGCGGCCTCCCCGCCGGAACATCGTGGCCACGACGGTCACGCCGAGCGGACAGGTCATCGACTGGATCCCGATCGAATCCCAGACCCCCGACGGCAAGATCGCGTCCCCTCCCCCACCGCCGACGCGCCCGGGCGACGCCGCACCGGCACCCCCGAGCGGCGCCGCGCCGGCGCGATCCCCGGTGGAGACCGGGGTCGAGCTCGGGCCGAGAGGTCCGGCCGGCACCGTGCCGGTGCTGCGCCCGCGACAGCCGCAGTGCGATTGCCTGCCTGGCTACGTCCAGCAAGCCAATGGCTCGTGCGCGGAGCTCGCCACGCACTGCTCGGGAGAGGGAGCGATGGCGTCCAGCAAGTCGTTCACCGTCTGCTGTCCGGAGCTCGCGCGCATTCCCCTGATGGAGCGCGTCGATGGCAAGTGCGTGACCATGGGGCTCGGCGCGCACCTCTGCGCGAAGTGCGGCGACGGCGCCTGCGGCGCGGGCGAAAACGACTGCAACTGTCCGAGCGACTGCCACGCAGCCAGTCCGAGCCCTGCCAGCGGCCCCGACGACGCATCCAGCGCCCCACCGACGCCGACGGGGGCTCCCTGAGCAACGCGATGTCCCGCTCGACACCGTCGCCGCCCTCCATGGCCGGCGCCGCGCCGGCCCCAGCCGTCGTCATGGACGAGGCGCGCCCGCCCTCGTCGAAGCTCGCCGCCCTCGGCGCCGCGCCGCCGAGAGGTGCCGCCGCGGAGGCGTCCACCCCGGCAGCCGCGGTAGGATCCTCCGGCCCATGAGCACCCTCCTCGCCGAGCTCGAGCGGTTCTACGACGCCGTCCCTCGCCGTCGTGCCGACGCCGAGGACCACGGACCGCTGACCCTCTTCGTTCGCCGCGGCGACGGCTGGCCCTACTACGCCCGCCCCACCCTCCGTGGTCGAGGCCCCGTGTCGGCCGAGGACGTGGCCGCGGTGCGCGCGCGTCAGCGGCAGCTCTCGATCCCGGAGGCGTTCGAGTGGGTGCTGGAGACGACCCCCGGGCTCGACGCGGTCGCCGAGGCGGCGGGCCTGCACGTCCGCCGCTGCCCGCTGCTCGTGCTCCGCGGCGAGCCCGTCCCGGCCGCCTTGCCCGAGGACATCGCGCTCTCGATCGTCGCCGCGCACGACCCGGATCTCGCCGCCGTGCAGGCCGTCGCGCACGTCGCCTTCGGCGCGCTCAGCACCGCGGCGGGCCCTGCTGGCTCGGCGGAGCGCGACGCCGCCGCAGCGACGCTCCCGGCCGGGCTCGCGGCGGCCTGGCACGCGTCGCTGATCGAGGGAACGATGGTGCACGCCGCTGCCCGGGGCCGCGGCGGCGCGCTCACCGGGCCGCTCTGCGTGGGCAGCTACCAGCACGCGCTGGACGTCGCCGAGATCGTGGGCGTCGGGACGCTGCCTGCGGCCCGGCGCCGGGGCCTCGCCGCCGCCGTCACCGCGGTCCTGGCCCGGCACGCCCTGGACGCCGGGATGCGCACCGTGTTCCTGTCTGCGCAGAACGACGACGTCGCGCGCGTCTACGAACGGGTCGGATTCCGGCGCGTCGCCACCGCGTGCATCGCCGAGCCGCCCGAGCCGGCGGAGCGCGCCGAGGACCTCGCCCCGTGACCGGTGCGAGGCCGGCGAGATCGGCCTCACCGAGCCATCGACGCCACAGAGGGGTCAGCCGGAGACGGCGTGATAGTCCGGCCCCTCTTCCCCGCGCAGGATCTCGGTCTGAACGACCGATGCGTCCCGCAGGTGCGCCACCGCTCCGAGCTCACCGTCGCCACGGTACGCCGAGAAGGCGTGTTCGTCGGGAAAGGTGACGATGTGAATCTCCTTCAGGCTCAGCCCAGCGCTGTCGGGCGCCGTCACCACGGTTCGCTCGATCGCGCCGCCGTACCGGGCCATCACGGCCGCGGCCTTCCTCTCGTACGCGCGGAATGCGTCGAGCGCCTCGCATCGCACCGTGAGGATCACGACCAGCGTCACCGGAACGTCCCCTCGTCCACGCCACGCCGCCGCAGAAGCACAAAAAAAAAGAGCGCCCATTCGACGGTGGGGGGGGAAACCGTCACGGGCGCTCTGCCTCCAGGTTTAGCAGGATGCGGACCAAGCGCGGTACCCTGGTTTTCCGCGCATTTTCCTTAAGGGGACTGCGTACCCCTTTCGATCCTGAAACCGGCGCGTGCAATCCTGACATCCTCCGGTCGCTGCTGGCGATGGAGGCGGTGCGGCGCCACACCTGACGCCGCCGACCGCCGACCGGAGCGAGATGCTCGACGACGGCGGGCTCCGCCGCCTCCTCGGGCGCGAGCAGATGGTCGCGCGCATCACGGCTTGAGGCCGCGGGGACCACATCGCTTGACGCCGCGGCAACCACGTCGCTTGAGGCCACGGGGGGCCACGTCGCTTGACGCCGCGGCAGCCACCGTCGCCGCCGCGCCAGGGGGCGCGGCCGCCGCGCGCGGAGCGGCCGCTCGACTCCGCCCGACGGAGCGCGCCGCGCCGGCCTGCGTGCATCGTTGACATCGCCGCCAGGATTGCTCCAATGCGAGCGCCCGCTCCGCGCTGATCCAACGAGGAGGCATTCGATGCGGCACTTTCTGACCACGATGGACTATACCCGCGCCGAGATCGAGGGCCTCCTCGAGCGCGCGCAGCGCTTCAAGCGCCGGCCGATCGAGCCGCGCCTCAAGGATCGCACCATCGCGCTCGTGTTCTTCAACCCCTCGCTGCGGACGCGCACCTCCTTCGACGTCGGCATCCGGGAGCTCGGCGGACACGCCGTGGTCCTGGAGCCCGGCCGGGGCGCCTGGCCCATCGAGTTCGAGGAAGGCGCCGTGATGGACGGCGAGCCGGAGGAGCACATCCAGGAGGTCGCTCGCGTGCTCTCGCGCTACGCCGACCTCATCGGCGTGCGCGCCTTCCCCAAGTTCCAGCGCTGGGAGGAGGATCGCCAGGACAAGGTGCTCCAGGGGTTCGCCCGCCACGCGACCGTGCCGGTGGTGAACCTCGAGACCATCACCCACCCTTGCCAGGAGCTCGCCCTCGCCCTCGCCATGAAGGAGCGCCTCGGCCGCCTCGACGGCAAGAAGTTCGTGCTCACCTGGACGTACCACCCGCGCCCGCTCAACACCGCGGTCGCCAACTCGGCCGTTCTCATCGCCTCCAAGCTCGGCATGGACGTCACCCTCCTCTGCCCCAACGAGGAGTACCACCTCGACGAGCGCTACCTCGACGCCGCCAGGAAGAGCGCGGCCGACAACGGGCGGAAGCTCTCGATCACCTACGACATCGAGTCCGCCTACCGGGGCGCCCACGTCGTGTACGCGAAGAGCTGGGGCGCGATTCCCTACTTCGGGCGCTGGGAGCAGGAGAAGCCCATCCGCGACCGGCACAAGCACTTCATCGTCGACGAGCAGAAGATGGCGCTCACCGCGGGTGGGCTCTTCTCCCACTGCCTGCCGGTCCGGCGCAACGTGAAGGTCACGGACGCGGTGATCGACTCGCCGGCCTCCATGGTCATCGACGAGGCCGAGAATCGGTTGCATGTTCAGAAGGCCGTGATGGACGTGCTGGCCAACGGGTGGTGACCGCGATGGGCTCGACACAAGACGTCATCGTCCGCCTGCTCAGGAACCTCGGCAGCCGCAAGGAGGTCGAGCAGTACCTGAAGCAGTACGCGGCCGTCGATCAGCAGAAGTTCGCCGTCATCAAGGTCGGCGGCGCCATCCTCGACGAGGACCTGGAGGCGCTCGCGACCTCGCTCGTGTTCCTGAACCAGGTCGGCCTGTATCCCATCGTGATCCACGGCGCCGGGCCGCAGCTCGATCGGGCGCTCGCCGAGGCGGGCATCCAGACCGAGCGCGTCAACGGGCTGCGCGTCACGACGCCCCGCGTCCTGGAGATCGCCCGCCGCGTCTTCCTGCGCGAGAACCTGCGGCTCGTCGAGGCGCTCGAGGAGATGGGCACGCGCACGCGGCCGATCACCGCGGGCGTCTTCGAGGCGTCGCTGATGGACGAGGGCCGCCTCGGGCTGGTCGGCAGGGTGGAGCGCGTCCACGTCGACGCGGTGAGGTCCAGCCTGCGCGCGGGGCACCTGCCGATCCTCGCCTGCCTCGGCGAGACGCCGGGCGGGCAGATCGTCAACATCAACGCCGACGTGGCCGCGCGCGAGCTCGCGCTCGCGACGCAGCCGTTCAAGATGATCTTCCTCACGAGCGCGGGCGGCCTCCTCGACGAGCACGGGCGCATCATCTCGGCCATCAACCTCGAGGAGGACTACGCGGGCCTCATCGCCCAGCCCTGGCTGACCGGGGGCATGCGGCTCAAGCTGCAGGAGATCAAGCTCCTGCTCGACGGGCTGCCGCCGACCTCCTCGGTGTCGATCACGGCGCCGGATCACCTGGCGAAGGAGCTGTTCACGCACACCGGGTCTGGCACGCTCGTCCGACGCGGCGAGCGCATCCTGCGGCACGACACGCTCGACGGCATCGATCGCGGCCGGCTGCGCGATCTGCTCGAGGCGTGCTTCCAGCGGAAGCTCGACGAGCACTACTTCGACAAGAAGCCGTTCTACCGCATCTACCTGTCCGACTCGTACCGGGCGACGGCGATCCTCACGCTCGACTCGGGCGACAAGGCGCCCTTGACGCCGTACCTCGACAAGTTCGCGGTGACCACGGAGGCGCAGGGCGTGGGGATCGGCGGCTCGCTCTGGACGCGGATGAAGAACGAGAACCCGAAGCTGTTCTGGCGCGCCCGGAACGGCAACGAGATCAACCCCTGGTATTTCCAGCAGGCCGAGGGCAGCTACCGCAACGAGAACTGGACGGTGTTCTGGTACGGCCTGTCCAGCTTCGACGACATCCGCGCCTGCATCGATCACGCGCTGTCGCTGCCGGCGACCCTGCGCCACCACGGCACGGCCGAGCTCTGACCGCGCGCCGCCGAGCCCGGCGCGCCGCCGCCGCGCCGCGCCCGGGCTCGCGGCGGGTCGCGCCTCGGTCCGGGCTCACAGCGGGTCGTCGTCACCGTCGGCGTCCGCCCGCGCGGGGGGCGCGCGCTCCCGGTCGGCCGCGGCGTCCGGCAGGAGCGGCTCCGCCGGCGGCGGGGCGCTCGTCCGCTTCTCGGCGGCGCGCGCCTTCGGCGATCGCCGCGGCGAGCGCTTCGGCTTGGCGGGCGCGCCGGACGCCTCCGGAGGGCGCGGCTTCTTGAGCGCCCGGGGCGGCAGGAGCTCCGAGTCGACAGCGACCTTCTTCGCCATGAAGATCGCGGCGTCGAGCCGGTAAAAGCTGCGCTTCCGGTAGAACTTGAGGGCGCCGATGTTGTTCTCGGCCACCTCCAGCACGAGGTGGGTGCAGCCGTGGATGCGCGCGAGGTGCTCGAGCTGCTCGAGCATGAAGGCGCCGACGCCGCGACCCTGGTAATCGGGGTGGACCGCGAGCTCCTCGACGAAGAGCGGGCGCATGTCGTGCTTCGTGAAGTACCGCTCGTTCATCCAGTTGTCGGTCCCGGTGATCTCGAACGCGCACTCCGCGTAGCCGACGATCTCCTGCCCATCTCCCTGGCGGACCTCGAAGAGGAGCTGCTCGACGCCTTCCTCTTCGTAGACCTCCAGGAACCGCTTCTTCGAGCGAGGACGCTGGTACTCGACCGTTTCCCGGTTCACGTCGCGGAACACCTTTTTGAGAAATTCCCAAACTCGGTTCAGGTCGCGGCGGTGGATCCGGCGGACGTAGATGAGGCTCTCCTCCCCGGCGCCGGGGGAGCTCGACTCGGCCTTGGTCATTGTCGCGCCCAGTCTACAGGACGAACGCGGAGCGGGCACATCGCGGCGAGCGCGAGGTTCGCTCCTCCGGGGGGCGCAGGGCTGGTGAGGGCGTGAGCGCGGGGATGCGAGGGAGGGGGCCTGCAGAAGGGCCCGGCCCGAGGCGAGGGGGTTCGTCGCGCGTGGTGGTGGGGCGGCGAGGGCGCGCTGCCCCCGCCGCGAGGCCGCAGGCGGCTGCCTTCGGCCTTGGACTACACCCCGGCCTGCGGGCCGATCTGCTGGAGGCGCGCGTTGATCACGTCCCAGTTCAGGCCGGAGAGCACGTTGGCCACGTAGTCCGCCTTCTTGGTCTGGTAGTCCGCGAAGTACGCGTGCTCCCAGGCGTCGATCGCGACCATGATATGCGTGTTCGCGAACAGGCCGACATCGTGCTCGGTCCGGATGAGGTTGTTGAAGAGCTTCTTCTCCTGATAGTCGTACACGAGCACCGTCCAGCCGTGCGCGCTCAGGAGCGCCGCCTTGGCGTCCGCCAGCCAGTTGTCGAAGCTGCCAAAGGAGGCCTCGATGATCTTCTTCGACTGGGCGCTCGGCTGCGTCGAGCCGTTGCCGATGTTCTCGAAGTACAGCTCGTGCAGCACCGTGCCATTGAACGCGACAGGCTCGCGGCGCTTGAGCTCGCTGTACGCGTTGTACGAGTAGTTGGGCGCGCTGCGATCCGCCTTACCGAGCTGCTCCCAGATCTCGTTGAGCTTCTTCACGTAGCCCTGGTACAGCGTGAAATGCGCCTTGAGCTGCAAATCACTCAAGCCCTTGGCGTTGCCGCCGAGGAGATTGTCGAAGTTCTTCGGTTCGCGGGCCATGGTGCCTCCTAACGAGTGCCGCGAGCAACGCGTGCCGCGGGGTCAGGTCGCCGCTCTACCGCTGCCGCCCTCCGGTAGCAACCCTGGCGTTCGAGGCGCCACGGCGCGACGTCACGGCGCAAGCGGACCTGCCCCAGACCCGACCGCCCTTGCAGGAAACTCCGTACAGGCGCGCGAGGCGCACCGTGAATGCGCGTCGGAACCGCCGCGACCAGGCCCGCGCCGCCGCGCGCACAGCGCCTCCCTCGAGCCGGCCCGATGGCCCGCCGCGCCGGGAAAAACCTCGTGAAACGTTGAACGCCGCGGGCGTTTCGGTCGATACTCCGGGGGCTTGCTGTTCCTTCGCGCAAGGAGGCGACCTCGTTCATGCCGGCTCGTACACAGGGGACCCATCCGACGGCCGCGCTCGCGGCGGCGCTGTGCCTGCTCGGGGCAGCGGCTCACGCCGAAGCGCAGGAGCCCGCGAGACCCGAGGGCTTCGCGCTCGACAGGTTCCAGCCCGCGCCGGCCGGCGACCGGATGTTCGGTGTCCAGTCCGCCTACGCAGCAGGCGACGCGTCGCCCCACATCATGATCCTCGGCGATTACGCCCAGGACCCGCTCGTGTTGCGGAGGCTCCGGGGGAACGAGGATATCGGCGACGGCAAGGTCGTCGGCAGCCAGCTCCTGCTCCACCTGAGCGCCTCGCTCTCGCTCTGGAAGCACCTCACGGTGAACGTCGATCTGCCGCTCGCGTTCCAGTCCGGCGACGGCGGGGTCGCCTCGGGGGCCGTGCTCCCGCAGCCGGCCACGAGCGCGCTCGGGGACCTCCGGCTCGGCGCGCGCGCGACCCTCTTCGGCGACTACTTCGATCCGTTCCAGATCGCCCTCGGCGGCTACGTGTGGCTGCCGACCGGCGACCCCGAGGCGTACTCCGGCGACGGCGACGTGCGCGGCAGCCCGCAGCTCATCCTCGGCGGCCACCTGGATCGCGCGGTGTGGTCGCTCGCCGCGGGGCCGGAGTTCCGGTCGACCCGGCAGTTCGCCAACGTCGAGCAGGGGATGATGGTGCACTGGGGCGCCGGCGTCGGCCTGCTGCTCGACGACGAGCGGCGGCTGCAGATCGGACCGGAGATCACCGGCTCGATCACGATCTCCGACGTCCAGCAGCGCACGACCAACCTGGAGGCCCTGCTCGGCGGGCGCTACCGCTTCGCCGGCGACTTCGAGGCCGGGCTCGGCGTGGGCCCCGGCCTCACGGCCGGCGTCGGCACGCCCTCGTTCCGCGCGGTGGCCATGGTCGCCTACTCGCCCGAGGTGAAGCCGCCCGTGAAGGACCGGGACGGCGACGGCATCCCCGACGACGCGGACGCGTGCCCGGACGTCGCCGGCGTGGGGAGCGCGGACCACGCGAAGAACGGGTGTCCGCCGCCCAAGGACGCGGATCGCGACGGCATCCTCGACGCGGTCGACGCCTGCCCCGCCGTGGCCGGCGTCGCCTCGCCGGACCCGAAGAAGAACGGCTGCCCGCCGCCCGGGGACCACGACAAGGACGGCATCACCGACGACGTCGACGCGTGTCCGGACCAGGCCGGCCCGAGCAACGAGGACCCGAAGAAGCACGGCTGCCCGCCGCCGCCCGATCGCGACAGCGACAAGATCCCCGATCCGTCGGACGCGTGCCCGGAGCTGCCCGGCATCGCCACGACCGACCCCGCGACGAACGGCTGCCCGGGCGACACCGACGGGGACGGCATCCGCGACGACCAGGACGCCTGCCCGAACGAGAAGGGCAAGCCGAACGAGGATCCGAAGCAGCACGGGTGCCCGGCCGCGGTCCGGGTGACCGAGACCGAGATCGTCATCCTGCAGCAGGTGCAGTTCGACATCGGCAAGGCGACCATCCGGCCGGTCAGCCACGAGCTGCTCGAGGAGGTCGCCGGCGTGCTCAAGGACCACCCGGAGATCCTCAAGATCGAGGTCCAGGGCCACACGGACGACCGCGGAGCGCGCCAGTTCAACACGAAGCTGAGCCAGGCGCGCGCGGAGTCGGTGCTGATGGCGCTCGTCGAGCGCGGCATCGCGCCCGACCGCATGCAGGCGAAGGGCTACGGCCCCGACGTCCCGATCGCGGACAACAAGACCGAGGCGGGGCGCCAGAAGAACCGGCGCGTCCAGTTCAACATCATCGAGAAGGCAAAGAAGCAGCCATAGGGCTGGAGGCGTCGATGGCAAAGCGATTGGCAATCACGGGGCTGACCGGCGCCGCGCTGCTCGGGGCGCTCTCGGGGACCGCGGGCGCGGATCCGGTGCGCCGGATCCAGGTGGCGCAGCGCGGCGACTTCGTCCTCATCGGCAACACGCTCGCGCACGAGTGCGGGCCGTCCGAGGTCACGCCCACGGTGGGCACGGTCGCCGCGAACTGCGGCGCGGAGGCGACGCTCGTGGACTCGGCGCCCGACGTCTACTGGCGGGCCGACAGCCCGCTCGCGGGGCAGGCCGAGGCGAGCCCCACGGTAGCGCCCTCGGCGGCTCGAACCACCGCGGTCCTCAACCTCCCCGCGGGCGCGCGGGTGACCCACGCCTATCTCTACTGGGCGGCGAGCCGCGCCACGGGCTCGGCCGATCTCACCGTGACCCTGGAGCGGCCCGGCACCTTCAGCAACAGCGTGACCGGCACGCTCTCCGGCGAGCTGTCCTCCAGCGACATCCACGCCCAGGCGGTGGCCGACGTCACCGAGATCGTGCGGGCGCGCGGCGCGGGCGCCTACCGCCTGGGCGGCATCTCCAACGCGATCGCCCTCAGCGACGTGAACAAGTCCTTCGTGTTCGCCGGCTGGTGGATGGTCGTGCTCTACGAGCTGACCACCGCGCCCGCCCGCAACCTCGCCGTCTTCGACGGGCTCGACATGGTGTTCGACGGCGAGGCGGTCGAGTGGACGATCTCGGGGTTCGTCGTCCCCTCGGGCGCGGGCCTCGCGAAGCTCGGCGTCATCGGCTACGACGGCGACAGCACGACCGGCGACGGCATCGAGTGGAACGGGACCGGGCTCTTCGACGCGGTGAACCCGGTGGACGACTTCTTCAACAGCTCCCGGTCGTTCCTCGGCGCGCCGGCGTCGGCGGCGGGCGATCTGCCGCGGCTCACCGGCGGGCCGATGAGCATGAGCGGCATCGACATCGACGTGGTCCAGGTCCCGTCCGCCCTGCTCAGGCCGGGCGACACGTCGGCGGAGGTCGGGGCGGTGGTCCTGGGCAACGACAGCTACCTGCTCGGCGGCCTCATCACGTCGGTGCCGACGCGCCTGCCCGATCTGGCCGAGTCGACAAAGTCGGTCCTGGACCTCAACGGCGGCGGCGTCGCGCCGGGCGACACGCTCGAATACACGATCATCGTCAGGAACACCGGGGACGACAGCGCCGCGAACGTCGTGCTGAGCGATCCGCTGCCGCCCGGGGTCACCTACGTGCCGGGCTCGCTCGAGATCACCGCGGGCCCGAACATGGGCGGCGTGACCGACGCGGCCGGCGACGACGAGGGCGAGTACGTCGCCGGCACGAGGACGGTCCGCATCCGGCTCGGCAGCGACGCCGACGCGGCCCAGGGCGGGTCGCTCGGCGTCGACGAGACCACGACGGTGCGGTTCCGCGTCACCATCGACCCGGGCACGAACGGCGAGATCGCGAACCAGGCGATCGTCGCCGCGCAGAGCCCGGCGGGCGGATCCGCCCAGAACTACCCGACGGACGGCAACGGCACGGACCAGCCGGGCGCGCCGCCGACGTCGATCCTCGTCGACAGCGACAGCGACGGGCTGAGCGACGGCGACGAGATCGCCGCCGGCACGGACCCGAACGACGCCGACACCGACGACGACGGCATCAGCGACGGCGACGAGGAGCTCTGGGATCGCGACACCGACGGCGACGGGCTCGTCAACGCGCGCGACGTCGACAGCGACAACGACGGCCTGTTCGACGCGACGGAGCTCGGGCTGACGGAGTGCAACGGCCCGGGGACGGACGCGCTCGCGGGGCACTGCGTGCCCGACGGCGACGCGGGGGCGACGACGACCGATCCGCTGGACGCCGACACCGACAACGGCGGCGCGCTCGACGGCTCCGAGGACGCGGATCTGGACGGCGTGCTCGACGAGGGCGAGACGGATCCCACGACGGGGCACGGCGCGGACGACAGGCAGGTCGCCGACACCGACGGCGACGGGCTCGGCGACGCCCTCGAGGGGCATGTCGGCACCGATCCGGGCGACGCCGACTCGGACGACGACGGCGTGCGCGACGGGCATGAGCCGAACCCGACGGACGATCACGACGGCGACGGGCTCATCAACGCGCTCGACATCGACAGCGACAACGACGGCCTCTTCGACGGGACCGAGCTCGGCCTCGGCTGCGACGGTCCCGGCACCGAGGCGGCGGCGGGCAACTGCACCCCCGACGGCGACGCGGGCGCCACCCGGACGTCGCCGCTCGACGCGGACACCGATCGCGGCGGCGTGACCGACGGCTCCGAGGACGCGGATCTGGACGGCGCGGTCGACGCGGGCGAGACCGCTCCTCAGGCCGGCCAGGGAGCCGACGATCGGCAGAACACCGACGGCGACGACGACGGGCTGAGCGACGATCTCGAGGCGACGCTCGGCACCGATCCGGACGACGCCGACACCGACGGCGACGGCGTGCGCGACGGGCTCGAGCCGAACCCGGCGGACGACACCGACGGCGACGGGCTCATCAACGCGCTCGACGTCGACAGCGACGACGACGGCCTCTTCGACGGGACCGAGCTCGGCCTCGACTGCGACGGCCCCGGCACGGACGCGCCGTCGCGGCGCTGCACCCCGGACGCGGATGCCGGCGCGACGAAGACGTCGCCGCTCGACGCGGACACGGACAACGGCGGCGTGAGCGATGGCTCCGAGGACGCGAACCTGAACGGGGTCGCGGACAACGGCGAGAGCAACCCGACCCGCGGGCACGGCGACGACGACAGCGAGAACGACGACGCCGACGACGACGGGCTGAGCGACGATCTCGAGGAGACGCTGGGCACGGATCCTGGCGACGCGGACTCGGACGACGACGGCGTGCAGGACGGGCGGGAGCCGAACCCTTCGGACGACACGGACGGCGACCGGCTCATCAACGTGCGCGACGTGGACAGCGACGACGACGGGCTCTTCGACGGCACGGAGCTCGGCCTCGCCTGCGACGGACTCGGCACCGACGCGGAGGCTGGGCACTGCACGGAGGACGCCGACGGCGGGGCGACGACGACGTCGGCGGTGCGCCGTGACAGCGATCGGGGTGGCGCGAGCGACGGCTCCGAGGACGCGAACCTGAACGGCGCGATCGAGGCCGGCGAGACCGACCCGACCGCGGGCCACGGCGACGACGACGACCAGAACGTCGACAGCGACGGCGATGGGCTGGGCGACGACCTCGAGGCGTTCCTCGGATCGGATCCCGGAGATCGCGACAGCGACGACGACGGTCTGTTCGACGGCGAGGAGCCGAACCCCAGCGACGACGGCGACGGCGACGGGCAGCCGGGCGTCCTGGATGCGGACAGCGACGGCGACGGGCTCTTCGACGGCACCGAGGCGGGGAAGGACTGCGCGGACGAAGACACCGCCGGCGATGCCGGGACTTGCACGCCGGACGCCGATGGCGGGGCCACGACGACGAGCGTGGTGGATCCCGACACCGATCGGGGCGGCGCGAGCGATGGCGAGGAGGACCGGAACCACAACGGCATGGTCGACGAGGGGAGCGACGAGACCGATCCGAACGACTCCGGGGATGACCGCGGCGACCGTGACGGCGACGGCCTCTCGAACGCCGAGGAGACGGCGCTCGGCACCGATCCGGACGACGCGGACAGCGACGACGACGGGGTGATCGACGGCGAGGAGCGCGAGCCTGGCGCCGACACGGACGACGACGGGAAGATCAACGCGCTCGATCCCGACAGCGACGACGACGGGCTCTTTGATGGGACCGAGCTGGGCAAGGACTGCTCGCATGCGGACACCGAGGCCGACGCGGAGACCTGCGTGCCCGATGGCGACGAGGGGGACACGACGACGGATCCGACGAAGGCGGACACCGACGGCGGCGGCGCCACCGACGGCGAGGAGGACGAGGATCGCGACGGCGTGGTCGACGCGGGCGAGCGCGATCCGAACGATCCTGCGGACGACCGGCCCATGACGTGCGAGCAGGACAGCGATTGCGGCGCCGGCATGGTGTGCGATGAGGCGACGAAGCAGTGCGTCCCGGGTTGCCGCAACGAGGACAACAGCATCGTTCCGTGCCCCACGGCGCCGCCCGGCGACGGGATCGTGGTGCAAGGCGGCGGCTGCGCCTGCACGGCAGGCGCGGACGATCACGGCAGCCCCTCGGTGCCGTGGGCCTTGCTCGCGGTCGGCACCTGCGCGGCCGCGCTGCACCGACGCCGTCGGCGCGGCTGAGCCCCTCCGCGACGGCGCGCCCGCCCGAGCAGGTGGAGCGGATCCGACCCAGGTTGCGGCGGCCGGCGGCCGGCCTGACCCAGGTTGTGACGACGGGCCCGGCCTACCTGCCCGCGCCGACCCAACCCAGGTTGGGGCTGCCCGCCCCCCCCCCCGCCCGACCCGACCCAGGTTGCGACCGCCGACCCGCCGACCCGACCCCGCCCCCCGGCCCGACTCAGGTTGCGGCCACCCCCCCGACCCAGGTTGCGGGCCACCCCCCCGACCCAGGTTGCGGCTGCCCGCCTGACCTGTCCCGACCCAGGCTGCGGCCGCCCCGCCCGCGGACCGACCCAGGTTGCGGCCGCGCGCCCCGACCCAGGTTGCGCCAGCCCGTCCAACCCAGGTTGCGGCTGCCCGCCTGACCTGACCCGACCCAGGCTGCGGCCGCCCCGCCCGCGGACCGACCCAGGTTGCGGCCGCGCGCCCGACCCAGGTTGCGCCAGCCCGCCCGAACAATGTCGCGCCCGCCCGCCCGTCCCCTGATCCGCGACCTCGCGACCTCACCCAGGTTGCGGCCGCGGCCGCGCGCGCGCCCGACCCAGGTTGCGGCCGCCCGCGCGCCCCGCCCCGCGACCCGACCCAGGTTGCGGCCGCCCGCGCGCCCCGCCCCGCGACCCGACCCAGGTTGCGGCCGCCCGCCCCGCGGCCCCCCGCGGACCCGACCCATGTTGCGTCGGATCGGCAGGCTGCCGACGGGGCCAGCAGGTCCGATCGCCACCTCCCCGTCCGGGTCGCATGCGTCGCGGGTTGCCATCTGCCGTCCGTGGCTTAACGATATTTCCTCACGGGAGAGTCCATCTTGCTCCGACCTTCTGATTCCGTCGTCCGCGCTATCACGATGGATGGCGCTTTTCGTGTCATCACGGCGCTGACCACCGACACCGTGCGCGGAGCCATCGCGGTGCAGTCGGCCACCGGCGCGACCGCTCAGCGGCTGGGAGAGCTGATCACCGGCGCCATCCTCGTGCGCGAGGCGATGGCGCCGAACCTGCGCGTGCAGGCGATCGTCAAGGGCGCGACCGGCCACGGCACCCTCGTGGCCGACTCGCACCCGGACGGCACGAGCCGCGGCCTGGTCAACCTCGGCAAGGGCGCCGCCGAGAAGAGCGCGGTGGAGATCGGCGAAGGATCGCTGCTGCAGGTCATGCGCACGCTGCCGAGCGGCATGCTCCACCAAGGCGTCGTCGAGGTCCCGGCCGAGGGCGGCATCTCCGGCGGCCTGATGACGTACATGCAGGAGTCGGAGCAGGTCGTCTCGATGATCGCGGTGGCCACGCTGATCAACGAGAACGGCGTCGGCGCCTCGGGCGGATATCTGGTGCAGCTGCTCCCGGAGGTCGAGCGCGGCCCGCTCATGGTGATGACCGAGCGGCTCAAGGATTTCGAGCGCCTCGACGACGTGCTCGCGCATGAAGGCGCCTCGGCGGACCTGCTGCTCGAGGAGCTGCTCTACGGCATGCCGTTCTCGCGGCTCGACGACTCGCCGCTCAGCTTCAGCTGTCGCTGCAGCGAGCTCCGGGTCATGACCACGCTGGCGAGCCTGCCGCGGACCGACATCGAGGAGATGGTCGAGGACGGGAAGGTCCTCGACATCCGCTGCGACTACTGCGGCAAGGACTACCAGGTGTCGCCGTCGCAGCTCCGCTCGCTGTTGACGACGAGCTGATCGCCGCCCGCGGCGCGCGGCCGGCGCGCCGGGCCGCGCGAGATCACGCTGGCTGGTCGGGCGAGAGGCCGCGGTGCACGAAGGCGATGACCCGCTCGATCTCGGCCTCGTCGTCCCACGCCGCGTCCGGGGCGACGAACACGCGGTGGAGGATGTACCCCGCGAACGTCGAGGCGATGCAGCGGAGGACGAGGGCGGGCGGCCAGCCGACGATCTGCCCCTCGCGCTGGAAGTGCTCGATCTGGGCGATCCCCTTCGCGAGGAACGGCGCGAACACCCGGCCGGCGATGCCGATCCGCAGCTCGGCGTCGAACGGCAGCTCCTGCGCGAGGATGCGCACGAGCTGCGGGTGGGCGCGCACGAACGCGGTGCGCTCGGCGAGGAGCGCCCGCAGGAAGGCCTCGAAGGTCGGGTACGTCGCGTTGAAGAGCGGGTCCATGGAGCGCGTCAACGCGGGCCCCACGAGCTGCTCCATGACGGGACCGATCACCCCGAGGAGGAGATCCCTCTTGGTGGGGAAGTACTTGAAGATCGTCGCCTCTGCGACCCCTGCGCGCCGGGCGATGTCCCTGGTCGCGGTCCCGCGGAAGCCATGCTCTGCGAAGGCAGCCACCGCGGCCTCGACGATCTTTCGTTGCGCCTCGGTCAAGGTGTCGTTCGAGCGCGGTCGTCGGCTCATCGGCGTTCCCTCGGCTCACCTCTAGTACCGCCCGCCCGCGATCCCGACGGATTTCGGCCGCCGCCGCGGGGCGGACCGCGAGCGGCGCCCGCCGCCGCGCGCGAGGCGCTGCGCTCTCCAGCGTCGCGCGCCTCGTCGCGTCGCCCTGGCGCCCGGCGCGCCGCGAGCGGCCGGCGCGCTAGGCGGCTTCGGCCCTGCGCGTGAAGAGCCGGCTGAGGGCCTGCCGGAGCTCGCCCTCGTCGAGCGGGTCGCTGCGCACGCCGACGTAGCCGTCCGGCCGGACGAGGACGGCGGCCGACGACGCGACGCCGTACGCCGCGTGGGCGTGCCCGTCGGGATCCGCGAAGCCTCCGCCCTCGAGCGCGCCGATGACCAGGACCTTGAGGTCTGGGCTGCCGAGCTGCGCTGCGAGCTTTCGGGCGTGCTCGCGCGCCCCTCCGTCCGCCTGCGGGCCGGTGAAGAGCAGCAGCGAGAACTCGGCGTCGCGCATCAGGTCGAAGAGGTGGACCTGCTCTCCCGCCGCGCTGCGGACCACGGCGTCCGGCGCGCGATCCCCCGCGCGAGGCCCGTGCTCCGGCGGGTTCCCGATCTGCACGGACAGCGGGCTCTTCCGGTAGCGGATCTTGATCTGCGAGAGGAATCCCAGGATCCGGCGCTGCACGGCGGAGATGCCGAGGGCGCGGGACGCGAGGCGCGGCGCGATCGCGCGCAGCGTCCGGCCCACCGGACCGTGTCCGGCCATGAGGCCGAAGAGGCGGTCTGTGAAGTCGATCAGCTTGCGCGCCACGGGGAGCCGCTCCACCTCGTAGGTGTCCAGCAGCCACGCGGGCATCCGGCCCTGCTCGACGGCCGCGAGCTTCCACGCCAGGTTGTAGGCGTCCTGGATTCCGGTGTTCATGCCCTGCCCGCCGGCCGGGCTGTGGATATGCGCCGCGTCGCCGGCGAGGAACACGCGTCCTTTGCGCAGCCGCGCGGCCACGCGGTGGTGGAGCCGGTAGCGCGAGAGGACGATCGCTTGCTGGACCCTGAAGGGTACCGGGATCATCTCGCGCATCGCGGCCTCGAACTCCGCGAGCGAGACCTGTGCGCCGTGCGTCGGCGGCGGTTCGGGGCGGATGAGGATGACCCGGAACCGGTGGCTGCCGGGCACAGGAAACGCTGCGGCGACGCCCCGGCGCGAGGGGCTGATGTAGATGTCGCCGTCGGGCAGCGGCCAATCGACGATGAGGTCGCCGAGCATGCAGTGATCGTCGTAGGTATCGCCCTCGAAGGCGATGTCGGCGCCCTTGCGAACGGCGCTGTGCGCGCCGTCGCAGCCGAGCAGCCATCGGGCGCGCACCTCTTCGCTGCTCCCGTCGGCTCGGCGGAGCGTGCACGCGACGCCGGCGCTGTCCTGCGTGTAGGAGGCGAGCTCGACGCCGCGCTCGAGCGTCACGCCCAGCCCGGAGAGCCGGGAGGCCAGGACGCGCTCGGTGTCGAACTGCTGCAGGATGAAGATGCCCGGGATCGGCGTGGACAGCTCCGGGAAGTCGAAGATCGGCAGCCGGGCGCGCTGCCCGTCGGAGAGGAGGACGTTGATGCCGCCCACGCGCATGGCGCGCTCCATGGCGAGATCGACGATCCCCATCCTGCGGAAGAGCTCCATCGTCCGTGTCTGAACTGCGAGCGCTCGCGAGTGATCCGAGGGCGGCTCCGGTGCCTTGTCCACGATCCGCACGGTGAGCCCCCGCCGGGCGAGCTCCCCGGCCATCGTCAACCCGGTCGGCCCTCCGCCGACCACCAGCGCGTCCAGTGCTCCCGCCATGATGCGCCTCCAATGGTGAGTGAGTACTCACTCACTTAAGGCAGGGCGAGCGGGTTGGCAAGGCGACCGTCGCCACATCGGGGGCGCTGACAGACGGGGTTGAGCTGCCCGGGTTGAGGTCTGCCGGCCGACCCAGGTTGCGCTCTGCCGACCGACCCTGCCGACCGACCCGGGTTGCGCTCTGCCCACCGACCCAGGTTGCGCTCTGCCCACCGACCCAGGTTGCACTCTGCCAGCCGACCCAGGTTGAGCTCTGCCGACCGACCCAGGTTGAGCTCTGCCGACCGACCCTGCCGACCGACCCGGTTGAGCCCGTCCCAGGTTGAGCCCGTCCCAGGTTGGGCCCGTCCCAGGTTGAGCCCGTCCCAGGTTGAGCCCGTCCCAGGTTGAGCCCGTCCCAGGTTGAGCCCGTCCCAGGTTGAGCCCGTCCGAGCTCGTCCCCCCAACTCCCGTCAAGGACGGAGCCACCCCCCTCGCAAGCTCTCTCTCCCTCTCCCCAGCCCCCTCCCGCCCGCCCTCCCTGCGTGCTTGCTCCGCGTGATCCGTGCGATGGTCGCCGCATGGCAGAGGTCCACGTCAACGTCTACATCCACGCCCCGCTCGAGCGCGTCTTCGACGCGGTGGCCGACCACGAAAGCTTCCTTCGCTCCGGGGACGGCACCCGCACGAAGCTCGTCCGGCCGGGGCTCACCGAGCGCAACGGCCTCGGCGCCCTCCGCGAGGTGCGCGTCGGGAAGCGCATCCGCTACGTCGAGGAGATCACCGCCTTCGAGCGCCCCTCCTCGTTCGACTACCACATCCTCGAGAGCAGCCAGCCGCTCCGGCACCACGGCTCGCGTCTCCGCTTCACCCCGCGCGGCGACGGCACCGAGGTCGACTGGACATCGCGCTTCGAGGTCCCGGTGCCGCTCGTCGGCAACTTCCTCGGCGCGCTCGCCGGGCGCTTGTTCACCGCAGCGTTCACCGAGCTGCTGCTCGCCGAAAAGGCGCGCCTCGAGGCCTCGCAGCCCGAGCGCGCCGCATGACGCGCCCGCGGCCCCTCCGGCAAGCCGCCCTCACGACCGCCCAGCCGGCTGCCGGCCGGACCTCGCGAGCGCGTCGATCGTCACGGCCGCGAGCAGCGCCGCGCCCGTCACCATGAACTTCACCGACGACGGGAGCGCCCGCAGATCCATCCCGTTCGAGATCGACCCGATCAGCAGCGCCCCCGTCAGGGCCGACCACACGGTCCCCCGGCCCCCGAACAGGCTCGTCCCCGATCACGGCCGCGGCGATCGCGTTGAGGAGCACGTCCCCACCGCCGGACGACGGATGGACCGCGAGCAGCCGCGAGGTCGCCAGGATCCCCCCCGCGGCCGCCAGCGCCCCGCACAGCGTGAACACGGCCACGCGGATCGCGTCCACGCGGATCCCCGCCCGCCGCGCCGCCTCCGCGTTGCCGCCCACCGCGAAGACGTACCGCCCGAACCGGGTCCGCCGGAGCACGAGGTCGAACCCGATCACGAAGCCGAGCAGCAGGAGCAGCGCCAGCGGCACCCCTCGGTCCGCGTTGAGCAGCCCCACGATCGCCGGCGCCAGGACGACCACCACCGCGAGCCGCGCCGCCGTCGCGCCCCGGGACGGCAGCGGCAGGCCAGCCCTGGCCCGCCGCCGCCAGGTCACCGCCTGGCCGACGATCGCCATCCCGACGCAGAGCGCGCCCAGCGCCCATCCGGGCCCGCACCGCGCCGAATCGCTTCTCGATCCCGCGCAGCTCGAGGATCGGAGTTCGCCGCTCCGCGCTCATGGGCGTCGAGGGGAGCTCCGGACTAGAGGCCCGCCGCCTTGCACGCCTCGGCGTACTGGGCCGTGCAGATCTGCTCCTGGGTCCAGAACGCGTCCGCGACGACCGTGTCCTTCACGTTCTCCTTGGTGACCGCGAGCGGGACCAGCAGCACCGACGGGACGTCCTTCGTCCCGTTGTTGACCGTCTTGCCGCCGGTGATGTCCGTGGGCACGGGCTTGCCCATGGCGAGGTGGTACGCGATCACCGCCGCGGCCTCCGCCTGCGGCTTGATGGCCTTGTACACCGTCATGTACTGCTCGCCGAGGAGGATCCGCTGGACGGCGGCGAGCTCGGCGTCCTGGCCCGTCACCGGCGGCAGGGGCTTGATGCCGGCCGCCTTCATCGCGGCGATCGCCCCGCCGGCGGTCCCGTCGTTGGCCGCGTACACGCCGTCCACCCGGTTGTTCAGCGCGGTGAGGGCCTGGGTCATCTGGTCCTGCGCCTTGTCGGGGCTCCAGTCCGGCGTGTCGTACTCCTTGACCACCTGGACCTTGCCGTCGAGCGCGCTGTGCGCGCCCTTCTTGAAGGTCAGCCCGTTGTCGTCGGTCGCCGCGCCGTTGATCATCACCACGCGGGCCGTCGCCTTGTTGTCGAGCGCCTTCAGCAGCGACTCGCCCTGGAGCCTGCCCACCGCCTCGTTGTCGAACGACACGTAGTAATCGATCGCGTCCGTGCCCGGGACGAGGCGGTCGTAGGCGATGACAGGCACCTTCTGGGCCTTGGCCTTGTTCGCGATGACGGCCGCCGACGCGCTGTCGACCGCGTCGAGGACGAGCACGCTCGCGCCGTTGGTCAGCGCCGCTTCGGCCTGCGCCTGCTGCTGCGAGGCGTCCTGGTTCGCGTTGCTCGCGAGGATCTGGCAGTCCGGACAGAGGGCCTTCACCTTGGCCTCGAAGCACGGACGGTCCTTCGACTCATAGCGCGCCGTCTTCGACTCCGGCAGGAGCAGCGCAATCTTGGCCCCGCCCGCCTTACCCCCCTTGTCGCCCGCCGCGCCCTCGTCGCCCGCCGCAGCGCCCCTGCTCCCCGCGGCGCCGCCCTTGTCCCCCTCGGCGGCCCCCCCTTGCTGCCGAGAGCACGCGCTCAACGCGAGGGCACTCAGGGCCCACGCTGCCAGTCGACCGCCGAACGCTGTGGTCCTCATGAACTTTTCCCCTGCAGTTGAACTGCGGCAGGGTCGACGTATACCCTCACTGGAGCATGCCGTCCATAGCCGCTGGCCCCGGGGCGGGGGCGCGCTCGGCGAGGCCGATCCGCGTCTCGCCGAGCGCGTCGAGCGGGGAGCCTCGGAGCGGGAAGTCTCCAAGCGGCCGCGCTACCGTGCGACGGCCCTCCGGGAGCGAGCTCCTCGGGGCAAGAAAGCGTGGATGACCGAATGCGAGAACCGAACTATCGACCGCACCATCTCCGGACCGTATCGCGCCTCGTCGAGCGGCTGAGCGCGGACCCGTGCTCCGTGGCCATCATCGTCGGGGGCTCCCAGGCGAAGGGGCTGGCGAAGGAGACGTCCGACATCGATTTCTTCTGGGTGGTCACCGAGGAGGAGCAGCGGCGGCGTCACGCGACCGGCGAGCTCGTCTACGTCGCCTCGGACGAGGGCCTCGTGGACTATCCGGGCGGGTACGTCGACGGCAAGATCGTCAGCCTCGACCTGCTCCAGAAGACCCGCGAGCGCGGCAGCGAGCCGGCGCGCTCGGCGTTCCTGGGCGCGACCGTCGCCTGGTCGCGGCTCCCGGAGGTCGAGGGCCTGGTGCGCGCGATCTCGGCCTATCCGGAGCACGAGCGCGCGCACAAAATGCAGGGCTTCGTCGCCCAGCTGGAGGCGATGCGGTATTATCTCGAGTCGGCGGAGCAGCACGACAACCGCTATCTCCTGACCTGGGCCGCGGCGCGCGCGGTGCTCTTCGGCTACCGGCTGATCCTGGCGCACAACCGCATCCTGTATCCATACCACAAGTGGGTGAGGGCCTTCGTGGCGGACGCGCCCGAGAAGCCCGCAGATCTCCTGCGCCTCGCCGACGAGCTCATCGGCGCGCCGGGCAAGCGCACGGGCGAGGCGTTCTGCGGCGCGGTGCTCTCGTTTCGCGACTGGGAGAGACCCGCCCAGTGGCAGACGCGGTTCATGGAAGACTCCGAGCTCAACTGGCTCCATGCGCCGCCTCCGCTGGAGGACGCGTGAGGCCGCCCGGCGGGCCGGACCACAGGCGGCGAGGACGCATGGGCTCCACCGGCATCGGCCCGTGTTCGTCACCTACCTGTGCGCATACCTGTGCACAGGAAGACTCCGAAGACGCTACAGACGGCTAGACGGCTACGGCATCAGCAGAAAAATACCAGGGTAGCCCTGTCCCTGCGCCCAAACTTCTTGCTGGCGCCGAGGGGTTCTGGTTAAACTTCCGAGCTCAACTTCCTTCCGTTCGACCTTCGGACATGGTTGGGCGCTCGCAGGAGTACTCAAGATGCGACCGATAGCAAGGTGTGCGTCGCTGCTCGGCCCGAAGACGTCCGAAGCAGCTCGTAGCCGGGGTTTTCCGATGAAGATGTCGATGTCAACGAGGGTAGGAGCACCGCTCCTGCCGGGCAGTTGCAACCATCGAGTTGGGGAATCGCGCTCCTGGTTCAAGGACTCGAGGGCTCTCTCTGCCGCCTCCCTCCTGATGCTCGCGGCGTGCGCCGAAGGCTCCAGTCTGGGCGGCGACGGCGGGGGGGGCGGGGGCAGCCCTACCTCGACCTCGATCGGCGTGACCAGCTCGAGCAGCGTGGGCTCCTCGGCGTCGACCTCGAGCAGCACGACCAGCTCCGCGACGAGCGGCACGTCCGGCTCCGGCGGCGGTGTCGCGAGCACGACGGCGAGCAGCTCGGCAGGCGGAGACGGCGGAGCCGGCGGCATCGGCGGGGCCGGCGGCGCCGGCGGCGAGGGCGGCGCTGGCGTGACGAGCACCACGGCGAGCAGCTCGGTCAGCTCCACCACCAGCACCACCACGAGCACCACCACCAGCGCCACCACGAGCAGCGCGGTCAGCACCACCGCGAGCAGCACGACCAGCGCGACGACGGGTGTCGGCGGCGGCAGCGCCACGAGCTCCACCACCGCGAGCTCCACCACCGGCGGCGCGACCACGCCGGCGCTCGAGCTGCAGTACGCGGCGAGGGAGACCGGCGCCGAGGCCCAGCAGCTGTCGTTCAAGGTCCGGATCAGGAACACCGGCGATGAGAGCATCGCGCTCAGCGATCTGACGATTCGCTACTGGTTCACGGCCGATGTCGAGGTCCTGGATCTCAGAGACGAATGCGACTTCTCGGGGGTCACCGGCGGCTGCGCCAACGTCACCAGGACGTTCCACGCGGCGTCGGGCACGGACGCGGATCACTACCTGGAGCTCGGTTTCAGCGCCGCCGCAGGCAGCATCGCTGCGGGCGCCACGTCCGGAGAGTCACAGATCCGCATCTACAACAGAGAGGTCTACGACCGCATGACGCAGACCGACGACTACTCCTTCGAGGCGACGACGGCCTGGACGCCCTCGATGCAGATCACCGTCTACCACGACGGCGAGCTCGCCTGGGGCGTAGAGCCCTAGTCAGCACGACACCTCCTCACCCGACGGCCGGCCCGGGCGAAACGCCTCGCGAGCGCGCTCCACACCCGGCGCTCCGCGCGCTCCGGACGCGGACCTCCTGGCGGAGCCCCCACGGGCCAGACCACGATGGCCGTATTTCCAGACCATGGTCGCCTCGAGGACACCCCTGCTCGCCCGTCGTTGCGCTGTGGCAGCCTGACACGCCGCGCGAGCACGCCACACCCAGCAACGCGCCTTCGCCCCTCCGGCGTTGCCGCGATGTAACCAAATTTCCAGGGAATTACGTCCTGCCGTGGGCCCGGAGGGTTTCTGCTCCGTCTGGAGACGGACAGCGTTGGCGGCATCATCCTTGAATAAGCAGCGTCCGGACTCTCAAATCTATGGACGCTACCGCGCTCGCCCCCCATCCGCCCCCGTCATCCCACACCCGGCCGTCGCAGGCCCCGAGCTCGCAGGATCCGCCGCGGAGCGGGCAGCGGCTCGGTCTCGGCCGGTTCGAGACGCTGAAGCGGCGCGCCGCAGGCACGCCGGGCCTCATCAGCTTCGCGGGCGGGCTGCCGGCGCCGGGGGAGTTCCCGCGCACCAAGCTCGCGGGGTCGTTCGTCCGCGCGCTCCAGACCCCCAGCTGCCCGGCGCTCCAGTACGGCTGGCCCGAGGGCGACGAGGACCTCCGCTCCTGGATCGCCGGGCAGCTGCGGCGGCGCGGCGCCAGCGTCGCCGGCGACGACGTCATCGTGACGAGCGGCGCGCAGCAGGCCGTGTCGCTCGCCGCGCAGATGCTCCGCGGGCCGGTCGCCAGGATCGGCGTCGACCCCGAGAGCTACCCCGGGGCGCTCGAGCTGTTCCAGGCGCTCGGCGCGACGGTCGTCGACGACGGACGCCACGTCGACGCCCACTACCTCATGCCCGCCGTCTCGAACCCGCGCGGCCGCAGGATGTCGCCCCGCGAGCGGGCCAAGGTCCTGTCGACCCTCCGGCCCATCATCGAGGACGACGCCTACGCGGATCTCTGCTTCGACGGCCCCGCCCCGCGGCCGCTCCTGGCCGAGGCGCCCGATCGCGTGTTCCACGTCGGGACGTTCTCGAAGACGCTGTGCCCGGGGCTCCGCGTCGGCTGGCTCGTGCCCCCGCGCGCGCTCCGGGCCGAGGTGCTCAAGCTCAAGCAAGCCGCCGATCTGCAGGCGGCCAGCTTGCCGCAGGCGATCCTGGAGGACTACCTCCGCAACGAGGACTTCGATCAGCGGCTCGTGCGCCTGCGCCAGTTCTACGCCCGCCGCGCCGCCCGCATGGAGCACGCGCTCCGCCGGTACCTGCCCGGCTGGAGGTTCGAGCCGCCGGCGGGCGGCTTCGCGATCTGGGTCGAGCCCGACGCCGAGCCGAACGAGGCCTTCTTCCTGGCCGCCGCCATCGAGCACGGCGTCGCCTTCGATCCGGGGTCGCTGTTCCGCGCGAACGGCGCCGTGACCCCGTTCGCCCTCCGGCTGTGCTTCTCGTCCGTCGAGCGCGACGAGGACCTCGACGAGGGGATCCGCCGCCTCGCGCGGTGCTGGGCCGAGGTCGCGTAGCGCCGCGCGCGCCCGCGATCGCGGCCGGCGCCGCGCATCGCCCTCGTCCTCCCCTTCCCGGGCTTTTCCGGCGTCTCCCCCGCGGCGGGCGATTCCCGCCTCGCGGGCCGGCGCGTCCGACGTCGACAGACCGATCTTCGGCCCCAGAGATCGCGTCGAGGGACATGATCACCCGGACCCGCCGCGCGACGCTCCGCGGGCGCCTCGAGCGCCTCGCCTTCCTGGCCGTCCCGCTGGCGGCCCTGCTCGCGTCCGCGCCCTCCGCGCGCGCGCGCGAGATCTTCTTCGATTACGGAGACCACCAGAACGCCGAGGAGGCCTTCGAGCTCTCCGCGCTCCACCTTTCTCGCATCGTGTATTCGGAGCTCGGCTGTCCGAGCCGCCCGGTGTGGCTGAAGCTCGACGCCGCGCAGGGAGAGACGCTGCGCGCGCAGCTCGGCATGCCGGAGATGGACGCGCTCCGCCGCGAGCGCCCCTCCCTCGCGCTGCTCGGCCCCGGCCTGCCGCGGCCCGCGGCGCTGCCCTTCGCGGCGCCCGCGGGGCTCGGCGCGCGGCTCTTCTCGACCGAGAGCGCGCGCGCGCCGGAGGTGGTCCGCGATCCCGTCACCGGCGCCCGCGCCTGGCTCCTGCTCGAGCTGAAGATGGAGGTGCCGGAGACCGGGAGCTATCACCTGGTCGCGTGGAGCCCGGAGGAGCACCGCGTGCGGCTCTGGATCGCGCTCGGCGACGCGCCGACCGAGGAGCTCAGCAACGTGGACGACCCCGAGGAGCGCGCGATGGCGTTCCACCAGGCCTGGACGGCGCCCGATCTCGGCGCGGCCTGCGCGCCCGCGCGCCGCGCGCGGCCCGGGGACGGCGCCTCGGCGGCGGCCTGCGCGCACGCCGCCGGCCCTGCGCGCGGCGCCCTGCCCGGCCTCGCGGCGGCGCTCGCCGTGGCCGCGGCGCGGCGCGCGCGCCGCCGCGACCGCGCGGGGCGCCGCGGCGGGCCAGAGCCGTGATCGGCGCCGCGGCCGGCGTCGCCGCGGGGCCGCTCACTGCTCCAGCGCGCCGCCCGGCTTGTGCGGGACGGGCGGACGGCGCTCGAGCAGCTCCCGCGCCGCGGCGCGGACGACCGCGGGCACGTCCGCCGCCGCCGCGAGCTGCAGGAGCTCGGGCCGCAGGAGGAGGCGCACCATGGGCACCGCGATCTCCGGCGGCGCGCCCGGGTTCTGCACGATCGCCATGCGCACCCGCGCGCGCTGGGGCCACTCGGGGTGCCGCGCGATCTCCGTCATGACCTCCGGGCTCGCCGGGCGCCGCGCCGCGAGCCGGACGACGTCATCCTCGGTCAGGCGCGGGTTCGCGAGCAGGTTGCGGATGACGAGCGGGTGCGGATCCCGCAGCAGGGCGTCGAAGGCGGCGCGCGTCGGCCGCCGCGCGAGCGCGCGTCGCTCGCCGAGCGTCAGCGCGCGGCCCGCGCCCGACGTGGCCACCTGGCGCTCGTCGGGCGCCGGCGACGCCGGCTGCGCCTCGCGCCGCCGCGCCTTGCGGCGCAGGAGCCGCGAGAGCGACAGGAGGGCGAGGGAGGCGGCGAGCTCCCGGAGCTGCGCGACGCGGTCGGAGAACGCCGGATCCGCCAGGACCGGCACGACGGCGCCGAGCACGTCGCGCGCGGCGGGGTCGGCCTGCTCGGCGTCGCGGCACAGGTCGTCGAGCGCGCGGGCGACGGCGGCGGGCTCGGCGCGCAGCATCTCGCTCCGCAGGAACGCGACCCGCAGCCGGAGCTCTTTCAAGGAAGAGACGGCCCGCCTCCATCGCTCCGCCAGCGGATCCACGCGCTCATGTTACCTCGCTGCCGGCCCGGCGTGCACCGCGCGCCCGGCATCTCGCGATGCGCGATGCGCACTACGCGATGCGCGGTTATCCTGCGCCGCGCCAGAGGGACCGGCGGAGGCCGTGCCCGCTCGTTCACCGGGGCCGGCGAAGGCCGCGCCCCGCTCGTTCACCGGGGCCGGCGAAGGCCGTGCCCCGCTCGTTCACCGGGGCCGGCGAAGGCCGTGCCCCGCTCGTTGACTGGGGCCGGCGAAGGCCGCGCCCCGCCTTGGAAGGGAGGAGTCGCATGTCCGAGAAGGTTTCATTCCCCGTGAAGGATGGGTCCTCGGCGACCGGCGAGATCGTCTGGCCGAAGCAGGGCGGCAAGGCGCCCGCCGTCGTGCTGATCCAGGAGTGGTGGGGTCTGAACGACCACATCCGCTCGCTGCTCGATCGGCTCGCCGCCGCCGGGTTCGTCGCCCTCGCGCCCGACCTCTACCACGGCAAGATCACCAAGGACGCCGCCGAGGCCAACCGGCTCATGACCGAGCTCGACAAGCCGCGCGCCCTCGAGGAGATCGCCGGCGCGGTCCGCTTCCTGTCGGCGCACGAGCGGTCGAACGGCAAGGTCGGCGTCATCGGGTTCTGCATGGGCGGCGCGCTCAGCTTCGCCGCCGCGGCGACGATCCCGGAGCTCGCGGCCGTGGTGCCCTTCTACGGCGTCCCGAGCCCCGCGCCCGACTACGCGCGCGTCAAGGCGCCGATCCTCGCCCACTTCGCCGCGCGCGACGGGTGGGCGACGCCCGCCGCCGCCGAGGCGATCCGGAAAGAGCTCACCGCCCGCGGCCAGTCCATGGAGCTCCACGTCTACGACGCCGACCACGCGTTCGCGAACGACACGCGCCCCGAGGTCTACAACGCCGATGCGGCCAAGGTCGCGTGGGAGCGGAGCATCGAGTTCCTGAAGCAGCACCTCGGCTGAGCGTTGCCCCCCGGCGCTGCCCGGAGATCCGCGCAGCGCGCGGGCGGCGGCGCGCGCGCCACCCGCGCGCCGCACGCCGCCGCCCCGGAGATGGCGCCCCGGCGCTCCGCGCCCCGCGCTGGTCAGACACGGACCGCCGAGCCGCCGCATTGCGACCGGGTCGGCCTTCTTTGCCGTCGCGCAACGAACCCTGATATAGACGCCTACATGGCCCTCCCCCCGGTGCTCCCGGGTTCGACCCACCAAGCGGAGTCGCCGATCGACCGAGCGCTCTCGCTCGCGCTCGCAGGAGAGCGCGACGCCGCGCTCCGTTGGGCCGCGGCGCTGGTCCGGCACGACCCGACCATGCCGTCCGCGCTCTGCCTCTGCGGCCGCCTCCTCGGCGAGCTGAACCGGCACGAGGCCGCGCGCGAGGCGTGCGCCACCGCCGTCGTCCGCGCGATCGATCTGGAGAACCTGCCGCTCGCCGTGGCCGCCGCGCGCGAGAGCGAGCGCTTCGGCGGCGATCCCGGCCCGGGCCTCGACCTCATCGCCGAGGCCTTCTGCCGGGACTCGCCGCGGCTCGGCGAGGGCGCGCCGCCGCCGCCGCCCCTGCCGACCGCCGAGGCGTTCCAGCCGCTCGCGTCCGTGCTCACCGGCGCGCTCCTGCTCAACAAGGCGACGGAGATCATCCACGACGCCACCCGCAGGCTCGCCGCCCAGGCCGACCACCCCGGGATCGCGCCCCAGCCGGTCTTCTCGTCCGTCGGGCGCGACGCGCTCCGCGCCCTGTGCGCCGCGTTCACGCCCATCTGGGTGGCGGCGGGGACGACCGTCATCGAGCAGGGCGCCGCGCGCAGCGAGGCGTACTTCGTCGCGCGCGGCGAGCTCGAGGCCCGGCGCCGGCGCGGCAGCGAGGAGATCGTCCTCGCGCGGCTCACGAACGGCGCCATGTTCGGCGAGATGGCGCTGCTCTCGCGGGCGCCGCGCACCGGCAGCGTCGTCGCCACGCGGCCGTCCATCGTGCTCGAGGTGAAGCGCGACGCGATCGACGAGATCGCCCAGCGCGAGCCCGAGGTCGGCCTGGAGCTCGCCGCCTACTGCCGCGACCGCATGGTGGAGAACCTCGTCCGGATGAGCGACGTGCTCCGCGTCGTCCCCGACGCCGACCGGCCCGCGTTCGTGAAGCGGTTCCGCACCCGCACGTTCGAGAAGAACGAGCGGCTCCTCGTGCAGGACGAGCGGCCCCCCGGCCTGTTCCTCATCGCCTCCGGCGAGGTCGCCGTGGTCCGGCGCGACACCGAAGACGACGCCCACCTCGAGCCGCTCGTGCTCACCACGCTCGGCCCGGGCGACGTCGCCGGCGAGATCGCGATGGTCCTCCGCCGCGCGGCGAACGCCGACGTCATCGCCGTCCACCCCACCGTGGCGCTGTACCTGCCGGCCACCGAGTTCATGGGTCTGGTCGAGGATCACCCGGCCGTGCTGGCGCAACTCTACAAGCTCGCCGTCCAGCGCGACGAGGAGACCACGAGCATCATGGCCGAGGAGGTCTCCGTGGCCGAGGACTTCGTGCTGATCTAGGGCGCCGAACCGCTCGAGAGACGAAGAAATGCGCCATGGTTGGGCAGAGTTTTTGTTGTTGTTCCCTCTGTGCCTCTGTGGTTCAAACTCTCTGTTGCGCGGCGTTTCAACCTGTTCGGTGGTCTAGCAGCGTCCTGCGAGCCCGAGGCGCGGGCGTCGATTGACGCTCCGCGCCATGGCCCGTAGACTTCCAGTCTATCCGTTGTTCTTGTTGATCAGCACTGAACAATTACCAGCGTAGGGTAGGCCACGCGCGCACGACAGGTCCTGCGACAATGACGACGAAGGCGTTCGGGCTGGAGGGACAGGTGCTGGTCGGCCGGTATCGGCTGATCCGCCCGCTCAGCTCGGGCAGCATGGGCACCGTCTGGCGCGCGGACGATCTCACGCTGGGCTCGCCGGTCGCGATCAAGATGCTCGGCCCGCTGTACGCGAAGGACGAGACGGTGCGCGCGCGCTTCTACCAGGAGGCGCAGGCGGCGGCGGCGCTCCGCAGCCCGCACGTCGTGCAGATCCTCGATCACGGCGTCGACAACGACGTCCCGTTCATCGCGATGGAGCTGCTCGAGGGCGAGGACCTCGCGCACCGGCTCCAGCGCGTCGGCCCGCTCGCGCCGGCCGAGACGGCGCGCATCTTCGCCGACGTCGCGCGCGCGGTCCGCAAGGCCCACGACGCCGGCATCGTCCATCGCGACCTCAAGCCCGACAACATCTTCCTCGCCCGCGACGACGACCGCGAGGTGGCCAAGGTCCTCGATTTCGGCGTCGCGAAGACGCGCCTGTACGGCAGCGAGGGCCTGGGCACGCAGGCCGGCGTGCTGATCGGGACGCTGCCGTACATGAGCCCTGAGCAGGCGCAGGGCGCGAACGTCGATTACCGGTCGGACCTGTGGGCGCTCGGCGTCATCGCCTTCGAATGCGTGTGCGGCCGGGCGGCGATCACGGCCGAGGCGCCCGGCGCGATGATCCTCGAGATATGCAGTGATCCGCTCCCCGTCCCCTCGAAGGTGGCGCGCGTGCCCGTGCCGCCGGCGTTCGACGAGTGGTTCCTGCACGCGTGCAGCCGCGATCCGAGCGCGCGGTTCCCCTCGGCGACGGCGATGGTCGAGGCGCTGCGCGAGGCGCTCCTGCCGGGCGGCGAGGCGCAGGAGGCCGGGAGGGCGTCGCTGATCTCCGCCCCCGCCCCGGCCCCCGCCGCCGCGGGCGCCGCGCCGAGCTCCGTCCCGCCGGCGGACGCCGCGCCGGCGTCGGCCGCGCCGGCGTCGGCCGCGCCGGCGTCGGCCGCGCCGGCGTCGGCCGCACCGGCGTCGGCCGCGCCGGCGTCGGCCGCCCCAGCGTCCGCCGCGCCCGCATCTGCCGCCCCAGCGTCCGCCGCGCCGGCGTCCGCCCCGCCGGTCTCCGTCTCGCCGGCCGGGGGCACGGCCCCGCCGCCGGTCGTCGACGAGGGCGCGGAGATCGACTGGCCGCCTCGCCGCGTCGCGCCCGTCACCGCCCTCGTGCTCGCCCTCGCGGCCTCGGTCCTCGGCGTGGCGCTCTTCGTGGGCTGGCGCGCGCTGGGCAGCGACCCGGCCGCGCGCGAGCAGCCGTCCGCCGCGGCGTCGTCGCAGGCGCCGGCGCTCGAGGCGCGGGCGGCCGCTCCTCCGGCGAACGCGCCGCCGGCGGAGGCAGCTCCGGCCAGCGGAGCGCCCGAGATCGCGCCTTCCCGCGAGGCGGCCGCCATGGCCGCCGCTGCGCCCTCGGCCCCCGCCGACAGCGCCGCCCCCGCCCAGGCCTCCCGGGCGCCCGCCTCGGCCGCATCGTGGGCCGCGTCGGCGCCCGCTCGGCCGAGCAAGGCCGCCCCGTCCGCGCAGCGGACCCGGGCCCCGTCCGCGGCCGCGCCCTCGGCCTCCGGCGCGGCGCGGCCCGCGGCCTCCAGCACGGCGCGGCCCGCGGCCTCCAGCACGGCGCGCCCCTCGGGCTCCAGCTCCAGCCCGCCGCGGACCAAGGCCGACCGCCTCGGCTTCTGAGGAGACGCATGCACCCGCGCTTGAGGGCCCTCGGCACCGCCACCGTCGCGTTCGCGCTCGCGCTCGCCGCCGCGCCCCCCGCGCGCGCGGCCGACGTCGACCCGGCCACCGTCAACGCTGCCCGGGCGCTCGCGGAGGAGGGCCTCGAGCTCTACGACCGGGGCGAGTACGCGGCGGCGCTCGACAAGCTCGGGCGCGCGGAAGAGCTGATCCAGGCCCCCACGATCGGCCTCTACGCGGCGCGGTGCCTCGAGCAGCTCGGCCGCCTCATCGAGGCCTCCGAGCGCTACCTGCAGGTGAGCCGCACGGCGCTCGATGCCTCGGCGAGCGACGTCTTCAAGGTGGCCGTCGCCGACGCCGACAAGGCATATCGCGATCTCAAACCGCGCATCCCCAAGCTGGCAGTCGGGGTGCGCGGCGCCCCGGAGCGCGAGGTGCAGATCACCGTCGACGGCAAGCCCATGCCGCCCGCGCTCGTGGGGGTGAGCCGGCCCGTCGATCCCGGCAAGCACCTCGTCGAGGGCGCGTGGGCGGGCCGTATCGTCCGGCAGGAGGTCACGCTGGCGGAGCGCCAGGAGGCGTCGATCGCGCTCGCGTTCCCCGAGGTCCGCCGGCCCGCCGCCCCCTCCCCCGCCGGCCCCGCGTCGCAGGGCGTCGCGCAGCGCGTGCTCGGCTGGTCTGCGCTGGGCACGGGCGCGGCGGCGCTCGTCGTCGGCGGCGTCACGCTCGGCGTGACCCTCGCCCTGCGCAGCGATCTCATCGACCTCGGGTGCACCGAGAAGGTCGAGTGCCCGGACACGCCGAAGACGCGCGACAAGCTGGGCTCGTACAACAGCACGCGCCTCATCCCCGCGCCGGCGTTCATCGTGGGCGGGGCGCTCGCCGCGGGCGGCGCCGCGCTGCTCCTCACGCTGCCGTCCGCGTCGAAGCCCAAGGACGCGGCGGTGCGTCCGTGGATATCGCCGTGGGGCGCTGGGATCACTGGGGTGTTCTGATGAGACGCAGCGGCTACTTGGTGCTCTTCGGCGCGCTCGGCGTGGCCGGCGCGCTCGGCGGATGCTTCGACAAGGGCGTGATCGCGATGAACGGCGGCGGCGCGGCCGGCGCCGGCGGCACGGGCGGCCTGGGCGGACTGGGCGGCGACGGCGGCGCGGGCGGCGGCGTCGGCGGGGCGACGACGAGCGCCTCCACGGGCGACGAGCCCTGTGTGTCTTGTTATGACGGCCCTCCCCTCACCCTGGAGTACGGCGAGTGCAAGAGAGGCTGTCTGCGCGAAGGGGTGTGCGTCGGTCAGGTGCTCCCCACGGCCGAGGGGTGCGCGACGGAGGCCATGGACGAGAGCTGCGACGGTGAGCCGACGTGCACCGGAAAGCTCGAGTGGAGCCGCAAGATCGGGGAGAGCGGCGCGCAGTACGGCCATGACATCGCCTTCGACAGGGCGGGAAACCTCCTGGTCGCGGGGCGGTTCACCGGGGATGTGGGCTTCGCCACCGACCAGGGCTCGACCGACGCCTTCGTCGTCAAGCTCGATCCTACCGGCGCCATGATCTGGGGGAAGGCGTTCGGGGGGAACGGCTCGGATGCCTGCACCCGCCTGGCGTACACGAAGGACGACGGCGTGATCGTGGCCGGGACCCACGACAACACCCTCCGTATCGACGGGACGCCGCTCGAGAACGACTCCGGCACGGACGACGTGTTCGTGGCGAAGCTCGATGCGAACGGCGGCCTCGACTGGATGAAGAGCATCAGCGGTCCCGCGGACGACACGGTCCAGGGGCTCGCCGTGGACGGCGAGGGCAACATCTTCGTCGCTGGCAGTTTCATCGATCGGGCGAGGGTGTTCGGCGCGAATGACCTGGACAGCGTCGGCGGAGAGGACATCTTCGTCGCCAAGATCGACGCGGGGGGAAACCACGTCTGGAGCTTCAACTTCGGCAATCGGAGCGAACAGGTCGTCCTCGACGCCGCGGCCACGCCCGATGGCGGCGTGGTCCTGGTCGGCAGCCTCGCGGGGGACATGAGCTTCGGGGACAAGCCCGTCAGCCCCCGCGGCTACGACGCCTTCCTGGTCAAGCTCGACAGGGACGGGGTGCCGCGCTTCGCCAAGAGCTTCGGCGATGACATGGCGCAGGCGTTCGTGTCGGTCGCGGTGGACGCGCAGGGAGGCATCGTCGTCGCGGGGGATACCCACGGAACGATGAACATCGATGGATCCACGTCGCAGTATCGCGGAGGGGCCGACGCGGTGGTCGCTGCCTTCGACGCCGAGGGCAAGCCTCGCTGGAGCCGTCAATTCGGGAGTCAGGAGGATCAGAAGGCGCTCGGGGTGGCGGTGGACGATGCGGGCAACGTCGTCGTGGTCGGAGAATTCGCGCGCTCGATCGATCTCGACGCTCGGCACCTCGAGTCCCGCGGCGACAGGGACGCTTTCCTGGCGAAGTTCACACCGGACGGCACGACGGTCTGGGCGATCTCGTTCGGCGATTCGATGGCGCAGAGCGCAACGGACGTCGCGGTCGGCGCGCTCGGCGTCATCGCGCTGACGGGCCATTTCGAAGGCAGCATCGATCTCGGGGGAGCCCCGCTGGCGAGCGTCGGGGGCCCCGACGCCTTCGTCGCCAAGCTGCAGCCCTGACGTCCGCCCCGCGGCGACGCGCGCTTCGCCGCCCCCGCTGGCGCCGTTCCTGCATTCCTGCGGATCGAGGTCTGCTCGCCGCCGCATGCTCGTGCAGCCAAGCTCGAATCGCGGGAACCGTACGGGAACCGCCATGGGGTGATGGCGTGGCCCTGAGCATGCGCGCACGGGCATTCCAGTGAAGATGCGCCGGTACACATCCATTGACATCTCTCGGTCGTTGACCACACTTGCGCGAGGCCTCCTCGTGCTGCATTGAGCAAAAACGGATCTCCGTACCAGCAAGCAGCACGAGAGCCCGACGCGCGGGGGCAGGACGTCCAGTGGACCAGGGGGACACATGGAGGTCCGGTGAGAGCTCCATGCACCAGAACAACTGATCCACCGGATCGAGCGCGACCCGCCTCTGGATCCTCTCGAGCTCTCCTGCGTCGCGCGCATTCGAGCGCTTTCCGGGGGCGCGCGCGGCGCGGTGGGGAGCTCCTCGCACCGGGCACCACATTTGCCTGCCGAGGAACCGCTCACGGAGGAGGAGGTCTCGCGCGATGATCAACACTCAAGAGAGGCCGGGGTCGCTGCCCTATACCCCCGTCACACCAGGGGCGCTGCCCTATACCCCCGCCACGCATGCTCAGGGGACGAGGACGGGCGTCCACGCGGCGGTCCAGGTCAGCCCCAGCATCGCGCCCCCCAGCATCGCGCCCCCCAGCATCGCGCCCCCCAGCATCGCGCCGGTGGCGGCCAGCGTGCCGCCCATGTCGTCCTCCTCGGGGGACCTGGACCGCGAGCTCGAGGCGCTCGCCCAGGGCGTGCGGCAGAAGCGGCGGAGCCGGCTCGCGGTCGGCATGGGCCTGATCATCGCGGCCGCGGCTGCGGTCGCGGTCACCACCTTCGCCGGCAAGGTGAAGGAGGCCGAGGCGGCCCAGGCCGAGGCGGTGGCCGCGCGCATCGCCGAGCAGGACAGGATCGCGCAGCTCAACCTGGAGCTCGAGGCGCGCAACAAGAAGATCTCCGAGCTGACCCTCGCGCTCGAGACGGCCAAGAGCGACGCCGAGAAGGCGCAGAAGGCGTTCGCCGCGTACAAGGCCGCGGAGGAGGCGAAGGCTGCGGCCGAGGCCGAGGAAGACGAGGCCGACGCGAAGACGTCGAAGCTCTCGCCCAAGGCGGCCGCGGTCAAGGGCGGCCGGTCGGCGCCGGCCAAGGCCGCGCGAGGCGCCCGCGCGGGGGCGGCGAAGAAGGGCAAGTGCGTGTGCAAGCAGGGCGACCCGCTCTGCGGCTGCCTGTGAGCAACGGCGCGCCGCCGGTTCCGTGAGCGGCAGCGAGCCGCCTTTTCCGTGAGCGGCAGCGAGCCGCCCTTTCCGTGAGCATCAGCTCGCGGACGATCCCCCTCCAGACCAGCGGACAGGATGACGACACCGGCGCAGGCCGCGCGGCGCGGGCCGCGCGGCGGAGCCGGGGTCATGGCGGCCGCCGAGGCGCGCTGCGCCGGAGAGCGCAGCGGAGCGCCTCGGCCGAGGCTCGCTCACGGCACGTTGGCCGCGCCAGGCGTGATCGTCGCGGAGAACGCCCAGTCGGCGGCGGCCTGGTTCGTGTCCGTCCCGTCGGGCAGGCGGCAGAGCGAACCCGGAGCATCGTTGACGTCCGCCACGGAGGCGGGCAGCGGCTCGCCCTCGACGAGGCTCACGCTGGCCTCCCCGATCGTGACAGCGGTGATGCTCCCCTCGTAGGAGAGCGCGTCGATCAAGGCGCCCGTCGTCGTGTTCACCAGCGCGATCCCGTCGGGCTCTACGGGCATTCCGCCCCCTCCATTCTGTATCCGGTTGGTCTGGGCGCCGGAGAACGCGATCGTCGGAGTCCCCTCCGGCACCAGGGCCGGCGCCTCGCTGGTGCCGACCACCACGGCCTCGCTGCCGAGCACGAGATACTGGCCCGCCGCGAGCGTCCCGGCAGGGCTCAGATCGAACGTCTGGTACACGGAGGCAGGCGCTCTCGCGCCGTTGATCAACACGATCGCGTGACCCGCGAGGTCCACCGGCGCGCCCGTGCCGTTGTAGATCTCGATGAACTCGGCACCATCGGTGTTCTCCTGATCGTAATCCACCTCGTTGATCACGAGCCCTCCCGCCACCGTCACCACCTCGACGGTCGCGGTGAGCGAGCTCTCCCCGAGCGTCGCCGTCACCGTGACGCCGGCGCTCGAGCCGCCGTCCACGTAGTCGAACGTGGCGCTCTGCTGCCCGGCCGGGATCGTGACCGACGGCGGCAGGGAGCCAGCGTCCGGCGGGTCGAGCGCGAGCGCCACGACCGCGCCGTCCGGCGGCGCCGGGATGTCGAGCGCCACGGTGAACGACACCGTGCCGCCCGGCGCCGCCGTGGCCGACGACGGGTCGAGCGCCGCCAGCGCCGGCGCCTCGGCCGGGTCGAGGACGCGCACCGTCGCGGTGAGGCTCACGACGTCGAGGGCCGCGGTGAGCGTCACCGCCTCCGCCGCGGCGAGGGCGTCGAGCAGCACGGGCGCGCTCGTCGCGCCGGCGGGCACGGTCACGCCGCCGCCCACCACCGCGATCACCTCACTGTCCGAGGTCACGGCCACGAACATGTCGGCCGGCGCCGGCCTGGAGAGCGTCACCTCGAGCGGCGCCGGCACGGTCTGCGCCCCCGTCTGCCCCGCGTAGACGAAGGACGTCGCCGGCCCGAACGCCGCGAGCCGCGGCGGGCCCGGCACGAGGTCTTCCGCGCTGCGCGGCTCGATCTTCGAGTTGTCGTTCCGGTAGTCGAGGATGCCGCGGATGCTCGCGAAGCGGTCGCCGACCACCGGGAACGGGTCGGCCAGGTACAGGAGGTCGTTCACGCGCAGATCGCCCGTGACGAAGAACTCGTTGTACATGGTCTCGAGCCCGGTCACCCGGACGTCCGCCACCTCGACGAGGACGCCCTCGAGCTCGGCGGCCCGCGGCCCGCCGGTGGCGATGTCGGCCGGCGCGACCGGCGCCGGCGCCGGCGCCGCCTCGCCGAGCGACGCGATCACCTCCACCACGGCGGACCCGAGCTGGATCTGGCCGTAGAAGTTCGTGACCATCGCGCTCGCGATCCGCACGCGATCGCCCGCGACCACGGCGTTCTCCGGGCTGTAGACGTAGACGCCGGAGTACGCGGGCCCCGCGTACCCCGGGTCCCCGGGCTTGACCTGCACGAAGAACCCGCTCGCGTGCTTCCCCGTCACGAGCGCGTTCTCCAGGGCCACCACCATCCCCTCGGCGACGGTGCCGTCCTTGATGTCGTAGATCGACACGGGGCAGCCCTGCGTTCCCCGGTTCGCGTCCGCCGGGCAGAAGTCGCACGGATCGCCCTTGCCGTCGCCGTCCATGTCGGCCTGGTCGGGGTTCTCGAGGCTCGGGCAGTTGTCCGCGCCGCTCTCGACGCCGTCGCCGTCGGCGTCGTGCGGGTTCGGCGCCGAGCAGAGGGTGCTGCCCGCGTCGATCGGGCACGCGTCGCAGGCGTCGCCCTCGCCGTCGCCGTCGGCGTCGGCCTGCGCCCCGTCGTCGAGCGGCCGGATCGGGTTGAACACGCTCGGGCAGTTGTCCGCGCCGTTCTCGATGCCGTCGCCGTCGAGGTCCTCGTCGGTCGGCTGCCCGGTGTAGACGGTCGAGCCGTTCACCGACGCGTTGACGGGCGCGGTCGCCGCGCGCGACGGGGTGCAGAGCGGCTCGCGCTCGGGCTCGCCGCAGAAGAAGGGCGGGTAGATCTCGCCCACCTCCCGCTCGAGCTGCTCCAGCCCCATCCCGATCTCGTCCTGCAGACAGACCTGCTTCGCGACGCCGCACACGTCGAGCTCGTCGCAGACCTCCGCGCCCCGGACCGCGGCCACCACGGCCGCGTCGCCGTAAAGGACCTTCCCGCCGCGCATCACGAGCACGACGTCCTCGGGATCGGCGGCGACGATCGCGCGGTGATCGGCGCGCTCCGCGCCGTTGAAGATGGCGATGTCCGCGACCTTCCCCAGCGACAGCGCGCCGATGACCTCGTCGGCGGCGGTGACCGAGGCGGCGCTCCCGGTCACCATCCTCCACAGCTCCTCGTCGGTGAAGAAGCCGTCGTAATACACCTCGTTGAGCGCCGCCGCGCACCGGAGCTCGCGCAGGAGGTTCATCGAGCCGGTCGCGATCCAGTCCGTGCCGAGGGCGATCTGCACCCCGAGGCGGGCCGCGGTGGTGACCACGGCGGTGTCGCCGTAAAGGGTGATGTTGGAGCGCGGAGACCAGATGAGCGCCGTCCCGTTCTCCGCCATGGCCGCGTAGTCGGGCGCGGTGAGGCCGATCCCGTGGATGTACGCGCTCTGCGGCTTCAGCACGTCGTTCGGCGCCGTCTGCAGACAGACGAACTCGTTGCGCGCCGAGGCCTCGATCCCCTCGGCCACGTGCGGGCAATAGGCGGCCTCGCCCTCGATGTCCTCCCCTCTCACCATGTCGTTCGAGTAGCCGCAGCCGCTCACGAGCTCGCGGCCGCTCGAGTCGCGGAGCGGGAAGGTGTCGAAGAGGACCGGATCCTGCGCCAGGCCTTCCTGATCGCCCCGGTCCAGGTTCCTGAGGAGCCCGGTCGCGCTCCCCGAGCCGACGATCGACGTCGCGCCGCCCATCAGGAAGCGGAGCTCGCCCCACCGGATCTGCGCCTGCGTCGCCGAGCCCGGCGTGTCGATCTTCGTGTGGTCGTCACGGCCGGTGCGCCAGTCGTGCCGGTGCTCGTAGCGCTCCTCCGTCGGGGTATACGGGCTGTTCTGCGTGAACGTGAGGTGATCGTGCGTGTTGATCAGCGAAGGGGAGATGACGCCCCTCGGGCACGTGATCACCGTCGCGCCCGCCGCCTCGCAATCGCAGCCGACGCACGCGATCGTCCCCCGCTCGTCCACGAGCACCCGGCCGCCGCGGTACACCGCGCCCGGGGCGAGCACGACGCCCTGGATCAGCGTGGCGCCCGCGCCGGAGACCACCTCGCACGTCCCCTGCGCGACCGGCGGGATCTCCCCGCAGGCGATCTCCAGGAGCTTCGACTTCGTGCAGTCGACCTCGCAGCCGTCGGCGGCCGCGACGTTCCCGTCGTCGCACTGCTCGCCCGGATCGACGACGCCGTCGCCGCAGCGCGGCGGCACCTCGATCTCGCAGTCCGCCGAGCAGCCGTCGCCGCCGTCCGTGTTGCCGTCGTCGCACGCCTCGCCCGCGTCGAGCGCGCCGTCCCCGCAGCGGGGCTGCGGCGCCTCCTCGAGCTGGCACGTCGGCGAGCAGCCGTCGCCCTCCGCCGTGTTGCCGTCGTCGCACACCTCGCCCGCGTCGACCGCGCCGTCGCCGCACACCCCGCCGGGGGTGTCGCCCCCGTCGTCGTCCCCGCAGCCGTTCCAGAACAATAGGCCCACGAGCACGGCCATCAGCCGCGCGAAGCGCGTCGATCGGTGAGGCATGGCGCCAGTGTAGGCGATGCCCGCGCTCACCCGTATTGACTTCAGATGACGCGGCGGGAACGCGCCGCGATCGCCAATCCGGCGAGCAACGCGAGCCAGCCCACATCCGGCAGCGCGCCGCGGCCCTGGGGCGCGCCGGCGGCATAGCTGCAGGAGCTCTCGCGCCGCTTTCCGTCGATCGGCCGCCCTCCCTGGCCGCTCGTGCCGGGCAACGGGACGCCGCTCACGCCGCCGCTGCTCGAGCCGCTTCCGTCCCCGCCGCTCCCGGTCCCCCCGCCCTGCTCGGGCTCGCAGCCCGCGGCCTCGTCGCGGAGCGCGGCGAACGCGACCTTGGCGGCGCCGGCCTCGTCGACCAGGCCGTACAGCCGGTCGTCGCCCGGCGCGTCCTGGAAGCTGGCCCAGACCACGCCGCCGACGTCGTCCCGCTGCGAGAGCAGCTCGATCGAGGTGGTCAGGTTCGCCGCCTGAAGCTCCTCGCCCACGAGCGCCGACGACCACGCCATCCCGGTCACGAAGAACGGGCTCTCGTCCCCCGCCTGCTCGGCGAGCCCGCGCACCTCGTCGAGGGTGCCGCCGAGCGCCACCGCATCGACCTCGCTGAACTGGCTCACGAACAGCTGATGGCCGAGGTACGACCACGGGGTCCGCTCGTCGTAGCGCAGCGCGAGCTCCTCCAGCACGGGCTGCTCGTAGAGCTCGCGCAGGTAGTCGACCCCCGAGAACGGCGCCGCGGCGTCGTCCGAGGCGAGCAGGCCGCCCGCGATCAGCGACAGCTCGCCGACGTTGAAGAGCGCCTCGTTGCGGATGCGGATCTGGGCGAAGATCTGCGCGAGCACGCGCGGCAGGATGTAGGTGCAGCCGGCGTTCTCGGGATCGAGCGCGTAATCGGGGTCTTCGAAGCAGTTCGGCTGACTCCAGATCTCCCAGCGCACGACGTCCCCGGCGAACCTCGTCATCAGCGCTTCTGCCGTCGCGGCGAACGCCTCCACATAGGCGTTGTTGCCGTCACCGTCCGGATCGTCGTTCCAGCGTTCCTGTCCTTCTGCGAGCGTACGGTGGGACAGCAGCCCGAGCGGCTCGAGGCCGGCGCCGCGCACGGCGTCGATGATGGCCTCGTACTCGTCGAGCTTGTCCTCATCCCACGCCTCGGCGTCATCGAGCAGGAACTCGACGCGCACGGCGCCGGCGCCCGCGCGCGCCAGCTGCTCTGCCCGCTCCTCGTCGAGGATCACCCTCCCAGCATCGGCGGGCGCCCCCGGATCGATCCCATAGAAGGCGCACGGCACGTCCCGCGCGCCCAGCGCGGGCGACGCGAGGGAAAGCGCGGAGGAGGCGGCAAGAGCGACAATGACTGCACGCATGTTTCGAGCATAGCTGGGATGACCGCCCCGACCAAGAAACGACCCATTCATGGACCATCCATGCTAGGGAGACCCATCACATGGCTTCCCTGGAACTGGACGAAGAGGTGCGCGGGCGCGTCGGGGTCGCTGCTCCCGGAGGCGACGCCGGCGGCGAGGTGGACGACGCGGCCGAAGGCGAGCACGACGCGCCGCCTGCCCGGGGCTTGCGCGACTGGCTGCGCGGCGCGCCGCTCTCCGGTCGATTGCACCTCGCGCTCGGCCTCGTGCTGCCGGCGATCGTGCTCGTCGCGAACATGGTGCGCGTGCGCTCGTTCACGATCGACGACGCGTACATCTCCTACCGCTACGCGCGCAACTTCGCCCGGGGCCTCGGGCTCGTCTACAACGCCGGCGAGCGCATCGAGGGGTACACGAACTTCCTCTGGACCGTGCTGCTCGCGGCCTTCATCAAGGTCGGCCTCGACCCCGACGTCGTCGCCAAGGTGCTCGGCGGGCTCGCCGCCTGCGGCTCGCTCGGCGCGATCTACCTCCTCTCGGCGCGGCTGCGCCCGCACGGCGCGATCCCGTGCATCGCCACGTGGCTGTTCGCGACCTCGATCGTGCAGAGCGGATATGCCGTCTTCGGCCTGGAGACGCCGCTCTTCGTCCTGCTCGTCCTCGCCGGCACGGAGATGATGTTCCGCGAGCGCGACCGCGGGACGGGCTTCCCGTACTCGGGCCTCGTCTTCGGGCTGGCCGGCCTGACGCGCCCCGAAGCGCCGATGTTCCTCGGCATCCCCATGCTGTTCCTCGGCCTGCGCTTCTTCGGGCGGCAGAACCTCCTCCGCGGGGTCGTCTTCGCCGCGCCGATCGCGTGCCACATGCTCTGGCGGCACAGCTACTACGGCACGTGGCTGCCGAACACGCTGAGCGCCAAGACCGGGAGCCTCACCGACCAGCTCGCCGGCGGGCAGCGCTACCTCGCGGAGTACGCGGCGCACACCTCGCCGGTGCTCCTGCTCGCGCTCTTCGGCCTCTGCGTGGCGGTCGTCGCGCGCCACCGCGACGCGCTGTGCATCGCGGCCCTGGCGCTCGCGGTGGGCGGCTACGTGCTCCTCGTCGGCGGGGACTGGATGCCGTTCTACCGCTTCATGAGCCCGTTCGAGCCGTTCTGCTTCCTGCTCGCCGGCCTCGGCGCCCGCTCGCTGCTCGATCCGCTGCTCACCGCGCTCTCGGCCCGCGCCGCGGCGTCGCGCGAGGGCGGCGCGATCGCCCTCGCCGCGGGCGCCGGCGCGCTCGCCGTCGGCTGCATCGTCGCGCTGGGCGTCTTCCGGGCGCAGAAGCTCGATCGCGCCCAGTTCCGGATCCTCGACGACGACAAGCGGTTCTGGGACACCGCCGCCGGCGGCACGGCCGCGTGGTTCCAGGAGCACGACAAGCCCGGCGAGATCGCCGTGGGCGACATCGGGTACATCGGGTACGCGACCGACTATCCGGTGCTCGACCTCCTCGGCCTCGTCGATCCGGTGATCTCCAAGCTCCCGGGCGGCTACACGCGCAAGACGGGCCCCGGCTACGTGCAGCGCGTGTTCGACAAGTCGCCGCGCTACTTCGTGTTCGTCGGCGGCGCCGACACGTGCGACAAGCTCCCGTTCCCGGCGCAGGAGAAGCTCCGCAAGGACCGGCGCTTCCGCGGCATCTACGAGGTGGCGGGGATGATCCGCCACAGCAAGAACGGCTACTGGTGCATCTTCGAGCGGCGGGACGACGCGCCGCCGCCCGCGGGCGCCGCGCCCTGAGCGCCGCCGCCCGCGGGCGCGCGCGACCCCGCGGCGAAGCCCCGCAACCCCACCTCCGATGCGCGCAACCCCACCTCGTGTGCGCGCAACCCCACCGCGGCCCCGCGAGGTTTGCTAGCATCGCCACCCCATGCCCTGGCTCTGGTACGTAGGTCCCCTCGCGTTGCTCGTCGTCTGGTACCTGACCGGCTTGCGCGGCCGGCACGAGGCGCGGCGCGACGCCGAGCTCGTGCGCTGGCGCGTGCTGATGACCCCGAAGGCGGCCTCGCGCCGGTCCGGGGCGCACGGCGGCAGCCGGAAGACGGTCGCCGACATCGACGGCCCTCGCCCGGTGCGCTCGATGCCGGGCAGCCTCGAGCGGATGCTGGACGACGCGGGCGGCGGCGCGGTCGTCTCCCGCTACGAGCTCGTCCCGAAGCTCGCCTACGTCGCGGTCGTCGGGCCGGACGCGAAGAACGGCAGCGAGTACCAGGTGGTGACCGCGAAGCTGGCCAAGCCGGCGCCCCGCCTCACCGTGTGCCCGCTGCCGATCATCGACGGCAGGCGCGCCCCCAACACCGGCGTCCAGTTCAAGAAGGACCCGGATTTCATGGAGCAGTTCCTTGTCGAGGGGCCCGAGGCGAAGTCGATCGGCCGGTGGCTCTCGGCGCGCGTCCGCGACGCCCTGCGCGACTTCCCCGACGCGTGGCTGTTCGTGCAGGACCGCGCCATGGCGATCGCGGTGTACGGCCCTGTGGACGCGGAGCGCCTGCAGGAGCTCGTGATCGCCGCCGACGCGATCTTCGCGGAGCACGGCGCCGGCGGCGCCCCCTCGCTCCTCTTCGAGGACAGCGAGGCGGACGACGAGGACGACGAGGACGACAGCGCGGCGGACGACGAGGGCGACGAGGACGACAGCGACGACGACGAAGAGGACGAGGAGGCCGCGGGCGCCGAGCGCGCCGTTCGGTGACCACGGGCGAGCCGGACCGTGTTACTCATCGCAGCTGGGACCGCTTGAACGCGAAACCGCTGCTCTCCGCCGCCGTCGTCCTCTCCCTCGCCCTGGCGGCCCGGACCGCCGCATCGGCGGAAAATACCAGCTGGATCCAATCCCAGGGCTCCCGCGCGGCGCTCGAGCTCGACGTCCTGAGCAAGTCGGCCGGATGGTCGATGGCCGACGTCGACTCCGAGGTGAGCACGTTCGGCCTGAGCTTCGCCCTCGTCGGTCAGCTGGCGTGGCGCAAGCGGCTCCTCCTCGATGCGGAGCTCCCGCTCGCCTACGGCAGCGTCTCCGCCACGTTCCGGTCGTCCCGGCTCGACGTCGACGAGAGCAGCAGCGCCGGCAGCTTCCTCTTCGGCAACCCCACGATCGGCGCCCACTACGCGCGCGCGATGTCCAAGAAGCTCGCCGTCTTCGGCGGCGGCGCGCTCTCGATCCCCGTCATCACCGACCCCAACGCGGACGCGCGCGCCGCGCTGCAGGCGATCCTCCCGGCGCGCGCCTACGCCGATCTGCACCGGTTCATCCCCGAGCACTTCCCCCTGCGGGCCCGCGGCGGCGTCGAGGCCGAGATCGCCGCGCGGCTCGTCTACCGCGCGGACACCGCGGTGATGGTCGCCTTCCCGACCAGCGGGGGCGACGTCGACCTCGTGCTCGAGCAGGGGAGCGAGCTCGAGCTGCGCGGCAAGGGCGCCTTCGGCGGCGGGCTCCGGCTCCAGGCCGCGCTGACGCTCGCGCACGAGGACCTGGCGCAGCTCGCGCTGGAGCCGTTCGTCGGCTACACGCCGGCAGAGCCCGGCTTCTACGGCCGGGCGGGGCTGCTCGTGGCGCTCGACGCGCCGCTCGGGTTCGGCCTCGCCGAGGACAAGGTCGCCACGCTGCGGCTCGCGGTCGGCCACAGGTTCTGACGTCCGCCGGCGCGCCGCGGGAACGCTGCGCGCGCCCCGCCGCCCGTCGTAGGCTTCGGCGGGGCGGGGGCGGATCGGGCGAAAGGGCGGGTGGATCACGATGGGCGAGCATCACGTCTCCGAGCGGGCGAACGAGGAGCAGCTCCAGGCCTTCATGCGGGCGCTGCTCGACGATGTCGCGGCGCTCGAGCGCCTCCTCGAGGAGGATCGCATCGAGTCGGGCGTGCGCCGGATCGGCGCCGAGCAGGAGATGTTCCTGGTCGACCGCGCGCTCCGGCCGGCGCCGGTCGCGCTGGAGGTGCTCGAGCGGGCCGCCGACGGCCGGCTCACGACCGAGCTCGCCCGGTTCAACCTCGAGGCGAACCTCACCCCCCTGCCGTTCGGCGGCGGCTGCCTGCGGCGCCTCGAGGCCGAGCTCGCCGACGTCGTCGGCCGGGCCGCCGAGGCCGCGCGCGCCGTCGGCGCCGAGGTGCTGCTCGCGGGCATCCTCCCCACGCTGCGCGCCGGCGATCTCCGGCTGGAGAGCCTCACGCCGGTGCCGCGCTACCACGAGCTCAACCGCGCGCTCCGGGAGCTGCGCCAGGGCGACTTCCGCGTGTCGATCCACGGGCTCGACGAGCTCGAGATGACCCACGACAACATCCTGCTCGAGTCGTGCAACACGAGCTTCCAGGTCCACCTCCAGGTCGGGGCGCGGGAGTTCGCGCCGCTCTACAACCTGGCGCAGGCGGTGACCGCGCCGGTCCTCGCCGCCGCGGTCAACTCGCCGTTGCTCCTCGGGCAGCGGCTCTGGCACGAGACGCGGATCGCCCTGTTCGAGACCTCGGTCGACACCCGCCCGAGCGCCCGCGAGGGCCGGCAGCACAAGCCCCGCGTCCACTTCGGCGACGGCTGGGTGCGCGAGGGCGCGCTCGAGCTCTTCCGCGAGGACATCGCGCGGTTCCGGGTGATCATGACCGCCGAGACCGGCGAGCCGCCGCTCGCGGCGCTCGCGCGCGGCGAGGCGCCGGATCTCCGGGCCTTGCGCGTCCACAACGGCACCGTCTACCGCTGGAACCGCCCCTGCTACGGCGTCGCGGACGGCGTCGCGCACCTGCGCATCGAGAGCCGCGCGCTGCCCGCGGGGCCCACCCTCCTCGACGAGGTCGCGAACGCCGCCTTCTTCTTCGGCCTCATGTCCGGCCTCGCCGAGCGGCACCCGCGCATCGACCTGGAGATGCCGTTCGAGGACGCCAAGGCGAATTTCTTCGCGGCGGCGCGCCACGGCCTCAAGGCGCAGCTCGCGTGGACCGGCGGGCGGAGCCTCCCCGCGCCGGAGCTCATCCTCACGGAGCTCCTCCCGGCGGCCCGGGAGGGCCTCGCGGCCGCGGGCATCGACGCCGCCGACATCGACCGTTACCTCGGCGTCGTCGAGGAGCGCGTGCGCCGCGGCCAGACCGGCGCCCAGTGGGCGCTCGGCTCGCTCGCGTCGATGGCCGGGCAGGGCACCCCGGAGCTGCAGTGCCGCGCGCTCTCGGCGGCGATGCTCGCCCGCCAGCAGGAGGAGTCCCGGAGCGGCGGGGCTGGCCGCCCGGTGCACACCTGGGAGCCCGCGGCGCTCGAGGCGGACCTGGATCTGCTGCGCGACAGCTACCGGACCGTGGGCCAGTTCATGTCGACCGATCTCTTCACGGTGCGGCCCAGCGACATCGTCGACTTCGCCGCGAGCGTGATGGACTGGCGGCACGTGCGCCACGTGCCGGTCGAGGACGAGCAGGGCCGGCTGGTCGGCGTCGTCTCGCACCGCGCGCTGCTCCGCCTCGTCGCCCGCGGCGCCGCGGCGTCGAACGGGTCCGCGCCGCCCACGGTCGCGTCCATCATGCGGGCCGATCCCGTGACGATCACGCCGGAGACGCCGACCCTGGAGGCGATCCGGATCATGCGCGAGCAGCGCGTCGGCTGCCTGCCCGTGGTCGCGGGCGAGCGGCTCGTGGGCATCGTGACGGAGCGCGATCTCCTCGACGTGTCGGCCACCTTGCTGGAGGCGTTCCTGCGCGAGGGGTGAGCGGGCGTGGCCCTGGCAGGCGGATGAAGAAGAACAACCGCCAAGGACGCCAAGAGGAAGAGAGGGATATTTTCTCTTTCTCTCTCTTCCTCTTGGCGCCCTTGGCGGTTTTCTTCCATTCTGTGGCCGGCTGCGAGAGCGTCGAATACCCAAAGGCCACCGGCGCTGCGCACAGCAGCGCAGCGAGCCGAATCCGTCTCCCCATAGCCAACCACGCCATCGGGAAGATCCGGTGTGGGCCCAATTATCGTTCAGGGCCGCTCCACCGATCTTCCACCCTCCTCGCACCTCTCCGAGCGCTCTCTCCACCTCGCCGCCCCGAGCGAGGTTGACACGCCGCGTTAGCGCACCTAAGGGATCCCTCCAACCGGCGTGCTCCGGCGAGCCGGGATCCGGGGGGCTGCGCGGGGCGCGCGGGGCGGGCCCGCGGCGGGCCCTCCGGCAGCAGAGGAGTCGACATGGCTTCAGGCAAGAATGGGAAGGGCGGCAAGGACCGGGTGGCGGTCGTTGCCGGGCTGCGCACGCCGTTCACCAAGGCAGGCACGGCGCTCAAGGCGATGCGCACCGTCGATCTGGCCGCCACGGTGGTCAAGGAGCTCCTCCAGAGGAGCGAGGTGAGCCCGCGCGACGTCACGCTGGTCGTCTACGGCCAGGTGGTGCCGACGCTCGACTGGCTCAACATCGCGCGCGAGGTGGTGCTGCGCACGGGCATGCCCAAGGACATCGACGCCTTCAGCGTCTCGCGCGCCTGCGCCACGTCGCTCCAGGCCATGACGAGCGCCGCCGAGGCGATGCTCGCCGGCCAGCACGACGTCGCCGTCGTCGGCGGCGCCGACAGCATGAGCGACGTGCCGCTCGGCGTCTCCCGCAAGCTCGCCTCCGCGCTGACCGACCTCCAGAAGGCCAGGACGCTCGGCGCCCGGCTGGAGATCCTCTCCCGCCTCTCGCTGAAGGACATCGTGCCCCCGATCCCGGGCTTCTCGCGCGAGCCGACCACGGGCGAGCAGATGGGCGAGGCCGCCGAGAAGATGGCGAAGCAGAACGGCATCTCGCGCGCCGAGCAGGACGCCATCGCCCACCGCTCGCACACGAACGCCGCGCGCGCCTGGCGCGACGGCACGTACGCGGCCGAGGTCATGCACGTGATCCCCCCGCCGTACGACAAGCCGGTCGAGCGCGACAACGTGGTCCGGGACGACTCGACCCTCGAGGCCTACGCCAAGCTGTCGCCCGCGTTCGATCGCCGCCACGGCACCATCACCGCGGGCAACGCCTCGCCGCTCACCGACGGCGCGAGCGCCCTGCTCCTGATGCGCGAGAGCAAGGCCAAGGCGCTCGGCTACCAGCCGCTCGGGTACGTGAGGTCGTGGGCGTACGCGGCGGTCGACCCGGGCTGGCAGCTCCTCATGGCCCCGGTGCTCGCCGCGCCGCGGGCGCTCGATCGCGCCGGCCTCTCGCTGGATCGCATGGACCTCGTCGACATGCACGAGGCCTTCGCCGCGCAGGTCGCGTCGAACCTGAAGGCGCTCGCGTCGCCGTCGTTCGCCGCGGACAAGCTCGGCCGGTCCGCCGCCGTCGGCGAGGTCGACCCCGAGAAGCTCAACGTGAACGGCGGCTCGATCGCGCTCGGCCACCCGTTCGCGGCCACGGGGGGGCGCATGGTGCTCTCCACGCTCCGCGAGCTCAAGAAGCGCGGCGGCCAGCACGCGCTCCTCACCGTCTGCGCGGCGGGCGGCCTCGGCGCCGCCGTGGTCCTGGAGGCAGCATGACGACGACCGAGAGCACCGCGACGCAGTCCCCCGCGGCCAAGAGCCCCGTCTCCCTCGAGGTGCGCCCCGACGGCGTCGCCGTGGTCACGTACGACGTCCCGGGCGAGGCGGTCAACACGCTGAAGCCCACGTTCGCCGGCGATCTCGAGCGGATTATGGGCCAGATCGCGAGCAACCCGCTCATCAAGGCCGCGATCCTCGTGTCCGGCAAGGCCGACACGTGGATCGCGGGCGCCGACATCGACATGCTGAAGAGCGTCACCACGGCGGCCCAGGCCGAGGCGATGTGCCGGGCCGGCCACGAGGCGGTCCTGCGGATCGTGCGCTCGCCCAAGCCGATCGTGGCCGCGATCCACGGCGCCGCGCTCGGCGGCGGCCTCGAGGTGGCGCTCGCGTGCCACGCCCGGGTGCTGAGCGACGACAAGAAGACGGTGCTCGGCCTGCCCGAGGTGCAGCTCGGCCTGCTCCCCGGGATCAACGGGCTGCAGCGGCTCGCGGAGCGCGCCGGCCTGCAGGCGGCGCTCGACCACGGCCTCACCGGCAAGAACATGCGCCCCTCCAAGGCGCGGCAGCTCGGCGTCGCCGACGACGTGGTCCCCGCGCCCATCCTGAAGGAGACGGCCGCGGCGCTCGCGCTGAAGCTCGCGGCGGCCGGCCCGCCGTTCCGGCCGCAGCCCGCCGGCAAGAAGGGCCCGAAGCTCGACGCCGCCGCGCTCACCCGGGCTGCCCTCGAGCAGAACCCGATCGGCCGGGCCGTGCTCTTCCAGCAGGCCCAGAAGCAGACGCGCGAGAAGACCGGCGGGCACTATCCGGCGCCCGAGCGGATCATCGAGGTGCTGCGGACCTACGCGGAGCGGGGGTTCGACGCGTCGAGGGACGTCGAGGCGCGGGCGTTCGGCGAGCTCGTCGTGTCGAGCACGGCGCACCGGCTGATGGAGCTCTTCTTCGCGACGAACGCGATGAAGAAGGACACCGGCGTCGACGACCCGTCGGTGCAGCCGAGGAAGGTCGAGAAGATCGCGATGATCGGCGCCGGCCTGATGGGCGCGGGCATCGCCTACGTGAGCCTGAACGCCGGCATCGCCGTGCGCCTCCGGGATCGCGACGACGCGTCGCTCGGCCGCGGGCTCAAGTACGTGACCGACATCCTCGGCGACCGGGTGAAGAAGAAGCAGCTCACGCCGCTCGAGCGGGACCAGAAGCTCGCGCTGCTCACGACGACGACGGACACCTCGGGCCTGAAGAGCGCCGACCTCGTGATCGAGGCGGTGTTCGAGGATCTCGCGGTGAAGCACGCGGTCTTGCGGGACGTCGAGGCGAACGGCAAGGACGGCGTGATCTTCGCGTCGAACACGTCCTCGATCCCGATCTCCCGGATCGCGGCCGCGTCGAGGCGGCCGGAGAACGTGGTCGGGATGCATTACTTCAGCCCGGTGCACAAGATGCCGTTGCTCGAGGTCATCCGGACGGAGGCGACGTCTCCCGAGGTGGTCGCGACGGCGGTGGCGGTCGGCAAGCGGCAGGGCAAGACGGTGATCGTGGTGAACGATGGAGTCGGCTTCTACACGAGCCGGATCCTCGGGCCGTACATGAACGAGGCGAGCTGGCTCCTGGCCGAGGGGGTGTCGATCGAGCAGGTCGACCGGGCGCTCGTCGCGTGGGGCTGGCCGGTGGGCCCGCTGGCGCTGCTCGACGAGGTGGGCATCGACGTGGCGGCGCACATCGGCCCGATCATGATCGAGGCGTTCGGCGATCGCATGTCCCCGCCGCCCACGATGGCCAAGCTGGTCTCCGACGACCGCAAGGGCCGCAAGAACGAGCGCGGGATGTACCTCTACGGCGCGGCGGCGAAGAAGAAGGGCAAGGGGAAGCACCCGGACGAGAGCGTGTACGCCGTGCTCGGCCTGCCGGTGCCGAAGGCGAAGGACAAGCCGCCGGTGGCGGTCGAGGAGATCCAGATGCGGTGCTCGCTCCAGCTCGTGAACGAGGCGCTGCATTGCCTCGGCGAGGGCGTCCTGCGGAGCCCGCGCGACGGCGACGTCGGCGCGATCTTCGGCCTCGGCTTCCCGCCCTTCCGCGGCGGCCCGTTCCGCTATGTCGACGCCCTCGGCCCCGCGGAGGTGCTCCGCCGCATCGAGGTTTACGAGCGCCGCTTCGGCAAGCGCTGGACGCCCGCCCCGGCCCTCGTCGAGGCCGCGAGGACGGGCAAGCGCTTCTACGACTGACGCGCCGGGGCGCGGCGGCGGGCGGCGGCATCCGTCAGAAGCTGCCTCGCGCGCCGAGGACCGCGCCCGCTGGCCCCGCCTCCAGCACCCCCGCGCTGACCCACCTCGGGCGCGCGCCGGTCGCCGCGCCGGCCTGCGTCGGTTCGGTCCACAGCAGCACCGCCGCCGCGCCGAGCCCGGCCAGCCCCACCCCGAAGCCCACGGTGCTCACCACGGCCATCGCGTTCGCGCTGTTCGCGGCGTCGAGCCCCGTCGCGTCGCAGGCCTTCTCGTCGCTGGCCTGGATGGCGCCGCCGCAGTGCCGGTCGATGACGCCCTTCTTGCCGAGCACGAGCGCGCCCATGATCCCGCCCAGCGCGAGCCCCGCGACGCCGACGCCGCCCGCGACGTAGGCCGCCGTGCGACGGCCCGCCGGGGCCTCCCGCGCGCCGGACGTCGGCGGCGGCGCTCCTCTCTTGATGTCCAGCACCAGCGCCTTCGACTCGCCTTCGGCGATCGTGATGCGCTGTTCCTGGACGACCCCTCCCGGCATCTCGATCGCTATCCGGTGCTCTCCTGGATCCACCGGCAACGCGACGCCGAGCGAGGCGTCGCCCAGCTCGTGGCCGTCGCGCCGCACGACCGTTCCGGCCGGCGCGCCCGGCGGCAGGGAGAGCGCGAGCCGCGGGACGCGCCGGGACAGCGCGTCGAGCTCCTGGGCCGCGACCTCCGGCCGCCTGCCTTGCCGGGCCTTCTCGGCCCGCGTCATCCGATCGAACAGCGCCATGTAGTCCTTGAAGCGCGCCGCCGCGGTGGCGACCCGGCCCCACCTCGCCTCGCAGGAGGCCAGCGTGAAGAGCGTGCCCGGCTGAGGGTCGAGGCGCTCGCTCTCGGCGAGGGCCTTGCAGCCCGTCTCGTAGCGACCTGCCTTCATGTCGGCGAGCCCTCGATCGAAGAGCGCCTCGGCGGCCGCGATGTCCTGGGCCGCGGCGGGCGCGGAGAGCGAGAGCAGGCCGAGGGCGGCGAGGAGCTGCGTGGGCCGGCGGAACCAACGAATCATGATCTGGCGCTCAGCAGGCAAGGGAGCTCGGGACACGGGCCCATGTGGGGGACGAGCGACGCGGAGCATGAAGGCCGGAGGGCGGGCTGGCGAGCTGAAACATCACCCCTCCAGTGAGCCTCGCCGGGACGCATCGGGCCGGTCGGGGCGCGCGCGGGAAGCGAGACGGCGTCGCGGCGGAGCTCCAGATCAATGCCGCCCGTACAGGTCGGGGGTCGAGGCGGGCTCGCGCGGCGGCGGCTTCTTGTTGGCGGACGACGCCGGAGGCGCCTTGGACCTCGAGGGCGCAGACGTGCTGGTAGGCGCCGGCGGAGGTGCGCTCGGGCGGCGGGAGGCCGCGGCTGGCGCCGAGGCGACCGGCGCCGAGGTCGCAGGCACCGCTGGCCCAGGCGCGGCGCTGGGCTCGGGCGGCGCGGCGCTGGGCCCGGGCGGCGCGGCGCTGGGCTCGGACGCTGTCGCGGGCGCTGCCGCGGCCCGTCCGGGCGCTGCCGCGGTCGGCCCGGGCGCTGCCGACTCGCCGGAAACAGGGTCTGGAGCCGCCGCCTCCGGACCGCCTCCGCGAGCGCCCAGCAGGAGCCAGCTCCCGGCGCCCAGGACCCCGAGCCCCAGCACCGCCAGTCCGGCGGCGATCGGCCCTCGCATCGGCCTCGCCGCCCTCGTCGGCCCGGCCGACACCGCCGCCTCGGTCTGGGTCCTCGCGAGCGTCAGCCCGTGGGAGCGCGAGTCGCGCTCCGGGTCCGGGATCGTCGGCGGCTCCGCCGCCTCGTGCGCCGGGGTCATCGCCGTGACGGCGGCGACCATCCCGGGACGGGACGGCGTCCCGGAGATCGACCACCGTTCGCCGGCCACCGGGACGCCGAGCACCTCGCCCAGGGCCTGCACCGCCTCCACCGCCCGGCCGAACCGCGCCGCCGGCACGACGGCAGTGGCCCGCGCAAACCACGCATCGAAGCCCGGCGGCAACATCACACCTTGCGCGCGCGCGCGCTGCACCGGCGGCTCCTGGGGACCACGGACGGCCAGCAGCGCGAACGCGACCATGTCGCCCGCGCTCCTCGCCTCTTGCCGCCAGTACGGTATCCCCACGAGCAGCGTATAGGCGATCATGCCCAGAGCATAGATATCCGCGGCTCCCGTGAGCCTCGCGCCGACCCGGAACTGCTCGGGCGCCATGTAGATCGGCGTGCCGAGGTTGCGCGTGGCGCCGGCCGCGGCCGTGCTCTCGGCGATCAGCTTCGCGATGCCGAAATCGAGGAGCTTCACGCGGACCGAGCCGTCCTCCCGCTCCGCCAGGAAGATGTTTGCGGGCTTGAGGTCGCGGTGCACGATGGACGCGGCGTGGGTGCGGTCGAGCGCGAGCGCCGTCTGGTGGAGGTAGGTGATCACCTCGGCGGGCGGCAGGCGGCCGGCGCGCTTCAGGCGCTGGCCGAGCTCTTCGCCGCGGAGCAGCTCCATGACCAGGAAGGGCGTCCCGGTCGCCTCGTCGACGCCCGCGTCGAAGACGTCGACGATGTACTCGCTCTCGACGTTCGCCGCGATGCGGGCCTCGAGCTTGAAGCGCTCGCGCATCTCCTCGTCCGCGAAGATGTGCGGGTGCATGGCTTTGAGGGCCCGGCGGCGCGCCGTCTCCAGGTGCACCACCTCGTGGATGCTCCCCATTCCACCGGTAGCGATGAGGCGCACCACGCGATAGCGCCGCGCGAAGACGGTCCCCTCCGCGAGTGTGGCCGACACGGCGGGAGGCTCGCTTACCGGGCTGGCGGCGTCAAGGATCCAGGGAGCCGGCGGCCGGCCGCGAGCGAGCGCGGCGGCGGTCTCCCTCGGTGCGCGCCGTCACGCATCACCTCGCCTCGCCGCGCCGCCGCGCAGCCTGTGGGGCCCGGCGCGCGGCGATCGCGCGGCTGGACGGCGAGGCGCCGGCATCGCGCTCGTCGAGGCGCTCCCGCGGCGCCGCTCTCGACTACAGGTCTCTCGCACACCGGACGCCGGCGTCATTCTCGCTGTCCGCCGGATCGTCATAGGTGCGGTACGAAGTGGGCAGGTACGAGGCATCGTTGACGAACGCCCCGCCCCGGATCACCCGGTCCGAGGCAGCGGCCATGTTGGCGCAATCCTCGCACTCTTCTTCGGGATAGTCGGCGTGCCAGTCCAGGACCCACTCCCACATGTTCCCCGCCAGGTCCGCCTGCCCCCATCGCCCATCGCCCTTCGGCCGGGACCCGACGGGCAGGACATCGGTGAGCTCACAGTCGCTGGCCGGAGACCCGTCTCCGGCGCAGTCGTACGCCGCGTAGCTCTCATCGATGGTCGCGTCCGCGGGCTCCGACCACGGATACTCTCGCTGCTGTTCACCGCCGGCCGCGGCGTAGTTCCACTCCACCTCCGTGGGCAGCCGGCCCCCGTCCCACGCGCAGAACGCGAACGCCAGGTACCAGCTCAGGCAGTTCACCGGTAGATGCTCGTGCGCTTCGGGCACGTCCGTCCATATCCGAAAGGCCAAATCGCACTTCAGCGCGTCCTTCAGCGCCGCCGCGTTCGCGGGCAGCCAGCTGTTGTCCCAGCCGTCATTCCACCCGCTCCCCTCGATGAGCGGGTGCTTCCCCGCGCCCGCCTTCGGCTTGCTGCCGGGATACGCCTCCACGAACTTGCGAAACCGCCCCACCGTCACCTCGAACCGATCCAGCGCGAACCCGCTCACCGTCGCCGGATATCTCTCGTCGTTGTCTCGCTTGAAGCTCCCGCCGTCCACCTCCAGGGTCGCGCAGCAGCTCTCGTCGCCCCTGGGGCCGCATGTCTCCTCGAGCCCGACGCAGCTCGGCGGAGCGGGGCATCCCCCGCCGGAGCAAGCCCCTCCGGGACCGGTCCCGCTGGATGCTCCAGGGCCGGTCCCGCTGGCTGCTCCAGTGCCGGTCCCGCCGCCCGCTCCTTCGTGCAGGTAATAGCCGTCGTCCAGCCCCACGAGCGTCCCGCACCCGCCGGTCATGACAGCCCACGCCGCCCCTATCCATGCCGCGAGCTTGCCCTTCGCCATGTCCTCTTCTACAGCCCCGGCGCGGAGGCTGTCCACCGCTGCGCATGGCCGGGATCACGCGGTGATTCGCCAGCTGGTTACGCGCGCGCCGCAGCGCGCCTGCGGAGCCCGCACGACGGCGACATCGGCGCGACCGTCAGGCTCGGGTTCCCGTCGCCCCGGGACGGGCAGGCGAGCATTCGACGTCACCGATCACCCGGCCTCCCCGCTGCCGTAGAACCTGTCGAGGATGTCCGAGACCTGCCTCGCGATGGCACTCACGCGAGGAGCCGAGGGGAGACTGTCCTGACAGCGGGTCAGCAGGTCGATAAGCGCCCGGCGTAGCCTTTCATCGCCCTCGTTCATCCGCTCGATATTGGCCTCGGACACTAGGTTCAGGTACTCGGAGAGGAGCCTCGCGGCCGCGTCCCGTCCCGACGACGCCTCCCCCGCATCAGCCAAGCCCAGGTGGTCGACGGGTGCCGTGAGGAGCCAGCCGCAGTACCTGCCGCAGGAGAAGAGAAGATCGAGATCCTGCGCGATCGTCAAGCGGAGCGGCTCCGCGACGAGCCTTCCGCGATCGCTCACGCAGACAAGCGCATCGCATCGTTCGTTCGATGCTGCGCGCGCCTCGGTCGGATTCAGATTGAACACCGCTGGCTCCATGAGCCGGGGGAGTCCCTCACGCCGCGGCGCGGCCAGCCAGGCGCGGGTCGTATTGTCGTCTTCGAGGAGGCCGTCGGGGAGAGTGAACAAGAGACTGCTGAGCAGCAGCGTCTCCTTGTCGAAGCGCAGCTCATCGCCGCCCTCGAAGCTGCTGCCGACGGTGCTCGCCATATGGTGGTCATAGCGGGATTCCCGGCGATCAGGGCCCAGATGCAGCGTATGGATCCCCCATCTGGGAACCTCGGACAACGTCGTTCGTGGAGCCACAACCGCGTGGATGTCTGCCTCGGGCCAAAACGAAGCGAACGTGAGGACGATCGAGTCGCGTGAATCTATGGCCATATCTGTATTGCCTTGGGAACGGGTGGCTTTCCTGGCTCCACCGGGATTGTGCCGTTCACGATCATGTCGTGCGTGATGGGCCCACCTGGATCTGTCGGGAGACCGCCGAGCGCTTTCACACCGCTGTCGGCCCTGATACCGCTGGGTCCGTACGCCGTGATAACGTTGCCCTGACCAGCGCCGGGGCCTTCGATGGTCGCGAGATCCTCTCCCTTCCTGAACATCATTCTGCCAGCCGTACCCGTGGACAGATAGACGGCATCAGCATTGGTGACTAGATCGAGAACATCATCATCGGTGAATTCGTGTTTACCGTGATGGCTCGACGACGTGAACTTGATCTTCTTGGATGGATCGCTCTGGATCATCCTGAGGAGCTTCTTCGCCTTCTCGATGTTTTTATCGCTCGGACAACTAGCTAGCCCCAGCGGGTCCACGGTCGTTGTCGACGCCCCTCCGAAGGCGAAGAGGTTCGCCCCGCCGAGCACGCCGAGGGGGTCCGGGCTGCACCACCTCCCAGTCTCCGCGTCGAAATATCGGAACCGCGTATAGCACAAACCGGTCTCGTCGTCCGCATACTGCCCTAGAAGCCGGAACGGGCTCTCCACCGGCCACGCGTGCTGCGCCGCCGGGTCCCTCCAGACCTCGACCACCCGTCCCCACGCCGAGTGCGCCGCCGACCAGGTCACCCGCCCGTCTGGTCCCACGAGCTCCTTCGGCATCCCGAGGTGGTCGTTCACCACCGCGAACACCTGGCCCTGCTCCGCTTGCAGCAGCGGCATGAACGTACCCGGATCGTGCACGAACACGCGTGCTCCTCGGGGTCGCTCCAGGTCCGCCGCCAGCACATCCCCATCCCAGATGAACTCCACCGCGCGGTCCGCCGTCTCAGCTCCGGCCGGCACGACCTCCTTGCGCACCCGTCGCCCGAACGCATCGTACGAAAAGCGCACCCGCGTCCCGTCCGGCCGCCGCACCTCGCGCAGCCTGTCCCGACAGTCCCACCTGTACTCGGTCGCCGCCGCTTCAGCGCCCTCCGTGCGCGCTCCGAGATCGAGCTTGACGACGCGCCGGCCACGCTCGTCGTACGTGTACTTGGCCTTGCCCGTCTGCCGCAGCAGGTTCCCCGGCGCAATCTCCCACTCCGGCGCGCCCGCCTGTGCATCGATTCCTTCGAGCATCTTCTGCAGCGAGCCCGCCGCGTCGTACGCGAACACCTCGCGCAATGAGCCGCGCTGTGCTTCGAGGAGCTGGTCGATGCGGCCATATCGGTACGCGGTCGCGCCCCATCGAGCATCCTCGATCCGCGTCACGCGCCCGAGCGCGTCGTAGCTCCATTTCCGCTCGACCAGGCCCTTGGTGATCTCCGCCCCGGGAGCCGAGGCCGATACCTGCTGCGCGATCAGCCGATCCATCGCGTCGTAACCGCTCTGGATCGACACCTGTCCATCCGGACGACCCCGCCGGACCTCCCGTCCGAGCACGTCCCGCTCGATGTCCATCCGGTAGCCGTCGTGTTCCACGGCGACCAGCGCATCCAGCGCGTCGTACACGTACTTCGTCGTCGCGCCGTTCGGCAGCACCCGCTTGGTCCTTCGTCCGAGCGCGTCGTACTCGAACCGGAGCGCCTTGTCTCCCTGCCGCTCCGCCACGATCCGCCCGAGTTTGTCCCGCTCGAACATCGTGACGATCTTGTCCTCTCCCTCTTCCACGACCGAGGCGAGCAGCCGTCCGAGCGTGTCGCGCGGATAGGTCGCTATCCCGTCGGTCGACTGCTCGAAGACGACATTGCCCAGCCTGTCGTGCTTGAACGATCGGAAGCTCCCGTCCGGATAATCGACTCGTGACATATTGCCGGACTTCGCATAGCCGTACTTCAGCACCCGCCCGTCGAATGTTCGCTCCTCGACGATGCGACCTGCGACATCGTACGTGAACGCGTACGTCTCTCCGCGCGGGTTCTCGATCTCCCGGAGCCGCTCGTAGGACGTGTACCGGAAGGACCACGTGTGCCCATCGGGCTGCGTGACACGCGCGAGCACGCCCGTGCCGCCATAGTCAATTGTCGTGGTTTGCCCCACAGCATCCGTGACGGCCGTGACGTTGCCCTGTGCGTCGTAGGCTTGCCGAGTGACGGTTCCATCCGGGCGATGCATCTCGATCGGCCTCCCGAGCCGGTCGTGCGTGAGCCGCGTCACCCTCCCGAGCGCGTCCGTCATCGACACGGGGCGTCCAAGCGTGTCGTACTCGAACGTGGTCCGCGCTCCGCGCGCGTCCGTCTCGGCGATCACATTGTGCCGGGCGTCGTATTCATACCGCACCACGGGCCCCTCGGGGCCCTCGATCGAGCACAGGCGCCCTCGGTCGTCGTACGTCAGCTCGTACGCGACGCCCGTCGGGTACTGAATCCCGACAAGGCTTCCGCGCGCGTCATGCGTATAAAGCGTCTCCAGCCCGTCGGGCGACGTCCGTTTGACGGGCAGATCTCCGTCGTAGGTCCATGCCACCACATTCCCCGCTGGATCCACCAACCGCACGAGGTTGCCGCGCGCATCGCGCTCGAAGCGCGTCGTGTCTCCCGCGCCGTTGCGCTCCTCGACGACGTGGCCATCCTCGTCGTACTCGCGCTCCGCCAAGACGACGCCCGTCGTCGTCTCTTCGCGCGTGACGAGCCCATCGTCGTCCCATGTATAAATCTTCGGCTCCTCGCTCTCCGCCCTCGTCGTCTGCGTCCGCTCGTCGGCGTAGAGCTCCACCTCGTGCAGCCCGTCGGGTCCCCACGTCCGCACGCACCGCCCGGTCTCATCGTCGTAAGCGTACTGAAATCGCGCGCCACTCTTGCGCCGCACGGCGATCATTCGATCCGCGCCGTCATACTCGTACTCCTCGGTGTTCCCGAGCGCATCAACAACGGCGGATAGATTCCCGCCCTTCGAATACCGGTACTCCACTGATTGTTCGATGTGTCCGTCAACGCAAACGTCGAGCCGCACGAGCCGGCCGCGGTCCCACCTGACGAGGACCTCACGCCCGGTCGTGTCGACCACGCGTGAGAGCAATTCATCGTCGTATTCGAGCGTGATCGCGTTACCGTTCGCGTCCTCGATCGAGCGGAGCAGCGCCTTGCGCCCCGGGCCGGCGAAGACGCGGGTGACGCGGTCATCTAGGCTATAAACGCGATAGCTCCCGTCGCTACCGACGCGGAGCTCGATCCGCTCGCCGCGGTGAAACGCTGCCTTGCCAGCGCCTACCTTATCGAAATAGAGCCATCGACCTTCGCCATCGTGCAGGTCGAGCGTCTCCTCGCCCTCCTCGATCCACTCCTCGAGACTGTGGGCCCATCCCGGCCCCAGCGCCGCGTCGCGGTCGCCACAGCGCGAAGAAGCATATTGGCGTTCGATGGCGAGCGGAATGATGCCGGGCAACGAGATATCTGTCGCCTGATTGACGACCTCGCCTGTCGCCACGTCGACGGGATCTCCTACGCACTTTTGCTCGCGCGCCGGCTTCTTTGACGGGTTCTTGCGTTTCTTTGGGCGCTTCGGGCGCCCTTTCCCGCCACCCGCTTTGCTTCCCTTGCCGGGGGTCCCCTTGACCACGACCCCGTTGTTGCCCTTCTTCTTCGGCTTCTTCGCACCTCCGCCGGCGGCGTCGTCGGCCCCCTTCTTGCCCGCCTTCTCGGCGCCTTCCTTGCCCGCCTTCTCGGCGCCCTCCTTGCCCGCCTTCTCGGCGCCCTCCTTGCCCGCCTTCTCGGCGCCCTCTTTCCCGGCCTTCTCCGCCCCCTCTTTCCCCGCCTGCTCGGCCCCCTGCTTCCCCAGCTGCTCCGCCCCCTGCTTCCCGACCTGCTGCGCGGCCTCTTGCGCCCCCTCCTTGCCGACCGCTTCCGCGACGGCCTTGCCCGCCTTTGCGGCCAGCCTCCCCCCCGTGGCCGCCGCGCCCCCGAAGGGGATCATCCCCGCCGCGGAGATGGCCGCGTTCAGATAGTCGCCTTCCGCGAGGTAGATGGCCGCGTTGAGCCCGTCGGCGATCTCCCCGAGGCCCGGGATGAAGCCGACGATATCGAGCCCGGTGTGGACCCAGTCCGAAGCCTTCTCCCACCAGCTCTTCTCGGCCTCCTCGCGCATCTTGTTGAGGTCCACGAGCGGCCCTGCATAAGGCGCCAGCCCGTGGGCCATGAACACTGCCTTGCCGAACGTGTTCTCCGGCCCGTCCGGGCCCGCACAGTTCATCGCGTACAGCGATGTGTGATAGGTGACGTTGGCCCCTCCCGCGTGGACGGTCGTGCTGTGCGTGACCGGCCGGCAGTACCCCAGGTTCACGCCGCTCTTGACGCCGCCGCCCGTCCCCGGCTCGTCGCCCTGGACGGTGGTGATCCGGCTCGCCATCGTCGCGGTGTCGAACGTCCCGAGCCTCACCGTGGTCGCCTCGTCCACGCCGGCGGCCAGGCAGGCGCGGATCTGGTACGGCACCGGCTTCATCTCGTCGCCGATGGGCGTCTTGCAGACATCCGGCTCGGTGCAGACGACCCACGCGTTCCCCGTCTTGCAGAGCCCTTCATTCTCGGCCACGAGTCGTCCCTCCCGGCGCCGCCATGCACGCCTCGAGCGCCTCAATCCTGCGTCTCTTGCTGTACGCGCCGCGCCACGTCATGAACAGGCGCCCCTCCGGCACGTCGATCATCAGCGTGTCGAGGAGCATCGGGACCACCGCGCGCGAGCCCGTCTCGAGCAGCGCCAGCAACCCGAGCTCGTAGCCCGGGAGCCTGAGCTCGAGCGCCCCGTCCGGGTGCATGTTCTCGAGGACGATCTCCTCGTTGCCACGAAGATATCCCGGATAAACGAGATCCGGATGAGCGCTGTTGTAGAACCGGTAATCGAAGTCGAGCGGCGCGTGCGGCCAGCGCTCCGCTTGCCACGCCTCGTCGTAGGTCCCCGCGTACGCGCGCCGCGGCAGCCAGACGCCCGGGATCGGGCCGAGCCCCTCCGGCTTGTGGGGCCGGCCGAGCTCGGTGACGGGGTCGTCGGGCGACTCGATCTGCGGCGCCTCGAACGTGACGTCGCTCGGCGTCTTCCCCTCGGGGAGATAGCCCTTCCCGACGGGGTTTTGCTCGAACGCGTGGCGGGCCCCCCACGCGTCCTGGAAGGTCCCGCCGAACGCGTGCTCGTACCGGATGGGCACCTCGCGGCAAGGCTCGGGGTCGGTCAGGCGGTACTCGCTGCCTTCGCGCACCCAGCGCCGCGGCCCTGTCACGCGGAGCGTCTTGTCCACCTTGCCGACGCGCGCGCGGACGAACCACGCCGGCGCGGGCCAGCCCCCCGGCGCGTGCGCCGTCGCGTTGATGTGGATGTCGCTGCGCTGCTTGAACGGCGCGAGATCGCCCTCCATGCGCAGGCTCGACGAGCCCGCGTCCCCGTGGAACACGTCCCCTCCGGACACCTCGGGCTGCTCCGGATCGAGCTGCGCGACGCCTCCAGGGACGATGCGGAACGCCCCGCGCAGCACGAAGACGCCGAACTCGCGCCCCTGCGGATCGACGCTGTCGAAGAGAAAAGGCCAGAAACGAGTGTAGTTCCGAACGATCATGGCGGCGCCCGTCCAGCGGCTGATCAGTTGAGGTCGATGTACTCGCCGTCGATGTCCACCACCCCCGACGCCGCGATCAGGACCGTATCCCCGTTGACCTCCACCGCCGCGGCGTCCACGGTCGCGCGCTGGCCCGCCTTGACCTCCACGACGGCGCCCGCCGTGGTCGTGATCGTCACGCCCGCCGCGTTCGCGATCGTCACGCCCGCCGACGTCTGGATCGTCGAGCCGGCGGTGATCTGGATGTTCGCGCCCGCGCTCATGCTGATGTTCGCGCCCGCGCTGATCGACACGTTCCCCTCGGCGGTCAGGCTCACGTCCGGCCCTTTCATCGTGAGCGTGGACCGCCCCGTCGTCTGCGAGATGAACTGGTCCGTCATCACCGTCCCGGTGGGCGGGATCTTCGGCGGCGGCTCGGCGGGTTGCTCGATCGTGACCGTGTGCTTCTTGCCCACGAGCGTCGAGTCCTGGACGCCGATCGCCGCGGCCCGATCCTTCCCGACCGTGATCGTCTGATTGTTCCCGACCGCGATCGTCTGGTTGTTTCCCACCGTGATCGCCTCGTCGTGCCCGACCGTGCGCGTCCGATCGACGCCCGTCGTCTCCGTCTCGTTGTTCTTGACGAGCTTGTTCAGGTCCTTCTGCGCCTGGACATTGACGAGCTCCCGCCCCGCCGCGTCCTCGAACATGATCTCGTTGTATCCGCCCGTCCCGCCCGTGGAGTTGCTCCTCCACCCGCTCTGCGTCTTGTTGTCAGGCAGCTTGTACGGCACCTTCTGCAGGTTCGTGTACACCCGGCCCACGATGACCGGCCGGTCCGGGTCCCCGCTCAAGAAGTCCACCAGCACCTCCTGCCCGACGCGCGGCAAGGTCACCCCGCCGTACCCGGCGCCTCCCCACGACTGGCTCACGTGGATCCAGCACGAGCTGCTGTCATCCATCTGGCTCTCGCGGTCCCAGTGGAAATGCACCCGGACCCGCCCGAACTCGTCCGTGTGGATCTCCTCCCCGGCCGGCCCCACCACGGTCGCGCTCTCGACCCCGTTCACCTTCGGCTTCGGCGTCGCGAGCTCCGGCCGGAAGGGGATGTCCGTCCCCCGCGCCTTGCACCGATGCGACCACTCGCCATGGTGGGTCCCGCTCACGGACGACTCGACGACGAGCAGCGTCCGGCTCTCGGCCAGCGCCTCGTGCGGATGCCCCGCGATGCTCACCACGCTCCCTGGCGCGAGGTCATGGGCGTTCGTCTCGAAGGTGCAGACCTTGGCGCTGCCGCGCTTCGCGTCGAGCCGCCGTTGCGCCAGGCTCGCCGCCTCCTTCTCGTCGGTGCGCGCCTTGCCCTTGTCGTCGGCGATGGGCGTCGCGTCCCCCTGATCCGTGCCGAAGAGGAAGGCGCCCGGCGTGTACTGATAGCGCTCGAGCTTCGCCTCGAGCCCCTGCCCGGCCGACGCGCTGCCCACCAGCTTGTAGCCCGGCGGCCGGCGATGGTCGTGGTCCCGCAGCGTGTATTTGCCCGGCCGCACGCGCTTGCCCATGCGGACGTCGGTCACGAAAGAGATGCCGTGGCTGCGCACAAGGCTCGTGTCGTCCAGGAACATCAGCGGCGCCCCGCGCTTCACGTTCGCGTGCGGCGCGTCCGACAGGACGAGCCTCGTCTCGTCCCCGCGCTGCTCGAACGCGTACGCGATGCCCGCGTCCTCGAGCATCCGGCTCACGAAGGCGAAGTCCGACTCCGCGTATTGCACGCGGTATTTCCGCTTCTTGTAGGCGCCGCCGTCGATCCGCACCTCGGGTTCGATGCCCCACTCCTTGAGCACCTTGAGCGCGATGTCCGGCTCGGAGACGTGCTGGAACATGCGGTAGTTCTTCCGCTGCGTGAGGAGCCACATCGTCGGCACGAGGGTGAGCTGGTACGTCGAGAGCCCGCCCGGCTCGACCCGCACCTGCTCGAGGTGGTTGCAGAGGCCCGACCACGACCTGTCGTGCGCGCCCGCGCGCAGCGTGAAGCGCGCCGGCTGGCCCACGACGGCGTCGAAGTCGACGCTGGCGTTGTCCGAGACCGCGACCAGGTTGACCTCGAACAGCGACGAGAGCCGCTCTTGTACGGAGAAATTGCGCACGTCGAGCGCGTCGCCCGAAGCGACCTCGACCTCGAGGTTCTTCCCGCCGACGCGGCTCGCGGCGGCGCCGGCCGCCTTGCCGACGCCCTTGACCGAACCACCAGCGGTCGCCTGCGAGGGATCCTCACCATGGCTTTTTACGAACGTCATCCTCGCGCCCTCCTGCGCTCCGGCCCGCTCCGTCTGCTCGCGAGCGTCCAAGGCTCCTGTCGAACCAAGCAAGTCGAATCATGGCTGGGAATACGCCGGGGAGCGTCTCACGAGATCTGGTGGACTGTCCAGGGCCTGCTGTCCAGGCGAACCGCGCTGGATGCCGTGCGCGCACCGTTCGGGGGAGAGGGTCGTTGGACGCGGGGACATGCGAGGGTGTGCGCACTGGCGCGCTCCATGGACGATGGCGGGGCGGAGGCATGCCATCAACGAATCTGCAAAATTGCACCAACGACGCACACAGCGGCGTCCATCGCGCCCTGTGGCCGCGCGATGCCGCACCCGTCGCGTCCCTGCCATGGGCCGACGCTCGAGGAGGCGAGCTGCCGAATTTCAAGTCTTAACGTCGCGGGTCGATCCTCGTACGCTCGCGTCCGATGGACGTGGTGTCGCTGTGCCCGCTGCCGGCGTCGGGGTTCGTCTGGCAGTCGCAGGACGGGAGAGCTGCGCAGACCGTCGTCGTGAAAGCGACGTTCGCGCTCGCGCCCGGGAGGTCGTATCTCGCGGCGGCGCAGCAGGCGCCGAACGAGGAGGACAAGCACTGGAACGACGATCCGGCGCGCAGCGTCGTCGCGCCGAGCGACAGGGTGCCCTACAAACCGCGCGCCGACGTGATGCTCGTCGGGCACGCGTACGCTCCGGGCAAGCGTCCCATGCGATCGATGATGGTCCGTGTGGCGGTCGGAGACATCGACAAGTCCATCGAGGTGTGGTGCGACCGGGCCTTCCGGGTGCGAGACGGCCAGCTCCTCGAAGGACAGGGCTTCACGAAGATGCCTCTCTGCTGGGAGCGCGCGGCCGGCGGCCCCGACACGAGCAACCCGGTCGGCATGCGGTTCGACGCGCCCCCGGACATGTATGGCAGGGTCACGATCCCGAACCTCCAGCCGCCCGGGATTCATGTGGCCAGTCCGTCGGATACGTTCGCTCCGGTGTGCTTCGCGCCGATCGGGCGGCGCTGGCCAGGGCGAACATCGTGGCTCGGACATCTGGCCAGGATGTTCCCGCAGCCCGGATGGGAAGAGCGGCCGCTGCCGGAGGGGCTCGATCCCGTGTACTTCCTGGCGGCGCCCCTGGATCAGCAGGTGGAGCAGATCCGACCCAACGAGCACATCATCCTCGAGAACCTGAGCCCCGATCACGCCCGCCTGGTGACGAACCTGCCGGGCGTCCGGCCGAGGGCGGTCGCGCACCGGGCCACGGGGGAGCACGAGGAGGTGGCGCTCGTCGCGGACACGCTGTGGATCGACACCGATCGTGGGCTGTGCACGGTGGTCTGGCGGGGAAGGATCGGGCTCAGGCATCCGAGCGAGGCGGGGCGCATCGCGGTGACGCTCGAGGGCGACGCCGGCGGCCGCGTCTCCGGCGACGAGGCGAAGCCGTCCCCGCCGGAGGCCAGGGATGCGGCGGAGAAGGGCGGGGTGGAAGAGGACGCGGAGGGGACGCTCCAGCTGGGGGACGAGGTCAGCGCGGCGGTGGCGCCGGTGATGCCGTTCCAGGGCGGGGGCGAGCCGCGGCAGGCGCCCGCGCCGCCGACGTCGAGGCCGGGGGACGCCGCGTTGCCGTTCAGGCCGGGTGGTCGCCCGCCGCACACCGCCGAGCCGGCGCCGCCGCCCACGCCGCCCGCCGTGAGCCCGGCGCCCCCGCCGCTCGTGGTGCTGCCGCCGCCGGCGGAGCCCATCGCCGGGCCTGCGACGGCGGGGCCGTGGAGCCGGCTGGAGGCGGGCGGGAGGCCTTCCATCGGTCAGTCCGTCGTGGAATCCATGGTGGGCTCGAGCCCTGCTTCGAGGAGCCCCGCGCCGCCGCCGGCGGAGCCGACCCCGGCAGCGGCCGCGCCCGCGCTCACGCCGAGGCGCGGCGGGCGTGAGATCGTCGATCTGCTCTGGTTCAGCCCCGCGGCGATGCCGCGAATCCGGAAGCACCCGGCGTGGAAGGAAATCCTCGCGGACGTGAAGCCGCGGCCCGACGACGAGGAGCTCGACGACGACATGCCGCCGGGCAAGCGGCCGTCGGCGAAGGATCGCCGGGACGTGCTGGCGATCCTCGCGCGCGGGCAGCCGATGCGGGTGGAGGACCTGGAGCAGGCGATGATGGAGGCCGTGGGCGAGGACGGGGCGTTCGTGCCGCCGCTCGTGCTGGTCGCCGGGGAGCTGGAATTCCCGTTCGATGAGGTGGAGACGCTGAAGGCGCTGGTGGCCGCGGCGAGCCCGCTCGTAATGGCGGACAAGAAGCTGAAGGAAACGGTGGAGGCGATCCACGACGTCTTCAAGATGCCCTGGGTGCAGGGAGCGACGAGCGTGGTGGAGGGGCTGACGGGGCAGCTGCGCGAGGCGCTGGGTCAGAATCGCGTGGTACCGGCGAGGACGATCGAGGCGCATGCGGAGAGGGCGCTGCTCGAGCACAGGCATTTCCAGAAGAGGCTGGTGATGGGGCAGATGAGATTGCGGGCGCTGCTCTCTTCCGCCGGAGGTCACGTGAAGGTGCCTGTGTACTGGCCCGAGGCGGTGGGGAAGGAATTGCCGGGTCTCCAAAGAATGCAAGTGAGGATGATCGCCGCGCTCGGAATGCGCACCGAGCACCAGGAGAGCGCTGGCATCGCGCTGCGAGCTTGCTCGGTCGCGCGGCGCGGAGCTCTTGAGTCGCGCGCGTGAGAGGGCCGGCGCGGCGCGCGTCCCGTCGCGGTGCTCCCGGCGCCGCGCGCCGGCCCCGGAATCCCTGGACGCGCCCCCGGCCAGGGTGGCCCGCGGGTTGCTCCCCTCCCGGTGCGGGACAGACCGCGCGGGAGGGGTTCAGTCATGCGGAAGTGCGTGCGCGATTCGGTGGTCGTCATCACCGGGGCTTCGTCGGGGATCGGCAGGGCCGCGGCGCTCGCGTTCGCGCGGCGCGGCGCGCGGGTGGTCGTCGCCGCGCGGAACGCGTCGGCCCTCGAGGAGGTCGCCGCCGAGTGCGCCGGCGCCGGGGCGCGGGCGCTCGCCGTCCCGACGGACGTGCGGGACGAGTGCGCCGTCAGGGCCCTGGCCCGCGCCGCGGTCGAGGTGTTCGGCAGGATCGACGTCTGGGTGAACAACGCCGCGGTGTTCCTCTACGCGCGCGCGGACGAGGCGCCCTACGAGACCTACCGCCAGGTCATCGAGACGAACCTGCTCGGTTACGTGCACGGCGCGCGGGCCGCGCTGCCCTATTTCCGCGCGCAAGGCGCCGGCGTGCTCGTCAACAACGTCTCCGCGCTCGGCAAGTTCGGCGGGCCGACGATGAGCGCCTACGTGAGCGCAAAATTCGGGGTCCTCGGCCTCGCGTCCTGCCTGCGGCAGGAGCTCGTCAGCACCCCGGACATCCACGTCTGCACCCTCCTGCCCGCGGCCGTCGATACCCCGATCTACCAGCACGCCGGCAACTACACCGGCCGCGCCGTCCAGCCGATCCGGCCCGTCCTCGACCCCGAGCGGGTCGCGGCCGCGATGGTCTCCCTCGCCGAGCGGCCGCGGCGCGAGGTGTACGTCGGCGCCGGCGGCCGCATCACCGCCGCGGCGTACACCGCCTTCCCGGGCCTCACCGAGCGGGTGCTGGCGGCCTACATCCCGAGCTCGACCTTCCTGGATCGCGCCGCGCCGCACACCGACGGCAACATCTTCTCGCCCATGAAGCGCTGGACCGGCGTGACCGGCGGGTGGCGCGCGGCCTCGGCCCTCGCCGCGCTCCTCGACGCGGCCAGGACCGCCGCCCGGCTCGCGCTCGAGATCCCCTCCGCGGCGCTCGAGCGCCTCAAGCCACGGTGACATCGCCGCTCTGGCACCCTCCGTACGCGATCTCCCATCCGTCCTGACGCGCTGTCGTACCCGGGGTGCCTCCCAACCTCGGGGATTCTGTGACGCGTTCTCCACCGATGCTCGGCATGCTGCGCGCCGACCAACGATTCAACGAGAATCAAGGAGGCGCAACGATGAGCCGTTATGTGGCGCGCACGCTCCGAAGCGATGACTTTTCGACGCTGATGGACCTCGAGGCGGCGCTCTTCGGAAGCGCGGGCGAGGGCGAGCTCGGGCGGTATTACATCCGTCTTTGCTGCGATTTCTTCAAGGACTCTTGCTTCATGGTCGAGGCCGCGGGCAAGCCCGCGGGCTACCTGCTCTCCTTCGCGCGCGGCAAGGAGGTCTATTGCACGACCCTCGCCGTCCTGCCCGAGTACCAGGGCTCCCGCGCCACGCACACGCTGCTCCGGGCGTTCGTCGGGTCGATCCTCGGGTGGGCGGAGTCGTGCTGGTTCACCGTCGAGGAGGACAACCACGCCGCGCGGGCGCTCCACGCGATGCTCGGCGCCAAGGAGATCGAGGTCCGCCCCGACTTCTACGGCACCGGACACCCGCGCATCATCTCGCGCATCGATCGCGACGCGTTCATGGCCCTCCGGGCCCGCTTCGAGCGGGTCGGGCTCGTCGATCGCGCCGCCGAGGCGAAGGAGCCGCGCGCGGCGGACGGCGGCATCGCCGCGGTGGCCTGAGGCGGACGGACCTCATGACGACCACCGCTCCGCTGGACGCCGCCCGCCGCCTCGGGGCGGCGAGCGACTGGCCGTGGACCGAGGCGCTCTCCGTCGTCAGCCGGGTCTCCGGCGTGATGGGGCTCGCGCTCGACACCGTGTTCCGGACCAGCCTCTTGCCCGAGCTGCCCGCCTCGCGCGACCGCGAGCGGGCGCGCCTCCTGCACGCCATCGCCGGGGATCTCTGCGCGATGCACGCCCTGCGCGTCCGCGTGACCGGCGCGCTCCCCGCGCCGCCGTTCGTGATCGTGGCCAACCACGTCAGCTACCTCGACCCGATCGCCCTCGCCTCGCTCACCCCCTGCACCGCCATCGCCAAGCAGGAGATCGCCGGCTGGCCGATCGTCGGCGAGCGCGCGCGCGATCTCGGCGTGCTGCTCGTCGATCGGCGGCGCCCGGCGAGCGGGGCGCGCGTGCTCCGGTCGGCGCTCCGCGCCCTGCGCCACGGCGTCCCGGTGCTGAATTTCCCGGAGGGCTCCACGACGCGCGGCGAGGAGGTACTCCCCTTCCGCAAAGGCATCTTCGGCCTCGCCCGGATCGCGGACGTCCCCATCGTGCCCGCGGCGATCACCTACGATGCCCCGGAGCTCTGCTGGGCGGGCGACGACACCTTCGTCCCCCATTATCTCCGCTTCTCCAGCCGCCGCGAGGCGAGCGCTCACATCACCTTCGGCCCCCCGCTCGGCGATCACGGCGGCGCGGCCGATCTCGCGGAGCGCGCCCGCGCCGTGATCCTGGACCTCTTGAGCCTTTAGGAGATCTCATGTCGCAACAACGAGCCGCCGCGTACCTGCGGCACGGGCAGACTCCCTTCTTCCGCCTCCCGACCGCGAGCTTCCAGGAAGCCGGCGCGTCGGCCTACGCCGGCGCCGACGCCGTGCTCCTCGGCGTCCCGTGGGACGGGAGCGTCACCTACCGCCCGGGCACCCGGTTCGCGCCCTACGAGCTGCGCCGCGTGAGCGCCCTCGTGCAGTCCTATCACCCCGGCCACGGCGTCGACGTGTTCCGCGCGCTCCGCGTGCTCGACGGCGGCAACGTGCCGTTTCCCCCGTTCCACGCCGAATCCGTGCGCGAGCTGGTCCAGGCCTCGGTCGACGAGGTGCTCGCGGCCGGCGCCGTGCCGTTCGTCGTCGGCGGCGACCACTCCATCGCGCTCCCGGTGCTCCGCGCGCTCTGGCGGCGACACGGCCCCATCACGGTCGTCCACGTGGACGCCCACCTCGACACGAGCACGTCGGAGGTGTGGGGCGAGCCGTTCCACCACGGCACGCCGTTCCGCAACGCCATCGACGAGGGGCTGATCGGCCGGGGCGCGCTCCACCAGATCGGCATCCGCGCGACCTGGGGCCACCCGGAGGAGGGCGCCTTCGCGGCGCACGCCGGGGCGACCCTGTACGGCATGGACCGGATCGACCGGGACGGCGCCTCCACGATCGCGGCCGCCATCCGCGCCGCCGCCGGCGACGCGCCCGTCTACATCTCGTTCGACATCGACGGCGTCGACCCCGCCTACGCCCCGGGCACCGGCACGCCCGTGCCCGGCGGGCTCACCTCGCGCGACGCGATCCAGCTGCTCCGCGGCCTCGCGGGGATCCACCTCGTCGGCATGGATCTCGTCGAGGTGTGCCCCGCGCTCGACCACGCCGACATCACCCTTCACCTCGGCGCGCACCTCCTGTTCGAGGGCCTCGCCCTGCTCGCGACGAGGAAGGTCAACCGGCCGCTCGGGTGACGCACATCCGATCTCGGCGTTGGCGTCGGCGATCGCGAGCGTGACGACGACGAGAGAAAACGCGCTCCGCCGCGCCGCGCGGCGGCTCAATCCGCTGGCGCCCCTCGCCATTCCGGTGTCACATAAGAGACACTGGGATGACACGCTCGCCCGATCTTTCCGGTCGTTACGCCGATCTCCCGCAGCTCGACGCCGCCTGGGCGCGCCTCGCGCGCGCTCACGGCGGACGTGAAATGACGGTGGGGACGTCCACCCATGGACGACCGTTGCGGCGGTATGACTTCGGCAACCCGCTGGGCCCGACGTTCCTGCTGACATCGCTCATGCACGGGGTCGAGGTGATCGGCGGGCTCGCGCTGCTCGATGCGGTCCGGTCGCTCCTCTCGGTCGGCCGGGGCGGCATCGCCGCGCACGCGCGGCTGGTCGTGATGCCGGTGGTCAACCCCGACGCGTTCGCCGACAACCTGGAGCGCCTCCGCGGCGAGCGCTGGGCGTCGCAGCGGTGCAATGCCCGCGGCGTGGATCTGAACCGGAATTTCGCGCCCCTGTCGGCGTCGCGGCCGCTGCACCCGTTCGCGGGGTCGCGGCTCCGGTGGTCGCCGCATTACACGGGGCCGCACGCGTTCTCGGAGCCCGAGTCGCGCGCGCTGCGCGACGTCGCGCTGGAGACGCGGCCCGCGCTCGCGCTCGGCTTTCACAGCTGCGGCAACCTCCTGCTCTACCCCTGGGCGCACACCGGCGCGCCCAACCCGCGCGCCCCGCTGTACCGCGCGCTCGGCGACGCCTTCTGCCGCGCGCTGCCGCGCGAGCGGTACGAGATCCGCCAGGCGGCGCACTGGTACCCCACGGTCGGCGACATGGACGACTGGCTCGACGCCAACCTGGGGACGCTCGCCTTCACCGTGGAGGTCAGCCGCCCCGCGCGCTCGCTCCGCGATTTCCGCCGGCTGCTCAATCCGTTCTGGTGGCTCAACCCGCGCGAGGCCGACGCGGCGATCGAGAACGTCGTCCCCGGCGTGGGCGCGCTCCTCGGCGACGCGCTCGACCGCGGCGTGGGCCGGGCGGCCCCGCACGCGCCGCCGCGCCTCGAGGAGCCGCCGGCGGAGCTGTTCGCCGACGCCGCCGAGTGATGCGCCCCCGCGCGCGACCTCCACCCGGCTGACCGCTGCGGCCATCCCACACCGGCCGGACGCCGGCGGACAGGACAAAAAGTGCCAGTCTCGCACGCGGCATCCACTATCCTTCGCGTGTGGACGCTGACTCGCCCCGCCTGCCGACGACCGTCAGGGTCAGCCTCAGCGCGGCGGAGCGCGCGCCCGGCGCGGACGAGTCCGACATCTGGCAGCACGAGGCCGACGAGATCGTCGACGGCAAGTACCGTCTGGTCCGGCCGCTCGGGCGCGGGGGCATGGCCGAGGTCTGGCTCGCGGTCCACGTCACGCTCAAGACCGAGCTCGCCATCAAGTTCCTCAGCGTCTCGCTGACCGGCGACCCCGCGCGGAGCCGGACCGTCCTGGAGAGGTTCCGTTTCGAGGCCCAGATCTCGGCCCGCCTGGGCGCGCGCACGCGGCACATCGTCGCCGTCCACGACGCGGGCGTGCACGACGACATCCCGTATCTCGTGATGGAGTACATCCGGGGTCGCACGCTGTTCGCCGAGGTGCGCGAAAAGGGGCCGATCGACCCGAGGCGCTTCGCGGACATGCTCGATCAGATCGCGGACGCGCTCACCGTCGCGCACGACATGGGCATCGTGCACCGCGACCTGAAGCCCTCCAACGTGATGATCCTCGACGATCCCGGCGCGGAGCTGACGGTGAAGGTCGCCGATTTCGGCATCGCCAAGGCGCTGCACGGCGATCTCGGCCTCGATCGGCCGCGCGAGACGGAGGCCGACGTCATGCTGGGCTCGCCGAACTACATGAGCCCGGAGCAGCTCTCCTCGCCGCTCGCGGTCGACGCGCGGGCCGACGTGTGGGCGCTCGGCGTCCTCGCCTATGAGGTGTTGACCGACTGGCCGCCGTTCCAGGGCAACACCATCGCCGAGCTCATCGTGGCGGTCAGCACCCGCGATTTCGAGCCGGCCACCGAGGTCCGGCGGTCGCTCCCCCGGGGGCTCGACGGCTGGTTCTCGCGCGCCCTCGCGAAGGAGCCGGCGCGGCGGTTCACCTCGATCCGCGAGATGGTCCGGGCCTACCGCGACGCGCTCGCGGCGCCGCCGCCCGCGCCCGCGAAGCCCTCGCCGGCGCGGCGGCCGGCGGCGCTCGTCGCCGTGGCGGTCGCCTGCGTGGGCACGCTCGCGGGCGCCACCGCGCTCGCGTGGCGCCTGCTCGATGGGCCGCGCGCCGCGCCGGAGGCGGCGCGGCACCTGTCCCCCCGCGTGCGCGGCGCGCTCCAGGAGCTCGCGCTGCGCCCGCCGCCGCCCCCGCCGCCCGCCGCGGCGGCGCCGCCGGTCGCCGTCGCCCCGGCGGGCGAGCCCGCTCCCCCCGCCGCGGCGTCCGCGTCCGCGCGGCCGCGCGGGGTCCAGCCGCGTCCTGGGGCGGACGGCGGCGCTCCCCGCGCCACGGCGACCGCCAAGCCCGCGCCGCCCACCGTGCCCCGGCGCCGCAAGGAGATCGACAAGAGTGAGATCCTTTGAGCGACAGCTCATCACGCTGTGCGGCGCCGCCTTGCTCGCGGCCGCGCCGGCGCCGGCGCTCGCCATCGGCGCCGAGGAGGACGCGAAGACGCTGTTCGCGCGCGGGCGCGAGCTGCGGAGCGCCGGCCAGTGCGAGCAGGCGGTCATCGCCTTCCGGAGCGCGCTGGAGATCTACCCGGAGGGGCTCGGCGCGCTGCGGAACATCGCCGAGTGCGAGGAGGAGATGGGCCGCTACGCCTCGGCGCGGCGGGACTGGTGGGATCTCCGGCGCGCCGCGCTCCAGTCCAACGAGGCGAAGTACGCCGGGTGGAGCGAGGACGCCGAGCTCCGGTACCGGGCGCTCGGCAACAAGGTCGGGACGCTGACCGTCCGCCTGCTGGGCGCCGAAGGGCAGTCGCCGGTGCAGGTGGTGCTGGACGGCAAGCCGCTCGATCCGAGGCTCCTCGGCGTCGCGCTCGAGCGCGACCTCGGCGCGCACACGGTCGAGCTCTTCTACGGCGGCGCCGCGCCGATCCTGGAGCGCGTCGAGCTCACGCCGGGCGCGAGCCGGGACGTGACGCTCACCGTGCCCGCGCCGCTCCCGGCGCGCGACGCGCGCGCCCCGGGCCCCGCGCCCGCGCCGCCCTCGTCGTCCAGCGGCGTCCGCACGGGCGGCTACATCGCGCTCGGCGTGGGCGGCGCGGGCGCGATCGCGACCGCGGTGGCGCTCGCCGTGCGCGCCGGCGCGCTGTCCAAGGTCGAGGACGGGTGCTCCCCTGCCGGCGGCGGGGGCTACGTGTGCCCGCGATCGCTGCAGGGGGACTACGACAGGGGGAAGACCGCCACGACGCTCGCGGGCGTCTTCGCCGGCGTCGGGCTGGTCGGCATCGGCGCCGGCGTCACGCTGCTCCTGCTGAGCCCCTCCGAGGCCGCCTCCCCGGCGCCCGGCAAGCCTCCCGTGGCGGAGCTCTCGCTCACGCCGTCGCCGGCCGGCCTCGGCTCCCGCCTCCTCGTGCGCTTCTGATCGGGTCAGGCGCGCGCCTTGCCTCACCTCACCGCGACCACGGGCTGACGTCTGCGCGTGCACAGGGCGCCTCGCCCTCGTCGAGCCGCGCCCCGGACGAGGCCGCGCCCCCGCGCGGCGTCGTGGGGGCGCCATCTCGTCGGGCGGAGGGCCCGCCGGGCTGCGCGGCGGGCTGACCCAGGTTGCGAGGAGGGGTGTCATGACGATGCTCGAACCGATCTCCGAGGTGCCGCCGCTGGTCGAGCGCGACCAGGCCGGGGCGGGCAGAACAGCGGGCAGGGCGGAGCGCCTGGTCTCCACGATCGGCGGCAGCGCCCTGGTGGCGTACGGGCTCGCCCGCCGCAGCGTGCCCGGCCTGGTCCTCGCGCTCGCGGGCGGGGCGCTGATCCAGCACGGCGTCGCGGGCCGCCGCGGCGCCGCGGGCGCTCCCGATGATCGCGCTCCACCCCGCGCGCGCCTCCTGCGCGTCGGCCAGCGGGCCGGCCGCCTGTTCGGCGCGCTGGCCCCGGCGGCCACGCGCGTCGCGCGCGCCGTGACCGTCGCGAAGCCCGCGGACGAGCTCTACAGATTCTGGCGCAATTTCGAGAACTTACCGCGCTTCATGGAGCACCTCGCCGAGGTCGAGGTCATCGACGATCGCCGCTCGCGGTGGGCGGCGAGGGCGCCCGGCGGCGGCTCGGTGTCGTGGCGGGCCGAGATCGTCGAGGACCGGGAGAACGAGCTCATCGCGTGGCGCTCCCGCGAGCCGGCGGACATCGAGAACGCGGGCTCGGTCCGGTTCGTCCCGGCGCCGGGCGGCCGCGGCACCGAGGTCCGCGTGACGATCGACTACAGGGCGCCGGCCGGCGCGCTCGGCCGGGCGATCGCGAAGGTGTTCGGCGAGGAGCCGGATCAGCAGCTCAGGGACGACCTCCGCCACTTCAAGCAGCTGATGGAGGCGGGGGAGATACCGACGATCGACGGACAGCCCAGCGGCCGGAGATCGGCCGTGCTGGGCGGGGCCGTGCTGGGGAGGTGAGGCTCATGCGCGCGCTCTGCTGGAACGGGGTGAACGATCTCCGCGTCGAGACGGTGCCGGATCCGCGGATCCTCGCCCCGCACGACGCCATCGTCCGCGTGCGGATGTCGTCCGTATGCGGCTCGGACCTGCACCTCATCGACGGCCATGTGCCCACGATGAAGAAGGGGGACATCCTCGGGCACGAGTTCGTCGGCGAGGTCGTCGACGTCGGCCCGGACGTGAGCAAGCTGAAGAAGGGCGACCGCGTCGTCGTCTGCTCGATCGTCGGCTGCGGGCATTGCTTTTATTGCGAGCACGCGCTCTGGTCGCTCTGCGACAACTCGAACCCGAGCCACGCCGTGCTCGACGCGGCCTTCGGCGACACGACCGCCGCCATCTTCGGCTACAGCCACGCCTTTGGCGGCATCGCCGGCAGCCATGCCGAGTACGTCCGCGTCCCGTTCGCCGATCAGGGCGCCTTCCAGGTCCCCGAGGCGGTCCCGGACGACCGCGCGGTGTTCGCGGCCGACGCCTTGCCGACGGGCTACATGGCCGCGGACATGTGCGGGATCCGGCCCGGCGACGTGATCGCGGTGTGGGGGGCCGGCGGCGTGGGACAGATGGCGATCCTCAGCGCGTACCTGCTCGGCGCGGAGCGGGTCATCGCCATCGACCGGCTCCCCGAGCGCCTCCGGCTGGCCAGCGAGCGCGGCCGCGCCGAGGTGCTCAATTACGAGGAGGTGGACGTCCGCGAGGCGCTCCGCGACATGACGGGGGGCCGCGGCCCCGACGCGTGCATCGACGCGGTCGGCATGGAGGCGCACGGGCGAGGCCTCGAGTATGCCTACGACCGCGCCAAGCAGGCGATGCGGCTCGAGACCGATCGCCCGATCGCGCTGCGCCAGGCGATCATGGCGTGCCGCAAGGGCGGCACGGTCTCGATCGTCGGCGTCTACGGCGGGCTCATCGACAAGTTCCCGATGGGCGCTGCGATGAACAAGGGCCTGGTCTTCCGGATGGGGCAGCAGCACGGCCAGCGCTACATCCCGCGCCTGCTCGAGCACCTCGAGCGCGGCGAGATCGATCCCTCGTTCCTCGTGACGCACCCGATGAGCCTCGAGGAGGGGCCGCGCGGATACCAGCTCTTCAAGAAGAAGCAGGATGGCTGCGTGCGCGCCGTCTTCACGCCCGCGGCGAGCGCCTGAGTCGGCGCTGCCGTCGCGCAGCGAGAGCGCGACCGGCGCCGCGACGGTGCACCTGCGGGCCGGCGAGCGCGGCCTCTGCGCGCCGCCGGCCGAGCGCATCTTTGCGGGGGGCGGCCGGGAACGGATCTCGCTCGTGGCGACGGAAGGAGCGCGCGGCGCTGAGCTTGTCTTTCCGCCCCGGGGCGCTACCCCTGGATGAGGCGGGGGCGCGCGCAGACGGCGAGGTCGAGATGAGCTCACGGCGAAACAAGATCCTTGGTTCGGTGGCAGGGAGCGGCGCGGTCGCCGTCCGCGGGGCGGCCGAGGCGCTGTTCTCGGTGGCGGGCAAGGGGCTGCTCGACGAGGGCGCGCGGGAGGGCCTGCGGCGCGCGATGGTCGAGAACACCACGGCGGTCGTGGACGCGTTCGCGCCGGGGCTCTCGCTGGGGGCGCAGGCGACCGCGAAGATCATCGTGGATCAAGGCGGGAAGCAGGCGGGGGCGCTCGTCGCTCAGGAGGCGGCGCGGCAGGCGGGCCAGGCGGCGCTCGCCGACGGCGCGTCGGCCGCGGTGGCCAAGACGCTGACCCGCGAGGTGATGAAGACCGCGGGCCGGGAGGTCCTGAAGGGCGCCGGCAAGGCGGCCGGGGTCGGGTTCGTCATCGACGGCGCCTTCGGCGCGTACGAGGGGGTCACGGCCTACCAGCGCGGCGAGATGACGAGGAAGGAAGCGATCGCGCACGCGGCCCAGGAGGCCTCGACGGGCGCGGTGGCGACCGGCGCCGGCGTGCTGCTCGCGGCGGGCCTCGTCGCGGTCACCGGTGGCGCTGCGGCGCCGCTCGTCTTCGCGGTGGGCGCCGGCGGCGCGATCGGCGCGAAGCAGGTCCTGCGGCGGCTCGTGGGCCGCGTATCCTCGAAGATCCTGGTTCGCGCCGTCCCCGACGGAAGCCAGACGGGGTGACGCCGCGCCGCGGCGTGCGTGCCGGCGCGCTCGTCGCGGCCTCGAGGCGTCCACCCACCCGCGCGGACCGCCATGGTTTCCAGGCATCGGCCGAGCGGCGGCCTCACGGCGCTCGCCCCCGACGGCTTACAGGCGGTGGCCGGTCGACATAGATCATCGTCATGAGGCGACGCGTCCCGAGGCGATCGTTCTTGCGCGTCGGCGGGGTTGCGGCCGCGGCGCTGGCCCTGCCGTTCTCCCTGATCTTCGCGCGGAGGCCGAGGACGAAGAACGCGGCCGGCCGGTTCGGGCCTCTCCTGCCCGATCCCGCGGGCATCCTGGACCTCCCCGCGGGCTTCACCTACCGGATCCTCGAGCGCGCCGGCGGCGCCATGGACGACGGCTACCGGGTGCCCGGGCGGCCGGACGGGATGGGGTGCTTTCCTGGGCCGGACAGCACGTGGATCTTGCTCAGGAATCATGAGAACGGGCCCGCCGACGGGAAGATCGGGCCTTACCGGGCCGGGCAGAGCGCGCCGGCGGAGGCGTACGACGCGGCGAGCATGGGCGGCGTCACGAGGCTCGTGGTCGACGCGGCGACGCTCGAGCGCCGCTCGAGCAACCTCGTGCTCGCCGGAACGAACCGGAACTGCGCTGGCGGCGTGAGCCCCTGGGGCTGGCTCAGCTGCGAGGAGAACGTCGACCCCCGCCACGGCTATGTCTTCGTGTGCGCGGCGAACGCCTCCAGGGTGGCGCCGCCGCAGCGCCTCACCGGATACGGCCGCTTCTTCCACGAGGCGGCGGTCGTCGATCCCGCGACGAACATCGCTTACCTGACCGAGGATCGGGCGGACGGCTGCTTCTACCGCTTCAAGCCTGCGGATCGTGCCGCGCCGTTCGAGGGCAAGCTGCAGGCGCTCGCCGTCGTCGGCGCCCGCAAGGCCGACACCTCGGGCTGGGCGCTGCGGGAGCCGCGCGAGATCGCGTGGGTGGACATCGACGATCCCGATCCGCGGGACGACACGGTCCGGAAGCAGGCCCAGGCCAAGGGGGCCGCGCTGTTCCGGCGCGGGGAGGGCGTCTGCCTCGCGCAGGGCGTGGTGTACGTCGCCGCGACGATCGGCGGTCCGGCCGGCGCCGGTCAGATCTTCCGGCTGGCCCCCGCGGGAGACGGCGGCGCGCTCGAGGTCCTCGCCCACGCGACGAGCACGGACGAGCTGGACGCGCCCGACAACATCACCGTCGCTCCGTGGGGAGAGCTCTTCATGGCGGAGGACGGCAGCCGGGGGAACTACCTGCGCGGCGTGACGACGGGCGGGCAGATCTTCGACTTCGCGCGCAACGCGCGGAGCCCGAGCGAGCTCGCCGGCGTGTGCTTCTCGCCCGACGGCAAGGCGCTCTTCGTGAACATGCAGGAAGACGGCCTCACGCTGGCCGTCACGGGCCCGTTCCCCGAGATCGCCGCGGGCGCCGGCGGCCCGACCCGGGCGGGGGCGCCGGGGTAGAGCGCCGGACAGAGCGCCGACCGGCCCGAGCGGCCCGAGCGGCCGCTCAGAACGGCGGCGGCGCGGTCTCGCCGGTCGGCAGCGGACCCGGCTCCGGCGCGTGCTCCGACTCGGCCGGCGCCAACCCCGGCGCTGCCGTCCCCGGCTCCGCCGGCCGCGGCCCCTCGTCCGGCGCCGGCACGACCCCCTGCAGCTCCTCCGGCGCCCCGCCGTCGGCCGCCTCCGCGCCCGCGTCCGCCTCGGGGACCGGCGCCTCCTCGGCCGGCTCCGTTCCGGCGACGAACACCTCCTCGACGGCGTCTTCCTGCCCCTCGCGCGCGAGGAGGCCCGTCTGCGGATCGATCTTCACGCGCACCACGCCGCTCGGCACCGGGAAGTCGGCCACCGGGCGCTTCGCGTGCGCCTGCTTCATGAAATCCACGAACGCCGGCAGCGCCGCCGTGGCGCCCGCCTCGCCCTTGCCGAGCGGCGCCGCGTCGTCGTAGCCGGTCCACACCGCGCACGCGATGTCGGTCGAGTAGCCGACGAACCAGGTGTCCTTCGACTGGTTCGTCGTCCCCGTCTTGCCGGCGATCGGCCGCCCGAGCGAGCGCGCCTGCTTGGCGGTCCCGGTCTGCACGACGGACGTCAGCAGGCTCGTGAGCACGTACGCCTCCGGCTCCTCCATCACGCGGCGCGCCGGGGGGCGCGTGGGCAGCGGGATCTCCGCCCCGCCCGGCCCGACGATCTTCGTGATCAGGACCGGCGGCTCGTAGACGCCGCCCGCGGCGATGCTCGCGTACGCGGCGGCCATCTCGCGCGGCGTGACCTCGTAGGCGCCGAGCGCGAGCGACAGGTCCGCGCCGAGCTTCGACTGGATGCCGAGCGCGCCGGCGAAGGCGACCACGTTCGACGGGCCGACGCGCGACATCGCCGACACCGCGGCCACGTTCACGCTGTGCGCCAGCGCCTCGCGCAGCCGCGCGGGCGACTGCCCCTCGCTCTCGTCGTGGTTCTGCGGCTTGTACCCGGCGACGGCCTGCGGGTTCGTCTCGAGGATCGTCGACGGCGTCAGCGTGCGCGCGTGGATCCCGTAGCCGTAGACGAACGCCTTGAACGTCGATCCCGGCTGCCGCCGCGCGAACGTCGCGCGGTCGAGCCCGCCGCGCACCGCCTCGTAGCCGCCGACCAGGGCGACGATCTCGCGCGTCCGCACGTCGATCGCGACGAGCGCGCCCTCGGGTCCGAGCTCGAGCCGCAGCGGCACCGGGGCCGCGGGCTTCGCCGGGCTGACCGCGGGCGCGGCGCGCTTCGCCTCTCCGGCGACGGCGTCCTCGTCCTCGTCCTGCCCCGTCACGGCCGCCTCGACGACCGGCTCCGGCGCGGGGCCGATCAGGCTGACGCGCACCACCTTGTCGACGTCGGCGAACTTGCTCGGCGCGAGCCCGTTCGGGTTGTACCGCTGCGCGCCGCGGAGCGCGACCGTGCCTTCGAGCGAGCCCACGCGCACCGAGAGCGTGCCTCGGGCGTCGTCGGCGCCGGTCACGACCCCCCGGAAGACCTTGTGGCCGGCCGGCGTCCCCTCGAAGGGCGGCGGCTCCTTCTTGCTCCGCGTGAGCGGGCCGAACAGCTTGTGCCGCTTCGCGTACGCGTCGAGGTTCTTGCGGACGGCCGCGCGCGCCGCCGCCTGCAGCGCCGGGTCGATCGTGGTCGTGATCGTGTACCCGCCCTGCTGCGCGGCGGGCCCGACGACCTCGCGCAGCACGCGCTGCGCCTCGCTGACGACCTCGGGCGCGAGCTCGGCGAGCGACTCGGTCTCGATGGCGAGCACCACGGGCTCCCGCTTCGCCTGCGCGACCTGGCCCTCGTCCGCGAAGCCCTTGCGGAGCATCTGGTCGAGCACGAGGTCGCGCCGCGCCACGGCGCGCTCGAGGTTCGCGCGGGGCGAGTACACCGACGGCCCCTTCACGACGGCGATGAGCAGCGCCGCCTCGGCGAGCGTCACGTCGCGCACGCCCTTGCCGAAGTAGTAGCGGCTCGCCTCCTCGACGCCGTAGCGGCCGTGGCCGAAGTAGATCTTGTTGAGGTAGAGCTCCAGGATCTCGTCCTTCGTGAGCTCCTGCTCGATCCTGCGGGCCAGGATGATCTCGCGCGCCTTGCGCTTGTAGGTCCGGTCCGGCGTGAGCAGGACGTTCTTCACGACCTGCTGCGTGATCGTGCTCGCCCCCTGCCTGGTCTGGGTCGAGCGGAGGTTCACCGCGAGGGCGCGGAGCATGCCGAGGTAGTTCAGCCCCGCGTGCTCGTAGAAGCCTGCGTCCTCGGCGGCGAGCGTGGCGAGCTTCACCTGGTTCGGGATCTCGCCGATGCGCACGACGGTGCGCCGCTCGGTGAAGAGCTCGCCGAGGCGCGTCCCGTCGCGCGCGAGGATGCGCGTCACCTGCGGGGGCCGGTAATCCTTGAGCTCGCGGGTCGAGGGGAGATCCGCCTCGTAGTGCCGGACGACGAGCACGACGCTCACGGCGGCGAGGACGAGCAGCGCCGCGAGCGCGATCCCGATGCGCTTCGCCCAGGTGGCGATCCTGGCGCCCCGGTCCTGTCCGGCCGCGTCGTCCGGCGGCGCCGGCGGCGGGCCCTCGAGGCGCGGCGCGCTCGCCGTCCGCGCCGCCGTGCTGATCCGCTGCGGCGGCTCGCTCCCTCGCACCGGCGCGCTGGATCTCCGCGCGGCGGGCTCCGATGCCCGCCACTGCGGCTCCGACACCTGCCGCGGCGGCTCTGACGCCCGCCGCGGCGGCTCCGACACCTGCCGCGGCGGCTCCGACACCTGCCGCGGCGGCTCCGACATCTGCCGCGGCGGCTCCGACGCCCGCCGCGGTGGCTCCGACGCCTGCCGCGGCGGATCGCCGCTCCTGGCCGGATCGTTGTCGTTTCCCCCTGGGTTCCCTGATTGCTCCGAGGCCATGACGTCGTCCCCGTGAACGCTCGCGCGTGCGATGCGCATCCAGAGCGCCCGGCGCGCCGGAGCGGCGACGCTAGCACGCCCGCGGTGGCTCGCCTCGTTTCAGGCCTCGGCCGCGCGGGCTCAGCCCTGGAACAGCCGCATCGCCACGATGGTGATCAGGATGCCGGCGATCAGGCACCCCGCTGCGATGCCGACGAGGAGCAGCGGCTTGGCCTCCGCCTTGGCCGGCGCCTTGGCGAGCGGCGCCGGCGGCGGCGCGGGCGCCGGCCTGGCGGCGGGCGCCGGCGGCTGCTGGACCATCTTCACCGTCTTCGCCGGCGACTTGAACGGCGACGACGCGGGCCCCTTGCTCGCCTGGAGCGCGGCGGCGTGCTGTTTTGCCGCCTGCTCGAGCACCGCGTTCGCGCTCTTCGGCATCATCGCCGTGTAGCCCTTGCCCGCGCCGCCCGCGAACGGCTTGAGCGCGTCGGCGAACTCCGCGGCCGACTCGAACCGGTCCTCGGGCCGCTTCTCGAGCGCCTTGGCGAGCACCACCCCGAGCCCCGGCGGGAACTGCTTCCCGGGCACGCGCTCGTCGAGCGGGATCGGGTTCCGGGTCACGTGGTGCTGGATGTACTCCATCGGCGTCCGCGCCTCGAACGGCAGCTTGCCCGTGAGCACCTCGTACAGGATGGTCGCGAGCGAGTAGATGTCGCTGCGCGCGTCGAGCACCTTGCCCTGCGCCTGCTCGGGCGACATGAACTCCGGCGTCCCGAAGACCATGCCCTCCTGCGTGAGCATCACCGACCCCGGCCGGAGCTCGCGCTCCGTCACCTTCGCGAGGCCGAAGTCGAGCACCTTCGGGTAGTCCTTCAGCCCGCCGTTGGTCGACAGGAAGATGTTCTCGGGCTTGAGATCGCGGTGCACGATCCCCTGCATGTGCGCCTCCTGCAGGGCGCCGCAGACCTGGATCAGGATCGGGATCGCGCGCTCGACGGGCAGCGGCCCTTCCTTGCGGACCACCTGGTTCAGGTTCTTGCCCTCCAGGTACTCCATCACGATGTACAGCGAGCCGTCCTCGAGCTCGCCGTAGAGCAGCACCTTCACCGTGTTCGGGTGGGTGAGATGGCTCATCGCCCGCGCCTCGCGGCGGAAGCGAGAGACGAGATCCTTTCGGTTCGCGAGCTTGGGGTGGAGGATCTTCACCGCCACCATCCGGTTCATCGCCGGTTGGGCGGCCTTGTAGACCGACCCCATGCCGCCGGAGCCGATCTTCTGAAGAATCTGGAACTGCCCCCCGAGCAGATCTCGACCGATGTTCGGGTCCGGACCGGCGGCCATGCGTGGAGCCGGAAAATACCACGCAACCCACCCGTATCGTCTATGACCGAAGCAGCGGACGCATCGGATCCGTCGTGGCACCGAAAATGACCGTGAAAACCGACGCCCCCGGGGCGGCCGAGGCGCTCGAGAGCCCCCTCCTCGCCGCCGCCGGCTTCTCGCACGCCTTTTTCACCCGGCGCGGCGGCGTCAGCGCCCCCCCGTGGGACACGCTGAGCTTCGCCATCGCCCTCGGCGACGACCCCGCCGCCGTCCGCGAGAACCTGGAGCGCGCCGCGCGGCGCCTCGGCATCCCGGCGGCGCGGCTCTACTACCTCAGCCAGGTCCACGGCGTGGCGGCGCGCGTCCTCACCGGCGACGAGGATCGCGACGAGGTCGTCCGCGAGGTCGGCGACGTGACCCTCTCGCGCGTGCCCGGGGTCGGCTGCGGCGTCCGCAGCGCCGACTGCGCCCCGATCCTCCTCGCCGATCGCCGGAGCGGCGCCGTCGCCGCGGTCCACAGCGGCTGGCGCGGCACCGCGCTCCGGGTCGTGGTCGAGGCGGCCCGCGCGCTCAGGTCGCTCGCCGGCCCCGGCGCCGATCTCGTCGCGGCGATCGGCCCGCACATCGAGGCCTGCTGCTTCGAGATCGGCGACGACGTCGCCGCCGAACTCGCCGCCTGCTCCAGCGCCGGCGACGCCGCCATCGTCCGCGGCGCCCCCGGCGCGCGCCCGCACGCCGACGTCCGCCGCATCCTCAAGGCCCAGCTCGCCGAGTCCGGCCTCGACGCAACGTCGGTCGATGACGTCCGGGGGTGCACCGCGTGTGACCCCGCCCGCTTCTTCTCGTACCGGCGCGACGGACAGCGGAGCGGCCGGCTGCTCTCCGTCATCGTCGCCGGCCGTACCGTCATCGGCTAGAACGCTCTCATGGTCTCGCTCGCGCGCGACTCGTCGCCGATCGTCCTCGCCATGGTGGGCCTGCCCGCGCGGGGGAAGACATCCATCGCCCGCAAGATCGCGCGGTACCTCTCGTGGCTCGGCCACCCCACGCGGCTCTTCAACGTCGGCAACTACCGCCGCGCGCACCTCGGCACCGCGCAGCCGCACCAGTTCTTCGACCCCGACAACACCCAGGGCCGCCAGGCGCTGCTCGGCATGGCGATGACGGCGCTCGACGACCTCATCGGCTGGCTCAGCTCCGGCGGCGAGGTGGCGATCTACGACGCCACCAACAGCACCCGCGCCCGCCGGAACCTCGTCACCGAGCGCTGCCAGGCGCACGGCTTCCCGGTCGTCTTCATCGAGTCGATCTGCAACGACGAGTCGATCATCGAGACGAACGTCCGCGAGACCAAGCTCCGCTCGCCCGACTACCAGGGCGTCGATCCCGAGGAGGCGCTGCGCGATTTCCGCGCGCGCATCGCGCACTACGCCCGCGCGTACGAGCCGCTCGGCGAGCCCGAGAAGAGCTACATCAAGATCATCGACGTCGGCCGCCAGGTCGTGCTGAACCGCATCCACGGCTACCTGCCGGCGCGGCTCGTCCCGCTGTTGATGAACATGCACCTCACGCCGCACCCGATCTGGCTGACCCGCCACGGCGAGAGCGTGTTCAACGAGAAGGGGCTGCTCGGCGGCGACTCGGACCTCAGCGCGCGCGGCGAGGAGTACGCGAAGAACCTCTCCGTCTTCATCCGCGAGCGCGCCGGCGACGAGCACGTCAACGTCTGGACGAGCACCCTGCGCCGCACCATCCAGACCGCGCGCCCGATGACGCAGAACCACGTCGCGTGGCGCGCCCTCGACGAGATCGACGCGGGCGTCTGCGAGGGCATGACCTACGAGGAGATCCGCCAGCAGATGCCCGAGGTCTTCCACGCGCGCGCGGCCGACAAGTTCCGCTACCGCTACCCGCGCGGAGAGTCGTACGAGGACGTCATCCAGCGCCTCGACCCGCTGATCATCCAGCTCGAGCGCCAGCGCTCGCCCGTGCTCGTGATCGGCCACCAGGCGGTGCTGCGCGCGCTCTACGCCTACCTCGTGGATCGCCCCGCGCCCTCGTGCCCGACGCTGCCGATCCCGCTGCACACCGTCATCGAGCTGACCCCCACCGCGTACGCGTGCGAGGAGCGCCGCTTCCAGCTCGCGCCCGCGGTCCAGGGCGGCGACTCGAGCACCGCGCACCCCTGATCCTCCGGCGCGGCGGCGCCGCGCCGGGTCAGCGATCCCGGCTGATGAGCTTGCGGAGCAGCTCCAGCGGGTGGAACGGCAGCATCGCGGCCATCTCGCTGTCGGTGCCGGCCCGCTCGAGCACCGCCCGCATCGCCGGCGCCACGATCCCCATCGGATCGATCCGCTCCGCGATCGCGCGGAGGGCGCTGAGCGCCGCGCGCCCCGCGTCGATCCCGAGCGGGATGGCGAGCGCCGCCGGCACCGGCGCGAGGATCACGTCGCGCACCGCGACCGCGCGCGCCCAGGCGCCCGGGCTCGGATCGACCTCGAGCTTCCGGATCGTCTCCGCCTCGGCGAAGCAGCCGAGCGACAGCTCCCCTGCCCGCTCCTCGATGGCGCGCGAGAGGTGCCGGTAGTCGCGCCGCCAGTCGCCGGCGAGCAGCCCCATGTCCTCCCGCACCTCGTCCGGCCCGAGGATCAGGTTGATCCCGCGCGCGTCGCGGCGGAGCGCGACGCTCGTCCAGAGCTCCCCGCCCTCGAACAGGCCGATCACCATCGTCTTGCCGACGCCGGCGAGCGACTCCAGCGTGCCCCGCACGACCCCCGGCGACGGCATCGGCACGCCGCGCAGCCGCGCCGGCCAGAGATCGATCCTCCCGGCGAGGAGCTCCTCGCGCGCGAGCTGCAGCAGGAGGAGCGTCTGCGCGATGAGGTCGTCGCCGCGCCGCACCCGCGCCCCGAACCGCTCCACGATGGCCTCGAGGGCGCCCGCCTCGATCACCGCGGCCCAGCTCGCGTGGTGGCCCGCGGCGAGCTCCTCGGCGGAGAGCCGGGCGGCGCGCTGCGCGTCGTCGATCCGGAGCCGGCCGGCGTCCGTGTGCATGAGCTTCCTGAGCCTGCCGCCCGCGCGGACCGCGACGACGCCGCCGCGCGGCCGGTCGACCTCGCGCTCGTCGATGCCCGCGCGCCTGGGCCGGAACAACGACAGCACGCGCACCCAGTCGGTCGCGGTGAACCCCTCGAAGCGGACGTCGGGCGAGAGCACGGGGCGAGCCTACTCCTGGCGCGCTCCGTGCGCGAGCGCCGGGCCGGAGCGCGCCGTCAGCCCGGCGCGCCGTCGGCCAGGGCGCGCCCGCCGCCAGCCCGGCGCGCCGGCCGGACGGCGCGGGCAACGCCGGCTACGCCCCCCACCAGAGCATCTCGTGCGCCTGGGTCTCGCCGCGGACCGGCACGATCACCCGGATCTTCTGGCCCTCGATCTGGACCACGTGGGCGGGGAAGCTGTCGGCCGGGTAGTACACGGATTTCACGAAGCCGCTCGCGTCGAGCCAGAAGAGGTGCACCCCCTCCGCGGTCGCCCCGTGCATGAGGAGCATCCGCCCGCCCCCGAGCAGCGCGAACTCCAGGCTCTTGAAGGCCATCTCCTCGAAGCGCTCCGGGGACGGGAAATCCTCCCCCACCGACCGGAGCTCCGGCAGGTGCGCGCGGAGGTGCTTGTAGAGCGTGTCGTAACGCACCTTCGCGAGCCTCGGGATCCGCCGGTCGCCCGCCGCGATCACGGGCAGCCGCTCCGCGTCGAAGGTCGGCACCTCCACGTGGGTGCGGTAGCGGTCCGCGAGCCTGCCGCGGCCGATCTCCTCGTCGCTGAGCGCCTTGAGCCACCACTGGAAGATCGCGAGATCGCCGGTCCCTGCGCGCGACTCGAGCCGGACCAGCGACTCCCACAGCGGCCTCCGGACCTGCCATTTTCCCCCGTGGTTCCTGGCGACGCACGCGCCGACGTAGAGCGCCCCGTGCGTCACGAGGGTGACCAGCATGGGCGGCGCCCCGCCCTCGGCCGACGTACCGCGCGCGCCGGCGGCGCCCTCGGCCGGCGAGAGCCAGGCGTCGCGCCGCTCGCGCGTCAGCGCCGCGCCCAGCCGGTGGACCGACGCGTCGGAGAAATCGAGCCCGAGGTCGGGCGCGCCGAACGCCCCGGGCGCGAGCCGGGCGAACACCTCCGCCGCGTGGTCGATCTGGGCCAGGATCGACAGGTTTCCGGCCGGGTTTGCGTCCGTGGAGCGCGCGGCCGCGAGGTCGGCGAGCGCGTCGGGCGGGTAGTGCGGCGCGAAGGTGCGCTCGAAGAGCTGGGCGGCCGTGATCGGTTCGGCGGGCATGGCGTTGGGCCGGGAAATGAGGCCGGCGATGGGGGTCGGGCGGGCGCGTCCGGCGCCGCTCAGAACATCTTCTTGCGCTTCGACGAGCTCAGGATGCCGAGCATCTCGCGGTACTTGGCCACGGTGCGGCGGGCGATCTTGATGCCGTCCGTCTCCTCGAGGATCTTGACGATCGCCTGGTCGCTGTAGGGATTCGACTTGTCCTCGGCCACGATGATCTTCTTGATCGCCTGCTTGACGCTCTCCGAGGCGATGTCCTCGTCGGCCACCCTGTGGATCGACGAGTTGAAGAAGTACTTGAGCTCGAAGAGCCCCTGGGGCGTGTGCACGTACTTGTTCGACGTCACGCGGGAGATGGTCGACTCGTGCATGCCCACCGACTCGGCGACGTCCCGCAGGATCATGGGCTTCAGGTAGCCCACGCCGCGCTCCAGGAACTCGCGCTGCTTCTCGACGATGCACTCGGTCACCTTGATGATCGTGCGCCGCCGCTGCTCGATGGCCCGGATCAGCCACTGCGCGCTCCGGAGCTTCTCGCTGATGAACTCCTTCGCCTTCGGGTCCTTGAGCATCCGCTGGGCGAGGTTCTCGTTGATGTACAGCCGCTGGAGCCCCTTGTCGTTGTCGGTGACGACGAACTGGCTGCCGTCCTTGATGACGTACACGTCCGGGGTGATGGCGATGGTCTTCTCGTCGACCTCGGCGAAATTGCGCGCCGGCACGCTCTCCAGCTTCTGGATCTCCTGGACGGCGTCGTAGACGTCCTCCAGCGAGATCTTCAGCGCCTTCGCGATCGCGGGGAAGTTGCGCCGCTCCACGTTGTGGAGGTGGTCCCTGATGATCGCCATCTCGATCTCGTCGAAGCCGAGCACCTCGGCCTGGACCCGCAGGCACTCCGACAGGTCGCGCGCCGCGACCCCGACCGGGTCGAAGCGCTGGATCATCGCCAGCACCTCCTCGGCGTCCTCGGGGTGCAGCTCCGCCTCCCGCGCCAGGTCGGCGAGGCTCAGATCAGGCCCCTTCGTCCCGTCCGGACGTTCTCCCCCCTTGAGGTCGAGGTACCCCTTCTCGTCGAGGTTGCCGATGACGAGCAGGGCGAACTGCCGCTCGTTCTCGACGAAATCGCTCATCTGGAGCTGCCAGAGCAGGTGGTCGCGCAGGTTCGACGGCTTCGTCAGGTTCTGGTCGATCGGCGGCAGCTCCTCGAAGCCGCCCCGGTGCGCCGGCATCGCCTGCTGCAGCTGGCGGTTTTCCAGGAATTGCTCCCAGTCCACCTCCTTGACCTGCTTTTCCGTCGTGCGCGCAGCGATGTCGGTGTCTCGGTCGAACCGCTCGCCGTTCTCCAGCCGCTGCTCCGTCGGCAGATCGGCGTTCCTCCCCCTCTGATCCCCCTTCTCCCCGTCCCGCGCCTTCGGGTCGGTCATGTCGTCCGCGAGGACCGGGTTGCCGTCCAGCTCCTTCCTGATCTCGTCGACCAGCTCGAGCCGCGAGAGCTGCAGCAGCCGGATGGCCTGCACCAGCTGCGGGGTCATCACAAGCTGCTGGGACAGCTTGAACTGGAGCTTCATCTCCATGCCCATGAGGAGCTCCTTCTCTCAGTTCGCCGCCTGCGCCACCCGCCGAACGGGGGCCGGGGCATTGCGCGAGGTTCGTGCCATCGAGTGTTTCATTGGTGGCCTCACCCCCAACGTAGCATCGAACGGGGCAGCGGCCCGGGTCTTGCTTTCACGTCTGTACCAAAAAATCGCGCAGGCCCTGCGTCCTGCGCCGCTGAACGCGTTATCAGGCTCCGCCAGGGCGGGATTTCTCCGCCCGCTGCGGAGCGCTGTCCTCGGCCTGTTCGGCGTGGCCCCCGTCAACGGATCGTTGCACCATCGGCTCCCGATCGGGAGGCTTGAAATCCCGAAAGATTGGGCGAAGCCGCGATGGGACAGCCAAAGGTGCGCGGACCTGCGCTGGGGGACGAGGGCGTGCGCGACGACGCCTCGCAGGATCTCGAGAAGGAGCGGATCCTGTCTTGCTCGCCCCTGGCCCCGCTGGCCTCACCGAGCCGGCGCGCGCTGCTCGATCTCGGCAGGCTCGAGCGGCTCCCGCGCCGGCAGTGCCTCTGCCAGCAGGGCGCGCCGCCGCGGCACCTGATCCTGCTCGGGGCGGGCCGCGTGAAGGTCGAGCGCACGGCCGAGGGGCGGGTCGTCCCGCTGGGTCACCGCGGGCCCGGCGACCTCGTGGGCGAGAGCGCGCTCGCGGGCGCGCCGGTCGCGTCCGAGAGCGCGATCGTGCTCGACGAGGGGAGCGGGCTCGTGGTGCCGCTCCCCGGGCTCACGCGGCTGCTCGCCGCCGACGCCGCGCTCCGCGAGGCGCTCGCCGCGGCGCTCGTCTCGCGCAAGCTCGAGACCGAGGCGCGCCTCGGCTCCCTGCTGCTGTGCACGGTGGAGGTGCGCCTGCTCGACTTCCTCCGCGCCGCTGCCCGGCGGTGGGGACGGCCGCACGCGTCGGGTCAGCTGGTGTCGGCCCCGTTCACGCACGCCGACATCGCGCTGCTGATCGGGTCCACCCGCGAGACGGTCACCCTGCTGCTCGGCAAGATGAAGCGCGCCGGCCTGATCGCGTTCGACCGGCGGCGGATCGTCATCCGGGATGGCGCGCACCTCGCGGCGCGCGTCGCGTCGACCTGATCGTCCGCCCGGAGGGGCCGCTGCGGGCCCGGCGCTGGAGCCGGACGACGGCGGCGCCGCTCGCCCCCGCGACGGCGCCCTCGCGCGGCTCCGCCGGCCGGGCTGCCGTATCGAGCTGCGCGGCTCCGCCGGAGGCGCGCGCGCCTCGATCGCCCGGCGCGCCGCGCTCCGGGTTGGCGAGGCCGCCGCGGACCAGCCGGAGGCGAGGAAAGACGCCGGACCTCGTCGACGGCCGAGGGCTCTGCTCGACGAAGATCGTGCTGAGCAGCCGGCCGAAGGCGTACGGCTTGAGCAGGACCTCGCTCACGTCGTCCGCGCCGTCGCACGAGACCGGCTCCTCGGCGCAGAAGACGATCCGCCGCGGCATCGCGCCCTCGCGCCGCAGGCGGCCCAGGATCTCCCGGGCGCCTTTCGTCCCGGGGGCGAGATCGATCAGCGCGACGTCGTAGACGCGCTCGCGGGAGAGGGAGATCGCCTCCTCCAGCGTCGCGGCCGGGCTGACGTAGGCGCCGCGATTGCCGAGGAGGAGCGCCGTGGCCCTCCGGAGGACAGGGTCCTGATCGAAGAGGAGAACGTTCGGTTGGTACGTCATCGGGGTTCCCTGCGGCTTGCAGTCGAAGTGCGCCGCATCGACGGGGACGGCGACGCGCGCGCGTCCCACCGCTCGGCGGCAGCATCCGCGTCCGCGGACGGCCCCCTCTTCGCAACGCACGTGCCGAGGGCGCGGCGGCGCCGCCGCGCGGCCCCCGTCGGCCGCGGTTCTCGGCGTCAACGCGGCCCTTTCGCGCGTCGCCGCCGGTGAGGTCGCCTCGCCGGCGCCCGGGCCGCCGCTGTGCCCATTTCGCGCTCCCTCCGCGGCGCCCCTCCGCCCCGACGACGAGCGCGCCCCCATGCTGTCGGCTCCCCTACCCCGCCCACGACCGCCGGTGCGCGGTTCGTGCGCACGGGCCAGCCCAGGTTTGCGGCCCCTCCAGGGCGGCGCGGTCCGCCGATCCGCCCGTTGCTCCCGGCTCCGCGTCCAGTGCGGGTGCCAACGTCCGGGCCGCTCGTGCACCCCGCCCTGACGCGATCGGCGCACCGCGGCAAACTGAATTTCCCGCTTGATGAGGCTGGCGTAGGGTGCCACAAGCGTCCGCGCGCACGAGTGGCGGAATTGGTATACGCACCGGTTTTAGGTTCCGGCGCCGCGAGGCTTGGGGGTTCGAGTCCCCCCTCGTGCACCATGGCTTAAATCCTGGGGGACTCGACCGCCCAGCGGCGCGACGCGCCCCGGCGCTTCGGCGGGGCGGCGCTCCGGGGCGGCTCGATCCGGGCGTGGTCGCCGGTGCGCGGGCGTGGTCCGCTGAGCGCGCGGGGGCGAGCGCGCGCCGGCGCGCGTCGACGGCGGAGGGGGAGGTCCGGCGCCATCCGGGCCGCGGAGCCTCGGGCGGATCGCGTCGGCGGCGTCGTCGACGGAGCGCGCGGTCCCGGAATTGCGCGACGCCCGCGGCGCGACTACGTTCGCGTTCCTCGGCCGGACCCTTTCCTCCCACCTGACCGCCGCGGAGCCAAGGCACGTAAAGATGTTCACTTGGGCGATGAAGAAGATTTTCGGCACCTCGCACGAGCGCGCCATCCGCCGCATGCGACCGCGGGTCGAGGCGATCGGCAGGATGGAGCCGGAGCTGCAGAAGCTCTCGGACGCCGAGCTTCGGGCGAAGACCGCGGAGTTCAAGGAGAAGCTCTCCAACGGGGCGACGCTGGACGACATCCTGGTCCCGGCGTTCGCGGTCTGCCGCGAGGCGTCGAGGCGCGCGCTCAAGATGCGCCATTACGACGTGCAGCTCATCGGCGGCATGGTGCTCCACAACGGCTGCATCGCCGAGATGCGCACCGGCGAGGGCAAGACCCTGGTCGCGACGCTCCCCTGCTATCTGAACGCCCTCGAGGGCAAGGGCGTCCACGTCGTCACGGTGAACGACTACCTCGCGCGGCGCGACGCCGAGTGGATGGGCAAGCTCTATGGCTTCCTCGGCCTGTCGACCGGCGTGGTCGTCAACCAGCAGGGCGACGCGGAGAAGCGCCACGCGTACCGCTGCGACATCACGTACGGCCAGAACAACGAGTTCGGCTTCGATTACCTGCGCGACAACATGAAGTTCTCGGCGCTCGAGTACGCGCAGCGCCCGCTGCATTACGCGATCGTCGACGAGGTCGACTCCATCCTCATCGACGAGGCGCGGACTCCGCTCATCATCAGCGGCCAGGGCGAGCGCTCGAGCGACAAGTACCGGACGATCAACGAGGTCATCCCCCAGCTCCGGAACGAGGAGCATTTCGCGGTCGACGAGAAGGGTCACTCGGTGACGCTGACCGACGAGGGCGTGGAGACGGCGGAGCGGCTGCTCGCGGCGCTCAAGGTGCTCAAGGGCACGAACCTCTATGACCCGGTCAACCTCGAGACGCTGCACATCCTGAACCAGTGCCTGCGCGCGCACACGCTCTACAAGCGCGACGTCAACTACATGGTGCGCGACGGCAAGGTGCTCATCATCGACGAGTTCACCGGCCGCGTCCTCGCGGGCCGGAGGTGGTCGGACGGCCTGCACCAGGCCGTCGAGGCGAAGGAGAACGTCCGGATCCAGGAGGAGAGCCGGACGATGGCGACGATCACCTTCCAGAACCTCTTCCGGCTGTACAAGAAGCTCTCCGGGATGACCGGCACCGCGGACACCGAAGCGGCGGAGTTCCACAGCACGTACAAGCTCGACGTCGTCATCATCCCCACGAACAAGCCGGTGGTCCGCGTCGACTACGAGGATCTCGTCTACAAGACCGAGAAGGAGAAGTTCACGGCGGTCATCAACGAGATCCTCGAGAAGCACGAGCTCGGCCAGCCGATCCTGGTGGGCACGACGAGCGTCGAGAAGAGCACCGCGATCAGCCGGATCCTGACCAAGCGCGGCGTGAAGCACAACGTGCTGAACGCGAAGCACCACGAGAACGAGGCGTACGTGGTCGCGCAGGCGGGCCGCAAAGGGGCCATCACGGTGTCGACCAACATGGCCGGGCGCGGGACGGACATCATCCTGGGCGGCAACGCGGAGATGCTCGCGAAGCTCAAGTTCAAGGAGCAGAACCGCCAGCCCGAGGCGGAGCCCGAGGCGTTCGAGGCCCTGGTCGAGGAGCTCAAGAAGGAGTGCACCGCGGAGGGCAACGAGATCCGCGAGCTCGGCGGGCTGTACATCCTGGGCACCGAGCGGCACGAGTCGCGCCGCATCGACAACCAGCTGCGCGGCCGCGCCGGCCGCCAGGGCGACCCCGGGACGTCGAAGTTCTACCTGTCCCTCGAGGACGACCTCATGCGCATCTTCGCCGGCGATCGGGTGAAGAACCTGATGGAGCGGATGGGCATGCCGGACGACGAGCCCATCGAGCACCCGTGGGTGACGAAGAGCGTCGAGAACGCGCAGAAGAAGGTCGAGGAGCGCAACTTCGACATCCGCAAGAACCTGCTCGAGTACGACGACGTGATGAGCGCGCAGCGCAAGACGATCTACGACATGCGCCAGTCGCTGCTCCTCGGCCGCTACTCCCCCGAGATCCTCGACGAGGAGGGGAAGCCGACGGGCGAGAAGCGGACGATCAAGCCGCTCGCGTCGATCGTGGAGCTGGTCCGGCCGGACGTCGGCTACCTGCTCGGGATGTTCGCGAACGATCCGGTGATGCCGCTCGACGAGGACGGCAACCGCCGCGAGATCGTGCGGAAGGACTTCGAGAAGACGGATCGGTTCGTCGAGCTCGAGAACCTGCAGCGCGAGCTCTACACGCGCTGGGGCGTGAAGGTCGAGCTCGAGTCGCGCCCCGACAAGGTCCTCGAGATCTACGACGAGTGCGCCGAGCTCGTGCCCCAGGCGCTCACGGAGCAGCGGGAGCGGCTGCTCGATCTGATGGACCGGATCATCGGCGCGATGGTCGAGGAGTCGTGCCCCGCGCGCAAGCCGCCCGAGGACTGGGACTGGGGCGGCATCTTCCAGGGCTTCCGCGAGCACTTCGGCGTCGAGCTGCCGGACGACGTCGCGCACATCGGCGATCAGGAGACGCTGGCGCGCGAGCTCTACGAGCGCGCCGAGAAGGCGTACGAGAAGCGCGAGGAGGAGATCGGGGTCGAGCTGTCGCTGCGCATCTTCCGGCACCTCTACCTGGAGGAGCTCGACAAGGCCTGGGTCGACCACCTGACCGACATGGACCACCTCCGCGACGGCATCGGCCTGCGCGGCTACGGGCAGAAGGACCCGAAGCAGGAGTACAAGAAGGAGGGCTACAACATGTTCGTCAACATGGTGGCCCGCGTCTCCTCGAACGTGGTCACGAAGCTCTTCAGCGTGAACGTCAGGCGCGCCGAGCAGGAAGAGGCGCAGATCGAGGCGGCGGATCGCCAGCGCCACGCGGCGGCGCTGCTCGACGCGGTCGCGCAGCACGACGAGGCGCTCCCGATCGGCGCGACCCCGGCGGCGGCGCTGCCGCAGCCCGCCGTCACGCAGGAGCAGGAGTGCCCCTGCGGCAGCGGCAAGCCGTTCAACACGTGCCACGGCGCCGAGGACGAGGCGACGGTCTGAGCCGGCGCGTCCTGCCCGCTCGCCCCGCTCGCCCCGCTCGCCCCGCTCGCAAGGCGCCCGCGGCGCGCCGGCGAGGGCCCGCGCCGGGCCCTTGCTCCGGCGCCTGATCCCAGCATGGACACTGCCTGAGGGCCGACGCGTCGGCTCGGGGAGGCAGGACCATGAAGGTGTTCATCGACTCAGGGGACATCGCGGAAATCAGGGAAGCGCAGTCGATGGGGGTCATCGACGGCGTGACCACGAACCCGTCGCTCCTCGCCAAGGGCGGCAGGCCGACGAGGCAGGTGATCGCCGAGATCTGCGAGGTGGTCGACGGCCCCGTCTCGGCCGAGGTGGTGGCGGTCGAGCGGGACGCGATCCTCCGGGAGGGGCGCGAGCTCGCCCGGATCCACCCGAACGTGGTGGTCAAGGTCCCGCTCATCGACGAGGGGCTCAAGGCGGTCCGGCTCTTCGCCGCCGAGGGCATCCGGACGAACGTCACCCTCTGCTTCTCGGCTGCCCAGGCGCTGCTCGCGGCCAAGGCCGGGGCCACGTACATCTCGCCCTTCGTCGGCCGGGTCGACGACGCCGCGGGGGACGGGATGGACCTGGTCCTGCAGGTCGTGACGATCTACAGGAACTACGGCTTCACGACGCAGGTGCTCACGGCGAGCGTGCGGCACCCCGTCCACGTCGTGCAGGCGGCCATGATCGGCTCGCACGCCGCGACGATGCCGCTCAAGGTCATCAAGCAGCTGACCAAGCACCCGCTGACCGACGTCGGCCTCGCGCAGTTCTTGGCGGATGCGAAGAAGATCCCGGAGCTGGTATAGCGAACGCCGTGGCCGAGAAGGACAAGGGAAGCCCGGGAACCAAGCGACGCGGGAGCCGCCCGGCGGCCCCCGCGGTCGTGTCCATCACGACGCAAGGCGGGCCGTTCAAGGGGGTGTCGACGGCGGTCGTGCGCCGGCGCGCGAGCAAGATGCTCGCCCACCTCGCCCTGCAGGGCGTGGAGCTCTCCGTGGCCCTGGTGAACGACGAGGCCATCCACGAGCTGAACCGCACGTACCGGCGCAAGGACAAGCCGACCGACGTGCTCGCCTTCCCCATGCTGGAGCAGAACGGCGCCACGTCGCGCAAGCGCGGCCGGCGAGGTCCTGTGGATCCGTCGGCGTGGCACGGCCTGCTCGGCGACGTGATCGTCTCGATCGACACGGCCGCCCGACAAGCCGACGAGCGCGGCCGTCCGCTGCTCGACGAGATCACGATGCTGCTCGGGCACGGCCTGCTCCACCTGCTCGGTTACGACCACAAAACCGACGCGGAGGAGCGAGAGATGACGGCGTTGACCCGGGAGCTCGAGGCCGCCGCGGCGTCGCGGGGCAGCAGTCCCACTGGAATCCGGCCTCGCAGCGGCGTCGCGCGGCCGAATAAGACGGGGGCGCAATGACTTATCGCTTGCGATGCGAAACCTCGCTTGTTAAACGGACGCCCCCTTTCGACTTGGAGGAAACATGCCCGGTTCGAACAAGCTGACCAAGGCGCAGATGATCGTCGGTCTTGCCGAGGCCACCAACCTCGACAAGAAGTCCGTGGCCAGCGTGCTCGATGCGCTCAGCGAGCTGGTGAAGAAGGAGCTCGGTCCGGAGGGGCCGGGCGAGGTCACGGTCCCGGGCCTCGTGAAGATCAAGGCGAAGGAGATCCCGGCGACGCAGGACCGGGAAGGCATCAATCCGTTCACGAAGCAGCCGATGACCATCAAGGGCAAGCCGGCGAGCCGCAAGCTCCGCGCGGCGCCCGTCAAGGCGCTCAAGGACGGCTGAGCGGCGCGTCGGTGGCCGCGGCGTGCGCGGCCGCATCCGGCGACGCGAGCTCCGGAGATCCAGCGGCTGGGCGCGCCCCCGCGGCGGCGCCCGGTGTTTCGGGCGATGCTTTCGCCGTGGAGCGTTGCGCCCTGAGCGCGCACGCGGCGATCGCGAGGGCGAGCAGCGCCGCCAGCGGGGCGTCGCCCACGCGGGTGTAGAGCGTCAGCGGCGCATCCCTGACCGCCGGGGTCGCGAAGGTCACCCCCGGCGCAGCGCTCTCGTCCCGGCCGCGCACCACCCCGCGGGCGTCGATCCACGACACGACACCGAGGTTCACGGCGCGCACGAGGTCGCGGCGCAGCTCGACGGCGCGCATGACCGCGAGCCGCGCGTGCAGCTCGGGCTCGGCGCTTCCGGTGAACCAGGCGTCGTTCGTGATGTTGACGAGGAGGTTCGGGGCGAGCGCCCCGGTGATCCGCCGCCCCACCCCGGTGAGCGTGTCCTCGTAGCAGTTGAGCACCCCGATCCGGAGCGCGGGCCCCTGCTCCCGGGCAAGCGTGAGCGCGCGCGGCTCCGCGCCCGGGACGAGCCCGCCGCTCTTCTGGAAGATGCGCCGCAGCCAGGGCAGGTAGGCGCCGCCCGGGACCGTCTCGCCGAACCAGAGCAGCTGCAGCTTGTCCTGGGTCGGCTGCATGCGCCCGTCGGGGAGCACGAGGGTCGCGGAGTTGTAGCTGTTCCGTTCCTCCACGCCGTCGTCGGCCTTCGCGGGCGGCGCCTGGGTGATGAGCCCGGCGAGGACCGGACCGCGGACGCCGGGCCCGAGGATCGCTCGACCGCCGCGCGGGGCCTGCCGGGCGCTGTGCGGGAGAGGGTACGGATACGCCGCCTCGGGCCAGAGGGTGAGCTCGGCGCCGCCGGCCTCGGCCTTGCGGGTGAGCTCGTGCAAGGTGCGCAGGATCCGCGGGTGGTTCTTCGGCTGCCAGCGCTCGTGAGGGCCCACGGCCTGATTGACGAGCGCCACGCGCGCCGTCGGCAGGCCCGCGCTGGCGCGCTCCACGGCGGCCATCCGGAGCGCGCCGTGCGCCGCGAGCCCCCCGAACAGCGCGGCGCTCGCGAGCGCCGGGTAGAGGATCGCGCGGGGCGGTCGCCGGCGGACGGACCGCGGCTCCGGCGCGGGCGCGAGCGCGCGACCGCCGGGCGCCACGCCGCCGGCGGCGAGCCCCGCGCGAGCGAGCAGGGCGGCCCCCACGGCGAACAGGACCGAGACGCCGCGCTCGCCGATGAGGTCGGCGAGCTGCACGAGCGCCGGCCATGGGCTCATGAGGCCCGCCGGCGTCCAGCCGAAGACCGTCGGGAGGACCACGGCGGCGAACACGCCCGTCGCGAAGGCGAGCTCGAGCGGGGCGCGCAGGCGCCGGAGGAGCACGCTCGTGACGCCGCCGCAGACGGCCCAGACCAGCGACTGGGCGGCCGCGAGCAGGATCAGCGCGAGGTACGAGGCCGCCGCGCCGAGCGACGTGAAGCGCTGGATGACCTCCGGCACGAAGCGCAGGCCCACGATCCCCGCCGCCGTTCCCCAGGCGGCGCCGCGCCCGAACGCGCGCCAGAACGTCGGGGCGTCGTGCACGGCGGCCGCCAGCAGGGCGAGACCGGCGATGACGGCAGGATAGAGATCCGTGGGCGGGGCCGTGAGGGCGAACGTCGCACCGCCGACGACGGAGAGGAGCAGCGGGGCGCGGCCGCGGAGCGCGCGTCGGGTCGAGGCCTGGGGCACGATGCAGCGTTATACCGCGCGGGAGCCGCCGGGATCGCGGCGGCAGCCCGAGGAGATCGAAGCCGCCGCGAGCCTCGCACGGTCAGGGCGGACCGACGGCGAGGCCCTGTCGGACGAGCTGCTGCGCGGCTCGATACGCCGGTCGAGCTCGCTCGCGAACCTGCAGCAGTCCTCGCTCGCTCTGCCTAACCTCGGGCCCGTTCGCGACGTTTTTCAGGGAGGGCCCAGGTTCGCCGGGGAGGGCCTGGAGCGATACGCTCACCAGTAAACGGTGAGCCCACCGCGGAAGAGCCCCCCGCCCGACGTATCGGTCGTGCGTCCGGTGTCGGGATCCCTGAACTCGGGGATGACGCCGTCGTCCGTGCGGCTGCGCACGAACCCGAGCGCGTCGATGTTCAGGGCGAGGCGGGGGGAGAGCCGGAACTCGAGGCCGATGCCGCCGTGCACGCCGAAGTAGTCGTACTCGGTGTTCGGAACGAACTCCTCGCCGCTGGCCGCGGCCTCGCCCCAGGGCCGCTCGACCTCCGCGTGCGACATGTTGAGGCCGCCCGTGAAGTAGAACTGCGTGCGGCTCCGCGGGTTGACGAACAGCATCCCGCTCAGCGAGAGCGGCACTTCCGTCCGCTCGTAACCGTTGTAGTCGGTGCCCGCGAGGATGTCGGCGCCGAGGTCGAGCGCGAACGCGGGGACGGGCCGGTACCGCAGGCTGACCCCGACGCCGCCCATGCCGGCGTCCTCCGCGCCGCCGTGCTCGCGGCCCATCATGAGGCCCTGGAGGCGGAAGTTGACGCCCCACTGGCGGCGCCAGCGCAGCTTCGGCGGCGGAGGCGGAACAGGCGGGGTCACGCGGCGCACGATCACGCGCGGCGGAGGAGCGGCCCCCGGCGTCACGACGATGACCTGCGGCGGCGGGCCGGAAGGCGAGGTCTGGTAGACGACGACCGGGGGCGGGCCGGGGCGGGTCGCGCGCTTGCCCCGTGGCGGGGGCGGGGCCGGCGGTGGGGGGGGCAGCGCCTCGGCCGGGGGGGGCTCGGCAGCGGCGGCGGGCGGCGGCTCAGCGGCGGGATCGCCGGACGGCTCCACTTCCTCACAGAACCACGCGCCGGGAGGACAGTTGTTGTTCTCCTGCGCGAGCGCGCTCATCGGCGCGGTCATCGCCACGGCAACAAGGGCATGGGTCAAGCAACGGCGCATCGGGCGACTCCTCTTCGGTGCAGGGAAGTTAGCAACCGGGATGCCATCGACCATCTCGCTGGATTGTCGTCACCATGGCCATGAAGCACGCCGGCGTGCATCGGCCGCCACGGCGCGCTGTGGCGGAAGGTTCACACGCGCGCCGTCCCGCAGGGTACTAGCTCCCACGGCAAACGTCACGGCGCGGCCGCCCCGCCGGCAGCCCCGCCACCATCGAGAGCAATCGGGTTCATCATGCCTACGGTTACGTTGAAGCAGGGTCATGTTCGGCCGGTGTGGTCGGGGCATCCCTGGGTGTTCGCTCAGGCGATCGCGCGCATCGAGGGCGGCGCCGTGGCCGGCGACGAGGTCGTGGTCACCGACCCGTACGGCAGCGTGCTCGGCCGCGGGCTCTACACCCCCCGCTCGGCCATCCCGGTGCGCATGTACACGCGCGAGGACAGGCCGATCGACGCGGCCCTGTTCCGGCACCGGATCGAGCGAGCCATCGCGCACCGCCGCGAGCTCGGCCTGCCCGCCCGGGCGCCGGGCCACGAGACCGACGCCTTCCGGCTGATCCACGCGGAGGGGGACGGGCTGCCCGGGCTCATCGTCGACCTGTTCGGCGACACGGCGGTCGTGCAGCTCGGGACGATCGGGATCAAGCGCCGCGAGGGCGTGATCTTCGACGCCCTCCAGGCGGCGCTCTCGCCGCGCGCGATCGTGGACAGGACCCCGGAATCGCTCGCGAAGCTCGAGGGGTTCACCGCCGACGCCGGCGTGGTGCGCGGCGACTTCGGGCTTGATCAGCTGCGGTTCGTCGAGCGAGGGCTGCGGTACACGATCCCGCTCGCGCTCGGCCACAAGACCGGGTTCTACCTGGACCAGCGGACGCTGCGGACCCGCGTGGAGCAGCTCGCCCACAACCGGCGCGTGCTCGACGCGTTCTGCTTCGTCGGCACCTTCGCCATGGCGGCGGCCCGCGGCGGGGCGAGCGAGGTCCTCGCGATCGACGAGAGCGCGACGGCGCTCGAGGTCGGGGCGGAGTGCGCGCGGGAGAACGGGCTGCTCGACCGGATCAAGTTCACGCGCGACGACGCCCGCAAGGCGCTGCAGAACGCGTCGAGGCAGGGGGGCTTCGACCTCGTCATCTGCGACCCGCCGAAGCTCGCGGGCACGCGCGCCTCCAAGGACGCCGCGCTCACCGCCTACCGGCGCCTCGCGTCCGGGGCGTGCCGCGCCACGCGGCCGGGCGGCATCCTCGTGCTCTGCTCCTGCTCCAGCGCGGTGAGCCTCGACGACCTGACCCGGGTGCTCGCCCTCGGCGCGCGCGACGCCCGCATGCAGGCGGCGGTGTTCGACCGGCACTTCCAGGGGGGCGACCACCCCGTCCCCGCGGCCTTCCCCGAAGGGCTCTACCTGAAGAGCCTCATCGCGCGCCTCGACGCGCTCTGACGGTCGACCGATGGACCCGCTCTCTCTGCTGACCCCCGGCGCCGCGCGCGGCCTCGCCGGGGTGATCTTCGACCTCGACGACACCGTGCTGGATCACGGCGCCCTGACCGAGTCCGCCTACGGAGCGCTCTTCCGTCTGCGCGAGACCGGGCTCGCGTTGATCGCGTGCACCGGCAGGCCCGCCGGATGGGGCGAGGTGATCCAGCGGCAATGGCCGATCGACGCGACGATCGTCGAGAACGGCGCCGTCGCGCTGGTCCGCGAGCAGGCCGGCCCCGGAGAAGGGCTCGCCCCGAGCGCCGGCGCGAGCCGCGTCGTCACGCTCGACGCGCTCGACCGCGGCACGCGGCGGGCCCGCCGGGCCGAGCTCGTCGCGCTCGCCGATGACATGGTGCGTCGTTTTCCTGCGGCGGCGCTCGCAGACGACAACGACCAGAGGGTGACCGACGTTACCATCGACATCGGCGAGCACCGGCGCGTCCCGCCGGAGGACGTGCAGAGGATGCGCGCCGAGCTGCGCGAGCGGGGGGTGAGGACGCTCGTCTCGAGCGTCCACCTCCACCTCACCCGCGACCCGTCCGACAAGGCGACGGGCGCCGTGCGCCTGCTCTCGAGCCGGTTCGGCGAGGATCCGACCCGCGCGCGGTACCGCTACGCCTTCGTGGGCGACAGCGGCAACGACGGCGTCGCCTTCGCTGCATTTGCGTTGACCTTCGGCGTAGCCAACGTGCGCGCCCACCTCGGCAAGCTCTCGGTGCCGCCCCAGTTCGTGGCCTCCCTGCCCATGGGCCGCGGGTTCGCGGAGATCGCCGGCCGGATCGCCGAACTGCGGAAGAATGCACCTGAACCGTGATCTGCCCGCGCGCAAGGGCCTCGCGTGCGATCCGCCCCACACCTGGAGCAGGTAGCCTAGCCGCGACGCAACCCGAAGGAATAGGATCGAGCTTTCGGGAGGGGCGTGCCTCCCAACCCTTTACAGGGGCGCGTGTTCTCGGGGACCATGACCTTGGTCCCTCGCCCGCCAGCGGCAGCAGATGGCGTTTCGACCCCCGACCCCCGGCCTCCTCGTCGACAACAAGTACCGCCTCGCGGAGCGCATCGGCGGGGGCGGCATGGGCGACGTGTTCCGGGCGGAGCACGTGCTCGCAGGTCGCGCCGTTGCGATCAAATTCCTCCACCCCGAGCTGGCGGACAACTCGGAGCTCTCCCACCGGTTCTTCCAGGAAGCGCAGGCGGTCAACCGGATCCGCCACCCGAACATCGTCGACGTGATCGACGCGGGCGTCGGCGAGCTCGGTCCGTACATCGTGATGGAGCACCTCGACGGCGAGTCGCTCGGCATGGCGCTCGCGCGCTTCGGCCGCCTCGACATGGAGGCCGCCGTCGGGGTCGCGATCCCGGTGCTGGAGGCGCTCGACGCCGCGCACCGCGCCGGGATCATCCACCGCGATCTCAAGCCCGAGAACATCTTCATCGCCTTCGATCCGAGCCGCGGATCGGCCGTCGTCCGGCTGCTCGATTTCGGCATCGCCAAGGTGCTCGACTCCGACGGCCCCTCGCCGCGGACGCGCACGGGCGTCGTCTTCGGGACGCCGGACTACCTGTCGCCGGAGCAGGCCACGGGGGAGTCGCCGCTCGACGGGCGGAGCGATCTCTTCTCGGTGGGCGTCCTGCTGTACGAGGTGCTCACGGGCACGCGGCCGTTCCGCGCGCCGACCGCCGTGGCGACGGCGTTCCGCGTCGTGCACGCGGAGGTGCCGACGCTCGCCTCGGCGGGCGTGACCGTCGACCCGCGGCTCGAGGCGATCGTGCAGCGGCTCCTGCAGAAGGATCCCGCGAAGCGCTTCCAGACGGCCGGCGACGTCGTCCGCGAGCTCGAGCGCGTCGCGCCCGAGCCGCCGCGGCGGACGGCGGCGCTCGGCCGGCTCATCAACGTGCAGCGACGGATGGCCCTGAGCCTCGGGAACGCGCCGGAGAACGAGCGCGATCGGCTCTCGTCCTCGCGCGACCGCTCGCGCGCGGGCACGTCGTTCGACGTGAGCCCCGCGCCGCCGATGCGCATCTCGCCGCCGCTCGTGTCGGGCAGCCGCGTCACCGAGGCGCCGCCCATGATGCGGCCGTCGTCCGAGCCCGCGAAGCCCGCGCCCGGCGCGACGCTCTCGAACGCGCTGCGGAGCCGCGGCTCGGAGCCCACCCTGCTCTCGCAGCGCGGCGAGTCGCTCCCCACGGTGCGCAGCGCCGACCTCGGCCTCCGCGCCGAGCCGACCGTGCGCAGCGCCGACTTCGGCGCCCTCATCAACCGGCAGCGCGACACGCGGCGGCCCAACGTCACCCCGGTCAGGCCGCTGCCGGCGCGCTTCGCGGGGGGGCAGTACCAGGTGCGCGGCCCCGTCCTGCGGAGCGTCGACCGCACCATCGTCGACGAGTACGGGAGGAGCGCGCGCGACGAGGTCGTCGCGCAGATGCCGCTCCGCTACGCCGACGACTTCAAGCACGACTCGATCAACGCGCTCGTCGGGTACGACCTCGAGGCGCTCGACGCTTACATGGAGCTCGCGACGTCGCTGGTCCTGCGCGATCTCGAGCGCTGGCGCGACATCGGGAGGCTCGGCGTGGGCGGCGAGCTGCACAGCCTCGTGCGCACGCTGTTCGCCCGCCCGCTGACCGACATCGCGTCGCTCATGCGCCGCGGGACGTCGATCTGGTCGCGGCTCTTCACGTTCGGCTCGTGGCGCGTGGCCACCGGGCCGACCGGGCGGGTGACGCTCCACATCGGCGACTTCGACCCCGCCTCGCTGCCGCTACGGCTGTGGGTCGTGGGGATGGTCGAGGAGACGGCGCGGCGCGCGTCCGGCGGGGGCGTGAAGGTCACGATCACGCTCGGCGAGCTCGGCTTCACCTCCGAGCTCGCCTGCGAGATCAGCCTCTAGCTAGGTGCGGGGCTGGCGCTGCCCGCGAGAGTCCCGGCCTGGGATGGCCGGGCTGCTGCGCGCTCGCGGCTGCGCTGGCGGGGTCTTCAGGAAGGCTTGCGCGCGCGGTAGCACGCCTGACAGAACACGTCGCGGCCCTCGACCGGCTTGAACGGGACCTCGCCCTCGGAGCCGCACGACTTGCAGGTGATCGAGAACGTCGGACGGTTGCGCGGCGCGCGCGGCGGCTGCGCCGCGGCGCGGCCCTGCGCGGGAGCACGGCGCTCGCCGGCGAACGACGGCGCGCGGTAGTTGCCGTCGTCGCGGACGGGCGCGCCGCCGCGCGGACGGCGCGGGTACTGGCTCGGCACCGTCCACGCGGGCGAGAGCCCCGAGTACGCGTCCTGCATCGGGCTGCGGTACTCGTTCACGTCGCCCGTATAGCGGGGCTTCCGAGGCCCACCGTCGCCGCGCGCCGCGCCGCGGTACCCGCCGCCGGCGCTCCGGGCCGGCCCAGGGCGCTGGTGCTGCGCCGCGCGGGCGGTCGACGCGCTCTCGTGCTCCCCTCGGTTGTCCTTGCGCGCGCGGCGGCAGGTCCGGCACCGCTTCGGCGGGGCCGCGAGCCGCCGTTCGGCGTAGACGGCGGCTTCCGCAGCGGAGAATAGGAACGACGTGCCGCAGCTCGCGCAGACAATGTGCTCGTCTCGATGCTGTTCCATGATTCCTCTTTCGTCAGGCCGACGGGCCTCGCAGGCTCACGGGCTCGGGTGCTCGGGTGACTGGGGTAAACGAGAGCGCCCGGGAGCGGCCCCGCTGCGCCGGAGATGCGCAATTTACGCGGGGATCTCGATGAACTGGGTGGGATCGCCCTCTTGAGGGGGCACGGGAGTGCCTACGGTGACATGCTTGTCATGGCGGTCAAGCGTGCCGCCTCCACGCATCGCCGGGATCGATCGCGCGGCGTGGAGGCTTTGATTTCGAAGCTCCTCACGATACCATCCGCGCGCCTTTCACGAGGAGCGCAGCTCCTCCCGTGACCGACCGCGGGCTGCGCCCGCCCACGCCACGCCACGCCGCGCCTCGCACCCAGTCGAAGCAATGAGCCATCCCTCCCTGCACCTCACCGCTCGTGACTTCGACGCGTACGCCGCCGAAAAGGCGACCTCGAAGGCCTACTCGCGCCCTCGCCTCGAGGTGAAGCAGCGCGCGCTCGCCTGGGCGCGCGGCGTCGTCGCCCGGCTGAGCGAGCTCGGCATCTCGGTCGACGTCCATGGCTCGGACGAGCACCCCTCGATCCGCAACAAGCACCGGGCCGACTGCCAGTGGGTCTTCTTCTGGCGCGACCAGGCCGCGCGCGACGAGCTCGATCGCCTGCTCGATCGCGGCCGTTCGATCTCCGATGCGATCGACGATCCGAGCCCCTACACGCGGCACGCGTTCCTCGCGCTGCGCATCTCGGAGGGCGAGGTGCAGGTGTGCTTCGCCGTCCACCCGGACGCGAAGGTCGACGTCGACAACCTCCGGGCCCGCCTCTCGGCGACCGAGGAGGAGACCGGCGAGCCGGCCTCGCCGCTCGCCGCCGAGCTCACGAGCGCGCTCCACGCGCTCCCGGAGCAGTTCTCCTTCGGCGCCGGCGGCGGCGATCGCGTGGCGTGCAGCGCGGCCACGCCCGACGCGATCACGGAGATGCTCCGCCGCGCCGCCGACGGTCAGGTGCCGCTCTGGATCGGCTGGTCGGTCCCGCGCGAGACCGCGATCGAGCACGCCGACATCCTCGACGAGCAGCTCGAGGACGCGCTCGTCGCGCTGGCCCCCATCTACCGGCTCGTCGCGTGGTCGCGCGAGAACGATCGCATCGCGCTCGACCGCAAGCTCGAGGGCATCGAGCAGGAGCGGGCGCGCGCCCACGCCGAGCTCGAGGCCGAGAACGAGCGGTGGCGCTCCGAGCAGGCCCGGGCGCGCGAGCGATCGATGGAGCAGGCCAGGGCCCGCGGCGACGAGCGCGTCGAGGCCGCCCTCCCCGCCCGCCGGCCGACCCTGGCGACGCTGTTCAAGTCGACGAGCGGCGGCGGCGCCGGTCGCGGAGGAGAGCCGCGGCCCGCGCCGAGGCACGGCGCGGAGGGCGGCGCCCCGGCCCGGCGAGCGCCGCACGGCGAGGCGGAGCCGCAGGCGAAGGCCGAAGCTCCGCAGAGGCCGCCGGCCCAGCCCGCGCCGCGGGCGCAGCGCGCCCCGTCCGGCGAGCCGGACGCCGCGGCGAAGCCCGCGCCGGAGCCCGCGAAGGGCGGCGCGATCGAGAAGGGAAGCCGCGTCCGCGTGCGCCGAGGTCCGTTCGGCGACAAGATCGGCGTGGTGAGCGAGCTCGATGGTCGCGGAGGGGCGCGCGTCCTGCTCGGCCTCCTCGCGACCAGGCTCGAGCTCGACGATCTCGAGCTCGTCGTCGAGGGGCGGGATCGACCCGCGCTCTCGACATCGCACCGCAAGCCGCTCGCGCCGACGCCGCGCAAGGCGCGCTGAGCGTCGCCGCGCGGCACTCCCCCGCAATGGTCAAGCGCGATCCTTCAACCTACCCCGTGGGCCTCGGCGCCCAGTTCCGCAGCAAGCTCCCGCTCTACCTGACCGGCTCGGCGCTGCTCGCGACGCAGCAGCTGCTCATGGCCAAGCGCGACTTCCTCGTGAAGGACGCCGTCGACGCCGCCGTGCAGCTCCAGTCGAGCGAGGCCTCGCGGGCGGCGCTCATCATGCTCGCGGTGAGCGTGGGCGCCGCGATCATGCGCGTGTTCTCGCGGGTCACCATCTTCACGGCGGGCCGCAACGTCGAGTACGAGCTCCGGGCGATCCTGCTCGCGCGCCTGCACAAGCTCGGGCCGGCCTTCTTCCGCAAGATGCCGACCGGCGACATCATGAGCCGGGCGACGAACGACCTGACGCAGGTCCGCCTCCTCCTCGGCTTCGGCCTGCTGAACGTCGTCGGCTCGCTCTTCGCGTTCGCGAGCGCCCTGTACGTGATGCTCAACATCTCGAAGCGGCTCACGCTCGCGGCGCTCCTGACGATGCCGGCGCTGATGCTCGTCACCCGGTCGTTCTCGACCAAGCTCTTCCTCCGCACCCGCGACAACCAGGAGGCGATCGGCGCCATGAGCGACCGCGTCCTCGCGAGCCTCGCGGGCGTCCGGGTCGTCCGTTCGTTCGCGCTCGAGGGGTCCGAGATGGCCGCGTTCTCGAGCACGAACCAGGCGTACCTCGAGAAGAGCCTCTCGCTCGCCAAGCTGCGCGGCTCCATGGGGCCGCTCATGGGGGCCATCAGCTCGGTCGGCGTGCTCATCGTCTTCTGGTACGGCGGGCAGCTCGTGCTGGAGCAGCAGATGACGAGGGGGGACTTCGTGTCCTTCTGGCTCGCGCTGCTGCGGCTCACGTGGCCGGTGCTCGCCCTCGGCTTCGTCGCCGCGATCATCCAGCGCGGCCGCGCCGGCTACGCGCGGCTCAAGGCCATCTTCGACGCCATCCCCGAGGTCGTGAGCGGCCCGATGCCCGCCCCCGAGGTCGTCCGCGGCGCCATCTCCGTCAAGGAGCTGAGCTTCTCCCACGGCGCGAGGAAGGTGGTCGACGGGGTGAGCTTCGACGTCGAGGCGGGCGGCTCGCTCGCGATCGTGGGGCGCACGGGCTCGGGCAAGAGCACCATCGCCACGCTGCTCGCCCGGCTCATGCCCACGCCGCGCGGCACCGTGTTCCTGGACGGCGTCGACATCTGCGATCTGCCCCTGGAGACCGTGCGCGCGAGCATCGGCTACGCGCAGCAGGACGCGTTCCTCTTCTCCACCACGGTGGCGCGCAACATCGGCTACTCGCTGGACGATCCGGACTCGCCCGCCGCGCTCGAGACCATCCGCGCCGCCGCGGCCGAGGCCGAGGTGCTGAACGAGGTCCTCTCGCTGCCGGACGGCTTCGACACGGTGGTCGGCGAGCGGGGCGTGCAGCTGTCCGGCGGGCAGCGACAGCGCGTCGCGCTCGCGCGCGCGCTCGTGCGCGAGCCGAGCGTCCTCGTCCTCGACGATCCACTCTCCGCCGTCGACGCCAAGACCGAGCAGGCGATCCTCGCGGCGATCGAGCGACAGGCCGCGCGGCGGACGGTCATCCTGATCACGCACCGGGTGGCGGCCGCGCGGCGGTGCGACGCGATCATCGTGCTGGAGCAGGGCCAGGTCATCGAGCGCGGCACGCACGACGAGCTCGTCCGCGCCGGCGGGCTGTACGCGTCGTTCGCCGAGGAGCAGCAGCTCGAAGAGGATCTCGCGACCCTCGAGGCGACGCCGTCCTCGCGGCCGGTGGAGCTCTCGTGACGCAGCCAGGCTCAGGAGAAAGCGCGACGATGCAGGCGAAACCGAGCGGCGCCACGGCCGCTGGAGAGGCGGGCGCGAGCCCGCGGCGGCCGGCGCCGTCCTCGGCGAGCAGGGGCCGCGCGGCGAAGAAGGCGAGCCGCACCGAGGACGTGCTGAGCCGCTTCCACGAGGAGGCGCAGCTCGGCGAGGCGTACGACGCGCGCATGCTGCTGCGGCTGTGGCCGTTCGTGCGCCCGCAGGGCAAGCACCTCGCGCTCTCGCTGTCGCTGCTCATCGTCACCGCCCTCTTGGCGCTCTTGCGCCCGCTCATCATGCGCGACGCGCTCGACGCCTTCGACGCGCCCGGCGGGCTCGATCGCCTCACGCGCAACGGCTTCTTGCTCACGGGCGTCATGCTCGCGGAGCAGTCGCTCGCGTTCCCGCAGCTCTACCTGATGCAGCTCGCCGGCGCGCGCGCCATGGCCGACCTGCGCGTGCGCGTCTTCGGGTTCTTGCACACCCGGCGGCTCGGGTTCTTCGATCGCACGCCGGTCGGCCGGCTCGTCACGCGGGTGACGAACGACGTGGACGCCATCGGCGAGATGTTCGCGTCGGGCGCGCTCAACGCGTTCGGCGACCTGCTCCGCCTCGCCGTCATCGTCGTGGTGATGGTGTCGCTCGACTGGCGCATGTCGCTGCTCGCCTTCGCGGCGGTGCCCCCCGTCGCGCTCGGCGTCAACTGGACGCGACGCCGGATCCGCGACGCCTTCCGGGAGGTGCGGGCGAAGACGGCCCGGATGAACGCGTACCTCAACGAGCAGGTCTCCGGCATGGCCGTCGTGCAGGCCTACGCCAGGGAGGAGCGCTCGGCCGAGGAGTTCGACGACATCAACGCCGCCTACCGGAACGCGAACAACCGCTCCATCGTGCTCGACGCGACGCTCGACGCCGCCATCGAGATGGTCTCGAGCGTCTGCATCGCCGCGGTGCTCTGGTACGCGGGCGTGAAGAGCTTCAAGGAGGAGATCTCCTTCGGGACGCTCTTCGCCTTCGTCGCCTACATCGACATGTTCTTCGTCCCGATCCGCGATCTGTCGGCCCGGTACACGCTGCTGCAGTCCGCGATGGCCGGCGCGGAGCGCATCTTCGAGCTGCTCGACAACAAGGACGAGGACGCGACGGCCACGGCGAGCTGTACCGACGCGGCGAAGGCCGCGGACGAGAGCGTCGCGTTCGAGCTCGACAACGTCGTGTTCGGCTACAAGCCGGGCGCGCCCGTGCTGCGGCAGGTCTCGATCGCGGCGCGGAGCGGCGAGAAGGTCGCGCTGGTCGGCGCGACCGGCGCCGGCAAGAGCACCGTGGCGTCGCTGCTGCTCCGCCTCTACGACGTGGAGGAGGGCACCGTGCGGGTCTTCGGCCGCGACGTCCGCGCGTACGCGCGCGACGAGCTGCGCCGCAAGTTCGCCGTCGTCCCGCAGGACGTGTTCCTGTTCCCCGGCACGGTGCTCACGAACATCGCGGCCGGCGACGCGATCCCGGATCGCGCGAAGGTGGTGAACGCGCTGAACCGCATCGGCGCGCTCGATCTCTTCGAACGCCGCGAGGGCGGCCTCGACGCCCCGGTGCTCGAGCGCGGCAGCAACTTCAGCGCGGGCGAGCGCCAGCTGATCGCCTTCGCCCGCGCCCTCTACCGCGATCCGCCGCTCCTCATCCTGGACGAGGCCACGGCCAACGTCGACAGCGACACCGAGGCGCGCCTGCAGCGCGCGCTCGAGGGCGCCATGGAGGGGCGCACCGCGCTGATCATCGCGCACCGCCTCTCGACGATCCGCGCCGTCGATCGCATCGTCGTCTTCCACAAGGGCTGCGTCGTCGAGCAGGGCACGCACGAGGATCTGCTCGCCGCCGGCGGCGTCTACAGCAAGCTGTACCGGCTGCAGTTCGCCCGGCAGGCGGCGGCGCACGCCTAGGGATCGGCGGGCGCCGGGTCGTCGTCGACGTAGCACTTGCCGGCGGCCCCCGACGCGCCCTCGTCGGCGACGTCCGCGCCTCCGGCGACCACCCGCAGCCAGTACTCGGAGCAGCTGTCGTTCATCACGATCAGGTGCTCGTCGTCCGCGCACGTCACCTCGGCCTGGTTGCCCGCCGCGTGCGCCAGCGTGCCGCCGCGCCTCGTGCCGTCGCTCTCGAACGACAGGTACACCTGCCACCATCGCGGCCGCGCGCCGAGGCCGTGCTTGAGCGCGTACCGCATGCCCCCCGGGAAATAGAGGAGCTCGCCGTCCGGCGCCGACGTCTCGTAGATGCCCCCCGCCGGCGTGGCCTCGGTGAACTCGACGGGCGGGTTCGCGCTCTCGGACCGGTCGCACCGGCTCGGCGCGCAGCCCGCAGCGAGGGCGGCGGCCGCGCCCACCGCGCAGGCGGCGGCCCACCCCGAGCGCCGCGCAGCGCCCCGGCCCGCGTCCTCGCTCCGCATGGCTCAGCCGAGCCAGCGCGCGGCGTCGAGCGCGTGGTAGGTGAGGATGAAATCGGCCCCGGCGCGCCGGATCGACGTGAGCAGCTCGAGCACCGCCCGCTTCTCGTCGATCATGCCCCGCTCGGCGGCCGCCTTGATCATCGCGTACTCGCCGCTGACGTTGTAGGCGCCGAGCGGCAGCGTCGTCGCCTCGCGCACGCGCGCGATGACATCGAGGTACGCGAGCGCGGGCTTCACCATGAGCATGTCGGCCCCCTCCTCCTCGTCGAGCGCCGCCTCGCGGAGGCCCTCGCGCGCGTTTCCGGGGTCCATCTGGTAGCCCGCTCGGTCGCCGAACTTGGGCGCGCAGTCCGCCGCCTCGCGGAACGGCCCGTAGAAGCCGGACGCATATTTCACGGCGTAGGAGAGGAGCGCCGTCCCCGTCAGCGACTCGGCGTCGAGCGCGCGCCGGATGGCGGCGACGCGGCCGTCCATCATGTCGCTCGGCGCGACGACGTCGGCCCCCGCCTTGGCGTGGACCACCGCCGCCCGCGCGAGCACCTCCAGCGTCGCGTCGTTGTCGACGTCCACCGCGCCGGACGCGTCCTCCCGGAGCAGGCCGCAGTGGCCGTGATCGGTGTACTCGTCGACGCACACGTCGGTGATCACGAGCAGCTCCGGCACCGCGTCCTTCATCGCCTTCACGGCGCGCGGGACCGGGCCGTCGGGGTCGTAGGCGCTCGAGCCCGACGCGTCCTTGGTGCGCGGCAGCCCGAACAGGATCGTCCCGCCGATGCCGTGCTCCTTGCAGAGCCGCGCCTGCGCCGCCGCGGCGCTCACGGGCAGCTGCGAGACGCCCGGCATCGTCCCGACCGGGCGCGGCGCGTCGAGCGCCTCGTTGAAGAAGAGGGGGAGGATGAAATCCCCCGGGTTCAGGGACGTCTCCCGCACCAGGGCGCGGAGGGCGGGCGTGCGGCGGAGCCGGCGCGGTCGCTTCGTGGGGAACACGGCGGCGGAGCATAGCAGCCCTTCGCCCGCGGGGACCGCTCCGGTCTCGCCGCGCGCGATCCGTGGATCGCCCGAGCGCTGGAATCGGTTAGTGTTCGCCCGAAACCGCCCGCATGAGACCGGCCCTCCACTTTCCTTCTGCCGGCCGCGCCTGCCCCGCCGCGCGCGGCGCCCGCCCCCAGCGCGGGCCGCGCGCGCGGACGTCGCTCAACGCTAGGCCGCTCCAGGGCGCACGGTCTGGCGCACGGCCGGCCCCGGACGCGGCGGCGTCACCGGAGCGGACGTCTGCTGGGACGACAGCGGGACCGTATCGTCGTCGTCCGCGTCCAGCGCCAAGGCCTCGTCCGGCTGGTTCGCAGGCGTATCCGTGGCGGCGACCGTGACCATTGCAATGTCGGACAGCGGGCACCACACGGTCCATGCTTCATTGCGGACGAAGCTATCGAGCGGGACGACTCCGTTCTCGATGCCGCGCGCGAGCTGGTCGAGCCTGACCGGACCGACCGATCGCTCCCCGTTGGTGACGTACCATCGGTCCGTAAAGCCGCGCTCCGAGCTCCGCAGCTCCTGGGACAGTTTCACAGATCTCATTGAATGGACTCCAGAAACCGCCGGACGTTGAATCGAACCGGGTGCGATTCTATCCCCTTAACGCACCGAGTCAACATCACTGCAGATTCGCTATGACAATCAACGTCTGCCATGAGTGAACGACAAAACGACGAGAGTTTGACGGTGCTTCCAAGGCGCGACGATCCCTCCGACGAGGGCCACGGCGCGGCGGCGCTGCGGGCCGCGGGCGGGGGGCCGGGCGCCGCCAGGCCGGGCGTCGTGTACCTCGTCGGCGCGGGCCCGGGTGACCCGGGGCTCTTCACGCTGCGCGGCGCGGAGCTGCTCGCCACGGCCGACGTCGTGCTGCACGACGAGCTGGTCCACCCGGCGCTCTTGGACGGCGTGCGGGAGGGCGCCGAGGTGCGCTCGGTCGGCAAGCGCGGCGGCGATCGGGTCGTAAAGGACGCGAAGCAGGCGGAGATCGACGCGGAGCTCGTCGCGCTCGGGCTCGCGGGCCGCAGCGTCGTCCGCCTGAAGGGCGGCGACCCGTTCCTCTTCGGGCGCGGCTCGGAGGAAGCGGAGGCGCTCGCGCGGGCCGGGGTGCCGTTCGAGGTGGTGCCGGGCGTCTGCTCTCCGCTCGGCGCGACGGCCTACGCCGGCATCTCGCTGACGCACCGGCACATCGCCTCCAGCGTGATGATCGTCAGCGGCGTCACCCGGGCGGGCAAGGGGTTCGACTGGAGCGAGCTCGCCTCGGTCCGCGGGACCATCTGCGTCCTGATGGGCATGCAGGCCCTCGACGCGGTGGTCGAGGGGCTGATGGGGCCGGGTCGCCGCGATCCTGCGACGCCGGCGGCGGCCATCCAGTGGGGCACGCGGGCCGACCAGCGCGTCGTCTCGAGCCGCCTCGACGAGCTGCCCCGCCGCGCCCGGGAGGCGGGGCTCCAGAGCCCCGCGGTCATCGTCGTCGGCGCCGTCACCGGCCTCAGGGACGCGCTGCGCTGGTTCGACCGGAAGCCGCTGTTCGGCAAGCGCGTGCTCGTGACCCGGCCGCGGCACCAGGCGCGCTCGACGTCGCGGCTCATCCGCCTCCGCGGCGGCGAGGCGGTGGAGCTCGCGACCATCGAGATCCACCCGCCGCCCGACCCTGCGCGCGTCACCGCGGCGGTCCGCGGGCTCTCCGGGTACCACGCCGTCGTGTTCACGAGCGAGAACGGGGTCTCGCGCTTCTTCGAGGAGCTGGATCGGCTCGGCCTGGACGCGCGCGCCTTCGGCTCGGCCCGCCTCGCCGCGATCGGGGTCGGGACGGCTGCAGCGCTCGCCGCGCGCGGCGTCCGCGCCGACATCGTCCCGAAGGAGTTCCGCGGCGAGGAGCTCGCGGAGGCCATCCTCGCCGACCCCGCGCTGGCCGAGCGCAGGGCGGCGCGCTCGCCGGTCCGCGTCCTGCTCGCGCGCGCGCTCGTCGCCCGCGAGGTGCTCCCCGAGCGGCTCCGCGCCGCCGGCTGCGAGGTGGACGTCGTGCCCGTCTACGAGACCCGCCCCGCCTCGAGCGATCGCCGCGAGCAGCTGCTCCGGGCGCTCTCGGCGGGCGAGATCGACGTCGTGCTGCTCACGTCGAGCAGCACCGTCGACAGCCTGTGCGATCTCCTCGGCGAGGGCGCCGCGGCGCGCCTCGACCGCGTGCTCCTGGCGAGCATCGGCCCGATCACGACCGCGACCGCCGAGAAGCGGGGGCTCCGGGTCGGCGTGACCGCCGAGGTGAGCACCACAGCAGGTCTCCTCGACGCGCTGGATCGATATTTTGCTGCGTTGCAAGCTGCACCGACGAGCGCCGCCGACTGAGGAGCTGCTCGCACGGCGTGCGACGAGCTCCGCGCTCGAGGGCGCAAAGAAAGAGCGCCGCGGCGGACCTGGGGGGGGGAAGGTCTCCGCCGCGACGCTCGGCCCCGGAGAGAGCAGGAGGCGTGCCTGCGCCTTCCCGAAGTGAATTCGAATACTTAGAGCGTCCGAGCAGGACCTGCCTTGCGCCCTTGCGTTACCGCACGGACATAGCTGCAAGGGACATCCGATGTCCAGGCGCTGTCATCAATCTAGAACCGCACTCGTCGGTTCGGAGCAGGCGTACAGCCTCACATCCGGACAGCGGTGGTGAGACAAAGGCCTTCGGTCGCCGTTCGGTCACTCGAAGGTCGCCCGGACGACGAGGAACTTGTTGTTGAGCTCGATGGACGTGAGCCGCTCGAAGATGCGAGGGCTGCCGAGCTCGTTCGACAGGGAGTTGATGCGCCCGTGCTCGGTGACGAAGTAGAAGGTCTTCACGCCCTTCTTCTTCTGCTCGTTGATGTAGTCCTGAAACTTCTTCCCGCTCGAGACGAAGGCGGCCAGCTTGTTGCCGGCGTAGAAGTTCTCGCCCTTCCAGTTCATCTGGTAGGCGACGAGCGGCCCTGGGATCTCCTGGCTCGCGCGCGCGTAGGCGAGCAAGGTCTCGCGCTGGCCCCAGTGGGGCGACGTCCGCACGAAGTACACGTCGAGCCCCCACGCCGTGAACGCGATCGCGAGCGAGGCGAGCGCGTAGAGGGCGAGGCGGCGGAGCCGCGCGACCACCAGCAGCAAGCACAGGAGGGCCGCCGCGGCGGTGAAGGCCCACAGGGTCGCCGAGAAGTCGAGCGACTGCGGCCAAGGGCGCTTGTAGTTGTACGTGAAGAGGTGCAGCAGCCTTGCCTGGCTCGGCTGCCCCTCGCGCGCCATCGCGAGATCGCGCCCGACGAAGAAGACGAGGAGCGCGGCGCCGATCGCGACGGCGCCGAGCATCGCGCGCTCATAGACGACCGTCGCCAGCGCGCGCGAAGGCGGCGCCGGCGCGGAGGCCGCGCCCGAGCCCAGCGCGCCCGCGCGGGCCTCCAGGCGCAGCATGTCGTCGAGCAGGATCCCGGTGAGCATCGCCGCCGGCGGGACGGCCGGCAGGATGTAGTGGTGGAACTTCGTCAGCATCAGCGAGAAGAGCGCGAAGCCGAAGAGGAACCACATCGCCAGGAACACCGAGGCGTCGCTCCTTCGGACCTCGGCCGCGCCGGGCTCGTCCGGGGCTCCGCCCTCGCGCCGCCGGAGCCACCACACGAGCGAGGCGGGCACGAGCCCCGTCCACGGGAACATCGCGTAGCCGAGCTGCCACACGTAGTAGCGGAAGCTCACGTCGTCGCCCTCGTTCGTGTCGTGCACGTGGGTGAAGGCGCGCTTGAACATGTCGTGGAACAGGAGCCGGTCGGTGAACGGCTGGCCGTGCCGCGCGTACATGGCGACGAACCAGGGGAGCGCGACGCACGCGAGCACGAGCAGCCCGACGGGGATCTCCATCTTGAGCAGGTCGCGGTACCGGCGCGAGACGACGACGTAACCGAGGGCGCAGAGCACCGGGAGCCCGAAGCCGGCAGGCCCCTTGGCCATCGTGGAGAGGGCGGCGAAGAACCACGCGGCGAGGAAGAGGAGCCGCTGGACGCGCCGCTCGCCCCAGCTGGCGTACAGGACGATCCCGAGCGTCTGCGCCCAGATGATCGCCTGGAGCGCCGGCTGCAGTCCGGGGAGCACGGGCAGCACCGACCGGCAGGCCTCGTTGCCGGGGAGCCCGCAGTTACCCGGCGAGCCGGAGCTGAAGACGTCGCCGTGGAGGCGCAGGCCGAAGGGCGCCGCGTGGATCTCGACGTGGCGCGACAGCAGGTAGAGGACCTGCGGCAGCGCGCAGGCGACGATCGCCCCGAGCACGAGGTGGTAGAGCGAGAGGCCCACCTTGAGCGCGCCGAGATCGACCTCGTAGACGCGCGCCTCCTCGGCGTCGTCGGTGTGGATGCCGAGCAGGAGGAGCGCCATCGCCGCGGCCATCGTCGCGACGAAGGGCATGTCGGTCATGGTCTGGTGGGAGACCATGAACCACTGCGGCATGGTGGTGAGGACGACGCCCGCGAGCAGCCCCGCGCGGCGGCTGAAGATCCGCGAGACGGCCTTGTAGAGGAGGTAAACGGCGATGAGCGTCAGCGCGAAGATGGGCAGCCGGACCGCCCACTCGGGCCACGGCGTGCGCCCCTCGGCCACGGCCGAGAGCATCTCGCCCGACCGGTAGCGGACGCCGAAGGCCGCCATGGCGAGCGCCTGCATCCAGAAGTCGAGCACCGGCTTCGACCAGAACCAGCCGTCCTGCGCCCACCAGAGGGAGATCCAGTCGTTCCTGGCCAGGATCTCGCGCGCGACCTCGCCGTAGTGCGTCTCCCACGGGTCGGTGAGCGCGTGGCTCCCGAGCATCGGGAGGTAGAGCAGCGTGACGAGGGCGACGAGCCAGAAGCCGTGCCGCCGGAGGAGGGGGCGCGGAGCGCCGGTCTCGTCGGCGCGGCAGGGGCCGAGGCGCTCGCCGAGCCGGAACGCGCCGACCACGGCCGTGAGGAACGCGGCAGGGACGGCGACGGCGGGCACCGCCAGCGAGAGCAGCGTGGGCGCGCCGCCCCGCGAGAGGGAGCTCGGCGAGAGGTAGCCCGCGACGCTGAGCGTGACGAGGACGAAGAACGCGGCGAGCCCGGAGCCGAGCAGGGCGAGCGGGCCGAGCAGATCCCGGATCCCGACGCGCGCGGCGACGCGATCCGGCGGATCGTCGAACGTGCCGAGCAGGTCGAGCAGGCCGAGCGTCGCGACGGCGATCCCGAGCGCGCCGAGCGGGACGCCCCAGCGAAGCTGAGGCGCGAGCGCCATCACGACGAACGCGAGCAGGGCGCCCGCGGCGGACACTGCAGCGCCACGCCAGCGGAGCGGATTGCCCTGCGGCACGAGGCGCACCTCGTCGGTGTCGGGCGCGGCGTCGTCCGCGCCGGCCGCGCCGTCGCGCGCCGTCGCCTCGTCCGCGCCGGCCGCGCCGTCGCGCGCCGCCGCCTCGTCCTCCGGCGCGGGGGCGCGTGGCTCCGCGGCGCCGGAGCCCGCCACGCCGCCCTCGGTCGTCTCGTCCGCCGCGGTCGTCCCGTCGCGGGCGTCCGCGGGCGCGCCGCTGCTCTTGTCGTGCGTGTCGTTCATGGCTGCGCCGAACGCGGAACGAGGCGCGGCCCTGACGTAGCAACTCTGCGTCGCTGGGCAAAGCAGCGGTCGCGCGCGCTCGCTCAGCGCGCGCCGCTCGATCGACGCATGCACGCGCGGGCGTCCCTCAGGTCTGCACGAGCTCGACCCGAGGGCGGCCGCTCGTGAGGGCGCGCCGCCCCGGATCGCGCGCCGCGCCCGGACCGCCGGCGCGGCGCGATGACCGCGGCCGCGCGAAGCCCGAGGCGCGCGCGGCTACTTCGTCAGGCGCGCGATCTCTTCCTTGATGATCGTCTCGGCGAGGACCGGCACGACCTCCCAGACGACGCGCTCCACGACGTCGCGGGACAGCGCCATCACGGCCTCGACCTGCTCGGCGCTGAGCCCGAGGCCCTCGAGCTTGCTCGCCATCTGGCCGTTCACCTGCGCGGAGGCGGTGGCCGCGACCGCCGCAGGACCGGACGCCGTCTTCGGCACGCCCGACACCGGCGTCGGCGAGAAGGCCATCGTCGTCGTGACCGGCACGTTCGCGCCGCCGCCGGGCGCCGTCTTGACCGAGGCCTGGGCCGGCGCAGCGGTGGTGGCGGCGGGCGCGTTCGGCGTGTAGATGAGGGTCTTCGCGCGCTGGAGCGGGCTCGCGCCCGCGGCGGCAGGCTGCGCCGCGGCGGCGGGCTGCGCCGCCGCGGCCGGCTGCGCCGCGGCGGCGGGAGCCCGCGCGGGCGCAGGCGTCGCAGCAGCAGCGGCAGGAGCCGCGGCGGCGGGCTTCGCCTCGCCGCGCGACGCCAGCAGCTTCTTGACCTTGTCGATCATCTGCTGCGTGTCGAACGGCTTGTCCATGTGGTCGTCGGCTTGCGCGCTCGAGCCCTTCGCGGGATCGAACGGGTTCTGCTTGGACGACAGGATCAGGACGGGCGTCGCCGGTGAGGCCTGCTTGATCGCCTTGCACAGCTCGTAGCCGTTCTTCGGCTCGAGCGTGACGTCGGCGATCACCAGGTCGGGTTTATCGCTCTTGAGCTTCTGCAGCGCAGCGTCGGCGCTGCTCGCCGTCACGACGCGGAAATCCTGACCCGCAAAGGTGATTTCGAGCACTTTGCGCATGGTCACGCTGTCGTCTACGGCGAGAAGGGTGCTGGCCACGAACGGGTCTCCTCTCAGATGGCGAGAAAGCGATGACGGCTCTGGATATCTTCGGCTCCGGTCGCGCGATGTGTCAACATTCGCGGTGTATTTCGCCCCCGCGGGCCCCGCGGATGTGCGTTTTCCGCGCCGGTAGAGCCCGGTCCCACGCCCGTGGGCGGAGCCGAGGCGCCCCCCACGAGCCCTGATGCGCCCGCGCCGCCCCGCCGCCCCGACCCCCCACCCCCGCCCCCGCCCCCACCCCCAGGACGCCGCCGATCCGATCGACGAAGGCCCGGCCGCCCCGGTGCGCCCCCCGCAGGATGGCCGCTGGACCGTGCCGGCCGCGCTGGACCGCCGGCCGCTCGACGGGGCCGTCCGGGCGCTTGCGTCGGTCTCGTGGTCCGACGCGCGCCGGCTGATCGAGACCGGCAAGGTGCTCGTCGGGAGCGCGGTGGCGACGAGCGCCCGGCGGCGGGTGCTCAGCGGGGAGCTGATCGAGGTCCGCCTGCACGCGCCGCGGCCCGAGACCGTGCGGCGGCGCAAGCTCGAGGGCGAGCTCGTGGTCTACGCGGACGCGAGCGTCGTGGTGGTGAACAAGCCCGCCGGCGTGAGCACCATCCCCTACGGCGACGAGGACCCCGCGGAGCAGGCCGCGACGCTCGACGCGCTGGTGCGGGAGGTGCTGGCCCGGCGCGACCGCCTGCGCGGGCGGGCGCCGCTCGGCGTGGTGCAGCGCCTCGACAAGGGGACGAGCGGGCTGCTCGTCTTCGCGCGGACGCTCGCCGCGAAGAAGCACCTCGCCCAGCAGCTCCGCGTCCGCGCGATGCACCGGCAGTACCTGGCGCTCGCGCACGGCGCCGTCGCGCGCGGCACGTACCGCAGCTACCTCGTCGAGGATCGGGGCGACGGGCTGCGCGGCTCGGCCAGGGACGGCCGGCGCGAGGGGCAGCTCGCGGTGACGCACGTCGAGCCGATCGAGGCGCTCCGCGGGCCGCAGGAGGGGGCCGGCGCCGCGGGCGCGACGCTGGTCGCCTGCCGCCTCGAGACGGGGCGCACGCACCAGATCCGCATCCACCTCGCCGAGGCCGGGCACCCGCTCGTCGGCGAGGCCGTCTACGTGCGCGACTACCGCGGGCCGAAGATCCCCGCCCCGCGGCTGATGCTCCACGCCGTCGAGCTCGGCTTCGACCACCCCGCCGACGGCCGGCCGATGCGCTTCCAGGCGCCGCCGCCCCCCGATTTCGACGAGGTGCTCGAGCGCCTCCGCGGTCCGCGCCGGACGATGGACGCTACCTGACCTTGCCGCGCGCCTCGCTCATCGCCGCGGCGGTCGCGTCGACGAGCGGCATCACCTTCGCGTAGTCCATCCGCGTCGGGCCGAGCACGCCCACGGTGCCGGCGACGCGCCCGTTCTCCATGTACGGCGCCGCGACGAGGCTGAGCTGGCCGCCGCCGAGGTCGCCCGCCTCGCTGCCCACGAAGACGGTGACCTCGCCCGCGCCGGCGGCGAGGGTGCGGTCGAGCAGATCGACGAGCTCCTCGCGCTCCTCGAGCGCCTTCATCAGCTTCCTGAGCCGGTCGACGTCGGCGTACTCGGGCAGATCGATCAGGCGGTTCTGCCCCTCGATGACCACCTCGCTCCGCCGCGTCACGTCGGCCGTCGCCTTGCTGCCGAGCTCGAACGCGCGGCGCCTCAGCGCGTCGATCTGGAGGCGCTCGTCGGCGAGGCGGCGGGCGAAGAGATCCCGGATCTCGCCCAGCGTGCGCCCCTCGATGACGTCGGCGAGCAGGTTGTGGATCCGGGTGAGCTCCCCTTCGTTGATCGCCTCGTCGATCGAGATGAAGCGGTTCTCGACCGAGCCGTCGGCGAAGACGAGCACCGCGAGCAGCTGCCCGGGCTTCGTCGGGATGAAGCGCAGCTGGCCGAGGGCGCGGATCTCCGCCCGGGGCGCCGCGACGACCGCCGCGGCGCCCGACAGCTCCGACAGGTAGCGCCCCGTCTCGCGGAGCGGATCGCTCGCCACCGTGTAGATCTCGGTGAACCTGGCGCTGAGCTCGGCCTGCTGCTCGGGGGAGAGCGACCGGAGCTCGACGAGCGCGTCGATGAACATCCGGAGCGCGCGGTCGGTCGGGATCCGGCCCGCGGAGGTGTGCGGCTGGTGGAGGTAGCCGGCCTCCTCGAGGTCGGCGAGCACGTTGCGGATCGAGGCAGCCGAGAGATCCAGCCCGTACTTGCGCGCGAGCGTCCTGCTGCCTACAGGGTCGCCCGTCGCGATGAACTCGGTGACCGCGGCGAAAAGGATCTTTCGAGCGCGATTGGAAAGATCTTGCATGTCAACTGCAGGCGGCGCTGAGCGCCGCTGTGGCTACCTGGACCAGGGACCGCCCGGACCGGGAAGCCATGCGGGCCGGACCTTCGCTCCCATACGTCAAGACGCGCGTGCGGGCGCTGGACCCACGGATGCGCATGAGAGCTATTTTGAGGCGATCGCGCGGCCCGGTCAAATGGCGCGGTAGGATGGGCGCGGCCGCCGCGCCCGAGGGTTCCGCAGAGCCGCTGCTGCCTCCCTCTACCCCTCCGGCCTTCCTCCTTCTTCACGCCTTCAGCTCCGGTTCAGCTCCGGCGGGCACCTCGCCGCGCCGGAGGCCGTCCCCGCCAACGATGCCGTCCTTACGCCACGCCGCCGCCGCCGCCGCCCTCGCCCTCGCGCTCGGCCCGCTCGCCGCCGCGCCGAGCGCGCAGGGCAAGCCGAAGGTGCGGTTCCACCAGGACTGGGCCAAGCACCCGTCGGCGCGCTACGCGGCCCTGAGCGCGGAGCAGTGCCGCGCGGCGCTCGCGCGGCGGAAGATCGCGTTCGAGCCGGTGCCGCGCGCGCCGGGCGTGCTCGCGCCGGTGCGGCTGATGCAGGGGGTCGGCGGGGTCCTCTACCGGACGGCGCTGCCGGCGCACCAACGCGCGGACAACCCGTACGACGTCTTCGACTGCCGCCTCGCGCTCGCGCTCTCGGACTTCAGCCGGATCCTGCGCGTGCACGACGTCGTCGAGGTGCTGATGTTCTCGGCCTGGCGGCCTCCGTCGAAGATGTGGCCCGAGGGCAAGCTGGCCACGAGGCACCCGGGCGGGCTCGCCATCGATCCCTACAGGTTCGTCAAGGAGCGCGCCGGCGACGGGTTCGCGGAGGAGTGGCTCGACGTCGAGCGCGACTTCGTCGGCAGGCGCGGCGCGCCGGTGTGCGGCGAGGGCGCCAAGGCGACCGGGCGTCCCAGGGCGGCCGGCAAGGGCGCGAGCGGCGGCCCGCCGGCGGACGCGGCGGCGCGCGAGCTGCGCTCCATCGTGTGCGAGGCCGCGGATCAGCACATCTTCACGTCGATCCTCACGCCCAACTACGACCGGGCGCACAAAAACCACCTGCATCTGGAGGTGACCCCCGGCGTCCAATGGCATCTCGTGCGCTGATCCGGGAGGCGCGGTCCTCCCGGGCGCAAACCCGCTCTCGCCCCGAGGTCGACCCGCTATGTTACCCCGCGTGCCCGCACGAAGCTCCCCGCGCCCCCGCGCGTCCGCCGCATCGGCGGCGCTGACGCTCGCCGCCGTCGCGCTGTCGTTCACGTTCGTCGGCTGCCCCTGCGTCAGCGGTCCCGTGAACGCGAGCCCCGGCCTCCGCTGGTTTCTGTTCTCGAACTTCGGCGCCAGCAAGATCTGCCCCGAGATGCTGAAGAGCGGCGTCTCGCTGCGCCTCCAGGACCGATCGTCGAGCATCGGGCGGTTCTTCCCGATGCAGTGCTCGTACGACGTCAACGACTCCGCCCAGACCGTCACCGTGCACATCGCCGGCACCGGGTACGGCTACATGCAGCCGGCCAAGCGGGTGGGCTTCTCCCTCACCACCTCCGTCGAGTACCGGCCCGACTTCCAGATCGCGGGCGACGACGTCTACGTGTGGGGGCGGCTGAACCGGATCGTGCAAGGCCCGAGCTTCCAGCTCGGCTACGTCGAGAACCCCGTCATCGACGTGATGGCGAACGTCGCGCCGTTCGGCGGGATCGCCAACCTGATCGGCAATCAGCTCGTCGCGGGCGAGATGACCCGCGGGTTCACCGTCCTCTACAACGAGGAGACCGGGAAGGACTTCACGCTGGGGATCCTCATGCCGCCGCAGCGGCCGCACCACCCGTTCGAGGTGGAGGACGACGAGCGGTACACGTTCGCGAACGAGGTCGTCGAGGTGCACGCGCACCAGCGCGACTACCTCGGGCCGTTCGAGGTCGCCGACGCGGACCAGGCGCTCTACCTCAAGGTGAGCGTGCAGGGCGCGCCGGTGGACATCATGATCGTCGACAAGCTGACGGGCGACGCGTGGCGCGAGGCCTACCAGACCGGCAAGCCGCTCGGCCCCCCGCCCGGCCCGGTGCAGGCGGGCGGCCCGCTCCAGCCCGGGATCATCGAGACGCGCCGCTACAAGCTGCGCCCGGGCCTCTACTACGTCGTCATCGACAACACGGCGGCGGCGGGGCTCGTCGCGCCGCCCGTCACGCTGCTGAGCCCCCTGGGAGGCTCGGCCGCGCAGGTCAGCTACATGGCGCAGGTCGGCGAGTGACGACCGCGTAGCAACGGCGAAACGGCCGCGATGGGCGGGTCGCGTCGAGCGGGCGCGGTCGCCGGCCTTGACGCGGTTCGCCGCGAACGGGATAAACTCGTCATGGCCGTCGTTGCGAGAGAGGGGGACAACGTGACCCACGTCGACAAAGTTGCCCTCGACCGGCTGCGCGCCCGCCTCCAGGCGTACATGGCCAAGAAGGGGCTGAGGTCGACGGCGCAGCGCCGGCTGATCGTCGACACGTTCTTTTCGGGCGCGCCGCACATGACCATCGAGGACCTGCTCACGGAGGTGCGCGCGCACGACCGCGGCATCGGGTACGCGACGGTGTACCGGACGCTCAAGCTGCTCGCGGAGTGCGGCGTGGCCTCCGAGCGCCGGTTCGGCGACGGCCTCAGCCGTTACGAGCTGGCCGACGACGCCAGCGCGCACCACGACCACCTCATCTGCGTGAGCTGCGGCAAGATCATCGAGTTCGAGGAGCCGCGCATCGAGGCGCTCCAGGAAGAGATCGCCTCGAAATACGGCTTCGAGGTGACCTGGCACAAGCACGAGATGTACGGCGTCTGCCTGGACTGCCGCGACTCCAAGGACGCGGCGTCCGGCATCTCGTAGCCCGCGGCGCGGCGCCGTCGGCGGCGCCCGCTCAGCTCTTCGCGTCGAGCGCGCGGGCGTGGACGACGGCCATGACGCCGCCGAGCAGCGAGGCGATGGGGGCGTAGGCCGGCGGGAGCACGAACGCGGAGATCACCGCGGCGCCGACGAGCGCCGGGGCGACGCTCAGCGCGAGCCCGACGCGCGCCTCGAGGCGCGTGCGGTGCGCGAGCGCGAGGGAGAGCGCGGCGTCGCGGACGTCGTCCGAGGCGAGGACGACGGAGAAGTCGGCGGGCGCAGCGCCGGCCGCGCCGAGGGCCACGGAGACGTCCGCGGCGCCGAGCGCGGCGTCGTCGACGCCCGCGTGGCCGAGGACGGCGACGCTCGTGCCCGCGTCGATCAGGCGCCGCACCTCGGCGCCGCGATCCGCGGGGAGCACCTCGGGGCGGATGTGGTCGATGTCGAGCGAGCGGCCGATCGCCTCGCACGTCTCGCGCGCGTCGCCCGACATCAGCACCGGCTCGATCTGCGCGTCGAGCAGGTGCTGGATGGCGGCCCGCGCCCCGGGGCGCAGCCCGTCCTGCAGGCCGATGAGGCCGACGAGCCGCGCGCCCACCGCGACGAGGACCACGGTGCGCCCCAGCGCCTCGAGCTCGGCGACGCGGCTCTCGGCCGCGGCGATCGAGATCCGCTGCTCGAGCATGAGCGCGCGGTTGCCGACGCAGAGCTCCTCGCCGGACGAGGTGACGGCCGTCACGCCGAGGCCCGGGTGGAAGTTGGGGTTGCGCACCCCGTCGGGCCGCAGGCCGCGGGCGCGGGCGGCGCGCACGATCGCCGTGGCGACCGGGTGCTCCTCGGTGCGCTCGGCCCCGGCCGCGAGCGCGAGCACGTCGCCCGGCGTGAGCTTCTGCCCGGTCGCCTCCAGCTCCGCGAGCTCGGGCTCGCCGAGCAGCAGCGTGCCGCGGGCGCAGAACACGGCGACCGAGACCTTGCCCGCGCGATCCCAGGCGTCGGCGCTCTTGTAGACGATGCCCCGGCGGAGGCCGAGCAGGATGCCCCGCGCGACGTGCACCGAGGCGATGGAGGCCGTGATCGCCGTGGCCAGCGCGGCGAGCACGGCGGCCGCGGTCATCGCGATCTCGACGGGCGTCCGGCCGGCGACGAAGGCGGAGAGCGCGCCGATCGCCGCGGCGCCGATCGCCCAGCGCTCGGTCAGGGCGCGGGAGGCCTGCGCGATGGGCGCGAGCGCGTCCGCGCGCCGGCGGGCGTCGAGCAGCACGCGCGCGACCGCGCGATCGCCGCCGGAGAAGGTGCACGCGCCGACGAGGCGGCCCCGGACCACGGTGGCCCCGGCGATGACCGGGTCGCCGTCGCGGCGGCGGGCCGGCGTGGTCGCGCCGATCCAGGGGAGCACCTCGACGTCGCCGCCCGTGACCACGAGATCGACGGGGACGACGTCCCCCGCGTCGACCTGGGCGCCCTCGCCCGGTCGCAGCTCGTAGAGCTCGCCCTCGGCCGCGCCGTCGTCGCCGCGCGGCAGGGCTCGGTCGGCGGGCGCCGGGCTCGGCGCCCACGCGCCCGGCGGCCGGCGCGCCGGCGTGGCGAGCACGGACGCGATCCAGGCCCGCTCCGCGAACACGCGGTGGCGGGCGCTCTCGATGAGCCAGGCGCTGATCGCGCTGGCGGTGGCGATGACGCCCGCGAGCGAGGCGGCCTCGGCCGCCAGCGCGCGATCTTCGCCGAAGAGGGCCCAGACCGCGGCCACGAGCCCGCCGAGGACGGGGGCGAGCATCGGCGCCGGGTGCGGGTCCGTGGCGTCGCGCGCGGTCGTGGCGGCGCGGCCGAGGAGCATCCCCGCGCTCACCGTGGCGAGCACGATGCGCGCGCCGATGACGAGCTTCGCGTCGCCGGCGAGGGTGAGCGCGACCGCGAGCGTCCCCGCGATGATCGCGAGCACGAGCAGGAGCGCGCCGATGTCCCGCGCCTCGACCGCCTCGTAGCGCTGCGGCTCCTCGCTCAGGATGGTGTTCCCGATGGGCTCGAGCAGCGCGCGATCGTCGTCGAGGACGGGCAGGTCCGGGAGCCGCTCGTCGAGCGACACGGGCGGGAACGCGTCGACGATCGGCGCGTCGAGCTCGGCGAGGCGCGCGGCGCCGTCGTCCGCGCCCGCCCGCGCCGGCTCGGCGCGCGGCGCCGCGGCGTGCGGTCCGGCGGCCACCGGCGGCGCGACCGGCGAGATCCCGCGCGCGGGGGCGCCGAGGAGCGGCGCGCCGTGCGCGGCGGGGCCGGCCGGCCGGGCGTCGCCCGGCGCCGGCGAGGCCTCGCCGAGGAAGACGTGGCGGCACCGGGCGTTGCAGAAGTAATGGAAGCGCTGATCGAAGATCGCGACGTGCCCCGCGCGGAGCGGATCGATCAGCTTGCTGCAGCCCGAGCACGGGAGGGGCGCGACGGCGGGCCCGGCTGCGCGCGAGGCGGCCACCTCAACCCGCAGCCGGCGTCTCGGCGAGCGCGGCCTCGACCTCCGCCAGGGCCTCGTCGATCTGCGCCTCGCTCACGATGAGGGGCGGCGTGAACCGGAGCACGTTGCTGCCCGCGATCGTGAGCAGCACGCCCCGGTCGCGCGCGCGGCCGAGCGCGGCGCGCGCGTCGACGCCCGGCGCGAGGATGAGCCCGCGGAGCAGGCCGCGCCCGCGCTCGCCGGCGCACACGCCCGGGAGCCGCGCGGCGATCGCGGCGAGGCCGCGGCCGAGCTGCTCGCCGCGCTTCTGGGCGGCCTCGCAGAGCTTCTCTTCCTCGATGACCGCGAGCACCGTGCGCGCCGTGGCGGAGGCGAGCGCGTTGCCGCCGTAGGTCGAGCCGTGCGAGCCCGGGGGCAGCGCGCCGTTGAGCCGCTCCCGCAGCACCAGCGCGCCGATCGGGAAGCCGCCGCCGAGCCCCTTCGCGAGCGCCGCCGCGTCGCCCTGGACGCCGTCGTACGCCGCCCCGAGCCAGTGCCCCGTGCGCCCGATGCCGGTCTGCACCTCGTCGAGGAGCAGCAGGGCGCCGTGCTCGTCCGCGATGCGCCGCAGCTCGGCGAGGAACCCGGCAGGAGCCGGCAGCACGCCGCCCTCTCCCTGCACCGGCTCCACGAGGATCCCCGCGACGTCCGGGCCCATGGCGGCGCGCACCGCGGCCACGTCCCCGTAGGGCACGTGGGTGACGCCCGCGAGCGAGGGGCCGAAGCCCTCGCGGTACTTCGGCGTCCCGGTCAGGGCGACCGCGCCGAGGGTGCGGCCGTGGAACGCGTTCTCGAACGCGATGATCCGGTAGCGCTCGGCCTCGCCGCGGTTGAAGAAGTGGCGGCGCGCCAGCTTGAGCATCGCCTCGTTCGCCTCCGCGCCCGAGTTGCAGAAGAAGGCGCGGTCGAAGCCGGTCTTCGCGCAGAGCTCCTCGGCGAGGCGGAGGTTCTCGGCGTTGAAGAAATAGTTGGAGACGTGCATGAGCCGGCCCGCCTGCTCGGCGATGGTCGCCACGAGCCGCGGGTGAGCGTGCCCCAGCGAGGCGACCGCCACCCCCGCGCACATGTCGAGATACCTGCGCCCATCCGTGTCGAAGAGCTCGCACCCCCGGCCGCGGTCGAGGACGAACGCGGGCTGGCGGTAGTTGCCGAGGAGGTGCTTCTGCGCCGCGAGGAGCGGCGAGCTGGCGGGCGTCGAGGCGTTCGCCGGGGCTGGTGCGCCGGCGGGGCTGGGGGCGATGCTCATGGGGCCGATCTAACGCCGGGCAGGGGGTCGGGGCAAACGGTGGATGCACGCCGGCCGCGGATTGCTGCGGCCCGGGCAAAACGCGCGTCCGGAGCGACCGTCCGCGAGCGTCGCGTGCCCCAGGCCGGTCCCGAAGCGCCTCTGGCCGGCCCCGGTGAGGCGCGGCCGCCCGGGCGCTCCAGCGCTCGCCCGCCGCGGACCGACCTTCGGCCTGGCGATGGACCGACCTTCGGCCTGGCGATGGACCGACCTTCGGCCTGGCGATGGACCGACCTTCGGCCTGGCGATGGAGCGACCGTCGGCCTGGCGATTGCCAGCGGATCGCGGCTGGTTATAGTGCCGGCCGTCCTATGAGCGATTCGGAACAAAATGGGTCGAGCCAGAACACCGGGGAGACGGCGGAGGCGCAGGCGGAACGCGCAGAGCCGGCGGAGCAGCGAGCCCCCACCCCCGAAGACAAGCTCGGCGAGGCGCAGGCCGAGGCCGCGCGGGTGCGCGAGCAGCTGCTGCGCACCGCCGCCGATTTCGACAACTTCCGGAAGCGCTCCCGGCGCGAGGTCGAAGAGGCGCAGCGCCGCGGGCGCGAGTCGATCCTGAAGGACCTGCTCCCGGTCTTCGACAACCTGGAGCGCGCCGCCGCCCACGCGGAGAGCGCGCCCGACGTGAAGTCGGTCGCCGAGGGCGTGCGCATCGTGGCCAAGCAGTTCGTCGACACCCTCGAGCGCACGGGCATCAAGCGCATCGCCGCCGTCGGCAAGCCCTTCGATCCCAGCGTGCACGAGGCCATCCAGCAGATCGAGTCGACCGAGCACCCGGCCGGCGTCGTCATCGCGGAGGTCCAGCCGGGCTACATGCTGGGCGATTATCTGATCCGCGCGGCGATGGTCGTCGTCTCGAAGGGCCCGCCCGGCGAGGCCGCCCCCGCGGCGAACTGAGCTTCACCGCCGCTCCGCGCGCCCGCTCCCTCCGGCGCACATCGACTGCCTCACGCGCATCATGGCGGTGGCCCACTCTGCTGTGCCCCGCCACCTCGCCGCACGATCTCCCCAAATATCGCGGGCGCCACGGTCGTCTCCCCACCCAGCGAGCATCCAGGCCTGTAGTATCTTTCGCCGCATATGGGGAAGGTGATCGGCATCGATCTCGGGACGACGAACTCGTGCGTGGCGGTCGTCGAAGGGGCAGGGGTCGCCTCGGCCAACGACGTGCGGGTGATCCCGAACGCCGAAGGCGCGCGCACGACCCCCTCCGTGGTCGGCTTCCCCGCGAGCGGTGAGCGCCTGGTCGGGCAGGTGGCGCGGCGCCAGGCGGTCACGAACCCGCAGAACACCATCTACGCGGTGAAGCGGCTGATGGGCCGCAAGTACAGCGCGCCCGAGGTCAGCAAGCAGATCCTGCTCGCCCCCTACAAGATCGTCGAGGCGCCGAACAGCGACGCCTGGGTCGAGGTCAAGGGGCGCAGCTACTCGCCCCCCGAGATCTCGGCGATGATCCTCGGCCAGATGAAGCAGGTCGCCGAGCGGTTCCTCGGCGAGCCGGTGACGGAGGCGGTGGTGACCGTCCCGGCCTACTTCGACGACGCGCAGCGGCAGGCGACGAAGGACGCGGGGCGGATCGCCGGGCTCGAGGTGCGCCGGATCATCAACGAGCCGACCGCCGCGGCGCTCGCCTACGGCCTCGACAAGGTGAAGGCCGAGACGATCGCGGTCTACGACCTCGGCGGCGGGACGTTCGACATCTCGATCCTCGAGATCGCGAACGGCGTCTTCAGCGTCAAGGCGACCGGCGGCGACACGCACCTCGGCGGCGAGGATTTCGACCAGCGGATCATCGACCTGCTCGCCGACGACTTCGAGGCCAAGCACCGGATCGATCTGCGCCGCGACCGCATGGCGCTGCAGCGGCTCAAGGAGGCGGCGGAGAAGGCGAAGCACGAGCTCTCGTCGTCGCTCGAGACCGAGATCAACATCCCCTTCATCGCCGTCGGCCCGGGCGGCGGGCCGCTCCACCTCGAGCGGTCGATGCGGCGCAACGAGCTCGAGATGCTCTGCGAGAGCCTCATCCGGCGGACCATCGACGTCTGCCAGGCGACGCTCGGGGACGCCAAGCTCCCCGTCTCCGCCGTCAACACGGTGGTCCTCGTCGGCGGCATGACGCGGATGCCCGCCGTGCAGGCGGCGGTGCGCGAGTTCTTCGGCCGGGAGCCGAACAAGGGCGTGAACCCCGACGAGGTCGTCGCGGTCGGGGCGGCGCTGCAGGGCGCCGCGCTCTCGGGGCACGTCGACGAGGTGCTGCTCCTCGACGTGACGCCGCTGTCGCTCGGCGTCGAGACCGGCGGCGGCGTGATGTTCAAGCTCATCCCGCGGAACACCACGATCCCGACCGAGCGGAGCGAGATCTTCACGACGAGCGTCGACAACCAGAGCTTCGTCCCCGTGCACGTGCTCCAGGGCGAGCGCGAGATGGCCGCCGACTGCCGGAGCCTCGCCCGCTTCGAGCTCACCGGCATCCCGCCCGCGCCCCGCGGGCTGCCCAAGATCCAGGTCACCTTCCGCATCGACGAGAACGGGATCGTCCGCGTCGAGGCGCGCGATCTCGGGACCGGGAGGGTGCAGGAGGTCCGGGTGACCCCGACGAGCGGCCTCACGCCGGACGAGGTCGACCGGCTCGTCTCGGAGGGCGAGCGGTTCAAGCAGACCGACGCGCTCCGGCGCGAGCTCGCCGAGCTCCGCAACCAGGCCGAGACCCTCGTCTACACGACCGAGCAGGCCCTCGACGGCTACAGCGATCTGCTCGACGCCGAGCTCCTCGGCGAGGTCCAAGCCGAGTGCTCCGCGCTGCGCAAGCTGCTCGACGGCGGCGGCGATCTCGACGCGCTCCGGGCGGCGTACGCGCGCCTCGAGGGGGCGGCGTTCCGGATCGCGGAGTCGATGTATGGAGGGGACGATGACGCCGGCGCGAACAAGGCGGTCGAGACGTGACGCGCGGCCGGGCGGCGGGGCCGGCGAGCGAGCGCCGGCGCGCGCGCCGCGCCGAGGCCGTCCCCTCCGGAGCGCCGCGCGCGCTCTAGACGCAAGGCTGCGCGGGGCTTCGACGCGACGATGCTGAACGAGACCTTCGGACGCTACCGCTTGCTCGAGCGCCTCGGCGAAGGCGGCATGGCCGAGGTCTTCAAGGCCAAGAGCTTCGGCGTCGAGGGGTTCGAGAAGGTCCTCGTCATCAAGCGCATCCTCCCCAAGCTCGCCGAGCAGGGGCGCTTCGTGGACATGTTCGTGCACGAGGCGAAGCTCGCCGTCCGCCTCTCGCACGCGAACATCGTGCAGGTGTTCGACCTCGGCCGCGTCGACCACCCGAACGGCGATCCCACCAGCTACTTCATCGCGATGGAGTACGTCCCCGGGCTCGACCTGGCGACGCTGCTCGCCCGCTGCCGCAGGTCGAAGCGGCCGATCCCCCTCGCCATGGCCGTCTTCATGACCGCCGAGATCGCGAAGGCGCTCGACCACGCCCACCGGCGGCGCGACGAGCAGTCGCGCCCCCTCGGCATCGTCCACCGCGACATCTCGCCCCAGAACATCCTGCTCTCCTGGGAGGGAGAGGTGAAGGTCACCGACTTCGGCATCGCCAAGGCGACGCAGTCGATGACCGACGAGGAGGTCGGCGAGAAGCGCGCCGGCAGGATCCGCGGGAAGCTCGCCTACATGAGCCCCGAGCAGTCGCGCGCCGGCGCCATCGACGGCAGGAGCGACCTCTTCTCGCTCGGGACGGTGCTCTACGAGATGATCGCCGGCTCGAACCCGTTCGCGGCGCCGACCGCGTTCGAGGTCATGCGGCGGCTGCAGGCGAGCGAGTACCCGCCGCTCGCGCTCGTGCGCCCCGACGTGCCGAGGCCGCTCGTCGACATCGTGAGCACGATGCTCGCGAAGAACGCCGAGGATCGGTTCCCCGACGCCGGGCGGCTGCACGAGGCGCTCCTCGGCTTCTTCTACGCGACCGGCGAGCGGTTCGGGGCGAACGACCTCGCCGAGTTCCTCGAGCCGTTCCACGAGGAGAAGGCCGGCGCCGGGCTCGAGGCGAGCGCCGCGCTCGAGGAGGAGCCGCTCGGGGCCAACGACCGCACGCCGGTCGAGGTGCCGCACACGACGAGCACGCGCAGCCGCATCACGGCGTCGGGGCTCCTCCAGCTGCTCGAGAAGGCCGACAGCAGCCCGGCCGCGCGCGGGCTCGGCGAGCGGCGCGAGGTCACGGCGCTCGTGCTCATCTTCACGGGGCCCGAGGCCGACGCGGCGAAGCGCATCGCGCGGGCCCGCGAGGTGCTGGCGCGCTACGGCGCGCTGCTGCTCGAGCAGGAGGCGTCGCAGCTCGTCGCCGTCTTCGGCCTCGGCGACGCCGACGGCCGCGACACCGAGGCCGCGGTCCGCGCCGCGCTCGTGATCCTCCGCTCGCGCGGCGGGCGCGCGGCCGTCTCGGCCGGCATCCACCTCGCCCGCATCCTGGTCGACGGCGCCGGCGCCCCGATCCGCGACGAGCGCCTCACCTCGCTCATCGCCTCGGCCCAGGCGCTCGCCCGCGCGACCGAGTCCCAGGTCGCCGTGTCACACCTCACCTGGCGCGTCCTCCGCGACGCCTTCACGACCGAGGAGCTGCCCGGCGCGGGCCGGACCGCGCCCGAGGGCGGGCGCGTGGTCACCTCGGCGGAGCCCCCGGGCGGCGCGTACGGGCGCTTCGTCGGCCGCCGCGACGAGCTCAAGCAGCTCGGGGACATCCTCGCCGCCGCCACGAGGAAGCGCGCGCAGATCGCGGTCATCCAGGGCGAGCGCGGCATCGGCAAGACGCGGCTGCTCGCCGAGATGGAGCGGCGCCTCTCGAAGGGCGACTACAACGTCGGCGTCTACGTCGCGTCGTGCCCGCACAACGGCGCCGACGTCCCGTGGAGCGGCCTCACCGCGATGCTGCAGGTGCTCTGCGGCATCCAGGAGGGCGACGACGAGGAGCGCATCCGCGCCGTGCTGCCGCGGCTGCGGGCGCTCGGCCTGCGCGAGGACGAGTCCGCGGCCGTGCTCGGCCAGCTCGGCGCGGCGCTCGTCGACCCGCGGGCGCCGCAGGGGACGACCGCGATCCTGCGCACGGCGTTCCCGCGGATGGTGCAGAGCCTCTGCGAGGATCGGCTCCACTGCTTCGCCTGGGACGACGCGCAGGCGATGGACCAGCTCACCGCCGAGACCCTCCTCGCGACGGCCGGCCGCGCCGGCGGGCTCCGCGCCGTGCTGATCCTGGCGACGCGCAGCGACCCGCCGCCGCTGCTCGCGGCGCACCCCCACTTCTACCGGATCCAGGTCGGGGAGCTCTCGGACAGCGACAGCGCGCGCCTCATGTCGGCGCGCATCGGCGCGACGTTCCTGCCGCCCGAGGTGGTCGGCTTCTGCCGCGAGCGCGCCGGCGGCCACCCGCTCTTCCTCGAGGAGCTCATCAAGGAGCTCAGCGACTCCGGCGCGCTCACCGTGGTGAGCGGCGCGGTGAAGGCCCGGCTCGACGGCGCGTCGGCGGTGCCGCGCTCGCTGCGCACGCTCATCGCCACCCGGGTGCGGCGGCTCGACCCGAGCGACCGCGCCGTGCTCCAGGCCGCGGCGATCCTCGGCGACCCGGTGCCGACCGAGGTCCTCGCGGCGCTGCTCCAGCAGAAGCTCTCGCTCGTGAACCGCGCGATCTCCGGGCTCGCGACCCGCGATCTCCTGCGGGTCAAGGGCCCCGCGCAGGCGGGCTTCGCGTCGCCCATGCACGGCGAGATCGTCCTCGACGCGATCCCGCCCGAGGTGCGCCGGGAGCTGCACGCCGCGGCCGCGGCGGCGTACCTCGCGGTCGTCGGCGAGGACAGCGCCGAGCACGCCGAGCGCATCGGGCAGCACTTCTACCAGGCCGGCGACCGCGACCGGGCCGCGACGTTCTACGCGCGCGCGGCGCTCCACAAGATCCGCGCGAGCCAGCTCGACCCCGCGCTCCGGCTCATCTTCCAGGCGCTCGACCTCGGCGACCACGCCCAGCGCTCGCCGGCGGAGCTCGCCGCGTGGCTCCGCGCGCTCGCGGACGTCGTGGTGCGCGTGCGCTCCGCGCCCGATCTCGGCGACGTCGCGGCCCGCGCGCTCCGGCGCATCGACGAGGCCGGCGCCCCCGAGCAGAAGCTCTCGGCGCGCGTCGACGTGGCGCGCGCGCTCGGCGCGGTGGACCTCTTCGCGGACGCGTACGCGCGCCTGGAGGAGGCGTACGCCCTCGCCGGCGACCGGCAGGACCTCCGCCGCAAGGCGCTCGCGTGCGAGACGGAGATCGGCGTGAGGACGGGCGATTTCACCCGCGCGGTCCGCGCGGTCGAGCAGCTCGAGGCGATGGGCGACGTCGACGACGAGCGGCTCCTGCTCGCGATCTCCCAGACGCGCGCGGCGACGGGCGACATCGAGGCGGCGCTCCGCGCGCTCGACCGGGCGGAGGCGCTCGGCCATCCGGGCGATCTCGCGGCGGCGAGCGAGCGCGAGAAGCAGCGCGTCCTCGTGCACGTCTTCCTCCGCGACTTCGCCGCGGCGGTGAAGAGCTCGGCGCGCGCCGTCGACCTCGCCCGGTCGGCGGGCCTGCGCTTCGAGACCGCCGCCGCGCTGCACAACCTCGGCGACGCGAGCCGGCGGCTCGGCGATCTGCCGCGCGCCTACGCGTCGTTCACCGAGTCGAAGGAGCTCGCCGAGGAGAGCGGCCACGAGCGCCTCGCCGCGATCAACCGCGCGCACCTCGCCTACCTCGACGGCCTGAACGGCGCGGCCTCCGCCGGCGATCTGCTGCGCGAGCTCGCGAGCTACGCCGAGGCGCGCTCCTACCGGATCGACGCCCTGGAGAGCCGGTACCTGCTCGGCGCGCTCCTCAAGCAGCGGGGAAAGGTCGAGGAGGCGCGGCGCGAGCTCGCGGAGGTGCTCGAGCTCGCCTCCGCCTACGGCAACAACCTCGTCGCCGGCGACGCGCGCGCCGCGCTGTCCGAGCTCTGAGCGCCCGCGGCGCTGACCGCCGCGGCGATGGGAGGCCCCCGCCGCGCGGACCGCGCCGCGGGGATGGCCGCCTGCGGCGGGAGCCCCGGCGCGCGGCGCGCGCGGGTCACTCGTCGGCGAGCTTCTTCTCGAGCGCCTCGAGGTGGGCGCGGACCTGCGGATCGGAGTCCCGCTGCGCCTCGATCTTGCGGACGGCGCTCATCACGGTCGTGTGATCGCGGTTGCCGAAGGCCCGCCCGATCTCCGGGAAGCTGCACTTCAGCCGCTGCTTGCACAGGTACATCGCGACGTGGCGCGCGAAGGCCACGCTCTTGTGGCGGTCCTTCGACGTGAGGTCGATCGAGCGCAGGTGGAAGTGGTGGCACACCGCGCGCTGGATGTCCTCGACGCTCATCATCTGCGCCCGCGGCGGCGACGTGGCCGTGATCTCGGCGCGCGCGAACGGCAGGTCCACGGGGCGGCCCGTGAGCGAGCTCTTCGCCGCCAGCCGGATCAGCGTCCCCTCGAGCTCGCGGACGTTGGAGCGGACCATCTGCGCGAGGTAGAGCGCGACGTCGTCGGTGAGCGCGATGCCCTCGAGCGCCGCCTTGTTCCGGACGATCGCGACGCGCGTCTCCAGCTCCGGCACCTGGATGTCGGCGACGAGCCCCCAGGAGAACCGCGAGACGAGGCGCTCTTCCATGCGCTCGAGGTTCTGGGGGTACTTGTCGCTCGTCACCACGATCTGCCGGTCGAGCGTGTGGAGCGCGTTGAAGGTGTGGAAGAACTCCTCCTGCGTCTGCTCGCGCCCGGCCAGGAACTGGATGTCGTCGACCAGCAGCACGTCGCAGCTCGACCGGTACCGCGCGCGGAACTCGTCCATGCGGTGGTGCTGGATGGCCGTGATGAAGTCGTTCGTGAACTTCTCGGCCGAGACGTAGATGATGCGCGCCTCCGGCCTGCCCTCGAAGACGCGGTGCGCGATCGCGTGCATGAGGTGCGTCTTGCCGAGCCCCGTGCCGCCGCAGATGAAGAGCGGGTTGTACCGGCGGCCCCCGCCGCCCGCCGCCGCGATCGCGGCCGCGTGCGCCAGCTGGTTCGACGGGCCCACGACGAAGCTCGCGAAGGTGTGCTTCGGGTTGAGGTCGTCCGGCATCGACGGGACGCGCCGGAGCGACGGCTCGGGGCGGGGCGCCGGCGCCGGCGCCGCGCTCGTCGGGCGCACCACGAGCGCCCGTGGACGCACCGGGGTGAGCTCCACGCGCTGGGCGATCGGCGAGTCGAGGTTCTGATCGATCGTCCACGCCACCTGGACCGACCAGCCGGTGAGCTCTCGGATCTTGTCCGTCAGCGCGGGCAGGAAGTTGTCCCTGACCCACTCGAGGACGAACTCGTTCTGGACACGCAGCGTGAGGACGCCGTCGGTCAGATCATCGAACTGAACTCCCCCGAACCACTGGTCGAAAGTCGCGGGGGAAAGCGTCCGCGTATGCTCGATCGCCCGATCGAAGACTTCGCGCGGCTCGTGTTTCGGAATCGTCAT